>NZ_BNJF01000015.1 GCF_016587355.1 Ktedonospora formicarum | reverse complement strand
CTGCTCATAACCGAAGAGCTCGCTTTCCAGCAGATTTTGGGCAATGGCGGCGCAGTTGAGCGGATGGAACGGGCCACTGGCGCGCGCGCTTTGCTCATGGATGGCATGGGCGACGACCTCCTTCCCGGTTCCGCTCTCACCCGTGATAAGGACTGTAGCATCACTACGCGCGATTTTCGCCACCAGTTCAAAGACCGCGCGCATCCGATCACTATGACCAACGACATGGTTGAAATGGTAATTGTCGCTGCGCTCCCGCTTTAACTGTCGCAGCTCTCTGGACATAGCACTGGTTTCCAGAGCTCGCTTTACAACTAGCAACAATTCTTCCAGATCAAATCCTTTCAGTAAATAGTCAGAGGCCCCCAATTTCATCGCCTCAACTGCCGTTTGGACATTGCCGTACGCGGTTAAAATAACCACTGGCAGTTCCGGTTCAATCTCGCGAATGCGCTTGAGCACCTCAAGCCCACTTTGTCGAGGCAAACGCAGATCCAGCAAGACAAGATCTATCGTATTCTTCTGCAATTCACGCAGGCCCGCTTCACCATCCGAGGCGGTATAGACGTCGTATCCATGCTTACGCAGATAGCGCGCAAATTGATGGGGAAGATGTGGCTCATCATCGACAATCAGAATACCCAGGCTCATTGCTGACCTCCTTCCCAGATCTCTTCTTCGGCGAGCGCGCTTCGCTCACTGACAATAGGCAGGCGAATTGAGATCGTTGCGCCATAGCCATAGTGACCCTCCACTCGAATATAGCCTCCATGATCCTCCACCAGACGGCGCGTGATTGCCAGCCCCAGACCGATACCATGCGCCTTTGTCGTAAAGAAAGGCTGGAAGATGCGCCCGAGTTGTTCCGGGCGTATGCCTTCGCCGGTATCGCTGACGGCTATCTCCAACCATGGAACACGCGATGGCTCCTCACGTTGTTGACCGATCAGGAGATGGCGGGGCAGAGTTGAGGTGACATCTTCTTGCGCGTCCCTCACCAGGGCCTCTTCGGCGGCTAGCGGCATACATGAAACAGTCAACACTCCACCTTCTGGCATGGCCTGTAGAGCATTCATATAGAGATTCAAGAGGACCTGTTCCATCTGTCCAACATCAACGGGCGCGGGAGGAAGCTCACGATAAACACGATGTACGACCACATGGGCCGCTTCACACTGAGACTGAATAAATTGCAAAACGCGATCACTCAATTCACACAGGTCGCAGGGGGTACGATGAAGCTGCCGGGGCCTGGCAAAGAGCAGAAGATCATGGACAATACTATTGAGGCGCTCTACTTCCTTTAATACGACGGAGCTTTCTTCACGAATCCACGCCTGATCACTTACCAAGCTCGTAGTATCCTCGCCCGGCTCAAGTGGTTGGGTATCACAGGTGAGCTCTTCCATGATCATTTGCATGGAGGTCTTAATTGAGGCGAGTGGATTGCGAACTTCATGCGCGACATTGGCAGCCATTTCGCCCAGTGTGGCAAGCCGGTCGAGGCGGCGCTTCTCTTCTTCCAAGCGATGAACAGAGGTAACATCCGTAAAGGTGATTAAGGTGCCAATCGACCGGTTCTCCTCACCACGAAGCGGGAGCGCATCTACTTCCAGGACGATCTCGCGCCCCTGCCTATCAGTCGTTTTGAGCGTTCCACTACGCAACTCGTCAGGAGCAGAGTGAAGCGTTCCTCGCAGGCGATCTTCTACCTCACCATTCACCTTCTGGATGTGCAGTTCGGAGGACACAAATACAGAGGTTCCGTCCCCTTCCAGCAGGCTGGTAGTGGAAGGCGCTTCTTCCATCTCGTTGAGCAAGTTGATTCCAGGGGCGACATTGAGCAGTGTCTCCGTATTAACTGTTGGCACGGCAGGGGCAGAGGTCTGGAGAGAACAAATATCAAGCACACTAGTCAGTGGTTGACCAAGTACCTCACGCGCATGGCACCCTAGAATGGCGGATGCGGCCCGGTTAAACGTCGTGATCCGCCCATCGCTATTCGTCGTCATCAGACCGCTAGGAATGCTTTCAAGGATCATCTCTTTGAGGCGCTGGTCTTCTAACACCTGGCGTAAGAGCTTGCGCGCTTCATTTCGGGCCTCGATCACCTCGGTCATCAACAACATGTTCTCTAACGCGGCCCCTGCCTGAGTTGCCAGCACCTGCATCAGCACCAATTCAGATTTGCGGAGCTTCCAGGGAGTACGGTAGGCACCAAGCACGATACCGATGATATTCCTCTCCTGGTCGTCCTTCTGGCTCATCCCCAGACTCCCCCGTAGGAGTGAGCCACCGCGTTGCGCACTCACCTTGCTCGCAAGCAAAGGCATAGCAAAGAAGGTTTTGGTGTTGGGAGGCAGTTCATGTAAG
>NZ_BNJF01000014.1 GCF_016587355.1 Ktedonospora formicarum | reverse complement strand
TCGCGCATAGCCTGAACGCGAGCGAGCCATTCATCACGTGCTGCCTCCCTCGCTGCGCGGGCCTGCTTCTCTGCTTCCAGGCTTGCCTGATATGCTTGCATGCGGGCCTGCGCCTGCTGAAGTGCTTTCTCGCTTACAGACATAACTACCACCCCCGCTTAGTGTACTTCACTTTTGGGCCGACCTGGCGGGCCTTGCGTGCAGCTTCTTGCGCCTTTGCGGCGTTCGCGGCGAGCTGAGACTGCTGGAGGTCAACTTGCCTTGAATCGGGCATATATGCGGGCGTTGGTGATTGGTTGCCATTTTTATCAACGGGATAGTAGGGATTACCTGTAGGTTGGTTCGCCATGAGAGTATATCTCCTTTGTGTGAAGTGCTGAGAGAGGCTCACCAGGAGTACCTCTCTCACGTCTTATCAGAAGCCATATGGCAATATGAACATATGTCAATTATAACATAGTCCGCTCATAATGTCCGCATATTGTACGGATGTTTCCTGCCTATGTGTTTCCTTTTTAGCATGTTGGTGCGTGTTGGTGGGACTTGCGCGCGTAGGGGTGTTGAATTGTAGATTTAACCACGCGCGCGTATGGTGTTCGATTGCTCGAATTCGGGGCTTTTTAGGGCCTTTTGTGGCCGTTTTTTGGCAGTGTAACCGTAACCTGTAACCAGAGCGTACCTGAGGCGTGCCTGGCGCTAGAGTCCAAACGCATTCTCTAGCGCGTCGATGTGCTCATTCTCAGCGCTTAACAGGTCTTTCATGTACCCAGATGTGACAGCATAGTTGCTATGTCCAAGCAGATCGCCGATATCTGCAATGCTCGCCCCCAACTTCTTCATGCGGACGGCGAAACTATGCCGCGCGGTGTGCGTCCGCTTCTCGTCCAAACGGCGATCAAAGATGTTAGCAATAGCCTGATGTGAGAGTCCCAGAAGGATTGTCTCGCCAGTCGCCTTATCGGTTTTATAGCGCTTACGATTGCCCAACGACACAAAGATAGGTGCATCCGGCTCTATCGCATCTAGAGGGCCGTAGAGGGCCTTTATATAGCGCAATAGGTGTGCTGCTGTCTTCTTGCCTATGACATTCTCTAGCGTCTTCTTGCCCTTACAGCGTACCCATGTGATAGTCATGATTGACCCTTTGATGTCGATGTCTCGCCAGCGCAGGCCAGCGAGTTCGGCCGCGCGTCGACCAGTTGTGACCGCCAGGTCTATCAAAGCATAGTCGCGCTTGCCCTCCAGTGTCGACGTGTCAATCATGCGCAGGGCGTCCGCAATATAGGTATGCTCCAGGTGAGGAGCTGCGTGTGCTACCTGGCGCGTAGGGCGTTCACAATAGTTAATAGGGTTAACATCACAAGCCCCCTGTTTCATCGCATAAGTATAGAAGCTAGAGAGGATCGCGAACCGCTGATTCACGGTGCTGGTAGAGAGCTCGCGCTCTGGCTCTTCGTAGGAAGTGAACGCAAAACGTTGTGCGTGCCTGGCGACTCTGCGCGGCTCGTCATCCAGACGCGAGCCATTGGTTCTCAGGTAGGCATCAAACTGCCCAAGCGTTCGCTTATAGGCCCCTTCAGTTCGCTCGCTATCCGTCTTCTTCGCTTTAGTGATTAACCACTCCAGAGCAGCCTCTTGCATCGATATACGGTCCTCATTGGCAGTCGTTAATGCGGTGTCGTTATGCTCCATACGCCCTCTCATGTGTTAGCTAGTGCTTTCAAAACATGTTAACTCTAATTTGAATAATAGAGGTTAGTCATATTAGAACAAGTATACCATACTTGAGCTTATCCGTCCACCTTCTGGCTATGTGAAGGGAGTATAGTCGTCTCATGAGACGAATAATCACACAAGTTGAGATTATTGAAGAGGACGACGGTTCTCTAAGGCTGATCTTCCTGGGCAAGCACGAAGGGAAGCATAAAACCATGTTGCCGTTTGCCACGCAGACTGCGAGGAAAGTCAATAAGGATCTCTACTTTACTTTGCAGGCTATCTTAAGTGAAGATCATCCAGGGACAATCGAAGGATATATTGAGAAGCCTTAGCACAAGATGAGCCTCTGAGAAGCTCGTCAGGGCCTCTATCTCGATGTAGACCTATGATTGTACCTAGAAGCCTAGAATTCGCGTTCTAGACACAGAGAAGCATCGTTCACTGGAAGAACGATGCTTCTCTGTGTACACCCGCGCCCATCACTCGCGAAAGAAAGGAGGGACAGAAGGAAAGAGAGGTGTCTGCTACTCTTCGTCTTCGTCCTGGTTGTAGTGGTAGTCAATAATCTTGCGAATGCGGACCATACGCCCCTTCTCATCGAAGCTAATATGCAGCTCGCCACCACGCATCCCCCTCGCCTTTTTGACAATCGCGTTTATGTCGCTATGGGAGAGATTGTTGTAGACCTGGCGGCCGCCCGTGACTGTAGTCCTAATCAGATCGGACGTCATTGGCAGCAATGGCTGCTCTTCTGGCTCTGGCATTGGGCGCGGTTTCATGCTCATACGCACATCCCTATCTTTCGATGTTCTTACTAATAAGACGAATAAACGCCTGCTTGAGTATCATCATGTTACGAGATAGCACGTAGCGCCTCAACCAATCGCGCCCGCTCTTTCTCTTCTAACTCCTGGATCTGCTTTAAAGCTTTCATATCCAGACGCTGCTCAACCTCTTCGATCAGGCGGGCGCGTAGCACATCAGCGGGCAATGCATCCAGCTCTACCGATACATCACCAAACTGCTCGACAAAGTTCTTGCGCCTGGTGTCTGTCGTCTTCGTGAAATTGGGAGGGAGGTTATATCTATGTACGTCATCCAGGGAAAGAGCAACCTTGAGGATAGTGGGCTTACTCCCTAGTTCGGCGAGCCTGTCTCGCAAGCTTCGTACCATGTCTTCGCCGCTGGGATCAAAGTCACCAAAGTACAGAATGGTTACACCTTCGCCCGTATCGAAACGTTGCGCAGCATTGCGGATGCTTGACCACCCATCATAGCCGCGACCGACATTGAGCGTTACCCCGTAATTTGATAGGGCATCCTCAAAGATGCCAGAGAGGGCGTCCTTCTCAAGCCATACCTCCAGGTAATCAGACTGTGAAGCCCAGACATCGCGCTTATAGGAGATGCGAGCAGCTTCAGCGAACGCGGTTAAATCATCCCACATAGCCACACTACGCGGCCGCCTTAGTCGGTCCTCAATCCACTCCCAAGGGATAGTACCCTCAAGACGAGCATCGACTAACGCATCTGAAACTGCCTGATAACGTGAACGTGTATTTTCTACGACTTGTCGAGAAACAAGCTGATAATAGACCTGGCGAACGGTCATAGGATTAACTTCTGACAGGATCTCATATGCTTCGTCAATGATACGCTGCGTTTTCGCTTGCCTTGCCATTGTCTCTCTCCTCTTACCTATGATGCCTTACTCTCGTCTACAGGCAGCCTGAGTTGCTGCGCGAGGACAAAGCCCGCTATCTCATCGGACGTCAGGTAGGGACGAACCATCTGCTGTATCGCCTGACACTGCCCAGGCGTCAAGCGGATTACAGAGAAGTCGGGCAGGCACGCCGCGACACTTCCATCTGATTTCAACTCCAGTGTGACGAGCGGGCGAACGCGGTTCTTATTGTTCATGGCTCCATCCTTATGAGGCGCGGGCCAGCGCCAGGCTATAATGCTCTTCGCAATACATGAAGTCTGCCAGCTCGCGCGTCGCTTCTGTCTCTCTGCCTTCGTCCAGGCAGGTGCTACAAAGCGGACACTCTTTGATACTGCGTAGGTGCGCCATGATAGCAGGCTTCTGACCTTTGATGACCTCTAGGGCCTTCGTCAGTTGAGGCAAGCCACGCGGGGCTAGCACCTTCAGCTCGTCGCCTTCGACATAGAGCACCATACCCAGATCGGCCGCGCGCTTCAGAATAGAGGATACATCGTGCTTTCTGCTCATAGAGTGTACTCCTCATAGCCTTTATCTTCGCTGTCTTTGTGTACGGTCTGTGTATAGTCGTTCGCACCATACACACCATTATTGTGAGGCTCTGGAGGCTGCTTTACACTATATCCTTTATCTTCAGTGTGTACAGTGTGTATGGTTGCGTCTTGTTTTTGATATTTTTCAGACTCTTCTCTATAATTTTTACTAAAAACTTGCTGTGACTGTACACTCCCTACACTAGATGAATCTGTGTTACTACCTGAGCTAGCTTGAGAAGCGGCTTCATGTGAGTGTGTATGGTTGCGACCACTATACACACTCTCTTTGTGGTCATTAGGATCAGTGGATAGCAACCCTATCCCTCGATAGATGTAGCCCGCCCCTGCCCTTTTCTTCTCAATGTTTTTCTTCTTCGCCATTGCCAGGCCAAACTGTTTGCTATTGAGCTTATAGAGATTCCCAGCGTCGGCCCATTTTACGTAATCTTGAAAGAGTACACTCGCTTGTGTTGTGGCATCTGGAGAGAGTACGCACCGCTCGTCAAAGTACATAGCGAGTAAGTCCTCTTCTTCGCGGTAGTCGCTGCCATCATTGAGTACCTGTGTAGGCGTTGCGAGCCCTTGCTGCTGCCATTGCAGGCAACCGCGAACGAGCCATGCGAGGATGCCAGAGGCTTCTCTTTTGAGTTGAGCCCAAAGTGTTGTATCTTTCTTGCGCTCGTTTGCTGCGCTGGGAGTATCAACGAAGCGCATATTAAAGGTGATGAGGCGCAGCCGATCCCAGAACGCCGCGTCTGACGAGTCGGCATGGGGCTTATGGTTGGTGAGTAGGATTAGCAGGTGTGTTGGTTGCAGCTTCGTGATTTTCTTCTCATGCAGCCCGCGCGTAGGTATCTCGCCGCCTCCTGAAAGCTCTTTGACCTGTCCGACACTAAAACGTGCGCCGCGCTCTGGCTCATTTGCCCAGGCGAGGCGTCGGCCCTGGAGGTCGGACAGATGAGGAGTAGGAGCACCAGCAGTACGGCGACCGGCTTCTAATAGGACATCTTTGGAGATCGCGCCCGAGATCGCGCCCAACGTGTTAGAGAGGGCAAGCTGTAATGTGTCCTTTCCGTTACGCCCTTCTTCGCCATAGAGTACAGCAAAAACGTGCTCGACTACCTCGCCTGTGATGCCATATCCCAGAAGGCGCTGAAGGAAGTTGATTAGCTCGACGCGCTGCGCCTCTTCGCGATCCTCAAAAATTTCATGTAAGAAGCGTTCCCAGCGTGGCGCAGGTGTAGCAATGCCGGTCCATTCTGTCGGGCATGTGGTCCTGATGTAATCCTCTGGCCTGCCCTCGCGCAGCTCGCCAGAGCGCAGGTCAAGTACACCATTAGGAACGGCAAGGAGCCAGGTGTCGCGGTCCCAATTCTTTGCTGCAATGCTCATGCCTTCATGGGACTGTGCGAAGTTGAGAACGTTTTTACATCTGGAGATCTGGCGAAGGGCGAACGCGCGGCCGTGTAGTTGTTTGATCTGCTCGCGTGCCTTCTTTGCCCGTTCCTGAGCAACGGCTTTTTGCTCATTGTCGCCAGAGACATCGGCCCGCGCTTCAATTTGTGATGCCAAGGTATTCATCATAGCGCTGGCCTGGAGGTAGACGCTGGCAAGCTTGCCTGAGACAAGGTGCTTAACGCTGCCCTCTTCGTCCAGCTCCCACCAGTGACCTTGCCATTTGTACCACTCTTGCGCAGTCAGATCATAGAGCACTTGCCCGCGAAAGATGCTCGCGAATAAGAGAGAGTCGCCATATTCGCCTTCGTCCAGACGGTCGAGAATGAACTGGAGATCTGGCCCGCTATCATCATCAGCCTGTACACGGTTCGGTGTATTGCTGCCATTCCCGCCCCCAGCGTTACCATAGATTATCTCGTCTACAGGGCGCGTGCGTGGTTGCTTCATACCGTCTTCAAGCCCGCTCTTCATGGTCCGCTCAATCTCGCGAGCTTCCAGCCCTGCGCGTTCGGCTGCTGCTGTCAGTTCGCGTTCTACTGTAGAGCGTGATAGCTCGCCGCCTGCGACAAGTTGACCAAGGGAGTATGCAGACTGGTTTAAGCGGTTATTGCGGCCGCCTTCTGGCATTGTGGCGACTTCATGGCATTCTGCGTCCAGTGCTTTGAGCCCATAGGGAGTATCGCCCAAAGTAGGGCGAGGTGTCTCTGGTACGCTCTGGCGTTGCGCCTGGCTCTTCTCAGCCTGGCGACGCTGCGCCAAAATCTCGTTATAGAGTGCGGTTAGTTCTTCCTGGCGATCCTCAATAGTTTCAGGCGTTCCTACCAGGCGCTCGCCGGTTACCGTAAAGTATCGTTGGGAGTCGTACATCTCAATGCGCAGCTCTCCCCCGTTCTTAGCATCCTGTTTCAGACTAGTCGGGATATTGCCACGTACCCAGATATGCAGGCCCTTGCCGCTTGGGGATATCTCAGTATAGGAGTTGAGGCGGCGAACGACCTCTTGAGCAAAAGGCGTGAAGTTGCCATGCTCGTCCCTACACTTATCCAGGTCTACGCCAGTAATCCCCTGCTCTTTCACGAACTCATAGCCAACGCCTTTATACTTTGCTTGGTTGCTTTTATGCGCTCTCCAAGCAGCATCAAAGGTCGTCCAGGTTGTAGGGTTGTTACAATCTGCCCCAAAACCTGAAAGTGGGTTAAAAGGCATCTTATCGGGTCCATAGCAGACCCATTGTGGATGGTTTTTGAGTGTCGCGAGCGTGTATGTGCTGGTGGTCGTCATCGTGTCACCTCCAGGTGAGGTGTTGACACGACATTGCAGACTGCGCTATTATGGTTACTAGAATACATGAATTGAACCTTTCTACGAAGGTAAATGAGCCCCTGCCAGTTGCGATGGCGGGGGTTTTATTTTGCCCCCGCGAGGGCTACCCCAATAAAAAAGGGGCGATCAATACTTAGAACAGAAATTTCTTTTCTGCTGTGTTCTAAGGTATTGATACGCCCCGAAGCTCTGGCTAGCTTGTCGCGTTTAAGGGCCATGCCCCCCAGAGTCTTTGTCAGTCGGACATACTCGATTGTTTGCTTCAGATAGGCTACTTTCCGGCGCGATGCGTAGTGCTCGCTGTCTAAACGGTTTCGCCCCTTTATATCCACTATCTTAAAGTGCATGGTTGGTCCTGTCAATTATCCAACGACTGAATAATACCGCTATGGATATAGCGGCGACATGCTACAACGATTGCGCCTTGGCTTCTTTCTTCTCCAGGCGCTTATTTACCATGACATTAATTCCGGTTACGTTTCGCAACGAAAGCGGACGACTGTAGATCTCTGAGAGCTTGAACAGTAACTTGTTTACTGTGTCGCGCCTGGTTGACCTGCCATCCCTGATCCTCGCCAGCGTCACCTCGTTTATTTTGCTTTGTCTCGCCAGCTCCGCTAGGGGCATTGGCAAGTCGTCGAAAAGCTCTTGCAAGGTGAACGTGTCTTTATCTTCCAGCATGATGGTGTACCCTCCCTTTAATGATGCTTACTTGTTGTTAAGCCAATAATACACTGAATTATGATGGATGTCAATAGTTTTCGTCAAATTGCTATGAAAAAGTATTGACTTCTGGCTTAATAACAGGTATACTTAAAGAGTACCAAGTGAGGTACGAAAGTTCTGAAACAGTTAAGGAGATTAAGGCAATGGCAGTCATGACAGCTTCCCGCATCGATACTTCTAAAGTCACTGATGAGCAGATCGGCCGCGCGTACAAGTGCTTTGAGAGCAACGGCACACCGTTCTACATGGTCGAGAGCTCACGCGACCTCTTCGACGGCGAAGGCAAGCGCGTTGAGTACAAGGTGACTTGGAGCAAGCAATTTGGTTTCCAATGCACATGCGAAGCTGGGAAGTATGGCTTCAAGAATTGCCAGAAGGGAGTATGTCAGCACGTGATTATCAGCGTCGCCGCCGCTCGCGAAGAGCGCGCAGCTATGAAAGAGCTTAATGCGAAACCTGTACAGCGTGAGGATGTTCGCAAGGCTGCGATTAAGGCCCGCGCGAAGGCTCTGGTAGCAGAGCCCTTGAACCTGAGCGACGAAGACAAAGTACGATTCGGGCTCAACTAGTCCGGACAGAAAGAAGCGCCTCGCCTCTCCCAAGTTTCGCAGACCAGAAGAGGGGCGGGCGCAACCTCAACCCGTAAGGGTTAGCACGAAAGAGAGTATACCACAATGCAGATCACACCTGAAATGGTTACCCGATGGTACGCACAGCAAGCCTATGACATCGCTACCGCTCGCTATGAAGCTGAGAATGGGCCTTCTCTGGTAGAGCAGAACGCCGACGACTTCATTGCTGATTGCGACCTCGCAGGCATCCAGAGCGAGGGCGACGACAGCGAGCGCTACATCGATGAGCAAGACGCCTGGGGCATCTCGATAGGTTAGTACCGTTTAGTCCTAAACTGTCGCCTATCTGGGAGCCACCCCAGATAGGCAGGCTAGGAGAGTAACCATGCAGACACAAGAGCTTCTCAGCAATGCAAGCGCGATGCTTGCGAACCTGGCGCGGGCCTTCAATGCCGAATTCGACGATTTGTATCAAGACGCTGCTGTACTTGCCCTGGAGATGTCGCCACGTCTCAACACGATGAGCAATCCTTGCCCTTACTTCATGCGTGCTGTTCGCTTCCATCTCATTGATATGTATTATCGTGGGCGCCCTTCATCTCCTCTCAGCCTTGACGTTCCTATGTATAACGATAGCGCGGTGACGTTGGCCGACACGTTGGCTGCACCTGATGCCACTATAAATACTTACAGTGATGAATACCAGAACGAGCGAGATCTGGCGCTTTATGCAGCATTGCGTCAGCTCCCACTCGAAGAGCAGGCATACATGCGTAAGGCGTTTGACTTGAACGCTTTCCAACCTGCGCCCCCTTGCTGGCCTTGCCCTGCGCCCCGTTATGATCGACGTTCTGATAATGTGCGTACGTCTGCGCTTAAACGCCTGCGCAAGAATGAAGCGCTCGCGACAGCCCTGGAGATGCAAGCATAAGGAGTGAAACGACGAAGCCCCTGGACACATTGCCAGGGGCTTCTCTTTATTCATGTAGCCAATGAAGCAGGCGGCGAAAACTTACATAAGACTTCACTATAGGTCGCTGGAAGTCAGTTTGCCATTCTCGACGAGCCAGGCGCGAACGTGCTCTTGCTGCTCTGGCGTCAAGTAGCGTTCGCTTTCGCCTTCTCGCTTTGGATTAGGGATCGCTATGTGCTCCAGGTGATAGCGTTCCATGTAATCCACCAACCTACGGCGAGCTATACCAACCTCGCGAGCATAGACGAAGACAGGTTTACTTCCCTCTGGCAGATTGGGCGGCGACGCTGGCTCTGTTTTTTGGCGCGGTGCTACTCGCGAGCTCGCGACCTCGACGCCTGGCGCTGTGAACGAAGGCAAGCCAGAGACGACAGACGGCGCAACCTGGAGGCCCGCGCCCTTGCGTTTGATGGCTTCCTGAAAGGATCGTATCACGCGAGTAGCGCCTGCCCTGCGCAAGTCAAGAACATAGGCGTTATGAATGGGTAGCATGGTATTCTCGACGGTCCGATACAGTGGGGCCATGAAAAGCTTTTGTATCAGAATGTCTCCTGATTCGCTCGCGGCCTGCGCGAAGATCCGCGCGACCTGGCGCTCTGGGTACTGATCTGTCCAGTGCTCCATCACTCGGCCGAGGAGTGCATAGAGCAATTCGGGCCGCTCAGGATTGATAACGACACTATTGGCAAGCAGCGTGTACTCTCCAGGCTCTTCGTAAGTCAGTATCTCCTCATCGCGTATGCTCAATTCGTCGCGTGTACCGCTCAGCACGTCCAGGATGGTCGGCTCTGGCAAGGGTAGCATACTGATGTAGGCCAGACAGCGCTCGCCGCTGAAGGCTGCCATAGCTATATATGGATTCTTCGTCAGCCAGGGGGCATAGGTGCTGTAATCTCCCACTAGCGCGTGGTCGAATACCTCAAGGTCTAGCTTCAGGACTCCAGGCAGATCGCGCGGCGTCATCCATCGCAGCTCGGGCGTATCTTGCCGACGGCGCGCACGTAGTTTTGACTTCAGGGCGAGCAGATCGGCGACGTTGTATCTGAACTTCTTATGCCCTCGCCCTGGCTCACGCCTGATAACCTCACGTTCAGCATAGTAGTACAGCTTTGCAGGCTTGACGCCTAATATCTTCGCCGCTTCCTGGGCTGCTACATACTCTGACTTTCTCTCATCGGATAATGTTTGTTTCTCATCGAACATTCAAGCTAACCTCTCTCACAAAGCGATGCTAATTGTTGATATTGTACCATCCTCTCTTATAAGACGAAATAGTAATGTTACAATAGCATTATCTAATTTTTGTCCGATATGCATAAATTGGTATAAAAAGCCTTGACAAACTAGCGTGATATTGCGTACTATTGAGTTGTAGGCTGAAACCTGCGTAAACGTGCGTAACCTACTAGAAAGTGAGGGCATAAATGCAGCTTATGGCAGAGCAAGAGAAGCGAGAGCCAGTGCTTTATAGCATCAAAGAGGCTTGCGAACTATTGCGGGTGTCTGATGATACCGTTCGTCGGATGATTAAGGCGAATGAGTTGGACGCCGTAAAGGTGCGAGGGGCCTGGAGGATCAAGAAGGACTCATTAGATAAGTACATCAAGTAGTTTTGAGCGCACCCACGCTAGAGGCCGGTAAACCATAGCGCAGGTGCTAACCAATGAGAGCAACTAGGCTGCTTCACTGGCTTGGAACATACTACCAGAGCCATGAAGCGATGTATAGGGACATAGGAGAGATCGCGTCATGGTTATCATGATCCATCCCAAATGTATCACTAGCAAGTTTCTTCTCCAGATGGGGCTCATTGCCGGGGCGACACTGGCAGGGCTGACAGTGCTTGCATGCGTCGTGTGGCTGTTTCTTCAACTTGCGTTTAGCATTCTCCTCACAATCAGCGCGTATTGCGACCATGCCGATTTCATCACCAAATTACTGTTTATGGCTGTCCTTGGCATCGGCATCTACTGGCTAGGTTCCAATGGCGTGAAATGGGTTCGTAGTGTGTTCAAGCAGTCTGCACAGGCAGGGAGGCGCACCTATGGCTACTAAGAAGTATCGTTTCCAACAGACAGCGGATATGCTCGATAGCGAGACGATAGACGCTTATCAGGAGAGCTATAACCGCAAGCGCGAAGAAGTACAACGCGAAGTTAAGCGCGATTCAGAGTTGGTACGCATGCTCATTACAACGGGTGTGCTCACGGTGGGCGCGGTAGTACTCATTGCGTTTCTTATTGGCCTGATCGGTAACTTGCACCAGTACATTGAAACCAGCAGCCAGGTCATGAAGTTTTTGCTTGAATGGGTACCGCGCGGGCTAGGGGTTGCGGCCGTTGCTTGGCTGTTCGTGAGGTTCTATCGTGCCTTCAGGGCGTGGCAGTCCCACAACAAGCAAATGAAGCTTATGCAGGCTGAGATAGACGACAGACACGCGGCCAGGGAGCGCGAAAACTTGCTCGCCCGAGGGCAATATGAGCTTATGATGGCTGAAGCTCGCCAGAAGGATCGCGCAATTACCTTTGATCAGCTTGGGAATGCAGCAGTTCTTAATCCGAGCACCTGGGAGATCGCGCAGATCAGAGGCAACTATCAGCAGTACCCATCGCTGCATACGATACGCAATGACAACCAACTCCAGGCAGGGCAGGCTGACGCATTGCAGGTGAACATCAGTGAAGAGCGTTCTCTGCCTCGCATTGAGCAGTTTTATGAGGCTATTCCATTCAACAGCCTTCAGACTGGCTTAGGTGCTGAAGTGGATACCGGAGAGTTGGTTATTGGGCCTATTCGCAAGTCAACCCATTTCAAATTCATTGGCGGTTCTGGGCAAGGGAAGTCATGTGTCGCGGGCGGTGTCCTGGATATCGCGACGACTACGAACGATCCTGACCATCTGCGCATTGGCTTGCTTGACCTGGAGTACAACACGGCGCGACTGTTTGAGGACTTGCCTCACGTGGCAGAAATCGGCCCTCGCCGTCAGCGTCTTGTTGGGCGCGATCCTGACGAGGTAGCCAATAAGCTGAAGTTGTTGCAATGGGAGTTGACCAGGCGCGCGCAGTTGGGAGAGGAGCATTGCACACTGAATGAGCCAGTTCTATTAGTGTACGTCGAGGAGATGCTCTCTCTCAAGTATGAAGTCGTCGACAAGCAACTCCAGAAGGATATGTTGGCAGCCCTTAACATTATCAGCATTCGCGGTCGCAAGTATGGCATCTTCTTCTTAACCTGCATGCAGACCGACTACAGCGATAAGAGCACACGCGAGGGTATGGCGCAGTTTCGCACACGTGGAGGGTTCGCCATTGATCCAGACACGGCAAGGGCCGCAGGTTTCTTTAAGACGGAGCTGATAAAACAGAACTTCCAGCGTGGTCGACAAGGGCAGTACGTTCTTGAAAAGCCACAATATGCAGGCCTGGTACTCGCACCTGATTATGACGTAGCGTTGAAACTGGAGGCAAAAAGTAAGGGCAAAACATCCGCTACGAAGCCCACTATGGCCCCCACTATTGAGTCGACCATAAGCCGCTACGATGAGCGAGAAACGCCTGTGTATGAAGTGGCTAGTATTCCCACTACGCCCACTACGAAAGGCCCTATAACGGGCGCTTTAAAGCCACAATTAACCGCGCAGGAGTGGCGCATAGTGGAGAAGTGGAAACAAGGGATGGGGATGAAACAGATTATCGCGTCGGAATTCTCGAATGGCAAGGGCGAACCACTCCAGGGTGGTGATGCCTTCGCCAAAAAGGCGGCTGAGATTCAGCAACTCATTGGGCGGTTCCTGCCTGCCAATGATCGATAGAAAGGATATGCACATGCAGCAAATGATACAGACTGAGGCACCAGACCTCACAGAGCAGACACCAGCTGCGCCTCTCTCTCGTAAAGAGCAGCGCGCGGCCGCCAAACTCGCAAGGCAGCAAGCAAAAGAAGCGAAGCGTCTGGAGAAGAAGGACAAAGCAGCCGCCAGCGCGAGCTATGACTCGACGAAAACCGATCCTGATAGCTTCTATGAGCGGGCTATCGAATGGACGCACCGTGCTGATAAGATCATCAACCTTGTGTTAGGGTACTTGCTGGCAGTCGCCTCAGTCCTGGGCTTCATGGACGTTCTGAGCAATGGCGAGGTACTAGGACATGTCCCATTTCTGTTCTATGCCTGGCTCCTCATCATGGGCCTGGGCGTTGACTTCCAGATCCTTCTCGTCATCGGGCGTGTTCCTGATCTGGCCCGCATGGTTGACCATGGCATAGGCAAATGGGTGCTTATCATTTTCAATATCCTATTCCTGATCTTCCTGGCCTACGTTTCCATTATCATCGGTGCGGTATTCACCCAACATAGAGACGTGCCTGGCACTATCGCGCAGGCTATGAGTGTACTCAACATCAACACCGTAAATTTTGTGTACGAACGCGCAGCCCTAGCGACCTTCCTGCTTATTCTGATGGGTGTGGATAGGACAATGGAGCGCTGGCGTATGCAGATGGCAGCCGGGAATAGACAGCAGCGCGAACAGGCGAACACTGCGCAGGTGTCTACCGTCGAGGACGAACAGGTTAATGCTACCCCTGCTACACAACCAACTCAGGCGAGCGAACTGGCTCAAGTCATCCAGGCCATGCAAGAAATGAACGCTCAGAACTTTGCAGCCATGCAAGCGATGAACAAGGAAACGCTCAATCACTTCTCAAAAGTCACCGTCGAGATGGTACGTGAGACAGTAGAGCGAACAGCCGCAACCATCGCAATACAAGCACCTACACAGGTAGCTTTACCTGCCCCTGGTGAAACAGAGCAGGGCGAACAGAGTGATGTATCAGCAGCGTCTCAAGGTGAAACAGATGCCCTAAACCTCGACGCTATCACTGTTCGGGGCGAACAGGAAACGGCAGATTACGGCCCTCAGATCGAAGCGATGTATCAGAAAAATAATGAGGTCACACTCTCTGAAATCGTAACCGAGCTAGGGTGCTCACGTAGCACAGCATCAAAATGGCTCAAGCGTGTAAAGCCAGTTATGGCATAGGTATACATTCGCCCTGTCCGAATAGAAGGCGCGCAGGTGCAAGCCCTGCCAGGGTGTTCGGGGATATCCCGACTAGTCAAAGATTATAGAAAGCGAGGCGACTATGAATCACTGGTGCTCAGAGTGTGGAGCCGAAATTACAGCCGGCACGATCTGCAATAGGTGTGATCCTGAGAACGGATCGGAGCATGTAACGTACACCTTCGTTGGTTTTCTGCCTAGCGAACAAGAGGCAGGCCAGCGCGAACAGTCTGAAGAGCAGCGCCCCTGGTGGAAGTTATGGTAAAGAAGAGCCTTAGCATGTCACTGCTAAAGCTCTAACCCGGCATGGGTAGCGCCTCAGATTGTGGACCTGGCGGCGCTGCCCCTATTGTATCAGATAAGGGAATGTAGTCATGGATTATATAGTCCGATTCTCGCCTTCGCGCCCATGCACAGATCCGCATTGTATCTCTATGACCAACGTTGGTCTAGCGGAGCTGACAAAAGGAGGCTGTTTTGATGTTACCCCATACTGCCCACGTCACTGCTTCTTTGTTGCACTCAGGCCTTCTCATGAGCCTGAGGTGCGCAAGAGCATTGAGAACTTTGTGCTCTCTGAGTTGGGAGAGCAGGGCAAGGCACTTGAAATTAAGCCAGCCTTATCGGACGAGGTGGCAAAATACAATATAAAGACATGTGAGGCTGACGACGCATGGAGAGTGGAGTATCAGCCAGTCAAGGGCGAGCCTATCATCTGTTATGTGACGTGGCTAGATCGAGAAGAAGAATTTTGTTTATTCAGAAATACAAGCCAAGGAGAAGAAGCCAATGCAGCGCGAACACCAGGATAAAATGAACCTTTATAGTCAGTATCGCCAGGCTTATGGCGAGCTCGCTGAAGCAGGCAAATTCAGAGTAGGTGAAAACGTCCTTTTCGACGACGGCGCGGACCTGGGCGAGATCATATGGAAGTATATCAACCCTCAGGGCATCCTTACCTATGTTTTAGACGATAGCAGCGGCTTTCCCGTCGAGGTCGCCGCTACAGAAGTGATGGAGCCATAGATGATCTGCTTGGAAGTCTTCTTCCCTGATGTGAACACAGCGCGCAACGACCAAGGCAGCATAGACCTATGGAACGCGCTTGCCTTGTCCTTCTTTCTGGAGGCCCTCTACAAAGGCTCTAGCCTCTTCAATGCAAGGCCCTTCAGAATGGTAGCGACCGATACGGAACGCACACCTGCGCGGATCGGCGAGGGCATCTATGAGGTAAAGGACCGGGAGCTCTTTGTGATAGAGGAGACAGGCGAGATAACTGGTATCATTCTGGGGGCATGGTCGGAGATGAAGAAGCGCGTACAATCCCGTTAAACTGTTTATATTCCCATCCAGGGCGTTCTCTCATTGCGAGGGAGCGCCCTTTTTATGACTAGTCTAAACACTCTGTATGTAACCAGCAGGCACCTCGCGTATGATGACCTTGGAATAGTACACGCTGTCATTGTCGCCTGCCTTGCGATAGAGGCCCCACAACTTACAACGCCTGTCAGAGATCGCGAGCAGCCTATCTATAACACGTAGGTTTAGCTTACCATTCTTGTCATAGAGTTGCGCCCATAGCTTCTGATGGAGCACGTCAAGCATGTAACCCTCTTCCATGCGCAGTAGACGCACATCCTCAGACTCATACTCTTCTAGCGCCTTATTCACAAGCTTATATGCGGCGCTACGGTTCTTAAACCCCAGCGCCCGCGCGATCTCGTCATAGGTGTACTTGGCTGCTCGCATCTTGAGCGCCTGGCTACGCTTATCAGCTCGCGTGATGTTGTTCTTCATGCATCCCTCAGTTGAGACGCGCCTGGCGCTCATGCTCGTCCATCAGAGCAGTGGCGACTGCTATCTTCGCTTCAGGGAAGTTGTCAAGCGCCCCTGTAATAGTATCGAGTATGGCTCTCCACTCTTCTGTAAGCCGTATGTTCACCTGAGGCGTATCAATATCCCCTTGTATCTTCGCCTGCAACTCCAGTTGCCTCAAGACGCGATCAGCAGCCAACAATGCAACCCGGTCGTTACCTTCTGCCAGAGCCTTATTGACTATCGCCCATGTCGCCGTATTGATGGCTTGTAACTGTTTGGCGACCTCTAGGGCCTGCGCTTCTTTATTCGCGCCCTGTGAAGCCCTCAGAGCCTCAGAGATATGGTCGGCCGTATGCCGTCGAATCGACGCTTCGCTAGTTTGAAATTGCGTCGCTATGCGTCGAAACGACTGGCCTGACACGACAGCCACGTCAATGGCTGCGCGCTGGGGATGAGAACAGATTGAGCATAGACGCCCCATAACTACGCCTGCTCTTCTTCAGAAGGGGGCGCAATCTCAGCATACGCGGCGTTATGCTCTGCAAAGTATTGCTGTCTCCAGGCGGCGACCACATGCGGGGGCTGTGGCAGCTCCTGACCAGTGAACGCATAGGGGCTTGCGTTGCGCTCGCGCTGTGCCTGCTTCTCTGCTTCTTTCGTCCGCACCATGTTCTCTGCAAAGATGCTATCAAAGCTGGGAGGTAGTTCGGCCGGGTCGCCGCTCGCAATCCGTTCGCGCATAGCCTGAACGCGAGCGAGCCATTCATCACGTGCTGCCTCCCTCGCTGCGCGGGCCTGCTTCTCTGCTTCCAGGCTTGCCTGATATGCTTGCATGCGGGCCTGCGCCTGCTGAAGTGCTTTCTCGCTTACAGACATAACTACCACCCCCGCTTAGTGTACTTCACTTTTGGGCCGACCTGGCGGGCCTTGCGTGCAGCTTCTTGCGCCTTTGCGGCGTTCGCGGCGAGCTGAGACTGCTGGAGGTCAACTTGCCTTGAATCGGGCATATATGCGGGCGTTGGTGATTGGTTGCCATTTTTATCAACGGGATAGTAGGGATTACCTGTAGGTTGGTTCGCCATGAGAGTATATCTCCTTTGTGTGAAGTGCTGAGAGAGGCTCACCAGGAGTACCTCTCTCACGTCTTATCAGAAGCCATATGGCAATATGAACATATGTCAATTATAACATAGTCCGCTCATAATGTCCGCATATTGTACGGATGTTTCCTGCCTATGTGTTTCCTTTTTAGCATGTTGGTGCGTGTTGGTGGGACTTGCGCGCGTAGGGGTGTTGAATTGTAGATTTAACCACGCGCGCGTATGGTGTTCGATTGCTCGAATTCGGGGCTTTTTAGGGCCTTTTGTGGCCGTTTTTTGGCAGTGTAACCGTAACCTGTAACCAGAGCGTACCTGAGGCGTGCCTGGCGCTAGAGTCCAAACGCATTCTCTAGCGCGTCGATGTGCTCATTCTCAGCGCTTAACAGGTCTTTCATGTACCCAGATGTGACAGCATAGTTGCTATGTCCAAGCAGATCGCCGATATCTGCAATGCTCGCCCCCAACTTCTTCATGCGGACGGCGAAACTATGCCGCGCGGTGTGCGTCCGCTTCTCGTCCAAACGGCGATCAAAGATGTTAGCAATAGCCTGATGTGAGAGTCCCAGAAGGATTGTCTCGCCAGTCGCCTTATCGGTTTTATAGCGCTTACGATTGCCCAACGACACAAAGATAGGTGCATCCGGCTCTATCGCATCTAGAGGGCCGTAGAGGGCCTTTATATAGCGCAATAGGTGTGCTGCTGTCTTCTTGCCTATGACATTCTCTAGCGTCTTCTTGCCCTTACAGCGTACCCATGTGATAGTCATGATTGACCCTTTGATGTCGATGTCTCGCCAGCGCAGGCCAGCGAGTTCGGCCGCGCGTCGACCAGTTGTGACCGCCAGGTCTATCAAAGCATAGTCGCGCTTGCCCTCCAGTGTCGACGTGTCAATCATGCGCAGGGCGTCCGCAATATAGGTATGCTCCAGGTGAGGAGCTGCGTGTGCTACCTGGCGCGTAGGGCGTTCACAATAGTTAATAGGGTTAACATCACAAGCCCCCTGTTTCATCGCATAAGTATAGAAGCTAGAGAGGATCGCGAACCGCTGATTCACGGTGCTGGTAGAGAGCTCGCGCTCTGGCTCTTCGTAGGAAGTGAACGCAAAACGTTGTGCGTGCCTGGCGACTCTGCGCGGCTCGTCATCCAGACGCGAGCCATTGGTTCTCAGGTAGGCATCAAACTGCCCAAGCGTTCGCTTATAGGCCCCTTCAGTTCGCTCGCTATCCGTCTTCTTCGCTTTAGTGATTAACCACTCCAGAGCAGCCTCTTGCATCGATATACGGTCCTCATTGGCAGTCGTTAATGCGGTGTCGTTATGCTCCATACGCCCTCTCATGTGTTAGCTAGTGCTTTCAAAACATGTTAACTCTAATTTGAATAATAGAGGTTAGTCATATTAGAACAAGTATACCATACTTGAGCTTATCCGTCCACCTTCTGGCTATGTGAAGGGAGTATAGTCGTCTCATGAGACGAATAATCACACAAGTTGAGATTATTGAAGAGGACGACGGTTCTCTAAGGCTGATCTTCCTGGGCAAGCACGAAGGGAAGCATAAAACCATGTTGCCGTTTGCCACGCAGACTGCGAGGAAAGTCAATAAGGATCTCTACTTTACTTTGCAGGCTATCTTAAGTGAAGATCATCCAGGGACAATCGAAGGATATATTGAGAAGCCTTAGCACAAGATGAGCCTCTGAGAAGCTCGTCAGGGCCTCTATCTCGATGTAGACCTATGATTGTACCTAGAAGCCTAGAATTCGCGTTCTAGACACAGAGAAGCATCGTTCACTGGAAGAACGATGCTTCTCTGTGTACACCCGCGCCCATCACTCGCGAAAGAAAGGAGGGGACAGAAGGAAAGAGAGGTGTCTGCTACTCTTCGTCTTCGTCCTGGTTGTAGTGGTAGTCAATAATCTTGCGAATGCGGACCATACGCCCCTTCTCATCGAAGCTAATATGCAGCTCGCCACCACGCATCCCCCTCGCCTTTTTGACAATCGCGTTTATGTCGCTATGGGAGAGATTGTTGTAGACCTGGCGGCCGCCCGTGACTGTAGTCCTAATCAGATCGGACGTCATTGGCAGCAATGGCTGCTCTTCTGGCTCTGGCATTGGGCGCGGTTTCATGCTCATACGCACATCCCTATCTTTCGATGTTCTTACTAATAAGACGAATAAACGCCTGCTTGAGTATCATCATGTTACGAGATAGCACGTAGCGCCTCAACCAATCGCGCCCGCTCTTTCTCTTCTAACTCCTGGATCTGCTTTAAAGCTTTCATATCCAGACGCTGCTCAACCTCTTCGATCAGGCGGGCGCGTAGCACATCAGCGGGCAATGCATCCAGCTCTACCGATACATCACCAAACTGCTCGACAAAGTTCTTGCGCCTGGTGTCTGTCGTCTTCGTGAAATTGGGAGGGAGGTTATATCTATGTACGTCATCCAGGGAAAGAGCAACCTTGAGGATAGTGGGCTTACTCCCTAGTTCGGCGAGCCTGTCTCGCAAGCTTCGTACCATGTCTTCGCCGCTGGGATCAAAGTCACCAAAGTACAGAATGGTTACACCTTCGCCCGTATCGAAACGTTGCGCAGCATTGCGGATGCTTGACCACCCATCATAGCCGCGACCGACATTGAGCGTTACCCCGTAATTTGATAGGGCATCCTCAAAGATGCCAGAGAGGGCGTCCTTCTCAAGCCATACCTCCAGGTAATCAGACTGTGAAGCCCAGACATCGCGCTTATAGGAGATGCGAGCAGCTTCAGCGAACGCGGTTAAATCATCCCACATAGCCACACTACGCGGCCGCCTTAGTCGGTCCTCAATCCACTCCCAAGGGATAGTACCCTCAAGACGAGCATCGACTAACGCATCTGAAACTGCCTGATAACGTGAACGTGTATTTTCTACGACTTGTCGAGAAACAAGCTGATAATAGACCTGGCGAACGGTCATAGGATTAACTTCTGACAGGATCTCATATGCTTCGTCAATGATACGCTGCGTTTTCGCTTGCCTTGCCATTGTCTCTCTCCTCTTACCTATGATGCCTTACTCTCGTCTACAGGCAGCCTGAGTTGCTGCGCGAGGACAAAGCCCGCTATCTCATCGGACGTCAGGTAGGGACGAACCATCTGCTGTATCGCCTGACACTGCCCAGGCGTCAAGCGGATTACAGAGAAGTCGGGCAGGCACGCCGCGACACTTCCATCTGATTTCAACTCCAGTGTGACGAGCGGGCGAACGCGGTTCTTATTGTTCATGGCTCCATCCTTATGAGGCGCGGGCCAGCGCCAGGCTATAATGCTCTTCGCAATACATGAAGTCTGCCAGCTCGCGCGTCGCTTCTGTCTCTCTGCCTTCGTCCAGGCAGGTGCTACAAAGCGGACACTCTTTGATACTGCGTAGGTGCGCCATGATAGCAGGCTTCTGACCTTTGATGACCTCTAGGGCCTTCGTCAGTTGAGGCAAGCCACGCGGGGCTAGCACCTTCAGCTCGTCGCCTTCGACATAGAGCACCATACCCAGATCGGCCGCGCGCTTCAGAATAGAGGATACATCGTGCTTTCTGCTCATAGAGTGTACTCCTCATAGCCTTTATCTTCGCTGTCTTTGTGTACGGTCTGTGTATAGTCGTTCGCACCATACACACCATTATTGTGAGGCTCTGGAGGCTGCTTTACACTATATCCTTTATCTTCAGTGTGTACAGTGTGTATGGTTGCGTCTTGTTTTTGATATTTTTCAGACTCTTCTCTATAATTTTTACTAAAAACTTGCTGTGACTGTACACTCCCTACACTAGATGAATCTGTGTTACTACCTGAGCTAGCTTGAGAAGCGGCTTCATGTGAGTGTGTATGGTTGCGACCACTATACACACTCTCTTTGTGGTCATTAGGATCAGTGGATAGCAACCCTATCCCTCGATAGATGTAGCCCGCCCCTGCCCTTTTCTTCTCAATGTTTTTCTTCTTCGCCATTGCCAGGCCAAACTGTTTGCTATTGAGCTTATAGAGATTCCCAGCGTCGGCCCATTTTACGTAATCTTGAAAGAGTACACTCGCTTGTGTTGTGGCATCTGGAGAGAGTACGCACCGCTCGTCAAAGTACATAGCGAGTAAGTCCTCTTCTTC
>NZ_BNJF01000013.1 GCF_016587355.1 Ktedonospora formicarum | reverse complement strand
TCGCCTCTACTGGCGACCAGGCGATCCCCACGTCCTTGATCAACTGCGCCAGGACGTTGACGCCATCGAGCAGCAGATTGAGGAACAGCGTCGCGGTCTCGTCGATCTGATCCAGCACGCCCAGGATCGCTTCCGCGCCTTCCTTCTCTCACCCCAACAGGACCGGTTTGAACACGCTGATGCACGTGCCTCCGAGATCCTGGAACAACGCTTCGGCAATCGGAAACACCTTCAGCATCTGCAGTGGCTCTTCGCCCTCTGGCGACGGCGGCGGCTTCGCGGCAAGATGCGCGCCCTCGAAGCGTCACTCTCGCTGACCATGCGCCTCCTCGACGATCTTGAACAGCAGCCTGACGAAGCGGCCTTTCTCGCCGCGCTCACAGACACGACAGACACGCGCCCTTCAGAGGAACGCCTCCAGGGCCTCGACGCACCGGTGACCGCGCTGCTGGGTTCAACAGACGCCTCACAACGTGCCCTGGCTTCCTTTGAAGCGCAGTTGCCTGAACTCCATACGCACCTGAGCAATGCCGCAGGCTGGTTTGAGGTCTTCTTTGTCCCAAACGGACTTTCACGCCCCCCATGCACGCTTCCTCAAGGCCCTGGCTCGCCAAGACGAGCAGCAGCAGCCCATTCCTGCGTCTGTGGCCCAGGCCCTCCCTGCCGAGGTCGTCTCCCTGCTCTTGCAAGGTGTCGCACCCACCAACCTCCCACGCCAGTATCATGACATGATCTTCCAGACCGTCAAGCTGGGCCCCTATGTGCGCTATCGCTGGCGCGAGGACGCCCACACCTGCACCATCAGCCTCGGCCTCCTCCACGACTATCCCCCTTTCCCTTCACCCCACAGGGCTTCTAACAGGTGCACGAGCATGAGAGAGAGGAAACGAGGAATGGGCAGTGACGCGCACCTTGAAACAGATCTTCTCTCGAGCACGCCAGCTCCAGCCGATGGCATCGACGCGCCAGACTGACCCTCTCACACTCACCTTCCTCCGCCTCTGCCCGCCATGTTTTCATCCGTTCTCTCACAGGCGACACCAGTTCTTGTCCCTGCCATGCACCCTGTGCTCTCCTGCGGCAGCTCTCTCGCCAGCGAGGCTTCACCCGCAAGAGACGCTTCACGCCTTCCCCAGCAGAGACGCTCACTCTCATCACGAACGCTCTCAGATCATCTCCACTTTCAGCCCGTTTGATATGCCACAATCGGTCCACTTCTTCCCGATCCAGCCACATCACATCATGTTCGGCCTCAGAGATCCACTTGGCTCGTCCACTCTCCATCCATTCATGCAGCGTCTGCCGGCGATCCCAATCTCCTTGGCGGCGTTCCCCACACTCACAAGCTGATCCGCTGGCAGGTATTCGTGGTAAAACTGCAACAGCGCCGCATGCAAAAGCTGCCCAGATCCGTGTGCTGACACTGCCTCGGGTAGGACCACGCGTTCCCTCCAGCAGCCGACCCATACACCACCGCGCACACGGCATACACCTCTCGGCGCATGCCTCCCGGACCACGACCTCCTCCGACCAGGTCCAACGCTGCTTGCGTTCCGGTTCCTTCGCCGCCGGATACCCTTCCACATACTCGGCAATCCAGCGCAACTGGCACCCAAGCGTGCTGGCACGCAGCGCCTCCATCTGCTCCTCTTGCGAGCGGTGCTTCGCTGCATCGCCTTGTGCAGGTTCTTCTTTCCCAGGAGGGTGAAGAGACTGCACCACCAGGTGAGCACGCTCATGCACCGCGTGCAGCGTACGATCAATCACGGCTTGATGCTTCGGAGTCATACCATCCTCTCCTTCACTCTTCAGCGATCCATCATAGAGGAACGCAAGCCTCCTGCCAGAGCGAGGCCACCCTCCTCACACCATCCCTCGTCCTCCTTCACAGGAGGCAGCACTGGTCCTCACGCTCACACCCCGCTTCCCAGGCCGTCTCTGACATGTCATTTCTCGTCTGAGACACACCTCAGACAGAACGAGCTTCCATCCTTCCAGCCACGACACGTGCCACGACCAAGGCTCGTAACGCCCGCTTCACGACATGCCTGCAGAGCTAGCATTACACCACCCGCGACGTTCCCTACAAGCACCTCCGCGCCAGGCGAAACAGCCGCAGCTCTCACGCTCTCCTCTTACGTACCAGGCCCACCACTTTTTCCTATTTTTTCGCACACGCAGGTGGCAACACGCCTTCTCACTGCCATACAGAACGTCCTATCACCTGGGCAGAACCGAACACGAGGCATTCCAGAATTCACACTCCAGCCACCAAACATAGCCACATGATGCTTTGCAAATACGTGCAGTATCCATTGCAAAAAACCTTGCTTCGGAGCGCCGTCACACCCGGACAAAAAAGTCAGGTGGAGAGGCAATGATGTGGTGGGCAATGCTTCTGGTGAGACGAGCAAGAAGTTTCTCGCCAGGAGCAAGGGATGGTGGAAAGCCTGTCGGTGGAAGGAAGCGCAGAGCAACGGTCGGCGGGCGTTGGCAGAAGGAGGGATGCCTCTCAAAGAACATCCCTCGGACCTCCCTTAGAGTCCTATGGCTCCTGTCGTGTCGGCACCTTCGAAGTTGACACCTTCGAGGTTGGCTCCGGTGAGATTGGCTCCGGTGAAGTTGGCACCTTCGAAGTTGGCTCTGGTGAGATCGGCATCTTTGAGGCTGGCTTTTTGGAGGTTGGCACCTTTGAGGCTGGCACCTTTGAGGTCGGCTCCTCCGAGGTTAGCTTGTGTGAGGTTGGCTTTTTGGAGGTTGGCTCCTTTGAGCTTGGCCCACCAGAGGTTGGCACCTTTGAAGTCAACTCCACTGAGGTCAAGTCCATGGAGGACGGCGAAACTGAGGTCGGCTCCTGTGAGATCGGCTAGTCCGAGGTCAACTTCTTCGCTGGCGAGGTCAACTTCACTGAGATTGACTCCTGTGAGGTTGGCTTTTTGGAGGTTGGCTTTTTTGGAGGGCGGTATTAGTGAGGTCGGTTTGTGTGAGGTCGGCTCCTGTGAGGTTGGCTCCGGAGAAGTTGGTGAGTTGATAGTCACTGGAGAGGTGGGCATCTGTGAGCTTGGCTCCTGTGAGGTCGGCTCCTGTGAGATCGGCTCCTGTGAGGTCGGCGAAACTGAGGTCGGCTTTTTGGAGGTTGGCTCCTGTGAGGTCAGGGTGAATCGATGGATTCTGCTTTCTCCAGGCATGCCATGCTTCCACTCCCTGTTTGAGAATATCAAGTTGTTCCTGATTCGCCATGCTGTGCACGCTCCTTTTTTCTTTGGTTCTTGCAAGATAAAAACGCGCCTCCATCCATAGAGGCGCTACCGTCTTTTCAGTATACCACAAGCAGGAAGGCGCAAAGCGACGTGTTGTCCATCCACGCTCACGGCGAGAGCTGTTCACAGAGGTTGGGGTATGTACCACCTAGCTTTTTATCCGGGTGTGACTGCGTTCCCGAAGCAAGGTTTTTTGCAATGGATACTGCACGTATTTGCAAAGCATCATGTGGCTATGTTTGCAGGGTACCATGTATATTTCATCAACCCGAAGACAGCATTCTCAAGAGCAGACAGATTCAACAGTTCACATATGATTTTTTCACTCTTCTTCCACTTCGTTTGACGCACTTCTTCGTTGAGGATCTCTTTCTCCAACGTGTTCTGATGCTTCCGAGCTGACCCTATCAGCCTAGTTCTCCTTTGGCTGCTTCAGACACACTCGCCGTGACTGTCGCGCTTTTGCCAATACACCACTATTCACTTCATAGGCTGCTGGGAGCTCCTTGATTAAGGGGCTTTCTTTTTTCCATATGCCACAAGCATGAGGCTGCAGCCGACATTGGTGACGATCAGCGTCAGTGGAAAACGTAGCTGTGCTGGCTACTTGGGACATCTGTTCGGGAAATCAGCCTGTTATGGACAATGAAATGAGCTTTCTTGCCAAGCACGTGAGATGCATGTACAATCAACACTGCTCATTCTGTGTATGAACTCCAACCATATGCCATTTTTACAAAGAAGAGGTTCTATTTGTGTGGTGGGTATTTTCCTCGGTCAAGCGATGCATGTCTTTCAACTTCCAAACATTTCTCGAACGCGTTCTCTGTTGGGTCAAACCATCGGCAACCTCCCTTGTGCCCGGTACGCTTGCCGATCTGACCAAAGGGAAATTGGAACTGCTGGCGGAAAATGCGCTCTTACGGCAGCAACTGATCATTCTCCGTCGACAAGTCAAGCGACCGACCTACCGCAAGATGGACCGGCTTCTCCTGGTGCTTCTTGCCAGGATGGCCCGAACCTGGAAACAGGCACTCTTCCTGGTCCAGCCAGAGACGCTCTTGCGCTGGCATCGTGAACTCTTCCGTCTGTTCTGGAAGCGCAAAACGAAGGCATGCGCGAGAAAGTCAAAGCTCTCACCTGAGACGATCTGCTTGATCAAGGAAATGGCAGTGAAGAATCGACTTTGGGGAGCGGAGCGTATTCGGGGAGAACTGCTCAAGTTGGATATTCGCGTGAGCAAACGAACCATCCAGAAATATATGAGGCCCATTCGCCGGAGACGACCGAATGGGCAGAGTTGGAAAACGTTCTTGCGCAATCACGCGGCAGGCGTGTGGGCCTGTGATTTCTTACAGGTGACTGATCTCTTCTTCCGCCCACTTTTTGCTTTTTTCATCATCGAACTCCAGTCGCGCCAGGTGATCCATGTGAACGTGACGCGATCGCCGACCGATCTCTGGGTCGCGCAACAACTGCGCGAAGCGACTCCGTATGGGCAAACACCCAAGTATCTGATCAGGGATAATGATCGTAAATTCGGGCCGAATTTTGCTCGCGTGACCGCAACGAGTGGGATCAAGGTGCTTCGCACACCATACCGAACGCCGCGTGCCAATGCTGTGTGTGAACGCTTTCTGGGAAGTGTGAGGCGAGAATGCTTGGATCATTCCCTGATCTTCCATGAGAAGCAACTCCATCAGCTCCTCAATGCCTATACGGTCTACTTCAACCAGGCTCGACCCCATCAAGGACTGGGGCAACGCATTCCGGTGCCATCGGTTCCGTCTGCTTCTCTTCTGAAGCCTCCAAACCGGGTGATCGCCATTCCCATGTTGGGTGGGTTACACCATGACTACCGGAGGGCCGCCTAAATAGCCAAAAGCCAGAGAAAAGAGAAGATGTACGAATGTGTTTCTGTGCAGTCTGACCCTTTGCCTCATTGAGCAAAGAGAACAAGTCCTCTTGCCTCATTGCAGAGGTCTGGCGTGCTAACGATGGAGTGTATCCACTTGAGATAAACCCTTTCCGTGCTTTTTCTGCCTCTCGTTTCTTGGCATGGGTCAGAGATTTTGGAACGGATATGCTAAATAGCCAGCACAGGTAAGGCTTCGTTCTGCATGTCTATCCCTCCAAAATCTCAATTGTTATTTTAACACAACCATTGGAGAAGGAGATGACGCGCTTCCCTGATACACAAAATCTCATCGAACTTCCGCTCTCGCCAACCGATTATCGATGCCGCGGGCTGGTGTGAGGTCTTCTTTGTCCCCACACGACGCGTCACGCCCGAACTCCATGCCTTTCTCACAGCCCTCGCTCGCCTGCGTGAGCGAGGGCTGCCCATCCCTGATTCCCTGGCCCTGGCTCTTCCTGCCGAGGTCGTCTCCCTGCTCCTGCAGGGCGTCTCTCCTACCAAACTCCCGCGCCAGTATCACAAGATCATCTTCCATATTGTGCAGCTAGACCCTTACGTCCGCTATCGCTGGCGTGAAGACACGCACACGTATACTATCAGCCTCGGCTTCCTCAACGACTCTTCACCCTTCCCCTTTACCCCTCAGGGCTTCTCACGCATGCCTGAGCATGCGAGAACTGGCGCGCTAGAGACGAGCAGTGGCACGCTTGTCTTCAAGGTGCGTGCTACTGTTGATACCACAGGAGCATTAGGCTGACCAATCGCAGCTCACGAGTGAACAATCACTCCTGATAACGATGCCCCACGCTCGCACCCAGACGATCCTCTACTCCGATATGCGTCAAACGGGACATCTTATGGAAAAAGTATGCTATGAGCATAGATTTCCTCTTTACTTCTTTGCTTTGAGTATCTACCCTTGAGGGAGGGGGCAGGCAGACAGACAAATGTTGTTAGCCCGAATGAAAGGAGAGAGAAGTGAACCACTCCCTTGAAGAAATTGTGCATGCTGAGAAGCAGCTTCAACAGGCAATGGTGAACAATGATGTGCAAGCCCTTGAACAATTACTGCATGATGATCTGGTGTTTATTGATGCCGAGGGAAATGTACAGGGAAAACGCGATGATCTCGAAAGTCATGCATCTGGTGCTGTTGTTCAGACCGCAGTAGAGTTTGTCGAAGAACCAGTTATGCAATTTTATGGAGAAAGCGCAATTGTTGCAGTAAAAGCTCATGTAAAGGTGCGAGTACAGGGAAAACCTCTTGAGGCTTTCTGCCGCTACCTGCGTGTCTGGCTGTTTCAGGATGAGCGCTGGCAAATTATCTCAGGAGCTGTACATATCATCGCTTGATGACGACTCATATCATCTGCTTTCCTCATAACGACGTGCTTCTGCTGGAAAAGTCCCTCTTTGCTCAGCCGCATACACAGGCTTTTCTGGCAGATGAACGACAACACGGTTTTGACCGATAAACCGTCTGACTCGTCATTGACCCATATCCTGCCCTGTGGGGACAAACTGGCTAGCAAACCACAGCTTAGCAGCTCAGACTACCCTCAGATACGAGAAAAGCGGCCTGCACTCAGGCCGCTTTTCCTTGCCTCTCTTCCATCTCTTTGGCACGCTTTTCTTTCGCATTCTCTCTCGATACCTCTCCAGCCACCTTAGCAACAACAGGATCACCGCTTGCCTCCCACCACACTCCCGCCCGACGCCTTCCTTCCCTCTCATGGTCTGCAGTTCTGGCCACCTGCCCACACCACACAAAAAACAGAGCATGCGCTCTGCCATGCTCTGTTCCTGATGGACTTCTTCTTCTCTCGCCCCCTTGGGCAATCTCGTCGATGGTTGCCGACGCAACTGCCCTGCTCTCTCCCCTCTTGGCTCTCACTCAGGCCTTTTCCTACACCACCGCAGGGAAAACCACGTTCTCTGGGATCGCCGCTTGCTTCACGCCACTTTCTCTGAGAGTGCGTGTCTTCTTCTTCTTTGGGATTTCTCCCTTCTTCCCAGCTCACTGCTTGTCATGTTCTTTGGGATCGGACATCTGGGGACCGGAGGTGATCAAACACGCAATGTTCCTCTATGATGTGATTAAACGTGAACATGACCGCCACCGACGCTCGCGTGCGGGAACGATGGTCGGCAGGAGATAGAGCAGGCTTTTTTCAGGGGTAAGGGAGGTGCCATCTCTGTGCGAATGGGGTATCTGCTCGACTATCGACCTGCCCATTCGCTGGATTTCCTCAACAGTGCGCGCACGTAACGTCAGAGTCACTGCTTGACTCTGACGTTACGTCAGACAGTATGCTTCCTCTGTCAGAGCGTTCTGACACACATCACTTTGTAAAAAGAGGAAATGATCTCATGACAAATACACAGGAATTGCACGTCGTCTTCGGCCAAGGGGCATTAGGTGTGGCAATTGCGCACCAACTGCTGGCGAAAGGCAAGCGGGTACGCATCGTGAACCGGCAAGGGAAAACCCAGATTCAGGGGGAGTCGAAATCATGGCGGCTGATGCCACTGACGCTGCGCAAACCCGCAAAGCCTGTCAGGGGGCGGATGTCGTATACCAGTGCGCGACCCCTCCCTATAGCGACTGGCCAGAGCTCTTCCCGCCCATCCAGAAAGGAGTCATTGCTGGGGCAGCGGCTGCCCAGGCCAAACTCGTCGTACCAGAGAACCTGTACATGTATGGCCCAGTGACAGGCCCTATGACCGAAGATTTGCCGTACCGGCCAACAACACGCAAAGGGCGTGTGCGAGCAGCAATGACAGAGGAATTAATGCGAGCACATCAGAAAGGCATCGTCAGGGCAACATCGGGACGTGCCTCTGATTTTTATGGTCCTTACGCTGGCAGCCAGGGCATTTTTGGAGATCGCGTTTTGCGTCCCTTGCTGGCAGGCAAGAAAGTGTCTCTGGTGGGCAGTCTTGATATGCCCCACACCTACACCTATATTGAAGACTTTGCCCGTGGGCTCATTGCGCTTGGTGAGCATGAAGAAGCGCTCGGACAGTCCTGGCACATTCCCAATGCTCCAACCCTGACCGGACGCGAGATGCTGACCATGTTCTTTGAAGAGGCTGGATTACCACCGAAGATGGGGGTGCTTTCCGGTGGTATGATAAAAGTACTTGGTCATATCAATCGGCTCATCCACGAAGTCGATGAGATGTTATATGAATTTCAGCAACCGTTCATTGTCGATACTAGCAAGTTTGTTCATGCCTTTGGGAATCTCTCGACGCCCCATCGAGAGGCTGTGCGTCAGACGCTCACTTGGTTCAAAGCGCACTATGCAGAGCAATGAGCGATAGAGCAAATCAAATAGAGGGAAAAAGCAAAAAGATGTTGCGTATCGGTGACTTTTCACACCTGGGTCAGGTCTCAGTCCGTACGTTACGGCACTATGACGACCTGAATTTACTGAAACCGGCCTGGATCGATCGTTTTACAGATTATCGCTACTATACCCTAGAACAGCTCCCGCGTCTCAACCGTATTCTGGCCTTCAAAGATCTAGGGTTTTCTCTAGACCAGATCAAAGGACTCCTAGACGAGGATGTATCAATAGAGCAAATGCGTGGCATGCTCCTCTTGAAACAGGCTGATTTGGAACAACGCATGCAAGAAGAGCGGGAGCGGCTCCGTCGTGTAGAAGCCCGTCTCAAACAGATCGACATCGAAGGGACTATTTCTCCGTACGAAGTCGTTCGCAAAGCAGCAGAGGCGCAACTCATTCTTTCGGCTTGTACGCTTGTCCCCACCATAGCAGACATGAAAGATTACCGTTGCGCACTCTCACACGACATTTATACTTGGTTGGAGCAGACACAGATCATCCCAGTCGCGCATGAAATGGTCCTGTATAACATGGGAGAATATCGTGAAGACAACATCGGGTTGGAAATGGCCGTCAGCATAGACAAAGGCCCCCAGCGCACTCATTCATTGCCACGGGGCTCTCGGCTCCAGATTAGAGAACTGCCAGCGATCGAAGAAATGGCCTGCATCGTTCACCGAGGGAGTATCTACGATGTTCCCCAGGGGATGGTCGCCCTGTATAGCTGGGTCATCGCCAACGGGTATCAGCCAGCCGGCACCTACCGCGAAATCCATCTCTTTGGTCGTGAAGACGACCCACATACAGATTACCAGCACCTGACGCTTGAAATCCAACTTCCGATTGCGAAGGTCAATAAAAGCAATGAACATATCTAAATCAAAAAACATGATTAGGAGGAAAAGAGCTCCATGAGCGGCATTGTCCAGGTGATACAACCACACGACAGAAAACGGAACTGCATATACAATGATCTCATGAAAATGCATATCGCGTCCTCTCCCTACAAAAGATATGGTAGTGTCAGAACTGAGAATACAGAAAGCTTACCAGGGTCCAGAGAATGCTTCTTACTGCTCGTCTCTCGCTATGGGGCTGCTTGTATCAATGACCTTCAAGGCGACAAATTTCTGGAGAAAAACACGTCGTTGTTCTGGGAGTGAGATCGGTTCTCCCATGGCGCGACGCGAACGGAGGTAGTTGCGTAGTTCGTCAAAAGCACAACAGAAACGTGCTGCCGCTTCAAATGTTCCCAAGCCACGCATGGGATAGGAGCGCTGTTTGATCCCTCGATGGTCTTGTTCCAGGCGATTATTGAGGTATTTGTTGCTCCGATGCTCAACAGGGATGCCCATGGTCTCGCTTATCGCCCTGGGATAGGAACGATGCCCATCTGTCGTCACCGATTCTGGGGTATGGTACCCTTGGTGAGGTTTAGTTGTCTATGGCGAGCTCTGTAAACCCGCACAGGCGACTGCCTTCGAGGCATCGGCACAGAGCGTAAAATTCATGGTCGTGTCCACGATCCATGTCGCCGTGATGAGCCCAATACCTGGAACCGTTTGCAGTCTGGCAAGAGCCTTTGCCCACTCCCAGGTATGCGCATCCTCGTCTTCAGGAAGAGGTTTTTCTCCTATATTGATGACAACACGATGGCCAATTTTGCTTCGATGTGGGCAATCTGAGCGGTGGGGTTTGATCCAGGGCCTCCATTCGTTGGCAGACGTGGGGAACACGACTGGATGGTGTTGGAGAGCATGACGTTGATGCACCTGACCACGCGTCACGAGGAGGCTCTCCCTCTGGGTTAGCCGCTGCTCCAGGCACGCATCACGTCGATGCGAACGATCTCCATCACCAGAGGCACCTTCCACCGCTCCAAAGGCCTGGGAGCTGATCTCATCCTGCTTTTGGACGATGCGCTGCCTCCTGAGCCACATCCCTTGCGTACACACATGTTTGCCTCCATCCCTCTGCTCCAGGAGGCCAACCACACCTATACCCAGACCATGACCGATGAAGCGCGACGCCTGGCCTACGTCGCCCTCACACGTGCCCGCCTGGGAGCCATGTGGGCCCCACTCCTCTCAGCTGCCAAGATTTGGCCCAAAAAGGCCAAGGTGTGACTGTTCTGTATGAGCTTGAAGGAGAAAAAGGGAGAGGACCTCAGGCAAACTGAGTGACTTTCACTTCTCAGTTTGTTTAAAGGAGGTCTCCTCATGTCTCAGCATAGCACGTCGGTTTCGCCTCAGAAATGGCATGATAGTGGACATGCGAGTCTGTGTCTCTTAGGAAACTATCTGCGCCAGATCGGCTTCTTTGAGCCATTGGAAAAGCGCGTCCACATCCAGCAGAAAGTGCTGAAATATTCGTCGATCCAGAAGCTGGAGATGCTCTTCGTAGGGTTGTTGGCTGGCATCAAAGCCGTGTCGCATACGGGCATGACGGTCCGTGTGGATAGGGCACTCACGGCGACATTTGGGCTGCCAGGTTGTGCCGATCAATCGGTGCTAGCCGATACTCTTGATGCCGCTCAAGACACGGATGTGGCGGATCTGCAAGCAGCGATTGCCGACCTCTTTGCCCAGTACAATCGGGCCTGCAAGCATTCAATCGATCAGGAACTGCTGGTACTCGATGTGGACTTGTCGCCTTTACCAGCAAGTACGCATGCAGAAGGGTCAGAACGAGGATATCTGGGCCGCTCTCGTTCGCGCACAGGACGCAAGTTGGTACGTGTGCGGGCCGCGGGGAAATTGTGTGGGAGACGGTGATCTCTGCGCGCACTGTTGAGAGCTTGCCAGTGCTGCAAGACGCCATCCAGGCAGCAGAGGCTCTGCTGGGTCTGGCGGGCGACGGTGAAGAGGCGCAGCGCAAGCGAACACGCACCGAGATCCGCCTGGATAGCAGTTGGGGGAGCGAGGCGATGATCACCTGGCTGCTTGAGCGAGGCTATCAGGTGACCGGTAAGTTCAAATCCAACGGGCGCGTACGCAAGCTGGTCAGCGAGATTCCCACCTGGTCGAGCACCTCGAGCCCAGGCCGTGAAGTGGCAGGAGTCCCTGAACCAGTAGCGTTTGTACGGCCACTTGCCCAATATGCAGTCCGCACGCCGTCTAAAAAGCAGAAGAATGGCTACTATCATGCAGTCCTCTTTACCAGTCGCATGGAGTTGTCCATGCAAGCGGTCGTGGATCACTACGATGGCAGAGCTGGCATGGAAGCTGATTTGAAGGGGGATAAGTACGGATTAGGGTTAGCTACCATCCGTAAGCACCGGCTGCCTGCCCAAAAGATCGTCATTCTCTTGATGCAATTGGCTCACAACGTCCTGCTGTGGGCACGGCAGTGGTTGAGCAAGGAGGTTTCCCATCTAGATGATTATGGCATCGTGCGGCTTATCCAGCAGGTATGGACCGGGGCGGGTCAAACTGACGGAGGAGGGCTTGCAGCGGGTACGCCTGCGACGGGAACACCCCAGGGCGCGGGATGTGTGCAGGGGCTTTCGTCCTTTGCTTCTTACTCAACATATGGAAGAGCTTTTGCGTTAGAGTAACGATGGCAGGTTTTTGGGCCAAAACTTGGCAGCTGCCGCTGGTGGCGTGGGCAGTGCGGCAGGACAGATTGCCCGCCTGTTAGGGGCCAGGAGCATCGTTGATAGCACAGGGTCCGCGGCCAAGGTCAAGCATCTGATCGAAGACCTTGGCTTTGATGCCGCCTTTGACTACCACAAGGGGCCAATCCGTGAACTCCTAGCCCAGGTCGCTCCAGATGGCATCGAAGTGTATTTCGACAACGTTGGCGGAGAGCATCTGGAGGCGGCAATCAGCGTCTTGCGAGAGCATGGTCGCATTGCCTGGTGTGGCTCGATAGCCGAGTATAATGGCACTGAGCCTCTCGCCGCCCCTCGCAATCTCTCCGATGTGGTAGAAAAGAGCCTCCGCCTGGAAGGCTTCCTTGTTCGCAACTATCGTCACTTGCAAAGTGAACTGGAAGAATTGCTTGTGCCTCACCTCCAATCAAGACGCATTGTGATTGATCAAACCATAGTGAAGGGGTTCGACCATATCGTTGAGGCTTTTCTCGCTATGCTTCGTGGGGAGAATGTAGGCAAGATGATTATCCAGGTTTCCGAATTGTAAGCCTTTCTCCTGCCTCTAAATACTAAGAACGCTTCCGCCTCTCAAAGCCTGAAGCACCTTTCTGGGGAGGCGGACCATCTCTGGCTGCACCATCTGATCAATGTGGGAGCGCAGCAGGTCGTATTGGAACTGCCCACGGATTGCGCAACGAGGCAGTAGCAAGAGAGTGGCAGCTTGCTGACCAACCGTTCCTCAATGTTGAGCATATTTGCAGAGAAGCGACGATGTGGTAGACTTTTCTGAAAACCCCTTGCTTTGAGAAAAGAGAAAACCATGAGCGAAACGAAGACCTTTCACACTTCTCTGGCGGTCATTGCCGATATCCATGGGAATCGTTGGGCCCTGGAAGCGGTCCTGCAGGATATCGACCGCCGAGGCATCCAACAGATTGTGAATCTGGGAGATCACCTGGCAGGCCCGCTCGATCCCGCGGGCACCGCCGACCTGCTCATAGCCCGCACGATGGTGAACGTTTGCGGCAACGACGATCGCGAGCTGTTTCTACCGCAGGAAAAACGCTCGCTCTCCCAAAACTACACCTGCACTCAACTCACCCCGGCTCATTTTGCCTGGCTGCACTCCTTGCCGGACACAACCATTGTCGCCAATGAGCTCTTTGTCTGCCACGGCGACCTCTTCGATGCGCCGTATCTCCTTGAAGAGGTCACTCCTTCTGGTGTCTTCTTGAGAAGCACTTCAGCCATCGCGACCAGCGTCGCTGAGATTGCCCAACCCGTTATCCTCAGTGGACATAGCCACATCCCGCGCACGGTTTCCCTCCCGCAAGGAAAGCTCCTCATTAACCCTGGGAGCGTTGGAATGCCGGCCTACTTGATGGAGACATATGGTATGGAATCCGGCAGCCCTCACGCTCGTTATGCGCTTTTGTATCAGAACCAGTATGGGTGGCAGGTGGAGCATATCCAGGTGCCGTACGCATGGGAGCAGGCAGCGCAGGTCGCATGTGGCAATCAGCGCGCCGATTGGGTACAGTGGCTGACCACAGGCCGAGCGCGGTAATCCGCAACGACCCTCCTACGCTCGCTTCACACGCCCATTCCTTCCAGTTCGAGGAAAGCGGCGAAAGCGTTTGGCATGCAAAGAGGTGGAGCTTGATTGATGGCGAGAGCGGCCTGCGGGCATTCCGTGCCTGGCGGCTCTGCCAGGAGAGCCGGGAGTGATGTCTGGTTCCCTTTGGACCTCTACCCGTTGGTGACGCAGGAGTTGCATGCAGGCCCGTCGATGAATCCTCCAACTCCAGTCTCGCCAGAGCAGCGGCTCTCCTCCGATGCTGAGGGGATGCAGCAGCACACTCACCTGGCGCGGCTTCGCGGTCTCGCTGCCATTCCATGGTTGTGTTGCAAGAAAGTTGAGAAGGAAACACACGCAAAGCGGCGCCCTTCCTGCTGAGTTCATATCACCACCTCGAATAGCCTTGCGATGAATGCTGCTTGGCTGAGACTATCTCCTTTCCTCACTTCTTGCACTTGTCCTTTTCTGATCCTATGTATCACCTCGTATCCTTGGGGGTTCGCCATGCGGTCTCAAAGGACCAGAAACCCATCCCTGGCTTGACGAGGCGTTTGATAAAGCGATGATCTTGTTCGACCAAATTGTTGAAGTATTTGCTCTGTCGTAATTCACAAGAAGCGGGAACAGCGCCTGTTGCTTGCATCTCGTCGAACGTTTTGGGATAGGCTGAGTTTTTATCGGTGGTGATGATGCGGGGGATCACGCTATAGGAAGCATTCAAGGCCTTCCCAAAAAGTGTTTAGCAGCTTGAGCGTCACGTGAGGCACTCAGGTGGAACTCCAGAATATTTCCGCGAGAGTCTACTGCCCGACACATGTACATCCAGACGCCTTTGACTTTCACGTAGGTCTCGTCAACACACCAGGAATCGCTGGTGGTTTTCAGATGAGGACGACAGCGTTTCTCCCTCTCGGGTGGTAGCGCTGGACCCAATGGGAAATGGTCGTGTGATCCACGTGCAATCCTCGTTCCATCATCAGTTCTTCAAGGTCTCGATAGCTGAGTGCGTATCGCAGCTACCACCGGACGGACGCACAAGAGAATGATCTCGGCCTCGCGCATGATGCCATTGAAACGGGTGCTGTTCTGTCATACGTGGTCCTCTTCTGTTCTTTTCCGCCAACTCTCGCAGATCAGATTTATTCTTGCAACACAACCTCGCCCAGCACCTGGGATGCAACCCTCACGCTCTTCGACTGGATGGCGCTGGTGAAGAACTTGCTTGCACATCTCATTTCTGCTATACTCATCCGTGTTGGGGACTTGGGGAGAAAGCCAGTTGGGGACCTGTTGTGTACAAGGAGTCTATGCCAAAACCACCTGCTCATGCGCTGATCTGGTCTGCCGAGAACCTCTTCTATGTGCTCCATACCCCCGGTCATCCACCACAGGAGATCACGTCAGGAAACGAGGGCGTATGGCGTGCCTGGCTGACCACGCATTCCTCCTTTTCCTTCCAGGGACAACATGGTCATCTCAACGTGCTTAAAGAGGCTCGTTCTCGTGGGACCGGCTACTGGTATGCCTACCACAAGAGTGCTGGCCAGACCCAGAAGCGCTACCTCGGACGCAGCGCAACGGTTACCCTCGCGCGTTTAGAAGAGGTAGCCCAGGTCCTGGAGGACCTCACATCCGAACACCCGCAGGCGTCTCCCTCCCTTGCCTCCTTGCAGACTGGACACGCTCGCGAAGAAACCGCTTCTAGCACGCACCAGCAGGAGAACGAACTCGGGGGTACGATGGTCGTGACCAGGTTCTCCCCCCACATCTGCCCGCCATGCTCGTGGTCCGGGAACGGTTGCTCTCTCTGTTAGATGCTGCCTTCTCTCGCCCACTCACCTTGCTCTCTGCCTCTGCGGGTTGGGGGAAGACCACTCTCCTCTCCACATGGGCGCGCAGGCATCCTCAAGCCGTTGCCTGGCTCTCGTTGGAGACGCTGGACAATGACCCGAGGCGCTTCTGGCTTTCACTCATCGCTGCCCTGCGCCGATGTCGACCAGCGATTGGTGGGCGTGCGCTCACTTTGCTACAAGCGCCGACCCCTGAACCGCTTTCTCTGAGCCTGACGGCCCTGCTCAACGAGTTGGCAGACAGAAATGAAGCGACTTCGCCCATTCTACTGATCCTGGACGACTATCATGTGATCAAGGAGCCAACCATTCACGCCTCCCTGACCTTCTGGCTGGAGCATCTGCCATCCCACGTCCATCTGGTGCTCACGAGCCGTGTTGATCCCGACCTTCCCCTCTCTCGCTTCCGGGTGCGCGGGTCTCTGGGAGAGGTTCGCACCACCGATCTGCGCTTTACGCCGGAAGAAACGCAACGCTTTCTCACGCAGAGCATGGGGATCTCCCTCTCGGAGGGCGATGTCGAGTTGTTGCAAGCGCGCACCGAGGGGTGGATTGCCAGCCTGCAACTGGCCGCCCTCGTGCTCCAGAACCACGTTGATCCTTCCGCCTATGTGCAAACACTGAGCGGTAGCCAGCGCTTCTTGCTCGATTACCTGCGTGAAGAGATTCTCACCAGCTTGTCAGCAGATTTACAAGACTTCTTGTTGCTGACGAGCTGGCTTCATCCGCTGAGTGCTTCGCTCTGTGATGCCGTCAGGGGAAAAAATGATAGTGCTCTCCTGCTTGAACAGGTGGAACGTGCCAACCTCTTTCTCCAATCCCTCGATGAGCGTCGGCAGTGGTATCGTTATCATGGCCTGTGGGCACAGGCCATGCAGCATGAAGCACGGCTTCGCCTGGGAGCAGCCACACTCCGTTCACTGAGTAGCAAAGCGAGTCTGTGGTATGAGCAACAGCGGATGCTCCCAGAAGCGATTGAAGCAGCGCTGGCTGGAGAAGACTTTGCTCGCGCCGCATCGCTGATCAAGCGTTTTTTCATCCCGCAGAGCTTTCGCAATGCGTATCATCTCCTGTCTCGTTGGCTAAGACAACTGCCTGAGGAGATCGTGCGAGCCCAACCAGACCTGTGTTTCCTGTCTGTTCTCGCGTTGACGTTTACGACCGATCGGCGTTCGCCTGCTACCTGGGCAGAGGTCGAGCGGCTTCTTCAGTGGGCGAAGCAGGGCTTTGAGGCCACGCACCAGTGGGAGCAACTGGGGGAAGTACTACAACTGCACGCCGAGCTAGCCTTTTTTCAGGATGATCTCGTCAGCTCGTTGGCGTTGGCTCGTCAGGCCCGACCACTGCTTTCTGAACAGAGCCTGATGTATCCGGACAACATTGGGTGGAGCGGATTAGAAGCCTTTCTGGCAGGTGAGATGCATGTAGCCTACCAGCGCCTTCTTGAGGGGTACAGGAGAGCGAAAAGCCTCGGTTTGTTCTCTTCGGAGTTCGCCTTTGCCCTTCTGTTGGGTGCAGTATGCCTGGAACAGGGCGAGTTGGGTAGGGCCTCACACTACTACCGTCAGGCACTCGCTCATGTTGACGAAGATCAGGAGATGTCCCGCCAGCAATTGCTCCTGGAAACAGGGGAGACAGAGCCTTTCTTCGTCTCATGGGCCTATCATTGTCTTGCTCAACTTTCCTATGAGCGAAATGAAATCGTCAAAGCGCAGCACTATCTCTCGCAGGCACTCGCCTTAAGAGAACAGCCGGAGGAAGGTGTCCACGTTTTTACCTCGGGCTCACTCATCCAGGCTCGCCTTTTGCAAGCGTGTAGAGAGACCACCCAGGCTCAGGAGCTGCTCTTGAGATGGGAAAGGAACGCTCGCTTTTCCTGGCCTTTGAGTACAATACATATCTTCCTGGCACGGGTACAACTGGCACAGGGAAATCTGCCTGCAGTAGAACAATGGGCTCAGGAAAAGGAACATGCTTTCAGTTTCCGCGTTTCCCAACAGGGACAAGACCTGCCGCTTTTGCACCAGCAGGAGGAAGCCCTGCCCCTCGCACGTTTGTATATCGCACAACAGAGAGGGGAAACCGCATTGAAAGCGTTAGCCCCCTGGAAAGAGAAGGCCCAGGCTCAGGGACGCAGGCGCAGCGTTCTGGAAATCCAGATTCTGGAGGCCCTGGCCCACGTTGCCCGCCAGGAGCACCGCCAGGCCAAAGGCTCTCTTACAGAGGCGTTGAGGCTGGCGCAACCTGAAAATTTTCAGCGTGTCTTTCTCGATGAAGGCCCAGCGATGCACTCCCTGCTCAAAACACTCCTGCCAGAGCTCCGCGAGGCATCCCTGGCCTCCTTTGTGCGCACCCTCCTGCGCGCATTTGCCGAGGGGTCAGGTGCCCGATTTATAGAAGTGGTAGCCCCTACCAGGGAGGCTTCGCTGCCCTTGGAGCCACTGAGCGATCAGGAGCAGCGGGTCTTGCGTTTGCTGGTTGCGGGGCGCTCCAACCCAGAGATTGCCCGCGAATTGATCATTTCAGTCAACACTGTGAGAACCCACGTTCAAAGCCTCTATCGCAAACTCAACGTTCACCGTCGCGTCGAAGCCAGCGAAATGGCACGACGCTTGTCTTTGCTCTAACCACCACGCTTGTTCCTCATCCACTCACAACCATCCACCTGGATGATGTCAACTCATCCACTGACACGCTATACTCCCAACAACCTCAATGAAAGGAGAAAGTGCTCACCATACACTATCGCATCTGGACCAAAGGACACCTGGACCCATCCTGGCAGGAATGGTTTGAGACACTCGACATTCTTCCCGAGGCATCTGGGAGAACCATGCTGTGTGGATCACTGGCTGATCAAGCAGCGCTCTATCGCGTTCTTCTCAAAATTCACAGCCTTGGACTCGTTCTGCTTTCCCTTGAGACAGACGAGTTCCCATCGGTCCAGGAAAAGCAATGATGCTGTCGCTCATGTTTCTGAACAAAATAGAGTGGGAACCAGACAGGGTGTTACAAGACGGGGAGTTATCAATAACTCTCTCATGGAACGAAACGACATCTGTATCAACGAGTGCTCACTCACTCGTGGCGATGGGGACACAAACCACAAGGATTCCATCCCGCCCTGTGCTCTCATCGAAAACGAAACAGAAGTACCCACTGTCTTCTCCCCAGAAGAGTAAAAAAGGAGTATTATATGACACAGAGCTATTCCTCACCCCTTCGTGTACTTATTAGCGGCGCGAGTATTGCCGGGCTAACGCTTGCTTATTGGCTGAAACGGCACAGGTTCAATGTCACCGTGGTTGAGCTGGCACAGGGGCCTCGCATGGGTGGATCTCCGATTGATGTCCGGGGGCAAGCGCTTGATGTCGCTGAATGGATGGGGATTTTGCCACAGATTCAGGCGGCACAAATCGGCACCGATGGGATGACCTTCGTAAATGCCTCAGGAGAGCCTGTTGCCCAGATGGACCCAAACCAGTTTGATGAGAAAGTCGGTGAGGACGTCGAACTCCGACGCGATGTTCTTGTCAATCTCCTCTACGATGTGACCAAAGAGAACGTCGAGTTCCTCTTTCAAAATACGATCCAGACCTTGACGCAGGATGCTCAAGGCGTTGATGTCACCTTCGCGGACGGGCAGGCCCGTCGATTTGATCTTATTATCGGAGCCGATGGCCTCCACTCGGCGGTACGGCGTCTCACCTTTGGCGAAGAGGCCCGCTTTGTGCATCATCTTGGCCTCTATGTTGCTCTTCTTGAGGTTGACGGTGAGGTTTCTGGACAGAAGAACCGGGTGACCTTTTATCGCTCACCAGCGGGCAGAACCGCAGGTCTCTCCCGTTACCCAGATCAGGATTACGCGATGTTTATCTTCCGCGCGCCCCGACTTTCCTATGATTATCACAGTGTGGAAGAGAAAAAGCAGCTACTCATCGATGCTTTTGCCGATGAGGCGGGCTGGGAAGTTCCTAACCTGTTGAGTGCTGTGAAAGCCGCACATGATTTGTACTTTGATGAAGTGAGCCAGGTGCGTATGCCCACCTGGTCACAAGGTCGGGTTGCTCTGCTTGGTGACGCGGCCCACTGCGCGGCCTTCTTATCGGGCATGGGAAGCACACTAGCGATGGTGGGAGCCTCTGTGTTAGCGGATGAACTGGCCTCATCTAGGGGTGACTATCAACACGCCTTTGCCCAATACGAAAAGATTCTTCGACCTATCGTAGAGCCAACCCAGGCGCGCGTTCCTGAAGCTGCCACCATGTTTGTCTTCTCAGAAGAATAGGTCTTCACCTCTCGTAGAGAAAAGAACAAGGTGAAAGCACATGCGAGCCACTTCTCTAGTCGAAAATCCACAAGGAGCGAACGTCACAACTTCGAAGAATGCATCCCGATTACGCTGGGTGATTGGTTCACCTGTCTGGCGTATATAGGGCTTATTGTCAGTATTGTGACACTGGTACAACCAGCAAGCGAGCCTAATGTTCTTGGAAAGGAACGCCTCTTTCCTCCCCATGCGCTTCACGCATGGGGAGGAAAGAGGCGAGGGCTGATAATTTGACTAAAAAGACCGTGGAAAATCTCTTCCAAGACACTATTACCACACTGACACAGGATGAGAGCAGCGTCGAAGTAACCTCAGCTCATCATGAGGTCCGTAGGTTCGATCTTATTATCGAGGCTGATGGCCTGCATTCAGCAGTGCGACGGCTTGTCTTTGGCGAGGAGGCGCGATTTGTCCACCATCTTGGCTTGTATGTCTCCCTCATTGAGGTCAGTCTCGAGATCAACGGGCAAGAAAACCGGGTGATGTTTTACAACACTCCCGGAAGAATGGCTGGCCTTTCTCGCTATCTAGATCAGGACTACGCCATGTTTGTCTTTCACTCACCGAAGTCGCAGTATGACTACCACAACGTTGAGGGGAAGAAACAGCTGCTGATCAACGCCTTCGCCAATGAATCAGCATGGGAAGTTCCCAAACTGTTGGATGCTGTCAAGGCCGCGCCTGATCTGTACTTTGATGAAGTCAGTCAGATTCGTATGCCACACTGGTCACAGGGGAGAGTCGCGCTCATCGGTGAGGTTGTGTTGCAAGAATGATGAAGAAACCAAAATGAGTGAGGACGTTTCCTTATAGCTCAGTTTAGACTGCCACCCCAAACAATGTGGTGACCAGGGCGACCTGCCCTCTCACATCTCCTTTGTCCACCCCTTGTACTTGTCCTTTCCGTATGCTGTTCATCACCTCAAAACCTTGTAAAGTTCGCCATGCTGCCTCCAAGGTGACAAAGCCCATTCCAGGTTTCGTCAGTCGTTTGATGAACCGGTGATCCTGTTCAATGAGATTGTTGAGGTATTTTACTTGCCGTAATCTACAGTTTTCAGGAATGTATCCCTCGGCTTTGAGTTCGTTGAAGCCTTTAGGATAGGCGGCGTTTTTGTCCACATTGATCACCCGTGGCTCGCTGGTATGAGAAGCAGTAAGGGCTTTGAGAAAGAAACGCTTGGCCGCCTCTCCATCTCTCCTCGAACTCAGCCAAAAGTCGAGCGTGTTTCCCGCTGAATCCACAGCCCGATACAGGTACATCCACACTTTTTTGACCTTGATGTAGGTCTCGTCAACCCGCCAGGAATCTGTTGTGGATAGCAAATGGGGGCGGCAACGTCGTTCTAGTTCAGGAGCGTACTGCTGCACCCAGCGATAAATGGTGGTATAGTCCACATGCACCCCTCGTTCCAGCATGATCTCTTCGAGATCTCGGTAGCTCAAAGCATACCGCAGATACCAGCGCACGCACAGCAGAATGATGTCGGCTTGGAAATGACGCCACTTGAAGGGATGCTGGCTCTGGTTGCTCATGGAGGAAACCTCTTTTTCTTTCACTGTACCAGATCAGCTTTTTCTTTGCAACACTACCGCGCGCATTGCCGAATTGGAGCAATTCTGTGGGCAGTTGGCTCTGGAGAACGCTGTGTTAAAAAAACATTGCAGGCTTTGAAATCCAGGAGCGATATGCGATGATTGTCCAGGCTCATCGACTGTATCCCCAGCTTTCGGTCCAGCGGTTGTGCGATCTCTTTGGAGTCAGTCGGAGCTGGTACTACAAGCGACTGAACCAATTGCCCGATGAAGAGGAGATTGCGCTTCGAGACGAGATTGAGCGCCTCATCCTGGAGTTCCCCGGGTATGGCTATCGGCGAGTGACGCGGGCCTTGCACCGAAAGGGGCAGTTCGTCAATCACAAACGGGTGCTGCGGATCATGCGCGAAGAATCACTCTTGTGTCATCTGAAGAAACGCTTCGCAGTGAAAACGACGGATTCACGTCATCGCCTACCAGTGTACCCAAACGTCCTGGCTGGAACGCGGCTTGAGAGGCTTGACCAAGCCTGGTAGCTGATATCACCTACATTCGCTTGAGCAATGCGTTTGTGTACCTGGCTTGCATTCTGGATGCCTTCTCGCGGCGCTGTGTCGGCTGGCATCTCTCGTGTGAGATGACCACCTCGCTCACCCTGGCCGCTTTAAAACAGGCGATCCTTTACCGCCACCCTAGCCCTGGATTGATTCACCACAGCGATCGAGGGGTTCAATATGCCAGTCAGGCGTATGTGGAACAACTCAAGCAGATTGGTGCCGTGATCAGTATGTCGGATGTAGAGAATCCTTATGATAATGCCAAAGCGGAGTCGTTCTTTAAGACCCTGAAGCAGGAAGAGGTGTATCTGAAAGAGTATCAGAGTTTTGCAGATGTTCACGTGAATGTGATGGTTTTTATCGAGAAGGTGTATAACGTCAAACGACTCCATTCCAGTCTGGGATACCTTCCTCCTGCTGAGTTTGAGGCGCAGTATGCCTCACTCCCACGAAGTTGGCTTGCCTGCCGTCCGGCAAAATGGGTTCACTCCAGAGACCCAGCATCCCTTGCGTCAGTCTGACTAGTGGAGGGCAATTTTTATTGCGCGGGATCAAGACGCAGAGGAAAAGGTTCGCTTTTTCTCCTGCATTATGCTTTCCATCGTGGATTCATGGGCGGGTTTTCGTCCACCTCCAACTGCTCCCAGTCAATGCTCCGATGCGTTAGTACACTGGACGTCACAATGTTTGTGACTTGCTCTCCATATTTTCCCAATCGCTCATTGAGCGCTTCAAGGTGAGAGAGTGACGCAACTGCCACTTTCAGCAAGGCACAGTATGCGCCGTTAATTTTGTACATTTCTAACACTTCTGGAAACTGCTCAGCGCTTGCTGTTTTAAAGAGGCAAGAACCTGCAGCACAATGCATCTGAATGAAGGCTTGTAATGGTAAGCCTACTTTTGTTGGCTCCACCTGTGCTCCATAACTGACCAAAATACCAGCGTCCTCTAACTTACGCACACGTTCTGCTGTACTTGGGCTTGATAAACCGATACGCCGTCCTAATTCATTAAATGAAATGCGGGCATCACGCTGAAGTTCACGTAAAATCTTCCAATCGGTACTATCCAGGAAACGTTCTGATTGTAACATATAAGTCCCTAATTTCCTTCCACTTTTTAGAAAGTATAGCATATTTCCTTTCACATCCTATTTACGTTCTACCTCTCTTCTTGATATTCTTTCTCTTAAGAGAAATGAGGATGAGTGGAAAAACCTCCCTGATTGCGCTGGCAAGACCCCATTTTGGCCAGAGGTCCCGCTGGCTGTCGCCGAAGGCTCATCCACATCCATTGTGTTTTCGTGCCTTACCAACCAAGAGGAGAAAGAAAAATCTATGATCCCTCAAGATATGGCTGATCTTATGGAAGGTCGTTACAACGCCATAGTTGCTATTAATAGACCATCTAACAGCCCACAACTGACGCCCATCTGGTTCTACTGGGATGGTGAAGCTTTGTATTTTCGTATTGCAAAAAGCACGGCAAAATATCGCAATCTCAGGCGGAACTCCTCAGTTTCCTTGATGGTGACGAATACTACAGGTTTTCGTTACCTTACTGTGTATGGACAAGCACATCTATGGGATACCGATTCAGGCGAGATTTCACAACATATTGCACTGAAGTATTTCTCTCCAACGTGGATTGAGCAAAACCAACCGCACATTCCAGAGCCAGACCCGAATGTGGTCGTTGTAAAAGTGATTCCAGAGAAAGTGGTTTCTACCACTGAAAGTATTGCAAAGGGAGCTGTGGAATCCTGGTTATCAAACTTGTAGTACGTATTCCAGAATCAGTATTGAATACACAGCCTACACTTACAATTGGAGTTAGCCGGTAGTAGAAAAAGAGAAAAATCTCTCACACTGAGAAAGAAGCAAAACATGGGCAAGCAAGCAACCTAGCAAAGGAACATTTCGTAGCGGATGGACAAAATACCTGGCTGAGGTGTATGCGCACAGTGATGAGTGCCTTGCTCCACCATGCAGTACAAGAGCAGCTAGCAACAGCTCCATTATCGCGTCTGTATCCCAAAACTGGCAACCACGAGGTGCGTTCTTGGGCGCGATGGTATCGATACGTCACGCTCTTATTCGCATCCCACTTCTGCGCAACACTGACAATGAGAGCAGACCAATGCTGAGCAGGAAAAAAGCTGGGAACCCAAGCATAAGTTGTTTGTAGCGCTTCAAGTCCCAGAGAGAATGGAGAGTTTTCTGATTGCTTGAGCACTTCGGGAAGTGCTCCACCTAATCTGATCAGTAGTGCGAGCAGTAAACGGAAAGACTCGCCCATGTCGTGGTCTGGATCCTTTTTCTCCGTTGTCCTCAGATCGCTGCTTAACTAATCATTATAAGCTACACTGCGCTCTGGAAACTTCGTAATTCTAACTGTAGAATTAGAGCAATCGTGGGAGAACAGAAGAAAAAGCACTTTTTGATGTTAAAATTAGTTTCAACACTTTCCGTACAAAATGATTTGTGCATGCAAGGGAGATACTCATGTCTTTCCACAATTCAATCAAAGAAGTTCGTATTGCCATTACTGTTGAACGATTTGATGAAGCAGTTCAATTCTACCGGGATCGTCTAGGGCTTGCTGTTGTCAAACAGTGGCAAGACACAGATGGCAGTGGTATCATTCTGGCCTTAGGTTCTCACACCACCCTTGAGCTTTTTAATTCCTCTCAAGCAGCCTTTGTTGATCAAATGGAAGTTGGTAAGCGTATCAGCGGCCCAGTTCGTTTAGCGCTTTCGGTTCGGGATATAGAGGCAGAAGTCGAAATGTTCCAACAGGCTGGTGCTCAAATCCTTTCTCAACCGAAGACGATGCCCTGGGGTGATTACAATGCTCGGGTAGAATCTATAGATGGGATGCAAATCACACTTTACCAGACTAATTCCACAGAGGCAATTTGAAACTACAAATAAGCGATAAAGAGATTTGAGCATTTCATTCTCTCATTAGTTGTTTGACACTCCCCACGCATTTCTGACTCTCTTGGGAATTTTTGTTCAGACACCTAAACGTTCCTGTCGAGCCACCGCCTTGAGACGAGCTAAGGGGGGTGGCTTGGCGCTCAGAACGAGAATATCTACCTTGAGCTTACTCCTAAAGATGCGCAATAATGCGCACCACATTGATTCCAGTCACCATCTGCACATGGTGCAGATGCATCTTTCGTTTCCTACGATAGTTTTTGCGCACGGCGAAAATCTAGGAAACACATGCAATATTTGAGGGAGGAGTCTTCCAATTGATATAAGCTAGCTGAGAAAATGACGAAGTATGAAATTTTCTAATATGTCCCGTACCTGGTAAAATACCGGTTCTCCCGCAGAAATGGTGCTCAGCCATATTAAGAGACAGCACTGAGCACCCGTCGGCGTAAGAGCTCGAAACTGCCACGACCGTACATCATGCGTTTGACCAACTTGAGGCGATTGACGAAGCCTTCCGTCGGACCATTACTGTAGGGAAACTCAAAGGCTGCTTTCACCGCTGAAAAATCACGCTGAAGCCCTTGCGCGAATGACTCGATTTCTGCAATGCCGCAACCAGCACAGACCCCTACCCAGGCTTCCAACTGATCGGCTTGGCGTTCCCTGAGCAAGGTACGCAATTGCTGAGTGAGCAGATACATCGTTTCCACCATGGCTTCCTGACGAAGAAAGGCAAGCACGTGCTGATCTTTGGCTTCCATCTC
>NZ_BNJF01000012.1 GCF_016587355.1 Ktedonospora formicarum | reverse complement strand
CCGGCGTTAAGCCAACTGAAAAGCGTTTTACGAATCTGGCAAGCACAAGGACACTCGAAACACTACCTTTCATTCCTTCTTCTACTTGAAGATATTCTTGAGCAAGGAGATGCGCAAGAGTCGTTAGGTGCCAAATTTCTGCGGATTCTTCAACCCGAAAACATTGAAGCCCAGACCGATCAACACGCTAGCGGGTCACCAGAGGAAGCTTTCCAGAAACTGATTTCGTATCGAGTGCAGCTCCAAGATTCCCGTGTGCGGCCAATCAATAGCCCCATTCCAGAGTATGCTTTTGAAGCCGCTACTGCGCCGGAGGCGGCTGGGAAAGCGTTATCTCTTCACGGGGCGCATCAGATGAAATTGGTTATTGTTATCAGCGCTCAAAAAGAAGAAGGGTATGCCGATGTGGTGCTCCAACCAGATCGCTCCATCACTTTTTGAGAGCACTTGGGAAAAGTTTCTTTCGTAACCATTCCCAAACGAGGAAAGCTAAGAATATTGCTTCAATACAGGGGTAACACTACTCCTCTAGCGATAGAGGAGCGCTGGACTGCTGAATATTAATGAGTTGGAATATTACATTAAGAGCTTGGATGGTCTTCCACCGTAGGGTAGATAGCTGGTAAGGTATTCGTACATCTGGAAGGGAAGCACCAGGTATTTGAACGAAAGGAATGCATATGAACCAGACAGAGAAGGTAACGAAGCATCGTAGCACCATCGCGCCTTTTGAGTGTGTACACTGTGGGCATATTTGGTACGGTTATGCAGGGATGCATGATGTGACGCCTGATGATCTGACGTTGTGCGTGAAGTGTTGGAGTACTCTGGATAACTATCTCTATGCTCTGAGTAAGAAGGGCAAGGTATCGGCCTATGAAGAGCAGGACAAAGAGAAGCGTCATCAGCTAGCACGGGCTTGGATTGCTGACAAGGGGAATAAGCCGTTTCCTCGTGCGACAGAGAAGCGGTTCCATAGCTCCGTCCCTCAGCGGATGAGAAATGCGATTGATGCAGGTCTGGTCAAAACGAATGGGAATGAAGTGTATATCGTGTACAGCCAAGGTGAGACCGTGGTGAGAGTTGAGTTTGCCAAGAAACCTTAGTGTTATTTCCTCTATCACTAATTTTAGCGTTTCCTCACGTTAGCCATTGTCAGCCTCCTAGCCGCTGGGCTGCTGAGCCGCGCACTAGGTAGTGACGATTGCTTTTCATTTCTTCGCTGAATTATCCACATCCTTTCCACATCTGCCTGGAAAGGTCGTGGATAACTGGGTTTGCTTCATCTCTCTCGGATCAGGTATGTTTCCGTTGTTAAACCGTATCTCTCCTGATGCGTTTCCGGCCCCTCTATTTCTTACCTTGTCTAGTTGTGCCTTACAGCCTGAAGGAGGACCTGCCATGCCCGTCGCCATTGAAGAGGAGACTCGTCTCGCTCCCCGAAGCCTGGTCATTCGTCGCCAGCCTGTGAGCGAGACACAGAAAGCAGAGAAGGTGCAGGTCGCACGAGCATCTCAACTGACAAAGACCAAGCCGCGACCAACGTCATCCCTCGACGTTCCTCCCTTGCAACATCAAACCACATCCTCCTCGCACACGAGCGTGCGAAAGCAAAGCGGCTCCTGGCCGCTACCCATAGGGATAGGAATGCTCTGTGCGTTCCTTCTTGCTATAGGCGGGCAATTCCTGATGGAGTGGAGCATAACGCTCAAGGACGATATACAATATGGTCGACCGCGCACCACCCCGCTCGATCACTTAGTGGGGCATGAACGCGATGCAGCGATTCCAACCCATTTCACGGCAATCAACCTCAAAGGGCAAATCTCTATTTTTGAGGTGCCAGGGGGAGGCGCGGAACATACGCACCTGCTGATAGGTCCCCACCTACTGATCTTGCCCCGTGATACTAACCTTCTCGGGAGATATACATCGTCTGGATCTGATGATAAAAGTGAACGGGCTACAAATGTGGTTCCGCAACACAGGTAACATTTATAAACCGATATGGTAAACAGGTAAACAGTAAACAGAGCGAGCAATCGTTACTGCGATCAAGCATGATCAGGGAGTGGCGATTGTTTCTGCTGAACTTGCATCTCCCCAGGCTCAACCACATGAGTATGGACATTATATGCAGCTTCCTTTGCAATAAAAAATAGGAGATTTTGAGCCAATTTCTTTGTTTAAGATACGAATTTAAATTCGGCTTTACGAACCTCGGTAGCACCGCGCTAACTGGTGAAAAGGTCAGAGGGGCTTGAAAAAGTCAGCGTCCAAAGACATGCTGTGCTTATGCAAAAGAGTACAGAGCCAATGGACGCGTCCTCTCAATTTTGCCCCAACGAGACGTGTTCCGCAAGAGGCAAAAAGGGGGCAGGAAACATCAGTATTCATGGACGCAAGCGGCCACGATACCGATGTCAGATATGTCGAAAGACCTTTAGTGCCCGTAAAGGGACGATGCTGGAAGGGCTGCGTACCGAGGAATGCCAGGTGGAGCAGGTGGTGACCTTACTTGCCTATGGATGTCCTTCTCAAGCCATTGTCCATGCATTTGAACTTGACGAACGAACCGTAGCTGCATGGCGACGGCGGGCAGGCAAACAGTGCCAACGGGTGCAGAGTGCCGTCGTGGAGCAAGGGCGGGTCAACGCTCGGCATGTTCAAGCCGATGAGATCCGAGCCAAAGGAAGGAGCATGATCATATAGATGGCTCTGGCGATGGAGGTCACGTCGCGCCTGTGGCTGGCTGGCGTTGTGAGCCACCACCGAAATCGAAGTCTCATTGATCAGCTCTTTGAGCAGGTTCGTGCAGGATGTCAATTCATCCAAGGCTTGCTTGTGTGCACCGATGGGTTTGCAGCCTATCCCAAAAGTATCGTCCGAGCGTTTCGAGAGAAAGTGAAAACGCATGTAGGGCGAGGAAGATGCCGCCTTGAGACGTGGCCTGATCTGTGTATCGCCACCGTTATCAAGCGCACCGAGAAAAAACGCGTCGTAGAAATCACACGGAAGGTAACCAGAGGAACCCAGGAGAAAGCGAGAGAGCTCTTGCTGATGAGCAAAGGAGGTACCCAGTTGAATACGGCTTTTATCGAGCGCTTGAATGGGACCTTCCGCGAGCGCCTTGCGTTTTTGACGCGCAAATGCCGCCATGGGGCAGCTCGCATGGAAACGCTCGAAGAGGGAATGTATCTGGTTGGATGTACCTACAACTTCTGCTTCTCCCATCAGGAACTCTCCAAGAAAGCCTATTTTGGATGTTCGACGACGCCTGCCATGGCTGCTGCGCTCACCGATCATCTTTGGAGTGTCCATGAGTTGCTCTGGTACAAAGTGGCTCCTGCGTGCTGGAGTAAAGGGTCAGCAACCAAGCCTCAACGGCCACGTGGTCGTCCTCGAAAGCAAGCCAACGCTCAGCAGACTCACCCGAAACGCTCACGCAGGCGTCCTACCAAGTATGTTTTGGCTCAGGTCCTCGCTGAGGCGAGAAGGCTGGGAACGTTCACCAATTAATGGAGAGCTACCCGAACCTCTTATTGCACCAGATACTGAATATATGCTATCAGATCTATCCAGCTAGACCTAGCCTCTCCACATAAATACTACTATACAAATTCCAATATTGACACTCGTTCATCTATTGTGCTTCACTCTATCTATATCCCCAAGAGCTATTTTTGCACTAGAAGAAGGATCTTTTATTATGGCAGCCCGCTCTTCTATATCTCCCACCCTTACCAAACGCGACTTGGAAACATGCACCGATATAACCTCCGTTTTTACCTTATTTCGCAAACTGCGCTATCCTGTCGAAGCGATGCCCATTCATGTTCCGTTTGATATAGGTGATTTACCTGGAAACCTGCGCGATGGTATTCATGGACGCTATCCTGTCGCTCAGATAGGCGGTTCGCAACCTGGCGAGTCACTGCTTTCGGTCACCCTTTTTGACTTGAAAGGTGGAGCACGTAAAAGTGCTATCATTCGTGGAGTCGCTCAGGCTTGGACGAGACGTTTCACTGGTGAGCATCTGCTGGTCTTTACGATGAATGATGCACGTGGTCAACAGGTGATTGAGCATTTAGCCTTTGTGAACACACGACGACTGGGTGAAGGGGCACATGTGCGCGTTAAATTGCATAAGCTACTGGTGGAACGGAGCAACCCCACACGTCATGACCTTGATACTCTCAACCGTATCGTGTTTCCTGCCAATGGCATCTCCGCTGGACAATTCTACAAACTGCAATGTGAGGCATTCGATGTTGAACGACTCACGAATACCTTTTACCACGAATATGCCCGGCGTTTCCAGCTGGCACAGAAACGCATCAGGCAGGATAACCCAACTATTGCAGCGTTTGCTGAACCTACACGGCTACATACCTTCACGCAACGACTCTTTGGTAGAGTGATGTTCCTCTATTTCTTGCAGAAGAAGGGCGCGCTCAATGGCGACCACCAGTTTATCAAGAGCCGGTATGAAGCAGCATGGGAGCAGGAAGAGAATTTCTATCGTTTTGTGCTGGAGCCACTATTCTTTCAAACGTTGAATATGCCTCGGCTAGAAGCACGATCGCGTTTTGGACGGGTGCCCTATCTCAATGGCGGTCTTTTTGCTCCAGATGAAGAAGACTATGTTGGTCAAGTCGTGCTTGCAAACGAACTTTTTGATATCCGCCACCAGGATGGGCTGCTCTACTTTTTGGAGAATCACAACTTTACGATTGAGGAGGATACCCCATTAGAGGTAGAGGTAGCCCTTGATCCAGAAATGCTAGGCAAGGTGTTTGAGAACCTGCTGGAAGAAGAGGAACGTGGCAAAAGTGGTACGTTCTATACTCCGCGCCCGGTTGTGACTTTTATGTGTCGCGAGGCCCTGGCTGCCTATCTAACTCGTCAGATTCATATTGCCAATGAGCCATTAGGTTGGCTACTGGATGAGGCTGAGACGGGTGAACCCGTACGTGACAAAAACGGTCAGCCATTCTTGAACACCCATAGCCTTCCGCGCTCCCTTCGGGAACAGGTAGACCGAGCGCTAGAGCAGGTCCGTGTGCTTGACCCTGCCGTGGGCTCAGGTGCCTTTCCGCTGGGCATGCTGGCGCTGCTTGTGGGCGTACGCAGAGCGCTCTTCCGTGTGGGTGGTGTCTCGGTAGAGCACCAGACGCCACTGGTAGAAGGCTGGAAGCGTAATTTTATCCGTGACTGTTTGTACGGAGTAGACGTCAGACATGAAGCTATCGAGATTGCACGGTTACGGCTCTGGCTCTCGCTGGTGGTGGATGCCGACCCCTTCGAGATGGAGCCATTGCCTAACCTCGACTTCAAACTGATGGCTGGCGATTCCCTGATCGAGACGATCGATGGCACAGCAATCTATCCTACGCGCCCTGATCGCAAGGCGAATCAGCTTTCCTTGGTAGAGAGTGAGACGCAGCGGCTCATACACAACCTGCGTACATTGAAGGAGGAGTATTTTCAGCCATCAGGGAGCAGATCGGCAAACGTGATCAAGCAAGAAATTGTACAGACAGAGCGTGCCATAGTATTAGCAGCATTACGAGAGCGAGAACAGCAGAATCAGGAGCGGCTCGACCACCTGAGCAAATCGCTGGTGAATGTCCTGTCTACACAGGCTAACCGCGCTGAGATCGAGGCACTACGCCACATCATCCAGATCACTCAGCAGGCGATGGCTAACTTGGAGGCAGGCAAGGAGCTGCCACTCTTCCTCTACCGACTACATTTTGCGAGCATATTTGAGGAGAAGGATGGTTTTGACATTGTCATCGCTAACCCGCCTTATGTGCGTCACGAACGTATACCACAGGAAACATTGCGCACATTGAAGGCCACCTATCCAAATGTACAACATGGCATGGCTGATCTTTATGTCTATTTCTATGCCCGCGCGCTGGAACTGTTGCACGATGGGGGGACATTAACTTTTATCTCCTCTAACAAGTTCTTCCGTGCTGGCTATGGCAAGAGCCTACGTGCTCTACTGGCCAGTCAGACGCAGATGCAGATTATTCTGGACTTTGGTGATGCTCCTGTCTTTGATGCTGCCGCTTATCCTTGCATCGTGCTAACAACCAAGGGCAAGCCAGCACCGGATTACTTCTATCGTGGGTTGGTGACTGATAACCACATTGATTTGGAAAGGCTGAATACTATCTTTGAAAGCTCAGCCCAGACGCTACTCCAGGCCCAAGGTGTCCAGCCTCCGGCGAGTAACAGTGCGGTATCAGCATTGGTACAAAAGCTAATGCTGATGGGCACGCCATTGGGCCGCTATGTCAACAACAAAATGTATTTTGGCATCAAGACTGGCCTGAATAAAGCATTTATGATCGATCAGGAAACAAGAAATCGTCTCGTTGCTGAAGACCCACGTAGTGCTGAGATAATCAAGCCATTATTGCGCGGGCGCAATGTGGGACGCTATGTCATCAATTCAATGGGACAGTCACTGATCTTCACCCGCCGAGGAATTGACATCAAACAATATCCAGCTATTGAGCGCTACTTGAGCCAATTTAGAGAAGATTTACAACCTCGACAGCCAGGAAAAGAAGGCCTAGGACGCAAGCCGGGAAACTATCAGTGGTATGAAATTCAAGATTCAGTGGACTATTATGGACATTTTAAGATGCCGAAGATTATTTATCCTGACATCGCGCCGAGAGCGGAATTTAGCTTTGATAGATCAGGTGCCTATCCCGATGCAACTCTTTTTTGTATCCCCACACATGCAGTTTATCTTACAGCTATGCTCAACTCTAACCTACTAGATTTTGTGCTTATGCAAATATCGCCAGTGATACGTGGGGGATTCTTTAGATATAAGAATTTGTACATGCAGCAATTGCCCATTGTCGAACCAACCCTGGAGGATCAGACGCGATTGGCAGCATTGGTAGATCAGTTGCAAGCGCTAGAGGGGCAGGGACCTGAAGCCGTTGTGATGGAACGTGAAGTGGACACGATTGTCTATCAGACCTACGGTCTCTCGGAAGAAGAGATTGCTGAAATTGAACGCTGGCATGCAGGGCGCCGGGCACAGTTAGGTGCAGGACGGCGTGGGCAGCGGGACGCTGTGAACAAGGAGGTAGAGGTATGACCTATTTTCCGCCAGATATTATTGACAATGCTTCGACAATCTTTGCCGAAGCATTGTCTCAGACCATCCTGAAGGCAGAGCAGCAACATCTGGACATTGCCACTGGGTATTTTGCCCCGGATGTCTGGCGCATTGTCGGTAATGCTTTTGCCGAACTGTATGCGTTTCGTCTGCTCCTCGGCGAACGCCCAGATGTACCAACTGGAGGCCCACAGACCGTGGATCTGCGCCGCTACTATCGCGCCAAGATTGCTGATGATCTGGCCCGCCTCAACTTTGATCGTCAGCACGCCGAGTTAGTGGATACACTCTTAGCGTTTCTCATGCGCGATGAGGTCCAGGTACGGCTATTCAGTGGCCCATTCCTGCACGCCAAGGCGTATATCTTTGACCAGATCAGTTTTGTTGGCTCTAGCAATTTCACACCCTCTGGTCTGACACGCAACTCCGAATTGATGCTGACCAGTATGAGCCAGGCAGTTGCCAAGGGACTACGTGAGTGGTTTGATGGCAAATGGTTGCAGAGTGAGGACTATAAGCCTGATCTCATCGAGACACTCCGAGCCTCTAAATTCGGCTCGAAGCACTATACTCCTTTTGAAGTCTTCATGAAAGCACTCTATGAGTATTTCAAAGAGCGCATTCTGCTCGAGCAGGATCGCGTGGCCACAGTGGATCTAGCCCGTTTCCAGGAAGAAGGAAAAGCGGAGGCTCTCCGGCTGTTGGACAAATGGGGTGGCGTGCTTGTTGCTGATGCCGTCGGCCTGGGAAAGACCTATATTGGCCTGAGTTTGCTGGAGCGAGAACTACTCACCAAGCGCAAGCGCGGGCGGATACCACGTGGTCTAGTTGTCTGTCCAGCGCAACTACGCGATCTGGTCTGGCGACCACGCCTGGTCGAATATGGGATTCCAGTTGTGGACGTCCTGAGTCAGGAAGAGATTGGCCGCGCTGACTTTGACTGGAAACGCTATCGCGATCTCGATGTGGTGGTGGTAGATGAGAGCCATAATTTTCGCAACCCCAACACCAACCGCTATCGCAATCTGATGAAATTGCTGACCGGGGGAAGACGCAAACGCGTGATCCTGATGACTGCCACCCCGGTGAACAACAGCCTCTACGACTTTTACCACCAGTTGCTTCTGCTGGCACGAGGCGAAGAACACTTTTATAGACAGATGGGTATTAGCAATCTCCGCTCGTATTTCAAAGCCGCGATGGAGGGAGGGCTAGAAATCTTTGATCTCCTGGAGGAGACAACTGTCCGACGCAGCAGGGCCGATATTCGCCGCCGCCAGGATGCAGGTGAAGAAGTGGTTGTTAGCGGAAAGCCCGTACGCTTTCCCGAGCGTATGCTAGAACGGATTGATTACGACCTGGATGGCACCTATAGAGGGCTTTATCACGAAATCACAAGTGCATTGGACCGTCTGCATCTTGTCACGTATAACCTCGCCGCCTATGCCCACAATAAAACAAAAGCCAGTGAGCAAGACGAGCAGCGTAACAACGCACTCATTGCGTTGATGAAGATGCTCTATCTCAAGCGCCTCGAAAGCTCTGCCGCAGCATTTGAGGAAAGCGTCAAACGCCAGGCACTCTTCCAGAGCGGTTTTCTCAAAATGCTTCGCGAAGGGAAGCTCCTGGATGCTGCAAGCTACCGAAAATTGCTCGCAATTGAAGCCGGTGAGGAGCGAGCAGAACGCGCCGATGAAATCATCAGTGCGCTCCCTGTTGTCTCACCGCAAGACTACAATATGCAGCGCATCGAGGAGGGCGTCAATCGTGACATTACGGTCCTGAACAGTATTCTCTTGATGCTCAAAAGGGTACGCGAGAATGGGTCTGGTGGGAACGGTGACGATAAGGTCCGTCAGGTGAAAACGGTGCTGGCTGGTACGCTCAAGGAGCAAAAGGTGTTGATCTTCACCAGCTATCATGACACTGCGGCCTATCTGCATCAGCAGCTCCTTGACGATACTACTTGGCAGGAACAGGCAGGAAAGCCTGTGCTTGGCCTCATTAGTGGGAACACGAAGCCTGAGGAGCGCCGTAAATTGATCGAACGTTTTGCACCAATAGCGAACCGCCCGCCGGAGATCCCCAGTGATCAACTCTGGCAACCAGATGGGGCAGAAATCCAGGTTCTCATCAGCACTGATGTTCTCTCTGAAGGACAGAACCTGCAAGACGCAGGCGTCGTGATTAACTATGATCTGCACTGGAATCCTGTGCGCCTCATCCAGCGAGCTGGACGCGTTGACCGTATCGGCAGTTCCTTCGCACACATCATGCTCTACAACGTGTTTCCAGAGGCGGATTTGGAGAGTCTACTTGGTCTGATACAGAAACTCTCAACACGCATTGCACAAATCGATCAAACAGTGGGACTGGATGCGAGTGTCCTGGGTGAGGTCATTTCGCAGCGCTCATTGGAGCAGTTACGGCAGTTGCATCGTAACGACCAGAACTTGCTGCAAGATCTGGAGCGCCAGGCAGAGCTGGTATCAACTGAGGAAATGAAGTTCCCACTCATCAATTATATTCAACAAATCGGCGAGCGCGTCGTTGCTGAAATACCGTTAGGCATCCACAGCGGGAAACGGTACATCGCACGGGATGCTCGGCCTGGTATCTTCGTCGCTATGAGCGCTCGTGGACGCCACTTCTGGCGCTTCTATCCAGATGATGGCAGTGAACCTGAAAAGAACATTCGCACCCTGTATGCCATGATTGCCTGCACGCGCGAGGAAACACGGCTTGATCCAGGACCGATTCCCTATGATCTGCTGGAACGCGCCACCCAGGACGTTCTGGCAACATTGCGAGGAGAGCAGGCGCGCAACCGCGTGCGCCCCGCATTGACGGGCATGGCTCAAAAGCTCTATAACTGGCTGAATCGCCCCACGCTCTGGCAGGAGAACGAAGCTCTAGATCCTGACCAACTGCGGCGGTTCAACGGGGTGCTGGAGCAGATCTCGCTGCGTCCCTTCGAACGTGATCGTAGTCTGAAAGTATTGGTCAAAGCCTACCAGGTAAACGAGGACTTTACCCAGCTAGTCTTAGACCTGGATAGCTTCTTCGCAGAAAATGGCCTCTACCAGGAGAGTGATGTGGACATCGTGACAGCGGAAGCCATCAAAGAGGAAGATCTACGGCTGGTCTGTTATGAACGGCTTACAACCTCATAAGCCGTCCATTTCGTAGCTCATCGAGTATGGCGAATACTTCTTTAGCATTATAGGGATATACCCAAAGGAGTTTTTCATGACCTCCAGAATTAGAAAACGGCTTCCTGAAGTAAAGACACTCTATGATCTACTGCCTAAAGGCACTGAAGGCGGAAAAGAGTTTGCACGAATTATTGACCTCCTCCTCTTTCATGAAGCACGAAGATCTGGCAAAAATATTACAATCTTCAACGATGCAGCTGGCGATTACCATGGACTCGACAGCTTCGAAAGCGAAGCTCTTCGACAAGAAGGTACTATTGGTTATCAGTACAAATTCTATCCATCCCCTTTAAGCCCAGAACATCGTCAGGATATTATACAGTCTCTTAAAAAAGCCGCTAGAAGGAAGGAGCAACTCAAACTCAGAAAATGGATTCTTATTACTCCTCAAGATTTAACGGAATCAGCTACTCGTAATGCTGGAGGTGATGTTTCCTGGTTCAATAGTCTAAGAGGTAATCTGGATCTGGAATTTGAACTTGAGCACTGGGGGCATAGAAAATTACAGCTTTTTTTTCTTGAGACTCCCGCTCTGTGTCTGTTTTATTATCCCGAACTCATTGGCAATGGTGCTGCTCGAAAAAAAACTATCGAGGATATACGAAAACGCTATAACGATAATCTCCCTATTCTCTATCGTGATATCCAATTTGTTGGCATGTCAATCTATAAACAGGAGGCAACCAAGGGGATTCCGATGGAGCATATTTACATTCCTCTGAAGGTTATTCCTGAAGCATTGGTTGAACAAGATACGCATGTGACCTACATAAATCCGCTTTCTCTACTTTCGCAAGGGAGCCAACATGTCCTTCTTGGAGATCCTGGATCCGGTAAATCGACACTTCTACGTTTCCTTGCTCTTGCAGGTATTTCTAAACCTTTGCAGGAGCGTTATCAAGCTCCTACTGACAATCGATTGCCTATTCTGATTGTATTGCGGCGTTATGCCGATGAACTAAAATCACGCCCCAATCTGCCATTAATCGACTACATTCAAGAGAGCATTCAGGCTGATTTTACACTGAAAGATGCCGATCTCAATTTCTTTGAATATTATCTCGAAACAGGCCAAACCCTTCTTTTCTTCGACGGACTAGACGAACTTCCAAATCCCCATTTTAAGCAGATCATTAGAGATCGTATTCGTACTCTCATTACAACGTATCCAGGTAACACAACAATTGTTACCTCCCGCATAGTTGGGTATGAGAACCCTTTTCAATTCGACAAAAAGGAATTTAATCATTATCGTGTAGCAAAACTGCATCTACCCGAAATGGAACAATTTGTTAGAGATTGGTATCGTACTCGCATTGAAAACGAACTGGAGCGGGAAATAAATGTCAAAGATCTTATCCGTATTTTAGATAATAAGAATCATGCAGCCATTTATGAACTAGCTGAGAATCCCCTCCTATTGACTATTATTGCCCTTGTTCACAGAATTGATGCTATTTTGCCTGATGAGCGCGCTATCCTTTATCAAAAATGTACAGAAACTTTGCTAAATACTTGGCACACGTGGAAATTTCGTGATCAGGAAATAAGAAATAAGGGTAAGGTAGAGCGTCGGAATCGTCAGCGTATTGAAGCGATTGCTTATTGGATGCATTATCGAGGCGGTGATACGAGCAAGACTCAATGGACGGTGGTTTCTTATGAGGAGTTGAGGGAATTCTTAATTACACATATTACCAAAGTAGAGAAGTTATCAGACCCTGATAAAGATCCAGAAGATATAGCCGAGGAGTTCCTCGAATTTGTAAAGAAACGGGCCGGACTTCTCATTGAAATTGGCGATAACCAATACAGCTTTGTACACCTCACATTCCAAGAGTATCTTACGTCCTCATATATTATTAGGATGGGCGAAAAAGATGGTGTAAGTAGTATTTGGGGGGCTATTAAGGATCATTGCAACAATCCCAGATGGTATGAGATTATCAGATTGATAGTAGCAGAACTGAGGAATGATGAGAGTCAGCAATTCATTATTGATAAACTTCTCAGAAAAGAAGATATTATACCATCTATAGTTAATTCCCATATTTTAGGCGGTTTATTGCTTGACGGAATTGAGGCAGCAGAAATATACAAAATAGAGATTATAAAATTGTTAATCCAATCTTGCAGTACAGCCATTGCTGTGGAGGAAGTAAGACGTATAGCCGCTCTGCTTCAGGCCCTTAATACAAAAGAGAACATCGGTGAGGAATTTCTTTGTTCTATATTTCACTCTTCATGGGAAGCTGCTGGAGATGAAAAGCAAAAGTTAATCCTGGCACTTGTCGCATCCATCACTGGCGTTTCAGAAACAAACTTTCTCACATTAACACAAGACATCCTTGTCAAAGAAACACAAGAAGTTGATCTATTGAAGTCTTTTGTATTGAAAGAGCCAGAGATACAAAGAAATAAATCCACAATACAAGCTATGGAACGCCTTTGGCCTACACTAGACAGTCTTTTGTTATTATCACCATCTGGAAATTTAATTGCAGCCGCTCTACAAGCAATTGCAACTTCTTTAGGACCACATATTGCTGCAAAAAGATTCTTCCAAGCACAGCTTGTATCTTTAACTGGTCCAGCCGGGCCTTTTCATGATCTGAATGCTAATAGTCTCATCATAGGATTTAATGAACCTTGCTCTGATCTTACCCAGACAAAGGACCGATATAAAATTTTATATCAGGCTCGGAATCTAGTTCTGGCTCGGAAGCAGAAAAGTAGATTGATGAATGATCGGGTTCCTGATCCATTTCGGCGGCTAAAAAGCGCTTTAAATCATGCTCTAACATGGGAATCAGATGATTCTATTAATCACGCTCAGGATCGTAGTCGAGCTAATGCTCGAGATTTAAAGCGGACCCTGAGGACGGACTTTGATAGCTTTACAGATAGCCTTATAGATGGAAGTTGGCAAAACACTATCGTCATACCTGACTTCTATTGGCCTATTCTTGATCTTTTATGTAATACTTTCAATTTGGAACCTCAACCACAGTGGTGGGAGGCTTTAAGGGTAAGCTATCTTCCTGCTATTCCTCAACGTATTAGCCTTTTTGATCAAGCAGTGTGGATCCAGATTGAAGATGCCTTCATACATAATAGAGCAGATGAAACTGATACACACAATGCTGCTTGGCAACTCCTTTTCGACACTTGGCTTTATACATGGGAATATTACAGCTCACCAAATGAAACAATCGTTAGTCGTTTAGCTGATTTAACACGTTCAGTCGATGCAGCTCCGTTACGTATAGCTCATTGTATCCGAGACGTTGCATATGGCGAAGAATCCCGAGCAGAGGACTTACTATCAATGCTCCAATCGCATGACCCTGAATACCGATCCATTTTTGAAACCTGCTATTGGATAGCATCACCTGAAGAAAAGGTTAAAAAGGTAAGCAAGAAAAAAATGAAAGGAATCTCACTGTTTACCCCTGGCGAATTTTAGGAGGATTGTATGTCGGGATCCTATATGGGGAACAACTTCATCACGGCACCGCCTATCTACTTACTGACTCTTCAGAGATAAGAAAAAAAGAAGGCACCTCCTATATAAACCGAAATAGGGGATTTCCCTTCTTTCCGAAATTGCTATATACTATGATCAAACCTGAACTAATTGACATTAGTTCAGGTTTACAAGAGCCTTCAGGTCTTCCTCACTTTGCCTCCATACACGTGTCTTCCGACGGCCTGGAGGAGGTGAGGAAGAAGGGACCCAGAGGAGAAAGAGAAATCTGGGAGAGTTCTGTCACAAATTGCACATCAGGCTCTCGCCGACGACACTCTCTTCCCTGCGAACTCAAACACATTCCTTTATAAAGGAAGGGATTTACTCGATGAGCAGCCATGATGCTTTCACCTATCAACAGCACCAGAGCGACCCGCCCGGATCAGAATATAGCCCTATCATACAGAGCCACGCTCTCACGCAAGAACAGGTATATCACTGTGTCATTCCGAGCTGCCCCCACCTAATCCATCTCCCTGAAGATGGAATCCTGGTCGCCTGGCTCGATGCCAAAACGGGCAAATCACAAAGCTTGAAAACGCATCTGGCGTACCACTCGACAGCACTCTCCTGTTGTGCAGCACTGCGTACCCATGACTATGACCTCTTCATGGATCTCTCAGATCAAAGTGTCCGCGGCCACTGGCTTCTCATTGTACAACGATGGGCTGGTGAACGCGCCGCAACCTCACCACGTGTAGGAGCTCCTTCCAACAGCACCTATAATCAACGACTTGCGATTCTGAGCAGCCTCTTTGTCTTCGCCCGTCGACAACACCTCTACCAGGGGGACAATCCGATTGAGCTACTTGAACGGCGCAAGGTCTATGACTATGCCAGCGCTGAGGCAATTGACCCCTTAGACTTGCGCCAATTGCTTGCTCGTATTGATCGGCATACGATAGCTGGCGCACGTGATTATGCCCTCCTGAGTGTGGCCCTTCACACCGGCCAACGTGTGCAGGCCCTCGCCGAGATGCGCGTTGGACATCTGGCGCTGGTTGGTGATCGACTCACCGTCACCTTCCCCCGAACCAAAGGTGGCAAACGTAATGCTCGTCGCCTGGAAGTGGAGACGAGCACGATCCTGCTTACCTACCTTCAACGAGTCTATGGCCTAGAGTGGGCTACCCAGGGCGAAGCCCCCGTCTGGATCTCTCTTTCACGTAATCACACTCACGGTCAAGCTCTCTCTGTGCAGGCCATCGAGCAAATCAGTGCACGCCGTCTGGGAACAAGCAAATTCCATGTCACCCGCCACTCCGCGGCCAAAACACTTGATCAGCTGGGGGTGAGCGCGAGCGAGATCCAGGATTTTCTTGACCACCAAAGCCTGGCGACGACCGGCAAATATCTCAAAGTGCTCAAGCGCGCGGAGAATAAATACGGGCGCGATCTGGAGCAGATTTTTGGAATATCCACACACTCAGCCAAGGAGGAGTAAAACCATCAAGCTAATAACCATGTTCCCAAACTCCTCCTTTATAAAAGGTGAGAGGCATTCAACCAGAAGAAAAAGCCACTTGTATTAGAAGGCAGATAGTAAATTGGGCCAAACTGTTTAGCCTAATTTACTAGCAGGATCACCATCCTTTTCAGGAAGCCACTCTAGGTACTCTTTTGTAAATGATCCGTTATCACGTGGAGCAAATTCGAGCTGAAGAGAGCCACAAAACCCCTGGTCCAAGAGAGCCTTAACCTCTAACCAATTCGTCAGCTTCGCTGGTAGTGATAATGGTTTAATTGTTCCAAGGTCATACTCTTCACCAAACAAAGAAAGCTTTTCAAATTCTTGTTGCAAGTAGACCATACCATGCTCTTCAGTCTGGCTCAATGTCTGGGTTAACTCATCTCTATCTTCATCTGTGACAAGTATGGACATGGTACATGTTTTCCAGGTAGTATCTACGCTCCCTGTACGATACAGGGAGCGTAACAGGTTGAGGTCTTGATGTTCTTCGCCCGTCAATTCGCGCTCTGGAAGAACAATAAGTTGACCAGACTTTTGTTGCAATGCATCTAGGGCAGCAACCGCTTCCAAAGTATCCTCATCTGGTGCTTCACACATACCTACTTCACTCCGACCCGAACCAACCATAAAACCCGTCTCTAAATTAATAAATCGGATAGTATGGGGCTTGCTGAGGCAGCGTCCGAGTTGCATCTTCCTGAGCACTTGATGGACATTCCAAGAGACATCATGTTCCAAGTTTATATGAAAGCGAGAAACGGTACCATCAAAATGAATTGCCAACTGTATTTTAACTGCAATAGGTTGAGTAGCATTAGTAAAAGTAGCCTCTTTACGTCCAACTTGAGTGCAGAGAAAATGAACATGCTCAAGTAAAAATTGATCGCCATCATCACAAACAATTTCACAGCGCATGAGGAAGGGCTTAGGGTGAGGAATAGAGCCGAATTGAAGAAATCCCTTTTCTGTCATGGTAGGATAAACACGTTGGAGAACTTCTGAATACTCCAAGCTTTTAATGTAAGCTGCCGGGATTTGTGTAGGGGCGCCAGTCTCAAAAAAACGCTCTAATGCCTCCTTATGCCTTCTCCCATCCTCAGTATCTGGAAATTCAAAAATGGACCTTATTTCAAGCGGCTTCTCCTGTGCAGCTCCTGGAAACTTCTCAACAATAGTATGGTGTATACCGTTTGCGTCTATTTGAGCCTGAAGACGATAGTGTGTATCCCAAGTTTCATAATCATGCCTAACTTCTTCTAGCTTCTGGAGGGTAGTTTGGAAAGGCATATATTCTTCAATAAGCTTCCAGAGAGCGTCAATATCAACAAATCGAACATTTTTGCTGTAAACGGCACGACCAATCCCAGATTTAATTAAATCTACAGCAGAAGGAGCCATACGCTTATTTGATACAACCCAGCAGCGGTCTATCTCCTCGCTCAAACCAGTAGTTTTGTCAACATAAGGCTTACTAAAACATTGTCTGACCTGATTTTCTATATCCGCAGAAGCCTTGGACTGACCAGAAATCTGTACCGCTTTCACAACGAGAGCCAGGCATTCACGGTTGTTCAATTCATCCAATTTCCAACAGATAATATCCTTGCCGAACTCGTTTGTCCCATGATATTCATGAACACCCTCATACTTCATAGCCCACAAGAGTGGTACAAGGACTTTGTTTCTCAGGTCCTCTTCATGCATGGCCTGTATTTGCTGTTTTGTAAACATCAAAATTTCTATTCGCTCCTACCTAATTTTTTCGCTCCATGCAGGAAAGGTTAGTAACTGGGTTGAAGGTTTGACGTAATGTCCCTCGCCCCAAAATTTGCATCAAGCATTCAGCCCAGTTACTAGGCTTGCCGATTTTTGTGTCCAATCGCTCCCCATCGCGTGGTGCATAAAGAGCGAGAAATCTAGAACTCGTTTGTATGGAACTCCACCAAAATTTGCTTAGAGCTGATCGAGCAAATCTTTATCGGTACTAAACAACTCTTTCTGTTGCTCGAACAGGCGAGTGACGTTTCCTTGAAGGGCACGATTGTGCTCTTCAAGGTCAGGAAGAAGAGCAGCAAGGCGTTCCCGCAAAAATGAAAGGGTTCTCTCCTTCTCCTGTTTCATCTTCTCAATGTCTTTGGTAACACTCCTTACCTCAAAGGAGAAGGTATCATATTGAAATTTCACTTGGGGATACGAAAGGGGAGCGCCACCGCGCGGTACATATCGAAGAAGATTGAGATCCCCATTGCCTTTAAGAGAGAAGGTAACAATCCAAACACGATACATGTGATCAGGAAAGGTAGCTTCCCCAGGCAACTGGGAACCATGAATCTCCTCATATCTCTCGGATTTCTGGATATTCTCGAAGTCTAATTGCGGGAGAGCAATAGTATAACGCATTACTAAATCAGCAATATAGGTGCCCTCATCACCGTTCGCCTTGATGACACTTCGCGCGGTGTTTTGAATCTCAGCACGTAATTTCTGACCTCTTTGCGCCAACTCATCTTGCAAGGAACGCCCCCGAAGGGGAGACTCGAATTCAAAATGCCCTGAATACAACAATATTCTCCAATTCTAAACCAGAACATCTCATCCTACAAAACATTAAGGATGAAAGCTGATCAACACCTACTTACCTTTTCCAGCATCATTTTTTGTACGATCAGCGATTTGGTAACTTTGGCCCTTTTGTGGTGTTGGCGGCAACCGCTTCCCTTTAACGGCAGTGATCTCGTGACTCGTTTTACCACCACGAGGGCCAACGAGCACCATTTGTGCAGATGCCGGGGCAATTTGTCCGGACTTATAGCTTTGTTTAGCCATATTAAGATTCTTTCGTAAAAAATGTACTAGAAACTTTAAAACACCATGCAACGATGAAAGGATTCAAATCGTGCCTTGGGAGGGAGTATACGCGAATAGCACAGCTTTGTCAAGAGAAAAACACAATATATTGGGTCTTGATTATGTTTTATCACAATATATTGGGTCGCCTATCACATATTCCCCTAAAAAACTCTTCCTTTTCAGGCAAGAAAAAGTGGTAATGATGTAGGTCAGAATAATATTTCAGCGATGCTTTCAGCTATAAAAGCCGAGTGACGTTAAAATCGACAAAGTGGCGTCTGACACGCACACGATGTTGCCTGCCTGCATCTCGCACCAGTTGTTGGAGCATACTTGCATCTGGCGTCCTCAAGATGCGCTCAACATGCGCAACAATATAGAGCTTATGGCGGGCACGGGTCACTGCCACATTGACCATTCGCATGGCCTCACTTCCCCATCCACCACATAAAAAGGGGGCGATTGAGTAGCTAGGGGTATCCACCAGGTCAAGGATGACCACATCAAACTCCATCCCCTGGAAGGCGTGAATCGTTCCGATACGGCAGGCAGAGAGTATGCCAGCTTGAGCAAAACGCTCTTTGAGCAGGTCGCGCTGGAGGGTATAGGGTGTGATCACCCCAATAGCTTCGTTTCCTGACTCCTCCATACACGCGAGTACCTGTTGCGCCTGGTGAGTCACAACCGCAGCATGATAAACATTGAGGCGCGACTTTGCTTTCGGCCGCTCTGTCTTGCAATTCTTGGCTCCTGTGGTATCGAGCAAGACTACGGGATGCTCGGGGTCCGGCCCAAATGCGCATAAGGGGCGATCTGGGAGGCGATCCTTGAGAGCCCCCTGATAGACCGAGTGCCGAATAAGGTCACAGATCCGTTTGGACATACGTCCCTGATAGGAGAGCAGCGCACTATGATGCGCACCTGTTCGTGCCTCCTCTAGGGAATACCCTCCGTGAGCAAAAATGTCGAGGCCAAGCCAGTGCTTGATGAGCGGCTCTTTCCAGGAGCACACCGGGGCCAATTGAAGAGGATCACCGATGATAATCAGATGTCTGATGGCACGCCTGGCCGCAACTAAGACCGCGGGGACAGGGGCCATTGACCCCTCATCAATAATAATGACGTCCCACTCCTGCTCAAGCAAGAGTGGATTGAGGTAGAGTGTGGTCAAGGTTGCGCCAACAACCTGGGCATTTTCTAAAATCTTCCGTATGGCCCGGCGCTTCTCAGCTTCGCGCGCCTCGTCCATCTTTGCAAGCATCTCCTGGGTCAATTGGAGCTCTTGCTCCCATTTTTGGAGCTGACTCCGAAGGTTGGCTGCAGAGGTCGTTTGCGCCTCACGTTGCTGCTTCACTTGCAAGAGCCGCGTCAACAGGGGAGCCCGCAGTGTCTGGTACTGCTCTGTGATCTGCTCACGTTGGGCTTCTAATGCGTCCACTCGAAAGCGGAGCCTTCCATGCTCGCGTTGTGCCTGATATACTGCAACGGAGGCGCGCTTCTGCTCATGTTGACATGCGATCAACTGCCGCCAACACGTCTCCACCACGCGATCTCGCTCATGGAGGAGAGCAAGATAGGAATGCTCTGATTCTCCAGACACCACACGCCGAAAGAGTCGTGAAAGAACGGGTCGAGCGCGAAAAATCTCCAGCAGTTTCTGCACTCTCCCATAGGCAGTTTGTTGCTCTTGATGTTGCTGAGCAGCCGCTGCGACATCGGCTTCGGCTTCGCGCAAGCGTAGTTGGGCCTCAATAAACCGTACGTCAGCTGCTTCAAGCGGAGGACATAATGGGGCCAATCGTTGATCAATCTCTGCGCAGGCTGCGGCTTCGCGCGTGTTCTGCTGATTCAGTTCAACAGACACCTGCTGGATTTGGTTCTCCAGGTCCCTCATCATAGAGCGCTTCTTTCGCTGCCGCTGATCATGTGTCTGCCTGTGCTCACGAATACGCTCACGTAATACCTGGCAGCGCTCTTGCAGTCGCTCTTCCTCCTGTTGGGTCTGCATCAGATAGCTCTCAACAACCTGTTCCATGGCGACGTGTTGATATGCCTCGCTCGCAAACACTGGCAGGCGAGCTATCCCAAAACGAATGACTCGTTGCTGCTCGACATACCAATCCCGGCCAGCGTCATGAAGCAAGTCCACCAGCCGCTCAATAGCATTATCAATCGCGACATTAGTATGGGAAAGGATGAGCACGCGATACTCGTGGTAGAGGGCATGCAGGTAGGCAATTGCGGCCAATACTGAGGTCTTGCCCGTACCAGGAGGGCCAAGCACCATTGTCACTTCGCTTGCCAGGGCGCGTAACATCGCCTGTCGCTGATCACCATCCGGAGAAAAATTTGTGGGGAGGAGTTCCAAGCTCTCCTCCCCAGCTGCTATAAGGTCGTCACAGGGCAGCTCTCCAAGCAATTTTCGATCCAACTCGGCTGGTACCCCTGCGCGAAGGAATGCCTCTTTCAGCTTACGATAGAGGCGAGCACGGTCAACAATAACCTGCGCAGATGCCAGAAGCTGGACATCCAGCCGTCGTGAGACGACGAGTGTCATTGTCTCACCATCAACTCCAACCAGTTGCGCAGCTATCCCATCCTCGTCTAATGCGTTCGCGCAGATCTGTACCTCAATCCCATCATTCAGAGCAGGGGTCTCCTCACCCTGAAAGTGATAGCAATATTTGTAGCGCCTCCCCTCCTCACCAACATACGTTCCATCACTGACAGGATAGGTTCTCGCCTTATGCAAGGACGCAATCACCAGATCCAGCACCTTTTCAACCGCCGCCTGCACCTCCTCTTGTGATGGTGGTTTCTGGGGCCTGGATGTCGCCATCTCTCTTCATCCTTTCTTTCTCTATAAAAATGGCCCTGTCTGGCTGCATTGCAGATCTGACAGGGCCTCTACCAGGAAAGGTGCGGAACATCATGTTCCAGACAGAGGTAGTAACAATTGTTGCACACCCTCTCTCCCGTGGAGAGCATCGTCGCGTACCCCTCCATCAGCACCTCATCACAGCCACACGTACATGCGCAGCGCGGAAGTTGTGCAAGATCAATTGGAGGCAAGGGGCTCACGTTTCCAGTCTCTGGATGAACGCTGTACAGCAGTACAAACCCTCGCCCTGTCTGCCTCTGGGTACGTAACTCTTGCTCTCCTTTGTCTCTAAGGTGCCTCAAAAAATGAGCATAATATCGCCCTGGAGCCGTAGCCGTCAAAGCAGGGTGTTTGTGCGCGAAGCGAAACATTCTCCACAAGAGATGTAGACGAAACATGGTCAGGCGTTCAGATACGCTCATTGACATGGCTTCCCTCCTTTTCCTCATCCAGATGCTGATGTGGACACTCTTGACACGCTTCAAAGCCCTCACGCTGGTGGAACAGCTGGTAAAAATCGCACTGCCCACGGCCATCTATTGCTTCAGAGGCCCAGCGGCTATTAACCAACCATTTCCCTCGAATAACCACTATCTTGCCTGCGTTGGCCGCAGTCGAGGCGCGGTTCATGGAAATGTGATGCCGCTCCGCAAACTCACGGAGAAGGATCAAGCCAGCAGGAAGGCGTTTCCCCCGTGACTTCTTCTTGGAGCGCTTTTTCCCCTCGGCCGTCATCCGGTGAGCTGGAGCGTTTCCCTGGTCAGAAGAAGTTGGATATTCAGGCAATGGTTGCGAACGCTCGTGTGATGGGGAAACCATTTGCTCACGTGGTCGCTCTAGATCTTGCACGCGTACCTGCAACAGACGCACCTCTCGCTCCAGCTCATCAAGGCGTCGGCCTTGCTCACGCAGTTGTTCACGCAACAGCGCTACGTCGCTCGTTGGTATCGTCCCTGTTTCGTTTTCCGTTGCCGACGGAGACGGGAACGCCTCACCAGATGACGGAAGCGACAGATCATATACACGCACCAGGTGATCTACTTGCTCCTGAGTCAAGTATCGAATGCGAGTATCCGCTCGTGACTGTTGCGCCTCAATGTGCTCACGTGCCAACCACTTATGGAACGTCTTGGCATTCACATGAAAGAGCTGACAGCATTGGGTGATTGTATATGTTGGCCGCTGCACGCCCGGTTCTCCCTTCCGTTCGCTAAAGACAGCATTCTCTCTCTATCTTCCAGTATTTACCTTCATATCCCCAGAGATACAGGTATCTATCATGATAGACGAAGAAATAGGAAGAAATACAAAGATATAGTGGGATTTCTTCCTATTTCTTCACGACTCTCCTAGACTGACTCCTTGTAACTTCTTCTACTCTTACGATTCTTCTGCGGAATTCCGTGGATTTCTAGGTATTTCCCGGTAGCGCGTCACCCAAAATACCGTTATAATCCTATCATGCATGGACCTTTAAGAGGCGATTCTACGGGGTTAGACTGTCTGAGGAGGATGTAGCATGCACAAACCCCCAATGAGGCTCTTAACGCGATTATGAGCCATTTAGCGGATATAATGCCCAAAGATGATGTCGATACGGTTGTGACCGAGGCGACGACTCACTTCGAGCGCCGCAACTGGATCCAGATCAGGGGATTGTAAACGGCCTGCCAGAGGAGGAAGTGGGCGTCCTGAAAGCAATTCATAGAGGTCCTGCGCAAACTGACGACGGTAGCTGTGAATATCGAGCAGGCTGGAGAGACGTGGAAAGACATGTTCCTCTGCGATTTTCCCCTCGATGGCTGCTCGTACAGCCCCTTCTCGGCCAGGAAATACGGGAACCGCTCGCACCTTCCCGCCTTTGCCTTTGCTGACGCGCACCACAAGTTGCCCATCGCTTGGGCGGATAGAGACATCCTGCACCCGGAGATCGCGTAGCTCCTCACGTCGCAATCCGCAGGCCAGGCAAAAGGTGATGATGTGTTGCCAGTTGGCGAGGTTGATCCGCTGGTCGCGTTTGGCAGGCAGTCGCGAGCGCTTAATATTCTCACGCCGGCGTTTGGGTAAGTCAACGCTATCAGTGAGGCTACGGTCCTGGAAGAACATGCGGAACGCGCTCCGCTCAGTGGTCAGGGTCCAGGCGCTCTTCTTTTGCCCTATGCGTTCCAATAAGTAGAGAGAGACCAATTCGTCAGCCTGTATATCAATCTTCGCCAGGTCACGCAGCTGATGCTGGTCACGTGTCCAGTTCAGAAAGCGCATGACGATGTGCTGGTAGTTGTTGCGTGTCTCGAAGGAATGGATCCGTTGATCGGTAAAGGCAAAGAGAGACTCTCCGCGTGCTCGCGCTGCGGCTTTGGCCTCTGATCGTTTGGTTCCTGGTGCCATGAGGGCATCAAAGCGTTGAATTGCTGCGTATTTGGCTCCTGGTCGTTTCCCCGTTGCCGTCTCCTTCCGCTTGACACCTATGCTTAAAAGGCCAGTATCGAGTTGAGAATTTTCCGAAGCTAGTACGTTATCCAGAGCAATGTTTGACGCTCCTCGATCTCTTCATTATCTCTTTCCCTGTTTATTCGGACCTGCAAACGAGGTCTGGTTCAACAGGAAACACTCCATGGGAGTGGGACATTGGTAGAGGTTCACCGTGTTCGACTGCTCCCACGCGATTGTCGTTCGCTTGTGGCTATACGACACAGAGAAACAGTGGTGAACACCACACCTGAGCATACCTACAAGGGAAGACTACAAAGGGGGAAACTACGAGGCGGCGCTTCGTTATCCTGCCGAGGGACTCTCACCATCGGCAGGCCCGCATCACGAGGCCAAAGAGAAGATGTGCTGTGCCATCTCATAAAAGGCTGAGACAAACCCGCGTCACCAGGTGCGACGCCAACCGGCCCTTTGGTGGATACCAGACCAGCCTGATGAGGAAGGCCAACTCCCATCTCTGCTCTGCTGGGGTCAGAGCGGGCAGATGTCACCCATTCGTTTGTGGTGAAGCATTTATGCGCTTTTCTTACAATGCACCCCAGGTCCCTGACCATCTTCCCAACACACAGCCACCTGGCGAATTGAACCAGGGCATTTCCAGGATACGATCACTGGCTCCGCAGCCTCACGGAGTAACATGTCTAGCAGCCAGCACATGGACAGCCTGCAATAGCTATAGCCTGCATGCACTCTCCCGGCTCAAGCATACACTACCGCACGTTACGACGGGTTCCGACTTGACGCACATCATCGTCTGCCCAAGAGCTTTGCTCCGGCAAGTACGATGGCGCACAGAATCGTTCTGCTTTTGCTTCTCAGAGCAAACTTTTAATGTGTCTGTTATACCATGATATTCCAAATCGTGTCAACACCCCCGAAGAGGCCGCCACGCTCGGCCTGGAGCCAGGTCTTCTTGCACGTGGAGAGAACACATATCTTTTAAGAACACTTGTTTGATTGACACATGTATTCTCATACGTATACTGTATAGAGTGTAGAGCTCTTAGTGCCCTCTTGTATAGATGTTCCCCTGAATCTACTGTAATATGTGATGTACCACCGTTATGGACGACATGGCCCCCATGCGTGGAAACACTGGCGGCAACGGAAATTCACCTCTCGCTCCCTCACTGTTGTTCCCAGTGTGGCGATCGCGCACCTCCAGGTGCCACCTACTGTAGAAAGGATTATCTTGATCGTGGTCACATCTCCAGACGACTTCGAGCAAAATGAACCCATCCAGCTCCAACGAGATACGACACGCGCACTGCAACCAGCTCCAGATAACAGCCCATTGGCAAATCAGGCGCGAATCCAGGCAGTCGACGACATTCAGGAAGTGCAGGCCCTTATTGCGAAGGAAGGATCTGTCACTATTTTGGATGCCGAGCTTGAGGAGCGTGCATTAGCACTCGCCAAACTCGCTGTCAAAAGTAGTTATCCACCTGAGAATCCACCTAATCCCACTGAGTATAAGCAGATGGTAAAGCGCTGGGTAGCAGCCTATATGGAGCAATTCGTTGAGGAGCGGCAAGCTATTTCTAAAGATCTCAAAAGCTTGCCTGATGCCAAAGCAGTTGCCCTGGCCCAGAAAGCGCGTGAAGACAAAGTGAAATACCATTTCCCTTCATCCAGCCGTGGTCCTTTCCACCAACGCGATCTGGCTGTTGTCTCAGCGCTTCACGAATTGGGACTGTGCCAGAATCTGGAGGAATATCTGGAAAAGATTCACGATTATGTGGACATTTATGAGGAAGCCTTCCGTAATCCACAAAAGGAGGTCACCTGGCCGGATCCACGCTCCTTTCGCGCCTAACCCTAGGGCCGAGCAACCCATCGATACGACCCAGAAGGGGGGGACACCTCCACAACCCAAGCCGATCCACCCATCAAAGCAACGCCAAAAGCAGATGATTATGTTGGTGAGTGGGGTAGGAATCGGTATCGTTCTTCTGGGAATCATCTTGGCAGTGCTACGGTTCTCAGGAGTCCTATAGGAAAGAGAGTGTCTGTAGCTACAGACACTCTCTTTCCTTCTGATGATCTGGGGCTACAGGCGCTTGAGGTAAGCGCCTGTAGCTTCAGACGCTTTGGGTTGTGAGCAGATTATCCAAGGTTATAGAGAAATACATTTACAAATCACACTATTTTAGGGGAAACAAAATCACGTGCTAAAAGCTACTTCTTCAAGCGTTGTAAAAGAGAGAATTTCTCCAAAGCTCAATCAATTTGGCTCTGTTCTACAATGTATTCTCCCCTACTCTGAGGAGGTAGCTTTATGGCTCAGGGACAGTCCGACCAAAGAGAATCTAACCAGAAGAGTAAAGATAAATGGTATCGTGATCCAGTGTGGCAATTTATCGGGGTTATCGTGAGTGTTATAGGAATACTTGTACCTGTTTTGCTCGCAAATCCTGGTTGGTTCACTTATCTTGTTTCACTTGCTAAACCAACATCGCTTTCTCCGACTTCAACACCAACAACTTCAGTCATTGGAAACGACCCCTACGCTCCCAATACAACCTTAAAAATGTATGACCAATTCAAAAATGCTTCAGCTTGGGAGGATTACAAACCAAAGGACTTATATACAGGTCAATGCGCTTCGGAAAAGGGCGAATATCATGTTACCGTACCAAAAGCACCTTTTTTTCATCTCTGCTATGCTCAAACTGCTCCTTATAAAGATCTTGATTATGAAATTGAATTGAAAATTGTACAAGGAGACTGTGGCGCATTAGTTTTACGAGCTAATAAGATTCTTGAAAAATTTTATTTTTTTCGCATATGCCAAAACGGCTCTTTTCAATTTTTACGATATGATAAAAAAGGGGAGCTGGGGTATGCTCACAAATCAGAACCGTCAGATAAGATACATATTGGCCTTGGGAAAACCAATCTCATAGCCATTAGTGCTCGAGACAAAATGTTTACTCTCTACATAAACAAACAACAAGTCGGCAAAGTTGAAGATGATACCTACAGCAATGGGCAAATTGGTATTGCTGCTGATTGTGATGATGATCAATCGACAACAGATGTAATCTTTAGCAACCTAAAAGTTTGGACTCCAAACGGATGAATTGCAAAGCGGCTCATGCCTAAATGCCTGTAACCATAGACACTTTTCCACTTCAAATAATCCGAGAGGAGCCCTATTGCCTTTACGGTAAAGAGAGTTAAATTTCCAAATCAGACGACAATTGATCAAGAGCGCCGCGCCACTCATCCAGGCGTTGCTTCACGAGCATTCGCTGCCCTGCTGTCATCGTCTCACAATCATCGCGTAGACGCTGAATAATCCGCTGTAGCACGGTTGTATCCCGATCCAACGACTTTGATAGAACCAAAGTGTCTGTAGCTACAGACACTTTTCGCCCTGTGAGAGATGTTGGTACTGAGAGAGGACGCCCTGGAGTGTCTGTAGCTACAGACACTTCTTCCTCCAAAGGCTTATTGCGTGGTAATATTTGTTCCGAACTGTCTGTAGCTACAGACAGTTTTTCTTCGATATCTGTCTGTTGAGAGTCTTTTGGCCCCAAAGTGTCTGTAGCTACAGACACTTTGCCATGAGGGGGCAAGTCAAACGAGGTCGGAGGCTCTAAACTGTCTGTAGCTACAGACAGTTCCTCTTCCAAGGGCAAGGACGAGAGGTGCTCAATATCTTTGCGAATCTCGCGCACATCCTCAATGCGCAAATGTCCTTTGCGCACCCCATCTAACACTGGCTTACGCTCCTCTGGCTCTAACATCTTCGAAAGAGCATCTAACTCTCGCAAGATACGAGGCGAAATATCTGGCTGATCAGTCGCGAGTTGCTGCACATCGAGGGACACACGAGCCAAGAGGAGCCGATCCTCAATATAGCTCTTGTCCTTCCCAATGCGTTGGGCAAGACGCCGGATAGAGTAGCGGGGTTTTCCATCAGTGCTCTGGATGGCGAGAAGTTTGACATACGCCTGGCCTTCTTCTAGGTTGGTAAGATTCTCGCGCTGGATGTTTTCGAGGAGACCAAGCTCAATCAGGTCATCGTCTGAATACTCGCTAATGACACATGGGATAGCTTCCAACTGCGCCATCTGCGCTGCGCGCCAGCGGCGTTCTCCCCAGACCAGCTCATAGGTGTTTGCCTCAGTGGGATGAGGGCGCACCGGCAATCCTCCACCAACCCACCCATGCTCTGTCATTCCATCTGCCAACTCTTGAAGTTTCTCTTCATCAAAAATCAGGCGGGCCTGAAAGGGATTGGGACGAATGCGACGCGGAGGAATTGTGCGCTCCCACTTCGGGCGATCCTCAGAGGCAGTCTGATCATCGCCATAATACTCCTGTTGTTGAGGAAGACTCTTGTGTTCCTCAACAACAGGAGCTTGAGAAGGAAGAGATGATTGCTCAGCAGGCTGCTGCTGCTTCTTCTTCTGTTGAGTAATTCGGCGGTTAAATGACGACATCTATTTCCTCCCAGGTCACCTCGGTCCCATTCTCACCGGCCTGCTCCTCAATTGAGGATGCAGCTTGCAGCAAACTATCCGCAAATCGAGCGGGAACCTGCAATCCCGACACACTCCGCAGGCTTGTGCCTGCTAATACTTCCTCGGCGAGCGCGGCATAGGCAGCCGTTCCTTTACTGTCCTTGTTATACAGATCAATTGGCAAGCCGAAATACTGCGCCTCGGGGAACTGGATCGTGCGCTCGATGCGCGTGGAAAAGATGCTCATATGTTGACCAAGCTGTTCCTGCGCGACCTCGGCCAGATTGCGGTGAATGGCAGTGCGGGAATCCATCATGGTGATTAACCCACCGGAGAGCTTGAGATCATGATGCATAAAGAGTCCACGCTTTCTCAACCCCTGCAAATACTCTAGTGTTTCGCCAGCGCTCGCAATTCCTAACGGTTCGAGCTGGATTGTGATGATGCCATCATCACATGCCATGAAAATATTATTGGTCCACGCATTGAGAGCCGGAGGGCAATCAATAATAATGAGGTCATATCGTCCCTTGAGCGGGGTCAACAACTGCTGCAAAAGATACTCGCTGCGCTCCACACTTGCCAGGTCGCTCACAATTTTATGCAAGCCAGAACTCGAAGGGATAAAATCGAGACCCGAAGGAAGATGATAAATACCGACCTTTGTTTCGTATTGCTCAATAAGCTGCTTGAGAGCAGAATAAATGTTGGGGCGACCTTGCCGCGGGAAAAGGCCGTTGAGATGGCTCCATGATGCCTGGCCATCACCATCCACGCCCAATACTCGATACCCTGCTGCCACAAATGCTGATGCGAGATTTTGGGCGGTCGTTGTCTTTCCGGTTCCACCTTTTCCACTGCCAACAAACATCGTTCGCGCGTCACTCATACCAGTCTCCTTTCCTTGCGCTCGCAACCTTCCTCACTAAGTATATCGGTTCGCGTCCTCTTTGCAAAGTGTCTGTAGCTACAGACACTTTGCAAAGAGGACGCCTATAACCCAAAACTGCCAATGATTCAGCTAGACAAACCGAATCTCTTGGAGGCGGAGAGCACATTCAATTACGAAAGAATAACAGAAAAGAAAATCCTGGTGATATTGTGCTTTTCCATTTCCAAGCGTCTCATATTTACCACTCATATAAAGAACCGCAGTAGGCGTGAGCGATTTAAACCGCATATATCGTCGATAATCGATTCCCAAACTGAGAAGTCTGACCTGCTCATGAAGGGTGCTTATCTCCTTTTCGATCTCTCTTGCAAACCGAGAAAGCTCTTTAGGTGCCTCGTGCTCAATCCTAGGAGAGGTACGTCTGGAAACTCCGCGAAGATGAATGCTGTTCTGTCTCATAGCATTCCATTCAAAGCCATGAAAAAGTATTAGAAAGGCAATACTTATTTCCTTTATGGCAGCTTTGAGATCACTACTACTGTTCAATTTTTCTGCTTTTAGCAGAAGGTCTCGGACATCTTCATCTTGTACAAGCATCGCCATCGCAATTTCGTCAAAGGCGATTCCAAATACCTTTGGTGTATTCTCTTGGAAGAAATCTGTAACACTTGAGTGAAAACTCTCTATATCCGGGCCAGGTATCTGGATGCCATAGTGTTTCCAACCTACTCTGGCCTTATTGAGACGAGTCATGCTTGCCCTTTGTCCAAAATCTTTATTTGGGAGTACTGGATTGATCACATCCCAATATGTTACAAATTTTTGATCTTCCTTTCCCACATTAAGGTGTTCTGCGGCAAGCGCAAGAAAGAGTTCGACGGCATCATGAAATGTGAGGACTGCTAACATATTAAGCGGCTCTGGCTTACTGACCTGCTCCACGGCTTGCGTGTACATATATTGAATCATGGCCAGCCTTCGCATCTCTGCTTCTTCGAGCATTTGTCTTTCAACCTTCCTATAAGCACAATCTCTCTTTTATCTGGTCATAATTTCCAAAAGTGTCTGTAGCTACAGACACTTCCGCCTACCCATTTCCCTCGAAATCATCAAAAAGCGTCCCCTGGCCCTGCTCTGGCTCCTGAGCCTTCAGTCTGCGCTTCTTGCTGGCACGACGTCGTTCTTCAATCATTTTGCGGATTGATGCTGCTGGGGGAAGATCTTCTGGGTAGGGCTGCCCTACTGCCTCAATAGCTTTCCGCACCTGATCACCAACAAAGTAGTGCGCCTGCGAGGCATCATCCAGGCCAGTAATTCCCTCTCCTCGAATCTTGCCTTCAGTAAGGTTATTTTTGAAGTCAATCGCGCTCAGTTCCGCACGCCCAATGTTATCTAGATAGTCCTCATCGTCGGGAATATCCTTACGCTCCTTCAGTTCCTCTAATGTATGACGATGCAGACCAAGGTAACCTGCATCAATAAAAATGCCAAAGTTTTCCGTATTGACTCCCGCTTGCTGCGCTGCTTGCCCCAATAATTTGTAGCTCTCAATGACCTTTAAGCGCATCTCCAGGCGTTCCTCTTGCTGACGCCGCAGCTCATGGATCTCATTCGCTCGCGTAGAGATAGCAAAGTACACCTGCGCCGTCGCTATCTCAGGTTTACGGGGGTCTCCATTCTGCGCAATAAGGTAGCAGGCAAATCGACTAAGCGCATAATCTTTTACATCTTGTGTCGCGCCCTTACCAAACTGTATCTGTTTCCCGGCGCTGGGAAAGTGATCCTCTACACGATTCCCTGACTTCTCACATGCTGTCATAGCACGTTTAATAGCGCCTTCAAACCGTTCCCACTTGGCATAACCCAAGAGAGGAGCAAGGTCTCGGGCGCTCCAGTGCTCCATACCATACACATTTTCTTGCTTGATCTTGTCAAAGTCTGGTGACTGTCCCATTGTTTTTCCTCCAGCGTCTAGCGAGAACGTTCCCAACTAGGCACATACCTGCCATTGATGGCCCTACCCATTTAACTCACAACCTACAAAACAATGTTCTCAATGCTCCTCTTGAGACCAGTCTGGAAATTCAGTTGTCTCTGTGCCAGATTCCTTGAACACTATCCACTTTTCTCTTGCCAGAAAGTGTCTGTAGCTACAGACACTTTCTGGCAAGAGAAGCGCTACCTTCGATGTTTCTTTTGCCCTTGCGCGCTGCGCACTCGCCAATCCCAATAGGCACAAAACGGACAGGGATCATCACGCACACCCGTCTTCTCAAAGAGGCGGCCGCAACGGGTGCATTGCTCCGTCGCACAAGCTCGCAGATCTGCCTCGCACAATACACAAATATTGTAATTCAGGGATGAATGCAAAGTCCTCACGCAACTGCCGGCGCTGCACTTTCTTGCGACGCACGAGCAATTCATTAGCTCATGCGCGAGGAGTCCAGCCAGTTTGTCGAAGTTCTTCTAAGGTCTCCTCTTCGGTATTTGCCATATCCTTGATAATCTCAATCATGTCATCGACAATTGGGAAGTTGTCCATTTGCATACGAATGCTCTTTTCTTTGCTAAGGCCTACTTCCAATTGCATTGAAATTCAAGGCTTCTAAACGTCTTGTCTTGCCCCACAAGTTCTCCCAATCTTCCGTTGCTTTTTTCACCCGTCTACTTAGAGACGGAATGTCTTGAATATCTAAAGAAACTAGCAGTTGTTCCGCATATTTACGGCGCTCTGCTTTGTACAGATAATCAGGTAATCGATGCATATAGAAGGTGCTCCAAGGAGGCCATGCAGGAAGAAACGCATCAGGTAATTGATACTGTTCATCTAACTGAAATGCTCCTCGCAAATAAAGTAAATAATCTGAAGCCATGAAGCTTTCAAATGATAGAGCATTTTTTAGCTTGCCTTCTCTATATCGCTTCATGAGCAGATCTGAATGAGGCGATACATTCTGTAGCTTTAACCGATGAGCACGACGCCGTAATAACCTGATAGGTTGAGAGAACACAGTAAAGTTCACATGCTCAGGTTGGCCAAAATGCGCGATGCGTACATAAAAATCTTCTTCAAAAAGATCTGCCATGAGTTCCCATCGCTCCTCTTGGATAAGGAATGCAAAAAAAGCAACGAATACCTCATGACCTAAAAATTTTGCAAAATCATGATCTCCTTCATTTACTGCTGACGGATTCGAAGAAGGAGGATAGGTGTACAAGGCTAGAATATTCTCAAAACCCTTATACAAAGCCATTGCCGCTTTCTGAGAAGTCTCAACAATAGCAATGATTTGTGCTAGCTTAAGAAACTCTAAAACAAGTGAAGTAGAGTTCCCGATAGATTGAATTAGCCGTTCGTCCTGTGGCACTGTAGAAGCGACGCGAAGTTGGGGAGCTAATACTACAATCTGTTTGGCAAAATCTTTCATGTATTGCCGACACAGCCATTCCTGAGTGGAATGCCCCTCTGTAATTGCTAAACATATTTGTTCAACAAGGGGTTTTGATTCAAGAATTTTGCTAGACGTTGTTACACTTAACTCCCGAAGAATGGTCCGTATAGACTCGGTCAAGATTCCTTCTAAACGCTTTCGTTCGGAGGCTCGTTCATTGGCCTTATCTGGCATCAAATAGCGAAGTACTCGACGCATCCGTAAGTCGAATGGTAATAACTCCGGCTCACCATAAGCCGCGTTTAACACCATAATGACGCGATGAGGCCCAAGTTTCTTCAAAGCGTAACCTAATTCAATCAGTACATTAGGATTAGGAGTTGGACGGTCTTGCCGCTCATTAAAAGACTTTGTGTTAATGATAGAAACATCACAGACAAAAACATCTGCCTGCTCAATTTTGTCGAAGATCGTTTGCGAGATATCGGGAGAACCAGGAATACCAAGAGTATCACGCTCTAATCTCGGAGCAGTTATGATAGAATCATCGTTTTGTATCGTCTTGACAGCCCTTTTCAAGGCTTCTTCAATAAACCCCCGATTCGTTGCATTGGGAAGATCAGATTGCCAGGAATAAAAAACAATGCTATGGCCAGTTCCCATAAAACCTTCCTTGTTATTCACTTCCATTTACCTCTTTATGAAGAAGCTATAACCACTGTTGCATGATGGCCAACCAAATCAATGATCTCATTCATAATTCCCAGACGCCCACAATACATAACTGTACCAAAGACATATGGCGACAAAACACTTTGGACCGTGATTCTTCAGCTCTTGCCCTAGAGTGTCTGTAGCTACAGACACTCTCCTTGTCTATACTTCATGCTTCGACTGGCTTCACACGCTTGAGCCATTTTGACGCCGTGCTACGCGAACACCCAACCTGATCGACAATCTCTGTCACTGTCAGATTGTTGTTTCCTCGATACATGGTTTCAATGAGTTCGCCATAATAGCGCATATCTTGTTCGCCCCTTTCGGGCTTCTCAAGCGCGCTCATAGCCTCTGTATCACGCTCCTGACTACGCTGCTGTTCGCCCTCTTGTGATATGGACTGTCTACGGTTGTGTGCATTCTGAGAGGTACGTGCTGGCACAGCAAGCGTCTGAGGTGTTGCACCTGGTAACATGATCGTAGCAACTGTTCGCTCTATCGTCTCACGTACCAGTTCGACCGTGACTTGAGAGAACTGTTGCATCGCTTTGTCGTTCATGGTATGCAATGCGGCCAAGTTCTGCGCGTTCATCTCCTGCATCGCCTGAATGACCTGGGTAAGTTCGCTTGTCTGAACACGCTGCTCGGTTTGTGATGCACTGCTCACCTGTTCCTGACGCTCTTCATGTTGAACTTGCACATCGCCTTGTTGTTGCTGACGATTCGATGCGGCGATCTGCATACGCCAACGTTCCATCGTCCTGTCTATCGCCATCAGAATTAGCAGAAAGGTGGCAAGTGCTGCACGCTCATAGACAAAATTTGTTGAGTTGATGCCCAATATGCCCATCGCCTGCGCAATCGTCCCTGGCACGTCACGATGTTGGGTAAACACCGCACCAATGACTATTGAAACATAGGCCAGGAACGCCAGGAAGGCAATGTTGAACATCACCAGTATCCACTTTCCGACGGGATGCCCAACCATACGCGCCAGATCAGGCACACGCCCAATCACCAGCAGGATCTGGAAATCAACACCCAGGCCCATGATAAGGAGCCAGATATAGAAGAGAAAAGGGACATGACCCAGCACCTCGCCATTGCTCAAGACATCCATGAACCCCAGGACCGAGGCAACTGCGAGGAAATATCCCAGAATCAGATTGATGATTTTATCGGCCCGGTGCGTCCACTCGATAGCCCGCTCGTAGAAGCTCTCTGGTTCGGTCCTCGTGGCGTCAAATATATCCAGTGGCGTTTCCTTGTGCCTATTTTTTTTCTGAATTTCTTTCCGTTTCCACCAACCTCGTTGAGAGATGGAAACGGAAGAAGCCTGTTGCTCCTGCTGTGACGGTTGTTCTATCGTTTGTTGCATATACTATGAGTCCTTCCACCCGCCAGGCCATCTAGCCTGGATTGTGTCTACTCTAATAACAATTTTCCGTTATGGATACAGTCATTGCTTACTTGATGAATGTGGCTATGGCACCTTGCGCCATCTGGCTAAGCAGCGCATAGAGAACCCCCCCCGCCGCACTGGAAGTTAACAGTGCCCCGATAAAAGCTTTAGGAGGAAAAAGAGGAGCATATTCCTGCAACTTTTTTGCCATTTCAACATATTTTCCGCCCGTATACTCCTCTAGGATTCTGGTATGGAGGAGATATTGTCCAATCGCATATGGAAGCTCGCTCCACACACATGTTGCAATCACCACACTCGCAATCAGCCATTTTAGATCGATCGGAAGCAACCACATCTTGATCTCAATAAGTAGAAAGGCAACGAGCAAGATCGTATTGAGAAGCGCGTCATATTTATAGACCATACGTAATCCACTGACATCACTTGCAACGTCAATATATTGTTGATCAACTGTTTCTTGTGAGACCTTTGGGGCTTGTGCCTTCCTCTTGCCCTTCTGCTTCGGTTTCGTTAATGCTGGCACATATCTAGGAATAGTTTTGAATAAAGGATCTGCCATACGCCGAAACCCAATAATGAGAAAATACAACTGGACACAGGAGGCAAGCAGCAGAACGATTTGAAGGCACAGAACAAGGATTTGCACAGTTGTCAGACGGAGTATCAGACCAAGAACGGTGCCAAGAACAAGTCCAACGGGAACAGAGATGTAGAGAATCACTTCATTCCGAGTCATCTTCTCAAGCGCTTTGACATCAACTTCAAGAGACGTATACGAGACTGCGCGCCTGATACGCTTAAGTGTATTCTGCTTATACCACTCCATAGAATGGCCACTTACCTCGACCAAGAGCACCAAAGCTGCTGCGTAGACAAGCCAACTCCCAAAAGCCCTCGCCCCAAGCATCCAGAAAGCAAATCCTAAGAAGACGACGAGATAGGTCGTACTCTCTATCAGCAAGGACACGATACGCCTACTTCGATGCACAAACAACGACACACATGTGGGAGTAAAGCACACAACTATTGTCAACAAGAGCATCTGGCAGACGAACAAAAAGCCGTTCCACATACTCGCAGCAGGCTGCGCAGACCCGGACGGTGTCATCCTTACAATGATGGTTGCAACGACAGCAATCAGCACGAGAAACACCAGAAATGCAAACATGACTCCTCCCCACCCCCTCACAACAGAGGATTTTCCTTGTGGGGGAGAAGATATATCTGGTGGAAGAGATGGCTTCTCAGAGAAATAAATTGGGGATCTAACAGGAGCTTGTGGAGAATATTCAAGCTGCGAATATGCTTGTTCTTCTTGCATGAAACGAGGAGGAGGAGATGGCGCGGAAAGCACAGGTCTCCGAGAATAGCTTTCGATCTCCGCGAGACCTCGTGGATCGTTTAATTTTCGCAATGCCTCCTGAATTGCTTCAGACAAAGGATCCTCTCTGAATGCTTGTATCATCGGTTTCACTGCGACCGAACCAAATCTGATCGCTCGATCCCAATCTTGTTGGGCAATTGCCAACGCCACAGCTTGCTCCTCATTTGCTGGTTGCCAATCTAATCGTATCAGCGCTACTGCTGCCTGCTCTCGAACCAAACTATCATCATCTCGCAATGCATCTATTAATGGCTCCACCGCACGAACATTTCCAAGTTGACCTAGAGACGTTGCAGCCGCCTTCCGAACCATCCAATCCATATCTCTTAGTGACTGAAGTAGTGGGTCGATGACACGATCATCCTTTATCGACCCTAAGGTTGTGATAATATCCCTGGAATCCATCCTAAATTTATAACCATTGAGGGCTGCTAATAATGGCTCTACTGCGACTGAACCGAAGCTGATCACGCGATCCCAATCCTGTTGGGCAATTGCCAATAAGACTGCTTGTTCCTCATTTGCTGGTTGCCAATCCAACTTTGTCAGTGCTATCGCCGCTTGTTCTCGAATTCCACTTGAAAAATCTTCGAGGGCTACGCATAACGGCTCTACTGCAGCCAAACCGAAACTCACTGCTTGATCCCAATCTTGCTGGGCAACCGCCAAGAAGGCAGCTTGTTCCTCATTTGCTGGTTGCCAATCCAGCTGCGTCAACGCTATTGCCGCTTGCCTGCGTACCCGATTATTTATATCTCTCAGTGTGTCTTCAAGCGGCTCCACCGCTCGAATGTCACCGAGCAGACCAAGCGCTTTCGCTGCTGTCTCCTGGACGCCACTATTCATATCACTCAATGCTTCAATAAGTGGTCCTACCGCGCGGGTATCCTTCAACTGCCCCAAAACATTTGCAGATTGTTGTTGACGAACCGGATTATCGCTTTTCAGCATCTCAATAAGTGGCTCCACATCTCGAATAATTTCCTTTTTCCGGCCCTCGTTGTGCTGCATTGATCATGAATCCTTTCAGTTATCAATCCAAAGAGTCTGGAACAGGCAACGCTAGAACAACAGTGTCTGGTAGTGGATTTTTCATTCTCCATTACGCGGAAACGAACCCTCTATTCCTCATAACCCTCTTTACTCATCGTTGCCGTCCTCCTCAAACGTTTCCTGAGCTTCCATAACCAACGCCTCAATATCCTGGTCGATCTCCTCTAGGTCACGGAAACGTGTCGTCTGGGCCTCAAAGCGTAGTACCACCTGCCCAGTTGGCCCATTGCGGTGTTTGGCAATGATGAGATCCGCGAAGCCCTTACGTTCCGTTTCCGGATTATACACTTCATCACGGTAAATGAAGATGACCAGATCCGCATTCTGCTCCAGGCCGCCAGATTCTCGTAGGTCAGAGAGTTGCGGCACTTTCGATTGGCGCGACTCAACCGCTCGCGAGAGCTGCGCCAAGGCCAGAATCGGAATGTTCAATTCGCGCGCCAGAATCTTGAGCTCACGGCTAATCTCGTCGATCACCTGCACTCGGTTTTCTTGTTTCTGGTGCTGCGAGGGTTGCATCAGCTGGAGGTAATCAATGATCACCAGATCAATACCTTCCTCCAATACCCAGCGCCGCACCCGGCTACGTAGCTGCATAGGTGAAAGCGAGGACGAACCATCAATGCGAATTTGGGCCTGAGAAAGCGTCTCTGAAGCTTTGACCATCTCCTCCCACTCTGCATCCTCAATGAATCCTGCTCCAACACGCTGGAGGTTGATACCTGTCGCGATGGAGATGAGCCGATCCCCAAGCTGCTCCTGGCTCATCTCCAGGCTGAAGATACCAATACGCTGCCCATACTGCACCGCTGCCTGATAGGCCAGGCTGAGCGCACAGCTTGTTTTACCTACGGCGGGTCTGGCAGCCAGAATAATGAGATCAGACTTGCGAAAGCCTCCTGTCAAGCGATCCAGATCCTGAAATCCAGAGGGCACACCCATCAATTGGGCACCCCGACTCATCAACTGTTCCTGCCTCGCCATATAAGACGCCAGTAACTCGGAAATTGAAAGATCACTTGCCACCTGAATCGCACGCTGGCTGATCTCAAAGATGCGCTGCTCCGCCTGATCCACGACATCGGTCGCATCTTCCTCGGCCTCATATGCCATCCCTGCAATATCCCCTGCCGCATGAATTAATCGACGCAGAATTGCGGTACGCTCCACGATACGAGCATAATACACAACATTGGCACTGGTAGGCACACCACTAATGAGGGAGGTCAAATAGTCCTCGCCGCCAACTTCCTCCAGGCGTTGTCGACGTTGGAGTGCATCACTGATAGTTACCAGATCTGCTTGCTCCCGTCGGTTATAAAGATCCAGCATCGCTTCGTAGATAAGCCGATGCGCGTCACGATAGAAATCTTCTGCACGAAGAAAGTCGGCAATACCAACCAATGCCTCAGGGTCGATAATGATGCTTCCAAGCACAGCTGTTTCAGCAACGACATTATGCGGCAGCAGGCGTTCATGCTGTTTTGCCATCTCACTTCTCTTTCTGATACTTGCTAAACAACTGCATGCCGCTTGTCATGGTAGTGCTGTTGGCCAACCACTCTTCTTCAGAGTACAAGAGTACCTGACGGATCTTCTGGAAATCATCTGTCCCCACAAAAACGGCATATGATCCGTCGCGCAGCAACAGTCTCCTGACGTGAGGAATGAATAGCATACGCTGGTCAGCACTTATCGTTCGGCGCAATCGTTCGGCTGTTTGAAGATCCATTCCACCACCAGATTGCACCGGAACACGTATGGTTACCGATGGCGGTCGCGGTCCAGTACGCACATGTGAAGGCGGTGCGGATGACGTCTGGAGAGACGAAGGCTGGGTACCTGGAGCTGGCACAACTGGTTGCGAATGGGAAAGAGCTTCTTGCACCTGAGCATAGGTGTAGGCACTGTAGTGAGTAATAAGTTGTTGTGCTTCGTCTGAAAGTTCTTGATGAAACGTTTTGCAACGAGCTAGGAAAAAGCCAGCGAGATTCTTAATCGTCCCATCATGTTGGTGAGCCAATGTAACGAGGTAGGCTCCTAAGATAGCTTGGGTATCCTGATTAACATCCTGAAAAACTTTTCGGTAGATATTTCGCTTGGTGGGCTTCTCCCCAAATGCCTGACAGAAGAAATGGCTTCCGATGCTAACGTTTAACGTAATTTTATTAAAAAACGTTATTACGTTAACGTTAGCAAGATCTCCATTGACAAAAGAAGCTTCTAAGTCGCCTTTTGGCGAGAGAGAGTCGCCTTTTTCAAGAGAAAGTTGCCTTTTGTGTGCGTCAGAGTCACCTTTTTGCTCGACAACATCAGTGTTAAAGTCGTCTTTTGGGGAAGAAAGTTGCCTTTTTCGTATAGGCACCATAGGAAGCCCCTCATTCAAAGAGTCGCCTTTTTTGTGGGAAAGGCGACTCTCTTTCTCGATAAGAGGTGTCTGTGAAGAGAGAGAGTCGTCTTTTTGGGAGAGGAAAGGCGACTCTCTCTTTTGAGGGGAAGGCAATGTGTCTTTACGATTTTCAGAAAAGTCGCCTTTTTGAGAAGAAAGTTGCCTTTCCAGTCGAGCACAGCGCATGTGCAGCGCATCCTCCATGCGCGCCAAAAGGCGACTTTTTGTCTTAGAGTCTACTATTGGTTCTGTACTAAGCACCTGGTCGAAGTCTTCGAGGATCAAGTCCAGGACCTGGCTGGTAAGTGGAGCAGTATCGACGGTAGCGCTCGCTGGTACCAGGACCAGTGGCTCGCTTGAGACAGAGGACGACCGCACAGCATAAAAGTCGCCTTTTTTGGAGGCACGCAGCTTGAGATATCGGCGTTTAACCTGGCGCGCAAATAGCGCGACCTTATGTCGGTATTCACCCAGATGATCCAGCGCGTCTGGATCGGGGAGCTGAGAGGCCGAGAGCGGAAAGTGGAGCACGATTTGTCGGCGCGCCCGTTGTTTATGCACTAGTTTGAGTTGGCTGAGCGTCACAATATATTTTTCGAGCGTGTCATAGCCAAAATCCATGAGACGAGCCAGCGCGCGCAGGCTTTGCGCGCTGATCACAGCCACGTCGGCGACCGTGGAGATACCGAGCTGGGGAAGGACGAGTTGTTTGACCTGTGCATGGCGTAAGAGCTTGGCGAGGAACTGGACCCCATGCTCACCTGGAAAGAGATCCTGGAAGATCTGGAGGGTGCGCGGGTCGACTCGCTCAAAAGTGTCTGTAGCTACAGACAGTGTGACGATGCCAGGTGGATCGACGGATGCATCTCCCGTCGCTGGCGATGGCATAGCAGTATGGGCGTCTGAGGGAGGATGACTACGTGAATCATTGCCCTCAAATAGGAGGTCTGCCATAGTACAAGTACTCGCTTTCTACGAACGAAATATCAGTTTTCCGGCGGTATCCCGGAGTGTTTCCATTGTCAGGATGTGAAAGCAAGTACTATGTAGTCTCTTCTAGCGCTGCTCATGTTCGATCTATACAGTTGAAATTACCAACCGTTGGTAATTTGCACCTAGCATATTGCGAGATGAGTATGCTATTATAGAGACGTAGATATTTGCTTTCATGCGTTGAGAGCAACAAAAGCCTGTGACTGGTGTTTGGAGAGCTTGGTGGGCCGCCCTATTTTTCCAGTCCTGGTCCAATCGAATACCAAATCCGATGGATGAGAGTGACCAGCGTTGGCGCGCTGGTTTTTCTCATTTTTGGCGATTGTATCGCTTGTTTGTTACTACGTCATCACGACGCCTCTTTCCTTCGCTCGCCGCAAGAAACACCGTTCCCTCCGGCTGAGCCAATTGTAAACGATCTTTTCTGGCTTGTCACCCTATGTCGAATTAAATTTGGTAAAAAAAGGATTTTTTTGCTTTCTTTTAATATCACCTATATAGGTCATGCAATGGCTCTAGAAGCCGTTCTATGAAATTCATAATGAAAAATAACGCCACAAGATAGCGCCAGAAATGCCACAAGATAGCGCCAGGATTATACATCAGAATGGGGACGTTTCTCCTTCTTTGCTGGAGAAATTTTTTGTCTCCTCTGATCTTCGAGCTCTTTGATGAGTGGAGAAGCTTCTACCTGCAAATGATATGACTGCCACTGTTGGACCCACTTTTTGCTTGGCAATGCATGAATATCTTCTTGATAGCACCAGGATCCGATGAGCTGATCCTGGACAAGGCGATCCAGAGCTTGTTCAAAGCGATGTCTACCACGGTCGGGGTTTTTCGCATCAATCAAAAAGCCAAGCTCCAAGAGCATATCCTGTATGAGACATAATATTATTTGACTTGTGAAATCTTGGAGGCGCATCATAAAATAGCGTGCTAAGCGTTTTTCCCACTTCTCGCGGAATGGATCGTAGATGAGTGCCTGTTGAAAGAGATAGGCTACCTGCCGATTGGTATTTGTAGAAAGAGTTGGCACACATTTCCCAAGACGAATAAGCCAAGCGATAGCAAGCTCCTCGTTTCTGCCGTCATCAAAAGCAGTTGAGTCAACGAATCGCTTCTCAATGTGAAGTAATTTATCCTGAAGCTGAAGTTGTCGTTTCTTGGGACGTCCACGTTTGCCAGGGGTTCGAGGTTCTGCCGACCACTCTTGAGTTGTCACAAAAAGGTTACTGATACGCTGCATACTCTTGTGAATGCTTTGTAAATCTTCCAAACGATGTGTGCTAGCTCGTTTTGTGCCCTGAGCGTCAATATACTGGCGCGGCTGTATCCCACGATAATTGAGAATATGATCTGATGTAATCCATACCAAGCCTTCGCTATCATGCTCATTCATCCATTGTGCCAAACATGCCAGTAGAACATCCCCATCTATATCAGAGAGCTGATTGACCTGATCCCAGAGCACTTTGGTTAGATCTTCTACTCCTTGAAGAGTATATCCCTCTGGCTTGTATTGGATGAGAGCTGAATCTGATGCTGATTTTATTAGGAATGAAGGAATTTGCTGCTTGGGTGACCAGGGCTGAGCTCCATTGTGCCCATTGCTAAAGGCACTGAGCGCTCCTCGGACCGAGAGTGCCGCTGGAATAATGATAGGCAAGGTCAATCCCTCTTGCGTTTTATGTGGAAAAATGCAAGGCAGATCTTGCAAATGTTTGGTTGCATGTTGTTTATCTAGATGATGCTGCCAGTAGAGTTGTGCTAGCTCGCGTGCAGCGCGCCTCGCCTGTTGCCAAGCTTTGTTTCGATGTAACTTTTCTCTTTCTGAGAGAAGCAGCCCATTGAGTGAATGGGGAAGAGGGATAATTTTACTTTGTATTTCTTCCTGGAGTTTCTTTCCGGTATCTCCTAGGCTCTCCAGATGATAAAGAGATACATCGGCAGTTGCCTTGTTAAAAATTAGGGCTTCGGTTCCAGCAAGCATAGCATTTGGTGCAGCAATCTGTTTAACTGCTTCTTCTGACAAATGTGCAGCAACAGGTATTTGGTGAGTAAGGACTACAGGATACTGTTCTGCATAGGTTAAATCATTTGTCATAACCCATTGGCCGCTTATGGTAAAATCGTACGGCGTATCATGTGCAAACAACATCAATGATGGAGCAAGATGCGAATGGAGCGCAAAAATATCAGCCAAACGAGACCCTCTTGGCTCAACTAATTCCCACCCATGCGCTTTGAGCCAATCAAGTTCTTCAGGTGAGACATTGGTGTGCCAATCCATATTGATCCATCGCCAAAATCCTGTTCCTGGAAACTTTGACACTTGATACAGGTGAGTATCTAGGTCAGAACTAATTGAGAGCTGAATTTCTTGCGTCATCTCATCTTTTCCTCATATATTACATTTCCTGAAACCAGTCTCTCTCGATGGCTTCAAAAATGTTTGCGTCAGTTTCACGCTGCCATTCTGGCAACTCAGTCCAGTCGGCGACATATGAGGCTTTTGGGGACTCAAAATGCTTGTAGATTTGCCCTATCCAGCACAGACAAACGAATCGCCCTTTCTGTTCACGACTGAGCTGCGTGGTTTTCCCAGCCGTTGCGGCCACAAATTGGTGGATCTGCTCATAGACCGCAATAGCGCTTTCCTGTTCCCATTTAGCCATCTCTGCCCAGGGTGCAATGTAGCCAGGTTTCGGTGTCCCTGGGTAGTATTGATTTACTCCAGCTATCCAGGTATTGCGGAAGCGTTGGCCTCCCTGTTCTGTATTGACCATTTTCCCTCTTCCTTAATTGATAAGAGCAATCTGCTGATCCAGTTCTTGGACCAATTGTGAATCTTGATACGGTATGAGTTTTTCCTGTAATGAGTGAAGACCTCTAAGTAACATGCCAGATCCTTTGCCAGCGATCTGAGTAACTTCACTTGCATAAGTACAAGCGCGATCCAACTCTCCAAGTTGTAGTGCTGAAATTGCAAGGTTTGTGAGAACCATCCCTCGCCTACGAGTAGCCTTTGGATGCTGTGTAAGAGCTTCATTAAGAACCGGCATAGCAAGATCTGGCCGCCCCAATTTAACAAAGCATGAGCCCTTCTCTTCCGCTAATCGCGTCCCATCAAAACGTAACCACATGCCATTCATGCCGTTTGGGCTTACTGATTGCACCTCTTCTGCCAGGTCAAGATTTTTCCGACATGCGAAAAGGTTCTTATTTCCCGCTTGAGCTTGAGCCGAAACATTTGCTATCCAGAAGCGCGTTGCTAGTTCGGTATCTCCGTGACGCGCGACCTGTTGAGCACCCTGTAGCAGCTGCAAGGCATCCTGAAAATGTGACTCATAAATGGGTAAAAAGGCATGCCTTACTAGGGCACAAGCCCAGAGGTCATAATGTTTAGCATCTTTCGCTGCATTTGCAGCAAAGACATAACTAGCTTGAGCGGTATCATATTGATTGCAGTCAAAATGGATCTCTCCAATTAGCTGGCTGAGGTCGCTGGCAAGTATGCACAGCTTTTGGTGGTCGGCTTCACAAGGACCCTCATTGAGAAAACTGGTAAGCGTTTTTAACTGACCCAGAGCGCCCTCAAGGAGGACGTTTTTGTTTGGTGCAGCGTTATAAAGACTCCAATAATATTTGTTAATGGCGACTAAGTCATTAATCACCTGAGCATCAAGATGCTGGGGTTTTGCTGTTGCCGTCTGTACCCTATCCCAATCCAAATCAGGCAATGGCAGGACGAGAGTTGTGGCGGCAAAACTTAAAAATTGTAAGAATTCGCGGCGGCGTCTATCCATATCTTCGTTCCCTAAAAAAATTGGAGAGCGCTGTGCAGGGAATGATTTAGTCGCCTGCGTGATTTGAGTATCAGCAACGGAATTGCTAGCTGGCGAGCGTTTTTCTGGTAGAAAACCCAATTCATAGGCTGTAAGGCCAAAGATGGCACAAAGTTTCTCTTGATAAAAAGGACTAGGGACATGCTTACCACTTTCCCACTTTCGCAGGAGTGAGGCATCCGCAAATCCCCCTCTTTGTTGAAGTAGATCTGCCAATTTGTTTTGAGACCATCCACGCTCTCGCCTGAGCTGTCTCAAAAGATCGTTTGGAGTTTTACTGGTATCCATCCCGTACCTCCATCTAGGGATGCTATCTCAACGATCTACAACTCGATTGTACATGGCATCAGTTACGCTTTACAAGCCTTTTCACGGCCTCATAAATTGTTTACCTCATAATTACCTGTTATTTACCTCTTAATATTCCCTTAGTGTTCCCTCAGATTGACCTTCTTTTAAGCGTTCAGCCCTAGTATCATTATTGGCAGAAGCCGCATGTGATTGTTGCACTGCTAGAACTTTGACAAGATAAATGCTTTTTATTGGAGACCCAGCACAGCTCTAATACGTTGAATATCAGCCTCACTATAGTAAAGGCGGCGCATATCATCAGGAAATCTTCGAGGCTGAATGTCTAACCTAGCGATAATTGTACGGATCTTGCTTACTGGAACTTTGAGTGCAGAAGCAACCTCATTTATTGTCATGAAACCATCACGAGACATATGTATTCTCCACAGAGCAAATTATTTATAATAGTATAACCCTTTTTTTAATTGATTGAAATATCAGTAGGTTAAAAGTATTAATCCTCTGGCAAACATATTATACATGATAATGCAAAGATTTCAAACTAATTGCTAAACCATTGACAACAAGGAATTAATATGTTAAAAACCAATTGCAACAAGATTGAAACTAGTTTTAAATTAGTTTAAAAATGGTTGCGAACATGTTGGATTGGAGTTTCTGGCTTGATGTGAGAGTCATTAGGCCAGGACCAAATTGTAGTGGGTATCTGTAGTAAGGAATATGGAGTGCGAGAATTGTAGAGTAGATCTTGTAGCGCAGGAATTTTGAAGTTTTGAGTGGCTGTGGCTTGAGAGAGAGCATGCTCTAGTTTGGCGACCGGACACGCTCCCCCTCTTGCTTTACCAAGCGTCTGTTACAACACCCAGCGTTTCAGTATATCATCTTTGCGGCAAATGCAGCAAAGATAGTGCTGAACGCCGGGGGCAAGTCTCATCTGGAGGATTTGACTCATGGCGTCATGGATGATTCCCCTCGTTATCGCTTTACTGGCAATATGCGCCCATCAGCGCGCCCACTCTCTGCGTCATGCGAGGCTCGCCTTTGCGGCCTCCTCTTACCCATCTTCGTGTGCCTACCGTTCTCACCTGTCAGGTCCCTGTACGAGCTGCCGGTATTTCCAGTGCTCGTACTGCGGGGCATGCCATAACCCTCAATGTTCGCAGTATCAGTCGCCGTGTTAGCCAGATTCTGCCTCCTTTTGTCTCTTGATGTTGGTTTATAGGTTCTGTCGTAGCGCGATCGACTGTAATGTGGTTTGCACATGCTTATCCCGAAAGGATGGCTATGAGCGAGCAAGAGCAGAACGAGCAGCAGGCTGAGGAGCGCCCCCTGACGCATAACGAAGCTCTGGGGATTCGCACCATTAACGATGTGTTCGCATTCATTTGGGATGCCATAAAAAGCACTCCCGACCCTCAGCAGATAGACACAACTCGTAGTGCGGATGAGTAGCCCTGGTTTGTAGGTCAGCGATAGTAGTACAACCTCTGTAGAAGCCAGTTTTGTAGTGATGACCGGGCCGCGGGTAGGATGGCTGCCTGCGGCGTTCCCTCCCCTCAAAATGCTTAAAGGATAATGCAATTTATGGCAGATCAGCAGACAACAGCTCAGAACACCAGTGCTCGCATCAGCGAAAAAGACTGGAACGATATGTGTGACCAACGCGATAACCTGGATAAAGTCATCGAGGATGCATTGGGACGCAAAAGCGTGCGCATGGCGAACATCTTTATTACTGATCGCGCCCATCTCTCCGCCTCGCTCAAGAAGGCCCACAACATGCGCGAGCGCGACAAATTGGCCTCGTACCGCAAGCGCCTGGACGAACTCAAAATCGAAGTTGGGGCCACTGATTCTGGCTCAGGTGAAACTGCATCGGAAGAGGGCGTCGCCTAACGGCAAGCACCCACATCATTCTCACTTGGCAAGCGAAGTCTTCCGTACATCCGACGAAGCTTTGTGAAGTCAAGTGAGAATACCGCACGGGTTTAGCCATCTTTGTAGCGCGTAGATGATTTTTATTAACCCTTATGACCGTATGAAAGGCTAACTGAATGTCAAACACCACTCCTTTTGACTCCAATCAGAGTGGGTTCACGCCGCCCGATCCAAATATGCCTGGAAATATGTCTGGGCCAGCGGCGAGTGGATCGCCGGCGACGCCAAAAACGCCGCCGACACAGGGGCCTACAGGAGCGCAAGCCACCCCTGACCTGGAGGCCGATGCTGAGGAGCAGGAGAAAAAGCCTGGCTTCTTGAGCGGGCTGCTGGGGAACCTGGTGGCTGAATGGCAGCAAGATCGCGCGATGAAGCGCGAATTGAAGCGAGCGAAGGTGACCGCGCAACAGGCGCTAGAGCAGGATCTCACCAAGGATACTGGGGAGACAAGCGATCCCGAGCAATCCGAGGAACTGCTCCAGCAGGAGCGCAATAAGCGCATCCGCATGATTTCGGAATTCACTGACGTTAAGGAAACCTTTGATCACAAGATCAAGCGCTGGATCTCCAGCATTGCCTGCGCGGTGATTCCCTGGCTCCTCGTCATTTTTCTCACGAGCGACGTCGGCGAGTATTTCGCTGGCAAGCCCTTTGACATGAAAGATTGGAAAATTGTCGGCATCTACGGGATGACGGCACTGCTGGAGGTTGCGGTAGCGGTCGTCACGAATGCATGGGGAAACACTGTCCATGATGCTAACGCTACCGATCAGGCTGCTGATAAAAGCAAGATGCGTGACCGGGCGAAGTCGCAGGCGCTGGCCTGGGGGATTCTGAGCGCTGTCTCTGGTTTCGCGCTCTTTATGTTCCTTATGCAGCAAAATGCGGACAATCTGGCGATTGCTAACCACACGTTGACGGTTGACCAGCTCGCCGAGGGTGCCCATGCGGTGGTCGATTATAGCATGAGCGCGACTATGATCAATGTCGTCTTGCGTGTGATTGGTACGCTTGCCATCGATCCGGCGTGTGTCTTTGCAGTTCATCAAACGACGAAAAATCTGGATCAATTTCTTAAGCAGCAGGCCCAGGTCACGCTTGCCATCACGCAGATTTCGGACGCATTTGACAAACAGCAGGAGGCTGCGGCGCGCGCCGAGATGCGGCAAAAGGAGAACGAGCGCTTCTTGGAACTCAAGTCCAAGATGGATACTGTCAATGCCGAGATGATGGGCAAGATGGGGACCAAGATGTTGGAGATGTCGGACCAGATGTTTGATCGTATGCAGCTTCCGCCAGGTCGTATTGTCGACGCGGATGATGATGACGATGGTCGCAATGTTCGCCGGCTTCGCCGCTAGTCGGTCGCGCAGTGAATCTTAGAAGGAGGTAGCGCTATGAAGGTCTGGACTCGCGATAATACGCTTGATCTCTTCCGCCGACAGCTGTATGCATTGCAGTCGACAGTAGTCGCGGCACGAAGCAGATATGTCTACGAGGTCCAGATCAAAGGCAAGCTGTATACGGCAGTCATCGAGGGATATACGCGTGAGTACTGGGAGCATCGGGTCGATTTGCATCCATTGGCGGAGCAGGTTGATCTCGTGATCTGCTACCGACATGACAGCATTGTGAGCAAGCGCGTGCTGGAACTCAGCTCTCCCTCTGGGCGCGAGTACGACGCGTTTACCCCTCCAAGTTGGTTTGATTTTGAGCAACGGGGTGGTCGAGCATGGGCGCAGGTCTTCACCGGAGCCCTCCTCGCCGGACATGGCGAGGCGTACCAGATCCTGGAGCAGATTCGTGAGGAGTCTCCCGCGGCCTATTACCGCTACCTGCGACGGAAAGCGCAGCTCGCGGCACATAAGCAAGGCCACCCTGTCGCCGTGTAGCAGGAAGGATAGCAATCGTATGACCACACGTACTCCATATCGTCGCACCTATCGTCGGCGACCACCAGTTGATGGGATGCAGTTTCTTGGGTTCGCAGCCATCGTTTTTGGTGTGGGTATGCTGGCCTGGATCATTCTACACTATGCAATGCATGTGCTCTAGATACATCGCGTGTTGTGTTTCCGTTCAGAAAGGAGTCTCCCCACACCTTCTGGGGAGACTCAGAAAGGGCCTCTAGGGATCCCAATGATGAATCAACTTCTTACTCTCAACCCCCTCGTCGCCGGAGGCGTGGCGATTCTGCTTCTGCTTCTCTCACCATTCGTGTTCAAGAGTGTTAGCCCGCGGAGTTTCCTCCTGGTTGGCCTTGGTATTGTGCTTGTGGTCCTCGTGGTCTGGCAGTGGCCTTTCCTGGCACACCTCATGGGCACGTCCAGAACAGCTCATGCGCAGCCAGAAACGATAATACATACGCCTGTCAGTAAGACAGGACAGGACACGCCCGCGCAGCACCTCCCCACCACGCTTGCTGTCCGCCAGCAGCATCAGCAGGAGGCTCCTCTCGCCTCTCAGCCCGCTCCCGCGTCCCCCGTTGCCGAAACCACACAGGCAGGGATTGCGTGGCAGGCGCAGCTTGGAGTCGGAGCAGTCGTTAGTATCTCGGGCCTGGTCTTGAGCCTCATCGTCCGCTTTGGTCGCCGCAAAGGGACTGGTGCATGCGGAGCCTGTCAGAAGATGACGCACGTGCGCGAGTATCGCTACAACCATGGACGATCTCGTGTCGCTGGCAAGTTGTGTACGGCCTGCGCGAAGAAGTTTCAAGCGCAACCTGCCTCCGTTGTGGGCCGCCAGGCATCCTAGCGGCAAAAGGAGGTCTCGTCCATGAGCTTGTTTGGAAGCAAGCAGCGCCAGGGAGACAAGTGCGAGAGTACGGGTCTTTTTAACTGCGGCGGTCGCAATCATGCAGTTCATACCTGCTGCAAATGTGGCGCGAAGTTATGCGGAAAGTGTGCCAAAGTGGATCGGCTTGGAAGTCGTCAGACGTATTGTTCCCACTGTTTCATCCAGTATTGCATGTAGCTCTTGTAGGTGAGAACCCTGGTGTCCGGTCTGTTGAGAGCACAGGAAAGCGCGATCCCTGCCACCAAAGCCTCGGAAACTTGACAAGCAGGAAAGCGCGCCATCTGCCGCAGAGGTCTGCGTGTGTATCTACCTAGTATAACACACAGACCTCGCGCTGGGGAGGTCTTTTGTGAAAAAAATCATGCTTTACGCGGTTTTGCTCCTTCTCGTGCTTGGCGCTATTGGTACCTATAATCTGAGCCAGGCCAAGCCGTCATCCTCGTCCGCCAGAGCCGCGGGCAACGGCTCATCAAAATCATTGACCACGAAGCAGATGCCAACGACGCACCAGGTGTCGCGCGTGATTGAGCGCATCGATCAGCTCGCTCGTGCGCAGTATGCGTCCCAGCAAGAATATGACACCTGGGCGTACTCGGCCTGCTCAACGGCAGCCATGACCGAAGTCATCAACGCCTTCAATGCTGCCAGGGGCAGTGAGCAGCGCTATCGTATCACGGATATCCTCGCCCAAGAGGTTGCGGTCCATGCCATTACGCCAGAACTGGGCCTGCTCGAACCGGCTGGCATCGACCGGACGGTCGCGAAATTCCACCTGAAGACTACCTGGTTACACACCTCCGTCGCTGGCCTGGTGGAGGTCGCGAACAAAGGGCTCCCGGTGATTGTAGGATTCCCTCCTGAGACATTAGCGGGTGGACATCTCCTCGTCGTTACTGGTGGCGATGCGCAGCAAGTCCAGCTTATCGATTCATCCAGTCGGAATTGGTATTCCCTCAGTACTGCCGCTTTTACAAACTACTGGCGCGGCTTTGCGGTCGTCCTCACCCCCGCAGAAGGAGGCCAGCAATGAGCAATACATTCCGCTACTGCCTCATTGGGATCCTGATTGTTGTTGCCTGGCTGGTCGTCGCAAGTGGCGCGCTGACTTTTGCTCGCCCGGTTCCCACGACAAGCGCTCAGGGATCTCAACGCCATGATGAGCCTGCCAATCAATCTCGGCAGCACAGCATTGTGGGTGATCCACAGCTAACGGTTCTGCAGCTGAACGCGATCCTGGCGGCGTATGGGTCTCCACTTGCGGGTCAGGGGCAACTGGTCTATGACCTCGGGCGCAAATATACGATCTCCTCTGACTACGCGCTGGCGATCTGGCTCCATGAAAGTGCCCTTGGCAAGAGCCCACTTGCTCAGGAGACGCTTAATCCTGGCAATATTCGCTGTATGGAGGGGCTTGCCTGCGATCAGGGGTTTGCTCGCATGGGGTCCTGGGCAGAGGGAATGGAGCGTTGGTATCGCTTGATTCGGTATGGCTATGTGGAGGGCCGGGTCACCCAGGGGATTGTCGGCCATAACTGCACCACCATCGAGCAGATTATCCAGGTGTATGCTCCCAAAGCAGATAGCAATGATCCTGATGGCTATATCCAGATTGTGATTCGGACGGTGGAGACCTGGCGCAGCGGAAAGGTGGTGGCATGATGACCCTCCTTCCCACCAGTACCATGCAGGAGCTCCAGCAGGTCCAGCTCCTGATGAGCACCGCAACCGGGTCGGCGAGCCAGCAGGTCCGTGCCGTTACCCTTTCGGATGTCGCCTCACTCATCCAGGCCATGCAAGAGCGCTATGGCATTGAGGCATCGCTGGAGGAGATTATCCAGGCGCAGGTGGGATTGCAGCTCCAAGCCCAGATGCAGGCGCGCCGAGCGCGTAGGGCTCTACGGGAAGAAGGTGTTGCATGAACTGCACTGCCATCCTCTGCCAGCTCTTGTTGCTATGGGCGCTCTTTTCGCTACTGCTCATTGCTGCGCTGTTGGTCGTGCTTTTCTCTCTGGTGAGGCAGCTGCCTCGCCGGAGGGGATGGATCTGGAGGTGCTATTATCGCCTCCGCTGGTCGGTCGTGCCAGCCCTGAGCCGGACTCATACCACACGAGACTGGCGTGCCGACGAGCGAGAGACTCGCGTGGACCTGGCGGCCGTTGCCCTGGCTGAGTATGAGCGCCAGCGATCTCTCGCGCCGCCGATTGAGGCCAGCACACCTAGAGAGGCCATGCTTAAATGATAAATTCCACATCTAGAAATTTTCGCATTATTCTGGCGCAATTGACGCGATACAAACGCATTCTCAAGCGTGCCCGTCGAGGCGCACGCAGGAGCCATACCCTTCGGGGCAAAACACGGGTGGACTGGCAGCTCCAGCGCCTGGATCGGCGGATCCACCTGCTCTTACGACGACTGCATCAGGCTGAGCGGTTCGAGAAAGGGGAGTGGCATGGATAGAAAGCTCTATCCGCGAAACTGGCCCGAGATCCGCGCAGCCGTGATCGAGCGAGCACATAGTTCTTGCGAAATATGTAGGGTGACGGATGGCACCCTCGCGACCAGTCGGCACACCGGTCGCCGCTACATCCTCTACCTGCATGCCGCGCATCTTGGGGATTCTCCCCGAGATCGCCGCCTGAGCAATCTTCGCGCTCTCTGCCCATCTTGCCATATGCGCATGGACCGGCAGGCGGAAGCGCAGACACGTAAAACATCCCGTCGGCGAGGATATCGCCTCACGACCACGGATCGCCTGATCAAGGCTATGGGGGTTGCTGGTCTCCAGATCCAGGAGACCGAGAGAGGGTATGCCTGGCAGGTTGACGATCTTGCCGGCCATGCCACCTCGGCGATCAATGCCGTCGCTGACGCCATCTATCACTTACGCCAACACCAAGGAGATCAGTCATGAAACAGTCAGTTGTATCTGGATCTGTACAGGATCTGATGCGCAAACTCTCGCAGCTGCATGCCCAGCTCCAGGGACTCCCTTCTGCGTCATCGCTGGATGAGGCAACCAACGATGATGAGGAAGCCCGCCAGGAAGCGCAGCAACGGCAGCAGTTTACCCGCCGTTTCGCCCAGGAGGTCGTCGGCGATCTGCAACAGTATCTCAGTCAGCCAGGACGTTGACAGCAGATGGGCAGCCGAGAGGTTGCCCAGAAAGGATCAAATGGATGCAGAAACCAACCCCAGCACAGGTCATATTGACCGCAGACATGGTGCTTTTGCGCCCCGGAGAGCAAGGTTGTGAGATTCTTCTCATTCAGCGCGGCCGACCCCCATTTGCCGGGATGTACGCGCTTCCCGGCGGGAAAGTGAACGAGGGAGAATCCGTTGACGAGGCCGCGTCTCGCGAGCTTGCGGAGGAAACAGGGATCACAGGAATCTCATTGGAACAGATCCATGTGTTTAGCACGCCAAGTCGTGATCCGCGGGGGCGCTATGTGAGCGTGAGTTATCTTGGCCTGATCAGCCGAGAGCGCTCCGAAGAGATGACGCAGGCAGGAGATGACGCTGCGGCTGCAACCTGGCATGCCGTTCAGCATTTGCCGCCCCTGGCATTTGATCATCAGCAGATCATTGCCCATGTCCTCGAACAGTTTCCGTTGCGGCACGCCGCCGACCTGCAAGATCTTGTGAGGTGGTGGCAATGATCTGGATCAAGAATGTGCTACGCACGGCCTGGGAGCGCAGTCAATATCCTCGTTTGGAGCGAGAGGCTCGCGCTGAACTCGAACAGTTTTTTCAGAACGAGCATCGGGACCAACTAGAGCAGGGTAGCGTTGTGCCAAAGGCTCGTCGCGCCGCTGAAGCTTGCCGTCAGGGACTTGCCCATGACAGGCTTGGCCCATCCTTGCCCCGTGTGCAGCAGCAGGCACGTCTGGCGGCCCAGGATTACGCCCATACGCTGCGCTATGGGACTCCGCGGCAGCGCGAAGTCCTTCAGGTGGTTGGGATGCAACGCATTGAGGAGATCTTCAAGCGCGAGTTTCGCGCCATCTTGCCAAGGAAAGGGAGGGGGTAGACTACCATGCTTCGCTTTTTCACACGCTTCCAGCTTTGGAAGCAGCGTCGGCAAGCACGACAAAGAGAAAAAATCTGGCAAAAGCTACTGGAGCAGACCGAGCAGGCATTGACCAAAGAATTGGAGCATGGAGTAACGGAGTACGCCTACAAAGTTGCATTAGTTCTGTTGCCGCTCTTCCCACCTGGTTGTGCTGCTCAGTCACAGTGGCAGCAGACGAGCGAGTTTCGCGAGAAGGCAAGCCGGGAAGAGCAAGAATTTGCAGATCATTTTCCACAAGTCATAGAGCGGCTTGGGACGAAAAAGGTTCAAGCACTCTTCCAGGCCGCATTTATCTATGCCCTGATCGAGGAGAGAGAAGGAGGGAAGTCATGCTATCGCTGATAAGGCGCTTCCTGGTATGGAAACAGCGACAACACCAGCAGCGAACAGAGGAACTACGCCCTCTGATTGAGAGAATGATTCAAGATGAACAGCGCGCTACCCAGCAAGCGATTAAACGCTCCAAACGAACATTTGAGATACAGCTTCAACAGGTGCGCAAGAAGCAGACACATACCAGTGTGGCGTTGCATGCCCAGATCGCTGCAGCCGCCTATCTCTTTTCTCTGGCTCGACGATCAAAGCGGGTCGCAGTGTCGCATCAGTCCAGTATGCGTCAGCGTCTGAAGGTGGCTGAGCAGGCAGCGCGAACGTATGTTGCCTCGAAGAGTTATCAGCAGCTTGAGGAGCGCCCGACATGGAGCGAAGTGCATGCGAGTTTTCGTGAGGCATTTCTCTTCAGCGTGGTGGAGAAAAGAGGGGCGCGATCATGACCAGAAGTACACGTCGCCGATGGGCCATTGCCGTTGTGGCCTTCTGGTGCTTTGTTCAGTTACCCGGTATTGTCTGGCTTCCAGGGGTACAGCCTGATGCCGCAGCCCTTCCCGAGCGGCTCCTGGCAACGATTGTCTCCTGGGGCTTGGGTATCTGCTGGTTGCTTTTCAACCATTTCAAGCCGGGTTTCATGGATTACCTTGCTGCTCTGGATGTGCAGACGACGCCTCGGCTCTTTGATGTGATACTCTTCCACGTCACCACGCTGTTCTGCATCTTGGCGGCTGACTCCCTGTTGCTCCTGGTGGCTGAGCAGGTAGGGACACCGTGGATAACGCGCATGGTCGTCTTGACGATCCTTGCCATAGCTCTGACAGGATCCTGGGTCACGATCATTCTCTCCCCTTCCTTATTAGAGCAGCAGCCGAGCGATTTCCTGTTGAATGTCTGTATTGGTGGAGTTTGCACCCTTATGGCCTGGATTGTGGTCCCGGCAGGCTATAGTGCTCTGGTGACAATGATCGTCCTCATCTGGATTGCGATCTTGCCCTGGTGCCCCTGGGTACCTCGCGTCCGGGCGCGAAAAAAATCCGCTCTCACGACTCGGAAAGGACAATAACGACGATGTTGCGCCAAGAGATACGCACCTGGGAAGAAACCATCCTTAGCCAGGACATGTATGACTATGTTTGGGAATTGCGCGATAGTAGTGATATGCTCCGGCGACTCGAATTTCAACCGGATGGTCTCCTTATCGATGGGTTGCCCTATAGCATCGAGGTGTCGAGCGAGGAGCCAGACTCAATCCGTTTTGTCGGTCACCCAGGAGTCATCGCTTGCACCCCTCACGCGCTCTGGAGGGCATTTGGTGGGGAGCAGGTCCAACCCCAACCTTTCGACGCTGGTCAGTTGATCGCTGAGAATATGCTGCTTTGGGATCGCTTACGGCACTGGCGCTCCCTGTTTCAAACAATCCAAACACAACTTCGTGAGCCCCTGGAGCAGTCGCTCTACCAACTCTCGCTTCCTCGCCCACGGCTGGATCCATTTACTGAAGAACTTTTGGGTCGGTGTGACGCGAATGTTGCACCTGCTCAGGTGCGCGCAATCGCTGCCCTGTTGCGCTGTGAGACGGCTATTGTTGTGCAGTGGTTACGAGAGCGAGGGAAGCAGATCGCCTGGCTGGCTCCCGTGCAAGCCACTGACAGTATGCCCATCGATGCAATTCATAAGCTTGCTGAAGGAGGCATGCCAGGAGAGGGCCCTGCGCTTCCAGATGGAGGAAGGTCGCAGCCGGAACCGGAACGCCAGGCAAACCAGGCGCAGCCAGTGGAAGAGCAGAAGACATCCCGTGAGGAGCCCCAGCAGGAATCTGCGACGCTAGAAACCGCTTCGCATCCTACGCGGACCGAGGCTCGACGAGGTAAGCCACGGAAGGCACGCAGCATCAAGAAGGTGGGGTTCATTGAGAGCGCTCCGGAACGTGTCGAATCAGAGCCGGAGCACCCGTTTCTATGGACGAAAGACCGTTTGCGAGAGTTAGACGAGGCATTCTATGCCCTCAACTCAGACGTGCGCCAGGATGTTGGCGCGGCTGCATGTCAGATCGCCGACCAGCATCAGTGGTCGCCTAACACAGTTGAGGAGAAAATTCGTGACCTGCGCCTTGATCAGCCAGGGCGTCTCTTGCGCAGAGGTTCCTTTGTCTGGACCGTCAATGTAGGCGGAGCGCGCCAGACCTGGGCGCTCGATTATCCCTATGGCCAATTCCCATTGGCTTCTGGTGATTCCTTCCGCTATCAGGACCAGGTCTATCTCCTCTTGCATGCCTGGAGCAATCAATTATTGGTGCAACCAGAGGCTCAGGAGAGCGCATCTCTTGATGTCCACTCAGCTCACGAGGAGGAATTGCGCCATGACTAATCCTCTGCTCCAGCAGAGAGGAGGGGAAAGGGAGCCGGTGCCAACCATGCTCCTCTCCTCGATCCTCCAGCGCGATACCCTCAAAGCCCTGACGCTGACCGAGCCATGGTGCAGCCTGATGCGCTATGGAGCCAAGGGGGTCGAGACACGCTCCTGGACCACGCAGTACCGTGGCCCGGTTGCGTTGCACGCAGCGAAGACCTTACCCAAGCAGCTCGATGCCATTTGCGAGTTGCCAGCATTCGCCAAGGTGCTCAAGGAGCATGGGCACTACCGAGAGAAGACCATGTTCCCATGGAAATTGTTTCCTGTCGGCAAGGTGCTTGCCATTGGCATGCTGGAGGAGATTGTACGCACTGAACAGATTGTCGCCAATCTCGATGCATCTGAGGTCGCCTTTGGGGATTATACTTCAGGTCGCTACGCCTGGCGTTTCAGCGCGATCTATCCCTTGAAGACCCCGATCCCTGTGCAGGGGGCGCTCTGGCTCTGGAACTGGACCCCTCCCGCGCCATTCTGGGATGAGATCCAGCAGCAGATGAGCAGCCAGCTGGAGGTGACGCGATGAGCGGTAAGTCAGCGATTGAATGGACAGACGCGAGCTGGAACCCAACCACTGGCTGTACCCGCGTGACGCGTGGGTGCGACCACTGCTATGCCTTCGCGCTCCATGATCAGCGGCATGCGGCTTACCTGAAATATCGAGGGGTGTATGAGACAACAGGCAAGCCCATGCCCAAACAGTACGCGCAGCCCTTCTCGCGTATTCAGCTCTTGCCAGAGCGTCTGCAATGGCCGCTGCGGCAGAAGAAACCCATGCGCGTCTTTGTCAATTCGATGAGCGACCTGTTTCATAGCCAGATCCCCGACGACTACATTCGCCAAGTCTTCGAGGCAATGCGTGCGGCCGACTGGCATGTGTTCCAGATCTTGACCAAGCGCCCCGGGCGTCTGCGTAAGCTTGCCCCGTCACTCGATTGGCCGAGCAATGTCTGGCTAGGTGTAAGCGTTGAGAATGACCAGGTTGTTCGACGTGCCGATGCTTTACGAGTGGTGCCTGCCACAGTACGCTTCTTATCCTGTGAGCCCCTCCTGGGGCCGCTGCCCTCTCTCAATCTTGAGGGAATCCACTGGGTGATCACTGGCGGCGAGAGTGGGCCTGGCGCGCGACCCTGCCAACCAGACTGGGTGCGCGATCTCCGCGACCGCTGCCAGGAGCGTGAGATTGCCTTTTTCCATAAGCAGTGGGGTGGGAGAACGGCAAAGAGCGGAGGTCGTGAACTGGATGGGCAAACCTGGAATCAGTTTCCCATGGCCTTCACGCATTGGCAGCAGCACCATGGCCATCTTGCCACGGCAAAAAGGAGGTAGACGCACCATGATGATCCCGTTCTGGCAGGTGATCTACACGTTGGATGCGTGGCACGATGGCGAACTCGTTGTCATAGGGGTGATTCTGCTCGCGTGGTTGTGCATCGGGTGCTTGGTGTCTGGTCTGTGCCGGTCCTGCTATCCATTATGCGTGAGCTTTGTGTGCGTGTGGGTCGCGATGGCAGGCGTGATCATCATGGTGACAATGCAATCCTAGCACGAGAAGAGCCGTCAGGCTGTGTGCCAGAGGAGGATGCGCAGCCTGACCAACCATCACATTTCTTTTCATAAGAAGGAGAACCCAAGTTATGCGACGACGACAGTACCCTAATCCCAACCAGCATTTTGAGCGCCACATGGAGCGTGCCGCTGAGCGCTATATTGATGGGCTGGAACATGCTGGCCTACAGCCCAACGACATATTGACCAAAGCGATGGCCGAACGGGCCGCGCAGGCCGCGAAAGATGACTATATCCGCGAGGCAACAGAGACGCGCGATCATAATATCGGCGTGATTTTAGATCAGCATAAACAGCGTATGAACATGATCAAGCGCCGAGGGGCCAGTTGGCGGCTCAAGGTCTGCCCTCTGGTCGCCATCATCTTTGGGGCACTGGCCTGATATCAGTTCCACCTGGGACAAAGCGCCGCCGGAGTGGTCTATGCCTGTATGGCGCTAGCGTTCCTGGCGATGCTGGTCCTGGGAGCGATCTTCGACCGGCCGACCGCTTGACAGCAAACGCGTTTATGCCAATGCCCCTCAGTGGCACAGCGCTTCAGGGAGCCAATGGAGGTTGGCTCCCCATCTGAGCAGGCTCTTTCTTAGGAGTAACCTTGGGATCCTGCGATCTTGCCTCTTACCAGACGCAAGTGTGCAGGATCTCTTCTAGCTCCCCTGCGCAAAAGGGAACAGGAAACAGGTAGATGAGACAACAAACAACGCGAGAGAAACAGAGTATCCCAGGTATTTGTTTTCAGAGCACTTGCGAGCGATGCGGAAAACAGGGCACGGTGTATCAGATCAAACGCTGGTTGCGCACGCGCTGGCTCTGTGTGTATTGTGCGGAGACTGCTCGCCGATGATGCTCTTCTCCCGGCAAGCAGAGCGAAAGTGAGGTTTCAAACGAGATGATCCGTGAACTGAGTATCTATGCTTTACGAGCACTTTCCCCAGAAGAACGTATCTCCTATGGGTATCGCGTCCTGGTGATGCGACGTTGGTCACGGGGGATCAGCTGGCGAGAAATCGATGCCTGGCTTCCAGAGGCCGGACCAACGCTCCAGTTGTTACAGACCTGGCAGCAGGCAGGGATCAGCTGGCATGACTTTGAGTGTGTCTATCTTTTTGAGCAAGAGCTCCTCTCATCATGCACGCTCCGATTGCCACATGCTGCGCGCCAGGAATACCAGGGTTGCGCAACGGATCTTTTGCTCGATCTGGAGCAGCGTCATGGAGTGGTGACACTGCTCTGCCATGAAGCTGAGGGTCCCTGTCATCGCTTCACACTGAAAGAGCGGTTAGAGCACCTGCAACGAACGCTCATACCTCAGGAAGGCGAGGATGCAAAGTATAGCGAAGATGGCGGATTGGAGCGTGCTTGACCCTAGTACTATCTCGTCTATTCTTAAGCTCTTTTTATCATGCATTGCTTTTTCTACAGGCGGGTGTTATAATAAATTCAGGAAGTAGATTTTTTCATTTTCTCTTCTCAGGCGGGAAGGAGACAGGGCATGACATGTAATCTTGCGGTCGCGATCACAAAAGCGGCACTCATAGATGAGCGACTCAAAGCACTCCTTGATCAGCATCTTGATCAGGTGACTTTGTTGCTGGCGCGCTATCTCCAGCGTCGGCATCCACAGCTTGCGATTGATAGCAATCAGGCCAGGATAGGGAAGCTCACCCTTGGCGAGGGTCTGGTGGTCGAACTTGCTCAGGGCACAGTGTCGATCACTGGCGTATCAACCTCGCGTACTGCCCAATATATGGAAGATTTGAGCCAGGAGGCCAGTACCTTTCTTACCCTGGTGGCAGACCAGCTTTTCACACAAGAGGTTGAGGGAGTACTGAGACAGGTAGGGAGACTCACCGCGAAACAAACCTCTGATGTTGAGGATGCGGGTGGAGCCCAGCGAGCGACCATCTATTCGCTCCAGATCGCGAACCTCAAAGTACGTGTCTTTGTACTCCCCCAGGGCAAACTCCAGATTTTTGTCGATACTGGTACCTTCAACCAGGCCAAGACGGCAACGCTCGTTATCCTCAGAGATTTGCAGGCACAGGGCCTGGAGGTTCAGTTGACGAGCGAGGTTGAGCAGCATCGTGACGACGTGGATCACGTTCATGTTCGCCAGGCGCATCAACGGGGAGGAGGTCCGGTATGACTCCACGAAAAACAGCAGATCCAGCCCAGGACGTTTCAAACAGCCTTGAGCATGGAGCGCCGAGCTGGTTTGACGAGTATAAAGAATCCTATATCGCCGGGGCTGCGCATGGATTTGTGCTCTATGGCGACATTTATGGGTTTACTTCAGGGGGGGTTAGCCAACGCGGCTACCTTGAAAAAGCGCTGGCGGAGAAGCGTGAGGTGGTTGTACGCTTTGACCGATCACGCGGCTATTCCTTCGTGCTTGAGAGCATGCGTACGAAAGCGGGGAAGCTCGTTGCCCCACAGCAGCAACGTGAGCAGCTTTCAAAAGATGGGCGGGCGATGCTGGACGAGATTGATTCGTTCTTTGGTGAGGAAGGCGTGGAGTGGGGCGAGGGCAATAGCGATGATCCCTTTCGTGGGCAGCCTCAACCAGTCGAAGCACTTCGACTCCTTGAAGCGCTTCTGCGCTCTCCCAAGGCAAAGGGCAAAGTCGCGGTCATCCTCGACTTTGCCGAACTGCTTTGCCCTAACGTCGGCGATAAGTCCATGATGAGCCCGTCAGATCGCGACATCCTTGGTATCTTAATGGGTTGGGGGCAGGATGTGAATCTAGGGAAGTGCAACAATCCGATCTTCCTCCTGGTTGCGAAATTGCCGGAGCTGCATGCAGATCTGCGCTCCAGTGGCTCCGGGTACAAAGTCATCGATGTGCCTCTGCCCACACGGGAGGAGCGCGAGGATTACATCACACGCTATCTTGCCAAGCGTGAGGAGCGGAAAAAGCCGATTGAGCTTCTGGATCTGACGACACCGGAGCTGGCAAATCTGACGGCTGGTCTTAATCTGCGTAATGTAGAAGATATCCTCCTGCTCGCCTATCGCAGTGGAGGTGTCAGTCGTGCGCTTGTCAAGAGCCGTAAAGATGCCATTATCACCAGTGAGTATAGCGAGATCGCCGAGATGATCGAGCCATTAGAGGGCGGATTTGATGCCCTTGGGGGCATGGATCACCTGACTTCCTGGGCGCAGACCGAACTGATTGCTCCGCTGGCGCAGGGGCAGAGTCTTGATGTGCCCAAGGGAGTGCTGCTTGTTGGCCCGCCTGGAACAGGGAAGACCTACTTTGTGCGGGCGTTGGCGAAGGAGGTTGGCTTCAATGCGGTCATGCTGCGCAGCGAGAATATTCTCTCGAAGTGGTTGGGCGAATCAGAGGCCAAGCTGAAAAAGTTCTTCGCGTTCGCACGAGCCCTGACACCTTGCCTGGTCTTCTTCGATGAGCTGGACCAATCGGATATGTCGAGCCGCGGCAATAGTTCTGGCAATCCCGCTGGGAGTAACCTGTTTAACCAGATGCTCCAGTTCATGAGTGATGAGACGCTACGAGGTCGGATGGTTGCCTTTTTCGCCTCGAATCGGCCTGATTTGATCGATAGTGCTCTCCTGCGTTTCGGCCGTATGGATGCCATCATTCCTGTCCTTCTTCCAGATGAAGGCGCACGTGCAGGTATTGCCAGAGCACAAGCCAAAGGGCAGGCGATGGATATTGACGAGGAGGCGGTTGCGCACCTTGCTGCCAGGACCATCAATTATAGCGCAGCCGACATCGCTGCGGTCGTTGCCAAAGCCAAGAAATTGGCTCGCCGCGCTGCTCGCGACCAGATTGACGTTGTCGATGTGCGAGCGGCGCTCAGTTATATTCGTCCGGCGACGCCACAGATTGCGCGCAAATATACGCTTCTTGCCATCGACGCTTGCAATGATGCCGAGTTATTACCACCAGAGTATGCGAACGAACTGGCAGATCGTAACGCGCTGAAGAATAAGATCCGCCAGGCTGAAGCCGAAAGCGTGGGGCAAAAGCCGGATGAGCGTGAGGATCGCGAAGATCGCAGCTGGTAAATGAAAAAATCCAGAACATGAAATTTTCACAGACTGGCTCCAGGGGAAGCGTGATGAAGAAGACAAGCGAGATCCAGGATCGTGAGCAGACGCCGCAGCCAGCGGTGGAGGACGTTCAGCCAACCAAGGCACAGATTATAGCTGCCATTCTCGATGAACCTGACATGGAGTCGGTGGATTGGGCCGCACTCATGGGCGAGGGGGTGGTGGTGCGCGTTCATATCCGACGAGTACGCTTCCGCAAGCGACTCACCTTTGCCGATCTGGGATTGCACTTCCCGACAGAAGAGATCAGCCACAAAATGCATGAGATGTTTCGCCTGGGGATGAAGAATCTCTTGCCGCGCAATTATTTGGACCGCATTGAGCAGATCGAGTACCGTGCTCGCAAACTCGTCACCGCGCGCTCCTATGAGACCATCTGGGGGCCATTTATCCCTGTTACTGCCTATATTCCCTGGCGCGAAGAGATGCGCCAACTTGAGCTCGATTATTACCAGGTACGTGATGATTTACTGCGCGATTATCCTGCAATCCGTAAGCAGATTCTGACTGACTATGTGCTAGCCGCACGGCAGTCGTATCGTATATTGCACCAACTCCATCCAGATGCTCTGACTGAGCGGGAGCGGCTGCGCGAGATATTTTATCTTGCTGGCGTGCGCCATAAGATCCGTCAGATGCTTCCCTCGGCCGAGGACATTATGAACACCTTTGAGTTTACCGTCAGCCCAACCTATATTGATCTCCCACTCCTGGCCGGAGCGGAGATGGAGGCAATGCCAGGGGCGGAAGCACCACTGGATAAAGTGACGATTGAAGGCATCACGCCGCAGGAGCAGCGGGAGCTACGCTGGTTGCAAGCAGGAACCAAAGAGCGACAGCGCATGATGCGTGAAATGAATGAGGATGTGGTACGGCGCGCCCGCGAACAGAAAGAACAACAGATTGACCTCTTCTTTACCACCATCATCAGCCAATTGCGTGGGCTGCTCTATGATGCTACGACCAATGTCTTAGCCTCATTGAAAACGCGTGAGCGCCTTCAGCCGCGTGCTGTCGTCCAGCTCAAGAATCTGGTGGAGCATCTCCAGCAGCTCAACTTTTATGGAGATCGCGATGTGGAGATTGCTATGCGCCTCATCAAAGACCTGGTGGATCGGCCGCGGGAAAAACGTGACCTTGCGTTGATTGACCAACGCCTGCGCCAGATTGCCACCGTGATGCGCAGCACCTTGCTGGCACTTGAAGATGAGTCACGGGAAGAGCGAGAGGACGACGAAAAACGAGGTATCGCGGGCGTGTCTCGTAAACCCTCACGCACTGAGGTTCGTGAGGCTCGTCTGGAGCTTGGTTTTTCCATTCCTTCCTGGGAGGAAGAACGCGAAGAACGTCAGGAAGAGGATGCGCCGCTGCTTTCTCTTCCGGTCGCAGAGGAACGCGAAGAGCGTTCCTGGCCATAAGCCGTCACCACAAAAGGAGCATTCACCTCTCCCTGCTCCGATCGTGCTTATTGAACTTTTCGCACTCAATGTCTTCCCCGTGGTAGGGGTGGAGTGAAGGTTGCTGTCACCAGGGGCGGGGTATCGGGCGTAAAATGTATAAACAGAGAGGAAGAACAAAATATTATTTGAGCTTCCCCTCGTTCTTGAGATCGTTCAAGCAAATTGAGTCGCGTCTTCGTGTTGAAGGAAGTGTCACAGGTCGTGTTAAAACGGAGCCATTGAATACACTGCTTTAAAAAGCTTTCTCTGAGCATGTATCAGACTTGAATGGCAATTATCTTGCCATCATTGCATGCCAGGAATCAGCAAATCGCTACAGTGCCAATCCTCAAAGGCCTCTGTCATGCATTGTAGCTTGGGCTGCCAGTAGCTACGTTTCGAGCCATTACGGGCATCTTGAACAGTAATCAGTAGCCACTCGATAATCTCCAGACGATAATCAAGGAGCAAATTCTCCCAACTATAGTTCTGCACGCCGCGCGCTTGGAGCTGGGTGAAGTAGCGTTGGAGGATGCGCTGTTCACGCTGTCTCTCATGACGTTGTTTTCGCGTCCAGAATGTGGCACAGAGATTGACCAGATCAAATGCCCCCACGTGGGGTTCTGCTGACTGCCAATCGATAAGGTAGGTTGCGCCCATGGTGCCTTCGCGTGGACTGAGCATATTCGCAAAATAGGCGTCGCCGTGGATCATCGTTATGCGCGACTTCTCTTGCATACGTGGTGCAAGATAGTCGGTCCACCAGTGATCAAAGTGAGCCGCTGTCTGAGCACACATGGTTTGCACTTGGGGAGAGAGGAACTCACGCTCATGATGCAACAACCATTCGACCGCCTCACGCCGCCGTTGCCAGTAGCCTACGAAATCTATGTCATTGTAATCAATTGGGACACGCTCGCTACCCAGCAGTTCATGCTCCCACCAGTAGGCATGGAAAGCCGCTAGCGTATCGATAGCTCGCTCGATATAGACCTCGGCCGGCACATTCTCCCCTTTCTCAATCGCAATCTGCTGATCTCGGGGAACCGGCACCAGATGCGTAGGCGAGAGATCAAGAAGCAGAAGATATGATGCATCGCTCATCTCGTCAAAGGCTGCGCCGTAACAAGGCACCATCAGTGGCGGATAGTTTGGTAGTGTGGCAATAAATTGATAAAATTGCACCTCCTTGCGGTTAGCCTGATTGCCCCATGCGGTACCATTACTGCACTTGAGAATGAAAGAGTGTGGTACTCCCTCCAACGTGTCTGGGGTATAAGTGACCAATAAACGTATGGTAGCCGAGTTAAAAGCTCCAGTTGGCTGTTGATCAATCGCCAACACTTTGCCACGTGAGAGGAGGCTAGCCTGGCGTAGTATGCTCGTCAACCACACAGGCGTGACCTGTTCCGGAGAAACGATCATGGATAATAGATTCCTTCCTGATTTGCAACATTGAGGTTCTCACATAATCTTTACATGAGTCCTCTTTCCATCATCACGTTTTTCAATCGTTCTGCGCAAATAGGGTACCATTGTGCATCATAGAGGCCAATAAGTGCATAGTAATAGAGCCATGTCCAGAACATATAGAACCAATACCGCAGCTCAAAGTCCTGATCCAGAGAGATCATCTGCTGGTAGGTTTCAAGTAAATGAAATCTCTTGCCGTGACTCTTGGTTAGGTGAATGAGATCAAGCTCATAATCTGCCCATTCGGCATCAAGAGGATCAATCAAACCAGTTACCTGATAGGTTGAGGGATGAAAGAGGAGATTGCCAAGGCAATAATCACTATGAATAAGCACAGCTTCCCCTTGACGATGACCCAGAATATCTTTCGCCCGATCAAGTGCATGCTGAGCGACCTCCCGAATAAGAGTGGGAAGTTTTTCTGCGGGAGAGAGAGGGTGTTGGATCAGCTGATTAATGGCTCTAACCCGTTGACCGTAATAGTCCCACCATGTATCATAGTAAGGCCCATCGAAACGTCCATACCCGTTGGGGCTACGAACAGTGTGGAGAGCGCGTTGGACCTCGATCATGTGACGCGCAACCTTTTCACGTGCCTTCTCATTAAGCTCTCCGAGTTGCCGCCCTCAACCCCAGGGAGATGCTCCATGATCAGGACTTCATAGGAGGTATCTGGAGCGATGTGAAGAGCATAGACGTGCGGGACTGGGACAGGAGCATATTTACGTAATACTTCAAGTTGTCGTTGTTCTACGAGACCACGGCCTGGGAATTTATGTGCTTTGATCACCACTTGCCCAGGATCGCGGGTCGTTTGGACCACATAGATAATCCCAAAAGCTCCTTCAGCCTTTTTTTGAACAGAAGTCACGTCGGCTGAAAAGGTTGTGTCGATGAAAGACCGCAACATTTCTTGATCTAGGCTGGGATCAGCCCAGCTGGTGAGCCTCATTCTATTTCCTCTCTAGAAATGAAAGTTTTCATTTTTTACCTGAAAACTTTCTTCCCTATTGGTGTTTAGATGTTATCACATCTTAACACTGTTATTGGAGAGGAAACTGCTTCATAACCTGTTCGTAAGCCTCTTGAGCTTCGACAAGGGAGAGGCGTGAGTAGATTTCCAGTGACTGGCGACTTTCATGACCAGAATACGGTTGGATAAGGGCATCATCGACCCCTTGTTTCTTGAGCCAGGTAAAGAGAAAATGCCGCCATTTATGTGGCGACATGGCCCTCCGCTACGTTGCGTGTCACCAGCCGCAACGTAGCGGGCTAAAAAAGCAGCCTTTGACCAGGCTCCTCGCGCAAAAAAACTTGCCGCACCCCAGCTCACGATCCCGTGATGGTTGTTCCTCTTCCCACCCCTCCTACCGGAGAAAACGTAACTCTTCCCCATTGGCCTCCTTCATTTTTAGTAAAAACATCAGAAGTACAACCGAAAAAAAACAGATTGAGGGGCTATCAATGTATTTTGACCGGGAAGTGACCTATCTCTGTCCTGGGTCTGTCCTGGGAATGAAGTTCTTTTTCTTGCATACTAGAGTTACTTGACAATCTGGCAGAAGCGAAGATTGATTTTGCTCTCTGTGAACAGTTCATTGGGTTCGCAGCTTGAACCTAGGGTACGCCTTAGGATCGCGCACTGGTGATCTGCTCAATGATCAAGCATGGAATCAATTGAAGTTCTGCTTCTCTGTGAAGCATATGGATCGCGCCTCTCACCTTGAGGCTCGCTGAACCGATGCTTGCTGAGAGAACTGTTCTTTCCCGCAATGGATCGCGCCTCTCACCTTGAGGCTCGCTGAACCAGTCAGGGATGAGGACATTTTGCCTACATGGCACAACGACTTGGCATGCGACATCTCTTACCAATGATGTAAGCATGTTAAGGCTGGAGAACAGATTTCTGGGATCCAGCAGTGGGCCTTATGCCCAAAGTAGCTATCCCTTCTCTATGGGAGGATTTGCTTTGTCGCATTTCACGAAGCTCCAGAACCGTCGCGTCGTTCTCCCTGGCGGCACCTGCTATTCGTGCGGGCAGGCGATCGACGAAAGTGGTCACTGTGGTTGCTCCTGACACTTTCACAGGTGTCGGTAGTGCCTGAGCACGTGGAAGATTAAAACAACAAGGGCGTAGCATCTAGCTATGCCCTTGTTGTCCTTCTATCTAGTTGAAGAACATCCATTCACCACGCGAATTCACACCTATTTCACTATTCCGTTCTCCGAAACTGACCCACATATGGACAAGCCATATGGGGTGGAGTTAAGGTTACTGTCACCAGCCGCGAAGTAGCATCGGAAAAGAACAGAGTGCCGACTTCTTCATGGGAAAGTGAACTTTCCCTCTTTTGGCTATTTTTCTCTTAGTCCCTTGTGCTCATGAATGTCTCTCGATATACTCAGCCGTAAGTGAAGAGTGCCGACTCCAACGACAAGAGGAACTAAGGTTATACGGATATACAGGTTACGCATTCCATGCCCGCTACCTTGCGGCTGGTGACACGCAACGTAGCGGAGAGCCGACATGGAGCGCGTGATGCCTGCCGCATGAGCATAACGTTCCAACATTTTGCGCACGCCTCGGTCACTGTATTTGTGGCGGCGGGAAGATTCAAAGAGATAGGTTGCTGATATTGCTTGCATTTGTTGCATATGCAAGCCCAGAAGCTCACGGAATGCCAAAGGAAAGGGAACCAGACGATCCTTGTCCCCTTTCCCTCGATTCACCCGAATTTGACAGCGAGAGAGGTCTACATCTACCAAACGCAACGAAACCAGCTCGCTCACACGGATGCCCGTGTAAAACAGGGTTTTGATCAAGATCATATCTTTGAAGTGCCGACACTTCCAAACGACTTCATAAAACCGTTGAAGCTCATCTTCTGTGGGAATGGAGGGCAATCGCTTGGGAGCGTGTGGAACTTCAATGTCCAATTCCTGGCGCAATTCACGAAACACACTTTTGAGATAGTGATAATCTGGTCGCTCACTACGAAGGTACTTCGCAAGCTCTTTTGCTTTCTTCTGTGCAGGTGTTCGTTGCATGCGCTCTTCATTCATCGATTATGCCCCAGGCGAAGACGCTCGCTCATGTCTAAACGGAAGGTTCCATAGGGGTTGACGTGGGTGTAAAAGAGCGGTGTGAGGCCCCGATAGTCTGCAACCGTCAGCTTGTCTGTCCATTCTGGTCGCCCCAAGACCTGCTGGATCATTAGGGTGTTCACAAAGACGAGGCAAATCTGCAAGAGGTGCAAGCAGAGCACCGCCACCTCTTGAGGTAGGGCTAGGATCACTGTAAAAATCGATCATAAAGCAATTTGTTATATTTCTGGGTCCTCTTGGCTCATTTGACTGGAGGGAAGCGGACTTTTCTTCATTTGCTGTTTGTGTAGAGAGAGGTACATTTCCTCACCAATCCCATTTTGCCGAGATACGAGTAGTCCATGCGTCTTTCTGTTATCTCTCTTGCAAGAAATCTCGGAGTGCGGCCCATCGCTGCGCAAAAGGAAGGAAAGGCCCCGGCTGTAAAAACGCTCGTACGCGTTGATTCCCTTCGAGATAGATGGCCTTGTAATGCCAGAGATCATGTGCCCGCATCCACCCATAGGCGCTAGCCGCCACTTCCAATTCTGTTGAGGTGAGCGGGAAGATGCAGCGATACGCGTCGAGAAAGGCATTGCATGCGTTTCCCTCAAGTTTGTAAACATAATGGAGGGTTCGTACAACTTCCCAGGCACGGGGAGCTACGTATGATTGATCCCAATCGATGACCGCACTCACCTGGCCATCTTCAAAGAACAGATTGGTCTCCTGATAGTCGCCGTGAATGACCTGCTGCTCAAGCGATGAAAGATCTTCCATATTGATTGATGGCGCGGTTGCCAGGTAGGCACGACGCTCGGCTAAGCGAGATAATGCTTGTCTGTCCTCATCGCTTTTATGTGATTGGGAACGAATCGCCGTTTCAATGACCTCCATGGTTGTGAGCGTCGTTGTGAGATCGATTGAAAACGAACGGTGGGGAACTCGGTCATGAGGATAATCAGAAAGAATCTGATGAAGTTGCCCCAAGAAGCGCCCCATAAGCATTCCCTCATGTAACGTGAGGTCACCACGAGCAATTTGGTATCCTGGAGCAAACGGAAACAGCGCATAAAAACACCCTCCATGCTCAAGAATGCTCTCTCCATTTGCTAAAGGTAAAGGGGTGAGAGCCGGAAGGCCATGAGTTTTCACATAAGTGGTGAGGGCATGTTCGCAGAGGATGCGCCAGTGTTCATCAGATGTATATCGATAGGCACGTAGCGCGTAGTTCCCATTAGATGTCTTGAGCAAGAGTGTGCGATGGATGGTCCCGGTTGCAGGTGTCCATGTGGAGAGAATAGGTGAGAGTTTCCAGGCATGACGCAGATCAGAGAGAGCAAGCATGTATCTCTTTGGCTCCTTTTTCGTGATATTGTTTCCTGGTTTTTGGTCCAGATCAGCCATGGGATTCAAACATGCACAACGTATTTATAAAATGTGGTCCGACTGCGAAACCCTGTACGTTTCATAATCTCTGTGACGCTCATCGTTCGGCTGGCATAGAACTCCTTTGCGCGTTCTAGGTTGGCCACGCTCATCTTTTTGGTGGCGGCAGGTCTGCCGCCCTTACGCCCTCTCGCTCTGGCGGCCTCCAATCCGGCCTGGGTGCGTTCGCTGATGAGATCGCGCTCAAACTCCGTCAGCGCTGCTATGATGTGAAACATGAACTTGCCAGTAGGCGTGGTGGTGTCAATATTTTCCTTCAGGCTTTTCAACTCAATGCCACGCGCGGCCAGATCCGTCACAGTTTCGATTAACTCTTTGAGACTCCGGCCAAGACGATCAAGCCGCCAGACGACAATCACATCTCCAGGCCGCGCAAGGTCCAACATCCTGAGGTATTCCGGGCGGTCAAACCGCTTCCCGGTCATCTTGTCCGTGAACACACGCTTGCATTCCTCGTGCTTCATTGCGTCCTCTTGTAAGATGGTTGTCTGCTTATCGTTGCTGACTCGGATATAGCCAATCTTCATTGCCTGCACTCCTTGTTCCCTGGGTCTCGGTTCTCTGTCCAGAGTGTACAGGAACTTATCTTTCTCGACAAGTAGCTGGACATTGTTTGATGAACGGATTGTTGGACAGATCAGGCGGGGAGATCGTGCGTGGAGAGTGCAGAGTATGGCAGAGTCCAACAAATGCCCGTTTTCTGGATAGCCAGGTACCTAGCTGATGGTCCTAGCGTGGTATGCCTTTTTTGGTTGATGAGGCAGTTTTTCCGTTAAGATAAGCGTATTCGCCCGCATCTATGGGCCAGTCTCATAGAAATCTGTGACGGGCAGGAGATGCGCCTATGACGGCGATTGAACGAACCGCCTATCCTCGTTTCACTCGCGCCCCTTCGGTGAAAGAACTGCGCACTATTTTCACTCCGACGCCAACAGATGTTGCCTTTGTCGCTACCCATGCTCGTGGACCGGCACAGAAATTCGCGTTGATGATCTTACTCAAGGTCTATCAACGATTACAGTATTTTCCTGATTTGCAGACGATCCCTGGAGCCGTCATCAGTCATATCCGCTCGGTGATGGAGTATCCTCCCGATGTTGTACCCGATATCGCTTCTGCCACGCTCTATCGGTACTATGCTGCAATTCGGACCCATCTTGAAATCAAAAGCCAGGGAAAGGAGATGCGCCATAGTGCTGCCCATGCCATGCACCAAGCCGCTCAGGTGATGGAGAGTCCTGCTGACTTGATTAATGCAGCCACACAAACGCTCCTCATCGAGCACTATGAGCTTCCCGCATTTAGCACCTTGGACCGTATGGCTTGGCGCATTCGTCGCCTCGTCAATACTGGCATCTATCAGCGTGTCCTTGCACACTCTCCCACCGAGCAGCAGCAGATCTTCTCGCGCTTACTCCAACGAGATGGAACCTCTCCCTTTACCACTTTCGATCGCATCAAAGAAGCACCTAAGAGCGCGACCCTGACTCATTTGGATGAATGGTTGAGTCGTCTGCTTTGGCTTCAATCACTGGGAAATATGCAGCCACTGCTAGAAGAGGTGCGCCCTGCGAAAATCACCCATCTGGCACAAGAAGCGAGCAGCTTGTACCCGTCTGACCTGCTGGATTTCGCCGAGGCCAAGCGCTTCACCCTGCTGGCGTGCCTTATTTTTCAGTCTACCGTCTCCACGCGCGACGAGATTGTCCAGATGTTTCTCAAACGAATCGCACGACTCACCGAGAAGGCTAAGTGGTGCATCCACCAAGTAATGGTAAAATAGGAACATCTCAAAAGTGAGGTGTTCCATGCCAAAGATTTTACAAGTACGAGCGATGACTGACGAAGAAAGCAAGATGATAGAGCATTTGAGCCGTTCTAGAACAGCGCCAGCAAGGCAGGTAGAAAGAGCCAAGATAGTGCAATGGGCGAGCGAACAACAGCGTGTTCCCCAGATCGCAACCCGGTTAGGAGTCGCGGAGAATACCGTGCGCAACTGGCTCCATCGCTTTAACGAGGCAGGATTACCTGGACTCTTTGATGAGGACCGAACCGGGCGACCGCCAACATATAGTCCCCAGGAGGTCTCAGTCGTGGTGGCGACCGCTCTTACCAAGCCCGATGACCTCGGTTTGCCCTTTGGGCACTGGACCCTAGATCGGCTTGAGGTGTACCTCAATGAGGAAAAAGGGATCGCCATCAAGCGTAGCTGGATCAACGAAATCTTGCAGGCGGAAGGGCTGCGATGGCGCAAAGATGAGCATTGGTTTGGCGAACGGGTCGATCCCGACTTCGCCAAAAAAAGGGGCTCATTACCACCCTCTACACGGTTCCACCAAAGAGGAGCACCGTCGTGAATCTCGATGAAATGGGCCCTGAGTCGGCGAAAAGTTTTCTGGGGAAGAAACTGGTTCATGCTCATCCCGCTCCAGAGAAGGGCAAGCCCGCCGAGCGGGCCAGCCAGGAGATCGACTATGGACGCCGGGCCAAGGGGTATATCTTTGGTGCCTTTCAACCTGCCACTGGCGAGGCGTTGACGAGGCCCTACGACCGGCGAACGACGGAAAACTGGATCGATTTTCTCAACCTGGTTGAGCAGTGGGTTCCCCAAAGCGTCGAACGCATCTACGCGATCTTGGATAATCTGGCAATGCATCGGGCAACCGATGTTCTGCTGTTTGCTTTGCAGTATCCGCGTTGGGAATTCGTCTTCCAGCCGACCTATGCCGCTTACTTGAACCTGATTGAGCCCTGGTGGAAAACGCTGCGTTCCCTGGCGCTCAAAGGGCGGCGCTTCGAGACCTGGGAACAGGTCTGCGATGCTATTGATCGAGCGACAGTTTACTGGAACGCTCATCGTCATCCTTTCGTTTGGGGGCGAAGGCGGCGTCATCGCCATCGTCGTTCATCTGGGATTGCCATCCCGGCCAATGTCCGTTAATTTGGTGGATGCACCACTAAGCAGGAACTGGAACGGTTGCGAAAAGAGGAACGAACCATCACCGAACATCTCGTCGAGGTCCTAGCTGACGTGGTGCAGGCAAGCGCGGACGCGAAAGATGCAGCAGACCGAGGAAGTCTCGTCAGCTCGATTCTGGAGCGAGCTGGGGGCCAAGCGTTACTCCTGGAGCAATGTGAGCAGGTCAGCGCCCATCATGGGGACCGCTACCAGCCCTTTCTCAAAAAATTTTATGGCAGTCATCGCCGTGCTCTCTTCCAAGTAATCAAGACGTTGGATTTTCGTTCAACCACCTCAGATCTCACATTAATCGAGGCGATGCAGTTCATCATAGCCCACGAGCAGAATCCCAAACAATATCTGGAAGCAACGTTTGATCTTCCCTTTGCCAGCAAGAAATGGCAACGAACGGTCCTGGCCAGGCGCAAAGGGAAAACGTGGTTCGCACGCCACCATCTGGAGACCTGCGTCTTTTCCTATCTGGCGGAAGAGCTGAAATCGGGCGATCTCTGTGTGGCGGGTTCAGAGCAGTTTGCGGATTACCGAGACCAGTTGCTGTCCTGGGAAGCATGTGAACCCAAAGTCGTGGCCTACTGTCATCAGTTGAATCTTCCCGCAACGGCGGAAGGCTTTGTTTCCCATCTACGCACCTGGCTGACGGAAATGGCCGCCGAAGTAGACCGGACCAGACCGGAGAATCACTCCCTGATGATCAATGAAAAGGGTGAACCCTCACTCAGGAGAACGCGGACGAAAGGACCGCCCGACGGGCTGGCCCAATTAGAAGAAGCATTGCGTGAAAAGATTCCAGAGCGGCACTTGCTGGATGTGATTGTGCGTATTGAGCACTTGACCGGCTTTCGTCGTCATCTTGGGCCACTTTCTGGCAATGAGCCCAAAACGGACGATGCCTGGGAACGGCAAGCGTTGGCGATCTTTGCGTATGGAACAAATTTGGGACCGCAGCAGATGGCGAGGCATCTGCGAGGCCAGCTCTCTGCCGATCAGATTGCGCATATTGACCGCCGACATATGACCGCTGAGAAGTTGGATGCCGCGCTGCGCGATGTGATTAATTGTTTCAATCGTTATACCCTCCCGCACTACTGGGGCGATGAGAAACGTGCTGCTGCGGATGGAACCCAGTACGAGTTGGCAGAGGAGAATCTTCTGGCAGAGCAGCACATTCGCTATGGCGGGTTCGGCGGAATTGCCTACCATCATGTCAGCGATATGTATATCATGCTCTTTACGCAATTCATCGCCTGCGGGGTCTGGGAGGCCGTCCATATCCTCGATGGTTTGATCCGTAACCGGTCCGATGTGTCGCCAACCACGATTCATGCGGATACCCAGGGGCAGAACCTTCCCGTTTTTGGACTCTCATACATGTTGGGGATCAAGCTCTTGCCCCGCATCCGCAACTGGAAGGATCTCAAGTTCTACCGTCCTTCCAGAGAGGCCGTCTACGAACATATTGATGCCCTCTTCCATGACAACGTGATTGACTGGAATCTCCTCCAGACGCACTGGCAAGATCTGCTACGAGTTGCCATTTCGATCCAGGAAGGAAAAGTCTTGCCATCTATGCTGCTGCGCAAGTTGACTACGTCCAGCCACAAGAACCGTCTCTATCAGGCGTTTCATGCACTGGGTTGTGTCAATCGGACCGTCTTCTTGCTCACGCTCATCTCTGATGTGAAACTGCGGGAGGTGATTCACCGCGCCACCAATAAAGTGGAGCAATATAACGCGCTCGAAGATTGGGTGCGGTTCGCTGAAGGCGGAACCATGTATGCACGCGCTTTTGAGGAGCAAGAAAAACTTGTCAAGTATACCGGGTTGCTCACCAGCTGTATTATTCTGGATAACACATTAGAAATCAGTGCTGCACTCAATACCCTGGCACGTGAAGGGTGTATCCCAACCATTGATGAACTGGCTGCTCTCTCCCCCTACCAGACCCGGCACATCAAGCGTTTTGGCAATTATGAGATTGATTTCTCAGCCGTTCCTGCTCTCATTGCCGACGATTTGACTTTTCCCCTGGAAGCGCCGACAGAACCTGCTCCCATCGAGCCTGTTCAAGAACCATGAGAGTGGCACACTCTACATGAGGCAAACACGGAGGATCGCGGCCAGAACAACCCTGGCGGCGATCCTGTTCTTGAACAAATATAACAAATTGTTTTATGATCGATTTTTACAGTGATCCTAGCCCTACCTCCTCTTGATCGTCAAGACGATTGGTCGCAATCTCTCCACTTTTGCCATAAAAGATGAAGCCATTGGCTGAGTTCCAATTCTCAACGACGTTAAGACCCTCATGAATCTCGCGTCGGAGCTGCTCGGATTGGAGATATTCACAGAGAAAGATGGTCTTGATGACCTTTCCTAATTCGGCTAGGGCCTGATAGGTAGGATGTTGTACATTGTTGCGGGTAAAACGGCGCAAAATGGATTCGGCATCAGCGGTTCCCAGGCGCAGAGCTGTTGCATACTTGACCATCTCATCGTACTGGTTGCGAATGAGGTCCCAGTTGATCGGGCGCGAAAGCACCGGCTGAAGGTTGGGATAAACTTCTGGTTTGCCTAGCTCTGGCCGGTACAGTTTCTGGGAGCCAATATCTTTGAGGCGAGGGAGGAGACGAAACCCAAGCAGATGACAGAAGGCAAACCCAACTTCACTTTGCCCATGACTATCTACATAGTTCTGTTGGATCTCAGCATCCGTACAGTGGCGCAAAATCCCTTCAATCATGGCTGCTACTTCTGACGAAGAACAACTTTTGACCTGCGAATAAATACAGGTGGACTTCTTTTCGACGTGCCAATACACCATGATGCCAGGGCCGCGATAACGAATATGCCACTCGGTGAGCAGATTCTGGTCCCAGGCTCCAAACTTTTTTGAGTCGGAGGCACAGGCGGTTGTTCCTTCCCCCAGATTTCCTCCTTGCGGACCTGAAAAATCGCATTCGCGACTGTCGAGATCGCATTGCGTAACTGCTCTTTGTGAATATAGCGACTACGCACATAGCGCAAATCCGCATCAGTCGTTCCAGGATCTGCGCTGGTGAGCCGTTTGAAGCCCGTATTAGTCCCTAACCCGTACAGGCAAAGAAGGAGGCGCTTCTGAAGCACCTCTCGCGAGAGCACTTCACGCTGGCTAATACTGGTCAACTGCTCAGTAAAATTCACTTGTAAATCGGTCTCCTTGAGCATGTCAAGCAGGCTTGTCATCGGCCATTGCCTGCTCACCTCCAGCTTGAGCCGTGACAAGTTCACTGGTTCAGGCTGGGCATCCAGGGGAGAGAGGTGAATCCAGCCGCCTCGGCGCGTCGAAACCCTGACCTTTGGAGCTAAGCGAGGCATGGCTGTATCAAGAGAAGAAAGCGCCTGCTGCATCGCAGCTTGAAGCGTATCGGTAAACTCTTGCGCCTGTGTTGGTTGCTTGAGCGCCTCATAATACTCCAGGCGTTGCTCCTCAAAATCCTTGGGCAAGTCTTCATCAGGATTGCGATAGCGCGAGCCTCCTTTGACCCAGATCTCCTTGCTCCGCACCTTGTCACGCAGTGCCTGTAACAGACACACCTCATAATTAATCCGGTTCACCCGTTCCACCCCATCCTCATCCTTCTCCACGACCAGATCACGCCACTTAGGGCGCACAATATCTTTGATGGGGATGATTTCCTCCTGGGGATAAAACTGCCGAGGGCTATGAACATAATCCTTGACAAGCGTGAGCGCACGAATCATGGGACGATACTGGTCATTGTTACAGCGAAAATCTAAGACATCGAGCAAATGGGGAAGGATACGGCGGTAGTGAGATCGGTAGGAAGAGCGCATGACCACATGGACCTGGCGACGGAAAAGAGGCCCTTTTGACTCATACTCTTTGATCAAATCATGCAGCAACATTTCGCTGGCAACAGGGTAAACCACTTCACGCACCAACCCATCTGGATTTCTGACCGAGGCATCAGCAATCTGGTAGAGAATACTTTCCTTGCCTGCAACCTTTTTGAGTTCCTGAACATACACGTCTTCAACGCGCCGCTCAGCGCGCGCCCCTATTCGATGCACAATTTGAATCAGCAGGTCAACCAGGCTATCCGTAATTTCCTGGCTCCGTTGCCAGCAAAGCGCAGCCAGCAATGTCAAGCGAATTGGCTCGGGGTGAGCACGAAGCAAACTGGGAGTTTCTGTCCCTGCGCGCTGGCGGTACACACGAACCACTTTGGGAGAGAGATGATGAAAGAGATCAGCAGGCAAGCCCAGCCGACGAATACGCCGCAGCTTGGCGATCTCAGTCAACATAGTTTCCACCCCGACTCGCCCAGGGTCCATACGCAATTCATGCAGGGTGGTCGGTTCATCCTCGCGTCCCTCTTGAAGCGAATCGGGCGCTGGTGCTTCATCAACCAGCAAGGCGTCAATCGCCTGACGTGTTGTCTCATCAAGTTGGACATAGGTCTGCTCATAGAGGGCTGTCTCAAAGGTTCGATAGGCAGACCGGACAATGCGTGTGACGCGCTGAGGGGTGGGAGGTTCGAGACGTTGGGTGCGCAAATGATGGTAACATGCTTGGCGAACGGCATCTTCCTGATGTTCATGAGGTAACACATGCTCAGCAAGCCAGGCGCTTACTGCTTCTCCATCAGCAACGGTCGTTTCCCGAAATTTGAGCACTGTGCGAATCTGTGCGCGATGCTCTTTAATACTGCGCCCAGCCCAATCGTATTGGAGATAGTCAGCAGCAGGAACCCCAACTTGCGCAGCGACATGAGAAATGACATTGCTTGAAATCTCATGTTTGTGCTGGGGGAAACGTCCCATACGCTGAAAATACTTCAGCAAGAGGGCACAACCGAGGCGATTGGCTCCTGACTTGTTCTCAAGGAGCAGCTTGTCTTCGAGGTGGAGCGTCCATTCATGGAGAAGTTCTTCTTGTTGCCATTGTCGTTTCATGAGGTAAATTCACATCCTTGCCACTTAGATAGGAAAAGTACCGAGAAGTGATGGAGTCGGCACTTTTTCCTCAAAGATAAGCATACCCGCCTTCATGCTTCAAGCACAAGAATATATAAAACAAATAGGCAAAAAGGGTGAATTACTCTTTCCAAAATGAAGTGCGGAACTTATAGAGATTTTTTCTCTTTGCCCGTATTGCCCGATGTTCTGTCCCTGGTGACAGCAACCTTCACTCCACCCCTGGTATGGCTCGCGATTGTTACGGGAGCATGTTTTGTGCTTACCCTGCTCTGGTCAGGGTATCATCTTTGGAAATGGTATCGCTTCGAACGCTTCTTTCGCGTACTTTGACCGCCTTGAGATTCGCTGACTCAGCAAAAGAAAGGATGCAAATTATGAACAAAGAGACACAACTCAGCCTTAACACTGCTCTTTCAGGTCTCGCCTATGCGGCCGATAAGCTCGATATGGCCTTACTCGGAGAGAAACGTCATATGAGTACACAACAATTGGAGAATGGGCCGCTTGCTACGAAACTCACCTCTCTGGCCGAAATTGTTGATGGCGCGTCAATCATCGATGTTGATGCTGCTCGCTCCGACTTATTATATGCCTTTAGTTTTTTGAAGTTCCTACAAGGGGGTTTCTACAGCGCGTTGTGGGAGATTCTAGATCGCGCCCATGTGTGCCTAGTCGACGAGAAGTTGACAGAGCAGCAGGCACAGGCACTCCTGGGGACAGCGGGCTTCTGGTTGTCACTGGATGCGAGGCTTGGTCATGTCCACCCTCTTGTAGAGGATGAGCAAGGATTGAAGACCTATGACGCTTCTTTCCTCGGTATGCCCGATGAATATCGTACTGTCTATTATGCTCTTCACGAAATAGAGACTCGGAAACGTCATTATGCTGATATGCATCGCGTATAAGAAACCAGCATGTAAGCATTGCATTGTACAAGGAGCGTGAAATGGAAAATTCAGGCGATTATTATAGAAAACAGCTCGACCAACCAACAGGCCCGGCGTTAAGCCAACTGAAAAGCGTTTTACGAATCTGGCAAGCACAAGGACACTCGAAACACTACCTTTCATTCCTTCTTCTACTTGAAGATATTCTTGAGCAAGGAGATGCGCAAGAGTCGTTAGGTGCCAAATTTCTGCGGATTCTTCAACCCGAAAACATTGAAGCCCAGACCGATCAACACGCTAGCGGGTCACCAGAGGAAGCTTTCCAGAAACTGATTTCGTATCGAGTGCAGCTCCAAGATTCCCGTGTGCGGCCAATCAATAGCCCCATTCCAGAGTATGCTTTTGAAGCCGCTACTGCGCCGGAGGCGGCTGGGAAAGCGTTATCTCTTCACGGGGCGCATCAGATGAAATTGGTTATTGTTATCAGCGCTCAAAAAGAAGAAGGGTATGCCGATGTGGTGCTCCAACCAGATCGCTCCATCACTTTTGAGAGCACTTGGGAAAAGTTTCTTTCGTAACCATTCCCAAACGAGGAAAGCTAAGAATATTGCTTCAATACAGGGGTAACACTACTCCTCTAGCGATAGAGGAGCGCTGGACTGCTGAATATTAATGAGTTGGAATATTACATTAAGAGCTTGGATGGTCTTCCACCGTAGGGTAGATAGCTGGTAAGGTATTCGTACATCTGGAAGGGAAGCACCAGGTATTTGAACGAAAGGAATGCATATGAACCAGACAGAGAAGGTAACGAAGCATCGTAGCACCATCGCGCCTTTTGAGTGTGTACACTGTGGGCATATTTGGTACGGTTATGCAGGGATGCATGATGTGACGCCTGATGATCTGACGTTGTGCGTGAAGTGTTGGAGTACTCTGGATAACTATCTCTATGCTCTGAGTAAGAAGGGCAAGGTATCGGCCTATGAAGAGCAGGACAAAGAGAAGCGTCATCAGCTAGCACGGGCTTGGATTGCTGACAAGGGGAATAAGCCGTTTCCTCGTGCGACAGAGAAGCGGTTCCATAGCTCCGTCCCTCAGCGGATGAGAAATGCGATTGATGCAGGTCTGGTCAAAACGAATGGGAATGAAGTGTATATCGTGTACAGCCAAGGTGAGACCGTGGTGAGAGTTGAGTTTGCCAAGAAACCTTAGTGTTATTTCCTCTATCACTAATTTTAGCGTTTCCTCACGTTAGCCATTGTCAGCCTCCTAGCCGCTGGGCTGCTGAGCCGCGCACTAGGTAGTGACGATTGCTTTTCATTTCTTCGCTGAATTATCCACATCCTTTCCACATCTGCCTGGAAAGGTCGTGGATAACTGGGTTTGCTTCATCTCTCTCGGATCAGGTATGTTTCCGTTGTTAAACCGTATCTCTCCTGATGCGTTTCCGGCCCCTCTATTTCTTACCTTGTCTAGTTGTGCCTTACAGCCTGAAGGAGGACCTGCCATGCCCGTCGCCATTGAAGAGGAGACTCGTCTCGCTCCCCGAAGCCTGGTCATTCGTCGCCAGCCTGTGAGCGAGACACAGAAAGCAGAGAAGGTGCAGGTCGCACGAGCATCTCAACTGACAAAGACCAAGCCGCGACCAACGTCATCCCTCGACGTTCCTCCCTTGCAACATCAAACCACATCCTCCTCGCACACGAGCGTGCGAAAGCAAAGCGGCTCCTGGCCGCTACCCATAGGGATAGGAATGCTCTGTGCGTTCCTTCTTGCTATAGGCGGGCAATTCCTGATGGAGTGGAGCATAACGCTCAAGGACGATATACAATATGGTCGACCGCGCACCACCCCGCTCGATCACTTAGTGGGGCATGAACGCGATGCAGCGATTCCAACCCATTTCACGGCAATCAACCTCAAAGGGCAAATCTCTATTTTTGAGGTGCCAGGGGGAGGCGCGGAACATACGCACCTGCTGATAGGTCCCCACCTACTGATCTTGCCCCCGTGATACTAACCTTCTCGGGAGATATACATCGTCTGGATCTGATGATAAAAGTGAACGGGCTACAAATGTGGTTCCGCAACACAGGTAACATTTATAAACCGATATGGTAAACAGGTAAACAGTAAACAGAGCGAGCAATCGTTACTGCGATCAAGCATGATCAGGGAGTGGCGATTGTTTCTGCTGAACTTGCATCTCCCCAGGCTCAACCACATGAGTATGGACATTATATGCAGCTTCCTTTGCAATAAAAAATAGGAGATTTTGAGCCAATTTCTTTGTTTAAGATACGAATTTAAATTCGGCTTTACGAACCTCGGTAGCACCGCGCTAACTGGTGAAAAGGTCAGAGGGGCTTGAAAAAGTCAGCGTCCAAAGACATGCTGTGCTTATGCAAAAGAGTACAGAGCCAATGGACGCGTCCTCTCAATTTTGCCCCAACGAGACGTGTTCCGCAAGAGGCAAAAAGGGGGCAGGAAACATCAGTATTCATGGACGCAAGCGGCCACGATACCGATGTCAGATATGTCGAAAGACCTTTAGTGCCCGTAAAGGGACGATGCTGGAAGGGCTGCGTACCGAGGAATGCCAGGTGGAGCAGGTGGTGACCTTACTTGCCTATGGATGTCCTTCTCAAGCCATTGTCCATGCATTTGAACTTGACGAACGAACCGTAGCTGCATGGCGACGGCGGGCAGGCAAACAGTGCCAACGGGTGCAGAGTGCCGTCGTGGAGCAAGGGCGGGTCAACGCTCGGCATGTTCAAGCCGATGAGATCCGAGCCAAAGGAAGGAGCATGATCATATAGATGGCTCTGGCGATGGAGGTCACGTCGCGCCTGTGGCTGGCTGGCGTTGTGAGCCACCACCGAAATCGAAGTCTCATTGATCAGCTCTTTGAGCAGGTTCGTGCAGGATGTCAATTCATCCAAGGCTTGCTTGTGTGCACCGATGGGTTTGCAGCCTATCCCAAAAGTATCGTCCGAGCGTTTCGAGAGAAAGTGAAAACGCATGTAGGGCGAGGAAGATGCCGCCTTGAGACGTGGCCTGATCTGTGTATCGCCACCGTTATCAAGCGCACCGAGAAAAAACGCGTCGTAGAAATCACACGGAAGGTAACCAGAGGAACCCAGGAGAAAGCGAGAGAGCTCTTGCTGATGAGCAAAGGAGGTACCCAGTTGAATACGGCTTTTATCGAGCGCTTGAATGGGACCTTCCGCGAGCGCCTTGCGTTTTTGACGCGCAAATGCCGCCATGGGGCAGCTCGCATGGAAACGCTCGAAGAGGGAATGTATCTGGTTGGATGTACCTACAACTTCTGCTTCTCCCATCAGGAACTCTCCAAGAAAGCCTATTTTGGATGTTCGACGACGCCTGCCATGGCTGCTGCGCTCACCGATCATCTTTGGAGTGTCCATGAGTTGCTCTGGTACAAAGTGGCTCCTGCGTGCTGGAGTAAAGGGTCAGCAACCAAGCCTCAACGGCCACGTGGTCGTCCTCGAAAGCAAGCCAACGCTCAGCAGACTCACCCGAAACGCTCACGCAGGCGTCCTACCAAGTATGTTTTGGCTCAGGTCCTCGCTGAGGCGAGAAGGCTGGGAACGTTCACCAATTAATGGAGAGCTACCCGAACCTCTTATTGCACCAGATACTGAATATATGCTATCAGATCTATCCAGCTAGACCTAGCCTCTCCACATAAATACTACTATACAAATTCCAATATTGACACTCGTTCATCTATTGTGCTTCACTCTATCTATATCCCCAAGAGCTATTTTTGCACTAGAAGAAGGATCTTTTATTATGGCAGCCCGCTCTTCTATATCTCCCACCCTTACCAAACGCGACTTGGAAACATGCACCGATATAACCTCCGTTTTTACCTTATTTCGCAAACTGCGCTATCCTGTCGAAGCGATGCCCATTCATGTTCCGTTTGATATAGGTGATTTACCTGGAAACCTGCGCGATGGTATTCATGGACGCTATCCTGTCGCTCAGATAGGCGGTTCGCAACCTGGCGAGTCACTGCTTTCGGTCACCCTTTTTGACTTGAAAGGTGGAGCACGTAAAAGTGCTATCATTCGTGGAGTCGCTCAGGCTTGGACGAGACGTTTCACTGGTGAGCATCTGCTGGTCTTTACGATGAATGATGCACGTGGTCAACAGGTGATTGAGCATTTAGCCTTTGTGAACACACGACGACTGGGTGAAGGGCACATGTGCGCGTTAAATTGCATAAGCTACTGGTGGAACGGAGCAACCCCACACGTCATGACCTTGATACTCTCAACCGTATCGTGTTTCCTGCCAATGGCATCTCCGCTGGACAATTCTACAAACTGCAATGTGAGGCATTCGATGTTGAACGACTCACGAATACCTTTTACCACGAATATGCCCGGCGTTTCCAGCTGGCACAGAAACGCATCAGGCAGGATAACCCAACTATTGCAGCGTTTGCTGAACCTACACGGCTACATACCTTCACGCAACGACTCTTTGGTAGAGTGATGTTCCTCTATTTCTTGCAGAAGAAGGGCGCGCTCAATGGCGACCACCAGTTTATCAAGAGCCGGTATGAAGCAGCATGGGAGCAGGAAGAGAATTTCTATCGTTTTGTGCTGGAGCCACTATTCTTTCAAACGTTGAATATGCCTCGGCTAGAAGCACGATCGCGTTTTGGACGGGTGCCCTATCTCAATGGCGGTCTTTTTGCTCCAGATGAAGAAGACTATGTTGGTCAAGTCGTGCTTGCAAACGAACTTTTTGATATCCGCCACCAGGATGGGCTGCTCTACTTTTTGGAGAATCACAACTTTACGATTGAGGAGGATACCCCATTAGAGGTAGAGGTAGCCCTTGATCCAGAAATGCTAGGCAAGGTGTTTGAGAACCTGCTGGAAGAAGAGGAACGTGGCAAAAGTGGTACGTTCTATACTCCGCGCCCGGTTGTGACTTTTATGTGTCGCGAGGCCCTGGCTGCCTATCTAACTCGTCAGATTCATATTGCCAATGAGCCATTAGGTTGGCTACTGGATGAGGCTGAGACGGGTGAACCCGTACGTGACAAAAACGGTCAGCCATTCTTGAACACCCATAGCCTTCCGCGCTCCCTTCGGGAACAGGTAGACCGAGCGCTAGAGCAGGTCCGTGTGCTTGACCCTGCCGTGGGCTCAGGTGCCTTTCCGCTGGGCATGCTGGCGCTGCTTGTGGGCGTACGCAGAGCGCTCTTCCGTGTGGGTGGTGTCTCGGTAGAGCACCAGACGCCACTGGTAGAAGGCTGGAAGCGTAATTTTATCCGTGACTGTTTGTACGGAGTAGACGTCAGACATGAAGCTATCGAGATTGCACGGTTACGGCTCTGGCTCTCGCTGGTGGTGGATGCCGACCCCTTCGAGATGGAGCCATTGCCTAACCTCGACTTCAAACTGATGGCTGGCGATTCCCTGATCGAGACGATCGATGGCACAGCAATCTATCCTACGCGCCCTGATCGCAAGGCGAATCAGCTTTCCTTGGTAGAGAGTGAGACGCAGCGGCTCATACACAACCTGCGTACATTGAAGGAGGAGTATTTTCAGCCATCAGGGAGCAGATCGGCAAACGTGATCAAGCAAGAAATTGTACAGACAGAGCGTGCCATAGTATTAGCAGCATTACGAGAGCGAGAACAGCAGAATCAGGAGCGGCTCGACCACCTGAGCAAATCGCTGGTGAATGTCCTGTCTACACAGGCTAACCGCGCTGAGATCGAGGCACTACGCCACATCATCCAGATCACTCAGCAGGCGATGGCTAACTTGGAGGCAGGCAAGGAGCTGCCACTCTTCCTCTACCGACTACATTTTGCGAGCATATTTGAGGAGAAGGATGGTTTTGACATTGTCATCGCTAACCCGCCTTATGTGCGTCACGAACGTATACCACAGGAAACATTGCGCACATTGAAGGCCACCTATCCAAATGTACAACATGGCATGGCTGATCTTTATGTCTATTTCTATGCCCGCGCGCTGGAACTGTTGCACGATGGGGGGACATTAACTTTTATCTCCTCTAACAAGTTCTTCCGTGCTGGCTATGGCAAGAGCCTACGTGCTCTACTGGCCAGTCAGACGCAGATGCAGATTATTCTGGACTTTGGTGATGCTCCTGTCTTTGATGCTGCCGCTTATCCTTGCATCGTGCTAACAACCAAGGGCAAGCCAGCACCGGATTACTTCTATCGTGGGTTGGTGACTGATAACCACATTGATTTGGAAAGGCTGAATACTATCTTTGAAAGCTCAGCCCAGACGCTACTCCAGGCCCAAGGTGTCCAGCCTCCGGCGAGTAACAGTGCGGTATCAGCATTGGTACAAAAGCTAATGCTGATGGGCACGCCATTGGGCCGCTATGTCAACAACAAAATGTATTTTGGCATCAAGACTGGCCTGAATAAAGCATTTATGATCGATCAGGAAACAAGAAATCGTCTCGTTGCTGAAGACCCACGTAGTGCTGAGATAATCAAGCCATTATTGCGCGGGCGCAATGTGGGACGCTATGTCATCAATTCAATGGGACAGTCACTGATCTTCACCCGCCGAGGAATTGACATCAAACAATATCCAGCTATTGAGCGCTACTTGAGCCAATTTAGAGAAGATTTACAACCTCGACAGCCAGGAAAAGAAGGCCTAGGACGCAAGCCGGGAAACTATCAGTGGTATGAAATTCAAGATTCAGTGGACTATTATGGACATTTTAAGATGCCGAAGATTATTTATCCTGACATCGCGCCGAGAGCGGAATTTAGCTTTGATAGATCAGGTGCCTATCCCGATGCAACTCTTTTTTGTATCCCCACACATGCAGTTTATCTTACAGCTATGCTCAACTCTAACCTACTAGATTTTGTGCTTATGCAAATATCGCCAGTGATACGTGGGGGATTCTTTAGATATAAGAATTTGTACATGCAGCAATTGCCCATTGTCGAACCAACCCTGGAGGATCAGACGCGATTGGCAGCATTGGTAGATCAGTTGCAAGCGCTAGAGGGGCAGGGACCTGAAGCCGTTGTGATGGAACGTGAAGTGGACACGATTGTCTATCAGACCTACGGTCTCTCGGAAGAAGAGATTGCTGAAATTGAACGCTGGCATGCAGGGCGCCGGGCACAGTTAGGTGCAGGACGGCGTGGGCAGCGGGACGCTGTGAACAAGGAGGTAGAGGTATGACCTATTTTCCGCCAGATATTATTGACAATGCTTCGACAATCTTTGCCGAAGCATTGTCTCAGACCATCCTGAAGGCAGAGCAGCAACATCTGGACATTGCCACTGGGTATTTTGCCCCGGATGTCTGGCGCATTGTCGGTAATGCTTTTGCCGAACTGTATGCGTTTCGTCTGCTCCTCGGCGAACGCCCAGATGTACCAACTGGAGGCCCACAGACCGTGGATCTGCGCCGCTACTATCGCGCCAAGATTGCTGATGATCTGGCCCGCCTCAACTTTGATCGTCAGCACGCCGAGTTAGTGGATACACTCTTAGCGTTTCTCATGCGCGATGAGGTCCAGGTACGGCTATTCAGTGGCCCATTCCTGCACGCCAAGGCGTATATCTTTGACCAGATCAGTTTTGTTGGCTCTAGCAATTTCACACCCTCTGGTCTGACACGCAACTCCGAATTGATGCTGACCAGTATGAGCCAGGCAGTTGCCAAGGACTACGTGAGTGGTTTGATGGCAAATGGTTGCAGAGTGAGGACTATAAGCCTGATCTCATCGAGACACTCCGAGCCTCTAAATTCGGCTCGAAGCACTATACTCCTTTTGAAGTCTTCATGAAAGCACTCTATGAGTATTTCAAAGAGCGCATTCTGCTCGAGCAGGATCGCGTGGCCACAGTGGATCTAGCCCGTTTCCAGGAAGAAGGAAAAGCGGAGGCTCTCCGGCTGTTGGACAAATGGGGTGGCGTGCTTGTTGCTGATGCCGTCGGCCTGGGAAAGACCTATATTGGCCTGAGTTTGCTGGAGCGAGAACTACTCACCAAGCGCAAGCGCGGGCGGATACCACGTGGTCTAGTTGTCTGTCCAGCGCAACTACGCGATCTGGTCTGGCGACCACGCCTGGTCGAATATGGGATTCCAGTTGTGGACGTCCTGAGTCAGGAAGAGATTGGCCGCGCTGACTTTGACTGGAAACGCTATCGCGATCTCGATGTGGTGGTGGTAGATGAGAGCCATAATTTTCGCAACCCCAACACCAACCGCTATCGCAATCTGATGAAATTGCTGACCGGGGGAAGACGCAAACGCGTGATCCTGATGACTGCCACCCCGGTGAACAACAGCCTCTACGACTTTTACCACCAGTTGCTTCTGCTGGCACGAGGCGAAGAACACTTTTATAGACAGATGGGTATTAGCAATCTCCGCTCGTATTTCAAAGCCGCGATGGAGGGAGGGCTAGAAATCTTTGATCTCCTGGAGGAGACAACTGTCCGACGCAGCAGGGCCGATATTCGCCGCCGCCAGGATGCAGGTGAAGAAGTGGTTGTTAGCGGAAAGCCCGTACGCTTTCCCGAGCGTATGCTAGAACGGATTGATTACGACCTGGATGGCACCTATAGAGGGCTTTATCACGAAATCACAAGTGCATTGGACCGTCTGCATCTTGTCACGTATAACCTCGCCGCCTATGCCCACAATAAAACAAAAGCCAGTGAGCAAGACGAGCAGCGTAACAACGCACTCATTGCGTTGATGAAGATGCTCTATCTCAAGCGCCTCGAAAGCTCTGCCGCAGCATTTGAGGAAAGCGTCAAACGCCAGGCACTCTTCCAGAGCGGTTTTCTCAAAATGCTTCGCGAAGGGAAGCTCCTGGATGCTGCAAGCTACCGAAAATTGCTCGCAATTGAAGCCGGTGAGGAGCGAGCAGAACGCGCCGATGAAATCATCAGTGCGCTCCCTGTTGTCTCACGCAAGACTACAATATGCAGCGCATCGAGGAGGGCGTCAATCGTGACATTACGGTCCTGAACAGTATTCTCTTGATGCTCAAAAGGGTACGCGAGAATGGGTCTGGTGGGAACGGTGACGATAAGGTCCGTCAGGTGAAAACGGTGCTGGCTGGTACGCTCAAGGAGCAAAAGGTGTTGATCTTCACCAGCTATCATGACACTGCGGCCTATCTGCATCAGCAGCTCCTTGACGATACTACTTGGCAGGAACAGGCAGGAAAGCCTGTGCTTGGCCTCATTAGTGGGAACACGAAGCCTGAGGAGCGCCGTAAATTGATCGAACGTTTTGCACCAATAGCGAACCGCCCGCCGGAGATCCCAGTGATCAACTCTGGCAACCAGATGGGGCAGAAATCCAGGTTCTCATCAGCACTGATGTTCTCTCTGAAGGACAGAACCTGCAAGACGCAGGCGTCGTGATTAACTATGATCTGCACTGGAATCCTGTGCGCCTCATCCAGCGAGCTGGACGCGTTGACCGTATCGGCAGTTCCTTCGCACACATCATGCTCTACAACGTGTTTCCAGAGGCGGATTTGGAGAGTCTACTTGGTCTGATACAGAAACTCTCAACACGCATTGCACAAATCGATCAAACAGTGGGACTGGATGCGAAGTGTCCTGGGTGAGGTCATTTCGCAGCGCTCATTGGAGCAGTTACGGCAGTTGCATCGTAACGACCAGAACTTTGCTGCAAGATCTGGAGCGCCAGCAGAAGCTGGTATCAACTGAGGAAATGAAGTTCCCACTCATCAATTATATTTCAACAAATCGGCGAGCGCGTCGTTGCTGAAATACGTTAGGGCATCCACAGCGGAAACGGTACATCGCAACGGGATGCTCGGCCTGGTATCTTCGTCGCTATGAGCGCTCGGTGGACGCCCACTTCTGGCGCTTCTATCCAGATGATGGCAGTGAACCTGAAAAGAACATTCGCACCCTGTATGCCATGATTGCCTGCACGCGCGAAAACACGGCTTGATCCAGGACCGATTCCCTATGATCTGCTGGAACGCGCCACCAGGACGTTCTGGCAACATTGCGAGGAGAGCAGGCGCGCAACCGCGTGCGCCCCGCATTGACGGGCATGGCTCAAAAGCTCTATAACTGGCTGA
>NZ_BNJF01000011.1 GCF_016587355.1 Ktedonospora formicarum | reverse complement strand
CTCACGCAACTCCGCCATCGGCATAGGAGTTCGACTCTGCTTCAAGCGTTCTCGGGCCTCATGAACCCAACTGTTGGCAGGCCCAAGGGACCTGGAGTTCTCGTCGAAAGGAAGCTGGGCGAATGGGGCATCGGTCAGCAAGCTTTGAAAGCGTTGGAGGGCACCTGGCAACCAGCGTAATGCTGTCCCATGAGAGCTTACACCAAGTAAAGGGACATCAGGCTGGCTGCCAGCCAGCCCAAGGGCAATGAGGCCCCCGAAGGATTGGCCAAGCAGAACGATTCCCGCCGAGTCGGCTCCATACTGCTCCCAGGCTGCGGTTAGCGCGAGCCGCAGAAGGGCGATCTGACCGTCAAAGGTGCTCAGATCTTCGGCGATCTGTTGGCTGGCCTTATAGCCCGGTCGATCCAGCGCCAGCACCGCGTACCCAAGAGAAGCCGCTGTATCGAGGAATCCTGCTTCGCCAGGGATGGTGTTATCAAAGATAGCGGCTGAGTTGCTGCCCCCATGCAAGGCCACAATCAGAGCGCGAGGAGCGCTCGAAGGGTTCGCATAGACTCCCGAGAGGTCACTATGACCTGCCCGGATCAGAATGGGTTGTTTGGTTATTGAAAGGCTCATCTTTTCACTCTCTTTTCTTCTGTTTTTCCAGGGACATCGCCCACTGGTGCTGACGCAGGACCTCGGAGGGATACTTGTAATGTGGGTGAGGCAAAATACTTCAACTGCTTCTCCCAAGCTTCTCTATTCCCAGATCCACTCCCCACGACAGAATCGGTTTTTTCTCAAGACGCCGCTCTGAATTGACCAGAAGCGACGTCCTTAGGGTACGTACTGAAACAAGGGGAATACATTCTATTCCATCTCAGCAGGATTTTAGGCGGGTTTTTCTGTTGGGACCCGTTTTGTCCAATACCATTTGTTCAGAATCCATATCCGTTTTTCAATGCGCTGATGCGCAAGCGGGGATCCGTCAGGAGGATGCCCATCCTCTTGCCAGGTCCTACCTGGATCACTTTCCAACTCTGTTGATTGGAGTATATGTGGAAAGGGTCGTTTGAAGCATCGGCAATCGTGTCTATCTTTCACCCGCTATGCCGAAAGAGCATTGCCTAGGTAATGGGGGGAATTGCTGGCGGGAAGCGTGCTGAAACTGGAAATCGATGGAGGAAATTAGAGCAGTTGGGCATCAAGTGCGTAGCGTATAGCGGCGAAACGTGAAGAGAGACCCAGCTTGCTGTAGATGGAGCGCAGATGGGCGTGAACCGTGCGGGGGCTGATGACCAGCGCCTCTGCGATCTGCACATCTGTGTGTCCCCGCGCGGCCAGACGCAGGACTTCAATCTCGCGCTCTGTCAGGTGAGATGGCCCAACTTCTCTTGTTGGTAATTGAGAAGCAACAGGTTCGTGCAAGGCCTGCGAAGCGAGAAAGCATGTGGGAGACATCCCCTGTCCCTCTTCCCAGGCAGTAGTGAAGGCCTGCGGGCCGAGCTGCTGGCGTACGGCTGCCACAACAGGTTCATTGTTCGCGCCAGTCAGTTGCAGGTGATCAACGGGAAGTGAGAAATGCTGTGAAGTTTTCCTCTGGCTCCATACCTGGCTCGCTCCCCACAGGCGCGCGGCCCATTGGAGCTTGTGCTGCTGTGCCGCGAGCTGGCCCCATGAACGCAGAACGGAGGCAATGCCTTCGGTCTCATTCAGGCGCTCGAATAGTTCCAGGCTCTGAAGATAGCAAGCGTGCGCCACTTCGTACTTCTCCTGCTGCCTCCCCGCCTCTGCCAGACGCAGAGAGACCCAGGCGAGATGACGTTGTGTGCCCAGAGCGTGATAGGAGCGACGTGCTTCCTCAAGCCAGGGCTGTGCCAGTTCTGTGTTTCCCTGCTCTAGCTCAAGCTGGCCGAGCAAATCAAGGGCACGCGCCAGATGGAAGGCGTCCTTTGTCTCCCTACACAGTGCCAGGCTTTCTTCAAAAAGCGCGCGAGCATCCGTCGTCTCGCCCTGCGCAAAACGGAGCCGCCCCATGCTCCGGAGCGCACGCGCCAGATCCTTTTTTTGCTTCGTCGTGCGACAGAGGGAGACGCTCTGTTCCAGGCACGTCTGTGCCTCCGTGAGCTTCCCCTGATCAAGAGCCATATTCCCGGCGGTTATCCGGGCAAGGGCCAGCACCATGGGATCATCTTTGGAGAGCCGAGAGCATTGTGCCAACAAGAATTGGGCGTGCTTCTCGTCCTGGTGGACGACCCAGGCTAGATAGCCGAGCCAATAGGAGGCTACCGCGCTTCCCCGAGCATCCTCGGCCTCACCAAAACAACGCAAGCTTTCCTGATAGAAGCGTTCTGCTTGCTCACCGTCATCCTGGACAAGGGCAAGCCATGCGGCTGCCTGCAGCGCCCTGGCTTTTATCTCCGGGGAAACCTCGACCGAGAGGCCAAGTGTGCGTTCAACCCAGTCACGTTCCTGACTGCTAGACCAGCGATACCAGCGTACCGTCCAGAACCGGGCGATAGCGCCAGCCAGGCGCAGCGCCATTTCCGCGTTGTGTTCTTGCTCTGCATGCTCTACCAGCCATTGCAGCGTCATGCGCAGATTCTCGCGCTCCCATTCCAGGCGCTCAAACCAGTTCTCCTGTTCATTCCCAGACGAGGAGGCCGCTGCCTCGGCAAGCTGGACAAAATAGCGGGCTTGAGCGGCTCTGACCATCTCTGCTTCCTGACAAACAACCAGTTGTTCCCAACCAAATTCACGCACCGTCTCCAACATGACAAAGCGCGGCTCATCGTGCTCTTGCTCTTGTCTCACCAGCAGATGCTTGCCTAGTAAGGAAGTAGTGGTGTCCTCAAGCGTAGCCATTTCGCTCTCAGGCCAGGCGGAGATCGCTGCGAGTATCGGCAGGGTACATCCGCCGACGAAGGCCGAGAGCCGTCGATAGGTGCGCTGTTCAAGAGGCGTGAGCAAGTCATAGCTCCATTGGAGCGTCGCACGAAGGGTCTGCTGTCGTGCGGGAAGATCGCGTGGGCCATTTGTCAAAAGGGCTAGGCGACGGGTAAGGCGCTGGTGCAGTGCATGAAGCGAGAGAACGCCCAGGCGCGCAGCGGCCAATTCAAGAGCCAGAGGCAACCCGTCCAGGCGCTGACAGATGGCAACCACAAGCGGCGCATTCTCGGCAGTCATTCGAAAGGAAGGGAGCGTAGCCTGTGCACGCTCGACGAACAGTGCAATGGCCCCATACTGCGCCAGAGCTTCGGGGCCAACGGGCATCTGTGGACCAGGGAGCGCAAGCGGCTGAAGTTCCAGCTCGTGTTCTCCCCGCACATGTAGCCGCTCACGGCTTGTTACAACGACCTTGAGCGCGGGGCATGAGGTCAGCAATTCGACCAGGAGTGGGGAGGCGTCGATAACCTGCTCGAAGTTATCCAGTACCAGCAACAGGTGCCTCGTGCGCAGAGAGAGGATCAACTCCTCCAAAGGAGGATGGGCACTCTTTTGCTGGAAGGAAAAAGCCTCAAACAAAGTAGGGAGGACAAAGGAAGCGTCTTGAACAGGTGCCAGGTTGAACAGGTAAACGCCATCAGGAAAGTCGTGCTGTACCTGAGCCGCGATGGCGAGCGCCACACGGGATTTTCCGACGCCGCCGGTCCCTGTGACTGTGAGCAGACGAACCTGCGTGTCATGCAGCAGGCGCTCACCCTCCTCTACCTCCTGTGCCCTGCCAAGAAGGCGGGTCAAGGGAAGCGGTAAGCCGGGTAGTGAAGCTCCATCCAGCTTCCCAGAGGGAGCAGGCAGGGGAAAGAGCTGTTCCGTAGTTTTGTTCTGGTGGTTTTCCACGAGGAGAAGTATCTCTCTTAATCCCGAAATGGTCTCCTCTCATGAGCAATTTCTCACAAGTGACATAGCGAGGAGGAGCCCATGTGCATGTTCCAGGAGAGTTTTTTTGTTTTGCTTCCATCCCCATCATACCATATTCGCTAGAGGTCTCACAACACGCTTCTCCTGCTTCGGAGACGTGTCGCAGATAAAAAAATCTCAAGCTCAAATCACTGCTGAGAAAAAAGTTGTTGCGTAGTCCGTGAGCACAAAGGGAAGAGGTCCGATGTGTTCGCCCCCTTGCTGCCTAAATCTCTTAACTGTTGCGGTGTGCGGGCGGGAATAGTCAGCCATTATTTCTCGTGGTTGGAATTGGAAGAAGCAGCGTAAGCGGCAATTCCTTCCAGCAGTCGCGTTAGCCCAAAGAGAAACATTTCATTCGCAGAAGCTTCTTCGCCTTCAACCAGGGCCTGGGTCAGGTGCGGGTAACGTCCACTGTCGATGATATGCTCTTGCACGTAGGGGCCTACTTGTTGTTGCCATTCCTGCTCACTGAGTCCTGTGCGGCGTTGCGCTTCGGCTTCCCCCATTTCGAAGAGGACAAACCCCACAACATACGCATTGAACATAGCTAGGATGCTCCGGCTGGTCGTCATATCGAAGCCAAGTTGGCTCACGATCCCCAGGCGATAATCAGTCTGCTTGAGTGCGTTGGGTCCCAGAACGGCCCGATGACCAATCAGAGAGGCAAACCAGGGATGGCGGTGCATGACTGCCCGTGTTTGCACAGCGATCTCCTGGAGATTGGAACGCCAACCTCGCGGATCCTGCTGTAACTGGATCGTCACTTCGCCGTAAACGGCATCGATCATCAGATCAAGCACGTCCTCTTTGCGTTCAATGTACCCGTACAGCGCCATCGCGCTGACCGAAAGAGCGGCTGCAATTCGCCGAGTGGAAATGGCGTCAATACCTTCAGTATCCGCGAGATCCAGAGCAATCTGGACAATTCGCTCTCGCGAGAGCGCTGGCCGAACGGGACGAGGGCGTTCCGGTCTCTCCCAGATCAGATTTGTCGTCTGTTCGGGAACCGATGGTTCTGCTGAATCACGGTTGACTTTTTTTCTCATAGCTGCTAGTATAGCAACTATACACTGTATAGGCAATATACAGTGTAATGAAAGGGGGAATATTCTTACAAGAAGCCGAGCGAGAAAGCCCTGCTCATTGATGGCAGGGATGCATCGCCGTTCCTTGAATGGCGCAGGGGAGGGGTGGATCCTCACAACAGCGGATGGTGGGGTACTTGACGAGGGGTCACCATGCTGCTATTCTATGGAACATATGGTCTAGCCACAAAGTGTCATGCACAGGAGAGATGGGATGATGAAGCCTCAGGCTGCAAGTAACCACACACAAGCACCCAAGATCCGTACCCCCACCTTCCTGCTGGAACTGCCTCTCGTGGTGAACGCCGGGCAGGCCAAGCGCGTGCGTGCCCATCTGGAAGCGGCCCGTCAGCTCTCCAATGCCATCCTTTCCCTCGGGCAAAGACGCCTGCGCCGCATGCGCGCTGATCCCGCCTGGCAGGAGGCTCGCTCCATTTCTCGCGCCCACAAGGCTCAGCGAGCGGCGGCCTTCTCCACCTTGCGCACAGCTCATGGCTTCACCGAAGCCGCCCTGCATCAAGCGGTCAAGGGCTTGCGTGTGGGCTGGATTGCCGAGCACATCGATGCCGTGCTGGCTCAAACGCTGGCGAGCCGCGCCTACCGTGCCCTCAATCGTGTCTGCCTCGGCAAGGCCAGACGGGTGCGGTTCAAGAGCCGAGGGCGAGGCTTCTGCAGCATCGAGAACAAGCGCAATGACACCGGTCTGCGCTTTGTCCTGCAGCCACCCGAGAAGGGGAACGCAGGATTCCTGCTCTGGAATGGGGACCGTCTCCCAGCCCTCATCGATTGGCAGGACGAGGTGGTGTGTCATGGCCTGAGACATCGCATCAAGTACGCCCGCCTCCTCCAGCGTCCCGCCAGCAGCAAGAGAGCGGCTGGAGCCGATGCAGAAGGCAACCGCTACTGTGTGCAGCTCGCCTTAGAGGGCACGCCTCACCGCAAAGCGAAGCACACGGTTGGACAAGGGATCGTTGGCGCTGACCTGGGTCCCTCGACCCTGGCGCTCGTTCCCCAAGAGGGGCAGGCCAGTCTGGAGGTGTTGTGCGCCGAACTGGCTCCTGACGCCAAGGCCATTCGTCGTCTGCAGCGGCAGATGGATCGGCAAAGGCGAGCAGGCAACCCAGAGCACTATGACGAGAAGGGACGCATCAGGAAGCAGAGCAAACAGAAGCGACAATGGAAGCAGAGCAAGCACTCTCAGGCGACCAGGCGGCGCAAGGCGACCAAAGAGAGGAAGCTGGCAGCACACCGCAAGAGCCTCCATGGCCGTAAAGTCCATGAGGTGATGGCGCTGGGCAAGACCATCATCCTCGAAAAGATTTCCTACAAGGCATGGCAAAAAACCTATGGCAAGAGCGTGGGACTGCGAGCCCCAGGGATGTTTGTAGCACTGTTGACACGCACCGCCGTGCCCCCTTTGGGGGTTGCAAGCACGGGCGGCACCCTGGTCGAAGTTCCCACACGCACCACGGCGCTGAGTCAGTGGTGTCATGGCTGTGGCAAGAAGGTCAAGAAACCGCTCTCTCAGCGCTGGCATCAGTGCGCATGCGGCGTGGGTCCCATCCAGCGCGATCTCTACTCAGCATTTCTTGCCGCCTACCTTGATCCTGCAGATCCCATCCCTTCGTGTGCCCGATACCAGGCGTATTGGGAAGGTGCGGAGGCGCGCCTGCGGGCAGCACACGAGTGCCTCATCCAACGTGCGAAAGAGGGGCAGGTCCTGCCCCGAAGCTTGGGTCTGACCCGAGCCAGAGTGCGTCTGCCCGAAAGTCCAGGGGAACTCCCACTAGAGCCTGCTCATCTCCTTTGGCGAGAAGAACTGGAAGCGTGGGCCGAACCTCTGGAACCCCCGCTGCTTGAGCACGGGGAGCTCTCAGCGTGTCTCACAAAACCGCTCCACGAATCGCCATGATTCGTGCTAGCCTAAAAAGGAGAGAATCACGATATGAACAGCAAGGAACACCTATGGTTTGATCGACTTGAGATCACAGAGTTGCTCCATCAGTTCTTTCGAGCACTTGACGAAAAAAACTTCGACGAGACAACACTAAGCAGTATTTTTACCGCTGATGCAAAAGTTGAGCGACCAAACGGAGTTTCCGTGGTTGGTCCACGTAGGATCGGAGAAAGCCAACATCAAAGTTTTGTTCGATTTCGAGCTACGCAGCACCTCGTCAGTAATCAAGTGACCACGATCAACGGCGACGATGCCGAGGTACGAGCCAATCTTGTTGCGATGCATCTTTGGGCAGATGGTCATGGCGACCCAAATGGGCTTGAAAGCTACTTCTTAGCTGGCAGCGTTGTGCAGGCCAAAGCCGAAAAGACTGTATCTGGATGGCGGATCAATGAGCTAGCGGTGCATAATACATGGCGCACCGGTTCAGGTTTTGCAAGCATTGTGAACCATCCTTATTCATGACCTGTGAGATTTTCATTCGGCACACGTCTCTCCGTTTGTATCATGTATCGCAAGCATTTTCATATAGCCTACAAACGCGACTCCATGCCCCGAGCTCATATATCGTGTATCCCATGCTTGTATGGAGGCTGGCTGACTCTCTCACCAACCTCCGCCGCTTGCAGGAAGCATATGTCCTGCTCACAAAAACGTTTGAGACGCTCTCCCTTTCAAAGGGAAGCGTCTCAAGCTATCAACCTGTGCATGCGGAACTCTCTGCTCAGAGAGGAGTTGTGCTCTCGATGCTGGGATGCCAGCACAGATGTATGCTGGATCAGGAGCGATGGCCCGGTGCAGATCCAGCATACCATCGGCTCTATAAGGTTCGCGGACTCCTGTATATGGAATTGTCCTCTTGGGATGCGGCCTACCATGACCTGTGGCGGGCACCGTGCTACGATTCACAGGACGAGCAGTGTGTAGAGGCCCTGATGCACGTGTTGGAGCAACTTCAGGTGTCCGCACCACACCCTCAATGATTTCTCATCTCCCTCCCACAACCAGCCAGCCTCAAGACTCACCCCTCATGAGGCTGGCTTTTTTTCTACCAGCAGAAAAGGAACCCGTCCCATGCGTTTGTCCATGTGCTATACGCTCTTGAAGACTCATCTCGCCGTGGAACTGTCTGCAACCTCAATCACGCAAGAGAGCCCACAGATGGGCTTTGTCGTGGGATCAGATGACTTTGCCCTGTTCACAGATCGATGCCTTGCTCAGAAGAGATTAAAAATGCCAATAAATCTGGCAGCGTTGGTTGTACTCCAATAGACTGAGCCATGAGCAGGATCGATTGCAACAACAGCGTCCTGGCCTGAACCAGGATTGAAGATATGCGGCGCAATGGCTCGTGCTGAAGCAAAAAGGACATTCTGAGAGAGCACTAGCTCCGTAAAATTGCCGTCGGGGTCAGCATCCAGGCTCCAGAGAATCTTCCCATTGCGCTCATCCAGCGCATTGAGAGCACCGTTGCCAGGGATATAGGCAATGCCCCTGGCTTCAATTACCATAAAAGTTCTGCCCATGTAAAGTGGACTGTGCCAAAGCTGCGTGCCGTTGAGCGCATTCAAGACGATTATCTGCCCATTGATACTCAGATAGAGATGTGTCCCTGCACCTGCAAGCCCGCTGGCATAGTTACTTGACCCCTGGAGGGGCCTTTGCCATAAGGGTTTTCCGTTCCCTTGCGAGAAAGCGAAAAGCGAGACACCCTGGTCGCCTGCAAGGTCCTGGAGATAGTAAACGTTCTGTCCAACCAACACAAGCTGAGAATTGTAGACAAAACGTCCTTGCGGGATGTTTGGCGAAAAATGCCAGGCCAGCGAGCCATCGTTTGCATGTAACACGGAGAAGCTACTCTCCTGCGCCCGCACAAAAACCAGACCATTTCCAGCAGTAATAAGGAGAGGGTTTCGGGCGTCTCCTAGGCCACTGCGAAGATGTATAGTATGTTTCCAGGTAAGTTTTCCATCGGTAGCTCGTAGCGCGTAAACGACCTCATCAGACCATCCCATAGCCACATCAACATACACGAATCCGTTGGCACCCATCAGGTACTCAAGCATCCCATTGGCCTGGAGAGAGGTTTGCCAAATTTGCGTGCCACTGCTGGCTGTCCACGCTGTGATAATGCTCCCTCTATTGTTGATGTCACTGGTATAGAACACATTACCTGAACCATTCGTGGAGAGCGTCTGAGCCTGGTGTGTCCAACGCACCGAACCATCCCGCGCATTGAGTGCCACAATTTGGTAATGCTGATCAACGCCAATAAGCAGGCAAGGAGAAGCAAGCGGAGCAGGCTTGTTGCTATACAAATAGATTGGAGAGGCAATCGTCACCAGTTGCAGACAGCAAGCGCCGCCGAAGAAGAGCGCTTTGACCTTGCGAGCGTGTTTACTTCGCAGCAAGACAACGAGTGTCACTATAAGCAAAAGAAGTGCCAGAAAAATAAAGAGATAAAAGATGAGATTGATTGAGGGAATGATTTTCATTGTGATCCTCATTTATCTTAGATATTTTAAATATCAAAGATACTCTCTGTTTGCCCTCTTGTGCATGGGTCAATTGACCCATATCGAAACGGCCCATAAATGTGTCCCCTTTTTTCGCTGCCAGGCGCAACACGGCGCACAGGCTGTTGCGTAATGGCCTCAAAAACGCAAAGGGTAAGCGCTCAGCTAGCCATAACAACGATGAGGTTCCAAGAATGAGAAGGGGCAAACAGAAGGGCAACAGCGCAACAAAACGCGAGCGTCTTCTCAACGTGCATGTGGCCTGACTGGCGTATACATGCCGAGAGGCCCACCCACATTCCTATTGCACAGTGTCTTGCCAGCGAGAAACGGAGAGGCTCGGCGCGATGCCGAGCGCCCTCCACTGTTTCAGGAGGTCAATTCTAGATTGTGATGCCCCCTTCGCAGCGCTATTGCCAGAGTATTGGCCTTCTCCTCATGCAGTTCCTCGAACAGTACCTGAGACGCGATTGAGACGTGATTGTTGAGTTGGGCTTCTTCAAACGTTTAAATAAGCATATATGTATTTCTTTGCAAGGAGCGCCATTAGGATATGAACATACAACTCTCAGATTTATGGACAGCAGCGGGCATTCTCCTGGGGTTCCAAGTCACCTCATTTGCTGCACGCGTCAACCGTGAGATTTCTATAGGAGAAAAAGAAAGAATTACGTGGCTTCCCCCAGCGGATATAGTGAATCTTTTCTCAATGTTCGTGTTAGTAATCGGCATATACATCCTTCCTGTGCTTGGCTTCGCCAACCAGAAATTCATAACATATGCATTTGGTCTTGCTGTGCTTTTATTTATTGGTTATCCATTTGCTCTAGCTGCTCATTATGACATGTATAACAGGAAGACCAAGCGATCGTTTGAATACTTTCCCTATCAAGAGAAAGTGGTAGTTATAACCATAGCTATTTTAGCAATTGCTTATGTGGTAATTGCGCTCATAAAGAGGTAGGTTTCTCAACGAGTCACGCTTTCCCGATCTCCAATTTGTGCTTTTTTAACCCATATAGTGGCATTGTGAACCATATAGTGGCTTTTGAAGGAGATGCTTCAAGCTAGCTACTTGGAGAAGGAGGAGCTGGACATGCTCTACGGACAGTTCGGGCTCGACCTTCTGCCCAGGCGGAGGCTGAGTAGATCATCCACGCTGACACCATGGACGGCCTGCTGCTCGCGGAGGCTATACCCATGGGCGAAGCCGTGAGCGCGTATGAGGATTACGCGACGGCCTGAACAGGAGAGCCAAAAGTCTCAAAGAAGCGCACTGGCAGGCCATGTAAGAGGACCGAGAGTCGAGGAGCATCGGCGGGACGGGCATTGCGATTCAGGTGCTCGTAGAAGACTTGCAGGGTTGGTTCACCAGAGAGAGCCATAGCCCATGAGGACCACAATGAAATCGATGAGATCGTAGGTTCCCATGCGTGCGGACAAAGCAGACCTGCACGATGGTAACCAAACGCCGTATGCCACCATTGATGAGGCCATCTGTATTGTGCAATGTATTTGCCACCAAGGAAAGGGAAGAGAGCTTATGGATGAGAGCTATGAAGAAGTATGTCAGCGTATTAGAGCAAGGTGTCTTCAACAACGCTGGCATGGCCCAGACGCATATAATCCATTTGAAATTGTGCGACAAATGCGTGAAAGAGACGTTCCTAAACGCTCTGGATCTTACGTTATTTCTTTCCACAGCACGAGATACTGGTATGATCGCAACCGGAAACAATATGCCATCAATCTAGAGGCAGACCTCGATTTCCCCTCCAGACTGAATTTGAATATCCACCTGCCTCTGAAAAGGATGTGGTTGCAGAAGAAGAGGCGCTCGGTTATCCACTCCCACCGTTATTGCGTACACTCTATACACAGGTAGCCAATGGCGGATTTGGACCTGGGTATGGCCTTCCGCAAATACAAGATCATGTGCTTAGGAAGTCGGATGACTCAGCCTGGGAGAGATCCAGCAGACCAGTGAATCTTGCCATTTACTTGCGGAAAACGAGTGCATCTGCTACTTTTGCGGTTCCAGACTACGCCTGGCCTGACAATCTTTTTTGGCTTTGCCATTGGGGCTGTGGGATCGTGTCTTATGTCGATTGTGTCTCTGGTCACATTTTTAGGGGTGGACTAGAGCGCAATGGATATATTTTTCGCCACGAGGCAGACTCGCTCTATGAATGGTTCGACCTTTGGTTGAACGGGGTTGATGTGTGGGCCGAATGAAGACAAAAGGACAAGAACATGCATGAACCAGCCATCATTCTCTGCAAGCGTATTCTTGGGAAATGCCAGCAGCTGCGCTGGTACGGAGGTGAAGAGTATAATACCTCTCGCATGAGCCCAGCGAGTCGATATGAGGTCTTCTACGACAGTTCTGGGAAGAAGATAACCATTGACAACGACCCTGATGATCACCCACGTAAGACCAGTTTTGCCTATCCACCTGCTACGAACGAACAATTACTGAAGACAGAACAGGAGCTTGGCTTTCCTTTGCCACCTCTGTTACGAGCACTCTATTTGCACGTTGCTAATGGAGGTTTTGGCCCTGGATATGGTTTGCTAGGTGCGCTGGAGGGCTTCGATGAGGCAGGGAATCTCGTCGATATGTACCAGTATCATGTACAGCATGATCGACTTATTGATCTTGAGACATACCCCCATACTTGGGAAGCCGAAGAACCTCTAGAGCTCCCCCAAAAAACGTGGCCACGCTCTATGCTCTATCTCTGTGACTGGTATGGAGCCAAAGTATCGTGCATTGATTGCATAACTGAACGGATATTTCTCGTCTCTATGGGAAAAAAACGACATACCTATCGCTTGGAATTCCAAGCTCTATCCCTTCAAGAGTGGTTTGAGCAGTGGATGGAGAGAGAGCCAGAGCCAGATCCATAGCCAGATCTAGGGCAATTCGGTGATCTAATAGATCAGCAAATTGTGGAGGGTTGGCAAATGGCACCTTCCCGGGAGGGTGAAGAGAAAACAGATCTGTCCGTATCACACCGTGTTCCCCTGTCACATGCAAGTGGTTCTGTCATCCTCCGCTCTCAACATGGCATCATTTGCAGGGGAATTGGCACCGATGGCTAGTGACGCAAGGAGATGTCGTGTTCTATGATGTCTTCAGAAGTTCTTTCTGGATGAACCAAGAAAAAGGAGATCACGACAATGACGACAAAAATCGCCCTCGTCACAGGGGGCTCGTCCGGTATCGGCGAAGCGACTGCACTGGCCCTCGCCCAAACAGGGTATACGGTGTATGCTGGCGCACGAAGAGTTGAGAGGATGCAACGCCTCAAAGAATGCGGGATTCGCCCGCTGGCGTTGGATGTCACCGATGATGAATCCATGCAGTCCGCCGTCTCGCAGATCCTCGCCTCGGAAGGCCATATCAACGTCCTGGTCAACAATGCTGGCTACGGCTCCTACGGCGCGCTGGAAGACGTGCCTCTGTCCGAAGCTCGCTCCCAATTTGAGGTCAATGTCTTCGGCGCAGCCAGGCTTACTCAGCTCGTCCTGCCCCAGATGCGTAAGCAGCGTTCGGGCACCATCGTCAATATCACCTCAATGGGCGGCAAGATTTACACCCCATTCGGCTCCTGGTACCACGCCACCAAGTTTGCTCTCGAAGCGATCAGTGACTGTTTGCGCATAGAGCTTGCGCCTTTCGGGATCAATGTCGTGGTGATCGAACCTGGCAGCATCCAGACCGAGTGGGGTGGCATCGCCGCAGAGAAGGTTCGTGCCGTCTCCGGCACCGGCCCTACGCCTCGCAAGGCAACGCCATGGCCGAAGCCCTCAGCTCCGAATCCACCCAGCGACGCTCATCGCCACCCGAACTGATCGCCAAGACCATTGCCAGGGCTGTCACCGCACGACACCCCAGGACCCGCTACGCCGTCGGGTACGGCGCCAAACCCATGATCGCCCTGCACGACATTCTGCCCGACCACTGGTTCGATACCTTCATCCTCCGAGCCACTGGCATGCCGTCATGATCATCGGGCACAACGGCCCCCAATGGGGCGATCACCTGCTAGTGATCTGGGGGTTGTCGTGTGCTCTGATGTCTCCAGAGGATCTGTGTTACACTAATGAGGAGGGCATTTGGCATCGAAGACAGCCATCGCCCTGGTCACTGGAGCCTCATCGGGCATGGGCAAGAAAAGAGGAAACTATGAAGCAGGCCACCCGTTTCAGTGTGCAGCCTGGCTGGAAATTGCTGATCCGCGATATGGGGGTGAACCCTGCTCTTGTCCTGCGACTGGCGGGGCTACCCGCCGACCTGTTTGCCCGCAAGGATGCGAGCCTGAGTCCGGCTGACTACTTTCGCCTGTGGCAGGGTTTGGAGCAGGCGGCGGGAACAGACGTGTGGCCGCTGAAAATGGGCCAGGTCCTTTCGGTGGAAGCGTTTGATCCGCCGATCTTTGCCAGCCTTTGTAGCGCGAATCTCAACACCGCGTTCCAGCGGCTCTCGCAGTTCAAACAGCTGATTGGTCCCCTGACCCTTGCGGTCGAGATCACTCCTCACCAGACCTGTGCCATGCTCGATTGTTACGGTAACTCCGAACCGATCCCGCGCAGCCTGGGGGCAGCGGAACTGGTGTTCTTGACGCAGCTAGCACGGGTGGGCACACGTAAGCACATGGTGCCGCTATGGGTGGAGTTGGTGCAGCTTCCTGACCAGAAGGGACCGTATCAGGAGTACTTCGGGGTGCCGCTTGCAAAAGGCTCGGCCAACCGCATAGCCTTTTCCGCCAATGATGCACGACAGCCCTTTCTGACCGAGAATACAGCTATGTGGGACTTCTTCGAGGCGGGACTCAAGGAGAAACTGTCCGATCTCGATACTCAGGCTAGCATGAAAGAGCGGGTCAGAAGTGCATTGCGGGAGATGCTGCCTGGTGGTCAGAGCTCGATCGAGGAGGCAGCCGACCGCCTGGCGATGAGCAAGCGGTCCCTACAACGCAGGCTCTCGGAGGAGTCGTCCAGTTACCAGGAAGTCTTGAACATCACCCGGCGAGAGTTGGCCCACTACTATCTTTCACGATCTTCTGCCTCGCTCGGAGAAATTGCCTATTTGCTCGGCTTCCAGGATGGCAACTCGTTTCTCCGGGCATTTCGTGGCTGGACTGGTCAAACACCAGGGGAGTACCGCACGAGCCTCATAAAGGGCTCGCACCCGAGGCCCGTGAGGGGTCTTGCATCTGGAGTGCAGAGCTGAGCAAGGAGAGGCGAGAGAAACCTTCCATCTCATGTTCATTCTGATGCGATGAGAGACCCGTGTTGATCCGGTTCAGGTTGACATTTATCCCAACCGTATGCTACGGTATCTCCATGAATCCTGTCTACTTGAGAGGGGAAATGAAAACCCCTGGATGGATGATCCATCGCAACCATAACCGCAACACAAGCACCTTCGCCGCTTAAGCCCGGCACACCATGGCTTAAGCGGTAGAAAAAGGGTGCCATGTTTCCTCCTCACCTCAGTTTGTCTCTCAACTGAGGGGTGGTTTATTGGGTGCTTTTTTCTCCCTCTCGTTTCTCTCCTTGTCGCCGGGTAGCGTACCATCTCACGGGCTCGCTCACTCGGCTTGACACAGTTTGCTTCGCGCGTTTGTTCCCTGCTTTTGTCAGTGTTGCCACAATGAGATGGTTTCTACTCGTGCACTTGTTAGCCACATGAAAGCAGGTGAAATGATGTATTGACAGCAATAGCGGAACAGAAGCTCCTGATCGATGAAAATTTCACTGATCAGACGAAGGGAAACACGCGATAACGCAACGATGAGAAAAAACAAGGAGACAGACACATGAACACAGCCGTGACGCTTGTGCGTTCTGGCGGACCAGCTCTCGTAGAGGCCATGAAATTTGTCACCATCTGTCGAGCACTGGACCCACAGAACGATTATCCGCACATTGGCGACCTCCAATGGTGGTGCCGAGATGGTTCGCTTGATGATCAGCAGAACTGGCATTTCTGGTATCAAGAAAATGGTGAGGCGCTTGCTTTAGGGATCATTGCCGGGAATGAGATCATCTGCTTGCTTCATCCCGACTTCCGTACGCACGAACGCTTTCGTATGGTACACCAGTGGGCAGTGCAACGCGTAAAAGAGCGCGCTCTTCAGCAGGGCGAGAATCAATATGAGATATGGGAACAGGCCTGGAGTTTAGCCTCCGGCGACGATCTGGAGGTGGGAAGTTTTCTTGAACGTGAAGGATATGAGCGCCAAGAAATGTACTATCATTGCTACCGCCGACCGCTGATCGAGCCGGTGCCAGCACCCATTTTGCCAACAGGATTCACAATTCGCCCGGTTGCTGGAGAGTCTGAGGCAGAGATGCGAGGTGTGCTTCACCGTGATGCTTTTTTTCCACGTGGGAGCTCGACCTACGAGGAAGCAACCTTGCGACAATTGGCAGTGATGAAGACGCCCCAATACGATCCTCAACTCGATCTGATGGTTCTGGCCCCTGATGGCACGCCAGCAGCTGGTTGCATCTGCTGGGTGGACCCGGTGAACCGCGTGGGCCTGTTTGAACCGGTAGGAACGCGCCCGCAATTTCGTCGTCAAGGATTGGCCACGGCGCTCATGCTTGGCGGGTTACAGCGCTTACGCGAACGGGGGATGCAGGCGGCATTGGTGACAGGCGAACATCCCGGGAAGGAGGAGAAGAGTACAGAGTTTACTTCCTCGCGTTTTGTGTATGAAGCCGTCGGCTTTCAATTGCTGTGTCGGACATACCTGTATCACAAGGTCTTTGCAACAGTTGTCTAAATGCCTGTCTTTTCCTTTTTCTGAGGGGCTAAAGGGAGGGGAGATGACCACGGCGCGCGCTATCTCTCCTCTCCCAACCAGATCTGAAGATACGCTTCTGTCTGGAAATGGTCAGCTCTATTTCTCGACTGGTTCTCTAGGTGTTGTTGTTGCATCACACGAAGAAAGGAGCGCCCTCGCGCCGGAAAAACAGAGCAGCAAGTCGCAGAAAACGGTTGATTTCTGGCACAATTTCCTCCGCTTTTCCTGGCAATGCCGTATCTCTCAGAGCCGAGCCTAGGGACGCCCATTTGACGAATGGGAAAACTCGCCCCAGAATCTGGTTCCCCCACAAGGGGAGCGCGCGGTTTTTTCCAGAAAACCAGAGGAGGGTTTTTTGCATGATTTACATGAGCCACATTCCATCTCCCCCGCTTAACTTGTATATTGATGACCTCTATTACCTGGATGGCCCTGCCCCTCATTCCCGTTTGAAAACGTTCCCTCTGCCATCGTTGCACTTGATGCAGCACTCTCCCAAAGGCTAGTAATGAGTGGTTTGGGTGGCATCGGCAAGACTCAAATTGCAATTGCATATGCATATTTACATCGTCAGGACTACCACGTTATTCTTTGGGTTCCGGCCGACTCACTTGAGTTGCTTGTCTCAAGCTACATCCATATTGCCAAACCGTTAAAGCTTCCACAGAAAGACGAGCAAGACCAAGAGATTATTGTCTAAGCTGTACTCGAATGGTTCAGAACTCAGACACAGTGGTTATTGATTCTTGACAACGCCAATAACTTAACCATTATAAGCAAGTTCCTTCCTCCTACACCTGGCGGCCATATCCTCATAACTACACGTACTCGGGAAGTAGGCCCGATAGCCCGGCGTATCCAAGTAGATACAATGGACATTGATATCGGGACGCTCTTCTTGCTGCACCGAGTTGGTTTAATACCCATAGATGCTTTATTAGAAACAGCCTTACCATCAGATATAAAGATATGTCGTGAGATTACGAAGGAATTGGGAGGGTTGCCATTAGCACTCGACCAAGCTGGAGCATACATTGAGCGAACACAGTGCAGCCTTTCACAATATCTCCATATCTATTCAACACATCGATTTGCCCTCTTAGAGTCACCTGGTAGTCTTGGTAGTGACCATCCAGAATCGGTTGCGAAGACTTGGTCCCTTTCTTTTGAGGTTGTTGAACAGAGAAGTTCTGGAGCGGCGGATCTGTTACGGTTATGTGCATATCTTTCTCCCGATGCGATTCCCGAAGAGATCATCACTCAGGGAGCAATTTATCTAGGTTCAAACCTTGCACCAGTTGCAAAAGACCTTTTGCTTCTAAATGACGCAATCGCGATACTGGATGCCTATTCTTTGATACATCGGCGAAATGACATGCTGACTATCCATCGGCTAGTTCAAGCTGTGCTTAAGGAAGGTATGAATGAGAGCCAGCAACGACGCTGGGCAAAACGAGCTGTACAGGCCGTCAATAATAGTTTTCCTGAGGTAGAGACCACTACTTGGTTTCGCTGTGAACCTTTACTACCTCATGCTCAAGAAACAAGTATCTGGACAAGCGCCTCTTGATACAGGAAGGTCTCTAGGTGTATATGCCTACGTACTACTGAAAAGAAGAAAAATAATTAAAGCAGCATTAATGGCTTTTCGAGCGCTGAAGGCTATGGGATTGAGGGAAATCTTACGATACACGACAGAAACGGTGGGATTGTACATAATGCGGGCAATTAAGAATTAGAGCAAGCTCTCCTGCGATGGCGGCTTAATCAGCTTGGCCCTATTCTCAAGCAGCTTATTAACGAGCTCAATGCCCGCAATGTCGGCAATGAAAGTTTACAGGAGAATATTGATACGACGACATCCGCTAGCAAGCTGGTGTTTCATGCCTTAGGTGCTCTAACCGAGTTTGAGCACCTAAGCTATCAGGGAACGTTGTTAATAATGGATTACAATTGGCCCTCCGGGTTCAAGCAACCGGTCACACTAACTTTGCTGGAGAGCCAAAAGTCACCAGTTACTGACAACGTTCCAATTCCAGACTGAAGAGCGCAAGAGCGAGAGATTGACTCGGCGATAATCCATACAGCTTTACACCCAAACAAGTAGCATTGGCACAATCCTCTATGGCAGTTGCCAGCATTCCATATAGGCAACCTATGAGACGCTGCATGTGTTGCGAGCGACATTGTGCAAGTGCCTTAGCGATCAGGAGTGAATAGTGGGCTTTCAACAGTTGTTCTTGATAGGGCTGGACCTTCTGCCTTTCCTGCAACATGGCTCCTCGACGCGTGATTATCGACGGAACAGGGAGCCTGGCATAAGCACAATTATTATATGATTATTTTGCCTAACAGTTGGTCGTAATCAATTTTTGCAAAATCCGTAGTATCGACAACGATGACATCACTATCGACATCTAGAGTATTGGAATATCCTTTCTGGAGTGACTCTCTAAACTCCTCAAACTTTTCCAGATAGTACGTCTCAAAATGGCCAGGATGCTGAGTTCCACTATTCATACGCTCATGAAATCGTTTCACCAGCGTTTCACCCTCAGTTCTGCAAGCAATTTGTACAATTCGGAAATCACATTGTTCTCTAATTTTATGTATTCTTTCCTCGTTAAAATACGGCGTTACATCGCTCTCAATGATGAGTGATGTTGACGCCTTAAGCATGGTAAGAGTTATATAAAACAATAAATCATATGTTGCTATCTCAAGTTGCTCTACCCAATCTGGCGTTTCATATCCCAGGCTATCAAATAAAGACTCTTTAATATCATCCTTACATATAGCTGGTATGGATTTCTTTTCTGCGAGATGTTTTGCCAAAGAAGTTTTGCCGGTAGCGGCAGGCCCGCTCACAATGACTAATAATGGTGTGGTTGTTTTCATAGTACTTATCTAGTAATTCCAGCCTCATAATACTAAAGTCTGACATCGCGAGAGATAACGTTCTCTAGAGAGTATATTACCATGTTCTTCATCAATCTGAAACTCGGCTGAGTTCGTCTTTTCAACCAATCGAAGTACTCTTGATATTCACTATCCGGATAGGTTGTTCATTTAATCGTTGGCATAGGCGTATCTCCTGCTCACCAGAGATTTCTATGAGATGAATCCATAGATGCGGTCGAATATGCCTAAAGCTCAGAAGATCCTTCCTGTATGGTTTCGCTGGTATCCCCAGGATACCTCAACTTGGGTTTGTGGTTAAACACAATCTACTTTAGGAGGTTCCTTTTTGCCTAACGCTTCCTTAAAATTCTGAGTCATGCGCCTGATGAGCACATACCCATCAGGACTCGGTCAGAAAGAGGTGTCTGAAAATATATACGCGATCCAGAAGAGCGTTTACTTTTTTCTTCTTGACTATATATAGTCGAAATTACGTCGTGCTGATAATATAGCAGCATCTTCCTGTTTCAAATTATATAAGGCTTGAAAGTGTCCCTTTCTCAGAACAGATGTGTCTATACCATATTCCTGGCCATTGACCATCGATAGGCCAAGTAGCAGGGTCATCATCCGCTGGCACAGCCATTTGTTCCTCAACTGTCAAGCCTGTTCGGGTAGTATAGAAAGCCTGTGGGGGCCGCAGCATCAAAGGCTGTGTTCTTTCCTCAGTTCGACCTCATCATTCTGTTGAGCGCTCCGGCTTCGGTCATCATGCAACGATTGCACACCAGGACCACCAATCAGTACGGCAAGCGGCCCCAAGAGGTTGCTCGCGTGCTGAGTTTGGTGGAAAGCGTCGAGCCGCTGTTGCGCCGCGCCGCCGGATACGAAATCGATACCAGTGCCCCTCTTGAGGAGGTTCTGGTGACTCTGCTTCAACTGGTGCAGTCACAGCCATGATACTTGACCTTCTACAGACATGGGACCAGGCAAAGAGGTTCGCGTCCAAAGGGGAGCAATTACCTCTGTCAGACGCGCGATGACGAGGTTCGGTAAGATCCTTTCCAGCTTTCTACAAGGCATGGAGCGCGTGCTGGTGAAGCAAGGAAAAGCTTGCTCGTCCACATCGGGCCTCATAGGCCAAAACTGCGCCGAAAATAGAGCATAGAGCAAGGAAAACTGTGCCGATAATCCCGTTTTTCGGCACAGCCTTATTCATCAAGATTGAGCAAGCAAGTGATGTATTTCCTTGTTTTTCCTCCTCGTTATGGTGCCTTGGGGAGAGTGTGTCATGAGAGGGCGCGTTTATTCTTGACAAGCCTCTCCGCTCAGATACGTTGCCGTTGTTTTCTGGAGAAGTGCCCCTTGATACCAACGAGGGCAAGAAGCATTCCCAAAAAGGCCATGATAGCGGCAAGCAATAATGCAGGTTGGAAGCCACTGATCAACGCCTGATTGATGACCGCTGCCGTCGAATGTGTCGCTGCTATCTTTGGAGTACAGGCGGCATCAACAGCGGTGACCAGGGCCAGTCCAAGAGCTCCTCCGAGTTGTTGGCTGGTGGTAATCAGACCAGAAGCCAGCCCTTGATCAGCGGCTTGAATGTCTACGACGGCAGCACTTGTCATGGGTGGGAAGGCCAGGCTCAAACCGATCCCGATAAGCAGGGAGGGGAAAAGAATATTCCAAAAGGTACCTTCAGTCAAGGTCAACGCAGTCAAGGCGATTCCAGCAGCGAGCAAGAGCATACCGAGAACGAGTGTCAATTTGGCTCCCAGACGATTCATCAGCTGGGGAGCTAGATTGGAGCCAATGATTGCCACAATGCCCATAGGAACAAAAACCAATCCCGTCTGGAAGGGAGAATAGCCAAGGATATTCTGAAGATATAGTGTTGCAATGAACAGCAGACTTGTGAACGCTGCCAGAAAGGTGAGTGCTACCAGATTGGCGAAAGCGAGGGCCCGTGAACGGAAAATGCCTAAAGGCAGGATGGGCATGCGCACGTATGCTTCAATCACGAGAAAGATCACCAGCAAAATGAGCGCTAGAGCCATATCACCAAGCGTTTGGCTCACCGCTACTTCATTTGCCTCTCCTACCGTGTAGACCAGAAGCAGCAGACCAGCGGTGATAGCGATCGTCCCAGGAAAGTCAAGTTTCCTGGTCGTCACACCGGAATTGGGGCTTTTTGCCACCAGAATAGGAGCCAACAGAATGACCAGGGCTGCAATGATCACATACTCAAAAAAGCCCCATCGCCAGCCCAAGACACTCGTCAGCACGCCAGATGCTACCGCGCCGAGAGCAAATCCACTCGCGCCCATCCCACTATAGATTCCCAGGGCTTTGTTCCGTTCAGGGCCTTGATCGAAGGTCGTCGTGATGATCGAGAGTGCAGCAGGAGCTGTAAAGGCTGCTCCTATCCCCTGGAGGGCACGAGCGACGATGAGGAGTGTTGGCTCGAGAGCCAGGCCCCCTGCAAGCGAAGCAAATCCAAACAGAGCGACACCACCAATGAAGACGAGGCGACGATCGAACCGATCAGCTATCCGACCCCCAAGTAATAAGAACCCTGCATAGGTCACGAGGTAGGCGCTCACCACGAACTGTGCTGTCGCTGTCGAGAGGTGAAGGCTCTGACTCATAACGGGAAGCTGAACGTTGATGCCGGAAAGGTTCATGGCCTCCAGAAAGAGTGCTGCGCACAGAACAATGAGACTCGCCCAACGTCGGCGGGAATCCCTCGCCCCCTGCTGGGCTTCCTTGGTTGAAAGGGAGAAAGACTCTGTGGATGACATGAGATGCTACTCCTAAGACGTGAGAAAGACAGTAGAGGCAAATGCGCGGGTCTCTTTTCCAGCAATGTGCCAGCGGCAATGAAGAGAAGCGTTCTCTGCAGAAGATGCGCTCTTTCTCTTGCAAAGGCGTTTCAGCACCTGCTGCTGGCACATCTCCTTTCGCAGAGAAAAAGGATTAGATGCTGGTAATCGAACCTCCATCGACACGTAGATTCGTCCCGGTGATAAAGGACGCTGCCTCTGAAGCGAGAAACACCACAGCGGACGCAACCTCTTCAGGTGTACAGGCTCTTCTCAAAGCGAGATGAGGCCGACTCTCTTGCAAGAATACCTGTTGAAATTCCTCAAGGGTGATCCCTCGCTCCCTTGCTTGAGCAAGAAATAGCTGCTCCACCAGTGGCGTCCAGGTCCAGCCTGGCGAGACGGTATTCGCCAAAATGCCGTCCCCGGCATATGTTCTCGATACACTTTTTGTTACATTGGTCACAGCGGCCTTCGCTGCACCGTAATGTGGCAGAAATGGATCGGGCTGCGTACCGGCTTCCGAAGAAATGTTGATGACACGTCCCCAATGCTGCTGTTTCATCGCTGGCAACACCGCCCGAATCAGGCGCACCGTCGAAAGGACATTGCGTTGAAAGGCATTCATCCATGCTTCATCTGGTAATTCCTCGAAGGGGGCAAAGCCATCAGCTCCACCGACGTTATTGACCAGCACATGAATGGTCCCTCTGTATGCAATCGTCTGCTGGACTAGGTGTTGCACCTCGCCCGCATTCGTCACATCCGCTGCAATCGCCAACGCGTGACCGCCTTGCATTTGTATCTCCTGAGCTGTTTGCTCCAGATCCTGTTGATTTCGAGCAGTGAGGATGACGGAACTTCCCTCAGCCGCAAAAGCAGCTGCAATTGCTTTGCCGATGCCACGGCTTGCTCCCGTGACAAGAATGACTTTCTCCTTCAATCCAAGATCCATCGTATGCGCGATCCTTTCTCTTTAATACATCTCTTCCTTATCCGACAAAAAAAGGCGCTACCAGACAGCTAGGGAACTCTGGCTAAATGATGTACATTTTCATGCTGAGATCTATGCGCTTCTCTTATGGAAGCAACGTCTTGCTCACGTGTTCGATGAAACGCAGAGACGTCTCTCTCGATGCCTTCAGAGGCAGGGCCAGAACAAGACGATGGACTCCTCTCTCTGCCAAGCGCTCGATGGCCTCAGGTGTTATTGAGCCACCGACATACATGCTGATCTCTAATGCTCCCAACGCTTCAGGGCGAACCCCTTCTTGCTCAAGCTGACGGATTGTGGAGAGAGAGTGCGAGAGGTTCTCAGGTGTCGTCTCCGATGCAAACCACCCGTGTGCATACTTCACCGTCCGATAAAGGGCAGGGAGGGAAGAACCCCCAATGAGAATGGGTGGAGACGGCTGCTGAAGTGGACGAGGATAGGCCTGGACATCCTCAAAAGAGGAGAATCGACTATGGTACGTTGGTCGTTCCTGACTCCAGATGGCCTGCATGGCTTGCAGATACGCATCAGCGCGGGCACCACGGTCTTCAAAGGAGACTCCCAGTGCCTGGAATTCTGGTCGGAGCCAACCAACACCGAAGCCAGCTAACACTCGCCCTCCAGAAAGCACATCCAGACTCGCAATCTGTTTTGCGAGAAGAAGTGGATTATGTTGTGGCAGGATAATCACACCCGTGGCGAGCTTGAGTGTTTTGGTGGCTGCTGCCACGTAGGTAAGGGCAACAATTGAATCAAGGTGTGGGGTTCTGGCTGGCAGAAAACCTCCTTTCTCCGGGAGAACAATATGTTCCCCAGTCCAGAGAGAATCAAAGCCAGCCGTTTCCGCAGCCTGGGCAACGTCTCTGATGATCTGCGGCGAACTATACGGCCCAAAGTTGATGCCGTGAAGTCCAAATTTCATTGTCTGTTTCTCCTTGTTCCGTGTGGTCAACTCATCCAAACCTGAACAGCAGGTGGCTTCGGTGAGGACATATTGACCATAGAAATTCCTTTATTCCTCCCTGGTCGACAAGCTGATCGTGAGCATCAAAGTCACAATGGCGCAGACAACCATTCCGTCAATTTTGTATCTCCAAGATTGAGAAGCCAGGCCCTTGCCAAGATGTACCAATGGGAGTATGATAGAGACAGGTCTGTATCATTACAGGAAAGTATACAGACCTGTCTCTATCATGTCAAGAGAGTGAAGGAGGAAAAAGTTATGGCGGATGTATCCCATTCCGCGCGGCAACGTATCCTTGCGACCGCTACCGATCTATTTTCTCGTGAAGGGTATCGTGCGGTTGGCACTGATACGATTATTGAGCGCGCTGGCATTGCCAAAATGACGCTGTATCGCCATTTCTCCTCAAAAAATGAGTTGATCAATGCATTTATCGAGGAGACAATCCAGCAATTCTGGGTCTGGTTCGAGCGGGCCATCAGTGAGCATCCTGATTCGCCACGAGCGCAATTGGTGGCGATTTTTGAGACACTCGCCTCTATCGTGGCCGATCCCGATTTTCATGGGTGTTCCTGTCTTCAGGCCGCCGTTGAATTCCCTGAACTCGAACATCCCTCTCACCAACTCGCCCTCCAGTTCAAGCAGAGAGTGCATACTCGTTTCCGTGAGATCGGTACACAAGCAGGGGCACAACAGCCTGACCTGCTCGCTGATCAGCTTCTTTTGCTGATGAATGGCGCATTGATGCAAGGCCGGATGCGGGTCGCTTCCTTTTCGGCTCAGGCTGTTGTGCAAGCCGCGAGAGCATTGATTGAAGCCCAAGTGGGGGATGGGTAAGATCCTGGCAAATTTGCGCATTGACACTTCCCCTGCTCAAGCACGCGGGATTCTTCCTTCATCCAGGTGGCTTGCAGGGTCGCATGGCTGAGACACTGTAATGGCCCTCCTGTCCAGAAGCGTTTCATGCACACAACGGTGCATCAGTTCCCGCCTGCCCGACGGTACTGAGCGCTTTTTGCAAAATGTTGATGGCAGCATTATGATCTCTGTCGAGCACCATTTAAGAGGAAAGATTTCGATCGCACGGGTGCCAACCAGGCGCAGGCGACCGATGCCACAGCCATCGGTGAAGGTGATGTGCTTGCCATCTGAGTCAAGCTTCCACCCTGATGTTTTGTACTCGACCGAGCGATTGTCATGCTGAAAGCGAGAATAGCCTTTCTTCCACGGCTTCTTGGCCTTGCAGTTGTCATAGAAGCGAGCGTTTGCTTCGCTGATAACAATTTTTAGGTTTAAATTGTCGTGATGAGACGATCGCCATTTTTTGTTTATTCCTGTGAACTCATTGACTACAGGGGAGCTAGGATGCCAGAAGCATACCCCAGTCCTGTAGTCAACAGTGTAACTCCTTTCAGTGACGCATTGTAATTGTGCTGTCTCTGAAAGGTCTGCGATCAGATGAGAAATGCACTGTCTTTGATAGTATCGCTTCGTTCACAAATCCCTTACTTTGTGAACGAGGAGTGATAACTGACTGCATTTATAGATTTCCTAATATCAAGGACAACGGTGACAGGGGACTTTGGCATTGGTATCTCGACGGCTCCGGCGGTATCTTTGTTGCCGTCATTTCGTATAAAATGGCTCGAGTTCGTGTTATGGATATGCCTCCTAATCATTTGGAACTGATGGAGTATGGGATGACGCCATTGGCAATTGCCATACCTACTGGTATTGACTTACTGACGTTTGCCCCCATGAAGGACTCCAAGATAATCAGAGGAGCTGCTATCCAAAGAAGCATGATGCTGAAACGGACTACATTCCCTATGAGATGGCGTATATATAGTCCTTTTAGAGGGTAGACTAAGATCCTAGCGATTTTGGTAATTATTCAGAATGGCTAGACGATTGCCTGAAACGCAGGCGATCTGCTAGAGTAAGTGTATGAACCGGAATGAAGAACTCGCACGTCTGCGCCAGGAAAATCGAGCCTGCGCCAAGCGTTGGCTGGCAAAGACGAGCCACTCAAGTGGCTCGACCAGGAGAAACGCCCGTTGAGCGAAGCCCTTCAGGAAACGCTCCAGGCCGTTGCCCAGTTGCGTGAACAGGTTAAAACCCTGAAGGAACAGCAGGCCAAAGACAGCCACAACAATCATCTGCCTCCCTCTTTCGACCGTTTCGGTCAGCGGACGAAACGTTTGCGCCAACCGAGTGGCAAAAAATAAGGAGGGCAGCCAGGCCCTCAGGGCCACAGCTTGAAGAGAGAAGGAGTATCAAGCCTGTCATGAAGACCTCTCCCGTCCCGTTGGCGACCCTGCTGGCCGACCTATCCGATCCGAGCAGCCAGGTGCGCCGGCAAGCGATCACGAACATCATGCGTCGGCGCAAGGAGCGAGGGCTGGCGTTTGATTCGTTGCTGACCTTGCTCAACGATCCAGATTACCAGGTGTGCAAAGCCGCCATCAAAGCGCTGGAAACCCTGAACGATGCCCGCGCGCTTCCCGGCTTGCAAGCGCTCCTCACTGACCCGCACCAGAGAGCGCAGGTGCGCCTGTTCGCGCTCCGCGCTCTGCTGCACGTGGATCACCGTCAATCTCTGCTTCATCTGCTCACTGCCCTGTCTGACCCAGGTGTCCTTGTCCGCCGGGAGGCCATCAATGTGCTGAGCAATCAGGGCGATCGCCGCGCGATCCCTGCTCTGATCGCCGCATTGGGGGATGCGGACGGGGATGTCCGTGCGAACGCCGCCTCCGTGCTGGGGCAGCTGGGGGATACCCGCGCGGTCTCTGCCCTGATCGCTGTGCTGGGCGATGCAGAGATGTTCGTTCGTACGCGTGCGGCTGGTGCCCTGGGCCCGCTTGGCGATGCCCGCGCCGTTGAACCCTTGCTCGCCCTGTTGGACGATGCACATTGGCAAGTTCGTGCAAACGCAGCCAGAGCCTTGGGTAGCTTGAAGGATGCTCATGCCGTTGATCCCCTGATCGCCCTGTTGGGAGATACAGATGGGGGAGTTCGTGCGAGCGCCGCCACTGCCCTGGGCCTGCTTGGCGATGCCCGCGCCGTCGAACCCTTGCTTGCTCTGTTGGGCGATGCACATTGGCAGGTTCGTGCGAGCGCCGCTGGTGCCCTGGGCCCGCTTGGCGATGTCCGCGCCGTTGAGCTCTTACGTGCCCTCTTGTCCGATCCGGATGCCGACGTAGCCCAGCAGGCAAGGGCAGCCCTGGCGCAGGTGGAGCGTTTGAGGTAGCAAACACTTCCAACAAAAATCAATCTTGCCCCGCTTGAGAGGCGAATAGCCAGAGGTCCTGAACAGTTACCATTTTCGCTAGGATTTTAGTCCACCCTCACATACCCATATAATTAGAGATTCTTTACTGAAATTGTATTAACAGGCTGGCTTCTTGAAGAAGAGGTTTTAGCGCCTCGCAGTGAACATTTCTCGTGATGTCCCCCCACAACATTTGAGCGCAAGAAACAGAGCGATTTCCTTCTTCTGCCCCCCCTTCTATTTCTAGGGGAGAGGATCTTGCCATGCGGCTTGATGGTAAGCTCATGGCCGAAATCCGCCAGTAATCACATCACATGGCAGGGTATACTCCTCGAGAGATGAAGGTCATTTTTACATTGAACGCAAATGACTCATTTTGCTTACTTAAAAGAAGGAGATCCCTCTCTAAAGCGAAGATAAGGAGAAAAGGATGGCAAAATCGTACTTTAGCACAGTCTTTGAGCAGACGGCTGACCAAGTCTGGGGAGTCATTCGCGAGTTTGGCGACGACTTCTGGTGGACCAGTGAACCTGTTGAAACCATTGTTGAAGAGGGAAAATCGGGCGATACGGTTGGGGCTATCCGCCATGTACGTGGCGCTGGCCTGGATTTCCGGCAGCGACTGCTTGCCCTCTCAGACCGGGAGCGCTTTTTTACCTACGAGTTCTGTAATCCCAACGCCAGACCTGTCCACAACATGGAGATGACCCTGCGTGTGACGCCGATCATCGATGGAAGCAGAGCGTTCGTCGAATGGTGGGCCACCTTCGACTGCGATCCCTCCGAGTACGATCACTGGACGGCGTTCTACATGCAGGCATTTGCCAGATGGTTAGAACCGCTTCGTGCCGTCCTACAGGGTTGAAAGTTTGCTGGGAGCCTAGGCCCCTAACTTCCGTTTTCCCTCTCATGGTATGTCATATCTTTTCGTCAGTTTTGCACTGAGAGGCCAACTTCCATGAAAAAAGCTTCATGAACTTCTCTGATCCATGTGACACGCTGTACATGCGAATACTTGATCAGTGGAACTCCACAGGAAAGGAGAAGATCGTGAAGCACTCTCAGCAGATCACGCTTGCTGGAACCAAGACCACCTCCACCGATCTCCGTCGTTGGGTGGAAGCGCTGTTCCAATTGCATACCAGCCTGGCTCCTCGCTTTGCTCGCCCAGAGCCCCATCGGCGAGCTTTGAAGTATCTGCAAGGAATCTTGAGCGATACTGCACGGGAAAAACGGCTGGCAATTGGCGGAACATGCCGGAGAAGCCCATCCAACCGGGATGCAACGCTTGCTAGCGCAGGCAGTCTGGGATACCGACGGGGGACGAGATGACCTTCGCGCCTATGTGCTTTTGCACCTGGGTACTGAGGGAGCGGTATTGGTCATTGATGAAACGTCCTTCCCCAAACAGGGGACGCATTCGGCAGTTGTCGGTTTGCTGTATTGCGGGACAACCGGCCAGGTTGAGAACTGTCAGGTTGGCGTGTTTCTCAGCTATGTCACGAGCCGGGGACATGCCTTGATAGACCGAGAATTGTATCTGCCTCTGGATTGGTGTGAGGATGCTGAGCGGAGACGAGTTGCCCATATTCCCGAAGCTGTGCGCTTCCAGACCAAACCAGAACTGGCCCGGCAGATGATCGAACGGAGTCGCCGGGCGTCTGTCCCCTTTGAGTGGGTGGTCGCAGATACTGTGTATGGAGGCAACTTTGACCTGCGGAACTGGCTGGAAGCGCAAGAGTTCCACTACGTGCTGGCTGTCCCTTGTCATGAACCGGTTGCCTTCCACACACTGCAGGGACGCAGACGAGAAGAAGCCGCTCTCGTCGAGATGTTCCTGCCTAATCAGATAGAGTGGTACCAGTTTTCGATGAGCGAGGGCCCCCAAGGCCCACGGCTCTTTGATTGGGCGTTGGGGCCCATGCTGTATCGCTGGGAAGATGATGGATGCCACTTTCTGCTCATCCGCCGGAGCCTCACCGATCCGTTGGAGAAGCGCTATTACTTCGTGTTTGTTCCCGTTGGATTGACCCTTGGCGGGATCGTCGCTGCTCTTGGATGTCGATGGCATATTGAACCTGAAGTTTTTGCCAAGGTCCGTTTTGTGTTGGACCTTCAAACCAAGTTGGTGGTGTATGTCCCGGGGCTGAATAAGATTCACAATAGAAGGTCTTTCCATAACAGTAAATATAAATCGTCTCTGTGGGCGTGGGATGAGGATTATGGAAACGAAACAGTTCTATGCCTACAGTTGATAACAAACCACCAATAGTTGGTCTATTAGGTACGTAGTCGTACCTATCTTCCGCTTGGAGACTAAAAGGAACGCCAGTCATAGTAGCTGTGGTAAAGTGTTCACAGTTGTTAACGATGGGATGATATCTTTGGCTTTTCTTTTCTCCCCATCCCAGCGTTTGTAGAGCATATTTGATAACCAGATCTGGATCATATTTTATTAGTTACGCGCACCAGGATGAAATGCTGGCTCAGCGCTTGCATGCCGATTTTCAAGATAGGGGAGTACGCTGCTGGTTTGCTCCTGAAGATATGAAGATCGGCGATACGATCCGCGCACGCATCGATGAAGCCATCCATGTGCAGGAGAGGCTGCTCCTCTTGCTCTCAGAGCACTCCCTGGCAAGTACCTGGGTGGAAGATGAGGTAGAGATTGCTTTCGAGAAGGAACGGCGACAGCAACATGATATGCTCTTTCCAGTGAGGCTCGATGAAACGGTGATGCAGGCGAAGGAAGCCTGAGCGAGCAAACTCCGTCGCACCCGCCATATCGGTGACTTCACTTCTTGGATGAATCCTTTGGTTTATCAACAGGCTTTTGAGCGTTTGCTGCGTGACCTCAAGGTTGAACAAAGGGAAGAGGAATGTTAAATCATAGAAACCTATGTAGCCAGCAATTGCTTCAGATCAACGAGATCATTTTGCGTTCCCATTTGTTGGTCGCAATAAAGAAAATCGTTGTGCAGATGGTAGACTCTTTCGTGAACATGGTAGATCCTTTAGCCAAAGCTAGGCTTTTGTTAAAATAGTAGACCTTTCGGCAGGCGGATGTTCTAGCGCGAGGTGCACGCTTCCCTGTAATCTTCTGGCGTCGACAGGAACAAGCCGCGTCAAAACTCCCCGCACTTTTATGGGTCGACCTACCAATGTAGGGCTGATGTGGGCAAGGGCGCGAACGTTAAAAAGTGCAAGCATTAAGGATGATCAGCATTTGGATTGCAAGGAACAGAAGGATGAAAAAAACTCCACAAACTCTATATCTGGAGGCGACATCTCTTCGAAAGCTGGTTGTGTTCAACTTATAATTGGTGAAAGGATGGCAGAAATCGTAGCAAATATTATATTTCCCATGCAATACTCCTCGTTTCGTGATACGAACGGTAAGCGAAGGCATGCTCTGTGTTTAAAATTCAATGACGCTAACAGTACCGCCCCCTCCTCTTGCCTTTGGAGAGAATCTAATAACTTCGATCACCTTCCCAACTGTATAACGACATCGCTGTGCTAGTTGCCAGGGACGAAGAATGCAACGTAGGACACACTGATAGCCTCCAATCAGGACGAGACTCGTTCCAATCAACCAGAAGGGCCAGTTGGAGAGAGTCAGAGAACTCCCATGTGTATGACTTACATTCACTATGATCAATGTACTGGTTATGAAAATAGTGAGCAAGAGAATTGCCATCCAGATGGCCTATGAAGAATCATTCTGTGACGGGACTGGCGAACCACATGCTGGACATTTCTGTCTCTCTTTTTTGATGGGGGTGCCATCTTGAGGGCAGAATTTATAGATGTATTTATCGACGTCGTGATACATAGACGGACTCCAACCTTTTTCTACAAGCTCTCCTATGGAGACCGAGCATAAATCGGGAGAGCTTTCCCTACCCATGTGAACGAGAAGTACCTCTGTTTCTCAAAGAGAATGCCAATCTCACTCTTCAGACTGAGGGGAATAGAGTTGCCAGGTGAGGACGGAAATATCCTGTTCAAAAACACGATCAAGCTTAGAGGCGTCTGGCTGTCCTTCTACTTTGGGATAGATGTAGCGGCCATAGGAGTTTACAATGGAAGGATCGAGCGTCAGTGCGTGATCAAAGTCAGCGGTCGCACGCTCAACATCATTTGAGAGGATGGAAGCAAAGCCTCGTAAGATATAGACCCGCGCATCAGAAGGATCAAGTTGAATGGCTCGATCAAAATCAGCAATGGCGCGAGGATAATTCTTTATTTTGCAATAAGCACAGCCGCGAAAAAGATAAACAAAGGGATGCGTTGGAGAAAGTTGCACGGCGCGATCAAAGTCGCCATGCTCGAATTTGATATGGGTGTAGCTGTTCATGGCAGCAGAAATGGAAGGGTCAAGTGCAGAAGCACGTTCAATTACGGTGAGCATTGATGCTTCATCTTTGAGAGCAGCGTAGGCAAACATTCGATTGAAATAGGCTTTGGCATCAGAGGGGTCACGTTCAAGAGCACGATCAAGAAGAGGAAGTGTTGCCTGAAAGAGAGACATGGTCTCAGCAGAATCGAGAGCAAAAGCTCTCTCATAGTCAAGGCGCGCCTGCTGGTAAACTCCGGAAGCAACGTATGCCTGGCCTCGCTGAAAGTACGCTTTGGCAGAAGAAGGAGCGAGTTGGAGAAAGCGATCAAAGTTAGTGATGGCAGAAGGAGAGTCCTTTTGCCTCAAATGAGCGAGACCTAGGCTGTAGTAAGCTTCAGCATAAGAAGGGTCCAGCTCAAGGGTCTGGGTGTAGTCGGCAAGAGCACGAGAATAATCCTCTAATGCCATATGAATGGCCCCTCGGTTGTAGTAAGCGGTAGCATCGGAGGGGTCCAGATCAAGAGCGTGGTCAAAGTCGGCAAGAGCACGAGGGTAGTCCTCTAATAGCAAATGAGTGGTTCCTCGGTTAATGTAAGCTGAGATCTGGGATGGGTCGAGTTGGAGGGACTGAGTATAGTCAGCGAGTGCACGAGGATAGTCCTTTTGCATCACATGAGCATTACCTCGATTATAGTAAACCTGAGCATTGGAGGGGTCGAGTTCAAGGGCCTGGGTATAGTCAGCGATAGCGCGAGAGTAGTCCCGTAAATTTGCATGAGCGAGGCCACGGCGATAATAAGCCAGGGACTGGGAAGGGTTCAGCTCAAGGGCCTGAGTATAATCAGCAATGGCGCGAGAGTAGTTCTGTAATTGTGCATGAGTGAAACCTCGATTATAGTAAGCCTTAACATTGGAGGGGTCCAGATCAAGAGCGTGGTCAAAGTCGGAGAGAGCATGAGGGTAGTCCTCTAATATTGCATGAACGCGACCGCGATTATTGTAAGCTCCAGCATAGGAAGAGTTCAGTTCAAGAGCATGGTCAAAGTCGGAGAGAGCATGAGGATAGTCTTGTAATTCTGCATGAGCAAGACCACGATTATTGTAAGCCTGAGCATTGGAAGGATCAAGGTGAAGCGCCTGCTCATAAGCCACCAGGGCTTCCTCATAACGTTTGAGCGATTGAAGGGTGACTCCTTTGTTATGCCAGACTGCACTATCGGAAGGGTCAAGGTGGAGCGCCTGCTCGTAAGCCGTCAGGGCTTCCTCATAACGTTTGAGCAGTCGCAGTGTCTCTCCTTTTTTGTACCAAGCATAGTCGTCATCAGGGTTGAGTTGTAGGGCCTGGTCAAAATCAGCCAGAGCGCGAGAATAGTTTTGTATGTTGTAATACGCCACACCGCGACTGGCATACGCCTTGTCATCAGAAGGATTACGTTTAATTGCCTGATTATAGCGGGCAATGGTGGCATGTTGCTCATTATTCTGGCCAGGATTGTGATAGTTCCTGGCTTTGGATGTACGAGTCATTGATGATGATTCCCTTCTTTACTCTCAGGTTACATTGGATTGTAGATGAACGCGCTTCAATGAAGCTATGATGCAACTCACAAAACTGATTTGGGCTGCTGAGTATGAATGGTACGTGCAAGTCACGCGAAGGAATTTGCCTCTTCCACTAGCCCCGTGATGCATCCTACCTGCGGGGCTGGACGCTGAAGCCTCGTGTGCCTGGTGCCGAAGATGCGAGGGAAGAACCATCTGAGTCATCAAAACGCTTCCTTTTCACGAATAGGTAACCGATCCCATACTGCGTAGGACCAAGAAAGGATGCACACCCTGATCTCGAACTATTGGGTCGTTTCATGCTTCACATAGAGCAACGCTCGACCGGTCATCAGGGAGTGCGACGCATATTTGTGTGCTTCGTCACGCCATACTCATCGTGCTCACGGCTGGCGGGCTCCTCATGTTTGTGCAAGCCTCACCAGCCACACTCATGCAACTCGCGCCAAACGCGCAGGCAAACCACGCATAGACCGCCGTCGTGCGTGAGGCTAGAGGCGTGATGGAGTCGGCGCCTCCCTTGTGAAGAGAAGCATGCCCGTTTTCCTCTTTGAGCACAAGCATATGCGGGCGAAAGAACGCACATGTCCAGCATCACTGATCAGAAAAGTCGAGCCCCTGGCATAGCCTTGTTCTATCTTCAGGCATCCTCCCCACAATTACCATGAGATCTATGCCGAGTATGATACGTGGATGCCGGGCTTCACGGTGAGACTGTAGACGATGTATTTGTGGATGGCGAGAGACCGGCGGAGATCGACAAAGCACCAAAGGAGGGTAGATTTCATCGTTTTTTACACTTCTCTCTGCTGGTATCTCAGATGTGAAGCGGTTTGTGTACATCAATGTGTATCAGTGCTCAAATCGGAGGACAAATGCTTCCATTGGAGGGCCAGACCTGCTATGTGTGAGGGGGGCGGCACGTTTTTTGCGCGAGGTAGCATCTCTAGGAGAAAGCGATTATCGCACAGATGTTTGCACACAAATACACAGTAATTTTATGCACCACTTCACTATAATAACAGTGTTAGTGAAGCATTATAGTTTCACGTAACCATGCAAGTCAAAAAGGGTGAATGTATAGTAACAATGTTTTTATAGACCCTATACACTCACCCTTTTCACTGTCTATGCGCTCTTAGCAGAAAGGTGAATAGTAATGATTTTACTACTGCAAGCTGTTACACCAGTATTTAGCGATATTGCTTCGATACTACAGCATCTCGATAAAGCCCCCCCCATTTATAACGGAACAAACCAAAACGCCTTTCAACAGATTCTCGGTTTTGCCTCAAACATTGAACTGCTCATCCGAACTCTTGGTATTACAATTTTCCTCATTGGGATTGCGGTGGCTGGTATTATGCGTATGGTCTCCTTTGGGAGTGATCGCAGGGTCGCGCTCTCAAACATGGCTTTGACTGCAGCAATCGTAGGCCTGGTAATCATGTTGATGGGAGGGAGTCTATCAAGCATTCTCAAGACAGCCTTCCCTACTCCTACTCCCAAATAAACCAGTATCGTACGAGTTTTGAGTGCATCGCAGCTTTTTACTTCCAATGAGCACATCGGCATTGCAGAGGGTACACCTGTCAAGACGTTGCAAAAAAACTTGCCGCACCCATGTGTGAGGGCATTGCCAAGTGATTCGCTTGCTACACCTCTTCAAAAATATTGTGGGGAAGAATCAAGCCTGTGGGCATGGGAGCAACACAGAAAGCGCTTGTTGATGGCCAGCTTCACTTTTGCCTTTCTGCTCTCCTTGCTTGAGGTTTCCTCCAAGGAGTTTCGACATGACCTGCTGCGACAGGGATGCCATGGTATGGTAGAGCGGCACCTGTTGGCATAGGTACCGCTCCATCGCTTGGGGGAGGAGTTCAGCTTCCACTGGCTGATTTTTTTCCCTCCATTCCTTCTTCTGTCAATTCGGGATGATGGATGTTTTTTTCTGTCAAAATCGAACGTCTCTCCTGCTTCAATACTTCGCTCACACTGGTTGCCCTGTTGCGCGTTTGATGGAGCGGTCAAGCATGTGCTACTATGAAAGCATGTCAAGACGCCTTTCAAGAGCCAGACGAGGCGAGGACGGAACATACCCACCAGCAGCAACAACCTGAGGCATCAATGCTTCCATCTCATTGCAGACACCACGAAGCGCCGATATCTGCTCTTCTAAGGTGACATACAGTCGAGACGGAAGCTTTTGAAAAGGAAGCCTCTCTCCCATTAGCGCAGCTTGCACCTCACGCACGTTCCGTTGAAGCCCTAACAGCCCATTGTGGAAGCCAATCAGGTCATGCCTTGCCAGAAGTGGAAACATACTTGCTGCGATCATCCAGAAGAAGCCTATCGTAAGAGACGCATCCTCAATGTATTTCTGAGAAAGGACTGGTTCGAGAGGAGGGCTCTCAGGAATCCCAACTTTATCAAAAAGGGGGAGCGATGGATGTTCTTGATGTGCGAGCTGTTGGGGGATGAGCATCCAATCGACATTGATGGCTGATTCTTGGTATAAAACATAGGTAAACGTCCCGCCAAGGGGTGATCATAGCTTCTTGAACTATGAACATTTCTTGCCATTTGTAGACATTTAAGGCCCTTGACTCATCTGCTCTACTCATTGCTAGTACGGCGAGTTACGTCGGAATGTACGCCTGTGGAGATCCTGTAAGACCTGGGAAACCAGGCAGGTTGTTCGTTGAAGCAGGAACCGAACACCAGATATGGCTTGTCCATATGTGGGTCAGTTTCGGATAACGGTATTGTTACTGTGGGCTTCAAAAAGAAGCGACGGCGTCCCAAATTGTTGAAACAGCGCCAGCCTCTCTTCAGTGGTTCCCGCACCATACGGCCAAGGAGTCGCACAGAGCGTTTCACTATATGCCTCAGCGATGACGACGTGAAGGTCTAGATCGCTGAGCCAGGTTTGTTCGCCACGCCCATAACTACCAGCTAGCCACGCAGCCACAAAGCGCTCATCGTTGTGCAGACTCTCCGTTATCTCTGCCAAGAGACGTTCACGCGCCTGCACAAATACTTCTCGTTTTCTTGACATCTTTTTCTGTTCCGTTTCTTTTTGAGCCAGGGAAAGGTTGCCCTACAACGCCGGGTTCTCTCTTCCTGGCTCTGCTCTCCTTCTACTTTTGCCCGATATAGAGGAAGTGCCCTGTTAGACCCAGCCCTTCGGGGTACGGCCGGTCTCTTCGATCAGATTGAGCCAGGCCTCTGCCTGTTCAGAGGTGAGCTTCAGCAAATTCTCTTCATGTCCACGTGCGAACGATTCAATGCCTGTGAACACCACTTCTAGAAAATCTGTGAAATTCGTGTGGAACTCAGCAATGGTCGTCGTGTGCCAGATAGATGGTACTCCCACTTCTGGCGATCCGAGGTTCCCCGTTCGAGTGATCATCTCTAACCATTCTCGCTCCTTCAGGATGTTCTCGGGCCGGTCTGAATACACCCAGTCCAGCATGGTCATGCGATTGATCCCTGCTGCGAAGAGCCGTCCACCCTTGCGCAGAATACGCCGGGCCTCGCTTGCGGCCGCGCGCCGCTCTTCTGGCAGGCTCAGATTATAGAAGGGACCAAGCATCAAAACGGTATCACAGGATTCGTCTGGGATGAATGAGAGGTTCGTCGCTGAGGCATTGGTGATGCTCAAGATGTTTTGCCCCAATCCCGCCTTTGTCAGTCGCTCCTGCGTGGCTTCTAGCAGGCGTGACGCGACATCCACCAGGTGGACGTTGCTCCCACGGCTGGCGAGAAGCTGGCTATAATGGCCACCGCCCACCCCTACATCTGCGACCGTCGCGCCCTCCGGGATATAACGCAACAGATAGCGTTTGGTAATGGCATATTCGACCGGAGCAAATTTCTCCAGCCGTTCCATCTCATGGTTGCTACCATTGCGCACCCCCTCCGGCAGATCTGCGTTGTAGGATTCACCTATGAGCTCGTGATGTCTGACCAATTCATAGTGTTTTGCGATAAATGACATGTGGAAACCTCTTTCCGTGAGAAAAACAGAATGAGTTTCGCGATACGTTGTGGGAACGATGGGGCGGAAAGAGATGATGGAGAATCAAGGACGCGTCTGCAAAAGAGTCAAACACACTCTTTTATAGAGTAAAGGCAGCATGAACTTGCAGAAGGTGGGGAAATGGGAAAAAGCAGCAATGGGCTTGCTGGAGATCCAAACCGAACACCTATGTTGCCGTGCGCTTCTCCATACCTCTGAGCACCATCGAATACTTACTTTGCCAGTCGCTGGATTCTCTTCAGCAAAGCCGAAAGAATTGCCATGCGATGGTCGCATCACCATCCAACCAGGGAGCGAAAAACTAAACAATCATCCCCGGAAAGATGCATGGGATAACGAGAAGCAAGAAGAGTGGTGTCTGTTTCAAGACGTGAACGTGAAACAGGATGGAGTTAGCGGTTATCCGGCATAGATGGAAGAACCTCCAAAAATACTGAGTGTCTGATGAGTATACACATTCATCGTCGTGCTTGTCAAGGCGCATGGCGCGCGCTCTGTTCTAAATGTGTGTCCTTAGTTTGGTAAGGGAGTGAGGGCGTGTGTAGGATGAGAAGATACCAGCTAATCGCAAACGTCGCATTTTATAGGTTGTGATATTTTGTAGCCTCTTACCCATTTCTGTGACATTGTAGCGAAGAATATCGTATAGCCGTGGCTGAATTGCCAGGAGATAATCGTGTATCCCGTGCTCGTGTGGAGGCTGGCCGCCTCTCTCATCAACCTCTGCTGCTTGCAGGAAGCGCATGCCCTGCTTACAAAAATGCTAGAGACGCTTTCCTTTCTCTGGAATATATCACAAGGCTCTTTTTCCTGCATTATGCCTGGGATATATTATCGTATCACCATCCCTTGCCGATGCCTTTGTCACTGCCCAGCGCGCAGCCACTATCTTTCCTCCGACACTTGAGTAGATAGGGGATATGAGGGAGGAGCATATTGCTTGCCACATCCGATAGAAACCCATCTGTGGATAAGCTGTACTCAGGAAAGATCTTAAGTTTTTTCAGCCAATCTGGATAGAGTGGCTTTGTGTTCTCAGTTCTGACAGGGCATTGACATCCGCCAAATGCGGGTATATACTTGCATTATGGAAAGAACATTTCCTTGTCATTGCACACATCTGCGTTATGCAGCACAGACACTTACCGAGGTCTATGATCGAGTTCTTGCGCCCAGTGGTCTCAGAGTAACTCAATACATGCTTCTAAGAAGCATTCTTCAAGAAGATGTTGAGCAAAGCCTTACCGATCTTGCCCAAAAGTTGGGAAGTGATCGTTCGACTATTGGAAGGAACGTGCGTATCCTCGCACGCGATGGGTTGGTTTCTCTGAGTAGAGGGAGCGACCGACGAGAGCATACTGTCTGTGTTACTCAGAAGGGGCGTGAGACTTTTTCTCTCGCCACTCCTTTGTGGGAAAAGTCCCAGACAGCCGTCGAAGAGACACTCGGAGAGGATCAACTGCAGATGCTGAGGACACTTCTTTCTCAATTGGAAGAAATAAGCATCTAATTTTTTTGTCTAATGCGGGTACATACCCGCATTAGACAAAAAGGAACTTAGCTGACAAGAGAAGTGATTGCTGATCCTTGAACTTGATTTCAGTCTCATTGATGATGTGCTGGTTTGCAACTCTGGTTGTGATTTGAACGAGAAGGAATGCAAAGAGTATTCGTCTGGAGAAATATGATGAGTTCAAAACGATTTTTGATTACAGGAGCAACAGGAGCAACAGGTGGGAAAACCCTCGAATTACTTCTTGAACGAGGCTACCAGGTAAGGGCATTCGTCCATCAGCGCGACGAACAAAGCATCCAATTAGAAAAACGAGGCGTTGAGGTCGCTGTGGGGGATTTGCTCGATTTCACCACGATTCGACCTGCCCTTGACGACGTTTCAGGTGCCTACTTTGTGTATCCCATTGCTCCTGGCCTCATTGAGGCTACCACCTACTTTGCTCAAGCTGCCAAAGAGGCCAGGGTATCAGCCATAGTGAATATGTCGCAAATCTCAGCCAGGCGCGAAGCGAAGAGTCACGCTGCCTTCAATCACTGGGTGGCAGAACGCGTCTTTGATTGGTCAGGACTTGCTGTCACCCATCTGCGCCCGACATTTTTTGCCGAATGGTTTCTTTTTGCTGCGCAACAGATCCAAGTTGGTCTGGTGCAATGGCCGTTTGAGGGTAAGCATGCCCCCATTGCGACGGAGGATCAAGCACGTCTCATTGCAAGCATTTTAGAACATCCAGCAGAGCATGCAGGACAAATGTACCGGCTGTTTGGCCCCACAGAATACACCTACGCTGAAGCATTTGAGAAGATTTCGCAGATCTTGGGGCGTCAAATTGTGTACGAAAAAATATCCTATGAAGTGTATCGCGAACAATTGCTCAAGATAAGGAGCCCTTTCTTTGCACAGCATATCGTGGAAGTTGCAAAAGATCACGGGCATGGCATTTTCTCTGGCACAGATGACGTGATCGGGAAAATCACAGGTCAACCGCCAATGGGCCTTGAAGTATTTATCAAAAAGCACCAAGAGGTATTTCAATGATCAATGTCGAGAAGTATGTAGATGTAAGGTCACTCGTTGGGCTCAACCTATTCCAACTCGGTTGATCTCTCTGCAAATAAGATCCATTTGCAAAATGCGTTGCTCAACTCCTAATGAGTTATGGCCCAATGATCAGAGAAAGGAATATGGATTGATGGAGAAGCATTTAATTCTTCGGAATGCTCATGAAAATGAGCGGAAGATCATACGAGATATCACAATAGAAGCGTATGCGGAATATCAAGCTGTGATGCCTCTCGATTTCTGGACACGCTATCGGCATAATCTCATCGTTACGCTAGATGGGGAAGGAACCTTTGACCAGATTGTCGTTGAGCAGAATGGATCGATTATCGGTAGCGTTTCGCTCTACCCTCCGGCAGCTGATTCGTATAAGGGGGCTGCCATCAGCATCCCCTATCCAGAGGTCAGGCATCTCGCGGTGCTTTTACAGGCGCGTGGACAGGGTATTGGAACCGTTCTCATGAAGGAGTGCGAACGACGTGCTCGGGAGACAGGAGCACAGGCCATTGGGCTGCACACTGCGGAGGTCATGCAGACCGCAATACGCATGTATGAGCGTTTAGGCTTTGTGCGCACTCCCGAAACCGACTTTCAGCCCAGCGAAGGAGTGGTTGTGCTCGGGTATCGACACACGTTTTGAGGAAGAGAGCAAGGCGTCTTAATTGGGGAAGACATTGGAGACAGAGAAAACCTGTTCATTATGAGCAGGTTTTCTCTGTCTTCTCGGCAAGATGGGCTTTTGAGTGGCGGATCTAGCGGCGCAGCGAACCTTCCTTTCCCCTCGCCGGAGGGATGCGAACCAGCAACGAGGAAGATGCTGGAAGTTCTGGAGGAGAAGGCGTCTTGCGGCGAAGCGTTTCTCGGTCAGCGCGGCGAGAAAGGACGACTCGTCAGGGGAGTGCTCAAGATCGTCGAGGAGGTGCATCGTGAGCGTGAGCGACGCCTCGAGCTTGCGCATCTTGCCGCGAAGTCGACGGCGTTGCCAGAGCGCAACGATCCATTGGAGATGCTCCAGATGTTTTCGATTGTCGAAGCGCTGCTCCAGGGCCTCGCAGGCGTGTGTCTCTGCCTGCTCAAAACGGAGCAGTGGGTCCTGGTGAGGAGGGCGGAAGGCGCGGAACCGATCCTGCGCACGCTGGACCAGATCGACGAGGCGGGGGGGGGCTTATTCCGAGATCTGCTGCCCGATAGCGTCGACATCCTCTAGCTCCTTTCTGCTCTCTTGCCATCGTTGGAGAAGAGAGGTTGCTGAAGGGGCAACAGTAGCAAGTTCTTGCTTGCGATCACGTTGGACTGAATGTCCACGAAGATGCCCGAAGATATCCCCTTCCGTATTTGCGAGCACATGCAAAGCTAAGCCATGTAAACTATTTCCTCCTTCCACAGGAGGACGCCAGTTTAACTGGTGTTCGTCAAAGCCCTCTAAACACGCCATGATCTGATCAAGTGTATCGATAATATAGTGAGACATCCAAGTTGTTTCTAACGACATGATTGTATAACTTCCTCTTCGTTCACCAAAAGACTGCGTTGCCTCTGACCCTGTTAAGATTTTTCTTACTATACGCTACGAAGCAAGATGACTCTCTGAGTCAGAGAAAATGATGAAAATGGGATAGAATACCCAGGAGGCCAACGTGTAGAGGTCGGCTCACAGTGGTGTGCATCAACCCGTCTACGAAGCTGATCCGGGTGCGTCCAGCAGAGCTGATTGTCGCCAGATTGAAAGAACTGAGCACGCGTAGGAAATTTGTGTCTTACTTCGCACCTCTCGTTGGTCTCAGCGAAGATGAAGAACGCCTATTGAGAGAGGTAGGAGTTTGGTATGCAAGTCGTCCATGAGCGCTGTTGCGGCTTAGATGTGCATAAAAAGACGGTCGTGGCCTGTATTTTGATCACCCTGGCCAATGGAGAAGTTCAGCGTCATATCAGGACCTTCTCTACCATGACGGCTGGTTTGTTGGCGCTTTCTGATTGGTTGGAGAGCCTGGCTGTCACAGTGATCGCCATGGAATCGACCGGAATTTACTGGAGACCGGTGTTTAACTTGTTGGAAGAGGGTCGCAGCGTCATCCTGGTCAATGCTCAGCATATGAAAGCCATTCCAGGTCGCAAGACCGATATTAAAGATAGCGAATGGCTCGCCGATTTGTTGCGCCATGGGCTGCTCAAAGCTAGTTTCATTCCTCCGGCCCCTATTCGTGAACTGCGCGATCTCACCAGATACCGCAAGAATTTGGTTCAGGAGCGGGCGCGGGAAGTCAATCGTGTGCAAAAAGTGCTGGAAACCGCCAATATCAAGCTGTCCTCGGTAGCAACCGATGTGTTGGGCAAAAGTGGGCGGGATATGCTCTCTGCATTGATTGAAGGGGCCACTGATGCCGAAACCCTCGCCGAGCTAGCGCGTGGGAAATTGCGAAAGCAGCTTCCTCAATTACAGCAGGCTTTAGATGGTCGTGTCCAGGCCCATCATCGACTCTTACTCAAACATATTCTGGCTCATATCATCTTTCTGGAAGAGATCTTGGAGCAGCTGCAACAGGAGATTGAGCAACACCTCTGCCCTTTTGAGGAGACCATGTCCTTGCTCATGAGCATTCCCGGTATTGCCGCCCTTGCTGCTGCGGCTATTCTGGCAGAAATTGGCGATGATATGACGCGGTTCCCTTCCGCCAAGCATCTCGCGTCGTGGGCTGGGGTGTGCCCAGGCAACAAGCAAAGTGGGGGCAAACGGCTCAGCGGCAAGACGACCCAAGGCAATGCCACGTTACGGGCCATTCTGGCAGAAGTGGTCTGGGTGATCTCACACATGAAAGATAACTATCTTTCCGCCCAGTACCACCGCTTGGCGCGTCGTCTGGGGAAGAAGAAGGTGGTCGTGGCGGTTTCCCACAGTCTTCTGGTGATCATCTATCACGTGCTCTCTACCAAGCAACCTTACAGCGATCTGGGAGCAGACTATTTCGAGCAACGAGATAGCACGCGGCTGACACAACGTTCTGTCCGGCAACTTGAGGCTCTCGGCTACACGGTGACGCTCGTTCCCAAGGAGGTTGCTTAGCGAGTCGGGTGAGGATTCTGATTTTCATAGGAAGTGAACGCTTTTGCAAAGAACCAGTACTTTTCCCGATTTTTTGCTCACTTTGCACTGACCATATACGCCAAGCTTCACGTGGCGAGGTGCCCTACGCAGAGAGGGATGTTTCTGGACTCTGCCAGAAGCGTCCCTCTCTATCGCTGTTTTTGGGTTGATAACAGGAAGCCTCAGGCTGCCCTCTTTGGGAGCCTGAGGGCTGTTATGTCGTTAAGCAAACGCTGGTTGTTGCTCCGGGCTATAGAGGCTTTTGCGTTCCATCTGAAATGCTCAGTTTGGCTCTCTGGTTGCACTTTTGCATCTCTTTCTCTGGGGGACTTCTCTTGGGGACCTCGAACATTGCTTTCTGAAGGTGGATTGGTTTCAGCGATTTGGAATATTCTCGCTGAAGGATTGCAGGATACTGCTGTGTTTCGAAGTCTAATAGGGTGAACAGCAAGAACAAAGACATCAATGAGCTCTGGGTGGTCTCTGAAAGCCAGCAAGAGCGTTACCCTCTCACACCGCAAAAGTAAGGTTTGGGCTATTCTTGGATCTGGCGGCACAGCGAGCCTTGCGATCACCTCATAGCTCCAGACCTCGTTCATTGTTATATGCATGGCAGTGAGAAATACAGCCGTAAGTTGCAACGGCATTATGAGGTTGTGGAATGCTGTAAGGTGAAACTGAGATCGTAAGATAACATGGAAGAGCTGTTCTGGCTTGTTGTACTTGCTGTTTCCTCATATACCCGCTCTGCCCTCTCACCTGCCTCTAGATATGTATGTTGTTCCTCGCTCTTATGAAGACATGCCTTGTCAAGAGGGAGACTGAAGAAGCTTGCAAGAAATAGGGAAGAAAAGGAAGACATGATATGGCTCAAGAACAAGATGTGAATGAACAACCATTAGGAATGACGAGTCGCATTGGTTCTGTTGAGATCGATTGGCCTCGAACCATCGGGTATTATGGAGGCGTCAGCTTAGCACTTGCCTTTGAACTCATCGAACCGCCATTGGCGATTTTTATCGCTGCCATTCCTTTGCTCAAAATGCTCAATCGTCCTGGTACCTCAAAAGCAAGGCGTTTTGTTGGACAATTGCTCGAAGGGACCGCTCAACCAGTAGGCGGCAGTGCTGAAGCTACGATTCAGTTGGCCAAGACGAAAGGATCGACTCTTCACCATCCTACGATCCTTGATGAGGCTCGTCAACTCCTCAATCAAGCCAAAAAGAAACATGTAGGAATGAGCTCTTGAGCTCTTGTGTGAGCATATGCTTCTGTGATAGGCGCTGAGAAAGATACAACACGCAGTTCTCTCAAGCTAGCAGACCTGATGGGGGTTCGCAAAACCATTCGCGTATGTTGCCGCGAAGCTGACGGCGCCGCCAGAGCGCGAAGGGCCATTGGGAGATGCTGCAGATGTTTTTGATTGTCGAAGCGCTGTTGCAGGACCACTTCAAATCGGCATTTTTTACTCTATTTCGCTCTCTAGCAAGAAACTCATGTTACTCTAAAAAGAATCAATCGTAACTCGTCTCAATACTAAAATGAGGTGAGAGGATGCAGAGAAGTCGTGAGTTGGACTGAGAAAAGAGAGAAATGAGTCAGTCAACCAAGGCGATATCAACTATTCAGCATAAAGGGAAACTCGTCAATGGAACCTCTTGCTAGCGCATAGTCCCACACTATTAACCTAAGCAGAGGAGTCACCTCCTCTGCTCGGCTTCAGAACCGTGCTTGAGATTTTCACCTCACACGGCTCCTCAGTTGTACAGTCATTGTCATTGATGCTCGTCTTTTGCAACCTCGCGTGTCTTTCGTCATGGCAGTGTCGATGAATTGCCATGAGATTGTGCAGTACATCGTTGCTGTGATTGCAATCGATGTGGTCAATTTCTATCAGGTCACCCTCTCGAAATATGAGTTCACACCACCTACATTTGCCCTGTTGTTTTCGTAAGAGCTTTGCGAGTTTGCCTTTTGTCATGGAATGGTTTGCTATTCGCTGGCTCCAATAGACCAAGTTTCCATCGTAGGGGCTTGCTGCTCCTTTGACTTTCACATGCCTTTTGATTACTGTGTCGCGGTGGTTTTTCAGGTTGAGTTCTCCATTCCCAAAGACCCAATGGCGTTCTCCTACTGTTTTCCAGTATTTTTCCGTTCTCCATTGTGTGTTCTTGTGTGGATGCCTGAATTTTGCCCATGAACGCAGTTTTTGGTAGACCAGATGATCGCATTTCTGGTAGGTCTCTTTCGAGACCACCGTTTGATAGTATCTTGACCATCCTACGATTTTAGGATTTAACTCCGCAATAAGCTTCTCTTGTGGTGCTCCTTTCAGTGATCGTACCACTTGTTGAATGTCTCGGAGGTGTCGTTTGACTTTTTCTTTCTCTGGCTTAATAATGGTTTTAAACCCGAGAGGTTTTCCGTGTCCATTCTTCCCCGTGTGCGTTTTCCCTACGGGAAATTGTCGGATGGTGAAGCCCAGAAAGTCAAATCCAGCTGGACCTCCTCGTGCTTTGAGTGTATGGGCGATTTTTGTTTTACTTGGTTTTAGCTCTAACCCTATGGTTTGTAACCACTGTATGGCTAGTGTCTGGGCTTTCTTTACTCCTTCCTCTGTCGGGTGTAACACCACAAAATCATCAGCATATCGGATGACTTGAGGAATACCCTCCTTGGGCTTATATGCGCTTGTTATGGTCGTTTCTAGTCCGTGTAATGCAATATTTGCCAGTAATGGAGAAATTACTCCTCCTTGCGGAGTTCCTGCTTCTGTTTTCACAAACATTTCATTTTCAATCGCACCCGCTTTTAACCATGTTGTGATCGCCTGAGTCAGTTGTGGATAGGTCGTAAGTTTCCTTATCAGTTCTTCATGGTTGATGTTGTCAAAACAACCTGCAATATCAGCATCTAGCACAAATTTTCCTTTGTGTTTGATGCTGATAAAGATTGCATCGATCGCGTCATGGCAGGAACGACCGGGACGAAAACCATAACTATTGATCTCGAACTTGGCCTCCCATTCTGGTTCAAGGGCAAGTTTGACGAGCATTTGTCGCGCTCGCTCCGAGAGAACGGGAATGCCTAATGGCCTTTTCTCTTGCTTTCCCGGTTTCGGAATGTGGATTCTTCGGACGGGGGGCGATTTTTCGGGCCATTGTTGAGGATGGATGTGTTTCACAAGATCAAGTCTTTGTGCCGGTTTGACTGATTTTACTCCGTCAATCCCAGCCGTCTTTTTTCCCTGATTATCCTGCGTCACCTTTCGTACCGCCAGGGTTCGGGCTGCTTCCGACTTGATCAGCAGTTTCTGAAGTTTCTGTACTGCTCTTTGGTTGCCTTGTTGACTCGCTCGGAAAATGCGCTTTTGGATGCGGAAGCAATGTTTCTCTAGCTTGCGCCAGGGAATGCTGCTCCAAGCCTCACTCTCAGGGTCATTGGCCTTCTTTGAGGTTTTGATCCTGGATGCTTTCCTCTCTGCCATCGTACTTGTGCCTTTTCCTTCTGTACTACCGCGCTTACGTCAGCATATCCTGGACGTTACTCCAGGCATTCGCTTTTTAAGCGATCTCGCCAGGAGAGGCATACGGTTGGCACCTGCTCATGGTATCGACCTCCCTTGAGAGCCTTGACCTGGTTATTCCGTTCCTGTTACCTGTTTTGCGCTATCGTAGGTCTGCACTATCCACCGATGAACTCTTTGGGTGATGAGAAGAGCGGCAAAAATCCCTTCTCCAGTTCATGTTCCCTTTTTGGGCAAGCCTCTTATTCTGCGTAGGCTTGGTACAGTTAACGATGGTTCTTTCATGCATTCGTTTCATCCGTCTTGTGAGACGAACTGCTGACCGTAATAGCCTGCTAGAAGAGATCAACAGGGCAGACTCCTGTCTTATCCTCATTTAAACCCGCTTTGGAGATTGATGACCAGTCGCTACTCCAGGGTTTATGCTGTTTCCTCATCACCAGAGGAGAGAGGAATTACACCTCTCATCAGGCAACAAGTTGTCTCGTGTTCGCGAGCTCGTCATCCCTCGATCTTCTCGATTTCGACGAAACGGATCGCATCGTGCCGAACTGCTTCTGCCATGCCTTGTAGGAAATCTTTTCGAGCATGATGGTGTTGCCCAGCGTCAGTACCTCATGGACCTTACGCCCATGCAGGCGCTGATAAAAATCTCTGGCGCAGTTCCTGCTTCATGTGGAACTGCGCCAGAGCAAATACCTCAATAATTTGATCGGACAGGATCGCTCATTCATCTTTTTGCAACGCAGCTGTATCTGCCATAATTTTCCGGATCAGTTGAGAGATGGAGGGGTGAGGTGTCACAGGCAAACCGTCTGTTTCGACTCCTGTTTGAGGGGTAAAGAGAAAATCATGAGTTGATCGAGACTTCCCCTTTCTCAGGAGGTAGATAGTAGATGTTATATATTCTTCTTACTGGAGCAACGGGAACATTAGGGCAGCAAGTAGCCAATGCTCTGAGAAACCATCCAAACATCACCACACGTCTCATGAGCCGTCGTGTTTTCGCGCCAGGCGGCTCAGAAGGTCCGCGGCCTTATTCGAGAGTCAGCCTGAGGAGATTCTCGGGCTATGGTGTCCCAGCGGATCAGCGCCAGGAGATCGCGGCTCTTCCCTTTCCCGCTGTTTCGTGGGTGCAGGCTGATCTGAAGAGCGGAGCGGGTCTCAGTGACGCTGTGCATGATATTGATGTAATTATCCATTGTGCAGGTGATCCGCGTAGATTACTTGAAGCGGCACGGGCAACGAAAGTGTCGCACATCGTATATATCTCCATTGTGGCGTGCGATCGTATTCCTTTGTCCTACTACCAACAGAAAGTGGCTGAAGAAGAAGCTATCAAAGCGAGTGGTATTGCCTGGTCGATTCTGCGCGCAACCCAATTTCACGCTCTCATTGATTTGTTCTTGCGGAGGTGTAGTCTGCTCCCATGGATCACGCCCTTGCCCAGTGACCTGCTCTTTCAATCCATCGCCGAGTGCGAGGTTGGTCGTCGAATGGCTGAACTCGCGCTGGCGTCTCCTACGAGAGAGATTGAGGAGATGGGGGGACCGCAAGTGCTTTCCCTAGGCGAGATGGCCTACACGTGGTATACGCTGCGCCATGTGCACCGTAAGTTGCTTCCTCTCTGGATACCTGGACAGGTGGCGGCGGGATATCGCCGGGGAGACAATACCTGTGGAGGCGAGCTGCCTCATGGCGAGATCACCTGGGCACAATGGGTCCAGCAATCCTATCAGAGCTCACCACCTACCCAAACACGCGTTGCGCAGTTAAAAGACAAGCGCGCGAATCGTGTATAGCACAGTTGTGGAGAAGAAATGTTGCAAGCTATGCTGGAAAAGTCTAAATAATAGATAGAAGGAGTTCATATGAATAAAGCATCTGTGAGATCGACGACTGCGTATACCCGTTTTGTCCAGGTCATCGTGGCGCTAATAGGAATTGCCTATACTTTCGCTGGAATAGCACTTATATTCTTTCCATTGTGGTTTTTTCAAACTATTGGAAACTTTCCACCCTTTAACTCTCATTACGAGGGCGACCTGGGAGCATTTATCCTGGCAATAGGCATAGGCTTATTACTGGCGATGGCTCAGCCGCAGAAGCATATATGGACCATTCGTATAGCTGCTCTGGCGAGTTTATTGCATGCTGCTAATCACCTCTACGATGCGATTGCCTCTCCTTCCTCAGTCAATGAATGGCTTCAAGTCATAGTGGTGTGGATCGTCGTGCTGTTATTGGTAGCGGCCAGTGTGCAAAGGCCTCCTGCAACATACAGTAAAATGGCTGGGCAGATTTAGCCCTTTAAAAGGAGGTTATTAGGTGATGAGCATCATTCTCTCTCCTCTGAGGAGAAGGTATTCATGCCGATAGATGAGACGCACATGAGCCAGCAGGAATGCTTCCAATCCTATCGGCCCTTGCTGTTCTCAATTGCCTACCGTATGCTTGGCAGCGTCATGGACGCCGAAGATTGCGTGCAGGAGGTCTTCCTTCAATGGCATGATACTCTCGCCTCAGGCTCAGGAAAAACGATTGAGAATCCCAAAGCCTTCCTCTGCACGCTGGTCACGCGCAGGTGTATCGACCACCTGCGCTCTGCCCAGGTGCGGCGTGAATCCTACGTTGGACTCTGGCTTCCTGAGCCGCTGATCGCTACTGACCCTTCAGAGTTCTCGGAACTGGCCGAATCGCTCTCCATGGCATTCCTTCTGGTACTGGAACGGCTTTCTCCCATTGAACGAGCTGTCTTTCTGCTGCGCCAGGTTTTTGACTATGATTATGCAGAGATCGCGTCTTTCGTGGGAAAAAGCGAGGAGAATTGCCGCCAGGTGATGCATCGAGCACGACAACATCTTCCCCTCCACCGCACCCTCTCGCAGGTATCACAGACCTACCAGCAGCAGATATTCACGCAATTCTTACAGGCGTGCCGCGACGGCGACATGGATGGTTTGCTACGTGTGCTCTCTGACGAGGTCGTGCTCCATACCGATAGTGGAGGTAAAGTAGGCACCGCACTTCATCCTATCTATGGACCAGAGAGAGTGACCCGCTATCTACTTGGGATCCAGCGCAAATTCCTGAGTCTGACCGATGTGAAGAGCCAACCCACGTGGATCAATGGTCAGCCAGGTCTCATTGGCTACCTCCCTGAGGATGTGGATGCGCAGGATTGGCTTTCCACGCTGGCGGAAAAATGGAGTGTGAGATCAAAAGAGGAAAAGGAGAAGGAGGTGTTCAGGATGCAAATGGAGCATTTCCAGCATTTTATCGAGAAGGGGAAGCCGGCTTTTGTTCTTGTGCTCACCCTCGCTGAGAAGCAGGTTAGGGAAATTGATATCATAGTCAATCCCGAAAAGTTGCGGCACCTCCCTCGGCGCTATTTTGAAGGGGAGCAATGAGCGATGGAAGGGAGCAGCCTGATGCACTCTCGCACAGGAGCACATCAGGTGTGTGGCGTTGTCCCACTGACAGGGATGACACAGGGTTTTCACCCCTGGGCAATCATGACTGGCAGACGTTCTGAACATGCGGCTCTAGATCCCAGTGATTGGATGTCTCAACGAGAGAGACCAGGGCACCCATCAAGCAGACTGTCAGGAGGTTGTCTTGTAACTCTGATACCGATTACGGCTCAGAATCACGACGCAGTCCATGCCAACCTTGCGTGCTGCCGCCGTCGTTAAGCGCGCGTGGTTGTTTTTATTGAGTTTGCTCATCATCTTCGCCGTCCAGCCATCGATCTATACAACGGCGTGCTGGCTTGGACTGGCGGCAACTATACGCTCCCACACTCCTTACCTTCCCGTATCTTGTTGAGCTTGTATCATTTGCCGGCTTGCTCATGTATGGCGTTGCGCGCCATTGTGCTAGCCATCTGGCTCATTCTCGTTATCTTCGCCGGTTTAGTGATTCAGTTTCCAGTCGACATAGTGCAACTCTTATAATACATCTTATGGTTTCTTATGATGCCCCTTTCCCAAAAGATGAGTGGAAAGCGCATCCTCTTAGCGCGAACTCCATGCTCGCGCGAGGCTTTGCATGCCTTCCTCTATCTCGCGCTCGGTCCACGAGGAATAGCCAAGCAGGACGCCATTACGTCCCTTTTCCTCTATTCGGTATGCCGAGAGCGGGAGAGCGGTGATACCATACCTCTCGGCGTTGCAGGCCATTTCGCGATCATCGATACCTTCTGGGAACCAGCCTACAAGGTGTAATCCAGCAGCTGGTTGTTCGATAGTGAGCATATCGCCAAGAAAGTGTCTTGCGCAATCTCTCAGGATATTCCCTCTTCTGGCGTACAGTAAACGCATACGTCGGATATGGCGAGCGAAATGCCCCTCCCTCATATACATAGCGAGTGCTGCCTGTTCAAGTGTCGGAGGCAAGGCATTGACTGTGCGCTGGGCAGTGACAAAGGCATTGACAAGCGTTGGTGGTACAACGATATATCCCAGACGTAATGCAGGGAAAAGAACCTTGCTAAAAGTTCCCAGGTAAAGCACGCGTTCAGCTCCTTCAAGCCCTTGCAATGCCGGAATGGGGCGGCCAATGTAGCGATACTCGCTATCATAGTCATCTTCAATGATCCAGGCCCCTGCCTGCCGCGCCCAATGTAATAGCTCGTAGCGCCGGGCAAGGCTCATGGTAACGCCAAGTGGAAATTGATGCGAGGGAGTCACATAGGCGATCCGCGCATCGGGACACCTGGCCTTACCAGTGGCAACGTCCATCCCCTCTTCATCAATAGGAACCGGCACGAGATTGGCTCCCGCTTCCTCAAATGCCACTCTCACCCAAGGATACCCCGGATCTTCTATCCAGGCGGCATCATCTACATCGAGGAGCAGACGTGCCGCCAGTGACAGCCCTACCTGAGCGCCCGCGATCACTATCACCTGATCCGCTGTACAGCGTACCCCACGCGAAATCGTAATGTAGGCGGCAATCTCCTCCCTTAACGGGCGGTATCCCTCCAGATCCGGATAGCATAGGTGTGAGGGAGGCAATTGGCGTATGGCTTGCGCAACCATCCGCGCCCACTCCTGCTGCGGAAAGCTATCAAGCGCTGGTAGCCCGATGCGGAAGGGAGAACCTGTCTCGCCGCTACAAAAGCCGGGTATCGGTGGCGTTGCAGCAAGCAGTTTCCCACGCTGAGATAAATTCGCTTGCCCGCTTAAGGCTTGGTCCGGCGACATTAGTTCGTCGGGTGTGGTTGCCATGTGAAGATGGCTCTGAGAAAGATGTTGTGTAACATAGGTTCCAGCTCCCACCTGTCCCTCAATATACCCTTCAGCATAGAGATCTAGATATGCCTCCTCGACAGTGGTACGAGAGACGCCCAATTCGCGGGCGAAGGCACGCGTTGAGGGTAGCCGTGTTCCCGGTGTTAAATGACCAGTGCGAATCGCTCGGGCAAGTTGCTCATAGAGTTGGTGGCGCAAGGGGGTACTGGCGTTCGCATTCAGTTGAATGTTGGGTAGCGGAATATGGGGTGTTGGCTTTGGCATAAGCAGCCTCCTATGGTCTCAGCACAAATAATGGCTACCCTATTATATGGCATAATGGCTATTTTTAGCATGCCAATCTCATGATAGAGTGTTGCTATAAAGAAATGGGCTCATAGTCGACGAAAGAAGGTGTTGAATGAGAATATTGCTTGTAGGTGCGACGGGAGTTATTGGAAGACGGCTCATTCCAGTGCTGATTAAGTCCGGTCACGAAGTAATTGGCACGACACGAACGGCTGAGAAGCGTCAGCGGCTTGAGCGCCCAGGCGCATCCTCTGTAGTCGTCGATGTATTTGATCGTGAAAAAGTCTTCACGCTTGTACGCGAGACGCACCCCGATGTCATAATACATCAATTTACTGATTTGAGTGAAATGCATCTCTCAACGGACTCACGCATACTCCAGGAAGGGACGCGTAATCTCGTTGATGCCGCGAAGCAGGCCGGAGTGCACCGCCTCATTGCGCAAAGCATGGCCTGGGCCTATGCTCCTGGTGAAGGCCCTGCCGATGAGAGCGTCCCCCTGGACATAGAGGCGCCGGAGCCGCGCCTTACTACCATCAAAGGCATCCAGGCTCTTGAGGCAGCGGTCGCTGAAATGGAGTGGGGTGTAGTGTTGCGCTATGGCCTGCTCTATGGACCGGGGACATGGTTTGCTCCTGACGGCACTATTGCCGAACATGTGCGACAAGGCCAGCGGGTCGCGGATCAAGGTGTGACCTCCTTTCTCCATGTCGATGATGCTACACATGCTGCCCTGCTTGCGCTGAACTGGCCTCAAGGTATCTTTAATATAGTAGATGATAAGCCAGCCTCGGCAACCATATGGCTTCCTGTGTATGCTGCGACCCTTGGCGCTCCGGTTCCAGCGATGAGTATGGAACGCCCACGCGCGGCACGTGGAGCAACCAATAGCAGAGCACGTCACCTCCTCAACTGGCAACCGATATATTCAAGCTGGCGTGAAGGCTTTGCCTGCGTTGCTCGTGAATGGAGAGCCAGACATGAGGAAGAAAGGCCAGTGATGCTATAGCCGTAGTAATCTCCCTGATTGGAACCATGCCAAACATCAAATTACAGGATCGGAGGAATTTGAGCGATGATTCTTGTTACAGGTGCGACAAGTGCTGTTGGAAAGGCCACCATCAAAGAGCTTCTGGCAAGGAAGGCTTCAGTTCGTGCCTTCGTGCGTAAATCGGTTGATGCCGTAAAACTCCAGGCTCAGGGGATGGAAGTTTTTTTAGGAGATATGACAAAGCAAGCAAACGTGGCGCAGGCGCTACAAGGAATTGAAAGTGTGTATCTCATTACACCAGTAGCAGAACATCTCTTAGATACTGAGATGCTTTGGGCGCAGGAGTGTAAAAAAGCCAGTATACATCACCTCGTTAAACAATCTGAAATAGGGGCAGACCCACAATCCTTTAGTCCATTGCTTCAAATTCATGGGAAAGCCGAGAGCGCAATCCGTGCCTCAGGAGTACCATACACTATTCTACGGACGCTTTTTCTGATGCAAAATTTTGAGCTCATGTATGCCCAGCCAATTATCACTCAAGGAGTGATGTATGCGCCGCTAGCGGATATGCGTATGAGCTATGTTGATGCACGTGATATAGGCGCTGTCGCGGCACATCTTCTCGGCGAGAAGAAATACCAGTCCAAAGAATATGATGTGACTGGCCCAGAGGCGATCACATGCACCCAACTGGCGGAGATATTCTCTTCGTTGTTGCATACACCGGTTCGCTACGTGCCCATCTCTGACGAGGAGGCAGAAAAAGTGCTCTTGGGGCTTTACTCCTCATGGGCTGCGCATGCGGTTACTACGCTACTACAGTTTTATCGTCAAGGTGGTGGGAATTTTGTTACCTCGGTTGTGGATGAGGTCACAGGCCACAAGCCTTGTACAGCGACTGCGTTCATTTCTGAACACATACAGAGTTTCCAGGCCACCAAAGAGAATCCATGTAGATGCTTTGACAGAGCAAGCAGGGGTGAAGGTGGTCCAGGCCTCCCGTTGGGAACCTTCCTCAAAAAACTGTTCGTGTTGTGGCTGGGTCAATGAGGCGCTGAGGCATTCTGATCGGATCTTTGCCTGCCTGGATTGTGGAAGTGTCCTAGATCGAGACCATAACGCCGCCAGGAATTTGGTGGCGTTGGCCTGATGAAAACAGCGTACCGCAAGTTCTGCGGGAAGTGACCCCTGTGGAGCAGGTGGAAGACGAGCGAAAGGCTTGCTCTCTGCATTGAAGCAGGAACCGAAAACCAAATGTGGCCTGTCCACGTTTGGGTAAGTTTCGGAGACGGTGCCTCAAATATGTGACTGATGAGAGCGCGAAAGATACGTTCGTAGTAAATGTACCTTTCGCGTGTGAGGTTAATCGAAGCGAATAAGCTGGCGGATCGCGACCCCCTGAGCCAGGCGGTCAAAGCCGATGTTAATCTCTTCCAAGGTAATTGAAGGGCTGAGTAACTCGTCAAGTGGGAGCTTGCCCGCTTGGTACAGGTGCGCGAGGCGGGAGATGTCGCGGCGCGGTACGGCGGACCCCATGAAGGACCCCAGTAGCGACTTCTCATGCACGACAATCGCCGCCGCGTGGAGCGAGAGGAAGCGATCACTAGGTGGTATGCCAATCGCGATAGTTTTTCCGCCGGGTCGGGTGGCTTTAAAGGCCTGGGCCAGCACATCGGTATTGCCTACCGCATCAAAGGCATATTCGGCCCCGCCCCGCGTGATGTCGCGAATTGCCGCTAACGGATCCCCATCGCCCGCTGGCACGGTAAAGTCTGCGCCCAGGCGTTTCGCGAGGTCGAACTTGGAGGTTAGCATATCAACGGCGATGATGGGGGAGGCTCCAACCAGTTTCGCGCCCATGATCGTGCTCAATCCAACGCCGCCCAGGCCGAAGACGACGACTGGTTCGCCCGGTGAGACTTTGGCGGTGTTCATGACCGCGCCGACGCCGGTGATGAGGGCGCAGCCAAAGAGGGCGGCCTTCTCTAGCGGTACATCCTTCTCTATGACGATAAGTGATTCCCGCGCAACTACGGTAAAGCGCGAGAAGGCGGAGACGCCCAGGAAGTGGGCGACGGGCGAGCCATCTAGCTTGCGGAAGCGTTGCGCGCCACTCAAGAGCGCGCCGCGCCCATTGGCCGCGCCACCATTTGTGCAGAGCGCGGGCCGACCATTTGAGCAGTAGTGACAGTGACCACAGGTTGGCACAAACGAGAATACAACGTGGTCACCTACCTTGATATCTTTCACATCCGTGCCTGTTTCGCGCACGATGCCGCTGGCTTCGTGACCTAGGATCATTGGTTGGAGGAGTTTGGGGTATAGAGAGCCATTGATGACCGAGAGATCCGAGTGACAGAGGCCCGCCCCGACCAGTTCTACCAGGACTTCACCGGGTCCGGGCGGATCTAGCTCGACCTCTTCAACGACCAGGGGCTTCGACTCTTCGTATGGGGTAGGTTTGCAAGTTTCGTATAGTATAGCTGCCTGAACACGCATGCTTTTCCTCCTTGAAAGCGCGCCGGGCACGCCAACGTGAATCCGGCGCTTTCGTCTGCTCTACACTGTGCTTACACAACTTCAGCTTCCGCTGTCTCTTCGCCGGAGAACTGATAGACCTGCTCTAGTGTCTGGTTGCGGGCGCGTCCAATGCGCGCCAAGCGCTTCTCGAACTGCTGCCGGGCATAGTTACGGGTGTCTTCGGGGGTTTTGTTCTTCTGCTGGTTGCGTTCAATGGCGGAAAATAGTTCGTTCATGCGCGACTCGATCAGGGGCCAGAGGTCTTTGTTTTGCGCGACGAGGCGAGAGATAAAGTAGACACCATAGGCGATGTGTCGGGACTCGTCGCGCTTGATAAGCTGGATGCCCTGGAGTAGCCCAGGCATCATGTTCTTTTGCCCAAGCAACTTGGAGAAGCTATAGTAGCCTGTTTCCGCGAGTACACCTTCGATAATCATATTGTAGAGGATTGAGGCCCGTGCCTGATTCTCCGGGGACGGCTCGGTGAGCAGGCGGTTCATCTCATGCGGAAGCTCTTCTCCGAACAGGTCGCGTTCACTCTCCTCCGTCAAACGGGGGCTGTGTAAGTCTTCCCTTGTGTGCATGACCTCGTCGATGAAGCGGCGAAAGAACTCGGTATGCTTGGCCTCTTCCCATAGGAAGGTTGTCAAGAACATCTCTTCTTCCAGACGACCTTCGCGGGCGACAGTCATAATGAGTGGTAAGAGATCGAGTGTTACGGCCTCTTCACCAGCCTGGAAGGCGAAAATAAGGGGGCGCAAACGCTCCTTGTCTTCCTCTGGAAGACGCGGCCAGTTCTGTATATCCTGTGTCAGATCAATGTCGCGTGGGTCCCATATACCCAACTTCTTTGCCTTGTGGTAGAGCCGCATAGGAAACATCTCATGCCGAAGCCCACGACTGGTCAAGGTTGTATAGGTCCGATTGGGTACTGCTGCCATAGAAGTTCTCCTTCCTTGTCCTACTTCTCTAGACAATCCTTAAGAGGTCTGATTATCTTTGGTCGCGTTCCGCATATATTCCGCGAACATATGCACGAACGGACGGGCCTGCTCGATAAAGGGAGCCTTGACGCAATGAAGCATTCGCAGCATTAAGAAGCCCTGGATCTGGCTTTGAAGGAGGAAGCATAACTGGGGATCAGCCAGGCCAATGGCGCTCTGGATCGCCTGTGTGTAGCGATCCTCCCCGGCTTGCAGGACTCTTCCCGCCATCTTGCCATACAGGTCACGATGTTGATAGTAGTTAAGGGTTACCAGCAATTGTTTCCGCAGATCATCCTCATGCTCGGCTAGAAAGCGAAACAGGGCCATAAGGCGCTCTTCGAACGTGTCATGCTGTCGCATCTGCGCGCTGGCCGCAAAGATCGTTTGCTGCGTGACCTCCTCGACAAGCTGCTGAAACAACGCTTCCTTGGTTGGAAAGTAGTGGTAGAGCGTGCCAGTGGAGACATCCAGCGCCTCTGCGATCTGTCGCATGGTAAGCGCGCTATACACAGATTGCGCAAACAGGTCAAAACACTGCGCGAGAAGTTCCTTACGATACCTATCATGATCGACGAGCTTAGGCATATATTCCTCGCGGATAGATTTATATCAAACGTTTGATATAAATACAGAATAACTTGTGGAAAGAGGAAAGTCAAGAATACATAGAGAGGTATATACAGGCACACTCTTTAGAAGTGCCTGCATAACCTTAGCGCTGCTATTTTGTGTCTGAAGTATCCTGGGGAGGAACGAGAGGAATCTGGTAGAATCTGACTTCGGCGAGGCCTCGCTCATCGGTGGTGTAGGGCATGAAGGCTATCCTGTCAGAGACCCTCGCCTGAAGGGCGGGAGCTTGTCTCTCGTCCGAAGACGGAGACGAAAGGCCGTCTGACAACGACCCACTCAGGACAGGCCTACCACTCTGAGCAAGACAAATTTGCCCCGTATGTTGAGTGCAGCGTTGAGGTGATACCCGCAGGAGCGACAGTGAAACACCGCTTGCGAACGCCGATTGTTTCGTGTTTGATGCCCGCAGCGCGAACAGGTTTGCGAGGTATGACGCGGATCGACGCGCTCGACCACGATCCCACGCCCTGTGCTTTGGAGGCAATGAGCCGTACACCTGCGCAAAGGACCAGGAGTGCAGTTTGCGTTGCCCTTCGCCTTTGCGATGGCGGGCCCTTTCTCGAAGGTTGGTCAGGTTCTCAAGAACAATCGTGGCTCCTGGGTGCGTGCTCTGCACGATGCGTTTGGAGAGCACATGATCGCAGTCCCTGCGGAATCGCAAAGAGCAACCAGACACCTTTTTGAGATGTCGTTTCGCGCTTTTTGTTCCTTTGGACTGCAGTTTGCGACGGAGGCGGAACCGGCGACGCTCAACCTCTTTCCAGTGACGGGTACCAAGAAACTGACGGGTGGAGGTGACCGCAGGACGGGTGAGTCCCAGATCCACCCCGATCACCTCAGGATGGCGCTCAACCACGGGCTCAGGGACATGCACCACCACATGCAACCACCACAATCCGTTGCGGTACACCAGGTCTGCGGTGGCCACCTGACATCCACGATAGCGCTCGCTGAAGTGAGGAACGCGAAAGGAGAGGCTCATCCTGCCTTGAGTGGTCGAGAGGCGAACCGTCTGGGCGTCCCAGTTGAGCGAGTAGGTATGAACGTTGTAACGGATCGCGCATGCCAGAGAGCGAGGGCCGCGAACTGGTTTGAAGCGGGGGAACGGGATCTGGCTAGCTGAACTCCTGCGGTGCCAATGGCTCCTGAAGCACCGTAGATGAGAACTTTCTGCCCAGGTTTGAGATTGGCCTGCCTCAGGCACCACAATGCATTGAGCCCCCCATCGCAGATAGCTGCGGCCTCCTCGAAGCATATGCCAGTTGGCATATGCGCGATAAGAGCACTCTCGCGTATGCAGAGAAACTCTGCGTATGCCCCGAAGTTAAACCCATTATTGCCGAAGGCATGGTCACCAACTGAAAACTCCTTGACTGCCGCACCAACGGCGTCTACCACACCAGCAAGCTCGCTGCCGAGGGATTGGCTGCCTGGGTCTGTGGAGGCCAGAGGCGGAGCGACTGAGGAGCCTGACGGGCAGACTGCTCTTTTGATTGGCTTCGCGTGTCGCGCAGTCTCCTCGGGTGACCGCTGTAGCATAGATTTTGATACGTATTTCGTCCTCTCTAGAGACTGGCTGCTCGATGGTTTTGACCTGCAACACATCTGGTGGACCGTACCCGTCGTAGACAACTGCTCTCATACCTTCGCTTCCTTTAATACACACTTTGGGATTGGGCCTCCCTTTGCCTTGATACGCGCTGAAGTTGCTTCTGGATCTCTTTCTTTTTCTGTGGCAAGTATACCTGAGATATGCCGGAAATATGACCATTTCCAGGTATACTTATCGTACGTTCCACACGCTGCCTAAGCGGCTGTGAACAGAAGAAGCAAAATAGCTTGCATTTTGCTTCTTCATTTGTAATCTGCGATACGTTTTCCCATGTGAAAGAAGCAACCACTGAAGGTGTACGAGCGCATTGGGCATTGATTGATGGGTTTCAGTTATCCTGAGGAAGGATCTTCTTTTGTTGCAAGAAGGTTGTTTTTCTCTCAGTAGGGTGAGGTGATCTTGTTAGCATATTGCACAGGGTGAGAGCGCCAAAGACGAGGAGCAGATGGATGAGCTTGATCAGCCAGATCAATGAAGGAGCAAGAACGAAGAAGTTCTCCTGAGTTATACCAAAGATGATGGCGATCAGGCTGAGGAGTAATATACTTATGGCGAGACCAGGTTTGCTTTTGAAGTGAGCAATGCTCATCATCCAGAGGCCAAGCATGACGAGAATGCCCAGAAGCATATGGATACTGAGTAGCGCATTTGTGGGGACCACCAATCCAATCCAAAAGAGGATGCCAAGAATGAGGGCAGGGATGGCGCAGAAGCGCAAAATCAGGCTGATAACTCGTACATGCATAAAATAGGTACTCTCCTTGTCTATCTTCTCCTTGAAGAGGAACCATAAACGCGAATTGCAGTCCTCGCTGTGCGGAGAAGATCATGTGATCCTTATCGATAGAAAAAAGCTCTCGTATGGGGCTGAAGCGACAGATGTGAAGCTGCTCTTGTCAGGAAGAAGCGGTTATTTCTCTGATAGGTGTGTCATCTCTTGGGCAGATGGAGCTTCGCATGTGAGATCTGTCAGCTGTTTGAGAATCAGAGAAGGGTCGAGACGGCGCGTGTAATCTGGATTGACATATGCCAGACGCACAATTCCTGATTGATCAACGAGAAATGTTCCTGGCATTGGCAGTTCCCATGATGTGTTGCCATTGTAGGCAGGTAGGTTGGCACCAATTTGTTGGTAAGCCGTACGTACCGCTTCATCGATAGTAAAGACGAGTCCAAACTGGCGTGCCACTTGGTTGCCAACATCACTCAAGACAGCAAAGGTCAATGCCTGTTTTTCCATGAGAGTGAGACTTTGGTCTGGCATCTGTGGAGAAATCGCGACAAGGGATGCGCCTAATGTCAGGATATGAGGCAGTATCTGCTGATAGGCATGTAACTGTAGGTTGCAGTAGGGACACCAAGCACCGCGATAAAAGACGATTACGACTGGTCCTGAATGTAGTAGATGCGAGAGGGATACCGCGTGGCCTCGTGCATCGGGGAGGGTGAAATCAGGGATATGCGCTCCCTCTTTGAGGGCATGTTCTGCTGCTCCGGAAACGATAAGTTGTTCAATGGTGCTCAAGACGTGTTGGAGCAGGTCTTTCGGAAGTAACTCATTCCCCTGTATCAGAATAGCGTCAAGCTGTTGCTGCAATGGGAGATTTGTAGCCATAATGGCTTGTAGTCGCTGTTCTATTGATATTGCATCTGTCATATTTATTCCTCTTTCTAAAAATAGACCGGTCTATTCGTATGAGCAAAAATAATGAGCACGTTGGGGAAGCCACCCTAGAGTAAGAGACGAGATTCACGGGGTGAGAACACGCTCAAATAGGAGCGTCTGAAAGGCATGAATTGGTGCTGGATCTTGATGCACTTTCATCCGCAAAAGTGCGCCTTGCAGACCATTCAGACAAAAGTGTGCCACCTGATCAACCTGAAGGTCTCTGGAGAGTTCATCGTTTTCTTGGGCCTGTTGTAAACAGTGGCGAATGTGACCATGTAGTTGTTCAAGTGCCTCAGCAAGTCTGAGGCGAAATCGCTCGTTGTAAGCGGCCAATTCTTGGCTGAGATTTCCAATAATGCAGCCACGATAGGAAGGCAAGGACGCAAACCAGCGGGAAGCGGCTTCAACGAACTGGTGTAGGCGCGTGAGCGGAGTCAGACTCTCATCTTCCAAATAGTGTCCAACGTGCGTATCGTATTCTTGAATGTAGCTCTCGAGGACGGCAAGAACGAAGGCATCTTTACTCTCGAAGTAATGATAAAAGGAGCCTTTGGGAACACCCGCTGCTTGTAAAACATCTTGTATGCCTGTTGCGGTATACCCTTTTTCCCAAATCAGTTGTTTGCCTGCTTCCAAAAGGAGCTGTCTGGCGCTAGTTGTTTTCATAAAGATATAATAGACCGGTTTGTTCCAAAAGTCAACTTATTCTCTTTGTATTTGGGAAGGAAGCTTTCTAATATTATCTATGAATCTTATTGCCTCGTTATGATGTTTGAAACGGCACTAAGTTTGGTTTTTGAGTTTTAGCGCTTCATTTGGGCGTCGGATGCGCACGACGTTGGAGTGCGCCTATGAGCAGGCATCGCTCCCGGCGAGTAAATAAGAGACTCTCCTCTGGCAAGACATCACCGGAGTGAGTCTGTTGTCCTGGAAGGTGAGCGAGTAAGGCAAGAAGGAGCTGGCGAGGAACGAGGAGAAGAGGAGGCGCTGACATGAGTGTGCCCTACGCCAGTTGGAGCGCGTAGGGTATGAGAAGATCTATCGCATTGCCCATTTAGAGCTTGAGCTCGATGGGCCGCCAACAGCGCCACCCGTCGAGGAGGGGATCGTCATAAGTGAACTGCCTCCAGGCGACGACGAGCAGGAGATATATGCCGCCGATGAGGAGAGCGCGAGCGACGAGCGTGGTCATGTGCCTTAGATATTCGAGGCGTGGCGGCAGTGGCATATCTCAGATACCACTCTGCTCTTCGTTGCCCGGGACGGAAGAGAGGTCGCAGACCTTGTGAGAGGGAAAGCAATGGGTGAGCAGAGATGGATTGCGCAACTGGGCGTCCGCCCTCGCTGACGGCGGCGCGTCCTGGGCAAAGCTCTGCTCTGACATATTCAAGGGAAATGTACGCGCCTGGACCTACACATGATGAAGCTGAATAAGGAGTATACCCCTCTTCAATATGCTTTGCTGGCGAGGAGGTGTATCCTCTAGGGAGTGGTCCTAGAGGATGCACGGTTCGGGGTTACCTTCTGAACATGAATGTATGAGAGGAGAAAGTTTCCGTTATCCGAAACTTACCCAAATAGGGACAAGCCATATTTCGCGTTCGGTTCCTGCTTCAACGAACAACTTGCCTGGATCTACTGGGTCTTACAGGATCTCCACAGGCGTGAATTCCGGTGTAACTCACCGTACGAGGAGTAATTATAGCAGAAATGAAGTACGAACGCAAGAGCAACAAATGCCAATGGAAAGAGATATTTGTCTACTCTTCAAGAAACTTGTTTTAACCCTTGTGGTACATGTGTTTGTCCGAGGCAGGAGAGGAGCCTGTCACCTTTCTACAGTGGGATGCGTCGGTGGCAGAAGCCTTGTCTATCTGCCGTGAGCAAAGATGCCAGGTAGCGCTCCAGGATAGGATCGAACAAGCTGCTCCTCTAGTACTCCGCCAGGTTGTTACCGGGGCGTTTTCTAGCCAGTGCATCTTATCGGCACCGTTAAAACACCAAAAAATAGAGAAAAAATAACGCCTTATCAGCACTGTAGGCGTGTTTTTGGCAAGCTATACTGCCGATAAGGAAAGTTCTCAGTACTGTTGGCCCTCTTCTCTCTATGCAGCGCGCCCCCCTTTGCAGATTATCCTGATCGGCTGTCGGCGCTGCAAGCGGAGGTGTGGCCGACTGACACAGGGACAATTGGAGGCGGCAGCCGAGTGGGTAGAAGGCGTCATCTTTTCTCAAAGGGTATGGGAGGGAAGTTGGCCTTATGAGGCTTTCCCTAGACTGGCGCGGGAGGTCGGTAGGTGAGACGCCCTGCAGGAGGAGGGAGACGACCTCGGTAGGGAGAGCCTGGGCCAGGCGCTCAGGGTTGGGCTGCCCCCGCTCACGCAGGCTCGCCAGGGCTTTGAGAAAGGCATGGAGTTGGGGCGTGACGCGTCATTTGGGGACAAAGAACACCTCACACCAGCCCGCGGCGTTGCTCAAGTGAGCATGGAGCTCAGACAACTGCGCCTCAAAGTGGACTAGGGCACGCTTGGAAACGTCCGTTGATCCCAGGAGCGCGGTCACGGATGTGTCGAGGCCCTGGAGGCGTTCTGGAATGTAGGGGGCTGTCGTGTTGGTCAGGGCGGCGAGAAAGGCCTGCTCACCAGGCTACTGTTCACGATCGCCGAGAAGGTGTATGGTCAGCGTGAGTGACGCTTTGAGCGCACGCATCTTGTCTGAGAGGCAATCGTGTACCACCCACAAGATCTCATGCCTTACATGTGGCCGTATTCATCCTATGCGAGGATCACATGATCTTGTTGCGACAGACACTCGTGGAGACGGGTATTGTCAACTTCATCGAAACTGTAGATTTTACATACTCATGTACGATGCATGCTGTCTCTGGGGCAACTACCTGGCACTTTGCATCTGTCAGCCATCGCTTCGCTCTCAAGCATGGCTGTCAATCAACATATCCTTTATTGAGGGGAAAGGAGTAGACTATTATGACCACCAATCTTCGGCTCGATGACCAGTTCCCCGATTTTGAACTGCCGAATTACCAGAACGGGCCCATGCGACTCTCCCATTTCACCAAGCCCAGCTTCCTCGACACCCACCTGGGGTTCCAGGACGGGTATCCGTTGATCCTGGTCTTCTTTCGCGGGTTCTTCTGCCCGCGTGACCAGCAGCAGATGCGACAACTCGTGGAGTTCCAACGCGAACTGGCGGTGAATTATGGCAAGCTCGTGGCGGTAAGCGTGGATCCACCGCTTGTGCAGGCAGCGTTCCGAGCGAGCCTGGGGGCGCAGCGGACGTTCTTGTCGGATGAACAGCGGGTTGTCATCAAACAGATCAACATTCTCGACGAGACGGAAGGCGAGTATGCCTATCGTGCGCAGCCGTACACGTTTGTGCTGCGGCCAGACTTGCGCATCCACACGATCTATAATGGCTGGTACTTCGTGGGTCGCCCCACGACTGAAGAGCTGCGACGGGATCTGCGCGCGATCATGGAAACCCGTTCCGATTATCGCTACGAGGCGTATAATACGCCAGAGGTGCGGCGGATTCGTATTCCCCAGCAGGAGTGGCTCAAGGGAAGTCCTGCATTGGGGGAGAACGGCTTGCCGATAGCCCAAGGAGTCGTCCGCTGGTTTGACCCCAACGCGGGGATCGGTATCATCGTGAGAGAAGAAGCAGGCGAGGAGATCTTCTTCCACTTCACGGCGCTTCCTGGACAGGGCTACCGCACGATCAGAGCCGGCGTTCCAGTACAATTCGAAATTGTCGAGGGGAGGGCCGGCCTGACCGCACGGAATATTCAGCAAATCAATTTATGAGGAGGTGCCTCTTTCATCTAGCGCACTCGTTCCTTTTTTCACGCCCATTCGATTTCACATTCCCCTCTCTCGCGGTTCTTTCTCCGCTTGTGAGATAGCCCAGGCTGCATTCACGAGGCCGATGTGACTGAAAGCTTCCCGGCACGAATTTATAGGTTGCTGCTGGCCACACGATCAGACCGGGACATCCCGGCCTTCTAATGGATAGCCTGCCTGTTCCCACTCGGCCAGCCCACCTGCAAAATGCAACACGTGAGCATAGCCCTGATATTCAAGCAACTTGCCGAGGGCTGCGCTGGCAACGCAGGTTCGGTCGGAACAGTAGACAATAATCTCGTCTTCTTTGTGAAGCTCGGTCAGCGCATCCTGGATGGTGGCGAAGTACAGGGAACCAGGAATGTGTTTCGTCTGGTACTGCCACTCACTCAGAGCCATCACCAGACGAAAGGATATCTGATGGTCCATTTTCTGTTTCAACTCTTGATGGTCAATGGTTCTCAATGATTTTTCCTCCATTCCGTTTACTTCGCTGCTTGTACCTTAGTGGTGCATCCACCAAATTAACGGACATTGGCCGGGATGGCAATCCCAGATGAACGACGAGGGCGATGACGCCGCTTTCGCCCCCAAACGAAAGGATGACGATGAGCGTTCCAGTAAACTGTCGCTCGATCAATAGCATCACAGACCTGTTCCCAGGTCTCGAAGCGCCGCCCTTTGAGCGCCAGGGAACGCAGCGTTTTCCACCAGGGCTCAATCAGGTTCAAGTAAGCTGCATAGGTCGGCTGGAAGACGAATTCCCAACGCGGATACTGCAAAGCAAACAGCAGGACATCGGTTGCCCGATGCATTGCCAGATTATCCAAGATCGCGTAGATGCGTTCGATGCTTTGGGGAACCCACTGCTCAACCTGGTTGAGAAAATCGATCCAGTTTTCCGTCGTTCGCCGGTCGTAGGGCCTCGTCAACGCCTCGCCAGTGGCAGGTTGAAAGGCACCAAAGATATACCCCTTGGCCCGGCGTCCATAGTCGATCTCCTGGCTGGCCCGCTCGGCGGGCTTGCCCTTCTCTGGAGCGGGCTGAGCATGAACCAGTTTCTTCCCCAGAAAACTTTTCGCCGACTCAGGGCCCATTTCATCGAGATTCACGACGGTGCTCCTCTTTGGTGGAACCGTGTAGAGGGTAGTGATGACCCCCTTTTTTTGGCGAAGTCGGGATCAACCCGTTCGCCAAACCAATGCTCATCTTTGCGCCATCGCAGCCCTTCCGCCTGCAAGATTTCGTTGATCCGGCTGCGCTTGATGGCGATCCCTTTTTCCTCATTGAGGTACACCTCAAGCCGATCTAGGGTCCAGTGCCCAAAGGGCAAACCGAGGTCATCGGGCTTGGTAAGAGCGGTCGCCACCACGACTGAGACCTCCTGGGGACTATATGTTGGCGGTCGCCCGGTTCGGTCCTCATCAAAGAGTCCAGGTAATCCTGCCTCGTTAAAGCGATGGAGCCAGTTGCGCACGGTATTCTCCGCGACTCCTAACCGGGTCGCGATCTGGGGAACACGCTGTTGTTCGCTCGCCCATTGCACTATCTTGGCTCTTTCTACCTGCCTTGCTGGCGCTGTTCTAGAACGGCTCAAATGCTCTATCATCTTGCTTTCTTCGTCAGTCATCGCTCGTACTTGTAAAATCTTTGGCATGGAACACCTCACTTTTGAGATGTTCCTATTTTACCATTACTTGGTGGATGCACCACTTAGCCTCGACGAGAAAGTCTTGACGAATAAATCCTGACACAATCGATGACATGGCCGCTGGGCGAGCATCGCCTAAGAAACGGTCCTGGGATGCAAGACAGACCGGATAATCCTCTCGACGAGTCAGATATAAGGTAATCTTAACGATATCTGTGACCTCCATATCAGCAGTTGCTAAAATTGCCTGAATGGTTTCTCCAAACTTGCTCGACTTGTTCCTCAATGGTCTCTGGCAGGGTTCTATCAGGCCTGATATTAGATGTTCCGGACGTAGACAGCCAGCAAGCATTCGTTGGAACCTCAATGCCATCACTGGCCTGAGCAACCTTTGTTGCTACTCTATGCATTTTATTCATAATGAATCTTCTTCAGCTTTTGCTGCAATGACCTCGAGTTCAACGAGAATTTCCGGGTAAATCAATTCGGTAACCACAGAAAACATGCCTGCTGGACAAACCTCACCCAGGTAACGGCCCCGAACTTGAATATAGGCCGATTTATCCTCTGCGTGAATCAGATACTGGTTGACCTTCACGATATCAGCTACCCCCATGCCAGCAGATTCTAGGATGGCCAGAATATTCTTCCAGGCCTGGTCGGCCTGCTCCTCAATGGTCTCTGGCACGGTCCCATCAGGCTTGATACCGGGCGTTCCAGACGCATACAACCAGCGAGCATTGCCTGAGACCTCCACCCCATCACTGTAGCGACCAATCTGTGCTGCCACCCCTATATTGTGGATTGTGTTCATTCTTCGTCTCCTTGGTTATCTCTATCTCGATTTGAGAGCACATGCGAGAAAGCTCAACGTTTCTTTCAAAGGGCATCTTCTCTCAAACAACATCGGTATACGAGTCATCTTCTTATCAGCTCAATAGATCCTATTCCTCCTTTCCAGTAGCTCAGATGGTGGTGTTGCAAAAAAAATTAAGCTCATCAAAATGATGCATACCCGAAAATCGTATCGATGTAAAAAATACAAAAGGTACGCATCTTTATCAAGAAAGGCTTCTTCTACCACAAATCTCACTCTTATTTTGGTGAGCTTAATTTTTTTTGCAACACTACCGGATTGGTTAGCGCGCCCCTATTGCCAGCGAAAACGTAGATGCGACCTCCCTCGACAGGTATGGAAGTCGGGCGGGTGTGAGGTTCGCCACTTTTTGCCCCGTTGGCACGGAACTCTTCGATGATCTGACGATCCCTGTCGTTCAAGTCATGGATCTCAGTCATGAAATCATCCTGTTCTCGAAGAAGTGCCCATCTTCGAGATCCTGGATCAGCGTGGGGTGTACTGGCTGCCACCCCAGCAGTTCGCGTGTTAGCGCGCTCGACGTCGGGTTGTCCTTCGAGGAGAAGGGTCCAAGCCAGCTAAAGTGATTGCCTGCGTCCTCTGGAGAGATGGAGACCACTGGAAGATCGAGATGTCGACCGATCACCTCGGCGATGGTGCGGGTCGGCACACCCTCTTCCGCGACTCCGTGCAGCACCGACCCCGCTGGGGCCTTCTCCAGCGCCAGACGGAACAGGCGAGCGGCATCGAGCCGGTGCACAGCGGGCCAGCGGTTAAAACCATCGCCGACGTAGCCAGAGACGCCCTTCTCACGGGCGATAGCGATTAGGGCCTCCGTGAAGCCGCCTCTTCTTTTGTCGTGAACCGAGGGAGACAGTCGCACGATCGATGAGCGCACGCTGCGCCGGGAAAGAGCGAGCGCCACATTCTCCGATACGACCCGGGGTGCGACCGACCCGGCGTCTGCCACGTCCTTTTCCGTCCCGAGACGCCCCTGCGGGAGAAAGAATGTGAGCATCAATGTTCCTGAGGTGATCACGAACGGCTTGCCGGAGCCTTCGAGCGCTGCTCCGATTGTCTGGACGGCGTGCAGATCCGTGCGCGCAGCGGCCTCGTAGTCCGCGAAGAAGTCGTGGATAAACGCGAGGTGGATGACGCCGTCAGATGCAGCCGTTGCGCTGCGCAAGCTGTCAAGATCACCGAGGGAACCACGATGCACCTGTGCGCCGGCGGCAGCAAGCGAGGCAGCGGCTGCATCTGAGCGCGCCAGGCCAAGGACCTGATGGCCCGCCTCGATCAGTTCGCGGACGACGGCGGAGCCGATAACACCTGTCGCGCCGGTAACAAAAACTCTCATAGGAAAAACCTCCATTAATAAACGTAAGGTTAGGGTTTCGGTCGTGCGGCCACACACACATTAAGTCAGGCAATACAGTATGATTGAATGTGTCGTCACACATGCGTGTGCCGGTTCGGCAAGCAATGCAGCCAGCATCTCTCCCGACGACAAGCGTTCCTTGACTGACATCAGAAGTATATATTGATAAAGGACTTGTCAAAAGGTCCATTTTTAGATAGACGAAAGGAGCCATTGAAGAAAGATTTCGATCTATACAGAGGCTTGAGGGAAAGCGGTATTGTCAACTTGCTCTTGACGATAGGAAAATCACTACCTGCTCGTTGTTGGGAAATGTACATACGCGTTCCTCATGTTCTTTTCCGGGGAAGCGTCACCTGAAAGGTTGATCCTTTTCCTTGTTCGCACTCCACCGTGATGGTTCCCCTATGGTGTTTGACGATTTCCGCGACAATATACAAGCCCATGCCCCAGGCCGGGGATCGCATTACTGAGCAGGTTGGTAAAGACCTGTCCCAGCCGGTCTTTATCTCCCACCAGCGAGCAGGAAGTTGCGCCACGTACCACAATGGTATGCGTCGCCTCGATCTGTTGCATCGTGTCGGCCACCTCATGGAGCAAGGCGTCGAGATCGACTCTTTCCTGCCGATACCCCAGTTTGCCAGCCTGGATTTTGGAGACGTCGAGCAAGTCTTCCACCAGCCGGATAAGTTTGTCGATCTGTGTTTCCATGCTGGAAAGTGCCGGATCCTGGAGGCCCTGCCTGGCCAGTTACCGATGCAGTAAGGAGGTCTGCAGTTTCAAGGCGGCGAGGGGATTTCTCAGTTCATGGCTGACCATGCTGATAAAGGCATCCTTGCGTTGTTCCAGTTCCTTGCGCGCTAAGTTATCCAGCACAAAGGTAATCACCTGGAATGAGTGATGCTGTAAGAGGACCTCGCCCACGAGCACGGGAAGGCGACTGCCGTCTTTGCACACGTATTCTTTCTCATAGGGCGTCAGCGACTGCTGGGCATCAAGTTCCTGCTGGGCCTGCTGAGTACGAGCTAGATACTCTGGAGGGTCATCTGCATCCAGTTCATACGCCCTGCGCGCAGGTCTTCTCGTGTATAGCCGATTATGCGTAGAAAGGTGTCATTGGCGTCCACAATCTGCTCCTTTTCACCGACAAAGATCCCGATATTCGTTGAGTTTATCAGTGTGCGCACCCGTTCCTGGCTCTGGCACAGGGCCTCTTCAGTCTGTTCGGCCTGCTTTAAACATCGATGTCTTTGCATGTGAAATCCAGTGCAGAATCGCCCCCTGCGCATCTTTGTAGGGAATCCTTCGAGCGTGGCGCACACTGCCAAATAGCTTGCCGGCAGTTCGTGTTTGCTTGTCCCAATCTGGCGGCGGTTCTTGTATTAACATACTGGATCACGTCTCTCTGATCTAGAAAGATCGGCACATCAGGAGGTGTATGCAGCAGAGCAGTGAGTTTCAGGTAGAGTGCACCAAGTGTACACCCTCATCTATGAAGCGTTAGGTAGTCAACTGCGCTTATTACTGTATGCTTGTTTGGCTGCATCCATCGCTATGATGCTCACGGTGGCAGCAGCCAGCACGACATCCTTTAATAGAAACTCACCATACAGGGTGAGCGCGGGAAATCCGGTCGCTGATGGCGCAATCACAAAAATGGTCAGTGCTCCAGTAAACAAGACCAGGCAAAGCAGGCCGACGTAACGCAGCCATGCACCTGCAATGAGGGGAATGGTAGCAACGATCACCATCACTTACCAGAAAGGGTTGAATACGATTACCATCTCTTTCTGGTAAAAAACTATTGTCCTTCTCATGCAAGAAGATTTGCGATCAATTGCAGCAGCGTCTCCAGATCAAAGGGTTTCTGGAGCGTTCTGAGATGATCCAAGGCGCCGCTTTCTTGTGGCAAATCGGCACTCATCAGGAGGATGGGTGTTTGCTCACCTCCTTCTCTAAGCTGCAACTGATCGGCGAGTTCAAGCCCATTCATCCCAGGGAGATGATAATCTAGTAGAAACAAATCAGGCGTGATCGTTTGCAGCATATTCAGCGCCATCTCGCCGCTCGGGGCAAGATGTCCTTGATAGATTGCCTCCTCCTGGAGCACTTCCAGCAGGAGATTGCCAAGGATGGGATCATCTTCGACAATGAGAATACTCTTGACAGCAAGGACATTATTCCATGTATTTTGTTGGAACGTATGCATATGCGCTCCTCATGTTCTTTTCAGGGGAAGCGTCACCTGAAAAGTCGATCCTTTTCCCATTTCGCTCTCCATCGTGATGGATCCTCCATGGTATTTCACAATCTCCGCGACAATATACAAGCCCATTCCGAGGCCTGGAAAGGCGCGCTGATGTGGAGCAACCGCCCGATAGAAGCGCTCAAAGATTTTCTCGCGTTGCTCTTGTGGAATGCCGATACCCTGATCATGCACGCTGAGTGTCACGGCCTCTTCGGATGCCTTGATATCCACCTCTATCATGTTGGCTCCCGGGGAATATTTGATCGCGTTGCTGATCAGGTTCAGCAACATTTGCTCGAGCCGGTCCTTATCCCCGACCAGAAGAGGGGGGCACGCGGCACGATGCACGACGATGGTATGGGTCGTCTGCATCTGTTGCACGATATCAACGACCTCCTGGAGCACGTCGTCCAGATTCACCGTTTCTTGGGCATACTCCAGGGTGCCAGCCTGAATTTTGGAGAGGTCGAGCAACTCTCCGACCAACCGGGTAACCATGTTGAGTTGTGCCTCCATCCGAGAAAGAACGGTATCCGCGTTGTAGATGCCTTGCTTTCCCAGTTGCTTTCGTAATAGTTGCGTTTGCAGTTTCAAGGACGTGAGCGGTGTCTTGAGTTCATGGCTGACCATCCCTAGAAAGTGATCTTTGCGCTGCTCCAGCTCCTTGCGGGCTGAGTTGTCCAGCACAAAGCCGATGCCCTGGAGCACCTCGCCATGAAAGGCCACTCCTCCCATTAGCACGTCCAGGCGGCTACCATCCTTACACACGAGTTCGGCTTCAAAGGGCGTGGTATCTTGCTGCACGACCAGTTCCTGGTGCACTTGCTGGAACAGCGAGGGCTTCGAGGTTGGCAGGGTGAAATTGCCCCAGTTGATGCACCGCCGGCACAGCTCGTCTCGGTTATAGCCCGTCATCCTCAGGAAGGTGTTGTTCCCTTCCACCACCACATCTCCTTCGGCGAAAAAGATCCCGATCACGCTGGAACTCATGAGATGGTTCACTCGTTCCTGGCTCTGGCGCAAGGCGTTCTCGGTTTGTTTCTGCCTATGGATATCGGTGCAGGTACCAAACCATTGGACGATCTGCCTCTCCTCGTTCCGCAGAGGCACACCCCGTGCTAAATACCAGCGATAGGTGTCCGGCTGTCTCTCCCTGAGACGATATTCAAACTCATAGGGTTTCCCTGTCTCTAATGCCTGGCGCTGAAGAGCCAAGATCCGCTCTCGGTCCTCAGGATGTACAAACTGAAGTGAGACCGCTTCATCATGCGTGATATCCGTTCGGGGGGCTGTGTGCCACATACCCTGGATGCACTGCCGGCCAGCGGGAGGCAGTTGCTGGAGTAATTCATCCTCTGTGCATTGCTCGGACATCATATGAGCATAGTCGTGCGAGCGTTGATTACAGTAGGCGACGGAACCATCAGGCCGCCTGATCCAGACAAATTGGGGCACGGTATCGAGCACAGTACGAAGTTCCTCTTCCACGCGCTTGTACTGGGTAATATCGAATCCCGTACAGATCAGATACTCGACCTGCTGATTTGCCGCACATTGGGGCGTCAGCGTCACGGCAAGGTCGAGATACCTTCCTGGGTGTGGATATATGCGGGCTTCAAAGTGTACCGTCACTCCCTGTCTGGCCTGTTCGATCGCCGCACATAATTGCCTTTGGGCATGCGGGACAGACGACCACCAGGAAACAGCGGTGAGCGGTTTGCCAATCACCTCCTCGAGCTGGACCTGCGCGTCCGTCAAGGGACGCTGACTGATCTCCAGGATCAGCCCCTCCGGTGTCAACATCGCGACCCGCTCAGCACTGTGCTCCAGGAGACCCAGATACCGCTGTTCACTATGACGAAGGGCGTCCTGGCATTGCGTTGGTTCCGTGTTTTCCTGGAACACGACCGCGAGGCCCACTCCGGTGGGCGAGATCTGTGCATGGAACCAGGTCTGGGTCACCGGGGAACGATATTCCACGTCGGTCAGTTTCCGCGTCTGTCTGGCCTTGAGCACCGCCTGGTAGAGCGTTGTGCTCACCAGGTGAGGAGCGAGGCACCAGAAGCTGTTTCCAACAAGCGCCTCTTGTGTGGTGCCGAGCATGGTCTGCGCTCTCGCATTGGCATACACAATCGTTGTGGCGTCATCGACGACAAACAACGCATCGGGAAGCGTCTCAAGCGTGCTGAGGAGTGTTTCACGCGATGTGAGCATGCTTGACTCGCTGCTTTGTGGATTGAACATCATACTGTCTCTCTCCCTTTCACAGTATCCCCATCCCTGGTGGCAAAGAGGTTTTCCCGCTTTGAACCTCAAGAAATATTATGCAATGGAGATGATCCCTCTTCCGCCACATCGGTTGTAACAAGCTATGAAAAAGTGTGTGTATGCAATACGTGCTTTTCGCGGAGAGGCCAGGAGCAATGAGCATCTGCCCCGAGCCCTTTCAGAGGCGGCTTTTATGGCTATCCGTTGCAGCGCTTATTTACAACGGAAAACCGTTTCTCCAAAAAACAAATGATGAAGATGGTTCTGTCGGCATGATGTTATCTCTCTTCGATGCTCTCGAGCAGAGCCAGGGCACCGCGTAGAGCCTTGCCCATCTGCTGCGGATCTTGTAACGCTCGTGCCAAGACATATCCTCCTTGCACGATGGCGACGAGCGTTGTTGCCATATCGGTCGTGGGTATTGTCAACTTCCATTTTTCTCTTGATGAGCTTTCACCACTGAACTTTCATTTGAGGTCTTTCAGAGGGCTTTCTTCCGAGAAGATTTTGGGCCGGCGCCCACTTCTCTCCTGAATTTCTGGTGATAAACTCAACAATTGCCTTGAGTTGACAATATCTCCTCATGGTTTTTAGGACTTGACCATAGAGGGTCTTCATCCTGATACATTGAGCACGATTTTTCCTTGATGGTGCCGCGTCTCCAGTCGCTCATGAGCCTGCCTGGCCATGGCGAGGGGAAACACCTGATCAAGGTGAACCGTCAACTGACCATGGTCCACCAGCTTCGTCAGTTCGGCCAATTGTCGCCCATCAGGGCGGATGTAGAGTACGTGCGTGTCAATATGACGTGTGGGTGTCACCCGCTCAAGGTCGACAATGGTGACGAGCCGCCCCCTTTCGCGTACCACCTGCATACTTCTTGCCGCTGTCTCTCCCCCAACGCAGTCCAGGACCGCATCGATGCCCTCAGGATGAGACGCGTGAACAGCCTCCGCGAAGTCCGTTTGCGTATAATCAATGAGTTCGCTTGCTCCCAGTTGCTGAAGGTATGGGTGGTGCTCGCTCCTTGCAGTGACCATGACGTGTGCTCCAACGCGCGCCGCCAGTTGGACAGCAAGTGTGCCGGTTCCTCCCGCCGCACCTGTAATCAAGAGCGTTTCTCCCGATTGGATCTTCAGCTGTTCGAAAATCGCCTGGTAAGCGGTCAGCCCGTTGACGGGAAGGGCTGATGCGTGTAGGGCATCGAGCGAGGAGGGCATTGGAGCGACGAGATTCGCAGGGACAGCCACGGCAGAAGCATAATGACCAATGCCAACCTGATATGTCGCGCAGATCACGCGGGTTCCCACATCCCATCCCGTGACTGCCTCTCCCACCTTTGCAATGATTCCTGCTGATTCCCAACCAAGCACGAGTGGAAACTGTTGCCCATCTAATACGACGCTTCCTTGCCGCACTTTCACATCCCACATCCCGACGCCGGCTGCCTGGACGTTGATGAGGACCTGCTCTGGGCCACAGGGTGGCACAGGCAGATCCACAAGCTTGAGTTGATCAGGGTCGCCAAAGGCGGTAATGGCGATCGCTTGTATGCGGTGTCCTTTGTCTATCACTGTTTTCTCTCCTTGCTGCAATGCAGCGTTCGTGCTCTTGTCTTTTACTGACACCAAGAAGTATACTCAGATAAAGGACCTGTTAAAAGGGCCATTTTTAGGTATATGAAAGGGGCCATTTAAGAAAGATTTTGATTCATACAGAGGCTCTCAGAAGATCAGATACAGTATGCCTAAAAGAGCAATTCCTGGCCTTTTGCCAGGAATTGCTCTTGACCAGTGTGTCGCTAAGGGGAAGCGTCAGAACTGAGAGCACCGTCTGGTTTGAGAGCACTTCTTGTGGTACATTGGCAGCTGTTAAGAATACCTCAGAGGAGCGACCATGAGCTGTCCATACTGTCTCTCATTGAAACCAAGCAATGCAACAAGAAAACCGCCCTTGGCTATCGAACCTATCGATGCCAGCAAGGTATTGTCAAGTTGCCGAAACCACACAAAAAGCTGAATAGCATGATACAATGCCTTCATGAAAAGGAACACCTCATCTTCGCCCTACAAAGGGTACCGCTTCCCGCCCATGATTATCTGTCATTGCGTCTGGCTGTATTTCCGTTTTTCGCTCAGTTTTCGTGATGTTGAAGAGCTCATGGCAGAGCGTGGAGTAAGACTCACCTACGAAACCAGTCGACAATGGTGCCTCAACTTCGGTCAAACATACACCAATGAGCTGAAACGTCGCCGCGTAGGGCTGGGAGACAAGCGGCATCTGGATGAAGTGTTTCTCACCATCAATGGAAAGCGAAGCTATGTGTGGCTGGCCGTCGATCAACACGGCAATGTGCTTGATATTCTTGTCCAGGGTCGACGCGACAAACAAGCAGCCAAGAAATTCTTCCGCAAGCTTCTGAAGAGGCTTCAGTACGTACCTCGTGTCATCATTACCGACAAACTGACAAGCTATGCCGCCGCCAGGAAAGAAATCATGCCTCATGTCGAGCATCGGCAACACAAAGGCCTGAACAATCGAGCGGAGAACTCCCATCAATCAACACGACAACGGGAACGTACGATGCGGCGCTTCACCTAGCCCGGTCATGCCCAACGATTCCCCTCGGCCTTTGGACCCATCTCTGACCATTTCCGACCGAGAAGGCAGCGTCTTAGCGCTTCAAACTATCGTGCCCTTCTGCAGGAGCGCTTTGGGATCTGGAATGATATCACCACTGGAAACAGGGCCGTATAACACGTCCATATGCTCCAGTTCTCGTTTGCTCTTGTTTTCCTTATAAGCATTTCCTCCCAACGATGCCTTCTTCATACACTAATTTGACAATACCGGTCAGGTGACCCGTATTGAGTGGCTCTAAGGGGAGGCGTGATGAGGATGAAGAATATGCTCAAGCAGGCACGTCGAGTGCGTGGGTATTCGCAGGTAGAGGTTGCGGACAAGTTAGGGGTTGCAGTGACCACCATCAGTCGTTGGGGCACTGTATTCGGAAGTTTTGTGCTGTGTTTTCGCCTCCTGGAAATACAACCATAGTTTCTCCTCTGCCTCAAAGGTATGCCCTACTGAAACGCCAATGGGTTATTCAAGAGACATTCTGTCCAGACAAACCAAATTCGGTAAATAACCCAAATTATGAGCGCTTGAGTTTTGATAACTATGTCATTGTCTTCCAAATTTGTATCATTGTTTTTCTACAGAAGAGAACGAGGGGAAGAGGAGAGAATCGAGCATGAAAGTAGGTGTCGCACGTGGATGAGGATCCCATATATAGCTTGTGTTGCGTGTAAAGGAGGCGAATGGGGTTGCCAGCAGCCGTAGCAGCGGTTGTTGCAGTGATCTCTGGTCTCGGCCCCTGGCATCTCTTAGCAGCAGCTATAGCTGCTGCTGTGTGCATGAGGTGTTTTCTTCCCAGGATGCCTCGCATGTGGGATAATGTTGTGTGAGCAGCCAGTGTGAGAAAGGGAACGATATCGGAGAGATTTAAGTGTGCGTGTGCGTTGGAGGGTGCCAGTGCTCCCTCATTTTGTGTCCCCAAGCCTTCTTTGTAAATGCCCTACGGACGGATTGAGCAGGTTTTGCCCACAATATTGAACACTGGTCAATGCATTCGCGGGAAAAACCGTTCCTCATGTGACTTCTTTCATCGAAACTTTGTACATTGGAAAAAGAAAAGCGCGGATCCACGCTTTTCTAATCCGAGACAGTGGGGCGATCACGCACGACCATCATTGTCGCCTGCATCAGAGCGACCGTCTGCTGAGTGCTATCCGCGCGTTGGGCTACTACCTCGCCCGTACAAACCATGATGGTGCGCCCCGGCTTTACTACCTGGCCTCGTGCTATGAAACGCTCGCCTGCCGCTGGATTGAGGAGGTTGACCTTGAATTCGATGGTCAGGACGCCCACGCCTGGTGGCATCAGACTCAGCGCGGCATAGCCACAGGCAGAATCGGCAATGGCAGTGATAATCCCTGCATGCACAAAGCCATGCTGTTGTGTCAGTTCTTCTCGAAAGGGAAGGACAATTTCCGTTACCCCAGGCCGCACCTCGGTCATCTGGGCTCCTAGCAGTGCCATAGCTTGTTGACGACCAAAACTGGTTTGCACGCGCACCACATAGTCTGGGTCTGGTGGGATCATTGCTTTCTCCTTACACGCTGTTGGTGTTGACTTCTTGTGAGAGATCGTTCTCGTTAAACAAGTTCTTTGTGTCCTGGCGCAGCACAAGCAACTCTGCGGCAGACGTGGGCCGGAACGGCCTGTACGGATGTGTCCCCGTCCTGATAGGTCTTTTCTAAGGCCATTGTCACCTGCGTTATTTTGAACAGATCAATGCCTTCGATTGCTGGTACGACCATGAGCCTCTCATCGATCTGATGGCGCGCTTTCTTCTGCATACCAAAAGTTCGTCAATCTTTCAATGGGAACGCAATTTACACATTTGGGGAAAGTATACCCGATGGGAAGTGGTTTTCCCAGGAAATTTTGTGCCAGTGGTAGCGTCTTTCTCTCGCATGATGCCAGAAGGGTGTATGAGGCCCTGTGCATCGAGAAGAAAGAAATCAAGAAGGGCCGCCCATATTAGAACTACATCGAAACCCGCTTCAATGTGCAGAGAAGAATGGCTGACACTATAGGGCTTTAGCCCGCTGCAAGCCGCTGGGATTCATCCCAAGCGGTGAGGCTATTGCGGTTTTACCTCTTGCTTCATGGTTTAATAAGATGCATGATTAGATCATGAAACAGTCATTTGAGTATCAACGAGATGAGCATCATGTTCATCTCATTGTCTATCATCTCATCTCTGAAAAGACAACAAGCTGAATTGCTTGGGAAAAGAGCAATCAGGCAAAAACAAGCCAGTTCTGGGGTTGACGAGACTCCAAGTAATTCCCTCATAAGTAAGTTCACACCTGATTTTCTCGAGTAGTGCTGAAACATCTTTTCGACAGCGGCTACAGAGAGAGCCCTCCCAAACCGTTGCCTTCCCTTCACGATTCTTGGCATCTTTTTTGAGCACAACCCAGAGATGATCAGTCTGAGGGCTGGCCTCTACCCAGACTTCAGTGATGTAGATATCAAGCAGGCCCATTACCGTGGGAGGAAGATGAACAAAGCGTTCTCTGCTGTATCGGACTTGGCACGAGTTTGGTTCTCATTGCCAGGGCGAAAACGAACGTAGACCTCCTCCTGTCCAAAATCAAGATCTTTTATATGCAAACATAAAAGCTCGCCGATTCGGAAACCTCCTTCCTTGAGCATCAGGCAAAGTAACTGATCATGGAATCCTGAGGCCATCAGCTAGGACTTGCTTGACCGTATTGTGATAAGGGCGACGATCAAACTGGACGAAACAAATGTCAACAATCTCGCGGAGACTGAAGTCAGGATATTCGGCCTTCAAATCAACAATAAGCAGACACATGGGAATAGGGAGAGATCGATGATGATCTTCCCGCTGCTGCTTCGTCGGACGAAAGAGGCTTGTTATACCTTCTATGCAGAAAGCATCAGCAGTCCTTCGCAATGTGTTTTCTGTTCACCCAGTCTCCTGTGTTCGTTCAGCAGGTGGAATACCAAAGAGCGAGAGCGGTCTGATGTTCTCATAGAACCGTTGCTCCGGATGACGGCCCCATTGCTAGATCTGTTCCCAGTTGTCGGTTCGTTTGCGTCGCTCTCGTTTCGCTCATACCATGATATCCTCCTCCCCCTGGCTGCGCTTTCTGATGTACAGTAAGATGGGCTTTGCCCTCCTGCGCCAGCGCGTGCTTCACCGCATTTAGAGAACGCGCCTGACAGGAACCTGTATCTCTCGATGTTGGCCCATGCGTTCCAGTTGCAATGTATGCATCTGACCAGGCACACCGCGCAATGCATCCACTGCGCTCGCTAGCGAGAGACCGTAGATCTCCTGTTGATCGACATACAGAAGGATGTCACCCACCTGGATCTGCTCAGAGACCTCTTGAGCGTTGCCACCTGTTGCTACCTCCAGGACACGATAGGAACCATCTCTCTGAGGCAACAGCGTGAGTCCAATCAGGTCCATGTCGTGGGCAGTGGGTGTGGCGTATTGCTCCAGGTATGTTGTTTGTCCGGCATAGTCGATTTCAACGCGAAAACATCTGAGCACATTGCCACCGAGCGCGCCAACGATTGGACTTGTCATCCATGGAGACAGACGCTCCTCAAACACACCAGGATCTCGTGAGACGACACTGACATCGGCAAGTTGGTATGGTCCCCATGTGCATGTTGCCAGGCGTACCATGCATTGCTTGGTATCTGCTTGCTCGTCCCCCATGTTAGCAGTGCCGATCGCTCCATCTGCGCGTGACCAATCGGGATGCGCCGTTGTGAACGTCTCCAACAAGGGACGTGAGATCATGGTATGTGAGGCACCAGTATCGAGCAGCATCCCGTATGTTTGCCCATCGATCTGTACCTCAAGGCGAGGAAAACCCGATTCCGGGTGAATGGGCGTACCCAGAGGAGCGCCCTGAGGTGGTAGGGTGCCAGGTGTTGCCAGTGTGAATTGGTGGTGAGGAAAATCAAAAATGACATGATACTGTGCGAGAAGGCTACCGCATATCAGCCCATCGGCAAAGATTCCAGGCGTCATGTGCACAGGCTGGTCGAGGACAACAAGAGCCTGGGTATGCTCAAGACGTATCGGCATACCAGCGAGGCGAAGCGCTGGTGGCGAACAAGGGGCAAAACGGCCCTCATCGCTTTCAATCACCTCCTCCCACGACATTCCAAGTTTCCGTGCCAAGGCTTCGGAGATGAGAAAAGCGCCGCCCCCTGTATCGATCCAGAAGCGAGCTGTATGGGTACTGCCATCCACCCCCTTCAATGTAAAGTCCACAAAGGGGCGATTGTGCTCGATACGCAGCGGTACGGTGACATGTTGAGAATGCCCGTTAGTAGCTTGTGGCATAGGAGATCTCCCAATGAAATGCGCTATCAGGCATGAAATCTGGCTTCTCTCACAAATAGATCATTCCCTTTGCAGTAGTATAGATGAGACTCCCAGAGGGTGTCTATATGGAGGAGATGAAAGGGGAAGGAAAAACTGCAGATGAGAGCATTGGCCAAATATTGATCAGCTTATTACTAAACCTATGCCAGATCCTTATCGGAGGGCAAATGCTTCCGTTGGAGGGCCAGATTTGCTATTTGTAAGGGTATTGACCAAGTGATTCGATTCGCTTGCTATGCCTCTCCAAAATATTGTGGGAAGAATCAAGCCTGTGGGCATGGGAGCAACACAGAAAGCGCTTGTTGATGGCCAGTTTCATCTTTGCCTTTCTTCTCTCCTTGCTTGAGGTTTCCTCCAAGGTGCTTCGACATGACCTGCTGCAACAGGAATGCCATGGCATGGTAGAGCAGCACCTGTTGGCATAGGTGCCGCTCTACCGCTTGAAGGGGGCGCTCAGCTTCCTCTGGCTGATCTTTCCTCTCCATTCCTCCTTCTGTCAATTCGGGATGATGGGTGTTTTTCTGTCAAAACGAACGTCCCTCCTGCTTCAATGCTTTGCTCACACTGATTGCCCTGTTCTGTTGCGCGTTGGATGGAGCGATCAAGTATGTGCCAAAGAAAAATGAAGATTGCCACATTACTTGGCAACGATTTTGCTTGCCTCAGACACGCAAGCAGTGCTAAAGCATCTGGCAAACATCCAGCTCTTCTGTTTTCGCCCTCAGAGGAGCAATGAGTTGTTGCCTTTTTATCCTCCAGGCATTCTATGCGGCGGAGATATCAGCAAATATGGCAAATTTTGCATGTTTCACAATAATTGAGTATCCTTGCTCCAAGGAAGATAAACATTGCAACCAAGGAAAAACATGATAAAAATACACATTATCGGAGGGTCTAGTAGTGGAAAGACAACCTTGGCAGAGTCTCTCTCTTCCAGGTTTGCTGTTCCTCATTATGAGCTAGATAAGATAAGCCAGAAAAATGGGACGCAGATGGCAGAGTCTCTCAATGATGCCTTTTCTATTGCTGAGCAACCTGGATGGGTCACAGAAGGAAGTTATATTATCTGGACAGACCCGTTGCTCTATCAGGCTGATTATATCGTGTTGCTTGAGATCCCCTGGCCTGTGGCTGCATCTCGCATGATTCGTCGTCATATCTCAAAAAGCCTCCGTGGCATCAATCCTTATCCCGGTGTCAATGGCATAAAATTGCTTGTGAAACTCTTAAAAGATAATCACAACCACTATTTAAATAAGGTCCCTTCTCACTCGCCTAAAGCAGCCTTCATGCGCAGGTATTTTGAAGAGTATGGAGAGAGGAGAGAACCACCAGATGCAGAAATTTTACTCAGATGTCTGGAAAGAGATGGAATTTCAGTTCCTCCTACAGCAGCCTTTGTGCGTAGGTATCTAAAAAAATATCAAGAGAAAGTCTTTTTTATCAGAAACAAAGCTGATCAAGAGCGTTTGCTTGGACGTATCAAGCAACACCTCTGTTCCTCATCTGACACCTAAACTCTCCTTAGCAATTATTAGGAGCTGAACGGAACGACAACATCAGCGCTAACAAGGTCAGTTTCTTCCTCATTACGAATTGGAGAGCAACTACTTCAACATATCCGATAGGGAAACGTGCGAGCGTATTACCCTTGGCAAATGTCCTGCGTAGGTGTTACTGCTAACGTATGAAGCATGCGAAGAAGAGGAGAGAAAGCATGTAGGATGTAGTGGGTGCACTATTGTGGGAATATAGGTAGGTGTAGTGGAAACCTCATCACAACCTAGTGTTTGCCCACCAGTCTATATCATCAGATTAAGTTTTAAAAGAACATAATTACGCGCCTACATATTACATATGCCATTACCGTTCCATGGTCGCATGCCATATTATTTACACGCGATCATGTACAACATGCGAGAACGTAATATGTAGGCGCGTAATTTATGAGCGCAACCTGTGACTCGTTCTCTACATGTTCCCACTCTTCCGTAATATGTAGGCACGATATTTATGAGCGCCACAATATCGTTTTAGGATTGCCAGGTCTTGCGTAAGACGCGGAGCCAGTTCTCGTGGGTGAGCTTGCGCAGGGCTGCGTCATCATAGCCGTGATTGTGTAGGGCCGAGATGAGCCTGGGGAGACCTGTAACGTCACCGATATCTTGTGACGGGGTGATTCCGCCATCGAAGTCCGAGCCAAAGCCGACATGATCAATGCCCATACGCTCAACAAGATAGTCGATGTGGTGTACCATGATATCAAGGGGCGTTGTGGGATTGTTGTGCCCATCCTCACGCAAAAAGGACAGCGCGAAGTTTAGTCCGACCATCCCTTCGGAGGCTTTGATGGCGTCGAGTTGCTTATTTGTGAGGTTGCGCGGCGAGGGGCAGATGGCGAAGACATTTGAGTGTGTCGTGACCAGGGGCGCATCGGAGAGACGAGCCACATCCCAGAAGCCCTTCTCATTGAGATGAGAGAGGTCAAGCATAATACGTAGCTGGTTGCAGGCACGTACCAGTTCCCGTCCGGCATCCGTGAGCCCTGGACCTGTGTCGGGAGAGTGGGGGAACGTGAAGGGAACACCTTGAGCGAAAATATTCGGGCGACTCCATACGAGGCCCAGAGAACGAAGTCCCGCCTGATAGAAGACTTCAAGTGCATCGAGGTTGGGATCAATAGCTTCAGCACCTTCAAAGTGGAGCACGGTTGCCAGAACATCGTTCTGTAGGCACCAGGCCAATTGTTCACCTGTGCGAACAACTTTTATCTGCCCCTCTGCCTCTTTTTCCAGGCGAAAGAGGTAGGCCATGACAGACAAGGTGAACTGGTGAGCCTGCTGAGGGTCAAGGGCCGGGAATGAACGCTCTCCGGTTGGAGATGTTCCGGGCTTTTGACCCTGCTGGCTAGTCGAGCGGGGGAAAATAGCAAAGAAGCCGCCCGCGAATCCACCCTTGCGGGCGCGAGGCAGATCAATGTGTCCCTGGGAATTCTCCTGTAAGAAGCTGCGTTCCGGTGAGCGAAAGAGGTAGGTAAGGGTGTCATTATGTCCATCAAAAACAGGGAACAGGTGCGCTGAGTTCATAGATCTTATCCTTTCTTGCAGATCAAAAAGCAACTTGCCTCTAGCATACCAGTAATCCCTGACATTATGTTGTCAGGGATTTTAGCTGATCTCGTGCCCTACAATGCCCTGGTAGGTGTGCGCGTCTTCGCGCCAGCGAGAGCGCACAGAGGGTCCCAGCTGCACGAGATGGAAGATGACTTTGTGAGACTGGCGCGGGAGATCGGTAAGAGAGACGCCCTGCAGGAGGAGGGAGACGACCTCGGCAGGGAGAGCCTGGGCCAGGGTCTCAGGGATGGGCTGCTCCCGTTCACGCAGGCTCGCCAGGGCTTTGAGAAAGGCATGGAGTTCGGGCGTGACGCGTCGTTTGGGGAAAAAGAAGACCTCAAACCAGCCCGCAGCGTTGCTCAGGCGCAGACCGACTAACATGAGGTTTGACACATATTGACAGGGGGGTGCTCTTGATGCATGTGCTCTGAGAACAAGGCGACCGACCGTTTTTCTTCTAGTACTAGTATGCGGTGCGAAATGGCTCTCCAGGCCGCTTGCGGCTGTAATAGCTGTGGTAAAATAGGAGGAAAAACAAGCATAAGGATGGATCCCATGCTCATCGATAGTTACCCCGTCGAGGATGTGTTTGCTCGTGTCCCAGAAGTAGCGGCCCAGACCGACCCCATCCTCAAAACTCTGGACACGCTGCTGGAAGATGACCAGTTGTATCAGGCCGTACACACCGACTTGGGGAAGCGCTACCAACACACCCTGGTGCATGGACGGCACTCCATGCCAGTGGAAGTCATTCTGCGTCTGCTCCTGATCAAACACCTTTATGGCTGTAGTTACGAAGAGACCACAAAGCGCGTGGCCGATGGCCTGGTGCTCCGGTGGTTCTGCCGCGTGTATTTCCAGACCGTGCCCACGAAAGCCACTCTGATTCGGTGGACCCATACCCTGCGTCCAGAAACGCTGCATGCGTTGAACGATCGTGTGGTGCAACTGGCGGTCCATGCCAAGGTGACTCAAGGGCGCAAGCTGCGACTGGACGCCACCTGTGTGCAAACCCAGATCCACCACCCCACCGATGGCGGACTGTTGGTCGACAGTGTGCGGGTGCTCTCCCGCGTGGCGCAGAGGGCCAAAGGCTTGCTCAAAGAGCGGGTGAACAATGTGCAGCAGCTCTGCCGTTCCCGGCTGCGGACTGCGCGGCGAACCGCCCAAACCTTCCACCGTGGACTGCGACGCAAAGGCGAAGACAAGGAAGCTGAGCAGAAGAAGCTGTACGAGAAGCTGGTGGAGACGACCGAGCAGATGGTCAAACAGGTGCGCCAGGTGGTAAGCGTGCTGGGCAAGGAGACCCAGGAACCAGCGACCCGCCTGCTGCAGCAAGTGGAACAGGTATTGCCGCAGGTTGTGCGGGTGATCGCGCAAACCCGTAAGCGCGTCCTGGAGAACAAGAAGGTACCATCCAGCGAGAAAGTGCTCAGCCTGTTTGAGCCACACACACGAGCCATTCCACGGCACAAAGGCGGCGCGCTTGTGGAGTTTGGGCGACTCGTGACGCTCGATGAAGTTGAGGGAGGGCTGGTAACGCGCTATCAGCTCCTGGAGCACCCGCAAGAGCATGGGCAGGCGATTGATGCGGTCGCTCACCATTGGGAGGTGTTTGCTCAGCCTCCTCGCTTGGTAACAGCAGATCGCGGGGTTCACTCCGCTGACACTGAAGAGAAGCTCAAGACCGCAGGAGTTAAACAGGTGGCGATCCCGGCAGTTGGGAAGGCATCGGAGGAACGCCGAGCTCTGGAACGCACTCCACGCTTCCGTCGCGGGTATCGGTGGCGAGCCGGGATCGAAGGGCGCATTGCCAGCCTGCGGCGGGATTATGGCTGGCGCAAGAGCCGCTATCATGGCAGAGATGGGATGGAGCGATGGCTGGGCCTGGGGGTGATCGCCAGCAATCTGCGCCGCATCGCCCTCCTGAAGACGGCGTGACCCTGGAGACAGGCCAGGATCCTTGGTGCGAAATGAAAAGCGCATCAACAATTAGCCTTCAAGCGGCCTGGAGAGTCATTTCGCACCGCATACTAGTACTAGAGATGCATCGCTGAAGCTGAGGGCTTTTGGGCAATGATGACGATGTATTGCCACAACCCTTTGCGTAACGCCTGGTTCATGCAGACTCCCGCTTCGAAATTGTGGACACGTTCCTTGCGAAACAGACGGAAGAGGGAGAGGATGCGAGTCAGTACAATTGCCAGTGAAGCGGCAGGCAGGACAGGGAGGCCGGTTTTGCCGAGCCGACTGATCGAAAGGCGCGTCCACTCCGTGAGATTTCTGACCTGGATGGCTCCAAAGCCTTCTTCACGCATCATGGAGGTATACTCATCTGGCGTCAGCAGATTTGGCATTACCCAGCCTGTGAGCCAGGGCGTGAGCGATGCTTGTTGCTCAGACGAAAGCGGTGGATCTTCTCGAAGCATATATTCAGAGATGAGGAGGCGACCACCAGGTCGCAGGAGACGGAATGCTTCACGGAGAAAGTCACGCTTGTGTTCTGCATGGACCAGGCTTTCCAATGTCCAGATCACATCGAAGGTGGCGTCAGCAAACGTTGTGTGTGCGAAATCCATGCATTCAAACTGGGTGCGATGCTCCAGTTGGCGCCTTTGGGCTGCGGCCTGAGCCTCCTGAACTTGTTCCTGCACAAGTGTAATGCCTGTGACCTGGCACCCGACGTTGCCAGCCAACCAGAGAGAGCTGCCACCATAACCACACCCTGCGTCCAGTACCCGATCTTCCGGTGTAATGTGTGCGTATCCGGCCAGAATGTTATTCATATGGAGCAGGGCTTCTTCATGCGTCGAGATTCCCTTTGTATCATCATAGTAGCCAAAGTGCATGGCGAGATCCTCAGGACCGGTCCAGAACTGTTTATAGTCTCTTGCTGCAATCGTGTAGTAGTGAACCACTTTCTCAATTTGGGTTTCTTTTGCCATACCAAATCCTTTCGCTTGCATCCTCTTTAGAGTGTGTCTGAACTAAACGAAGTCGTGCTAGACTGAAAGAAAGGAGCCAACAAGAGCCAAAGAAAGGAGCAGAACAGATGAGTGATTACCAGAAACGGAAAGCCTATCCCTCCGATCTGACGGATGAGCAGTGGGAGCGCTTAGAATCATTGCTCCCGCCTCCAGCGCAGTGGAGTCCGAGAGAATGAGTCGAGCGTCGCGAGATCATCAATGGCATTCTCTCTGTCCTGCGAACCGGGTGTTCGTGGAGGCAAATGCCTCACGATTTGCCCAATGGGAAAACCGTGTACCATTATTTCCGCCGCTGGCAACGTGATGGAACCTGGGAGCGAGCGATGACGAGCTTGCGCCGAGAGGTGCGTGCCCACATGGGGCGCGACCCCGAACCCAGCGCGGCCATCATTGATAGTCAATCGATCAAAACCAGCCCTGTGCGAGGCAGCGAACGGGGTTTTGATGCTGGGAAAAAAAATTCACGGGCGCAAGCGGACGTCCTGGTTGATACCCAGGGACTGCTTCTGGCAGTCAAGGTCCATACGGCTCGCTTGATGGATCGCCTAGGAGCCCCACTGCTCTTGCAAGACCTGGGAGGCTGCTTCCCTCGCCTGTGTCATCTGTTCGCTGATAGCGGCTACACGGATTCTCTCATCGAATGGATCAAAACCACATTGGGTTGGGACACTGAAATCGTCCCCAAGGCCGATCCATTGATCCTCATCAATGGCGAACTCGTTCGCTCACCTGCAAAGGGGTTTCTCGTCCAACTCCATCGTTGGAAAATCGAACGAACCTTCGGGTGGTTCATTCGTTTCCGGCGTCTGGCTCGCGATTATGAGAGCTTGCCCCAATGCAGTGAAGCCTTCATCCAGATCGCTTCTATCCAGCTCTTTCTTCGGCGGTTAACGCCTTTCCAATCCTTTTCTTTCTAGTTCAGACACACTCTTAGTTAGTGTTTGATTCTCAATACGAGAAAAAAGAGGGCTTGAGCAGGTGCAACATGCGAGCGCTCATTGCGATTTTGATCAAAGCCTCGCTGCTGCAGGGAAGTCCCTCGTGATCGCGACAGAGCCGACGCCAGAGGATAATCCAGGAGAAGGTACGCTCGACAACCCACCTTCTGGGCTGGGGATGAAAGCCTTTGGGGAAGAGCTTGTCCCAGTCGACCTCCTCATCCTCGTAGACCAGCAGTCCCCTCTTGGGAACGGTGAGTGCTTTGACGATTTGGATTTCCCACCCCAGGATTACCCTGGCCCAGGTGCGGAAGGTGCCTCCGTAGTGGCTGTCTGCCCAAATCAGCTTAAGGCGAGGAAGGAGCTTTTTTACTGACTCTAACAAGAGTCGGCCTCCTTCCTGATCGGAACTCTCAGCTCCAGTGACTTTCACTCCCAAGAGGTTGCCCTGCGTATCAACAAGTGCATGACGCTTCCTACCCCAGATTTTTTTTCCCCATATCGAAGCCCTTCTTCGGGCCGCCAACAGCGCTCGTTTTGATGGATTGACTATCGATGATCGCAGCACTGGGCTCTTTCTCTCGGCCTTGCTTGCGGCGTACACGCATCCGAAGGATGTGCAAGATCCGTTCCCAGACGCCCTCGTGTTCCCATTTGCGAAAGTAATAATAGACGGTTTCCCAGGCTGGAAACTCGTGAGGGAGCATGCGCCAGGGACAGCCACTGCGCAACACATAGAAAATGGCATTGACAATTTCGCGTCGCTCGTGGACGTAGTAGGCAGCCTCTGGCGAAAGGGCTGGCACCAGTGGTTCCAATATGGCCCACTGCTCATCGCTGAGATCGGAGGGGTAGGCCGGCCGATCAAGCGTCATCGGCATGCGCTGTTGGCTTCTTTTCATCTCTTTTGCTCCTTTTTTGAAAACACCTCTTTCTCTTTCTTATCGGCTAGATGGCGAGAATCAAACACTAACTTAGGAGTATATGAGGGATGGTCATCTTCGACCAGGACAGGAAGCGGCCACTTTCCGGTCAGATTACGTTAAAGAGTTTTCTCTGCTGTTTTTACGTATTCTATATGCCTTATGAGATGTAGAGGGAGAAGAGAGTCGGAGAGGCATGTGTGTTCCGACGTTGCGAGTCCCAGGGTATGAGGAGTTGAACCGCTTGTTGTTGCGCGCGGTGTGGTCGCGAGAATGAGCGAACGGTGAGGGGGAAGGAGAAGAGCATGGGAGGGTTGTGGGAGGAGGAGCGGAGAAGGTTGCGGCCGAGGCCCTCGCGAGGGTATGACTGTGGGGAGGTGATGGAGGCGAGAGGGATCGCGTGCGATCACGCGGATGGGCTCTGCACTGTCAAAAACATTGTCGAGGACCTGGTGACCGATCAGGCCGGTGGGAGTTGCGACGACAATCATGAAAACCACCTCCAGGTCGGATTGAGAGAAGGTGCGTGGACCTTGACGAGTACCCTGTAGGCTTGCGGACAGGAGACTGAAAGCGCCTTTTTCACAACGCTAGCCGGTCTTCCAGCGGCTCTTCCCATTGCTTTCATACGACTCATCCTTTCTTTGCCGGCCTCCAATTGCTTGCCAGAGTGACAAGGATAGAAGCACAACAGTGTTGCTTAGATAGCAGTTTCGTGTATACTACACTGTAGGAATAGTAAGATAGGTCATCCGCTGAAAGCAATCAACAAACAGGCGGGATCGTTGTGTAGACACACCAGCAGGAAAGTGTTGCTTTCTTTCAGAAGGGAAATAAGAGAGTATTTCAAGGAATATGACCACACTCGTCAATGCAAACGATCCACGGGTTAAACGGACCCGTCAGTTGTTGTTACAAGCGTTCATCGCATTGCTTGAAGAAAAACACAATATCCACTCGATCTCCGTGCAAGAAATCGCGGAACGTGCCACCGTCAATCGAGCCACGTTTTATGCCCACTTTGAAGACAAATATGCGCTTGTGGAGGGCTGGCTACGCGAGAAGTTTCAAAGGGCTCTCGCGCGCCAACTTCCTGCCTCCTCCACCCTGCAAAAGGAGACCTTACATCGATTGATAGTGACCGTGTTCGACTTTTGGGCGCTTGTGCGTCGGTATCACAAGCCATCCGATCGGCAGTTTGAGCCGCTCTACGAGATAGCACTTCAACGAGAACTTTATGAGTTCCTCTTGAGATGGCTCAAGCAGGTTCCATCAGAGGTTCCTGAGCGCGTAGAGGCAAGAGAAGTCACAGCACAGGCCATCAGTTGGGCGATTATCGGCCCCGCAGCGCAGTGGAGCTGGGGAGACCAAACCATCACGAAAGAGGAGATGGCACATCACGTTTTGGCAGTTGTGATTGCTGGCTTGTCACCTGTCGTCACGGTTACTTGACCGATGCTCCAGGATGAGGGGCGCTTTGGGCGCATCAGTATTCCTAAACGAGGTTCCTCCAGGATACACGCGAAAATAGCAACTATTCAGAAGGCTCTGGCAAAAGCGGAAGAACAGGATTCCCAGCCAAGGTTTGTTCCAGTGTAGCAAGCAGCTTCACCTCTAGCTTACGCAACATTGAAAGATAACCGCGAGTGCCGCCAAACCTGGCAATGCCCTCTTGGGTACGAAGGCCTCCAGAGGCTTTTGCGGGATCTTCATCATACGAAGATCCCGTCCGGCTTGAACGTTGTCAAAAGGGACGCAAAGTCGTGGAGAAATCGGAGAGCCATCCAACAAGAGTGGCGACCAGAGCGCGACGGCTCATTGCGGGTGCTCTTGTGGTGTGTATCGGCTATTGCCGAGCGTGTTCGCTACGTGAGCACTGTCAAGCATCAGCGACCACTATATCCGCTTGGCAGAATCCTCCCCATCAGTGCAGTCTCCACTAATTCGATCGGTTTCCCGTGCAGAATGAGCAGGTCGTGGTGTCGAGGAAGCACAACCTGAACAGTTCTCATCTGCTTCACAGAAGCGCAGCTTCGAAGGGATCAGTGTACAACATCTGAGGGCGCACTTGCTCGGCGAAGAGAATATGGGGCCTGCGTTCAGAGAGCGGGTCATTCTCTTGCTTGGCAAAGAGAGCTCAGTTTGAGGCACTGAAGTAAGAAAGGTATGGAAATGATGCCACACGTTTTGAACGCACGAGAACTGATTCCAAAGGCAGGTCACGCGCCGTTGCGTGACCTGCCTTTGGGAGCCTTCCACTCGAAGATGCACGTGTTCACGGACTCTTCTTCAATGCGAGCACGTGTGAAGATCTGGTGGCAACTGCCAGAGATGTTTTGTTGCATCTTGAGTCTATGCAGATAACGATCTCAACCGCATTGTAGCTATTTCCCATCGTTTTTTTGATCGTATCTCTGTCGATCACGCCAAGCCATGTCTAGCCAACTGAGGCTTTGTCGTATCGTATATGGTCCCAGTTTTTGAGGCTTCTCTCCTTGGGCAAGAGGTGCAGAATGCCGTCTTGAAAGATCGAGAAGAATGCAGGTAAGAAGTACCCAGCCTACAATAACAGCTAATCGATACGGGAGAGAGGAAAGAAATGCAAAGAGAAACATAGTAATGAGAAGTGTGACGAGGCTCACTAGTATAACAAGATTCCGGCTCATGGTGTATCCTTTCTTCTCCTGTGTGAGTGAAGGAAGAGATCTCATTAGCATGTGGTGACTTCATATAATTATAAGACGGATATTTGTCCTGAGTCTAAAATACGCTGTTTCTTTATCTCTTCCCCGCTGAAATTTAGCAGCAGCTAGCATAGGTGTAAAACAGTTTTAACGCTTAACAGCGCTCTTTGTCTATCTGGAGGCTTTTTACAATCGGGTCAGACGTCATTCCTCGCTTGGCTATTTGAGTCCATTAGCCTACAAAGTGCAAACACAGAAAGATGCTCAGAGGGGCCTTTAACCATTCATCGGCACTTTTGCAATGTTTCAGCTTCCACAGCTAAACACTCCACAAAACTGGAGCAGGGTCATCCTCATCTTATGCTGATAATGAAGGCGCGAGGCCTCCTTTTGCCGCAAGAGGTGACGAGGTCTGATTGGCCCTTGGGTATTAGCCGATACTATTGCTAAAATCGCAACTACCTATTTTTTGTAGCCATTTAGGATAGCTATAAGAGTGTTCTACAGCTAACGTATCAATGTTTAATTCGGTGAGAATATGCTGTGCAACGAGCTTGAGTGTGTGCTCTGCGGCTTCTAAGCCATGGAGGCTGATGACTTTTTCAAGGCCCAGTGTCCACCATATTTGCTGCCTGGCGTACAGTGTGGTCAATTCGACGTTGCAACTGTTGCTGGATTGCTCTGCGGGAGATAATGCGTGTACGATGGTGTCACTTACGGCGGCGTACCTGCGGGTGCAACGCGTTTTCTCTACTTTGATCCAGGCTGGCTCGTTCTCCGTTAGGAGGCTTGAAAGCTGGCTCGTTCCCTCTTCGCCGCTGAAACCCCACTTTTGCCAGTGTTCGAGCTTGCCGGTGCCCGTAAATGGGGTGAGGCTGCGCTCTTCCTGTCGACACTTAATTTCCAGCTTGTCGGAAGCTTTCTGAGGCGTGGCATCCTGCCCCCGCAACTTTATGCCCAGGTCCTCGACGCCCGGCAGAGCGAGGTAGATATCAAGCCTTTTCTCCACGGCCTCCTCCTGGCCGATTGTGTTGTTGAGGAAATGTTGCCAGATAGAGAGCGAAAGGTCTCCCTGGCAAAACCAGCGAACTTCTATAGTTGGCAGCATATAACTCTCCCTCTGAAAAAAAGCCCCTCGCGTTTGTGTGCATCTCTCGCATCGTCCTATTGCCATGCCTTGTCGCAAGCTTACAACAAAACAAAAGGCACCCGCAAATGGGCGAGAGTATTTATAGGGGAATCTCGCTGATCTGGAGGAGCTTATTGTCCAGGGCCAGCAGGAGGTGTGTGCTTGTCGGCGGCCAAGTTTGAATTTGAGCGATCTCGTTGCAGAAGCCGTTAATCGAAGCGCATTAACATATATGAGCATGATCATCTAACGAGGTCAGGGGAGGTTTTCAATAGGCATCTTTGTGCGACTAGCCCAGGCTACTTTTCCTAGAAGTTTTTTGTTCAAGAGAGTTCCGTCATGGTGAAGCGTTTGATCGTTGTTTGATAGCCATCGAAGTAGTAGACGGTAGCGTTATCTTCAAGCTCTTCCGTAAAGTGCGCGTGTGCGCTATAAAGGTTAGCAGTTGCTCCTATTCTGACAGATATCGCCACAAGTTCTGGGCCACCAGGCATCTGTGCCTCGCATGTGGTCAGACCTGCGCCAACGGGCTCAAACATCGATGTAGCCACACTGGAGACAAGAGGCATCTTGATGAGGTGTTTTTGACCATCAAAGTGAAGCGAAGCTCACTTTGATGGTCGATCAATATGGCAACATGCTTGATATTCTGGTTCAAAGCAAGAGGAAGAAGAGTTGCTCGCCCGGAAGCAGAGGAACATATCCGCTTAGAGCCACAAAAACAGCATTGCCAGTCGTGTGGGACCTGGATGCCGGTGAGCTACCATGCCCATCGCAAGATCCTGACCACTAAGGGCCTCGTCCAATTGCGCCTCGTCGTTCGTCGTTGCCACAATCCCGCTTGCCAGGCCTACAAGCAGCCCTACCGACCAGAGGAAGAAGGTCGTTGGGCGTTACCGCATGGGGAAAGCGGGCTAGACCTGATCGCATTGGTGGGTCAATGGCGCTACCGAGAGCATCGCTCAGCGCCGGAGATGCAGCGCATGCTGCATGAACGTGGGTTGCGGGTATGCGAACGAACGGTGGAGCATCTCATGCACCGCTACGAGGAATTGGTCACGCTGCATCTCTCGTGTCGGCAACGCCACCAAGAACGCTTCACCTCTCAGGGACGCGTGATTCTGGCCATCGATGGACTCCAGCCCGATGTAGGTCACGAGGTCCTCTGGGTCATTCGAGAAGTCCTCTCTGGGGAAATCGTGTTGGCGCGCGCTCTTGAGTTCAACGCAAGACGATCTGACAGGGCTGCTTTGCGAAGCAAAAGACCTGCTCAGCGTCCCGATCCACGGCATCATCTCCGATGGGCAGCTTTCCATTCGCCGTGCGGTTGCCACAGCCATGCCTCAGGTCCCCCATCAACTCTGTCACTTCCATTACCTGCGAGAAGCTGGCAAGCCTCTCTACGAAGCCGATCGACATGCGAAAAAGGAATTGAAAAAGCAGGTGCGAGGAGTTCGTCCCATCGAACGAGCCATCGAGGGAAGAGACGATGAGGAGGCTGAAGTGATTCACGCGTATTGCTTGGCGGTTCGAGCCAGTGTGACCGACGATGGCATACCGCCATTGTCCGCTTCTGGACTCCGGTTACAGCAGCGGCTACAAGCCATCAGCAACTCGTTGGATCGCATGGAAGAAAAAAGGGGCTTCCCAAAGAACTTGAACGATTGAAACGTCTCTTCCACAAAGGTCTGCAGGCTACCAAGGAACTCTTTGCGGTGGTCTGCCCGCTTGTTGCATGGCTCTGGGACGTGGCTGAGATATTGCGCAACCAGGAACAGTGGAAGGCAGATATCGTTCAGAACCACTTTGAAGCCACGCTCGAGCGAATGAGAACCGCCGCGAAACAAGCAGACACTGGACGCCCAGCCCTGGTGCATTTCCTCAAAGTGACTCAGAGCTATGCACCTCATCTCTTCTTTTGCTATCAGATTGCGGATTTGCCCAAAACCAACAATGACCTGGAGCAAGCATTTGGCAAGGTGCGAGCGAGTGAGCGCCGAGCAACGGGGCGTCGAGGAGCCATTCCTGGGCTGGTAGTGCGCGGACCGGTTCGCCTGACCACGACATTGGCCGCCCGCTTGCATCTTTTCAGCGACGAGGAGCTGATTCCCGACGATCTGACCCGTTGGCGTCAATTGCGCTGCGAGGTGTCATCTCGCCAAGAGATTCGACGCAAACAGTCTCGCTTTCACAAAGATCCTCACGCATACTTGGTTGCTCTGGAGCAACGCCTCTCTAAGATGAGTTTACGATTCTAGTTTTTTTCTACGACGGCAAACCTGATCCGCAAAGCAGCTCCTCCAACAAGGTGAGATAGGTCTGAGAGTCGCGGCGAAAACGGAGTTGCTTGCGACGGCCCTCACCGCGATAATCGAGCGTATGGCGCAAGGTCCGCCAAGCGGTGAGGTCAGAAGGGCACAGCTCTGCCGCTGACACGGGAAAGATGCGGTTGGCCCCAGCTGCGGCCGGAGAGCCACGTGCTACGGAAACGGGCATGCGTGGTTCGGAGAGGGACGGAGGGAAAAGGTCCAGCAATGGAACCTCGCCCGCCGTCTACTCTACCGCATGGCGACGGAACCCCCATAGTAAGAACTCAAAGAGCAACGATGCTCCCGCGAGGAATGAAGGGGCAGCCCTTGAAGGAGGGCCAGAGTGTGTGATGGATACCCACACAGAGGGAAGGTATCAGGAAGTTCCTCATGCATGGAGGTATGCGAAAGTGCAGACAACCGAAGCGTATGTAGGACTTCTCCGTGAACGGGGCAAGCGGGGCTTGCCAGTAAAGCGCGTCTACAGACAACTGTACAACACCAACCTGTACCTCACCGCCTACGGTCGAATGTATCGAAATGCTGGCGCAATGACGCCCGGCGTGATGGAAGAGACGTCCGACGGCACCTCACTGGAAACCTTTGAAGCCATCATTGCTGCACTGAAGCAGGAACGATATCACTGGCAACCAGCACGAAGAACCTACATCTTGAAGAAGAGCGAGAAAAAGAGGCCGCTCGGCCTCCCCGTTTGGAGTGACAAACTGCTTGCTGAGGTCATGAGAATGATCCTGGACGCCTACTTCGATGGGACATTCAGCGAGCACTCTCATGGCTTTCGTGAAGGACGGGGATGCCATACGGCGCTCCGAGAAATCTACCGGATCTGGCAAGGCACAGTGTGGATCATCGAGGGGGACATAGCGGATTGCTTCGGCTCCCTCGATCATACCCTTATCATTTCGGCACTCGCCGAACATATCCAGGACGGGCGATTTCTCAATCTCGTCAAAAAGCTCCTCGACGCAGGATATATGGAAGACTGGAAGGTGAAGAAAACACTGAGTGGTGTCCCCCAAGGTTCAATACTCAGCCCCATACTTTCCAATATCCTGCTCTCAAAATTGGACAGGTTCGTGGAAACAGAACTCATCCCTGAATACACCAGAGGAAAGAAAAGAAAGCCCAATCAGGAATACAATCGCCTGATCAATCGCGCCTGCAAACTGCATAAAAGAGGGCAGACGGAGGCTGCCCGCAAAATCAAGCAACAGGCCCAAAGACTTCCCTCCATTGATCCCCAGGACCCCGACTTCCGACGACTGCGATACGTAAGGTATGCCGATGATTTTGCACTGTCGTTTATCGGTTCCAAGGAAGAAGCAGAGGCTATCAAACGGCGGCTCCGAACATTTCTGCTTGAGGAACTCAAGCTCAATCTTTCGGACGAGAAGACGTTGATCACCCACACACGGGACAGCGCTGCCAAATTTCTGAACTACGAAATCACCACCTTCCAGAGCAACGCCAAACAAACCCGTGACAAGGACGGGCGAAAAGGCCGAAGCATCAATGGTGGCATCGGTCTGAAGCTGCCAAAAAAGGTCATCGAGGACAAATGCAAGCGATATATGCGCCAAGGGAAGCCCACGCACCGAGCGGAGTTGCTCAACGAAAGTGACTTTACCATCATAGCGACGTATCAGCTTGAATATCGGGGGCTCGTCAACTACTACCGCATGGCCTACAACCTGTACACCCTCAGCAAACTCAAATGGGTCATGGAACAATCGCTGACAAAGACGTTAGCAAGCAAGCACAGAATATCGGTGAAGAAGGTGTACAAGAAATACAAACACTAAGTTTGCACATTTACAAACAAGCCGCTTAAGCGGCCAAGAGATCAGCAATTTGATCGCTTGTGGTGCCTTGACGCGCGTGATCAGTGATCCATGCCACAAGCAAGCGGTGATGAATGTGCTGGAGATCCCGTTTGGCTTCCCCCAGCGTTACATGCCGTTGCCGCTGGGTCTGCAAGGAGCCGCGATGCTCCTCCAGAAAGGAGAAGGCGATCCAGCACAAGCTCCAATAGCGCTGCAGCCCCTGGGCACTCATCAGTTGATAGTGATCAATGCCCAGCAGTTCTTTGACGTCTTCAAAGAAAACCTCGATGTCCCAACGACGAGAGATAGAGGTGAGCAACTGCTCCACATCGGCCTGCAGATCGCTTGAAGCCCAGAAGCGGGCCCGGCTCACTGGATCATCGAGATGCTGACGAATGATGATCAGTTGACAGCGATACAAGCTTTTCACCGAACTGTTCAATACATGCACCCACACCCGATGTTCGGGGTTGCGCGGCCAGGCACAGGGCACAAAGGCCACATCCGGTAAGCTTTCGTCATAGGCGCAAAGGCGTTGCCAACGCCAGCCTTGTGGCGAGGTCGCATCCGGGATGCGCACTGAGCGATTGCTGCGCAAGGCCGTGGTGATCAAAAAGCCACGATCTCGCGCCGCTTTCCAGATGGCTTTGGCGCTGTACCAACTGCCGAGCAACACATGGGTGAGCGTGTTCTGCGGTGGCTCAAACTGCTTGATGATCTCGATCATGAGGGCAATCTTGCTCTGGAAAGGGATCCCTTCTTGCACACAGGTCGCCTGCTGACGATAGAGTCGGGGCTCGAGCGGAAAATGCTGTCCAAGCAAGACATAGAGGCCTTGCACCAGGGAATGGCCCTTGACCCGCTGGTTCTGCTTGCTGTCGTGATGTCGCCCCAGGCCTTGCATCTTTACGCCTTTTGGCTTGCCTATCGTCGAGTCATCGCCAATCAAGTAGCCTATCACGAAGAGCTTGCGAGGGCGACCTCGTCCAACAGGTTGCAACGTGCGCTGGTGTGAGAGATCCTGGTGGACCCAGGGCTGCATCTGAGCCACAAAGCGAGACCAGGCCAGGGCATGCAGAGGCGTTTGGTCCCACGGAGCTTGAGCAAAGAAACGGCTCAGACTTGCCAGGCTTTTGCTCCCAGCCACCGCCCGTTTGAAGTGCAAGAGCGTGAACCCTTGGGAACCGACGACCAACGCAAGCAGCACGGTGACGAAGTGCTGAAATTGTGGGCGCGAAAACAAGGTCTGCCAGTGTTCGAGATACTGGCGAAAACGCGCGTCCAGACATACAATAGGGTGTGGCATGGCTGACTCCTGACAAAAGACGTTTTTTGCTTGTTTCTTTTGTATCATGAGTCTTCCATGCTTTCAATTTTTTACCCATTTGGAAAGTGCAAACTTAGTGATATTTAATCTGCGGCAAGTAGAGTCTTTGACTACATTGTAGTCTAGCGTACAAGTTGGTTGGAGCATCGCAGAAGCATAGCATCAGTGTCACCTCTTTAGTTGTCTTTTTCTTTCCAGAAAATCCTCTTTTCTTCCTTTTCGCTTCCTCTCCCACTCACTGAGCTCCGCAGTTCTCCTTTCACTTCGTTTCTCAATGTATAAATCAATGAGCAGATCATGAGAAGAATGTGAGTTGTCGATGTGGCGTGTGCCCTCAGCTATGACTACACTTGTAGAGAACATTATACATGTGCCAATGATCATTATATTGGAAAGGTAGCACCATGCGTTCTTCTCATGAAAAATCTATACCCTCTCTTTCTCCCTATTCTCGTAGAATGCTAAATGCCCTTATTTCTCTCTTAATGCTCCTACTCTCTAGCTGGATTGTAAGCGCGTGTAGCTCGCAATCTGGATCTGGAAGCGCGCCATCGATGACAGCCACGATACCTTCGCAAACCACCAATAGAGTTACTCAGACACCTCCCCTTTCTTCGCCATCGCCGGTCGCTTCTCTTGATGATCCTCGGGGGTGGAAAGTACTTATCTCGCCGTACTTTACCTTTCGTTACCCGGCAACATGGATAGCGAGATCTACAACGTTAGATCCGAACAAGAGTGATCTCTTTTTAGAACAAATAGAGCTTCACCCCTCAAATAAAATTGAGAACATCTTGTTGGTTGTGACTGCAAAGAAAAATGGGTCAATGTCACCGGAGAGACTGTGTCAGAATAATGCGGTTAAAATAGGTACGATCGAGCGGCAAGGCAAAATAACTATTCATCAGCTCACCTGGTCAACTGCCATGGTGAATATGCCTGCGGGTCAGTCGTATCTTTCGCCTGCGAAGGTTGAGATCGCGTACGCGAGCCACCATCATCTCTATAACATCTGGTTTAGCACACCACCAGAACAATTTGCTGCGAACAAGGGCATCTTTAATGCCATCTTTCAAAGCTTTCAGGAAAAGCAGTAAACCTCGCCACAATCTCGACAACGACATGCAATATCCGTGGCGAAAAACAGCTATTCTCTTCCCTGTGACATAGTTTCACATGTGCGGTTGTTGTCAACCAAACGGAGAACCTTGAAAAAGTCTCTTGTTTTTCTCCTCTTGAGGAACTTGTGTGCGCGAAATCTACACCTATGGGCGCAAGAAGTAACTTCTACGACATTGATACTAGCAATGCCCTTATGATATATTTCTCGGCTACGAATAAACAGGAGGATTTTCCTTTATGGCTCGCTCTCATCTCACTGGATCTCTTGTCATTTACTTCTGCCTCAAAGTGATCCTTGATGGATTTATCGCTCTTGTCGCCTTTCTTGCTTGCCTCGCTTCTAACTACATTCTTAGTGTTCAATGCTTTGGCAACCTTGAGGCAGGTGGAAGGCTTTGGTTTAACATCGAGTTCTTTGGCGCTACTCTCCTCATAGCAAGTGTTGCTCTCTTGACGTTTACACGAAGGCTCCTTCATCTCTTTTTTGAGAAGGTTCACTTCCGTCAAGGTTTCCCTAAAAGCATACGCCTCCTTCTCATAGTTTATGGGCTGATTCTTCTCCTCTTCTATCTGTTTGCTGTATTTCCAGCAGGACAGTATTGCTCTGTTTCCCCGATGGGCAGGTAAAATCCCCTGTGAAGCGGTTCAATGACTTCGTGAGCAAGGCGTTCTGGCTGAGACCGAGTGAGATGGTATACAAGTGCGCGTCTTCGCGCCAGCGATAGCGGACGTAGGGTCCCAACTTGACAGTATGGAAGATCACCTTGTGGTACTGGCGCGGGAGGTCGTCCCCTGCAGGAGGGAGACGACCTTGAGAGGGAGTGCCTGGGCTAGGCCGTCAGGGATGGGCTGCCCCCGTTCGCGCAGGCTTGCCAGGGCTTTGAGGAAGGCATGGAGTTCGGGTGTGACGCTTCGTTTAGGGACAAAGAAGACCTCAAACCAGCCTGCGGCATTGCTCAAGTGCGTATGGAGTTCAGGCAACTGGGCTTCAAAGTGAGCCAGGGCACGCTTTGCGTCTTCCGTCGATCCCAGGAGCGCGGTCACGGGGCGTCGAGGCCGTGAGAAGCCTCTCTGGGTGAAAATCATGGCCGCTCGACGTCGCAAAACACTGGTTCTTTGCCGAACGTGTCACAAGGATATCCAGCATGGATTTCCGGTGAAACACAGCTATCAAGCTCATGAACATCATATGACGATACTGGAGAGCCTAGTGCATCGAAAGGGCGCATGCTAGGCTCGGAGGAGGGAAGTCGGAAAAGTACTAAGAACGGCAACTCGTCGGCTTCCTATCCTACAAAGTGCATCTCATCGAGAGCTGCGAACCTCATCTGCCCTTGCTCATCACCCATGTCGAAACCACCTCGGCTCCCGTCTCTGATGATGCGATGACGGCAACCATTCATGCCAAGCTGGACCGCAAAGCATTATTGCCAGCCGAGCATATTGTGGATACTGGCTATGTGGATGCGAAATTCCTCGTCGAGAGTCAGCGCGACTATCAACTTGAGTTGGTAGGTCCGACTCGCAAGAACTCTCATTGGCAAGCCACTCAACACACGGGGTTCGATGTTGATCACTTTCTCATCGATTGGGAACGGCAACAGGCGACATGGACGGCAGGGTCGCACAAGTAGTAGTTGGGCGCCAGCTATTGACAACCGGACCAACGAGGTCATCAAAATCAAGTTCTCGACCACCGATTGCCAGGCATGCCCGTCTCGCTCTCTCTGCACACACTCAAGTTGCCATACACGCAGGACAGTGACGATCCGTCCGCAGGAACAATATGTTGCCTTGATGCAGAGGCGAAAGCAGGAGCAGACCAAGGAATTTGCCCAGATCTACGCCAAGCGAGCCGGAGTTGAAGGGACAAATTCTCAAGGAGTTCGCATGATGGGTTTGCGTCGTTCCCGCTCTATTGGAGAGGAAAAGACTCATTTGCAACACGTCGCCACAGCTGTTGCTCTCAATATCGTGCGTAGTATGGCATGGTTTGAGGGTCTGCCTCGTGCTCAGACTCGCCGTTCCGCTTTTGTTCGCCTCTACGACTTGGCTTAAAGGGATTCGCCAGTGGTATCAACTCTACGGAAGACCCCTACTCATGTGACGAGGTGTGATATCTCCATACGGGTGTTTGGAGCGCAAAGCTCCTAGATGAGCTGAATCGAGAACCCCTCACGTAGCCAAGCAGTTGCAAGAGCAATTGCCCCCCGCGTGGCCGCGGTCTGAGCCAGGGCGTTCAACATCACGAAGTCGTGGATGGTCCCCTGGAAGCGAGCAGCCGTGACACGCACCCCTGCCTGTCGCAGCTTGTTGGCATAGGCTTCCCCCTCATCGCGCACCACGTCGGCCTCGGCAGTGATGATGAGCGCCGGGGGAAGTCCTTGCAATTCCTCAACGCTGGCTCGAAGCGGCGAGGCCGTGATCTCGTTGCGCTCGCCAGGATGGCGCGTATACTGATCCCAGAACCATATCATGGTGTCGCGCCGCAAGGAGTACCCCTCGGCAAATTGGCGGTAGGACGCTGTATCGAAGGCCGCATCGGTCACCGGGTAGAACAGCAGTTGGAGCCGAATGGCTGGCCCCCCACGCTCCCTGGCGAGCCTCGTGATCACCGTTGCTATGTTGCCCCCAACGCTGTCGCCAGCCACAGCGAGACGCCCAGCATCCAGGCCATGTTCTTGCCCGAATCTCTCGACCCACTGTGCCACCATATAGCATTCCTCAAGGGCCGTTGGGTAGCGGACCTCCGGGCTGCGTTGATACACCGGGAACACGACCGCGGCCCCTACTCCGACGGCGAGTTCGCGTACCAAGCGATCATGTGTCTGCAGACTGCCGAAGACCCAGCCGGCACCATGGAAATACACGATGACTGGCAGCGGTGTCTGCGCGTTCTGGGGCCGCAGGATGCGAAGTGCTACCTGCTCTCTTGGATCGGCTGTAATGATCAGGTCTTTCATATAGACATAAGGCTTGCGAATCTTGCCAGATTGCGCCTCATCGAGGGCGAGCCGCCCCTGTTGGGGGCCAAGAGTACAAGGCAAAGGTGACCTGGCAGCCGCTTCTGTGAAGGCTTGCGCCTCGGGTTCAAGCTCAATCCGATTGGTCATGGGCCTGGCTCCTCAATGACGAATGACAGACAATACACATCGTTTCTTCAGTGAAACAACGCTCCTTCCATCCTCTTGTTCTTACACAGCACGATCGTTGCGGAAGGACACCGATAGAGCTGTTTACTTGCTTTGGAGTATACTAAGCAGCGTACTTGCGCGTCACTGGACATCGCTTCACTTTCACACCTCATATTCCTTCACATCGCAGTTCTCCCTTCACTTGAGCTGGCTGACAGCAACTGGCTGCTCATCATCCTTGATGCGCATGCACCTCGAGCAATCGTACATACGTTTTGACGCAGATCTAGAATTGTTCCTCAGCGTTGCGCGCGTTCCCCCTAATCTGCGAGCCTGGGAATCTATTGCGATGCTCACCGAAGCATTTGGCCTCACTTCTGCTGTGGCCATACCTCAGGGACTCTGGTCGCCAGCCACTTCACCAAAGCTGCGTTCACTTCAATCGGCTTCTCTTGCGCCATCCAATGGCCTGAGCGAATCGTCTCTTCTGTGAGTTGGCGACAGTAGGTATGCATAGGCTCGGCCAATCGCGAATGGGTGCACTCGCATATGTAGTCATACCGCGCGTTGAGGAATAAGACAGGCATTTCGAGATAACCACCATTCTGGGCTGTCATAGCGTACTCAGCGTTGACGCCATGATTCAGATACCAGCAGGCTGGCGCATAAAATCCGTTGCGCTCCAAGGCGGAGACATAGATGCTCAGGGCTTCCTCTGTCAGCACGTCAGTGTCTCGTGGCAGGTCGGGGATCGTACTCATCCCATGGATGCCGTGACTCCGACGGGCCGTCGCAGTAGGTGCTGGCTTTCCCTCCCCAGTTGGATCCCCCTTGCGAAACAGCAGCTTCACAAATCGGAAGACGTTGGCATCCATGGGCGCAATAGCTTCAGCCACATTCTCTTCATAGTACAGCATGTAATCCCACTGACCTGCAGGAAACTCGTTTTCTGGATACACCTCGCGATTGACCAGGGCCAGCAACTGGTCCAATCCACGTTCAAGCGTGTAGTAAGGCACACATAAACTGGCCACGGCATAACAGCGATCGGGATGATGACTGGCAAGGTTCCACACAACTGGGCTCCCCCAGTCATGACCGACCCAGACAGCCTTCTCTCTGCCCAGAGCGTCCAGTAGTTCGAGCATGTCACCAACGATGTGCTCTTGGGCATAATCAGCGGGCTGGGAGTACACAGAGGAACGCCCATACCCGCGCATGTCTGGCGCGATGGCGCGAAACCCCAGCGCTGCTAGTGTAGGCAGTTGATGCCGCCAGCTTGCCGATAACTCAGGCCAGCCATGCACGAAGATGATGAGTGGACCATTTTCCGGACCCGCTGCCAGATAGAAGGTGGTATGTCTCTCGGTCTTGACTGTGTGTTCGGTGATGGACAGATCGGCTCTCTCGGAGATTCTGTTCTCATCTTGCTGTGTCATAATGGGTTCTTCCTTTCCTCACCTCTCAACAAGAGAAGTAATGACCATGGTATTCAACCTATTTGCTTGATGGCACGAGCGGTATGGGAATAGCTACACTCTTTATCACTTCTTCTTCTACAGGCTGCTCGAATAATGCCGTCAAATGCGTGTGATAGTGCAACCCAAGAACGAGGAGATTGAACCTATAAGATCGCCTCCCAACCGTCCGTCCAGCTTCGCACTCTTGCCCCTCATACATGCATGACGAGATACGAATGGTCTTGCACCTCCGCCTTGATCTCTATCTGGTCTTCCCTGCTGACCCGCCATCCCTCGTAGACATTCCCATCACGAAGAACGCGAGCCTGTGCTGGCTCGCGCAGGTGATCCACCACGAAGGTCGTCGAGGTGCCAGACATCCAGGGGTCGGCGGCATAGGTCGACACTGCTAGGATCTCTTTTTCCTCATCGCAGATGGCTTGAGAAATCCCCAGTCGGGGGAAGTCGACACCGGACACGGTCGGTTGGTCGAACTTGCGCAAGTTTGGCTCGTTAAAAATCCGCCACCACGCCTGCTTGCCACCCGCCTCAGCAGCCATGATGACGGCATTGGCCTGCCCACGCGGATACGGCTCGGAGAGCCCAAAGCGGTAATAGAACTCGCCACGCTCTCGGTTCCACGTTGGTTCACAGATCTGCTCGGCAAGGGCGTGCAGAACATGGTAACGTGCAGCGTCCCCCATTTCACGTGCCCACAAAAGGCACACAGCAAAGCTGCGAGGATCAACGAGCAGCGCCTTCTTTCTTGCCGGATCGGGGTCTTGGGACACAGGGGGACAAGTTGTATCGTCGGCCCATTGTTCATAAAGGTGCAGGGCGTCATGGTAGTGCTGTGGTGAGAGGTAGAACACCAGAGAGGCAGCCGCCGCCAAACCGCCGTCGCACAGATAGTCAATGATTGGGTCATAGTAATAGGCAGCCCATTCAAGCCGTCCCGCATCGGAGAGCCGCACATAGTGTTCCTTGGCGTACCGCCACCAGCGGTCGAAGACCCAGTGAGTCTGCGTCTGGTAGAGCACATCGTGGAGTTTCAAACCAAGGCCCGCGGGAACCATGCAATAAGGCCAGATCTTCGTGTTCTCGCAGTGGCATCCCTCACGACGAGCGGCCAACTGCCGCGTGAGAAGGTGATTAATGCTGCTGTGGCTGTAGGTGAAGGTGTTTGCTCCATCACCAATGATGGTGAAAGGCCTGTTCCATTTTTTATCCCCGCTCACGTAGCGGTACAGTCCCAGGAGCAGATTGAAAAACCCTTTGTAGAAGAGGTTGCCATCGGCCCCAATCGGGTCCATCTGCAGTCCCCACGGTTCGATGCCATTGGCGGTCCAGCCAGCTACATTGTAGCGACCCACCCGATCGGGTGGGATGTAGATGCGGTTCCAGGACTCGGGATAGGCGCCGCGCAGCGGATCGTCATCAATTTGCGTCTGCCAGTCGATGGCTCCCCAGTAGGTCCCATAACGTTGGAGCAACTGGTCGAGGATGGAGCCATACACCTCGCGCCACGCGGGTGTCGTATCGGCCATCAGCGCCAGCGCATAGCTGGAGTCGATAAGATCGAAGCGGGCAAAACACAGCGTCGGCGGAGTGGATTTATCATCCCACATCGGCGAGGGATGCCCCCCTCGGTCCCAATTGTCGGGGGTGTTGACCTTGCGGTGCAGGTATTTGAGCCATCCACGTGTGCGCTCGGAGAGCATTGGGTATTTGTTAACGGTTTCCATAAAGCCTCCTCCTCTTTCGTTGTCTCCATACCAGACGTGCGGAAAGACCGCCTGTTCCTTAAAACTGAAGAGATGACGCTCCCGTGGAAGCGTTCACGAAACGCTTCCACGGTGAGGCGTTTTTCAGTTTTGATGGTCCATTTGCTTCAGTGTCCGATCCAGTTCTACCACAACTACGCGGCTCACCAAAGCCCGTAACTCGCGGTCGAGTACACGCACCGCATCTCTGAGGACAGGATTTTGTTCTATGGTCATCAATGAAGACGGCAGATCATACATCACCGTCGTCCATCCCCAGATTCGTTTTCAAAGAGGAACAAATCGACTTTGTGACAGATTCCGAACCCGCATACAGCGCACCTCCATATCGAGCGTGGTCTGGACCGCACCATGCTGGCAAGACGGTCGGCATGGTGCGGTCCGTCCCGCAAGCACTTCAGCCGTGAAGAAACAGAGAGGCGTGCTCGACGAATAAATTTGGATATTGGAACAGGGAGCCATGACCTGAGTCCGGGTACAGGATGAGTTGAGCGTTTGGCAAGTGCTGTGCAAGGATGTAGGAGTTGATTGTTGGAATCATGATGTCCTGGTTGCCATTCACAACGAGAACAGGTTGTTTGATCTCCCGCAGACGTGCGTAGCGCTCACCTTGCGGTGTGCCCCATGCTTGGATCGCGGCGAGTTGGGCATCCCTGACCTGGACGCTGCTTGGCGGCTCGCGATCCTCTTTGCGTGCCCCGAGCCGTTCCAAAAAGGCCCGGCCTGCCGCCTGGCTTGTTTGCGTCGGGGAGAAAAAGAGAAAGAGAGCATTCTCCGGCTTGGACTGTTCCTGCTCGGTAATCGCCTGGACCTCCGGCGAGAATGGGGCAAACCCCTCGCCGCCCTGCGGGCCAGTTCCTGCCAGGATTACACGGCGAACCAGGTCAGGACGGTCTAACGTTACCTGCTGGGCTACAAAGCCGCCCAGAGAGAAGCCAAGCAGGTCAACCTGTCTCAGCCCAAGCGCCTGGATAACCGCCAGGGCGTGGCGGGCCATCTGGGCAACATTGTCGGGCGTTTGGCCACCTGAGCGAGCAACCCCGGCATTGTCGAAGAGGACGACAGGTCGGTCTTTGGCCAGGCCGTTGACGACAGCTGGGTCCCAGTTGTCCAACGTGCCCCGGAAGTGTATCAGGAATACCAGCGAGGTGCCGGATTCCTTCCCCAAGCTTCGATAGGCATAGCGGATGCCGTTCGCTTCAACGAAGCGGGTTGGTGTAGTTTCGTAGGTTTGGAGTGTCATACATGATTCTCCTTTTGTCTACGTCATTCTGGCAACACAACCCACCAGGGCATTAAGCCTTGCTTTTCCGGTCACGTGCCAACATGCGGCTTATGGTCATGGATCTGGTTCCTCGATGACGAATGACAGACAATATACATCATGTCTGCAGTGAAATAACGTTCCTTTCATCCTCTCGTCCTTGCGCAGCTCGATCGTTGTGGAAGGGCGCTAATAGACTGTTCGCTTGCTTTGGAGTATACTAAGTAACGTACTCGTATGTCACTGGACATCGCCTCACTTTCACACCACACATTCCTTCACATCGCGGCATTTATGAGAAGGAGACGAAAGGAGAAGGGCCATGAAGAGATACTCGTACCGCGAGCGAGACTACGCCTTTGGCCAGGTCATGCTGACCTTGCGCACCAGGCTTGGATTGACACAAACCGAAGTAGCTGGCCGACTTGGCGTCAGGCGTCGCTCCGTGACCGATTGGGAGGGAGGTCTCAGCTATCCAAGTGTCGATCACCTCAAACGCTTCGTGGCTCTGGCCGTAGAGCGCCAGGCCTGGCCTGTCGGGTGTGAGGCAGAGGAGGCTCGTACGCTCTGGCAAATGGCCCGCCAGAAGGTTCTCCTGGATGATGGATGGCTTGGTGGGCTGCTCTCCCACACACTGGCTTCCCCTGCACCCCAGCCCGCGGAGGAGACTGGTGTTACGGCCCATGCGTTCGCTTCTCCTTTCAGGAGTGGACCACGTGTTGATTGGAGCGACGCGCCAGATGTGGCGAGCTTCTATGGACGCGAGCGGGAACTGGATCTGCTCTCTACGTGGATTCTTCAAGAACGCTGTCGAGTCGTCAGTGTGCTGGGCCAGGGGGGCATTGGCAAGTCGGCCTTGGCAACGAAGGTGATGCATCAGGGGGCCGAGTGCTTCGAAGTGGTAATCTGGCGTTCCCTGCGCGATGTCCCGACCTGCGAAGCGCTGCTCGATAACTGTCTGCAGGTCCTTGCTCCCCAGGCACTCTTCGGCACCTCTGCGAGCCTCGAAAGACGCCAGGATCTCCTGTTGGAATGCTTGCGCAACAGGCGTGTCCTGCTGGTCTATGACAACCTGGAGTCGTTCTTAGAGGAAGGGCAGGACTGCGGCCGCATACGTGCAGGGTATGAGGGATTCTTCCAGGTGCTGCGCCGGGTAGCGGAAACCGAGCATCAGAGCTGCCTGTTGCTGACCAGCCGGGAGAAACCGAGCGAATTGGTGCCGCTGGAAGGCAACCGATCTGCTGTACGGGCCTTGCGCCTGGCCCGGCTGGAGGCCAAGGCGTGCTACCAGTTGTTGGTCGAAAAGGGAGTGGCAGGCAGCACGTCAGAGCAAATGCGGCTCATCGAAGCGTATGCGGGCAATCCCCTGGCGCTCAAAATCGTCGCGCGGACCATCGTAGAACTCTTCGAGGGCCAGATCGTCCCGTTCCTGGAACAAGGGGAGGTCGTCTTTGGCGGGGTGCGGGCGCTGCTCGATGAGCAGTACGCCCGCCTTTCAGTGGTCGAACAGAGTGTGCTGTTGTGGTTGGCGATCCTGCGCGAACCGGCAAACCTACAGGAGTTGCTGGCTGTGCTCGGCGCGTCCCTGCCACGCACTTCTGTGCTGGAAGCCATCGAGAGCTTGCACAGCCGTGCTCTTATTGAGCTAGGCCTGCGACCGGGGATCTTCACGTTGCAATCGGCCGTGATGGAATATGTGACGGCACGGCTTATTGTGGAGGTGACCGACGAGATCAAACAAGGCCGATATTCGCGTCTGGTCGAGCATAGTTTGGAACTGGCTTCCTCCCAGGAAGATGTGCGGCAGACCCAACAGCGCCTCCTGGTGATCCCCATTCTGGCTAGTCTGCGCCGCTCCTATCCGAGGCGAACCGCGCTAGAGGAACACCTCCTTGCTCTCCTCGACGAGCTTCGCTCTTGGGCTGACGAGGCTCAGGGGTATGGACCAGCGAATCTGCTTGCGCTGCTCCGAGAGTTGCGCGGACACTTGTGTGGTCTGGATCTCTCACAGCTCTCCTTGCGAGGCGCCTCTCTTCAAGGGGTTGAGATGTAGGATACCACCCTTGGGTTGTGTTGCAAAAATAAAACTCATCAGATATGATAAAACAAAAGATGAGAAAAGAAATTGATGACAACACAAGCTCCATTTAACTGGCGTCACTTCGAAGCTGAGATCATTCTCCTCTGCGTCCGCTGGTACCTTCGCTATACGCTCAGCTATCGAGATCTGGAAGAGATCATGCAAGAACGAGGTCTGCACAGTACTGTCAAGTTAGCAAGAATTGATTGCAGTCAAGGGAAACGTCTGGCATACTCAGCGGTATGAAAACGCATGTCACTGCTTCTCAATGCAAAGGATATCGCTTTCCGCCCATTCTTATCAGCCACTGCGTGTGGCTGTATTTTCGCTTCTCTTTGAGCTTTCGTGATGTCGAGGAGATTATGGCAGAGCGCGGCATCATGCTGACCTCTGAAACGATTCGGCAATGGTGTCGGAAATTTGGTCAAACCTACGCCAATACACTGAAATGTCAGCGATCTCGGCCGGGGGACAAGTGGCACCTTGATGAGGTCTTTCTCACCATCAGTGGGAATCGGAGCGACCTCTGGCGCGCAGTTGATCAGGATGGCACCGTGCTTGATATCCTGGTTCAAAGCAGACGTGATAAGAAAGCGGCCAAACGCTTCTTTCGCAAGCTGCTCAAAGGGCTTGAATACGTCCCACGGGTCATCATTACCGATACACTGGCAAGCTAGAGCGCAGCAAAGAAAGAGATCCTGCCAGGTGTGGAACACCGCCAACACAAAAGCTTGAACAATCGGGCTGAAAACTCCCATCAACCTACCCGACAACGAGAGCGAACCATGCGCTGTTTCAAATCCCCTGGTCACGCCCAACGGTTCCTCTCGGCCTTTGGACCCATCTCTGAGCATTTTCGACCCAAAAGGCATCGCCTCAATGCTTCAGACTATCGTGCCTTCATGCAGAAACGATTTCAGACGTGGTATGAGATTACCATCGAGAAGGTGGTGGCTTAACGGGCCTCTTTTTCCAGTTCTCACCTCCCATATTTCTCCTGACAAGCTTTTTCTCACAGTTCCTCTCTTCTCCAGTCGATAACTTGACAATACCACCATGAAGACGGAGGGGATCAAACTCGACTCCGACGCCCTCATGCCCATTCTCCAGAAGCATCGACCGAGCGTCGAGCCCTATGGCCTGATGACGATGGCCGTCATCGACCCCGAGTTCTACGTCGAAGCGGCCTCAAGGATCCTCGCGGAGCTTCTGGGTTGACGCCCTGACTGAACGTGGCCGAGCAGCGGATGCGTATACATACATCTCCCTACGAAGGAGGTGCGTGTGGAGTGTCCGCAGCTCCCCGCACAGCTCATATCACGCGACTTGACTCCCTCGCTGCTTCGCGTTGCTCATGTAACGGTGTAATGCTTGCCTTGTCAGGAGACGAACGTGGGTTCGGGTGAGAAACGTTTCGACAGCCTCTCCCAAGTTTTTGAGCAGGTACCAGTGGTCACACACCTGAATTGCGAGAGGAGCTCCCTGGGCCGCTCCATCCACGTAGGTGCTGCCTTGATCTCGACTCATAATCTCGATTTCGGGATGTTCCTCGAGCCAAGCCACGACAGATTTGACGCTGCACTCAGGCAACAGGTCAACGATTTTATGAGTCCGCAGATCAACCAGGATACTCCCATAGCGTTTTCCACGTCGATAACTCCAATCGTCAATGCCTAGAACTTCAATCTGACCAATTGGCGGAAGTGGAACTAAATACAAGGACCAAAGCAGGGTGGCATCAGATACCAGCATACCAAGCTTCATAGAGAGACGCTCGCCTCCCTTGCCACAGGTAGCATAGCCAATCTCCTGGACAGCGTTGCGCAAGCGCGATGCTTGGCGAGCAAGGTCAAGATGGTATATCTGGCGCCTCCTTTTATCTAAGCGCGCCAGAAGACCCCTGTTCTTCAGACATGGGGATGAATGGCGCTCTCCTTTCCGGTTTTGAAGATCTCAATGAGAAGAGATGAGTAGTCCATTGAAAACGGAAGAGTGTTTGGGCGTTCCACGGTACATCGCTCCCGTGGGGAAAAGCACGAGCGTGTCTCACCAATGTCCACTCTCTTTCCATTGCCAACTCACGAGAACCATGTGAGTTGATGAACGGGGACAAGAACCACGTTCCCACTTGCAATATTGAGAAACTCCCCTGGGGCTCAGGGAAAGTGAGGCCTGTGGAGGCGGTGTAAGACCAAGAGAGTGACGTGTCACTCTGGCGGCAACCTCCAACGAAGCAGGAAAGCTCACTCGCGAGGGTGAGAATCCCCTGGCTTGAGCCATGGGGAGATGTCAATCAGATGCTGTTCTCTCATTGCACCTGCAAAACAGTATTAGGAAGCATAAGCATCTTCCCTTTTAGAGTTGGAAGATATTAGGACAATGGAAGCATGAATGCTCAGGGCTTCGCACGAGATTGTGCTGGATAGGTATGACTCAGTAGGGAGCATAAAGGTAAGATGATGCCGCAATATACTTCATCTTACCTGCATTGACATATTGCATTGAGAAGAAAATGATCAGATTATCTTGTTTCCGCAATAATAGGCAAGCAGTATCTGGTTCCACTGGACTGCTGCACGCTGGAAAGTTGAGCAGACAGAGTCGCCGGCCCATGACGCCGGGAAAGCTGCAAACCGATTCCGTCCTTTTGGGAATAGTGATCATCTTTACCATGCTGATTGTTGTTGGGCTGGCATCTGTTGCGGTTCTCGCTCTTGGCCCCATTGTCGAGCCGTTTCGTATGGGCTAATGGATGAAACGTGATAAACGGTGTGTGCCTCGCTCCAAGATGGGAGGCAGAGGCATGAACTGGTTTCCATCTGGACCAAGTTTTCCAGGTTGATTCGTTGAACAGCATCTCAAACACACATCAGATGGGGAGTAGTCATACATTGAGAACAACAGTTTTGCCCAAAGGAAGGAAGGATAACCGTTGCGTTAATCCCGCTGCGGCAAATGCTTGCTCAATTTCGGAACGACCCTCAGTTAAGTGGGACCATCCTTCATAATGGATGGGAATGATAGTCGCCTTCTCAAAAAGGTTTGCACATTCAATGCCTGCTTGCCCTGTGAGCGATAGAGGATCTGGACCAAAGGCATCAACATGAGAAGCTCCAAAGTGGAGAAATGCCGTGCTAACGTGATAACGCTGGCCTATCTCTACGATATCTTCATAAAAGACTGTATCTCCTGAAATGTAGAGTGTTCCATGCTGCTGCCCTTCCCACTCAAGCATCCACCCTGTGACATCGCCAATGACCGCTTTGAGTGCAGCGGGCCCATGACGTGCGGGCATCGCTGTAATATAGATAGGCAGGCCATTGGCACCGACGAGGTTGGCTGTTTTCCAGGTCTCCATGCCATGTGCCCGATTCCCCAGATTCTGTGCTCCAGCTGGCGTCGTGAGAATCTGATCAGCTTGCGAGAGGTACGCCCGACCGGCACGATCCAGATTATCAAAATGCTGATCATGACTGAGGAGAATAGCATCTACTGGTCCAAGCTGCATAACAGAGATTGCTGGGTTCGCGGTTTTGACACGAGGGGCCGGGTTACTGGCATAGTGCGATCCAGCTGGATCAAAGGTTGGATCAGTGAGTAGGCGTACTCCGTCGATTTCAAGGAGAATCGTTGGGCCACCAATATGAGTAACCTGTACTGTGAGGGCTGGTGTCTGTGGCATGATGTGCTTTCGTTTCTGAAAGGTGAACTACCTATGTTCTTTATAATCTGTCTGGTCAAGCACTGGCTGTGTGATGTGTTTGCATCGCTGATTAAGCGTTGCTGCTCTTCGTTTTAAGAGGAATAGGCAACCTGGCGAGCTACAAAATCTCTTGCTGACCAGAACGTGCTTGGCTGTTTGATAGATTATCTGATCTGGAGAGACACCTTGCTTTTTGAATGGTGCCGTCTTGTTTTGAAGCTACATATTCAAGTTTGTTCGCGATGTTATTTCTCACCTTCGTTGTCGCGAACTTCATCTGGAACCTTGTATCCTGCAGAGAAAGAAATGGACGTATTGCGTTTGCACCTGTGGCCCGAGGAGTACGATTATTGGTTGATTGACCCTCGGGCACTTAGCCAGTAGAACTGCGTCAGTGCATTGAACAAATGGCGCAGAAATGTGCTGACAGCCAACAACTAGATGTCACATCTGGTTGCTGGTTGTCAGGCTACTGATGGGAAGCCTGTCTGTTCTGTGGAGCTTGTGCCCGATCTCGCTTGCCGTAATCCCATATCACTCCGGCAATCTTCATCCTATAATCTTCGAAAATGGTCGCTCGGCCCTTGGCCTGTGCGATATGATGCTCCCGCACTTGCTGCCATGCTGCGATTGCCTCCTCATCTCGCCAGAAGGAGAGCGAGATAAGTTTCCCTGGCGTATAAAGGCTCTCAAAGCGTTCGACAGAGATAAACCCATCGATATCGTCAAGCAACGGCCGTAGCTGTGCTGCAATGTCGAGATACTCTTGCCTGTGCTCCTCTTTCACGTAGACTTCAAGTATTGCTGCAATCATTGTTCTTCTCTCCTTTTTTATTCATACATCCCGCACTTTGGCTGAAGCAGGGCGCTAAATTTCATAGTATGTACTGGGAATGCCATCACCTGACTAGTTATTTCAGGGGACAGCGATTAGTCAACCGCTCCAAAGAGCCTGACAACCAGGGCCACCTATCCTGTGATTATCTTTGTCATAGACGCTCTCCGCAGTCCTTCTCGTTTATTGTACCAAATGGTATAAATAAATATAGCAGCATTGACGGATCGTTGTCAAGAGGATACTATACCAATCGGTATTGTAAAAGCATGTGCTGAGAAGCTCTGTCGTCAGGGGGTGGAGGGATAATGCTCTGAAAGCCCGATACGCGGGCTCCGCCTGCGTTCTGAGCGTCTCTTTTTTCTTCCTGTCGGAGAGTCTTTCAGCGGTGCTCATCTCAGAAGGCCTAATCTTATCGCTTCAGGCCTTCCAGCGTTGATCTAGAGGCGTTCACAAAGATGAAGCATTCTCTGAGAAGTGCTTGTAACGTTTTTGAAATAGCGAACGCTGTAGAATAGTGCGAGGACGCTACCTGGGAAGATGGAAGGGGTGGATGAGTTATGCAAGATCTTTGGAGTGAGGACAGGAGAAGAAAGGGAGCCTCTATGCCACAACTGCTCTCAGTGAACGTTGGCATGCCTCGCGATATTGCCTGGCATGGAGAAACGGTACGCACTGCCATCTGGAAGGAGCCGGTTCAGGGTCGGCGCATGGTCCGGCGGCTCAATATCGATGGCGATAAGCAAGGAGATCTGGTTGGGCACGGGGGAGAACAACGCGCAGTCTTCGTCTACCAGATAGAGTCCTACCACTACTGGGAACAGAAGCTCAATCGGAATGACTTCGTCTTCGGGCAATTTGGGGAGAATTTTACCATCCAAGGCTTATCTGATGAGGAGGTGTGTATTGGCGACCAATACCGGATTGGCGATGCTCTCTTTGAGGTCACACAGCCACGTGTGACCTGCTACCGTGTCAGTATCCGTATGAACAACCCCCAGATGCCAGCACTACTGGTTGCTCACCGCCGACCCGGCTTTTATCTGCGCGTCTTACAAGAAGGTGAAGTCGAAGCTGGTAATGAGATCATCAAAGTTACCGCTGGCCCTGAACGTATGACCGTTGCGGACATTGATGGGATGCTCTATCTCAACGACCATCCCCGCGAAAAATTAGAGCGAGCACTCCATATCCCTGCTTTAAGTCCAGGATGGAAGATGTCCTTCCAATCCCTGCTTGAGCAAGCAGTACGTGGGGAGACGACAGGAAGTAATTCCGGACTTGCCCCTCAAGCGGGCCCCCTCCGGCTTGGCAAGGCTTCCGTCCCATGCAAATATCAGCGATCAAACGGGAGAGTAACAGCGTGCGCTCTCTTGTCCTGGTACCAGTCGACAAACATCCCCTGGCAGCGGCTCTCCCTGGACAGTTTATCATCCTGCGCCTGAAGCCCGGACCAGACGCCCCACCTCTCTTACGCAACTACTCGCTCTCCGACGCACCCGCGACCGATCATTATCGAGTCAGTGTCAAGCAGGAGGTAGGCGGTGTGGCAAGTACATATGTGCATACCCAGTTGCACGTTGGCGATGTGCTTGAAGTGAGTGCTCCGCGAGGTTCCTTCACCTTGCAGCCTGATACCCGTCCCATTGTTCTGCTGAGTGCCGGAGTAGGAGCAACTCCAGTACTCTCCATGCTCCATAGTCTTACCGCCGAAGGAACGTTACGAGACGTCTGGTGGCTCTTTGGAGCACGAAACCGAGACGAACATCCCTTTGCCAAGGAAACTTGCCACCTTCTGCAACGCTTGCCCCACGGGCATAGGTATATCCTCTATAGTAGACCCACTCCGCAAGAGAAACCAGGGCTGGACTTTGACGCAATCGGGCATCTCAATATGACTGTGCTCAAGAGGATTGGCACACCACATGACGCAGACTTTTATCTGTGCGGCCCAGCCGCGTTCTCGCAAGATCTCACACGTGAACTCATGGATTGGGGTGTTTCCAGAGCACAGATACATACAGAACTATTCGGACCTGCCACCGCCAGCACACCTGGCCTCGTTGGCGTATCCCAGCAGCTACCACACCCACCAGCCGGATCACCTGGGACGGGTCCGCAGGTCTCCTTTGCTCGAAGTGGCCTCTCTGTTCCCTGGGACCCAAAGTTTCAGAGCTTGCTTGAACTCGCTGAGGCCTGTGATGTTCCAGTGCGGTGGTCGTGTCGGACGGGCGTCTGTCATAGCTGTGAAAGTGGATTGATTGCTGGCGGCATAAGCTACCAACCTGAACCACTTGACCGACCTGCTGACGGTATGCTGTTAATTTGTTGCTCTCAACCTCGTAATGACGTCATACTTGACCTGTGATGCTGCCGCCATCACCAATCTACCCCCTTCAAGCCATAGGAGTTCCAGAGGTCTGTCCCATGCTTCCAGCTCTTCATTCTCACACAATACCTGCCCCCTCTTGGGAAACGAGAGGGGGGCGAAGGGCCCAGATCCTGCGCCGAAGGACTCCTTGCCTAACTGTGGGTTTAGGGTTGCGGTGCGGGGTGCTTCCCACTATCCGTTGTTCCGAGGATCTGCTTTGTTGGCATATGCTGGGAAAGGTTGATGCCACTAATCGCACACAGCCAGTTATGCGTGCACAGAGCCTGGGATGGCTTCGACATGAGTGACAAAAAAAATGGCGCATAATGGCGATTGCATATGGTTCCACAACACTCATAATGAATTGATAGATGTTGTGGAACCATATGTAGGTTTGGCAAAGAGGATAAAAAAAGCACGTTACAAAAGTGACATGCCCAAAGTGATAATAAATACCGCTTTTTAGGCATGACATTTTGTACCTTGAAACATATCATGATCAGCATGAAAGCATAGGATCTTTCAACAGGCAAATATGCAACAAATCTTCAGCAAAGGTGGATAAGAGAGATGTTTAATGAAGGGCTCCCCACATATAATCAGGTAGCGAAACTCATGGCTCACGTTTTCTCACTGGTCCAGGCATGCCCTGCCGGTCGTGTCACAACCTATAGTTGGGTTGGAAAAGCGCTCGGTTATTCTCGTGGGGCACGTATGATTGGCTGGGTGATGAAAGAGGTTCCCAGAGGAATTCCAGCTCATCGTGTCGTGAATAGTAAGGGAGAACTGACAGGAAGCTGGGCATTTGGTCCGAAGGGAGAAATGCGTCAGTGCCTGGAAGCGGAAGGAGTTGTTTTCTCTCTCGATGGACGAGTGGATCTTAAACGTTATGGTTGGGACCCTTCACAAGAGCTTGATGCGACAGATCTGCAGCATATTCTAGCGTCCACTAGCCCCTCTGTGAAAGTCAGTGAGCGACTGCTATATCTCTTGCGAAATGATCCAGCTTCACCTCTAAAGGAATAAAGTGAAAAAATACATAGCCCTGGAATCAATAGAGAGATGCAACCTGACAATACGGCAGGACTGCCTGAAAAACAGTCCTGCCGTATTGTCAGGTTGGCCAGGCTTGTAATGCCGTCTCTATCATCTGTAGCAATTGCTCTCGGTCCACCCCGCTTGCAGCCTGCACTGCCATGCCCTGCGAAAGCGTGCTGACATAGCGAGCAAGGCTCGCAGGATCAGCGGAGGCAGGTAGATCCCCCTCTGCTTGCGCCTGCTCAAGACGCTGAGAGAGGGCCAGTTCGGCTACTTTCCGCCGAGCAATTAAAGCGGCTTTAATAGAAGCCGCATTATCCCCGCACGCAAGCGCTCCCTGAACTAGAAGGCATCCAGCTGGGGTATGTGGATCAGTCTGGGCATCAAGCGCTGAGCAGAGAAAGCGCTCCACGACGCCTCGAGCGGTTGGTTCCCCAAGAACCTCATGCAGATAGGCGGCAGGTCCTTGTACATAGCGATCAAGGATGAGATGGAATAAGGCTTCTTTATTGCCAAAGGCTGCATAAAGGCTGGGTTTGGTGATGCCCATGGCATCCGTTAGATCTGAGAGTGACGTTCCCTCATAGCCCTTGCGCCAGAAGAGGCGAAGAGCCTGATCAAGGGCGTGATCAGTATCAAATTCACGTGTTCGTCCAGATGGCATATCTTCTCACTTTCCTCGCATCCAACACCATTTTTCATACCTATTGGTATAGTATCCTCTTGACATCACTCTGTCAATGCTGTTATTGTTATATGTACTGATTGGTATATATAAAAGGAGAAGAGGGAAAACTCATCTTGTTTTCTTTATCATTTTTGCAACATAATTGGGAGTATTTAATTGGATAGTGGTGCAGGTACAACTATGCGATGCATGTTTTGCTGCACTCGCATCATCTCCCGGCACAACAAAGCCACGAGCTTTGCGTGAGGTGGTCATGGATGACTCATGCCCATAGCACCGAATGAACGTTCGTTAAGAGTGAATGGCTTGAGTGCCAGAAGGAGAGGGGAAATGAGGAAGCGTATTTTAGTCGTTGAGGATGATCAGTCGTTGAGATCTGTCTTACAAGAACTATTGGAATATGAAGCCTATGAGGTCGACACTGCCTTCGATGGTATAGACGCCTTAAAGCAATTGGACTCTCAATGGAATGTGTACGATGTGATCTTGCTTGATTTAACAATGCCACGTCTCAATGGATTGCAATTCTTGGACAAGATACAACAAGACCCAACCTTATTGCGCTCGATTCTTGCCTTCAGTGCAGATGAGGAAGCTCTCGAGCAGACTGCTTGCAGAGGAATTTCCAACACTCTTGAGAAACCGTTTGAACTGGAAGTGTTGCTTGAATTGATTGAGCGAATGGTGCATAGTAACTAGGATGCATGCTTTTTTTGGTCCCACAGTGAGTGACTTATGGACCCCAGAGAGGCGTCACTGAAAGATGGAACTGTTTGGAGTGAGGAATATAGACTGCCTGGAGCTAGAGCAATAGTGGGCGATATTTCGTGCGGTATTGTCAACTTGGTCACATACCTGAACAATGTGTTAGAATAGAGTCATGAAAACAATCCTGACCTCCCAGGACTACAAAGGCTATCGCTTCCCATCGGAGATTATCAGCCACGCAGTATGGCTCTATTTCCGCTTCTCGCTCAGTTTTCGCGATGTTGAGGAACTGCTGGCACAACGCGGTATCGTCGTGAGCTTTGAAACAGTGCATCAGTGGTGCCTCAAATTCGGTCAGACCTACGCCGAGGTATACCTCACCATTGGTGGGAAGAGACAGTACCTGTGGCGAGCCGTCGATCAGCATGGCAATGTGTTGGATACCTCATGCAGAGTCGGCGCAACAAAAAAGCGGCCAAACGCTTCTTTCGCAAGCTGCTCAAAGGACTCCAATACGTTCCGCGAGTCATCATCACCGACAAACTGGCCAGTTATGTGGCCGCAAAGAAAGACATCATGCCAGGCGTCGAGCATCGCCAGCACAAGGGCTTGAATAACCAAGCGGAGAATTCGCACCAGCCAACACGGCAACGTGAACGTACGATGCGCCGTTTCAAATCCCCTGGTCACGCGCAACGCTTTCTCTCTGCTTTGGTTTGATCTCTGATCATTTTCGTCCCAAACGACATCGTTTCCAGGCCGGGGAGTATCGTACCATCATGCAGGAACGATTCCAGATATGGAATGAGGTAATTGGAAGGGAAACAGTCGCATAAGGCCGAATCTGCCTCCTTGATACTCAGCTTCTTTTCTCTCTCTCTTGTCTCTTCCTTAAAAAGCTCTTCTCTTATTTCATCAAGTTGACAATACCCCGTCGCCACCTTCGTCTCGTTTTCGACGATGTTCAGGAACTCCAATTGCAAGCAGGCGCTGGTTATCTGTCGCTCCCACTCGTCATCCGCTCTTTACGCAATGATCAGTGGGAATACTTGAGATACCATGTTATCGACCGGGAAGAAGAGGTGCTTTCATTTTACAGCCGAAGTTTTGAAGCACAACTAGTGGGTGAAAACGCCCAACCTGTCTAACCGTCTTGTGCCAGGTCTCATCTGAGTCTTTGTGCACTTGCTAGCGAGTTTCTTGAGGCATCTGTTGTATCTTAGTGAGAGGACAGACCTCCTGCGGCTAATTTCCCATACAGAAGATCTCTCTCGCGTTGCTTCTCACGCAGTTCGGCATCTTTGGCGGCCACAACCTGCTTCGATTCCTCCAGACGCTGACGTAAGGCAGTAATCATCAGGTCTTTCCTTTTGTCTGTGGTGTTTGTTCTCCGGCGAGGTTAGCTGATATCGGCGTTCTGCTTTTTCGAGAGCCTGAAGCAAATCGGGATGACTGCGGAGAAATACTACTGACACGCCAGCTCTCCTGGCCACCTCTGATCTCGTTACTGAATGGTTTTCCTGTTGGAAAGCTTGAATTGCGACAAAGGTGGTTTGGCGTTTTTGCTCTGACGTTGCCCGTGCATTTTTTCGATACTGCTCAGCTCTAGTTCGTTTTGTTGTGGATGCGTCCATCCCAGAAGCCCTCCTCTTTAATCGTCTTGATGGCCTTTCTCTGTATGCTGTAGTTCCTGCTCATGTTTCTGCCTCGCACGTTCATAGGCTGGATTAGCTCGTAACGCGTCGACAGTGATGAGCAATTTCTTGGTTTTGTACTCCCAGATAGACGGGTGCTGCTTGCTTGGAGCTTTGGACAGGTGGGGCAATGAGGTGAATTGGGACATCCATCATGCATGGGCAGATGCACACAATTGCCAATGCTATAAAGTGCAACGACCACGAAGGGTCTGGGGAGTTGCAACTCATAGGACTGTTTGAACGAGCGTTTCGCTGCCAGCAGAGGTATAATGTCCCTTCATGGTCGTAGAGGGGTGAATCCCGTAGGTTGCTCCTTGCTCACTCTCTTGGTCCGTAGCGGAACTCTTCAGATAAAGCGGAGGTCCTGGTGGCTGCTTGCGGTGGGCCAGTGCCTCAAAGGGCAGCAGATAGTTCAATCATGTAATATAGTGTGATCTCCTTGCTCTTTTGCGCTTCTTATAGTACTCTTGAATGAGAAAAAGGAATGTTTGTAATAGTATCTGTTTTGTGGGTATATGAGAGGAGGAAGCGCGAATGGTCTATAATGTCACCTTAGACAACAATGCTATTCTTGCCTTAGCCATGAATGAACCGAATGCTGTCTACCTCAAACCATTGATTGATTTTCATCTGGGCGGGACGATCTCTCTCTCAATTGGGGTTTCTACGTTTTTGGAAGAGGTCCCCAATCGATGACGGGGTCCCCAGAGATTGCGGTCGAGGGACGGATTGCAGCAGCTGGTCTGAATATTCCTGGTGTACACATCTATCGGCATCCACAATTTCTTGCCTTCTTTTGCCCACAGTGCCATTCGACATTCTATGATGAAGAGATGAGCTATCATTATGCCGTGACTCTCCATCAGAGCATGTGGCAGACGAAGCATATTGACTTTGAGTATGCTACGTATCGTCAGCGGCGCGCAGGGGATCCCGAGGAGAAGATTCAGAAGAAATGGTTTAACGCAAAGCATGATGCACTTGGCTCCGAAGAGATGAGCCTCACTGAGATCGGCCCCGAAGAGATTAGTCCTGCTCAGATTGAATCCGCTGAGATTGGCCTCGCTCCACTTTGCCTTGCTGAGGTCAGCGCTCTCGAGAGAAATAATAGAGTCAACATCCTTTGTCAACTGAGCTTCCCTAAGAAACACAAAAATGGTGCGTGCTCTTTTCCCATCTAATTGGATTAAGGTACTGATGGTACGAGTTCGGGCAACCTTGCGTACTTCATCGTTGTGTTTTGAGCTACGGAGTCCCTTTTCCAGCAACAATTCGGCCATGCGATCTAAGTACGCCTGGAGGAGATCTTCTCGTTGCTTCTCTAAAACCAACTCCTGGTCCTGCTCATAGCGTTGATCGGCAATCTTTTGTTCCTGTTCGTAGCGCTGTTGTGCAATTTGCCGCTCCGTGCGTGCGCTCCGCCAGGTAAAGAAGCCTGCACCAGTAGCCAACATAGCAGGAACAATAAGAAGTTGAAACCAATCCCACAGCGTCTTGCCTCGCTGATACTGCGGTGTGGGTGGAGTATAGGCACTGAAGCCTGTCCAATCCCACCCAAATTGAGAGATCGCCCAGATAAAAGACTCACACAGGCGAAGCAGAGCAGGAGCACCAGACCTCTCCATATCCAAGCGCGCTCGAAACATGGTTTCTTCATGGTTTCTCCCTCCTTGGAATAGGATCGTATTGAAGGGCCTCTCTCTAAATAAACGGATATGACAAGCCAAAACTCAAACACAGGAAGAAAACGGAATTCAAATCAATTCGTTCAGGTTGGCGCAGATAGTCCCTTCTTGGCAGCAGAGGAGTTGGCTTATTTGCCGAAGAAACGCTGGAGAATCGTTGCCACAAACACGACTTCCAGCAGCAGTCCTACCACCGCTTCAATGATGCTCAATTTCGCAAAGAGGGCTGCATTGTGCAAACTCGCCACATTCAGCGCGGCCCCACGTCCAACAAACCCATTGACACTTTCGGCCAACGTTTCCCCATTGCAGGTGACACGTAACCGTGTTACCGTAACTCCTCTCCAAACAGGGAGAACAACGACAACGGCAGAGCCAACAGATGCAGCATCGTGGCGTGCGACCGAGCGGACACCGCCCGAATATGATCGACGAGACCGAGCGCATGGTCTGATGGCGGCAGTCGTCACCTCCGCCACGCGCATGTTCTCCTGGCGCTCGGTAGTGATCATCGCTGCCCCTTTGAGTGCCATCGTCTGCTCAAGAAGAGGGCGACGCCAAAAAACGTGTCACGCCTACGGAAAGCCGTGAGGGATATGTCACTGACATTCAACACGAAGTACAGGGCACATGCGCTACTGCAGTATAATACAGTGTTTTATGTTGAGGGGCACGACACTCGTTTTTTCGCTGCTATTTCGCCATCATTCTGTTTGAACAGGAGACTCGTCACCTCTTGCTGTAACCCTTCCTTTACAAAAGTCACCGTTGCATCTATCCCGTTGAGACGGTACGCTGTTTCGCTTTCGGGAAAAAGTGCCAACTCATGCTGGCCCGTTGGCTTGAGGAATAGGCTTCCTGCTTGTTTCAAAATGGTGAAGGTAAAACCTTGCCTTAATTCATACACTCCAACGTAGGCATCTGAGAACGCAGAATTTTGCTCAGGGACTCCCGCATCCTTAGGCAAGAAACCTGGCCAGTTGTATTCTTGAGCTATAGCAGGGATCAGCCCTTCGACTTTGCCCATTCCCTGATCGACATTGGTCATCACAACGGCGCCCAGTCCTTCCTGGCAGTAAGCTTCCAGCAGACAGCTAAATCCTTCATTGCCACCAGGATGGGTGAAACGCATAGTGGTCCCATCGTTCACTCCTTGGGGCGTTAGCCAAAAGCTCAACCCGAAAAACCGTACCATTTGAGGTGTCAACATTTGACGCGTGATGTCTTGTGAAAGCAGGCTGCCAGTTTCACCAGACCAGGAACGTTGAAGCGCCAGGACGAAACGGGCGAGATCTGAGGGCGTTGTCCAAAGACCAGCAGCAGCCATTTCAGCATAGGTATGCCACTTTCCGGCGACCGTTTTGGCTCCGTGCCGATGCCCTGTGGCGGCACGTTCTGTCAACGTGCGTGGCAGAGGTTGGTGGAATGTGCTCTGCTTCATCCCTACGGGATCCAGAACAAGCTCGCGCATCAGTTCAGGGAATGGCAGACCGGTCACATCCATCAAGAGGCGCTGGAGAATACAGAACCCTCCGCCGGAATAACGAAATTGAGTACCAGGAAGGGTATCGACGCGAATTGGGTCGGTGTTAGCTGGACACTGGCCTGCCAGCACCTGTTCAAGCGTTGGGAGCGCAGCATCATGGGCATACCCATGGAAACCATGCACAGTGACGCCTGCTCCATGGCACAATAAATGGCGCAGTGTCACGCGAGGCTGCCAAAGCTGTGTGCCAGTGAGTTTCCACGTACGAAGAATTGCGTTCACATCTTCATCGAGGTCGAGCTGCCCTGCATCTACTAATCGTAGCACTGCAGCTGCCGTCACAGGTTTGCTAATCGATGCTGCTTGAAATAACGTGTCGGTTGTTACTGGCACCTGTGTCTCCACATCCTGGACACCATAACCCTTTGCCCACTCGATGTTGCCTTGATGGATGACCGCGACACTCACACCTGGTACCCCGTAACGCTCCATGGCATCGAGCAAACGAGATTTTTGTGCAGCGTATTCTGATATACGGCTCGGCATACATAAATTCTGCTCGATGCGGTTGATACGACTAGCGAGATCGGATGTTTGCTCTGCATACATAAGGGTCTCGAGCCTCCTCATTGTTTTCTGTTCTTAATTTAGAATTGGCGTTTTTAGCTATATAATTGATTAATATTAACACATATGGAAATTTATTTGCAATATCTTGGCAATTAGCCTTATTAGATTGGTGCTTTTGACAATTTAAGTGGTTTATGAAAAGCGCGTTTTGCTATTTATATACCCTGTTCTACAGAGCCTTTGAAGCGATCTGCGAGACAAGAACCCTCACGAAAGCAGGCTATACCAAGCTTCGTCACTTCTTGTTCTATGGTGAGTAAGGGTTGGCTGGCAAGAGGGCATTCATCAACATCTTTCAGGATGTGCTGATGCTGGAATATGGAGACTACTCGTTGTCGTGCTACTCTGTCGAATGGCAGTCTGATGATCGCCATCCCTATCAGAGTTCCCAACTATTCCTGTGGGAGTCAGGTGATGTCGATTGTTTTGCGATTATCCGCAATATGCCCCCGCTGCGTCGGTGTCGGAACATGGGACGCATTCTGCTGATCCAGCTTTCTCAGTTTGCCGATGGAACGCAAGGCTAAGGGACGACACATTGTTTTGCGTAAGCAATGGTGAACGCGAGAGGTCAGCCAAAGTGAGGTATGCAAAATCTTTCAAAAGTGTTTCCTCTAGTGAGAGCCATCTTCACTCCACTCCTAAAAGCGCACCAGGCGTCACCCGTCTCGTATGCAATGGGTGACGCCTGGCAGAAGTACATGGTCACTTTGCGGTTGTGCTATTGGCCTGGTAGTGCTTCAGCATCTCAGGATGATGCTGGAAGCGGACGGCCGTGAAGTGCCCTTCGATTTGCTGAAGGTTCCATTTTACTTTTTCTTTTTGGCAGATCTTTCCGTTTTCTGATCCTGAAGAGCTTGAATAGACTCGACGGTCAAGTCACAGCGCGCGGCTATTTCGTCAGGCGACATACCTTGAGCCAGTTTGGCACGAGCATAGTTTTTGACCCTGTCTTGCCAATATTTGTGAAGCTCTTCTCTCGTATTGATAATGGTCATCTCCAAGCCCTCTGCGCTTTGATACCAGAGGGGTCTTCCATTCTGAACTCTTTCATAGAGGAAATCATTATTTTTATCTAACAGAGCCATTTTTGTTTCCTCTTCATATATAATACGCTCTGCGAGAGAGCTGCTGGCTATTTCGGCCTCATCGAACATATGGAAGACCTGCATAACTTGCCTCGGTCGATAGGTGGAGCTACGAGACCCAGATACATCGTAGCCCATTCCTCCTCCGCCGGCCCACTCGTAACGTTGCCGCTTTTCAAAATGGAGTTCACGACCTGCCATCTCCAGATAAACAAAGCCCTCCTCAAACACATAGGATCTGCTATAGTTGTCTTCTTCCTCAAAGAGGAAGTTGTAAGCAATGTGTTGGGATTCATCTTGATAGATGAAGATGGCATCTGTGTTGACCCAGCTGCCGTATGCATCCTCGTCCGGGTGCTCGTAACGGGAGTATATTCCTGGGAGGTTTGTGTCTGGGCGCTTCATGGTTTGTGTCAGCTTTCGGTTGAGAAATTTCTGTCCTAGTAAAAAGTTTTTTACTCAACGAACTGGAGATGCAACTGTGAATAGAGTTCTGCCTTTCTCAATCTACTCAAAAGTGCTCACGCACAGTCGAATAGTTTCAATTGCTGCACTTGCCCCTCACAGGAAGCCTCTTTGACTTCTCCGCTGCTTTGGGTCGCACGCAGCACACCGCACTCAGATTGAGTGTGTGGCTCTTGCCGAGCAAGGAACCTCGTCAGAATATTTTGAGCACTATTCTCATCCCGATCCATGACGAGTCCGCATTCTGTACAACAATACGTTCTCTTCCACAATGGCATGGCTTGTAGATTCCCACAGCCACTACATTGCTTTGAGGTATTGCGCTCATCTAAGAAGTGAAGCTCTTTCCCGTACAATTGACATTTGTATGAAAGCATTTGGATGAAGGTGTACAGTCGGGTGGCCGGGTGGGCATTACTGCCCACCAGCCCCTAAGAACCGGACATGACCTTTTCAGTGTCATCCGGCTCAAGCCTCCTCAAGGCATTTTTCAATACCCGGCCCCGTTTCCTTCAAATCTCGGCTATGTAGTTGCCTGTGGCAGTTCGAATGCAGTAGCGACAGATTTGTGAGGTTATCTGTCCCTCCGTAGACTCGATAGGTGATATGGTGGATGTTCCACCCAGTTTCCTTCGTGATCTTTTGGTCGCACACATGGTCTTGACCCAGAAAAGTGGGGTAACTGAAGCACCCCGTGCTCAAGCACTGACACTTACACACAAGTTGTGGCGTGCTGAAAAGAAAAGGAAGGCCAAGCGAAGGAGGAAGGCTCATGCATCAAGAACCTTTACAGCACGCCGACACATGGGCCGCCCAGGTCTTTGGAGCGGCGGAATTGGGAGATCCGCGTCGCACGGATCGTTTGATCAAGATCGCAAACGCCCTGGCAGAGAATCCCTCAGCCTCATTGCCTCACGCGTTCGAAACCTGGGGTGGGACGCAGGGAGGATATCGATTTCTCAGGAATCCAGCATTCGGATATGAAGATCTCATTCTCCCCCACTGGAGCCAAACCTACTACGCGGCGACCCACCTCGCTCGTACGTTGCTGTTGGCTGACACCACCGAGTTTGACTTTACGAGACACAACTCGCTCAAAGGACGGGGGCCGGTGGGCAACAGCCGAGACAATATCGGGTTCAGCTTGCACACGGTGCTCGCAATGGACCCTCAAACACAGGAAATCTTGGGATGTATGATGCTCACCCCATTCATTCGCCAGCTTGCCCCACTTGGAGAGACGAAGGCACAGCGCAAAAAGAGGGTGCGAGAATCGCGAGTCTGGGAAGAGAGTATCCAACAGATCGGACAAGTGCCAGAGCACCACCAATGGATCTATGTGAGTGATAGCAATAGCGATGTCTACACGTTTTGGCAGGCATGCGAGGAGCTTGGGTATGATTTTGTCCTACGAGTGGCTCAAGATCGCAACGTAGAAATTTCGCAAGGAGAGGAGCAAGCCGCGTTCGATGAAGGGCATCTTAAGACATTGGCTCGTGCCCTGCCTGGCGTGGATGTTCATTTGGTGAGCATTCCTGCCCAGCATGCTCAACCGAGGCGAGATGCCCTTCTCCAGATCAATTTTCAAAAGGTACGTGTCCAGCCTCCTCTGCACGGAGCGTGTTTCCGCAAAACGGAGATTGTCGCCTGGGTGGTACGGGTTTGGGAATCGCAGCCACCCGAAGGACAAGAGCCGTTGGAATGGATCTTGTTGGCCACCCTTCCAATCACTTGCCCAAGCGAGGCATGGGAAGTGGTGCAATGGTATGGCTGGCGCTGGCTGTTGGAGGATTTCCACAAAGCCCTCAAAACGGGTTGTCGGATAGAACAGCACAATGTGCAAAGCATGGAGGCTCAGTGGAAATTACTTGCAGTGTTGACTCCCATCGCCTTGCGTTTGTTGATTATTCGGCACACGGCGCAGGAAGCAGAGGAAACGCCTGCGACCAACGTGATTTCGCCAGAGGCCGTCCAAGTGCTTCTCTTCCTGGATAAACGCCATCGCAGCATCACGACGGCCAAAGAGGTGTGGCACGCGATTGCGCGTCTGGGAGGCTACCTCGACCGTAAGAGCGATGGTCCCCCTGGATGGCAGACCTTATGGAAAGGATGGATGCGCGTCATGGACGTCTTGGATGGCGTTCATCTCGCTGCCCTTCTCCATCCTTCATAATTTGTGTGTAAGTGACAGTGCTCAAGCAGCGGGGGTTCCAGGGGTTCGGCCCACGCTTCCCACCTGTCCCACGGCTGTGGGAGGACGAGTTCTAGTGGTGGTTCTCCCGGACTTTCGGGCAGACGCGCTCTGGCTCTGGCCAGGCCAAAGCTTCGGGGCAAGACCTGCCCCTCTCTCGCGCGTTGATTGAGACACTCGTGTGCTGCCCGCAGGCGCGCTTCCGCACCTTCCCAATACGCCTGGTATCGGGCACACGAGGGGATGGGATCTGCTGGATCAAGGTAGGCGGCTAGAAACGCCGAATACAGGTCGCGCTGCACGGGACCAATGCCACATTCACAGTGATGCCAGCGCTGCGAGAGGGGCTTCTTCACCCGCTTGCCACAGCCATGACACCACTGGCTCAGCGCGGTGGTGCGCGTGGGGACTTCCACCAGGATGCCGCCCGTGCTTGCAACCCCCAAAGGGGGCACGGCGGTGCGGTAGGATAGGCCGCCAGCGAGGTACTGGCTCACGCCAGCCCTTTTCCAACGGCCCTCCCCCGAACCATGGCATGCACGATTTCCATGCACCAGGCTCTCCAGAGGCCTGCGTCTTTTCAACGCAACTCCCACGATGGTCTGCTGACACATCCGTGCCAACCATCGCTTCTTGAGTCTGGCCTCCTGTGGTGCTTCACTTTGTCACAAGATGACTCGCTACTACCGCCACTCCGTCGCCTTGATCCTCGCGGATGGTAGGCGATCCCCAAGTTACACCTGATCTTCGCTCCGTCTGTAGGCACCCCGTTCGTCGTTTCCCGTTCCCTACGGGCTGGTCCTGATGCAGGCGAGCACAACGCTTGAGACGTTCATTGTGCTCATCAGGCATGGGCAATTCTACCAATCCCATCGGACGCATGAATTCCACCACGACTAGGGTTCAAGCCATCAAGCCTTTGCCTTGGACGGCCTCGCTGCCTCTCGTCTGGCTCTTGGTAGTAGAGCTTCAAGAGACGTTTCAGCAACCATGCTACAGTCCCCCCATACCTTTCGGCTGGAAGTAAGGTGCCGCGTTACTCACCTCGCCTGAGTGAGGTCGTGCTCTCGCACGACAGAAGATCAGGCGCCTCTTTGGGCGCACTCTCAACCATGCTACAAACATCCCTGGTGCTCTCAGCCCCACGCTCTTCCCAAAAGTCTTTTGCCAGGCCTTGTAGGAAATCTTTTCCAGGATGATGGTCTTGCCCAGCGCGATCACCTCATGCACCTTGCGACCATGCAGGCTCTTGCGGTGCGCCGCCAGGCGACGCTCCCTGCTGGTTTTTTGTCGCCGCGTGGCGTGATAGCGCTTGCTCAGCTTCCACCGCCGCTTCCTGGCCCCCTGCTTCTTGAGGCGTCCCTTCTCGTCGTAGTGCTCTGGGTTGGCCGCTCGCCGTTGCCGATCCATCCGTCGCTGCAACCGACGAATGGCTTTGGCGTCAGGAGTCAACTCCGTGCACAACACCTGCAGGCTGGCCTCCCCCTGCTGAGGAACGAGCGCCAGGGTCGATGGACCCAGGTCAGCTCCCACGATCCCTTGCCCCATGGGCTTGCGGAGAGGAGTACCCTCCAGGACCAGTTGCACACTGTAGCGGTCTCCTTCCGCATCGGCTCCGGCCGCTCTGGGGCTGCTAGCAGGGCGTTGGAGGAGACGAGCGTATTTGATGCGATGCCTCAGCCCATGAGCCACCACCTCATCCTCCCAATCGATGAGGGCTGGAAGGCGGTCCCCGTTCCAGAGCAGAAACCCGGCGTTTCCCTTCTCGGGTGGCTGCAAGACAAAGCGCAGGCCCGTGTCATGACGCTTGTTCTCGACGCTGCTGAAGCCTCGTCCGCGGCTCTTAAAACGCACGCGCCTGGCCTGGCCGAGGCAGACACGATTGAGGGCACGGTAGGCACGACTCGCCAGGGTTTGAGCCAGCACCGCCTCAACATGCTCGGCGATCCAGCCCACACGCAAGCCTTTGACTGCGTGATGGAAGGCGGCTTCGGTGAAGCCATGGGCTCTGCGCAAGGCGGAGAAGGCGGCCGCTCGCTCGGCCTTGTCGGTGCGAGGGATGGAGCGAGCCTCTTGCCAGGCGGGATCAGCGCGCATGCGGCGCATGCGGCGTTGTCCCAGGGAGAGGATGGCATTGTAGAGCTGACGGGCAGCTTCCAGATGGGCACGCACACGCCTGGCCTGCCCAGCGTTCACCTGAAGCGGAAGTTCCAGCAGAAATGTGGGGGTGCTCGTGGTTCGTGGGTGTGTTTTTGTCGCCTGGCCCTTCTTCTTCATCCCAGCTCCCTTCCTCCTGGCTCATGTGACGTTGGAACAGATATTCTATGCAAGAACAAGCATAGCAGCAACGTCGCATCTCGTCAAGTCCTTCACCATCCGTTGTTGTGAGGATTTGCCCCACGCCTGCGCCTTCAAAGGAACGGCGATTCATCCCTGCCTTAAAAGAGCTGAAAATTACCCACATTTAACAAAATGATACAATGGGGAATGAAAACAGAGCTCCTACAGAGCCCAGAGCACTGGGCAGAAGAAACGTTTGGACAAGTCCTCTTACACGATGTACGTCGGACGAGGCGAGCAGTGAAAGCCGCCAGTGCCATGGTAAGAGATGCCTCAGCCTCTTTGCCCAAACAACAGCATGCCTGGAAAGAGGTAAAAGCATTGTATCGTTTCCTTGACGAGCCAGATGTCACGTTTGCTGCGCTAATGCAACCTCACTGGCTGCAGACGCACACAGAGATGCAAGAGCGCCCCCTCATCTTGTTGATCCAGGATACGACGGAACTGGATTTGACGCATCGACAGAAGATGTCTGGTTTGGGACAAATCGGCGATAAAAAAGGGCGAGGATTGCTGCTGCAAACGGTGTTGGCTGTGGTACCTGAGAGCCGAGAGGTTCTGGGCTGTGCTCAACAAGAGCCTTTTGTGCGCGTTGGGGCTCCTCGCGGAGAAACCAGAGCCCAAAGAAGAAAGCGCCCCAAGGAGACGGATGTTTGGACACGCATGGTCACTCAGGTCGGAAGCGCTGCGCAGAGATCTTGTTGGATCCATGTGGGAGATCGAGGAGCCGATTTCTTTGACTTCTTTCGAACGTGCCACAAGAGCCAGGTGGAGTTTTTGGTCCGTGCGACACAAGAACGAAGAATCCAGCAAGCAGATGAGCAGATTGGGTACTTGCTCTCAGAGAGCAGAGCGAGGCCATGGCAAGCCAAGCGCCCCTTTCAGCTCCCCGCAAGTCATGGACGCAAAGCACGTCAGACCGAACTCTCGCTCTCCTTTGGGCCTCTCACCGTCTTGTCCCCTCGTAATGAGCCTAAGGCGCTGCAGGAGCCAATAAACCTGTGGGTGGTTCGTGTCTGGGAAGAAGATGGCTTGAGACCGCAAGGAGAGGAACCTCTCGAATGGATTCTGTTGACCTCGGTTCCGACACATACCTTGCAGCAAGCATGGGAACGCGCCTCTTGGTATGCGCATCGATGGATCGTGGAAGACTCTCACCAATGTCTCAAAACAGGGTGTCGCATTGAGGAACGTCAGGTCCAAAGTGCTGAACGCTTGATGCGTGTACTGGGGCTGTTATCGCCCATGGCAGTGCGCTTGTTGCAACTGCGCTCGCTTTCTCGCCAAGAACCGGAGCGCCTTGCCGCCGAAGTCATTGAGCCTGAGCTTCTGGAGGTGGTGGCGGCATGCTCTCAGCAGGAAGCATCCCTCATGGCGCTAGGGACATTTTGGACGGAGGTGGCTCGCTTGGGTGGCTTCCTTGCTCGTCGCAGCGATGGCTCTCCTGGCTGGAAAACCCTTTGGAAAGGATGGCTCCATGTGCAAACCTTGCTTGAGGGAGTCCATCTCTCTCTTCACCTCCGTTTGTAATTTGTGGGTAATTTTCAGCCTTGAAAGAGCGGGGCTTTCTCGCTCGGTTTTTGTAAACTTTAAGAAGTGAACCCACAAAGAAAAGGGGAAAGAGCATGCGAAAACCGCAACAGAAATTCACCAAAGAGTTTAAGGTAGAAGCGGTGAAACTCGTCCAATCTCGCCAGAAACCTCTGGCACAAATTGCACGAGACCTTGACATTTCTGACAGTGCCCTACATCATTGGTGGAAGCAATTTTCCGAGCATGGAGAGCAAGCGTTCCCTGGAAGCGGCCACTAGACCCCTCAGGAGGAAGAAATCCGCCAGTTAAAGCGAGAAAACGACTTGCTGTGTCAGGAGCGTGATATAGTAAAAAAAGCACTAGGCGTCTTTTCGCGCCACCAGCCCTGAGGTTTCAGTTCATTGCAGAGCATCAACACATCGCCTCAATCACCTTGCTTTGCAAGACACTTGATGTCTCTGAGAGCGGATATTATGCGTGGAAAACCCGCGAAGCTTCCAACCATTGCCGAGAAGATGCCAGGCTGGCCACAGACATTCAGCGCATTTTTCTGGAGCATAGACAGGTCTACGGTAGCCCACGGATTCATGCCGTCCTCAAAGAACGGGGAGTGCATACTTCCCGCAAACGGGTTCAACGGCTGATGCAGCAGTGAGGGATCAGTGCCCATGTGAAGCGCAAGAGCAAGCCTACTACCAAGAGCGACCCGAAGGGACGCTTTGCTCCCAATCTGCTGAACCGGGAATTCGAGGTGGAAGAGCCCAATACACGCTGGGTGAGTGATACCAAAGCGGTCGCTACTGCCGAGGGATGGCTTTACGTGGCCGCGATTGTAGATCTCTTCTCACGTCGGGTCGTGGGATGGGCGATGGATGCCATTGAAGATGGGGCTCTGGTGGAACTCGCATTACGCATGGCGGTTGCCAGACGCCAGCCAGAAGGAGGGCTACTCCATCATTCGGAGAGGGGAAGCGAGTGTATGTGCGAACGCTATCAGAGAGCTTTGCGTGAGCTGGGGATTGAGGTCAGCATGAGTCGTACAGCCAATTGTTGGGACAATGCACCGATGGAGTCCTTCTTTGCTACCCTCGCCAAAGAATGCACCAATCGTGTGCGTTTCCAGACGAGGCAGCAGGCTCGCTCAGCCATTTTTGAGTACCTGGAGTGCTTTTACAATCCCATCCGTTTACACTCGACACTCCAGTATGTCAGTCCACTTGCTCGAAAGCAAGTGCATCAGTCGAAAAGGAGCTGATCTCCACGTTTCAAGTCTCCATTTTTCTGGGCCAATTCCAAAAGAGAAGCCAGGGCGAGGGCGAGCTCGCTTGTGCGTGTGGCCAGAGCTGCACATTGGAACAGTCATTAAGCGAACGCAGAAGAAACAGGTGGTCGAGGTCACGCGTACCATGTCCTACGGGTCACAAGAGGAGGCTGAGCGGCTCTTGCAACAATCGAAAGGAGGCAATGTGCTCAATACCGCTTTCATTGAGCGCTTGAATGCCACCATGCGTCAACGGCTTGCCCTCTTGACGCGCAAATGTCATCAGAGCGCTCGCCGCCTGCATCCACTGGAGACGAGAATGTACCTGCTTGGCACGACCTACAACCTGTGTTGGCCCCATCATGAGCTCTGCAAGACGACCCATGAGGGCAGAGCCTGTACGCCTGCAATGGCAGCGGGACTCACCGACCATATCTGGACGATGAGCGAGCTCTTGCACGACAAAATCGCTCCCTTGCCATGGGTTGAGCGCAAGCGGCGAGGGCAGCGAAAGAAACAGGCTCATTCCCCTGCTCCAGTCGCTCAGCTGGCTCGTCTTCGGCCGCTGGTTCGCCTGCGCAAGGGCATCTTATGCTCAGCCACCGGTTAGCGGGGGTTCTACCTAGTCTCAGAGAACAGTGTTATCAGGAGATTTTTGTATGTCAATTATGATCACCGTCAACAACGAATCGCTGCAAGGGGAAATTCAACCACCCTTGCAGCTTGAGATATTTGAAGAACACTGTACGCTCCGCGAGATTATTCGTAGCCGCATCTATCAGGATGTCACCGAATACAACGCCCGCAAGCGTGCCCGACAGCTCTGCCTGATCCCACCATCACCCGACCAGAACCACAGTGAAGCAGTAACAGAGAACCAGCCTCAGCTCGATTGGCAATTACTATATGAGCAAGCCATCAAAGCCTTCGGGAAAAGAAGCTACATTGTGATCGTCGATACCAGACAGGTAACACAGCTCGACAGCCCGATCCTGCTCACGCCGGAGAGCAGCGTCACCTTCTTCAAACTTGTACCATTGGTGGGGGGCTAACAACGATGATCAATGAACAGGAATTGGAAACGCTTCAACAGATCCTCACAGAATACGATAAGGCTCATCGTACCAGCAAAGCCAGCCAGCAGTGTCCGCGCATCATCGAAAAAATCGATGACAATCAATATAGCCACCTCATCCAGGTAATACTGAACGATATCCAGAGAGTCCTCTATAAACATCGGCTGGAACCCTACAAGATACGCGATGATAAAACGTTTGCTTCAGACCTCTCTCTTCTCAGTGCGATCAGCGAACGAGGCGTGCCATACCAGCAGAAAGACCTGCAAGCCATCCTCTCCCTTGTGAACGACGTGTTCCAATCGTTTCTCGCGGTGGAATATCACTCAGATAGTGCACGGACCCCGTTCTTGCACCTGCTGAGCAGCTTTGTACCGGCATTGCAGCAACCAGAGATTCTCAACTATTGTCGCAGCGAATGCGAAACACTCTATACCTATGTGTATCGCTGGGGCACCTTTGAACCATTCCACGAATCCTACCAGCTTCGACAACAGCTCGAAGCGCTGCTCTTTGGGGACGACGCACCCGGCCTTATCTTCCAATTACGCAGATATGCCAGCGGGGATGCACCCGATAGCGACGAGCAAGCCAAAGTCTTACTCACTATACTCCACCAGGAGCTACGCGGACTGAGGCTCTACAAATATGACCACCCTGTATTTGCGTTGCTCAGACAAGCCAGCCCGCCCGTCAAAAAGAGTATGATTCTCCTTGCCTTACAGGAAGGTATAGGTATTCAATCGGATGAGATTACATATAATAACCGGGAGATAGTAGCCGCGCTCATCACAGATGATCTTCCCTGGACCGATGCAGATATTCAGCGCATCCTGAACATCCTTGCGCACGGTGGAGAACTCGGCAATGGCCGCAGAGGGGGCATCGTTCTACTGCAATACGCGCTCACTATCCTTAAAGCATCAGGCAAATCTTTCCGTAACCAGCCAGAGCTGCTAACACTTGAAGCTCGTCTGGCACAGGAAAAAATGAGCTATATGCAAGACAAAATCTACGCATTGAGACAGTCCATTACAGCGATGTCCTCTCCCGGCAATTCACATGGACTCGCCGCGCTCCTTCATGCCTATCAAGAAAACCAGATGCCAGATGAAGAACAGGTGGACACGTTTCTTGTCGCCTACCAGCGCGAGTTCGGAGAGCACGTACCGCCTCTGGATCATCCTCTCTTGCAGCAGATGAGGGATACCCTCAGCGATTCGCTTAAAGCGCGTGTCATCAGCACCACAATCCAGAGTAGAAGTCTCTTAGAGCGAGATATGAATCTCGTCACAGTTCTCTCCTCTACACCCCTCACCTGTAGTAGAGAAGATGTTCGTGCGACCCTGCACAGCTGCGTGACATTTTATAGCAACCAGAATCTACGCAATCTGCATAACTATCCCCATAGCTTGACGTTCGATGAACGAGGTCGTTTCTTGCAATGGGCGATCAGCATCACGGCAGTTTTACACGCCATCGCACCCGCCATCAAACAGCCTGCTATCCACGAATATGTACAGGAAGAGCTCCATACACTCTACGCCTGGTCGCAAGAAGCAGATTACACAGACTACTTCTTGAATGGAAGTCAGGAGACATACGCGTTGTACCTCTTAATCGCGGACCTGTGCTACGCTGGGAATTCTCCCGGCCTTGCTCCACTGCTACGCGACGATGCCGAAAAGGCCGAGTCATCAGCAGAAGAGCACGCACATGCCATCCTGGTCGCCTATCATCAGGAGATGCGAGACGGCCTGGTCAACAGGCCATATGTGGTTGAATTTATCAGTCAACAGGCCAGCGAGCAGATCAAAGCTCACCTGATCAAGGAAGCATTGCTCGATGGCTATACATCCACTCTGAACCCTCCAGACTCTTATTCCAATCACCACCCCGTACACTACAAGCAAAATGTTCTGCTTATCCAGGCTATCTTTACCTACGATCTGCCCTATAGCTACGAGGATATCTATGGTATCCTGGTGGGCATCGCAAAGCTATTCGGGCTGGATGATAGTTATTATCGAACATTTCAATACGGCCCACAAAATATACGGCTCTTCGACCTGTTTAAAACCTTCGTTCCTGTGCTCAAGCCGTCAGAGTTAGAACGTCTTTGTCAGGACGAGTTAGCACCTCTCTATGAACACCTCTCGCAAGTCCGCTGGCATAGCGCACAGATAGAGGAAAATCAAATGCGCCTTCTGATCCGCCACCTCCTCTTCCCACAAAGCGCGGGTCCATTGAGAGATCTTCTCCAGGACAACACCAGACTCTTTACCAGCGATAGTGAGCTCCTCATACTGCTGGCAGCATATCATGAGGAGTTTGGAGCGGGCACCCCGGATATAGACGCCGAGCTTACACGCCTGATTCAGCAACGACTCGGCGCACAGAGCATCGTGCGTCTCCTGCGCCTGAGCGCGGAAGAGACACACAACATCCAACCCGGCTCTGAATCCGAGCGGAGAGAGGGAAACACCTACCAGGTAGAGCAGGATCTCTGCCTGATAGGAACCTTGCTCAACAACCAGCTGCCCTTCGTCCCTGAAGACATTCATCTGCTCCTGCATGATCTCCTGGGAATACGTTACGCGACCCATACCCTCAGGCCATACGTGCAAGAACTGGAGCCATTCCTGCGGCAACCGGACGTGCTGGCACAGTGTCGCGCCGAGATCAAGTGGTTAGTCAACCAGACGAAAAATTCCCTCTCCGATCCGGATACCCGTCGCTTCCATCTCCTGCTCCGCGATCTGCTCTCCGAACGGGGACAACAGTTCAGCTATCCTTTGCTGCCCGATCGCTGGGGTACCGCTATTCTTGACGAACTGACGGACCTCACGCCAGAGCAACGTGATCCCTGGCTCGCGATCTTGAACCTGTGTGCCAGTGCTAAGGGAACGGCCCCTACAGACAAATGGCAGCAGCAGGCCTACACGCTCACGGAAGCCATAGAGCCAGAGCAACTCACATCCACCGTACGGCGCTGGATCGACCTTTTCTGCACCCAGAAGGAAGGCCGCATGGATGGCGATAACTCTGACATCTTGCGTGGGCTGATCTGGCTCTGTCGCGGAAATAGCGATCGTGGACTGGCTGCGACCCTGGCCGATGCCGCTATTGAGGGCTATCGCAAGCTCCCGGGTGAGGGACCGCGCTGCCCTAAAGTGGGAGATGCTGGCATCTTCACGCTCGCGACCATGCCCGGCAAGGACGCGATCAGTCAACTAGAACGCATCCGCAGAAATGTTAAACAGCCTTCCTATCAGGAAAAAATCGGCAAGGCACTGGATGGCGTTGCCAGACGTGAGAAGATGAGTCGTGAAGACCTGGAAGAATTGATGCTCCCAACCTTCGATCTGCACGATGGTCAGCTTCAGATCACTGTTGGCGATTGGACTGTACAGCTAGACGCAGGAGGAAGAAAAGTAGAGCCGCTCTGGTTTGATGCCAGCGGTCAGCCGCAAACGAAACTCCCAACCGCATTCAAGCGTGAGCACAAAGATGAGATCAAGTCCGTCGATCGTCTGGCGGACGCTATGCAACACTTGATCAGCTCACAACGGGGCCGATTAGAGCTCCTGTACCTGAATCCGCGACACTGGTCACTGGAGGACTGGCGTGAACGTTACCTGGAGCATCCATTGGTCAGCGTGCTGGCTCGACGACTCATCTGGCAGATCAGTTCTGGTGCACACAACTGGCGCGTCATCTGGCAACATGGGCAACTGGTCAACGCGCAGGGCCAGCCCTGTGAGTTGCCTACCCAGAGTGAGGTTACTCTCTGGCATCCCCTCATGAGTGAGCCCCAGGAGGCGCAGCTCTGGCAACTCTGGTTGGAGGAACAACAGATCACACAGCCCTTCAAGCAAGCGCACCGTGAAATCTATCCCATTACGGACGCAGAGCAGGACACATACGACTACTCGCGCCGTTTTGCGGACCACATTATCCAGCAGCACCAACTTAATGCTCTGGCCCGTGCTCGTGACTGGCAATTCTCCCTGCACAGCAATTTTTCTGGCTCGATCCAGGATGATCCGGCTTATATAGATATCCCATCGGCGGGAATACGTGCCGAATTCACGCTCGGCAATCTATATCAGGATCAAGAGATCCCACGCTACCTTTTGACCAGGAAGGTACGCTTTCAGCCCATCACCAGCCCTTTTCACAACCAGCAGTTCAAGCCACTGGAAGAGATTCCCCCCATTGTCTTTTCAGAGATAATGCGCGACGTGGATCTCTTTGTCAGCGTCACCAGCGTAGGCACTGATATCTATGGTCATGATGATGGAGATTCATTACTGGCAGAGTACTGGCAATCCTATAACCAGGAGACGCCTTCCCTGCAAATTGAAGCAAGAAGGCAGATCCTGGAACGCTTGTTGCCGCGTCTGGCAATCAGCGAACGATGTTCACTGGAAGAACGCTTTCTCACCGTGCGCGGTGACTTGCATACCTATCGTATCCATCTCATTTCTGGCAATATCTTCATGCAACCGGGGGACCAGTATCTATGTATCGTCTTTGGAGGAAAGATGCATAAGACGGAGAAAGAGCGCTTCTTCTTGCCTTTCGAAGGCGATCCTTTGCTATCGCTCATACTCTCCAAGGCATTCTTGCTGGCGGAGGATAGCAAAATTAAGGATAAAACAATCCTCAGCCAGATTCGCCGTTGATTCCGGTATTCCATCCCGGTTCTGTAGGGGAGGAGACAAGCTCCTCCCCTACAGAACAGAGGGAGCAACAAGATCGCGCGAGTATGGGGACAGACGGAGCGCAAATTGAAACGCTTGGCAGAGTAACTCATATTGCGGTAGCACATCCGGTTGTAAATCGATAATATAGATGAGGGTGAAATTGAGAGGATAAATGAGGGTATTGTCAACTTGTTCGTGGGGATGAAATATATTGATGAGTTATAAAGAGGAGAGACGCTGAAGGGCAATGGGAGGTGAGGATGTCTTTGTGGTTATGCGACCAGTTTCACCCCAGTCACTTCATTCCATTGCTGGAATCGACCCTGTAACGTGGCACGGTATTCTCGCGCATTCAAACGATGACGTTGCGGTTGGAAATGCCCCGAGATGGGACCGAACGCGGAAAGAAAGCGTTGTACCTGTTTGGCTGATTTGAATTTGCGCATTTTCTTCTCGCGCAGTCGGGTGGGTTGATGCGAGTTTTCTGCTCGATTGTTCAGCCCTTTGTGCTGACGGTGCTCCACCCCAGGCAGGATGTCGCGTTTCGCCGCCCCATAATTCTTCAGCTTATCAGTGATGATGACTCGCGGAACGTATTGGAGCCCTTTGAGCAGCTTGCGAAAAAATCTTGTCGCCGCTTTCTTATCGCGGCGGCTCTGGACCAGAATGGCGAGCACGTTGCCATCCTGATCCACAGCTCGCCATAAATAGTGTCTCTTTCTGCGGATTGTGAGAAACACCTCATCCATCTGCCACTTCTCGCCACAACGAGGACGGCGACGCCGCAATTCATTGGCATACGTTTGGCCGAATTTGAGGCACCACTGCCGAACTGTTTCATAGGTCACGACGATCCCACGCTGTGCCAGAAGTTCCTCAACATCACGGAAACTGAGCGAAAAGCGGAAATAGAGCCACACCGCGTGGCCGATAATGACGGGCGGGAAACGAAAACCTTTGTAATTGGGAGAAATACGGTTTGTTTTCATAAAGGCATTCTAACAGAGTGTTCAGCTCTATCGCCAAGTTGACAATACCATGTCGAGCACAATGCCATCCTGATCCACAGCTCGCCAGAGAGTGTGTTTCTTGCCGCGAATGGTGAGAACCATTTCATCCATCTGCCACATGTCGCCACTGTGAGGGCGGAGGCGACGCAACTTATTGGCGTAGGTCTGTCCAAACGTTAAACACCATTGCCGGGCCGTTTCATAGCTCACAATGATCCCGCGTTGTGCCAAGAGCTCTTCGACATCACGAAAACTGAGTGAGAAACGAAAATAGAGCCATACCTCATGGCTGATAATTTCTGGTGGAAAGCGGTAACCTTTGTAATCGGGAGCAATGGGAATTGTTTTCATAAAGCTACTTTAACACATTTTTCAGCTCTATCGTCAAGTTGACAATACCCAAAAAAGCTTACTCTCCTTGGGAAAGGAGACCAAGAGCCCGTGCTCGTACAACCGCCTGGGTACGATTGGTGGCTTCAAGTTTGTTGAGGATATGCGTGATATGATGTTTGACGGTGCCAGCCACGACTACCAACGCTTCCGCAATCTCCTGGTTCGAGGCACCGCGTGCGAGCAAGTGTAATACCTCATGTTCACGTGTGGTCAAGGGGTCCAGCAGCGGTTGTGGGCTCAAGGATGGCTCTTTTTTCCGATCAGTCGGCTGGAGTATCGGCTGCTGATTGAACGCACCCAAAAGCGTCTCCAGATAGGGGAGATCCTCCATGCGGGGGTTCTGTTGTCTGAGTTGGGAGAGCAAGTCAGCGATGAGGGCCCCTTCATCTACAAAATGACGGATGTAGCCTTCTGGTGCACCTAGATGCACGGCCTGCGAAAGCAAAGACAATACATCTTGCTGTCGCTGGAGCATCTGGTACGCCTGTGTCTGCAAGAGCCACATTTCCAGCACATGGTTCCATCGTTGCGTGACCGTTGCCTGTTTTACCAGAGGGTTGAGCAGGGTCAACGCCTGGTCTGGTTGGGCTTCGGCAAGCAGCAAACGAACGCATGCCACCTGTTGTCGTTCCCGCGCCAGCGGAGAAACCAGCGGATCTTTCTGCTCCAGATCGCGCACCCAGTGTCGTGCCTGTTCCAGATGGCCACCCGCCAGCCATAAACGCATCTGATCGACACTGCTCCAGATCGCTGTGCGATATGGCGACGGCATGACTCTCCAGGCGTAATCCAATTGCTGAAAGGCTTTTTGGGCCTCCTCTAACCTCTCTTGCGAGAGGGCAATCCGCATCAATATGGTATATGCAAGGGGCAAGAACGCCAGAACTTCGGCCTGTTCGCCAAGCTCGATCGCTTGTTCTGCGAGGTACTGGGCTTCCTCTAACTGGTTCCATTCATGTAAGAGGCTTGCCTGAGACGCATAGTGCCAGCACAACCAGGTTGACTGATCCCCCTCCAGGGTTTGAAGCGCATGGAGTGCCTGCTCGCAGAGTTGCCACGCCTGGTGTAAATTGCCCATCAGTATCATTTCTTGTATTACTACATACAAGTAGGCGCCTTCGAGCACTCGATCATCCTCCGCTTTGATTTGACTCCATTCCTCCTGCATTTTCTGCGTGCTGCGTGCGAAATAACCTTGAGAGAAGTTTGCCTGCGCTTGGGCCAATGTTATATGGCACCGTAGTATCCGTTGTTGTTCATCAAGGTGGGAGAGCGCCTCCTGACAGAAGGCTCGCGTTGCTCCTGGATCCCCATGATAAAAACTTGCAATCGCCGCCTGCAAGGCAGCGATTTCCCCCAGAAGAGAAGCCGGTGTCTCTGGTTCATGTACACCTCGCGTGCTGGCTGCCTGTTCTTCTCGTCGTTGGGCTCGTGTCCAGGCAGATCTCGCATCGTGCACCCAGCTTTCGGTGATCCCTGGATGTGCAACCCAAAATAGGCTTCGAGCATAAGCCAGGCATAAACGAGGCCGCTCGCGCACAACCTCGCGTGGGAGTTGTTCAATCCAGGACGGGAGCTGTGCGTACTTAAGGAAGAAGAGACGCTGGGCGGGAATCTGCTCCATTTGCAGTGCAGCCCAGAGCCAATCGTGCGCATGTAGCGCGGACTGGATCGCGTTGCTGCGCATCTGCTGTGCTGCATACCACTGACTGGCCCGCAGATGCAGCAGTGGCACCTCTGTGGGAGAGGTCTGCTCTAGCCGAGCACGCAGAACCGAGGCCCAGAAGGGACAATAGGCATACCACTGACGCTGCTCATCCAGGGGATTGAGAAAGAGATTCGCTCGTTCTACCTCCTCCAGAAAGAACTGGCTATCGTGCTGCTCCAGGACCGTATCACACAAGGAGTTGCAGAGGCAGGGTAAGATGGACGTTCGCAGGAGGAAGCGCTGTACCTGTTCTTTCTGGCGGTTCAGCACCTCCTGTACCAGATACGCGAAAAGCTCGGGCTGGGTTCCCTGACGTGCTTGCAGCAGTTCGCTGGGGTGCGCTCCCCCCTCCAAGGAAAGCGCTGCCAGTCGTATGCCCGCCCACCAGCCTTGCAGGCGTACATCCACCTCTCGGGTTTCCTGTTCGGTAAGCCGAAGATCCATCACATTGCAGAGAAAGGTTGTTATCTCTTCTCTGGACGCCCGCAACTGCTTGGTGCGTAATTCCTGGATTTGTGCCTGTGCGCGTAGCCGGGCGAGGGAAAAAGGAGAGCCCGTCTGAGTCGCTACGACGACACACAGCGTGGGCGGTAGGTGCTCAAGCAGGAAGGCAAGCTGGGCATGGATTGTGGGCTCTGTCATCTCCTCATAATTGTCCAGCACCAGCACCAGGTGTTCACGTTGCCGGGCCAGGTTATTAACAAGAGCCGTGAGTACTGCCTGCCAGGAGGGTTGGGGTATCTCGGACAAGGAAGCAACGGGCAGAGGCGAGAGCCCAGGCTGGCACTGTTCCAGTGCGGTAAGAACATACGTCCAAAACTGCACAGGAGCGTTATCGCCTGCATCAAGTGACACCCAGGCTGCTGGCAGGTGGTGGCCTGAAGCCAACGAGCGAACCCAGCTGGCCAGCAGCGTGGTCTTCCCGAAGCCTGCGGCGGCGGAGATGAACACAAGGCGCCGGTGGAGGCCAGCATTGAGCAAGGCCAGGAGACGAGGGCGAGCAATGAGCTCATGGGAAAGGGTTGGGGGCAGAAACTTGGTCACAAGCAGAGGATCAGACGAGGCGCGTGGAACAGGTTCGGGCGCGTTGCCTTGTGGTTTCTGGTTTATATGGTCCATGATCGTTCACCTTTTATGGAGGGGATATGCTCTTTTGCCCTTGTGCGGATGAGGAGGTCAACGCTTTTGAACCCGCGCAGGCCCCTGTCCTTGAAAGAGATCCCTTGCGCCTTGTTGCTGTGGCAGCGTTCTTTCTCTCTGGCTATCCTCTGTGCATGCACGTTCACCAACATAGGTAGTCGACAAGGGCATATGAGTAGCGCTATTCCTATTACTTTCGTGCCGGGTGCCAAATGTCGCTACGCACCTTCTTCTGTCACCTTCGATCCATGACTTTCCCTCCGCTCTTCTAGTATACTCCGAGAGTCAGGGGTCATCCGCCAGAGGGAATGCTGGCGATACGTGATGAATGGCACCACTTGCCAAATTAAAGCAGGACAGATTCTTAATCAGGGATGAGGTAAGTGAAAGGGAAAAGAATAGTATGACACCTACCATTGGAAAAGCAAATCAGCTGGAAATAAAAGAAGACTATCGTGCGTTACTTGATGCACTTCCCCACTTTGTCTGGCTCATGCAACCTGACGGCTCTCTCGTCTACGCGAATCAATGCTGGCGCGACTATCACCATCCGCTCGCCCGACACGTTGGAGAGCAGATGGGTGTTCCGCATCAACAGCTTGATGACTGCCCAGGCGTTCAGAACAGGCAACTTCCCCCCCACACAAATTCCCTCCCTGAGCAAGAGATCTGGCTTCAGAACTTTCATCCCGAGGATAAAGAGCGTATTCGGGCACTGTGGCGCCAGGCAGTTGCCATGGGTGAACCCTTTGCGTTTGAATATCGCCTCGGGGATGAACGCACGAACACATATCGCTGGTTTTTAGCACAGCATGCCCCCTGCGCAATGAAGCTGGGCAGATTATCTTGTGGTTGAGCACCTGTACCGATATCGATGACCAGAAACGGACGGAAGAGACCTTGCGCCAGAGCCAGAAACGCGTGGATCTGCTGATGAACTCCAGTATCATTGGGATCTTTTGCGCCGAAGACGATGAGATTGTGTGTGCCAATACCACGTTTCTCCGCATGACCGGAAACAGCCAGGAAGATCTGCAGCAGCGAAATGTCCCCTGGGCGACCACGACACCTGCACTCGCTTCCTCTTTTTCCCAGCAGGCCTACCAGGAAATGGTCGCACACCACTGCATGACTCCCTTTGAAATGGAACTGGTGTGTAAAGATGGCAGCCACCTTCCTGTCTTACTGGGAGGCATCGCATTTCATGAGGAGGTGCTGCAAGGGGTTGGCTTTGTCATGGATAATTCCGCTTGCCGGGAGTTGGAGCAGCGCAAAGATACCTTTTTGGGCATGATCAGCCATGAATTGAAGACCCCCCTTGCGTCCTTGAAGTTGCAAACCCAATTTTTGCGCAAGAAACTTGAGAAACAAGATCTTCCCAATGTGGAGGTGGTGTGTGCGCGCATGGACACCCAACTCCATGCCGTCACACGCCTGGTCGACGAGTTACTCGACGTCTCGCACATCCAGACCGGAAAGCTGGAATATGCGCAAGAGATGGTCGATTTGGACGAGATACTTGAGGAAGTGGTTGGCGTGATTCAGGGTGTACACACTACCCATACGATCATGCTCCGTCATGCTGCATCTCCGGCTGCCGTGGTTGGAGATCGCGATCGACTCGCGCGCGTCTTCCTGAATCTGCTCAGCAATGCGATCAAGTATGCTCCAGACGCCCCGCTGATCGAGGTGGGGCTCGCCACCGAGGCCTCGGCGGTTACCATCAGCGTACGCGACCAGGGGATTGGGATTCCGCGAGAGTTGCAAGGGAGGATCTTTGAACGGTTCTACCGAGCGGTCCCGCTCCAGCAGTGTGCCTTTCCTGGACTCGGGATGGGCTTGTATATTGTCGCAGAGATTGTCAGGCGTCACGGGGGAACAATTCGGGTTGAGAGCGAGAAGGGAAAAGGCTCAATTTTTCACGTTACATTCCCCCTCGCCGCTTCGCGGCGAGGGGGACCAGAAGTATTGAAGGAAAAGAGAGATGGGCAAGACTCAATCAAGAGCGTATGAATATACTGATAGCAAATGTATCCTCATTGTTGAAGATGACCCTATGCTGGGTGATCTCCTGCTGGAAGCCCTCCAACAGGAGGAAACCTATGGGGTGCTCCATGCCCTTAGTGGAGAAATGGCGCTGCGTATCCTGCAAACAGACGTTCCCGCGTTAGTGCTCCTGGACTACCATCTCCCTGGAATAAACGGTCTGGAACTAGCAGAGTGGCTGAGGAGTCGAAAAGAGCATGAGCACATCCCTCTTCTTCTGATAAGTGCGGATATCCCACGAGAAGCCAGCGGCAAAAAGTATCTCAGAACGCTGCAAAAGCCCTTTGAACTGGAAACGCTGTTTCAATTGGTCGCTGAACTGCTAGCCTCAGGGGCACAGGGTGACCCTGGCGGTACATTGAGATAAACCTCCACAGGTTTTGCTGTAAGCGGAGCTGTTTGCCTCACGGCGCACGAGTGCAGGAGAAAGTCAAACAGTTGCTCGGCGAGGAAGGCGTGACTGCCATCGTCGCCGTGGCTGACAGCATCCCGCTCGATGAACTCGTGGAGTAAGCCACCCAAAGCGTTGTCTATGCAATGTAGAGTGCAGTAAATGTTGTATACACAACGCGCAGTGTAACAAACCCCGTCACATCCACCTTGTGGAAAAAGCGGTCCATAATGTTGTATATACAACAAAAAAGAGAACAAAGCCATCACGTCAACTGGAAAGGAACATATACCATGAGCACCATTGTGAAAGCCGCCTCCGTGCAGATCAGCCCTGTGTTGTACAGCCGAGAGGGAACTGTTGAGAAGGTTGTGAAGAAGATCCGTGAGCTGGGTAAGCAGGGCGTCCAGTTCGTGACCTTCCCCGAGACTGTCATTCCCTACTACCCCTATTTCTCCTACATGCTGCCAGCATTCGACATGAGGATGGGGAAGGAGCATCAATGTCTGCTCGAAGAGTCAGTCACGGTCCCGTCTGCCGAAACCCATGCAATCGGTGAGGCTGCAAGGGAGGCGAATATGGTCGTCTCAATCGGCGCCAATGAGCGCGATGGTCGCTCAATCTACAATACGCAGCTGCTTTTCGACGCGGACGGGACGCTGATCCAGCGCCGCCGCAAGATCACGCCAACCTATCAGGAGCGGATGATTTGGGGCCAGGGTGACGGCTCCGGTCTGCGTGCCGTCGAGAGTGCCGTTGGGCGTATCGGACAACTCGCCTGCTGGGAGCACTTCCAGCCGCTCGCGCGTTATGCGATGATTGCCGATGGTGAGGAGATCCACTCGGCGATGTATCCCGGATCATTTGCCGGCCAGCGGTTCGCGGAGAAGATGGAAGTGAGCATCCGCCAGCACGCCCTCGAATCCGCTTGTTTTGTCGTCAACGCGACGGCGTGGCTCGATGCCGATCAGCAAGCAAGACTTATGAAGGATACAGGGTGTGCGATTGAGCCGATATCCGGAGGCTGTTTTACCGCCATTGTGAACCCGGAGGGCCAGATCATAGGTGAGCCTCTCAAAGCTGGTGAAGGCGAAGTAATTGCCGATCTTGACTTCGCTCTCATCGACTCCCGCAAGAGACTCATGGACGCGCGTGGCCACTACAGCCGCCCCGAACTGCTTAGTCTGCTGATCGATCGGACGCCCGCGTCGCACGTCCATGAGCGTACCGCGCACCCGAAGGCTGAGGCTTTGCGCGCGGCTGTCGACGAGGAGAGGACTATCGAGGTCCTGTAATCCCGCTGTTCGTCCCACCGGCCACCTGCCGCGCCGGACCCGGCATGGTCGGGGAGAAAATCAGGCACACGGCAGACGTCGGGGATCCGTCAAGAGGTAGATAGCTGCTGTTCAAAAAGCAGATCAGTAAAGGAGAAGCAGTATGACAACGCTAGATACGTTGATAGAACGAAACCAGGACTTCGCTGCCCGTCATTTTCCCAGGGCGTTACCCATGATGCCGACCTTGAGGACCATGATCATTGGCTGTGTGGATCCGCGCGTCGATCCGGCTCACCTTCTTGGCCTCCAGCCAGGAGAGGCGGTCGTGATCCGCAATGTGGGGGGGCGCATCACTCCCGCGACCTTGCAGACTATGGGGATGCTGGGTAGGGTCGGCCAGGAGGAAGGAGTCCCTTCCGCCGGCGAGTTTCACCTGGTCGTGCTTCAGCACACCCAATGCGGGATTGCGCACCTCCAAGGGCAGCCAGCCCTGCTGGCGAGCTACTTTGGCATCGACCAGGAAGCACTGGCAGCCAAAGCGGTCACCGATCCATATGCCGCGGTGGCGGTCGATGTGGCTGCCCTCAAGGCGAACCCAGCCCTTCCCGGCAACCGGCTGGTGTCCGGACTCGTTTATGATGTGACCACCGGGCTGGTCGAGGTCGTCGCACCACCGACTTCCCTGCGTCATCCGGAGAGCCAGGCGTAAGACGGTCAGGCATGTCATCTCTGCGCCCATCTCACCGCATCCCGTGGTCTCTCTCCACCTGGCAAAACGGAACCATATTCCCCAGTGCCAGAGACCACCGTTCTGTGGAGATGCGACTGAACGGCGAGGGTTCAAGGTCCCAGCAACCGTCTGGAGCAGGAACGAGAGAAACACCACTATGTCTGGGCGGAAGACGAAGCATTTCATGGGATGAGAAGAAAGGAACACATGTTATGAATGAACAACCAATGGAGACGACGATGCGCACTGCTCTGTTGCAGCAGTTTGGCGCAGCCGTCGATATGCTTGAAAACGCGCTGATGGCCTGCCCAGAGACGCTCTGGCAGGAGCATCTCTGGATCGACTCTGAGAGAGCGGACTATGGAACATTCTGGGAGATCACGTACCATACCCTCAGCACGCTCGATCTGCATCTCACAGGCTGCTCACTGGAAGACTTCATTCCCCCTGCACCCTTCAAGAAGAGATCTGATGATGTTATTTCCCAACAACCCTATACCAGGGATGAACTCCACACCTATCTGGTGATGCTGCGCAAGAAGTGCCAGGCCACGATTGCTGAGTTGTCCGATGAGAAAGAGCGCCAACCGTTCACTTTTCCCTGGCCGGGAGGAGCAACCATAAGCTTTTTAGAGCTCCAGTTGTGCGGCATACGTCACGTGCAGGAACATGCAGCCCAACTGAGCCTGTTTCTCGGCCAGCACGGCATCCCAGACGGGGCTCTTGACTGGGTTCCACGAGCTAGCGGATGAAGCGGGCCGGCTTCAGTGCGAGCGGGCGTGGCCGTTGGACCACCTTCGCATTCCCTCGCCATGCGTCTTCTCACGGAGAAGACAGGAACAGTTCGAGACCGGTGTCGTGGTTGAGAGTGGGCTTGCACAAAAGCTAAGATGAAACGATCCGCAACTGATTTTCATCGATCTATGGGAGCGGAAGCTGGAGGACATCGACCTGCTTCCGCTTTTTCCGCGATGCGTAGTCAGGCAGCTTCAGAAAGAGCAGCCATTCATCGGGTCCGAGTGCCCACAGCTTCAATTGTGACGACTGATAGCTCATCTCTGCCGCTCCGGATAAAGCCGTGGGCGCGAAGACATCAGACACACGGCATACGTCGAGGTTCCATCAAGAGGTATCCTGTCCGGTGACGATCAGACTTTAGAACACACCGAACTCCGAACGCCTCCCAATCCATCTGAACCCAACTACAAAGTAAGGAGTATGACGATGAAATCTACCCATGAAAGCCCGATCCTTGTGACTGGAGCGGCCGGCAATCTCGGCGCTATCGGCCGCAACCTCACCGCATTGCTGCTCGCCAAGGGGCATAAGGTACGCGCCTTGGTCCGGCGGGAGGATGAGCGTGCCGAAGCGTTGCGCCAGCTCGGTGCCGAGGTTGTGCAGGGCGACCTGACGGATCTCACCTCGATGCACCGTGCGATCGAAGGGTGCTCGCGTATCTATTTCAGCATGTCCGTCTCTGCGGCGTATCTGGAAGCCACGGTCAACACCGCTGCGGTAGCGCGCCACCACGGCATCGAGGCGTTCGTGAACATGTCGCAGATGACGGTCTCACAGATGAGCATCACAGAGACCACAGACAGCCGGCAGCAAAAGCTGCACTGGCTGGCGGAGCAGGCACTCTCATGGTCAGGACTGCCAGTCGTCACGGTCCGGCCGACGGTCTTCCTCGAAAACTTCTTCCTGCTTCTTGCCAAGGCGAGCGTCCGGGAATCCGACGAGTTGGCGTTGCCGATGGGCCAAGGCAAGACCTCGCCTATCTCGGCGGTCGATGTGGCGCACGCCGTATCCGTCATCCTTGACGACCCGGTCCCGCACATCGGTCAGGTGTACAATCTGACTGGACGCGAGTCGGCTGATCTCGACCACTACACGCGCGTCTTTTCCGAGGCACTGGGCCGGACGATCCGCTATCGCGACGTGCCACTCCCCCAGTGGACCGAGAAGCTTCGGGAGGCAGGGGTGCCTCCGCATCTCGTCAACCATCTCGGAGTGATAGCCGACCTGCACACGCAGGGGCGTTACGACCGACTGACAGACGACTTTTTCAAGCTCACTGGAGAGATACCGACGAGCGTGCATGATTTCGTGAAGCTCCATGCCGCCGCATTCACGCGGCCTGAAACCACCGCTTGAGGGGTCACGATGAATACCATCAATAGAACTGGGAAATAGTTCTTTGAGACCATCCTTTCTTATTGAAGTATGCAATATGGATACAAGCTGTCACTGATTTTACTCTTCTTCCACGACTGCTTGTACTTGACGGAGGACCATTCGTTGAAAAGTACTTTCGCGGCCACGCGCCGCATGTTTCTCAAACGCACGGGAATCGTAGCAGGAACTACAGCTCTTGCGGGAGCCGGAGCCATGGCTTTTCTGAGACACGCCACATCTTCTGTGTTTGCGGCAAGCGCATCGAACACGACTAATGCACATCCATCAGCAGGAGCGGGGATCAATGTTCTGCTCGTTCATGGTGCCTTTGTTGATGCTTCCAGTTGGAACAAAGTGATTCCCTTGCTCCAGGCTCAGGGCTTTAACGTGCTGACGGTCCAGCTTCCCATGACCTCGATAGCCGATGATGTCGCCGTCACCAACGAAGCGCTGGCCTACCTTGCGACCACCTCCACCCCGACGATCCTGGTTGGTCATTCCTATGGAGGGGTCGTGATTAGCAACGCCGGACTCACTGGTTCAAACGTGCGTGGCCTGGTCTATATCGCGGCATTCGCTCCCGATAGCGGAGAGACAGTCCAGGGTCTCATAGGTCAGTTTCCCGCTACGCCCGTTGGCAACGCACTCGCGCCTTCGTTTGTACCTAACGCCCTTTGGATCACGCCATCGGACTTTCCCTCTGTCTTTATGCAGGATGTAGATGTAACCAAAGCCCGAACGGATGCGCTGACACAGAAGCCCTGGTCGCTCCCCTGCCTTGGCACCCCATCAGGAACGCCCACCTGGAAATCGGTGCCATCCTGGTATCTCGTTTCCCAGAAAGACCGGGTCATCAATCCTGATGCCGAGCGCTTTTTTGCGAAGAGAATGGGCGCCACCATCCATGAGATCGCTTCAAGCCATGCCTCGCCGGTTTCCCATCCCCTCGAGGTCTTCGAGCTTATTCGAGCGGCATCTCAAGCGATTCACTCGTAGTCGCGTGAAAGTCTAAGAGAACAGGCAAATTCACCTCACAGCAAAGAGGCAGAGAGAGCATAGCTCCAATCATTTGAAGATATCTCAGAAGGAGATTGCCGCTTCTGCAACGGAGAAAGAGGTGCTTCCCTCTGTTGGGAGCTCTGCTCGTCTAGCGAGCGAAAGGAGAACATACTCATGAGCCTATTTGCTCATACACACCCTCCCCAGGGAGCGAATATTGTATTGGTTCACGGTGCCTGGGCAGATGGCTCCAGTTGGAGCCTGAATACCTCCAGAAAGAAGGCAACACCGTGACGGCCGTCCAGATGGCCCTGGCTGGGTTTTCTGACGACGTGACTCACGTTCGGCAGGTGTTAAGCGTTAAGAGTGGCCCTATCATTTAAGAGTGACTACTACACCAATGTTTTTTCCAAAAGGAGACAACCATGAATTCATCAAAAGGCACCACCCTCATCACCGGGGCTTCGTCTGGTATCGGTGCAGTCTATGCTGACCGTTTGGCCGCTCGCGGTCATCATTTGATCCTCGTTGCCCGCCGTCGTGACCGGCTCGAAGAGCAGGCCGCGCGTCTGCATACCGCATATGGCAGCAAGGTAGAGATTTTCCCGGCTGATCTCGCGAAAGAAGAGGATTTAGGGCGCGTAGAAGCGCTGTTCACTAGCACGAGAGATATAGATATGCTCGTCAATTCCGCTGGCCTTGGAGCGCTTGGCCCCGGCGCAGCCGTTGACCTCAAAATGGTCGATGGTCTTGTGAGGGTCAACGTGCTGGCACTGACGCGGTTATCACTGGTGGCTGCTCGTGTTTTTGCACAACGCAAGCAAGGCACCATTATTAATATTGGCTCGATCCTTGCCCTGATGCCGGTTTCAGGGGCATCCAGTTACAGCGCTTCCAAGGCGTATGTGCTGAACTTCAGCCGTTCGTTGCAAGCCGAGCTTGGACAAAGTGGCGTCACTGTTCAGGCTGTGATGCCGAGCATGGTTCACTCGGAGTTCTTCGGGGACCAACCGGCACCATTCCCTGAGCAACTGTTTATGTCTGCTGAAACGCTGGTTGATACGGCTCTTAGCGCTCTCGATCAGGGTGAGCTTATCACTTTCCCGACCTTGCATGATGTCACCCAATGGCAAGAGTTCGACAACGCTCGGATCTTGCTGGTGAAGTCGTTGACACAAGGCGGTCAACCAGCGGCGCGCTATAACCAGAGCAATGCATGACCATGTGACAGGTGCGGTTGCACCAATGCTCAAGCTTTTTCTTCCCACTCACTCATCATAACAGGAGAGAAACATGCCCCTTTGGAAAGTGTATCATCCAGAAAATGCTTTTACCGATGACGACAAGACTGCCATAGCACAACACATTACCGCTCTGTACACAAGCGTTTTGCCGCCGTTCTATGTCGGCGTCATCTTCGAGGCCGTGCCAAAACATGCCTTTTATATAGGCGGGAAACAGACGGATACCTTCGTTCGCCTTTCCGTCGATCACATCGCAAAACAACTCAAGGACGAAGAGAAAAAACAACAATTTCTTGCTGTTGTTGCACGCATCCTTGCACCTTACGTCGCTGATCGCGGCTTGAGATGGGAAATACACATTGATGAAACGCCCTTCGACTTATGGACTATCCAAGGCCTCCGACCGCCAGTACCCGGTACGCCTGAAAGTGAAAAGTGGCGTAAGGAAGACAAGCCTTCTGCTTACTGAGAAAGAGGTGATTGCGCCGTCATTATTCATATGGCGGTGCAATCACCTCAGAATATATCAATCAAGGAGTCACGGTATTCTAGCAGGCATCTCGCGCGAGCCGCGAATGCAACCAGAGGAGCGAATGGTGCACGAGAGCAGGCGCCATCCCTGGGCAACCGGCTCCACATCGAGGCAGCCTGCAATGCCGGAAAGAAACCGAGCATCCAGTCGCGCAAGCGTCCCCACCTGGACATCTCGCGACTTTCACGGGTGGAATCAGCCTCTCGTCTCTCCCGCGCCCGTCCCAGAAGCGCCTCTTTCAAAGAGCATGCCGAACCGGAGAGGTCTCCAGGCTCCGCCGCTACCCTTGCGCGGGATGTCCAGGTGATCGCCAGAAGGACGGGCGATTGCACCGGCATCCAATCGTCCAGCTTGCTTGTTCTCGAATAGAGCCCATCGTATGCAATATATTTCTTGATGTGCGAGCAGGAATGCGTCTTCGTTCTCAGGGATGGGGGTACGTGAAAAGGATAACTACCGCACGATGTCGAATACCGAACAGACCCAGCATGTCACTCCTGCATCGAGTGACACGCTCCTCACACTTCTTGAGACGCTTCCAGGTGCCCTGTTTATCGTCGATGAGGCCGCCACGATTGTCTATGCCAATGCGAGCGCGCAGGCCCTGCTTGGCGTCACACGAGAGGACGTAGTGGGCAAGCCCTTGTGGCGCGGCGCTCCCCAGTTGGTAAGCGCCACACTCTACCAGGCCGTCCAGCAGACCAGACAGACCCGAAAACCCGCCGAAGTGGAGTATGAATCTCCCGTAACGGGGCCTGGCTGCATGTGCAGATCGCTCCCACAGTTGGGGGACTGATGGTGCATGTCCACCAGGGCGAGCGTCTTGGCCTCGACGACCTGGATGGCTTGTATAGCAGGAGCGGCGTGGTGCTGACCCCCGAGGGGATCGTCCTGGAAATCAATGAGGTCCCCCCTTTGGCGGAGGCGCAGCTCCGACGCGAGGAGGTCATTGGTTACCCGCTCGCCGAAACCTGGTGGTGGTCCTTTTATCCGGTTAGTCAAGCGCAGCTGCGCACCGCCATCAAACGCACCAGCAGGGGAGAAACCGTGCGGTTCGAGACGGTCATTCACCCCAGGGAAGGACTGGATCGCCACCTGGACGTTGTGGTCACCCCCCGCAGGGATGCAGATCACCACGTCGCGTACCTCGTCATCACCGGCATCGACATCACCGAGCGCAAGCGCGCCGAAGCAGAAATCCATGCCCTCATCGACGCCATCCCCCAGCTGGTCTGGACCACGCAACCGGACGGCTTTCATGACTTGTTTAATCAACGCTGGCATGACTATACTGGCCAGAGCACCGCAGAGGCCCAGGGGGAGGGGTGGATGCAGTGTCTTCATCCTGAAGACCAGCCGCGCGTTTGCTACGCGTGGCAGCGCGCCGTCCAGACCGGCGGAGTGTATGAAACGGAAGTGCGCCTGCGCCAGGGCACGACTGGGGAGTATCGCTGGTTCTTAGCCCGCGCGCTGCCGGTGCGTGATGACACCGGCCAGATTTTCAAATGGTTTGGTACTAGCACCGACATTGAGGAGCAGAAACGGACGGAGCAGCAGCTCAAAGAAAGTCGAGAGAGCTTGAGTGTGCTGGCAGAAACGGTGCCACAGTTGGTGTGGACGACGTCGCCAGATGGCTGTGTGGAGTACTGGAATCAACGGCGGTATGACTATAGTGGTTCCTCCCCCGCACAAGCATTGGGTCATAGATGGAGCCAGTTTTTGCACCCTGACGATGCTCAGCGCACCCTGAAGATCTGGCATCAGGCGCTCGCAATGGGTGAACCCTATGAGATCGAATATCGCCTCAAGGAGGGCCAAACGGGCGCCTATCGCTGGTTCTTAACTCACGGGGTACCGGTACGTGATGAAGGAGGCCAGATCGTCAAGTGGTTTGGCACCGGCACTGACATCGAGGAACAGAAACGGACGGAGGAAGCCCTGCGCCAGAGCCAGGAGCACGCGAATACCCTGATGAACTCCAACATTATCGGCATCATTATCACCGAAGGCGAGCAAATCGTGGACGCCAACGACACCTTTCTGCACATGACCGGCTCTACCCGCGAAGACCTGCGTGCCGGGCAAATGAACGTGATGCCTATGACGGCTCCAGAATATCTGGCTCGGACCGTAGAGGCTCATCAGAAACTTGACACCCAGCAGTCTATAACGCCCTATGAGAAAGAGTACATCTGTCAAGATGGCAGTCGCCTTCCAGTGCTCGTGGGTGGGGTCCTCTTCCAGCATCACCCATGCCAGGTGATCAACTTTGTGCTAGATAATTCGGCGCGCAAGGAACTGGAGCAACGCAAGGATGACTTTATCAGCATAGCCAGCCATGAACTCAAGACCCCGCTCACGGCTGTCAAGATGCAGACCCAACTCGTGCGCAAACGCTTCGAAAAGCACGCCCAGCGCGAAGCGGCCACAGCGCTTTCCAGGGTGGAGAGGTCGATCAAGCAGCTGGAACGCCTGATCGCAGAGTTACTGGATGTTTCTAAGATCCAGGCGGGCGGATTGGAGTACGTCCGGGAGCGGGTGGATCTCGACGAGTTGTTGCGGGAGGTCACTGCCACCATCCATCACCTCCATCCAAGCCATACCACCCAGGTCCGTGGGAGCGTGCAGACCAGCCTGATCGGAGATCGAGACCGGCTCGGACAGGTCTTTACCAACCTGCTGAGCAATGCCATCAAGTATTCGCCAGATGTCAGGACCGTTGAGATGGATCTCTCCGCCTCCGACGATGCGGTCACGATCCGTGTCCACGATCACGGCCTGGGCATCCCGCGAGAGCTGCGCGACAAAATTTTTGAGCGGTTCTATCGGGTCACTGATTCCAAGCAGAAAGCGATTCCGGGCCTGGGCATGGGACTCTACATTGTGGCCGAGATCGTCAACCATCATGGAGGAACCATCACGGTGGACAGTGCTGTTGGGAAAGGCTCGACCTTTACGGTGACCCTTCCTCTCATGAGGGATGCCTGAGCAGTTGACGCGCGTGGCGTGCGCGTCAACCGAGACGATGATGGCGGCGGAAGCTGTTTCGGCACAGCTTCCGCCGCCATCACAGACCAGCATCTTGCGGACACACTCGGCGTTGAACGCCCTGCCTGGATCTGGCGGCTTTGCTGCGCATCACGGCGTCTCTCTTTTGCATCCCACACTCATATGGCGGAGTGTGGGTCTTCCGCGAAGTTGATACCACTGGCGAATCCCTTTAAGCCACGTCGTAGAGGCGAACAAAAGCGGAACGGCGAGTCTGAGCACGAGGCAGACCCTCAAACCATGCCAGACTGCGCACGATATTGAGAGTAACAGCTGTGGCGATGTGTTGCAAATGCGTCTTTTCCTCTCCAATAGAGGCTGCGGCGGCCTTTGATAGCAATAGTCACACAATAGTGACCCTGACCGATGGGCTCCAACAAACGCGTTATGTGCAGTGGTATGGCCCGCATAAGGCGCTTGGCGATGACATGCCCGATAGCGATATCGTTGCACAACAGGAGATGCAGTATAATGCCATCGGGAAGGTGACCCAGGTTTCGATGACCGATGAGCAACCGCAGCCAAGCCAGACCATCACTCAGGTAAGCACGACGGTTCAGTATGATGATCAAGGACACCTGACGAAGTCTATTGATCCTGATCGGGGCACGTTTACTTATACCTATGATGAAGATGGGCGTGCTATTACTCAGGTCACAACGAGTGGGTCGAATACACGCACGATTGGCGTCAGCTATGATCTATTAGGTCGGGCGGTATGTGCCCAGGATGCGGCTCCGACGACGGATGGTTCAGGTGCCTGTAGCAGTGGGAGCCATCCCCTGGTTCAGAACACCTATGATACCAGTGTGTTGGGAACGAGTGGGATCGATGATTTCCCTCTTGGGCAGCTGACCCAGACGGTAGCAACCACGTATTATCCAAGTCCGGAGAATACTGCTGTCACGACGACCCAACAGTATCAATATAATCAGCGTGGGCTTCCCATCACCAGTACCTTACAATTCCAACTTCCAACGAGTTGGAACGTCAGTACGCCACTTCCAACCTATACATTGACGCAAGCCTATGACAATGATGGTCGTCCAACGACGGCGCAGACATTTGCGGGGAGCCAGAATGGTTCCATCTTCACCAATGCTTACGACAGTACGACAGGCCAGTTAACCGGCTTGAGCAACAACGCGACCACCATTCCTAACATCGTGAAGGCGACCTATAACAACCATGGCTTGTTAGGTGCGCTCAATTATCTCAATGGGTCGACGACGCTTGCAACATCTAGCTATCAGTATGATGCGAACTTGCGTCCTACCGGCTCCACCTCGACCTTGCAACAGAGCGGAACGACCATCTTCCAGAGTGGTCGTACCTACGACGCGGTAGGCAATGCTCTCAGCGCGACGACCATTCAAGCGGCAGTCCCCGGACAGAGCACTTCTGGAGGTACTCAAACCCAAAACTTCTGTTATGACGAACTCAATCGCCTCGTCTGGGCGGGCAATAGTGGCACCCCACCAGGACCTGGCAATGGGCAATGCGGCAACGCCACGCCAAGTAACACGCTCACTGGAGCAAACTATAATACGGGGTACGCCTTTACGCATCTGGGGCAACTCTGGATTGCACCACTCAACAGTCAAGGGCTTTCTCAGGCCTATCTCTATTGTGATAGTGGTCATCCGCATCAGGTGACCGGCCTTTATCCAAGTGGCACGACCTGTGGCACCAGGAGTGGAGCCACTGCCAGTTACAGCGCGACCTATGACCTCTGGGGCAATATGGCAACCAGGACCTATCAGGGCAAAACGGCAACCCTGTCGTATGACCTCAACAATCGCTTAGTGCGGTGGGAGTGTGACACGCATGAGTGGTATGCCTACGATGGGTCCGGTTCACGGTTGTTGCGTCGTAGTACCACGACAAGTGGCACGAACATCACCGTGTATGCCTTTGGGACAGAAGAACACGCCTATGATGGAGCAGGAACCCATCAGAGTGACACCTTCTACTATACCTTTGGCGGACATCTGATTGCCAAATCAGATGGCACCAAGACCCAGTTTTTCCTCACCGATGAGCTCAATAGTGTCATCTCGTCCTTTGATAGCAACGGGACCGTGCTTGGGAATCGTGCCTACGGACCCTACGGGAATACCCTTTATAACTCCGGCTCAACGGGAACGGAGAAAGGCTATACGGGTCAGTATCAGGATGGTACGGGCCTCGATTACTATAACGCCCGCTACTATGACCCCGTTGTCGGCATCTTCATTTCACCGGATAGTGAGCAAGGAAATGCGCAAGGGGCCAACCCCTATGCATATGTGAAAGGGAATCCTGAATCCTTTACGGACCCAAGTGGACATAGGTTCGTGGGTGTTGGAGATGGTGGTGGTGTAGGAGGTGGTACGCATCCTGGGAATGGTGGAGGCGGAGGCACTGGAGGAGGTAGTGTTGGTGGTGTAGGAGGTGGTACGCATCCTGGGAATAGTGGAGGCGGAGGCACTGGAGGAGGTAGTGTTGGGAAACCGACGAGTGGTGTACATCCTAGTGGCGGTAGTGGAGGCGGTAAGAAAGGTGGTGGCACTAAAACATCAACGACAAATAAGGATTACAAAACTGCGATGGGAGCCTATGGTGAGTTTTCTAAGCCAAAAACAGACTCTGGGAAGGCTCAAAATGCGCTTATGAATACAGCATGGAAGTATGCAGTGTTTGCAGCTGCCGCTGAAGTGTTAGCAATAACATTGGGCCAGTTAGTTGCCTATATTACTGGACTATCTGCAATCGCAGATAAAGGTAACCCTCTGGTTGGGGCGGCTGGGAAAGCATTAGCTTTTCACATAAGTGTGGTGGCCTGGGCTTTAGTTGCTATAGGCATAGAAGCTGGCTTATTGGCAGGGTATTATTATGCGACAGCAAGTCAATTAGCGAGCGAATGGGGGTCTGAACGCGATAATGTTGTTGAATTCTTTGATAACGTAAACAACCTAGTCGATATTATCGCTGATCTGTCTGGACTCGCAGAAGGGGCTTTGAGGCAAATCCCTTGGGAATTTAAGTTTGGATCAGCAGGGCCTGAAATTGCTGCTTCAGGCTTCCTTATAGCGAATGCAATTGTGTTTAGGACGTGGAATCATGAAGCTGAAAAAGACGTGCTTCACTATCAGTTTGGGGAATAATTTTGAACATAATAAAATGGATTAACAGAAAGCAAAGGTGAAGTATGTAACATTGAATAGTTTAGTACTCTTGGGAAGAATGTAAGGTGTTTTGCTATCATCCTAGCGGGTAGTTTGAAAAAGGACATCCAGTCAAGTTTCCCTATTAAGAGTTTTGTTGTAGGCCCTTTTTATTGGCTTTGATATAGGTTTTAAAACTGGTTTTTGTTATGAGCAGGAATGTTTGCCAATGTCCAGCTTTGCGCATTGAAGTTTGTGACTATATTAAGTCAGGTAGAGAGGGCCACAGCTTTTATTATTTTATAGCGTCATTGGTTATTGCATTAGTTATTGCATTAGCCTCTTTTAAAGTGGGGCTTATGTAAAAGAGGAGATTTCTATTGCCATGAAACACTTTGTTGTGATTATAGCGCCGATTATCGTTTGCTTAATAAGCTTAGGTATTTCCGTTGCCATAATGGTTATGAGAGCACAAACTCGTAACTGTAGTAAAAACCAGGAGATACATCCTTATTCTGCACAGCCGCTTGGGTCTCTTTTAATGTATTGGTTTGCGAAATACAGTTGGGTAAGCTATATTTTAATAATTTTCCTACAAATATTTGGTTATATGTTAGCTGTTTTGCTGCACTTTTTACCTTTTTTTATTGGCTTAGTAGGCTGCATTATGATTTTACCAAGTTTGTTTTTAACCCTAGACTGGCACCGTTTGACTTCTAGTATGAAACAAATGCAACAGGAACATAGAGGCATTCCACTTATACCTATGCATAAAGCACCCAAAACCTTGAAACTGTTTAGCAGTCTCTTATTTTCAATTGGTATTTGGTTGTTTCTCGTATATTTAATGTTTGAAATAAATTTGCTTCTTCTTAAAGAGCTTTTTCACTGGTATTTGCTTATTTTTATACTTTTTCCAATCATAGTTTTGCTTTTGTCTCTAACCATTGGTGTCTATGTGCAGTATCTCAGTATAAGGGATAAAGTACGAAAGTAACAATTTGCTAATTTCGCGAGGGAAAATGAAGAGCATCGTATATATATGGGTATGGGTGTAATCTCTTAATATGAACATTGGAAGAAAAAAAGCAAAGTGCTTTTTTTCTTCCAATGTTCATATTCATGCTATAGATGATTCTATTCTTCAATGCCCATGTTAATCATTTGGCGTAGGTATGTACATAAAGAATCCTATGTCAGTGAGACCAATTCTATTGAACTACGTTCAAAACCGATTCTGCTGATGGTGCTTACATAAGCACACGGAGGGACTCAAGCATGAAATTTTTATTTTATTCTATTTTCCTTTGCTCAATTCTTTTTTGTGGGTGCTCCCCTAGCGTTAATTCTAATAACTCAAAATACATCTCGGCACCTACTGGAAGAGCTACATCCTCACCAACAGCACTTCCTCTTCCGCCTGGGGCTCTCCCTGGATGGTATGAGATGCAAAGTGAGACTTGGAGTGGGTATACCTCTCTGCGGAAAGGTGTTGAAGGCGTACGAGCGCAGTGGATTGAGCCTGATGTCGCTGGGAAGCCGAATGCCAATGTCTACATCTGGATTGGAGTAGGTGGATGGGAGACCAAATACCATGAGCTTGTCCAGATCGGAACACTTGCCTATACTGATGAAAAGGGAAAGACCACTCATAAAGTCTGGTATGAAACGCTTCCAGAATTAAGTCAGTTGACGTCAATGACGGTTGCTCCAGGTGATAGGATTGCTGCGGTTATGGAGCTTGAGCCCGGAAGTCATGAGCATTGGGTTCTCTCATTACGAGATGTGACGCGAGGAACCGAGTATACGAAAAGAATCACGTATTCTTCGAGTCAAGTCTATGCTGACTTCATCGTCGAGGACCCAAGCCTCAATTCAACGGAATTGGATGTTCCCTTATATCCGTTACAGCGTTTCTCACCAGTCCGATTTACGAATGCACAAGTGCATTATTCTGATGGGTGGTATTCGATTGGGGCGTTAAAGATGCTGCAAATCTCTATGGAGCAACATGACGAGGTTCTTGCTTCCCCGAGCCCGATTTCGCTTCCCGATGCATTCTCGGTTCGACATGCTTGAGGGTGCTATGAACAGAATGCAAGAATGCATCAAGGGACGTATTACGTGATGTCCACACGTCGATGGTTGGGAACCTCTTGTATGAGAGCAGACTTGCGTTAAGAGTTGCCTACTGCTGTTGTTGAATGATGGTTTCGATCTCCCATGATCGATATTCATCGGGAAGGAACCGTATGCAGAAAACGGAAGCACAGATGCGTATTCCTCTGAAACGCAGTCCTCGCCTGTCCAAAGGTGGATGGTTTTTTCATCTTTTCACCTTTCTCTATTTTGCCTATTTTTACTGGAGACTCTTTGTCTTGAGGCCACCGCTCAGAACAGATGTTTACTCGCTTCTCATCTACGTTCTCTCGTTGCTCCTTGCGGGAGCACTGTTGCTTTTTTGGGCGTCTTGGTTCATTCGGCCATGGCTGAAGCCGCCAGTGCTTCACATCACGCATGAGGGCATCTTCTTGCCTGGGCCTCTGCTCTACACGGGTTACCTACCAGCGATCTGTGTTCCCATATTTCTGTACTGGCAAGAGATACGAGCCGTATTTCCGTATCTGGCCCCCGGTGATATACCGGTCATTGGTATCGATGTCTATAGCTACGAAGCGATTTTTGCTCGCTCCATGCGAACGAATGCTTTTGGTCCTCTCCAATCCATCCTGCTTCGGTATAATAAACGCGTGATGCGTCAGCACTCGCTCTATCTGACCCCGATAAATATCCGCCAAAGTGCTTTCCCCTGTACTGTTGAAGACGTTCTTTCTCAGATTCACATGCACTTTGCCGCAGAATTACAAGAGCATCGGGTGAACATTCTTGGGCAGCAGGATTGGAGATCGATACTTTCTTTTCGTGGTTTCCGTCTCCCGCAGTGATCCGAAGAGGTTATTGCGGGAGACGGCGGTGGATGTGTTGAAACTGTGTTGGGAGATCGAGGGTAAGCGTGAACCGGAGATGGTGTGCAATGTGAAGCGACAACTGCGGCGTTGACAGGGTTCTTGTGCTCCCTTGATGATGGGGGATGAGGCTGGCTTTCTAGATCAGTGCCTCGGACTGAAACTGGATGGAGAGGGGGGTGAGTTGCTTGATTGGGTAAAGGATGGGGAGTCTGAGATGTGCTCACCTTCCAAGCGAATGTACATGTAATGGAGGGGAACGCAGTTCTCACCGAGTTTGCTTTCCAGTTGAAACGTTGGTATGGCCCACGAACTGCAGACAAGATGCCTAGGGGCTCACATTTCTTGCTCAGCTATATCACGTTTCGGCTGTGGACGTTTCGGCAATCCTACAGTATGCTAAACAGATGCACAGGTGGTGTGTCTCTCTTTTTCTCTCTACGTAAGGAAGTGTTACATGCGCTATGATCGGCCCTTTAATTTCAGAACGTTGCTTTCGGGATTTCTGTGTACGAGTGTAGGAGTATCGGGGGATCTATTTAGGATGGAATATAATAACCGTTCTTGGTCTGTGCATGGGCATTACCTTCCTCGTTCACCCTTTTGTGTCATTTTTTGCCTCTGGATGGATACACCGCATCCTCTCCCGCCTGCCAGAAGATTGGCAGACTCTCTCTTCTGAAGAACGACACGATCGTACAATACATCAATTTATTAAGAGAAGTAACGAAGGGAACGTTGTTGCGAAGGTCCTCCTCTGGATGATGCGATTGATGCGTTGATGACGCTCACGATCTGGCTTCCCTTACCACCAGGAACATGCGAATCGCTGCCCTGCCCAAGAGTGGAGGGTGCAGCTTCCTCCTTGCATCAAGGAGCCCTTCCAGAGCCCTCGTTGGCCCTAGTTCTCTGCCTCGATTTTTCTACTGGGGCTCTCCTGCCTATCGTGTCGTCTTGATGAGCAGGCAGCCCCTCATCGTTCGTGAGAGAAGGAGTTCAAGCTATGTCATTGCTCAGACCATTACCACCTGGTACGACCCATTTTTTGTACGTGCGCGCCTAGAGTACTTATCTGCTTGCCTTGATTGGGATGAAGATGAGGGAAGCTTCACCTATTATGAGGTGCAAGGAACGCTCTCCAGCGGTCACTACACCATAGATAGCGGACAGAGGGGCCCAGTTTGACCGTCTGGAAGATCACCTCGTGGTACTGGCGCGGGAGGGCAGTGGGCGCGACCCCTTGCAGGAGCAGGGAGACGACCTGGGCAGGGAGGGCCTGAGCCAGCGAATCGGGGATGGGCTGCTGCCCTGCATTGTGTTCTCACCCTCCACCTGGACTCTGCTTAGAGTCATAAGGGCGATTCTCAGGTGTGGCTAACTTTCATTCATTCTCCCTCCTGCCCAGATGAACAGCTGAGCATCACTTTGTGGTGCTTCCACCATAGGGGCTATGCTGCATGAACGTTTCTCTCCGCTTCGCACAGCATATGCAGGAAGAGCGAAACCATGCTTGTCAAGGGGCGCGTCCATGCCAGCATCGACCCTACGATTTACGAAATGTGATAGGTCGTGATGGAGGTTGGAGATGTAAGACATGAGAGGTAATAGTGAGATTTTGCGACACTTGTCTTCATATGGTAGTGGGGATCAGCTCTGGTCGTCAGTAATGGTTCTGTAAGAACGATCTTGCCTGAAGGATAGGTCCAAATATGCACTTCTCCGCTCTCATCGAGCGAAGCGAGCGTGTTATAAGTGAGCCAGGTGACGGTATTGACCTTGTGTGTATGTCCCAGGTACAGCGCAAAAGATGTGTTCGTCGTAAACTGATAGACTTGTACAGTCTGGTCGAGGCTGGAAGAGACAATAAGCTGATCCCAGCATTGTAGAGCTGTAATCGCCTTCGAATGCTCATATTGAGTGACTATGTCAGTATCTGCCCATACCTGTACGATCCCATTCTGGAAGCCAATCCCTAGGTAAAGATGATCGTAGAAATTGGTATCTACTGGTTGCTGAACAATCAGAGCTGTGATCGGCATGAGGGTCGGATACGTACGGACAGGGGTGGGATGAGTCGCGTCGGAGGTGTTTGAAAGATCATACAGGTACACCGTGTTGTCGTCGCAGGCCACAGCAAGCATATTTTCCCATAAACACAACGCAACAACTGGCGCAGGAGCATGAAGTCGCATTGTGGCTTGTCCAGTTGCGCAATCCCAGATGTGTACAACGGTCTCATTTTCAGCGCACGTGGCAACATCGGTGCCCCCGGTTGTGTAGGAGATATATTTGACAGGCTTTATGTGACCAGTATAAGAGACGATGTGGTCCACATAGAGAACATGAACATTATTGTTAGTACTGGCTAGGATATTAAAGGGAACATCAACTCCATTGACAAAGGCGGCGGCGACTTCCTGATTGGGGACCCTTTGTGTCGCTACCACTTTAATTTTCGTCAACTCAGGAGTTCGTGGAATGGTATCGTCTGGCGTGACGTAGGTGACGGGAGTGGCGGTAGGGGCTTGTGTAGAGGGTGATTGGATGGAAACTGGAGGTTGCATGTGCTTGTCGAAGAGCGCAGTAATGCCAATTGCTGCGAGGCCTACGAGTCCAAATGCGCCCCAGCCCACCATGGCCCGGCGGCTTACCAGTGCTGGAACTGGGACTGAGTTCTCTACTTTGTCGCTGAGTCGGTCCTTAAGGCCGATGTAGGCCTGCTTGAGTTGATATTGGACCTCTACCATGCTTGTGGGGCGCTCCTCAGGAGATAATGCAAGCATACGAGCAATGAAGCTACCCAGTTCCAAGGGAAGGCCGGGCGTGGTGATGTGAATGGGGGGGAACGCAAAGGGATGCTCAGCCGGGTCCTGGCCTGTGAGCATCTGGTGGAGCAGGGCGCCCAGGCTATAGATGTCGGAGCGCGGTGTCGTCTGGGCCTTGCCATATTGTTCTGGGGCGGCATAGCCTGGAGAGCCAAAGGGAATCGTGTCTTTGCTCTGTCCAGGCTTGAAGTGGCGCGCGATGCCAAAGTCGATCAGCGTGACGCGGTTTTTAGGACCGAGCATGATATTGGCGGGTTTGAGATCGCGATAGATCACGCTTGGCTCCTGGCGATGCATATACATCAGGACATTACAAAGCTCAAGGGCGATCTCAAACAGCGTACACATTGTCTGCGGATCGCGATACTTGTCCAGGGTGAGAGTCGAGAAATACTTCTCCAGCGTTTGCCCTCAATAAAGCTTATGGCGAGGTACCAGTGGGAGGCGTCGGTGAAGTGGTCGTAGAGGGTAGGAATTGCCGGATGCTTGAGCGTGCTCAGGATGGTGAGCTCTGTATGAAAGGTTGCGGTGGCATCAATGATCTGGTCAGCGCTCATACCCTGCAGGTTGATGGCTTTAATGGCGACCACCAGGCGCTGGTTTTCGCGCTCGCAAGCCTTGTAGATGGAGGCATAGCCACCTTCACCGATCTGCTCAAGGAGACGATATTTCTGGTACAGGAGTGAAGCGGATGCTTGTGGGTTGGGAGGAGGAGTGGCCTGGGGCGAGGAGGGGGCTGCACTGGCTGGAAGCAGCAATTGTTGCAGCCCCGAAGAGGAGGAAGACGCGGTTGTGGTAGTGGAAATAAGGGGTTGATGACAAAAGATACATTGGGCTACGGTGTCGCTATTTTCGGCACCACAATAATCACAAAATAGCATTGAGAGGGGGCGCTCCTTATCAGGAATGGTGATAAATATATGCATGAGTATAAACGAAAACAGGGGCGGATTGTCAAATGGATTGTATTGTAAAGCCTGCTACTACTGACCTCGTGAGAAACAACTAAACCTCATCAAGAGTGTGGGCAAAGCAGTGACGAAGGGCTTCCTGTCGATGGCGCAGGCGTTCCTTCGCGCGTACAAGCTCTTGACTCAGGTGAGGCAAATCCTCACAGCACAGGTTCTTGAGTTCACGACGTTTAAGTAGATTCCAGACCTGTTCCTGCGGATTCAATTCAGGAGCGTAGCCAGGCAAGCGTTCCAGATGCAGCCTTTTGCCCTCGCGAGTCGCGAGGTACTCTTTGATGGCGTTTGCGCGATGGATGGGCGATCCATCCCAGATGACAAGCAGCTTGCCAGAAATCTTGCGCAACAGCATGCGTAAAAATCGCACCACGTCTTCGGCATTGTATGCACGCTCTTGCTGTTGCATGAAGATTCGCCCTTTCTGAGTAATGCCCCCAATCGCAGAGAGATGATCACGTGTCAGCTTGACACGCAGTACGGGCGTATGCCCTCGTAGAGCGTAGGTACGTACAGTCATTGGCAGCAGATAAAAGCCTGCTTCATCCACAAAAACTATCGTCCGCTGTTCCTGCTCGGCTTTTTTTTCAGCATGGGCCAGTGGTGCGTTTTCCAGTACTCTATCGCTTGCTCATTGCGCTGAGTGGCCCGTTCCACCGGTTTCTGCAAACTGTAGCCTAACTTGCGCACCAAATACCCACAATGATCGGGATGATAGCTCACCCCAAACTCTTGCTTGATTGCTACCGCCAATCTCCGGCTATTCCAGACCTCTCCGCAGAATCCGTAGGCGGGTGCTCCTTTCGCCAGCACGTGTGGGATGCGTGCTTGTTGGTCCGCCCTCAGACGCGGGGTGGCTCCGTTCGCAGGCTTGGCTTTGAGGGCTTCTTCTCCTCCTTCTCGCCCGCGCTTCATCCACTGGCTCACTGCCCCCTCTGTCACTCCTAGTGCCTCTGCAATTTCTTTTTGTTTCCATCCAGCTTGTTTCAGTTCCCAGGCGCGTTTACGCCTTTCTTCTCGCCAATCAGCTTTCTTTGGTGCTCCCATACCTCCTTTCTTTCGGCTGGTAGCTCTTTTACTTTAGCTCTCTCTCGCGAGGTCAGTAAGTACAATCAAGCAATGTTTTGTGAAATGAGGTAAACTGTCAGAAAAAATGGAGGGATCCATGCGAGCGCCCCTGGAGATACCGTCCCTGACAACAGAAGAGTTGGAAGCGTTAGAGAAACTGTACCGAACGACAAAAGACCCGCGACTGCGTACCCGGGCTCAAATCATCTTGCTCGCCGGAGAACAGCAACTGAGAGTGTCGGTCATTGCTCCCATTGTGCGGGAAGCGACCCAAACGGTCCGCAACTGGCTCAAACGTTGGATGGCGGAAGGAATTGAAGGGTTGAAAGATCGACCAATGCCTGGTCCTCCGCCAAAGATCACGCAAGCGTACAAAGAGCAGGTCTTGGCAGCAGTCCGGCGTCGGCCCCGCAGCTTAGATCAGCCATATTCGATGTGGACATTGCAACGGCTCGCCGATTACATGGCAGAACAAACAGGCATTCGAGCGTCCATCGAAACCGTGCGTCAGGTGCTCAAAGCCGGAGAGGTCGTGCTCTCGCGTCCTCAACACAAAGTAAGTAGCCCTGATCCAGAGTATCTGGAAAAAAAAAGACGATCGAAGAGGCGCGTGACGGTCTAAAAGAGGGAGACGTCTTTTATTATGCCGACGAGTTCAATCTCAGTTGGTTTCCAACGTTGCGTGCGATGTGGAGCCGAAAAGGACGGCAGGTCATGATCCCAACGCCCAAGCAGCCGGACAAGTATTATGGCATTGGAGCTGTGAACTATCATACGGGTGAAACGGTGGTCCAGTTTCAGCGTCGCAAGCGCCGAAAGGAGATTGCTCAGTTGCTGGAAGTCCTGGTTGAGAAGCATCCAACTGGAACCATGTATGTCGCCTGGGATAATGCTGGTACGCATGAGGATGATGAAGTGGAAGAAGTTGTGCGAGCGGCAGCTGGACGGCTCATCTTGCTCTATCTGCCAACCTATAGCCCCTGGCTCAATCCTATTGAAATGCTCTGGCGGCATTTTCGTCGCGAAGTTACCCATTGTGAATTGTTTGAGACCAAGCAGGCACTGCTGACGGCGGCCCAAGATTGCTTCGACCGCTTTAACCAGTGCCCGGAAAAAATGCTGTCAGTGATTGGTTCCAATGCCCAAAAAGTTAGTTGAGTGTACTTAGTGGTGCATCCACTAAATTAACGGACATTGGCCGGGATGGCAATCCCAGATGAACGACGAGGGCGATGACGCCGCTTTCGCCCCCAAACGAAAGGATGACGATGAGCGTTCCAGTAAACTGTCGCTCGATCAATAGCATCACAGACCTGTTCCCAGGTCTCGAAGCGCCGCCCTTTGAGCGCCAGGGAACGCAGCGTTTTCCACCAGGGCTCAATCAGGTTCAAGTAAGCGGCATAGGTCGGCTGGAAGACGAATTCCCAACGCGGATACTGCAAAGCAAACAGCAGGACATCGGTTGCCCGATGCATTGCCAGATTATCCAAGATCGCGTAGATGCGTTCGACGCTTTGGGGAACCCACTGCTCAACCTGGTTGAGAAAATCGATCCAGTTTTCCGTCGTTCGCCGGTCGTAGGGCCTCGTCAACGCCTCGCCAGTGGCAGGTTGAAAGGCACCAAAGATATACCCCTTGGCCCGGCGTCCATAGTCGATCTCCTGGCTGGCCCGCTCGGCGGGCTTGCCCTTCTCTGGAGCGGGCTGAGCATGAACCAGTTTCTTCCCCAGAAAACTTTTCGCCGACTCAGGGCCCATTTCATCGAGATTCACGACGGTGCTCCTCTTTGGTGGAACCGTGTAGAGGGTGGTGATGACCCCCTTTTTTGGCGAAGTCGGGATCAACCCGTTCGCCAAACCAATGCTCATCTTTGCGCCATCGCAGCCCTTCCGCCTGCAAGATTTCGTTGATCCGGCTGCGCTTGATGGCGATCCCTTTTTCCTCATTGAGGTACACCTCAAGCCGATCTAGGGTCCAGTGCCCAAAGGGCAAACCGAGGTCATCGGGCTTGGTAAGAGCGGTCGCCACCACGACTGAGACCTCCTGGGGACTATATGTTGGCGGTCGCCCGGTTCGGTCCTCATCAAAGAGTCCAGGTAATCCTGCCTCGTTAAAGCGATGGAGCCAGTTGCGCACGGTATTCTCCGCGACTCCTAACCGGGTTGCGATCTGGGGAACACGCTGTTGTTCGCTCGCCCATTGCACTATCTTGGCTCTTTCTACCTGCCTTGCTGGCGCTGTTCTAGAACGGCTCAAATGCTCTATCATCTTGCTTTCTTCGTCAGTCATCGCTCGTACTTGTAAAATCTTTGGCATGGAACACCTCACTTTTGAGATGTTCCTATTTTACCATTACTTGGTGGATGCACCACTTAGTGGGTCAATCCGCAATTACCTTGCGTAAGAGAGGAGAGCCGCTCCAGAACCAGCTAGGCGTCGAAGTCGTGCTCGTTGCCTGCGCTCTCTTCGCTTACCATTCCACACAAACGGCGTTGGGTCCTGGTTCCAGCCGATTACAGTCTGTTCCAACCAGCTGATAATGTGCTCAGGAGTTTGAGGATACTGACCCGACAAGGCCCGACGCACCAAGATACGCTGCATGGACTCAGCCATATTCAACCAAGAGCCGCCAAGAGGTGTATACAAGGGCATGATCCCGTGTTCAAAGAGCCACCGAACCATCGCATCACTGCGATGGCCTGCCAAATTATCCCAGATCAAAATCATGCGCACAGGAGGGTAGCGATCACTGAGACGCCAGCCGAGCCAAGTTTCCCACTGATGATAGGGAGTTGCCTCCCTTCTCTTCTCTCTGGGGCAGGTATCTTTCTTGCGTCCTCCCTCATTGGCAAGAATATCGAGCAATTGCTCTTGCATCCAGGGATGCAAAACCGCGTTCGTCACGGAGTGGACGCCTTTGGCGCGGACCTCGCCAGTGGCTGGGCGAAACAGGGTCATGAGTTTGGCTCCCCCATCTCGCAGATATTCGTGGGGTTGCAGTTGTGGATGCCCTTGGAGCTGCCAGGAAGCCCCTGGTTGAGGCCTGGTTGCATACGGACCAGCTTCATCTTGGCACCACACTGCGATCCCCCAACTCTCCGCTACCTGGTAGGCCAGCTCAATTAATCTTTTTTTTCCTGCGCTTGGGGATCTTGAACGCGATAGACGCCATCTTTGCGTACCCGCAAGGCTGTTCCCGTCTGGCACCAGGTGCGATCACGTTGCAGACGATAGCCCTCTTCATGGAGGATGCGTCCAATGGTGGTTGCCCCGATGGAGGGCAGAGTCCCTCGTCGTAAGGCTCGCTGTAATAGCTTGAGCGACCAGGTCGCGGTTTGATCATGTATGCGATCGGGTTGGCGTTGCAATTCTTGGATTACGAGCCCTCGCTCGTGCACTCCATAGATCGGCTTCCTTCCTCGTCCCTGAGCGATGAGCAAGACAGCAAGCCCGCTCTGATTGAAGCGTTCCACGAGCTGGGAAACACCCTCACGGGAAAGACCAACCTCTCCACCAGCTTGGGTAAAGGTCTTTCCATCGGCAACTGCCAAAAGTGCTTTGGCCCGTTTGGCGGCATCAACTCGCTCACTGCTGGCCTTGGCGATTCGTTGCAATACGCCACGTTCTGCCTCGCTCAATGAACGAAGTGGGATCTTTTGTCGTGCTCCCATCTTATTCTTGTTCCTTCACTTGTTGGCCCGATCTCTAGGAAATATTTTCTCATTCCCTCGTCCTTTTCGCAAGGTAATTGCGGATTGACCCACTTAGTGTACGCAGCTACGTTCCGAAAATGCGCTGTGATGTGTTTAACGTTGCCTATGGTTGCTTATTTGCTCTTTCTGGGGCTAGAGAAGAGAGTGGTTATGTCACGAGTGAGCGTCCAGGTTTGCGTGCCTTTCCCAGATGGTGATGAGAACGTGTTGTGAGCGAGAAGGTGATCTCCATTAAGGGGGAAAGATCCAGAGTCGGATCTAGAACAATTCGGTGATCTCACAGAGCATCCTTTTTAGCGCTCAGGCTCACATTCCTAACTCAGCTATATCACGTTTCGGCTGTGGATGTTTCGGCAATCCCACAGTATGCTAAACAAATGCACAGGTGGTGTCTCTCTCTTTTTCTCTCTACGTAAGGAAGTGTCACATGCGATCTGATCGGTCCTTTCATGTCAAAACACTGCTTTTGGGATTTCTGTATACGAGCGTAGGAGTATTAGTGGTGATCTATTTAGGGTGGAATATAGTAACCGTTCTTTGCCTGTTCATGGGCATTATCTTCCTCATTGAACCTTTTGTGTCTTTTTTTGCCTCTGGATGGATAAACCGCAGCTTCTCCCATCTGCCAGAAGATTGGTATACCCTCTCTTCTGAAGAACGACACGATTATCTCATACAACGAGGTATCGAGAGAAGTAACGAAAGGAATGTTGTTGCGAAGGTACTCCTCTGGATAATGCGATTGATGCGTTGATTACGCGAACGATCTGGAGGACGGAGGGTATTCAGGTGAGGTCCAAAGGACTTTGTTTCGAGTATGGAGACCTGTGGAATGAGCCTGATGAACGTGGGCTCGATCCAAGGTGGAGAGGATGTGTACGTGAGACGCTCATGCTGCCTGAGGAATATCGTATGCCAATAGAGAAAAGCCCTCTCAATGGCGATGAGACGTTTCCTCCCTTCTAGCTATGAGCTTCGTCTGTAGGGAAAAGGGTGCGGATATGGCAATGCTCCTGTATCACTGTGCAGAAATGAGAAACGTGGTCGGTTTAGTTCTGCCTGGATGATGGGATGCTCTGCATGGCAGTGAAACAGGCGGCAACGCCCCTGTTTGCGAGAAAAGTATGAAAAGCGGTAGGCCATGTGGGTAAGAGTCAGGGCAGGGAGAGAGTGATCAGTGTGGGAAGAGCATCTGGGGTGTAACCCATCTGACAAGGAGTTGAGAAAGAGGTACTCTCTCCAACAGTGTTTCTGTGGTAGTAGAGACAGAGACTGGAGTTGACCCGTTTTTGGAGGGGGGCTCAAATGGAAAAGTGAGTCCATGGAGATGCATCAAACGAGTATTTTTCTGTGTATTTTCACGTATTATGTATACGTGAATTTTATCATAGAAAGTAGAGATTCGTCAAGAATAATTATCATCTGTCTCTGTTTCTTGTTCTTCATACTCAACTGGACCAGATAGTCTAAAGAAGAATGCCTTCGTTTTCGATGATAATACACTTCGATGTACTCAAAAATCGTTCTTCTTGCTTCGCTTCGGCTGGCAAAGATGCTTGTCTCAGCACACTCTTTCTTCAGTGTGGCCCAAAAGCTTTCGATCATCGAGTTATCATAACAATCCCCTTTTTTACTCATACTCGCCTGGATATTGTGCTCACGCAGCAGCATTTGATAGCTGGTGCTAGCATATTCGCTGCCACGGTCTGAATGATGGACGAGGCCAGCTCCTGGTTTGCGTTGCAGGAGTGCCATCTGGAGTGCTGCTTTCACGAACGATGTATCATGTTGTTCACTCATGGACCATCCAACAATTCTGCGTGAATAGACATCTAAAACTCCTGCAAGATAGAGCCACCCTTCTCGCGTCTCAATGTACGTAAAATCTGACACCCACTTGGTATTAGGTGCCTCAGCGGTAAAATCCTGCTCCAGCAGATTGGGTGCGAGCGGAAATCCATGCTGACTGTTCGTGGTGCGTGGTTTTCGCTTCCGCTTGCGAGCACTCAGCTGCTTTGCCTGCATCAGACGTGCTACTCGTTTGCGGCTACAAAGGAGCCCTTGCGCCTTCAATTCCGCATGAATACGAGGGCTCCCATAATGACCCCTATTGGTATAATACGCATCTTCAATACGCTCCGTGAGCTGTTCATCATCCCGTTTTCGTTGACTTTTTCCTCGTTTGCACCAATGGTAGTACCCATTTTCCGAAACGTCGAGGATCTGACACATCCGAAGAATGGGAAACACCTGGCGATGCTCATGGATGAACTGGAATTTTACGGATGGGGCTGCGCGAAGATGCTCATGGCCTTTTTTAATATGTCCCTTTCCTGCCGGAGAATCTCATTTTCACGCTGTAATCTTCTCATTTCTTCTTCTATAGCAGTTAGATGACCTTTTCCCGGAAAAGCCTCTGCACCTCGCTCTCCAAATTCTTTGCACCACTTACTTAAAGCACTATCAGAGATACCAAGATCTCTGGCAATGTGTGTTTTACTCTTTCCACTGGTTTCAAAAAGTGCGACAGCCTGCTGCTTGAATTCTTTGGTGTAGGTTGGTTGTGGTTTGCCCATAGATCCCTCCTGTGGTCATTCTACCAAATTTCTCTTCTCCAACCCTCCAAATTCGGGGCAATTCCATACAGGCCAGCAGATCCTCTTGAAAGAGCGTGCGCAGGACCTCCACTGTGGGCTGGTCGAGAGCAGCAAGAAAACGAGAAAGGGTCGAGCGATGAGGCAACCGATGACGACCAAACAGGGCCATAAATGGCTCGGCAAACGGGTCGAGCCGTTCGTAAAAGGCCAGCAGCGTGGATTCACCCGAAAGAGCATAGCCGATCAATACCGCAACAAAATCGATGGGATCGTACTGCCCAAAGCGGGCACGGGCAAAACGCACCTGATCCTGGATTGCTTCCAGCATTCCCGTATGGGTGAGCACTTGAGCAAAAGCTGCCACCTCTCCCATCCAGGAAGGCGTTGCGGGTTTGGATTCCGGCGTAATCTGAATGGTGATGGAAGGACTCGATAGTGTCATTTATCCTGGTGCTCCGTTACACGGAGAATGATGCGCCCACGTCCATGGCCACTCTGGCTGAGTTCATGTGCCTTGTGAGCTTCACTTAGCGGGAAGGTGGCAGCGATGGATGTGCGGAGCTGACCTGCATCGATCAAACAGGCAAAGGTGCCCAGAAGATCAGCAGAAGGATGACCGGCGAAGAACGACGCGCTCACGCTCCGTGCCTGTGCTTGTGCCTCATCGGGTTGCCCTGCAATCGTGATGAGTTTCCCACCACGTTTCAACGTGGAGAATGCGCAGGTGGATGCCTCGCCACCAACCGCGTCGAACACCAAATCGACATCATGAACCTCATCCTCTATGCGCGTCTGGATGTAGTCAATGAGAGTATCTGCGCCAAGTGAACGCACGAATGCTACATTACGGGCGGAGGTGGTAGCGATTACGTAGGCACCTTTGCTGTGGGCAAACTGGACCGCAAAAGTTCCGACGCCACCTGATGCGCCCAGGATCAATACTCGTTGCCCGGCCTGTAACTCACCTGCGACGAACAGACCCTGCCAGGCAGTCGTGGCCCCGATGGGAACCGTTGCTGCTTCGTCAAAGCTCAGTGCTGTCGGTTTGGGTGCCAGGGTCCGTACGGGCGCAGTACAATACTCAGCATAGGTTCCCCCTGGACTCTGCCCAAACACTGCTTGGCCGGGCCGCAGGGTTGAAACATTTGGGCCAACACGTTCCACCACACCTGCGAACTCGTTTCCGGGCACATAGGGGAATGCCACAGGCATGATACTCTTCATCCAGCCGGAGCGAATTTTCCAATCGAGAGGGTTGACGCCTGCCGCGTGAACTCGCACCAACACTTCGCCCTCCTGTGGCTCGGGTTGTGGGATCTGTTCGAGTTGGAGTTGGTCAACATCACCGTAGGTATGAACGCGTATGGCATGCATCGTTGACATACTCTGATTTCCCTTTTCTCTGAATGTCTCACGTGACTATTTTTCTGTAGGTTGGGAACCATCTGGATTGCTCAAGCCACGAAACGCGCCGCTTCATCAGTGAATAAAGCTGGTCCAGAACTCCGAGCGTTTGCTGATGTCGTCTGTGTAAGAGATCTCCCCTCGGAACGCGCGCTGGCTCATGATGCGCTTCCCTGGCTTGATGCGAAGCTGTTTCCCAGGCTGATGAGGGCTAACGGCCCGCAGCAAGCGTTAAGCGTGACATCTGCTCCAGGTCGAGGTGGATCTGGAGTGAACCAAGGTTCTCTCGCAACTGGTCCGGGTTGCTGGCCCCAATGAGGGGCAAGACGATGGGAGAACTTTGCAGAAGCCAGGCTAAAACCAGCTGGTTCGTGGTGGTCCCCACCTCCTGTGCTACCGCTTGCAAGGTGCGTAGGCGGGCATCAGTATCTGGCCCCTGATACGGTTCTGGCAAGGGTTTCTTGCCGGTATAGGCTCCCTCAAGCAGGGGAGAATAGGCCAGGAGGGAAAAATCGCTGTGCTCCCGACAGTAGTCAAGCAGCTCCTCGCTGGCAGGCGGCCAGTACTGATGATTGATACCATGCCGAGGACGCAGGTAGGTGTACCGCTGTTGCGCACAGCAGAAGGAGGTCCAGCCATGAATCTTGCTCATCTGACGGGCCTGCTCAATGCGCCAAGTAGTGAAATTGCTACAACCGAGATACCGGATCTTTCCAGCCTTGACGAGGTCATCAAATGCTTCCAGCGTCTCCTCCAGCGGGTTCCAACGGAAATCAATATGCGCATAACACAGATCAATGTAGTCTGTTCCCAGGCGGCGCAAGCTGGTGTGCACCGCTTGCTCTATCGCCTGCCGTGAGAGACCTTCTGCGCGCTCCAGATCCGCGCCAGGAACAGTGGGGCGCGCGCCAACTTTCGTTGCAAGAAAGATCTCGGAGCGATTCTGGCGCGTGCTCATCCACCGACCCAGCAGGGCCTCGCTTTCACCACCGTGGCAGCCCTCCACCCAGAACGCGTAGGCGTTGGCTGTATCCAAAAAGCGACCGCCGGCTTCAAAGTACTGATCCAGAAGTTGATACGAAGTGTCTTCAGGGATGCGTGTGCCAATGTGCATGCAGCCAAAACAGAGGGCGCTGACCTGGACACCTGTTTGACCGAGAGGGACCTGTCTCATTGTCTCTTCTCCTTGTTGTCTGTCTGTTGTCGTTCGCTGCTCTGTCCCTGGTGCTGGAATGCCGGGCAGGGAGCAGAACAGCAGTATCATAAGGAGAAAATGGCTTGAGGGCAAGCGCCATTTTGTGCTAAAGTGATAAAGCCAATGTGGCAAGGTTGAAGGAGAGAACGATGGTGAAACGCTATGGGAAGAGCCCTTTTCTGGTGCTACCGCTTGAGACAGAGGGTGGGAAACCACTCTATCGGCAACTCTACGAAGGGGTGCGGCAAGCAATTCTGAGCGGGCAGCTTCGTCCGGGGGTGCGGCTACCAGCGACCAGGCAGCTTGCCGAGGAACTCAAGCTGTCGCGGACCACGGTCCTGATTGCCTTTGAGCAGTTGCTGGCAGAGGGCTATGTAGAGGGCCGAGTTGGAGATGGAACCTACGTGGCTCGCACCCTGCCCGATGAACTGCTGGCGAATCCTCCCGCACATGAAGCGAGGGGAAAGCAGCAAGCGGGTCAGAGGAGGCTTTCGCAACGGGGAGAACGGATAGCAAGTCTCCCCCTGGGCGTGACCCCTGGTGCCATCCCCCAACAACTCTTCAGGTTAGGCATTCCTGCACTGGACCAGTTCCCTTTTGACATCTGGGAACAACTGGCACGGCAACAGTATCGACAGGCGAAGTGGGAGACGCTGGACTATAGCGACCCGGCTGGCTACTATCCATTGCGGGAAACGCTGGCAGCCTATTTGAGGACAGCACGCGCCGTGCGCTGTACGGCGGAGCAGGTTCTGATCGTTTCCGGTTCCCAACAGGCGATTGACCTGGCAGCACGGGTGCTCCTCGATCCGGGTGAGGCGGCCTGGGTCGAAGATCCAGGATATCCAGGGCCGCGTGGTGCGCTGATGAGTCAGGGAGTGCGGGTGATCCCGGTGCCGGTGGATAGAGAGGGATTGGAGATCGCGCAGGGGCAGCAGCGCGCTCCACAGGCACGTATGGCCTATGTCACCCCTTCGCATCAATATCCGTTGGGCGTGGTGATGAGCTTGAAGCGACGGTTGCAACTGCTCGAATGGGCCAATGAGACCGGGATGTGGGTGCTTGAGGACGATTATGACGGGGAATTTCGGTACCAGGGAAGGCCACTGGCCTCGCTCCAGGGACTGGATGAGAATGGGCAGGTGATCTATATTGGCACGTTCTCGAAGGTCCTTTTCCCGGCTCTGCGCCTGGGTTACCTGGTGGTCCCGCCTGAGTTGGTCGCGGCCTTCCGCACGGCCCGCGCGCTGGCAGATCGACATTCGCCGGGATTGGAACAGGCCATTGTGGCTGACTTTATCGCGCAAGGGCATTTTGTACGACATATTCGACGGATGCGGACCCTCTACGCGCAACGCCAGCAGATGCTGCTAGCGGCAATAGGGCGGGAATTGGCGGGTGAGCTAGAGGTAGCTCCACACGAGGCGGGGATGCATCTGGTTGGCTGGCTGGGAACGGAGTGCTCGGATCAGGAGATAGCGCAGCGGGCCTTAAAGGGAGGCTTGCATGTCCCGGCGCTCTCGGCCTATACGCTCCAAGCGAGGCTGCGGCCCGGAGTGCTGCTGGGCTATACAACGATGAACGAGGCCGAGATCCAGGAAGGAGTACATGCGTTGAAGAGGCTACTGAGAGAGAAAGAGAAGCACCAGAGGTGAAAGAGGAGACATATTTCTTCGATCTTTCTCCTGTTTTTTCCTTTACTGATCAGCTAAAAATCTCGTTGCGCAACCCGTGGGCGAGTGGAAGCCGGGACGTCACCCGAAGAGGTGGAGAAGATCCGGCTCAACTCTGCCAGTCATGCCAATTACGCGGATTAGAAGATTGCCGACAAAGATGGCAACATTGACGCACGCCAGGGCGTGCGTTTGGGGCAGCCCGGAGTCACAGTGCTTGATTGTAGAAAGTCAACTAGTCTTTGTCGACGCATTGCCTCATGGAAGAATCGGTTCTCCGCTAGGTTTGGTGATGATAGCTATGCCGCTTGCTTGTTTTGCAGAAGGAATCACAAGATCTCCATATCGCGCGGGTCTGTTTTGTTCTACGAGAAGACTCTAGGCGAGGACGTTAATGTGTTTAAATAGCCTGTAACACTTTGTGTCTCAGAAGATCAAACTTTGCCCGTCCATAGAGCTGTCTTTTCAGGCATTTGAGGCGATTCACATGCCCTTCCACTTGCCCCTGGCTCCAAGGTTGGGAACAAGCAGCATAAATCGCGGAATAATCCTGTTGCAGACTTTTTGCGAAGCCTTCGAGTTCGGGGATCTGGCTTTCTCTTGCGCGTTGTAGCCACTCCTTGAGATCGTCTGCTTTCCGTTCCCGGAGCATCTCTGTGAAGTTCTGGCTGAGCAAATAAGCCTTCGCTAACTCCTCATTGATCCTACAGCACTGCTCGATCTGCCATTGCTGCTCAGCAGTGAGTTGCAATTTGTCGATCACAAATAACCAGGAAGCTTGCTGAGGCGAAAGTTGTTGATTTTTAGGAGGAGGTGTAGCCACTGGAGGAGACTTCTTTTGCTTGGCTGTCAAGGAAGGCGGCAGGTATTTGCGCCACTCGGTCGTCACACGCTCAAGCTGTGCTCTTGAGCCGGAATAGCCACGAGCTTTCGCCTCACGGAAGAGCAGGCGTCCATTATGGCAGCCTGCCAGCCAGCGCTCGCTGAGGAAAGAGAGATAGGGAGTGACAACGCCGCTCTTCTGCTTGGTTTTTGGGCTGTTTACCCGTTCGGGGAACTGTTCTGCCTCCAGAAATCTACGTACTGTCGGACGGCTGATATCCAGCGTATCAGCTATCGCGTAGTGGCTGAGGCCCTGCTTGCGTAAATCCTTCACCTTTTCGTACAGGGCATACCGTTTGTCGCGGTTGAGCTGACGACGCTGCTCTGAAATCGTCAATAGACCAGGAGAAGCAGGATCTTCGCCCGATGGGGTGAAACTTTGCTCTTGAGCTTCATGGACTTCCTTCTCTTGCGGGTGGGCCTCGCTCTCAGTTCCGCTGCTCTCTTCTGGGGGATTCTCCTGTGAAAGGATTGTAGGAGAGGTTGCAGGATTTTTCACCAAGGGCAGACAGCTCCGATTGCGGTCTAACACGTCTTTGATCTTTCCTCGAATGTTCTTCACTAAGTGGAATCTATCGGCCACCTGTAAGGCTTGGGGAGCTGCTTCCCTTGCTGCATCAGAATAATTACTTGCTCGATCTCGGCTGATCACCTCAATTTCTGGATGGATGCAGAGCCAGGCTTTGGCGGTTTCTTTCGAGCGGTCTGGCAGCAGATCCACAATTTTGTGCGTTTCGAGATCGACAATGATTGTCCCATACGTTTGTCCACGTCGAAAGGCGAAGTCGTCAATGCCAATCTTGGTATGTGAAGATGGCTGGGGCAATGGGTTCGTTTTCTGACACCGTAGCAGGGTCGAGGGGGAACTCTTCATCCCCAGGCGGGGAGCGAGGCGTGAAGCGGCCTCGGCGCTGGTAGCCAAACTCAATAGACAAAGGGCTTCTCGCAGACGATTCGTCATTTGAGCATGGGGAAGAAGCAACTGGGGCAGGCGCTCTGTAAAGATGCGTCGAGGACACGCTTCATTGCGACAAAAGAAGCGGCGGACAACGAGTTTGTGGGTGACCGTGCGGCCTGAGCAAGGGATATCTGTCACCGTTCTCTGGTAATGGCTGTGGAGATGCTCAGAGCGAGAGGAACATAATGGGCAGCAGGAAAAAGTGGCGATGGATCTGACCGTGACGAGCAAATGATGCTGCCTCTCCACAACCCGTTCGAGAGCAAAGTCTGCCCCTAATCCGAGGAAAAGAGTCCCTTCCATCTAGCCACCTCATCATAACATGCATTGATACATTTAGTATTATCTAGATGGGGTAAGTGTAGCAGAGAACTTTTGTTCAGTCAGCAAGCAGGCGTCATCAAATCTGGCGGAGAACCGATCTAACGTGAGGCAATTCGTCGGCACTTCCCATTATCGCTCAACAAACCGCTTTCCATCTGGCTTCCTTTCCCGGAATTTGGTCAATTGGAGGGAGAAAAAGAAAGGCTTGCGTTCGTCTCCAAACAGGGAGCACTGCAGGGGAGACGCGGAGTAGTGCCATTCACCTGTGGTTGAGGAGCTGGGGTGAACCGACTGCTTCCTGGAGCGCTCTCACAAAAAGCTGCACACTCTTTGATGGCTTGAGCGGATAGAGCACCCCATAGGGGATCGTGTACGGCCAATCGACAGGAATCGTGACCAGAAAGGGATGGACCTCTTTCCAGCCGTCTAACGTCAGCAGAACGGCACCTCTTTCTTCACAGCGATTGAACAACTCCATCGTATACTGGGGGGGGTGGTCCTGAATGTGGATGGCCGGGTGTTCCGTTCGTACATAGTCCCGTAGTCCATCCATGAGCGGGCTGATGCCTGGTTGCATCATCACCAAGTGCTCTCCAGAGAAATCGGGAACAGAAAGCAGGTCCTTCCTGGCCAATGGATGTTCCCTTGAGACGGCGACCGAGATGCGGTGCTCCCCCAACTTGAGCGCCTGAAAAGCGTTAGCCCCATTGGCGCTATCATAGGCCCCAACCATGACATCAAAATCCTTGCCAAGCGTTTCATAGGCCGTGGGGCAGGGTTCAGCCCCATGAAAGGGGACCATCTTCATTTTGAACTGGGGATAGGTCTCACTGATGGTGTTCCAGAGATCGACGAGGACGGTACAGGGGTTGAGGATGGACGTTCCAATACGGATCAGGTACGGACTGGTACTGGCGGCTTGATGCGCTCGCGCAATGGCTTGTTCTGAATACTGCAGCAGAAACTTGGCATCAGCATACAAGGACATGCCGGCATCGGTGGCTCGTATCCCATGATGGGTGCGGATCAACAGTTGCACCCCAATCTGTGCTTCTAAGACATTCATTTGTTTCATGAGCGCCGTTGAGGAGAGATATAATTTCTCGGCAGCCTTTGAAAGGCTCCCAGCGTCTATCACGTGGATGAACGAGTGTAACAGGTCATTTTCCATTGCATCTTCCTTTGTATCAACCAGCAGTTGATACTATGGTAACTTTTTTCTTCTTCCCTGTCAAGCGAGCGGAGACTATACTTGACCTTGTAAAGAGCATCCACTGTAAGAGATGGATGGACATCCCCCCATGCTGGTCAGTTGAGTTTTGATGAGGCCACCCTCACAGAGATGGCGAAAGCCTGTTGGGTGTAAATCTGCACATGAAATGGGCGGATTCTGACCGAATTTTGGTCATTCAATGGGTAAGCAAGCAATCAACATGAATTGGCGCGGAACGAGAGGACTCTCTACAAAGCCTCGGCGGAGAGGCAAGCCTTTTGTAGTTTCTGCCTGTTCTGCCGCTCATTTCGTGTGCAAATGTACAGTTAGATCGATCAGGAAAGAGCGCAGGAGGTGGACATGAAACCAACATCTCAATAGGCCTCACAGCTCTGGAGGATCTTGATCGATCTCTAGCATGGTAGAAAGGACGATGACCATGGAGGAAACCCACTTCGATGCCGTCATTGTCGGATCGGGATTTGGAGGATCGGTGGTTGCGTGCCGACTTGCAGAGTCCGGTTTGCGTGTCTGTTTGCTTGAACGTGGCAAAGCGTATCCGCCTGGAGCGTTTCCGCGCAGTCCCTCGAGTATGAAGAAGAACTTTTGGGACCCCGATGAGCGTCTCTATGGCCTTTATCAGCCGCTTTCCTTTCCCAATGTGATTTCGCTGATTGCAAGTGGGCTAGGAGGTGGTTCTCTGATCTATGCCAATGTCATGGTGCGCAAAGACGAGCGCTGGTTCGTCCAGGAATCAGAGGAGCAAGAGGGATATGAATACTGGCCTGTGACGCGTGCGGATCTTGAGCCGTATTATGATCGTGTTGAGCAGATGCTCAAAGTGCAGCGCTATCCATTTGATCAATCTCCTTATAATCAGACTACGAAAACGCGGGCCTTGAAAGAGGTGGCGGATCGGTTGAAACTGGAATGGGACCTGCCTAACCTCGCTGTGTCCTTTCGTAATGAGGAGGAGGCTCCCTTTCCTGGTGAGCCAATTCGTGAGGCCTCTCCCAATTTGCACAATCGCACACGTTTGACCTGTCGTCTCTGCGGAGAATGTGATATCGGGTGTAACTACGGTAGTAAGAACAGTCTGGATTATACCTATCTCTCTGTGGCGCAGCGTTCTGGTGCCGCTATTCGGATATTATGCGAGGTGTACTCGTTCGAGCCAGGCGATATGGGCTATACTATTCATTATAAACAATATCTTCCAGGGAGCGAGAAAGAGGATGCTGTCGTGAAGACGGTGACAGCGACCAGACTCATTCTTGCAGCTGGCACATTTGGCTCAACCTCCCTCTTACTCAGGAACCAGCAGGCGTTTCCAGGTCTCAGCACCCAGCTGGGCACGCGTTTTTGTGGGAATGGTGACCATATCGCCATCGCGCTCCAGTGCAGCGAGAAAAAGGATGGGAAGCGGAAGCCACAGTTGATTGACGCAAGTCATGGACCAGTGATTACGAGCCTGATACGTATCGCAGACGCGGTAGATGGTGGGGAGGAGCGTGGCTTTTATATTGAAGATGCAGGCTATCCTGAATTTTTAAACTGGCTTCTGCAAATGCTCGATGTTCCCTCTGAATTACGATCTGCCAGCTATCTGGCAAAATATTTTTGGCGTAGTTTCTTGCCCAGGACCAGGCGGGCCAACTTCAGCCATGATCTGGTCTCCCTTTTTGGGGAGAGCGAGTTCTCCTCCAGTTTGTTGCCACTACTGGGCATGGGACGAGAAAAGGCGCATGGACGCCTGCTACTCCGTAAAAACAAGCTCGAATTAGACTGGCAAAAAAAAACCTCCAACCCTTTTTATAAAAGGATGAGCGGACAGATGCGAGCCATTTCTGATGCTCTGGGCGCAAGGTATATAGAAAATCCCGTCTTCTGGTATTTCGGTCGGATGCTGACTGTCCACCCACTGGGAGGCTGTCCAATGGGACGACATGCGGGGGAAGGCGTGGTCAATGATCGGGGAGAAGTCTTTGGCTATCCAGGATTGTACATTGCCGATGGCTCGATTCTTCCCGGATCAGTCGGTACCAATCCCAGTTTGACGATCGCCGCCATCGCTGAACGCATCGCCGAAGGAATCGTTGAAAAACGGAAAGGCAACAGAGCATGAGTCAGTCCACAAGCCAGGAAGTGGTACATCCCTCTCTCAGTTTCACTGAAACGATGAAAGGCTTTGTCAACTTCTCTGAACTGGATGGCGGGCAGGCGGCATTGCAGGACGTGCCTCGGAAGATGGCGCTGCTTGTACATCTGACTATAGAAATCGATCATATCGAACAATTTACACGTAGCATCACTCATCAGGCGGCGATTTCGGGATACGTGGAGTGTGAGGCGCTAGGGGGTAAACTTCCCATCGAAAAAGGGATCTTCCAACTCTTTCTTGCGGAGGTCGCTTCCGCCAACACAAGAATGTGGTATCGTCTCTTCTTTCATGACCCGTCTGGTCGTAGACTCTCATTGATCGGTTTTAAAGTGCTCCCTGGGAAGATGGGTTTGAACGTCTGGCAGGCCACCACTACGCTGTTTGTCTCTGTTCTTGCTGGGGAGGAAGACACCCCAACCGAGGGAGAACAGGGACAGACGATAGCATCAGGGATCATTTCTCTGCACTTTGTTGATTTCCTGCACCAACTGGCTTCATTCCGTGCCAGAGGCTCCACAAGAAGGAAGGGTGTTGAAGGGATGTGTACCTTCTTCTTCTTTTTCGTGCAGGGACTGTGGAAAGCATACTACCGGGCCTGGAAATCGCATCGACACATTTAATCCAGGGATTCCCAATTCAGCCACAAGAGATAGACCGTCGCCTGTCTTCTTAATGGACGAGCTGTCACGCGTGATGGTCATTCGCGCCATTTCTAGGGCCGCCAAGTAGAGGCTCGCTGAGATGGTCGCGGATGGCCCTAAAACTATTACTGAGCTTGCAGCGCGAACTGGGGCAGATCCCCAATCATTCTACCGCCTCTTGCGGGCTTATGCAGTTGCAGGATAACAAGTGAGTGTTCTCATATACGGGGGTGGAAACGCGCCCACCACCAGGCAGGAGCTGCCTGGCTTGTCTGGAAGGAGAGAAGGAATGAGCAGTGTACAGTGAGCAAGGGCCGTTGAGAAACAGACCGGTCGCCTCGAATCCTTCAGCGACGGCAAAGACGCCGTCGCCATTACGTTGCTGGTGTTCAATTTGCAGGTGTCACACCTGCCAGCGGGAGCAATCACTGTGCCCGCGTTGGGACGCGCGCTACTCTAGCAGTGGCCGTCGTACATCACGTTCATGACAAGTTTTGCCACGATCTTGATCATGTGGGCGAGCCACCATGGCCTTTTCAAATTGATATATAGGGCTGACACCCCCTTTTCTGTTCGCCAATGGTTTGCTACTATTGTTCGTGACCGTGGTGCCCTTTCCTACCTCCCTGGTAACACAATATCTCGGCACGCCTGCCGCGACACTGGCATGTGCCGTCTATGCCGGGGTCTTTGTCGTGATCAACCTCGCCTACAACCTGTTCTGGTGGACAGCCATACGTGAGCATGAGCGCCACCTGCTGCACCCAGCCGTGATGCCTCGCCAGGTGAAGAGGCTGACGCGTCGCAGTCTGCTAGGGTTGCTGGTGTACCTGCTGGCGACCGGGCTTTCGTTCTGGAGTCCCTTGTTTCATGAGCGCCGTTGAGGAGATATATAATTTTTCGGCAGCCTTTGAAAAGCTCCCGGCATCTATCACATGGATGAACGAGTGTAACAGGTCATTTTCCATAGCATCTCCCTTAGTATCAACCAGCGGTTGATACCATGGTAACTTTTCTCTTCTTCCCTGTCAAGCAAAGAGAGACTATACTTTCTCTTGTAAGGAGCGATCCACCGCAGGAGGTGGATGGACATACCCCCATCCAGATGGCGAAAGCCTGTCGGGATGCCCTCGCTCACTCAAATTTTTTACTGCTTATGAATGATTTCTCGATCTCGTTCCTCTCAGGAAAGAGATCTCGTTGAAAGGATGAATAGACATGATCACGACAGCACGACAACGCCAGATGACTCTCGGTTCCATCCGTATCACGAATCTGCCGGATGGCTATGCGCTCTTCAACATCCCGTTCCTTTTCCCGGAAACGACTCCTGCAGACTGGGAACCCTACCAGCACCTGCTCAATCAGGATAAACAAATCGTCGCTAGTATCGGTGCATATGTTATCCAGACATCTGGTCATACTATCGTAGCTGATGCAGGCTTTGGTCCCGGTCAATATGTCGATGAAGGGAACATGGAGCTTCATGGTGGCGAACTCCTTGCGAGCCTGCAAAAAGCGGGACTGACCCCTGCGGATATCGACCTCGTTTTCATTACGCATCTGCATCCTGACCATGTGAACGGGATTATCCAGCAAGCTAATGGGGAACAAGGCGTCCTCTACCCCAATGCTCGCTTTCTGCTCCGACGATCCGAATGGCAGCGCATGGCGACCCAGGCTGAGCGGTATGGCGTTGAAGAGGCCGTCAGATTGCTGGAGCCACGTGTTGAACTGATTGAAGAGAATACGTTGTTGGTTCCCGAAATCACCGTTCTGGCGACACCAGGGCACGTGTCTGGACACGCTTCACTCCTGATCGAGGCTGGCGAGCAGCGCGTGATTCTGTTGGGAGACGTCTTTCATAATAATGTGCAGGTTGAGCATCCTGAGTGGAGGAACGTCTTTGATCGTGACCACGAGCAGGCGGTGAAAACACGGCTACACATTCTTGAAGAACTGGCAAAACCTGCCACGATTGGCATTGCTTCGCATTTCGCCACTGACGTCTTTGGCCGAGTCACAGTTGCTCAGGGCAAGTATCAGTGGCATACGTTGGCCGAGTAACACGTGCTCAGGGCAAGTATCAGCAGTAAAACCACGATGGACGACACCTGTTTGCCTCATGGAGCAGTGTCGTCCATCGTCAAAGGAGAACAGCTATGAGAATGATGATCATCATCCAATATGATCAGCAAGACATCGCCGCGATGAGCCCTCTCATTCCTCAAGAACAGGCACACGTGAAAAAGCTGACGGACGAAGGAATCATTGAGGGACTCTTTTTCAGTGCAGACTACTCGCACGTCTGGCTGGTTATGAAAGGGGAGTCTCAAGAGCAGATTGAGCAGGAGTTGAAGGGCTTCCCGGTCTATCCCTACATGAAAGCACAACTTGTACCACTTCTCTAAAAAATTGGAGGTGTTTCGCTCATGGGGTCATTAATGCAGACACAGGCATGTGAATGAAAGGAGTCTCTCTATGCGTGCAATAGTTATTCCATCGTTTGGAGAACCAGAAGTTCTGACTCTTCGCGAACTGCCCGATCCTCATCCGGGGCCGGGGCAAGTCAGTATCCGCGTTGCCTATATAGGGGTGAATTATGCTGACTTGATGGCTCGCCGTAATCGTTATCAAAACGTAGTACTGCCATATGTGCCGGGAGCGGAGGTCTCTGGCTATATCCACGAGATTGGCGAAGGTGTTGAAGGGTTGCACGAAGGCCAGCCTGTTACCGCTCTCATCTTGAGAGGTGGCTATGCGGAAATAGCCCTCGCCCAAGCTGATCTGACATTTCCACTGGAGGGCACACATGGGACGCTCGATCTGGCTACGGCTGCTGCGTTCCCTGCGGTAGTGACAACTGCTTATGATATGCTTACCTACTCAGCCCGCTTGCAAGCGGGAGAAACGATCCTTATTCACTCGGCGGCAGGTGGTGTGGGTAGCGTAGCCGGACAACTCGCTCAGTACATGGGTTCGGGACTCGTATTGGGAACCGTTGGCAGTGAGCAGAAGATCCCCTCTGCTCGATCTTCGGGTTATGACCACGTCTTTCTGCGTGATGGTTTTGTCGAATCGGTACGGACGGTCACAGATGGGCGAGGCGTTGACGTGGTGCTTGATCATGCTGGCGAGCCGATGCGCAGTCAGAGCCTGAGTCTGCTGGCTCCATTCGGACGTCTGGTCGTGTATGGTGCCGCCAGCGGCAATCCTGACGTGCCAATAGAGCCAGTTGCATTGATGGCTGGAAATAAGGCTGTTGTGGGCTACAGCATCACCACATTGAAGGAAGCACATCCAGAGCATACCGCCGCCACGATACGTCGCGCTATTGATCTGCTGATGGAGGGTCACATCCGCATAGATGTGACTATTCTGCCTTGGGAGCAGGCTGCCATTGCGCATCGTCGTATGGAGAATAACATAACCACAGGCAAGTTGCTGCTCAAGGTACAGCCATAGTATAGAAGGGAAATGCTGTCATACCTTCCCTTTTGTTTAACAGCATATGACATATAAACTACATAACAGGTAAGAGTTGCTTATCTGTTATGTAGTTTTCTTGATCAGATATGTCTCCTACGTGGCTTATGATCGACCCCTACCTTTGTATCCTGAGTTAGTGTTTGATTCTCAATAGGAGAAAAAAGAAGGCTTGAGCAGGCGCAACATGCGAGCGCTCATGGCAATCATGATCAAAACCTCGCTGCTGCAGGGAAGGCCCTCATGATCGCGACAGAGCCGACGCCAGCGGATGATCCAGAAATTGTAGCCGCTCGACAGGTATTGTCAACTTGTCGAGCGGCTACAATTTCTGGTAGACTCACTGTCATGAAAACACAGACACCAACATCCCTCTACAAAGGATATCGCTTTCCGGCTGAGATTATTGGCCACTGCATCTGGTTGTATTTTCGCTTCTCCTTGAGTTTTCGCGATGTTGAAGAGATGATGGCAGAACGCGGGGTCATGTTGACCTACGAAACCATCCGGCAGTGGTGTCTGAAATTTGGCCAGATGTCTGCCAATGAACTGAAACGTCGTCGTCCAAGAACGGGAGACAAGTGGCACCTGGATGAGGTGCACCTCAAGATGAATGACAAGACGCATTACTTATGGAGAGCTGTCGATCAGGATGGAAACATCCTGGATATCCTCGTGCAGAGTCGACGCAACAAACACGCGGCCGAAAAGTTCTTCCGCAGGCTCCTGAAAGGGCTGCAATATGTCCCACGAGTGATTATTATGGACAAATTGGCCAGCTACGCCGCCGCCAAGAAGGAAATCTTATCGAGTGTGGAGCACCGCCAACATAAGAGATTGAACAACCGAGCAGAGCGTTCGCATCAACCAACGCGGCAACGCGAGCGAAGCATGCGGCGCTTCAAATCCCCAGGCCAAGCCCAACGCTTTCTCTCCGCATTTGGGCTGATCTTGGATCACTTTCGTCCCAAACGGCATCGCCTCACAGCCAGGGATTACCACTGTGCTGGATATTTAGCATATCCGTTCCAAAATCTCTGACCCATGCCAAGAAACGAGAGGCAGAAAAAGCACGGAAAGGGTTTATCTCAAGTGGATACACTCCATCGTTAGCACGCCAGACCTCTGCAATGAGGCAAGAGGACTTGTTCTCTTTGCTCAATGAGGCAAAGGGTCAGACTGCACAGAAACACATTCGTACATCTTCTCTTTTCTCTGGCTTTTGGCTATTTAGGCGGCCCTCCGGTAGTCATGGTGTAACCCACCCAACATGGGAATGGCGATCACCCGGTTTGGAGGCTTCAGAAGAGAAGCAGACGGAACCGATGGCACCGGAATGCGTTGCCCCAGTCCTTGATGGGGTCGAGCCTGGTTGAAGTAGACCGTATAGGCATTGAGGCGCTGATGGAGTTGCTTCTCATGGAAGATCAGGGAATGATCCAAGCATTCTCGCCTCACACTTCCCAGAAAGCGTTCACACACAGCATTGGCACGCGGCGTTCGGTATGGTGTGCGAAGCACCTTGATCCCACTCGTTGCAGTCACGCGAGCAAAATTCGGCCCGAATTTACGATCATTATCCCTGATCAGATACTTGGGTGTTTGCCCATACGGAGTCGCTTCGCGCAGTTGTTGCGCGACCCAGAGATCGGTCGGCGATCGCGTCACGTTCACATGGATCACCTGGCGCGACTGGAGTTCGATGATGAAAAAAGCAAAAAGTGGGCGGAAGAAGAGATCAGTCACCTGTAAGAAATCACAGGCCCACACGCCTGCCGCGTGATTGCGCAAGAACGTTTTCCAACTCTGCCCATTCGGTCGTCTCCGGCGAATGGGCCTCATATATTTCTGGATGGTTCGTTTGCTCACGCGAATATCCAACTTGAGCAGTTCTCCCCGAATACGCTCCGCTCCCCAAAGTCGATTCTTCACTGCCATTTCCTTGATCAAGCAGATCGTCTCAGGTGAGAGCTTTGACTTTCTCGCGCATGCCTTCGTTTTGCGCTTCCAGAACAGACGGAAGAGTTCACGATGCCAGCGCAAGAGCGTCTCTGGCTGGACCAGGAAGAGTGCCTGTTTCCAGGTTCGGGCCATCCTGGCAAGAAGCACCAGGAGAAGCCGGTCCGTCTTGCGGTAGGTCGGTCGCTTGACTTGTCGACGGAGAATGATCAGTTGCTGCCGTAAGAGCGCATTTTCCGCCAGCAGTTCCAATTTCCCTTTGGTCAGATCGGCAAGCGTACCGGGCACAAGGGAGGTTGCCGATGGTTTGACCCAACAGAGAACGCGTTCGAGAAATGTTTGGAAGTTGAAAGACATGCATCGCTTGACCGAGGAAAATACCCACCACACAAATAGAACCTCTTCTTTGTAAAAATGGCATATGGTTGGAGTGCATACACAGAATGAGCAGTGTTGATTGTACATGCATCTCACGTGCTTGGCAAGAAAGCTCATTTCATTGTCCATAACAGGCTGATTTCCCGAACAGATGTCCCAAGTAGCCAGCACAGGTCCTCGACCATGTGTTAGGCTGAGAGGGTGTAAAAAGTAGCTCGCAGTAGACCAATCTGGTAAGCTAGCAGGTACGAGAGCCAGAAAAGCTTCTCCAACAGAGCTTCGTGAGAGCGAGTGATACATTCTCGCTTTGATGTGCAGAAAGATGATGTTGATGAGATTGAGTGCATTTCAAGAGCACTATAGTTTACATGATAGCCCAATAAACAGCCTCCAGTATTTCCCTGAGCAAGGCAAGCTAACATTAGAGGTGGATATTTGCGATGATGGGCAATGGCCATTCCCAATCAAGAGCGATCCTATGCCTCTCACCTTTGTGTTTACAGGCGTTTCTCACTATAGTGTCAGTACGGGTTCTCTTGATTGTGAACAAGATGAAATTCACGATGCTCGTCTTCTTCCATCAGCGAAACCTGGGAAAGAAATCATAGAATTCATTCTCTTTACAACATCAAATCAGGGGACAGAAGACGTAAAGTTTCTCCAAATCGAGGCGGAAAGCGTCAACTGGGTCATTTCTTAACATGCTTCTATGTTGTACCAATATCAAGAATCTTTTTTCGCGTTCGAGGGGATTGCCAGGCGCGTGTGATGTTTCGGCAGGAGCTGGAGCGACCTTGGGAAGATCTGCGTCAAGAGGTGTGTTGGTGGCGACGCGAGTTGGCAGTGGCATGGTGCTGGCGGTGATGATGAGATGATCGAGGATTTGTGTGCTTGCCAGGTGGATTATGTGGTCATGTGTACAAGTTGCTGTGATGAGATGAGTGAGCCGTGGAAGTGTGGTTACAGGGAACCACGTATGTCGATGTGTCGTTGTGGGGAGAGAGTGGTTGGCAGCGGTGAAGCTGGCTTTTTTTGTGGCGTTGAGGGAGAGGAAGAGAGGCAATGGTGGGGTTGGCTGAGAGATATCATGGTGCCAGAGAGGTGTATGAAGAAAGGGAATGATGGAAGAAGGCAAAAAGAAAGACCACAAGATGTGGCCCGTTACAAACGATATAACAATTGTACCTGATATTGGGGGGAAAGTCAAGTGGGCGCCAGTTGTGCAGTTGTGAAGTTGCGAGTTGTGGAGAGTGGTGGGTGAGATTCCTTGGAGGAGCAGGGGCTCGACCACGGCAGGGGCCTGGGTCAGGGCATCAGGGATGGATAGCTCCCGTTCACGCTGGCTTGCCAGGACCTTGAGGAAGGCATGGAGTTCGGGAGAACGCGTCGTTTGGAGACAAAGAAGACCTTACCCCAACCAGTAGCATCGATAATCGGTTGGCGAGAGCGGAAGTTCGATGAGATTTTGTGTATCAGGGAAGCGCTTCATCTCCTTCTCCAATGGTTGTGTTAAAATAACAATTGAGATTTTGGAGGGATAGACATGCAGAATGAACTGTGCTGGATATTTAGCATATCCGTTCCAAAATCTCTGACCCATGCCAAGAAACGAGAGGCAGAAAAAGCACGGAAAGGGTTTATCTCAAGTGGATACACTCCATCGTTAGCACGCCAGACCTCTGCAATGAGGCAAGAGGACTTGTTCTCTTTGCTCAATGAGGCAAAGGGTCAGACTGCACAGAAACACATTCGTACATCTTCTCTTTTCTCTGGCTTTTGGCTATTTAGGCGGCCCTCCGGTAGTCATGGTGTAACCCACCCAACATGGGAATGGCGATCACCCGGTTTGGAGGCTTCAGAAGAGAAGCAGACGGAACCGATGGCACCGGAATGCGTTGCCCCAGTCCTTGATGGGGTCGAGCCTGGTTGAAGTAGACCGTATAGGCATTGAGGCGCTGATGGAGTTGCTTCTCATGGAAGATCAGGGAATGATCCAAGCATTCTCGCCTCACACTTCCCAGAAAGCGTTCACACACAGCATTGGCACGCGGCGTTCGGTATGGTGTGCGAAGCACCTTGATCCCACTCGTTGCAGTCACGCGAGCAAAATTCGGCCCGAATTTACGATCATTATCCCTGATCAGATACTTGGGTGTTTGCCCATACGGAGTCGCTTCGCGCAGTTGTTGCGCGACCCAGAGATCGGTCGGCGATCGCGTCACGTTCACATGGATCACCTGGCGCGACTGGAGTTCGATGATGAAAAAAGCAAAAAGTGGGCGGAAGAAGAGATCAGTCACCTGTAAGAAATCACAGGCCCACACGCCTGCCGCGTGATTGCGCAAGAACGTTTTCCAACTCTGCCCATTCGGTCGTCTCCGGCGAATGGGCCTCATATATTTCTGGATGGTTCGTTTGCTCACGCGAATATCCAACTTGAGCAGTTCTCCCCGAATACGCTCCGCTCCCCAAAGTCGATTCTTCACTGCCATTTCCTTGATCAAGCAGATCGTCTCAGGTGAGAGCTTTGACTTTCTCGCGCATGCCTTCGTTTTGCGCTTCCAGAACAGACGGAAGAGTTCACGATGCCAGCGCAAGAGCGTCTCTGGCTGGACCAGGAAGAGTGCCTGTTTCCAGGTTCGGGCCATCCTGGCAAGAAGCACCAGGAGAAGCCGGTCCGTCTTGCGGTAGGTCGGTCGCTTGACTTGTCGACGGAGAATGATCAGTTGCTGCCGTAAGAGCGCATTTTCCGCCAGCAGTTCCAATTTCCCTTTGGTCAGATCGGCAAGCGTACCGGGCACAAGGGAGGTTGCCGATGGTTTGACCCAACAGAGAACGCGTTCGAGAAATGTTTGGAAGTTGAAAGACATGCATCGCTTGACCGAGGAAAATACCCACCACACAAATAGAACCTCTTCTTTGTAAAAATGGCATATGGTTGGAGTGCATACACAGAATGAGCAGTGTTGATTGTACACGCATCTCACGTGCTTGGCAAGAAAGCTCATTTCATTGTCCATAACAGGCTGATTTCCCGAACAGATGTCCCAAGTAGCCAGCACAATGGTCAGGGCTGTCTGCGTGTTTTCAGCCTCAGGGGTGCTCGTCGTTGACCAAGGATCGATAGAAGACATAGGACCTCCTGTGATGTGGAGCTGGCTCCACGTATGAGTAGTGGACGTCACGGGAAGAAAAATGAAGCGATCGCAATGCGTTTGCAAGCGTTTGGATTCCTGGAGGGTGCCAAACCCGAACACCTCACATCCAAGCGACTGAAGGTGGCTGATGGTGCTCGAAAACCCTTTGTCATTGGTCAGCAAATAGATACGGCGGACCCCTTGATGAGCCATGGTGATCGCTTCGCGCTGCAAAAGATGGTCTGCCGCGTTGCGCCCACCAGAGTGGGTTTTGGTGAGAAACTGTTGCCGCTTGACGAAACTGTGCCAGGGAGTGAGGGCCTGCGCTCTCCCAATGATTAGCTTGGCAACGAGAGAGACCCCGTGACGCTGTTCAAGCGCGAAGAGCGCAGGGAGTTCTCCTATCATTGTAGGAGCGATATTTTCGGCATCAATGAGTATCGCAGCAAGCAGCCGCATGCTGATCGTCTTCCGCTTTCTTGAAGAGAGAAGATAGTACTCGTAGTGTACCCGAGAGGTGAAAGAAGAGGATAGAAATGAGTGGATGGGCGAGTGTGTCATTTGACACATAACTTCATAACTTAGCCGTTACGGCCAACTTCCTGACAATAGCTGCTAAGTGGCAAGAAGAGGTGTCACTTTTAACTATATCTTTTGCGTCTTTTACTGTTATCGAACGCTTATGCAAATTTTAGTCCATCTATTGAAGAGCAGGAGTGTTCTTAATACTAGCTCAGTACAATAGCGCGATGGGCCGCAAGGGGTAATCCCGAACGCATGCGCTTGTTGGGTGTGGTAGGACGAGGGTAGAGAGGCAGCATGTAAGTCGAACCATGCCCTCTCGATGAGTTGCAACGAGAGTCGTGACAAAAGTCGTGTTTACAACTCAGAGGCGAGGCTGCCAACCTCGCCTTTTTGTGGTGCAAAAGAAAAGCCCCGCTGAAGCAGGACTAGACTTGTTTTTCATGTGTATCGAACATTTTTACAGCGTGGATGTCCGTATTGCCCGCTACTCTGCTACGAGGGGCAGCTAACGTAGCGCAACCCCTTGAAACAGGTCTTTGCTCTCGCGGAACAGCCGATTGACTATATCTTGGCCTCGAATGAGAAAAAACGTCGCGAAAACAAGCGTTCTTCGAGCGAAAAAACCTTGAGGCAATTTTCCCTGTCAAATTGAAGCATCCTGATCGCATTGGGTGCGGCAAGTTTTTTTGCAAGGGACAGATTCCAGACAACAGACCGCGACCGTAAACAGCCTATCAGTGTGAGGGTGCGGCACAACTTTTTGCACACAATGAGCATACCAACATGGGGTTGATGAGAGGAAATTACGCGCTCGCCTTTCAGCGCAAACAGTGAAGACGTCTTCCCCCTCATCTGGGAAGGCGTCTTCACTTCGTATACACGTCATAGGAAAGGGCACGCAGGCATGGTTCTTCCTGCGCAAAAGTACCTATCTAGAAGTATAAAGAGAGGTTAGCACCACCAAGCTGTGCACCCGTGTGCAAAAAGATGTGGCGCACCCTCAGTGTGATGTGGTATCTCAACAGTTCTCTCTCCCAAATCCGTGAAGGACTTAGCTGGCGACAAACTCTGGTGATGGATCTCAGCCTGCGACCGCGAGAGCAGGTGAACCATGCTTCGCTTTGAGTCGTTTCCTTGTGGTATAGTAGAAGACGGTCATGCCTCAAAGGACGGAGGCACATTTTTTGTCTTGCAAAGAACCAAAGAAACAAGGAGCAACACAGCATGGCCAAGCAGGAACTTGTTGATCTTCTCAAACAGGGAGTGCCGGTTTGGAATGCCTGGAGAGAGCAGAATCCATCGATTCTCCTTGATCTCCAAGAAGTCGCCCTCCCCGAAGCCGACCTCCCTGGGGCCGACCTTACTGGAGCCGACCTCAATAAAGCCATGCTCACAGGAGCCGACCTTGAAGGTGCAGACCTCTCACACGCCACGCTCGAAGGAGCCAAGCTCTTCAGAGCCAACATCGAAAAAGCTGACCTCAGAGGTGAAGACCTCTCACACGCCAAGCTCTATTATGCCACGCTCGAAGGAGCCAACCTCAGAGAAGCCGATCTCACAGGAGCCAACCTCTCATTTGCCAACCTCGCAGGAGCTAACCTCACAGGAGCCTGCTTCAAAGGAGCCGATCTCACAGGAGCCGACATGACAGGAGCCAAAGGACTTTAAGAGAGCGTTGAAGGATGATCTTCGAGAGGGCACCCCTCCTCCTGCCGACGCCAGCCGACCGTTGCTCTGCGCTTCCTTCTACCAACAGGCCAGAGAGCATCCCCATCGTGAATTTACCGTTGCTGGGCATCGTGATCCGCTTCTGAAGCCATGTGTTCAGGCAGCCAACACCCGATTCCTAACATTCACGCTATTTATCATTTCCCGCCATGCCTATGTCATCACTGTTTGCAAAAAACCTTGGCGCACCCGATCGCATTCGTCAGTAGCAAAGAGCGTGTGCTTGCCTGGCGTAGCATTTTTGCTGGGAAGAGGCAGGTTCTCTTGCACTGACAGAGCATAGCCTGACTCTTTCTTTTTTTGTGCGAGCTCTTGCGCTCAGATGGTGTATGACGTTTCTGCATCGTGTGGTTCTCTGTGGGCACTTGGTTTCGGGCATGTTCTGTGCATTTGAGCAGGCATTTTGTGTGCATTGAGAAACGCCTGGAGAAACGCCCTGTGCGCCTGAGAAACGCCTGATGAGACGCCCTGTGCAGACCGGACGCCAGGGCGAAGTTTGTCAGGAAACGCCAGGAGAAATGGCGCTTGGGAGACAGGGCTTGCAAGAGGCCAAACGTTCACGGGATGCCCTACCATGGTCACGCGAGAGAGGATCAGGAGGCAAGGCTCCATGTGTGGATGCATCTTGCCTGGCGCGGAGGTGCTTGGAGGGAACGCCGCGGGTGGTGCCATGCTGGCACTGCAGGCATGTCGTGGAGCAGGCGTTACGAACTGTGGTGGTGGTCCGTGTTGTGCCTGGAAGGAGTCCGCCCAAGCGTGTGTCTCAGACGAGAAATGACCTGTCTGAGACAGCTTGGGAAGTGGGGTGTGAGCGTGAGGACGAGTGCTGCCTCCTGTGCAGGAGGACGAGGGATGGGGTGAGGAGGGTCACAACGAGGTCTCCAGCCCTCTATGATGGAGCGCCCAGAGAGCGCGTGAAGGGGCACATAGGACTCCTCGCGCATCAAGTTGTGAGTGATTGGACGCTGCACGCGGGATTGGAGCTTCCGCCAGAATGAAGGATGTGGGCGAAGCAGACACCACGGATCGCACATGGTGGCTCGTCGAAGGTGAACGCTAGGTGTGTCTCTGTCAAGAAATGACGTGTCAGGGACGGCCTGGGAAGCGGGGTATGAGCGTGAGACCCCTTGATGTCTCCTGAGAACAGTGAAGGAGGGAGGGAATGGCTCTGGGAGGAGGGTTCCAGCCCTGTCTGATGGATCGCTGAAGCGTGAAGGAGAGGAAGGTATGACTCCGAAACATCAAGCCGTGATTGATCGGACGCTGCACGCGGTGAATGAGCGTGCCCACCTGATGGTGCGGTCTCTTCACCCTCCTGGGAAAGAAGAACCTGCCCAAGGCGATGCAGCGAAGCACCGCTCGCAAGAGGAGCAGATGGAGGCGCTGCATGCCAGCACGCTTGGGTGCCAGCTGCGCTGGATTGCCGAGTATGTGGAAGGGTATCCGGCGGCGAAGGAACCGGAACGCAAGCAGCGTTGGGCCTGGTCGGAGGAGGAGGTCGTGATCCGGGGAGGCATGCGCCGAGAGGTGTATGCCGTGTGCGCGGTGGTGTATGGGTCGGCTGCTGGAGGGAACGCGTGGTCCTACCCGAGGCAGTGTCAGCACACGGACCTGGGGCAACTGCTCCACGCTGCCCTGTTGCAGTTTTACCACGAATACCTGCCAGCGGATCAGCTGGTGAGTGTGGGGAAGGCAGCCAAGGAGATTGGGATCGCCCGGCAGACGCTGCATGAATGGATGGAGCGTGGACGAGCCAAGTGGATCTCTGAGGCCGAACACGATGTGATGTGGCTGGATCGGGAAGAAGTGGACCGGTTGTGGCATGTCAAACGGGGTTTGAAGTGGAGATGAGTGATCTGAGAGCGTTCGTGATGAGAGTGAGCGTCTTTGCTGGGGAAGCTCTCCTGCGGGTGAAGCCTCGCTGGCGAGAGAGCTGCCCGCAGGAGAGCACACGGTGCATGGCAGAGGCAAGAACCGGTGAGCTCTGTGAGAGAACAGGTGAAAACATGGCGGGCAGAGGCGGAGGAAGGTGAGTGTGAGAGGGTCAGTCTGGCGCGTCGATGCCATCGGCAGGAGCTGGCGCGCTCTAGAGAAGATCTGCGCCAAGAGCGTGTAGGTGAGGGATGTGTGTGCTCGTGGTCGGGCGCGCCAGTTCTCGCACAGGGATTAGAAGCCCTGGGGTGTAAAGGGGAAGGGTGGATAATCGTTGAGGAGGCCGAGGCTGATGGTGGAGGTATGGGCGTCTTCGCGCCAGCGAGAGCGGACGGAGGGTCCCAACTGTACGATATGGAAGATCACCTCGTGATACTGGCGTGGAAGGTCGGGAAGTGAGGTCTCTTGCAGGAGCAGGGCGACGACCTCGGCAGGAAGGGCCTGGGCCAGGGTCTTAGGGATGGGTCGTCCCCGCTCACGCCTCCAGGCCTATCGCAAGGCCCTGCTCTTCTTTGATGTGTTGTACGAGTTTGAGCAAGAGGCCCGAATTCGGAATCTGTGAGGTGGGGAAGCGCGCCCAGGCCTGAGAAGTTCCTTTGGCTTGAATGCGCAACGTTTCCAGATCTAGTGTGACCCTTTCTATCCACTGCCAACCGATCTGGGAATCACGCGTACTGAGACCGTCCCTGCTCACTGCGAGCCCGGCAAAAACCAGTAGTTTCCCCACCTGTAAGTCGGCCAGTGCGCGCGAGTAGAGCCTCTTGGTGACCTCCTCAGCAATATGCTCGCCAAGCGTGTCAATATCTCCAATGATTGGGCTCAGCGTCATGCTCCTTCCATTTACCAGGCGAATTGTATATATGGGAAACTTCTTCTGCCCTGTAGATGTCGCCTGCCGCTGCACGCTTTCAATCTCCGTCCAGAAAACCATCTGCTCTTCGCGCCCCTCACGATAACGAAATCCTTGCTCGTACACATCCACGCGTACCTTGCGACGAAGGGGCGTTACAGCTGCCTTATGATCGCGTAACACACCAAACAAGATAACCGGCAAGGACAGAAAAGCGATGATGACAAAGGTTATGCCAAGAAAAGGCAGATACAAAGACCCATTAGAACCTATCAGAAACGTTCCTCCAAACCCTAGCAGGCAAATGTACAGCGCGACCGCGAACCAGAACAATCCTTTTTCGCGGCCTTTTGCGCGTAACCCATAGCTGCTCACGAGTGTGCCAGGTTGTGACGTCTCCTGCTGGCCCACTACAGGTTCTTGTTCAGCCATACCCAACACCTGCTCACACAGCTTAAGACACAGCGCGGCATTGGTCATATGATGCCAGGGCAAGACAGCCCATGGGCGCTGGCCCTCTTTGCGGCTGATGATGAACACGTTGTGGCTCATGTCAATCCAGGGCATCTCGACGGCTTCCCAGGGCACAAAATGCTCGCCCGCCTCTATCCCTTCCCCGCTCAGGATCGCCTGACGATCCAGGCGCCGAATGAGCATTTTTGTCAGCCAGTGATGTCCTGTGGAGCGTCCTGTAGGTACATCTTTGTGTATGTAGATCCCATCTGGCGCGAGGCTCACTCTGCCAAACGGCAGAGACTCTCCACTCTGATAGCGCGCGAGCACTTGCGGCCACACGCTCTCCGTTTTCAGTTGGACCAGCAAAGCGCCTTCAGTATCGGCCAGGGAGTGTTCCTTCCCGTTCCTAGTCGCGAAAATAGACACCAGTCTGGGAAAAGCGTCCCCATCCCCTGACCTGTCAGCCCTCGAAGCGACTGCGGCCTGCCGAATCTCTGTTATCTCATCCAGGCGTACCGTGTCCTTCAGGTGCTTGCGGTTCGCGCCAACGATCCCCTCGTCGCATACATACAGGCGAACCTCACCCCACAGCCAGCGCTGGCAACGGATGGCGATACCCAGAACACTGCCGAGCGTGAGAACACTGCCAAAACACAATGCGAAGACACCAATGCCATCATTCAGGGGCACTGATAACGCATATGCATATGAGACGGTTTCATGCTGGAAATCATACCAACTCAGTGACACGAAAAGCAAACCAAGCGCTAAATACAGCCATAGTGTTGGCAAGTCCGCCGGATTCTGAGTGCGAAACTCCGCACGCGGCTCACCCAGGCCGCTCTCCGCCGCGACCTGGTACGCCCTTGGGCTTAGAGGATCCACTGCCTCCATGCTTGCACCTCCAAAGTGTATTCTTTTATTCCCCTGTTCTATAAGCGAGCGCTAAGCAAGCGCTCCCATAGTATACGCTTCCTACCTCATCCGCATCAATCCTCATCTATTTACCAAACACGCGAGCCCAGAGCCAAAGAGGTTATCACAAGGATATGCTGAAGTAAGGGGAAGAAGCGAAAAGGGAAGGGCCAGGCGCTGTGTGGGAGTGGGAATATTTGCGTGTGGATGGAATTCTGCTCGATGGTGAAGGATGTGGAGGGTTTGGTGTGTATGAGCCAGTGAAGGGGCGTGAAGGGGCTTACGGAGAATGTGGCATGTTTATTGGTGCTCGTGCTGTGTCATATTGGACGCTGATACAAGCTGGTGTCCTGCCTCAAGCTCCTTTTCTCTGTGCTTGCAAATGGTACTCAGCCGAAGCAGCAGCAGCTGCTACAACTATTTCAAGATCCTCTTCTGATTGACGTTGTGTTTGTGGCGTTGCCATCCCTTTGAATAATATATACCATATCGGATAGATTTTCAAGAGGAAAGCGTGCCTGAGATGGAGAAGGATGGGCATTCTGTTCGTGAGAGGCGTCCTTGAGGGAATGTGTTCAATGGGAAGTGATTGGCTCTCTATCCCTGGCGTAGTAGTGAGCAATGCTGGCGAGGTGAGGGGAGAATGAGAGATCAGGGCAGGAGAACGGTTCTTTTTCGGAGTAAGAATTTCGTATGTATGAAATGGGAAAGAGGGGTGAATGGCTTGGTGAAACAGGCGTGAATGCGCGTGAAAAGCTCGGTGAATAGATGTCTGAGTGAGTGCTCGAGGAGGAGTCCTGTGATGGAAGAAGGACCAATTTCTGAGGTACTGTAACGAGAGTAAATCAGGTGCTTGAGGAAGTGGCGCACCTGGCGGAAGAGGCGAGGTGTGTCTTGCAAGAGGAACCGTTCAGGGTCAATGAGGGAGCACCTGCCTGGATCTGGTGGCCTGCTGGGAACGAGGGGAAACGCTGGTTGGTGCGTTGAGCCGCTGCCAGGGGATCGGGCAGGAACGAGCGCCAGAAGACGATGCTTAGCCTCTCTCGGCAGCTGCAGTACGGGTGTAGAGAAGAAGGAAGGCGAGAGCGTGGCTGGCTGGAGGTTCGAATGGTGAAGAGCTCTGGCCCCTTTGGTTATTTGCGCGAAGAGTGAGCACTTTTCAGGGCTCTTGCGTGGGAGAGGAAAAAGATCCCCACTTTCCAGGGACAAAACCGCGATGTTGCCCCTTGTTTCTCCGACCGGGCAGGGCCACGACCTATGATGGCAGAGAAACGTCTTGAGAGAACAAGGCGTGCTGGTAGCATGTTGAAAGCCGACAAGGAAGCTGGAGGCAGATGGCCTTCAGTGTGTATTGTCTTCCTCGACAACCAAGGGGGTTCACCATGCCCAGTCCTCTGGAAAGCATCAAGCACATTGTGGTTCTCATGCTTGAGAATCGGTCGTTCGACCACATGCTTGGTTTTCTCTATGCGAATGATACACCGATGCATTATGTAGGAACGGGTTATCCACAGAAATTTGGAGGGCTTACGGGGAATGAGAATAATGATGTCAAAAATCCCGCCTCCTCTGTCTTCGTATCCAAAACGGACAAGCCACCACTCTATTGCTTGCCAGGAGCCAATCCAAGTGAGGGCTATACTGACTCGCCGGGCATAATCCACCTCTCACTGCTAACGATGACAAAGACGCGGGACAAGGCCTGCGCAATAAGCATTTCTTTGAGGATTTCAAACACCACCTCGAACACTACACTGACCATCAACCCTTGTTACCAGGCACAGTTGCAGCCAACATCATGGAGATCTTTACACTCAAACAGCTCCCGGTCCTCTCGACGCTGGCTCGCGAGTATGCGGTCTGCGATTATTGGTTTAGTTCGGTGCCGACGATGACTTTGCCCAATAGGGCGTTCGCTAGCGCTGGTAGCTGTCAGGGGCAAATGTTCGACGAGAAGGATTCTAAACATACGGGATGCTACATTGAGGTGCCATCGAAGCCAAAGAAGCCGGGGGTTGCAAGTATCTTTGGCATGCTTGAAGCCTGTGGCAAACATTGGAGAATGTATCATGGTGGAGGAACATGCCAGGCTGTGACAATGTTTGCAGATACCATGAAATCCCAAGGAGAGGGAAAGAAGAATAAGCCCCTCGGTGTGCAACACTCGACTGATTCTCGTAAGCTGGCGGCGAATCTGGAACAGGATGTCCGTAGCAATGATCTCCCGGAATATACGTTTATTGAGCCAGATTTCGGTATTCACGGGAATTGCCAGCACCCAAACTATAATGTTGATAGAGGCGAACTGCTCATTAAAGCTGTTTATGATGCCCTACGCAGCGATCCGGAGGTGTGGAAGCAGACGCTTTTTATTATCACCTATGATGAGCATGGGGGTTGCTATGACCATGTCTGGCCATGGCCTCATCCTCAGTTAAAACCCCCAAACGACGGTTACACGGATCTGTCGACTAAGCATCAGCCATTCGATTTTACGCGCTTTGGCGTTCGCGTTCCGGCGGTTCTCGTATCGCCGCTTATCGAGCCCAGAACCGTCTGTCGGCAATTTGACAATGGTAATCCCCCCTTTGATCACACCTCGATTCTCAGGACCATCGAGGATCAATGGCATCTGCCACCTCTGACTGAACGCGACGCTGCCGCTTCAAGTGTCGGGCATGTGTTGACCCGTGATCCGAGCAACGCGCGCACTGACAACCCGCTCCAAACCGTCGTTGTGCCGTCAGCGCCCGACTGTCACCCCGGTGCGACGGGCCTCTCTCACCTTCAGCAGGTCCACGCGGAGTATATTGCACAACTGCCAATCCCAGATAGGCTGGGGAATACGCATCACGTCATGCCTGCTCTGCAGACAGAGGATGAGTATAACGAGTACATTCGATTACGTATGGCGCAATGGGAGGCGAATCAGCGAAGCTTGGTTCCCTAGATCAGCATCTTCACGCTTCCGAGAGGGCTGAGACCCTACCATGCCTTCCCTGGCTGGCGGGGTCTCCTCTCGTCTTCCTGTGAGCTATCGATAACGAATGGGGTTTACCGTAGTGAGTGCCTTGGATTGTAGACAGTTTGGACAAGCCCAGACAAGAATATCATTGTCATTGGGCGCTCGCACCACAGCCAGGTCTTCCCGTCGGCGATGACAAAGTTGGCAGTATGGAGGGGATTGTAAAGCTCTCCGAATTGACCACTTTGTAGAGGGTCGGGAATGGCAACCAGACGGTACTTATGGTGTGGAATGCAGTTTCTAGAGATGCAGTCACCGCAGAGGTAGAGACCACATACCAAGCAAAAACTGTGTACATGACCTTTGTGGCACTCGTCACACTTTGGCATACTGGACCTCCCTTCTCTCATCGCTAGAGCACGCTTTTGCAAACACAACCAGCTTACTCACCCATTCTCACCTCAGGTAGTATCAGGGGCAAACTCCACACGACAGGCGCCTCCGTTGAAGCCACAGTACCGAATTCGGTACCGAATGCAAGAGAACACCAAGTGAGCCCGGATATTGATGTTATCCAGGTTCTGTGGCTGGCAGAATCGCCTCAGGGTTGCAGGGGCACTGTGGAATCAGGGGTTATCAAGGTGAGCCAGCTGTGGCACTGGCGTCGAGAAAAAGGAAGGCAAAAGCATGGCTGGCTGGAGGCTCGCATGGACGGGAAACCCGTTGTTGGTTGACCTGGCGATACTGCGAACCATTCTTTACTGAACGGATGCGAACGCATAGCGAGGAAGATGCGAGAGATGCTGGGGAGGAGCAGGTGCCTCGCAGCGAAGCGCTTCTCGGTGAGCGCATCACAAGAGCGTCTCCCTTGGCTCTGGGCTGGCGGTTGACAAGGGCATGTTGCGATGTGATAGTGTGAGAGGAGAAAAAGGCGCAAGGAAGCGTCAGAGAAGCAAAGCGAGTAGCAGCGTAGGAAGGAGAGCATGGACGCGATGCGGAAGGATGTAGAACGAAGGATGTGGATCTACCGGCAGTATTCGCAGGTCTACGGCCCACTGACAGATGAGGGACGGTATGGGATAGGGGAGCAGGTGAGGCTCATCGATCGGACCCAAGGGAACGTGATGTGGAAGTATGTGCATCGAAGACTGGGGCTGATCTATGTGCTGGAGGATGAGACGCCCTTTCCAGTCGAAGTGAAAGCGGAGGTGATCGTGGGGGAGGTCTAGGTTGGCGCAATGTTGATGGGTGAGGAGACACAAAGGGCAAGAGCACGCGGCGTTACGTGCTCTTGCCCTTTGAAGCCCTGCGCTCGAAAGATGCAAGCGCTCAAGGGCTGTTCTTTCATGCTGGCACGTCTGGAGATCTCGTAGCAACTGTCCTTTGATGGATGCTCGATCTCTCGCTGGTGACTCATCCTGTCATGCGTACAAATGTCATGAGAGAGTGGTAACAGGTCACCACTCTTGTGGGTTTGCTTCTGGTGAGTGCGGTTCGCATGAAGAGAAGAGTGAGGGAATATGGGGTGGTAACGGTTACCAAGAGAGATGGTGGAAACGGCTGTCCAATGAGAAGAGAGAAGTGTCCTCGTCAGGGCCGTCTTGAGCGAGAGAGGTTGTGTCATGAGGCTTGCTGGCAACCAGTTGCCAGGAGTGGAGAGAAGGGAAGGAGGACAGAGCTGAGTGGGTGGTAACAGGTTACCACTGGATTGAACCCCTAAGACCGGGTCTGACGCACTTTTGATGATCAGGGGCCATGAAGCACCCGCAGACGAAGCAAATCAAAGTTGGCCCGGCCATACATCTGCCTTTTTAGATATTTTAAGCGGTGGACATGGCCTTCCACAACACCATTGCTGTAAGAGAGGACCAACCCAGCTTGGACAGCCTTCTGATCTTGGCGCAATTTCACGACAAAGGAGCGCAACTCTGGAATGCCAGCGTGCAAAGCCGAATAAAGCCACTTGTCCAACTCCTCTCCATGTCGGGTGCGAACCATGTGAAGAAACTGCTGAAATAACGTCGCTCCACGCTTGATCTGTTCGTGTGCTTGCAACGCTTGAGTGAGAGCCTGCTGTTCTTCTGAAGTCAGATCCTTTGAGTGATGGAGAAGCAAACCGACAAGCAGGCGAGGGTAAGCGCAATGGTTTGAGCTGTTTGTTCCAGCTCAGTTCCTTGCTGTTCGAGCTGGCGTAAACCCAGGATATACCGTACCACAGCCATTCTAGATCCGGTAAACCCTTTGGCTTGAATCTCCTTCCAGAGTTTCATCTTGTTGTGACAGCCCTCCTGGTAGCGCGCGCCGAGATAGGTCTCGTAAGGGGCAAGAATTCCTGATCGAGGCGACTGCTGCGGTTTTTCGGGAAAGTGATCAGCTCTGGCATAGCGGATGACGGACTCACGATGCATGTGCAGTCGTCGTGCAATTTCTCGATGACTGACGCCTTCTTTCACCAATTTCTGCACTGCCTCATACCGTTGGACCAGTTTCTCTCTTGCCTCTTAGAGCCTGAGTAGCTATCAATCATTTCCAAAGAGTATCAGTGATGACGAAACGCTTGCCAGATAAGAACGAAAGACGTAGGATACAAGGCAGAACGCAGCAAAGGGAAATCACAGATGGAACACAGCGATAAAGCACTTGACCACTACTTGTCTCTTCACCCCAGCTACTTTGATCTGTTTGAGCGTCTTGACCTCCGACAACAAGAGATATGGATTGATACATACAGCAGCAAATATAGCTTGTCTGTAGAAATCTGGCTCGGTACTGGAGTAAGTGATGATCGTCGCCAACTTCGTCTCGTTTTCGACGATGTTCAGGAGCTTCAATTACAAGCGGGCGCTGGTTATCTGACACTCCCACTCGTCATTCGCTCTTTACGCAATGATCAGTGGGAATACCTAAGATACCGTGTTATCGACCGGGAAGAAGAGGTGCTTTCATTTTACAGCCGAAGTTTTGAAGCACAACTAGTGGGTGAAAATGCCCACTCTGCCTAACCGTCTTTTGCCAGGCTTCATCTGAGTCTGTGTGCAATTGCTAGAGAGTTTCTTGAGGCATCTGTTGTCTCGTAGTGAGAGGACAGACCTCTGGCGGCTATTTTCCCATACAGAAGATCTCTCTCGCGTTGCTTCTCGCGCAGTTCGGTATCTTAGGAATGGCAGGCTATCAACGGTGTTTTGCCCATGATGGTCTGCTTGTAAGACAGAGTGTGGAGCAGGTCACCGTTCGAGACAGCATGTGGAGGGGAACCGTTTCCCGATGAGTGAAGAAGGCATAGCATGAGCTACCGGTAACCCCAAACTATTTTGTTTTTCTGTGCTTCGCGAACTGAGGCATCGGGTTGCAGGGGAATTCCCAGGTCGTTGAGGTCAGCGAGCGTGAGCGTCTCAGCATCCAGATCGTCCTGGCAATAATAGTAGCGGGTGTCAGGTTCGACCATGATACGATGATACGCGCTCCCTTGCCTATTGCTCGCGAGTCGATCTAATGGATCGAGGTCGAAAACGTATCTGGCCCAGTAGAGCATACACGGCCATTGGCTTTCATCCTCATCTCGCCGCTCCCACCACACGCGCCGAAATGCGAACGTCCCCTCCTCGCGAGTCACCTTGACACTGCTTGGCTCGAGTTCGCGGACCTGGTTGTTGTTGTTGTAGGGATGCATCTCACGCAGATCGTAGAAGGTGACTTGGATTGTGTGTTGATCAATGGGATGAAGTGCGTATTTCCCTCTCACGATTGAAAGGATTGAGAGTCCGGCTCCATCGGCCATTTCCACAGAACCTGATGGAGAGAAATGCAATCGATGAAAGTAGTCAGCGAGGTGTGGGTTAGCGGCAAGCGTTTCACCGAAGGTGAATGCGATGTGAATCTCTTCTTGCATCTGATCTTCCCTGAGCAATGTGCAAGCCATTCATGCGAGATGGCCTTCTTCGCTCCCTTCTTCTAGCAGCATGTTTCCTCTTTCCACAAGCGATTTTGGGACGTTCCTCAGGGAACGTGGCTGTGTTGCATCATTGTTGTATTGCATGAAGATGCAGTTCTGGACTGCGTTTATAGGTGAGAGATCTTTGCGCCTGTGGGCCGTGCATGAGGGGACTGTTCCCCGGCCTGTGGTTGTCCATTGAAAAAAGAGAGGCCAGCCAGGGCAGCTAACCTCTCTCGATCTATTCAATCTGCGTTGGTGGTGATTCTTGCTGGCGAGGGACACGCTTTGCCAGCGCTCTGACGCCTGCCTCAATGCCGCAATAGCCTCCAACCATCCAAACAACCTGCTCAAACAACGGTGCCTCAATCTTGGAGAAAGAAAGGACAAAGGCTAATGCAACGACAAGGACCATTAAGAGTGGCTTATGCAGTTGCAAGAGAACCTGTATTGTCTCTTCGTGGGATCGAGATTCCGGCTTAGCTGGGTCTGTCCCTTTCGCTTCCTGGATCGCGGATTGATGAATCAATGGGTGCGACTCCGAGCACGTTTGCGACTTCGTGCTCCTCGCGCTTGTCCCTCTCTCAGAAATCACGGTTTTCTCCGTTTCCTGAGAAAGGAGCCCAATAAAAACAATGAAACGACTCCAGGACAGAGTGTAGCATATGGAGATCCAGAATGCAGCAAACAAGCCGTAATGGCGAGCAGAAACACAAGCATACTTCTCGGTTTCATCACGGTCGCCAGTCGGCAAAAAGCAGGGCCGGTTAGGCGAGGGTGTGCATCGAACGACATGACGTTCATACACAATCCATTTGTGCAACAAATGGAGAGAACAATGGTAGACTAAGCAGGCATGAAAGTCATACATAGCTGATGTCCTGCCTCACATCTCCCCAAGAAGGCTGCCCCTTGATGAAACTGGCTAAAGCCCTCGTCCTGCGCGCGGACCTGCAAAAGCGCATGGAACTCCTTCGTAAACGTCTGGTGAACTGTCCAAAAGTGCAAGAAGGCGATGCGCCACCCGAAGACCGCACCGTTCTCTGTCAGAAGGGAGAGCAGGTTCTTCCCCAACTCTCGACACTGATGGTACAGATCAATCGCCAGGCCCTACACCCTCTCTTGTCCGATGGCATATCGTTCACGACTGCCATCGCCCGGCGTGACCTGCTCTCATTGCGGCAAAGCGTGCTCGACGCGGCCTCCACCACTATGGAACGGTACAGCCCGAGCGAAGTGCGTCTGGTAACGACGGCCCCTATTGGACAGTTGCGCCAGGAAGACGATATCCTGGTTCGCCAGCGCCGCGAACTCGATACACCCATTCAGGCCACGAACGAGCAGACGGATCTCGTGGAGATGTGATGGATTCTGTAGACAGCCGAGAAAAAGGTTGTTATAGATGTGCTAAGAGTCACCTACATGTTGGCGTGGAGAAGAACGATGTGCACAATGAGATTGAATGGAAGGAGAGCATTTGAGCAATGGAAACGGAAAATGCCTTAAGAAAAGAACTGCAAGAGTGCTTACATAAGATGCCATCTGGCTTTCCATATCGAGATATGAGGAACATGAGAAAAGATCCTGCTTTACAAACCTGCTTTCTCTCTTTAACAGAAGAAGAGGATCAGCTTTCTCCCGATTTTAATACCTATTGTGCGGGTATAGAGGGGACTGCTAGTTATATAGTGAAGGGGAAGATTGCGCATATTCCTCCTTACCAGCTTCAATGGTTACGGCGAGGTGATTTCTTTGACATGTTTCCTCAGTATCGTTTCTTACGAGACGCTTTGCCTCACTATGCATTCTTTTTTCAAATGTACGCTCTTGAAAAAAGAATGCAGGAAATAGAAAGAGAGCTTGTTGATCTCTACGAACGAGCTTCCGGTAAGCAAATAGCAAAAGAGAGGCTCTAGCATGCATACTCTTCGTGAGATGCAGAAGAGCTTCTCTTTCATCTTAAATCCGAGTGGATCGCCCAGAGGGATGCTTGGATCTGGTGATCGGCGATGTTGGTCGGCACTAGTGGCGTTTTCCAGAAACGCCGAGGCGTGCGCGCCAATGCTCATTCTTGCATGCTTACCGTCACGTTAGAAGCCCTGGGGTAAAGGAAAAGGGCAGAGAGTCGTTGAGGAGGTCGAGGGCGATGGTGGAGGTGTGAGCGCCTTCTTCTCCCATGGTGTACCGTTTAAGTGGTGGCACGAAAGAACGAGAGGGGAGAAGCACACAGAAGGAGGTTTGCATGGGATACGACCGCACCTTTCGAGGCTTTTTTGGTCTTGACAAGGCGTTACAGCCAGAGCAGAGTGCGTATCTGCGCCGTTTTACGGAGATGCGGCATGTGCCACGGAACGAAGAACTGCTCCGTGGTATCCCTGATCCGTTGCGAGCGCTGGTGGGGTTACCTTTGGGGGAAGGCGGGATGTATTTTACGGGGATGATCGATGAGGACCTGGACGCGCAACTGAGGACAGCGGAGGACAGCGAACGGTGGAGGGCAGAGGAGGAAGGACTCTGGAGGATGGAAGCGATCAACTTTCCTTCGTCTCGGTGTCAATGGGTTCCGAAGTTCCACGGGACGGCTATCGGGTGGGATGGTGAAGAGAAATTTTACGGTGCGGTTGGGTGGCTGCGCTTTCTGATAGAGCATTTTTTGCGTCCCTGGGGATACTATCTGAGTGGATCAGTGCAATATGAAGGGGAGCAGGGGGAACATGGTCGCATTGTGGTGGAGCAGGATGAGGTGGTTGCGGTGGAGGAGCGTGATTCTCTGTTGCCACGTGAGCCAAGCGAGGGGACAGAACCAGATCCCCATATCTACTGGATGACGGTGGGGGCTGTGTCTGAGCAAGCGCGCCAGGCGCTTGTGGAGGCTGATGGGCAGGTCATCGATGTGCATGCGTCTCCACCAGTGGTCCTGGTGGGTTTGCCCTATGATGTCAATTATTATTTTCGGCATCGATATGATGACCTTGCGATCTGGAGGACGGAGGGGATCCAGGTGCGCTCCAAAGGCCTTCGTTTTGAGTATGGAGACCTGTGGAATGAGCCTGATGAGCGTGGGCTTGATCCAAGCTGGAGAGGATGTGTGCGTGATACCCTCATGCTGCCTGAGGAATATCATATGCCAGTCGTGAAGGGTCTTCCCACCGACGATGAGACGTTTCCTCCCTTCTGATGGAGGGTCAAGAAGGAGGCACTGGCATGAATATGCTCATTGGAGACCTTCAGATTAGTGCATTTGTGAAGAAGGAAAAATGGAGCGTATGTCGCCACAAAGGATGAATGATAAGAAGGTGGTGCAGCGGTTGTCTCGTTTCTTGGAGCACAGAGGGGCAATTGGGGGTGGAGAGTATAACGAGCAAGGGCGTGTGATTCGGTTAGACCTCTCTGGTGCGAGTTTGAAACAGGTCCCATCAGAAGTATGGGAGCTGACTGCCCTGCGAACGCTTCATCTGCGAGAGAATACGTTACGTGAGATCCCATCAGACATACGGAGGTTGACGGCTCTCCAAGAGCTTGATCTCAGCGAGAACGAGTTGAGGGTGTTCCCTCATGAAGTGGGTGGGCTTCCTGCGCTAAAGCGTCTTGTCTTGGATGGGAACTTGCTTACGACATTGGCTCCCGAAGTGGGGAGGCTTCCTGCATTAGAGTATCTCTCTCTGCAATGCAATCGGTTGACGAAGTTGCCTCGCGAAGTGGGGCAGCTGACAAAGTTGCAATTGTTGCATCTCTATGGGAATCACGTAACGGAGTTACCGGGCGAGATAGGTCATCTCGTGGCTTTGGAAATGCTATGTTTGGATCACAACGACCTTCTGACCTTCCCATCAGAAATAGGAACGCTTCGTCGTTTACAAGAATGCTATGTGCAAGGCAACCAGTTGACTAGCTTGCCGCCGGAAATTGGGAACTTGGGTGCATTGCGAGCACTTGATGTGGATGGCAATCATCTGAGAGAGATTCCGCCGGAAATAGGGAAGCTGAAAGCGCTCGAATGTCTTCTTCTGTCTAAGAATGATCTGACTTCGTTACCAGCCGAAATAGGCGATCTCATCGCCCTGCAGGAGCTTGATGTGCAAAGTAACAAACTGGTGACACTTCCGGCAGGCATAGCGAAGCTTCCTCGTTTGACCAAATTGTATGTAAATGGCAACCCGCTTACTATCCCTCCTGCAAAGGTTTGTCAGCAGGGATTACCAGGCATTGTGGCCTATTTACGAAATTAAAAGAACACTACCATGAAACACGAACAAGTGGAGGAGAGGTGATGTAGAAGTAGATGCATAACGATGGTAGCGATCTCTGCAAGATAAGCACGTTAGCGTGTTCATTCTCGTATGCTTGCACAGGCGTTAGAAGCCCTGAGGGGTGAAGGGAAGGGAGGAGAGTCGTTGAGGAGGCTGAGGCTGATGGTGGAGGTGTGAGCGTCTTCGCTCCAGCGAGAGCGCACATAGGGTCCCAGCTTGACGGTATGGAAGATGACGCTGTGAGACTGGCGCGGGAGGTTGGTGGGTGAGATGTCCTGCAGTAGGAGGGAGACGACCTCGGCAGGAAGCGCCAGGGCCAGAGCATCAGGGATGGGCTGTCCCCGTTCACGCAGGCTTGCCAGGGCTGTGAGGAAGGCATGGAGTTGGGGCGTGACGCGTCGTTTGGGCCTCTTGAAAACTTCGGGAAGCATGAGTCATACGAAGGTGCAGGAGAGAATGCTCAAGGGTGCCAGTAGATCATGAAGGGCACCCCAGTGTGTGTGGATGTATCAAGGAATGCAAAGAACAATCTGTATGGAATATACTCGTGTATATGCATGAGGTGTCTATTTCTGGAAGGGCAAATCAAGAGGTTTGTTGATAGTGATCGCAAAAAGGGATTCTTCGCCGTTGAATATACTCGAAGCTATATCTATCCTACACCGTGTACGAACCAAAGATGGGCCACACCATGTGATCATTATTGATGAGGACGAGTCCCTTTTTCGACAAGCCAGTATAGTTGTTTCTGATGAAGCAAACTATCCTGGCTTATGCAAAGAACAAGGGCAAGCCATAGCAAGGCAAGCCATAACGCTCGTTGAGCACAAACCCTCTATGCAACGGTATCTGTGCCATACCATTCTCGAGGCGCTTGCCAAGTATGTTCCTGGTGCCTTAGAAGAGGTGTACCCACAGATCCTCGAACAGAATCTGTTCTTTGATTCTGGACTTGTCTTTCAGGATGCTCAAGCTGATACTCGCGATCTGCTTCTCAGCCTTCTTGAGACGAAAAACAAAGACATGAAAAGAAAATGGTTAACAGCCCTGGCATGGATACGTGATGAGGTTGCTGTCGAAACGTTTCGTGCGTGGCGGCTGACCCCTCCAATATGGTATCAATCTACGGATAGACCTATAGAAAGCTTCACGCGGTATGCAGGCTGGGAATTCACCACAGAGGGAGCCGTACGCGATCTCTACTTCCATGACGGCTATGAACTGCTCTCTCATGGTCTTGTTGAGGAGGAGCAGGCAGGCTCAATGAAGGTCTTTCAGAAGATAGATCAAACCTGCTGCTGGTGTGGAAGGCCAATGGTGACTGGCTTGGATATTGACCAGAGTGAGGACAAACTTTCTTTTCTGACGACGCACATTCCCAGACTTCGTTTCCTCTTTTGTATCAACTGCTCTGTGCAAGAAAACATCTTCAGCAACCTTACAGATGGAGGTTGGAGTAAGCATACCCCTCACCCACCATATCCCCTGAACCCTCATTACTGGGAAGGTATGGAAGAATGTACCCTCCAGGCCCGAGAGCATGTTGTATTAGGAAACCGAGGGCACGCGACAGGGCGATATGGTCGGTACTGGATAGGGAGCAATTCGCAACTCGGCGGCCTCCCACAATGGGTACAAGAGCCAGACTACCCTCAATGCCCCTCCTGTAAACAGTGCATGCTGTATCTGGGACAAGTTGAGATAGGAGACGTTGATAGTGAGAACGATGGTTCAGGAGTCCTCTTCTTCTTTCTCTGCCCCACCTGTCAATTAGGAGTCTATGATATTCAATGTACCTGAATACAGCGAAAAGGACACGCGTAGATACTAAGTACTACAGCCCCACTTAGCTCGTCAGGGAGCGGGAAGAGAGAGGCGAGCTGCACAATCTTCGTTCGGAGGGAGGAGGATCTGGAGAACTCGCTCCCAGAGCCCTTCTTTACACCAGCGCCGATAATGATAAACCACGGTCTCCCACGGCCCAAAGCGTTCGGGGAGGTGGCGCCAAGAGGAACCTGTGTGGGTGATCCATAAGACGGCTTCGACTCGCAGGCGCCACGCTTTCGTTCGGCGGCCGCGTTTGGACTGCGCGGGCTCGAACAGCGGACACAGTTGTTCCCAGAGGGCATCGGTGAGTTGGGGCAAACTCGGCAAAGAGATCGGATGAGGCAGTGTGTTGGGAGGCGCGACAGGAGGAGCTTGACGGGCGCGACGTTGCTGGTGGCACACGCGTGCGCGGGCTTGATGGGTGCGTCGGAAGCGTGACCACCACACGATCCTGGCGCGCTGTTCCTTGGCCAGATCGAGCCCGCGCAACAGATGGCGCACTTCTGCCAGACTCAGTGGGAGGCCAAGCTGCTCGCTGGAGCTTTTTTTTCGCGCGTCCGATGCCGTACCACGGCCAGCACAGCATGCGCCAAGAGGGCCAACGTCATGAACCGATGCCAGGCGCGGTAGGTGCGAACTTCATACTGATCCAGACCAACTTCGCCTTTGGCCTCTTCAATTCCTTCTTCGATGGTCCAGCGTCGGCCTGCGATGCGCACCGCTTCCGGCAGCGTGAGTGTGGCCGGGCCAGCCACGCGGTAGTACGCCCGGTGGCTGGGATCGGAGAGCGAACGCCGTAGCAGCAGAAACCGTGCCTGGCAGCTCTCGCGGTTCTTCTCGTCTGCTCCATCGAGAGGCTCGCCTCCTTCAGGCAACCGGAACCAGGACCATTCGTAGAGCCGTGCTCCCTGGCTTCCTTCCCCTGCGGACAGCACCGTCCAGGCTTCAGGTGGCAAGAGCGCTGCCAGATATCCAACGGGCTGTTGCCGCCCATTTACCCAGACCAGATGCGTTTCCGGGATCGCCAACACGTAATGTTTGTGCTGTTCCTCCAGCCAATTGCGCAGTTCATCGTAGCCATAGAGTGTGTCGCCCACTACCCACTGCGCGGGCACTCCTGCGGCAAAGGCGCGCGCCAGCATGCGACGCGCCAGTTCCCCTTTCGAGGTGAGCGTGTGTTCCTCAGGGATGCCCGCCTCCCGAGAGCGCACGGAGTTTGCGAGCCATTCCTCAGGGATGTAGAGCTCTCGATCGAGAAAGGCGGCTCCACAGGCGCTCGCATACAACACAAAGACCCCCACCTGGCTATTGGCCAGTCCGTGAGCTGCCCCACTGTATTGATTGGCTACCCCCGCTGATTTCTTCCCTTTTTTCAGAAAGCCAGTCTCATCGACCACCAGCACGCCGTCGGCTTCCCCCAAGTGATCCACAACGTAGCGGCGCAACTCATCGCGCACGGCTTCCTCATCCCAGTCGGCCTCGGCTAAGAGCCTCTGCACTCCATGGGGACTACGCTCTCCCAGTTCCTCGGCCAACTGCCACCCATTTTTGCGCTCGACTGGAGACAGTAATGCTCGCACGAAACGGCCAGCCCTGTTGCGGGCTTCGGCCCGGCGGAAATATGCCCCGATGCGAATCTGCACCTGGCCAACTCCTCGAGGGTGTACTGGAGTACCACTTCTTCAGGGATCGGGCCTTCCTGGTCCTGTGCTTCCGTGATCATCTGCTATTCCTCCTGGCAGCAGTCTATCACATCCGCTCTCTAAGTGGGGCTGTAGTACTAAGGTTGTGTTTCGGAATGGTATCAGAAGAAGTATGCGAGCCCTCTCACCAGGAGAGTTTTTGTCTGTGCCCAAAGGAGCGCTTTCCGTGCCAATATCCATCTGGTCCTCACCGCCTGGATGAGAAGTGTGCTTACGATCTAGTGGAGATCAGAGAGAAGCGGTTTTCGCATAAGCGAGCCTTCCGTTGGGGAAGAGTGATGATTAAGTGTCTTGGGAAGGTGATGAAGAAGATGGGGTGTTGTTTTGTTGTATGGGTGGTGTCGCGGCCATCTGCTCGTGAGAGGAGAACTGGGGCGTTACCTGGTCGTGTGAGAATGGGGCTGGCGATATGCTCCCATTCTTATAGGAAGTATCCTCTTGTGAAAGAGCTGCTTCTGATGTTGACTCTTGATCTTTTCAGCAGAAAGTTCAGCAAATGTTTGTGCATCGACCTTAAAGATGCAAGAAAGGAGCCTATGAATTGGTACTCACACCTGTCAGTTACTGTCCGCTTCCTAAATTTGCAGCTCATTTGCGATGAGTTTGGGATCAATTGGGTGTCTTATATGTGAAAGAGAGATTCCCCCTCTCGCACATCTAAATTGGAGAGAAAAGGACACCACTTTATGCGTAACATTATCGAATATACTCTCGTTTCGTTGGATGGCGTATGCGCTGGATCAGCGATCTCAAGCTTTGCTAAATTCCGCGATGACGAGGCATATACGCAGGACGGATTAGACCAGGCGCTGGCATGCGGAGCGTTATTGATGGGTCGCACTACATACGAGGACTTCGTAAAGATTTGGCCGAGGCGCACCGATCCGTGGGCCAACAGGATCAACGCCATGCCAAAGTATGTCTTCTCGTCGAAGTTGGAAAAAGCCGATTGGAACAACACAACCATCGTGCAAGGTGATGTGGTTGCTGAAGTGACTAAACTCAAGCAGCAAGAAGGGCAAGATCTTCTCATCTATGGGTCTGGTCTTCTCACAGAGACGTTGCTCCAGCACCAATTGCTCAACACCTTCGACTTGGTTGTCTTTCCACTTGTTTTAGGGCAAGGAAAACGGCTCTTCCATGAGGGCGAGACCGCCGATTTGAAATTTATTGCGACAAAGAACTTCTCGAAAGGTCTAGTCAAGCTCACCTACGCGCCACAATATTAATAGGAGGTTGGCTCTACTCATCTTCATGATGAGTAGAGCCAACCTCAGAACATCAATGCTGTGGGAAGCAGGGGATGTCATGAGCTCTGTTTATGCGTTTCCCCGTAAGTGTGACAGGGTAGGCGGCAGAGCAAAGAATGAGAGCGTGGACAGCTCCAGGAATGCGACCAGGCTTACAATCTGACCGCGCTCCACGCCCAGAACTACCAGGCCAAAAAGCAGGTAGTCACCTATTCCAGCCTCCTGATAATAGATTCCGAATGCTGGGCTACCATTGGCACGAGTTGGAAGTAGACGCCATTCTCTAGCAGGAGTAAACAGATACGTCTGGTACACTGTGGCGATATCCAATCGCCCCTGGACCCAGAAGGGAAGTGGTGGCATACTGAACCAGGCATCCTCTCGCAGTAACGCGACGAGGCCGGGGATGTCCGCTTCTTCCCAGGCGGCCACATAGCGATCAAGAAGATCTTGTAAATGGAAATGAGGCAGAACCATCTCCGCCTCACTCCCTGCGTCGCGCTGGCGCAAAGCGTGACGAGCACGCTGCAAGGCGGAGTTGACAGCGGGAACTGAGAGGTGAAGCCATTCGGCGACCTCGGCTGTCGGCCATTCTAGTACCTCTCGCAAGAGCAAAATAGCCCGTTGCGTCGGCGTTAAATGTTGAAGCGCTATCAGAAAGGCCAGAGTAATTCGTTCACGGCTGAGTGCCCGGGATTCGGGCTCAGCCCCTGACTCAGCGAGCAGTTCATCGGGAAAAGGTTCTAGCCAGATCGGCTCCCGTAGTCGTGGAGGTGTGGGCCTGCTGGGATCGCTCTGTGGATAGCTTTCCGATGGCAAGGACCTTCGAGGAGCACGAGTGAGCCGATTGAGGCAGAGATTGGTGGCGATGCGGTATAACCAGGAATGATAGGATTGTGGGCTGGTGAGGGTCGCGCGTTTCTCCCATGCTTGTACCAGGGCCTCTTGCACCAGATCTTCGGCGTCAGAGAGCGAGCCCACCATCCGATAACAGTGCACGAGCAATTCACTTCGATAGGCATTCACCAGAATCTCGAATGCCTTCTGATCGCCTGCTTGAGCAGCGAGTACCAGAGTGGCATGGTCTGCAATCTCCATTATAGTTCCTTCTTCCTATCATCTTGTCACCGACTCATCCGGTCCTACTATTTACTAGTAATTATACTAGAGGTTTATCAGAAATGCGACCATTGAGCGCCCTTTATTGGCGCATTTCCCAAATATCCTGGCGAAAGAGCAGGATGTGTCAGAATTCAGACAAAGATTTGGCTAGCGTGTTGTTGCTGAGGTGGCTGGAGAGGTATCGAGAGAGAATGCGAAAGAAAAGCGTGCCAAAGAGATGGAAGAGAGGCAAGGAAAAGCGGCCTGAGTGCAGGCCGCTTTTCTCGTATCTGAGGGTAGTCTGAGCTGCTAAGCTGTGGTTTGCTAGCCAGTTTGTCCCCACAGGGCAGGATATGGGTCAATGACGAGTCAGACGGTTTATCGGTCAAAACCGTGTTGTCGTTCATCTGCCAGAAAAGCCTGTGTATGCGGCTGAGCAAAGAGGGACTTTTCCAGCAGAAGCACGTCGTTATGAGGAAAGCAGATGATATGAGTCGTCATCAAGCGATGATATGTACAGCTCCTGAGATAATTTGCCAGCGCTCATCCTGAAACAGCCAGACACGCAGGTAGCGGCAGAAAGCCTCAAGAGGTTTTCCCTGTACTCGCACCTTTACATGAGCTTTTACTGCAACAATTGCGCTTTCTCCATAAAATTGCATAACTGGTTCTTCGACAAACTCTACTGCGGTCTGAACAACAGCACCAGATGCATGACTTTCGAGATCATCGCGTTTTCCCTGTACATTTCCCTCGGCATCAATAAACACCAGATCATCATGCAGTAATTGTTCAAGGGCTTGCACATCATTGTTCACCATTGCCTGTTGAAGCTGCTTCTCAGCATGCACAATTTCTTCAAGGGAGTGGTTCACTTCTCTCTCCTTTCATTCGGGCTAACAACATTTGTCTGTCTGCCTGCCCCCTCCCTCAAGGGTAGATACTCAAAGCAAAGAAGTAAAGAGGAAATCTATGCTCATAGCATACTTTTTCCATAAGATGTCCCGTTTGACGCATATCGGAGTAGAGGATCGTCTGGGTGCGAGCGTGGGGCATCGTTATCAGGAGTGATTGTTCACTCGTGAGCTGCGATTGGTCAGCCTAATGCTCCTGTGGTATCAACAGTAGCACGCACCTTGAAGACAAGCGTGCCACTGCTCGTCTCTAGCGCGCCAGTTCTCGCATGCTCAGGCATGCGTGAGAAGCCCTGAGGGGTAAAGGGGAAGGGTGAAGAGTCGTTGAGGAAGCCGAGGCTGATAGTATACGTGTGCGTGTCTTCACGCCAGCGATAGCGGACGTAAGGGTCTAGCTGCACAATATGGAAGATGATCTTGTGATACTGGCGCGGGAGTTTGGTAGGAGAGACGCCCTGCAGGAGCAGGGAGACGACCTCGGCAGGAAGAGCCAGGGCCAGGGAATCAGGGATGGGCAGCCCTCGCTCACGCAGGCGAGCGAGGGCTGTGAGAAAGGCATGGAGTTCGGGCGTGACGCGTCGTGTGGGGACAAAGAAGACCTCACACCAGCCCGCGGCATCGATAATCGGTTGGCGAGAGCGGAAGTTCGATGAGATTTTGTGTATCAGGGAAGCGCGTCATCTCCTTCTCCAATGGTTGTGTTAAAATAACAATTGAGATTTTGGAGGGATAGACATGCAGAACGAAGCCTTACCTGTGCTGGCTATTTAGCATATCCGTTCCAAAATCTCTGACCCATGCCAAGAAACGAGAGGCAGAAAAAGCACGGAAAGGGTTTATCTCAAGTGGATACACTCCATCGTTAGCACGCCAGACCTCTGCAATGAGGCAAGAGGACTTGTTCTCTTTGCTCAATGAGGCAAAGGGTCAGACTGCACAGAAACACATTCGTACATCTTCTCTTTTCTCTGGCTTTTGGCTATTTAGGCGGCCCTCCGGTAGTCATGGTGTAACCCACCCAACATGGGAATGGCGATCACCCGGTTTGGAGGCTTCAGAAGAGAAGCAGACGGAACCGATGGCACCGGAATGCGTTGCCCCAGTCCTTGATGGGGTCGAGCCTGGTTGAAGTAGACCGTATAGGCATTGAGGAGCTGATGGAGTTGCTTCTCATGGAAGATCAGGGAATGATCCAAGCATTCTCGCCTCACACTTCCCAGAAAGCGTTCACACACAGCATTGGCACGCGGCGTTCGGTATGGTGTGCGAAGCACCTTGATCCCACTCGTTGCGGTCACGCGAGCAAAATTCGGCCCGAATTTACGATCATTATCCCTGATCAGATACTTGGGTGTTTGCCCATACGGAGTCGCTTCGCGCAGTTGTTGCGCGACCCAGAGATCGGTCGGCGATCGCGTCACGTTCACATGGATCACCTGGCGCGACTGGAGTTCGATGATGAAAAAAGCAAAAAGTGGGCGGAAGAAGAGATCAGTCACCTGTAAGAAATCACAGGCCCACACGCCTGCCGCGTGATTGCGCAAGAACGTTTTCCAACTCTGCCCATTCGGTCGTCTCCGGCGAATGGGCCTCATATATTTCTGGATGGTTCGTTTGCTCACGCGAATATCCAACTTGAGCAGTTCTCCCCGAATACGCTCCGCTCCCCAAAGTCGATTCTTCACTGCCATTTCCTTGATCAAGCAGATCGTCTCAGGTGAGAGCTTTGACTTTCTCGCGCATGCCTTCGTTTTGCGCTTCCAGAACAGACGGAAGAGTTCACGATGCCAGCGCAAGAGCGTCTCTGGCTGGACCAGGAAGAGTGCCTGTTTCCAGGTTCGGGCCATCCTGGCAAGAAGCACCAGGAGAAGCCGGTCCATCTTGCGGTAGGTCGGTCGCTTGACTTGTCGACGGAGAATGATCAGTTGCTGCCGTAAGAGCGCATTTTCCGCCAGCAGTTCCAATTTCCCTTTGGTCAGATCGGCAAGCGTACCGGGCACAAGGGAGGTTGCCGATGGTTTGACCCAACAGAGAACGCGTTCGAGAAATGTTTGGAAGTTGAAAGACATGCATCGCTTGACCGAGGAAAATACCCACCACACAAATAGAACCTCTTCTTTGTAAAAATGGCATATGGTTGGAGTTCATACACAGAATGAGCAGTGTTGATTGTACATGCATCTCACGTGCTTGGCAAGAAAGCTCATTTCATTGTCCATAACAGGCTGATTTCCCGAACAGATGTCCCAAGTAGCCAGCACAGCTACGTTTTCCACTGACGCTGATCGTCACCAATGTCGGCTGCAGCCTCATGCTTGTGGCATATGGAAAAAAGAAAGCCCCTTAATCAAGGAGCTCCCAGCAGCCTATGAAGTGAATAGTGGTGTATTGGCAAAAGCGCGACAGTCACGGCGAGTGTGTCTGAAGCAGCCAAAGGAGAACTAGGCTGATAGGGTCAGCTCGGAAGCATCAGAACACGTTGGAGAAAGAGATCCTCAACGAAGAAGTGCGTCAAACGAAGTGGAAGAAGAGTGAAAAAATCATATGTGAACTGTTGAATCTGTCTGCTCTTGAGAATGCTGTCTTCGGGTTGATGAAATATACATGGTACCCTGCAAACATAGCCACATGATGCTTTGCAAATACGTGCAGTATCCATTGCAAAAAACCTTGCTTCGGGAACGCAGTCACACCCGGATAAAAAGCTAGGTGGTACATACCCCAACCTCTGTGAACAGCTCTCGCCGTGAGCGTGGATGGACAACACGTCGCTTTGCGCCTTCCTGCTTGTGGTATACTGAAAAGACGGTAGCGCCTCTATGGATGGAGGCGCGTTTTTATCTTGCAAGAACCAAAGAAAAAAGGAGCGTGCACAGCATGGCGAATCAGGAACAACTTGATATTCTCAAACAGGGAGTGGAAGCATGGCATGCCTGGAGAAAGCAGAATCCATCGATTCACCCTGACCTCACAGGAGCCAACCTCCAAAAAGCCGACCTCAGTTTCGCCGACCTCACAGGAGCCGATCTCACAGGAGCCGACCTCACAGGAGCCAAGCTCACAGATGCCCACCTCTCCAGTGACTATCAACTCACCAACTTCTCCGGAGCCAACCTCACAGGAGCCGACCTCACACAAACCGACCTCACTAATACCGCCCTCCAAAAAGCCAACCTCCAAAAAGCCAACCTCACAGGAGTCAATCTCAGTGAAGTTGACCTCGCCAGCGAAGAAGTTGACCTCGGACTAGCCGATCTCACAGGAGCCGACCTCAGTTTCGCCGTCCTCCATGGACTTGACCTCAGTGGAGTTGACTTCAAAGGTGCCAACCTCTGGTGGGCCAAGCTCAAAGGAGCCAACCTCCAAAAAGCCAACCTCACACAAGCTAACCTCGGAGGAGCCGACCTCAAAGGTGCCAGCCTCAAAGGTGCCAACCTCCAAAAAGCCAGCCTCAAAGATGCCGATCTCACCAGAGCCAACTTCGAAGGTGCCAACTTCACCGGAGCCAATCTCACCGGAGCCAACCTCGAAGGTGTCAACTTCGAAGGTGCCGACACGACAGGAGCCATAGGACTCTAAGGGAGGTCCGAGGGATGTTCTTTGAGAGGCATCCCTCCTTCTGCCAACGCCCGCCGACCGTTGCTCTGCGCTTCCTTCCACCGACAGGCTTTCCACCATCCCCTTGCTCCTGGCGAGAAACTTCTTGCTCGTCTCACCAGAAGCATTGCCCACCACATCATTGCCTCTCCCACCTGACTTTTTTGTCCGGGTGTGACGGCGCTCCCGAAGCAAGGTTTTTTGCAATGGATACTGCACGTATTTGCAAAGCATCATGTGGCTATGTTTGGTGGCTGGAGTGTGAATTCTGGAATGCCTCGTGTTCGGTTCTGCCCAGGTGATAGGACGTTCTGTATGGCAGTGAGAAGGCGTGTTGCCACCTGCGTGTGCGAAAAAATAGGAAAAAGTGGTGGGCCTGGTACGTAAGAGGAGAGCGTGAGAGCTGCGGCTGTTTCGCCTGGCGCGGAGGTGCTTGTAGGGAACGTCGCGGGTGGTGTAATGCTAGCTCTGCAGGCATGTCGTGAAGCGGGCGTTACGAGCCTTGGTCGTGGCACGTGTCGTGGCTGGAAGGATGGAAGCTCGTTCTGTCTGAGGTGTGTCTCAGACGAGAAATGACATGTCAGAGACGGCCTGGGAAGCGGGGTGTGAGCGTGAGGACCAGTGCTGCCTCCTGTGAAGGAGGACGAGGGATGGTGTGAGGAGGGTGGCCTCGCTCTGGCAGGAGGCTTGCGTTCCTCTATGATGGATCGCTGAAGAGTGAAGGAGAGGATGGTATGACTCCGAAGCATCAAGCCGTGATTGATCGTACGCTGCACGCGGTGCATGAGCGTGCTCACCTGGTGGTGCAGTCTCTTCACCCTCCTGGGAAAGAAGAACCTGCACAAGGCGATGCAGCGAAGCACCGCTCGCAAGAGGAGCAGATGGAGGCGCTGCGTGCCAGCACGCTTGGGTGCCAGTTGCGCTGGATTGCCGAGTATGTGGAAGGGTATCCGGCGGCGAAGGAACCGGAACGCAAGCAGCGTTGGACCTGGTCGGAGGAGGTCGTGGTCCGGGGAGGCATGCGCCGAGAGGTGTATGCCGTGTGCGCGGTGGTGTATGGGTCGGCTGCTGGAGGGAACGCGTGGTCCTACCCGAGGCAGTGTCAGCACACGGATCTGGGGCAGCTTTTGCATGCGGCGCTGTTGCAGTTTTACCACGAATACCTGCCAGCGGATCAGCTTGTGAGTGTGGGGAACGCCGCCAAGGAGATTGGGATCGCCCGGCAGACGCTGCATGAATGGATGGAGAGTGGACGAGCCAAGTGGATCTCTGAGGCCGAACATGATGTGATGTGGCTGGATCGGGAAGAAGTGGACCGATTGTGGCATATCAAACGGGGCTGAAAGTGGAGATGATCTGAGAGCGTTCGTGATGAGAGTGAGCGTCTCTGCTGGGGAAGGCGTGAAGCGTCTCTTGCGGGTGAAGCCTCGCTGGCGAGAGAGCTGCCCGCAGGAGAGCACAGGGTGCATGGCAGGGACAAGAACTGGTGTCGCCTGTGAGAGAACGGATGAAAACATGGCGGGCAGAGGCGGAGGAAGGTGAGTGTGAGAGGGTCAGTCTGGCGCGTCGATGCCATCGGCTGGAGCTGGCGTGCTCGAGAGAAGATCTGTTTCAAGGTGCGCGTCACTGCCCATCCTCGTTTCCTCTCTCTCATGCTCGTGCACCTGTTAGAAGCCCTGTGGGGTGAAGGGAAAGGGGGATAGTCGTGGAGGAGGCCGAGGCTGATGGTGCAGGTGTGGGCGTCCTCGCGCCAGCGATAGCGCACATAGGGGCCCAGCTTGACGGTCTGGAAGATCATGTCATGATACTGGCGTGGGAGGTTGGTGGGTGCGACACCTTGCAAGAGCAGGGAGACGACCTCGGCAGGGAGGGCCTGGGCCACAGACGCAGGAATGGGCTGCTGCTGCTCGTCTTGGCGAGCCAGGGCCTTGAGGAAGGCGTGCATGGGGGGCGTGAAAGTCCGTTTGGGGACAAAGAAGACCTCAAACCAGCCTGCGGCATTGCTCAGGTGCGTATGGAGTTCAGGCAACTGCGCTTCAAAGGAAGCCAGGGCACGTTGTGAGGCGTCTGTTGAACCCAGCAGCGCGGTCACCGGTGCGTCGAGGCCCTGGAGGCGTTCCTCTGAAGGGCGCGTGTCTGTCGTGTCTGTGAGCGCGGCGAGAAAGGCCGCTTCGTCAGGCTGCTGTTCAAGATCGTCGAGGAGGCGCATGGTCAGCGAGAGTGACGCTTCGAGGGCGCGCATCTTGCCGCGAAGCCGCCGCCGTCGCCAGAGGGCGAAGAGCCACTGCAGATGCTGAAGGTGTTTCCGATTGCCGAAGCGTTGTTCCAGGATCTCGGAGGCACGTGCATCAGCGTGTTCAAACCGGTCCTGTTGGGGTGAGAGAAGGAAGGCGCGGAAGCGATCCTGGGCGTGCTGGATCAGATCGACGAGACCGCGACGCTGTTCCTCAATCTGCTGCTCGATGGCGTCAACGTCCTGGCGCAGTTGATCAAGGACGTGGGGATCGCCTGGTCGCCAGTAGAGGCGATGGGCGGCGTTCTTAAGTCGATGGTCCCCTTGTTCGCGTCGTGGTCGTGGCATAGAGGGCCCTCCTGATGTGTAAATTGATAAGCTAGGTGAAGGGGAAATTGCGGAGCTAAGTGAGTGGTAGAGGAAGCAGAAAGGGAGAAAAGAGCGTTTGTAGGGAGGAGATGGGCGCAAAGGAGCGAAGCCCTCAGAGAGCGGAGAAAAAAGCGGGTCAGGGAAAGGGGAAAACGGGACTGAAAAGGGAGGGGGGAATGGGGGAACGACAGCGTAGGGAGAGTTTTGCGGGAGATGCCAGTTGCTCTGGAGAAGTGGCATGTGGAGCGTGGGGAGAGGGCCCCTTATGAAGCGTGGAAAAAAGAGCTTCAAAGAGCGAGTATAAGAGGATGGCATTGTGTTGCGATGCAGTTCTTGAGGGAAAGTTGTCGAGAAACATGAGGTAATCTGACCAGCTGGCAGAAGCGAGCGAGAAAAGACTGGCAGGATGTGAGTGTTGCCAGGTCCAAGAGGGTCTCTGAAGATGGCAGAGAGCCTCATTTTTTTATGGAAAATTGATGGTCAAGAGGGCGGTGTGTGGAGTATACTCTGGCGGTGTGAGGGGAGGGAAGGAGGAGGAGATGCGACAGAGGAGGTATTGATGAGATGGAGAGACGAGTTTCCACGCTTTCGGAAATACCCGAAGATCAGCGAGCGGAAGCCTATCGACGGTATGAAGTGGTAAGAGCGTGTGTGGAAGAGGGGGTGCCGCAAACGGAGCAGTCGCGAGCATCGGGGTGCCGCTTTCGACCTTGCAACGGTGGATACGCCAGTATCGTGAAGATGGGCTGTGTGGATTGGCGAGGCAACCGCGCGCGGATCGAGGGACGCGACGCAACCTTTCGGAAGAGATGATCAAAGTGATCGAGGGATTGGCGCTCTGTAAACCGCGTCGGTCGGTGGCCACCATTCAGCGGCAGGTGAGTGCTCTTGTCTTAGGGCAAGGATGGGTGGAACCGAGCTATCGGCAGGTGTATGAGATTGTCAAGGCGCTCCCGCAGGCGCTAGTGACATTAGCGCAGGAGGGAGGGGAGGCGTATCGGGAGGAATATGAGCTCTTATATCGGAGGGAAGCCGCCAGGTCGAATGAGATGTGGCAAGCGGATCATTGTCTGTTACCGATCTGGGTAAAAGATGAGCAGGGCAAGAGTAGGCGACCGTGGTTGACGGTGATAGAGGACGATAAGAGCCGGGCCATTGCGGGCTATCGTTTGAGTTGGTCATCTCCCAGCGCGATCCAGACGGCGTTGACGCTGCGGCAGGCGATGTGGCGAAAAGAAGATGCGCGATGGCAAGTGTGTGGCATACCTGATGTGTTTTATACCGATCATGGGAGCGATTTCACGAGCGTGCACCTGGAGCAGGTGGGAGCGGATCTCAAGATGCAGTTGGTATTTTCGCAGGTGGGTCGCCCGCGTGGACGAGGCAAAATTGAGCGTTTTTTTCGGAGTGTGGAGCAACTGTTGTTGGAACAACTGCCTGGGTATGCGCCGAAGGAAGCCTGGCCAAGGACGCTTGAGCCAGGAAGAGAGAAAGAAAGATTAGGGGTGATGACGCTCTCGGACTTTGAGCAGTGCTTTCGGGATTGGTTGCTCTCTGACTATCATAGTCGAGTGCAAAAAGGACAACGCAAAGGGCCGCAGGAGCGTTGGGAAGAAGAAGGCTTTTTGCCGAGAATGCCGGAATCGTTGGAGCAGTTGGACTTGTTATTAGTGCAGGTCGCTAGGAAGCGGCGAGTACAGCAGAGTGGGATTGCCTTTGAAGGCTATGCGTATCTCGATCCGACGCTTTCGGCCTATGTAGGGGAGGAGGTCATGATTCGGTACGATCCACTCGATCTTGCAGAACTCCGGGTGTTTTTTGAGGATCGTTTTGTCTGCCGGGCGGTCTGTCCAGAATTGTCTGGGCAAACGGTGAGTTTGAAGGAGATTGTGGCAGCCCGCCAGAGGCGGAGAAGACAGTTGCGAGTGGAAATTGTGGAGCGGGAAGCATTGGTGAAGCGGTATACCAAGATGATGGTGAGGACGGATGGGGCTGTTTCACAGGAGCCAGAGAAGGAACAGGAAAACGAGGGAGAAGAGAGCGATGTGTTAGGTTTGCAGAGAGGGCAGGAGGCAGCTCTCTCACCCAAACGCCTGAAGAGGTATCGCAATGAGTAAGGTGATCCAGGCACAGGATGTGGCAGGTGCGAGGGCAGAACGAGGTTTGCGACCAGGTGAGGAGGACTGGGTAGAGGAGGGCGCCCCTCTGCTCTGGAAGCGGTTTGTGCAGACAAAAGAGTATCGTCGTTTTGTGGAGTTTTGTGAGGAGTGCCGAGTCGGGCAGTATATTGGCCTGTGCTATGGAGCAGCAGGAGTGGGCAAAACGGAGTCGGCAAAGGAATATGCGCACTGGGGGGAGATTGAACCATTACTATCCTGGCATGGGGTGGTGCAGCCACGGTTGTCACCAGACAATCCCAGGCCGAGAGTGGCATTTTATACGCCGACAGCGACAGTGACGGCAAGGCAAATAGAAAAAGACATTGTGCTTCTGCGTTGGAGTTTGCGGGTGATTGGAGAGGCAGCACGCGCGGTGCCGCAGGAGGTGGAGACGGTGGAAGGGATGGTGCGTCCAGGGCAGGTGGACCTGTTAGTGGTAGATGAGGCAGACCGATTGAAGCCGCAGGCTGTGGAAGTGTTACGAGATGTGTACGATCGGAGTGCGATGGGGTTGGTGTTGATGGGGATGCCAGGATTGGAGAAGCGACTGGCGCGGTATCCGCAGTTGTATTCACGGGTGGGTTTTGTCCATCAATATCGGACGTTGGGGAAAGAAGAACAGCAGGGGCTGATAGAACAACAAGTGCGTATTTTTGGTGGTGAGGAGAGAAGGATAGAAAAGGAGGCGCTGGCGCAGATCATCCGTATGACAGGGGGGAATTTTCGGCAGATGGAACGGCTGCTCACGCAGATGAAGCGGATTCTTGTGCTGAATCCGGAGGTTGAGGTGGTGAACAAGGAGGTCGTGGAAGCCGCGCGCGAGCACCTGGTATTTGGAAAGGGAATCTGACCCGCGCGCCAGAAGATCCCCACCATCACGTCCTGGACCGGCGAGCGATCCCACGATAGGTGGTATGGTTGAGAGCGTACCTGGCTGGTCAGAAGCCGACCATTGGTGTCATGGCTTCCCAAGCATGCTGTCATCAGCCGACAGCATGCTCACAAAACGTGCCTTTCCCCTGTGTAAGCTGCTGAGACGCGAATATGGAAGGATGAGGAGGAGACGCTCGCTTTCTCTACGAGAGGATTGGAGGTACGAACTTGACGTGTACCAAAGGATGGTGTACAATAGGTAATAAGGATGACGAGATGAGAGGAGTGAATAGCGCGCGATGGGTGAATTGACACGGTGGCAACATGAGCGGCTCTTTGGGCAGGCGGCTTGCTGGAGCAGTTGCGGCCCTTAGGGGTGGCCGACGAAGAGACGATTGCCCAACTCTGTCGGGCTGAGATCGCGGACTGGCGGGCACGTCCGACGATGGTCGAGGAAAGCTCGTTGCAGGAACCGTTGCGGCATGCGCGCAATGCGATTCGGGAGCATCTCCTGTTGACCACTGCCAATCGCTGGAAGAATCCGAAGACGAAGCAGGACGAGCACCTTGCGCTCAAGTATCTGAACTTCTCGTTGGCGGAATGGCAGCGGATCAATAGCGATAGTGAGGAGCGCTTTGCCCGTCGGTTGCGTGAGCAGCAACGGATTGACAATCCCGATGCGATCGTGCATCTTTCTGAGGACCTGCTGCGCCGTGAGGAGTGGTATAACCTGGCGCTGGGCGTGACGATCAATACGGGGAGGCGGATCACGGAAGTGCTCAAAACAGGATCTTCTCGCCGAAGACGGGGTATACGCTCTGGTTTAAAGGGCAGTTAAAGACCAAGGAGTACGATCTCGAGGCCTATGAGATCCCCACGCTCGCCCCAGCGGACCTGGTGCTCTCTGCCGTAACGCGCTTGCGCCAGGTGCTGGATTGTTCACAGATGAGTAATGATGCAGTCAGTCAGCGCTATGGTCCTGTGATGCGGCAAATGGCGGATCAGCATCTGAGCGCCCTGATCCCCAAGAGGATCCTGAGCAGAATCTGTATACGCACCTGTCGCGCTCCATTTATGGGCGTTTGTGTGTGCTCTATCATTGCCCGCCAACGGTCTTTGACATCCAGTATATGGCGCATATCCTGGGCCACTATTGGTATTTTCGCGAGCGGGATGAGAAGAAGCGAGCGAACCTGGATAGTACCCTGCATTATATGGATTATGTGATTGGGGATGCCATGGGAACCTGGATGGTCGCCGCGGAATCTGGTTAGGCACCAAAGCGGGTGTTGAGGTGCTGGATGAATTTCGAAAGGAGTGGGAGAAGATGGAAGAACCAACGCAACGGCCCTCTGCACGACGAAGTTCGAGGCGGGAAAAGAATTCTTGGGAGAGCAGCACCCAGTGAAGCCAAGAAGCGTTCGATCCTCAATTGCCTTCCCCATCAGAAGACCCGGTTTGATGATCAGATGGAGGATCGTGGCTTGGCTCACCAGCATGAACTCGTTGAGAAACTTCTGGATGAGTCGAGCTGGTATCAGCAGATGGACGCGCTTCTGAAACCGCTCTCCGAACCATTGCAGGCGACGACTCCTTTAGAGACGCTTCGGGCTCTGATAGCGTGTATGAGGGCGAAAAGCAGGATGTGGCGGTGAGTAGCCACCTGCAGCAGCGCTGGGGCGTGTCGCTCTCCCAGGTCGATGCGCTCTTTGAGAAGGCTGTAGAGGAAGGTCATCAGGAGCCTCTCAAGCTTTTTGAGGAAGACCTCAAGAAGAGTCAGAAGAAACAGGAGAGCTATAAAGAAGGGGCGCAGAAACGGGCGAAAACCTATCAGCAAACCGATTTTCAGAGTTTGCGCTTCTCGCAATTGGAGCATGTCCGTACGCCAGAAGCCGCGCAGGAGCGAGTTCGTCGTGTGGTGCTCTCCATCATGCGCCATAATGAGCGGGCACAGCCCCGTGATCGCTGGTATATCAATGCTGGGCTGGTGTATCAGCTCAAAGCGATCCGCCACGAAGTCATCAATGCGTATCTTCAGGAGCATGAGGAACAGATTGAGGCTCACCATCAGCAACTGGGCATTGAATCTCGATATAATCGGAAGATGGAAAAGGT
>NZ_BNJF01000010.1 GCF_016587355.1 Ktedonospora formicarum | reverse complement strand
ATCTGTGAGGGTCTCGACATAATTACGAACCGTTCGGATATCCACCTCCAGACGATTGGCAAGTTCTGCGCCGGTCATACTCCCATGCGATTGTAGTAATTCCAGGACGGTGAGCACACGGGCGGTCGGGCGATAGACCAATTGCTTGCTCCTCTCAGGAAAGTGTCCTCAATTAGGAACGATTTTATCAGCTTATCGGGCTACAATCAAGAACGTAGACAGGGATGAGTGAGGTTGGAAGAATGCAATTTTAGACATCATGAAAGAGGAAGATAATGACCAGAACGGACCCAATGACGACACCTTTACAGCAACAGATTGACCTGGCAGTGCAAGAAGGTCAACGCAGTGTCCCCGCTGAGCTGCTTGAGCCATTCATGCGCCCGATTCAGCAACTTATTGATTCTTCTGCCGCCTCGAAGGCGCGAAAAGTTGGTGAGATGGCGCCAGACTTCACACTTCCTGATGCTCTGGGACGCTCGGTGAAGCTTTCGGAGCTCCTTCAACGGGGGCCGGTGGTTCTGACCTTCTATCGAGGCATCTGGTGCCCGATTTGTAATCTGGAGGTGCGTGCCTACCAGCAGGCCTTACCTCAGTTGGAGGCATTAGGCGCCTCGGTGGTGGCGATTTCTCCGCAGATACCAAAACAGAGCCTCTCGATGGCAGAAAAGCACGCTTTGAGCTTTGCGGTGTTGAACGATGCAGGCAACCTGGTAGCACGCCAGTATGGCCTGGATTTCATATTGGATGAAGCCGTGCGCACAGCCCATCAGCAATTGGGTGCGGATCTACCTGCCTATAACGGCGATGCATCGTGGCAACTGCCAATACCAGCAACCTTTCTGATCGATCAAGCTGGGATCGTGCGCCTGGCCTTTGTCGATCCAGATTTCACCCATCGCCTTGACCCCTCCATCATCATCGCACAGCTCAAAAGGCTCAGCGGAGCATTGGTAGAATAAAGGTATTGTTCGCAGGAAATTCGACACTGTATTCGACTTCCCAACAAACGAACTCGCTGGACAGAGCACCGCTATGTCGAACCTCCAGGTCAAAACAAGAGACCCGAAGGTTCGACCTTATTTTGGCTTTTGAGTGCATCACAGAATGAAATGAGAGGAATCTGTACAATTCTGTGAGTTATAACAACCTCAAAAAAAACAGCGAACTAGCTTGAGGGTTCACCAACAGTATCAGTTTCGGGAAGCAGCACGTTTCACTCTGCTATTTTTAGCAATAAATGCTTGACACCATGACCAAGAACACTCAGGATAGATTGTAGGGGAACGCTGCGATCTCGCTCCAGGATGGAGAAGCGTGTAAGCAGGCATTCATAGGCTATGCGGGCTTCCAGACGGGGAATGGAAGAAGCCAGGCACATGTGAATGCCATTACCGAAAGCCAGGTGCTTGTTGGGCGAGCGATAGATATCAAAGGTCTCAGCATGAGGAAACTGTTGTTCGTCGCGGTTGGCAGAGCCAAGCCAGAGGAAGATTCCCTGCCCGGCCCGGATATGCTGACCCGCGATTTGTGTATCGCTCAGGCAGAGTCGGCTCATTCGCTGCACTGGTGAGCGGAAGCGCAAGACCTCTTCAAGCGCACCAGGCAACAATCCCTGGTTAGCACGCAGTTCGGCCCAGATCTCGGGCTGCTCATCAAAACAGAGCATGGCATTGCCGATCAGATTGGTCGTGGTCTCGTTGCCCGCTAGCAACAGAAGGATACAGAAATCGACGATCTCATCCTCAGTCAACGGCTTGTCATCCACTCTGGCGGCCAGTAGATCGCTGATAAGATCATCTCTAGGCTCTTGACGTCTGGTCTGGATAATGCCTCGGCAGTAGTGATCCAGTTCCTCCGATCCAGCACTGGCCCGCTCTTTCGAGTCACTAATCATATCGTCCGAATAGCGTTTGAAGGTATCGAGCTCCTCGAGCGGCACACCGAGCATCTCAGTCAGGACAATCACCGGCAGGGGATAGGCCAGGTCGTGGATCAGGTCGAGCTGGTTCGTGTGTGGACGCCTGTCTAGCAACATATCGACAACCTGGCGAATACGCCCTTCCAGGCGAGCAATTGAGCGCGGCGTAAAAGCTTGAGAAACCAGGGCACGCAACTGGTGATGTCGCGGCGGGTCAAGCCCCAGAATACTGCCAATGCGCTCCCGTTCGACCTTCTCAATGGCGCCCCGCTGGGAAGAAAAGATGTCTGGTCGTCTGAGGATCTCCTGACAGAACTCATGGGTAAAGACTTCCCAGACGTGCCAACGTTTGTTAAAATGCACCGGGCTCTGCACACGCATTTCCCTGTACCAGGAGAAAGGGTTCAACCCCATCCTGGAGGCGGGATATTCGCGAGCGAGATCCCAGAGATTGACTGTGTTCACGACACTGTTTTCCTTTCTCATCTCTCTTCATCACAAGACGCTCACATTGTTGAGTATGAAACCTGGTGATGAAACTGACCAGTAGACGATAGAGGTTCCTTGTAGGGAGGCCCGGACCCTCTTTACTTACAAGAGGCAGAATTGCCAGTTGGTGGATGTTGCTGGAGGCTCTGTTCAAGAGAAGCCAATGATTTTCCTTTCAGAGAATACAATTCTTCCAGAGAAAAAGCATGAAGACGAACCGCTCTTTGAAACATCTCGCTGATTGACCATCCTCTTTCGACCGCTTTTAATGCGCTGGTATCAAAGACAGGAAGCACAGCCCCCTTATTCACTGCCGTGGTCACTTCTGGATCACATAAAGCGGTACGTTGCCTATAACCGAATAACAGAACTGGCGCGGGCAGAAGCACGCGCTGGCGTTTCAATCTGGCGGCAATGGACCCGGCGATCTTCTCACCAATCACAAAATGTTGTAGGCCCAACGCCGATGTGAGCATCTCCAGATGGTCCCCATATCCCTTAACCTGCTGAGCGTCTTTGTGCAGGTGTCCATCCGTTGCCGTTACGACCCCCAGATCTGTTGCCATCAGACCCACAGGGGTATAACAACTATCTTTGAGGATAGTGGTAAGTTCTCTCGTCGCAAAATGCAGGCTAAAATTCTCCTGTTGAAAAAACTCGTGCAGAGCCTCTGGAGATGTGGGAACCTGAAAAGAAAAGCGGTGATCACATCCGGTCCTTGTGACACCGTTGCCCTGCTCATTCCGAAAGAAAAACTCCTGGGGCTTACAATGGACGGTGATTGTCTTTCCATCACCCATGAGCTTTGAGCAGAGAATCCGCTTGTCTCCTTGACCACATTGAGGACACGATTTCGTCAGAATCCAGGGATTCTTCAATCCAGTGATCTTGCGATAAGCAATTCTTCCCTCAGGGGTGTGTAATTCTAGAAGAACTTTGAGGAAACTGCTCATTGAATCCCCATCAATCATTTCCTCTTTGGGAATGAAGTTAAAATAGAGTGGAATATTTTGCATATCGATTGCAAGAGCTTTCGCAAAGGTTTGCAACGTTAAGTAATATTGAATAGCTTTTGCCTGTACCAAAGTCTCTGCTGCTTGCATGGCGATTTCAGCAATCTGCTGATCGGCGAGCGTCCAGTAATCCCGATTGAGCGGTGGGGAAGGGAGCTTGCCATACTGCTCAGAAGTGATCTCTGTGACCCGTTTGGTGAGGACCGCAGGGTCTAATCGCCACAGATGATGTTTATAGTATCGCAGTGGAACTACATCTGTATCTAAGTTCGCCACAATCGCAATGTCAGGTTTGCTTAATCCATCCATGATCTCATCGTCGGTGATGCTTAGGAGATCTGTTTTCATGGCTGAAAAAACGTCGTGTTTGTTCAAAAACTCAGAAGAATGATGATAGCGCCTGAGAAAGGCTGTTCCTACTCCTGCGAGAAAAAGACACTGGAAAAAATATCCAATCTCGTAGAGAGGCGAAAAGGAATTGGGGACTTCCCCCCTGTTCCAAGGGAGTAGTCACTTCGTTTTTCCTCTGGCTTTCCTTTCCGAACCTGAGGGGTTCCGCCCGTCACATCAACCACATACAATTTTTCCGGATGGATCGTTCCCTGATGGATAATTAGTCGGGAAAGAAAATGCGCCACGGCATCTATATTCTCTAGAAGAATTTGTCTATATGATATGTATTTTCCCTGTTTCTCATAATACATATGAGAATTTGTATTCATATGAGACCCCTTTTTCTTTCCAGAGCAAAATTACACGCTCAGCATCTCCATTGTAGGAAAAGAGCAAAGCTCAAAAAGCAACAGCACGAAGCTCTCGTTACAGCGCAGGATCATCAATAATATTTTATTTACATGCAATTTCTTAGATAAGCTGCTTATGGAACATAAAGAGTAGAGTGGTCTTCTGCTGCATATTGGGCAAACGAATGGTCAGATTCGATGTGTGCGTCGCCTAAAGGAACACGAAGATTATGAACAAAGAGCAGGTCAGATCATCGGCGACGCAAGCAGCGTCCATGACGGACGCTGCTTGCGTCGCCCGCGTCGTTTGGCTTCCTGCTGGGTTGATGGGGAAAGTTCGCTCGTTCCCCTATCTGGAGGATGTGCCCATACGGGATCGCTGCATTGTCGCGCAGACATGCAAATTGTCCTGCTTGGTAAGGCCCATATAGTAAAGAGGCTCGTATAGTGCATTAGACACTGGGAACAAAAATATGGTCAGCAATTTTTTTTGACACGATCTCATAGTTAAGATATAGTCATGAACCCTATCAATCACATCCTTAGGATAGATGAGAGACTCACGGGACACCTCATCAACCCATGAGAGAACGATTTCAGAAAGGAGTGACGTCATGAGCGTAATCATTCCGTATGAGAATGCACGTCATATCCCTCCTGTAGAATGGCATCATCATGCGCGAACTTGGTGCCGAGAACACCGCATGAAGCAGCCCGTGGTCTATAGCGACGAATATAAGCGATGGCTGATCTTCCGCTATCAAGATGTGCTTCACGTCTACAAGCAGCCCGAACTCTACTCTTCCAGCCTGCTCCCAAGTGCCAATGTGCCAGTCAAGATTCCAAATCAAATGACTGGCATTGTCCAACTAGACCCTCCGCAACATCAGCGCTGGCGTCTGCTCGAACAAAAAGCGCTCGCAGCTTGTTCTCTTGCCCAGTTACGCCCCTATATTATACAGGTGACAAGTGAGCGCCTAAAAAAGATCCAGAAGCAGGGCCAGGCAGATTTTATGACAGAACTTGCCATCCCACTCCCCTTACTTGTCATGACAAAGTGGCTTGGTCTCCCTCCAGAACAATGGCCTCTCTTTCATGCATGGGTGGATAGCCTCATTCTTGTGGAAAAAGAAGAAAACAGGGAAAAGGTGCAGCGAGAAGTAGAAGTGTGTTTCCAGATAATTTTTAAACAACGGCAGCAACACCCCCGTCAAGATCTCATTAGCCATCTCTTAACCAGCAGTGTTGAGGGTCCTCCCCTGACCATCCAGGACCTGTTGTTTTTGGCAACTGAATTGCTCGTAGCAGGAACCTTCTCATCCACAGCCTTGCTTGGCAATATGCTTCTGTGCCTGGAACTTTTCCCCCAGGAGCTTGTTCGTCTCCGTCGTCATCCTGATTTGGTACAAAATACGTGCGAGGAGGTGTTACGATACATGGGGGCAGCACGCGTTGTAGAACATCATCTGATGCATTGTCGTATCGCTACTGAAGAGAGTCAATTGGGAGGACAGCGCATTCGCAAGGGGGAGATTCTCAGGCCAATCGTCTTTTCCGCAAATTATGATGAAGCGATCTTCGACCATGCGGAGTGTTTTTCCATTCAGCGTTCTCCCAACCCCCATCTAGCGTTTGGTTCTGGTATTCACTCTTGTCTTGGGGGTCAGCTGATGCGTTTGGAAGCACGCATCGTTCTGGAACAGATGCTGGAGCATTTTCACGAATGGGAAATCATGAATCCTCAATGTCTGGAGCAGCTGGACACTGAAATGATCTTTGGATTGAAAAGCCTCCCTATGCGTTTTTAAAGAGATGACTTTTATGGGAACTGCCACTCCAATATGATTACACCTCGGAAGCAAGTGCCGCAGCATGGCAGTTGTGTTCCCTGATCACAGAATCAAGATTGAGTGTCGCAATCTCACCTTTGTCAACAATGAGACATCCACCTACCACTGTATAGTAAGCATGTTGCGGCGCGCAGAACACGACAGCAGCAACGGGGTCACTCAACGCCCCCGCGTAGCCAACAGTATTGAGATCAAGCGTGAAGAAGTCCGCACACTTCCCTGGCTCCAACGCCCCGATGTCTGATCGCCCAAGCACCTGTGCGCCCCCACGGGTAGCAATCTCCAGCGCTTCGCGAGCCGTCATCAATTCTCTCGTCCTCAACGGATCGCTGGAAGGGAACGGCTGCTTTGATCCCTCTGGCGGGAACAATCCCATCTTCAACCGAGCAAGCAACAGAGCTTCCCGCACTTCAAGAAGAAGGTTAGAGGAATCATTACTCGCCGAGCCATCGACACCAATACCTACTTTCACATCACACTCCAAGTATTTCTTGACGGGAGCAATACCCGAAGCCAGTCGCATGTTCGATGATGGGCAATGGCACACTCCCGTACCCCTCTGACCGAAGAGGCGGATTTCCTCATCGTTAACGTGAATTGCATGGGCATACCATACGTCGTCTGCGATCCAGCCCAGTGTATCCAGATAGGCAACGGGCCGCATTTGAAAATGTTCAAGCATGTAGCGCTCTTCATCGGCCGTCTCACAGAGATGCGTATGGAGCCGAACACCATACTCTCGCGCCAGAGAGGCAGATTCGCGCATCATATCTGCCGTAACGCTGAACAGAGAACCAGGGGCCAGAACAATTTGCAGCATCGATCCACAGCCAATAGTATGGTATTGCTGAATGAGCCGGTGAGAATCAGCAAGAATGACGGACTCCTTTTCAACACAAGTATCTGGAAGAAGACCTCCAAGCGACACGCCTCCACGTGCAGCAACAAAGCGAACACCCAGCTCCCTGGCTGCGTGGATCTGGTCGTCAAGCGTACAGCCATTCTGGAAAATGTAGGTATGGTCGAAGGAAGTGGTGCAGCCGGAGAGTGCAAGCTCAGCGAGGCCAATGATGGTCGCGGTACGAGATGCATCCGGTGTACGACGAATCAAAACAGGATAGAGAGCACGAAGCCAGGGAAAAAGATCAGTGTTCTGAGCTCTCGGCAGGTTCCTGGTCAAAACCTGATCCAGATGATGATGGCAGTTCACCAGTCCAGGCAAGAGGATCTGGTCGCGCAAATCGAGAACCGTGTCTGCTGACACTGGCAGTTCACTCGTTAATGCCACCTGCTCTATGAAGCCATCCCGAGCGAATAAACCAGCATCTCGCAATTCCCGGCGCTCGCCATCCATCGTAACGACAAGCGTTGCGTTCTTTGCCAGCAATGTGGTCATCTGCTCCCCTCCTTTCTCATGTGAGAAGTTCATACCGAAACCAACCCAGGAAAAGCATCATCTTCGCAATTATAATGAATCCATAAAATAGGTTCTCCGCCATCTTGAAACGTCATACGCAGCGAGCGCACCATTCCCGATGAGATTGTTTGACGACCTCATAAGATGCTATTGGTCTACCCTCTAAACTGACAGAAGAAAGGATTTCTCTTGAAGGGAGGGAAAATAAGTCAGAAGGAGGAAATGTTATGTCGCTCAAATCAGAACCTATTGGACTTATTCCGGATGCAACTACTCATGTGGACAAAGCCACCTTCCCTTAGGTCAGCACATGTATCCACATGCGAGATACATCAGGCCCCTTTTTTCAGAATGAAAGGTTTACGGGTCTCTTCCCCAAGCGTGCGCAACTAGCACACATATCCTGGAGACTCGCTTTGGGAACATTTGCCCAAGGATGCTCTGAACGTCATGCGACTGAGGTGGTACTTCAATGAAACAAAACAAATATGATGATCCAGCATTCTTCACCAAATACAGTCAGATGCCCCGTTCCATCGGCGGGCTGGAGGATGCGATTGATTGGCCTGCCTTCCGCGAGCGACTGCCCGATCTTTGTGGGAAAGACGTGCTGGATCTGGGCTGTGGCTTTGGCTGGCACTGCCATTATGCACGCACGAAGCTTGCACGAAGCGTGGTGGGCATTGATCTCTCTGAGAACATGCTTACTCGCGCCAGAGAGAGCACCGACGATCCTGCCATTCAGTATCAACGGCTGGCGATTGAAGACATCGACTTTCCCGCAGACGCCTTCGACGTGGTGTTCAGTTCGCTAGCCCTGCAGTATGTGGAGCGGTTCGACCTTGTCTGTCGCAAGGTGTATCGCTGTCTGAAAACAGGAGGCACCTTCGTTTTCTCAGCCGAACATCCCATTTTTACCGCGCGAGCAGCACAAGACTGGTCGTACGGTTCGCATGGGGAGCGGTTACACTGGCCCGTCGATCAGTATCAAGAGGAAGGTTTGCGTCATGCCTGCTTTTTAGATGATGACGTGGTGAAGTATCACCGTACAGTTGCTACCTATGTCAATACACTCCTTGCCTGTGGCTTCCGCCTTTCGACGCTGGATGAACCATCCCCCACGCCAACCCAATTGAAGAGGCATCCCGAATGGAAGGAGGCACTGCGCCGCCCGATGTTTCTCTTGCTTGCAGCGATCAAATCAGACATGAAACAAACATGATTCATCCCGAATCTTGAAACGTCATACGTCGCACATCTGATAGTATTCCAGCTGTGGTAGAACATAACAGCCCAGAGGACAGGCTTTGGCACCGTGTTACTGGGAGCGGTGTTGGTGTCACATGCGGCATATGTTCTTCTCCTCAAAGACAGCGCTCGTCATCTCAGCCTTCATGCCACAGGCTGAGCGCGAGCAACGAGTTTGCTCTCGCGCCAGATGATTACGGCGCTCCAGGCAATGGCCAACCCTTGAGCCGCATATCCGGCGATCTCGACCCACATCGGCACCATCAGATCAATACCCAGAATTACGCCCCCGACGAGAAACAGCCCCCAATAGGCCAGGGGAAGATGCGTTTCAGCAGGAGAAGAACCCCCAGAAACCCATAGCCTACGATCAGGAAGAGAGACATCAGGAAGGGAGTATACAGTGCGATCCCGAAGCTCTGAAGCAAGGGGCTCTGGGCCACGGCTTGAAAGAATTCAGGCGAATGGAATTGCGTTTGCAGCGCGGGATCAAAATGAGCAAAAAGAGGGTTGAAGAACCCATCAATAAACAGAAGCCCCGCATATGAGAGTTGCCCAAGGAGGGCCAGAATCAAGCTGAGAGGCGCGCTCTTGCCCATGCGCTCATGATATTGCAGGTAGATGGCAAGTAGCCCAAACCCAGCCAGGATGGTACAGTAGGCTCCTATCATATGAGCAGCCATATACGCGGCGGCGCGTGGGTTGATCTCCACCGCGCGTCGTCCACCATGGAGAAAGGCCTCATAGAAAGGAAGGAAAAGCGCAGGGAGGATACTCACTCCCGCTACCATACGAGTCATACGAGCGAAGTTCGCTGAGGAAATGTTGTCCATACAAATTCTTTATAGCCTTCTTCTTACAGAGAAGAGACAGAAAGTCTCTCCATGCTCACCTGGAACTCACGTCCTGGTGGCTATTCCTGTTATGCATAGCCGAATGATTCCTGGGCTCCAGGATCATTTGGCAGCGATCATACCAATGACAGGATGAGCCAATGATATACTCTAATGCCTCAAGAGAGATCACATCGGCCTCATGATCTCAACCTTTTAGGCTCAGGATCAGAGAAGGTAAAGTTCTTGCTCCAACACAAGCCGGCTTCACTTACCATACCCCCTCCTTTCCCGATGCAATGAACATACAAGAGAACAATGAAAGAAACAAGTACGCAAAATAATTTGCGTAGTCTAGCAAACCATACTACAAATCAGATGCACTACACACCATAACAGCAATTGACACACAGCCTAAGCAAATCATTTGATCGTAGAGAGAAATATGAGCGGAGGCCAGCCAGACGCCTCCCTTGACAAGCTCCTCATCTCTGATCTATAGTATGTGAGTGAATATTCACTCACATACAGGAAGAAGGAGTCTATGGCAACAACGCGAGAGAAAATCTTGGAATCCGCTGAAAAGCTGCTGCACTTGAAGGGTTCAGCACATGTCACCACGAAGGAGATTGCACGTGCGGTTGGCCTCTCTGAAAGCGCGCTCTACCGACATTTCGACCATAAAGAGGACATCTTCTTCGCCCTCATGGCTGAGCATCAGCCAGCCTTCCACGAGGCGTTTCAGACACATCCGGCAGGCACAGCAACGGTCAGTGAGAACCTGATCGCGCTGGTGCTGGCGGTTGTCCATTATTATGAGCAATTGATCCCCATGGGTGTCTCCTTCCTGGCAGACAAGGAACTTTTGAACCAATTTCGTGCCACCACCCAACCGCTGGGTATGGGGCCACATAACGTCTTTGAGCGCCTTGCAGCCTATCTTGAGGAGGAGCAGCATCTTGGACGCCTCGGACGGCATCTTTCAGCCTTGACGATGGCGACACTCTTGCTAGGCCCCTGTTTTCAGCGAGCCTTCAACCACCAATTCATGGGCTTTGATCCGCTCCACCAGACGGTACAGCAATTTGCTGAAGAAGTGATACAGGGGTTGATTCCTGCGATGCTGCCTTCCTGACTGGGACTGAGAGGCGCGAGTTCCTCTGCGATGTATGTACGAAAGTTTCAACATGTCAACCGAATGAATGGACGGCAGATCGTATCTACTGAGTGAAGAAAAACAAGGAGACCCATTGATGTGAGAGCTTCACGGAACTGCTTTGCTCTGGGGCAAATGCTCTTGAACGCTCCTCTCTGCCTCATTTGAACGTGGCATACGCTCGTAGAAAGGACAACAAATGACGATCAGTGCTGCCTTTCCATATGAAAAGCACTATCAAACTGTGCTGGGCTACCAGATGGCCTATGTCGAAGTGGGTGAGGGCGATCCCATCGTTTTTCTGCATGGCAATCCTGCTTCTTCCTATGTATGGCGCAACATCATTCCGTATCTGCAAGGACTGGGACGCTGCATTGCCCCCGATCTCATCGGGATGGGCGATTCGGACAAGCTGCACAACAGTGGTCCGGGTTCCTATGGATTCTTCGAGCATCGCAGTTACCTGGATAGGTTACTTGAGGCACTGGGGGTGCGTGAGCGCATTACATTTGTCCTCCATGATTGGGGTGCGGCCCTCGGCTTTGATTGGGCAAATCGCCATCGCCAGGCAGTCAAGGGTCTGGTATATATGGAACCGGTTGTCAGGCCGTATAGTTGGGCGACCTGGCCGGAATTCACCCGTGATCTCTGGAAAGCCTTACGTTCCAACACGGGCGAACGCCTGGTGCTCGAAGACAATGTGTTTATTGAGCGCCTGCTCCCACACACTGTATTACGTGAGCTCAGTAAGGAAGAACTGGCAGAATATCGTCGCCCTTTTGCCGAAGTAGGCGAGGGGCGTCGTCCTATGCTAAGTTGGCCCCGTCAGGCACCCATTGATGATGAGCGCGCGGATATGATCGAACTGGTTACGGCATATGGAAGGTGGCTGACCCAAAGTGATGTTCCAAAGTTATACATCAACAATAAACCGGGAACGGCGACGCAGGCAGCACGGGAGCTCTGCCAGTCGTTTCGGGCACAGGCAGAAGTGACCGTCAAAGGCAGCCACTACCCACAAGAGGATTCGCCCAATGAAATTGGGACTGCGATTGCGACTTGGCTACAGATCCTGGCATAGACAGACATTCTGCTCGAAGTTCGCCTTCAACCGAGCAACGAGCAGGCAATCACAAGAGAGAAGAGAGCATGAGCGAAAAAACAACGCATACCACACAAGCATACTTGACTACTCCTGGGAAAGGCCATATGACTCTACTGACCAGCTTTCGCCGCAACGGCGCAGGTGTTGGCACCCCAGTGGGTACAGTCGCCTCACAGGGTAAACTCTACTTTATGACACCCGCCGATACCTGGAAGGCCAAGCGCCTCGCCCACAATCCACACGTCACGCTTGCACCTGGCAACCGCAAAGGGGATGCGCTTGGACCGGCGATTGAAGGCACCGCACGTCGCCTGTATGCAGAGGAGGCAAAGCACGCACGAAAACTGCTGCGTATAGGGATCATAGGTCGCTTCTTCGGGATCGTCTTTAACCGCAAATACCCCGGCGAGAAAACAGCGGTGTATGAAATTGTGCTCGATGAAAGGGACGCTAACATGGGAAGGGGAAGCATTGAGAAGGTGCAATCTGCGCATTCCTGATGCTGGACCAAAACAGCAATTGGGCAAAAAGAAAGGATAAATGTATGCCAGTTTCATCACGTCTTCGCCTGCTCGGGATGCTCTGCCTGATCGGCGGAGTCCTTCAGGTAGCAGATACGCCACTCGACCTGTGGTGGTCAGATCCCACGAGTCCGGTCCACGCAGTTGCTCGTTTGATCTGGGCCATCGCGAATCTCGCGCTCATTGGCGGCCCCCTAGGTATCATTGCCCATCGATTTGTCTCGCCTGGCTGGCTTACAATGGCAGGAGCAGGCATCGCGATTCTTGGCATGCTTAGCCAGGCGAGTGGGATGATTAGCTATCTGGTTTTCCCCGACTCTGGTGCCGGGCAGATATTGACACCGCCTGGTGGCATCCTGATCGCGCTCGGCATGGTTGTCCTGGGAATAGCGACACTATTAGGAAAGATGCTAGCGGGCTGGCAAGCATGGGCACCTCTCCTCGTTGGGCTGTACTTCATCGCTCAACTGGCCCTGATCCAGATTCCTTTCTTTCTAGGAAAAGGGCTGTTAATCTTCGCTCCCCTTGTTGATCTCTGGGGTCTTTTCTGGATTCTTCTAGGTGCGGTAATCGTCTTGTCAGAAGCCGTGCCCGCGCAACTTCCACTTGCGCGAACGTGATCCGAAATCCAGTCGCAGGACTGCGGAAAAAGGCAAGGCAACCCGCAGTCACAAAGATATTTCAGTGTTTGCCCTGGCAAACACTGAAATATCTTCTCCCCCCTCATACGTTTTCTGCACATATGCAAAATACGCGTGAGCAAAAAAACAATCAAAAACGGAGTCTATATGACAAAAAGCTTTCGTCCCACGCTTTTCTTCCGTGCGGGGCATATCATCAATACGTTTCTGTTGCGGATTGGCGTAAAGAAGGGCAATATGGTCTTACTGACTGTGCGGGGGCGTAAAAGTGGGCAGCCTTATACCGTCCCGATAGCACTTCATGAATATGGTGGACAACGCTGGTTGATCGCCCCTTACGGCATTGTTCAATGGGTACGCAATCTGCGTGTAGCAGGCGAAGCCACACTGACGCGCGGTCGCTACAGCGAGCATATATCTGCTACTGAAGTCAGCGTTCAGGAAGCAGCTCCAATCCTCAAAAAAAGTCTGATCAATGCTCGTTCTTTTGTACTGGCATACTTCGATGTCACAACTGATGCCTCGCTTGCAGAATTCGAACGTGAAGTAGCGAATCACCCTGTCTTCCTGGTAAAAAGCTGCTCAGAGAAGCTTCAGGCCGACAAAAGCACGCTTCAATAAAAGACTCGTTTTGACATCAGCCAATACACATCTGTGGCTCAGAGCAAATAAGGTGTGTGGCAAAAACGCGCAAACTCGGGATGAGCCTGTTTATTCATTGTCTCTCACCTTCTCTTGCGTTAAGACAGAATTTGTAGCCTTCATTCAACGGAAGATAGAGGCATTTAATTTTAATACAGGCATCGGCGGCAGCACAATACCAAATCCTGATAGTGGCAACGGCATTGTGCTGTTCTTGCCAACGCGCTACCTGATGCTCAAGCTCTTCACACGTGGCAATGCGGTGTGAGAGACATTAGCGGGCCTTTGTCCGCCAATTCGATCTCGGCCATATCCAAAGCAGGGCAACTCATAAGGCAATGTAGTACAATATGGCAAGCTCTCACGCGAATGATCTAGCCAGGAAGGAGTAGGCGCTCAAGGCGTGCGCTTCTGTTTTCCAATACTCGCACGCCTTGCCCGTTCGTGGTATTCATATGACCTTCTTCACATCCACTCACCAGGAACTTTCGCGTTTTCTCACCTTCTCACGCGATGAGTGGGCAACATTACGTAAGAAGGCATCAATAATCCTTTCCTTCATGCTCATGAACCGCCATTCTGCTCTCCTGATACTGCATGCGTCCGTCACATTATCCTCAAAGCGCACATTCTCATACCACATTCACCCATCCTGGTTAAAGAGCAATATATCTACGCAGGCCTTGCCTGTGGAGGGGCACGAGGTCTGCCAGAAGGAAGGTGGCGAGGAATGAGCTGGCTCCGATGAGGCTAAGGGCACACCATGCAGGCAGAGGGAGGCATAGGATATAGTAAGCGCTGATCATGACTATGGGAAAATGGAGCAGATACCAATGAAATGAGGCACTGCTACTGTATGTGAGCAGAGGGCATGTCCGGTTCATATAGGTACTTCCCAGCGTCAGCAAAACAATGAGGCTAGACCAGAGGGCAAGGCATTGGGTCGCCTGGTAGAGCATGGAATTCAGAGTATAGCGAGGTATCAGCAATTCGCCACGTAAGAGTCCCATACACCAGAGAGCCAAAAGGGTGCTAGAGCAGAGTATGCTCAAGATCAGCGCCTGACGCCCTTGCTGGCGTAGGACCTGCTGGATAGTGGAGTTGGCGAAGAGCACATACCCATAGATATAGATGAGCAGCCAGCAGGATGCGTCCGCCAGACTACAATACTCAGGGAAGGCTGGAAGCAGGGCAAGCCGCGTGAGCAGAAGAGGGAAGACTGGCATTAACAGCCCGCCCGGACAGTTACTCAGGTGCGCCATCCACACCTGCCATCTAGCACTCCGCAACAGGAGACACAGGGGAAGCGTAAGCAGCGAGAAGCCAAAGAGGTATGCCAGGAACCAGAGATGGTGAATATGGAGAATAATCAAGTAGAGCTTTCCCCTGAGCAGGATCTCACCGAAGAAGTAAGGATAGAAGGCAAAGAGCGACCCTTGATAACTATTATTGCTTATCATTGTCACATAGGCCTGAAGTGGGAAAAGCAGGACAAAGCCCAATGCAAGCGGCATGAAGAGGCGGGAGAAACGCTCTCTAACGAACTCGATCGGCGATTTACGTTTTAGCGCGAACCAGGTACTGGCCCCTGCCAGAAGAAAGTAAAGGGCCATACACCATTGAGTGAGCACGGGCAGAAAGGCTGTGAGCGCGTCATTCTGTAATCCTGGAGCGTTACGAGGCTGGTAGAGATCATGAAACACCTCTATACAGTGAATCAAGACGACAAACACGAAGGCAAGAGTTCTAAGCCAGTCAAAATAGTACAATCTTTGCGTTTTCTGTGCTTCTGTATATACCGTATTCATATTATTGCAGCTTTCTTTTGAGATGGAGGATATGCATTGAGAGGAATTTTAGAATTTACATGTGAATGGGGTATTGCCAAACTGGAGGAATTTTGTGGCCAAAGTGTGTCAATTATGTATGGGGTAAGAGGGACAGTGGACATACTTCTGTAACACCTCTACCGTATGCTATACACATTCTAGGAATTTCACATGGCATAACGAGGTTATCCAATGCAAGCATCATCAACGGATAGGCAGCAGGTTGAATATGAATCCCTTTCAAACAATAGAGGCCGAACAAAAATATGGCCTGCCGCCGCCTACCTTTTATTTTCATTTCCGTCAGGAATCCTGTATTTCGTTATCCTGGTCGTCCTCTTGGCCTTGAGCGTGGGTTTATTCATTGTCTGGCTTGGCATTCCCATATTTATTGTGATGCTGTATCTGAGCTGGCAATTCGCCATCTTTGAGCGTAACCTCGCTATACGCTGGCTCAATTGCGACATCGCGCCATTTACACTTTCCAGGCAACATAAGGAGAGCTGGCTCCAATATCTCCGTGCGCGCCTCACCAATAAGATGACCTGGAAGGCGCTGGCGTTTCTCCTGCTCAAATTTCCTCTGGGAATACTCAGCTTTGTCTTCGTTCTCCAGGTCCCAATCTTGATACTGGTTCTGGCCTTGATCACATTCATCCTGGGCGTCATCTGCACCCCCACACTCTATCTCATACTTGCGGCACGCAATGCGCCGCTTGTAATACGATGGCCTGGACAGAGGCCAATCTACCTTTATGGTATGAAGGATCTCATACGCTACATGTTTACAGGCTTTGGCCTGACACTCCTGCCCAGGTACATTCTTCTGGGGATGGCCTGGGTCTGGAAACAATTGGGGCGCACCTTGCTGGGCATGAGTAATCAGGATCTCCGTGTTGCCCAGGCCGAAGAACAGGTGAGACGTGAACAGGCCAAAGCCGAACGTGCCGAGCTGAGTCGCCAGCAACTTATCGTCAATGTCTCACATGAGCTACGTACACCTGTCGCCAGCATACGCGCCCATCTTGAGGTGTTGCTGAAAGCCTGCGAGCAAGATGACAGCCTCGTACTCCATCCTCAAGAGTTGAGCAACTACCTGGGCATCGCACATCGAGAGGCTGTACGCCTCGGCGCTCTGGTCGAGGATCTACTCTCGCTCTCGCGCACAGAAGCCGATACGTTGCGCCTGAATATGGCCTCAATTGTACCAGGAGAAGTGATTGAAGAGGTCTACCAGGCGTTACTCCCCCTGGCACGCAAGGAGCGTATGATTACGCTGGTTCGCTCGTTACCTGAGAGATTGCCACTCGTACAGGCCGATTATCAGCGCCTTACCCAGGTTCTAATGAACCTGGTACGCAATGCGATCACCTACACCCCCGATGGGGGCATTATCTCAATATCGACGCGACAGGAGCGGAGTGATTATCTGGTTATCTCGGTCGCAGATACGGGGATAGGCATTCCAGCCGATCAACTGACACAGATTTTTGAGCGTTTCTACCGTACGGATGCATCACGATCGCGTTCCTCTGGCGGCTTTGGCCTGGGTCTCTCTATCGTTAAAGACCTGGTAGACGCCATGGGGGGGCATATAACAGTTGAGAGTCAGGAGGGAGAGGGGAGCAGCTTCCATATCCATTTGCGGCTCGCTCAAGGGATAACAAATTATAACTCGCGGCCATAAGACCTGGACGTTAGGGCAAGCAGCGTGTACACTTAGCATGCATATCGTTGCCCTCTGTCTATGCTGAAGATATTTTTGAAGGAGAAGTTGGCACATGGCTCGCGTGCTTGTTGTTGAGGATGAAATCGCTATTTGTAACCTGATCTGCGGTGAGCTGAGTGCCGAGGGTCATACGGTCTACCAGGCCAATGACGGCCTGCAAGCGCTGACCCTGGTTGAACAGCACCAGCCGCAGCTTATCATCCTTGACTGGATGTTGCCCGGCCTGGATGGCCTCTCCGTCTGCCGCCGTGTGCGCCAGAACTACTTGATGCCTATCCTTATGCTTACAGCTCGCAACGAAGAGATCGACCGGATTCTGGGCCTGGAAGTGGGGGCAGACGATTACATTAGCAAGCCTTTCAGCATGCGTGAGCTTATGGCCCGGGTGCGCGCCATGCTACGCCGCGTTGACCTGGACCAGCGGCTGGCGCAGACCCTCCAGCAGGCTCGATCAGAACCCTCAGTAGCACATGCATCACCCGCGCTCACCCCCTCACCAGAGCAGCCCTCTATCATACGCGGACCACTTGAGATCGATCCCAACGCCCGCATCGCTAGGCTTCATGGTGAAAGCATCATGCTCACACCGAAAGAATACGAACTATTGATTTTACTGGCTTCACATCCAGGACGCGCCTTTAGCCGCGAGTTTCTGCTGCAACAACTCTGGGGATACGACTACGATGGCTTTGATCGCACCGTCGATACTCACGTCACGCGCCTGCGCAAGAAGCTAGGCGGCGTTGGAGAAAAGATTGTCACCGTTTGGAGCGTTGGCTACCGCTTCATGGAATAGCCTACAAATTGAGCCACATAGATGAGCGTACATCTGGGATGAAATGAAGGTAGTTTACACAGCCGTTGCGTATTCAAGGTGTGGGTAGGAGAAATCTCCTGGAATGTCTAGAGCGGGCCGGGTCATAAAAAGCGCTTCTGGCTCACAGATCCGGCGTCGAATGGGCATATCACTCAATTCAGGAGTAAGTGGAAACATTCTTTCCATGTCCACATTGGTTGCATGCGGGGGAACGCAAAAACTCGCTCGATGTCAAAGTAAACTGCTGGGTATTTAGCAGATACCGGCGGTTGCAGGTCATCGGTTTTCCTACCCCCAGAAGGTGTTTGCAGATCTCACTGCAAATCAGGTTGGCAGCCATCGCAGTGACAAAATGAATGTTGGGATGACGAAGCCAGGTCGCTTGCTCTATCCAATCGAATTCTGCCATCTTCCCCACATCTGCATTACTGGCTGTCATTTCACATGCCAGGCAACCCGTTTCAAACGGGATCACAAATGGTCCGATTTCCGCACAGATCCCATGATACTCCCCTTCGATGAAAGAAATATTCTCCTCAAGAGCAGCCTGGTTCACCCACATCATAATCTCACTCGGCTGATCGACACAGCTGACCACAAGATCCACGCCCTTGATCAGGTCACAGATCTCGTGTGGTCCTGCGATCAACCGTTGTACCGGCTCGAAGGTCACACCAGGATTGAAGCGGGCAAGCTGTTCCCCTGCGGCGGCGACCTTTGGCTTCCCAATAAAGCACTGCACGGAGTTCTTACAAATCAATTACTTCCACGTATCATGACTAAGTGCAGGCACGAACCTTCAGCTTTTTCATCGCTTCCTCCTTGATTATTTAAAGCCAAAACGACTACGGGAAGATCTCCTTTATTGTTATGTTGCTTGTAAATGGCCTTGCAGAGTGAGTTGCTTCAATCTAGCAGCATCCGCATAAGCCAACCAACCACTCAGTATTGTGTGTACGAAAACGCTGGAATAATCTCTTTGCCATAGGCATCAAGTGTTCGCTCTTTGTCTTTGGTCATCAGGTAGATATTGAATTGGGTGACGCCAAGATTGGCGAGTTCCTCAATACGCTGCTGACATTGTTGGGCCGTACCAATGACACAAAAGCGATCAATGACCTCATCAGGAACAAAGTCGACGTGGAGAGCGCCAACCTGACAATGTTGCTGATAATCATAGGTAGGGCGATTGCGTACATAGCTAGTCAGTTCTGGTGGTAAATTCTCTATCGAGTAGCGCGAGATCAAGTCGAGAACATGATTAGAGACGAGAGCAGGAAACCACCTTACTTGAGCACGCGCACATTCCAGATCATCAGAGACATAACTTGCGGCTGCGCACATGACCTGAAAGCGTGACCAATCGCGTCCAGCCTCCTCACACCCCTGCCGTACGAATTGAAGGCTCCACTGAATCAAATGAGGATCCGCAAATTGCAATATGACCCCATCGCCAATGCGTCCCGCCAGTCGAAGCGCTTGAGGACCATAGGCAGCAACAAAGATGGGCATGTTGCCATGTGCCCATTTTATCTGAAGCGTCCCATGAATCATCTCTCCGGAGACGAGCGAGCGTATCTCATGAGTGGCTTGTTCCATAGTTGCCAAGCTAGCAGGTTTCTTGCCAAGGACTCGTACCGCACTATCGCCGCGTCCGATACCCATGAGCATTCTTCCACCTGAAATCTCCTGCAACGTGGCAAAAGCGCTGGCAATAACACTTGCCTCACGTGTGCAAGGATTGGTCACGCAGGTTCCCAATCGTATACGACTGGTATTGGTTGCCATGAGGGTAAGAAGGGAGAAAGGTTCCATCCAGAGAAGATGAGAATCAAATAACCAGGCATAAGAGAAGCCTTGCTCCTCGGCTTTGCGTGTCAATGCAACAATACTGCTTGATGGTGGATCCGGTTTAAGTGTGATGCCAAACTCAATCATATGATTTCTGCTCCCCCTCTCATTCTAAAATATGCTCCTCATGCAGTATAGCCAGGGAGCCAAAGCCAGTGGTGAATGAGCTCAAAGGGGCCGCTATGACATTTAACATGAAAATTGTGCTCCTCAATGACCAAGACCACGACTGATAGATGAGAGAAATAACCTTGCCGATCTCTTCTTTTTCTGGGTTGGGGATTCAAATCGATACAGGAGATGCTCAATAGTGATAGAGGCACAATTGAGGACGGTGGCCTGATATCATGTGTCTTGTCAGCCCTGAAAGAGGCAAAGTGTTTCCGGCAAAAGCATGCAAGGCATTTGGATCTCAGCAGATCGTAGATGTCCTGCAGGGCCCTGCTTTTCCACAAAACCTCCGGCCTTGCGCATCGACGCAGGAGCATAGACTGACAAGCCTGAGATGCTCAAGGCTCTGTTTGTCCGCCCTTCTTTCTCAGGCCGTTTTTCAGCCAATTTGCAAATTGTGTATTAGAGCCAGGGCTGAAGCCCTGGTGAGCACATCAACTGTATCACTCACTCCTAGGCAATGCTGAGGTCGTATCGAGTGCAGGCCCAATCCAAACGGTTTGGATGTTCACGAACTCGCGTATGCCAAATACAGAGAGCTCACGACCATATCCACTATGCTTGATTCCACCAAATGGCAAACGCGGGTCGCTTGCCGTCATACCGTTCAGGAACGTAGAACCACTTTCCAAACGGCGAGCGAGTGCACGAGCCCGGTCAACATTGCGTGTCCAGAGGTTGCCGCCAAGACCAAACTTAGAAGTATTCGCCAGTTCGATGGCATGATCCGTGTCTCTGGCATGGGTGATGGCTGCTACAGGGCCGAACGTTTCCTCATAGAACAATGGCATTTCAGGAGTGACATGCGTCACGATGGTGGGTGCATAAAAGTAGCCCCGTCCATCCAACGGGCGGCCACCGAAGAGGATCTTGGCTCCCATATTGACAGAGCTTTGCACCTGCTTATCTAGAGTTGCACGCAGATCACCTCTAGCCATTGGCCCGATCTGGGTCTCACGTTGCAGCGGATTCCCCACACGCAACGTTGCAGCCGCCTCCACGAATTTGTGCTCGAACGCTTCGGCGACCGCCTCGACGATAATAAAGCGTTTGGCGGCGATGCAACTTTGGCCTGTGTTCTGGAAACGAGAGCGGACTGCAGTTTGGGCGGCGGCGTCCAGGTCGGCATCCTCCAACACAATAAAATAATCCGACCCTCCCAGTTCCAATACATGTTTTTTGAGGTGCTGGCCGCTGGTAGAAGCGACAGCGATACCCGCTTCCTCACTGCCAGTCAATGTCACCGCAGCAATACGGTGATCAGCAATCAGTTTTCCGGTTTCTGCTCCTGGCACCAGCACCGTGCGGAAGACGCCTTCTGGAAAACCACACTCACGAAAGACCCGCTCTATTTCCAGGGCGCAGCGCGAGACGTTGGAAGCGTGTTTGAGTACTGCGGTATTGCCTGCCATTAAGGCAGGTGCAGCGAAACGAAAAACCTGCCAAAAAGGAAAATTCCAGGGCATGAGCGCCAGAACAACGCCCAACGGTTGATAGGAAACATAGCTATCAGTTGCATTCGTGGCAATCTTCTCGTCCTCCAGGAAGTGCTCAGCATTTTCCGCATAATACTCGCAACTCCAGGCGCATTTCTCGACTTCGGCCTCGCTCTCTGAGAGAGGTTTTCCCATCTCCAGGCTTGCCATGCGGCCCAACGCTGTTTTGTGTGCCCGCAAATAGGTTGCAATACGCTGGAAAAGTGCGCTACGCAGAGCAAAATTGGTTTCACGCCAGGCTCTGAAAGCAGTATGTGCTGAGGCCAGCGCCTCGTCAATCTGTGCAGAACTGTATAACTCAAATGACTCGACGATCTCTTCTGTCGCAGGGTTTATCGATTGAATGTTCATAGTTACCTCCTTACAAGGTTGGTGCATCGTAAGCCAACCAAAATAATCAAGACTTCTTATTCATTAAGTGCCTGGGCTACGGCTTGCTCGAGCGTCAACTCACGGCCCTGGGACCAGGTCGTCTGGAAGGTTACATCATCGAGTTGAGTGCGCACAATAGTAATTATGCTATCAATTTCCCGCTTATCATTTGGTTGGTGAAAGGCTCCTAATCTCTCCATGGCACTTTCTGATGCGCCAAGCAAGCGCGCGGCTTGCTGCGGCTGGCCCAAACCACACACAGCTCCTGCAAGAAGAGCCAGAATCGTTGCTACTTGGAGCGTATTATTGATTGCACGTGCTAACTGAAGTCCCTGGCGGCTCAACGCTCTGGCACGCTCAGCCTCATTTGTATGCAAGGCAAGAAAGGAGAGGTTATTGTACATGAAAATGATTCGGCGAGTTTCTCTCGTCTGCTGTGACACTGCCAGGCATTCTTCATAGGCTTGCCTGGCAAGCTCATCATCGCCGCAAAAACGTGCTATTTCCCCTCTGATATTGAGCGCTTGTGCTATCCCTGGTTGATATTTCAATGAATGAAAGACTGTCAGACTTTCCTCAACGAGAGAAAGAGCTACCACTGGCTCTTGCAGCATCGTGTAACCCAGCAACGCAAGTGCCCAGGCCATCTGGAGCTGTTCCTTGACCTCACGAGCACACGCAAGCGCTCTACGAAACAGGTTCTGTCCAGCCTCAAGATCATAGAGAAACGCAAGATGCCCGGCGCTGAGCAGAAATTTGGGATGATACACCAGAGAGACCTCATCGAGCCTCTTTAAGAGGTGTTGCGTCCATTGGTGCCCTTGAGCATGATATCCATCACCATACCAGAACAGGCAGAGAGCACCCGCTAATCGTATGCCAAGTGCTACATCCCCACTCGTTAAAGACCAGGAGAGGACAGCGCGGATGTTCTCCTGGTCTACGTTGAGCCGTACAGACCAATACTCATAGCCTGCCATTCGCAACTCTGGCTCAGCTTGTTCCGCCAGCGCTACAAAATACTCGGCATGTCGTCTCCTGAGAGTTTCCTCCTCGCCATTTCTTTTCAGTTGTTCATGCGCATACATATGGATCATTTGCAGCATAACAAAACGGAATTCATCGCCTGGTCCCGCTTTCTGTTGTACGAGGTGTTTCTCCACCAGAGACGAAAGCCCCTCTACCACATCACAGAACAGGCCTTCGCCACAGATGTTCTCAATAGCTTCGAGAGAGCATCCTCCGCGAAAAACTGACAATCGGGCAAACAGCCGCTTCTCACTCTCATCAAGCAGGTTATAGCTCCATTCAATCGAGTTGCGCAGCGTTCGTTGGCGTGACGGGGCATCGCGTAATCCCCCTGAGAGGAGATGCAAGGACGAATTCTCCCTTGCCCATTCCAGGCGTTCCAATAACGCCTGTGGCGAGAATAGCTTGCAACGTGCCGCAGCCAGTTCGATGGCAAGCGGTAATCCATCAAGAGAGAGACAGATTTGCCCGATCGCTGGAGCTGTTACTTCGCTTAGCGTAAAGTGGGGCAAGACCATTTGTGTACGCCGAAGAAAGAGGAGCCCTGCTTCGGATTCCATAAGTTGCTCAATAGAAGGTCGCTCAGCGAGAGGCAGTGAGAGCGGTGGGACAGAATATTCCTGCTCTACAGAGATATGCAATGGTTCCCGACTGGTGACAAGGATTTTCAATTGTGAAGAAGCCGCCAGGAGTTTGGGAATCAATGGAGCGGCCTTGATAACATGCTCAAAGTTGTCAATCAGCAGTAATAGCTCTCGTCGGGCAAGCACTCGTTGGAGAGTACCTAATAACGGCTCCAGAGAACCTTCAACGATACCAAGCGCAGAGGCGATGGCTTGTGCCACCAGTGTATGATCTGAGAGAGAGGCAAGATCGACAAAGTAGATGCCGTCAGCATATGCTTCAGTCATCTCTGCCACCACGCGCAATGCTAGCTGTGTTTTGCCAGTTCCCCCAGGGCCTGTGAGTGTCAGAAGGCGAGACGCACTCAGCAGTTGCTTTACGTCAGCAACTTCACGGCGGCGCCCGAGAAAGAGAGGCGTCTGTGTGGGAAGAGTAGGCCTGGATACAAGATCTGGTGATGGTGAAACCCTGCTCCCAAGCAAACCAAGATCTTTTACACGCATGATAGCTTGAGTCCGACTATTGACCCCCAGTTTGCTGTAAATCTGGCGGTTATACCACTTCACGGTATTGAGGCTCAAGACAAGCCCGTCCGCAATCTGCTGATCTGATAATCCAGCAGATAGTCGTTTTACAATCTCTAGTTCGCGTTTGTTCAGTCGCTCTTGTGACGTACCCTTTTCTTCCATGTACTAGTTCCGTGGGGATGAGGCGTCTAACTATACGTTTCCGAATAGAAGTATTCTACCTTTTGCTACCTGTCTTGTCTATTTTTTCCCATGCTTATTTCCATTCTTTCGAATGGTGACACACCTCCTCATTTCTCTTATCCTTAAATAAGACGAAAGCAATACAAAAGCGAGCTCAAGAATCCTGCAGCATGTATAAGGAGTTACCTCTCCACCAAGGAATAGTATTGACACAGGAGTGGAAGATGTCACATGGCACCAGAGTCATAGTTGGAGAGCATTGAAACTCACGAAGACGCTGAGAACAACTATCTCAGGTTTTCTGCTCGTTCTTAAATGACGCTTGCAACGTATCATGTTGAGAAGAAAGGGAACAAGCATGTCAACACCAAATACCGAACAGAAGAAGAGTGCAAGTCAATTCGTTACGGAAGCGCGCAAAGCCATCCCAGAATTTACCGCCGCACAGGCAAAGGAGAAGTTAGATCAAGGGCAAGTTGGTCTTCTGCTTGATGTCAGGGAACCCGCTGAATGGGAGAAAGGGCACATTCCAGGAGCAGTCCTCGCCCCGCGTGGGATGTTAGAGTGGTATGCGGATCCAACAACGCCCTATGCCAAACCAGAGCTCACGACAAAACGAGATGCGCTCATTCTTGTAGCGTGTGCCTCTGGTGGGCGCTCAATACTAGCAGCTCAAACGCTCCAATCGATGGGCTATTCCAACGTGGTGAGTATGGCTGGCGGTTTCAATGAGTGGAAAAAGCGAGAGTACCCAGTCGAGGAGAAAACAACAGAGGGAAAATAAACGTTCCGCTGATACATTGCCTTTCTCTACCCTCATGCCTGGCACAAATGGATGCACAACAAGATTGCAGGGAACAACAAACACAAACGTGTATGCATATGTTGGTAACACATCAAGGAGTACCGATAGCTTGCGCAAGCTATCGGTACTCCTTGATCGTTCCTCAGATGACCGTTGTCGCTCGTTTATAGGTTTGGGTAGAGGCAGCGCTCATGGTGCTTGCTTTAAAAGCCGCACGTCCCATCACCCGGCGTGTTGCCCCCTCCATTAGTTACAATACCTGAACAGTCGTTAGGATGGTTGTTGGTAACAACACTGCCTCTCACGAGCACATTAGAGTTTGCAGTGGCGATGCCACCTCCTGACGAGCTTGTATTGTTAGTGATGATGCTGGCGGTAATGTTTGTTGTGCCAAGATTGGAGAGTCCGCCACCTAAACTCCCGGATGTGTTGTTGGTGATGGTGCTGGTGGTAATATTTCTCATCGATCACTTCAAATTGTTCCCCCAAGTCCTGATGAACAGTGGTCAGGAGAATACTTCCAGTTCAACGCCAGATCATGCCACTCCATCAGTTCATTCACTCGCCTGATTGTATTCTTTGATAGTGGTAACTCTTCAGGGGCGATGGGATAGCCAAACTGTGACCTGATAGAAGCGGTCAAAAGTCTTGTCATGTTGCTCTCGTGGGGTTCCCAGGCCATAATCACGAACCTGAACCATGGCCGTTTCCCACACTGTCCGATTTACACGAACTACAACCTACCTTTTTTGAGAGTGTATGCTCGAATGAAAGGACTTTGCCACAAAAATTCAAAGCAAATATGGGGTCCAAAGAGCATAAAAGCGAACACTTGAAGAAGAGGCAAAAGATGTTTCGAACACGTTTGACTGAAGAGTATACTCTTCAGATTCCATTCATTGGTGCCGGAATGGCTTTTGTGACGACACCGGCGCTGGTGGCCGCTGTTTCAAATGCGGGAGGCATGGGAACACTTGGCGCATCGCTGATCCCCCATGACCAGCTACGAGAACTTCTGCGACAAATCCGATCAATGACTACAGGACCATTCGGCGTGAACTTTATTCCTCATTTGACCGAGAAGGTTCAATTGGAAGTCTGTATAGAGGAGCATGTCTCGGTAGTCAGCTTCTTCTGAACCGATCCTCCCGAGGCATTCATTCATCACCTTCATGGTGCAGGGGTGAAGGTATGGATGCAGGTTAGTTCTCTTCAGGTGGCACATGAGGCAATCCAACGTGGCGTCGATGCGGTGATCGTACGGGGCATGGAGGCAGGTGGGCACAATCGCAGCACCGCAACAACCCTCTCGCTGGTCCCTGCTGTAGCGGATGCCATCACGCCAGTACCCGTCATCACAGCCGGGGGCATTGCCGACGGGCGAGGCATGGTCGCAGCGCTCGCTCTGGGTGCGGAGGCGGTCTGGGTAGGAACACGTCTGGTGGCGAGCCAGGAAGCATATGCTCACGAAGCGTATAAAAATCGTATCGTTGAGGCCACTGTTTCAGATACCGTTCGCACTACTATTTTTGGTCCCGAATGGCCTCATCAGCCAATGCGAGTCATTCGGAATCGGGTGGTTGACGAGTGGAGCCCGCGAGAGCAGGAGGTCGTCTATCCTTGCGAACCAGACAAATTCATTGGGCAAACAATCCTTTTGGGCAAGCCCGTACCACTTCCGAAATTCTCTTCCCTTCCCCCCAATCCCAAGACCACTGGCGACATCGAAGAAATGGCCCTCATCGCTGGAGAGAGTGCAGGCCTGGTGAAGGAGATCAAGCCCGCTGGCGAGATTGTACATGAGATGATGGAGGAGGCAAGGCAGGTTATTGAGCATAGGCTCCTAGGGGCCGTACGTCCTCCTAGAAAATAATTGGTATTGTTACGACCTTGACTGCCAGAAGCACTGGAGCGAGAGGTACCCTCGCAACCCCGCTCCCTTCAGCGTGGGGAGGGAAAGACATGTGTCCAATCCAGATTATTTGAGGAAGAGGAGTTTGCAACTGGGCGGAGATATATTATAGTGATTTGAATGAGCAATGGAACATGAGAAAGAAAAGCATATGCAAATGAAACAAAAAGCTGGCACAGTGCAACGCTGGACGACGATCCAGTTGCTGCTGAGCCACGGAATTACTGCCGCCATTATTGCCTTGGTCATGATCTTCCTGACACAGTTTTTATTTGAGCCACATTTCTGGTGGCAACTGTTGCTGGGAGGAGGTGCTTTAGGTTGCTTGCTAGGGCTTCTCTTTACCAGCAATCTGCTCAATGATCTTTTTATTATGGAAGTTATACTGACGCGGCTTGTTCGTGGATTGAGGATAGAGCAAATCCCCATACGCCGAAATTGGCCCGCTTCACCTCTTCTGGCATTCTTAACTACCTTCGCACAACAGAGAGATATGCAGTGGAATCAGGAACAGCAGACCAGCGAATACCGGGATCAACTCTTGCAGCAAGTTGCGAAGACGGCAGCGCAGGAAGAACGTAATCGCCTGGCTCGTGACTTGCATGACTCGATTAAGCAGCAAATATTTAGCGTGGTTGTCAGCACGGCGGCAGTCAAAGCACGTTGGGGGAATAACCTGGACAGTGCCCGTACGATCATAGACGATATCCAGCGCAACGCTCAGGAGGCGCAGGTGGAAATGCAGGCTCTCTTGCAACAGTTACGTCCCTTTCCACTTGAGAATGTCGGCTTGATGGAAGCTCTACGCACGCAATGTCAGGCCCTCGGATATCGTACGGGAGCACAGATACACGTTGAATTGGGAGAGCTTCCACCTGACGACAATTTACCGCTCGGTACCCAGGAAATGCTCTTTCGCATTGCCCAGGAGGGCTTCGCCAATATTGCTCGCCATGCACGAGCCTCACAGGCGTGGGTAAGGCTCTACCAGAAAGAGGACGAACTTCTCCTGGAGATTGAGGACAATGGTCAAGGCTTCGAACTGACGCAGATTGGTCAACAAACGACAGGAGGGATGGGACTTTCAAATATTCGGGAGCGCGTGCAGACTATAAAGGGAAAAATGATCATCTCTAGCGAGCCAGGTACGGGAACAAAGCTGGTCATTCACATCCACCTCCTGAGCACGCAGAAGGCACAGGAGGTACAGAAGCCGGATCAAGAACTTGAAGCTGTGGAACACAAAATAAGTAGACTCTTACATGGTGGTGCCTGGCTGGCCGGATTGTCTATGCTGGCGCTCCTCTATATGCCTCTTCAATTTGCACATGCAGGAGCGCTCGCACCAGCAGGAGCACTTGTAACACTCCTGATACTCTTCTTTATCTATTTCCTAGCCAGAAATTCCCGCACACAACTCGCCATTTTTCCTCATGGCAGGAAAGCGCTTCTGCATTCAACCGCTGAAAGCTATCTTTTCCTCGCGCAAATCTTCCTGTTCTGTGCGCTGGCAGGATACTATATCTACACCATTGTTACTTATTATATGCCTGATTTGTTGATTGGAACAGCATATTCTACCATAGGGGCAAGCATAGACATGCTCTTTACACGCATAGTGCCAACGATCTTTATCCTTCTTGCTTTCCTCTTCCTGGTGCGCTATGTGCTTATAGGCAGGCAGTATCGCGCTGCCATGTCACCAGGAGAAATCAAAGGAAGGATAAGAAAACAGGTGCGCTGGGTAGGGCTAAACTTCCTGGCCTGGTTTATAATGGTAGTGATTACTTTTGTTCTTTATCATTCCTTCTTTCTCTCTATAGAAGCTTTTTTCTCCCCGCACGCTCTTTTGGCCTATCCCCATCTCCTTTTGCTTTCGATCTGGCTAATCTTCAACATCATAAGCTGTTTTCAAATCTGGTCCTGGCAACATTTCTCTCCCAGAAAAGGGGTCTAGTGTGAACGAACACATTCGTATAGGTTTAGTAGACGATCATCGCGTGGTACGGCAAGGTCTGCGCGTCTTGCTGGAGTCATATGACAATCTGGTAGTGGTAGGAGAAGCTTCCAGCGGAGAGGAGGCTCTCCACCAGGTTGAAAGCTGGTCTCCTGATGTTGTGATCATGGATTTGTTGCTGCCGGGAGGTATCGATGGTATCGAGACCATCAGGCGCATGCGTGCCTTGATGCCTCAAATACATATTCTTGTATTGACCAGCTACACCGACGATGCGCATGTCATCGCGGTCTTGCGTGCGGGTGCCATCGGTTACGTCCGCAAAGATGCAGACCCTGAGGTGATGCTTGCTGCGGTCTATGCCACAGCGAGGGGGCAATCCCTGCTTGATCCAGCAGTGGCAGGAGCAGTCCTACAAGAGCTCTCGTATACAGAGAGACCCGAACTTGCACTCACCGAACGTGAACATGAGGTACTACGACTCCTGGCGTTGGGTCGTACAAATCGTGAAATCGCCGATATATTAGTGCTTAGTCCAGAAACAGTTAAAACCCATGTCGGCAGTATTCTCAATAAGCTGCACCTGGCGCACCGCATGCAAGCCGTCATTTATGCTCTTAAACGAGGGCTAATCTCCCTGGATGATATCGATCTGGACGAGAACACATAAGGCAATAGCGTGTCTGTCACTGCCCCACGCGAACCGTGAGTACACATCCAGACGATCCTGATTGTTAACTTTCGTTAGGTATGGCTAGCATCATCTTCCTCACCTGTTTGACACGTGAAGACGGCAATTTCAGGACGACAATTGAGCCGCATCTGTGGAGGAAGCATGCCAAGTCCACGACTTGTATAGTGCTGCATGGATTTAATCGTATAGTATCCGGCCACATATTTTTGTCCTAATGGAGGAACAATCGGTGCCCCCAAAAAAGGAAGTCGTACCTGACCTCCATGAGAATGACCAGAGAGTTGAAGATCTATGCGCTCCGTCACTGCAGCCACATCCGCAAAGTCTGGCTCATGTACGAGTAAAATGGTCACTTCCTGATCCGGAAACAATTCCAGAAGTCTCTCGAGGCGACTTTTATGTTCCCATACGGAGCGAATAGGCCCTCCAGCATTTGGCCAGAGATCATCCATTCCGACCAAGTGAAGCATGGCCGCACCACGATGCAATGTATATATCTTGTCGTTCAATTCATGAACTCCAAAAGCTTCAAGACATGACGGTTGTTCCAGCTATGGCGATACCTGCGCCTTTGAGAAGTGTACGTCGATTGATATGTTTCATTGCTTTCCTCTCCACTAGACACAATACCAAAGTGATCATGGTAATGGCTTGGCTCACAAACAGCGAAAAGATAGCGCAGAAGGGGAGGGAAGAGCAATGAGCTGATTCACAATGGGACTTTGCAGTGACCATCGCATACATACCCGCATTTCTCTTCACCAAGTTATACAGAAGAAATGAGCTTCCAAGCAGGTAATTTGTGCGAGGTTTTATCTACTGTCTGAACTGATCAGGAGGAACAAACGGCCCTGCCTGCTTCCCAACAACCTCTTCCATTATTTCATTTCTCGCCTGCTACAAGCTGGTTGCACATCCTGTGGGAAGACCCAATTTAAATGACAGATAACAGTGCTCCCCTATTCGGGGGAGGAAACTCCACCCGTATAGGTGTTTGCCTCAGGGAGGTGGAAGCATATACTAGCAATGATTCATTGATGTATATCAATCTTCTATGACTGAAAGTTGAGAGTGCCCGTTGCCACCAAAATGAATATACATGTTTTCAAAATAAATTAGCAAATAAAACATTGTTACACCTATCGCACAGCGAAATATCCTCTGGCTCAGCCTCTTGTTCACACCTAAGAAACTGAAAGAGAAAATAGCCTACATGAAAAAATATCTTTTGCAAACAGTATGCATTCTTTTTGCTGCGCTTCTTCTTTTGACTGGTTGCTATTACTGGTTCCTGACGCCTCTCTGGTCACAGATCGTGCATGCTGATAAAGAACCAATGCTTGATGCCAGCGAAGCTATCCTTATGGACAATGACACAGGCGCTATTCTTTTTGCCAAAAATGAAAATGTCCAGGTACCAATAGCCAGCACGACCAAGATTATGACAGCCCTGGTCGCGATGAAAAAAGGCGATCTTGATCAGATGGTTACCGTAGGTCAGGATGCAATTGATCAAAATCTCATTGGGAGTTCCGCGTATTTACACAAAGGAGAGAGCATAAAACTCCGTGATCTCCTCTACGGTTTGCTGCTTAATTCTGGAGATGATGCGGCTGTCGCTATTGCGGATAGCGTCGCTATCTCAGACGAACGATATGTCGACATGATGAACGAAGAAGCTCAAGAATTACATCTGTCCCAAACTCATTTCGTGACGGTGAGTGGCTTAGATACTACACTGAGCGGCAATCCACTCACTGGCAACCAGCCTTACAGTACCGCGAGCGATCTCCTTACGCTGACGCGTTATGCCATGAGTATTCCTCTATTCGCACACATTGTCTCTCAAAAAAACTATGAGATTGCGGAAACGACGACACATACAGCTCACTCCTGGAAGAACAGCAATGGCCTCTTGTGGAGTTATCAAGGGATGCTTGGCATAAAGACTGGCTGGACAGGAGCTGCTGGTGGCTGCCTGGTTTTTGCTGCCACTCGCCAGGGACATACTCTGATCGGAGTGGTCTTACATTCTGTAGGAAAGGCAAGCCAGCAACTCCGAGATAACCAGGTAGCCGAACGTCAGGCATTAGATGAACAGACTCGTGAAGCCGATGCTATATCACTGCTCAATTGGGGATTCGTCCAACCTTTAGAGAAGAAGAAAAAGTAATGATGGCAATCACATCTGTGCCAGTGTATACCTTGCCTCACCATGAGAAAATCGGCTCATATTGTTAGAAAAGGAGAAGAACTTTGCAACTATCCTGCTCCGCCAGAGCGACCTCGCCCTGAAGTTGATACGCCAGCCCAAGGAGGAGCATGGGATTCAAGCGCCATCTGTAATCATTCTCAGGAAGAGAACGCAAGGCTCCATGAGCATAAGCAATCGTAAGATCTGGCTGCTTGCTACATGAGGTGAGCAAGATTTGGATAGTGGCAACTTTCCTATGTATTTCCTGAGCCGATACCTCGCTCAGAAGGAGACATGGCGAGCGTGAGATGATTTCTGTAGGAGGAAAAGCAATGATCTTACGGTTACTTGCAACATCCTTTCCCTGGTTTGAGACACCACCTTGTAGTCAAGACAGTACACTCAGGACCACCTTCCATACATCGGAATCGGAATGCCCACCACAAATACACATACCTGCCTAGGAATGCTGTATCATATCTGATATACTTCTTTTGAGCAGGATTCATCACACAGTTCGTCGAGAGACTCCTCCCCATGAGAACACTCCATAGACTGCTCTTGCAGGAGAGATGCAGCTGATCGCACCTGCTAAGGAGAGAGAACGTGATATCAATTTTAGCCACGAAACTATATCTCCCCCGGCTTCGGCCTAACATAATCAACCGCCCCAATTTGATCGAGCAGCTTAACGAAGGGCTACACCGCAAATTGACTCTTATCTCAGCTCCCGCTGGCTTTGGCAAAACCTCGCTCATTAGCTCATGGGTCAGAGGCATCGGGCGGCCAACCGCCTGGCTTTCCCTGGATGAGGCGGAGAACACTCCTACGCGCTTTCTGGCATATCTCGTTGCGGCTTTGCAGACGATTGAGGGCACGATTGGAGAAGGAGTATTGGTTGCCCTCCATTCAAGTCAGCCACCACCAACCGAAATGATACTGACGGCCTTGCTGAACGAACTGACCACCAGAAGCGACCATTTCATCCTCGTCTTGGACGATTATCACGTAATTGATGCCAAGCCAGTTGAGCAGATCCTCAGCTATCTCGTCAATCACCTGCCCCCCCAAATGCATCTGGTCATCTCTACGCGTGAAGACCCTCAGTTCTCCCTGGCGCGACTACGTGCTCAGGACCACTTGACCGAACTACGCGCCGCTGATTTGCGTTTTACGCTCTCGGAAGCCACCGCCTTTCTCAACCAGATGATGGGACACCCCCTTGCAGATCACGACATCGCCACCCTGGAAAAGCGTACCGAAGGCTGGATTGCCGGTCTACAATTCGCCGCGCTTGCCATGCAGGGACACCAGGACACGACCCGCTTCATTACCTCTTTCACTGGCACCCATCATTTCGTGTTGGACTACCTGATAGAAGAAGTTCTCTCGAAGCAGGACGCTCATGTTCAGGCGTTTTTGCTGTACACCTCCATCCTCAAGCAGATGTGCGGCTCCTTATGCGAGGCCGTTGTGCCTGACTCATCGCTTTCCGGGCAAACTACTCTGGAATATCTCGAACGCACCAACCTGTTCATCATCCCTCTTGACAACGAACGGCGCTGGTACCGTTATCACCATCTCTTTGCTGAATTACTGAGAAAGCGACTACAATCAACGACCGCCTCGCCCATGGGTGAAGAGAGGCACCTCATCGCCGAATTACATCGGCGCGCCAGTGTCTGGTATGAAGAAAATGGCTTGGAACTGGAAGCCTTTCATCATGCAGTTGCCGCCCATGATATTGACCGCGCCACACGCCTGGTGGAAGGCAAAGGAATGTCCCTGCCATTTCTGGGCACGGTAGCCCCTGTACTCTCCTGGTTGGAGTCGCTCCCAACCGCGGATCTAGATGCCAGGCCCTCATTATGGGTAGTGTATGCCTCGGCGGTCTTGTTTGTCGGCAAAAATACCGCCGTCGAACAGAAGCGCCAAGCTGCTGAAGTCGCACTTCAAGGCACAGAACCAGACGACAGGGTCCAGGATCTTATTGGACGTATTGCCTCAATGCGGGCCACATTGGCTGTCATGCAACACGATGTAGAAACCATCATGACCCAGTCGCACCGCGCCCTCTCGTATCTGCATTCCAATAACCTGTCTCTCCGTACCGCAATTACCTGGACACTGGGATACGCCCATCAGCTGCAAGGAGACCGTGCGGCAGCCAGCCGAGCCTATAGAGAAATTATCGCCAGCGGAAAGTCATTGGAGGATTCTATCTATACCATAGCAGCTATGGTCAGTCTGGGCCAGGTACAGGAAACTAACAACCAGCTACCTCTAGCAACACAGACCTACAAACGCGCCCTGCAATTGGCAGGTAATCCACCGCTACTGATTGCCTGCGAAGCACACCTTGGATTGGCCCGTATCCTCTATCAGTGGAATAACCTGGAAGAAGCCTGGCAGCACGGACAACAATGCATTCACCTGACGCAGCAGATAGAGAGCATCGATACATCCATTTCGTATGCTGTGTTCCTCGCCCATCTAAAACTGACCCAGGGAGACATGATTAGCGCAACCGCCATTTTGGCTGAGGCTGAAGAGTTCGTGCGTCGGCAGAACTTTGAACATCGGATGTCTGATGTTGCTGCCGCACAGGTGCTTCCCTTGCTTCACCGAGGGGATTTCTCAACAGCAGCAGAACTGGCTCAGGAGTACCAGCTCCCTCTTAGTCAGGCCCGGGTCTACCTGGCTAAGGGAGAAACATCCGCAGCACTGACAGTGCTAGAGTCATGGCGAGAGCAGGTAGAAGGGAAAGGGTGGCAAGATGAGCAACTCAAAGTAATGGTGCTCCAGGCACTCGCACTCCAGGCACATGGTGAGCAGGATCAGGCAGTGCACCTGGTCTGTGACGCGCTGGCGATTGCCGAACCTGCTGGCTTCATCCGTCTCTTTGTCAACGAAGGGGCAGCCATGGCGCTACTCTTGTCGCAAGCGCAGGCTTTTGGGAGGATGCCGAACTATATCAGGAAGTTACTTACTGTATGGAAGGCTGAGGAACACAAGAACGAAACCGCCGCTCATCCGTTCCCACCAACCCAATCCCTCATCGAGCCACTCAGCCGACGGGAGGTAGAAGTTCTCCAGCTCATTGCGCAGGGCCTCTCGAATCAGGAGATAAGCGAGAGGCTGGTCCTTGCCCTAGAAACAGTAAAAGGGCACAATAAGAAAATCTTTGGGAAACTACATGTCCAACGGCGTACGGAAGCGGTTGCCCGAGCGCGCCTGCTTGGTCTGTTATAAGCTGCTTGCGTAAAAATTTTCTAGCGCCCCTCTACAAACGTGGTCTAGGTAAGATCCACAATGAGCCATGCAATCAACGAGTGAGCCCTCCTTCCCACTTGATACCCCCTCTCGAGTCTCGCCGCCATCGCTTCACAACACCACCTCAAACACCCCTTTCGAGTCTCTCCACACAACTGATCCTAGGGTTATTCTTCTAAAAGATTGAGGAAGCAGCACAGGCGAAGGCGACCGATTACAGAAGGGACAGAATCATGCCAAGCATATCTAATGCAGCATATGATCCAGAAAAATCTTTGATCTACCAAATCAGGATCAAGGGCCACCTTGGGTATGAATGGACAGATTGGTTTGAGGGGCTCACGCTCACAACTCTCGACAATGGCGAGATGCTTTTAACCGGCCCGGTGGTTGACCAAGCCGCGTTGTATGGCTTACTTAAAAGAGTGCGTGATGTAGGCATGCCATTGCTCTCGGTCATGTGCATTGATCCCGACCAGGATACGTCAGTAAAAGCCAAACAGTAAATGATAGTTGGCTTCGCGCGATCTAAGATCGGCCTCCGAGGAGGAGGTCCTCCTCTGTTCGTTCCCAGAGACAGGATGGGTAACCACAATTTTACAGAAATTCAATCCAGTAGCAATTCAACACTATATCCAGTAAAGGAGAAAACGGTGATGACCAAAGAAGGCATGAATACCTACAGAACAACCGCTATCGTCGTGGGGGGAGTGTACCTTGGGGGGTTCGTTGTCGGCCTTGCAGGGACCGGACTCATCCAATCTATTCTTGGTGCTCCAGATTACCTTTCTACAGTTTCTGCAAAGAGCATGATACTGGCAATTGGCGCGATACTCTGGTTGATGGCCGCCGTTGGTGACGCTGCTCATGGGGTTATGATGTTCCCAGTCCTTAAAACACACAGCGAACGTCTAGCCATCGGCTACCTCGCTTCCAGGATCATCGATGCCATCTTTCTTGCCATCCACGTTCTCCTCGTACTCCTTCAAATACCACTTGCGGGTGCATACATGAAAGCAACGGCCCCCACCACATTCTCCCTTCAAGCCCTGAGCACGACGTTCGTCCAGGCAATCCCGTATGCAGACAATATCGGCTGGATCGCTCTTGGGCTGGCTGGTTTGATGCTTAACTATCTGTTCTATAGGGCACGATTGGTTCCTCGCTGGATCGCTGTCTGGGGCCTCGCTGGGTACGCGATCATTTGTTTCGGAATGGTCTCGGAACTTATGGGATCCGGCCTGGGTCTGGTTTCCGAGCTTCCAGGCGGTCTGTGGGAAATATTCGTAGGAGGATGGCTGATCGCGAAAGGATTCAATGCTTCAGCATTCGTATCCCAGACGACAAGAACCAGCAGCACAGCAAAGCCAGAAGCTGCAAATTCGTGAAGAGTACCTAAGAGAATATATAATATCTGGATGATAGCGGTTGGGAGCCGAACGCGCAACGGCCTGGACAAAAGGACTGCCCAGGCCGCTGCAGGCAAGAGAAATGGCTTCCGATTACAACCGAACATCAAGGGACCGGTTATGATGATATCCAGGTTGGCATGCTCAAAATTCGAGACTATTTAAATGCACTTTTCGGGCAGAAGCAGAATACGCACAAGTGCACACGTTCGGGTCGCCTGGCACACACTCTCTCGCTTTGGCTGACCAGTCTCGTCCACCTCCACATGATACATGCCGATCAAAGCATGGGAGCGCTGCATTGCGCGCAGATACCCATCAACGACCGTCTCATCACCATGAAAGGCTTCTACCACGCCATCATACCATCGTCCTTGTAGCAGGACTGAAACATGTGTATTCTCCCCTTGCAGATTCCTCCACCAGTTCCGAGGAGAAATCACCTCGAGCACTTCATCTTCACGCTGATATCCCACCACGATGGTATATCTCTTCCCGCTCCTGCGCCCTTTGAATGACAAGAGAATGAACCGTTGACTTAACTTCCTATGGAAGGGAGAACGTAAGATCGACGAAAGAATGACATTGAGCGCCTTTGTCAGAATCAGCGCAGACTTTGAGATAGAAGGAGGACCAGCAGGTGTTGTGTCTACCTTCATACAATAGTCACCTCCATACTGCGTGTATTGCAGGCTCATCTCATTGATAAGCTCATTGCCATTGTAAAAAATATAGACTATTATGTGAAGTAGGTACTATTTTTTTATCTAATTTTCGATACTAAACTATCTTACTTTTTAAAAGGATGAATGCGATGCACAAAGCGATAGATGAGCGATGCTTGCCTCCCATCAGAGAAGCATTGTCGGTACTGGGAGGAAAGTGGTCTTTTCTTGTGCTGACGCACCTGTCTATCAGTCCTCTGCGCTTCAACCAACTACGGAGGCACTTAGAAGACATCAGCACCAAAGCATTAACTGATACCTTGCGCCATTTAGAAGCTAATGGAGTCATCCATCGTCGTGTCGTTCCTACTGTGCCCATCACTGTAGAGTATTCCTTAACAGAGAAAGGAAGAGATTTTCGCGCAGTCCTGAATGCCATGTACCATTGGGGCAAGGCCTGGGAAAAACAGCCGGACGAGAACAATCAAGAGCATTCAATGACGCAAGAAGCCACACAATAGCAAAGAACACTGCCCTTATTATATGAGCGAAAAAATCAGGACCAATTCTATGTTTGTTCCCTTGAGCGAAACTTTGATTGGTTGTATGTTGGTACAACAAAGAGGCTGAAACTCTTTTCTCTCAAGAATTTCAGCCTCTTTGCAAAACACAGTCTTATGACACCTGCCCCCACGTGAATTGTTCCCAGCCCTGCACTTGAGTCACATTTGCATCCAGCGGCGTATTCGCTTGGTCAGTTCGGGCACTCACATAATTGTTATTCGCTACAGCTTGCAGCGCGACCGTCCCGTTGCTCTGGGGCAGCCACCTGAATTGTTCCCAGCCCTGCACCTGTGTAGCAATTGCCTCCAACGGCGCGTTAGCCTGGTTAATTCGAGCACTCACATAGTTGTTATTGGCGTGTGCCCTCAATGCGATAAGACCACCGCCAGCATCAATCACATCAAATTGCTCCCAGGCCTGCATCAGAGCCACATTTGCATCCAGCGGCATATTGGTCTGGTCAGTTCGAGCACTCACATAGTTGTTATTGTTCGTTGTTTTGAGCCAGATAGTATGACCCACCGGAGCGCCCGTACCACCTGTTTGCATCCCACTCCATTTGAAGGTCGCAGCCCCGCCTGCTGGCAGCGTGTAGGAAAATTTTTCCCCATTCCACTGCACATTAAATGTCTGACTACTTGATGCAGAGTTATAGACAACCAGCACTTTGGTTCCATCGGGATTCTTGAAGGCAACATCCTGAATGCCATTACTCCCAGTGCTGGAATCAATATGATAGGCACCGGGTGCGACAAACTTACTAGCCTGCCCCAAAGCGTAGTAATCCCCGTTATAGGTGACGTTACCATTGCTCTGATCCACGCTGACAACACCACGGCAGGTTGAGCAGGCCGCGCCCGTACCGAGATTCGGCTGACCATTAGGGTCAAGCACCATGCCCCAGCGAACCACCGACTTGCCCCAATTGCGCACAACGCCAATCAACAGCGACATTGTATTGGGAAAGCCATTGCTATTTTCCCATGTTCCGCCAGAACATTCCGTCTCCCAGGCATCCTTGTTGGGATACGAGGTATGCACCGACGTCTGCGCATCAACGCTACCACCATAACAATGCCAGGCGGTACCAGCGGTGTAAGCATTGGCGGTTGCATCATTCAAAATGGTAGTAGGATAGCCTGACTGATCCCAGTTGTGGTCGTAACCCAGGATTTTCGTTGTAACACCGTTGCTAGCGAAGGCTGGTCCCAGATAGTTTTTAATGAAGTTGGTTTCATCGCTCGCAGGAAACGACATTCCAGGATAACCATTGGGCACATAGAGAGGCTCATTTTGCGGTGTAATGGCATAGATAGGTAATCCCTGGGCCTGATATGCTTGAACATACTTGACGAAGTAGTTGGCATAGGCACTATAGGCACTCGTGTTGAGTGTGCCACCCTCCATCGAGCCAGTCGACTTCATCCAGCCAGGGGGGCTCCAGGGCGTGCCCATAATCTTGATGGCAGGGTTGATCTGCAACGCCTGTTGCAGCACTGGAATGATATAAGCGGAATCATGGGCGATGGTGAAATGCGTCAGCGATGGATCGGTCTGTCCACTGGGTATGTCATCATACGAATACTCACCCACAGCAGGAGCTGGCCGCGTGAGATCTGAAGCACCGATAGGCTGGCGGAGGAAGTTCAGGCCAATGCCACTACTGCTACTAAAAAGGTTATTCATCAATGTAGAACGCTGACTACTACTCATCTTGTTATAGACAAGCCACGCGGAGGAGTCAGTAAAAGAAGCACCAAAACCATCCATCTGTTGAAAGGTCTGATTCTCATTGACGGTAATTACGTTTCCAGAAGCGTTACCAGCGGCAAACGTGAGGCCAGGTTGCTGCGCGAGATGGGTGCTGAGATCCCCGGTGGTGAGCCACACGCTAACTGTCTCTCCAGCAGCACGCGCGTGGAATGGTGAAGAGAAGAAAGCAAAGACACTACATGCGAGAACAATACAAATTACGATGATATGAAATACGTGTACCGGGAGTTTGCGAAAAAGAGTCGACCAGGACATACTATCCTCCATGATATTCTTGTCTGTCGGCCTAACACAAACAAAGACAATGGGCTCCTTCCCCATCATGCGGGACAACTACGTACCATTTACCAGTCTATGGCGTGGGATACCTCCTCTCCAGCAAGGGGTACATCAAATAACCTTCAATCCTATAATGTATTGTTTTTTCCATGCACTCTTGAACCTTTATTGCTAAAGCCGCTAAAAGCTCGTACTATATCAACTATACCTACCGCCCTCTTAAATGTCAATATGTCCAGATCTCTAGACCAAAAGAGCAACATCTCAACTGATGAAGACGGCATTACAGCCTTCCACCAATGCTTCTTGTTCAACGCCTCTTCACACATTCAGCAAACATTCAGCAAACAGACCGTAATATTTCAACCTACAGAGGTATGCTTCTTTTCGAGGTACATAGAAAAAGCCTCAACCGAAAATGTGCATTGATGAAAGGAGAATACCTTGTTTCGGCAAAAACCTTCTGGAAAAAAAATTCTGTTTCTAACAAGCATGCTTGCCTTGATGGGCGCGGTGTTCCTCATGGGAGGTATCACTATGTCCTCTGCCAGTGCGAACAGCCTGAATAAGACGCCACCAAAAGAGAAGCCTCCTTGTTCACAGTCCTGCAATCTTACCAAAGGCCTGGCGACGATAACAAATGTGAACGGCAATACGATTCAGGCAAAGCTCATGGGTACAGAACAAAAAGACAATCAGGTCACGCTCCTCACTACAGCAAAGACGACCTACGATCCAGATCGTAGCATCGTCGCGGTGGGCAAATCCATCGTTTTTGCTGGTACAATCAACCATGATGGGAGTATCACTGCTCAGTTGATTACTTCCTATGATCCTTCTGCTACCGACGTTACTGGAACTATTGTGAAGATTGATGGTTCAACCATCACGCTGCAAACAAAGGATACGCAGTCCATCGTTCACCTGACCAATAGCACAATATTCCTCAAACTCGATTTCAAGGACAAAAAGAAGCTACCCGCAACATTAAGTGACCTCAAAGTAGGCATGACTGTTACCGCTCACTGCACAGTTCATGGTAATGGTTCGCTCACAGCGCAGTCCGTCGTCATCGTTCCGGCAAATTCCGAGGTTAAGTAACATCTATACAGGAACTCACTTCGGTGGTAGAGTACTGCTAGATTGATGAGGCAAAACCAGGCACAGGTACTTTCTGAGCAAGATGGTACCTGTGTTGATGAGAGAAGGGAAACTGCGCATGACCATTCAGCGCGACACTGCCAATCAGAAACCAACCGTTCTCGTGGTTGATGATGAGCCGCAAATCATTGATTTTCTGCGTATCGGATTGGGCTATGAAGGCTTCCTGGTTCATGTGGCGACCACTGGACCAGAAGCATTAGAGAGCTTTACTCGATGCCTCCCCGATCTGGTGATCCTTGATCTCATGCTCCCGGGTTTAGATGGCATGGCTGTCGCGCAGCGGATCTCTAAGGCACACGATACCGCAATTATTATGTTGACGGCAAAGGAAGATGTCGAGGATCGTGTTGCCGGGTTAGATATTGGTGCGGACGATTATGTGACCAAGCCCTTTGTCTTTAAGGAATTGATGGCACGTGTACGTGCAGTTTTGCGGCGGCGTGGCAAAACTCTTGGAGATGTCCTCTCGTTTCAAGGTATCACGCTCAATAGAGTCACGCGCATTGTCGCTCGTGAAGAACGCACAATAGACCTGACTCCCCGTGAGTTTGAACTCCTGGAATGCTTTCTGATGCATCCACGTCAGGTCCTGAAGCGTGACGCCATCCTGGCCCGTGTATGGGGCTATAATTATGTTGGCGATGATAATGTCATTGAAGTTTATATTCGCCATTTGCGTGAAAAGTTACAGGATGATCCTCCACGACTCTTGCAAACAGTACGTGGCGTGGGGTATGTCCTGCGCGGCTAAGGAGGTAGTCCATGTCCAGACGTTTTACGTTCCCTCCCTTGCTAGCATCTTTGCCGATCCGATGGCGATTAGCACTGGTTTCCTTTGGTCTCTTCGCGGTATTGCTCACCGCCTTAGGCATCATCATCTCAACGACCGAGGAAAAGATATTGTTGGCAAACCAGGCAAATATCCTCTCCCAGGAAACAAACCTCGCGCAATCGCAGTTGATCGTCACCAAAACTGCGCCTACACAGTCACAGATCATCTCCTTTCTCTCAATGAGAAAAGAGGCGGCGGTCAGTATCGTGCCAATAGTAGAGGGTTTTGATCAGAACATGAGCGTCGCCATCCTTACCCCCGAAGGAGCGGTGCTAGCAACAAATACGGGCAACACTTCTATTTCCAAATATCGCGCGTTACCAGCGCTTCCTCTGACACGCTCATTTCTCCAACAGTGGCTCGCAGAGAAATCCTATAAGCTTGCCAACGACAACCATGGACAACGCCAACTGGTTATCTTGCAACAAATAATCATATGGGACAAAACAGTAAAAACAACACCAGATAACGATATTGTAGGATATAAAAAAGGCCTCTTACTGCTTAGTATCCCGACCACGACCATTGATCAGGCAATCTCGATTACCCAACTGACCCTGACTCTTGGTATTTTCATTGTCTTGTGCATAGCTGCCGCTCTCACGCTACCTCTTATCAGCGTGGCCCTTCGTCCTCTGCGAGAACTGGAGAGAGTTAGCTCTTTAATCGCTATGGGAACATTATCACTACGTCTGGCAGAGCCACCGACACGGGATGAGATCGGAGGGATGGCGCGAGCTTTTAACAATATGGTCGCGCGCCTGGAAGCGACGTTTGCCAGGCAAAAACGTTTTGTAGCCGATGTTTCTCATGAATTACGCACGCCACTGACTGGGCTTGGAGGAAGTCTCGAAATGCTTCTCATTCGAGCTGACAATGGGGATGAGGAGACCAGACATCATCTTCTTAATGGCATGTATCGCGAGGTCGAGCGTATGCAACGCCTGGTAACGGAACTGCTTGCTCTCACGCGCCTGGATGAAGGATATATGAAACCTCAAATTGAGACAGTACCTCTAGCATCACTGGTCGCAGAGGTGTATGAACAGGTTCAAGAACTTCTCTGTGGTCAGGAACTTTCTTCTCAAATACCAGCAGATCTTCCTGCGCTGCGCGCAGATATGAGTCAACTGAGACGGGTACTTCTCAACATCGTTGAAAATGCCCTGAAGTTTACGCCGTCCACCGGTTGTATCACCATTGTGGCATCAAGAGAAAGAACGGAACATATCAAGCTTGAGATACAAGATACTGGTATTGGCATTCAGCCAAAGGATCTGCCTCATGTCTTTGATCGTTTCTACCGTGCCGATCCATCCCGAACGCGCCTTTCCCAACAAATAGGTGGGAGTGGTCTGGGTCTCTCCATTGCGAAAGAAATCGTCGAAGCACACAAAGGAAAGATAGCCATCAGGAGTGCCCCTGGTGAGGGCACTACTGTGACGCTCTGGCTCATAGCGGATACTAGCAAAATGGCCGAGAGTGTCAGACACTAGGAACCTCCCATTGTGCCAACCATTGCTGTGTGCGGTGATCACGCACACGAATAATAGCTTTCTGCGGGTAGATATGGACAGCAAATGAGGCCAGCATATCTGGATCGTCCGAGCGATACACTAAGGTTTGATCATCATCACTCTTGACAGGTCCATGAAAGCCCGTATACCAGGGACTCATCAGATTGACATGAGTCAGCGGATGGGAACCCAGCGTTTCGGTGTGGATGAGTTGTGGCGACCCCCATCCAGAATGGGTATGCCCGCAAATATAGAGAGCAGCATTGGAGTGACGAGCAAGAATATCGCGTACCGCTGGCGAGTTTTCCACAAAGAAGAAGCGGGTCAATGAATCATCGTCGAGATTCCTAACAGGGTCGCGGTCCAATACCGTGTTTTTTAAAGGACAATGGGCAAAGATAATAGCGGTGCGCCCAGCATGTGCGGTCAACGTCTCATCAAGGAAAGCAAGGGCTTCTGGCGTAAAGACAACATCCATATTGAGTTCATACCTGTCAGGGAAAAACCAATCAGGCTGTTCAAGCATAATACACACGATACCCTCATCTTCCCCGGCAAGCCAGGCATACCGTATAGGTACAGCCCAGGTCGAGACGAATTCTTCAATACCATGAGGTGCGTTTTCGTCCTCCTCAGGAAGGTATTCGTGGTTGCCAATGCCTGGATAGAATGGCATGTCCTTTAAATACATGGCGAGTTGCTTTTTCGCTAATTCATAGTTTCTGAGCGCACCGCGTTCTACGAGATCGCCGGGAAAAACGCAGAACGCAGGACGGCGTTCCTCCTGCCACACTGTTTGCAAGTCGTCAAACATCTGCGCCATACGCGGAGTATGGAGCTTTTTCCACTGCTCATGATCGCGAAAATGCAAGTCTCCAATGGCCCAGAAATACAGCAGTTCCTGATCAAGTGGCGCTGCAATGTGGGTACTATAGCTGTCATCCATAAAAGTTCTAAGAACCTCCAATTCGTTTCATCAACTTGATCAGTTACTGCGAAGCCACCTGTAAACATTTGCGCGTTTTGACCGCTAGCGGGTGTTCAGATCCAAGGATGCGTTCTCGGATAGAGAGTGCCCGTTGGTAAAGAGCTACAGCTTCTTTTGTTTTCCCTTGCATTTGTTGCGAAAATGCAAAATCGTGCAGGATGTGCGTAGTCTCAACACGCTCCGGGTAGAGCTCACTGATGTGTAACGCCCGTATGTAAAGTGGCTCGGCTTGCGTGTACAGTTCTTGGTCTCGATAAAGATTGGCTAATCCAAGCAGCACATCGATAATGATGCTATTTTCTGGTCCAAGATGCTGCACTCGGATGGAGAGCGCTCGCTGATAGAGCGGCTCGGCCTCAGTATATTTCTTTTCTCTGGAGTAAAGGTCTGCCAAGCCGCGCAGTGTGTCCGCGACGTCGAGATTCTCTGGCCCAAGTTGTTGTTCGCGCATATGCAGCGCCCGTTGATAGAATGGCTCAGCCTCAGCGTATCTTCCCTGCCCCGTATACAGCCTTGCCAGTGCATGTGAGGCCATGGCTACCAGTGGGTGTTCTGGTCCAAAATGTTGCTCGTAGATACGCAATGCCCGCAGATTGAGATGCTCAACTGGAGCGCCCTCGTCCTTTAAGGTCGTAATCTGAGCCAATCCAAGCAGCGCAGAGGCCACAGAGGGATGGTCTGGACCCACGTGTTGTTCACGGAGATGCAGCATCCGCTGGGAGAGGATAATTGCTTCTGTATATTTTCCCTGTTGAGCTTTGACAAAGGCCAGGCTTCCCAGAATGCCAACTCTTCGGATCTTTTCCGCTTCTGCGAGTTGCTCCCAGATAGACAGCGCTCTCTGGTAAAGCGCTTCTGCCTGGGCATACTTTCCTTGATCGCCATAGACATGCGCCAAGCCGCGCAATACTCCAATGAAGAGAAATGGTTCTGTTTCAGCGCGCTGTTCCACAATGGATAATGCACGCTGGTAGAGCGCTTCCGCCTCTGTAAATGCTCCCTGACTGAAATAGATGCGTGCTAAATAGGCCATAGCTGAGATGTTCGTGGGGTCGGTCTCATCCACCTGTTGTTCTCGCATGGAAAGAGCGTGCTGATAAAGCTGGGCAGCGGGCATGTACAGCCCACGTTCATACAGGTATGCTCCAGCCCGCTCGAAGAGTTCGAACGCTTCGGGAAGCAGAACATGCTGCTCCCGAACTAAGGCAGCGCAGTCTTGCACCTGATCCAAATAGCGCAAACAACTGGGCCAGGAAGTAGCATCTTGCGGATTCTGTGGAAAAACCGCATTAAGTACTCGCACTACCCTCACCATCCATTGGCGTTGCTCTTCCGGTGAGAGACGCTCCCTCTGTACCACCTGCACAAGCCGATGAATACTGAGGAAATGCTCCTCCGCAAACCGTTTGATCAGAGAAAAAGCAAGCAGCGCTTCGAGCATCTGGTTGAAGCTGAGACGATCCGCGACAGCCGCTTGTAGCGCAGGAGGCCAATGGGCAACTCCTTTGGTAAGCACTTCTTCAGGAATCACATCCGGTGAGAGGAAAGCACATAACCGCAGTAGATCTGCCGAGGCCGGATTGGTCGCTTGGATGTGCCGGAACGAGAGTTCCCAGGTAGTGGCAACTGAGTGTGGGTACCCTATCGCCTGTCTGCCACGGCGCGAGAGCAGTGCACGACGATGTGCCTGATAGAGCTGGAGATAGTCCGTCACACCACACCCAGTCTCCTCGATATATGCACCTGCCTGATCGAGTGCCAGAGGAAACAATGACAATTCCGTTGCCAGAGTAGCCGCTTCATTCATGTGCTCATCTGATGCCTGGGCGAAGCGTCCCGCACGGCGTAATAGCAATTCAGCACCCTCAATGACACCCATGGCGCTTACTTCTAGAGAAGGTGCCAGCCAGCCAACTGCACTTGAGCGCGTAGTAAAAAGCATGCTGCCTAGTCCTTGGACTGGAAGATAAGGATGTACCATGGAGAGATCATCAGCATTATCTAGAATCAACAGCCAGGGTTCCTGGCACTGCTCTAACCAGCGAATAACAGCAGTCACCAGTTTGCGTTGATCTGTCTCATTCTTGAAGGAAACAGATGGTAGATATTCAGTAAGCGCCGCAAAGCTCATCAAGAGAGCCTCTTCGTTGGCAGCCGAGATCCAGAAAGTATGGATATAATGACCCATTTCACGAGCGCGATAGGCATACTCAACTGCGATTTGTGTCTTCCCAATTCCACCCAGCCCTTTAATAACCTGGGACTGTGTCAGAGCCGCACGACGGATAGTGGTTGGTTGGCTTGAGACCAGGGGAGTGAGTTGCGAAGTAAGCTGGTCGAGCAGTTCGTGACGTCCGGTAAAGTGGCCATTACGGGGATATGGAACTGTCCAGAGCGAAGCTCCATTGGTCATTGTCTGAGTCCTCTGCATAGCGCCAACGAGATCTTGTTCAGATGAAGAGACAGGGGAGCGATGTAGCAGCTCACGGAACCAGTGTTCATCCAGGAGCACCTTCTGGCGTGCAGCCCACCAAAGTACCCGAATCGCTTCTTCTTCGTGTTGTGCAGGAAAGGCGAAAGCTTGAACCCCTAATTCGATCAAATGTTGAAGGTGTTTGGCTTTGGGATAACTACTGCCCCCCTCCCATTGAGCGACCGCATTACGAGAAACACCAAGCTGGCTAGCAAGCCCTGCTTGTGTCAATCCAATCGTGGTCCGTAGGGTTAGCATCATCTGACCAAAGGAATAGTCTCGCTCTCCATAAGAGGATCTCTGCATTGGTGGCCCCCTATTCATTCCATGGACTGGCACAGAAGAAGCGTTGTAAAGCAATGTAAAGCGATATGCCAACTGCTATACAGTGATTCCTCTGAGGAGCGTGGCTATACTTGGAGAGCGGGTGTCCTTACCAAGCGAGCCAATGCCTGTTCAAGTCGGATTTGCGCAGTGTCACAGCACGCAGAAGCCAGGACTCCTGCAAGCTCTGCTTCTATGGTAGCACACTCTCAAGTCAAATCAGAAGTTCTCCCTGGCCTACTTACCATGGGAGAATGTGTCCAAGAGACTATGCCCTAAGGAAAGCAGCTAATTTGTGAAAGAAAGGAAAGCATCATGGCAGAAGGATCGCATGTTGCAGAAAAAACAATTGTACTGGTCCATGGAGGATTCGTGGATGGCTCTGGTTGGGAAGATGTTTACACCATTTTAACGAATAGCGGCTACCGTGTAGCCATTGTTCAGAATCCAACCCTCTCACTGGCCGATGACGTCGCAGCGACCAAACGGGTCATTCACGCACAGAGCTGCTCTGTGCTGCTCGTTGGTCACTCCTATGGTGGAGTCGTAATCACCGAGGCGGGCACTGATCCCCAGGTCGCCGGGTTGGTGTATATCGCGGCCTTTGCTCCCGACAAAGGAGGGTCGGTCTCAAACTTGATCCAGGATCCCCCACCTGGAGCACCTGTGCCTCCAATCCTGCCCCCTCAGGAGGGATTTTTATTCCTGGATCAAGAGAAATTCGCGGCCTCCTTTGCGGCGGATGTGGACGCCAAGAAGGCCGCGTTTATGGCCGCTTCCCAGGTTCCATGGGGGGTAGAAGCCCTCGAAGGCGCGGTCAGCGAGCCAGCGTGGAAGACAAAACCAAGCTGGTATCTGGTCGCCACCGACGATAAGATGATCCCTCCTCCTGCCCAGCGGTTCATGTCCACACGCGCAGGAGCAAATGTAGTGGAGACAGCGGGTAGCCACGCGATCTATGTCTCACAGCCCGCTGCGGTGGCAAATCTCATTGAACGAGCTGCCAAGGAACTAGAGGAGTCAACGCACTAAGCGCCGAGAGTGCCGCTCTGCGGATGCTCGCAGGGCGACACTCCTTTCATTACAAGGCCAGCTACTGAGATGGTGCAGAGCCAGATCATCAGCAGAAACAGACAAGAATTTCGCTTCTCACCTGTTTCCTTTCCCTCTTACAAACCGTCGAGGAAACGCATTGAGGAAAAACGGTACATTCCTTTGTAAAAAAACACCCAATAGGTATGACAGCACGCGCGAGTGACTAGTGAATTACATCTATTATCCATACATCATGCATTAAGATACATCTCCCTTTACTTATTTTAGACCATGCAAGCTATCATTGATCGCCTGCTGGTCGCTATCCATCGGCTCTAGATTGACGACAATCGGCTCCTGACCAGTGCGCACGATGATCCACTGCGAGGGAATGTCGCCAGCATTTATCTCTTTGTGCGGCACAAAGGGCGGTACATAGATAAAATCGCCCCCTTCGGCATCGGTCTGGAACTCCAAATTATCCCCCCAGGCCATCTGAACGCTCCCGGTAGCGACATAAATGACGGTCTCCTGCTCTCCATGATGATGTTTGCCAGTGCCAACATGCGCCTCTACAGTGGTGACACCTGCCCATATACCTTTGGTATCGGCGAGCTGTTTGGAAATAGCCGAGACACGTCGCATCCCCTCCGTCTGGGGCGTATTGCTATCAAATTGGTTTGGTTTGACGACGCGCACCGCCCATTCCCAAGACGAATGCTTGTTTGATTGTGAACTCATATGCATGCTTCCTTATGGGCCAGAACTTCAATTACGCCAGCAAAAGCGTATTATTCCAACTACAGAGCCACATCACGGCCATCCCTGGTGGCATAAAACACCGATGTCTCAACTAGCGCAAACTCGCTAATGTTATAGACCTGGGTAGTCTGCCAAACTAGATGAGACAGACTAGCAGAGCGTCATAAGCAATAGGCAGAGGAGAAAAGACACATATTCAGCACCTCCCCAACCGTCATGAGGCAGTTTGCATTGATATTGTTATCGTTGTTGACTTCTTCCACTGATACGCTGTATGAGCCCTCTATGCTCAGGATGAACCAGAGATGCCAGCGAAGGATTCCATAAACTGAATAATGGCTGAAGCATCTTCTTCACCCACTTCACGCATCGCAGCCGCAGCTACTTGCTGCGCGGCTGCCGTCATTGGCAGAGGCACGGAGACCGCAAAGGCCTCACTGAGCATGAGTTGAAAGTCCTTATACATTAAAGCCAGGGCAAAATCGGCTGGATATGTCCGCTGCCGCGCGTGCTCCAGATCAGCTTGTTGTCGCGGAGAGACCACCGCTGTCTGCTTGAGGACATCAATGAGTTGCGTTCTTTCAAGCCCAGCCTTTTCTCCGAGCACGAGCGCTTCCGCCAGAGCCTGCCTGCCCAGGCCCAGCAACAAATTGACTACCAGCTTCATGGTCGTCCCTTTTCCGCTTGAGCCCAGATAGGTGCTCTGCTGGCCAAGTACATCAAGAATGGGTTTGCAGTACTCATACGTCTCTCGCTCGCCACCGACAAAGATAACCAGGCTTCCCTGTTCGACTTGAGGCACACTGCCAGAGACAGCAGCGTCGATCATTGGCACATTCTTTGCTCTCGCCGCCTGGAACAGATGGCGCGAGGTCTGTGGGGCAACGGTGCTCATATCGATGATCACCGACGAGGCATGCACTCCCGCCAGTGCACCATCTGGAGCTAGCATAACTGCTTCCAGGGCATGATCATTGGTGACACAGGAGATGATGACATCGCTGGTGGCAGCCAGATCCCTAGGAGTCTGGGCCACCAATGCTCCAAATTGGCCCATGGCTTGTGCTCGCTCCACTGTGCGATCATAGACCGTCAAGGCATAGCCTGCATGCAGCAGCCTCTTGATCATAGGACTTCCCATATGCCCCATACCGATAAAGCCGATGTTCTGCTTGGAATTCCCAGTTCCCGTCATTATCCTAGTTCCTCCATTTCTTCATCCCCACACCAAGCGTACGATCCTTGTATGTTTCCCCTCACTATATAAGCCAGTACAACAATTCGATTACGTTCTTCAACATGAATGGATATACTCGAAATAATCGTCTTGCTTTTTTGCTTGCAGACAGAACAAGGAGAGAGAAATACTTTGACATCAAGCAGATACTATCGTGTCCTCTGAGTGAACTGCTGTCAAGCTGAGGCATGTTCCATTTTCTCTGTTTCGTCTACAAAGGTTGTGGAAACGTAAAAGTTGGCAAAATCGCTGCTGTTCGTTAGAAGGGGGAAATGAGTGTCAAGCGAGTTTAGCCTCCTCCACGAGACATCAAAGACTATCTCGTAGAGGAGGCTTGTGCTGACCATTGCTTGTCCAACAGTATTTATTTGTGAGTAATTGGGATTGAATCTTCCCTCACCTTACTGCGCGACAAATTCCTGGGCAAAGCGATGGATAGGGGTCAGATCAGCTGCGCTCTGAGGGAAATCAAGGATGATCTCATGGATGCCCGCCTCTTCAAGTGCCGCGATACGCTGACGGATGGTCTGCGGACTGCCCACAAGCGAGGTATCTCTGAGCTGATTTCTCACGGCAGGGGGAAGTTGCGCAAGCGCCGTTTCATCGTCATCAGCAATGGAGCAGACCGCGCCAGTGGTGCAGTGGACCGTCGCAAAATCGCGCCCCAGCGCCTCACAATGATTTTTGAGCACGGCGAGCTTATGGCGGATGGTCTCCAGATCACCACCCACATTACAAGCGTCACCATATTGGGCGACCAGCTTTAATGTGACCTTCTCACCGCCGCCACCAATCAGGATCGGGATATGTGGTTTTTGTACTCCCTTGGGCTGATTGATAGCGCCACGTACCTGATAATACTTCCCCTCGAAGACGGCCTCTTCCTGGGTCCACATCGCGAGAATCACCTGGAGGGCTTCTCGGAGCATGCGTAGTCGCTCAGGGGCATCAGGGTAAGGATAGCCATACGCACGATACTCATGCTCGTACCACCCGGCCCCTATGCCGAAGTTCAAGCGACCATGGGAGAGGACATCAAAGGTGCTGGCCATTTTCGCGAGCAAGGCAGGATTGCGATAGCTATTGCAAGAGACAATCTGCCCAATGCGAACGCGTTTCGTGTCGCGTGCAATGGCAGCCAGAGACATCCAGGTCTCGAAGGTGACCTCTTGAGATGGGGTAGGAACGGTATGAAAGTGATCAACCATCCAGATAGACTCATATCCATCTTCATCGGCTGCCCTGGCGACGTTTGTCATGGCTTCATAGGCCTCAACGGGATCCTTGATCATTGCCAGATTCATTTTCCAGCCGTTGGGAATTTCGACACTGAACTTCATGTTTTCCTTCTTTCCTTGAAAAGACAATCAGACAGATTCACCAAACCAGCGGAAGGTCCGCTTATCAGAACTGAACAAAAGGTCCCTTGCTAGATCTATAGAGATACAGACAAGCCCTTTTGTGGCAGATAGGGTAGTTAGGATATCCAGCATTGTTCTATTTATACATGTGTATTTATATATGTTTTTTTTGGTAAAACACAACAAAAAAACTTATGTGTTCATAGGGAAATCGTGTCTTACAGTAAAAATACTTGCGTACACGTGTCTGTGTCCCTCACGAAAAGTTTTTAAGTACCCTCAAACTACCTTTCATGAAGAAAGCAACACGCGTTTGGTTCCCTCCGAGCCATCGAGAAGCTTCGTCCTGCTGAGAAGACCCCAGCTTTAGCCGTGGGGAATCATCACAATGAGACGTTGACCCCTAAGAATGTTCAGCAACAAAACTGCTGATCAGTTGAAGATCACGCACTCCCAAGCGGAAGTCAGCGGCCGCAACCAGTTCTGCAATCTGCTGAGGATGACGTGCACCAACAATAGCAGCTGTAACAGCGGGATTTCGCAGCGTCCAGGCTATAGCAACGGTACCGGCTGTGACATTGTTCTCTTGCCCAATAAGGCCTAATAACGCAGCTAGCTGGAGATTGCGCTCAAGATTTGCTCCAGTAAAATCGGGATGTGTTTTGCGCCAGTCACCTTCTGCCAGATGGTTCACACGCTCCTTGCTCATTGACCCTGTAAGCAAACCAGACGCCATTGGGGAATAGACGATGGCCCCAATATCATTTCGTCCACAATACGGTAAAATCTCTTTCTCTACATCAGGGTGGATCAGAGAATAGGGTGGTTGAAGCGTCTCGACGGGTGCAATTTTCTCAGCACGTTGCATCTGCTCTACTGAGAAGTTTGAAACGCCAATATGACGAACTTTGCCTTCTTTTTTTAGCTCGGCAAGTGTATTCCACCCCTCTTCAATGTCGGGATCAGGAAAAGGCCAATGAATCTGGTACAGGTCAATCATATCAATGTCGAGTCGCCGCAAGCTCTCCTCAACCTCACGTCTGATCGACGTTGCTTTGAGACTATTGGCCACGCCTCTCTCTTCATCGTTTTCTTCCCAAATCAGAGAGCACTTGGTGAAGATATAGGGACGTTCACGTCCTTTAATTGCCCTCCCTACCACCTCTTCAGAATGGCCTAGACCATAAACAGCAGCAGTGTCAATCCAGTTGATGCCAAGGTCCAGTGCATGCTTGATAGTATTCTCTGATTCATGGTCATCTTGTGGACCCCAGCCAACTTTCCAAGGGCCCCCGATTGCCCAGGCTCCTAGGCCAATTGGAGTGATCTGCATATCAGTTTTCCCAAAACGAACTTTTTGCATGATTGTACCTCTTCACACTGTTTCTTGTCGTGACACGAGCGATAGATGGTGTTCAACGAGCCCGAATGTGCTCTTGTCTTTCTGTGAGCGCTGAGAAAATGATAAACGACCATTGGAGATCTGCCTAGTACGCACTTTCGTTGCACATACTTACCTCAAGGTTACTAGTAGCTTGCTCTTGAACTGAGCAAGCTCTCAGTTGCTTTCTCACTTGTCGCTGTAAGCGGCAAGCTGCCAGTTGAAGTAGTTCAATTACACCCAGATAATGTAGCAAGATGCGCATTCCTCTCAATAGGAATAAAGCGTCTTGATCGTTCATGCTATCTCTTGTAAAATATATTTAGTTCCTTCCAGAGATGTAGTATCTCATGGTTACTAGATAGGGAGAGGAATGTAGATGGTTCTACAAGAAAAGAACACATGGGTCATTCGGGAAAACGATTGTGAAGTCTGCTCGATTGAACAGGCATTGGATGCTATTGGTGGTAAATGGTCTTTTCTAATAATACGAGAACTGCTCCATGGAGCAAAAAGATATGGCGAACTCAGACGTTCGATCCAACGCATTAGTCCAAAGTCATTAGCTGCAACACTCCGCCATCTTGAAAACAATGGCATTCTTCTGCGCACTGTCTACCCCACAACACCTCCAATGGTTGAATATGCTTTGACGGAAAAAGGGAACGAGCTCCGTCCAGCTATTTATGCAATGAAAGCCTGGGGGAAACATTGGGGAAAACAAAGTAACTGAGCAAAAGACAATTATGTGATGATGTGGATACTACGGTTTTTGAGTTTGAGACCCACAAAAGCCGGGAGCACAATTCATTTTATGCCTTGATCAGCTTCTCAAGCAGCTTGGGGGTAATCCTGATTTTTCAGTAAATGTGGCTGTGTTTTCTGTTGACATCATTTGAGATATCCCTTATAAGTGCCAGATGTTCTGTTTGGAAACAGAAGGAGCAAAATGGGTGCATCAGAGAGAAAAATTTATAGAGGGCAAAGAGGCACATTGCAGAGATAAAACCTTGCTTCCAGCCATCTTCAATGCAGGCTCTCTGTATTTTTCTTTACGAGAAGGAGGCTCAGAGGACAACAGCCAGCTTTCCGTTTCCTGCTTGCGCAAGAAATCAGCTCAAATCCCCTTTGGCAATGAGCTTTTATAAAGAATACCTTCCATCATCGCTCCTATTCTTCGATTAACCATATCCCAGTCCATTTCCGATGACCCATCATTGACTGGTAGTTGGAGTTAAGGCATGAATCATAGGATAGGATTCTGTAGTCAGCCTTTGGTGCGAGATATCTCTTACTCCTCTGGGTGTGGAAGCATATGACTGTGGAGCAAATAGTGCCGGATGGCTGTTTCCCAGGATGAGATATATGCCTGGTAATGGTGCTCCTCAGAAAATCGCTCAATATACTCGTTCCCATGTGGGGAGAGAGCCGTCAAAGTATAGGTGACACGCACGCTGGTCATCTCCGACCCATCAGGCTCACATCGCACATCGATTCGACTGGTATACATTTGTGGCAAGACGTTAATATACGTTACATAAGCCTGTTCTCTGTCGTAGCCAATGATAGTCCAGATTTTCGCTGGTTCACCAACATGTTGCGTCATAAAGACGGTCCCTTGCTGAGCGACACCAGAGGTAGGATAGAGCATGTCTGGATTCCAGCCCTGTACCCAGTGCTTTTCACCAAGTGGCTCAAAGAGCGGAAAGGTACGAACAACCGGAGCTGGTATATAAATGACATGAGATCGTGTGACCTGTTGGGCAACAAAATTCGACATCTTACTTGTGTCCATACAATAGCCATCCTTCTGAAAGAAATACGCGTGGTAGTGGAGGCAATAATACATTGAGCGACAAGGCAATAGAGACAAGAAATGTTTAACTCAATTCTCCAGTTGAGTGCTACTCGATGAAGCGATGGCTGGCGCTTGCATCATAATCCATCCCATACACCTCCTTGAGCTGTGAAATTCGTTTGAGTGTTTCCTCGCTAAAGGGATGCTTGCGCTCAAATGCATGTAAAGCCATCCCCTCAAGCAAATCACCAAGAGAGATGTCATAATATTCAGCCAGGGCTTTCAAGACTTTCACCAGATTCTTTTCCATACGTGCCCCAATTTGCACTCGTTCAACAGGAATGCGCTGATTAGAATTGCTGGTCTGTTCTTCCGTCTGACCCATTTTCTTCCTCTCTTTCGCAAGTTGTTATCATATTTTATTGTTACCAATGTAACATGATAACAATAAAAAGTCAATCAGATGGAACCAGCAAAAAACATTTCTTCTTATGCTTAACGAGGTGGCGCTCATTGGCAATAGCATTCTGATGTTGAAACCCGGTCCAAAAGCCACGTTTGTGGAGAGCAGATGAAATTATATAGTGTTGCGCGATATTGCTGTGATACATCCCTTGACAAGCACACTTACGTTTGGTTATGCTCACATTATTGAAATGTTTCGATTGGTTGCGTTTCGATACTAGAAAATCATTTCACGACACCACGTTTCCCAGCGCGACCTTCAAACAACAATCTTCGGATCTCTATTTCGCTAAGGCTACTAACCAGAGGGGGAATGCGATGAAGCCTTCTGAGCCTGTTATTGAGCTTATTGGCGTAACCCGACAGTTTGGGGCAGTTCAAGCCCTCAAAGGCGTCGACCTGTCGCTCCATCCAGGTGAAGTGCATGCTCTGGTAGGTGAGAATGGCGCAGGCAAGAGCACGCTTGTCAAGATGCTTGCTGGCATCCACCAACCAGATGTTGGCATGCTCACGATGAATAGAGCGACCATTGAACTGCGCAACCCCGCGCAGGCCCAGGCACTGGGTATTGCCGTTATTCACCAGGAACCCAGCCTCTTTCCCGATTTAGACGTAGCCGAGAACATATTTATGGGTCGTCATCCCCGTGACCGTCTTGGGCGCGTGGATTGGCGACGAATGTATCGCGAGGTCGAGCACTTGCTTCAATCGCTCGACGTGCAGTTGAGCGTGCGCGCGCCTGTACAGGGCCTCTCGATCGCGGATCAGCAGCTTGTTGAAATAGCCAAAGCGCTCTCGCTGAACACACGTATCCTGGTCATGGATGAACCAACAGCGGCCCTTTCACCGCATGAGGTACAGGAGCTCTTTCAGATCGTCAGGCAACTACGCCAGCAAGGCGTGGCGATTCTCTTCGTCAGCCATCGCCTGGAAGAGATCGCTGAACTGGCTGACCGCGTAACGGTCTTGCGCGATGGCGCCCACGTTATCACCGCTGCCGCGCACGAACTGAGCACCGATGCCATCATTCGCCATATGGTGGGCCGTGAACTTGACACGCTTTTCCCCAAAGGAGAGGCAAAGATTGGCGACGTTGTGCTGGAGGCGCGTGGTCTGACACGCGCTGGAGTCTTCCGCGACGTGAGCTTTACTCTGAGGCAGGGCGAGATCCTGGGCTTCTCTGGCCTGGTGGGAGCGGGGCGTACAGAGGTAGCACGTGTTCTCTTCGGGATTGATCGTGCCGATAGCGGCACAATTCTCCTCAAAGGGCTGCAGATCTCACTTTCCTCATCCAGGGCCGCGATGCGCCATGGCATTGCCTATGTCCCCGAGGACCGACACCAGCATGGGCTGATGCTCGACTTCACCATTACCAGAAACATCACGCTTCCACTGCTTGACCGGCTTTCACGACTGGGGCTGGTGGACCAACGTCGCGAGCACCAGCTTGCCAGCACCTATGCGAAACAACTGCATGTTCGTTCCTCCGGGCTAGATCAGCTTGCCAGGGCTCTTTCGGGTGGCAATCAGCAGAAGGTTGTGCTCGGCAAGTGGCTGGCAACTGAGCCGCAGATTCTTATTCTCGATGAGCCGACGCGTGGTATTGACATCGGGGCCAAGGCTGAAGTCCATCGCATCATCTCAGACCTGGCTGCGCAGGGACTAGCGATTATTTTGATCTCAAGCGAACTGCCAGAGGTTCTGGCAATGTCTGATCGCGTCCTGGTCATGCATGAGGGCCGTGTCGCCGGCCTATTTGGGCACATGGAAGCCAATCAAGAGAATGTTATGTTAGCCGCGACTGGGCAGGTGGCTATATGAGCACAACCAGTACAGAACGTAAGGAACCGCGCACTTCTGCACGTACCAGCAGCAACCGCTTTATAGGCATCGTCAGCCGTGTACGCGAACTGGGCCTGCTAGCGGTCCTGCTGCTTATCGTCATTATCGTAAGTATACAGGTGCCACGCTTTTTGGGCCTCGACAACCTTGAACAGATATTGCTCTCAATCGCGATTCTGGCAATTGTCGCAGCAGGCGAGACAATGGTAGTCCTAACACGCAACGTTGACCTTTCGGTTGGCTCAATTGTTGGCCTGACAGCTTATATCGCCGCCAATACGCTTAAAGAACATCCTGGCACTAATGTCTTGCTGATCCTCCTGTTTGGCTGCATCATTGGGCTGGTGCTTGGGGCAATCAACGGCCTGATCGTGGGCATTGGACGGGTTCCCGCCATCGTGGCGACATTGGGGACGCTGTATGTCTTTCGCGGTCTCGACTTTATGATCGCGGGTGGTAACCAGGTCACTGCCTATCAGGTACCCGATAGCTTTCTCGCGCTTGCCACCACACGCATTCTGGGCATTCCGGCACTGATCCTCTTCGCGGCAGCTGTCATTCTGAGCTTCGCCTTCTTCCTGCGCTCGACTCGCTCTGGACGCCAGCTCTATGCCATTGGGAGTAATCCTGATGCCGCGTCACGGATAGGTATTCGCGCGAATCGCCTGATCTTCATGACCTTCCTGCTTTCGGGGCTTCTCTGTGGCTTAGCGGGTGTTCTCTGGGGTGCGCGTTATGCGACCGTTGACGCCCGGGCGGCAAGTGGTCTGGAGCTACAAGTGGTCGCCGCCGTTGTGGTTGGTGGCGTCAATATCTTTGGCGGCTCCGGTACTATCCTGGGCGTCACCCTGGGCGCGATTGTGCTGGGAACAATTGACAACTCCCTGACGCTACTCAAGCTCTCCCAATTCTGGTTACAGGCCATTGATGGAGCCGCGATCCTGACGGCGGTGACGCTTGATGCTTTCATTACTCGCTGGATACGGCGAAGACTGCTTGCAAGGAGGCAACGATGAACTGGCTACGCAAATCGCTCCGTACCTGGGAGGCTCTTTTGCTGCTCTTGCTAGTCCTGGTTATAATCCTTGGAAGTTCGCTTTCGCCTTTCTTTCTAAGCCTCTCGAACTTCTCGTTGATTATCAGTGATGTGATGGAGAAGGCCATCATGGCCCTGGCCATGACCCTGATCATCATCTCTGGCGAGATTGACCTTTCAGTAGCCTCAGTCCTAGGGCTTGCCAGCGTTGTACTTGGCGTAAGCGTGCGTGCGGGTATACCCCTGGAATTGGGCATGTTCCTTGTGCTACTGCTAGGAGCAGGCGCTGGCCTGCTCAATGGGCTGGCGGTAACACGCCTGGGTCTTCCCTCGCTGGTCGTGACGTTGGGTACACTAGGTCTCTATCGCGGCCTGGCATATGTTGTCCTGGGCGATCAAGCCGTGAGCAACTTTCCTGCCGCCTTTACGACCTTTGGCTTCGGAACTATACCAGGAACGCTCATCCCCTGGACCTTGCTGGTTTTCATTGTACTGGCAGTGCTCTTTGGGATTGTCTTGCATTGGAGTGGCGCGGGCAGACGTATCTATGCGGTTGGAAATAACAAAGAGGCGGCACGCTTCGCTGGCATACGCGTTGATCGCCTCAAGCTCGCGCTCTTTATGCTCTCCGGCATTATCGCGGCGCTGGCCGGTATCCTGTTTACCGCACGCTTTGCCAGCGCCCGCGCCGATAATGCGATTGGCTTTGAACTGGACGTAGTAACCATTGTCCTGCTTGGAGGGGTAAACATCTTCGGTGGTCGTGGTAGTCTTCTGGGCGTGATTCTCTCACTGATCATTATCGCGATGCTGCACAATGCCCTGGGTCTTGCCTATATCAGTGGCGATATTCAAAACACAGTCATTGGCGCGTTATTAATCTTTTCAGTGCTTGGGCCCAACATAGCTCAACGCATCCAGGCTAGCATAACCCGTAGGCGCATGGCGGCGCAGTGATTGCGCCCCATGTCATTGAACAATAATATTGTTTATATGCATGTCCAAAGGAGGACGTCATGAAGCTGTTTCGTACACTCGGCCTCGGATTCATGGTTGGTATCTTTCTGTTCCTTGCGGCCTGCGGTGGGTCAGATAACGGCTCAAACGCCAACGGGAGCAGCCCACTCAACATCGCCTTCCTGCCCAAGGCGATCAACAATCCCTATTTCGATACTGCCGCCAATGGAGGCAAAGATGCAGCAGGTGAACTCAAGGGAACGTTCAAGCAGGTTGGCCCCTCCGAGGCAAGCGCCTCTGAGCAGGTGACCTACATTACCACGCTGACTCAGCAGCATGTCAGCGCAATTGTGGTTTCAGCAAACGACCCAAACGCTCTAGCTCCTGCGCTCAAACGCGCCATACAGCAAGGGATCAAGGTCGTCAGCTATGACTCAGACGTAGCTCAGGACGCCCGCCAGCTATTCATCAATCAGGCAAACTCTGAAGATATCGGGCGCATCCAGGTTCAAACGCTTGCCAAGCAACTCAACTATACCGGCGAAATCGCCATTCTCTCGGCTGCCAGTACCGCCACCAATCAGAACACCTGGATTCAGTTTATGAAGGATGAACTGAACAAACCGAAGTACAAGAACATGAAGCTGGTCAAGGTTGCGTACGGCAACGACGATGACCAGAAGAGCTTCAACGAGACGCTGGGTCTGCTACAAGCGTATCCCAATTTGAAAGGTATCATCTCACCAACGACTGTAGGTATTGCCGCCGCCGCACGTGCTGTTGAATCAGTCAGCAAAGGTGGAAAAGTACTCATAACCGGACTTGGTACGCCGAACCAGATGCGCAAGTACGTAAAGGACGGCACTTCACCCTCCTTCGCACTCTGGGACCCCGGCCAGCTTGGCTACCTGGCATACTATGCCGCGAGCGCACTGGTGCAAGGGAAGATCAAAGGTCAGCCAGGAGAAACGTTCGATGCTGGCAAGCTTGGGAAGAAGACCATTGAGAACAACAACGTCGTTCTCCTCGGCCCGCCCACGGTCTTCGATAAAGATAACATCGACGAGTTTAATTTCTAATCATACGTTTCTTCCTTTAAAGGGACCTGATGCGTCTGCTCAGGTCCCTGCTATTTGCCAGAAAGTTAATCCCTTTCCCCCATAATTTAAGGTAAAAGGCGCCCTCTAACGCCAACTCTATATAGAGCATGTGTTACTACCCACGCTGTGCCTTACTCGAGATGGGGCCAGCATATTCAACCAACAGAGACGATATTCAACGCTTGTGCTAGTGTTCCTCTTGCGCATCATTCGTTTCTGAGCTATACTCATTGTAATTATAAACCGAGCATCGGTTTATAATTACAATGAGTGCAATGTTGAGTGAATGAGGTCATTTTATGGCGAATCAACGTGTAAGCAATACAGCGCTTGGTGCGGCAATATGCCGTTTTATCGAACAGTACCAGCCCAAGAACACCCGGTTGTTTGATGATCCGCTAGTCAAAGACCTGATCACCGCCCCTATCCGGACGCTGATGCAGATCAAAGGCATGCGCCATATGACGATCCAACAGATGGATGCCATAACGCCAGGGATTTATGGCGTCCAGATTGCACGAACACGCTTTATCGACGAGGCCGTCCGCGATGCTATCTCGCAAGGGATCGAGCAAGTAGTGATCCTGGGGGCAGGGCTTGATACTCGCTCCTATCGCCTGGCCGGAATAGAGCACACTCGCGTATTTGAAGTGGATCTCCCATCTGTGCAAGAAGCGAAGATGAAGAAGCTGCGCAAACATTTTGGACAACTGCCACAACGGGTCACCTTTCTTCCTATCGACTTCGATACGCAGAGCCTGGAAGCGGTCTTCAGCAAGACCTCCTACGACTTTGCCAGCCCGGCAATCTTTGTATGGGAAGGCGTCACGCAATATCTCTCTGAAGAAGCTGTCCGCCGGGCATTGGCATTTGTTGGGGTATCGGCCCCAGGAAGCATGCTCGTGTTTACCTATGTCTTGCAAAGCTTTATTGAACGACGTTCGGCGATTCCGGGTACCGAAAAGATGATGGATATGATGGCAAAACGGGGTGCTCCCTGGCTGTTCGGGCTGGAGCCCTCTAGCCTTACGTCATACCTCTCACCTTTTCATCTCCACTTGATCGCAGACGTTGGACATGTGGAGCATCAAGCACACTACTTCAAACCGGTGGGGCGGAAACTGGCAGTATCTGAAATCGAACGAATTGCGCAAGCAACCGTTGTTCATCCCTGATACAGTTTTTATGAATGTGTGAAAAAATTATGGTCTCTCCCCCTTGGTCACTCACCAAGTTTTGCGAGTGACCAAGGGGGAGACTAAGTAATACTAATCTAGGGCGTCACGCGCCGTGTGGCTCCCCAGATCAGTGTTGGAGTCCCAACAGAATTCCCCCCATAGGCTCCAATAAGGTTTCTCATCGCAAAAGCTAATCAAATTTTTTAGCACATGAGGCTTTGATAACGAAGCGCTCATCCTCATCGAGCAAGGGTCATCACGCATTCGAGATTATCAAAATTGCTCATCTATCAAAAAATTCCAAGCCTCTCTCATGAGATATACGGAAGCATCAATTACAGCATGTTCCTGGGCCATTCTCGATGGGACGCGACGTGAAACTATCAGGAAACTGATGAGGAGAAAAAGAGGGCCGATAATAAGGTTTCTACGAGAAACGCCAACCCGAGCATGCTGACATGAGGATATTCATTGCATAAGGGACATTTCTGCTTGCAGCTTCTTGAGAAGAGGTCCACTATCCCTGGGATCAAAAGACTCAAATCCTTGAAGATCGAGATCACGTCTCAGCAGAAACAATACAGTGTGGCGCCATTGGGCCAACTCAGGGGGTCTTGCGCCTTGCTTCCATTCCAAACAATAGTGGCGCAACCCCTTTAAAGCACCACGCGTACTTGCTTCAGCGCATAATCCACCTGACGAATAAAGCCAGGCATGTATTGCCTGGCCTATCTGTTGCGCTTTGGCTGGTGTGAGTGGATCTGATGCATGCATTGATAGCTGCCCAAGTAATTGAAATATTTCAGGATAGGATATTAAGCGTGTCTTATGCAGTTCGACTGAATATGAGGTCTTTAGATCCATCAGCCATTTGTTTTTTTCACGCTGCACCTGGCTCCAGGTGAAATAGCCACTCACTCCAGCAGTGAGGAGTGCTATCAGAGCGGAGATGAGTGCTGTTTGTAGCTCAAGGGGCATGGGTATCTCCTTTACTATCACAACGTTTTCTTTAGGCAACCAGCCAGCTCTATTTGACTCTCCAGCGACATCAACAACTATCCTATCACGTCTGTAAGTATCGTACATCAATGTGCGTACTTGATTTCTCATCTGCCCCACCTATCCTGTGACATCAAGAGATGCGGCGGCGACCAAGAGATTCATTAACCAGCCAGCCAAGAGCGCTGATACATTTTACAATACCGCTCGGCAGGATAACATCATTGAGAGGTATACCTCTTAGTCATCCTGCTCATTCAGAGGAAATTTCCAAACTGATCGTCTTCCCGGCATCAGAGAGCGCCTCTTGTAGATATTAGCGGTATGCTGATTGCCTTTGGTCTGGGGATCATTCTTGACAGCTGGTTGGGAGGTCGGATCGCGGATCGCGTGGGGCCAAAATGTTCGTTACTGATCGCTCTGGCGTTGTTATTGATTATAGAGCTTGTCTTGCCGCTAGTTACAACTTCATAGGTAGAAGGGTTATTGATGCTCTTTACCTGGGGTATATCAGGTGCATTGCCTCTCATTCCGCAACAACATTGCCTCTTGAGTGCGAGCACTAACATACGAATGTGATCCTGGCTCTGAATAATTCCATGTTTTACCTGGGAACGGCTGGAGGGGCAGCTATGGGAGGGCTGGTTCTCCATGCCATTGCAGTGACCCAGCTAGGCTGGATTGGAGAGGGCTGTACCTTACTTGCTATACTACTGCTGTTTATAAGCCTACGCCTGAACAAAAACATAGAACAGATGCCAAAAGAGCATATAAAAGAAACAGCGCCAAAATCTGAGTAACCAGCTTTACGCCCGAGTAGGCTCCGGTTGGCTTTTACTCGGAGCCTACTCGAGCGTAAAGTGACAAATGGCAATCTCATTTTCTGGTTACCATGATGGTTGTAGAGTCAAGGCTTGCTAACGCACATAACTGCCGCCATTAATGTCGAGCGTTGCGCCATTGAGTGAAGATTGACCTGGTTGGAGTACAAAGGCTATCAGATCTGCAACCTCGCTAGGTGCCACCATTTCTCCCAATGGAATATCGCTCACAGCTGCCTCTTTGCCATATTTATCAATATACTCTTGCGCCATCTCTGTATGCACGAATCCTGGCGCGATTGCAACAGCAGTAATTTCTTCGTGCGCGAATCCTCGCCCAATGGATTTGGTGAGGTTCAGAAGCGCTGCTTTTGCCGCACCATAGGGCATATAGTGAGGTGCCTCTCCACGGTGCGCGGCGCGACTCGCGATGTTGACAATCTTTCCACCGCCATGCTGACGAAAATGCTCTATGGCGAATCGACATAGATCGGCAGGGGCAAGCAAATTGATTTGGAGCGCGCGGTACCACGTTTGCTGCCATGTCGCAAGATCCTCTTCAACGCGAGCCTCCAGAAGAAGGCCAGCATTGTTCACAAGAGCATGGATTTGACCGGTTGCCCTCTCAGCTGCCTTCCACAAATGAGAGGCTCCATTAGGATCACTTAGATCAGCTTGAACAAGGGACCCTTGACCACCTATAGCAGCAAGAACCGCCGTTGCAGCTACCCTATCATGCCCATAATGCACAATCACATAGGCCCCCTGCGCTGCAAGCACATGGGCAGTTGCAGCACCAATGCCACGGGAAGCACCTGTGACCAGGACTGTCTTTCCATGCAAATTAAAATTCGTTGTCATACTATTGTTCGCTCCTTTCGTCAGGAAGAGAACCTTCTTCTATCGGGCGAGCATGCTTAGCATGTGTCAGCGCGCCCTTCAATTGGCACAGGTCCTTTCGTGAAGTCACTCACTATCTCTAAAGTGTGCTCATCACATGGTGTACTTTCTGGCTCCAATAACACATCATCCAAACCTAAAAAATTAGTTGGGAATGCCCTCTAAGCTTTTCTGCTTCTGATCAGACAACTGCTGATTGATACGTCTAGGATTGCGGCGGAACAATAGATCGGTTACCAAGCCAGCTCCAACGAGAATGATCACAAGGCCAATGAACGAGCTCAGAGTGAAAGCTTCTTTCAGGAACAACATGCCCCAGAAAATACCAAAGATGGGAGCCAGGAATGTTACCATGAGCGTTTTGGTTGGACCAGCGTGCGCAATCAACCAGATATAGAGCAGAAGGGTGACCGCAGTACAAAGGAGAGCCAGTGCTGCAACTGCTAGCAACACACTGGGAGCTGGTATGTGTATTGGAGATACGACCAGCGCCAGCGGGACCAAAAAGAGAGCCGCAAAGAATTGACTGCATGTTGATGTTGCGAGTGAACTCACCTTGTTCCCAAGGGTAACTTTAATATAGACACTGGCAATACCATAGGAGGCAGCGGCTGCTAGCGAAGCTCCAACCGAGAAGAGAAGCTCCAATGAAAAGGGAATTGAGCTCCAGCCAACCAGGATACTTACCCCCAGGAAACCCAGGAGCAGCCCCACAATCTTCTTGAGGGTCATGGTCTCCTTCATCCAGAGAACAGCAGTCAGCACTCCGAAGAGTGGGGTGGTCGCATTAAGTAGCGCCGCAAGCCCACTGGGGAGAGAGAGTTCTGCGATACCAATCAAGGTAAAAGGGAGAGCTGCATTGATGATTCCTATGACGAGGTAATGTCGCCAATAGCTCCGCCACTCTAGCCGCGTACGAGTCACAAGCGCGCATACAAGCAAACAAAGTCCGGCTAACAAAACGCGCATCGCCATCAAGGGAATCGGTCCCAGGACAGGTGCAGCGATACGAATAAAGAGAAAGCCTGCCCCCAAAACGCCGAGAGCACCAGTAAAACTCCAACTTCTTTTGTTTGCATACATGTTCTCCTTCCTCGATACCTTTTTTCTGTGTATTGATGTGTTAGAATACTCAGCCATTCGCCACCTCGTGGCAGCAGCTTTGGCCCTCATCTCAGATGGCGGTATTCCCACTCTTGGAACTCCCATCACCAGGAGTAGTTTTCCTCTCGCATTTCATGGAGAGGATTGAGAGTATCTTGCCCTCTTCCGCCGTTTCCATTAGAATATAGCAAGTTCTTCTATGTGTCCAATTCATAGTTTTCATATAAGTCATGAAGGTTTACTCATATGACGCTTACACAGCTTCACGTCTTCCTGGTGGTTGTGGAAAAGGGTAACTTTACACTCGCAGCCGAGCAATTGTATATGACGCAATCGGCAGTCAGTCATGCCATTGCCTCTCTGGAGAAAGAGTTGGGAGTTCTTCTACTAGAACGTCAGCGCGCAGGGGTGATCACAACCTCTATTGGTGAGCAATTGCTTATGCGTGCTCGCACCATCATCGATCAGACAGAATGCATTCGACAGGAAATGGCAGCAGCGAGGGGAATAGCGACAGGCAAACTACGCATAGGAAGCTTTTCCAGTGTTTCCAGGGGGGTTCTGCCTGCACTCCTTGGCTCATTCCGCCGAAAGTACCCAGGTATTACCATCACCCTTTTGGAAGGAACCAATCAGGAGGTCTATGACTGGCTCATCTCACGTGCCGTTGATATCAGTGTCGTTATCCTACCCGTCACTGGCGTTGATACCATTCCTCTTGTTACTGATGAGCTTGTTGCATTCTTACCTCCCGATCATGCATTGGTGCAACATACGACCATTCAGATCGAGCAGATTGCGGCAGATCCCTTTATTATGCCAAAGGGGGGATGCGAACCTCTTATCAGAACGATCTTTGAACGAGCTGGAGTCATCCCTCATATCGCCTTTGAAGCAAGTGAGACTGAAGCCATCCTTGCGATGGTTCAGGAAGGGCTGGGGGTAACAATTGTACCACGACTTTCCTTATCAGTAGATACGTCACATTTACAAGCCCTGCCACTTGATCCGCCCATCCATCGAGAGTTAGGTCTGGCGGTGCGTTCTTCTGCATCTCTCACTCCTGCAATGGAAGCGTTTTTCCATCATGCAGAAAATATCTGATCAGAGTGTTCCATTTCAAAGCTTTACGGAAGATACGCCAGGGTCATCCTTCGCCAACCAGAAGGGAACGAAAGAAGCCGGAATACAAGCACAGGAAGCTGGTCAAGGTTACCTACAGCAATAATGTCTTTCCGCCTGACCAGCCTATGGCATTTGATAAAGAGAACATCGACAAACCGGATTTCTGATTGATCACTCCACTAAGGACTGAGCCTTCGCTTTCCCCAGCTGATCCTCTGATGAAATGTTTACGGCTTGGGAGACCTTGGCATCAGTGAGGTTCACTTCGCTGAGGCTCACTTCACTCAGGCTGGCTTCACTCAGGTTGGCTTCACTCAGATCAGCTCCGCTCAGGTCGGCAAAGCTCAGGTCGGCTTCACTGAAGTTGACTCTGCTCAAATTGGCCTCATGTAGATTGGTTTCACTCAGATTAGCTTTGCTGAGATCAGCTCCGCTCAGGTCGACTCTACAAAGATCCCCTTTGCTAAGGTCAGCTCCGCTCAGATTGGCTTCAATAAGATCGGATTCACGCAGATTGGCCCTACTCAGATCGGCTCTACTCAGGTCGACTCTGCAAAGATCGGCTTCGCTCAGATTGGCTCCACTCAGGTCGGCTCCACTCAGGCTCACGTCACTGAGGTTAGCTCCGCTCAGGTCGGCTCCGCTCAGATCAGCTCCGCTCAGGTCAGCTCCACTCAGGCTAACACCACTGAGGTTAGCTCCGCTCAGATCAGCTTCACTCAGATTAGCTTCGATAAGATGATGACCTCTGCTGAGGTCAGCTCTACTGAAGCGTGCTTCGCTCAGATCGGCCTGGTTCAGGTTGGCAAAGCTGAAATTAGCTTCGATGAGGCCAGCTCTGCTCAGGTTAGAGAAGCTCAGGTCGGCAAGCTTAAGGTTAGCTCCGTTCAGGTCAGCTCCACTCAGATCAGTACCACTCAGATCAGTACCACTCAGGTTGGCTTGACAAAGGTTGGCTCCGACGAGATTGGCTCCGCTCAGATCGGCCTGGCTCAGATTGGCTCCGTTCAGGTCAATTCCACTCATATTGGCTCCACGCAGGTTGACAAGATTGAGATCAGCTCCACTGAAGTTGGCTTCACTCAGATCGGCGAAGCTAAAATCAATCTCATAGGCACAACACTCTTTGAGATCCAGGCCTCTCATATTTGCGCCACTGAAAGAAATGACACTTTCTCCTTGCTGAGCTGTCACGAGCTTTGCTTCTCGTAAGAAGGAGAATACCTGATTAATGCGGGGCGCATCAAGCTGACGTAAGACGGCTATTGTTCTTGTTCGTGCCACAATACGAACCTCAGAATCTGGCTGAGATATTCGTAAACTTTCTTTCAATAGCAAATCTGACATATGATCCAGATAGGTTTGAAGTATGTCTTCTCTCTGTTTGTCCCTGGCAATTTTGTGATCATTTCGATACTGGTGTTCAGTTTTTTCTTGCTCATTCTTACTGACAGTATAACTGAGCAAGAAACCACCAAGAGCAAGCACAAGAGGTACAATGAGGAGTTGTGTCCATGCCCACAGAGACTTCGGCGTCTGATATTGTAAGAGAACGACGAAACTGATGCACACTATGACGCCTATAATTAGAGCGACTCTCTTCTTTTGCATTGCCCACCAAAATACGTTTTTTTGTATCACAGCGCTTTTCCTCTCCTCCAGCATATATACCCATTGTAACCAGCGGTAGTATACAAACAGTTCATCAACTTCTAGCCAGTGCGAAGAGGAGTTTCTTCTGATAATCTCACAGAAAAAGACAAAACCATCATTCTTGCCATGTCATCTGACAATGGTTCAGACGTATCAAGTCCCAATGGACGGTTAATTGGTTGCTCTAACGAGTTTCTTTCGAGCACTCTTGAGATGGACAAATGTATCGACGCAGTATTTCCTTGTTCCCAACTGATTGACAATGGCCTATGAGGGCTATAGATTCCGAGCAGGCTGCCTAAATATCTGGCAATCTGATACAATACCGTATCGTCGTAGGTATGAAGCCTCCGCAGCGACGCGCACCAACAAGAGGTTTTGCAGATGAATCAGATATTTCGTGACTATCAGCTTGTCACTCAGCTTTCCAGAAAAGCATTTAGTTGTCTCTATCTTGCCCAACCCATTGCAGCATCCACAGAGAATGTCGTTATCAGGATCTTTGACTCTATTTCAGCTGACTTCGTGCAAGAGCATTTCCAGAAAGAAATCAACCAGATCACCCATCTTCGCCACCCCTTTATTTTGCCTCTTCACAGTGGAGGAATTGAACAGGGGCATCCTTATCTCGTAAGTGGGTACGCTCCTAGTGATTCGTTACGCAATCGCATTATGGCCTTGCAACCGCGCCCCTTTCCTTTAGCCAAAGCCTTGCTCACCATTGTCCAATTAGGGCAAGCACTTGGGTATGCTCACGCATGGAATATTTTGCACACAAACATAAAACCCGAAAATGTACTCTTCAATGCCCAGGACCAGGCGCTACTGGCTGATTTTATCCCTTCCAGCCTTACGAAGGACTATTTATCTCGCCAGCAACCAGACCTACAGAGCGCTCGCTATAAGGCCCCAGAACAATTGGCTGGCACGGAGAGTATGGAAAGCGATCAATACGCGTTAGGCTGCATAGCATATGAAATCCTGACTGGGCAGTCTCCTTTTACAGTTATAGCTCTTTCTACAGGTCAACTCAAACGCACTTCAGAACATCCTACACCGCTGACACAGATAATTCCTGGGCTCCCCAGCATGTCGATGTTGCAGTATGTAAAGCATTGGCAAATGAGCCAAGCGCACGTCACGCAAGCGTTGCCGCCTTTATGGAAGCGCTTACCGCATATTCCTTAAAAATCACAACGGCTTCATCCCCAGAGAGTATGATGTCTGCTCGTTCTATGGATGAGCTTGAAGCTTCATCCTTGCAACCACCTCATCCAACAAATGTTCAGAATAATCAACTTCAAAGGCCATTTTCAGAGAAAAGTGGGCTAGCGATACTGCCAGCCAGCAATCCCAAAGAGAATGTGGCAATACCAGTAGGAGCAGGGGGTAGCAATACGACGTCAGCCACGATGCTGGCTTCCTCTCCAATGCCTGTGATGCCTCCTCCTTTGATACCTCAGACCCCACATTATTTGCGAAGTGTCTCGCCAGAGGTGGATGCAAACGCACAATGGAAACCTCTTGCTGAGAAACAAATGCATATGCGGCGGAGGAAAGGACTTGTGGTAGGCATAGGGATAGCGATTTCTTTTATTTGTTTGCTTTTACTTGGTGTCAGTGTTTTACCTCTATTGCTCCCCAAATCAGACACAAAACAGGGTCTTGAGCAGACACCCACTATACCAGCTGTTACCGTGACACAAACACACGGGACACCCACTGCGCAACCATCAATTCAGCCCACAGCAACGGCGACTCATGAGGTGAAACCAACTCCTACCGCGACCCCAAGTCCGACACCGTCACCCACAAAGCCGCCCCCCACTCCTACTCCACCACCTTCTACACCAACGCCCAAACCAACTCATACGCCAAAGCCAACCCCCACTCCCTGTTGGTTATTTTGTTAGTGTGGAAGAACATTTCAGAGGAGCGTGAAGAAGCCAATGTAATGGCAGACGCACGCTCCTTTGAGGTGGAGGGAAATAGATAATTAGCTATCCTCTGATCAGGGAAAGCATATCCAAAACGCACAGCAGTTCTTGCATTCTGTCAGCCGTGCGAGATTCTTGAAAGCATTGTCATCACTCTGTCGCTCACATAGCCACAATCCACATACAAAACACCTCCGCACTGTGCCACACAAGCTATCATACGTACGCACCGGGATGCTTCTTGGAGCGACGAGTTGATGAGATATTTCCGGATGGAGGGGGCGTTTAGAGAATAGATACAGCTTGTTTGGTTATTAAAGCTACCAATAAGCCGCATAATTCCTATGCCACAGAGTGGAGATAGCATATGATAATCATTGAACATAGACTCAAGGAAGTGAAAACATGTCAGGCGATAGAGGCACAGGTCGTCGGACCAGCACCAGCCACACATCTCTTCATTTGTACTGGCATCATCATGGCGGATGCCGGACGTGTCGTAGAGCAAAGAGGCTTCAATGATGGAACGATTCCAGAAGCCCCACTTTCGTTTATCATTCCGGGGAATGATCGACAGTTCCTCTCCCTACATGCCGATAATGATACTCCTTTAAATATTATCTCAACAACAGCGTTTGTCTCCTTCACAACGCATAATGCCAGACATGTATATAAAGAGATTAAACATGCCCATGTGTATCAGCAGGGAGCACATCCTGTGCTTGTGATCATGCTCGCAATTGATATCCACGCTGACGCCATGCTCACCTATCATGTATCGATATTGGCAGGTCCAGCAAATTGAGACATCTCTATTAACAGAAGACACTAAAATAATAACCCATACGCAGAAACGCGCCAATATTTTTGGCGCGTTTCTGCGTATGGGCAACCCCTAGCACGTCTTTTATATCAATTCAAGCCCTCCGTCAACCGTGATGGCCTGCCCAGCCATCCATGTTGCTGCGGGATCAGAAAGCGAGATAATCCAGGGTGCAATATCCTCTGGGATGCCTCTGCGCCCTAAAGGGTTGAGGTACTCTTGGTCTGTTCAATCGTTTCAATCGCTGAGGCTGAAAACCCGGTTCGCTCTAGGATTGGCGTGGCGGTCGTACCAGGAGCAACAGCATTTACCCGAATACCATGAGGTGCTAGCTCAAACGCCCAACAACGGGTTAAATGCTCAATAGCAGCCTTACTAGCCGCACACCATAGGCCGATGACCATAGGTACTTGAGATGTTCACAATGGCTCCTTTGCTCTTCGTCAAGGTCTCCAGCGCGGCTTTACTCAGCCATGTAGGTCCTAATACATTCAAAACGAGCCTGATTACGGTGTGGTGGTGGAGTCATGAGTATTCACTCCTTTTACTTGAGGAAGATGAGCACATACCAGGCATCTTTCGTCGTGCTTTTCACTTCCCTTGCAACCAACAGCTCTTTTCCACCTCCAGAACCATTGTGACTAGGAGGCAAGAAGCTCCTCGATCAATTGCATAAGCTTCTCTAAGTCAAAGGGCTTCTGGAGGGTTCTAATATCTTCAAGAAGACTGCTTTCACAAGGCAAACTGGAACTCATGAGGAGAATGGGCTTCAGTTCGCCTGCTTCTCTTCGCCGCAATTGGGCAGCAAGTTCCAAACCATCCATCCCAGGGAGTCGATAGTCGAGTAGAAACAACGCGGGCGAGATCGTATCCACTATGGAGAGTGCCATCTCACCACTTGGAGCCAGAAACCCTTGATAGATCTCCTCACTGTGCAGCACTTCTAGCAGAATATCACCAAGGATGGGATCATCTTCAACAATAAGAATACTCTTGACAAGCGATCTCTCACTCCCTACGTATTGGAGATTTGTCATATGCTGGAGATTTGTCATATGCGTTCCTCAAGGACTTTCCTGGGGAAGCATCACATGAGCAGTCGATCCATAATCTCGTTCGCTCTCTACTGTGATGGTTCCCCTATGGTGCTTGACGATATCAGAGACAACATATCAGCCCATTTCTAAGCTGGAAAAAGAACTTTCCCTCTCATAAATACATATGTGATTCGCTTTCTTAAACTCTTTTTACGTGTTTACGTCGAAGAAAGGAATCACATATGAATGGATAGCGATAATAAATTTTGTTAAGACTGGTTGTAGATCCAGGGCTTACTTTTGAGGCACGGAGCGGTTAAGCCATTCCTCAAAGCGAGTTGGGGCGATCCGCGCATTTTCACCTGGAATAAGAGAGTTATCTTCCAGCTCCGAGCCGAAGTAGCGCGCATGAGCATCTGTGACTACCTGACGGGTATCATTAGTTGCGTCCAGGAAGCGACGAATGAATTCACCGAAATGAATCTTCTCGGGACCAGCCAGTTCAATCATGCCATTTACAGGCGCCTCAAGCGCGACATCTGAGAGTGCAGCCGCAACATCATCAGACACGATCGGCTGTATAAACGCAGTTGATACACGAACCGTTTGTCCCTCAGTGGCCTCCTGGGCAATACCACCGACAAACTCAGAGAATTGCGTTGCTCGAAGGATGGTATAGGGAACACGAGAAGCCTTGATCAGCTTTTCCTGGGCTGCCTTCGCTCGAAAATATCCGTTCTCGGGAAGACGGTCAGTACCAACAATTGACAGCGCGATGTGATGTTTCACACCAGCAGCCTCTTCTGCAGCCAGGAGATTACGATTCGATGTCTCGAAAAACGCTAAAACGGCCTGATCTTCCCATGAAGGTGCATTCGCCACATCAACAACCACCTGAGCACCCTCAAGCACTTGGGCTAATCCCTCACCTGTAATCGTGTTGACACCTGTGCGAGGCGATGCCGCAACAGCCTGGTGGCCGCGTTCAAGAAGCCTGCTCACGAGTTTTTTCCCAATGAGACCGCTACCACCAATAACCACAATCTTCATACAGAACCTCCTATCATCCTCATCCAATCCGCAGAAGAGGACGTCAAAACATCTATTCTGTTGAACATGGAAAGTCTAAGAGCCTTACTAGCACCTCTCTCACCAATCAATAACTCACCAGAGTCACATGCAATCCCATATAGAAGCACATCTATAGATATGCGGATTCGTGATCGTGCTGCGGTTACACTTTCCATTTCCGTGCTGCTTAATGCCATGAACTATTGAATGAGCTCTGGCAATTGCGATATGCGACGAAACACATTCAACACAAAACAACTATACATTTTTATTAAGGATATATTTTATCCTTAAGGACATTGTATATCCCCGATAAAGGGCTGTCAAGAGACTCGGAATCTATTTCCATATGAATGATGCTCTACTAAAGGCTCACCCAAACGCATGGTCAATGAATATGTGGTGTTACATCAGATCCAAAATGGCATTCTTGCTGGGGACTTGAATGAGAAGCCCTGACATCGTATAAAAAGAGGCATTCTTGCGATTTTCATGTGAGCACAATATTATGTTCACATGAAAATCGCAAGAATGCCTCTGGAAATGGGAAATAGAGTTCCTCTTCCTGGCGCATACACATCGATATTTACAAATATTCTTCATTGTGTGCTGCGCAGAAATACTACAGGAACAGCCTTCCACTCCTCTCTTTTTATAAAACCATCAACACAAACAAAGTAGGCATTGGCACTGGGGTGTAGGAGTAGGCGTTGGCTCAGAAGTTGGCGTGGGTTTAGGGTGAGTCGGCGTTGCCGTAGGAGGCTGAGCCACAGTTGGTGACGGAGCTACAGTCGGTGATGGCTTGGCCTTGGTAGGGGAGGGAGCCACAGTCGGTGATGACTTTGCTTCTGTAGCGGTTGCAGATGGTTGCTGCGTCGGAGTCGTTTGTAGGGCTGTCTCTGATGTAGGTGTTGCTTGCTCATAACTTTGCTTTGATTGATCTTGTGAGAAAAACACGCGAGGGACAACACCAACGCAAAGTAGAAGTAAGCAAACCATGACAACAGTCACTCCCACTCCGATTGCGACCTTTTTTCTCCTCGGGTGAGATGATGGTGCTTGATAAGGTATAGGAGTTCTTCCAAGGGCTAGCCGCTTTGTCGTTATTTCGTTATCTGGTAGCGTAAGACTCCCATTGTCTCTATTCATTTGGGGAGAAGAAGGCCAGGATGGAGCCTGATTCATTTTCCCAGTTGAAAGTAGTATTTCCTCTGGAAATGGGGTCGTTATCATATCCCAAGATGATGCAGTAAGTGCTTCAAGAAAAGCTATAATGCTCTTATGGCGTTCAGTCGGCTCTTTTGCTAATGCTTTGAGCACCGCAGCATCGACATGTTGCGGTATATCAGGGATAATCTGGATGAGGGGAGTAGGAGCTTTGTACTCTTGCTCTGTTGTTGAGTCACCAGCTGGGAAAGGGGGCTGTCCAGTCAGCAGTTCATATGCCAGGCAACCAAATGCATATTGATCACTCTCCCTGGTATATGTGCCTGCGAATTGTTCGGGAGGCATGGAGCGTGCATGCAGGAGATCGAGTCGAGATAAAGGCAAATACCTCTCCATGAGACTCAAAGGGGTAAAGTCAGCCAACAATGCCACGCCTTGATTATTAAAGAGAATGTTTTCAGGTTTGAGATTTGCATGCACAATGTTTTGTGCATGGGCATATGCGAGGGCCTGCCCTACCTGTACCAAGGTAGATATTGCTTTATCGAAAGGCAAGGGGTCTGCCGATTGAGTCATCATACGATGCCGCAATGAATTACCAGATACATATGCGCTGATCAAATAAGGGCGCTCTTCATCAAACCCGGCTTCAAGTAGAGGTACAATATAAGGATGCTGCAGTTGTGAGATCTGATCGCTTTCATCCTCAAACCGCTCTTGTTCAAATTTTGCCCCAATGGCGTTAAAGAACTTGATAATAACCTTTTCCGTAGTATCTGTAAGTTGTTGGGCAAGGTAGAGGCTACTCGTTGTTTTCCTGGCAAGCGCTGTAACAAGCTGATAGTCACGAAATACTTGATCCATCTGTAAAACCTCTTAATAAAATATTTAGTAGAAATGATCGTCTAAAGACGAAAAGGCTTGCAAACTCATCTCTCCATGGCTGTAAAATGAAGAAAAAGTTCATAAATACAACATAGGAAATATACCATGTGATTGTTTTCAGGGTGTAAATGTAGCCAAATGGTATTGATGAGAATAAATATGCGATCAAGCGCATTTTATGAAAAACAAAGCTCAGCATTTTATCCCCTAGAAGGAACTCATCTAAATAGTCCTCTTGCCTATTGATTGTTGAACAAAGATACTCGGGATTATGTTCATTCAGATGTTGCTCCAGAGTCGCCTGTTCATAGGAGAATATCCATGCGAAGTGACGATCCTTCCAGCAGGTATCAGCGTTACAATAGCGCCAGTCGTCGGGAGAGATATATCGAGGGGTGTGTCCTCTTCCCTATCTGGATCATGATTGAGGTACCCTTCCGTCTAATTCGTTGGCTGCTCCGATACCCATTCGGATTGCTGAGGGAGTACGCGACGTTATTTGGGGTAGTGGGTGTAGAAACGTACGCACGCCTATCTCGTCGGCTCAATCCCGTGAAAGTCCGCCTTACACAGGAAGGGATGGAAGAGGGTTATTTTGCTGTCATCGCAACTTCCGGATGGTATTGCTTTGAGAATGCTCTGGAAGCAGAGGTTCGATTGTGTGTGGGCAATGGCAGTGGAGAGATCCCAAGGAAATTGCGTGGGCAAGGATTGTTATTGCAGCCAGGGCAGAAGCACAAACTCTACTTTCCTCGTGAAGATAGCTCGTATGATCTGGAACTCTTTGGAAAGGGTGGGCGAAAACTAGATCGCATAAAGCTCAGAGTTTCAACGCGCTATTATGAGGATTAAATGCTCACGAGAACCAAAAGATATGTGGAAAACATCGGCGGTCGAATGAAGGATGCATCATATATATATAGCCGAACAACCTCCCAGATCGAGCCTGGAAGGTTGTTCGGCATCATAGCGAATAATTGACGCAGGCAGCTAATCAGCTTTGGGCTTTGATACCGAATTGCTGGGCATACTCCGAATTGAGTCGAGGCCAATCAAACTTCATCGCCTCACCAGCAACGATGCGCCCGATGGGCGTTCCACTGAGACGGTAATTCAGAACATCAAAACAAATGTGCCATCCGGCTGCCCCCATTGAGATGAAGCGGCGATCAATGTCATGCCACAACGTCAAACGTGTGCCATCACCAATGGCTTCAAGTTCCCACCGGATATTGTTACCACCCCAGTTATACTCAAGCGTCCTGGGAGCGTCGGCACGTGTCACTGTTGTTTCGGAAACTTGCGGCGTAGGTGCACCTATAGTGGTGAGTTCCACGGCGGCTCCAACCATCTCCAGGCTCCTATTAGCATCAAAAGGAGCCCACTCGCGCAGATGCGCCGGGTCGGTAAGCGCCTGCCAGACTCTCTCTGGCGAGTGACGCAGTTCTCTGACAAGAATGAGCGTCCATGTCTCTCCGTCCTTTTGTATCTGCGCCCCGTTGGCTGGGCCTGGGGTATAGTGCTCGCGATCAGTCATCATCTGCTCCTTTTCTTTATTTATGTTGGTGTTGATTGATCCATGTGATCGAGGTGGCGTTCGAGAGCATCCAGGTGAGAGGACCAGAACAGGCGGAACGGAGCCAGCCAGACATCTACCTCCTGAAGTGGCTCAGGTTTCAGCCGGTAGAGGCGGCGTTGTGCGTCCACCGTGGATTCCACGAAACCGGCCTCACGCAGCACTCGCAGGTGCTTTGACACAGTTGGCTGCGGCATATGAAGCTGATGCGCGATCTCTCCAACCGATAGTTGTGACAAGGCCAGAAGACTCAATATCGCGCGGCGATTTGGCTCCGCTATGATTTCGAACACTGATTCCATTCGATTGGTATACTCCACAGAGCATATGCTTGTCAAGGTATATACAGGCAGCCACCAGGCAACTGTTCTAGTCAGCGAATGGATAGAGCAATCACCAGCACCCACCAGATTGCGACTTCGCTGAATGATCACCCTTAATAGCGTACCAGTTGGGTGAGCTGTATGAGATTGCCACAGGTGTCGCTGAGCATGGCAATGGTCGAACCGGTCACATCGGTCGGCGCCATTGTAAATTCAGCACCATTGGCTTTTATCCGTTCGTAGTCTCCCTTGACATCATCGGTAAAAAACATCGCCGCAGGCTGGCTCTGTTGAAAAATAGCTTGCTGATATGCCTGAGCTGCGGGATTGCTGTTTAGGGCCAGCTGTAGCTCAGTGCCGTCGGGTTCCTCAGGTGAGGCCACAGTCAACCAACGGAATGGGCCTTGGCTGACATCGGCTTTCTTAGTAAAGCCCAGTACCTCCGTATAGAAGCGCAGAGCCTTGTCCTGGTCGTCGACATAGATCGTAGTTAATTTAATTTTCATCTCATTGCTCCTTTTTCTTGTTCGCGGTTTGGCCCGCGCTATCTTCTCAGGTCTTCTCTTTTATCATTGTCTCGAACGTAAGTTCCACACCTGTAGTATACCCCAATACGTATATACGCGTCAAGGTATATACAAATCAAAATCGGGCAACAACTTATTGAGTCCCTAATGGCATAGAAAGGAAAGGACACCTACTCGCAAGATGAGTAAGTGTCCTTATATATCCTCAAACTATCGTTACTGGTTGTATTTCAAACGCACGCCGGTAATGCTCGCTTGACCAGAAGTGTCAGCGCGCATTTATCACACATACTGACGCGTCAGCGACTGCTTGGCATCCAGGAGGTCTCGTGGCGTTCCCTCGAAGATGACCATGCCACCCTTCTTGCCGCCTTCTGGACCCATATCAATAATCCAGTCGGCATTGCGAATCACATCAAGATGATGCTCAATCACAATCACAGTATTTCCGCCATCAACCAACCGATTCATGATGGTGAGCAAACGACCAATATCCGAGAGGTGTAACCCGGTCGTTGGCTCATCCATAACATAGATGTTGCCCTTCTTGTGAAGTTCGCTAGCCAGTTTGATGCGCTGGCATTCGCCCCCAGAGAGGGTGCTCAAGGGTTGCCCAAGAGTCAGATAATCCAGTCCTACATCGCTCAGGGCCTGAAGTTTGGGCTGCACTTCTTTATTCTTCAAAAACTCCAGGGCCTGATGGATAGTCATACTGAGAACGTCGGCAATGGATTTTCCGTTTAAGGTATAGGCCAGGACTTCGTCTTTAAAGCGCTTCCCGCTGCACACCTCACAGGGAAGTTTGACTCCCTCCAGAAAGCCCAGGTCAGTGTAGGTCACACCTAATCCCTGACAATTGGGGCAGGCCCCCTTTGAGTTATAGCTAAAGAGACCAGCATCAGCGCGGTTGGCCGTCGCAAATGCTTTGCGAACATCGTCCATAATCCCTGTATAGGTAGCAGGGTTTGAGCGGCTGGATGTGCCAATAGATGTTTGGTCAATAACAACAGCTTCGGGATGCTGCTTGAGGAAGGCCTCATGTATCAGCGAACTTTTGCCCGAACCAGCCACACCAGTTACCACGGTCAAGATGCCAGTGGGAATATTCACACTGATATCTTTGAGGTTATTGACACTAGCATGGACCACTGGTAAAACACCCGGAGCCTGACGGAAGATCTCTTTGAGCGGTCGAGTATGTTGCAAATGATTACCAGTAAGCGTGTCCGCCTGCAGGAGACCTGCGAAGTCCCCCTCGTAGACAATGTGCCCACCCTCACTGCCAGCCAATGGCCCCATATCAACCAGGTAATCGGCTCTCTTAATGACATCTGGATCATGCTCAACCACAATCACAGTGTTGCCTTTATCGCGTAATTTCTCCAGGAGCTCGTTTAAGCGGTGGACATCACGTGGGTGCAAACCGATGCTTGGTTCGTCAAAGATGTACATCGCATCCACAAGGCTTCCATTGAGATGCTTGACCATTTTGACGCGCTGCGATTCGCCACCAGAGAGGGTATTGGTGGGTCGATCCAAACTTAGATATTCCAGGCCGATATCGACTAGATGCTGAAGTCGCTCAGTCAGCGTGCGTAGGATCGGGGCGGCAGCTGAATCGTCGAACGCCTTCACCACTTCCAGCAAATCATCGACCTCCATTGCTGACATCTCGGCAATATTATATCCATTAATCTTGCTGTTCAGCGCCACTTGATTGAGCCGCCCCCCCTTACAGAGTGGACAAAGACCGGGCTTCAAAGCAGGCTCAACCTTTTGTCGTATGCGAGGCGAGAGCGTCTGGATGTCCCGCGCCACGAATTTACGATTGAACTTGTACACTAGGCCTTCATAGGTGTTGTATGCCAGCCCCTTATGATTGCGTGGTTCACTATAGAGAAGTAAGTCTAGTTCCTCTGTGGTGTAATCCGCTACCTTTTTGTCATTGTCAAAGTAGCCAGAACGTGCATACAGTTCGCTTTCCACGCTGGCCAATCCTGGGGCAATGACGGCACCCTCGTTTAAGGACTTTGTTGTGTCAATAAGAGCATCCAGGTCAATGCCAATCTTGCGACCAAGACCATTACACTCCAGACACATGCCCTGGGGATCATTGAAGGAAAAGGCATTTGCATTGCCCACATGCGGTTTTCCGAGCCGCGAAAAGAGCAAACGCAACACTGTCGCGATATCAGTAACGGTACCTACCGTCGACTGCGATCCCCCACCCAGGCGTTTCTGGTCCACCAGCACCGCCATGCTCAAGTTCTCAATCGCATCTGCATCTGGTTGAGGATAACGCGGCAGGAAGTTGCGCACAAACATGCTAAAATTTTCGAACAATAAACGTTGTGCTTCGTTAGCAATGGTATCGAATACCATCGATGATTTCCCCGAACCAGACACGCCAGTAAAAATGATGATTTTGCGCTTGGGCAGCCTCAACGAGACATTCTTGAGGTTGTTCTCGCGCGCACCACGAATCTCGATATATTCTTGAACCATGCTGATATCTGTTCCCTCTGAATCTTTTCACCATGCTTTATCTGGCCTCCGCTATCGGAATGCCATTGTACAGACCCCGTTCGCATCTCCGCTCCTGGCTGTACAATGGAGCAGTATAACACAGGAGAATGGGCTAAACATCGTCCCGCTTGCTCTCCTTCAATGGGCTTATTCAGGAGCGACTAGTAATTGCGCCCTCTCCTGCTTTCCAGACATTTCTTGATTCTCAGACAGCTCAACTTTGCGCTTGCTCAAGCGTATACTAACTGCAAACAGGACCAGAGCCAGGAGCACGAAAACCACGCCAATCCAACCAAGCTGTGTGACAGAGACCATTTGCAGGGCGAACCCACCCAGAGCCGCACCACCAGCTATACCCAGGTAGAATGTTGAATTGTTGAGTGCGAGAATCACATTAGCATGTTCTGGTGTCAGATGGAGCAGGCGATGCTGCTGAGGTGTGAAGAGCATCGGCGCGCATGAACCCCAGAGGAAGAGGATGACTAATGCTCCCATTATCGAGTGCGTGGTAAGCGCTATCAAAGGCTCAATGATAAGCAAGCCCACGAGTGCTATGGCAATTGGGCGTGTAGAACCAATGCGGTCAATAACGACACCGATGATCAAGCTGCCCAATGCAGGACCAAGGCCAAAGGCAAGCAGATAGGGGCTCACATCAGAAGTATGCAGATTCTGTTGAAGCAATGGTGCTATATAGGTGTAGACCACATAAATACCCAGATTCCACAGTAAAGATGGTATCAGAGCAAGCAACACACGTGGCTCTCCGACAGGTGCTATACGCTCGCGCAAAGAGATTGTCGGAGCCGAGGCAGTTTTGGGTAGACCATAGAGTACAAGCACACTAAAGGCAATGCCAGCCAGCAGAGCTACCAGACCAAAGGAGAGACGCCAGCCGAAGTGCTCACCAATCCACGTTCCCAGTGGGGAGCCTAATACGGTAGAGATTGTCAATCCGGTCCCGACCAGCGCGAGCGCCTTACCTCGCTTCTCTGGCGGAGCCAGGGTCGAGCCAATAGTATAGGCGAGAGGACCAAATACTGCCGCACTACACCCAACCAGAATACGAGTGAGCAACAAGACAATAAAGTTGGGAGCGAGAGCTGAGCCTAGATTAAGGAGACAGAAGGCACCCAACGAGATAAGCAGCGCCTTATTGCGTGACCAGTGTCCGGTGAGTGCTGCTAGCACAGGCGCGCCAAAACCATATGTGAGTGAGAATGCAGTGATGAGCTGTCCCGCTAGGCTCTCTGTCACTCCCATCTCACGGGCGATTACGGGTAAAACGCCAGCCACGACAAAGGCATCCGTGCCCAGGGCAAACATCCCTAGCGCCAGCAGAAATATACGCGGATTAATCCTTGTTGAATGCTTCTGCTCGACTGATGAGACATAAAGCGGTGCTTGTGACATGTAAAAGAATACTCCTTTAGTCTATGGTGTAACAAATATAGTTACAATTGAAGGTGAAAAGAAAAACCATTGATTTGGGTAACAATGCCTCTCTCCCACTGTAACAAAATGTGTTACAACGACAGGCAAAAAAGAACCATGCCTGTCTGGTTTCATTGATTATGGAATGCTGATGAGCCAATTCCGACCTGGTTGTTATGGAAACACTGGCGTCGATGCTGGTGGTGCATTGCTCACCTGCTGGATGGGAACAGGCAGAGTACAAGCATTGCATTAGCATATACTGCGCTCCACCGTATCAATTGTAATGAAAATTATTACAATTAATACGGTGGGATTATAAGCTACAACAAAACTGGCTGTCAAGTCGCGTGCGTTGCCCTAACACTCAAATGTACCTCTCTTGAGAGAGGCTTCTGGGTGTAACTGTAATGGGTACATAAGGAGAAGGAACACATGAGTGCTAATAGTCGTTTTACCGTCGCACTGCATACATTAAGCTGGATGGCCCTGGTTGCGCGACAACGAGAAATTGTGACCTCGGACCAGATTGCAGCTAGCGTCAATACCAATCCCGTTGTTATTCGACGAATTCTAGGTGTGCTCGAAAAAGCCCACCTGGTCATTGTGCAACACGGAACAGGCGCTGGCTGGAAACTGGCTCGCACACCAGAAGCAATCTCGTTGCTGGATGTCTATCAGGCAGTCGAACAATCGCAGCTCTTTGAATTGCACCACAGCCAGCCAAACCAGGCCTGTCCTGTGGGAAAAGTATTCAGCTAGCCTTGAAACGCTTTTATGGGGATGGTGAACGCGCACTGAAGCAGCAGTTTGCCCAGGTAACAGTTGCTGACGTGTTACGTGAAACACTTACTCCTTCATCCTAGAGTCCGCCTCTTTGAAAGAGGCTTTTTAGCTAAGTGTAATCATTATAATTACACTTAGTTATCTCTTTGTTATCTTCTGGCTGCGGTTATTGAAGCGTTCGCGAATATGTAGTGTCATTAATCACTGGTATCTTGATAGGATAGGTGTGATTGCACACATTGCGCAAGATACAGGTATCACTAAAGTGAAAGAATGGTCCACTGATTAATCAGGCAAGAATGAAAATAGCAGCTAAACTAAATTCCAGAGGATGACAAGAATTTTTGCCACGTATCGTGCAAAGCGGGCGAAGAGCGTATCCATGCGCATTGTATCTTCCTTCCTTGCTCATATCATGTCGAGTGAAAGCGTCTCTGCTACACTAAACACGAATCTCGTCTTCTCATAGATGTTCTATGATGATGTAAGCTCATGGAATCTCAGAACTTGGGCAGGCAACGAAGGCGATTTCTGTATTCTTTCCCCTGAATCTGCTTATCCCTTGACTGATATCGCTTTTGCCAGTATACTTTTTTGTAGGGAAACGTTTCCACATCAGGGGATTTCAGTTACATGGCGACGATTAAAGATATTGCGAAATTGGCAGGCGTGGGTCTGGGTACGGTCTCGCGTGTTCTCAATAACACTGGCTATGTTAGTGAGGAGACACGCCAGAAGGTCTGGAGTGCGGTAGATGCATTGCATTTTGTTCCAAATGGAGCAGCGCGTTCCCTGGTGACGAAACGCACGATGACGCTTGCTGTGGTTCTGCATGATTTAACCAATCCCTTTGTTCCAGGGCTGGCCCAAGGTATCGGAGATGAAGCCAAACGGCATGGGTATACCATGATGGTGCTGGATACTGACTGGCATAACGAGTTGCACGCTATTACCACATTGCGCCAACAGGCGGTCGATGGCTGCATCCTGGTCTCACCGGCCAATGCAACCGAATTAGTAGACAAATTACAGAAAGCGAATATTCCCGCAGTCGTAGTGGATCGTGGCGAAGAATCAGGGCTGGCCCATATTACGGTTGATCATTATAAAGGGGCGCTGGAGGCTATGAACTGGGCCAAACAGCAAGGACATAGCCACATCGGCTTTCTCGCAGGGCCCCGTGGTCTGCGTTTCTCGGACCTGCGTTTGCGGGCCTATCTGGACAGTATAGGACGACAAGATGTATCTCTGGGAGAAGTTGACCAGCAAAAAAACCTGCCAATCGCGTACGCGGATTTTCGCTTCGACCAGGGACGGCTTGCAGCGGAAACGCTCTTATATGCTCATCCTGAAATCACCTGCCTCTTTGCCGCCAATGACCTTTCAGCTCTTGGGGCGCTCCAATACCTGGCGCAACAAAAGATTACCGTTCCAGATCAGCTTGCGGTCATTGGTTTTGATGATATATTCATCTCGTCGCTTGTCCATCCAACACTAACCACCATCCGGCAACCATTTTACGAAATTGGGATTACTGCTGCGCGCTACCTTTTGGAGCGTATTCAGCAGCCAGATAGTCCAATGAAACCCTATATGTTCGATGTCACATTGGTTGTGCGCGAGTCCTGTTAAAAACAAGGGTTCTTCAGAACTTCGTTTAAGGCTAAGAACATTTGTTTCTATGCATAGGACGCATCATGTATATTACCGCATGACTGGTCATTCTGTTCTACGTGCTGACTTGTTTTCTATCAAGGAGGAATTTGCACGATGCAAAAGGTATTCCCGAACGTTATGCGGGTCCCACATTTTACGGGTAACCGGAAGATTGATTTCATTGAAAAAGCGGTCCCGATGCCAGGTCCAGGACAACTCTTGATTGAGGTAAAGGCCAACGCACTCTGTGGTACGGATAGGGAACAATTCTTTCATGGCTCCAAGGTCACGCCAGGGCATGAAGCCACAGGTATCGTCGCAGCCACAGGCCCCGGCACCCAAACACCTGTTGGCACCCCAGGCGTAATCTTCCTGATGGACTACTGTGGTTCTTGTCGCTCCTGTCGCCAGGGCTTTACCAACCAGTGTTTGCAAAAGCGCGGCGATATGGGCTTCAATAAAGATGGTGGCTATGGCTCATATGAACTGATTCATGAAAACATTTTTTTTCCCATTGATGCAGACCTTGCTCTTGCTGATGCGACCCTTCTCCTGGACATCATGGGAACAGGTGGTCATGCTATTCAACGGAGTCGCTTGGTTCACCCCGATATCGAATCAGTGGTTGTCACAGGCGCTGGACCCATTGGTCTTGCAATTCTGGCAATGGTCAAACTGGTGCTTGGACAGGAGATTCCCGTGGTCATCTCCGATGTTAGTGAATATCGTTTGCAACTGGCAGAACGCCTGGGTGGAAAACCTGTCGACCTCAAAACAATGTCCCTGGCAGAAGGGGCACGCAAACATGGGATAAGCAGTTTTGATATGGCGGTAGATTCAAGCGGAAAAGGGGCCGCGCGTCAGAGTAGTGTGCAACTTCTGGCACAACGCGGCGTACAGATCTGTGTTGGTCACGGTGAGGATTTACACTTGCAAGTCTCTCAAGATTTGATTTCAACCGAGCGGGCCATACTTGGGAGCGAATACTTTCGCTATCATGAGTTCGCGAACAACCTGACATTACTGCGCCAGAATCAGAGCTACCTGCGACAAATTATTACTCATACCTTCCATGTGAGCGAGATTCAAGAAGCCTTTGATCTCTTTTTCCAGGGAAAGACAGGAAAGGTGGTGGTTGAACAATGAGTAAAGTCAAGCCCATCAAGGTCGCGCTCATCGGCGCAGGGGGTTGGGGATTGCAACATGCCCGTATCTTCTCGGCTCACCCGGACATCGATTTCTGTGCCATCGTTGGGCGCACAGAAGAAAAGACGAAAGCCAGAGCTGAATCATTTGGGGTGCGCTACTATCTGGATATTGACCAGATGCTGGAGAAGGAGCAACCCGACCTCGTCAGCCTCTGCCTCCCGAATCAGGGGCACTTCCAGGCTACGTTGCGCGTGATCGAGGCAGGCTATCCGCTCCTGGTAGAGAAGCCTCTGGTCTTTGATCTGCATGAAGCAGATACGCTGCTCAATGAGGCTGCCAGGCGTTCGCTCTTCTTCGCCATCAATTTCAATCATCGGTACGCGCAGCCAGTACAATTGGCAAAGCAAGCCATTGAGGGTGGACGCCTTGGCGAACTCAATTTCGCAACCTGGCGTTTTGGCGGTGAAGGGTCCAGCGATCATCCACACGCGAACCTGATTGAAACACAATGCCACGGTTTTGATATGCTTGAGTTTCTCTGTGGCCCCATTGACTCAATCATGGCTCAGATGACCAATAAAACGGGCGCAGGCTATCGGTCTCTGGTCCTGGCCTTACATTTCGCGAATGATGCGGTTGGGAGTCTGGTTGGTTCTTATGACACGTCGTATTCCTACCCTGATACACACCGGGTTGAGGTCAATGGCGACCAGGGACGGATTACCATCGAGGACACAGTGCGTCGCTATACCTTCCAGGCCGTGGGCAGCGAGACGAGTGAAGTCTGGCAGGCAGGCTATTTCAATGATCTGGATCGCGAGTTTCACCGCACTTTTGATCAACATATGGACAGGCTGCTTGAAGCCTTTAGACAAGGCAAAGAGCCCCCTGTGCAGGCTGCGGCTGGACGGCGAGCGCTACTGCTCGCCCGGGGCGCTATCCAATCCTTTGAAACAGGCAAACGGGTAACCATAAGATAGCAGAAGATACCTTCAAGCCTTCTGGCTAAGTGCTCAGAAGGCTTGTTCTTACCCAACTGGGCAATCCGTCTCGGAGCGCAATACCTTTTTCATACGGAGCCTGCGCCATCAATACCCGTGCCTTGCTCTCAGCCAAACGCAACAAATAGGCGTCCAGATATGAGTCAGGCTCAGATGGAGCTACGCAGATGGTTACTGCAAAGTTGGTATACATACTCTGTTCCAGGAGCATTGAACCTGCTAGTTGTCCCACGCGATCAAAGATCAGGCAGGAATCTCGCGCCAAATCGAGAGTCGGTGAAGAATATGTTGCCTGTACATACGCCAGGAATTTATCTGAATAGCCATAGAGCGCGCGCTCATGTGACTGAAGCAAGCGATAGATTGCTGGCACATCGTCCAGCGTTGCCCGACGTGCTGTAAAGCCCTCTGGTAAGGATGTGTCCATGTTCTCTCTGACTTGTTTTTAGAGTTCAAAGCGTGTACCAACGCTATTTTGAATGAAGGCTTCGGGAAGTACTGCCGCAATTTGATGAATTGCGTCACCATAGCATCATGATATCATTGCCTCACTTCTGTCATTAATGCTTTTAATTTGGTTGGGGTATCTTCCTGAGCCAGTGGTGTATAGACAACCATTTGCAGTTCTGGTTGCTCCGGCATTGGAAAGAGCGTTTGATGAAAGGTAAGACGCCCAACCTGTGGATGATTGACTTCAAAGAAGCTACCACAATCCAGAATGATCTCATGTTCAGGCCACCAGGCACGAAACTCCGGGCTGTCTTGTTGCAACTCAGTAATCAGCTCATTTAACCATCGATCATCGGGATAACGATCATACCTCGCATGTAATGAGGCAAGGCACCTCCGCGCATCGTGTTCCCAGTTGACATGAAAACTTCGTGAAGATGGATGCATAAAAAGAAACCAGGGGGCATTACGTTCTCGTATGGGACGGCTGGGGTAGTCGCCAAAGATGCGGTTCGCAATCTCATTCCACCCCACTATATTTAAGCGCTCATCAAAAAGTCTGACCGGATAGATAAAGCCATCAAGAATCGCTTGAGCAGCAGCAACAGGTCGTTGCTTTAGAATATCCAGTCTAGCAATGGCTGGTAACGAACTCTGCGCCAGATGAAACAGATGGAGGCGTTCCTCTTTATTTAGTTGTAGGATGGAGGCAAGGCGCTCCAACACCTGGTCGGAGACCTGAATATCCCGGCCTTGCTCAAGCCAGGTATACCAGGAAACGCCCACGCCAACCAATTGGGCCAATTCTTCTCGTCTCAACCCACGCGTTCGTCGACGCTGAAACGCTGGAAGCTCAAACTGTTCTGGTTGCAGACGTGCACGCCGATTTTGTAAAAAATCGGCCAGTCCCGCGCGGCGCTTGACTCTTTCTCTCATAGCTTCCTCAACCTTAATTGTCTCGTCGGTGTGCACCAGATGACATGACCATTGATAGCCTATGTCTCTCCAGACATATGATACAACAGACTCCTGGTTAAAGTAGAGGCACCGCTTCATACTATCACTGCACAGTTCTATGTACAAATGAACTGCGCACAAACTATTGGAATAGATGCTATCAGGAGGACACACTATGCAACAGCAAGATGCTTTGAGCCAGTCGTCGTCACTATCCGCACATTCTCTTCGTCATCGTGTTGGCGTACTCATTCAAGCAAGAGATACGACAGAAGCCATTCTTAGAATCCGCGAAGCAGAGCACGCAGGCATCCAACAAGCCTGGATGGCAATGGGAGGAGCAGGCTTCGCGGACGTCTTGACCGTTCTGGCGATTGCCGCCACGCAGACAGAAAGCATCACACTGGGAACTGCAATTGTGCCTGCCTATACACGCCATCCCATGGTCATGGCACAGCAGGCGCTCGCAATATACGATATCGCCCCAGAACGTTTGCGGTTAGGGGTTGGTTCCGGCAATCCATTGTTTCTTCAGAACCGATATGGTTTGGCGCAGAAAGCACCCCTGAGTTATCTCAAAGAATACCTTGAGGTGCTACGCGGTGTGTTATGGGAGGGAAAGATCAACTACCAGGGCGAGGTTTTCCAGGTGGAGGATACCTTACCACGCTCTGCTCCAACGCCCTTGCTGATCTCAACACTGGGCTTGAAGGCGTTCCAACTTGCGGGAGAGATAGCTGATGGCGCGCTGGCTTCGTTCTGTCCTGCACCCTATTTGCTGGACCAGGCTCTGCCAGTCTTACGAGCCGGAGCCGAGAAAAAGTCGCGCCCGGCCCCTCCTGTCATCGCGTGTTTGCCGGTCGCGATAAGTCAGGATGAAGCAGCGGTGAGTGCAGCAGTGAGTCAATTAATACAGCAGTTGGTGCATGCGAGCGCGCACGCACGCATGTTTGCACAAGCTGGTTGGGCTTCCGCTGTGCATGGCGATGAGGCAGCATTGAAAGCGCTGGCGCAGGCACTTGTGATCATTGGCAATGAAGTGACAGTGCAGGAGCAGATACGCGAACTATTAGCGAGTGGTCTGGATGAATTGCTGCTCTTAGCCATACCCATTGCGGACGAGGCAACGGAGCGAAAACAATTGCTCAATGTAATTGGTTCCCTTTAGCAGACTTGGCAGGTGAACGCACCATTTGAACCTTTCTATGGGTTCTTCTTGCCTATCTCAAACCGGGCTGCACCCCGGCCTCAATGCATATCCACCACGGAAGTGGCTTTACAGCGTAAGACCACTTCCGTGGATACCAGACTGTTACCTATCGAGGCAGAGACGCTTCACATCTGCTTAGATGTCTTGTTTATTCTCTTTCTTTGTCCGGCTAATGCACACAAGCTCTACTACAGCAGTATAAACCTGTAATAACGCACCAATATGCAAGAGCTTGACAAAGGATAGCCCTACAGTATATCGTTCTAGCAAGCGAAGTGCATTAGCTACCCTATTTTGTGCCTGATAAGGAGGTAAGCACCAGGAAAAACCCATCTCACCTCATTTCTCTGAGTGCGGCTTCACGCATGTACAACACATTTGCCAGCTTTGTTCCACATCGTTAGCTTTGAAACGGAGGGACCAGTTTCATGACCCACAACGTTTCGGGAAGGGAGCACAGGCGCTTATTTATTCCTTTCATCGCTCTCTTCATCATACTCTCTCTTCTCATGACAGCATGTGGTGAGGACAACGCCCAATCATCTGGCGCAAAACTGGGTGGTGATTTAGGCGTTGGCTTAAATGCGGACGTGGTAACACTCGATCCCCTGAAATCAACAGCCCTGGTTGACCGGCAGGTCATGCTCAATATGTATGATACGCTTGTCCAGGTCAATGCCCAAAACGAGATTGTCCCTGACCTCGCGACCTCCTGGTCATATACCTCACCAACGCAACTGGTATTCACCTTGCGCACCGATGTAAAATTCCAGGATGGCACCCCCTTGAACGCAGACGCCGTTGTATTTAACATTGAACGCATTCTATCTACCCAGTCTTCTCCGCGTTATAGCGAATTATCCAGTGTCGAGAAAGTGGAAGCTCAGGATACCTCTCACGTTCTCTTCCACCTCAAACAACCTTTCTCGCCTTTGCTCGCGACGCTTTCAGATCGTGCAGGCATGATCTTATCCCCAGCGGCAGTTAAGAGCCTGGGAGATAACCTGGGTAACGCGCCAGCGAAGGCGGGGAGTGGGGCATTTGCCTTTGGTGAATGGATCAAAGGTGATCATCTCACCATCAAGAAGAATACAGGCTATTGGCTCAAGGATAGCCAGGGGCAAGCACTTCCCTATCTGAACTCGATTCGTTATCGTCCCATTACAAATGGAAGTTTGCGATACTCCAATCTGCAAACCGGGACGATCAATGCTACCGATACGCTCGACCCAAATGACGTCCCCTCGGCTAAATCGAATCCCGATCTCGTCTATAAGCAGGCTGCGGCACTGAGCTTCTTCGGCTTTATGCTCAATACCAAGATGGCTCCCTTTAACAATCCAGCCGCGCGCAGGGCCGTCGAATGGGGCGTCAATCGTCAGGAGATACTCGATAGTGTGCTAAAGGGAAATGGTGTTCTCGCCAGTGGGCCTATCCCCCCTACGAGTTGGGCCTATGATAAGAATTTCAAGCCTTATACCTACGATGTTAACAAAGCGAAAGCCGAGTTGGCTCAGATTGGTGGTAGCCTTACCTTTACCATGCTCGTTCCCAGTGGTTCTCCTTTGAATACACAGGAAGCACAGTTTATCCAATCGGAACTGCAAGCGGCTGGTATTACGATGAATATTAAGCAGGAGACCTTCGCGACAGTCCTCAGTGATACCGACGCACATAACTTCCAGGCGGCCCTCATTGGGTGGAGTGGACGTCCAGATCCAGATGGAAACCTCTACTCCTACTTCCATACCGGCGGTGGCAATAACAATATGCAGTATTCGAGCCCACAGGTCGATACCCTGCTGGAAAAAGCACGCACCTCTAACGATCAGAAAGAACGGGCGACAGCCTATCAGCAGGCACAGCAACAAATCTTGCAGGATGCCTCGTATGTGTTTATCAATCACGGTGTGTCGATCCAGGCCACAACGGCCAGCGTGAAAGATTTTGCTATTTTACCCACGGGCATCATGATGTTTACCAGTGTCTACCTTTCCCAGTAGGAGGAAGGTTCGCTCTAGTCAGGTTGAACTTGCCACCTACCGGATCAGGTCCGGTAGGTGGCAAAGGGTTTTAAATAGCTATCTTGTCTGTGTACATATGGCCGAAGGGGGATAAAGTGCCTCAATATATCGCGCGACGTTTGCTGTTTATCATTCCAGTAGCTTTACTCGTCAGTTTCATGACGTTTATGACGATTCATCTTGTGCCTGGCGACCCGGCGCGTCTCTTACTTGGTGAGGAAGCGACCCCCCAGACTATAGCGGAACTTCACAAGCAGTTGGGGTTGGATAAGTCGCTCCCCGAGCAATTTGGATTGTGGTTCTGGCAAGCTTTACATGGCAATCTTGGGCAATCTATTCAACTCCAGCAACCAGTGCTCCAGGCCATCTGGCAGCGCTTACCCGCCAGCGCGGAGTTAGGAGTAAGCGCGCTGCTCTTCTCATTAATACTGGCATTCCCGTTGGGTGTCTATGCCGCGACACACCGCAATACCTGGATAGACTGGCTAGTGAACGTCGTAAGCCTGCTCGGTACCGCGACGCCGGGCTTTGTCTTAGGCTTACTGCTGTTGCTCTTCTTCACGGTCAACCTGCGCATCTTCCCGCCAGGAGGATATACACCTTTTACCGAGCGCCCTCTCATCAATCTCCGCGATCTTGTTCTGCCTATGGTGACGCTGGGAATGGGTTCCGTCGCGGTCAATATGCGCCAGATCCGGGCGAGTATGATTGAAGCTCTCAATCAGGACTATGTACGTACCGCACGCGCCAAAGGCTTACGTGAGCGAACTGTGCTCTACTCACATGCGTTACGCAACGCCATCATCCCAGTCCTCACCATCGTTGGGCTGCAAGTAGGGGCTGTGCTAGCCGGTACATTCGCCATCGAGACCGTCTTCCTCTGGCCCGGTATCGGGCAGCTCACGGTCACAAGCATCCTCTCCAAGGATTATCCAGTGGTACAGGGGGTTGTGCTGCTCTCGGCGCTTTCATATATGGCCGCGAATTTGCTCGTCGATATCTTTTATGCCATTCTTGATCCTCGCATAGGCTTCGATGCCCCGTAATCGACATACCTCTCTATTTGAAAAACTGGGAGAATCGCATGAGCGCATCAACAAACCTGGAGAATAATCTGGCGCTAGAAGCCAATGAGAAGGCCCGCAAACGCTTTATACAAGCCAGGAAGGCGTTCGCACACGATCCGCGCTGGTGGTGTGGAGCCATACTCATCGCCTTTGTGCTCGCCGCCATCGCTGCCCCCTTGATTAGCCCTTATCCGCCAACGCTCTACAATCCTACCCATGCCGCTGAGGGGCCGAGTGCCGCTCACTGGTTGGGAACCGATGCCCTTGGGCGCGATCAACTTAGCCGTATTATCTTTGGCACACGCATTTCGCTCTCAGTGGCGGCGATTACGATTCTATTGGGTGGGATATGTGGCACGCTATTAGGGATTATCGCGGCCTATAGTAGAGGCTGGATCGATCAGATCATCTCCATGATAGTAGACGCATTGCTCGCGTTTCCATCGCTGGTCCTGGCTCTGGCTCTGGTCGCGGCCTTAGGGCCGAGTATCATCAACCTGATCATCGCGCTTGCCGTGGTACGCATTCCCATTTATGCACGGATCGCGCGAGGGCAGACTTTACAGATCGCGGCCCAGGACTATGTCGCCGCCGCACATGTCAGCGGAACGCCGACATGGAAGATTTTGTGGCGTCACATCCTACCGAACATCTTCAGTCCCCTGCTCGTCCAGGCAACCATCTCGATCTCGTTCGCAATTCTCGATGAATCAGTGCTAAGTTTCCTGGGTTTAGGAGTCCAACCTCCAACCCCAGAATGGGGCGCGATGGTCAATGACGCACAACAGTACCTTCGGACCAATCCCTGGATGATGGTTGGTCCGGCCCTGACGATTATTGTTGTGCTGGTCAGCCTGAATCTCTTTGGAGACGCGGTACGCGATCAGCTTGATCCCAGAACGCAAACACAGGTTTCCGAGACAGCCACTACGAAGAGCTAGATTTTACGCCACACTCTCCTGAACATCTCCAGACAAATCCAGTTTCCACGGCATAAGCCATATGCCGTGGAAACTGGATTTGTCCTTATCCATCTCTTGTGCTCCCGCCACGAGAGAAGTCATCTTCTGTCGTAAAGTCAGCTCTACCAGAATTATCGGTAAAGTGTGTGACAGTAGTAATATGTAATTTATCGCCAGAGAGCGTGAGTGTAAAATCCCGTGTCCCAAACGTCTCGTCTGTATGCATCTGAGCCGGGTTTCCCTGATACATTGCGGTAGCAAAGCTTGCATCGCATGGTGGGATAACACAGGAGGGGCTTGAAATGAAACTGGCGAGAAGAGAGCCATCACGTTCGTTGAGTTCCACTAGATTCCAGCTTTTTGTGGTGGTATCAACATTGACCCAGTTACCAACAAATTTTGAAAGAGGAGTCTGAGTGTACTCTTCATGAGCATCAGGAAAGACAAGATGCGGCTCACCAGAAGTTTGAGGGGTCCCTTTAAACTCGTATAAAACAACATAATCACTTCTGCTTTTGGCAATGGTTGGACCTGTGATCATCCCTAAATGTGAGCCTCTGTGATTTTCTCCCAGTAATAATGGGCCACACTTGTTATAAGCGACAAGAAAGAGTGGCCCAGCCACCGTCGCGGCTGCTGGGTCTGCTTCGAAAATAAGAATGCCAGCACCTGAAATAGCCAACGCCTCAAAGCACTGATAGTAAGGATCATCTGTTTTAAAAACAATCTCACCCTTGAATTTAGCTGTTACATCGATGTAAGAACTTGGATACTCATCAAGCTGTTTAGGAGGAATGATTGGCCGAATATCGAGGCTTACATCTTTCAGGTTTTCTGGTGTCCATGTGACAGTAAATGTATGATGACTTGGATCAGGCGTTAATCCCACCCTCTTCGTTGGGGAGGTAGGCTGGCTGGTTGGAGGTGTGAATCCCAAATTACCTTCATCTCCATCACTACAGGAAGCAAGAGCCCCTAAAATGAGCACGAGGATACCAAAGAGTAAGAAAAGACTTCTTTTTTGATGGAACCGCATTAACATATCACGGGGCATACGGCCTCCTTGATAGCTAACGTCCAGGCTGAAAACGTTAATTCCTGGACATATCAATTTCCCAAGCAAGACAAAGTAAAATTATTAGTATCGTCACCTCTTGAATCAGTCAGATGCTATAGAATCCATCGATGTAATAGATAGACGTCACTTCTAACATTTCTTAGATTACGGGATATTACGTCTACACAGAAATATGTTGCCTGACAGGAAAGAGGATATTATCTTCCTCTTTCCTGTCAGGCAACATATCAATGGAATTGCAGTCTATTAGCACACTATGTAATGGATTTGATAGTCGATGGCAGCGAACTATTTCAGATGCATATCAAGTAGTGGCTGGCCCGTCTTTGCGACAATGAGTGCGAGGAGCCTGGCAAATTCCTGCTCATATTGGACTTGTGGAAGCTCTGGAACACAAAGCGGATACAGACGCTTGGCTATATAGGGCTGTTGCCAGCGAATACTCTTCTCACCATCGCTGACCTCATAAGTCCAATCTTTAGGATCTGAAGAGGCTTTATGCCGTTTGACAAGCGCGAAGTAGCGGATATTGTTCCACGGTATCATCACCTCCTGGCCTGGATACCAGGCAATCAAGCCTTCCTCCATTGCTTCAAGCTCTGGGCAGAGCCAACGTCGTAATCTCAAGTTGACAAGGAAACCCAGCGTTATCCAGGCTATCCACCAGATGGCGGCAAGAAACACATAGAAGAGCCAGGCATCCAGAGCCGCGCTTGTGGCTGTTGTGCCATAGCGCTCCAGGTACGAGGCCCACATAGAATACATGGACCAGAGTAAGAGTAGGATGCCACTAAAACAGAGAAGAATAAGAGCGACATTTATGATGATCGGCCCTCGATTAATGCGTATTTTGAGTGTTATCGGAGCTGTTAGCTGAGCATTTTGTTGCTGGAATGAGGGCTGAAATGCCGCCTGTTCCCGCCACTCACCGGTGAGAATCTGCTGGCGGCGTGAGGCTCCCTGGTGATATGACGTTTGTGCCTGAACAATACTTAGAAGCAAAAGTATAGGAATGACAATGACCAGGACATAAAGCTCTATTTGTGCTCGTTCAGGAAGCAACTGTGGATTGAAATTTACTGCGAGTAATGCAATCAATACAGTCACGCCGAAGAAAATGACCTGCACAATGGACCAGAGGAGACTCAAATTTTTCCAACGTTGCGATGCGTCAAATTGTATACCCATAGTCGATGATAGACTACTCATTATCTCTTGTTCTTCCTTTTTTATATGTGTCAAACTGCACTATGCCTGCCTCAATTCCGGCGATCAGGGGAGCCAGGAAGAGGGCACCACCCAGACAATGCATACAGTCGATGGCAGATAGTGCGATGCTTGCAGCAGGCCCATTTAAAAACATCCAGCTACCTTCCCCTAGTGATTGTGAAGGGGAGAGAAAGGGGCCTCCCAGGATTTCAAAGAAAAACATCATCCATGATGAGGAAAGGATAAAAGCCAGGCTCAGCACGCCCCAACTGGTCAGGAAACTACGTTGCCGTCGACGTTCCAATAACACGCCACTGATGTAGGCACAGAGAAGTCCAGTACTTGTGAGTAGCAGAATGGGGCCAGATGCCTGAGGATACAAAAAGTAGAGTAATAGTCCTGTAAGAAACAAGGCGCAGCTGCCCCGCCACCAGCCCAGGATAGCACCAGCCAATAACATCCAAAGGCCAATAAATACCCACAAAAGCATCACAAAGACAACGATAGAACTATCCAAACCACTTAGCGCGCCTGTATGCGAAAAGGTTGGTGGGCTCAAGATATAGGCCAGCAGAATGAGGAGCGGAAGGGCCAGAATATAGCCGGGAATAATCAGTAAATCCGACCAATATGGGGCCCCATAACAAAGAGGGAGATAGGGTGATTCATCTTCCCACTCATCCTCTTCCTCATCTGGCTCGTATTCTGGCTTATATTCAACCCTCTCTGCCTGCACTAACGAAGATGGCTCGTATTCTCTGTTATCGCCAGGCGTTAATACGACAGGTACTGGCTGATCGATGGCGTTCTGAAATGCCCTCGCAAATGCCTGCAATGATGGGAAGCGCTGTTCTGGCTGCTTCTCCAGGGCTCTCAATATCACCTGCTCAACGGCTGATGAGAACTCTGCCTGCTGACGAAGTGAAGGAACAGGGGCATTCACGTGCTGAGAGAGGATCTCCGCGAAGGTACCTTGAAAGGGAGCATGCCCACTTAACCACCCATAGACGATAATACCAAGAGCGTACTGATCGCTTGCGGCTACCGCTTGCCGATACATCTGCTCAGGTGCCGCATAGAGTGGCGTACCCACAATCCCACCATGTATGTTCCTCCCTTGTGTGGCGATACTAAAATCGGTTAAAAGGATTTCGCCATGCGCGCCTACTAACAGATTCCTGGGTTTAACATTCCGGTGGATGATATTTTGTTCATGCGCATACTGCAAAGCCGCTGCGACCTGTTGAACATACGCGTTCACCTGGGAAAGGGGTACACGGCTTCCAGGTGGATGACGCTCCTGAAGCGATCCTCCCGGCGCATAGGACATGACCAGGAATGGCTCTCCCTGATCAAAATCAAAGTTAAATATGCGCAAAATGTGTGGATGATCCAGGTGGGCCAGAATATGAGCCTCTTGCTTGAAAAGTTCTTTGTATTCATCACTCGCGCCCTGAGTGTGCAGTACTTTAATCACGGCCTGTGTATCCAGATGGATATGTTCTGCCAGATAAACACGCGCGAGTTTACTCTCACCTAATTGTTTGAGCAGGCGGTAATTTCCAAGGTGATCTTTATAGTTGACCATGTACCCCTCTCTCGATGTAAGCCTTTGTGGTCATTGTGTTCGCAGGTCATGAATGCCACGTCGCGGCTGTTGAGTCGTCTCTGGTGACTGCGGCAAGCGCCGTAAAGAGGGCACGCAAAGAAAGACTATCCACTCCATGCTCGAGGCTAGCAATACTGCCAGGATCGGTATAAATGTATAAGATGCTGGCTGTGAGGCTGATATGCTAATAAATGGACAAAACAACGGTTGTTGAAACATGAATGAATGAGACAAGGTTGATAGCGCTATGCTTACGAGGGCAAGTAGCAGTGATGATAGAAAATGATAGCTTTTTTGGCGCTCCTGCCAGATTCCCGCGCCTGCAGCAATAATCATCTGCGCCAATGTCGCCCCTAGAGCCGCAAAGATGGCAACACGCCCTTGAACTAGCAGTGGTACCAAAACAAACATATAGACGAAGGCGACCACCAGTGGCGCGCGCTTGCTTCCCACTATCGGCCCAATCAGCAGTTGCCATGTAAGAAAACTCAGGGATGGCAACTGATTCTCGTTCATATAGGAAGTAAGTGCTCCATTTCCAATCAACGTAGGGAGCAGAAGCAAGAGCGGAAAGGCACTGGCTATCAGAAATATGAGCGTACCTCTTCGCTCAAATGGCCCTCGTCGAAGTGGAAAGAGAACAATACGCTCCAACTTATTCTTGCTCGATGAGGGCATGGAGACATCTTGCAAAGCGGCGACGTCCACGTCTGAGATGGTTGTTTCCAGATTCGCGTCCACCTGATTTGGCAGTGTGATATCTGATATGGTAACCGGGGTAGAAACAGACAGACCACTCGCTGCGCGGAGGGCTTGCGAGAACTCCAGCACTGAGGCGAAACGCGCCTCGGGATCTTTCGCCAATGCTTTATGTATGACACGCTCTACTCCAGAAGGTAGAACAAGTATATGAGGAAACGCGGGTGGCAAGGCAGTAAGATGCTGTAACATCACCTGCGCTGATGATCCCCGAAATGGTCGTTCTCCACATAGCCACTCGTAAGCCATAACAGCTAACGCATACTGATCGCTTGCTGGCACTGGTTGTCGCTGAACCTGTTCAGGTGCCATATACGCTGCCGTACCCGCAACATGCTGCCCTTTAGGCGAGAGATCTCGCACCATGATCGCAATTCCAAAATCGCTCAAGAGTAGTTCTCCATGACGCCCAAAGAGAATATTTTCTGGTTTTACATCACGATGGACAACATGATGAAGGTGTGCGAAATGAAGCGCATCCGCAATCTGGCTGACATACTCTACCACCTGCGCTAATGGTACGTTGAGCCCCTTGGGTATGTGTCGCCTCAGGGTCCCCCCGATGCATAGTTCATAACCAGGTAGGGAGTGTGCTCTACCATCCCGAAGTCAAGTACACGTACAATATGGGGATGCTCAAGCTGTGCAACCAGGCGTGCTTCCTGACGAAAGCTCTCGAGTGCTTCCTGATTCTCCAGGCGACTATGCAGGAGCTTGATCGCGACCAGCATATCAAGATGCTTATGCCTGGCAAGGTAGACATCCGCAAAACCACCTTTCCCTATGTGTTGCACAAAATGGAAGGTATGCAGATCTGGTAGATCCTTCAGCGGCTTATCCATCCTGAGCCTGCCTCTGCCGACGCCTAAGTATGTATGACTGGACAATCGCTTCCAGGCCCACCATCAAAGGTGGCACAATAAGAAGTGAGATCCAGGGTGTCTGGCTTATCGCTTTGATGGTGAGTTTTTGGTAATCTCCTAGAAGTGGCGAGATGAGGGCAAAGGCCACATTCGACCAGAGAATCATGGCAAAGGCCGCAAGTGAATAGATGCCCCAGGAAATGAGCAGATTGCGCTTCTTCCGACGCTCATAGATGGAGCCAACCACAAAGGCAAAGGCTATCGATCCTAGGAGTGAGACCAGGTAAGGAAGAATAATCTGAAGGGGGGAGCCCAGTTTCAAATAGAACTGGATGGTGCCGGGGGCAACATTTGTGGGCTCTGAAGCGCCCCGATAAGAGCCAAGCAAAAGAACCACAACGAGCAGCCCAAGCATTGAACTAGTGTAATAAATCAGATTGATAATCGCTCCGCGCCATGCTCCAAACACAGGGCCGGTCAGGTAACTTGTGGGAAAGGAGAGAATAGCTGTGATAAGCTGAAAGGCGATCATAGTTCCTGCGAACTCATTTAACAGGTTTGATAATGTCATTATATCGGATGAAGTAGCTATCCCCGTCACGAAGTCCTGTAGGCCCACATATAGCATCAAGTGTGCAAAAGCTTGTAAGAGCACAACGATAGCACAGTAGAGTCCGGCGCGCCGCAGATCCCGACGCTGAAAAGAGCCTTGTATAATGGGCAGAACCATTGGCTTTTCTGAGCCAGACGCATCTACATTTGACTGGTGAGGCTGCGCTGTTGGATCATACTCTGGAGTAGCCTTCACCCTGGCTTGCTCCTGCTGGCTCAAACCAGAGACTATTTCCTGACTCTCCCTGTCATCGGCGACATCTTGCAGTGCCACAACAAAACTCAGCAAAGAAGGGAAGCGTGACGCTGGATCGTGACTAAGCGCTCGCGCAAACACCGCATCTATCGCAGGTGGGAGGGACGGAGTCTCCGGATACAGAGAGGGCGGAATGCGCTCCTGCTGCTTGATGATCTCTAGAAATGATCCCTGGAAGGGTAAATGACCACTTAATAGTTCATACGCAACGACAGCCAGGGAATATTGATCGCTTGCGGGTTCGGCACGCCCCTGGCGCTGTTCAGGTGCTAAATACGCAATCAGATCAATCAGATCATCCTGCTCTTGATATTGCGTGGTCATGGTGAGCGATGTGAGTTCCGGTGGGCGAAGCACCACTGTATTGTTCGCATCAATCCATATCTGATCAGGTCGTATATCACGATAGACCAGACCGCACTCATGCATATACTGGAGCGCGCTAGCAGCCTGGCCGATCACATCGACCACTGTGTGAAGCGGGACGTTGCTTCCCAGAGGATAATGGTGAAGGAGTGATTCTCCTGAGAACGTCGCAGCAATCAGGTAGGGGATGTGTTCTTTCTCGCCAAAACTATACATTGATAACAAATGAGGATGCTTTAGACGTAGTAGTGGTTCAATCTCTGTCCGAAACTGCTCGCGCGTCTCCTCATTTTCAATACGACTATGAAACAGGTAGATGGCAACTGGTGTTGTTTGCTGTTGAAGCTGCGCAAGGTACACATCACTTGTAGCACGCTCCTCTATCAGGTGCATAAGGTGATATTGATCAATATACTGACCAGCAAGCCCTACCATAATATACACTCTATCCCTTCTTCTCTTGAGATATAAGGCATTTGCATTAATCTCACTTTTTTTAAAATTATTCAATATATATTTAGTAGTGCTATTTCCCTGTATGTGGTAGTGTACGAGAAAAAAGGCAATGCTACCAGGACAGGGAGCGGACACTTTAAGGACACTTCGCTCGAAAAGCTTTATATACAACTATTTTCCCTATTTCAATTGTAATAACCTTTATGCAATAGCAAACTAATTGTGATTACACGCGGCTGAGAGTGTGATAGGAAATTCACGTAAAAAGAGAGACTGAACGCTTTACCTACCAATCCACTTCGTTTATACTATATTTGTAATTATTCTTTCTTGAACAAGGATGTCAGTCGGGATCTTCAGGAGGAAGAAGCAATATCCATGCATTTTGGACACCGTTTGCGTGAGGAACGCCTGCGCCGTCATCTCTCACAGGAGGCGCTAGCGGATGCGCTGACCCTTTCAGCCCGAAGTATTCGTAGATGGGAACGAGGACAGGCACTGCCTCAGGCCTCAATTCGGCTCCAGATCTGTCAGTTCTTTGATATCTCTCCCCAGGAACTCTTCGATGAACAGGAGCAGGTCACCTCACCTCAACCCCTCTGGTGTATCCCCTATCCTCACAATCCTTTCTTCACGGGTCGCGAGGACCTACTTGAAACTCTTCACAAGACTGTTTATGCTAATAAAAATGCCTCTTTCTCCAGAATCTATGCTTTGCAAGGGCTGAGCGGGATCGGAAAGACCCAAATTGTGTTGGAGTATGCCTATCGATACGCTCCTGAATATCATGCCGTCTTTTGGATTAGCAGCGAGACTACTGAGAGCATTTTATCCAGTATGCGACACATCGCTGACACGCTCGAATTACCAGAGCAGAATGAGAAGGATTCTCAACTTCTGATAACCGCGATGACACGCTGGCTCCATACTCATGATAACTGGCTGCTTATCTGTGATAATGTGGACGATCTCGCCGTATTGGATCACTTTCTCCCATCCGTAAGGCAAGGAGTAGTTTTACTCACGACGCAACTGCATGTTCTTGGATCGCGCGCGGTGGGGATGCATCTCGCGCCAATGGAGGAAGAGGAGGGAGCGCTTCTGCTCTTGAGGCGTGCTCGAGTCCTGCCAGCCCAGGCAACCAGCGAGCAGCTACAACAGGTAGCTATGAATCAACCTGCCCAGTATATGGCAGCCATACAACTGGTAAAGGCTACGGGAGCATTGCCGCTAGCGCTCGATCAGGCTGGTGCCTACGTGGAAGAGACACAATGTGGTCTACCAGCATATCTTGAACTCTTTCAGAGTCAGCAAGCAGCCTTGTTGCAACAACGAGGAGAGGGAATGCATCCAGCATCTGTCACGACCACCTTCACGCTCGCGATTACAGCGACCACTCAGCGGCATCCTGCGGTGCGAGACCTCTTGTACGTGTGTGCTTTGTTGGAATCCGAGGCTATCCCCGAAGAGCTCTTCCGACAAGAAGCAAAGCATCTCGGGAACTCGTTGATTGGTGTGGTCCATGACGCGTTGAGCTGGAATCAGATTGTTGCTCTCGCCTGCTCCTACTCGTTGCTCTCACGCCAGGGCGAAACACAAACGTTTTCAATGCATCGCCTTGTACAGGCGGTCCTGCTTGATACTATGACGCAGGCGGAGCGGGAAGAATGGACGATGCGCGTGTCTCATGCTCTCGATGCCGTCTTTCCTGAACTCAATGCCCTCTTTCCTGAGTTGCTGCCAACAAAGGATCATACCATCTGGAGAAAGCAATGTGAGCGTCTCATAGCCCATGTGCTCCTCTGTTTTCATCGAAGTAATGACAATGAAGGATCTCTTGTGCTGGCCTCTCTGGTAAGCAAAGCCTGTCAATATCTTCATCAACGCGGCCAATATGCACAAGAGGAACCGCTCTTATTGCGCGCGTTGCAGATTCGTGAGCATGCCCTTGCTTCAGATCATCCCCTGGTTGGAGCCTCGCTCAAAGACCTCGCGAGTCTCTACTGGATTCAGGGTCGATATACGGAAGAGGAACCACTCTTATCGCGGGCGTTACGCATTCGAGAACAAGCTTCTGGTCTGGACCAAGAGGACTTTATCATTACGCTTAATGACCTTGCGCTACTCTATTGGAAGCAAGGGCGATACGCAGAGGCCAAACCACTTTTATTGCGCGCGTTGCGCATCTGGGAGCAGACCCCCAATCCAATGAATCTGCTGGGGAGCGATTTACTCAACCATCTTGCTCTAACTTATTGGAGCCTGGGCAATTATGAGAAGGCGGAACCACTCTGCTTACGCTCCTTACGCATGTGTGAGCAAGCTCTCGGCTCAGACCATCTGTACAATACCTATCCACTCAATAATCTGGGTGGATTGTATCGAACGCTAAAAAGACACAACGAGGCAGAACCTCTCTATCTCCGCTCCTTGCATATTCGGGAGCAGGTTTTGGGCATGAATCATCCTGATGTCGCGACTATCCTGAGTAACATGGCTGATCTCTTTCGAGAACAGAGAAGGGATGCAGAGGCGGAATCACACTACCAACGTGCCTTACGGATTCGCGTGCAAGTGTTTGGTTCTGCCCATCCTTTGGTGGCTGAGACACTTAATGGCTGGGCCAATCTTCAGCGAGACCAGGGCAAATATAGAGAAGCGGAATCACACTACCAACGCACCTTGCAGATTCGAGGGCAGCAACTTGGGCATCAGCATCCCGAGACGGCGCAAACATTGCATGACTTTGCAGTATGTTCTCAACTGCAAGGCGAGGTGAGTAAGGGGAAGCGCCTTGCAGAACAAGCACTTCAGATTCGTATACAATGCCTGGGAGAAAGCCATCCGCAAACGGTGATGACCCAGGAACTGTATGCTCAGATGGGACAGGAGCAAGCATCATCGTGGCATCCAAAGCTTCCATAAAAGCGGTGAGAAGCGCGCTTCCTCTCCTGACCACCTCTATCTATTCAGCAAGGGCAGTTCGCATTGAGTATCATTTCATCAGGCAGAGATATGCACGGATGGCACCTTGTATCAATCCTGAGCAACTCTACTTCGGTGTCGATAGGCACGCGCCTTCTGGCGACTCCCACACCGGGCCATCGAGCACCAGACACCAGAGCGATTTTTGGAGGTATCATAGAATGCCTTCTGGCAGCGCTCATAGCGGCAGACTTTCAGCCTCCCCCAGGTACCATTTATCATAGCGGTAAACACCTCACCGATCAGGCTCGCCAGTGCGCCATCTACTCCGGCAATATCCGGTTCGAGCGTTCCCCGACCATCATCATGAAAACGAACCTTCAGTGGGGCAGCACTGGCAAGATGATTCAATACCCCGATTGGAGATGTGAGTACTTCCTTTTCAACATTGGCACGCAGAAGGCTGCGAAGGGCTTCTCGTAACTGTAAGACACGCCGCAAATCTCCTTCAGAGACTGGTTCCCCCTCCTTTAGCAAGCCATAGCCCACCAGCCAGGCACGGAGTTGCTCTGGACTTGTCAGCTCAGTATGCGCGTATCGTCCTTGCCCATACTGGGTATTTACGAGAGCCTGAACCACGGCAAGCGACTCTGGTACTGCTTTGTATTGCCCTTCCTGTCTGGTTGTCATCCTTGTTTCTCCTCTCCACGAATTGTCACCAGTATAGTGCATATGATAGTAACTTTCAAGTGAGAATAAAGCAAAACTAGTATCTTTTTTGTATTTCAACATACCTTTAGTGGGATAATAATGTCTCACCCAACACTAAATCGTACTGAAATACCATAGTTACTATTAAAACACATTGACTGGTGATTTTATTTTGCGATATACTGGCACAAATGGGACGTATTCCTACGACAACAGCTCCTCTGAGCATTTTGTTGCTATCAAAGCCAAAAGGAGAGAGATGGAAACGCAGGTACAAGGTTTAGGACAGACGCTACAGATGCAGATTCAGGAAGCGACTCCTGAACGGGTCGTGATGACAATGCCTGTTACAGTTCAGCATCACCAACCCTGGGGCTATTTACATGGTGGAGCAAGTGTCTCGCTTGCTGAGACAGCGGCAACCGTTGGAGCATACTTGAATTGCCCGCCAGGAATGCTTGCCTTTGGACAGGAGATAAATGCCAATCATCTCCGTCCTGTCCGGGAGGGGTTGCTCACTGCGACAGCGCTTCCCGCACATATTGGGCGCACCTCTCAGGTCTGGACAATTGAGATTCACAATGAACAGCAGAAACTGATCTGTGTTTCACGTTGTACCCTGGCTGTGATCGCCAGTCATACTGGTGGCACAACGAAATAAATCAAAACAATCCTGGACACCAAGTCGCTGGCGTTCAACTGGCTGATACAAATAAGTTGGATCAGCACACGCCAGCGCAATTTATCTGGAGATTTCCATGAAACAACAATCGCCATCCAAATGGATGACCCTGGTCGCCGCCTGTTTTGGGCTACTGATGCTCAATATAGATCTATTTATTGTTAATGTTGCCCTTCCAACCATTGGACACGATTTTCATACCCCGCTGAGCACTGTCTCCTGGACTATTTCTGGCTATGTGCTCATGATAGGTATCCTGCCAATGGGAATCGGTCGCCTCGGCGATTTATGGGGACAGCGAGCGGTCTATCTGGCCGGGTTGGCGATTTTCACGGGGGCCTCTCTGGCTTGCGGTCTGGCGTCAACGATTGAAGCCTTGATTATCTTTCGCGTCATCCAGGGCATTGGCGCGGCAATTATGACACCAGGTACGCTTGCGATCATTATCCGCGCCTTCCCTCCGCATGAACACGGCCTGGCGATTGGCATCAATGGTGGCGTCGCCGGACTGGGGCTCATTGCCGGTCCAGTCCTCGGCGGTTTGCTAGTGCAAGGGGAAAACTGGCGCTGGATCTTCTTAGTAAATATTCCTCTTGGCATCCTTGCCCTCATTCTGACAGTCCTCTTTGTCCCCGAGGAACGTGAGGCAAATGAGAGGGTGCCAGTGGACTGGCCTGGCCTGCTGCTTCTCTCCAGCGGCTTGCTCTTCCTGCTCTTTGGCTTTACCCAGGCAGGTGATGAGGGGTGGACTAATAAGGTGGTCATTGGATGTATCCTGCTCGGAATCATTCTGCTGGGGCTCTTCGTCGTTATCGAACGGCGGGTCCGCTGGCCGCTCATTGACCTGACGCTGTTTCGCAATCCCCCGTTCGTCATGGGCTGCCTGGGTTTCTTCTTCTTTTCAGCGGCCCTCTTTGGCTCGCAACCATACTGGAGCCTGTTTCTACAAAATACCTGGAATTTCACCCCATTACAGGGAGGTCTGGCGTTCTTACCTGCGACTGGCCTGATTGTCATACTCACCCCGCTGGCTGGAATCCTCGCGCAACGAGCCAAAGCATGGTTAGATATCTTCCTGATTCTGGCGTTACTACTGAATGGACTCAGCTTTCTCTTTGTCATGGTCGTGCTCTCTTCCCAGAGTACCTACATAAGTGGTTTTCTGCCAGCGTTTCTCATGCGTGGTCTAGCTATTCCTGTGTTTATGTCATGTGCCACACTCACTGTCATGAATGCCGTTCCCAAAAAGTTATCAGGGCTGGCATCTGGCACAATCGGGATGGTTCGTAATATTGGTACAGCCTTTGGGGTCGCGGTCCTGAGCCAAGTGTATCTTTTTTATGTCAATACCACCATTCCAACGTCTCTTGGGGCTAGCCGGACAGCGGCCGAGCAGTTTCATGTGCTTGGTCAGGGGGTAAATCGGCTCCTGCTCGAAAGCAATATTATTGATGGTTTTAAACTGATCGCGCTTGCCTGTCTCCTCCTCTGTTGTGGGGCAGCAATCCTGATCTTTCTCATGCGCATTCAAGCACGTAAAAAAGGGATCACTACCCCTATCCAGGAACAGAAGCCCCACCTCCCCATTTCCTCAGAAAGCGAATTTGTACGGTAAAGAATTACCAGAGCAAACGCATCTCCATGCATATAGGAAAGAAGAGGAGAAAGAATTGCTAGTTGTGAGAGGCGAGGCCTGGTGTTTTGTCAATCTAAAGCCATCATCAGACGATCCAGAGTCGGCGTGGTGAGAGGCGAGGAGCGTAGTTGCCCCATGATCTCCCGCGTCATTTGGCGTATCTCTTCAATATCGTCACCAAGATGCGCATCAATCCCAAGTACGGAAATACGCGTGCGCAACAGGGATTGGATGAAGATGACAGTGAGCCAGCGAGGAAGCCAGAGAAAGAATAGGGTCAGGCTGAAGGGCGTCAGGGATATACCCAGTGCTCGCAGGGCCAACAGCCCTTCGCGAATGGCCTGAACGAGCATCACAACATTGCTCCGCGACCGCGCAAGCTGTGCGCTCTTTTTCCCCGTCATCATGACAGCCGCGATGATGCCCATGTCCATGATCGCATGGGTTTTTAACCATGTTTGCATATCGGAATTCAGCCCCACAGTGAAGCCTGCCTGCTTGAATATTGTCGCGAGTTGGCGAAGGCGTGGCGTCACACTGCCATCAGCCTCTCCCAGCATCGTTGGTATCTGGCGAAGGGTGATATAGCGCACGACATCACCTTCGCGGAAGCCGCCAACGGCTGGAAAGCCGGGAACAACGCGCTGCTGATCAAGCTGCTCAAATAGCCCCATGCCAGAGGGATTGTTGAGCATAAACAATAGCGTGGGGACCTGATGATTGGCGGCAAGGATTGGCAAGATTGAATGAATCTGGTCGAGTCGTACAGTCACAAGGACAACATCATAACTATCAGTTGAAGCCAGATGTTCAACAACAGAAACTCTGGTTGTTGACCTTCGCCCAGTTGATGCATCCTGAAGTTGAATACCATGGGCGCGCAATGACGCTGCTCGTTGCCCCCGCGCCAGTAGCGAGACATTGTGTCCCGCCTCCTGAAGTTTGACGGCATACACACTGCCAATAACACCTGCCCCATAGACGAGAATATCCATATTTCGTTTACTTCCTTTCTCTTTTTCTGCTTGCAATAGTCACCAAAAAGCGGCGCGTTGGCTCGCGCCGTTGCGAAAAGAGCGTAACAAATGATACAATGAGCGTCAATCAGCAATGGAACGGAACATGTTGCCTATGCAACATGGGAGAAGAGAGTGATGCAAAAGCTTGATGGTGTGGAAGATCTGAGGGTTCGCCGTACACGCAAACTGCTTCAGCAAGCGTTAATCGAGGGCGCTGTGGAGAAGGGATTCGCGGCCCTCACTGTGCGCGATATTACCACACGCGCAATGGTGAACCGCTCAACGTTCTACCGCCACTACCTTGATAAATATGATCTGCTCGAACAACATCTCAATGAGATCTATGAGGTCTTGGAAGAAGATGGTGGGATCATAGAGACGGAGCGCCATGAAGGGCTCGTCAAGCTACTCAAGCAAATTCAACAATTTCCAGGCTTTTACCGGGTAGTACTGTGGGAGCAAGCTGATGCCTTTTTGAGCCAGCGCTTTCGCCAGCAGGCACAACAGCGTTTTCTTGTGTGTTTCCATAGGGCATTCCCCGAAGCCACTTCTGATCCTGATACCCCGCCAATCGATCTGAAATTCACGGCAGTCTCCTCGGCTGGATGTAGCGCGCTCGCCTGGTGGCTGGGGCAGGAGCGACCTTCTACACCCGAACAGTTTGCCCACTGGTTGCAACAGCTCATCTATGATATCTCGGTCTCCACACATAAACCCCAAAGATGAGTCCCCATTGCCTTGTCATATACGACCTGGACAATCGATGTTACAACCAGTGAAATCAGATACATTTACATATATTCACATCACTCATCTTCTCTACGCCTGCTTGTGCTGCAAAGCTTGATGAATGCCCGAGAGACTCTGACGAAGATCGGAGTACTCCGGTCTCCAGGAGCTCACTGCTTTGAAACGCTCATTGGAAACACGATAGCTCTTAATCAATTCAGGATATTTTGCCCCCATCATCAGACGCATCAGCAGATCTGGCATGGCAAACAAAGTTTTTTTCCCTACTTCGTGGGCCAGCGGATCAAAAAACTGCTGGCGGAGTTTGACAGTTGGCAGGCCAAAGGCCTTTGTAGCCCCAGTGACGAAAATATTCATAGATCTCCCTCTCTTCGAGTTGATACTTATATTTTTGTATTTCTGTACTGGAGACAGAGAGGCTTCCCAGAATGTGACAATCTGGCGCGACATTTGCGCTTTTTCACGATTGCTTTTACAATATCCCCAGCATCGCCGATTGCTTTGTGAATTTAACTTGGGAATCCTTTATAGGTGTACTTCAACATGGATCAATTTGAGGCTCTTCGTTCCTACCTCTTCTCAATCGCCTATCGTATGGTTGCCAGTGCGAGCATCGCGGAGGATCTGGTACAGGACACATATATTCGTTATCTTCAGGCAAAACCAGAGCATATTCAATCGCTGAAAGCCTATCTCACAACTATCATTGTTCGTTTGAGCCTGAATTACCTACAATCAGCGCAGCATGAGCGCGAACAATACTATGGCATCTGGCTCCCAGAGCCTATGATGAGCGCTACCCAGGATATTGCTGACAGAGTTGAGGCTGATGAAACTCTCTCTCTGGCTTTTCTCAATCTGTTGGAGAAACTCTCGCCCCCTGAACGAGCTGTTTTTGTACTACATGAAATACTGGATTTCCCTTTTGCTGACATTGCGGATATAGTAGAGAAAAAGGCGAGCACCTGTCGTCAACTTTTCCATAGAGCGAAAGAGCATCTCTCCGAGAAGAAACGGCGCTTTACCACTGATAGTGAGCAAGCGAACCAGTTGCTTGTCCATCAATTCGTCAATGCTATTCGTTCTGGCAATCTTGAGACACTCACGAGCATACTTGCGAAAGACGCCGTCTCCTGGGCTGATGGAGGCGGGAAAGTGCAAGCCGCTCGCTATCCTCTCACTGGCAATGCTCGTATCGCAAAAATGTATATCACCATATTCCAAAAATATTTGACTCCTACAATGAGCGTGCGCACAGGTGTAATCAATCACATGCCAGCGCTCCTTATTTTTGAGCATGATGTCCTTCTGGGGGTCTGGATACTGGGGTTAAATGCACAAACCGTCGAAGAAATATTTGTTGTCGTCAATCCAGATAAGCTGGCATATCTTAGCAAGCAGTTGAGTCAGGGGGCCGAACTGGGAGAGCTTATATAAAAAATTTTCTCAGTAAGAAAAAACAAGGTGTCAAAAACAGGCGTTAAAACTCTTCGAATACATGTCAAAGGTGTTTAAAAGCGATAGTACAATAGCATTATCATCCTAGTATAGTTATGAGAGTTTGCAATAGCGCCTGGAGAAAAGGGGGAAGTGCACATGACTCAAAGCAATATCGACGTAGTTAAGAGTGTCAAAGATGCTCCGATCAATTATGCACTGCTCAAACTAATCCACCATGAAGTGGGCAATGGTCTGGCCGTGCTTTCTGGATATCGGCACCTGCTGCAACGTACAATCTCAGCGCGTGCTCAAGAAACATTTCCCCCAACACAAGAAGCCTGGCAAGATCGAAATGATTGCTGTTTAGGCTATTTGCAGACAATGCAAGATCGCGAAAAGCGCTTGAATGATCTGCTGGCTCAACTACGTGAGCTCGCTCCTGAGGCAACAGATGAGCGACTCTGTCAAAACAAGGTTCGAGCAGATCTCGTGGCCATATTCAGACAGGTCATTGAACAACGTATTCCACTCTATCCTGATGGTATCGTACAAGTGAGCATACCTACGCAGCCGCTTTTTATCATGTGCGATTCTTTCTGGTTGCAGGCGCTTTTTGAACATATCCTCCTCAACTATATATTCACAGGACAGACTGTTACGAAGCCTGCTGAGATCCATCTAGCACCCTTTTCAAACCTCATGGGTCAGGAAGCGCAAATAACGATTCGCTTCAAAAACGATCTGCCGAGACACACGACCGAAAAAATAGGAGAATTCGGAGCAGAAATACGAATATTTGAGCATGGCGAGGTAGAAGCGTGCCTTGCACTATGCCATGAGATTTTACACGAACACGGAGGACAGATCTGGAGTGAGCAAGAAGGAGGCTTTTCACTTGCTTTGCCTCTGGTGGATTAGAAAAGAGAAAGGTTCATTTTATATAATGACCCCATAACACCCCTAGCCAAATTGAATATAGGGCGGGGGAATTGGTTCAGCAAGCCAGACCATATCGTTCCCCAGATAGAAGGCAATTCCTTGTTCTGAGGCCTCAAGCGCATTCACATGAAGTATGACCGGACGAGATGTACGACGGCGAGCCACCATCAGAGCCGTCTCCCTATCAGCAGAGAGATGGACATACTGGCGCTGCATTGGGCGTAAGCCTTGATCCCTAATGAGTTGTGTCGCCTCAGGGGTGGTACCATGATACAACACTTTCGGCGGAATAGCGGCTTGCATCTCAATCTTTCTCGGAAGAGAATGACCATAATAGGCACGGATCTTGCCATCTTTGACTTCAAAACGCTGCTTCTCCGATTGCGCCATGAGAGAGAAAATGTCTGTCTCTGTGACCTGCTCCCAGGAGCGATGCTGTTGGTGCAAAGCAGCTAATAGCTCTTCCATAGAGACCCAACCCTCAGCATCAAGGATCAAGCCATGACTCTGGGGATCATGACGCAGAACATACGCGAGCGTTTTACTTAGACGCTTGAGATGTTTTTCCATCCATCACATCCATATATTTTTCAATTGACAATAGAGCTCCAGTATACACTCTTGCCGCGAAAAAAACACTATGCACCCTTCAACTTTGCCATTGTAACTTTTCTAAGAATACTCCGCTGTAGAATGGGGTGTACCACTTAATTGATCTACATCCTACGCAGGCTGAAGCTCTGCGTCTACATATGCCTGCTCATGCCTTCTGAACACTGTTGTAGAACTATAAGAAATCAAAATCATAAGCAAGGTAAATATCGCCTATAAAACCGCTCACAGACGGCTTGAGCGAGTATAATGGTATCTGCATTCTTCAATATTTGGTAATGTCCTGACTCCATTGTTCTATCGAACCTTAACCAGAGAATTTAGCCATTCCAAATGACGTCTATTCTTGTTGTCTTTGCGATGATTTCTCATCCCTGGATCAAGTGGACTTTACCATTATCTTCAAATAAGAGAGAAGGAACTCATACATGCAATGTCCCAACTGTAAAGCAAAACTGCATTCGGGAGGCAAGTTTTGCTCCAACTGCGCCGCACCATTGCCTGAAGCGTTGGCTTCGACAGAGAAACCAACACTCCTGACTCGCTGGAAGCAGCATCGGATGAACACACAACACAACCATGAAACACATACAGAGACAGCCGGAGAAGCTCATGCCGCGATGCATAAGGCAGAGCGACTTGCCGAAAAGGAACAGGAGGAACGAGAAGAAGAAAATGAGCGGTTAATGATCTTTAGCGATGGAGTAATCGCCTTCGCTCTGACCATTGCAGCTGTTTCCATCAAGATCCCCAAAAACCTGGAAGAGCTAAATACCGTTGTCTTTGGCATTCGCCTCTTCTCGTACCTCTTAAGTTTTATTTTTGTGTATAATCTCTGGCGAGAGCACCATAGCATCTTCCATCACATTAAACGCAACGATGGCTGGCTCATCACCCTGAACTCTCTCTACCTAGCCCTGGTAGTCTTGATTCCAGTCAGTTTGAATATCATGGATGTCGGCCTTATTGACATCGCCCTACATCCTGAGGTAGCCCTGAGTAGTAGCAATATCTATAGTTTCTTGTTATTTCTGGGGTCGCTACTGGGTGCAAGTATCATGCTTCCATTGATGTGGCGATATGCCCAAAGCAAACAATCCAATACGCTCTTTGAGGATACTCAGCCAGAAAAGGCATTTCTTGTCTACACCAACTGGCGATTATCAGCCATTCCGATCAGTTTGCTCTTCTATATCCCAGCCTATATCATGCTCGCGTTGAATTACTGGGAGATCGGAGTTGGCATTGTGGTCGGCTACACAGTAATACGCTGGCTCTTTTTCTCCTTCTATCGTCGTCGCTTGCAGGAGAATTTGGATCTAAGCATCGGCAACGAAGATATGACCCGCATCCAGCTTTTTAGCGACGCCATTGTTGGTATCGCGATCACCATCGTTGCGGCCCAGATCGATCCCTCTTTCAATTTTGAAGACCACAACGCGGTCGCAACCGTCCTGACTGAGAGCTGGAGCCTCCTTGGCACCTATGTATTTAGTTTTGTCCTTATGGGGGTGTACTGGTTACTTCATTATCACCTGTTCAGGCTGATCAAACGGTACGACTCGGTACTACTGGGACTCAATTTTGTCTTCTTGCTTCTGATTATCCTGATGTTTATTCCTGCGCGCCTCTATACCAGCCACATGTCTTCTCACGTGTATGCGCTTCTCTTCAGTTGCTGGCAGGTAATCACTGCTGGAGTACTCTGGGCCATATGGCAGTACGCTAGCTATAAGACGGCGCGATCACATGAATACCGTCTTCTCAAGCGAAACATTCCATCCAAGAGACGTAAACGCTTTGCACGCATCCTTCTGATCAACCCACTCATCTTTGTGGGCCTGGCTCTCGCGAGCATCTTTCTACCCATTCCCACAACCGCCTATATTGTGATCTACCTCGCTCTGCTAGGCAGTACGTGGACCATCTCTCATTGGTCCACAAAAAAAATAGAAGATCTCTTCGAGCAAGATCCCGATCCAAAGGTGCCAGCCGAGGTCGCTACGGTCTAATCTCTGGTCTATCGTGCACTCCATTGAAGGTCTGCTTCTTCTTAGAACAAAAAGTACGCTCTTTCCTGGAGAAGGGAAAGCGCGTACTTTTTGTTCTCTAACAACCAAACAAGACGCCATTAATGGTTCCCAGTCATTGGAGCTTTTGACTTACTCTCATGGAGGTCTTGAGTGCGCAAAAGCAAACACTCAGAAACGAGTAACGCGATATCCATCCATGCTATACTCAACAAACCTCTCTTCTATAACAATAAGGAAGGAAGAAGCTATATTATGTCAAAAGATGCAAATCCCCAACATACGTTTCTCCGTATTATCTTGCTGGGTCTGCGCTTCGGCTGGCCCGTGCTCATACTTCTGGGTGTCCTCTGGTTCCCTTTTGACTGGCTAAGCGAAGTGTGGCCTGCATTTGGCGTCCCATTCCATGAGGTCTTTCATAATGCCCACGACCACTTTGTTGGGCATACTATCTTCTTTTTCATCATCGGCACACTTACTCTTAGCCTCATCCCGCAATTGCGCCGTCATCTGCACTGGTATGTCGCAGGCTTAATCCTGGCAGCGCTGGTACAGGAAACTATCCAGGCATTTTTCCGCGGTGAACTTCCTACCTTCACCGACTTCAATGCCTTTAAGGGCGATGCGCTGGGAGGCATCTGCGCACGGGGATTGTGGTTTGTGCTAGAACTCCTCCATTCGTTCTGGAAAAGAAAAAGCCCTATAACCACACCGCCGCGTATGAAATCATCCTAACGCCTCCACAATTTCGCCAACGCGGATTCCTTAGAAATCAATACGAACAAAAATGATGTGTCACCACCTCATCGCCTGATCATGTATATGGCTACTTGCCGCCAATGCCGTGCGGCTTCAGCGCAGCAGGATCAATCTCGTCGTTGCTGATTTGGTAGCGATTATCGGTTGAGAGGCGCAAACGGTCTTTCGTCAGATTAGGAAGGGCTTTGTGGATGGTATATGAACGGAAGAACAGTGCATCTCCGATCCCATAGTCAACAGTGTGCCACTGCGCCTGCGATTCATCTACAGGGATACCATGACCCCCAACAGCCCCAACATGCCTTGCACTATGCTCAACAAAGCCTAAATTATGGGTTCCAGGCCAGACTGCCAGCCCACCCAATTCACGTGGGCAATCACCTAGAGGCGTCCAACATGAATAGGTTTCTACTGAGCCACGAATGTAGTAGTAGTCCTGGTGCGGTGGTGTCGCAAAGGCCGCAGATCCAGGAAAGGTAATGCGCCCGATACGGCGCGGGTGAACAAAGACATCCCCTTCCAATAATTTTTGCGCTATTGCCATCAAGGCAGTATGACAGGGGAAATTATAGAAATTTGGAAGCCTGAGCACCTCGCGATAGGCAGCAGCGTATTCTGGCTGCCCTTCAGTCAGGGGCTCTTGTCCGGGCATAGCTCGCCCTTCCATAAGATCGTAAGCAGGATTCACCCATCCTGCCGCGCTCAACACTTCCAACATAGAGCGACGCACGGAGCGTACCTCGTCCGCAGGCACAAGCCCCCGGAAAAAGAGGTATCCTTGCTCACTCATTTGTTTCTGTAGCATTTCGGCGGCGGCGTTTGCGTCAGATTCTACAAACGACGTATACTCATCATAAATCTCAGATGCCTGACCACTCATTGCCTGTCTCCTCCATTGCAATCACACGTCTTCATGCAACATCATCGCGCGTATCACCTCGCTTTACAGCAACGGTGACTCTACGCTCAAAATCACATATGAGCCTCTAGAGCAAATCATCGCTTGACAAGGTGCAATTTATAGTGTTAAGCATACAAGCAAGAAGAGGTGATTGGCTTGTCAATTTCAGCGGACTTCATGGCATTTTCTCCGAGAAAGGCAGGAACTGAGGGTGCAATATCCAGATACGTTTTTATGGACCGAGTTGGCAGTTTCCCAGGAGGCTACTCCCTGTTACTTCACAAAGATGCGGGGCCATCAATCTCTCCCTCTGCTACTACGACACGAACGCTACAATCACGGCATAGATACCGGGCCACACCACCATCTGGATTTCTATGCCTTCTATATCGTTCAGAATGGGCAGGGCATACATCTGATAGATCATCACCCCTATACCATTGTGCGAGGAGATGTATACATTCTTCCACCTGGGGTTGTCCATGCATATCAGCGCTACCACATGCTTGAGCTTGATGCCTTCTACTTCCAACGCCATCTCTTCTCCACCGAAGAACTCGCCGCGCTACGCGCCCTGCCCATCTTCTGGCATCTACTGATCGGTACAGAGGATACTTCTATGGGGAAGGAATCTTGCTATGCACATCGCTTGCACCTTTCACCAGAACATCATCATGCTGTGAACACGATGCTCGCGGAGATCTGCATGGAGTATGCTGAGCAGGATCTCGCTGCCGTCCAGTTGACGCGCTGCCAGCTATTTCGCCTGCTGGTCTCTATAACACGCAGACAAGGGGCGGTGGATAAAAAACCGCCCCTCTCTGAGCTGAACGGGAAAGCACCCTATAGTCCTGACATTGTTCACATCTTGCGCATGTGCGAAGAGCGCTTCCATGAGCCGTTGACCGTACCCCAATTAGCTTCTCTGCTATTTCTCTCGCCTAGCCGCTTTAGCGAGATCTTTACACGCGAGGTAGGCGTCCCTCCAGCGACGTATATACGCCGCTTACGGCTAGAATGTGCCCAAACGCTGCTGCGTACAACGTCACTGAGTGTTACCGAAATCGCGCACCGGGTTGGCTTTAACGATGGTCCCCGTCTGACCCGTACCTTTCAAGCCGTTTTCCATCTAACACCAACTGCCTACCGGACCAATTTCGGATCATGAAGATATCCTGCCATTGCAGGCACTATTATATGAATCCAGGACCTCCTCAAGCACAATTGAAGGGTTGAACGCCACTTACATAATGGCGCCCAGAATCCAGGGAGCGAACTCTTCTTCACCGATGTCCTGGGCCTCGCTTTTACTCTTTTTGCCACTTGCCACGGCAATCACTTCTTCCAGGATCTGCCTACCAGCCTCCTCTGCGCTCATCCCCTCACCATCTAACATGACACCAGCGTTGAGATCCATATCATTGTTCATACTCTCATACATGGGAGTATTCGTCGCGATCTTGATGGATGGAGCCGGCTTAAAACCAAAGCACGAACCACGTCCAGTAGTAAAGGCCATAATATTAGCACCACCCGCGACCTGTCCAGTGGCTGAGACGGGATCGTATCCTGGCGTATCCATGACGACCAATCCACGTTCCGTAATCTGCTCAGCATACTGATAGACGGCATTCAAAGGCATGGAACCGCCCTTAGCGATTGCCCCTAGCGATTTCTCATAAATAGTCGTCAAGCCTCCAAGCTTGTTGCCAGGAGAGGGGTTATTGTCCATTTCCATCCCATTGATTGCGGCATATTGTTCCCACCAGCGCAAACGCTCAAGCAGTTTTTCACCCACCTCCTGACTGCGCGCCCGTCGGAGTAGCACATGTTCGGCTCCATATATCTCGGGCGTCTCGCTCAGAACAGCAGTTCCACCTTGTCTGATCAATTCATCGACACAATAGCCCAGGGCAGGATTGGCAGTGACCCCACTCCAGCCATCGCTCCCACCGCACTGAAGCGCCAGGGTGAGTTCGGAAATGGGAATAGCTTCGCGTCGCACATCATTCACTCGTGGGAGCAATTCACCAATAAGACGCACTCCCTCTTCCACAGTCTGTGCAATTCCCTGGTGCTCCTGAAGGTTGAGTGAGAGTGGCTCCTTCCAGCGTTCACCAACATCAAGCCGCATCTCACTAATCAGATTGGGAATCTGGTTACTTTCGCAGCCCAAACCCACCAGCAAATAGGCACCAACATTGGGATGAGCCGCCATTCCAGCCAGTACGCGCTGTAAGGTAGCGATCCCCTGGCTCCCCATCGCGCAACCGTTTTTATGAGTCAATCCAATAATGCCATCAATCTGGGGATAGCGGCGCAAAATTTCCGCCCCAAAGCGCTTCTGGATAGCGCGTATCGCACTGGCAGCACAATTTACAGTGCCAATTAGTGCCAGGTAATTACGTGTCCCGGCCCTGCCATCGGGCCGTCTATACCCCTGAAAGGTACGCTGCTCCTGAATTGAAACAGGTTGAACCAGGTGCAATTCACTCCCATAGACATACTGCTGATGGAGTGTACCTACCGCAAGGTTGTGGGTATGCACATGTGAACCTGCCTCAATTGTCTGGGTCGCAAAACCGATAATCGAGCCATAACGAAGTACAGGTTGCCCCTGCGCAATCTCCCGGAGAGCCAGCTTATGGCCTGCCAGTACGCGCTGCCCAACTATAAGCAAGCGACCATTTGGCAGGCGCACATGAAGGCCTTTTGCTAATGGAAGACGGGCAATAGCGACATCATCCCCTGCCTGCAAAAGAACAGCGACCTCCTGAAGATCAACAGGCTTACCACTCGGCAATGCGCCTCTTTGTATCTGAAAACGCTGCTGGGTCCTATCCATACTCCCTCCTTATAGTCTTAACGCGGCTATAACTACTCATTCTTGATACTATCACATTGTTGCTCCCAACAATGTGATAGTATCAAGAATGGCGGTGCCATAAATTTGGGCGATCCTATGAAAAATTGAGTATTGGAAAAAACCACCGCTCAATAGGAACCGGGTCAAGCAGTGTTTCATTTTTCTGAGGGCCAAAACGCGCAATACAAGAGACCTTTAGCCTCATTTCAGAGCATTCAAGTCTCACACGATAAGAATTTGTTCTGGGAAGAGCGAAATACAAATACTCATATTGCTGAAGAGAAAACACAGGAGCTACAGTAGCCCAAAGCCCCAGAAAGTAACAAGGGTCACCATAACAGCAAGAAGCGTTCCAGCGCATGCCTGAAGCACATTATGGGCGCCCACCTTCCAGCGTGCCCATCCAATCAGAGGGGCAAGAGGTGTAAGCAGGAGGAACAGTGGACCAAAAAATACCACGAGCATTGTACATGCCCCCGAAATCCCAATCATGTGCAGGCTAATCTTCCATTTCGCCACACTGGTAATCACGAGCGCAAGTATGAGCGAAATCAGCATAGCAACGGTTGTGCCTAGCAGGGGGCGCGAAGCCTGCAATAGAACAAGGATGAAGAATGAAACCGTCATACAAACGAGCGCGAATAAGACTGGTACCAACCGCTGCTCACGGCGCGAAACATGCTTATCCGTATATTTCCCTTGCCGAACGCCACGTGCGATGAAGAGATAAGGGAGAATCGAGACTCCCACGATGACAATCCCCCACCACAGGAACGCATGGAGCAAATCAGGAGCACTCATCAGCGCAGCCACCAGGAATGTAGGCGCTGCAACAAAGAGTGGATTAAAGATATCGGAGATGTAATGTGCAATGCGCTCACCCCTGCTCGATGAGAGGGCGGATGGCATATTCGTCACTTCAGTATCCGTTGATGAAATATTCATAGGCGATTATCTATGTCTTTCATACAAAGGCGTATATACAATCTTCTACATGCATCATAAATTAACATGTGATAACAGCTCTGGTCAAATTTCTGCTTCCAGGAAGGCACCGTTCATATGGAGAGCCATATTATTATGCGTGAATCTGCCTATCTGGAAATTAGGCAGATTCACGCATATGTGAGCAGGCAGGAGGCGATTACAATCTCAAAAGACTTAAGACAAATCACTGAGAAAGCGGTATCCAACCCTCTTCAAGGCGACTATAATCACAATCGACCAATGAGCCGCGCCAGGCGATTTCCTTCCGAAACTGCGTCGGAGATAGGGATAAGACCTATTGTCAACTCATCAATGCCCATCGAGAGCAGTTCCAATAGACGATCTCGTATCTTACTTTCGTCGCCAAAGACTAACAAACTTTCGATAAAGCTATCGGAAACAGAGTCGATCTCTTGTTGTGAGAAACCCGCCGCAACGAACATATTGCGATAGGCGGAGCGTGTTTGGTAAATGCTCATTGCTTGTCGTCCTATGCGTAGTGCGGTTGCTCGATCCTCTGTGAAAGCTACGGGCACATGAGCCACAATTGGCGGACACGCTCGCCCAGCTGCACTTGCCCCTGTCCTCATCGCAGGAAGCGCCGTATTCAACAGATACGGAATCGGACACATAACGGGAAGAGCGCCATCCGCCACTTCGCCTGAGAGTCGGAACGCTCTCGGTCCCAGCGCAGCTATGAACACGGGAAGCTGCGATGAAGCCTGCAACGACACCTCAGTCGCAAAGTAACGTCCCTGATGATGGATTTCGCCTTGGTGAAGTAAAGGGCGTAGTATTTGGACATACTCGCGCAAGTAGGAGAGAGGCGACTCCATTTCTATACCATACACATGTTTTGCGAATTCTGGCGATGAAGTGCCGATACCCAACCTCAGCCTGCCTGGGGCCAGGGCATGAAGGCTCAAAGCCTGCTGAGCCAGTTGCACAGGGTGATGTAAAAAAACCTGCACGATAGCAGTTCCTAGTTTGAGGCTTTTGGTGCGCATCGCCGCTGCAGCCAGTATCGTGAGCAGATCTGGATTCCAGGGTGGGCCCCCCACCCAGATATGGTCAACGCCTGCATCCTCAATCTCGATAAGTGACGTAACAAGCGTTGTCGGATCTGTAGGCACAACTGAGATACCAACACGTTCCTGGAAAGAACGGACTTCCTCTTTCTGTTCCATTCATCTCTACCTTTCTGTACTTCAGTTTGAGAAAATTTTCCAAAGTATGCATCATAGTGATACTTATGCAACGCGCTGTTGTACAAAAAGCTTAACAGGAGGTAGAATATTAGGTCAATCAGCAAAAAACCGCAATACGTTGTGTATGCGACAAAGGAGAAAAAAGTGACGCAAAAGCCAGAAGAAATCGAGGATTTACGTGTCCGCCGTACCCGCAAACTACTTCAGCAAGCCTTCATTGAGATCACGGTAGAGAAAGGATTTGCGGCACTTACCATACGTGACATTACGGAACGAGCTATGGTTAATCGCTCAACATTTTACCGCCATTACCTGGATAAATATGACTTACTAGAACAGTATATGAACGAAATCTATGAGATGACTGAAGATCAGTCCGCTTCCGCAGAGAAACAGAAGCCAGATTCTCAAGGAACATCGTCTGGGCCACTCAACCTGCTCAAGCATATCCAACAGAATGCAGAATTCTACCGTGTGATGCTTGGCCCAAAGGGAGATCCCTATTTTGCGCAACGTTTTCGCCAGAATACGGAGAAGCGCTTTCGCTCTTTATTCGCTACAGCGCTTAAGGAGCTACAGCCTGACACACTTCCCATCGACCTAAAACTCAGTTGTATTGCCTATGCGGGAATGGGCGCGACAGTCTGGTGGCTAGAACAAGAGCAGCCCTGTCCACCCGAACAACTTGCCATTTGGCTGGGTCAACTCAGTAGCGCTATCGCAGGCCCCTCTCTCAAACCAAACAAATGAGCTACACAGACAGCGTATGTCACACTTACAGAGATGTGGCAATGGGCAAAGTGAACCAGAACGTAGCTCCCTGACCAGGAGCACTTTGCACTCCCACACGCCCCTGCTGCAATTCAATGAACGCTCGGCACAAATAGAGGGTCAATCCGAAGCTCAGATCCAGTTCATGCTGAACTGTAGTGCCTTTGGTACGATAGAAGCGTTCCCAGATATGATCGAGTTCGTTTTTCGCAATACCTGATCCTTCATTATGAACTGAGACGCTAGCATGCGATTCAGCAATACGTAACCGGACCGTCACTGGACACTCTGGGGAAGAATAAACGAGCGCATTGATCAGATAAGTATTGAGAACGTACTTGATACGCTCAACATCAGCAATGACGGGTACGCTTTGATACGAAGAAGGAACATCAAGCACAATGGGATGCTCTGGCGCGGATTGTTGCTGCTTATTCACTTCATCTCTTAGTAGTGCGAGTAAATCCTCAGGGTGCAAGGACAACATGAGCGTATGAGTTTGGATACGTGCATCATCGACCAAGTCATTGATAATACGTTGTTGAAGCTGAGCCCCCTGCGAGGCTGCGACCAAGGGGCGCTGAACATGGTCAATAGGTTCACGTAACTGAGCGGAGAGAGGGGGAAGTTGTTTCTTTAACGTCTCCAATCGGCGCTGTGCTAATTGCAGATTACCCAGGACCCTCGTCAATGGAGTTCGCAGCTCATGACTTGCCAGGGTCAGAAATTCGCCCGTCTGGCGCGTTACTTCTCGTCGGGCAAGTACTTTCTTCTGTTTCTCTTCCTGAGCATAGAAATAGTGAATCCCCTCAATGAGCAGCATAGTCTGTGCAGTAACGATTTTCGCGAGCCCAATCTCCTCGGGCGTGTACTTCCCTTGAGCACTTATGTTGCCGATAAGCAGCATCCCAATCCATTGCTGCTCCAGAAACAAAGGAATGAGTAAGAAAATCTCGGGATCAGGAGATGTAGAGTTGGGGTTCATAAGAAAGGCTTGCTGATGACCAAAATCAGCACAGGAGCGTAACTGATCAGACGTAAGCACCACCTCCTGGTTTGCACTCAGGCGAGCGAATATAGCGTCATCAATGCGCTCTCTGAGATGGAAGCATCCCCTCATATCTTGCCAGCGCTGTTCTTGTTCATCAGTTAAGCCAGTTCCTGCAACAAAGTGCAGATGACCTGTTTGACGAGCAAATGCAAACATTTCCACATCATGACAATTCAAGACCTGCTGGATGATATTCACCACTTGCTGAGCCACAAAAAGTACTGGAGGCGAGAGAAGAAAGGTCTCTTCTGGCAAGATATACTCTCTTTGCCCAGGAATCTGCATGATCGCGGTAAGCAGGTCCAACATCGACTCATAGACACGTTGGAGATGAAAGACTTCCTGATAATAATACGTGAGCTCATGGAAGACAAAGACTGTTTCTTGTATGCCAAGCTCTTGATCAATCACGGGAAAAGAGCGGACGGTGACTGGAATCTTGCGCCCAGACGGGAGGCCCAACAAAAGGGTCTGTACTGATAAGTCGGTTCCCATTTTCCCAGCCAGCATGAGACTCATGAGCCATTGTCCTGAAGGAACAAGTGATGACTGCTCATCAGAATGGATATAGTGGTTAAGAAACTGCTGGTAATCTTTTCCCAGGTATTGGGCTTCGGAAGCCACTTCAAAGAGCTTACAAGCAGCGGCATTGATCCGTAGGATTCTCTGATTGTGATCACACGCAACAAGGCTATCCGGAAAATGTTCCCAGGCAGCTTGCAACCGGTGAAATTGTACCTGGTTGTGAGGTGGAAGCCTCCCAGAGCGGGAGCGAAGAATCGACTTCCCATCAGGAGTTCCACCACGTTTCAATTTGCGTGGCGTGACACGGTGTGAGCCTTTATCCACCTCAGAGTCCCTTTCCGGAATGCTCAATTGCTCTGCAAGCTGGGAAAAGCATACTACTATAAGCTATTGTATGCGTCGTGGAGAAGAGACTGCAATCTCATCACATTGAGATTGCAAGAGCAAACACACCGATTCGAGAGAAAGGCTCAATCATGAGACGCTTTCTCTTTGCCTACATTATTGAGAGAAATCAGCATAATATATAGCCCCGTAACAGGAACAGCTTTTTCGGGAGAGCATACCATAAACAGGGAAGAAATAATTTTTCCATTTTAAGGACAAGCATACTGATATATACCATCTGAGAAATAAAGATGATCTGCCAGGCACACATATGGGAAACAATGATACTGAAGAATTGCATACACTCTCTCGCTCAGTCTTTGCATCATTAAGTGAGAGTGTCCTTATCTACGACCTTCAAGGCAATATTGTCCAGATGAATAGCGCCGCGCAACAGCTCTTTGAAGTACAGCCAGAAGCGTTTGTTGGAATCTCCTGGTGTCAATTTCTCGCGTCTCTTAAGCCTTACGAACTGGAGCATCCGGAAGATGGTTCCAAGCCACAATCGATTATAGGCTGCGACAGGGATGATATATTACCACAGACAAATTCCAACGGGACCTCCCTATGTACTCCTTCTGGACACGAATTACAGATACATCTTGCCAGCGCACCAGTGTATAACCGACAAGGAAAGTTGATCGGGGGATACACAATATGTCATGACCTCACGGCGCACCACCAACAAGAAGCGCGCACATTACAAGCCTTCACATCTTTGCTCACGCTTGTAGAACAGCTCGTAGCAATCGCGTGTCGGGAAGAGACAGGCATAGACAAAGAGACATGCGCAATTTCCCCAATCCTGGTTACAGGAAAATTGCTGGTGGAGATTATAGCCAAGGTACTCAACTGTCATTATGTCGATGTCTTCGCGATTGATCCCCAAGGTGACCGTCAGCATCTCCTGGGTGCCAGTAACCTGACGCCTGAGCAGGAACAACGTCTACGCGAAGAAACCGAGCAAGCGCCTCTTTCTGATTACATCGACGAAGCTACGATTGCGCAGCTTCACGCGAACCAGGTAGTACTGCTTGATCTTCAACAGCAACCATATGTGACGCCGCGCTCGGACTTCGGGGCGCGTTATCGCCTACTTGCCCTATGGTACAGCATGGAGAGCTAATTGGCCTCTTCATCATCGCGAAGATGGAAGGCGAATATACAGACGTACACTATACCTATTCAAATGAAGAGATAGCACTAGCGCAGGGAACAGCCCGGCTCGCAGCTCTGGTTATTGCGCAGGTCCGCTTACTAGAAGAATGGGCAGCCACGAGAGCCACTGAGCAAGCCCTTCAGGAAATAAATCGTCGTTACGACGCTTTCATCAGTATCGCCAGCCATGAACTCAAAACGCCCCTTACCACCATTAAAGGCAATGTGGAATTGACCCTTCGGCGCCTAATGAAGCTTAATCATAATCTGTCCGCAGCACAACTAGACCAGCTACGAAAACCGCTCGAAACAGCACTACAAAGAGCACAGGTTCAGGCTCGCATGATCGAGGAATTGCTTGAGGCATCGCGTATTCGCATGAACAAGTTCACGCTGTCAATGACTCCTTATGATCTGGCAGACATTGTTGAGGAGGCCACAAAAGATATGCAGCAAGCAGTCACGGATCGCGCAATTATACTCGCGCCTGTAGAACGGCCCGTACCAGTCCAGGCCGATATAGACCGCATTAAACAGGTCATTCTCAATTATCTAACCAATGCCCTTAAGTATTCCAATCCTGAGTATCCAGTGGTGGTTCATCTTACCAGAGAAGATGGTTTCGCACGGGTCTCAGTGCAAGATCAAGGGCCGGGTATCCCATTGGAAGCACAGAAAAGTCTCTGGCAACGTTTCTACCGTGTGCCTGGAATAGAGGTTCGCCATGGTTCAGGCACGGGCCTGGGGCTGGGCCTCTATATCTGCCGAGAATTCATTGAACTCCATCATGGTCATGTAGGAGTCCAAAGCACGCCAGGAGAAGGTTCCACATTCTGGTTTACATTACCCATAAAAGAAACTGCCTGATAACCACCGAATTGGCATCATAGATCTTCGATGATGTATGGTATTTTCGAGAAAGCTATTTAGTCGACACCTCTTTCCTCCCTTGCCAAAAAGAACAAGCGTCACAGAAACGGAGGTCTGATGAAGATCACGAAACGCACCATCCTCGTCGATAATGTCCCCATTCACTATAGGGTTGCAGGCAAAGGTGAACCAGTGATTCTCATTCATGGGCTCTCAGGTTCGTCCCGCTGGTGGAATCGTAACATACCTGCCCTTGCTTCGCTATATCGCGTCTACCTCGTAGATCTTCCTGGTTTTGGGGCAATGAGACATCTAGCACCCACATTCGAGCTTGTTGAATGTGCTGCCTGGCTGGACAGATGGATGCAATCATTAGGGCTGGAAACGGCACACCTCGTCGGGCACTCAATGGGCGGCTATATTTGTATGGCGCTGGCAGTATTACGCCCTGCTGTTGTGAAGCATCTGGTCCTAGTCGATTCAATTGGGATGGCTTTTGGCAAACATACCAGCCGCTTGAGAACAATGGCACTCCGCTCTATTTATCGAACAACACCAATGTTCTGACCCTATATGGCTTATGACTTCCTCCGCGCTGGAAATGCTATGGTAGCACGCGCCGCAGGGCAAATCATGGCTCTTGATGCGGCATCCGTCGTCTCGGCAGTCACGGTTCCCACTTTACTCATCTGGGGATCTGAAGATGACCTTGTTCCACTTTCGCTTGGTCGCCAGCTACACGCAAGCCTGAGTGGATCGTACCTCCTGGTGCTCAAAGGCTCCAATCACTTTAGCATGTTTGATCAACCATCGGCCTTTAATAATGCTCTGCTAGCCTTCCTAGAAGGGGACGACATGGGGGAGCTATATGCTCAGGACCCCACTAGACCATTGCAAAATGCGGAATAAATAAACAGCGATGTTCCAGTAGGTTTATTTGAAACGTAGCATATTCTTACTAAAAATTTCAGCTATTGACAATCATATCCCCCTCATCATACACTTTGATAAAGCGCTTTATCAAAGTGTATGATGAGGGGGATATGAGGAAACGACGTTCTACACAGGCCGATGTTGCAGCCCTGGCGCATGTTTCACCAGCTATAGTCTCGTTAGTAATCAATGGGCACATGGATGGAAATGTGCGTATCAGTGCCCAGACCCGGCAACGAGTCTGGGATGCGATACGCGAATTGGGCTATGTTGCGAATCCGGTAGCACGCAAACTCGCTGGAAGTCAAAACCGCTTATTGGGAGTGTTTACCTACCAGGCCATCTTTCCTCTGGAATATCACGATTTTTACTATCCCTTTCTTATCGGAATTGAAGAGGAGGCCCAAGCGCAAGATTACGATCTCCTCCTCTTCACACGGCCCACTACGAATGGCAAGCGTTCTATCTATAAAGAGGGAATCAATAGCCTGCAAATGGCTGATGGCGCGCTTTTGTTAGGTGTGTACCAAGGGCCTGACGAAATTACGCAGCTTATGCAAGAAGGATACCCTTTTGTCTATGTGGGTAGACGCGACATACCCGGTATGAACATTCCATATGTCGCAGCTGACTATGTAGCGGCTACCGTTCAGGTGGTTGAATATATGCACAGCCTGGGGCACCGGCGTATTGCTTATCTATCTAAGCAAGATAGAATACCATATGAGGCGCATTATGATCGCCAGAGCGGCTACCTTCTTGCACATCAACGCCTTGAAATGGTACTTGACGAACGCTTGCTGATAGCGTGTGACCTGGAAGCAATCACCCCTGCATTACTACAGCAATATCTTTCACTTGGTGTAACAGCTCTATTATTTGAGGATATAAGCTATGCCCATAAGTTATTAAATGTAACGAAGCAAATGGGGATGAGCGTTCCTCATGATCTCTCCTTTGCGCTTCTGGGAGATCCACTCAACGAAACACAGCACCTAACTGGCATGACAGGCTTTTCCATTCCACGGCGTGAAATGGGAAAAGAAGCAGTGCATTTACTCATTAACCTTTTACAGGGGAACAACTCGTTAAAGGGACAACAACTGACACTGCCATGCACCTTTATGAAAGGGAACACTGTCATGCCTCCAACACATCTATAGAACAGAGCATTACTCAGAGGCCGCGCATCAGCTCGTGCATATGTCTTTACGTATGAACATATTATTCTTTATGCTTCCAACCTATGGGCAGACCATCCAACGATTAAACCTAGCTTCCATATTCATCAAACATACTAGCCAAAAGGAGAATACATATATGCGAGAGCGACAGACAGACATTCTTATCGCGGGAGGGGGTTTAGGGGGCATTGCCGCTGCGCTTGCCGCACTGCGGCTGGGGAAACATGTCATCATTACTGAGGAGACTGATTGGATTGGTGGTCAGCTCACTGCGCAAGCAGTGCCGCCAGACGAACATCGCTGGATTGAACAATCTGGTTGCACAGCCAGCTATCGCCGCCTGCGCGACGGGATTCGCGATTACTATCGACATTATTATCCTTTGCTACCCAAAGTCAGGGAGAATCCAACGTTCAATCCAGGAATGGGAGACGTGAGTCGGCTCTGCCATGAACCACGGGTCGCGATAGCAGTGTTAGAGGAAATGCTAGCTCCCTACCGCGCTAGCCGCCAGGTTGAAGTGCTTCTGCACTCTCGTCCTATCGCAACGGAATGCGATGGGGATCATGTACGTGCACTAAAAATCCAGAATGATGAAACAGGCGAGCAAACAGTTATTCATGCTCTCTATATCCTGGATGCAACCGAAATGGGCGACATTTTACCAATGGCTGGTGTAGAACACGTGATTGGAGCTGAAAGTCAAACTCAGACAGGAGAACTGCACGCCCTTGCTGGCGAGGCACAGCCACTCGATCAACAAGCGGTGAGTTGGTGCTTCGCGCTCGATTATATCCCCTCTGAGAATCACACCATCGAGCGACCAGAAACTTACGACTTCTGGCGTCGCTATCAAGCAGATTTTTGGCCAGGGCCACAACTTGGCTGGATTGATTACAACCCCGAGACACTTGAAACGCGCCACCGTGCACTCTTTGATGGAGATACCGACCGTGAACAAGGGCAGGACTTCTGGCACTTTCGGCGAATTTTTTACCGCCAACATTACCCACAAGGCCGCTTCCCCAGCGACATTACACTGGTGAACTGGCCGCAGATTGATTACTGGCTTGGTCCCCTGCTAGGTGTCTCAGATAAAGAAAAACAGAAACATTTACAGGCTGCTCGCCAGCTCAGCCTCTCTATGCTTTACTGGATGCAAACCGAGGCTCCACGTATGGGAGGTGGGTATGGCTATCCAGGGCTACGTCTGCGTGAGGATATTGTGGGAACAACTGATGGATTGGCAAAAGCAGTCTATATCAGGGAAAGTCGGCGTATCCAGGCAGAATTTACGGTCCTGGAGCAACATGTGGGTGTCCAGGCTCGTGCAGTAATGGGCTTACCAGAAGGGTCCGAACTCTTTACCGACAGTATCGGTATTGGGAGTTATCGCATTGATCTGCATCCTAGTACCGCTCTGCGCAACTATGTTGATGTCAGTAGCTATCCTTTCCAGATCCCATTAGGGGCACTCATCCCTCAACGGATTGAAAATCTGCTTCCAGCCAATAAAAATCTTGGGGTGACTCATATTACCAATGGCTGCTACCGTCTCCACCCGGTTGAGTGGAATATTGGAGAGGCAGCCGGAGCGCTGGCTGCTTATTGCCTAGAGCAGAAACTCACCCCAAGGCAGGTGCGTAATACTCCCATTCATCTTAAGGACTTCCAACGTGTACTTACGCAGGTACTCGGATTTGAGCTAGCCTGGAACAAGGATGCACGCATCACGAAAATTTAACGACCACAGCTTATGGCATTACTACCGAAATGCGGTAAGCAAGGAAGTTGCAAAAGGAGGGCTTCTGCAACTTCCTTACGCCCCCATATTAAAAGCACATTTACTAGAATCTGAAAGAAAAAAACATTGAATTCTCTTGAACTGAGTATTGCATAACGATTACATTCCTGAGCAGAGAGAGAGCAGGTCCTAGGATGCACGACGCAGCCAGTACCAGGCTGAGGGAATACCGGGGCGATCAAGGGACTCCACGGCACGTTCAAGTGTGAAATCTGGTCCAAATAGCGCCTGAACCTCTGAACGCGTGAGGCGATTACTTAGCAGTTCGTTAGGCATGAAGCCATAAAGCAAGAAGAGCGCACCAGGAGCAGCGAGCCGTATGACACCACGCGCATAGCCTACCCGTGCTGATTCCTCTATACTATGCAAACAGCCAAGATCGAAGAGCAAAGTATAGCCCGGCTCCAGCTTGAGCGTGTCTAGCTGAGTCACGTCACCGACAAAAAAGTCAACATTGCCCTCTAGATTGTCAACGCGGCGCTGTTTTTCACAAGCCTGTTCAATGGCAGAAGGAATGAAATCAATGCCTGTAACATCCCAACCATGACTCGCCAGATACAGGCTGTTCGTGCCAGTACCGCAACCAAGATCAAGAGCACGTCCTGAGGGCCTGGCCTGTAAGCCTTGTATCTCCGCAACGAGTTCGGGAGGCGTAATATTGGTATCCCAGGGAGGATTTCCACCTTCATATGCTTGCATAAAACGGTCATAGGTGGCGGGCCGCTCCTGGGGATCAGGGAAAAAAGATGACATAATAAACCTCCTTATCCTTTCAATATCTCTTGTGCACACCATCATTCTATCTTGTTCCCTACTCTCATTCAATCACCCATCATCACATTAACTCCTCCCATAAGAAACACGCCTCTTTACGTTATTGTTATGAGGGTAATGTATTGCTTTATACCCACCCCTAATGAGGAGGAAACCGTATTGGACGCTACAAATGGGGTAATACTTGATCCAGACTTCCTGGCGCTGGGTCTGGGCGGCACAAATATGATGGCCATGTTATGGACTGTGGCTATGGGTCGCCAGGCGGTAGGGGTTGAGATGCGCGGCGATCCCTTTCTTGGCGTACACTGGAATATCCGAGAAGACTTCTATCATCAACTCGGCCTGATTGATCAAATGATACTTGAACAATATGGCGAAGCACGGATACCACGCCGTGCCAATGGAAAGCTATTCCGTCTCGCGGAATGTTTCTATAGCGAGCAAACTTCCGCTGGGGATATCGTTGCTGACGAGGTCATTGATGGCTTCGATGCGGATCAACATATCGTAGGAACCATTCGCGATGTCGAATTTATTGATGATCGATGGAGAGATGGTTTGCCAAACCGCGTCATTACCATATTGGACCCACCTGTTCCACCGAGTCAGCCCGACGCTAAAAAGATTCGTACCTCGATGATAGAAGTGCTGGATGGACCTTCCACATTCCAGGCTGAGGCGGCATCCATACAGAAATTATTGCGTCGCTACCTGGAACTGATGGAGCAACAGGATCTAGAACACCATCACAAACCCAGAATCCAACTGTTTACGCATCATCGAGTCGTTCAGACGGAAAGCGAGGGCTTTATTCATTGCTCAGATGGGCGCAAGCGCATTCGCATCGAGGCCTTACAAGAATTTGATTTTAAGGGTCAGTTCGTTCGTGTGCGTGAACCGAATAGCCAGATTATTGATCTTGGAACGCCTGAACTCTTCATGATCGCCCAGGGCTTTAAAAGTTCCGATGCCAAACGTTTAGGTTTTGAGCAGCATGATGTCGAGGTCGATCACAATGATGGTCGTGGAGCCGTAGTAGCGCAGGCGGACTTCATGGCAGGTTTGCTTGAGGTGCTTGTTGGTGGACGGCTACGCCGACGCATCTCATCAGAGTTCGATGAGGACGGCAAGGAATACTGGGTGCGGCAGATCGCAGTGGGTCATGAGAATGATCCAGAGGTAGGTTGGGTTCTGGTCCAGGTACCCGACTTCAAGACCTTTGACCCTATAGTGGCTGGACTCGTTCCGGAGGGAACAGACCCCAATTCACCAGAGTTCTTTGCCTCATACCAACATTTGATCTATGACTTTTACATTGAACAAGCCGCACAAATTCTAGAGATTTCGCCCCAGGAACTTCGTAAGGTCCAGATGATCTATGGGCCAACACTGTTTAGCCTCATTGAGCGGGCTGGAGACGATTCCCTGGTCGCAACAAACGGCGTGGTCGCAGGCGATTCCTTCGGCAACGGGCACTTCCTGACCAGTGGCGGCGCGATGACAGGGATGATTGGGCATAGCGCACGCGTCCTTGAGTATTGGCAAGAGCGGGATAGAGGCACATCGCCAGCCGTTGCCATTCGCCAACTAGCAGATAGCATCAAAGAAGACACGCACGCCTGGCTTGAGGTCAGCGCGAAAGAATATAGTCAAGCCGCTCCGATCAACTTTGGCGCAAAGCGTATCGAGCAGATCAGTAAAGCCAGCGGCATTGCGACAAGCGCACGCTCTAACGCTATCGATGCCGCGCGTCGCCAGCGTCACGCGCTTATACCTCTTGATCCCTCAAACTGGCGAAGGCTATTCGTTCGCAATGGGAAGGTGCTTTCAATCTTGCCAGAATTGAATGCCAGCCATCCTCAACGCCGTTCAGAAGAGGCTGCAAGCTCGTTCCTCGCATCCCTGAAGGATCAGCCGTTCATGCCAAGGGCCATAACCAAGAAACTTGACCTGGAGTCTGAGCCAGGGCAAGGTGAGCAATCCATTATCAAGCTCAAGCTCAACGCGGACCCGGATATGTCAGAGGGTGAGCAGACCATTCTCATGCCTACGTTTAAGACTAGCGAGCTACTGAGCGATGGTGAACGTACCATTCTCAGATCCAAACCTAAGACTGACGAGCTACTGAGCGAAGGGGAGCGCACCATTCTCAGGTCCTCATTCGAGCGGGCACAGCACATTCAGAAGCAACTTCTCAGAATCGGATCGCTAACACCTCAGAACGCTCAGGTCTATGCGGTTCTGGAAATCGAACAGGGCGAAAATATCGCGCAACATATGACTATCAACGTGGCGGGCATGACTATCGGGCGGCCTGATCCCAAGCGAGGTATCAAGCCAGATATTGACCTCACACAGTTTGATACCTCTGGCTCGGTTTCTCGCCTGCACGCACGCATTCGCCTGCATAACAATCGTTACTATATCGAAGATCTCAAAAGCCGCAATAAGACACGGCTGGGCGAGCTGATATTAACACCGCTTCGACCAGAAATATTACAGAATGGTGATATAGTACACTTTGCCTCAGTAAAGGCCACTTTCCGCTTGCTTGGAGCAAGTGAGCTACCCACACCATGGGCACAGTCTTAGAGGTATCAAGGTTATCAGGTTAGAAAAAAGGAGAGTAGCTCTGTGGAGCAGATATTTGACAGCCACGCAGAGATGCTCTTCTTCTCTTAGCATGTGCCATCAAAAATCATTTGTGCCAGGATACAGTCTCTCAAGAGCTAATGAGTAGAGGAAATGTCAAAGAAAACCAGCACAGCATGATAGAAGGGCTTGAGGGCAATATGATGCCCGAGGAGTGTCTTAATCCCCATCATAATTATAACTCATCCCCTAGAAAAATGCAACGTCCAAAAGGCCGGTGTATTTGGGCATTTTATTGGGTATCCTTTCAAAGGCTCTGATTTTGCAGAGCACGGTATGTCTATATGGGCACATGCCCGCTGACACCTCTTAGGTTTTACCTCACATTCTAACGCGTTACATGACTATAGGAGCAAGCTCCCCACATTTCATGGGAGCTGTTTTGTCGTGCCTCTCACTATTCTTGATGGTTATTGAGCTGAAAGGAGCAATCCCGTATGGAAAGTAGCAGTGGGTCACTTCATCACTTCTCTGAGCGTGTCGAGCGTGTCTCTTTCGCGCGTATCCCCGATATCCAACCGATGCCAGGGCTGATCCAGATCCAGCGTGACTCTTTTACCTGGTTCAAGAATGAAGGTCTCCATGAACTGTTCGCCGAAATTTCGCCGATAGAAGATTTTACGGGCAAGAATCTCAGCCTGGAGTTTGTCGTACCATCACAGCCATTTGGCCCCCCCAAGCAGAGCGAAAAAGTCTGCCGTGAACGCGACGCTACCTATAGCGCCCCCTTGACCATGAAGGCCCGACTCACCAATAAAAACAGTGGTGAGATCATTGAGAAAGAGGTCTTTATGGGCGATTTCCCATTGATGACAGAGCACGGAACTTTTATCATCAATGGGAGTGAACGCGTAGTCGTCAGCCAGCTTGTGCGTTCGCCTGGTGCCTACTTCACGGCAGAAGAGGATACCATCACAAGTAAACGACTCAGTGGCGCCAAACTGATTCCCCAGCGCGGCGCATGGTTAGAATTTGAGACGAGCAGCAAAAACCTCCTTTCGGTCAAAGTCGACCGCAAACGTAAACTTCCAGTGACGACCTTGTTGCGTGCTCTTGGCGCCCTGGCGAGTGAGGATAATCATTATGAGGAGTTCGATTTGTCTACGGATGAAGGCCTCCTCGCCACCTTCGCCACCGTGGATAATGATCCTGTTGTGCGCTTTATGCAGGCCACTCTGGAGCGGGATCCACTGAAAACAGCAAACGAGGCCCTGCTTGAACTCTACAAAAAGCTTCGCCCAGGCGACCCGGCAACTCTGGATAACGCTCGCTCGCTAGTAAAAAACCTGTTCTTCAATGGTCGTCGCTATGATCTGGGTAAGGTGGGGCGCTACAAGCTCAACCGTAAGTTTGATCTCTCCATTCCCCAGACCAAACAAACTCTGACCATCGACGATCTGGTCTATATTGTGCGCCAGTTGATTGAGTTAAATAATGGGCGTGGGCGTCCCGATGACATTGATCATCTGGGTAATCGCCGTATACGTTGCGTTGGCGAACTGCTTCAGGCTCAAATGCGAGTGGGTCTGTTACGTATGGAGCGGGTTATCAAGGAGCGCATGAGTGTCATTGAGCCAGAGCAAGCAACTCCTGGCGCATTGATTAATATTCGCCCTGTTGTGGCGGCTATGCGCGAGTTTTTCGGCGGAAGCCAGCTTTCACAATTTATGGAGCAGACCAATGCGCTCTCTGAGGTTGGCCTCAAACGCCGTCTCTCTGCCCTGGGTCCCGGTGGGCTCTCAAGAGATCGGGCCGGAATTGAGGTTCGCGATGTGCATCAATCACACTATGGCCGCATCTGTCCCATTGAAACACCAGATGGAGCGAACGTTGGCCTGGTGAGCTACCTGGCTATCTATGGGCATATCAACGAGTATGGCTTTATCGAGACCCCATACCGCAAGGTCTATCATCAGCTCGCCGCGAATGACCCTCGCCTCATTGGTCGCGAGCTACGTAGTGAGATTCCCCAGTTGATCGCAGCCGGGCACAAACAGGAACACGTGGCCCCCACGCGAGTCGACGAGACTCTCTTTCGCACACTCTCACAGGAAATGGGAACAACCCAGTTGCGCATCCGTCCTTTTGTGAGCGATGATGTCATCTACTTTACAGCCGATGCTGAAGAGCGCTTCAAGATTGCCCAATTCAATGTGCGCCTGACGGCCAACAACGAGTTCATCGATGAGCGAGTAGCGGCCCGTTATCAAAATGAATTCATAGAAGAGAGGGTAGAACAGATCGATTATGTCGACGTGTCAGCGCACCAAATTGTGGGCATCGCTTCTTCGCTAATCCCCTTTCTAGAACATGACGATATCACCCGTGCGCAGGGTGGCGCGAATATGCAACGGCAGGCAGTACCACTCTTGAGCCCCAAAGCACCTATTTGTGGTACTGGTATGGAACGCGCGGTGGCTATAGACTCCGGTCAAGTCATCCTCAGTCAGAGCAATGGGGAGGTTACCTCTGTCACGGCACGCAAAATCGAGATTATAGATGAGCAGGGCGAACTCCATAGCTATCCCTTACGCAAGTTTGCGCGTACCAACGCTGGAACCTGCTTTAATCAACGCCCCATCGTGCGCAAGGGGATGCCGATCTACAAAGGACAGGTGATCGCTGACAGCACCTCAACCGAAAATGGAGAATTAGCCCTGGGACAGAATGTTCTGGTAGCCTTCATGCTCTGGGAGGGCGGCAACTTCGAGGATTCTATTCTGATTAGCGAACGCCTGGTACGCGATGACCTCTATACCTCAATTCATATCGAGGAATATGAGGTGCAGGTACGCGACACCAAACTTGGTCCAGAAGAGATCACACGCGATCTCCCCAATGCAGGCGCTGAGACATTGCGCAATCTCGATGCCTACGGAATGATCTATGTGGGAGCGCAGGTGGGGCCGCAAGACATTCTGGTAGGCAAAATCACACCCAAGGGCGAGACCGAACTGACCGCTGAGGAGAAACTACTACGTGCGATCTTCGGTGAGAAGGCTCGTGAGGTCAAGGATAGCTCGCTGCGTATGCCACATGGTGAGCATGGCAGGGTCATTGATGTCAAAATTATCTCGCGTGAGGCAGGCGACGAATTGCCAGCGGGTGTAAAAATGAGCGTTCGTGTGAGCGTGGCACTCAAACATAGAATTGGTGTTGGCGATAAAATGGCTGGTCGGCACGGCAACAAAGGCGTCATCTCACGTGTCTTGCCGGTCGAAGATATGCCTTTCCTCCCCGATGGCACGCCTGTTGATATCATCCTGACACCTCTGGGCGTTCCCAGCCGCATGAACCTTGGGCAGATTTTGGAGACGCACCTGGGCATGGCTGCTCACACCCTGGGAATGAAGGTAGCAACACCAGTCTTCGATGGGGCCACTGAAGCGGATATCCAGGAGATGTTCCAGCGCGCGGGACTCCCCCAAAGCGGCAAAATTCAGCTCTTCGATGGTCGTACCGGCGAGCCATTTGACCATCCCGTGACCGTTGGCTATGCCTATATGTTAAAGCTCAAACATCTCGTCGAAGAGAAGGTACATGCACGCTCAACCGGGCCCTACAGCATGATTACCCAACAGCCACTCGGTGGACGTGCGCAGTTTGGTGGACAACGCTTCGGTGAAATGGAAGTCTGGGCGCTGGAAGGCTATGGCGCGGCCAATATTCTGCAAGAAATCCTTACCGTAAAGTCCGATGATATTGTTGGGCGCGTCAAGACCTATGAGGCCATTGTGAAAGGAGAGGAAATCGTAGAGCCAGGCGTGCCAGAATCATTCAAGGTGCTAGTCAAAGAATTGCAAAGCCTGGGGATCAACGTCGAAATTCTCAACGAGGATGAGCAGCGCATTCAAGTCATTGAAGACGCCTCGCTTGATATGCTGCCCGAACTGGGTATTAACCTCTCTGGGGTAGAGCACGACGGATAATGTTGTCATGATCTAAAGCAATATACCGGGCCGATGGAGATCAATTCTGGTTTCCATCGGCCTTTTAATGAGCATTTGAGGACTCTGCTCTCTGATCAACTCCTACACCTAAACTTGCCAGGAAGGCATCTGCCAAAACATGCTTACGTACCGCTTTAATGTCTTGCAGAGGCGGAAGACCAAATAGCCTCCGATATTCCCGGCTAAATTGCGAGGGGCTTTCATATCCAACCTCCAGCGCGGCAGCGGTTACGTCTACCCTTCCGCTCAACAGGAGACGCCTTGCCTCCTGAAGGCGCAGGCGTTTCTGATACTGTAAGGGTCCCATCGTGGTGATGGCCTTAAACTTATGGTGGAGACCAGAGACACTCATATTGTTTGCTATGGCGAGTTCCTCAACAGTAAAAGATTGCTCATAATGTTCTTTAATCCATGTAATAGCCTTACCTACTCCCTCCGCCTGCTGCTCAAAGAGCACCTGCTGCAAAAAGAAGCGGGAAGCAGTTCCCGAGAGGAGGCGAAAAATCATTTCGCGCTTGAGCAATGCCGACAAAAAAGGGGCCTCTTTAGGCCTTTCAAGCAGCTTCAGCAACCTGATGAACAGGTCTACAAAGTCGGCATCGGATTTCCCCACGTATGCTCCAAGGCCCGGCTTTTCCTCGCCTGATTCGATAGCGATGTGAGCTTCCGCCACTACAGAAGCGATGTCTTTTGTCGTCAAATCAATACGCAGGCCATAATATGGCGCTTGTCTGCTTGCACCCACAACCTGGGCGAATGCGGGCAAATCAATCACAGATGCCAGATAATCGCCCGCGCGATACCGAAGCGCATCCCGGCCCAAACGCACTTCCTTTGCGCCTTGCAGAACCAGGCAAAAAGAAGGAGTCAAGACACTGGGAATCGCTGGTGTTTGAGCAGTATGGCGAACAAGCGAAAGAAACGGGATTATTGTCTGCCTGACCCCATCAGTTGTGATAAGCCTCATGGTCATCTGAAGCAGTTGCTCTAGAGCTTCTTGAGGGAACATATGGCTTCCGCCAGGGGACCTAACAGAGGAAAGTGATTGTTCCAGCATGTCTTTTTCCCGGTCTTTCTATCATTGGATGCACACCTTCCAAGTTCCTGGTTTGCTTGCATGCACACATCAACTTCATCTATTCAATTGTATCTTTTTACGAGACAAGGTTCCAGCGCTTTGCAGTTTCAGGCAAATTTTTGGCAGAAATGATCTACCTGATCTCCCTCCTTCAAGAGAGAATAGACATACAAACTTTTTGCAGGAGGTTTCTTCCGTTGACACAACAACAACCTATCGGCTCCGGCTTTGGAGCGTCAACAACAGCTAATGAGGTCATTCACGGGATCGACTTACGTGGCAAAGTCGCCATAGTCACCGGAGGCTCTTCGGGCATTGGCCTCCCTACGACACGAGCACTACGTTCAGCAGGTGCCAGGGTCATTGTCCCGGCACGCAATTATGAGAAAGCTGCCGCCGCTCTTCAAGGGATTGATGGTGTCGAGATCGAGGAGATGGACCTGAGCGATCCAACCTCTATCGATGCCTTTGCCGAGCGGTTTCTCGCGACAGGGCAGCCACTCCATATCCTGGTGAATAGCGCGGGCATAGGAGACACCATGACTCTGAGACGTGATGCTCGGGGCTATGAATTATGCTTCGCGACGAACCATCTGGGGCATTTCCAGCTCACCATGCGCCTCTATCCAGCGCTACGACAGGCCAAGGGAGCGCGCGTGGTGGCAGTTTCAGCCTGGGCGCACAGCCGCTCGCCCATCGTCTTCGAGGATATCCATTTTGAACATCGCGACTATCGTCCAGGGCTGGCCTATGGTCAATCCAAGACAGCCAATATCCTTTTCGCGAAGGCTCTGGATGAGCGAGGCATGGCAGATGGGTTACGTGCCTTCTCGCTTCATCCCGGTAGCATCGTCGACACGGGTCTCTCAAAGCATCTCAGCCCAGAGATCCTTCGCTCGCTGGGCCTGATTGATGAGAACGGTACCCCCATTATCGATCCAGCAAGGAACATGAAGACAGCTGAGCAAGGCGCTGCAACCAGTGTCTGGTGCGCGACGAGTCCCCAGCTTGATGGCATGGGTGGCGTATATTGCCAGAACTGTGATATTGCTCCACTCGTGCCAGCAGAGGTCGAAACAAATCAGATGGGGTCCTTCGCGCGAGGCGTGGCGCAGCACGCGATTGACAAACAGTCAGCAGGCCGACTCTGGAAGGTAAGCGAACAGCTCCTGGGGTGGCAGGAGTAAATATAAGGGCAAATGAGAGAAAAAGTGTCAAAAAAATGTGGCGCGCCACATTTTTTTGACACTTTTTCTCTCATTTGAGATCAGCGAAGCGAACCAATTTCGCCTTCCATGGTGCCTTGAGATTGCTTTGCTTCCGTCATATACTGGGAGCGAACTCTAGCAAAGCAATACCAGGGGAGATGAGTTATTCTGTAAACAATAGAGGTTATGCATGGAAAGCAAAACAAAAAACAGAAAAACGCGAGAACAGATTACTCAGATGGTCGAGAGGGCCTTTAGTGGGATCACACTTGCAAACAGTGATGACGCAATAAGGACATTAGACGAGGGTTGGTTTAATGCAGCATATGATCTACGGCTGGCGGACGGAAGAGAAGTTATCTTAAAAATCGCTCCACTCAAGGATGCTGAAGTTCTGGCATATGAGAAGGATATCATGACAACCGAGGTCGCCACTATGCGCCTGGTACGCGAGAACCCGGCTATTCCCGTGCCGGAGATTTATTACGTTGACACGGCTCGGGATATATGTGACTCAGATTATTGCTTTATGGAGAAACTGACTGGAGACAACTACGGTCCCGTGAAGGCCTCCCTATCCCCAGCGATGCAGGAAGCAATTGATCGGCAGATCGGCACCATTTGCCGAGAGATCAATAGCTTTACAGGCCCACATTTTGGCTATGCTGGCAATAGCGACCTGTGTGGTGATGCCTGGAAAGAGACATTTATCAAGATCGTTGATGCGGTGTTGGAAGATGGCTACAGGAAGCAGGCGAATTATGGCTATACCAGTGGTGAGGTCCATGATGCTGTCTTAAAACATGCCTCTTCCCTGGAAGCTGTCACGACACCACAGTTGATCCACTGGGATGCCTGGGACCGGAACTTCTTTGTCAAGAAAGGCAAGGTCACTGGCATCATCGATTTTGAGAGGGCGCTCTGGGCTGACCCCTTAATGGAATCCATATTCCGAGCCTTAGCCTTTGGAGGGATTTCTGACATGATGCGGGGATATGGCAAAACCACTTTCACACACGAAGAGCTTGAGCGATGCCACTTGTACACCCTGTATCTTGCCCTGGTGATGAATATCGAATGCTATTATCGAGAATATGATTCTGACGATGCCAGCAACCTATCAAAGCAGTTGATAGCGACAACCCTCAACTGGCTTAAAGAGAACTAACCACTTAATTAGGCGAAAAGGTGAGCGAGAAACGTACTTTTTTCTGTTCAGCAGCTAGACGTGGACGACTTCATTGATGACCTCCTGAATGTGGCATGCGCGCCCCCTTCAAGCCTAATGATTCGCGTAATATTCAGCCACTGCCGCGAACGATTCCTTTGGCTCCCAGGACATATCTGGATAGGTCGTACCATGCCTGTCGGCATAACTTTTTACCAGACCATAGCTAGCCATATCTAGATCATATTTGGGATCTTCGTGGTACGCCAAGATAGGTGCAACAAAAGTGAACACGAAAGCGCCATCGACACCGACGTCATCAAGAATACGCAGTACATCGTTGAGTTCCCGTGCCTGCACACCTTCGTCGCGCACATAATCACCATTGAGTTGCAGAGGATTCTGGGGGTCAACAATAGCCCATCCCCTCCCACCGACATTCTCAGCGCCTTGATAGGTACAACAGCCAAACTCGCCGATAACCACCGGCTTATGATAGCCAAGATAGCGCCTGACCATTTCGCCATAGGAGTCTTTGATACGCGCTTCTCGATACATATCCACACCTACGAAGTCGAACAGGCTCCAATCAACCATCTCAAGTGGAACAGAGAAATATGTCACATTGCCATGAAAGACCTTCCGGACAGCCTCATTCGCCCTGGCTAAGAAAGCATTGAGGACCTTATTATGGGTGCCAGCCTTTACCTGCTGCAAAAAAGCAGGGTGCCCTATTCGCTCCAGGACATTGTTCCCCTCGATGATCCCTTGCATAAAGAGCGTCAGTTCTGAGCCAATGCTCAATACCAGGCGTTGTGGGAAGGCGCTACGTAACTGCTCAACGACTGTTGCAGCTTTCACCAGATAGTCTAGTGTCTCTTCCTGACTCCTGTCCCACATCTCCGGCGAAAACCAGACGTCCAATCCTTGCTTGAGTGCATCCTCCGCCGCTATCATCAGCCGTTCGATATCCAGACCACAGATCCGAACCGCAGTGCAGTGCAAATCCTGTCGGATAATCTCAAGTTCGCGATGCACGGTAGATAGATCAAAGGTCGGACGCCACTGCTCTCCCATCATTACGCGCCCAACATCGTAACACACACCTTTCCGTTGCATAGAGGGACTCCTTTCCGTTTTTCTCATATGCGAGAAGGCGAGGAACATGACCTCAAACATACTTCTCACATAATCAATAATAATTATTTAAATAATTATTGTCAAGATCAGGAGTCCCATTTGTTAGAAATCCGATGTGCGCACACACAAAAGAAGAAACATCTTCGTGTAAGTGTCTCATCGCTTCTACGAAAGAACTATCCGATCCCCTCTGCTATAGACCAGACTTGTGAATTTGCCTCACTCCATTCCTTCGCGATCAAGCGACGACCAGTGAGCGCTTGCGATTCGTCTGAGGCGAGAAATACCGCAGGTGCCTGTATGATCTCCGCCGGTAGCATAATCGCTTGGAGATTCGCTGTCATAGAAGCTGGAACCATACCAGTTTTAGTGATCCCCCCTGGTAGCAGAACATTGACACGAATACGTGCCTCGCTCAACTCCTGTGCCCAGATGGCAGAGGCAGACTCAAGCGCTGCTTTCGACGGCCCATAGGGAGAGAACCCACGCCGCTTCATTCCTTCATAGTTCATACTAATATTTATGATGCTCCCTTCACGCTGTTGCTCCAGCAGACGTGAAACAACTGCGCGAGCCATATAGAAAGGCCCATTAACATTCGTATCTATAATCATCCGCCAGACCGAAGGCTCTGCTTCCCAAAAGCGCGTTGGCTCCGTCAGAAAAGATGCATTTACATACTTCATACCGCGACCTGCATTATTGACTAGAATATCAACACACCCAAACCGTTGGATGGTCTGGTCTACCACCTGTTCACATGCCTCTGGATTCGTCACATCGGCCAACAGCGCCAATACACGCTCAGATCCATATTGCATCACCAGTTGATCGAGTTCGGCCTGCTCGCGCGCAGCCGTTACGGTCACGGATGCTCCCTCTTGTAAGTATGCCTCCGCAATCGCGCGCCCTATCCCTCGTCCCGCTCCAGTCACAATCGCGATCTTTCCATCAAGCTTTCTCATTTCGATTGCTCCTTTTTTGCCGCTCCAATACAAACAATCAGCGCATTTCAGCCTTCTTCTCTTCCCCAGAAGAGAGGTGTATTCTTGATCCAAAGGCAGTATAGACGCTTCAGAACGCGGAGTGATAGAATGCTGGTCGAAAATAATTGTCTGATTCTGCAAATCCTGAAGATGAACATAAGAGGAAGAAGAGAAGGGACCCGGTTCGATGTCTACGATGCAAAAAGGGGAAACAGAACGCGAGATACAACGATTCCAGGCCAATCGTGAGGAATTGATTGAGAGAATCTTGCGGGCTCTTCGTGAAGATGGAACAATTATGCCATTGCCGGGGCTACATCTGGCTCGTTCATCCTCACTAACAGACCCACTTCATGGGATAACCATTCCATCGGTGTGCATGATTGCTCAGGGAGCTAAAGAGGTTCTGCTCAATGAGAGTCGCTATCGGTATGATCCTTTGCATTACCTGCTGACCACAATTGAGCTCCCCAGCGTAAGCCGGGTGGTAGAGGCCTCAAAAGAGCACCCCTACCTCAGCCTCCGCCTGGAACTCCCACCCCCTCTCGTAAGTTCGGTTCTCCTGGAAGCAGGATATACGCCGCCTCGGAAGCTGACGGATGCAAGAGCTCTTGAAGTCAGTCTACTGGGTGGAAATCTGCTCGATGCAGCCGTGCGTCTTATCAGGCTCCTGGATGCTCCCGCTGAAGTGCCAATCCTGCTGCCCCTGATTACGCGGGAAATCATCTATCGTCTCCTACAAGGAGAACATGCGGGCCGCCTCCTTCATCTGGCGGTCCTGGGAGGGTACACCTCCGAGATCGCCAGAGCCGTTACCCGATTACGCCAGGATTTCGACCAGCCATTGCACATAGAGGACCTCGCGCGCGAGCTAGGCATGAGCGTTTCGGGATTCCACCATCATTTCAAGACCGTCACCGCGATGAGCCCCATGCAATTCCAGAAGCAATTGCGACTTCAGCAAGCCCGCCACCTGATGCTCTCAGAAGGCCTGGATGCAACAAGCGCAGCCTATCAAGTTGGATATCAAGACGCGTCCCACTTCAATCGAGACTACAAAAATCTCTTTGGAGTTCCCCCTATGCGCGACATCCAACGACTGCGCGATGAAACGCGTGCTTTCTCTGGATATTGAGAGAGGCATACTGGAAAGCAAAAATCATCCAGAGAAAGAAAGGCAGCACATCAGAAGTGATGCGCTGCCGTGATGTCATAGTCACACGTGTTGCTTAAACCAGGCCAGCACACGTTGCTGATAATCACGCTGGTGTTTCAATTCGCCAAAGCCATGCCCTTCTCGTGGATAGACCGCCAGCACAGCGTCAACACGGTTCTCTTGCAGCGCGCGATAGAAGCCATACGCCTGACTGACGGGAACACAAAGATCCTTCTCGCCATGAACAACCATTGTTGGCGTGGTAACGCGGCGTGCATACGTGATTGGCGAGCGTTCGCGATAGGCTTCGGGATGGTTGAGGGGGTCAATGGGGTGATTATTCTGTCCAAGGAAGCGCATATCCCAGCCCTGCTCATTCGACTGAGCGTGATAGCTATGGAAGTCGCTGATGCCAGCCCCCATGATCGTGGCTTTGAAGCGATCCGTCTGAGTGACAGCCCAGGCGGCGAGGAAGCCACCATAGCTCCACCCCATAATCCCTACACGCTCACCATCGACCAACTGACGCTCAACCAGATACTCGACGCCACGTAGAGCATCCTGAAAATCCTTGCCTCCCATATCACCCAGCACAGCATCTGCGAACGCGACCCCATGCCCCATACTGCCGCGCACATTCGGACGCAGGATGGCAAAGCCAGCCGCAGCCAGGTAGTGCGTCTGGTAGGCGTAATCATCCAGCCACGCTCCAGAGGGACCACCGTGAACATGGAGAATCAAAGGAGGTGGCGTGTTCCCTTCATGGTGAAGCGGCCACGTCACAAGCGCGTCAATGAGCCAGCCATCAACGCTCTCATAGCGGATACGCTCGGTCCTCGCCAGGGTCAGGGTCTCCTCCAATTGTGGGTTCATCTGCGTGAGACGCTTCCAGGTGAGAGAAGGCTCAGTTTCGTTACTATAGTGCAATTCACCAAACCAGATATCATGAGGATGCTTCTCACAATGCGTAGCAACGACATAGCGCCGGTCAGGCGTGATTGATAGGTGGGGCCAATGGCGGTCACCCAGGATAAAATCATCACTCAGGGAGGTCATTGTACCAGTCGTGCTATCAAGCAGGGCAACCCGGCAAGTGAGATCCGCGAAGCCCGCACAGATCAAATGTCTCCCATCAGGGAGCCAACTACACCAGGTTGGACTCCAGTCAAGCTCCGGTGTAAGATTACGGGTCTGCCCATTCGCGAGCGAGATGGCATAGATATCGCCTCCATTGCGGTCCGGATCACTCCAGTTCCCCGATACATAGACGATAGTCTTGCCATCAAGTGACCAGGCGAGAGAGCATGCCTGGCGCTTTAACTGGCTGAGCTGACGAACCGCTCCCCCCGTGGATGCGACAATACCAACCTGCCCCCAGTACCAATCGGAGTATTCAGGGCCGGTGGCGAAGTAGACTGCGAACTGGCTACTATCAGGAGACCAGGCGTATTGCCAGATAGAGATGCCATTGGGAGTGACCGCTTCTGGCGTGCCATACTCGGGTCTCACCGTCCAGAGGCGGCGATAGCGCTCTTCGCCAGGGCGCATAATGATGGGATCTGCGTCAGGCTTGGGACCATCGTGCGAGAGAAAGGCAATGCGACTCCCATCGGGTGACCAGCCAACCTCAGTAATGCCATTCGGCATCGCGCAAATGGTCCGGCATTCTCCTCCTTGCCCAGGAACCACACAGAGCAGAGACTCATCCTCATGTCCACTTTTGGAAATAAAGGCTAGCTGCTGGCTATCAGGCGACCAGGAAGGCGACGAATCATTGATCGCGCCAGTGCTTAGAGGATAGGGAGTTCCTCCCGTCGTATCCACGCACCAGATGCGTCCTCGCTGCCTGGGCTGGTCTGGCACCCATTCGCCCACCACGAAGGCAGCACGTTGCCCATCGGGGGAAATAACCGCGCTCGTGACATTACGAACTTGAAAGAGGGTATCCAGGGTTACGGGCCCATGTGGATGCGTCGTAAAACTGGAAGTCGGTGTTTGTTGAGAGAGCGTAGAGTGTAACTCGTTCATTGGGAAAACCTTTATTTGTGTGTGATGAGAGCTTCGATTTCCGCGAATGTCTTGGGCGCGCCGCTGGTGAGGTTCTCGTAGCCCTGTTCAGTCACAAGGATATCATCCTCAATACGAATACCAGTATTCCAAAACTCAGGGTTCACGTCTTGCGTTTCGGCTGGGATATAGATACCCGGCTCAATGGTAAAGATCATCCCTGGTTCGAGTTTGGGATCTTCATCCCACGCCCCTGAGCGCTTGTACGGACCTAAATCATGCACATCGAGCCCCATCCAGTGACAGGTAAAGTATCCATAGAAGGGCTGATAGGTTTTATCCGCGATAAGCTGCTTCACATCCCCCTTGAGGATGCCCAGCTCAACCATTCCAGTTGTCAGGATCTCGACAGTATGATTATGGATATCGGTAAGCGTAATACCTGGTTTGACCATCGCCGTCGCACTCTCAAGAGCTTTGAGCACTAACTCATACAAGGTGCGCTGAGCGGGCGTGAAGCGCCCATTGATAGGATAAGTGCGCGTGATATCAGAGCTATAATATTGATATTCGCACGCCGAATCAATGAGGACCAGTTCACCATCTTGCATCTGACTGTTGTTCTTATCATAATGCATAATCGTCGCGTTCGCGCCTGCTCCGACGATAGGCGCGTAGCCGTGGCGAGGCGAACCGTTTTGCTGGTACACATAGGACAGTATCGCCTGGACCTCATACTCATACATCCCCGGCTTGAGAGCTTTGAGTACCTCACTATAGGCTTTGGCACTGATACGAGAAGCTTCACGAATGAGCTCGATTTCCTCTGCTGATTTGCGGACACGCATCTCACCAAGGATAAATCTGGGATCGGCAACCTGGCGCGGGACGAAGACGCGGCGGTTGCGGGCAAGCAGGTCTAACAACTGCTCATCGAAAGATTGGGCCTTACCACCACTATAGTAAAGCGTCTTACAACCCTGAAGATACTGGGGTACTTTCTCTGCGAACTGCTCAAGTGGATAGGCAATATCGGCGCCATACAAGCTCATAGCCCCCTCAGGACCTGCGCGCCTGCCTGTCCAGGACTCAGCAAAGGGGTCGCGTGGCGCAACAAAGAGGATAAAATGATGCTCTGGATGATCTGGGGCCAAGACGCAGATCGCCTCTGGTTCCTCAAAACCTGTTAAATAATAGAAATTACTGTCCTGGCGATATGTAAATTCCAGGGAATCGCCGCTACGGCGAAATTGTGGGCAGCTACGAAGGATTGCCACACCTGAGCCCATGCGATCCATAAAGGCTTTTCGTCGTGCTTCAAACATGCGATGAAATCCTCCTATCAAATACATCTGAGCAAGTTTCACAGCCCTATCGATTTCCAATGTCCAATGCGTACATTGTATGCTCTCTGTTCAGGGAAGCGCTTGTAGAATTCAGATACAATTCATGCAGATTTACGCATAGTTGCCTGACGAACGGACATGTTCGTCAGGCGAGGAACGATGACAATCAGATATTAAGGCTGCTCAACGATAGGGAAATAGACCGTATAAGGCTCGTCACCAATGTCACACAAGGGAAGAAAACGGGTGCTATGGGGTTGATTACGTGTTTGATAACTCCCTGGTTGCCAGGCTGCGTACTGGCGCTCATGGCTGGGAGCCAGTAGGGTTTCTGGATGATCTTTCTTGCCATAGAACATAGGGGCATCATCACAGAGACCAGCCAGAACCACAGGACCATCCATAAAGGCAACCATGTCAGGCGCATCCGGCAATGGGACGCTTTTCAATGTTTGTGGAAGAAGAATGCTCAGGGTATCGTCCTGCCAGACGCGGCGGATGTGGTAATAACTGGATGGCGCGTGAGGCACGCGTTGGCGCTCGCCATTTATCACAATCTCAGGCTCACCCGCGAGCCACCAGGGTAGGCGTAATGTGAGTGTAAACGCTGTGGGTTGCTCACAACTAATATTGAGCATATAGGCTGGATGGGGGCTCTGACGCGGGAGCTCACGTGGAATATTCAAGGCATAGACGTTGTGGGCCTTACTCTCCAACGAGACAGCAACTTCAGCCCCATTGTAATCCCAACGCAGGCGCGAGGGAAGATACTGGCTAACGACCAGCCCTTCATCATTGGTGAAATAGATATCGCGTGTGTGGCTTGCCTGTGCCTGCACAAGGGTACCATGGCAACACCAGAAATCATTGGTAGGCGTTCCCCAAACCTTGGTTCCCCCTGTCTCCAGAGGCAAGTAGTACGCGACCATGCCCGTCTGTGCATTCTGTTGCGCGAGAATTCCATTATAGAAATTGCGCTCATAGTAGTCGGCATAGGCGACATCACCCGTCCAGCGGAAAAGGTAATTCGCTAGGCGCATCAAATTATACACTGTACAGTGTTCCTGGTTCTCAGGCCCAAGCTGTCCAGCAAGTTGATGTGGAGGGCACCACATTTCATCACTTGTTTGACCACCAGTACAGAAATATCCACGATCAGTAACCGCGAGACGCCAGTATGCTTCAACAATGTCGCGCCAACGCTGTTCGCCTGTTACCTCCCAGGCGCGGGCCGCGCCATGCACTTCAGGGATAGTGGTATTCGCGTGCATATAGGTGAGCACATCTTCTCCAGCAAGCAGGCGATCAAAGAGGCGACGGCGCTTATAACGTTGCATGAGCTCTAGGTGTTCTCCTTTGCCAGTCACGCCATAGAGGTTCGCCCATACTTCAAGCATTCCTCCAGTCTCAACATCGAGAATATCGTCCATCTGCTCACGTGAGAACTGTCCTGTCCAGCGATAAAACCAATTCGCCCAACGGAGCAGTATGCCAAGCGCCTGCTCATTCTGGCCGATTTCGTACATATCATACAAGCCCATCAAGGTCTTGTGCAGCGTATAATGAGGAGCCCAGACGCGCTTGCCGCGTACGACCCAATCCAGATATTTTTCTGGAATAGAGCCAATCCACTCGCCTCCCATTTCTTGTTGACAACGGGCGAGCTCGGCGACGATAAAGTCAGCTTTCCCTTTCATTTCGGCATCATTTGTCACCGCGGACAGGCGTGCCGCAGCCGAGAGCCAGTGACCGAGGAAATGCCCACGCAACTGACTGGTCGGCGCTTCCCAACCCCAGTGACAATCGGCTGGCTGCTGGGGAGGATTCCAAAGTCCGGCCTCACTATAGTGGTTCTGTAGCAGATTGGCACTCTTGAGAGAGAGCATATAGTTGCGATTAAGCTCCGCTCGCCTCTTCAGCGGTCCTGACTGAAGCGTGACAGCGTTCCAGGGAAGCGAATGGTGAGTCTCAAACATCAAGGAACCTCTTTCTATGCCTATGTATCTGGTTACTACAGAGTAGGATACAGTGAAGTCACAGTAGGCACAAGACCAGTGGGTTTCTCTGACAGGACACGGGACCGTAACGCAGTTTCTTGCAGGCATATGCTCATCGCACGACACGTTCTCACGCGCCCTTGTGAACTTTGTCATGTGAGGAGCAATTTCACTTCTTCCGATTGGAAAGCAGAGTAGAGAGCCAGCTTCGGGCGGCTCCCTACTCACAGCACTATGAACACACTGGATTTAGCATACCTTGGTGATCTTCACTCCACCCCTCCTCCCGGAGAGCGTTGCCTTGAGCGCCCTCTAGTATTGGAAGTGGGCGCAAATGGATGCTCCAGGGCATTGGCAACGGCTTCAAAGCCGTAGCGCAGCATTGCCGCTTCATACTGTACTTTAGCTTGAACCAACTGCTTTCCCAACATCACGACCTCGACCAGGACCTGGCGAAGAGATTCGGCATCCCGAAGCGCAGTGTTGGCTCCCTCACCACGACCAGGAGACATAGTGTGAATCGCATCACCCAGCAGTGTCACATTTCTGGTTTGCCACGACTTGACAGGGCGTGATGAATGCAGGTTAACCAGAAAGGTATCGGCAACAGTGGCCTCCTCAACGATCCGCCGCAACGATGGAGGCCACTCCTTCAGCATTTGTTGCGCCAGGCGGTGAAGCATTGGGCCTTTCACACGTGCTCCCTGCTCTTCAGTGGATGCAAGCTGTGTTTGCGGACCATCCAGCATCCAGGCAAGATAATCTGGCACAACGGTCAAATGCCGATTCGGCGCAAACATCGCAGTAGCTGAGGCATACGCTTCACGCTTCCAACATGTCGCTACGGACATTGAGACCCCGACTGGTCCGGTTATTCGATTGAAGCTATCAATGAGCATGTCAGGAACCCACGCCAATGTGTCAGAGGTTAAGGGCGTTTTTCCGTAGATAAATGAGCCAATCTGGTCAATCTCAGCATCTGGTATAACCTGCTTACGAACGACAGAGTTGGTCCCATCAGCTCCAACAAGAAGATCACCTGTAGCCGAGGTTCCGTCCGTAAAGCGCGCGCAAACCTTCCCATCATCTAACTGCTCAAACCGCTCAAACGTTTTGCCGAAATGTACGATATCTTCGAGACCGATCAGAAGAATTTCACGCAACGTAAGCCTGTTAACACCAAAGAACGAATCGTCAGGAAGAGATGGAATAGGCTTGATAAACTTCTGCTTCAACTGATGATCGAGGAAGACCATATGCGTCGCTGATTTGAGAGCCGTCGCCACACAGAGCTGAAAAAGAGGCTCCGGTAGACAATCACGCAAGGCATGGCTACCTTCCGCTTTGAGAGTAATTCGGTAACCCTGATCTCGGAAATCCGCTGATTCATCACGTTCATACACGGCGACTTTGATGCCTGACTTTTTGAGGCCCTGTGCCAGGCACAGACCACCGATCCCCCCGCCGATAATCAGAACCTGAAGAGATGATTTGCGGGTTTCTAAAGAAGCATTGCACAGAACAGGTATCATAGTTATTTGAGCCTTTATCCCAGGCCCATTCGGAGCAAGTGAAATACTCGCGAGCACGTATGCATGCCTCCGAAATCAGAGCGCTGAAATGGGGAAAGATGAAGAGAATTACATGGGGAGTTGCAGAGGAATGACATAGGCAACCGCATGTTTCTGCTCCTTCAAGGATACCCAATTCTCCTGCCAAAAGCAAGACCTTGAAAATCATGCCAGTATAGCAAAATGGGAAAGAGTCTTTTCAGGCTCTTTCCCATTTTGCGCTTTCACAGAGACCCCATGAGTCTCTGCGTCTTCGTTTGGCTCTTATGGCTTGACCATAAGTCGGTCATTTTCATCAAAACTGTAGTTGGCGCTCTGAGGATGACCATCAGGCTGAACGATGACATAGTTGCCAATCCAGTGAGTGGCATTGGGATTCTTCGTCCCAGGGCCGGCCTGATAGATACCAATCGATGGATCAGGATCGAGAACACCATTGGCGGAATAGGGCAGGTTAAACCACGTGGTGACTTCATTCCAGGGGTAGGAAGCGTCGTGGCATTGACCCAGTCATCGTAAGAGACCTGTGCATAGTTGGTAGTGCTCAGATACTCTCCCCAACTCATATCCCACGGATTGAAAACCGCGAGGGAGCTGATTTGCGCGTTGGGATCGGTAAGTGGGTTTCCTGTTGCCCAGACACCCGCGACGAGAACAGAATGCTCAGCGTGGTTGACCAACACATCCACTGGCATTCTATAGCGTGCTACAGTTTTTGCCAGCCCAAGCGTTGCCTCTTGCGCGCTTGTATGGTAGATATGCTCATGGTAATTCAAATTACCAGGCTTCTCATAGTTGATACCAATTGACTGTGAACGAGGGTCCCCACCAAAGTCATACGCGATATTGGCAAGGGTAAATGGGCGGCGGCTTGCCCCACTTCCCTGAGGTACCAATGGCCCGTCAGGGGGGGTTAAAGTATGGTCCAGGTCATAGAGAATCTGCCCTGGTTGCGCATCATCAGGATTTCCTGACGCTGGTCCCTGATCGCTTTGATTGGGATAGCGCATCGGTAATCCTTTGGTGAGGTCTGTGTAATTCGTGATCGCCTGGATCACTGCGGAAAAGCAGTAGTTGCCTGTGTACTGAGGCCACGCACCTCCCTGAGTAGGCATGCCCGTGGTAGTACTTATCCCAGTTGCGCGTTCCATGAGCCCCAGATCTGCTCCATAGTAGGTCAGCTTTTTGCTAGCAGCATGGGCCTGAAGGGTTCCCGCGCTAAGCAGAATGCCGAAGAAGGTAACGACGATCAGGGGACTCAACCAGAGGTGCTTTCTGGACGTCGCTTTTCCAGTGTGTTGATTCATGTAGGTCTCCATCCATGGACTGTAAGAAGTATGCTTCTCATTCTCAAGAAGCCTGGGCACAATCGCTCCCTACCTTGAAAAAAGGAACCGAGATTAATAGGCCCTGAAAGGAGAGATGACAAACGCTTATCAGAAAACCACTGCTCACAATAAAGGGAGCGGACCTCATTCACACACAAGCCCTTACTGCGAGTGAATAGATCACCCAGATTTAGTGATAAGCGAGAGCGTATTCACTTTCTTCTTTTATAATCTCAAAAACTAGAGATTTGTGACACTTTTTAGGCAAAAAGTCCTAAATTGATCGTTTCTACCATATATCATGTGGAGAAACATGTGAATTTGGGAAACGAGGCTGGTGGGATTCCATCATTTTCGCTATCGATGAGGAGTGATCTAGGCATTCGCCATTGAGGCACTCGCAAGAGTATCAAATAAACAAGAGGATGAAAATAGCGGGAGTATGTTATGAGGACTCTCTTCTATCTGCGCGGCATCTACAATAAGAGACGCGTATCCAACTACTCATGGCGCGACCCAGACCTGTATTGTGGCATCCCCCCCACCAGAGGCGATATGCTTCCCATCGGGGGACCAGGCCATCACTCGTACGGGGGCAGTATGAGAAAAAACAAATACTTTGCGATTTGTCATTGTATCCCATACCTCAATCTGCTGATCCTCACTGGCATAGGCAAAGCGCCTCCCATCCTGTGACCATGTGACTGTCGTGAGAGGAGCTTGATAGCGGTAGCTTAATACTTCGCGACCCGAGATCGTATCCCACATCTGTATAAATCCATCATCTCTTCCACAAGCGATGCGTGAACTACTAGGGACATTCGGAGTATTTGAGGAGAAGCTATAGCCCAGCGATGGTGAATACACAGTTGGCGACCAGGCAACGCTCAAGACGCGCGCTGGTTGCCCCTGGTAGCGCATAATTGTTCTCCCTGTAAGGGCCTCCCAGGTCTGTACTGATCGATCATCACCACCAGAAACGATACGGGGGCCAGTAGACGAGAAGGCATCGGATGACCAGGCCAGCGTATTCACGCTGCCAACATGCCCCCGATAAATAATGAGTGGATTGCCCGTTGTTGCATCCCACACATGGACGGTTCCATCAGTAGCAGCGGAAGCAAGGAGTGGTCGGCTGGGCGCCCAGGCAATAGCGTTGATCGTACTACCTCCATGACCAGTATATCTCGCGAGCAAGCGGTCAGTCGCGACATCCCAGATACGCACCTGCGCGTCATTGCCAACTGTAGCAAGGCGTGACCCTTCGGGTGACCATGCCACCAGGCTCACAACATAAGATTGGTCCTTATAAAGGGGCAGCCTGCGTCCAGTCGGCGCTTCCCAGATATGCACGGTCTTCTCATGGCTTGCAGACGCAATGCGCACCCCATCGGATGACCAGGAGAGGGAATGGACCACATTTCGATGGCCTGTATAGCGAGAGACCAGTATTCCCGCTGATCCCCCCTGGGGCATAGCCTGAACAGAAGGAAGTGCGGAGGGCGTCACTGGTCCAGCATTCGCGCTCTGTGGGAGCACCGGAGTTGGAGGAATCACATTCCCGGCAAGAGGTGGCGCGGGACGTTCGAACCCGGAGGGTGGAGCAGACACTCCTGTTCCCATATTTAGGCGTTCAGAGGGAAGAATGGAAGATTGATGTGCCTGTTCCAGGGCCTGAGCAAACTGGCGGATAGCAGGAAAGCGCCGCCTGGGATCTTTTTCCAGGGCCTTCATCACAACTTGCTCTACGGCAGGCGTGATCGTTGGCAACTTTCGGCGCAAAGGGATAGGGGAAACCGCAAGGTGCTGTGACAGGACTTCGGTTGGCGACCCCTCGAATGGGCGTTCACCAGTAAGCCACTCATAAACAATAATGCCTAAAGCGTATTGATCGCTGGCTGGACCAGGTTGACCCTGGATTTGCTCAGGGGCCATATATGCCACCGTACCAGCCATGTTCTGCAAAGGTTGATCTTTGAACGTTTGGAGCAGCAACGCTATACCGAAGTCACCCAAGAGCACCTCGTTGCGTCTTCCCAGCAATATATTCTCTGGCTTGACATCGCGATGGATGAATTTCTCGTCGTGCGCATACTGTAAGGCTTCAGCAACCTGCTTGATATATGAAACCACAACGGACGGTGATACAACCTCGCCTTTGGCGTGGCGTTGCCGAAGTGTCCCTTGCGGTGCGTATTCCAGTACAAGAAAGGGAGCATTCCCTTCTATGCCAAATTCGAGCACACGCACAATATTTGGATGGGCAAGATGCGCGATAGTACGAGCCTCAGTGCGGAACCATTCTAACGGTTCGTTTGCCAGTTGCGCATGGAGGACCTTGATTGCCGCCTGCGTACCGAGATAGATATGCTCCCCCAGATAAACCTGGGCAAAAGCTCCCTCTCCCAAAAGTCGCACAATTTTGTAATTGCCAAGCTGTCGCCCAATATAATCAGCCATGTGCCAAGCTCCCTGAAATATTTGCCCCTCCCGTACCTCGCGTTTACACAATTAGCATAGCACAAAGGCAACCAAAAGAGAATGCGCACCTCGCTGGAGATCCAGGCACTTAAGGGAAAGGAAGCAAAGGTCTTCTTTTGAAAGGTGCCATATACCGGAGCCCCAGAATATACCCGTTAAACCATTGCCATCCCTTCTACACAAAACGAATGAGGGGCTTCATCTAGCAGTAAGCAGTGAATGTTTTAGGGTACAGAGCCCTGGACCACGCATGTGTGTCTCCATCCATTACAAAGCCGCCGAGCATGTGAAACAGCTCATCATGTCGCTACATACCCAAGCAGTATAGCCCTTTTCTCCCCCTCCTTCCGAAGATTGTTATAAAGCTCATGAGATGATCCCTTTTTCCATTCCACCGGCTAGTGAGGGTTCACCCCCTTCTCCAATATGATGCTAATGGGGCTTTACTCATTACATATTACTTTTTCATAAAGAAATACGGCAATTTCCAGCCATTTATTAGAAGATAATAAATGGTTAATTATGCATTTTTAGTTCCAGGTTTGTTTTGTATACAAAAAATAATCATGTCTTATTGAATAATGGATAAGAGTGTTTTCCCTTCTCATTGACAGATAAAATTACTTTCTGTTAATATAAGCCCCACAGTAAAGTAGCACCGCTAAGGAATAAAGCCTCTAGATAGAGAAGGATAAATAGCCATGTAAGGGTCAAATATCTATATGCTGATTTCATGCTTGGATGGTTGTTACACAGATAACAAGTGGCCATAAATCGCGCTACTTTTTGTACACACATTACAAATATAGTATGCTGTGATACATTTGTCGCTTGTATTATACTTCCCTCCACTAAGCATTTTGTTTTTTACCACCAGTAGCCATGTCCTTTGGGCGTTATTGCTTATTTGGTGTCTAGGAACACTGATTTCTCTTCAAGAGCATTGGTTGCTCATTATTTTTTCATAGGAGAAGTTCGAAAAGCGATGAACACGATATACAATCGGCGCCAAGCGCTGGCAATGGGAGGCCTGGCTGGCCTTTCTTTGATGAGTCTGGCTGCCTGTGGCAGTCTCGCGGCTACGGGTGGTGGAACAAAATTACAGCTTTTCTTCTGGGGCTCCACCTCGCGCGATAAGCTCACCAAGCAGGCCATTAAGGCATTCGAGCAGAAGCACTCGGACGTAAAGATTACGTCTCAGTTCACAGCATTTGATGCTTACTGGAACAAACTGAGCACGCAGATTGCTGCGGGAACACCTCCTGACCTCATTCAAATGGATATGCGTTATATCGCGGAATACGTCAAGAAGGGGCTTCTTCTCGATCTGTCTTCGGCGATCTCCAACAAGACCATTGACCTCTCGGATTTCGATCAGATTCTGTTGAATGGTAGTCAGGTAAACGGTAAGTTCTATGGAATTCCCCTGGGCGGAAACTATCAGGCATTCCTGTATGACAAAGATCTCCTGGCACAAGCCAAAGTGACCCTCCCCGACGCCTTTAGCTGGGATGAATTTAGCAACATCTGCACCCAACTGTCACATGCTCTGGGCAAGGGTATTGCAGGAACAGGTGACGAAAGCACCAACATCACAGCCTTCGAACTTTGGGTGAGACAGCGCGGGCGCGACGTCTATACCACAGATGGGAAACTCGGTTTTACACAAGAGGATGCTGCTGATTGGTTTGAATACTGGAGCAAAATGCGCAAATCCGGAGCTTGTGTCCCCATCGAAGCGGCTGCGGAAGCACTTACCGGCGGCACGCCAACCACCAACCTTGTCAAAGGGCAGGCAGTCTTTACATTCACGCTCTCCAATCTTTTGGATGCCTTCCAGGCGCTGATGAAGCACAAAGTGGGCATCCATATGCCACCAACCGGTGGAAAGGGAGCTCAGCCGGGCATGTATCTCAAGACTTCTATGCTCTTGAGCGTCTCGTCTAAGACGAAGTACACCGATGATGCCTCGAAGTTTGTGGGCTTCCTCATCAACGATCCCGACGGAGTCAAAGCCATCAGTGTAGAGCGAGGTGCTCCCGGTTCCACCAAAGGCCGTGCTCTCCTCCAGCCACAACTAACACAGACCCAGAAAGATACCCTGAGTTACATTGACTTGATCAGCAAGAGCGATCAAGCACGCTTGAAACAGATCCTCGATCCAGCGGGAGCGGGTGCCGTTGAGCAAGCACTCCAACGCGCGGGCCAGGAGGTTGGCTTTAACCGTGCCTCTGTCGCCAATGGGGCCAGCACCTTCTTTGCGGATGCAAAGAAAGCCATCGGACAAAGTTAACACATAGGAGTCGAAGCTATGGTACACGTTCCTAGCAAGCCAGTAAACGATATGATCGAGAAATCAGGGCGGGAGGTGAAACAATCTCGTGGCTTCAAACTCTCAGGTGAGGGGAAAGAGCATCTGACTGGCTATCTCTTTCTCCTTCCCTGGTTCGCTGGTCTAATTCTCCTGACCATTGGCCCAATGATCAGTTCGCTCTACCTTTCATTCACCAATTTCGATCTTCTCTCGCAACCGCAATGGGTTGGCCTGCAAAATTATCTGGCGATGTTCCAGGATCCGCGCTGGCTCAGCTCGGTAAAAGTCACGCTCATTTATGTCTTTGTTTCAGTGCCATTAAAGATGCTTTTCGCGCTGGGGCTCGCGCTTCTGCTCAATCGAGGCCTACGGGGTCTGGCGATATATCGCGCGATCTATTATGTGCCCTCTCTCTTAGGGGGAAGCGTCGCGATTGCCATCTTATGGCGGCAAATTTTCAACACAGATGGCTTAATCAATCAGGTATTAGGCTTGATTGGCATCAAATCTAGCATCAGTTGGATAGCGAGTCCAAATTATGCCCTGGGCACACTAATTATCCTGGCAATCTGGCAGTTTGGTTCACCAATGATCATTTTCTTAGCCGGGATAAAACAGATTTCGCCAGAGTATTACGAAGCGGCCTCGACCGATGGAGCAGGAGCACTGCGGCGCTTCTGGCATATCACGCTCCCTCTGCTGACACCGATTATCTTTTTCAACATGATCCTCCAAATGGTTGGAGCTTTTCAGGCATTCACACCAGCGTTCATTGTCAGCGGTGGAAATGGCGGCCCAATCGATTCAACACTCTTCTATACCCTCTACATCTACCTGGAGGGATTTGGCAATCGCCACATGGGATATGCCTCAGCTATGGCCTGGGTGCTCTTAATTGCAATTGCTCTCTTTAGCGCCCTTGCATTCCTGACCTCGCGCTACTGGGTATTCTATCAAGACGAGAGGAAAAACTAACATGAGCCGCTACCTTACGCGCACAAGGAATAGGATCTGGACGCAGCCGCTCGCTTATGCTGTCGTAATCTTTGGGGCAGTCCTCATGATCTACCCGGTTATCTGGATGCTGAGCGCATCCTTTAAGCCACTAGATGAGACTTTTACTAGCCCTTCTCTTATTCCTCAAACCTGGACTCTTGAGAATTACTCAGAGGGTTGGAACGCGCTTGACTATCCATTCGATGTCTTCTTCGTCAACTCGTTTATTGTCTGTATTGGGGCAGCTATTGGGAACATCATCTCCTGTTCCCTGGCAGCTTACGCATTCGCCCGCATCAACTTTAAATTCAAAAACTTCTGGTTTCTCATCATGTTGGGAACGATCATGTTGCCCTACCATGCAATTGTCGTTCCACAATATATTTTGTTCAAAAATCTAGATTGGATCAATACCTATCTCCCGTTGATCGTTCCAAAATTTCTGGCGACTGATGCCTTCTTTATCTTCTTGCTTGTACAGTTTATTCGTGCCATTCCCCGCGATTTAGATGACGCGGCAAAGATCGATGGATGCAACCATTTCCAGATGTATGCGCGGATTATCTTGCCTCTGGCAACTCCAGCGCTAGCAACAACAGCTATATTTACGTTCATCTGGACCTGGGGTGACTTCTTTACCCAGTTGATCTTTCTCAATGATCAGTCTGTATACACCGTACCAGTGGCGCTACGCACCTTCCTCGATAGTACTGGTATCTCGGCGTATGGGCAGCTCTTTGCCGTCTCTATCATCTCGTTAATCCCTATCATTGGTTTCTTCATCATTTTCCAGCGCTTACTCATTGAAGGGACAGCAACGTCAGGAATCAAAGGCTAAAAGAAGTGTAACGGGAAACGGACCCTGGGGGAGGAGTACGCTATGGCGCGAGGAACAGCGACAGATAGGTTGTCAGATGTTATTGATATGTTGCGGATGGCACACAAAACAGGCATCTTGTCAGTCAACCGCGACGGAGCGGGGAATGTCATCGAGCAAGGAACCATTATCCTGCAAAATGGGCAAATCGTTGAAGCAAGCTATGGTCCCTATCGAGGTGCAGAGGCATTACGCCTCTTACAGGGATGGCAACGTTGCTATTTCTCCCTTCTTCCGTCCACACACGCAAGCAACCCATCGTTACCAACACCACAGATGTCACCAACGATTAGAAATCCCACACCACCTCCAAATAGAGGTGGTATGGAATCGGGGGCAGCGCCACAGCGAATGAGAGCAGTCAATGAAGTCCTACCTTACTTCGAGCGTATGGGACTCACACGCCTCCATCGCCAGCTCTTCTTGTTGATTGATGGGCAGCGCAGCATATCCGAACTCATTCTGCTCATTGGAAATCGCACGGAGGAAGTGAACAGATTACTTGACGATTTAAGACGCGCTGGCTTGATTCGCTGGTAATTTATGAACTGAAGGAGTTCATTAACTATGTCGCAAATGCGAAAAGAGATACCACTAGCGTTGAAGAAAAGACGCTTTTCATTATCAGTCTATATTCCATTGTTGTTGGCTCTTTGTGCCATCATCCCACTCCTGATTACCATTGGAAGTATTGAAATATTTCTGCGACCAGCCTTGATCTCTCAGATTAGTACGGACATGGAGAAATCGACACAAACGCATATGCAATTGGTCGATACCTATCTCTCCGAACGTTTGAACGATGTCAAAACACTCAGCGAGACGGCTGCTATTAAGGATCAGCTCAAGAATCCACAGGCAGATAGCACCAATGTCAGGAATATCCTACTCAGCATTCAACACCGAGACATCGCAAACTATATTAGCGTTTCGCTTCTTACTTCCCGAGGGAACAATGTTATTTCATACCCTGCCCCACCAAGCTCACATGGGAAGAAATACCTGATTGTCCCAGGTGCTCAACAAGCGTTAAAGCAGTCAGGGCATGTCTATGTTTCAGATGTCTTCTATGATCTTACGAGTAATATTGCCTCTGTTGATCTCTATGCACGTGTAGTCGATAACAATTCGCAAATTTTAGGATATGTTCGCGCCTCTCTCAGCCTGCGACGCATCTGGGAACCAGTCGACAGTGAGCAGGAAAGCGGCAATAGCAGCTACGCGACTATTCTCGACCAAAATGGTGTACGCATTGCCTATACCAACCCAGACCTTTCAGGCTTCACTCGTTCACCTTTTCTCTTCAAGGCTATCGCTCCCCTCAGCACGGAAATAAAGAACCAGATCCAGAATGAGAACCTGTATGGACAAGATACCAATGCAGTGACTACAGAAGCGGATCCCGAGCTTGCCTCGTTCCAGAATAACGGCAAACAGGGTGATATTGGTCAGATCAATCCTGCCGGACAACAACAGGCATATGCTGTCACTCGCTACACAAGTAGCGTTGTCCCCTGGACCTATGTTCTTTTCAGACCACTCAACGCTGTCACCGGTTTGGCTGACCAACAGCTCATTAGTATCTTCATTATCGTTACATTGGTGCTGGTCGCCGTACTTGGTATCGGTGTAGTTGTCGGACGAAATCTCGCGCTGCCAATTCTCAGATCGGTCATATTGCTTCGCGAAAGTAATGTGAACCTCAAAACCCTGGCTGATGAAGAGAGCGTAGTGGCGGCGGAACAAACCTGGATGGTCGAAGCCTCACAGGTAGCACTCAAATCCGTCCAATACTATACCAACTCGACCTCTATTGCCGCACAACGTGTCAACCAGTTGACGCGTGAACTTGTCCGAGATATCCCCACCCTCAATAGAGAGAGGCTACAAAAAGTGCTTGGTGAGATTGCGGAGGCGGCATCATATATCGAACGCTCAGTCAAGCATCAGAAAACCATGAATGATAAGCTGGAAACCAGCCTGCGTGTCACCACCCAGGTGACCGAGCAGTTGACTCGTGGCGCCACTTCAACCAATGAAGCAGCCAGTCAGATGGAATACATTGTGAAACAACTCACCTCTGTCGTGGGAGAAAAATAAGCAGTGGCGTTGGCAGAGTGTGAGAGCAAGGCAAATACGGAAAAAGGAAAATCAAGGCACTATGAATAAGGTGTATCATCGTAGGCAAGCGATCAAATGGGGGGTAGGTGCCCTGGCTGGCTTATCTGTACTGGGGTTGGCTGGTTGTGATAGCTCCAGCATAACAAATACAGCGGCTGCTACATCAGGCACAATGCACATGCTTTTCTGGGGCTCCGCGACCCGCGAGCAAATCACGAAAACCACCTTTGATCTGTTCCATAAACAAAATCCGACATTCGCGATCACATCAGAGGTATATGGCTTTGATGTCTACTGGAAAAAACTCAATGCACTGATCGATGGTGGGAAGATTCCCGACCTCATTCAGATGGATATGCGCTATGTCGCACAATATGTTAGACAGAGACGCCTTCTGGACCTGACTGAAATCATTTATAACCAGGGTATCGACCTATCAGACTTTGACCCGCTCTTGCTCAGTAGCAGTAAGGTCAATAATACGGTGTATGGCATCCCTCTGGGTGGTAACTATCAGAGTGCATTCTATGATAAAGAGTCCGTCACGAAATCAACCGTAGGCGATCCACCAGCGAATATGAGCTGGGATGATTTCGCGAACTATACAACCGAACTGACCAAAGGTCTGGGAGGGTCGGTGTATGGGACAATGGATGCCAGTGGAGAAATTACTAACTTCGAAATCTGGATACGCGAACGCGGCAAAGAGCTCTATACCCGTGATGGGCATATCAATTTTAGTCAGAACGATGTGGGCGATTGGTATGAATACTGGAATAAGCTGCGTGATAGGCAAGGATGCCTCCCCTTCAATATTCAGAAAGGGTTAGATGTAGCCGGTACGCCAGAGAACTCCAGTATGATTAAAGGAAAATCAGTATTTCTGGTCACGCTCTCGAACCTGTTCGAAGCCTATCAGAAAGGGGCATTGGCGGCTTCACCCACGCGCCAATTGGGCATGATTGAACCGCCAACGGGGGGGCCCGGCTCAAGTCCTGGTCTTTACCTGAAGCCTTCTCTCTTGCTAAGTATCTCCGCGACAACAAAGTATACCCAGGCCGCCATCAATTACGCGAACTTCCTTATCAATGACGTGAGTGCTGTAAAAACTCTGGGCATCGAGCGTGGCATTCCTGGTTCGACCAAAGCTAAAAATTTGCTGAATCCTCAGCTTACCTCGACACAGCAGACCATAGCGGATTATGTCTCTCGTTTGTCGAATAGTGAGAATAAAACGAGAGTGAAAATTATTCTTGACCCACCAGGAGCAGGGCAGATCGCAGAACTCCTGCGATCTGTGTCCTACGATATCGCTGGTAAGAAAGTTTCAGTCTCTGAGGGTGCACAGTCATTCTATACCCAGGCGAAGAAAATAGTCGGGGGCTAGAAGCCACACTTCCCCACATTTGCCTCCTTCATATTCACAGGCCCTCCTGACTATAGTCAGGAGGGCCTGTTTTTAGCACTGGGAAGTATGAGAAAGCCCAAAGAAAAGCACCACTAGCTTTGAGCGGAAGGTAGTCTTTCATCCAGGGGAAGTTGACTTGCGGCAAGGGCCGCGCTGAGAGCCGAGGTCGTGACAATCTCGACCCGACCCAGCGTATAGGTGTCGCGGATATGGGTCAGGACACGCTCGCGATAATCTGCTTCATGTACGAACAAGCCGCCAACAAGGGCCAGGAACAGGCTCTCACGAGGGAAGCTGAGACGGCGGCTCACGGCCTTACAAGTACGGGCCAGTTCATAAGCCCCCTGCTCAACAATCGCTCCGGCGATCTCATCCCCCTGGCGCGCAGCCTGAAATACGCACGTCGAGAGCCGCGCGACTGTCGCACGTCCAGCAGGTGCATACACCTTAGCAATAACCTCTTCGGGCCGCGTGAGCCCCCATTGCTGGAGAATAAGATCAAGCAGCATGGTTGACTGACCACGTCCATCGGCATATTGGAGGGCCGCCGTCAAAGCTTTCTGACCAATATAGTAGCCGCTTCCCTCATTACCTAGCAAATAGCCCCAGCCATCCGCGCGAGCCTTGTACCCTAGCGAGTTGCGCCCCAACGTGATCGCGCCAGTGCCCGCAATGATAGCAACTCCGACGCGTTCTGGCAGGGCACAGAGGCCCAACTCCGCGTCATTGGTAATGTGAATAATCTCAGCAATTCCGCGTAATGGGGTCAAGAACATATCAATATCCGCCTGACGTGCAATGCCCGCGATACCAAACCATGCCTTGCGCACAGGCAATGAGCAGTCAGCCATCCGCGCGGTTTCCTCAACAGCTTGTTGAATATTCTGAATGGCCTGTTCTAGCCCAACCTGGGTATAGTTGGCACTACCCGCCAACCCTCGTCCAAGTTCTCGACCCTCATCGTCCACAATCACAGCCTGTGTCTTACTCCCACCACAATCGACCCCTAAATAACATCCTTGTTTTCTATGCATACGCCAATGGCTCTCTTTATGCTATTCATCATGCGATATGGAACGCAGTCTCGCTCGCCAACAACAAGCACTTTGATACACACCAGGATAAGTTTACTATACCACACGCATGGATGGAACGAACATAAAAACCATGCCTGTTGGGGTCATTGAGCAATTGTATGCGCAATGCCAAACAGGCATGTAACTTTAATCACGCGTAGAGACGTACTAGAACGGCTTACAGATGACCACATTAACATGCTCTTACAGTGAAAATTGGAAGACATAAGCTCCGCATATAGGTGTAGAGCTTCAGCCTACACAAAGTCCCCAGATTAACGAGGCGCTAAAGGACCATGCCCACCAGTTGGGAGCGTGATATCAGTCGTGGAGCGTAACATGCTCGCAGCCGCAGTGTACCAGGCGACAAGGGCACAAATGATAGCTAGCCAGCCACCAATGCCAAGCCAAACACGGTTAAATCCCGTGAGATGCCCAATCGCCAGACATAGGAACGTCAAAAACAACAGGCCTATAGTAGCCAGAAACGCCTTATTCATTCTCAGCGATCCGGTAAAGATGACGCCAAGAAAAATGGCCCAACACAGGTAGAAAAGTCCTAAGATGAGATGCTGCACACCCGCGCTCATGCCTGGAAAGATGCCCAGACCCGGCAGAAAAATCACTCCTAGAGCCGTGGTGAACCCTCCATATGAAGTGAAGAGCGTCGAGGTCTCCATATGCCCCTTGCGAAACTCCCACATGCCCGCCAGAAGCTGTACAATTCCTCCAACTAAAAGAATTGGGCCAATGGCTTTAAGGACACTTGTGTTTCCAAAAGGAAGAATAAAACCTGCATACCACGCACCAAGGATAGCCGTTGTAAGCGCGAGGACACTCAACCCAAGAGGAAGTGGGCTCGCAATGCGTGTCTCTTCAACGTCACGAGACACGGCCGATCTTGGTTGATAATTGGACATGACAGTTCCCCTTTCATGAGAGCCTCTCCCACAGCGGCAACTGAACTCATTGAGCCATTTCAGCATGCAATGATACTCATACCATCCTGGTTCCAATCGTTCTAAACCCTACTGAAGGCGAGGCACTGCACTTCTATTCTTCAGCCCTCTCCCTGATATTGAAATGGGAAAGGTAGGGCTAGCAAGCGACAATGCACTCACTGTTGCTCAGGAACTCTATTTTCGCCATTCTGTCCATGCTCAAGGCCGGGCATAGGTCATGGTCCACACATCGCGATCGCCAAGGTGAGACACAAATGTGTAGATGAGCATACGGCATGCCAGCGAACATCACCATCGTGCCAGCATCCCGCATCACAGTACCAATCCCGGCAGCATTCGTATCCAACGTCCAGATAAGCATCCAATGGAGGCCAATCGGGATCGCGGGACTGGTCGTATCAATCTGCTCTACTGTTATGTAGGAAGAGATAAAGAACATCCTTCTAAAGACACCTCCTATCACGCATGCCATTGCTCTTTAGGCGACTGAACATTTTCTTTGTGTTGAAGAGATGAGCTTTCAACAACCGTTTAGAGAGCAATAGTGAGATAATAGGCGGGCTCCTCATGTTTTCGTGAAAACATGAGGAGCCCGCCTATTATCTCACCCACAGTTGGCGAAGTAATGGAACAGCAGTCAGCAACTTCAGCTATTACGCTGTAACCTGAGCAGGCCAGCGGCGGGGACCAAGAATCGATGGAGCCCTTTGCTGATTTCCCTGGTCTCCGTATGCATAATCTGGCCCTGGCAATTATAGATGGTGAATTGCCTCGTAGCAACATCTTCCGCGAATTCCAGAATGACCCGCTCTTCCAAGGTGCCATTAACCACAATAAAGGTATCGGCAAGCTCGAAGCCAGGATTGATGACGGTATCCTGGTACATGACGGCGATTTGCTTCTCAGGTGTCGCGGCAAAGACCAGTGGATAGAGAGTTTCGGGATGTTGTGGCCGCAATTTGCCATCAAGGAGGGCATCGCGGTGTTCACGCCAGAAGGCGAGCCAGAAACGGACCATCGCCAGATGTTCCGCTGGGAGCGTATCCAACAACACAGAAATCTGCGGAACAGAGAAGAGAACATTCACGATTTGCAGCGCCGCGCTCTCTACAGGCTCATCTCCATGCCACATCAACATATCAGAATGCGCCGCCGTATCGCCACAGAGCAGACGAATATCGAGAGTTCGCACCCGATTTGTTAGAGCATCATTGGGGCAATCACCAGCGCGGAACAGGTTCCCGTACTTGCGCATGAGCGGGCCAATGTAGGATTGACGAAACTCGATCATGACGTCCGGTTTGAGTTGCCGGAGGCGAGCGATAATATCAGTTAGCAGGCGATCAACCGCTTCAGGCACCGAAAGATAATCTTGACTGGGGAGCAGTGTATGGACCTGAGCAGCAAAAGACCCGCGCTCAGAAGGCGCAAAGGCAAAGCTATCAACAAAATCCAGCTTGAAACCGTCCAGATCCCAATCGCGCATGGCCCGTTCATAGGTAGTGATGATATAGTCGCGTACCTCTGGATAACGTGGATCAAGGACGCCTGTCCCCAGGCGCTCAATCGTATGTAGCAGTTTATCCTGAAATCGAGCATATGCCTTACTGTGTACACCGACAAACGGGACAGAGTACCATAGCAGATACTTTAAGCCGAGTTCGTGGACGCGTGCCACATGTGCCTTCATATCGGGGATTTTGCTGGTCGCCACTTCCCAATCACCCGCATAGGCATAGCCACGAGCATTATCAGTTGTCTGCCAACCATCATCTACGATAATTGCTTCGCATCCAAGCCCCTTTGCCAGCCGACACTGTTCTTCCATTGTCGAGGCACTGACCTGCTGATGGAAACTGTACCAGGTTGAGTAGAAGGGGGCGCGTGCAACATCAGGAACAGAGGCAGGCTGATAGCTGGGCAGAGATGCCCACCACCGCTGAACCTGTTCCAGGCTTTCATAATACGCGATATCACGCGTATCCAAACGTAGCGTTGCCTCATAACTGGTCATGGGAGGTGTTGGCTCTACAAATACCTCGATTTTGCAGCTAAAGGTAGCCGCCTCTTCATGCACGCCAGCGCTCATTATCGCGGGTCGCAAGGCATCCGAGAAAGCGAATGTCAACCGATTCTGCCCACTCAAACTGAACAGGCAGCACACGGGAGCCTGCGAGGTGGCTTTCGTAGTGAACCTGTTAGCCCAATCAGACGGCAGGCCTTTATTGCGATCACCCGATGTATTCCAGAGGCCATGAATATCGACAATAGGATGTGACCAGGAGAGAGTCAAGCGCGGTGGGGGTGCGGGCTGTTGCGTAGTGATCTTGATATGTACCAGATCTAGGCCCTCTTCGATCTGGGTCGCGGCAAGGGTTGCCTGGAAACGGTCATCGGACCAGGTGAGCGCTATTTCGTGGCGACCTGTGTTAGTTCTGATCATAAGATAAGTGGAGACCCCATTTCTTGGATGTGTTGCTTGGCAGAGATGCATAGCTAGCTCAAGAGCCGATGAAACACAGGGGCAGAGAAAGGGAAAATCTGGTAAGGAATTGAGATGAAGATCTGCCCCTGCGGTCGTATCAGAGACCAAACTATATCTGTTCGCGCCAGGAGTATCTGGGATTGTAGCCTAGCAGCTTGCGAGCTTTATCGATAGAGAGCAATGTTTCATGCTCACCGACACCCTCTCGGAGTGGTACGCCTGGATAGACTTCCGTCATTAGCTGACGGTTGGTTTGACTCTGTGTGGTATCGGCGGCGGCAATAATAAAGGCTTCAGCGCCAGTGATATCAGCTTCGAGGCCCAGGCGACAACTCAGTGCGACGTCACGGGCGTCAACATATCCCCACAAATTCCATTTGCGCGTCCGAACATCCTCAGAAAAGGATGGGAAGCGGGCATAGTCATGTGGCTCCATGATATTCGAGAAGCGCAGGCCGACAAAAGGGATGCCGCTCCAACGGCTGAACTGTCGTGCCATCTCTTCACTGATGACTTTAGAGAGCGCATAGCTGGACTCTGGATAGAGTGGATGCTCTTCATCGATTGGAGCATAACTGGGTTTCTCGCGGTCAAAAGGTAGGCCCAGCGTAGTCTCACTCGATGCCCATACAACACGCTTTAACCCCAATGTCATAGCCGCGCTAAAAATATTGTAGGTGCTGAGGGTATTATTACTAAAGGTCGACCCCTCCGTCTGTCTGCCAGGGGCCGGGATCGCGCCAAGATGCACCACACCATAAGCACCCTGAAGCGCCTCGATAGCCTGCCCCAGATCGGTCAGATCAACTATAAGAAATGGTGAAATATCCTCACGAGGCGGCACCAGATCGACATTGAGGACTTCATACTGATGCTCTATGAGCTCGCGAATCACGGCTCTTCCCGCTTTGCCACTACCGCCGGTAACAACAATCTTTTTCATGTGTTGAAAGTCTTCCTGTTTGACAAAGAGCGCTAAAGGACACCGCTGCCAGGAATGCAGGCACACAACAATGCTCTGTTGACATCGCCTGATTCCTCAATGCAGCAAGCATGCCTATAGAATAGCACAAGAATTCTTTGGAAGACAAAACATTGTATCCGACCTCTAACCTCGTCCACGTGCGTGGCAGCCTCCCACACAATGGGACATATACAACCGAGAGCATTGTTCGCCCTCACCTTCAGTTGTGTTGGGAGGCTGGGGTATAGCGGACAGGAGCAGCAGCGACCAGTGCATAGACAGCTATGGCAAGGTGATAAACGCGACTCTGGGATAGTCGGGATACGAGAAATTCCATTCTGAGTAGACGCCTACGCCGCCTTGCCAGTTATATTGGCTGATATGGACGGTCCCATTATTGTTGATGCCCTCTACAATGGCGACATGCCCATATGAGCCTGCTCCCTGGACATTAGGTTGCAGAACAAGAATGGCGCCAACAGTAGGCATTGCAGAAACGTTCCAGTGATATTGCATGGCTCCATTGAGCCACTCCCATGCGTTTCCATACCACGGGACCCAGACGTCAGTCCGCTCGTGAAAACGTTTGGCTGCCCAATCGGTACATTGTCCAGGCCAGCCATGATTAGATGAGCCCCCTTGAATTGTCCCGTTGGTATTTGAATAGGTCTGTAGATCATCGTTGCCATAGATCGAAACCGCCGTCGCGGTCGCAGCCTGCGCGGCAACGGCGATATCATCTGCGTTGGAATTATAGAAATGCTGGGAAGGATTGAAGACATTTGCTAGATTCGTTTTCGCGTCGCTTCCCAGTGCGGTAGACGCGATAAGACTACCCGCCAGGATCAAAAGCAACATAGCTACAACGGCCACCTGTATCACAATGCGCCTGCCTTGTGATGATGGAGTGCGTCCCTCCCGCCTCTCTTTCCCTTCAATAACAAATGGTGAGCGCAGAGCAGTGGTTTTACTTTTCGTAATGGGAGGCTTCCCCAACAGCACATTACTCTCGTTCGAGAGTAATGACGATTTCAAACTTATATCATCCTGATGTACAAACGTAATATCATTCTGACGTACTTGATTATCATTAGATATGGATCCCCTCCGGGCAGGGGATTGTGTTGGTTGAGAGATTGAATCTTTCATCGCTATGTATCACATCCTTGTCAAAGGTTAGCCAAAAATAAAACTTCTTGATGTTGCGAAAGTATCTGGCCCAGCAGTCACTTAATCGAGCCAGATGAAATAGGCACCATTCCCAGCCGTGAAATTAGCATAGGAGAGGATACCCTTGCCACCGCCATTGGTGTACCAGCCATAATTGCTGGTATAGACGCTTGGAGATTGTCCATTTGAATCTATCTTTTCGACAACCGCGACATGGCCTACACCTCCCGCCCCTTGCACACCTGGCATCAAGACAAGTATGGCTGGAATATGTGGCTCTGCGGAAACCTGCCAGCCATGCGTTTGTGCGCCAGTTACCCACTGATTGGGGCTGCCCCGCCATGGAATCCAGCGACCAGTAAGTTGATGAAAGCGATAATTCGCCCAATAGGTATCTTCGCCTTTAGGCCATTGCGTAGGAGCCGCCACTGTAACGGTAGGATTATTACTTTTAGAACCAACACTGGTTGATGTCTGGCGATAACCGTATACCAGGATCATGCTCCCCACCATAACAATCAAAAGAGCCGCTGCGACACATGTATTGAACAACCACCCCAGCCGATTCGGCTTCTTTATATCAGGTATCAGGGCTTTGATCTTCTTGCTTGTGGAAGCAAGCGCATTGATGGAATCCACCTCAACAATGCGGCGTGTATCAGATGCCTGCAACTCATATTGAATGCGCTGCCTTGCCTGCGCAAGTGCGCGTGCCCTGCGCACGCGTGTCAGACTGTACGCTTCGCGCAAATTGTCGACCAATTGAGCGTTCTCGTTTGAAAGTCCCTGGAAATGTTGTACAACATCGTCTTCCCCTCCTTGGGCTTGAGAATGTTTATCCTGTTCTGTCATCGGTGTACCTCACGAATCTCTGATAGCGCACGCAGATGCTTAAGCGTACGAAAGAGCAGCATACGTATCGCCCCCTCTTTCTTCTCAAGCACCGCCGCAATTTGTCCAATGCTAAGCTCATGAGCGAAGCGCAGTTCCAGCACATCCTGCTGCACACGAGGTAATGTTCTGATGGCGGCATATAAATCGGCGTATGTCTCTTGCCGTAACAGGCACTTCTCAGGTGTCAAAGCGGTATCTTCGATAACGGCCTCGACGATCTCCATATGCAGTGGCAGGTTGCCTTGTCGCTTGAAGCGTCGAAAATGATCCGCAACCTTATGGTGCGCTACTTTCCAGAGCCAGCGTTCCTGATCGCGCTCGGAAAAGTCTTTGAAGCGCTCATATTCCAGGACAGCCAGAAAGACCTCGACCAGGAGGTCCTCGGCATCATCCCAGGAAGAAGTTTGGCGATAGAAATAGGCTAGAAGGGCAGGTGCCTGCTGTTCATAGAGCAAGGCGCTGGTGTTCTGCTCCTCAAGAGTGAATCCATTCCTCATAGTTCCCCTGTTTGTTTGAGATCTCCCGTAACTATTCAGGTTGTCTAAAAAGACTTGCATTGTACACAAGGAATCAGGTACGCTGTGCCTATGGACCGAGATGCTCAAATCGACTGGCTCATCCAAGAACTGACGAATGTGCGTCGTGCTTTGGATGAAGCCCTTCAAGAAAATGCACGTCTGAAAGAACGTATCTGTGAGCTTGAGCGCAAAGAGAAGAAAGACAGCCACAATAGTGGCTTGCCACCTTCTTCGGATCGCTTTGCGCGTCGTCCTCGCTCTGGACGTGAGCGCAGCGGCAAACGTCCCGGCGGTCAATCTGGGCATCAAGGCCAGACGTTACTGCAACGACACGACCCCGATCAGATCGTGGTTCACCGTCCAACGCACTGTACACATTGCGCCTTTGATCTACGCTTGGCGCCTGCTTCCCGCACCACTCGCCGACATGTGCTTGACCTGCCTTCTCAACCATTACAGGTGACTGAGCATCAGATCCAGCAGGTCGTCTGCCCTGGGTGTGGTGCGCTTTGCCAGGCTCATTTTCCAACGGGGGTCAGTGCCCCCGTGCAATATGGCCCCTCATTGCAAGCCTTGGCCGTGTATCTGAGCCACGTCCAACTGTTGCCTTATGCCCGTGTGAGCCAGGTTCTTGAAGATCTTTTTGACCATCGCCTTTCCGTTGCCACCATCGAGGGCTTTGTCATCCGTGCTCATCGGCGTCTTGAACCCGTTGAAGCAGCCCTCAAAGAAGCTCTTGTCACCCAGGAGGTCGTCCATCAAGATGAGACGGGCCTCTATGTCCAAGGCAAACGCCACTGGGTTCATGTGGTCTCAACGCCTCAACTCACCCATTATGCTCACCATCCCAAGCGGGGACGAGAAGCCCTTGAGGCCATTGGCATCGCTGCACGTTTGCAAGGGCTGAGCATGCACGATGGATGGAGCAGCTACTGGACCTACGGCAAGGGCCATGCCCTTTGCAATGTGCATCATCTGCGAGAATTGACCTTCTTCGCTGAAGAAGAGCATCACCTGTGGGCCAGTGAGATGAAAGTGCTGCTGCTGTTGATGCGAGAACTCGTTGCTCAAGCCAAAGCCCAAGGATGGAAGGCTTTTCCTGAGCACATGCAGACCATTCTCATTGAGCACTATCAGCAGATTCTTGAGCAAGGCTATCAATCAGTTCCCGCCCCACCTCTCGCACGGCCAGGAAAACGAGGCAAGCCCAAGCAACATCCTGCGCGTAACCTCTTAGATCGGCTGCATACCCATGCTGATGCCGTGTTGGCCTTCATGCGTGATTTCCGCGTGCCTTTTGACAACAATTTGGCCGAGCGTGATCTCCGCATGCTCAAGGTCCAACAAAAAATCTCCGGCTGTTTCCGCTCTGTCCACGGAGCTGATGCCTTTTGCCGCGTACGAAGTTATGCTTCCACCATGCGCAAACAGGGTCACCACCTGCTTTCTGCTCTGCAAACGGTGCTCGCTGGGTCTCCTCTCTTTCCTTCCTTTTCATGAACCTGAATAGTTACGATCTCCCCTTTCTATCGCAAAAAAGAGAAAAGTTTAACAACTTAATAATAACTATGCCCATTTTAGGTAGGTAAATACCATAATAAAAGCTTTTTGTCCCAAATGTGGAGGATTTACGAGCACCTTTTATTTTCCTTTTGACTAGATTACATAAAGACATTGATCTCTTATGAGGCTATAACTATGTGAGTTGGGTTTGCTCTGCTACTTTTTGGGCGAGTTAGTATAGAAATAAAGAAACACATGGACACTTTTGCGTCCATGTGCTGAATAATTCCCTTGGTATTTTTTGCTTTTCTCTCTTGTGGAGTACACAAAGGAACACGCAATGGCTTCACCCAAAGGAACAGGCATAACGCGCCGAGATTTTGTGAAGGGCGCAGGTGCCCTTGCGCTCGCGACGACAGCTCTGGATAGTAGCATGTTTACTGGTAATGCGGCCCCCTTTACAGCAAGAGCACAAAGCCGAAGTATAGGGCAGGGAATAAATATCTTACTTATTCATGGTGCGTTTGTAGATGCGTCAAGTTGGAACAGGGTGATTGGTATTTTGCAACCTCAGGGCTTCCATATCCTGGCAGCGCAAAACCCCAACACATCCTTTGAGAATGATGTTCAAGCAACCCGTGCGGCTCTACAATCGCTCAAGGGACCTACTGTAGTAGTTGGTCACTCTTATGCTGGTGCTGTAATAAGCAATGTTCCAACCGATGCGACGCATGTCAAAGGTCTGGTCTATATCGCAGCCTATGCGACAGGCGAAGGGGAGAGCCAGAATACCATTAGCGCGAAGTTTGCGCCCCCTCCACTGAGCAAACATATCGTTTCTTCGTATTTCAAAGGCTACATCCAGATTGATCCCCCCGCGTTCTGGGACGTGTTTATTCAAGACGCTCCAAAGGCGGAGGCACAGATCTTCGCCGCCGCGCAGAAACCAATTGAGCCGTCATGTTTCGCGGGAGTCACCAAATCACCTGCCTGGAAAAAATTCCCCTCCTGGTATCTCGTTTCGCGAAACGATCATGCCATCAATCCAGACGCGGAGCGCTATATGGCAAAACGAATAGGCGCCCATACGAGGGAGATTAACTCCAGTCATGCCTCCCCCATTACGCATCCGCGAGATGTTGTGGATATCATCATCGCAGCCGCACAGGGAAAGAGCTAACCCGTCCTTAGTTAAGCAGAGAATACATGCACAAGAATCATATGCAGGCACAGCTCTTCATCCTGGGATGAAGAGCTGTGCCTGCATATGTATGGGCTGGTTATACTACATACATACATTCACCTGATATGTATCCGCTAGATCCATAATGTGGTTGCTTTTGAAATCTTGCAAAGGGCCTGGGTTATGGTAGAGAAAATTACACCTCCATTTACAGAATCGACCGCGCAGGCAAAGGTAAAAATGGCAGAGGATGCCTGGAATACACGCGACCCAGAGATAGTCGTAAAGGGATACACCAAGGATTCCAATTGGCGCAACCGGACGGAATTTTTTACGGGGCATGATGAGATTAAGGCGTTCCTGCGGAGGAAGTGGGAGAAAGAGAAGGAATACCATCTCATGAAGGAACTCTGGTGCTACACAGGTAACCGTATATCGGTTCGCTTTGAGTATGAATGGTTTGACGCAGAGACAGGGCAATGGATGCGTACCCATGGAAATGAGCACTGGGAGTTTGATGATGAGGGCCTGATGCGCAGGCGCGATATGAGCGCCAACGACTACCCAATTCAAGAGTCGGAACGGAGATATCGATAGCAACATTGAGATCAAGGCGGCTTTCTTCAATATCCGTGTACATACATTCACCAACAATACCATAGGCGACACTCGGATAATGTTACTTCTTGTACATCAGCGAACGATCACATCTCGACTGCGCGCAGTCGAGATGTCCCTACGGTATGTGGCATATGCAAGCAGCTTTTCGAGGAGGTCGTCAGCGACTCTCATTGCTTGCCACAATACTATTCAATCTCCTGACCCTATTTCATTCAGGATTTCCTGGTGTAGAAAATAGAAAGTGATAGCTACTATTTCCGTATATGGCCTGATAGATAGTTTCTGCTGGAGGCCATACAAGAAGCCTATCGAGAGCGCAGACACATGCGGGTCGCGATAAAGGCTAGCCGTGGCTTGCTGCTGAGTCAAGATACTTTTTGCGGAGGTTCCAGACCAGCCTTTATGCTTCCCTAGTAAAGGAAGATATTGAGCATATGAAACGATTAATTGTGGGTATGAGTGGCGCGAGTGGGGCAATTATTGGTATTCGTCTCCTCGAAACGCTACATGACTTGCACATAGAGACCCACTTGATTCTTACCAAATGGGCCGAAGCCACCATTAAGCTTGAAACCTGGCAGAACGCAAAAGACCTGACCTGTCTTGCGACAACGGTTCATAGTGTCTCAAATCAGGCAGCCACTATTTCGAGTGGCTCGTTCGTAGCGGATGGCATGATTATCGTTCCCTGTAGCATGAAGACATTGGCGCATATACGGCATGGATTGGCTGATGATCTGCTCTGTCGCGCTGCCGATGTGACATTAAAGGAAAAACGCAAATTGGTTCTGGTCACACGTGAAATGCCTCTGAGCGAGATCCACCTGGAGAACATGCTAGCCCTGGCACGCATGGGAGCCGTGATCCTTCCGCCCATGCTCACCTTCTATAACCATCCCCAGACACTTGATGACATGATTAACCATGTTGTGGCCCGCACACTCGATCAATTTGGGTTCTGCGCCGATTTCGCGCAACGCTGGGAAGGTGTCAAACACTCGCCAAGCTCACAACAGCAAAAGGAGACGCAGATTGGCATATAAAGACTTCCGGGCGTTTTTGCAACGCTTACGAGATGAAGGTCAACTCTTACATATTAAGCAGCAGGTTCGGCTAGAGCCCGACTTAGGGTCGGCAGGGCGCGCCGTCACACGTTTGGGAGCGAATGCCCCTGCTCTCTTCTTCGATAACATCTATGGCTATAAGCAAGGCAAAGCCATAGCAATGAATATCATCGGTTCCTGGGCCAATCATGCCTTGATGCTTAACATGCCCAAACATACACCCATCAAGGAACAGTTCTTCGAATTTGTGCGGCGCTGGGAGCAATTTCCCGTTCCCGTGAAACGGATGGATAACGCGCCTTTCTATGAGCATGAAGTAAGCAAGAATATTAATCTTTTTGAGATGTTCCCCTTCTTTCGCTTGAACGACTATGACGGTGGTTTCTATATCGATAAAGCCTGCATTATCTCAAAAGATCTTGATGATCCTGACTCCTTTGGGAAACAGAATGTAGGCATCTATCGTGCCCAGGTCAAAGGCAAAAATCATCTTGGTATTCAGCCAGTTCCGATGCATGATATTGGCATACACCTGCGCAAAGCAGAGGAGCGTAATGAAAACCTGCCTATTGCCCTCGCGATTGGCTGCGAGCCAGTTATTACCACTATCGCAGGCTCACCACTCTTATATGACCAATCCGAGTATGAGATGGCTGGCGCAATTCAGGGTGAAGCCTACCCTATTGTGCGTGGGAAACGTACCGGACTTGATCTGCCCTGGGGAGCAGAGATTGTGATCGAGGGCGAGGTTATTGCTCGCAAACGCGAACCAGAGGGACCTTTTGGCGAATTTACAGGCAGTTACTCTGGCGGTCGCAATATGCCTATCATCGAGGTGCACGCCGTATATCATCGCGAGAACCCCATATTAGAGGATCTTTATCTTGGTACTCCCTGGACTGAGATTGACTATATGCTGGCTCTCAATACGTGTGTGCCACTTTATCAACAATTGAAAGATGCCTTCCCCGAGATCATTGCGGTCAATGCAATGTATACCCATGGGCTGCTTGCCATCATTTCCACCAGGACACGCTATGGTGGCTTTGCCAAAGCTGTTGGGCTGCGTGCGATGACAACACCTCACGGTCTGGGCTACTGCAAAATCGTTATTGTTGTCGATGAAGATGTTGATCCCTTCGATCTCAACCAGGTTATGTGGGCCCTCTCGACCCGCTTCGCACCGAGCAAAGATCTGGTCCTCATTCCCAATGCCTCTATACTGCCGCTTGATCCAAGCGCGGAACCTGCTGGAATTACGCATAAAATGGTTCTTGATGCGACGATTCCAGTTGACCCGGACATTCGTGGTGAATTCGCACAACCGCTCACGCCACCAGCCGCCACAGATCAGTGGGAGAAGATCCTTCGCGATCTGCTTCAGAAAAACACAGAAAGGTGTAATTTGCCCCATGAAAACCTGCCCCCGTTGTGACGCTGAAGGCTGTAGTGTCGTTGCGCAATCACCGGTTGAAAGTTGCTGGGAAATCTATAGTTGCCCTCGGTGCTTTTTTACCTGGCGTACAACAGAATCACCAACAATTACGGATGGTTCGCGCTACAATCAAAAGTTCAAATTAACGGTAGAGAAGCTTCACCACTTCCATGATGTGCCTGCTATCCCGCCTTTACGCAAGCTCTGAAAGCCACGCCTGATTAAAACAACCGATAGTCACCACAGGGTCCATTCGATCCTTCTATGACCAGATGCACCGCTCCGGGTTTGCTTCAAGTGAAATGGGAGTTACCTGGGAGGCGAACGGCCCGGACTGAGTCCGGGCCGTCAATCAACCCCATTTGATTCTAGATGCTGCGACTTCATCGGCAACTCACATTTCTCATTGCCCTTCATCGTATAAGACAGAGAGCATAGCAAATGCGGCTTCGCTTTTTTCGCAGCGTCTTGCACTGGCTCGTGGATTGCTATACAGGCTCTTTGTGCAGAGCAGAGACATCCAGTGCGCTATATGCGGTGTGACCACTCAACGCCAGAGTCAGGTCGAGATCGGCAATAAAGTTTTGCAAGACCTCCTCCACACCCTGCTCACCAGCAAGCGCCAGGCCCCAGAGGTAGGGGCGTCCCAATAGCACGGCCTTGGCCCCTAGCGCAATGGCTTTGAAGGCGTCTGCGGCCTTGCGAATACCACTATCAAAGAGGAGAGGGACCTGTCCTTTCACTGCCTCAACGATATCTGGTAAGGCATCTATCGCGGCTCTCTCACCATTCACCTGACGACCTCCGTGGTTCGACACAATAATGCCATCGATGCCAGCCTCAACGGCCTGGCGAGCATCATCTGGATGCATGATGCCTTTGAGCAGGATGGGAAGCTTGGTATGTTGACGCAAGAAAGGAATATCGGCCCAGGTGAGGCTGGGATTCCCAAAGATCTCCATATAAAGCTGAATCGCGGCATGGCGATCCTTTTCTGGTGGCTGTTTCAGTGACCGGCGAAAAACGGGATCAGTCAGGTAATTGACCAGACCATCGTACAAAGGAAATGGCATATACGCATTCTGTATATCATCTACACGCCAACCAAGGTAGTAGGTATCAAGCGTTACAACAATGGCTGTATAGCCAGCCCGCTCAGCTCGTCGCAGCAAACTCGCGTTGAAATCGGGATCTTTACTCCAGTACAATTGAAACCAGCGAGGCGTATCCCCAAGCGTCTTCGCAAGATCCTCAAGCGTGATATATGCGGCGGTACTTGGAATCATGGGAACTCCAAGCTTTGCGGCCGCTCGAGCGACCGCACCTTCGCCATCGGGATGCACAATCTTCTGAACCCCAATCGGAGCGAGTAAAAACGGCACAGGAAGCGTTTGCCCAAACAGCTGTACACTCAAATCACGCTGAGCGACATTTCGTAGAATTCGTGGCACAATACTCCAATGGCGAAACGCGGCAATATTCGCTTCCATTGTCTCATCCATGCCCGAAAGATACCCCCAGGCATCAGGAGACATGCGCTCTTTGGCCTGCAACTCAAGTAATTTAGATGAAGCTGGCACCAGTGGCCGCCTTCCGTTAAAACCATCAGTGTAGACTTGGCGCTGCCGCACGTTGCCGAATTGATGAGGTATAGTAGCAACAGTCTGAGTCGTTGTTCTCGTCGCCATCTCATTTCTCCGTCTATTCTTCTTCAAGAGCGGTACGCAATATCTTTTCTACTCTCTACTATCACAGAGCCATTATAGAAGTGAGGAGGAAATTCTCATGGCCTCAATCTATAGAGGGCAGATAGGTCGCGCAGGCTGAAGCGCGGCTCCTACATATGCAAAAGAAGAATGCAAAGCCATATACAGGGGAGGCAAGCACGTCGCGTAGGTTGGGTTCCCATAACGTCTCCCTCCCTCATCGTCCTTTCTGGTTCCATTCATTTCACTACCATCTTCCTCTATCAACTTGTGCTTGTGCCTAAGCGCATACTAGAGCAAGTATAGAGAGCGGATGGCTAATACACATTATCGGTCGAGCTTATGACATTATCACGACCATAATGATGAAAGCCCTAATGTAAGCCACGCATGTGAAAGCTTCGGGTTTGATAGTCGTAGATAGCAGCAAGCGAACTAGTAGTCCCGGTCGAAAGGAGTCAGGAAAGCAATGGGGAGTCAACCCACTCTCTCCTCCAAATGGGCAACAAGACGTGCTGAGAAAGCGCGGCGGATGGCCCGCGTTACCCCTCTTCTCCAGGGGTGTCTTCTGCCTACTGAGCGCATAGTTGAGGCACTTGAAGCATTACTCGTTCCCGGAGACCGAGTGGCATTGGAAGGGGATAATCAAAAACAGGCTGACTTTCTCTCGCGAAACCTGGCACAACTAAATCCACAGAAAATCCATGATCTGCATATGGTGATTTCGAGTATCAGCCGACCAGAGCATTGTGATCTGTTCGATCGGGGAATCGCGCGTAAAGTGAATTTCTCTTACGCGGGCGCGCAGAGCTTGCGTGTGGCCCAACTCGTTGAGGATGGAAAACTAGAGATTGGTGCCATCCACACCTATATTGAGCTCTATTCGCGCATGCTGGTTGATCTCTCGCCACAGATCGCACTCATCTGCGCTGAGAAAGGTGATGCGCAGGGAAACCTTTATACAGGTTTCAGTACCGAAGATACCCCAACCATTGTTGAGGCTACAGCTTTTCACGATGGGATTGTGATAGCGCAAGTCAATGAGATTACTGACAAGCTTCCTCGCGTTGATATCCCTGGCTCATGGATCGATATAGTTGTTCAGTCAGATAGACCCTTCTTTCTTGAGGCCCTCTTTACACGCGACCCACGCTCTATCAGTGAGATTCAGATCTTGATGGCAATGATGGTCATTCGCGGCATCTACGAACATCACCACGTCACCTCGCTCAATCATGGTATTGGCTTTGATACCGCAGCCATCGAACTCCTACTTCCTACCTATGGAGAGTCCCTTGGCCTGCGTGGCAATATCTGCCAGCATTGGATACTCAATCCACATCCCACACTCATCCCGGCTATCGAAAGTGGCTGGGTGAAGAGTATCCATAGCTTTGGGGGCGAACCAGGAATGGAAGCCTATACAGCCGCTCGGCCAGATATCTACTTTAATGGAGCCGACGGCAGCATGCGTTCTAATCGTGTCCTGGCGCAACTGGCTGGCCTGTACGCTACTGACCTCTTTATCGGCTCAACATTGCAGATGGATGGCAACGGCAACTCCTCTACTGTCACAAACGGACGCCTGGCTGGCTTTGGGGGCGCTCCTAACATGGGCAGTGATCCCCATGGGCGCAGGCACAGTAGCCCTGCCTGGTCAAGCCTGCTCCAGGGAGAGAGTCCTATTATGCGTGGACGCAAACTTGTGGTGCAAATGGTAGAGACCTTTCACAAAGGTGGTGTGCCAACCTTCGTCGAATCCCTGGACGCCATTCAGGTTGGGGAAGATGCCCATTTGCCTATTGCGCCAGTGATGATCTATGGTGACGATGTGAGCCATGTCGTCACTGAAGAAGGGATCGCCTATCTCTATAAAGCGCAGAGTAGCAATGAGCGACGTGCTGCGCTCGCAGCCATCGCAGGCGTCAGTCCAATAGGTATAGCAAGTGATCCGAAAGAAGTTGAGCGTTTGCGTCATGATGGATTAGTGGCCTTTCCGGAAGATCTGGGTGTTCGCTTAACCGATGCCAGACGTACACTCCTGGCGGCCAAAAGCATTGAAGAACTGGTTGATTGGTCAGGTGGGCTCTATCACCCACCTGACCAATTCAGGAGTTGGTGAAGCATGCAGTTCCAATCGATTAATGCAAGTTCAGCACTCACCCCTTCTCACACTGGTCTGACACTAACAGAGCGACGATCATTACCAGATGAAAACAAATCGCCTCAGAGAGAGAGCAAACGAGCAGAATGGCTCGCCAGTATGGCAGTGACAGCATTGCGCGAAGAAGCCCTCCTCACACCCAAGCCTGCGCTTGTGGATCGTCGAGGCTCTGGCGCGCATGTAGATTTGACCTTACCTCTCATGCTTGCCTCCGCGTCTACGCTGCATACAACATTTGTCGCGATGGCCCGTGCTGCCCACCAACAGCGACCGTCTCGCAGGTTACGTGAGCATCTAGCAGCACTAGGACGCGCTGGTGAGCAGGCAATGTTGACAACAACGTGCGGTGTGAATACGCACCGGGGAGCTATTTGGGCGCTAGGTTTACTGGTCGCTGCTGCCGCATTCAGCGACCCCGGAACTCCAGCACACATCCTGGCTGAGCGTGCTGGGAAGGTCGCGCGCTATCCTGACCGCTCCGCCCCATATGAGGTATCTCATGGCTTGCTGGTCCAACAGCGCCATGGCATCTCAGGGGCGCGCGAGGAGGCACAGAGGAATTTTCCCCATGTCATCAACGAGGCGCTTCCAATGCTTGCGGCTTCACGCGCATATGGTCTCACAGAGACACACGCCCGCCTGAATACCTTGATTGTACTCATTGCGCACCTTTCTGATACCTGCATCTTGTATCGTGGCGGTCCCAGAGCATTGCAGGTCGCCCAAAGCGGCGCGCGGGGCATCTTAGTGCGGGGTGGAACCTCAACGCCCCGGGGATGGGAAACACTTTGTGAGCTTGATCGCAAGCTCCTCACGTACCATGTTTCGCCTGGGGGCAGCGCGGATCTTCTGGCAGCCACGCTCTTCCTTACGTTTCTTGAGCAGGAAAGCCGGAGCGCCTGGGCTCACTTTTGAGCAACATCATTCGGATGGGGAGCACAGGTAGTACATAGGAAGTGGGTGTCAGACATAACAAAAGGAACAAGATCCCTATGGAGAAAATGACCTTTGAGTATCAGGCTTCTCACACTGTCAAACATCGTGCCCATGTCGGCGTGGTTGGTTCTGGCGACTTAGAAGTCTTACTTGAGCCCTCTGAGGACCACTCCGCACATGTGACGATTCGGACGAGCGTTGATGGTTTTCAAGCAACCTGGAAGGCCGTCCTGGATCGTTTCTTTCAACGCTATCAGCAGGCAGCAAACATTGAGATTAATGACTCAGGAGCGACACCTGGAGTGGTAATGCTCCGTCTAGCGCAAGCAGTTGAGGAGAGCCAGGCATGACAACACCACCACAGGGGCAGGCCCAGGCTCAGAGGCCAACAGCAACCAGCTTTATTGAACTGCGTGCCCGTTCACGGGCACAAGCATTACTGGATCAGGGCACTTTTCACGAATTACTTGGCCCCTTTGAGCGCCTTGAATCCCCCTGGTTAGAGATGCAAGACATAATCCCCGAGTCTGATGATGGGGTAATTGTCGCCCGTGGTCGCCTGGCTGGAGAGGAGGCTGTTATTCTGGCAATTGAAGGGGCATTTCAGGGAGGCGCCATTGGGGAAGTCGCAGGTGAAAAATTTATAAGTTCGCTGGAACTCGCCAAGCAGGATTGCGAACGCGGCACACCAGTACGTCCGGTGCTCCTGCTAGAGACAGGCGGCGTTCGACTCCAGGAAGGGCTGTTAGGAGAGGCCGCCATGGCGAGAATTCATGCCAATATTGTCGCGCTACGAGCACACGTTCCTGTCGTGGGCATCATTTCGGGCATGATTGGCTGCTTTGGTGGCATGTCAATCACGGCTGGCCTGTGTAGCTATCTGATCTCTACGCGCGAAGGGCGGCTTGGATTAAACGGTCCAGCAGTGGTTGAAGAGGAGGCTGGTATAGCTGAATTTGATAGCCACGATCCACCCCTGATCTGGAGTATCATGGGAGGAACGCAACGTGAGGGCAGCGGATTTGTGGATCTCCTCGTAGATGATGATATCGAAGTCATCCGACAGGCCCTACTCGCCGTTTTCGCCCGAGGGAAACCAGGTCATTACCGCAGCGCGCAGGTCCAGGCATATCGCTCACTCCTAGCCACTTTTGACCTTACCAATCAGCTCGACCCGGAAGTAGCACATGTGCTACTTAAAAGTGGGAGGGAAGTATGACTCAGACCCCACAACCATTCGATACCACACCCAGCAGAGGACACACCTGGTTCAACGCACTAGTCGGGCATGCCCCAACAGTGCCAGGCCTACCAGCCTCGCTTCTGGTAGCGGATACGATGCTAGAGCAAGAGCATGTTCGGGTTCTTTCCGTCGTCCCAGACCCACAAAACCGCTTCCCCAGAGCACAGCATGGAGAACTGGGTATTGATGAAGGCTGGGGACTCGCAAGCGCGGTGCGAGAAGTAATCGATGCAGACCAGAAAGGGCATCGACGGGCAATTATCGCGGTAGTCGATGTTCCCAGCCAAGCATACGGACGCAGGGAAGAAGTCCTCGGCATTCATCTTGCCCTGGCCGCAGCCATCGATGCCTACGTCATCGCCCGCCTAGCAGGGCATCCAATCGTCACCCTCGTCGTCGGAAAGGCGATCTCGGGAGGATTTCTTGCTCATGGCGCTCAGGCCAATCGCGTTCTCGCGCTTGACGATCCCAAGATCATGATCCAGGCAATGGCAAAAGAAGAGGCCGCACGCATTACCATGCGAAGCGTCAATGAACTTACGAAGCTTGCAGAGACAGTCATACCAATGTCCTTTGATGTAAAGGCCTGTATGCAATTAGGGATCGTTCAGAAAGCGCTTACAGGCATAAATGCTGACGCGCCAACAACACAAGAGATAGACCAGGTCAAACAAGAACTCCTCACAGCAATTACCGAAATACGCTCAGGCTCACGCGACCTCCCTGATTGGAGCTCATCTCAAGAGGTGCGAGAACATCGCACGGCAACACTGCGTGTGCGCGAGCAGATGGAGGCACAATGGCACGTTCAATAGACCTTCGACATTGGGCCGACCCACACGATCTACTAGTTTTACATGATACACGGCTATTGCTTTATTCAACCACGAGTCCGCCGCCCTGGGTAACATTGGCGCTACAGCGTGCGCCAATGGTTGTAGTTCGCCGCGCGCCCGCTAGTGGTGATCTACTTCCAGTAGGTATCCGAGGACCGAGCCGTAGCCAACGTTGCGCGGCCTATCTTCGTATCATGAGCCAGGGGATAAGAAGGATTCCCCCCGAACAACTGGTTACCACCCAGGACCGGATGCGAAATCAGCGATGGAGGCTGATCAAGGCCATTCAAGCGCTGTCGGAATTAGCGCCGTGGCTCCAGGCAACCGAGCTGTGTTGGGGGCCAACGGGCAGCGTAGGATTTGAGCTTGCCAGTGGTGTACCTACAGCCACAACTAGCAGTGATCTCGACCTGCTTGTTCGTGCACCACAGCCGCTTTCCTGGGAAATGGCGAAAGCATTGCACGCGCATCTGGCAAAGGTATCGGTACACACTGATGTACAAATCGAAACACCCTGCGGAGCGTTTGCGCTCGCCGAATATGTTCAACGATGGCCAGGCAGCCAGGCATCAATCCTTTTACGAACCACAAATGGCCTCAAACTTGTACGCAATCCCTGGGAAAGCACCTCCCACATGTATTGCCCTAAAGACACTTATCAGGCCAGAGCAGGCCTATGAGTGTGGCCTTTCTCTTTCCTGGTCAGGGGGCACAATATCCAGGAATGCTGCATACGCTCCCCAATCACGCAGCTATCGCGGCGACCTTGAAAGAGGCAAGCGAGGTGCTTGGGCAGGACGCCCTTGATCTTGATAGCGAAGACGCGCTTGGGTCAACAGTCAGCGTTCAGTTAGCGCTGTTGATCGCAGGCACGGCTCAGGCACGTGCCCTGCAAGCCAGCGGTGCCGCGCCCGATATGGTAGCAGGGCTCTCCGTTGGCACCTTCACTGCGGCCACAATTGCTGAATCGCTCAGTTTGCGTGACGCATTACTAATCGTGCGCCAACGCGGGATATTGATGAAGCAAGCGGCTCCGCCCGACTCAGGACTTGGTGCCATTGTTGGACTCAATGAGCGGCAGGTCCAGACCCTGATTGCGCCTGTGAACACTTCCCAGACACCTGTATTTCTCGCCAATATCAACGCGCCACGCCAGATGATCATTGCCGGATCTCGCCAGGGACTGGAAATAGTTCTCCAGCTGGCCCGTAAAATGGGGGCTCGCAAGGCGGCATATCTGAATGTCAGTGTTCCATCTCATTGCCCTTTGATGGACCCAGTAACAGATCATTTGACGCAAGCGCTTGCCAATATCCACCTTCAGACTCCACGCATCCTCTATATTGGCAATCGCTACGCACGAGTACTATGGACCGCCGAAGATGTGCGTATTGAACTCTCAACCAATGCTGCTTGCCCTGTCCGCTGGTACGACCTCACCACCAATATGTACGAACGTGGCGCCAGGCTTTTCATCGAACTTCCTCCCGGTCACGTGCTCACCGAACTTGCGGCAGTCGCCTTTCCCCAGGCCCGCGCGCTCGCCGCTTCTATAACCCGAGAGTCTGATATCACTCTTCTTACCCAACGAGTGCATGATAACACCAGATAGGCAAGAGGAGCGTCTCTGAATGGGCTCTTCGTCTGCCTGCTCATCGAAGCAGTCGGGGTACGAGCCACAGGCGTCGGTCTCAGCGGGATCGGCGTACTGATGGTCTACATGTTCCGACTACGGGAGCGAGCGGCTGTCAGGCGAAACAAGCAGTCCTAAGGGCGTCTCACATGCCCCCCCGATGGGCTACCAACCAGGTAGCTCGCGGGGGGTGATGTTTGTAACGGAGCCAAACAAATCGCAAACAGGAAAAGGGATACCTTCAGGGCATTATAGAGAGGAAACACGCGTCAGGGTGCTTCTCTCCTTCAAGGCAGAAGGTTCCCTGGCGCGTCTGGGGTCATTACATTCTCTTACCAGGTCACAGGTAAGTGAGCTGGTCCTGTAGTAGCGCTATCCTCAGGCCGCCAGGGAACCTCCGAGGGTGGAACAGCTAAGCGAATTGTTGGCAGGCGCTTAAGAAGCGTACTCCAGAGGACACGTAGTTCCATCCGGGCAATCTGCTGGCCCAGGCAGGCATGAATTCCTCGTCCAAAGGTAATCATCGGATTGGGATCGCGCTCAAAGTCGATCTCGCTGGCATGAGGAAAAACCTCAGGATCACGATTGCCACCTCTGGAATCGAGGAGCAGCACATCGCCCTTCTTGATTGGGCAACCACTGAGTTCCAGATCGTCGCGCGCGATGCGCGCGCGCCCTGCCGTGCCCAACGGCGTCATGCGTAAAATCTCCTCGATGGCTTTTGCCAGATACTCTGGATCATCGAGGCGCTCACGTAGATGTGCCAGCAATTCGGGACGCTGGAGCAGGATGAAGGCTGAATTGGTAAATGTCGTGCTCACCGTCTCAAAGCCCGCAATGATCAGCCCTGTCGCGAAACTCAGCATTTCTTCCTGAGTCAATGCCTCATCACCCAGTTCCTGGGCCTTCACCAGCGTACCCAATACATTATTGCGAGGTTGCTTACGCTCCTGCTCAATCAAAGGGAGCATATATTGCGCCATCTTCTGCCATTGGGCACTGGCTTCTTCTGGGAGCGTCTCGACAGAGAAGAGAACACGTGCCCATTGGCGAAATTGGGGTTCATCCTCACTCGGCACCCCCAGGAGTTCGCAGATGACAGTCATTGGAGTCTTGATCGCATAGTCCTCAAAGAGATCCGCCGGAGGGCCAGAACGTTCCATAGCATCCACTAGCTCGTTGGTCACTTCCTCCACACGTAGAGCTAGCTCGTTGGAAGCCTTCACAGTAAACCACTGCGTGACTAGACGGCGAATCTTGTTATGCCGGGCATCTGAGACAGTGAACAGCGAAGCCCTTTCGGTTCCCATACCAGGACCTCTCCCACGCCCTCGTCGAGGGATCTCCCCATCTGAAAATTGAACCGTCCCAATACGCGGATCAGTAAACGCTTTGACAATATCAGCATGCCGTGTTAGGAGGACAGCTTCACCCCCAACGGGCATACGCACACGCGCCACGGGGCATTCCGCCTGCAATTGGGTATAGATGGTTGGGTCCTCTACCTCCAGGCTATGTTCTGCCAGCGGGAAGGGATACGCGAGCACTTCCTCCTGCACCGTTGGCTGAACATGGTCACGGTTATTGTGTTGCGTCATGGATAACTGTTCCTTTCATTCTCCTTCTGGCTGCTTCCCTGCATCACAGAGAGGTCAGACTACAGATCTCCAGGGTCTTCTTCAATAATCAGTTCCTCTGTCTCATCCTCATTTTCAACTTGAAATACCTGGGCTGGACAGAGATCGACCGCCTGCATAATCCGCGCTCGTAACGTAAGTGGAGGATGGTTATCCACAACTTGCACCGTACCATCCTCATCGCGCTGATCGAACACCTGTGGGCATGTCAGAACACAGGTGCCACTGGCAATACATTTCTGAGTTTGAGCAATCACACGCATGGTATGCTCCTTTCTTCTCTCGAACGAGATCCACTGCTCCTTGTTCCTAGAGTACGCAGCCTCTAAAAATGGCAGAGACTAATGTACAAGCATGCCCCACAAGAGTTGGAAGAGGGGCTGCTCTAGCTCTTCAAGCGGAGACTGGTTTTCCAGGAGATCGATAGCGCTCGTAAAAGCCCCGAGAATAGTGGTTGCGACTAGGTCACGATGGAGGCCTTGCCGAAAGACACCGAGCTGGATGCCTCTCTCAAGAACCCATCGTGGGGGATCAAGTACCAGTGTATACAAGGCCTCCCGTTGCGCTGAATCAAAGAGCTTCTTCAACCGTCGATCACGCATAGCTGAGAAGAGGGGCTGATATTGCTGGTAGACATGGAGTTGCACCGACACCAGTGCCTGAAGTGCAGCGTGAGGATCGTCCGCATGGGGTTCGATGGCCTGGAGAATCTGGACCTGGGCATCTTTCACGGTCTGCGCCACCATTGCTCGGACCAACTCTTCCCGACTTCCAAAATGGCGATAGAACGTGCCGACACCAAGACCAGAACGAGAAATGACCTCATTGACTTCCAGATCCAACCCCGCTTCCACGAATACCGTCTGGGCAGCGGCCAGTAGCCGCGCCCGATTGGTCTGGGCATCAGTCCGCTTGCGCACTCCTGCATCATCGTTCATATTCGTCTCCTCATCTTGAGACCAGCCAAAGGAAAAATGAAGCTCTTTCTGGAGCGGTTTCTCGCGTATGGAAGCGGAATAGGTATTCCGCTTCCATAGAGAGCATACCCCGAAAAATAGCTGTTGTCAACAGATGCTTGAGATGATCAAACAGGTGATGTTTGTCTTCTCATACTTCCATCTGAGGCGCGCTTCTCTTCCGTGCTAAACCATGGTGTCGGACGGATCCCACCGCTTAGTGCTGGTAAGAATCGCCTGTAAACTTTGTTCTAGGATGAAGGCTTGCGTACAATTAAGAGCGCTGATTGCGCTCCATCCTCATGGACATGCAAAATCGTTTGCTGTTCTTCCGGCGTACAGCCAATTAACACCTTAATTTCGGAATCACGCTTCTCCAGATCGACATTCACAATGACTGCTGTGACCTGTGTATCCGGCATCGTCCCTCGCCAGATGTCGATTCCAGAACCATCATTGGAGAGAGTCCCTTGCAAGTATCCATAATCAAACGGATATATGAAATCAGAATAGCGTGGATGAGGAGTATCCCTCGCGCGATCAATGACAATCTTGCTTTCTGCAACAAGAGTGTCAAGGGATCGCCAGAATGCTGCCGATGACATACTATTTTCTCCCCCAAACAACATGAAGACACATAAGCCAGAATGCACCATCACTGACCAGCGGATATGTGTTTATTAACAAGTACAAGCGGATCCCCCACTATGAGAGGCCGTATCAAATAGGCATTGAGAACGATCAGGCAGCAGCGGTCACACGATACTTGCGTTTATCAGCAATCAACATCCAGAGCGATACAATCAGAAGCGCGACTCCAACTAGCATGATGGGCCCACCCAATAGCCAGCGATTATCATAATAATCGTCAGGGTGATCCTGATGTTCCTGTGTCTCATAGGACGTCAATTTGCCGCTGTTATCACGCAAAACAAGATAGGTCATGCTATAACCACAACCCTTATTCCCCTCGAAAGTAATATCCTTACACGAATCACTCCGATAGGTCATTTCGTCTAGATACGCACTATGTTCAAAATTCACAAACTGCTTGAAATCGCCTGTATTTACAAGATAAAAATGAGGGCTTGGGCAATCTACGCAGCGAATATAATAGCGGCTCTCCTCTGGCACAAGAGTAATATTATAGAGCCCTTGTGGAGCATGAGCATATGACACAGAATGCGATTGCAGACCCCACACGATACCCGCAATCGCAATGAGCAAGCTACCAATAATGCGTCCAGTATATGTGGTAATAAAGAGCGCGAAGACACGGACAAGACCATAACCGCCCCTTGCGGTCCCTCTGGGGCCCATAATGATTGTCATTGCATATGTCCTTATACGATAAACCATCAATCAGATAGCAGAGCCTACTCAGCAAGCAGCCTCTACAATCTCCGCAATAATATTAACGCAAATAGCCCTATCAAGTCACTTTTTAGTCATATATTTTTCCTACGCACAAATAATCACACTGCGAATTTCATATGAGTCCCTGATCCATTGCATTCTTAGATGACTGAACGGATGGTTCCGCCATCGACGCGGATGGTTGCGCCACTCACATAATCAGCAAAAGGGCTTGCCAGATAGGCGACCGCTGCGGCAATCTCCTCCGGTCTTCCCAGGCGACCAACATCATTGGGGACAAGATCCCGGGCCGCACCATACTCTATCTCTTCCCATGTTTCGCCCCAACCATTAGCAGGCGCTAGACGCGTAAGCAAATCCTGGACTTCGCCGACGAGAATCGCGCCCGGTGCGACCACATTTGACGTGATGCCAGTATCCTTGAGTTCGCGGGCGAGAGATACAGCAAGGTTATGGCGAGCAGCCAATGTGGCGCTGTAGTGTGGCTGGACGGCCATTGGCTGCATTGATAATCCGCCGCCAATATGGATGACTCGGCCCCAATGGCGTTCACGCATCTGGGGCAGTAAGCGCTGAATCATACGCACCCCAGAAAGCACATTGGTGTTATAGATCTGGGCCCAGAGTGCCGTCGTTGCCTCTGCCCATGATAGATGATCATAGACACCAGCATTATTAACCAGGATATCAATGGGGCCCTCAGACAGAGCAGTGGATACAACGATATCAGCTCCCTCATCTGTGCTCAGATCACCTATCGCACTCTCAGCCTGCCCACCATCAGCGCGAATCATCGCAGCGACATCATTCACCCGTTTTTCATTGCGACCATGCACCACGACGGTGGCGCCTTCCTTCGCGAGCATTCTAACTATAGCTTCACCCAAACCAGAGCTCGATCCTGTAACCAAAGCCCTCTTTCCCAAGAGATGTAATTCCATATTACTATCACTCTTTCATGTGTTTCTGCGAAATTGCCATGAGGTACCCAAAGAAGAGGCATAGGCTCCCTAGAACAATTCCAGCGAAATCGGTTGTGTCATGTACAAATTACACATAATCCATGCCAGAAACACTCTTAGCTTCACCCTGTATTTTTAAGCATGTTCATCCGTTGGCACAAATGTCTTGACGACTTTATACATACCCGGCTCAAACTTGGCGATAGTGAGCGCTTCTTGAAGATACGGTAGAGGGGTCAGGTCCTTACGCATCGCTTCATAATCCTCAACGCTACACCATTGGGCATACATCGTAACCTTTGTTCCGTCGACGCTTCGATGGAGGGTCGACGAAATAAAGCCAGGTGCATGACGTACAGAAACATTTGTAACTTGAGTGAGTAAATCAACAAGCCGTTGCTGGTTTACGGAGTCAACGATGAAGACATTAATAAATACCACCATGTCGTTATTTCCAGATTGTTGAGTCATAGGTTCTCTCCTTGATTGTTACCTTGTATTGGGAGCGATCTCGCTTTATTTATCGAAGTCAGTGGACAGGCTGAGTTCCAACCAGCGCTCTGTCTCAAAGAATGATTATTTCAACTTGTTTCATGGAGTATTCTAGCTCTGAGGAATTATCGTAACGAGGAGTGAAGTTATCATAGGCGTAAAAACAACAGGCTAGAATTTTCTGTCGCAAGAGATGAGGCGCGAACTGGCTTCAGACTTGCGTTTTCATTATGTGTCTCGTATATTACAAGCGCTGGAGGGGTTATTCCTCCGCAAAAGGAGTGCCGGGAAGCCTGGTCGGCCATCGGCGCTCCTTTTGCATACATATGGATGCGTCGGTGCTGGTACACAAACGAAACAAGATGAGAACAGAAGTCGAAAGGACGACGCAATGAATATTCCCTCAATCGAGGGCTATCTAGTACTCTTTCTGGCAATTGCCCTGGTAACCATAGTGGCCACACGCCGGATTGCAGTCCCCTATACGCTTGGATTAGTGATCGTTGGGTTGGGTCTGAGCATATTTGGCTTTCTCCCAGATGTCCACCTGACTCCGCCACTGGTATTATTTGTCTTTTTACCCGCCCTGCTCTTTGAAGGAGCCTGGTCTATCCGCTGGCATCTGGTCCGAGCCCATTGGCGCACAATTTTTTTCCTGGCGGGCCCCGGACTCCTCCTCTCTCTCGGCATCATCGCGAGTATCTTGCATGTCCTCGATGGGCTTGACTGGGGCACAGCCTTCTTACTCGCGGCGATTCTCTCACCTACCGACCCGGTTGCGGTCCTCAGCCTCTTCCGCCAGCTTCACATCGATGAAAGGCTCGCGACGATCATTGAAGGTGAAAGCCTCTTCAATGATGGCGTGGCTGGCTCGCTCTACCAAACCTTTCTCGCGGTCGTCCTACTAGCCCAGCAAGGTCATGCATCCGGTGGACTCCAAGCCTGGACAGAAGGGATAGGAACCTTTTTGCTTGAGGCTGGCGGAGCAATTGTGCTCGGTCTTCTTGTGGGCTGGCTCATGAGTCTTATCGTCAAACAAATCGATGAACCACTCATGGAAATGACCCTCACCCTCATTACCGCCTATGGGGTATATCTAGTAGCTGATCGATTTCACCTTTCCGCCATCGTTGCGGTGATTGTGGCAGCTCTGGTATTGGGCAACTATGGGCGCCGGATGGGCATGTCAGAACAATCTCAGGTTGCGGTCGATCAATTCTGGAGTATATTGGCATTCATTGCGAACGCCTTGATTTTTTTGTTGGTAGGGGTTCAACTCAATCCCCTGGCTCTACCCCTGGCTCCAGGCGGGGAGATTACGACCCTGCTGATTGCGGTCTTTGCAGTGAGTGTTGTGCTGGTAGCTCGACTAGCTCTGGTACTGGTATTGGCTGCTCGTTCGATGCTGATGCTCTCATCCCGTCTCCGGGGAATGGGTCCCAGCCAACGAATTCCTCGCTCATGGCAATTGGTCATCTTTTGGAGCGGGCTGCGAGGAGCTCTCTCCCTGGCGCTGGTCCTGGCACTCCCATCTGAGATTCCACATCGCTCCGTCTTAGTGATTTCTACCTATGCCGTGGTCTTCTTTACCTTGCTCATTCAAGGCATTACTCTGCGCTGGCTTCTCAAACGCTTTCCATCGTTACAGGCTCCCCCGCCAGATGAGGGTGAAAACCCTCCATCTGATAAACAAATCGCGGAGAAATCTATATAGTATCTGACACAGTTACAGCGATAGCAGCAGCAATCCATGCTGCTGCTATCGCTGTAACTGTGCAGCCTGGTCATCCTCCCCAAAGCAGTTGACAAAGATGGATTGAGGGGGTATCATTCTTTCAATGAAAGAAAATTTCATTCATTGAAAACAGCGGCAGAACACGTCAGGAAAATATCTCTGAGGCATCGTAGAGGAGCGAGCTCCGGGCTTCAGATACGTATGTCCTGATATTCGCCTGTCCTCCTACTTGGTATTCTTGTCTGAAAGGGAAACACATATGCAGCAAAATGCTACCAAATCAGCCGAACAAGTCAAAAAATCCCTGCGAGCCAGGGGCATTGGGTACGATACCGGATTCAGTGTCGATGGCGTCACCCGCCGACCATTCGATCCAGAGCTTGTCCGGCGCGAATTGCAGATCATACATGATGATCTGCACTGCACCGCGATACGCCTGTTCGGCGACGAACTGGACCAACTCGAGTTCGCCGCGCAACATGCCGCTGATCTGGGCCTGGAGGTCTGGTTCTCGCCATTCACCTACCAATATAGCCCCGAAGCTATGCTCAACCTGCTCGCAGATGCCGCCAAACGAGCCGAGCGGATTCGCCACCGAGGAGCAGAGGTTGTATTTGTTACTGGCGCCGAACTGAGCCTATTCAACAGTGGGTTTCTACCCGGTGGCAGCCTTGAGGAGCGCGTCGACAATCTCATGCAACGGAAGCCGGAAACACTCCAGATGCTAGCCGGACTCCCCGCCCGCATCAATGCTTTTCTCGCAAAAGCTGTCGCGACAGTCCGCGAGTGGTTCGGCGGCAAAGTCACCTATGCCTCGATCCCTTTTGAGGGCATTGATTGGACGCCGTTTGATTTTATCTCAGTCGATGCGCACCGCTCGAAGGAAGTGGCCCACATCTACCAGCAAGGCATCCGTACGCTCGTTTCGCAGGGCAAACCAGTTGCGATCACCGAGTTCGGTTGTACCACCCACCGAGGAGCAGCCGACTCCGGCGCTCGGGGCGGCGCAGAGATGATCGAATATGAAGGGTCCACCCCGGTCCGACTCAAGGGCGACTACATCCGCAACGAACAGGAGCAGGCCACCTATCTGCGAGAGCTACTGGACATTTTTACCGCCGAGGGAGTCGACTCCGCCTTCGCATGTACCTTTGTCTGCTACGGTTGGCCACACCGGAGCAATCCACGTGAAGATCTGGATATGGCAAGTTGGGGCGTGGTCAAAGTCCTGGAGGACCACTTTGGCGACACCTACCCTGATATGCCTTGGGAACCCAAGGCAGCATTCAGAGCACTTGCTGACTTCTACAAAGATTAATCAAAGGAGCTATGTATGCCTCTCCAATTTGGCCTCTCACTGCCACAAGGCTGGACAATGGAACTGGCGAGCAGGAAAGATCCTGTTGAAGCGTATGAAACAATGACACAGGTTGCCCAGGTCGCCGAGGAGGTTGGTTTTACCTCTCTGTGGTTGGTTGACCATTTTCAGACCTTTCCCAGGCCATCCCAGGAAGTGACCTTTGAGTGCTGGACCTCAGCCTCGGCCATTGCACGCGATACGCACCGGATTCGCATTGGGCAAATGGTTACCTGCAATAGCTACCGCAATCCCGCACTCCTGGCGAAAATGGCCAGTACCGTCGATGTGCTCTCACACGGACGACTGAACTTTGGGATTGGTGCGGGTGGGCTCGAGAATGAGTATTACGCCTATGGCTACGAATATCCGGAGACCCCGAGCGCCTGCGCCAGTTGCGCGAGGCAGTACAGGTGATCCTTGCCATGTGGACGCAAGAAGAGGCGGTCTTCGAGGGAAACTACTATCAGGTGCGCGGTGCCATCAATCAGCCGAAAAGCGTACAAAAGCCGCATATACCCCTGTTAATTGGCGGAGGCGGAGAGCAAATCACACTCAAGCTGGTTGCTCAGTATGGCAACGCCTGCAATGTCAGCGGTTCTCTGGAAACTATTCAGCGCAAGCTTGATGCGTTGAAAAAACACTGTGAAACCGTAGGGCGCGATTATGAGCAGATTCACCGCACCGTGACGCTCTCCTGTATGATTGGTGAGACCGATGAGCAAGCGGAAGCAAAGATTCCCACTAACCTGCCTGGTAGAGCCGCCATTTTAGCAAGCTCCCTGGTTGGAAGCCCGGATACATTGCGCAAACGCCTGGCGAAGTTGGAGGAGATCGGAGTTCAGGAGGTCATCCTCCGCTTCCCTGATGTCCTGAATCTGGATATGCTGCGCTTCTTTGCCAGGGAATTAATTGTGTAGGCGCTTGACCACAACAAGAGGTGTTATAAAGGCCACGGAAAGGGTCAAAACAAGTTTCTTGAAGAGTGGACAAGTCTCCCTTTCTGTTGACATCTGTTGCTCTTGCGTTCTTCCCTCGTTTCTGCTAGAATTGCTCCTCGTACGGTGAGTGACACCGGAATGTACGCCTGTGGAGATCCTGTAAGACCTGGTACATCCAGGCAGGTTGTTCGTTGAAGCAGGAACCGAACGCCAGATAGGGCTTGTCCGTATTTGGGTCAGTTTCGGATAACGGAACTCCACCAGAAACAAAGGGCAGAGGCAATCATTTTCACCTCTGCTCTTACAAATGTATTTGACAAAAAGAAGATCTCTTGTTAGCGTGCTGCGCGGCGTCCATAAGCCCATACGGATGCCGGGATGAAGACCGCGAGAAGACATAGACACCAGATGAGGGCGGAGATAATGGTTGAGGCATTAGGATGGTTAAGCAACAGACCACGCACTGCATCCATTACCAGAGAGACTGGCTGATGCTCAGCAAACGCGCGTAACCAACCGGGCACGGTTGTAAGCGGCACAAACGCACTACTACCAAACGCGAACGGCAGAATCCAGACCAGTCCAGCCTGCTGCACAGCCTCCACACTGCGAAACAACAACCCGCACAGCGCCGAGATCCACGCGAACACGAAGCTGACGAGCAATAGGAGCGCGGAGGCCGCAATCCAGGAGAGAAGCGTCCCCTCTGGTCGAAAACCAACGAGCAGACCAACGATCCAGGTAACCAGGATGATGAAGGCGCTGCGAATCTGGTCAGCAACAATGCGACCAGTAAGCACAGCCGATTGAGCCATCGGCAATGAGCGAAACCGATCAATCATACCGCGTTGTAAGTCGTTTGCGACCCCTACTCCAACAGAGGCTGAACCAAAGACAATAGATTGTACAAACACGCCAGCCATCAGGTAATTGATATAGCTGGTACCAGGGATGTTGATGGCTCCTCCAAACATGTAGCGAAAGAGCAGCACCGTTATGATTGGCTGGATAGTAGAGGTAACGAGTTCATCAGGAATGCGTGGAATTTGCCGTATCTAGCGCCTCGCTATCACGTATGCATTGACCAGCGTCCAGTAGAAGGCAGGGCGGACCAGTGGAACAACGGTCTCTACTGGCGAGCGTCTGCTACTGTTCATCGTGCGCTCCTTTCCTGTGTCTGAGCCATCGGAATCTGTGAAGACTGAGGCTTATCAATAGAAGAATGGCCGGTAAGGGAAAGAAAAACATCATCTAGCGTGGGACGACGCAAAACCAGATCCTTCAGAAGTATGCCTGCATCATCCAGATCACGCACAATTGCCACCAGTTGCTGCGCTCCATACGTCACTGGCACCACCAGATGGCGGTTTTCACTGTCGATCTGAATTTCGCCCGAGCTATATGGACGAATCACCTGGGAAGCTACCTGTAAGTCACTCCCATGACCCACAGTCAGTTCAAGCCGCTCTCCGCCGATTTGCGCTTTCAGATCATCAGCCGTACCTTTAGCGATGACGCACCCTTGATCAATAATCACGATCTGAGTGGCAAGTTGCTCAGCTTCCTCCAGGTATTGCGTTGTGAGTAAGACGGTTGTTCCCGCAGCTACTAGTTCTCGAATCACCTCCCACATAGCCAGGCGTCCACGTGGATCAAGGCCGGTAGTGGGTTCATCCAGAAAGAGAATAAGTGGCGTCATAATAAAGCTTGCCGCGAGATCGAGACGACGACGCATCCCTCCTGAGTATGTCTTCACCAGGCGAGAAGCGGCATCCATGAGATCAAAGCGCATGAGCAATTCACGGGCACGCCGCTTCGCGACCTTCGCCGAGAGATGATACAACTGCCCAACCATCTGTAAGTTTTCGTAGCCAGTCAACATTTCATCGACCGCAGCATATTGACCCGTCAAACCAATTCGCGAACGAACTGCTGCCGCATGCTTCACGACATCCAGCCCCACAATCTCCGCGTGCCCGCTGTCAGGCTTGAGCAGGGTAGTCAGAATACGTACGGCTGTGGTTTTGCCTGCTCCGTTGGGGCCAAGCACCCCGAGCACACTCCCTTCCTCAGCGATCAGGTCTAGCCCGGCAAGCGCATGGGTTTTGCCATACGATTTGTGTAAGCTTTCGGCCAGAATGGCCGGTCTGTTTGCCATCAGGATCGTTCCTTTCATCCGTTCTTCTCCAAGAGGGCATGTGATGCCTCCTCGCATATCAGAAGTGTAGTGGAGTGAAAAGATATTGTCCTGCCCCCCCAGGAGCACTATGGGGAGTATCTTTGACTACAGTAAGTGGAGTTCGCGCGCGCGTGTTACCGCCTGAACGCGATTGGTTACAGCCAATTTGGCGAGGATATGTTTCACATGACGTTTGGCCGTGTTGGGAGCAATGACAAGGAGGGCCGCAATCTCCTGGTTTGAGGCGCCGGTAGCCAGCAGTGTCAGCACCTCTCGCTCACGCCTGCTCAATGCTTCCGGGAGCAATGAGAGGGCAGGGGTTCCATCCTGCCCTACTTCAGGCGTGTTTGGGTGCGATACAGCCTCTAATAATGATTGCAGATAGACCTGCGTCGATACTTTGTAAACATTCAAGCGAACAAGCAGAATATTCATGGGCTCGCCTTCGTCGATGAAGAGGCGCACAAAACCTCCAGATTCTGCCAGAGAGACAGCCCGTGAAAGCGTTGCCAACGCGGTAGACGTCTCCCCTTGCGCCTGGTACACCAGTGATGTAAGAATCAGGGCTTCAATTACGCGCTTCGTCAAGCCAACCTGTTCTGAAGGAAGACGAAAATGGTCCAACAGGGCCAGTGCTTCTTTAAGATATGCATCTCGGGGTGCGTGTCGCCCCTGTGCGATGAGTACACGAGCCAGGAGCATATATTCTGTAAAGATCAAATTTCCTACCCCTGGGAGGTCTTTGTAAGGGTCCTCGGAGAATGCATTTTCATAACGAAGGTGCTGTGTTTTGAGCCAATGTGCCGCATCCTCAATCTGCCCCTGGCTCAATAGCCATCGTGTTCGCGCCAGTCTGGCTGCCGCCGTGACGAGTCGCGATGGCTGCATAAGAGGGAGATCCCCTTCGATTTCCTGCAAGATGGTAAACGCCTCTTTGTCGTTGCCTCTAATGAGAAAAAGGCGTTGTTGAATAAGATGGTATTCAAGGGTAAATTCCTTGTGGGCGGTCCTTAGCGACGCGCTTGACGCCCGCTGAAGCGCATGTTCAGCTTCGTTAAGACGGTTCCATTCGAGGAGCAGATTGGCATAAATCATGGAAATCCAGCCTGAAATGACCGGCTGGACTTCTTTGCGCGACCCAAAGAGCAGCAGCAGATGACGATACAACTGTTCGCTCTTGCGCAATTCGCCTTGCGTTTCATACAGGTCCGCCAGCATCCCCATAACAATCCAGCATCCCCATAACAATCAGGTTCAGGAAATGATAGTTCGTTACCGAAACCGTCGTGCGAGCCTCACTCAACACGCGCTCGGCAGCGGCAAAATCGAGACTCAACAGATATGCCATTCCTTGAGCCAGATGCAGACAGAGGGTAGCGAGGCCCCGCAAATAGAAGGTATTAGGCAAAGATCCTAACACTACCCTAATAGGGAGTATATCAGGGTGAGCATGAACGCTCAAGGGGAAGAAACGTTAATGGGAATGACTCAGTTCACCTGGCTAAAAGACATTATCTAGCAGAGGAATGCCAGGGTCCTGAAAAATCGTTATTATAGACATAACGGTTGAGGAGGCTACATTCTCAGGAAGGACACGCCGATAGAGAAAGATATATGGGCGATGATAAGGTAGCAAGCGCCACCAACTAGCATCGCGCCTCTGGCAAGCGACCTTATGAAGATTTTGTCTGAAGCAAAGGGGAATAAATCACATGAGAGAGAACACGCAAAAGCGGCGAAGTGAGCTTGCTAGTTTTCTGCGCACTCGGCGAGAGCGCTTACAACCCGAACAGTTTGACCTTCCTACACTTGGGAGGCGACGAACTCCAGGACTCAGACGTGATGAAGTTGCCCTTCTTGCCGGTGTCGGCGTTTCCTGGTACACCTGGCTTGAACAGGGGCGTGACATTACGGTCTCTGAACAAGTACTTGAGCGGCTCACCGAAACGCTACAACTCAATAACGAAGAGCGCCGCCACCTTTTTGTTCTTGCCCGTGGTATGGTTCCAGTTGTGGAGCAACACACCAATACAGCCCCAACCCCTCCTGGCATTCAAGCTGTGCTCGATGCTCTCTCACCCACACCCGCGATGCTCATTGATCATCGCTTTAATCCAGTTGCCTGGAACGAAGGTGCCTGTCACATCTTTGGTGATTTCTCTCTGCGTACGGAGCGAGAGCGCAATAGAATTTGGGATATGTTTACCAATCCTGCGGCACGCGAACTTTTTGTTGATTGGGAACTGGCTGCCCAGCATGCCGTCATGTATTTTCGTTCCGCCTATGATAAGTATATTGGTGATACCTGGTTTGAGCATCTGCTAGCCGATTTACAGAAGGAAAGTCTTGAGTTCCGCACATTGTGGTCACAACACAATGTGCAAGCCTCATGTGATATTTACAATGAGAAGATCTTAAACCATCCTCGGGTGGGTCGTCTCCACTTTGCCAGTACCATCTTTATCGTACCAGTAACACCTCCGCTTCACATGGTAACCTATGCACCGGCATCACCAGAGACAGCAAGCAAACTGAAGACAATACAGGAAACCATACATGCTGGCGCACAAACCCATTAAAGCCAGATGAGGAAACTACTTAGTGGATGAGAGAGCCGCATCCGAGTGAATATGAAAACTACCGCTGGTGTATATCTGACGAATCACGAGCATGGCAGAACCTTGTAGAGACGCATATTTTAAACGCGAACTCACAATCTGAGTATGCTCATGCATAGGAGAGGCCAGGTTATGTCTCATCTGAACCTGGATATTCTGCGCAATAATTGGGGCAAGCTGCTCAAGATGGCTGCTGAGCACCACAACCTCTGGCGCTAGAGTATTGACTATATTGATAATCGAAAGCCCCAGATATCTCGAAATTCTATCCACTACTTCAATTACTCGTTCATGCCCTTCGCGATATAACGTCGCGATATAATTTAGGGTTGGTGGCTCTGGATAGTGTGGCAACACAGTTGCTACCTGCTCAATGATAGCGGGTATAGAAGCATAGCATGTCAGACAACCTCGATTCCCACACACACATTCAACGCCGTCAATATCCACGACATTATGCCCAATTTCACCCGCATTGCCGTAAGGGCCATAATAGACATCTCCATTACAGACAATACCCGCACCAATTCCGATGCCACAATTGATACAGACAAAATCATGGACATTATGGCATTCGCCAAAATATTGTTCAGCTAAGGCCAGGGCATTTGAATCATTATCTATATATAAAGGGTGCTTAAAGTATTCCGCCAGCCGCGCACCGAGATAGAAAGAGAGAGGCTCTCGTATTCCCTTCGCCTCCGTCAAATAGGTTTGTCCTGTAGCAGGATCAACCGGGCCAGGAAAACCAATTCCAATCCCTATCACATTCCGACCAGTTGATGCCGCGCCTTCTAGTAACATCTCAATAGCTTGCCGAAGACGATTGACGGTATATTCCTGCTTCTCGGCAAGATCAAGTCCATCAATCTGGATCACCTCGCTGACCGCACCTCCAAGATCAATCAATGCGGCAGAGACGGCCTCGCGCGTCATAGAAACACCTACAACATACGCCACTTCAGCATGCACTTGCAATTGTAATCGAGGACGCCCGATAGTTGGATCGGCACTTCCAACTTCAACGATCATATTATCAGCTAATAATTCATCGACAATGTGGGTGATCGTTGCGGGATGCAAGCCTGTCACAGAGGCAAGTTCAGCACGGGAAACACGCTTGAGGTCCCATATAGCACGATAGACGAAACCACGATTGTTACGTCGCAGCCCCTTCAGGCTCGTTCCTCCGTAGTGTCCATTAGTTCGTGGCCTCGTTCCCATTTTGCATCCCCTTTATTTGATATTTTCAATTAAATATGGGCGTTATTATAGCGATATCACGGACATTTGGTCAAGATTTATGCTACTTTGCCCATCGGAAAAGACACTTTCTGATCCTATTCTACGCGAAATAATACTACAGAAGCAACATGCGCTCGAGATAAAGAAGATGGAAAGCGCCCCGGCTCCTGTGCAGCAATACTGCTCCAGATGGCAAACATTTACAGGCCCAAGAGTACCAATAACTGCTTTTTTTGATCAGCAATTTACATAACTTTGCCACAAAATGGAGTAGAAAGCATTGACAGGTATGTAAGAGGTATGTTATTACTTCATTGCGACTTTCAAATTAAGGACGCTGCCAGATTCCTGTCTCAGGGAGAGGGGGCGCATCGCTGAAAGCACCAGTGAAGGCTGACGCGGTTTTCTGCACCAGAGTCATATGGCAATACAGCACGTAAAAATGGGTATTTTGCCTATCATTCTATGTCTTTTTTTACGGCGGCAATTGCTATATGCAGCTTTAGTATACCAACGCCGTTGCGGTACGCTCAATGGATACGTTTCTCTGTCAGTGCCGAAGGAGATCAATTTGTGGCGAGCACTCAATCTTCGCAACAATCAAATGAGCAGGGCATTCACAATGCAGTAGCTGCGCGCTCTTTTTCTCCAAAGCTCTATTTCTTCCATTTGTGTACACTCTATCATCTTCTTAATCTATATGCTTCTCAAACGGCGAAGGATTACTTGTTATGACATGTATATCTATACAAGCGGATGTATAAATATGCGGTCCTTCTACTAGCATTTGGGTCTTACAAAGCAATCCCAAAGGAGGGAAAAATGTTTAAACAAAGGAATGTAGTGCTTCTGTTCGTTTTCGCGTTCCTTCTATCTCTGTTTGCAGCATGCGGCGATAGCGGTTCCAGTGGTGATGCCAATTCAGGGAATCTCACGGTCTGGGCAATGGGAGCTGAAGGCGATAATTTAAAAGCTCTGGCAGATGACTTTACCAAGGCCAATCCCAACATTCATGTCACAGTACAGGCCATTCCCTGGAGCGATGCACACAGCAAATTGCTAACCGCCGTCGCTGGTGGTCAAACCCCCGATGTCACGCTGATGGGCACGACATGGATGCCCGAATTCGCCAAAATGGGTGCTCTTGATACCCCCCCCAGCGATATCGATCAGAATAGCTTCTTCCCCAGCACCTGGAGCACAACGGTCTACAATGGCACCTCCTATGGTGTACCGTGGTACGTCGATACCCGCGTCCTTTTCTATCGTACCGATATCGCGCAGAAGGCTGGCATCACGCACGCACCTCAGACCTGGGACGAATTGCTGGCGGATGCGAAAGCGATGCAGCAAAAAGGGGGCGCGAAGTATGGAATTAACCTGGGCGCGAAAGACTGGCAGGAGCTGGTTCCTTTCATCTGGCAGGGTGGTGGTGATGTCTACAAAGACGGCAAGTTCACGCTGAACACACCTCAGACCGTACAGGCTCTCTCCTACTACCAGAGCTTCTTCAAACAGGGCCTGACACCTTCTTCCGCTCCTCAGAACTTTGACGGTATCCAGGCTTTTGTCCAGGGAACCCATCCAATGTTCATCTCAGGCTCATGGAACATCAGCGCTATCAACCAGAAAAGCAATGGTAAGCTGGATGGTAAATGGGCGGTCGCGACTCTGCCCAAGCAAAATTCGATGACCTCATTTGTAGGTGGTGGTGACCTGGCTGTCTTCAAAAACAGCTCGAATAAGGCGGCGGCCTGGAAGTTTGTGAAGTACCTCTCTCAGCCAGATGTGCAGCAGAAGTGGTACACCATCATGCAAGACATGCCAGCCGCGAAGGCTGCCTGGGACTCCGGCACACTTTCCACTGACAAAAACATGATTGTCTTCCGTAACCAGTTGAACGATGCCAAGGCTCCTCCCGCTATCGTGAAATGGCAAGAAGTCGCAGATAGCATCGATACCAATATGGAACAGGTTATGTTAGGCAAGGCAACCCCTGAGCAGGCCGCTCAATCTATGCAGCAAAACGCCGAATCGATTGGTACAGGGGACTAATATGAGTAAGGCTAAAACCGCGTTCGCAGCTTCACAGGCCAACGTGACACCTAGGGTGTCACGTTGGTCGCATATGAGACAAAATATCGCTGGATGGATCTTCGCGCTTCCCTGGGGTATCATTTTTCTTGTCTTCATGGCAGGCCCAATCCTGGCATCACTTATCCTCAGTTTTACCGATTTCAGCCTGGGCAATCTCGCCAATCCCTTCGATTTACACTTCATTGGCTTTCAAAACTACATTAAGCTTACCCATGATGCCACCTTCTTGAGCGCTGCTTTAAATACAGTGTACTTTGTGGTAGTTGGTGTTCCACTCGATGTCGCTATCGCTCTGCTGGTAGCCCTTGGCGTCAATCAAGGCGTTGGCTTCGTGAAATCGTTCTTTCGCGTTGGGTATTATCTACCAGTGGTCACGAGTATTGTTGCCGTGGCTGTCGTGTGGCGCTACTTACTCGATCCTGACGCGGGCCTGATCAATAATCTGCTCCATCTGGTGCATGTCCAGGGACCAAACTGGCTGGGTGATCCAACATTGGCGATGCCTTCTATCATCGCCATGGCAATCTGGCGCAACATTGGTTCGGGCATGATTATCTTTCTTGCGGGCCTGCAGGATGTCGATAAGTCGCTCTATGAAGCCGCTAGCATCGATGGTACCAACACTTTTCAGCGTTTTCGCTACATCACCTTGCCCATGATACGGCCCACCATGCTTTTTGTCGTGGTGATGACAAGCATTGGCTTCTTGCAGGTCTTCGCGGAACCCTTTGTTATGACTGGTGGTGGCCCGTTGAACCGTACCCTGACTGTCTCCATCTATCTCTATAAACAGGGCTTTGATTTCTTTAATCTGGGATACGCAAGCTCCATCGCGTATGTGATGTTTGTTGTCATCGTCATCATGGCAGTCATTCAGTTCCGCCTGTTGCGCCCACAAGATTAGAAGTGAGGAGGAAATGCGATGTATGATAGCATGACACCTGAACAATCAGCGGTAAAAGCACCATCCAGAGCACGTACAGTAACCCCGAAGAAGCATCACTGGGGCATCTATGTCTTGCTGACATTGGGACTGATTGCGGTTGTTGCACCGTTTTTATGGATGCTACTCAGTTCGTTTAAATCTCCCGCTGAGTTAGCACAATTCCCGCCAACCTGGATTCCTGAAGCTCCGACGCTCGCCAACTATAGCAAGCTTTTCACTAAACTCAACTTTCCGCTCTACTTCTGGAACTCTACCGTCATTGCCGTTTCAGTGACGGGATTAAATCTGATCTTCTGTTCTATGCTCGGATATGCCCTGGCGAAAATTCAATTCGTTGGGCGCAATATGATCTTTGTGCTTATCATTGGCACACTCATGGTTCCAGGCTCTGTTACTCTAATCCCGCTTTTCATCATGATCAGCAAATTCCATCTGGTCAATACACTAGCGGCTGTGGTTCTGCCGGGTGCGGCAAGCGCTTTTAACGTCTTCTTGATGCGCCAGTTTATGCTTGGTATTCCCGATGAATTGCTTGAGGCGGGTCGGGTTGATGGAGCGAGCGAGTTTTTCCTCTTCTGGCGTATCGCGCTTCCCCTGTGTGTTCCGGCCTTCGTGACGATGACTATTCTGACCTTCCTGGCTTCATGGAACGATTTCCTCTGGCCCCTCATCGTGCTGACTAGCGATCAAAGATATAACTTGCCAGTGGCAATTGCGACCTTCGCGATCGGCCAGTATGCATCAGATGATGGCTTATTGATGGCGGGGGCGGTTGTTGTCGTCCTTCCCGTTATCTTTGTCTTCCTGTTACTACAGCGCTACTTCACACAGGGTATTGCAATGACGGGTTTGAAGGGGTAGCTACTTACTAACTCTCGTTCGCAATTAGAAATGGATATGTATTCAAGTATGGACCAATTTACCACACAGGCAAATTCAGCTCGCGCTGATTGGGAAAAGCGAATAGGTCAACGTATTAAGGAAGGATCAGAGCCAGATCGCTTGCCAATCCTGCCCCCACCAGAACAAGTCGCGGCGACCTCAGGTGCTGGTCAGGTCACACTACGCTGGTCTCCTGTTGAGGGTGCTGTTGGCTACTTTATTTATCGTAGCGAACAGCCTACAGGGCCTTTCACCATTATCGATCATGGAGGCGGTGATGTCCTGGCGGTACCAGGTCTCGCCTATGCTGATACTACCTGTACTCCTGGGCAACAATACTGGTATGCCATCGCTTCAATCGCGGACGCGAAGGCTCGCCCAAGCGAGTTGTCGACAATCGTTGAAGCTCAACCCCAGACCCAGGTGTCTGAACCTCTAACGCTCCACATCCAGGCTCAGAAGGAGGCTGGACAGATCAATCCTCTCTGGCATATGTTGGGCGGCGAACATCTTTCCCAGCTATTCTATAAGGAAGGTCCCGGTAATAGCCAGATTGGTAGCGAGTACACCCAGGCCTTTACGATGGCACATCACGAACTTGGCGCTCGCTATCTTCGCGCGCACGCCATTCTAGATGATGAGCAGAACGTCTATCGTGAGGTCAATGGCGAGGCAGCCTATGACTTTAGCTCGGTCGACAGAATCTATGATTTTGTGCTCCAACTGGGCTTCCGCCCTATTGTTGAGCTTTCATTCATGCCGAGCGATCTTGCCACCGATGTCACGAAGACCATCTTCACATACAAGGGGATTATCTCACCTCCGAAGAATTGGCAGCGCTGGGGTGAACTAAATGGTCGCCTGGCTGCGCATCTGGTTGAGCGCTATGGGATCGAAGAGGTAAGCCAGTGGGGGTTTGAGGTCTGGAATGAGCCCAATCTTAAGGTCTTCTGGACCGGAACACAGCAGGAATATTTCCGCCTGTATGATGTCGCTGCGCGCGCCATTAAAGCTGTCGATGAGCGACTCAAGGTTGGCGGTCCCTCAACAGCGGCGGCGGAATGGGTTGTTGACTTCCTCAACTATGCTCAACGTGAAGGATCACCCCTGGATTTCATCTCAACTCACACCTATGGCAACTTACCGCTCAACTTCAAAGAGGCACTCAAGGCCGCGAACCTTCCCCATATCGAGGTCCTATGGACAGAATGGGGCATTACACCAACCCATTTCGCGCGCGTCAATGATGCGGCCTTTGGGGCTCCTTTCGTGCTTCATGGCATGAAGAGTGCACAAAACCATGCTGATGCCCTGGCCTACTGGGTCGTGAGCGATCATTTTGAGGAACTGGGTAGAGCACCTAAGCTATTTCACGGCGGTTTCGGCTTGCTCTCCGTTGGCAATCTGCATAAGCCGCGCTACTGGGCGTTAGCCTTACTTGAAGAGATGGGACGTGATCTTGTGCATGCAGAGTTACAGGGCGATGGCGCTGGCTCTCTCATTGATTCCTGGGTCACACGCAAAGCCGATGGTACGCTCGATGTCCTGGTCTGGAACGGAACCCTTGATCAATCCAAGATTGATGGTGATCCTCTTCTCGACCGCCAGATTCGCATTCATCTTGAACAGCTTCTTGCCGAGTCCTATCACTGCTCCATCACGCGTATTGATATGACCCACTCCAATATTACGACTCATTGGACCGGGCAGACTGACTGGCCCACTCCTGAACAATGGGATATCCTGCATGCCGCCGATACCCTTGCGGTCGAAGAGATGCCAGATGTCGTAGCAACGCATGGTGCTGCTGATCTTGCCTTTACGCTCCCCATGCCAGGTGTCGTACGATTACGATTGACACCTACACGCTAGTGTTCAGATTGAAAGGAGAGAAGCATGCGCATTCTTTACATCGATATCGATTCGTTACGACCTGATCACCTGGGATGCTATGGATATCAGCGTCCGACCTCCCCAAATATCGACCGCATCGCTGCACAAGGAATACGCTTCTCTAACTATTTCTGCTCCGATAGCCCCTGTGTGCCAAGTCGCGCCGCTTGTTTTAGCGCGCGACCTGGCATTCAAAACGGCGTAGTCGCCCACGAGGATACGCCGGCTGGGTCCACGATGCGCTATGACCATCAGACCCAAGATGAGGCTCCACTCTGGATGCACCATCTCGTGCAGGCAGGTATGAATACGGTGAGCTTCTCCAGTTACGCCAATCGCCATCTGGCTGGCTGGTTTCATTTTGGGTTCAGACAGTTCAATCTCTCCAGTCTAAAAAACGGCAATGAAAACGCGGATGAGGTAAATGCTGTCGCGCTTCCCTGGTTTGAGCAGCACGCTCATGAAGACAATTGGTTCGTGCACCTCAATTACTGGGATCCGCATACCTCGTACACTGAGCCCCTCTCCTATATGCGGCATATGGAAAATTTTCCAGCCACCCCCTCCTGGCCGGATGAAGAGGCCATTCAGGAACATCAGCAAACCATTGGGGCACGTACCGCGCGTCTGCTCTGGAATGATACCATCTGGGAAGGCTATGGAAAGAGCCAGTTCCCGACTATGCCTGACCAGATTGCCAATCGTGGCGATTTCGAACACCTGATGAATGGCTATGATGGAGCGATTCGCTTTGTCGATGAGCACATTGGTCATGTGTTTGCGGCCCTGGAACGCCAGGGAGTTCTAGACGAAACAGCCATCATTATCTCTGCCGACCATGGCGAAGCCTTTGGCGAGCTGGGACAATATATGGAGCATGGCACCGTCAGCCCTGCGGTTAACCGCGTTCCACTCATTGTTAAATGGCCCGGGATCACAGAAAACATCATGGGTAGCCAGCGAGACGAGCTCCTCCTCAATATTGATCTAGCCCCAACGGTCTCTGATGCCCTTGGACTCAGCATTCCTCGGGGCTGGGTTGGTCAAAGCTTCTTGTCCCTACTTGAGGGACAAACACTCACCGCACCACGTAGCGAGATCATGCTGTCACATGGATTGCACACACGACAACGAGCAGTCTATGATGGGCGCTGGCTCTATATCCGCACCTATCATCCAGGGCTGTTTGTCTATCCTCCACAGATGCTCTTTGACCTGGACAATGATCCACATCAAACATCCGATCTGGCTGAGCATCACCCCGAACGGGTCGCTCAGATGGATGCCCAATTGCGAGCATGGGAACACGAGAATATTGCGATCACACACCAGGGCGATCCAATGCGCGCCATTCAAGGATCAGCACCAGTTATGCTTGGTAAGTCTTTTGTGGACTTTGCTGAAAGGCTACGTAAGCAGAATCGAGAAGACGATGTCCAACGCTTACAGACATGCTGGTCTCGCATTGAGAAAGACTACACACCTCAACCTATCGAACAATAGAAGCAAAGAGACAAGAACGATGCTGCCAGTGCTGGATAACTTACTGGCAGCATCGTTCTTGTCTCTTTAAATCATGTAGATTGTCTCCCCAGACGGAACCGTCAGCTAGAGGCTCTTCCCTTAGCGACGCTGTTGCAGTGCGTGAGAGACCGCTCTTACCACAACTATAATGAGAGCCATACCAGGAAGAAGCAATACCAGCGAAGGCTGAGTGAACGCGATGAGGCCATTCATGAAAGCCCCAAAGAGATAGATCAGCAACATAGTTGCCTGAAGGACTGGCGTGGAGAAGGGAATGAAGCCTCTCATTTTATCATTAGTGACAGGTGAGCCAGGAGAAGGCTGCTTCAAACGCTTTACCAGTGTACTGATAAGGCTATTCATTGTACCCGTGATATAGGTAGTTACCACACCCTCGGATCTACACCTAAGGAGAAGAGTATACAGGTGGTATTGTTTCGCACGTCGTGAAGGCTAAGCAATGGAACTTCAGCCTCACGACACACCTGCAGAAGGTCTTGCCGGAGATGCGCTGGCGAGAGAGGTCCTCCCGCCGCTGTAGAGAAGATCAAGCCCTTCTCACTCCAGCCCTCGCTTTCGGCGAGGAACATCTCGCGCTGCTCCTCCTGGTGACGCAAGAGCGCTTCGAGAAGAGATGGTGGGAGCTTAATCCTCCGTTGGAGGGAAGGAGCGACCTCCTCTTCGGTATTGACCTTCTCAGAGAGCGAATTTCGCGTCCGGAGAATTGAAAGCACCCTGGTCTCACCATTGAGATCGTGCCAGCGAAGACTAAGCAATTCTCCCTAGCGCATACCAGTGCAGAGTGCAAACCACAGCAGCGTTCCAAGACTCTGCTGCTCTGCGACCTGGAAGAAGCGACGTAATTGATCGAGGGTCAATACGTGTGGCGTATTCCGCAGACGGACACGGATCGCATTTTTCTCATGTTCTGTCATTGTTCTACCTGACTTTCTCTTGAAGTTGAGGGATTGTTCCCGATGGTTGTTGACGATGGGTCTGAAGGTCGTGCTGGAACTCTTATTACTCCCCTTTCGCGCTCATCTGGGGCTATGGAGGGAACGCGAAAGCAGAAAAGCTGTGTTAAGATAGATCCAGTCAGTGTAGTCTTTGTGGGTAAGAAGGAGGGATACTCCTGGTTCATCCCTGAAAGATGAAATGCCTACCCATGGATTCTGTCGTCGCTGCCTGGTGCTTGCATGGGCGTGCGCGAGGATCTATCAGGTCTGGGCACAGAGATCACGAATGCGATCTCAGATGAACCTGTTCCATTGAAGCTTTCTGCAGAGGGAGTTGAGTCGTGTAAGCACAATACCCCTATCACCTCATGCCCGAAGGCTTTAATCTCAGCTCATGTAGGGTGAGCTGGGTTCCTGGCAATCGGGAATGTGGAGAAGGGTGGACACGATGAGTGCAAAGGGTGACTGGTGCCGGCGTCAGGCCGAGCGTCGTCATGACCCCGCTCAGGCTGAGCGTCGCAACGATGGTCAGGGCGACAAGGAGAAGATCGCCTTGCTGGAGGCGGCTCACCTGTATGACCTGGGCCGCGAGGAAGAGGCCCAGGCCAAGCTCGACAGCGTGCACTACGAGGAGCCGCCGAGCTCTCTCTGAACGCTCTAGATGACGCCATGAGATAGGGCTGAGGGGCCGCTGATACAGCGGCCCCTCAGCCCTATCGTTACGAGGGTGGGCTTTTACTTTAGAAGGGATGCTCATCCAGATCATTAAGACGTAGCTTTCCTTCGAGGCCTGCGCTTGTGCACTCTCGTTGCTGGGGCATTGTGTATGAGGTCACCACATTCGCCATTGCCATTTGGGGGATGATAGAGAAGAAAACGCCTGGAACTCACGAGCAAAGCATGCTACCATAGGAGGTATCACATCTGTCTCTTGATGGTCTGATTCGACTTGAGAGACGCTTCGCTGATGTCTGCTCTGATCGCGCCTTCTGCGCGGAGGCACGGCACACAAACGAAGCATCAGCCCTAGGTGATGAGGTGAGGTATCAACTTCTGGGCTTTGCGGAGTCGACTGAGATGCACTTTGCGTTCAGGCGAGTCCACGGAGCCTTGCACGTTGAGGTGTCCGTTCCAGGAAGGGTCACAAGGACTCTTCCCCAACCTGACCCAGGAGGTCAGCATGCCGCCCAACAGCGGAACAGATAAAGAGGGGGAGGGCCTCACGCCCGACGAGGTCGAGGCGATAGAGCGCGAGCGCCAGGAACTCCTCTCGATCTGGGCCAGCGGCCAGTTCGTCGACCTCTCAGACCCGCAGATCGCTGACGCGAACGCGCGTATGAAGGCGCTCGAAATAGGTATCCGCTACGTCGCAGAAGTCGACGACAAGGGGAACCGCGTCGTCACTCCCTACGGGGTCTGATCACCCATCCATCGCACCAAGCACCAAGCGGACCCGGAATCTTCCGGGTCCGCCCGCTTTTTCCCTTAGAAGGGATGTTCATCTAGATCCTCAAGACTTGAGTCTCCTTCGAGGCCTGTACTCATGCTCTCTTGTTGCTGGGTCGCTGTATTGCACGAGGTCACCGCATTTGCTATCGCTTGCAGGACACACAGCTGCCCCCTGGCTCGATCTATCCCCGTCTGATGAGGGCGTTTCGGTAACGGTTGCCCGATACGTGTGCAGGCTTCTACAAGGCTGATATAGCTGTTGCCCAGGTACTGTCCGACACGTAGTCGCAAATCCTCGCCAATGAAATTCATCCTGGGAAGCTGGTCGCGGTTTGCTGTTTCATTAAGCTTGTCCCGGTCGAAGTCTTGCGAGAAGCTCACAACATGCCGGCCCTGGAAACATCGCTCAATGCGCGGCCAGGCTTCGCGAATCGTTGGGGCGTGCTCCAGATCCTTGTTATGTATCCCATTGATCTCGCTCACCTGGGGAGAGAGCGGCCTCGTGGGTTTGATCAGGATGTCATCAAGGACTGCACCAGTTGAATCAATCAACGTCACACGCACGATCTCGGCAGCTGCATCAAGGCCAGTCGTGTCAATCTCCGGCAGAGCCAGGTTGGGCAAGGTAAGCACTGCATTCGCCCAAAGAACCTCACGTTCAGGTGGGAGACTCGGCAGCGTTTGGACAGTCGAACGGAGTGCTCGCATTTCGTCCTCGATACGTTGCAAAACATCGTAGAGGTGCGCGCGACGTTGTATGCGTTCTTTTAAATCCTCATAGCTCTGGACAGAACCTTTGGAGCGCTCCTGGGCAACAAGGGCATTCACGGTAGCAACAAAAGGATCAATAGACATAAAATGTTCCTTTCTGATCAGAAATCATGTGGTTGGTAGAGGGGCGAAAAAGTTCATGAGAAACAGGGAGTGAAGTTGGTGTGGTGGGCGCTGGGTGGGTATGCTGGAAGAAGTCATTGCTGTCGTACAGTCAAACATCAGGAAAGATTAGACGACGCCGCATGTCTCTCGCTCTTTGAGCCAGGCGATGAGCGATGAGAGCATGACACGGCGCACCCCATCACTCAATTTGACCGAGGAAAGACCATCGCGAAGGTAGTCATAGACTTTGGGACGACCCACGCCCAGGTATTGTGCGGTTTGCTCGATGGTCAATGCTCGCTCCTGGCTTATGTCAGATTGGGAATGTGGTGACGGTATTTGAGTCATAACCTCCTTCTTCTTGCGGCCGCGTCGAGGTTTCTCGGGGACGCCAGGGGAGACAAGGGCTACAGTGGTTAGCGTACGTGACATAGAGGTGTTCTCCTTCTCCAAATCTAAGCAAACAATAGTAACGATGTTTCCTTCCCAACGGCGTTGCGTACACAGGCAGGGCTACGCCAGTCCGCCGGGTATCTTCAGGGGATGTGTCTTTTTTGATATAAACCGACGAGCACACCTGTGTAACGGTGAGGCATTATCAGTTTGCAAGAGCTTCGCTACACAGTGCCGAGGCATGCCCCGAAATGTCTCCTGAGTTTGTCTCCGATGCTATAAAAAAAATGTACCCTAATAGGGGCGTTTGGTAGTGTTTACCCATTTGGCGTTCCCATCTAGTAATTTTGGAATTAGATGCGCTTATGCACATAAGGCTCTAATTCGAGGAGTTCGCTCATGAAGAACTTGGCGTGTACTAAAATTGTTTTTCTTACAGTGTTCAGCTGCTTGTTTGCCCTACTGCTGCTAACCAGTACAACACATTCAGCATCAGCCGCCAGCACCACAACGGCAATGCCAAGCAAAACAGGAGCAGTTGCACAATTCCCCCCTTATAGCCCGTACGTTTATCCCGTTTACAGCCCGTACGTTTATCCCGTTTACAGCCCGTACGTTTACCGTCCGATCGTCTATCCTGTTTACAGCCCATACTATCCTTCTTATGGCCCGTACTATTATCGCCGCTAAAAAATTAGGGCGATCAATGATAACGGCCTCTCGATAGGTTGGGCATTCTGCAGGCTTTGAGTGCTCAACCTGTCTACTACTCTCTAAGGGGAGCCTGAGCGTCATAGATCAATCTACCTCCAATTCCTCCGCGCTTTCCGTACTCTCCTGAAAATGGAGTTCAAGGGAGGAGAAGCTCAAGAATCGTATAACTAGCGGCAATCGCGGCTTTCTTCTTACCTCGTCGGCTGGCAAGCCCTTACAGCAGATACTATAAGGGCTGTTCTACGACTGCCAATGACCTACGACAGGAGTGCGAGAAGCTCAGGATCTTCGTAGGTTTCAATGGCGGAAGGTGGAAGATAGCGATGAGGTGTCCAGGTATCATGGATCACCGCATAACGATTACGTGCCTGACTGACCTCAAGGGGAATGTCAGGATCAATCAACCCGAGACCATAGGGCGTACTCACACGCGAACCAGGACGATACTCTGATACCAGCCCTGGAAGGCGAGCACACACTTTGTCATAGATGACTTTACGATGGCAGCGCGCAACGTCCGCGCACCCACACAGTAAAATGAGTGTCTGCCCTTGGCGGACAATCCAGGCCAAGCCGCGTTGCTCATCCTTCAGTTGGATAGGAAGATGGCGACGAGCATGGTTGATATTCCCCAGCAGATCACCACGCCAGACATAGCGCTCGTGGTAGCGCTCACCTAAGCCTCGCCGCATCCAGAAGGATGACCATTGGCGGGTAGGTGAGTTCCTCGTATCGACAATCATGGCTCTCCTGTTCACACGTAGCGCTTGCTGAAGGAATTCCTCACAGCCTTTGTTGGAGTAGCCAGCCGTGGTCAGCGATCCAAACTCTTCGTGTTCTGCCATTGATTCATGCCTCCTGGCGTAACTGGTCAACAAAGGCTTCCACGCTCTTGGCATACCCATCAGGATCGTTGCTATCTTCTCTGGGCGCATAGACATGCACAATGGCGTCAAACATCCTTGCAGGGGCATTGTGAAGAGACTTCCCCATTCACATACCCATGGGCAATGAGCCGGTACCAGTCGTTGTATCCCTCCGCAAGGTCAGCGTAGACCCGAAAGCCTTCATAGCAGGTTGCATAGCCTGCACACCGCATGTTCCCCAGGTTCAATGTTCTCTGAGCCAGGGGAGAGGTCCCATAGGTACTTTCCTGTCTGAAGAAGGCGAGAGCGAAGATGGGATCGATGCCATACTCGATACCAAGATTGTAGAGATCCTGCCCGGAATGGCAGGCCTTGGGGCGAACCCCATTGTACGTTTCACACAGGATCTGATCGAGCTTCGCGACAGAGATGGTAGGCTTCCCGGTGACAATATAGGCTTCCGTCTGGAGTGAGAGTGTCGTCTGCGCTCGTCCAGACGCTGTGATGCCCGGAGCCACGACATACGCCGCGAGGCCAAAGGCCACGAGGCAGAGAAGCCCAATCAGGCAGAGGCGTGAGAGGCTCATGCGTGCACCTCCTTCTGAGGTGTGCTGGTCTCGTCATTCGGGTCGAGGAGGGCGCTGAACCCTCGCCAGTGCGTCAGAAACGTCGCCCGGTCCATGGTCTGCATGTTGAGGCGAGAGGAATCCATGAGGTGGACGCTCCTGGCATCACCTCCGACCAGAACCAGGAGATGCCCCCCATCGAGAAATGGTGGTGGAAAGCTCACAATGGTTGGCTGTCCATGTTGGGCAAAAGCAATGAGGCCATCGAGGCTATGGACATGGCTAATGGCTGTATTCAAGCCAAGGCGCGCAGCTGTACGTGCAATGCCATTCTCGTCCAGCAAACCCAGCTGCACCGAGATCGCCTGCGCTGCCAGTTGTGCCTGGAGAATATCGGTAATGCGGTAGGCTCGTCCGGTATAGTAGTTGATGACCACGGCCAGGGACGCGGTGGAGCAGGTCGAGAGATGCCAGGTCTCATACTCCTGCTGGTTGGCATACTGACTCACGTCCCACTGATTGATCCTGACCAGATGGTGTGCGCCTTTGGATTGTGATGTTGTACGTGTCGCGTTGGTTGTGGATGACTGTGCCCGTATGGTTGAAGGGGATATTTGTAGGTATCCCCAGAAGATGAAGAGCACCACGACAAGCAGAAGAAACAACAACGTGTTCTTGGCAAGGTTTTGCATATGGGTTCCCTCCAAAAAGAAAACACCACCATGCTATACTTGCATACGTGGGGTTCATAGGGGCCTACACAGAGAAAGCGGTCATTCTAGATGTGGTTCCAAGGCAACTAGAAGACCGCTTTTCTCTGTGCGAGAGCCGGTGTCGCGTTAGGCGTCGTACTGTTCTGGAAAGCGGGCTTTTCGTGCCCCTATCGCGGCTCGACGGATCAGCGTTTTGGTCCACCGCCACAATCCGTAGAGCACAATGGCACCTAGCAGGTCGAACAGAGCAAACACTGACGCAGACCATCGCATGCCCGGATTATCTCCTATCATCGAGGGGAGAAGGAATGCGACTGCGTGTGCTCCAAGCATCGTCCAGACGATCCAGAGCGAGGTCTGCGTCTTTTTCACTGAGTGGATAAAGCTCGCACTCCATTCTGAGGGAAAGGGGCGTGTCTGGGCTTTCAACCGTTGTGCTTGACTGACGACCATCAAGACATAGAGCAAAACGAAGATGGCAAGAAACAAAAGAATCCATTCCATAGTGTGTCTCTCCTTGTAAACTATTCAATCGTGAGGCGTCTTCCACGCTTTAAATTGGCGTAGGCCCGGACTTTGGCCTTGAGACGATAGCGCGTCGAGCGTGGAATATGTTCTTCGTCTTCGAGAAGTGTGAGGGTCTCCTGTTTCTGGGTGAGAAGAGCAGCGAGAAAGAGCGCATGCCCCGAGCGAGACCCTCGAAAGGTTTTATTTTCAAGCGCTGAGAGAGGATGTGCGGTTTCGCCAGGATTATAGACTTTGGCTTCTTCCACAGACCAGACAGGGATGGGAAGGCAGCTGTCATGCCTGGCACACACCACCATCTCAATCAGCCCCATTCCATAGAGGTTGAGGCGATGCTCGTACCAGTGTGAACTACGCACCAGCACCACACATTCAAATTCCCTATCAATCTTCCCGCGTTTATAGTGGATGCGGATACGATGACCAGGACCATCATTGATCTGACGCACTCCCGTTGTATAGGCACTGGACTGCAAAACAGAGAGGATCTGGTGACGAGTGCATAAGAGCATGTCCGTGTCCTCCCTTCATTGTGGCTAGTGGAGCGTGTCATCCTGCGCAGAGACTCCCTGATTGCGCATCCGCCGCATGGTTTCACGCTGCCGTTTGGCTTCCTCGCGTGCATCCGAGTAGAGTTCCGTTAAGAATTTCTCACCCTCTCTGCGAAGCTTGCGGTCTTCCTCCATTTGCTCCAATTTGATACGCGCCTCTTTCTGCTTTGCCCTGGCCTCGCCAAGAGTACTCATCACGCGTTGCAGTTTATTGGCACGCTCCACCTGCTCGTTGGCAACGGTATCAACATCGGTCATCAATTCCGTTCCCGCAAAGGACACCACAAACATGGTGATGAACAGCGAAAGAATACGAATGGCAACCAGAACCCACACGACTCGCTGATCAAAGAAGGTAGAATCTTTGGTTGCCCCATAGAGGAAAACCACCTGGGCGCTGATATCCATGACCGCAACCATCCACCAGAGCTTTTCCTGCAGGCGTACCGCTTTGAGTTCATGCTCTTCGACTTCCAGTCCTGCACGGCGTCGTTTGAAGATCGCTTCTTTGTTCAATTCAAGCAGCACCGTGAGGTAGAGATAGCCAAAATCTACCAGAATGGCAAAGACACCTGTGAGAATCTCCAGCGTCTGATCGGACTTGGAGTAGATGTGGCTAAAGACCCAGATGCTCTCAGGGATGGTGAGACACAGGACTGCAAAGGGCGCAAAGGTTTTGAAGATGAAGATGATCCATTTCTTCATCCGCGCATTGAGCGAGACGCCCGTATGGGCTTTGAGCACAATGCGCACAGCCTCTGCCTCCAGACTATCAATAGAGGTACCTGGTAGTTCCGTGACATCCGCATTAATCGTCACAGATTCATCCTCTTGGCCCTGGCTCCCTTGCATTGTTGGTGCCTCTGTATCTGAGGGAGCAAGTGCTTGGGAGGCATTCTTGGAGCGCTCCTGATCAATCAGGCGTTGTGCCTGAGGATGTAACCGCAATTTCACTTCATTGGGATGAGTAGCGGTGTTGGAAATGCTAGAGAGCGATTGCGCAATATCTCTATCATTCACCTGCGGATCAAAGTAGATGATTTCGATAACACGCTGAAGTTCAAGATTCTTCTTCGCTCTCTTCTTAGCCCGTTCAAGAACGGTGCTTTCATCGTATTTTTGTTTGAAAAAGTCGATGCGTGGCATGGATGAACAACTCCCTCTCATTTTCAGCTGAAAAAAGGAGAGGCAAAATGTTAAAGGTACCAGTTTGGCTGGTAAATGTACCGGATATGTACCGTTAATCTCGCCTCCATTCTCACAAAAGTTGTATGAGTGTCTCAGGTGGTCTCAGGGGTGTCTCACCAAATGATGTTCAAAAAGGCGTGCGAAAATGCGCCTCCGAGAAATTGCCCAGAAAACTGAGGAGAAAATCACCGAGCCTTCACTGCTCCTGCGCGATGTATGGGAAGGTACCCCTCCAAGGAGAGAGGGAAGCTCGGTGATCTCTTCTGGTTCGGTGACGCTCAACGCTATTATGCCTGTGCTCGTTGTGGCTGTGGCAGGACGCCGTTCCCACTCTTCCGTGCCTGCATGCGGGTCTGGCGCGCGCTCTGGAATTTGTTGGTATGCTGGGAGCGTGCGGAGCGTAAGGCATTGCGCCCGGCCTCCTGAGCCAGTGCCCTGGAGCAGGCGCGGCCAATCTTCCCAAAGACCACGGCTGCTTCACTGGACGTACCACTGTTTTCAATCGACTTCACCATTTCCTCAGAGAGGGTCTCCAAGCGCTTCACTTCGGCGTCTGATAACATAGATTTTTCCTCCTTGCGCTCAATCACGTCAATCATCGTGTTCAGGCATGAGACCGTTCCTCTGAGCGCGGAAGGGACGGCCGCTTCACGCGGTGCGATGACAAGGACACTCCAAAAGCCTTCTTCTATATATGTACTGGAGCATCAACTACTTTTTAGGGCAACACAAAATCATACCAGTTGTTCTGGCAGGGGAATTTCTGCATGAAAGTTGTCTCAAATCAGGACTAGCCAATCGTCTTAATAAAGATTACAAGATCTTCCTTCTGCTACAAGCGTTCGCGATCATACGAGCCGCAGAAATTGTGTGCAAGAAGGGATTGGCGAGGAGGTGAGTTGCTACCGTCTGCTCAGATCGCACTCTGTGTGCGGAGAGCGAACGAACAAAGCCAGGAATCCTCCATTTTCCCATGGCAACCGCCATTGGGAAATTCGACAATGATTCTGGGAGGAATCATGTCGCAGAAACTGGACAAGGATGCACTGTTCGAGGCAAAATTTCAGCAGATAGAAGCAGCGCTTGCAGCTGCTCTCAAGCAACTCTGGAGCGACCACGAGGCCAAGGTCGCCGAGCGCCTGGCGCAGAACCCTGTGGCTGACATCGACGATCTTGTTGAGGCCAACGAGGAGGCCACGAACCTCCTCGATGAGTCAAGCGACAAGGCTGTTGCTGAACTCTACAAAGAGATCTACGGAAAGGAGTTCCAGTCCAAGATCTTGGAGATCCTCAAGGAGTACAACGACGGTGTCAAGCCGCTCAAGGCGGCCCTAAAGGTGGCCTACAAGCCACTCAAGGCCGATTATAAGGCCAAGCTCGCCAAGCGCCGAGCCCAAGACCCCAATGCGGACATAAGTGATCTGTATTGGTGGTACAAAGAGAAGCGAGCTGAGATCGAATCGAAGGTGTATCGAAAAAAAGAGAGGGTTTTGCGTAAGAAGCGCCAAGCCAAACTCGCCCGCGCCTATACGGAGCTCGATAAGGGCACCAGCAAGCAGTAATGCTTGTGTGTCGGGGAGGGGCCTGTAACGGCCTCTCCCCGACATATTGCTCTTGCCCCCCTTTAAGAACTTCCTTCTTTCCACGAACTGCGCAACACGCGGGTTATTCTTTCCGCCAGTAGAGATCGATAAGCACCTCTGGCTCAGGAATATGGACTACGTGCAAGAAGTCTTGGCAAGCCTGTACCATCATCGTTTGCATCACCTGAGCCGCTTCGGTTATACGTGCCTCTGGGCATTCCACCACGATCTCGTCATGCACTGCTAAGATCAGGTGTGCGTTGGCTGGAAGTGCTGCATACAGAAGCGCCAGAGCACGCTTGAGAATATCCGCATTCGTGCCCTGAATAGGGTGGTTCTTGGCTGATCTTTCAGCGATGGCGCGCACCTCTCGGTTCCAGTCCAGGCCATCTGGTACCGATGGAAACTCGCGTCGTCGCCCGGCCAGCGTCACTACATAGCCTTGAGCCAGCGCCCTCTTCGCGGTCTGCGGAAGCCAACGCGCGATCCCCTTGTAGGTATTGAAGTAGGTGTGGATCAGGTCCTTCGCTGTTGTGATGTCCACTCCTGCTCGGTCCGCCAGGCCATGCGCGCCCATTCCATAGGCGAGACCAAAGTTAATGGTCTTCGCGATCTTTCGCACTGGGACACCTTTATACAGATGTTTCTTGGTGTCGGTCTCTGGCGGAAGGCGAAACATCAGTTTCGCGGTCTCGGCGTGCAAGTCTTTGCCTTCAGCGAAGAGACGCAGCATCGTCTGATCCCTCGCGATCTCCGCCAGAATCCGCAATTCGATGTTACTCAGGTCTGCCTTGAGGATACGATAGCCAGGGGAGCAATGAAACAGCGGCGCACTGGTTCTTCCTGGCTCTCCTCCTCATCGGCCGGGATCTGCTGAAGATTGGGCTTACTACAAATGATGCGACCAGAGACTGCACCAATCTGGGCATAGTCCGTACGCAATCGCCCATCGGTATCCACCATTGCAAGCAGATTTTCGCCAAAGGAGCTTGCGAACTTGTGGAGCTCTTTCCACTGCAATAGCAAGGCAACTACCGGGAATTGTGGAGCGTAGGGTCCAAGCGTTTCCTCATCGGTCGAGGTGACGGGGATACCAGAGGCATTGAGGGCGGCCAGCAGTTGGGCTGGTGAGGCCAGGTTGATTGCGCCCTTCTGTTTGGGTTGTGGCGGCTTCTTGTGTTTTGTCTGCCACCGGGTGAGCCCTTGCTTTCTGAACGCCTCCCAGGTACTCTTGCCTGCGTGCGCACGATACTCCTCCACAAGCCGTTTCTCTTCTCCCAGGAGCGCAGCGCGATAGTCTTCGTTGGCATGGTCAAGCGCTGCGCCAAGCATTTCAATGAGCTGTGGTTCTAGCGCTTGCTGACGTTCTCGTTTGCGTTTGAGGATACCACGCCAACGCTCGCCGTCGATATACACTCCCCGCATTTCCATTGCAGCGAGCGCTGGGACGGCCTCGTTTTCGAGCTGCACGACCTGGGAGAGCGCCATCGCCTGGATGTATGTTCGTTGTCGCTGCACAATGGCGTAGGGAATCTCAATATCCTGTACCATGTAGACCAGTTGCTCGGCAGGAAAGGGAGCGGCCCATTCATCAGGCCTCGTATGCAGGTCAGGAAACCAGGAGCGGGCCTCTTTGGTCACAGTCAGATGGTAGCGCGTCGCAGTCTCGCGCAGGCCTGCTCTATTGAGACTAACACCGTGAATGAGCTGCTCAACGAGCATCGTATCATAGACATGGGGCAGGTGGACGCCGCAATGCGTCGCCAGGAACTTCCAATCAAACTTCAGGTTATGGGCGATCCAGGTGACGCCATCCAGGTGAAACAGATACTGGAGCGCATCACGCCAAAGCTCCTGCTCCTCGACTGGAAGGCCGTAGTAGGGTCGCATATCAATAACGGCAACGCGCCCTGCTCGACCCAACATGATTGCGACGACGCGATCCTGGTGCTCATGAAGGCCCAGATCGACCACGACGCTTTTATGGACATGGGCCCAGGAAGCGATACTCGCAATATCTTGTAAGAAGAACGGAGCAGAGGTTACGCACACCAGAGAAGGTGAGGCCACGCACTGGGTTCGTGATGCCTCCATGCGACAGGGCTCGCAATAGGTTTTTCCCTGGTCACTGCAACATGTTGCTGGCTGCTGGCACTGGCAACACACTCCTATCGTTTTTAGCACTGGGTTAGGAGCTGGTGGAGTTGAAAGATGTTCAATGAATTCTGCCTTCCTCTGGGTGAGCTGGTCGCGTAGCTCTGAGGTGATCATACCTTTTCGTGGAGCCTCCACCAGAAGGCGATCTCCCGCTAATGTCACACGAATACCTTGATCCTGAAGGGTTTGGAGGAAAGCAGCAGGAGGTAATGTTTGTGTTTGCATGGGTGATATCTCTCCAAGTGAAGTTTGCGGGAAGTTGCAAAGTAACTTCCCGCAAACTCCATGATTCGCTTCCCGTAGAAAGAGGGGCCATTCAGCTTGTAGGGCCTATGCGTGAGGTTTGCTGCCTGATGACATGTTCGCAGGTGCGGGAAGTGGCGGAAGTTGTAGCCGCTCTTATATATATTCTCTTTCTCCTCCAGAATTCTCTTCGTATGGAACGGATATAACTTCCGCCACTTCCCGCAAAACTCTCCATACTCCAAGTTTTCGATGGGGATTCACCTGTTTTTCGAGGCGAAAATTCTCCTCCCCAAAACGTGCGTCAATCCACTTCTCAAGCGCCCTTCCGAGGCGTATACTGAAGCTATGGGGCTTTTCTTTCATCGCTGTTTGGAGTGATTCTGGAAGCGCATCAAACAGCGAAATGTTTTCACAACTTCCCGCACTTCCCGCAGCTTCCATATCTTCGCTCTCTGAGAGACGAGCGATCACTTCTTTAATAGTGACGCCTTCATCTCCAAAGAGATTGTGCCAGGAGCGCAGGAACGTCTCCCATTGCGCTGGAACTTCATCGGCTTCCTGGTAGAGCTGCTCCAGATTGGAGAGAAAGCCTTGAACACCGGCATATTCAAGAATGCCGCCAACAGTGTTGACCCAACCAGTAAAGGTGCCCAGGGCTGGCAGATGCGAGTAGCGAGGGTTCCCCGCCGCGAACCAGGCACGCGCCAACGTCAGCAACGCTTCGACGAGCTCGGCACGATGTTCTGTGGCCCAGGAAAGGAGGTCCTCATGCTTGAAACCCTTACGCATGAAGGGACGCGAGACTTTGGCGTCCAGACGAATGCGGTAGCAGCGACGCGCGAGGTCGCCCCCCAGTTTGATGTTGTTACCTGTCGCGAGCCAGGTAGCCCTGTGTGGCACTTTCGTCATCTTTGATTGCCCCAGGATACGTCCCTTCCAGGTCGTCGAGGTAAGCACACCGTCCAGATGCTTGGATTGGAGGCGGCCGGTAATATTGTCAATGGTGATAATGGTCGAGCCTTCTAGTAGCAAGGACGTGATCGCCTTCTGCAATTCCTCCTCGCTATCCGACATGGTGAGGATGGCTGCACTTGTGCCCGTTGCGATCACAGACACAACATCGCTGAGTAAGCCTTTCCCGGTTCCCTGTTTGGGTGCGTCGATCAAGGCGAGTGGTACGTGGCGCGCGATGGCTGGGCGCAGGATCGGTGTGAGCAGCATCCCCAGGGCATTGGCTTTGTCAGCCTCGCTTACATACGGGAATTCGCCGATGGTATCCCAGAGGAGGGCCAGGGCCGCTTCTCGCTCCTCTGTGGTAGGATTGAGCGAGACTTTGCACGATCCCATCCCAGGCACTGGTGCATAGCAGAGCGTCGTCACAGGGTCATACCCTGGCGTATCGAGAATCGAACCGTCGGGGCGAATGACAGGCGTCTCCACGATAGCGGCCAGCGGAGGGAAAGGAAGGTAGGGAGCCTGGGTTTGGCGCGCGAGGGCCTGTTCAGCCAATTCTCTGGGAGGCGAGATGGGTATCTTCTCATAGGACTCATCCTCCCCAGCAACTTTTCGCAGTCGGAAGTAGTTAGCCGTTTGGGTCAGGACCTCCTTAACTTCAGGGATACCCATCTGGGCAATGACCGGGCGTCGCATCTCGTCGCGGCTCACGCGGACCATGCGCGAGGACTGGAGAAACAAAGACGGTTTGCGACATTCCTGCTGCATGATGGCTTCAATGGCCTGATCTGTTCGCTCACGGAGTTGTGTACCGTTGATGATAATTTCTGGGAGTGGCTCATCCGGTTCCTCAGGAGTCGCCGTACCTGTGGTGACGGTTCCTGATCCGTTGCCTCCTCCTTGGGAGCTTCCGGTCGCAGGTTGCGCCTCGTCGAGAGGTGCCCAGGGATCACGCGCCTTAGACTCATAGGCACTCGTCAGGCTCGCCCTGGCTTCTTCGATGGTATAAGGTGCTTCCTTGCCCTTGGTGTTGGTCTTGGGCACCTGTTTCACATATTGCTGCATCGCTACTCGCGCCTCGTCAAGGCTATAGCCATTATCGCGCAACTGGCACGCGAGCCAGAACCCCGTATCGTTGCGTCCCTGCTGTTGTTCACGGACGCGAGTGAGAGCATACGCAAGCAGCGTTGATGTGGTAACGAGTGAGGTCTCAGCCCCACTCGCCATATCCCCTTCCTCTGAGAGAGAAGGCTCTTGAGGAGGATGGAGGAGGCCAAGAAACGCTCGCAGATCTTCAGGCAGGCAGTCGAGGGCATCAGGTCGAGGTTCGCGAAGCCAGACATACGGGCCGCTGCTACTCTGCCCACAAAAGGCAGCGTAGCCACCATCAGCGCGAATGTCGAGTCCCGGCCAGCGCTCTCCCAGCTCACGCGTACTCTTGCTGTTAAGCGTTGGGACATGCCAGCCTGGATGCTCAAGGTAGACGTGTATCCCACCAGAGCCAGTGCGGACGTGCGGATCAAGCCCAAGCGCCTCGCGTGTTGCCTGTCCTGCTTCCCCATCGAAGTCGAGCACGAGGAGATGACTGATCTGCCCGGTGATGATAGCCCAGAGAGGAGGGGTATAGCTCCGCTCCCAGAACTGGAATTCATTGGGCGATGCATGGCGGGTTTGCAGCGATTTCCAGCCGAGACGCTTTGGCGTCCCATCAGGATAACACGTCCCCAGCTGGGGAGGGCACTTCTCAGCATCGAGAGGAAAGACAGACCATCCCAACCGCTCCAGCGCATCACGCGCGATCTGGGAGGGAGTCAGATCTGCCCAAGCCGGAACGGCAGTTCGCGGTGGAGTAAGAAGCATAGTAGACCTTCCTTTCAGACTCAACGAGGGACGGAACGATGGCGAGAGGCGAAGAACGTAGAGATGGCACCTGTACATCTGTCAGGGGCTTCACGCGGTCACCTTGCCTCGTGAGGTGGTTCGCTTGGTCCTCGTGGTGCGTGGAGGAGGGCTCTGCTCAGCCTTGGCTTGGGCGCGTCTGGCTTTCTCCTCCCCAATGAGATCCGATGCCTCCCCACTCGTGATCTCCGCTTCAAAGGGGATGCCATATTTGCGCAACAGGTAAACTTGCTTAACGGAGGCAGGATAGGAGCGCCAGGGGGCGTTGCTATCCACCAGGACGCGCTTTTTCGCGCTGGTCTGTAAGAGGCACGCCTTCATCTCGGCATGTGTCTGCGCCCATTCTAACGGCGACTCTTTCAACCATTGCTGGGGCTTGAAATCGGGCGCGAGCTTGGCCCAGACTGCGTAGTAACCAGTCTTAAGGGCTGATGGCACAAGGGCGATACGATGTTTTTGTTCGCCAACTTCTAGCGCGTAAGCCCCACTCTTGAGGCGTTTCCAGTCCATAGGGGCCAGGATATTGACGAAGAGATCGGTGGTCCGTGCTGACACTTTTGTCGTCTGCTCGCCACGCTCCTCCTGTGCGGAGATTGGTGTTTCAGTTGCTTCAGCACGAAGGCGCTGGCACGCCTCGGTGAGGCTCTCCCCATTGCGGGTTTCCAGCCCAAGGGCCAACTGGAGGACTTGCGGTTGCAGGCGATGTTTCAGACAGTTATCCGTGACATCGATGATGACACAATCCCGCTTGCCTGGGGCCAGTCGAGCTCCCCGTCCAATCGACTGTACATAGAGAGCGCGTGACTTGGTCGGGCGCGCCATGATGACACAGGAGGTTGCAGAATGGTCATAGCCTTCTGTGAGCACGCTGACATTGCAGAGCGCCTGAAGCTCATCACGCGCATATGCCTGAAGCGTGCGCTTACGTACCTCTGGCGGCGTTTCACCGCTCACCACAGCCGAGCGAATACCCTCCGCTTGAAAGGCTTGTGCCAGATGCTCGGCATGCTCAATGGTGACGGCAAAACAGATTGCCTGACGGTCTTTGCCATGCTCCTGGTAAGCGTGGACGATACGCAGGTTGCGCTCTGGTGTGTCCACGGCCTCTTCAAGCTCACGGGTCTTGAAGTCGCCCCCCTGAGTCCGAACAGCATCCAGGGAGGTTACGGTACGAATGGCAATGGCACGCAGATCACAGAGGTACCCTTGTTCGACCATCTCAATGATAGTGGTCGAGAAGACGGGCTCGCCAAAGAGAGACTCAATACGCTGTTTGTCGAGTCGATCCGGGGTTGCTGTGACACCAAGGACAAACGCATCAGAGAGAGCATGTAACACCGTTTTATAGGCATCAGTCGCCGCGTGATGGCTCTCGTCGATAATGACCAGCTGATAGCCACACTGTTTCAGGTTCTTGAGGTGTTCGGGCCTGCTGATCGTTTGGATAGAGGCGACAGTGATAGGAGCACCCCATTCATGACGCCCTGCACCAATCTGACCAATCACTGCGGTAGGATCGACCAGGCGGAACTTATCAGCTGCTTGTTGCAATAATTCCTGGCGGTGGGCAATGACAAGCGTCTTCACCTTGAGCCGTCGTGCGGTTTCGGTAAAGACGATGGTTTTCCCACAGCCGGTAGGGAGCACGACCAAGGCTTTCCCTCCTTTAGGGCGCTGTTGATGCACACTCAGGACCTGCTGTACACATTCCTCCTGGTAGGGGCGCAGCATGAGTGAAAGCGGTGACGAAGGGGGCGAGAGATCCGAAAGCATAGACGAAGGCTCCTTTCATACAAAAAGCCCTCCAGGAAAGACTGGAAGGGCTTTTGACGATGCAATAAGAGGATCGCGTGTTACTAGGCCGCGCCCAAACTACAAGAACGTGCTACAACAGAAAACCCATGTGCCCCTCTGGGGTATCTTGAGAAGCCGATATGGGGATTTTTGTTTGATTTCTGAATGTCTCTTGAGTTTGTCTCTCCTTTTATAAAAAAAAAGAGACCTTGATAAGAGTGTTTTGTAGTGTTTGGCCATTTGAAATTCACCTGCCGTTTTTGCTTTATCGAGATTTTTTAGCGTATTTACGCGCATCTCGGCAAAAGGGGGTACTTAATGAAGCTGTTAGTGTGTACAAAATTCATTTGCCTTCCTGCATTCAGTGGCTTGCTTGCTCTCTTCCTGATAATCAGTGCAGCACACTCAGTATCGGCCGCTAGTACAACAACTAAAATGCCAGACAAAGTTGTAAAGTCCCAACCTGATGGAGGGGGCATTTCACTCATCAAACAAACTGGCATTTCGCTCTACAATCCTGGAACAGAACTTGTAAGGAATACTGGTACTTCACTCTACAACCCTGGCAGCATTTACTACCCTAATCCTGAAGGTCCAGACATTGTTAGACCACGTTATCCGATACCTTTTCCCGGTGGCCCAGTCATCCTTGGACCACGCTATATCCCCGGTCCAGTCGTCCTTGGACCACGCTATCCTTCCTACCTGGGTCGGTATGGGACTGATCATGGCGGCTGGGGTGGCAGAACTGGAATTGGTGGTTACGGCGGTACTGGCAACGTTGAGCATCCAGTCATCTATCGATGTGGTTCAATCGCCCGTTTCCGGTGCGGTAATCCGCAAGTATGGCATGACTGGCAACAGTGGATGGCTCGACAGTAGCAAACTCGACCTAGTTCTAGTACCCAGGGTAGTGGTAGCACTGTACCTGGCTGTTATGGCGGTACTGGCAACGTTGAGCATTCAGTCATCTACCGATGCGGTTCAAGATTCATTTCCGGTGCGATGCAGGCGCCCTTGGGCCACGTTTCCTTTGGTTCTCCCGGTAGTAGAATGACAGCCAGTAATGGAAGAATAATGGCAGTGGTATCACTAGCAGACATAAAAGAATAGCGACTATAGCGGGCAGGGGCACTTCCTCCGTGCCCCTGGTCTTATGCCAATATCTCAGCAAGAGCAAGGCCATGCTGAATGGTATGCCCAGTCTTCGCCTCCACAGCCAACACCCTCTCCATAACTGCTCTGCCCTCTTGGGTATAGTAGCCTGTACGTAACTGTCCCGGACTCTTGAGAAAGCACATCACACAGGACATGCGCGCGCCGCCCTCAATATCTGTTTCGTACATGTCCTGCTCGGTCATTCCTTGCAGTTCATAACAGTAGTGAGGCTCAATGCCATAAGCCCTCATCTTCTGAAACACCTCAATCCGTCGCCTGGAAAGGACAGGTCGCCACTCATGCATCCACCCTTTTTTGAGACCAGAACGCCCACGCCACACAGGCAACTTCGCACGGTTACGAGATTCTAAGGCGCGTTCGCCCAAGCAGATCACGGGATGCTCTCCAAGGAGTTGCGCGTTGGCTCTGGCCCAGGCGTTGAAATTGTCACGCTTAAAGTAGGAGGTGCAAAAGCGAACCGATAAAGGGGGCCATGCCTGCCGCCACTCCACCAGATCAAGCACATTTTCTACTTGACGCAGATATCGAGCACGATAGGAACCGCATTTACGACACCAGGGTATCGTCAAACTGGCACAGGAGATGAGATAGCAGTGATGGCAGTGCAGGCATTCATAGCCGCTATAGGTTGCCTGGGTGCAATAGAGAGGAACGCCTAACCGCTGGCAAGTGGCCTTGCAATATTCCACCGTTCCAGGCCAGTCTTCAAGGACAATCTGGTGATGTGCTATGACCAATTCGCGTGGGATCGTTTCAAGGACCTCAAGCAACATGGCGACACTATCTTTGCCGCCACTCGTCGAGACGATCACCCGTGTTGCCTGACGCAGGCCAACAACATATTCATTGAGAACCGACTGGCTCATAATTCGACCTCAAAAGGAAAGCCCTTATAGCGTGTGTGTTATAAGGGTTGGTTCAATTCCTCAAAATCAACTTTACATAGGCTTTTGCTCCGTTTATTGACTTGATGTATCGCCCTCCTTCCACAGCTAGCAAAGTGTCACTAATAGATCTATGTATAGGGAAATGTATGTTATACTGATGGCACTTGTGATTTCTGCTCTGGCTCCCTTCTTTTATTAAAGCAAGGTGGTAGACGGAGAAGAGCGACTACTTCACGATACTTGGAAGCACTACCCGAGAAGGGATTGCTGTGATAATGAAATGGCTGGCTAGGCGGCAGGCCGAGGGGCAGTTGCTTGAAGCTGACCGTCGGCGTCTCAGGCTGGCAGAAGAATACTTCGTGCTGGCTTTGAGGTACGGAACCCATGGCCGAAACGCGATGGATGGCGAGCTCGACTGGTTGGACATGCAGGCCAGCACTCTGGCGGGTCAATTCCACCCTCTGGAACAAGCAGAGCTCTTCGAGCGGTGCGCTGAACTGCGATTTGAGCGCGACCTCCGGGAAGTGAAGGCGACCCCGTACCCTCAGCATCAGAAAGAGCTGAAGCCTCTGGCACTGGGGTACTACAAGCTGTATCTCGACATCGCAGCGATCCTCCGGCGGATCGCCTAGGTGTGTTTCCCAAGCATGTGAAGGGGAAGAGAGTCGGTGCCGCAGCCCTATGGGCCGTGGGCACCGACTCTCTGTCGTAGATGTTCCTGCTTCATTGGGTAACATCATATTCATTGGCTCATCGTTTAGCTTCAAGAAACGTCCTTATATTTCCTCCAAGAGAACGTAAGAAAAACTCTCGATGCATGTATATGAGGGCTCGCGCGGCTCCTACTTCTGTCTACCGTACAAAGCCCCAGTAACGAGCAGGACCAGAAATGCCAGCGAGATAGCGAGAGCGCACACGCCAGTGATCAGATTGCCTGGTTGGGTGAGGTTGTACCAGCCTGCGCAGCGAACTCATATTTGTTGGCAAACATCTTGTTGCCGCAATAGATATTACGTCTGGTAAATGGTTCTGGGGTGGTTTCAATGAGGCGAGCCCGTACTTGTGGCTTATGAGGGTTTACTGCATGAAACCAGGGCTCTACTAAAGAATACTGGCTCTGATAAACCCAATCTGGACAGTGCAGGCCATAACGTTGGCAAAGGTACTCCACGGAAGCAACGCAGAAAGCAGCCCACCGTCGCTGTTCAAGAGAAGAGGTTGCTAAAGCAGGAAGGGACTCAGAAACCAGTGCTTCACGCTGATCCTTGGCATAATCATACCAGGCATTCATAAAATTTCCCAGCGCAACCCATGGGGCTTCTCCAGCACAAATAGCTTTATAGGTATCGGCTATAGACTGTATCCATTCTCCCATGAGATGTTCTCTTCCTGGTAAAACACTGCTAATGACTGCCTGCATATATTGTAACATTACTGTACTGAAACAATTGGTGCTCAGGAAAAAAAATCATCAAGCGTTTCTTCAACGTCGTTAAGCTCTTGAACGCGCCGATCAGGGATGTATTCGTCCAGGAGATTTTGTGCTTGTTTGCGAGTCTGAACACCCAAATCTTTGCAGAGTGCCTGAATATCCTCCCGATCTTTGTCCCGGCCAGCAAAAAGTTTGAGCGCCAGGATGTATCTCCTGGGTGGAATATACACTTCTAACATGCCGTACCGACGCCACAACCTTCCAGCTGGTACAGTCCCCATTGTATGAAGGAATTCTCCCATGAGATCATTGAGCCAGGTTGGTGGAATCTGGTGCCTATTCGCAACCTGTCGGATAGCAGCTTTGAACGTCAGATAGGATGGTGAGGCTGGTGAGTCAACGGTATCTTTGAGAAGCACATCAACATCTTTTGTTGCTACTCTGTTGCGAAGCTGGGTTAACATGAATGCGCCTCCAATGAGAAGGATGCGGATGGGTCGCTTTACAGCAAGTCCTTGCAGTTCCTGCCCGAGCTCGGCAAGGTATGCTTCAATTTCCTGTGATTGCATATGTGGCCTCCATTATTAAAAACCTCCAGGCGTCCTATGACCTGGAGGGGTTTTACTCTTTTCTGCGCAGTCATACCATGCATCAACTACTCTTGAGCCATTGGGTAAGTTGGCGCGTATCTTCAGTAGAAAGGTAGATCGATAGCCCCTCTTTCAAAATGGTCAAATGCTCTTTTTTACCCATTTGAAACCGCCTCTGATTAAGAATCAACTGCTCTGATATTGGCCGTTTATTAAGCCAGCTACTGAGCCTAACTACTTCTGTAGCCGATAGGCGTATCCCATCACCATTGCTAAAGATGACAATATTGCCTGAGATATCCCATTCAAACAACGCTTTGGAAAGCTTTAAATGATTAGCCATGCCTGCCTCCTTACAGTCATCAGTAGCATTACAACCTTCCGTTTCGCACTCCATTGCTTATCATTAAGGAGGATATTGCTGTATTCAAAGAATAACAATTCTTGTATGAGCTGTCAAAGGAGTGTAACAAGATATAGCAATAAGAAACAGCAATGGCTTAGCATTTCAGGCTGCGACTGTTTATTAGAGGTTATCAGAACATTACGCTTTGTTTTTCAACGAAGGGGAAGCCGATCTTTGGCGGCTTCCCCTTCGTTGAAAATGACACCAAATTTGACACCAACGACACCAAACGCCAAAGAATCCCGCGTAACACAAGAGAATAAAAATGGTGGTGGTAGATGCTCACTCCATGCTTAAAAAGCACAAAAATGTTTCTTGCTGTGGTGTGGAAGAGTGCTCAATTAGCCTTCAAACTGGGCAAACATGACATTACCAGTCATGTTTGCGATAAAGACACGACCCAACAGCAGGAAACTGATTGCGTCCATGCTACTTGAGACACATGAGAGCAGCAAAACCATTGCATTACGCCCCTGGACAGTTGAGAGCGATAAATGCGCTGTAGCTTGCAAACGAGTCCCAGGTTGTCGCATGAAGACATCCTCTCTTATACCTGTCGTGCTCATCTCTATCAAGCAAGAGTACACTATATAGTATAGATAGATATCATCTAACATGCTATTGCGCGAATAACAACGTGTCTTCACTAGCCTCTCAGATGGTCACCAAAGCATACCGACTCCGCTTCTAGATGTATATGGAAGCACGATCCACTCCTTGACTGAGAGGTAGTCCATCTCACGATTTCCTTATACGATTCAAGAGAGGGGCGCACATGTATAAACGAAGCTTCTTCTTCCTGCTCGTCCTAGCATCGCTCACCTTGATTGCAGGAGCATGCTCTATTAAAATGCAGGTTCAAGCGAGCACAAAAGCTCGTATGGGAACCTCAGATTTTATTGATAAAGAAGTGGCCATTAAAAAAGGGGAGAGTATAGCCCTGGTCGATACCACATCTTCAACGCACATCATCTCCAATGGGACCTGGCAAGGGAATACAGCCAAACCATTTATTGAATCTGGTGCTCCTGTTGTCAATAATCTGAATTTCGCGGGTAACGACTCCAAAAATGTCGGCCCATTTAACACAGCAGGTACGTTCCAGCTCTATTGCACCATTCATCCTGGTATGAATTTAACGGTCACTGTCACTTAGTAATATGTCAACATCCTTCACCTGGAGACCAAATAGGGAATGGATCAACCTGCTACACAACCATCAGAGACTTACCCCAGAGGGGAACGGCCTGGGGGTTGATGCAATCGCTCTTCAACCTGCATCGCAGGTATTGGGCAGGTCATGGATGTATCGGTCGATATCAGTATCTCCTCTCCATAATGGAATATCTTATATGGCTCGCCATCCAGCAGTCGATAGGTTGCCTCATCCTGCTCAATTTCGATACGGAAACAGCGGCCTTGAAAGTGAATTCTAAAGGCCAGGAAGGTTATGGCTTCCGGCAGGCGTGGCTTGAACGAAAGTACACCATCTTGACTGCGCAGTCCCCCAACCCCTGCGACCAATGCAGTCCAACACCCTGCCAGCGCAGCCATGTGTAACCCATCCTGCGTGTTATGTTCCAGATTATACAGATCCATAAGCGCGGCCTCTCTCAGATAGTCGTAGGCAAGCGGAATTTGCCCTACCTCGGCGGCGATAACCGCCTGTGAGGCCGCTGAGAGTGAGGAGTCGCGTACAGTTAGTGGCTCATAATACGCGAAGTTGCGGGCTTTCTGTTCAGCGGAAAACGCGTTGGTGAATAACTGCATGGCGAGAATGAGGTCAGCTTGCTTCACCACCTGCTTACGATAGAGATGTACATAGGGGAAGTGAAGAAACAATGGGTATTGATTGGCGCCGGTATGCGCGAAATCCCATACTTCGTGAGCGGTAAATGCCTCATCCTGTGGAGTAACCTTGAGGCGCTCATCATAAGGCAGAAACATGTGTTCAGCGGCCTGAAGCCAGCTATCAATCTCCTGGTCATCGACTCCAAGAGCCTGTGCTCTCTGATGATAACGCCTCGCCGTCTCAGCAGCGCGGCGCATATTGAGTTGCGCCATCAAATTGGTGTACACGTTATTGTCGGCAAGGGCACTATACTCATTGGGGCCAGTTACGCCATCAATGCGGAAATGACCATCCTGGTTCTCATAACCAAGCGAGCGCCATAACCGTGCGGTTTCAACAAGCAAAGGTAAGCCTGTTTCCTTTTCAAACGCGAGATCACCAGTCGCCTCCATGTAGTGAACAACGGCATATGCGATATCAGCGTTGATATGGAACGCGGCTGTACTCGCGGGCCAGTACCCAGAGCACTCCTGACCCGCAATGGTGCGCCAGGGAAAGGCCGCTCCTTTCAAACCAAGCTGACGAGCACGCTCCTTCGCTTGCTTAAGCAAGGCATGGCGCCAGCGCAAGGCGTCGGCAACCGCAGAAGGGTATGTCAGCGTGAGCACAGGCAGGACAAATATTTCCGTATCCCAGAAGGTATGACCATCATAGCCTGGACCTGTGAGCCCTTTCGCGGGGATCGGTCGGCGTTCGCCGCGCGCGCCCGCCTGCAAGACATGGAAGAGCGCGAAACGCACCGCTTGCTGGATCTGGTAGTCTCCCTGGAGTTCAACATCCGCCTTTGACCAGAACTCATCCAGATAGGCGCGCTGCTCTCGCTGTAATCCCTCCCACCCTGTCACGCGCGCTGCAGAGAGCGCAGCGATCACCTGATCGTGGATAGCAGGCCGTGAGCGTAGGCTTGACCAACCATAGGCCAGAAACTTAATCAGACGTATCCGTTCTCCTGGTTGCACCTGTGCTGTAATCGTCATACGGGCGATATCGGACGAACTCTCAGCATCGACCGTGAGGGTAGCTGGCCCCTCAATCACATGATCCATTGCCGCTCCAATACGCAACCCAGTAGTAGGAGTGTGATGAACCATAACCCCAAGCGTTTCCCTTGCATAATGCTCCTCACATTCAAGCCTGGTCGTCATTACACTGGCGGATCTAGGATCTACCTGTGCGGTTGGAAGCGCCTCGTTGGCGACCAGTTCTGATTGAAGAACAAAGCGCATGGGTGTATCAATGGGCTCGACTTCATAGCAGATCGCCGCAATTGCTCGCTGAGTAAATGACACAAGCCGAGTAGACGACACCTTAACCGTTTGCCCGGCAGGCGAAGTCCAACGAACATGACGGCGCAGGATACCACTACGAAGATCCAGTTCGCGCGAGTGGCTGTGAAGAGTTCCATAACGGATATCAAAAGGCTCATCCTCCACATGCAGGCGAATGATTTTACCATTCGTCACATTGAGAATGGTTTGGGCTGCCTCCGGATACCCATATGCAGCTTCACCATAAGGAATGGGATGTTGCTCATAGACCGAGTTAAGATAACTTCCAGGGATACCATGAGGTTCACCCTCATCTAAGTTTCCTCGTAACCCTATATGTCCATTTGAGAGTGCGAAAATAGATTCTGTTTGTGCCAGGATATCTAAGTGCAATTTCTTCTCTAGGACGCTCCACTCCAGAACGCTAAAGGCTGGATGCTGAATCATCGCAGGCCCTCTCCTTCCAATGGTTCACAGAGGCAATATGCCAAACATACATGAGGTCCTACTCTAACATTTCCTCATCGACTGTGTGACGATCTCAACTACGATCACGATTGACAGAGAGAAAGTGTTGATGCGTCATCAGCTCTCCTCGTTCCTCTCTATGTCTGCCATAATAACGAAATCACCAACAAGTATCTTGAGCCAGAAACACATTAACATACAGCACCCAGCCAAGGGTATATCTTTAAAAGACACGTTCGATGCTGTATACTCAGGCATATGAAAGAGATTCAGAGAAACCAGCAATCCGCGCCCGGCGCGATTCTGCTTGATATTCACCAATTGTTGCGCCATAAGAATCCAGTGCTGGTCGCGCTTGATGGTCGCAGCGGCACTGGTAAATCGACCATCGCGAATGAACTCGCGAAGCATGGAGATGGTGTGGTTGTCGTGGGAGATGACTTCTATTCTGGGGGCGATGATGATGTCTGGTCCGGCATTAGCGCGGAAGAGAAAGTCGCTAAAGTCATTGACTGGCAGCGAATGCGCAAGCAAGTATTGGAGCCTCTGCTTGCGAAAAGACCAGCCCATTGGCACCCGCTTGACTTCCATCCAGAGAGAGGCTGGGTTGGCTGGAAAGACGAGACCATCACACTCGAACCCGCTCCGGTGATCCTTCTAGATGGCGCTTATTCCGCGCGACCCGAACTCGCTGATCTTGTCGATCTGGCAATTCTTGTCGAAGTTAACGACATAACTCGCCGCGAGCGCCTCATCCTTCGGGAAGGTCCAGACTTCATGAGTCGATGGCACAGGTTATGGGACCCTGCGGAAGATCTCTATTTCACCTATATCCGCCCGCGCTCATCGTTTGATATTGTCGTAAGCAATGAGGCATAGAGGTATCCCCAAAGACATTGCTCAAGGTCGAGCCAAACAACAATCAGTGTGCTGCTCATCACACGAAAGGGGCATACAAAGCTCATGTATACCCCTGGAGCCGTTTTGGTCAATACCAAAGTTCAATGCTTTTAACCAATGGTTGAGAACCCACACTTTAGAGGACAACGACCTATCTATATGCGTGCCACTTACATTATACGGAGTAAGCGTTGTGATCCAAGAGGACACTGCTGTGGCAGTAATAAAGCAACTCCACAGCTTGAAAAACATTTAGCAATTTTCATGTGCCTTTCGCCCACGATTAGAAAAATCATCCCAATATTGTCGAGCGATAGCTTCTAACTCAACAAAACTCATCTCTTTGCCACCTTCGTCAAATAGCGCTATATCCTCGCATGAAAAGCTAAGTAGCCCCCCGGCTATTTTCTCATCATCACTCCAACAACAAACCTCAATCACCCCATCTTTATATTCCGCACTTAATACATCCATATCTTCTAGTAATGTTTGTAGCTCTTGCACATCATCATATCTCTTACTGGTATTATCTCTTTCCCATGTATCAAAAAAAAAGGAACCACAACTTTTTAGTATGGCTATAAAGTGAGTATAGGTTGGATTGACCATTTCTGCGAGATACAGAATATCAACTTGCAGCTCAATGTCGTTTGTGTTCTTTCTCTGTAATTGAACGATGCCCCCATCATGGAAAATATTGAAAACGTCTACTTGTTGGTCTTTATCCATCTTGCTTCTCTCCTACGCCCCTTTTCTGAGTGGCTCGATATTTGGCATGGAATAAACAAAGCTTGTCCATTGATATTGCCCTTGTATGGGCAATATCAATGGACAAGCAAAGCAATGGCAACATCTCACCAGATTAGCACCATTCTCCTTCCACTTATCATTGGAGAAGCACAACTTTTCTGGTGAGAAATTTTAGCCTCGCCTTGCGGCTTGAGCTTCCAATGTCTGCTTCATGGTGGCAGTCCCTTTCTCAACCAGTTCACTGATGACCGGGGTGACCTCATTGGGCAGCAGATCAGTAATCCAGACGAGGCGGCTCTGGTTTTCCTCTTCGGCAAAGACTTGCATGGACGCATTGTGGTGGCTGGTGCGCCCACCTACTGCGGCATAGGCCAGCCTGCGAGCCTCGTCGTCAATATCGACGATCAACTCACGAACGACTACCCCATTGGCAAATGTCACAATTCTGGCCTCTCCGTCGAGGCGCGTATCGATCACGAAGCCAGGGGCGAGGTGCTGATGAACCGCGCCCACATCACGAATCGCCGCCCATACATCCTGTGGACTCGCCTGGATCAGAACTTCCTTATGAATCGATGCCATGTGGTTTATCTCCTATTCACATGCTCTTCCTTTAACATTTCATTCCTTGAAACGTAGGTAGTTTCTCCGCTCATTCTATCGCCCCATGCGGACAGGATTCTTCCTCATTCACAAGGTTGAAAAGAGAGATACGCTCTGTGGAGATAACCTAATTCTTCTGAATTACCTCGAAAGACTGGATACGGTCTACCCTTCGGCAAGTTCCTTACTACGCTCAAGCAGGGTCTCGGCGACCTGCCTGTCACGTCGCCCAAGACCACACGCAGCCGCGACATCTACTGGATGCCCAATGGCTTGCTCTACCCACTTGAGTACCTGTTGTTGCTCCTCCAGAGAGGACTTCTCATGCACAAGCCCAGCGGCAAAACGCGTCCCGGCTGGAAGCTTTAATCTTCTTAAGTCACGATAGAATGTCTCCCGCAGCGGAGGAGGAGTTTCCCCAGCCGCCAGCGGCACATGCAAAAACTCCAATGTACGTTCAGCAGGCCATTGACTGATGAGCGCGTTTGCGAACGTCACCAGGGGGCAGTTGTCCTCATCCGTCCTAGCGCCTGATTATGAAGATCACCCAGACAAAGATGAACGCCAAAACGGGTGCCAGCGGGCGCTTCCTTAACCAACCGTAATACTTTACGGGCAAGAAAGCGGCTCACTGCGGACTGGAGGAATCCCGGCATTTTCGTGACTAATACAAGCTCTATTGGTAACTCTAACTGAAATACAACATCTCCATGTGCTTTTGTCTGGATCGCTCGTATCTCTCTTATCGTCTCTTCCGCGAAGACGCTCCGATGGCGTAGCGCTCCTTGCATCCCCATGCTCAAAAGGGCCACATCTAGATCTCCAGCAATACTCACCTGATATGCCAGGTCAGGTTGCTGATATTCCTCGCGTAATTTCTGAAATAAGGGGTAACTCTCCTCAAAAAGGGCCACGCGCCCAAAATCGAGCGAGTCGGCTTTCAGTTTAGCCCCTCGGCGAACACGCAATACCAACACGTTCTTGTAGCTTGACCAATCGCCCTCCGCCTGTACGCTTATACTTGGATTCTCACGCAAGCTCCTGATAATAGGAATAATCCACTCGCCACCCGCTTCTCCATCCGAAAGAGTACGCAAATAGTGACCATTTTTGCTTAATGCTAAACGCATACCATCCTCGGCGTTCTCGCACGGGATGCTCCCAACAAGATGAATAGAACGCTCTACCATTGTACGAATCCTCCGTAAACTTCCGCCTGACATCTCGAAACAAGAAACCTCACCCTCTTTCAGCACGAACCACACAACGATAGTTCCTCACTGGCTGCATGGTACCGTGCAGCCAGATGCTAAGGAGCTTTTCGCTATTCAGTCCTGAGTGAGGTTTACCTATATTTTTGTTATAGTTTCACAGGCGAAGAGACAATTTCGGCTCGTCGAAGCACAAATATCTTGCGTTGGCGAAGGAGGCGGAGACCCTTTTCAGTTGTATTGTAACGTGCGTAGAGATCTAAAGCCCCCTGATCTTGCACTGGATCATACGGTTTGTGTGGCAATGATCGCGGCAATAACCATGGGCTCAGCATGACCGAGACCTGGGTAAGAAACGCAGCCAGGTGCTCGCGGTCGCGAAAAAACTCCTCATAAAAATACTCTTTGCAACTCACTGGGAAGAGCCCCAGGTTAGCATACTCGCTCAAAAGGACTTCCTGATCAGAGGTAGAGAAAGGGGTGAGATACCGCCGCCCAAAAATCTCACCAAGGGGGTAGCCATCGAGATTGCTTACTATCTCCTGGATCAGGATCGCCTCCTTACGCAACGTCCGTAAGAGATTTTCGCTAAATTTAGGGCCTCGCCGACTCAAGACCAAATCAAAGGTTGCATCTGGCAGAGATTTCGCTACGTCAGGATCATTGGCCGCGCCCAGAAGATAGCGAGCGTTCGTGATCCCCAAACGCTCACCTCGCAGGCGCGTGGCGCTTAACAACTCCTCACTGCTATCAAGACCCCAGATCTGTTTTACCTTCGGCGCAAGCTGACAGAGTGTCTGACCAGCTCCACAGCCAATTTCAAGAACGGTGCTCGAAGCTTCGGCATAATGGTCCAACAGGCGATCCATTTCCGCAGCCGGATTCTCACCGTAATATTCAATAGCCGAAGGGGATGCATCTGACTGGTAGCTTGTGAAGGCACCATAACGCCTGGCAAGCTCAATATCGAAATCAAACACGCCTCAATTTCTCCATTCATCGCTAGTAGGAAATAACACAAAAAGACCCCTCTCATTCTTCTTCTGATCATGCTTGCTCGCATGTACCTGAGACATACGACAAACGCCAGAAAAAGATTGAAATTGTGTGTTTTCCTCCCTCAGTAGAGAGATACTAGAATTGGAGAAGCATAGAAAAAGACTGACCTTTCATTTGTTGAGAGCACTATAACATGCAACACTGCTTGGTAGCAAGAAAATCCATATTCGCGGACCACTACACCAAAATCGCTCACAAAATTTGTTTTCGTTTTTATAGGAAATATGCTTGACTTTAGGGGATAAATTGGGTACTCTTCCAAACAAAGGCAATATATTTCCATCCATAAATGAAAAGTTTCCTCATATTGTAGGTAGTTCAAGGAAAATAGCTGATGGAATCCGAACCGGACAAACCATTATCTGATCTATCACCTCAACAAAGGCAGAATGTGACTTTACGCGATGTCGCAGATGCTGCTGGTGTAACATTAGGAACAGCCTCTAAAGCCATCAATGGGAGGGGAAAACTCAGCCCAGAGACTCGAGAACGTGTGCGTTCGGAAGCCAGACGACTGGGTTTTCGTTTTTTCAGCCTGCAAGAAGATATGCCAGCAAGTCATGGTGTCATGGTTGGCGTATTAACTACCGACAACTACGGTCGTTTTAGCATTCCTCTCTTGATGGGGATTGAAGATGCCTTTGGGGCTCGTCCGGTTTCAGCTATGCTCTGTAATTCACGCGATCAGAGCCGCGAGCAACAACATTTGCAGCTTTTACTTGCACGCAAGGTTGATGGCATCGTAGTGTCTGCCCGACGTGAAGATTCGCGCCCACCAATACAAATAGGAAGGACAGGAATACCGGTTGTCTATGCGTTTACCTATGTCGAAGATGCCAATGCCTTGTGCGTCCTACCTGATGATGCTCAAGGCGCGCGCTTAGCAACCGAACACCTCATCAACTTGGGGCGACGCCAGTTTGCTCACATTACAGGTCCCAGTTATTTTGAAGCGGTCCGTTTACGCGAAAAAGCCATGCGCCAGGTGCTTATGGAGCATAATATTGCTCTATCTAACAATCGTGTTCTGTCAGGTCCCTGGCAAGAAAGCTGGGGATATACCGCGACGAATTTTCTCTTTGATCAAGATCCTTCGATTGATGCGCTTTTTTGCGGGAGCGACCAGTTAGCAAGAGGTGCCATCGAGGCATTACGCGCACGCGGTCGACATGTTCCAGAAGAAGTTTCAGTCGTAGGTTTTGACAATTGGGAGCCGATAGCATGCGCAACGCGACCACCATTGACAACTGTAGATATGAACCTTGCCCAGGTGGGACGTTATGTAGGCGAAAGCTTGCTAGCGTTGTTTGCTGGTGATCAACATTCTGGGATTGTGCGTCTTCCCTGTAGCTTGATCGTACGCGGTTCGAGTGATCCTTCACAGCCTGGGTAGTAAGCAAGAGCCAGGGATCCTTTGCCTGAAGGATGAAGGCACCTCGGATGAAGTGGTTAGACTTTCTCTCGTTAGCGTTGATTTGCTTGAATGATGACACTGTTCCTCAACGGTAGAGGACAAGATAGCACTGGAAGACTTTCAGTTTTTTCATCATTTATAAGGAGGTCATAGATGACCCACAAACAACAAGAACCCTGGAAAGACTTACTGACCGAAGTTCGTACCGGACGGGTGAACCGTCGAGCGTTCCTTGAAAAAACAGCGGCCCTGGGAATCAGCACTAGTGCTGCCATGACGCTGCTGGCGGCATGTGGTGGTTCCGCCACCAGTTCGGGGTCCGTCACATTAAGTATCTGGGATTATTCCAATCCTCCCGGTGCAGGATACCTCAAGCTTCTCGCCGATTATCCCAAGGTTAAACCCAATGTAAAGATTGAACGCACAGCTATCCCGTTCGCCGACCTCAAACAGAAAATTATTCAGGGTGCTGCCGCGCGCCAACTACCCGATATCTTGATTATTGATAATCCAGATCATCAGGCCTTTTCTTCTATGGGCATTCTGGCGGATTTAACCTCTCAAATCTCCTCATGGGGACAAGGCAAAGACTATCTTACCGGTCCCTGGACATCGACCACCTGGAAGAATAAAAACTACGGTATTCCAAATAATAGTAATTGCCTCGCGCTCTACTATAACGCAGATATGCTGAAGAAAGCCGGGGTCAACCCGCCCACAAACTGGGATGAACTGCATGAAGCGGCAAAGAAGTTGACCACCAAGGGGTGTATGGACTCTCGATGTCGCTCGTTCAAAGTGAAGAGGGAGCCTTCCAGTTCTTGCCATTCCTCTGGGAGGCAGGAGCGGACCTGAACACACTCGATAGCCCCGAGGCAACGACCGCCCTGCAATATCTGGTCGATCTCACCAAAGAGAGGCTGCTCTCTATCGATGCTTTGAACTGGACGCAGCAGGATGCGATGACCCAGTGGACCGCTGGCAAAGCTGCAATGTGTATTAATGGCCCCTGGAATCTCCCAGCGGCTCGCTCAAACGCGAAATTCAACTGGGATGTCGTCCCCCTGCCACGCGGAAAGCAGGAAGCTTCTATTTTAGGTGGTGAGAACTGGGCGATCACGGTCACCAGTCAACACCAGGCCGAAGCGTGGGAGTTTATCAAGTGGACGCAAGATCAATCTGTTCTTAAAGAATACTTGCTGGGCAATGGAACACTCCCAAGTCGTACGGACCTGGGCAAGGACTCCGCGTTCATCCAGGACCCCAAACAGGCCGTATTTGTGAAGGCCCTTGTGACAGCCAAACCACGCGCGTATGGGCCAAACTATCCCAAAATTTCGAATTACGTGCAGCAAGCATTTCAGGCAGCAATTAGCGGACAGAAGTCCGCCTCGACGGCTCTTCAAGCAGCTAGCCAATCCGTCAAGCCTTTACTGCCATCCTAGTAGTGATCGTGCTCTTTTATTAGGAGGAAGAGTAAGCGCATTTCTCTTAGCAAGAGAAAGCGTTTACTCTTCCTCTTAGACCTTGCAGGTCACAGGAAGGAGGAAGTTTCTCAATGTCTACACTTGCCAATACCTCTCCGCAAGAGACGAAGGCGATGACTCAACGCCCTGCGAGACGGCGAAGGATAGGCAAAATACTGGGCCCATATTTCTTCTTGCTGCCAGCATCCCTGTTCCTACTGCTCTTCCTGGTCTATCCAGTTGTTAATATGATCATCTATAGCTTTGAACAGGTAAACGTTGGTAGCCTATTAACTGGTATTACGCCATTTGTCGGCCTGGATAATTATCGCACTGTGATTTCCGACCCAAGTTTTCGCTCTTCACTGGTCGTTTCGCTGATTTTCACCATTGCGTCACTGGTGTTTCAATATATCCTTGGCTTCGCGATGGCATTGTTGTTTAATCGGCGTATCCCCCTGGTCGGCCTGATGCGTGGCTCTGTGATGATTGCCTGGATGCTACCAGTCATTGTCAGTGCAACGATTTTCAAGTGGATGTTACAGCGAGACTCTGGCATTGTGAACTATGTCTTGCAAAGTTTCCATGTGATCTCTACTCCCATTGACTGGCTAACCAATCCCCAACTGGCGCTAGTGGCCGTGATCGGCGCGAATATCTGGATTGGTATTCCCTTTAACATGTCCCTGCTCTTAGCTGGCCTACAGGGCATTTCGGGAACCCTGTACGAGGCGGCTGTGGTTGATGGCGCAAATGCAATGAGACGGTTCTTGCATATTACGTTGCCATTGATGCGCTCGACCAGCCTGACCATTCTGATGCTTGGGTTCATCTATACCTTGAATGTGTTTGACCTGATTTATGTTCTGACAGGCGGCGGCCCGGTCAATGCGACTGAAGCCATGCCATTGTATGCCTATCGTATTGCCTTCGGCCAGTTTGATCTTGGGTCAGGCGCGGCTGTTGCTACATTGATGTTTCTACTCTTACTGGGCATAAGCGCGATCTACCTGTTCCTGCTCAGACGAGAGGAGGTTGCCTGATGATAACCACACAAAAAGCGTATCACGTCGCGAATAAATCTCCTCTCAAACGCAAATCCTGGAATACTATCATGCTGACGGTGCTAGGGATTTTCTTTACCATCGTCATGATTTTCCCTTTGTACTGGGTTATTGTCAGTTCGCTCAAGAACACAACTGAGCTATTTAGCACGCCGCCCACGTTCTATCCTCACCAGATCGATTGGAGCCCTTATATCTCTAACTTTATCCAGAATACGGATATATGGCGCTATATGGGCAATAGTCTTCAGATTGCGCTTGGGACTATGCTCTTGAGTCTGGTGCTGGGAGCACCGATGGCCTATGGATTAGCCCGACTCCCAGTAAAGGGAAAACAGGGCTTATTACTCGCCTTTCTGGTCGTCCAGATGTTTCCCAGTATCATGCTGGCTCTACCGCTCTTTGTGATCTTTTCCCAAATCGGTTTGGTTAACTCCATTCCAGCGGTCATCCTGGCAATCACGACACGCACCTTGCCATTCGCAACGCTCGTCATGCGCCCCTACTTTTTAAGCTTACCGCGTGACCTGGAAGATGCAGCCTTTATTGATGGGTGTAATTTATGGGGGGCTTTCTATCGCATCATTATGCCACTCTCGCGACCCGGTCTCCTGACGGTTGGAGCACTCACCTTCTTGATGGGCTGGAGTGACTTTCTTTTCCCTTTGACATTGATCTCCGATGATGCCAAACGCCCTTTGACCCTGGGCATTTACAAATTCATTGGAGAATATGGGGTACGCTGGAATGATTTGATGGCGGTTTCGGTCGTCGCAGCCTTGCCAATAATCCTGGTTTTTATCTTTGGGCAACGCTATATCACCTCCGGTCTGGTGGCTGGCGCGGTCAAAGAATAAGGAGACCAGAGCACCATCAACATGAACCTGATTACGCTGCGATGATCAGCACAACATGTATATAGGAAAGGGATAGGCAATGACATCAACTTCTCCAACATCAACGCATCAGGCGGACGCAAGGCAGGGCTCCAATGCTGTCGCGCATACAGCTGTCACCATTGAGGATACCTTCTGGGCACCACGTTTGCAGCGTGTGCGGGAAAAGACCTTGCCAACTATGCATGAGCAAATGCAACTGAACAACTATTTTGATGCGGAGAAACGGGGTTGGAAGAGAGGCATGCATCCCATCCCCTATGTCTTCTGGGAAACAGATATTACCAAGTGGATTGAGGCGGTGAGCTTGAGTCTAGCGACACATCCAGATGCCCAACTAGAAGCCCTGCTTGATAAGACTATCGAATTTCTACGCTCTATCCAACAGCCCGATGGCTATCTGAATATCTGGTTTACTGAAGTTGAGCCAGAGAAGCGCTGGTCAAATATGCGGGACCTGCATGAGCTCTATTGCGCCGGGCACCTGATAGAGGCTGGCGTAGCGCACTTCAAAGGTACGGGCAAACGCTCACTGCTAGATATTGTGAGTCGTTATGCAGACTATCTTGACCAAACCTTCGGGGTTGAGGAAGGCAAGAAGCGGGGATACAGTGGTCATCCAGAGATCGAACTGGCATTAGTCAAACTCTATCGGGCGACTGGAGAGAAGCGCTATCTGCATTTGAGCCAATACTTTATTGATGAGCGTGGGAAACAGCCGCACTATTTTGATGAAGAAGCGCGTTTACGTGGGGATGATCCGCGCGACTTTTGGGCACACACATATGAGTACAATCAATCACATGCACCAATACGAGAGCAGAAAGAGATCGTTGGGCACTCTGTCCGCGCCATGTATCTATATAGTGCTGTCGCGGATCTAGTCAAAGAGGAATACGACGAGTCGCTATTCCAGGCTGGTGAGCGGCTCTGGCGTCATCTTGTCAGCAAACGGCTCTACATCACCGGAGGAATAGGTTCAACAGAGAAGAACGAGGGTTTCACGGAAGATTATGATCTGCCAAATCTGACTGCCTATGCTGAATCATGCGCCTCGATTGGCCTGATTATGTGGAACTACCGCTTGCTCCAACTCGATGTGGATAGCCGCTATGCGGATCTGCTTGAGCGGGCCTTATACAACGGGATGTTAAGTGGTATTTCGCTGGATGGAAACAAATATTTTTATGTGAATCCCCTGGAGAGTAAGGGCGATCATCACCGTGTTGGCTGGTTCAAGTGTGCCTGTTGTCCCCCCAATATCGCGCGTACACTGATGTCACTGGGTCAATATGTGTATACAGTAAGTGACACAGATATTTTCACGCATTTGTATATTCAAGGAACTGGTAATCTATCTGTGGGTGGACACGACGTACAAGTGCGGCAGGAAACGAATTATCCCTGGGATGGCACCATCAACCTGGAGATAGCGCTGTCTGAGCCTGTTGATTTTGGCCTGAACCTGCGTATTCCTGCTTGGTGCCAGGAGGCACGCCTCTCCGTCAATGGTGAAACGCTTGAGCTCAATCATGTGCAGAAGGGATATGCGCGTATCAAGCGCCTCTGGCAGAACGGTGATCGGGTAGTGCTGCAATTGGCAATGCCAGCGATGCGTATCTACTCCCATCCAGATATTCGCGAAAATAGGCATCGAGTCGCCTTGCAACGTGGCCCCCTGGTCTACTGTCTGGAAAGCGCGGATAACGCGGTTCCTCTCCACCATATCCACCTTCCTGAAGCCTCTCCCCTGGAAAGTCACTTTGAGCCTGAGCTATTAGGAGGGGTTGCTATTATTCAAGGTCCAGCAACCGTCGTAGAGAGCGATGGGTGGGGGGAAACCTTATATCAAACGACGCCTCCACCATCTCATGCACACACGTTTACGGCCATTCCCTATTATGCCTGGGATCATCGCCAGGCTGGTGAAATGTGCGTCTGGATCTCAACACAATAGCCTGGAAGCATTTACCTTCTTCAAAAGGTTGTTAAAATACTGTTCGTAAACGAGCCAGTGATACGCAAGCAAGCGGCTTGCGTATCACTGGCTCGTTTACGAACAGTATTTTCCCGTAGGGATATAGGCAAAAAGTGTAACAAAAACCACACATACACGATGTGGTTTGCGAGATCTCAAAATACTATAAATACTTCTTAGCCGAACCCTGAGCAAGCTTCCCTCTTCCCACAGGTGGGAAGCGCTAGCCACAGGAGTGATGTTGGGTTTCGGAGAGGAGTATAGAGGGGAATACATGCAGCAAGAGTACACTCCCTCGCTGAATGATAAGGCCTATCTGACCGCGGTCTATCGTCAATATTCGCCAGCGCTGCTGGCATATCTGTACCGGCACCTGCGTTCGCTGGAAGACGCGGAGGATCTGCTCCTCGACGTCTTCCTGGCAGCTCTGGAACGTCAGGGCTTTGAAGGTCTGGGTACGAAAGAACAAGAGGCATGGCTCTGGTGCGTAGCACGCAATAAGATAACAGATCATTATCGCAAGCGCAAACACCGTCAGAACATCTCCCTGGAATTCGTGCCAGATGAGGACTATGGGCAGGACAGTATGACACCTGAAATCATGCTGCTACACAAAGAGGAGGCCGAACGCCTTCAGGCACATATTGAACGTCTGCCAGCTCACCAGCAAGAACTGGTACGTCTGCGTTTTGCTCATGGGCTGCGCAGCACCGAGATTGCGACCATTGTACAGAAAAGTGAGGGCGCGGTTCGCACCATGCTCTCACGTGCGATCAAATTACTACGCAAAGTCTACGAGAATGAGTAGGAGGAAATATAAAATATGAGTGAAAATAACGAGCTTTTCTCCCCTCAAAACGTAGATGAGTCGATTGAAGAGATATTGATCAGCAGTCAACATCATCTGCCTGGACAGCAGCCGAAAAATGCTGATGTCCGCCTGATGCAAGGCTTACAGCGTCTTTACGACCCCGAGTCGGCACGCTATCAGCAGGTCTTGCAGCGGGTCGAAGAGCGCCTGCTAGCGCAACGCCTGGGGAACGTGCGTGAACGCACACCTCTTAGATCCTTGCCTGTCGCGCCAGAGCAGTTGCTTTTGCAGGCACAACAAAAAAATAGGAAAAGCGTCATGGATGATAAAAAAACAGGCTGGAGACGTGTTGAACGTACACTCGGCCTCCTGGTAGCCATTTTCGTTCTGGTCATCGCGGTTGGGGGTTTCATTATCGCGCAAGGCCATTTCTCCCTAACAGGAACAGCAGGCAAGCCCCCAGCAACACCTAGCCCAACTTCTCAGATTGTACAATCACCCACACCCCAGACCACTAACCCCAAAGGAATCACAATTCCTGGGGATCAGATGGGCTTCCAGAGTGTCGCATGGTCAAACGATAGCCAGCGGATTGCTGCGAGCACCGATTCTGGTGTGCGCATCTGGATGGCGGCAACTGGGAAGAAAATCCTGGACATCAAGCTTCCTGGAGAGAATGAGTGGGCCTATGGGTTGTCCTGGTCGCCTGATAGTCGGTTTCTCGCCATTGGTACCAACCAGGCCCTCCATATTGTTGATAGCCAGACAGGGAAGGTAGTCAACTCATACACACCCTCACTGGCGCAGACAACCACTCCAGGTGCTATGAGTTCACTGGTGAATGACTCACATTATGCGACCCTGCTCCCCACCAGCGGTGGTCTGGGCTTCCGCGCCGTCGCCTGGTCACCTGATGGCAATTCTATCGCGGTCAACATTAGCGCTGGTTATAATGGGTATATTCAGGTGCTGAAGGCCCAGAACGCTACACTGGATTACACATTGACGTGGGACGGCGACTACAATGGCATTGGTCTGGCTTGGTCCTCCGATAGTCAGTATCTGGCAACCAGCGTTTTTAATACGCAAGGTGGAGGCGATCCAGCAACAGCCAATTTTGTCTATGCCTGGGAACTTGCGAGCAAAACACTTGTCTTTAAAGAGAATGGTGGTGCGAATCCTGTCGCACTTGCCTTCCAGCCAAAGACACATAATCTGGCCTTTAACGCCTATGCAATGGCAAAGCCTGCGAGTATCCAGGTATGGAATGTAGAGACACAGAAAAAGCTTGCCAATTACACTGGCGCAAATCTAGTCTCCTGGTCGCCCGATGGTAAACAGTTGGCCTATAACGGTTTCACACAGTTGGGCAAAAACAACTATACCAGCAATATCACCTTTATAGACGCTACTACTGGCAAGATTGCGCATACTCACAGCTTGGGAAAAGCTCAAGTAAATCAGTTGTTCTGGTCACCCAATGGAAAATATATGCTCACCATTGAGGCTAACTCTTCCATGTCCAACCCATCAGCTGATGCCCACATCTGGCCGGTTGCCTGATCTATCTGAGCTTGAGACAAGAAACAACCAGAAGGCACAGCTACTGGTTGTTTCTTTCTCTGCTACCCCTTTTTGAAGCTCACTTTGGTCAAAGCATTTCCTGATCTCAGGATAGTCCCCTTCTATGAGGAAGCCAAAGCGCGAGGGCAGAGACACTTTCAAGAAATGTGACAGGAGATTATCTGAGATCTCCTGCCACATAGGTGTGGTCACTGGCTAAGATTATGAGCGATCGACGATTTTGAGCGCAACTTTACCAGCTACGCCACCCTGCTCTAGGTGTCGTTGCGCCTCGGCGACCTGTTCGAGCGGGAAGACTTTGGCGACCAATGGTTTAATCTGATTGCGTTCAAGCAATGTCCTGAGTGCTTCGAGTTTGTAGCGTTCGCGTTTCAGGAAGAGAAAATGTAGCGTGATATCCTTTACATGAGCGGGCCAGGTATTACCTTCCACGTTCACCACGCTAACCATACGTCCATTTGTTCCCGTCACGGCAATACTCTTTGCGATCATCTCACCGCCAACGGTATCAAAGACAACATCGACGCCTGCGCCATTCGTCTCCATTGCGATAACATCGACAAAATTCTCACGCGTATAATCTATTACACGGTCCGCGCCCAATTGTTTGGCGACTGCGACGTTCTTGCTACTGCACGTCGTATACACATAAGCCCCAGCAGCTTTGGCGATATGAACGGCCAGCGAACCAACGCCGCCTGTCCCACCGTGAATTAACACCGTCTCTCCAACACGCAACTGGGCTCGTGTAATCAATGCATCATAGGCAGTACCTCCTGCCAGAGGAATACTCGCAGCCTCAACATGCGACAGATTCTTTGGCTTGAGTGCCACGATCGCTTCATTCGCCACATGATACTCAGCATAACTGCCTATGCGTCCCGGAATCTCTGGCGTATAAAAAACTTCATCGCCAACTTTAAAATTCTTGACGCCCAGGCCGACTGCCTCTACCACGCCTGACACATCATAGCCAATCACTGCGGGGGGCTTCACTCCGGCCCATGAGCCCTCCTGCCGGATCTTGTAATCGACCGGATTAATCGAGCTTGCATAAACTCGCACTAATACCTCGTTTGACTCTGGCGTTGGCTTCTCGATATCTCGCTCCTGAAAAACTTCTGGACCACCAAAGTCTGTAATAACCATTGCTTTCATAATGTGATCTATCTACTACTTTCGTTGAAAGGATTTTGTTCGTGACAAGAGGTTACATCCCTTGTCTTGTAGACAGTATAGATCTGTGACATTCTATAAAACAAATAGGAATTTTACAGCAAGGTATAAAAATATTTATGATAAATCTGGAATGGTATCGGAGTTTTCTCATGGTCTATCGTTCTGGAACTGTTTCGGGAGCAGCCAGAGCACTTTTCCTCACACAACCTGCTGTCACACAACATATCGCAGCATTGGAAACAGCACTTGGTGAGCCGCTGTTTCAACGCACGCCACGACGCATGATACCAACAACACGTGGGAAGGCACTTTATAGCCAGGTAGTTCAAGCCCTTGAGACACTAGAACGAGTCACCCAAGAAGCCCAAAACATGCAAGTTGAACCACCCCTGCTCCGCTGTGGTTCGTCCCGTGAATATTTTTCCGAGGTGGTCTTACCACACATCAGGAAACTACCGTATCGCTTGTGGTTGCAATTTAGCGAGACGCCATCACTCATCGAAAATCTAGAGCGCGAGAAATTGGATATCGTTCTTGCCTCACAGCAGATTGCCTCGCATGGCGTGGAGTACCATAAAGTGGACGAAGAGCATTTTTTGCTGGTTGGCCCACCAGATCTTAAAGTGCCGGGGACTGAGAATTCCATTGTGAATGGAATGCAACTGGAAACACTGGAGCAGTGGCTCTCTACGCAGAAATGGATTAGCTATGGCGTTGAGCTACCTATTATTCGTCGCTTCTGGCAGCAGTGTTTCGGGAAACGTCCAACATTTCAAGCAAAGTTCGTCATTCCTGATTTGCGTCTCATCATCAAGATGATAGAGGAGGGTGAAGGGCTGAGTGTTCTGCCCGATTATCTTTGCCGCCAAGCCCGTGAAGCTGGAAGACTACAGGTTATTTGGGAGCCATCGAAGCGAGTGACGAATGAGCTCTGGTTGGCCTATCGCAGGATTGATCGAAATGACACAAAAATTCGATCTATCAGGCGCATACTCCAGCAAACATATATATAACTATATTCAGGAACGGTGGCAAAACATACCTAAAATAGGATCTGCCCAATACCTATAGAAAAGTCGCATTCAGCCTTCCTGCGTAGCAAAGGAGACTGAATGCGCGGAAGAAATATGAAGAATCCCTGCGCTTGCGCGCAGGGATTCTTCATATTCGGTAGGGTTACTGCCAAGAATTGCTAGACCTGTTTTAAGCAGTAAAGATACTCAATGGAAAGAATGCGCCAACCAGGAAGTTTGGCATGTCTACCACTTCACAGATCTTCAGATCAACGGCTACGCTACAGAGCATATAAGCGTCAGAGCGTGAGAGCCCATACGTCTTTTGCAGATGCTCAACCATGTGACGTATCGCTTTACGCGTGGCTTCCAGCAGATCGGGGGCTATACCATCCGTCACATAATAAGGAGCAGTGTTCGTACGCTCGGTCAGTGGTCCACTGGTGATGAACTGTGGCTCCTTGACTTGCATATCCTTATGAGTGGTAAGGCGCACAGTCACGTTCATAGGAGTCTCAATTGCCGTGCCACAGACTTCACCATCTCCCTGAGCAGCATGACCATCACCGAGCGAGAATAACGCACCAGGGACTTCTACTGGTAGGTAGAGCCGTGCCCCTTTGGTGAGATGTTTCGTATCCATATTGCCACCATGCCGATATGGCGGAATAGTGGAGTGAGGGCCAACAGCCGCAGGGGCAAGCCCAATTTCGCCACAGAAAGGAGAAAGAGGAATACGAATCCCTGGCGCAAACTCGGCCCAGCCATCTGCGCCCCCTTCCAGATGCCAGATCTTGAGAGCTGGATCTGGAAACTCATCGGCAAGCAAACCAAAACCAGGAATGATGGCAGTCCACCCCCATTGGGCGGGCTGAATATCGAGGAATTCTACTTCCAGGGTATCTCCCGGCTCAGCCCCTTCCACATACACTGGACCACTTACCTGATCCAGGCGTGTGAAATCCAGGGCAGCAATAGACTCAGCAGTGCTTTCAGGGCCAATCTGACCGCACGATGCATCCAGCGTATCAAAAGAAACGGTCTCGCCGGATTGAATGCGGGCAATTGGAGAGATACTATGATCCCACACCAGATGCCATTGATGGCGATGAACATGAATAGTTCGACCCGTTGTCATAGCTTGCTTTGAGTCCTTTCTACTATCTTCTGTTCCTCTGCTTCTTTCTGCTCTTCTGCTTATTTCTGTTCCTCTGCGCCGAGGAGGAGCCATTCTTGGTGTTGGTCACGATTTTCTTGGTACTGGGGATTGCTTTACTGGTAGTGACCACAACTTTCTTTTCGTCCTCGCTCTCTTTATCGTCGACCGAGGTTTCAGTTGTAGCAGCCTCTTCACTCTTTACAGATGATACTTTGGTATCACTATTCTCAAGCGAGAGCCCTTCACTCTTTTCAAAACTCAGGCCAATGCGTTTGACAAGAGCAGGATTGGCGAAGATGAAGACAAGACCAATTACTAACCAGGCCAGAGCAACATAAGGGAAGTAGTTGCTGGGGGGAGCAGGAATTGGATAGAGGTTGCTATAGAGTGTATAACCTAATGCGACGATAGCTAGCACTGGAATAATACAATGCCATGTCCAGATTCGACGAGTGACAAAAAAGCGAATCGCTCCTATATTGGTAAGAATGTATGTTACCAGAATCAAAAAGACACCGATGGTTCCAGCGTATCCAAAGAGTGATGCACCATTGATGTCTGGAACGCGGCTCCAGAGGAGATCGACAATAAAGGCAATGATCATTACGATACCAACAGCAATAGCTGGCGAGCTTGTGCGGCTGCTGGTGGTGCCGATGCGTTTGCTGATGAAACCATCACGTCCCATGGCGAACAGGATACGTGCTGCCGCGTTGGCGGTTCCTAGTGCGCTAGCAAACGCGCTGATAGTCGCGCCAAAGTTAATCGCCGTTGACATCGGATTGCCCATATAGCGCTTGCTCAGATCGCCAAGTGGGGCAGTTGATGTGGCGAACGCATTGATACCCGCTGCATCGGTACCGAAACCAACTGTTTGGGCATAAGTAACCGCTACATAGAAGATACCTGTACCAAGCGCAGCCGTAAGGATCGCTAAAGGAATATTGCGACGAGGATTGCGCGTCTCTTCACCAAGCGTCGCGGCTCCTTCAAACCCCGCGAAGGAGAGGAAACCAAAGACTGCTGCTAACCCAATATTACTGAGTGGCTGACCACTGGGAATGAACGGCTCCACACTGAGGTGTCCACTGGCACCACCTCTAGAAAGAATGACGACCGCAACAATAACAATAAGTAAAACAGAGATTCCTTCAAGGATCAATGTGAGGCGCGTCGAGAGCGTAATCACACAATAGGCGCAGACCCAAATAATTATGCCCGCCACCAGAGCCAGAGGGAGCCAATCAACCGAGATATTTAGATCCGCGAGAAATGCCTGGGCGAAATTTCCGACTTCCGCCATTGAAGCACATGTGAAAGCGATGTAGGTTCCCAGGAGAGCCCATCCCGAAAAGAACCCTACGCGTGCGCCAAGCGCAACACCATTGAAGGCATACACCGAACCACTATGAGCAAAATAGCGGCTGAAGTAGATAAAGGAGAAGCTCGCCAGGCCAACAGTAATTGTGGCTAGCAGAAAGGCCAGCGGGACCGCACTTCCTGTCGTGGCCGCGGCAAGCGAGCCATTGAGAGCCATAGCCGCCGTTGGGGCCATAATTCCGATTGAAAGCGCAATAGCTTCTATAAGAGAAAGCTGATTGCGCAATGTTGCTTTTTCCTTTTGCACAATGTGCATCCTTTCAGAAAATGATCAGGATTCTCCTTATCCGAAAACCATTAAGAGGATTTTTCAACATTTACCTTCTCATCTGTCTCTGCGATACTCGACTGATCTTGCCATGCGGCCTCGCTCGTTGCAAATAAACTGAAAATCACACAGATAACTAAGCAGACGATAGTGAGACCACCGACAATATACATCCACTGCTGAGCAGAAAGCTGCGGAATAGGCGAATAACTCAGCGTCATAATGATCGCAACAATACTGGCGACAGGAGCAATAACAATGCAGGCCCATATGATTGACATAGGGAAAATTCGCTTCTGACGGAAGCCTTTTGGATCACGTAGACAAAAGATTAATAAATTGATGAACAAGAATATTGAAGAAAAAGACCAGACAAGTGTCATCATCGATAAGGTGATGGAGAGCACTTCATTATTCAGGTCCGCGGGATTTTCAACACGAAAAATGTATGGCAAGAGGAAGGCGATAGCTACAAACAACACAGTCACAATCGTTTGAAACCGAATTGCTGAGGCTGGTTCGCGCATCTTGTTGAGTTTGGCAAGACCCACAGGTAGACGCCTGTCAATACTCGTCGTCATCAAGAGGCGAGCAAAAAGATTACCATTGAGTGCCAGAAAAATGGGGAAATAGGCAATAATGCCAATAGCAGCCACCCCTCCAACCGTTTTGCCAAAAACTTGCTCAATAGCCGCGATCACTGAGAAATTTCCCAATTGGGCAACTCCATCTGATCCCTCTATGACGAGCAAGGCAAAGGAAACGATTAAGTAGGCAGCAATCACTGCGATGGTACTCCAGAGCAATGAACGTGATACAGAAAAATTCTTTTTCGTCTCACCTGCCAGGATCAATGGTGCATCAATACCTAAGTAGGCAATAAGAACACCACCAAAGAGTCCAAAATTGGAAGGATTGACGCCCCAGTTCGACAACGCAAAATCGGTTGCCGGGTGATGCCCCATCATGATCCAGATGACAGCCCCAAGGCCAAGTAAAGCAACAAGTGCATAGGTAATGATCGTTGTGATACGTACGAGATAGAGCAAGATTTGTAACCGTTGCAATGAGAGAATTGTCGAGACAATGAGCAGGGCAATGACAAGTAGTCCCTGTTCCCAGGGAGCAGTCAGCCACTTGGTATTTAGCCCTTGTATCAAGCTAACACAATAGCTAGCCGAGCCCACAGTCACTAAGACACCCGGAAGCCAGAAAGTTACACTGGCGAAGAAACTCCAAAATCCGCCTAACGCTTTGTGCGTCCAGTTGTAATTAGAACCTTCGTGAGGCAAGAGCTTTGTCAATTGGGCGGCTGCAACCACCGTTGGGAGAAAGAAAACCAACGCGCCAAGAAGCCAATAGGTCAAGGCGGCTGGCCCTCCACTCATCGTTCCCACAGGATTAGTGATAAAAAACATGTATAACATGACTATCATCACCATGTCCAATGTTCCAACTATTTGCGGCATAGTCTTGCGCACATATTCTTCCGAGGGTAGGTTCCTTCCATTCCATGCCCGCATAGTATCTATCTCCTTAAAAAAAATGAAGAAGACACTTCCTCATTGAAGGCCGTGCCCACAAACGTATAAAGCAAAGCTTTTTGAGTTTTTCTCCGACCGGAAACAAAGCAGTGATACAAGCAATCGGGATATACGTAAAGAAACAGAGCCTTTTGCAAAAGAAGTGGCAAAGAAGAGAGTCACTAACTCCCCTCCCTTGCTGACACTATATACAAAAGCGAGCATAAATGCAAGATGGGGGACTGTTGTACCTTGAGAAAAAATTTTACTCCTACAGATATAAAGGATAGAAATGCTCTGCCGTATTGCGCTATTGAAAAGCTGGAGGCGAGTCATATCATTACTGCATCGGCAACAAATTCAGCGTGACAGCCAGGATAATATGTCAAGAAACACTTATTGTAGACAAGAAATCATATATGGATTTTATGACCTTTAACAATCAAGTTAAACATTTCCCATATCTACATTCAGTTAGGAAGGAATAAATGGCTCTGGCACATCTGCACGGGATTGAGGGCTTCTGTTGCCTGGGGCCTCTGAGCAACAATATGCACGTCCAAATATCAAAAGCCAATTTGCTCATGCGTATAGCACAGCTAGGAGGCCAAACATATACTAATATCGAGTAATAGTGGTTACCGTTATCTATGACAATGAAAGGAGGTATTTCTCTATGCAATGCAAAGAGAAGCTGGAGACATACTTGCAACAGAATCATGTTCCTTTTCAGGAGCAGCAGCATGAACGCGCAGGTAGCGCCCAGCAGGTAGCACAAGCAGAGCACCTTTCAAGCGAAAAGATGGCGAAGGTCGTGGTCATTTATGTCGATGGCAAGATGATGGAGTTGGCGCTCCCCGCCTCCTCTCAGGCAAATCTGGAGAAGGTTCGCGCGTCGCTGGGTGCCAAAGAGGTGCTTCTGGCAGATGAGGAGGATTTGGCGATGGCTTTCCCCGATTGTGAGATTGGCGCCATGCCCCCCTTTGGCAATCTGTATGGACTTCCCGTCTATGTCGAGAAAAGGCTTGCCAATGAAGATGCCATCACCTTCTCCGCTGGCACCCACACCGACACCATAAGCATGAAGTACATTGATTTTGCCAATCTCGTTCACCCTCATATGCTGGACTTTGCGGGTCCGAGCGCCGTTGTTTAACAGATCAGTTCTCCGAGCCGATCTGTATATGAACAAGCTACACATCCTGTTTAGTTCCTGCTTCCACGAACAGCTGCCTGAAGTCTCAGGTCTTACAAGATCTCTACAGGCATCAATTCCCGTGAGTTACACGGGAATCCTTTTGTAGAGGCAACAAATATCCATCAAGTGATGTCTCATCTAATGACAATCAGATCCAAGAACACGCCAAACGCCGAATACCTCCCAATCTACAAGGCTACCACTCTACAATAAAGTATATGGCGATGAAATCAACACATGAAAGTCCAATTCTTGTAACCGGAGCGGCTGGCAATGTCGGTGCTATCGGCCGCAACCTTACCGCATTACTGCTCACCAAGGGACATAGGGTCCGCGCCCTGGTCCGGAGGGAGGATGAGCGAGCCGAAGCGTTGCGCCGACTCGGTGCCGAAGTTGTCCAGGGCGACCTGACAGATCTCACATCGATGCATCGCGCCATCGAAGGGTGTGCGCGCATCTACTTTGGAATGTCTGTCTCTCCGGCTTATCTGGAAGCCACAATTAACACCGCCACGATAGCACGCTATCACGGCGTCGAGGCTTTCGTGAATATGTCGCAAATGACAGTCTCGCAGATGAGCATCACCGAGACCACGGACAGCCCACAGCACAAACTGCATTGGCTGGCAGAGCAGGCGCTGTTGTGGTCAGGCTTGCCGGTCGTTACAGTCCGACCGACAGTCTTCCTTGAAGGCTTCTTTCTCCTTCTGGCCGCGGCTAGCGTACGGGATGCCGACGAATTGGCGCTACCACTGGGTGGTGGCAAAACCTCGCCGATTTCGGCGGTTGATGTGGCGCGCGCCGTAGCCATTATCCTTGACAATCCGGACCCACATATCGGTCATGTGTACAATCTGACTGGATTTGAGTCGGCTGATCTCGAACACTACGCACGCATCTTTTCTGAGGCACTTGGTCGAACGATACGCTATCGCGATGTGCCACTCCCTCAGTGGGCCGATAAACTTCGTGAGGCAGGGACCTCTCCACACGTCGCCAATCATTTCAAAGCGATGGCTGACCTGCATGCTCAGGGGCGTTACGACCGTATGACTGACGACTTTTTCAAACTCACTGGCGAGATGCCAATAAGCATGTATGATTTCGTGAAGCTCCACGCCGCCGAATTCACACAATGAGACACCACCGCTTGAAGGTTCCACAAGGTTATAGTTTAGTCAACAGGCTGAGTACGCGCGGGACGGTTGATGAGCGCGATACCGATGGCAACGGCGACAAGTCCAAGCATGTCACGAAGGCCGAAGGGTTCGCTCAGTAACAATGCTGATAACACAAGGCCGACAATAGGTGTCAGAAAGTAGTAGGAACTGACAGCACTCGCTTCACCGCGCTTTAAGAGCCAGAACCAGAGCAATGAAGCCCCAATGCTTATCACAAAGACAAGATAGAGAAATGATTCGATGAGAGGTGCGCCCATGTCTATGTGCGTGGGATGCTCAAAAAGAAGCGCGGGGAGTATGAGTACAAGACCCGCTGCCCCCAGTTGGACCGCATTAACCACAAAGGCATGCTCACGGGGCGGGTACCGTTTATAGAAAATAGTAGCTCCAACCAGCCCTACAACCCCAAGAAACGCTATGATCATCCCGCCCACCGTATCGAGATGACCACCTCCATTGAGCCTGGCGCTCATGACAAAGACCACCCCGCCAAATCCCAACACAAGACCAAGAATACGCCACCACGTCAGACGCTCGCGTAACAGCAATGGCGCAATCAGGGTGAGTATAAGTGGATTCGTGGCGGCAATAATTGATGCCATGCCCGCCGAGAGTGAGCGGAGCGCTATGTAATTACATCCCAGGTACAAGGCGCAGTTCAGCAGACCGAAGATCACGAGGCGACCCCAGGCTGCCCATCCGCGTGGCCATGAAAACTTCCCTATCCACACGAGTACCGCCATGATGAGCGCTGCAGCAAGAAAGCGGATTGCGAGGAAGGTTATCGGGGGACTGAGAGTAACCCCAACCTTGGTAGCAATAAAGGCCGACCCCCATAGAACAATATAAAAGAGCGCCACAATGATGATCAGTGGCGAATGTCTAATATTCATAGAGGTCTTCTGATTCAGGCGCTTTTCGCCTTGCTGCGGAAGGTTCTCCGACGAATCCTGCTGTCTATTCTCTGGCTGATCCACCATATCCATGAAGCGTGCTTCCCTCTGTTCTCAAAATGAGCGTAAGTCTGGCGTCCCGCGCCCTATCCATAAGCGAATATTCGCTACCTATACTAGCAGCACAAGTCATGTTTCGCCACAGCCAATCGAGCAATTTCATTGGCAGAGAAGGAAAAAGCTTACAGCCAATCCAGCGACCATGTCACATCAAACACCATCTGCTTCCTCTAAGACTTTTTCTCCTCATATTTTGCAGAAGCTTCTGTTTCAGGTATACTATCTTGACAAACTCTCGCTGGTGGTGACTTACTAAAATTGGAAGAACATCGTGCGAATTTTCTTCATGCACTACCAACGCTCACCCTTTGCTCTTAATGCTGTATCTGGATCATTTCCCATACTGTGGAGAATTCTCGTAGCGAACATAGGTACGTAGCAGATAGAGCGCGTCTCCCAAAGAGTGGTCGTTTCCGCCGAGATATCCATGAGACGCATTCCCCTCATTTAATGTTCTTCCTAGATGAGGCAGGCTTCATACTTGCCTTGTGAGGAGCCAGAATCAATGACCTACTCACATCAAGATACCAAACAACAAGAGGCCTGCCAAATAGCCGAGCAGATTGAGGCGATAGGCAAGCAGATACAGATCCCGCTCGACGCTATTGACTGGCAACAATCGGGTATACAGGCTGTAGTAAAGGTAGACGGTATCGAGATAGCTTCTCTTAAGCATCTCAGTCGATATACAAGCGATGAACTTCTTCGTCACATCCAAATGAAACTTTTCGAACATGCGGCACGTAAAGCCACTCATGCACATGCAAGTATGAAAGCCTTGATGTGGACCCCTGTTGCTGTTGTACAGCCACAAGTTTTTTTAAGCCTCTGGATTGTGACCATGGAAACAGATGAACGCGTCCCTATCATTGAGTCTCTTAAAAATGGACGTCGCGTCTATGAACCCTACATACTCGATGGAAGTGACGAACAGTTTGCTCAGCTTTTTGGACCGATGGGTGAAGGAGCGTATCCTATTGGGGAGAAGGTTACCATTCAGGTGCGGGAACGCCAGTATTCTGGAGAAATCCGCTACATTCTTCCTCCTGGGAAAAATCCTATGACCCGCAAATATGCGTCAAAGGGGCATCGGCCCACGTCAGATAAAGCATACCCTAGCGATACTATCGCACGCTATCTGATTAATTGTCATGATGGTTTTCCCCATATTGTGAACCAACTGCAAGTCATTCGTGAGTCTGAAACTCAAACCTCAACCGGGAAGGATCTGCTGGAATGATGGATCTTTTTCGCACTTTGCATTAGCGCTGGCATAATAGAGCTAGTTTGCCCCAAGGTATCCATATGTTTCATGAATACCTTGTGGCAAACGGACTGATCACCAGCTCACTCAAAATGACTTATAGCCTCGGATAACCCTCATTCACCGGCATCGGCCATGAGTTCTGGAATTGTGACGATCCGAAAGCCGCGCTGCTGCAAGGCAGTGATGATTCGCGGAAGAGCTGCAATAGTCTGAGAACGATCTCCACCACCATCGTGCATGAGAATGATACTTCCATTACCAACATTACTCACCACATTGTTTACTATTGCATCAACCCCTGGCATTTGCCAGTCCGTTGTATCAATAGACCAGAGTACCGGCGTCATATTTAAACCATCGGACTGCTCTTTGACCTTGTCATCGATTGCCCCATAGGGAGGGCGAAAGAGTACTGGTGTGATACCAGTCGCATTCTTTATCTGGTTAGAGGTCATTTGCATTTGGGAATTGATATCCTGTACAGAAAGCGTCGTAAGATCAGGATGGCTCCAGGTATGGTTCCCAACAATTTCCCCATCCTGAAACTCCTGCTGGACCAACGCTGGAAACTCCTGCACCTGTTGACCAATACAGAAAAAGGTCGCTTTGATCTGGTATCTTTGCAGGATATCAAGGATTTGCGCGGTATATGTAGGGCTCGGACCATCGTCAAAGGTCAATGCAATCTCGTTGACTGCGTCGCTTCCCTGTGAGAAGACATTGGCCTTCATTTTAGGCGAAATAGGCTTTGTCTTATCTTCGACTGGCGTTGGTGTTGGTGTTGATGCGGTCTGCGCTCCAGCCTTTTGCACCGTGTCTGGATAGGTGATTACATATGAAGCCCAGGCACCCAGACATATAATGAGTACGAGGGTTGTCAGTATCATCTTTTTCATAACCGTTTTCTCACATATACTTTACTTTTTAGAAATCAATAATTTTGAATAGCTCAATTAGTTTATTAAGTTTTGAGATGAATATTATGTAGGGTTGCAGCCGTTCTTCTTATGAGCAAGCATATCCGGAAAATGAATAGATGAGTATGACACAGGCCACAAAATTACTATGAGAAAGGCACAGGAGTAATGAAGTTCACATTTTTTGGGGTGGGCGAGCCTACATAGAGGCTCACTTCCTAAACCGCCGCAAGGGGAGGACGGAATGATAGATAGGTGGGCGCAGACGCAAAGGGGAGAAGCCTCTGAATTTGTTGTTTCATGACAAATGTTATGGATCTAGCGGAGATAAAAAAAGAGAGACCACTGATTAAAACCAGCGGCCTCCCACCGAAAGAGAACGCCTCTTAGTCAGCCTCAGCTTCCAACGTCACTTTTTCCCCTTCAGTTGGAATAGTGCCATCTGTGCCTGTAAGCTTAAGGGACATGACATTGAGGTGATGCTCATGTTCATGGCCAGACCAATCTACAAAGAGCGTATTATTGCCATAAGCCAGACCAGAGACTCCTGTGCTTGAAGATTTCTCGTCCAGTGTCACCTTCTGGCCCCAGTTTTTCCCATCTTCAGAAGACAGAAGATTGACCCGCCTATCATGACCGATCCAGGAAAGGTACAAATACCCGTTACCATAAACAAGTCCTGGTGTAGCTGTATGAGGGCTTTCCTCTTTTAGCGTCTGTTTGTTCTGGAAACTTTTGCCATTTGTCGATGAAAGGATATTGATATGGTTATCTCGGCCCTGCCAGGCAAGGTAGATTCTATCATTTGCCGTTGTTAAAGCAGGCCCTGACTCACCTGTAGCTTCCTCATCCAACGTTACCTTATCGAATGGAGCTAGCGCACCATCATCAGCCACATTGAAGGAGGTGATATTGATATGACTCTTGTGGTCGCGACCAGCCCAAGCCAGAAAAAGCTTGTCATCGGCAAAAGTGAGAGCAGGGACGCAACGGCGATGAGCTGTCTCCTCCATTGTCATCTTATCGCTCCAATTGAGGCCATCGGGCGATGATGCAATATTTATATATTCATCATGATCAATCCAAGCAACAAAGATTAACCCTTTGCCAAAAGCAATGGCTGGTCGTGTGCTCCTCAGACTGCTCTCTTGCAATTTATGTTCATTTTCAAAGTCGATACCATCATTCGATGATAAGACGCGTAAATATTTGTCGGTTCCTTCCCAAGCCAGGAACAGCTTCTCGTTCCCATAAGCTAGAGGCATACGATTATTTTCTCCTCAATGTTTTGAAATATTACCGGCAAGTAGCCACTTTATCTACTACTCACCCACTTATATAGACGTAGAAAATTAAAAATTTTAACTACTTATACCGCTAAAATGTGAGGTATCTTAAAAAAAGTATGTAACTAATAGTAAAAGCAAAAGTTGCTATTCTGGAAACATACGAAAAAGGATAAGTTAAAGGCAAAAGGAAGTGACACCGTTTACCTTCAGCGAATGAATGGAGGCGCTGAACACCGCTTCCTCCAATGCGGAGCCAAAACGCAGAGGAGATCTGGAGGCCATGTAGGCCCCAGATCTCCTCCTTAGAATTGAGGTATGAGCAGATAAGCATCACCTGATCAACCTCACACCTACTACTTAACGAGCAGCAGCCCTCCCGAGAGCCCCAGGACACTCATCAGGACTGCCATGAGGAGTTTCGCGGGGATCTTCTTGATCACCCACGCCCCAAAGAACACAGCGGGAAGCGAGCCCAGAATAAGCCCACCCGTGATGTTCCAGTCAATAGTTCCTGTGGCAAGGGTGCCGATGGAACCAGCAAATATCACCCCGAGGGAGGCCACCAGACCGTTCCCAACCAGGCTCGCAGGCTCCATCTTCGGGTGCAGGAGCAGCATGACGAGCATGAAGAGCGAACTGCTCCCGACAGAGGCCAGCCCCACCACCACTCCAACGAGCGCGCCCATGCCCACTGTCACGCTCAGACGCTGCCAGGACGGAGAGGGCTGAACGCCCTCCTCCTTCTGACGCGCTCGCAGAATTACCGGCTTCACCCCAAAGAAGACCGCCGAGACGATCAATATGCCGCCCAACGCATGCACGATGAGCGTGCTAGAGCCGTACCTGCCACCCATCAGCAGGGATGTGATGAGAGTCGCCGGGACGCTCCCGAAAAACAGCGACCATGCCACCTTGCCGTCGATCTGCTCGCGCTTCTGGAGTTGCTGAAATCCGACCAATTTGATGACCGCCGAGACAATGAAGCTCACACCCACCACAACGGGGGCCGCCACGTGCTGCACCAGAACCAGAACGGGAGGCAGCGCGACGACCCCGACACTGGTTGCGCTCGTAAGCGCACCAGTCAACGCACCAAGCCACCCATAATCCAGGGTATAATGCCCGAAACGCCCCGGAGACCAACTCCGCCCATGCTGCTGACCCGCCGCGAACGCTGACGCCGCGATGAGCAACACTAGGAAGGCGATTTTCACGCCTTTTATGGTAACCCGCATGGCACGCCCCTTCACCCACACCATTGCGAAACCCCTTCCAGAAAGAGTGCCAACTCGCAGGCATTTACCACGCGAGGTACTGCCAGCACGCCCCTTCTTTTCGAAGGGTTCGCGGAGAAGTTCACTGACCTCTCAGCTCACTATCGGGTATTGTTGATATGGTCCCGAAAGAGAGCTCAAAAGCCAGGGATATCTCTGCTTGGCCCATGCAACTATGCATGGGTCCAGGTGCCAGGGAGCAAAGGACGGAAAGCTTCGCCTTCTGGAGCGAGATTATCGGCGCCCATCACCTACCACATCAATGCCAGTCTTCCGCTTCGATAACCTCCTCTCTATGCCTGTTGGCATACTCCAATTTGTGGGGAATAAAGTCGATTGGTCTTTTTCCTTTCCTCGCAGCCCCGTTCGCAAAAAAACTGGCGCGTATCGGAAAGGCAGGCTCACAAAAATGGTCCGGTTCAATGGGACCAGGGAATCAATCTGCCTGCAAACATCGGGCATCAGCAGTATGTTTATAAACATATGCGAGCGTGATGGGAGAAAGACTCTATCAGGGAACCTCGGGGACCAGCCACCTGACGACATAGATCGTCATACATACAGATCTAACGATCAACAGCTAGTACAATAGACTCACTTTATCTCACACTATCTAGGGAGAGAAATCATTGGGGCATGCGCTTGTGACGCACTTATAGAGTGAGACAACGATTCCTGGCATGCGTATCCCTTTCTTGCCATCAAAGAACCAAGCTCGCTTTCCAATTCCCCTACACACAAAGTACACATAAATGTCATAGAGTAATATATCACTCTTTTACTAATATCTTACATATGAATGCAAGATGCTGCAACTTACGTGGCCTTGAATATTATGAATTTCTCTTCTATGTACACTCCATTTCGCGGTCATACCGCTTCATCCCGAGCATCATCCTGGTCAATCGTAAGGAGCACCAGGGCCTGTTCAAGCCAGGCGCGCACTTGCTCTTTGGTGAGGATTTGCATCTCATACCAGCGTTCTAGCGGATAGCGTGCTAACAGGTCAGTAACCATATGCTCCCTATTGATGGTTGCTGTGGTAATCTGCTCCGAGTGGACAAGCGCTCCAAGAAACGTAAAGAGAAAGAAGCGAGCCTCAATCTCGATTCTAGACATCGTTCACCCTCCTTTCAATCCTTCCGAAGGTTGCCAATCATCGCTGTCAGGAGTAAGAAGATGCTGATATATCGTTGGTAGACAGCTCAAGGCACAGCTCAATGCGGTAAGGTCATCACAGACTACGACCCAGGAGCCGTCTCCATCTCTTAATACCCCATTGAGATAACGAACCCCTTTGTACTCAGGAATCGTCCAGCGCCGTCTATTCCAATATTGGATAAGAACTCGAAACTGATGCTCTCCCAATTCCACAATAATACGTTGCGTGCCCACTACACGATAGGCGCTCTGCTGAGAGTCTGATCTTATCACCTGCAAGAGATTCAAGAGGTACTCCTTTTGAGAGAAACTCTCCCTCACTGCCAAACGTCGGCACAGTAAGAAGATTCAGCCTATCAAATCTTTAGAAAAGAACTTGCCGAGATGATGAAACACGCATGTTTTCTCATTCGGTTCCAGGACTATTATTCAATGAATGATTACTCATATATTGAGTATAAAAGGGAGGGCATCAATAGTCAA
>NZ_BNJF01000009.1 GCF_016587355.1 Ktedonospora formicarum | reverse complement strand
GTGAGCGAGAGTTGCCGTAGACCGGGCTGTTCGAGTTCGGCCAGGTGCGCAAGCTCTGCCACAATATTCTTCTTCAGCTCATTTAGGATAGACGTGATATCATGCTGTTCTTTCTCTTTGCGATCGAACAACTTCTTTTGCAGGCTCTTCATGCGTTCATTCATGCGCTCTTCTAGCGCCTTGACCAGCGGCTCGCGATGGTGATCCCACTGCGTGACCAGTTGATGCTGCATGTTTTCCGATACCGGATAGTTTTGTGCTGCTGCCAGCGCCTCTTTCAACTGTGTCTCGCGCATGTGAACAAAACGCCCCTCACGTAGATACCCACCTGCCGTGATCAGCTCCTCGTGTAGACGTTGCTTGTCGCCACCCAGAATCAGCAGGCGCGCATAGGCAATCACAGCCGGAACATCCATTGTCACCGAAGGGACCGTGCGAGCAGTGACACGGTGCAACTTGCTTTGCTCACCGCTGGCCCAGACCTCGGCACGCAGCAGCCGGAGCGACATCGTCACCAGGCGGTGATTGAGATGCGCGAGCACAACATCGTCGCGTCCCTGTGCCAGTGTATGATCGAAGACGATTGGGCGCTTCTGCTGTGTGTGTGGGTGTTCAAGTCCCTCCGTACATCTGGCCCAGCTTCCGGCCAGTTCGGGGACATCGAAGACCTCAATTGGGGGATATTTGCCGTGTGGATCTTCCAGGATGCGCTTCTGGAGATCCGGCTGGTGGGCCAGTTCCAGCGCGGCTTCAACCACAGCCTGAATGTTTTCGGCAGTCAGGCCAAGCTCACGTTTGCCTTCCTGCAACTGCTCGTACAACTGCCGAATGTGTGCCTCAATCTTCTCGCGTTGCTTGCGCTGGAAGGCTAATAGGCGTTTCGACGGGGATTTCTTCTCGGCCTCGCTGGTATCTAGCGTGCGACGGCGACCGAGCATCGCCTCCTCAACCTGCGTTGCGATCACCGGACCAACATTGCCCAGATCCTCACGAATCGTCTCGATTTTTTTGACCGCCTGCATCAAGAACTCAAGGTCGTCGTCGAGCTGCTCACGCTTCAGTGTGCTCATTGAGCGCTGATCGTAGAGGCTGCTCACGAAGTGGTAGATATTTACCACGGCGGCACGCTGACCATGACGATCGATACGACCATTGCGCTGTTCCAAACGATTGGGATTCCAGGGGATCTCATAGTGGATGAGATGAGAACAATGGTTTTGCAGATCGATACCTTCCGATGCAGCGTCCGTCGCCAGCAAAATACGCACCGACGAATCGGCTGGGTCGGCCTGGAACGCCGCTTTGATCATCTCGCGGTTTTTTGTATCCATGCCACCGTAGAGTGTCTGGAGGCGCGTCTCGTCATCGGGGCCTTTTTCTACAAAGCCCTCACGTACCAGCAGACCATACAGCCAGTTCTGGGTCGCGCGATACTCTGTGAAGATAATTACCCGCTCATTCGACCACTTCCCGCCAGGTTTGATCGTGCGATGCAGCCAATCGATTAACTCCTGCGCCTTACTATCAGAACGTCTGCGCGTATCGTCCGCCCAGGTCAGCAGGCGTTTAAGCAGGCTCTGTTCCTGTACCGTTGGCTCGTGAAAGAGGGGCGCAGCAGTATCCAGCGCTTCAGCTGTTGCCTCATTCAGCGACTCATCGCTATCGCTTTCCTCTTCGAGCCGTTCCACGCGTGTGCGCAGAATACCCTCACCGGGTCGTTTTGTCACCGATGTATGGCGTTGTTTCTCCCCAAGGGAATGCTGATGTTGTTCAAGCGTCAGATAGAACGCTTCCGGGGAAGAGAAGAGACGTTTTTTGAGCAGCTTCAGCACGAATTCGGTCGCGTAGCGCTCAACATTATCTCCTGAAGCCTTAATGCGTGACTGGCCATACTCCTGTAGCAGTTGATGGGCCTCGCGTTCCTGTTGGGTATAGGGCACTCGTAGAGGCGTGATCTCGCGCACCGGGAAGCGAGACGAGCCATCCCAGCGACGTGGAAGTTCCGTCTTAAGACGACGAATCATCACAGCATTGAGCTGCTCATGGTCTGGCTTCACGCCGCGTGCAAAGCGCTGATTATCGAGCAATTCCAGCAGAGCTGTAAAACTCTCACTGTAGCCATTATGTGGTGTAGCTGAAAGAAATAACTTATGTTCAAAGTGAGGGGCGAGCAGGCGGATAGCTTCCGTGCGCATCGACGAAATAGCATATTTGCCCTGTCCAGATGGTGCGACATTGTGGGCCTCATCGAGGATAAGTAGATCGAAGCGGCGTGGATAGATCGACTCACCGCTGCCAGGGAGTGCCTCACGGAACAAACGTTGAGGCCGATCACGTTTTAAGAAATCGATCGACGTAATCAGGCGCGGAAAATGTTTCCACGGATTGACATGCAGACCCCGTTCTCGGCGCAGCGACTTCATCAGCTCGCTATCCACGATGCGGAACTCCAGACCAAACTTATCGCGCATCTGATCGCGCCACTGGACCTGGAGAGCGGCTGGGCAGACAATCAGTATGCGGCGAGCGCGCTGGCGAATGATCAGCTCCTGTGCCACTAGACCAGCCTCGATTGTCTTACCAAGGCCAACATCGTCCGCGATTAGTAGATTCGCGCGCGGCATCTGAATCGCCCGTGCCACCGGATCGAGCTGATAATCTTCCAGATCGATACCACTGAGGAACGGAGCCTGAATCGCCTTCACGTCGGCGCTAGAAGCTGCACCCCAACGCACCGCATTGAGGAACGTATCCAGACGCTGAGGCGTATCGAAGCCAACCGGTTGCGGGAGGGGTGTTTTCTCAATCAGTGACGCACCTGGTTCAATTTCCCATATCACCTGGAGGTCCTCACCAAGGCCATCATCTTCCACTGAGGAGAGCGTAATCAAATGTTGAGAATGAAGGGTTTGAGCATTGTGCACACTGGCAGGAATATCGACCACCACATAGCGTCGTTGTCGGACATGGACTAACTGTCCCGGCTCTGGGAGCGAAATAGAACGAACCAAGAATTTATTCTCCTGACTGGGTTAGATAAAGATAAGAGAACAAAATCGTCGAACCTAATACAAAGCATGGAATTCTACGGAATAGAGACATAATAAGGAGTTGCTATTGAGAGACAGGCATAACAAATAGATGTGTCGGTATTATACATTATTAAAAATAAAATTGCTACGCAATATAAACGTCTAGTATGGCAAAACGATAAGTGTGATCGCTATAGTTCCAAAGGGGGATGTTGTGCCTGTGGTTAAAAGGTAATTTGGAATAGCCGACATATAAGCGTAACAGTCACAACAAAGTCAATTAAGGGCAGATAATCCATTATTTACAGCCTTTGTTGTTGCGTAAGCCACATCTGCTTGGAAGAGGGTTTGCCCTTTCTCCCAGACTCTCTGCAAAAGAGGAAATATTTTATTGAAAGAGCAAGTCAAATATGATAACGCGATAATTTGACCTACTGTTGGGGCTAGCCCACTCCATTTACTCCCATCTTCCAGGCAGAATCAATGAGGATGATCTATTGCTCATGTGCTTGGTCAAACGAACAATACATAGGCACGCCTTTTTAAGGAAGCGTAAGATGATTGCCTGGTGAACCAACATGGCAAATAGAAGAGGAGGATATAGGAATCCATTCATCTTTTATCTTGGGAAAACGCGGTAGACAACCTTTGGTATAACCTTCTCTAAGCCATACATTTTCACTACATCATTTGCTTTTTGCGCCAAACCTGGATTAGGTGCATATATCCCAACTATTTTACTTAAAGGTAATCGATCAGGGATAAGTACCTCTGAGCTTCGAATCCTTGTAAATTCCTCTCGATTATCGATGTAAGTTCCTCCATTAAGGACACCCCAATTAAGCCTATCAATAAGAGCAACATCACTATAAAAATCAGACCAGTTTTCACCGGTACCGTGAGGGCCGCCTGGATGATATCGACGAATGCAAGTATCTCTTTGAGCGCTTGCTGGATCTATTACTACAACTTCCATGCCATATCTAGATAATTTCTGCATCGACGCATTTCCGTCGGTAAACAGCACCTCCGGCTCGTACAAAATGGTAAGCTCTACCTCTAAAACAAGTAATTGATTTTGATTTTCCTGAATATGAGGTGCATAGAACATAGGAGGACGAGGAATAAAATAGAACGGGACATAGCTATGAAGTTGACGACGGGATGGCATAACGGGTCTCTGGATAGTAATACGTTTTCGTAAAGATTGCACAGTTTCCCATGCAATTGAAAAAGGCTTAATTCCTTTCTGACTCAATTTCTCGTTAGAAAGAAGAGCTTTTTCGCTTAAGATGCTTGGGAAATTGCTAACATGAACCATATGATATGCATAGCCACTTAAAAAGTTTCGCATTAATTAGTTCCTTTCAAGTCGATAGTACATCTATTATAGTCAATTTATCGGAGTATATTAGCATATTTATCTAAGATCTTCCATAAACAAATGTTCTTAAAACACTTAAAGCAAATTAGGATAGTTCTATATAACTATTGTGTTTAAACAGATAGGATGTTAGACTTTTAAAAAGTAGGACAGAATTACAAATTTATGGAGTGAGAAGTATGGTAGCCATACGTTATGTAAAAGGAGATATCTTTCATTCAAAAGCTCAGGTACTTGTAAATACCGTAAATTGCAAAGGTATTATGGGGAAAGGTCTGGCACTTGCATTTAAACAAAAATATCCTGCAATGTTTCGTGAGTATCAGCAAGATTGCCAGACTGGCAGACTACGCATAGGGCATCCAACACTTTACAAAAAAAGCACTCCCTGGATACTCAATTTTCCCACGAAAGACCACTGGAAAGGCAATTCAAAAATTGAGTATCTTGAAAAAGGCCTGGCATATTTTGCAGCCAATTACAAAAAGGCAGAAATAACTAGCATTGCATTCCCTAAATTAGGTACACAAAATGGCAAGCTTTCTTGGGATGAAGTAGGCCCACTTATGATACAGTATTTAGAGGACCTTGATCTCGATATTTACATTTACATTAGCGATGGAGATAAGGAATATACCAACAATAACCAAGCTGAAGCATTTATATGGGAACAACTTAATAAGCTGGCACTAAATTGGGAGGAACTAGCTCAAGAAGTTCATCTTAGTGCAAAGGGAGCAAAACAAGTTGCTGAGAGGCGCAAGGCAAATGAGTTTCATTCCATAAGAGATCTGGCAGAGATACCAGACCTTGCAAAAGTTTCTCTTAAACGGCTCAAAGACTATATACAAAATCAGCGTTATGCAAAAAAAGAGATACCTGGCATGCCAGACACAGAACAGCCAAATCCCCTAAAGGAGAGGAGACGCTATCCATCTCCAAAAAGCACTAAAAAAAAAGAGCGTAAATCAGTAGAAACTTTAAATTCCCTCACCTTGTTTCCTGCAATTTTCTAGTTTCCTATTTAGGTAACAGATACTCCCAAAGCTTGCTGGTGAAGCTTTGGAAGTATGCACCTGTAGAATCAGTCCCTGAAGAATGCTTCTATAAGACTTGGAGTGCGTAGCATTTGGACTCATCAACTTCTGAAGATATGTAAAGAGCTTAGGTTCTTCTTGTTGTAACGCTACAACTTAGACATAGTTAATAAGTGATGAAAGCGAGTGTGCAGCCAAGTATCGTTTGTTAGTCATGCTGTCTGCATAATAAAGAAGGGGAGATTCAGAAAGGTTAACGCTCCATAAGGGAGAACTAAAAATACACATTTGACAATACTAGCTCATGGACTCCGAATGTTCTGGACCTAGAGAGGAATATCAATTGCTGAGAAGATCTTCGTCTAGTTGGCACTCTTGCACTCTCTTTTTACGTTTTTGGAGGTAAACGCTATTTTTCTCGGAAGGAATCAAAGGCGATAGTCCTGATTCCTTGTCTTTTGCTTGCTTGTTTGCTGATCTAATGAAGCATCAATGTTGCTTGATCTAGTACATGCAATACATGTATATATGGCTTGCAAACCACACGTCTATAGAACAACAAATCCAGCATCATCGCTTCGTTGGAGCTCTTGGTCATGCACCTTTTCTTTCCACTTTGTCTCAACAACAGCAAAGTGTACTCATTCACACTACCTCTATGCCATCTATTTAAAAGACAAAAGCAATAAAATAGACTTTTGATCACGATATATCGATTTATAGTCGACATTACCAACCGTTCTTCTGAAAAATAATACAGGCAAACGCCACATTTCATTCGGCGTGGTGCACCTTCAGTGCATGAACTCTTGGTAAAACGCCTTTGTCTCCACATCCTTTCCTCTGCACATCAGGAACATCACACTCCAAAGGCATACTCTCTTGTTAGTGTGTCCCATGGATTGCGCAGCAAGTTATAGCCCATCAGCAAAGTGGCATGGGAGCATCCTTTGTCACCTTTATATCCTCATAGATCTGAGCTATTTTCATCTTTTTCCAGCAAAAGTGAGAGCATTAAATGAGCTTACAAAGCTATGTCAATCAAATGTGAATCTCGTTGCGTGATCCTTGGGCTAGTCTATTTGAGCATCTCGGTCCCTGTAAACAGGGTACTTGATGTCTTGTGGAGAATGCAAGCTTATCTAGCGAACCTGAATAGTTACTCGTTGTCTAGTAAAACAGACACCTGAGGAAATTTCTGCTGATTCCAATAGAAAAAATGCGCTTTCATATTGACAGGGCAAATAGATAGGCATATCATAGCAAATATAAGCACAACCATATAAACCATATTCAAAATCGTCCATAGAGCAATGTTATAGAGTACGCTTTCAACAAAATATTTTTAGCAACTTTTTTCAATTTTAAATCAGGAATACGCCATTCTGTATTCGAGCTTAATTTATGATTTGGCCAACATCATCTCGTTGGTGTCATACAAACATTTAAAGTACTAGGAGTTTCTCGTGAAAATCATTATTCCCAATCACTTCGTTTTATCCTTACTTGTCATTTTTGTTGCTAGTGTTATGAGTGCATGCCAAGCTAGTAGTAATACAAATACTCAAACTCAAAATTTGAGAATAACAGCAACAAGGACTTCTACAAGACCACCTTCACCATCTCCAACTCCTTCGTCAACTTCTACTGCTAAAAAACCACCAATGATACCTCATCTTGGTGACAATCTATCAGCTTTCGAAAAAGCCTATGGAAAATATACCGATGAATATGTTCATGCATATATGTGGATTAAGAAACCAAAAGATCCTTATTTTGAAATCATCGCAGATAGACCGCACGGAAACATATATGAAATTACACAGCATTATTATGTCCTAGAAAATCCTCCTAACCAAGGAAACGTTTCTTTACAAATTGCCCAAAAGGCATGTGAACAATATAAACCAACTGATTCAAAGCTTCTTCGAAAGATCACCAAACCAACAGTATTAGGAGGAGCACCTGGCATACAATATATCTATATGAGCCGTTCTCTGGCTTCAAAACTAGACTCTGATGATTTTATTAATTACCAGCTTAATGATCAGAATAAATTTGATTCTGTCCAACCTGGAACTTACACACTATTCTATCTAGGATCTAACGCTACCGGCTACGAGCAATGCTTCCTTCAAGCAGGCATCAATTGGCCTTTTTAAGTGGCTTATGTATCCAAGACTAATATGAAACAGATATCACAAGCAGCAAATCGCTAAGGACCTACTTCAAATCGATCTCGGGCAGGTTTCGCAAAGTCCAGCCCGTCCGCAAATTTCATCAGATGCATCCCTTGAAGAGATCTGCGGATGGGCTGGATTAGTTCATTGATGGTTCCCATCCTGACCCGGGAAAGCGCTTCACCGCTGATCTCACGGAAACTGGACGGGAACCATCAATGAACACAAGTCCCACGCCACGCACCTATACTGTTTGGTATAGATATATATAGATATGCCTAATGAAACCTGGGTAATTATAATGTTCAATGGCAATAATGCATGTATATCACAAATAGAGATCCTTTTTTATTACATCAGTGTCATCTCTGCCCACAGTTTGGGCAACAAGACGTGCATTCGACTGAATGGCTTCGCTGGCTCGTTCAATGCTCCCGCTTGCTTTGGGCAAGGGGTCTGAAATACCGCTGCTTTATAGAGATAGGAGAGCAATAAAGGACATTCTCAGGCCAGATTGCTGCTGAGTTAAAACTCATTGCGCAAACCGTAGGCGAGTAGTATCCAAAAGCATGTACACCTCTGGAACGCATCACCATCTATGGGGTTATACCGGGCAGCGGTAAAGAATCACTCGATGCAAGAGATGCCACAATCATGATAGAGGCAACTCATCATATGTACGCTCCAATGATTCAGTTTTCTCTTCCTTTCTTACCATCTAAGCATTCCTTTTGTTGTCGCTGAACCATTGGGCATACCTCTTCCCCTAACTGTTCTCAGACTTAGAGATACATGCTTGCCTAAAACGATAGCCAATACCAGAGACGGTTTCCAGGTACCGCGGCTGATCAGATCGTTCCTCCAGTTTGCGGCGGACCTGACTCATATAGACCCGGATATAATCCACTTCTTTCTGGTACGTCACACCCCAGATGGTCTGAAGCAAGAAGCGTGAAGAGAGTGTCTGCTCAGCATAACGCATCAGTAGGTAAAGCAACACATGCTCTTTCATCGAGAGCAGAATTGATCGAGTGCCAACCACAACTTCTCTTTGCGCAAGCGTCAAAGTGAGCATGCCATCCTGGCTTTGCATGCCGAGTAGAGGAGTTGGATACTGTCGTAACCTGGCACGCAAGCGAGCTTGCCATTCTTCTCTCCCACAGGTGGATGCGATCACATCATCGGCTCCCTGCTGTAGCATGGTAACAAGAGATGCTTCCTGTCTAGGAGACGGCTGCGAGAGCGCAACGATAATAGGTGTATATGGAAAAAGATGGCGCACCTGTTGCACTGTATGAACCCAGTGCTGGCTAAGACATACCAACGCTGGAGAGGCACACAGCAGATGCTCAGGAGTGACACTGGCAACATACAAGATATCAAAGTAATCATTATGGACCAGCGGATAAAGCATGTGATATTCCTGTTTGTTCCCAACAATCACAATATTGGTCCGTGGATGGTAGGGCTGCTCAACCATGGGGAACACCCTTCTTAGGCAAGCACTTACCTTCATTGGTCAATGCTTGCGGCTTCATGGAATGTATAATCTCACGAGCGTCAAAGCTCACTCATGGAAGCTCATATTCACTACTCGCTAGAGATCGTGCGCTCGGGCACGATCTCTAGCAAACAATGCCCATTGAAAAGAATGCAGACATGTGCGTCCTCTCCTTTCCATGAGACTGCAGAGAAAGATGCACAATGCACCACTAGCGATGTAGGGAGGGCGTACTGAAACCACCCACATCGCGTGTTTGCTTCTCTGCTGCAAACCAAACATTGATGGGACTCTGGAGGAGGACACCCTTGCACCTATTTGCTCTTTTCGTTGTCCTCGCTTCGCCATGCCCAGTGCAAACTACCGAACTGACCTGATTGGAAGCATAGTTCCTGCTGCTAGAACACTCGCAAGAGCCGCAAGAAGAAAGAGCAAAGTGTAGTTGTTGCCCGTCGTGTTGAGCACGGTTGCCCCAATGATGGGACTGAGAAGAAGTGGCAAGAAGATCGATGTATAGAGCACACCCAGATCTTTCCCACTGCCTGCGGTATCAGGTAGTACTGCGATGGCAAGCGCAATATCCACGCCCAGGAACAGTCCCCAGCCACATCCAAAGACAGCTGCCGCGCAGAGTATCGCTCCCCACAGAGGCACACAGGCAATAATGAGCAACCCAGCCGCCATCACAAGCACCCCCACAATGACAAAAGGCTTGAGGCGTTGCACCCGATGCGCCAGCATACCACCCAGTACAGAGATCGGTAACACCAGAGCCGTTGAGAGCGCCTGGAAGAGCGTCACTCCAACTTTGGCTTCTGCGAGCGAGAACCCAAGCCTGGCACAAAGGAAGAAGAGCAGATAGGCTCCCAGCAAGGTAAAACTGAGAAACACCAGGCAACGTGAGAGCACAGTCAAGGCAAAATCACGCGAGCGCAAAGGAGCCACAAACCCGGCTATGAACGTGAGTAGATGGAATGGTGGTCGAGCCTCACGATCCAGCGGAGCCTCTCGTATCATGAACACAAAGGGAAACGTACAACACACAGACGCTCCTGCGAGCAGCACATAGCCCAGCGCGATATCGCTTGTCTGTGTGAACAAAGTTACAGCTACCAGACCCAGAATGCCACCAACAATGGGAGCCATCCCATTCAACGCCGAGAGCAGTGGACGACGAGCAGGTGGCACCTGATCGGCCAGGATTGCCGTCACACACGAAAGCACCGTATCGACACCGATTTGGGCCAGGATCTCCCCGAACAGCAACAGAGGGATGCTTGTCGCACGAGCCATGATAAGCAAACCACAGGCTGCGACAAGCACACCACCGCAGATCCAGGGTCGTCGTCTTCCCCATCTGAGCGTTGTCCTATCAGAGAGTGCCCCAGACAAGGGAGAGGCTATAAGGCCCGCGAGCGCTCCAATGGAGGCAACCAGCGCGAAGGATGTATTGGTTGAAACTGGATCAAGGGCACTGACTTGAATCGGCAAAAGCAGCTGCTTAATACACACACTGGAAAGTCCCCCAACGGCACTCGCCAGAGTAAAGGCGATGCGATACCCTACTGTTACACGAGCTCCCGGAAATGTGAGCGTATTGAGGGTAATAGCTTGCATGGTATCCACACTTCCCAGAAGCGCCTCCTCTGAAGCCTTTGGGTCTTCTCCAGATGGTGACGATGACAACGGCGCATCGGTCATTCAATATCTCCATTTCTTTTTCACCATACTAAGCACCGAGGCAGGGAGCCTTCTTGCTTACGCGAGCATACCTCCCTGCCTATATAAAATTCAGAAAGGAGCAAGCCAGCGCATGCGTTCCCCATGCACGGAGCAATCCGCCAGATGACTATAACGTGCTAACGAGCCGCCATGATAGGCAAAGAGTTCCAGACGGGGCGCATTCCACTGGGCTGCATTCATTTCTAGTGACACACGGTAGAGGTCACGCGTCGCAGACGCTTCTTGCACGAGGGCAAGGATCTGATCACGTACCTGCACTGGCCCTTGCTCCAGGGCATAACTGTGATAGATGCAGGGAGTCACCTCTGGAGGCAATGCCTCAAGCAGCTCTGGGAGCACCTCACAGGCATCACCTGTGATGATCGGCAGGGGATGTTCCTTGCGTGCCATGCTAATGGCATTCCGCAAGAGTTGATGGCGTGCCACTTCTTCGGGCCAGATGCAGGCACTCAGCAGGCGCTGATCCTCTTCTTTGTTGATATCAAGAGGAGCGAGATCAATTCCAACCCGCTGGGCGATCGGCGGCATGGTGATGCCATGTGGCAAGGGAGGACGTTGCTCTCCTTCGAGTGTGCACTGAATGAGGACAGGAGAAAACGGATTCCCAAAGGTGGAGACAACCCAGGGCTGGCCCTTTTGAGGATCGTTGGCTTGCAAATAGTAGTAGCGATACTGATCCCATCTGAGATTTAATCCCGCACTACAGCCAATCTCAATCATCGCGAGGGGACGACGATGCCCCAACCGAAACACCTTCTCAAAGGCCGGGACGAGGTTCGCACACCGCGTTGGCTCGTTGGTTTGCAGACGCATAGTGGGCAACATCTGCCGTAATGCCTCCTGGTGCCGAAGGCAAAAGTCGCGAAAGAAAGGATACACCTCCCCAACTGGGCGTGGCGATGGGGTGAATGAAGGGTAAAAGGCTGCCAGCGGATCATCCGGCTCGCCGTAAAGCAGCACATTGACCGCCGTAAAGAAGGTCACCAGGATGGGTTGGTTGGGATCGACGAGTGCGACGAGCGCTTCCATCTCATGATCTCCCACAAGGTGTTGTGCGAATGTCTCATAGAGTGGTGAGATCTGGGCAAATGCTTTCATGGTATAGTGCCCCCAGTGCCTGGGGTCGAGGATAGCAGATCTAGCGTGTGCAATTGACTCCATCTGTTCTGTCTTGTGAGCCTCATACTCGTGTTGGGAAGCATCTAGGTTAGTCATGCATGATCTCCATTCGTGCCTTTGAATGAGGTTGGTGAAACCATAAACTGATGTTGAGTGGGTGTGAAGGGACGCAATGGGGTCTCTGACTCCATCAAAGGACGTGCACCCAATACAAGGGTTTCCTGCATGTGCAATGGTGCCTCCCGCACAGGCATTGAAGGAGAAAGAAAGGACACTTCTGGCGGTATTGAAGCCGTTACGTTGCCTGCTGGGAGAGGTGACTCCGTCCATGTCGTTGGCATTGCGACAGACGGTGAGACAATTCGGCATCCGAGCAAGGGGTGGAGAAATGGTTCCAGGAGCACCACCTCTTCTGGAAGCCTCAAGGGGCATTGTTCACGAAGCGCCTCAACGATAGCTTCCTGGACCAGTGCTTGCTCCCGAGTAAGCTGGGAGGCAATCTGGTGTGTCGTCTTGTGTTGATGAACGGTGAGCCGCAGAAGCTGCACTTCTCGCGCGTCCATCACTGCTCGCTGGTAGCGGGTCAGGAGGCTATTGAGGAGTGCACCCAGCGCCCAGAACGACCCACCATGCTGATTAGGAACACGTGCCTGCAGGCTCCCACGCATGACCTGAGTCAGTGTCTGTACCAACCCTTCAACCGCCTGCGTCAACTGCTCAGCTTCCTGGACTCGTGCCGTTGCCAGATGCCCCATGTCACGCTGTAAACGTGCCACCTCCTCCGCCTGATTGGCTCGCTGGACACTTTCACGTGCATGGATATTGAGAATCCAGAGCACCCCTGTGATCAGCAAATGCATCTGAAAGACTCGAAACACAATTAGAAACTGACTGCTCTGGAGCAGTCCTGTGAGAGCAGGTGTATGGGGAAGCAGGGTCAACGCACAGACACTAAAGGCCAGATTAACCACCAGCGGGATCACAATCCAGGAGGCTGGCAGAATCGCCCCAAGCAAGAGCTCTGAAAAGACCAGAAGATAGAGAATATCTTTGTCATCGACCCCCAGGCCACCAGGGGCACGCAAAATGCTCACATACATGCCAGTATTGACGGCAAGACAGAGCAGGCATCCCACCAGATTGACATGCTTGCGACGATTGAGCACCACACATACGGCAATGGTTGCCCAGACAATGAGCGCCGTATACAGAATCTGTTTGTTAGGGCCAAACCAGCCGAGAGGTGCCACCAACAACAAAATCGCAGCCAGAAAGAGCAGAATGGCACTGGCGATGCGCCCACGACGCACCAGATCACGCTGCTGAAAGGTCGCCCCAAGTGGTGCAGGTGGCGGCGCAGACACTCGATACCACCAGGCGAGGAACCCTTTCGCACTCCAGAAGTTTTGCTCCCCAAGCATGGCATGCGACCACGCATCTGAGGAGGCAGACGGATGATGGGTAACGTGTTCGTCCATAGACGTTGTGTATCCTCCTTACAAAAAAGAGCGAAAAATCATAACTGAGAAAAGCGCGAATGAGAAATAAGAACGACCAGTAAGCCCTCCCATATGAGCTTCATGAGGTGCTGCCCTGCCAGCACAGCAACTGGCGCTCAGAGAGCATCCTCAGCAGTCGGCTCGCCTCTTCCGTCGAGAGCGAGAGTAGAGAAGCAATGTCCCGCAAACTTCGCTCGCCGTTGGCAAGCAGAAGCACCTGCCGAACGCGTACAGGGAGCGAAGCAAGATGCACATCATGAAGTGAGAGCGAAGAGATAGGAACAACCTCGGAAGGCACCTGACGTACCTCTGATGTGGGAACTAGAGGCGCATGATCTCCGAAAAGGCTGGAACATGGAGTGACCTGCCATTCGAGCACGCCAACACCATATAGGAAAGTGAGGGCCACATCATGCTCCATAAGTCGCTGCCCCGTGGCACGGCTACGCACCTGACAGTCGCACACCATTCCATGCTCCAGAAGAATTTCCACCAGTGCGTCCTGTGTCCCAGCAAGGCGAGCCTGTGGGACATGAACATGCAGTGTGGTTCGAAGTACCAGGCTGGTACATCTGGCTGAGAGAATGTCAACAAGGATTGCCAATGGCAGGGAATAGACATGTGTTGTGTTGAATGTCACCATGATCATTTTCCTTCTACACCTTCGCTGGCAAAACGAGAGCACGACGCGAGTAGAGAGAGCGAAGATCTGTGATAGAGCCGCCATTGCGGTCGCATGAACCATTGCAACGGGAATCTTCTGCGAGAAACGCATGCCTACACGATACGGAAATACGTCACCATCTTTTGCTTCAGGAGTATCAGTAGTAAGCAGCACCTTCTCTTGCTGAGGGCGGGCAGTTGTCATTCCACCCACTCTCACTCGCATTGGTGTCACCACCATGTGTGGCCTCCTTTGTGTGCGCGAACTACCTGAAGCGTCCACTGCCCGGTAAAGGTGGGGTCAAGCATTTCTGCATGCATCCGCTCACACAACGCCTCAAGGTGAGCTGGTGTCAGGTCGAGAGACTGGCAGAGCCGAGGAGCAAGCTGACAGAAGAAGGACTGCGCATTGCGGAACATACTCTGCTGGTAGAGGCTACCTGCGGAAAAGTCGAGCATATGCGTTGTGCTGCTGATCGCCTGATACCCGAGACGCGGCAACCATTCGAGCAGCATCTCCTGCCAGGAAGATGCCTGAGGAGTGAAGGCTGCTGTTCGTCCATACCTGGGCTTGGGGACGTGTGAGAGAATCACGCTCCGTTGCGCAGCATCATGAACATACTGACTGAGTGCTTCACAGGCGGAACTGGTACATGTGGCATCGCTACACTCAGTAAGGCGAAGCATGCCTCCTGGACGCAGGACACGCAAACACTCTCGCAGAAGGTGTTGCCAGTAGGCATGTGGGAGGCTCGAACAGAGAAAGCGTCCATTGATCACATCAAAGAAGCGATCTGGAAAGCAGAGCTCTCGCTCAAAGTCCATCAAGATGAAGCGGGCACATGACAACTCTTGCAGACGGCGAGTGTGCTCTGCTTGCTCGATATAGAGCGGGAGTGTCGAGACGCCAAAGATATGACAGGAGGGATAGTCAAAGGCTACATCACATGCCCATTGCCCATGGGGTCCACATCCCAGATCCAAGATCATCCTGGGTGTAGAGAGCGTAAGGGTGTCATTATCGAGTTCCGGCAAAGGTTCACGAAGCACCTTCTGACACATCTGATACTGAGCAACTACCCTTGCCTGCTCTGCCGGGGCAAGTGGATCAAGCAGTCCACTGGAACCCGAGAGTGAGTACAGCAATAGAGAGGCATGAAACATATGTGGTGAACTCCTTTTTTGGGCGCACTAATAGAAGGGCGAGCGCTCATGCGCTTGTCCTGATGCCACAGCAAATCGGCTAGTACATGATGTTAGAAAGGGGCCTCGAAAGACGCTTCATCAGTCTCGTCATCTGGTCTTAGGCCAAAGAGTCGTAATCGTCCAATCACAAACCCATCGGGGCAGGACGTGAAGGTGTGAACTGGCAAATGGGTATGGTGAGCAAGCCAGCTTTGAGCCCGCAAGGTTGCCTCATGTTGGTCACGTGCATACACCAGATGATAGGCATTCTCCAATCCTTCCTGTGCCTCTGGCGGTGTAGCATTTGTCGCATGAATGAGCCAGAGGGTCAAATAGTCTTCCCAGAGCACGATGTTGATGTGCCCTAAGGAGAGTGTGAGATGCGTATGTGTAGAGAGTGCTTTAACAATCTTCTCAGCATCTTCTCGATGAATGGGGCGCATGAGTAGTGCCTGGTAGACAGTGCCAACCTCGACTCTTGCTGCTCGTGCCAGATCAGGAACCTCGAAAGGAAAGAGCATCCGAACCTGTTCCAGTGTTGGTTTTTTCTTTCTCTCATACATGATTCTGTATTCATTTCCTTGCTAATTGTTACCGTTTTGCAACTTTGGATTTCTTCAATTAACTCTTTTAGATATCTCTTCTAAAATGAGTATACCATGCTTTTCTAATATTTTCAATTTATTTGAAAATTGGGAAATATTACCAAAATTATAGAAAAGTATACACTGGAATCATGGGTGAAAATGATGATATTCCTAAACTTGTTGGGTACCTATCTGTAAAAGAAGCTGCGGCTCTCTTAAATGTAACAGATAAAATGGTCTATTTTTATGTAGAAAACAAACGGCTTCAGGCAGTTCGTGTCTCCAATATGTTACTTATCCCACGAGAGGAGGTTGAACAATTTCAACAACGATCTGTCGGTAGACCACGAACAAAAACACCTTCTTGGCATAGCTCAACCAAAGACAACGCTTTGTTAGTGACCTCAATTACTGCAAATGTACAAGCTGGAAAGCAAGGAGCTTTAGACAAAAAATTAGCGAAAATCAGACGTGAGGGTCTACATAATTTTCCAGGAACGGTTGCAAGATATATGATTCGCTTTGAAGGGAGTCCTGACCAAATAGAAATATTACTTATTTGGAAGACCGGCATTATGCCTGACCAAGAGTCACGCGAGCAGCACCTTCAAACCTTTCAAGAGGAACTTTCAGACGTTTTGGACTGGGAAACGGCTCAGTATCATCAAGGCACAGTTTTTATGCATGCATAGAAAAAGTACTTTAAAGTAAAGAACCCATCTCCATATTAGATCAATCACACAAGCAGCATCAGGATATATGCCCTATTTCAGCCAATACAATACCATTTCACATGTAGGCCTTTATAGATCAGCATGATAGTGATATTATTGGCCATTCATTGTATTATCACGGTTATAGTACTCATTCGTAAGAAAGAGCCTCATGTGGGTACACTCTTGGGAAAGATACGCCTTCTCGTTGGCGATTGGTGGTCTGCATAGCGTTGAGTTATCTGCTATACGTAGAGTCACATAGCAGCAGCTCCCAGCTCGCTTTTCCTGCTCTATGGCTTTATACTCAATCAAATGGTTGACAGCAACTTTACTCACACCGAGTCCTGAGACTTTTGAACCTGCCCTTGTGCTCGAACAGGCTGTGGAATCACTTGATCATACCGAATTCCCGCAACCTAATACCAGTTTTGGCTCACATCATAGCAAGGCAGTGCTCAAGAGAAGTGCTTGGAAGTTAGGCCACTCTTGAAAAAGAAAGTATCCAAGATCTATATGTGCTCCGATGTGCGCCTTGACATGATAAGAAACGCATATCTTGGGAGGAAATCTATGCCATTTGAGCCCTTACAAATTGGTAGATGGTTAATTGAAGTTGATCGAGAGGCTACACACGCTGCATATCTGAACGAGCTGCCCATTAGTGCTTGTGGATGTGATGACTGTCAGAACTATTTTGCTGCTTGCAGCGCGAAGCTCGCCCATTCATCAGCGGTTATGAGCCTTTTCCGAACCCTGGGGATTTCTCCAGAGAAAGAAGCTGAGGTCTACACACTTTATACCAATCCCGAGAAGACACACGCATCTTATGGGGGCTTTTATCATCTGGTTGGGCGAATGATCAGCACAACTAATGGCCCAAATTATGTCCAGATAGATGATCATTTTGAGGTGGCTATTACCGAGCAGAATGACCTTCTGTCATCAGGATTTCCACGGCCCGCTCTCCAAATGGAATTTACCTGCTCTATCCCTTGGGTACTCGAAGAGAAACGTGCTGCTCTTGATCCTCTTCCTGTCGTTGCCTCTCTATAAGAGAAGAAAGAGAAGCACATCGGCAATTGAAAGTTCTCTCTATTCAGGCCTTTACACAAAGATCCTCTGGCAGAAATCAAGCTATCAGGAAACTTTCTGTTTCTGGGAACTATTGCTCGATATATCTCTCAAAACGAAAGTCAGACCTTTGTTATAGAAATTGATTTTGTGTGGAGGGGTTCATCTATGCCAAATGAAGAGGAACGGGAAAGAGAGTTAGAAGCCTTTCGAGAAAGGTTGGCAGATATCGTAGATTGGAGCACAGCCCACTATGATAGTGGTACAGTGCTTATCCATACATGGCCTTTCATTATACTCTCCAATGCCTCCAGATACACCACATGCTCCTATTTCCCCATTCGCTAGAGCTTTCCCCAAAACCCACATATTGAATGCTCCTTATAATCCAACATCCTTGCTCTCACAATGCCAATACGTCTCAATGTAGAGCGAATTCTCTCATAGTACAGTTTCCCACTTTGTTTATCTTTGCAAGGCTTTTGCGGAAGCTCTCTGCAGATAAAGGTAGGCACTTTCGCCTTGGTTCATGCGCACCTCCACAAAGTCTCCGCTCAGAAAATCTTTGGCGAACAGTGTAAGGTAAGCGGAAAAGGTTTCTGCCACCTGCGAAGCCACCAGTGGCAGATGCCAGGTAACGTGCTCGTTCCTGAAGTCGAATGCAATGCTGATCCCTGGCTTCTCTTCATCGTTCCAACACCACACCTGCTGCGGGTTCCATTCACCACGTGTCAGCTGAGCCAGATCCCTGATCACGCCCTCGTAGTAATCACAGCCATTGCTTGAGAGCAGCAGGCTGTTCTCGGTCCAGAGGGAGCAGACCATAACATGGCCTGGCAACCATGCTTCGAGCAATGACAGGCTGCTTGCACCGCAGATCTGCCGAGCAAATGGCACATCCACGAGCCATCCCAGACGTTGCACTTCCGCAAAGACGTTCATCAACAGCGTGTGATCGAGTTCTGACTCCTCGGTCAGCATTGCCAGGAAGGCCACTTCCGCAGCGATCTCCTTGGGCAGGTAAAGGTGACAAGCACATTGATCGCTGGTGGGGAGATTCACGAACACTCCAGGTAAATGGTGTTGCGCAAATGCTCCAATTCGCTCATAGAATTCGCAACTCACCCAATCTGACTCCTGTTGAAATGTCCAGCTGATATGCTGATCGTAAAAAACAAAGACCACATTTGCCTGCAAGCCGTCCCAGTCCGCCTGTACATTCTGGAGGGGCCATTCTCCGGCTGTTGCCTCGGCAAACTCATGGAGCAGCCTGATCAGGTCATTTTCCTCGTAAAGATATTCCGCATCGTAATAGAGGAATCGGCACAGGTCGGAATGCTCTGAATACAAGAGCGGACCTACTGCGGCAATGAGAGATGTGTCTTCTTCCGGCCCTTGTATCTCCTCTTCCGTTACCTCTGTGAGCAGATTGGCGTTGCTGAGAAGTTCAAGGACCCGATGAACAATCTGGGATGGCATGACGCACACTCCTTTTTCTTTCCTTTTTCCAGGGAGGCACGGCAAAAGCGGCAACCATGCCCTTTTATCCTGAGCACCCCTGAAGACCCTGCCTGACTCTTCTACACATTCAACATAGATAAAGAAGAAGTCGCGTCTGATGCGAACTGATTTTTCGTCAGAAAAACGCCGAAAGGCCATTGGCAGATCCCTCCGATGGCTGGGAGAATCGCTTGGGAGGACTCTTATCAGTCATCGGAGAGGGATCTGCTCGCCAGCACTCACGCTCTGTTACTTTTCCCAGGTTAAGGGTAACTGCTTTACTCCAAAGACGGACGAGCTCTTGATCGGAGAGAGTGGCACATCAGGTACTTGCCAGGAGCCGGGCAGGCGGTCGAGCATCGTGTTGAGCGCGATCTTCGCCTCCAAGCGCGCCAGGGGAGCGCCTAGACAGAAATGAACACCACGTCCGAAGCCCAGGTGCCGATTGGGCTCACGATCAAGCAGGAACTGACTGGCATTGGGGAACTGGGCCTCATCGCGATCTGCTGAGGCAATCCAGGCAAAGAGCAACTTGCCCGCTTCTATGCGCTGATCGCCAATGGTCGTCTCGGTCGTGGTCCCGCGTATCGTGACTTTGATCGGCGAATAGTAGCGCAGGGCCTCTTCAAGCGCACCCGGCACCAGCTCACGGTTGGCACGCAGACGTTCCACGCTTCCTGGATGCTCATCGAGGCAAAGGATGGTATTGCCAATGAGATTGGTCGTGGTCTCGTTGCCCGCGACCAGCAGCAGCACGCAGAACCCCAGCAATTCCTCATTGCTCAGGTGCTCACCACCTACTTCCGCCTGGAGCAGTGCGCTCACCAGGTCGTTCTGGGGATGCGCACGCCGCTCCTCAAAGACTTGATTGAAGTAGGCCTTCATGTTCTCCATGGCCTGCATGATCGCCTGGATCTCCTCTGGTGTCGATTCCTCACCTCCCCCAACGGAAGCATCAGACCACTGCTTGAACTCCTCACGCCGCTCAGCGGGAACTCCCAATATCTCTGCGATGACGGTGATAGGCAGAGGATAGGCCAGATCCCTGATCACATCCATCTCACCCACAGCCTGAACCTGGTCAAGCAAGCCATTGGTGATCTCCTGGATGCGCGATTCCATGTGAGCGACCATGCGCGGCGTGAAGGCGAGCGAGACGAGATTGCGCAACTTGCGATGACGCGGTGGGTCCATACGGAGCATGCTTGAACTGATCGGAGTCGCATTGCGGTACTCAGGTGGCAGGAAGCTGCTCTCATCGGAAGAAAAGGTCGCGTGATCGCTGAGCACGCGTAGCACATCGTCGTAGCGGAAGAGGTGCCAGGCCTGGATATTTGGGTCGAAGAACACGGGCTGGGTCTCGCGCATCTGACGATACCAGTCATAGGAGGCTGTGAGCTGTTCGCGATTGGAATTGGTCTGCATCTTCTTTCTTCTTTCTCTTTAGGAGTACGCTCTCAAACTTCATGTGAAAGGTGCGCATGCCGCCTGCAGCGGCAAGGGAGAGACGCAGAGGGACGTCAGCCCCCGACACCCCCCATCTTTGCCAATCAACTTTGACAAAGGAGTCGTTACTTTCCTGAAGCAGTCCGCTTTTACGCGCGCTTTCTATAGGCCCGCATCGCGAAGATGTAGGCAACAACCAGAATGCCGACGCACCATGCAAGCGCAACCCATATGCTATTCGAGACTGGCTGTCCAGCGAGTAATGCCCGGATGCTATCCACAATCGCTGTCACCGGCTGATTTTCGGCAAAGACTCTGACGATGAACGGCATCGACGTGGTCGGCACAAACGCCGAGCTGATGAAGGGCAGGAAGATCAGTGGATAGGAAAAGGCCGATGCACCATCGATTGATTTGGCGGTCAATCCAGGAATCACTGCCACCCAGGTTAACGCCAGCGTAAACAATGCGAGGATGCCAGCGACAGCCAGCCAGGACAGGATGCTCGCCGAGGAACGAAAGCCCATCAACAAGGCGACCAACATGATGACGATGAGCGAAAGCCCATTGGAGACCATCGAGGTCAGGACATGCCCCCACAGCAGGGTGGAAGGAGCGATGGGCATGGAGCGAAAGCGCTCAATGATGCCCTTCTGCACATCGGTAAACAAACGGTACGCGGTATAGGCGATCCCGCTGGCGATCGAAATTAATAAGATCCCAGGGACCAGGTAATTGACATAATTGTCGGTCCCGGTTTGAATGGCACCTCCAAACACATACACGAAGAGCAACATCATCGCAATGGGCGTGATCGTGACCGTAAAGATGGTGTCCATACTGCGGAAAATATGGCGCATCGAACGACCAAGCATTACGCTCATATCGCTGAAAAAGTGGTGCTGGATGGCTTCCGGCTTCTGGACGGTTTGCATTTACTTCCCCTCCTTCTTGCCAATGATGGCAAGGAAAATCTCTTCCAGGGTTGGCTGTTTTTCCACATACTCCACTTCCGCAGGTGGAAAGAGCTGTTTGAGCTCCGTGAGTGTGCCGCTGGCGATGATCTTGCCCTCATGGAGAATGGCAATGCGATCCGCTAGCTGTTCCGCCTCGTCCAGGTACTGCGTAGTCAGGAAAACGGTCATCCCGTCATCCGCAAGTCCTTTCATCACCTTCCACATTTCGATGCGCGCCTCAGGGTCAAGCCCGGTGGTTGGCTCGTCAAGGAACAGGATCGGCGGTGTTCCCACCAGGCTCATGGTAATGTCAAGTCTGCGGCGCATCCCGCCGGAATACGTCGAGGCCCTGCGGTTGGCAGCCTCGGTTAACCCGAAGCGAGTCAGCAACTCGTCAGCCACCTGGCGCGGATGCTTGACGTGTCGGAGTCTGGCGATCATGATCAGATTTTCTCGCCCGGTCAGTACCTCATCCACGGCGGCAAATTGCCCAGTCAGACTGAACGATTGCCGCACGTGGGCTGGCTGTGACGCCACATCATATCCGTTGACGATGGCCGTTCCCTCGTCCTGTTTGAGTAGCGTGGTGAGGATTTTGATCAGTGTGGTCTTGCCCGCACCGTTGGAGCCAAGCAGGGCGAAAATACTGCCTTTTTCCACCTCGAAATCTACGCCCTTGAGGACGTGAAGCTGTTTGTAGGACTTTTGCAGGCCCTTCACTTTAATTGCTTTTTCCGTCACGATATCCTCTTTTACTCTGTTTTATCCGTGCCCTTGTTCACTTCTTGGTGAACAGATTCTTGATAGATGTCAGCGTACGTTTTTGAATCTTTGGTGAGATCGTCGCAGAAAGCCGCTACATCACTGCCCGTTACATCGAGCACGCCTTTCCCCAAGGCCACGCCCTCTTCAAAAAGATCGACAATCCCCGAGAGCAAACCCGTCCCCTCAGTTAGCTCAACAGGGCCGACCTTAAAGAGATATTTTTGAATCTCTTTATAAACAATCTGATACTCTTGCGGGAGCGCTTTGACACGCGCCACGTGCGCTCGCCACTCTTTTTTGCCTTCGATGATATCCCGTATGGTCATTTTATCCTCCTATTTACCTAATTTTTTCGCGATATTATTGTTGAGTTGTTCGCGCCACTTGTCGCGATAAGACTTTGCCCCTTCTTCTCCGGCCAGCGCTGAACAGAAGCCTTTGATATCGTCACCCAAAACCTCTTGGACACTCTGACCGTCAGCCGCTGCTTCTTCGAGCAAGCCAAGCGCACCGTCGAGAATTGGCATAAGGTTGCGACCGGTGAAATCTGAGTATGGCCAAAGATTGGCCTGAATTTCTTTCCATGCCGCTTGATAATCAGCTGGCAGCTTCTTGGCTCGCGCCTCAAAAGTTTTCAATTCTTTCGTCATGTCGCTGCCTGTAATTTTTTCCCAAAAATTCATCAAAATCTCCTGCCTCTGGATACCCCTGTCCTTCAGGCATGGGGTTCCTGACTATTTTTTCTCCTCTAACTCGTTCATTTTTGATGATACGAATTTCCATTTTTCCCAGAACCTCCGCAGTTCCTCACGCCCCGCGTCGTTGAGCGTAAAAAACTTTCGTGGAGGCCCTACGTCAGAGGGCTTTTTAATGACCTCTACCAGCTTGCTTCTTTCAAGCCGGACCAGGATGGTGTACACCGTTCCATCCACAACATCTGTGAAGCCCAGGGCGTTCAGCCGCCGCGTGATTTCGTAGCCATAGGTTTCTTTGCGGCTTATAATTTCAAGGACGCAGCCCTCAAGCACACCTTTGAGCATTTCCGTTAGGTTTTCCAGCGCAATCACCCCCTGCTATTCTGTATGACTGGTATGCTGTATTACTTACTACCCCTATATAGTAACACTCAGTAGTGCGGGTGTCAAGCGAAAAATAGACGGTTCAGTCAACCAATCTAAAATAAGTAGCTTGTAGGTAGTGTTGCGGCGAGGCCAACCAGTTGGGCTGGTTATGCAGAGCCATCCATTCGTTGAGCAAAAGAGGCTCTTGGACATATTCAGTGTGTCTGCTTGCTTCGGGGAGGAGTGCTTCCTGTGATAGAATACAAGCAATAGAACCTATATGAGTCATCTGGAGGCATTCCTATCGATCATTCCCCTATTAAGGCTCCATTCGTACGATTGGGATAGACGAATTAACATGGAAGAAAGGCCATTCCTACGGGACAATCTTCGTTGATCTTGGGAAGCGACAAGTCGTGCAGTTGTTGGCTGATCGTGCAGTGAAAACCACAAAAGCATGGTTGCGCACCCATCCTGAGATCGAGATCATTTCGCGTGATCGTGGGAAGCTTTTCCGTGAAGCCGCTACTAACGGAGCTCCCCAAGCCCAGCAGGTCGCCGATTAATTTCATCAAAACCTCCGCTTCTTTCCTCCCCCTGTCCTTGCAGACAGGGGGAGGAAAGAAGCGTTCCTTTCTCTGGGTGGAGAGGGCGGTGGAAAGCCCATCTCCTTGACAAAACAGGTTTACTATGAGAGACTGCTTGCATGGATAGAACACTTGTTTTACACCTGCATCCGACCGATGAGCAAGCGGCCCTTTTGCAGCAGACGTTGCACCAACATACCGCGTGCGCGCAATGCCGTGACTGATGAGGGCTTTCACACGAGGTGTCGCAACAGTGTGGAGCTGCATAAGCGCACCTACTCTGACTTGCGTGCGCAGTATCCTCACCTGCCTGCTCAACTGGTGTGTGCCGCTCGTGTCAAAGCCACTGAAGCCATGAAAAGTGCCCTTGCTCGTCTCAACAAGGGGCGCAAAACACGTGCTCCTCGCTCACGTCTCTGTCCTCTCCGCTACGATGCTCGTTCCTCCTGGGTCAAGTGGGAGACGCTCACCTGTAGTCTCGCCACCATCGCAGGGCGTGTCCACCTCTCCTTCGCCGTTCCCGCCCACGCCCACACGTACCTTGGCGGCAAGGTGTGTAGCACTGACCTCTGTTTTCGCCAAGGCACCTACTCGCTGCATGTGGTGGTAAGCCTTCCTGATCCTGTGGTCTCCCCTTCTGAGGAGGTGATTGGCGTTGATCTTGGTCTCACCCATCCTGCGGTGACGTCCAAGGGGTCAAAACAAGTTTCTTGAAGAGTAGACAAATAGTTCTTTCCGTTGACATCAGGGCTTTCCAATTCTAGAAGAGGAGGTGAAAAAGAAGAGCTTTCCTTGTAGAATACAAAAACCAAGACCTACAAAGGAAAACTCTGCATGGACTATAACATATGGACGCTAACAGCGCGAGCCGAAGAGGATCCTGAGAGAGTTCCAGTGACCTCGCTTTATCAGAGCTTACAAGCACTTTCAGACAAGAGAAGAGGACAAGGGAAGCGCTACGAACTCGCCTTGATTCTCTCGCTCCTTGTGCTCGCCAAGTTGGCAGGGCAAAAGACCCTGAGTGGAGCCACCGAATGGATTCGTCATCGCGGAGGGGTTCTCGCACAGCGCTTCGGGCTGCGTCGGGAGAAGATGCCATGCCAGATGACCTACTGCAATGTGCTCGCAAGAGTAGATGACAAGCACCTCGACGTGCTGCTTTCAGCCTTTTTCACCCGGTGGGAGGCCCAAAGCCGCTGTGGGGAGGAACCAAGTCGCTTACACACCCCATCTGCCCAAGCGGATCATGCTCACATTGCCATTGATGGCAAAACGTTGAGAGGGACCACCCAAGGGGCTCATCCTGTACATCAACTCAGTTGTTATGAGGTGGCAACGGGCACGGTGCTGTGGCATTGCAACGTGGGGGAGAAAGAGAACGAAATCAGCGCCCTCAAACCCTTGTTGACCTCTACCTGCGTGAGTGGACGCATTCTGACACTGGATGCTATGCACACGCAACGGGCATTGTGTGCTCTGGTGCAGCAGTTGGGAGGGGACTACCTCCTCATCGCCAAAGGCAACCAGCCGACGCTGCGAGAGGACATTGCGGATCTGCTGGATGATCCCTTCCCTGATCGGCGGCGCTGGCAGCAGGCAGAGACCTGGAGCAAGGGTCATGGGCGGTTGGAACATCGCCAACTCCTCTGTAGTCCAGATCTCAATGAGTGGTTTGGCAGAGATTGGGTCGGTATTGAACAGGTTTTTCGCCTCCAACGAACGACACGCCTTCTCAAGTCAGGCAAGATGCGCCACGAGGTGGTGTACGGGATCAGCAGTCTCTCGTTACGTCAGGCTCCTCCTGCACGAATACTTGAGCTTATCAGGGCGCATTGGGCCATTGAAAATCGCCTCCATTATCGACGAGATGTCTCCCTAGGCGAAGATAGCTGCCAGACGCGCACTGGCTCAGTTCCCAGCCTGCTTGCTCAGCTCAATAGTACGGCATTAAGCCTTATGGATCACCTTGGGGTTCGCAATGTCGCTCGCCAGATGCGCTTCTTGGATGCTCATCTGGATCAGGCTCTCAATCTTCTTCTCACTGGGCAATGTTCCGTTTATTAGAATTGGAAAGCCCTGCCGTTGACATCTGTTGCTCTTGCGTTCTTCCCTCGTTTCTGCTATAATTGTCCCTCGTACGGTGAGTTACACCGGAATGGACGCCTGTGGAGATCCTGTAAGACCTGGTATATCCAGGCAAGTTGTTCGTTGAAGCAGGAACCGAACGCCAGATATGGCTTGTCCCTATTTGGGTAAGTTTCGGATAACGGCACTTCTTGGGCAAGCGGCGCTGGAAAGAGCAAGAGCGCCGTCTCTTCCGTCTGCGTCGCAAGCTGCAAGCCAAAGGCACCAAGAGCGCGAAGCGCCACCTGCGCAGGCTCTCTGGCAAACGGTTTCGGCAACGCAAAGACCATGACCATGTCCTCTGCAAACGCATCGTAGAGAACGCCACTCCTGGTTCGACTATCGTGCTTGAGAACCTGACGCATATTCGCGCTCGTGCTCGCATGCGCAAGGGAGAAGGGCATCAGTGTGGTGAAGGTGGACCCTCGCCACACCAGCCAGACCTGCTCGCGTTGTGGACATCAGGCGCGTCAGAATCGTCGTTCTCAAAGCCTCTTCCTCTGTCGTGTCTGTGGGTTCAGTGTGCATGCTGATGTGAACGCCTCTCGCAACATTGCTGAGAAACACCTTGCCAGCCTCGGCACATCCTTGGCTGGTGGGCCGCCCTCAGACGGCCTCCTGTCTCCGTCTTCCGACGAGGGACAAGCCCTCGCCCTTCAGGCGCAGGGTCTCTGACTCAGCCTTTGTGATGAAAGAGACGCGCAGAGATATTTTCTTTTTGACGCTTTTTCTCTTGGCTTCTCCAGGCGGAGAGACGCTGATTGCTCAAGGTTTTTCGGAGGGTTTCGCCTCGTCTCTGACCCAACCACCGGTCAGTTTGAATGTGACTACTTCCTTGAAATCATGTAGCGCCTCAAGCATTTCCTGCAAGGTCATTTGTTGCTGTGTCCCCTGTTTCCATACTGGCTTGTCGAGTGTTCCAAGTACCAGATAATCATTGCCAACGACTTCTGGCTTTTGCTCACTGAAAAAGATGGCAAGAAAATGTTCCACATCGTCTTGATGTGCAATAAGCAGATCACAGTGTGGGCAATAGCGGCATATTTTGTTGAGAGAGAGCACTTGCATTGGATCGACATGGATGACGAGCGGCAGCTTTCGCTGATGCATCTTGTTGTCGCATTGCGGACACTTTGTCCACCGCATATCCTGGTACGGATTAAGAAAGAAGCGGTAACGAGGTGGTTGTTTGCCGAGTTGTGCCGTGGCTTTCTTCTTCCGTTTGACCATTCTTTCTCCTCACTTTCCCTGGTCACGCGTAGCGAACGCACAGGTCTTCAGTATCTCTATTAAAGACCTCTTTTGTCTAATTCTTCTTTCAAAGCTCATAAACTCTTGTTACTGTTCCGCAGGTTGGTAATATACCTCTCCCATGCCGTATCCTGTCCCTGCTTCTGATACAAGCGCTTGATCCGAGCCAAGTAGCCTGTCGCTTGCTGATAATTTTCCCGTCCGCGCCCATCAATGAGTCTTTGGACCACAAGCTTGATTTTTGCAAGGTTCAGAATTTCACCAAGTCCTTCTTCTCTTTTTTAGACTGGCAACCACCGATGAACAAAATGATGAGAGAGGGATGATCACAGCTTCTTGAACTATGAACATTTCTTGCCATTTGTAGACATTTAATGCCCTTGACTCATCTGCTCTACTTCTTGCTAGTACGGCGAGTTACGTCGGAATGTACGCCTGTGGAGACCCTGTAAGACCTGGGAAACTAGGCAGGTTGTTCGTTGAAGCAGGAACCGAACACCAGATATGGCTTGTCCTTATTTGGGTAAGTTTCGGATAACGGGAAAGAGCCATTGCATCTGGGCAGAAAAACGTTTCGCCGCTTTCTTCTGTATCGGCATGGACCAACATTTACCTTTCTGGCAACGCAAACGTGCGGTCTTGCAAGCGTTTGACAAAGGCGGGACGACGCAGGTGTGGCTGGACCCAGGCCGAGAAACGCTCTTGAAACTCCTGGTTTTTCTGGAAGTGGCTGGCGGTCTCACGCAATTCGATCAAGACGCGAACAGCTTCGTCGTAACCTGCGCCTGAACCACGTGCCACCGCCTGATCGACCTGGTGCCAGTAGTTATCCTGGTGATCATAAATATCTTGGAGGTGCTGCTGATGAATCTCCTGCCGCCGTTTACGTTCCTCGCGTTCCTGCCGAGCCTTTATGGTCCTACTTTCGGCGAAGAGGGTGGCATAAGGAACACGCTCACCTCTTGGAAATTTTGGGCTGGCTTTGCGAGGATTCAGTTCGCGTAACTCCTTGACAAGCAGGCGGCTCAGACCCAGCTCATTGTGTACTAATCGAACCAGATAATCGCTACAGCGATCTGGGGGCAGCAACTTGACCCAGGCGGCAACATCATCGTCAGTCGATGGTGTGGTCGCTTGGCTATGTTGAGCCGCAGCAGCAAGGAGTTCTTGCGGCACCTGTAACAATTCCGCCAATGCTTGCTGCGCTGCTGTTAACTTGCTAAAGGCGGGCGGAACTAGTGGTACATTGATTTCATCGTCCTCTTCTTCATCGCCGTTTCCCATCATGCGCTGACTGGCCAACCAGACAACATAGAGCGATCGCAGGTCGCCATCCATCAATTCGTCGCGAATGCTGATAAGTGATCCCAGTTCATAGTCAATCCACTCGTCAGGACCCTCCATCTCACCAAAGTGGATATCAAGGATATCATAATCTGGGTGCCGGGTGAACGTGACGAACTCATCAAGATCATAACCATTGATGAGTTCGGCTGGCAAGATTCCATGCGGGAAACGCAAAGCCAGTTCGGGCGAGCCCCAGTTGGCCCAATACAGAAAGCCATCAAAAAAGGTGTAGAGCACTTTGATGGGGTCGTGCTTGAAGTTTCCCCACTGATATTCAATGAGGGCATGGGTGAAAGATGCCTCGATATGACTAGAAAGGGCATTGACCGCATCGAGTTGTGCCCGTGTCAGTGGTCGATCGCTGGTCATGAATTCGTATCGTTGATATTCGCTCATCTCGACTTATCCTCTCTATAAGGCCACGGCTAGTACTTATAGAACTTCATCTACTCGCCGCTCAACTACTTCCCTTATATGTTACAATTTTGAAATTTGGTCTGTGTGATCCATTGTAAACATGAAAGAGAACGTAACTGTTTCCGAAAAAATGTGAAAAAGGGATCAATCATGGGCAAGACACCACGCTTTTGGGCTGCTTGACAGATGGGAACGCTTGTTCTATACTTGAGAAAATGTGAGGCAGGGGAAAGAGCAGAACCGTATGATTCGCGCCCATAAGATCAGACTTCATCCCACACCTGAGCAAGCCACGTATTTTGCCAAAGCCGTGGGTACCGCACGCTTCGTGTGGAATTGGGCGCTGGCAGAGTGGAATCGGCAATATGAAGCCGGTGAGAAACCGACTGCCTTGAAGCTCAAAAAACAGTTCAATGAGATCCGACGTGAGCAGTTCCCCTGGACGTGGGAAGTGACGAAGAATGCCTCTGATCAGCCCTTCCTGGACCTGGGAAAAGCCTTTACCGCCTTTTTTGAAGGCAAGGCGCGACGTCCACGCTTCAAAAGCAAGAAAAGAAGTAAACCGAGCTTTTATCTGGCCAACGATCAATTCGAGTTCAAAGATCACCATGTCTGGATTCCTAAGCTCGGTTGGGTGAATATGTCAGAGCAGCTGCGCTTCAAAGGAAAGGTCACAGGAGCACGTGTGACCCGCACGGCAGACTGGTGGTTCATGAGTTTTACGGTAGAAATGCCAGATATGATGCCTGAGAAGCGAAAACCAGCAGTGGGCATCGATGTTGGCTTGAACCGATTGGCCACCTTGAGTACCGGAGAGGGAGTCGAGAACCAAGCCTTCCTCAAAACGGCACTCAAAGAACTGCGTCAGGCCAACAAACGACTGCATCGCCGCAAAAGCGGGTCAAAAAACCGGGAGAAAGCGCGACGTCAGGTGGCACGACTCCACTATCGCATTACGTGCATGCGCGATGATGTGCTCCAGAAACTGACCACCAGGCTCGCGAATTGTTATGGGATCATTGGCATTGAAAACCTCAACCTCAAAGGGCTGCTCAAGCATCGCAAGCTTGCTCGCTCGTTCTCGGATGCTGCACTGGGCAAATTCCTGAACCTGCTGAGAAGGAAAGTCGAGCAGCGCAGTGGACAGGTCATCCAGGTCGGACGCTTCTTTCCCTCCACCAAAACCTGTCATGCGTGCGGATGGAAATGGGAGGACATGACACTCTCTGATCGCATTCTTCTTTGCCAAAACCCACATTGTGCGTATTACCAGTTCCCACAGGATCGCGATCATAACGCAGGCCTGAACATCCTACGCGAAGCCCTTCGCTTGATCGGGCAGATTGATCAAGTCGTCAACGGTACTGGCTTGGACGTGACGTAAACTTGGCTGTGGACTTGACGTAAGCCCAAAAATACTCCGGTATTGAGGCAGTTGGGAGTGAAGCAGCAACAACAAAAGATGTGATAGAGCTATGCTTGCATATGTTTTACTACATTAATTGAAGCAGATACACTTGCCTTATCAGAGCAAGCATTACAAGAACTCCTCGTTGAGGACCCACTCCTCTTTCGCAAGTATAAGTCAACCAAAGGAATTGTAGCAGAGAATATATCATATGATGATCGTGCGTATGTAAAAATACATATTTTACATTCGGAAGACTCTTGAGATGGGCATGTGTTTGGTCATGTGTCCTTACAACTATCCAGTCCTTCCCTGTTCCTTATTCTGGTACTTATACACATTTATGGATGAATAACGCGCCCATACAATTTGCGCTTTACTCGTGATAACCTAACTTCCTGGCCAATGTGTAGGCTTGTCGCGCTTCTCGCGATCTTCCTAGTTCTTCAAGGAGAGTTCCTTTAGCCTGGTGAAGGCTGGCGTCGTTGGAATTAAGACGAAGAGCAGCTTCAAAGGCAACCAAAGCTTCTTTACGGCGACCAAGTGTCCAAAGGGTAAACCCTTTCATTGTCACAGCAGCAAAATCTTTCGAGTCAAGATATACAGCTTGTTCGTAGGCGCTCAAAGCTTCTTTATAATGTTGAAGTTGGGAAAGAGCGCCACCTTTCTGTCTGTAAGCGGCTTGCATATATGGGTCCAAACGAATAACTTGATCAAATGCTATAACCGCTTCCTGATAACGTTCAAGAGTTCCAAGAGTTTGACCCTTATTGTAATAAGCAGAGATGCAGTTGGGGTCAATAGATATAGCTTGCTCATAGGTTGCCAAAGCCTCTTTGTGGAGTTGGAGGTCACTAAGAGCACTTCCTTTGTTGATCAAAAAACCCGTATCACTAGGATCGAGGCGAATGGCGTGGTCATAAGAAACTAACGCTTCTTTGTATCGACCACAAAGGTGGAGTGCGTAACCCTGGTTATAATAAGCCAAAGCAGAGTTTGGATCAACGCGGACAGCTTGCGTATAAGCCGCTAGAGCCTCTTCATACTGTTGGAGTCGACCAAAAATATTCCCCTTATTGATATAGGCATCCACATCATCAGAATCAAGGCGAATAGCTTGTTCATAAGCAAAAAGAGCCTCTTCATACCGATGAAGTTCTCTGAGAGTATCTCCCTCATCTCTCCATTGCTCGGATGTTTTCTGTGCTGGCATCCCAGTATTCCGTTCATCCTTTAGGGGAAGTTTAGAGTCATTAATCAAGCTACTACCAACTAATTGTTTAGACAATTTTTCAAGGTCTAGTTGTTCTTTCCTACTAATCTTCTCCCAGCTTTGTAAAAAAAGCTGTGTTATCAAAGGACGAAATGATTCGATTTCTTCGTCTTCTGATGGAAGTAGCTTTTGAGCCTGAAAGATGAGAAAAATGGTTAGAAACCTTCCCAATGCTTGTTCAAACGGTGAAACAGGTTTGTCTATTATGGAGGTTTTTAGTTCTATCAACCCATCACTATCTGGAGGAACTGGAATATACCAAACAAGGTTATAACGTTCAGAACGATCGACATTCGGGATCAAAGATCCGGCACGTTGCTCAATCCTTTCTAGCTCCTGCTCAACGGATTGCCCATTGTTGCTAAGTGGTAAAAGCTTATTTCCCGCTTCCAGCGCAGTTATCGCCAAAATTTCCTGTACAGCTGAATTAAAGTAGAGATCGGGGATATAGTTTATCATAAATGCATATACCCAGAAAGCGTATTCTGGCATTTCAGCCTTTAGGAATGCATCTGAAATAGAGACTAATATTGTGGTTTCTTCAACCCAGCTACGAAACGCTAGATCTGCTAATTGTTGGGCATAAGCACCAGATTGGGGATTTTGAAGTAGTGTAACCAAATCATCCCAATTACCCAAAATGCGTGCCTCAGATGGTAAATTCCTTCTTTCAGGCTGAGTGATATATAAAAGATGATTTGATCGTCTAATAGCATCTTCCGCCGAAATTTGTGATCCCATTTCTAACACAACACCCACCCAATTTTCATGCCAGTAAACACATGGCACTTTCTGGAAAAACCGTCGTCCACACTTGGGGCAAGCAAACATATTCAGCGTTCCGGCAATTACTGACTGCACCAGGTTTGGAAATGCAACTGCATCAATCTGTGGAGAATAGTCAGCCTCAAATGAAGCGTTACAATTTGGACAGGTAAGATCCATTTTAGTTTTCATGTTTTGTTCCTTTTTCTGGCACGAAGGACATCTATGGAACGGATAGGATGCTCTAACTGAAAGGGATTTCCCTCTATCCATGACTGATTATTTTCTATGAGATTATCTAGACGGCAAGAGAGTTGACAAAGATAGAGAAATCCTTCCGAAGTTTCAAGTGAAAGGCGGAAAGCTTCAGTTTCTCTCGGGCCAATTACAAATTGTGTGTTTGTTCCCTTGAGTAGATCTATTTCATCGGAATCGGCTATATCAGCAAAAAGATCATATTCGCGAAAAGGAGCGCCTGGTTTTTTTAGTCGTACTTTTTCTATTGGATTTCGCTCATGGATATGCAATACAAGTTTTGCAAGTTTAAATGTCTTTTTGTTGGAGAGATTTGTTATTGAAAAATGAATTTCTGCTCTGCTTGACCAAGGTGGTGGCACAATAAAATCGTCGATTATATGAATTACAGCTTCTATTGATTTTAAAGATATTCTAGCGGTATTCTGCGTAACAAAGTAATTTGCATGTTTCATGACATCACTAGGTGATTGACGTTGAAGCAATGCATCTACTACTCGATGAATACCTTTCGCGACATCTTCAAATGCACTATCACGATTCTGCCAGACAGTAATAGGGCGTGCATTAGATGGCAACATTGGCATTTGACTAAATGGAGTATTGCTCCAATCAACTGGACGGAGAAGTATGGGGATAACATGAGCTTCATTTTTCAGATGACGTTCAATGATGCATATCATTTCCTTGCTATAACAATAGTCTGAATTGAGAAAATGAGCACTTACCAGCAAAAGTATTATATGAGCACTCTCCAAGTGAATTTTGGTTTCTTGCTCCCTAGGAGCACCAGGGCTAATTTCGCCATCATACCAGACGGTAATGAGACCCTCACGACGTAATCCTGCCAGGTGACTATCCAGTTCATCACGTAATGCACGATCTTTGTGCGCATAGCAATATAAAAGTTCGAGAGGCTGCAACGACTTTTCTGCCATAGCACACACTTTCTCATTTTATTCGCCAAAAATGGTATTTACTTGTTAAATGCTACTTTAACTAAATAAATCACCCTTAGTTTCAAGAGGATAGTTCCGACTTCATTTCTGAGCAGAGAACTTTCCTCTTTCCCTTCTATCAAATGGAGCGGTTCTTTATTCAATAGCGTCCCCTTCAGACGTAGAGAGCATCCTATTGCACTGCGTCTGATATTTTTTTGCAGCCAATGCCTGCTACTTTGCGACTGGTGACAGCTTAGGAAACTGATCTCTCTTGTTGCGCTCTTGAACTAGCGGATAGTAGTCTGTTTCAGCCGATGTAACTGGGTTGAGTGGCTCTTGAGCTTCATGATCATGCGAAGATTCCATACTCGTTAGAGATCCCTTTCTTGTTCGTTCGGAACAATAGCTAATCATGCGCCAACATCAAATTCTGATTGGTGAATCGCTCGATTTATTGCGGGATAACTTTTAAGATGTCGCTGTGTTGGATTGTTATATATTCTTCCCATCAATGCATACCTATATACGTTAGAAAAGGAAATATTTAGAGCATAAATAGAAAAACAAAATATTAGATAACATTTCTGCTTCTGTCTCCTCTCATGAGAGCAAGCCATTTCAACCTACAAGGCATAAAATATTCAAGAAGAAATGGCAGTTCTGGCGAGCGTCGTGAATGCTTCTCGTCAATCAGAATGTTGGCATTGATTTGTGGCTCGGTCCCAGCATCGTAGATAGTTGCTGTAGTGTACCTTTTAAGGGAACCGTAAGACAAAAGCCTTATTGCTCCCTCTTCTTTTTGCCCTGCCTCCATACAATATAAAGTAGAAGGAGGTGGATATGTCGAAATGGAGTGAAATGATTACACGCTTCGAGCATGTAACGGACAAATTGGGCAAAGGGATTGATGATGGAATCCTCACGACTGTTGTGGCATTAAATGTGCTAGGTATTCACACGACTGGCTCATGCGAAGGGCATATAGAGTGGGGCTTGCCCTATCCCTGGATAGATATACAGCCTGAGCTTGAGGGAAAGCATCAGCTCTATGAATATCTGAAACACTTTTATCAATCAAACACGATAGACTTCGATAGGTCGCTTACGTTTCACGGCTACCGCTTACGAAGCCAGGGGAGCGCGTTTTCGAGCCTCTTTACCGAGTCGGAGAAACAGCGGAAGCTTGAAGCCTATCAGGCAGAAATGAATGCCTTTGCAGCGTATCTGAAGACGCTTATTGATGCATAAAACACGGAACGCGGGTGGCCCGCGCCATGCACGCGCCAGATTGGCGTGTACACGTCGCGAATCCACCCACGCTCTTCTTGCTCGATGCCTTGCTCTATACGTGCCCTCGCGCCCCTACAGAGGGGCTAGCCTTGGCGCTCAAAGGACCTCTCGGAGAAAGTCCATGATCACCAGGGCATCCACCCGGCTGCGGTGTGCCACGACCCCCACCATGTTCGTCAGGAGTTGCAAGAGGATCGCGTTGGACCTCTCCGTGGGCATCGCCTTGAAGAAGTCCCTGATCCCGTCGAGGTCGTTGCTCCCGACCAGCGCGATCAGTCGGGACCACTCGGAGTCGGTCAGGGCGTGCGGCGGTTGGCTCATGATGAGCACCTTCCGTAAGTCGACGAGAAATGCATGACACGAGCAATCGGCATGGCCTATCCTTCTCTGTTGCTGAAGGAGGGTTCATTTGTGAGAGATAAGCGGCCAACTCGTCTCGTGGTTCCTCCTGTCTCCTCCGCGATGTCTCAACGTACTGACACACGGGGGAACCACATACGGGGATGAACCAGAACCCGGTCACCTGCTAACTCGCGTGCAAGTTGAGAGATGACAACCAATTAACTCAGGCCACCAGTATAACAGTGCGAGTCTTCAGAAAACAAGCGCAAATGATCCCTCGATAGGGAAGGTTTGGGATTTGTGCAAAGAAAGAGAAAGAGCCAGGCTATGCTATGTCGTAACAGAGAACCTGGCTCTTTCGCGAAAATTATACTACAGACAAGCAAGCGCTAATGTGAATAGAGCGCGCGCCAATTGCCTCCGTGATGAGAACAACTCCCACTTCTCCCGCCTGAGAGGCTGTAGGTCCCATCGCTACACTCCATCACGTAGCCTTTTCCATCCCAAAAGCTGGCAATGCAAGCGAAGTAGCTACAGAAGGCCGATGGTGGGGAATAGATAACAGCTCCCGGATTAAAGTTATAGCCCCATGGGTTCCCGTTTACCCCTGTCGGAGGTGGTGGTGGCGGCTGAGTAGGCTTGGGTTTCGCAGGTGGTGATGTCGGTTTTGGCGGCGGCGGCGGTTGTGTTGGCCTGGGTGAAGGTGTTGCAGTCGGCTTTGGTGAAGGTGTTGCTGTTGGACTGGGCGTCGCCGTTGCTTTTGTCTGTGTAGGCGTCGCTACAACCTGCGCCATCGTCTTGGTTTGTTGTTTTGTGGGTACTGCCGCGGCATTGCTTGCCGGAGTTGGTGGCAGTGTCGCTCCCCAGGCCGTAAATGCACCACAGCATGCGCAGGTCGAGAGCAGAAAGGTCCCAAAGATAAGCATAATACGGGCAGCTAGCCTCTGGCGTCCGAACCAGCCCCAGAAACCAGGTTTGCGTGGTGGAGTGAGTAGAGTAGAGATTTCAACAGTTCTCAAAAAGAGAGGAGAATGGAGGCAAAGAGTGGCAAGAAGCCCAGAAAGCACCTGTCTCGTAGACAGATGCGAATATATGTTCTACACTCGAAGAAAGAAGAGATTTTGACATCTCCCAGGAGCAGTGGGTAATGATTCGCGCGCATAAGATACGCCTGCATCCGACAGAAGAGCAGAAAGACTATTTCGTCAGAGCTGCAGGTGTTGCTCGTTTTACATGGAACTGGGCACTGGCTGAGTGGAACCGGCAGTACCAAGCAGGCGGGAACCCAACAGCCTTGAAATTGAAGAAGCAATTCAACCAGATCCGACGGCAAGCATACCCCTGGACCTGGGAGGTCACCAAGAACGCCTCCGATCAACCGTTCCTCGATCTGGCAAAAGCCTTCACCGCGTATTTTGAAGGCTTGAAACAGGGAAACAAGACCGGTCGGCCCACATTCAAGAGCAAGAAGAAAAGCAAACTGAGCTTTTATCTGGCCAATGATCAATTCGAGCTTGGAGACCATCGGATCTGGGTCCCCAAACTCGGCTGGGTAAATATGGCAGAGACATTGCGCTTTGTGGGCAAGGTCACAGGCGCGCGCATTACCAAAACAGCCGACTGGTGGTTTGTCTCGGTGCGCCGCTTCGGCGCACAGTGGATTACCTCGGAGAGGTAGGAGGTTGAGAGCGGAAACCTTCTAGGACACCCACCCTACCTAGCGGGAAAACCCAAAGGGGAAAGAAGCATGGTGGGAAGTGCGCCCAAAGAGGCACATGATCTTCTGTCGTGCGAGAGCGCGACCTTACTCAGGCGAAGTAAGTAACGCAGCCCCTTACTTCCCGCCGAAAGGTTTGGGGGGACTGTAGCATGGGGTCAAAAGTCTATTGAAACCCTAACACCAAGGGTCAGAAGATAGGCAGCGAGGTCGTCTATGGTCAAGGCATGATTGCTTCAACTCTAGTCGTGGCGGAATACATGCGTCCTGTGGGAGTGGTGTCATCGCCCATGTCTGATGGTAGCCATGAACTTTCCCGGCGTGGTTACAGCCTGCATCAGAGCCAGCTCGTAGGGAACGAGAAACGACGTACGGAGGGCCTAAGGACGAAGCGAAGATGATGTGTAACTTGGGGATCGCCTACCATCCGAGAGGGTCAGGGCGACGGAGTGGTAATAGTATTGCGCCCATGTGGCATAGAAGTCTCTGCCTCGGAAGAGGTATCACTGGAGTAATGTGATTAAAGCAGCATCTTATCTACTCTCACAAGAAAGTAGAGACACCTTTACCCGAAAGGCGTGAGGGGACAAGAGCATGATGTGAGTAAGGCCGATGAAGTTCGAGTACCGCGAGCCAGATGTCGGTCAGCTAGGTCGTGCGTGGTGAAGACCGCATTGTTTGAAACCTAGTCGTGGTGGACCAGGCGCAGCCCACAGGATACGGTATGATCGCCTGTGCTGGGTGTTGTAGGAAAAGCTACTATTTTCCTGCAAAACTCCCACCCAGACCAGCCCACAAGGAGTGGGAAACGACGGACGGGACACCTGAAGCACGAAGCGAGACTTCTAGAGCAACTTGGGGATGGCCTACAGCCCGTGAGGGCCAGGGTCACGGAGGAGTCGTAGTACTCTCTCATCAAAAGTTTTTTTTTTTTTGAGAAGGAAGGACTCTAGGGAATCTGCTTGAATTTGAGGAGGTTGACTTGGAGAAGTCACAAAAGACCTTACACAGACTTGAGCGCCTACGACACCTGAATACAGACAGGAACTGGGTAAATGATGACCTTTATCGATTACTGTACAAAGAAGATTTGTACATCGTTGCCTACGAAAGGATCAAATCGGCCCCAGGAAATATGACCCCAGGATCTGATGGAAAGACCATTGACGGAATATCCATGAATATGATCCAACAGATCATCGAGGAGATGCGAACGGAACAATTCCAGTTTAAACCCGTCCGAACCGTTTACATCCCCAAATCAAATGGGAAAATGAGGAAATTGGGGATTCCTTCAACACGCGACAAAATTGTGCAAGAAGTGATCCGTACCATTCTTGAATGTCTTTATGATAGCCCACATGGCCCCTACTTCCATGAAACCAGTCATGGCTTCCGCCCAGGCCGCAGTTGCCATACAGCCCTGCGAGAAATTCGAGGGAAATGGCCTGCTCTCAACTGGTTTTTGGAGGGAGATATTCAGGCGTGTTTCGACGCCATCGACCATGAGGTTTTAGTGAGCCTCCTTCGGAAGAAGATTCAAGATGAACGCTTCCTTAATCTCATCTGGAAACTCCTTCGAGCAGGATACCTGGACTTGCAAGAAGCGAGACACGACAGCCTGGCAGGAACCCCACAGGGCGGATTAGCCAGCCCAATCTTGGCAAACGTCTATCTCCATGAACTCGACGAGAAAATGGAAGAGATACGCAAACGCACGGAACGAGGCGGGGCAAGAAAACACCCCAATCCGCTTTGGAGAAAATTGTCAGCACAAAAACTACGCTTAGCTAAGAAAGGAGTAACGCGCACCAAAGAATTTAGAGCATTGGTACGTCAAATTAGAAGTATCCCTGCGGTAGAAGTGAACGATCCCAACTTCATTCGCATCAAATACCTGAGATACGCGGATGATTGGCTGGTCGGAATCTGTGGCCCTCGTACACTTGCGGAACAAGTGAAGGAAGAATTGAAAACCTTCCTGAGTCAACGTCTCAAGCTCACCTTGAGCGAAGAGAAGACCCAGATCACCCATGCCCGCAAAGAACAGGCCCACTTTTTAGGAACGCGATTAGCCATTGGCAGAGAAGGAGTCCAACGCGTCGTGACGACCAACAATGGCTCAGGCAGACCGATTCAACGTCGATCCACTGGCTCAGAAATCGTTATGACAGCTCCACGAAATGAACTGGTCAAGAAACTCCACGCCAAAGGGTTCTGTACAACTACAGGGCACCCAACAACGAAGCTCGCATGGATAGACCTCGACGCAGATCAAATCATTCCTCTTTTTAATGGCATCAATCGGGGGATACAGAACTACTACCGGTTCGCGGACAATTTTGGGCATCTCGCCCAGATCCAATATATCCTCAAATTCTCACTTGTGATGACGTTCGCAGCCAAATACAAACGCCCGGTCGGTCAAATCTTCAAACGTTTCGGCAAAACCCCAACCATCATGATCAAGGCAAAAGATGGAAAGAAAGACCGACGCGTTGCCTTCTATGCGAACAGCGACTGGAAAAAGCAACGCAATGGCTTCCAGATCGGGCAGGAGGAAGTGGACCGTCTCCAATGGAGCATTACCATGCGAACCCGCTCAAAACTAGGAATGCCCTGCTGTATTTGCAACAGTGTCCAACAAGTAGAAATGCATCATGTCCGCCATATTCGCAAAACAGGAGGCAAGAAACCTGTAGGAGTCAATGCGATCCTACAGATGCTGAACCGGAAACAAATCCCTGTCTGTAAGACATGCCATCAGAAGATTCATCGCGGAGATTACGACGGATTGAATCTCTCAGACTTGGCATACAACCCGTACAAACGGGAAAAAACGTAGGAGATTCCGTGAGAGCTGGATGCGGTGACAAGCCGCACGTCCAGTTCGGGAGGGGAGGGTTGGTGTTCTTGAGCAATCAAGACCTGGCCTTCTACCTCACGTTCGCCAATGGGAAACCATTCGTTGAGCGAAGTACCACAGGAGGCCAGACTCAGGAAATGATGGTTGACACGGATGTGTCATGAGACCATCGTGGGAGTTGCATTGAAAAGATGCGGGTCTCTGGAGAGCCTGGTGCATAGAAAGTGTGCATGCCATGGTTCGTTCGGGGGAGGACGGTTGGAAACGTGCCGAGAGGTAACGCGCTGGCCGTCTATCCTACAGCGACGAAGGTCGAAAGGATGTAGACTGAGGTGTCGCAAGTCCTGTACGCATGGTGAAGCCTGAATTGGTTGAAACCCAGTTTCCAGCGGTGCAAAACCACACCCGCCGCAGCATCCTTGAAGCGGTGACACCGTATGACACATCTTAATCGAGACGGATGTGGAAGCTCTCTACGGTGAGCGACCTGCAATGACCAGGTTGAAGGAAACGAACGGGACCCTAAACGTACTGACCGTCCACTGTGCGCAAAGGCGGGATCGCCTACCAGGGGAGACCCTCATGGCGACGGAGCCGCCGTAGTAGCCAAATGCTCAGGGTAATGCCTGAGACAAGACGAAGGGCGGCAGGGAGTACCGACCGGGACCTGAGTGGGGACGCGAAATGCGGAGAGCCTGCTCAGAAGAACGGCGGGAAACTGGAGAGCCGTGTGCAGCGAAAGTTGCAAGCACGGTTCGGGGGAGGGCCGATGGAAAAGGGCTGGCTGAACCAGTACCTCGCCAGCGGCCTATCCTACATTCAGGTCGAACTCCCGGAGACGATCCCGGCGAAGAAATCAGCTGCCTGTGGCATCGATGTCGGACTGAACCGGCTGGCAACCTTGAGTACCGGGGAGGGATACGAGAACCAAGCCTTCCTCAAAACGGCACTCAAGCAACTTCGTCAGGCGAACAAGCGGCTCCATCGTCGCACACGCGGCTCAAAAAATCGAGAGAAAGCTCGCAGACAGGTGGCACGGCTACATTATCGAATAACCTGTCTGCGCGATGATGTGCTTCACAAATTAACGAGTCAGCTTGCCAACGCTTACGGGATCATTGGCATTGAAGACCTCAATCTCAAAGGATTGCTCAAGAATCGCAGGCTTGCTCGTTCCTTCTCGGACGCAGCACTTGGCAAACTGCTCCAGCTATTGACAAGCAAGGGAGAGAGCCAGGGCGCAAGGATCGTGAAGGTGGGACGTTTCTTCCCATCGAGTAAAACGTGCCATGGGTGCGGATGGAAGTGGGAAGAGATGCAATTGTCCGATCGCCTTTTTCTTTGTCAAAACGCCACGTGCGCTTATCACCACGTTGCGCAGGACCGCGATCTGAATGCGAGTCTCAATATCTTGAACGAAACCCTTCGCTTGATCAATACACTCGATCAAGCCGTCGGCGGCACTGGCTCGGACGCGACGTAAAACATGCCTGTGGACTTGGTGGAAGACGGCTCCCGCTTCAGTGGGAACGCAACTGGGTGTGAAGCAGGAACAACAAAAGATGTGGCAAGGCATGCATATGTTTTACTACATTAATTGGAGCAGTGTGGTTGCGTTACATCATTGTTATACATCCCTATAATCACATCCCTTTCATCAATGTACGCATATAAACGCATCGATATGTTGGTTTTTGGGGATAAACTGAGGATTTGTATATCCAGATCCTCTCGTGTCTTTATTGCATGCGCTCTGGCTGCTTAGATGGCCCAAGTCCTCAAAGAGACAAGAATTCCAGAAGATGAGACTGGACTTGATACCCCAAAACGACAAGAAAATTCACAATTGCTGTTTTCTACATTCTGATGGGATGAAGGTGGCCATCTCTATGTATCGATGGACACCTTCATGGATGAAGCACTTTCACTGTTATACATTCAGAGCGTTTCCACTACTCGCTCCTCATCCACTCTCCACATGCTTTTCAAGAGAAGTTGCCTATTCAGCAGATTCCACTTGAGAGATTTGCTCACCATGTTCCATCAGCTCTACTTCGCTCTGTGGAGCATGAGATTTGTAATACCGCAACTTTCCTTTCAAACAAGGATACGTGCTCAACACCCGGTAGGCCCAGGCAAGCAAGCCTGGATACGATGCAAAAGCTTCGATAAATCCACGCCAACACGACCCGTAGCACTGCTGTACATAGCGTGCAGCCATCTGGCGAAGGATGGCTTCTTGCCTGCCTACCTCACCAAGAAACGCATGCTCCGCCAACACATGCCCTATCAAAAAGCGCTCATCATCAAAATTCGCCTGTGCAAAATCGGCGTCGGTGAGGTCCGCACCTCGCATATCGACGCCATTAAAGGTGGTTTCCGCAAAGTCGCACCCACTGAAATCGCCAGTGAGGTACCCTCCTGAGAACTCACCATCACGAAAGGCCGCCTGAGAGGCTTTACATCCCACAAGAGAGCAGTTGGTGAAGCAACATTGCTCCCAGCTCGCAAGTAAGAAGGTATTTGTGAGGGTGCAGGTATGAAAGCGAACCTCCTCCATGCGCACAGTCTCCATAAACTGGGCATTGTAGAAGAAGCAATCGCGGAATGTAGCGTCGCGTAGCGTACAGGCATCGAAGGATGCCCCATCAAAGCGACAATAAGAGAACTCAACGTGTGCAAGGTCCCACCCCGAAAACTGAGTACCGGAGAAATCACAGTGGGAAAACGTCATTCTCCGAGCTGGTTTGATGTGCCATTGGCGTCTTTCTTCAGAGAAGGAAAAACAGGCTGGATAGTAGGAAAGCACACTCCCAAATCGCGCATCAGAGAGATCAGCATTCTCATCGAAACGACACTGCTGCAACGTCTGAGGGGTCGTAGCCAGAGCCATCGTCAGGAGCAGGTCAGTACAGGACATCGACGTGAGCATCTCGTTCACAAACATTCTCCTTTATGGATACAACACGGCAGAGAGCCGTCTATCTCGTTTTTTTCTCAACCGTAAGCAGACAAACATGATCAAAGAACAGGTTGGGTCGGGGGAGCGCGAGGCACCACATTCCTCCTCTTCAAGAGCGGCATCCCTGTACGCCGTTGCCTTTACATGAAGCAAAGAGCCTTTACACATGACATCAGGATGTCGATATGACACTATGTATTTGAATGAGGTCTTGTAGCGGCGTAGGTATAGGCCAGACGCTCAGCGAGTGGTCCATTCACCCACAAGGAGATGGTATTTTCAGCAATGCCCAGACCCTGGATTATCCGCTGAAGTTCTCCGGGCAAATCAGAGATGCGCCAGCCAAGCGCAGCACCAGTCAGAAACAACTCTGCACCCCCACGCCCCACCGTAATACCTTGAAGGTCGGAGATTCCTTGTAAGGGGAATGAGGCTGGGAGCGTTGTTTCAATAGGTGTTCTCTGCAAACCAGTACAATCAAAAAGGTAGTTGTAGACCCTCCTTCGAAGTCTTCCCTGTTCATCCTGATGCGTGACTTCAACGAGAGATGCATCCTTTATCGTGCGGTATCGGCGCGCCTTGCCAGGAATCGAGGTCGTTGTAGGAGTATAGACACCTTGATAGCGCCTTCGATTGACCTGATCATATTCCTGTGGGGTGGTTGCTTGCTCATTGTAGATGGTGCTTTTCCTGTTGTGAGGCTGGCATCCTTCGGGATACGCGCTCAGGGGACCTCGCCCATCCACCAGTTCTTTGAGGGTTCGCATCGTATCGCCATTGCCGATATAGGCAATTGACTGCTTTCTCCCGAGCTCATTGAGTGGAAAAGCGAGGGGATCAGCACCAAAATCATCCCACAGCTCATAGAGCTTTTCGATAGCAGTGAGGGTCAGGACTCGGGGGAGCGGAACGTACATCTGAGCCAGGCGTGTGCGGAGCCACTGACACTGGGCTCGTACGCCAGGCATGGACGGTACTGCCTCAAGACGACGCAGTGCCTCATCATGCCAGCTGAATTGATGGCGAATCTGGCGGAGGGTCGCATCCAGTTGCGCCTGGGCCTCCTGGTACACTCGTTGTGAGGAGGCGCCAGGCACCTTTGATTGCTCTCTCCCAGGGCCCGTCAACAGAAAGACAGCGGAAGCATCCATTTCACGCCTGTCTCCACTGCGCATGTCCATCAGGGTAAGCCGTAGCCGTCCATTGGCTGTTTGACGCATTGTTGACACCTCAACACGTTGATTGACAAGATAGGCATCAACGTTACAGAGCAGGTTCGTAGCCACCAGGTCACCCAGACGAGGGCCAGCGATATACCTGGCAGTGCTCCCATCCTCACAGGGCACGGATTTGATATCTGTCTGCAGCAAGAGATCGACATCCAGGTTATTGAGTTGCTGTCGCCCAATGATCCGTGTTGTGGGTCCTGCAAGCAGGGGCAGCGGGGCACCGTGAAAGTCGGTGATGAGGGAAGAACTATTAATGTAGAGTGGACGGTTCCGCCACGGCTTCCCAAGGCTACTGTGCTCCGTTACCACAGTCACGGAAAAAAATGCGCCTAATATACTGGCAACGATAGATGCGAGAGGTCCCCCCCCCACCAGGACCACCTGTGCACGGAGAGGGGCTTCCCCTCTTTGAGCCTGGCGATCCATCGCCTCCAGAAGACGAGCAGATGAGGCTTCTACATGTGTATCAAGCCCCCGCATCCATTGACGAAGGAGGACCTTCTCCTCAAAGATTGCGGAGAAAATCGGTTCGAGGAAATCGTTCGCACAGTTAAAGCGCCGGTCAAACACTGAGGGAAGCTGACGAAAGTCTTGTGCCTGCCACCCAAGCTGAGCGGCCAACTGCATATTGTGGACAAGGGACCGCATACGAGGGCTGATGGAATGGGAGTCAAGCAGCTGGCGCAAACATGGAAGCATGGGACGCAGGCGCTTCTGCCGCTTCTGCAGATGCAACTGAGCAGGGGAAGGGCAAGAATCGAGAGACATATGTGCCATATGTGTCAGCAGAGCATCACGCAACACATCAATAGCAGCAATGTTCTTATTCTGATAAATGAGCTGTTCGATCTGCGCGCGTTGGTCGATCCTGCTTTGCATTTGGCGCACAGGGCGAAGTGAGGTATGCGAATCCGATGAGGCATTCTCTGTCATGGGGAACTCCTTTCCACGTTTGAGAATTGGCGCCTGGGTGGAAGGGCACACAAAAAAGGAGCCACGATGAATGTCGTGGCTCCCAAATGGCATTTGGTTGCGTTTGATTGGCATTGATGGTGCGCGAAGCCGCTCATGGGCAGCATATGAGGAGAAGAGAGGAGGCAGGAGACCACAGAACGGTCTCGCACGCAGTGCAGCGTCCACCCTCTCTTAACTCATTCTTACTGATTATTCAGGCCCTGGTGCCTCCTCCATTGCAAGAGCACACGTTGTGCAGGAGTGATAATGGTGGAGCAAGAGGCGAAAAAAGTGCGTGCAATAGCCACATGGCTGGCAATAGATCGAGGTGGGGAACGCTTCCAAATGGCAAAGATCACCCTGCATGGACCTGATGTGTACTTCGAGGCAGCGTCTGAAAGTGTGCACATATCAAGACCTGGCACTCCTTTTCGTGCTCATTGGGGTGGGCACGCAACCAGTCAATAATCGGGTTGGCTTCGCTGGTCAAGAAGGCGTTCGTGTGCTCATCACATCGTTGCTCTGGCTCGCAACGGTTCCTTGTCCTTCCATGGTGCCCGATTTGTGCGTCGTGCGGAGCAATTCTTCACGCACAATCGGCACATGAGGTGGTGCCTCCACTCCAAGTTTGACGCGTTCGCCTTCAATGGCGAGTATAGAAAGGTGGATAGTGTCACCAATCCTAATTCTCTCACCTACTTTTCTTCGTAGTACAAGCATATGGATACCATCCTTTTCCATTGTTCTCTCAAGAGGCCATCTTGCTATAGAAGTTCCTCAACCGTGATTTCAGGCGGGATCTCAGATACATCCACGCCCTCCCAGAAGAGGTCCTTCATGATCTCACCCAAGGCAGCGAGTAAGTGCTGCTGCGCTGTCTTGCGCTTCTGCTCAAACGCATGGCTTCCTCTATAGCGTGCAAACTGGGTAAACACGGAGGCGAGAGGATGATGTTCGCTGAATTGAATGAGGTAAATTAGAAATTTGAGCTGGCCCTGTGTATCAGGAAGTACCACGCGAAGCTGAGGGGTAGTATGGGCAAGACTCAAATGATAGAGTGCCTCATCCTCCTCAGCATACCGAAGGATCGTCACCTCTGGTTCGTCAAGAGAGCGCTCAGATCGCTGGTGGCGCCCTGACGTCCGCTCTCTTTCGATGGATTGCGCCTTGTCTTCCATTTCTACACCAAGCGTACGTAAGAACTGCACAAATTCGTCGCTATCTGGATTCATACACCATACGCATGTGCTCTCACTTGAGGCAAAAGCACATGCTCCTCCTTCCCTGGATACAAAGTATTGTTCATGTTCTCGTTATTTCCACACTATCCACACGTCCGCATACCGTTTTGCCCTGATGCCACCGTTTATGTGAGCGCAGCAGATCCATGTTCCTCTAGAGCTTGCGCTCATTGCAGACGAGGTGTGGATTGGGTCGTGTCTGACGCCCTGGTGCTCAATGGCATCATGACGTAGTGATACTGCGTGGAGGCAAGGGCCGGGGTGATCTCGATAGGACGAAGGGGACTCACCACCTCTAAGGCAATCTCTGGCATATCGAGTACCGCAAGCACATCCGCCAGATACCGGGTATTCAAGCAAATCTCCTGCTGATCGTCTCCAGAGATGGTCGCAGGAATGACACTCACATTTGTGCCCAACTCCTCAGCGGTGGCCTGTAATGTCACAGTACCTGGTTCCCCTTCCTGAGTCTCCTGTCCACGCAGCGTCACCCGTACCAGATTGCTCCCATCTCTGGCAAACGGCTCGACTTCCTTGACCGCTGCAGCAAGCGCCTGTCGCTCCATGACAGCCCGTGTCCTCCACACTTTGGGAAGAACAGCCTGATAATTGGCATAGGTCCCTTTAAGCAATGGTGCAAAGAAATCCAGAGATGGTGTATGGAATCGCACCAGATTCCGGCGGGGAGTTATGCACATTTCCACTGTCCCCGCTTTCGGCAAGATGCGAGCAAGTTGTTCCATGACGCGTGCTGGGATAAGGAGTGCTTCACTTAGATGCTCGGCAATCGGCAGGTTGCGTACTGCCAGGCGAAATGAATCAGCAGCCACACAGGTCAACTGCCCGCTTTTTGCTGTAAGGTATACCCCGGTGAAGATGGGGCGACTTGTGTCCTGGGTTGCGGCAAAGGCCACCTGTTCGATGATCTCTTTGAGCTCAGTTGCCTCCAACACGATAGGTTCTTGCTCATCGTCAAGAGCTGGCATCAGGGGAAACTGCGAAGGATCCATCCCATTGATATCCGCACTCGACCGCCCACAGCTGATATGGCAGACATAGGTGTCTTCTTGCAGAGCAAGTGAGACAGGATTTGCCTGCAGGCTCCCAATATAGTCCGTCAGGAGTTTGGCAGGGAGTGCGATAGATCCATGCACTTCAATGGTGGCTGCAAGCCGATACACAATACTCACGCCTTCCCCATTGGAGGCAGACACCTGGAGTAGCTCACCATCAGTGGCCACATGGACATTTGCCAGCACCGGAAGCGTGCTCCGACGTGGAAACGCATGACCAACAATCGTCAGAGCACGTGCGAGCTCTTGTTGGGCACAAGTAATCTTCATAAAATTTCCGTTCCTTTCGGCTCAGACCTCTTTGGAGCAAACCGGTACAAGGGAGGCATCACAGCTCTCGCTTCTCTCCCTTGCCAGAACGTATACTCGCTCTAGTCTGAGCACCACTGGCCGATAGAAGCATGAACTAACGATTTAAGAGACGATCCGGCAATGGATCATTCGAGATGATGTCAATGAACGCACGAATCCGCGCACTCATGCTCATAATTCGAGCAATGGTTGAGAGGGGCACATCACGGTAGGTGAAGTACTCCTCTTTCGGCAGGCGCAGCATATCTCGTATGGATTGATCCCGTTCCGGGTAGAGATCCAGGTACACCTGTAGCACATCTTCTAGATCGACAAGCCTCCCCCGTAACGACCGCCAGTTCGTATATGCCTTACTTGCCGTGTACATGTCCTCAAAGACATTTCTATACGCGGTGCCAGGGGCCCCCTGACGCCCTAGCTCGATCTGTCGTATTAAATGCCCCTCAATCTCTTGTTTATTTGGATAAATCATCGTAATACTCCTTTTTCTTGCCATGCATCATCTCAGCCCGCAGGCATTGGCATAGAGGCAAAGCGTATGCAAGCACTTGCCCTCCGGGTGCAGCAAGTTTTTTTGCGTGAAACAGTACATTCTCTCCCCACTTCTCTCTTGTGCTGGTGGCCCGAAGAAGCTATACTTTAAGCGAAGTTCACGTCCTTGTTCGCCCCCTCTTTTTATGAGGTGTCGAACCCCATGCGTCAGGTGTATCGTGTGTGACCTACGCGTGCTGGTTGCTTCGGCGTTTGTGGCTCGCTTTTGCTCGAAGACTCTGACGCCTGAAGTGAGAGGAACATAGCAAACACACCCATTGTGTGCTTGAAGTCACGAACTTCGGTACAACCTGCTGCTACAATCCCGTAGAAGCAGTTCCTACCCGATCCTGGGAGAGTGCTCACATGAGTGCACAGTACGATGGTGCCACGATCATCGTCGCAGCCCACGATGGTGAAACGATCGTGACCACGAATACCCGTCTGGAGTACGACAACAACGACCTCTCGTCCATCGCCAGGAGCTTCGTGGCGGCGGTCAACCTCGTCTCGCAGCACACCGCCTTCAGTTCGCTCGACGATCTGGTGACCGCTCTGGGGGACATCGCCGAGATGATGCGGCTGCGTTCCAGTGGCGTGATGTACGAGGTCATCGACGTGACCCCGAACAACAGCAAAGCCGCGCTCGCCGATCTGGTTCCCGAGACGGCCAACGAGTGGGTACACGCCATCGTCTCGAAGCTGGCTTCGTACCTTCTCACCGTCGAGTACAAGGTCATCCTCATGAGGATGACCATCAACTAGATGCACCAACGCGACACCAAGCACACAGGTGTGCCGCCCGCTCTCTCACGAGAGTGGGCGGCACATCGCCTTAGCAGATCCCTCACACGCACCCTTCCCTCATGCAAAAAATCTTGCCGCACCCTTGCCCTCCCTATTGGCACTTACCAGGAGGGATGCTCTCGCAGGAAGCGCAGTTGGGCACGAAGAAACTGCTCATTGGTGGAGTGCATGCCATGTGTGCGCTCGAGTATCTGCCGTGCCATCTGCTGCTGTTCAATCGAGAGTGGATAGCGTCTGGTCGCCTGATACGTCATGGAGGCATCAGTCCCATACCACTCAATGTGGATGACAGGGCTTGCCTCAAGGGCCTGCAACAGCTGTCGATCCTCTTCATCAGTTGGGTTGAGGAAGCACTCCAGAACAAAGGGACTCCCAGATTGCACCTGGACCCCAATGAGGCGATCATGCACCATCACCACTCGGCTGGTGAGACGATCATAGAGGAATAGATGGAAAACTGTGAGTGGGCCTTCGGCCTCGTAGCACACAAAATGTGTCGTTAAGGCTACCTGAACCATGGCGACCTGTGGTGTGGTCACGGGTGAGCGAACCACAAAGCAGGGAACCAGGAGCAGTTCTTGCGAAGATGGAAGGGTCATCTCTACCACTGTCGTAAGCATGCCTCCATCACGCATGGTGTTCAGGGCGGCAAGCAAGGCCGGCGGAAGTTCTGGGTGATCATCAAAATCATTCATCACATAACGCTCTTTTCTCAATAGAAAAAGGGAACACTTCGAGGTGAAGTGTTCCCTTTTTTTGTCGCGCTCTCTCATAGTTCTGAGAGAGCTGGGATAGGAGGCGGGCTGAGGCCTCGCTATTGTCTCGCCGTCGCCCGCTGAAGCCCCGGCATCGACCCTGGATCGACTCCATCCCATAACGAACCTGTCATGAGACGCCCACCAGAGAGCCGTTCGGTTCGCCCCTCATGCAGGGTCGCAAAGAGGGCAGGATCCATATCCAGACCGAGTGTCGCACGCGCCTGACGAACCGAGGTTTCAGTGGGAAAGTCGGGGAGACCTAACTCACGGGCCGAACGCGGTTCCTCATCCAGGTCGAGGAGTGTCGCACGGCAGGAGGTGGCAATGGCACGTAATTTCGCTTGAATCTCGCTCAGGCTGCGCTTGCGCGCCTCTGGTGATAACTCCACAATCGCTTGCAGCTGCATCATCATGCGCCCAATATCGTCATCATCGTAGAAATTGAGCCCACGAATACGCTCGATGAGATGTTTAAGTTGTGTCACTGACTGGGGCGCAAAGCTTTCGCTCGCGCGACGTTGCAAGGTTGCGAGCACATCACAGACCGCGTTATAGGTCTGTGAGCGCAGTTGACTCACAAGCGATGTGCACAACGAATCCAGCACCGAGAGGCGTTCCTCTGCCTGTAACCGCAAATCGCGCGCAATGGCTTCCCGCTGCCATTCCTGCTCACGTGCCTGCCGTCTTGTCTCATCCACAAACGTCCCGCTCTCAAGTGTTGCATGCTCCTGCCCAGCATCTGAGGCCACACGAAACTGGAGGAACTCATCAAAGGGCAGGAAGGTAAATGCGAACGTCGACTGAATACGCTCTGGCGTTGGCATTTGTGCACTGATACGGTTACAATAGTTGGCCACAAAGGCTTCAAGTGGTTCTTGTAAGAGGCCTGGGCGCGTCGACTGAATACGGTGGTAGGCATCGCGTGCAATCACATCGTATTTCTCCAGGAGCTCTCGCTTGATTGGCTGATAGTTGCGTACGATCTCATCACGTAACGCAAAGTAGGCCTGGCGAAACTGCTCCATTTCCGCTTTACACACCATATAATTGGGATAGGGCACAAAGGCGCCAAGCTCTGTGCGAAACGCACGCTCTTTGAGGCTCGAGCGGGCTCCGCTCTCAATCTGGTTCAGTTTCTTTATATACCGCTCAGGCAGTAGCCGCTTTTCACCGAAGACCAGAAGCTTCTGTAACGCCTGCCGCACGTCGTGATCCTCGACCGTCACCCCAAGATCTTCCAGCTCGAACCTGGTGACAAAACGGCAACGCCGAATGTGCAGGCGAACACGTACAATACTGCTTCTTAGCTCGTCGACCGCTCGGTATTTCCCAAGCAGATGCGATACAATCTCCTGTTTGCGCGATGGGCCATCCACAGTTCCCTGCGGTGCTGGCATCGTCTGAGCCATGATCGTGCTCCTTTTTTCCACTTCACCAGTGCTCTCCGTAAGAGGTCATCAAGAGATATCTCACAAAGAGCCCACAACGCCATGCTTTCAATCGATTGAAAGCATGGCGTTCAGACAACAACGACGTAGAGACGCCTAGAATGTGCGGGGTTGACGCGGTCCGGCCTGGAAGGACAACGCCTGTTCCTTCTCCTTGAGCGTTTCCTGTAATGCGCCACGATTACGCCAGAGGGCCGCATAGTCAGGTGGGCAGAAACGAAGGTTGTTACAGGCATCGATAGCCTTAAGCGTAAACCATTCGGCCATCTCTCGCGTGACCGGGCGCAGGTTCGTACACGCGATCTCGGCATCCTGTCGCTCAATACTAGAGCTCCCCCGCAGCGTAGCCTGCCACCGCGACTCTCCTACCAGCGCTTCCAGATCGCTTGCGCTATAGCGATCGGTCTGCGCTACGAGCACCTGTGCTGCATCTGAAGTCATACGCACGCCCTGGAGCTGGGCCTGTTTTTCCAGGATGCGTCGCCGCCCCTGCTCATCTGCCAGTAGAACGGGAATAATCGCGTCCATACGGCGCAGTAAGGCCGGATCAAAGAGATCGGGGCGATTACTCGCCAGGACTAAGAGCACGCGACCACGCAGGGAGGGATCGCCTGCGAAACGCAACATGGCACTAAAGAGATTTACTGATGTCGAGTTCCCTGTAGTGCTGCCACCGCGCCGGGAGAGCTCTGTCTGATCGGCCTCATCCAGAAAGATGAGTACAGGGGCCAGGGCACGGGCAAACTGGAAGAATTCCGCCAGGTTGCGTTCCGAAGAACCCACCCATTTATCCAGAATGTTTTCCATAGTGAGGGCAAGTGCGCTAAACCCGATTTCGCGCGCCAAGGCCTGCACATAATAGGTCTTGCCTGTGCCTGGTGGACCTACAAGCAGGAGCCGGGAGAGGACATCCTGTGTCCGTCCTTCCTGCATGGGACGCAGAATATTTTGCCGTGTCAAATTGATGACATGCTCCATCCCTCCCAGGTCAGCAAAGCCGCCTGGCAGCGGCTCCAGCATCGTCGCGATCTCACTATATTTGGCCGTAATGATATCGTCTTTATACGACTTCACCAGCTCCCTGGTAATGCCCGTTGGGCCCTGGCCTTCTTGCGCCTCCATGGCTCCAAGCAAGAAGATGTCCTCCACATCGTGCAGGCCAATCCCGGCGGTCATCCGTGCGATATCGGCGAGGGTGAGATCCACCAGCGGAAGAGGGGGAAGCTGTTGCTGTCTGCGATGCTCTTGATACCAGGTGATGTAGGCCAGGCGCGTCCGCTCATCGGGCAAATCGATCGGGATCACCTTGTAGCCGCTATCACTGTCACGCAAATCCTCATGTAGATCAGAGAGACGACGCGTAAGGAGAAACACCGGGTTGCCCTGGCTCATGAGCGTGGGATCGCTCCCCCAATACTGAAGGGTGGCAAGCACATCGAGCGCCTCAGGAGACATTGTCGCCTTACTGCTGGGGGGACACAGGTAATCCGCGCAATCAAGAATTACCGCCACCCGTTCCTTGCCATCCTTCGTTGGATCATGCAGGTCTCGTGCGCGTAGCAGGTGTTCTAAGAGCGAGAGAGCCTGCTTAGGCGTACGCGCCGATTGAAACACATCCGTTGACGAAAGGACTCCCGAGGCATCCAGGGCCGCCGTATAGGGGTCGTCACTGGGAAGACTCCAGGCGGATCCGAGCAACTCCCTGGCGCGCGCACGCATAGAGGTTCCCGATCCTCTGCCGTGCTCACGCCCCTCAAACACGTCATCGAGCGGAAAACAGATGCCAGATGCACGATGATAGTAGACGACAATCTCAAATTTGCTTGCCAGTGACTTTTGTAAGAAGAGCAGCTGAGACACATCGCGCGCGGCAATCCCATGAATATCGCCACACAACAGGAAGCAAATCCCAGCTGAAGAGATGTACATCTCACGGAACTTGTGATACCACGTGGGGATCAGGTCAGATTCCGGAGCAGGTGCAGGCACGCTGGCCGCATCATGTATCGAGTCCATACGTTCTCCTTGGCAAGACACTTGATCAGGGACAGACATACTCTTGTTCAATCTCAACCTGGAGCCCATACGGTGCAAGACGTTGCAGCAGACGGTCACGCGGGAAATCCAATGCACGATCCCCATCAGCTGGCCACGCGCGATTGGGGCGTTTCTTTTCACGCACCACACAGTGTTGACAGGTTCCAAGCTTCACAGACCCATCATCGTCAATCCTGACGTACAGCCTCTTTCGCCTGCTGCGAAGCACCACTCTGATGAGGACCAGGAGCATCAACAATGAGAGGGCAAACACGACTAGCATTCGAATCATTTCATGCCTCCTTGTACGTTCGGTTCTTGCAGCTGCCGCTGTCTCTGTGCCTGTTTTTCCCCTTCAACCAGGAGCAGTTCGGGCTTCGGCGTGATCTGGACCTCATCCAGAACAATGCCAAACTGTGCCAGCCGCGCATGGAGCTGCTGGTCGACTTTGAGGCAGGCATTTCCTTCAAAGCCGAAAAAGTCGGGTCGGACCGACCCATCATCGAAGATGGACACCACCACTTTAGGCATACAATTCTCCTGAAATCACGACACCCTCCTGGAGTGCCTGGACGGATACATGTTGAAACTGTTCAAGCCGCATCGCGGCCATATAGGCAAGCGTGGTGTAGGTTCTGATGATACGCCGCTGTATGGCCTCGTAGAACTCCTCAACGCGATAAGGATCACCTACACAGGTAAGCACCCCGGTCTTCTCGTCAATAGAGAGGCCAAGCCCACGATCCAATGCCTGCTTGCCCGCCTGGCGTGGGATGTGAAGCGCAAGGCCCGTATTCACGCGATGTTGAATTTGATAATAGTCAAGGTAATACGGCTTCAGCTCTCCCTCATACTCACTGGCAACCATGGTCACGGCCTGGCGAAGCAGCAGAATGAAAGGAAGCTCGGCAATGGTCATGTCATCTCCCTGCCGGATAAGAGCGAGGAATTCAGGGAGGTTTGGACACACAATTTTCGTTTTTGCCTCAACAATATGGCTCATAGTTAAGAAACTCCTTGTCTACACATTCGGTACCAACACAAACCGTCCGATAGGACACAATGAAAGCCACCATGCTTGTTCTGCACAGTGGCTTTTCTGGGGCAAGCTGGGTGGATCATGGCGCACTAAGCAAGGCATCAAGCGTTGCGCGTCTGACCCGATAGGCTTGCCGTTTGCCGCGATGGGGTAAGGTAATGGCTTCGAGGGCACCCATTTTGATCCAGCGCCTCACAGTGGTATCATCGACCCTCAGGAGGCGTGCAACTTCTCTCACAGTCAACAACTCTTCTTGTCGATTGACCTGCGTCATGCGTTCCTTCTCCTCTCCATCTCAACACAAGAGATGCGAGCAAATGCGTCTACGAGAAACATCCTACAAATTGAGAGCACAACCTGGGTGAAGTGCGTCTTTCGACGTTCCAATGACATATATCCTGACCGGAGAATCTGGGTCTGTTTCTTTCGGGGGAGGTGCACGTATTGAGGAAAAGAGAAACCTCTGGTGGTCAAAGGCGCTTCGTCCCTGCTTGACCACAATCACCTGGTCATGATAAGCATGCGAAGCGCGGGCAAGCATGACAACCGTGTCGCCAGCAGCGAAGACAGCGGAGTGCATCCTTCATCTCCTTCTGGGGACAAGTGGAAAGAAGCCAGAGAGACAAACAGGAGAAAACGGAGGGGCGCACAAGAGGGGGCAAGCAAACGGGGAGCAAGTGTATATACACATTTTCCGCTTTTATGTCGTCTGGCTTTTTGTATCAATGATGCGTGGGAAAAGTGACGCATCCACATCCTCAAGTATCGTGGCACCAAGCCCAATCACCCGCTTCTCTAAGGAGCAAAAGATTTCCAGCATATGCGTCAAGGCAGGGCCAGGGTGATCAAGCACCTCAGAGCAGAGCACAGCATCAAGCGTCAGGAAAAAGGGATGACGAGGGGTTATGTCAACAGCAAGCTGTATATCGGTGACGGCGGCAATACACACCTGGGCCTCACTGGCCTTCTGTGGGAGAGGCGTCATGGTGAACCGATCGCGCAAAGGGCTTCCATCTCCCCATGCCTGAGCCTGCTCCCATGCTTTCAGGCAAACAGCCTTCTGATGACGTTTGACAAGCCAGAGGAGATGTTGATGAGGATTCTGGTGTAACAGATGCTCAATCCCCATAAGAGCAAGAGACACGATCATGTCCTCGTCAAGAATGAGCAGCATCCCTCCCTGCTCACTGCGGGCAAGGGCTTGCTCTAAGACCGCGAAGACTTTGCGCAAGTGCGCACTCTTCTTCCATTGGGTAGGGACAGCTGGCGATAGTGGGAACGTGTGGGAAGAGTCTGGGATACGTTTTTTCACGCAGATTCTCCTTTCTTTAGCAGAAAACCTGCTATTTTCTAGCAGGTCTGCGCTGTTTTCTCTGTGTACATTTTTTGCGCTACGACATGCTCACTCACGAACAAAAACGCCCTCAAGATGGAAGCATAGAGCTCACACCTCCACATACCCTTGCGCAACCAGTGCTTTTGTCGACGAGGCAAAATCGCCCTGATGGGCAAGAATGGTATATGCGCCAAATTTATCGATGCCCACGCGCGCAACAAAGGGCGTTGAGGTTGAGAACACATACAAGTAGCCGCTCCCTTCAAAGTTGGTTGTCGCACTGATGCCAAGCGTCTTCCCAGGTCGTCTCCAAAAATCCTCCTGGCCGATCTTTTTCACCCAGGTCCACCCATATGGTTCCAAAATCTCAGACCACGTTGCCTGCTCATTAAAGATCGTGCCTGGCCGACGCCCCTGACTCTGCTGCGAGGGTATGCGAGGGGGCTGATGCACTGGCGGTGGTATCTTATCAAGCGTGCGAGCAACGGCATGAAGTAGCGCACGCTCTTGCACGGTAATCGTGACGATGGTGGACAGGTCTCCTTGTACCACCCGATAGGGACGCCCGCTGGGATGCACCCCACCAGATGAAGGAGCGCCGATGCCATACCCTCCCTCTCCTCGCGTTTCAATTGTGCTCTCGACCCAGGGAGGCGCCTTTAATGGGCACTGGGCTAACTTTTTACTCCCCTCAATGACACGGCATCGATAATAGAGATGCACCCCTCTGGGCGAGAGCTCCTTGTAGCCCTGCTCAATTTTCTCCAGGAGTGCGGTCAGTTCTTCCTGTCGTACTCGCTCAACAAACTGCGCATAGATGTCATGGGCATCAAAATCAAGCATCTCTAATCCCCCACTCACGCTTCCAGTAAGAAACGCGATCCCATGATCCTTGCCATAAAACCAGGTCCGAGCATGATTCAACGTTGGCAGGCTCACCTGGTACGGCTTCCATCGAACAGCCGGAGCTTTCCTCCCATCAGGCACAATAGGAATGAAGCTAATACGCGCTCGTAACGCGGCAAGCGCGGTTTGATACACAGCAAAAGAAGAGGGAGATGATTTAGAAGCAGTCATCACACACAATTCTCCTTGTTGTCTGACTTGTGACACCACAAACATACTGGCCTTTGCCTCCCAATGCGGAGACGTTAAATGTTAAAATAGATGTTTGTCGATATAAATCAAACAAAGAATGGTGCACACAAAGAACGCGATGAGCCTGAATCATCGCTTCAACAAAGAGGGATAAAATGCACAGTGGCCTGAGCACTCATGGCCGTAAAAAGTGAAGCACCAACGATTTTTCTATTGCACCCTACAATATCTCTTTTACATGCATTGCATATAAACACACAAGTACTCGGAAAGAATGGAAGAAACAAACGACAACAATAACGACCACAGTCTTGCTTTACAATCTGCATCCAACAAGTACGCACAACAATATACTTCTCAGAAGTTTTCTCTCTACAACACCGTCCCTAACAAGAACTATCTACCGTAGTTACTTTCAGCAGCGAGCACACCTACAAACCAACCTACATACATAAACAGACGTTTGTGCTGATCATCAGGAGAGTTCTTGCTTCATGTGAAGAAAGCCCTGCAATCCTTCTTCCAGCTCATCATTGCTTGTGCCGTTTTCAGAGGACAGAACAATGATGCTTGGGAAAGCGAGTATCCACTTTACAGACACAAAGCTTTCCAGGGTGGCACGTTGGCCAGTAACAGATGGATCATCTGTTGTCCCTATGGGACTGTTCTTTTTCTATTCACTTCAACTATACAGAACAGGGCCCGTGACCAGGTGGGGAGGTCGTGGGTAGGAAGGTGAAAATAAAGCCAAATTGCTCCGTAAAATGGAACACAACTCTAGGATAAACGCGCTTCTATCCGTGAAGCGCGCCTCCCGCCAATGTGGTGGTGCCGCGTCCAGTACAGGTGGCTTGATGGGCATATACAGGGAAGAGATCGCCTCACAGCACTACGCAATTATAAGGAACGAATTCTTGTGAGGCAGTCCTATGAAACGCCCATCATCCACAGAGCAGGCAAATAGGATCACACAAGTGGAAGAGGAGGGATATACCCAGGCACTCTTCCTCTTGTGTTTTCAGTAAGACACAATTGTCAATGACGATATGGATGATGAGAAGAGACGAACAAGCTCAACCACATGGTGGGAGCGAACGTCATCATCAAACACACATACCGGTATCAGGGCCATGCTACAAGCCTGGTTCCTGACAAGCTCAACCTCACCTGGGAGCGTCAGTCACCAGGACTCGCAACGCGAACGGGTTTCCGGGCTCCAGAGAGGGAACCATCACATCCGCTCGCGCGCACCTCTGCCTGATACAGAAGCAGAAGCGCGACAGGGAAGGCAAGGGAGGGCGTCCCTTGCGAGCCATACGACGAGATGAATCTACAAGAAACGAATGCTACGCGGAAAAAACTAGTGATGGGGAAACGCCAGATAGAGTGCACCGAGTACACCTGCCAGGAGGAGGAACCAGACCAGGAGGCACCCCACGGTATTTTTGCCGGTGGACACCACAGCATCGAGAAACGAGTTTCTTTCATCCCACCTGGAGAGAGAACGTACAGACAGTTGATGCTGTCGGTTCTCTCGCTCTTGCTCCTGAATCAGTTGGACGCGTTCGGCAAGCTGATCTTCGCGCTTCTTCACACTCTGCTCATATTTGTCTGCCCACGCGTTGGCCATACGGTGTCCGGACTCAAAGAGGCTCTGGCGCTCTCGCTCGCCATGCAAGACCAGCTCACCCAGATCATGAATGATCGGGTAGGCAGTGCCAAATGCTTCTTCAGCGTCCTTGCGTTGGGCGGCAATGCGTTGCTGTTGTACGACGGCTTGCTGCTCATCTTCCTGTTTCCAGAAGTGTTGCAGGTCCGAGCGTACAGTCGTGAACTGCTGTTGCAGATCGGAGGCGAACAGCTCAGGGTAATTGGGACTCATCGGCTTGCCTGCGACCTTCTCACGAAGGAGAGCGGTCGCTTGTTTCCTCGACCAGTTGCACATCGCCGAGAGCAGCGAGGATGCAGCGGTCGCGCGATGACGCCTGGCATCGAGCAGGGCCTGCGTGTACCGCTTTTCCGCTTGCTCCTCCTCCGCTTGTAGCTGGGCATCGTCAAGTTGCAGTGGCGCATTGAGCACCACCGATAAAAAGGTATGCTGGGCATCCTTTGTCGCTTTGGTCTGCAGCTCTGTCCAATCGAGAGACGCCGAATGTGCCAACGAGTCGGGGTTGGTGATTGCCTTGGTCATGGAAGTTCCCTCTTCTTTCTTTTACATGTGCGATTTCATTGTGTGTCTCGGGACGAGCATGACGAAGGCATTTACCATCGCATGCATTCCTCCCGATGTGCGATGGTGCGAGATAGACAACGTTACTACGATAAGAGTGCCCTACAACGATGCATCCGGTACAATCAGGGTGCGTTGCAGACGCTTCAACCGTTGATGCAGATACTTGACATCAGCAGACGTGACAGGAAGCGTCATCTGCTCAAGCGCTCCAGTAGGGGCGCGCCGAAGGTGCTTTACGGTCTCTCGAATGTCAATGCGGAGTTGTCCGTAGGCATCGAGGAGAGCCATATTGTCACGTTGGTAGGCCGCAAGGGCAAGCGCGCGACCGGCTTGCTGACATTGACGTTGGATGTTCTTGAGCAACTGTTTTTTGGACTGTGCCATAAAAAGTGCAACCTCCTTGTATGCTCACCCACACACCCGGTCTTTTCATGCGCGCAGTCCCATTCACCGCGCACATGACCTTCCTCCTGGGGTCAAAGCTGTGCGGGTGATCTATTCAACACTCTCTCATCCAATCCATTTTAGAAAGGATGACTTGACTCTAACATCGTGGCAGGGGTACCCCAGAGGAAGACGGGGAAATATGGCAAGGGAGGTGGGGTGAGAGGAAGGGGGAAGAGAGTAGTCATGCATCGGATGGGTTCATGTTATTACGTTGTGCTGTGAATGCTGGCATCGTGTGATGGCACATGGAAAGGGCTTTCATACAATAGCACCTCGCTGATATTGGGAACCTTCATTCTCAGAGACACCCAGCATGTAGACAACACAGAACGAGCTTACATACTCATCATCCCAGCATTCCTTATGCTGGCACGGCAACTTGCCTCCCAGGGAATGGGGCTGAGAGATTGGAACCCCCTCTTGCAGCATTGAGACCATTTTGCGACTTTTCGCTTGATCTGTAGCAGAACGGCAAGGCTGAATGGTCTCTGGCTCTGTATATTCTCATGTCAGTTCGAAGCGACTGGATACCTACTGAGAAACGGGAGCAGAGAAATGGATTTCCTCGGAAATTGGGGTAAGAGAGGACTAGGACCTCCTTGTGTTTGAAAATGGTTTTCCTCTATAATGGAGGTGAACAATTATCTGTCACCGAACATGCTGGCTTGCGCTGGCAAGGTGATCGGTTTCTTTGTGGTTTGTCACCGTAGGTTCGCTGTCTGTCCGGTACGTTGAGACATCGCGGAGGACACTCGGAGGAACCCAGAGATCGACTGGCCTATCGTCTCATCAGATGAACCACCTTTCCATAACGAGAGCCACGATCCGGCACTCCTGTGGAATGAGATCAGGCTACCGATGAGTGTTCAGTACATAATCCAGCGCGAGAATGATGGCATTCTCGCCCGACCCAGAGGGGTTGGTTGTCATGGGCAAAGCGGAGGAAACGACCGTCGAGGTTCAGGATGAGTGGGGTCGGACCCACTCCTTGCGGGTCCGCAGGGACCCGACGACGCGCAATCTGTACCTCGTACGGGAGTACCGCCCTGCCAGCATCACCGTCTCCGACGAGGGTACGGTGACACTGGGCTTCGGCGGCATCGAGATCGTCCTGGCAGCGTACGCCGGGGCGCGGACCGTCGAGCGGCGTATCAGTGGGCAGCTGGTCCCGGCGGCCTACGTGGACGAGGAGGTGTGCTTCAACACCTGCTCGCACCCGATCGTGAGCCTCTGCGCCGACGGGACAACGATCTTCTTCCCGAAGAGCTTCGCTCTTCGCAGCGCGGTCACCGTCAGCGAAGAGCAGCCCGGCGACAAGATGCTCGGCGGGGTCCCGCTGCTGGGGGAGCGCTTCAACGAGGGTCCCAGCCTGCCCGTCCGCAGGCCCGCAGGCATCTACATCGTCCCCTCGATCACGAGGAGGGCGGTCGGACGGCTCTCGCCGCCCAACATGATCAGCCCGGAGCACGGCAACGACTGGACGACGGGCGCGATCCTCAGCGCCAGCGGAGGGAACGTTCCCATGCTGACGCGCCGGTTCCGGCGTTTCGTCGCCTAGAGGGAGTACTGAGCACATCAGTTGGGGAGCCGCGCGGCGCGCGGCTCCCCAACCGTTTTTTGAGGCAGTCCAACGTTTCTGGTCAGTCGACCCAACGGAGGTATGTTTACAAGAATGCGAGCGAGAAAGCCCTGCTCATGGATGGCAGGGATGCATCGCCGTTCCTTGAAAGGCTGAGGGGAGGGGCGGATCCTCGCAATAGCGGATGTTGGGGCACTTGACGAGATGTTCCCATTCTGCTATTCTATGGAACATACGATCTAGACCCAAAGCGCCATACACAAAAGAAATGGGATGCGCGAAGCGCCAGGCTGCAAGCGACCACACACAAGCACCCACTGTCCGTACCCCCCACATTTCTGCTGGAACTGCCCCTTGTAGTGAACGCCGGGCAGGCCAAGCGGGTGCATGCCCATCTGGAAGCGCGCTACAATGCCATCCTCTCCCTCGGGCAGAAGCGTCTGCGCCACATGCGGGCTGATCCCGCCTGGTAAGAGGCCCGCACCTTTCCTCGTGCCCACAAGGCGGAGCGAGCGGCGACGTTCTCCTCCTTGCGCAAAGCCCATGGCTTCACCGAAGCAGCCTTCTGATCTTCTTTCATGTGAGCAGTCCCATACACCGCATACATGATATTCTTCCAGGAGTCAATCGGTGCAGATGACATGTTCAACGATATCTTGTCCAACCCATACAGAAAGGATGACTTCACGTTAACATGGTGGCGGGGAGACACCAGAGGAGGACAGGGGAATATGGCAGGGGGAATGAGGTGAGAGAAAGGGGGAAGAAAGTGGTCAGGCGTAGGATATGGCTCATAAAATTACAAGAAACCGAGCGAGAAAGCCCTGCTCATTGATGGCAGGGATGCATCGCCGTTCCTTGCAAGGCTGGGGGAGGAACGAATCCTCACAACAGCGGATGGTGGGCACTTGACGAGATGTTCTCGTGCTGCTATCCTATGGAACGTATGATCTAGGCACAAAGCGCCATGCACGAGAGATGACATGAAGAAGCCTCAGGCTGCAAGCGACCAGAAAAAATCAGCAACGTTCCGTACAACGACCTTTCTGCTGGAACTGCCCCTGGTGGTGAACCAGGGGCAGGCTAAGCGCCTGCGCGCTCATCTGGAGGCGGCCCGACAGCTCTACAATGCCATCCTCTCCCTCGGGCAGAAGCGTCTGCGCCGCATGCGGGCTGATCCCGCCTGGCAAGAGGCCCGCACCTTCCCTCGTACCCATAAGGCGGAGCGAGCGGCGGCGTTCTCTGCCTTGCGTCAAGCCCATAGCTTCACCGAAGCTGCCCTGCATCAAGCGGTCAAGGGCTTGCGCGTTGGGTGGATCGCTGAGCACATTGAGGCGGTACTCGCCCAAACCCTGGCCACCCACGCCTATCGCGCCCTCAATCGCGTCTGCCTGGGCAACGCCAGGCGAGTGCGCTTCAAAAGCCGAGGGCGAGGCTTCTGCAGCATCGAGAACAAGCGCAATGATACCGGTCTGCGCTTTGTCCTTCAACCACCCGAGAAGGGAAACGCCGGGTTCCTGCTCTGGAATGGGGATCGTTTCCCAGCTCTCATCGATTGGCAGGATGAAGTGGTGTGCCATGGTTTGAAGCACCGCATCAAATACGCTCGCCTCCTCCAACGTCCCGCCAGCAGCAAGAGAGCAGCTGGTGCCGATACCGAGGGGTATCGCTACGTTGTGCAACTGGTCCTGGAAGGGGTCCCTCACCACAAGCCCAAACACATCATTGGCAAGAGCATCGTGGGAGGAGATCTTGGCCCATCGACCCTGGCGCTCGTCCCCCAGGAAGGGGAAGCCAGTCTGCAGGTATTCTGTGCGGAACTGGCACCTGATGCGAGAGCCATTCGTCGTCTGCAGCGGCAGATGGATCGGCAAAGACGAGCAGGCAACCCGGAGTACTACGACGAGAAGGGACGCATTAGGAAGCGGGACACCAAGAAGCGACCGTGGAAACAGAGCAAGCGCTACCAGGCGACGAGGCGACGCAAGGCGAGCAAAGAGCGCAAGTTGGCGGCGTATCGTAAGAGCCTGCATGGTCGCAAGGTGCATGAGGTGCTTGCACTGGGCAAGACCATCATCCTCGAAAAAATCTCCTACAAGGCATGGCAGAGGCAATTTGGCACGAGTGTGGGACTGCGAGCTCCAGGGATGTTTGTAGCACTGTTGAAACGCACCGTTGCAAGTACGGGCGGCACCCTGGTCGAAGTCCCCACACGCACCACGGCATTGAGCCAGTGGTGTCATGGCTGTGGCAAGAAAGTCAAGAAGCCCCTCTCAGAGCGCTGGCATCAGTGTGCCTGCGGTGTGGGTCCTGTGCAACGCGATCTCTACTCAGCGTTTCTTGCTGCCTACCTTGATCCAGCAGACCCCATTCCCTCGTGTGCCCGATACCAGGTGTATTGGGAAGGTGCGGAGGCGCGCCTGCGGGCAGCACACGAGTGTCTGATCCAACGTGCGAGAGAGGGGCAGGATCTGCCCCAAAGCTTGGGTCTGACCCGAGCCAGAGCGCGTCTGCCCAAAAGTTCAGAGGAACCACCACTAGAGCCTGCTCTTCACCCTCAAGGAGAAGAACTGGAAGCGTGGGACGAACCTCTGGAACCCCGCTGCTTGAGCGCGCGGGGAGCACTCAGGTTGTGCTGTAACTTCTGGCATCGTGTGATGGCGCATGGAAAGGGCTTTCATGCGACAGAGACTTCCTGATATTGGGAACCTTGATTCTCAAGAGAATTCATCATGCAGGAAAAAATGACTGGCTTCCGTTCGCTCGGGCCAGTGGCTTATTAAGGAGAAAGGCATGTAGCATGAAGAACATGCTACGATGCTATTGAACATTTTTATTCTGGCAAACTATTTTTAAAACAGAGAATAGTATTTTTGGGGAAAGGAATTGTGAAAAATGAGCTTTTATGATTATTCCATTGCTTTTCAAGAGAATCAAGTGCTTAATTATAGCACAAACTTACACTATGTTTTGCACTGCCAGCAGATAGGAAGCCTGTCCCTTCCTTCTGGAAAAGTGATTGCACGAGACCCGCTTATCCATACCGATGGGTTGGTCCTTGATCCGGGCGTTTCGCCTGGCAGCTACCCGGTCTTTGTCACCACTGCTTTTCAAGATTGTGTCTCTGATATTGCCTTTGCGGCTCTTCGCTTCGCCCAGACCGAGCCGGTGCGTTGGGAACCAACACATGGGAAAGACGAGCAAGGGCGCCCCTATGGATATGGAGTCGACTCCGCAACCGGCAGCTTTATGGATAGTATCACTGGGGACATGATGAATCAACTGCTCTTAGATGACGACGAGCGTCTGTGGGGGCTGCATGAATTTCGACATGAACGACCATGGACAGAGTTTGTCTTACCACAAGAAAAAGACGCAAAAGTCTACCTCTTTCGCTTAAACGGGGACGGTGGCTATCCTTCCTACTATGGCTATGATGCACATGGCATGATTGTTTGCATTGTCACTGATTTCTTTGGGCTTGAACGTCAGGAAGTATCGCTCTGGCCCGCAACGCTGCCAGCCATCCCCACCGGCTTCGACGCTCAGTTTTTTACCTGGCTCAGCAAGATGAATAGCTTTCTGCAATTTCCTGGCGGCTGGGGTGAGAGAGAATCACTCTCACAGGATGATCTCCAGTTTTTGGAACACTCACAAGGGACCTTGCTCCCTGAAGATTTTCGCCTCCATTACCTGCACAGTGGTTCCTGGTTGTGTAAACACGAACCGTTGCAGGAGTGGTGGCCTCTTGTTGAGGCCAAGGCGAGAGCAAATCTCAAGACGGAGAGGCCTCTTCTCCCAGTTGTATGGGATTGGAATGGAGTCGCCGTTTGTGATGAGAAGAATCATTACAGCATCTATGAGCAACAGAATCAAGGATGGGACAGCCAGGATAGAGCCTTTGAGTATCCTGATCTCAAGACCTATCTTATGGAATTGATAATGCGAGACCTTGGTACGTTGAAAGAGAATCTTTAGAACAAGGGGAGATGAGGAGAACTGACCTTGCCTATCCGGAAAGTTTCGCAAACTGTATTGAGGTCAGTCAATCACCATCATTCTTTCAGCGACATAGGCAGTCCCGCGAGCGTTCCTATTTCCACTTGTCGAGTACTGGAATTTGAAGTGACGCTCATCTGTTACATCTATCAGATGAAGGTGCGGCAAGGATTTTTGCGTGAGGCAGCACCCAGGCAATAAACCACAGAGTAGCGGTTACAAGCGGGAGAAGAAGTGCTTGTAACCGCTACTCTGTGGTTTCTAATTGCTCACATAGTGCCAGGCCTACAGGTCAGGGTTATTCAACCTGAGCATGTGTTCTCCTGTCAGATGAACGTGCACTGCCCCGAGGTTCTCGTCCAGTTGTGTTGGGTTGCTGGCGGCGATCACGGGAATGACAGCGGGCGTACTCTGGAGAAGCCAGGCTAAGACGACCTGATTGGGCGTGACACCGGTTTCAGCTGCCACAGTTGCCAGTGCTCTCAGTCGAGCCTCAGTTTCACTTGAGTGATATTGTGGTGGCAACGTGATATCCTGGCGAGTGTATGCCCCAGAGAGGAGCGGGGAGTAGGCAAGCAGTGAAATATCCTCATGCTCCTGGCAATAATCCAGCAATTCCTGGGAGGCCGCAAGTTGGGTCTCAAACGTCGCTCCTGCTCTGGGTTGCAGGTAGCTATAGCGCTGCTGTACACAACAATAGGTGGCCCAACCATGCAAGTGGCTGAGGCTGCGGGCCTGCTCAATGCGCCATGTCATCATATTGCTACAGCCAATGGCACGAACTTTTCCGGCGGTGATGAGACGGTCAAAGGCGGTAAGCGTTTCCTCCAAAGAGGCTTGCCGATCGTCGATGTGTGCGTAATAGAGATCAAGGTAGTCAGTCCCCAGACGAGTTAAACTGCCTTCGGCAGCTCGCTCAATGGCGCGAGCAGAAAGTCCTTCCCAGCTTTCTCTGCCTCCACCAGGCTGGGTAGGTCGGGCTCCGACTTTGGTTGCCAGAATGATCTGATCCCGGTTCTTACGGCTCTTGAGCCAGCGCCCCAGGACCGTTTCGCTTTCATCGCCAGTCGCACCGTTGATCCAGAAGGCATAATTGTTCGCGGTATCGAAAAAGCGTCCTTCAGCCTCAAAATAGCGATCTGCCAGTTGATAGGCCATTTCCTGGGTCGTCAATGTGCCAAAGAACATACAGCCCAGGCAGAAAGCGCTGACATCTAAGCTGGTTTGTCCGAGAGAGATCTGTTTCATGGGTATACTCCTGATAAGAAGAAGTTATGCCTGGGCAGGTTCCAGGCACGTAGGGATACTGTATCCCATGAAACGTTTGTCCACATCCACCGGAAGAAGGATTTGCGCGATGGAGTGTGTTGCCAGTGGTTTTACCAAACATCCCAAACGGGAGGGTCTCTATTACCGTTCTCCGAAACTTACCCAAACATGGACAGTCCACATTTCGTGTTCGGTTCCTGCTTCAACCCTCGAGGGGGTACAACGCAGATTGCAAGCTTTTCGCTTGTCTTACACCTGCTCCACAGGCGTCACTTCCCGCAGAACTTGCGGTACGCCACGTTCATTGTGCCAACGCCGCGAGATTGTTGGCGGCATTGGCATCTCGGTCTTGCACGCTTCCACACTCCAGGCAGACAAAGACTCGATCTGAAAGGGTGAGCGATTCATTGATCCAGCCACACCACGAACAGGTTTTTGAGGAGGGTTCCCAGCGCGAGGCCAGCAGCACCTGCACCCCTACCTGTTCGGCTTTGTAGAGCATCTGCCGCTTGAACTCGTACATGCCCACATCGGCAATCGCTCGAGCCAGCCTGCGGTTCTTGAGCATGCCTGCAATATGCAAATCCTCTAAGACGATCACACGCGGCCGCTCTTGATCGGGCGCGGGTTCTCGCCACGATCTGGGCGGTTGCTTGGTGCAAAGCGTCTTGGCGCACGTTGGCGATCCGAGCGTGCATCCGTGAGAGGCGCAGCTTGGCTTTCTGGCGATTGCGTGATCCTTTGGCCTTGCGACTCTGGCGCCGCGAGAGGCGTTTTAACATCGTGAGTTTCTTGCGCAGTACCTTGGGATTCTCGAAGGTGCGTCCATCAGAGAGGGTCGCCAGCCGCTTGATCCCTAAGTCAACCCCAATCACGTCACCTGTGGCTGGCTGGGGGTCTTTCGCTTCCCCTGCTTGCTCGTGCACACAGATCGAGACATACCACCTGCCTGCTTGCTCACGGATGGTCGCACTGCTGATCTTGCCATCCAGAGGGAAATAGCCGTGCTCTTTGAGTCGGAGCATTCCCAAACGAGGCAATTGGATGGCACCCGCAGACACCCGAATGCTCCCGGTGAAGCGGGCACCACCGATGGCTTTCTTCCGGCTTTTGAAGCGGGGATAGCCACACGAGCCTTTCCATGCACCCCCCTTTTTGAGCCGGCACTTGCGAAAGAAGTGCTTGAAGGCGGCATCCAGGTCACGCAAAGCCTCTTGGAAGGCGCACTTGCTGACCTCGCGCATCCAAGGCTCAGAGGGCTTGAGAGCATTGATCTCGCGATGCAGATCGATGGCGGTGGGCGTTTTCTGCCCAGCTTTGTAGGCCTCTTGTTTGCGGCGAAGACCATAATTATACGCCCAGCGAGCGGCTCCAGCATGTTTACGGCAGAGCGTCTTTTGCCGATTATTGAGGTCAAGTTCGCCCCGATACCCACGGATCATCCGGTTGCGCTTCCTCCCTCTGTGTCGTAAGTAGAACAAAGATACCAGAAAAACACAGCTTTGGCAAGAGGAAGAGATGTCACTATTTGCCTACACCTATCTAAAGAAATAAAAACGAATTATTACCCCTCCACTGTCCTGGATGAGCTCGACGAAAAAACTTGCCGCACCCATCTGATGATGGGTGTATTGATTTTGACAACATTGAAGGCCAGTCACGCCGTTGATAAGGCCCATGCCTTCCACCTCGTTCAACACCATCTCACTCACATCCTACCCATCGCTCCCTCCCCACGCTCAGAAGGGTCTGCTCTCCATCTTCTCCCCCAATGCTACCAGCATACGACTGCTATGCTCAGCATCGAAGCTTTCACGGCAGAAGGAACCATCTGTCATTGACAAGAGCAAATGATTTGCATTAGCAACGAATCGGTAGACATACAGCGGAGAGGAAATTTCATGGACCCTATTGCATTCTGGGATCTGCTGCAAAAGATTTTCACGTCGCCCAACAGCCTTTTCGGGACTAGCACACTTGGGCCATTGGAGCCGCTGCTCATCACCTACCTGAAGAGCACGCCGGAAAACTTGACGGCTGGCAATCCGGTTGTTATTGGGGCATGGGGCACGATGCTCGCAGTTGCCGATGCCTTCTTTGCGCTCTTCATCATTGTGGGAGCTATACAGATCATGATTTCCAATAGCACAGGAACGCTCACGATTCCGCTCAGCCAATTTGTTCCAAAGATCATTACGACCGCTCTGATGCTGAATCTAAGTTACTTCTTCTGTCGTATGGTCCTTCAATTGAATAACGTCTTGTGCGGATCAGTAAATGCCAACCTGGATCGATTTTTTCAGACGATCAACAATGGTGCCAGGATCACCCAGGGGCAAAGTTTGCTGCTGTACCTTGGGATCCTTATTCTCCTCAACGTGCTTCTCTTCCGCTTACTCTTTGAAGCCTTCGATCGACTGGTACTCTGGAATCTGCTATTCGTCCTGAGCCCCATAGCCATCTTATTCTCGTTTTTACCACATACCTCGTCTGTCTTCACCTTTTGGGCACGCCTGTTTCTGGTCGTGACATTTACGCAGTTTGTCCAGTTTCTGGCCTTTGCCCTGGGGCTCGCACTCCTGGCAAGTTTTGGGCAAAACGGTTTTGATAGTCTGCTCCTGGCTATTGCCATGCTGTTTCTGGTCACCAAGATCCCGTCTTTGCTCGCACGCTTTTCGGCGATGCCTGTGCAAAGTGGGCAGGGAATCGGGCAAATGATCGGTACCATTGTGGTCGGTGCCAGATTACTCTCAGTCTAAGCTTTCAAACCCATCATCGAAAAGGAGGTTTACCCGATGAATTATGGAACACTCAAGTCGCTCAATGGCATTTTGGGCAATCTGCAAAAGGATGCCGCCGTCATTGGGCTGACTATTGCCGGCCTTATGATTGTGGTCTATGTCATCATCATCATGTTTGAGAATGATACCAATGTCGTCGCACACCAAAAGCGCTGGGAAAACTTACGCAAGGTGTTTCTATGCGCGGCACTTATCGCAGCGGCAGGGGCTCTCATTTCCTTTGGACAACAGCTTGGAAGTGCACTTCACCCTTGAGCGCCAGTGGATTCATAAAATCTGGAGCATTACAGAGAGGGTGGCAGAGCGCAATCGGCCATCCTCTTCACACAAGAGGAGCATCACATTCATGTCAGAAGCATCACAGAGGTCAATCTTTGAGACCAGTCCGCTTGTCAAAGAGGTCCCTGGACACCTTTTCACCTTTGAAGAGAAGATTTTTGGGATGAGCCTGCAACAATTGCTCACGGATCTGGGTGCGCTCACCGGCAGTTTTTCGCTGACTGGCTCACTCCCCTTGCTTCCCCATCTCATTGTCTGTGCGTTGATCACGCTTTCCACCATAGTTCTGGTGCATGGACGGGTCCAGGGTATGTCAATTGGCTACTGGCTCTATGTCCTGCTACGCGCAAAGATGCTTCCCAGGCGCACCACCTGGCAATCACAACACATCGAAAACCCAGCTTCACACGAAGAACCAGTTCCCTCTGTACAAGCCACCTGGATTCCGCTGGATACGATCCACAACGGCATCGCAGAGCAGAGCATCCAGCACAAGAAGACCACTGTGGTGCGTTACTGGATGGCTTATGAGGTTGAGGGGAAAAATATCTGCCTGCTTCCCGAGAACGAGCAACTCCGAGTGTTTCGTCGCTTTGAAGGATTTCTCACAGGCCTGGAGTTTCATCTCCACCTGCTCTCGCAGACCGAGCACATTGATCCAGTGACTGCGCCTGCACTCCTTGTACAGAAGGAAGCCCTGCCACAACTCTCAGGGACCCCTCATCTGCAGGCGCTTCAACGCGCAAGCGTACACGCTCAGGAGCAGCACATGCGCACCTGCACTCGTACACGGCACTTTCTCATTCTTTCCGCCTCAAGTGCAGAGATGGCATGGCACACGCCAGATGAGACATCGCGTTCCATTCTTTCCGCCATCTCACGCCTCCTGCTCTTTCGAAAAACGCCCCAGGTAACACGGACCCAGGTACTCGACCAGCTGCGCATTCGCGCCTCCATTGTACGCAAAGCGATTCAGCACCTGGATATGCGCATCTGGCCCTTGAAGACCAGGAACTCTTGCAGCTCTTTGCGCGCTGTCTGGCACCTGGCAGTCCAGAGCCCACCTTTATGCCAGAACTCGTCGAGACCACGCCCACACAGCAGCAACAGTCAATCCCCCCGCACACCTCGGAAAGACATGAACCGCAAGCAAGAGATCGCGTGTCATCGTCGATTACCTCCACCCCTCGGCGAAACTGCAAAATGCATCATCACCAAAAGACTCTCGCTCAACACAGCAGGCCGTACAGAACACTACAACCCAACACCGCTTTCCCAAACGACTCCAGGGGGTGCATGGGATGTTTTACTATAGCAGCCAACACGCCCAGACACGGCTCGAAGCAGGCACGCTTGCCGCCGCCGATCTGCTTGCCCCAACGAGTGTGACCCTGCATCCAGAGATCCTGGAAATCCAGGCAGGGCGGCATACCCGCTATCTCCAGCAGGTCACCATCACTGGCTATGGACATCACCTCCTCTGCGGGTGGGTCAACAACCTTCTTGATCTGGGCATTCCACTTCTTGTCTCGACCCATCTTGAACCCAACGATAGCCGCGCCATGATTCTCAAACTTGAGCATGCACTCACCAAACTCGAAAGCAAACGCCTCTCAGATCAGAAAACACTGCGCATTACCACTGTTGATCAGCACCTGGAAGCAGACCAGATTCGCCAGGTAACACGTGCCCTGGCGTCCAGACAAATGAAAATTTTTGATGTCTCCATGACTATCGGCGTTCATGCCGGAAGTCGTGAACGGCTAGAGCAACGCTCGCGCTATGTGCTTTCCCATCTACGGGAGATGCAACTGCAGGCACGGCCCGCGCTTCACCAACAAGATCTTGCCTGGCAGAGTTGTTTGCCTGTTGGCGTCGATCGTTTACAACACTGGGTCAAGCTCACCAGCGATGTGCTCTCGACAATGCTTCCCGGCACACGCGGAGTGGTTGGCACTCCCACGGGCCTGTTTCTTGGCTATACAGGCAGTGGCATGGCCCATCAGCCAGTCTATCTCAACCCGTGGTCCTCTCGCAAAAAAGTTGGCAATCCCCATATCGTCGTCATTGGAGACACGGGCCAGGGAAAGACCTGGGTTGGCCTGACCATTGCAACCGGCTTTCTTGGGCTGGGACTTGCTGATGTTGTGGTCCTTGATAAGGACGATGATTATCTTGCCCTCCATGATGCCCTCCATGGAGAAAGTCAGCGCTATAACCTGGCACGCAGTTGCCCGATCAACCTCTTTGATCTTCCCTTTGGGCCTGGGGCTATTGATCCAGATGATCCAGCGGACATGCTCGCGGAATTTTTCGATAACTCGCTCATGACTGGCCTCACCCTTCTGGTAGCAGAAGAGGATACCCCTCTTACCAGGAGCGAGGAAGCTTACCTGATGGCAATCGCACGGGCAACCTATGCAGACAAAGGCATCACCCATGACGCCCTTCGACGCCACCCGGAGACGGCTCTCTTCCCAGCCCCCACCCTTGCTGATTTCATCGCAATGATGCGCAGCATCCCAGCCTCATCGGAAAGCATGCGGCAATCACTGCTCGAACGCTTAGAAAAAGCATCCTACCTCTTTCAGGGTGGACAAACCAGCATCTCACTGGAAACGCCGCTGACCATTTTCTCGATTAAAGAGCTCCATCCTAAATGGTTTGCGCTCATGACCTACGTCGTACAGAACTTTCTCACCCGGCATCGAGCCCTGCGCCAGGACGACCGATATCTTGCCTACATCGTCGAAGAGGCATCGTATCTCCTGAAGCATCCAGCCGGGCGACGCTATCTAGAAAGTGGCAGCCGAGGCTTTCGAAAACTGGGGATTGCGCAGATCACCCTGAGTCAACATCCACAGGACTTTTTGGAGGCAGGGCAGGTTGTGCTCGCCAATGCAGGAACGGTCTTTTATATGGGTATGCAGCGCACAGCCGTCGAGAAATTGCACCTCCCAGAAGAATTAGAGCGCATCCTGCTCGAGGGGATCCCGGGTCAGTGCGTCTTACGCATTGGCAACGAATACGCCCCCATGACCATATGGTCCAATCCTGTCTACCAGGCCATATTTACCACCGACCCGGTCGAACGACGAGCGATGAGGCGCAAGGCACATGAGCAGCACCCAGGAAGGGCTTGAAGTCCTCCTCGTACAACCATGAAATGCGTCCATTCTCGATGAGCAAGGAAGGGGGGACACCGATGGAACACACAGCCGCGCTTTCATCAAGAGACCAACGCACCGAGCAAACGCACGTGGCACCAGACGGCGAGCTCGTGACACCGCCACTGGGGGCACAATACCTCCTCCTCATTACACCCAGCGATGAGGAGGAGCGCCAGGCATCGGCCATGGAAAACTTTTTTCAGGCCTGTGCCTCTGACGAGCCCTTTGCAGTAGAGCTCGTTGGGACTCGCAGAGAGCAAGGCTTTGTCCTGCGGGCCTCCTCTGCCGAACAGCTCCTTCTGCTCAGCAAACAATTCTCGGCACAGTATCCACAGGCAGACCTCTCGCGGATCGCGCCGGAAGCTGATCCCCTGCTTCTGCGCGAAGGGGAGCATGCAGTGATTGGGGAATTTGCCATGACCCACAAGCCCTGGATGCCGCTCAAAACCTTTAGCGGAAGGGAACTTCTTGAGCCTGGTGCAGACCCACTTGCAGGTATTCTCGCAGCAATGGAACCCCTTGGCTCTGGGCAACGCCTGATTGCGCAACTGGCGCTTCTACGCGCACCGGAGCACTGGATTGACCGCTATATCCGCAAATCGGTCGAGCATCCACTGCAAGGGGAGCGTGATGCTCGACTCACCGGGGCACGTGTGCCCTCCTCTGGCACCAACGAGATGCAGAAAACCCTCCTGCTAGTTGCGGCTCTCTTTGGAGCCCTGCTTGCCTATCGATGCTACATCACGCAGGCCTGGATCCAGCTCATTCTTCTCCTGGGGGCAGCTCTTGTCCTGGGGATCGCACTGCTCTGGTGGACGAGCACACATGCACGCCAGGAGATCTATGATATGCAACTGGTTACAGAAAAACTCTCTCGCCAGGCCTTTTACACCTCCCTGCGCGTCATTGCCATTGGGCAGCAAAGCACCTCAACCAAAGAGCAGTTACAACGCCATATCACGCGCCTTGCCGTCGCCTATCGACAGTTTACCGTACCTTCGGCAAATAGCCTCGCGCTCAAGCGCGTACGCTCCATCCAAACAAAGCAGACACGCGCCCGTCAGCTTGTTCATCCACACACGGCATTTCCCTATGCTCATCCACTCCTTCGCGTCCTGTATGGGGGCGTGCCAGGTCCAGATATCTGGAATGGGTTAGAGCTGTCCGGAGCCTTTCATCTGCCCCAGGCCTTTACGGATCTTCCCCTCGTCCGAAGGGTCTCTCTCAAGCAGCTCCTGGCATCACCAGAAATAGCACGACAGATGGAGCAGGCACGCGCCCCACTTCCTCCGGCCTTTATCGGGTATTCCAGACATCGAGGCTATTCGGTTCCTGTCTATCTGCCCTATGCCACGCTTTTTAGCCACAAGTTCCTGGTGGCACGTTCCCGCTATGGGAAGTCAACCTTGATGCAGCTCCTTATCCAGGCAGCCATGCAGGAAGTCCAGGATCACACGCTACAGCCAGGCGTGTTTGTGATTGACCCCCATAAAGATCTGATAGAAGACCTTCTCAAACTCATCCCGGCTCAGCGCGTCAAAGACGTGGTGCTTTTGGATCTCACCGATACAGACGCCGTCCCGGCGCTCAATCCCCTTGATGCCACCATGGGCTTTACCCGAGATCAGGCGGTGGCCAACTTGCTGGCAAGTTTTGAGCGGGTCTGGTCTGACTTCTGGGGACCAAGAATGGCCTATTTCCTCAAAGCCGTCTGTTTACTCCTCTATACGCTGAACCAGCAACGCGTGCGCCATGGGAAGGCCGATCAGCAATATACCTTACTGGATATTAATCCACTACTTCAGTATCGAGATTACGCCATTCAGGTCCTGCAAGAGCTTGATATGCGTGAAACCTGGCATCAGGAACTCTTTGCCTGGTGGGTCAATGTCTACTTTGCGCTTCCCCCTCAAAGTTCGTTCCGCAATGAGGTCATCATGCCCATTGTGAGTAAACTTGGCGTCTTTCATGATAATCAACAGATGCGACGTATCGTCGGGCAACCCATCACCAAAGCCCCTGTACATGTCGCCATTACTGAAGGCAAGATTGTGCTCTGCGCCCTCTCCTCACGCGATATGGATGATGCCTCAGTCAATATTTTGGGGAGCACTCTGATCAACCTGTTACACCGCGCCTTCCATGTGCAGCAAGATGTGCCATTACCACAGAGGCGACAGGTCTTATGTGCCGCCGATGAATTTCATGCTCTTGCAGGAGGGGACTGGGATCGCTTACTCTCTGAGGATGCCAAGTTTGGCTGTTCGCTCCTGCTGGCAACACAAAACCTCAAACGGCTGAACAAAATACGTGATGGCTTACTCGAAATGGTCTTTTCGAATTGCGACAACATGTTTGCCTTTAACGTCTCTGCCGCCGACGCCAAACTCCTTGAAGAGGAATTCCGTGGGGTGATTGAAGCCAAGGATATTCTCAGTCAGCCCAGGCTCCATAGTTATGCGCGCCTCTGCCTCCCAAAGCATCCGGTACAAATTGTCTCAGTCACGCTCACGCCACCTGCAAGCTGGGCCCATACGCCGTCGCAGGCACAGCAAGTTGCAACAATACGCCAGCAGCATCAGCAGCAGAACACATCAGCCGCTGACATTGACAGCCACTATGCCGACCATCTGGCCCAGTTTTTGGATATCACGCCACTTGCTCAAAAATTACAGCGTGATGCCCGCGACCTGAAAGCCGCGCAGACCAGCAAGCAACAGCGAGCGCATGCGGAACAGCTCGCCGCAGATGTCCAGGTGATACGGCAACAGCCCCAGGCACCACATTGGCAACAAGCGCAGACATCTTCTCCAGCCGACCAGTTTCCAAAAAACCGCGAACATGATGGGACCCCGGCATCGATAAGAAGTAGCCTCGCAGGAGGATCTGGGAAAGGAGCAGCAACGACACCGGACCAGGAAGAAGAGCACATCGACACGCCAGGCGATGGGAAGAGGAATCATCCACGCAGCAAGCGCAAAAAGCAGGCCAAAGAGCCTGTTGGCGTTGCGCCACCGTTTCCGCTTCTCCCCAGCGACCCTGAGCAAGAGCCAAATACCTCTCAACCTCGTTTCCCGATGCGGAGCGCTGGTGGAGCACTATCATGGAGGAGTGAAAGAGAGCGAGGCGAGTGATGGAACAAAACGATACTCCAAAGGAACCAATGGACATCTGGCCCCCGCTCTACCGCAGAGATCTCGAAGCCTTCCTGGCACAGCATGAGTATAGCGAGCGTCACCTTTTCCTGCTCTCCTGGCTCATCTGGCTCTCACTCCTCTCGCAGGAAGAACTCTTCCGTGTCCTCTCAGCGCACAGGCAAAGTTCGGTTGCAGTCATCTCCAGACACACGCTTGCTCAACAGATCAGGGCAATGACCAGGCTCAAGTTGATTGATACCATTGTCCTTCAAGAGCCTGAGCAGGGGAGATACCGCCGCTACTATGTCACCGATTGGGGGCTCTATCTCTACAGTGCAACCGTCATCCCGACTCCCCCTCTCACCCTGGCCCGACTGACCAAAGCCTATCCCGTCGAACGTGATGATCTTCTTGCGCGTCTCTCCCAGCCACACATCCACCTGACGCTTGCCGAACTGATCACCCGGCTTATCGCTGAAGCAGAGGACCATGGAGATCACCTGGTGAGTTATCAACAACCCTGGTCGCATATGTTCCACGTTGGGGAGCGACGCCAGCGTCTGCGCAGTGACGCCGCCCTCCTCATTGAGCATGCCGGGGCAACCTATGCGTTCCTCGTCCACGTGGATACTGGCCCCCATCACAGGGCAGAAAAACAGATCGGGGCGGATCTTCGCTCACTTCTTGATCTACGTGCAATGAGCCTTTTGTACCGTCAAAGCTGGCCCCATCTCCTGATCGTGACCACAGAGCATCGCCTCACACTCTGGGCATCGCTACTTGCCGAGAGTGCGCTCAAACGCACAACCAGACCGCTCGCAGGCGGTCTGACAACAGGCGAGGCAATGGAGCATGGACTCTATGCTGCTATCTGGCGCGACCTTGCGACTCTGGCACATACAAATAATCCCACGCACATCCCACTAATCGCCTTCCCTGCGCTTCTACGAGAACCAGCCTCAGAAGCACTTGCCGAATCCATCTCGCAACAACACACATTCTCTTCCATACGCCTGAAAGAGGCGGCACTTCCCCCTCCACATGCACACGAGCACCTGACACGCTATGTGGGCGAATCACTGCAAGATGAGGCCGCCCGTCTTGACAGAGAACAGATACAGCACTTCTTCGTCAGGCAAAGAAAAACGCAGGAGAGCGTGTATGGAGCAGGATTACTCACCCTTGCACTCACCGCTCAGGAGAAACGCCTGCTCGCCTTCGTTGCCCATCATCCTCTGCTCGACCTCCAGACCTTGCACACCCTCCTACGCCCTGATGGGGTACCTAAAGCGATCAAATCCACCCAACACGATATCACCCATCTTTTCAAGCAACACTTACTCGATGCACGGCTCTGGCCCACCACCAGTATGCCCCCACAAGAGCAAGAACGCTACCTGCTTACATCAGCGGCCTTACACTATATGGCTGTACGCCAGGGAGAGCCTTTGAGGTATTATGTTGTCCATCCCAAAAACCGCACGAGTGATGAGGAACAACTCTGGAGACAGTGGGGGGTAGCGGGCCTGGACCGTCAAAAAGGGCATACCAGCAGCCTCTACAGGTTCATGCGCCAGCTCCTCAAAGGCACACACGAGCGAGGAGAAATGCTCTACGAATGGAAAAACGCGCAGACCTCTATACGCTGGTATAGAGAGATGTTTCTGCAAGGCACAGGTCGTGCGAGACCAGACGCCGAACTCGTGTTCGCCCCATCCCCCACGGCTCAGCGGACCACTCTGCTGCTCGAATATGATCGCGGCACGACCGGAACACTTGAGTACCAGCGTAAATTCAACGCCTATCTTGATTTCCAACTCATCACAGGAAAGGCGCTCCCCCTCATTCTCGTCGTTACTCCTACACAAAAATCGGCCCAGAAAATTCAGCAGGTGCTCACCCAGCTCGGGAGCGCGCTACGCGTGGTGGTCCTTCTGGAGCAGGAGGTCCTCGCACAAGGACTCACTCTCGCATATAAGTCGCTGTACTCAACGTAGAGGGGAGTCAAAAAAACCTTTTAGGGACTCTCGAAAACTAAAATATCCCAGAGATGATAGAGAGCACCCCTTTGAAAGATGCGTCAAGAGAGGTTACTCTGCCGAGAGAGGTTCGGAGAGAACCGCTAATTTGGCTGCCGTATCCGTTCCAGGGACAGGTGTATAGATGATCATCTGTAAATCTGGGTGATCTGCAACCTGGAAGGTCTTTGCCTGCAGAACCAGGAGTCCCACCAGAGGATGGAGCAGGTGCTTGTGTTCAGCCTGAACCCCTTGAACATCATGACGGGACCACCACTCGCGAAATGCTGGACTCACCTGCTCCAGATCATGGATTAATTCAGTCAGCCAAGCTTCTCCGACATAGCGCTGGGTACTGGCGCGAAAGAGAGCAAGGAAGCGCTGGGCCTCCCGTTCCCAATCCACAGCCATTGCACGGTATCGTGGATCAGTAAAGAGCAGCCAGAGGATATGACGCTTTCGGGAAGCCATTGTGCCGAAATCACCAAGCACCCGGCAAGCGGCCTGATTCCAGGCAATGATATCCCAACGAGGGCTCAAGACCCAGGCGGGGTAGATACCCATCGTATCAAGAATGAGCTGGAGAGCGGAATCAATGGTCTGAGTCAAGGGCAGTGGGTCCGCAGGCAGTTGTTGACGTGCGAGAATGAAGAGATGGGCTCGCTCATCTGCATCCAGTTGTAAAACACGAGCCAAGCTTTCCAATACTGATCCTGACACGATAATCGCACGTCCTTGTTCCAGCCAGGTGTACCAGGTTGCTCCGATGCCTGCTAACAGCGCCAGTTCCTCTCTGCGCAGCCCTGGGGTTCTACGACGTGTTCCCGGCGGCAATCCGACGTGCTGTGGGGAAATGCGCTCACGACGAGTCCGCAAAAACTGGGCCAACTCTGTGCGTCGTTCTTTCTCATTCATCGCTCTGCTCCCTTATCCTGGTAGCTTTTATACCAGAATATGTTGACTCCTGGTTCTAGGAGAAAAACACTGGTAGGATTTTATCACAACTTATAAAGGAGAAAGAAGGAATATGCTCATCACCATTGTTCTCGCTTTCTTGGCAGGTCTCAACGCGGGGAACGGATTGCCTCATTTCATCACAGGAATTACTGGCCAGGAGCACCCGTCGCCTCTTGGAAAATCGGCTGTGGTCAATCTACTCGAAGGATGGAGCGCATTTCTCATTGGAGGCATCTTCTGGTATTTTACCTGGCTGCAGCATGGCGACCCGATCCTCGCGTATACCTTTGCGGCACTTGGAGTATTCACCATTAACCTCTTTCATGCACGTGTTTGGCGTGCCAATCCTGAATTTTACAAACATATCCTACCTAGACAAAAAAGCAGCTGATAGCTATCAGCTTCGGCGATCACGCTTCACGAGTGAAGCGTGATCGCCGAACTCGCACTAAAGGTTTTGGAAGCCTGAGCAGAGTGAATGGCGACAATTTTTTCGATATGCTGCCGTTAGCATAGATTGTTCTAAAAATAGTATCGTGATCCCTATTGCTCTAGAGATGATATATTGTAGCAAAAAAGCTCTGGGAGGCATAAGGATGGAACTGGTCAAGGATGTGAAAGAGTTGCTCGTGGAAACCGCAAAATCTCTGAAAGGGAACGCACGCCGCTTGTTTATGGCTCGGACGGTACGCGCCTTGAAAGAAGGAGGTCAGCGACTGGCAGAACGGGAGTTAGGATGGAATCGTGGAACGATCCGCAAAGGTCAGCACGAACTGGAGCATGGGATTATCTGTCTGGATGCATATACCTCACGAGGCCGCAAGCGGAGTGAAGAGCATCTGCCCAACTTATTGAACGATATCATTGCTCTTGTAGATGGGCAGAGTCAAGCTGATCCACAGTTTCGCACGAACCGTCTGTACACGCGCCTGACGGCAACAGAAGTACGCCGTCAGTTGATTGCGCAAAAAGGCTACTGTGACGACGAATTACCCACAGCGGAGACGATCTCCGTCAAACTCAACGAACTGGGCTACTCCCCGAAAAAGGTGGCGAAAACGCAACCCCAAAAAAACTTCCCGAAACCGATGCCATCTTCGACAAACTGAAACAGATCAACGAGGAGGCGGATGAGAACCCACAGATGTTGCGGATCTCAATGGATGCGAAGGCGGCGGTCAAGGTTGGTCCTTTTGCACGGGGAGGCAAGAGTCGCGTCCCAACCAAAGCCGCCGACCATGATTTTCAGCCGACGGCCGCCGTGACTCCCATAGGTATTTTCTTGCCCTCCTTTGATGAGGTCTTTTTCTATGGGGTAACCTCGAAAGTAACCAGTGATTGTCTGGTAGATCGTTTGATCGATTGGTGGGAGAGAGCAAGAGAGCGCTTTTCCCAGATCACAACACTCGTCATCAATTTGGACAATGGTCCAGAGAATCACAGCCGGCACACCCAGTTTATGCAGTGTCTACTGGAATTTGTGGAGCGGTATCAGATTACCGTCCGTCTGGCATATTATCCGCCGTATCATAGCAAATACAACCCGGTCGAACGGTGTTGGGGGATTTTGGAGCAGCATTGGAATGGCTCCTTGCTCGACTCGGTAGATGCGGTAATCCAGTATGCCAGCACGATGACCTGGAAAGGGAACCATCCTGTGGTCACATTGGTGACGACTACTTATCAGACAGGAGTGAAGCTGACCAAAGAGGCAATGGAGGCGGTTGAAGCTCACCTCCAGCGATTGCCTTCCCTGAAAAAATGGTTCGTGGATATCCCGTATGTTCTCCCTTCTGTGTGGGATAATTAATTTTTAGAGAATCCCTTAATGTTTTCAACTCTCCCTCATCTCCACCAACACAAAGGCTAGAAGTGTTACGTACCTGATAGACTGGCTCTTGGCCACTCTTGGGGCTTTGTTCCTATTGCCTTAATTGTGGCAATAGAATAAATAGACGAGACCGTTGCTTTAAATTTGCACAGTAGGGGAGGATACAGTTTCGAGATGGCATAGTCAAGCTAATTTGGCTCTACATATAAAGCCGTGAATTAAGTTGCTGCTCTAAGTCGAATACCACTGCTTCTGCAAACCGTGGAGATGTAGCGATGAACATGGAGCCTCTGTTGCTTTCGACCCCACAAGTGCCATAGCCACCTGCTCTGCTTCCTCACGCTTCCCCATATCTGTTAGTAGAGAAACATAATTGCTCCGTACAAGCTGTGCGCGAGGATTCTCAAATCCCAACTTCTGTTCTCTGAGCTGTAAGGCTCGCTGATATAAGGGCTCTGCCTCGGCATACTTGCCCTGCTCATGATAGACCTTCGCGAGTCCATTCAAAGGGTAGGCCATCAGATGATGCTCAGATCCTAACTTCTGTTCCCTAATCCTCACGGCCCGCTTGTATAATTCCTCCGCCTCGGCATACTTGTGTAACTCTCGGTAAAGGTTGGCTAAGCCATTTAAAGGATATGCGACCAGAGGATGTTCAAGTCCCAACTGTTGTTCTCTGATCCGCAAAGCTTGTTGATATAACGTTTCCGCCTCTGTATATCTGCCCTCATCGGTACGAAGGTTTGCCAAGTTGTTCAAAGAAGAGGCTCCCTCGGGATGCTCAGGTCCTAGTTGCTTTTCAGTAATCGACGAAGCGCGTTGATATAAGGGCTCTGCCTCGGCATACTTACCCAGTTCTCGATAGAGGTTTGCCAGACCATACAAAGAATAGGTCACCAGAGCATGCTCGGGTCCCAACTGCTGCTCTCTAATTTCCAGGGTCTTCTTGTATAACTCTTCTGCTTCTCTATATTTGCTTTGTTGATAATAGAGAGTCGCGAGCCCGTTCAGAGGATAGGCAACCAGAGCATGCGCCGGTTCTAATTCTCGTTCTATAATTCGCAATGCACGCCAGTACAACCGCTCTGCATCAGTATACTTCCCCTGATCAACATAAAGGTTTGCCTGGTTAACCAAAGGATAAGCGACATCAAGATGCTCACGACCCAATTGTTGTTCCATAATCTCCAATGCATGGTGGTATAAAGGTTCTGCCTCGGCATACCTTCCTCGTTCTCGGTAGAGTTCCGCCAGACCATTCAAGATATAGGCGACATTAAGATGTTCACGGCCTAATTTCTGCTCCACAATTTGTAATGCTTGTTTGTATAAGGGTTCTGCTTCTATATAACGTGCACGTTCCTTGAGATACCATGCGGTACGATAGAGTAAATGTGCTGCTTGGGGACTCTGTATTTGATACTCATCAATATGTTTAGCTGAAAGCAAAGCGTGCGAGAGCACACGCTCACATTGCAACCAGGTAGCATGCTCTACATCTGGAAATATCAGGTTGACCGCACTCATAGCTCGTTCTGCCCACAAGCACCTTTCAGCCTTTTCTAGCGTGTCCTGAAGTACTGCTTGGACTAGCCGGTGAATAGAAAATGTTTTCTCTCTAGGATCTCGCCGTATTAGTGAATAGGCTCGTAAGGCTTCGATAGCTTGATTGAACAGCAATGGATCCGAGACTACTGTAGCAAGTACTGGTCCAAGCTGTAATGCATCTCCCATCAGAATTTCTTCGGCAATGGCATCAGGGGAAAAATATGCGAACAGCCGTAGTAGTTCAGCCGCAGCAGGATTTCGTTGTTTCACTTTATGGAAGGACAAGGACCAGGTGGTGGTCACTGACTCTGGATGATCGACTCCCAATCCTCTGCGTTCTTGCAACATTATGGCCCGATGTTGCTGGTAGATCTGCTGGTAGCTGGAGAGCGGCATTGCCGTTGCTTCTAAATAGGCTCCTGCTTGAGCTAGAGCCAGGGGCAGTCCCCCCAATTCTTGGCTAATTTGCAACGCCTGTTCTCGCTCCTGAGGCGAGGCTTGCAATAGTTGCGCCTCAGGAGCCAAGAGAGCGGCACGTCGCAACAGAAATAAGGCTCCTTGTTCGGGAAGTAAGTTCTCGATTTCTAGTCGATGAGCCAATGACCCTACTGCCGTTGCCCTTGTTGTCAAAAGCAGATGCCCTCCCAAGGATGGAGGCAAAAATTCAGGTAATAGTGACAATTCATCAGCGTTGTCTAGAATGAGTAGCCAGCCGTGGTGCGTCTGCAACCATGTCTTGACTGACTGTACAATAAGACCTTGCTCTTTTTCCTCTCGCTCTGGTAACTGCAAGAACGTGGCTATGGCAATGAAGGAAGAGATGAGTGCCTCCGTGCTTTCTGCACGTGCCCACAGGATCTCCTGATAGTCCTGGCGAAATCGATAGGCATATTCTACTGCAATCTGGGTTTTCCCAATACCTCCTAGCCCGCTGATTGCTTGAGGCTGAGATATTATCATCCCCTGAAACCGGGCGTGAATTTGGGAAAGCAACTCGTCACGTCCAAGAAAGAAGGAATTGTGAGGATAGGGGATCATCCAGGGAAGTTTAGTAGAGAGAAGCAAAAGATCGTAGATTATACCTCGCAAACCCGTAACAACTTGTTGCCATGCATCATCAGTAGACTTCCATTGATTGATGGGACGTGCATTTGCGGGTAACGGTTGCAGCCCACCAATAGGCAATTCCTGCCAGTTACAAGGACGCACCACAACAGGTATCACTCGTGCCGTGTTGGTCCCATGTCGCTTTAATGCCTGCTTCATTTCAACACTATAGCAGTAGTCAGAGGCAATAAAGTCTGCGCTAATTAGGAGGATAATGATCGAGGCTGTATTGATATGCTCATCAATAGCTTTCTCGGAATTTGTGCCAGGAAGGATCAGATGATGATGCCAGACTGAGATGAGCCCTTGTCGCTCAAGTACACTGAGGTGATTTTTGAGTTGCTGGAGGTATCGTTCATCCTTTTGAGCACAGGAGATGAAAACTTCAACAGCCATGTGAGACAATGACATGTTCATTTCCTTCTTGCTTCATTGTCCGCAATTGCAAAGGCAAACATTCTATCAATCTCAAAAACGAATCAGCCTATTGAAAAAATCTTGTTTTTCAACGAGTAGATAGGCGAGTAGAAAGATCAAAAGCAAACAGCGAATTGGCTACACCTTGCTTGTTGTAAAATCACCCAAAAAGCGAAAAGGGATCCATAATTTCTCCTGTTGGCCCCCTTCTGCGTCCCCATCCCCACTTTTGAGCAACCGCCTGAGATTTTGCCCTGCCGCCAACCACCAGACCCTCACAGTTCACTTTCCAGAGCTATCGCAAGCGGAACCGTTATATGACACGCCACTCTTTGGCCTCTGCGAATAAAGGTTCAACCCACACTTTTTGCCTATGCAGTGCTTTCTGTACACCTCAGTTTGATAATGCTCTTCCAATCGTTCCAGAAAATGAGCTTGAAAGAAACGATGGACCGACGAACTGAGGAATTGTGAGTGCACAGCCGCTTTAGGAGACAGGCACTACAAAGTGGCAGCATCTGCCTTCTCCACTTTGTATCCCATCAGCGTGAGGTGCAGTGGCTGCTCATTCGGGCAGACGTAGCGATCCTGAGCAGCATCGTAAATGAATCGGGAAGAGCCATAGTACTCTCCATGCTCATTCTCTCAATCGAAGAGAGGAAGCTGCGCTCGTATGCCTGCCTCTTCAATTGCAATCACCTTCTTCTGAGAATGTGATTGCAAAAAGCAAAAAGTAAGGGCCACATACTTATGGCCCTTTACGAACAACATTTTAAGTGTAACCAATTTTTAGGCAAAAGTCAAGCATACAGAGCATATTAGCATATTGGGTGTGATAGAGCAAAACCGCTCAACACCCATCGAACAAGTTAGACAAAATAACATGTCCTCAAGCTCAAAAAGGCTGTAAGCCCCCTATAAAGCCACGTCAAAAAACCATCAAAAGAGGTTCAACTCTCTCCATCAAATGTTCAGCAAGCTCAAAGCAGGTCATACAAATCTACTTCGGGCCTGTCTTTATATTCGCATACATATCTGGTTTAACCTAACATATACTGCGCCTTAATCCAAACTTTTGTTTGGCTTAACTTCTTTCCTATCCCGCCCTTCGCTTCACGAATGATGCCAGTTCGACGAGCACGATCTACTTCAAACGAGTCACCAATACTCATTAAATAAGTACTGCCCATATTCATAAAAATTAGACTATAATTCTTTCTTTTTAACACATCATCCAGGCGTTGACTCACTTCGCCTCGTAGCTCAAGAGCACGAACTTTATCCATCTTTTGATCATATATTTCTATCAAATCATCTTCAGCAATCAGGCCATATTTAGCTGAAACAATGAGAATATCTATCTCTCGTTGCCAATACCCTTCTCTCCTCGCCTTTTTAATGATTGAATAGACTCCGCCAGTATAGCGTTCAATCGCAGGAAGCAGGCCTAAAGAAGGATTCTTACTACCAGAGCAGCTAATTAGCATTAACCGTTTCATAGAATGCCCCACAAACACAAAACACATATTTACTGCTTAATCAAACTCGTAGATTTCAATGCAATTGTAGAGTAAAATACAAATGTTTTCCAATTCTTGCCAGCCGCCCCTCGGGAGTATTTCTGGCAAAGTCAATATGATTGGAAGGGGACGTCTATGAAATTCCTTCTCTCTGATTGGTGTGGTTTATCGTGGACAGATTGGCAACCATTCTCTAACAAAGAAGCCTTCAGGCAACTCCCCTCGACACCTGGACTTTACCGCATTCGCGCAGCAGGCATTAATGAACTTTTTTATATAGGTGAGACAGGGCGAGATCTTCGCGGTCGTCTAGGAGACCTTCGTCGCAATACCATGAAACCTGAAATGCCATTTAACGATCCTCACACAGCAGCCCCTCGCTTTGGTCATGGAGGCATGCAGAACCATATCTCGACTTTGAATGCTCAGTAGTGTCTCACGCATTAGCCGATGACAAAGAAGAAGCAAGAAAGCAACGAGAAGGTCTAGAGTTCTATCTGCTCTGGCAATATCGCCTGGAATTCGGCTCATCAACACGATGCAATCACGGTCGCTTCCATGCACGATACACAAAGTCAACAGATAGAAAAAGGAACATCAGGGGGCAACGCTTACCGAATGATGCCTTGGATAATCTTGCAAGCAAATCAAGTATGCCACCACTCCAACCACAGGCAAGCCCGCACGAAAATAATTGGATGGGTTTACGCTGGAGTACACCCAAAGAATTGAGGGGCACCAATCTGCAAAATGAAGATACATCACCTGGGGTTTATAAAATATTTGATCCTAATACTCTTGAAATCCTGTATGTTGGTGAAACAACTGACCTTAAAAGTCGCCTGAAAACACATGCCGCAAAAAATTGGCAATGCCAATCACCACATTTCTCATTTGTACGCCTCTCTCACGATATACAAAAGCACCAGCTTCGAGAACGAGAAAGCGATCTACTTGGTGGCTTTTATGCTCTCACCTCTACACTACCAAAGTTCCAATTAATAGATCACAAAAAGTAATACAGAATTTTCCTATCCTTCCTGTTTTACGGGTGCTAGACAGAATAATCCTTTAGACAGTGTTTACATACAGGAGATATCCCCAATGACAAAAACACAACTGAACACGGGTGAATTTTGGAGAGCGCTCATCCTCTTTAGGAAAAATGAGGCAACATATAAATTAGCTCTCGGGCAGTGTTTAACGCACTTTGTCGAACAAAATCAAACACACATTTCACGCTATGAACTTGCCGAAAATTTTTTTGATGTTTACTTGCTACGTCTAGCCAGCGGGAGACCCCAACTACGTGCAGTAAGCAAACAGACAAAGATGGAAACCATAATCGAGCAATAGAATAATCAGAAATTGACACGTGAAAACGCAATTTCGCAAGTAGAAAGACAAGCCTTTGGTGATGTCCTGGCTCGCTTCCATACGCTCAATGACAATAGAATACCAGTATCCTTTTATACACATCAAAAAGGAAGCCTGACTCTTACTGATGATATATTCAAAGTATTTGCTCTTACGCAACAATACGAATTGCATGATGAATTAGACACGAAATGGACGTTACTTGAGCTTGGCTTTGAACAAAGAAAGACTCACACCAGGAACATCTTTCCGCGCAAGAGACGCCCTGGAAGTCATTGCTCACTACTTTCGTCGAGAGTTTGGATATGATGGACCTGGTTACGTAGCAGATGAAGCCCAAGGTCGAAAAGACCGAATCTTTTTACTTGTCGAAGGTGACAGCTGGATGAGGAGCGATATGCGGTAGGAGCTATTGTCTTTCGGTGGCGAAGATATGCTCATGCGCCTGAGCAGCTCATCTTACACTGGACGTGGCTACATCCCTTCCTCCGACGAGCAGGGATATTTACTACCTATTGGAACATCTTCAGAGAGGTCTACGGAGATTTCCGCGTAGATTATCCCCGCTCCAAAGCGATGGATGCATTCCTCGTAAAAGTGAATGCACTTTCTCTTGAAGAGGGAGAAGATGATTAAAAGAGAAAAGTGACCTTCAAGCATTGAATGGTATTAGTTCATTTGATATATTGTAAGCTTGTATTTTGGGTAAAAAGGAGCGTCAATAGTGAGTAAAAAAACTAACATTCAAGCAAGAGAAATATCTTCTCGGCCATATCCAGGCGAAGCCTGTGGATGAGGGGGTCTTTGAGGCGGACATTGTAGGGCTCATAGAGATGAGAATCTCATTGTCTCTGTATAAACATATTGAGACGGAAGAAGCAACACCCGGCGAACCGTTGAGTGTGAACATTCAATTATATGATGATGAGACGGTGACAGACGACGACCCTGCTATTGATTATCATGCTCCCCTTGTTGGGATAGATGGCGAGACAGGCGGAATCACCTACGATGAGATAGAAAAATTATTTCATATTGATCCCGACAAACCTATGTGGCAGATTGACACCTATAATTCAACATTCGACGACAACGACGCGGAGCAATGTCTCACAGGTATGGCAACAGAAGAGTAGTCAGCAACATCCAGTTTTGATTTGAGATATAAAACACAATGGAGGCACCCCGCCGGGGTGCCTCCATTGCTAGTTGTTAGCTTGTCTTCTTGTTGCGGAGGTTCTTCGCCTCCTGGCGAAGCTTTTCGGCCTTCGCCGGATCAGTTTCCCGATTGGCCTGGTAGTCCTTCGTCTGGGCCTTCTGCTCCAGATCCTTGTTCGGGTCCTTCGACATGCGCTGTTCCTCGTTTCTGCAACTAATAAGACAACAACACAACAACTTCCCTCAGTGCAATACTGTATCTCCTCTCACCTCAGGGCTGGTCTCTTTTCCCAGCCTGCAAGCCAGGATAAAAACACAATAACGTCACACTGAGAGCTTTTTACCTCGCGCCTATGGCAGCGGTGGGTAACATATGAGATCAGTGGCGCATAGGCTGCCTACACAATCTCTCACTCTCCTCGCATATTATCTGCAATAGAACGTCTATATACAATCCCTATGGGATAAACCTCCCTTGCCTCTGGTTGATACACTAAAGACCGATTGAAGACCAGGCGACGCGCAACAGGGAACGCATCATCAAGTTCCGCCCATAGTAAAGGGCCACCTGGTTATTCATGCATCTCATGGTGTTGGTGGAGCACACCAGCTACAGATACCTGGCTGTAGCAGAGGAGCGGGTTCGATTCTCGAGAGATGCCTTAGCAATGCCGGGAGATGGTCATTCCTGTTGCATTCCTCCCGATTTTTTGTTGCCTATTCTACAGGCGTGCAGGGCTAGCATTTTCTACGTTGGAGGAGAAATGGCAATATGGAGGGAGGCCGCGGAGCCCACGATACGTGGGCTCCGCGCTCATCACCTCCTTCTCTTCACTCGGCCCCTCGGACTTCTCGGTCAGCCCTGGATGAGATTGCGGTACTGCTCCAAGAGCTCTTCTTCCGCGCTGGAGCGCTCGCTGTAGTCACGCTCCCGCACGTTGGTCGGGTTGCCCCCTGCGCTGCGGTACTTCCGGGCGAGCGCGTGGAACTTCTTGGCCAAGACGCCGTACTGCGCCTCCAGGGGGGCGAACCGCGCCTTCAGATTCGTGGAGCTCTGAAGCAGTTCACGGAAGCGGTCGTTCAGCGAGCCGTATTCGTCGCACAGCCCATGGTGCTCAGCATCCAGTAGGGCGAGCGCCACATCCGGATCGTTGTCCAATTCCATCACCCTCTCAGGGTCGCGGATTTCCTTTGCCTTGTGAAGAGATCGCGGCATCCGTAGCCAGCGATGAACGCTGTAGCACGCATGGACACCTGAACACTTCAATGGTAAATATACATGTGTTGCTCATGGGATGCAAGCGAATTCGCGAAGGAAATCACAAAGCCCTATTCCCCACTCAGATCAGATTTCCCCTCCTTAACAAAGAAACCCTCGAATGCTCATAACAAGCCATTCAAGAGCTTTGGACAAATTTTAGTTTAGCATTCTTTCTTGTGTTTTGCTTGCATTGTGTAATAGCAACCTGCGAAGCCTGCCAACCCACGAATTCTTCTCTCTTCTGCCTCAACAAGAGAACCGTCTTTGATGTCTTTGACAAAGATAGATGCCAGAATATGATCCTAATGATAATGCGCATGTGTCAGGCATGGAGAAATGCCGCCCATTGAAGTGCGCGTCTTCGTCTACCTGAACCTCTTTCCCTACCCTACCCATCCACTCCCACCCTTGCTCTCCCTCTCCTCACCCAGCACCAACAGGTCCTTTTTTCTATGCTTGGGATGGAAGCAGTTTGACAGCCTCCATGCAGAAAGGAGTAAATTGCATGCATGCATCCTACAATGAGACCACAACCCCAAGCCCATTACCGTATTGGGCAACACTTACCCAGGTGAGTCAAGCCACAGGCGTTTCACGCAGTGCCGTTCGCTCTGTCGCACGCAGAGCCCTCAAGCAAGAAGAGCCATGGGTCAAGAAAGAAGATGGCAGAATTCTGCTCAATACGCACCATGACACCTATACCTCTCACGCCAGGCGCTGGCAAGAGGACACCTGGTCCACCACGTTCCTTGATGATCTCGACACTGAGGACCAGGACAAGCAATTCACCACCTCCAACACCCAAAACAGTTTCTACTGGTATCCTTCCCTTGCCACTGAAGGCTATACTCACTGGCCACAATTTTGTCAGTGGCTCGCCTCCCAGGGGCTCTATGTCACACTCAATCTCCTGGTCGGTGAGGAAATACTGCACTGGACATGGGGAGAGCATCAGGGAACAGTGCAGAGTGCCAGCGTGAGAGATGCGGTAATTGCCGCCCTCACCCATAAGCTTACTAGCTCGCCTGCGCCTGCGTCCACTGAGGTCTTACCTCCAGCATCCACACCACCATCATCAAGTGAGGAAACACCCCACTTCTGGCCCTTCAAAAGAAACAAGATAACAAACGTTCTCAAATAAGTAGCACCGCATGAGCAATCAGGTAGCCTATGGGCAAAGTGATTGCTCATGCAACCTTTTCTCTTCCAGACACTGATCGCTCACCTGCACGAGCACCTTTCATCAACACAGGAGAGGAGGCACGCTATGCGCTTCGATGCCATGAAGACCCTCACCATCGGGCTTGCCAGCCCAGATATGATCCGTCAGTGGAGTCATGGGGAGGTACAAAAGCCGGAAACCATCAATTACCAAACACAACAACCTGAAGAGGATGGGCTATTTTGTCAACGCATCTTTGGACCCACCCGCGACTGGTCGTGCGCATGTGGAAAATATCAGCGCATCCGTACCCCAGGGGTCATCTGCAAGCACTGTGGCGTTGCGCTTGCGCCAGCATCGGTTCGTCGATCTCGTATGGGCCATATTGAGCTTGCAGTTCCAATCGCACATCCCTGGTATGTCCGCAATCATACCATTGAACGACTTCTCGGTCTCACGTCCAGGCAATTACGTGCCCTCCTCGACTACCAGTGTTACCTGGTTCTCTCCATCAACGAAGAGAAATGTGGGAAGAGTACGCTCCCGGAAAAGGCAAGCGAACAAGAGAGGACGCTCCATCGTCTCCTCTTGACCCTCAAACCAGGGGACCTCCTTGAAGCAGAGCACTACCACGCCCATGCCTCACGCTTTCCGGATCATGTATATATGAAAACAGGGGCTGAGGCGGTATGTAATCTCCTCCAGAGCCTGGACCTTGATGCCCTCGCAGGCCAGCTTCGTGAAGCACTCCAGAGTTCAGAGACACAGGACCCAAAGGTATTGAAACGTCTCCACGTGGTGGAGGCCTTTCGCGCCTCAGGGCAAAATCCTGCCTGGATGATCCTTTCCGCTCTTCCTGTCCTTCCCCCCGAACTCAGACCAGTTCTTCTCTTAGATGGGGGTCGCATCGCATCCTCAGATCTCAACGATTTGTACTGCCGTGTGCTTCATCGAAATACCCGCCTCCACCATTTTCTCCAGCACCATGCCCAGAAGCCATGCTCAATCATGAGCGCCGCTTACTCCAAGAAGCCTGCACCGCCCTTTTCGATAATGCGCATGCACACAAACAGCTCACTACTGCACACCACCACCCGCTGAGAAGTCTCACAGAGAATGTGCAAGGGAAACATGGACGCTTCCGTCGCAACCTTTTGGGTAAGCGCGTCGATTATTCAGGCCGTTCTGTCATTGTTGCGGGACCCAATCTTTTGCTCCATGAGTGTGGCCTTCCCAAAGAGATGGCATGTGAACTCTTTCAACCCTTCCTCATGCGTAAACTCATCGACCGCCAGTATGCACGTAGCCCCAAAGCAGCCAAACGCCTGGTGGAGCGACGTGATGCTATGATCTGGGATCTGCTCGATGAGGTACTCTTTGAGCACCCGGTCCTCCTCAATCGCGCACCAACCCTCCATCGTCTCAGCATTCAGGCCTTTTATCCGCGCCTCATAGAAGGCAAAGCCATTCAACTGCATCCCCTGGTGTGTTCTGCCTTTAACGCTGATTTTGATGGTGATCAGATGGCCGTTCATGTTCCCCTCTCAGAAGCAGCGCAAGAGGAAGCACGTCATCTTCTTCTCTCAACCAAGAACCTACGCCACCCTGCATCAGGGGAACCGTCCCTTGCCCCCAGCCAGGAGATGGTACTCGGCTGCTTCTACCTCACAGAAGACCGCCCTGGTAAAAAAGCCAGACGCGCCTTTACCGATCTCAACGAAGTGCTACTTGCCTATACCACTGGTGCCCTGGATCTGCATACCACCATCCTCGTGCGTGTCACACACTCGCTCGTATACGCGACCCCTCCACCCACCTCCCCTCATCCCCCTGAGCGAGGGCGTATTGAAACCACTGCTGGACGGCTCATCTTCAATGCCATTCTTCCCGAGCCATTAGGCTACCGCAACTATCCCATGACCAAAGAGGCACTTAAGGCCCTCATTGCAGAGTGCCTCCTCACCTGTGGTGAGGAGACCACAGTTCGTCTGCTCGACGAGATCAAACGGATTGGCTATTCCTATGCCACCAGGAGTGGTCTTAGTTTTGCTCTCAGCGATATCACGATTCCCCCGGAGCGGGAAGTTCTCATCCACCAGGGGCAATCACAGGTAGAGGAGGTTGATGCACGCTATCACGCAGGCGAAATGACGTACGAGGAATGGTATCGCCAGGTGATCGCGATCTGGACCGAGCACACTGAGCAGATCAGCGAGAAACTCAAAGACGCGCTTGACCCGTATGGCCCCATCATGACCATTGTGAAAAGTGGCGCAACCAAAGCTAAATTTCAGCAAATACGCCAACTCAGTGGCATACGAGGACTGCTGGCCACTCCCTCTGGCAAAATTATTCCCGTGCCTGTGCTCAGTAACTATAAGCTGGGTCTGCTGGTCTGGGAGCTTTTTATTGCCGCAAGTGGCGCAAGGAAAGGGTTTATGGATCGAAGTCTGAATACCGCGATGAGTGGATATCTGACGCGTCGCCTGGTGGAGGCAGGAATGGAAGTGGTCATCACCCAACACGATTGCCAGACATCAGCAGGCCAGCTTCTTACCCAGGCAGAAAGTCAGCGTCTGGGCCAGGCCAGCATGCGAGACCAGCTTCTTGGGCGCGTGCTCGCAGAAACGGCAGGACCATTTCCACCCGGAACGCTATTGACGGAAACACAGGTAGATCATTTACTTGCCACCAACATCGAAAGTATGCGCGTTCGGTCCGTCCTCTTCTGTCAGTCACCATACGGTGTGTGCCAACAGTGCTATGGGGCAGATCTCTCCACCGGCCAGCTTGTGGTAGTGGGGCAGGCTGTTGGAGTAATAGCCGGGCAATCCATTGGAGAGCCAGGAACCCAGTTGACCATGAGAACCTTCCATGCAGGAGGGATTGCGCATAACGCCTCTGATATCACGCTTGGTCTGCCACGTATCAATGAGCTCTTTGAGGTTCGGACCCCAAAGTATCCAGCGCCACTCGCCACCAGGAGTGGTACGATACACGCCATTGAGACAGATGCAACGACGGGAACGCATCGCCTGCATCTTGTTTCTGGACACGACACATGGACCACTGTTGTTCCTCTCGGGTCAACGCTTGCCGTACACACGGGCCAACAGATTGAGCGTGGAATGCCCCTGACCCAGGGCCCACTTGATCCACAGGAGCTCTTCCAGCTGCTTGGGAAAGAGGCCCTACAACGCTACCTGCTCCAGGAAGTTCAGCGTGTATACCTGGGGACAGGAGCCATCATCAACGACAAACACCTGGAAGTTATCCTTCGACAAATGGGGCGTTATGTCCTGGTTGTGGACGAAGGAGATACCAATTTGCTCCCTGGCGAGGTCGTCGATGCCTTTGATTATACCCAACGTGTTGCCGCAGTACTCGCCCAGGGAGGGCAACCAGCACTGGCCAGACCACTCTTCCTTGGTCTCACCAAAACCATTCTTCAGGCCAGAAGCTGGGTCGCAGCCGCATCCTTCCAGGACACAAGTCGCGTCCTGGCTCAGGCCGCCATCAAACACCTACAGGATCCATTGATTGGTCTCAAGGAACACCTTATCCTTGGGAAAAAACTTCCAATTCCCATCGTGTATACTTAACGACACATACACAGGCATCATACTGTTTTGAGCAACACACCCTGGCTACTACCAGCACAAATTCGCTTGAAGAGATTTAGATTATTCGCTCACGATGCATTCCTTTGGCGTCTGAGAAGAGTCATTCCCATGAAAGGGCCGAAACATGCGTCAGCCTTCATCTACTCACCTGTCTCGACGACACCTGTTTCTCGCGGGAACAGCTGGACTGCTTTGTGCCGTACTGACGCTTCTTCGGATCTCGCTCCCCACAGCCCCACTCTTCTCCCAGTTCGCCCAGTTTTCACCTGTTGATCGAGCAATACTCCTCATAAAACTGCTCTCTCCGCTGTTTCTGTTCTTCCTTGCAGGCGGATGAGCCTATTTCTTCCTCCTGGTGTTCAGCCTGAGACGCTCACAACAGAGAGCCCATCTCATGGAATCAGCCTCTCCATCAGGAGGGACGTTTGCCCGCTTTGCCCCAACAGAAAGAACTGGAAGCAGGACGCAAGCAAGGCCTGTTGCCGTGCCCCCATTGTTTCAACTCGACCCCGCTCAGCCTCTGCCACTTTCGATGCTACCTCCACACCCCGCTACACCAACCACTTCTGTATGGCCCTCAGAGCCAGAGAAAGAGGAGACCCAAAACGAGGAGGCATCTGCTGGTGCACAGCCCACCTCACCTGCTCCAGCCGATCATCCCATCACCCCAGAGCCCGTCGAGGACCCATCTGAACAGCCAAAAGAGCAAGAGCAGACCATCACCATATCCGACCAGCAGCCACAAGCAGATGAAGTGCAGGTCATCACGACTCCAGGCAAGCAAATAGAATCCTTTTCACTGCAGACACCAGGGCAACCCCCTGAAACCGACACGCCAGTCACGGTGTCGTTGTTAAAACAGGTTCGTGTCTGGGTACGAGCTGAGGATGGAACCACCATGGAAGTGAAGCTGCGCAGGGGCGAGAATGGTATTCGTCTCCTTGTTTTTGCCTATATCGCCTGGCGTCAAGGAGAGGCTGCCGATAGGGATAAGTTACTCACCTATGTGATCGCTCGTGGCAAACGGCGGGATATGAACACCGATCAGCTGGCTGAGGTCTTTGATGCCGCAAAAAAATATCTGCGGCAAGATCTGGACCGGGCGGTGAATGCCTTAGAGCGTGCGGGGCATCCTGTAGAAGAAAACCTTGATTTTTTTCGCAATGAGCCCGGATTTTACTGGCTGCACCCCTCCTGTCGCATCACAGATCTTGAAGCGATTGACACCTACTATACGAAAATCCTTCTTGCCCGCAAGGAAGGATTACTGGATGACAAGCTCGATGGGTCACTGCCTCCCTGGGTGATCGAAGCCTGCCAGCAACTTCTCCAAACCTACACGGGCGACTTTCTTCAGACACAGATCGAAAAGTTTCCAGAGGAATGCGGCACCTGGATACGTGAACCATTAACGCTCTATCGTGACCGCTATCTCGACGCGCTGTTGATCCTGGCTAACTACGAAAGTGCGTTAGGACGCAACTTCTTAGATGAGAAGCTCACTCCTGAGCAGAAAGAGGAACAGCGTAGACAGCATAGTGCCAGAGCGGCTCAGCTGTTCTTTGACTACGCCATGTATGCCATCAATAGTGTCCGGGACCGCAAGCTCAAATTCGCGTACAAAGCAGGGAAAGACGGGGAGCGCGTCGTCATGGCTGCTCGTGCCATTCGCCGATGTGTCGTCGAACTCGGCAAACTTGGCAAACCCGATATGGTTGACCAGGCCTATCTCGCCTTTAAGGAAAGAATGGCGACACTTTCTGAAGGCACCTGGAAGCCCGACAAAGACACCGAAAGCGACGTCGCCAACGCCAAGAAAACAACAAGCGAGTATCGCTTCTCCTTTCAAGCTGCCACATCCCAACAAGAGCATCCTCACGAGGAAGCCTGATGGAGATCCATCCAGGATACACGCGAAAATAGTAACTATTCAGAAGGCTCACGTAGAAGAGGCAAATCACGCCTGCTCTTGCGCCCTTGATCTCGGCGTGACCAGGAATGCAGCAACAATTTCCTACACTAAAGCTGAGCGCCTGCATATGCGACGACTGCTATGTGCTCTTCCTATGTAGGTGCAGCGCAGGCGAAAGCACTGCTGGCACCCCGCAACCGGCCCCCCCAACACGTTCTACGAATAGACGCGAACGAGCCGGGCACGCTCATCTCCGTAGAGATGGCGTACCCGGCTCGCTCATCCGAGCGCTAGGCGGTGCGACTCAGCTCAGTCGCTATGCACCCGTGCTTCCATCTTGAAGTCCATCTCGATCGACGGCGCTCCGTCGTGCTCCATGAGAGCAGCCATGACCGTGACGTTCTCCGCGATCGTGTCCTTCAGCGTCCCTTCGTCGTTGCACTCCTGATTGTTGGCCCCACCGAAGCAGCCGCCGTTGATGAAGAAGACGGTGCACAGCCTGGCCGGATAGCTGACATCCTTGATCTTGTTCGCGAGATCGGTCGCCAGGGCGTTCAGGCTGTCGGAGCCCTGAAAGACCATCGTCCTCTCCGCTGTGAACTCCTTCGTGGTCGTCATGCTGCTTCCTCTCCGCCCTCTCGATGAGAGAGCCTGTCAGAGTTTGGATCGTGCGGGATAGGAAACCCAGACGATGGGGCATGTCCGGTCTCCTGAAGGCAACTCATCGCAAGCGATAAGTACCCAACAGGGAATCGGAGGTAGCCTTTCCGAACTTGCTGACATGAGAGAAAAACGTACACCAGGCGCTCTCTCACCTATGGATGTCGCAAGCTTCCCCAGGAGCCCCATGAATGCAGCGAATGGACGCGCTCCAATGGGTCTACAAACTAGCAGGAAGAGACAGGCTCCATAGTTCTATCAATTACGTGCAAGTATAGCAAATAGACAGGGAAAAATCGAGGGAGATGGAGGGAAAGAATGAATGCGACCTTCCTCCCCATATTTAAAAAGTATGGGCATCCAGCGGCGGAGTTTGGGAAGCACATCCAAGAGTGACATCGCGCATGCCGTTCTCCGAAACTTACCCAAATATGGACAGTCCACATTTCGTGTTCGGTTCCTGCTTCAACCCTCGAGGGGGATAACGCAGATTGCAAGCTTTTCGCTCGTCTTACACCTGCTCCACAGGCGTCACTTCCCGCAGAACTTGCGGTACTCCGTGTTCATTGTGCCAGTGCCGCGAGATTTTTGGCGGCGTTGGCATCTCGATCTTGCACGTTTCCACACTCCAGGCAGGCAAAGAGACGATCCGAAAGCGTGAGTGCCTCATTGACCCAGCCACAACACGAACAGGTTTTTGAAGAGGGTTCCCAGCGCGAGGCCAGCAGTACCTTCGCCCCTGCCTGTTCGGCTTTGTAAAGGATCTGCCGCTTGAACTCGTACATGCCCACATCCGCAATCGCTCGGGCCAACCTGCGGTTCTTGAGCATGCCTGCAATATGTAAATCCTCGAGCACAATCACACGCGGCCGCTCTTGATTGGGCTTGGTTCTCGCCACAATCTGAGCGTTCGCTTGGTGCAAAGCATCGTTACGTACATTGGCGATCCGGGCATGCTTCCGCGAGAGGCGCTGCTTGGCTTTCTGGCGATTATGTGATCCTTTGGCCTTGCGGCTATGACGTCGCAAGAGGCGCTTCAACGCCGTGATCTTCTTGCGCAGCGCCTTGGGATTCTCGAAGGTGCGTCCATCAGAGAGGGTTGCCAACCGCTTGATCCCTAAGTCAACCCCAATGACATCACCTGTGGCTGGCTGGGAGTCTTTCGCTTCCTTGGCTTGCTCATGCACACAGATGGAAACAAACCATCTGCCTGCTTGCTCATGGATGGTGGCACTGCTGATCTTGCCGCCCAGAGGGAAATAGCCATGCTCTTTGAGCCGGAGCCTTCCCAAACGAGGCAACTGGATGGCATCAGGAAACACCCGAATGCTCCCGGTGAAGCGAGCGCCACCGATGGCTTTCTTGCGGCTTTTGAAGTGAGGATAGCCACACGAGCCTTTCCATGTGCCCTCTTTTTTGAGGCGGCACCTGCGAAAGAAATGTTTGAAGGCGGCATCCAGGTCGCGCAATCCCTCTTGGAAGGCGCACTTGCTGACATCATACATCCAGGGCTCAGAGGGCTTGAGGGCATTGATCTCGCGATGCAGATCGATGGCGGTGGGCGTTTTCGCTCCTGTCTTGTAGGCTTCCTGTTTGCGGCGAAGGCCATAATTGAAGGACCAGCGAGCGGCCCCGGCATGTTTGCGGCAGAGCGTCTTTTGCGTGTTATTGAGGTCAAGTTCTCCCCGATACCCACGGACCATCGGTTGCCCTTCCTCCTGGTGTTGAAAGTAGAACAAAGATACCAGAAAAACACAGCTTTGGCAAGAGGCGGATAGATGTCATTATTTGTCTCTATATGTCTCAATAATAGAAAACGAATTATCCCCCCCACCACTATAGAAGAGATAGCAGTTGGCATGGAAAAAGCCTTTTGTGCAAATGCGCAGTTCCACATGATCCTGACACAAAAAGGCAATGAAATCTTCAATCACATGTAAGGTCTGCTCTTTGAGGCCAACATCTGGGATTTCTTCGATAAGCTCTTCGTCTGGCTTATTGCGCACTTTGCATAGGCCAGTAACCTCTCTCACCTCTGGTTCATCGCCAAGTAAGAGCCGGAAACTCTCCATCTTATTGATGCCATCTGCCAGCAGCTGCCAACCCTCAATATTGAAATAGGCAGTGGCAATATCGAGTGAGTTCCCTTGGGACCGGGCGAGCAAAGTGTTCAATATCTCATCCATCCTGCATTGCTGGTTATCAATCACAAAAGGTATCGATTGCATATTTCATGTACTTTCTTCTCTACCTTCGCGTTACATAACGTAGCTATGGGAAAGTTTACTTGCGGCCCTCCAACCAGGCTTGTTCCTCTGTACAAATATGCTGTTGCTTGGGCCACTACCATGGCCTGAATACTCATTCCATACAGTACTCTAACCAAAATGTTCACTTGAAACTGAGCTTAGGTCATACGATAGATACCTCATTTACAATGAATTAGGTACCTGGTTTTATACCTACCATTATAAACACCTGTTCTTAATGGTAGTACATATACCCAAGTATTGTCAACCCCTAAAATCTGATACACTCGCTCAAAATAGGTGTTAAGAGCAGGTGCATGATACGTCTACGAATAAAAGAAATTGCAGAGGAAAAGAACGTCAGTATGACACGCTTATCCAAGCTCTCAACTGTAGATTACAAAACAGTTAGAAAGCTATTTCGTGACCCCAATTCCGAAATAGGTTTATCGACACTGGATAAGTTAGCTTGGGCATTACGTGTAGAGCCTGCCGATTTAATCGAGTATACTCGAACGCCTCCACTCATCTGGCAACAAGAGCAGACATTTAACGAGTAGATATCCTCTGACTTCTAACAGCTAATAATCTCATGCAGAAAAGTTCAAAATAAACACAAGTATCCAAGACATCGAGCCGACTCTCAAAAGACATGAATTCTCTTTCTTGTTCCGCAACCTTCTTGGGTGGAATCAAAGACCTGTGATGTCCACACTCTCCTGCACCTGCCAACTGTCATTTTCTACGCCCAGGGCGTCAAAGCCAATGTCCTGTTCTTAGACCGCAAAATGGGCGACGAAGGGCATCTGACCAAAGGCCTCTGAATTTATGACTTCAGAACAAACCAGAGCTTCACTCTGCGCAACAACGCACGAAAAGCCCCTCCATAGTGTTATACTTGCTACAGAAGAGCTACTTATTTGAGTCGAGACACATTTATTAAAGGACCCTGTTATGCGCAAAGCACTGCTTCTCATATCATGTATCAACTTTGTGGCACTGGGAGTTGATGAGATATTTTATGGCCTACTTGATCTAACAAAGCATCCACAACTCAACTTCTTCGATAAAATAATTAAGCTGTTCACACTTGCTAGCCTCCTCATATCGATGATCCTTCTTATGATCTATATAATCCGACAGCTATCAGCTCAAGACCAGCAACTCAGAAAGCAAGGAAGAAAAAATACATCAGGCAGAAACATTTTGCGCATGAAAAGCCAAAAGATCAGGCTCTACAAACGGGAGGCTCTCTTACAAAAGGCCCTGTTCTTGAGTTTTCCTATTTTCGGATTAATTCGACCTGTGGCGGATTTGATGTTCCCTTATGCAATGGCACATTCTAAACCAGTTATGCTCCTACATTGGGTTAGCGTTCTTGGCATGCATCTTTGTTTGCTCATTTACGCCCTTCTTAGCAAAGATCTAACCCATCAAGCCAGGCAACAAGATATACATGCTCATCACCATATCGAGTCGCCAATGGCTCATCTACCTCTAAAATCACAGGGATAAGGCAGTAGGTTTGGAGAAGAAAAATCATACGAAAAAGCCCTCCTATAGCACTTTGTTTGCTACAGAAGAGTCATTGAAACTGCTTGAGATGGGTGATTAAGGATTCGGACCCTATACCTACTGCATATAAATGCTATGTACCAATTGCCAAATATCAAAATCATGTGTCGGGAAAAGAAGGATAAATAACAAAAGATAACTGGAGAAACGAAACGAAATAAAAGTGATACTTTCTGATCCAAATGTCGGAAAGTGCTGAAAGCTTATAAAGCCGCTTAAATAGCCGATTTGAAAACAAAACTGCTTCAAATACCTCCATTAAAAGGCTTTGAAATCTAAGCTAGAACAAGCGGACAGCAAACGCTGTGCCTAAACATCTCTCCTGACTCCTAAATGAACCGCAAGCAACATACTGAACTCCTACCACGCCAGGCACATCCAAAACATAAGAGGTGAGACGCTTTCTATGATGAGACATGCTCCCTGGATATTCTATCCACTCTCGTGAGTTATAGAGCAACCTCACAAGAAGCATGCCTCATCATTGTCACATCGACCTATCACCAGGTGCTAGAAACCTACTTGTTTCACACAGACAAGAGGGCTGGTCGCAAAGTTCGTGCCCCCAGCAATGGGATCTGGATAGACCGCAGAGGCACACCCACGCACGCCAACATCAGGTGCCCAGAGCATGGTGCTATGCGTAGTTCCCTGCGAACTCATTGGCAGCGTTGGTACTGGAGTACTATCACCATCACGCTGATCAGTGGGAGAGCGCTGCATCCACCCGGTGAATGTGCATGGGCTCGCACTCTTCCCATGAGGAAGACACCGACCAAGCGGAAGAATATCCACCCAGTTTGTCCCACACACATCCGAATAGAGCAGATGCACAATGGCGAGCCGCTCACTCTCTGGCTTCCCATCAATAGTGATGTTCGTAAGAGCCAGGCCAATGTTTGCTGCCGTTGGGTGCAGGAGAGCCAGACGTCCACCAGAGAAAGTGCTTTGTTGACACGAGGTAGACGTCGGCTCATACGAGCCATCTTTAGGATACGCTCCCAGACAGATCCCGTCCGCTCGAACTGAATCACACCGACCGGCAGGATCAACGTTATCACATCCGTTTTTCAGACAAGGTGGCTGTATGTGCTGCTGCTTGGGCGCTCCTTGATGGGTCGCGGCCAGAACTGAAGTCACCCCCAGAGGAAGCACAACACAAGAAACCAATAGGCAAACGAGTAGTACGCCAGCTCCATACCAGAGGCGCGACCAGCGCGTAACGTGCAGTGTCCTCATCCTTTCATCTCCTCTAAGTTTTCTTACTTTGAGCATCGATCATATTTCACACCCTGCTTGTCTGGTTGTTTTTGGCAGAGTAGATCGTCTCTACCACTCGCAAGAGACAGCATTGCTTTGCAGTGTAGATCATGGAGAGTGTGAGCAAGCTGGCATCACGGCACGGTGAGGGGAGGCAAAAGGGAGAGAGGAGGCAGTCATGATTATCTTCAGATGAATACCATCGTAAAAATTATTACGGTTTCGGTCTTTAATTGGAAAGATATTCCTTGCTACGCCATTGGCTGTGCCATTATCGCCTTTATTGGTGTCCTTCAATTACATGAATGGCCTCTTCAGATGCGCCATAATACATGGCGCATCTGAAGAGGCCATTCATGGACCAGATCATCAAGCAGAACCGGAGAGAGAATGCAACTGAACAAGATTGGATACCACCGACAGATCTTTCTGTACAAGTACACATCGACCACTCAACCTAACTCATCTTCTTCATAGCCGATGTCATGCACTTCGAGCAGATCTCCAATTATGATATACTCAAGAACAATGGATTTCAGGAGGCCTTCTATGCCTACACAGGGCCGCTTTACAGGGATACCTCAATAGTTTAAAGGCCCACGAACGAGGCAGGAAGAGATTATTGTCACGTTGCCTATAAGGCTTGAGAAGAGCTCTCCTATTTCAACGAAAAGGTGAAAAATATGCCTTTCTCTCTCATGTCTCCTGTCTCTCCACAAATCGTGGCCATCGGAGTCCTTCTCTTCCTCATCCTGCTCTTTGTGCCCTGGGCCCTATTTGGACGAAGCCGCAGGCACCGTCGCAAGAGACATCACGAGGCCATCATGCCCAGAAGAAGACAAAGAGGGGACCATGGAGCACGAATCGCAAAAAAACATGGGAAGGAACGAAGTGGTGAATGGGCCAGAGTCCAGGATGAGCATCTGCTTCGAGAACCTGCCTGTAGAGCCTGTGGCTATAAGGGCAAAAAAGTCCAGGTCCATCATATCAAACCATTCCACCTTCATCCAGAACTGGAGCTTGATCCGAGCAACCTGATCACACTTTGTCAGGCAAGAGGCAAGCATCATCATATGCTCCTGGGTCATCTCAACCTCTGGGCATCCTACAATGCCGAGATTGAGGACGATGTCAGGCATTTTTATGGCCAGAGTGCCAGGCAGATCAAGGCAAGCCTGGCGTGGAAGACGAAAGTGACTCAACGCCCATAAATCTTTTCTGGTCACAGGATTGCAGAAATGGGTCTCCTGTAGAAATCATTCTTGCGAAGGCTTGTTTGAGACATCGTCGATCCATCCTTCTGTTAGGGCGGCGCGGCTTCAATAAAACTGCACTGCCCTGATCACCACCACCTCTTCAGAGTATGCTTATCTAGTAGAGACACAAAGCCGCTCTTTATTTCATCCTCTTCAATTATCATCTCGCTTCGAGTTTAGAGCAGCATCGATGGAGTGTGGGTGAAGGCATACCTCTTGCGTCTTTTCCATATGCATTCCTTTGTCTTCCTCACTACCGCTTGCCCCTCGTTTACCTATTGTATGACTGTTTTTGGCGCCCAGCCTCCCCCAACCTCTCCCTACCCTCCCCGGTGCTCCCACTCCCCATCAGATACACTCGCACTTAACGGAAAAATATCATGGTGCATCCTTTTGCAGAATAGCGCCACTAGAGGTGAAAACTATGGGTCGACGACAACTCGTCATTGAGCAAGCCTCTCGCTACAGAAAGAGGCTTCCCACTCGGGTACGTGTCCATGTTGATGATCAGACACCAGTTGGGCCATGGGTAATGACACTGGCAGCACACTTACACTATCCTCTGGTTGATTCTTTCGGAACTCCAATCACATACCACTTGCGGTGCGTCTCGCGAAAAGGCCTCCTGCTGCCGTCAGGCCGCTTTGCCGATGTCGAGTTTCCTTCTGGGAGCCATTTCGTCCTGGAACCTGAGACCTATCACACAGAAGAGATGCCAGCTACCACGTTTGACCAGCACCATTCCACACCTCAAGCAGACTCCACCTTGCGGATTTCGCGACGACTAATCATCAGGAGTTGTATGCTTGCAGGCATGAGCCTGTTTGGGCTGGGTTCGGGGTAACAACCGCCTTTGCCCAACGCCTCCTAACGCAAAAGGTCAGCCTTCCAACTCACAAGCAGTTAACACCAGCCCCCTTTGGCATTTCCGCCCAGGCTATCTTCACCCAGCATCAACAGACTGTTAAAGCGCTCACCTGGTCTCCTGATGAGCAGATGCTCGCCAGCGGAGGCAATGATCACCTCACGCTGGTCTGGCAACTGGATGGCACGCTCCTGCGCACCCATATGCTTGATGCACATGTACGCGCCCTTGCCTGGTCGCCCAATGGCCTTCAGCTTGTAGCAGGAGCCGGCACGACAGTTACCTTCTTTGACGCGCATACAGGCACGCAACTCGCCAGGAATACTGAGCACCATACGGATGTGGTGACTGCGCTTGGATGGGTCCAGGGGCCATCTGGGCTCTTGCATGCCGTATCCGCCGGGGCAGATAAGAAAGCGATTGTCTGGAATGGGCAATCTCATCAACCAGAAAGAACCTTTCGGCGGCATACCGCAGCAATTGAAGCACTCACAACATTACAAGGCACAGTCGTGACCGCATCGCAGGGTGGGGTCGCTCGGGTCTGGAATGCGACGAGTGGACAAGAGATCCATGGGTATTACTTTGATACACAGCAAACCCTCAGAGCGGTCGCTTTCTCGTCTGGAGGCGCCCTTGCAACGGGAAGTGACGATGGCCTCATTCATCTGTGGAGTGATGGACGCACCTGCATACGCCAGGTGCAAGATGCCTTCGGGATGCATTGTGTCGATACACCAATACGCCTGCAAGGGCACACACATCCAGTACAGGCGCTTGCGTTCTCACCTGATGGCACGCTCCTTGCGTCGGGAGGAGAGGATAGACACCTCATCATCTGGTCGATACCAAAGAAAACTCCACTCCTGATACAAAAGCAGCAAGAGGGACTCACAGCACTTGCGTGGTCCCCATCGGGTCAGGTGCTTGCCGAAGCCGTGGGAACACGCGTCATGCTCTGGCGCATTCACCAGTAAACAAGCAGAAAGGAAAATCACCTTGATGCGTACATTTGCACGCGACCTGTTTCTGTCTCAAAACCTCATGCCAGGCAACACAGTATCGAAGATAAAACAAGGCGTGGAACAGGAACATTTCTCCAGGGCCTATCAACCTATTATTGGTATTCCGATCCCGATTCAGCAAACCGCTCAAGGTCCCCTTATGCTTGCAGATGCCGTTGGTGCATGGGCAATTGAGCGTATGGGAGGCAGGGTCTTCCTCATTCCGCTCTGGCCGTTTCCACCTCATAAGCACATGTATCACTCACTCTGGCCGCTTGTGCAGTCCATGGATGGCTTGCTTCTGCCTGCCAGCACTCAAGGAGCGCACTGGTCTATCCACTGGCATCAACGTGAAAGCCGTCCAGGACCGCAGATCTGGTCCCTCACCTGGGAGATGGCGCTCATGCAACTGGCAACCTTCATTGGCATGCCCATTCTTGCCATCGCCGATGGAGCGGAAAAATGGAATGTGGCTCTGGGTGGAATGATACAAGAGGTGCCAGCCAGCGTATCGCCCCAGAACCCACTCCACTTGAGAACTGGGAACGCCATATGATCCGTGTCCGCAGTCAAAGCCGCCTCGCCTCCTATCTTCAACCAGCCGTACGGGCACAGGAGGGCGAACCAGAGCCGTGGAGGTTGTCCTTTATGCCCCATCAAGCAATAGAGACTGTGGCACCGGGTTTACATCCCTGTGCACAGTCCAATGCAACCTCAACCACCGCCTTCGAGCGCACTGATGCCACCTTTGGACTGGGCATACTCGGTCGCCTGGACTGGGGGCTAGATCAGACATACGGGAGAGTCCTCTTTGAGGCCTTTGTGCAGGCTTGCCATGCCTTTGTGCAGGCGCGGCAGCAAGATAGAGCGTGGGAAGCTGCACGCGATACGATCTGTGCGGCCATCAATGAGCAGGTAACCCACAATCATCCTCTCTTATTAGCCCCTCAACTCCACCTGCAACAACAATCGCAAGAACTGCATCCGCCAGCCCAGCATAATGCCGCTATGCACGCCTCAACAATCCTCGCTTCAGTCCCACATAACATAGCAAGGCTTCAAGAACGCTTTCATGTGCGCCCACATCCACCGACGAAAGAAGAGTTAAATAAATTTCGCAGGCAACGCTTGAAGCTAGCATCCAGGTAAGGATCAGACGCAAAGCAGGTCAGCGCGGAGGTTGTCTCATGCCAACACATTCGTTTGGCTGCTTGCTGACGTCATAGGATTGCAGAAAAAGAAGGCAGGTATGCTCAATGTATGTCACCAAAATTCCCGTCACCATGCTCTCTGGCTTCGCCCCTCCACAAAGGCAACCAGCACACCCTCGCTGGTTTACAGGTTGGTCGCGCAGACACATGCGCCTCTGGGGCTATAGTGCATTCCTCTGCATGAGCCTGCTCTCAGCTTCCTTTTTCCCCATTGCCAAACCGGTGCTTGATCGGATGGATAGTGCTATCTTTGTTGCTATCCAAATGGGCTGGCTTGTACCTCCTGCCATAGTCTTGCTCCTCTGGTCTCGGCACCACATAACCCGCGCAGTTATCCTGCATGGCATTGCACTTGGCAGTTGTATGGGCGTCGGACTTCTCTGCCTGACGCTAGCTATGGCTTCCACCAGTATCACAGAAACCGCCATGTTTTCATGTATGAATGGTATCCTTGTGGTGCTTGTCTCATGGCTGGTGTTTCGCCAACGTGTGCAGCGCCTGACCTGGTTCGCCTGCCTCTTTTCGATAGCAGGCATCCTACTCCTACTCTCTATCTCAGAGATGCACTGGCAAGGAGACCTGCTTGCCTTCCTTGGAGGACTCCTGCTCACAGGCTGCTCATTTCTCCTCGAAAAGTGGTGCCTACCATCTCCAGACAGGCAACCTCTCTCGCGGCAAGCGATATTAGGCATTCAATGCCTGACAATGGCTGGGGAAATGCTCCTGTACGCGCTGCTCTTTGGAGACTGGCAATCACTCCAGTTCGCCTACCCTTCCGATCTGTTCGCCTTTACTTATATCAGCCTGATCACCACGCTTGCCCCCATGGCAACCATGATCGTCATGAGGCGCTATGTCAATGGAGTAACGCTCACATTTCTTTCTACTATAGAGCCAATCGCAGGGGCAATTGTGGCATTTTTCTTTGTCCATGAACGCTTCCCACCTTTGGCCTATCTTGGAGCCGCACTCGCCGTAGGAAGCATGCTCCTGCAAGCGCTTGCCAGCCGTGCCGACAGATCATCGGCACCTTCCAGCAGTGCTGTTTCGCCACAAGCGCCTTTTCAAGCTCTCTATGCACAGACAAGGGGGCGAATTCATCTCAGGAGGAGATTCCCAATGGGAAGACGCGCTCATCTTGTGCTCACCTCCCTCTGGTCAAAACCTCGTGGGGCAGACTTCATCACTCTCCAGCGCGCCACAGGGATCCCTTGTGGATGCCTTCATCGCCTGCTCACCTCTCTACAAAAGCAAGGATATATCATGCGTTCTCGCAGTTCACACAAACTAAGTCGTTACATGCTCCACCCCGCATACAGATGAAGCTGGGTGCGGCAAGTTTTTTTGCGTATAACTCATCCAGGGAAATGGAGAATGGGACAATGGGAGGAAGCGGCGCGCGCAGGAAGAAAAAGAGAGATGATGGATCTCTCTTCTCTCATTGGGAAGCCCCTCAAGAGGCTGTTATGGGGAGCGTGTGCTCTTCGGTGCCAGCTTCGCCCCTTGTCTTTTCTGACAAAGCTTGACAGATTTTACGGCTTCTATATAAACTGCCAGCTTGCGTAGCACTACCCCAACAAGCATTGTGCCGTTTTGAAAAATGGCTGACCAAGCTCACTTGAGCCGTAGGCATAAATATACAAACCAGTTGATACGCGCTCGATAAAGCCCCATTCCCAAATAGTAGCTTCATCGAGGCCAGATTCCTTGGCAAGAAGCTCACAATATTCGTAGGCTAAAGTAAGAGGATCGGCTGCTGCAAGCAACTCCTCATTCCAATCCCGCATGACCACCCCAAGGTCATATTCTGGCTCGCAGAGGAAGCCCTCTGAATCAACAAAGACATAGCCCAACTCAGCTCCAGCACGTGGGGCAAGCACCTGAAGCGCGTTCGCCGGATGAGGGTCTCCGTGTACGACGACGCATCGTTCACGATCATAAGCATCCATGCGCCGACGTGCAAACTCCAAGGCTTGAGAGACAATTTTCTCAGAGCATGGCCGTTCAAGTTTGACCCATAGCTCGCTTATGAGCTGAGCCAATGTCTGCGCTTTATACTCCGAGGCTTTCATAGTCTGATCCGCACCAGATGGTACGAGCCATGCTTGTTTCAGTACCTGGCACAACAATCTTATTGCCTGCTTAGGTTCCAATTTACTTTCTTGTATAGATAATCCAAGCTGCTCGAGAAGCAAGGCGCGTCGCTCATAGTCAAACTGTAACACTTGGACATAACCGTGCCCATTCGCACGGATAAGAGTATCTATCTCTTGCTGAAAGCCAGAAGATCCGGGCTGGCTCGGCATACCTATCTTTATGACCGCATTTCCGCTCGCAGTTTTTACTGGAGCTACGTATGCCGAAGATCCCCCGGATAGCGGTTGGCCAATGCGAAGCTCCCATTCTCGCTCAAATTCGGCAATAAGGCCGGGGAGATCTTTGAGCCACTGTCTTGTCTGGGAGCTTGATTGCTCGGCCCTCAGCCGAACGCGTTCAGGCACAACAATACTGCGTCTATGATCAGTTCTCTCCATGAAGACAGTGTATCATGTGGCTTGTCTGTTGCCCAGGTTATAAAGCTAGCCTTGAATTGGTGACACAATTTTTGAGTATGAATCTACTGTAGGAGGTCAGCCTCACATAATCAATCCGTTATCCAAAACCTAGACAAATAGGACAGTACCTATTGATGTTTGGTTCCTGCTTCAGCCACCATTGCTTGATGTCTCAAGTCTGACATGATGTCCACAGGCGTCTCACTTCCCGTGTAACTCACGATAGTTCTCATGTTCTGCGAGCCGTGCGAGGTTCTTTGCAGCATTCGAGTCTCGATCAGCGACATAGCCACAGTCCTCGCACACAAACACACGCTCATTCAAACCGAGCGTTTCGCGCACTGTGCCACAGCAGCTACAGGTCTTCGACGACGGCTCCCAGCGTGACACGATGACGACCCGCACACCTACAGAGGCTGCCTTGTACTCAATCTGCCGTCTGAACTCGTACATGCCCACATCGGCGATCGCTCGGCTTAACGTGCGATTTTTGAGCATGCCAGAAATGTTGAGGTCTTCAAGCACGATGCATGCTGGACGCTCGCTCTCTGGCTTGGTTCTCGCCACGAGCGTGCTTGTGACTTTCTGGAGGGCGTCTTGGCGGACATGGGCAATGCGTGCGTGCAACTTTCTCAGTCGCTGCGCTGCTTTTTTTCGGTTGTGAGAGCCTTTGTGCGTGCGGGAATGGCGGCGTGAGGCACGTCGTAACGCCGCGATCTTCTTTCTCAGTGCCTTGGGATTGGCGAAGGCCCGTCCATCGGAGGTTACCGCCAGCGTCTTGATGCCAAGATCGACGCCAATGACCGGACCTGTCGCAGGAGCGGGATCGTCTTGCTCTGAGGGCACAGCAAGGGACACATACCAACGACCCGCCTTTTCCGAGAGGGTCGCACTCTTCACGGTGATGTTCATGGGCAGGTAGTTGTGCTCTTTCAAGCGCAAGAGACCCAGACGAGGAAGCTGAATGGCATCAGGAGAGACCCGAATGGAACCCGTAAAGCGTGCCCCACCAATGGCTTTTTTGCGTGATTTGAAGCAGGGATAGCCACATTTTCCCTTCCAGGTGCCCGCTTTCTTGAGGCGACACTTGCGGAAGAAATGTTTGAAGGCAGTGTCCAGGTCGCGCAGTCCCTCCTGAAAGGCACACTTGCTCACCTGATACATCCAGGGCTCAGATGCCTTGAGGGCATTGATCTCGCGATGCAGATCGATGGCCGTGGGCACGTTCAACCCAGCCTTGTAGGCTTCCTGTTTACGACGAAGGCCATAGTTATACGCCCAGCGAGCGGCCCCGGCATGTTTGTGGCATAACGTTCGTTGGGTATTGTTGAGGTCAAGTTCGACTCGATAGCCACGTGTCATGGGTATTTCGCCCCTTTGCATCGAAAGTGGAACAAATATACCAGAAAATCATCGCTTTGGCAAGAAGGCAGAGCCAAATATATATTTGCATATAATTGGCTACATATGTCTAGAGACTATAAAACTCGATATACCCCCACAAGAAAATTCTCAGCGCATGAACGCAGTTTGCAGCAGTGGCTTGCTTCCCAGGACGCCGCCTCACGCAAAAAACCTTGCCGCACCCGATGAAGCTTCCCCAAAAAAGCATACAATACATCTTCACCAATCATCGTCCTTATCAACTCAACAATAGATAAGAAGGTAGTACCTTTCTATAGAAATTGCAAGAAAACATGATGATGCCAATAAAATCATCTATGATCTCCTATGAAATGCTCATAACAACAGGTACACCCAAAGCAGAGAAGCAAAACTATGGGAAGAAGTGCCTTTTTGTAAGCATATTTTGGAGTAAAAGAGTATGCGTAAACAACTCATTCGTTGGATTTCACCGCTGCTTATTTTGGCAGTCATTGTTGCCGCAGTGGTCATCGGTTCAGTTATGGTCACAGTCACTCACGCTGCTGGAGTAAATGCCCCACATCATCCAGCAACAGAGCAGACTACACCAACACCACAAAGCCCAACTATACATCCCGATCACTATTGGTTCGACTGAAAATAGTATCGTAAGAAAAAGGGAGGTTCCACGGAGCAATCAATTTCTTGCTTAAGATTGCTCCGCTCCTATTTCATCACAGATTGTAACCACAAAGTTACTTCAACAGCACTTCCATGACCCATAGCTTCTAGTTCCTGTTCACATTGTGTACCAAGTCTATATGCTTCTGACATCCTCCCTTGAATGGCAGCAACACGTGCCAGTCCATAGCGGGCAAGGATATTGAGCTCTTGGTCTTCAGTAGGTACGATGCTTATCATTTCGCCAAAAGCTAACTGCGCTTTCGCTAAGCATTGCTGTTCAAGCTGAACATTACCATATTCATATAATGCCTTGGCTATAACTTGTGTACGACCAATCTGACGTGCTAAAGTCAGGGCCTCGTTTAAATAGTTTTCAGCCAATTGAAGTTGACGTTGCACAACTGCTGTCTGACCTAGATTGAGAAGCAGAATACTGATCCACTCTCGATGCCCGATACGACGTGCAACTGTAAGTCCCTCCTGGAAATAGATTTCTGCTTGAACGTAGTGCCCAAGCTCCATTTCAGAAGCCCCAAGATTGGCTAGCAAAGCACTGATACGTTGGCTATGGCCAATTTGACGTGCTAACTCTAATCCCTCTCGAAAATACTGAGCCGCCTTAGAATGATTCCCCTGTTGACCAGCAGTTACCCCAAGATTCATAAGTAAAGTGACAGCTGTTTGTTCATAGTCTTCAAGCTGAAGCACAATTTGAAGACCTTCCTGGAAATAGGCTTCTGCTTGGGAATACTTGCCGCGCAAGCTAGATACAGGGCCCAGTTCTTTCAGAAGACTACCCATAAGCTTCTTATCATTACATTTCCGTGCAATATCGAGTCCTTCTTCTAAATATGCTTCTGCTTGAGCGTAGTTGCCTACTTTCCAAGCTATGCTACCAAGATCACGAAGAAAAGCGCTCACTTGTTCAAGGTCGTGAAACTGGCGGGCCAGAGCTATGCCTTGCTGAAAAATAGCTTCAGCCTGGTTAAACTTGCCCTGTTGCTGGAGGATCTGGCCCATGGAGAGGTAAATCGTGGTGAGAACACTTTGATTATTCAAACGTGTTGCAACCTGCTCGGCACGTAAAAGATACTGTTCAGCCTGTGCATAGTATCCACGTACCTGGCAATACGGAACGAAGGCAATTACAGCACGCACCAGTTCCGATTGCATGTTCAGCGCATCGGCTTGCTTAAGCGCAATAGCGATCACCGCGCGTTCCTGTTCGAGGATATCGTAAGAATTGCTTTGGCTTTCGAGCAGCGATACAACATAGGTCACAAGGGTATGATACGCAGCATCCGCACCTGAGGTCACAAGCAACCGGTCATAGGCATAATCGCGAATCGTCTGATGGAGTGTATAGCGATTGGTTCCATGGCTTTCCAAAATTCCTGAATCCACCAGAGTATCAAGCACCTCCACCTGACACGAGGTCACAGCGAGCGCTACCTCCTCAGAGAAACTCTCCGGCTTCGAGGGAAGAATAGAGAGCGTATAGAAAGCGGCACGGGTTGGCTCATCGAACTGCTGATCAGTCATGGCAATGACGGATTGGAGTGATTGATGTGAATGCCGATTGGGCTGAGCCTGTGCCTTGTCTGCATCGGTGGATACGGACAGGTGGAGACGTTCCTTCGCGCTTTCAAGACGTTGCAATGCCTCTGTGATCCGACGCGGTTGCCCGCTTTCCGCTTGCTTGCGGACATAATTCCCGATGAGCGTCAGCGCCAGAGGGAGCCCTCCAACCGCCTGAATAAGCTCATTCGCCTTCTCTGGCTCCCGCTCAATCACCTGTGGTGCCAGGACTTGCAACAGGACCATGCTCTCCTGTTCACCCAACTCGTCAACGTGTATCACGCCATCGACAGACACGCTGGTTGCGATTTCGGGGAAACGGGTTGTCATCACATAGGCACAATGTGGGCCACCTACTTTCAGAGCAAGCACATCCTCCACACGCCACACATCATCAATAATGAGTAAGAGAGAACGAGTACCAATAACGTTATGAAGCGCTCGGGCACGAGCATCATTGCCATCGAGCGATGAGAGTTGTGTCGCAGAAAGGCCAAGCAGTTCCCCCCAGCGATTGAGAAGGCCGGTCATATCTGGATGCGGTCCCAGAGCCGCCCAAAGAATACCATCACAAAATCGTGCGCGAATGGTATGAACATGAGCAAGCGCTTGCGCAAGTGACGTCTTGCCGATGCCGGGCAGGCCATGGAGTGCAATCATTTCTCCTTGATGACCAGTACACACCATGTTCCTGATGCGTGCAAGCACCTCCTCACGGCCAACTAGCTGCGCACCAGAGGCAGCAGGAATCACAGGATCAATGGCTGCCTGTACGTCTGGCTCCCTCGTGGGAAACGTAGAAGGCATGGTCGGGACATGATCCGCCCTCACCACATGATCCTCGGGAGGAGATTCGTTCGCGTCGGTAACTGGAAAGGACGCTCGAACCAGTTCTAACTCCTGGGAAGTTTTTCCAAATAGTCGGCAAAGCTTGCGACAAAAATAGGGGCTGGGTGTGGTAATGCCTCGCTCCCAGCGACTCACATTCACGTGTGTTGTCCCCAGTCGTTCGGCCACGTCTTGCTGAGAGAGCGCGCGCGCACGTCGGGCTTCCGTCAGCTTGAGGCGCGGTTGTGGCTCCATTTTTCCACGATGTTCCATAAATCACCACCTTCTTGGGCAAACTATGCAAGCTGAGCAAGCCACTGTTGGACCTTGCCTGTCCACCCATGCCCCATATGCGCAAAGAGGCGAAGACTTTGCTCCGCGTGCTGGCGTGCGCTTTCCAGGTCTCCAAGAGCACGACAGGAGCGTGCATAGCCGAAATGCGTCAATGCCATCATTTCCTGATCGGTTCTACTTTCATCGAGCGCATTTTGAAAGAGGGCACTGGCATCATGCACCCGTCCTTGAGCCAGGGCAATATCTCCAAGCTCACACAAGGCATTACAGACGATACGGTAACTCTTTACTTCTTTGCCCAAAGACAGGCTCTGTTGAAGCCACTCATCTGCCTGAACATAGATCCCCTGTTTGCGCCTTACGCTCCCAAGGGTCAGGAGTAACACTCCCTGCCATTCACGAACCCCAATGTCTGTTGCAATAGTGAGCCCTTCTTGCAGATACGCTTCCGCAAGCTGAAGCGCCTGTGGTGTTTCACGCTGACAATAGAGTTCTCCCAGGTTGACCAGCAGGACACATTGCGTTTCACGCGCATTGGTCTTCCTGGCCAGCAGTAACCCTTCCATCAGTGCTTTTTCGGCCTTCTCTCCCTCTCCAATGGATCCCAGATTGACGCCAATATTGATATATAACGAGCTGGCCAGGTGCTGATCTCCCAGTTCGCGTGCAAGCTGAAGCGCGTCCTCAAGATATTGAGCCGCCTGCTCGTACCGACCCTCATAATCAGCGACCGCACCCAGTGTCTTTAAAATCCTGCCCACAGTGTGCGGATCACCGCATTGCCGTGCCAGGGTAAGCGCTTCATCAAGAGCCTCTTCCGCCTGCTGATACTGACCCATTTTCACATAGATCCAACCAAGCTCACTGAGGCATTGGCTCATGCTCCTTTTGTCTTCTTCCTGCCTGGCCAATGCCAACGCCTGAACAAAGGCAGTCTGAGCCTCATCATATCTGCCTTGTGGTCGTAAGACACATCCTAGATCAAAAAAGAGCGTGATCAGTGTTTCCTGGTCTTGCGGAAGAAGCTGAAGCGCATGATGGAGATAGCGCTCCATGGCACGATACGCCCCGATAGTGAAGAAATACGTAAACGATGCCAGCAGGATCTGAAGAAATTCCGTATGCAGGAGCAGCGTCATCGCGAGATCGAGCGCGACACCAATAAGTGCCTGCTCTTGCTGACATTTGCTCTGATCAGGGTGTGGCAAGACCACCTTCTTCACCACATACGCCACCAACCGTCGAGCGGGTGCAGCAGTATCAGGACGCTTTTCCCGTTGATAGGAGGCATAATCATGGATGGTTTGGTGCATTTGCAGGCGATCTCCAAAGACAGGCGTCAGCAGCCCGGCATCGATGAGCGCGTCGATATGCTCAACATCACAGCCAGCGACCGCAAGCGCAGCTTCTTCGGAAAAACTGTTGGGCTTTGCAGGAAAAAGCGAGAGGGCATAGAGGGCGCCACGAGACGCTTCACTCAATTGCTGATCTGAGACTGCGATGATCTGAGAGAGAGAGACGGTATTAGATGAGAGGCTGGTATGCACTTCCACAGGACCTCGAAGTTCACTGAGATGCAACCGGGTCTCCACATTCTCAAGTTGCTCTAACGCACTACTGATCCGTCGAAGCTGGCGACCGGAGGAGCGGTGGCGAAGATAATTGCCAATGAGCGTGAGGGCAAGTGGCAGCCCGCCAACCGCACGAATCAGTTGCTGGATTCTTTGCTTCTCTTGCTCAACCATGACCGGTGCCAGAAAGCGCAAGAGCGCAAGGCTCTCCTCTTCAGAAAATTCTTCAAGTGTGATCGCATTCTCAAAGGCCAGGAAATTCGCCACTTCGGGAAAGCGCGTGGTGAGCAGGTACGCGCAGTTAGGACCTCCAATTTTCAGCGCCGTGGCATCGGCCAGGCTCCAGGCATCATCAATAACCAGGAGCAGGGAGCGCAGCCCAATTGCGTTACGGATCGTGCGTACCCATGCACCCTGCTCGTTAGCTGCATCCATCTCAGATGGAGAGAGACCAAGAAGCGTTCCCCAGTGATACAGGAGAGCAGGGATATTGGCGTGGGGTCCAAGCCCTGCCCACAAAATGCCATCGCGAAAGGAGGCCTGTACCTCACGATCATGGGCCAGAGCCACCGAGAGCGCCGTCTTGCCCACTCCGGGAATACCATTGAGCGCAGCCGTCAGGGCTACATTCTTCCCGCGACACAGGCAACGCTTGATATGCAGAAACGCCTCTTCGCGGCCGATAAAATGGGGGAGCGATGGAATCGTGGGGTCAAAGAGAAACGCAGCATGGGTGTTTGTGGCAGGAACCTCATCTTCAGCAAGAAGCAAGTCGTGCTCTGAGAGCGAAAAGAGCGCACATAACTTACGGCGCACATAGGGATGAGGAGTCGCTTCTCCTCGTTCCCACCGCCCTACGGTCAGCTTGGTCACCCCTAACTGGTCTGCAACCTGCTGTTGCGTTAGATGCTGTTCTTCACGGGCCAGCGTCAGCTTCCTCCGCTGGCGAGGAGCCTTCTCTGCCGACATCTTTTCTATCCTATAATAGCAAGCACGTGTTCCCATCCATAGTCATACGATGACGCTATCTACAACAAAAGATGCCAAGAAACCTTTTTTACCACTATACAACAAATATGCAGCCTGGTAAAGGATGCCTCAGAAGGCACGTGATAAAAGCAGCTATACAGCGGTGAGGTTCTATCTTACTTTTGGTGAGAGCTGGGCGTATCCGATGTGCTCATTCTTCACCAGCGTTCTTCATCTTTTGATGGTGGATTGGTCTCAAAGCAGATCTGAACCCGAAGCAATAGAGCATTGCGGGTCAAAAAAGGGTGTAGATGCACTGGAAACAAAGGTTTCAACATAGGTGATTCGAAAACCTGCTTTCAGCAGCGGTGCCAGGGAAGGGTGCGGACCAGGAACATCAATGCGCAAAATATCCGCCCGTTGACGTGCCCAATCAACCGCTGCCAGCACACAGCGTACAGCGTCAGTTGGTGTCCGCGCGCCGATGGGGCCGAGGGTACATGCCTCGGGAAACCAGAGAGTACCAGCTCCCAAGCGAACATAACCATAGCCGATGGTCGCCCCATTGTGCTGAAACCAGAGTGGAACTGCCCGCTGCTCGCTGACCCAATAGGCGTGATCCTGTGGGCGGTGGCGGCCACTTACCTGAGCATCCCATGCTACTAATTCCGGATCACCTGGATGAGCTTCCACAACCTTCAGATCGGTAGACCATTGTTCACCTGGTATATGTTTCTCCAGACGCAGACAAAAATTGGGCCATTGTGGGCGCATACCTGAGCGAATATAGAGGGCAAGCGCACGCGGATCCGTCGAACTCTGTGTGCAGCGTACGCCATCTGGCGAGGATGGCAGGACAGAGCGCAGGAGCGTCTGTCCGAGGCGAAATGACTGCTGGTCAGGACGCACAAAGAGGTCTGTCAGATAGGTCACCTTGTCGCGTGTTATCGCAGCAGCAAAGGCGAGCACATGGCCGTTATCCTCCGCAACATACACTGTCCCGGTTCGCAAGATATGCGCCAGCATCGTTGGGCGAGCATCAGGCAGAGGAGGGGGAGAAGATTCACCAAGAATTTCATTTTCGTAAAAAATCTCGAATGCCTGGACGAGATCATCTGCATACGCAGGACGAAAAGTAATCATTGAGTCCACTCCTTGGAGAACTTACAAACTGCGTTCTTGCTCTTCTCTCCCTAATTTACCACACGGAGAGCGGATAAGTATCACCCTCCAGCCACATCCCAGTCTGTTTCTCTTGCCCCTCTGGCCGATAATGGGGGGGGTGTTTTCCGTTTGGTATGTGCTTTGAAGCGCTGCACTTCGCTGCTTGGGGAACGAGTCCATGCTCTTCCATATCCAGGACACGCCACAACCGAGACACTACTCTGATTAAGGCGCTGGAGAGCACATGCTTCCATTGGATGCTCATTTTTAGGAACTGTCCCACTTGTAGTGAAAACACATCAGCAACAGCGGTTTGGCTCTTCTTTCTATGCTCAGAAAAAGGAATGAGCACGTTGGATACGCTCAGCCTTCGCCAAAGTGAAACAGAACCTCGCTGGTGGATAAGAAGCAGCAGACGAACCACTTCATTATGATCCTCAGGCCCGAAAATGATACCTCATGATACTGCAAATGATACAGGACGATGTTCCCTTTTCGCTCCCCTCTCAGGCATAGTTGTTATAAGAGAAATCATCTCTTTGAGCAAAGAGGAAGGCATAGGCTATGTCCATTGAGATCTCATCCCCAGGCACGGAACCACAGCCACTCCAACACCCGGGCACACACAACACCATAACGCTTTCGATCATGTGTCTTGAACCTCACGATACCATCGACGTAGTGCTCAATGGTTTACACGGGCATACAGCTCCCGTGCTTCTCGTACTGTCCTCACAAGGCGAGCTATTCCGCCAGGAGAAACATTTTGCCATGCTCCGCCTCTGGATGACCGCCTATGAACCTACCTTTGGGCTCTGCTTTATCTTCCCTTCTCGCCAAACAAGGGAGAGACAGCTGGCAGCGCATTATGGCTTTCGATACGCATCCTCCATCGACGAAGCCATCCAGTGCCTTCTTCAAACACGTTCGCTGGACGACGGTTCTTCTCGACACGCCACCACTACATTTCCTCGCAGTTCTGGTCCCCTTTTACACATGCCCCTTTTTTACACGACACGAAAGCAAGCAAACGCAACTCATTCCTCCCAACACCTACCAGAAAGGGAACAGTCATATCACCTCATCGTGATGCTCGCCATCCTCATTGTAGCAAGTATCCTCCTGCTTCCTCTGCTTTTCCTGTGACGTTCCCCGCGTAAATGCGGAGACCAGACCACTACGCCGTTGCCAACGTTGGCAGCCTTCCGGCCAGAATGTTGATGGCTACGTTTGTAGCCCTGCCCAGTTTGGTGCACACTCGCACGAGTGCTACCATTCGGAGAGATCTTTCGTCTTGACGGTCCCACATCCTGAACACATTTGGCTGGCGTATTTGGGATTGACACTGAAGGCTGCTCGCCCAGCATACCTCTGTCTCAGCCGGCAGTTGCAGCAGCTTGCCGGCATCCCGCTTCATGCGAGTACAGGCAGGCCTGCGCTGAAAACGTCGGCATGACACATACTCATAGAGAGGGGGCTGGCCTTCCAAGGTAAGGCCAGCCCCCTCTCTATTGTTTAAACTGATGGATCGGTTGCAATCACTGGAAGCCCTTGTGGGTCGAGGGCATAAGTATTGACCAACCACCCTGTCCCTCCCATCGGAGCGTTAGCCCCCTGATCCTGAAGAGGCACACGAACCAGGAGCGCCACCATATGGTGCAGACGCGGCTGACCGGATGCGGGATCTTGATCCAGACGCTCAGTGCGTTTCCCGCTTGCAGCGTCAATCGTTGATTGGAGCAAGGCAAAGGACACATTGATCCAGGCGAATTGCCGCTGTTTCCCCTGGACTGACACTGTCTGAAATTGCACCAGTGAGGCATGAGCATTCACGACTTGTTGAATGATCTTGCCGGTCCGTATCTTCTCATAGAGTACATTGTTGATCACACGCACATCATTGTTGGCAAAGCGGACCTGTCCCCCCGGGGTCAGAAGGAACGTGGAGCCAGTCAGCGTCCCACTATGATTGGTGGGAGTACCAATATTGCGGTAATCATAACTCATCTCCCTATCGGTAAACGTAGCCCCTGTTCGCAGCGCTTCCATGGCGTCACCCAAAGAGAGACCAGCCTGGGTCCATCCTAACTGCGCAAGCACCTGGGGCGAAGGAACATCATTAGCTGGTGGCACATTCGTTCCTGGTGTCCCTCGCCCTTGAGTGGGAGTGGTCGTAGGGGTGGCGGCAGGAGGACTCGCTGTCGCCTTTGGCGTTGGGCGCGAAGGCGATGGCGTTCGCACCACTGGATCCCCTTGAGGAGGCCGCGTTGTCTGTGCCGGAGGCGTAGTGGGTTGCGCAAACACGATCAGACTCGCCCCCAACACAGTAAGAAGGGCCACCCCAAACAAAAGCGCCATTTTGACGAGAGAAAATGGACGACGTTGCCCCTTGCGCGGTGAAGATGGTGAGGACCCCTTCGCCGATTGCGCCCCCGTTGCATCTGCCTCCCGAAGCGTTGCCATGGCGGCAGAGTTCTGAAAGGGCAACACAAAGGGGGTACTCAACCCTTCTTGCTCGTGCCGCTGTTCATCCACATGAGGGAGGTGTACATCATCTTCCTGGTCCTGAATATAAAAGAAGGACGGTTGTTGTTCTTGCTTGTCACCCACTGTACCAGGAGTTTCACTGACAGGTGAAGCAGAAGCAGCCAGCACAGCCTGTTCTTGAGGACTGCTGCTCGTAGAATCCTGTTCGTTTTCTGATGCCACGGACGATACCTCGTTTCTTTCGCATATATGGAGCTCTACATGAAGCATTGAGGAAAGACACTTTGGATGTGTGTGTTGGTATATTTTCTGCCTCATTCACACATTCCCAAAGAAGAGTCTAGCAAGTGGCCATGGAGAACTGATGGGGGGAGAAGAGGAGCGATGTTGGGAAGGGTGGAGAGGTAGAGGGCAGGAGTGGAGGAGGCGTGCACCTCCCCACCAGATCCTCCCACGCATCCCTCCTGAGTACCTTTTGCTTGCCAGGGGTGGGCATATACAATAGAACGACGATTCTCGTTCAAGCACATACAAGCACAGTTATATCATACTTGTTTGATGGGCGTTACAGACGAGGTTTCTTAGTCCGTTATTGTGCTTGGACGTTCGCTAGTGTTCGCCTCTTTGGCTGTCAAAAAGGCTTCTTTCTCGCGAATGCGTTTTTGATAACCATATTTAAAACATTGGTGTCATTGATCAGCCCAGAGAAGAGCAGCGGATTCTGGAACTGATTGAAGCCAAGACATGGCCCAAAGGGTGGGACAGGACTGAACCACGGGCAGATAACTGGGTTGAACCTCCACCTCTCTTTCTTCAGACATCATGGGAAGATATGAGCATTGCATCATAAAGGGGCGCGAAGGAAGTGTATCGTGCCCCTAAATAACGCGTTATTTGTTTGGTATGAGTTTTTGAGGTTCATTTGCATAAAGCGTTGTGTGACCACAATTCATACAGGTAAATGCTTGAGTATCGGATATGTTCTCACCTTGATGGAAAAATGAAGCAGAACGTCTAGGCTGCTTGAGCAGGATTTGGCCAATATATTGAGCCTGGGCCAGGACTGAGACCCAAACACGTTCTCCTCCACATTCAGGGCATCGTGTGATCATTGATTGTCGTTGCATCGTAAGCTCCTCAGTTGTCATTCTCTGTAAGAAACGGATCAGGCATAGAGAATATCAAACAAGAGCGCGAGCAGGATAGCTTCTCAAGTAGCTATCCTGCTTTTTCTGAAAAGGATGGAACATGTTCATGAGTTGGGTCAAATCAATAGGCTTCATTGTCGTGCTCCTTGCTCTTCTGACCGGGTGCAGCAACAATTTTTGCAAAACCCCAGAGAGACAAGGGAAGAAGTTGGCTGATTGTTTCCCTGCTATGCTCGTGTGCTTACCATTTGCAAAATTTCGTGGCAACCCTCTGCTCGCCGGGCTGACCAGGCTGTAACAATTGCTTTCTCTGCGGTTGAAAAACAGAGAAACCTCCTATAGCAATTTTGCTCTTTGCCGAAAAAGGAATCTCTCAGTGGGCCTACATTGCTTGTGGTGACGGCTTGTGATCTGGATGCTATCACACAAAAACGTGTCGCACCCCTTCTGACCCACAATGTGCAACTGGGAATTCGATGGATGGCAGAATCATATTCCAGCTATGAGATCAAAGAGGTTCTCACAAAGAATCTCAAACAATGTGACCTTCACCACTTCCTATGATGCCACGATCCAACAAACACCCAAGTTTCCCGATTTGCTATCTGTTCACAGTGCTATCAGGAACGAATGCTACTCATCAAGCACCCGACTTGCGGCTCTGGCGACCTGGTTCGCCCTGACCGGCTTGTGAGAGGGCGGCGGCGTTCGTTGTTGCTCTTGGGGAGAAGACAGCACCCATTGAGCCGAGGCGGCTGGTGCCCAGGCGGAGACATCTTTGCCCCGGCGAAGCCTGTCCCACTCGATAAGGATGCGGCGGGTAGCTTCGGCACGGCTGAGCCCTCCCCACTCTTTGCAAAAGGTATCGAGCGCTTGCAAGGCTTCATGCTGCCTGGGCAGGCTCGTGTTCCAGTACACATCATCATCGTTGCGCATTTAGTATCACTCCTGCCAGCGATTCTCATCCAGCGAGGCGGCAAGTTCGGCATACCCACAGATACTCGCATGTTCCGGATCAGGCACCGTAACGATCTGGCATTCCTGCAACGCCTGACGAACTACTTCTTCAAAGTAATAGGCCCCTCCACCTCCAAGATAAATCTTATCAAATTGCGTCCCGGCGGGAGCCCCTTCCACATTCCACATCCCAATAAGAAATGAGGACAGGGAACGCGTCAGGCGCTTGAGCGAGCCTGTAATCACTTCGGCAATCTCCTCATCTGGAAGGGCGTTTGCCCCAGTGGCGATGTGCGGATAGGGTTGATGATGCGCATAGGCACCCAGCAGCGCGTGCGCCTTCTCGATAGGGAGCTTCCGATGATACTTCCAGACCAACTGCTGAAGATCCTCCACCAAATGACCAACACCGAATTGTTCGCCTTTACACAATGGGATGAGCAGCCGTTGCCCATCGGCAGCCACCAGATCGGTGGTGCGTTCCCCCACATCGATGACCGCCTGCTGACTGCTTTCATCTCCGCAATGAATGAGAATCCCCTGCCCCTCCATCGCGACATAGCCGCACTTGACAACAACCTCACGACTCCGCCCATTGAAGCTGAAGCGATAATGCCGCGAGAGCGCCTGCCTGACACGCTGCCGTCGTGTGCGTTCGTAGAGGCTTACCGGCAACGCCGTCACCAGGCGCAACTCAAAACAGCGCTCCGGAATAAGGAGGCAGGCCAGGCAGAGGAGCAAGATCTGGGCGTGCTCAGACCAGTACCGGCGTTCGTCATTAAACGCGTTGTGGCTATGCGTGCCATGCGCGAGCAAACGCCCAAGGAAGTAAGTATGATCCTCCAACGAGAGCACATAATCGCCTGGCTGAAGAACATCGGCGAGTTTGGCATGTGGATCGCTGCCCTTGAGAAGAGTAGCAACCTCGCCGTCCGCGAGAAAGCTTGGGAGCGTGATGAGGTCCTGCGCCAGCATCAACCCATCGGCGGGTAGCAGTTTTATGCCCGCAAATCCAGAACCAACCTCAAATCCGGCATAGTAGAGAGGAAACGTAGTCTGCATACTTCAAAATCATCCTTTTCATGACTCATACTCTGATGCACAAGCTCAATAAAGTGGTGGACCTAATCCACAGAGTGATGTACAACTACTACAACATGCCATCAGTACAGGAAAGTGGAGTACATGCCCACAACGTATGGAACATGTACTCAGCCCTCACTTCTCCTCATGCATCGCCTGTTCTTGAGCATACCTCTGCACAGGAGGCAGGAGAGGGGCAGGCAAGAGAGAGGGAAGGGGAGGTAGAGAGTGGACAAGAGCATAAGGCAGGTGATTTCTTCGAGATGAGGGCAGGCGGCTGCTTCTCATGAGACAGGAACTCAACCCAAATGGAGGCAGGAGATAGGTACATCCCAGGGCTATAATTAGTTCTAAATTCTTTAAACAGAGAGTGACAACTAAGTGGTGCATCCACCAAATTAACGGACATTGGCCGGGATGGCAATCCCAGATGAACGACGAGGGCGATGACGCCGCTTTCGCCCCCAAACGAAAGGATGACGATGAGCGTTCCAGTAAACTGTCGCTCGATCAATAGCATCACAGACCTGTTCCCAGGTCTCGAAGCGCCGCCCTTTGAGCGCCAGGGAACGCAGCGTTTTCCACCAGGGCTCAATCAGGTTCAAGTAAGCGGCATAGGTCGGCTGGAAGACGAATTCCCAACGCGGATACTGCAAAGCAAACAGCAGGACATCGGTTGCCCGATGCATTGCCAGATTATCCAAGATCGCGTAGATGCGTTCGATGCTTTGGGGAACCCACTGCTCAACCTGGTTGAGAAAATCGATCCAGTTTTCCGTCGTTCGCCGGTCGTAGGGCCTCGTCAACGCCTCGCCAGTGGCAGGTTGAAAGGCACCAAAGATATACCCCTTGGCCCGGCGTCCATAGTCGATCTCCTGGCTGGCCCGCTCGGCGGGCTTGCCCTTCTCTGGAGCGGGCTGAGCATGAACCAGTTTCTTCCCCAGAAAACTTTTCGCCGACTCAGGGCCCATTTCATCGAGATTCACGACGGTGCTCCTCTTTGGTGGAACCGTGTAGAGGGTGGTGATGACCCCCTTTTTTTGGCGAAGTCGGGATCAACCCGTTCGCCAAACCAATGCTCATCTTTGCGCCATCGCAGCCCTTCCGCCTGCAAGATTTCGTTGATCCGGCTGCGCTTGATGGCGATCCCTTTTTCCTCATTGAGGTACACCTCAAACCGATCTAGGGTCCAGTGCCCAAAGGGCAAACCGAGGTCATCGGGCTTGGTAAGAGCGGTCGCCACCACGACTGAGACCTCCTGGGGACTATATGTTGGCGGTCGCCCGGTTCGGTCCTCATCAAAGAGTCCAGGTAATCCTGCCTCGTTAAAGCGATGGAGCCAGTTGCGCACGGTATTCTCCGCGACTCCTAACCGGGTTGCGATCTGGGGAACACGCTGTTGTTCGCTCGCCCATTGCACTATCTTGGCTCTTTCTACCTGCCTTGCTGGCGCTGTTCTAGAACGGCTCAAATGCTCTATCATCTTGCTTTCTTCGTCAGTCATCGCTCGTACTTGTAAAATCTTTGGCATGGAACACCTCACTTTTGAGATGTTCCTATTTTACCATTACTTGGTGGATGCACCACTAAGTACAATCAAATAATTTTCTTGGTAATGCGGGTGTGCATTGAGGGTGGACCATGCCCAAAATGTTGCATGATTGTACTTAGTGCAGGTTCGAAAGACCTGTTGTGTAAAGAGGAGAAAACCTGATAGGGTGAGGACATGAAAGTCCCTTTGTATGTCGGAGCCTTGGGTCCAGCCGAGCAAGCAGGGATAGAAGCTGGATTACGTTCCTCGGATGCCTTTACCCTGCGTCGGAGCCAGATTCTGTTAGCCTCCAGTCGAAAGCAACGCCCATCGAAAATCGCCCGCAATTTGAGCTGTGCCACACAAACCGTGCGTAATGCCATCCATGCTTACGCGCAAAAAGGGGTGGATTGCCTCAAGCAGGAATCTTCCCGGCCAAAAGCGTGCATGCACAATTTGACCAGGGCAAATGTGAAGCATTGCGAGCTCTATTGCACCAGAGTCCTCGAACGTTCGACAAAGCAACCAGTTGTTGGACGCTGGAGTTAGCTGCAGAGGTCTGCTTTGAGCAAGGGTTGACGGCAAGCCAGGTGAGTATCGAAACGATCCGGCTTGCAATCAAGCGGCTTGGAGTTGGCTGGCAGCGTGCGAAACATTGGATCACAAGTCCAGATCCAGCGTACTTGAAGAAAAAGAAACGGCGCGATGCGCTGGTTGTTCTGGCGCGGCGACATGGCTGGGAGGTTGGCTATCTGGATGAGGTGTGGTGGAGCCGACTGAGCCAACCGAACCTGTACAGTTGGAGTGAACAAAACGAACCGTTGCGGCTGCAAGAACTCTCCAAGGACAAGAACGATCCTGATCCCAAAGCGCTTGCCTGCTACGGCGTGCTCTCTGCCACCAATGATCGCATGTATCTCCGCTTCGTCGCAGGACGCCCAGTCAGCCAGGTGACCACCGATTTCCTGGAGTGGCTGTGCGAGCAGGTCCAAGCACAGGGCAAAAACGTGCTGGTGCTGATCTGGGATAACGCCTCCTGGCATGTAAGTAAGCAGGTCAGAGTCTGGCTGCGCGAGCACAATCAGACCGTGCTACACGAGACGCAAACGGGGAAAGCAGGCGTGCGTATCATCCCATGTTGGCTCCCCACCAAGAGTCCTTGGCTCAACCAGATTGAGCCAAAGTGGGTCCACGGGAAACGTGCCATTGTCGAACCTACTCGGTTGCTGCTGACTGCAAAAGCACTCAGACAGCGCGTCTGCGATTACTTCGGCTGTGAGCAGGCTGAGTTACTGACACAAAAGAGCTCGTGATTCTGTATGTGTTCTTACGTCTGGCACATTTGGCTTCGTCGAACTCGCGTGATGGAACGGTTTACCGAAAAAACAGACAATCTCTGAGCAAACACACACAAGCAGACAAGTACAGATGGAGGGCAAGAATGATACATGCAAGAAGAGGCATTGATACCTTCTCACATGATGGGGTGGATAGTGCTCTTCTCTGGAGCAAAGCAATATCCGCCTTCTTACCTCATCAAGGTGTTGCTAGACGGTTTCAGCGTTGAGCACTTCACCAGGTTGCATCTCGCGAATAGTCAGTCCAGCAATATCTCTGGTTGCTTCTCGCAGTGCTTCTGGCGTCCCTGTTAAAAACGGAAAGGTTCCATAATGGAAAGGAATGACATAGGAAACATTCAGAAGTTGAATAGCGTAGGCGGCCTCGACTGGCCCATCGTAAAGCGATCTCCGATGGGCAGGATCGCCAGGTGTGGATGATACAGGTTGCCGATCAGTTGCATATCACCAAAGACAGATGTATCACCCGCGAAATAGAGGCGGAGCCCTTCTTCTGTTTCCAGTACATAGCCAGCCGCTTCGTGAAAATAACCGACATGCTCATCATCTACCCAGACATAGGCATGATGGAAGGCCAGGGTCATCGTGATTTTCTGCCCGTGAACCGTCATGGAGCCTCCCCTGTTCATCGCTTCGGTCGTGCTGACTCCATGGCGTTCCTCAAGAAAGCGCAGGATCTCTGGTGGAGCAACGACGACAGCTCCCGTCTTTTGCACAAGTTGAGGTAAATGCCGATCCAGATGATCGGAGTGACCGTGCGTGAGCAAGATAAGATCAGCTTGCTCTTGCTTTTTGAGTCCATCAGGACAAGCTGGGTTTTCTTCCAGCCAGGGATCAATGAGAATAATCTTTCCGCTGCGTGTGGTCACTTTGAAGCTCGCGTGGCCCAGGTATTGGAGATGAAGACCTTGGGGAATGCGAAGAGTGCTTGTCATAAAGAAGTGTGTTCCCTGCTTTCTATGAGCATAACGAGTGATTGTCCCTCCTACTTTACCACATGACTCTGCCTGGCACAACTTGATGAGCTACGCCGGTTTCTCCTCGTTGGTAACGTCTCTCACACAACAGGTTTCATGAATCTGCACTAAGTGGTGCATCCGCTAAGTAACGCGGATAGATGCGACCACAGCAATGCCAGGAGATCGACGCGACTGATGGCGCCTGCGTCGTCCCCACACAAAGGGATGCCGGTGCGCATTCCAGTAGGCGGTGGCCTGTTCCACCGCCTCAACAATCTCCTGCCAGGTTTCAAAGCGCCGCCCTTTCAACGCCAGAGAGCGTAATGTCTTCCACCACGGCTCAATCAGGTTGAGGTAAGCAGCGTAAGTCGGTTGAAACACAAATTCCCAACGTGGATGGGTCAGGCAGAAGAGCAGCACATCAGTGGCCCGATGCATCGAGAGATTGTCCAGAACCGCGTAGATCCGCTGAGTATCAGACCCAACCCAACTCTCTACCTGTTCAAGAAACGGAGTCCAATACTCCAGAGCTCGACGAGGAAACGGGGCGGTGAACGCTTCACCAGTAGCTGGACGAAACGCCCCGTAGATGTAGCCTTTGGTCCGACGTCCATAATCGATTTCTTGTCTTGCCCGCTCTGCTGGCTGCTCTGCAGTGGGCAACGCCTTGATAAGGCGGCTTCCAGGATGGCTCTTGGCGGCTTCTGGTCCCATCTCATCTAAACACAGGACGACGCTGTTGGCTGGTGGCTTGGTGTAGAGGGTCGTGATGGCCCCCTTTTTTTCGCGAAGTCGGGATCGACTCGCTCACCAAACCAGTGCTCTTGTTTGCGCCAGCGCAAGCCCTCCTCAAGCAGCAGTTCTCCCAGGCGGCTGCGTTTCATCTGCAAGGCTTTCTCCTCCTTGAGATAGGCGACCAGCCGATCAAGCGTCCAACTTGCGAAAGGAAGGTCAAGCGCCTGGGGATCAGTCAGCGCTGTTTGCACCGCCAAACTGACCTCTTCCTGGTTGTAGGTAGCTGGGCGCCCCGAACGCGGACGTTCTTTGAGTCCCTCAACTCCTTCCTCATTGAACCGTTTGATCCAGCGCCTTACGGTTTCGGCGTCCAACTGGACCAGCGCAGCAATGGCTGGGGCATGCATGCCATCAGCAGCCAATCCAATGATGGTGGCGCGCTGCCTGAATCCAGCCGAAACAGTTCGCGCGGACCGCCAGCGTCCGATCGTTTTGCGTTCTTCTTGCGTCAATTCTCTCAGGCTCAGTGGCTTCATCCTGGTTCCCTCCTCTTCCCTATTCTATCACCTCCTTATTTAGCGGATGCACCACTTAGGAACGTGCATCCCCCTGCCAAAGGAGTGGTTTTCTGGTATATTTGTTCTACTTTCGACATAGAGAGGGCAGAGCAACAGATGGTCCGTGGGTATCGGGAGAACTTGACCTCAATAATGCACAAAAAACACTCTGTAGTGTTTTCCAACTTCAACACGTGAGGATGTGTTCTCACTTCTGAACACCAAGCATCCAAGCAGAGAAGAGCGGCGAAGTCCAGAAACGCGCAGACCTCTCAGAAGATACACACTAGGACTGATGTGGGCAAAGCAAACAATCAGGCGAAAACGAGACGATGAATCTCTGGTTCGAGAGAGAACGAGCGTTTTCCTACGACGCTCGACGATGGTATTGAAGTCGTCGCAACCGCTCTTCAGAGTGAGCTTGCTCTCGCATCAGCTCCACAAAGACATCCAGAGGCAGCAATATGTCGACAAGACTTTTGATGGGAATCTGCTTGAAGAAGGTGGTTCCAAGAAACACATCAAAGCAGCGCTCCGTCGCATTGACCACCAGTGAGACAGACTGTCCAACCAACGCAAAGGAGGAGATCGCTCATAGCGATCGCCAGGAAGTTGAACGATACGTCCGCGAACTTGCCTGGAGTCCCCTTGCCACGCAGGCTGCGACTCTGCTTCGGTTGGTGAGCATGCCGAACATCACCGAAGAGGAAATCAAGCTCCTCGCCGAGTTGCTGGTCGAGTCCCTGACCGGCAACAATGCGATCAAGATGCTCATCAGCGCGTTGGCTCCCATGATGGACAACCCGCAGGTCCAGGAATCGTCAAGCAGTTGATCGTGGCCATGCCCGAGGATCGAGCCGAGCGACTCTTCCAGGCGATGGGCACAAGAATGCCCTGCAATATCCGAATCAACACATCTAACGGAGAACCTCAGAATCCTGGGAATTACACCTTGACTTTGATGATCCATTGTATAATGAATGCGAAACAAGAGAACAGTCGCCTCTCTTCCAAAAACGAGGAGGAAGCTTCTGGATGTGTCAAGAACCTCGCGTCTCTGCGGACGGAGGCTTGTCTCTCACCCACGAGGGCTGAGACAAGAGGCTGCTTGACGACAGCACGAGAGATATTGATGGCAGCGTTCCAGTCAGCAGGTGCAGCGTACCCACGCTGGACGCACTGAAAATGAGCCTGACACTTTCGATTTGCCTTTTCACAATGCCCGCACTGATGGGCGGGTCCTGGAGGTATTGCGAGGATCAACCACATGGAGCGGCACACCAGCCAGAGCGGCCTTGTAGGAGAGAAAGAGCCTCAGTTGCCAGAAGGGCCAGGAGCTCTGACGAGCGCGCTGCGACTTTCTTAACCGTGCGGGTACGGATGTGTCTTACGTCCTCAATCGCGAGAGCGTGCTGGCTGGCTTTGGCCTTTTGAACAATTCGCTTGCTGATAACGTGATTGGTGTTGCGACGAAAGCGGGCTTCGCGTCCGTAAAGCTTTTTGAGATGACGTTTGGCGCTCTTGGTCCCGCACTTTTGCAGGCGTTGGCGCGCGAAGCCGTGCGTTGGCGGGTCTTCTCGACGGCGTCCCCGCTGAAGATCTCACCTGTGCTGTCAGTGGCAAGGTTCACCACGCCCAGACCGACTCCCAACGTCTTCGTTGACTCATCGGGCACAGGGAGAGGAATATCGAGCGTCACAGCCAGGTAAAAGGAATGCGCCATTGGTCCCCATGTCTCAAAGGACAGGAGCATCCTGGCGCAGTTCTTGGTGAAGCGCCAGCTCCTTGCACACTTCTCTAGTGCGAGCATGCTTGAAAGATGGACAAGATGGGGAAGAGACTCCAGCAGGTCAAACAAAGCAAACGCAGGTCAGAGAGCATACCTGCAAAAAAACGCGTTCCTCGCCTTTCTTACAAAAAAAACAGGCAGCCATTCACTCAGGGCAGAGCGATCCTAGAGGCTTTCCCAGAGAGTATCATCGCCTGTGATCAGGAAGGGAAGATCCTCTGGATGAACGCTGCCGCCCACAAACTTTTTGGGGTGCCCTCTGAAGCGCCCTGTCAAGGAGCAGACTATCAGCACTTTCTGGAGCCCTACATACGCGCGGACCCGCAGCAATCACACGCTTCCCCAGAACAATGGCTAATGAACCTCGTGCTGAATAAGGAAGCAGCCTCCAGCGTACCAGAAGATGCGATCGTGTTGCACCTGCCCTTTGGGCGCGAGGTGGCTGTCACCCGCTGGAATGTCCCCATCGATGAGGCCCAGAAGCACCTGATGGGAACCGCCTATACCTTCCATAATCTCACCAACTGCCATCAGAGAGCCCTTCACCTCCAACGTGTCCACGAGGCGATTCTGACCTTCTCCACCGCTATCGGGCGGATTCCAGAGCAACTCGATCTCCCCTGGCCAGAAGAAACCCTCCTGGCACCTCCGGTCGTCTTCGTGGCCCAACAGCTGGTGGATATAATCCGTTACGTCCTGAGTTGTCGGCGGGTTTCGTTGCTCGCCAAGTGCCCTTCCGCGGAGTATCTGTATTTTGTGGCGGGAAGTGGCATTTCTCCTGAGCAAGAGCTGCTTATCCGGGAGAAAGAATGGAAACGCGTGTCCCTCTTAGAGGTGGTCGATGAAACTGCGAGAGCTCGCCTCAATGCCAACCAGGTGGAAATTCTCACGTCTGATCACCTGCCTCTAAGGCCTGTGCACCCAAGAGAAGGAGACGTTGAGAACCTCCTGATGGTCCCTATGTTTCTGCAACGGCAGTTGGCTGGGATTCTGATTGTTGTCAGAGCGGCGGATGAGGGAGCGTACCTGCCAGAAGATGTGGCGCTGGTAAAGGCCGTCGCAGCGCAGGCCAGATTGATCATTGAGGGCCTCTGCTGCTTGCACGCTCAGGTCGAGACGCAAACAAGAGCCCGAGTGCTATGCGAAGTTCAACATCTTAGTAATGATTTCCTGACGCTGGCCAGTCATGAACTGCGCACGCCGCTGACGGGAATCATGGGCAACTTGCAATTAGCGCAGCGCCGGTTAGAGGCGTTGAAGTATCAGATCAATGTGCAAACCGAGCACGTGAGTGAGCACGTTGCGTGTACGCAGCAACCCTTAGACTCTGCCGCGAAGAGTGCCAGCCTGTTGCAATGCATGATCAATGACCTGATCGACGATGCACGTATTCAGACGAACCAGTTGGCGTTGTCGCTAACCCCCTGTGATCTGCTCACCTTGCTAAAAGCAGCCGTGGCCAGGCAGCAACACGCTGCGCCAGAGCACGCCATTGTGTGGAAGGAGCAACCAGCAGAGCAATCAGTGCCCATCTTTGCCGATGAGCAGCGGATCATCCGGGTACTCACCACCTATCTGTCCAATGCCTATCGCTCTTCCCCTGGAACACAACCCGTAACGGTGGCGTTGACGGTGGAGAATGCGGTCGCTCGTGTTTCGGTGTATGATGAGGGTCCTGGAATCCCTGCCGACGAGCAGGCTCATCTATGGGATCGCTTCTATCACAGTAAATGGAGCACTGTGCAGAATGAACTAGATTTAAGCTTCGGACTGGCCTTATATCTGTGCCGGGTGCTCATTGAGCAGCATCAGGGCAGTGTTGGAATGCAGAGTGCTCCTGGTGAGGGGACAACCTTCTGGTTGACCTTGCCCCTTGCTAAATGAGTGCGAAAAGCGATGATGCTTCCTTTCACATTCCAGAACTTTCTCCCCAACTTCGAACCTGTTGATTCCAATGAGGAATGGCGATTCATCCCTGCCATCAACGAGCAGGACCTTCTCGCTCAGTCTTCTGTAACTTGGTGAGACCTATTTTTCACCATATCGAGGCTGAGCCTGAGACTGTTCTGGCAAATAGCCGTGGATGTATGACAGAATTTGAACAGGCAGGCAAAATTGTTGGTGAACAGAGCTGTATCAAAGGAATCAGGAGAGAAGTTATATGCCACACGTACGACCGTTTCGCTTTGGCGTCATTACAGATGGTGTCCCTAATCGCGAAGAATGGATTACACGGGCACGAGAGGCCGAAGATCTGGGCTATTCTACCCTCTTGCTGCCAGATCACATTACCAACGAGTTTTTCCCTATGGCCTCTCTCATGGCAGCGGCGGACGCGACGAAAACCCTGAGAATTGGCACACTGGTCTATAACAATGATCTTCGTCACCCGGTTCTTCTCGCGAAAGAGGTGGCGGCGCTGGATATGCTCTCTGGTGGACGTTTCGAACTGGGCATTGGAGCGGGCTGGAATCGACCGGAATACGACCAGGTTGGTGTGCCCTTTGAACGTGCCGGGCTCCGCATTGAACGCCTGGAAGAAGCCTTACAAATTCTGAAACAAAGCTTCAGCGATGAACCCGTCAATTTCACCGGCAAGCACTATAGCGTGACCAATCTCAACGTGACACCAAAACCCATTCAGCGTCCTCACCCACCGATCGTCATGGGTGGTGGTGGCAAAAAACTCCTGAGCCTGGCCGCCCGCGAAGCTGATGGCATTGGTCTGCACGTCAAGGTGAATGATAATGGCACCGTCGATGCCACAGAAAATATTGAGGATACCCTCGCCGAAAAAGTCGAATGGATTCGTGAGGCCGCAGGCGAGCGTTTTTCGTCCATCGAATTGAATATGCTTCTCTCTGGCTTCGCCCTGGCACGCAATCAGCAGGAAGCTGCAGAGCACTATATCCGCGAAAACGAACTGAGAGATGTCACGGTTGAGCAGGTGCTTGCCAATCCGTACGTCATGCTCGGGACCACCGAACACATGGTCGAGCGTATCCAGCGCTGGCGAGAGCGCCTGGGCGTCTCCTACTTTGTTCTCCGCGCCGAGTATAGGCGCGCCGAGTGTATACGCGCCTTCGCGCCGGTTGTGGCCCAACTAGCAGGGAAATAAGCACATGCAATAGGACGGTTCAGATCTCTCGTTTTGTCTGTGAGGAGGGTCCGAACCGTTCTTTACTATGCGTCTTGTTGCTCCTCTGCTACGTGAGAAATGCTACGTCTGATCTTTGCGCTGGCGTTTGCGAGGACCCGTACCATTCCCCTGGTCCAATGAGCGTTTCTTCCCCTGCGTATCCTCCTCATCATCTAACACATAGCCAGAGGTGGGGTATGGAGAGGTACTCCTCATTGGATAGGGAGAATATCCAGATTCGAAAGCCGTCTGGGAAGAGCCCAACGATGGGAACGGAGACTGGAACGTAGGCAGCTCTAAGAGACCCACCGGGGGTGGCTCCTCCTGCGATGAGGGAACCTCTTCGGAGAGATCCCAGAATGAAGGGTCCTGTGAGGACGGTGTTCCCATGACTATCTCCTGCGATGATGAGTACGGAGACAGCGGCGAGTGGCCTGGGGAGGCTGGTAAAAGGCCTGGTAACTGCTCTGGCGTTGATGGATGCGGTAATACACTGCCTTCATGGCTGACCTCATCCTCAAAATGGAGCAGCGCAGGCAGTGGTGTGGCCGTCCTGGGCGTGGTGGCCCGCTCCAATTCGATGCTTTCAGCTCGCTCGCCTTCCACCTCAACATACTGAATAAGCACCTTGGAGAGATTAAGCGGCATTTGCATTTTCAGCTTTTTGATGAGACGATCTGCTTGAGCCTCAAACTGCACATGAAACAGGCGAGCAAGATCGTTATGCAGATCTTGCAACGATGCCATGCTCTCCTGGGGAGCCACGGCGATCCATTTCCAGCCCGACGCGACCCCAACGATTTCGGCGCTGAGAGGGAGGCCTGCCAGCATAATTGTGCCTTCCAGAGCGAGCGTGATGGTCCGCTCCTCGCTTTCTGCAACATCCTCCAGTTCAAGCGAGGCTCCACCAAGGGTGAGCGGTCCAATCGAGAGTACCTCTTCGGCTGGATGGGCAATGAGGGTGAGAACGCCACGATATGGGTAGGAGTCGATAATCAGATCTGTGATGGTGGCATCGATAAAGCCGGGTGCCTGCGGACAGAAGCTACTCACCAGCGCTGCCATGCTCATGGTTGCTCCTTGGGCGAGGCTACCACGAATGGTCAGGCCAATACGAGGCGCGAGGCGCGTAATGAGATTGAGTCGACAGCCAAGCAGGTCCATATGTGTCTCGGCACAGAGATACGAGAATGGGCGCCCCTCCATCTCACTATTGACGCCGATATTCACTTTGTCGATGATCATTGATGCAAAGCCCATTGCCCTCAGGCTGATGTCAGTCTGGATGCCCAGGACCTCACTATCTACCCACTGGACCAGTTCCAGCAGCGTAGGAAATGCTCCAGAGCTTTTGAGCACCTGAAATTCCATGATTTCGTCTTCAACCAGGTGAAGCAAGATGGGATAGCTGCGCTCGCCGATGCGCAGATCCCCTTCCAGGCGGCCATTGAAGGCATAGCGCAGACGTCCACCTCGTCGAGTGAGGGAGGTAGCATTGAGGACGACACGTGTATTTTGAAAGACGGCTTTATTCAGCATGATAGTCCAGTCGGTGCCGGTCTGGGAGGAAAAGGCGATGGCGGTCGAGCCCGCGAAGTCGCAGGTGACCTCCAGGCTAGTGATCGGCGCAACTTTTCCGGCGAGCAGGCTCAAGGGCAGGGGCTCAATGGTATTTTCGCCAGCAGGACTCAGCAGCATGGCGATGTCGAGCAGCGAGAACTGCCTGGTGGGCCGCGTCTTTAAGACAAAACTCATGCTGGTCGTATCCGTAGCGCTGCCCTGCATCTCGAGCGTTGTGGAGGCGATGGGGAGGGTTGCCTCCACGCTCATGCTGATACTGTAGTGTGATCCGGTCGTCTCGGTATAGATGACGGTGATGCCAGTGATGGTGAGGCCACAATTGAGCCCACGCACACGCAGAGGGCTGTTGGTGGCTCCCTGGATTATGATCTTCTCAGGAGAAGACTCGCTTTCGTAGCGAAAGGTGGTGAGACGTATCGCCAGTTGCTGCCCGTCGAGTAGACCGATAAAGTCCTTGAGCATCTGGCCGATCTCCATGGATGCTGTGAGCGTGAGTGTCTGCGCTGTATAGCGCGCCTGCAAAGATCGGAAGAGACTCTCAAGTGGCATATTATACTCCTGTGTGGGTAATATTTTCCATTGCATCAGTATTTCCATCATAATAGGAGACACTAAAAATGCCAGCAGGATTGGCACTGGTGGGTGGGCGATTGGATTGGGCTGCCGAGACCTTGAGCACGATATGGCCGTCGTTATCGTCATCGCCGCCGGCAATATAGGAGTTGTTTCCCAGATAGTCGACCTCCTCCGATTCACCAGTGAGATAGTGGCTGATATTGCCAGCATCCAGGCGGTCCGTTACCGCCTGGTGAGGATGGTCATACTGGTTATCGGTGCCACAGGAGATGAAGACTGCCTCGGGTCGCAGGCAGTCAATAAAGTCCTGGGAGGAGGAAGTATGGGCGCCATGATGGCTGGCTTTCATGGCCTGTACACGTCCGTTCGCATTGTCGGCATGGTTGAGGTAGTCGCACAACTCATCCTCCTGCTGCGTCTCCAGGTCACCGCCGACGTAGTAGCGGAAGTTGTTAAAGGTGACGAGGAAGGCAAGGCTCTTCTCATTTCTAGGATCAGCCCCATTGCCGCCGATACCCGCGCTGACTGTGCCGCCATGCTCTGCGACGTGCGTATTGGCGGCGATACAGATGATAGATGGTGCACCTGCTGGCACAGGATTGGGGTTCCAGAGAATCTCTTGCAACACCAGCCATCGTGCAGCCTGATTGATGGGATTCCCATCGATGGCAGGTGCATGATAGGCGGCGGCTGGCATAGTTGGGGCCAGGTTTCCAGCTCGCACACGATTCGTGGGTCTTCTTCTCTGACTGAGGTCGACATTTTTCAGAGCAGGGGCACGTCTGGCACCGTCGCGCTGGTAGCCGGAGACAGCTCGGACATAGCGCGTGTACCAATCATTCATAGCGTCCCCAGCCTCGGGCCAGCCTTGATCGTAACAGCGAACGCTGTCGCGCTGAGGCTGCAAGAGGATGTGGCAGAGGCCGCCGACATGATCTTTATCATAGTGGGTGACAGCCACCACATCAAGATCGCGGCCCCCTAACTTGTTATCGATATACGTCCCAACGTGAGGGCCATGCGTGAGCAGCCCCCATCGATCAGGCAAGAACGAAAGTTGACGGTAATATTATGGATATTTTTTTCGCGGGCGATGATCAGCGTGGCATCGCCAGAGCCCTTCACGTCGATATGGTGAATCGCTAATGACCAGGGCATACGTATTCCTTTCTCTGCTCGCTTGCCAGGATGCACCTTTATCCAGGTGAGCTTTTTTTACACGGAAACCAGGCGTTTCCTGCATAAGCTGTAATATCGTTGTTGGCACCTGCGCTGGCACGACAAGCATCCTATCAAAGGAGTCCTCGAGGAAAGGCAGATTGTTGATAGATGTGAAATGGAGTTCTGCGGTGGAGCGCACGCGAAAGGAGCGTTCGAGTACGCAAACCCCTCCTTGTCTGGAGGGCAACACCAACTTCCTGCGGTTGGTTGCGGAATGAATAGCGTGCAGCCAAACACTTGAGGTTATCCTCGCATTTCCGCAGCTCAAAAGCTGCGGAAGCCATCGGTAAAGCTTTTGATGCCATGACCACCCTGCACCTCAATCGAACCAGCATAATCCTATAACAACAACGAAGATACAGCAGATGTCGATCTACAAGGGATAACTCAACCATAGGCATAAGCAAAGCATACGGTATTTTGAAAGGAAATACAAGCCTGGGAAGCAGAATGCGTGCTATAAGAGCTGGATTTTCTCGATGGGAACCAGTATGATTGTGATAGTTATGCAGTCTTTCCAAAGGTCTAGTTCCGCCAGGGAAGCACTTTATTCATCCCATCTGATCGCAAAAAGTCGCGGAGATGAGACGACATCTGATCGCAAAAAGTCGCGGAGATGAGACGAAAAGGAAGAGACTCCACGTTAGGCTCTCATGGAACTTTGTAGAAGCGACCTACGGGCATAGCTATGTTCTCAATTGCTGCTCGAACACTCTTGATGTGTTGGATCGAGTGGTTGCTGAGAATCTGGGTATTCTCTGGGGTATCTGCCAGATACCTTGTGCGTCAATTCTCGAACAGGAGTAGCCATGTCGGCAAACAACGGTGAGGACTTGGTGGCAATGTCGGTGAGGGTCCCGGACGACCCCACAGGCGAGCTCCGCCAGGCCGTCATCGATGAACTGAAGGAGGGCGGCATCCCCGTCCACGTGGCGACCGTCCATGTGACCATCACGCCGGCACCTTCCGGTGAGACGGAGAGCACCGAGTAACGGCGACGCTTCGCAAGATGCTGTTGGCGAGTGGACCAGAAAGATTGGTCCACTCGCCAACAGTCCTTGTCAGCCCCTTTCATGGCATTGTCTCCGCAATCTTTCCTCTGCATACCAACAGCAGCATCCTCCAGAGGTAGAAACGATACCGATAGGCGCACTTGAGAGTGCTCATACCTCTTCTTTACAAGGGCATAACGGAACACGATACTTGTGACGATGAACCTTTCGGCGTCGTTAGTCACCAACAAATGACACCAACATTGTGGATTTCATTACGATGAATACTGCAATACTATCCATACCTTGGGTATGGCTCCAGACTTAAAGTTCTGTTAAAAAGGCAGGGTAGCCGCTTGAAAAGCTATCCTGCCTGCCATCCTTTGGCATTTATATCCCTGTTGCGTTTAGCACTATAGAACGACCAAGAAGGAGCGCAATACCTATGATAAGACCATGCCCTGAATGTGGTGGTCAACGAGTCCGGGTTGCAGTTGGGACACCTACTGATAGAGCTTTGGGGAATGCCCCTCTCGAACTGAAGCAAGAAGAAAGGAAGGTTCCTTTTCTCACCGCCATTAAAGGGGACAAAATCAACTATTCCGGGACCACAGCCCTCACGTGTACGCAGTGTGGATATACGGCTCTTTACGCTACACATCCCCACAAACTCATACCAGATGCGTAACTTCCGTTCTCCGAAATTGACCCAAACATGGACAAACCATGCTCAGCATTCGGTTCCTGCTTCACTGCAGAGAGCAAGCCTTTCGCTCGTCTGACCCCTGCTCCACAGGCGTCACTTCCCGCAGAACGTGCGGTACGCTCTTTTCATCAGGCCAATGCCGCCAAATTCCTGGCGGCATTATAGTCTCGATCCAGTGTCCTTCCACACTCCAGGCAGGCAAAAATCCGATCAGAGAGCATCAGCGCCTCATTGACCCATCCATAACACGAACACGTTTTTGGGGAGGGCTCCTCAAGTAGGCAGAGTAGAAAGTGGTAGGCTCAGGAATGTGGTATATATATTACTACAAGCGTACCCTTTTGCTGAGGGATAAAATCAGCATAACGGTCCTCTGCGCCGCTGAGGTGTGCTGACTCGCTCCCGCTTCCACAGCCTGGCTCCGCTTCTAAGCGTGGAAGACTGGTTGAAGAGAGAAGACGTTGGTGAGCTTGTCGCTACTCAGGAAGTCATGGCATGCGTGTGTGACACCATGCATCTGACGTTGTACTGTTTACCATCTCTCTTTGAAGATGGTGAATGTTCGGCCTGCTTCAAGCAGGAGAAGGAGCAAATCCCTACAAGAAAGAAAACCCATGAAAGGGGTTAGCAATGAGCATTATCTTTGCTCCAGAACTGACAGATTTGTTCAGCGTAGGGCCCGTGTCGATTACGGACATCGATCGCCTACATGGCGACCCCAACATTCCAGTATCCAGGTTGGAGGAGCCGTACGAGTTCTTCTTCTGGAAGGGTTTGTTGAAGGTTGCCTGCCTGAACGGCAGCACAATCAGGATTGTCCTTGGCGCTCGTGCCAATTTGCCGCAGGGCATCGCGCTCGAAGTAGAACGGCTGAGGGCAGATCTGAAGGCGCACAAGAGGCAGGACCAGGCGCTCTACCGTTTGATTGGCATGTCAAAGTCAGCTCAGGGCGGTACACTGGAGCTGCATCTTGTCCTATCCTCGTACGCGGAGCAGATGATTCTCAGGAAGCACTACTGGACCGAGAGAGGCAAGCACCTCGACAGGGACCGGATAACCTCTCACCCAGGTGGGATCGGCACGAACGTGATGCTCCGCACCAAGGACGGGAAGTTCGTCTTCGCGGACTACCCCGATCCTGGTATGCCGCCGGATTCGTTGAGCATTGTCCCGGTGGCGCTTACCAGCGAGGACGTGGATGCGGATGGAATTCCCGACCTCAAGGCTTGCGCTCTGCGCGGGCTTGAAACCAGACTCGGTGTTCCAGCTGAGGCGGTTGAACGCATGGAGCAGGTACTGGTCGGCACGGTCCGCTCAGGTACCTGCGATGTACTACAGGTTGCAGACACCGGACTTACTGGGTCTGAGATCGAGCGACTCCATGCTGTCCTACCAGAGCCGAAGAGGCTGACGCGGCTCCGCATCGTTTCGGGCAATCCGGAAGCGGTTGCCCGGCTCTTCATGACTCGTCTCCCTGGTGGAGGGAGCTACCCATTCCCCACATCGGCGGCGGTTGCTCTGGTTTACCAGGTGCTCGTCGACAAATGGGGCCAGGAAGCGACAGATGCTGCCATCTTGCAACGGAAGACACCAGCGTTCCTGAACGGGACGCAACGCCAGTACGATGAATGGAATAGCTAATCCTTAACGTCAAAGCAGGCCCTCAGAAGATTTCAGGGGGTCTGCTTTGGCGTCAGCGCAATATGCCAGGATCAATTTTCACCCCTGATACGTAAAGGCATAGGAAAATACTGAAACTGATCCGAATCTCGATACATTCTGTTGTTAGAGCAGATAGGTTTCCCAAGCTTGTGCCAGGCGCTTCATTCCCTCTTGAAGTATCTCTTCATTGAGAAGAAAAGGTAAGCGGACATACTGCTGATGAGAAGCATCAACCGAGAATAGCGTTCCTGGACAGATTATCACACCAGAACGGAGCGCAACCTGTGCAAATTCAGGCGCATTGCCGCTTGGTATACGGAGCCACAGAAAATAGCCGCCATCAGGTTGCTGCCAGGTCCAGTCTGGCAACAGAGTTGAGAGTAGCCTCGTCATAACTTGTAATTTATGTTGAAGTTCGTGCCGCCTGTCTTGCCGAATATGATCCATATGCTGGAGAACCTGCAAAGCGAGCGATTGAGAAGGCAGGCCAGAGCCTAAATCGGCTGTTTCTTTGAGATGGACCAGTCGCTCAATAACTGGCTGAGGACCGCGTACCCAGCCTACCCTGAGGCCTGACCAGAAGAGTTTATTGAGCGAGCCAATCGAGAGCACGGTGGCTCTGGTATCAAAAGCTGCGATGGGAGGAAGGCCTTCTTTTTCTAATAAGACGTCCGCGAACGTAAGATCCTCTAACACAGGTAATTTTGCCTCCATTGACAGGTTTGCGATGGCCTGCCGAACGCTGAGGGGCATCATCATACCCGTTGGGTTTTGGAAGGTTGGGGAGACGATCAATAAGCGTGGAGATGCTTCCCGCACCTGCTTGCGGAGTGCCCATCGATTGATACCAGTTGTGTCTATCGTCAGGGGGAGAAGTTGTGCTCGAAGCTGCTGGAGCACATCTATCGTTCCGAAGTAGGTAGGATTTTCGAGCAAGACGCGTTCTCCTCTTTGGAGATAGAGTGTCGCAATCAGCGAGATCGCTTGTTGCGCTCCCGTTGTCACCAGAATCTGTTCTTCTGACGTTGGCAGATTCCAACGGCGATAATAAGAGGCAATAGCCTGGCGCAAAGGGAGCCACCCTTGAGGGGCGTACCCTCGTTGTGACATCAATTGCTCGATATCAGAACCTGAAAGGTGAAAGAGAGAAGCTGGCATTGCTGTAAGAGGGCCAGGAGTGCCTACAGAAAAATCGATGAGTTGCTCTTCTTGTGCTAGAGAAAGATGCCAGGGGGACTTGAATGAAGTAGAAGGAATTGGGGAGGCATACGTTCGTCCAAATGGCAATGAACAGACAAAGGCACCACTTCCCTGCTTGAGCTCAATCCAGCGCCCCTGCTCCAGAAGTCGATAAGCTGAGACTACCGTGCTACGGCTAATTGCAAGCGCCTCAGCCAGCCTACGTTCAGCAGGTAGGCGTGTCCCTGGTGCAATATCCCCGCGCAAAATGAGTGAGTGAAGTGCAGAGGTCAGACGACGATACAATGGTCCCTGCCCCGTTGTCCAGGGGCCAAGTAGATGTACAAGTTGCTGTTTATCCATTCTTCATACCAATTATGTTTGAATTGGATCTATTTTTTCGGTCCATTCCCTTTTATAGTGGATTGCATTTTTTCTGGAGGACATGTCAGAGACCCTACGCCTGAAGGGCGAGGGCTTGTCCCTCGTCGGAAGACGGAGACGAGAGGCCGTCTGAGGGCGGTCCACCAGCCAAGGATGTACCGAGGCTGACAAGGTGTTTCGCAGCAATGTTGCGAGAGGCGTTCACATCAGCATTCACGCTGAACCCACAGACACGAGCCGAGGAAGAGGCTTTGAGAACGGCGATTCTGGCGCGCCTGGTGTCCGCAACGCGAGCAGGTCTGGCTGGTGTGACGAGGGTCCACCTTCACCACACTGATCCCCTTCTCTTGTGCTTTGTAGGTGAGCAAGGTATGAAATTGCGCAAAGCTCCATGAGTGGAGACGGCGTTGCCCTTCTCCCTTGCGCATGCGAGCACGAGCGCGAATGTGCGTCAGGTTCTCAAGCACGATAGTCGAACCAGGAGCGGCATGCTGCACGATGCGTTTGGAGAGGACATGGTCATGGTCTTTGCGTTGCCGAAACAGTTTGCCAGAGAGCCTGCGCAGGTGGCACTTCGCGCTCTTGGTGCCTTTGGCTTGCAATTTGCGACGCAAACGGAAGATGCGGCGCTCTTGCTCTTTCCAGCGCCGCTCCCCCAAGAAGTGGCGAGTGGGGATCACCGCAGGATGGGTGAGACCAAGATCAACGCCAATCACCTCTTCAGAAGGGGAGATAACAGGATCAGGGAGGCTCACCACCACATGCAGCGTATACCTGCCATTGCGAAAACAGAGGTCAGCACTACACACCTTGCCGCCAACATACTTCTGGGCATGGGCGGGAATGGCAAAGGGAAGGTGCACACGCCCCGCGATGGTGGCAAGGCTACAGGTGCGTGTCTCCCACTTGACCCAATAGGAACGAGCATCGTAGCGGATAGGACAGAGACGCGAATGCGGAGCACCTGTTTTGCGCCCCTTGTTGAGTTTTCACGGCTTCAGTGGCTTTGACACGAGCGGCACACACCAGTTGCGATGGCAGATGGGGATGCTGCGCACGCAGATCATAGTAGGTGCGCTTATGCAGCTCACGCTGTTGCTACACCCCGTGTGAAAGCCCTCGTGAGTCACAGCATTGCGCGCAAGCGGTGTGTTGGTGCAACGTCTGCTGCAAAAGGGCCGCTTGCTTATCGGTGGGATGCAGATGTAAAACACGTGTTCTATCCATGCAAGCAGTCTCTCATAGAGAACCTGCTTTGTCAAGGAGATGGGCTTTCCACTGCCCTCTGCACCCAGAGAAAGGAACGCTTCTTTCCTCCCCATGTCTGTAAGGACAGCGGTATCCAGAAGCGGAGATTTTGATGAATTATCCAGCAAGAGCCGAGAATGTGATCATGCAGAGAGGTTCACGGACCATCGGTTGCGTTTCTCCCTTTGTCTTGAAAGTAGAACAAATACACCAGAAAATCACTCCTTTGGCAAGGGGATACCTGTCACTATTTGTCATTCTCTGTCTAGAGAAAAGAAAACTATTTATAACCCCTTCCTCTCTGCAAGTAGAGAGGAAGGGGTGTCTTGTACATCACGTATTAGCAATGGCCCAGAGCGTGCCAGGTTTGCCGGCCTACAATTCCGTCTGAATCAAGACCGTAATAATCTTGGAAGTCAAACACAGCCTGTTGCGTTAGGACACCAAATTGCCCATCTACAGCAAGGGGAAATGGATCGCCATTGCTATTTTCCTTCACCCATTTTTTAAAGCCACTGCTCGGGGTATTATACCAATAATTGAGTGACTGCTGCGCCAGCTTCACAGCTGAGGAAGGATTCTTTTGCCCCCATGCGATTACTGGTAATGGACAAGAATACGAAGGTGACATTGTTGTATTTGGGACGGCATGCGTCGTTGTTTCTTCTGATGTCGCATGAGGATTCATGCTCAGAGTTGAGGCATGTGCTGAATGTGCAGAGGCGAAGGCACTGAATGAAAACAGTGCGGCCAGAAGAAGTGCACCACACAACATCATTTTTACTGCTTTTTGCATCATTGTTCCTCCTTGATTGTGAAACATCAGAACGATCGGGGGTTAAAACAAGTTTCTTGAAGAGTGGACAAGTCTCCCTTTCCGTTGACATCTGTTGCTCTTGCGTTCATCCCTCGTTTCTGCTAGAATTGCTCCTCGTACGGTGAGTTACACCGGAATGTACGCCTGTGGAGATCCTGTAAGACCTGGTAGATCCAGGCAGGTTGTTCGTTGAAGCAGGAACCGAACACCAGATATGGCTTGTCCCTCTTTGGGTAAGTTTCGGATAACGGATGTTCACTCCCAAAGTATAGTAGAAAAGAGCATTATTTCCCAGGACAGAGACCGGACACTTTCCGGCCAGATTTCTTTTTCTCTCTTGTCAGACCTGCTCTCTCTGGATCATTTCCCACGGAAAAGAGCCCATCGAGAAAAAATGGAGAGCCTGCGGTGGGAGTATGTGTGAAGGTGGGTAGATTTTGAGACTCATTAGCCCTTTTGATGAGGATAGCTTGAGGGAGTCATCAAAAAAAACCTCCGAGGTGTGGATGAAAGAGCAAAACTCATGTTCATATGTGGAGGTCTTTTTCATGCTATCACAATATGCAACCATCGCTTTGTCGTCGCAATCTTAGGCATCAACGACACCAATGTCTCAGAAGCTCAACCTGCTTCTTCCTCAATCCTCGCTTTGTATTGAGCGTGCTTGGAAAGAAGAAGGCGGCCTCTGGATTTCTGCTCATGCTTTCCCGCCCGAAGCTCTCTGCCACATTTCCAGCAGGCCGGCCTCCCAATGTATCTATAGTCGGTATCATCGCATGTTTGAGGATCTTCCATAAGGTTCGACAGATTGGCGTGGATGACTTTGGTGCGACACGAAGTTACATGTGTAGCCATAAGGACTCTCGAAAGGAGTATCTTACCTGGAGCCCTGCCTCCAGTGCCCTACCAGCCTGCATTGGAGTGTCCCTTCACACACTATGTCGGCTTGTGCGGTACTAAACATCGACTTGAGGAGCCAACATCCTCATCTCTTTTTCCAGGCTTACACGCTCGCTTACAATCAAGTAATATGTTGCCTGGCAACGCCTTACGCGTGTCTTTCCCCACGTTGCAAAAAAGACTTGCCCCACCCGTGCGTGTTGGATACAGAGTAATCATCACGATCTGATCAGCTCTAGCGGGAAGGGTGCGGCGCGTTTTTGCGTAAGAAACAATGGGGTGATTCTGCTTGCAGAGATATCCTGGGGATACCCACTTCTCGTCTTGCTTGCTCTTCGCATGTAAATTGGAGAAAAAATGCTGTAGGATCAAAATAAGAAAAATTACATCATTCATGCAAATTGACCATTAGGTGGCCGGTTGCTGTCCTCGTAAAAACGTCCTTTTTCTTCTACACTAAAGACATGCAGTGCTTGGAGTCCTGGCTGCTACAGCAGCTAGACCATTTTACTGCTCTCAAGCATAAACAAAACAGAAGTTTTTAAGGAAGGACTCGTCTCACTTGCTAAAAAATTATCAGGTCGGAATCTGGTGTAAACGAGCTGCCTGGATACAACTCGTTCTTCACCTTGTTTACATGATTATACAGTTTTCACTCGTGCTTGTTGGTCGCATTTCCCCCTTGTCATCAGCAGAACTATGGAGTGAGGTTCAAATTCTCATTTCCACAGCAAGCACAACACTCTTCGATTTCTTCATTCTCTATGCAGCAGGTGTGGCCGTTGAGCACCTTGTACCTTCCATACCGAGCGTGAGGACTGATGAAGACGATGAAGACGAAATGTCAGATTAGGGCAAAAAGAAGAGCTGTGGCTGTCGCATGTATTGTTCCCTCATAATGGACACATGGAGAGGCTACTTGGTATTGAGAAGGGATCCTCAAGCACCTCAGTACGACTGACCTGCTGAGATCCACCAAGATATCGACATCTCTTCTTTCCTGGCTTTCCACCTCGGGCCTGTCTGGAGAAGAACCTTTTTACTCCCAAGCGCTTTTGGCGTTGTTTCTTATATGATCTCATTTTGACGCGCCATGAGAGGGAATAGAACAGAGAAAAGGCTGAACGATACAAATGCAACTCTTACCAGTGCTTCTCATTCTCTTGGTATCCCTGATCATTCCACTTGTATGGATATGGTCGTTCTGGATTTTTCGCCAAAATAAGAAGGCAGGAAGCGGAAATACGTTCTCACAAGGACCGCGCTATCGCGATGGGGCCATCACCTACTCACTGTATCGCGGTAGACGCACGAACATAGAGCTTGATCTTCCAACAGGCCATAGCCCTCGCTATGGTCGCCGCCATCCTTCCAAGCAGCACAAGCCCACAAAACCATGGATGAAATAAGGTCCTCTTTGATGATCAACTGTATTTTGGGTTGCCCAAAGATGAATAGCTGAAATCTGTATAAGAGGAAAAACTCATTGCAGGCTTTGCCACAAACAACATTTCTTAGATAAGCACGTTGTGCTACCCGTTCTCTCCATGGTAAATGCCTCGAAATATGGTTCTGGCCCACTCCTGGTGATAAGGTCTTCAATAGACTGCTAACCGTCAAAAACTTGAACACAAACAATGGGAGAGCGCAATACTATAAGCTCATCATTCACCAAATTTGAGACAGAACCCTTTCATCGTAAGACAGGAAAACAGGCAATCAGTGAGGAGATGATGAGTATTTGGTGAGTTATGGATGTGGTCTTTTCCCCTTTTCTGCACTAGTCTTGGGGAGACTGAAAAAACATGCTCTCTTTTGCTATCTCACACAGAGTGAGGCTTGCTTCAAGAAACATCGCACACTCTCATCCCGTTGCCCCCTCTGCGATCGATTCGCGTTCTGGGAGTGATCGAAAAGAGCATCATGACACATGTATTCTCACCAAGAAAGGAATCTCATCTTTGTATGCATATTCAAAAATACCTTTTGTCCTTCCTTCATTGGCGCACCCTGTTGTCTCTCGGCATGTGTCTCCTTGTATTGTGCCTGTCAGCATGTGAAACCAAGAGCAATGTCCCTCAAAGCGCTTCGACGCCAACGGGAACCCATACTTCTCCATCTACTCCTGATACAAGAGGAACGGCATCCCCCAAGCCACTCTCTTTTCAGAGCCAGAACACTGGGGACGGAACGGGTATCCTCTGGTCGCCTGATGGCTCGAAAATCGCCATCTTTGGCTCCAACTTGGACACGCCAAACGTCCTGGAGGTGTGGAATGCTCAGAGCAGAACGCTGGTCTGGAGAACGAGAACTGATCGTACTGATGCTTCCTTTTATCGTGTGAGCTGGTCGCCCGATGGCAAGAAGATCACCGCCGTCGTCGACTTCAATCTTTCCCCCCACGTCCAAACGTGGGATGCCACGACTGGGCATCTCCTCTGGCAAAAGGCGTATCAGCACACTGAACCAGTGCCAGTCGAGATCATTTGGTCTCCTAATGGGAAGCTTCTCGCTGTCAACACCGGAACCCAAACAGCTCCTTCTGGCTGGGGAGTGAGCATCTTTGATGGAGGGACCGGGCATCTGCTCGCCTTTAACGGGAAGCTCTCGAAATTCCCTAATGGGACAAGCATCGCTTGGTCGCCAGATTCTACAACGATCGCTGCAACCAGCGAGAGCGTCTCGCTGTGGAACGTGAGCCGTGGCATGACAACCACCATAGTACCTGCAATAGCTCAACGGCAGAATGCTATTTCCTGGTCGCATGATGGATCAGCAGTGGCCTTCGGATCTCATGGCGTTTTCCGGGTACTCGATGTTGTTACCATGACCACGCGTTGTACGGCGACCTACGCCCCTGGAGATAGCAATCCTATGGGCAGTATTGCGTGGTCAGCCAATGATCAGAGCATCTTCACAGAAAGTGTTGATCTGATGATGATCTTCAATGCCTCCAACTGCACCATACAACGAGCCTCCACCTATAATACTGCCAAAACTACTCTCAGCGCGACCGTAGTGCAATGCTCTCCTGATGCCAAATGGGTTGCTTTTGTAAGTAAGGAGCCGACAGTACGCGTATATGACGTTCCCAAAGGAATTTTTGCCTTGCATTTTGTGGATCCCACTCAGAAGACGGTGGTCAGTATCACCTGGTCCCCCAATAGTCGCTTGCTGGCGTCCATCGATGTTGGCGGCACCATCATGATCTGGGGACTCAAGTAGGAGTTCCGCTACATACGCTCTCGGAAGCGATATGACATTCGATCCTTGTGGCCCAATCAGTTTCCACAAGTCGTAGACCAGCAGGCACGTGTTTCTTGGCATAATGTCTTGCCCTGTGGGTTTCCACATTTTCTGCAGGGATGATTGTCACGTGTACATGCTCCTGACAATGAGGGCCGTATAATGCTGGTTTCATGGGTATTTCCTCTTCCATAGAAGAACCACTACAAGAAGACACATCGAGAACGTGATAGTGCCAAAGAACAGGAAAAAAATATGAACCAATCTCTTGCAAAGGTCCTGGAGAGCTATCCCCGAATTCCTCTGACGCGTTTGCCCACACCACTCCAAGCATTACCATCGCTGAGTGCAAAACTTGGTCCACGCCTCTACATCAAACGGGACGATTTGACCGATCTCACATTTGGGGGAGACAAGCCACGTAAATTAGAATACGAAGTGGCACGTGCACTGGCGCAAAGTGCTGACACTCTTGTGACTTGCGGCAGCTCACAAAGCAACCATGCGCGATTAACGACGGCGGCCGCTCGCAAGGTTGGCATGGATTGCGTCGTGATTCTGAGCCGTGATCAGTATCAGCAGTTGCAGGGCAATCTCCTGACGGTCTACTTGATGGGTGCCCATGTCCATCTCGTTGAGACATTCAATCATTGGGATCTGGAGCCACATGTTCAGAACGTCTGCCAGTCACTACGTGCCCAGGGGAGAAAACCCTATGTCATCCCTGTCAGTGGAACAACTCCGCATAGCTGCCTTGGGTATATCCGTTGTGGGCTTGAGATCGCTCGTCAGATGGAAGAACAAGAGCTCCGGGTAGACGCAATCTATATCCCCTTTGGAACTGGTGGCATCTTTACAGCCTTACTTCTCTCTCTACGAGAACAAGGTATTACCTGTCCTCTTATTGGCATCAGTGTCAATCAACAGCGGGCATCCTGTTATGAAAAGCTGGAAACATGGTGGAAAGCGCTCTGTTCTTTGCTTCATTGTGATCCAGGATGCTCACGTGGTGAATTTGAGATTCATGATGAGTTTATCGGTCGTGAATATGGCGATCCTACAGAAGAGTGCTTAGATGCTCTTCTGCTGATGGGGCAAACTGAGGGCATTCTCCTTGATCCCGTCTACTCAGGTAAAATGATGGCAGGTTTTCTGGCTCACCAAGCCGCAGGACGGTGGTCGGCTGAGCAGCAGATTCTTTTGTTACATTCGGGCGGAGCCCCAGCTCTCTTTGCCTATGCCGACGAACTAGGTAGACATCTCAAGAAACGTGGTGTCGATATACACTCCTAGGAAAACTGAAGGCCTGGATCTCCTGGAATGCGATCTGCGTCTCCTGCGAAACACCTGTCTCATTAAGAAAAGTACAAGCACTCTCACCGTACCTGAAGAGTTCGCCTCGTCTGCCGCATACCTCGCAAATGCACCAGCCCAAATGTGTGCTCTGCCCACGCTTCGGCATTCAATACGATCTTAGTGTACGTTTCCCTATTCTCGCATATCGTAAAATGCAAGTAAAAAGACAGTCCTTCAGACGTGTGGTATCTGAGAGTGTGGCTAGCGCAATTACAGAAGATCGAGCGAGAAAGCCCTGCTCATTGATGGCTGATTCTTATCCACATTTTACAAGAAAGCGAGCGATGCATCCCTGCTCATGGATGGCAGGGATGCATCGCCGTTCCTTGAATGGCTGAGGGGAGGGGCGGATCCTCGCAACGGTGGATGTTTGGGCACTTGACGAGAGGTCGCCATGCTGCTATTCTATGGAACATCTGGTCTAGATACAAAGTGCCATGCACAGGAGAGATGGGAGAATGAAGCGTCAGGCTGCAAACACCCACACACAAACGACCACCATCCGCACCCCCACGTTCCTGCTTGGACTGCCCCTCGTGGTGAACCAGGGGCAGTCCAAGCGCCTGCGCGCCCATCTGGAAGCGGCCCGTCAGCTCTCCAATGCCATCCTCTCCCTGGGACAACAACGTCTGCGCCGTATGCGGGCTGATCCCGCCTGGCAGGAGGCCCGCTCCCTTTCTCGCACCCACAAGGCAGAACGAGCGGCGGCCTTCTCCGCTTTACGCACAGCTCATGGCTTCACCGAAGCCGCCCTGCATCAAGCGGTCAAAGGCTTGCGCGTGGGCTGGATCGCCGAGCACATTGAGGCGGTACTCGCCCAAACGCTGGCGAGCCGCGCCTACCGTACCCTCAATCGTGTCTGCCTCGGCAACGCCAGGCGGGTCCGTTTCAAGAGCCGAGGGAGGGGGTTCTCCAGTATTGAGAACAAGCGCAATGACACTGGTCTGCGCTTTGTCCTGCAGCCACCCGAGAAGGGAAACGCAGGGTTCCTGCTCTGGAACGGGGACCGTCTCCCAGCCCTCATCAATTGGCAGGATGAAGTGGTGGCTCATGGCCTGAGACACCGCATCAAGTACGCCCGCCTCATCCAACGTCCTGCCAGCAGCAAGAGAGCAGCAGGCGCCGATGCAGAGGGCAACCGCTACTGTGTGCAGCTCGTCCTGGAGGGCATCCCACACCGCAAGCCCAAACACACGGTGAGGCAAGGGATCGTTGGCGCTGACCTGGGTCCCTCAACCCTGGCGCTTGTTCCCCAGGAGGGGGAGGCCAGTCTGCAGGTGTTCTGCGCGGAACTGGCTCCTGATGAGAGAGCCATTCGTCGCTTGCAACGGCAGATGGATCGGCAAAGGCGAGCAGGTAATCCGGAGCACTACGACGAGAAGGGACGCATCAGGAAGCAGGGCACCAAGAAGCGACAGTGGAAACAGAGCAAGCGCTCTTTGGCCACCCGACGACGCAAGGCGAGCAAGGAGCGCAAGCTGGCGGCGCATCGTAAGAGCCTGCATGGTCGTAAGGTCCATGAGGTACTGGCACTGGGCAAGACCATCATCCTCGAAAAGATTTCCTACAAGGCATGGCAAAAGCAGTTTGGCAAGGTGCGATCCGTTTCGTCGAAATCGAGAAGATCGAGGGATGACGAGCTCGCGAACACGAGACAACTTGTTGCCTGATGAGAGGTGTAATTCCTCTCTCCTCTGGTGATGAGGAAACAGCATAAACCCTGGAGTAGCGACTGGTCATCAATCTCCAAAGCGGGTTTAAATGAGGATAAGACAGGAGTCTGCCCTGTTGATCTCTTCTAGCAGGCTATTACGGTCAGCAGTTCGTCTAACAAGACGGATGAAACGAATGCATGAAAGAACCATCGTTAACTGTACCAAGCCTACGCAGAATAAGAGGCTTGCCCAAAAAGGGAACATGAACTGGAGAAGGGATTTTTGCCGCTCTTCTCATCACCCAAAGAGTTCATCGGTGGATAGTGCAGACCTACGATAGCGCAAAACAGGTAACAGGAACGGAATAACCAGGTCAAGGCTCTCAAGGGAGGTCGATACCATGAGCAGGTGCCAACCGTATGCCTCTCCTGGCGAGATCGCTTAAAAAGCGAATGCCTGGAGTAACGTCCAGGATATGCTGACGTAAGCGCGGTAGTACAGAAGGAAAAGGCACAAGTACGATGGCAGAGAGGAAAGCATCCAGGATCAAAACCTCAAAGAAGGCCAATGACCCTGAGAGTGAGGCTTGGAGCAGCATTCCCTGGCGCAAGCTAGAGAAACATTGCTTCCGCATCCAAAAGCGCATTTTCCGAGCGAGTCAACAAGGCAACCAAAGAGCAGTACAGAAACTTCAGAAACTGCTGATCAAGTCGGAAGCAGCCCGAACCCTGGCGGTACGAAAGGTGACGCAGGATAATCAGGGAAAAAAGACGGCTGGGATTGACGGAGTAAAATCAGTCAAACCGGCACAAAGACTTGATCTTGTGAAACACATCCATCCTCAACAATGGCCCGAAAAATCGCCCCCCGTCCGAAGAATCCACATTCCGAAACCGGGAAAGCAAGAGAAAAGGCCATTAGGCATTCCCGTTCTCTCGGAGCGAGCGCGACAAATGCTCGTCAAACTTGCCCTTGAACCAGAATGGGAGGCCAAGTTCGAGATCAATAGTTATGGTTTTCGTCCCGGTCGTTCCTGCCATGACGCGATCGATGCAATCTTTATCAGCATCAAACACAAAGGAAAATTTGTGCTAGATGCTGATATTGCAGGTTGTTTTGACAACATCAACCATGAAGAACTGATAAGGAAACTTACGACCTATCCACAACTGACTCAGGCGATCACAACATGGTTAAAAGCGGGTGCGATTGAAAATGAAATGTTTGTGAAAACAGAAGCAGGAACTCCGCAAGGAGGAGTAATTTCTCCATTACTGGCAAATATTGCATTACACGGACTAGAAACGACCATAACAAGCGCATATAAGCCCAAGGAGGGTATTCCTCAAGTCATCCGATATGCTGATGATTTTGTGGTGTTACACCCGACAGAGGAAGGAGTAAAGAAAGCCCAGACACTAGCCATACAGTGGTTACAAACCATAGGGTTAGAGCTAAAACCAAGTAAAACAAAAATCGCCCATACACTCAAAGCACGAGGAGGTCCAGCTGGATTTGACTTTCTGGGCTTCACCATCCGACAATTTCCCGTAGGGAAAACGCACACGGGGAAGAATGGACACGGAAAACCTCTCGGGTTTAAAACCATTATTAAGCCAGAGAAAGAAAAAGTCAAACGACACCTCCGAGACATTCAACAAGTGGTACGATCACTGAAAGGAGCACCACAAGAGAAGCTTATTGCGGAGTTAAATCCTAAAATCGTAGGATGGTCAAGATACTATCAAACGGTGGTCTCGAAAGAGACCTACCAGAAATGCGATCATCTGGTCTACCAAAAACTGCGTTCATGGGCAAAATTCAGGCATCCACACAAGAACACACAATGGAGAACGGAAAAATACTGGAAAACAGTAGGAGAACGCCATTGGGTCTTTGGGAATGGAGAACTCAACCTGAAAAACCACCGCGACACAGTAATCAAAAGGCATGTGAAAGTCAAAGGAGCAGCAAGCCCTTACGATGGAAACTTGGTCTATTGGAGCCAGCGAATAGCAAACCATTCCATGACAAAAGGCAAACTCGCAAAGCTCTTACGAAAACAACAGGGCAAATGTAGGTGGTGTGAACTCATATTTCGAGAGGGTGACCTGATAGAAATTGACCACATCGATTGCAATCACAGCAACGATGTACTGCACAATCTCATGGCAATTCATCGACACTGCCATGACGAAAGACACGCGAGGTTGCAAAAGACGAGCATCAATGACAATGACTGTACAACTGAGGAGCCGTGTGAGGTGAAAATCTCAAGCACGGTTCTGAAGCCGAGCAGAGGAGGTGACTCCTCTGCTTAGGTTAATAGCGTGGGACTGCGAGCACCAGGGATGTTTGTAGCATTTTTGAGGCGCACCGCCGTGCCCCTCTGGGGGTTGCAAGCACGGGCGGCACTCTGGTGGAAGTTCCCACACGCACCACGGCACTGAGCCAGTGGTGTCATGGCTGCGGCACAAAGGTCAAGAAGCCGCTCTCTGAACGATGGCACCAGTGCGAGTGTGGCGTGGGTCCCGTGCAACGTGATCTCTATTCGGCGTTTCTGGCCGCCTATCTTGATCCAGCAGATCCCATTCCCTCGTGTGCCCGATACGCGTGCGTATTGGGAAGGTGCGGAAGCGCGCCTGCGGGCAGCACACGAGTGTCTCATCCAACGTGCGAGAGAGGGGCAGGACCTGCCCCAAAGCTTGGGTCTGACCCGAGCCAGAGCGCGTCTGCCCGAAAGTCGAGGCGAACCACCACAAGAGCCTGCCTTCCTGCTTCGGCAAGGAAGATGGGAAGCGTGGGACGAACGCCTGGAACCCCCGCTGTTTTAGCACACGGGGAGCTTCAGAATTGGATTGGGTGAAAGCAGGTATCTGGTGCCTTATTATGGTTGAGCGTATGACGTCCTTTTCCAGAAAGACTGCTATATTACTGTATAAGGAGAGGGCGGACCCCACCACCCATGCGCCTGAAAAGGACTCGGCATTCCTCCCCGCGCATGAATGCGGGGTCTCCTGCCTCGATTTGATGAAGAGAGGATTCTTTTGTTTTTATGCGAGCAGACCGGATAATCGCAACTCTAAAACAGCAGGCGGACGCGCAAGCCGTTCAAAAGATGGCGAAGTTTGGCGTACAACCAGCCCTGGCTCTGGGTATTTCCATCCCGACCTTGCGCAAGCTGGCAAAAGAACATGGCAAAGATCAGACGCTAGCATTAGCCCTCTGGGATTCGGGTATCCACGAAGCACGAATTCTTGCCTCGATGGTAGCTGAACCACACCGTGTTTCTCCCCAACTCATGGATCGCTGGGCCAACGATTTTGATGCGTGGGATGTCTGCGATCAGGTGTGTGGAAATCTCTTCGATAAAACACCATATGCGTATCAAAAAGCGGCGCAGTGGTGTCATGAGGAGAGAGAATTTGTCAGAAGAGCAGGCTTTGTCATGATGGCTGAGTTGGCAGTCCATGATAAACAAGCCTCTGATGAAGCCTTTATCCCCTTTTTCCCCCTCATCAAGCAGTACGCATGGGATGAGAGAAATTTCGTTAAAAAAGCCGTCAATTGGGCATTACGACAAATAGGCAAACGAAATAAGCACCTTTATGCCATTGCCATAGAATGTGCTCACGAGATTCAGTGTATGGACGGACCTGCCGCACAATGGATAGCCAGGGATGCGCTCAGAGAATTGCTTGCGCGGGCTGACAAGGATTGATATGAGCCGTTTCCTCCTGGAATTGCTCAATTGCCTGTTATAACCGAGATGTGGGGGAGCATGTCGGAGGAAAATCGTGCAATGATATCTCGGCGTATTGGACAGACCCCCTCCGTCGAGATCAGCAACCTCCCCTGGCACGCTTCCTTCTTTGATGGTTTCCACATCCTACCACTTGTAGCCAGCAGAGGTTTTTTATGCAGCACAAACCACACATTTGGGTTCGTCGGCCACCATTATTAATCCAGATTTAACAGCTTATTGGAAGCAAGATTTATAACCGGCCTCGTACCCTCTATGCTCGCCGTATGCATAGCCACGATCATACTCAGTTTGATTTGCGGAACCAAACACTGTTGACGTTGGTGGGTTATATCTTTTGGCCTCACAGTCAGCGACACCCGCCTGGTGGCCTGCCCACTCGCCTTTCAGGTAGATCTCATATAATTTGCCCTGGCTTCCCCCATTGCACACTAGCTTTTAGCGATAAAACATGCTAGTATGACTAGTAACACATTGGTCTGGTTCAACCAGTAGCCTCCGCCGCTGCCCGCTTTCTACGCCGCCACAAACGCGACGAGCGAGCAAGCGCGAGCATGAACCCCTGACGCGATGTGGTGGCACCATGCACAGGAAGCGGTTACAGGAACCCTTCCGCGACCCGTAAGGGAGAGCCATGACCCCTGAGGAACAAGAGGCGCTCGAGGACGCGCAGTACGCGAAGCAGGTCTGGGACGCACTCGGCGACGAGGAGACCCTGGACATCAAATTCAGCGACAACAAGGTCAAGGCGGCGAACAGGGCACTCCGAGAGGTGAACGCTGGCTACCACCTGGTGGTGGTCACCAAGGCGGGGGAACGCACCGTCGCCTTCCACGATGGCGACGGTGGCTGATCGCACCACACATCACTTCAGGCAAGGGCGGCCCCGGAGAGCTCTCTCCGGGGCCGCCCCGCGTTCTCTTCTCCCAAGTCCTTCTCATGTGTGCTACCTGTCTCAAGAGTGGACGAGAAAGTCTTTGTTTGGTGCTTTTCCGCTCAATTTGTCGCCAGAGATTTTTCCGATCCTAAGGCCGCTATAATGATATCTGCTAAACATGATGCAAGTTTTCCATCAGGATCAAGATCGGGATCAAAAACGGTAACTTCTAGCCCTATCGCCAAATTGGTTCTGAGGAGGAGTTTGAGCAGAAGGGTCAGTTCTTCAATTGTCAACCCTCCTGGGGTCGGAGTATCCACTGCTGGCATGAGTGCAGGGTCAAGGACATCAGCATCGAGGTGAATCCAATAGCCCTCAATGGAGCGTTGCTTGAATGTTTCTTGCGCCAGACATGCAACGTGAGCTGGACCTTTCTGCCGAAAGTGTGCAGCGTTAATGGTAGTCATGCCAATTTGTTGGGCTTCCGTCGCATATTCATCATCAGACCGAAAGCCGATGGCTACCACATCGCTGTCCACCACCAGCGGTCCCCATCCCTCCAGATTCGCCAAGGTTGATCCTCCCCGTCCTGTGACCAGAGCTAAATCTTCTCCTGCTGCTCCTCCAAGAGCCTCAGCATTTCCCGGATGGCGAAAGTCGAGGTGACCATCGATGAAGATGAGGCCATAACGGCCGATGCGTCGCAGCGCGAGCATGGGGCCAAGGAGAATGCTGCAATCCCCTCCGAGAACGAGTGGGAATTCCCCTGCCAGACAATGGGGTTGGATCCGATCAGCCAGGCTCTGAGCATAGGTGGCAAGAGCCGAAGCGTTCCGTACAGTTTTGCCATCCCAATCGGGGAGATAGCGGGGAGGAGTGACAACCCCTGCATCGCGGGCACCGAGCCGGGCAAGCAGGCCTTGGTCGCGTAGGGCGCCAGCAAGCTTGTAGACTCCCGGTACGACTCCAGGTTGTGGTGGGCGAAGACCAAGATTAGAAGGGGCATCGAGAACGATAATCGGTTTATGCATCATCAAAATCCTTTCGAGAATGGAAATGAGTCGATATTGTGCTGACCTTTTTATTCGGAAACTTCGAATCAGCAGCCCAATTCTGTTCTGCCTTCGATGAATGACGGCACTATTTCTGTTCCCGCTCTCCTATAAAAGCAGTTATCTCACTCATACAACAACGACAAGCCTTCCTCTGACGTCTTGCTACCTTGAAAGCGCTCATACAAGTCGCCTCATAGTGAGAAACACACAAGGAGCAGATTCTCAGGACTCCTTATGAGTTTCTGTGCTCTCAGTTCTGACACTACCACCCGAAAGCCATTGGACCAACTGTTGTATATTGCCAGTGCTGCTCCATCTCTTTCCTTTCTGGAGTGGACAGGCTTCACTGGAAAAGGTCTCTTAATGCAAGTCACTTGCAAATTTTGAGACAACGCTACCCGATCAGACCCCACCATTCATTGCAAATGACTTGTATTGATCAAAACAAACAGAGCGATTCGTTTGCTGAGATGCATGCCCGTGGTTCTCATGGTGGACATTGGTGTTCGAGAAAGAAACGTTTGCCAGGAAAAGCCCTCGCCTGAACCGAACTCATCCTATCGATTCACCTCAACCGTCAAGACCCATCCCATATAAAGCGAGTAGGGCAACGCAGACAAAATCCCGGGCAAGGTCCAATAGATCCCGCTCTCTTTATTGAGCAACAGCAGGACACCTCCAACGATAAATGGCACTGTGATGAGTTGACTCAGCAGAAGCATGCCAAGTACGCCATACCATGTCTGACCCTCAAAAAAACCATCCTTATGTGCGTGCTTGAACTGATGCATAGTCACAATGCTCATGACGATCCAACAGATCAGGCCGATTCCCCCGATTTCGGCCCCTAGCGCCACCAGCGGCTGCTCAGGGATGAGCATGAATAAGGAGACGATGAGCACCTCTATCAACGTCAGCAGGCTCACCCAGGCTCCTCGTGAGACAACGGTTCTCTCCAGCAACTTTTGTAAATTAATCGAGATGCCGACAAAAATCAGCCCAGCCAGAACCGCCGCCGCCCCTCCCGCAGTCACAAAAAAACTTTCCCACGCTGTCATACGCTACTTTCTCCCATTTTCCTGTGTCTTTTCTCGAACATTGTTCTCCTCCGTATTCCTTCCCTCTTCGTACTCTCTTAAACTTCGTTTGCCAGGTACATGTCTGCGGTGGGAGGAGTAAGGAGTGCAGAGGCACTGACGCCTCGCTGCACTTCCTCTTTTGCTTCCCTTTGACTGAAGTCTGACTGATCACGAGGCAGAGACATGGTTGCTGCTCTTGTCTGTCCTCAACGAGGGGGGATTGGATTTCAGCGATTTCATCACCGCATTCGCGAAGACACGGCGCGGCAGCATGCGCCAGATGATGCTCATCATGACGTTAAACGCCCCAGGAATCGCAAAACTGCGTCCGCGTTCCAGATTCTTGAGGGCGAACGCGACCACTTCGTCCGTTGTCATGGTCGGTCCTGGAGCCGAAGGGTTGCCCGAGGCGTGTATAAAGTTTGTCTTGACCTCGCCAGGACAAAGCGCCATCACGCGGACGCCATCGTCCTTGTACTCAGCCGCTAAGGTCTCTGAGAACGAGAGGACGAAGGATTTGGAGGCCGGATAGACAGCCATATAGGGAATCGACGCAAAGGCTGAGATGGAGGCGAGGTTGATAATAGCCCCCTCACCGCGTGCAGTCATGGCAGGGAGAAAGGCACGGGTCAAGTCAACCACACTCGCCACGTTGACCATGACCTGCGCGTGATGCCGTTGCGAGTCCACGTCTGTAAAATGCCCATAGGAGCCAAAACCCGCATTGTTGATCAACATATCAACCACGAGCCCGCGTGCCTGCACTTCGTGCGCAATCGCGGATGCAGTATACTCCTGACTCAAATCAGCGGGAATAACCTCGGCCCGCACTCCATAGGTGTGGGTGAGCTTCTGCGCGAGTTCGCGGAGGTGTGTTTCGGTGCGTGCGACGAGAATGACATGCATTCCACGCGCTGCCAACGCATGAGCGAAGGCTTCTCCAATGCCCGATGACGCGCCTGTAATCAACGCCATCTTGCCTGCATAAGTGTACATCAATACTCTCCTTGTGGTTTTAGCAGAACGTCTTCCAATGCTCAAGGGATGCTCTTTTTGGTCTTCGTATGGCGCGAAAGTATCATTGCTCCTCCTGGGTTGATGAAAACTCGTCTGCCTCCAGGGAGAGCAAGACGAGGCCAAGACTGCGAATTTTAAGGAGCACCCGGTAGAGTGCCGCTTGATCAACCAATGATCCGTACAGCGCAGTTGTATCAGGACCATGAGGAGCAATCTGAAGATCTTCGAACCATTCTTGCCAGGAGGGGTCCAGGTGTCCTTTGATCCACATGCGATAACGTATCGTGAGCGCCTCCTTCCTTCGTGCGTGGATGCTTGGAGTATAGAGCACAAAGGGGTGAGTTGCCCTCACCTTATGGAATGATTCTGCGTGGGTGAGGGGAAATGGCGAGAGGATCAGGAAGAGGAGAGCAGAGACCAGCGCCGCGCGACCTCGCTGGCTTCGATTCGGTTACGAACACCCAGCTTGCGATAGAGATTCTGGACATGCGTTTTCACGGTATTGACTGAGATCACCAATTCACGCGCAATCTCTGGGTTGGAGCGCCCAGCGACCAGCAAATGGAAGACTCGTTGTTCCTGATCGCTCAGTGGTTCCAGGGACAGCGACTCCCCTCGAAGAGGAGCAGTCTCTTCGGCAGATCGGGTACCAGGCTCCTGGACAAAGGCGCGCAGGAGGGTTCGTACAAAGGCGATCAGGGATGCCTCACGGAGTTCTGGCAGCACTGTTTTGAGCAGGGAGTGCATCGCTGGGCCTTCATCGAGAAAGACACGCTGAAAATTTTCAGGTTGCGCCAGCCTCAACGCCTCTGTAAGAGAGCCTTTGGCCTGTACAGGTTTGTGGCAGGCAACGTGGGCCAGAGCCTCCAGAAGCTGGATTTCCAGCACGCTGCGTCTGCGCCCTTGAGCCCGGGCTTGCTCTTTCCAGGGGATCAACTCGTTCAATACGGTTTCCCCTTTCTGTTGCGCAAGGTGCAAACGCGCGAGGAGCAGTGCTTCCTCTTGTTGTTGCAACAGTGGCAGGCCTTGCTCCTGGTTGAGCGTACGGGGATCAAACGTGTGTTCCTTTTCTTGTGCCCATTGTTCGACCGCCGACAGATCGCGATGTGCCAGTTGCAATCGTGCACGGCAGGTGCGAATCGCTCTCAGAGACCAGGGGAAGCGAGTATGTGTCTCCCAACGCAAAAGGAGATCCAGAGCCTGAGTGGTCTCGCCACACGCTTGCAACAGGCGAGCCTGGATAAGTGCGCCCGATGCCAGAACGTGGATCTCTGCCTCTGGCTTGTCTCGGAGTGCCAGCGCCGCCGACAGATACCGCTGAGTGTTGGAAAGTTCATTGCGTTCATACGAAAGTTGCGCCAGACAATGATACGCCCAGGAAGAGAAGAACGGCTCTGTGCTTCCTGTTTCCAGCAGCAATTGCTGGCGGGAAACCTCCTGATCTTCATCAAGGTGGGTAAGAGCCTGGTGGATGTAGTATTCTGCCCGGCGCAACTCTCCTCGTTCCAGGCAGACCCTACCCAGCCAGAGGGACGCTGCGAACGCGGAGGCAAGCGAATTGAGGCTTCTAAATCTCCTGGACGCTTCGAGAAAGCACTGCCAGGCGAGAGAGACCTCACCTCCAAGTAAGGCTTCGAATCCTTTCAACAGCAGGTGATCAGGATACATAAAACTTCGCTCTGTCAGCAGTGATTGTGCCTGATGTCCCAATGCCAACAGACGCTCGGCATCGTCTTGAAAGAAGGCCAGGTCGGTGTGCAGTTGCAATGCTTCTCCAAGTTGTTCCCACTGCCTGCTTGCCTCGAAGCCTCGCTCTGCCCATTGCAGCAATGACTCGACACGAACCCACAAGCCCAATGAACGGCGATCCGTGGTAAACATGAGCGCGAGCGCATGCTGAAAACAGAGGTCTGGTTGGGCTTGCAGCACCTTCTCCGGCATGCGCCTCAACCAGGAGCGTAGCAGATGATATTCATTGCGAAAGGTGTTGGGAACCAGAAATTGACCGATCAAGGTCGCCGCGCGGGCAAACTCATCGCACTCCAGCGCTGCTTCAATGGCTTCTGGGAGCATGTGCTGGTGTTCATACCACGCACTGGCTTTGCTCCTGAGTGAACGAAGCTCGGCTGCTCCCAGGCGAAGATGTGCTTCATGCTGCATAGCCTGTGCCCAGAGGGCATGATAACGGTACCACTGCCTGTGCTCATCGAGAGGTTGCAGGAAGAGGTTAGCTCGTTCCACCTGTTCGAGCAGGCGAGCACTCTCCTCTTTTCCCCTCACTGCATCGCAAAGCGAGGCACTGAGAGGATTGAGCCAGCTCGTCTGCAACAAAAAGTCTTGCAATTCTGCTGGCAGGCTGGCGAGGATTTCTTCTCGCAGGTAATCGAGCAGGAAGCGCTGGCTCCCACTTAGTGTTCGCACATAGACGGAAGGATCAGGGCTTTTTTTGAGCACGAGGGCGGCGAGTTGGAGTCCGGCAATCCAGCCCTCAGTGCGCGTTTCCAGCAACGCGATATCGGCCTCTGAGAGAATGAGTCCCACACGTTGGGTGAGAAAAGAGTGCGTTTCTTCCCGCGTAAAGCGCAGATCGGTATCGCGGATCTCTTCCAGATGGCCACGCACACGAAGGCGGGCGAGGGGGAGGTCTGGATCGATCCGACTAGCAAGCAAGAGATGCACGTATGGAGGCAGGTGCTCCAACCAGAAGGTCAGGGACGCATGAATCATGGACTCGTCGATCACATGATAGTCATCCAGGATCAGCAGGATGGGCGAGGTGGTTTCAGCATGCTGGTCAGCCAGTTCATTGAGCAAGGTCGTTACACTCAGAGAAAGCGACTCAGGACCGTGCAGGAGGGCGAGCGCACGCGCTCCAATTTCCGGACGACATCGACGAAGTGCTGCAATGATCGAGATCCAGAAGCGCATGGGATCATTGTCCAAGGGTTCCAACGAGAGCCAGGCTACGGCCTCTTGATGGCTGTGGGCCCATGTTGAGAGCAGGGTCGTCTTTCCCCAGCCTGCGGAGGCAGACAGTATGGTCAACGGGCGAGTGAGGGCGCTCTCCAGGATGGAGAGGAGACGTTCCCGGTTGACAAGTGTGGCTGGCAAACGGGGAGGAGCAAGCCTGGTTATCGCCATCATCACGCGTGCCTCGGTGTCGATACGCCCCTGTTCTCCCTGGCTGAAAGGAACGTCTTTCTCAGCAGACTGGCTCTGCAAATAAGGAAGCGGGGAAGACGTGTGGGTGGGTGGTGGAAGCGGTCTCTGTTCGCTTTCCTGCAGCGCCTGTGCTATCTCCTCTAAGCGCTCCAGTGTCAGCGTTGTACTTGTTCCAAGATAGCGCTTTCTGTTCCGGCCAGAGCTGGTGCGATAGGCATACCAGTAGCCAGTCCCACGAGCCCGGAACTCTTTGAGCACGTTCAGGTGCCCATGTTGGCCTTGGAAGGAAAAGGAGGAATGGGTCATTAACCAGGCGCGCCACGCTTCCTCGTTTTCAGGAATGATGAGCTGCGATGGATGGTTTGGAGTATCTAAAAGATAGAGTTGGTGCTCTGCAGACCAGAGCAGCACATGAGCTGGTAGCTTGGGCATAGACTCCTTCCATGTCCACAACGGATCTCCTCCCCAACTCCCCAACATGGGGGGAGTATAGCAGAAGCACGATGCGCCTGCAAGCCTGCGAGTGCTCTCCTTTTCGTATGCATGTATTCTTGCTAGAGTTGCATGCCAATATCTCCACTACAGCAGCAAACATGTCATAGAGGAAATTGCCCTAATCTTCTCTTCTATAACATCTCAGCTTCATTTAATGGAAAATACATAGTGAGGCCAAATCAAACGACAAACATAGCCCAAAAGCGCGAGCGGGCAGGAGAGCCACCTCATGAGAGATGGTCCCCTGCCCGTTCACTTCAGAGCGTTTAACTGGTTGAGTGCAGTGGCTCAGCGATCGAACGTTTCCAACACCCCGATCTGCGTATTGAAGGAGCAAGCGACCGTTATCCGAAACTGACCCAAATATGGACAAGCCATATCTCGCGTTCGGTTCCTGCTTCAACGAACAGCTTGCCTGGATAGACCAGGTCTTACAGGATCTCCACAGGCGTGAATTCCGGTGTAACTCACCGTACAAGAAGGAATTCTAGCAGAAACGAGGGACGAATGCAAGAGCAACATATGTCAATAGAAAGGAATATTTGTCTACTACTCAAGAAACTTGTTTTAACCCCCGGGTAAGCACTGACGAACTCCGTCTGAGCCTCACGAGCGAGGTCGTTACCTACCTGCCTCAGCACCCTCAAGACGTTTGGGCCAGCGAGGTCCCCGAAATCGTCAACCCTGATCGGGCTCGACATCTTCTCGGTTTCAAACGGGTGCTGCCTGCTCCGGCTTTCGACCTTAATGATGGCGATCGCGTGACCTGACTTTCCCTTGTTGTCTCGGGCGAACTGCTGCAGCTCCCGCAGCAATTGCCCTTCCACAGGGAAAGAGAGCATGACATGTCCTCCTGTCGGCGCTCCTATACGGACTAAGAACCTACGATGCGTGATGCACCCGGTTCCCAGAACACTCCCTCGTTGCTCAATATCAGCGACGACGAGTAATCAGGGAATCGGAATTATACGCGCTATAGGACTCATGCCACTTCTTGTATTGCAACTCCTTTCAGAAACACTCTGTTTGGGTGCTATTCTTTTCTTCCGACCCAGGAGCCCCACTGATGCTTGCAGATCGCCAAGATTGCGCTCCAACGGGTCTGACAACCAGGCGCGGCAAAGAAACGATGCACGAATTATTGTGTTGAGTATAGCAGGCAGCCACAGGTGAAGCAAGGGAAAATAGGGAATATACCTCAGATGGATCAATGTACTTCGAAGATCGGGATGAGAAGCGAGATGAACATCCATTTCCCTTGCCCTCTTTCCTCTTGAAAGTGTATAGAGAAAGGCATGGGGCACTTCGACTGAGACGAGCGATGAGCAGACGACGTGCGCCACTTAACCCGTTGCTCGATCCCTCTCAGAGAGAGGAGAAGCTCGGAGGAAATGACTTCTAGGTCACTCAGCCTACCTGGCGGCGAGAGCTAAAGGGGAATTTAGCATGCTGAGAAAGCGGAAAAGTGCGTGAAGACGCTGAAGCCTTGTTCCGCAAGACCCGCTTGATATGGTGAGGGCTGATTGCTCAAACCTTAGCTTCCAGCGATGAAAGCGTACATCTCCCGATGACAGCGTCTCTACTGCGGGACCACTTCCATAGGGTGTCAAAGTCGTCGGCACCTGAACCTTCCGGGGAGTGAGCGATGAGGAATGACTTCACTGAAGGGAGCGTAAGCAGAAAGGGAGGTATCCGAAATGGAGAGCGCCACAACTGGAAGCATACTCACCCTTAGGGGAATCAAGCACTGGAGAGCGAGGTGTTCGGAAACGGACACGCCTCGTTCGGAGGAGGGCCGCGGGAAAAGGGCTGCAACCGCAGTACCTCGCCTGCGGCTTATCCTACTTATTGCCACCTGCTGTGCTGCTGAAGGAGGTTCATCTGGAGAGACAAGCGGCCAACGCATCTCGCGGTTCCTCCTGTCTCCTCCGCGATGTCTCAACGCACTGACACACGAAAAAGAACTACTACGGGGACGAACCAGAACCCGGTCACCTGCCAACTCGCTTGCGAGTCAGCATTGTTTCTCGTTGATGACGACCGATAGACTCAGGCTCCCGGTATAGCACAAAGAGATGGCGCGTCTGCGCGCAAAAAAGCTTGCTGCACCCCAGGGCAATGGGTGCGCCACAACTTTTTGCGCCGAACTCATCAAGAGCAGACAATGGCTTTCAAAGAGATGAGCGATTGTTCGCCCTGTTCGGTGACGTACTCGGTACCCCAGACAGAAATATCTGGGCGCGTAGGAAGCCGTTCGGAGGCTACGACACTTCCGAATTTAGTACCGGACGAGGGTCGGGAGTACCAAGAGGTGTGATGCCAGGAAATGAATACCCAGATTGTGCTAGCAAGAGTCTATACTGCTTGGCAGCAAGAGAGGTCTCTTTCAGCAGCACGAGTTCGCGTCGCAGGACAGCAGAAGCGTGGCAGGTGAAGGAGGCCAGGGAGAGAGGATTGCAGACGTTTGCTCAGATCGCGTGCTGTATGCGGAGAGCGAACAGAGGAAGCAAGAATCCCTCCGAGTGGTCCCCTCGCAACCGCTAGAGGGACACCGACGATGATTCTGGGAGGAATCGTGACTGGAACCGGGAAGAGCGAACTGGACGACTATGCAGCCTGGAATTTCGCAGGAGATTGTTCGATGTTCCTCGACTCTTACGAGCGCGGGGAGTTGTCGGCAGCGGGTCTCAAAGCGATGCTCGAGGGCCGCTACGAGTTGATTTTCGGGAAGTCGGGATATGAGGCAGCCGTTCAGAGGACCGGCAATAAGGGCTTCGCGCCGATCCTCAAGGAAGTGCTCGAGGTGCCCCGCGTCCGCGCGACGACGCTCCTGAATAAGCTCCTGGAGCGGATCGGAGAGTAGTAACACCCAAGACGCACCGGAAGAGGCCGTGGTGGCCTCCTCCGGTGCGTCGCTCCCCTCTTTCTTCACCTCGCGTGTGTGAAGGCCCCTGTGGGTCGCCCGAGGGCTCTGTGTGCGATGGTGCAGCTCTTCTCGCTCTCGCCCTTGCCTTTCCTACGTTCCTGCTTCCTTCTCAACCCTCTTCGAACCCCTCCAATCCGGTGAGAAGTCTCTACCTCTTTCAGCTTCACTCTGCCTCACGCAAAAAAAGACTCTGTTGGCGAATAGCATTGGCGGAGAGAAAGAGAAAGATGGTAAAATCGCTGAAGAAAGGTGAAAAGCCAGCAAGATGGGCAAAATGTGAAGAAGAACGTTCATGTCCCTGCAACCTCAATCACTGCCAGCCATTCCCGAAGAAACCGCTCGCGTCGCCAGAAGCCTCTTTCCAAAGGGGAATCGGTACATGTGGTTACGTGACGAATTGGGTGCACTTTCTCATGACGAGCAGTTCACTTCACTCTCCCCCAATACTGGCCAATTCGCCGAGCAACCGTGGAGGCTAGCTCTGATAAGCATCATTCAATATATGGAGAATTATTCGGATCGTCAGGTAGCTGAGGCGGTGAAAACGCGTATTGATTTCAAATACCTCTTAAGTTTAGAATTGACTGATCCGGGATGTGATTATTCCGTGTTGAGTGAATTTCGTAGCCGTGTCCTCAAAGGTGGCTTAGAAGAGATCTTTCTCACCACTCTTCTCTCGATCTGCCGAGAGCGGGGCTGGTTGAAAGAAAGAGGAAAACAGCGCACGGATTCCACCCATATTGAAGCGGCCATTCGCACCATGAACCGGATCGAGTGTGCTGGAGAAACATTACGAGCCGCCCTCAATAGCCTTGCTGTCGTGGTGCCAGACTGGCTGCGTGCTCACGCTCCACAAGCCTGGTATGATCGCTATGGCCTGCGTATCCAGGATTTTCGCATGCCCAGAGAGACCACCAAACTGCAAGCGCTGGTGGAGCAAATTGGGCAAGATGGATGACAGATAGTGAGCTGGATACGAGAGGCGGATGCTCCCTCTTGGTTGCGAGATATTCCGGCGGTGGAAATTCTGCGGCGCGTCTGGCTCCAACAATTTTGGATTGAGGAGGGTAGGATACGATGGCGCTCAAATGACAACACGCCTCCTTCATCCCTTCTGATCGCTTCCCATATGACACCCAAGCACACCTCAACATCAAACGCTCGACCGTGTGGACTGGGTATAAAACTCATCTGACGGAAACCTATGATGATGTCTCTCCCCACCTGATTCTCCATGTGGAAACGACAGCGGCTACAACACAAGATATGGAAATGACAAGCGTCATTCATCAGAAATTGGAGCGCGCAACAGCTTCTTCCATCAGAACATCTGATGGACACAGGATATGTGGATGGAGAGCATCTCGTGACGTGCCAGAGAAGCTATGGAGTGGAGGTCATTGGACCAGTTGCTGTGAATGGGAGCTGGCAGTCAAAATCTCCAGAAGGATTGGAGAACACGCAATTTCTGATTGATTGGGAAAAGAAGATGGTGACCTGTCCGCAAGGGAAAACAAGCAAGAAATGGACTGTGAAACAAGACAAAACCGTCTCAGATGTCATTCGTGCCCAATGCGAACAAAAAAGATTGTCTGGCTTGTCCGGTTCGTTCACAGTGTACCCGCGCAGCAGTCAATCCACGGCAAATCGTCTTTCGCCAACAGGAACATCATGAAGCTATCCAAGCTGCTCGAAAGCGTCAAACAACGAGAGAATTCAAAGAGCGCTATGCCAAACGATCCGGGATCGAGGGCACCATTTCTCAAGGAGTACGCACTTTCGGTCTTCGGACTTCCCGTTATCTTGGCACAGAAAAAACGCATCTTCAACATGTTCTGATTGCCACGGCTATGAATGTGGCTCGCCTCTTTCAATGGCAAATGGGGCAGACGCCTTCTCAACATCCCATTTCTCGCTTTGCTGCCCTTGCTCTTTAAACCATTCGCCAACAGAGTCAAAAAATGTGTCGCACCCCAGGGCAATGGGTGCGCCACAACTTTTTGCAACCAGTGAGCACATCAGGATGGTTCGAGCTTGCTTTCGTCCAACAGTCCTTCTATACTAAGTGGACGAGTATTTCGGTTGTCACCATCGAAGGACGTGAGTTTGCGGCTTGCGCGCAGGCTTAAAGGTGACCGGGTTGGTTCATCCCCGCTGGTTTCCCGCGTGTGTCTTGATCGTTGAGACCTCGCGGAGGACACAGGCGCACCAGGAGAGGACAGTAGTCATACCTCTCACAAGATGAACCCCTTCAACATGCGCTCCCAGAGGCATGAAGAAAGAGAGACCACCGATTGCTCAGTGTCAGTACGTCCCAGTTCTGTCCGTCCAACTCAAAGGAGGAGATCGCGATGAGCGATCGCCAGGAAGTTGCACGATACGTCCGCGAACTTGCCGGGAGCCCCCTTGCCACGCAGGCTGCGACCCTGCTTCGGTTGGTGAGCATGCCGAACATCGCCGAAGAGGAAATCAAGCTCCTCGCCCAGTTGCTGGTCGAGTCCCTGACCGGCAACAATGCGATCGAGATGCTCATCAGCGCGTTGGCGCCCATGTGGGACAACCCGCAGGTCGAGGAACTCGTCAAGCAGATGATCGTGGCCATGCCCGAGGATCGAGCCGAGCGGCTCTTCCAGGCGATGGATGCGAGGATGCCCTTCGGCCTGCGAGTGCTGCGGGCGCGGAACCGGAGCTAGCGACCATGGGCGGAGCGGCTTCACGCCGACCATTTCCGCTCAGTCTTCGCTGAGTAAGACACTGTGCAAGAGGAGCGTGAGCGGACTCGCGACGTGCATACGCCAATCTGGCGCGTGCATGGCGCGGTCCGCTCGCGTTTTTTGATTCAGACGATTTGGGCTTGACGCTCACGATAGGTTCGTTGGCGTCATCAACCAGAACAGTACTCTCTGTTGTCCTCCGCGTCGATCTTTGTGTGACAGACTATCGTCGCATCTTTCCTATTGCCCGAACAAGCTCGACGCAAAAACGTGTGGCGCACCCCAGGGCAATCGTCACAGAATCACGAGCTGACCAAACCGTTGACATGCAGAAGATGGACGCACCTCTCTCATGTCTATGCTCGTCGAAGCAACAAGCTCCCTCATGCTACTTTTGCGATGCATGTTGCTGGAAGAATGTAGTCACAACCTGCTGGGTCTGCGCTGCATCAGGACTCAGCCAGAAACCAAGATGATCCTCATTGACCATCCAGTAGTGCTGCGCACCCGGAATGTGCGAAGCCGCGTAGACGCCGTCAGCAAAGGGCACATCGCCGTCCAGAGTGCCATGAACAATCAGGCTCGGTATTGTAATCTTCTCAAAAGGAAACGACTGCATCGCCAGCGATTGCGCTGCATCATTGTTGGTGCCCACCGTGCGTTGCTCATAGGGAAAAGTAGTATTGAAAAATGCCTCGAAGAGTTGCCGCATATGCGGCGTCTGCATGATGTAGGAGACACGCTGTGCTTTCTGCTCGCTGGAAAAGTGCGCAGTTTCGTCCAGAGTCCCAGCCACAACGGACTGCAGCGAGATCTGTGCTGTCAATTTTGCCAGTTTCTGTCCAATGGTATTGAGAAAAGCTGTCCGGAGTCCTGAGCCACCAAAGTTCCCCCGGGCTTGGGCCGGCTCACGTTGTCTATCGCTACTAGCCCCCAGACCCTCTGTGGGTAGCGCTCTGCGAACGCATAGGCCACAGGGCCAGCGGCTGAAGCTGATAGGATGCCTACCTTCTTGATCTTGAGTGTGTCGAGCAGGGCAGCGAACAGATCAGCCTGCTCCTCCAACGTTTTACCGCTTGAAAGCGGGGTACCCAGGTAGCCTGGTCGCGAAGGACTCAAGATTCTGAACTCCTTCTCTTGCAGAAAGCTGGCAAACAGTCGGCCCTGGTCAGCTCCTCCGAGTCCGGCATGCAGCGAGAGCACAACTGGTCCCTGTGTTCCATACAGGTCATATTGCACCGGGCCACGGACCGTGGTCACGGTTCGCAGATTGAGCTGGACGCCAGGCAAGAGGGCCTGGTGTGGACCGACTTCAAATCCTCCGTCCCATAGGAGCAGCCCAAGAAGAAAAAGCGTTGGAGCGCCTACCAGAATGCTTACCCCAACAAGAATGATCGTTTTCAAGGGCCGCCTTACCGCCCGCTGTGTGTCCTTCTTTTTTATGTCTCTCATGTTTCGGTTGTTCTGCTCCTCCTCATCATGTGACGAGGACGACCACGTTCACGCCGCCTCGTCAGAGAAGCATATCCTTTCTGTGTAAACTGGAGAAGCAGAAGGCCTTACCTGGCTCTCAGGTGTGGCCGTATTTTGTCTCCAGCTTGTTCTATTTGCTAGAATCACTGTACCTGGGTCCGACGGGACAGACAAGAACGCAATTTTATGTAACCGAGATTAACCCGCATCTCCTTGAGGAGGACGTCAAACAGATGCCAAGAGCGAAGAAGACCGCGATCTGCCCACTCGGAGGAGCAGGGGTTGGCGGCAAATGGATGTTCTGGATCATGTATCACTTACTCGCTACTCCCAGACGGTTTAGCGAATTGCAGCGGCTTCTCCCCAAAGCGAGTCGGCAGATGCTCACGCTGCAATTGCGACAGTTAGAGCGGATGGGGATGATTCATCGGCAGGTCTATGTCCAGATGCCCCCAAAGGTGGAATACTCGCTGACGATGATGGGACACAGTCAGGAACCGATCCTGAGGCACCTGGAGGCGTGGAATAAGTGGTATGGCGCGCAGATGGGCCAGGAGCAAGACTGGTTAACGAAGCTGGGAGGGCGATGGAAGGTCTGGATACTTCATCATTTATTTCGCGGAAACAAGAGCTTTGGCGAACTACAGCAGCTTCTTACACCGATCAGTAATCGGGTGTTAGCGCTGCAATTGCGGGAGCTGGAACAGATGGGGCTCCTGCATCGTCACGTCGCTGAACAAGGTTCTCCAAAGACACAATACATCTTAACCGAACTGGGACAACAGTCCCAGCCGCTCTGTCGCCAGCTCTATGCCTGGGGGAAATGGACCAGCGAGCAGATTGGCGTGGAGTTTGATTGGCCGGTGAGTCACCAGACCCCGTAGCGAAAGCGAGGGGCTTGCACCTCACCTCCCTCACCCCCAAGGGATCAGAGGTGGACGCAAGAGGACGGGTGACAGGTCGCTTCACCCAAGCGATACTCCCTTTGGGGGAGTCGCCCCACACGGAAGAGGAAACACAGGTTGAGCGAGCGTACAGGGCGTTGGCCCTCATGCCAGTCCGTGCATGATATGCATCGTGCGAGCAGGGAAGCCTCTTTTACCACAATCAGTTTCTCATACACTTCGCTCCATACTCATGTATAGATGTATGCTCTCACAAAGCGGACACCACCGAAAGCGGGAAGTTCCCCACTCTCTCCACCCAAAGAGAGGAGCACCTTCGCAGACCAATGGCTCTCCACTGCAGGCGAAATGTCTCACGAATGTCACTCAATGACCTGGGCAAACCAGTCTTCTTCTTGTATCCTTTTAGGAGGGGCTATGCTTTTATGCATAATGTAGTGCTATTTACATGTTTTTCTGTTTGTACACCAATGAAAGGAAGCCGCCTGAATGACCAAGCACCAGCAACCCCAGCACCTCCCCTCCTCCCCGCCTCTGGGCCTGCAGAAAGGGTGGGGATCCTCTCGGCTGGCCCTGCTCTCTCAGACTTCCATCATCACAGCCTCTCGTGGCCAGCCGAGCGCTGACGCGCTGTTGCGCTGTTGCGGACAGACTCCTGCCGACACGAACCTGCTGCTCTCGTCGCCTCCTATACCTGGGGCTGTCCCCATAAGGGAGACTCTACCGGCAGCAGAGGCGGCATCTGACTCTTCCTCCCTCTCTCAAGCCCTGCTTCCCATGCTGGCACCCAAGCTTCAGGTTCCTCGGCTCCCTCCCTCTCTCCTGCCACGTCCACGCCTGTTCAAACGGCTGGAGAGCGGACTCTCTGGCAAACTCACTCTCATCTCGGCCCCAGCTGGCTACGGCAAGACCACCTTGGTAAGCCACTGGATCGCCCAGCGGCAGCAGCTCCAGGAGCCGTTGCCTTTTGCCTGGCTCTCCCTGGACCCAGACGACAATGATCCGATCCGTTTCTGGCACTACGTCACCATAGCCTGCCAGCCCTTGTTGGCCGAGCGTGGTCACGCTGCCCTGACAAGACTCTGCCCACAAGCTTCCTTTGCCTCCTCTTCCCTGGAATTAGCGCTCAGGACGCTGCTCAATGACCTGGCGACGCTGCCGCACCAGAGCACACTGATCCTGAATGATTATCAGGTGATCAGTCATCTGCAGATCCACTCGACCTTGACCTTTGTCCTGGATCACCTGCCAAGGACGATCCACCTGATCCTCCTCACCCACGGAGATCCTCCGCTTCCTCTCGCGCGGTGGCGGGCGCACGGTGAGCTTAGTGAGTTGCGTGCTGACGACTTGCGTTTCACGGCGGAAGAGACGACCACCACACTCTCGCAAGCGCTGTCCTATGAGCCATCACCGCAGAGTATCAGCAGCCTTGATAGCCACCTGCAAGGTTGGGTGGCCGGGCTCCACTTCCTCACGCTCGTACTCCAGAGATGCCGGAGCAGGGAGCAGGTCGAGTATATCCTCTCCACCTGCTCCGGTCGCCACCGCCCCCTGCTGGAATTCTTCGTGACCGAGGTGCTCTGCAGGCAGCCGGAAGAAGTACAGCGCTTTGTGCTGCAGACGAGTATCCTCAATCGTTTCTCCAGCTCTCTGTACAATGCCGTCACTGAGCGCCAGGATGGCAAGTACCTGCTGACTACCGTGGAGCAGGCCGGGCTGTTCCTGCAAGCGCTCGATGACTCACAGCAGTGGTATCGCTATCATCCACTCTTCGCGCAGGCCATGCGCACCGAGGCGCACCACCGCTTCGGGGAAGCCGCTCTGCATGCGTGGTCTGCAAGAGCCAGCCGCTGGTATGAGCGGCAGCGCATGCTCGCCGATGCAGTAGAAATGGCCTTACAGGCCCAGGAGTTTGAACGGGTCGCGACCCTCATTGAACAGCAGCTCACCCCGCATTACGAGGATCAAGAGAACAACGAGTCACCTCTCCTGGGGAACTTGATCAGTGCTTTACCCGAGCAGGTAGTTAGGCAACATCCTCGCCTGTGTGTGCACATAGCCTGGCGCTTGTTGTTCTCCAGGGTAGAACATCCCGCGAGCCGTCCTACGACCCTGGACCAGATCGAGCGCCTACTCACGTGGGCACAAGAGGGCTGGCAGACGCTGGACGAGCCCTGTGGACGTGGGGTGATTCTGGTGGTCCGAGCGCTGGTCGCCGAGGAACAAGGAGCGCTGGAGAGCGCAGAACAATTCGCTAGAGCAGCGCTGGACTGCTACTCAGAGCTGGAGGAGTCCTGGCGTGGCTTGTGTTGGCTCATCCTGGGAAGGCAGGCGCTACTCTGCGGGCGGGTGCTAGTGGCCAACGAGCACTTGCAGCAAGCGTGGACTTGCTTTCAGAGGGCAGAGCACCAACAAGGGAGGCATGCAACGCAGCTCGCCCTGGCAGAGGTCTGCCTGCAGCAAGGGAATTTACGGCAGGCTGCCGAGCACTACCGAGTGGTCCTTGCCACTGCTGGAGAGGAGCCCTTGACGGCTGGAAAGGCGCATCTTGGCCTGGCACGACTCTCCTATGCGTGGAATGCTTTGAAGCAGGCAGAGCAAGAGGTAGAGGTGGCGCTCGCCGTGGGCCTGCAACAGGCTGACGAGCACCTCGAGGGCCAGGCAAGCCTGCTGCTGACTCAGATCCAACAAGCACAGGGACAGATGGCTGCCGCTCAGCAACGGCTTCATGCCTTGATAGCTCGCTTGCCCAAATCAGGCTTGCCTGCTCGTCTCCTGCATCGGCAGATGCAGGCCCAACAGGCCCAGTTCAGCCTGGCAGTTGGAGACCTACTCACCGCCGAGCGCTGGCGGCTTTGGCACAGCAGGCAGCAGGAGCCCCTGCCCCGCTTGCAGCAGGAACAAGAAGAGCTCATCGCTGCCCACCTCCTGCTCGCACAAGGGAAGCCGGAAGAGGCTCTTGGCTTGCTGCAAGCCAGCCAGAAGGAGGCGCAGCAGATGGGACGAACGCGCAGCCACCTACAAATCCTGCTGCTGCAGGCGCTGGCGTACTTTGTCCTCCAGCGTCGTCCCCGCGCTATTTCCCTGCTACGCCAGGCCCTCTGCCTGGCACAGCGCGAAGGCGAACGGCGCCTCTTTTTGGATGAAGGGGAGCCGATGCAGATCCTGCTGCGCACAGGTCTGACGGCGCTCGACGGGAGCCTTACCCAACCCGGTGTGTACACGCAGCCACCTGCTGAGCAGCAGGCGGCAGGCACCAACTGGTGGTCAGTGGCCACGCTCCACAGTAACCTGCTCAGCCCGCAAGAACAGCGGGTGCTGGCTCTGCTGCTAACAGGGTGTTCCAACCCCGAGATTGCCCAGATGCTGGTGGTCTCTATCAACACGGTCAAAACCCAGGTTCGTAGCATCTACCAGAAGCTGAACGTGAACAGCCGACAGCAGGTGCGTCAGCTCCTGGGCCGATGGAACCTAGTTGCAAGGGAAGACCTCTGGCAAACTTCCCCATTCATTGACGAGAACAATGGACCCTTTGGTAGTCAGCAGTTGTTTGTAGCAGAGATATTGACAAACACCAGGGCGTCGGTCAAGTAATTAAGCCTGTCAGTATGTAATGCTGATGTATGGAGTCCAGGACAGGCTGATAAGAGTTGTTCACATAGCGCTCTCAGACGCTCAAAGGGGGCGATGAGGAACGAAAGAGGAGCAATCTTTGTGTATACCGCTATTGCAGGGCTCACGTGGAAATGCAAACAAAGCTCCTCTCAGAGAAGAGAGCCACATGACAAGAGGCTAGCCAGACGCTGCTGTGATGGAGCTCACAGCTTTATTGTCGCGCATGGTGTGTATGTTTACCTCGAGTACGCTGTGGAGAAAACGCGTGCGGGAGCCCCAGACGAGATGGGAAGACTCTTTTGTCCTTCCGAAATACACACCATGGGCGGTTTGCCGTAGGTGACGCGCCTTCTAAAGGCGGAAAGCATCTGCACGAGAGGAGCTCGGAGGAACATACCATGAGAGAACCGATGGATCGAAACAGCCACAACCCGGCGATGTCAGCGGGACCGGTCAAGGAAGGCAAGCTCCCACGACGACGGGTGCTGCTGGGCCTGGCGGGTCTCACGATAGCAGGCATGGGAGGAGCCTGGTGGTTCAGCACTCGCTCTGCCTCCCCCCCGCCTCGGCCGACCCTCTTGCACACGTACCAGTGGCAGACTGAGGCTCACGATGTGCTTGGGATTGCCTGGTCCCCTGATGGGACGCGCCTGACGGCAGCAAAAATGCCCTCAACGGCTGGAGATGTGGCCACACAGACGTGGAATGTCGCTGATGGCCATCTGATCTTCACCTTGAAAGAGCCGATTATGATCTACTCACTCTCCTGGTCCCCTGATGGTACACGTCTGGCGGTAGCGTGTAGCGATGATGAGGTAAAGGTGTGCAATGGCGCTGATGGCCGTCTGATCTCTACCTTGAGAACCAGTGCCAGACAAGACTCGTATCATGAGGTCATCTGGCTTGCTGATGGCAAGCGTCTGGCTTCGGTGGGCCGTGATCAGTACGACAACATGGATCGGGGGCCCGCCGTACGAGTGTGGGATACAGCTACCGGCCGCCTGCTCTCCACTGTCGTTTTCGGCACCACCACCTGGAGTCCACTTGTCTTGTCTCCTGATGGCAAGTATCTTGCTTCCTTCGATGAGACGAGCTCTTCCCGAATGTTCAGGTATGGGATACCTCCAATGGTCACTTAATCTCTGCCTTCAATGGTCACTTAGTCTCTCCCTTGCAAGGGCAGACGAACACCAGAGAGGCAAGCATTGCCTGGTCTGCTGACGGGAAGCGTCTGGCCACAGCCTGCCCGGACGGAACTGTACGGGTGTGGAATCCCATCGATGGACGCTTGCTCTCCACCTATAGGGGATATCCTGAGGAGTCGTCTTACTATGCGTATACGGTCGCCTGGTCGCCTTCTGGCGAGCAGCTTGCCTCCTTTCATGCGACTCATCATGAGAACCAGATTGAGCTCCTTTCCAATGTCCAGGTGTGGGATGCTCGTACTGGACACCATATCTGCTCCACTCCCCTGGATGCGAAAAGCCATAGTGTACCAGCGATGGCCTGGTCTGCTGATGGCAAGCGCCTGGCTGTGAACAACGATCAAGGGGAGATAGTAGTGTGGGGCATCCGTTCTCCGAAACTTACCCATATATAGACAAGCTATACACAATGTTCGGTTCCTGCTTCAGCGCAGAGAGCAAGCCTTTCGCTCGTCTTCCACCTGCTCCAGAGGCGTCACTTCCCGCAGAATGTGCGGTACTCCATTCCTCGAGATGCCAACGCTGCTAAGTTTCTAGCAGCGTTGGCATCTCGATCCTGCACGTTTCCACACTCCAGGCAGACAAAGACCCGATCCGACAGGGTGAGCGCCTCATTGACCCAACCACAACACGAACAGGTTTTTGAGGAGGGTTCCCAGCGCGATGCCAGCACCACCTGCACCCCTGCCTGTTCGGCTTTGTAGAGGATCTGCCGCTTGAACTCGTACATGCCCACATCCGCAATCGCTCGAGCCAACCTGCGATTCTTGAGCATGCCTGCAATATGCAAATCCTCGAGCACGATCACACACGGCCGCTCTTGATCAGGCGCGGGTTCTCGCCACGATCTGAGCGGTCGCCTGGTGCAAGGCATCTTTGCGCACATTGGCGATCCGGGCATGCATCCCTGCCATCCATGAGCAGGGCTTTCTCGCTCGGATTCTTGTAAGCAATCAGCACGAAGCATGAGCACTGATACAGATGTACCTGGGCAAACCTCTCACCATCAAGATTCTTTCATCGATGTCTTGTAAACTGGAGAGAGCAAAAGAGAGGCTCGGCCTGAATTGTCATCAAAACCTCCGCCTCTGGATACCTCTACCCTTCAAGGCTGACACTTACACACAAATATGTGATCTTGAGAAAGAACAGGGAAACAATGCGCCACAGGTGCCTCATTTTTTCCCACGCGAAGGGTGACACTCCTTGGGTGAAAACATCGCTTATCTCGCCAAGCCGAAAGCACATCAGTATGCATCGAGGGCGTTTTTTTTCTTGATGAGTTTTTCTTCAAGAGTCACAAGGTACTTTTCGGGCGATTGACGGAAGCGGTATTGCATGCGCCGTGCTTCGTGACCATAGTTTAATTCGCTGCGCAAGGTACGCCATTGGGTGAAATCGGTCGGACAAAGCTCTGGTCCAGAAAAAGCACGCAGACGGGAAGCGACAGAGGCTACTATGCGAACAGCACCACGTACGACCAAGCCTGGTGACGCCTGCTTTCGCCCAGTCGCTCGCCGCTCGTGATAGCGTGCTGAGCCAAGATACTGCTCCAACTCATTGTTGGTACATGGGAGATCGGGAATATCATAGCAGTGAAAGAGGCCGGGCCAATAGCTGGCGGTAACTTTGCGAAATGTCGAGAGCATTGTAGCAAGGGCTTCAGATGAGGTGGGAACTTGCTTCATCTCGGCCAAGAGGTCTTCATAGGTCTGACACACCTCAGTTGCCGCCTGTTTGTCATCATTTGTGAGGATATGAGCAGCGCGGTGGATCCATGCATATCCCAGTTTGACATCTAACCAGAGTGCGGCTGTCTGGGTGAGTCCTTTCGTTAAAAAACACTGCATGCGTTCTAACTCACACAGCAAGCCCCTTTTTCAGAGACCCGTGTGAGTGAAGCAACAATGGCAGACAGACGTTCATGAAGCTTGAGACCAGGAGCTGCTAATGGAGGTCTCCCATCATCGGTAAGGGCACTTCGGACTGCCTGACAATAGCCACGGATCGCTTGAGCCTCCTCATCTGTTCGTTTTTCGATGGCCCGCTCAATGGGACGAACTCCACGCAGATGCTTTTTCAACTCTTTCTTGACGTTCCGATCTGCCTCATACACAGGTTTTGCGGCTTCGCGCAGGTAATGGAAGTGGCATAACTGATGGGGCACTCCATTCGCAAGGCGGCTCGCACTGCCTTGCGAATGGAGTACTGACCATCTGAGATCACCCCACGGATGGAAACGTCAAGCGTCTGTTGCACCTCTTGTAAGAGCTTCGCAAGATCGGCTTCACATGCACTTAACAAGCTTCGAGCCAGGAGCACTTCCTCAGGGAGGTAGTCACGCAACACCCAGAGGACTTCATGACCCACATCTGGTTGTAATCCGTCGATGGCAAGAATCACCTGTCCTTGCTCTTTCAAGCGTTTGCGTAACCGTTGATGGTCAGCCAGATGCAGCGTCACTAATTCTTCATAGCGCTGGAGCAAATGCGTGACCGTCCGTTCGGCGATACAGACGCCCCGATCACAGAGGGCCTGGTGGATTTCAGGAATGCTTCTGTGAGAAGCATATCGCAAGGTGCCAATGAGCGCAATCACATCGAGACCGAACTCCCCATGAGGCAACGCCCAACGGCCTTCCTCTTCTGGTCGATGCGGCCGATGATACCAGGAACACTCTTGGTTGTGACACCGACGAACATGCAGCGTGAGACGGTAGATCCCGTTCAAGGTGGTAATGGTGCGGTGGGTGTGGTAAACGACCCACATGGTTTGGCCGCACCCACTGCATTGCACACGGTATGGCATGAGTGTCTGTTCCGCTGTCGCAGCAGCGCGACATGTTCTCCTTGGCATACGATCCTCCCTTTTGCCTCCTCTCATTTCTCCGATATCTGCGAGGAGGCAAAGGCTGGCAGCGAACCGGCCTCACCCGTTCCTGCTCAGGCGGGCATCGGAGAAACATTCGTAGGTGGGTCTCTCCGTGTTTTTGTGAGTGATCAAATGCCCATCGCAAGAGCAGTTGCAAAGAACGCTTGATATCCTTTATGGCTCCTGCTGCTCCAAGTAGGCAGGTAAACGGACCTCGAACAGATTTTTCCATCCTTGAGCAAAGACGTGGATCGCATAGGGTCTGATGATCCCTGTTGCTCGATGGGTGACCTTGAGCAAGGTGGCTGTCCCTTGAGCAACGAGTTCAAACCGCAGCAGCCCTTGAGCCGGTTTATCCATCCCAAGATGCCCTTCGATTTCTAGTACCTTGTCCTTTTCGACAGTGGTGACCATCCCAAAGACGGTGCCATTTCCATGGCCCCAATCTTCGTACAAACGCTTTCCAAGTTCTACTTCTAATATGACTTTTCCTCGTTTGACTGTAGAGTACTCTTTATCCCACCAGGCGTCGATCTCCTGGGTGAGTGCTTTGAAAACGCGTGCGGGGGTGAAGTTGAGTGGAACTTCCAGTTCAATATGCATCAACTCAATCTTCGGGGTGGTCACGCTTTCTTCTGGCATGCTGATGCTCCTTCTTTTCACGGTCGCGATGACGGTTTCTTTTCTCTGTGGGTGAACAGGTTCGTTTTCCCTCCCACCACACAGAACTCTAGCAGAGAAACGGCGAGGCGTCTTGAAAAAACGCGACAAGGAAAGCTTGCTGTGGTATGATGGATCTTGTTCTTGAGCGTGATCATCTTTCGTATCACAGATGGCACAGCGAAAGATGGGCGAAGGATCGATATTTTGAGGTGAACGACGAGACCATCTGACGGAAGTTTATCTAGATGCAGAGAACCACTCAACATGGAAGAGCGACAATTTCAACTGACATGTTATCAATCAGCAAGGGATCTTGCTCACTTTGTGGAGCATTATTGGATCGTCACCTGGGATTTTCGGGGGCAAGGAGCCTACCTCGCCGAGATCTTGCCTCATCCACGTGTCCACCTGGTCATCGCGAAAGATCAATCACGCGTCTTCGGGGTGGTGAAAGGGGCGTTCTCGTATCGCTATGAAGAGAGCAGTTGCGTCTTTGGGGTCAGATTCAAACCTGGAGCCGTGTATCCCCTGCTGCATATGCCCCTTGCTCAGTTCACCAATACTTCTCTCAGCATCAAAGAAACCCTTGGCATTGAGGATGCCGTGCTGGAAAAGGCTTTGCTCTTGCAGGAAGACAAAGCGGCAATGATCGAGTATATAGAACACTTTCTGCGGAAAGGGCTTCCAGAGCGAGATGAGCACGAAAAGGTGATTCAGCAGATTCTTGATCATATCGTGACCAATCGTGAGATTAGCCGGGTAGAAGACCTCGTCAGTCGGTTCAACCTCAGCAAAAGAACGTTGCAGCGACTCTTCCATCAATATGTCGGCGTGAGTCCAAAGTGGGTCATCCAACACTATCGACTCCACGAAGTCGCAAGACGCCTGACCGAGGGCGATGGTGTGGAGTGGTCACAACTAGCATTAGATTTGGGCTATTGTGACCAGGCTCATTTCAGCAGGGCATTCAAAGCCACAGTGGGAAAAGCTCCAGCGGCATACGCAAAAACGGTAGGAGCAGATTCCTCTGCCTCTTCCACCTGCGTCATCCTTCACAAAGTGGATGAGGTGTGACTGGGAAGCAGCAGAACCTCACCCATCCATTGCCCGATGCTATGGGTACAGAAAAGGCTTTATTTGAGCTTTGGCATGGTGCCTGTTTTCCTCTTCTTTATTTTCTTTCCCCAAATTGTTCCAGCAAAGTTTGCCACCATTGTTTTTTGACACCTTTCCCTTGCATGATGTTGAGGATCTTTTGCAAACATGCATAGTTGTGTGTAAGTGACAGCCTTCAAACGTGGGGTATCTGACATACTCAAGAGTTTTGCAAGAGTGGGAGAAGGCTAAAGGCGAGACCTTGCCATCTGCTATCACCATTTTCCAAACGTTGGCGATTGTTTCTGGCAATCTTCCCGAAGAGTTGAAGTGCAGTACGGTCATCCAACCTGGAAATAGCACTGTCGAGATGTTCCGAGAGCAGTTCGGACAGCAAGACGCGAGCCGTCTCGTGATCCCAAAAAGCCGCATTCAGTTCGCCGTTCCCGAAAAGCGAATAGCGATGCAGGTTGCACGAGCCAACGGTGCCCCATTCTCCATCAACAAGCATGAGTTTTGCGTGAATCCAGACCGGGTTCCGCTTGCCATCGGAGCTTTGTCCTGCAAGGCCCGCTAAGGTGAAATTGTCGAAGGTGGCAAGATTCGCCAATATTTCAGGGATGGTTTCTTCTGCTGGCACCACTGCGACCATTTCCACCCCACGCAGCAACGCCTGGTGCAAGCACTCGATGATTTCCGGAACGACGATAGACTGATTCTCGATATAAATGGAGCGGCGGGCCGCACGTATCGCCGCACAATACTGATCGAAATTCGAGTGTTCGCCAGTTTCAATTTGGTAAACGACTCCCAAAGGCGTGGCATGTCCGTTGGAATATCGACCACCATGGATCGTTCGTTGAATTTGAACGATGGCGTTTCCTTTTCGGTCGGGGACGTTTGTCGGAAACGGGAGATCGGATTCGCTGCCTTCGCCCCATCGACCATCGGCCAGATGTCGCTCACTTGCCTCATTCCAGCGCTGGGCGAAGTTGTGGTGGATGTCAACCGCTGAAGGTCCCGCCAGTTCTACATACACATCATGGTTGTGCCCTTTCCCATGATGGCCGGGAGCAACCACGGAATGGGGGTTGAGATTAATTCCTCCAAGAAACACGGTCTCCGTTTCAGTCCCTGCATCAATCAACCAACTTTTCTGATGCTGACAGTATCCAGGCTGGGCTCGATCCCAGCGGATGAGAATAGACGAAGCGCTTGTTCGAAGCTTATCAAACTGTTCGGGTGCCCCCCAGAACGCATTCGTTTTCCAGGCTTCCGTTTCAGGGTCAGGACGCCAGAAGATGATGCGAACATCGACACCCCTTTCGGCTGCGCGATTCAGGACGTCGAGCGGTGTGCCTCTTCCGTCTGGCATCTGACACGCTGCCCACAGGAACGTGACCGTTGCCCAAACGCTGTGCGAGGCCGCTTCAATCGCCTCGCAAACGCGGCGGAATGCAGGCTCCCCGTCGATGAGCGGTCGAATGACGTTGCCGGAACGGATGGGGTATGACGCTGTGGAAGCGTGAGGGATGGCGAAATCGCTCGCATTCAAATCTCTTCTCACTCGCTCTCACCTCCAATCACATCCCAGTCCAAATCACTGCCGGTGCAATCATCGGTCTCTCTGCCTCTCACGAGCGATAGATGAAGCGTTCTCAATAGCCAATCAACCTGGGATGAAAAACGCAATTCACAACTCGCATATGGAGTATACCAGATGGAGAGCGCTTTTCCCACGTACATCTGTACCAGTGCTCGTGCTTCGTGCTGATTGCTCACTCGTCGCCCTAAAACCTACTCGCTCGTCATGCTTATTACCAACTGTCGCCGAAGGCACTGCGGTAAAAGAAGGGCAGAAGCCTTTCTTTTACCGCAGTGGCACAACCGCTATTGCAGCCGTTCTTATGGACGGCAAGCACCGCCGTTTCCAGTATTCATAGCTCTTGGTTTTCTGCTCACTTTGCGCTGACCACAGATGTCAAACATCATACGGCGGTCTGCCCCTCTCCTGGCGGGTTAATCGGCGAGCCTTGGTGGTATAGAGAGGTGCTACGAACGTGAAAATTCCCCGCATACACCGAGGCAAGAGCTTCAGGTGCTGATAGTCGATTCCTCCAAAGGGAGGCTGAGGATCGTACTGAATCAACCACTGCACCGTATGCGCCGTTTCCTCGTTCCTCAGCCGAGACACCAGATAGAGTGCCATATCGACGCCCGCCGAGACCCCGGCAGCACTCACAATATTGCCATTGACCGTCCAGCGTTTCTGAACGTATCGCGCCCCCAGATCCTTGAGGTAGCGCGGAAAAGACCAATGCGTGGTTACCTCACGCCCCTCTAGGAGTCCCACCGCTGCCAGCAATAGCGCCCCCGTGCAGACCGAGATGATCCATTGGGCATGTTGTGCCGCACTCCGGATATACTGGCGGATGGCTGGATTGCTCATCGCCTGCAAGGTTGGTGTAGTACCGCCCGGGACGAAGAAGACATCGGGATGAGGCAGGTCGGCAAAGGTACAGTTGGGCACCATCCGCACTCCGATATCAGTCATGACTGGACCCGCTTGCTCGGCAACCACGATGAGTCGAAACTCCGGGGCGATTCGGTGCAATGCGGAGAACACCTGCAATGGGCCAACCAGATCAAAGACGGTCAGGCCTGGATAGAGGAGAAAGGCAATATCCTGGACAGTGTCCTGTCTGTCTGGACGCCGATTCATCAGCGGTGTGAGTATGGCTCGCTGCTGATCGAAGCTGGTCCAGTCGAGCCTGCCGAAAGGTGGGTGCGGATCATACTCGATCATCAGTTGCCCGAACTGCGCGGTTGCCTGGTTCGTGAGTTGCGCGCCCAAATGTAGAGCCATATCAACTGCCCCTGAGGCTCCGGCTGTCGTCGTGAACTTGCCATCTGTGACCGTGTTAGAGGTCTCTGTTGCCTGATAGCGGACGTTATAGGCCTGCAAGCGATCCGCATAGGCCCAATGCGTCGTGGCTAGGCGTCCTTCGAGCAGTCCGGCGGCGGCCAGCAACAGCGAACCAGTACTCGTCGCAGCTACCCAGGAGGCACACTCTCCGGCACCCCGCACATAGGAGATCAGGTTCGTATCCTCCAATGCCAAAAGCGTGTCTGCTCCTCCACCAATCACGACCAGTGCGTCTGGACGTGCAACGTCTGCGAAGGTCTTCTGGGGAAGAATTGACAGAGGGGTATCCGTGGGAATCTCTTCGATCCGCTCTCCCACTACCACCAACTCATAGTCAACCCCCAGTTTCAGGGGTGATCCCTCCTGTGCCAGGATTATGCCCAGCAAGGTACGGCTGCCCACGAATTCTAGCAGGGATATGCCCGGATAGACTACGAAGGCAAGCGTTTTCTTCGTCATCTGGTTCTTTCTTCCTTTCGTTTTGCATGAGCCAACGAAACTCCGAGCGTATCGCTCACCTGATCTCACTCACTGCATGCTTTCGTCTCGCACCTACATCGTTGTAGCCTTTATACGAGCATGAAGCACTATGCCCACTACCGTCAGCACCACTGCGCTCATCAATAGCACGAACGCATTCAACGTGTCAGCATCAGGCGCGATGAGCGGTTGCGCCCGTAGCGCTTGCCATACGAGCAATCCCACCACTCCCAGATACCCTACACTCGCCGTCCAGACCAGCGCCACCCGGTGACTATCGCTCAACACCTTTGAGCGGCGCAAAAACAGCCACCAGAAGAGTGGTAACACCTGCAACGCATGCAATCCAACAAAGTGAGGAATACGCAAATCTCCGCCCTCCGTACTCCATCCAACAAACGGCAAGCCTGGCCCCCCATCGGTAACACCAATACTATGAGCACCAATGGCTACAAGACGTCCTTCAGTTCGCGATAGCTCCAATTGCTGCGGAGTCGGTCCCCTTGTCATCAAAAACGCCACCGCCATGCCCACCAGGGTAATGACCATACTCAGCCGCAGTGTCCAGGTAAAAGCGGGATCTGACTGACGCTGGAGCAACAGCAGAACGGCAGCGACTATACCCATGACAAATACCAGCGCGATAAAACCCGCCATAATCAGGAAAAGGGTTCTATCCAGTGGCGTGCTATTATTGAAATGGCTGGTTGTCCCCCGTATAACCTGCCCAACAATAATCACGATCTCAACCGTCAGAAAGACCCCGGTCGCATTCGCCACCATGCGTACCAACCGTGTATGACCTTGAATAAAACTGAGCAACCACAGGAGTGTGAAGCTATAGATACTGATTGAGAGGGCAAATTTGGCTGGTTTTACCCATGCTGGCATTCCTGTGATAATCCTGTGATCAAAGACAATGCCTCCTAACGCTGCCAGCAGTACCAGTACATTCGCTGCTCCTACCAGGATCAAGAGTGGATAAAGCGCGAAACTCTCTTTGACGAAATGAAGCAAGCGAAATCGCGTTGTCTCACCGCGTGACTGAGAAGATGTTGTATCAAACACTGCGTATTTCTCCTTGTACTACTCTAGATTCATCGTTCCATTGGTGCTTGAGAGACTTTCTCTGACTGCTCGTTGGCATCAATGATGCTGGACACCGCGCTAGGACTGCGGGGATGGTGTGAATGTCGGTGGCTGACCAATGCTACAGTAGTGTAGACTTGCCAGTTGCCATGCTTCTTGTTGTTGGACAAAGACCAGGGTTGTGCGTAACTGAGCCTTTACATTCTGTCCACGAACGAGTGAGTTCTGGACGTGGCGACCAGTCAGGATAGCTACCCCACTGTACAGGTGGACCTGAACCTCATCCAGGTCCAACGTCTCGTACTTCAGCTCACCAGACTGATGCCGCCCAAGCCACTGTTGCTTGTGTAAGAGAAAACCGAGTGGTCCTATTCCGACGAAGTCATCGGTGAGGGTTTTCTCAATAAAGGCTGTGTCTCCGCGCAACTCAGCGGCTGTCCAGGTGACTGCCAGGCCTATAATCTCTTGTTCCGTTTGCTGTCTGTTCATGAAATAACTCATTTCTTTCTCGCTTGAATACTGTTGCTCCGATGAGGTCTATTCCTCTCGCAGAGAATCGATAGTTCCGCTACTGCCTCAAAGGCGATAGTGGCCCCAGTTGTTGCCGATGAGCTCTGTCTTAATGTGCATAGTAATGCCGCTCGTCTGAACGTGCCTATGTATGGTCGTCCTGAAAGAAACAGAGTGGGCTTTCTGTGTTCATAGTTCTGCAATGGCTGGAATGACCTCACGGCCAATAATCTCTAGAGGCTTGATCTGGTAGACATGTGGGACTGCTCCCAGGACCGTCTCAATGCCCATGGCGGACAGGTCTTGCAATTGCTTGATCAGTTCACCAACCCTGGAACCATCCTCGCCCACGTCGAAGGCAAACGCGCAGGTCTTCTCAATCGCATGGTAATCTCGACCTTCGGCCTCACAATGCTGGCGCAGGGCCTCCAACTTTTTGGGAATATCCGGGCCGGGACGTAGATTACAGGCATTGGCATACCGCGCAACCAGGCGTAAGGTCTTCTGCTCTCCACTGCCTGCAATCAGGATTGGCGGGTGAGGCCGGCTGAGACTCTGCGGCAGGTTGAGCGGGCGCCCAATATGATAGTGCTTCCCCTCGTATGGGCGTTCGTCTCCACACTCCCCCTGCCACATACGCAGGCAGATCTGGAGCATCTCCTCTAGCCGCTCGTAGCGCTCTTTGACGGGAGGAAAGGGAAGCCCGGACGCGCGAGCCTCCTCTTCGTAATCGCCTGCTCCAATACCCAACCAGGCTCTCCCGCCGGAAAGCACATCCAATGTTGTAACCGCCTTTGCCAGCAAGACCGGTTGCCAGTATGGAGATGCTGTCGCCAGAGCGAGCAACTTCATCTGGCTGGTGTACGCACAAAGGTAGGCCAGGGTCGGATAGGCAGCGGGCATTTCTCGCTCTGGCCCGCTCAGATGATGGCTTTGCCACACATGATCTGGCACGCTGATGTACTCAAATCCGCTGGCCTCTGCGGTCCGGGCGATCTGGGCCAGCGTGGAACCAATCTGGTGTGCTTCTACTGGCCAGTGAAAATCATAGAGATGTAGTCCTAGTTTCATGGCCTCCTCCTCTTTCCTTAGAAGTAGATTTCCTGCTGATTTCTTCTGTCTCAATCCTCAAGCCACTGCTGAATGACCTCTTTGCCAGGATGAATATTGATCATCTTGAGCGGACCCTTCCCTGAATTGATGAACTTGTGGGAAACGTGAGCTGGCCCGATCACAACATGCTCTGCCTCTACCTCTATAGAGGTATCACCAAGGATAAACGTTGCCTGACCTTCCTGCACGACAAAGATCTCTTCATAGGGATGAACGTGCAGGCGAGGACCCTGTCCGGGTTGAGCCTGCACCCAGAAAAATGAGATGGGAACGTCTCCATACGCATTTCCCTGAAATAGGTGTCCTGGACCCAGTTGCTCTCTGGATATGACGTAATCCATGTGTTTCTCCTCTTTACGCAGTAGAAGGTGTGACGTGATTGCCGTTCTGAGTATATCTTCAACCAGGAGGAGTTAGCATCACCCAAAAAGGATGATTGTTACGGAATAATCCAGGGGAGAGTCGCGAGGGCATAAAATTGATGGGGGAGAGTCGCAAAAAATGGGTTAGTCACACATACAGCAAGATAAAGACGACTTCCTCGCTAGTCTCACTAGAGCATCGGTCGAGAAATCAAGCGGCGTCTTGAAGATCAGTTTGAACCGATTGGGAACGAGCCAGGACATGCAAATTGTAGACGACAGCGCAACGGTGTAGATCGAAGAGATTCTTGCGCAGTCCACGATAGCGGGCGCGTCGCCCTTGCCATCGATCGACATGGGCCAGGGTATGCTCGACAGCTACTCGTTTGCACAGCTTGATACGTCCTTGCACAGTCTATTGGCGCTCGCGTAACTCGATGAACAAAGCCTCATCAGGATGGATGCTCACACTCCGACCTTTGGCACTGGTGGTGCATAGTTCTTTTAAGGGGCATTGCGCGCAGGTTTCTTCTTCGGGGAAATGAACCACGCCACCGGGCACAAAGGGCATCTCCTGTGCATTGGGACACCGAATTATCTGCCGTTCCCAATCCAAGGTAAAGGTCTGCTTGGCAAAGCGTTTGCTCTCACGCACCGGCCAGGCTTTGAAATACACCTCCAGATCGTTGTTTCGCTCCCGCACCAAATGGCTGCTTAAATAGGCCCGGTCGATGTGCAGTTCCTTTAAACGGACTTCTTGCTGCTCCAGATCTTCGCTGATGGCTTTCGTTACGCTGGCTTCAGGAATATTGGCTGGTGTAATTCCCACCGCGCGGATGAGATTCGTGTCCAGATTATACAGCACATGGCGTTTGTACCCATCCACCAAAACGCTGCGACTTTTGCGTCCATGACGTATCTCGGAGTCTTCAACGCTGATGCGCCGTTTTTTTGCCACCCCTTTGATCAGACTCGTTTTTCCTTTCTCATCCACTTGCACATCTTTTGCTTTCACCTGGCGAGCAATCGAGAGAGACGGCTGAGCCAAGAGCGCATCTTCCTGTTGCAAGGTCTGCACCCAGGTCTCCGCTGCTTGCAACGCATTCAGGACCAAGGTGAGTGCCTCATCTTTCTCAATTTGTCGGTCCCAATCGCGATCCAACGCCGCTTTCAGGCTGCTCCCACACACCAACTCGGCCTCCGAATCGTGCGCCACTTCCGCCAATTCCCTCCCCTGCCGGTTAGCCACCACGCGCATCACCTTTCTGAGTGCATGACCTACCAAATTATAGGTATCTTCCACTCGTCCAGCTCCCCACAAGGGACTGCTATCGAGCGCTGCCCATAAAGCTCGTGGCCCAAATGCCTGAGATTGACGAGCAATCTCAACGGTGCGTTCAATGAGCCGTCGGTCCATTTGCCCCTCAATCAATCGATGGCGAAAGGCCACAAGCGTTCCTTTGCTGAAAGGCGCCTCCTGTGCATCTAAGCAGTCCAGGACCAACTGCCAACGTCAATCCATGACAGTGGCTTCAATGACCTCATCATCCGAGACGCCTGTATATGCCTCCAAGATGAGCGCCAGCGCTAGCATTGCTGGGGCAACTGGTGGGTGTCCTCGCTTGGCATCCCGATACAGATGTGCCAATTCGTGCTGAAAGGCTTCATTAAATAGTTCATGTCGAAACTTTCGCAAAAACACAAACAACCTGGCCTTCCGAATTCTCTTGACAATCCACTCTTCTTGCGTGGATAACTCGACTGATGGCTGCCAAAGCGATGGTTGCATCTTTCTCTTCCCGCCTTTCGACATTTTTCTTGAGCTAACCATCTCCCATGTGCTCTGTCAATCTCATCCAGGCTCTCTTCTGGAGACACGAGACATCTGTTTCACTACACTCAACGCTCGGATGAGGATCTTTGCAAGGCTTTTGCGGTAGCTCTCGGCAGATAAAGATAGGCGCTTTCGCCTTGGTTCATGCGCACCTCCACAAAGTCTCCGCTCAGAAAATCTTTGGCGAACAGCGTAAGGTGAGCGGAAAAGGTTTCTGGCACCTGCGAAGCCGCCGGTGCCAGATGCCAGGTAAAGTGCTCGTTCCTGAAGTCGAAAGCAATGCTGATGCCTGGCTTCTCTTCGTCGTTCGTACACCACACCTGCTGCGGGTTCCATTCACCACGTGTCAGCTGAGCCAAGTCCCTGATCGCGCCCTCGTAGTAATCACTGCCATTTCTTGAGGCCAGCAGGCTGTTCTCGGTCCAGAGGGAGCGGACCATGACATGACCTGGCAACCACGCTTCGAGCAATGACGGGCTGCTTGCGCCGCAGATCTGCCGAGCAAATGGCACATCCACGAGCCACCCTAGGCGTTGCACTTCCGCAAAGACGTGCATCAACAGTGGATGATCGAGTTCTGGCTCCTCGTTCAGCATCGCTAGAAATGCCACTTCCGTGGCGATCTCCTTAGGCAGGTAAAGGTGACAGGCACATTGATCGCTTGTGGGGAGATTCACGAAAACTCCAGGTAAATGTTGTTGCGCAAGTGCTCCGATTCGTTCATAGAATTCGCAACTCACCCAATCTGACTCCTGTTGAAATGTCCAGCTGATATGCTGATCGTAAAAATCAAAGGCCACGTTTGCCTGCAAGCCGTCCCAGTCCGCCTGGGCGTTCTGGAGGGGCCATTCTCCATCTGTTGCCTCGGCAAACTCGTTAAGCAGCCTGATCAGGTCATCTTCCTCGTAAAGATATTCCGCATCGTAATAGAGAAATCGGCGCAGGTCGGAATGCTCTGAATACAAGAGCGAGCCTACTTCGGAAATGAGAGACGTGTCTTCCTCCGGCCCTTGTATCTCCTCTTCCGTTACCTCTGTGAGCAGATTGGCGTTGCTTAGAAGCTCAAGGACCCGATGAACAATCTGGGATGGCATTACGCGCACTCCTTTTTCTTTCCCTTTTCCAGGGAGACACGGCAAAAGCGGCAACCATGCCCTTTTATCTTATCGTCTGGGAACAGGCGGTTGTGAGTGCTATGCCTGAAAGTCTTATGCCAGGAGCTTCACCATATTCTATTCTACGTTCAGGGGAAGGCTTGGAGGGCTAAAACAAGTTTCTTGAAGAGTGGACAAGTATCCCTTTCCGTTGACATCTGTTGCTCTTGCGTTCGTCCCTCGTTTCTGCTAGAATTGCTCCTCGTACGGTGAGTGACACCGGAATGTACGCCTGTGGAGATCCTGTAAGACCTGGTAGATCCAGGCAGGTTGTTCGTTGAAGCAGGAACCGAACGCCAGATAGGGCTTGTCCCTCTTTGGGTCAGTTTCGGATAACGGTTCTGATCGATCCATTTTCAATTACTTGACTGGCGCTCTAGCACGAGTAAGAACGGTCTCGATCGTCACGGATCATTTTCGTTCTTGGATGGTTTGGCCCCAGGCGTTGTTCACAGATGGCCTGTGCTCGTTGATACAGTGGCTCAGCTTGCTTGCCCTTGCCTTGATCCCGATACATAGATGCCAGATCGTGGAGCGTGAAAGCAGTATGTGGGTGGTCGGGTCCCAACTGCTGTTCGAAAATGGCCAATGTTTGTTGATACAATGCTTCTGCTTGTTGGTACTTGCCTTGATCCCGATACGCATTTGCCAGGCCGCCAAGCGTTTCAGCGACCCCGGGTGCGTTGGTCCCAGATGTTGCTCACGAATGCGTCGTGCCTGTTGGTACAATGACAAGGCCTGCTCGTACTTCTCTTGATCTCGATAGACGTTCGCAAGATTGTTGAGCGTAAGAGCGGTATCTGGATGCTCAGACCCCAATTGCTGTTCGCGAATGCGTAATACCTGTGAGTATAATTGCTCTGCCTGTTGATCTTTTCCTTGCTCTCTGTACGTGGCCGCAAGATTGTTGAGTGTAAGAGCGGTATCTGGATGCTCAGGCCCCAATTGCTGTTCGCGAATGCGTAATGCCCGTACATACAAGACTTCAGCGGCATCATATCTTCCCTGGGACCAGTACAAGTTTGCCAGATTGATGAGGGTAGTAGCGATTTCGAGATGAGTTGGTCCAAGCTGTTGTTCTTCAATACCTAATATTTGTTGGTACAGTGGTTCCGCTGCATCATACTTCCCCTGGGCCCAGTAGAGGAGTGCCAGATTATTGAGCGTTTGAGCTGTCTCGAGATGGTTGGGGCCAAAATGGAGTTCCTTCAACCTGAGGGCTCGGTGGAGTAGCGACTCGGCGTCTGCATACTTTCCTTGTCTCCAAAACAGTTGTGCCCGTCTTTGCAGACGCGGAATCAGGACGGTCTGATCGAGATCGTGTTGCTGCTCTCCCAGCGTCATGGCTTGCTCAAGCAGCGGTTCAGCCTCTTGATAGCGCCCACGTGCCATCAGATATCCCCCAGCCTTGAAGAAGAGTTCAGCGGCCTCAGCGAGAGTGCTGCTAGAAGGCTCGATGAGCGAGAAGCAGGCCAGCGCCTGTGCCAGCAGTCGCTCACATTGTGCCCAGGTCTCAAATGTTCCATCGGGAAAGGCAGCGTTGACCAGACGCACGATACACTCGCTCCACAGCCGCCTCTGGTCTGGCTCCATCTGGTCAGCGAGCACGGCTTGCACCAGCCGATGCAGCGAGAGCGTCTTGGTCTCCGGCGAACGGGTGACCAGCGAGGCGCTGCGCAAGGCGGCCAGGGCGAGATCAAACTGGTAGGGGTTAGCCACCAGAGCCTCCAGGGCTGGTCCCAGCGGCGATGCTCCCGCACGGAAGAGTTCCTCGGGGATGGCTTCGGGATGCAAGAGGGCGCACAACTGTAGCAGTTCACCTGCGGCTGGATGCTGCCGACCGATGTGATAGACCGAGAGGCGCAAGGTGGTACTCACCGAAGCAGGGTGAGTTCCCGCATGCCCGCCCCGCCGAGCTAAGATCTGCTTGCGTTGGCGACGATAGCGCTCCAGGTAGTCAGCGACCCGACAGCCCGTTTCTTCGATGTAGGCTCCGGCCTGGTCTATGGCCAGAGGCAACCCTTCTAGCAGCGTGACCAGCTCGCTGGCCCCAACGGTGGCAGAGGTCTCCAACGGCACCGCTTCTGAAGGTGCTGTGCCGCTTCGGAGGCTGGCACGAGCCAACAACAAGGAGACCGCCTCCTGTGGGCTCATAGGGGGGAGTTCCATCGCTTCGGCGAGCAGCCCGAGGGCCTGCTGACGAGTGGTCAGCAGCAGAGCGCCCTGGTGTCGGGATGGCAAGATCGTCTCCAGCCGATCGAAATCCTCCACATTATCAGCGATGAGCAACCAGTCTTTCTCAGTGGCCAGCCAGCGCTGCACGGCCCCAACGACCTGGGCTTGCTCGGCGACCTGACGTTCGGGCAGTTGCACCTGCTCAGCAATAGACTGCACGCTTCTCATCAGACTCTCGGCAGTTTCGGCGGCCAGCCAGAAGACGGCACGATACTGCCAGGCGTGGCGGTGGGCATACTCGATGGCGACCTGGGTTTTGCCAATGCCTCCCAGTCCACAGAGGGCCACGGCTGGCGGTGGCGCAGATGATGGGTGAGCCGTAAGCTTATGATTCAGGGTCTGCAAGATCTCCTCGCGCCCGGTGAAGAAGGGGTGGCGTGGATAGGGAACGGTCCATAGCAGTGGGGAAGGTGCAGACGGCTGGATTTCAAGCTCCTTCAAGAACTCCTCAAGACTCAGGCCGAAAAAGCTGCTGAGCTGCTGTTGGGCAAAGGAGCGAGGGATCGCCAGATCTTGTTCCCAGCGGGTGATGGTTCGGCGGGAACCCCCCAGGGCTTCCGCCAGTTCCTCCTGGGTCAATCGTCGTCGCTGTCTCTCCTCACGCAAGCGTTGCCCAAAACTCATAGGCTAGTCCTGCCTTTCCTCACGCTGCCTTATCCCCTTGTATGCATCGTACTCATAGAGGTATCCGCACATCACAAACAGTTTCTCTTGAGTCAGAGGAGTATCTTAACAATTCAATATATATCGATGTAGAAAAGTATTCTACCATAAAACGAACAAAATGGGAAGTGGGAGATCCCAAAGAACAGGGCCTTCCTACGCAAGTTGTTTGTCTTTGCAGGGGCTATGAGACTCGCCTTACATCATCATGGCCGTCTCGAAGAGACATCGCCTTTCCAATGCTTCTTGCGTCCACCCGCTTCGGCCCCTTACCCTCTTGAGCGCCGTAGGCGCGAAAGTACGCTTGACAAGGGATCCCCTTAGAACAGGAAGGGAAGGAGTTGGGGTGAACCCCTTTTCGTACGCCAATACGCGACCAGGGGCTGAAACGGTCGCTGTCGGGGAAGTCAACAACGCTATAGCCATGATAGGGACCGTTTTCAGGTAGCAGATCCCCAAAGTCAGAGGCGTAACGCCTATCAATCTCTGCACGCGTGAAACTTACTCTATCATTAATGTTGAGCTTCAGGGTGGAGTAACTCCGTTGCTCATGCATATCCCACCTCTCGCTTTGATCTTCTTTGGAAATGTAGGCGTCGTCCTCGTTCGCATAGAGGATAGAGGAGTGCCTACTTCCCGTGCTCTGCAGCAATCTTGCATTTGCTCAAGCTTGCCCTGGCCCACCTCCGACTCCCCCCACTGTCGTATTCACAACGCTCCACCGCCACTGCCAGAACAACGGCTGAGTAATGGTTTCGAATGATATTACGCATGCTGGTAATTGACCTGAATGTTCGACGCAAATTAAGCGTAGGCAAGTCCGGTGTCGAACTTTCGGGTCAAAAAACTTTGCGCTCAATGTTCGACACCATTTCTACATCTTAGAGTATTTTACAATAACAGCGTGTTTTTTATCAGAAAAGGTGTGGAACAAATTTCCATTTGTTCCCTGGCATCTTCCACCTCTGGAGCGGCATGAGCCACAGAGCTTCCGGCTGGATCGAACCTTGAAGGCCAAATTCGATCATTGGAGTGCATTCCGTCGAACATTCAGGTCAATTACCACATGCCAACTGATAACAGTTTTGGTAAATGACTTGAAATGTGGTCACGTTTTGCCCTCAAACCGGCACTTTTGCCCTGAATGGTAAGCAGCATAATCACTGATTCCCTGAGGAATCGCCTCAGAGCTGGATGCAGTGCTATCGTTTTTGTCAATTTAGGTAGTTCATATGCCGCCGCAGACGAACAACTCTGTGCTTTGAGCCACTTGCTTGTGTTACACTAAAAGGCGATACTGTCTCTAAGGACAGAGGCGCGTTTTTGTCTTGCAAGAACCAAAGACACAAGGAGTGAAACTCATGGTCAATCAGGAACATGCTGCTATTCTCAAACAGGGAGTCGGTGCATGGAATACCTGGAGAGAGCAGAATCCATCAATTCTCCCAGACCTCACTGGAGCCAACCTCGAAGGAGCCCACCTCAGTTTCGCCAACCTTAGTGAAGCCGACCTCGAAGGAGCCATGCTCACCGGAGCCAACCTCTCCTATGCCAACCTCTACGGAGCCAACCTCACACAAGCCGACCTCGAAGGAGCCATGCTCACCGGAGCCGATCTCTATTATGCCGACCTCGAAGGAGCCAACCTCACTGGAGCCAACCTCACACAAGCCGACCTCGAAGGAGCCATGCTCACCGGAGCCAACCTCTTCGATGCCAACTTCGCTGAAGCCGACCTCACAGAAACCAATTTCCAAGGAGCCAACACGACAAAACCCCTAGACCTCTAAGGGAGGTTCGAAGGATGTTCTTCTCAGGCATCCCTCCTCCTGCCGACGCCAACCGATCGTTGCTCTGTGCTTCCTTCCACCAGCAGACTTTCCAACATCCCTATTCTCCCGATGAGACACGTCTTGCTCCTTTCAGCCGTATCGTGAATTTACAGTTGTCAGACATCATGATCCGCTTCTGAAGCCATATACTCAGATGATGGATCACGACTGCTCACCATTCGGATCTGGTCCACTCTTGGTGATTCAGCTCGCTTGCTTGGGGCTCGAACTGGACAAAGGGGTTGTGCCAGTATAGAATACGGCGTGGAAGACGCTGCTCTTTCGAGAACACTTCTTAAGAGGAGGCCCTATGCCCGATGCAACTGCTCACCAGTTGATCCTTACCTATGTTCAAGGGTGGATAACAGCAGATCGAGAACAAATTTTGAGCACGCTCGATCCCGACTGCGTGATCATTGAATCCTACGGACCAACCTACAGAGGCAGTGACATGATCGCTCGATGGATTGATTCCTGGTTTGCTCCAGGGAACGTTGTCACGCGATGGGACATCGCTTCCTTCTTTGCCACGGATAAAACCTGTTTCTTTGAATGGAACTTTGAATGTCGGCATGAGGGTGGCCCGGGCGGATTTGAGGGAGCATCCCTGGCACAGGTGAGCCAAGGGAAAATCATTCATCTTCGAGAATATGCCATGACGGCACCCCGGTACGAGTGGAAGGGGTGATCTCCGGCTTCGCGCGTTACAGCGCATGGAGCACTCGCTGGCGTAATAAAGGAAATTCAGCTCTCCCGAACATCATCCGCTTGATCAGCTTGAGCTTATTGACTTTCCCTTCGACCAAACCATTTAAACGAACTGTCAACTACACCTAATAACACGAATGGTGAGCATTCCTTTACCATCACCCATCCCTTTCATCCTCTCAGTGGTCATAGCTTCCCTCTGCTCTCGCAGAGCCGCGCCTGGGGAGAAGAGCGCGTCTTCTTTACAGATCCGCAGACACATCAGGTCCGCTCTCTCCCTCTGGCCTGGACCAGTCTCGCCCCTCCTGATCCCTTTCTGGTTGTTGCCGCAGGGCGAACCATGCTTCGTTTTGAAGACATAGGACCCCTCAACCAGCTACTCAAGACTCACCAGAAGGAGGATCACTAAGATGACCCAGCAGGTCAGCGCTCATCATCTCAGTCGCCTGGCATATCTGTATGTGCGGCAAAGTACACTTCAACAAGTGCTCGAAAATACCGAAAGCACTGCTCGCCAATATGCGCTCCGCGAACGGGCGCTGGCGCTTGGCTGGAGCCAGGAGCGTATTGTCGTGATTGATCAAGATCTGGGTCATTCGGGAGCCTCAACTGCTGATCGTTTAGGCTTCCAGCGCCTAGTGGCTGAAGTTGGCCTTGGACAGGTTGGGTTGGTCTTGGGGCTGGAGGTTTCTCGGCTGGCACGCAACTCCAGCGACTGGCATCAGCTCCTGGAAATTTGTGCGCTTACCCGCACCTTGATCCTGGACGAAGAAGGGCTCTATGATCCAGCGGCTTTCAACGACCGGCTTTTGCTTGGCCTGAAAGGCACCATGAGTGAGGCTGAGCTTTTTATCCTGCGTGCTCGACTGCAAGGCGGTATCCTCAACAAAGCGCGTCGGGGAGCCCTCAAATTGACCTTACCCATCGGATTTGTCTACACCGAAACGGATGTGGTGGTGCTTGATCCCGATCTCCAAGTGCAGGCCAGCATTCGCGAGGTCTTTCGCAGTTTTGCGCACACTGGCTCGGCCTTTACGACCGTCCGCCACTTTCGTCAACAGCATTTGCTCTTCCCGCGTCGCTTGCGTCGGGGAGCGCATCAAGGAGAACTGGTCTGGGCAGAGATCGAGCATCATGATGTGTTGCGGCTCCTGCATCATCCAGCGTATGCGGGAGCCTATGTCTACGGGCGTTCACGTACGACGAAGACGGCTGATGGCAAGCTCCACATTCAGGATGTTCCCCGCGCCAACTGGGTAGCCCTTGTGCGTGAGGCTCATGTTGGGTATATTAGTTGGGAAGACTTTGAGAGAGAACGCGTCACAGCTTGCTTTGAACAGCCAAGCGTATGCTCCCAAGCGTTTTTCCCCACCACGAGAGGGACCTGCGCTCTTGCAGGGTTTGATCCTCTGTGGCTGCTGCGGCGAACGGATGACGGTGCGCTCTCACCAGCGCAGAGGGCAGCGTATCATCCCAGATTATCTGTGCCAGAGCCGAAGCATTGCCCAGGGGAATACTCCCTGTCAACGCATTCCTGGGCGAGATCTGGATCAAGCCGTTGGGGCGGTGCTCCTGGAGCGCATGACCCCCGAAGCCCTCGCCTTGACCTTGGCAGTACAGGAGGAAGTCATCCAGCGAGCAGATGAGGCTCGTCGCTTGCGTCATCTCCAGGTGGAGCGTGCGCAATACGAAGCGGAGTTAGCGCAACGGCGTTATCTCAAAGTCGATCCGAACAATCGTCTGGTAGCAAGCGTTTTGGAAGCGGAATGGAACGCGAAACTGGTCGCCTTGGAGGAAGCACGAGCAGTTGAAGAGCGCTACAACCAGGGCGATCAGCAGCAAGTGAGCGTGGAAGAGCGGACGGATATTGAGCAGGTACCCGAACGGTTTCGCCGGTTCTGGAACGGCCCCAAGACCACCGCACGAGAGCGCAAGCGTGCAGTTCGGCTGGTCATTGAAGACGTAACGGTCCACAAAACGGATCAGATTGTGGCACATATTCGCTTCAAGGGAGGGGCTACACAGACGATCATGGTAGAACTCCCTCTGCCGTTGTCCCAATCGCGTTTGACCCCTCCAGAGACATTGGCAGCCATGGACCGCCTTCTTGAGGAATATACGGATGCAGAGGTGGCTGAGCAGTTGAACCAGCAAGGTTTCCGCACCTTTGAGGGGTTGCCTTTTCTCAGCACGCATGTCTATCAACTGCGTCGACATCACGGGCTTGCAGATCGATGTACCCGCCTGCGAGCTCAAGGGCTGCTGACCGCTGACGAATTGGCGCACTCCTACGGTGTTACAGCCCAAACCATTTGGCGTTGGTATCGTCAAGAACGTATTATTGGGATCTGTTACAATGATCGTGGATCCTGCCTCTTTCTTCCACAGGAGAGGCAACCGCTTCTGGCTGAAACGATATGATATTGATCCAAGTGACGAGGTGCATTATGCAACGTGATCGTTGTTCTGGGGAGGGTTAATCCTGCGAGGACGGCTGCTTTGTCTCGCTCAACACTCTTGACAAACCCTTGCAGTTCACGGATCTGACTCGCTCTCGTGCTCTCAAGCCAAGCATCAAGCTGTTCTCCGGTCCGCATGTGCAGCATCTGGGCAAACTGCCGAACAAGGTTGTAGGCCAGTTCGATTTCTGGATCGAGCTGTTTGAGGGTGATGAGTGTTTGTTGTTCATCAGTCGAAAGGGCTTCAAGCTGACGAAGGAAAAGGAAAGCTGCAGACCTGGAGGAGAGAGGAGCCGCAGAGAGGTTGCATGTGAGTGCAGCGTTCTTTGTCCCTCCTGGAAGCAGGCGAAACACCTGGTCATAGACTGACTGATATGACCCCTTGTAGCCACGCTCCAGCAATTCCCGATACATCTGCATGATGTTATGGCAACCCGCTCCCCAGCGTTCGCGGAGAAAGGGGAGGTGGGCATCAACGCCAGTCTTGCGCAAAGGCGGTTGTCGTTCAGGATACGTGTCACACCTCAACCAACGCGAGACCGTGGAGTGAGCGATCCCTACCCGATTGGCAATGGCCGTCTGCGAGAAGCCTTGTTTGCGTAAGGCCACGACTTGCTCGTATTGAGCAATGCGCTCTTCTCGCTTTGCCTGGCTCAGTTCGGCAGCCCTTGGATGAGATCGATGATATCTCGGCGGCAGTTTCGCTGGCACATCAGAGAGAGGAGTAGCCGAGGACATTTCTGCCTGGTCTCTTCGATGAGCAGCCAGATGACGGGCCAGCAGCCCCTCTACTGCCTCGCCAAGATTTTTCAGGACGTGAAACCTGTCTGCACACTGGACTGCCTGAGGAGCGGCAGTTTTGGTTGCTGATGCATAGTCCCCCCCGATCTCGACTCACCAGCTCAATTTCTGGGTGAGTTGCTATCCAGGCAGCTGTAGTTTCTGCAGACCTATCAGGCAAAATATCGATGACCTTGTGGCTTTGCATATCAACAAGGATCGTGCCCCATTTTCGCCCTCGTTTCCAGGCGAAGTCATCTATCCCAAGCTCTACTACCCGTTGGACTGGCTCTCTTGGCAATGCCATGATCCGACGAAGCACCATCATCCAAGAGGTATTGATCCCTAATCGCTCTGCTAAACGCGCTCCCAGCATGCCGCCAGTTGCCAGGCCGAGAGCCTGAACGACTTGAAACAGGCGAGCAGTAACTCGCGCCAGAGGTTCAACAAAAGGAGTCAAACGCTCAGCAAAGATTTTCCGCACGCATGTACTGGCATCACAAAAGCATTTGCGGACCAGAACGCGCAAACAGACACGCTTTCCACCAGACGGGAGATCCGTGATCTGGCGGACGTACTGGCTATGGAATCGTTGCGCCGGAGTGCCACAGAGGGGGCAGCTAGGAGCGTTCCGCATGGAATGAGCGGTAATAGTGAAAACTTCATCGATCATCGTGATCTCGGTGACCTCCAGTTCTTCTGGCAAGGCAAGCGGAGCAGGAACTTCCATCTTCTTCATCTGATCCTTCTACAAAAGCATATTATTCATGTAGAACGATCTGTCAATATGACAGTAGCAAGCGAGCTTCACCGAGAGTGTGTATGAACCATCGAGCATCTGCCGCAGCGTCGCTCGGTGCCATTGATCGCGGTGGATAGCACGAGCATCGCCCGCTCCAGAGCGCGAAGGAGCGAGGATCGAAGTGTGCAATACATGCACAACTTGCCAGAAAGTGCGAAGCCAGTGACGGATGGCTGGATGGCTGGGGGGGCGCCACATCTTTTGACTCTGTTGGTGAATGGTTTAAAGAGCAAGGGCAGCAAAACGGGAGATACGATGTTGGGAAGGAGTCTCACCCATTTGCCATTGGAAGAGGCGAACCACATTCATAGCCGTAGCAATCAGAACATGCTGGAGATGGGTTTTCTCTTGGCCAAGATAACGGGAAACACGAAGACCAAATGCCCGAATGCCTTGAGAAATCGTGCCTTCAATCCCGGATCGTTTGGAATAGCGTTCTTTGAACGCTTTCGTCGTTTGACGTCTTCGAGCTGCCTGAATAGCCTCATGATGTTCCTGCTGACGAAAGACGATTTGCCGTGGATTGACTGCTGCACGGGTACATTGTGAAACGGCCGGGCAGGCCAAACAATCTTTTTTGCCGAATTGGGCGCGAATGACATCCGAGACGGTTTTGTCCTGCTTCACAGTCCATTTCTTGCTTGTTTTCCCTTGAGGACACGTCATGATCTTCTTTTTCCAATCAATCAGAAATTGCGTGTTCTCCAATCCTTCTGGAGATGTAGACTGCCAGCTTCCATTCACGGCAACTGGTCCAATTACCTCCACTCCATAGGTTCTCTGGCATGTCACGAGATGCTCTCCATCTACATACCCTGTGTCCATCAGATGTTCTGAGGGAAGAAGCTGTTGCGCGCTCCAATTTCTGATGAATGACGCTTGTCATTTCCATATCTTGTGTCGTTGCTGACGTCGTTTCCACATGGAGAATCAAGTGTGGAGAGACATCGTCACAGGTCTCAGTCAGATGGGCTTTGTATCCAGTCCATACTGTCGAGCGTTTGACGTTCAAGTGCGCTTGCACGTCATATGGGGAAGCGATCAGAAGGGATGAAGAGGGAATAGTGTCATTTGAGCGCCACTGTATCCTACCCTCCTCCATCCAAAATAGTTGCATCCAGACCTGCCGCAGGATTTCCACCGCCGGAATATCTCGCAACCAAGAGGGAGCATCCGCCTCTCGTATCCAGGTTTATACCTCCCATCCATCTTGCCCAATTTGTTCCACCAAAACTTGCAGTTTTGTGGGATGTGTCAGAACTGAGAACAAAATCCCGAGCAGCGTTCCCACGAAGGCGCGATAGACTGAGAAGCGCACACCTGTTTTGAGGAGGAATGCCCCTTGAATTGTCCGCATTGCCTGTCAGGAACGACAAAAGAACAGCGCAAGAAAACCATACTCGGGTACCGAACCTTTCGCTGCTCAGCCTGTCATCACAGCGACAACGAACGAACAGGAACCCCTTTCAACTTCCTGGAATGACCTCCTGATATCGTCCTGCTCGTCGTTCTTTGGCGGCTCCGCTACAAACTGAGTCTGCGTGATCTGGCTGAGAAGTTTCTGGAGCGCGGTTGGGTGTTCACGCATGAGGCAGTTCGGGAGTGGGAAGCGCGTTGTGCTCCGTTGTTGGCAGATCAACTCCGTGTGAGGAGACGAGGACAAACGCGAACCTCCTGGTAGGTTGACGAAACGTACCAGGAGGTTCGCGGGAAATGGTGGTATTTGTATCGGGCTATCGACCGGGATGGGAATCTCGTGGATTCCATGTTGAGCCAGAAACGGGATATGGAGGCCGCCAAACGGTTTTTCAAGCAGGCGGTCGAGACGGTTGGTCATGCGCCAGAACGCGTGACGACCGACGGGCATGACTCCCACCCTCGTGCGATTCGCGAGGTCCTTGGCGGCGAAGTCCTCCATCGCTGCAATCAGTATCTGAACAACCGACTGGAACATGACCATCGTAGCATCAAACAGCGGTATTCTCCCAGGCGTGGGGTTGGATGCTTCACCTCGGCAGCCCGGTTTTGTCGGGCCTTTGATGAGCTACGTCAATGCTTCCGTGTCCCCATGACGATGAAACAGTCTGTGCCTCTCTCTCAGCAACGCACGATGTTTTGCCAACGTCTCGATACCTTAAAGGCTCTGATGCCAACTGCTGAAACAGAGAGAAATGGAGAGGAGGTGTATCGAACACACGTTGTTCGCTCTTTCCTTCTCAATTCTGACACATCCCTTTGATGTTCGTCGCCGATTCTTGACACTGCTGGGGCAGCAAACATGAGCGGCACTGACCGATCCGCGCGGCATACAAAACTCTCAGTGATCCATTGCGTTCTGGTCGGCGCTCTTGTGCATACAAGGGCCGCCCAGCCGGACAGAGGAGGGTCCCATCTGGCTGGAGCGCGAAATCGGCTCCAGCAAATCCTTTCGTGTACGATTGGCGCGCCCACTGTGGTGGTCCATACATGACGGGGGCTGGTTCTGGTGTCTGAGGGACAGGATCAGGTGCTGCTTCCGCAGACTCATCCGTCCTCGCGGAAGCGAATTCTGTTGTGCGCATGAGCGTGGGATGCAGTGCATGCCCCAATTCAATGCGAAGGTTCCAGATCCATTGTGCCAGAATGAGCCAGAACTCCTGGCCCCAGGCGGTGTGCGAGCACCAGCGGTCAGGGGCCTGTTCCCTGTCTTCGTCACCGAGCACACACTCGAACGCTCCCCGGTGAAGATACAGATTCACCACATCGGCAGGAGTGAACGCTTCTGGTGGCAAGGCGGTGTAGAACAGCTCGTAGACCACCTCGCCATGTGTGGTACCGATTGCAGCTTTCGTTTCGGTCGCTGGATGTGTGGCAACGATGACTTGTGCGTGAAGTCCTATCGGGGAAAGGTGCAGATTTGGGCAATCAAAGAGTGTGCGGCAGGTTCCGGTCTCGGGATGCGTCATTTGCTGGTCAGGGGGCTGAACCAAGCGAGCCTGCACCTCTTGCCCATCAAGGAGACCGTAGTCCTTGCCCCGCATGACGTAGGCGAGACCAGCCAGATCTGTGATAATGGCCCCGTTGCCATATTGACCATCCAATCGGACCACAGCTCGACAAAGCGGGAGGGACAGGGCTTGCATATACGCGCTGATCGTCTTTACTGCCTGTCGCAGCTCTCCTCAATAATCGCCATTCCCAGCGCCCGATACCCCCGAAAATGTGCCGACCCATTGGTGTGTATGTGCTTGGAGGATGGTCGTCCAAGTCCGAACGGCTTCCCCGCGTTTGTATCCTGTATAGCTAGGGGCGCAGACCTCACTTAACCGGCGTTGTGCTGACGGACGATCAAGCGTACAGGGCAAGGCTCGCTCCACCAGCACATCAGGGTCTTTGAGCAACACTTGCTGCTTTCATCGTTCCTGCGTCACTCCCTGAGCGCTCGCAGCACCACCGCGCACCTGGTCAGCAGCAGCCTTTCCTCTCCGAATGCCGCCAGGGCACCACCCACGCGAGCACCTCTCTCTGCCTCTAGAGGAACGCGCTCTAGACGCGACGATTTGCGGTACACATCGATCACTTTATACCTGGCAACATGCCACATCCAGCGTTGTTCCTGTTTGATTTTTCAATTATAATAGAGACATAAGCATGATTTCTTAACTAAAGCGAAGTTTTGAAGAGATTATCTTCTTATACTCATCATATCGAGATATCTCTGATAGGAAAGGAAGATTCCTACAGAAAGGTCTTTTCATGCATACCGAGGGATCATTGCTTCTTCGCTTCTTGCGTGGAGCAGCAACATCTTCCGCTCATCGTCAGCAAGGGCAGCATACGGACCTCTTCTCTGGCCTGCCAACGATTCTCGGCAGACGTGAGCTTGTTGCCCTCGGCATCAGCATTGTCTTATTCTTCGATGCAGTAGAGGATATGCGACCTTTTGGACCAGTGAGCTTGCTCTTTTGGGTTCTTGGTATTGTGACCTTTCTCTTGCCTATGGCCCTTGTCACCCAGTGGTTCATGCAGCATTTTCAATCCTATCAGCAAATAGAACGTTTTCTTGGACCTATGGCGGGATTTCTTCTACTCTTTGGCACCTGGTGTCCAGGTATCCTTGCTCTCGGTGGTGTGTTGAGTGGGATTCTCGTCCTCCTTGACCACACCTTGCCCCCCTGGTTCCATACGCCTCTCGGACAGACTATCTTTCTGCTTGGGGTTCTCTGGATCATGGGGGGAATAGCCTGCTTCCCACTTCGTCTCTTGATGTCCCTCCTCCCCTGGTGTTGTCTCATTATCTGTGCAGCGTATCTCTTTCTGGGGGGAACGGCTCTGTGGTGGCTCCTCACTGATCATCTCCCTGATCGTCTCTTACAGAGAGAACACTGGCAGCTTGGCCCATCAGCCATTTCCATGTTGAATATCACGCTCTTCGCGCTGCTTGGCATTTACTTTCCGTTCTTCATGCAGGGGAGCATACGAGGAGGGCGTGCTGGTATCAAGCGCGCATCGAGGTATGTGTGGTGGTGCGCCGGGATTGTAAGCCTCTGCTATCTGTCCGCGACCTTCGGCTTGCTCGTCCTTCCGCCTTCTATGACAGAAGGGACACTTCTCTCAACAGCCGATACTATAGCAGCCGTATTGGGTCCACAGTTCGGACTACTCTTTCGCGGGCTACAAGCCTTCATGTACCTCGTTTTTGCCATGAGTCTGATGGTGCTCTTTTCTCGTACCTTGGTCGTTCTGGCACAACATCATTACCTCCCACCCTCACTGGCGCGTCTCACTGCATATGGCGTGCCAGTACGTAGTATTCTCGTACAGGTGGCGGGAGCGACGCTCATTCTTCTATTTTCCTTCTTTGTGCTTCCCGTACTGTTTGAAGAAGCGGTCCAGCCAGCAGCGGCGGTGCAACGAATTTCGCATGTGCTCCTGGCAAGTACGAGTGTGCTCTGGTTAGGTTCGACCAGTATCGTGCTTTCCATGCCCTTGCTGGCCCTTTTCTCTCGCCATCGACGAGGTCGCAGATTGCGCAGCAAAGATATTCCCCTCTCCCTGTGTGCTTTCGTGGGGATCCTGGTCAGTTTGATTGGCATCTTTGGGACACTCTTCAATTCGTGGGTGCCCGGACTCATTTCTGATCGACGCTGGTCGGCATTAATCCTCCTTGTGGTGATAGCAACCATCGCTATTGGCTGGATTGCTGGCGAATCCCCGCGTTTGCGCACGTTTATGAAGGACTTGCAAGCACTTATGGAGCAGGAGCGCGGGTTCAGACAGCAACTAGAGGAAAGTTACAGACACCAGGAACAATTGCTCAGCGAAGTAGAACGTCTCTACCACGAACAGGAGCAGGCAGCACTCACCGACCCGGTGACGGGCTTGCCCAACCACCGCGCCCTCATGGGCAAGCTGAATGAAGTATGCGTGAGAGAGCATCCCGAGCCACGCTCCTGTGCCCTCCTCTTTGTGGATCTCGATCACTTCAAAAAGATCAATGATCGCTGGGGACATCGCGTTGGGGATGAGGTATTACGCCAGGTGGGGCAGCGCCTACGCGGGGCCATTCGTACTCAAGACTTCGTGGGACGTTATGGGGGCGAAGAGTTTGTCCTGCTCATCCTCGATGTGCAGCAGCAGGAAGCCCTGGCCCTGGCGGAGTCTCTGCGCATGCTCTTTGTGAAGCACCCTTGCGTATGGCACATGGAGAATGATATCACCAGTATTTCAGTGACGGTAAGTGTTGGGGTCGCCTACACGTCGCAACAGCGCAAGACACGCGATCAGTTGATAGAGGTCGCCGATCACGCAATGTATCAGGCCAAACACAGTGGACGAAACCGTGTCTCTATGACAACGCTTCAATAGGCATATGCTGCTGAAGTGCATATCTACATATTCTGCCCCTTCACAGGTATTTCATGAGTCGCTCTTCATTTTCGGCTCATCGCACGAGAGGCGCAACGATTCGGCAGCAAATGAGCAAAGAAGTAACGGAAGGGATGAGTAAAAACAGACTGAGACGTTTGACCCTTATGACGGTAGTGTTGCAAAAAATTTTGAGCGGAGAAAATGGACCCAGTAATTAACAGCATAAGCATCATTGTTATAGAGAAAGGGCGCATGTTTTGCATTTTTTTGCGAGTAGGGTGTATTTGTGGGTATTTTAATTTGCAGAACTTTCATTTTTTGCAACACTACCGTTTTTAGTGGTAGTGAGTGCGACGAGTTGACAGATTTTTTGGTGAAGAGTGGTTCTGTCTCACATTTAGTGATTGATGGGCTTATTAGATCTTCCTGGCCTTTTCTTCGAGCATAAAAGAAGAGCGGTAGCACTGCGCTAACTGGTGAAAAGGTCAGGAAAGCTTGAAAAAAGCAGCGTCCAAAGAGATGCTGCGCTTATGCAAAAAAGTACAGAGCCAATGGACGCATCCTCTCAATTTTGCCCGAACGAGATGTGTTGCGCAAGAGGCAAAAAAGGGGCAGGAAACATCAGTATTCATGGACGCAAGCGACCACGATATCGATGTCAGATGTGTCGAAAGACCTTTAGTGCCCGCAAAGGGACGATGCTGGAAGGCCTACGCAGGCCAGCGAGCCTGGTGATCATTGTGATGACGTTAGTGGCCTATGGTTGTCCGGTCCAGGCCATTGTGCAGGCGTTTGGGTTAGACGAACGCACCGTCGCCAGTTGGCGTGATCGAGCAGGCGAGCACTGCAAGCAGGTCCATGAGGCGATCGTGCAGCAAGGACAGCTTGATCTAGTGCATGTGCAGGCCGATGAGATCCGGGTGAAAGGGCGTCAAATGGTTGCCTGGATGGGGTTAGCGATGATGGTCTCAACGCGTCTGTGGCTGGCTGGGGTAGTGAGCCGAAGGCGCGATAACCAGCTCGCTGATTGCCTTCTGCGGCAGGTGCGAGCGTGCAGCCAATCGTTGCGGACGCTACTGGTCTGCACGGATGGATGGGCATCGTATCCGGGCAGCATTCGTCGAGCTTTCCGTGAAAAGGTGAAAAAGACCGCAGGCAAAGGAAGAGCATGCTTGATGCCGTGGCCTGACATCGTGATTGCAACGGTCATCAAGCGCACGGAGAAAAAGCGTGTAGTGGAAATCACGCGGAGAATGACACAAGGTCTGCTGTCTTCAGCCGAAAAGCTGTTACAGCAGTCACGAGGCGGAACGGTGCTCAACACCGCTTTTATCGAGCGCTTCAATGGGACCATGCGCGAACGGCTCGCGAGCCTCACGCGTAAATGTCGCCATGCGGCCCATCGTGTACACGCGCTGGAAACGGGCATGTATCTGCTCGGCTGCACCTACAATTTGTGCTTTGCACACCACGAATTGAGTTCGGCCAAGCATTTCGGGTTTCCTTGTACGCCAGCGATGGCGTCAGGCCTCACCAATCATATCTGGGGCATTGGCGAGGTGTTGACCTTCAAGATTGCTCCAGCACCTTGGGTTGAGCCGAAACGGCGGGGACGTCCTCGCTCACGCCCGTTGCCTGATCCAACGGTGCCCAAGCGACCGCGAGGGCGTCCCCGCAAGCTCGCTTGAGCACGTTCACCGGTTAGTGGGGCTGTACCCATGAAGCCGCCACCCTATGAAATAGGAGTAGCGGCTTTCATTTTTTCCGTCTGTTGGCACGTCATTTTGCTTTTGGTGGTATCTGGATTCTGCTTCGTTATGGACACTGCCCATTCGACCAGGCGCTGCCCGCATCGTCCTTTTCGAGACCAGACGCGCGTCAGGGTCGGATGAAAAGCCACCTGCATCTCATCTTGCAGAGAGAGATCAGCGCGTGGGAGCGGAGCGAGCAAATCGGCCGTGTTGGCGGGAAGCTGACCCCAGAGGTCAGCCTCGACCAGATCATGAACGGGTAGAGGTTCGGGTACGGTCGTACCGGCTAATTCTACAGTTGTAGATAACCAATGTACGCGTATCGACGCCTGTAATGACAAAACTGTGCGATGGCTTGGTGCGTGCGTCGCCAGCATGACCAAGCAAGGTGGTAGGCAAAAGAGAGAGAGAGAGAGCTGGGCTATCAGACGAAAAAACAGCCGCCGAATTTCAGCAATACTGAGAGGAACCATCACTAAGAGATCAGAAGATAGGTAGGCTTGGGCGAGATCAGGGGCTTCAGGCTCGGGTGCTAACTCAGGCTTTTTTTAAGCACAGCCTCTTCTCCATTAGCTCGCAGAGCCGTTAAAAAGGCCATAGCGAACATTGAGAACGTGACGTGACGGAACCAGCCATGCCAGGAACGAACTTCATATTCATCCAGACCCACTTCTCCTTTAGCTTCCTCAAAACCATGCCGAAAGCCTCCACTATCTCTTGAAGTGTTGTCCCAGCAGGAGCAAAGACCAGCACGTAAGCCATCTCCGCATGTTTGATTCCTTCATCCAGGGTTCGTTCCAACATACACAGTGCTAACTCTGGTTTCGTAGCGAAGGTTACCTCTTCTGGCACGTGAGCTTCTCGACAACGCTCCTGGTCATCAGTCCAACTCTTGGGCAGACACAATTCGCGATCCAGCAACGTGTGTCCACGCGAACTTGCGTAGGAAAGAAACACACCCACCTGACAGTTTTCGATGCGTCCAGCCGTACCGCTGTACTGCCGCTGCACACCTACTGATTTGCATCCCTTTTTGAGAAAGCCTGTCTCATACGGCATTGGGTTCTGCAAGCGTTTCCCATACGTACATACGCAACGCATCTCGTAGTCCAGCGCAATCCCACTTGGCCCGATCTAAGAGATGTTGTATACCATACGTAGTACTTTCCCCTACTTCCTCAGCGATCTGCCATCCGTTTTTTTGTTCAACAGGACTAAGCAGTCCGTAGAGATACTTCTTCGCTCGAAGCCAGGATTCTTGGCGCACGAAGGGGTGGCAGATACGTTGACAGATCTGATCAAAGGTTCTCTCCCAGAGCGTCTCAACGCAATGAGCCGAGTCTTTTACATTTGAGGAGAAAAAAGGTGTTTGCAATCTTTTCCCTTTCAGAGAAAAAGAAGGTCACAGAAAAGCCTCATGAACTTTCTTCTGTGACCTTTTCCTGTATGAGAACGTCTCCAGCACTGCCGTCCCTGAAACGTGGGTGTCCTTTTACAGAACACATGATCAGAGGCCCAATGGTTTGGCCTTGCTCTCAAGAGCTGTACGTAACTGCTTTGCCGTAAAATAGATGGCGGCCTTGCCCTGTGCCAATGATCCAGCCATGAGCATAAAGGGATGAATCATGCCATCAAAGCGTTTCAAGATGATTGGCACTCCTGCCTCTTGTAAACGGCTCGCATACTGTTCGCCTTCGTCGCGCAAGGGATCGTATTCAGCAGTGATGATCAGTGCAGGAGGCAGCCCTGCCAGGCTTTTCGCCCTCAGCGGTGCAGCATAAGGCGTCAGCGCTTTCGATGTGTCGGGAATATAGTGTTGCCAGAACCAGATCACGGCTTCTCTGGTCAGGAAATACCCTTCGGCATTTTCCCAGAGGGATGGAGTTCCTGGCTCATAGTAGTCGGTCATGGGTTGCAAAAGCACTTGATAGCGGAGCTGTGGGCCACCGCGCTCTTTTGCCAGGAGCGTGACCACCGTACTCAGATTCCCCCCAGCGCTATCACCCCCGATAGCCAGACGCGTCGCGTCGCCATTGATACTGGCCGCGTTTTCGGCGAGCCACATGGCTGCGGTGTAGCAGTCGTCCAGACCAGCAGGGAAGGGATGCTCGGGAGCCAAACGGTAGCCGACCGAGACGACGAGAGAACCAGACTGCGCCGCGAGGTGACGGCAAAGGCGATCATAGCCCTCGATGCTCCCTGTGGTCCAGCCACCGCCGTGAATGAACAGCAACATGGGTAAGGATTTCTGTCTCGATGGTGTGTAGACACGTATAGGGAGCGCGCCAGCCGGCCCAGGGATGGTCAGATCCTTGATATCCGCGAGTGGGACGACTTCGCCACCCATCGTTCCTACCGTATCGACAAGCTGGCGGATGGTCTCCAGTGGAAGAGTGTGTGCTGGCGGTGCTTCGGGATCGTTCATGGTCTGGAGCAGCGTACTCACCTGTGGGTCAAGAGGCATGTCCTTTCTCCTTTTCTGCTACAAATACTTCAAGAACCAGTCGCGTGCGGCCCAGGCGGCGAACGTGTGAACCTCCGGCTCGTCATACGCAGCATAGTGGTTGCCATGGTAGGTCAGCAGTTGCTTTGGCTCTCCGGCACGCTCAAAGTAGGCCTGATTGACCGACAGCGGGATCAACTCATCCTGGTCTGCAAAGATCATCAAAAGGAGGGTGGGCGCAATCAGATCGATAAAGGCCCCACCATCGAAGTTTGCCAGATGATCGAGCGAGAGCATGGTGAATTCATTGTGGAAGGTAGGAATTTCTCGCTCCAGACGCTCGTGCCATTGCAATCCCCCCGGGCCTAACGCCGACTGTTCCCCCGCCGGGGCAGTGATTTTGATGCGCCGGGGGATTTCTCCCTGGCTCAGACGCCTCCGCTCTTCCGTCCAGAGGTCACGAAGCCTTGTCGCATCAGCTGGGAACGCAGAGGTAAGATAGCGCCAGAAGGAGATACCCGGTATCTGGGCCACGACCGCCTTGACTCGCTGATCAAGCGCTGCGACATGCAAAACGACGCCACCGCCAGCGGAGGTTCCCCAGATACCAATGCGATTGGCATCGACCTCCGGTTGCTGTTCCAACCAGCTCATAGCGTTGCGCATATCCTCAGCCTGCGCGCGCGGATTCACTGTCTGGCGTGGTTCCCCACCACTCTCTCCCAAGAAACGATAATCGATCGCAAGGGCAATCAGCCCGGCTTCGACAAAATGCCGTGCAAAACTGGGCAGGTGCATCTCTTTGACACTGGCCGTGCCGTGACCGAGCACGACCGCCGGGGCAGTATGGGCAGGGGAAAGCGTCTCTGGAAGGTAGAGCGTGCCAGCGCACTCCACATCTTCACTCCAAAATCGAATAGATCTCTGTTGCATGATCGCATACCTTTTCCTTTGAACACAACGCTTGCACACGCTGTCAACTGCTGACGCGTTGCGTTGTGGTAGAATCATGCCAGAGGTTTGTTTCTGGAACCAGGACCCAGGTTATCGGGGGGATAAAAACTACCAGGATAGGAAGGGGTATCTCTTTATGAATGATCAAGAGCGACGCCGTGTCCTCGCTCAATTCTTACGCACACGGCGTGAGCGGGTAACACCGGAGCAGGTAGGACTTCCCAGCACGGGGCGTCGCCGCGTCAAGGGACTGCGGCGCGAGGAACTCGCCACACTTGCGGGCATCGGCGTCGATTGGTATACCCAACTGGAAAAGGGGAACGACATTACGGTCTCGACGCAGGTGGTAGAGAGCCTGGCACAGGCCCTCGGCCTGAGCGCTGAGGAGCGCAACCATCTCTATGTCCTGGCACGCGGCCAGTTTCCCGCCGACCCCTATCCCCTGACAGATATCATCAGGCCTGCGCTGCAAACTATGGAGATTGGCAGGAAACATCACGACAAGCAAGAGCGAGAGACAGGTACCAGCTACCATGCGCGTCGGGGGAGGAGCAGACCAAGCGCGCCAAGGATCTCCAAGACGCCTGTCAGAGGCACCAACAAGCGGGGAGCAGGCAACCCAGCAGGAACCATCTTCACCAGATCCTCCTTCATGGGTGCAAAGTGAGACCCCCCAGTGATAACGAACACCAAGGCCAGAGCGCTTGCTGCTGCCATGTTACAAAGAAAGCAATACCCTGCATCCCAAGCCCTCTAAAGATGAGGAGAGACACGATCAGTATCGAAGGAATAAGCATGCTCCTTACATCCCTTTATAAACATACATTAATCTAAATCCAAATAATGCTCAGAAATGTGCAAACAAAGAGGAAGTATTCGCCCATCTCCCGAAAAGAGCTCTCAGCAAGCGCTCGGTGAGTGTGTGCTTACCACTTCCGAACAACATTCAGTTACCAAACAATGTTCGGTACAACAACTACTATACACCATCCCAGCAAGCTACGCAAGAGGCGAGATTTCGCAGACCGTGCTCACCCCTACAGTCTTTGCTATTCTCTTTTACAAAAGCGCTTCTGTTCTCTCGCCAAGTTGGCAATACCACCACGATTTCCTGGCTCCCATTGAGAACGTTTGACGAGGTCAGATGTGGCAATCAAGCAATAATCAGTGGAACTGCCAACAGAGCTATCGCGATACCCCAATCCCTGGATGCGAGTCACACGCTCTCGTAGGATGAGCGCAGCCAGGATCACTGTTGCGGCAGGGTAGAGGGTTGTGTTGCAAGTAATCGCAAAGGAAGAAACGGGATGTGATTGTTCTTCACCTCCCTTTCCATACCATGAAGAAATGCATCACCAGAGGATGAAAGCGCTGCGCAACGCGAAACTCTTCGTGGCTGAGGCATCGAACAAGGAAGCTATCAGCCAAGCAGCACTATCAAACACACCTGTTTTCGAGCGCGTTCGCCTTTAGCTAATTATTACTCCCTTAAGGATCATCTGTGCAAGTTGCTCAAGAAAGAGCTCATCTAATGGGGCGTCTAAGACTAACATGCGCACATAGAGCGCTCCCGTCACCGCCGTCATCACCACATCTGGATTGATTCCTGGCGCGATTTCCCCCCTCTCGACCGCTCGCTGGATCATTACTCCTGCGTGACTGAAACGGGCCGTCCAGTAAATCTGACGCACTTTTGAATCCTCATGTTTCATGGTCGCAAACATCGATCTCGTGAGCAATCGCCCCTCAGAAGATTCGAGGAACACCGCGCTATCTCGCAAAAACATCTGCAAGTCTGCACGAAAACTCCCCGTATCAGGCAGAGGAATGGTCTCTTCCATATGCGCCATCACGGTCTCAACCAGGAGTTCCTCACGGCTTTTCCAGTGGCGATAGATCGTTGATTCGGGCACGCCAACTCTGGCTGCCACCTCCGCTACATGAAGCTCTTCCGCTGATCCCTGCTCGCGTAGCATGTTCATCGTGGTCTCAAGCACTGCGGCTCGAATACGAGCACTGCGGCCTCCTAGCCGGCGCCTGGGTGTAGCTAATGTGCTCAGGGCCTCAGCCTGCGCTTGCTCACCATTTCCCATGGCAAAACATTCCTCTCTATTTATTAATGCAAGTTACTTGCATTAATAAATAAGGCATGATAGAATAGCGTCGACTCAAAATTTGCAAGTGACTTGCATTAAGAGGTGATATTCCAGTGTATCATATACACTTCAGAAAGGAAAGAGACGATGAACGATGAGATGAGCACGACACATGAGATACAGGTACCTGTCCTGATTGTCGGCGGAGCGCTGGTGGGACTTTCCATGTCCCTTTTCCTCGCCTGGCAGGGGGTGCCATCCCTCCTGGTTGAGAAACACTCCGCGCCAGCTCGCCTGCCTCGCGCACGTGGGCATAATGCTCGCACGATGGAGTTGTTTCGAATGCTTGGATTAGAGGAGACACTCCGCGCGGCCCAATCGCCTATGGCAGAGAATCGAGGCATCATGCGCGTGGAGTCGCTGGCTGGGTGCGAACTCGCTCGTTTAGATGAGGGAGGTCAGGGAGATTTTTCAGCGTTCACTCCCACCACTGGCTGCATCATTAGCCAGGAGCAACTTGAACCTCTCCTGGTTGAACATGCCAGGAGGCTTGGAGGTGATATTCGTTTCAACACGGAGATGATTTCCTTTAAGCAAGATGAGGCCGGCGTGTGCGCGGTAATTCGTGAGCGTTCTACTGGGCGGACAAGGCGTGTGCGGGCACATTACCTGATCGCCGCAGATGGTAGCCACAGTAGCATTCGTGAGGTGCTTGGGATTCAGACCCAGAGATCAGGAGGTGTTTCTCATTCGCTCGACATGGTCTTTGAGGCAGATTTGCACGAAGCACTCCGTGGGCGGCATATCTTTATGTATTATGTAAGCAATCCCCGTTTACCCGATGGGTTGGGGGGATTGATGCCTTTGGATAATCAACGGCGGTGGTCTTTCGGCACGCCAATTCATCCTGAACGCGGAGAGCAACGAGAGAATCTGACCGATGAGCGCTGCATCGAACTCATTCGCATTGCCACAGGTGTTCCAGACCTGGAAGTCGAACTTCTCCCAGTGTATCCATGGGACTCGACCAAAGTGGGCATCTGGGAACTCCAGGCTCGCCATGCAGAGCGGTATCGGCAAGAGCGGGTCTTTCTGGTTGGGGATGCCGCCCATGCCATCCTGCCTGCTGGCGGATTTGGCGCGACCACTGGTATTCAAGATGCCTTCAATCTGTCCTGGAAGCTAGCCCTGGTTCTTTCAAGGAAAGCGGATTCTCGCCTGCTCGATTCCTATGAGGAGGAACGGCTTCCTATCGGCAAATTAACGGTCGAACAAACGCTCCTTCGCACCTCCTATCGCACTGGTATCGGAGAGCGCACGTTTCTAGACGATGCCGAAATGATCTTCGGATATCGCTACCAGAGCCTGGCAGTTCTCAGCGAATCAACGACTCCCCGCGCTTCGCTGACGCAGCATCCAAAGGTACTGTGTGGTGAACCAGGAACGCGTGCCCCTCATCTGATGCTGCAACGCAAAGGGGAATATATCTCAACTATTGATCTGTGTGGGGGCAAGTGGTCTCTATTGGTTGGTGCCCAAGAGGCTGGTTGGAACGAGGCGGCGCACCATGTGGCGCAGGAAATGGGTTTCGTGATAGCTGTTCACTCGATTGGAGCGCAGGCTGAATGGAGAGATATCGAGGGTCGTTTCGAGGAATGCTATGGGATAGGTGCAACGGGTGCGGCACTCATACGGCCAGATGGTTTTGTGGCCTGGCGTTCATCTGGTCGTGTAAACCATCCTCCAAGACAGCTCAAACAAGCAGCTGCCAGTCTTCTCGGCAGATAGCCCGCCCATGTTTTATCAACCTCTCTGAGGGGAATCAGGAGAGCAGATTGAGGCTTGCCTAATTCCCCTTTCTCCTCTTGAAGTACATCACAAACAAATGAGACGTGAGCCTTGTGAAAAAATATCGAGAGGTACTGACCACAGAACAGCGCGAGGAATTGTCCCTCATGATCTCGACCGGAAAAGCGTCGGCACGCGAGCTGACGCATGCCCGAATTCTGTTGAAAGCCGACCAGGGGCAAGTAGGGCCAGCCTGGAGTGACAAACAGATCCAGGAAGCTCTGGACATCAGTGCAGTAACTGTAGCACGGGTGCGCAAACGCTGCGCTCAGGTTGGTGTGCAGGAGGCGATCGTGCCAGCATCTGTCCAACGAGTGCGCCAGCATCGCCTGGATGGAACCCAGGAAGCGTACTTGATCGCCCTGGCTTGCAGTCAGCCACCAGACGGTTATACGCGCTGGACGTTGCGCTTGCTCGCTCAGCAGTTGGTCGAATTGGGCTATGTCGAAACCGTCAGTCACGAGACGGTGCGACAGGTCTTGTTGGTCAATGACCTCAAACCCTGGATCAAAAAGCAATGGTGCATTCCTACCCGAGCGGATGCCGAGTTTGTCTATCACATGGAAGATGTCCTAGAAGTCTATACCCGTCCTTACAGCCCGAGACGACCGCAAGTCTGCATGGATGAAGTCAACACCCAACTGCTCTCTGAGACGCGCGAGCCGTTTCCCATGGAACCGGGCAAGCCGAAGCGGGAAGATTATGAGTACGAACGGCAGGGAATATGTAACGTGTTTTTGGCCTGTGAGTCGTTGTCCGGAAAACGTTTCACCATGGTGGCCACGCGCCGGACCAAACAGGAATGGGCCGAATTCGTCCGCAGACTACCTGACAAATGCTATCCTGATGCCGAAAAGATTATCCTGGTGATGGATAACTTAAATACCCACACCCTGGCTGCGCTCTATGAGGTCTTCCCGATCGTCAAGGCACGCCACTTGTGCCAACGCTTTGAGGTCCATTACACCCCCAAGCACGCAAGTTGGCTCAACATGGCTGAGATAGAACTCTCGGCGCTGGATCGGCAGTGCTTGTCGCAACGCTTTGCCTCTCCGGAGGTAGCTGAGCGGCATATCGCTGCCTGGACCACCCGGCGCAATCAGCAACAAACCACTATCCAGTGGCGCTTTACTGCCGAGGATGCATCCATCAGACTCAAACACCTATACCCATCAATCAAAGATTGACAGAGTACTAGTTTTTTTGAAGAGAAACACGTAATCCTCCATACTTTCTATGCGCAATCCTTTTGATACGTTGAATCCTCTGGGAAATCTGATCCGTATACAAGGTCCGCTTTGTGATGGCATAATCAATGGTGCATCTTATCGACAGCGTGAGCAAACGAGGGAGCTCACCCAACACGCTCACCTTATCGACACCGTTTGGTCCTTTTTGAGGGGCAACGGTGCCGATAAAGTTCAGTATCATCACCATTGCCCGATACCGGCAGGGAGCAGTGGGAATGGTGAGATTTGCTCATCCTGCCCGAACTCCTGAAAAGAGATGATTGCGAAACTTTCGACCTCTCTGAGAGCCCTTCGTCCCAGTTCTTCTTCCGGGTTGCAATCCTTATCAACCGCAAATTACAGACTCAACATAAACTCAATAGGAATAAGTGTAAGCGCCGGGAAAATCCGCTGGAACTTCTTTTTTCTTCCCACTCCATTCTTCAATAGCAATGCGATAGACGCTGGTACGGGTCAATTCTTCTGGGGTAACCGCACGATAATCCTGACCCAGTTGCAAGTGTGGTGCGTATTTCTGGAGGAGTAAGTGCAAGGCATCAGTGGCTTGTTTCTCGTTACTGATACGCGTAGCAGTACCAAAGATGACAAGACTGGCATACTCAACGCTAAAATTCAGGGCGGCAGCTGCGGGGAGAAGTCGACCCATTTCATACACAGTGAAACAAACACGTTCATCGATCTCAATGTTTGCACGTGTACGACCCAATCGGGCCGTGTGCATGTAGATGGCTTGTTCCGCACCATCATAAACGAAAATATTGCTGTTTAAGAAAGGTTGTCCGTCATGGACAGTCGAAAGGATTCCAATGGGGCACGCTGTAAGAGCGCCTTCATCCAGGCCTCATCGTTGACTGCGCGGTCGCTGCGGCGGATCTGGGTGCGTGGCAAGGAAGTGTAGTCTCTCGGCATGGATAGCTCTCCCTTTATTACATAATAGGTTGAAAAGATGGCTTTCTCCAAAGGTTCATGTTGCCTTTTACCAAAGAGGCATTGTCAGTAGTTCCGATTGTACCGACTAATTGGTCTTGATACAATAGCCAATATCTGGTATGGTATACATACCAATCATTCGTTGGAGGGAAGCAAATCCATGAGTAAGCAACCGACTGCTGCATGGCCATATCTTTTGCAGCTTGACCATACAGGGAAGGAGCCGCTCTACTTGCAACTCTATCACGCCCTCAGGCAGGCTATTCTGAGCAGGCAATTGAGCGCAGGCACACAATTGCCACCCACACGTGTATTGGCAACTGAACTCGCTGTGTCGCGCACGACGGTCATCACGGCCTTTGAACAGCTTGTTACCGAAGGGTATCTTGAAGCGCATGTTGGAGCAGGAACGTTTGTGGCATCTACATTGCCAGAAGAGATGCTGCAGGTGCATGCCCAACAAGCTCCTCCTCAGGAGGGGAAGAAGCCTCCTCGATTGTCGCAACGCGTCCAACAGGTGATGCATTCCCCATTGCGTCCCCCTGTCCAAGCACTATCAGCCAAAGCTTTTCAGCCGGGATTGCCCGCTCTGGATGCATTTCCGTTCGACGTATGGTCCAGAATAGCGGCACGACGTTATCACCATCCACCGCCTGAATTGCTAACCTATGGCGATCCAACAGGCTACCGTCCCTTACGCGATGCACTTGCTCAGTATTTGACAGCTTCGCGAGCAGTGCGCTGTCAGCCTGAGCAGGTGCTGATTGTCTCGGGCGCTCAACAAGCCATCGATCTCATAGCTCGGGTCCTCCTCAACGAGGGGGATATGGTCTGGGTAGAAGATCCCGGCTATCCCAGAGCGCACACGATTCTGTTAGGGGCTGGTATCAGGGTCGTCTCGATTCCCCTCGATCAAGAAGGGCTCAATGTCGAGGCTGGCAAACGGCTGAGTGAAAGGGCACACCTGGCCTATGTTACTCCATCGCATCAGTACCCCCTGGGAGTCACCATGAGTCTGGCACGACGACTCGCGCTACTCGATTGGGCGCAGCGTGTAGGAGCATGGATACTGGAGGATGATTATGACAGCGAGTTTCGTTATTGTGGGCACCCACTTGCTTCTTTACAAGGTCTGGATACGCATGGACGAGTCATTTACATGGGGTCGTTTAGCAAGGTGCTCTTTCCGGCGCTGCGATTGGGCTACCTGGTATTGCCACTCGAGTTAGTGGAGCCCTTTATTGCGATGCGAGCGTTATATGGGCACACCTCCCCTCTGTTAGAACAGGCCATTGTGGCTGATTTTATCATGGAAGGCCATTTTCTCCGGCATATCCGGCGGATGCGTACATTGTACGCCCATCGCCAACAGATACTGATTGAGGCAATACGGCAAGAACTGCATGGAGTGATTGAATTGGAGAAACATGAAGCAGGAATGCACTTGATCGGCTGGCTTCTGCAAGGCCTGGACGACCGCCTGGTTTCACAACTGGCAGCACGGCAAGGCATAGACGTTCGTGCGCTCTCTGCATGTAGCAAGCAAGAGTTCAAGAGTTCCGGGCTACTCTTGGGATATGCAGGAGTCAATGAACAGGAAATACGCGAGGGTATCAAGCATTTGGCGAAAGTAGTAGAGGCAATAGTGTAGTCTTATGTGACAACTCCCTACGACGAAAGCCGAAAGCTTCTCAGGAAACGCGGCACCTCCTGGTGTACGCTGGCTCCTGAAGGTGGTGTCCTTCCTACAAAATGTTGTGAAGTAGGCGGTTGACGCGTTGCCTTGCAGCAAGCTTTCATCCCCCTCCCCGAATGAAGTAGAGTACCGACGAGGTACCATGGTTCTCTCATGGCCCTTTTCGCTACCCTCTTCCCAAATGCAGTAGGGCACCAGCGAGGTACTTGAAAGCCCTTATCTATTGCCTCCTTCCCAAAGGGTACGGGCGCATTTCTACGCATACCGCTTCCCAGAGAAGACCGATCATAGGGTCGGGAAGAAGCGAGGACGTATGCATTACTTGGCCTTGCAACCCTCGCAGTTCTGACCTGCCACTCCTGCTGCTCTTTGCCCTGCGACCGGCTCTTCCGGTTTTCCCTGATGAGGTGTTACGCTCGCGACTCCTATGGCAGCCCTGTCGCCCCATCTGACTCGCGTCAGGAAGGCGATCCTGTGGTACGTCGCTGTGGTGCGTTCTCGCTTCCCGTAGCGCCCTGACTCATCCTTTGAAAGACCTCGTTGGTCTTCGTTCACGTTTGAGGAGTGTATCAGCCCACAGTTCATGCCGATACAAAACGTGTCATCGGTTTCAAGCAATGCTATTATATCCCATGCATGGCTTTGGGAACTTTGCGTCAGCAACTCGCTTCTATTGTGCGTCTGATAAAATACGCCAATATTTTCGCTTTTGGTATGCAAGCCGCTCACGGAAGGGTTGCCACTGGCGCATCAGCGGCAACCCTTCCGTGAGCGGCTTGCAGTTTTATATGAACTGATGATTGCAACTTCGTCGTTCTGCAAATGATATCGAAAAGACTGTAAATGCGCTTGTGGGTGCCTGTCTTCTCAGTTCTGACAGAACTGGGGAGCGTGGATCCTGTTTGATTTTTTAATTATAATAGATACATATGCATGATTCCTTGATTAAAGCTAGAAATTGAAGGAATTATCATATCCGCACCAGAAAACCGCTGTGGTTAACCCATGGGGATGAATGGCGCGTTCCTCTGTTGTGTGGAGCGGGTGGGGCAGAGGATTGCTTGTTTACATTGTTTCTGCTAGACTGTAACCTATGAAACAGATACACGCCTACAAGTATCGATTTACCCCAACTGACGAGCAGAAGCAGACGCTGGCTCGCACCTTTGGCTGTGTTCGTTTCATCTCCAATTGGGCGCTGCGCAAGAAGACCGATGCGTTCTACAACGAGCACCAGCGCCTCTATTACAAAGACCTCTCTGCCATGCTCCCTGACTTGAAAAAGCAGGAAGCGTCTGCATGGCTCTCCGAGGTGTCGAGCGTTCCTTTGCAGCAAGCCCTTCGCCACCTCGACAAAGCCTTCCTCAATTTCTTTGAAGGGCGTGCCAAATATCCTCGGTTCAAAAAGAAGCGCGCACGCCAGTCTGCGACCTATGTTGGGACGGCCTTCACCTGGCGCAATGGATGCCTCACCCTGGCCAAAATGCGTGAACCGCTCGCTATTCGTTGGTCGCGTCTCTTACCAGAAGGTGCGATCCCTTCGAGTGTGACCATCACCAAAGACAGTGCGAATCGCTACTTCGTGAGCATCCTGGTGGAGGAGGAGATGGTGCATCTGCCATCCAATGAGCAGGTGATCGGGGCTGACCTAGGCTTGACGTCCTTTGTGGTCCTCTCCGATGGGGAGATCGTGGGCAATCCCAGGTTCTTCCACAAGGATGAGAAGAGACTCGCCAAAGCGCAACGTCGCCATGCCAGGAAGCGCAAAGGCTCCAAGAATCGAGAGAAGGCACGTCTGAAGGTGGCTCGACTCCATGCCCGCATTGCGGATCGCCGCCGTGACTTTCTGCACAAGCTTTCCACCCGCTTGATCCGTGAGAACCAAACGATCTGTGTGGAAAGTTTGCAGGTCAAAAACATGGTGAAGAATGGCACGTTGAGTAAAGCGATCAGCGATGTGGGCTGGTCTGAGTTTGTGGCGCAACTCTCCTACAAAGCTGATTGGTATGGTCGAACCCTGGTCAAGATTGACAAGTGGTACCCCTCCAGCAAGCGCTGTTTCGAGTGTGGGCATGTGCTCGATTCCTTACCGCTTGAGATTCGTCACTGGGACTGCCCTGAGTGTGGCGTTCACCATGACCGTGATCTCAATGCAGCCAAGAATATTGTGGCGGCTGGGCAAGCCGTCCTGGCCTGTGGAGAGGCCGTAAGACCTGGACGAGTCTTGTCTCGTTTGGGCAAGCCTCAGCGAAGCAGGAAACTCTCGAGGTGACTCGGGCAATCCCCCGGCTTGAGCCGTGGGGAGGATGTCAACAGGTATACTTTCTCTCAAATCTGCAAATTGTGTTCCCCATCGAGAGACGAACGAGCTATTGGAATGCGGAAGATGGGCGCGCATGTCAAGTGGGGTTGCTCATGATCGTGCCAGCAGTTGAAGGCATTGATCTGTTCTGGCATCGCAGATCGCGTCTTCGCCTTCGATGAGAATGCGAAATAGGAACACGAAGAAAGGTTTAAAACACAACAATGGCTGATTCAACGCTAGAGCGCTTGTATTTCATATTAGTAATACCTGATCCTGAGTGGCCGGTTGGCTGCTATCTCGTGCAGACAAACAATGGGAAGAATGTGCTCATTGATAGTGGCTTGCCTAGAGAGAATGAGGAAGCTGATGATCAGCCTCCTATTTGGGGGAAGAATGTGGTTGAGCAACTTGCTGAGATAGGTCTAGGGCCTCTCGACATTGATACCATTGTCTGTACCCATTATGATCGTGACCATATAGGCTATCATAGCTCGTTCACCAATGCCGAGTTTGTGGTGCAGCGAAAACACCATGAGGCGGCTCTTCAGGGACTCAAGCGTTTCGCTCGTAGTCGGGTTCATTGGGATCTTTCTGGGAGAAAATACCGTCTGATTGATGGAGATGTTGAATTGTTTCCAGGATTGCAGGTAGTTGAGACGAGTGGTCATGTGCCGGGTCATCAGTCAGTCCTAATCCATTTACCACAGACAGGCGCCGTGTTGTTAGCAATCGATGCGGTCACAAGAAAAGAGTTCTGGCGTGAAGATCGGGAGACGGGGCCAAATGATATGGATAGGAATGAGACCATTGCGAGCACACGAAAGCTGATAGACCTGGCAGAACGGGAGAAGGTGACATTGGTGGTTTGTGGACATGATAGCGATGGGTGGAAGGCATTGAAAAAGTTGCCAGAGTATTACGCTTAGCTTGCGTAGGCAGGACTGAGGGATCAGCAGGGACGCTCATGGTCACACCAACAGTTGAAGGCATTGATCTGTTCAAAATAGCGAACCGCTCCATTTCAAGATGGATTCCGAGCCTCAAAACAGGAACGGTTGTGAGGCAGCCGTTTTGTAGCCAACTGGAGGCGCGTCTCTTGATTGATGTGGCTTGAATACTATCCTCACGTTGTCAGTTACGCTCGTGGCGACATCGATCAAGCATTCGCACAAGCCTATCGATTGCCCATCCCCAAGCACTCGCCATTCGCCATTGGCTACACCTTTAAAGGTAAACCCCATCACTACCTGCCCGATGCCGTAGGAACACTCTCCAACGGACAGCTAGTCATCGCCGAGGCAGGCATGGAGGATGACAAGCGTGGGGATCGTAACCTCGCTAAGGCAGAGGCTGCACGAAGACTTGCTCACCTTCAACAAGGTGTTTTCTGGATTGGCACTGAGCGCTCCCTGACCAATCGTCGCTACTACAACTTGGCCTTTTTGCATGCCAGGCGCAAGATGTTCCCCGCCTTCGCTGACATCGCCGAGGCCATAGCTTCTATTTGGCCGTGGGAAAAAATGGCCGAGGTGCAGAGGTGACGAGCCGACTTTCACACCGGTTCCGTTCTCCGAAACTTACCCAAACATGGACAAACCATACCCAGCATTCGGTTCCTGCTTCAATGCAGACAGCAAGCCTTTCGCTCGTCTAACATCTGCTCCACAGGCGTCACTTCCCGCAGAACTTGCGGTACTGCATGTTCATTGTGCCAAGGCCGCGAGATTGTTGGCGGCATTGGCATCTCGATCCTGCACACTTCCACACTCCAGACAGACAAAGACCCGATCCGAAAGCGTGAGCGCCTCATTGACCCAGCCACAACACGAACAGGTTTTTGAAGAAGGTTCCCAGCGCGAGGCCAGCAGCACCTGTACCCCTGCCTGTTCGGCTTTGTAAAGGATCTGCCGCTTGAACTCGTACATGCCCACATCCGCGATCGCTCGGGCCAATCGGCGATTCTTGAGCATGCCTATAATGTTCAAATCCTCGAGCACAATCACACGCGGTCGCTCGGCATCGGGCGCGGGTTCTCGCCACGATCTGAGCCGTCGCTTGGTGTAAGGCATCGTTGCGTACGTTGGCGATCCGGGCATGCATCCGCGAGAGGCGCTGCTTGGCTTTCTGGCGATTGCGTGATCCTTTGGCCTTGCGGCTATGACGTCGCGAGACTCGCTTGAGGGCCGTGAGTTTCTTGCGCAACGCCTTGGGATTCTCGAAGGTGCGTCCATCAGAGAGAGTCGCCAGGGTTTTCACGCCAAGGTCAACGCCAATGACGTCACCTCTGGCTGGCTGGGGTCTTTCGCTTCCTCGTGGACACAGATCGAGACAAACCACCTGCCTGCTTGCTCATGGATGGTGGCACTGCTGATCTTGCTGTTCAAAGGGAAATAGCCATGCTCTTTGAGTCGTAAGAGCCCCAAACGAGGCAACTGGATGGCATCAGGAGACACCCGAATGCTCCCGGTGAAGCGGGCGCCACCAATGGCTTTCTTCCGGCTTTTGAAGCGAGGATAGCCACACTTTCCTTTCCATGTGCCCGCTTTTTTGAGCCGGCACTTGCGAAAGAAGTGCTTGAAGGCGGCATCCAGGTCACGCAATCCTTCTTGGAAGGCGCACTTGCTGACCTCGCGCATCCAAGGCTCAGAGGGCTTGAGAGCATTGATCTCGCGATGCAGATCAATAGCGGTGGGCGTTTTCTGCCCAGCTTTGTAGGCCTCTTGTTTGCGGCGAAGACCATAATTGAAGGCCCAACGAGCGGCTCCAGCATGTTTGCGGCAGCGCGTCTTCTGCGCGTTATTGAGGTCAAGTTCTCCCCGATACCCACGGATCATCGGTTGCGCTTCCTCCCTCTGTATCGTAAGTAGAACAAATATACCAGAAAACCGCAGCTTTGGCAAGGAGGGATATATGTCTCTATTTGCCTACATCTGTCTCAAGAAATAAAAACTAACTATAGCCCCATCAATCTGGTGGAGGCCGCGATCTGGAAAAATTGTTGGAGACAGAGCGGCACAGGGTCATCTGTTGGTTGATCTGGATCAGTTCACGTTATGAAACTTCGCTCTCCGTTCTGGCCAAAATTGAGCGAGGAGAACTCTCAGGTGCAACCACCAAACCATTGGTAGAGCTATTGCATAGTCAGGGTGCAAGTGCAAACGAGAGAGAATACATTGTGGATTTGTTAGGAGAGTCGGGGGAACGAGCAGCCGTTGAACCATTGTGTACCGCATTACAGGATAGCCATCCAGACATACGCATGAAGGCGGCTTATGCCCTAGGAAAACTGGGGGAGAGGGCTGCAACGAAGCCTTTGTGCGTGGCTTTATTGGTCCTCTTTTTCTTCTTTTCTCACCACTCTGACAGATCAGCTTTCTTTTGCAACACAGCCCCCCAGGAAGGGATTCCATTGACAATCGCTTATTTCATTGGTTATACTTCTAAAAACGTTTTTGAAAAACGTTTTTAGAAGTATAAAAGTGATAGGAAAGCGCTGATGCGTCGGAAAGCCGTCACTATTCGAGATGTTGCCCAACTAGCCGAGGTATCGGTAAGTACCGTTTCACAGGTCTTGAATGGAAACATGCAATATGTTAGAGAGGCTAAACGAGAGCGTGTCCTTAATGCCGTGCGGGAATTGCGGTACCGTCCAAATGCTATCGCCCGGAGTATGGTCAAGCGGAAAACTGCCACAGTAGGCGTTGTATTTACATCTCTCGTATCTAACCTCTTCTCGCCAATTATTGAATGTATCCAGGATATCTTGCGCCCCCACGGTTATAATATTATTCTGGCAAGCACTCCCGATGCAGAAAGTGAAATCCAGGCGATTAATGCATTAAAAGATCAGCAGGTGGATGGTTTTATTTTCGTATCTTTCATGTATGCACGCTTGCAGAGTCAATCAGACCATTTATTGGACTTGAAAGAGGAGGGGATCCCTTTTGTGGTGATCAATCGTCCTCTTGAGCAAGAGTATGATTTCAATCAGATACGATTTAATCATAGGGAAGCGGGTTATCTTGCAACCAAGCATTTGATCCATCTGGGTCATACCTCTATCGCTACTATTAGTGGTCCGCTCCATCATGTCCCCCCCTGGCAGAGCGCAATCGAGCGCCAACAAGGATGGCTGGAGGCACTCAAAGAGCATAATCTAGAGGTTGTACCAGAATGGATTCGTGATGGGAATTATACGTATCAAGGAGGATACGAGGCTGCCTGCTGGTTGCTTGAACATTGGGACATAGGGCGGAAACGACCAACAGCACTCTTTGTTGCAAACGATGAGATGACACTGGGAGCATTGAGAGCGTTTTACTATCACGGAGTACAGGTACCCCATGAAGTAGCTCTGGTTACGGTGGGAGATCCTCCATACGCGGCTCATATGTTTCCTGCTCTGACAACTTTTGCTCATCCGCTGAAAGAAGCAGGGCAAATTGCCACCCGCATCCTGATCGATCAATTACATGCCACTGATTCTCTACCAACGCAGAAGATTATGCTCAGCTATCAACTGCATACACGTGAGTCCTGTGGGACAAATCCAGAGCCAAAGAGTAGGGGGCTGATAGCCCATTGACACTGGGATATCATTCTACGTGGTCATCCTGAAACGTTGTGGAGTTTTAACGCGCTCCAGATTGCTTTTTTCGGGGGAGAAGATAAGAGGCCACCCATCAAAATTTGACAAACAAGGGCTGAATACGGCCCTTCAAGTAAACGTTTTCTCTCACTGGTAACGCGTTTATAACGACTAGTGAGAACGCGTGCACAAGATTGTTAGAGTGAACCTACACAAAACAACCTGACAATTGAAGATAGGTAGCATAAGAGAGAAAGTGAGTATATTGGTTTCATAGACAAAAGATCGTCAGGAAACGTTCGCAGTCTAGCGTATTGCTCAAGGAGGAGTATGAATACAAAGACATTGGTTGCATCCAGGATGCCAACGATACGATTGGCGGGCCGTATCAGGCTCTTACTAAGGCGAATGTGGCGTTATCGGATAGTCTACCTGATGCTGCTGCCCGGCCTTCTCTATTTCGCAATCTTCCGTTATGGGCCACTCTATGAGGCCCAGATCGCCTTCAAGGATTTCCAGCCGCTTTTGGGTGTCGAAGGCAGCCCATGGATTGGCTTCCAGAATTTCGCGACATTCTTTAAGTCCTACTATTTTTCTCAACTCATTGTGAATACGCTTATTATCAGCGTAGCAAAATTGATTTTCGGCATTCCACCAGCGATTATTCTAGCGCTCGCATTAAGTGAAGTCCGCTATTTCCCGAAGTTGGCACGAATAGCCCAAACGATGTCATATCTTCCGCACTTTCTCTCCTGGATCGTTATCTTCGGTATCTTGTTAGGCTTGTTGTCACCGAGCACTGGCCTGATTAACTCAGCCATCAGTAATGCAGGAAAAGAACCCGTTGGCTTTCTGACCGACCCAAACTGGTTTCGCATTATTGTCGTCTCTTCCGATATCTGGAAAGAGACAGGGTGGGGAGCTATCCTCTATCTAGCCGCGCTACTCGCCGTTGACCCCACCCAGCATGAAGCCGCAGCCATTGATGGTGCCTCACGCATACAACGCATCCTGTATATTTCCCTGCCGAATATCAAAGACGTGATTGTTTTGGTAACGTTATTGCGTCTGGGTTCGATTCTCGATGCTGGTTTCACGCAAATTTTTGCTCTTTACTCATTGCCTGTTTACAGTGTTGGCGACATCATTGATACCTGGGTATATCGTACAGGTATCTTAAATGCCCAGTTTAGCCTGGCAACCTCGGTAGGACTGTTTAAGGGCCTGATCGGTTTATGTTTGATCTTCACAGCCAATCGCATTGCGAAACGCTTTGCTGGAACTGGTCTATACTAACCGGAAGGGGTACGAGTATATGGAGAATACTGTTGAGACAAAGCATGTCTTAAAGACGAGCGCAGGCAAATCGGGAAAGAGCAAGATCAGCACGTTCGATTGGGGGATCACAGCATTTCTGATCTTCGTTATCCTCGTCACCTTTATACCACTCTGGTATGCTGTTGTCGTCTCGGTCACTCCGCTGGAGTTGACAAAGGAATCGGGATATAACCTGTTCCTTTCACCACTGAGTTGGTCATTTGCAGCCTATACCCAGTTGATGAGCCAGAATGCCTTTCTCCAAGCGCTGTTTAATAGTGTGTTCCTAACCGTCTCTGGGGTTGTCGTCAGTATGCTGCTCACAACGTTCATGGCCTATGGGCTTATCTTCAAAGAGATGCCTGGGCGCAACCTGCTGCTGACTCTGGCTCTATTTACATTCCTCTTCAACCCCGGATTGATCCCGACATACATGGTGGTGAAAAATCTCAATCTGCTCGACAACTACCTCGCTATTATTCTGCCAAACGCCGTCAGTGTGTATAACATGCTGGTCATGAAAGCGTTCTTCCAGAATATTCCCTCGAGTTTGCGGGAGTCGGCCATTGTCGATGGGGCCAACGAATGGCAGGTACTCTGGCGCATCATTTTGCCACTGTCCAAGCCTATCCTGCTCACAATCGGACTGTTTTACGCGGTCGTGCAATGGAATGATTTCTTTAATCCGATTCTGTATCTGAGCAACAATGACTTGATGCCGTTGCCAGTTCTGCTGCGTAACATCTTGCTAGCAACGAATATTAATGATTATGTTGAAACCAACTCACTCTTTACCGCTCCACAGGACGCGCTCAAAATGGCTGCAGTAATCCTGACTATGTTACCCATGCTCGCCATTTATCCCTGGATACAGCGCCACTTCACGAAAGGTGTCCTGGTAGGTTCAGTCAAAGAGTAGCTACATTGTGTACGACTTTTCATCAGCCTTTTCGCGCTCATTTGCATATTGGGCTCGCGAGCGGGATAGAGGATGTGCTTTGTTTTGTGTTCTGATGATAGAAAACTTTGCAAAGGAGGTGAGTGACAATGTGAGACGTCTGTCTATGCGTCAAGCTCCGAAGACAGTAATTAGCATCATCACTATTTGTGTTCTGAATCGCTGCGTCATTGACATGTAAGGAGAGATACTCATGAAGGGTGTATCCACTGCACGCACATCGATTGTGTGGTCATGTCTGTTGCTAACACTCTTGCTCAGTCCGCTAGTAGCTGCCTGTAGCTGGGGGAATAGCACATCCAATGGACCGGTTGATCTGACGCTCTGGACCGTCCCATCAGCCGGCGAGGTGGGGAATCCGCCACCTGATTGGTTTCTCACGAAGACGGTGCGTGAGAAGCTGAATATCAATCTGAAAGTCACATTTCTTCCCTATGGCGATGACGGCGATAACAAAATGAATGCCGCCGCCGCCGCCAACGGCCTGCCCGACTTCTTCCAGGTCCCAGCTAACAACAATATCTTCCTGCAATGGGTCAGACAAGGATTGATTGCTCCTGTAGATTCGTTGTTTCCTTTGATGCCTGGGCGCACCAAAGATCGCTACAGCGATCCGCAGATGCAGAAAATCGCAACCATGAACGGAAAGCCATATGTGCTTCAGGAGAAGGCCGGACTAAATAAACGGCAGACGCTCTTTATTCGCAAGGACTGGCTGGACAAACTGGGATTAAAGGAGCCCAAAACGCTGGATGATTTCTTCAATGTTGCCAAGGCTTTTACCCAGAGAGATCCCGATGGCAATGGGAAGAATGATACCTATGGCTTTGCGGCAACTATCAATACCAGCGCCCCAGAATTAGGCAGCGGCTGGCGAATGTTCTTTGGAGCCTACGGGCTTCCTGATGTCTGGAACTTCAATACTCCCGGCAAAGCCAGCCTGAGCCTGCGTGATCCAGGATATCTACAAGCCGTCGAATTTCTGAGAAAGCTGTCAGATAACAAACTCATAGATCCTGCCTGGCCGACGTTAAACACCAACGACTTCCGTGCGGGCTGGAAACAACAGGGCAAATATGGCATCATCTCAGAAGATTTCTGCGCCGCTATCTGTCAGGCAAATTACCAGGCGTTTGACACCAACTACCCCAATGGCGTGTGGCAGCCGCTGGCACCGCCGCAAGGACCTAATGGTCAATCTTACATGGGCACATTTACCAATGTTGGTTTGCGCATTGCGGTCTCAAAGAAAGCGCTGGATGCGGGCAAAGGTCCCGCAATTGCCAAGTTTTTAGAGTGGACGAACACTGGTGAGGGGTACTATCTAACCGCCTTTGGTCAGGAAGGTGTCCACTACAAATTCGACGCACAGGGCAATGTTACGGGAGAAGGGGTACCTGTGCCTTTCTATTCCCATGAAGCTGCTCCTCTTAATCAGATCCGCGCTCTCGTTTATAAAAATACGACAGCTGAACTCAAGGCACGCTATAACAGCTTCAAGACAAAGAATGGGAGAACCATCGACCCCATCGAGATATATCAGACAATCGGTACGTTTCCCTGGCGAGATCAAACTGGCGGTTTTGTCATCCAGCCAGCTCCCAACCAGGCAGACATCAACCGTTACGTCGACGAGAATCTGGTCCAGTTTATCACCGGGCAGAAAGCTCTCAATGATGGGAGTTGGCAAACCTTTATCACAGGGCTTGATGGTTTGAGCGTCTCGGACTGGGAGACAAAGGCCAATCAAGATCTCAAAGCCGGGGGATTCTTACCATAAGGCGCTAGCCAGGGATGCTTGCTCTGTGAGCAAGCAGTAGGAAGAGTGATCTATGTTCCATCTGGAATGTAGATCACTCTTCTAGGCAGCATTTCTACAATGTACCCTAGAAACACGGGAGTATTTTCATGTCACGTTATCGTGCTGCAATTATTGGTACGGGGAATATTGCAAGAAGTCATATGCGTGCTCTTAATGAGTTGAAAGATAGAATTGAGGTTGTTGCGGCGGTGGATGTTGTTCATGATAGAGTAGAAGCGTTCAGTAAAGAGAATGGTATACCGAGTTTTTATCTTGATGCATCAGAAATGCTGGAAAAGGTACAGCCCGACCTCGTCCATATCGCGACACCTCCTAATATACATTACCCTCTCATAATCCAATCCCTGCAAGCAGGAGCTTCAGTATTCTGTGAGAAACCGCTCTGTACCTCGTTGGCTGAACTTGATCGTATCGCATCTGTAGAGCAGCAAACAGGAAAATATTGTAGCAGTGTCTTTCAATGGCGCTTTGGATCAAAAGGTCAACATTTCAAGCAACTGATACAGGAGGATGTATTAGGCCATCCATTAGTCGGGATCTGTCAGACCACGTGGTTCCGCAACGCGGCATATTACGAAGTGCCGTGGCGCGGCAAATGGTCAACGGAGGGTGGTGGGCCCACAATGGGACACGGTATTCATGCTATGGATCTGTTCTTGTGGCTGCTTGGCGAGTGGGATGAGGTCAGCGCCTTCACCGATACCCTTGACCGTGCCATCGAAGTAGAAGATGTCTCGCTCGCTATGGTACGCTTTAAAAATCGCGCGCTGGGCAGTATTGTCAATAGCGTCTTGTCACCGCGTGAGGAGACCTATCTGCGCTTCGACTTCCAGAAAGCCTCAGTAGAGTTGACCGGGCTGTACGGTTATACCAATGAAAACTGGCGTTTCACCCAGCCCAAAGGGCAGGAGAGTGAGGCGGTATTGGCACGGTGGGACGAATTAGCGCTAAATACTCCCTCATCACACAAAACCCAGTTGAGCCAACTCTTAGACAGCCTGGATCAAAAGAAGCGGCCATTATCCAGCACGCCAGATATACGACCAACGCTGGAATTTCTGACCGCGATCTACAAATCCGCCGCAACCAGGCAAATAGTGCAGCAAGGCTCCATCGTCGCAGGTGATCCATTTTATGATCATGTCAGCGGCATCAGACAGCAAGGATCGTAACACGCGATGAGCATGATTCAGAAGATCGACGTTTTCCCCATTTCCTTACCAGTGACACAGGCCTTCCGCTTCTCTTCTGGTAGCGCTGGCGTGGCTGGTGGAAACGCACCGATTGTGCTGGTCAAATTGACGGATAGCGAGGGGGAAGTCGGCTGGGGCGAGGGACGCCCCATGCCACAATGGGCCTACGAGACCATTGAATCAGCCACAACCGCAATCCGTACATACCTGGGTCCGGCGATTCTCGGACAAGAGATCGTAGATCGTTGGGGACTGCATCAACGCATGCATCGTGCAATTGGTCGTGGCCCTAGTACTGGCATGCCTGTTGCTAAGGCAGCTATAGATATGGCGATACATGACTTATGCGCTCGCAGCACAGGTCTGCCATTGCGAAGTTATCTGGGCGGGAGTCAAGAGCGCAATACCGTCACACTCAGCTATACCCTTACCTCGCATGATGTCAATGGGGTACAGAAAGAGATCATTGCCGCCAGGGAGAAAGGCTTCCACCATTTTAACTTTAAAGCAGCTGTAACGCCAGAAACCGATGTCGCCGTGGCGAAGGCAATTCGGCAGGCAGCCGGGCCTGATGCCTTTGTCTGGGCAGATGCGAATCAAGGGTTTCAGTCCCATGAGGCGCTAACTGTAGCACGCGGCTTCGCCGATGCAGGAGTGAATGTGCTGGAGCAACCATTCCCCGCTGACCAGTTGCAACTTATGCGACGCTTACGCAATCAGTGCCCTGTCCCCCTGGCAGTCGACGAGGCAACTGTCAGCCCTGCCGATTTCTTTCACTATGCGGCAGAGGGTCTGGTTGATTTCCTTGTCATCAAAGTGACGCGTAGTGGCGGTATCTGGCCTTCCTTGCAACAGATAGCTGTAGCCACTTCCGCTGGCTTGCCCTTACTCGTAAGCGGTCTGACTGACAGTTTACTCACCAAGCTCGCCGCATGCCAACTGGCAGCAGCATTTGGGCATCAAGGGCCGGCGGCCCTCAATGGGAGCCAATTTCTTGATGAGTCTGCACTCTATCCAGATAAAGAGGCGATAGAGTTTGATGGAAGTGTACATCTCAACAAACAAAGCGGTATCGGGGTACAACCCGATCCACAAGCACTCACTCTGTACTTAAAGGATATATAGGAATGAAACCAACGCTCACGCATACACTTCATGATGCTATTGAGATGTCTTATCAGGGGCAAACGCTGTTCAAATACACCTACGCATCGAAGAATCCGTCCGTAGAGTCCCCCAGACCATATTTTCATCCACTGAGAACGTTAGCTGGCAACGAAGTAAGTTTGTTTCGCCCCTATGATCACCTGTGGCATATTGGTTTGACGATGAATATAGCTAATCTTTCTGGAGAAAACTTTTGGGGAGGACCGACCTATGTCCGCGGGCAGGGCTATGTCCAGCTTAATAATAACGGGCACATTCAGCATACTGATTGGCAAGAGATAACATGTGACGATACAGTGCGTTGTATCGAGCAACTTCAATGGCTTGCCCATACAGGGGAAACCTGGTTGCATGAAGAGCGACAGATTGTTGTTAGCGACATCAATCCAGATGCAGGTTATTGGAGCTTGGATTTAGCATTCCGCCTGGTCAATGTCACGCAGCAGTCGCTCTCTTTTGGCTCACCAACGACGGAGGGTAGACCAGACGCTGGTTACGGCGGTCTGTTCTGGCGTGGGCCGCGCTCTTTCCTCAATGGAAATATACTGGGGGCTGATGGCTTAGAAGGGCCTGATGCTATGGGTAAGCGCTCACCATGGCTGGCATTCAGTGGCAAGCATGATGGAAATAGTGCCCAATCAACCATTGTGTTTATTGATCAACCCGAAAACCCTCAGTATCCCAATAAGTGGTTTGTGCGTAATGTTCCTTACGCTTGTATTAGTTGTTCTTTCATGTTTGATGAATATTTCGATTTACAACCTAATGAAGAGCTAGCTCTCACGTATCGTGTTGTGTTTGGCAACGGTATATGGTCACGTGTTCAAATTGAGGAATATATGACCAAACACCAGCATACAAGGTGACAAAGGCTGAACAGCTACCTTCCTTCACTGCCTATGCCATTCCGCCTTTTCTCCTCAGTGATACTCACTCCACTCGAAATGTTTTTGGAGATAGAAATGCTCCTCTATCGTTGATGATGAGGGAGCGCAAACATGTGACACCCCTCATTTAGAGGAAGAGGTTAGCGGCGGCTGACCTCGCCAAAAGAAACCTCCTGAGAGAGAGTGAAAGCGTCATTGTCAAAGAACTTTTCACCCAATCCAGGAGGTTTCCCATGTCTTCACAGTATCCCATTCCTGCGGAAACGATGTAAGGCATATGAGCCCCAAGTCGTGGCTCAGGCCACCACCAGAGATCTGGCACTCTTCTTGTTTCCCCCTGCTTGTCCACCTTGATCGCTTGCTCGATGCCCGCTTGGTGCGCACCTTCTTGCTCACCATTGAGGTCCTCATCGCCTTTCGCGACCGCCTTCACAGCCTCCTGTTCTCGGAATTGGGAGGCTACCTGCTCTGCGCCAAGCAGTGCCGCGATGGCACCAAGCGCATTAGCAACCTGCTGCACTCTCCTAAGTGGTTGGCTCAGGTTTTGCACGACGTTCTGTGGCAAGGAGCCTGCTACCGACAAGAGCAGCTTGTCCAGCGAGTATTCTTCCTCTGAATGGATGAGTTTGAGCTTATTCACAAAGCCTCCACCTTGTTTGTTGGAATGGAATAAGTGGCGCAACACACACTACCATGCTCTGGTGGATCTAAGTAATATCAATCTTAGAGGGACTGACCTCCGAGGGGCCAGCCTCAGAAGGGTCTAGCTCAGTAATGCTTATCTCAAAGGTGCCATCCTCACATATACCAACCTCGATGGGGCTAACCTCGAAAGAGCCCAACTCAGTAACGCCAACTTCCGTTGTGTTCCTTGAGATCCAAAGTTCAGCGTGTCACTCCCCCATTGGACAGTGATCTCGTCCATCCACCAGCGCGATCATCTGTTTCTGCCGCGCAAGTGTCTCACAGCCAGCGAAAGGAGGGGGAGGACCACGCAAGGGCACAAACATCATTCATTACAAAAAATTGGGTTCTCTTTGGGAACTTTTTGGTCTATTCCCGCCGTAATGCCTCTATGAAGAGAGGAGGAGATCATGAATTTCGGTGAAGATGACTGTATCCGAAAGGCTGCATACGGAGACCAGGAGGCATTTCGCTCTCTCTGGGAGACGCACCATGCCTTAGCAATGGCAACGGCTCTGCGCCTCTGTCATCATCGTCCTCTCGCAGAGGAAATCACGCAGGGTGCTTTCGTCCTCGCATGGCGTGGGCTCCCACGGTTCCAGCTTGGGCAACCGTTTCGCCCCTGGTTCGTGCGTATTCTTTACCGACATGCACTCGATGTTATGGAGCGTCAACGTCGCTATCATACCGCCCTCTCTTTTGAAGCACTGCACGAGGACGAACAAGAAAATATGCATGTGGACATGAATTTACAAGAACACATCGTCCAACGGGAGGAAATACGACATGTCCTTGCACAACTCAACGCAGATCAATGCCGGGTCATTGCCTTGCGCTATGGAGCCGACCTGACCGAGGAGGATATTGCTCACGTTCTAGGATGGCCTCTTGGAACGGTCAAATCACGTTTAAATCGTGCGAGAAAGCAGTGTCGCACGCTACTCTTGAGGGAAAGGAGATAAAGACAATGCCTAAGCGGTATTCAAGGAAAAAAACACATGATGAGCATCAAGTCGTTGAAGAGCGCCTTAGGGCGTTTTATGGACCAGCTTTACCAGAACAACCACTTCCCCTCTCGTCCTGGCAGCGGCTCTCATCGCACTTACCACCTCGCCCCCCTCAGAGACGATGGACTCGTTCCCTATGGCATTTTTCACGGCGGCAAACTCGCCAAGCGCTTCCATTCGAGATGCAAACAACGCTTTCGCGTCTTGCAGCACAGATGGATATGCCTTATGCAGCACAAAACATACAGTGCAGGGTTCTTCCACGCGTTCACGTTCCCTTTGTCTCTGTTTCTCTGTTCAAGAAACCAGCCATTTGCCTCTCACTCCCAGCCCAGCGAATCCACTCGCTCAGTCAAGCGGAACGAGATCTCTTACTCGCGAGTGGTTTCGCTCGCTCCATCTACGTCCGCCGAGCGACCTACAGAGCTACGCGTCTTGTGCTCTCAACTTTAGCATGCGTATCCATCCTGGCAAGTGGACTCATGCTTGTATTCTGGCACTCTGTTTCCTTTCTCCTTGCCCTCTTCCTCCTGGCATGTTTCTGGGTATCGACCATTGTCTGCTTCTGGCTTTTGGGTCATCACGCTCGTCAAATAGCTTTTCGAGCGGACCGATTGATGGCCGAGTGGATTGGACGAGAACAGGCATGCCGAGGCCTGCATGCGTTAGCCGCTCGCAGTCGCACTCCCTCGCGCGCTCCCTGGGGCGAGCTGTCACTCAATGAGCGCATTGCCGCCATTTGTCATTCCTCTGTCGCTGCCGAAGATGAGCATGTTACCCTCGTCAGATAAACGAGAACTGGAGGTCGGACTTCAACGCTTCGTGAAAGAAAGGCTTGGAGAATGAAGCTGCTACTCATTACCACACCATCTGAGGTGCAAAAAAGCAAGAAACTGCCACTCGAACCAACCCCTCAGCGTTCTGGTGGCTGGTTGAGGCGTATTCTGCGTCGCGTGCGCCTGCATTTTAAAGATGACCACGAGACACTGATAGTCGAAAATACGACCCAGCTTCCATGGCAGGTCTACCACGATTATCACCTGCTCGGCATGCTTGATGCCAACGAAGAACGCACCTTTCGACTCATTAAGCGTGGAACACTCAATGTACGCCCGGTCGAAGGTGAAAGTGTTGAATACCTGCTGTTACCATTGAATACTACCATCTATGCTGTACAGATTTATCAGCATCGCCTGGATGAAAAGACCGAGATATACGATATGAAGCGTATAGCATAAGAAAATAGTGCAACAAAAATGTGTTTTGGAAATGCTGCTCACACGGCGAACATGAGATTGCGAACAACATTCCTCACATAAGGAGCAACTTGATGTCAAATACCGCACAGATCAGGCAGATGCCCACATCTTTTCTAGAAGAGAGAGCCAATAGGTCCACGCGTCAGACAGATTGTATCCGGCAACAACAAACGTTCAGTGAAATCGATGTGGTCCAGATGCTGGTGTTTGGCTGGTTATACAAACCTGACACGCGCATGAAAATGCTGACCTCCAAAGAGAAATGCTATGGGCAACGCGCTTGTTTTTGCCAAACCCCTCTTCAGTGACGAATCGCTCAATGCTGTCAAGCTGTGGAGCGGACACAATAACACTATAGGCATCTATCGCTCGAACGTAGGTAATTGATGGCAACATGGTAGAATACAGACAACTTTCTTGAGGATAAGGGAATCTGTGGTGCTTCCTCTGCCTGAGTACGTCCACGCTATACGAGAGGCGGCAACTCTTTACTAAACACTATGAGGACATCGCGACGATCGACATCCGTGGGCAGATCCTCTTGGAGGATACCACAGCCACCTCTTCCCGTACTGGGTCGCCGTGAATCGGCTTGATGATAGCCTGAACCTACTTGGGCTGGGCGATGGCACGGAGGTGCTAGAGGATGCGCGCCTGCTCTGGGTGCGCCCCCTCCAAGGCGAATTCGTCTCTAAGGAATGCAAGAAGAGAACTAGGAAGAACGCCATCGTGCCTTCAAAGCACTGAACCAGAGTGAGCAAACACGGGCGCGCTCGCGACAAGCACATGCATCCCCTCGCCAGCGCGCACCCTGACGCAGATCATCTCCAATGAATCTCATATGCCCCCTTTATAGAGGACCCACATGCAGCCTTTAGAACAAGCTTAACACATTCCTAGTGCATGCGTTCTCGGTTTCCGCGCTCTCCGCGTGCTCCCCCTTGCACTCCAGGACTAACACCTCATGCACCTGGCACGACACGGCAAGAGCAGGCATTTCTTGTGCGTTTTGAAACGCCCGATGAAGCGCACAAGAATAGAACAATCAAGGGTTTGGTGCTGTTCGTGGTTTCTCTGCGAAAGCAGAGATGCTCTTCCTTCTCCCTTCACTTCAGGTGCTCTTCCAAATCGGGTCGATTCCAGTTTTCACCTCTGGATGATTTTCAAAAAACCATCGTTCGTATCTTTACTGATCCGGACCATCGTTAGTGATATAATTGTCATGCATACCGCATTTGCCGAACGGAGAGAGAAAAAGAAAGAACCACGATGTATCACACATGGTTGAGGATCACGAATGTACCTATTACGTGTAAAAAACATTTATGATGTAGGGAATGATTATTATAGGATCCATATAGAGGATCACGGTATAAATTCACGCAATCGAGAAGTTCGCCAATCGGTGAAGGGCGCATTTGCTACCTTGCGCAAAGCCATCAATGCCTATCGCCTCCTCCCTGAGTATGCTGCGCTCTATCGTACGGATGAACGATATAGTGTCAAGGGTAATTACCTGACAACCACTCATAAATCCAGGGAGGGTGCTAGAATCAAGAGAGAAACCAAACCAGAGAGAAAGGATGAGACACATGGAATGGAGAAGCACCTGGACGGACCCATTCCAAGCGTATCTGAAGCCATTCGCAAGCTTGATAAGGGATCGCAGGACGTGGCGGGCATTGCTGGAAACGGTGAAGGGGATCATCGCGAGTGGAAGTGTGATCGGCACTCGTATCGCAGCGTCTTCTCAAGAACTGAGCCAGAGTAAGAATGGGGCGCAACGGGTGTTGCGGATGGCCAAAGGAGAGAGTACCAAGCGCTCAGAGCTAGACGCCGAGGAGCTGACAGCACGCTTGCGGCAAGTGGGAGTGGGGCAGTTGCGGGAAAGCAAAGCGGACGAGGTGTGGTTCATTGCTGATGGCTCCGAGCTCTGTAAACCGTATGCGCAAGAAATGCCATATCTGATGCAGGTCCGCGATCAGAACAAGAAATTGGTGCCGGGCTACCGTACGCTCACCGTACTGGCAGTCACCCCAAAGCAGCGGGGGATTCTCTATCAGAAAGTGTTCAGTAGCGAGGAACCCGGTTTCGTGAGCGAACCCGCCGAAGTCCAAACCATGCTCATGACGGTGCATGAGGCAATGAAAGATGGCCAGGTGCAGTCTCAGGTGACCTGGGTGCTCGATAGTGGCTTTGACGATGTCGCGGTCTGGCGCACGATGTGGGAGCAGCAGGAACACGTGGTCTGCCGAGTCTGCCAGCGGAAGCGATTGGTCCAATGGCAAACAGAGTCAAAGGCCTGGAGCAAGGGGCCGTTACAGGAGGCAAGCAAACGGCTGAAGATGCTGGCAATGGTACGCACCAACATGGAGGTGCCCCTGGGGAAGCAGGCTCATCCCAAGCGGCAAGAGGTGGATGTGGAAATTTCGGCCTGCTCAGTTGGGCTCACCTATCACAGCGAGGTTCGTCGTCTGAGCCAGGAGCCAGATCAGATCCTGCCCAAGGATCTCTGGTTGGTGCAGGTGCGCATCCTCAATTGCCCGTGGGAGCCGTGGTGGTTGATCACCGACTGGCCGGCGGAAACCGAAGCCGAGGCCATGCGCATCTTTTGTATGTATCGGCAAAGATGGGGAGTCGAGGAGAGCTTCAAGTTTACCAAGACGTGCTTCGCCTGGGATGAGGTGCAAGTCCTTGATTGGCAGGCCATCAAGACATTGGTCGCTCTGGCTTGGGTTGCAGCAGGCTTTTTGTATGAGATGGGGGTGACCTTCTCCTGGGAAGAGGTCCAATTGCTCGCCAAACTCGGCGGATTTGTTCCCCATCGTGGTCGCTTTCCTGGCAAGATCGTCTTGTTACGCGGTCTGGCACGTTTGCTGGAGATGCTGGCCACTCAGGCCATTCTCTCGCGCTACGCTTCTGAGCATGGGACTTTGCCTCCCAAGATTACCGCTTTCTTACACGCTCTTTCTCCTCCCAACGAGTTATGATGGGATGTCAGTAATTACTGGTGTTTGCACAAACTATTGCTCTTACACTTTGCAACCTGGCTAGAATTTTCAGCTCCACTTGAAACATTGTTATGGGAGGCCAGGATGCGCGCCGAACAGCAATATTCTAGCTTTCAAGAGCCATATCAAGTCTCTCGGGCTGGTATAGAGAATGCATTGCACTTCTTTGGCCTGGATCATACAGCTACGCAAGAGGATCTGAAACGGCAGTATCGCCAGCTTGCCAAGCGCTATCATCCAGATATGGGCGGGGACGAAGCAAAATTCAAAACACTCCAATATGCCCATACTCTCTTGAAAACGTACATAAAGTCCGGTTCGCTTGTTGGCTAGAAAATAAGCGTGAGGAGCCCATCCCTTCACGTTGCTTTTGAGACGAACGGTCGGATACTACAAGCGATCCCATCTTGCTTCGCTCATGCCTGATGCTCCAATTCATGTTCCACAGGAAGCTAGTCTTCAACTCGTATGCTTGTGGAAGCCAACCAGGCATCCAGATCATGCAAACCTAACCGATGATCTCGTTGGTGAAAGATTGCTTGACCCCGTAGGGCATCTTCGTATCCTTGGGCTGGCATTACAGCCCGACCAGCGGGCTCGTTTAGAGATGAAAGCTCGAACAGGAGAGCATCGAGTGGCGCGAGCCAAAGTACAAAGTGAACAAGAACTCCAGCAATTAGTAGATACTCATGCCAACGAGAGGAAGTCAGCTCAGACAGTCAATCCAGCCGCAAATGGAGAAGGGCGGAAACGTAAAGGAAACCTGGTTGAAAGAGCGGCTGTCCGCGATCCAGTGGGCAATCAGACACCGTCGGCAAACACGCTAAGATGCATCTTTTCTGATGTGCTAGATATCGATCCAAAACGCTTTCAGGACAGCGGAGTGGCGTGTGGAGAATGCCCTGAATGTGCAGCATTGCGTCAACTTCAACTCCGCAATGGGATTCTTCGTTATCCTGCTCATGAGAGGCGAAAGACACAGACGCTTCAGACAGAGCAACAATGGGTGCAAGGCGAAAAGAATGATTGGAGCACCTGTAAATCCCAAATTTGGCGAAGCAATTTCAGCACAAGTATCTGAGGCAATTTGAAGGCTATTTCCTCAGATACTTGTGCCTATTTCCTTTCACAGAATGCTGCGATTTATACATGAGTATCAGCAGCGGCATGGTGGGATTTACTCGTGTGGGAATGTCGCTTGCCGCATGTGCCGGGAGAGAAACAACCATCCGGTGATAAGAAGCAGGCCACTCCACACAATGCCCACGGTCGGCAACACACCCAAATGCTCCAGGCTCAGCCCGAGTGCGAAGGAGCCGAGGGTTTGGACGCTGAACAAGATCAGGCGAGAGACGCTATTGACGCGGCCTTGCAGGGCATCGGGAACGACAGCGAAGCGATAACTGTCCATGAAGATAGCACGGATCGAGTCGGAGAGAGCAATGGCCGCGAAGACAGCTCCCAACAGCAGTGGCGTCGTGATGAAGCCATAGAGAGGGAAGAGCACCACGAACACGATCAGGGCACAGCAAAGCATGAGGCCAAAGCGTATGCGCCGCTGCAACGGCGGGCAGAGCGCCGCGCCAAGCAGATTCCCGATGCCGCCACATGCTCCGATCAAGCCGTAGAGCACCGACGGGATATGCTGCTGTTGCACAATGTCCAGGACGAGAAGCATACTGGCTGTGATGGTGAGGTTGACATAGCTGGAAATGAGAAAGATCGAGCGTATGACCATATGCTCCCGCAGCCAGGTGAGCCCCTCGCGCACTTCTTGGAGCAGGTGGTGACGCTGTGTCCTCCGTTCATCTTGCAAGGGCGAGCGTATGGAGAAGAGTGAGCTAAGCAAGATCAGGGAGGAAAGCGCGTCGGTGACGAACGGGAGCAACCTGCTGATGCTATAGAGCCAGCTACCCAGGGCGGGTCCGACAAGCGCGCTGGAGCCAACAATCACCTCGTTCTGTGCGACTGCTGTGGTGAGCTGGCTCTTTGGCACTATCCATGCCAGTGCTGCAAATTGGGCTAGCTCGTAGAAAAGCGAAATGGCTCCCAGGCTAAAGGCGATGGCGTAGAGGAGAAGCAGCCGCAGTGCTCCGCTGGAAAGGCTCAGCACCAGGGGAGTACTCGCCACGCACACCATCAAGCAGAAGGTAGAGAGCAGCATCACGCGTTTGCGCGGCCAGCGATCCACCAGCGACCCGGCGGGGAGACTCAACAGGACGTAGGGGAGCTGTCCCAGGCTATACGCGAGGGAGGCAGCAGCGATCGAACGCGTCAGTCCCACAATGAGCAGTGGAAACGCAAACTGTGTGCATGAAGTGCCGAGCGAGGAGACGGCGTTGCCGAGCCAAAGCAAGAGATAGTCACGATTGCGCCAAAGGGAAACGGGCTGTGGTGGAATGACTTCTGTGTTGGTCATGAAACATCCTTTCGTTCGACTTGTTTCTGCAAGAAGGGAAGCAAAAGGAGCCCGGCAACCGAGGCGCGGTCCAATCAACACGGGGCTGAGATACATCGCAGGATGAAGACAACACATATCCTCGCACCAACGCGATCAGCGCTGCGCGTGAGGAGGGCGCTATTCACAAACAGCCACGTAAGCCAAAAGTGCCGGGCTTACGCGGTCAAGAGCGGTTTCACACCGCCTGAGGGGAACAGATATCTTTTACTCATCGGCAAGATGATAGCATGGAGACCGCATCGGTGTCAATGAATACTGCTCACCGTTATCCGAAACTTACCCAAAGAAGGGCAAGCCGTCATTGGCGTTCGGTTCCTGCTTCAGCCACCATTGCTTGATGTCTCAAGTCTGACATGATGTCCACAGGCGTTTCACTTCCCGTGTAACTCACGGTAGTTCTTGTGTTTCTTCCAGGTATGCAAGGTTCTTCGCTGCGTTATAATCTCGGTCGGTCACATAGCAGGGCAGGCCGAATCGTGGTGAAATCGAGTAAATCCCCCACAATAACTTCAACGCCTCGTTTTTCTAATTGAGTACTTTGTATATCGCGCTTATGGATGACTAGCTCACTCACCTTCATGGCATCTAACCTTTTTGTCTAATGTGGGTATATACTCGCATTAGACAAAAAGGTTAGATGCTTATCTCTTCCAATTGAGAAAGGAGCGTCCTCAGCATCTTCAGTTGATCCTCTCCGAGTGTCTCTTCAACGGCTATCTGGGACTTTTGCCACAAGGGAGTAGCGAGAGAAAAAGTTTTACAGAAAACCGAGCGAGAAAGCCCCTGTGATTCATTCAGGGGATGAATCGCCGTTCCTTTGAAGGCGCAGGGGAAGGGGAGATCCTCGCAACAACGGATGGTAGAGGGCTTGACGAGATACCACCATGCTGCTATTCTATGGAATATCCGTTCTAGTCAAGAAGAGCCAGCCATGCGAGAGAGAGATGGGATGCGCAAAGAGCCAGACGGCAAGAGACCACAAAAAACAGCAACTCCCCGTACACCGACCTTTCTGCTGGAACTGCCCCTGGTGGTGAACGCCGGGCAGGCCAAGCGCCTGCGTGCCCATCTGGAAGCGGCTCGCCAGCTCTCCAATGCCATGCTCTCCCTCGGACAACAGCGCCTGCGCCGCATGCGTGCTGACCCCGCCTGGCAAGAGGCCCGCTCCCTTTCTCGCGCCCACAAGGCTCAGCGAGCGGCGGCCTTCTCCTCCTTGCGCACAGCTCATGGCTTCACCGAAGCGGCCTTCCATCAAGCGGTCAAAGGTTTGCGCGTCGGCTGGATCGCTGAACACATTGAGGCGGTACTCGCCCAAACGCTGGCGAGCCGTGCCTACCGTGCTCTCAATCGTGTCTGCCTGGGCAAGGCCAGACGAGTGCGGTTTAAGAGCCGAGGGAGGGGCTTCTCTAGCATTGAGAACAAGCGCAACGACACCAGCCTGCGCTTTGTCCTGCAGCCACCCGAGAAGGGAAACGCAGGGTTCCTGCTCTGGAACGGGGACCAGTTGCCAGCTCTCATCGATTGGCAGGATGAGGTGGTGTGTCATGGCCTCAGACATCGCATCAAGTACGCTCGCCTCCTCCAGCGTCCTGCCAGCAGCAAGAGAGCAGCGGGCGCCGATGCTGAGGGCCGCCGCTACTGTGTGCAGCTCGTCCTGGAGGGCACGCCTCTGCAGAAGCCCAAGCACATGGTTGGGCACGGAATCGTTGGTGCTGATGTGGGTCCATCCACCCTGGCGCTTGTTCCCCAGGAGGGGGAGGCCAGTCTGCAGGTGTTCTGCGCGGAACTGGCGCCTGATGAGAGAGCCATACGTCGCTTGCAGCGGCAGATGGATCGACAGCGGCGAGCAGGCAATCCCGAGCACTATGACGAGAAGGGGCGCATCAGGAAGCAAGGCCCCAAGAAGCGAGAGTGGAAACAGAGCAAACGTTATCAGGCGACGAGGCGGCGCAAGGCGAGCAAAGAGCGCAAGCTGGCGGCGCATCGTAAGAGCTTGCATGGGCGTACGGTCCATGAGGTGCTGGCGCTGGGCAAGACCATCATTCTCGAAAAGATTTCCTACAAGGCATGGCAGAAACGTTTTGGCAAGGTGCGATCCGTTTCGTCGAAATCGAGAAGATCGAGGGATGACGAGCTCGCGAACACGAGACAACTTGTTGCCTGATGAGAGGTGTAATTCCTCTCTCCTCTGGTGATGAGGAAACAGCATAAACCCTGGAGTAGCGACTGGTCATCAATCTCCAAAGCGGGTTTAAATGAGGATAAGACAGGAGTCTGCCCTGTTGATCTCTTCTAGCAGGCTATTACGGTCAGCAGTTCGTCTAACAAGACGGATGAAACGAATGCATGAAAGAACCATCGTTAACTGTACCAAGCCTACGCAGAATAAGAGGCTTGCCCAAAAAGGGAACATGAACTGGAGAAGGGATTTTTGCCGCTCTTCTCATCACCCAAAGAGTTCATCGGTGGATAGTGCAGACCTACGATAGCGCAAAACAGGTAACAGGAACGGAATAACCAGGTCAAGGCTCTCAAGGGAGGTCGATACCATGAGCAGGTGCCAACCGTATGCCTCTCCTGGCGAGATCGCTTAAAAAGCGAATGCCTGGAGTAACGTCCAGGATATGCTGACGTAAGCGCGGTAGTACAGAAGGAAAAGGCACAAGTACGATGGCAGAGAGGAAAGCATCCAGGATCAAAACCTCAAAGAAGGCCAATGACCCTGAGAGTGAGGCTTGGAGCAGCATTCCCTGGCGCAAGCTAGAGAAACATTGCTTCCGCATCCAAAAGCGCATTTTCCGAGCGAGTCAACAAGGCAACCAAAGAGCAGTACAGAAACTTCAGAAACTGCTGATCAAGTCGGAAGCAGCCCGAACCCTGGCGGTACGAAAGGTGACGCAGGATAATCAGGGAAAAAAGACGGCTGGGATTGACGGAGTAAAATCAGTCAAACCGGCACAAAGACTTGATCTTGTGAAACACATCCATCCTCAACAATGGCCCGAAAAATCGCCCCCCGTCCGAAGAATCCACATTCCGAAACCGGGAAAGCAAGAGAAAAGGCCATTAGGCATTCCCGTTCTCTCGGAGCGAGCGCGACAAATGCTCGTCAAACTTGCCCTTGAACCAGAATGGGAGGCCAAGTTCGAGATCAATAGTTATGGTTTTCGTCCCGGTCGTTCCTGCCATGACGCGATCGATGCAATCTTTATCAGCATCAAACACAAAGGAAAATTTGTGCTAGATGCTGATATTGCAGGTTGTTTTGACAACATCAACCATGAAGAACTGATAAGGAAACTTACGACCTATCCACAACTGACTCAGGCGATCACAACATGGTTAAAAGCGGGTGCGATTGAAAATGAAATGTTTGTGAAAACAGAAGCAGGAACTCCGCAAGGAGGAGTAATTTCTCCATTACTGGCAAATATTGCATTACACGGACTAGAAACGACCATAACAAGCGCATATAAGCCCAAGGAGGGTATTCCTCAAGTCATCCGATATGCTGATGATTTTGTGGTGTTACACCCGACAGAGGAAGGAGTAAAGAAAGCCCAGACACTAGCCATACAGTGGTTACAAACCATAGGGTTAGAGCTAAAACCAAGTAAAACAAAAATCGCCCATACACTCAAAGCACGAGGAGGTCCAGCTGGATTTGACTTTCTGGGCTTCACCATCCGACAATTTCCCGTAGGGAAAACGCACACGGGGAAGAATGGACACGGAAAACCTCTCGGGTTTAAAACCATTATTAAGCCAGAGAAAGAAAAAGTCAAACGACACCTCCGAGACATTCAACAAGTGGTACGATCACTGAAAGGAGCACCACAAGAGAAGCTTATTGCGGAGTTAAATCCTAAAATCGTAGGATGGTCAAGATACTATCAAACGGTGGTCTCGAAAGAGACCTACCAGAAATGCGATCATCTGGTCTACCAAAAACTGCGTTCATGGGCAAAATTCAGGCATCCACACAAGAACACACAATGGAGAACGGAAAAATACTGGAAAACAGTAGGAGAACGCCATTGGGTCTTTGGGAATGGAGAACTCAACCTGAAAAACCACCGCGACACAGTAATCAAAAGGCATGTGAAAGTCAAAGGAGCAGCAAGCCCTTACGATGGAAACTTGGTCTATTGGAGCCAGCGAATAGCAAACCATTCCATGACAAAAGGCAAACTCGCAAAGCTCTTACGAAAACAACAGGGCAAATGTAGGTGGTGTGAACTCATATTTCGAGAGGGTGACCTGATAGAAATTGACCACATCGATTGCAATCACAGCAACGATGTACTGCACAATCTCATGGCAATTCATCGACACTGCCATGACGAAAGACACGCGAGGTTGCAAAAGACGAGCATCAATGACAATGACTGTACAACTGAGGAGCCGTGTGAGGTGAAAATCTCAAGCACGGTTCTGAAGCCGAGCAGAGGAGGTGACTCCTCTGCTTAGGTTAATAGCGTGGGACTGCGAGCGCCAGGGATGTTTGTAGCACTGTTGAGACGCACCGCCGTGCCCCCTCTGGGGGTTGCGAGTACGGGCGGCATCCTGATCGAAGTTCCCACACGTACCACGGCGCTGAGCCAGTGGTGTCATGGCTGTGGCACAAAGGTCAAGAAGCCCCTCTCAGAGCGTTGGCATCAGTGTGCCTGCGGCGTGGGTCCCATCCAACGCGATCTCTATTCGGCATTTCTTGCTGCCTACCTTGATCCAGCAGATCCCATCCCCTCGTGTGCCCGATACCAGGTGTATTGGGAAGGTGCGGAAGCGCGCCTGCGGGCAGCACACGAGCGTACCGTTCAACGCGCGAGAGAGGGGCAGGTTCTGCCTCGAAGCTTGGGTTTGACTCGAGCCAGAGCGCGTCTGCCCGAAAGTCGAGGCGAACCACCACAAGGGCCTGCCTTCCTGCTTCGGCAAGGAAGATGGGAAGCGTGGAACGAACGCCTGGAACCCCCGCTGCTTTAGCACTGACACTTACACACAAGTTGTGGCGTGCTGAAAAGAAAAGGAAGGCCAAGCGAAGGAGGAAGGCTCATGCATCAAGAACCTTTACAGCACGCCGACACATGGGCCGCCCAGGTCTTTGGAGCGGCGGAATTGGGAGATCCGCGTCGCACGGATCGTTTGATCAAGATCGCAAACGCCCTGGCAGAGAATCCCTCAGCCTCATTGCCTCACGCGTTCGAAACCTGGGGTGGGACGCAGGGAGGATATCGATTTCTCAGGAATCCAGCATTCGGATATGAAGATCTCATTCTCCCCCACTGGAGCCAAACCTACTACGCGGCGACCCACCTCGCTCGTACGTTGCTGTTGGCTGACACCACCGAGTTTGACTTTACGAGACACAACTCGCTCAAAGGACGGGGGCCGGTGGGCAACAGCCGAGACAATATCGGGTTCAGCTTGCACACGGTGCTCGCAATGGACCCTCAAACACAGGAAATCTTGGGATGTATGATGCTCACCCCATTCATTCGCCAGCTTGCCCCACTTGGAGAGACGAAGGCACAGCGCAAAAAGAGGGTGCGAGAATCGCGAGTCTGGGAAGAGAGTATCCAACAGATCGGACAAGTGCCAGAGCACCACCAATGGATCTATGTGAGTGATAGCAATAGCGATGTCTACACGTTTTGGCAGGCATGCGAGGAGCTTGGGTATGATTTTGTCCTACGAGTGGCTCAAGATCGCAACGTAGAAATTTCGCAAGGAGAGGAGCAAGCCGCGTTCGATGAAGGGCATCTTAAGACATTGGCTCGTGCCCTGCCTGGCGTGGATGTTCATTTGGTGAGCATTCCTGCCCAGCATGCTCAACCGAGGCGAGATGCCCTTCTCCAGATCAATTTTCAAAAGGTACGTGTCCAGCCTCCTCTGCACGGAGCGTGTTTCCGCAAAACGGAGATTGTCGCCTGGGTGGTACGGGTTTGGGAATCGCAGCCACCCGAAGGACAAGAGCCGTTGGAATGGATCTTGTTGGCCACCCTTCCAATCACTTGCCCAAGCGAGGCATGGGAAGTGGTGCAATGGTATGGCTGGCGCTGGCTGTTGGAGGATTTCCACAAAGCCCTCAAAACGGGTTGTCGGATAGAACAGCACAATGTGCAAAGCATGGAGGCTCAGTGGAAATTACTTGCAGTGTTGACTCCCATCGCCTTGCGTTTGTTGATTATTCGGCACACGGCGCAGGAAGCAGAGGAAACGCCTGCGACCAACGTGATTTCGCCAGAGGCCGTCCAAGTGCTTCTCTTCCTGGATAAACGCCATCGCAGCATCACGACGGCCAAAGAGGTGTGGCACGCGATTGCGCGTCTGGGAGGCTACCTCGACCGTAAGAGCGATGGTCCCCCTGGATGGCAGACCTTATGGAAAGGATGGATGCGCGTCATGGACGTCTTGGATGGCGTTCATCTCGCTGCCCTTCTCCATCCTTCATAATTTGTGTGTAAGTGACAGTGCTTTAGCACGGGGAGCTTCAGGTCCCTTCTGGGTGACACAGACGGTATGCTCTCGTTTGTCGTTCCCTTTCCTTAGAGAGACCAACCCATCGCGTGCGAGAATATGCACATTCCTTCCAATGGTCGAACGATCACTTCCAAGCTTTTGGGCAAGATCAGTCAGGCTTTGCTCAGTTTCCTCCTGAAGAATGCTTCTTAGAAGCACATATTGAGTCACCCTGAGACCACTGGGCGTAAGCGCGTGATCATAGACCTCAGTAAGTGTCTGGGCTGCGTAGCGCAGAGTTGTGCAATGACAAAGAAATGTTCCTTCCATAACGCGAAGGCTCCAGACCCGCGTCAAGCACCAACTCACACAACAGCGTCTCACAACGCCCATATCGATGGATAATTAACCTTTCTCGACCCTGGCTTGCAGACATCCAGCACACGCACACCTGATGCACATGAGTTTGGACGTTCAGACGATATACCCATCTTCTATTGATCAATGAACATGCCAGGAAGGCTGAGCACCAAACTTAGCCCTTTGAGGAGATGTTGTCGGGAGGTGATAGGTGGTTATAAGCATCCCTACCAGCTTCTCGGTCTGCTCCTGGTGCGTCTTCAATACTGTAAACTCATGTCTTTGACCACTATGTTCTTGAATACGTAAAGCACCTTTCACCATCGACTTCTTGAAATCGAGTGCCCGAATTGAAGCAAATGGCACCACCAACAGCAAACGAGGATGAGATGGGGGAGAGAAGAGGAGGACCTGATCCGTTGCCACAACCCACGTCGGAAGTACTACACGCCGCTTTCCCCACGGGCCTCTTCCTGCTAGGTGCCGATGCCAGAGCAGGTCAACTCCTCCCAGAGGCCGCGCGTGTGGCAGCATTTGGGCAAAGAGTGCTCGCTCTGGGGGGCTTATATGCTCGAGAAAGTCCTGGGGATTTCCAGCCCTTTGGGATCGCTTGGCAAAAAATGCCATCAGGATAAGCCATTGATAACGCAAGGCCCCAAACAAAGACGGCGCAAAGAGCAAAAAAAGTATGACAAACACAAACAGAAGATAGAAAACTACAAGCGGAGCAACAAACACTACAATCATAGCGACACCTACTCCCACATCCTCTGCCAATCCCAACACTGGTGTTGCACCACCACCTGTCACGGCAGACGCAGAAGTGCGAATACCCATTTTTGTAGTATGACTGAGCGCTGCCATAACCGCACCCACAATTGCCAGTGGCATGGCTCGATGATCCACCCCTACAGCTCCCGCAACCAGCGCTCCTGCTATGGGTCGTAGTACAGTATGCACAGTATTCCAAATTGCACTTGCACCTGGAACCTTGTCCAACACAAAATTGAGGATCGCAAGTATCGCGAGAATAACCAGTGAAATGGGATGCGAGAGAAAAGCGTAATCAGGATTGATGTGAAAACCAGGAATGAGATGCAATTGTGCAAAAAGACACACTGCCAACAGAGGGAGATAGGCATTGATCCCAGATAAAAAAGCTAATCCTGCAGCAAGTCCTAAAAGACCAAGCATATCCATGAAATATCCTCATTTCTCCATATCACTATATCTTTTACTTATCTTTATTCATTTGCTTTTAATACTTGCATGAAAGTCACATAACATCAAAAATTATATTATGCTGCATCGCCCCTGTATCCCTTGAAACCATCTCGCAAGATCGGATACAGTGACAATGTGCGACAACACTACTCGCAGCAATACTTGAGCGGGCGATTCACTGAGAGAGATGTTCATATGAACGCGGTTATCGCCATGAGTGCTGTGAGCAAAAGGGGCACCTTTTTCAAAGTATACAAGTAAGAAAATCTCTTTACCAGGACAAAAGCCAGACATTTTCAGGATACTTTGCTTTATTATCTATATCAATCAACTTTTTACACTTAAAATCATATAATACTAATTATCATATTATTCTTCATTTTTTGCAGCAAAATCGCAGAAATCAACACATCACCTCCACACAAATGTGACTCTCCTAGGATGCTTTCTCTTTTCACTTATAGAGTAAATGGCTTGCTCCACCAATCTCGCTGTTTATCCTCTTTCTCACCCCTCATGTGCTCTCTCCAGGCAAAGCTTTGGTGAAAGATCGCAAGCCCTAGTCCACTACTGTTCCTTTCCGTCTGCCTGCGCGATGGATCAGCACGATAAAACCGCTCAAAGAGATGTGAGAGGTGTTCTGGGATGATCACGATGCCTATATCACGGATGGTGAGGCGGGCCTTGGCTGAGGTCTTCTCAACGGTCACAGTGACATATCCTTTGGGGTTGGTGTAGTAGATCGCGTTCTCCAACAAGTTCATCACTAGTTGAATCAGCCTGACTTCATCGCCCATAGGGACAACATTCGCTTGGACATGTAGGTCAAGTTGAATGCGACGCTCAGTTATAAGAGCATGAAGCGTCTCGACCACGGTTTCTACGAATCTGTCAAACTGTACCAGCCCGCGCTCAAATCGCACCTGTCCCTCATCCATGCGCGCCAATGTTAATAGATCACTGATCAGTTGGCTCAAGCGTTCCGTTTCGCCTCGAATCTCGTGGAGGGTGGTGATTGCTTCTGGGAGGGTTGGTGTTTCTAGCAAGGCTATCCCCGCTTTGTTGCGGATGACGGCGACGGGTGTCCGTAGCTCATAGGATGCGTCGGCGACAAAGCGGCGCTGGCGGCTGAAGGATTGATCGAGGGAGGAAAGCATCTCGTTGAGGATCAGGGCACCTGTAAATGGACCAGCTTCTGCACTAAATTTCCCATAAAGCCTGCCCCAACGATCAGGATGTCGTCACCGAACGAGATGTTTGCTTGCTCTACAGCGTTGATTGCGCAGGAGAGGGGTTCGAGTAACACCTGTTCCAGCGGGACATCCTCCACACATACACAGTCCTCTGGTTTCGCCGCCACGTATTCTGCATATCCTCCCTCCGGTATCCAAACACCCACCTTATTCCCAACCCCGAGGTTCTCAAGTCTGCTCAATAACACCACTGATCTCATGGCCAGGGAAACGTGGAAATGGATCCATCTCGCCTCTTCCAGACCACACATCCACTTCTGAAGTACAAACGCCACAATACGCTACTTTGACGAGCACCTCGCCTGCTGCAAACTGTGGACAAGGGCGTGTGAGTAGGTAACAGGGGAGCGCCTCCTGCTTCCAACTCACACAACTGTGGCCCTATATTGATGCGCTTATGAGCGTCGAACCAGGGCTTTGCGCTCGAACCTACGCCACCATGATTGGTAGAGCAACGGCTTCTAACTCTCGACGAACCTGACCGTCTCGTCGAGCGGTGCCCGACCCAGACGAGCATGATTTGCCGTGAGGTCCTCGAACCCGATCGACATGCCGCAGAAGAGAATGAGCTCGTCCGGGGGTGAGAGGATCTCCGCGACGGTCTTGTGATACTTCGCCCACGACATCTGCGTACAACTGTGCAGCCCTTCGGCGCGAAGCAGCAGCATGATGGTCTGCAGATACATGCCAACGTCTGCCCATTGGGGCGGGCACATGTCGCGATCGATGTAGCAGAATAGGGCGGCGGGCGCGCCGAAACAGTCCCAGTTCGCGGCAGCGGCTCTCTGGCGGGCCTCCCAATCCTCGCGCGAGATGTCGAGTTCGCCATAGCGCTGCTTGCCAAAGGCAGATCGACGCTCGTTGTACGGGGGCTTCAGTGCGGGTGGGTACATCTCGTACTCCTGCTTGTCCCAGGGGTCGCCTGCGGCCACGCGCTCACCGGCGCGTTTCTTGAGTTCGACCAGCGGCGCGCCGGTTAGCACGTAGGCGTGCCACGGCTGGAGGTTCGATCCGGACGGCGACCAAGCTGCGGCGGACAGCACGCGCACCAGCATCTCCTTCGGGATAGGCCGGTCGGTGAATCCGCGCACAGCCCGTCGACTCGTGACGGCCTCATAAATGTCCAAGATTTCCTACCTTCCTAAAAGCGCATTCATCACGTCTACGATCACCCGAGCGCCGACAAGCACTTGAGCTAATCTCTCACCAGTAATGGTGTTGACGCGACTAATTCCAAAATTTACAGTAGAGCGCTAATTTGAAAATCGCTTAACGATCCATATATTGATCGTGTGGCTCATTGCGTGCCGCCTCGAGAATCTTCTGGGCCACAGCTTCAGCACTATCGGGTTCTGGTCCGCTATGTGCTGGCCGCGGAGCCTGATTTATATTCGTTAAGCTATTTTTGCCGAAATTCGTTGCCGTTTTACGAGGGAACATCGTTGTTATGCGAATATTATCCGAAGCTAACTCCTCTCGTGCACTATCAGAGATTTTATTGAGAGCAGCCTTTGTAGCGGCGTACACCCCCACGCCGGGAAGGGACATTTTTGAAACGATCGCACTAACATTGATGATCAGACCTCCACCGTTTTGACGCATCTTTGGGATCATAGCCTGCATCGCTTCTATGGGGCCAAGCACATTGAGTTCAAGAATCTGGCGAAACTGATCGATATCCACATCAGACACGTTGCCACTCACTGCTTGTCCGGCATTATTGATGAGAATATCAATTCGTCCATATTGCTGAAAAACGCTGTCTACCATTGCCTCGATCGCAACCTTGTTACGCATATCGGTGGGGATCGCGATAGCCTCGCGATGTTGCTCATGAAACTCATTGACAATGGTATGAAGGGTATCGGCAGAGCGCGCTGCAAGTGCGATCTTTGCTCCTTCTTGAGCAAAGAGACGTGCGGTAGCCAGGCCAATACCTCCAGATGCGCCTGTAATGATAACGACTTTATCCTGAATATCCATAAGAAGGTACCCCCTTTTTCTTGAGCAAGAAGCTTGTCCGGCAGTAGTTTGCTAAACTACGAGCCTTCTGCTGTTTTTTTAGCGAAAAAGATACGACCCATTTGCGCATCCTATTTGTTTGTACGACCAACCAATTTCGCACAAAAAAATTTATTGATCGGACGAAGGTTCAGCCACAAAGAGCCGTTGCACCAGTTGATAAGCAGCTGTGAGATCGAGGCCTGGCTGGGCAAGCTGCTGCAGCGCGAGACCATCGGTGCATGCTTGCACCACCGCCGCGAGCGTCTCGGCTCGGACATCATCCATCCCGGTCTGTAGCTGGATCGTCTGCGCAATCCCCTGTCGTCCTTTCGCCAGCATTTCGCCTATCGCGAGGAGAAACCCAGGATTGCGCAGACCGAGGGCATAGAGCTCATAGCGCAGACGATACCAGGCTGGATCATCGCGACTGACCGCTGCAACGGCAAGCATGACCACCTCGCCAAAGGAACACTCCCTTGACGACATACTCTCCAGAGTCTGCATCAAGCGCTGGCTGAAGCTCACACCAGCTTCATACACCACGGCTAGCAGCAGGTCGTTTTTAGAGGCGAAGTAATAATGGAATAGCCCAGGAGAGACACCCGCTAGGCGCGCAATCTCCTTGACGGTCGTAGCCTCAATCCCTTGCTCGGCAAGCAAGGTGTAACCGGCCGCAATCAGGCGCTCCCGATTATCCTCATGGTGAGTCCAGGTTCTCTTCTGCTTCGCATTTGTTTGTTCGTCCATACAAATAAAATAGCAGCAGCAAGCTATTTTGTCAAGGGCCCTATCTGACACCTATCTGACATCCGCTAATATTCTTCTGGCGGACCGCAGGCTCGCTTTGAGAGGAGAGGGAAAGTGCAAGGGCAACTCGCGCTTCCCTTGCCAGACTAAGGAGTACTTCGTTGTCTTTCGCCATAATATGGAGCAACGTATAAGGAGGCAAATCTAATGATAATCAGGTGAAATCCATATCATAAGTGTAAAGAGAAAGGAGGGTTCCCTACCAGGACAAGAACCACACCACTCTTGATGGTGCTTAAGAATTGGTAGTCTCAAAGTTAAGTGCAGATGAGGATGACATCAAGAAAAATGTGTGTCTAAATAGATTTATCTACAAGAGAAGGAGCGCATCTATTATGAAAACCAAGCGCCTTGGACGCACTGGATTAAAGGTCTCTGAAATTTGCCTGGGTACAATGACTTTTGGCAACCAGTGTGACGAGCCAACCTCGCACGCTATTATGGATAAAGCATTCGATCACAAGGTTACCTTTTTTGATACGGCGGATGCCTATCCACTCGGAGGCTCACTAGAGACTGTAGGGCGAACGGAAGAATATATCGGTACTTGGCTCAAAGGCCGACGTGAACAAATTGTGCTGGCAACCAAGTTCTTTGGACAAATGGGCAGCGGCCCAAATGAGAAAGGGGGGTCACGCAAACATATCATGAAAGCGGTCGAAGATAGCCTAAGCCGCTTGCAAACCGATTACATTGACCTCTATCAGATGCATTTCCCTGATTCTGAAACACCTCTTGACGAAACACTCAAGACGCTCGATGATTTAGTACATAGCGGCAAAGTGCGTTATATTGGCTGCTCCAACTATCCTGCCTGGCTGTTGTGCAAGGCCCTATGGATAAGTGACATACAAAGGCTTGCTCGCTTCGACTGCGTACAACCGCGCTATAATCTCCTGTTCCGCTATATTGAGGCTGAACTCCTTCCATTGGCTCTCGATCAAGGAGTGGGTGTCATTGCCTATAATCCTCTTGCAGGCGGCGTTCTCACAGGACGATATCAAGTAGGGCAGAATCTTGAGCAAGGGACGCGCTTCAGTCTGCAAAACGCGGGCAAAATCTATCAGGATCGGTACTGGCATGAGCCACAGATGCGCGCCGTTGCGGAACTCAAACAGCTGTGTGACGAGCGAGGACTTCCAATCGGACAGGTTGCTATCGCCTGGGTACTGGCGCAACCTGCAATCACATCAGCTATTGTTGGCGCGAGCAAGGCAGAACAACTCGATCAAACGCTGCCTGCTGTTCATCTCACCCTTGATGAGAAACTACTAGCGGCATGTGACACGCTCTGGTACCAACTTCCCCGCGAACAGAACAAAGAGGTTGCCTTCCGCTAGAGAATCAATCGAGAAATCACGCAGTCTTCCGAGGCTCTCTAAAAGCTGAGGGTTAAAACAAGTTACTTGAAGAGTGGACAAGTCTCCCTTTCTGTTGACATCTGTTGCTCTTGCGTTCGTCCCTCGTTTCTGCTAGAATTGCTCCTTGTACGGTGAGTTACACCGGAATGTACGCCTGTGGAGATCCTGTAAGACCTGGTAGATCCAGGCAGGCTGTTCGTTGAAGCAGGAACCGAACGCCAGATATGGCTTGTCCATCTTTGGGTCAGTTTCGGATAACGGGACATAGAGAACGCATACATTGTGAACGACGGAGCAGTGGTACAAATCGAAGAGATACCTGGGGTTGCCACGATACCGAGCCCGTCGTTCACACCATCAACCAATATGCGATGCCAAAGCGCGCCAGCATGGTCATGATCCTCTCCGAGAGGTCCTTGGTAGAGGGCATAGCACACGCTAAAGACAGCCACGTTATATCGTTCAATGACCTCTCGGATTTGAAAGAAAGGTACCCCATGCCAATCGCTATGCCCTTCGCCGCCCTATTCCGCGCGATTACACTGGCATCATTGTTACTCATCACCACCACCGGACGCCCACGGATCATCCCATCAAAAGAATTCCTGCGCCGACGCGTAGAAGTTGTTACATCGATTAATACAAAGATCCGCCGCTTCATCGCTCCTCTCGCCACGACACCCACGCGAGTCTCGCACGCAACGTGTACATGCCTGAGCATACCCGATACGCATCCCTTTCACAACAAATGAGACGGCTCCCCAGGCCTCGAATGTCATCCTCTCTGTGACTGTCAAGGGTGGAAAGCGCGGATGCGCTGAGGTCAGGAAGAGGCTCTTTTTAGCTCGCGGAAGGCCAGGCATGGCTATACGCTGGTAGTTTGTAGATACGAGCGCTCGCTGCCGAATGTGGGAGCGTTTCCCACGCAAATGGTTAAAAAGCCAGCGTTGCGCGATCCCTGCTCGAAGGCACCAAATTCATCTCTCGCGCCACCTCGGAACACGCCCAGGAAATTTTTCATCGCCCAGCCGTTGGCAGACATCTTTCAGCTGCTCGAAGGCACCCTGCCATTCCAGATCAGCGAGCGTTTCTTTCAATGGCACGTCCTCTCGCAGCGTCGCCAGTTTGCGGAAAAGCAGCGCCTCATCCCAGTGCTGTGCCAGGCTCTCAGCCAGGCGCGCGGCGCGTCTGGCGCTCACCCCCCAGGTTTGCGGATCTGCAGGGATCGCCTCGAGGTGCTCGTATTTTGCAAGCACGGTCGCCGCAGATTTTTCACCCCAGCTCGGGATGCCAGGGAAGCCGTCGGCCGCATCGCCCACCAGCCCCAGCCAGTCGGGGATCGACTGCGGGCGCACGCCAAATTTCTCCACCACACCCGCCTCATCGATGAGAATATCGCGGCGGCGATCCCAGCCAACGATGCGGCTTCCAGAGACCAACTGAGCCAGATCCTTATCCGGCGAGCAGATCACGATCTGTTCAACCTCTGCTTCGTTCTTGAAACGGGCGGTCGCGCTGGACAGGGCATCGTCGGCCTCGAACTCCACCATCGGCCAGACCACTAGCCCAAGCGCGGAAACAGCCTCTTCGGCCAGCGGGAACTGGGCTATCAGGTTGGAGTCAACGCCCGCGCCGGTCTTGTAGCTGGGGTACTGGTCGTTACGGAAGGACTCGATCACATGATCGAACGCGCAGGCCACATGGGTGATGCCAGGCGTCGTCAAGAGCTTCAGCAGGCTGCGTAAAAGGCCCAGCGTTGCGCCGACCTCGCGCCCATCTGGTGCCTTGCGCGGCGGCGCGCCAAAGTGGCTGCGAAACAGCTCATAGGTACCATCCACTAGGTAGATCTTCATTGAATTTCTGGTACTGCCCTTCTCAATCTACTCAAAAGTGCTCACGCACAGTCGAATAGTTTCAATTGCTGCACTTGCCCCTCACAGGAAGCCTCTTTGACTTCTCCGCTGCTTTGGGTCGCACGCAGCACACCGCACTCAGATTGAGTGTGTGGCTCTTGCCGAGCAAGGAACCTCGTCAGAATATTTTGAGCACTATTCTCATCCCGATCCATGACAAGTCCGCATTCTGTACAACAATACGTTCTCTTCCACAATGGCATGGCTTGTAGATTCCCACAGCCACTACATTGCTTTGAGGTATTGCGCTCATCTAAGAAGTGAAGCTCTTTCCCGTACAATTGACATTTGTATGAAAGCATTTGGGTGAAGGTGGACAAACCCCATTCGTTGAACACTGCTCGATTCAGATGCTTGTTGCGCTTGTGATGCTCTTTCATGACCATTTGTCTTTGGGAAAGGTCTCCGACCACAATGGTTCTCTCAACCACTTTGTGGGCTATGAGATGAGATGCCTTATGCAGGCTATCTCGCTGCTTCTTGCGTTTCTTCTCGCTCACGCGCTTGTACACCTGAGAAAGATGCTTATAGCGGCGTGACTTTTTCTTACATGTGTCTCGCTTTGAGCGAATCTTGTCGAGTTGGCGGTTATACCATTGCCCTCCTTTGCATCCACCAACATGATAGAACCGTCCTTGCTCATTCACGCCAGTTGCCAGTGTCTTCATGCCTAAGTCGAAGGCAACAATACCATCATACTCATGCCGTTCTTCTTTGCGCTCGGTCACAAAGGATGCGTAGTAATTGCCTCTGGCGTCACGACTAATAGCAACTTCTTTGTAGTCCTTTGGTGCTGTCTCGGTGAGGCGAGCAACAATATTGGGATAGGACTTTGTCCCATGCCTCCCTCCTCCTCCGGTGGGCAGGGGAAGTGTGTTGCCCTCTACCTTGATGTACATAGCTGGGTAGCAGAGCGTAAAGAAACAATGACGTGGGCGCACCCTTGGGAACCCAGGTGTCTCGCCTGCCTTCACTCTTCGGTAAAAAGCTTTCATGGCTTTGTCGAGGCGAAAGTAGACCTCATGTAGCAACTTGCCATAAACCTGAATGAGCTCAGGATCATGGACCTTACTCTCCTGCAAGCTCTTCTTGGCTGCATAAAGGTTCCACTTCGCACCTTCACGAAGCCTCATCACCTGCCAGTTGTACAGTAGGGTAGACTGGGAGCGAGGTTTCAATTGCTTGCTCCTTTTCTCTCAGTCTCCCTCAGAACCGGACTTGAACCTTTCGACTCATCCGGCTCGCCAGTGATGTTCAAGTTTCGGTGCCTTCGTTCTCCGTAGTGGATATTTTCGTGGCATCGACGACAGGTAATCAGCGTTTTTCTTCTTCTTGCTGCCATGATCTGTATCCAGCGAGGCTTTTCTTTCCTCCCCTTCACATTCAGGTCAGCCAGTTTACGGATATGATGAACCTCTACTTGTTCTTTGGAGCCGCATAGTTCGCATGTATCTGCGAGAAGCCGTTTAATCAGTTCATTGCGCTCAAATTTCTTGTAGATCGGTAGCTGATCGTTGAGGAGTGTCGCTTTTCTCCTACGGAGTGGTATTCCTCCAAATTGTGCTATCAATGGTTTCTTTCCCTGTCGTTCTACTTTAACTTCCAAGCATTTCATTTGCCCGTATGGAGTCTCTGTCTGCGTTTGATACTTGCGCACCATAGCAGTTACGCGGGCTTTATGCTTGTTTGCCAGTGTTTTCAGCAGCGACATACGCATAATCCAGTGGAGCTTGTTGAGCCGTCGAATATTGGTGGCAAGTATATAATATTGAACTATTCCCCGGTATTCTGACTGGTATCGACTGATGATACTGTAGTCATCATCTGAAAGCAGTTCTGCTCGATAGGTCGGCTTTTCTTCTTTCATGTATATGCGGCTTTTCTTTTCAATGACGTCAGTCGGGATACGTAGACCAATGTTCCGATTGATCTTCCGCCGTCCGTTGCCATCAATTTGATCCGTCGCATGTTGACTCATCAGTTCATACCCCAGAAAACGGGCCGCTTCGGTAGCTGCATGGGTGATAAGCGTCTTCTCTTCTGAGAGATGGAGTTTGAGCGTTTCTTGGAGATACGCCCCAATTTGACGTTTAATCTCTTCCAGTTCCGATTGCGGGCCAATGAACCCGATCAGCCAGTCGTCCGCATAACGAACGTACCGAAGCCGCCGGTAAGAAGGGTCATCAGGATCGCTAGAGGCTTCCTGTCGGAGTTGTTGATACAGTACCTTCACTTCTCTGATGTGACCCTCTTGTTTGGCGTTCTCGATTTTCCTCTGGATGGCAGTGTATCTGGGATTTCTTCGTCTGATCTCACCTTTGGTGTAGGTTGGAAGGAGCCTCTCTTCAATGTACTTATCCAGTTTATCCAAATAGATATTTGAGAGGACCGGACTGATCACACCGCCCTGTGGGCTCCCGCTCCAGGTGGTATGGTAGGTCCAGTCTTCCAAATAGCCAGCTTGGAGAAGGTTTTGGATCAACCGTAGGAACCGATTGTCATGAATACGTTCTCCCAGAATGGAGAGCATGATTTCGTGGTCCAGGCTCCCAAAACAATCTGATATGTCGCCCTCAAGGAACCACTTGGTGCCTGACCAGACATTTGCCACCTCACGTAATGCGCTGTGACATCCCCGTTCAGGTCGGAAACCATGTGAATGCTGATTGAACTGAGGTTCATAGTACGCTTCTAAGATTTGCCGGAGCACCTCTTGCAGCAATTTGTCAGACCAAGAAGGCAGGCCAAGCGGGCGGAGTTTGCCATTCTTCTTTGCAATGTAAACTCGCTTTACTGGTGTCCATCGATACCGTTCCTCACGGAGTGCTTCGATGATCTTCTTGATCTTGGTGAGCGCCATCGCATCCACGGTCTCCGCTGTTGTTCCTGGTGTCATTGCTCCATCGTTGGCATACAATTTTGCATAGGCACGCAGGTACAAGTCTGGATTGTACAATTGCCGATAGACTTCTTCCAACGGCAGTCCTCGTTTGCCGCGTTCTTGAATGATACTCAGGACGGTTTCGGCTGTCCTCATCTCAAGTACCTCACTTTGCTGAGTATCTCATCACCTCATCCCCTTTGCCGTGTAGAGGGCTTTCCCCTCCTCTGACTACTATGGGATGTCCGTCATCATGGGGGTCTCCCCCTTTAGATGATCCTATGGTTCGTCATCGTAGTACGTCCGAGCGCGACGTAGGTAGCTCATTCATCTCTTTAGGTGGCGTCGTTCGCCATCGCTCATATGGAAGAAGTTGTAAAAGTCGAGGATTCAGACCTTTACACCATATGACACTGGTTTCAAGCACTCTACCAGTGGGGGAATGTGAACCCCGATGGAGATTGAGCTTCAAGCAGTTTAGCTTTTACCATATCGCACGGGTCTTGCGGGACATATCCTACAGTGCTTTGGGATATCCACCGCGTTAGCAGCATGCTACGGTCCCCTGGCACTTTTCAGTGTTAAGGTAAGCTGTTAACCCTAGAACTTACTTCTCAGTTCTACCTGGCTGAACCAGGGATACTACGATGCGCTCTCATAGCGCACAGCCTCGACACTTCCCCTGCATGAACTCAAGCGTGGCGGCGTCCTGCTCATTCACCTCAATCTTGATTTTTGTGCAAAGCAGCATCTTTGATCGCTTTCTTGTAGGGGCGTAACCCGTGCAGTCGAGCACTAAATACCGTTACTATGGCGAGAAGATCACGCACAAGCTCTTGCTCAGGAGAAAGGTTTTCTCCATTAATGACCACAAGTTCGGTATGATGTCGCTCACAGAAGGCTTCAAAGTATTCGTATCCGAAGCGTACCAACCGATCTCGATGAGCAAGAACAATGCGCCTCACCCGCCCTAACTCAACCATCTCCATTAGTTGATTGAAGCCTTTGCGCTTGTAGTTGAGTCCACTACCAATATCCTGTATCCATTCATCAACAGTAACATCATGGGTAGTGCAATACGCTTGTAACGCCGCCAGTTGGTTTGCAAGGTCAGGCTTTTGTGCGACTCCTGAAACACGAGCATAGACAATGGTAAGGCCCTGTTCAGGTGCTTTGAACCCACGATACTCAAGGTACTGATCGTGAGTGTAGTAGCGCCGATTTGATTGTGGAGAGCGATGGGCGACTAACTTGCCTTCACGGTCCCATTTTTGGAGCGTCTTGGTTGACTTGCCAATCATTTTACCAAACGTCTGAATGCTATATGTGTTTGACATAAGTATATTTTAACACATTTGAGTGCTTATGTCCAAACTGCTTTAATCCTCCTCACATAATTTCAGAATTGTCCAGCCTCTGCGAAAATAGACATCACCATAAGGCAAGATAAATGATGTCATCTGTATACTTTTAATGATCTGGATGATCGGTGCATACATTGCTGTCTTCGTCGTTTATCTTATCACGAAAGACACATCCGTTGTTCTCATCTGGACGAACTACGCCGCTCGACTTTGCCACGAGCCAATGGTGTTTACGTACCCGATAGAATAGGTAGGGAAAAGAGAAAGTCTAAAAGGTACGGATGATCAATGGCACAGAAAAAAGCAAAATACCAAGGATCTGATTTGTTCAATAAGAGGGCATATATCGCACAAGAACACCTGGAAGTAATGTCAGAGATTACAAGACTGTGTGCTATACTGGGTAAGCGATCCTCTCATGTTCGCCCGGACGAGGAGTGCGTCGTACCCGGTAAGTAAAGACGACGCACAAAAAATCTGTCACAAGCGACCTGAGGAGGTTCTTCATGAGCGGTATTTTGCAAATTGTTGGTGCTCTTATGGTTCTGGGAGGATTTGCCCTCTCACAATTTCGCGTTCTCAGTCAGCAATCCTACCCCTACCTACTTCTCAATGTCATTGGTTCTGGTGTTCTCGCAATCCTTGCCGCCCTGGATTTCCAGTGGGGCTTTTTGATGCTGGAAGGGGGATGGGCATTGGTCTCCTGTTGGAGCGTTTTCGCTCGGATAAGGGAGGGAATACCTGGTTCAGCTCACTGATTTTCCCACAACGAACCAGAAACTCGCCAGGCAGAGACTCTGTCTGGCGAGCGGCCTTACAAGATTTGAGCTCAACATGCCCAATTTGTATGCAATCTTGATTTCATGGGAACCACCTGGGTGATGATGTGATAGGTGAGGCCTGCGAACGCAAAGTGCTCAGGGACATTTTTGTTCGTTCACAGTATCAAACACCTGCGCATTTTTGGGTGAAACCCAGAAAAAAGATCCAGGCGAGATACGAAGAAAGCGCTCCTCACCTGGATTCATCTCCCATCATGCTGGAAATCAAGAATGTGGTGAGGGGGAAACGACTGTTTTTTTCCTGCGTGATGCTTTTTCCAAGAGAGAACATCGGCCTCCCCTCCCTCCGCACGAGCCAACATTCAGCATCAAGAGGCAAGCGTCTTCCCATTCTGGTGGTTGCGCAGATACGTGAGGGTGGCTTTGAGCCCCTCATGAACCACCTCAGGAGGTGGATGGTGCAGGTTCGGGTTGTCAGCCAGGTCGAGGGACTCCAACTGAGAGAGCTGGCCCAGTTCCTCTGGCAAGGACGTAAGCTGATTGGCATTCAGACACAGGGACATCAATTGAGAGAGTTGGCCCAGTTCCTTTGGCAGAGATGTAAGTCGATTGGCGTCCAGATCCAGACGTAGCAATTGGGAGAGCTGGCCCAGTTCCTTTGGCAGAGATGTGAGCTGATTGCCAAACAGATCCAGGCGTTGTAATTGGGAGAGTTGGCCCAGTTCCTCTGGCAGAGATGTGAGCTGATTATCCCGCAGAGAAAGCCATTGCAATTGTGAGAGCTGACCCAGTTCCTCTGGCAGAGATGTAAGTCGATTGGCGTCCAGATCCAGGCGTTGTAATTGGGAGAGTTGGCCCAGTTCCTCTGGCAAGGACATAAGCTGATTGGAGTCGAGATCCAGGTACTCCAGTTGAGAGAGTTGGCCTAGTTCCTCTGGTAGAGATGTGAGTCGATTGGAGCTCAGATACAGGTACTCCAATTGGGAGAGCCGGCCCAGTTCCTCTGGCAGAAATGTAAGCTGATTGCCATGCAACTCCAGGCGTTTCAATTGGGAGAGTTGGCCCAGTTCCTCTGGCAGAGATGTGAGCTGATTGGAGTCGAGATCCAGGTACTCCAATTGGGAGAACTGGCCGACTTCCGGGAGTAGCATGGTGAGACCAAGTCCGGACAGCCTCAAACGGCACACTCGTCCCTGCCGGTTATACTTGACATGCCGATCTTGTTGATACTTGGACCAAGTCGTGAATGCGGGAAGCAAGCGGTCAACGATCGCTTGATCGTGTGGTGAACGTGGCATACGTTTCCTTTCCTTTCTGTTGCACCTGCCAGCGGTGTGGCAGAGCATGAGAGACGCCTGTTGGCGACGCTCCGATTAGGGGCGAGCAAACACGAAGGTGGGGCTGCCCTCCCATCACTATGCAGGTACTTCAGGTAGTTTCATTCTCGCAGAACCGTTCTGGTTCTGGAGCGTTCTGGGACCATTGGCTCAGAGGACAAGCTTTGGAGATGGCGTTGCAAAACTGGATGTGCGGCGTGGTAGCCTGCTCCTGTAAGAGAACAACACAACGGCGCGTAATTATACCCTTCGTATCTCCTCGCGCTCCAATGCTACACCATCCTGGACCATCCTCACGATCATCTCCGCTGTTTTCTCGCTCACAATGATCATCCCTTCTCTTGTCCTCAACCCAATCGTGCTTGCGCTTCCGCAATCGCTTTGCATACACGCACCTGATTTCTCAACTCTTCTCGCGAAGTCACCTCCCAAAAACCAACTTCATGCCCCAGCGTATATCCCCTTTCATACCATTCAAATCAACAACCATAGATATGCTTTCTCGTCACCACCCTGAAAACGCCGAGATCTCGCCTGAATACCGGCTTCCGGGAAGATTGTCTCTTTCTGGCGCATTGATGAACACTTCATAGTCCGTGATCCCGACCTTCGCCAACAGCATCCTGATAATCTGCTGCTCACTCTCCGTCAATTCCATTCCTCACATCACATATACCTCTCTTTAGCGCATATTCGTCCCTTCACATCACCTTCTCCGCCTTCACCTCAACTGGAAAGGCCGTCTCATCTTCCAGCACAGATTTGAGGCGGTAGAGCCGTCGGCAATCAATATGTCCAACGACTCTCTATCGCTGCATCCTCGCAGAGCCGAACAAAGATAATTTGCTCCTGCAAGAAATGTCTGTATGTTCTTTGTCAAAAGATTTTGCGTACTTGTATGTATTCCCTTAACCAGGTACATTCACTATGTGGAAAGGGGGAAACAAGTGCAGCGCAATTTTTTTGTGAGGAGAAATGCGATGTAGGAACATACACATAAAGCCATTTAAGCCATTTAAACTTCTTGTTTACAGGATGGGGAACTTGTGTCTATGACCGAACCATGATGCCACTAGTCAAAGGTTGTATCAACGCGTCATCGACGATATAACTCCTCTCGGACTCGTCGAGGGGAATAAATTCCTCAATCTGCAGACTTTGTAAAGGCCACACGTCGCGGCTATCACGATACGTTTTGCGTGAAGAGAAAACATGCCGATGCTCATCACCTCTGCAAGAGGTTACCACGAATAGGCGTACCAACTGCTCAGAGCAAGGATGTTATTGAAGAAAGGAATACGCTTTGTGTTGAAAAAAGCATTTTACATTCTATTATCCATTGTCGCTCTTTTGAGTTTCTGTGTGCTGACAACGCCAAATGATCTCGGATGATCTACCTCACAAGCAGGTTAACTCGTTAATAGCTGAACTGATCACTCTCTGCCGCACACGTTCCCTAAGCCACCCACTATCATGCTCCCTCATTCGGAACATAGGAATATCCAATCTGCCCCACAGGCAAGCAAGCTCTCATTATAATGGCGAGATGAGGACAATTGATACTCCCATTTGATCAAATGGGAAGCATGACAACTACTTTACCGGTTTACTACCCAACAAAAATTCACCAACAGACGTTTCCTTCAGATAATCGGTACCTGATAATTTTGTGAAGCGATCGGAGTCGCCTGCTCCTAGAGCACAAGGGGCTAAGTTCATAGCAGTAGCAACAAGATACATAGTAGAATAAATTACCCCTACATTTTTCAGTGTAAGCGCATAAGCTATACTTTGATACTTCCATGAGACCCTCTGGAAACGTGCAGCAAGATTGATCAAGATCTGGGGGCGGCTGTGCCCACCAGCGGATCGAGATGCCTCCGATAACATATTTTCAGTATCTTGATTTGCTTCTCGGATAAAAGACAAAGCATGATTCAATGGATCATACCAATAGAAACCTGGAGTGAGACCTTCACAACGGTCAATGGTCAGGTAAAACTCTATTTCATAGGCTGCGCCGCTGCAGGGATATGGTCGTTTTGTAATGTCACCTGTTTCTCCATTTTGATGGACTTCTTTGACACGAGCAACCCGATAGAGAAACTCACCAAGTTGAGCAACCGTAACTGGATTATTATCATACTCGCGTATCGAGGCCCGAGCATCCATCACAGCGGTTAAACCAGGATCTACTTGACGAATCCTCTCCCTATCAGGTTGGGGCAATGGTAGAGTCACAGGCCACTGAGTTTGCTTCACTGCGGGCAGAGGAGGAATGCGATGCAGAAAACGGTAGGTACCTCCTACCATGTTATCATGTCTCCCTATCCGGCTACGACTATGAAACAGGAGGTCATGAAAGTCCCACTGCATACAGGTTTCATCATCCTCTTCGCTAAGCCGACCTTCATGTGTTGTCGGAGACACGAAGTTGGCCATCACCAATAAAGCAAGTAAACCTGTCACGGTATTGCTATCCTCTCCGGGGAGAGTTTGGGCAAGCTCAATGGGAGTAACTGCATTGCTGAGATGATACACTACACACGCCGCAACTGCATGATCAAGCCTGATTCGAGCATGAGAGAGAGGAGATTCTATATAATTACACCCATCCTCATCCCGTCTTACATAGGCGAACCGTGACATTCTGTAAGCCTGATCTCTCTGGATGGCTACCCATCTCTGTTGGAAGTGCGATGAAATTGCTATCAACGTTGCTAGAGGTCGATTTTGATCGCCGCTTTCCGCACAAATGAAGAGCATCTGATGCCGCATCAGACAGGACAAATAACGATAGAAAGTAGCTAGCATATTCTCTTCATGCGCTTCAATAAGAGACTCATTAATCTGCTGCATCGAACAGGCTGTTGTCGTAAGCATTATCATCACACGGAGTTGGCCCGGACTAAGATGAGGAAGAGTAATCTGGCAATGAGGAGAGGTCATCACGACCCCATCCCCACTTTCACGTATCTCTACATTCTCTTGCAAACGATAAGAAATGCATTCGGATTGTGTTGTTACGTTCATAGCCAACTCCTCTCAAAGAACATGGCGATAGGATCTTCCTAGTCAAATGGATGTGGGTATGGATTGATCTCTGCCTCTGACAGAGGATAGTTTCGATATCCCAAGGCAAATGGTAGTTGATGCAGCCGCTCCAAACCTACGATTCGACGATTGTCGTGTCCGAAAGTCATGGGGAGCATACCAGGCATGAGGATCTTCACACAGCGCAAACCACAAGGAATATGTTCTGGCGCTGTTTGATCAACCACAATGGTGTCTATACCACGCTTGAGATAATAGCTGATGAGGTACTCTAAGTCGTCTCGCAAATCCATACGTTCTGGCGGATGGTAATAGAAATCACCAAATGCTTCCTGGAAGGTTTGTTGTGGTTGTGGATGGTGTAAGAAAAGAAGTCGATCAAATGCCTCTGGCAAATGGTACACCAGTGGGTGATCGACTAATGTTTTGACCAGGCTAGAATTGGCGAGCATCTCTAGTGCGTGCACTCTCTGCCGTTGATATGACTGAGGAGGAAGAGCAAAGAACTCCGAAAGCTCGCATAGTGTTCTCAACAAAGCTTGCTCTGGATGGGGGTGTGAACCCGCCGCTACTTGAGCCTTTGGCATACTTATACGATTCTGATCATCGCTTCCTAGTAGCAAGAGGCAGGGAACCGCATGATCTAAAGTAGCGTTCAAGATATGGATAGTATAGCCAGAACGCCCCTCTAAGTGTTCAACGAGTAAACGGATCATAGGATCTGTTACTGAGCTAGGGTTAAGGCGCGGCAAACAAAGTTGAGCATACCACGTAAGTAAGAATGCATCGCGCTCGACGACTTCCAAGATGCCGTGGAAGATAGCCTCTTCGAGACAGTTACCAAGAGCACAGCCATTTGATGAATCGCTGACAAATGCCGGGTTTTCTTTGCTCACGGGGATACGATAATAGGCACAATGCTCTGGTACGAGAATGGGAGACTGGTGTTGGAAGGAATACCCCCAAACCCAATTACATGTTAGATTTTGATGAAATGCTGTGAGATGACGATGATTTTGATCGTATTGCTCATATCTTTCTGGACTATGAAGCCCTAGGGTTGTGGGGTCGAGCGCTTGCTGTTCCTGTTGAATGAGCTGATGGTAACTTGCTCGTACTGTTGTATGTTTACTTCTCGGGTACAAGCCAGCATAACGTTCCATGGTTTCTAATAGAGACACAACCTTGCTCTGTTCAGGGCATAATGTACGGCCAGAACCCAAAACTGACCCTAACTGATCGTGTAGCTCACATGAGACAATAGGAAGCAAGCCTCTTTCATGGATTGAGAGAGCATCAATCACTCCCGCTCGTTCATCAACGTATGTAGAGAAAATCTGTTCTGTTTTCGTTTCAGATTGTTGGGTACGGTATGTAAACGCAACCGGCTTTGGCCGTGACTGTAGGGTAATGGTGGCCATCTCAGCCGTATCTTTGGAAAGTTCTCCACAATCAGGACAAGAAGAGAGAGGAAGGAAAGAATGTCGACAACAATCTAAGGTTTCTAATGAGATGGAGAGCAATGCAAGGCTTGTTCGCACCTGGCTTGATCTATGGAGGTACGCAGTAATTTCCTCTCCAACCAGTGCGGCTAATATCTCCGTGCTAAATGATGATAGCCACGGCTGAGAGACCTTTAATTCATGTTCGTTATAAAGGTACTGGTGCAAAAGTTGGCGGTCGGCATCCGAGAAAGTTGCCCCTAATTTACGAAACTCAGCACAGGTTGCACACCCTTTTTCTTGTGGAACGACACATGGGCCGATTATGCCTTCACCAAATTGAGTGTACACCGGAAGCAATGCCACTCCTGATTGAAGACAATGTTGATTGATCTTCTGAAGTGTCCTGGGAGTCCAGATATCACTGCAATAGACCATGATGCCACAGGTTGCAACTTGTTGGGGAAGATTCTCAGTGGTGAAAGGAATAATCCGATACATGTGCTCCACATAACGCTTTACACGCTGGTAGACAACTCCCTGCCCAATGAGTCCAATGGGGCGCTTTTTGTCCTCTCCCATAGAGTTTCTATCCGTTCTTCACTTCTGTTCTCGTTAAAAGAACACGCACTATAGCGGATAGCACCTGCGTCACTGCCGGGTCATGGTTTAGAGGGATAGCAAGTGCACGTAAACCATTTGTCTGCAATGTCCTTAACAGCCATGCTTGCCGGTCTGGCCATGCTTCTGGCAGCATATACTGAGGCACGTGTAATTGATTTCGGCGTCGAGTCAATGGAAAATCTAGCACAGGAGCTACCGCATATTCAGGTTGCTGGCATCGCTCTGCTTGCAACTGCTGTAACGCTTGCTCAAGTCCCATTTTCAACGCTTGTGCTACATCAAAATGCGTACTATAGGCAATAACCATCCCATTTAAACATGTGGCGAAGGTTGGAACCTGCAATGTGCCTGTTACATCATAGATAGTGAGTTGCTCGGCTGCCACTTTGAGAAGGCGGTACAGATGTGTTCCTTCTGGAGTCATGGGAGCACTGGCAAGGTCAACCTGGAGAAACGAGTGATGAGCATCTTTCAACTGTTCAATGGAGAGATAGTTACACCAATCTAACAGTGCCTGACAAATAGCCTCCTCCCAGGTCATCCCCGATGCAATCCCTCGTTCATTTTCAATTTCTTGTGCTGTCTCGTTTAAAGCAGGGAAAACATACTCTGCAGGCACAAGATAAGCTTGTTGCCTATGCAGGTCCAGTGCCCAGGTGTACGTTGAAACTTCTGGAAGAGGTTGTTTTATTCCTACCCATTGATCGGTCGATATGGTAGGCAAGACGTGCTGGTGTACTCTCTCGCAGGGAAGCAACCGTCGTCGATCCACAAGAGTAGCCGCGTAACGCTCGGATGCTCTTTGGAGGGCACGCAATCGGGCCTCTCCCATATCTGTGTCCACCGCAATGACATCGAGAAGTTCATACTGGCACTTCCTGAGCATTGGATTGGAGAGATGTATTTTATAAACGGCGAGGGGAACCTGGACGAAATGATTATTGTCAAGCGTGGTAAAAAGCCCAAATCGATCATCAATATAACGGGCGATGTTTTCTTCAAAGAGCGTATTCGGGTTGATTGGACTCTGGCGCTGGAGTTGCTCGATCTGCTCAAGGAAGGAAGACGCCGTTGGGAGAATAGGATGCTGACAGGCCAGGCAATGGGGGTGTGGTAAAAACATATGGCTCTTACTTATAAGCGTTTCGAGATCAATATCAACAATATTTCCCACAGTTTTTGTGAACCAGGCTTGCGTGAAATATTTAAACAACTCAAAGACGAGCCGATTCGCGGTCATGGTAGCTATCGGCATTGCGAGGAACCGACTGGGAGAGGCTATTGGCTGATCATGGAACTCGTAGCGTGAAAATTGTTCTGAGAGATTCGTCAGATTCGCCTGTAGGCGCCGCCATGCGCACTCCCAGCATCCACCGGTATCTGGACCCACCAGTGGGCCCACCCAGACATGATCATCAATCATAATGGCCTGGATGAATGTTTTGCGCTGTTCAATGCACAGCCGGTTTAACAGTTGGGCCCGCGCTAACATCGGTCGTTCAGAAAGGTGGAGAATAGCATCGTAGCCCTGGATCGAGGCCAGCACGCTGGTCTCGTTATCCCAGGAAGGAGTATCTATCACTCGCACAATTTGTTCAGAATCGTGGGGAGCAAATACATCAAGCCTACCTGAGGAAGACTTTGAACCCTTTTTACTTTCGGGCGTGCTAATCATATCAATCTGTTTCACTCCACATTGGAGGCTAGCCTGGACAAGTAAAGTGAAGCTGAGCCCGGAGCCAATGAGAAGAAGTCGCTTATTACGAAAACACTCAAATCGGGAGGGAGCAGAGGTTTGAAAAGAGTCAATAAAAGTAATGTCTGGGGAGTAGGTTTCTCGCACTACAGGGCGAAGTGCATGAGGTTGATCCTGACTTGTGTCTTGAAGAAAATGATGAGCGAATAATTTCTCTATCAGATTCGTGACCATCCTTTTTCTATTCTGGTCCAATCCATCTGTAATCTCTTCAAGAGTCACTTTTCCATTGAGGTTGGGAAGAAGGTGTTCTAACAGACGATATAAGCTTTTCCCTTTAAGGATGAGACCGCAGTTGTTACTGCGTAGATAGAGGCCATCATGTAAGGGGATGTAACACAGATCTGCTTTCAATTTTGGTCGCATATTCTGTGCCAACATATGTCCATCCCCCTTGAGAAAAGAAGTACAGCAAAAATGAAATCCGGCTTCCGTACAAGCATCTCTCTAGAAAAGATTGCCTTCTTTCATGTGCTAGGGAAAGTTATCACACCTGTAATATAACTTCCATCATGTACAGATAGTGATAACTTTCCCGACTTAGGTCAAACAATCCATTTGAATCTCTTGTTAGAGGTTCAATTCACACAATACTTCAATCCTCTAATCTCGGCAGCCTCCATTAACTCTGGGGCCGCAGTAGCCGCCAGCACCTTCGATGCTCTCGCTGGCACTGTAGTAGCCGGCACCTTCGCTGCTCTCGCAGCCGCAATAACCACCATGAGCGCCACCAAACTTAAGAATCTCGACCTCTTCCAAGTCTTCGTCAGTCAGATCAATAAACTCAACGAATTCTTTGGAGAGCTTATTCTCTGGTGCCTGACGACCACAACTGTTAAAATTCATGAGTTGTTCTCTCCTTTCTCTACGAAGCTTACAGGTTCATGCAAGCTCATTCACACAATTCCTTCTTTATTTTCTACGTTACATCAACCACCCTTCTCAACCATTTGTTTGCTCACAGTTGCTATACCTACCTCTATGGTCAGACCTGGAAAATAACCCGTCTATGCTCAATGCTCTCTTGTACTTTTTCACAAAATGCCCACTGAATGCTGCCAGAATATGTGATTGTCACTGTAGCTGTACCGATATGTTCAAGCGTTGCAGATCAGCACATCTACTCACTCAACTGACTGATACTCTGGCACTCACCAAAAATAACACATATATTTTTAGGATCTCCTGTCGTTAGCCAGTAAATAACGAAGGCACATAGAATAAGATATTCAATATGTGAAAATTCATGCACAGGCACTAATTTGCTCAGCAAACACAAAACACAACTATTATTTCATAATATCTATGAATAGGCTAGTAATATCATAATTAGCAACATAAATCAATAGCGTAATTAATATCTATAAATAGGTATCGACTAAAAGATATTGGATAGTTTGTCCAGGAGAGCGCCCCACTAACCGGTTCATCCACACTTTCGAAACATCATGCGCCACAGGCCACTGAGATGAACTCAATGAAAAGTAAATCAGGTGACTTTCAATGACAACTGAGCCGCCTGAGGAGATTTGGCTTGGGACACTCTCATTGCCTTGGCTTCTTTGGATGCTTGTCGCCTCTGTCGCCGTACTTCATAACCACATACGTGTTTAGTGGGTTTTGATGCACACACACGCGGAGCCGAGGGAGCGTGTCCTGGCCGTTGCCTAAATCAGGGAACTGAGATCCTTTTGTCCAGTCGAGTTTCCTCGCAAAAGCATGGGCTGTTTTTGCCTACACAAGAGGGTACCTTTCCAAATCATGCTCACGTCTTTATTCACTCTTTATCCGGGGATAATTCTGTCTCTATGTAACACTTATGAAGTGGTCAAGCTCTTGATAGGAAAGATGGTATCTGTATCTGCTTCACGCTCGTTATCTCTCTTTGTTAGGCCACAAAGATAGCACAATAAGATTCTGTTAGGCAACAAAGAGAGGTTGCCCTTTCGCATGTTTAGGGCGTATCGTCTCTGCTTCCAGTTGAGCACTATCAACTTCAGCGGTTCGAGCAAACGAAAAAATACTCAAATTAATCATCCCGCATGAGAAAAAACGCACTCCACGTTGGTCACGGGAAGAGTATAAATCACGTGAGCACACGCTCAAGCCTATGTTACTCCACTCCGTTCAGGGCAAGGCCTTCATTGAATCATCTTCATAATCATCCCTTTGGGTGAAGCCAATTCATCCTTGCGAAAGGTATCCTACTGACAGAAACAAAAGGGCTTTCCCACAACAGAAAGATCCTTGTTCTAGGAAACCAGAAGTAAAGGAAACAGTGGGCACTACCAAATTCAGTGGATGTCCATTCTCCTACTTATAGAAAAGGGCGAAAAACATGCAAAAAGTCACTTCATCTTCTACTTTTCTCGACGCAGAGACAAATCTCAGTGCGTCAAGCGATCAGCCGAGCATTGCAATACAAAGACCTTTTGAAGTGGACCCATCGGAATATCCCTTCACTGATCACTGGATGCCTTATCGTGACGGGTACATTCATTACATTGACGAAGGACAAGGACCAACCATTCTTCTCCTTCACGGGAATCCCACCTGGTCGTATCTCTATCGGAATATCATTAAAGAATTGCGCAGCAACTGCCGCCTTATCGCTTTAGATTATCCTGGATTTGGGATGTCAAAAGCACCTTCCCATTATGGTTTTACGCCACAAGAACAATCGGATACGGTACAGGTCTTCATCCGTCGTCTGAACTTGAAGGATGTTGTGCTCGTCGTTCAAGACTGGGGAGGACCAATTGGCGTTAATTACGCGGTCCAACACCGAGAAAACCTGCGCGGCATCGTCGTGATGAACACGTGGGCTTGGCCCACAACGCTCCTACCAGTAAAGCTGTTTTCCTTGGCGATGGGAGGATGGCCTCTCGGGTACTGGCTTCAAACACAGCGCAACTTCTTCGCCAAACACATTGTCCCCTATGGGATTCATCATACTGAAAACATCACGAATAGCTTGAGAAAGGCCTACACTGATCCGTTCCCAACGCCCACATCAAGGATACCAACCTGGATATTTCCCGGACAAATTCGCAAAGCACATCTCTGGTTAAAGGAAATTGAATCGAGACTATCAGTGCTCTCTGATGTCCCCTCCTACATCCTCTGGGGGCGAAAGATAGTGACGGGTTCCCCCTGTCAGAGATGAAAAAATGGCAGCAATACCTCAAACAAAGCGACACTGAGGTCCTGGATGACGCCTCACATTATGTTCAGGAGGATCGACCAGATCGCGTGGTAACTGCTATCCGAAGCGTTCTTGAGAAAACGAACATCGCACCCACCAAATTGACACATGATCAGGCGGAGTAAGAGAAAAGCGAGCAGCAAACCATGAGCACATTTACAGCAGAAGAAATCGCCTTTTTCCAGAGCCAGCACTTCGGCAGGTTAGCAACTGTTAGCCCAAAGGGCGAACTACATATAGCGACGGTGACATTTGACTACAATGCGCTTGAAGACAGCATCGATATTAGTGGATATAACATGACAGCAACGAAGAAGTATCGTGACGCAATCCGTCATGGGCGGGTGGCCTTCCTCATAGACGACATCGCGCCATCTGGGCAAGCGCGTGTCGTTGAAATACGCGGAAGGGCTGAGGCAGCGCCAGAGCGTGGAAACGAGATCAAGACGATGTACACGCGCGAGCTTTTGCGCATCAGGCCCATGCGTATCGTCACTTTCGGTGTGAATGGGACCAGTACTCTACAAGATAGGATAAGAGGGATTTTTCTCAGTCGGAATGTGGAATAAAGCAGGCCAGTTCCCCCAAAGACACGACAGGAAAGACGCAAAGGGATTTGAGCCACATGCCTCTTGGCATGCATGTGGCTCAAATCCCTTGTTCTGGTATTCATCACGGAGCTCTCCTGTGAGCGGATGCGTCGACAACAATATCCTGGAGGCCTACATGCGACACACCTACATCTGTGCCTCATCATCACTCAGGAACGGCCTCGACGCGACCTTTCCCACTTGAGAGATGAACTCACTCCATCTTGTTGGTGTACATGGTACCAAGCATTGCCTCAATGCGACTACGAAGAAAAATCGTAATGAAAGTTATAGATATCGACATTGGGCAGATCGCGATACTGGTGATGGAGCGTTGCAATCTCGGCAAGAGCCCGATAACCGAGCATCTCGTAGGCCCTGATCAGCAACAGGTGGGCGGCCTCTTTTCGTTCCTGTTGATCGTGTGAGAGCCAGTGCAGATCATGACCGAGCGCCAGTGCCCGGGCGGGCTGGCCCTGTGCACAAGCCTGTAATGCTTCATCGATCCATGTCTTGACCTGGTGGTCATCGGTGCGAATAGCATGGTAGATTGCCTCTACATCGCGTTCCAACAGTTGCTCGTGCGGTGGTGGAACGATGACGCCAAGTTCATTGCAGGTGGGGATACGTCCCTCAGTGTTCCCGTAGGTATCGACATAATCTTCACCTCGCTCGGGTCGGTCCCCTGTCTCATATTCCATTACCGCATCACGCAGGAGTTGTATGCTCAGGCGATGCTGGCTACGCTCCTCTTCCTGCTCGCTATAATCATCGCTGTGAAATTCTGTCCACTCGATCTCCTCACGTACAGCCTCTAGTAGCGTCTGACCCTTATAGGCAATGCCGCCACCATCCCTCGAATAATAGCTGGCGGCAAAGGCGGAGGGCTCATGAGGATTATCGTACCAGAGTCCAAAATGCAGACCGTCAGTATCACCGTGGAGAGCAGTGAAGAATTCCGGTGGATCGCGATAGAAGCGGTCGTTGAGGCGATGGTCGAGGCCAGCTTGAGGGATGCGTTCGCGCCCGGCTTTCTCGAAGTACTCAAAGATGCCGCCTGGTGAAATGCCCAGGACTGACATGGTCACGTCAAATTCATCACGTTCATTGATTCGCCAATCCATAGCTGCGCGTTCCAGCGGGGTGAGACCAAGCCAGAAAGCCCAGAAGGCGAACACATGATCGGGCAACGTCAATTGATATGCCTGTTGAAAAAAAGCTTGTACAGGTTCGCGCTGTGCTTCGGCCTGCTGACGAGCTCCGGCCCGCAAGGCTGCCAGTTCTTCCAGTGGAGGCAGATGTTCCTGGCGGAAGTGTGCATACTTGGCCTGATGATGGCGCTCTTCGGCGGCCTGCCAGAGCAGAGAGCGGTAATGGTGGGGTGAGGGGAGTTTCGAGGGGTTTCGTATTCCCCAGATTGCAAGAAGCACTTTGCGCTCAGCCGAGATGGCGCCCCGCTCAAAATCTTCCCACCAGCCTTCCTCTATCGCCGCCCATTCCTCCGAGGTCGCATCGGTGTACTGAGTTTTGAGAGACGCAAGCGTCTCCTGCCAGCGTTGCCGCATTGATGCTTGCAGATCAACCTTATCATCGATGAGATCCAGTCGTTTGAGGCAGTGGAGTTCAAAGGTCGTGAGGGGTTCACCATATCCTCTCTGCTTCAGCCTCTCACGTTCAAGCCACTCCGACCAGCGTGCCTTGAGCTTTGCATTTCCCTCCTCATCAAGCAATCTATCTGTGAAAAGAGAGGAAAAGTCATGGTGCAATTGCGCTGAACGGCGTACGTGTTCAACATCTACACGTGTGCGAAATTGCAGAAAGGCACGATACTCTCCAGCCAGATCGTCTTCCGATTGATCAAGATGCTGGAGCCACCAGTCGTTTAACTTCTTAGTGCGTTCACTTTCGAGCTGATTTGTGAGATCCTGCCGAAACGTTGGTCGTAGATCCAGTTCTTCCCATTCAAGCTGTTCCAGCCGGAATTGTACAGATGTCTCTCTTTCGAAGAGCTTGACCATAACGGTGATATGTATACCACTGACGGCCTGAACAGTACCTTCAAACCCGGCAAACGCTCCTTCCAAAATCTTGACCGTGCAGCCTGGCTGTAGTTGATCCATATTTTTTCTCCAAAGATAGAAAATGACCTATCTGATACTCTTTCACTTTCACTTCTCTCGCACCTTGTTCTTTTCGGTTATGTGATAGCCTTTTTCCTCTATTTCAGAGCCTCCAAGAGTGCTGCTTCGTTCCTTCCTCTCATCTACCTGTCACAGGAAGCGTAGGTTTTTTGACACTCTTGCAGACGCCCTCCAGTTCATTCTTCGGCTTTGGCATCGTTAGTGATTCTAGTGAAGTGCGTTCAAGCTTGCCTATTTCTGAAAGCACGGTCGCCAGGCTGTTTAGTCGGCTGTAGGCCGAGAGCTTGCGCGTGAGGAGCGAAGCAGAAACTGACCCATGACGAATAGAGGATGCAAGCCTTTGCATCTCTTCCCAGTTCTCTAGGATATATTTTGGCCGGACCGGGCCAGCGATGAGAAATGGTTTTGAGGATAATGTAAGGGACCTAGCAAAAATCGCCGTGATATTCTGCTAGCGGCCTTCTTGGAAAACGGAGTAATGCGAGTTGGACTGCAAAGCCAAAGCGTTTCTCAGGACGACGATGACTCTGGATCAGTTTGAATTCTTCTTAAGTAAAGGAGTAATGCCGGGCGAGATCTCGTTCTGAGAGGTCAGATGGAATCTCCATGAATGCCTGACGCTGCTCAACCTTCAATAGCTAGGATTCTTCTGATTTGCCATAATGGCGCACTCCAACAACAAAAAAAGTAGGAATGCGTCGTTCTTAATACACTTTTGGAGAGAGCAATCCTAGAGAAAAAACTGATTATCAGGCTCCTCAAGCGTCGTGAACCAAAAAAATGTGTGTTGTTAGACGTTCCAGCAACTTGACGACGCGCTCCTTCTTGCCAAGGCTTGTTTGAGACATCGTCGATCCATCCTTCATCAGTGCTTCGTCCATGCTTTGGGACATATCTGAAAGCTCTCCGTGCTAAAGCAGCGGAGGTTCCAGGGGTTCGGCCCACGCTTCCTGTTCTTCTCGCCAAAGGAGAAGAACAGGCTCTAGTGGTGGTTCCCCTGGACTTTCGGGCAGGCGCACTCTGGCTCGAGTCAGACCCAAGCTTCGGGGCAGGACCTGCCCCTCTTTCGCGCGTTGGATGAGACGCTCGTGTGCTGCCCGCAGGCGCGCCTCCGCACCTTCCCAATACGAGCGCGTATCGGGCACACGAGGGGATGGGATGTGTCGGATCAAGATAGGCGGCCAGAAACGCCGAATAGAGGTCACGTTGGATGGGACCTATGCCACATGCGCAGTGGTGCCAGCGCTGAGAGAGCGGTTTCTTCACTCGCTTGCCACAGCCATGACACCACTGGCTCAGTGCGGTAGTGCGTGTGGGAACTTCTACCAGGGTGCCGCCCGTGCTTGCAACCCCCAGAGGGGGCACGGCGGTGCGTTTCAACAGTGCTACAAACATCCCTGGGGCTCGCAGTCCCACACTTGTGCCAAATTGCCTCTGCCATGCCTTATTAGGAAATCTTTTCGAGGATGATGGTCTTGCCCAGTGCCATTACCTCATGGACTGTGTGCCCATGCAGGCTCTTACGGTGCGCTGCCAGCTTCCTCTCTTTGGTGGCCTTGCGCCGCCTCGTCGCCAGGTAGCGCTTGCTCTGTCTCCAGCGTTGCTTCTTGGTCCCTTGCTTCTTGATGCGTCCCTTCTCGTCATAGTTCTCCGGATTGCCTGCCCGCCTTTGTCGATCCATCTGCCGTTGCAAGCGACGTATGGCCTTGGCATCAGGTTTCAGTTCCGCGCAGAATACCTGCAGACTGGCTTCTCCTTCCTGAGGAACAAGCGCCAGAGTCGAGGGACCCAGGTCAGCGCCAACGATCCCTTGCCCAACCGTGTGCTTCGGTTTGCGGTGGGGCGTGCCCTCCAGGACGAGTTGCACACAGTAGCGGTTCCCTTCTGCATCGGCACCGTCCGCTCGCTTGCTGCTGGCAGGACGCTGGAGGAGGCGAGCGTACTTGATGCGATGTCTCAGGCCATGACACACTACTTCATCCTGCCAATCAATACGGGCTGGGAGGCGGTCACCGTTCCAGAGCAGATGCCCATCATTGCCTTCCTCGGGGGCTTGCAACACAAAGCGCAGACCAGTGTCATTGCGCTTGTTCTCGATGCTGGAGAAGCCTCGCCCTCGGCTCTTGAAACGCACGCGTTTGGCCTTGCCCAGGCAGACACGATTGAGAGCACGATAGGCGCGGGTGGCCAGCGTTTGGGCAAGCACCGCCTCGATGTGTTCGGCAATCCATCCCGCGCGCAAGCTTTTGATTGCTTCATGCAATGCCGCCTCGGTGAACCCGTGCTGCTTGCGCAAGGCAGAGAACGCTGCTGCTCGTTGGGTCTTCTGCGTGCGAGGAAGAGCGCGAGCTGCTTGCCAGGCAGCGTCAGTACGCATGCGGCGCAGGCGTTTCTGCCCCTGGGAGAGGATGGCGTTGTAGAGGTGACGAGCGGCTTCCAGGTGAGCGCGGAGGCGAGTGGCTTGTCCTGGATCAACGACGAGGGGTAATTCGAGCAGAAAGGTCGGCGTTGCCGGTCGCTTCTCCTTAGGAGGTGGCTTCTGCTATCTCTGGCGTGGTCCAGGCATGTCGGCTCCTTCTCTCCATTCCCACTGATGCGTCGTGCTGATCTCCCTATTCTACCAGAACGAGGAGAAGAACACAAGTTCTATTGCAAAACACACACGACGCTATTCCATTCGCGCACGAGAGCGGATGTGGCGATTCATCCCTGCCATCAATGAGCAGGGCTTTCTCGCCACCTTCTCTGTAACTCGCTATGCAATGATCAATAAGAGTCAGTATGGGTCGTATATATAATTGAGGGATGAATATTCTCAAATAAGAGCGTTTTTGGTAGGAACGCTCGAAACCTTTTTTGATTAGCGGCACTTTCCGGCTGGCCAGACCATCTGAGACTGAAGGAGGTTTGGACTTGTGACCAATACGCCTCCCAGCCCTGGAGAGACATGATCACTTGGAAGTTGTCCTTGCCACGTGAATGTAAAGTTCGAGAGACGCTGACCAGGCAAAATGGTTAACTTTTCCGTCGCTTGGGAACGCCCATTATTGGTGGTATAGGAGAACACAATCGTTCCCCCGTTTGGGCCTGAGGTGACATGAAAGACAGCATTATACACGACCTGAATGTAAGAGCCACATTTCCATAACGAGGTAGTACTTGGGGTGACAGACATATCAATGCTTGTTACTCTAAAGGACGACGTGTTTATCATGGTTGCATTGGTTGAAGATGTTGCATGCGAAGGAGATGGAGAGGCTGTTGATGCATGAGCTACACGGTTCCCAATGACACTTCCTAAGCATACAAATCCCACAACGAGAAAACAGGCTAGAATGACAAACGTTTTCTTTTTGTTGCTCCACATTGAGTCACCTCTTTGACAGACATTTCAGAAGACGAGGCTTTGCTTTATTGAGCCTGCTTGTTTAGTACGCCTTAAACAACAGAAGCTACGATAGAAAACTTTCTCTCACTCTCATAAATGCTTGTGGATGGAATTTCGTTTCGTTCCAACAGGTCATCTTCCAAAAGCTCGTTTTGCTGTTGTTGTCCCGGTTTGGAGGATCATCCGCAACGTTCGTGCACCATCTATAACCTAGATTCGTAAATAAAAAGAAGCAATACTATCATCTAAAAAAGCTTCCCAGGTGATAATCTTGTCTCACATTCCCTTTTCACTTCCTGGCTTTCAAATTCAGCAGGTCACATCAGTCAAGGGTCAGCTTCTTATTACGGCAACAGCGACCAATGAAGAGCGCTCCCTTCTTCCAAGGCGTCGCGCTCTAGCCATCTCGCATCCAGAAAACAGCATTCATCTACTTGTTCTTCACTTGAATGGCTTTTTTCTCCAGAAGATCATCTATAGTATCTCGGACCATTTGGGTCAAGTCGGTATAGCGATAGTGATACACCTGCGGGTATTTTGTCTCGCGCCACGTCTCCTTCCCCAACAGCGGGTAGAGCGAGGCAGCATCTGCATTGAAGAACTTTAACATCCACACCAGGAAGCGCGGGAAGGTTCTCACCTTGGGCGCAAAACCCAATCTGGCATAATGGTTACGAATGGTGAGCGCGAGATCCACCGTTCTTCCTCGCACACTGTAGCAAAGATGACGATGCCAATCCGTGCTCGGATCGTTCATAAGGGTGATATGCATGGATCCACAATCACGGACATCGACAAAATAGTTCGACATATCAGGTACCATCCGGGTCTTCCCTTCAACGAGATTCTTGACAGTCTCGTGACTATAGCGGACCCAGGGAACCAGCGATGGACCTAGGATCATGGACGGGCTGATGGTTGAGAGGGCTATATGCCGAGGGTTCTGTGTGTCGTCATTAGCCAGATCCCAGGCAAGTTTCTCTGCCAGGGTCTTGCTGCGAAAATAATCACCCGCGCCCTCTGCGTTCGTCCAGTCATCCTCGGTAAAGCGTGTTTTGGATGTTGGGAGATTGTAGGCTACGGCTGCTTCAGAACTGGTAACCACTACTTTTTCAACCGTCTCCGTAGCAAAGGCAGCGGTCAAGACAAAGCGAGTTCCGCTGAGTGCGCCACCCGTGCGATCCCTTTCCGAGGCGACTGCCTGGGGACTGGCAACATGAAAGACCCATTTGCACCCTTTAGTAGCCTTTTCCCAACCGTCGCTGCTTCGTAAATCAGCCTCTACGAACTCAACACCAGGAAGGAGTTCATGCATGGTGTGGATTTTCTCTTGATCATTGAAACTGCGAACCGTTCCCCGGACGCGGTACCCTTGCTCCAGAAGATCCTTGCCAATCCAGGAGGCGACATAGCCGGTAATTCCTGTGACTAAACAGAGATCTCCAGGTTGCATACGTTGATTCTTCATTTCTCATCTCCTCTTCTTCTAAACACACATATATGCAGGCAACACAAAAAATGGCCAAATTCGTTGCAGTCTCGCTCTCATCCAATCCCGTTCTTGTCGACAGTCACCACGATGGATAGTCAATTTGCCCTGCCCATCAGGGATGGTTTGAAGACTCCTAGCGTTCATAGCCCCTCCTGAGTAGGCAATGTAGTTGCCCCAAGTTGGAGCAGCAGGGCAAGGATGTCTTCCGTGAACCGGGCATCAGAAACTCGTTATTACTGATGGTGGAAAGTGCCATTTCAAGAAATGGCACTTTCCATGCCGAGCACGCTAAGTGCTAAATTATCAACCAACTAGATAGTTGATAACAAAAGTTTATATCACCCCTCACCATTTGTCAACCATCTAGTTAGTTGATAAAAATTCGTTTCATCCACACATCGATTTGTCAACCAAACAGTTAGTATGGTATAGTGAGTGCCATGATACGAGATGCGGAGGCAACCAAAAAACGAATACTGGAGGCCGCGCTGCAGGAATTTGCCACTCATGGTATCGCAGGCGCACGTGTAGACAAGATCGCAGAGATCGCCCGATCCAACAAGGCACAAATTTACTACTATTTCGGCAATAAAGAGGGGCTGTTCGATGCCGTCTTCAATGCCCTGTGCGTTGAGGGTCTGCGTGCCACCCCGATTGACATTACTGACCTGCCTGGCTATGCTGGGCACCTCTTCGACAATTTTGAAGATCACCCAGAGATTGCTCGTCTGACCACTTGGTACCGCCTGGAACGAGCAGGATCAGCAGAACCATTGACCATCGTGCTGGAAAGTCTGCAGGGCAAGGCCAATACGATTGCTCAAGCACAGCAAGCAGGCCTGCTCTCTTCGCATTATGCTCCCGCAGATCTGCTGGGACTTATCCTCCATTTGAGTATGCTGTGGGCATCGGCCACGCCCGAATTCGAGGTATTGATCAGCGGTCAATCCCGTTCTCATCGCCGCAAGGTCGTGACTGACGCAGTGAGGGGGCTCCTCACGCAGTAGAGAGGATCGGTGTGATGAAAACACTGACTCTATTGGTGAATGATTTAAAGAGCAAGGTGTCGAACAAATTTTATGCTCTGACTCATCCGACCCTGCTTGATCGTTGTACAGAGTTGTATCTCCCATGGCATAGTGCTGTCAGCCGATTGATGAGAACGGCTAAAGCGTTGCATGTCTATGTATGCTACATGTCCAACGTGTGTACGTCTTTTCGCTGACACTGTTCGTCCCCTGCACGCCGTTGTTTGAGTCATTCATATCGTTGTTCCTAGCTTGCGCGGCGTTGTTCGGCGCTTGTTGCTACTCTGCAACTCTTTGTAGTTGCTCTGCATCTGTTTATATCCATGCTGCAACAAAAATAAGCGACCTCAATCGGCTTCACTTATTCTATGAACGCTTTTTCTAAACTCATGTATGTGGTAAGTGGTCCTCGATGAAGCTGCTAAGACCATGTAGCAGAGAGGCGGCGAGGGGGTTGAGACCAATCCCCCGAATATTTGGGCCTATGGTGTAGTGGCAGCACAGGAGACTTTCAATCTTTTAGCACGGGTTCTAGTCCCGTTGTGGGGCTCTCACGTCTTCCAATACTTTATCTTTACACCCCATACCCCGCTCGCAGTAAGGGTTAAGTATCCATGTGTTGATGAACTTACGCCCTGTGATGCCTTGCGACTGCGAGAAAAAGGCTACACCACAGACTGTCGGTGTTCCGCAGACGACGCAGGGAAGTTCTTTATCAAATATAAGTTCGACATAGAACTCATCCATATCTTTCCCTTTCTTTCTTTAGGATACAAGCCGGGGAAAATTGATCCTGTTTGGCCTCATGGTGTAACGTCAGCATTAAAGTCTTTCAATCTTCCGATGTGGGTTGATATACGATCACTGACATGGAAACAGATCAGTAGGCAGAATACGTCTCTATCGCTCCGCGACAGCGTTTGGGGCGAGGAGATGGGCCTCTTCCCATTCTACGCAACATCCCGGAACAAGATGTGGGGCTGCACATTTTCTACTACGCTCTGCAACTCACCACCTTCTCGGCCATTTACTTTTACATTGATCAACTCGGAGAGGATATTGTGGTAAACACATCGCATTAGAAAAGTGCAGCATTCTTGCAGAAGAGGGCTGTGCCCTGAACCAATCTATATTCTTTGTTTGCGTTAGGCGAATATCGCGAGCCACCGCTCCTCCGTTACTGTAAGCTCGCACCTATCACGCCAACTTTAACCCTTCTCATATGCCTGCCTTGCCCACGGGTTGCACAACGTGTTTTACTCAGCAGTGAAAGGCTGAGAGCTATGAAGAACGCTCTCAGCCTTTCACTGCTGAGTAAAACACAGCAAATATGATAGACTTTCTTCCAGGGAGCTCACCTGGCGAGCAACGTCAGTCGGGCTTTGAAAACACCTGGAGGAGAAGACAAACAATGAAAAAAATGGCATCTCAAGCTGTCGTTATCTCGGACAATGAGGGAGTGATTCACCTCTGGAGCCAGGGAGCCGAGTTGTTCTTCGGATATGAGGCAACTGAGGCTGTCGGGCAACGGCTTGATCTCATCATTCCTGAAGCGTATCGAGAACGACATTGGAAAGGTTTTTTCGCTGCCATGAGGACTGGTCTCATAGAGGATGAAGGAGGAGCATTTCAATCGCCTGTTCTTTGCAAAGATGGCCAGGTAAGGGTCTTCCCTGCACGGTTATTGTTGTTGCGTGATGCGCGAAATGACCAGGGGCCCGTTGGGGCGCTCGCGCTCTTTTCCCCCATTGATTCTCTCGATCCCCACGATATGCGCAGCGAGTTCACCTCAAGGAGCAACCGCCCCTGAAAATATGCCTCCATACGGAAAGAACAAAGCAACCATCTTTCTGTAAAGAGGACCTATAACCAGTATCGTGTCTTCTTTAGCCAACATCCAGACCTCGACGCAATCCGTTCCTGCACTACCCTGCTAATTCGGGGAACTGACCTTGATCATACACCACGTGCAACGCCCGGGGGTGCTTGCCGCCATCGAAGAACAGGTACACTTTGCCCGTCGGCGTTTCGGACGCTACGAACTCATCGATTTTATGGCTGTGCTGTTCGGCTATGCGATTAGCGGGGAGCGCACGCTCGAAGCCTTCTACGAGCGGGTACAGCCCTGGGCCTGCCCGTTTATGGCCCTCTTCGGGCGCGAGGGTCTGCTGTCTTGTTCAGCGCTCAGTCATTTTCTCGCCGCACTTGACCAAATTGTGATGGAAGCCTTACGCACGCTCTTCCTCGCCGACCTGCTGGCTCGGCCTCTAACCAAAGAAGAGCAGGCGAGCTGTTCGACCGTCAAGGAAATCATTCCCTCATCTTCGATGTCGATGGGACGCGTGAGGCAACGCGCCAACGGGCTTTACCACAGACAGCCCCTGCCCAACGGGGCTTACGCCTGCTCTGTGCTCCTGGTTACACTAGACGAAAGCACGGGGAAGTGGTGCGCTCGCGTACCACAGTCTTGCAGGCCCATACGCATCAGTGGATTGCCACATTTGGAACCCTGGCAACGACGAGTATCGGGCCGAGTTGCGTCGGGCAGTCACAGCCATTCAACGCTATCTGCAGGCCCATCATCACCCCGCAGAACGCGCCTTGCTCCGCTTGGATGACCAGTACGGGACCGGAGCGATCCTCACCGATCTCGGCGGACTGCCGTTTGTGATGCTGGGCAAAACATATCATCTCCTGAAGCGAGCCGAGATCCAGGCCCGGCTTTCGTTGTCTGCCGATCAATACCTGACCCACGCGGAGAGAGGCATCACGCGCTCTACGACTTTTCTGTTGTGCCGGTGGGGACAGAGGTCATCACATGCCGGATGGTGGTGGCCCATTCAGCGGGTTGAAAGAAGAGTCCCGTTGGCGTCACTCGGGCTGAGGTCGTCTACGAACTTTTCTTGACCCGTCTCCCGCTGCAGGCGTTCACCGCTGCCGACGTTGTCACGTTGTATCAGCATCGTGGTGCCTTGTTTCAGCGGCACTCTGCCAGGTGGCTTGCCTGGCTTCAAAATCGGGGGCCAGATGAAAATCCCCCATCCCGGAGGTATGGGTCAATAACTGATGGATGGTGACCGAAGATGCACCAAAACGGCGAAACCTATCTCATCAATCGACCGTTTAAAGCAAAAGTCAACCCTTGAGAGCAGAAAGTGCTCGACATTCAGGGAATTTACCACTATCATAGCAAGTCTCGAAATAAGAGAACGTGTGCGAAACACGGTATTGCACACGTTCCCTTATTCCTAAGCATCATAGGCCAGAAGACTTATTTCCATTTCCCATCCACCCATTCTGTGAGTGCCAGGGCAATCGCGCCATAGAGCGATGAATCACTAAGGAAGTGAGCAGGAACAAGCTCAGGCGGGAAGGGTACGGCATATGCCAGGCGAGATGAAATGGCGTCCAGAATGAGAGAGCTTGAATTCATCAAGCCGCCACCTATCGCGATTCGCGCCGGATCAATCAGGATAGCTAGATTGGCAACATGGGTTGCCAGTTCGGTCAGTGTCTCTTCCACGAAGGAGTGCACGCGCACATCGGCATGAGAGAACAACTCAGCCGCACTAAGTTGCTCTCCCAATAACTTACTTCCACGTTCCCCGATGAAACGTCCGCCTACCACCTCTTCAAGTGGAGCGCGTCCATGAGCGGCCCCATAGATGTCCGATACGCCACGCAAGTTATAGCCGATCTCACCGGAGGCCCCATGAGCGCCAGTCAATACCCGTCCATCGACGATAAGCGCGGAGGCAATCCCGGTTCCCAGGCTGAGAAACACCGCCGGATTCGCGTTTTGAAGCGCGCCCCAACGTACCTCTGCCAGCGCGGCAGCCTTAACGTCGTTCGCCGCCACTATGGTTGCGACACCCAGGGCAGTTCGCATCGTAAAGCGTAATCGTACGTGCTCCCATCCTGGAATGTTGGGTGAGAGTGCGATTCCATCATCACGTACAATGCCAGGACTCGCGATGCCGATTGAGACACATTGCCCCTTGCTCTGTGCCTCCGTGCGCGCTATAAGGACGCGCGCTTCAGCCAGTGTACGCGTCAGAATCTGTTCTGCTCCATCCAAGGCCCTCGTTTCGAGTCGAGATTGCTCTAGAACATGTCCCGCTAGATCGGCGGTCGCGATGGCAATCTTTGTTCCACCAAAATCGACCGCGAGCACAAAATCATGGACGCCAGTGTGATTCATCCTACTATTGCTTCCTATCTACGGTTACCAGCTACGCTTCTACTGAAGGCTCTGTCGCACCGGGCTGTTCTTGTTGCTCAAGATACACTTCATGAACCTCTTTCGGGCCAAAGGGCCAGGTATGCTCAACACGTGCCCAGATGAGGTATGCGATCACACCCACCACGACCCAGGCCAGAGACAGACCAACGGAGGTCCAGCCAGATGCATAATAAACATAGAGCCAACCAGCAACACCGATGATGACAGGAAGCGGATAGAGCCACATACGATATGGGCGTTTCAAATTGGGCTGCCGTCGTCGTAAAACGACCAATGCCACTATCTGCCCAATGCTCTGAACCAGCACGATGACAGCAATCAACATACTGATAACTGTCGCGAGATCAAAGAACGATCCAATGGCAGTGATAACACCCATAACGATCAACGCGATATGTGGGAAATGATGACGCGGATGCAGTTTGGCGAAGGGGCGCAGAAACACACCATCTTGCGCTGCGTTAAAAGGAACTCGTGATCCACCAAGCAGACCAGTAAAGACAGAAGCGAAGGCTGTAATGATGATGAGAACTGTTATGACGCTGGAAACACCCTTACCCCAGGTCTGCTCCAATACCAGGGAAGCAATCGATGGCGACTTCGCAACTGTTTCCCAGGGCATAACACCAAGTACGCCAATATTGAGGGCCAGATAGAGCAGCATTATCCCCAGAATCGAAATGATGATGGACCAGGGGATAACACGGCCAGGAGAACGCATCTCATCCCCCATATAGGAGGTTGTGTTATAGCCCAGGTAATCATACACGCCAACCAGCAAACCAGCACCAAGACCAGCAAAGAACTTTCCGTCAAATGTGAAGGCGTTGGCGGGATAGGTAAAGGCCAGATTTGGATTAAAATGACTGAAGGCGGCAATAATCACGACGCCAATAGAGAGAAGCATGACACCAAATAATATGTTTGTCAGAAGGCCAACCGACTCGATACGTCTGTACAAGGCAAAGACCACCAGGCCTATGACTAGCAACGAAACCAGATGAATCTCAAGCCAACTCATATTCGGCCAGAGATAGCCCAGGTATTGCACCAGACCAATCACACCTGTGGACATAATAAGGGGTATCGCCAGGATAGCCGTCCAGATGAATAGGAACGGCATCAGGCGTCCTGTGCGATACTGGAAAGCTTCACGTAGATAGATATAGGTGCCACCAGCCCCAGGCATCGCAGCGCCCAGTTCTGCCCAGACCAGACCATCAGCCAGGGCCAAGATCGCTCCGGCAATCCAGCCGATAATCGCCTGCGGTCCTCCAAATGCCGCTACCATGATGGGGATCGTAATAAACGGACCGATACCGCACATTTGCGTCATATTGATGGCAATTGCAGTCGGTAGTCCCACACTCCGTACAAATCCATTTTTCGTCTGTGTGGCTTCGTCTCGCCCTAGCCCGGGAGAAGTCGCCGATGACTCGCTGTTAATCTCTGAAGAACTCACGTGGACCTCCTCATGTACCATCGCCTGTCTTACATGCTAAAGATTATGTTTTGAGTGCAGCCATTGCGCTCATTAGTTAGTATAGTTTCCTAACTAAAGCTTTGTCAATGGCAATTCTTGAGCGATTGATGATTTTCGGCCCCTTTCTAAGTTGGTTAAGATCATTTACAATAGTGGAGCATATGTCATCGCAAAGGAGTCATCAATGACTGTAACCGATTCCAATCGGCCTCATGCCTACCAGCCAGGGACGCCAACGCACCTTAGAGCAATCAATGAGCGCTCATTATTAGAGTATCTGCGTAAGCACGGCCCTACATCACGCGCACAACTCGCGCGCGAAACTGGACTCTCTAAGCCAACAGTATCACAGGCTCTCGCGAACCTTGAGCAGGCGAATCTTGTTCATCCGACTGGTCAGGCTACCTCAAACAAAGGAGGACGGGTTGCCATCCTCTACGAAACGAACCCGAAGGCTGGCTATGTACTTGGAATCGATGTCGGGCGGGGCTGGGTACGAATCGCCGTCGCGGATCTGGCGGGTCAGATTGTTGAGCGACGTGATGAGAAGAACACGACACAAAGCGCCGCCACGCTCGTCGCCCTGATTAGTCGCCTCTCGCGCGACCTCGTGGTTGGCGCGGGCCTCACCTGGGATCAGGTCATCCACGTCGTCATTGGGACGCCAGGTGTCTTTGATGCGCAAAATGAGCGCGTCCGCTTCGCGTCCAACCTTCCCGAATGGGGACGTCACGGCCTGCTCGCGGAATTACGCGAGGCCTTCGGGCTAAGCCTCTCCATCGAAAACGATGCGAATCTCGCGGCCCTTGGAGAGCGTACATTTGGCTGGGGAGCCGAGGCACGTACCTTTGTCTATATCACAATAGGAACCGGCGTAGGCATGGGTATCATCATTGATGGTACGCTTTATCGCGGAGCAGGGGGTGCGGCGGGCGAGATCGGCTTCCTACCCTTCGGCGCGCAAGAAGCATCCACCCAAATAACAGAGATCGGAGAGAACTACCTGGGCATGCTTGAAGAGGCGACTTCAGCGCAGGGAATCGCGCGCCAGGCTCAGACACTTGGCCTACCCTCAACACTCTCCGTGAGACAGATCTTCGACGCGGCACAACAGGGGAATCAGGTCGCGCTCGCTGTTGTGAAGCAAGAAGGAGAAAAATTAGCCCTGGCAATCGCGGCCATTACCGCCGTTCTTGACCCCGAACTCATTGTGCTTGGCGGCGGTATCGGTCAGAGAGGAGAGCTATTGTCTGAACCGCTACAACACAAGTTACAGCAACTCCTCCCCTCCTGGCCGCGTATCGTCGCAACTCGCCTGGGGGGCGATAGTATCCTGCTCGGCTCCATCGCCATCGGGCTAGATATCGCGCAAGATCTTGTCTTCCAACGCTACTTCAATCAGGTCTCCCATAGCTAATGCCGACAGGAAACGCGGAAGCCTTCACGTTACCATAAGTAGATTGCCGGTGTTGCACTAAAAACTTGCATCTGGCATACAAAAGAGATGTAAGGAGAAGAAGATTGTCTAGAAGTTACGGGGTATCCGGGCGGAAATGGTCAATAAGCTCTCGCTTCGCACTCCTGGTGATGTCAGGATTGTTGGTTATGACTGGGTTAGCCTGTGGGCTGAGCTCAAGGAGTGCTCCAACCAGTCGAGACGTTCCAGTAACGGCATGTCGTACACAAGGGGAGTTGAAGCAGGGTGACTCTCTTGCGGGAGAGAAAGCCCTGATCGCTGCTTTTCGTTCGGGGAGTGGCTCTGGGGCAAGGGTAGTTTTGTGTTTTTTGCGCACACAGGATGGCGCTTTGCTCAAGCATTATGATATAGAATCACCTCTGGTGGTAGGTCGAGTGGATGATCAGGTGTATGTGACGAATAACAACGGTGCATTATGTGCTGTGAATTTGCGTGATGGGTGACAGCAATGGTGCCAGGAACAGGTCATTGGCTCTAAATTTTCACATATTTTAAGTCAGAATGGCACCATATATGTAAAGGTCAGCCAGACACCACCTGACCGGGTGGTGAAAGGAGATGCTCTTTTTGCTTTGAATGCAGCTACGGGGCAGATCCTGTGGCAGTATAACGTCGATAGGTACGGTGGTGATCCTTTCAAGAACTTCGCGCTTGCCAACGATAGTATTTTTACTACTACATATACTGATGATAATGAGCGAAATCATCCCGGAATGCTGGACCCCAAAAGCGCTAAGCGCAGCGTTTGTGCGCTCCAGGCGAGCAATGGCAGGCAACTCTGGTGCTCACCATTGGCAGAATCAGGGAATGCTGGTATAGCCGTTGAGGGTGAGGTGTACGTGTGGACTGCGACGTACGAAGAGAATTGGGCGACTGTTCCCAAAGTAACGCTTTCTACACTCAATCCCCTGACTGGTTCTCTAGAGAGGCAACAGCCTTTAGGTTCATTGGAGGTACGTAAGAGTGAGCCTCTGTTCACAGTCTCTCGAAGGGTGCTCTTTTTTACGATTAACTCAGCACGAGAGAATGACTATACGCAACACTTACTGGCTATAAACGCGAAGACTGGAAGCCTGGACTGGAAGGTGACTTTTCCAGTGCCCGTCTGGGGGATGTGGGAGCAGAATGCGGTGCTCTATGCAGGCTATGACAGTGGTATCAACCTGAGAGCTATCCGTACAGGGAATGGGTCACAGATCTGGCAGTACACAACGCCATCTCAGTATCAACCCTCAGTTCCGGGCCCCCACAGTTTTGAGCAGGATGAGCACTCATTTTATATTCTGACCTTTGTTGGTACCTCTCCTTCACTCATGGCAATTGCTAGAGACACTGGCCGGCCTCTCTGGCAGGATAGTGGTTGTCTCAACCCTCCTGGGAGTTCCATAATAGCAACGCCCCTTCCTCATCCTAAGCCTGTACAGCCTGGACGTTGTTATTGGGGAGATCAGGTAACACAGCCTGCGCAGTTGCTTGGCTTGGTGACGCTCTAGCTTCTTTCTTTACCTGATTGCTGGCAGGCTTGAGATGCAGTATGTCCTCTTTTAAGACAAAATGAAGACCTTCAGGAAATTTCTTTTGAGGCTGAGCCAAATGAGAAGGGTGTCAAACCGAGGTCTCTTGAAATAGAGTATCCCGGAAATGGCATCGATCTGCTTGCTGTTGAAACCTGTACTATCGCAATTTGGGCGAAATTTCTCAACAAGCCGATTGATACGGCTCACCTCAAGGAGGCAGAGGGTCAACGGTTGTTTCTCCTCCACGCGTTAACAGAAGTAGCAGTGAGCCATTCCACTGTGATCGAGAAGGATTTTCGATGCAGTGCTGGGCCGCTCAACGCATCGCTGCAGACATGGTTGGCACAATCGGCACAGTAGCACTTCGCCCAAAAAGGGTTGCTACAGGACTGTGGTTCCTGCTATGGATCGGTTCATCCATAGCCCAACTTGGAAGGAACTAGCGGCATTGCTGATCCTAGTGAAGGCAACCAAGCCACAGCCACTTCACTCCAGTGAGTGTGCATGCACACTCACTGGAGTGAAGTGGCTGTCCAGTACAAGAATCAGATCTAAGCGTCAGTAGCAGTGTTTTTTCCTAAGTTCACCCAGGTATTTGCAGATCCGTGCTGACAGACAGCCCTTATAGAGCTGAAAACAGTTCCCTGGGTCCTGGCGAGATTCGTCCTCATATACACATGATTTGCCCCTGGTAAGGTTATAAGAAGATGATTATACTATGTCCATGTTTCCCTTGAAGGAGCTACAATAAGGGGCGGACTACATGTCGTCCTCATGTACTAGCGAACGAAAGAAGACATGATTCACCGCTACAATGAAATAGTGCAGACGCCTTTGCAAGGGGTTCTGTTGTCATTACTCTTTCTCTGCGTTGCCCTTGACCAGATGCCAAATAGCTGAAATAAGAAGCATCTGCCTCGCAGAGTGTTTTCAAATCCCATAAGGAGTCTTATACGATGCCGAAAAAAATTGCTGGTATTATCATTCCTGATAGTTCCCTGGCCAACGAAGCCGCAGAACTCCTGCGCGAACATGGGACCCCGCTGCTTTGGAACCATTCACATCGCGTCTACCTCTTCGGAGCCCTACAGGGACACCAGACAGGGATGCACTATGATCCTGAATTGCTCTACATTAGCGCGCTCTTCCATGATCTCGGGCTGACAGAGAAATACCGCAGCCAGGACAAACGCTTCGAGGTAGATGGAGCCAATGCCGCCCGTGATTTTCTTACCAGTCATGGCATTCCTCACGCCTCAATTCAACTGGTTTGGGATGCTATTGCACTCCATACAACGATTGGCGTTGCGCAATATAAAGAACCTGTTGTGGCTCTGGTCAATGCTGGCGTTGGCCTCGATGTCATAGGAGAAGGCTATGAGAATCTTGCCGAAGAGGTTCGTGGTCAGATCGTAGCTGCTTACCCACGCGATGGCTTTAAACACAAGATTCTGCATGCCTTCCTTGAAGGCTTCGCACATAAACCAGAGACGACCTTTGGCAACATCAAGTCGGATGTATGCGAACGCTTCCTTCCAGGCTACAAGCGACCAAACTTCTGTGACTACGTCCTCCAGTCACCATGGAATGAATAGGGACAGAGAGAGAGAAGACTTCTGAAGCAGAACGCGTAGTTTCGGTTTCTATCTCATAGAGGTGAAAGCTCAGGTTGTCTCGAATCCAACGCATGTCAACTGACTCATACATCGAAGATAAAAACATCCAAGGTTAAAAAGGAGAGGCGAATGAAAGCTATTGGCATTCTGTCTGAAAACATTGGCGGTCCCGAGCTTTTGGAAGTGGTAGAGGTTACGAAACCGGTTCCCACTGCTGGAGAAGTGCTTTTGCAGGTGAAAGCTGCGGCTTTAACACCTGATGAACTTACATGGCCGGAAACATGGTACGTCCATGGGGAGAGCACCCAGCCGCGACCACGTCCTATTATCCCAGGCCATGAAGTTTCCGGGATTGTTGAAGCAGTTGGTGAGAAGGTAACAGAGTTCCAAGTAGGCGATGAGGTCTATGGACTATCCCGCTTTGATCATGATGGTGTCTGGGCTGAATATACCATTGTCACTCCCAATCAGATTGCCCGACGACCCCGATCAGTCGGTCATGAAGAGAGTGCGGCTCTTTCCCTCTCGGCGCTCACCGCCTGGCAGGCACTCTTCAAGAAGGGAAACCTGCAAGCGGGGCAGCGTATCCTCATCCATGGGGCAGCTGGGGGTGTTGGTAACTATGCCGTCCAGCTCGCTCATCGGAAAGGCGCATACGTGATCGCCGTGGCTTCTGGACAGCATCGCGAGACGCTATTAGGCCTCGGTGCTGACGAAGTGATCGATTATATCACGACCAACGTTTCTGAAGCGGTGAGTAATATCGATTTCATCTTCGATGTGGTGGGAGCCTCAGTGATTAAAGCGAGCTTCAAATTACTCAAACCGGAGGGGACCTATGTAGGAATTGCCAGCAACGCCTATAATCTGGTGAGTAAATATGCCGAGCAATACCAGAAAAAAGGAATCTGGTTCATCGTTGAAGCCGACACCGATGATCTTACCCAGCTTGCGCACCTCACCGATGAAGGGCATCTAAAACCACAGATTGAGAAAGTATACCCTCTGGAACAAGCTCGTCAAGCCTACGAGCGCCTCTTAAAAGGTCATCTGCGCGGGAAATTGGTTCTGAGTGTCTAGAACAGACGCAAGCATTGTTTGGTCATTTGGGCGAAAGTTGGTAAATTGGCTAAATCTTCGGACAAAGGCGAGCGTGGATTGCTTCTGCTCCCGAAGCTCGGTCAAATTTTTCATGGATGAATCCAGGGTCACTTCTGGCGAGATCCGTCCTTTTTTGGACAGAATTTGCCCCTAGCGAAGCCCCTAGCCACGATGTATACTCAATTCATTCCTTGAGAAGGGATGACTGATGGAGACATGTTTTCCTCGTGGTATCTCTCCGTCGAAGGGAGGTATGGAAATGATGCACATTCAGAATCAAAACCGACTGGGGTCAACCGACAGTAGAGCGCGGCGCATTGTGTTTTTCGTGCCCCCTCATGTGCATTTGCTTGACCTGGCAGGTCCTGCACAGGTGTTTGATACTGCTCTCCGAGCAGGAGCGCCTTATACGTTGCACTATTGTTCCTCCCAGGCAATACAGGAAAGCGCACAGGGGATGATCATCGCCTATCTTACCCCTCTTGCTTCCGTCACGAGTGGCGATTTGATCATCGTACCAGGAATGCAGTGGGAAGCTTTTCCCTTAGAAGCAGCCCTACTCGATCAGGAGGCGCGCGATTGGCTTCGTTCCGCCGCTCAGGCTGGAGCGCATGTCGCATCCATCTGCACAGGTGCCTTTGCTCTAGGAGAAGCAGGGCTGCTCGATGGCCGACGTTGTACAACCCATTGGGCGCAGGTGGAAGCGCTGCAAACTCACTTCCCTCGCGCTCGAGTGCTTGAGAATGTGTTGTTCGTCCATGATGGAACAATTACCACCAGTGCTGGCATTGCCTCTGGTATTGATCTGGCGCTAGCATTTCTGGAACATGCCCAGGGACCAATGTTTGCGGCTCAGGTTGCGCGCCATCTGGTAGTGTATATGCGGCGCAATGGGTCCGAGCCGCAACGGAGCATCTATCTGGAGTATCGCACCCATCTCCATGCTGGCGTTCATCGTGTGCAAGATTACTTGATCAGCCATGTTGCGGAGCATGTTTCGCTTGAGGAGTTAGCAACCATTGCGAAGGTCAGTTCTCGGGGATTGAATCGTGCTTTTAAGGAAGCGACAGGGCTGACGCCGGTACAATATCATCAGCGGTTGCGCCTGGAGCTGGCGGCGACATTGCTCGCGAATTCCACCCTCCGTGTCGAGGATGTTGCACGACAATGTGGATTTGAAGACGTGCGACACTTTCGCCGGCTCTGGCAAAGGCACTTTGGTCTGCCGCCCTCTTTGAACCGTACCTTGCACCACATCGTCTAGGAGCATGTTCCTCTGGCACAATGGGGGAAAAGAAGCGATGAAGCATGGCTCGAAGAGGCCACATTCCCGTACTGTTTGCCGGAAATAAATCCATTGAGATTCCTCCCTTTACGCTATTTCCAGCCATCTGGACAGAGAACCAGCACAACCAGATGCATTGGTCGACTGATACTATCCATGAGACCTGCTTTCGCAAATTGTTCAGGAAAAGAGCAACTTACTCAGGGTGTTTTCCCATGCGTTTGCGTCTCCTCTCTCGTATGCCCTGTTTTTCACATCAATGATCGTGCCTCGTCACAATGGCTCCTACTGGAGGAACGTTTGGGGAGGACATTGAGGTATACCACGTAAGAAGAAGGACAAGAACGCTTTATTCGCACAAGGGATTGAGCATGTGAAAAGGAACAAGACCACGCTATGCTTAATAACACATCTCCAACGGGTACCTCACTCGTACCACCTTTCGATCTCTCAACATTATTGAAGACCATTCCAGAACTGGTTTGGACAGCACAACCAGATGGTCGGGTCGAATATGCCAATGCTTGGGGGTGCCGTTTGTTGCAAGCCAACTTTGAGCAGATACGGGATGATGGGTGGCACCAATTTGTGCATCCTGAGGATCTTGAACGGACGCTGGCTCTGCGACAACAGGCATTCGAAACAGGGGACCCCTATGAGAATGAATATCGGCTCAGAGATGGTCAAGCAGGGGCATATCGCTGGTTTCTGGTTCGCGCGCTCCCAGTGCGTGATACCCCAGGGCAGATCACCCATTGGCTCGGCATCAGTACCGATATCGAGATGCAGAAACGGAGAGAGGGAGCCTTACGCCAGAGTCAAGAACAAGCGCGTGCCCTGTTAGATTCGAATATTATTGGAACCATCGTTGCAGATGGGGAAAAGATCGTGGAGGCCAATGATACCTTTTTGCGGATGACCGGATATAGCCGAGAAGATCTGCTTCAGCAAAGGGTGAACTGGGTTCACATCACAGCGCCCGAGGATCTTGATCGTACCCGACAAGCTCATCAGGAACTCGCACAATATCAATCGATGCGGCCTTATGAGAAAGAGTACGTATGTAAGGATGGCAGCCACTTGCCCGTGCTTGTGGGAGGGGTATATAGTTAGTTTTCTATTCTCTAGACAGAAAGTGACAAATAAGGACATGTATCTCCCCCTCTTGCCAAAGCCGTGGTTATCTGGTATGTTTGTTCTACTCTCAGCACCGAGGAGGAAGAGCAACCGATGGTCCGTGGGTATCGGGGAGAACTTGATCTCAATAATCGACAAAAGACACTCTGCCGCAAACATGCCGGGGCCGCTCGCTGGGCCTTCAATTATGGCCTTCGCCGCAAACAAGAGGCCTACAAGGCAGGAGAGAAATCACCCACCGCCATCGATCTGCATCGCGAGATTAATGCCCTCAAACCCTCTCTCCCATGGACGTACGAGGTCAGCAAGTGCGCCTTTCAGGAAGGACTCCGCGATCTGGACCAGGCCTTCAAACACTTCTTCCGCAAATGTCGGCTCAAGAAAGAGGGGATGTGGAAAGGAAAATGTGGCTACCCACGATTCAAAAGCCGGAAGAAAGCCATCGGTGGAGCACGCTTCACCGGAACCATTCGGGTGTCTGCCGGTGCCATCCAGTTGCCTCGTTTGGGGGTGCTCCGACTCAAAGAGCACGGCTATTTCCCTCTGGGTGGCAAGATTAGCAGTGCGACCATCCATGAGCAAGCAGACAGGTGGTATGTCTCGATCTGTGTGCACGAGGAAGCGAAAGACCCCCAGCCAGCCAGAGGTAACGTCATTGGGGTTGATCTTGGCGTGAAAACCCTGGCGACCCTCTCTGATGGACGCACCTTCGAGAACCCCAAGGCGTTGCGCAAGAAGATCACGGCACTCAAGCGAGCTTCACGACGTCATAGCCGCAAGGCCAAAGGATCACGCAATCGCCAGAAAACCAAACAGCGCCTCTCGCGGATGCATGCCCGGATCGCCAATGTGCGCAACAATGCTTTACACCAAGCGACGGCCCAGATCGTGGCGAGAACCAAACCTGATCAAGAGCGGCCGCGTGTGATTGTGCTCGAGGATTTACACATTGCAGGCATGCTCAAGAACCGCCGGTTGGCTCGAGCCATTGCTGATGTGGGCATGTACGAGTTCAAGCGGCAGATCCTCTACAAAGCCGAGCAGGCAGGGGTGAAGGTGCTGCTGGCATCGCGCTGGGAACCCTCCTCAAAAACCTGTTCCTGTTGTGGCTGGATCAATGAAACACTGACGCTTTCGGATCGGGTCTTTGTCTGCATGGAGTGTGAGAATGTGCAGGATCGAGATGCCAACGCCGCAAGAAACTTAGCAGCGTTGGCACAATGAAAACGGCGTACCGCAAGTTCTGCGGGAAGTGACGCCTGTGGAGCAGGTGTAAGACGAGCGAAAGGCTTGCTCTCTGCATTGAAGCAGGAACCGAACACTGTGTATGGCTTGTCCATATCTGGGTCAGTTTCGGAGAACGGTTGTCTTCCCATATGACCCGTCTCAAAGTCTCTATTTTGTGCTGGATAATTCCGCACGTAAAGAGTTGGAGCAGCGCAAAGAAAATTTTCTGAGCATGGCAAGCCATGAACTTAAGACACCGCTGACCGCTGTGAAAATGCAGATCCAATTGGCCAAAACACGCCTGATGAAACAAGGATATCATGAAGCGGCTGTGGTGCTCTCAAGGACGGAGGGATCAGTGAAACTCCTTGAACGCCTGATAAAAGAGTTACTTGATGGGTCCAGGATTCAGGCGGGGAAGCTTGAATACGTTCAGGAGCCAGTAGATCTGGAGGCATTGCTCTCTGAGGTTGCGGATACCATGCAGCAAATGAGTGTTACCCACCGCATCATGGTGCGTGGGACCATCCCATGTACGCTCATCGGAGATAAAGGGCAGCTCGAACAGGTCTTCATCAATCTGATCAGCAATGCAATCATGTATTCTCCTAGCGCCACCACAATTGAGATTGACCATTATGTTTCCGGTGAGACCGTCACGGTCAGTGTGCGTGATCATGGCATTGGTATTCCACAGGAACTACACGAGAAAATCTTTGAACGCTTCTATCGTATCACTGGCCTGAGCCAGCAGGCGATCCCAGGCCTGGGGATGGGACTCTACATTGCGGCGGAGATCGTTAGGAATCATAGAGGTACGATACAGGTGGAGAGTGAGGTCGGGGATGGATCAACCTTTTATGTGACGCTTCCCCTCAAAAGACGCAATACGGTATTGCCAACAGAATGAATTGAGAAGACGCTGGATCAAGGGAAACATCTCTGAAAAGAAACGGGCGTGTTCCCAAAACAGAAGCTGATGTGCTTATAGGTGGTGCTGGTAATGATGTCGTTTGCCATCCTTCCTGCCACCGCATGCGCTCCTTCAAGTCAAGATCGGCATCCCAGCGCCTGGGGCATTCCCGCTCTTCTTCTGAATGAGTCCAAGCCAGCAAATTGATCGGCTCTCAGAATGGAGATGACCGTTCGCCCTGCTTCTTTCAAAGCAGCAAGAAATTCTGCCGCCATTCCCTCACGATCCACGATAATTTGCTGGATAGTACCGGTACCAACTGCTTTTTCATACTTCTTTCAGAACAGCACAGAACCTACTTTCTGTGCTGAAGCAGGGGTCGTGCTGCCTCACACAACCTCTTCCCCTTCTTTTCTCTGCTTATCGAATCGCTTCTTCTGCTAGTATGGATGCAATATCTTCCTGAACTAGCTTTTGTGTGTTTCTGGCGCTGATTGCGGCGCGCCGTCAGCCCACATCAAGCCCCAACATGTACTCTGCCACATTCCTTGTGCAAGGCCACCCAGAGCACATGAGTAGCCTTGCATGTGCTAGTATTTGCTTTTTAGATCAGGCCAGTGGCATCTCCCACTTGATACGTTATGACCTCTCACCAGGAGCTCTTGTCCACATTGCAAAATCCATTGAAGAAGATATCATCAGAACTGTTGGCACTCTGAGATGGCCTCTGATAGCTCCAAAGAGCACTCCCTCTTTGATCAAACGCCCAGATATGATTCGCGGTAGCAACGAAAAGCTGCTTGTTGTCCACGGTAGCATTACCAGTGCTCCAATCATCTAATGTAGTGCCCCACTTTTTCGCCTGGCCATCGCTCGCATCATACACCTGTATAATTGTTTTCTGGTGTACTTTCGGCGTGCTCGCGGTCTTCCCCTTTACAACCTCAGTGGCCGTACCAACTATCGTGCTCTGAGGAGAGAAGAAATAGAGGGCACCGTTAGCAACTAGATAGTAGGGAGTCCCAAACAACTGAGGATCCCCCGTATACGAATGACACCACACCTGATGTCCATCTTCTACCTGCCAGGAACAAATTTGTTCGCTATTGCCGTTGTGTTCATTGAGGAAGAGCCGACCCCGATCCATCTGAAGCTGATAGATCCCATTCGACTTGACCTGGGTAGTCCAACGCTGGTGCCCATTTTGCACATTGAGAGCAAGAATAACTTTTTCGTCCTTATGCATACCACTGGGATCTTGTTGGATGGTATGAGCCATCGCAAAGAGATAGACATTCGTCTCATCAGCGATAACAGAGATTACCTCTCCGCCGGGATAGGCCCACATCTGTGTGCCATCGCTTCCACGCAGAGCATGTAACTGGGATTCATTGGCAATATTCGTTGCCAGATACACAATACCATTGGAAGCACCAAGGAAGGTTGCGCCTGAGCCCTTATAGGTATGCTGCCAGGCAATTGAACCATCTTTGGGGCGCAGTGCCACAAGTTGATCCACAAATGGCATATTGCCGCCAGGGCCGGACCCAACATAGAGCATGTTGCCATCAGACACAAGTTTATAGCTCTCTTGTGGACTGCTTGCATGAAAAAGATCTGTGTGCCAGAGCAATTTTCCATCGGTAGCTCGCAACGCATACACCTGGCTATTGAAGAGTGCATAGATCGTCTGTCCCTGCACAATCAGATTCTGGCTCATATTTTGCCCAGGCTTCCCCTTTGGCAAAGAGAAATACCAAACCTGCTCACCGGTATCTGGCCGTATGCCGTAGACCCTGGCACTGGATGACGACGTGCCTTCTCCTGTCATAGCAACGACGATACCATGAAGCGCTTGGGCATTTGGAGGTGTGGTTGTAGATGAGTGCATTGCCTGCTCATATATCATGAAGAAACGCACTCCTATCGTGAGTAGAAAGCAGGCCACTAATAGCATCGCCCCCCTTTGCAATCCATGCCTCCATCTACTTCTTGTCGAAGGTTGATGATTGTGTCTCTGCGGAAGCGGTGATAATCCTTGTACGTTAACGAGCGTTCTTTTCTTATCATCATGCATATACTGTAATAATGCTGGCTGATTCTGCTCCAGATGACTATTCTGGTCGAGCTTAAGGACACAGTGATAAGCTCGCCGTGCTTCTAGTTCAGAAACAGCTGTCCTGTCGATGGTTTGATAAACGGTATCCACTTCCTCTAGCAAACCACTTAAGACAGCGTCCTGGCTTGCCTCCTTCAAAATGATACTCAAGGTCTCGATATCACTCAGCTCCAACGCACTGATGTAACGATAGATGGCAACAAGACGCCTCTTTGAGGGTTGTGTGTACTCAGACATTACGCTCCCCTTTCTGTCTTTTCGCCCATTGAGTCTTCCATGCGATGCGCAGGCGGCTGAGGGCTCGGTGTAGGCGCGCACGGGCTGCACCGGGTGTGATACCTAGTTCGTGTGCCAGGGACATATGCTGGTGACCTTCTAACACAGCCAGGCGCAGGATATACTGATCTTCCTGCGATACAAGAGCAAGGATGATAGCAGCTTGCTCGTCGGCCTCTACGACCTGAGATGGATCGTTCATCACCACGGGCATCAGAGAGTCAAGCGCCGCGTTTTCGTCGGGCAAATTTGGATAGCGGCGTACGAGATGGCTCATTGTTTCTTCGCGCTGGAGCTGTTTTGCCTGCACTACTTTCCGACGCTTCATAATGTTCGCGGCAATACCCAGGAGCCACGCCCTTGGCGGAGCCTGCTGATCAAAGCGTTGGGCAGAAGCCAGAGCCTCAATGACGCTCTCCTGGAAGATTTCTAGCGCGACCTCCTGAATCTCCTTCCCTGATGCTAAGCCCATGCGCAGGACATAGACACGCAATGTGCCAAGTAACGAGGCAGTGTTTTCTTCGATATAGCTGCGAAGGAGCTTCTGAGTACTGGCAGAAGCTTCCACTTGGTCTGTTGGGCCAAGTCTTTGCCTCGAAATGTGTTGGGGGTTCAAAGACCTGTCTCCTCTCAATCTATCTAAATAGGGCTACTGTTTATTATTTCAACAAGGAGGGTCGATGTGTTATACAACAGGGACATATAGGACTTTAAGAAATTAAACAACAGAAGAATGAAAGGAGCTAACGATGAAAAAACTACGCATATTCGACGATGTTCGTCGAAAGAGTTACCGCACCTCTCGCCTTATGTTCCATCGTAGTTGTATTATACGTATTAAAGGTTTTTACGTTTTAGAAAGGCAGATGATCCAGAACTGTTCAGAATATAGGCTGGCAGGGGATGATCTGCCTCCGCTTTGACGCTGAAGAGGCTGTTTGTAAGGAAGAAACTATGCCCTTTACCAAACCGTGTTTTAAACGATTTCTCCATGTCAAACGCCTTGGCACGCAGCCCGCACCCTCCTCCAATTCTCAACAAACGATCAGCATTCACTATGGGCGGGAACGCGGAGTCATGCTCGAAGAGATTGATGAAGCACAACTACTGTTGCTTTCGCAACTCGATGGTCGGCACTCATTTGAGGACATTGTCAACACGCTGCAACAACACCACCCTCAGGTGACTACCGAAGAGGTGAGTGAAGCGCTAGAAGAACTGCTTCACTTTGGCTTGCTGGAGGATGCTGCCATTGAGCCGCCTGCCGCTCTGCTTCCATCCGATCTGGAGCGCTATAGCAGTCAGATCCACTTTCTCTCTCTGCTCGATGCCAGCGGGACCCAGAAATATGTGTTTCAAGCCAAGCTCAAGCAAGCACGTGTCGCTGTGCTTGGCCTGGGCGGCTTGGGCAGTAATGTGCTACTGGGTCTGGCCGCCATCGGGGTCGGCTTCTTACGCGGTGTGGATGGCGATCAGGTCGAACTGGGGAACCTCAATCGCCAGGTGCTCTATGAAGTCAACGATCTGGGGAAACCGAAGGTGCACGCTGCAGCAGAGCAGCTCGCCCGCTTCAATCCCAACGTGCAGTTCGAGCCGGTTCAGCAGACCATCACAAGCTCGCAGCAGCTCGGTGCATTGATCGAGGGGGCGGATCTGGTCGTATTTTGCGCCGATCAACCTCGTGAGATCACGAGTTGGATGAATCAGACTGCTCTTCAGAGAGAGATCCCATTCATCATGGGTGGGTATCATGGGGCCGGAGCTGAAGTTGGCCCATTTGTGGTTCCCTTTCAAACGGCCTGTCTGGCATGTGTATATACCAGCCTCGATCCAGATGAGGGGACTGTTGAGGAGCTAGCCTGGATTGAGCAGGCGGCATGGCTGCGTCATCCCAATATCCATTTTGTCACTGCGCTCTCGGCCCACCTAATCTGCGCTGAGATCTGTAAGTATCTGCTGGGCAACTCCGAGCCAGCAACTTACAACCACCGCTACCTGCTCGATCTACAGCAGTTTACCCTGACAGCGAACGCATTGATACGCGATTCCAATTGCCCCCAGTGCGCAAACAGGAGTTCCCCCAACTCCTAGGCGGTATCGATGCGTTGGACAAAAAACGAGCATCAGCCGCTATCTGCTAAGCGTGACTGACTGGCGCTCGGGCCCAACTTCCTCTAGGAGCTCCTTCATCTACTCCATGCATGTGACGAATCAAGGTCGCGGCTCGAGCACGGAAGTTGCGGGAGATCCATTCTATCAGGTGCGTAACAGAGCGACTTTTGTTGGCTTCTCACGGAGAGATGAGGTGGGAACGGCGCTTAATGCTATACTCTTTACAGCTTCTCGAGGAGCTTGGAGGCTGCAATGCCTCCTGGGGCTACTTAGCGCTTGGAGGCTGCAACGCCTCTCGTCGACTTAGCATTCTCCATTCCGTGCGTCGATCGATTTGTGCAAGTGCACGCTCAATGGAGGATTAGAAGTTATTCCATAATCCTTGGTTGGTAATCTCATGATGATAGGTGACTTCAGATGTCTTTACCAACGTTCCCAGATCACTAGGGCTGCGACTGGCTACCTGTTTTTTGCAAGCCAGATATTTCTCGATATTCTCCTTACCCAGGATCTTTTTCACGAAATCGCCAGACTCAAAAAGCGCTATAGCCTCTTGAATGGTACCAGGCAACAGGCTCGCTGGCTCATGCTCCGTAGCAGATACTGATGAAAGCTCACCATGTAGCCCCGTTTTGAAAAGAACATAGAGGAGCAGGTAGGGATTGGCATCCGGACCAACAGAACGGACCTCCATACGCGCGGTCTTCTCGTTGCCCACCGGGATACGTACCATTGACCCCCGGTCTATCGCCGAGACCTTGATCTGATTCGGCGCCTCAAAATGTGGATCTAGCCGACGATATGCATTGACGCTCGCGTTCAAGACCAGGCAGATCTCTTGTGCATGGTTAAGCGTACGGGAAATAAAGTCATGTGCAAAGGTCGATAATTGCTCTTTTCCCGCTTTATCATAGAAAAGATTCTTTCCATTTTTTGCTACAGACATGTTGATATGCATACCACTGCCGTTAATACCCATAACGGGCTTTGGCAGAAAACAAGCAGTCATGCCCAAGTTGCTAGCGACCTGACGACAGAGCAATTTGTAGAGTTGAATCAGGTCGGCCACACGCAAGGCTTCTCCATAGGAAAAGTTCATTTCAAACTGGGATGGAGCCACCTCAGGGTGGTCTTTCTCATTCTTAAAACCCATAGCTCGCTGGACCACCGAAGCCTCATCGATAAATTGACGTAGCGGGTCACGCGGCAACGAATGGAAATAGCCACTCGTGGAGAGCAGTTGAAAACCATCCTTCTCATCAAAATTCTGCTCCGCGTTTCGCCCCGCTAACACAAACCCCTCAACCTCTCCCGCTACGAGTGCGCTTAAACCTTCTTGTGCCTTGAGATCTCGCGTGAAGTTCTGCAATAAACCACGGAAATCAGAGGCGTATTGGTCACCTTCGCGCGTTAAAATATTGGCAAACATAATGACTTTGCCAGGTCCAAAAAGATCGGTTGGCAACCAAAAAAAACTGCTCCAATCAGGCTTGATACGCAAATCTGATTCATGCTGAGCCGTAAATCCACGGATAGATGATCCATCAAATGTCAGATTATCTGCCGAATCTAAAAGAAACTTCTTGTCATAATCTAACATGTGGAAGCGCCCTTCCAGGTCCGAGAAGCAGAGCGTCACTGCTCTAATGCGCTTCTCCTTCTCCAGATAAGAGCGGTATTCTCGCTCCTGTTCCTCCATTGGAACTGTGTCGCGCTTTTCCCTCGCACCAATGTTTAATTCTTCAAGCTCATCATAAGGAAGTGCCAAAAAAAGATCGTTCATGTTTTTCCATTCTTGAATTTCTGACAGGGGACGAGAATAAGAGGTTCAGTCAATCTAAGAGCAGAATATGCACATTACATGGAACAACATCATGATAGTAAAAATCCTGGAGATAGCATCAAGTTCATGAACAATAAACTAGCATAGCTGCGCTACAATTTTTAACTAAACATTAATAAAGTATAAAATTAGTCTCCAGCATTGTCAATATAGTGCCTGCTTGCTCTTTCAGAAGGTTACTAACAATTCTTCTTTATTTAGTTCACTTGAGTAGGCTGGCAAACACCCCTACAATGTGCTCTGACAGGACTCGCTAGATAGCTTTATATTGTTCCACTCTGGCTTTTTCCTGGTACCTCTTTTACCAGCTATGGCTATCGCTCGCCGTACTGTCTGATCTGGTACCTGCTCATCACCAGTGGCTTTCTGCTGGCCTATTTAATCACAGAACCACACTACTTCACCTAGTGGATGGCTTTGGGAGAGGGTGGGAATATCTTATATGGTCGCGGAGCCTCACCTATCATCTCGCAACGAGAACACCCGGCACGCTTCGCCCTGCTGAACATCTAAGATTGTGCTAGTGGCGGCAACCGTCCAGCGCTTCTTTGGCAAATAAGCCAATTTCCCTACGCCCAGGAAGGGACTGTCAATGCCAACCTGAACGAGCAAGAGATCATGCACAGAGCAGAGAGTGACGCAACAAAGACCAACGCATTCCGTGACGCAGCTATCTCTTTCCAGAGATAGCGTCATTAATACATTTGATAGGTGCCTGATCAGCGTCATATGGATTGGTGAGAGGGTATGAAAACCTATCTCCACCCCAGAAGCGGCAGACATACCTATTTGGCCATTACTCGATGACCTTAATGAAGGCTCTGGTCTTCATTAAGGTCATCAGGCATAAAAGCTTGCCCAGAATCAACTATGTAATAGGTATCATCGATATATTGGGTAAGAACATAGGGCTGTAGGAGCCTCAAATCAAGATCACTTTCGGGTGATGGGAATTCGCAATGAGCAGAGAGTGTTGTTTCTTCATACTCGTCGATGTTGACAGGAGGAAAGTCGTTGCGGAGCCAGACCTCAAGGGTCTGAGAAAGGGTCTCAGAATACTCATGGAACCAAGCAAGAAAGGACAACGCTTGCTCAGCCGTGAGGATGCAGGAGCGTCCATCGGGAAGAGGAATGTGCAACGTTAAAGGCGTGTGATCGGTGTGATAAGAGGTCGCCATAGCATTTGCCTGCTTTCTAGAACCTGTCTGAAGCAATCCGCATTCTAAGAATCTCTTTCTCGCACTCACGTGTTGATTGTCGAGAGGAAGAGTTCTCTACCATTGCACAGCCTCCTTGTCCTGGCTATGATCTAGGAGGCTGTCCGTAAGGTGATTGCTGTTGTGATTGCCCGTAGTAGGGTTGTGGCGGCTGTTGTGGTTGCCCATAATATGGTTGTGGTGGCTGCTGTGGTTGCCCGTAGTAGGGTTGTGGTGGCTGCTGTGGTTGCCCGTAGTAGGGTTGTGGCTGTCCGTAAGGTGATTGCGGCGACTGCCACTGTGTATAGGGCTGGGACTGGCGAAGCGAGGCTACTTGGCCCGTACGAGATTTTTGCATGTTCCTGAAACCCATGATGATAGAGAAACTTCCAAGAGCAATGAGTATAAGTGAGAACACTAGCCCGACAAGAAAGTCCTTGCTTGCTGTATTGCTGATGCTGGAAATAAATGATAGCATGCCAAATAGGGCAACAATTGCGCCTATAATGCATTGACCCAGGGGGTATTTGAGACCCCAGCGTACAAAATACCTTATCATAATGTACATCATCCTTTCTCTGGAAACTTATATCGGGAAAATAGGCAAAATCACGACTCTTCTCAGCTTCAGATAGGCCGTCGTGTTGGCGAGCAGGGAATACTGTGAATGGGCAGAAAAGGAAGCCAGGTTGTGCAAGAGAGTTACCAATACTGCTTGCTTGCTGATTTCATCAAGGCAGAGGAACGTCTCTCATCCCAAGCGGATCATAACGGAAGCGCCATAGTTTTCCTATGACCTAATTCACAAACCCTAAGATTCCTACTGCAGGAAATTCTCCCTCTATTTCCTCACCCGTGAGCGACGGGGGCTCGATCGACGAGAACCATCCGCTACGCGAACGTCACACCAGGAGTACGAAGACAAACATTTCGGTGAGAGGGAGAATATCTCTCTATTTCGCTGATACCCTCTTTGAAGAGGCTAATGTGCAATTAAAATGTGCTGACTCACGAATCTTCCTCGATACCCACACGGCAACAGGGATAGAGCCAACCACGTTTGCCGTGTTTACTCGTCTCACGCTCTCTCGAGGGCATGAGGCGTAATGCCATACCAACCAGTGTTCCAAATGATAGAATAGAAGGCAATAAAGAGTAAGAAGTGAGCATTGTTGAACACAGATAAATTTTTGCCTTTGGCTCTAGGATGACAAGGAGAGAAATAAAGGACCGAGCGCCAAAAGCCCACTTCCCTCATCTCTGTTTTCGAGAGCATAGCTCAAAGCAAACAGTGTATTATCGACAAGCGAGAGTATCCCACTGTATTGAGCACATCTATCGCCAGCCCTTCTTGCTTGCCTATGGGCTGGACAAGCTTTTGCTGGTGATGTAAAAGAGTATGACTTTGAAGAGCCTATACACTGCACCTGCGTCCTACACAACAATCAATAAAAAGTAAGAGGAAAGTAACAATGGCACTTAATATTGAATTGCTGAAAAAAATTGCAGAAACACCCGGTATTTCAGGGCGTGAAGATCAAGTGCGCGCCCTGATCTTGGAAGAACTGCGCACACTTACTGACGAAGTCAGCGTTGATCGCATGGGCAACATCATCGCCTTAAAGCGAGGCAAAAATGAGCGTCGTGTCATGCTAGCTGCCCATATGGATGAAATTGGCTTCATCGTCAAACATATTGATAACCAGGGGTTCATCCGTATTCAGCCGGTGGGTGGCTTTGATGCCCGCGTGCTCTTTGCTCAGCGTGTCCTGGTCCACGGCTTTGCGGGCCAGACCTTACGGGGAGTCTTGATGCCATCAAGCAAGCCTATTCACCTGTTAGGCGATGAGAAAACCGCGGCAGCGAGACTCGATGATCTCTTTATTGATCTTGGCTTACCATACGAACAGGTGCGCGCAAAAGTAGAAGTGGGCGATATGATCACGATGGATCGCACGCTGGAAGTCGTTGGCGATATGGTCGTCAGCAAGTCGCTGGATGACCGCGCCAGCCTCTTTATAATGCTTGAAGCCTTGCGTGCTCTGCAGAGCCATGAGGTGACTATTTATGCCGTTGCCACGGTCCAGGAAGAGGTGGGGCTACGTGGTGCAACCACTGCCGCCTATCAGGTTCAACCAGATGTGAGCGTAGCGCTGGATATTACTCTGGCGGGGGACATCCCTGGCAGTGCTAATCAAGATGCGGTCACACGACTGAACGAGGGCACTGCCATCAAAATCTTTGACTCGTCGCATATTTCCAACCATAAGCTCGTGCGGCACTTCCGCGACTTGGCGAAGCGGCACAACATTCCCTATCAGCTTGAGGTGCTGCCACGGGGCGGGACAGATGCGGGAGCGATGCAACGAACACGTGAAGGCTCACCTACAATCACGCTCTCTACACCTACCCGCTACGTCCATACGGTCAATGAAATGATCCACCAGGCCGATCTGGAGGCGAGTATTACCTTGCTGGCCCGCTATCTGGAAGATGCTCACAACGGCGACTATTCGCTCTACTCTTGAAAACGCTTCATCCCTCTCACTTTTCATATGAAGAGCGAGAGGGATGAAGCGTTTTCAAGAGTAGAGACGACAAAGGGGTGATCATAGCTTCTTGAACTATGAACATTTCTTGCCATTTGTAGACATTTAAGGCCCTTGACTCATCTGCTATACTCATTGCTAGTACGGCGAGTTACGTCGGAATGTACGCCTGTGGAGATCCTGTAAGACCTGGGAAACCAGGCAGGTTGTTCGTTGAAGCAGGAACCGAACACCAGATATGGCTTGTCCATATTTGGGTCAGTTTCGGATAACGGTAAACATGGACATACCTTCCCTTGCAACAGCAGCGGGATGTCATGAACCCCTACATTTTTACTGCTTTACTTCTTCTGCAGATGGCTAACACACAAATTAATGATGTATCTTTAGAATGTGTACTACCACCATCAGATTGGAAATCTTGGTGCGAGCTTGGTAAGCATGCGATAGCTCGCCGAAGGTTTGATAAACGCCTTGTTGTGAGTTGGTGGTACACCAGCATCGACCTGAAATGATATGGGCACTTCGTCTGCTTAATCTCCATCCCTCAGACACAATCCTGCAACAATGTTCACAAAGATTGAGCCAGATGGCAAAGGAACGTGCCTCATTCCCCTAAAGATGGTGTGATGGGCAAGATAAACCAGAATGTGGCGCCCTCGCCAGGAGCACTCTGTACCCCAACGCTCCCCTCATGCCGTTCTATGAACACCCGGCACAAATAGAGAGCTAATCCCCAGCTCAGATCCAGTTCATGCTGGACGGTACTCCCTTTGGCACGATAGAAGCGCTCCCAGAGATGATCAAGATCATCTCTCGCAATGCCTGCTCCCTCGTTATGGACAGCGACACGGGCGAGCGCATCTGCAACCCGTAACTGCACCGTCACAGGTCTTCCAGGGGGTGCATATGTAAGCGCATTTGTCAGGTATGTGGTGAGCACATATTTGATCCGCTCGGCATCGGCGAGGATAGACACGCCTTGCTCCAAAGGTGGAACATCCAACATGATGGGGTGCTCTGGTGCAGCGTGTTGCTGCCCGGCTGCCACGTCTCTGAGCAGGGTGCCCAAATCTTCCGGCTTCAAAGAGAAGAAAAGCGTATGGGTCTGGATACGCGCATCATCGATCAAGTCATTGATGATACGCTGCTGAAGCTGGGCACTCTGCGAAGCAGATCCTAAGGGTTGTTGAACCTGGGCCAGGGGTTCGCGGATCTGAGCGGACAGAGGGGTGAATTGCTCTTTGAAGGTCTGCAATCGGCGCTGTGCTAATTGCAAATTGCCCATGATCCCCGTCAGCGGGGTGCGCAGCTCATGGCTGGCCAGGATCAGAAATTCGCCAGCCATGCTATGCATTTCGCGCTGGATGAGTGCTCTCTTCTGTTCCGCTTCCTGTGAGGAGAGGCAGTGGATGCCTTCAATGAGCAGCATGGTCTGCGCGGTGACAGCTTTCGCCAGTGCGATCTCCTCTGGCGTAAACTCCTCCTCAGCACTCGCTTTGATGACAGTTAGATACCCAACCCACTGTTGCTCTAGAAGCAGCGGAACAATCAGAAAGTTTACGGAGCCAGGAGACCCGGGGCGAAGAGACGCTGGAACAGGCAGTTGTTTCCCGAGGCGTTCAATCGTGGGCAGATGATCCGTTGCACGCACGACTTCCTGGTTGGCGCCCAGGCGGGCGAAGGCCGCATCATCAAGCACTTCTGAGGGATGGAAGTTTCCCCCAATGTCCCGCCAGTACTGTTCTTCTTCAACGGTCAACCCACTGCCCGCAACAAAATACAGACGGCCCGTTCGATGGCCAAACGCGAGCATTTTCACCTGGAGACAATCCAGGACAGACTGGATAACGCCCACCACCTGCTGGACCACGAAGAGCACCGGAGGCGAGAGGAGGAAGGTTTCTTCCGGCAAAATATGATTCATCTGCTCAGGAATCTGCGCGATCGCGGTGAGCAGATCCACCATGGCCTCGTGGACCCGTTGGAGATGGGAGATCTCAGGCCAACGCTGAAAGACCGAGATGGTTTCTTCCGGGTCGCACCCTTGAGCACTCACAGAAAAGGAGCGAACCTTCACCGAAGTCTTGCGCCCAGAAGGCAGATGCAGCCGCAGTGTCTGTTCTGGCAAGCTGGATCGTGTTGTCTCAGCAAGACCGGAGTTCATCAGCCATTGCTCTGATGACGCACATGGTAGCTGCTCATCAGAGCGGATGTAGGAAGTGAGAAATTGCAGGTAATCTCTTCCCCGCCATTGAGCTTCGGAACCCGCTTCAAAGAGCTTACGAGCAGCAGCATTGATCCGCACAATCTTCTGGTTACGATCACAGACAATGAGGCTCTCTGGGAAAGCCTCCCAGATAGCTTCCAATTGGTTGAGTCGCTTGCGTGCTTCCACTAGAGAGCGAGCATGAGAAAAAGGCTTCCCTCCCAGCGTTCCACTCCGTTTCGATTTGCACTTTGTGACGTGTCGCAATCTTCTCCCCACCTGAAAGCTCCTTTTAGAAATGCTCAATTGTGTCGCAAGCTGAGAAAATGAGCACCCGCATACCGTTATTGTATGCGTCGTGAAAAAGAGATGGCAATCTCATCACATGCAAATTGCCAGGACGAGCACACTGGTTTGAAAGACTGGCTGAAGCATGCGGTGGCTCAGCCTTTGCGAACACCGCTGCAGAGGTCAGCCGGGCAGGCAATCAAACTCGCAGCAGAGCACATCCACAATAGATGTGTCATCGGCATCGACCTTTCAGAGGAGATGATGCAGGCAGCAACTAAGCACAACGGAGCCTCGCGGCAAAACGCCGCTTCATTGGAAACATCCTCCTCTCAAATGCCAGGGATGGTCTTGAAGAAAGCCTCGATACGCTTGGGCAAGAATAACTGTTGCATAAAGGCATGTGGCGCGCCGCGATGCGGAGTCATGTTTGAAGAGATTGATGAAGCACAACTGCTGTTGCTTTCGCAACTCGACGAAAAAAATGGAGTCAAGAAGCGATCAACAGAGCCCGAGCCCTAACAAGACTCAATAATATGTAGGGTGTTGCCAAGCTTCATGTAGAACTCTCGATAAGACATTTGAGGCTTTTTGCGACACACTCCTCATTCTCTCACAGAACTCCAAGCATGTTGAATAGGCTCAGATCCATTCCTGCCCATACCTATGCTTCTGGCTTTCTTTCTACCCTCTATTATTGCATCAGTGTTATACAGTAGAGACGTCATCTAGAAAAAGCCCAGCTAGCTTAGATTGGAGATGCATGCGACCCAATGCACAACCTGTCGAAACCAGGAGCGTGTTCTCACTTCTCCAGGCTTCCGTGCTCTTGAGAACTGTAGACGAGAACATGAAGCAAAAACATTATTTAATGTATATTGGTGAGGACATGAACAAGGTCAAATCTCATATCGGCGCCCAACTACAGTCCTCTTCTTTTTTTGATACTTTGAAAGGGATATAGCCGTGATCCTCCCGAAAGACCGCGACCCTCGCTTCATCACCATCCGCCGAGGGGGAACGCTCACAGACTCCGACCA
>NZ_BNJF01000008.1 GCF_016587355.1 Ktedonospora formicarum | reverse complement strand
ACGCACCGGGACGGTAATGTTGTCTATCACGGGGCCCAGCTCGCGCTCGCGAGCGAGTACGCCGAGCTCAATGTTGCAGTTCGCCATCTGTTCGACGTTCATCCGTAGGGTCAGGCCCGTCGGACGCAGCAGCGGCATGAACCAGCCCATCCGCCGAAACAGCTTTCGGATATGCTGCTCCATGGCCTCGTCGAGCCAGTCGTACGGTTGCGCGCCTTCAACCAAGACTGCGCCTAGGGCACGGTCTGGATTCCTGCTGGCCCAGTGCGCGGCGACGAACGCCCCGTAGGACCAGCCCACCACCAGCACCCGGTCCACACCCCTGGCCGCAAGAACGGCATCCACATCCCGGACGGCTGCCTCGAAGAAATAGTCCGCCGAACGCTTCGACTTCTTGCCGCAAGCCCGCTCGTCGTAGGTGATGTGCCGCCACCCCGTCCCAAGTTCGGCGATGACCCGCCGCCAGTACCCCTGAGTGGCGAACTGGCCATTGAGGTAGACCAAAGGGATACCGGGACCGCCAGTGTCGGTGACGGACAGAGCTGTATCGTCGACCGGCACCATGCCGTTCCATGCCGATTTTTGCAGCCCTTTTACTTGTATTGCTTTGTTTGCATATCCTTTACGTTATATGGTACTATTCATGCGGTATTACCGCCAGTTAGTAGAATGGATTGTACAATAGACCTTGAGATACCAGCAGTGGTGAAAGGGCCAATGGAGGCTTGCCATTCCCGTTAATCTACATGTTCCTGACTGTGGGAGGAGGAGTCCCTGCCATCCCCAACCCTGCGGGACTCTGGTTCCCGCAGGGTTGGGGATGGAAGCCATCTCATTCCCACCGCACCACCTCCTCTGGATGCAGGAAAATCAAGGGGATAGGATAGGACGTTGATTGCTGGTACCTTTCGTAGTTGGAGAGGCTGGCGACCACGATTGGCCAGAGCCGCTGGCGCTCCTCCGGGCTGGTCTGCCGGACACTCACACGCATCCGTTTTCTCCCAATCTCGATCTGGGCCTGCTTGCTCTCACGCATATTGAGCCACCAGTTGGGAAGCTTTCCCTGACCTTGATTGGAAGCGACGATCATGTACCCATCCCCATTGGGAAAGTAGGCGATAGGCGTGGTATGCTGCTTGCCGCTCTTGCGTCCGATAGTCGTCAACAGCAGAACAGGCAGGCCCAAGATAGTTCCTCCAAGTTTCCCACCGCTCAGGCGATAGAGAACCACATGTCCGGCAGTGCCCAGGCGAGCCAGCCGTGCTACCAGTGGGGAGTATGGGTTGCCCTGAGTCTGAACGAGAGTCTCTCTACGCTCTTGCTGCTTGAACGCTCGGTAGCGTCTCTCGATTCTGAGGATCAGCATCATGGCCCCGATCCCCAGGAGCAGGTGAACGATCTGAACCAGCCAGTGCAGAGAACCCGGCAGGATCAGCGTCTGGGTTATACCAAAGGCAGGTACCACCAGCGCGTAAATGATGCTGCTCGCGCCAAGCCGTCTGCTTCCTTTCGTGGAGGCCGCCACGCCCCCGAGGATGAGTAGACCGAGGACGCCGAGGGTCCCAAGTGCCTCGTGAATGCCAGGAAAACCGATCCAGGCCAGGAAAGCCAGCAGGCCGATCCATCCCAACAGCTGAGCAATCCAAAAGACCAGGCCGAGGGCTAGGGTGACCACCAAGGCCACTCGCGCAACCAGAGAGATGAGGCGTATCCATTTCATACAAATACTCTTTCTTTGGAAATGAACTCATGCATCCTGTCTTTCAGTGATGAAAGCGTATAGTTTGTTGCGACTTCTCCACGTCTCTCAGTGGGAGACGTTGGAGCCCAATGCTCAGCACCAGGGCGAGGGCCATCACGCCAATGCTTCCCATATAGACCGCCCGTGGGGCGATGGTATCGAAGGCAAAGCCTCCCACGATGGGACCAAGAATTAAGGCCAGGCTGAAGGTTGCCTGGAACCAACCCAGAAGGCGACCAGACAGTCGTTCAGGGCCTGCCCTGGTGATGAGTGCTTGCAGGGTAGGCCACACGATTCCATAGCCGAGGGAGAAGATGACCACACACGCGATGACGACCCAGAGGGAAGTAACGGTGAACAAGCCCACTGCGGAAACAAGCAGGAGGACACAGCCCAGTACAATGGCTTTCCGCTCTCCCAGGTGGCCTGCCAGCGGATTGAGCAGAACGAGTTGTGTGAGAGCCATCACCAAGCCCAGCACCGTAATGATCCAGCCTACTGTGCTGACGACGACGCCCTCAGGCTGGCCTGGCAAGAGAACCCGGTCGGCGTAGAGCGCGAATGTCCCAGAAAGCCCCGCCATATACAGCCCGACCAGCAGCGCTGTTGCCAGGATGAGCACCACTGATCGGCTCAGCAACACACGGGAGAGCGTCACCTCTTCAGCCGATTGTGCTTGTGTGTCTGGTATCTGCGCGCGGATCGATGGTTCAGACAGCAGGATGAGGGTCAGCAGCACGGTCACTCCACTGACGACAGCGGCAGCGACAAAGGGGGCAAACAAATCGACCCCTGCAAGCAATCCGGCGAGGGCTGGACCCAGAATATGCCCCAGTCCGCTGGCACCTCCCACCAATCCAAGGGCCTGGGTGCGTTTCTCTGGTGTGCTGATGTCGCTGGCATAGGCCCCGGCCACGCTGACATTGCCGCCCGTTAGCCCATCAAGCACGCGCGCAAGGTAGATGACGGCCAATCCCGGCGCGATCCCCAAGCGCAAGCCAGCATGAGCGAGGAGCGCTCCCAGGGGAGTCGCAAAGATCAACAGAAGGTAGGAACCAATGGTTCCTACTTGACTCAACAACAGAATAGGGCGTCGCCCGAAGCGATCTGCCAGGCTCCCAAGCCACGGGGCTGCCAGAACCTGGGCCACATAATAGGTCGCAATCACCAGAGCAGCCTGGAACGGGGTGGCGGAAAACTGCCCCAGGACCACAACGGGGATAATCGGGATGATGGCCATGGCCCCGACATATCAGCAAGCACAATCAAACAAAGCGTTGCAATGCGTTTTGTGTCCATCACAAGCACCGCGTCCTTTCTCAAGATGTGACAAGGTAACCCTTTTACCTTTAAAGATGTGCGCTCATGACTCTTCATGCCGATGGACCGTCATCCACAGCTTGCCTCGTGGTCGCAGGGTGATTAGCGGTTCTGGTACCACAGAGGCTCCGGGCAGGAAGCGGATTTGATACCGGGACAGGACTGTCGCCAGAATGAGTTGCGCTTCGGTGAGGGCAAATTGATTGCCAATACACACGCGCGGGCCTCCTCCAAAGGGGATGTAGGCAAAGCGGTGACGCCCGGCGGCTCGATCTGGCGCGAAGCGATCGGGATCGAAGACATCAGGCCGCTCCCAGAAGTCAGGATGTTGGTGGGTCACGTAGGGAAACATTAGGACGTACGCCCCTTTGGGGATGGTATAGCCGCCAATCTCATCCGAGGCTCTGGCAGAACGGGCAAAGGTCCATGCCGGCGGATAGAGGCGCATGGACTCCTCCAGCACCATGCGTGTGAATGTGAGCTGCGGCAGATCCTCTATCTGCGGAGCGCGCCCACCTAGAATGCGGGCGTATTCCTCTCTGAGTCTGGCTTCAATATCCGGATGTTGTGCCAGCAGCATCAAGGTCCAGCAGAGCGCGCCGGATGTGGTCTCATGACCTGCTACCATGAGTGTTATGACCTCATCACGCACCTGCTGATCGTTCATGCCAAGGCCCGTTTCTTCATCCCGCGCCTCCAGGAGCATGGTCAGGAGATCGTTCTCGCTTTGTGTCACTCTGTTCCGACGCCCGACGATCAACTCGTCAACGACGGCGTAGAGGGTGTCTCTCGCCTCATACAGGTGACGGCGCTGGGGGTCGGCAGCGAGAGCAGCCCCGGCACATAAAAGGATTGCGCTTCCAGGCGAATGGCGGTGCTCAGCGCCTGAAACACGTGCTGTTTGTAGAGGAGCATGTCGGCGCCAAAGAGCGCTTTACACACAATAGTCAAGGTCAGGCCGCTCATCTGCTGGAACAGATCGAGGGGCTCTCGCGAGTCGATGTTGACTTCCTCGATCCAGGAGGCCACACTCTCGGTCATCAGTTGACCGAAGCCCGCGATGCGGCTTCGATGAAAGGCTGGTTGGATCAGGCGACGCTGCGTGAGCCAGGAATCTCCATTGTTGGTGAGCAAGCCATTGCCTAGTGTCAGTTTGAGCACCTGGTTAGAAATGCCCCCCTTGTGGTAGTTGAAGTGATTCTCCTGAACGACATGGCGCACGCCATCAGGATGAAAGACCAGGGTCCAGGGACCCAGGACCGTTGGCAGCGTCACGACATCACCGTAGCGCTCGCGCAGTTCCTGCACGAAACTCAGCGTCTGACGCGCAAATCTGACGGTGTTCCAGATTGCGGTAGGCCACAGTGGTCCAGGGGCAAGCGTCTGCGCTGCGTTGCTGGCAGCGACGTAGGCGTAGCATGAGACATCTGTTTTTCTCCTCAAAGACAAAAAAAGCTCGTAGACGTGAATTGTCTCTCTAATCTTTCTAGAAACCATCCTGATCTCAACCTTTACGCAACAGACCGAGCACGAGCAACGGGTTTGCCTTCGCGCCAGATGAGCACAGCGCTCCAGGCAATGGCCAGCCCTTCAGCCGCATACCCCGCTGTCTCGACCCACATCGGCACCATCAGATCAATCCCCAGAATCACGCCTCCGACGAGAAACAGCGCCCCAATAGGCCAGGGGAAGATACGTTTCAGCAGGAGCAGAATCCCCAGGAACCCATAGCCAACGATCAGGAGGAGAGACATCAGAAAGGGCGTATAGAGTGCGATCCCGAAGCTCTGAAGCAAAGGGCTCTGGGCGACGGCCTGAAAGAAGTCAGGCGAATGGAATTGCGTTTGCAACGCGGGATCAAAATGCGCAAAAAGAGGGTTGAGGAACCCATCAATAAACAGGAGCCCTGCATACGAGAGTTGCCCAAGCAGAGCAAGAATCAAGCTGAGTGGTGCGATCCTGCCCATACGCTCATGGTAGCGCAGGTAGATGGCGATCAGCCCAAACCCGGCCAAAATGGTACAGTAGGCTCCAATCATATGAGCTCCCATATAGGCAGCGGCGCGTGGATTGATCTCCATGGCGCGTCGTCCACCATGCAGAAAGGCCTCATAGAAAGGAAGAAAAAGCGCGGGGATGATACTGATAGCTGCCAGCGCACGCGTGAGGCGAGTGAAGCTGGTTGAGAAGGTCGTGTTCATAGAAAATCCTTCCGGGCCGGTTGAACCCGGCTATGTCTTTGACAAACTCTATGGATCAGATGTGCCTGGAAGCATCGGCCTGCTCTCTGCGCACTTCGAGCAGAGGTAAAGCCAGATCGCGCACTTTGTTTAGCACCCCATGCAGGGCTGCTTCATCCACCAGGGGTCCACGCAGCATCGTGTTCCCATGAGCGTCGTAGCTGATTTCCAGGCCGTCGAACCACGCTGACCAGTGCTGGTCAAGCTGCCCCTGGACACGAATTTCATAGATGTGCATCGTTCTTCCTCTGGTTGCGTATCTCCTACTTCATGAGCACTGCCCTCAGTATGCAGCTCAACCATGCAGGGAGACCTGTATCGAAGGATGTGTTGTGGGGTTGATTCTTGCCGCGTGCATCAGTCCAGAGAAAGATGGCTGTTGGAGAGGCGCAAGCAGTTCTGCACGAGTGTGTGATGTGGTACGCAGGGGAAGGCGTTCTATCCAGGGAGACGTTCCCTGAAAGTATGGGCGGCTACAGCACGTGCAACGCCTGGGCGCGAGCAATCGCCTGGGCTCGGCTCTGGACGCCCAGTTTGCCATAGATACTGTTGAGGTGCCGTTTCACCGTGCCAACAGTAATGATGAGATCCCTTGCAATCTCGGCATTGGACAGACCCGTCACCAGGAGCCGGAAGACCGTGAGTTCGCGCTCAGTAAGCGGTTCGACGAGCGGGAAGGTGCGGAGGGGGGAACTCTTGGGCTGCTCATCGAAAGCCGAGAGGAGGTTCACAATATAGTCAGGAGCGATGCCGAGCGTATACGCTTGACGCAGTAACGCTGCCATAGGTTCTCCCTCATCAACGAATAGGCGGATGTAGCCTTCCTGTTCGCCGAGCAGAAGAGCACGTTCGAGAGCAGGTAGGGCATGACGCCTGTGCGCCGAAGCAGCGGAAAAGGCGAGCGCCTGTAACACGAGAATTTCCAGGACACTGTCCATACGCGCTTTCGCCTCGGCATCAGCTCGCAGTCGCTCCAGCAGCCTCGAGACCTCCGCAAGATACGCCCCCCCCGGGTCGAGACGTCCCTGAGCGATGCGCACGCGGGCAAAAGTCAGGTATTCTTGCTCACGCGGGTGGGAAAGTTCGTCCGAGGCTGAGAGGCCGCTAGCTTCCGCCCAACGTACCGCCTCCGTGAAATCGCCCTGCATCACTGCGAGCCGGGCGCGAACGGCCCTGGCACTGGCCAGTTGCATGGGAGCGAACTGGCGGGTCTGGGCGAGCCTCTCAAACTCTTCCATGAATGCAAGTGCATGGCTGTGATTATTGCGCGCCTGATGCAAGCGTGCCAGAGTCGCGTACCCCTGGGCGATGGTGGAGGCCTCCAGCGTCAGTGATCCACGCAACGCCTCTCTCCCCTGCTCCAGGAGACGTTCAGCCGTATCAAGGTCGTTCCATTCATAGGCGAGTTCTCCCAGGCCAAAGCAGGAGCCCGGAGAGATAAACGTTCCCTCGTGCTCTCCCTGGAACTGCACCATCTGCTCGTAGGTCGCTGCTGCCTGTCGTAAGCGCCCCTGGAGTCGAAGCAAGCGAGCCTGCAGCAGGATGCCAGTCAGATTCAGAAGCGTCTCCATCGCAGACAGGTCGTTTCTGGTGGAGAGCGCAGAGGTGAACTGAGCCATGTGTTGCTCATCAACATGACTGACCTCTCCACTGAGCATCACGCGGTGAGCCGCAATCACATGGGCACCCTCTCGCACTTCTGGGGGACAATGGGCAAGGTGATTCGACGCCTGTTCTGCCAGCGCGACGCTGCTCTCCAGATCTCCCTGGAAGAAGAGGATGTAGGCTTGTAGGGCAGCGACCTGGTGCAGGAATGCCTGTGCCTCACACTCCTCAGTGATGAATGAGGCCGACTGCTCTGCCATCTGGAGGCGCATGAAGGCCTCCGGCAGTTGTCCTGTGAGCATGAGCAGCAGTCCCTGGGACAAGCGCAGACTCGGGTGTCTCTGGATACGTTCATCTGGGAAAGCATGGAGAAAGGCGAGCACCGTGCGCGCCTGACCACGGAGAACCAGAGCATGTCGGTGCTCTTCAATCAGGCGGGTGGTGCGTTCAAGGTCGGGAGCAAGAATCGCATGATGGACTGCTTCCAGGATCACGTCATGCGCCTCATACCAGCGACTGGCACGCTGATGCAGTTCAGGAAGAGAGGTGGGCATGGCCTTTTGCAGACGGCTGCGCAACAGGTCGGCAAACAGGTGATGGTAGCGATACCATCCTCTCACGTCGTCGAGGGCGATCACAAACAGGTTAGCCCGATCCAGGGTTTCCAGCATCGCCTGGCTTTCCTGCGAACCAGTGACCGCATCACAGAGTGAGCCCGAGAGACGCTCCAGCACGCTTGTCTGCAACAGAAACGTCTGCACCTGGGTGGGTTGGCGGGAAAGCACCTCCTCGGAAAGATAATCGAGCACGAAGCGATGACCGCCAGTGAAGGCGGCAAGCGCGCTTGCGATATCGGCTCGGCTCTGCAAGGAGAGTGCAGCCAGTTGCAGGCCCGCAATCCATCCTTCTGTACGTGTTTGTAAGGTAGTCACCTCTTCTTGCGAAAGATGCAGCCTCATCACTTTTTCGAGAAACGCGCTGGCCTCAGTGGCTCCAAAGCGTAACTCGGTGGCACGCAGTTCGGTTAGGTGCCCGAGTGCCCGCAAGCGTGCCAGGGGCAGTGGGGGATCACTACGTGTCGCAATGATAAGACTCATCTGAGGCGGAAGATGCTCTACGAGGTGCGTCAAGGCACGGTGAATAGGTGTGGCAGTGATCACGTGATAATCATCAAGCACAAGCGTGAAGTCCTCTGCCTGCCAGTTGATGAGATCGTTGATCAACAGAGCCAGCACGGTTTCTAGGTCCGCAGATTGTAGGAGGCGAAGCCTCGCCTGAGCACGCGCGCCAAAATGGGGATCAAGTGTTTGCAAGGCGGCAAGCAGGTAGGTGAAGAACTGCGTGGGCTCATTTTCCTCCGACTCAAGCGAAAGCCAGGCGACAGGTGCGAGCGTGGAAGCAAGCCATTGGGCCAGCAGGGTCGTTTTGCCGTATCCAGCGGGCGCGGAGACGAGGGTAAGCGCACCTCTCACTCCCCGCTGGAGTCTCTCGACAAGAGGCCCTCGGGATACCAACTGCGTGCGAGGGCGGGGCGGGTGGAACTTGGTGGCCAGCAAGAGATGGTGTGCCTCGTGCAAGGCATGTGGCGTCGTGCCAACTAGGTTGGCTGATCGCCGCGCGGGGGAGGGTTCAGGGGTGGGAGAGGCCGCCTCGTGAGTGGCCCGATCAGTTTCCGGCGTCGAGGTCTGGTCGCGGCCTTGTGCCTGAACGAGTGCCTGCAATGGACCCTCGGCAGGCTGTTCCGGTTTGGGAGAGGAAACAGACAGAACCGTGAGGTGAAGAGCGACCTTCTCCAGGTGAGCAGGGGTCAGATCAGCGGTACGGCCCAGATAGCGTTTGAGCATCTTGTCTCCATGCCGACGATAGGCATACCAATACGTCCCTGCACCTCCCCTGGTTTCCTGGCGGACAGTGAGTTGGCCGAGTTTGCCAGTAAAGGTGAAGGATGGGATGCTTCTCAACCAGGAGAACCATTCTGGACTGCCCACAAGATCAGGGATGGTGTGCTCGTTGTTGTCAGCGGAACGCACCGCATAGATTCCCTGCTCGTCGACCCAACTGAGATGGTAGCGTGCAGCCTTTGGCATACTCGCGCTCTCCCTCCTGCTCGTCTTTTGCTACCCAATCGTTCATCTGGATGAAGTATATCGTTTGGGTAGCAAAAACACAAGAGAAGAGGGGTGCCACCCTGGCGAACTCATCAGATTTCTATCACGGTCAGACCCCCTTCTTCCCGAGGGCGAGAAGCAGTGGAGAAAAGAGGCAAAATGGACAGCAATGCAGGCTCCTGGAGCAGCAGAATGATGGTTGTCTTTCGATATAAGATCAACTATACTGTGCACAAAACCTGATCTACATCTATTTTGAAGAGGTGTAGCATATGACCAAAGCCACTGACTTTACGCACGACGAAGGCGAACTCCTGTTTGCAGTTCCCTTTGTGGTGGCAGGAACCTCTCTGGCTGTCATTCACGTGAGCGCGCTCAAAGCTGTCAAAACAGCACTCTCCCTCTACCTGATTGTACGCGACACCAGCAGGCAATTCCCAGAGAGTGAATGTATCCAGAGCATTTTTGCTCTCAAAGAGGAAAATCACGAGGGGCAGAATGAACTCATCGAAAAACACGAGGGAAGCAGTAAAGAGGATGCCATCGCCATCAGAAATCAGATGTGTGAACAAGCCATTGGTATCCTGAACAAGAAAGGCCGGCCTCAAGAGGTCGAAGCATACAAACGCTGGCTTCTGCAAATCGCCAGTGAAGTGATACACAAGGCGCACTCCGCTGGTTTTCTGGGTCTGGGCAAAGCGCACGCTGAAGCCGAAATTGCCCAGGCGCTCTAGGATTTCACAGCAATTTTGCAATTCACCCAATAAGACACTATTTTCAGCCAGAGAGTTCTCTGTTATTTTGTAAAATGGCAGTAGTGTTTGCAGGCAGACTTGTCGCAGTAAAAAAGAGCCTGCCCTGCTCCGGCTAGAGGCATAGGCGTCAAGTTAAGAGAAGAGATCTCAACCTGACAAGTAAAAGCTCCTGTGTCATGATAGAAGTAGGCAAACTGCTATCAGAAACAGGAGCTTTTCTATGAAAAGTATAGCACCCTTGTGCCAGGCCTTAGAGGAATTGATCTATAAAGATGCGCCTCGTTTGGCTCAAGAACAAGGATTGATTGTCCGTCATCGTTGCTTTTCTGCGAGCACCTTGCTGCTTTTACTCGTCTTTGGCTGGCTGAAACATCCATTAGCTGGTCCCAGTCAACTGGCCCGCTTTGCGCACTCGGTGGGGGTGAGAGTGAGTAAACAAGCAATCTTTGAACGCTTGACAAAGAACACAGCGCATTGGCTCTTGAGCGTGTTACAGCAAGCAGTTCACACGCTCCTTCTAACGTCTTCTTTATCTGTTGGGCTCCTAGCTCGTTTCCCTGCAGTTCTCCTCGAAGATACTACCTGTATTGAATTGCCATCGGCTCTCGCCTGGCTCTGGAAAGGAAGCGGAGGGAATGCATCTCCATCGGCTGTCAAACTCGGCGTGCGCTGGGATCTGCGCAGTGGCAGGTTGGACGGGCCAGCACTCCATCAGGGACGTGATCATGATAGCCGAACGAGCACCCACACACTGCCTTGCGGGCAAGGCAGTGTGTGGGTGGCAGATGCTGCCTATTACTCCCTCAAGCAGTTGCGTCAGATGGACCAACAAGGGGTCGTTTTTGTCATTCGCCCACGAGGCAATTTGGCCGTGAGTACACCCGAGGGGCAACGCTTGGATTTGGCATCTCACTTGTCCGCTTTGACCGACACAGTCATTGATCTTTCGGTCCGTTTAGGCTCCATTCGCTCCCTCTGGCTCAATGCGCGGATTATTGCCTTACCTGTCTCTGATGAGGTAGCTCAGAAACGCCGTGAGCATCTGCTGGACAAGGCCAACAAGCAAGGGCATGTGCCCTCCTCACATGCTCTTGCCCTTGCTCGCTGGACCTTGATTGTTACCAATGCGCCTGTGGAACGCCTCTCAGCAGAAGAAGCACTCCTGCTGTTTCGGGCGCGTTGGCAGGTGGAATTGCTCTTCAAGCTCTGGAAGAGTCATGGGCATGTGGATGAATGGAGCAGCCAGCTTCCCGACCATATTCTTTGTGAGTTCTATGCTAAGCTGATCGCTATGCTCGTGGAACATTGGGTTCTCCTTGAGAGTTGTTGGGATGATCCTCACCGTAATTGGATGCTCTGTGCTGATCTCTTTCGAGATCAACTCTCGCTCTTGGTTCTCGGCATTCGTGGATATATCCCTCTTTCTCAAGCCCTTGCATGTATCCGTGAAGCGTTGTTGGGAAGCGCTTCCATCCCCGCTCGAAGTACGCGCCCCAGTACCTCCCATCAACTTCTTGATGGGGTTTACTGGGGCTTAACTTGACGCCTATGCCTGCCCTGCTCCGGCTAGAGGCTCTATTGCTAAACCTGCTCCACTCTTCAGTACGCACCCGGCTTTGCACGTTTCCCAGGAGACACTTTTGCTCCCCTACTTCTCCTCTCGATATTTTCCGGGATGTTCTCCCTTTAACATACCAGGAGAAATCAAGGGTAAATCGCCACAGGTCGCTGCCCAAATTGGTTAATAATGTCTTGGACCGGCATGGTCTGTTCCACCGCGAATTTACAAGAAGCATGTGTGGAACAGCCCTTCTGGTACGGATTTGCATCTTGAGAGATAGTCGATTCCAATGATTGGCCCAAATTCCCATCATTGACCTTAAAAATCGTCGAACATTCGGTTCTTACACATTCACGCTATTTACCACTTGTCAGAACCCGTGTCGATGGGAGGGCTTGACTTAGTTACAATTGACCACTGAGGTTGGCATGACGCAGTCGATTATACAACTGGCGAGGTAATGGCATTGTAAATGCGCGATTGAGGGTAAGATCTGCTGTGTTGTGAAGTGCGTGTCGTCTTTTTGCCATTATTGACAAGGACGCCTCTAGCAAATGATATCATGACATATGCAAGATTGACTCTTGAAGGGGCTCTCTTTCTAGATTATGCATCCTGCGAAGGTCAGCACTCGTGCAGGTTCCAGAGACCTGTAGTGCCAGAGAGCCAGCGTTCCTGTGTTCAACAAATATGAGGGACGCTCTCTCTTACACATTAGGTCTCCTGAGATTGTGCTAGACCCAAACAGATATTTCTCATACGGGGAAAGGTTTTTAAGGAAAATCACAACCTTGGAGGTCGTTTTCATGATTGTCGTCACCACACCTACAGGCCAGTTCGGCCATCAAGTTCTCAACAACCTGCCCAATAGTAACGAGTCGATCCGCGTGATCGTACGCGATCCTTCTCGCCTTCCCGCACACACATGAGCGCGTCGAGGTCGTGGAAGGATCGCATGACGACCTCGACATCGTCAATCGGGCGTTTGCAGGTGCCGACTCTGTATTTTGGGTGGTACCCCCGGACCCACACGCCGCGAGCGTCGAGGCCGCCTATGTTGACTTCAGCAGACCAGTGTGCGAGGCCTTCAAGAGTCAGAGGGTGAAGCGCGTGGTTGGGATCTCGACCCTCGGTCGCGGCACGGTGCTGGAAAAAAACTCCGGGTTCGTAGCGGGGTTTCTGATCAAGGACGACCTGATCGCAAGCGCGGGGGTCAGTTACCGGGCACTAACGATAGCTTCCTACATGGATAACCTGCTCCGTCAGGTCAGGTCGATCAAGGGTCAGGGTATGTTCTTTGACATGGTATCCGGAGATCGCAAGATCCCAACCTGCGCCACCTGCGACATCGCCTCCGTTGCCACCAGACTTCTACTCGATCACTCCTGGAGTGGACAGGGCAGCGTCCCGGTGCTTGGCCCTGAGGACCTGTCCTTCAACGACATGGCGCAGATCATGTCGGAGGTGCTAGGCAGGCCAGTGCGTTACCAGCAGATCCCCGGCGAGGCCTACAAAGCCAGGCTGACCAGATCCGGGATGTCCAACGTGATGGCGCAGAGCATGGTCGATCTGATGGTGGCCAAGAGCAACGGTATCGACAACACTGAGCTGCGCACCCCCGAGTCCACTGCCCCTACCAGCTTTCGCCAGTGGTATGAGGACCTGCTCAAGTCTGCCGTCTGAGCGCCACGGCGACGGAGTCGGCGTCAACTTTGGTCCGCCGAAGATATTCCCTCTGAAGAATTGTCGGAAGAGGAACGGCTTTTGACCTATCGCCGCATTCGCGCCACGCTTACCTAGTCCGCCAGGATAAACGTCATCCTTCGCACACGGTTTGCGATGATTCCACAACGCAAGTGACAGGAAGACACCTTGCCTCATGCATTCTCCAGAGGAAGCTTCTTTCTGATCAAAAAAGCTTCCTCTGGAGAGCCCTTCGGGAAAGTTCACGCTCGTCCTTCCCACCACAAAGGATGTTGCTTAGACCAACGCTCGATCAAGAGCTCGATATCTCCAAATGATACAGGGTCTTCCTTGGGCTCTAAATGGGTAAATACCGTACTTTCGGGTAAGGCTTTGCGGATGGCCAGTTCAATCTCTTCACAGACGGTATGCCCTTTGAGCACCTTCCATTGTCCGGGTACGATCACAGTGTTAGGGATTGATATGGGCATGCCCTCCTTTGAGTGTCAGCGCATTATCGAACAGCATCATGTGTCTCGGCACGAACCATCCGCAGCGCAATAAAGGCGTTTGAGGCACATTTCTACCTTGAAAAGACGCTCTGAGTGAATATGGGTACGCTCTGTTTCTGAGTATTGACGAAAACGGGGCTATATAACAAATCTGAATTGTTGCATGTGAAATCCGTCAAATAAACAGATATATGGAACAGAGGAGAGGAGGCTGAGAGGAAATCAGCCTCCTCTCCTCTGTTCTCTTCAATTGGAAAGCGGGCTCATCACCCTCTCACTTCTGGTCTTTCCAAAGAGTGGAAGCTGTTTCGGCATCCTCTTGCTTTATACAATTCACTCTATCTTTTTGCCAGATCGGCATTTGTTCATTGAAAGGAGAAAGAGGCGTGTTTACATATGATGCTCCAAATCTGTGCCAGACCCATGAAATTTCCACATGGATAAAGCGTAACACCTCAAGCACCCGTGTTATTTCAACTCTGGAGAGATTTCCCTGGTAGTTGTTTCACCTGATCCTGTTTCAATTGATGCACTCGTAGCCGTGGCTGACCTTTGAAGCAGTTTCACGGTCGATAAAGCTGCTATGAAGATCATCGTAAAGATGCTGACCGTCGCTTCTGCTTCAGCAATGCTTCTGGTATGCCAGACCACCCCCATCGCGTCAGTGACCAGCGTATCGCCGCTGCCTGACAGATAGGACACAACATATGCCAACCCAACCACGGCAAACACGATGATCGCCTGAGCGTAGTACGACTTGGGAAAGGCCGACACTTCCTCTTTGCTGTCAGTCCTGCGGAAACGCAGGAAGAGGGCAAACAATTGGAAGAGCACATACGCCGTGAAGAGCCACCCCACATAGTTGGTGAATGGCACCCCGAAGTAGCCACCACCTTGCTCCCAGATGAAGACATGATTGATCGTCGAGATTGTGGGATCCAAGCCCAGATCATTGGCAACCATGCCGAAGGAAGCAATAAACGGAACGGCGAACGTGGTGAACGCACTGGACTTGCGGTCAATATCGCCAATCAGCACCGTGGCAAGAACCCAGGCGGAGTAGCCGGGGAAGTAGGCAAAGCCAACCAGCAGAGGTACCTGAAAGAGCTTGGGACCAAACGCGTCGGTGTAATAATAGTGACCAAATGGAAAGCCAGTCAGAATACTGGTGTTCTCCAGCAGATTACTGACGACCAGACAAAGGACAAGAAAGGTGAGAATGCCGCTCCATTTGTAGCGCAAGGCTCCATGAAGCAGCCAAAAAACGATTGGGATCAAAAGCCCTATCGCCGTAGGAATATGGAGTGGAAGCACTGAATTCATGAGTTTCACCACTGCATACACCACAACCAGAAGCCAAAGGACATAGATCGAGACGTTTCTCACGACAGAGCGATTGTTGACAGTCAAGGGAGATTATCCTTTCTCTTTGACGTAGGCAACTGAACGACAGGTCCGGGAATGAAGGGGGGAACCACATCTTTGCGCGTCCCCCATGCTCTCCGCTTCGCCGAAAGAAGGGCTTCCCTGCTTTTAGAGATCCTTGCCTCGGATGAATGAGAAATTTTATACAATCTCTTTTGAAGCAAATAGGCTTAACAGAAATATAGCACGCCTTCTCAAAAAAAGGCAAGGTCAGAGGACAACCGGTGACGGTCTCGTGTGTTGTAGGAGAGCTGCATATGGATTCCAGAGAGATCTGGTCTCTCCTCTCGTCGTCAGCCGCGAGATCCTCAGTAGTTCCAAGCTTAGGCGACTGGCTCACGCGAGACCTCACCATGAGGCTGTCTTCCCCAGAGCCACAGGCTTTCTCTCTTGACTTATCAACCATTCTTGGGTATAGTTCTCTTAAATTGAATTGCTTCAAATAAGATTAGGAGAAAAGAGACGATGCAGACAATGGAACAGCCAGCGCCGTCGGTGCTCAAACTGCTGGCACACGATCTGCGGTGGACGTTACTCCAACGGCTCACACAGAGTGATTACCGTGTGGCCGAGCTCGTGGAGCAGGTGAAGCACCCACTCAATCTCGTCTCCTATCACTTACGCCAGCTCCGTCAGGCGGGTCTCGTGCATGAGAGGCGCAGCGCTGCTGATGAGCGCTCGTTTTATTACAGCCTGGACCTACAACGCCTGCACACGCTCTACCTGCAAGCATCCTCAAGCCTCCATCCGAGCCTTGGAGACGCGATCCCTCCCACGCAGCGCACGCGCTGGCACTTTGAGGTTTCCCCGCCGCGCCTCTTGTTTCTCTGCACAAGCAACAGCGCCCGCTCTCAGATGGGCGAGGCGCTAGTGCGTCACCTGAGCCAGGGACAGGTACAGGCGTGGAGTGCCGGGAGTCATCCTGCTCAAGCAGTCCATCCGTTGGCAATCCGCACGCTTGCCCAATCGGGTATTCAGATGAACCAGTGTGTGCCCAAATCCCTGGAGATGTTTGTGGGTCAGTCGTTTGATCGTGTGATCACGCTCTGTGATCGGGTTCGTGAGCGGTGTCCCACCTGGCGAGACTCGACACCAATTCATTGGAGTTTGCCCGACCCAACGAGGATAGAAGGGTCGGAAGCGGAACAACAACAGGTCTTCGACCAGCTAGCGAGCCAGTTGGACGTGCGCATTCGATTGTTGCTCACCGTGCTAGAGCAAGAGCGCCGGGAGACGGTTTCGAGATAGAAGACAGCAGGCTGAGCACCTCTCAGCTCGGTTCCGGGCTGGAACCGAGAAGGATCTTTGCGACACCAAGTCGAGGAAAGAGCTCCTGTAAAGGATTTATTGAAGGAACATGGTTCTTGAAGAAAAGGAGAAAGACATGGCACGCATTCGCTATATGATTGAGGATGTCGATCAAGCAATCACCTTCTACACTCGCCATTTGGGATTTACATTGGAATACAATGCCAGTCCAGCGATGGCCTTAGTGGCGCGAGGAGATCTCCAGCTCCTGCTCAGCGGCCCACAAAGCTCTGGGGCGCGCCCTCTGCCTGACGGGCAGCATCCTTCCCCTGGTGGCTGGAATCGCCTGGTCATCGAGGTGGAGGATCTCTCAACCGTGATGGAGACACTCAAACAGGCAGGAGTTCACTTCCGCCGAGATGATATCGTCAGAGGGCCAGGAGGGCAGCAAATCTGGATTGAAGACCCTTCTGGTAACCTTATTGAAGTGTTTGAGCCAGCGGGATTCCCACCTCGTCCCTAACGATATGGTGATCATGAAAGATCTAGTAGCCTTGCTCGACCTACTGGGTGCATATGGATCTCATGAAGCATCCAATAGGTTGATCCGACGCCGTTTCCGGGAGTGGCTTGTGTCTCGTTGATCAGGACGGAGCGTTGCGCACCAGATCTTTTATTGCTCCAATCGCTACGAGCCTCAAGTGATCGAAGGATGACGCAGGCGTTTGTGGCAGGCGTAAGTATCTACAATGTCGGCGAAAATGAGGAGCGCAGCTACACTCACTGGATAAAAACAATCACGCTCAAACTATGTGATACACTGATCAAAAATGAGAAGGCTCGTGGTCTCATTTCTTGTAGGTATCAACCCCCAAAAGTTTAGGAACGCGTTGGCTGCAGCGTTTTCGGTGAGAAGGCCACACTGGGTACGGCCTTGCCTTCTGTCTAGCAACTATTTCAAAACATGACACCAAACCAAAACTCGCCGAGCCACAGCGTAAGCTGTCAATGTGGCGTCAATACTGTCGCCCCTGAGAGATCCTAGAACGCCGGTCAAGAAATGCGAAGGGAGAATTGATAGCAGGGAGGAGGCATGATACTCACTAGAGAAACTGTGGAGATTCTCTAGTGAGGAACCAGTCATTCCCAAGCGCTTGCTTCTTGGAAAATCGAAGCCGCAAGCTTTGAACAGTACTGAGCCATCTCTCCAGGAGAATAGGGTCGTCCCTGTTCAAGCCACCAAGTAATTGCATCGACAAACAACGAGGCCAGCAGTGTTGGCAGAAATCCATTCACAAACACACGACGATCAGCTATGGGCTGCTTGTTTGGAACAAGCGTATGTTCCTTGACCAATTCAGCTAAAGAGGCTCGCATCTTCATGACAAACCAGGGACTCCCTTTCCCCCCAAGCAGCACACGATAGAGTTGCTCGTATTCCGCCACATGCTCGAAGAGATTTACCCATTGTTGCGGAGGGCGCTCTGGGCCGAAGTTGCCCAATGCACTCATCAAAATGTGCATCTCATCCTCGAAGATCTGCTCTACCAGATCATATTTATCTTGATAATTGCGATAAAATGCTGTTCGACTCACCATGGCTCGCTGGATAATCTCGCTCACCGTGAGCGCGTCAAAGCCTCGCTCCTCGATCAAATCAAGCAACGCCTCCCGCAACAGTTTTTTCATGCGTCTCACGCGTAAGTTCTCCGTGTTTTGGGTCATTTTCTGCTCATTTGTTCCATTCAGAACACATCCTCTCGATTGTGACTTGCTTCTTCATACTCTGCTGACTATACTTGCGAAAAGATAGCATATTCCGTCTGGAACAGTATGTTCCGAGTAGGAAGTCCTGTCAAGAGGCAAATCTGAGCCGTCTATGAGGCGAGGCAATGAGAGAGTCGCATGGATGGTACTGTCACAAGCCAAAATCACAGAAAAGATACAGGAGATGACTCATGCGTATTGTAAAAGTCCGCCAATTTGGCCTCCCCGAAGTGTTGCGCCTTGAAGAGAGCGAAGAGCCACAGGCTGGACCCAGCCAGGTCGTGATCGCCGTAGAGGCGGCAGGTGTCTCTTTTGGAGATACATCCGTCCGTGCGGGAAAGTACCCCTTCCCGCTCCCCTTTGTACCTGGATGGGCGGTGGGTGGTCAGATCAGATCAGTCGGGCCAGATGGTGACCAGACGCTCGTGGGAAAGCCCGTGGTGGCACTCACCAAGGCTGGTGGTGGCTATGGAGAGCAAGTGGTTACTGATGTGACCAACGTTTTCTCTCTTCCAAAGGAGCTGTCTGTTGAACGGGCGTTAGGCGTGTTCCTGGCAGGAGGAACTGCCATCTCCATCCTGAAAACGGTGCAGATTAAACCCGATGAAACCGTTTTGATCACGGCGGCAGCGGGCAACACTGGTTCGCAGTTGGTCCAACTGGCGAAAGCAGCGGGCGCGGGCACCGTGATTGGAGCAGCGGGGGGGAAAGAGAAACTCGCGGTCGTTTCTCGACTTGGGGCCGATATGGTTATCGACTACGGTGAGAATGACTGGATGGAGCAGGTGCGAAACGTCACAGGAGGCAAAGGGGCCGATGTGGTCATTGACGCAGTGGGAGGGACCATTGGCCATCAAGCCTTTGAGGTGACAACGAACGGAGGTGGTCGGTTGGTGGTGTACGGCTCCTCCTCTGGCACCGAGGCGACGATCGGCCTGCATGACCTGGCGATGCGAGGCATTACGGTGATCGGCGCCCTTGGGATGGCGATGGCCAGGACAGAACAGGAAACACGCGCTCACATGGAGACCGCATTGCAAGAGGCAGCAGCTGGGCGGCTGGTGGCCGTGATTGGGCAGAGGTACCCGCTGGAGCGTGCCGCTGATGCCCATGCAGCCATTGAAGCGCGACAGGCGATCGGTATGGTGCTGCTCATCCCGTAATGCGCGAGGGCAGCAGACCTGGATGGAGTTGCGAGTCTGCTGCCACATTTCGCAATGCGCGTCACATCCGCCTGTCAATGCTTTGAAGAAGCCGGCGCCTCATGCAATACGAAACATCAAACGGGAACACTTCTCATTTCTCTCTGACCATCGAACAAGAACTGGCAGAGCAAACATGCCCTCATGGCCCAGGCAACGCTCGCCATCCTTGAAAAAGATGCGCAAAGGAGCATACCATGCGTCCCCCACCTTGGCACCCTCCGATTATCCCAACGCCTTTGGAGCAAACTATTATCACATGCATCAAACGAGCGAAGTTGTTTGTCTTTCTCCGGCATTACCGTCATGAGTTGTTTTCTGACGCTTTTCAAGAAGAACTGGCCACACTCTATGCACCAGGTTTTCGAGGTCAGCCACCCATCGCTCCAGCACAACTGGCCTTGGCAACCATCGTGCAAGCCTACACAGGTGTCTCAGATGATGAGGTTGTTGAGGCGACGCTCATGGATCGGCGGTGGCAACTTGTCCTGGATTGCGTTGATACGGAAGAGGCACCTTTTAGCAAAGGAACACTGGTAGCGTTCCGCAAGCGGCTGATTGAAGGACAGATGGACCGACGGCTCATCGAACGGACGATAGAGATTGCAAATCAAAGCCAGGCATTTGGGTCACGGCCATTGCGTGCTGCATTGGATAGCAGTCCATTGTGGGGAGCTGGACGAGTTGAGGAAACATGCAATCTGGTGGGTCACGCGCTCAAAAAGGTCATGCGCGTGGTGGCTGAGCAACAGAAGCGAGACCTAGTCGAAGTAGCGAAAGAGGCAGGAGCAGAGTTGATTTGTGGGAGCAGCCTGAAGGCGGCGTTGGACCGCGATTGGGATCAACAAATCCAGAAAGACGAGGCGTTGGCACTGGTCTTGAACGTGTTACAAGCCGTGGAAACCTGGGTGCAGACCCTGCAACAGGGAGATGCGCAACTGGCTCAGTTATCTCTTGCAGCTGCACAACATGTCAAGGCGCAGGATGTAGAAGTCGATGAGAATGGAAAGGCAAGTCTGATCAAGGGGGTGGCGAAAGACTGGCGCATCAGCATAGAAGATGGGCAGATGCGTCATGGACGTAAAAGTCGCAGTGTGCGGGTAGATGACTACAAGCACCATGTGCTCCACGATCTGGACACAGGTCTCATCCGTGCGGCAGGTCTGACGCCAGCGAATATGCCGGAAGCCAGTGTGACGGAAGCGATCAGCGTCGATCTGGATCGACAAGAGGTCTTTTTGAAGGAACTGCACATCGATCGGGCGTATTTGAGTAGCCATTTGGTGCGTGAGCGCAGCGACGATCTGGAAGTGTACTGTAAAGCCTGGCCGGTTCGCGAAACCAAACGTTTTCCCAAGCAGGCGTTTACTCTGGACTGGGAGCAACAGATCATCAGGTGCCCTGCGGAACAAGAGACGCCTTTCGTGCCTGGTGGAGTGATCCACTTTCCCAAAGAGATCTGCGCGCAGTGTCCCTTGCAAACTCAATGTACTACCAGTTCCAAAGGGCGCAGCGTCAGCATTCACCCCGATGAGGCGTTGCTCCTCGAATTACGCCAACGCCAACAAACCTCACAAGGAAGGGGCAAACTGCGCGAACGGGTGGCTGTCGAACATACCCTTGCCCATGTGGGCCGATGGCAAGGACGACGCGCACGCTATCGTGGCCTGCGCAAGAATCTCTTCGATCTGCGCCGGTGCGCCGTCGTCCACAATCTCCATGTCCTGGCACGTTCTCAGCAGTTCTCGGCTGAGTTTCAGGACGCTGCTTGATTTCTTGACCGGCGCTCTAGGGAATACTAGTCTATGCACAGCAATAAGACGACAAGACCTCAAGGGTACGTGAAAAAAAAGTTCAGTATCTCCCTGGAAGCCAGACCACTTTTTCCACCGAGCGGCGCGACAGACGACCGAAGACATCGTGCGTCGCAGCCGCACCACCCCTCAGAGAGCCTTGGGAAAGCTGCCTTGCCCTCTTGCTCTGTGGAAGTTCTCGATGAATTTACACGATGAGTATGCAATAAGCCGCTTCCAGCATCGATTCACGTTGAACGAGCCTGTTGATTCCAATCAGTCCCGCCGAATTCCCACATTTCGGCTTCAAAAACCGTCGAATATTTACGCTATTTCCCAGTTTTTCCCTTCTCAGTCGTTCAGGCGCTCAAAAGCAACCTGCAGGTGTTCTGGGCCACGCAAAGCGGCATTCCTCCGATAGGGTGGCGGATCGGCGTCTAATCGCGGAGCCTCGAGACGGCGCGCGAGCGCCTTCAAGGCCGTCACCGCTTCGAGCCGGGCAAGCGGCGCACCAACGCAATAGTGATCCCCACCACCAAAGCCAAGATGCTCGTTGTCGTCACGTTCAGGCCAAAAACGATCGGGATCGGCGAAGCGCGCGGGGTCGCGGCTGCCTGCTGCCAGCAGCAGGGCGACCGAGGCTCCTTGCGGGATGGTCACACCAGCAATTGGCACATCGGTCAGCGTCGTACGCGTACGAAACTGCACTGGCGGATCATAGCGCAAGACCTCTTCCACTGTCGGAATCGCCAGCACATCTGGGTTACGCCGTAGACGATTCAACACATCCGTATGGCGTAGCAGCGTCAGCATGCCGTTCGTGATCAGGTTGACAGTCGTCTCATGGCCGGCGATAAGCAACAATTCCATGGTAGCCAGCAGATCCGACTCAGGTAAGCGACCATTGGGATCGTCCCCAACCACTAGACCAGAGAACACATCATCCTGGGGGTGAGCGCGACGGGTCGCGCAAAGCTTCTCCATATATTCACGCATCTGGGTTCGGCTTTGCGTTGCCTCCCGTACCTCTGCCTCGCTCAAGCTTTCTGTCGGATCAAGTGTGCGCACCAGCGCCGAGGACCAGACCCGAAAGCGTGGTTCGTCCTCGGGCGGCACCCCAAGCAACCGACAGATGATGGTGACCGGCAGTGGATACGCGAAGTCCTGGACCAAATCGAGCTGGTACTGGTTCTTCCTGGCATCGAGCAAGGCTTTCACCGCCTGTACGATGTGCTCTCGCAGGCCCATGATTCGTTGCGGGGTAAACTGATGCATAATCAGACGACGGAACCGAGTATGCTCAGGAGGATCGGTAAAAATGAACGGTGGCGTGGGTGAGAGACGCCCCGATGCAGCCAGGGCGCCAGCCCCTTGTATGTTCCTGCGTTCGTCGGAACTGATCCGTGGATCGTGGAGCAGCAAGTTGATCTCCTGATATGTGCTGACGACATAGGTCCCATCCTCTTGCACTGAGACCGGTGTCTCGCGCAAGCGGGTATAGAGTGGATACGGATTGGCTCGACTGGACAGGTCGAGCAGCTGGGAGAACAGTTTCTCTGGAGGAACAATCGATGTTTGTGTCATGAGTGTATTTCTCCTGTGTGTCCTTCTGGCAAGGGAGATCTCTCCTCCATGCCAATGCCGTTCGCGTGCAGTATCGTAAGGGGGGAGCACCGAAGAGTACCCGTGGGTCCAACAACTTGAGCACCTCTTCCTGAATCTCCTGTTCAGGCGTGCTCGGGCCAGCCCCTGTAGGCTCGGCACCCGGATCGTGGGTGGGTTGCCCGCGCTGAGGGAAACCTGCCGGTAAGGGATGTAGCTTAGCTGGCTCATTGGAGGCGTGCAGCTCTGGCGGGAACGGCGCACGAGCCTCGATGAGCGCTTGATAGGCTGGTAAGGACCTGGGTGCGTTGACGGCAACCGCCGCGACGATACGGCCTTGGTGTCCATAGGCGGCGATCAGGCGGCGCTCCTCACTTGAGCCCTGAGTGAGAACGATAGTATCAGCAATGGTGGGTAAACCGATGGCCTTGATATTGACCCCGAACTGGTTGGACCAGAAGAAGGGTAGGTGCTTATGTGCGCGGCGCGTCGCAGCCGTGGCCAGCATGTTATGAGCTGCGGCCTCTGCCTGGGTGACGGCATTGCTCCAGTGCTCGACGACCAGGAGTTGCCCATCATAGAGGGGATGAGGCCAGCGTGCGACATCCCCTGCAACGAAAATGTCATTGGTGACCATCCCATCCACATTGAAGGCACGACAAGCTGCGTCACACACCACCCCGCGGGCGTCAGCGGCCAGTCCGGCATCCTGTAACCACTCCGTATTGCGCAGAGAGCCAAGGGCCACCACGGCCACCTCCACATCCAGCTCGCTGCCATCCGAGAGCCGGGCGCAGCGCAGCTTCTTCTGAGCATCACCCTCCAGAGCCATAACCGTCGTGTTGCAGCGCAGATCCACTCCATGCTGGCGCTGTAAATACGCGGCAAAGGTGCCAGCCGCCTGGCCAAGGGCACCAGCCAACGGCGCCGCGCTGCGCTCAGTGACAGTCACTTCCAGGCCGAGCTCGCGACAGACAGAAGCCACCTCTGAACCGGTGAAACCGGCACCGATAACCAGCACCCGTTTGGGTCTTGCCGCCAGACGGGCATGAAGCCGAGCGGCATCGTCACGAGTGCGGAGCGTGAACACTCCATCGAGAGATGCTTGCTCCTTGTCTGGCCAGGGACGTGCTCGGGTCCCGGTGGAGATCAAGAGTCGATCAAAGGGGACCTGGCGCCCATCGGCAAGCAGAACGTGCCGATTGGGCAAATCCAGTCTCGTCGCCGGGGTTCCCAGCAACCACTCCGCCGCGACATCCCGTCGCCGGGGCAAGGTGGTATGCTCTTCTGAGATCCACCCGGCCTGGACGGTTTTAGATAAGGGCGGGCGATCATAGGGTTCGTAGGGTTCATCACCAATCAGGGTCAATTGACCAGGAAAGCCTTCGGCGCGCAGGGTCTCTGCCGCGCGCAAACCGGCTAGCGAGGCACCAACGATTACTATATGACCATTGGTAAAGCCCGGCATTCTAGGGAGATGGCTACTCGTCATGCCTTTCCTCCAACACTCTCCTGATGAGAATCACTCTCTGGTTGTTCATCCAGGTAATCTAGCATGATGGCATGGACCGGGCAGGCTGCCGCGGCCCACCTGACCTGTTCACGGAACCGGTCATCAGGAGTATAGTCATATTCAAGAGCTTCTTCGCCATGAAATCGAAAGACACTCGGTGCGGCAAAGACACACTGCCCATAGCTCTGACAGCGGGTTAGATCCACGACAATTCTCATGTAAACGCTCCTTTATACTCAACGGTTTCTGGTTCCACCCGGCAAACGAGAGGTGTCCTTGACAGTATGAACCCAAGGATAAAGATCAACCAAAGCGTGATGCCTGATCTAGAGGAAGCACTGGAAGACGTGCCCAAGCATATTCGCACAGTCGTCAGTAAAGCATTGCACTTCAATACTGTTGTCTTCTCAGACCTCATCGCACTGCTAGTGGGTTTGACGGAACTAAATGGACGAGCTTCTGATCGGTATTGCTATGAGGACAGCCACGCATTCACGCAGGTTTTTCCTCACACGTGTAATTGTGTAGTGCTTGCCAGATGAAGGTCTTATTGAGCACCATGGTTGTGGGAGAGCGCTTTTGCTGCACCAGGATCAGCGTTTGCTCCTGAAACGAGCAGTTCAGCAATCGATTGGAGTAGCGCCTCCAGCTCAAAGGGTTTCTGCAGCGTTTTGAGGTGCTTTTTGCCGCTGGCCTCTGGTGGCAGCACATCCGCACTCATCAAGAGGACAGGGATGTGTCCACGCTCTTCTCGACTCCTCAGCCAGTCTGTCAGTTCCAGACCGCTTATCCCAGGGAGATGATAGTCCAGGAGCACTAATGCAGGGATATCCGTTTGCAGGATATGTTGTGCCATCTCTCCGCTGAGGACATGGGAGGCCTCATAGGCCGCCTCATCCTGGAGCGCTTCCAGCAGGATAGCGCCCAGGATGGGATCATCTTCGACGATGAGAATACGTTTGCTGCGCGCAGATTCATGCTCTCCATCGTGGCTCTGGTTCATTGCTGTTCCTCTTCTCTGTTTTCTTCCCACAAGGGAGCCAGAGGAAATGTGACGTGAAAAGTCGATCCTTTTTCTTTCTCGCTTTCGACCCGGATCGTTCCTCCATGATGCTTGACAATCTCCGCGACAATATACAAGCCCATCCCAAGTCCCGGAAAGGCACATTGCTGGGGAGTCACTGCCCGATAGAAGCGTTCAAAGATTCTCCCTTGCAGTTCTCGTGGGATGCCAATCCCCTGATCGCGTACACTGATCGTGACTGCCTTTGACGAGGTGGTGAGCGCCACTTCGATCAGCGGGGCACCTGGAGCATATTTAATCGCATTGCTGAGTATATTCAGAAACACCTGCGCGAGTCGATCTCGATCCCCGATGACGAAGGCAGGGGATGCGGCATGCGGGACCACAATGGTATGAGTCGTTTGCGTGTGTTGAATCACTTCAACCACGTCCTCAAGCATCGCACTCAAATCGACCATCTCGTGCGCATATTCCAGCTTCCCGGCCTGGATGCGCGAGAGGTCGAGTAACTCGTTGACCAAGCGGGTAATGGCATGAAGCTGTTTTTCCATGCGAGCACATACCTCATCCACATTGGAAAGGTTTTGTTTCCCAAGTTTCTTGCGCAAGAGTTGGGTTTGCAGTTTCAAGGAGGCCAGAGGCGTCTTCAATTCATGGCTAGCCATACCCAAAAAGGCATCTTTGCGTTGTTCCAACTCCCGGCGAGCGGAATTATCCAGAACAAAACCAACCCCTTGTAGCACCCGGTCATGAAAGGCGACACCTCCCATTAAGACGGGAAGATGACTGCCATCTTTACATACTAGTTCGGTCTCAAAGGGGGTCGTGCAGTGTCGTACGACCACTTCCTGGTAGACCCGCTGGGAAAAAGAGGACGTGGGTGGGCTGGACATGGTTGCCCAGTGGACATTGCGCTGCTGCAGATCCTCTTGTGTGTAGCCAGTCATGCGGAGAAATGTGGTATTCGCATCCACAATCTCATTGCCCTCGGCGCAAAAGATGCCGATCAGACTAGAATTCATGAGTAGATTCACGCGTTCCTGGCTCTGGCGCAAGGTCTCTTCTGTCCGTTTCTGGTCATCGATATCCGCGCAGGTGGCTACCCACAGGACAATCTGTCCTGCTTTATTGCAACGTGGAGCGCCTCGTGAGAGGAACCAGCGATATGCTCCTGTGCACCCCTCTCTGAGGCGATATTCAAACTCAAAAGGCTCGCCTGTGGCAAAGGCCTGGCCCCGAAGTGCGAGGACACGTTCTGTATCCTCTGGATGAAGGTTCTCAAGCCAGCAGATCTCTTGCTCAGAGAGGAGCATGGTGTGAGGCAACGCGTGCGGTCCATTCTTGATGTGTTGAGTGTCATCGAGATGTGGAACCTGAGGCCCTTCCTGCTCTGTGGACAGGTGAGGCAACAAACGGCTGTAGTCGCGCCAGCGTTGATTCATGTATGCGACGGAACCATCAGGTCGGATGAGCCAGACAAATTGAGGAAGTGTATCAAGCAGTGCAAGCTGTTCTTCTTCCATCTCTTGATACTCTGCTCGTGGTTGTGGATGTTCTAGGAGCCTATGCATCTGTCTATCGTTTCCCGCTTGATGGCAAGGGACAGGTGTCCCACTGTAGAGCTCGTGCTCTTGTTTCATCAGGAGCCTCCTTGGTATTACCCCTTTTGTGCCTTGATGGTGTGGTGCTGCTTTGATAAGGACGGGTGGTTTCTTTGCTTGCGTGCTTCATATTGTCTACGTAGATCGAGCCCAACAAGCGATTGGATTACCTCTTCATAGGTGTGCTGGGTTCCGGGAATACATGCATAGGCCCCATATTCCAGCTGCGCTTGTTGCAAACACTGTATTTCTTGAAAATCGTTTTCAACAGATCTAAAGATTTGAGAACGGCAAGGGAGAAGTTGCATATCTTTGATCGTCCTTTGTCTTCTGCTTCAACGGTCCCTTCTCTTTGACGAAGGAAATTGGCCATGCTACGAACGATACTGTTTTTTCGGTTGTATAGGCCATATTGCATTCTCTCTCTCATACCTCATCCCTGATGAAGACGCTCTTCTCTCACAGGGCAATACTGTCATTCATCACATCACGTCAGTGTTTCTGCTGGCAGATGATGTTCTGACCAGGAGTATACTGCAATGAAGAGGGGACTATCATCGGCCAAAAGAGATATTTTTAGGGAGCAATGACGACCAAGAAATGAGACGAAAGTTATACTGTCCTGCCAGCCTTCTTTAGGCTGCGGAAGCAATTACGCAGCCTAAAGAAGGCTGGCAGAAGATGATGCGACAGTAACAAGCGCAGAGCCTCCTGCAGGTAGGACGACAAAGCGTTTTCGTTGAGGATTGCTAGACGCTACAACAAGGCACAAAAGATGCGGAAAGGCAAGAATGGTCATGCGCCAGAACAACGTGTCCGAGCCCATTCCACGCTCGTTTCCTCAACCACTGCTTGCGACCAAGTTCCTGCTCCCGACCTCTTCCCATGAGATCATTGCCCGCCCTCACCTCCTGACCTTGCTTCATGCAGGCCTCCAGCAACGCGTTATCCTCGTCTCCGCTGCCGCAGGCTTCGGAAAAACCACGCTTCTCGCAAGCTGGGTTCGTTCGTTTGCTCCCGACCACCCCCCAGTAGCCTGGGTATCGCTTGACGCTGGCGACAATATTCCCTTTCAGTTCTGGACCTATGTATTGACAGCATTGGAACAGTGCCAGCCTGGGCTCTCGCACCTCCCCTTTGTGGCACTCCACGATACCCCGCAACCCTCCTGGCAAGCGATGCTCACGGCTCTGATCAATGGCCTGACTCAGTTGAGCGAACCCATGGTGCTCGTGCTGGATAATTATGAGGAGATTACAGAGCCAGCGATCCATGCTCTGCTTGCCTCGCTGCTCAAGCACCTGCCACCTCTCCTGTGTGTGGTGCTCTCGACACGAACGGATCCCCCTTTTTCCCTGGCACGGCTGCGCACACAGGCACAGATCCTGGAAGTACGGACCGAGCAGTTGCGTGCGACCAGAGAGGAGATGATTGCTTTCCTGCGTGGCACGATGAATCTTCGGTTTACCGAGCAGGACAGCCAGGACGTTGACGCCCGCATACAAGGCTGGTGGGCAGGCATGCAACTGGAAGCGCTCGCCTTCAAAGGGCGGGCACATCCCAAAGATCTGCTGCAAGCGTTCCAGGGAACCCAGCCTGCGCTGTTCGAGTATCTGGTGCAAGAGGTGCTGAACCGCCAACCAGAGCAGATGCGGACCTTCCTTCTACGAACATCCATCTTTCCCCGTCTCTGTAACTCCCTCTGTAATGCGGTCTTGGAAACGCAGGACAGCCGGCTCCTTCTGGAAGAAGTCGAACGGGCCAATCTCTTTTTGAGTTCCCTTGATCAGCAGCGTCAGTGGTATGCCTATCACCCTCTCTTTGCCGAGGTACTGCGTGCTCAGCTGCAGCAGACCGCTCCCACTGAGGTACTGCTTCTGCATCTGCGGGCTAGTCAGTGGTATGCGGCACAGCAAATGCGCAGCGAAGCCATTCAGCACGCATTACAGGCACACGAGTGGTCTTGGGCCGCGACACTGATGGAGCAGATACCCAGTCAGCACTTATGGGGTCGGATCAGGGACCCATGGCTTCTTTCCTGGATTGAGCAACTCCCCCGCGAGGTCGTGCGTGAGCGACCTCGTTTATGCCTGACCTGTGCTCAAGGCCTGTTCTGGATCGCCCCACCAGGGGTCACCGAAAGCTGGGTGCTCGATGCCAGACGCGCCTGGACCCAAGTCCATCAGCGGGAAGAACAGGCACGCAGCGTGCGAGGCAGCCATGAACCAGGGGCCTCCACGTTGCTTTTAGGGGAAATCGCCGCCTTGCAGGCCATCATTGTAGGTTTCTATTACGGAGATGCGGGAGCAACACGGGCTTTCTGTCAAGAAGCGCTGACCCATCTTGAAGGGCTGCAAGGGGCGGCACGGCTCCAGGCAACGTTTGCCCAGGCCTGGGCAAACTTCTCTGAGGGGGATTTCGAGCGGGCGATGCAGCAAACGCAAATTGCCTGGAACCGGATTAAAGCGGAGGGAGATCACGTGCTCGAGGGTGTCTACTTATGTGAGGGAGTATGGGAAAACATGATGGCAGGGAAACTGAACCAGGCCTGGCAATGGAGTCAGCAGGCGATCCACACAATCCACTTCCTGGAGGGGCACCAGTCCGCTCTGTTATGCTGGCCCTATACCTTTCAAGCAAAGATGTTGAATGAATGGAATCGATTAGAGGAAGCCCAAAATATGGCCGAACAGGCAATTCAGCTGGGCGAGCAGACTGAATTGCTGTCGTTTTTACCGGTTGGCTATACCATCTTGTTGCAGAATGCTCTCTCACAAGAGCGGTGGGAGGAAGCCAGAAACGTTTCGCAACAACTTGCATATGTCGGGCGGGTCATGGCATCACCCTATTCCGTAGCACTCTGGAGCAGCGTCGATCAGATGCGTTTCTGGCTGGCAAGTGGCGATCTGGAACAGGCGAGATGCTGGGCAAGGAATCTGCAGCGAGAGGCACCACTGGCATCTTCTCTGGCGCGGGAAAAACAAGGTGTTGCATTCATCCGCCTGCTGCTCGCCGAATCCCAGCCGGAATATGCCTTACACCTGTTGTTCCCTCTGGTAGAACGAGCAATAGTCACGCAGCGTTGGTACAATGTGCTGGAGATGTTGCTTTTGGAGGTGAAGGCGTACCATATGCAACAGCAACGGCAAGAGGCCTGGGCACGGCTTTCACAAGCGGTGCATCTAGGCGCACCTGAAGGGTATATCCGTTGCTTTGTGGACGAAGGACCGCTCATAGCGGCATTACTCTCCCAACTCAGAGAACAGGAGCACCACGAGGAAGATCTCCCATATGTGGAGACACTCTTGCGGGCGTTCAAACAGCAGCCGGAAGGCCAACCAAGCCACCTGAAAAATGAACCATCCCCAACACTGATAGATCCGTTGAGCACACGTGAACGAGAAGTGTTGCATCTGCTCGCCCGCGGCGCCTCGAACCAGGAGATTGCGGAAAGCCTGGTGGTGGCAGCCGGTACGATTAAGCACCATGTCAGTAATATCCTTAGCAAACTCGACGTTGCCAATCGCACTCAGGCGGTTGCACAAGCTCGGACCCTTGGCCTTCTTTCCACTAGGGAGTAAGCCGATCTCGCCTACAATAGTGAGCGAGCAAGGCAAAGGAGATGAGATATTAAACACCGTTCTTCGCTCCATTCCCTCTAGAAATTGCATGAGGATTGCTTTTTCGGAAGTTTTTGTCTCTCTGATGCAAAAAGAGCTTATCACACGCGTTTTTCAGATGTGTATGAAGTGCTTATGAATGAGAGATATGGTGTGCTGGAATTTTAGTCATCTGATGCGACCCGAAGCTGCTCAGGACCTAGAAAGACATACGACCTGGCAGAGATCTTGGGGATCACGATCTAGGGAAGAGATAGTAGAAAGAGACGCATAGGTAAGCGCGACTATGCCGCAGAAAAACCAGATGTTACCCACCTTGAACCGTGGCCGGAGACACACGACCGGTTCGTGCCACATTTAATCGACGTGACAGATCCTCTGCTCTGTTGTCTGTCTTTCTTAGTGCTGAAAGGAGATCACGTTCTTGATCCCCACTGGCCGTCCGAGAATGCGGTCAGTTGCCTGCTCAATCGGGGTCCGCTCCGCCAGCAGCGCACGCACGGCATCTGGCCAGCGCTGATTGAAGATCTCCAGATCCGCGACAGCTGCACGAAAATCGTGCGGTCCCGCATTGACTGTTCCTAACATCACCTGATTTTTGAGGACCATCTCGCGAAACAGCGTCGCAAGATCAGCCTCAATCAGCGTTTGCCAGCCAGGAATACCCGTGAGCACGTAGATGCCATTCGGACCCAGCACACGGAGCACCTCAAACATAAACTGAGAATGGCCCACTGCTTCATAGACCAGATCAATTGGGCCAATGTGAGCAACGAGTTGCGAAGGGGACACAACCTGGCTCGAAAAGTATGTCGCGCCAATGGCTTGTGCAACCTCACTCTGGGGATTGGGCATTTGCCCTCGTGAGTAGACGAATGTCTCGAACTCCCTAGCCTGCAGTGCCATTGCTCCCAACAATCCCACTGGACCAGCTCCCAGGACCAGCGCCGTGTGCCCACGTCCCTGAGTGCGTTCGCTGAGGGCAGGGTCGATCCAGGGGGGGCGGCGTTGCATCAGTGTGTAGAGTTGATACTCTGCTTTTTCGGCGATGGTGAGCGGCTCGACCAGGACGGCAATCTCGCGCAGGTGCTGAGGCACAGGATTCATGTATTGATCTTCATCCACAACGAACTCCGCTAGATAGCCGTGAGCACCCTTAATGCCGCGCTCCGTAAAGTCCTCCGTCTCGCAGAAATCCTGGTGCCCGGCGCGACAGGAGCGACAGAGCTCATGTGTACAAGGGCGGCGCACGGTTGGCACAACCAGGTCGCCAGGCACGAACCGTGTCACGGCATCCCCAACCTCCATCACTTCCCCCAACGCTTCGTGGCCGATCACCAGGAAATCTGCTCCCGCTGGAGGAGTACCGTATGCGAATGAGCAGATCTCTTTATCGGTGCCACAAATGCCAACCTCCAGCAGATGTAGTTTGACATGATGCGATTGCGTGATTACTGGCTCTTCCTGTTCAATGAGCTTCACTTCTCGGTGTGCAGGAAAAACAGCCACTGCTTTCATCTCTTTCTTCCTTCTCAAACGCTGGAAGCATATCTGCTGGCAGGCAAACGGGAGCACTGATCACTGGACGGCTTTACAGGCTCAGGTAGAGATGGGGAGCCATCTTACTGAGTGCTTCGTCCACACACAAGCAAGCGTGAATCAAGGCCAGGTGAGTAAACGCCTGTGGGAAATTCCCCAATGCCTCGCCTGTCGATGCGATTTCTTCTGCATACAGGCCGACGTGATTTGCATACGTTAGCATATGCTCTAAAGAAAGTCGTGCTTCTTCCAGCCTCCCCGCTCTTGCTAAGGTTTCCACCAGCCAGAAACTACAAATGTTAAAGGTCCCTTCATGGCCTGCTAACCCATCGCTTGCTGCTGTTTCAACATCATAGCGATATACATGAGGCATATGCGTCAGATCCCTCTGGATACGCTCAATAGTTGCCAACATGCGCGGGTCACGTACCTCGATAAAACCGGTCAGCGCGAGCAACAGAGCACTTGCATCGACCGCATTCCCGCCATAATATTGCACAAAGCTTTGGCTTTGCTCGTCCCATCCTTGCTCCATAATCTCGCGATAGATCTGCGCGCTGGTCTTCTGCCACTCATCAAATGGTGCCGGAAAGCCACGTTCGCGAGCAATACGCTGCGCGCGGTCAAAGGCAACCCAACACATCAGGCGGGAGTGCAGGAAGTGCTGGGCCCCGCCACGAACCTCCCAGATGCCTTCGTCTGCCTCCTGCCAGTGCCGGGACAACCAATCGAGCTGCTGGCACAGATGCAACCAGCTCTCATAGGTCAAGCCACGATGCCGCGAGTAGACATAGAGGACATCCATTAGCTCTCCATAGATGTCCAGTTGACGCTGGGTCGCGGCTCCATTGCCAATACGCACCGGACGACTCTGTCGATAGCCCTCCAGATGATCCAGCAGGACCTCCGGCATCTCAGGATCACCACGAATCGTATAGATGGGCTGGAGTTCGCCACCCTCCTCAAGGGCGTTGAGGCACCGCTTCAACCAGCCGATAAAGGCTTCCGCCTCCTCCACAAAACCGAGCGCCAGCATGCTATCCAGGGTGAAGGAGGCATCACGAAACCAGGTAAAGCGATAGTCCCAGTTGCGCTCGCCTCCAAGAGTTTCCGGCAGGCTGGTCGTCGGTGCTGCCACGATGGCTCCAGTAGGTGCATAAGTAAGCAGTTTCAGGGCTAGTGCGGAACGTTGCACATGTTCGCGCCAACGCCCTTGATACCGACACTGGCTCAACCAGTGGCGCCAGTAGCGGCGCGTCTCGACAAATTGCGCGTTATACAACTCCTGTCCAACAGGATGAGGGCACATCTCCTGGTCCTGGGAACTGTCCAGAAAAAAGAAAGCGGATTGGTCTTCCGAGAGCGTAAAGGTCGTCTGTGCTCCCCCCTGTCCATCATCGTTCAAGGGTACCGACGATGAAAGCGCTAGTGTCAACTCAGGACTGCGGAAGGTAGCCCCATGCTCAGAAAGCTGAAGGATATGTGAATCGCGCGCATAATTAAAGGCTGGTCGGCAGGCGACCTGGAACGTGAGCGAGCCGCGCACCATATGGACCGCACGTACGAGATGGTGTTCGTAACGTTGAGAGCCTTCCTGTTTAATTGGCATGAAATCGGTGACTTCTCCAATCCCATCGTGCATGAGAAAGCGCGTAATCAGGATATTGGTCTCTGGAAAGTAGATCTGTTTGGTGGTGACATCTGCCTGCTCGACGGGTGCCAGGCGAAACGACCCGCCCTTCCCAGCATCCAGTAGCTTACCAAAGACGCTCGGCGAATCAATATCGGGCAGACAGCACCAATCGATGGAGCCGTTTTTACCTATCAGCGCCACCGTTGTGAGGTCTCCAATCATGCCATAATCTTCAATGGGAAGATAACGCGTTGTCCTTGTGAGTTCGACTGGTTTTGATTGGATTTTGACCATGGATACGTCCTTTTCCAAATCGCTGATGGGTTCAACAAGGCATGTCTCCTTGCAGTATAGGGGAGATGAAAAGTCTGGCTGAAAGAGGTTCGGCCAACGAAAGCGAAGCCCATGGGTGTAAAACAAGTTTCTTGAAGAGGAGACACATAGTTCTTTCCGCTGACATCTGTTGCTCTTGCGTTCGTCCCTCGTTTCTGCTGTAATTGCCCCTCGTACGGTGAGTGACACCGGAATGCACGCCTGTGGAGATCCTGTACGACCTGGTCTCTTCAGGCACGTTGTTCGTTGAAGCAGGAACCGAACGCGAGATATGGCTTGTCCCTATGTGGGTCAGTTTCGGATAACGGTAAAGAGAAGGATTTCTCCTCACCTGCGATGTTGCTCCCGATAGAGCTTTCTCTCGGATCGCCCTTTTCCCTCAAACCAATGAGCATACAAGACCTCTACGAATACTGGGCGATAGTAGGTCTTGTATGCTCATTTCTAGCACGCCATTTCTGTTTACTAAAGAAGACCCTGGTCCGCACAGAATCTCCAATTTCCCGGATGTTTCATATTCGGCAAACCGCACTCATACACGTCCTGTAGGAGAACTGCGCGCAAAGAAATTGTCACACAGGAAAAGCCGCTGAGTTTTGGTGCCTCTGTATCCTCTCCTTAGAGAGCGGTTCTGCTCCGTTGATCTCTGGTAACTGTTAAGGCACATTTCGCGTGCCGCCATACATTGATGTCCTTGTGTATCTATTGAAAGAGATATAGCTTATGGCCCCATAAGTACTGCACTTATCAAAGCACTCCTGCAGATGTTGAATGAAAACATCAGGTTCTCAGACGGAAGAAGTTGACCTTGAAACCCATCGAAGCCACCTGGAGCAGCCCTATTACTCTGTATCTCAATGATCATTTTCCCACGACCAATGAGGAGATGCACATGCGTCCACCACTTGCATCGATGACGGAAACGACAACATCTGCCAGTATTCCCCGGCGGTTGGTCATAATTGCAGGAATTGCAGCGATGATTATGGGGCTGTTACTTCTTTTCTCGCCAGGAATGACGCTCCTCGTGCTCGTCCAGCTCTTAGGGGTGTATTGGATGGTGACTGGTGTCCTTGCATTCGTCAATCTCTGCATGGATAGGAGGTTGTGGGGATGGAAGCTTATTACCGGTATTGCAGGTATTGCCGCAGGTTTGGTCATCTTACGAAATCCGTTATGGAGCGCCATCTTTGTGCCTAAAGTGCTGGTCATCTTTCTGGCAATAGACGCACTCATATTGGGCGTGGCTCAAATCATTCATGCAGCCAATGGTAAGGATTCCAGTCTTGGCATTCTTGGCATTCTGAATATCAACTTTGGAATAATTTTGCTGCTCAGTCCACTTTTTGGTGTCTTTGCCCTATCAATGCTTGTAGGCATTATTGCGGTGATTGGAGGGGGCATTGCTTCTTTTCGCGCTTTTGGTTCACGTCCTCAACGCACTCCTGTCCAACCGCCGGGAGCTCATCCTATGTGAGATATGCATCTGCAATCCGTTCTCCGAGTGCGACCTGCAAGCTATTGTTTTGATGTAGGGCGCAATTCCCTACCCGCGAGATGGTCACCTCCAACCAGCGAGCTTGTTTGATATGCATGTGCTTCCAACTGGTGACTTCCACTGGACGACCTTTCGCATTGGTGCCTTTCCATGTGCCATCTGGCTCGCCATGCGTGGTGGGATCTTTGGGTTGCAGTTTGGCATCATCTTTGGGGGGGCTGCCTTTCTTGCCCGTTGGGGCGGGAGCTGGTCGATACAAACAGCGATTGCTTTTGAGACGACCCAACGCTCCAATGTCCAAAGCGCTACAACGGCACCACAACCAGTTCGCATCATAGCCGCGACCCAGCACCACAATAGCATTCTTGGGCAGATGGGGAGCCAAGCGTCTGAGCTGAGGAGCAGCTACCTCGATGGCTGTAGTCTGCGATGCCACCCGTTGTTGATCCTGAATGTAGGTCCAGCTACTGGCTGGATCTGCCAAGACCACCGCCGTCGAAAATTGCCAGCCAAATGTGATCGGTTTCTTGCATTCTGGCAGGCTATGCACGTGTTGTGTCGTTCTATCTTCCGAAGTCACGGCATCAGGACGCGCAATTTTACTGGCATCGATCCCGATCCAGAGCCATTTCCCTGGATCTGCTTTGGGCAGGTAGTGAGCAAAGGTTTCTTGCAAACGCTTTTCATCGATGCGTCCATCTTCGAACGCTTCATACAAACTTGGCCATTTGCGCTCAAACCACAGCGATTGCGATACTTCAGGGAATGATTTGGCCTGTGTTTCTGTCATCAGAGCATTTACCGTGTTGAACAGGGCATCCTATGATCGCTGAAAACACTCGTAGACGTCATATCGAAATTGTCGCAATGTGTCAACATGGTCACCATTCATGTGAGTGAAGCTCCTTGGGCTACGACAGTGGTCGTTGTGTGGTGGGAACCAAGCTCCGTTTGCCATGACTGTGCGTTTGATGACATCGTCTCCTATCTTCCCGGAAACCAGAGTGCTCCTTGCCTATGCAGACAAGGAGCACTCGCGTGTGTCTGACAAGCTAGGCGATGAATTCCTGTGCGAAGCGCCGGATTGCATCCTGTTGTCCAGTTCCAGGGAACCTGAGCAGCAATTCCTGGACGCCCGCATCCTCATACGCGGCGATCCGTTCGCGGATGGTTTCGGGACTGCCAATCAGCGCCGCATTGCCGAAGAGGGCTCTCACCCTCTCAGGAACCTTCGCTTGGGCCTGCTCATCCGTATCTCCAATGATGCAGTACGATCCTGAGGTGCGATGAATGCTTTGGTAGTCGCGGTGAAGTCGTTCGCAATGCTCTTTGAGTACCGTGAACTTGTTCTTCAGTGTGGCTGGATCGCCGTGAATATTACAGGCATTGCCATACTGCGCCACGAGCTTGAGCGTGACTTGCTCTCCATTGCCAGCGATCAGCAAGGGAATATGGGGCTGTTGGATTCCCTTGGGCTGGTTGATCGCGCCCCGTACCGAGTACGACGTTCCTTCAAACGTGGCTTCTTCCTGTGTCCACATCGCGAGGAGAATTTGAACTGCTTCGCGCAATTGACGTGATCGTTCCGGAACATCAGGGTAGTCGTAGCCATATGCGCGAGCCTGATCAGCAAGAGCAGGAGAACCTGAACCAATCCCCAGGGTGAGTCGGCCATGACTCATGACATCAACCGTACTGGCCATTTTCGCCAGCAGTGCGGGGTGGCGAAAAATGTTGGACGTGACAATCTGGCCGATGCGCACATGGCTCGTGTCGCGTGCAAGTGCTGCCGTGGTAGTCCAGCACTCAAAGAGAAACTCTTGCGATGTATCCAAGCCTGTGAAGTCACCAGGCCAGAGGACATCGGAGATCCAGAGCGTGTCGAAACCCACTTCCTCGGCGGTCTGAGCAACGTGCGTCAAGGTCTCATAGGCTTCCACCGGATCGGTGATTCCCGCCAGTTCATTGGTCGCACCATTGGGGAGGATCACACTAAATTTGATCGACATGAACAACTACCATTTCTCTCTTACTGGAAGGACGACTTCCAGCTCTTTCTCAAACGATATGATAATCTATCGTATCATTTTGGGATGATGAGGTCAAGGATGTGGAAATGTGCTAGAATAGAATCTCTCGTATCATCTGTTCCTTCAGAAGCAGAAGAGACGTGCGTCGTTTGATGAAGAAGGCAGGATTTGTATGCGAACATGGTCTGAAGATCATCCGAAAGCTCGTTTGCTGGAGCGCAAACAGGAAGCCATTAAAGTGGCGGCGAAAGAACTGTTCCTGCGACATGGATATGCCAATACGACGATGGAAATGGTTGCTGCCCACGCTGGTGTTTCCATTATGACCCTCTATCGTCATTTTCGTGGGAAAGATGTCCTCTTTCAGGCGGTGATCCAGCATCTCTGTAACCAAAAAGCGAAGGAGGGGAGGGAAATGTTCTGGCAGGGGAACCCTGCCGAGGTGCTCCGTCGATTGGGCCAGTTGCGGCTCGCCTACGCCCTCAATCCAGAGGAGATCGCTCTGTATCAAGTCATTCTCGGTGCCATGGAACACTTCCCAGAAGTGGGGCGGATGTATTATCACCTGAGCGTTGAAAAGGCACTTGAACGATTGAGCGCGTACTTTCAGGAACTGGATCGCCAGGGGAGCTTACACATTCCCGATCCTCGCCTCTCAGCACAGACTTTTTTAACTTTACTGCAAGGACAGATCATCGAGCGAGCACGTCTGGGAGCAGGACCCGCTCCGACGAATGAAGAGATTGAGCAGCATATTGATGCCTGTGTCACCTTTTTCCTCGCGGCCCATCACACCAATTGTCCTGATTGAGCGGCTTTTCCATCTCGACTTCCGAAAGATGCATGCCCAGAGGCGAGAGTAGCCGTGCGATATGTGCAGGAAACCCTGACAGAACGCTTCCACTTGTTCAGTTTCAAGCGAATGTGCATCTCGTTACGCAACCTGTGGACAGATACGTTTTCGGGTCATTTACCAGCTCCCGCCTGTCTGGCACTCGATACGCATGGTGTATTTGCCATCTTTTTCTGACAAGGCTTTTTTGGCCATCTCAAGGGGTTATTTGCCTTCCTGTGAGACGCGCATTTCGGGCATATGTCAAGCTGCTGAGGAGCATATGAGGGAGAAACTGGAAGCGTGGTCATGCCTCACATCTTCTGAAAAATGGCCTCCATTTCAGTCTCGTTATACGCACGAAGGGTCTCGGTGTGAACGTTGCCAAGGCTCCCGAGGGCGAGTAAAGCTGCCATCCCCGTCTGCTCATCTGGTGTTTCAACGATCGTGATGGAATCATACTGCCCCTGGGTCCAGTGGCAGCTGCGTAACTTGCATCCACGACGCTCCAAATCGGAACGGAATTGGTGCATACGCTGGACGGCGTCCTTGGCGTTCTTCGCTCCTTGATCCGTCCATTTGGTGAGGACGATGTAGGTGGGCATAGCCTTGCTCCTTTCTTCTCTGTGTGCTTGTCACACTTCCAGTTCACCCCAGCTATGATGCATCACGTCCCTATGGCACCAGTCGTAACATTTTTGGGGCATCTGTCTTCTCGCGTGTTTCGTCTCTGACCAGCCAGGATCTAAACCTGGCAAACGAATGTGGAAATGGGCACACTTCACACGTGACGTTTTCCTTCTTCCCTCACTGACCTCCAACCAAGGTTTCTTAGGAGACACATTTCTCGCGGATGCGCGTCAGTTACAACTTCCACTACCTGGTGAGACAACCTCGTTGCGCAACCCGTGAGTATCACAAGCTGTTTGACCCGAAGCACAGCACCCATCTGTACCTCCTTGACAACAAGCACAATGAGGGTAGTAATCGATGACTCGACCGAGACGATCAAACTCGAAATGGCAGCAGTCCAGTAACAGTTGCTTGAGCTTCTCACGCGCACGTTGCACCCGTGACTTTGCCCCCGAAAAAGACATCCCCAGACGCTCAGCCAGGTCCTTTTGCGACATGCCTTGATACTCGGTAAGGAAGAGTGCCTCCCGATAAGGGGATGGCAAACAGTTGATCATGGCTGCCACCGAAGGAGCGAGTTCCGCAAGGATATCCTCTTCTGGGATATCCTCAAGAGGAAGCAAGGGCTCTGCGTCCTCTAAAGGAATCTCCTGTCGTTTCTGCCGATATTGATCAATAATGAGGTGACGGGCAATCTGATAGATCCAACTTTCCAGCTTTTTGTGCTCGCGGAGGGTCTCTATCTGGGTGTGAATCTTGAGAAAGACCTCCTGGAGCAAGTCCTCGGCTTGCTCCTCGGTGGCGACGCGTTGACGGATAAAGTGATGCAGCGGTTCATGGAGTGCATACCAGGCTGACTCAGTGGTTCCTTGCATGAAATCTGTCTCTCCTCTCTTGGTCTTTGTTTTGTTCTCTCAGTACCATTATGAAGCACAACAGGGGGCTGTGGTAGTGGCGAGGCCGCATTCCTGGACACCTTGGACAGGGGTCAACAACGCTCGAAGCAACGCAGAAATGTGGGCCATGGTGGAGGATGTCCTTTTCCATGGGTTTGAGGTCCTTCCTGCCAGCACCTGCTGGTACTGGTGGATCTGATGCCGCGCCTGTTCATAGTCTTGTTGGCGAAACTGGGCGAGCAGTTCTTCTTGATACATAGGTTTTGTTCCTTTCAACGTGTTGTGTGATGACTCTATACCAGTTGACGAAGCGAATCAGAAAAAGACGCAACCATTTCTGATGGCGAAGCATGAACACATTCTCCGGTTATCTTATCCCGATATCTGATGCCACTTCCTTTTGCTCTCTCCCCCAGGGGCAAGAATCGCACCACATGGATGTGCTTCCAACTGTTGCGTCTTTTGGAAAAGCGTGCCGTCTCCATTGATGAACCTCTCTAAGGGAGGGTCTCGCTTCACAGTGAAGAGAGAGACAATAATGAGAACAAGCAAAGGAACACTGTCGTATGGCACATTCATCAGAGACCAGCCCCAAAGGGGGATTTCTTCAAGGACTTCCAGATGTTTCAACTCGTGCAGCACTCCCGGTCCAGCAAAGTGACTGTTGTGGCACCACTGATCAGGCCACAAGTGGCTGTTGCGGGGAGCCCGCAACGCAGGGAGCCACTGCCTCTACAGCCATAGGTGGATGCTGTAGTGAGCCAACCAGTACATCCATGTCGAGCGGAGCTACGAGTGGATGCTGTGGTGAACCAACCACGACGTCTGTGGCGAGCAAGGGAACGGGCGGGTGTTGCGGTGAACCTGTTCAAGCGTCAGCATCCACCTCCTCTGGCGGGCAGGTCCGATGCTGCTAACACCGTCACGAGACAGAAAGGAGATGCTCAATGCCTGCCATTGATACTCTCTCATCGGAACTTGTGGCGGCCCTGGCGCTTCTTGATCCAGCACGTATGATGGAGCACACACGCCGTTTGTGTGCTCCCGCTTTTACGGGCCGACGTGTGGGAACAGAAGGGCATCACCAGGCAACGCGCTATCTGCTTGAAACGCTGCAAGCGTTCGGGTGGAAGCCGCGCACACATGCCTTTCCCATTGCTACTCCAGTGCTTGAGCTTGAAGCGCCACTCGTGCTGGAACACATGACTCTAGCGGAGTCGGTGGCGCGCGTCTTTGCCCATCGTACAGAGTTTTGTGAGCACCCTCGTTCTGCCTCGCATCCTGGCCTTCAAGAAGGCCAGGTCATTGCGTTGCCTGAAGATGGTCTGCTGAATGTGTGCCAGGGAAAGTGGGTGCTCCTTGAGGTAGTGCCACAGGGAGAAGATCTGACGGTGTTAGCTGCGCAGTTGGCAGAGCACGGTGCCTTGGGCTTGCTCACTCCCTTGTATGCGACAGCTGAGGGCTATCTTGTCAAACGGATCGTGTCTGCTCCTGTGGTGGCTCTTCCCATACTGTCAGTACGAACTGATCTGCTGTCTACCCTAGTTGGAATGCGGATACGAGCACATGTACCTCTCGTTGCCCGGAAGGTGCAGGGAGTCAATGTTCTTGCGGAATGCGCTGGTACCGATGATCATTTTGCTCATGCTCCCCTGGTCATCGGTGCCCATTACGATGCCCTGGGCGATGATCTGGGTGGTCATCACTTCCCAGGAGCAACAGACAACGCGGCAGCGGTCGCGGTCATGCTGGAATTGGCACGCGTCCTCTCGCTGCTTGAGACACCACCGCGTCGACCGCTGATGATAGTCGCATTTGATGCGGAGGAAGTCGGCGCTCTTGGATCGCGAGCCCTCGCATCCGATCTCAAAGAGCAGAGAAAAGCGCCTCTGATGCTCAATCTCGATGGGGCTGCGTGTCTCAACGAAGCGGTCTGGGTCGAGCCTGGAACGGGGACAGAATCGCTGGTGCAGGCGCTTGACCAGGCAGGACGCTGGCTCGATATCCCTCTGGTGGTGGGCACTATTGCCTCAGATCAGCGCTCTTTTCTCCAGGCAGGGTTTCCCGCCGTTGGACTGAGCGTGGGATGCGCCAAGATCCATACTCCGGCTGATGCACTTGATCTGGTGGAGCCAGAGGCATTGCGTGTCGCAGCGACGCTGCTTCTTGGGGCCATCTGGCAAGTGCTCTGGTGATACTGGTCCTCCTCATGAGAACGAAATCGCTCTTAAGAGGAGTGTGATGGGGAGGATGATTCGGGAATGGGTGGATCTGGCTTCCTTGCGCAGGTCCACCCATTCCAATTACAGCCATTTGTCACTTTTGCAGACGTGTCTCTGGAAAAGTGTCAGTTCTTAGGAGGTGTGCCATGAGGATGAACGTGTCACGACAATGCCACATCCTGCCAGTACAAAGCCCACGACACAGCACCAGAAAGCCACGTCGTAGCGCCCAAATAGATCATAGAGCCATCCTGCCGCCAGCGGTCCCAGTGCTGTGCCGAACGCTATGGGAAGACCTTGCAAGGCGGTAATGGTTCCATAGGCTTTCTTCCCAAAGTAGTCAGCCACCACCGACGCCTTGAGAGGAGAAATGGCTCCAAAGGCGGCCCCGTAGAGTAGCACGTAGAGCAGTAACCAGGGCACCGAGGGAGCGAGAATCAAGACCACAACTCCGAGCGCTTGTACGACATGGCAGAGGCCAAGCAGGAGGCGTGGGGACACACGTTCGCTGAGGAGATTGAGTCCCACCCGTCCTGGCAGACTTGCCAGTCCCAATCCACCGGTCAGTGTGGCTGCAAGTACGGGATCATAGCCCCTATTGATCATGTGGGCAATCTGGTGGGTGAAGAGAATAGTATTCCCCAGCATGGCAATACTGAAAGAGATTGTGAGAGTCCAGAAGGGAAGTTGTGCCACGGCTTGTCGAGCGGTGACGCCTTCATGAAGGACGCCAGATGAGGCAAGCTGGTGAAGCTGGTTCTTCTCATGGCGTTTTTGGCGTGTGTCTTGTTGAGTTCTCGGTGCGCGTCGGAGGAGGAAACCATGCAAAGGAACCGCAATAAGCAGGTGGAGTCCTCCGAAGAGCATGAGCAGAGAGCGCCAGCCCATGAGGGGAAGAAGTACCCCGGCCAAAGGAAAGAAAATAGGAGAAGCTAACCCACCCAGAAAAGTGAGGATCGCGAAGGCTTTGCCGCGTCCACGATCAAACCATGTGGTGATGACGGTAAAGGTTACCGGATAGAGAAACAATGCCATCGCGATTCCCATGCCTCCTGCCCACAGGACCGCAAACTGCCATGACGCCTGAGAGAAAGCCAATGCAAAGAGGGTGACTCCTCCCAGCAACGAGCCCAGTGTCATCAGCAGGCGCGCTCCATACCGATCCACCAGATACCCTACGGGAACCCCAAGCAGCCCGGAGAGCAGCAAACTCATGGCATAGACGCCCGACACGCTGGCTCGATTCCAGTGGAAGGTCTGGTTTACTGGGACAATGAGCGTCCCGAAGAGGTATTGTGTGGTTCCATAGGAGATGATGGTTGTCAGGCCCAGCACGCTCACTAGGACCCAGCCGTAAGAGAAACGCCAGGAAGCATTGTCCCTGGCGTTTCTCGACGCTCTGTGCGAGGATGACACTCCCGTTGAAGACGGAGAAATGGCCTCTTCTCCACTATCTCGTCTAATCACAGCAGTTCCCTTGCGTGGTCAAAGGGAGGCGGTTTCGTGAAAATTGCCTGACCCCGAGTGTGACGGGCACCTGAACAGGTCGGGGAGACGACGGAGCACAGCAACCGGCGTTTTCGGCTTCGTTGTTAGTGGGTGAGCAGCATGATCCTCCATCGACAGAGCAGACGCCGGTCTCAGGTAATTCCAGTTCAACCCGGCGAGCGCTCTCCCAATCTCCGGTGAGAGCAGCCACAATCGAGCGCACCTGCTCATAGCCGGTGAGCATCAGGAAGGTGGGGGCTCGGCCATAGCTCTTCATTCCGACGATGTAGAAATTGGCTTCGGGATGGGTCAGCTCGTCCACTCCATGGGGGGGAACGGTACCGCAGCTATGCACATTGGGATCGATGAGAGAAGCCAGAGCGACCGGGCTCTCCACAGCCGGATCAAGTGTGAGCCGCAATTCATTGATAAGAGAGAGATCGGGGCGGAATCCGGTGGTTGCAATGATCTCATCAACGGCTGGAAGCTCCTCGAAGCCAGTGATCTGTATTCCCTCTGCTGTCTGAGCAAGCTTCTGAATGGACACATTGGTGAGGAGACGCACCTGCCCGCTTTCGACCAGATGCTGGAGGCGTGCCCCAAGATGTCCACGTTTGGCAAGCTCGTCATTCTCACCGCCACCATAAAGTTGTCCGACCTCCTTGCGGCGAATAGCCCAGAAGAATTGCGTGCCTGGTTCCTGGCAGGCTAGTTCCGCCAGATCCAGAAGCGCATTGAAGGCGGAATGTCCGCTGCCGACGACGAGTACCCGGCGACCAGCGTATCGGCTACGATCTCTTCCCAGCACATCAGGGATACCATAGAAGATGTGCTGGTGGAAGGTTCGCTCGCCTAGGGCAGGGACACCATATGCACCGAGGGGATTTGGATGCTCATACGTCCCGGAGGCATCAATCACGGCACGAGCCAGAATATCTTCTTCGTCTCCATTGGCACGCTGTACACGGAGGACGAACGGAGCCTCTTCACGTCCAGAGGTCTTCATCTTGTCATAACCCAGGCGTGTGACAGCAAGGACACGCGTGTTGAGGTGCAGATGTGGCGCAAGCGTGGGAACCTGGGCAAGCGGCACGAGATACTGCTCTACGAGGTCGTGTCCCAGTGGGTAGTCTTCGCCATCAGGCTTGCGCCAGTCAGTCTCTTCGAGGAGAGAGACGGCTTGCGTATCGAGCATATAGCGCCAGGGAGAGAAGAAGCGTACATGCCCCCAACGTAGGATTGAAGCCCCAACGCTTTCCCCCGCTTCAAATACCACAGGCGTTTCTCCGTTGCGTACCAGATGCGCAGCCGCAGCCAACCCCACAGGTCCTGCCCCAATGATTGCCACGGGAAGCGGAGATGATATATCAGAGAACGCAGATTGATTCGACATAGGTTCTTTCTATCCTTCTTCGTTTTTCTCAAGCATTTTTTTGCAGTGTTTTTCACTTGTTCTCTCTACTGACGCGATCACGCGCCAAAAGACGCAGCGGAGAGATTCGCTTGGAAGAGATATTCGACAATGACGACATCACGCCAGATGCCATCAAGCTGCCCATGTTTCTCATAGACGCCCACTTCACGAAAGCCCAGCGACCGAAGGAGCCCACGACTAGCAGTATTCTCAACAAACACACGAGAAATCAGTTTCCAGAAGCCCGCCGCTTCGCATGCCTGGAGCAGGTGTTGCATTGCCTCTTTTCCTGCTCCTTTGCCACGCCAGTTACGGCGAACATACACCGAGAATTCCCCTACTCCAGCATAACAAGGGCGAGCGCGATAGGAAGAGGTGGAGGCATAGGCAATGATGTCCTGCTCTTGCTCCACCACCACAATTGGATGAGACCCATCAAACCAGGATGCCACCATTGCTTCCGTGCGCAGTTCCGTCTCAAAGGTCCCCACACGGTCCTCTATTCCCTGGTTATAGATATGCGCAATCGCCGCCGCATCTGCGATTGTCGCTAGTCTTCTCCACATGTCGAGCCTCCGTCTACTGTTCCAATCTGTGCTGTGGCTTCTGTACTCAGAGTGAGCAGCGCCTGCTGGAGCAGTTCCAGGGAGGAGCGCACCATTGCATGCTGTTCCTCTGGAATATGCTTAAATGCCTGCTCGGCAAGAGTATTGAGAGTGCCATTGAGATCGGCTAGGCGTGTCTGACCGGTTGAAGACAGAGAAAGCTGAACCGTGCGTCGATCCTGAGTACTGGCAACCTTTTCCACCAGTCCCTCCTGAACCAGCTGTTCCACAGCACGACTTGTCCAGCTCTTATCAAAGCCCACGCGGCGACTGAGTTCTGCCAGGGTCACTGGGCTACTGCGACCTAGTTCCGTGAGCACCGTACATTGAGTGCTCGTGGTTCCACCACAGTAGGCGACGCAATTGCGCTGCAACTGTACATGTAAACGGGCAACTTCTCGTAACAATTTGCCCGTTGAAGGGAGCATTGATGCCATCTTCTCTCGTTTCTCGTTTCCCATTGCTCTTCCCAGTTCTTCTTTGTTGCTATTAGCAACGATTGGCATTGGAAGTATATCTTCTCCTTATTTTTGTTGTCAATGGCAACGTTGTGAAAAGCAACCAATGCTTGTTAATGAAAAGAAGCAGGTGGCATATCGAAGCGGTCAATGTGGGGAGGAAAATGAGATAAAAAAAGAGCCACAGATAATCTATCTGTGGCCATGTGAAACTCTCTCCAAAGAGAGCTTCTTTCCACTCCCTTTTTTAAAGGATGTAAGACTTACATCTGACAACTTCAAAGGTGGGCAAGGATTCGCCCACCAGCGCGCTAAGGCGTGCTTTGAGTTGGTACACTCTCCTGAGAAGATGAGCCGGTAATATCTTGTTGGGAAGGTGAGCCAGTCGTGTCCTGCTGAGAAGATGAGCCGGTAATATCTTGTTGGGAAGGTGAGCCGGTAATATCTTGTTGGGAAGGTGAGCCGGTAATATCTTGTTGGGAAGGTGAGCCGGTAATATCTTGCTGGGAAGGTGAACCATCCAATACGGCAAGAGATCTGGCATGGGAAATACTTTGTGGCTGACAGATCAGACCGATCACAAATACGAGAGTGAGCAAAGCCATGAACAGACTGACTTTTCGCATGTGTTTTAACATTGATAAACTCTCCTTCTCTTTTTCATACTTACACGTCTACATGTTGTGTGAGCTTTCTCTCTTTGCACCGCTGAGATGTTGCTCACACCTCCATTATAGAAGAGCTTCAACCATAGAAAAGAGCATAGCAAAAGCGCCATGAGGCATTGCACGTGGATGAGGAGTCAAATGCTGGTAGCTATAACGCAGCAGAACAAGCAACTGCTGCTAAGATCCCCCACTCTGAGCAGTGGCATACACAAGAGCCGAACGGAACAGTCACCTTATTGAGGTGCTGATAGATACGAAAGCGGACGCTAATGGAGATATTAAAGTTTATTACGTGCTCGGCGAGCATGGACTCTGTAGCAATCCCGAGTGGGCTTCATGTTTCTACCGTATGGCGTGCGTTAAGTGCTCCTTTTTCGTCCCGAGAGAACAAGCTCATCTTATTCAAGTACGTGATCATCTCAAACATTTCATGGAAGTTGTTGCGTTGACAGAAGAGGAAATGCTAGCAGTCTACGACGATGAGAAAAAGATTGAAGCGACACTTCAGCGAACTCAATCTCTCTCTCAAACACGCCCAATAGGTCGTATGACAACGGCACACGTCCCTGATGCCCACGATTCTTTCCGTTCAGGGGCAGCCCCGATCCCGGCTTGTTCTCCTAAGACATATTTTCACTTTTCATCCTTATGGTGCCACCAGGCATCAAGGTCTTGGAGACCAATGAGATGCCCTTGGTGCTCAAAGATAGCTCGACTCTGTTCTGCCTCCCTGCGCGCTGCCTGTGGCAACTGAAACAGATGCATACATTGCGCACGCAAGGCAAGGACATGACCCCGCCAATGCCCCTGGTATGTAGCTGGAATATATTCTTCCAAATCGCCGATGAGCCTGAGTGCTTGCCCTGCGTCCTCCCTAAGTACAATCATGCAACATTTTGGGCATGGTCCACCCTCAATGCACACCCGCATTACCAAGAAGATTATTTGATTGTACTTAGTGAAAAAAGTGAAAGTGAAGAAGAAAAGAGAGGTGTCTCTCATGTTCAAAAACAATCTTGTATGGTGTTGTCCCGTTTGGAGAGAAGGGCTAAAGTGAAAGAAGAAGACCCTTCAAGGAGACAACAATGGCAGAGCATCAACCCACATATACACGAGAATTCAAGCAGGAGGCGGTGCGACTGCTGCACGAAAGTGGCAAAAAGCAGGCCCAACTTGCTCGTGAGCTTGGCATCTCAGAGAGCAGCCTTTGGCGATGGCGGACCCAATACGAAGAGCATGGAGCTCAGGCCTTTCCAGGGAGTGGACATCCACGTCCTGAAGAAGCGGAACTCCGCCACCTCAAGCACGAGTTAGAGGTCGTCCAACAGGAGCGTGATATTCTAAAAAGAGGCATGCTCCTTCGGAGCACCACCGCGGATGAACCAAGGTATACTTGGAAGGAAGGGTCCCAACGCGCAGGACGAAGTTCACGCTTGTTAAGCCTTGAGCTTGGCTAAAAAGATGTTCCTGGGTATCGAAATGCACCACCGCATGTCGCTCCTTGAGAGGAAGCACGAAGAGGAAAGTATCATCTGTGCAGATACCCCATTGGTGACCTTTCACCCACCAACGTCTCTCTGTTTCACCAAGGAGGGTGGTTGCCATGCATGTGCTTTACCAATGTTGTTGCGGTCTTGATGTTCACAAGCGCTTCGTGGTTGCGTGTCTGATCTGGTATACCGAGGATGGCAAGCAGCACAAAGAGCTTCAACGCTTCTCCACGCTCACCCCTGATCTCCTCCGCTTGGTTGATTGGCTCCAAGCTGCCCACTGCACGCATGTGGCCCTCGAGTCCACGGGGGTCTATTGGAAGCCAATTTTCAACCTGATGGAGGGGCTCTTCGAGATCGTGTTGGTCAATGCCCAGCACATGCGCGGCAGTCCCTGGTCGCAAAACCGACACCAAAGATGCCCAATGGATTGCTGATTTGTTGCAACATGGCCTCCTCAAAGCCTCCTTCATTCCACCTCAACCCCAGCGCGACTTGCGCGATCTGACCCGCTATCGCAGCAATCTCAAGCAAGAGCGAACGCGTCATGTGAACCGTATCCACAAATTGCTGGAGGAAACCAACATCAAGTTGAGTTCCATCTTCGCGGACATGTTGTGCAAAACAGGACGTGACATTCTGCATGCCCTGGCCGCCGGGGAGATCAGGCCGGAAGTGTTAGCAGATCTGGCGTTGCGACGAGCGCCCCACAAACGGGATGCCTTGGTTCCTGCCTTGCAAGGCTGCATGCGAGCCCATCACTGCTTCTTGTTGGGGGAACTCCTCATGATGGTCGAGCACCTTGAGCGCAGTATCGCACGGCTGGATCGGGAAATCGAAGAGCGCCTTGCCCCTCAGAAGGAGACGATGGAACGACTCGATGCGATCACTGGGGTCAGTCAACGCGTGTTGGAAACGCTCTTTGCCGAGATCGGATGGGACCTGGGGACCTTCCCAGATGCGGCTCATCTCGCCTCTTGGGTGGGCATCTGCCCTGGGCAGCATGAAAGTGGAGGCAAGCGGATGAGTGGACGGACGCGCAAAGGGAATCGACATGCCAAAACCATCCTGGTGCAAGCAGGTCACGCTGCCGGAAAGACCAAAACGTACCTGGGAGCTCAATTTCGGCGGATGAGCAAGGGACGAGGACGCAAACATGCGGCAGTGGCGGTGGGACACAGTATTCTGCTGATCTACTACCAGATGCTCACTACGGGGCAGCCCTATGAAGAGAAAGGGGAAGACTACTTTACCCAACGAGACCAACACGAGAAACAACGGCGATTGGTCAAGCAGCTAGAGCGGCTTGGGTACCACGTTGACCTGACACCGCAACACGTCGCCTAGCTTCTTCTCTCGCTCTCCTCGCACCTGATGCGGGCACAGGGGGACTTTTTTTGCCTTGGGCGCAGCTGGTTCAGAGGAAAAGCTATCGCCATCTTCTCGCGCCCGCGCCTGTAAGATTCCAGTTTATTGCGGAGCATGCCCATGAGTACCCCATCCAACGTATGTGTCATGTGCTTGAGGTCTCGGTGAGTGGCTACTACGCTTGGCGAACGCGCCCACTGAGTGAGCATGCTCGGAAGATGGCTACCTGTGCGAACTGATTACGCAGATCTTCCAGACTCATCGTGGCCTCTATGGCAGCCCACGAGTGCATGCCGAATTACGGGACCTGGGCGTGCACTGCGCGCGCAAACGCGTCGTACGCCTCATGCAAGCGCTTGGGTTGCGGGTGTGTCTTCAGCCTCACCATATCCACACAACGCAACGCCAGCCAGGCGCGCAGGTGGCCCAAAATCTGCTCAATCGCGAGTTTGGGGCGAGTGACCCCAATTGCAAGTGGGTCGTGGACATCACCAGCATTTGGACTGCGGAAGGCTGGCTCTATCTGGCGGTGGTGCTCGATTTGTGCTCACGCATGATTGTTGGCTGGTCGATGGCGAGCACCTATGATGAAACGCTGGTCGAAGCCGCTTTGCGCATGGCTCTCGCTCGCCGGACTCCCCAGAAGAATCTGCTGCATCACTCCGATCAGGGATCTGAGTATACCAGCCAGGCCTACCTGGGGCTCTTGGAACAGTTAGGCATCCAGGTCAGTATGAGCCGAGTGGCCAATTGCTACGATAATGCTGCGATGGAAAGCTTTTTTTCCACGCTCAAAAAAGAGTGTGTCTATCGCATTCATTTACAGAGCCGTCAGCAAGCTCGGCAAGTCATCTTCGAGTACATCGAGGGATATTACAACCGAGTACGACGGCACTCAACGCTTGGATACCTGAGCCCATGGGAGTTTGAACATCGTCTGATCTAGCCTTGCTCTTTGGGCTTTCTTCCAAAGCGGGATATGACCACCTTGAAGGGTCTTCTTCTTTCACTTTAGCCCTTCTCTCCAAACGGGACAACACCACCTACCTCCTTTCAGATTATGACTTTCCTAGAAGAACACGACATGTGGTCCCCTTTTCAGTTATCAACAACAATGACAGAACGATGACAAAAAAGAAGAGCATGTTCATCTTCCTGTCACTTCCAGGCACTATACTATGGTTCAAACCGATCTGACATCCTTGACTCATGTTATGGCCAATCATTGCAATTAAAAACAGTCGACCCTCAGCGGCTCTCCTTCCCATTCGCAGTCTCTTTTGAACGCGTCAATGCAGACGGAGTCCCAGCACATTTCGTATATGCCAGAGGAGCCACCAAGAACAAGATCATCCACTACCTGCCTGGGGGCACTTCATAGATGTTGCGCGTGAGGTGCTTTTTTCCCTTACCGCGCAACTCTCTCAACAGACCGGAGTATATGTCCTCATGCCACAATACCGCCTGGCACCTGAATATCCTTTCCCTGCTGGCCTGCAGGAATGTATGACAGCATACGAGTGGCTGCGCACGCAGGGATTCGCCACCTCACAGATCATTATCGCAGGAAAATCGGCTGGTGGAAATCTGACGCTCACCACAGCCCTGGCATTACGCGAGAGCCATGAGGCGCTACCAGCAGCTCTGGTCGCCATCTCGCCAGCAGGCGATCTGACAACAGCCGAGCCTGATCCGCTGCTGAGAGACAAGGTTTCAAAAGCATATGCGTCCTATACCAATCATGGCACGGTGAGATCCCCATCATCTGCTGGTCTCGCTGCTCTACGTGGACGCACATGGCTTGCCACCAAGCTTCCTGTTGGCTGGGACGGAAGAGTTAGCGAAGAGAGATACGGTGCTGATGGCAGATCGATTACACAAAACTGGAGTCGAGGTCAAACAGGAGATTTGGCCTGGAATGTGGCATGCCTGGCTCCTTTTTGCAACAGAGAACACCACGTTATCTCCAAACAATGCATTACCTGAGGCACAATTATCCATTATACATATCACAAAATTTATACGGTAGCAGCAGAAAAGAGGAAACTCATGAGCAACTTTCAGAGCATTATTGATCGCTTCGAGATAGAGGCGCTGCGTGGCGAGTTCACCGACGCAGGGATGATGCGCGACTACGGCCGCCTCGCGGCGCTGTTCACCGAGGATGGCGTGGTGCGGATCCTCCACATCAACGCCGAAGCCGTCAGCCGGGAGGAGATCCGCGCCGGAGTCGAGCGGCTGCAGGATCTCTGGGACTACTTCGTGCAAACCACGCACCCAGGCACAATCCAGCTTGAGGGCGACACTGCTCTCGGTCGTGCATACATCTGTGAGCTCGGGCACCTGCGCGAGGGCGGCTCGCAGTTGAACTATGGCGTGTACCACGACCGCTACCGGCGCACCGAGGACGGCTGGAAGTTCGCCGAGCGCGTCTATGAAGTCAGATACCTCGACACTACTCCGCTGACAGGCTCGGCACCCTCTGCGTAGGGTGCCCGCGAAGAAGTCGACCGAGAACACGTCTTCGACGAAAGGAAGGTAATTCACCTATGACTCACTCCCGAATGCTCCTTTTCTATCTGATGCTGGCTGGACTGATCTTACTGGGCATCTTAATAGAAGGCTTTCTCATTGGAACGTCGCTATTTGCAGGCACGATCTGGGGACGAACAACACATAGTGCTCTGGGACTGCTGCTGTTGCTGCTCACGCTGCTGTTGCCACTAGCGGCATTGCTGGCGCGATTGCCTGGCAAAATGACCATCTGGAGCGCGGTGCTTTTCGTGCTGACACTGCTCCAGGTGGCGCTGGCTGGCTTCACCAGAAGCGTTCCGTTTCTGGCAGCATTGCATCCGTCTAATGCAATGCTGCTGTTTGGTCTGAACGTGATCCTAATCATTCAAGGATGGCAAATGAGAGGGAAGAAGCGCCCTGAAACGGAGCAAGCACAGACAGCAAATGCGCTTCCTGATGATGGGGGAGCACGCAATCGGGTGCCGCTGGAGATTAATCTGGGGACCGGAGGCTACCTCCTGTATACGCTTATCAGCGTGGGTGTCCTCACACTCTTTCTCCTCAATCGCAATGATGTTGTCAACGCTGTCAAAACGCTGAACCCTGGTTTTTCGCAGCGTGAGATCGACGGTTCTGTGTACTCGATCCAGGTGATCGTCGTAGGGGCACACATCTTCTTTGGCACCTGCACAGCCTGCCTTGCCTTCCTGATTCGCACAGGCAAGAACTGGGTACGCATAGCAAGCAGCGTTGTAGCTGGCCTTGTAGTTCTGGAAATATGCTACGAATGGCTCTCGCCGACGGATGTCCCGGCAATCCTGGCTCCCAATCAGCGGATTTACGCTGTCTTTGTTCAGATTCTCATGATTTTGATGATTCTGTCCTGTGTTGCGTTGCAATGGCTCCCCAGGCGCGCGACTTCTTCACCGTTGATAAGCGGCGTGTTTCCTGACTTGCTGTGAATTTGCCAAGGTAGCTCTGTTTGACCCAAGTGGCAGAGGCGATGCTGTCGCTTTTTAAGCGTGAAACTCTTTGTGATAGACAGGCAGAACCTTGATTTCAAACATATGCATCGGAAAGCATTCGCACAGGGAAAGTGTCGAAGGCAGGCAAGGGTCCTTACAGATACGTGTAAATTCGGGGAAGACCTCATCGCAGATGGACATCAGCTTGTTCTTGCGTTGAATTGCTTCACGACTCAGTTCGTATCGATGGCACATCAATCCACGCAAGAGCGATGCAGCCACTATCGGGGGAACGGCACGTCGAACCAGTTGGGTTTGATCTGTCCTTGTGCCCCCAATTCAAGCTGGTAGTACAAGGTGTTGGCCAAGCCGAGCGCGTCACGCTTATCCGTTTTCAGCATCCCTGTAGGTCGCTCCTGAACATGGATCACATACACGGAGCCATCCAACTCCCAAAGGTATTAGACCAGAGCCTTGTGATAGTGGCCAGTTTTTTCGACCATGACAGAGACTTGAGCAAGAGGCACGAGAGAACGAAAGCTCTCGCGCGATTGGTCGAAAGCAAGAACAGGGCAGCTTTCAAATTGTGTATGATGCTGGAGCAGAGTCTGATAAGCAAAGTCTGCGATATGCGAATGCTTCCCAATATCAACATCGACATACAGCGATTCGTTCGCAAGAGGAAACACAGCGCTCATCTGAATGTGTTTCAAGGCTCCTAGAGGCATTTGCTTGTACTCCTCGCTCAAAAGGATATGTACGGTCTTCAAATCCTTGTTTCGCATTGTTCTCTCAGATTATGGCTACACACATGTCGAAGGAAATGGCAGGTAGCATCTCGCGAGCCAGAGATGTGGCATCGCTTGATCCGCATCTCTGGCATGAGCCACCTCACACCATTTCGAGTAAGCCTCAAGCTCTCAAGAGTTGCTTGAGGCTTACTCGAAGTGAAATGTCTATCTTCTCAATATCAGGTATGCGATTATCGAGCGCCTTGTTTTACGGAGCACGAACCACACCACGCTATTTCATATCCTGGTTAGGTTCATTCCATTACTATCAATAACGAATTCTCGGTAGTGGTGAAAAAGGGAATGATGTGGTAGCATAAGGGCATCATACATACATGAGGTTAAAGATTCCATGATCACCGTCATTGTTCATTGTCCTCATTGTGGAAGTGACGCACTGGTGCGTAATGGCTGATCTCCTAATGGGAAACAGAAATATCTCTGCCGTGGTTGCCAAAGACAAAGCAGAGAGAATCCGACACCACATGCGTATCCAGAAAACCGTCGAGAAGAGATTCTGCACGCCTACGAAGAACGTAGCAGCTTACGAGGCCTGGAACGAACCTTTGGGGTTTCACGTAACACGGTGATCGCCTGGATAAAAAAAAGCCGTCAAGCTGCCAGCGTTGAGCGAAACACTGATCAAGCCTGATGCCAACGATATGGATGCAACCGTACTGGAGTCGGATGAGCTTTGGTCTTTTGTGCTAAAAAAGACACGCCAAGCCTGGATTTGGATTGCGTTGTGTCGTAAGACACGACAAGTCGTGGCGTATGCTGTAGGAGATCGAAGTGAACAGACCTGCCGTTGCTTGTGGAAAGCCATCCCACTCCCGTATCGTAAAGGCCGCTGCTTCACCGATTTTTGGGCGGTCTATCAAGCGGTGATCCCAGAAGATCAGCACACTGCGACTGGCAAAGAAGCTGGTGAAACGGCCCATGTGGAACGGTGGAATAACACACTTCGATAGCGCCTGGCTCGCTTTGTTCGCAAAACGCTCTCTTTCTCCAAATCCTTGGTAATGCATGAGGCTTGTCTGAATCTTTTTCTCCATCGATATAATCTTGAGCTAGTTCGTCGTCTTCTGTAAACTCCTCCTCGGCTTGTGGTCAAGTGGAGCGAAATACGAACAGGAACGACCCATGGAAGGCAAGTCCCTCATTTCCGGCTTCCATAAGGATGCAAAGAAATAGAAGAAAAAATCTCGTATGAGGAGGAAAGATGGAACGCCTCAGTACTCTCTTGAAACAGCATCAGATTGAGGGTGGCTCATTGGAGATACTCTTCCCCACGGCCCAAGAAAAGAGCTATGTGCTCACGTGTGAGGGCACAGCGGCATTTTCCTGCTGGCAGCGCTTGCGTAGCCTTGTCACGCGAACAGAGTACTGGCCCGTGATTTTGGGCGGCGTCGACATTTATCTCGATTAGTATGGTTCCTCAATGCATTCTCTCTTAGAGGAGAGCCAGACCATTGATATCACCGAGTGGGTAAAAGAGGGAGATGTAGAGCGAGCACTTCTCGCAGCTGCACAAGAACGAAGCAGGTTGGCACAGGAAGGAGGCGAAGACGAGGAAGAACCTTGGATACAGGATCCTTTGGAAGGGTTTCTGGAGGAGTTACAAGCAACAGCCAAGGTCCAGCTCGCCTTGTTTCCTACCATCAACTGTTGGGAAGTTCCCGCGTTCTTACAATTTGGCGATTTTAATGAGTGTCCACGAGCAAGTATCCACATCAGCGTCATGAAACACTGGTCTCAGAAGTACGGACTGGAGCTCGTGAGTATGTCTCACTGCGATTGGTTTGCATTCGTTGCCCATCCACCGAAAAATCGAGCAGAGGCACTTGTCCTGGCCCTAGAGCACATTGAATACTGTCCTGAGTTTATTGTTGATACCCAATGTCAAGGAAACGTCGAAGCTCTGGCATCCTGGCTCCTTCACGCTTCGTATTGGCCTTTCTGGTGGGATTAAGGGGACCCTCGCGATCAGCCCATCCTGCTCTTCTATTTCGATGGGCTGATCCTGTTCTGGATTGTCCAGAGATGACAACCTGTCCGTGTTGGGTTGGTTCAAGCATCTCCTCGTTGTTCCTCACGGTCGAGAGATGGAGCTGGATCTTCTCGACTTTGCTTTTGATAGATCCCGCTGTGATACTCTGCATCTCTTTGGAGGCTGACCCATGCACGTAAGTCTATTACTTGCATTATGCGGATAGAAAATCGTGATCGTTATCATAGTCCCCCTCTCATTCATAATGTTCTTATGCTACCTTATCATTCTCTTTTTAGCCACCACCGAATTCTCTTTGTTTTGTAGAAACTACATCATGGAACATTTTAAGACTTTTCATAAGGTTATAACATTTAATGTGAATAAAGTGGTCTCCAGTTTCCTCCATGATGAGAGCAACTTCCTCGTAGCCCTCCAGACTTCCCATAGGTCGTGTCCGCACATTCCATCACCTACCCTTTCCCACTCCAGAATGAGGCGTTACACGCGAAATAGGTACAGAATCCAGGAGCAGGTCTATAAATGAACGCCCCTGGCTCAAAATTGTAGTCGTAAGGATTGCTGTTCACCCCAACGATGGCAGGCGGTTCTGTTGGCTGTGGTGGAGGTGGTGGCTCTGTTGGTTTTGGCTTTGGGGTCGGCGACGGTTTGGGTGTTGGTGTCGGACTGGGAGTGGGTGAAGGGGTAGGCGTAGGTGTCGCTTTCGTGGGTGTTGCTTGGATTGCCTTGGTTGCCTGAGTGACAGCAGACGAGGTCGCTGGAGCCTGAGGAGATGTCACAGCCACAAACACTAAGCACAGAAAACCGACCCAGACGATGACTGCAAGGCCAATGGCGTTTTTTCAAGTTTTGTGAATGGTTTCCTCTTTGGTTTGAGTGGCCTATATGGTGGCCCCATCCCAGGCGGGGATGGGAACGGAGGCTTTGGTCGATAATATTGATGAGGTGGTAGCGACGGTGGTACTGGATGCGGTTGCGTTGGATCATTATGCATGCTTCCCTACGAATATCATTTCATCGATGTATCTCTATATCCGATGCCGCAGGAAAGATTTAGGAGATGCATAAGTAGTACCAAAAAGAGGGAGTGGCTTCACAGAAACAATACAGGGAGATGATAGGGCTGACCATGCTATGCCGCATGAGGCTAGCCGTGTGCGGGAAGATGTTCCAACGTCGCACTCTCTATTGCACCAAAGACTCGCGGAAATTGGGGACATCTTGCGCGACCTGCCACCAACCTCCCTACGCGAGATTGCCCAGGATTGCTCCCAACGCTTTAGCCAGAGCAACGAGAAAACGGGAGTGCATCTCAAGCGGCTTCATGAACACCTTGAGATCTTGCATCTGGCCGCCGTCGATGCGCTGGTATGCACATGGCTCCCTGATCCTGGGTACATGCCCTCCCGGCTCAATGCAGGCTGGGTCTTGAAACGCTACTATGCCTATGGCGAGCAGGGAGAAGAGCCTTCAGCTGACATCTTTGCCTGGGAACGCTGGGTCATTGAGTACGGCTTTAACTATGAGTTGCTGGAGATGGCAGCCAGTCAGCAGAGCGCAGAGGAGAGAGGGTATGTTCGTCCGCTTCCCCATGAGCTCGTGCTCAATGGGGCGTGTCTGGATGTTCTGAGACGACAGCGCTTCTGGACAAAGGGCGCAAGCGCAGGCATGCTAGCGCATGGGCTGCTCTTTGTGGATCTCGATGGGATGCTCTTCACGCCCCAGGAGTATGAACAGTATCGCAGCCAGGTGCTTGAGTGTGCGCTTGCAGGCCACCCTCTTAAGGATGAGTCTACGGAAGAGGGGGAACTACATGCCTATCTCGCCTGGCTGGCTTCGCAAAATAAGCATGAAGATGAATCTTGGGACTCACTGACGCACCTCTCCCCGCAGATGCAATCGCTGGCCTATCAGCTTGCGGAGCAGATTGACCACCGGAGGATCAAGCTCTGTGTCTCCCAGCATCCTGGGACTGGGGAAGAGGTGATCCGGGTGATCGAGCGTCACTCTCCCGACAATGATTGGCTTCTCTGGACCCAGGACCATGTCTCGCTCTGGCTTGAAGCCTATCATGAGCAAGCTTTATAGAAAGTTGTATGACAATGGTTTAGAAGATACTTCCTATAGACATTAAGCGAAATATACTTGCAAATTGATGCGCTTGTATGGGACAGAAGAAAAAGCGTCATGCTTGTTGGCTTATTACCATCAAGGATGGTCTGGAAGTGGCAAGCATGAGGGATCGTCGCGGCAGTTGTTTCTTAGGAAAGGTGAGCAGATATGGCACGCGCTCATGCTGTGCCGTCTGAAGGGTGATTTTTGAGGTCGTGGAGAAGGCAATCGAAGATCAGTTGATAAGCTTGTGGATTGTACCATCATGGCTGAGATGAGTTCTGGAAACGATACCCGATGCCCCACACAGTGGCAATTTTTTCGCCATAAGGACCCAGTTTCTTCCGTAGGCGTTTGATCTGGGTATCAACCACGCGATCCAGGCCCTCGTAACTATCGCCCCAAATCTGTTCTAACAAGAACTCACGACCAAATGGTCGGCCAGGATAGGAAGCAAGAAGCAAGAGCAGATCATACTCTTTGCGCGTCAGCTCAATTTCCCGGTTATAGAGCTTCACAACACGTATATCTGGGTAAATAGAGAGAGAGCCATGGACGAGTGGTGGCGTTGTTTCTAGATGCGGTAGTGGGGTGAGAGAACGCTGCGTTGTTTCCTCGTTTGTCTTAGGGGCAGAAGAGAGTGTATTTTGGCGTTCAAAAGCGACACGGCGAAGAATAGCATAGATTCTGACGCGGAGTTCTTGCATACTAAAGGGCTTGCCGATATAGTCATCGGCTCCAACTTCCAAACCTAATACGCGATCAACTAGCTCAGTCCGAGCGGTGAGCATGACAATCGGGACGAGATGACGTTGTCTGATACGTCGGCAGACCGCCAGGCCATCCAGTCCAGGCAGCATCCAATCCAAAATCACCAAGTCAAAAGGCTGCTCCTCTGCGTACTGCGCACCAAGCAATCCGTCAAACGCTTGTATCACCTGATGTCCATCTGCTACTAGTTCAGCCCTAATCAAATTACTGAGATCAATCTCATCTTCAATAAGCAAAATATGTGCCACAGAATCTTTTCTCTTGTTACCTCTCTACCTATTGCTTTCGCTGTGACTGCGAAAAGTCACTCACAGTGTGATCTTATCATAGGATGTAGATGTCTGAAAACTGATAGTACTGGCAATTATGCGCTCAGGCGATTGGCAGCCTGACGCTGAAACAACTTCCTTCACCAACAGAACTCTCCACAGCCACCGAGCCTCCCATGGCTTCAATCAACTCGCGCACAATCGCTAATCCCAATCCAACTCCGCCACCTGTTGGAACATCTTCTGGTCGATAGAAGCGCTCAAAGATGTGTGCTTGATGAGCGGGCGCAATGCCCATACCTGTATCAGCGACTGCTAGTACGAGATGATCCTGGTCTGCCTGTTGCAGCGTAATCGCGACAAGCCCACCATGAGGAGTATACGTAATAGCATTACGCACTAGATTGAGCAAAACCTGCTGCACTCTCTGACGATCCGCTTGTACCGCTGGTAGTCCTGGTGCGATGGTCTTGCCTACTGTGATACGACGTTCGCTGTATGCAAGCGGTTTGAGAGTTTGATAGACTTCCTCAATGACTTCCTGAAGGCGAACTGCCGTCATAGAGAGATGGAGTTCATGCGCCTCCTCCCGGGCAAGGGCTAGCAGTTCATCAAACAGTGTTCCCAGGCGTATTGCCTCACGATGAATAATCGTCAGATAGGCTTGCTGGTGTTCTGGGACTGTACTGGGGGACGTCGTCTCGTTTGCCAGTTGTAGAAGAGCCTCTGCATGACCCCGAATATTGGCGACTGGGGTACGTAAATCGTGAGAAAGATTGGCAATTAAATCACGGCGCTGTTGCTCAGCGCGGTCCGCACGAGCACGCTCACGCTTGATGGTTTCGCGTGCCTCCATTAATGCGCGCTCACGCTCATCAATGGTAAGCATGAGCCGCGCAAAATGCCCCCAGAGATCAGCCATCCCATCGAGCAAGTTGAAAGGTAGGAGGATCAGCGCAATGCTCCCTTGGAACAGGAGTCGGGAAAATATGAATATTCTTTCGCTTTGATGAGCAAGCAAAGCGAAGACTCCCCATAGGGCAAACAGAGGAAATGCGAGCAGGCATACACTGAGAATCAGAATTCCAATCACCCCACTGCAAAAGATACTAGTAGGCCACAGCATCCCGACGCACAGACTGAATGGCCCCTTTGCCAGCAGATAGATCAGGGTTTTCCAGGTAATCCCCTGGCTGAGATGCACACGAAGGCCAGGACGTCTCGCTGTTATTTTCAACAATGATGAAGGCAACACAGGAATATCTATCTGGAGCCAGTGGCGAACCAAGACACCCTCAAAGACTGCCATCCCCCACCATGTGATGATCGTCAGATAAAGCAGAGGAATCCCAATGAAGAGCATCAATGCACACTCCAGAATTGCCATCCCCCCCAATTGATGACTGTGAAGTAAACCAGAGGAATTCCGATTCCTAACGATAATAGCCCGATGCCTCCAAGTATCCCCAGGATCAGCATCCCGCTGAAACAGAGTCCGAGCGGGACTGAAACGATGAGATAGAGCTGTTTGAGGTACGTCTGTCGCTGTGTAAACGTGCGCAGGGTTTGCCTGCCCAACTCTGCAAAAGAGGATCTGCTATTTTTATCTGTACCCTGCGACATTTTCCTGTTCATAGTTTTTGTGACGCAGATACCTCAGATGGGTTGAGGGGAGAACGCGTCACCCTCCTTTTTTGTCTCTGCCTCGATAGTAACACATATGTGTGTCAAAACCATGTCACATGGACATTTTCTCGCGCGAGAAATGACACAGAAACACCATCTCCACCACAAATTTCTGCCACAAACACAGCGTATGCTAGTTTTGTCTTCCACGAGAACCCTTGTCTTGCGTAAAAAGAAAAGAAGAGAGGATGATATTCAATGTCTGTCTGGATCGAAAGTATGATTCATCAGCTTATGGAGGCTTTAGGATATACAGGTGTTGCTATCTTAATGTTTCTCGAATGTATCTTCCCGCCCATTCCTTCCGAATTGATTGTGCCATTAGCAGGTTTTAGTACGGTACGAGGAGAATATTCTTTTCTCTGGGTCTGTGTTGCGGCAACGCTTGGCTCCGTACTAGGCGCTATCGTGCTCTACTCTATCGGGAAGTTGGTAGGAGGCGTGCGCCTGATTGGTTGGGCTGATCGTTACGGCAAATGGTTGGGCGTTTCAGGGAAAGATATTCACCGAGCCATACGATGGTTTGAGAAACATGGCAACGCTGTAGTCTTTTTCTGCCGCTTTGTGCCGGGCATTCGCTCATTGATCTCCATTCCCGCTGGGATGGCTTCAATGAATATGCTTCCCTTCACACTCTACACAACTGTTGGCTCGGCACTCTGGGTTGCTGCGCTGGCCTATGTTGGCCGTCTCCTGGGAGACAATTACGAACTGGTTGATACCTATATTGGCCCTCTCGGCACGCTCATTCTGATTCTGGTAGCTCTGACCCTGTTTGGATGGATCGTGTGGCGTATCGTTCGCCGCCGCCGCTCCTCTCGCTCGCAATTGGAACAGACTCCAACGCAGATCTTGCCGCAGGTACAGGAACCACAACAGCTTCAATGTAAAGGGATGTATCCTCCTGCTATAGGGTCGCAGCAGCCTCCTCAATTCAAACCATCCCCATTTCGACAGCACTGAGGACTACAACAATGTCGACTGCCATACGCTTGCATTGACCTGAAAGGGAGTCAGAACTATGAATGAGCAAGATCCTCGATCTGCTTCTCAAGAGCATCAAAAAGGTCAGGAGGAGCAGAGAGAGACGAATAGAGATCCTCGCGAGCAATCCCATGCGAGCACAGAGAAAGAAGAGCAGAGATATATGTCTTTGCCGACGGGAGAAAAGATTCAACCGATAGAAGCCCTCCCCCGGCAGCAATCATTACCAGGGCGCAAACATCATCAGGCGTGGCACTGGCTACTGGTTCTCATTCTGGCGCTTGCTGGCATATTGTGTGCCATACGCTTCTTCCCAACGACAGATACTCGGGCTTTTTCCGCAACAGCACATCCGCATATCAAATTGTATACGTCTACAGGGAATGTCCAAATTGCCGTTCACAATGCTGCTACGACAGAAGCCAAGATAACAAAACAAATGGTGGGTCTAACGCAAGAGGTGAAGTATCAACAGAATGGTGATACTGTTGAAATCGATATTGATTCGCACGCTCCTTTCCTTGTGGGCAGTGCGCCTGTCGTTATGGAACTGGCATTGCCTGCTTCTACGCAGCTAGAGGTGGCTACGAAAGATGGAAATATAGAAATTGCAGGTACTCAGAGGAATACCGCCTTGCGCCAGCTCAATATACAAACACATGCAGGGAGCGTCAGAGTGAAGCATATGTCGCTAGCCGATCACATGCGCCTGCGAACAGACAATGGAAATGTTGCGATAGATGATATGACAGGGAGCATTGATGCTCAGACGAAGAGCGGGGCTGTAACTGTTGAGCATTCTCGACTCTCTCGCTCTTCACTCCTGCTTACAACTGGGGGCAATGTGGAAATGAAGCAAACCGTGCTTGCTGAGAAGGTTGAAGCCAGGAGTAACACAGGGAGTATATTCTTCCAGGGCATGCTGGAAGTTGGTGGCATGTATGACTTCAAGACAAATGCAGGTCATATCGATCTGAGGCTCTCCAAAAATGGCACATACCACTTTGCGACCTTAACAGGGACAGTCAAGAACGAATTCACACATGATACGACTGGCAACAGCCCAAAAGCAACGGTAAACGCTTCAACACAAGCGGGCTTGATTGTCATCAAAAAGGATTAACAAGAGGAAAAGGATTTCATGAAAAAGCATGTATCTCTACTCCAGGTGAGTTCCACCTTACGTTATAGATATCTCTGGTTGGTACTGGCTGTTCTCCTCTCGCTGTTCGCGACGAATGGGCGCTGGGACCTTCCGCTAGCAGCCTGGCTTGCCCCTCTCTTTCTCTTGCGTTTTACACGTACTAGCAATCTACTCCTGGGATATGGTGGAGCCTTACTCACTTCAATCGTCAGCATGACGTTTTTCCTCTATCAGTCGCAAATGCTGGAAAGTCCGATCATCATCGTCGCGGCTATCATTATAGGGATCATTCTGAGTATCCCTTACTTGCTTGATCGGCTCATTACATCCAGACTTAGCCCAGTGAACGCATTACTTGCGACACTTGCCTTTCCTTTGGGAAAGGTGCTAAGTGAATACCTTGTGACCTTACTCCTTCCTTTCGGGAGTGTCCTCTCACTTGCCTATACTCAACATGACAACGTGCCGCTGTTACAACTTCTGGCTATTACAGGTACCTACGGGATCAGCTTCCTCATGGCCTGGTTTGCCTCCGTTGGGAACTTCATTTGGGAGCGAGATTTTTCCTGGTCCAGGGTACGCACTATCGCAGTATTCTATAGTTGTGTGCTCATACTGGTCCTGCTAGGTGGTAGTGTACGCCTGACCTTCTTTGCCCCCTCCGCTACAACCATTCGTGTCGCTGGCATCAGCCCAGCATTTTCCGTACGCAAAACGGAGTGGCGAAAAATCATACAAATTATGCAAAAGGAGCAACTCTCCGATACTGACTTCTCTGCCCTGCATTCCTCAATCGCTGCCATAAACGAACCACTACTGCTCCAGAGCCAACGTGAGGCACAAGCTGGCGCAAAAATCGTTGTCTGGCCCGAATCGGCGGCTGCCACATTGGCGGAAGAGGAAGCAGGGCTGCTTGAGCGTGGTAAGGCCCTGGCAAAGCAGGAAGGCATGTACCTGGAAATAGGGTATGTCGTTCTCCACTATCAGCATTCTCTCCAGATTACGCAAAACAGGACAGCTCTCTTTGACCCTCAGGGTCGGGTGAACTGGATCTACGACAAAGCTCATCCAATTCCTGGAATGGAGGACTATGTGCCTGGTGATGGGAAGGTGCCTGTAGTCGAAACCTCCTATGGGACCATTGCCAGTGTCATCTGTTTCGATGCGGATTTTCCTGATCTGATGCGTCAGGGAAGGAGCAAGGGCGTTGATATTATGCTGGTGCCCTCAAACGATTGGCGAGGAATTGACCCCTGGCAAACATATAATACGACCTTCCGAGCCATTGAAAATGGGTACTCGTTGGTACGACAAACCAGCAATGGATTGTCGATGACGGTTGATTATCAAGGGCGTGTTCTTGCAGCAACTGATTACTTCACAACAGAGCATCAAACCATGATCGCCTCTGTTCCGTCACAGGGAGGACAGACGATTTATGCGATTGTTGGGGATGTGTTCGCCTGGCTCTGTATGGCAGCCTTGTGCTTCCTGGTTGGATTGGTCATTTTCACCACGTATCAGAGGCACTTGCGTCATTAGGCTTCTTTCTCGTAATCTCTACTGTTGATATTACTCATGATGAGTAGATAGCATGCTCCCGGCATTGTAGTCGGGAGCCTTTAGTTTCTGTCCAGTATTTCAGGTAAGAGCGAATATTCCACTTGTTGGTTGGCTGATCCCAACACCACCCACTCTGTCAGTTCGTGTACTTTAAGTCCCCAATTTGTGGAGAGGAAGAGCAACACGACTCTTTGGCTAAAATCGGCTTTTCGGGCTTGAGACAGAAAAGGGTTTCTTTAATCCTGCAAGCCACAACGAGGGATTTGCCTCCTATTAAGAGCGTATTGCATCTTCTTACATCCGAGATGGCATGGGTAAAGAGAACCCAAGCAACTCGGCCAGTTCCTCTGTCAGCTTCCGCATGGCTCTTAGCGTTACCGTGGAACCATGAATAACGGATCGTTGGATCTCGCCTCATAGCTTCCCGCTTCAAATTGGTTGGATTGGTCTTTTGCATAGATGATCATCTTTATAGAAGACCAATCCACACTGAGATATAAAATGGCGTAATGAGACTCATCCCATTACCATCAATAACGAACTCCCTTTGTTTTGCCATTCAGCCATAGCGGTTAAAAATATGCGAGGTATTTTCTCTTTATATACCTTGCGGTACTTCAGAGGAAACCTGTGCATTTTTCTAAAAAATCGTGAGTTCTGTTTAGGCCAGGCCGATCAAGCAGCCAGGAGAGCGCGTTTGTCAAGATGCAAACCCGGTTTTCGATCCTGATAGCTATAGGCGATGAGCCCTGCGCGTGTAACTCACCAGTTGAGGAAATTCACTGGTGAGATGCATCTGGACATACTCGGTGTAATAGGCTTTGAACGTTCGATAGTGCGACTGATGAAAATGAACGAGAATCGTCATCACCTCACTAGGACAGAGGTGACCAGCGCGCGCTCGCTGCTTGCCTGCGGCCAGTTGGCTCGCCCTCCACTGCGGAGCAAAGCTGAGCAGAAAATCATCGACATCACAAAACGATTCAAGTAAACTCATGACGAGATCCCTCCAATGTGTAGATCCTTTTGCTTTGTGGGGCGGAATTCGGTGGGTGAGTATTCAGAAGCCTGAAGCAGCCAGCAGAGGAATTAGACACCTTCCCCTCTGCTGACCATGTCTCTTTTACCTGTTTTGCCGCCCACAAAGCAAAAGAATCTACAAACTTGTGGCCAAGGAGCGAGCACGAACAAAAAGAAAAAGCGCTGGCGAGAAGAGTGAGAGCAGAGAAAGCGGTTCTGCTTTCCCTGTTCTCATCTAGAAATGTATCCCAACCGTCGCGTTCTCTTCGGGGGTAGCGATCCAAAAACCATATCTGGCACCAACCATTGCCGAGCATGCGAAGTCTTCAGGTGTCACCGGATGGAGTGCATCCGTCATTGGTCTTCCCGCCTCCCGCAAGAATTGCCCCAGCCTTTTTGTCGTAGCAATCAATTGGATGACCGGGAAGTCTCCAATGTTGCGGAAGGCGTGTGGTACATTGACTGGAATATGGACGTAATCGCCCTCCGTCGCCTCGATCCATTCGTCGCCTCGATCATTGTCCTGCCTGAGAACCAGCACCTTCCCAGAGAGAATGAAAAAATCCTCTGTTTCAGGGTGGCTGTGAAGCGGAACAAAACCGCCTGGTGGGATCATACCTTTTAGCATACAGAAGTCGCTTTGCGCATCTTCCGGCGCAGTCAGGAACTCAATGGTTGGCCCAAAAAGATCGATGGTCAGGCCAGTTGTTGGGTTTTTCTCAACACTCATGCGTTTTTCACTCTTTTTTTGGCTATGCAATCTGTAACACAATTCTGCCACGCCCATGACCGCTCTGAGACAGCTCGTGTGCCTTCTGCACTTCGCTCAGGGCAAAGATTTTCCCAACGGTCACTTTGAGATGTCCTTTCTCGATCAAGCGAACAAGCTGCGGTAATAACGTTTCTAAGGGAAGAGAAGATTCCCCGCGACTGAACATCGCTTGCACACCGCGCTCTGCGGCTTGTTCCATTGGTGGTGGAGTAGCGATGGAAATGAGCCTGCCTCCAGGCTTGAGGACCGCGAGATCCTCTTGTAAGGTTTTTCCTCCAACTGCATCGAAGACCATGTCAACCTCCTTGATCACCTGGGTAATCGGAGTCGTGGTATAATCTACCACCTGATCGGCTCCCAGAGAACGAACGAAGGCGAGGTTCGCTGTGGAAGTGGTAGCAATCACATGTGCCCCTTTCCATTTGGCCAACTGGACCGCTAATACCCCCACACCACCTGCTGCGCCTTGAATCAAAAGATGCTGACCTGCCTGGAGCTCACCGTGCTCAAAGAGCGCCCGCCAGGCCACCATTGCGCCTCCCTTGATCGTCGCGGCCTCAGCAAACGTCAAGGTCTCTGGCTTCGTTGCAAGCAAAGAGGCATTGACGGTGATATACTCGGCGTAGGCTCCCCTTTCAGTCCCTCCAAAAACAGCCTGACCAGGCGCGAAGCCCGAAACTCCAGGGCCAATGGCCTCGATCACTCCCGCCACTTCCACACCTGGGATGTAGGGAAATGCTTTGGGCATATACTCTTGCATCAAGCCCTGGCGGATTTTCCAATCGAGCGGATTGACGCCTGCCGCGTAAACACGCACGAACACTTCACCTGTTTGAGGTTGAGGACGTTCGATCCATTCGAATTTTAGTTGCTCCGGCCCCCCATAGCTATGGACCCGAATGGCTTGCATCAATGGTTCTGTCATCGTACCTTTCTCCTTCTTTCTCCATCGTTTGGGAAAAGAACCCGCCTGCCGTCTGGCCAGAACGGTCAGGTCTTGCCTCGTTTGATACATCCCTCAGAAATATATCTGCAAAGAATATACCTTGGGAAAATATACTTGTCAAGTATAACTCTGATGTGGTAGGATGGGGCCATCCAATCCACCAGGATGCGCAGAAACCAAGCAACGCGAGGAGAAAGGAACAAATGCGATGGCAGAAAAAACTGCTTATCCCATCACGTATGCAGTGTTAGCTCTCTTGGAAATGTGGGGACCAAGTTCGGGCTATGATCTCAAACGGGGCTTCGATCACGCCCTGATTCCGTTTTTTGGAGTCGTCTACAGTCAGATCTATCATGAGTTGCAACGCTTGCACACATTCGGCTGGGTAGAAATGGAAATGGAAAGCTCCTCCTCACGTCCTGCTCGGAAACGTTACACCATCACACTGGCTGGCCGAGAAGCTTTAGCGGCCTGGCACACGCAGCAACTTGAGAAGCCGCAATTGCGTGATGAGCTTTTCCTCAGAACCATGTTTGGGCAAAGCGCACCACCTGGAGCACTAGCAGAGAGTTTTCGAAAGGCCATTGCTGACCATGAGCAGCGTCTGACGCAGGCACTGATTGAAGTGCAGACGCATGGTAATCCGCTTGCCGGGCTCTCTGGTACTGGAGGGGTTCCTGCTCATGATACCTACCTTGGTCTGGTCGTCCAATTTGAGCAACGTTTCGAGGAAATGTACTTGAGTTGGCTTCGCGAGACACTTACCTTTCTTGAAAAATACGAAGAGAAGAAGTCAGAGGAATGTGTGCCACCATCTGAAACGCGCGGGGTGTAGATCTCTTTACTTTGTGGATGGTAAAACAGGTAAAAGAGGCATAGCCAGCAGAGGAATTGGGCTTCCTTCCCCTCTGCTGGCTGCTTCAGGCTTCTGAATACTCACCCACCGAATTGTCCAATTTGTGCCATAAAACGTGGCGCGATTGGCCTACGAAGAGCTGTCAGCAGATTAGCTTCTTCCACAAAAATGGCATGGCATTTTATCTCATCTATTCAGACCTTGCCAAGTGTGCTCAAATGAGCAAGTTTTCTCGTAATATATGGCGCGTAGGTCGTAGAAATCGCTGCTGGAGCGGCTTGCTTTTTGCTTGCATAAATTGGCGCCCAACAGCGAGAAGACGCTTTTAGCTGATCTGTTTTGCCTGCATAACTCATATGTGACGATGCCATGCCGCTCCTCCTAACTCGTAGCAGAAAACACATCACAGAAACTGCTTCTGCTACGAGTCACTCGCATTTTGGTTGACTTGTAAAGCGGCTTATGGATGTATGAGAGATACTTCCATGTATCCTGGGCAATGGACAACATCTTCCGTCTAGAGACGCTCAGTCAGCGCTTCCCACAGATTCCCGCGTTGAACGGGTTCTCCGTGTGCGGTGCAAACCCAGGTAAACGAGAAGTGCTTGACTTCGCTCAGCGAACGTTTCAAGATGGCTTTGTCCCAGGTGAGAAATGCCGATGCGGGTTGCAATTTCCCTTTCTTACTCATGACCAGATCTCCGCAAAACAGCGTGTCACCAGAAAGAAAGGAGACATGCCCTGGGGTGTGTCCCGGCGTAGGAATGACCTCTATTCCCCCGATCCTTTGCCCTGGAGCATAGGTGGCGTCGATCTGCGGAACCTCTACTTTGACGAAGGTCTGAATCAGGCGTTTGAAGCCTTCCCGGTTGCGCTGACCAAGAATATAGGGCAGATCCTCCTGGGGAGCCCACAGCTTTGCGCCAGATGCTTGCTGCAAGGCTTTTGCATTGCCCATATGATCGACATCATGATGCGTCAGGAAAATATGAGCAAGGTCTGTGGGTTTGAGACCGAGGGTTTCCAGTTCCGTCAGGATCGCTGCTGCGCGTCCTGGCAAACTGGTATCAATCAGGATGGGTTCCTCTCCCATGATGAGATAGACATAACTCCCATTGGTTGACTGTAAGAGATGGACCCCTCTAGTGATTTCCATGAAGATGATTGACCCCTTCGCTTTTTCTGCTTGAACAATATGGATGATATCGAAGCTCTCACACGCTTCCTGGAGCAGATCCAGAAGGCTGGCATGGCGATGTGATCCAGAGAATGTATGCGTGCTCGCTACCGACTCGCGACCTCGACCGTAAAACCACCTGGCGCTTGCACATAAAAGGTCCAGGCGTGACGGCGCTGTGGTGGCTTGACCTCAAACCCATCGTTTTTCAAGCGTTGATAGATCTCGTTGACGCACTCCGCGCTTTCCTGAGCAAAGCCGATATGAAACGTACTGGGATAGCTGACCTGACTCGCTTTCATCAAGGCGAGGACCAGATTATCGTCGTCGAAGAGCACCGTCAGCCCCTGGTTGCCGCCCTGCTTGCGTAACCCGAAGTACGTTTCGAGAAACTGTGCGGCGGCTGGGACATTCGTGACAGCCAGATTAAGGTGGTTCATTTTCAAGTTGAGATACCCCCCTGAAGAACAGCATGTATGTTACGACAATCAACATGTTTATTCTAAAAGGGGTGGTGTACATATGGAGGGTTAAAACAAGTTTCTTGAAGAGGAGACAAATAGCTCTTTCCGTTGACATCTGTTGCTCTTGCGTTCGTCCTTCGTTTCTGCTAGAATTACTCCTCGCACGGTGAGTTACACCGGAATGCACGCCTGTGGAGATCCTGTAAGACCCGGTATATCCAGGCACGTTGTTCGTTGAAGCAGGAACCGAACGCGAAATATGGCTTGTCCATCTTTGGGTCAGTTTCGGATAATGGTTTTGTGGACCGCTTATTGCGTATGGAGCATCTCGATCATGCGCCCGATCAGCTCAATCATCTCCTGCGCGCGTTGTTCCAGTTTCAACAGACTGGCAAGCCAGCGATCAGCGGCGACCACCACATAATCATGGGTATCCTCTTCAGACGGAATGTTCAGCGCATCGCGCAGGTTCCTGCTGTTGCCGCTGTCCGCCTGCTGCAACATACGCAGGATAGCCGCCAGACTGAAGCCAGACTTGACGAGCATACGGATCACGCGCAGGCGTCCCAATTCGGCGCTGCCATACAGGCGATACTGATTCGCTGGCTCGCGTGGGACTGTCAGCAATCCGTTGCGCTCCCAATTGCGCAGCATATCGATGGATACGTTGAGGTGCGCGGCTGCCTGGCGAATATGCATTGGATGTGATGAGGCATCCAGGGCGTATCCCGCTGCCCAGCGTTCGAGAAACGCAATAGCGGCCTCGGCGTGGGTGCGCTCGGCCCGCACATCAGCAAGATACTCATAGGCAAATTCCATAGCCATGCCCAGATCGTCATTGGCTGCGCTTTTCACCAGATCGATGAGGTGCTGTTTGTTCCCTACATATGGCCAGTGCAGCGCCAGATGCGCGAGCCGCGCCTGTTCCAGGTGGATCGCGCGGTATTGGCGATACCCATTGGTTCCGCGTGGAACGTTTGACAGGAACCCAGAAGCTTCATAGATCCGAATGGTGTTGACGTGGACGTCCAGTTCCTGTGCTAGATCGCTTGTTCGTAAAAATGTGGTAGCCATACGTTTCCTATTTTCAGCCTCTCTTCAAAACATCTTCTGGAGAACGAGCAAAAACGCTCCATATAAAAACCAAGGTTGTACTGTCTCATTCAGAAAGTCTCCAGGTAATATCTTTCTTAACCCAGTGGAGACCGTGGTTAAGAGTGGCGGTCATACGTTTGGGGTGTGAGGGAAATTTCCCCCGATCTCCCTTTGGCTTGATGTCTCTCACCGCCAGACATGTTGGATACTCAAAGCGGGGAACTCCGATGTGCGATTGCTTAACGACTTCATCCATTCCAGTTGCTCATCAACGCTGTGGCTTCCGTCTCCTTGCATCAAGCGATGTCCTTCGTCAGCGAACACGGCTTTCACGCGTGCGCGGATAAGCGCTTGTTCCGCCACCTGGCGCATCTTGAACCAGTCAATTGTGCCTAACTTGGCGCGGGCTGGTTTGGGAGCAGTCATGATATGAGCCACACTGCCGACCAGCTCTTTGACCAGCACATGTTCTTTGAGCGTATCGATGATTTGCCAGTAGTAATCGAGTCGAAGGTACGCTCCCTGGTCCGGCGGGATCGGCTCTAACAGGAGAATCGGAACGACGAAACGATCTGTTTCCTCATCTTTAAACCGCTCTGCGATAATACTCAGCGCTTTCGACTTTCCAACGCTATCAGGTCCACAAAGCAGCACATGGGTCGCATCAGCATGTTCTTCGACCCGCAAAGAGAGTTGATCATCCACATCCTGCAGATGCGCGTGTTTGACGACGACCGCTTTAAATGCCTCCAATCGTGCTCTTGCAACTGGGGTCAATTGTACCATGTTATCGATACTCCTCTAAGGTTGGAAGGGTCGTCAGATCAAGTTCATCGTCCATTTCCAGGTCGCTGTCGCTTGCTTCGAGAGAGGCTCTGTTCGTCGGACCAACAATCGCTTCGCGAATGGCTACGCCTTCCAGATCGCGTTGTTGCTGAGAAAGCAGCGCTTCCTCGGTGAGCAGGTCTTCCAGAAACGCAGCCAGCCTTGCACTGTCGATGCCGACGCGCTTGCGCTGATGGACCCGTTGCTGTTCCCGCCATTCATCCAGGATCAGTCCCCATTCTCGTTCAGAACGGCCCTGGACCTGAAGCAAGGCATCTTCAGCACAGGTCAACCATTGTCCATCCACAAAGGCATAGGCTCTGCTCATATCAAACGGCTCGTACCGAACCTTGACAGGTTTGCCAGCTTCTTTGGAGAAGCGCATCAGGGGATGGTAATAACGAAACCCATTGACTACGACTCCGCATGCAGCATCAAGCTTGGCATAGTTGGTGCGCGTGGTGGGACAGGTGAGGATGAGAAACTCTTCTGAGTAGGGGATTAGGCGATGGGTACGCATCCCTTTCCTTCTGGTAAATTCAGTAGATCGATAGCCATAGGGCGTAGAGACATATGCGTGGGTGGGTCGGGACACGCTAGCGGCGAGGCACACGAACTCAGGTTCATGGGATAGGCGCAGTGTGCTCGCCACCAGACTGGAAATGGTTACGGTTGCCCTGTTACCACATAGAAGCGGAACTGGGTATGCATCTGTTCCCATTCTGCCAGCATGCTTGGCAGAGTCTCCTCAATGATCGCCTCACTGATTCCTAATTGAGCCTGATAGCGAGGGCGCAGGCTCTCATAGATGGCCTGAAAGTCGCGTTGGAGGAGCAGACCAAGACGTCCACCCCATTTGCCAACTGGCAGATCGAAAGGGGTTGTCTGGCAATGACGCATTCCTGCCTCCTGGGCATATTGCCCCAAAAGGGAGATTTTGGAGGGATCGATGCCGTGCGGCTTGCTCAGTTGCATGCCCCAGTCAAACCAGCGTTGGGTATAGGGCCCAGCTGGAGAGAGGGTATTGCCCCCTCAACGAGTTCAATCCATCCACCGGGGCGGTGACTCGTAGTAATTCTTGGATGACGGCGGTCCATTGTGTGAGAGGGATACCCATGACGAGGAGACGCTGATGGACAAAGTCAAACATGTCGTGTGGGAATGGCAATCCCTGCAAGATGTTGCCACGAATAAAATGGTAGTTGGGTATGTGTGCTACATTTTGCTGCTGAAGGGGCTCTAGATCTACTCCCATGACTTGCGCATGAGGGAAAAGTTGGGCTATCTCAATGGGCCAGCGACCTGTTCCACATCCAACATCGAGGATCTTGTTCACGTTCTCTGGGTGAAGCGGGGCAAGATAGTAGCCCCGCATAGCTTGGCGAAAGAAATAATGCTGGAAATCGAGCCGGTTTCCGTCTTCGAGATCCTTGGGCAAGACATAGGGAACATCGCTATAATACCGTCGTGCTCCAACGGTCGTCGTGTGAAGGCTATCGGGAGCTTGACCTCTTCCCTCTCTAAGAGAAAGAGGTGCTGAGGAAGGTTCTTTCCGTCTACGAAACCATGGCATTGTGCTCTTTTGTTTCCTCTTCTTTTTATTCTAGAAGCGCATCATTTGCTGGTAAAACAGCAGGTACAAGATATCGCTCTCTGTAAATATACCGATGTTGATGCTTGTTTGTAAAGCCACATAGAGTCGAAGAAAGTGGTCATTGAGCAATGTTACTCTTTTTTTATGGAGAAGGTCTGGCGGCAAGGGGTGTATGGGACGGAGCGACGAGATTGTATCGTTTTCGATCTCTCATTGTGGGTGCTCAATCTCTTGGGTAGGAGCCGCAGCAAATCTGCATTTGCTGCGAAGTGGGCCAACTGTATCACTGTGTAAAAATGAGAAGAGTGGCCGGTTCGGTTCTGCCTGGCTGATGGGACGCACTCCATGGCAGTGATACAGGAGAGTTGCCACCTGTGTGAGTAAAAAAATGTGAGAGGTTGTGTGCCAGATGTGTAAGAGGGAGCAGAGGGTGAGGCACGACCAGTTGGGCCTGGTGCTGAGTTGGGAGCAGGTAGAGACAGCGATGGATGTGTCTTGAAATCCAGCGGGAGCGAAGGTGTCACAAGCCGTTGTGGTGGCTCGTGTGGCGGCTTGAAGGGCTGTTTGAGGGTGTCTCAGACGTGATAGGACATGTCTGAGACGGCTTGGCAAGCGGGATGTGAGCATAAAGGTCTATGAAGGACCAGCGAGTAAGGATGCGGAAATGGTGTGAGGATGGTCCCAACGAGGCCACCAGCCCTGCATGATGGAGCGCTCTCTGAGCGCGAGGAGGAAGGTATGACTCCGAAGCATCAAGCCTTGATTGATCGTACGCTCCAAGCGGTGAATGAGCGTGCTTACCTGTTCGTACGGTCTCTTCGTCCTCCTGGGAATGGAGAACCTACGCAGGGCGATCCAGCGAAGCGCCGCTCTCAAGAGGAGAGGATGGAGGCACTTCGTGCCAGCCTATTGGGACAACAGCTGCGATGGATTGCCGAATATGTGGAAGGGTATCTAGCGGCGAGGGAACCGGAACGCAAGCAGCGTTGGGCTTGGTCGAAGGAGGAGGAGGTCGTGGTCCGGGGAGGCATGCGCCGGGAGGTGTATGCCGTGTGCGCGATCGTGTATGGGTCGGCTGCTGAAGGGAACGCGTGGTCCTACCTAAGGCAGTGGCAGCAACGGACCTGGGTTAGCTCTTGCATGCGGCCCTGTTGCAGTTTTATCAGCAATACTTGCCTGTGGATCAGCTTGTGAGTGTGGGCAAGGCAGCCAGGGAGAGTGGGATCGCTCGGCAGACGCTGCATGAATGGATGGAGAGTGGACGAGCCAGGTGGATCTATGAGGCCGAACACGATGTGATGTGGCTGGATCGGGAAGAAGTGGACCGGTTGTGGCATGTCAAACGGGGCTTGAAGTGGAGATGAGTGATCTGGGAGCGTTCGTGATGAGAGTGAGAGTCCATGCTGGGGGGGGGAAGCCTCGCTGGCGAGAGCGTTGCCCAGAGGAGAGAACACCTTGCATGGCAGGGAGAAGAAACGGTGCTGCCTGTGAGAGAACAGGTGAAAACATGGTGGCCAGGGACGGAAGAAGGTGAGCGTGAGAGGATCAGCCTGGCGCGTTGGTGCTATCGGCTGGAGCTGGCACGCTCTGAATAAGATCTGTTTCAAAGTGCGCCACTGCCCATCCTCGTCTCCTCTCGCATGCTCTTGCACCTGTTAGAAGCCAGGAGGGGTGAAAGGGAAGGGGGGAGAGTAGTGGAGGAGGCCGAGGCTGATGGTGGAGGTGTGAGCGTCCTCGCGCCGGCGATAGAGGACGTAGGGCCCCAGCTTGACGGTCTGGAAGATCACGTCATGATACTGGCGCGGGAGAGCGGTGGGTGAGACGCCTTGCAGGAGGAGGGGGACGACCTCGGCAGGGCGGGCCTGGGCCACTGACTCAGGGATGGGCTTCTGCTGCTCGTCTTGGCGATTTAGGGCCTTGAGGAAGGCGTGCATGGGGAGCGTGAAGGTCCGTTTGGACACAAAGAAGACCTCAAACCAGCCTGCGGCATTGCTGAGGTGTGCATGGAATTCAGGGAGCTGAGCTTCAAACTGCGCCAGGGCACGCTGTGAGGCTTCCGCTGAACCCAGCAGCGCGGTCACGGGGGCGTCGAGGCCCTGGAGGCGTTCCTCTGAAGGGCGCGTGTGTGTCGTGTCTGTGAGCGTGGCGAGAAAGGCCGATTCATCAGGCTGCTGCTCAAGATCATCGAGGAGTTTCATTGTCAGCGTGAGCGATGCTTCGAGTGCGCGTATCTTGCCGCGAAGCCATCCGAGATTGGGAAACACGGTTTGCTCCACTGATCGCAGAGCAGGTACGAACCCGGCGACGTGGACAGGCGGGAACATCCTGATATGTCGACGAAACGTATCTTAAGGCGCTTGGAAAGTGGTGTTACTTGTATCGGGCCATCGATGCTGATGGCCATCTGGTTGATTTTCGGCTGAGCGAGAAGAGGAACATGGAGGCAGCTCAGCAGTTTTTCCATCAGGCTGTTGTTGTCGTTGGCCATGTTCCCAATCAAGTGACGATGGACGGCCATACGCCCTATCTGCGGGCCATACGTGAGATGATGAGCAGCAACATCCAGCATTGAACACACAAGTCTTTGCAGAATCGGTTGGAGCAAGGCCATCGAGGAATCAAGCAACGTTATTATCCCATGCGTGACTTCGGAAACTTCGAATCAGCAGCCCAATTCTGTTCTGCCTTTGATGAATGACGGCACTATTTCTGTTCCCGCTCTCCTATAAAAGCAGTTATCTCACTCATACAACAACGACAAGCCTTCCTCCGACGCCTTGCTGCCTTGAAAGCGTTCATACAAGTCGCCTCATAGTGAGAAACACACAAGGAGTAGATTCTCAGGACTCCTTATGAGTTTCTGTGTTCTCAGTTCTGACACTACCACCCGAAAGCCATTGGGCCAACTGTTGTATATTGCCAGTGCTGTTTCATCTCTTTCCATTCTGGAGTGGACAGGCTTCACTGGAAAAGGTCTCTTAATGCAAGTCATTTGCAAATTTTGAGACAACGCTACCCGATCAGACCCCACCACTAATTGCAAATGACTTGCATTGATCAAAATAAACAGAGCGATTCGTTTGCTGAGATGCATGCCCGTGGTTCTCATGGCGGGCATTGGTCTTCAAGAAAGAAACGTTTGCCAGGAAAAGCCCTCGCCTGAACCGAACTCATCCTATCGATTCACCTCAACCGTCAAGACCCATCCCATATAGAGCGAGTAGGGCAACGCAGACAAAATCCCGGGCAAGGTCCAATAGATCCCGCTCTCTTTATTGAGCAGTAGCAGGACGCCTCCAACGATAAATGGCACTGTGATGAGTTGACTCAGCAGAAGCATGCCAAGTATGCCATACCATGTCTGACCCTCAAAAAAACCATCCTTATGTGCGTGCTTGAACTGATGCATAGTCACGACGCTCATGACGATCCAACAGATCAGGCCGATTCCCCCGATTTCGGCCCCTAGCGCCACCAGCGGCTGCTCAGGGATGAGCATGAATAAGGAGACGATGAGCACCTCTATCAACGTCAACAGGCTCACCCAGGCTCCTCGTGAGACAATGGTTCTCTCCAGCAATTTTTGTAAATTGATCGAGATGCCGACAAAAATCAGCCCAGCCAGAACCGCCGCAGCCCCTCCCGCAGTCACAAAAAAACTTTCCCATGCTGTCATATGTTATTTTCTCCCATTTCCCTGCACTTTTGCTCGAACATTGCTCTCCTCCGTATTCCTTCCCTCTTCGTACCCTCTCAAACTTCGTTTGCCAGGTACATGTCTGCGGAGGGAGGAGTCTGACTGATCACGAGGCAGAGACATGGTTGCTGCTCGTGTTTGTCCTCAACGAGGGGGGATTGGATTTCAGCGATTTCATCACCGCATTCGCGAAGACACGGCGCGGCAGCATGCGCCAGATGATGCTCATCATGACGTTAAACGCTCCAGGAATCGCAAAACTGCGCCCGCGCTCCAGATTCTTGAGAGCAAACGCGACCACCTCCTCCGTTGTCATGGTCGGTCCTGGAGCCGAAGGGTTGCCCGAGGCGTGTATAAAGTTTGTCTTGACCTCGCCGGGGCAAAGCGCCAGCACGCGCACGCCGTCGTCCTTGTACTCCGCCGCTAAGGTCTCGGAGAACGAGAGGACGAAGGATTTGGAGGCTGGATAGACGGCCATATAGGGGATCGACGCAAAGGCTGAGATTGAGGCGAGGTTGATTATCGCCCCCTCGCCGCGTGCAGTCATGGCAGGGAGAAAGGCACGGGTCATGTCAACGACACTCGCCACGTTGACCATGACCTGCGCGTGATGCCGTTGCGAGTCCACGTCTGTAAAATGCCCATAGGAGCCAAAACCCGCATTGTTGATCAGCATATCAACCACGAGCCCACGTGCCTGCACTTCGTGCGCAATCGCGGATGCAGCATTCTCCTGACTCAAATCAGCGGAAATAACCTCGGCTCGCACTCCATAAGTAAAGGTGAGCTTCTGCGCGAGGTCGCGGAGGCGCGTTTCGGTGCGTGCGACGAGAATGACATGCATTCCACGCGCTGCCAATGCATGAGCGAAGGCTTCTCCAATGCCCGATGACGCGCCTGTAATCAACGCCATCTTGCCTGCATAAGTGTACATCAATACTCTCCTTGTGGTTTTAGCAGAATGTCTTCCAATGCTCAAGGGATGCTCTTTTTGGTCTTCGTATTGCGCGAAAGTATCATTGCTCCTCTTGGGTTGACGGGAATTCGTCTGCCTCCAGGGAGAGCAAGACGAGGCCAAGACTGCGAATTTTAAGGAGCACCCGGTAGAGTGCTGCTTGATCAACCAATGATCCGTACAGCGCAGTTGTATCAGGACCATGAGGAGCAATCTGAAGATCTTCGAACCATTCTTGCCAGGAGGGGTCCAGGTGTCCTTTGATCCACATGCGATAACGTATCGTGAGCGCCTCCTTCCTTCGTGCGTGGATGCTTGGAGTATAGAGCACAAAGGGGTGAGTTGCCCTCACCTTATGGAATGATTCTACGTGGGTGAGGGGAAAAGGCAAGAGGATCAGGAAGAGGAGAGCAGAGACCAGCGCCGCGCGACCTCGCTGGCTTCGATTCGGTTACGAACACCCAGCTTGCGATAGAGATTCTGGACATGCGTTTTCACGGTATTGACTGAGATCACCAATTCACGCGCAATCTCTGGGTTGGAGCGCCCAGCGACCAGCAAATGGAAGACTCGTTGTTCCTGATCGCTCAGTGGTTCCAGAAACAGCGACTCCCCTCGAAGAGGAGCAGTCTCCTCGGCAGATCGGGTACCAGGCTCCTGGGCAAAGGCGCGCAGGAGGATTCGTACAAAGGCGATCAGGGACGCCTCGTGGAGCTCTGGCAGCACTGTTTTGAGCAGGGAGTGCATCGCTGGGCCTTCATCGAGAAAGACACGCTGAAAATTTTCAGGTTGCGCCAGCCTCAACGCCTCTGTAAGAGAGCCTTTGGCCTGTACAGGTTTGTGGCAGGCAACGTGGGCCAGAGCCTCCAGAAGCTGAATTTCCAGCACGCTGCGTCTGCGCCCTTGAGCCCGGGCTTTCTCTTTCCAAGGGGCCAACTCGTTCAATACGGTTTCCCCTTTCTGTTGCGCAAGGCGCAAACGCGCGAGGAGCAGTGCTTCCTCTTGTTGTTGCAACAGTGGAAGGTCTTGCTCCTGGTTGAGCGTGCGGGGATCGAAAGCGTGTTCCTTTTCTTGTGCCCATTGTTCGACCGCCGACAGATCGCGATGTGCCAGTTGCAATCGTGCACGGCAGGTGCGAATCGCTCTCAGAGACCAGGGGAAGCGAGTATGCGTCTCCCAGCGCAAGAGAAGATCCAGAGCCTGAGTGGTCTCGCCACACGCTTGCAACAGGCGAGCCTGGATAAGTGCGCCCGACGCCAGAACGTGGATCTCTGCCTCTGGCTTGTCTCGGAGTGCCAGCGCTGCCGACAGATAACGCTGAGTGTTGGAAAGCGCATTGCATTCATACGAAAGTTGCGCCAGACAATGATACGCCCAGGAAAAGAAGAATGGTTCTGTGCTTCCTGTTTCCAGCAACAATTGCTGTCGAACAATATCTTGATCTACATCAATATAAGCAAGGGCTTGATGGTAGTAGTGTGAGGCCCTGCGCAACCTGTTCTGTTCCAGGCATACTGAGCCCAACAGAAGGGACGCATAGATCACCGAGGAGAGCAAACTGAGACTTTTCGCTCTCCGGTATCCTTCAAGAAAGTGCTGACAGGCTACCTCCATCTCGCCTGCCAGAAAGGCTTCTAATCCGCTCATCCCAACATTGTCTGTATACAGCAAACTGTGTTCGGAAAGCAGCGGTTGGGCCTGACGAGCCAGCGCCAACACATTGCCGAGATCGCCCTGAAAAAAGGCCAGCTCGGCGTGCAGTTGCAGTGCTTCTCCCAGTTTTTCCCACTGCTCTGTTGCCTCAAAGCCCTGCCTCGCCCACTGAAGAAGCCGTTCGACCTGTTTCCAGGTAGCAGGCGAACGCCGATCAGTCGTAAACGTCAACGCGAGGACAGCCAGCAAACAGAGGTCTGGTTGGGTTTGCACGATTTCCTCAGGCAGTTGTCTCAGCCACTGAGACAAATTCTGATACGCATTGCGAAAGCTCTGCGGGAGGACAAAACGCTCGATCAGTGTGGTAGCGCGCGCAAAATCTTCCCCAGCCAGCGCTGCTTCAATCGCTTCCGGGAGCATGTGCTGGTGCTCATACCACTCACTGGCTTTTCTGTACAGCGAACGTACGGTGGCAGCTCCCAGGCGGCGTCGGGCTTCGTGCTGCATGGCTTGCGCCCAGAGCATGTGATAGCGGTACCACTGCCGACTCTCATCCATGGGCAGCAAGAAGAGATTGGCACGTTCCACCTGGGCAAGGAAGCGATCACTATCCTCTTTGCCCCTGATAGCATCGCAAAGCGAGGCGCTCAAACGGTCGAGCACGCTTGTCTTCAGCAAGAAATCCTGTAGCGCTTCAGGCAGACTCGCAAGCACTTCTTCGCACAAGTAATCGAGCAGGAAGCGCTGGCTCCCACTTAGTGTCCGCACATAGACGGAAGGATCAGGGCTTTTTTTGAGCACGAGGGCGGCGAGTTGGAGTCCGGCAATCCAGCCCTCAGTGCGCGTTTCCAGCAACGCGATATCGGCCTCTGAGAGAATGAGTCCCACACGTTGAGTGAGAAAAGAGTGCGTTTCTTCCCGCGTAAAGCGCAGATCGGTATCGCGGATCTCTTCCAGATGACCACGCGCACGAAGGCGGGCAAGGGGAGGTCTGGATCAATCCGACTAGCAAGCAAGAGATGCACATAGGGAGGCAGATGCTCCAACCAGAAGGTCAGGGACGCATGAATCATGGACTCGTCGATCACATGATAATCATCCAGGATCAGCAAGATGGGCGAGGTGGTTTCAGCATGCTGGTCAGCCAGTTCATTGAGCAACGTTGTTACACTCAGAGAAAGCGACTCAGGACTGTGCAGGAGGGCGAGCGCACGCGCTCCAATTTCCGGACGACATCGACGAAGTGCTGCAATGATCGAGATCCAAAAGCGCATCGGATCATTGTCCAAGGGTTCCAACGAGAGCCAGGCCACGGCCTCTTGATGGCTGTGGGCCCATGTTGAGAGCAGGGTCGTCTTTCCCCAGCCTGCGGAGGCAGACAGTATGGTCAACGGGCGAGTGAGGGCGCTCTCCAGGATGGAGAGGAGACGTTCCCGGTTGACAAGTGTGGCTGGCAAACGGGGAGGAGCAAGCCTGGTTATCGCCATCATCACGCGTGCCTCGGTGTCGATACGCCCCTGTTCTCCCTGGCTGAAAGGAACGTCTTTCTCAGCAGACTGGCTCTGCAAATAAGGAATCGAGGGAGGCGCGTGGGTGGGTGTTGGAAGAGGTCTCTGTTCGCTTTCCTGCAGCGCCTGTGCTATCTCCTCTAAGCGCTCCAGTGTCAGCGTTGTACTTGTTCCAAGATAGCGCTTTCTGTTCCGGCCAGAGCTGGTGCGATAGGCATACCAGTAGCCAGTTCCACGAGCCCGGAACTCTTTGAGCACGTTCAGGTGCCCATGTTGGCCTTGGAAGGAAAAGGAAGAATGGGTCATTAACCAGGCACGCCACGCTTCCTCGTTTTCAGGAATGATGAGCTGCGATGGATGGTTTGGCGTATCTAAAAAATAGAGATGGTGCTCTGTAGACCAGAGCAGCACATGAGCTGGTAGCTTGGGCATAGACTCCTTCCATGTCCACAACGGATCTCCTCCCCAACTCCCCAACATGGGGGGAGTATAGCAGAAGCAAGATGCACCTGCAAGCCTGCGCGTGCTCACCTTCTCGTATGCATGTGCCCTTGCTCGAGCAGCATGCCAATATCTCCACTACAGCAGCAAACACGTCTTAGAGGGCAGCGACGCTTGCTTCCCTTCAAACACACATTCGGGAAGCCAGAACGACCGGACCTGCCTGGGGATGGTTGGCATCATTGTGTTGGTGTGCTTGGTCGAGGAACATCGATCCTCGCGTTGATATCTCCCAAAACGTGCGGCCCAAAGCAGGCATCACCTGACGAGCGACTGCGCGGATCGTCAAAAACGAACCGCCTATAAGCGCAAGAGGTTGTCACGTCGTGGGCAAGAAAAGAGCATGAACCTTGGCCCCTACTCTAGCACTCGCACTTCCAATGGATCTAACATTTCTTGACGCTCGATATCCCGCTTGTGAAGTGAAGTGTAACACGAGCTTATCCCATCGTGCCCAGATGTGCTCAGACGAGAACAGGGGCTCTTGTGCTGCTATGTCGTCAGAATGGGAGAGCGAAGAGGTGCGATAGGTGAGATCTAACTGTGTCCCCCGCTGTGTGGCCTTGCGCTGTAGTAGGGGAAGACCCATCAAGGGCAGCACCAGATGACCATGAAGCAAACGCAGAGCCGCATTCCCTCCCAGCAACACGCTAGCATTGGTCTCCGTATCGCGCAAGAGCGCCTCTCCAATGGGCCGTCGTTCCTGCTCGTAGGTATCCGGCAGGGAAGGGGACTGCTTCCCTCTAGCACCAGCGCCAGCTTCCAGGCCAGGTTATAGGCGCCTTAAATACCTGTGTGCATCTCAGGGAGCAACTTCTCAGCGCTTGTAGCTCTCTCTCGAAATACTGTCAAGCAGGTCCCGGATCGCTTGTATGACGGCATCCGAGCGGTCAATGTGCATGAACGAGTGTCCAGCATGTTTGAGTCCTCGGTATTCCCCATGCGAAACCGATGCGGCGAGCGCCGTGTAGAGAGCGAGTTTCCCGTCATTGATCTTCAGTAAGAATGATCTGGACATAGTTGCCTCCATGGACGGATCGAGGCCGAGGGCATGCAGGACGATCATGGGGATGTCCGGGATGGGTCCGCCATTGCGCAACTCGGTCGAGAGCTTGCCCGTATCCGTTCTATCTGTAGCAGGCCATTCCTGAAAGGTTTTCGTCAGGGATCGCATGTGCCAGTCGATCAGTGGTTCACGAACCTGCTCCGGCCATGCTGCAAACATCTGACGATACAGGTTACGATAAAATGGCTTGATACGAGGGAGCAAGCAAAGGGTTGCCAAGAACCCTCGGAGCTGGTCGAGCACGGTTTGCTTCGGCATAAAGGCATTGAAGTCCTCATGGCCGGGTTCTAATAGGAGCAGGCCCACCACCTCATTGGGGAAGCGTTGTGTGTACCGACGAGCATAGAATCCGCCCAGAGAGTGACCAACGAGGAGATAGGGAGCCGATATGTTGGCAACCTGTAGCAACGTGTGGAGCTCATCGACGACCTCAGTGGTGGTTCTCGGCAGGGGCACCTGATCGCTCCAGCCTGTTCTCCCACGGTCGTAGATGACTGACATGGTGAATGGCGAGATCTGGTGATGAATATTCAAGAAGTCAAGACCAACCATGCCCGCACCGGGCAGAAACACGACCGCCGGACCTCCAGTCCCTGAGCGGGAGAGCAGCAAGCGCCGCCCCTCAACGGTGTAGAGATCCCCTATTGGAGGGGCAATATGTTGGATCATATGCGTGTGCAATGGTGCATTTTGTCTCTTTGTCTGAGTCATGCTCTATTATTCCTTTAGAAAGATAGAGAGTCAAAAAGAAATCCAATTCGGAGTTGCGATGTACATTCCCCCATAGCTTCCGCTAAGGGCGAGCAAGCGGTAAAACGTTCCCGAGGATTTCGCCAAGACCGGGTTTCTGGTGTATTCCTGCTTTCCTCCACACGGTGGAAAACCGTCGAGCGAGAGATCCCGAGGAGGAGGGCAGCTCTCACAGTGCATATCACGCTCACCATATGCAGCATCACATTCCCAATCTGTGGCTGGTTTCCCCGACCGGAAGCATCCTCTGGAGCAACATGGTAAGATCGTCGTCTTTCTCACTCCGGCCCGTGCCGTGCCTGCGAACTGTGAGGTCGCCCAACCTTGCGCGGAAGCTGTCTATCACTTGCGAGCCGCATAGTTTCCCTCGTGCTTGGCTCAATGTGTCCGTGTACGCACAAAAATAGAATCCAGGTAATCGAGTAGTGTCTCTTCCCCAGGAAGCAGGCTGCGAAATCCAATATAGCCATCCGGTCGAACCAGGTAGAGTGCTTGCCCCCGTGCTCCATAGCGCCTATGTGCTTCCCCCTCAGGGTCAAACAAGATCTCGATACTCTCATCAAGGCCTTGTATTGGCAGCCCGCTATTGAGAATGAGCAGCGGTTTGATCTCTTCGCCAACGCTGCCCAGATGCATCTTGACATGCTGTGCCTCATCGAGCAGCGTCAGGATGGTGCTTTTGCTACGCTCAGATACTTCTCCGCCAAAGAGCAGCAGATGCCAGCGGGTTCCTCGCATCTGTTGGAAGAGGCTGGTCGCATGCTGTTCAGCTGTCCGCAGATACGCTATATCTGGCGCTCGATCTCCCGCCTGTGGCGCGGAACGAAATGCGAGCCTATCCCATTGCGTCCGGAGGTGCTCGGACGAGAACAGGGGCTCTTGTGCTGTTGTGTCGTCAGAACGGGAGAGCGAAGAGGTGCGATAGGTGAGATCTAACTGCGCCCCTCGCTGCGTGGCCTTGCGCTGCAGCAGGGGAAGACCCATCAAGGGCAGCACCAGACGATCACGAAGCAAACGCAGAGCCGCATTCCCTCCCAGCAACACGCCAGTATTGGTCTCCGTATCGCGTAAGAGCGCTTCCCCAATGGGTCGTCGCTCCTGCTCGTAGGTATCCAGCAGGGAGGGGGTAGCCTTGCCCTCTAGCACCAGCGCCAGCTTCCAGGCCAGGTTATAGGCATCTTGAATACCAGTATTCATCCCTAGCCCACCAGCGGGGCTATGGATATGGGCAGCATCACCAGCGAGAAAGACGCGCTCCATTCGATAGTGGGTTGCCAGGCGTTGGTTCAACACAAACATCGACATCCAACTGGGATTGCTCATACGAGTGTGAGCCTCCCCTGTTCGCTGCTCAAACAAGTGTTGAAAGAGAGCGAGTGACGGTTCTGTCTCCTGCTCCTGGCTCATCTTCGGCGCGGCGACAACCAACTGCCACTTCCCCACCTCCTCAATGAAGGTCGCCGAGAACAAACCATCGGCATGCACCCAGATGTGTGCCGCTCCATCCCGGCTGCGGTCCCAATCCATATCGACTTCGGCAATCAGCATCAGTCCAGGCAGCGTCTTGCCCTCAAAGGGAAGACCAAGCAGATGGCGTGTGGTACTCCGTCCCCCATCGCAGCCGACAACATAATGGGCACGTACCTCTGTTGTGGTATCAGGAGTCGCAACAGTCGCAATGACCCCATCTTCCTCCTGACGCAGTTGCACGAGCTGCTGACGATACTCGACTGTCCCGCCCAGCTCCTGCAAGTGCTCTCTCAGAAGCCGCTCGACGGTAGGTTGCTGAATAAACCACATAGCTGGGTAGGGTTCATGCTTGAGGGGGGCAAAGGCCATTTCTCCAATACGCCGGTCGCCGTCGTAGAGATACCAGGGAGGCACCTCACGACCCTGTCTTAACACGCGTTCAATAATACCCATGCGATCGAACAGTTCCATTGTTCGAGGTTGCAGAGCATGAGCCCGCACAATGGTATACGGCTCCTCTCGCTGCTCGATGAGACGACATTGCACGCCTCGTGCCATTAAAGCGCAGGCGAGCGTGACGCCGACCGGGCCGGCTCCCACGATGAGAACATCGGTATCCCATTGTTGTGCATTTCTCTCTTGTTCCATGTATGTCTCCTTGATGTTCTGTAAAACGACCCTCTCTGATAATTGAGATGAGGAGTTAAACGAACAGCTTCTATTCATTGCATTTTGGCTTCGCTTTGTGCCACACCGGAAAGCCAAAATGCAGGCAGCGGGCGAACAGTGAGAACGTGCTGGCTAACGCTGGCCAGCTTTGCCCAAGTGCGTGATGACGCTTCTGATCCATTTCCACCAATCGCACTAGCGCAAGTTCAAGGTGTATTCCACTGAACACGTTCAGATGTATCGGACTTCTATCCTCAAATGGTCATAAGATGGCAAGGCAAGCTGTTTAGGGATCATAGCTACATTTCCGCTCCTCTCACCCAACTAACTGCTCTTTGACCAAGGATTCCACCTCATCACCCGACTGCACAAAACATGAAGAACCATCTCATATCTCTTTTGAAGAAACTCTTTCTGCACAAACGGGCGTTTCGCGAGTTCATAATCGACCAGCCAAGAATATTTCACCGATCGACATGCTCGCCATCCCAGTCCCGCCAATGCTGCGATTCATTCGATTGCTGGGCTGTCTACTGCCATCCGGACAAAAAACAGGTCTTCATCTCGATGAGTATGCTCTCCTGACAGCTGGATCAGCTTGTCTTATCCAGAGAACTCATGCTAAATATACCTATTCGCTTTTTCCTTCTTCGTTCTTACGTTGTTATTTGTCAGTGTCTTCACTAGGGGTGTCACGTCCTAGCGGGTATATCATGAGGATAGCCGCTAGGGCGTGAAAAGTATATATCAGAGAATATATCAACTTTCACCAAGGCGAAGTTGATATATTCAGGGCTGATAGCGCCTCGAAAGCTACCATGCTTATCGATGAATGCTTTGTCGTGGAAATGGAGGCAAGCACTTATATCTCTTGAGGTACGGTGTGCAGAAAGTCACATATGTCTTGTGCCTGATAATGTTGCATGTTCTCAAAGAGGGCACGCGCGGTTTGCCCCTGTCGCCGGGCTTCGCCGTAGAGACCTTGTGTGGCAGCTACGGCAGCTAGCCCGGCATGGGCATGTGCGATGAGTTCGGTGAAATCATGGGGGATCGTGCTCAGGAGTTCCTCAAACTGCTCTCTGGCCTGTGAATGTTCGGCTTGCAAGAGTGCATGTTCACCACGAGCAAGAAGCGCCTCACCGCGTAAGATGGGCATGTTAAGCTTTTGCGCAATGGTCCAGCCTTGCTCAAGGTGGCAATGAGCCGCCTGTATATCGCCCTCTCTCTGGTAGGCGATGGCAAGCTGTATCAGATATTCGCAAATGAAGGCCTGGTGCTGAATCTGGCGCGCCTGCTCTAGAGCATCCTGGAAGAGCACGCGTGCTCTTCCAGGATGATGTTGCGATAGGAGCACCAATCCCTGGGCTGCGAGAAACTGGCAGAGGCTAAACGCTCGGTTCTTTTCGCCCTCATGTTCGCTAGCATACTGAAGGGCAGCCTGAGCTTGCTCAAAGTGACCCATTTTACAGTCAACCAGGCTTATTCTCAGGTGGCACCAGAAGACCCACCGTTGCAAATTTAGGGTTGCTGCTTGTTCCAATGCCTGAGCATACAGGCTCCTGGCCGTGGTATATGCCCCTCGGAGGTAAGCGATCTCGCCTTGGTGATAGTCGAGAGACATACGATAGTCGCTCAGCAGCAGGGCCTGAGCGTCGCTATGTGCTTGCTGGAGATAGGATGAGGCACGGGTGAGGTCGCCTTTGTGGATAGAGAGCATTCCAAGATTTGACACGATGTTTACCGCGAACCTTTGCTCCTTTTGATGGGCGAGCAGGTGGTATGCTTTCAGCAGATAGTGCTCTGCTCTTGGCAGGTCTCGCTGGCTCAGACCCAGAATGCCCCTGGTTTCGTAATAATGGACAAGCCAAGGATCATCCAGGCGCTCAGCGACGTTGATGGCTTCATCCATGTATGTAGCCGCCTCTGCATAGTGGCCCTGCTGCGCGAGCACCGTACCAAGTGCGGAGGAAAGTGCGCTCTTCACAGGGGTATCCTGCGGAACAAGAGCCAGCCCCGCTCTCAGAATCGCCTCTGCCTCTGGATAATTTGCCTGCTCGCGTAGAATTAAGCCCAGGTTGTGGGCAATGCGCGCTCGAACCCTCGGATCGCCTTTGCTGCTGGCAAGCTCATAGGCTTGTTGGAAATACTGCTCGGCCAGATCATAGGGTGTATTTGCGCGCAAATAGGAGGACAGATGAAGCATCATTTCTAAGTAGAGTTCGTACTCTTGCCATTGGTGGGCAAGTTCCAGGGCGGCAAAGATGATCTGGTTCTCCTGGCCCAGCAACATGTTCTGATCCTGATGTTGTTCGATAAAGCGCGCGACATAGCGAACCAATCGTATTTCCGCCTGATGGTCTGTGCGTCGACTTCTGGCATAATCTGCGATCGTTTGGTGCAGGTGATAGCGATCGCCATTAACCTCAACAAATCCGGCGTCTACCAGGCGATCAAGTAAATCAGGGTCCGCATCGATGGCTGCTAGCGCGGCATCTTCGGAGAAGCTATGGGGCTTGGCTGGGAAGACCGAGAGCGCATAAAGAGCCTGCGTCTCCCTCTCGGTGAGGACTGCCTCGCTCATCTGAATAATGGCTTGCAGTGTCAGAGGGGTTCCGATGGGGAGACGTGTATCACGTTCAACTCCCGCCTGGGGCTGAGCAAGCTGCAAACGTTCGGTTACCTGGAGCAAGCGGGTCACGGTCGCCTGAAGACGGCGCTTCTGATGATGGCGTGATTGAAGCATGACATGCAGCCCGACCAATTTGAGCGCGAGAGGCAGGCCACCTACTGCCTGGATTAAGGGGTGCAGTTCTTGCTCGCCCATCTCTTGCAGAGCGGGCGCATAATCGATGAGCAGTGCTCTCCCCTCGGCTTCTCCCAGTTCTGGAACCTGGACAATCTGATGCCCGGCGAAATGCGCAGCTACCTCTGGGAATCGTGTGGTAAGGAGATAGGCACATGCTGGTCCTCCAACTATACAAGCCAGGGCATCCTCAATTGTCCAGGCATCATCGATAACCAGGAGCATGCATTTCATCCCAATGGTATCTCGTATCAGGTGGGACCAGGCATCGCTCGTGGTGAGAGATTGCCCTCCTTTGATTCCAAGCAAACGACTCCAGCGACTGAACAGGGATGGCAGATGTGGCCTGGGTCCTAGTCCGGCCCATAAGACACCGTGCGCAAAACGCTCTTGGATCTCTGGATCGATTGCCAGTACAGCAGCCAGGGTGGTTTTGCCAATGCCAGGTAAGCCCTGTAACGCGACGCGGTGGATGATCGGATCATGTAATCGCGCTTTGATCTCCTCGAGCAATGTGTTACGACCAATCAACTTCTGCTGATGAGAGAGATAGACAGGGATGGCTGGATCGAAAGTCGGTTCTTCTGTATCAGGCATGTCAACGATCTCTGACTTGGTGGCGGTTTGTCTTATCAGGCCAAGTTCCTTGAGATCTTTCTGGAAGAGCGCGCAGAGCTTCTTGCGGTAATCGGGGCCGGGAAAAACCACGCCATTCTCCCAGCGATTGACCATAAAGGCTTGGGGCGCACCGATGAGATCCGCGACCTCCTGTTGTGACCAGCCCCGCTCCATACGAGCACGCTTCAGCAGGAGATTCGGTTGTGTGTGACGTACTGACTTCTCGGTACGGCTCGGGGCAAATTCCTTTTGCCTGCTTGCTTTAGTGGGGGGAGCATCCTGATCCGATACAAGGGGAAGCGGAGAGGTAGCTTCCCTCTGCGTTTCCTGGGGTGTCGGAATGAAGTGATCGTTGGTAAGTGCCTGAGCCACCGCTTGCAGGTGCACCAGGGTGACATTCACTGCACGTCCGAGATACCGTTTTATGGTATGCCGACCAACCGAGCGATAGGCATACCAGTAGCCTGTTCCTCGTGAGCGGGTCTCTTTGACGATGCTGACATGCCCTGCCTGTGTCTGGAATGAAAAGGAGGTCTGTTTATGCAGCCAGCTTTGCCATGCCTGTTCGTCTGTTCGCGCAAAGGAGTATTCTAGCTGACCATGTGTCGATAATGTGTAGCACTGTTGCGCTTCTGACCATGCGAGCACATGCGGAGAGAGTTTAGGCATAGATCCTTGTTGCTGAAATCCCTTCGAGAGTTGGGTATAACAGTCCTACTCACCCAACATTGATGAGTGTATCATAATGAGGAGTGCATAGGCAAGCAAGAAGCAGAATTGCTCTAGCATACGACGCTGCTTTTTCCATACATACTATCTGCTAGACTGCCTACCACGCAGTGCGATCAAGATGTACTCGCCCGATAGCAAGAGATTCGCTTGGTATCAGGTGATCAGGAGACGCTGAAGATGGTGTCTGTGTACTTGGCGTTTTTGTGAACGATCTACCCACGGGATGCGCAATAAGATGGGAAGAGGGTTAAAGATGGCCCCAGCGGCCATGGTGATGAGCTCGCATTTGCTTACCACAACAGAATAAAGAATCGGAATGAAAATGGCCATCGGGAAGAACAATACGCCAAAAGAGGAAGGACCCTGGATCACAGGAGCTTTCTCTGGTAGTATTGTCTCCATGCGGATCTATTCTTTCGTACAAAGAGAACTACGATGAAGAGGCAGGAAGACACGATGACAAAATCATCGACATATAACAACATAAATATTTTTCGGGAGCCAGTGCGTCACGCGTTGAAGCCATCTCTTTCAGGAATAGACCACAGGGATCAAGAGATCTGTATCAATCTTCCTTTCGCGCTCGTCTTTGAGAGCTTGACCTATGTTGGTGTCGTGAGTCGCCAGACGTGGCAGGTTCGCCCACATTATCATGATCACTTTGAGCTCTGCTACGTGGACAAGGGAGAGGGGTGGTTCGCCATTGATGATGTCGTCTATGCGGTCAAGAAGGGCGATCTCTTCCTCACCAAACCCTGGGAGATCCACCAGGGAGCCGCTCGTGGAGATACTCCCTATCGCCTCTATTATCTTGGTTTTGAACTGGACACCATGAGTCATCTTGAAACCGATTATTACCAACTCGGCATCCATCGTATTTGCCCAGACCTGCAAGAAACACTTCGACACACCTTCAGTGAGTTGTTGACGGAGCTTCAACAGCAACAGATGCATGCCCTCGAAATGATCCAAAGTCTCTTCCTGCGCCTGCTCGTGTTGGTCCTTCGCCTTTATGAATATACCGGGCAGATGGAAGATCGCAAAGACGTCCTATTATCTCCTATCATACGCGAAGTCCTGAACTCCATTCATGCTGCTCGTGGATCTTCACTGACCATCGAGCAGCTTTCCGAAAAAGTCCACCTGAGTCGCTCCCATCTTGCCCGCGAATTTCACCGCTGTCTGGGGATACCACTTGGCCGCTATATGCGCACGGTCTGTTTGGGCTGGTCCAAGCTCTACCTGCGTGAAACTCCTGCTTCCATTTCCCAGATCGCCGAACGTTTGCATTTCCCTTCTATTCATAGTTTCAGCCTCTTCTTCAAACGGCACACCGGCCTCTCTCCTCAAGAGTACCGGCGACAGGCCACGCAGCATCTCCTGACGTTTCCCGTCAAAGAAGGTGCCGATGAGCGAAAACGTTAAAGATCTGGCACTAAAAGAGAAAGACAGCGACTCCGATGTGCGCTACACTGCCCTCATGACGATTCGTTCATACTGATGACTATCGCCATCGAACGGGTCTCTCTGTCTCTACTCTTTCTAGTTTGGATGACGACATGCTCAAAACACGATCTTCGACGCCGACTCGCTTGTCGGTGTCAGCGAAACAGATCGTCTGTGTCTGCTTCGTTTTTCTGGTGATTGGACTCAATGATGCGGCTAGCGGTGTTCTCATTGCGAGCATCCAGGCGCAGTACGACGTGGATAAGGCCACAGTCGCGCTCACTTTCCTCTGCGGTACCACAGGCTTCCTGATTGCCGCCTTGACTAGCGGGCCATTGCGTGAACTGCTGGGCACAAGGCGTTTATTGCTGCTAGGGATGGTATTCTTCCTCCTGGGTCTGGCAGGCCTCAGCTTGTTGCCGCCGTTTGCGCTCTTCACGCTGCTGCTTGTCCCGATTGGCTGTGGTTCTGGCATCCTCGAAGCGGTATTGAACGCCTCCATCGCCTCTCTGCCCAGGAGAACAGTCCTGCTCACCTACCTCCACGCCTCCTATGGTATCGGTGCGCTGCTGGGGCCGACGTTTGTCTCCACCTGGCTCGTCATCGGACTACCCTGGAACACGGTCTACACCTGCTGGTGGGTTCTGGGCTTGCTCGTGCTGCTCGGTCTCGCGCTGACCTTCAAAATGCCTCTCAACGGTAGTAAAATGGAAGAGACGAAGGGTGAAGGCAATGTGCTCGTGGCGACGCTGCACCTCCCCATTGCCTGGATCGCTGCACTCTTCCTCTTGCTCTATGTAGGCCTTGAGGTGAGTCTTGGGAGCTGGTGTTACAGCTATCTGATCGAGGGACGACGCTTGAGCCCTCTGCTTGGCGGCTGGGCCAACAGTGGCTACTGGCTTGGCCTCGTGTTGGGACGCATGCTATTGGGTGGCTTCATTGAGCGGGTCGGCGAGAAGCGTGCCATCCAGAGCTGTGGGATTGGTGTGGTGATTGGCCTGCTTGTCGCCTGGCTCTTGCCGATAAATATCGTCGTTGCCATCGCCTTCTGTTGGGTGGGCTTCTGTCTGGGACCGATCTTCTCGACAATCATCTCCTTGATGGCGAAATATCTCTCCTCACGCCTGCTCTCTAGCGCCATTGGCTTTATGACCAGCGTGGGGAGCATGGGGGCTGCCTTCTTTCCCTGGCTGGCTGGCAATCTGATTCAACACTTCAGCCTGTCGGTGCTCATGCCCTATGCAATGATGGTTGCGTTCCTGATGCTAGGCTCCTGGCTGGCTCTGCAGACGCATCCCCAGGCTTAACAGGTGTAAAACTGCTCAGATTCACGCTATTGCCCGATGGGAATAACTAGGCCACACACAAACACCACTGCCTGAGTCAGGACGACCACCGCGCAAAAGGATATATTTACGGAGCATTTCGTCCAGCAGTGAGGCATTCACTGCCCCGTTTTCTCGTAGGGCTCTGGAACCTTGGATTGCCTTTCTTGAGCAGGTGGAGAGATGGATTGGGCCTGAGACGCAGTGGACCTACGCTGTTCTGGACGATCTCTTTATGCATCGAGCCACCGACGTGTTGCTTTTCTGTTTGACTCATCTCCGTTGAGAATTCGTGTTTCAGCCGATCTATGCCACTTCCCTCAATCTGATTGAGCCCTGGTGGAAACCCTTACACTCCCTGGCGTTGAAAGGGCGACGCTTTGAAAGCTGGCAGGAGATTGCTGAGGCGGTGGAACAGGCCACCAGCTACTGGAATGGGCATCGTCATCCATATGTGTGGGGACGGCGTCGCCATCAGCCCCGTCGGCCTCCTCTCCCGGTATTGCTGTGGCCGCCGCTACACGCGTTACTTAGCGGATGCACCACTAAAGCTAAAGCCCCTTAGAGCGTGTTTTTGGAATATGCATGGACGTCAGAACATAGGAAATTGTCCTAATCTTCTTTTCTATACACCTTAGCGTCATTTGAAAGGCAAATACGTAGCGAGGCCATATGGGCCAATTTCATAAGTGGTCCAAACTGAGAGAAAACTGCCTTTCCCTCATTGAGAGATTGAGGGAGTCCCAGGATACAGTGTAAAAATCTCTCACTCTGAGTGGTTTTCACACGCATCCTGGGACTCCTTCACTTGCAGCCAGTGTAACGGAAACCTTCGCATGATCGCTCTGTGGGGCGGGTTCTATGCGGTGCTGGCACCTAAACCCACAGCGGCGCGCACGAGTGACGCGTTGCCCGTCGTGCGCTCGCCGCTGGGCTCGTAGAGCGTGTCTTCAAGCCCGATCCGCGTGTCCAGACCGCGGTGGATCGCATCGGTGAGTAGCACCCAGGTAGCCTCGCCATCACCATGCTGCAAGCGTGGGGCCGTCAGGCCGAGCCTGTCCAGCGCTCTGTGAATGTCTTCGACCAAGCCGAGCGCATCGGCGACGCTGACCGCGACCGGCTCAACCAGAATACGGGTGACTTGTCCGCCCAAGCCAGACGCAGCCAGCCGTTCGGCGTCCTCGACGGTCCAGACACCAGCCTCGATGCTAACCCCCGCCTGGATCAGCGCCATCATGACCTCCAGCGAGCCTGGTTCAGACATGTTGACCGACGCGTAGTCGGGGGCACTCCAGGCTCGCACCAAGTCGAGTCGGCGTGAGAGATCGGGTTCGATCCAGGCGCCAGTCGATACACCAACTGGGACCCCGCACGCGTTGCGGACCGCCATGACGACCGCGTCGACGATCCCCGCATTCAGCCGTTCGCGTCCCTCGGCATCACGGGGGTGGAGGTGGATCGCACGCGCCCCTGCTGCCACGCAGGCAGCAGCATCGCGCGCCAATTCCTCGACCGACACCGGCACCGCAGCGTGTGCGGCCTTCGTCAGATCTCCGTTGAGAGTGGCCTGGAGCCCTATTCTGGTTTGGTTCATTGTTCCTCCTGTCGTGGCAAGCAGGCGACTTTCGCCAGTCTAGCCACATCATCCCACAGCCCTACCGAGATAGCAAGCTTAGAGTAAAAAATGAACTGATTATCTGGTCTCTCTGCCCTTAGAGTAATTTAGAGGGGGAAAAACGGAGAGACCCCATTTAGGACATGAGAGCGGTCATTGCTGTCGGGTCTGTTGAAGACGGCGTTGCTCAGAAAGCGCTTGTTGGCACATCAGAGCCGCAAATTGCTCGAGCGGCATGAGTACTTTGTGCAATCCTTTGATAGGAACCTGCTTGAGAGGCTTCTGGCGATGCCGAATGACGAAGACTTGCTGTTGGGCATCAACGCACAAATCAACATATTGCCCGATCTGATCGAGATCCACATAGTAGTTTCCTTCGGCAAGACGCACTGTCCCGTTCTGGCGAACTTTGCGCACACAATGCTGCCCGTGAATGGATGCCAGCGAGATGGTAAATAAGGCGAAGAGAGCGGTCAGGTTTTGAGGTCACGAGTGGTCAATCAGCGCAAAGAATGGTCAACACAATCATTGTCGTTTGAAAAAGCGCTTCCTATCTAGCTTCTTCCATCGGCATGTTGTAAATGAAGAATCAAGGCGCGAGTGGGGCGAGGTGTTCCAGGGGACAGCGTGCCGAAACCTGAAAACTGTACGCTAAGGACAAACGGGGAGAAAAGGGAAACCCAGTACCCCTTTTTCTAACCTAATCCCTCTTTTGCCAAAAAGGAGACCATTCATTTTTGGGTGCTCGTGATGCTGATTTTTCACTTTCAGCAACGAATAATATGGATCAGCACCTGAAATTGAATGGCTCCTTGGTAATCTTATCACCCCACAGAGAAGAACATACTCACGAATGAAACTGAATCAAGCAAGCGGCATCACCGAGAGTGAGCCAGATCTGCGTAATGCCAAAGTCTACACGCGACCGCGCGTAGATAGACGCTGCATGCCAAGCAGCGGTAATCTTGTTGCCCCAATAAGCAAAAAACCGATGAGGCAAGACCAGAATCCAAGCCCACTTCCATTGATCAAGATGCTACGCCATCCTAAGCTAGCAAAATCAAGACATGAAAGGATGAAAATGATTACAATCCAAAGAAGGCCTATTTGGCCGATATTGTTGTACAATCGATGAGGAGAAATCCTTTGACGACGCCACAATGTCCACATTTCTCCTCCTACCTCAAAAATGATAAGTGCAGCAAGGAGCCAAAAAGGAAGAGTCACAAGGAATGCTCCGAGTTTAGGGCTGGGTTGAGCGACGAAGGGAAAAGTCATGAGATTCCACGCAGAGGGGCCTTCTAAAAGATTCCCGTGAGTATGAAAAGGAACAATGTACCAGGGTAAAAAGAAAAAGCCAATCAGAAGGAGAAGGTTGCCTAGAAAAAGGAGGGCAATGTTTGTTCTCTTGTTCATGATATCTCCTCAGTGGTGCATCTGCCAAGCTATAGTAAAAGAGAAACATCCTAACAAAGAGATGTTCCATGCCAAAGATGCTCTTCCAGGTGGCTCATATACTACGTAGTAAGCGTTCCTCAGTGATCATCCCTGCCTGCACCGCACTCAGCTTCGAGACGTGCCGGTAAGGCAAAATGCAGATCTGAATAGCGAACATGCATAAAGAGTTTCCTTACCCTCCAACCACGTTCCAATCCGTCTCGCCTTCTCCCCTGGCCCGCTGCTGTCCGGTATTGGGCGTGTTCGTTTTCCGTCTGGGATGCGATTTGAAGCGCAACACTCCACCGCCTGGCGAAAGTGTCCATGCTCTCCCACAACCAGGGCATTCCACAACCGAGACGCCACTCTGATTGAAGTGCTGGAAGGCAATGGACACGATCCCCGAAAACGTGCAATTGCCTGCTGCAATGGGCTGCGATTCCTCCTTTTTCTGAGGTGGTGTCTGTGTTTCCTGTTTTGTAGGAAGTAACGGAGGCATTTGTTCCTCGTTTGGGGAAGCAACCTGTTTGGCTGGTATCTCACCTGCGGTATCTTTCTCCGTCCCCGATGCCTGGTCCGTTTTGGCCTCTGGTCCTTCTCCGTCAATAATCTGAAAGGTATCGTGGCGCAGCACAAGCAGCTCTGCTGCCTGCTCTAGCCACTTCTCTTGCACATCGGTGCCCTTCGCTTCATAAGATTTTTCGAGAGCGGCAAGCACAAGCTTCATCAAGTTATCCATCGTCACACGGCCTGAGTTCGTGGAGTCAAGAGTTAATTGTGTCAGCCAGTCATAGATCGAACTCGTCCACCGACGAAGGTTCAGTGGCTTTGGAAATTTCAAGTCAGCACATCGCTTCTGCTTGGCGTTTGATGAATTGCGAAATTACCTCCGTTTCCGTCAATACAAGGGAGAAACGGTGTCGCTGGCAGAAAAACGACGAGCGTTTCATGAGAGGCTTGCAACCTTGCAAGTACTCTTTGCCTCGGCCTCATAGGACAACAGCTCTGTTTGAGATACATCGCTTCTCTCTGTGAGCCTTCGAGTTCTCAGTTCTGACAGAATCGACGCTGCTAACTCGCCGTCTGCCATGTTTCCAGCCAGCGCTGATTGCACACGCCATTGCGTAAAGTGAGCATAGGATTGACGTTGGCTCGCCTCCAGCGCATCCCCGAGCCCTTGAGCCGTGCTTGGATCACGAGCTTCGAACCACTCACATATGAGCTAATTACCAAGTTCAGGAGCTACAGTTTTCTGGGCCAATTCCACAAGGTCCCTTATTCAGGGTTTGAAAATTCGCCCATGGAATTGGTACTGATAATACCAGGCTGCAAATCCATAGAGGATACCTCCAAGCAGAAAATACGCATCTATGGCTCGACCTGACCAGAGGGTATACGCAGTTATCTGGCTATCGCCGGTGATTTGTGCGTATGTCATTCCAGTAATCCCCTTTGGGAGAAGACCTGTGGATCGGGACAAATCGTCGATAACTGATGCTCCTGCTCGAAGCGTCAGTATTATTGATCCAATCCAACATGCCGAGAGCAGTATCCAGCGAGGAAGTGATCGACCCCATGATTGAACCGTCGCAAGAGGAACAAGCGTACCGGCAACAAACATGGCAACGACGATAGAAAAGGAGATCCAACTCACTCTATCGTGCGGGAAAGGAGGAAGAGGAGCAGAAGCATCGCCAAAGCCCAAACGGCCCCCATATGCCCAATACACATGAAATGCTATGAATATGACAACCCACCCAAAGGATGTATATCCCGCCCACGTTTTTTGCCCTTGTTCAGGAGGTGTGCCGGAAGAAATCTTGCTGTTGTGATGCATTTTTCAGCAATGGCCTTTCTCTGAAGATGTTTGTTGTGCTCCTTCGCGTTTCTTCAAGCGTGCAGAGGGGCACAGGTATGTCATGCAAGGATACAGCTGAGAGAATACATTGTCGTGGGTCTACAGTCCTGTTTGAAGCAAGACTTTTGACTCAGTGCGATGTTCCCTTCCTCGAGAGACAGTTATAGCGAAAGAAGAAGAGCCCATGCGACAGGAACAAGAGAGCGAAATCTTTTGTGGCTCTGACCCATCTGTATCGAGAACTGTCGTAAGTGATCTGAGTGAGGGTGGAGGTTTGCAAGCAGCAATGTGGGGCGAGACCACGCTGCGTTTTGGTGCCTAGGGGCCCACGGATTGCGCAACGAGATCTCAACAAGCAGCAAAGCGTTCAGAAAGAGGCTTCTTTTCATATTGACTTGAGCAATCGGTACACATCTTTCTCCCTTGTTCTTCCTTGCAGGCGATTTTTCTGCAATCCTGATCGACTGGTAACGCTGAGATCACTATCCAGGCGAAGTGAAGCGTGAACATCGAGAGAATCGCACGATGGGTAATTACCCAACTGCTTGCCTCCCACACATGTTCACATCTTGCAACAATCAACCTGATCTGCTATATTCATCCACATGAACGTGTTGGGTAATTCTTGCATTCATAGGAGAGAGATCGTATGCCAAAGGCTGCGCCGTATCTCCTGACCTGGATTCCAGAACAGCAGGTCTATGCGCTCTCTTCTCAGGGACAGACAGGCGCTCATCTGTTTCAGAGAGAGGATGAGCGTTGGTTTGCATGGCTTGCTACCTGTTCGTCCTTTGCTTTCCAGGGCCAATATGGTCATCTCACGCTGCGCAAAGAGAACAGGAAGCGCGGGGCTGGCTACTGGTACGCGTACCGTACTCAGAATCAGCGTACCAGAAAGCGATATGTGGGGCGCAGTGAAGATCTGATGCTCGCGCACTTAGAAGAATGTGCTTCTCGTCTTACTGGCAACAAACAACCGCCCACTTTACCGCTGACCCCTGTCCCCATGCCAAAGCTCGCACCCTTGCTGGAACCAAAGTTGTGCCTTCCCCGTCTGCAAGCTTCACTAGTTGCTCGCCCGCACCTGCTGACTCGGCTCAACGCCAGTTTGCAACGAAAGCTGACGTTGATCTCAGCTCCTGCTGGTTTTGGCAAAACAACACTAGTCCGCCAATGGGTCAGTATGAGGCACACACGCGAAAAGGAAACTGAGCGCGTAGCCTGGATTTCACTGGATACTGATGATACTGATCCCGTCCGGTTTTGGAGCTATGTGGTCACGGCCTGCCAAGTCTTTCGGCCAGGTATCGGTCAATCTGTCCTCTCCTGGTTATCAGTGGCGTCACAGCCTCCTTTTCCATCTGTTCCTCTAGAAACGATCCTGACCTCATTCCTCAATGACCTCGCTAGCTACGAGGGAAATGGTCTGCTCATCCTGGATGATTATCACGTCATCACAGAACCGCGCATTCACGCAACACTGACCTTTGTCCTTGACCATCTGCCCCCAACGCTTCATCTCATCTTGATTGCCCGTGGCGCCCCGCCGCTTCCCCTACCCCGGTGGCGGGCGTGCAACGAACTGTGTGAAGTGCTTGCAGGGGACCTGCGCTTCTTGGTGGAAGAGATGCAGACCTTTTTGCACCAGGAACTCCCTTTCGCGCTTTCTGCCGAGGCTATTAAGCAGCTCGCTCCTCGTCTGGAAGGGTGGCCTGTTGGGCTGCGTCTGCTGACGTTCCTATTGCAAGGACGAGCGAACCAGGCCGAGGTAGAAACCCTGTTATCTACTTTTAGCGGTGAGCAGCAATCGGTGTTCGACTATTTTGTCACGGAAGTGCTGGATACACAACCAGAACCGCTGCAGCGCTTTCTGCTCTTGACCAGTGTTCTCAGCCGCCTGACGAGTTCCCTGTGCGCAGCCGTGGCTGGCGATGATCAGAGCGAGCACCTCCTCTCCACGCTCAACCAGGCACACCTCTTTCTGGAGTCGCTGGATGGGAACGGCCACTGGTATCGCTACCATGCGCTCTTTGCGGAAGCGATGCGGCGTGAGGCACGTCAGCGCCTGGGAGAGGAGGCGTTGTGTCTGGTCTTGTGCAAAGCAAGTTTCTGGTATGAGGAGCACGGCCTGCTTGAAGAGGCGGTTGAAGCGGCCCTCCAGGCGCAAGATGCTGTCCACGCGGCGACCCTCATGACGCACATCATCGATTTCAATGCCCTGATGTATGTGCCAACACTCTCTCGCTGGCTGAAACACTTGCCTGAAAATGTGCTCAAACAGTACCCCACTTTGTGCTTGAGTTATGCCATCACCCAGTTCTTCATTCACGTCGCCGACCTTCACCTCCAGGCCAATCGGACCCACTTTCGCGCGTTGCTCGAGGAACCACTCCATCAGGCCGAACACACCTGGCAGGCCTCGGGTGACATAGCTCGGCTTGGCGAGGTCTTTGCCTTTCGCGCGCTCCTCGCCAGTAGCAGTCAGGAGGAGATGCAGGAGGCAGTTAACTGGGCAAGACAGGCGTTGGACTGCTTACCAGAGAAACAACTGGCCTGGAGAAGTACCTGCATGCGGATCATGGGCCTCTTCGCCCAACGCGAGGGCCAGTTGAACGCCGCTCGACGCTTTTTTCGTGAAGCCTGTACGCTCAGCAAGACCATTGGCAATCGCCCCATTGCTCGTGTAACAACATTGCTGCTTGGGCAGGTCTCTTTCGAGCAGGCAGAGCTCCATCAGGCGGCGGCCTACTATCAACATGTACTCCACGAAGCCAGAGCACAAAACGATCCGACAGATATGGGACCGGCCCTCTTGTACCTGGCACAGCTTGCCTATGAATGCAATGATCTGCATACGGCACAGCAGTATGTGCAGGAGGCAGCTACGCTTGCGGAACGCATGGAAGATGAGGAACTGCAAGGACATGTGCTGTTCCACCTGGCCCGTATCCAGCATGCCTTGGGGCACAGAACGGAGGCACAAGAACATCTGGCCCGGCTCTTCGTCTGTCTGCAACCCTTTCAGCCGCTCTACCAGGAGGCGCTGCTCTTGCAGGCTCGCTTTCAACTTGATATGGGAGATGTCGCAGCGGTCCAGCGCAGCTACCTGAGGCTCATTGGCGAGCAGGAGCGCAGGCTCCGCACGCCAGCCGTTGCTGAGCAAGAAGAACTCTTGCACGTGCGGCTACGGCTTTCCACAGGAGAGGCACATCTGGCACTAGAACAGCTCCAACGCCTGCTTCCATCTGCGCAGGAGGCGGGACGGGTGCGGCGTGTCCTCGAAATACATCTTCTTATGGCACTTGCATACGCGGCTCTCAAACAGATGCTCGCGGCGCGCCAGCAGGCATGTATTGTTCTGGGACAGGCATGCAGTGAGGAATATCTCCGCTTCTTTCTTGATGAGGGGAAAGTGATTGTTCCATTACTGCGTCATCTTCTGGGCAATGTACATGAAAAGCCTCTGCGTGCTTACCTGCGGAGAATTCTACACGCTTTTGCCTCCGAGCCAGGACAGCCTCCTCTGCCTTCTCCAGCATCTTTGTCGCTGCTTGAGCTGCTTTCACCACAAGAACAGCGCGTGCTCTCCCTGCTGACTGCCGGACACTCCAATCCAGAAATCGCCCGCTCGCTCGTCGTTTCTGTGAATACGGTTCGCACTCAAGTGCAGAGTATTTATCGGAAGTTAGGCGTCAACAATCGTGTGGCTGCCAGCGAAGCGGCTCGCTCCCTACGCCTTCTTTCATAGCGTGCTCCAATCATTCGGTTTTCATCCTGGTGGGTGATGTTGTTTCATCCATCTACCTCGTATACTCTTGCTACAAACACAACAACCGTTTCTTTGTTTGGAGAGCAGGAACAGAAGGAAATATGGCGGCGAAAGCATGGAAATTCCTCGCTTCCTTCTCCCCACAATGAAGAAGCCAAAGGAGAACAATGATGGAGCACCAACGTATTGCTGTCGTTACTGGCGCAAATCGTGGGATTGGTCGCGAGATTGCGCGACAACTTGCAATGCATAGTCTAACGGTTGTGCTTGGAGTGCGAGACCTCTTTCATGGTGAGACGGTGGCGAGGGAGCTTGCTGCTACAGGACTCTCTGTAATGGCATACCAGCTCGATATTACGCATCCACGGCAGGTTGAGCAATTCGTTGAGTATCTCACGAAGACGGTCGGGCGGCTTGATGTATTGGTGAACAATGCTGGTATTCTGCTCGAACCCGATGATGATCTGGCAAGCAAGGTCAGGATGGAAACGATCAAAACAACCTTTGAAACCAACCTTTTTGGCGTCTGGCATCTCACGCAAGCGCTCTTGCCGTTGATGCGACAACAGAACTACGGGCGGATTGTCAACGTCTCTTCTGGCATAGCCGCCTTTGAGAACAATGCGGCTCCTCCAGAACTTGCTCCTGCCTATCGGGTATCAAAAGCCGCACTCAATGCCCTCACAGTGACTCTCGCTGGAGAATTGCAGGGCACAAATATTCTCGTCAATGCTGTCTGTCCAGGATATGTCCGCACCGAGACGCACAACCTAGATGCTCTCCGCACGGTCGTTGAGGGAGCTGACACTCCTGTCTGGCTGGCAACGTTACCCGATGATGGGCCAACAGGAAGCTTCTTTCGAGATCGCCAGCGCATTGCCTGGTGATGGGTGAAAATCGTTTTCCACACTTCATCCCAAACGTCATGAGCCGCAAGCTCATGACGTTTTCCCTCTAATGCTCCTGATGGTGAACTCGAACCACGAAAGGAGGATGGATGGTGAATCTCGCTGATGCTTCTGTCTCTCTTCAAACTTCTTCCCAATCAATGCCTTCAACGCCGTCCTGGTTTGGGGAAGTAACCGTAATCGCGCATTATCTTCGGTGCCTGGGCGTGCTTTCAGCCATTGAAGAACACGTGCGCTTCGCCCGGCGTCGGTTCGGCCATTACGATCTCATTGGCTTTGTCGCCGTGCTCCTGGGGTATGCGATCAGTGGAGAATGCACGCTGGCGGCATTCTATAAACGCGTACAGCCTTTTGCTAACACGTTTATCAGATACTCTGGATCGGGGCTACTGATCTTATGCTGCGGACGAGAGAGCACGATTTCTGCCTCCGCGAGGACCCGACGGATCGTTTGATAGGAGACTCGAATGCCCGTTTGTTCAGCCTTGTAATCGGCTAAGCGTTGAAGGGTCCACATGGAGTAGGGTTGGGAAAGTGTCCGAGGCCGGCGTCTCACATTGGCAATGAGCTGTTCTTCATACCCTTTCGTAATCTTCGATGGAGCTCCTGGCATCGGTCGATCTTGCAATCCTTCAATTCCTTCGGCACCCCAACGCTTGAACCAGTTACGCGCCGTCTGATCATCTGTACGTACTATTTTTGTGATGACTGGGACACTCAAGTGCTGTTCTCCAGCTAAGAGGATGATTTGAGCGCGCGTACGCACTCGCACGTCTCTGTTGTTCGATACAGGTTGTCCAAAGCCTCCACTTCTTGTGCAGTCAGCATCGGGATTTCTAATGGCCGTGGCATGCTTCCCTCCTTCTCCCGATAGTGCACCTCTTTTCCGAAGAAATTGTGGAATTGTACTTAGGGAGTTGTGACCAGGCGCACAACAGAGGGGCAATCATGCCAGGGTAAGCGAGAAGTGGGATATGACGGGGCGAGTGCAATATGGGGAAGGGATGCACCAAGAAGAGGCGGTAAGATTTTTTGCAGTCTTGACAGCAGATTCTCTGCAATGCCGATGTGCACATCGGCATTGCAGAGAATCTGCTGTGTATTCAAACCTCTTACGATACTTTTACTTGGGAGAAGGAGAAGGAGAAGGAGTAGGGGTAGGAGTAGGAAAGGCTGTTGTGAGAACACCTGATAGAGCACCCCCCATCAACATGATTATCAGACCAACAACTGCCGCAGTCAAAGCCATGTTTGAGAGCGCGACCCGGCGATCACTCCCAAAGGAGACCATACGCATAATACCAGCCACCGCAATTCCAATGAGGAAAAACGTAAAACCAAGAGTTCGGATGAGCGCCTGGATACTTGAGGCAAAACCAAGAATCTGTTGATAGGCGTTTTGGCCTGTTCCATTAGGAGGGTTTGGGGCCATTTTGTCAAGATGCTGTAGTACCGTAGCAATATCGCTAAATACTGGTGTAACAGCTTGTAATAGTAAAATCATAACTATTTACCCTTCTGCTAGGAGCATATAGACAGTGAAAAGGGCGGTGTATAGGATCCATAGAAACATTGATTCTATATATTCACCCTTTTGACTTGCATGGTTACGTGCAACTATGATGTTTCACAAGTACCATTACTGCGGTGAAGTAGTGGTACAAAGTGATTGTGTATTTGTGAGCAAAAATCTGCCCCTTGTACGACCGGGGGCAGTATCTGATTACGCGTTGTCAGCAGCGTAACCCTTGCTGTAGTGGTGGGAGAAAACGCAACAGTACATCCAGATTGTTAAGATTACCCCAGATCAGCAACCATTGAGTATGGCAAGAGAGCCAATGATACACAGTTTCAACGATCCATTTTGTTTGCGAAAAGCCTTCAACAATTCGCCAAGGGGGGATAAATGCTGGTCATAACCTATCTTGTCGTTGCTCCGTTTTTTGATACCGCCAAGACGATTGTTTCTATCGGTCGTGCTGTTGAGAATACATCATCACATTCTCTATTACTGATGTCAAAACTATTGGCGTTTTCCCTCTTATCTATGTTCTTTCCTCATTCACCTCTTTTTCTACAGTTCATTCCTTCCTATAAGGCCTATTTACGCTTCCCGTTTTGTTTCCGGACCTCACTGCCTCTAAGAATCGCAACGGTTTCATTACGTTAGAGTGCAAGGGATGAAACAATACCTGCGTTCTACATTATGATCCGCTTCGAATAACAGGGATGCACTTTTATACGAGCGATACGAGCTGTCTTGTATTCCATTCTATAGCTCTTGATGCTATAATACGAGGACAGAGCGGACAGTTTTTGTCCTTATCGGCTTTCTTCAGAAAGAAGTTTCATGAAACAGGAAGAGATACTGCCCTCCTCTCCATCTTCATTCAAAAGTATAGGCCAGCATATCCGTTGGCATCGTCTACATCAAGGTCTTTCACAAGAAGCGTTTGCAGAGGCAATTGGCACTTCAACGAGAAGCCTGCGTCGCTGGGAACAAGATCTCACTATTCCCCAACAGATCTGGCGAGAGCGCCTCTCACAACAGTTGGGTATTGATTTTCGCCATTTGCTGGGAGCCTCTCCTATTGAGGAGAGTGAGCATTTTCTCACCCCTCCTCCTCTTTGGAGCGTGCCTTACGCACGCAATCCCTCCTTCATTGGACGTACAACTCTTCTGCAAACACTCCATCGTTTGCTGACAACAAAACAGTCCGTTGCCCGTACGAAAACGCTTGCTCTCTCTGGGCTGGGTGGTATTGGCAAAACACAGGCAGCGATCGAGTATGCGTATCGCTTCGGGCAGCATTACCACGCTCTCTTCTGGTTGGCAGCAGAAACTGCGGAGAGCCTACTGGCGAGCTTGCAGGAGATTGCGTTCCTTGTACGGCTTCCCGAGTATGAAATTGCAGATCATTCTCTGCTCATTGCAGCGACTCGTCGCTGGCTCGCTTCTCATCAGGAATGGCTCGTTATTGCCGATAATGTGGAAGATCCAGCGATATTGCAGGCGGTCCTCCCACCCTTGAGGCAAGGAGCACTCTTGTTCACGACACGTCGTCAAGCGTTAGGTCCCCTTGTTCAGATGCTGGAGCTACCACCGATGAGTGAGGAGGAGGGTATTGCGCTCTTGCTCTCACGCTCAAGTCTGCATCCCCTCCAGCAAGAAGCGTTTCCCGGGACTTTACAGAACGACGAAACCATCGTGCATGCGAGAGAGCTCACGCGCTTTCTGGAGGGCTTGCCGCTCGCGTTGGACCAGGCAGGTGCCTATCTGCAAGAAGCAGGATGTCGGATAGCTGACTATTTGCAGTTGTGCTATGAACAAAGTAAGGAGATACTGGCGCATCGGGGCCTCCATACGGGAAACCATCCGGCTTCAGTCACGGCCACCGTACAGCTCTCGCTAGAGCAGGTTGCGCTGGAACACCCTACTGCGCCCAAATTGCTCCAATTATGTGCTTTCTTCTCTCCTGATACCATTCCTGAAGATCTGCTCGTGGCGGGGGGCTCTGAACTGGAACCTGAATTAAGTGCCGCTGTGGCAGACCCCTATCAGTTCAATCTCATCTTGGCTGCCTTGCGCAGTGCTTCGCTGGTGACTCGTCATCCCGAGACAAAGACGATCTCAGTACATCGATTGGTGCAAATGGTGGTGCGGGACCTCCTTGAGCCGACGGAGACGCGCCTGTGGAGTGAACAGATCGCGCGTCTGTTCCAGCGTACGTTGCCTGATGTGACACCGGATACCTGGGGGCACTATGAACGATATCTGCCGCATATCCTTGCTTGCCTCCCTCTCTTGGAGCAAGCAAAGGAAACAGTGATAGCGTTTAGTGAGGTGCTGTATAAAGCAGGAAGCTATTTACTGGCACGTGGGCATGTGAAAGAAGCGGAGCCATTGTTGAGGCAAGCTGTCGCGATAGAAGAGCAGGCGTCTCACCCGAACACACAGAAACTGCTTGAGCGATTAGAGAAGCAAGCTGAACTCTATTGGACACAGGGCAAATATGAGTTAGCTGAGCCCCTATTGCAACGGGTTCTTGTGCTTGAGGAACAGAAACTAGATGCTTCCCATCTTCAGACTGCTGAGACGCTCTCGAACCTGGGCCTGTTGTACTGGAGCCAGGGAAAATATGAACAGGCGGAGCCATTGTATGTGCAATCGCTGCATATCCTGGAACAGGAATCGAGCACGCCTCATGAGCTCATTGCAATCACACTGGGGAACCTCGCATTACTCTATTGTAGCCAGGGGAAGTATGAACAGGCGGAGCTATTGTATGTGCGAGCATTAGAGATTAGGGAGAACCAGTTTGGGCCAGAGCATCTTAAGGTTGCCAAAACAAAAAATAATTTGGCGGCTCTCTACAGAGACCAGGGAAAGTATGAACAGGCGGAGCCATTGTACGTGCAAGCATTAAAGATCAGAGAGAAACTCTTGGGGTCAGAGCATCCTGATACGGCCTCCAGTATTAACAATTTAGGCTTCCTCTACTGGAACCAGGGAAAGTATGAACAGGCGGAGCCATTGTACGTGCAAGCATTAAAGATCAGAGAGAAACTCTTGGGACCAGAGCATCCTGATACGGCCAATAGTTTGTACTCTCTGGCGATACTCTATCGTGATCAGGAGAAATACAAGCAGGCAGAGCCATTGTTCGTTCGTGTGCTCTCCATTCAAGAACAACAGTTGGGGCCAGAACACCCAGAAACAGCCTCCAGTCTGCATGCTCTGGCTGTGATGAGACGAGTACAAGGTCTCACAGCCGAGGCACGAACTCTCTTAGACCGTGCTTTGCAGATCCGAACCCGCACGTTGGGGCCAGAGCATCCAAAGACCAAAGAAACCTTATCACTCTCTCGGCACTGTGAGCCCAAAATCACGCGTGAGCAAGAAAGAGAATACTGACAGCTGGACTGGTTGTGTTGCAAGAATTATGAAGAAATCAAAAGAAGAATGAAGTTTCTTCCTGGTGTCGTTTAAGCGACCACTCCAAAGAACCTGGCAATGAAGGCATTCTGGCCTCGCACATCTCCTTTGTTCACGACTTGTAGTTGCCCTTTCCGAATCATGTTTATCACCTCGAAGCCTTGTACGGTTTGCCAAGCTGTCTCGAAGGAAAAGAATCTCATCCCCGGCTTCGTCAACCGCTTGATGAAGCGATGATCTTGTTCGATGAGATTATTGAGATATTTCATCTGTCTTAACTCCACGTGCTGAGGCAGCGCTCCAGCGGATTTGAGCTCACCAATGGCTTTGGGATAGGCCGCGTTCTTGTCGACGTTGATTACACGAGGGGCTGATGTGATGGTTGTGACGTCAGCTAGAGCTATAGGCTGAGTCACCTGCTCAGCAACCGGACATGCCAGAGGTACGAAACGAGCAGTCGAAGCAAGTGTTTTCAGGAAGAAACGTTTCGCTGCCTCGGCATCGCGCGTCGGGCTCAAGAGAAACTCCAGTGTGTTCCCTTCGGAATCGACGGCTCGGTAGAGATAGACCCAGGCTTTTTTTGATCTTAAGATTGGTCTCATCAGCGCGCCAGGAGTCGTTGCATGCTTTGAGATATGGTTGGCAGCGTTTTTCCAGTTCCGGCGCATACCGCTGAACCCAGCGATAGATCGTCGTGTGATCAATACGCAGACCCCATTCGAGCATTATCTCTTCCAGGTCACGATAACTGAGCACATACCGCAGGTACCAGCGCACACAGAGGAGAATCGTGTCGGGCTGAAAGTGACGCCACTTGAATGAATGCTGACGACTCATCAAGGGTACTCCTCGGCTACGCCTCAAATAAAGAAGAAGTTACCATCGCGCCCTCATTCTTGCAACACAACCCTTCTCCGTGCTTTCTGATCATCAAGGCTGATTGATAGTTTTTTACGCCAGCGCAATCGCATACGTTGTTATCGCTTTTATGGGTGCATTGTTCGTTGAGGCGCGGAACTGGTAGACGTCACAGAAAGCAACCGTCTTCCCGTCTTTGAACTTCAGGAATCCATCGGCAGCGCCATTGTATCCGTGCGTGACGATCGTATTGATGATCAGTTCCACAACCTCATCACTTCGAGACCGTTGAAGTTGTGTAAGAACGTCCTGTTTTCCGCTAATACATCGGCGCCCAACCAGGTTCCAGAGGATATCGTCGGTAATTTTGCGGGCAACAAAAGCACTGTCATTGCTGACAGCTGCAACGATAAAATCTTTCAAGAAGAGTTTCTTAGGTGCATTGCCGCAATCTTCATGAACAGTAATCATCACCATGGTGATTTGTGTCCTTTGACTGGAATTCTTGGCGTTTTTCCGCCATGATTGGCCTCTTGGCCAAATTTGGTGAATCGAGATACTGATGAGTGTTTAGAGAAGACTCCTTGAATTGACCTTTGTCATTGAGTATCCCGTATAAGCTCATGGTAACATAATGAATGCGAAAAAACTTCCTCGATCTTGCTGTATCTCGCTCTAGGGGGCGTGAGCTATCTGACTCTTTTCCCTGGTTCTCATAGCCAGGGGGAGAGGAGTACCAGTTTCCACGAACCACGACCAAGGAGTATGAACAAGGATGAACGTTATGTTTGCTCTGGTGAGTGCGATGGGGAAGGGAAGTGTAATCCTGAAGATTGTTGTGCCCTGAGAGGTTGAAGGGGATGTTGGAAGTAGATCTGAAGATACTGGGAGAGGGCATAGATGGTCTGTTGCTTCTCCACTCCGCAATTTGCCTCATAGAGGGCTTTGTGCAGTGCCTGTTCTTTATCCTCATGTTTCAGTGAGTGCTCGAGGAGGAGTACTGTGATGGAAGAAGGACCAATTTCTGAGGTATTGCAACGAGTGAACCAGGTGCATGAGGAAGCGGCCCATCTGGCGCAAGAGCACGGTTGCTGCGATAGGTTTTTCCCTTTCGGGATAGGAGCGTCCGTCCATGGAGATGTTTCTCTCCTGTGTGCTCATGTTGAGGGCACAGCACGTGTTGGTTCTGGCCCCTCTTGAAGTGAGACATCGAATTGAGCAGCACCTGTCGTCTCTGACAACCACAGGCAAGTCATGTGCCACTCAGCGCGCCGTTCGGAATGCATCTCGCTTTACAAAGCGGCCAGTCATTATTACGGACTGATATTACCGACTGGCTGCTTGTAGCGCTCGGCTTCTTGGCCAGGGCTTTCATCACAAGCTTGCTTGGACGGCGTGCTAGGGAAGCGTCAAGATACGTTTGAGAGGCGTTTCAAAAACAGCATTTTCTGCTCGCAGGGGAGTTTAGAGCGTAGCTGTGTTTTTACTCATGAAACGGTTCGAGGCTGGGAAGAGAGGTTTACTCCGTTGATCGCGGACCACTTGCGAAAAAAACATTGTGGCCAAGCAGGGAGATCTTGGTATGTTGATGAAACATACATTAAAATCAATGGAAAATGGGGTTATCTCTATCGGGCCATTGATCGAGATGGCAATCTGGTCGATTCACGACTGAGTGAAAAGCGAGATATGGATGCCGCCAAACAGTTTTTCCGGCAAGCAGTTGAGATGGTTGGTCATAGTCCCGATCAAGTAACAACGGATGGGCATATATCCTCTCCCAAGGCAATCCGTGAAGCGATAGGCAACAATATACTCCATCGAACGAATACGTATCTCAATAATCGGCTGGAGCAAGATCACTAGGGCATCAAACAACGATACTATCCGATGCGTGGTTTTGGATGCTTCGAGGCTGCAGCCCGCTTCTGTCGTGTTTTTGACGAATGACGCAATTATCTTCGTCCGCGTCGGGAGATAGGAGAACCAGTTTCACTTCTGGAACAACGCCGGGCTTTCCTGGAACGACTTGCAGCTCTGCAATCATTCATCCAAGCGGCCTCATCGTTCAGAGAACGAGAGGGAAGCATACAATCTGGTAAATTTTGTGTTTTCAGTTCTGACAGAACCGCTGCAACCAGGTGGCGAAGCGACGAGCATCCTGAGTGTAAAGCACAATCGTTTTGGCAGAAAGATCGGGGCGTTCTTTTAATGTCTCCTGCCAGGCAGCAATCTCATCCCACATGGCTCCTCCTTATTCTCGGCATAGTTCCATTATCGGCTCAGTCTGATTGATCAAGGAAAGTGGGTGATCTCCCTTCCATTGTCTTTATTGATCGCAGGCTCCAGAAACTCCAGACGGAACAGCGCTTCTCCCATCAACATCAAAAAGTTCGAGGAAAGGTGTGAAGAGATCGGAATTACCGTCGAGTTGGACCTTTCGACTCGCCATGGCTTCCTGTGGTAAAAGGTGCCTTTCCTGGAGTTGGAGAAACGTTTCGACATCGGCTGTGACGACGAGGTCCGGGTTCCCGGCACTTCCATAGCTCGCTTCAAGGGAACCATTGGCAATGCGTATGGTATAGGTCTCATCATCCTCAAAGCGCAGTTCATAGACCGCTTGAAGATGACACGCTGCCTCGGATTTGAAGCGCTCACGCAACCCCAGGACCAGTGTCACGGGGCGCAAGAACTGCTCCGGCTGGCGAGGACCAAGGGATTTTGCCCCCCATCGAGTCAATGTCATCAGGATGTCCTCCAGTTCTCGGCCATAGGTGGTCAATTCATAGACGGTTGAGCCTGCTGGCGGAGGAAGCACACGACGACGAATGATGGTTGCCTGCTCCAACTCTTTCAAACGGGCAGCAAGAATGTTGGTGCCCATTCCAGGCAAGCCCTCCAACAAATCCTTATAGCGCTTTGGTCCAAGCAGCAGGTCACGGACAATCAAAAGGGTCCAGCGCTCTCCTAAAAGATCGAGTGCATGTGCCAGAGGGCAATAGTGATGGTAATTTCGCTTGTTGATCATGTGTTCAGTATAACACACGAACTATAGAAAAAGCAAGTAGGGGCTTCTGTTTTTTTGCCATTTACTTGCTTTCTCGAACTTCTTACTATATAATTTGAAAGTCCTATAAGGTTATAGGATGAGAAGAAGAGAGTGGAGGCGGCCCAGACCTGTGAAAATAGGCTCTCGGGTCGCCCGGCCATCATCTTCATCAGAAGTGGAGCGATGCGGAATGCTTCGCCAATCGTCTGTATTTCGTTACCCAGAAAGGTTTTTCCATTGAATCCATTTACTGCTCGTATTCCTGATAGCAACATCGCCAAAGAGGCCACTGAATTACTGCTTGAGGTCTCCCCGGCTTTTCTCGCCAATCATTGTCTGCGCACGTTTGTCTTCGGTGATCTGCTCGGACAAGCAGCCAATTTGAACTATGACCGAGAGATTCTCTATCTTGGTTCGCTGCTGCACGATCTTGGCTTGACCGAACGCTTCGATGGAACGGAGCCCTTTGAAATAGACGGAGCCAATGCAGCCTATGCGTTCCTGAAGGAGCATGGGCTGCCATTAGAGAAGGCTGCACTGGTACGTGAAGCTATCGCCTTGCATCTCTCCCTCGTCGCTGCCCAGAAGCAAGCGGAGATTGCGCTTGTGAGAGCCGGAGCAGGCGTTGATGTCATTGGACGCGGTCTCGAGAGCATCTCCTCGCAAGCCGTCGCCCAGGTGGTTGCCGCCTATCCACGCCTAGGTTTCAAAAAGGGTCTGATCGAGGTGTGTCGCTCCCAGGCCGAGAGAAAGCCCACCTCAACCATTGCAGGTTTGTTCCAACAAGGATTTGCCGATGATGTTTCCACTGCTCCATTTGACGAATAATGACTGGGCAGCAGCAAGAACGGACCCGTCGTCGTTTACGGTTAATACGATGGGCCACCATTCTCGACCTTATCCTCCTGGTGGTCCTTGTGTCCGCATCGCTGGGAGGGAAGAGGGAGATTGTTCGTCTTGTAGGGCCGCTGCACGGCATCAATTTCCTCCTCTTGCTCGCTATGGTGGGAACTGGGACGATTGATGGTCTATGGGGATGGTGGTTCCCGCTGGTCGTTTTGCTGACGACTGGATCACCTGGAGCCCTCCTTGGTGAGTGGATCATTGGTCGGCGCATGATGGTGCAGCAGGTCACTTCCCATGATGACGCTGCATCCGAGCGCGATGAAGATGATCCTCCCTTGTCAGAAACAAGAGAGGATCATCTGGGGAAATGAAAGGAACAGACGTGACGATCCTTCTGGATTGGCTTGTCCGGTATGGACATGTGCTGGGTGCAACATTGTGGGTTGGTGGCTATGCAGTGCTCGCCTTTCTGATCGTGCCTCGCATTGCACAAGGGACAGGCGAGGCATTCGTTCATCTCGCAATCGCCACAGTGCGCATGTTGACCTATACTGGCACGCTCACAATGGGATTTGGCCTCATCCTGATCACCAGAACGAATGGCTTCTCTAACCTCTTTGGAAGTACCTGGGGTAGCTTCATCATCGCGGGATCGGTGATTGCGATTGTGTTGCTGGGCATCGGCGATGGGGCGTTACGTCCTGCAATCCTATCGATTGGGAAAACAGGAGATGCTCCTGCCCGGTGCTTTGCTCTTATCGGGTTTGTCTTGGCGGTGCTAGCGGTTGGGGTCATGACTGGCGCGATGTTTATCGGATAAGAGACAAGGGGAAGAGAGCTACCAGATGATATCTTGTGGCTCTCTTCGCGCCTCTTTTTGTCGCAGTATCTCTCACATCACAGGAAGAAAAAAAAGATGACACAAAATACCTCTTCTTCTCGTAGAGACGAAGACAGATCCATGGAAGCTGGACCCTGCTCGAAAGGGAGAAGCAACGAGCGTATCAGCAGGCACTCCAAGCACTGACAGCACACCTACGAGGGATGTTGGTGCTCCCTGATGATCCTGATTTTGCGTTGGCACAGGCGGTCTGGATATGAACGCACTCTATTCCTTCGCACATTGCACGACGATGTTATCTACACCATCGTTGCTGAGGCCGCCACCGCTTGCTCTCCGGAGACGATAGTACAGATCCGCATCCTCGGTGTGAGATACGTCGGGTGGGCACAGATGCCACTGCCTTTGCTTACAGTGACAAACAGGCGGTGGTCTTGCTCGTCAATTCGGGATCAGGATCGAGCGAGACCAGACAGAGTCAGGTCCGCATGGAGCACGTTTGGCAGGCACTGCGGACCTATGCTGACGGTGCATATGCCAATTACCTCGCCAATGAGGAAGTCGAACGAGTGCATGAGGCCTATCCACCAACCACGTATGCGCGACTGGCAGCATTGAAGCGGCACTACGACCCGACGAATATGTTTCATCTCAACACAAATATCGTTCCTGCGACAATGGAACAGTAAAACCCGACAACCATACACGGCAGAGAAAGTGAGCCATATCGTGGAAGAGAACACCACCCGGCAAGATGGCCCTGGTGAAACAAGAATAGTTCCCAGCCAGAACCCCTGAACAAGACGCATCGCCAGGGTAGTGAAAGCCTTCCCGAAGCTGATCTTGCGTTCACCGCTGCACAGATTGATGAGCAACCAGTTTCTGCTGCCCATCTACACTGGGCGTAAGAGCGGCAAGCGCTACACGATCCCTATAAGCTGCATCGTGGTCGGCGAGACGTTACTCCTGGCAACCGATCGCCCGTGGTGGAAGAACTTGCGAAGCAGCGCACAGGTGCAGGTCTGGCTCAGAGGAAAGAAGCGAGAAGCATGGGAATTGATGCTTCGATGTCTGAGAAAACCACTCCACATCCGGCTTTTTCCATCGATATCTTGTAAATTGGGATTTACAGTCTATGTTAACAACCCGCTCTTTTGTCGCGCTTGCTTGCCTACAACGAGCGAGGTATAGTGTTTGCGGATAGTTATCATAGCCCGCCGGCGTGTTACGACGAGGAGGCACTGGAGCGTGCCAAGCACGCCTTCGAGCAGCACGGGCTGCTGGGCTGACGAGCCCTTCCAGGGCGCATCCTGCACACCGTCGACGCAGTAGGCACCTCGCTTGAGATCGTCGCCTCGATGACACATCAGGCGCAGTGCGGCATGCACGTGCAGATGCACAAAGGCGCGGCGTTCCGTCGCTTCGACCATTACCAGATCACGGTGCCGAACGTTCGCAAGACCGCCGTGTTCTACACCTCGCTCGGCTTTCGCATCGCCGATTACCTGACGGCGAGGGACCACCCGATGGGCGTGTTCCTGCACATGAAGAACACGCCCTACGACATTGTCTTCATGGAGTGGGACGGCCCAGCCGTTCACCATTTCGGCGATATCGTGTCGGACATCCCGTCCGTGCTGCGTGCTTGTGGCATCATAGGCAAGCTCGGCTGGGGCGAGGACGTGGAGTTTGGCCCGGGCAAGCACTCCCTCAGCCATTCCTACTACGTCTATCTGCTCGATCCAGGCGGGCACCGCGTCGAGCTGCTGCTGCCCCCGATCGTCTACATGGGCGGCGCCGACCTGCCAGTGGTCTGGGACGTGCGGGCGGTCAAGAGCTCCGTAGAGGCCGGGGCCTGCCGCCGCGCTCGCTCTGGTTCTCGCAGCGCTCGGGCTTCCTCGATTGCGAGGTCACCTACCCGCCGCTGACGCTCGAGAAGTCCCTCGGGCTTACCGTGACAGAGAAAGGAGACTAATCATGGCACGCGTTCCCTACCCAACGCGAGATGAATATCCAGCCGTCTACCTTGCCGCCTACGACCGCATGCTGCGCGAGCGCGGCGAAACACACTTCTTTCTGGCATTTGGCAACATACCAAACCTCCTCGATCCGCTCCTGAGCTTCACGCGCGAGATGCGGGAGGGTGCCGTCATTGAGGCACGGCTGCGCGAGCTCGCCATCATGACAGTGGCACTTGTCACCGGGGCGAGCTACGAGTTTAACCATCACTGGAACTTGGCTCTCACAGCCGGGGTGCGCCGCGAGCAGCTGGAGCAGCTCGCCGATGCCGAGACCTCGGATGTCTTCGATGAAAGGGAGCGCGCCGTCGTCCGCTACGCCCGCGAGGTGACCCTGTCACTCAAGGTCTCCGACGAGACCTGGTCCGCCCTGCGCAGGCACTTCTCCGTGCGCGAGACCATGGATGTCGTGATAGCGGTGGCCTGGTACAACGCGGTCGTCCGGATGCTGTTGCCAATGGAAATCGAGATAGAGGACTGGTACAAGCGAGGCTAGCCACCGTCTCTCATCGCCGCCGATGACCTATGCCCTTCCCGAGGAGGGGTGATCATAGCTTCTTGAACTATGAACATTTCTTGCCATTTGTAGACATTTAATGCCCTTGACTCATCTGCTCTACTTATTGCTAGTACGGCGAGTTACGTCGGAATGTACGCCTGTGGAGATCCTGTAAGACCTGGGAAACCAGACAGGTTGCTCGTTGAAGCAGGAACCGAACACCAGATATGGCTTGTCCATCTTTGGGTAAGTTTCGGATAACGGTCACCCAATGACCACCATCAATCTGACCTTCGACAACGGCCCCGATCCGGACGTCACGCACTCTCATGCTTGCGGCTCTCTGCCGACACGGCATCCTCTCGACCTTCTTCGTCATCGGTGACAGGCTCTGTGACCGCAGAGCTCTCACCGAGCGCGCCCACGCCGAAGGCCACTGGATTGGCAATCACACCTATAACCATCTCGCGCCGCTTGGTCTCGCGTCCAAGCCCGGGGCTGCCGCCTCCGAGATCGCGCACCCAGGAGCGGATCGGCAATCTCGCCCATCCGCGCCGTTTTTTCCGGCCTGCCGGCACTGGTGGTGTGATCGAATGGAGCCTTCTCAACGAGGAGGCGATCGAGCATCTGGCTCGGGGCGGCTACACCTGTGTGCCCTGGAACATGATCCCCGCGACTGTGCCTTTCCCAACAGTTGGGTCGAGAGAGCGATAAAGAGGGTGGACTAAGATCAGAGTAATTTCATAAGTCTGATCTTAGTCCACCCTCTTTATCGCATGCTATATTCTCTCGTCAGAAAAACACCGACAGACCATCTCAGTGGCCGAAGGCGTATGACGTTTCACGTTGCGGAAGATCCACGAAAGTGTGGGTCAAGGCCACTTTCTTTTATGCTCTTGGTACAATGGCCACTGGACGAATCGGCGAGCCAGTCGCGCCTTGTATTTTGAGCGGTAGGCAGACAAACAGAAATTCGTACACCTGGTCTCTGGCCAGGTCTTCAAGAAAGAGATTTTCCATGATGTAAATGCCGTGACGGACGAGTAGGATGATGTGACCAGGCATGGACATGCCATACACAGGATCCATGCGAACGTTCGTGTCCCAGGTCAGATGATCTGCGCCAACGGCTCGGATCTGCTGATCCGCGAGCCATTGTGAGGCATCAGCTTGCATGCCACCGCCGTTTAGATAGCCCGATGGATCATGCCATCGGGCTCCGTTTCCCGTGCGGATAAGAGCGACATCTCCCTCATGAAGCGTCACCTGCTGATGCAGGCAAACGGCTTCTACCTCCTGGCGGGTTACGGGTTGATTCCCATTGATCCAATCGACCCCGCGATATCCCGCGATATCAAGCAACACTCCCCGACAGAGGATGGGGGCGATGGTCTCCGCGCCCATCCTGGTAAATCCGATCGGGGTTTGGACATGGGAAGTCACTTTTTCCCCGCCATACAAGGAGAGGTCCTCGGCTACATGGCTGAGCGCGTCGATATGGGTTCCAGCGTGATCCGTGGTCGCAATGAAGCCGGATGCAGTCGTGCAAGGATCCTCGGCTCCCTCTTCATGGCGACGATGTAAGGTATACGAAAATTTCGGCACCAGCAGAGGAAGAAGTGGAGCCTCAGAAGAGCGTGGTTGTTCCAAATCATACACGTGTGTATGGGTGAAAAGATCAAAAAAATGTTCATTGTCCATAGAACCCCTCTACCTTCTACAGAACGCTCGGTGCTTGCACTGTCTCACCTCAGCGCAAATAGTGGCGTGGTGCTTTCTGTTCGAGCGTTTATGCTTAGATCAGTCCTCAGAATTGCGGAGTTGCCGAGCCAACGATGAGGACTCCGATACCTTACTGAGACCATGTGTTTCTATTGTAGCCCCAATCTTCAATAGTGAGAAACGGCACGTGAAGAATCAGGTGGTAAATTAATTGAAGGATTGATTGATTGTGCAGGTCATCCCATGGAATGCGCAACGAGATATAAGCAAGCGAGCAATAAATAGATAGAATAGATGGCCAAAAACAGACATAGGTTCTTAGCCATCATGATTCTCTCACTGCCTGTTTGAAAAGGTCACCTTTTCGCCAAGCGTCGGATCATCAAGCGAGTCATGGCAATGTAGATCATGGCTTCGCTACTCTGGGTCAAGGTTTCATAGTCCTTACTCAATCGATGACTAGGAGCAAAGCTTGAAAGAAATCTATAACACTCCAGTCGTGCTGACATCGCAAAAAACTACTATTCTCTAGAGGTCGGAAACAGGAGGAAACAGAACAGGAAGGAGTAGTAAGAAACTACCAGCAAGGCTGGTACGCTCTCGTTATTCCACCAGCTTGTGACGAATGGCAAATGCTGTGGCGCCAGCGCGGTTATTGACCCCCGTTTTGTTGAAGATGCTGGCAATATGATTGATGACGGTTCTTTCACTGATAGCCAGCATTTCACCAATATGGCGGTTACTTTTCCCGGTAGCGACCAGGCGCAGTACTTCCACTTCGCGCTCGCTGAGATCGAAGGGCAAACGTGACCTGGCGGGCTTTCGTGCACAACGGCGCAACTGGTGATGCAGGCGTTGTGCCCGGATCTGATCTCCCAGTTGCGCGAATAGCTCCAGAGCAGCTTCCAACTGGCTACGCCCGGCTTCACTGTTCTTGAAGCCATCTCTGGCTACAGCGAGATCGCCGCTGGCTTCTAGCGTCCAGGCCAGTTCAACATTGACAAAGGAAGCCGAACTATGCACTGTGACTTTCAGGCAGGGTGCCAATTCTCACTTCTCGCCTTCCTATGTCACCTTCGATCCATGATTTTCCCCCTACTCTTTCAATATACTTCGAGAGTCAGAGGTCATCCACCAGCCGAAACGCTCGCGAGACGTGATGGATTACGCCTCTGTCCAATCGGAGCAGAAGAGATGTTTGAGCAGGGATGAGGAACGTGAAAAGGAAAATGACGGCATGGACGCCCACCATCGACGTTTCATACTTCCTTGGTGTGCGGGTTCTGACATCTGGAGGAATGGAAAACGTTGCTCATCGATGATGGGAGTGGCCAAAGCATGCCAAGAACAAAATGGAGGAGAGAACCATGACACAGACATTGAGTGGGAAGGTGGCGTTGGTCACCGGAGGATCACGTGGAATTGGAGCAGCAACGGCGCGTGCCCTGGCTTCGCAGGGAGCTGATGTTGCGATAAGCTATACCAGTGATTCCTCGGTCACGAAGGCAGAGACGCTTGTGCGTCAACTCAAGGAGATGGGCGTGCGGGCGATCCCTTTCCGAGCCGATCAGGCCAATCCTGTTCAGGTCGCCGGCTTGATCGACCAGGTCGTCGCGTCTTTCGGACGCCTCGATATCCTGGTGAATAACGCCGGGATCCTGCCCAAAGGCGATGCACGATCTTTATCTGCACAACAACCACCTTCACTAGAAAAATTGTTGGAAATGACCAGTTTAATATTGGGATTCACAGGCTTGTTCGTTTGTAACAGGCTCTCAGACCCAAGAATGTCTGCTTTTTGGCATGAGAATCTTTCATCTCTTACTCCTTCTTCTTTGGCTGATCAGATGATTGAGAGAGAAGACGTAGGAACGTGGGTGGCCGTTGTTCCTGGTTGGGGCCCTGAGCTCCACCAGCTTTTTCCAGAGGAGGAAGATCAAACAAGAGCAATTGTTGTGCCTTTTGTCCTCGTCGCCTGCATAGGAGGGCGTTCGCCAGTACAACACCCATTCATGAGGACTGATGTCAATTAACGTTAACTGTGGCGATCTGAATGGGGTATCCGCTAGGCGGGGATTGCTCACCTCACGGACATGCCTGCGATCCTCTTGCAGTTCCACAGTGTATTTGGAGAGCGTCACCGCTTGATACTCAATTTTGAGTGATCCTTCATACACCCAAACAGAGACTGGTTGATGAGCCAGCCTCCGCTCCCCATACAGTTTCCAGTTGGAGAAGCGCAAAAATCCATGTTTATTACGGTTTCTCCTATATCCAGGTACGCGATATCGACATGGAAGCATTTGCTCCCATTGTTGCTCGATTGGCAAGGAAGTAAAGCCGAGAACACGACCAGGAGGAGGGAAACGGGCTGGCGAATGCGCGACGTGTTCGTTTCTGGAAAGAAACGTGCTATTGGAAGTGGGTCAGGCCCCAGAGCATGCCATTTTAGACGTCCTAAACATGATCCTTTTGCTCCTTTTTTGGTCCCGACATTTTTTCCTGTGATTTCCCGCTAAGCAGCCTCAGTACACACTCCTACCCTCTTCCTCTTACGTACCAGGCTCACAACTTTTCAAGAATGTTCTCATAAGAGGGTGGCAACGCTCCTGTATCACTGCCATTCAGAGCGTCCCATTGTCTGTGCAGAGCCGAGCAGGCTACTCTTCTCAGTTCTGCACAATGATACACATGGCCTTCTTCGCCGCATATCTGCATTTGTGGCTGCTTCTCTCAAGGAGATCAAGCATATACAAAAGGAGAGTTGCTTCAGGATCTCTACACGTGTTAGCATAGGGAAAGCGGCCGTAAGTGCTTGTATCTTTCGAGTGTAGGGCTCCCAAGGGCAGGGTACGCAACTGGCGAGGGCGGGCGGAATGTGTTAGGGTGATGTGAGAGAGGAGGGCGTAGGAATGTGCGTGGGAAGCGTATCATGGAAATGGGAACCGTCCGAGCCGTGGGCTGCGCTCCCTGTTCCTCGCTGGGATGAGCTTGAGGGGCTACATCCGCAGTGGAGTGGAGCACTTTGCAGAAAAAGCGTGTGGCAGCCTCGGCATCGCGGGTTGAGCTCAAGAGAAACGCTCGCGTGTTCCCTTCGGAATCGACGGCGCGATAGAGAGACGTCCAGGCTTTTTTTGATCTTGATGGAGGTTTCGTCCACTTTCCAGGAGTCGCTGCAGGCTTTCAGGGACGGTCGACAGCGTTTTTCCAGTTCGGGAGTGTAGCGCTGAACCCAGCGATACACGGTGGTGTGATCGACGTGGAGTCCGCGCCCGGACATCATCTCTTCCAGATCGCGAGAGCTGAGCGCGTATCGTAGGTACCAGCGCACGCACAAGAGAATGATGTCAGCCTGGAAATGACGCCCTTTGAACGGATTCTGCTCGGTCATGGGATCCTCTTTTTTTCGCCTCACTTTCGCAGATCAGCTTACTTCTTGCAACACAACCACCTTGGTTAGGCTTTTTCTCATTTGAGACGGCATGGCGTACATTACAAGGATTTGAGAGCATGAATATGCTCAGAAAAGGGCACATGCAAGGAGTGGAAAAAGGGGATGTGAGAAGCCTGATTTCCTTGGTTGCCAAGCTCTTTGAGGCGGCAATCTAAGAATGGTTGCGATGGCTACTCATGCTCCCTTTGTTCCCTCTGTGTTTCCTGCAACACATCCTAACATCCTCAGGCAATGGAATGAGCTGAGAGGATGTTCTGCCCTTGTCAATCGTTGCAATACGCGGTGACCACTAATGCTGCTGCCGATCACAGGCGTGCAAAGAAGTCGAGTCGATGAAACTGACTCACATGCACATTCGCATCTTGGCTTTGCACAGAGGAAAGCCTTGGAAGCATCACTCGTAGGAGAAGCCACGACGAAGCGTGTCTCCTCGACCCATGGAGGAAACTCGCGGCTTTGATGCCCGAGACATGCTTCAGGTCCTCTCCTCATTCATCAGAGGAGGCTCTGCTTCGACAGCAACTCACGTTTGTTCAGACTTCCACTCGCCTCCGTCTTAGCCCGTTGTACTCGTCATACCTCGCTATAACTCCCTCTTCAAAAAGTAGGTACTGACGGCCTCTGCCACTTCTCGTGGACTCCCTTCATTGATACCGAAGTGGTCGAGTGTGGGAAATTTCCTCACTTCAGCTCGTGAGAAGACCGCTGTAAGCCGATGCATATTTCCCTCTGCCAGCGTAGCCTGGTCTTTGCCGCCATACATGAGCAGAACGCACGCAGTAATTTCCCGATAAATTTCGTAGCTGTTATTCAGGCGAGCCACTTCCTTATGTTCGCGCAGGTTTTCATGGAGAAGACTCAGCTTCCGCTTCAACTCATGAGAACCCATGAATAATGGCAACAGCCGCTTCAGAAGCCAGGCTGGTGCCTTCCCCGAAGATTGAGGATTGAGGGCTCTGATGAATTCAACAAAAGCATCCAGTTTCTTCCCCTCCGCCAGTTTCTTCTCGTAGCCTGGTATCCAGCCCGCTGGGATAGAGCCGTCAATAGAGACGCCAGGCTCGTAGACAGCGACTTTGGTGAGGGCGCTGTTGTTGCGGGCAACTTCCAAGGCGATGAGTCCACCAAAACTGTGACCAACAATGAAAGACGCGCCAGTCTCACGCTGCAGAGCCCGGACATCCTCGCTCTCTTTCGTAATACTGTAATCATTGCCCTGCGGCCCGCTCAGGCCGCGCCCGCGCCGCTCGATGGTATATACAGTGAAGTGCTCGGCCAGTACATGAGCGAAGGCAGTATACTCGCTGGCGAACGAAAGGGCTCCGGGCACTATAATCACCGCAGGCCCACTGCCAATACTCAGATAACTAATTCTCGTCCCATCCTTGGAAAGCACAGTATGGGTCGTTTCTGCAGTAGTGTTTATATGGTTCTTGATCATAATGATCGCTCCTTCTTCAATTAAGGGATGGTCAGGATCTCTGCAAAAATTTATCGCAGGCTTATAGCTCTGCTTTACAAGCCAGTCGAGACAGCAAAAGCAAAATTAGTACGAGAAATCGGTGAAAGACACACTAGCACTGAGACTGATGGAAGCTCGTCTCTCTCAAGGGAGAGGAGAACGAGTCCAAGGCTGTGAATTTTGTGGAGAACGCGATAGAGCGCTGCTTGATCAACCAGTGATCCACACAGCATGGTTCTCCCTGAAACCTCGGGAAGAATGTCGAGTGTCTCAAACCATTCTTGCCAGGATGGATCCAGGCGTCCTTTGATACAGATGCGATAGTGGATGTTCCGCGCTTCCTCCTTTCGTTCAGGCTCTTTGGAGTATAAAGCCCCATCGGGTGAGCTGACATCATCCGATGGGGCGATTGTGAATGGGTGAGGGGAAAAGAAGGGGAAATTAAAGTAAAGATAGGCGTCGTGCCGCCTCACTGGCTTCAATCCGGCTGTGGACATTGAGTTTGTGATAGAGACTTTGAACATGGGTTTTCACAGTATTGACCGAGATCACCAGTTCACGGGCAATCTCTGGATTGGAGCGCCCCACGACCAGGAGACACAAAACACGCTGCTCCTGCTCACTGAGCGGCTCCAGCTGCAAGGCATCTTGCTTGCCATGTGATGTCTCTTCTGCGAGCTGTGTACCCGATTTCTGGGCAAAGGCGCGTAAGAGTATTCGCGTATAGGAAATCAGAGATGTCTCGCGTAGCTCTGGCAGGAGCGTTTTGAGCAGGATTTCCATCGTCGGGCCTTCATCCAAAAAGACGCGTTGGTAGTTCTCAGGGTGAGCCAGCCGCAATGCCTCTTGCAGAGAGAATGCAACCTGGCGATGCTCCTGGCAGGCAGCGTGGGCCAGGGCCTCCAGAATCTGGATTTCCAGAACGCTGCGCTTGCGTCCCTGAGCCTGGGCTTTCTCTTTCCAGGGGACCAATGCTTTCAAGGCGGTTTCCCCTCTCCGTTGCGCGATATGCAAACGCACGAGGAGCAGCGCTTCTTCCTGCTGAAGCATGAGCGGAAGCTCCTGTTCGGGTGCTTGGGATTGGTCAGCCTGTTGCTTTTCCTGTGCCCATCGTTCGACCGCAGAGAGATCTCCATTGGCCAGGTGCAGTCGTGCTCGGCAAGTGCGTATCACTCGCAAAGGCCAGGGGAAGCGCGTCTGCCTTTCCCAGAGCGAGAGCACCTCTTGAGCCTTTTCCGTCTGCCTGCAAACATGCAGCAGACGAGCCTGGATGAGCATGCCTGATGTCAGCACATGGACCCCTTTCGCAGGCGTTTCTCGCAAAGCCTGTGCCTCAGAGAGAGCATGCTGCGCATCAGCTAACTCATTGCGCTCATATGCAAGCTGAGCAAGACAATGATAGGCCCATGAGACGAAGAACGGCTCTGTGCTTCCGGTGGAGAGCCGCAGTTGCTCTCGCGCCAACTCCTGATCCTCATGCATGTGGGCAAGGGCCTGCTGGTAGTAGTGGGAGGCCCTGCGCAACTCGCCTTTTTCTAGGCAGACCTCTCCCAAACAGAGGGACGCCCCCAATGATCCAGCATGATCGTTGAGGTTTTTTTCTCTCCGATATCCTTCGAGAAAGTACTGCCAGGCTCTGTTTACCTCGCCTGAAAGCCTTGCCGCAAGTCCCCGCAACAAAAGCACATCAGGATACATAAAACTGTCCTCTGGAAGCCTTGGTTGAACCTGCTGGCTTAACGCAAACATGCGGGGCAAATCTTCTTGAAAGTACGCAAGGTCGGCATGGAGTTGGAGCGCTTCCCCAAGGTGTTCCCATTGCGCTGTTGCCTCAAAGCCCTGCTTTGCCCACTGAAGAAGCCGCTCGACCTGTTCCCAGGTAGCAGGTGAACGTCGATCGGTCGTAAACGTTAATGCGAGGCTAGACTGAAAACATAACTCTGGCCGAGTTCGCAAGATCTCCTCAGGCAATTGTCTCAGCCAACGAGACAGGGTATGGTACGCGTTGCGAAAGCTCTGCGGGGTGACAAAACGCTCAACAAGCCTTGCAACACGACCATAATCTTCCCCAGCCAGCGCGGCTTCAATCGCTTCGGGGAGCAGATGGTGTTGCTCATACCATTGACTGGCTTGACGACTCAGTACATGCATGGTTCCCACTCCCAGGCGACGCCGGGCTTCGTGCTGTAATGCCTGCGCCCACAACGCGTGATAGCGATACCACGGTTGTTCTCCCGGTAGAGCTTGTAGAAAGAGATTGGCACGCATCACTTGTTCCAGCACAAACTCACTATCATTTCTTCTCGTGACCGCGTCACAAAGTGAGGCATTCAAGCGGCTCAGCCCGCTAGTTTGCAGCAAGAAGTCTTGCAGTGGTTGGGGCAGTTCCACCAGAATCTCGTCCCGCATATAATCCAACAAAAAGCGGTAGCTACCACTCAAGGTGGACACATAGGCGGAGGGGTCCGCCTGTTTTTGGAGCACCAGGGCTGCGAGCTGGAGGCCTGCGATCCAGCCCTCAATGCGCGTTTGCAGCAAGGCAATATTCGCTTTTGAGAGGACGAGCCCCATGCTCTGGGTGAGAAAACGTTGCGTCTCTTCCAGGGTAAAGCGCAGATCGCTATCACGAATTTCGCTCACCTGGCCGCGCAAATGAAGACGGGGGAGGGGAAGTTCTGGATCGACGCGACTGGCGAGCAAGAGATGCACACGAGGAGGTAGATGCTCCAAAAAGAAGGTGAGGGAGGCGTGGATAGCGGGCATATTGATCACATGATAATCATCCAGGATCAGCAGGATGCGTGAGGTCTGCGCATTTCTGTCAGTCAATTCGTTGAGGAGCGCCGTGATACCAAGAGAAAGAGATTCCTGTTGCAGCAGGGTGAGCGCATTCTTCCCAATCTCTGGCCAGCATCTGCGTAGGGCTGCGATCAGCGAGGTCCAAAAGCGTATTGGGTCGTTATCCAGTGCTTCGAGAGAGAGCCAGGCGACAGGATCTTGCTGTCGTTGTACCCAGGCTGTGAGCAGCGTAGTCTTACCCCAGCCCGCAGATGCCGAGAGCAAGGTCAAAGGACGAGAAATAGCGGCATCCAGAGCCGAGAGGAGGCGCTTCCGGACAACGAGCGTGGCGGGCAGATGTGGAGGGGAGAGTCTGGTCATCACCATCATGTCGGGATCCTTGAACTCAGCAGCAGAGAAGACCATGCTGGAAGGGCCCGCAATGCCTCCCTGCGTTGTATGCCTGGAAACGGGGGGAGGAACCAGGTGCAGAGAACTCACCGCCTGCTCTCGCTTGTCACGTTTGTCACGTTTTACGCTCTGCGCAATCTCCTCTAAACGGGCGAGGGAGACGCGTGCACCTGGTCCGAGATAGCGCTTGCTGGTTTGACCGGAGCTGGTGTGATACGCATACCAGTAGCCCTGCCCGCGAGGCCGGTCCTCTTTGAACACATTGAGACGCCCCTGTTGTCCTTGAAAGGAAAAAGAGGAATGGGTCATTAGCCAGATCTGCCAGGTACCTTCGTCTCCTGGGAGGATAGATTGTGGAGGATGGTCAAGGGTCTGCAGAAGATAGCACTGGTGTTCGGCAGACCAGGTGAGAACATGTGCGGCTGGCTTTGGCATCGGTTTCCTCTTCCCAACAGACATTCCCCAACATCCCAACATCCCAACGCGGGTGAGTATAGCAGAAGCGAGAGGTGTTGGCAAGCCGGTGTAGGTGCTTAAGATGGCTGTGTTGCAAAAATGGAGAGGGGGAGCACAAAGGATGGGGCTTCGGGGCTTCACCATTGTGCTGCTGTGTTTTAAATGGTCACTCCGAATAATTCCGCAATGAATGTCGCTTGCCCTAAGCCGTCTCCTTTGCGCACTCCTTGCATTTGTCCTTTTCTTATCATATTCATCACTTCATATCCCTGTAATGTTCTCCATGCTGTTTGAAACGAAAAGAAGCCCAATCCAGGTTTGACCAGCCGTTTGATGAACCGGTGATCTTGTTCAATCAAGTTATTGAGATATTTGCACTGGCGAAGTTCGCACGTCTCTGGCAGACCCCTTGTTGTTTGTATTTCCTGAAGAGCTTTGGGATATGCTGCGTTTTTGTCCATCGTGATCACGCGAGGAGTCACCGCGTGGGAGGCCCCAAGGGTTTTCAGGAAAAAACTCTTGGCTGCCTGAGTATCGCGAGTGGCGCTCAGATGGAACTCTAGCGTGTTTCCCTGAGAATCCAGTGCGCGGTACAGGTACATCCACACGCCCTTCACCTTGACATAGGTCTCATCGACCCGCCAGGAGTCATTGGTGCCCGCCAGATGAGGCCGACAGCGCTTCTCCAACTCAGGAGCGTCGCACTGCACCCATCGATAGACCGTGGAGTGATCTACCTGGAGACCCCGTTCCCGCATCATCTCCTCCAGATCCCGATAGCTGAGCGCGTACCGCAACTACCAACGCACGCTCAGTAAAATGATCTCGGCTTGGAAGTGACGCCATTTGAATGGGTGCTGCTCCGCCATGATTGATCCTCTTTTTCTTCTTTTCTCACCATTCTGACAGATCAGCTTTCTTTTGCAACACAGCCCTTGAGAGTGGCAATGGGCTTTTCTTGAGCTTCTGGTGAGGTCAGTCCAATTCTTATAGTCTAGAGGGTTGTGGGGAATAGATTAGATGGTAAGATGAATGCAAGAAAGGCGATGCGCCAGGGAAGGGAGGTACCTCTCATACCGTAAAAATGCTATTTCATGCTCTTTTTTAGAGATTAGCACAAGCGGGGCTACTCAGACCTGCCTGGAAACCTTCCATAAAGCCGGGTTTTGGATTATAGACCCGCAATTTAGCCCTAAATCGTATGCAGCCCTCGATGGCCGAATTGTATGCCATGTTATAGGTATTATTATATTCAGATGAGTTCGTGCCAACATCCGATGGTTGTAACACTCCTTGAGATCTACCCAAACTTTGGGAGAAGGCAAAAGGTGTCACGCCAAGAGAGAATGCAAGAGCGCTAAGGAGCAATGCTCCTAACAAAATGATACATAGTTTGTTAGGGGACACTTATTCTCTCCTTCCAATATTTGATACTACTACTGCATAGGAGCAAGAAACTCACCTTATCTGTGTTACAAATTTCCTCAACGGCGGTTTAGCTACGTACTAGTATCACCTTATTCCATAAGACAACATCAGCTATTATTGCTATACACACTTACGGTTCTACCGGTATTGTCAACTTCAGGAATAAATTGAAGAGCATTTTAAGGGGTGTTGTTGATAAAAAGAAAGTAGGCCAATTGGCAGAAAATGCTAAAGAAGAGGAGGCCATAGAGAGGAGAACGATCTCCTATGTCAAGAGTGTAGGATATCATAATTGCTGTCTTTGATGCAGCTCACCTCGTGTGAAAACTCCCACCATTGCTGTCTTTGCCCCCCAGAAAAGGTGCCCTTTCCCTACAGAATTCCCACCAAACGTGTCTTTGCCCTCCAATGTATTTCACGCTTTCTGATGGCGGAACTGGCTGCTCCGCTTCTTTGCGTGCGAGAGGTGCAATGGGGGGATGGGCCTAAAGACAGCAATGGTGGGAAGAAAGACACGATTGGCGGGATCCTACTTGGCGCTTTGTAGGAAAGGAATGTGTGGGAGAATCCCAGAAAAGGTGTCTTTGAGGTTCCTGAACGGTGTTCTTTGCTTCACCTTCTGTTGCCGGATTATCTGATAGTCATTAGATTATTGAGCCGTCACGGAGAAGAGGGGAAGGTAATATTGCAGGCGTCGAGGTGTTGTTGGATGCGGTGCTCAAGGGTTTGTACCGAAGAGGTTGGTTAGTAGTGCTGATACGCGTGTGAGACGAGAGCCAAGGCCTCTTTGGCCACATCGGAAAGCGGATGGAAAAAGGCGCGGTGAAGATCTCGTTGCGCGCTGCGGGCGTTCGATAGGATCGTGGAGAGGTGCTGTTTTAGATTTGAGATACGCAGTACGGCTAGAGCGCCAAGAGGGAACGCGTGAGAACGGGAAAGTGTTCAAGGTGTTCAAATGGGGCCCAGAACCGATGAAGGGTCATCTGGTAAATGGCCTCCTCACGCTCGCAAAAGAAGATCGCCAAGGAAGCGATGGTCAGCTCGCGAGAGCCCGCGAGCGAGACCCGAGAAGAGGCAATGTGGAACGGGCTCATTGGAGGTGCGAGTGACCTGATTGACGTGTTCGTACTACATCTGCTTGGCGGTCCGAGGGAGGAAGGAATGCAGATCTTCTCAGGGTTGTGGAGCAACGCGTACTGGCAGAGGTGCGATGCGGTGTGTGCTGTGGTCCATAGGAAGGTGTTGCCTCCTGTGGTTCTTGCGCGGTGCGAGTGCCCCTGGACTGATGCTCTTTAATGGCGGGTACGACGCCACTCAACCCTTGGATACCTGAGTCCATGGGAATTTGAACATCTTACAATCTATCCTTTCGCTTTGAACTTCTTTCCAAAGTGAGACATGATCATGCCACGACTGTTTACAACAGAGAAGAGGCTCAGCATATTCCTGCTCAAAATGAATGGGTCCTTCTAAGACGTTGGTTCAAAGTGGTGCAGACGTCGAGGACGGTGCTGCTGGCAGTGTAGCTCCAAAAGCAACTGGTTCTATTGCTTCCAACGTGAGGTGGTACGATGACGAATGAACAAGGGAGAGAGCTCGTTGCCTCCTCGTAAGGACATGCCATGGCCCCCCAAAACCACGTATTCAGCTTGCTGATATGGCGGACCTTAACAGGCCAGCGTCTTCCGGAAGATGTATTTCATGAGAGCTGTATCAGGAGCGAGTGGGTTGTACCAGGTTGTTCCTGGCGACTTGTAAGAAAGCCTGAAGCACAGGTGAGAGCCATTTCTGTTTGTGCCAAATCATCTGCATGATCAGGCCGATAGGTTCTCCGCTCCAAGGCAGGACTACCAGTTTTCCCTGTTGAATCTCGGTTGTGACAGTAATTGCTGGTAGGATCGCGATTCCCATGCCTATGAGTGTGCACTGCTTGATTGCCTCAATGCTCTCAAATTCCATGATTGTTGTTGGTTGGATGCCAGCTTTATTCAGTTGATGTTGGAACTGTAGGCGATAGCTACATCCTGCCTCTGTCATCAACAGGGTTTCGTTTTCCAGATCAGATGGCAGGATTGCAGAGTACCGAGCCAGTGGATGGTCGGCGGAAGCGACTAGAAGGATGGATTCAGCCAGAAGTGATTCGGCATGTAGTGCGGTGGCTGTAATTGGCTCTTCCATCAGAAAGGCGAGATCGACCTGACCGTCGCTGACGAGGCGGCGCAGGGAGGAAAAGGGTGAAGGTGTGAGTAGAAGCCGGACTTGTGGATACGTGAGGCGGAACTGGTGAAGCACTGCGGGCAGGCGATAGGTACACAACGTTTCGGTTGCTCCAATTGTCAGTGTGCCAGTGTACCCCTTTTGTCCTGATACCGCGGTCCGTGCCTCTTCAGCTATTGTGAGTAGTTGTTCCGTATAAGGAAGCAAGCGTTCTCCGGCCTCTGTCAGCTTGATATATCTCCCCAGCCTATCAAAAAGACGCGTTCCCAAGTCTTCCTCTAGGGCCTGGATCTGGGCTGTCACAGTTGATTGGACATAATCTAATTGTTCAGCAGCTTGATGGAAGTTAAGGGTCAGAGCGAGCGTACGAAAGGTGGTGAGTTGACGAAAGTCCATGCCATTTCCTCCATTGATCAAATTTGGCGATCAGTATGATCAAATTAAATCGTTAGACATGATCGTAACATGCACCTATAATAAGTACAAGTTTATCGATGCATTCTTCTTTTCGTGATGCATCATGGTTGTAAAAAAACGCTACTTACGGATAGTATTACATCAGGATGAGGATACATTGGAGAAAATAAAATGAAGCTTTCTCAAAGAACAAAGGATGCGGACATTGGCTCTCATGAAATCTTTGCCGTGGCGAATACCCAGGCGCGTTTTAAGATGAGAACGGCTCTTGCCATCGGAATCACGATTTGCTGTTGGGCATCCTCTTTTGTCGGAATTCGTGTTGGACTACATGGGTATAGCCCAACACATCTCGCATTGTTGCGGTATCTTACAGCCTCCCTTGTGGTTGCTCTTGTTGCTCTTGTGACGCGAATGCCACTTCCAAGGTGGCGCGATGTGCCCGGTCTTGCGCTGACGGGGATTGTTGGGATTGCGCTCTATAACGTCGTATTAAATATGGGAGAACTCAGCGTTTCCGCTGGACTCTCCAGCTTTCTTGTTAATACCAATCCTATTCTCACGGCGCTCCTCTCGATGGTCTTCTTAAAGGAGCGCCTGCGTATTTGGGGGTGGGTAGGAATTCTTATCTGTGTTCTAGGTGTTTCGCTCATTTCTCTAAGTACTGGGAATGGAATCTCTTTTTCTCCTGGGGCTTTGCTCATCTTATGTGCTGCCCTTGCTCAGAGCCTCTATTTTGTCTGGCAGAAGCCGTATCTTGGGCGCTATACCGCGTTGCAGTGTACCACATATGCTATCTGGGCTGGTACGTTTGTGCTCCTGGCCTTTACTCCCGGCTTGGTGACCACTGTACAAACAGCACCATTCTCTGAGACAGCGGCAGTTATCTATCTTGGAATTTTTCCAGCGGCCCTCGGCTATGTCAGTTGGGCATATGCACTTGCTAGCATTTCCGCCACCCGCGCGGCGAGTTTTCTATATCTTGTTCCGGTAGTAACACTTGGTATCGCATGGTTCTGGTTGGGTGAGTGGCCGACATGGCTTGCGTTGTCTGGTGGTCTAATCGCCATCTCCGGCGTGACTTTGGTGAACGCACGCGGGAAACAACAGGTACACAGAAATACGCACTAAAGCAGTATTATCACACATAGCCTCAACGATTTCTTTCCAGTGGTTTGAGAGCCTGGATACTACGAGCCTGTAAGAGAGGGTGAGCATTACCCTCTTGCCGTTGAGAATGTCGGTGGGCGCAACGTTTCCAGGCCTACCGTTACCCTTTCTCTCCACTGCCAACCGATCCTGGAATCACGCGTACTGAGACCGTCCCTGCTCACTGCGAGCCCAGCAAAAACCAGTGGCTTCCCCGCCCGTAAGTCGGCCAGGGCGCGCGGGCAGTGCATCCTATAATTATGAATGAAAATTTATTCAAAGAGAGAATCGGAACATGCCCCGGACAACAACTGCAAATCATGAAATTCGCGAGGCGCGACGCGCCAAACTTCTGGATGCCGCCCGCAAGGTTTTTGTACGCCAAGGCAGGGCGATGACCATTGCTGACATTGCTGCGGAAGCAAACGTCAGTCAAGGGCTGGCGTACCGCTACTTTTTCTATGTGCTGAGGCAGGACACCAGCGGCTTTCAAGTCGGCAATGGCTTTGGGAAAGGCCGCGTTGTTATCAACATTGATCACACGAGGAGTCAGTATCATGGAAGTGGGAACCGTCCGAGCCGTGAGCTGCGCTCCCTGTTCCTCGCTGGGATGAGCTTGAGGGGCTACATCCGCAGTGGAGTGGAGCACTTTGCAGAAAAAGCGTGTGGCAGCCTTTGTGTTGCGCTGGCTCTGCACGAGGATATCCAACATGTTGCCATTCTGATCTATTGCACGCCACAGATAGTGCTTCTTGCCCCTGATGGGAAGGAAAACTTCGTCCAATGCCACGTGTCGCCACAGCGAGGACGACGATGGCGCAATGCATTGGCGCACATTTGCCCAAATTTGAGACCTCATTGCCGGACTGTCTCATAGGTCACGACAATTCCTCGTTGTGCTAAAAGCTCTTCCACATCGCGAAAACTGAGCGAGAAGCGAACATACAACCAGACAGCGTGACTGATAATTTCGGAGGGAAAACGGAAACCTTTGTAGAGGAAAGCTGCTTCATTCATTTTCATGCGTCGATTGTATCATACCGTCCTGCTTTTTGGAGGCTTTCCGTTTAAGTTGGCAGTACCCTCGCTATGGTCCCGTTGAGAGTGTTGAGAATGATGTGAAGAATGCAAAAGCGCGGTTACTCCGGAAACTCACTTTCATAAGGAGTTCTTTGTTAAGCAGGAGTTCCGTTTTATGCAAATCCTCAGACTGGCAAGAAATCTAGAGGAGGCTTGGCCGGAGAGGAGTAGTTGGATTGTTTATGAGGCAGCATTTGATGCACCATTCTCAGATACGGAGGAGACATCGCGAGAATGAGCTAGGACGTAGAGGTTCCTGAGTTTTTAGCGCATCCGATTTGGCTGGCTCATATGTTAGAAACACTCCTCAGCCAGAAACCCGAAACGGAAGAATTGTTGAGTCAATTTCCTTGCGATATCGCGACCTTGGCTGCCTATGGACTCGATATTCCCATCCTCGCCCGACCCAACTTAAGCGTACGATGTGCTCACGCATTTTTGTGCGCCCTTGAAGGCAAAGCATTGCAAGATGATTGGTTGGGACCCGACCGTCCGTTGTACGGTCTTCTGCATCTTGGCCCTCCATCAAATGTGATCCTTTTTAATGAGGCTCTCTCCCCCTCCCTGACAAATTATGTGATTGCCCATGAGATTGGGCATTTTTTTGCCGATGTGTTAGTGGTTCAGCACCGTTGGCTGGGACACGCTCTTTCCCAAAGGGTTTCGCCTCTTGCCCAGGAGATGGGTGGTCGAGCGGACCTTTAGCTCATTGGTGCGTTTCCGTCGGCTCTGTCGTGATCACGAGGGATTGCCCGAAAGCTCGGAGGCCTTCATCATGCTCGCCGCCAGCGTATGCATGTTCACCCGCCTCGCGCTGCGTGTCTCGATGTAATGGGAGCCTGACACTATCTAAGGTGGTGTTTTTCCTCAGGCTGCTACCCTGAGAAAGGGTACGGTTTATCTTTTATCTAGACATTGTGGGCGAGAGCCGAGCAGTAACCCAGGTGCTCTTGAAACAAGGAGACTAGATCTCCCTGCGCTTCATGCTCAAGCCACGCCATAACAGCCACACGAAACGCGGTCATGTAGATGCCAACCAGCACGCGCATCTCATTGCGGTTCGTGGCAGCTTCCAGGCGGGAACAAAGAGCATCGCAGATTTCCAGCTCTATCTCCATCAGAGCATGGAGATAGATGGAAGCGATTGATGGTGTCCGCACTGCCAATTGATAGCGAATCAGAAAACTGGCTCTCTGCTGCTGATACTGACTTGCCAGGTGCAGAAGGGTTGCTCTCAGTGCCGCGTGCGGCGACTCTGTTGGCGCAACTTGCTGTAGGGAGTGGACCACACCCCTCAGGGTCGAGAACATTGGCCCAAAGAGCACTTCCTCCTTGGAGGCAAAGTAGCGAAAAAAGGTGCGCGTTGACATCATTACCGCGTTAGCAATGTCCTGGATAGAGGTTTGCTCATACCCCTGTTGCTGAAAAAGTCGAAGTGCCGTTTCTTCAATGGTCGTTTGTACCAGGTGTTTCTTGCGTTCTCGCAAACTCAGCGGTTGTGCTACATCATCTTGAGAGAAAATTATGTCATTCATTTTACTTTTTTCTTCTATTGACTTATGCTGCTCAATGGCACTACAATACAAAGTGACACATGTGTCAAGTAGAAACAGTATACCCGATCTCTCACCTTTGTGCGAGTGGTCTGCTTTGAGGAGAAAAATCGTATGCGTTTTGAACAACAGGTCGCATTAGTCACTGGTGCCGCGTCTGGCATTGGTCGCGCGCTGGTCCAGCGCTTTGTGACTGAGGGAGCAGCCGTGGTCGCAGTGGATATTGTTGAAGCTCCGCTCAAGGCTCTGGTCACGGAACTGGAGCTACAGGGAGCGAAAGTCACTGCCTGTGTCGCCAATGTGGCGTCAGACAATGACGTGGAAGCCATGCTCACCACCGCTACATCTACCTATGGACGACTCGATATCCTCTGCAATAACGCGGGCATTATGGATCTCATGACGCCCGCCGCCGATGTTCCTCTCGACTTATGGGAGCGTGTCCTTGCCATCAACTTGAATGGACCTTTTCTGGCGTGTCGACGAGCGATCCCGCTGTTCTTAGAACAGGGCTCAGGCAGTATCGTCAATACCGCTTCGGAAGCTGGATTACGCGGAGGGTCCGCGGGAACGGCTTATACGGTCTCCAAACACGGGGTTGTGGGATTGACGAAGAGCATTGCCTTCCATTATGGGGAACGCGGCATTCGTTGTAATGCGGTCTGCCCTGGATCAGTAGCCACTGCCATTGGTGCTGGCAGTGGCACTCCACATGAAGCTGGCCTCAGCAGGGTGATGCCGTTCATACAAGGCAGCGCCCCTTCGCGTATCGCCGCGCCTGAAGAGATTGCCGCCGCTATTGCTTTTCTCGCCTCCAAAGATGCCGGTTATCTCAATGGAGCCATTCTTCCCGTTGATGGCGGCTGGTTCGCGGCCTGACCTTCCTCGCTCCGTGCTCGCAGCTCTTTATGGCTCTTTTTACTGAAGGAAATCTTTCGTAGAAAGAGGCCCACTTTCACCCCTAGCAAAGGAAATCGGAGATGAGGAATCTCAACAGGATCGCGATTATCGGGACCGGGGCCGCCGGTCTCACAGCCGCAGAGACATTGCGGCGACTCGGATTTGAGGAAACAATCATGATGGTGAACGCGGAGCAGACGCTTCCGTATGATCGTCCCCCTCTGTCCAAACAGGTGCTTGCTGGCACCTGGGCACCGGAGAAGGTGCTATTTCGTTCGTCATCTGTCCTGGAGAAGCTGGCCCTTGTGTGGTTTCATGGCGTTGAGGCAAACCATCTGGATATCGCCGGGCACCGCGTTGACCTCTCTGATGATCAGCGCCTGGACTTTGATGTGGCGGTCATCGCAACCGGTCTGACGCCACGTTACCTCTCTTCAGGGCATCATCTGCAAGGCGTCTTTGTCCTGAGGACCCTGGACCAGGCGCGCGCCTTGCGCCAGGCGCTCGTACCGGGGAAGCGACTGGTCATTGTTGGTGGAGGCTTTCTGGGCTTAGAAGCGGCCGCGACGGCCCACCAGTTGGGTCTGGATGTCGAGGTGATCGAGCCCTTGCCAATCTGCCTGGAAGGGCCTCTCGGCAGAGCAATCGGAGAACGCGTCATGCGCCTGCAAACAGCCCACGGGGTACGTTTGCGTAACGGTATCGGGGTACGCCGCCTGGTCGGCGACCAGGAGCAGGGGCTTGGAGGTGCTGTCAAAGAGGTTGTGTTGGAGGATGGCTCGACCGTGCCAGCGGACGTGGTGCTGGTCGCCATCGGGGCACAGCCCAATGTGAAGTGGCTTGAAGACAGCGGCCTGACGCTCCAGAACGGCATTGTGTGCGACGCCTTCTGTGAAGCTGCCCCGGACATCTATGCCGCGGGAGACGTGGCGAACTGGTACCATCCGCAGCTCAAGCGGCAGGTGCGCCTGGAGCATCGGATGAACGCCACTGAACAGGGACAGGCTATTGCGCGCAACATCCTCGGTGAGCGGCAGCCCTTCGCGCCGATGCCCTTCTTCTGGAGCGATCAATTTGACGTGAAGATCCAGATGTATGGCGTGGCATCCCGTGGAGCGGAACTTCGGATCATGGAGGGGGCGCTGCACGAAGATCGCTTTGTCGCGGCCTATTACGAAAGCGAACGCCTCGTCGCGGTGTTGGGCTGGAATAGCCCGAAGCAACTCCTCTCCTATCGACAACAATTGCTTGCGGCATATACGCCATACGAGGACGACCAACCGGATCTCAAACCACAAAATGTTTCTGGTGTCCTGTAAGATGATCAGGAAAACACATCCACGTGAAAGGAAAAAACAAGAGCAATGAAAGTCATCGCCTTGAGAAATAGATGTATTGCCAGTGGAGCCTGCGTCCTGGCCGCGAGCCAGGTATTTAACCAGCGCGACAGTGATGGTGTCGTGGAGTTGGTCCAGGAGCACCCTTCCCTGGACCAGTTGCAGAAGGTGCAGCAAGCGGTCGTGGCGTGCCCTTCCCAGGTCTTTGTCGTGGAAGAGGAAGATGACCTCTCCGAACTGACCCTGACCACGGATGACGAGGGGCTGTGATCGTTCCGTTCGCAAAGAGCCAGTCCCAAAGAGGAAGTGAACCCGCAGGACAGACGTGTTCTGCGCCATCCCCATTGTCTTTGAAAACATCCGCCAAAAGAGCCCCACGCTCCCGGCTTTCGGCCAGAAGCGCATAGAGATTGGAGAATATATAGATGAGTCAGGATCAATTGACATCTGCTAATGAAGCCAACCAGGAGAAGCTTCCTTCGTATCCCTTTCCGTTTGCCGATCATAGCCTGCAACTGCCCGAGGAGTATGATCGCCTCCGCCAACAGTGTCCAGTTGCCAGGGTCCATATGCCCTATGGTGGCGATGCGTTTATGCCCACCCGTTACAATGAGGTTGCCCAGGCCTTTGCGGACCCGAAATGCGGCGCTATCCAGGCTTCCGATGGCGATGTGCCTCGCCTGGAAGCTGGCAACGTCACCGGAACGGAAGGCTCAGAGGCAGCATCGCTTTTTACTGTCTCCGATGCACGGCATAACAAACTTCGCCGCGTGATCGGCCCGGCCTTTTCGGTGCCAGCGGCCAATAAGCTGCGTTCGCGGGTGGTTGAGGTCACTCATGGCCTGGTGGATGACATGGAGCGGAAAGGCCCTCCCACTGATCTGTTTGAGGACTACGCGATCCGGGTCCCGATGACGGTGCTCTGTGAAATGCTGGGGATTCCTCAGCAGGAAGAACACTTGTATCGCGAATCCGCACGCATCATGATTTCGACGACAGCCAGCTCCGAGGAGAAGCGGACTCAGGCCATGAAGCTGATGCAATATCTCACGCCCATTATCAAAGAGGCGCAAGCAAATCCAGGAGAGAATATCCTTGGTCTGCTTGTCCGAGCCCAGAAACAAGGGGACGAGGTGATGACGGAGCCCGAAATGTATGGGTTTGCCATGGCGATAATCGGGGCTGGCTTTGAAACAGTGAGCACGACCTTTACGAACTCGGCTTTCATTCTCCTGCAACAACCGGAGCTGGTGGCGCAGTTGCGGACACACCTGGATCAGCCAGAACAGTTGGCGAAGGCCATAGAAGAGATCTTGCGCGTTACCCCGATTGGGCATGGTCGACCACGCATCACCCGCGAGCCGGTGCAATTGGGTGAGACAACGGTTCCAGCCGGGGAAGTCGTCTTCCTCACGACGCATGCCGCCAACTACGATCTCGCCGTGTTCCCCGATGCCCGCGAAATTCGCTTTGATCGAGACATGCAGCCCATTATGAGCTTTGGGCGTGGCATTCACGCGTGCCTGGGTCAGCAGATCGCCCGCATGGAATTGCAAGTCCTCTGGCAGACGTTACTCACCAGGCTGCCAAACGTCCACTTGGCGGTCGCGCCCTCGGAGGTTCCCTGGCGCGAAGATGAGACACTAACGTTTGGCCCCGCGCATCTTCCCGTAACCTGGTAAGTCTCGCACACTCTTCCTACCAAGCAGGAACACCAACAGGGACGAGTGCTTCTGCCTGGTAGCCTGTCAATGTACAAACGTAAGGTTGAAAGAGCGGGGCGTGCAGAAGGATGTCAACTCCTCTACACCGTTATCCGCCGTAGAACGTAAGGTTGAAAGAGCAAGGCGTGCAGAGGGGAGTCAGCCCCTCTGTGTCTCTCTTCCCCTGCCGCCGCAGACGGCACACCTTACAAACGCAGTTTGACGGACTACTAAGACAACCATTGAGGAAGAATACACGAACGAAAGGAAGATCGTTATGAGTACTCCGAATCCGGCTGTATCAGAGAAAGATATATTCAGCCTGTTTAGCGGTGATAACCCTGAACTGGTTGCGAGCCCTTTTGCGTTGCTCGCGCAGATGCGGTCTACGAGCCCCGTTTTGCCTATACCGTTTCCCATCCCGGGAATGGGTAGCCGGGCATGGTTGGTGACGCGCATGGAAGAGGCAGCGCAGGTGCTCAGAGATCATGCCCACTTTACCGTCGACCCAAGTTCCATCGGTATCGCTGGCCCCTTTGGGCGCAACTCCTCCGAGAACTCCGACGCGCCTACATTCTTTACCTCCAAAACGATGCTCACGGTCGATGATCCCGACCATCGACGCCTACGCCTGCTGGTGTCCAAAGCCTTTACCCCCAGGTACATCGAAGGCTTACGCCCGCGCGTGCAGGAGATCGCCGATGAGTTGCTCGACCGCGTGCAAGCGCAGGGCCAGATGGAGATCGTCAAGGACTATGCCTTTCCCCTACCCATCAATGTCATTGCGGAGATGCTGGGGATTCCTCAAGCAGACTGGGCGCAGATTCGCGTCTGGTCGGAGGCACTGGCACATGGTCTGGGCGTGGGCAAGCGCGATCCGCAGGCCCAGGCTCATATGCGCGCCTTCGGGGAATACACCGCGCGCCTGGTAGCCGAGAAACGCCAGCATCCTGGCGATGATTTGATCAGTCAGATGATCGCCATCGAAGAGGAAGGGGATCGGCTCAGCGAAGCGGAACTGCTCTCGACGATCACTCTGCTGATCTTTGCTGGCCACGAGACAACCTCGAACCTGATCGCTACTGGCACCTTGATGCTGCTAGATCGCCCTGATCAACTTGCGAAGCTCAAAGCGGACCCTAGCCTGGTACCTGCGGCGGTCGAAGAACTGCTACGCTTCAATGGACCGGCCACCATCGCGGGACCGCGCTACGCCAGGGAAGATATTGAGCTGGCCGGGCAGCAGATCAAGCGAGGGGATGTGGTCTTCCCCATCCTGCTCTCGGCGAATCACGACGAGCGCCAGTTTCCCCAGCCAGAGGAACTGGACATTACGCGCACACTGGAGCGCCATCTCGCCTTCGGGTATGGCATCCATACCTGTCTGGGTGCGCCGCTGGCCCGCCTGGAAGGAAGCATTGCCTTTACTACCCTGCTCAAGCGCATGCCTAATCTGCGGCTGAACATTCCCCGTGAGAACATCACCTGGCACTTCAGCCTGAATTCACGAAGTCTGGCTGCCCTGCTCGTGACGTTTTAGTTGAGAGAAAGACCCATCGCTACCACGCGGAGGACAGACACAACGGAGTGGGAGGCACACTTGCCTCCCACTCCGTTGTGGAACCAGTAAGTATACCACAGCTATACCTCTGGGGTAGCCTCCGCCTTTGTCAGAACGACGGCAACCGTCATCTCACTGCTCAAAGGGAGAGCGATTGAGCACAGGGCGGGATCGCTGCTTGCCCTGTGGTTGTACCTGCGCGCACCCGCACCGCGTGAGTTCACGGACTCGTGTTCGTCTCCTAGCCCATCTCCACCCAGGACACAATTATCGGTAACAATGATACTGCCAGGGCGTGAGAGTTTGATCGCCCATTCAAGGTACTGCGGATAGGCGTCTTTGGCGGCGTCGATAAAGATCAAGTCGAACGGCTCTTCTTCCACTAACAGGGGAAGCGCCTCAAGCGCGGGGCCGACGCGGACTTCGGCACGGCCATCAACCTGGGCCTGGCGAAGATGCGCTTCAAGGGATGTTGTGCTGGCGCGCTCGTCCTTGCCCATGTGTAGGGCTTAGAAGTCCTGTGGCGTGAAGGGAAATGGGCCATTGGAGGTCATGGAGGGGAAGGCACCTGTTCGCGAAGGTGTTTTGCCTGAAAGGGGTGCCGCCACGCTTCCTCAACGATGAAGAAGCGTGGCGGCACCCCTTTCAGGCAGTGAACCCTGAGCATCAGAGAGACGTGCGTCTACTCCGGAGAGAATGTGCTCATGAGCTGAGAAACGACAGCTGAGAAACGACATGGTAACCCTGGTCGATGCTTCTCTTTTACTCTTGGGGTGCTGCTTCTATAAGGAAGCCCTGGGCTTTCCAATTGGGATAACCGCCATCCAAGGTACTCACCCGGTATCCATGCTCACGAAGCTTGGTTGCGGCTAGTTCTCCACGCGACGCTCCCTGGTGGTGCATGTTACAATAGGTAACCACAGGTCGCTCGTGCGGAATCTGTGAGAGCTGGCTTTCGAGGTTTCCCAATGGAATATTCACCGCACCTTCCACATGACCAACTGCATACTCTGCGGACCCACGGACATCAATCACGAGAGGGGGGACCTCTCCACGAAGGCTCGTGTGCAGATCGTGTGGTTTCACAAGCACATTCAGAGGCACGCGAGCCAGTAATGCAGGATCAGTGAGGATGGCCTGGAAGGTGGGGTTGGTTCGCAGGCTCTCGAGATCGGAATCACGCTTGGACACTTCAAAAAGGGTTGGTCTCAGGCGTAACGCCTCTGGCAAATGCTGCAGGGCCTTCTCAGGCTTGCCGTTTGTGGCGTAAAAGCACACCATGTTATAGATGGCGACCCCGACGCCCTCATCTGGCAATGCGCTCTGGCGGACTGCCTCGACCAGGGCCTCTTGAAGCTGGAAGGCAAGCTGCTTTTTACCCAGCTGAAAAGCGCATATGGTGAGCTGGTTGCAGGGATACCAGAACCCATAGTTCAGGACTTCATTGCGCAATCGGGTTCCTTCCAGCCAGGCGTAGTAACGGGGATCGTTGAGTTCCTCTTCGCTCATCCTTTCCACCTGTGTGATGAAGGCATTGAAAACGTGTTCCGCCTCTTCTTCTATCGCCTGGAAGGCGGAGGTCCGATAGCGGGTAAATGTCTCGACGTTGATCTGGTGGACCACTTTCATGTCTGTCCAATCAGGCGGCACCTCTCCTCGTTGCACTGTGGCCAGCTTTTGAGTCTGTAACTCTTTCCAGTGCAGCATATTTGCCACAAAGTCTTTTGCTGCCCACATGCCTTTTGTTATCCCAGTGTTCGGTGTACCTGTCGCGTTGCGCTCCGGGTCACTGAGATTAGCGATGAGATGTAACTCTTGTTGACGCGTGAAGTGGAGGAGTGCGAGGATGTGGGCTTTCATTGGTGTGTTGTTCATTGCATGATGTCCTTTCACGGGAGCTACTCAACATTTGGCTCGACGCTTCCAGAGACTGTTTGTGCAAGATATGCATGTATCTGCTCACAAAGAGCGGCGATTGCTTCAGGCCCCCCTTGAGGCGCTTGAGGCCATTCGCCGATCTTCCAGCGCCAGTACGCCTGTGGGGTTTCAGGATAGCGGGCCATAAGGTGCAGATGAAGATGTGGAACCACCTCGTAGTACGCTTCAGCATAGATTTTCTCCGCACCTGTACAGGCCTGGAGCGCTTTGCTCAGGCGCGCTATGCTCTGACCGATTGCTTGTCCTTCAGCTTCAGTCAGATCCGCCAGACCGGGAACATGGCGTTTTGTCTTCAGCAAGAGATGGCCCAGGTAACTAGGCCCCTCATCCCGACAGTAGTGATGCACATAGACGAGACGGTCTTCAAAGAGAATTCCGCCTGGAGTAGAAGGGAGATCCTTATAGGTGGTGCAAAAGGGACATGTATCCATGATTGACCTCCATACGCTGCAATAATCGACGGAGAGCGAGCATCCTTTTCTGCTCCTCTCATCGTGTGTCAGTAGCTTATCGCCTGAGTGCCGAGATCCTTACCACAATTTTTAGCAGCTTTTTCAACTGATGGAGAAGCAGGATGGTGACGGAGAGCGAAAGGCGGTAGAAGAGAGCGTATGACCCCCGATATGCTCGAAAATATGTGTAAGAAAAGCTCCTCTCACGTGATAAGAGAGCAGATACGAAGAAAGGAAAAGCTATGCAAGAAATCATCGATCTTCCAGTGCAGCAGTGCTTACCTGGCGAACGGCAGTGGCTACGGTCTGCATTGCTAGCGGATCAAAATGGGATACTGACATCGACACGTCTGCGCCTCGCTCGCATTGCGCGAGCACGAGGCGTTGAATCGCATGTCATCGACGATGTGGTACAGGATACACTACTTGAAGCATGGAGTCATCTGGAGCGCCTCCACTCTCCGGCTGGTTTTCACGCCTGGATTGACGAGATCTGTCGCAATATCTGTCGTCGCGCGGCTCGTAGGCGTGAGATGAATCTTCTCCGGCATGTACCATTGCCCCAGCCATCTTCTGCGATGGAGTATGAGAACGTCTCCAACGAGACCGACCTTCTCACCGCTGATACGCTTGATCCTCTTGAAGAACTCAGCCGCCAGGACCTGGCCCTGTTGCTTGACCGGGCGCTTGATGCGTTACCTCGCAAGACGCGCCAGATAGTGGAGATGTGTTACCTGCTTGAACTTCCTCGCTCCGAGGTTGCCGAGCGCCTCTCTCTCTCAAGTAACGCTCTGGAGGTTCGCCTGTATCGAGCACGCCGCCATCTGCGTCACATTTTCCACGGACCGTTGCGTCACGAAGCAGAAGCAATGGGATTGACGTTGGATGAAGCACTGGCTGAGGGATGGCAGCAAACCCGTCTGTGGTGTCCCCTCTGTGCGCGTCATCTGCTTGAGGGGTGTTTTATGGCAGTAGGAGTTGAGGAGAGATCGAATCTTCACCTCCGCTGTCCTGACTGTGTTCGGCGCTACCATCAGGATACGGTCCATAGTATGGGCCTGGTCCAGCTCTCAGGGCTTCACTCGTTTCGGCCTGCCTGGAAGCGGACGATGCAAGGGCTGACAGATTGCCTGCTGCCAGCGCTCCTCAAGGGCCGGCATCCCTGTTTGTCTTGTGGAGCACCAGCGTTGGTCCGTGTTGAAGGAAACGATACAGAGACACCTCTCTCTCCGTATCCCGAACGCCTTGGGATGTCTCCCTACCCATTCTGGATTCATATGTACTGTGTCCACTGCGGCAAGGACATGGGCGGACGTGGCGAGATACCCTCCGTCGATCAATTGGTCTACTGGTCGCATCCGCTCACTCAGCAGTTTTTGCTGCAGCATCCGCATTGGACCAGTGAACCAGGAAGATTGGTAGAGTATGGTGGTGAATCTGCTCTCTACTTCCAGATCGCTGACGTGGAGAGCAGCAACCACCTGACTGTTTTGGCCCATCGTCAAACCTTGCGTGTCCTAACCATCTCTTGAGAATGATAGGGGTCTGTGATGCAGAAGAACAGAAAAATGGGTGAATGAAAAGCGGTAAAACAGGCGTGAGGCCTCAACTCTCTGCGCCTGCTGCTTGCGGAAGAAGAGTGGGAGCATGTGAGGAGGATGAGGGTGAACTAAGACCCGGGCTAAGAGCAGATGTCCCCCTTTACGCCTCAGAGACCTTACCGCTTTCTTCCCATCATCTCCTAGTATTTCCGTTGCTTGATTCCCCGATGGTCTTGCTCTATGCAATTATTGAGATATTTATTGGTCCGATGCTACACACTGCTACCGAGTACCTCACGTACTGCTCGTGGATAGGAGGGATGCCCGTCGATTGTTACCCGTTCCGGAGCGTGTCCGACAACAGCGAGCGCCTGCCTGAAAAATCACTGGGCTGCCTCCATATCCCGCTTCTCACTGAGTTGCGAGTCAACCAGATTCCCATCCGCATCAATGGCCCGGTAGAGATAGCACCATTTCCCTTTGACTTTGATGTAGGTCTCATCCACATACCAGGACCGCCCTGCCTGCTCGCGTCGTTTTGTTCGCAACCCTCCGCACATCACAGAAAAATGGCGCAGTTGGGACATGAGGATTTTCTCCTCTTGCGATCATTACTTTTGTCCTGTATCCTAAGATGAGAGCTACAACGCGATGACGCCGGAATGGCTGCGAAATGATGCTCCCCGTTGGCCATGTTCCCGATCAAGTGACGACGGATGGCCATATGTCCTATCCGCGGGCCATACGTGAGACGATGAGCAGCAACGTCCAGCATTGGGTTCTGTCAGAATTCGGAGGAAGACTTGTCATGGAGGTCGTTTGCAATGTATGTTGAGAACAACGACTCATCTGCGAAGGAGTGCTCTATGACCTGCCCGCATTGCGCCTCAGCTACCACGAAAGAGCAAGCCCAGAAAACTGCGCTCGGCTATCGTCCATTCCGTTGCTCAGCCTGCAAACGCCTCTTCAATGAGCGGACAGGAACGCCGTTCAACTTCCTGGAAAATTCTACTGATATCGTCCTTCTGGTCGTTCTGTGGCGGCTCCGATACAAATTGAGCTTGCGAGATCTGGCTGAAATGTTTTTGGAGCGCGGCTGGGAGTTCACTCACGAAGCAGTTCGAGAGTGGAAAACACGATTTGCTCCACTCATGACAGTACGGTATTATCCCATGCATGGCTTCGGAAGTTTCGACTCAGTCGCTTGTTTCTGCTGTGCCTTTGACGAATTATGCAACTATTTTTGTCCGCGTGCTACTGCGGGAGAACCGGTGTCCCTATCAGATCAACGACAGTTATTCTGTGAACGACTTACTGCCCTGCAACTCATGATGCGGATGGCTTCATAGCCCAATGGATTACGGGATTGAGGATCGGCCCTGCTTTTGTGTTCTTAGTTCTGACAGAACCGTATGACATATCTGGAAAGGCTTCCAAAGATTTCTTGGCTAGATTTTGTTAAAACCATATATTATGGTCTGGTTGCTACTTTAGCAACAACAGGCTTACAAATAGCAACAGCATGGCGAGGAGCACACAGGCCCCCCAATCCAACCCAGTTGAGTCACCGCGATTGCATGGAGAGCCAGTCCTCCCACGGTAGCTCCCCCAGCTATCCCCAGGTAGAGCATAGAATTGTTCAGGGCCAGAATAACGTTCGCATGTTCAGGGGTCACACTCAAGAGACGATGCTGCTGGGGAACGAAGAGCAACGCTCCCAATAGAGCCCAGGCAAAGAGCATCAGTACTCCTCCCAGCCACGTTGTCGTTACCAGCGGAAGGACAATCTCTATAACCAATAGCAGCACCAGGGAGAGAATTAATGGACGTGTTGGTCCCACACGATCCGCGATCATGCCTCCCGACCAACTACCAAGAACCACACCCAGACCATAGGCGACCAGCATACCGCTAATGTCCATAATATGTATGTTTTGCTGCAAAAGCGGTCCAATATAGGTATAGATGGTGTAGATACCCAGATTCCACAGGAACGTGGGCAGTAAGGCCAGTACCAGGCGAGGTTGCGTGATGGGAGCGAGACGCTGCCGCAACGACGCAGCTGGCGGCGCCGAGATCCTGGGCAAACCACTGAGAAGAAAGGCCAGAAACCCTATTCCGGCAAGACCTGCGACCAGACCAAAGGAGAAACGCCAGCCAAAGAGCTCACCCACCCAGGTTCCTAGCGGAGAGCCAAGCGCAGTCGCAACGGTCAGCCCAATGACCACCAGGGCCAAAGCCTGGCCACGCTTCTCTGGCGGAGCGAGTGCGATACCCATCGTATATGCCTGCGGCGCATAGATCGCGGCGAAGCAGCCAGTCAAAATACGTGTCAGCAGCAAGATCGGAAAGGTTGGTGCAAATGCCGATGCCACATTTGCAAGACAGAAAAGGCCAAGAGAGGCAATTAAGACCCGGTGCGGTGCCAAGCGGCTCACCAGTACAGCCAGGAGAGGTGCCCCCAATCCATACGTGAGCGAAAAAGCAGTGACTAATTGTCCGGCCACACTGACGGTGATGCCTGTTTCGTGAGCGATAACAGGCAGAACTCCGGCAACAACGAAAGCATCGGTGCCCAACGCAAACATGCCCAGCGCCAGCAGGAGAATACGTGGATTAATTCTGGCCGGACGTTTCTGCCCGTCCGGCGCTAAAGATTGGACTATCTGTGCCATTGGAAAGAACTCCTTCTTTCTTCATTGAAACAATGTTTATTACATCCATAAGCAAAAGAAAAAATGCCCCAGCACTGCTGGGAAGTTTTGCTTTGTGTTGTAATAAAACAGATTACAACGCAAAGCAAAAAAAGCGCCATACTCCCTGCATTTCCTTTGGCGAGCTGTGGATCAAGATGGCAACGTGCTCGACATGCGGGTCGCAAAGCCGACGCAACACAAAGGCCGCCAAGCGGTTTTTCCGCAAGCTCCTCAAAGGACTGCAATACGTCCCACGAGTGATTATTACCGATAAGCTCAGAAGTTATGGGCAGCGAAACGCGAAATCCTGCCCGGAGTGGAACATCGACAGCACAAGCGATTGAACAATCGAGCGGAAAATTCGCATCAACCCACGCGACTGCTGAGATACTGGAGCCTTATTTCAAGCTGACGAATCTCTTCCTCTACCTTTCGGCGTAGGTCTGGAACAACGCTTTAAACAAGCTCAACCAACTGCTCCAGCAGCCGAGTCAACTCGTCTTCGGCCGCTAATTGGTAGTTGAGCAAGGGGGCTTATGCTCAACTACCAATTAGCGGGGAACTACCTCCATATTCGTTGAGAGGTAATTGAGCATCAATAATGGAACCCCTCCGCGATGCGCAAAACGCCGGTAAGCGAAGCGGATATCTAACATATTGAGTGGGAGCGGTTTTGTGTGTATTCGACTGCGCAGGGGCAGTTTTGTCCATGGTTTTAGACATAGATCCTCCTACCCCTACTTGTTGAGCTGCTGCAAGGCTGTCATCCAGTTCTCAATATGATAAGCAGATGCCAGTTTACCATTTTTCACCGTGAATATATCAATCGCCATTGTCTTAAAGCTCTTGCCGGTCGGCTTTGCTCCCCAAAACTCGCCTATGGGTGTGCCGGTAGCTTCACCTCGTACTATGATTTGATCGCCGAGCGTCTGAATATCCTTAATTGTCCAGTGCAAATCAGGGATAACTGAACCCATGTTCTTAAATACGTCGGCCAGTTGGTCGCGTGTAAGCCCGTCTTCATTTGTATGAAATGATTTGTAATCAGGATTGGCGGCTTTGGCCAGCAAGGCATTTACGTCCTTCTTGGCAGGTTGGTTCAGCGCGTCATACAACGGGGCCACGATCGCTCGTGCCTGTTCTACCGTCAATTGTGAGGCGGCCGTAGCTGGCGCAGCCTGACGTGCCGGTTCAGCGAAGGAAGTGCCAAACATCGGCAGCCCGCTCTTCGACTCTTCCTTCGTAACTTCGTCCTGCAGCACATCCCAATGTTCAGCGAGAACACCGTCGGCAATCCTCACAATGTCGGCGGCAATCCAGGCTCTTGGCTGCCCGTTGCCGGTAAAGCGACCATGAAGGAAAACATACTCTCCTTCGGCCACAATAAGCGCGTTTTCGTAATGCAATTCAGCAGGATTCGACCTGACAAGATTAAACAAGCCTTCTCTTCCGGGGGCGATATGTGCGCTATGCTGAATGTAGCGCGGCGACCAGAATTTCTCGGCAGCCTTATAATCACGTTTATTGAAGAGCGTGTTGAAAGCCTCAAGAACGAGAGCTTTGTTATCAGTAGCTTTGGTCATAGTACTTCTCCATCATAGGGTGAAACAGAAAAAGCGGTCTTGCGCAGTTCGATAGGTGCGGTTGGATGCCGAGAAGCTACTCACCTCTATCCTATGCTACTGTGCGCGGATGCTTCTGTTTTGCAATATGCTGAGCAACATATGCGAAGTCACCAGACATCGCAACACTTTCATCGACGACACTTGCAAAAGGTGGCCGCTTCCCTGCTCGCGCAGGTAGGGCAGCACGGCCTGTTGGACAATAAAAAGATGTACACACAGTGTACTGGAAATTGAAGAGACAAATCTTGGACAATCTGCTGATTTTTTGGAAAATTCCCCGATCTTTGAGGCAAGCACCCCCAATGGCCGCGCAAGGATCTCGGTATCACACACTCATCAACCGTCGCATCGAACAGACCAGGTGACATTGATCAGATAATCCCATGGCGACGGCAATCTCACATGAGCGAGAGGATTTTTCACATGGGGGAGAACATGTAGCCCCAGGGGATCAAGTCCTGGGGCATCAATTTGTGTCAACATGCGAATGCCGGAGAGAGGTTGGGGTGATGCCCATGAAGCGCCGCATTTGCCGGGTCAGGTGGCTTTGATCATAAAAGCCCACCGCAGCAGCAATCTCACCGATCGAATGTCTGGTCGTTTTGAGCAAAGAGCATGCACGTTCTAAGCGGCGTTGCAAAACATAGTGGTGTGGAGTAAAACCGGTTGTCTCTCGAAAAAGGCTTGCAAAGTGCGATGGACTCAGATCCACTTCAGAGGCAAGGTCGGCAAGGCTCAGATTCTCAGTAAGGCGATCTTCAATCAAGGATGTAACTCTCTGGAAGAAAGAGGGAGGCAGTCCTTTTGTTTTTCTGGGAAGAAGATGGGAAGTGCCAGTATAGGTATGAACAAGGTGAGCTGCTAAAGCCGTTGTCAAACCCTCTACGTAGAGGCGCCCTGTCGTTCCACCCTCAAGCAGTTCTGTCAGCAGCGCCAAACTGATAGATTCAATACGAAGATCCTTTACATTGAAATAATGAAGAAGTTCGACATGAGGTTGATTGGAGGCTTCAGCGACTTGCTGCAAGAACTCCGAAGTGAGAAGCACCTGCATATGAGAGATTCCACTTTGTTGACGCCAGGTGCTTTCTGCCCCAGCAGGAATGATTTGTATCTGTCCGCGATCTATAATATCATTTAAAAAGTGCCCGTCCCGAACTTGTTCGAGAGGGATAGAACGATCCTGATGTAAACAAATCATATGCAGGGGTAATGGGGAGTAGACATATTCTCCAGCAGCGTGATAGCTCTGCTCTACCACTATTCCGCTCCAGCCAAGCGATTTACTGGAATGCAGTACTCCCGTCAGAGGTGAAGAAAGAGCTCGTTGTTGCTGACTATCCATCTGTAGCATTATTTATACCCTTCAATTCAGAAAGCGAACGAAACATTATTGCTGTTTAATCACGAGAAACGTATATTATCCGCGTTGCTCCTCTCTCAATACCTCCCTTACCACGTTGGCTTTAAACTTGGCCGTATACATCCTTCCGATGGATGATACCTACCCTCCCTCCACTTTCGACAGCCACTTGATCTGGTCTTAATCCATAGCTCTTGCAAGTGTGACCATTGGCACATGAATAAGTCAACCTCTCTGAATATGTCTTTGAAGAAAAACAATTCTCCATTCAAAAATCTTCCTTCCAGCTCTCTTAGAGATCATTGTGCTCTGCGCGCTCTGGTGTCTCAGATATGCTTTAAGCGACCGCGACCTGGAGGAAATGATGCAAGAGCGGGGACTCTTAGTGGCTCATCCGGCGTTTCAGGAACCATTTGTTGTTGATAAATGAAAAGGGTATCAATTGGCTCCGAATGATAAAAAAGGGGATCAAGAGGTATTGTCAAGTTAATGTTTGAAGAAGCGAGAAGTAGCGAGAAAACGCTTGCTGAGAGAACGAGAGGAGGGAACTGGAGAAAAGGCCCATTATGCAGCTGATTTTTCGGTGGTAACCTCCTTCCAGATCTCAAATCGTTCCTGTAGAAGCGCACGATACTCTGAGGCGTGAGATGATGCCTTCGGGGTCGGAAATGATCGGAAATGGGGCCCAAAGGCCGAGAGGAGGCGCTGAGCGTGACCAGGAGATGTGAAACGTCGCATGGTTCGTTCTCGTTGTCTGGTGGGCTGATGCGAATTCTCAGCTCGATTGTTGAGGCCTTTGTGTTGTCGATGCTCGACGCTGGGCAGGATTTCCTTCTTAGCTGCAACAGAGCCGGCAAGCTTGTCAGTGATAATGACGTGAGGCGCATACTTGAGCCCCTTTAAGAGCTTGCGAAAGAACCTCTTGGCAGCTTGTGTGTTGCGTCGACTCTGGACCCGCATGTGGAAAGCGATACCCTTTGTAGGGTGAAGATGAGACGCTCTTTTTCATGAGGGCATTCTCTCATGAAAAAGAGCTTTTGTGTGTCGCTTCATCAACTTGACAATACCTTTTCGCAAGCTGCTCAAAGGGCTCCAATACGTTCCGCAGGTCATCATTACTGATAAGCTGAAGAGTTATGGGGCGGCGAAACGCGAAATCCTGCCTGGGGGTGAGCACCGTTAGCACAAAGGCCTGAACAATCGAGCTGAGAACTCGCATCAACCCACCCGACTTCGCGAGGAGAAAATGCGCAAATTCAAATCAGCCAAAAAGGTGCAACGCCTTCTTTCCGCGTTTGGTCCCATCTCGGGGCATTTCCAACCGCAACGTCATCGTTTGAATGCGCGAGAATACCGTGCCACGTTACAGGGTCGATTCCAGCAATAGAATGAAGTGACCGGGGTGAAACTGGTCGCCTAACCACAAAGACATCCTCACCTCTCATTGCCCTTCAGCGTCTCTCCTCGTTATAGCTCATCAATATATTTCCCCCCCACGAACAAGTTGACAATACCATCTGTACAGCCAGCATGCCAGCTATGATGCCAACGTACGCCAGTTTCCCCGGCGCGCAAGACATCGGGATAGCACTGCGATATCCAGGCTGGTTGAGCCGCACTTGGTGTGGCCAGGCAGGCGAAGCGTCCCGCAGCAGCCAGATTTTCCAGAATGGTATCGAGCCACTCGAAGGTAAAGCGATCCTCCTCAGGCTGAAGCGAAACCCAGCTAAATACGCCCAATGTTGCAACCTCAAAATGGCACTCCTGCATGAGCTGGATATCTTCGTCCCAGATAGCCCGTGGCCATTGCTCTGTGTTATAGGTCTCCCCCGTGCCAGATAAAGGGCGCGCGTGAATTTAAAGGCGCAAATGATTGCATCAAATTCTCATTTCATTTCGTTGTTTCTCAGGAATCGATCTCAGACACTTAGCTTTACTAGAATAGTACCATCCTCGGCCCGCGCCCAGGTATTTTGTGGGTGCTGTTCCTCTGGCGATGCTTCCTTGCATGATTGAGTAGTATTGATCAAGACCTCGGCAACGAGCTCGTTCCTGGCCAGGGGAAGCAGGCGAAGCGCAAGCTGATGTTTGGCCCCTGCGAGGTTGATACGCAACTGGCTGCCCTCCAGCTCGGCGCTGATGCGCGTCAGACCATCTGTATCCTGCAGGTCAAACGTACCTTCTTCCAGCAGGTACGCGTCGACCGTGATATCCGCGCAGGGCTCCTCGGCAGTGAAGGAGACAGGGGCGGTAGTCGGAATGAGCGCATTAGCACGCACATAAAGGGGAAGGGTTTCTAACGGCGTCTGTACCCGGATCGTACGCGGGCCAGCAAATATTTCGCGCGTCCAGTAATCAATCCAGCGGCCTTCTGGCAGATAGACTGTACGCTCCCCGCTGAGATTGTAGATAGGGGCTACCAGCAGTTCCTCGCCGAGCATATATTGCAAATCCATCGTGTAGGTCGAGGGATCATCCGGGTATTCGAGCACCATTGGTCGCATAATGGGCAGGCTGGTTCGCGCGGCTACACACGCATAGGTATAGAGATATGGCAGCAGGCGGTAACGCAGGCGAGCGTAGGTGCGAAAGAGCTCCAGTCCCCGCGGACCAAAATCCCAGGGAAGGCGGGTAGAATTGCCATGGGCGCGGATCATTGGCGAGAAAAGGCCAAACTGTGCCCAGCGAACATAGAGTTCTGTGGGGGGGTGGCCTGTGAAGCCGCCAACATCGTGGCTCCAGAAAGCGTGCCCACACATAGCCATGCTCAGTCCGCTACGTATGGTCGAAGCCATGGCGGGAAAGGTGCTGTTGACGTCACCACTCCACTGGGCTGCATGGCGTTGCCCGCCTGCGAAGGTGGAGCGTGCCCAGACCAATCCAGTGTGGCCTGTAACCTCCTCAGTCACTTGCGCGACAATGTCATTGTACAGCAGCGAGTAGAGATTATGGAGTTGTTCGCCTTTGATGCCACTATAAGCCAGCGCGTCGTTAGGAATGCCTTCGCCAAAGTCCGTCTTATACACGTCGGCGCCAACGCGAAGCGGTTCGCGCAGCAGCTCTTTAAACCAGACGATGGCCTCGGGGTTGGTGACATCGATGATGCCAACTGGTGGGTGGAAGCCACCCCAGATATCGACCACATATGTTTGACCTTGTGCGTTCTTGAGAAAATACCCCTTCTCATCCCCCCTGGTAAAATACTCGCTCTCGATGCCAATATATGGATGCATCCAGAGACACACCTTGAAGCCCATCGATTTCAGTTCAGCCAGCAAACCCGCGGGATCAGGGAAGAGCTCGCTATCCCATAATAGCTCAGACCAGTGGCCAAAACGTTGCCAGTAGCAGTCCAGGTGTAAGACATCACAGGGAATCTCGTGCTCACGGATGAGGCGGGCCCGGCGCAGTACCTCTTCCGCACTATCACGTTGAAAGCCCGAGGAGATCCAGGTACCTAGAGACCACTTGGGCGGAAGAATGGGAAAACTTACCAGCGAGGCATACTTCGTCACGATGCTCTTGAGATCAGGTGCGGCTATCACATAGTAGTCAAGCGCACTGTCCCGGCTAATGATGCTATAAGTAGCTGTATTGCTTGCCACCATATCAAAATCCACTGCGCTAGTGGTATCGACGAAAACGCCGTACTTGCGCGTACTCACGAAAAATGGCACATTTTTATAGGAGCGCTCGCTAAATGCCCCACCACAATCGATATTCCAGGTCGTAATGCGTTGCCCGCGTTTATCGAAATCAGTGAACTTCTCACCAAAGCCAAAGAAGTGCTCATCTGGCTCCGAGGTAAAGGTATCGTGGAATGCGACACGCTGACCATTCACCTTGCTCAGGCCAAAGGGGAGCACGGTCAACTTCATTCGTACAGCGGTAACCTCGCTGTAATTCTGCGAAAGTAGGAGGCGACCGTCAGCGTCACAAAAAGTGAGATGAAAAGGTTGAAGGGCGACCTCTATACGCAGCGCTGGCGTTTGCAAGTAAACGTATCCCTCAGAATGCGTTATCGTCATCTCGTATTCGTCCGCAGGGAGGTCGCGCGCCAGGCGTATACGCGCGGGATCGCTCTCCTCATTCTCCAGCAGCACCCGCGCGATGCCATCGGCTACCAGGGTGAGCGTAACAGTGACGGTTTCTCCGCTACACGTCTGGCCCTGTAGCACAACTCCTCGCGCATGCCGTTCTTTGACCTCTGCCTGCACAAGAAAATCAGGCCCTCCCTGGTCCTCCGCCCCGCGCACAGGAAGATGGGGCGGCTCTGTCATATACACATTGTACGGGAGCAATGGAACTTGGTCAGCCATAAGAATCTCCTCCTTCCATAGCAGTGAAATGCTTTCTTTAATAGGGCGTGCGCCGTAGGCGCGAGGGATCAAGCAAAAAAATCTGGCACACGGCGTTCTTTACTTTGGAACATGCACTCTTGACAATGGGCTTGCCATTGAGTAAGCTCACGATAGGGTCGTTTTGGGAGCGATCCCAAAGCTATTGTACATGATGTATTGCCCAAAAGTAAATGCCAGAAATTTAAAAAAAACATAGAGGTCGAAATGCCGCAATTGACGATTGAAGATATTGCCAGATTAGCTGGTGTATCTCGTTCAACAGTGTCACGGGTCCTAAATAGTCAGCCGAGCGTCCGGCCTGCTGTAAGAAATCGTGTGCAGGAAGTGATTGCCGCCTATGGATACACCCCCCAGGCAGCAGCGCGTCAGCTCGTCACACAGCGCACGCGTAGCATCGGGCTGATTTTGCCCGATAATGTCTATAACCTCTTTGGCAATCCAATTTTTGCCTTGATGGGCCAGGGAGTGAGCCAGGTGTGTACACAGCAGGGTTATCGCTCTCTGCTCTTTATGGGTCGGCAGGATATGGATGAGCAAGACATGTTTAAACTGCTGCGTGGGCGTGAGTTTGATGGGATTGTGTTAATCAGCAGCAACGCCAATGATGCCTGCGCGGCCTTTCTCAAAGAGACGGGCATTCCTTACGTGCGGATCGGCCATGAACCAGGGCAAGACGACCTCCAGTATGTAGATGTGGATAATGCCGAGGCCGCACGTATAGCGGTTAAGCACCTGATCTGGCTAGGGCACCGGCGTATCGCCATGCTGAAAGGGCTGAGCAGAGACACCTGTAGCGCCGACCGCTATCAAGGCTATAAGGAGGCTCTGGAGGAAGCTGGTATCTCGCTGGATCCGGAGCTGGTTGGTGAGGGCAATTGGTCCACCGCCAGTGGTTATGTGTTAACAAAGCGTTTTTTTGCGGCTTGAGAGGCCGCCTACAGCTCTCTTTTCCTCCAATGATATGATGGTCGCGGGTGTCATTCGGGCAGCATACGAAGAGGGGCGAAGTGTGCCTGAAGGCCTGGCGATTGTCGGCTTCGACGATCTCCCGCAGACGACAATGATCTTCCCAGAGCTAACGACTATTCGCCAACCCTGTGTGGAGATGGGTATCCGCGCTACCGAGATGCTTATTGAACAATTGGAGCATACTGAGAAAGAGCCCAAGCCGATGCATATCATTTTGCCGACCAAACTGATAATTCGTGAATCTTGTGGCTTTAAGAGCCACTCAGCTCTTTCATAACCCAGGCTCACAAATGCAATAGAAACTCTGCCATCAGGAGAACAAAACAAGTAAAAGCTTGACAAGCACTTATTTATTGGGTACACTCTTTCGTAATAAAGTTATGGGAGCGATCCCAAATATTGTTAGATCATTTTAGCAGAATAAAGAGCAGAGGTTGCAATGTTGCAATTCACGATCAAACGCGAGCAAAACCAGAGTAGGCCTGCTATTCAGATCAAGTATTGCCTTCTTCCCCAGAAACCCAACCCGGTGAGAAACCTGGCGTCAGATGATCCATGAGTAAATGCATGTAGATATTTCTAACTATCTGTGCACTCGATAGCACCTACCTTTCTAATGTATTGTTCCCCACCGTTGCACGCAAATTGTGTTGCTACTAAAACAATGCCCTCGCTATTAGGTCAACCTTTTGACCTGATGTGTATAATTCACAGGTATTTCGACGAGCGCAGGAAACACGCTTAGCTTTCTGTTTCTATTCTCGTCAATTGTGCTGTTTAGAGCGGGTACGTATGTCTAGTCAATATGTTCTGAACTAGGGAGTATGTTATCCTCGAGGGAACAAACATCATTTAGAACTGGTTGCCGCTGTTTGACATCTCTCTTTCCGCTTGTTGTATAAGGACTGAGAAGGGACTAGTGTTATGCAAGCACCAACATTACCAACTGAACCGAAGGCGGCAGGCCACCAGAGGTACACTGCTCCTAGACGCTCTCTCTGGCGGGAGATACGTGCAAATGCCTGGTCGTATATCTATGTTACGCCGATGCTTGTGCTGCTGTTGTTTTTTGTGGTCTATCCTACCTTTGCCTCGCTGGGTTATACGCTCTATCAATGGAATGGCATTGGCGACCCCTCGACCTATGTGGGTCTGGATAACTTTGTGCGCGTCATGCACGATCCCTTTTTCTGGAGTGCCTTTCTGCATACGTTCATTTATACCCTCGTGCTGGTACCTATCCAGTTACTACTTGCCCTGGCTCTGGCGCTCGTCCTCAATAATCCCAAATTGCGCTTTGCCTCTTTCTATCGCTCGGTCTATTTTATTCCAGCTGTGACTTCCCCTGCGGTCATTGGCGTTGTGATACAACTGATCCTCTCAAATTTTGGCGATAATCTGAATCAGCTTTTGTTGAGTACGCATCTAATTCATGAGCATATTGACTGGCTGGGTGATCCGCGTTTTGCGCTGGGCATCATTATCGTGATAGGCATCTGGAATACGTTGGGCTATAACATGGTCTATTTCCTTGCCGGTCTGCAAACTATCCCCTCCGAACTCTATGAAGCGGCCAGCATCGATGGGGCCAACAGCATTGCCCGCTTCTTCACTATCACAATTCCGCTGTTGCGCGCGGTTGGCCTGGTCATTCTGATTCTGGCGATTCTGGGCAGTCTCCAGGTCTTTGACCTAGTGTTGGTTTTGACCGACGGTGGCCCCTATGGCGCGACCGAGGTGGTTAACACCTATATCTATCACCAGGCATTTGGTGGTAACGCCAGAGCAGGCGTTCAACCCAATGTCGGCTTTGCCTCGGCTGCTTCATTCTTCTATGGCCTAATCTTACTTGGCCTCTCCGTAGCGCAATTGTTGATATTCCGTTACATCAATCGCCAGCGTGCCATTGAGAGCGGTCAATAAAGAGGATGCACATGGAGGATTCTAATGAGTATATTTTCTATAAGAGAGAAGCAACAAAGACCTCGCCGGTCATTCTACAACATTCGCCAGAAAGGGGGTATCGGGCTAACCCACCTCATTCTGCTCGTCGGCGGCATTATCTGGATGTATCCATTTCTCTGGATGCTGGGCAGTTCGCTGAAGACCAACGCCGACTTCTTTGATCAGGGATTGAATATTTTTCCTCGGCAGATTGAGTGGTCTAACTATTCCAATGCATGGAACGAGGCCTCTTTTGGCCAGTACTTCTTTAACACCGCCATTGTGGCGGGAACAACCGTCATCCTGGTGATGCTTTTTACTGCGATGGCTGGTTACGCGCTGGCACGTACGAATTTCCCAGGCAAGAAACTCTTGCTCGGGCTCATCGCACTGACACTCTTTCTACCACATGGCTATACTATTATTCCTGTCTTCGATCTTGTCCAGCGCCTCGGTCTGTTGGATACGCTGGCTTCAGTCGTTCTGGTGCAGGCGTCCGGCGGCATGGTTTTCAGCACATTTTTGTTCATGGGCTACTTCTCGTCTATGGAGCGTGAGATTGAGGATGCGGCACGTGTTGATGGCGCAAACTTCAACCAGCGTTTCTGGATGGTGATGTTTCCCCTAGCTGGTCCCATGCTGGCTACCGTGGCCCTATTTACCTTTATCGGCGCCTGGAACAGTTTCTTCATTCCCCTTGTCTTTACGCTAGGTGTTCCTGAACTGCGTACCTTGGCAGTAGGTATGTATGCCTTTATCGCCGAAAATAGCACAAACTGGACCTACCTAGCCGCTGGTTCGGTGATTACCCTGGGTCCTATCATGGTGGTTTTCGTTCTGCTGCAACGCTATTTCATCAATGGCGTAGCTGGTGCCGTCAAATCATAATGACATGGGTGGGAGACCGGCTTCCAGCCAGCCTCTATCATCTCAGGCCCAGGTCTCTACCCTATGCTATATCTTATGAGACAGGTAGCTCTTATAAGGAGGTGAGGCCAACAGACTGACGGTATATCAATACGTCCTGCTAGTATTCAATGAAGAGCAAGTAAAGCACGTTCAATCACTTTATTTCGTAAGCAAAGGAGCATATCGCCATGGATTTTTTATCTCGTTTCAGTCGGCGCAGTTTCGTGAAGACAGCTGCCGCTACAGCGGGGGCCGCTGCGCTGGGTGATGCCCTGGCGGCCTGTGGTGGTAGCGGTTCTTCATCAAATACGATTACACTCAACTATTGGGACTATTTTGTCAGCCAAGCTCCCTGGGTCGATAATGAGATCAAGCTGTTCGAGAAAGCGCACCCCGGTATCAAGATCAAAAAGACGATCCAATTGAACTCTTCCTATTCCAATCTCTATGCGTTGGCCGCGAAAAGTCACAAACTTCCTGATGTGGCGATGATTCCTCCCCAACCCAATTTTAATATTCAAGTCTCGCAGAGCTGGTTCATGCCGGTTGATAAGTGGGCCAATGCTGCCTGGAAAGCAAAGTTCCCTGAAGGCACCTTCCACGAAGGAAACAATGTGTTTAACGGGAAGCTCTACTCCGCTCCGATCTCTGGCGCTGCGCCCTGGCTTCAGCTCTATATCAACAATAAAGTCTTCCGCGATGCTGGTCTGGTCAATAGCGATGGCAGCGTGATGATACCCAAAACCTGGGATGATGTGACACATTTCGCTGAAACTATTACCAAGAAGAGTGGCGGCAGTACTTACGGCCTGGGCTTTGGCAACAGCGGGGGAGGCCAGTTCCAATGGTACACGCATGTTTTTACCCTGGGGGCTGGCGCGACTGGCGGCGCTTATACTATGGATTACCGTGTCGGTAAATATACCTATAACATGGATCGCAACTATTACGACTTCTTGAGCCTGTTCAAAGAGTGGAAAAACAAAGGCTATATTTACCCTAACTCGGTGAGTATCTCTGACGAGGTCAGCCGTGCCTACTTCGAGCGCGCCAAGTACGGAATGACAATTGGAGGCGTCTGGAACCAGGCTGAATGGACAACGCATAACTTCACCGATTACTCGCTAACGACATTGATCTCTCCCACGGAGACGCCAAAAGGTTACTTTCCTACAAGTCCGGGTGGTACCCTCTGGGCTATTCCTGCAGAGACGAAGCATCCCGAAGAGGCCTGGGCCTGGTTCGACTGGCTGTATAGCGTAGATGCTGGCAAACGCTGGGCGCAACAGTACAACGAGGATCTCTCGGTCTTTCCGCAGAATAACGATCCCAGCAAGATAAAATTCAAACCATTTGCTGCGTTTGTCGCTCTTGGCAATCTGGCAAAGCCTGCTCCTGATCCCAGTATACGCAATCCTCAGACGGCGCATGTGGAGGTGCAGGCGGTCAAGCCCAATTTAGATGATGTCATAGCTGGCTATTATACCGGTCAGCTTCAGGACCTTCAGGCTGCCCTTTCCGACATAGAAGGACGTATGCAGAAGGCACAGGATGACGCCGTCAAGGTAGCACAACAGAAGGGCTATAAGGTTAGCCCAGACGATTATAAGTTCACTGATTGGGACCCAACCCAACCCTATATTACCAAGCCTGCTCAGAGCTAGATATCGAGGAGTAAAGCAGCAGGAGAGAGGTGGGTCAAGGAGCCGCATCCGCAAGTAGCGGCTCCTGAATGGCATTGTTAACTTAAAAAATTTATTGATGAACTTTCACCACATCGATATCACCTTCTCCAAGATGCTTTAGAAAACACGGTCAGAAAAAGGTGTCCATGTAGAGTGTGGGAGGTGAGTGGTGATGGATGAAATGGGAAGGCACCCGCCATCTCCTGTAATCTTGGATGGGCGTGAGGAAAGAAGGATTGGAGGAAGAAGTGGTCCGCTGCGTTGCGACGAGTGGGCCATAAGTGGAAGCGGCTCGCGATGTGCAGCAGGAGCGTTGACATAAGGAATCTGCCATTCTCCCACCAAGTAGGTTGATTTCGCTCGATCACAGCAAAGCCAATCACAGCAAAGCCTCAAGTTCTCTCCAGAAGAACGCCTGAGGAATGGATAGCTCGGCAAACGCAAACGTCTCCTCAATCCGCACCGGACGGCTCATGCCCACAATTGTTGCTCCAAGACGGTGGTCACGCAGAGAAAATTCTGAGAGCTCCCCTGAACTTTCGGGCAGACGCGCTCTGGCTCGAATCACACCTAAGCTTTGGGGCAGGACCTGCCCCTCTCTCGCACGTTGGATGAGACACTCGTGTGCTGCCCGCAGGCGCGCTTCCGCACCTTCCCAATACGGCTGGTATCGGGCACACGAGGGATGAGTATCTGCTGGATCGAGATAGGCGGCCAGAAACGCTGAATAGAGATCACGTTGGATGGGACCCACAGAAGAAATGGGGCGCTCTCACTGAGGAGAAGGAGCGAGCCACCTTCTCCTCAGTACCTGCTCTCAGGTCGCCGTGAAAGATATTCCTATATAGGATATCATCAAGCTGACTCACGGTAACCCGGTCGGGGAAGAGGCGGCTGGTTGCATCCTCCAAGAGGACCTGCCCACGGATCTCGATGGTCGCGATGACCTCATAGTGTTCAGTGAAGCGGGCTGCGGCATCACGTCTGGCGTGGACGTGCTCAGGCAAATGGGACGAGAGTGACAGGGCTTTGTAACATGCATCGGATCGTCGTATCTTCTGCGAAATAGCATAGAGATCCTTACACTATTTGCTGGCCTGGGTAACACCTTCCATGAGTATTAGCAGAATGTCGGATGCGGCCTGTGCAGCGGGTCGAGGGCGTGTGCCCTCGCTTTGCCAGATCGCTGCCCCCAGAATTGCCTGACTCATGGTTTGCGCTATCGTATCTAATGGCACCCTTGGGTGAATTCCTGGCTGGATATTTAGCGTGAGCCATGCTCTAAGGAGCCTTGTGAGTTCTTCGTGCGCGGCCTGTTGCGCCCGCGCGATAACAAGGTCCATTGGATGACACCCTTCCTTCATTTCGGCAAAGTAGATAAGAACCTTCTCAATGAGCAAATGGACGAATGAGGGATCTTTTGACGGAATGGGTGGGAGTGTGTTGGCCAGGTAAATTTGAAATTGTTCATGAACAACAAGGTCAAGCAGCGCATATTTATCTGGAAAGTGCGAATAGAAGGTTCCCCGGTTCACATTGGCTCGCTCGGCTATCTCCTGAACGCTCGTTTCTGCGAACCCTTTTTCACGTACTGCTTCAACAAAGGCCTGCTTTAACATCTGCTGTGTGCGCCGGACGCGCCGATCCACACTTTTTGGAGGTGTTGCCATTTCTTTTCCCTTCTATGAAAGAAGTATGATTGCGAAGAGAGGGAATGCCAGAGACGTTTTTCATCAATCTGGCATTTCTGTTCCTTAATCAACAGAAGCCCTCAATTGCATATTGTATGCAGCCCCCTCTGACCATATCATTATAGAAAACAAGCGCTTGATAAGCAACACATGTTGGAAAAGAAATGGAAAACACATATGCTAAATTTAACAAACGATGAATTGCTGACGACAACACGCGCGGTGCGTAAGCGCCTCGACCTGTCTCGCCCAGTTGAGTTGGAAGTGATTGAGCGGTGCATAGAAATCGCCTTGCAGGCTCCGATTCCCCCTGTCATGAAGGTCCATTTTATCGTTGTGACCGACTCTGACCAGCGCCGGGCGCTCGCGGACCTCTATCGGAGAGGTAATGACCAGGTAGCCCAGGTGCGTGATCAGGCAGTTACTAGTGCCTGGACTGAGCAAGCAACGCTTACCAAAATCCTTAGTTCAGCGCAGTATCTCGCCGACCATCTTCAAGAAGTTCCGGTCTATGTCATCCCTTGCATTGAGGGTCGCAGTGACGATGCTCCTATCACCTGGCAAGCTGGCATCTGGGGTACAATTTTCCCTGCTACCTGGAGCTTCATGTTGGCGGCGCGTTCGCGTGGCCTGGGAAGTACGTTGACGGGGAATCACCTCTTTTTTGAGCGAGAGGCTGCTACAATTCTCGGTATCCCTTATGAGCAAGTAATGCAGGCTGCGCTCATTCCTGTTGCCTACACGCAAGGAACGGATTTCAAGCCTGCGCAACGTCGCCCTTTAGGTGATGTCCTGCACCGGAATCGTTGGTAGCAAAAAGCTCCTCACTATGGCGCTTCAGGTGGCATGTGAATGTCACCTGAAGCGCATCTTTCTCAGTTCTGACGAGAGGCGCTTGTTATTTTTTTCCCGAACTAAAGATTTCAAGAAGGGGTAAGACGCGAGTAAGCTGAGTCCTTTCCGCCCTTTGATTTCCGGATCAGATGGTGGGAGTTCCATCCGGTGACCTTGGTGATCTTCTCTTGACATATCGGGCAAACGCCATTCTGCTGCTTCCAGAGATAGAGAAGCTTTCTTCGTCCAAGAAGCGTGTTCGCCATTTTGATCCCAAGTCGTTCCTCAAAGTATCAGCAACATGATCTCTGCTTCAAAATGACGCCACTTGAACGGAGTTTGCGTTTCCATGCTCTTGTCTCATCTCACCTTATACTTTCACTGTACCAGATGAGATTATTTCTTGTAACACAACCCAGAGAAGAACAAACATATCAAAGAGGTAACACATATCCGCGCATTTTTGCAGATATTTCTTTTCGGTTGATCGATTATGTATTCATATGAATTAGAAAGATGGCGTTATATTTATGGGAATACCTGACAAAAATTTGATCAAAAATGTGATGTAATATCCCTATATAATCAAATAGAAAGCAGGGTAAAAACTAGAAGGCGCATCTTTTTGGGAGATTCAGACAGCGTAAGTATCCCATTCCCTATCATATGTTATTGATCAAGAGTCGTTGCAGTCTTTTAGATGAAGCTAATAAGGAAGTGTTTCCCATTGCTCCTTTATTCTTGCAATACAATTCTTAGTATATACAAGTAGGTGAAATGACTAGAATGGGCAGCAGATGCAAGTTGATTATATGCTAACACCGTCAAAATATAATCTTATTTATAGATTGCTTTTGCATAAAACATATGCTATTATTCATGCCGGGGACATATTAACAAATAGTTTATAGATGAGTATATGTAGCTTTTGCGATGTTGTTTAGTTCAATGGTCATGGATAACGGAAAGCGGATAAGGCAGAGCTAGTCGTATAGCATCGCTCATATGGAGCACGCTCTGGCGAGAAGACGTGCTACGCGAAATGACGTGCTACGCGAAAAGATCGTGCTGTTAGTCTTGCCATACTGGGAGGATGTATGTCTGACCAACTGAAAACGACCACCACCACAGTTTCTTCAACAACACACAATCGTGAAAGGTCACACGGCTCTCTTGATGCCGATATTATCATCAAGAATGCGCCAGACCCAGTTTTTGTCTCTGACCTGGAAGGCAAGATCCTCTCAGCGAATGATGCCGTCTATGAACTCATGGGCTTCCGTACTGATGAAGTGCTCGAACAATCCCTTTCTCGCTTCATCAGCCCCGAAGAGACCCGTGAGTTTACCGCAGCCTTACGCGAAGTAATTGAACGTGGCGTAACCCGTAATACCCGCCTCAATCCCCGTAGCGCTTCCGGGGAAATCATTCCTACAAGCCTCAATGCCTCAGCGCTACGTGATGAAGATGGTCGAGCCATCGGTGCGATAGGCATTCTACGTGATATGCGCGAGCTCGATAAAGCGCGTGCGTATGCTGATAGCCTGATTAAGAACGCACCAGACCCGGTCTTTGTCTCTGATCTGGAAGGTAAGATCCTCTCAGCGAATGATGCCGTCTATGAACTCCTGGGCTTTCGTACTGATGAGGTCTTGGAGCAGTCCCTTTCTCGCTTCATTAGTTCTGAGGAGACCCGTGAGTTTACCGCAGCCTTACGCGAGGTGATCGAACGTGGCGTAACCCGCAATGCCCGCCTCAATCCTCGCAGTGCCTCCGATGAGGTGATTCCTACCACGCTCAATGCCTCAGCACTACGTGATACTGATGGTCGTGTGATCGGTGCGATAGGCATTCTACGTGATATGCGCGAACTCGATAAAGCACATGCGTATGCTGATAGCCTGATCAAGAATGCTCCAGACCCGGTCTTTGTCTCTGATCTGGAAGGTAAGATCCTCTCAGCGAATGATGCTGTCTATGAACTCCTGGGCTTTCGTACTGATGAGATCTTGGAGCAGTCCCTTTCTCGCTTCATTAGTTCTGAGGAGGCACGCGAGTTTACCGCAGCCTTACGCGAAGTAATTGAACGTGGCGTAACCCGTAATACCCGTCTCAATCCCCGTAGCGCTTCCGGGGAAATCATTCCTACAAGCCTCAATGCTTCAGCGCTACGTGATAGTGATGGTCGAGCCATCGGTGCTATAGGCATTCTACGTGATATGCGCGAGCTCGATAAAGCGCTTGCGTATTCTGATAGCCTGATTAAGAACGCACCAGACCCGGTCTTTGTCTCTGATCTGGAAGGCAAAATTTTGCAAGCGAATGATGCCGTTTACGAACTCCTGGGCTTCCGACCTGATGAAGTGCTGGAGCAGTCCCTTTCTCGCTTCATTAGTTCTGAGGAGACTCGTGAGTTCCTGGCAGCCTTACGCGAAGTAATTGAACGTGGCGTTACTCGAAATGCCAAACTAAACCCCCGTAGCGCTTCTGGGGAGATCATCCCTACCACGCTCAATGCTTCAGCGCTACGCGATACGGATCGTGTCATTGGCGCGATTGGCATTTTGCGTGATATGCGCGCTTATGAGAAGGTGTTGCGAGATCTCCAGGAGTCCAAAGCAGAACTGCAGGAAAAGATTCTGGATCTGGAGAAATTTGAAGAGGTTGTTGTAGGGCGTGAGCTGAAGATGATCGCCCTTGAAAAACAAATAGAGAGCCTCATGAATCAGAGTAAGAATGTCGAACGAGGGACATAATCAATGAATGCTACGAATCTTCCTCATGTAGTGTTGATTACTACAAATGAAATGGAGCGCTTTAAAGGATTAGAACATGAGCTTGTGAACCTTTTGGAGCAACGACAGGCGCTTGAAGAGCGCGTACGTAAAGGCGAAGAGAGGAGAAGAGCTTTTATCCACATTCTCCATGATATGGCGAAGCTTAACAAACAATTGTCTGACCAGCGTAAGGCGATGATTCACATTCTGGCAGATTATGAGCAGGATCGCCGTAGTATGGTTCAACAGACAGAACGTCTGGATAATTCTCGGCGCGCGCTTCTCCATATTCTTCAGGATTCACACAATTCCAATCTGCGCCTAGAAAAAAGCCGTAAGGCGATGATACATATTATGAGCGATCTGAAGGAAACGACTGATGAGGTTAAACGTCAGGGGCAGGAACTGCGCGAAAAGCAGGAACAGCTGATACAGGCGGGTAAACTTGCCACCCTGGGTGAATTGACAACTGGAATCGCTCATGAGCTCAATAACCCTCTTAACAGTACCGCCTTGTTCGTGGGAAATGCGATTGACATGATCAGATTGGGCCTAGCAGAGACAGAGGCTCAACAACTCTTGCAAGAGTTGAATAGCGCCATGCAGCAGATTCAGAAGGCGACTAGTATTATTTCCCACCTGCGTACATTCGGGCGTGTGGCTTCGGCACGTCACGAGCAAATCAGGCTTGAGTTAGTCATACAAGGAGCATTGATGCTTCTTCAGGAACAACTCCGTTTGCGCCAAATCGAGATATGTGTCGATGTTCCCTCTAAGGAGATAATAGTGCTAGGTAGCTCGATCCAATTGGAGCAGGTGTTTCTAAATCTGCTCACCAACGCACGTGATGCTATGGTATCAAACAAGCAGAAACGCATTACTATTAAATGCGAGCTCAAAGAGAACATTGTCGAGATAAGTGTAAGCGATACTGGCACGGGTATCCCATTGGATCTGGAGAAGCGTATTTTCGACCCTTTCTTTACAACCAAAGAGGTTGGGTTAGGCACAGGTCTGGGTCTTTCTATTACCTATGGTATTATCCAGGACCACGGGGGCGCAATTTTGCTTGAGAATCATCCAGGGGAAGGAGCTGTTTTTATTATCCAACTTCCCCTCTTTGCTCCAACGGGGGGGTAGCAGTACCTCAGGAGGAAAGTAACGTGGAACTAAATCAAGGCAGAACAGGGCAAGAATATCAGCCGAAGATTATTTCCGTAATACAAACAGAACCAGCGGATGAAAAACGGAAACCACGTATTCTCCTTGTTGATGACGATAGCGCGGCGCTACAGGCTCTTTCTCGCACCTTCACGCTGCGCATGCAAGATGTTGATGTGGATACATCGAATTCCGCGCTTGATGCTATCGCACAGCTACAACTCAGAGAGTATGACGCGATAGTGAGTGACATCAAGATGCCTGGGATGGATGGGATGCAACTTTTATCAACCATTCATGCAAGTATGCCAGATATACCTGTTTTGCTTATCACTGGACATGGTGAGCATGAGTTAGCAATGCAGGCGTTGCAGGAAGGAGCATATGATTACACTCTCAAACCCATTGATCGCGATTTTTTTGTGGCAGCTGTACGGCGCGCACTCCAAACCCGCCAACTGTTTCGTCTCGTACAGGAGAAACAGCAAGCTTTGGAGCAGTATGCATGTTCCCTAGAGAGCCAGGTCGAGCAACGTACCAGCGAACTCACAGCGGCAAACCACGCAAAAGACTCTATGCTGAGTATGGTCGCGCATGAACTTGCCACACCACTTACCAGCTTAAAGGCAATGATTCAATTAGCCCAGCGCCGATTGAAACAGGGAAACATAGATAAGATCATCGGAGATATCGAGAAAATGGAGCTCTCCATTAATCGTTTGGGGGTGCTTGTTCATGACCTGCAAGACACTATGCATATCCAGTGTGATCAATTTGTATTGCATCGTAGACCCCACGATCTGGTGAAATTGTGCCAGCATGTGGTTGATGAATTTACGGCTGATAAAACGCCTGCTACTTGCGACCTTTCGCCGCCTGAGCCAATCGAAGTTGATATAGATTGCAATAGGATCAGCCAAGCTCTTCTAAATTTGCTCACTAATGCTCGCAAATATTCGTTAAAGGAAACACCTATTACGCTCAAGTTGCAACGAAGAGGAGGAGAGGTCATCCTCTGTGTGCGTGATCGCGGTTTAGGTATTTCTCCTGAACATCTATCCTCCATATACGAGCAATTCTATCGTGTTCCCAATAACAATGTCCGAGTCGGGGAATCTATTGGATTGGGATTGGGGCTCTATATTACGCGTGCCATTGTAGAAAGACACGGAGGACATATGGAGGTGCAGAGCCTTCTAGGAGAAGGTAGCACGTTTTCCATTATTCTACCAGCTCTCACTGATGGGGTAAACGCTGCACATGAGTTTACCACTGAAGCATTGTCGTTGCAGATGATGTGGACATTATGAACAGTGTCTGAGACTGGCCCCATCTCCTCGATATCGAGGAGAGCGCTTTTCACCGGTGATGTAATCTCAATAGGCAGCAACCGGTTTACCTAGTGAAGCCAAATATGCATCGACCTGCTGGTGCGAAAGAGGCTGTACTACCACTGAATTCTGAAATCTTCAATCCTGTTATTCTCCTCGTCTGCCAACCAGCAGACGAGGAGAATAACAGGAGGAAATGCTTCATATTTGCGCAGGCCAGAGGCGATTCTTTTAGCGGCCTGGTTGCTCAATCTTCTCTCCTTCGGGAGTGACAGAAGTGGTTCTGAACGAGGCTGACGGACTCAGAGAAGGTCGGCGATGACCAACCACCAGTTGGTGAAGCAAGAGTCCGAGGGCAATGAAAATGGACCCACTGAGCGGAAGGAATCCAACATGGGAACTCACTATGAGCCCTCCAACTGCTCCTCCTAACGCTGTGCCAAGATTCAGTGCTGAGTTGTTCAGGGCAAGCGTAACACTGACTTGCTCAGGGGCGGTTGTCAGGAGTTGTGACTGGAGCGGAGTCACGAAACTCCAGCCGGTCACCCCCCAGACAGTGGCAGCAAGTGCGGCGAGAATGATCGTCACCACGCTCACAGCAACGAAGTTGAGCCCCCAGAGCAAGAGCATCGCACCCAGTAAGAAGACCAGGCTCACAACGATAGTCCGGTTTGCGCCAAAGCGATCAGCGGATGTGCCACCGAGCGCGTTGCCAATGACACCAGCTATCCCGAAACCGAGCAGGATGAGAGCGAGAAAAGGCTCGCTCCCAGGTGTGAGCAGGGTTACGAGAGGGGCAATGTAGGTGTATGCCACAAACTCCCCCGCAATGGCAAACAACGTCGTGACTAGGATGGCCAGAAGAGCAGATCGACGCATCAGGCGTCCAAACATTGGGACTGTGACGATCGGTGGACGAGCAAGCTCAGGCACCAGAACCACAATACCAAGAGCGGCGAGTGCGGCGAGAGCCGCCACGACAGCAAAGGTGATGCGCCAACTGGCCAGCCCGGCGATGAATGTACCCAATGGGACCCCCGCTACCAATGCTACTGTTAGCCCACTCCAGACGAGAGCCAGAGCTCGTCCCTGTTTATCCAGAGGGGCGAGGGCAACGCCAGCGGCAGAGGCAACACCCTGGAAACTTGCCGCGCCTATGGCCGCAAGAATGCGAATGACCACCATCAGCCCATAGGAGGGAGCGAGTGCGGCCAGCACGTTTCCGACCGCAAAAATGATGAGCGCCCCCAACAACACCCGGCGGATAGGAAATCTCGTGGCTAGAGCCGTCAAGAATGGGCCAAGAAGAGCATAGGCCAGAGCGAAAATGGTCACCAGTTGACCCGCCGCGCTGATCGAGACATTGAGACCACGAGCCACATCCGGCAAAATGCCTGCAATGACGAGTCCCTCGCTTCCAATGGCAAACATGCCGAGCGCAAGCGGAAGTACCCGGATGGCCCAATTGGATGACGAAACCGCTGACGATGAATGAGTGTTCATGCGAACCTTTCTTTTTCTGAGTGACGGAAAATGGATCGCAGACGCCTCAATGAGAAGCCTGCGATCGGGATCATTTAGATTTGCGCTGTTCCTCCATCAACGAACAGCTCGATTCCGGTAATGAAACTGCTGTCATCCGATGCGAGGAAGAGGACCGCTTTCGCCACTTCGTTGGGATCGCCCAACCGCCCCATCGGCACGAGGCTCGCCAGGAAGGTCTTGATCTCTTCACTCTTATGGAATGGCGTATTGGTTTGGGCAGGACTAACGGCGTTGACACGGATCTTGCGGTCTCGGAGCTCAACGGTCCAGGTTCGTGCAAATGACCGGACCGCCGCCTTCGTGGCGCTGTAGATCGTAGACCCTCCTACCCCTTTGGAGGCGACGACTGAGGCATTCAGAATAATTGAACTGCCCTCCTGCAAGAGTGGGAGCGCCTTTTGTACCGTGAAGAGGAGTCCCTTGACGTTGGTGTTGAACAAGGAATCAACATGTGTCTCAGTGATCTCTGCTAAGGGGACAAATTCCCCTCCTCCAGCGTTGGCAAAGAGGATATCGATGCGGCCATGCTGCTGCTTCACGGTCGCGTACAAGCGATCAAGATCCGCGAGCCTTGCCACGTCTCCCTGAACGCTCGTCACATTTTTCTCAATCTGCCTGACGGCTGCATCGAGTTCGCGTTGACGACGACCCGTGATATATACATGTGCCCCCTCTGCGGCAAAGAGCTTTGCCGTCGCCAGACCAATACCGCTACTGCCACCAGTGATGACTGCGACTTTTCCTTCAAGCTTTGTCATAAATGTTTCTCCTATCAGTTAATGGAATATACTCATCGGTTGAGGCCACTGCACCCTTTCGCACAGAGTCGTGTGATATACTGAGATGATGGATAGCCTCTTGAGTTGTCCTTGTTGCCAGTCTAAAGCATCTTCGTGACCCAACCGTGAACAGAAACGTGAACAGAATACGATGAGCCAACTCTCTCTTTCTCTGTTTGGTACCCCTAAGATTCGTCATCAAGAGCAAGTATTGAAATTTCGGACACGCAAAGCATGTGCCTTATTGATCTATCTTGTCCTTGAGGAGGGCATGCACTCTCGTGAGAAGCTCATGACACTCTTCTGGCCAGACCTTGAGGAACAGCAAGGCCGTACCATCCTGCGCCGCACCTTAGCAATACTGCGCGAGGCGCTTGGGGAGACAACCGTCGCGCCTCATGAAGCTCATCTTGTCGTGGAACGGAATGCTCTGGGTGTGCGACCTACTTCTGCGATCGTGAGCAATATTGCGCTCCTGAATGCAGCGTTCGCCCGTGTCCGTTCTCATCTGGCCTTGGATCAAGTCCAGGATGAGGAGCGCCACCAGCTGGCGATACAGGTGCAAGAAGCGCTTCGTCAGATCAGAGGCGCATTTTTAGAGAACTTCTCGCTGCCTGATGCTCCGGCATTTGACACCTGGATAAGTACTCAACGCGAAGCACTTCGTCATCGTGTGAGCGTGCTTTTCGATGCCCTTTCAACATGGCAGATGGAGGGTGGAGAACTGGTCAATGCGCTTGCCACAGCCACCCATTGGGTTTCCTTTGATCCTGGCGACGAGGCTGCAACCCGGCGTTTGATGCAGATGTCTTTCATGGTGGGCAGACGCGACGAAGCCCTCCAGGTCTATGAAACAGCGCGTGCCTGGCTCTCGCGTGAACTGGGGGTCGAACCTGCTCCAGAAACGATGGCTTTGGCAGAACGACTGAGCCGAGACTTCCCCTTGCGCCTGCCAGGACCACCACAGCCCTCTTCCCAGTTTTCAGTCGCTGCGGTCCATCTTGACGGTCTCCTGGTCGGGCGAACCCGGGAATACGCGAGTCTCGTCGAGCACTATCATCGTGTAACACGCCAGGAAACGCATCTGGTGTTGCTTGAAGGCGAAGCGGGTATGGGCAAAACACGTTTAGGAACAGACTTTCTCGCATGGGCCGCGATGCAAGGTGCAGAGGTCCTCCATGCCCAGGCGTTTGCGAATGGGAGGAGCCTTTCCTATCAACTGATCGTGGATATGCTACGCCGGCGGGTAGAAGAGCAGAATGCTCCTGATGATTTGCTCAGTGATCTCTGGCTCAGCGAACTTTCACGTATCCTGCCAGAATTGCGCGACCGGTATCCAGATCTACCTGTTCCCCTCACAGACGAATCGACCGGGCACACGCGCTTGTTTGAGGCTATTGCTCGCCTAGGAATGGCGTGGGCGTCACGCCGACCGCTGGTGGTGTTTGTCGATGATCTCCAATGGATCGATATAGCCTCACGCAATGTGCTCTTTTACGCCTGGCATCAGTGGAGGGCAAGTCAGCTCCCCGTATTGCTCATTGTGAGTGTGCGGAGCGAAGAACTCCTCACGCAACCTGACCTGCAGGCGTGGCTTTTCAACCTGAAGCAAGAGGGACCCACATGTGCGCTGACCCTTGAAGCACTGCGCTACGAGGATCTTGTCCAGTGGGTCCAGTATTTGGATGCATGCGCTCTTCAGCAGGGAAGCGGAAAGACGGCAGAAAAAGAAAGAAACCGTGCAACAGCTGATGGGACTCCTTTTGTGCAATGGCTGTTCAACAAAACGCGAGGGCAGCCGCTGTATGTCGAGGAAGTGCTCAGGGCACTGCTCGAACGCCAGATGCTGCGAGCCCTTCCCCGACCCGATGGGACGTGGGCAATAAATATGTCGGTCACGGACGTAGAAATCGAGCAATGGCACGACATCCTTCCATCGAGAATACACGACACGATTCGCATGCGTCTCACATATGTCTCTTCAGTCGCCAGGCTCTTGCTCAATGCAGCATCTGTACTCTGCCACGATTTCACCCTTGAGCAACTCTGTCAAGTGACAGAGCTGTCCGAGAATGATACGCTCCAGGCGCTTGATGAGCTTCTCTGCCATCACCTGCTCATTGAGCACGTCAACGGAGCGGTTACCTACTCCTTCTCTCACGATACCCTCCGTGAAGTGGTCTACAGCGAGATCGGTGAGAGCAGGCGACGTGTCTTTCATCATCGGGTGTTGCAGCATCTCCAGGCTACTGCCGCTCCAGAAGCTATCATCGAGCACTACACACGTCATGCTGAATCTCCTTCCTCAGTGGCAGTTGAAGCATGAGCGCAAGTGACGAGGCAGCATCGCTATTGACCGATGAAGTGCATTTTTATCGAACGGATGTCCCAAATAGTCAGCACACCTGCCTGAACACGTGGAATTGAGGCAGGTGAAATACCTCAACAATCTGATCGAACAAGATCATCGGTTCATCAAACGCTTGACGAAGCCGGGGATGGGATTTTTTTCCTTTGAGACAGCCAGCAGAACCTTACAGGGATATGAAGCATATAACATGATCAGAAATGGGCAACTGCAAAAGGTGAAAAAAGGAGATGTGAGAGGCCAGGGTGTCTTGGTTGCCAAGCTGTTTGGGGTGGCAGCCTGACCGAACGAGGAGAACTCTTCACGTCATCTCCGCCTTCGTCATAGTTTTTGCAACACAACCACCTCACATGCTCTGGTCGCCCTCCTCTTTCAAGGTTTGGGGTAAACGAGGTGTGCATGGAACGTTCCATCAGTTCCAACAACATTTGTTGCACTCGAGATCTGCCGACGATGCGGCGTACAGGTTACCCTGGCGTTTTTCCAGCAATACTTTTGCCCGGAAAAAAAGAACAGGCTATTATAACCAGACGACATAGAGAGGAGAATGTTCGTGGTTGATTGCAACACGTGTGTTTATCGATTTTTCAGATGAAGAGGCTGATAGGATTTTCTGGGTCACCTGAAGGAGATTCTGAACGCCAAAAGGAATCGCGAGGCAGCCTTTCGCTCCGGCAAGTCGCGCCTTCAAACGATCCACAACGCTATTTTGATATAAGAGCATGATAATAGCTGTATGAGTAAACTGGGGCCTCGCCTTTAGTAAACGTGTTACTCCATACCCACTTTCATCAGGAAGAACACTATTAAGAAACACGAGGTCAGGAAGCAGTGCGTCAGGTTGACTCAACCAATGCATTGCCTCTACTCCATTGGAAAAACTTTGGACCACGAAGCCTTCGCAACTCAGACATGTCTCAATTCCCCCACGAATCGTGGGGGAATCGTCGATGACCATTACCCGGACAGCCCGTCGAGATGATATCGCCTCATCACAAAGACAAGACATTATTCTGCACTCCTCCTTATTATTTATTGTTCATGCTTCTCTTCTCGCTGCCATATGCTTCGCGATGAAATGGGTTGTACCCATCTCATGCGCACCCACTATTAGGCGCTCAAGCAGCACGCACGGTGTGCTCTATAGTGCCGCAGAAGCATCTCTGCATGCCGTGGGCAAATCCCATGCGAGCCATTCCCTAATTCCAGGCCCTGCTCGCACAGGCACCAGGCACAACGTGGACACTGCCATTCTACGGCACCATCTTTAGATAGTGCTTCATTGAACAGGGGGCCTTCCTGCTGCTTTTCCATCATCACTCGGCTGTTTATCGTCTTTTGATCTTCAAACATTGTTTTGCTGTTTATCATCTATCGTTCCTCTTCTAGCGTGGATAAGCACGCTCCTCTTCTCAGTCCCCCTGGAAGGAACATCATCCGGCGATTAAGCACTCAAGCGGATTCTGTCACGTCACCCTGGTTTGTCCCCTTCCTCCAAGAGAGTATAGAAGAAGGAACTGGAGAAGTCACTTCTTTTTAGGTGTCACCTCGCTTCATCTCACTTCATGTTTTCACAGTTGCCTGAAGAACTTCAGAAAAGCTCGACAAAGGATGCTATCGCTAGCCCCAAGAACACAAAGAGCGATGACGGCTGGTGACGGATATTGAGGGATCATCCAGAAGAGCAGGAAAATGTGGAGCCAAAGAGCTTTTTTTGACTTCTCAGGCAGAGCATTATGAAAGTGGGCGTGCTTTCTGTCAATCCTCATTGTTCGCTAGGCAATCTGCTATGATAAAAAGAGAAGAAAGAAGCAGAGATTGTAGAGGTTCTCCTGTTATTGTTCCCTACAATCCCAGATAGGTGTTGGCCTGTTGGAAGGTCCACATATCACAATAAGCTTACCGATGGTTCGCTATGAAGTCACCGCTCATTAGATGGCATGTTACTTCACATTACTTCACATTGTGCTGCTCCAATGAATCATGTAGAAAGGTGAGCGCCGATGGCAAAAACCTTCTACCGTGAGCGAGACTATGCGTTTGGCCAAATGATGCTCACGCTCCGGACAACCACCGGTTTCACCCAGGCGGGACTTGCTGAAGTCCTCGGGGTCTCTCGACGTGCAGTGGCAGAATGGGAAGCGGGCAGTAGTTATCCGAAAGCTGAGCACCTCAAACGTTTCATTGAGCTTGGGGTACAACAGCGGGCCTTTCCTGCTGATCAGGAAGCCGAGGAGATTCGCACCTTCTGGAAAGCAGCACACCAGAAGGTGCTGCTTGATGAGCAATGGCTGTCCCTGTTGCTTGGTCCGCAACATCTGTCGCATCATCACAAAATCCCTACCCCGATTACCCCGATCAGCGCCGATGAGGAAAGCACCCCTGCTGGACCGCGAGTGGATTGGGGTGAAGCCTTTGCGATCCCCGCCTTCTACGGGCGCGAGCAGGAACTGGCCTTCCTGACACAATGGATTGTGCAAGAACGTTGTCGTGTCGTGAGTTTGCTAGGCATGGGAGGCATTGGTAAGTCGGCGCTGGCCATCAACTTCACGCAACATACTGCCGAGCATTTTGACGTGGCGCTCTTTCGTTCGTTACGCGATGCTCCCTCGTGCGAAGCACTGCTTGATGACTGCTTGCAAGTACTCTCATCACAACGTCTGAGGACAGTACCAGACAGCCTTGAACAACGTATCGCCCTCTTGATTGAGCACTTACGAAAGGGGCGTGTGCTCATGATCCTGGACAATCTAGAGGCCATTTTGCAAGAAAGAGAGACCAAGGGACTTTTCCGTTCTGGCTTTGAAGACTACGGGAGGCTGCTACGCCGGGTCGCGGAAACAGAGCACCAGGGGTGCCTGTTACTCACTTCTCGGGAGAAACCAGCAGAACTAAGGCCACTAGAGGGCAAACACGCTCCAGTACGCTCACTACGCCTTTCTGGCTTAGATCTCGCGGCATGTGAACGGGTACTGACAGAGAAAGGGGTGGAGGGGACTCCGCAAGAGCAGACGCACCTCATCGAGGTATATGGAGGTAACCCTTTGGCCTTAAAAATTGTCGCCGAGATCGTCACCGACCTTTTCGGCGGTGCGATTGGCCCGTTCCTCGCAGGAGGCACGATAATCTTTGGTACCATTGCCAACCTACTCGATGAACAATTCGCCCGGCTCTCGGTTCTTGAGCAAACCCTACTGCGCTGGCTGGCAATTGCTCGTGAGCCAGTGACCATTGAGGAGGCACTGGCGATGTTGACCGTTCCACTACCGCGTGTCCAGGTGCTGGAAGCCGCTGATGGTTTGCGCCGCCGCTCTCTGATTGAGCCGGGACAACGTCGAGGCAGCTTTACGTTGCAATCTGTCGTACTGGAATACATAACCTCTGTGCTGATTATGGAGGTAATAAATGAGATTCAGCAGGGCAAACACGATTGCCTCATCCACTATGGATTTGAACAGGCGCATGCGAAGGAATATGTACGACATACGCAGGAACGATTGTTGGTGGCACCGCTGTTGGAGCGTCTGCAAAGCGTGTACCGTGGGCAGGCTGAAGTCGAAGAGCGCTTGCTTTTGTTGCTCAATCAATTTCGAGCATGTGACTATGCTGCCCAAGGATACGGACCTACGAATGTGATCGCGCTACTGCGTTTGCAGCGGGGGCACCTACGTGGGCTCGATCTCTCGCACCTCTCCCTTCGAGGTGCCTATCTGCAAGACTGCGAGATGCAAGACGCGTCGCTTGCTGAGTCGGTCGTCCGTGATGTCGTCTTTACGGAAGCACTCGACGCTATGTGGGCAGTGGCTGTCAGTAGCAAGGGAACATTCTGGGCAGCAGGCAGCAGGAGTGGGGAGGTGCATGTGTGGAAGGAGGAAGGGAGAATCCTTCACCTGATCTGGCGAGCACATACCGACACGATTTATACCCTTGCATTCAGCCCAGACGAGCAGATTCTGGCAACCGGAAGTTGGGATGGTACCATCAAGTTGTGGGATCTGGAGCAGGGAGCGTTGCTCTGGATGGGGTGGCACACGAATAGCGTTAACTGCGTCGCCTTTGACGCCGATGGTTGCCTGCTTGCGAGTGGGGGAGACGATGGAACAATCCAACTCTGGGATGTGTCGTCCGGCCGACATATGCAAACGCTCTCTGGTCAGGGCAAAGCTGTACATGCCGTGAGCTGGAGTCCCACTAGCCGCCTGCTGGGCAGTAGTTGCGTTAATGGAAATATTTCGCTGTGGCAGGTGCAGGGAGGACAGGGAGCGCAGCCAGTGACGCGTGCAGAGATCCTCACAGGACATACTAATTGGGTAATGGGTCTGGCCTTCGCACCTGATGGGAGGCACCTGGCTAGCGCGAGCTGGGACCGCACCGTCAAGCTGTGGGATGTAGCTAGTGGATGTGTGCTTCAGACACTCACAGGAAGTACGCGTCGATTACATTGTGTAGTCTGGAGCCCCGATGGGCGCCTTGTAGCCAGTGCCGGCCTCGATACAGCGATCTGGCTCTGGGATGTTGAACAAGGTCGGTATCGAGTGGTACTCCATGGACATAGTGCTGGTGTGCTTGCGCTTGCCTTTACCCCCGACAGCAGCAGCCTGCTCAGTAGCAGTGAAGATGGAACGTTGCGTGTATGGAATGTAGTAGATGGGCGATGTATGCGCCTCATGAGTGGGTACGTTGGCTCCCTCTTCGACGTTGCGTGGAATCCTACTGGTACACAGTTGGCAGGTGCCAGTACCAACACAAGCGTCACAATCTGGGATGTGGGCGGCGGAACAGTGCCTAGAGTCTTACGAGGACATCACTGGATCGTCCATGGAGTGGCTTGGAGCCCGGATGGAAGACTCCTCGCTAGTAGTGGGTGGGACAATTCTATCCGGTTGTGGAACCCGGAGACAGGTTCCTGTCTCCACCTGCTTCGGGACCCTGACTCCGTTGACACGATCTTCCAGGGCATAGCGTGGGAGCCAGATGGGCAGCTTTTGGCCAGTGGAAGCTATATGCGCGGGGTGCAAGTATGGGATATGCAGATGCACAAGCGCCGCTGGATCGGGTTCCCATCTCCAACCAAGCTCCGTGGTGTGGCATGGAGTCCAGATGGGAGCCAATTGGCTAGCTGTGGTGACGATGGCGGCATTTGCCTTTGGAAGCCCTCCAATGGGTCGTTGCTCAAGAAGCTTCAGGGGCACCATGGCAGGGCCGCGAGCGTTGCGTGGAATCCAGATGGGAGCCAATTGGCTAGTGGAGGAGGAAGCGAAGATGGGGAAGTCGTGGTCTGGGAGGTCGCGAGTGGAAAGGTCGTACGCGTCTTGGGCACATCCAGTGGAGGAATATCTGCGGTGACGTGGAGTCCGAGTGGTGAGGCCGTGATAAGTGGAGATTGCTATGGGAAGCTACGGTGGTGGGAGGTAGCATCGGGAAAATGCCTGGCAATCTGGGAGGGGCATGAAGGAACAGTGCAGGCATTGAGGGTGAGTCCGGATGGACACCTGCTGGCCAGCTGTGGCGACGACAGCGCCATTCGGTTATGGAATCTGGAGACAGGCGAAGTGGTACGAACATTGCGGCAAGATCGCCCTTATGAGCGACTCAATATCACAGGCATCAGAGGAATGACCGAGGCACAGAAAACCGCAATACGAGTATTGGGAGGGGCTGATGATTATTCATCATAGAAAAGTGCTTTATTTCTTGTTATATGATTCCTAATGTACATCGTATTCCGAGCATTGGTAAGCCACTTTCTCGCTTATCACCCCCCTTCCGTACAGAGGCTGCTCTTGCTCAGAATGACTTGCATTTCCCAGAAACCGGCCTTCGTGCCTCTGCGCGAAGCAAGGAGGGAAGATGAAACATTCACATTCCAACCAACATACAGGTGAGAACGCCTTTGGGCGCTTCTGCGAGACGCTGCGCAAGCGCATGAACCTGACTCAACGAGAACTAGGGAGATTTCTTGAGATAAGCGAGCAGACTATTCAGCGGTGGGAGCAAAGCAAACACTCACCCACACGAGAGCACCTCACCCAGTTGATTGTCCTTGCTCTTCAGCGCCATGCATTTACGCTTGGACAAGAGCGCGAGGAGGCGGAGCGGCTCTGGCTGACTGCAAGGCAGCAGGAGGACTTTGCTGCCTTCTGGATTCGGGCACAGCTCGCAGTAGCATCAGCGCCCTCTGCTCTTGCGGCGCGCAAACCGGTTCCACGGACCGAAGAGTGGAGGTCCTCCCAGAAGCCTCCACATCCCTCGTCGCGCTTCGATTGGGGAGATGCCTTCGATGTGCCTGATTTTTATGGGCGCCGGGCCGAGCGCTTGCAGCTTGAGCGGTGGGTACTTCAGGAGCATTGCCGGGTGGTGTGCGTGCTGGGCATGGGAGGTATCGGCAAATCAGCACTCTCGGTCTCCCTGATGCGTCAGGTGGCTCCCACCTTCCAGATGGTGGTCTTTCGCTCGATACGGAATGCTCTTCCCTGCCAGGATCTCCTCACCGACTGTCTGCAGGCCCTTTCGCCTCAACCACTACCCGCCCTGCCCTCCACGAGTGATCGATGTATCGACTTGCTGCTGGAGTGCTTCCAGACGCGACGCTGTTTGCTCGTGCTGGACAACCTGGAAACATTGCTGCAAGAGCATGATCCAGAGGGCCGCTATCGTCCGGGCTACGAAGACTACGCGACACTGCTTCGTCGGGCGGCTGAAGCGCCACACCAGAGCTGTCTGCTCATCACGAGCCGGGAGGCCCCGGCTGAACTCGAGCAATTGGAGCGTCGTCAGGTTGGCGTGCATGCGTTGTGCCTCGGAGGGCTGGAGTTGAACGCTTGCGAAAACCTCTTCGAGGAAAAGGGCCTTGTTGGTACCGGTCAAGACCGAGCTCATCTCGTCCGGCTCTATGCGGGAAACCCACTGGCCTTGAAAATTGTTGCGGAGACTATCGTCGAGCTCTTCGGGGGCGAGATCAGCACCTTCTTAGCGCAGGATACGGTCATCTTTAGCACTATTCGCGACGTGCTTGCAGAACAATATAGCCGTCTCTCGGCCCTGGAACAAGCGCTATTGATCTGGTTGGCAATTGGACGCGAACCTTTGCATGTTACTGAACTCCAGAGGATGTTAGTCCCCCAGTTGCAGGAGAAGCGGTGCATGAGGCGCTGGAAGCGTTACAACGCCGCTCACTGGTCGAGCGGAGCAAGCAGCAGGCGACGTTTACCTTACAATCGGTGATCCTGGAATATGTGACGGAGGTGCTGGTAGAGCAGGTGAGTGAGCAGATCCAGCAAGCGCGGTGGGAGCATCTGATCAGGTATGCACTTGCGCAGGCAAGGGCCAAGGAATATGTGCGGCAGGCGCAAGAGCGGCTGATTGTCTCTCCAATCCTTGTGCGCCTCCAGGTCATCTATCAAGAGACAGAAGCAGTTAAGGAATTATTAGTGCAGTTGCTCAGCCAATTGCGTACGCTAGAACAGGAGGGGCAGGGATATGGGCCAGCCAACCTCATCACGCTCTTGCGAGGGCTACGCGGACACCTACGCGGACTTGATCTTTCAGGGTTTGCCATTCGGGGGGTGTATTTGCAGAGTGTCGAGATGCAAGATACGACCTTGTCTGGAGCGTTGATCCAAGACAGCGTCTTTACCGAAGCTTTTGACGCGACCTTAGCGGTTGCCACAAGTTCTAACGGGCAGTACTGGGCAGCAGGTAGCAAGCGGGGGGAAGTGAGAGTATGGCGTGGAGGTGGCCAGATCTTACATCTCGTCAGGCAGGCACATACCGCCAATACATATGCTCTTGCCTTCAGTCCGGATGCGCATCTGCTGGCTAGCGGGAGCTTTGATGGCAGTATTACGCTTTGGGACGTAGCAAGTGGGGCTCCTCTCTGGTCGGTTTGGCATACTAAGGGGACCAATTGTTTGGCCTTTGCTCCCCATGGAGGGATGCTCGCCAGCGGAGGACATGATGCAACGGTCCGGATCTGGGATGTTCGGCAAGGTATCCACCTGCAAGATTTGCCGCACCCTGGACCAATCTTCTCTCTCGCTTGGAGCCCGAATGGGACACTCCTGGTCAGCGGCGACTTTGAGGGAACACTTCACTGGTGGGAGATGCGAACACCACAAGTAACGACCTGCCAGCGTGCGCGCTCAGGGCATTCCAATTGGGTGCGGGGACTTGCCTTTGCCCCCAACGGCAGCACCTTAGCCAGCGGAAGTTGGGATGGTACCGTCAAGCTCTGGGAGGTGAAAAGCCAATGTGTGCGCCAGACACTTGTGGGGCACGCGGAGCGGGTGCAATCATTGGCCTGGAGTCCCGATGGGCAGACGCTAGCCAGTGGTGGATTTGATCATATGATCTGGCTATGGGATGCTAAGGAGGGAAGCGCTCGGATGGTGCTGCGGGGGCATACCGCTGTGGTGAATAGCCTGGCATTCACCCCGACAGCCGCCACCTGCTTAGCGGCAGTGAAGATGGGACCCTGCGTCTCTGGGAGGTTGCCAGTGGGCAATGCATTCGTATCATACAGGGCTACGCAGCCACTCTGTATGATATTGACTGGAGCCCCGATGGCACCCAACTTGCTAGTGTAGGCTCTGATACCCTGGTGACCATTTGGGATATGAGCAGTGAGATGCCACGCGTATTGCGAGGGCATCGTTGGACAGTCTACGGAGTTGGGTGGAGTCCCGATGGGGGGTTGCTGGCTAGTAGTGGATGGGACAATACCATCCGATTATGGGACCCGAGCACGAGGATGTGCGTTTATCTCTTACGCGACATCGATCACCCTGACACACTATTCTCCGGTGTGGCCTGGAGCCCCGATGGGCGTCAACTAGCGAGTGGAACCTTTCTCCGGGGAGTGCTGGTATGGGATGGGACAACGCGCACACAACGTTGGATGGGGCGTGCACAGGCAACCTGGGTCAGACGCGTAGCCTGGAGTCCGGATAGCGTGCGACTCGCCGGAGGAGATGAAGATGGGAATGTGTATCTGTGGAACACAGCCGATGGGTCCCAGATCCTGCAGTTGCAGAGGCATCATGGGGCGGTCATGAGCGTGGCCTGGAGTCCGGATGGCACACAGTTAGCCTCTGGCTGTGGGAGTAGAGATAGCGGAGAGCTTGTGGTATGGGATATTCGAACAGGTGAGCCAATACGATTCTTAAAGGGGCATTCGGGGGTGGTCTCTGCGGTGACGTGGAGTTCGAGTGGAACGTTACTGATCAGTGGGGGAAGTGACGGGATGCTGCGCTGGTGGGATGTCTCCAGGGGCACGTGTGTGCGCGTGCGTCAGGCTCATCAAGGGATGATACAGTCGCTCAAAGTGAGTCCGGATGGACGCTGGCTGACGAGCTGCGGAGATGATGGAAGCATCATGCGTTGGGACCTACAGTGTGGCGAGTCCCTCCATGTGCTGCGTCGCGACCGTCCCTACGAGCGGCTGAATATTGGAGGAGTTCGAGGCTTGACGGAGGCACAGAAGACCACGCTGCGGATGTTGGGAGCAATTGAGAGCGCTTCAGCGGAGTAAGCTTGCTCCTATCCTCTGACTCTAACTGGTTCAGGAAACAGGAGAATGAGGAAACAAGCACGTTCACGGCGTTACATTCATCGTGATCCTACACAACAACTTCAAAGATTTCCTCCAGGAGGACTGGGGTTCGAACGAGCAAGCTATAGACCCCAGAGACCAGACGGGTATGCCCCAGTTCTCTCCCAAAGATCTGTGCAAACAGATCTGAAGGGCCATCTGCAACTCCTACATGCTGCGTAAATGCCTCGGTCGTTGCCAGAGCTATTCCGACTCGCACCACTTTCTGAATACGATCCACATCGCCCAGGAAATGGTTCTGTCAGAACTGAGTGCATAAAAGCTCACAGAAAGAGGTGGCAGTCTTTCAACTCATCATCCATTGGGTTAGGAAGCCATCAGTAGAAGGAGCCGCAGGACTGCAAGTTTTTCGCAAAACAACTATCGTTGCTCTGGAAGAGACAGGGTTTCTCTCATGAGAGAGCGTGGGCGAAAAGAGTTGCGTCATTCATCAAAAGCACGACAAAAACGTGCCGCTGTGGCGAAATTCCCAAATCCACGCATTGGATAGTAGCATTGTTTTCTTCCTCGATGGTCTTGCTCCAAACGATTGTTGAGGTATGTATTGGTTCGATGCTGGATACCACCCCAAGTACCTCACGTACGGCTCGTGGAGAGGAAGCATGACCATCAGTTGTCGCCTGTTCTGGGTGTGGCCAACCATAGCGAGAGCCTGTTTGAAAAACTACTGGGCGTCTATCCAGGAACGGTTGGGTCACCAATGGAACGGTATCCTTCTGATCTCACCGATGCGGAGTGGGCCATTCTCGAACCACTCATCCCACCTGAGAGGCCTGGTGGAAGACCATGTGACGTCGATATGCGGGCGATCCTCAATGGGATCTTTTACGTCCTGCGAGCTGATTGCGCTTGGCGCATGATCCCGCGTGACTCTCTGCCCAAATCAACGGTGTATGCGTATTTTGCTCGCTTTCGCAATGAGGGGATGTAGGAACAGATCATGGCTCACTTGCGAGAGCGGTGCCGCATCCAAGCTGGACGCGAAGCGACCCCTTCTGCCGGCAGCATCGATAGTCAATCAGTAAAGACGACCGACCGAGGAGGACCACACGGCGACGATGGCGGCAAGAAGCCCTCTGGCAGGAAAAGGCATGTGCTCGTCGATACGACCGGACTCGTCGTGAAAGTGATCGTCCATGAGGCGAATATCCAAGATCGGCAAGGTGTCCCGTTGCTTTTAGAACCCCTCGAAGGGCTGTTCCCCCGCATGAGAAAAGTGTGGGTGGATCAGGGGTATACTGGCAAAGGACGGGAATGGATCAAGGAACAGGTAGGGTGGAAAGTGGAGATCGTTCGCCAGAGTTGGCCAGCTCGTGGAGAATGGGTGCCGCATGGGGACCTCTCAGACATCAGCACGGTGTGGTTCACGTATGAACGCATCAAACCGGAACCCCAGAAATTTCGGGGAGTCCTGCCGAGGCGTTGGATCGTGGAACGAACATTTGCATGGATAGGACGTTCTCGCCGCATAAGTAAGGATTACGAATATTTAACAAGAAGTAGCGAAAGTATGGTGCATCTTGTGATGATTCGTCTCATGGTCCGAAGACTTGCCGAAACGACTGAAAGCGCCAGAGAGACCGCCCAAAGGCGTCGAGCCGCTTGAACAGCCATTCTGGACACGCTCTATGCACCTCGCTCGCCGTCTACTCTACTTTTTCCACAGCCGGCCCAATCCTGGATCATTTTCGGCCGAAACGACATCGTTTCAGAGCCAGGGAGTATCGGGCCCTCATCAGGGGAGATTCCAGGCGTGGAACGAAGTGAGTGGAAGGGACATGGCCGCCTAGCACCACATCAGCCTCCTCCCATCTTTGCCCCTTTTCTTCCTATTTCTTTTCTTTTTAGAAACATTCTTCCAGTTATTCGATAAGTTGACAATACCAATGGATAGCCCAACATACTTGTGCATCTGCGTGCAAAAAACCTTGCTGCACCCGGTGAGGGCCTTGACTTGCTCGTACGTGTACTGCGACATCGTTTGGCTTCCCGGTCAGGTTGAGGAAGGGTCCCTTGTGACCGCTTCCAGAAATGGATGCCTTCAATGGGCAAGGTTCCGTGAATTCGCCTTAGAAGCAGAATGCTTGCACCTCAGCTGACCCCGCAGCGACCTGACTGTGAAACCCATCTCGTCTAGGTGGTTCGTTTCTTTGTGCGTCCGATCTTCACGCAAAAGGCAGCGGCAGAACAGACTGCATCTCTTTCAGGTGAACCAGACCTCGAAGAGAACTTTCAACAATGATCAAGAGTACAGCCAAGAGCTGGCACAAATTGCCTGTTCATCTCAGTGCAAACATGCGTGGCGCATTCCAGCTCTGGGTGTGCGCGTTTTTGTGCTGAGCCGCTTCTGATCACAAGAACGCGATCGATCTCCATTGTTCCCAGCGTTTCACCACTTGTCGCTGGCGGTACGCCCGCTGGCGACACCGAGCAGAACAATGCTCCCTGGTGCGATGTCCTTTGATGCAAGTCAGAGGGGTCCCACAAGGGCAGGCATCGAGCCGTTGTGGATCAATAGGCGACTGTGGATACGAGAGAGGACGGAGAGAAGAGAATGAGGAGAGGGTTGTGTTGCAAGAATTATGAGGAAATCAAAATACTCATGGAGTTTCCTCCTGGTTCGATTCAAGCGACCACCCCAAAGGGTATTGTCAAGTTGATGAAGCGACACACAAAAGCCGAAGAGCATGAGAGAATACCCTCATGAAAAAGAGCGTCTCATCTTCACCCTACAAAGGGTATCGCTTTCCACATGTTGGTACAGAGTCGACGCAACACACAAGCTGCCAAGGGGTTCTTTCGCAAGTTAAAGGGACTCAAGTACGCGCCTCGCGTCATCATCACTGACAAGCTGGCCATCTCTGTTGCAGCTAAGAAGGAAATCCTGCCCAGCGTCGAGCATCGACAACACAAAGGCCTCAACAATCGAGCTGAGAATTCGCATCAGCCCACCAGACAACGAGAACGAACCATGCGACGTTTCACATCTCCTGGTCACGCTCAGCGCTTCCTCTCGGCCTTTGGCCCCATTTCCGATCATTTTCCGACCCCGAAGGCATCATCTCAACGCCTCAGAGTATCGTGCGCTTCTACAGGAACGATTTGAGATCTGGAAGGAGGTTACCATCGAAAAATCAGCTATAATGGGCCTTTTCTCCAGTTCCCTCCTCCTCTTGTTCTCTCAGCAAGCGTTTTCTCGCTACTTCTCGCTACTTCAAACATTAACTTGACAATCCCTTGGGCAATATCTCTTTGTTTCCATCCTTGGATGTGTAGTTCCTAGGCTTGTTGCCTGCGCCATTCGCGCCAGTCTTTTTTGTGTGAGGCTTGATGCTTGCTCATACCTCCAGTCTACACATCTCTCCTCAACTCAACTTTAGCTTTTTATGCAGTGATCAGTAATAGAGGAAGGTTCTTGCTTATGCGCCTCGCTTGTGGAGGAAATTCTTTCATCTGGGGAGGGAAACAAACGCTCGAAGGTGAATGCATATGGAGTCTCACCAGAGGTTCGTAGATATTCCAGGCGTTCCCGTGCCTCTTCTGCTGATGGCAGATGTCCCTGAGGAACCCACCACATAGCATAATTAGGGCCATCAAGAGGCACAAACCACTCATGACCCCGATTAATAACCTCTTGGTGTCCAGTCTTGTACACAAAGTTGGCATAATTCTCTATTGTAGCCCAAACCGAGACATTAGCGATAATTGTCTGGTCCTCATAAAGATCAGTCTCTTTCGCATTGCTACCAGGACCAGTTCTCCTCCAGATGAAGCCGGGGCTTCGTCGAGCAAGAGCATCTATTTCCCTTCTTCGGTTCACATATCCAGCCATGATAGGATTGTCATAAGGAGCTCGAATACGACCAATATTTATCTCAGCAATATAGTACATAACTGTATTCTTCCTTTTGCTTCTGTCAGTCAGAGCGCAACTTCTCTGGTTAAGGTAAAGCAGGTGTGAATAATCCGCCCTGTGAAAAAGATACAGACTGACTCTGTTTGCAACAAGATAGCGATATATTCTAGTATCAGCCACTACCAGGATAATCCGCAACTATTCTAGCACAAGCCTTCTCTTTCTATTTCTTTGCTAACCAGGTACTGATTCCTTCTAGTATCAAACCCTTCCTTGTTGCCTCTGTGCTCCCATGGCATGATTGGCCTGTGAAACTTCGTATGAGAGTGAAAGAAAGGAATGTGATGAATCTGAAGATGGAAGAAGCTTCCTGGTCTGTTGATCTCCCAGCGCCAAAACAGCACAGCAAATGGGAGGCGTTTGTTGTGATCGCGCCAGCGATCTTTATGGCCAATCTTGACACGTCGATTGTCAATGTCAGTCTACCCGCGATCGCAAAAACCTATAATACGTCTTTGGGTGGCCCTATTGAGTGGGTAGTCATTGCGTACTTAACTATCATTGCCAGCCTGCTTTTGCCGGCAGGCTGGCTTTCTGATCGCATGGGGCGTAAACGTCTGTGGATCACTGGATTAACTGTTTTTACGTTTGGCTCGATCTCATGCGGATTTGCTCCTACGCTTTTGGTGTTAATAGTGGCCAGGGGACTACAAGGGGCGGGAGCTGCTTTTATTTTTTCGATCGCACCAGCTATCCTCTCAGATGCCTTTCCAGCCCATGAGCGAGGGAAAGCTGCGGGGGTAAATGCTGTAACAGTTGCGCTTGGCTCTAGTACGGGCCCCTTGCTTGGTGGCCTACTTACGCAGTTTCTAAACTGGCGTTGGATTTTTTTGATAAACCTTCCTCTTGTGTGTATGGCAGTGTTACTTGCTTATCGTCTCCAGGGAACAGCGAAAACAACAAAGCCGCAGAAGAGTGATCAAGGAGGTGCCCTCTTGTTGGCTGTCATGCTGGGGACACTGGTTGTGGGGTTATCATTTGGAGAGTCTTGGGGTTGGCTTTCCCCTCGGTTGATCGCAGCCCTGACTATGAGTCTGGGAGCTTTGATTGGGCTGGTGTTAGTTGAGCGACGAGTAGCAGCTCCTATTCTTGACGCTTCACTTTTCCGTCAGCGAGCGTTCTTCGCTAGCATTCTCAGTTTATTGTTGTTTCATCTAGCAGTTTTTTCTGTCAACGTGCTGTTGCCATTTTACCTGGAGAACCTACGTTCTTTTCCTCCCGGGCAGGTAGGTCTTCTGCTGATACCAGTTCCACTCACTCTAGCGGTGGTTGCTCCTCTGACTGGTCGATTCTCTGATCGTTTTGGATCAGCTTCCCTAACGGCAGGAGGATTGGGTATAGTCTTCCTTGGAATGCTTTTCCTCTCCCAACTTGATGCACATAGTTCTCTCTGGGATATTGAGTGGCGGCTTCTATTGATGGGAATAGGGCAAGCGGCGTTTATCTCTCCGAATAATGGAGCCATCTTAAAAAGCTCACCACGCACAAAGTATGGCATTGCGGGAGGAATGTTAGCTGCTAGCCGTGTTGTTGGGCAAAGTATGAGTGTGTCTTTGGCGAGTGCGGTCTTTGCAGGATTTGGTGGGATGGCAGCGAGTCGACACCTCCAAACATCAGGGCTTCCTGCTGATACAATCCAGCAAGCACAGCAAGTCTTCTTACGAGGTTTGCATGTCGCATTTATCGTAAGTGCGGTAATCGCAGTTTTAGGTGTTATTGTCACTCTAGGACGTGGAAGGGAGGAGCAAACCATACACATGTTGCATGATGAATAATGCTATTCTTGAGCTTGATGATCTCCTGGCGTTGATTGTACGGACAGGAGTTGCGTTAGCTTGTTCGCTGTATCCGTTTCGGGTAAGGGCAATAGCACCCGCAACGAGAGTTGTTGATCATAGGCGAAAATCATCGTGATGGGTTGCAATACAAGTTTCCCAGCTTTGGGGTGAGAGAAGATAATGGGACGCTCACGTTGATGCTGTACTTCGTGAAAGGACCACCATTGGCGAAACTCTTCGCTCACTTGTTGGAGGTGCTCAATCATGCTCTTCAACCAGGGATCATCGAGGTGTTGTATGCTCTCCATGCGGAAGAGTGCTAACAATGTGCGGGCTTCCTCCTCCCAGTTGACCATCAAGCTACGAAGACGAGGATGAGCAAAATGGTGCCACACAACGTTGCGTTCAGCCAGAGGATAGTTTGCCCAATCATCAAGGAGGGACTCAGCCCTATTCCAGGCCAATACATTCCAATGGGCATCACGTAGATGTGCAGGTGCTGGTTCGAGAGTGCTAAGCAGATTCTGAAACGCAGGACGAACTTTTGAGCGTTCCAAAGAAGACGGAAGGGGCTGATCTGCTAGTTGGAAGAGATGTGTCTGTTCATCTTTCGTGAGTTGAAGCACTCGCGCCAGACTTTCTACAACCTTGGCAGAAGGGCGAATATCTCGTCCCTGTTCCAACCAGGTGTACCAGGTCACACTCACGTCGATCAATTCGGCAACCTCTTCGCGTCTAAGGCCGGGAGTGCGTCGTTTGGGACGTCTAGGCAAACCAATCTCTTCAGGAAGAAGCCTAGCACGTCTGGTGCGTAGAAAATCGGCTAATTCCTTTCGCCGATCGTGCTCTAAACTCTCTTGTTTGGTGGCATGCCTATTATCTCTCTGGGCCATAATTTGCCGCTCCTAACATATCTTCTTTGCTCTTCACCTCAGCATATCATGGAAATCATAGCTAAACAACCTCTACCAAAGCGCTAGCTCTTGACTCTCACCTGAGCGGAATCTACGGGGAAATTATGTTGGGATTTATGTCGCATTAGGAGGAGTATCTGGATCAGTGGTGCTGATTCGCTGATCGGAGCGACGTTGATAGAGCCCTCACACTTCGCGCTGTTGTTCACTTCCGTTCGCGTACCAATCCTGGTGAGCATCTTGTTGAGCCAGAAGCATTTCTCGCTTTTTTTGTCCAGGGTGACCGGAAACGTTTCGGCTCTGGATCAGCTTCGAGAGAAGAAGGATCCGGTTCTGATGGGTGTGAGAAACGTTTTTAAGAAAACATGTCAGCTGTTGACACTTGGAGACATCTCTGGTAGAGTGGTATTGGAAAACATGTTCTTCTAGAAAATGACACGCAAGTGACCCATCGACTTGAAGGATGTGGTGCTGCAAAGGTAGGAGGCCACCAGATGCAGTTGGTCGAACGACATCTCATTCGCCAGCATGATGCCCGCTTTGCCCTCATCGATCAGGCGGCCTTTGCTTCCAAAAACCTGTATAACCAGGCTAATTACCACGTCCGACAAGCCTTCCTTCATGAGGGAACCTATCTCCCTTACCCTGCCATCTTCCACCGCTTGAAACACCATGACGCCTATTGTGCCCTCCCTCGCAAGGTCAGTAACGCCATCCTCATTGCGCTTCACCACAATTGGAGGGGCTTTTTTGAAGGCATGAAGGCATACCGCCAAGACCCCACCGCCTTCATCGGACGCCCCAAAATCCCTGGCTATCTCGACAAAACCAAGGGCCGCTTCTTGCTCGTCTACGAGAAGAAAGCCCTGGGCAAGAGGGCCTTCAAGCGCACAGGCACACTGGTTCCATCGGGACTGCCCATCGAGATCGCGACCCAACTCCCCTGGGAGGTTATCCGCCAGGTTCGCATCATTGCACGCGCTGATGGCTACATGGTGGAGGTCGTCTATGAGCGGGAGATCCAACCGGCTGCGGTCAACCCAGCGCTTCGAGCCGCCGTGGATGTGGGCGTCAATGTACTCGCTGCCATCACCAGCGACAAGCCCGGCTTTGTGCCTCGCCTGGTGAGTGGCAAACCTCTCAAAAGCCTCAATCAGGGCTACAACAAAGAGCGTGCCAAGCAACAGCAACGCCTCGCGCATGAGAAGCGATGGACCTCGCGGCACCTGGATCGTGTGACGACGAAGCGCAATCGCCGTGTGGATGGGTATCTGCACACGGCCAGCCGTCGGATCATTGATCTGCTGGTGAGCGAAGGCATCGGGACGCTGGTAATAGGCAAGAACCCCTTGTGGAAACAGGAGGTGCGCCTGGGGCGCAGGAATAACCAGCAGTTTGTGCAGCTTCCCCATGCCCGTTTTCTTGAGCAGTTGACCTACAAGGCGCAGCTGGTTGGGATCAGGGTCATTCTTCAAGAGGAAAGTTACACCAGCAAGGCCAGTTATCCGGATGGCGATCCCATCCCATCCTATGAGGCGAGCGCGGCTGAGAAGCAGGTGTTCTCAGGCAAGCGTGTGGCTCGCAGTTGGTATCGCGCCGGGGATGGACGCCTCATCCATGCCGATCTCAACGGATCCTACAACATCTTGCGCAAAAGTAGCTCCGACCCTTTGCAAGTGGGGCGAGGAGTAGCGGGAGCGGCAGTACTCCCCAGACGGCTGGCCGTCTGAACGGATGACTTCTCGGCAGAGATGTCATCATTTTAAGATACTGTTGCTCGTCTTCTTCTTGAAAAAGTTCCTCCAAGTGTTTTTGGAAGATTTGGCATGCCTCGACCGCAAACCGAGTGGTGTGTGAATCAACAGAGGCATTCGCATCGACTTTCGTCGCATCGATGTAGAGATCTCTACAACGCAACGAAGCAGTGACCATGAAGAGTACATTGAAGATCTATGGATGCTGTTGGCTACCAAATCCTTGCATAGCCAATCACCCCAAGTGAGATGAGAAGCAGGGTTGGTTTGCCATAGCACGTTCTTCAGCCACCCTGCAACTATTTTCGCTGATGAGACAAAGCTGATGAGGTGCCCCATTGCCATTCTACTGCCTTATATTATCCTGTTGCCTGTTTTGATTGCGCTGACGCTCTCGAAAATGCCGCACTCGCATGATGTTTGCGCAAATAGGACTGCACCATCGTCGGCTGTGGCCCCGGCTCTCATCATAGTAGATCCATCTGCACTGTTGGTTTTCGCAGATCTTGATGCGTGAGGGTTCTGACTGGCTCACTACTTCTACAAATGAGACCACAATTTCGGCTTGTACCCAGCGCCAATCCTTGACCAGCGCGTCCTCTTGGAGGACATATGTGTTCTCCTGGCGCGAAAGTCGGTGACGGAAAGAAATTGCTTGCAGGTAGTCGTTGAGCAGAGCGATCTCCTCGTCTGAGAGATGTTGCCCAGCATTGAGATGTTCCACTATTCGCCTCAACTGACTGCGCAACTTGCTCAGTTCCTCCAGAACACGCTGATCAGGCACGCTTCCTATATGCAAATTCCAGCGCGTGAGAAACTGTTCGAGCCAAACAGGCTGTTTCAGCCGATCCTCAATGACTCGACCATCACCGCGATAGTCACGCCGCTCACTGCAAAAAAAATCTAGACACGCTGCTTCCATGAATTGTAACCCCCACAAATACACTTGACAATTACACTCAACTTAGGTAGTATAGCCTTTGTAATTATCTTGAGTCAACAAGACCATTACAAAGACATTGGCACGGAACAGAACCATGTTTTCCTGAAAAAGGGTGACCATGATGGATACTCCTTTGGGGAGGAGCAAACATCATCTGTTCGGTCCCTAGGAGGATACCACTACATGTCTAGTGCTCTCAAAGAGTGCCTCGCCCTCTTTCGCGAGAAACCGTTTGTCCTCTATGCTGGAGGGAATCTGATTTCGGTGGCTGGCAGCGGGATGCAAGCAATTGTTACTAGTTGGCTCGTGCTCCAAATGACGGGAACCAGTTTGAGCATTGCTCTGCTTCTGATTTTTTCTACTTTTCCGGGTATACTCTTCTCGCCCCTCATCGGTATCTTCGTTGATCGACTGGATCGTAAGGTTCTGGCAACCAGCATGGACATATTTCGCGCAGCGGTGACTGTGCTCATTCTCTTGCTCTGGGAGGGGCATTGGCTTCAGGCATGGCATCTTTATCTCGCAGAGGCACTGATCTCCCTTGGCGATCTTGCCTTTTTACCAGCAATGATGGCCTTGCTGCGTGAATTGCTCTCCAAGGAACAATTGCTCTCCGCCAACGCGACACTTGGTATGCTTCTTCAACTTGGAACAGCGTTTGGCACAGCAGGGGAGGAGTGATCATGGCCCTCTCCTCTCCTGGAGCAGTCATGGCGCTGAATGCGCTCAGCTATCTGATTTCGGCCATATGTGTACTCAAGATGCGTCGAGGCATGAGCATGCCCCAAGCACGAACGCAGGATTCTGCAGGGACGAGGAAACTGCTCACTGATCTGCAAGAGGGAGTTGCCTACATCCAGCAGCGTCCGACTATCGTTCCCCTTTATCTGGTTTTGCTCTCCTTTACCATGACGATTGCCATGCTCAATGTTCTGCTTGCGGCTTTTGCCAAAGATGTCCTGAAAGTGGGAGCCGCGGGATTTGGTTCCATTCATGCGTCATTTGCTGCCGGTGCTATTGTGGGGTGTCTCCTGCTGCCGATACTGAGGTATTGGATTGACGAGAGGCGCTTGATGATACTTGGGGTTGCGGCAACAGGTATGTGTGTGCTGCTCTTTGCACTCTCACAGAATCTGTGGATGGCGATGATGGGGCACTTCTTGATTGGCGTCTTCATTGAAACGCGGGTCTTCTATACGACAAGCGCTCAGCGTATCGTGGATCTTCGTTACCAGGGGCGGGTGTATGCCACGTTTGCAACTTTTTTCTCACTGATCACCCTGCTGATCTATCTGGGTATGGGTCTGCTGCAAGGGGTGCTTTCGCAACGTTATCTTTATGGCTTCCAGGGAGTGTTGCTCCTGTTGGTGGCGTTCTTGGTTGCACGCCCATCACTTTCGCGCCTATTCCCAAAGGATAGAGAACAGGCCCCCTCCCTGCGAAAGCAGGGGAGAAAGGAAGAAATTCCTTCTCTCCCTCGTCGGTGAATGGATGCACAAGAGGCGTGGGTACATCGATGGCTCTCTCAAAAGGGCCTTCTTATCTAGAAAGGTGTGGCTTCCTTACAAGGCCACAAGGGAGAAACGATCAATGGTTATATTAGAGCCAATGACGGAAGTCGATTTTCAGAACTATCTAGAGCCTGCTATAGCAGAATATGCTCAGGAGAATATCACGAATGGAGCGTGGACAGAAGAGACGGCTTTGGAACGGGCAAGAAAACAATATACTGAACTATTACCTCAGGGACGGGCAACGCCTTCTCACTTTCTTTTTACGATTGTTGAGGCATCCCAGCAACAGAAGGTGGGTATTCTCTGGTTTGCGCTAGAGGAGAAGCAAGGGCAGTCCACTGCTTTTGTCTATGATGTGTCTATTGAAGAGCGGTACCAGCGACACGGGTATGGTTCCCAAGCTTTCCGCGAAATGGAGAAGAAAATACAAGAGCTTGGGATCAGCAAAATTTCTCTCCATGTCTTTGGGCAAAATCACGCTGCTCAGCAGATGTACAAAAAGCTAGGTTATGTGGCTACTAGCATGGTGATGTCCAAGGTGCTTGACCACGAGTAGCATCGTTTCTTCGGAAGAAAAGAGGAGCTTATTATGGAGTAGTAGGAAGAAAATGTGGAGGCATCTCATTCCTACACCATAGTGCTCTGTCATAGCTTGATTGATGGATAGAGACGTTTGAGCTTAATACGTGCATGCGGGGTGGTAAAGCGCCATGAAATCGTGATGTGCTGCTGGTTGCGGTGTGGTTGTCAGGCAGCCACCCGCTCCTGCACGGCTTGCAACACAGAAAAGCGGCCACTCAAGGCTTGTCTTGCCAGCACGGAGAGTTCAATCTCTGCCATATTCAGGCAACTGCCATGGACTGGAGTATGGTGAATCTCCAGTTTCTGAGAAAGTTTCCACGCTTGCTGCGGCTTAAACACCTGGTAAAAAGAAGCCGGAGAATGGATGTTAAACTAAGCAAGGGAGTCACCTTCCTTACTCGTCTTCAAAACCGGACGGGTGTCTTTCGACACATCCGGCTCCTCAACGACAGAGCCTTTGTCATAGATACCGTTGTTCCGTTTTGCGTGGCGTTCATCATGGCAATGTCGGTGGAGAGCGAACTTGTTACTCAGTTCTTCTCCTCCTCCCTCGCTTTTTGGGGTGATGTGATCCACCTCGATATGGTCGCCATCTCGGAAGTGAAGTTCACACCATCGGCATTTTCCTTTTTGTTTGTGAAGGAGTTTGCCTTTGGTTCCATTCAGCAAGGGGTGTTTGCTCAGTCGGGTACTCCAGTAAAGCAGGTTTCCATCATACGGACTCGCCGCTCCTTTGACTTTAGTGTGGCGTTCGATCACTGCCTGATCATGCATCCAGAGCGTTGAGTGTTCATCGGTAAAGATCTATCTCTTTCCCTCTTTGGCATGCCAGTATTTCTGAGCGATCCATTGCTTTCCTTGCCGTGGGTGGCGTCGTCTCGCCCATCGACGAAGTTGGGCGTAGAGAACACAGCTACAGTGCTCAAAGGCATCTCTGGATACCACCGTTTTGTGGTAGTTGGTCCATCCATGTATCCTACTGTTTAACTCCTTGATGAGTTGTCCTTGGGATATGTGGCGATGCTTTCTAATCACGTCGCCAAGTTCTTTGAGATGACGTTTGACTGCTTCTTTACTCGGTGTGATGATGGTTTTGAAGCCAAGGGGGTGCCCATGTTGGTTTGCCACTCCTGTATGCGTTTTCCCCACCGGAAATTGGCGTACAGTCCATCCCAAGAAATCGAAGCCCACATTTCCCTGATAGCTCAGGAGCGTATGGGTCATTTTCGTTTTACTCGGCTTCAATTCCAGTCCCATGTCAGCTAACCACGCTGTTGCGATGGATTGTGCTTTCTTGATGCCTTCCTCTGTGGGATGTAGCACGACAAAATCATCGGCATAGCGTACCACGTGAGGGGTTTTCTCCTTGTGTGTGTAGGCAGTTTTGAGCGCCATTTCTAATCCATGAAGAGCAATGTTCGCAAGTAACGGAGAAATCACTCCTCCCCCAATGTTGCAAAACTGGTTCTGGGGTTCGTGTATCAAGTAGCGATCCCGCGTAGCCACCTTCAGGCGAGATATGGAGACGGTTTCCACGGAGCCCCACTGTATGAGAGTGAGTGTTGGACTGAGGGTGTACAGACACGAGATCGAGGAGGATGTCATGACCAAGCGATCTCACAACGTGCCCATGGTGTTGGAGGTTCAGGTCATGTTTGAGCCAAGCCGCCTTGAGCACACCGTTTTACACCACGCCTATCGTTGTCTGGTTCCTCTCATTCGACGACACCTTCCTGCTCAGCGAGTCATCACTGAACACGTTTTCTCAAGCCGACTGAGGTCGGAGAAAGGAACCTGTCATGGATGATGTTCAAGTGGGCATCTACGCCCGTGTCTCTTCAGAGCAACAGAGTGATGCCAAGACCATTGAGAGCCAGATCAGCGAGCTACGCGCTCGTGTGGCCGAGCTTGGTGTATTCCTGCCCCCTGAGCATGAATTTATCGACGACGGTTACAGTGGAGCAACCCTCATTCGGCCCGCCTTGGAGCGACTGCGTGATGTGGTGGCAGCAGGTGGTCTCGAACGCCTCTTTGTGCACTGCCCTGATCGGCTTGCACGCAATTACGCGCACCAGGTTCTTTTGCTCGAAGAGTTCCTACGGGCCGGCGTTGAGGTCAGCTTTCTCAATCGCGAAGTGGGGCAAACCCCAGAGGACCAGCTCTTACTGCAAGTGCAAGGCATGATCTCTGAATATGAGCGTGCCAAGATCATGGAACGCAGCCGTCGGGGGAAACGACATGCGGCGCAGGTAGGTGCCGTGAGTGTCTTGAGTGGAGCTCCCTACGGCTACCGCTATGTGCGCAAACACGATGGGGCAGGAGAGGCTCGCTTTGAGGTTGTGCTGGAGGAGGCTCGTGTGGTTCGCCAGGTGTTTACCTGGGTGGGACGCGATCGCTGCTCCATCGGGGAGGTCTGCCGGCGACTCACGGTAACCAAAGAGCAGACCAGAACCGGCAAAACGGTCTGGGATCGTGCGACAGTTCGGGATCTGCTTCACAACCCAGCGTACAAAGGAGCAGCTGCTTTTGGCAAGACCCATCTGGAACCATTGCGACCACGATTACGCGCCCAACGAGGGCGTCCCCTGCAGCCACGACGAGCCGTCTTCACTCAGGATGTCCCACGCGAAGACTGGCTGAGCATTCCTGTTCCAGCTCTGGTTGATGAAGCGCTCTTCGAAGCCGTCCAGGAACAACTGAGCGAAAATCAGCAACGGGCACGTATTGGGCAACGGGGCGTACGCTATCTGCTGCAGGGCTTGCTAGTCTGTCACCAATGTGGGTACGCTTACTACGGGAAAGCGATCAGTCCCAGCGCCAGAAAAGGCCACCCGCGAGCCTATGCCTATTGCCGTTGCATTGGAGCGGATGCCTATCGTTTCGGAGGTGTCCGGCTCTGCTGGAACAAGCAAGTCCGTACCGATCTGCTCGAAGAGGCTGTCTGGAATGAGGTATGCACCTTGCTCTCGGATCCGTCACACTTGGAGGAGGAGTATCGGCAACGGCTGCAGACCTCGGGGAAAGAGCCATCACCAGAACTGCGAGGGCTCCTGACAAGCCAGGGAAGGCTTCGACAAGGGATTGCTCGGTTGATTGACAGTTATGCGGAGGGGACTATCGAGAAGGCGGAGTTTGAACCAAGGATCAAACGGTTGCGCGAACGGATCGCACAGGTGCAAGAGCAGATTCGCCAGATCCAAGATGAAGCCAGCCTGGAACAGGAGCTTCGCCTCATTCTTGGGAGACTAGAAACCTTTGCGGTGAAGGTGAAAGAGGGGCTGCATGAAGCTGATTGGCTGACGCGTCGGGAGATTATTCGAACCCTTGTCAAACGGGTGGAGATTGATGAGGAGCAGGTCCACGTGATCTTTCGTGTGGGACCTCAAGCTCCTCCTTCCCCCTTAGATCACCACTCGCAATGTTTGCACTATTGCGGGAGGAGTGAGCGGAGTAGGGACGGAGCGCACCTTCCTCTCTCGCAAGAGGTGTGTTTCTCTATCCCTCTCCCCAAACTGTGCATGATACTTTCGCATCACACAGCTTTCCATCACGATCGTTTCCCAACACTTGCCCAAACGAAACTGAGCAAGGGAACACATGGTCTGGTTCGGTCGTAACGGGCATACATGTTAGCCCTGCCTTCCTTTTCCTGTGTCCATCGTGACTGCATCCCTTTGCCATGTACCAGACTTTCTCTGGCTCAGACTACTACGGATGCTCCGCCACGCAATGATCACTTCGGCCGCAGCTAGCTCAGTCTTCGAGAGACCGATCATCGCGCTTCCTACGTTCACGTAGCGATACGTCAAACATCTGACCGTAGGTCCCCTCTTTACGCCCGTCAGGCACACTCCCAGTGCCCCCGACAGGAGCCGATAGCTTGTACCCCTGTAGCTAGAGCGGTTTGGCCCGCATCAAGAGGCCGTTTCGTTGAGACGAATAGAAACTCAACTACCTCCTATCTCACACCATCTCTGTCGTTTGACAGTGTGCTCAAGGTGAGGACGCTTCAAACAAGGGTTTCTCACGTAACCCTAGTCAGACTCAGGCTAGAGATCTCGCGCTGTAACGGAGTGCCAGCGTTTTATCCCGTGTTCTCTGGGCTTCAGACAGGTTCGTGCTCTGGTTCCCCTGCCTGCCAGATCAGCCTCGGTGCCCTGGGGGAGACACCATCTCTCAAGTGGTTTTCACCTCCGAAAGTATTACCGCTACGCGCTTCGTAGCGCACTGACTCCACCCTGCGGGGTTCCGCTACGGGTTTCCTCAAATCCCTCTGCACCCATGACTCCAGCTTCGAGCCATGCTCTGATTAACCGATGCATAGCTGGATAGCTTTGGAGCTTCTGGACAAGGGCTTCATGGCTGATATGGTCGAAACAGCCAGCGATATCGGCGTCCAGGACATATTTGGCCTGTTTACAGATATCAAAGAAGATGGCACCGATGGCATCATGACCGGAACGTCCAGGGCGAAATCCATAGCTGTTAACCTAAGCAGAGGAGTCACCTCCTCCACTCGGCTTCAAAACCGTGCATGCTGATTTCTCCGCACACGGCTCCTCAATGACATGGCCCTTGTCATGGGCACTACCTTCACGCTGAGCGTGTCGTTGATCGTGGCAATGGCGATGAAGGACGCATTTGTTACTCAATTCCTCCCCTCCACCGAAGCTCCGAGGCGTAATGTGATCGATTTCCACAATGTCCTCATCTTTGAAGAGCAGTTCACACCACTTACATTTGCCCTTCTGTTTTCGGAGCAAGATTCCCAGTGTTCCACTGAACATGTAATGGTTGCTGAGTCGTTGACTCCAATACAGAAGGTTTCCATCATATGGGCTAGCTGTTCCCTTCACTTTGGTGTGTCGCTGGATATGCGTATGGCAATGATCCCATAGCTTTGATCGTTGGTCTGTGAATATCCAGCCATTGCCTTGATCCACATGCCAATATTTGTTCGATCTCCATTCTCCACTTTTGTTCGGGTGCCTGCTTTTTGCCCATTGTTGCAGTTGTAGGAAGAGGATTCTACGACAGGAACGAAAAGCTTTTGACGCAGCGACCGGTCGATGATAATTCGTCCAGCCACGTATCTTGGGGTTGAGCTCTTTGATCAGCTTTCCTTGTGATGCATGACGGTTTTTCTTGATCACTTCTCCGATTGCTGCGGTATGTCGCTTAATTGCCTCTTTGCTTGGTGTGATGATGGTCTTAAATCCAAGAAGTGGGCTGTATCCATTTGCTCTTCCTGAGTGGGTTTTTCCCGCTGGGAATTGCCTTACGGACCATCCGAGGAAGTCAAACCCTACATTTCCGTGGTATTCCTGAAATGTATGAGTGATTCTCGTTTTACTTGGCTTGAATTCCAGCCCGATGTCCTGTAACCACATTTCAAGTACCGCCTTGGCTTTCTTTACACCCTCTTCTGTTACATGAAAAACGACAAAATCATCGGCGTACCTCACGAATTGTACTTTGTTCCTCTTCGTTGGGAACGCTTGTATCAGAGCTGTTTCCATTCCATGAAGGGCGATATTGGCTGCCAAAGGTGAAATGACGCCACCCTGCGGTGTACCGCTTCTGGTTTCATCAAACACCCCATTGTCAATAACCCCTGCTTCGAGCCAGTCTTTCATGACTTGTCTCATCGCTGGATAGCTGTTGAGTTTCTTGAGCAGTGCTTGGTGGTTGATGTTATCGAAACAGCCCTTCAGGTCAGCATCCAAGACATACTTGGCCTTGTGATTAATGATGATGTGGATGGCTTCGATAGCATCATGACAGGAGCGTCCTGGGCGAAAGCCATAGCTGTTGGCTTCGAATTTGCTCTCCCATTCCGGTTCCAATGCCAGTTTGACAAGGGCCTGATGTCCCCTATCAACCATGACAGGAATCCCTAATGGCCTTTTCTCATCCTTGCCCGGTTTGGGAATATATACCCTTCTTACCGGTTGAGGAGTCAGATGTTTCCAGTATTTGGGGTGAATGCGCTCAATCATTTCAAGGCGCTGTTTGGGTGCGACAGATTTTACTCCATCTATCCCTGCAGTTTTCTTCCCTTGATTATCTTGCGTTACCCGACGTACTGCAAGCATTCGTGCCGCTCTGGACTTCATCAACAGTTTTTGGAGTTTGTGGACGGCTCGCTGATTGCCATGTTGTTCGGCTCGAAAGATGCGCTTCTGGATGCAGTAGACATGCTGCTCAAACGTGCGCCAGGGCAACTTGTTCCAACTCTCACTCTCAGGATCACGTTGTGACCTGACCCTGGGTGCCTTCGTATCTCTCATCCGTTGGCTCCTCTTTCTTCTCCGTCATCGTGCCTACGTCAGCATATCCAACAGCTTTCCTGTTGGCCTTCGCTTCTTAGGCAATCCTACTCTCAAGTGCTTGCGGCCTGGTCGCCTGCTCGTCGTATCGACCTCCGACGAGAGCTGGCTTGAGAGTTATCCCGTTCCCATGATGGGTTTTGCGTTCCTTTAGGCAGGTGCTATCCACCGGGGAGGAATGCCAGTGAAGAATGGTGCTCAACATCACTCATCCGACCTCCCATTACCTTTTGGTTCAAGTCTTTCAGCCTGTTTGACTTGTTGGACATTACGATGGTTGTAGCGCACCTTCAGTTTCCTTTGCCATAGGAACCTCGCTCAGGGGTGAACCCTCGTCAGGCTCAGAGTTTCCCCTTTGATGCCCGCTTCACGGATTGATGACCAATCGCTACCGTGGGGCCTTGCTTTTCTGCGTTCACCGCGCAGGTGAGGAATTGCGCCTCACTTCTCATCATGAGTTGTCAAGGTTCATGTCCTTGCCAGCCATCCCCTCACTCGCGTGAGTTGTTGCCTAAGCGTGGAAGTCGCCTCCCACGCTCGGCTTCAAAACCGGACATGTCACTTTCGCGTCATCCGGCTCCTCAATGATATGGCTCTTGTCATGAACACCTGTCTCAGAATGTTGTGCATGCCTTTGATCATGGCAGTGCCGATGAAGTGCACATTTGTTACTGAGTTCGTCCCCTCCGCCTGCGCTTTTGGGAACCATGTGATCGATCTCTATGTGATCCTCATCTTTGAAGAGGAGTTCACACCAACGACATTTTCCCTGCTGTTTCTGGAGCAGTTTGCTCAATGTTCCACTCAACATTGCGTGTTTTTTGAGTCTTGTGCTCCAGTAGAGTAAATTGCCATCGTATGGGCTTGCCGTTCCTCTTACTTTGGTGTGGCGTTGAATCGGTCGAGCGTTGTGCCTTCTGAGCACATGCTCTTCCTGGTCTTGGAAAATCCAGCTTGCGCCTTTTTCCATCTTCCAGTATTTTCTCACGATCCATTGCCTTCCCTTCGTCGGATGTCTTCGGTATGCCCATCTCCGCAACTGTTGATACGTCAGATGATCACAGAGGGAGAATGTTTTTGCTGCCACCACTGTTCGGTAGTAGTTGGCCCATCCTCGAATGATCGGATTCAGGGTTCCGATGAGCTGTTCTTGTGTGGCTGATCGTAACTTCCTGATTTTCTCTCCGATGTCTTCCATGTGACCTTTGATAGCCTCTTTACTTGGCGAGATGATGGTCTTGAAGCCTAATGGTTTGCCATATGTGTTCTTTCCCGTATGTGTTTTGCCTACGGGAAATTGACGAACGGTAAACCCAAGAAAATCGAAACCCGCATTCCCTTCGTAGGGCGTGAAGGTATGGGCAATCTTGGTTTTGCTTGGCTTCAATTCCAACCCGATGTCCATTAACCATGTTTCGAGCACTGCTCGAGCTCTTTTAACCCCCTCTTCGGTCGCATGAAAGACGACCAGATCATCGGCATATCGAACAAATTGTGGTTTCCCTTCTTTCGTTCGGAATGCTTCCATCACAGTGGTTTCCATTCCGTGAAGTGCTACATTCATGAGCAATGGTGAAATTGTGCCACCCTGTGGGGTACCACTTCTCGTCTCCTCAAAGGCTTCTTTATCGATAGCCCCTGCTTTGAGCCACGCTTGAATGGTACGCTTCATGGCTGGGTAGGTTTTGAGCTTGTCGAGCAGCTTTTGGTGGTTGATGTTATCGAACGCTCCTTTGAGATCGGCATCCAGGACATATTTCTCCTTTTGCTTGATCGCATTAAAGATCGCTTCGAGAGCATCATGACATGAGCGTCCTGGTCGGAACCCGTAGGAATTGGGTTCAAAACGGGCTTCCCATTCTGGTTCAAGGGCGAGTTTGGCAAGGTGCTGCCGTGCCCGCTCAATCATGACAGGAATTCCCAAAGGACGCTTCTCGTTTTTCCCAGGCTTGGGTATCCAGACTCTCCGCACAGGCGGGGAGCTAGCCTTCCAGTTCTTTGGGTGAATCTGGTCTGCCATGACAGAACGCTCCGCTGGTTTCACGGATTTCACGCCGTCGATTCCTGCAGTTTTCTTGCCCTGATTGTCCTGTGTCACCCTGCGAACTGCAAGGAGCCTGGCTGATTGAGACTTCAGTAACAATTTTTGGAGTTTGTGGAATGCTCTGGTATTGCCACGCTGACTGGCTCGGAAGATGCGTTTTTGGATGCGAAAACAATGTTGCTCTAGCTTGCGCCAGGGAATCTTGTTCCAAGCCTCACTCTCAGGATCAGGCAACGGCTTGATCCTGGGTGCTTTCCTCTTTGCCATCCGACGTATGCCTCTTCCTTCCATATCATCGTGCCGACGTCAGCATATCCTGGGCATTACCCCAGGCGTTGGCTTTTTCGGCAATCCTGCTCCCGTGCGGCTTGCGGTCTGGACACCTGCTCATCGTATCGACCTTCGATGAGAGCACACAAGGGAGTTATCCCGTTCCACTGCTCTGTTTTGCGTTGCCGTAGACCTGTACTATCCACCGGATCGTAGGTGGGTGAGCATGGAACTAGCCGAAAGGCTCCATGCACTGCAATGAAATCATTGCGATCAATACCATTTTGGTCAAGCCTGTTATCCTCCGTAGGCTTGGTACCGTTAACGATGGTTCAGGCGTACATTCGTCTCCTGGTCGTAGCAACTAGCTGGATGAGCTCCATATGAGGCTTATGTTGCTCTTCCGTGTCCTCCCTCGCTTCGCCAGATTAATATCCAGTCGCACAGGCGGAGGGATGCTGTCCGCGCTCACCTCGCGGGTAGGGAATTGCGCCCTGCTTCAGAACAGTAGTTAGCGGGTCGCACTCGGCTGAACGGTTCGCACATTGAGATTGTCCATCACCAGCACAATCTTCTTTGCATGAGGAGAGTGAATCTCGATGAGCTCGCGCAGAAAATACGCCCAATCCTCTTTTGTACGCCGTGCCCTCGCTTCAATGATGCGCTTGCCCGCAAGGGGTTCCACCGCCAGAAACACGCTGCAGGTCCTCTCCCATTCATGTTTGTCACCCTCCCACTCGGCCTGGCCTGCTCGCATTGGGAGAGGATCATGGGCCTGCGCTTGCAAGGTTTTGCCTCCCTCATCCATGCATATCAACGGATGGCTTGCATTATAGGGCCTGGTGTAAACATCGAGCACATCTTCCATGTGATACACACAATTGGCATTCGCCTCGGTGGGAATACGCCAACTCTTTTTCAGCCACGGCTTGAGCTCATTTTTTCCAAGAACAGCAATCATGTCTGGAGCAAGCAAGCTTCGATCTGAGCCAGGTAAGCAGCAGGGTTCTTGCGGAAGCGGAATTGGCGACGCCGCGCCTCATGCCGATACATCAGATGTTCACGGATCAGACGCTATAATTGATAATCTCGCAGACATAACTCTTCCGCAGTAAAGCAGGAAAAACGCGCAGCAAGCGCCGTGACCACACGAACGGAGCCGCGCACCACCAGGCTCGGAACAGCACCACGTCGTCCTGTAGGTCGTCGCTCATGATGACGTACCGCCCCGAAACATTGCTCCAGATTATGGTTGGTACGAGGAAGACCTGGTATGTCATAGCAGTGAAAGAGGCCTGGCGCAAAGCTGTTGGTCACCTTGGGAAAGTGCGCGAGAGCTGGTGCGAGTGAGCCAACGGTCGTTTGAGGATTAGCCATCTCTTGCAAGAGCGTTTCATATCATGAGCTCTCCACTTGCGAAACCAGCGAAATTTCGTGTAACCCACCTCATTTGTTTTCAAGTCCTTGAAAACAGCAGTTTCTCCTGCTATAATTATGAATGAAAATTTATTCAAAGAGAGAATCGGAATATGCCCCGGACAACAACTGCAAATCATGAAATTCGCGAGGCGCGACGCGCCAAACTTCTGGATGCCGCCCGCAAGGTTTTTGTACGCCAAGGCAGGGCGATGACCATTGCTGACATTGCTGCGGAAGCAAACGTCAGTCAAGGGCTGGCGTACCGCTACTTTACCAATAAAGAGGCCATTTTCCATGCGTTGATTGAGCAAGTCATCGAGGCTAGCCCTGCGGAATTGCATCATTTTCTCCAGATGCAAGGGACGCCGGGGGAACGGTTGGCATTGCTGGTATCGCAACTTTTCGAGGGGAGACGCACGTACCCAGAGTTTTTCCATTTACTCGATCAAGGGCAAATCATTGAGACGATGCCAAATGACCTGCGTGAACGGGTGCGCGACCAGGGCCGAGCCTTGTTGGAGTTGCTCAGACAATTGATTGTCGAAGCTCAGCAAGCTGGAGAAGTAGCCCAAGGTGATCCTGATCAGCTGGTGATTGCTCTGACAGCATATCTTGAGGGGATGAGCTGGTGGATCTTGCACAACCCGGAGCAGTTTCAGCAGCATGCGCCCTCCGTCGAGATTGCCCTACGCCTCCTCAAGGTCCCTCTGGAGCAGAAATGAGGTGCTTGCTGTCCCAATTGCTCTGGAGGCCATGTTTGCAAAACCATGAAGGGGTGAACGATAATGAATACTCCATTTCTACGCTCAAGATAGCCGAGAATCCAGGAAGGGGGATACTGGAAAGAAACGATAGAGATTTCTCGTAGAAAGTTCACACAGTATGCTAAATGAAGGTGGATAGCCTGAGAAGATGCTCCATCTCTGGAGAAGCGACAAAAGAAGTGAATTCCTAGACGATGGTAGAGCATTCTTCAGGGGAATTTCCAACTGGGAAAGAACGATCAAACAGGTGATACCAAGGGGTGAGGTAACATGAAGGAATTCCAGAGCAAAGTGGCTGTCGTAACTGGAGCAGCCAGTGGCATTGGCCAGGCACTAGCCCAAAAGAGCGCGTCATTGGGGATGAAGGTTGTGTTGGCTGATGTGGAGGAGTCTGCCCTCAAGCGGGTTGCGGAAGAGCTGAAGATGAGTGGCGCACAGGTTTTGGCTGTGCAGACCGATGTGTCCAAGGCTTCCGATGTCCAGAGGCTGGCTGAACTCACCTTCCAGACCTATGGCGAAGTACATCTACTCTTCAATAATGCTGGTGTCAGCGCTGGTTCGACGGTGTGGGAGAGCAGTTTGGCCGATTGGCAGTGGGTAGTGGGCGTCAACCTGTGGGGCGTTATTCATGGGGTTCACGCGTTTCTGCCACCTATGCTCGCTCAGAATAGTGAGGGACATATCATTAACACGGCATCAATGGCGGGATTAGTCTCCAGCCCAGGCGGCATTTATCCCGTGACGAAACATGCCATTGTCGCGCTTTCCGAGACGCTCTTCCACGAGCTAACCCTTACTGAAGCTAAAATCAAAGTTTCTGTCCTCTGCCCAGGTTTTGTGAACACGCGCATTCTGGATGCAGCTCGCAATCGTCCTCTCAATCTGCAAAATGCCTCAGTTCAAAGGGAAGCAAGCCCCCAGGAGGAGGCAATGCTGCAATTTATGCGCCAGGCGATCCAGTCTGGGATGCCTCCCTTTCACATTGCTGACATTGTCTTCAAGGCTATCCGTGACGAAAAGTTTTATATTCTTACCCATCCTGAATGGAAAGAATCGGTTCGAAGCCGTATGGACGATCTTCTCCAAGAACGGAACCCGACATTTCTTCCCGTTAGGGAAGCATAGTTGGGCGCAAATGTATTCGTTTTATGGGAGGAAATTCACTTATTGTGTAGGAAATGCGATCTTTTTCCTGTACGAGACAACATCACGTGGGAGCAGGGAGATGGTTCTCTGGTCGTTCAAGCACCTGGTACAGTAAGCAAGACGGTCACGTAACCGCTCTTCCAGCGTTGGTATCAGTGTGCTTGCGGCGTGGGTTCCGAGCAACATAACCTCTATTTCGCGTATCTAGCCGCCAAATGAGTCGCATAAGCCATTCCATGTCAGGGCGAACGGAGAGGATTGGCTCAGTAGAAGCAAGAGCGAGTTCTGTCTGCTTGTCCCAATGAGCAAGGGCGACGCCAGCGAAGAGCTCATAAGGGGTGGGTCGCGTTGCCATCCTGATATGATAGCGAAGTAGTGCACGCTTACGACGTACCAGATCGTTCTGGTTGGCCGCAGGACGCACTAATTCGTCGAGTAGGTCGAGACTCCCTACTGCCAGTGCTCGCTGAAAATGAGTTTTAACGGGTGGGATTTGTTGCTCAAGATATGTTTCAATGGGAAGCAGCGGAGCGCGAACGAGAATCCCATCCAATGCTTCATTGACAGGAGAACGCCTCGAATTGGCTGTGAAGGATGTATGAGAAAAGTCGGCACAGTAAAATTCCTTAATAAACGCTCAAGAGAAAGACCTGCTCTGCCGTGGTGGCGACGACCGCGATTGGCAAGAGCCAGCTTCGCCACCCCCCACGACGATAGTCCTGCCACATCGTCACCAGACCAATGCCAACGAGTGCGGCAATGGCCGGAGCCATCACGGTCAGGTAGTACTGGTGGAAGAAGCCAGCCACACTAAAAAAGATCCTATATTAGGAGTGAACACAGACATGTTTCAGCTCGCGACATTTGAGGAGGTTCAAAAAGTCGATCACATCGAAGTGCTTGTAGGAGCGCTGTTGCAAGTGTCAAAACCGTTCGTTTGCGGCGAACGGACGAGCCTCCGGCGCTTTTTCTGACCTTTCCTCTTGATGTAACGGATCATTTCGCCGGGAAGGAGACCCAGAATATTTGCACATATCGATCAGTCTGTTCGCTTCTTGTTTCTCAAGCGCAGAGTGGAACGTTTCTGTGACAGAAGAGCATTCTGCAACAACAGGAGAGATCACATGAGCAATGGTGGTCGATATTCTGGGCATCCCTCAACAAGAGAGATGGAGAGGTCCGTCTACCCTTGGATGATGAGCATCTCAGCCCTCATTATCAGCTTCATAAACGAATCTTGCCCTCCATAATTACTCAGGATGACAAGATTGTAGCCCAGCGTGGGAAACATCTCGAAGATCGTGGAAGCGCCCTCAGAGCCTCCAGTATGCCAGACTGAACGTATCCCATTGGTCAGCGAGTCAAGCAGACCATAGGCCTGCTTGACACTTCGCTGCGGCAACGGCATAGGAGTCCCCTGGGGTTGTTGCCCGGAAGATGCCGTTGGAACCGGTCCATTTGGGGTGGGAGGCGGCGGGACTGCAACCTTGCCTGTCATGAGCAGATCGGTGAATGAGGGGTTGAGCAAATGATGTGTTTGCAGTGCCCGACTATAGCGCAAGAGATCCTCCACGGTCGTATAGGCGTCACCTGCGGGTTCTCCAATGAAGCCTTGATTCGCACTGATATCTATGTGCTCGCTATTATAGGGATGCGCAATATCCCCCCTCCGCTCTCGCTGTGGCTTCGTGTAAAAGCGGCTTTTGCTCATGCCAGCCGCCGCGAAGACGTGCTGGTGGATATAGTCATAATAGTCCATCCCTGAGACGTGTGCGACAATCGCCCCCAGAGTAACATAGCCTGAATTGCTGTAGGAAAAGGCCGTTCCAGGAGTAGACTGTAACGGCTGCTGCTTGATAATCTCCAGCAAGCCATTCAGGGTTTCAGCAGCGCTCTGCCAGGTGGCGAGCTTGGCCTGGTAATCGGGGGCTAGATGAAAATCCCCCATCCCGGAGGTATGGGTCAATAACTGATGGATGGTGACTGAATCGGCAATGTCAGCAGGGAAACCTTGCAGATACTTGCCGATGGGATCGGTAAAGGTGAGCTTCTGTTGTTGGGCTAGTTGTGCGATGGCAGTGGCAGTGAACGACTTGGCAATTGAGGCGGTCGCATAGAGGGTCTGAGGGCCATTGGGAATATGACGTGCTTTATTCGCCATCCCATAGGCTCGCAACAGCACCGGTTTGTCTCTTTGGGCGAGGAGGAACGTGCCGGAAAACTGATCCTGTTGTGCCAGTTGCTGGACATACTGATCCAGCTCTCCTCCTGGAGCCAGCGTCGCAGGAAGGGAAGAGGTGGTGGCAGGAGCAGCAAAAGCGGACCGGTAGCCCTGAAAGGCCAGCAGACCACCAGCCGCCAGCAAAGATGTAACACCTGCCGTCTGTACGACCCGACGACGAGTTATAGGTGTATGAAAAAACGAAGGCTTCGCGTTCATGAGATTTTTTCTCTCCTTCTTCTCTTCACCTCTCATCTTCTGAGAGGTGATTCATCACATGAGGTAGCAATACAGGTGCGTGGTCCGCACGCTTGCTACCTGACACCAAGTATAGCGGGGCTCACTTGCGCCCACATCGTCTCTTGCGCCAATCTGGCCCTACCTTTCCAGACAGGTCTCTTTGTCCCTGTCTCTTCCGCCATGGCGAAAGAGGCATGCAGCAGGTGGAGAAAAGGACAATGAAACAGCGAGCGGAGGGTGATATACTAGAGCCATGACTTTTCACCGCAGATACGTCTTGGGGGCGCTATGGGCACAGAGATGCACAGACGAGGTAAGAGCGAGCAACAGAGAACATCCACTGGGAATCTTTCTCTGAAGGATCTATCTGCATCTGGATCAGATCGGCGTTCTCTGCTCTGGTTCCTCCTCTTGTGGGTGGGCGCTGTTTCTTTCTGGGGATGTGCGCGGATCCTTCTAGAAGACCAGATCAAGCTTCCGTTCAGTAGTTTTGCCATCATCATGACCAGTTCTATCCCTTCCTTACAACGTACATTGCTCCCACCGTCATCAGGTCCACTCCCGCCGCCACGTTTTGAGCATCTCTCTGCTCCTCTGAATGTGATCTTTTTGCTGTTGATGGTCTTGCATTTCCTGCTTCACTATCTGTGCCTTTCAGACAGATTCCCGCAGCGCTGGTCCTGGCTCTATTTTCTCTTCCAGGCCGGATGTGTTTTTACTCTGAGCCTCATGTGGTCCGACCTGATCATCACACTTGGGTTCTATTTGGTTCTGGTCATTGAAGCGCTGAATGTGCTCAAACAGATCAGGAACATCGTGATCATTGTCGCCTGCTTTCTTGCCCTCTTTCTTGCAACGACCATCATCCAGATACTGCAAATGACCATCTGGATGACGCTTGAGTCCGTTTTGCTTCTGGTGGTCTTTCTTATCGGGTGGATTCTGCTTTTGATTCAACAGGCCCATGCTCGCAGTCGGTTGGAAGCAGCTCATCTCCAACTGGCAGCCTTTGCGATGCGCATGGAAGAATTGACCCTGGTGAACGAGCGGCAGCGTTTGGCGCGCGAGTTACACGATACGCTGGCACAGGATTTGGTGGGTCTGACATTGCAATTGGAGCGTATCGATCAACATCTGGAGAAAAAGCGGTATGAGCGCGCTCGCGAACTGGTTCAGCAGGCCATGTCTCGCGCCCGGGCAACACTGGCGGAGGCCCGTACCGCCATCGATGATCTGCGTGCCAATGCGCTCGGCCCTCATGATCTACTCCAAGCGCTACATAGGGAGATCGATCGTTTTAGAGAGACCACATCCATCGTATGCGTCGCTGATATCGCTGCGCTTGCACAGACACCTTCTGCTCTCTGTGAGCATGTGCTGCGTGCCATCACGGAAGGACTGACCAATGTCGCCCGTCATTCCCAGGCACAACAGGTGAACATTTGCGCTCGGTTCCAAGAGGACTTCCTGACCATTGAAATAGGTGATGACGGGAGAGGCATCGAGAGCGCTGCCCTCGCCACGCTACAAGGTCACTATGGTCTTCTGGGATTGCGTGAGCGTGCTCATCTTTGTGGGGGCCACCTGATGATTGAGAGTGCAGAAGGGCACGGAACCGTACTTCGCTTGCACCTTCCCACACAGACGAGAGGAGGGGTTCTCTGATGAGAGAAGAACAACCAACCATTCGGATTGTCGTCGTTGATGACCACCTCATTGTGCGTGAGGGGCTACGTTTTATGTTGGAAGAGGCCGACGAGGGGTTTGTCCTGGTTGGTGATGCAGGAGATGGTGCCTCAGCCCTCCAGGTGGTTGGTAGAGAACAACCTGATGTGGTCCTGATGGATTTACGGATGCCGGGCATGGATGGATTGGAAACCATCAAACGTATTCGTGCCGACTGGCCGCATATTGCCGTTTTGATTTTGACGACCTATAACGAAGATGATCTCATGATACGAGGCTTGCAACTGGGAGCCTGCGGATACTTGCTCAAAGAGACGGATCGAGCAACCCTGTTTCGGGCCATCCGTGCCGCAGCGCGCAACGAGATGACGGTCCAGCCAGAGATGATGAGTCGTATTCTTTCTTATGCATCTCATGGCGCCTCTTCACCTTCTCTCTCGGCGATCCCATCTTCCCGCAAAGAAACAGATCTGACAGAGCGAGAGTTGGAGGTGCTAACAGGTCTTGTGCAAGGGGAACGCAATAAAGAGATTGCCCTGCGACTGGGAGTCGCCGAACGCACAGTACGTGCTCATTTGAGCACTATTTACATGAAGCTCAACGTGGACTCCCGTGCTCAGGCAGTTGCCCATGCTCTTCAGCACGGTCTCATTCCTCCTCATCCCTTCTAATGGATGTGCCAGAACTGAGAATGACGCAAGCCGTCGGCGACTTCCACTGTTTAGTGAGAAGAAAGTTGTTGATGCTATGACAATGTTATCCGAGCTTAGTTAATACTACTTTGGCGGTTTCTAAAAGATGAGCTATGTAGCAGGCTGGTGTGAACACAAAACATTGTCATAACGTTCAGTTTGGCTCCTTTGTTCCAAGCTCACATCTACAAAACTACCAAAGTAGTATTAATCTGATGTGCAAGTTCATACAGGGCCTCACTTTGGGTGCGAACACACCGACTCGGCCCGCTGCAAACTCCCTACTCCTGTGCGCTGTAGGCGCGAAGGTTCCGCTGTGAACTTGCACATCGCGTTCGATGGCGCAACGTACCTATCCTTACGATTAGGGCATATAACGCCGATAGGCACCGCTGTCATACGTGGACCAGACACGCGTAAAGTGCGTACCATGGCTACTGATTCGATAACCCTGTTCAAACGCACATTGGGGATCAAAAGCGCAAGCGTCGGTTACCTCGCTATGCCAATAATTATTTATTTGCAGGATGCCTCTATCTAGTGTGCGCCGAGAATCGCTATTTACATTACAATTCTTGGGATTGAGACTACTTTCAGCATGTGCGATAGCGACGATAACATCGAGCCCATGTCCTGTAAAACCCGCCTGCGCCGCCAGGGAACGCGCTTGCACATCGGAGAGTGCTGGTGCGTTTTTATCGCATTTGGCCCCCCCGACGGGATTGGAGGAGAAACGATCGCTTCTGCATATTCGTTACCTGGCCGCATGCCATTTAGCCGATATGGGCCAACTTTATCAACCCTATCGCGATGATTGCCCTCAATACTAATGACTTCACCGTTTGGATGCACCTCGACAATAATTCCAACATGAGTATAAGAATGGCCAGGTGTATGAAAGATAATAGCATCCCCTGGCTGTGGATTCGACAATCCCTTATGAAGGGTGCCATGTTTTTGTCCATAGTCCTGGTAATTAGGAACGTAGGCTATGTTAATGTTGATACCGGCCTGGCGCCAGGTCCAGCTTGCGAAAAGGGCACACCATTCCTCACAGGGTCCGTAGGGGTTGCAATTAACTCCCGTCTCGTGAACGCCACGCGCATACTCCTTACGCGCTGCCGCTACGATTTTAGCGCGAATATCAGAACCACTCGAAGCATGGAAGGGATCGCCCCACTTCCGGCTTAAGGTTTGATTATTGATAAAGCCCATGACCGTATAATGACTCCATCCAGACTTCATATATTTGTCGGATGTGAGCGGCCACCGCATAAATGTAAGATGCGTCGCTGCGTTTTTCACATAGTTGTTGGGTGCATTCGCTTGCACCATGTATACATAACCATCACTGCCACCCTGGGCGGCATCAACGCCGACAACCATAGCAATGTGACCGGCGGCACCAGGTGTAGGGCCATCCAGAATGACTAAATCTCCAGGGGATGGCACACCTTTACCGTTATCTATATACTTCCATCCATGACTTTGAAATGCTGACCTGACATTTTCATTATTCCAATATCCGATGGCGGTAGGACTGCTAGCTGGCAAAGGATGGTCTGCCACTTCATAGACGGTATGGATAAAGTAAGCACATTGCATTGGATTGGCATTCCCGGGATCAGGTATACTGCCATTATTTCCCGCCTTCAATTTTTTGAGTACTACTTGCCACACTGGATCATTGCTGTCATAGAGATTAAATGAGTTAGGCGAGATTGAATTGCCATTGATATTTTCTTTAAAACTCCGCTCCATAGCGACGCCAACGAGAACCGCATTTTGAGAATTGATCATCTGCGAGAGATCGCCATCGAGCGTATCTTCGCTAGAAACATCAGAAGCATTCAAAGCGGCATAATAGGAGGGCGCCATAGTCGTCATCCACCAGCTCCCGATACCTCCCAGCAGAAAAATTCCTCCCACGATAAGAGATAACATTTGCAGGCCTAAGGTTGATACCAGGCCTGTAAGCGAACCCATTAACCCGCCTCCTCCCCACGTCGCCCCCAGCCTTGATGGTTCAGCGCATTGCCCAGTAACCCTTTTCCCCCAGCTTGGCTCATAGATTCCTTCCTTTTTACGTCCTTCTCTTAATGAAAAGTAGCGACACTTAACGAACAAACGCAGCCCCAAGTGAAGCCCCACTGGTTGCCATCTGCGTGACCATCTGGAATTGGGTAAATTGCATCGAGATAGTTGTGCTTACAGCCTGTGACATCATCTGCCCAGCATCCACCATAGTGCGCATGGGCGCGCTACCAAGTAGCGATGGAATGCGGAAGACAAACCACAGACAGGCGATGCGCATCAGGTCAGACAATGTTCCATCCTTCAGGTTGCCGATGGGATGGTTCGGATTTCCACCCACAAAGGCCAGCACATTGCCCAGCAAGACCTGGATCACAATCAGGGCTACCACCATGACAAATTGCACCATCACGGTCGAGAGAAAGCCCTGCAACCATAGCCGCGCGACCGGCTGCCCGGCTTTGCCTGGCAAGGCCCAGCACGCGATCCCGATCGGCGCCATGACAATATAGAGGTCAATAAAGAAGAGGCGAATGATCATCTGGGCCAGAAACATCAAGGCCAGAACCTTCGTTACTGTCTTCAAAGCATTGCCGAGATCCTGTAGGTTTTTAAAGAGGTCCGAGAAGTTCAAGTCGTCGGGCACCAGTTGAAAGGTGCTTCCTGTGGCGTCATTCTCACAGTTGAAAATGACGACATCCCCTGCCTGGCCTGGTCCGGGATTCGTAGGGTGAGCCTGACCGGCACCATTGAAGAGCTGACTTGTGGTGCTGATCAAGGCATCGGACTCGTCCTTATAGTCAAGAGTGCCATCAAAATGATAGTCCGTATTATTCTCAATCTTCGTCATGTCAGTAGTAAACCGAATAAAGTCTGTGTACCACTGACGATCGACCTGTTCGGAATTATACAGATCTTCTCTTATCTTAAACTGATCGTCAGTGTTGAAGTTATTCAGATCTGTTAGCATCGTCTCAGGCATACTCAGCAGATTATTTTTTACATTATCGGGTAGCTTATCGCTATGATTAATAATGTAATCAGAGCGGTCCTTGATATTCGTATAGAGCTCCGAGGTTTTGGGATCGGTGAGTGGCGAGCCGAAGAGTTTTGTTCTTTCGGGGCTATCAAAATTGATCTTTTCCAGGGTACACACCATGTCATCCTTGAACTTTGACGCGTCTTCTTTTGTTTGGTTCCCTTTCCCATCGGGGGCCGTGCCATCTGGAGTGGGCCAGTTATCTCTTGCCTGTTGCCAGGTCACGTTGGTCTTCGTTTCAAACTCGTTTTTGCGAATCGCGCTCATCGTTGGGAAAAAGACGCGCATCGTATATTCTTTCTTCTCCCCATCGCCAAATCCCGAGGCCGAACGCTTAATATTGGGATTGGTTTGCGCGAAGGTATAGATGGTAGAGGTCATATTGTTATTGAGGCCAATGATCATCATGATAAACGTCAGGCTGATGTGGGCCGCGATGATCGCCAGCAGCACCGCTGGCAAGTCCTCGACCGCTCGCGCATAGCGAAAGACGCTGCCTGTCAGGATAATCTTGAGCCCGTTGAGCATAATGATCACGCCAAGCAAGGTGTCAACAAAGCCCAGCATCAGCCCCCAGAGCTTTTGGATGCTGCTATTGTCGACGGTGATATAGGTCGGGGTGAAGAAGAAGAGCGCGTTTCCCTTCGCGATGGGGTTCTTGATCTTATCATCTCCCGTGTAGGTATTCTTGTTGCTGCTCCCCTCCAGGCATTTTTTTATCTGCTCTGACGTGGCGTTAGGATCACTACAGGGATCATCCTGCGGCGAGAGGTGAATAACTTGCTCAAGGGGGGTGGTAATGGCGTTGAGCCCCACAGTATTGCCCGCCAGGTTTACATGTGGCGAGGCTATGGTGACCTGGAAGGCAGGAAGGACTCTAATGATAATCACCATGAGATTGACCGCGAGCACAATAAGCACCAGATCCAGGTAGCGCCACCAGCGCCGCTTCTTCTGTTGTTTATGCTTGAGCAGATGCGCTCGTCTGATATTCATCATATGCAAATCACCTTTTCTCCAGCAAAAAGCCCTATTCTCACGCTAACGAACAAATGCAGTCCCAGGTGAAGTCGCACTGGTTACCATCTGTGTGACCAGCGAGAGTGCCTTTCGACCTAACGGGCAATTGCCAGCCCAATGAAACTGGTTACCGCCTGGGCTATCATTTGCGCACGCGCGGCTTGCGATGCCACCGTTGTTCCTACAGCCTGTCCCATCATCTCTCCCGCTGCCGCCATGGTGCTCATGGGAGCGCTGCCAAAAAGTGAGGGAATACGAATGATAAACCAGAGGCAGGCCACACGCATAATATCTTTCAGCGTGCCATCATCGAGGCCTCCTATGGGGTTGTTAGGATTACCGCCCACAAATGCCAACACATTGCCCAGTAAGACCTGGATCACAATGAGCGCCACCACCATAATAAATTGCACCAGCACGGTCGAGAGAAAACCTTGCAGCCATAGCCGTGTCACTGGTTGCCCTACCCTCCCTGGCAGGGCCCAACACGCGATCCCAATCGGTGCAGTAACAATATAGAGGTTAATAAAGAAGAGGCGGACGATCATCTGGGCCAACAGCATCAAAGACAATACTTTGACAACCATTGGTAAGCCATCGGTGAGATCCTGTATATTCTTAAATAGATTTGTAAAATCTAAATCATCTGGCACGAGTTGGAAGTCCTCTCCAGTAGCGTCATGCTGGCAGCTATACCGGATAAGATCGCCTTCATTAGGAGGCGTCCCTGCCAGGAGCTTATGTATGTTTGCCCTGAGCATCGCTTCCCCGCCCTGCCCATCATTACTCAGATTGTTTTTTTTCGCCTCTGGAATGTCCTGACCGTATTTTGTCCAGGCATCATCCATCTGCTGATCCCAGGACCCCTGTTTGACAAAAGCGTCATTATACCAGGCCAGCCGATCGCTTCCGCTACTGAGTTTCTGCACATCACTATCGATCTGTGTCAATATGTTGTCCAGTTGTGTTTGCACACCATCGGGAACTTTCGCCCCATCATATTGATTTAAGAGATCATTACGCTGCTTAAAGAGTTGGTAGAGCCCTCCATTGTGATAATCTCCATTGCGCCCGAATATTCTGCTTCTCATATTGCTATCAAAAGTTGTCGACTCCCAGGTACAGACCTGATCATGAAACTGCTTAAGATCCTGTTGTGTTTGTGGTCCGCTCCACTGTTGGGCTGCTTCTTGATAGGTTTTATTTGGATTTCCATTAAATCGTGTTTTATCCTGCTCGTTAGAGGAGGGGAAAAGCACATGTAAATACAAATCCTGGGTCTTTCCACCATCCTTAAAACCCGAGGCTGAACGATGAATTTTGGGATCGTTCAGCGTAAAGGTATAAATTCCCTGTGTCATCGAATTGCCTATAGTGAGCATAGAGATCATAAATGTTAAACTGATATGGGCCGCGATAATCGCCAGGAGCACACCGGGTAAACTCTCGATCGCCTGCGCATAGCGAAAGACACTACCCGCCAGGATGATATGCAGTCCATTGAGCATAATGATAAGCACAAGGAAAACATCCACAATACTGAGGATCGCTCCCCAAATGAAGTTGACCTGGTTATTGGCAATCGTGATTTCGTAGGGGTAAAGTAGAAAAGAGGGCTCCCTTTCGAGATAGGATTCTGAATCTTAGGGTCTTTTTGGGTATAGGTATTTCGACCAGTAATACCATCCAGGCATTCTTGAAGTTGATCACTTGATGTCTTACATGCCTGAGCGAGGTCTGCACATTGACTCGATGTCGGGTCACCCTTACAATGTTCCACGATCTCCTGTACGCATTGAGCATATTGAGTCGCATCCAACACTCCACCACAAGGATTGGCATAAACCTGCGTATTGCTATGTATAAAGAGACTCTCAAGAGGAGCCGCCAGAGTTGCCAAGCCAGTAAAATTCGTCTGTTGCCCTTGCTTTTGTGGGAGACTTGGTACTGCTACCTGTTGAGAAGAGAATGCCAAAAAGCCTAGAATACTAGTAACAACAAGGATCGCGATGACAAGATCGAGAAAACGCCACCAACGTCGCTTCTGCTCTTGTCTGTCATAGGATAATAGCTTTTGTTTCGTCTTCATAGCCATAACCATTAAAATTTTTAGTTCGATAACTTCGCGTTATTAGCGAGAAGCAGCCATAGAGACGCCGCTGACCGCGAGCGATGTGACCATTTGCGCTTCCGCAATTTGTACAGCAACGGTAGTCTGCACAGCTTGCGCCATTGACTGACCAGCTGCCACCATTGTGCGCATAGGCGCTGTTCCCAGTAATGAGGGAATACGAATAATAAACCAGAGAAAGCAGATGCTCATAAGATTAACCAGTGTAATCATATCCAGATTCCCTGGTCCAACCGCTATACCGTCCGCATTTTTGGCCGGATTGACATCGGTAACGAACTTGAGGATAGCACCTGCTAAAACCTGCATTACAATCAGTGATAGCACCATCACGAACTGTACCAGAGCCGTCGAAATAAACCCTTTCAACCATAATCCCGTCACTGATTGGCCGATTTTTCCTGGTAAGGCCCAACAGGCTAATCCAAGTGGCGCCGTGACAATGTACACGATGAGAAAGAAAAGGCGAATGATCATCTGGACCATCAGCATCAAGGCCATGACCTTGAGCAGCATTCCCAATCCATTGCCCAGGTCTTGCAAGTTGTTGAAGAAGTCGGTAAATTCCAGATTTTTCTGAAGCAGTTGAGATCTGATAAGTATATCCGCTGGCATCTTGTTACATTGCCACACACCAAAAATTCTTCCATGCCAGATAGTTTTTATGAAACTTTTGTGATCGCAATATTTTTCCTTTACTTCTTTTGGCAAATTGTCGTAAACGGGAGCTTTTTGATTAATACCTATGCCAATTGTCACGTTCACTGTAAGTGGATTATTGCCCTCATCCTTTGCTATACCATTACTTTGAAAGAGATTCTGGCTCGACCATTGATACGTTTCATAGGTCAAGATATTGTTGAGGCCTAAGAAGGCAGTAATAAATGCCAGGCTGACATGAGCCGCAATAAGCGCGAGGAAGATACCAGGCAACTCCTCGACAGCCTTATCAAAACGAAAAACCATGCCCGAGAATATCACCCTGATTCCATTGAGGAGAAAGACAAGCGCAATAAAAATATCTACAATGATAAGGATGCCACCCCATAATTCTATTACCTGGGGATTTTCAACGGTATATTGATATGGCGTATAGAAAAACAAAGCGGTACTGCCGTATAGAAGATTCAGGATGGGCGATGTATCATTTGTATAAGCATCCCCATTATCATTAAAGACCCCTTCCAGACAACTCCCATCCATATGCTGGGTATCCTTGCAGTCCACATTGGCTGCTTGGGATTGGGACCCCTGCTGGCTTGTGTTCTGTGTGGTGGGAATCTGAGGCGCGGCTATCGTGGTGCTTACCTGACTGGTTTGCGATGAAGAGGTTGTCGTCACGCTCGTAGAAGATGAATGCACCAAAAGCAATAGCAGTAACACGACCTGCAAGACAACAAAGACAATGATGAGATCGATATATCGTAGCCAGCGACGCTTCTTCGGCTGCTCTGATTGTTGGCGCGAAATCCATTTTGCGAGTATCAGCATAATACAAACCCAATCTTATTGCGATATCGTTGTATATTTCCTTGTGCCAGGTAGGCAGCAGGCACCTTTTTCCCCTTCTGGGGAGGTTCAACACCGACGACAATCAATATATGACCATAGATACCATGATCCATGACTGTGAGGCCACCTATTGGGGGCATACCTGACCCATCGTTGATGTATTCCCATCCAGCCTGCTCAAATGTTCGTCTGATAGTTCTATCTTGAGGTTCTTCTCCGCCAAGAGGCGATGAGAGAATACCGAAATTACAGATAGAAACTGCTATACATTACTTATTCGTACATTTCAATTAGTATACACACAATTTGTAGTTTATAAACATAAGATTATATTTCAAGCAATAGCGCTTTACACATGCCCCTCCTGTTCTTACATCACTTGTCAGCAGACCCCACAATGGCATATTCCGAACATGCTCGTATGAACCACATCTAGCCATTCTTGATCGGGTGTCGTGAGTTTGCGCTTAGAAACATTGTCTTCTACTGCATAATTGTACGGGTAGATGGGTATTTTTCCCAGGACAGGAACCGGTCAGTTACCGGCCATGTTGCCCCAATTACTTTTAACCGTTATTCATAAATATCACTAATGTTTACATTGCATCATCATTTAATGTAGTTTTACTCATATAAAAGCTAAATTGACGCAAATCTGGCTCTTGACCACTTTTGTTACTCCCTTGAAAAAAGGAAACCTTTGAGGGGGTGATCTCTGTGAAAACAAGCGCATTAGCGCGCTTGTCCTTGAACATATGTAGGGCGTTAGAAGCCCTGGGGCGTGAAGGGGAAAGGCGGATAGTCGTTGAGGAGGCCGAGTGAGATGGTGTAGATGTGAGCGTCTTCGCGCCAGCGAGAGCGGATGTAGGGTCCCAGCTTCACGATATGGAAGACCACCTCGTGAGACTGGCGCGGGAGGTCAACGCCTGCAGGAGCGGGGAGACGGCCTCGGCAGGGAGCGCCAGGGCCAGGGCATCAGGGATGGGCTGCCCCCGTTCACGCTGGCGAGCCAGGGCTTTGAGAAAGGCATGGAGTTCGGGCGTGACGCGTCGTTTGGGGACAAAGAAGACCTCACACCAGCCCGCGGCATTGCTTAAGTGCGTATGAAGTTCAGGGAGTTGCGCTTCGACGTGGGCCAGAGCATGCTTTGGAATGTCCGTCGATCCCAGGAGCGTGGTCATGGGTGTGTCGATGCTCTGGAGGCGAGGCTCGCCGAACTGGAACCATAGTGGACATGTATTGAGTAGGTGTGAGACGAAGATCGACTTCTCTGTATTGATGCTGGAGCAGAGAGCGAAGAGAGAGGCATTCCTCATTCTCTGTTCCAGGCTAGGGCATGAGCAAGAAGTGTTTTTTGATGTACTGACAACCACGCCTCGCGCCAGAGAGAGTGCTCCACGCGACGCTGCATGCGAGTCTCTGTCTCCAGACCTGCAAGGTAACGGCCCATCCGATGCACTAATGAGGCGGCATCACGAAGTCGAAACACCGCAGGGAGCGTGAGCAACTCCTCTTCGCTTAAAGCTATCTGATGGGTGTATGCCGCCCCAAACGTCTCAATCAGATCCCATTCTTTCCCTGTTCCTAGTACATGGACAGGCCACCAAATAGGTTTGTTCTCAAAACGGGAGCGTTGAAGGAGGCAATTGCCGCTTCATCATCAAAAGATGGGAACGGCAATTCTTGTCCCGTGAACCTGCAATCACGCTCGAAAACCTCGCACGGAAAGTTACCAGGCGATCTGTCCATTGACTCCAAAGAAACCACCAGTAGGTCCATCGGCTGGCAGGGTGGCATAGGCTATGGGTGCTTTTGCACCCTGTTCGGCAGTGAGATAGCCGCTGTGCCCATTCAGGTCTGTGGCGACATAGCCAGGGCTGACCGAGTTGACTTTAATGGGCGTACCTTGTAGTTCTTTGGCGAAGAAAACAGTGAGAGCGTTCAGGGCTGTTTTGGAAGCATTGTAGGCCAGGGTGGGCGGAAACTTTGCGATGGGCGAGCCTGCATCGCTGTTGATGGACAGGGAGCCCATCTCGCTCGATACGTTCACGATGCGCCCAGCCTGGGAGTGGCGCAGCAGGGGGAGCATGGCTTTGGTGACAGCGAAGACGCCGAAGACATTGGTGGCAAAGGTCTTCTGCAAATCTTCAAACGAGAGCTGACTGGGTGGCGTGCTCCATTCGCGAACGGCGATAGCCGCATTGTTGACCAGAATATCCAGTCGCCCATAGGTCTGACCAATGAAGGCTGCGGCGGCATCGATGCTGACTTGATTGGTCACGTCGAGATGAACGACGACAGCTTCTATCTTCTCGGCACGCAATTTCTGGATGGCGGCCTCTCCTCGGGCCAAGTCGCGTGCACCAACGAGGATGGTGATGTCCTGGATACCCAACTGACGTGCGATCTCAAAACCGATCCCTTTGTTCGCTCCGGTAACGAGTGCGATCTTTTTTCCCTCTGACATGTGATTTCCTTTTAACTTTTGACAATGTTTGCTAGCACTGGGGTCCTTCAGCCCTTGTAAGCCAGGGGCTGGTGCTGTATGATGACAAAGTGAATGGTTCAGCAATCGAACCAGGGGTGGGATTGGTAAGCCCACCGACGTGCAGATTCACAACATCAATGGCATCCTGCATCGCGCCATACCCCATACGCGTGACTGTCAGATCCTCGGCCATGGTGAAGGTTCCAGCCACTGTGGCTGACAGATGAGGAGAGTCATTCGCTGAACGCGATCTCATAGAACTGTTCCTCTTTCTCTTGTCGAAACGACGACCATCACAATATGTGATACACATAGCAGTATCACATGAAGGTTCTACGATGACCAGAGTCTCTTTATCGTATGATGGAGACTGGTAGGATAAGGAGCAAGAAAGCCAATGAGCGACGAACAACGCAGGCGTGATTTCGCGGATTTTCTCCGCACGCGGCGTCTGCGCCTTTCGCCTGAAGAGGTCGGGCTGATACGTGGTGAAAGGCGACGCACCCCAGGATTGCGACGCGAAGAGGTAGCCGAGCGTGCGAATGTGGGCGTTTCCTGGTATACCCTGTTGGAGCAAGGGCGCGATGTTCACCCGTCACGGGAGGTGCTCCAGAGCATTGCCGATGCGTTACATCTCACGCCTGACGAACGGCAACACCTTTTCTTCTTTGCCAATCAGCACTACCTCGTCGAGACCTCTGCATCTGATGAGCTGGTAAGTCCCGCGTTACGTCGTGTGCTTGACGCGCTTACCCCTATTCCAGCGTACATCATCGATCGTCGTTGGAATTATCTCGCTTGGAATACGACGGCTTCGCAGATCTTTTTGCGGCCGAAGTTGGCGCCTCCATATGAATATAACGTCATCTGGCGCATTTTTACTGATCCAACGCTCCGTCATCTCAACAAAGAGCCCACTTGGGAGCAAGTGGCATTGCAAGTGCTGGAGGAATTCCGTGCTGAGAGTGTACGTTATGCCGATGAGGAATGGTTCAAATGTTTGATCGCTGATTTGCAGCGTGTAAGTCCTGAGTTTCGGGCGTGGTGGCCCCATCACAATGTACGTGGGAGAGCCGATGCGCAGAAAACGATAGAGCATCCATTGGTAGGGTGCCTGATGTTCGAGCACACAACCTTGCAGGTGCCGGCTCAGCCCGAACTCAAAGTCATGATCTATACACCACTCCCCCAGACGGGCACATTGGAAAAGCTTCAGCAGTTGATGGCCTCTTGAGCCCGCGAGAGAGGTTTATCCGAGGATCAAAACACGGGTAGCCCGCCAGCACATGGCGCACCTAGGCCCGCATTGCAGCCACCCAGTTTGGGGAAGCAGCCGCACGCGAGCGCGATCTGGCACGGGCGGAGCAGTTACGTGCATGCGCTCGCCAGGTAGAAACCGCCGTACCGCATCAGCTCCGCCATATCTTGGCGCGGCGTATGCTGAAAACAGAGGCACAACTCCCCGAAGTGCAGCGCATGCTCGGCCCTAGCCAACTTTCGACGACAGGACTCTATCTGACCCCCAGCGAAGAGGATGGGCGCGCAGCGGTGAAGCGCGCTGGTCTGTAACTGATAAGTATAGTCAGGTTGCCATTCGACCGAGTAACGCGAGAGCGGCTGCTCGCCATACTCCAATGTCAGTGTATCCTGGAAGATATCAATGAGCGTCTTTTTGGCCTGCCAAAGCCCGCTCACCGTAGAGTAGGAAATTGCGGAATTTGGCATAGCCTGCTTTGGTGAGTGTTCTTGTCTCACAGATAGCGGAAAAGGCGCAGTAGACCAGATCCGGTGCTGGTTGCATCCCTTTGATCCACTCCAGCACCGCCGTTGGGCTGTGACTTCCATCATCACGTTTCTCATGAGCCATATGCTGCTGAAAATTGTAATCTTGGTGCCACTTCTCATGAGCAGCAAGCAGATCTTCCCATGTCTGCGCGTTTTCAAATCTCCAATCGGCCATACGCCTCTGCACATTGAATATTGTTTCTATATAATTTTGATAAGGTTTGCCCTTGAATCCACGGGCGTGTATTGGCATCCGGTGTACAACATCTTGGAAGATGGGCGAACTGTGATTTTGGTCAATCCACAACATATGAAGGCGGTTCCTGGACGCAAAACAGACATCAAGGACAGTGAGTGGCTCGCAGAGCTCTTGCGCCATGGTCTGCTCCAAGCCAGTTTCATCCCCCCGAAACCCATCAGGGAACTCCGAGATTTGACGCGGTATCGCAAGTCCTTAGTCTCTGAGCGTACCCAAGAGGTCAATCGTCTCCAGAAGCTGCTCGAAGGGGCGAATATCAAACTTGCCTCAGTAGTAACCGATGTGTTAGGCAAAAGCGGGTGAGCAATGCTTCAAGCGCTCTCGGTAGGAGAAAGCGACGCAGAAGAATTGGCAGCGCTCGCTCGTGGTTCTTTACGAAAGAAGATTCCCCAGTTGCAATGAGCCCTCACTGGTCTGGCTCAACCTCATCATCGCTTTCTTATCGGACAGATTCTCACCCATATTGATTTCCTTGAGGGTACCATTGCCCAGGTGCAAGGCGAAATTGAGCAGCAACTCCGCGAGCAAGCACAGGAGGCTGAATTGCTTCAAACCATTCCCTCCATCAAAGCGAATGCCGCTGCCATCATCCTTGCCGAAATTGGGACAGACATGAGCCGCTCCCCTCGGCCAAGCATCTGGCATCCTGGGCAGGGGTGTGTCCTGGGAACAAACAGAGTGCTGGCAAGCGTCTCAAGAATGGGATCACCAAAGGAAATCCGTACTTGCGCGCGGTGCTTGCAGAAGTCGTCTGGGGGATTACGCGTACTGACACCTATCTGGCCGCCCAATATCATCGGCTCGCACGGCGCAAAGGGAAACGTCGTGCCGTGATGGCAGTCGCGCACAGCCTTCTTGTCATTATCTATCACGTCTTACGCGAGAAGAAACCATATGAGGAACTGGGTCCAGATTACTTCGATCAGCTCGATACTGAAAGGACACAGCGCTATTACGTTCGCCGCTTAGAGCAGCTGGGGTTTAATGTGGAACTGGCCCCGGCTCACATTGCCTGAGAGGAGAGGTTTTCTGCCCTCCACCCCGACGACGCAGATTTTCCGAGGAATGCAGTCGGCATCTTTTCGCGCGAAAGAGCGTAAGATATCAATTCATTCAGCAACATCGGCACGAGTATTGCATCACGCTCTTGTGCCGAGTGCTCGATGTGTCGATCAGCGGGTACTATGCCTGGTGCAAGCGCCTGCCGAGCGAGCACAGCCGGAAAGATGCCGAACTCGCTGAGCAAGTGAAAAGTGTTTTCCAAGCCAATCGTAAGGTGTATGGTAGCCCACGGATACATGCCGAGCTGCGGGATTAAGGGGTGAAGTGTGCGCGTAAACGGGTGGCTCGATTGATGCACGAACACCAGTTGTTTGCCAAACGTCCTGGGCATCGCACGATCACGACTCACAGCGATCCCGAGGCACGAGTGGCGCCGAATCTGTTGTATCGGGATTTCACTGCCGAGCAGCCCAACACCAAGTGGGTCGCTGATACGACCTACATTTGGACTGCTGAGGGCTGGTTGTACCTAGCCGTCGTGCTCGATCTGTTGCGCACGCATGGTCGTGGGCTGGTCAATGTCAGTCGCTCAGGACGCCACCCTGGTTGTCCAAGCACTGCACATGGCAATCACCCGGCGTCGCCCACCATTTAGGTTGCTCCATCACTCTGACCGTGGTAGCACCTACACGAGCAAGAGCTATCAGATGATGTTAGCAGAAGCGCATATGATTGGAAGTATGAGTCGGACAGCTGATTGCTACGATAACGCTGCGATAGAAAGCTTCTTCCACAGCTTGAAAGGAGAGTGTCTCGCAGAACATTCGTTTCAGACACGAACGCAAGCCAGGAGCGTGACCTTTGATTGCATTGAAACGTTTTACAATCGAATCCGAAGACATTCCACGCTCCAGTATATGAGTCCTCTCATGTACGAACAATCTATGAGCTAGCTCTTCTCTTTGGAGATTCTACTTTTTCGGGTGAAGATCAGGTGGGCTTACCCCGTTTTTGTAGAGTGTTCGGCATGAAAGGTTGTGTTGCAAAAAAGAAAGCTGATCTGTCAGAAAAAAGGAAGCAACTGTTTCCGAAAAAATAGGAAAAAGGGATCAATCATGGGCAAGACGCCACGCTTTTGGGCTTTTTGACAGATGAGAACATTTGCTCTATACTCAGGCAAATATGAGGGAAGGGAAAGAGCAGAACCACATGATTCGCGCCCATAAAATCAGACTGCATCCTACACCTGAGCAGGCCAACTCCCTTGCTCGTGCCGCAGGCGTTGCTCGCTTTGTGTGGAATTGGGCGCTCGCCGAATGGAACCGCCAATATGAAGCCGGGGAGAAACCCACTGCCTTGAAACTCAAAAAGCAATTCAACCAGATCAGGCGGGAGCACTTCCCCTGGACCTGGGACGTCACCAAGAACGCTTCTGATCAGCCCTTCCTGGACCTAGGCAAAGCTTTTACGGCCTTTTTCGCAGGCAAGGCTCGCCCTCCCAAATACAAAAGCAAGAAACGTGGTAAGCCAAGCTTCTACCTAGCCAATGATCAGTTGGCTCTGAGGGATCACCGCCTCTGGGTGCCCAAGCTCGGCTGGGTGAATATGGCTGAGAATCTGCGCTTTCACGGCAAGGTGATGGGCGCGCGGATCACCAAAACAGCGCAGTGGTGGTTTGTTTCCATCCAGGTCGAAATGCCTGATTGCATCTCGGTGAAGAAGCGAACTGCCGTAGGGATTGATGTTGGACTGAACCGACTGGTAACCTTGAGTACAGGAGAGCAAGTCGAGAACCAAGCCTTCCTCAAAACCGCCCTCAAGAAATTACGCCAGGCAAACAAACGCCTGCATCGTCGAAAACTGGGATCAAAGAATCGGGAGAAAGCGTGCCGACAGGTCGCCCGTCTGCATTATCGTATCACGTGCCTGCGCCAGGACGTCCTGCAGAAGTTCACGACGAGGCTGACAGAGAGTTACGGGATCATCGGGGTGGAAGATCTCCACCTCAGGGGACTGCTCAAGAATCGCCGTCTCGCTCGCTCGTTCGCAGATGCTTCGCTGGGCACCCTCAGAGAGCTGCTCGAGGCAAAAGCGGCACATCGTGGGGGAGTGGTAATCAAGGTGGGCCGTTTCTTTCCTTCCAGTAAGACCTGCCACTCGTGCGGTTGGACGTGGGAAGCGATGACGCTCAAGGATCGCCTTTTTGTGTGTCAGAATCCTGCTTGTCCATATGAGCAGTTTGAGCAGGATCGAGATCACAACGCAGGTCAGAATGTGTTACGGGAAGCCCTTCGCTTGATCGGGCTCGTTGATCAAGCCGTCTCCGGTACTGGCTCGGACGAAGACGCAAACTTGCCTGCGGACGCGGGGTAAGACCAAAAGGCTTCGGCCTGGAGGCACCTGCGGATGAAACAGGAACAACGAAATTCGGTGGAAACGCATGCTTGCATACGTTTGCATAGGAAAATTGGAGCAGGACCAGCTATGGCGGAGCAGTATTGTCAACTTGGCAATACTGCTGAACACTATGCAAAAATACCTTCATGAAAACACAGAATCTTGCCCCGATTACAAGGGTTTCCGCTTCCCGCCAGAAATCATCAGCCATACGGTGTGGTTGTATTTTCGTTTTTCGCTCAGTTTCCGTGATGTCGAAGAACTCATGGCAGAGCGTGGAGTTGTGCTCACCTTCGAAACCGTCCGTCAGTGGTGCCTTAACTTTGGCCAATTGTATGCCAATGAGCTGAGACATCGCCGTGCAAAGCCGGGAGACACATGGCATCTGGATGAGGTTTTTTGACGGTCAAGGGCAAAAGACAGGATCTATGGCGTGCGGTTGATCAACATGGCAACGTGCTCGATATGCTGGTCCAGAGTCGACGCAACACACAAGCTGCCGAGAGGTTCTTTTGCAAGCTCTTAAGGGGACTCAAGTACGCGCCTCGCGTCATCATCACTGACAAGCTGGCCGGCTCTGTTGCAGCTAAGAAGGAAATCCTGCCCAGCGTCGAGCATCGACAACACAAAGGCCTCAACAATCGAGCTGAGAATTCGCATCAGCCCACCAGATAACGAGAACGAACCATGTGACGTTTCACATCTCCTGGTCACGCTCAGCGCTTCCTCTCGGCCTTTGGCCCCATTTCCGATCATTTCCGACCCCGAAGGCATCATCTCAACGCCTCAGAGTATCGTGCGTTTCTACAGGAACGATTTGAGATCTGGAAGGAGGTTATCATCGAAAAATCAGCTGCATAATGGGCCTTTTCTCCAGTTCCCTCCTCCTCTTGTTCTCTCAGCAAGCGTTTTCTCGCTACTTCAAACATTAACTTGACAATACCCGTAAGAGGGCAGGTCGCCTTGGTTGCCAAGCTCCTTGGAGTGTTCGCCTAAATTGAACTAGGAGAAAACTCCATGAGTATTTTGATTTCTTCATAATTCTTGCAACACAACCAGGCGACGACGTCGCAGCTCATTTGCAAAGGCTTGCCCAAACGTCAAACACCACTGCCGGACCGTTTCATAGCTTACAACGATCCCACGTTGCGCCAAAAGCGCTTCGACATCACGAAAATTGAGCGAGAAACGGAAATAGACCTACACAATGTGACTGATAATTTCGGGTGGGAAGCGGTAACCTTTGTACGCAGGAGCAATACTGTTTGTTTGCAGAAAGCCATTCTCGCAGCGTGTTCAGTTTTCTCGCCGAGTTGACAATACCTTAGATATGGATACCAAACTCGTCCCGTAGCGAGAGCTGACCACTTGCCGTCAAGCGGACCGCGCGGCTAAAAGGTGTACGTGTAATCCATTGAAGCTCGAAAAGACGTTGCGCCAGGGCGGCACCTAGTGCTCCGGCGATATGCGGACGATGTTCACTCCAGTCTATGTGATGAGAAACGACCTCTAAACCACGCCTTTTAAGAGCCTCTCCCTCAATCCCAAAGTCACACAGCCATTGTTGACCATAGCTTGTCATGTAATATCCCTCTTCTGACGCGGCAAGCACACCTTTGTTCACAAGGGCCTGGGTGAGATCAACCCCAAGCTTGCCCGCCAGGTGGGTAGAGCACATTCGCGCGCTACGCACCGCTTGCGCGATTTGTGCTTCTCGTAGAGAATGGACCTGACGAACAGGCGCGAGAGCCGCCAATGCTTCAATGGCTTGCACAATGGCGGGGTCCGCGATGCGATAGTAACGATGCTTCCCCTGCTTCTCAGCGATCAGCAGTCCGGCGTCCATCAATTTAGCGAGGTGAGTACTTGCCGTTGATGGAGTCACATGCGCGCGCCGCGCTAGTTCTCCCGCTGATAAGGCTTGCCCATCGCTTAGCTCTTGCAGGATGCTCGCTCTTGTCTGATCCGCAAATAACAGGGCAATAGGAGCGATATTCACATCTCCTGGCATCTCTTTTCCCTCCTCAACTCTCAAGTATATACGAAGAACATTTCGATGCCACATGAAATATCTTTGCTCTATACTCCGTTAGAGCGCCGGAGGCAACCTACATGCCTCACTTCACGCTCAAAGGGATGCCTACCTCTAGAGAAGGCAATTTCTATCCCCTGGTTTCTTTTATTCCATCTTGCAAATTACCGCTTTCAGGAGATTTCTAGTGCAGCAACCTATCATCAATCACAACAATCCAGACCATTCCGTATCTTCCATTTCGCAAGCACATATGACGCACAGCACCGCGAGTTTACCTGATGGGTTTGTCCATCGTTTCACAAAGGTCAACGAAATGACGCTCCATGCTGTAGAAGGTGGTCATGGTGACATTATTGTCCTCCTGCATGGTTGGCCGGCAACATGGCGTGTGTGGAGAAAAGTCCTGCCCAACCTAGCCACACAGTACCATGTGATCGCTATCGATCTACCTGGACTCGGTGGCTCGGATCCGTCGCCATCGGGATACGAGAAAGCAAGCATCGCACGCGAGATACACGCACATCTCTCTACCCTCGGACACAAACACATATATCTTGTTGGGCATGACATTGGTGCGGCCGTCGCGTATGCCTATGCGCGCCAGTTCGCGGACGAGGTACTAAAACTGGTGGTCATGGATGATCCTCTGCCAGGCTTAAAGGAGTGGGAGAGGGCGCGTGAGCAGTGGCCGCGCTGGCACTTTGCCTTCCATAGCCTTTCCAACCTTCCCGAGCAACTGGTCGCGGGCAAGGAATTTACCTACCTGAGCTGGTTCTATCAAAATGCCTATCAGAAGGACGCCATCAGCGATGAAGAGCGGCATGTGTATGCGGCGAGCTATGCCAGGCCGTCTTCTCTGCACGCAGGCTTTGAATATTACCGCGCCTTCGAGCTTGACGCACAGTACAACGAACAACACGCTGCCATATTATCAATGCCGATCCTTGCCATTGGGGGAGAGCATTCCCCCTGGAAGGACATCCTTTCTACACAATTACAGGATTATGCATCAAGCCTTCAAGGTGCTATCGTTCCCGCGTGTGGTCATTTTATCCCTGAAGAGCGTCCAGACTGGGTAATCGAGCATCTGCCGCGCTTTTTTTCGTCACCCCTCAAATAATCTTGTGACCAGGAGCGATGAGAGTAGCAAGCCCTAGCAGTACGACGTGCTCATGGCGGGAGTTATTTGAGCGCTCAGTCCTCTCCCATCTGGTTGTGGGGGTGAATGACGTGCTTTGGATGGTGGTCATCTTTGCGAATATGATTCCCTCAAGGCTTGTGGCCTTTTAGAAGGAGGAGATGTTTGTGAATGTGCTGCTTCGTCAGGCGTCGCGCTTAGAGCTGAGGAGTGTCCTGGTGGTCGCTGCGAGGAATGTTGTGGGATCGAGCTTGTGGCTTCTAGATTCTTGCGCTCTTCCTCATCTGCGCTCACAGGTAGAGAGCGAGCAGGGAGCTGTACATGTTATATTTATAGCATCCAGATAGGACAACAACAAGGCAGACACAGCCCCAAATGGGCATCAAACTTCTATAGTGCAAGAGATTGTTCGTGATACTGGCGCGGGAGGTTGGTGAGTGAGGTCCCCTGCAGGAGCAGGGAGACGATCTCGGCAGGAAGGGCAGGGCATCAGGGATGGGCTGCCCCCGTTCACGCAGGCTTGCCAGGGCTTTGAGGAAGGCATGGAGTTCGGGCGTGACGCTTCGTTTGGGGACAAAGAAGACCTCACACCAGCCCGCGGCGTTGCTCAAGTGCGCATGGAGTTCAGGTAACTGCGCTTCAAAGTAGGCCAGGGCATGCTTTGCGTCTTCTGTCGATCCCAGGAGCGCGGTCACAGAGGCGCTCTGGGGTGTGAGAAACGTTTTTAAGAAAACATGTCAGCTGTTGACACTTGGAGACATCTCTGGTAGAGTGGTATTGGAAAACATGTTCTTCTAGAAAATGACACGCAAGTGACCCATCGACTTGAAGGATGTGGTGCTGCAAAGGTAGGAGGCCACCAGATGCAGTTGGTCGAACGACATCTCATTCGCCAGCATGATGCCCGCTTTGCTCTCATCGATCAGGCGGCCTTTGCTTCCAAAAACCTGTATAACCAGGCCAATTACCACGTCCGACAAGCCTTCCTTCATGAGGGAACCTATCTCCCTTACCCTGCCATCTTCCACCGCTTGAAACACCATGACGCCTATTGTGCCCTCCCTCGCAAGGTCAGTAACGCCATCCTCATTGCGCTTCACCACAATTGGAGGGGCTTTTTTGAAGGCATGAAGGCATACCGCCAAGACCCCACCGCCTTCATCGGACGCCCCAAAATCCCTGGCTATCTCGACAAAACCAAGGGCCGCTTCTTGCTCGTCTACGAGAAGAAAGCCCTGGGCAAGAGGGCCTTCAAGCGCACAGGCACACTGGTTCCATCGGGACTGCCCATCGAGATCGCGACCCAACTCCCCTGGGAGGTTATCCGCCAGGTTCGCATCATTGCACGCGCTGATGGCTACATGGTGGAGGTCGTCTATGAGCGGGAGATCCAACCGGCTGCGGTCAACCCAGCGCTTCGAGCCGCCGTGGATGTGGGCGTCAATGTACTCGCCGCCATCACCAGCGACAAGCCCGGCTTTGTGCCTCGCCTGGTGAGTGGCAAACCTCTCAAAAGCCTCAATCAGGGCTACAACAAAGAGCGTGCCAAGCAGCAGCAACGCCTCGCGCATGAGAAGCGATGGACCTCGCGGCACCTGGATCGTGTGACGACGAAGCGCAATCGCCGTGTGGATGGGTATCTGCACACGGCCAGCCGTCGGATCATTGATCTGCTGGTGAGCGAAGGCATCGGGACGCTGGTAATAGGCAAGAACCCCTTGTGGAAACAGGAGGTGCGCCTGGGGCGCAGGAACAACCAGCAGTTTGTGCAGCTTCCCCATGCCCGTTTTCTTGAGCAGTTGACCTACAAGGCGCAGCTGGTTGGGATCAGGGTCATTCTTCAAGAGGAAAGTTACACCAGCAAGGCCAGTTATCCGGATGGCGATCCCATCCCATCCTATGAGGCGAGCGCGGCTGAGAAGCAGGTGTTCTCAGGCAAGCGTGTGGCTCGCAGTTGGTATCGCGCCGGGGATGGACGCCTCATCCATGCCGATCTCAACGGATCCTACAACATCTTGCGCAAAAGTAGCTCCGACCCTTTGCAAGTGGGGCGAGGAGTAGCGGGAGCGGCAGTACTCCCCAGACGGCTGGCCGTCTGAACGGATGACTTCTCTGCCGAGAAGTCATCATTTTAAGATACTGTACGGGTCTGCTGTGTCTGTGAGCGCGGCGAGGAAGGGTGATTCTTCAGGGGAGTGCTCAAGATCCTCGAGACGGTGCATCGTCAGTGTGAGTGACGCTTCGAGCGCATGCATCTTGCCGCGAAGCCGACGGCGTCGCCAGAGCCTGATGGCATATGGAACGGAGCTGCTGCTGATAGACGCCGATCGCGCCTCCGTTATTGCTCACTCAGATTCAGTGCTTTGAAGGGACGAAGGCATGTGCTCGTGTTCTTCTTGTCTGTGACGAACGATTTGGCGAGAAGCCTCAAGAGCCAAGAGCCATTCAGCGAGAGAGCGTTCTGTTCTCACGCGAAACCAACAATGGTACCCACAGGTATGATCGTCGGCATCGCCTTCAAGCGAGTAGATATACTCCCCATGCTCAAAGATGACTTGCTCTCACCCTTGCTCCCAATCCCAAAAGTCGAATGGAATGCCGGTGAAAGTGTCTTGAGAGTAATCAATGACAGCATGGCCGATGAGGCCAAAATAGGCGAGTAGCCCTCGCTGTTGACTGAAGAAGCCCATATGATATCCCCAATCTTTCCGCCCGCCCCAGTTTCTGAATACCTGTGGTGTTGGAAAAGGGCCACTTCAAAATCATCAATGATGGGAAATGTGTCTAAAGGAAGTGCTTTTTTCTGGGCAGGAGAAAGCAGTTCAGTCCATGATCCAATAGGGTGCGGCAAGTTTTTTTGCGTGAGGCAGAGCCCAGGAAAAAGCACCGTACTACAATGATCCTCGAGCACTCATGGACCGGATGACAACGCTAGTGTTTCCAACTGGTAATTCAGGCGAAGAAGAGCGAGCAGGTTTTAGGGTGAAGAAAGAGCGAGCACTCGGCGCGAAGCGTGAGCTCAGGTATGAATGTCTCTGGGAATGGCGCTCTCCATCTGGTATACTCCCTGTGAGAGTTGTAAATTGCGTTCTTTATCGCTAGCTGATTGGCCGTAAGAACGCTTCATCTACCGCTCGTGCAGCAGAGATGCTGATGATCGTCCCAACTGGAAAAGGCAAGGTATTTCAGAAGGTTGAGCAGTATGAATGCTACGATAACACTGCAAGAAACAATCGAGCATATCTATACGACCTTTGCAAGCTATCTCCTGCACCATCCTGTGGAAGGCTGCCCACATTGCGTTTCACACGAGGACCAAGAGCGAATCGCCTCAAAACCCCTACGCGAACTTACCGAAGAGGATCTTCGGCGCTACACACTCAAAGCTCTCACCACCTGGGGAGATGTGAACGATTTGAAACATTTTCTGCCACGCATGCTTGAATTGGTCGTTTCCCATCGCTTCCCGTATCTCGATTACATTTGTAGCAAATTGAACTATGCAAATTTTGAAAGATGGCCAGAGGGCGAGCGTCAACCGATCATGGTTCTTGTATTGCAACTCTGGGACGCTTCCTTGCGCGACCTACCGCAATCCCCTTCCTCGCCTGACGTCCTGCTGGGAGAGTTGTCACCCATTCTTGACGATTACATCCCATTCCTGAATGATTGGCGCAGCAGACGCACACCCTACGCGTTACGCCACCTCGCATGGTTTATTTGTGGCAACATCTGGCAGGGGCAGTTCCAGAAGCACCAACAGATTCAACAATGGTTCCGTGAACCTGCCACGAAGGCGGCACTTGAAGAAGGTTTTGATCGCTTTATCGATGAATCTTGGGGCAATGATCTTGCCGAAGCTGTTGATATCCTGGAGTGGTCAACAGATTAGGGGAGGTAAGTTTTTTTGCGCTGAGCCTCTCCTGATCAGAAGGACACGATCGATTTCCATTGTTCCCAGCGCTTCATCGCTTGCCGCTGACAGTACGCCCGTTGGCGACACCGATGAGAACAGTACTCCTTGGTGCGGTGTCCCTTGAAGCGGATCAGCGGCATCCCACAGGGGCAGGTATCTGACTGTTGAGGGGCAACAGGGACCTGTAGATGCGCGGGAGGACGGGGAGAAGGAGACGGGAGGATGGGATGGACCGGTGGAAGGGGCGTGAGAGGAGGAGCGGCAGCCTTTGCGTGTGACGGAGGCTCAGGAGGAAGCGCGCGAGGCCTCGATGGAGCAACGAGGGGAAGGGCGGAAACCGAAGGAGAAGAGGTTCCTGTCAGGGAAGCTTGGACCTCAGACTCAGCAATGGCACTGCGTTGGCATGCGTCCCCCATGTGTTGCTGACGGATGGCCTTTTGCCACATCTCCTGCCAGCGGTCATTGCACACGGCCATGCGTAAGGTTAGCAGGGGATTGACATGGCTACGCAGCCAATGCATGCCCGATCCTTTCAGACGGGCATGCACGACCAGTTTATTAGCACTTTCCACCATGCCTGAGCCGATGGGCCAGCCCTGTGCGCGAAAAGCTGGATACTGCATCAACGCCTCACGCTTGCGCAGGTAGTCCAGATGTTCCCCAATCCCCTTTTGCTGCATGAGATCGCTCTCCAATCGGCCTGCCATGCGCAGCAACGCACCAGGTCCTCGGTGCTTGAGCACATGTAAACAGCGCTCCAGCATGCGATCAGGAAAACGCACGCCAGCATGTTCCAAGGTTTCGAGCATCTGGCTCAGGTGTTCTGCTGCATGCGGAAAATCCAAGATGCGCAAGGCATCAGGTCGATAGCTCGCCGTTACGTTTTGACACCACTCGGCTCCGTCGGTGACGCTACACACTTCCCTCGCCTCCAGAACCTTGCGCCGTCGGATCTCCCCTGCGACATGTTGGAGAAAGGTGAAGGCATCACAGAGACGGGACACATACGAGAGGCGCCCCACATGGATCTCCGGTTCACCATCAGTATCCGGTCCTACGTGAGGTTCTCCAATGGCCAGAGTACGTACTTCGGCCCACTGCTTGTGGACCAGAGAAATCATGGCCCATCAGCACTCAGGACATACCGTTGTGGAGCAGGCTGATCAGTGAGAGGAGGAAAGGAGGGGGCCTCATTGTCAGCAGCGTAGGCTACTTCCATGCAGGCACTCATGCGCTCGGTCAGAGAACGGGCGGTCTCCTTGGTCGTTCGCACTCCGAGGAGCGTTTCAAGCATCTGAGCGGCTTTCTCGAAGGGCATGAAGCATGCCAGGTGCGTCAGGTGTTCTTGTTGCCGGAGCGCCAGATGGCCTGGCAGCAGCCCGAGCTCCTCATCGAGGGGGAAAAAGACCGGCCCCACATCTGGGGCAGATGCCATAGTTTCGCTTCAAGGTCACGCTTTGGCCTCCATTGCCGTGCAGCGTTCGCTCTCGCTGGCCTCGTGCCTGCAGAGGAAGCGCACAGGTGGGGCACAACGGAGCAGGTGTGCCCGTCGATTGGCCCCATGCTCGGCGCTCGCTCGCCGAAGCCGCATCTTGCAAGATGTGAGCTTCCAGTTCCATCAGGTGAGCATGCACCTCCTCTTCGATTTCCACAAAGGTGGCTTGGGGATGCGCTTGTCGCCACTCCTTGATCTCCGTCAGGATCTCGACACTCTTTGCCTGCCAAGCTTGTTCATCCATTGGTGCTCCTTCTCTTGCTGTCGTTTTGCCGATGGTTCTCTTGTAGCACCACGTTCTTCCCTGGATCACGCTCAACGCAAAAAAACTTGCCGCACCCGATCCAATACGTGGTTCTTTCGCAAGAGGTACTGGATTTTCCCAGGATGGTGAAAGATATTCATCAAAAATACGCATGTCCTTTTGCGTGCCTTTCATTCTGCTGTGAACGTGACCTGCCACTGTGGAGCGAGGTCCTGCCATTCTACTTCTTTCCTACCAAGCTTGCAATCTTGAGTCGTGGAGCGAGGAGAAGGGGAAGGCATGCCTCACTTTTCCCTTTGTGGCATAAAGAGTTTCTACTTGACAGTAACAAAGGAACAAGATATACTGTGTAAAGACGCGAAGGCAGGGAACTGTGACAGGCGATGTTGCAGGCAGGACACGAGTGGGCATCAGAAGGAGGAGAGAGGCAATGGCAGCGATTTTAGGCTGGGTGCAGCGGCGTTGGAGTGAGGTCTTGGAGCCAGTGGTGAGCGGTGCCACAGTGGCGCAGGAGACGCAATTGCGAGAGGTGTGGGAGCGTGAACTGAACTGGTGGAAGAGCGAGCGGGGACTGGCGGGTGATTCATTGCGCAAACCGATCACGCAGGTGCGCCATTTGATCCGCCTGTTGCCTTTGACGCAGGAGAATAGCTGGGAGAATCCCCGGACGGGGGAGCCAGAACATATCGGGCTGCGAGTCTTCAACCTCTCGGAAGGGGAGTGGGTGCAGATGAATGCGCGTACGCAGGGCGTAACGCAGGATCGACTCACGCAGCAAGTGTTGCTCAAAGACCCCGATGCGCTGGTGGAGCGAGCCTTGTCCTTGCTCTTTTCGCCGGAGTGGGCCGACCTGGTGGTGGGGATTGCCGTGTGTACGGGTCGGCGGCTGGCCGAGATCATGAAGACGGGACGTTTCACGGTGAAGGAGGCGTATACGGTGTGGTTTGAGGGGCAGGTGAAAGGACGTGGTCGGGAGCCAGAACGCTATGAGATCCCAACCCTGGTGCGAGCGTTCCTGGTGGTCGAGGCGGTACAGCGGTTACGCGCCCTGGTAGACACCACAGACCTGGAGATCGAGCAGGTGAGTCAGAAGTATGGCAAGGCGGTGAACGAGGCCGTCGAACGCCGATATGGGGACCTGGAGGAGCTGGTGCGAGCCACGCGCGAGAAGGTGAGTGTGCATAACTTCCGAGGGATGTATGCCCGCATTGCCTGCTTCTGGTACGCGCCTCCACCAGTGGCCGACATCACGTATATGGCACAAATTCAGGGCCATCGGTTTGTCTTGGAGCCACGAGTAGAAGCCGGGACTCCACCTGAAGAGGTGGAGAAGATCCGCCTCAATTATGCCAGCCATGCCAACTATGCGGATTATAAGATTGCCGACAAGGATGGCAACATTGACGGACGCCAGGGCGTACGGTTAGGGCAGCCTGGTGTCACGGTGCTTGATGTGTTCCACAAGGAGTACATGACATGGGCAGAGAGCACGCACCCAGAACAGCTTCACCCTGTGATCATGCTCAAGAAAGGGCGAAAGAAGGCGGCCAAAGAGAACAAGACAGGATATTCGACGTTCAAGCCGACGATTCAGACGCGAGCCTGGGGTGATGATCTACGGGAAGAGATTGCTCGCCAGGTCAAGCGTGAGGTGAAGGATGATGAACTCTTGCGCCGCGCCTTTGCGGCCTATGAGCAGCAGGAGCGCCTGGGGGAGCAAGTGCAGGGCAGCGTGGTGCGTCAGGATGGGAAGGTCTCATTGTCGCTAGAGCACCTCAATCTCCCAGCAGAGACGGCTGCCCTCTTACGGGAAGGGATGGCCCAGACGGGAACGTCCGATCTCTTGTCCTATCTTGTTGCGGCAGGGGAGCGGGAGGCACGCCATCTGCGCAGCCAGGCGAGGCGACACGACAGCGAACGCTACGGCGCCATGCCTACGTCCAAACTGGCGGGAATGAAGGCTCCTGAAGCAGGGAATGAGCGCTATCGTCGGGCCGTGCATACACTCATGCAGTGGAATGAGACGCGCCGTCCGTTGGAGCGCTGGTATATTACCACGCTTGCGATCCAGAAGCTGGTTGGTGGGCGCAAGGAAGCCATCAATGCCTATCTCGAAACGCATGAGGAGGAGATTAAGGCGCATCATGCGCGCCTGGAGATTAAGCCCTCATTCAACCGCAAGCCCGAACCCATCACGGAGATGATCCACATCGCTGAGGAGCCGACCTCGTTCCCCTGGGGGAAGCCTGAAGAAGAGGAAGCTTCCTCACATTGAGAGGCAAAGGAGGCTTTCCCTCACGCGTCTCCTCAGGTCGCCTTGAAGCCCATCTTCTCGTCCGACACTGAAAGAGAACGTCCGTGCCGGACGAGAAGATGGTTGCTGTGTGAGTCTCTTGCATCTTTTTTCCTCTCTCGCTTTGAGGGAGGTGGAGACGAGATGGACGTACCTTCTCTGTACCCCTGTAATTCTTCTCGTCATTGAGGGGTATTGGTCGCCCTGCACACGGATGTGCGAGGAGGAGACATGCTGTGGTGGTGGTGGCGGGGTGTTCACCACAGCCACCACGCACTCCTTGCCAGACCGACTAGATCGAGAGTGCTCATTCTCCACGCCTCCTGCCAGGAGGAAAGATAGATCAGGCATCCATGGCACGGCGGAGCAAGCCCAGCACACGCTGACGAGAGGTGCCCAAACGTTCAAAGCCCCACTCGTCGTATACCTCTTCTCCTCCATGAACAGGAAATCTCTCTTGCAGGATTCGTAAGCAACGGAGTGCGAGGCGCGGAGCAAAATCAGCAAATGAGAGGATCAGCCAGGCGCGTGTGTTTCCTCCTGCTCCAGGTATCAGCGTCCCAGCACGAGCGAATCCTCTATCGGTAAAGACCATCTCGCCTCTTGACTTAAAGCTAACTTGAAGAGGTAGAGTGGCGATATGAAAGAGCAATGGCACATGCTATTTGCCCAACATAAACAATTACAAGCTGAAAGAGTGAGACATATGCGTATCCTGGCAATCTCTGGAAGTCTTCGGATCTCTTCAACGAACACCTCTCTCGTGCGGGCGGCAACAACTCTAGCCCCTGAGAACATGCACATCATGATCTATACCGAGCTTGGAACCTTACCACCATTTAGTCCTGAACTTGACGGAGATGATGCACCTGCGTCAGTGAAAGAGCTGCGCGCTCAAATTCAATCATCTGATGGCGTCCTTATCTGTACGCCAGAATATGCCTATGGTATGCCTGGCTCTCTGAAAAACGCTCTCGATTGGACAGTTTCTTCAGGTGATTTACATGGGAAGCCCCTCGTCGCGATCAGTGCCTCACCTGGAGGAGGAGAGCGTGCGCTTGCCTCCCTCTTACTCACGCTACAAGCCTTGAACGCGAAAGTGGCAGAGGGGGGAACTCTTAGTATCTTTAATGCTCGTGCGAAAGTCGATGCTCATGGAAACGTCGCAGATGAGGCTACTGTAAAAGACCTCAAAGCGATTCTTGAAGCGCTGGCGCGAGCAATTGCAGGCGAATAACGCCTCTCATAAAGAAGCAGAGCAGTTTCTCCGTGAGGAAGACAAGCCAGCAGCACGATTCCAATACCGTGCATGCTAGTTGAGAAAAGTCCTCTCAATGACGATGAGCGTTTCTTCCCTTCAAGGGAGCAGAATCCATCTGAGGTCATGGAGGCGTGCACTTGTATTATAGGCGAGTCTAGTGGAGTGGGTTTCTCATATCGAGGAAGGTGCACACGAAGTACTCTGGGCGCTATGAGAGCCTCTTGTGTGAGTTGGCGCTTGACGGGAGTCTGGAGCAGTCGCGTTGATGCGTGTGAGACCGGTATGGTGGTGGGAACATGTTTTGAAACGTTGTGAGCCAGGTGCGTAAGAGGCTGGGCAGTGCGAGAGTTGCGGCTGTTTCGCCCGGCGTGTGTGTATCACTGGTAGGAGAGGGCAGGGGAGAGGAACAGGAGGACAGGCGTTTCGTGTGCGTTTTTGGTGCATTTCAAAACGCACACGAAACGCCTGGTCTTGCCGTGTGGTGCCAGGTGGCTGGGGTGTGAATCCTGGAATGCCTCATGCTCGGTTCTGCTTGGGTGATAGGACGCTCTGGCTGGCGGTGAGACAGGAGAGGGTTGCTACCTGCGTGTGAGGAACACTATGAAAAGTTGTGAGCCAGGTGCGTAAGTGGTTGGGTAGCGCGTGGGCCGTGGCTGCTTCGCCTGACGCGTGTAATGTTTCGGCAGGAGCTGGAGCGACCAGGGGAAGATCCGCGTCAAGGTGCATGTTGGCGAAGGATGCGTGCGCCCGTCTCTGGCGCGCCAGTTCTCGCACAGGCGTTAGAAGCCCTGGGGCGTGAAAGGGGAGGGGGGAGAGTCGTTGAGGAGGACGAGGCTGATGGTGGAGGTGTGAGCGTCTTCGCGCCAGCGAGAGCGGACGGAGGGTCCCAGCTGCACGATATGGAAGATGACATCGTGATACTGGCGCGGGAGGTCGATGGGTGAGGCGCCCTGCAGGAGCAGGGAGACGACCTCGGCAGGGAGAGCCTGGGCTTATGGCATCAGGAATGGGCTGCCCCCGCTCACGCTGGAGAGCCACTAGGCTTCGGGAATCTGGATTAAGGCATGGAAATGATACTGCTGGAAGCTGTTCCTTTTCTTAGCTATCATCTCGTCAAAGAGCACCCCAATGCCAGCAACAACGCCTCCTGCACGCTCAACGAGTCGAATAGCAGCTTGGCCTTGCTCTCCGCGTTCAAACCAATCATCTAGAATTAGGACGCGGTCACCTGGCAGAATTCCATGTGCATGGATTTCGATTTCAAGGATTTTGTGTTGCCCTGAGTAATCAATGCTCACGGGATGCGCAACGCGATAAAAGCAAGGAAGCGAAGAATAAACTCAATGCCAAACAATTTCCGGAACAAGAGACGAAGAGAAGAGAGCTCACCTGTTCAACGCTCACATCCAGCTTGTGCCTTCCATTTGTTGGTCCAGCGGCGTGCAGGAGCTAGTTCGTTCGGGATGTGTTTGTAGCGCGGTGCGAGATTGTACTGGATGACGGTCCCCGCCCAGGTATAGAAGAGAGACATATCCTTGAAGCGCCCACGCTCGCGTTGATAGCCGATGCGCCAGGCTTGTTCAAAGATGCGCAAGCCCAGCAACACCAGCAACGGCTTACGTGCCAGGGGATCGACACGCAGGATAGAGACCGTGCGCGCGACATCAGCCCGTGGGTCACCTGCAAGCGCGTTCGTCCAATCCACAATTCCAGTGATGTGTTTGCCATCAGTTAGGACATTGCGCAAATGATAGTCCAGATGCAGCAAGGCTATCTGGTCACCTTGTAGATGGCGCAAGCCATCTTGCAGAGCCTGTTCTCCTTCGCATTGCCAGGCGATCCACGCATCTGGCCGCTGACGGAGCAGAGCAGGAGCAGGTATCGCATGGATCTTGGCCTGCATGTGACCGAATGCGATCCCCAGCGACCAAAGCCGCCATGGTCGTGCCCGTAGCTCGTCTTCTACTGTGCGTCCGGCAAGCCAGCTGAGAAGCAGCGCCGGGCGATCCTGCCAGACTCCTGCTTTCTGTACCTCTGGCACAGGCAGACCTGCGGCACGTGCGGCTTCCATCACGCTTTGTTCGTGCTCGCAATCCTCATGCGCTCCCACACGAAATACACGGAGAGCAGAGATCTGACCCTCGTGCTCAACCTTCCACATGGCCATGTCAAACCCACCCTGCACTGGAGTGGCAATGGGCATTCCGTTGATCCCAAGCGTCTGGAGAATTTCTAGGGGTGCTAGCTCAGATGGCATCATCGAGACTCCTTCATGAGAAAAAATGATAGAGGCGAGCCGGGCAAACCACTCGACGTTTTCCTCTGCAGAGAAGATACCACGGAAAAGGAAACAGGTTCAAGTGTGGAGCTAAACATGCCGATAATGAAATTCGCCGTACAGAAGACATCAGGAAAGAACCATCGCACAAAGGGATTTGCCTAACTCAGGCAGTCGTCACCAGACCGAAGCCAAAGGTGTAAATCAGAGGGTTTCGTGAGCGAAAATCGGATAATTGCGTGGTTGAGGAAGCAGCCAGAGTAGATAGCAGAGCTGCAACTAGCGTCTCTGAGTTGCAATTCATGCCGACTGGCCTCTGCAGTTCATACCTGTTTTACTGCCCACCGAGATATCCGATTTTCACTCACAAAATTCTCTGATTTACACATATAGCGCCAAAATGATGTCAGAATAATTTCCAGCACGGGTAACATACTGGAGGACTGTTTCGCCTTAATGATCATATCCCATGCCAGCTCAAATTTCTTTCATCCCGCGGCATCGGAAATCTGGTGTCAGAAGGGCTTGACATGGAGTGCACTCCATGTTTTATGCTGAGCATATGGAGAAGACATACACCACCAGCGACGTTGCCAGGCTCACAGGACTCAGCATCGACACCTTGCGCTACTATGAGCGCATCGGACTGATCCACGAGGTGGATCGGCTCTCAAACACGCATCGGCGCTACACAGACTCTGACGTCCAGTGGATTCAGTTTCTGCTCAGGCTGCGTGACACAGGCATGTCCATTCAGCAGATGCTCTCATATGCCCGTTTGCAGCGCCTGGGCGAATCAACGCTGCGCGAGCGCGTCGCTCTGCTCAAAGCACATCATGAACAGGTTGAGCTTCACATTCAGCAATTGCAAGAATATCTCGTGGTTATCGATCACAAAATCACCACCTATGAAGGTGCTTTGCTGACTTGTGAAACCGAGAAAGTAGAGGAGAGCGCGCGTTAAAGGAGCGTACGCCACTCATTGTCGGCCAGGCCAGCAAGATCGGTTGCTGGTCGCGTGGTAGATTGTCTTTTTTCGAGCCTCCCCACACTAATTGTGACCTAGCACACAGCTAGGTCCGGGTACGTTTTGCCCAATTTTTGCGCAGAACAGTGCCATCGTCACATGAGCAAAAGGAGAACTTGTGTATGCGTCTTGGATTACAGGTGCCTAGCTTTACCTGGCCAGGCGGGCAGAGTCAGCTTGGCGAGACCTTTGGGCTGATCGCTGAACACGCCGAACGCGCTGGTTTCTACAGTCTATGGGTCATGGATCACTTTTTTCAGCTCGAGGGCATAGGATCGGTGGAACAGGAGATGCTTGAGGGCTGGAGCACGTTGGCCTTCGCGGCGGCTCGCACGAACCGCATCAAACTGGGTACGCTGGTCACAGGCGTTACCTATCGTCATCCCAGTATCCTGGTGAAGACGGCGACGACGCTGGATGTGCTCTCGCACGGGCGGGCCTACTTGGGCATCGGCGCGGCCTGGAACGAGGAGGAGCACAGGGGATTGGGGGTGCCTTTCCCACCTGTCAAAGAACGTTTCGAGCGGCTGGAGGAGACGTTGCAAATTGCGCTCCAGATGTGGTCGGGCGATGAGCGGCCATACGAGGGCAAGCACTATCAACTGGCCCGGCCACTCAACAGCCCGCAGGCCATTCAGAAACCGCACCCGCCGATTCTGATCGGCGGCGGTGGTGAACGCAAGACGCTGCGACTCGTGGCCCGTTATGGTGATGCCTGCAACCTGTTCACCTCTGGCGATCACGCCGAGTTACGGCACAAGCTCGACGTGTTGCGCGAGCACTGCCAGAGCGAGGGGCGTCCCTATGAGCAGATCGAGAAGACGGCCTACAGCCATGTGCTGCTCCAGCTTACCCGCGATGGGCGTGATCAGTCCTGCACCCCTGGGGCCTTCATAGAGCAGTGCGCGCACCTGGCGGAACTGGGCATCGACCAGGTGACGCTGAGCCTGAAAGATGTCCACGAGGCGGAACCCTTTGAGTTGTTTGAGCACGAGATCATTCCAGCGGTTGAAAAAATCCCTGTCGCTGGCCGTTAGGGTGTCTTTTGCCTCCAGGGTGTAAATTTGGGAATTCTCTGGTTGGAATCAGGATAAATCGGTGAGCAATCTGCTTTCTTCTTGAGGGAGGAGCCGTTCACCAATTTATCCGATTTTCGCTCACGAAAGCAGGTCAGCCCACCCCAAGCGCCATTGATCTGCATCGCGAGATCAATGCTTTGAAGCACAGTGAGATTCCTTGGGCGTATGAGGTCAGCAAATGCGCCTTCCAGGAGGCGCTACGCGATCTGGATCAGGCCTTCAAGCACTTTTTTCGCAAGTGCCGGCTCAAGAAAGAGGGCACATGGAAAGGCACGTGTGGCTATCCCCGCTTCAAAAGCCGGAAGAAAGCCATTGGAGGATGCCGCTTCACCGGCACCATTCGGGTCTTTCATGATGCTATCCAGGTCCCTCGCCTGGGAGTCCTTCGGCTCAAAGAGCATGGCTATTTGCCCACCACTGTCAAGATCACTAGCGCAACCATCAGCGAGAAAGCTGGCAGATGGTCTGTGTCGATCTGTGTGCACCATGCGTCCCATGCAGATGGTTTACCACTTCTGGGAGAGGAAGAAGAAGGTCTACGACCAGCCCCAGGCGAAGCCATTGGCGTTGACCTGGGGGTAAAAATGCTGGCAACGCTTTCTGATGGACGGACCTTCGAGAATCCCAAGGCATTGCGCAAGAAGATTCCCGCCCTCAAGCGAGCCTCGCGACGTCACAGTCGCAAGCACAAAGGGAGTGCCAATCGCCAGAAAGCGCGCATGCGACTTGCCCGGATGCACGCTCGTATCGCCCATGTTCGCCAAAACGCCTTGCACCAAGCGACCGCACAGATCGTGGCGAGAATCCGCGCCCGATCAAGAGCGGCCGCGTGTGATCGTCCTCGAGGATTTGCATATTGCAGGTATGCTCAAGAACCGCAAGTTGGCCCGAGCCATCGCCGATGTGGGGATGTACGAGTTCAAGCGGCAGATCCTCTACAAAGCAGAACAGGCAGGGATCAAGGTGCTGCTGGCTTCCCGTTGGGAACCCTCTTCAAAAACCTGTTCGTGTTGTGGCTGGATCAATGAGGCGCTGACGCTCTCTGATCGGGTCTTTGCCTGCCTGGAGTGTGGAAGTGCCCTAGATCGAGACGCTAACGCCGCCAGAAATTTGGTGGCGTTGGCCTGATGAAAACAGCGTACCGCACGTTCTGCGGGAAGTGACGCCTGTGGAGCAGGGGTAAGACGAGCGAAAGGCTTGCTCTCTGCATTGAAGCAGGAACCGAACACGAAATGTGGCCTGTCCACGTTTGGGTAAGTTTCGGAGAACGGAAAGTGCGGCTGTGATGGAGAGGAAGGGCATCATGTTCTTGAGAGGTGTCCATGAGGGAGCACGTTCCAATTGCCCACGGGATGCGCACCAATGTGTCTACTTGTCAAATGCCTTGGAAGGGTGAGCCGCAGGCTCATCAAGTATCCTTGCGAGCTTGAGGCTTGGGAGAGGTCGCTGAAATGCCCGTTCCAGCCAGGAGCGTGGAACAAGCGATCCCGAGAGCAGCGACCCTTGACTGGGGTGGGAAAACTGGCAGAGCGAGAGCGAGCGGGAGGTGGCAACGCTCTTCAATGTAGTGCCCCGCTCGCTCTCGGCACTTAGCGCCCACCCATCCCAGTCAAGGGCGGGATCGCCCACGCGACTGGCTGACAGAAATGCCATAGTGTTGCTGATTGACCACTCCCCAGAGCCAAAAACAGCACAAACTGCCTCCTGTTAAGGCGGAGAGAGCTGTCGGTTTACCCTCGCCGTCTCACCTTGACGGAGAAGAAGCAGCAAGATGAACCGCCCTGCTCATTCTTGCTGTTGGGCCGCTCGAAGTTGCTTCTGCCGCTCAGACAGCCGATAGGTCGAGCCGTGGTAGGTGACCTGCTCGACCTCTTCACTCAAACCCAGCTGGTCAAGATAGCCGTACAAGAGCAGGAGCCGGTCACGTCTCTTGCCCGGAGTGGTTCCCGTCTGACTCATCCAGTGCAGCAATTTGCGGGTGACGGCCTCGATCTGTGCATGGCAATCTGCTTCCTGCTGGCTGAGAACATGCCAGATGGTCACGAGTAATTTCCGCGCAATGGCGACAATGGCCTTTTGTTTGCCAATGCGCGCGGCCAGGCGCTCAAACTGGGCTTTCCAGTGGGGATGATGTTCGACCGCCACCCAGGCTGCCTCAACCATGACTCCGCGCAGATCACTGCGCCCCTCCTTGGTGATACGACCACCGCGATCGGTTTCCCCTGACTGATGGACACTTGCTCCCAAGCCGGCATAGCCTACCAGGTGCTTGGCTGAGGGGAAGCGGCTGATCTCCCCAATGGCGGCCAGGATACGCAGAGCCGAGAGGACTCCTAGCCCAGGCAACTGCACCAGAAACGGCACCTGTTTGACCCACGGGTCAAAGGCGCGAAAGCCGACCGAGTTCTGCATCGCTCTCCTGAACCAGCGTTTCAAGGGTTTGATACAATCTCAGATCCTGTTGAACCCGGAGTTTTTCGGCCAGCGGGAGATCCAACGCCAGCCACCACTCCTGTTGATGAACCGCAAACGGGATGCCTGGGGGGGGATCGAGATTGTATCGATGCAACACACTGTGCAACCGATTCGCAGCCTGGGTGCGTTGCTTTACCAGCCGGTTGCGGTGCGTCACCAGCGCACGCAGCTCACGCACTGCTGGCGGTGGCACCCATACGGCGGGAATGAGGTTGGCAGCCAGCAAACTGGCCAATTTAATCGTATCCCGCTTATCCGTCTTCACGCGTGCAGCGGCGATCAGCTTCACCGCTTGCGGATGAGCGACAACCACTTCGGCGACCAGGGGCTGTAATTGATCATACAACAGCCACGCATTGCTTGTCGCCTCAAGCACCACCACATCCGCGTGGGTGAAATGGACTTGAGCCCACTCGGCAAACGCTGCGAAGCCAAAGCGCCGAGGGGTGAGGACAACCTGTTGCTGGCTATCTACTGCACCAACTACCAGGTACTGACGATGGACATCCAGCGCCACGAAACGCGTGGCGAGCGCATGAGGGAGTTCTGGCGTAGGCATCGCATGATCCTCCTCTCCACATTACGCAAACAATCCGGGTGGATGAGGCGCGTCATTTGGGCTTGTGGGAAATCACTCACCAATACGAGCTTGACCACCAGGGGTCATCGGAAGTCTCAGGTAATCGGGCGGGCGACCAAACAACGAGACGGGCTCAGTGTCCCATGCGCATACGACGGTCAGCCCCGACACCACGCACCACAGCGGCGTCCCCGCCTGTGAACACTGGTAGGGTAGCACGCGACGCACCTCATGACAACATCCTAACAACGAGCTGACCACATCGATTTGACAAAACTTCATAGGCTCACTCAATGTGTGTCTGCTATGGGAAAGAGAAAAGGAAGATCTCGACCCTCTGGAAGCGGGAAAACAAGGAAGTGACTGCCGGATGCGCATCAATTTTTTGCACAGCGAGGGAAGCAGAGCCGTAAAGCAATGATGGACACCCCACATTATTTCTTCTGTTGAAATGTCTCGCGGTATGCCTGTGGTGAAACGCAAAGGAGGCGTTGAAAGTGGAGACGGAGCGTGGCGGCAGAGCTGAAGCCACAATGAGTGGCAATTTGCTCGACAGGCAGATTCGTGCTTTCAAGCAAGCGTTGTGCCTGCATGATACGTTGCTGGAGCAGCCATTGATAGGGAGTGGTGCCAAAGGCTGCGCGGAAGCGGCGGGCAAAGGTTCGCGGGCTCATCCTGGCTCGCCCCGCCATCTGCTCCACCGTCAGATCCTCCTGCAAATGATGAACCATCCATGTTAAGGTGGTATTGAACGGCTCCTCATCGGCAACAGGCAGTGGCATCTCGATATATTGGGCCTGGCCTCCCTCGCGATACGGCGGCACCACCATGCGCCGTGCTACCGCTGCCGCAATAGTGGCTCCGTAATCTTGACGCACAACGTGCAGCGAAAGATCTATTGAGGCGGCAGTACCGGCGGAGGTCAGAATCTGTCCATCATCGATATAGAGCACCTGGGGATCAACCTGCACCAGAGGATAGCGCGCAGCCAGTTCTGCAGTCCAAAGCCAGTGAGTCGTGGCACGACGACCATCCAGCAATCCTGCCGCCGCAAGCACAAAGGTTCCCGTGCAGAATGAGATGACGCGCGAGCCGCGCAGATATGCCTGGCGCAGTGCATCGAGCAGCGCGTCCGGTACGGCCACGACGCCGGGCCGCGTACTGGGCACAATCACCGTATCGGCCTCGGCCAAATGCTGGAGGGTATAGGGCGTGCTGAGTGTGATGCCTGCAACCGAACGAATGGGGCGAGCTTCGGAGGCACACACCAGAAAGCGATACCAGGGCACCTTCAGTTCAGGGCGCTCGAAGCCAAAGATTTCCGTTGCCACCGCCAGCTCAAAGGGATTGACGGCATCATAGATAAGAATCGCAACCGTATGCATGGCAGTTTTCCGATGCTTGTTGTCTTTTCTGCCACTGGCAGATGTCAGCAATGTATGGCAGGATTCTAGCAGACTGATTCTTTTTTGCCAAGAGGAAGGAATATTGAGCACGTGGAGACACAGAGAGATACCTATACACAACTGATCGCCTTGCTTGATCAGCATCAGGCGACCTATCGCTTCATCGATCATGCACCCCAGGGGCAGACGGAGCTTGTCAGCGCCATGCGTGGGAATGCTCTCTCGCAAGCGGCGAAGTGCATTGTGCTGATGGTCAAGCAAGGCAAGAAAGTGACGAAATATCTTCTCGCGGTCGTGCCAGGTGATGCCAGAGTAGATTTACAGGCTGTGAAGGCGCTCCTGCAGGCAACGTACGTGGCATTTGCCAGCTTGGCCATTGCCGAACAACTCGCGGGCAGTGTTGCAGGCACGATCCTACCGTTCTCCTTCCATCCCGAGCTGGAGCTGATTGTCGATCCTTCTGTGCTGGAGAACGACGAACTCTACTTCAACGCGGCGCGACTGGATCGCTCGCTGGTACTCAAAACGAGCGACTATGTGGCAATAGCAAAGCCACGCCTCGCGAGCATTGCCGCACGTCAAGAAATTTCGCTTGAGAGAGAGGAGAGCATGATGGAGCAGCAAATACCCTATTCGATCCATCTCAATGCGCAGTACAAGCCATTGGAACTCATTGACGTCCCGACGCTTGTCGCAACCTGCCAGGCTGCCTGGTATAACCAGACATTGTGCCAGGTGAACGAGAGCGTCGTACGGCTTGGCATCATGCAGGGAGCGTTTCACTGGCACAAGCATGAGAAGGAAGATGAGTTCTTTTTTGTGATAGAGGGACGTTTTCTCATAGATCTGGAAGGGAGAACAGTTGAACTTGCCCCACAGCAAGGGTTTACTATCCCGAAAGGGGTAATACATCGAACAAGGGCACCTGAACGCACGGTGATTCTCATGATAGAGCGTGCCGGAATTGTCCCAACCGGCGATTGATGCTGTTGAATATGGAGAAGTGATTTCTATCAGTGGGAAAAGCTTTCAGATGAAAGACCGCATAGCTGCGAGCAAAGTCGCTGGAACATGATGAGGTGTTGCTGTCACAAAAAACGAGGAATGAAAAGGAAAAACCATGAGTCAGATCACAGCAAAAGAAAATCGTTTGAGAACGGGCCAAACTGTCCTGATCCGTTCGGCATTCCCTTCTGATGCTCAGGAGTTCTTGAGAATGGTACACTCTATGCTTGAGGAAGGTGAGTTTATGATTCGGGCTCCCGAAGAGCACACGATGAGCGTAGAACAAGCAAGGGAATGGATTGGGAACCAGAAGATGCGTGCGCGTAACGTGGTCATCGTCGTCGAAGCGGATGGAAGATTGATTGGGTTCCTCAATTTTTCTCAGGATACACGAAGACGCCTCTGCCATCAAGGGGAATTCGGGATGAGTGTGGACAAAGCGTGGCGAAAATACGGCGTGGGCAAGGCCATGCTTGAAGCACTTATTGAGTGGGGTGAAAGAGAGCCACTGCTCGAAAAGCTCCGGCTCGAGGTTTTCGCAACCAACGTCGGAGCTATTCATCTCTATACCTTGCTGGGTTTCAAGGAAGAAGGACGGTTGATGAAACAGGTGAAGATGGATGATGGTCGCTTCATTGACCTGGTGCTGATGAGGAAGTTCTTGAAGAAGGAAACCACTCGTCATTCAAACGTTCTACCTTCTACAAAGTAATGCTTTTGCTAGACCCACCTCCCCACGAATTGCGCAAGAGCGAGTCGGCATAAAACGTACCTCTTTGAGAAGGAAGAATACAACGCTTTCCTGAAAGCGAGGTACATATGAACAGTATCGCCGATGGATCAGTAATCATCCAGGCCTCTTGCGCGTCTGTCCCCTCGACGCCCTTCTGGTTTGGCGAAGTCGCTCTGATCGCCGAGCATCTTCGCAGGCAGGGTGTCCTGACCACGATCGATGAACGCGTGCGCTTTGCGCGGCGGCGCATGGGGCACTACGAGGTGATCGACTTCCTCGCGGTCCTCTTCGGGTACGCCATCAGCGGTGAACGTACACTAGAAGCTTTCTACGAGAGGCTCCAGCCTTTTGCGGTCCCATTCATGGCCTTGTTTGATCGTGACCAGCTTCCAGCCCGCTCGACCCTCTCGCGTTTTTTGGCGGCTCTGACCATGGAGCCAGTCGAAGCCCTGCGCGCCCTCTTTCTCGACGATCTGCTCGCTCGCCCGCTCACCGAAGAGCGGCAGAGAGGCGAACTGCTTGATCGAGTGGGGAGGCAGTGGGAGGTCTTCGACATCGATGGCACCCGCGAGGCGGCCCGCCAACGTGCCTTACCGAAGGGGGAGGAGCTGCCTCCTGCCCATCGTCGCCTGGATGAGGTCTGCGCTGCTGGCTACACGGGACGCAAGCGAGGAGAGGTTGTTCGCACCCGCACTGCCATTTCGCAAGCCCATACCTCTCAGTGGCTCGGCAGCTTCGGAAACAGAGGCAACGGGAAGTACCGAGAGGAACTGGCACGCGCGCTCTTCGTTATCCGTCGCTATCTGGAGGCCAACAATCAGCCTCAAACACGTGCCCTGCTGCGATTAGATGGCCTCTACGGCACTGGGGCCGTCATTGCGGATCTAGGTGGCCTCTGCTTCGTGATGCGGGGCAAAGACTATACGGTGTTGGATCACCCAACCATACAGGCACGACTCCACTTGCCTCCTGATGCCTCCTTCAGTCCCCCAGAAAGCTCTCTGGTACGCACGCTCTACGACTGCCCCGATGTTCCTGTGGGCAAGACGGGCTGCCGCTGTCGCGTCGTGGTGGCTACCCACCCAGCTACCGGGAAAAAGAGCAGTATCGGTCACACTCGCAAGGGCGTTGTCTACGAACTCTTTTTCACCCATCTTCCACAAGATGGCTTCACTGCCTTCGATGTCGTAGCACTCTACCTGCATCGTGGCGCTTTTGAACCGATGCTTGCTGATGAAGACCAGGAGATCGACCCGGATCGCTGGTGTAGCCATTCGCCTGCTGGGCAGGAGGCATGGCAAATCGTCAGTCAATGGATCTGGAACGTCCGCCTGGAGTTGGGGCATCTGCTTCATCCTGATCCAGTACGCGCCACCAAGTTTGCTCCCGCTGTGCCCGAGGCCAAAGAGCAGCAGCCCCACACCTGTGGCTATGGCAAGCCCTCGGTTGCCACCGCCTTCAAAGCGGGCCGCTTCTCTGGGCAGGACTTCGCCCTCCAGCCCGATGGCACGCTGCGCTGTCCTGCCAATCAGTCCCTTGTGGTTCACGAACGGCGCAACGAAGCCAGTGGAAGCCTGCGTGTGGTCTACGCGGCTAGCATTCGCAGTTGTCGTCCCTGTCCCCTGCGCGACCAATGTCAATGGAATGGCAGCGCTACTGCGAAGCCACGCCAGGTCAGCGTGCTCCTGCATCCGCTTGTCGTTGGTTCAGCACCCCTGCTCTGGCGTGACTGGAGCCGTCGGCCCTACCGGCGTGCGTGCATCCAGCTTTTGCGCCACCAACGCATCGAGGTCCAGGTCGGGCCTCCCACCTGCGCTAGCCTGGAAGTCTCGCCTAGGCTTCTGTTCCGTGCCCAACGTGCACATTATCGTCTTTCGTGGGAAGGGCGACTGGCTCGCAATGCCCGTGTTCCAACGTCTGGTCGGGTGACAATCAGACTGTTCGGGGTCCCAGAGAATTTTGCTACTTCGCTCGGCTTGGCGACGGCTTAAACTTCGTCTCGGTAGCCCCGGCGTGCTCTCTCCCCGGAAAGACTGCTGCTCCGAGTACAACCTCATAATCTCTTCTCTCGAATTTCCCTGCTTTCTCATCTTCTACCCTGTTCACTCTCCCTACCTCTAGTTCTGCCCTCTCACTCCACATCCAGTGCTACATGACTTTTGCTCATCCAGCCAGCGATTATCTCTTCAACGAAGCTCATTGCGCAATTCGTGGGAATTGCAAATGATAGCCTCTGTGTTCCTGGAGTAGTGATGAAAAACGTTGGTGATGTGATGGAAGGGAGAGGCCAGGGCAGGCGAACGAATCTTTGCAGGGTGGGAATGCGCGTGTGTATGAAAAGGGAAAGAGGAGTGAATAGGATGGTGAAAGAGGCGTGAACGCGCGTGAAAAGCACGATGAATAGATGCTTGAGAGAGTGCTTGAGGAGGAGTCCTGTGGGTATTGTCAACTTAGAGGAGTAATAGAAGAGCTTTTTAGAAAAGAAGAGCCAAGGAGAGGGAAAGAAGCTGAGGGGAGGGAGGAAGATGTGATATCATGCTGGTGTTTTTGCTTCTATTGTCTGGTTCCACACCTGGAACCGATCTTGCATGGTGGCGCGATGCTCTGCCGCACGCAGACAATGTCGTCGCGGCCGAAAATGATCCGAGAAGGGTCCAAAGGCGGAGAGAAAGCGTTGCGCATGGCATGCTGATTTGAATTTGCGCATTTTCTTCTCGCGCAGTCGCGTGGGTTGGTGTAAATTTTCCGCTCGATTGTTCAACACGCGGGTGCTGTCGATGCTCCACACCTGGCAAGATTTCGCGTTTGGCCGCACCATAGCTCCTTAGCTTGTCGGTAATGATCACGCGCGGCATGTAGCGCAGCCCTTTGAGAAGCTTACGGAAAAATCGTTTTGCCACTTTCTTATGGCGGCGGCTCTGGACCAAGATATCGAGCACATTTCCGTCCTGGTCTACCGCTCGCCAAAGAGAGTGTTTTTGCCCGCGAATCGTGAGGACGACCTCGTCCATGTGCGGGAGGTGCTGGCGCGATTGGGAGAGCGAGAGAAGGGAGTAGTCAGCCTGGTGAGCATGTTGCTCTGGTGGCAGAGGAGCGCGAACGAGAAGTAAGCCTTTTTGTAGGTTGAGACCCGCCAGTTGGGATAGCAGCGGCTAGGCCCGAATGTTCAACACAAGGCGCATGACACCTCCCATGTCATGCGCCTTGTGTTGAACGTCTCAGCGTTGTTCTTGTATGGTCGTGTTGCCTGTTCATAGGCATCTTGCATGAGATATCGTAAGTGCGCTATAGTAGGGAGGAAGGGGATTTTCCTTTCTGCAGCGCCGTCCTGGCCCGATTGGTCGTCTTGACAGGATGGCGTTTCTTCTGAGAAGGAGAGGCCGGTTTGAGATGTTTGCTTGCCCATATTAGACCAGCCCTGGGAAAAAGTCTTTTTTTATCTGGCTATGCTTGATTTTCATATTTCTCAACACTTGCTCATATGCTTTTACCATATCCGGCGGCCCTGAGAGATAGAAGATATATTCATTATAATCAGGAACTATCTTCATCAACATTTGCTCATTTATTCTACCAACGAGACCAGTCCAGTTTAGTGGAAGAGCAGTTCTATCAGTCAAGGTATAGAATATTTTGAGACCAAGCCTGGCCTGTGCTGCGCTTAAAATGTCGGCATACACAATCTCATTCCTGGTTTTGTTTATATAGAGCAGGGTAATATCTCGCCTCTGGTGTATATCAAGCAGATATTTCAACATACTTCTAAAAGGAGTAATACCTATGCCCCCTGCAATGAAGACGAGCTTTTGTTTTGGGTCTGGAGGAAGCGTAAAATCTCCGGCAACCTGCGCTCCAATAAATTGTGTTTTCCCATTCATGGTATACATTGCTTTCTTAAAGCTGCTTCCCTGCTCATAAAATCGCACTCCCAGGTGCACAAAATTCTCAGTTGGTGATGAGGCAAGCGTAAAATACCTTCGATTGCCTCTACTATCTGAATGAGGATGCGCAAGCGTAAACTCCATATATTGTCCAGGTGTAAAAGCTAATTTCTGTGAGGATTTGAAAACGAAATCAATTATGTCGGGAGCCATTTTCGTCTTTCTGCTCAAGGTCAGCGTGACTTTCTGCTTGGGACTCACCAGATAGGAGAAAACGTTCCCCATGACCAGAGCCAATTCTGGCGTAGAATAAAGCGTGCTGATATGAATCTGGGGGATGAAGAAAATGCCTGTCAGCACACCATAGAATCTCCTCAACTTTTTGGTAGGAGGAGCTGTTAGTGGTTCAGTGAGCATAATGAATGCAAAGAAAAACAGAGGGGACTGAGCAAGCATTTGATACAATTCTGTAGAGAGAGTTTGCCCTTGGACAAGGGTAATCCCACACGTACTCACAATTGTGGAAGCCACAAAGCTCCATACCATGTCTTCTTGACGTAACTTGCGAGCAATGAGTATCCCTCCAAGTAGCACGGCTGGTAACATACTTATGGTGCCTATCCACCAGCTTGCCGATTCGCCAAGCACAAAAGAGGTAAGAACGACCGCGATAGCAGCAGGGTTGAAGAAGTGCTTTTTGTTCAGGGCAAGGATATACTTTGAAGCCATTGCCAGAATTGCAGCCCAGCCAAGAAACTGAAAAGCAGCAGGTGATTGCGCGGGATCGACAATAAGAGCCAAAATGAGGGCAGTAATAGCGGACGATTCAACATTAGCCGGCACTTCAAAGATGCGGGCAAAAACTGTATTCATTGCCCAACACATAACAATGAGAAAAGCCGTTGACGCAAGAAGTGACAACGGGGAAAAGGGAAGCAACTGAAAGGCTGCCAGAATTGTCGCCAGACCAATCATGCCAAGAAGTGCATAGAGCACTAATCTATACATGGTGATATGATTGAGCACGGCATCTATAGGTTTCATCATTTTTGCAGTACGAACCTTTCAAATCCACTCGTAAATGTGGCTCTTCCCTGAGCATCGATCATGTACCCCTCAAAACCCGTCAATTTCTCGACGAACAGTATGCCTTTTCTTCCCATAGCAAACGCAGCCGTTGCATATCGGTCGGCTTCATACACATTAGGGCCAATAATGGTGATACTGACAATGTCCAAAAGAAGCTTATGCGGATTATATGGATCATAAATGTGTTGTCCTCGGATAGCGGTACCCGAGGTGGCAATTCCTCGATTGGTAAGAGCAAGCACTTTCACATGTTCGGCATGGTGAAATGGATTTCGTACGCCAACTCGCCAGAGATTGCCTTCTTTCTTTCCAGCGACCTGAATATCTCCACCCGCATCAATATAGAAATTACGAAATCCTCTCGCCTTCAACAGGTTGGTGGCATTTTGAATTGCCCATCCTTTGACAATGCCAGAAGGATCATAGATGTCGTCGCGACGAATATCGAAGTATCCATGCGTATCCTTTTTCGTTTGCTCGCTTAACGTGAGAATAGTCTTCATATCTTCGGTGTACTGTTCTGCGTAAAGTTCGCCTCTATTGATTTTTGAGATCTCGCTCGTCACCTTATAGGTGCTAAAAGTGGCATCGACAGAGGCAAAATAGGCAAACACACTGTCGAGGTCGTCTTGCCTGACTCCTGCGTCCACAACTTCGATGGTTATGGGCATGCCCATCAGGAGATGTGTCTGTTTCATTTTTATCCTTTTGCTTGGGAGAGAGCGTCAGCGAGTGATTGCATGAACGCCTCGCTGGTATCAGTCGCTCCTGTTACAATATCAACATTGGCACTTTGAGCTTGAATCGCCTCGCTGGAGAGTTGGGGATCAGCATACTCATTGATCATTACTGATCGACTCCGTTCGTTAGGATATTGTAAAAACGATACATCAGTTATTTTGCCGTTTTGGATCACGACTTTGACCTGTACATTGCCCCAGTGGGCATCCGCAACGCTCCCTGTATAGGAGCCATCTTTATAGAGAGCACCAAGTGTGGTTGTCGCATCTGGTGTTGTGGTCACATTAGGTGTCGTCGTTGCAGTGCCAGTAGAGGACGAACTTGATGAGGATTTTGAAGTAGCTACACTATTTGGTACGATAGCTGCATCATTTGAATGCCTGTAAAGGAGGCTATAGAGAATAAAGGCTACTATAATGAGAGCCGCAAGCGTGAATTTTTTCATCCTGTCTAACCCTTATCACAATTTTCCTTTCACAACTCTCTCTGCCACAAGCTTAGCCTTCCACTCCTTCTACAGGCATAGAAGTCTATCACTAGCGAGACAGAGATACGATAGATATCTATATATCACCTCAAAATGAGAATTTGATTGGAAAAATAACTTCTGTAACCCAATTTTCGGTAGGTATGGGAGGGATTGTCAACTTGTGGTGATGGGGGCCACCTGTTGGGCTGTGTTGCAAAAAGAAAGCTGATCTGTCAGAATGGTGAGAAAAGAAGAAAAAGAGGACCAATCATGGCGGAGCAGCACCCATTCAAATGGCGTCACTTCCAAGCCGAGATCATTTTACTGAGCGTGCGTTGGTAGTTGCTTTACGCGCTCAGCTATCAGGATCTGGAGGAGATGATGCGGGAACGGAGCCTCCAGGTAGATCACTCCACGATCTATCGATGGGTGCAGTGCGACGCTCCTGAGTTGGAGAAGCGCTGTCGGCCTCATCTGGCGGGCACCAATGATTCCTGGCGGGTCGATGAGACCTATGTCAAGGTGAAGGGCGTGTGGATGTACCTGTACCGCGCACTGGATTCTCAGGGAAACACGCTAGAGTTCCATCTGAGCGCCACTCGCGATACTCAGGCAGCCAAGAGCTTTTTCCTGAAAGCCCTTGGGGCCTCCCACACGGTGACTCCTCGCGTGATCACGGTGGACAAAAACGCAGCATATCCCAAAGCTCTTCAGGAAATACAAACAACAAGGGGTCTACCAGAGACGTGCGAACTTCGCCAGTGCAAATATCTCAATAACTTGATTGAACAAGATCATCGGTTCATCAAACGGCTGGTCAAACCTGGATTGGGCTTCTTTTCGTTTCAAACAGCATGGAGAACATTACAGGGATATGAAGTGATGAATATGATAAGAAAAGGACAAATGCAAGGAGTGCGCAAAGGAGGCGGCTTAGGGCAAGTGACATTCATTGCGGAATTATTCGGAATGACCATTTAAAACACAGCAGCACAATGGTGAAGCCCCATCCTTTGTGTTCCCCTCTCCGTTTTTGCAACACAGCCGAAAATCATCATTTTTGCAAGAAGATAGAGGCAAGTTGGCATATTTGTACCTATTTAACTATATAAGTCTAGAAAATATAAAACTAACTATAGCCCCCCCTGTTTGTCAAAGTATCTCTGTCTTCGTTTGCCAGAGGTCAGCTCCCCCGCTAGGTGCGTCAGAGCCAGAACATGGCTCTCCTTGGTTCTGGCAACACCTCTAGCTTACTCGCGCGCCTCGAAAAAATTTCTCCGATCTTGCTGAAAGATTTCATATGCATGAGAAAACGCCCCATTCTCCTCAAATATGCCGTAATAGCTAGAAGTGCTAATCCATTGGCGGGTGGTATGCATTAGAACACACTAGAACACATATTCTCTACTATGCCCTTGACCAAAGTGGTCATTTCGTGTAGAATAAAAATGACCAAAGTGGTCATTTTGCGAAGGAAGGAAAACCTCATGGAAGATGAAATGAAGAACAAAGCGGACGGCGATGCGACACCAGCGAATGTAGGGCATGGGCGAGGGGGAATTAAGCGACCAACGGAGCCCCGTATTCCGCTGGTGGATGTGTCCGCGCTGTCGGAAGATCAGCGCGCGGTGGCTGGTATTGGAGCGTCGAACGTCCTTCGGATGCTTGCGCGCCGTGGAGACTTGATGACTGCTTGGCTGGAGTTTGGAGCGCACCTCACGACCGGAGGGCGGATATCCATGCGAACACGCGAACTGCTGATCTTGCGGGTCGCACTCCGCTCCTCTTGCGAGTACGAGTGGGCCAACCACGTTCCCGGAGCCCTCAGTGTTGGCATAACCGCCGCCGAGATTGCATTCCTTGCAAAAGGTACGGGCTCATGGCCCGAAGCTGAAACGGCGGTACTGGACTTAGTCGATGACCTCTGTGCAGACGAGTGCGCCTCAGAGAAGACGTGGAAGCGACTTTCCGCGACGTATGACGAGGGTGAGATCATCGAATTGCTGGTGCTGATTGGCTTCTATCGAATGAACGCCGGCTTCCTGAATTCGCTAGGGGTGCAGTCCGAGCCTGGGCGTCCCCGACTCGGCCAGGGGATGTCTTACAAGGCACCTGTGCCTTCCCAAATGCTGGCCAGCACCTCCACGGCCGGAGCACCAGCAGAGGCGAAACCAAGCGGGACGTGGCACCTGAAATTTTATCACCCAGCTGCAACGCAGGAACTCCAGCTCGTGATCGTGATGAGGGGAGGACTATCCGGCTCGCTTACCAATGAGACCGCAGGCATCACTGTGCCAATCTCAGAGGGGAAGGTACACGGGCATCAGGTGATGTTCACGACTGTCATGACGAAACCGTATCAAGTAACCATCACATGGGATGGGACGATCGAGGGCGACTTCCTTGCAGGCACAGCCAAGATCAGCGGAGTGGGCTCATTCCCGTTTGATGGCACGCGAATCGGAGAGATGTGATTGGATGACGGTTGGTCAGGTGGGACGAAACGCGGGAGCGAGCCCGAAAAAGTGGGAGGGCATTCCGTAGTTCCGCCTTATTTGCAGTTTCCTCAGAGATGGAAACAGACCTTTTAGAAAGGAACACTGTTTCTACAATGCTCTTGACCACTTTGATCGCTTCATATAGAATAAGAAATGACCGAAGTGGTCATATTAACAAAGGAATAAGGCGGTTATCATGTACCCGAAATTTTCTAGTTTAGAACCGGAGAAGAAAGAACGTATTATCAAAGCAGCTATTAAAGAGTTTGCGCGTAGTGGTTATGAGAGAGCTTCTACCAATGAGATTATTAAAGAAGCGAATATAGCCAAGGGTTCGTTATTCAACTATTTTCATAATAAAAAGGAATTGTATTTATTTTTGCTTGATTATATAGCTGATTTTATTGAGAAAATCTACGATGAGCTGGATTGGGATGAAACAGATATTTTTAAAAGATTTAAGGAAATAGCATCTACTAAATTCAAAATGTATAATAGATTTCCGCAGGCATTTGATTTTCTTCAAGCTATTGCCCAAGAGAATGCCCTCGAAGTAAAATCTGAAATTGATAAAAGAATGAAGAAATTTGTCCTCGATAATGGTTTTGAAAGAATGTGCAGAAATATAGATGTCACAAAATTTCGTGACGATATTGATATTGAAAAAGCAATGAATATCATTAATTGGACTGCACTCGGTTTTGCAGAGCAACAAAGTGATCAAGTACATTCTTCTGAAGATTTCAATGTGGAGCAGTTGAAAGAATGGGATAGGTATTTGGATTTAATGAAGCGTTGCTTTTATAAAAAGGAGGAAAACGCATAAGAGCGGGATTCCGCTCTCCTTTCCCTTTGCGCGCGTAGTCCTGTTGTTGATAAATGAAAAGGGAGGCAAATGGTTCCGAATGAGAAAAGAAAAGGAGGCAAGAGGAGAGGGAACCAATGGGAGTGAGAAGAAAAGGAGCCACAGACAAACCTGTAAGGACATGCGGTCGTAAGTAGGAGAAGAGAGAAGGAGAAATATGGGGCTATGGGCGAGAGGAGAAATGAGAAAGAGGGGAGCCACGATGGTGGAAGGGATAGATGCATAGGGATGCATGGAAATAGAGGAAATAATAAGAAAGGGTTACCAAGGAAAAGAAGATTGAGTATCTTTAGAGGAGAGATATGTTTCAATAGATGAAAGAGGTGTAAAGTGTCATCGGGAGGAGAAGAGTGGGAAGTGGTCCGAAGAGCATAGTATGTTGAGCGGGAGAGTCAACGGCAGATTGCGAAAGAGGAAGGAATGAGTCGAAAGCGGGTGAAGCAGATCGTAGAGGGAAAGAAAGGCTTTCTATGTCAAGTCCTACAAACCCATCAATGAGAAACTGACGAGGTTGAGGAATGGAATCAAGGCACCGGAGAAAGCAGATTTGTGGGCAGAAAGCAGCATTCACGGATGTTCCCTTCCATTTGTTTTGCAAGATGGTCGCGATCCTGGATTCACCAGGACGCTTGAGACGTTGGTCGTATTGGCTAAAATTGGATCATCATTCACATTTAGGGTGTAAATTTGGGAATTCAGTGAGCGGGAATTATGGCAATGAGGTGAGCGGGTCTTCCCTGAGAAAGAGAGCAGGTCACTCACCGATGTATCAAAGATTCCACCCATGGAATTCCCAAATTTACAGGTATAGGTGTGTGTGAAAGTCGACTTCGCCACCAAGTAACAAGAGCGCGTCAGAGCCCAACAACCACTTTTATCTCAGGTAGGTAGCCTCCCAATCATTCTGATACCCCAAAGAATGATCTCCACTGAATTCGACAAAGGAGCCATACATTGTTGTTGTCCCACCGTATCCCTGATAGATTTCCATCGTCGTCCAATCCCTTGAAGTGGCTCGAATAAAGTACATAGGACAGTAATCACAGGAGGATGGCAAGGGGATAAAACCGATGATGGGTTGATTGACTGCCCAACCGAAACTGAGCGCATCGACTGGAGCCGCATCCAACGTTCCATTTGGCCCCTCACTTGTCAGAGACCAGCTATGACCAGTTTCGAAACTACTATTCTGCATGCCAACAAAGGTAGCAGCCCAGGGATGGGTTTCCGGTGCCATCGCATACGAATAGATATATTTACGAAGAGGAAAGTAGTATGTTTTGCTCCCTGTATAGACATTGAATGTCCCATGCATCGATTGCCCATCAGCCGATTGCACTCCATGATACACATTAAAGTAATCGGCGTAACCACTATCGCGAGTGGATAAAATGATAAAGTCTATACGGGTCGTTCCATCTGACTGTCTCTCTGCCTGACTTTGGACCCATTGCCCAAACACTGAACCTGAAGAAAAAAGAACATCGTTTTCTCCCCCATACCAGGGAAGTGTCAGGTACAGATAGTCGACATACCCATTGGCATTCAGGTACCAGATATTCTCATCTCGTCCCCCTCCCGAGGCTCGTGCAGTAGTAGAGTAAGAAAGAGCGAAATTTACAGCAAGAAAGAAACTAAGAAGCAAAAGAAGCGAAAAACGTGCCCTTTTCGTCAAAATGTGTGGGAGCATCATAAGATCTCCTTGCTCGAAGCGTGTTCGTCGTATGATGACCCTCGTTTGAATGAGGAGTCTAGCCTATGCCCATCTTAAAAACGCTACAATCGCTGCGAATTGGGCGCATATCTGTGAATTTGGGAATTCCATGGGTGGAATCTTTGATACATTGGTGAGTGACCTGTTCTCTTTCTCGGGGAAGACCCGCTCACCTCATTGCCAAAATCCCCGCTCACTGAATTCCCAAATTCCCAACTGACCAACGCTGGCCAGGAAGAGATCGCACGCCAGCATCTTCAATTCGCTCCAGAGGTTCTGCCTCCTGCATCACTGCCATTCAGAGCGTCCCATTGTCTGTGCAGAGCCGAGCAGGCTACTCTTCTCAGTTCTGCACAATGATACACATGGCCTTCTTCGCTGCACATCTGCATTTGCGGCTGCTCCTCTCAAGGAGATCAAGCATATACAAAAGGAGAGTTGCTTCAGGATCTCTACACGTGCTAGCATAGGGAAAGCGGCCCGTAAGTGCTTGTATCTTTCGAGCGTAGGGCTCCCAAGGGCAGGGTACGCAACTGGCGAGGGAGGGGCGGAATTGTGATAGGGTGATGAGAGAGGAGGCGTAGGAGTGTGCGTGGGAAGCGATGCGAGGAGGAGGGAAGAGCCGTTGAAGCATTCCAAAAAGTGACGGAGCAAGCAGCGCATATGCTCGGAATTCCTTCTTATAGGAAGGATGGATTGAACTGCGCCGTATGTGTCAACTCGCAGATGGTAAAAAGATATGAGGAGGAATACATGCCGTATCTACGTAGTCTTCTCAAAGACATGCGCACCCAGATTAGCCCTTTGGATTACCTGTTCTCGGTAACTATTGGTTGGATCTGGAGGACCCAGATTGTGCTCCACCCCAAGCGGACGATTGATACCATCCACCAGACGAATCCACCAAAGAGTCTCGAGATGCTCAGTGGCTCAGGATACAGCGGCATCTTCGTGACGGATGGAACGAACGTTTGCGCGCATTCTGGTTTCAACACAGGACATTCCTTCCTCTACCAAGGGCATACCCACCCGGTCAATGCGGTCAGCTCTCACTTTACCATGTTTTCTGTGGCCTCCGTCGATGAAGGGGGAGCTTGCATGTCTGGACATACCCTTCCTGGTTTGTTAGGGAGAGAGAGCCGATCAAGTATCAAACCTATCCTGCCTACGCTCTCAAAGCTGTAGCCTTCAAGCCCATTCCTCACAAAGAGAGCCACGACGCTGCGGAAGCGGCAAGACGTGCTGGGTACGCTCAATGCTTTCCTATCAGTATGGCCAATGAGATTGCCATTGGGGGAGAGAGCGATCAGATCCAGCTCTTCTCAACGTATAAACGTACAGTGATCGCTACCTATCTTCTTCCTCCCTCAACGATGGTGACCTGTCTGCACTGGTCTCCTGATCTCAAATATCTGGCTGCTGGAGGATACAACTCGAACGAACACAAAGGGGTGATTCGTGTCTGGGAGGTACAGACAGGAGTGGAAGCCTGCACCTATTGGCAACATCCACAGACGGTCAACGCTCTAGCCTGGTCCCCTGACAGTACCCGAATCGCCTCCGGTTCCGACGATACCACGGTCCAGGTTTGGGACGTCAGGACTGGAGATCGGACATTGACCTATCGCGGTCACACCCATCCTGTCACTGCCGTCTGTTGGGATAAGCCTCATCATTATTCTGAATATTGCTTTCCATCAGAGCAGATCCTCTCAGGTTCCCGGGACCACACGGTCCAGGCTTGGCACTCAAGGACTGGACGACGCAAGTTCACTCACCGACATCATCAGGCCGTTGCTAGCGTCTGCTGGAATGGGAATTACATTTCTTCTGGGTCGGAGGATGGTACTATCGACCTGTATATAGGTTCCCTCAGTCTCCTATGGAACATCCTCTACTCCCTTATTTACGGGAAGGAGAGGTAACTCTCTCGTCCATACGTGAGAAGGGGACGCGAGCGTCTTGGATTGCCAGCCCTCCAACTAGGGCTCTAGATCTACTCCGCTCATCTGCGTCTGCTCATATGTCTTGCGCCGTAGCATCCCCGTTGGTATTGTCAACTTAAAAAATTTTGTTGATGAGCTTTCACCACCTCGAGATCAAATGGGCTATAATTTTCTACCAATCAAGGCCAGAAAAAGGGCACAATCCCCACTTTTGGGTCCTTTTCTCGTAGGTAAGCTCTACAGTTTTGATGAAGTTGACAATACCTCTGTAGTTGGGTCTTATAAACATGCGTCATCCCGATTTTAACCTTCCCTCAATAGGGAAAGTATAAGCTTGTTTTTCACCAATAACCGATCTATACTAAATTACGTGAATATCGGTTGTCACTATCGAGTGACCGGGTTTGGTTCATCCCGCTGGAATTCCCGCGCGTCTTGATCGTTGAGACATCGCGGAGGACGCTGGTGGAGCCAGAAGAGGCGCAATGGTCATGCCTCTTATAAGATGAACCCCTTTGAGATGCGCTACTGCAGGGCATTGAGAAGGAGAGACCATGTCGATTACTAGTGTCATGCTTCCGACTCCTAGGGGAAATGATGAGTACTTTCCGGAACGGGCCGCTCACCGAGGCCCAGATGGCAGACTTTCTCAAGCTGCCTCCGGGCGAGCAGGAGCACGTTCTGCATTCCTTGCAGCCGGGCGAACAGGTCCAGCTAATACTGGCCTGCTGTGGCACCCACCACCCGGTGCGCCTGCTGGGGGATCAGCAGGTCGCAAACATGTTCTGCGCTTTGGAGAACTTCGAGGACCTGGAACACCTGTTGCGACTGATGGGAGAGCAACAACGCCAAGCCGTATTCACGCGGGTTTCTCCCGCGTGGTGGGGCAACGCGCTGCTACAGGTCCCCAGGGCCCAACGGCAAACCGTACTGCGGCTGATCCCGTTCGAACACCGGGAGACCGTGTTCGCTGAGGTTCCGACGCAGTGGTGGGCTGGCGAGTTTCTCGTCATCACCATTAACGTCGAGGGGCTGCAGGGCATTCCCCCATCACAGCGGCAGGCCGTACTGGAGCGACAAAATGCCGAGTGGTGGGTAGGTGAACTGCCCAACATCTCTGAGGAGGAGCAGGGTACCGTGCTGGGGTGGATGACCGAAGAACAGCAGCAGGCTGTACTGCTGGCTTTGGCAGATGCCCTCCCACGGCTGGGTGGGCTGGAGCGGTTCCGGCCCATGCTCCAGCGGGCTGATGAAGCCCTGCTCCCGAAGTTGAACCCGCAACAGGTCGCCAACCTTACGCTGGCTATGTCGTGGGAACAGCGGCAGAGGTGGCTCCCACTGTTGACCCCGGAGCAGCTTGCGGAGGCCGTACGGTCGGCACCGCAGCAGATGGGAAAGGTCATCTTGGGCGAGATGACCTCGGAGCAGCAGGAAACCGTCAGGGCTCTGCTGTCCACATAGCAGAGCAAGGCACTGTGCAAGAGGAAGGACATGAATCATCCCGAATTTTGAAAAGGAGGGATGGAGGGAGGAATGACCAGCCAGAGAAAGCTGAGAGCCTCCCTCAAGCGGTAGAGCGGCATCTGTGCCAACAGATGCCGCTTTCCTGTACGATGGCACCATTGGTCAAGCAGATCCTGTCGAAGTCCTTGGGAGGAAACCTCAAGCAAGGAGAGCAGAAAGGCAAAGGCAAGGCTGGCGATCATCAAAAGCTTGATGCGTGGCTCCCACGCCCACAGGCGTGGGCTTTCGAAGCCCAATTCGCTCTTGGTGAAGCGCCACGCCATCTCAATGCGCCACCTGCGTGCATAGGCAAAGACGATGCTCCACGCGTCATCTTCGGTTTCGATGGGTTCATTGGTCAGCAGATACCAGGGAAGCCGTCCTTTGCCTGGACGCGATACCACCAACCAGAACTGTCCACCAACGTGGGGATGGGTCACTGGCAATGCGACGACCCCTCCTTGAGACCATTGCTGTCGATGGCTCTCCCACAGCGCTCGCTTCCCCCAGGACCGCTTCCCCTGGGCGATCTTCCAGGCGCTACGCTCCCGATACTGCCCATCACGCAGGTGGTAGTCCTTGGGCCAGCGCATGACAAAGCGAATGCCTGCTTGCCTGCACTCTTCGAGCCAGGGTTCACCAGCGAATCCCCGATCAAAAACATGGAGCACCTCACGACCCCATGCCGCCATGCATTTGCCCAGCCACCATCCTTCCTCACAACGTCGCTTGACTGCGAACGCGGCCGCGATTGGTCCACCACTGCAAGGCGGCAAGCACGGGAGGGCTGCTCATGCCTACGACCAGCAACCCGAGCCATTGCATGCCTGGCACGAAGATGGAGCCTCGAGGGGGTTGATAAAAGCCTGGCTTGAGCGCACTGAGCCGAGCCCTTCTAAGGTAAGGCTCTCAGGTTTCTCCAACACGCTCTCATCCCACACCAGCAGGGGCGTTTCCCCTTGGCTCTTGAGGGATGCAATCGCTTGGCTGGCTTGGGTCCAGAGAAAGTGTTCAATCACACGAGCATGCCAGCATGGAGAGTGCAATAGGCGGCTCAGGCGCTTGGTACCAGCAGGAGCATGGGCTGGGGACGCGAGAAAGGCTCCTAGTTCACTGAGCAGCATGGCCTTAGAAGCGTCGCGCCACACAATGAGCGCTTGCACGGTCTCGAAAAGGGTTCGGACCAAGCAGGTGTCTAGCAAGGTATCGAGCACTTCCAGCAAAGGGGTCAAGAGCGTAACAAGGTGCCCAGTCGTTTCTTGCGAAAGTTGCTCTCCAGCTTGCCTTTCTCTCTCAGAGAGGGCATACTGTGACCACATAAGAAACCTCCTGATGAGAAAATGAGTGTTCCTACTTTCAGTTTCTCTCAGGAGGTTTCTTTCTGCAATCTCATCCCTTCAAAGTTTGGGATGTTTCATGTTTGCATATCCTTAGGAATGGGTGGGATTAGAAAACGGCGATGGTCTGGGTGTCCTGCCCTTCGGCAGTGGTAACGAGCGTCACGGTCGTATCTTTGGATGAACCAGTCTTCCAGCGCTGCTGCCAGAGAACATGGCCGTCCTGCTTGCTTAGGGCTACCAGATTCTGGTGCAATTCCATTGGGCCGGGCTGGATAGCCTCGACGGCGATCACTGTGTTTTGAGAGGTGTTTAGACTAAAGAGGCTAGGTTGCAAGGTCTTCTGACACCAGTGCTCTTTGCCGCTCGCCGGATCGAGTGCGCAGAGTTCTTTTTGAGGTGTCGGGACGTTGCCGTATCCCTTGTAGGCATAGATCATCTCCTGGCTGGAAATCAGTGTCAGTTGGTTGTAGTTGTGGAAGCGGTGCCAGAGTAACTTACCCGTGTTCACATCCAGGCGCATCAATATGGCTTCTTGTCCCTTTGGCGCTTTGGGATTAAAGTTCAAACCACTTAGATATAACTGAACGCCGAGCGCGACGGCATTCATAGCGCCAACATCAACAGGCATATGTGTCTCCCAGGTTACCTTACCACTTGATGGCTCAAGCCCCTGTACGCTCGTTATGTGACTGATGCCAGTATAGGTGGGATTCGGATCTATCTGCCTGATGATGATGACGGACGTTTCGGTCGCGAGCAGCTTGAACTTCTCACCCTCACCTTTGTTGTAATACTCCTTGCGCCAGCTTACTTTGCCGTCCTCTGGATGGAGTGCGATGACATTAATCTGGTCGGTGTTTATACGCAGCTCAGTCGCGAAGAGGGTTTCCTTTGTGGCGATTAGAGACGAAAGGAAGCGCATCTCCTCACTGGCATAGACCCAGCGTTCCTCGCCGTCTTTTGCGCTCAGAGCATGTAGACTGACAGTTGGTTTGGCATTGGTATCTGTAGGGGCCATCGCGAGGTAGATTTGCCCTGCACAGATCTCAAAAATTTGGATGTCTGACTGCTTGTACTCACGCTGCCAGAGCAAGTGCCCATCCTTTGTGTCGACGGCCAGGAGCAGGGTTGGCTTCTGGTATGTAGACGCAAGGATATAGAGCACGCCATCAACGACTTTCTGCCTGCTCGATTGGTACATTGTCGTGATCTGTGTGGGGACTTTCTGCCAGAGTTGTTTACCAGTTTGCGTGTCGAAGGCCGTGACATGCAGAGTAGAGGTGCCCTGGTTGTTATCAGCATCCTTCGCGATGGCATCCCATGAGACGGCGTATAGGGTATGAGCTGATTGGTTGTTGTTGTTGTTTATAGAGCACCTCGCTTCTTGTTTCTGTGGTGATGGCGTCGAAGTTGCTTTGGTGGACGCGCCCTCTTGCGAACCACAGCCCGCGAGAAGGTACATGAATAAAAGGGCGATAAGACTATACGTGTAACGTAGGGCTAATGTTACTTTCCTGCTAGATACAGTGTATTGATACATAGAGAAACCCTCCAGGTACAAGTACCATAGACTGGGATTAGAATTCATGCGCCAAATATAGAGCATATGATATGGCAGGTTGATGGTGCATATGACCCATTTGTGGCTAAATTGGAGGGAAGGTGAGTATAAGGCCGTAGAAATGCTAAGAGAGAGGGAGGGCTATTTCTTGAATACAACGATGCTTATGCGCAACCTGGGTGGCTCCTCGCTGAAAGTGATGCCGCTGTGCCTGAGCGGCAATGTCTTTGGCTGGAACGCCGACGAGGAGGTGTCCTTTAAGGTGCTGGACGCCTTTGTGGAGGTGGGCGGCAACTTTATTGATACGGCGGATGTCTATTCGCGCTGGGTGCCAGGCCATAAGGGCGGCGAGTCTGAAACGGTACTCGGGAAATGATTGAAGCGTTCGGGGAAGCGCGATCAGATTGTGCTCGCGATGACCTTACATTGTTCAGGAAAGAGGGTTAAAACAAGTTTCTTGAAGAGTGGACAAATAGTTCTTTCCGTTGACATCTGTTGCTCTTGCATTCGTATCTCGTTTTCTGCTATAATTACTTCTTGTACGGTGAGTTACACTGGAATGTACGCCTGTGGAGATCCTGTAAGAACTGGTCTATCCAGGCACGTTGTTCGTTGAAGCAGGAACCGAACGCGAGATATGGCTTGTCCCTCTTTGGGGAAGTTTCGGATAACGGTTGCTGCTTCACATCTGGCATGGACGTGCACAGGCAGAGGGAGCACGACGGATTCGCTTGATCTTATTCCACCCATTCCTCTTCTTCTCTAGAAAGATGCGTGCATTATAACGCATTGCCATCAATCTGTATACTCCTGGTACAACGAGGTTCTTCTGTAGAACATAAAGCGCGTTGTCGGGAAGAGGCACACAACGTCATGTCCATATTTCTCGCTCAAAGCCGTTTGTTCAGTTGGTAATGCAGTGGGCCTTAACAGACCAGCGTTTTCCGGAAGACGTATTCCAACTTCCTGACCACGTCTGCAAGATCCCCACCACTGATCCTGACATGCTGGGTCAGGACGGCAGCTGCCCGAGGCCTTTCAGCGACCAGTGCTTGCACCGGCTCTACCTGGAATGGTGTGTCGGCCAGAGCTGTCTTGGCGGTTGCGAGGAAGCGCGTTTTGTAGAGCCCCGGTGCCATGATGAGGTTGCCGAGCCGATCGAGATCGGGTAGAAGATACTGCTCGTTGGTCGCCTTCCACTGGTGAGTGAAACCGGGAGCTGTGAATGTGTCTTACCCAGTTACACACAAAAGGTCTGCACTGGCGTCCTCATAGGTTCATGAAAGATCGTAACACATTCCCCACTTATCTCAAAAGAGTTGATCTCCATAGCGCTTGCCGGGTTCTTCAACTCCCACCTTCAGAGTAGCTAGCCCTAAGTGCCTCCCTCAATAAGCAGGTTATCCAATTTCTTAGCAAATAGCAAGGCTGCTGTGTGTAGCGCTTGATCGTCGCGCGTGAAACATAAAATCGTTCGATGATCTCCGTATGAGACATCCCTTCATCCACAGCTTGAAGGACGTGCTGTCGGAGTTCTTGAGAATGGGCTCGCATAGTTTGAGTATGACATCTGGCTCAAGCTTTTTGCAAGCCCAAGTCAACAAACTACCGCTAGGTGTTCGTTGATTGCGCCTTCTGCTTTGCCCTCTTGACAAATCGCTCACGGTCAATGAGATATCGTTCGTGTGTGCCCTTGGTAATGATGTCGAGACTGTCGTGAGCTTCCACTTCGAAAATCAAATGACGCCCATCTACCTTGACGACCGTAACCTTCACAGTGACAACTAGTCCTGGAGGCGTTGCTGCGAGATGACTGACATTGATATGAGTCCCCACCGTTTGCTCGTGTGGCCAATCAAGATAGGGATGAATGGCTTTGATACACGCCCATTCCAGCAGCCCTACCAGAAATCCTGTCGCAAAGACCTCTGGCATCTCCTGAAATTCTGGCGATTCAGGATAGAGTGCTGGAACAGTCTTCGAGTGGGGGATACGAAATTGGAACGTATACACAATCCCAGCCTTAAGTGTGTTTTTCATGGGATCCTCCAGAAAACCTTTCTTAAGTCTAGCTCAGTTTGCAGAGCAAAACAATCCTCATAGCTTGTATACTCGTCATTGTCTATTTGGTCTGCATGAATGCGAGTAGTTTGGCGCAGGAAAACGTTGCAAGCGAACCTACGATTTCATGTTCCGCACCTATTACTACTTGACAATGGTGATTCTCTATTTGGCTGCGATTAGGAGGTGGAAAGTATATGTATATAAAAAAGCAAAGATAATCTTTCACCGCTTTTCTTCCTATTTTACCACAGGGGAACTGTAACCGACTGTGATGCAAAAAGAAAAAGTTGTTCCAGCTTTAGATTAGTTTGAAGGGCTTTCTACGCCAAAGATCGTTTGTTGTTGATAAATGAAAAGGGGGCGAAATGGTTCCGAATGAGAAAGAAAGGGAGCCAAGAGGAGGAGAAGCCAAGGCGAGCGAGAAAGAAAGGAGTTGCAGCTACGCTTGTAAGGACATGCGGTTGTAGGAGAGATGGGGAAAGAAGCGAAGGAGGATCATGCCACTGTGAGTGTGAGGAGAACTGAGAAAGAGGGGAGCTACAAGGGGGAAGTGAATAGATGCGTAGAGACGTATGGAAATATGGAAAGCGATAAGAAAGAGTTGCCAAGGAAAAGGAGGTTGGGTATCTTTAGAGGAGCGATAGGTATCAATAGATGAAAGGAGTGGAAGGTGTCACTGGGTGTTGTTGATAACTGAAAAGGGAGCCATTTGGCTCCGAATGATAACGGAAAAGGGGTCAAGAGGAGAGGGAGTGAAGGGGAGTGACAAGGAAAGGGGCCTCAGGCACGATTGTAGGCTGTGTTGCAAAGACAAAACTGATCGGCTACAGCGGGGAGAAACGAGCGAATGAGGTTTCCTCCATGAGCAACCCAAGTCAAAATCCGTTCAAATGGCGTCACTTTCAGTCTGACATTATTCTCTTGTGTGTTCGCTGGTATCTGCGCTATTCCTTGAGTTAGAGGGACCTCGAAGAAATGATGCAGGAACGTGGCCTCCAGGTCGATCATACCACCGTTTACCGATGGGTCCAGCATTACGCTCCAGAGCTTGAACGACGTTGTCGTTCCCATTTGAAGCCCACGACCGACTCGTGGCGCGTTGATGAAACGTCTATCAAAGTCAGAAAGGAGTGGCTCTACCTCTATCGAGCGGTCGATTCTCAAGGAAAGACGCTCGATTTCGTGCTCAGTCCAAAGAGAGACGCGCAAGCTGCCTCGTACTTTTTTCGCACAACGCTTGCCGCTTCTCATACCAGCTCGCCACGGGTCATCAACGTCGACAAAAACGCGGCTTACAAAAACCGAGCGAGAAAGCCCCGCTCGGTAGCACTGCGCTAACTGGTGAAAAGGTCAGGAAAGCTTGAAAAAAGCAGCGTCCAAAGAGATGCTGCGCTTATGCAAAAAAGTACAGAGCCAATGGACGCATCCTCTCAATTTTGCCCGAACGAGATGTGTTGCGCAAGAGGCAAAAAAGGGGCAGGAAACATCAGTATTCATGGACGCAAGCGACCACGATATCGATGTCAGATGTGTCGAAAGACCTTTAGTGCCCGCAAAGGGACGATGCTGGAAGGCCTACGCAGGCCAGCGAGCCTGGTGATCATTGTGATGACGTTAGTGGCCTATGGTTGTCCGGTCCAGGCCATTGTGCAGGCGTTTGGGTTAGACGAACGCACCGTCGCCAGTTGGCGTGATCGAGCAGGCGAGCACTGCAAGCAGGTCCATGAGGCGATCGTGCAGCAAGGACAGCTTGATCTAGTGCATGTGCAGGCCGATGAGATCCGGGTGAAAGGGCGTCAAATGGTTGCCTGGATGGGGTTAGCGATGATGGTCTCAACGCGTCTGTGGCTGGCTGGGGTAGTGAGCCGAAGGCGCGATAACCAGCTCGCTGATTGCCTTCTGCGGCAGGTGCGAGCGTGCAGCCAATCGTTGCGGACGCTACTGGTCTGCACGGATGGATGGGCATCGTATCCGGGCAGCATTCGTCGAGCTTTCCGTGAAAAGGTGAAAAAGACCGCAGGCAAAGGAAGAGCATGCTTGATGCCGTGGCCTGACATCGTGATTGCAACGGTCATCAAGCGCACGGAGAAAAAGCGTGTAGTGGAAATCACGCGGAGAATGACACAAGGTCTGCTGTCTTCAGCCGAAAAGCTGTTACAGCAGTCACGAGGCGGAACGGTGCTCAACACCGCTTTTATCGAGCGCTTCAATGGGACCATGCGCGAACGGCTCGCGAGCCTCACGCGTAAATGTCGCCATGCGGCCCATCGTGTACACGCGCTGGAAACGGGCATGTATCTGCTCGGCTGCACCTACAATTTGTGCTTTGCACACCACGAATTGAGTTCGGCCAAGCATTTCGGGTTTCCTTGTACGCCAGCGATGGCGTCAGGCCTCACCAATCATATCTGGGGCATTGGCGAGGTGTTGACCTTCAAGATTGCTCCAGCACCTTGGGTTGAGCCGAAACGGCGGGGACGTCCTCGCTCACGCCCGTTGCCTGATCCAACGGTGCCCAAGCGACCGCGAGGGCGTCCCCGCAAGCTCGCTTGAGCACGTTCACCGGTTAGTGGGGCTGTACCCTTCCCAGTGGAGAGAAATGTTTTTGTGGGAATACTTGTCCTATTTTATACACTCGTTCCTGGTTTGTTGAGTTGGTGTATTTTCCTTCGAGACAAACGCCGTCTTGTCCAATGAGAGTAGCAGTACACTATTTCTTCGACATCAAAAAAGGCGGTGTTCTCTCTATGGGTTGTGTTGGCTGGCCAATCGACAATGGCTATGTCGAACACGTGTGTCGATGTTCGTTTCTTCTCCTCGTTGGAGACGTCCAACATTACTGAAGCAAAGGTAATTGAAGTACTCCCTTACCGTGACCTGCGGCGGCTTCGCTTTGCGCGTGTGTCACTAGCAGGATCTGGGGTGACCTGGAGACGATCTACTTCATGGTACGTCTCGCCAACGCGAGAAGGCAGTGAAGAGATTGAGGCTTTTAATATGAGGCGCATGACATGCTCCGTTTTCCCACTTAGCTTGCGTTTTAACCACGACAAGGGAAGCGAAGGCCAAAAAAGGTGATCGCAAGCCAAAAAGAAAAGCAAAACGGAGGATTTAAGCAGCCTTTTTGACGGCAGGATAACGCGGTGCGTGCCCAGAAAGGCGGCCTTTTGGTCGTCCGGGCGATCGTCCACAAGGTTTCGGTACATTTGCAAGCCTTGGGAGATGTCTCAGAAGTGACGGAAACGCGCGACGCACGCGATAGGGAGTCAACTTCCCCTCGGTCAAGGGCTTTTCCCAGGGTAATCGGTGATCAGCCACAAGAGGGCGGGCCAGACGCAGTTGCGTGTATGCGAGTGCGACCAGCCATGTCCAGCGGTCCGCCTGTTCAGGGTGACGAACTCGTGGCAAAGTCCAGTTGAGAAATTGTTTGACAAAGCGAAAGGTGTGCTCCAAGGTAAAGCGGGCGACATAGGCGCGCCAGACCTGCGACAGGAGAGGCTGCTGAGGAGCATGCCACCACAACCACAATTGTTTAGGGACACGCGTGTGTTTGGGCAGCTGAGCGACCTCAACGAGGATCAACGTGCCACGCATGAGCGGTCGTGGGCCACGAGTGCCGCGTTTGGGATGATTCCGAGGGATAGCGTGGAGGTGGTGCCAGGCGCGCACATGAACATGACCATACTGCGAATCCTCAGATGCATACTCCTGATCGGGCTCAAGCCAAGTGGTGTGATCAGCGCAAGCGAACTTGTGCCCATGTCTTGGGGGACGTCCCGTGGAAGCCAGTTCCGTAGGATCAGTGTAAAAGCAGCGCCCCGATCGTAAGCGAGTGAGAGCAGCTGCTCGTAGAGATCCCCAGGCAAGAGCCAGTTGTCCCGGCTCATAGCCTGCATCAAAGACAAAGATAGGCACAAGAGCATCATCGGGATACTCCCGCAACAGCTCTTTGATTTGTTCGACTGCAACTTGATTGATGTTGTCAGCAGGCTTCAGACGACGGATTTTGCGCGGAGCGGTCCAACTGTCGTGAGCGAAGCTCACCTGGGCAATCCAGTGATAGGCCCAACCTGCCACAATTGGTTGACCAGCCGAGTGACGGGAAGGATGATGATAAAAAGCGCGTTGGGGGCTCGTTTCAGACCCCGCCAGAGGATACTTGACGAATTTGGGCTGTGAACCTGGGACCGCCTGCTTACCCAAAAACTCTTCACATGGAAAAAAGTCCTACTTCATTGACTGATGCCAAAGGGTTGGGTATAGAAGAAAGATAAGGTGATGTGTGTACATCCTTACTAGTAGAGTGTTTACAGCGAGAGAAGACGGTGCCCAATCCCAAAGAAAAACTTCCACGTATTGCGCGAACGGATGATTGGCACACGGTGAAGCAGCGATCTCTCTGGCCGGAGCAAGTGACCTATGAGATGATACGCCCCGTGGTCCTGTTCTCGGAGACGGCAGCCGAGCGCGCGAAAGAAACCGGCGAACCAAGAACGAGCCTGTATCGTGCTGTTGAGCGGTTCGAGCAACAGGGCATGAGCAGTCTGTTTACTCCAACACAAAAGCAGCGCGAGGATACCCATCGGAGTCTTCCTACCGCAATACGCGAGGTGATCATTGAACTGAAAGCTGAATTTCCTTTTCTTCATCTGCGAGAAATTGCCACGATCTGCTATGTACGGTTTGGCCGTAAGCCCTCTCACCATACGATCCAGCGGGTGCTCGCTGAGACAGCTCCACGTCCCAACAAGCACCGGAGATATCCTCTCTGGGCAGAGATGACAGACCCAGCTGAACGAAGGCTGGCAGCCATTCGGCTCCATGCTGAAGGGTTTCATATTGCCAGCATCGCTACCTATTTGGGAACCAGTCGGCAGACCATCCACACGACCCTCAAGCGGTGGATTGAAGAGGGTGTACGTGGGCTGGAGGACAAAAGTCATGCTCCAAAGCATCCCAAGCGCAAAATCACCCTGGATAGTATGAACGAGATTCGCAAATTGCAGGAAAATCCAGACCTTGGTGAATGGCGTATCCACGCAGCCTTAAAGGACATCGGTATCAAACTCTCTCCAAGGACATGCGGAAGGATATTGCAGCTCAATCGTCAATTGTACGGATTGAAAGGCCCACAGAAGGAGCCACACGAACCAAAGGAGATGCCTTTTAAAGCCTCTCGAAGGCACGAGGTATGGACAGTGGACGTGAGGTACATTGAGGACCATTTGCTTGGTCCTGACCCGATCTATTCGATCACGATTATGGATAATTTCAGTCGTGCCATCATTTCGAGCGCACTCTCTCCGAAACAGGATTTGACTGCTTATCTGATCGTTTTGTACTCAGCTATCCGCCTCCACGGTGCGCCGGAAGCGCTTGTGAGCGACAACGGATCAATCTTTAAGGCCAAACAAGCGATGCGCATCTATGAGCTTTTAGGCATTCGCAAAAAGTTTATCAAGAAGCGTCAGCCATGGATGAGCTATATAGAGACAACGTTCAATATTCAAAGAAGAATGGGAGATTTTCACTTCAAAAAAGCGAAAACCTGGGAAGACATGCGTGTCGAACATGACCGTTGGGTGGCCGATTACAACTACCAGGTCCACTGGGCACATCGTCATCGTGAAGATAATCGACATTCGCCTGCTGAAGTTCTCGGATGGGTTCATGGCAAAGACTGGACCCCGAGCAACTCGACCGGATCTTCTACTCGACCCGCTTTGTACGAACATTGAACAAGGGAGGCTATCTTCGGTTCAGGCATTGGCGTCTCTACGGTGAACTGGGTCTGGCAAAACGAAAAGCCAACATCTGGCTCTCCAAAGAACATCTCACGGTGGAATTTGGTGATGAGCCTCTTTCGCAATATGCCGTACGATATCAGTCCGACGAGAAACGTCTGCGCGATATTGTGGAACCTCGCCGTTTCGAGACCAGGTATCGTTCTCCTCAACTCGAACTGTGGCAAAGTGGTGAAGTCGAATGGCATTTGGTGAAACGGTTACCTGACTATGCTCTCAGGCGCAAACGCAGAGCCGAGGGCGACGTGATTCAAATTCCATTCCCTGAATTTGACACTCGAAAGCAAACCTCATCATAACCTTGTTCACATCAGTGATTCATCTTTCTTAGACGAAAATGAGCAGCAGATGACGAAAATGATGTAAATGTGCTCGCTCTGTGGGAGGAATGCTCGCTCATTGCGTGGGAGGTTCGATCTCTTTGACGCCGCGATCCAATGGTGCGTCGGCCCACGAAACGTGCCAACTTCCTCCCGACATCCGCGAGCACATTTACACCTTGGGCGACGTACAGGCGTGTGCCGTTGATAGGTTCATTGCGTCTCTGTTTCTCCATCGGCAGTGTGCTGTGATGATTCTGAATCAAAGATCACCGTCTCCTGGCCCACCTCTACTTCGCCGTACTTGAGGCCGCCCACACGTTCGTAAACATGCAGAGCTGCACCAGTCGTGGTCAGTTGTGTCTCGACAAGGCGAAAACTGCGCGGGACCGTGCCTCCCTCGAACAGACGCTTCCCAGTACCGAGAACGACAGGAAACTGCCAAATACGAAGGGTATCAACGAGATCGTGCTGAAGAAGGGTTTGGATGAGGTTGCCGCTGCCGTGGACCTGAATCTCACCGCCTTCCTGTACCTTGAGCGAAGCCACCTCCTGGGCAACATCGCCCTTGAGCAGGATGGAGTTGTTCCAGTTGACCTTCTGGAGCGTCCGGGATGCGACGAACTTCGGCCTCGTGTTGAGCGGTTCCACTGGATCAGTGGACTTGGGCCAGGAGCCTGCAAACATCTCATAGGTTTTCCGACCGAAAAGAAAGGCGTCAGCGTGCCTCGTCCACTCAGACATGACCTCGCCAAATTTCTCATCGATATAGGGGACGAGCCATCCGCCATGTTGGAAGCCACCGTCGCGATCCTCGTTCGGGCCGCCAGGAGCCTGCATGACACCATCCATCGTCACGAACGTGCCCACAACCAATTTTCTCATGTTTCTTCTCTCCTTGTCTTGCGAGTGTACTGCCTCAAACAGGGCTACCCTAACTCATTCAAAGAGATTAGTATTGTACAGAAACGACAACTGCCCCGACTGATTTCTATCCTTGATTTGTGCAGGCGTCCACCCGATAAAACGTTTCAGTTCCCTCATCAGGTGTGACTGATCGAAATACCCTGCCTGGTAAACCACGTCTTGAATGGATATGCCTTGTTGTAAGAGAATTGTCGCATGACGAGCGCGTTCAATAAGGCGAGCATCAGTGTGGGACATCCCAGTAGCGCGGAGGAAACGACGCTGTAAAGAGCGTACTGATAGAGCGTTTGGTTGACCACGTAAGAGAGATTCTATGACAGGTTCAGTCACCAGTAGGCCCTCACGTACGAGCTGATCAACAAAGGTCTCGGCATTTTCATAGTTTGGAAACTGCCACCCCGATCCATGCAGCCAAAAGGATTGGCGCGTCGCGAGAGGCAAAGTCACCCCTCCATCCACCAGAGTAGAGGTGGGAAAGAGGGGCATACATGTGCCGAACTTGAACAAGATACCAGTCCATTCACCATCTGCCGGACAGTACACCTGTGTTGCTTTCGTCTCTGGCCCTTGTATGTCGAGCGTGATTGTGTCTTGAAGCCTTGTAACAACCATCATCCAATGAGTGGCGGCAATCGACGTAAACATCCCACACCCGTGGCTATAACTGCTCCAGACCCTTTCCACGAAAGAGGAATCCGATGGTCTTTCCTTGAAGATAACCCTCACCCCTTCAACTGGAGGCTCAAGGGTTTCGTGAGGCTTGGATATTCGCAGTTGTTCACCCCCTTTGTGTTCTCAACTCTATCCTACTTGAAGATCACCTTTTCGGCAAGTGTTCGTCCCAGGTTCACAGCCCAAATTCGTCAAGTATCCTCTGGCGGGGTTTGTTTGGCGAGCAAGGTCTCGACGGCTTGTCCATCGATTTTCCCATCAACCAGAGCATCGTAGATGCTGCCCCAGCTCCGCTGAAAACTGGCGGCCAGACTCAAATGTGCTGGGGAGAGAACCGCACCAGTCGTAAGCAAGGCGTCAGTGAGGTCAAAAAGTGCATCGCGACGCCGCGTGAAGAGTTGATACATCTGCTGACGGAAGCTCGTCAGTGGTTCCAGGGGAGTGGTATTCATGCTCATAGTATCGCATATTCAGCTTGTTTTGTCAGTTTCTGCCTGCTTGTTTGACCTCGCTGGTTAAAACACAAGCTTAGAGCTTATCCGAAAACCATGTGATAGAATACCAGGCAAAAACGAATTAAGGAGAGGCAGATGGCAAGGACACGCCCATGGGAGGTCAGCGATGCATTGTGGGAGCATGTTGCTCCCTTTTTTCCTCCAGCCCCCTCGCATGCCAAAGGAGGCCGTCCGCGCCTGCCTGATCGCCAAGCCTTCGAGGCCATCGTCTACGTTTTGCGCACCGGCATCCAATGGAATGCCTTGCCACGGGAATTGGGAGCCAGTTCCACCATTCACGATCGCTTTTAACAATGGGAGCAAGCGGGGCTGTTCAAGGCATTGTGGCAAGATGGACTGGCAACCTACGACGAGCTGGTGGGCATCCAGTGGGAGTGGCAAGCGATGGACGCAGCGATGAACAAATCCCCCTTTTGGCGGCACCGCGACTGGTCCAAATCCCACCGATCGCGGCAAATTGGGGACAAAGCGAAGCGTGTTGACTGACGGGGCAGGGATCCCTCTGGCACAGGTGATCGATGAGGCCAATCGACATGATGTCAAACTGCTCAGCGCTACCCTGGATGGAGTGCTCATCCAGCGACCAGAACCCGACGGAGAGCGATTGGAGCAATTGTGTTTAGATGCTGCCTATGACTCAACCCCGGTCTATAAAGAACGTGTTGCTCGTCATTATTGGCCGCACGTGCGTAGCCGAGGGCAGGAGCGTCTGGAGAAAGAGATTCTCCCAGGTTATCGCGCTCGTCGTTGAGTGGTGGAACGAACCCATGCCTGGCTCAACCGCTCTCGTCGGATCCTGATACGGTGGGAGAAAAAGGCGGAAAACTCTCTCGCCTTTCTTCATCTGGTTTGCGCGCAATTGCTCTTTGCGAAGATTGCGGTTTTCGGATAAGCTCTTAATGACTCTGCATACAGGCGAAAGGAAAGATGTTACTCGGCAACGCGTAGGACAACTTTTCCGCGTATCTGGCCACCTTCGATCAGTTCGTGTGCTTTGCGTGCCTCTGCAAGCGGGAGAACCGTCTCGATGTGAATGTGGACATGCTCCAGACCAATGAGCCTGCCAATCTCGTCCAGTTGTGCCGCATTAGGCTGCACCCAGGCGATATCTTGAATGGTTACAGAAGCCGCAGCCGCCTGTTCGACAGAGTACTCACCCCAGAAAATGGGAACTAAGGCGCCACCACGCTTCAGTACCTGGAGCAGGCGATTACCATGTTTGCCACCCACTGCGTCAAAGACCAGATCAACATTCTGAGCCGCTTTCTCGACCGGAGTCGCAGTGTAATCAATAAACTGATCAACGCCCAGTTCCCGCAGAAACGCCTCATTGCGCCCCGATGCCACGCCAATAACCCTTGCACCTTTTCTCTTCGCAAATTGTACCGCGAAGTGCCCCACTCCACCGGAGGCGCCATTGATCAAGACAACCTGTCTGGCCTCTAAATGTCCATGATCAAAAAGTGCCTGCCAGGCCGTGAGGGCCGCCAGTGGCACGCCTGCCGCCTGGATATGATCCATGAAGGGTGGTTTGTGAGCTAACTGTGAAGCCTGGGCCGTGGCATATTCAGCGTAGGTGGCGCCGTTCATCGTGAGCCCATAGACCAAATCGCCCACCTGAAAGGCTGTGACCTCAGGCCCAACCGCTGCAATCTCTCCTGAAAGATCATTGCCTGGAATAAAGGGAAATGGGATGGTGAGCCCGAATTGTTTATTGGCAATCCCTGCACGGATGTTCTTATCACCAGGGTTTATTCCTGCGGCATGAATGCGAACCAAAACCTCTCCAGGTCCTGCGATGGGGCGTGGAACATCCTCATACTGTAAGACCTCGGGGCCCCCATAGGTAGGAAATCGGATAGCTTTCATGGTGGGTGTCATGGCTATATTCATTCTCTTCTTCCTCATTGTGCTGCTCAACCGGTAGCCTCTGGTGTCTCTCGATGATGTACATCAAGCTCTCTGAAAGGTGGCTTCCTGGCTTCTCTATTTGCCTGAAGTATACGCGCTGTAAATGATGAATGCAAATCATTTTTGTCATAATATCATGAATGTTTTGCATAAGATTTCTTCCCTTTTCAAAGCCTTGTGATATTGGGTCGTGCGGAACTTTGGCGACCCTATTGCACATGTGGTGCTGGAGGTGATTGAAGCCCTTGATAGGTAGTATCAGAACTGAGAATACAGAAAGCTTATCAGGGTCCAGAGAATGCTTCTTACTGTTCGTCTCTCGCTATGAGGCTGTTTGTATCAATGCCTTCAAGGCGACAAGTTTTTGGAGAAAAACACGTCGTTGTTCTGGGAGTGAGATCGGTTCTCCCATGGCGCGACGCGAACGGAGGTAGTTGCGTAATTCGTCAAAAGCACAACAGAAACGTGCCGCCGCTTCAAATGTTCCAAAGCCACGCATGGGATAGTTGCGCTGTTTGATCCCTCGATGGTCTTGTTCCAGGCGATTATTGAGGTATTTGTTGCTCCGATGCTGAACAGGGGTGCCCATGGTCTCGCTTATCGCCCTGGGATAGGAACGATGACCATCTGTCGTAACCGATTCTGGGGTATGGCCAACCACAGCGACTGCCTGCTGGAAAAACCGCTGAGTTGCCTCCATATTTCGTTTTTCACTTAACATGGAGTCAACCAGATGACCATCGTGGTCGATGGCTCGATAGAGATAACATCACTTTCCATGCACTTTGAGATACGTTCCATCTACATGCCAAGACTTCCCAGCTTGTCCACGTCGCCTGGCTCGCAAGTGATCTGCCATCAATGGAGCAAATCGTGCTTCCCAATCACGTATGGCTTCATGAGTGAACGGAAAACCTCGCGCCAAAAACATTTCCGCGATGTCTCGCAGACTGAGTTTATAGCGTAGTCGCCACACGATTGCGAGCAGGACAATGTCTGTCGGGAATTCAAGGTAATTGAAAGGAGTACCAGTTCGCTCGTTGAATGTACGTTGACAGTGAGGGCAAAAGAACGTGGCGTAACCCAGTTTCGTTTTCTTCGCTCGTTTCGTCGTGGTTGTCATAGCACAATGTGGGCAGAGTTCATCAGTCAACATTCCCCATTCTCTCCTGTTTTTACAAGATCAGCATACCAAAAGTCTGACTTTCTTGCCAAGGAGTTGTCTGAGTTCTGACAGAACCATATGACCTGGAGAAGATCGGCTTCAAGGAGTGCGCCGGCGAGGGATGCGTGTGCTCGTCGCTGGCGCGCCTGTTTTCTCTGTGTACGCTTCTGTGAAGCTTGTGGTTATGGGCGAGGAAACGTGATGGTGGGGTTTACGTTGGACCGTTGATCGACAATCAGAAAAGCTGTCTGAGAGGTATTCAAAGAAAGTCTGAGAGAAATGCTCTCTACTGGAGAGTAGACTGGCAAATCGGTGCTATAGCGAAGGGGTTGGTTTTTTGCGGCTGTTCGTGTACAGACCCAATCAGTGAACTCACATGTGTACACTTCCAAGCGAAACGGGGCTGTTGCCGTTTCATCATGATTGTCCATTTCCTTTCCAGTTGCTTGGAGTGAAAGCTGATATGTATGCCCTTGAGAGGTCAGACTATCTTTGTGGTCAAAGCTGGGAAACAGAGAGCAGAGCAAGAGGATGTATCCACAGATCCCCATTATACAGATGGCTGTAAGTACCCCTGCGCCAACCACCAGCCGTTTCCAGGCAATCGGCAGCGCCTTCCATGTCACGTTTCTCCCTGTTTTGGAAACAGCAAAACGTGTGAAGAGGGAGATGCTGAGAAGGATGAAAAGAGAACCGAAGAGGGTGTAATAGAAGAACCCATAACGTTGTGTCTGCACCATCAGCCAGTACAAGAAAGGCAGGTTCCAAGCGTAGAGTTGCTGATTGAGAAAGAGGAGAGCGATGATGCCGCCAGAGATACTGATGCCAAGTGCCATCCTATTGAGGCTCTTCTTGTGAGAACGTGTAGTTGCTGATAAGCCTTTCATGGTGAACGTGATGACCTCCAATGAAAACCTTCCAGTGATACAACTCTTCTACGATGTAGATGTGCTTCCAACACTATTCATCTTGCGTGGTAATCAAGTCTATCAAATTTTTTCCCCTACATGTATGCTATCCTTCACAATCCTGTTATGGAAGGTGCCAGTTATCTTATCGCGCCAGAAGACCTCTGTGCTTCACACATGGGGATGAATGGCGCGCTCCTTTGTGGGGTAGAGCGGGCGGCTCAAAAGATTGCTCTTTTACACTGTACATGGTGGACTGTAACACATGAAGCAGAAACACGCCTACAAGTATCGGTGCTCTCCCACTGACGAGCAGAAGCAGACGCTGGCTCGCACTTTTGGCTGTGTTCGCTTCGTCTACAATTGGTTGCGACAAGAAGTCGCTTACGTAGCTGTTGGGACTGCTTAAACAGGACTCAACCTGGTGTTTCACCACCAGTACTCTACCAAGACCCGCGTCTGAAGCAATTTTGAGGTGGGAAGCTCTTGGAACAATGTATCCTCCTGAAAAGCCGATGGAACCGTGAGGGGAAATCGGAACTGCGAGCATCAATGCGGTTGAGGGGCTAGGGTGGATGGTATGGCTAACCCACGTGAACCGTTGATAAACGTCGTAAAGACGAAGAAGCCAAAGATGCTGAGAGGCTTCAACCAAAATGGTAAGTGACAGGAATAGAGGTATCCAGTTTCCTCTATCGTGGACAAAGATCACCGGCGGACAGACGGAGCCTAACCCATCCAGGTACGTAAGTGGAACTTGGTAAATCTGTATCTCTCCCCACGAGGGGAAAGCGATCCATGAGGAGAGCCCATAGAGATGCAGATAGAGGAGGACGGAGAAAGCAAAAGCCTTTCTGTAATGGAGGGGATAGGGATTGCTCCAATGAGGAAACATCATCCCACGCGAAAGCGGGCAGACTTCCGTCTGGTCTTTCATGACGAAAAGGATTGGCAAACGACACAGAAGGAATAGCAGATGGCGGCAGAAACGACCTCATTGGAACTCTCCAACGAAGAAATGTCTGCTGGTGCGTCCTTCCACGATATGCTCGAATGGCATGGTATCCAATGGTACCGGACCGAGCGTAACGTGCGGCGGCTCCAAGCCAGAATCGTCAAGGCAACTCAGGAAAAGAGATGGGGTAAGGTGAAAGCCTTGCAACGGCTCTTAACCCACTCATTTAGCGGTAAAGCACTTGCTGTGAAACGAGTGACAGAAAACCAAGGGAAAAAGACCCCAGGCGTAGACAAGATCACTTGGGAAACGCCGGAAAAGAAAGCACAAGCCATACGCGACTTGAAGCCGAGAGGCTACCATCCTCAACCGCTCAGGCGTGTGTATATCCCCAAGAGTAACGGTACTCAAAGACCACTCTCGATCCCCACGATGAAGGATAGGGCCATGCAAGCTCTCTATCTTCTGGCACTCCAACCTGTAGCAGAGACACTTGCTGACCCGCATTCGTATGGCTTCCGCCCCGAACGATGTACGGCAGATGCCCTTGTCTACAGCCATATACTCTTTTCACAAAAGAATGGCGCGGCATGGGTGCTGGAAGGAGATATCAAATCGTGTTTTGACAAAATCTCACACGGTTGGCTCCTGGCTCACATTCCCATAAAGAAGGATATCCTGAGAAAGTGGTTGAAAGCGGGATATATGGAGGAAAACGTCCTGCACGCAACCGATGAGGGTACACCGCAAGGCGGGATCATTTCACCCGTCATTGCGAATATGGCTCTGGATGGTCTAGGCCAGCAACTCCTTCAGCGATTTCCACGATCAGCTCATGGAAATAGCCCAAAGGTGAACATGGCAAGATACGCCGATGACTTTATTGTGACAGGAACAACCAAGGAACTCCTCGAACAAGAGGTGAAGCCGTTCATCGAAGAATTCCTGGAGAAACGGGGGCTTACCTTGTCACAAGAAAAGACAGTCATTACCCACATCAAGGACGGTTTCGACTTTCTTGGACAAAATGTACGTAAGTACAACAATGGTTCAGTCCTTACGACTCCATCGAAGAAGAATGTGAAGACATTCTTGAAGAGAATCCGAGAAACTATCGAAAGCTTTAAAGGGGATACAGCCGGACAATTGATCGTAACACTCAACCCCATGATACGGGGATGGGCGAATTACCATCGGTTCGGTGCCAGTAAGAAAACCTTTAACTCCGTGGACTGTGCAATCTACAAGAAGCTCTGGCAATGGGCAAGAAGAAGACACCCAAAAAAGAGTGCGACTTGGGTACGAAAGAAATACTTTACGACACAAGGGAACTACAATTGGGTGTTTACTGGGGAGATACAGGACGAGGATAGCCAGCCAAAGCTCGTCCATCTACGGCGAGCAGTGGATGTGAAAATCCAGAGGCATACTCCTATTCAAGGGAATGCCAATCCGTTTGATCCAGCATGGGAAACGTACTTCGAAAAGCGACTCGACGTAAAGACGGAGCGAAACCTAACTGGGAAGCGACAGCTCCTGCATCTATGGCGAGAACAAAACGGCATCTGCCCTATGTGCTACCAGAAAATCACCAAGATTACAGGGTGGCATTGCCACCACACCATCTGGCGAAGCAAAGGGGGCGCAGATCGAGTAGAAAACCGTGTTCTTCTCCATCCTAATTGCCACATGCAACTACATAACCAAGGTTTACATGTGGAGAAGCCGCGTCCGGAAAACAAGAAGGGCGTTCGAAAGGCTTGAGCGGCATGAGGACGAAAGACTCACGTGCCGTTCTTAGGGGGCTTGGGCGCAGCAATGCGCCCCGGCTACCCGGCGCACTGCGCAAAAAGACCGATGCGTTCTATAATGAGCACCAACACCTCTACTATAAAAACCTCTCTGCCATGCGCCCTCTCTTGAAACAGCAAAAGGAGCATGCCTGGCTCGCCGAGGCGTCAAGCGTCCCTTTGCAGCAAGCCCTTCGCCACCTCGACCAAGCCTTCCTCAATTTCTTCGAGGGGCGTGCCAAACATCCAGCCTTCAAGAAGAAGCGCCACCATCAATCGGCAACCTACACCGCCAATGCCTTCACCTGGCGCAATGGATGCCTCACCCTTGCCCGCGATGGGTGAGCCTCTGGCAATTCGTTGGTCGCGTCCTTTACCAGAAGGTGCGACCCCTTCGAGTGTCACCATCACCAAAGGCAGTGCTGATCGGTACGCGCGTGAGCATCCTGGTGGAAGAGGAGATAACGCATTTGCCATCCAATGAGCAGGTGATCGGGGCTGATCTTGGCTTGACGTCTTTTGTGGTGCTCTCCGATGGTGAGGTGGTCGGCAACCCCAGGTTGAGGTAAGCCCAGGATACGTGTAAAAATCGATCACAAAGCAATTTGTTATATTTTCATCCTGAGAGAAGGCCATCAAACTTTTGGATGGCCTTCTCTCAGGATGAAAACGTTGGAACCCCAAAGAGTTCTTTTTCTCGTCCTCATGGGTCAAGGCGAACCCGTACCAGTGCGGTCGCGAGTGCGGCCCGGCGAACCCCTTCTTCCTCTGGCTGGCCTTGCGCGTCCAGCTCGATCTCATAGAGCTTTCTCATCTGACGAGAGCGTCCGGCAAGAGGAATGAGGGCTTGCGCAACGGTCTCATCGCCATAAAACACTTCTGCCTCGCCGGTGCGTTTTTTGCCCCGGAGCCAGAGTGTCACTCGTGCATTCCCCCGCAGATTTTTCCACCAACTCCGACTCGAAATAACCTCTATCTGATTGCCCTGCTGGGTATATCCAGTCGGAAAGGTGTAGGTTTTTCCAGTCTTACGTCCCTGGAATGAAAGCAGCACAAGCGTGTGACTTGCGATACCATGCAAAGGAGAGCGCAAAAGGGGGATCATCAGCCGGTTTATCAGGGTAAAGATCGCCGGTGCTTTCTCGCTGGCATTTGCTTGGGTGGTTGATTGTAAAGAATCCGTCGTCATCTGTTTGTTCTCCTCAATGAAGGAACCATATGTACTCAGAGAGCAGGATCAGCAAAGGAGCGTCTGGCAACAGCTCAAGCCTGACTGGCCTTAGCCGTTTCGCGGCGCACGACTGGGAGAACTTCGCTGCCCAGCAGTTCAATCGTTTGGGCTACCTTCTCAAAGGGCAGCCCTCCAATGTCTACCTGGCCGATGAAGCGCTGATGCTCGAATAATTCATGCTGGGAAAGCATCTTATCAATAATTTGTTGTGGACTGCCAACAAACAGCGCGTTTTCTTGTCGGGCCTCCTGCTCATACTCCGCACGGCTAAACCTCATTCCCCTGGTTCGCTCGCCTCCCAATGCCAGGAAGTAGTTATTGCGGTAGGGATAGAAGGTGTCCAGCGCTTCCTGGGAGGTTTTCGCGACATGGATATAGCTGGTGACCGCAACCTTGAGGGTGTCCTGGTGATGCCCAGCGCGCAGACCCGCATTACGGTAGAGATCTACCAGAGGGACAAAGCGCCTGGATGCGCCCCCAATGATGCCCAGATTCATGGGCAATCCCATTGCACCTGCACGAACGGCACTTTGTGGTGTCCCACCAACGGCAATCCAGATTGGGAGCGGCGTCTGTACGGGACGAGGGGCAATCTCGGCGTCATTGAGCGGAGGGCGGAAACGTCCCTGCCAGGTGAGACGTTCGGACGCACGCAAGCGGACGAGCAGGTCGATCTTCTCCGCAAACAGATCGTTATAATCGTCGAGATTATAACCAAAGAGCGCGAAGGATTCGAGAAAAGCTCCCCGACCTGCAATGATTTCCGCTCGGCCATCAGAGAGCAGATCCAGTGTGGCAAAGTCCTCGAAGACCCGCACGGGGTCAGCCGTGGAAAGCACAGTGGCCGTGGTGGTTAGACGAATCCTTTTCGTTGCCTGTGCGACTGCCGCCAGGATAACTGGCGGCGCGGAGGCGGCAAAATCGAGGCGATGATGCTCGCCAAAGCCAAAGATATCTAACCCAGCCTCTTCGGCTAGCACAGCCATCTGGATGACCTCTTTCAGCCGCTCCTGCGCGCCTGGCGTGCGTTGGGTGTGAGGATCAGGGACCAGTTCACCAAAGGTATGAATGCCGATTTCCATGAGACCGTTTCTCCTTCCTGTTGAGGCTGGCACATGTCCTCTCTCCCCTTTTCCTAAAGCCCTGTTTGCAAGGTGTACAACGGGAGAACCGTGCCAATTTCTCGTTGCTTTCTCTTCATCCGAGGAGGCGCTCTTTACAAAGGAGCGAGTACCCAACGACCAACGACGATAAAGAGAGCAAGAAGCAGGAGAACGAGATTCATCCCAAGGACGGAAAATTCTCGACGAGAAAGATGAAAGATCATAGCGCACACCATGACCACACCTAACCCCAGGGCGGCAACGATGGTGAGCCAGGGAAGAATACCCGTCACCGCAGGAAGAACTAATCCCAGCCCTCCAAGTAGCTCACTGATTCCGATAAAACGGGTCAAGTCATCAGGAACATGATTGGCCCAGGGAAAACTCTTTTTGACTGCTGGCAGTGGCTGGAAGCCTTTCCTGCTTCCAGCAAAGAGAAACATCAAGGCGAGTAGCCCCTGAACAATCCACAAAGCGATATTCATTGCATGTGATCCTTTCGATCTTAATAAATGTGGACACGGGAACATCCACATTTATTAATTACCATATGATTAGGTTCCTAATAAATAGGCCAAAATTTTTAGTCTGTTCGACTCATGTTCTGGTGCATCTGCGTGAGTAGCTGGCGTAAGAAGGCTCGTTCGCGTGGAGCAATCCCCGCAAAAACCGCTTCCTGGAATTTCATGAATTGATCCGTGATGGATCGTTCCTTTTCGCGCCCTTGCTCTGTCAGATAGACCCGAACCAGGCGATTATCTTCCGCATCGCGTTCTCGCCTGACCCAGCCTGCCTCTTCCATTCGTTGGAGCACTTGTGTCACACTTGCTCCTTGAATGGAGAGTTGAGAAGCCAACTCTGACTGGGTTAACCCATCCTGGAGAAAGAGTCGGCACAGCACACCTGCGGGTGCTCGATGCATGCCAATTTGTTCCATTAAGCGATCAGAAAGGTGACGATACCCCAGGCTGATCTGTGCAAGCAGCTCCCAATCAGCAACAGCGTCTATTTCGTCAGACATCTCTCTCTCCTAGTTCATAATTCATTAAGAACCTAATCTTTTGAGAGCATAACAGATACCTTCTTCATCTGTCAAGCTACTCTACCAGACTGCTCCAGTACTTTCGCAATCTATCGAGACAAGAGAGCTTGATTGGAAGACGACCCACCGGAAAACTGTGCTCCCGTCCTTTCACGCAGGAAAACGCTACCCTTCAGATGGTTGGCTTCTCCCCCATTGACGACATATTTATAAAAGGTGGTTCGGCTGCGAAAACCCGTCCGTTTCATAATCTCAGTGACACTCATGGCCTGGCTCGCATAGAGTTCCTTGGCGCGTTCGAGGTTGGCAACGCTCATCTTCTTGGTGACAGCAGGCCGACCACCCTTGCGCCCCCTGGCACGAGCAGCCTCCAGTCCGGCCTGGGTCCGTTCGCTGATCAGATCGCGCTCAAACTTCGTCAATGCCGCCATGACGTGAAACATGAACTTGCCTGTAGGCGTGGTGGTATCAATATTCTCCTTCAAGCTCTGGGTATGGCGTGTCCATATTTGGGTCAATTTCGGAGAACGGCTGTAATCCCCAGATTTCATAGTGTTTGTGGTCGTGTGTGTGGAGTGCTGTGGTAAGGATACGATCCTGCCAGCCATTCGTCAGGGCAAGACAGGCCCAGTGGGATTTATTTCCATTGATCGATCGACCATCCTGGGTCCTTGATGGGATCTCTTGCCAGTAGCGAATGGCACAAGGTGATTCGATCAGTTTGGTCTGCCAGTCTTGTATGGCATGCATATATTCTTTGATGCCACATGGAAGCGTGTTGATAAAGGCGTCAACTTGTGAGAGCAGATGGTGTGGTGTGATCCTCTCTAGAATGGCTCGTGTGATGGCATAATATTTCGCTTGATACACACCAACCTCTTCCCAGCTCACGTTTTGTTCTCGGTCAAATCGTTACCGAGAGCTGCGGCGGCTTTGCTAGGCGCGTGTGCGTCACTGGCAGGAGCTGGAGCGATCTGGAAAAGATCTGCCTTTCATTGTGCGCCTCGCCGACGCGAGACGGCCGTGGAGAGGTTTTGCCCGTCCATACGAGGCGTAAGCGCATGGGAAATGCGCTTACGCCTCGTATGGACGGGTCTTTGACAGAGATACCATTGACACGTTTGATGTGTCGTTCATCATGGCAATGCCGATGGAGGAGACATTTGTTGCTGAGTGCTTCTCCTCCGCCTTCGCTCCTGGGCGTGATGTGGTCGATTTCAATCACATCCATATCCCCGAAGAGTAATCCACACCACCGACATTTCCCTTGTTGTTTGCATAACAAGGCTCCCTTGGCTCCATTGAACATGGGATGGTTTTTGAGTCGTTGGCTTCAATAGAGGCGGTTCCCATCGTAGGGACTGGCCACTCCCTTGACTTTGATGTGCTTCTGGATGTGTGCCTGTGCATGCTTGCGATCTGTGTTTGTCTTCCATTAACGAATGTTTGAACCTATTGCTATCACTATGTTCATCTGAGGATAGGAAGGAGAGCGGCTTTGGCAATGCCATCTGGAGTCTCCACCCTTACTAGAACATCTGGAACTTGCTCCTCGTGCTCGAGCCGGGAGCTCTGGGACCGCCCTACAGGATCAACCTCAACGTGCATTGAGATAAATTCTTTGGAGATTGGTGAGTTGGCCGAGCTCGGAAGGGAGCTGATCGAGCTGATTCTGGCTGAGATCGAGCTGCAATTCGGCCAATTGGCCAAGCTCAATGGGCAGTTGTGCGAGTCGATTCTGGTCAAGATCGAGTGTTTGCAATTTAGTGAGCTGCCCGAGCTCGGCTGGCAGTTGCGTGAGCCGATTCTGACTGAGATGTAAATGCTGGAGATTGGTGAGTTGACCAAACTCAGCGGGCAATTCTGTAAGCTGATTCCGCCTGAGACCTAATGTCTGCAATTTGGTGAGTTGCCCAAGCCCGGCGGGTACATGTGTGAGCCGGTTCTGACCAAGATAGAGCGTCTTGAGCGATTTCAAGTTTTGAAGGGTAGTAGAAAGGTATTGTAGTGTATTCTCCGATAGTGACAAAACCTCCAGATGAATTAATTGCCCAATCTCAAGAGGAAGAGAAGAGAGCTTATTGTGGAATAGCATAAGCACTTGCAGTTGTGTCAAGTCTCCAATTTCAGGAGGCAGCTCAGAAAGCATATTCATGCCTACATATAGTCTTTTTAACGTGAGTTATGGATAAACCCAACCCGTCAAGCAGCCAGAAGAGCGTGTTCATCCAGACGCAGACTGGGCTTTTTGTCCTGATGGCTGTAAGCAATGAGTCCAGCAATCAAATGGACGACAAAATTAGTAGGGCTGCGATGACGAGAATGCTCGAGTCTCAGAAATATTCTTGAGCTGGTCAATGATGGACTCGATGATGGCCCGTTAGAGAAGGGGTTCAGCCCACCGCAAATGAAATAAGTCTGCCTCCTCTTCTAGTTCTCGCTAAAGAATACTCCCTAGCAGCAGACCTTTTGAGCCATAATTACCACTAATAGAGAGAAGCAAAGTTTATGAAGAAAGGTTGTTACTCATCTACGTGAAGGAGTACAGTGATGCCCAACTGGTAGCTCGCGCGCGAGCGGACGACACATACGCTTTTCAGTTGCTCATCGAGCGTTACCAGGCAATGGCTTTCTACCTTGCACAACACTATATTGGCGAGACAGAAACCGCTCGCGAGCTAGTCCAAGATGCTTTTTTGCAGGCTTATCTTTCACTCGATCGTCTGCGCGATGCTGCTCGCTTCAAAAGCTGGTTGTATGGCATCGTCTTAAATACTTGCCGTAACTGGAGGCGCGTGCATCTTGATAGGACACTCTCGTTGGACGCTCAAACCATGCTCTTTGAAGATTCATATTCCGACAGTCTTTGCCTTGACCCACAAGAGATCGTCGAGGAGCGTGAATTGCAACAATTGCTACGCGTTGCCGTCGGTACGCTCACTCCCAAAAATCAGGTTGTCGCTTATCTCTTCTATTATGAAGATATGAGCGTTCAGGAGATAGCCCGCCGTCTCAACATAGCACAGACGACGGTCAAGAATCGCTTGCACAAGGGACGACAGCAATTACTGGCCCAACTCCAAATGCACTATCCAGAAATCGTAAGGCTAACTACAAGCAGGAGGAAGAAGAAAACTATGCTCTCGCTGAAGCTTGTCAAAGTTCTGTCAAAGAAGCAGCGTTTTTCCAGTGATACAACTATTATCCTGCTCGACGAGCAAAAACAACGCATCTGGATGCCGAGGATCTTTGAATACGTCCAGCCTCGTGACCAGATGCTTCTCCCCTTAGATGACGCTGTCATCGTTGATCCGAGCACGACCAATTTTCTCGTAGATATGATACGTACCTTGCAAGGAAAAGTAGAAGAAGTTGTCATTGACACTTTGTACGAGGACCTCCTCTACGCTCGTGTGCGTCTGAGCGGTCAGCGTGGGCGGCATACTATCAAAGCTCGCCTGCAAGATGCACTCCCATTGGCTCTACGAGATCACTGCCCTATCGTAGTAGCTGAAGAGATCCTCGATTTGCAAGCTATCGAGCTGGCAGAGTATGGTGAGACACTGCAACAACGACTAGCAGCCATAGAGGAAATCGCGGAGCAAAATCCACATCGTTTGCGGCTGCGTAGCCAGAGTCCTTCCAACTTCGATTTTAGCGATGGTCTGAGTGGCTGGAGGATTTTCACCACCCCACAGCAAGCGGATTATAGGCTTGATCTGCAGCAGACCCGTAGAGGAAAGGCCAGCCTTGCGCTCACCATCCACCAAGATATGACACCACAAGTTGTTCTGCTGAGCTATAAAAGTTTCTCGGCACTTCCTTACCGAGGTAAGCGCTTGCGGGCGAAGGCTTATCTCAAGGCAGATGGTATGCAGCAGCCAATCTTCAATATGAGCATCGCGGGTTCTTTTACAGACATAGATATGCCAGAGAAGTATAAACAACACACAAGCTATCAAGCAAATACATCATTGCTCTATATCCCAGACACAGGTAGCTGGACAGCGCATGAAGTGGTTATGGATATTCCGGCGAATGCGGATACGATCTCGTTCAGCTTTAGTATGCGAGGGCAAGGTAAAGGCAACATCTGGCTGGATGGTATACAGCTAGAGACGGTGGGTAAGAGTATGCCACTGACAGGAACGCTGATAGATCCGCTACCTCGGCAACCATTGAACCTGAATTTCGCGAACGGCCTGGAATTCTGGAGGGTGGAAAGCGAAACGCCCTGGCAATATGAGCGTGGCGTTGATCTCAGCCCGTCGTCTCCCGCTGCTTATATGAAGGTTATTAGCTCTGCCTCAGAGAGTCCCTGCACGTTACAGCAGATATTGAGCACAGAACTTTATGGTGGTCGTTGCGTTCGTTTCTCCGCTAACGTCAAAATTGCCTTCGCCGAAGCGCATGCCAGCCTGTTTATGGCACAGTTCTTAGGTGCGGCCAGGAGCGAAGAGAGCATCAAAGGCGCAAGCGAATGGACGTCCTACGAACTCATCTTAGCTGTGCCGGAAGGCTCATTTGGGTTGTGCTTTGGTATTACCTTGTATGGCACGGGGCAGGTATGGCTGAAAGACTTACAATTGCAACTAGAGAACGAGACTCATTGATGACAACAAGCCTCTTATACGTAAAAAGGATATACCGTTATGTCACAGATGCGAATTTTGAAAATAGTTGTGCAGAACAAGCATCATACCCAAATTACCACTTTTCTCTTACTTGATGCGCAGCAACAGAGAGTATTGGCGCTGAGCCTGTATGAAACCATACCAGTCGGTCCTATGCGCGTCTCTGCACAGCAAGATGCTACTGCTACTGAACCCCTCACCATTGATTTTCTCGCCAATGTACTGCGTGCTCTGGGTGGGACAATCGAAGAAATTATGCTCGTGACCCAGCCAGGAGGCGTGCTCTACGCTCAGGTCCATTTGCGCGACCTGCGTGGTCAGAACGTAGTGACTGCTCGTCTGAACGACGCGCTCCGGCTAGCTGAGCGTGAAAACTGCAAAATCTCCGCTTCTCAGGAGGTGCTGGATCTGTATGCTGTCAATCTGGCTGATTATGGAGCTATGCCCCAGGAGCAGTTCGCAGCCGTCGAACGTCTTGCGGAACATAATCCGAGGGCATTACTCCCTGCTTTGAGAGAACCGCGCAACCTCGATTTCTCCATGGGTTCGCGCTATTGGAGATTTGGCAGAGATACAGAAAATGCAAGCTATGCTCTTGATCCACTGGTCACCTACGCAGGCAATGCCAGCCTCGCCATTACATTGCACCAACCATTCACGAGGGGAAAGGTAAGCATTCTCTCATATGAAAGCTTCTTAGCTGACCACTATCGCGGTCAGCGTCTGCGCCTGGTGGCCTATGTAAAGGTGGAAAATATGCATCAACCGCTGTTTGAATTGATGGTGAATAGTTCTGTGGAGGAGTGTAGTGCTTCTATTTCTGGCTTCCCAGCCCGCTCCAGCAGATTAACACGCTCACATATCACACCTCCTACCGAAGGGAGCGACTGGGCACAGCATGAACTGGTCATCGATGTGCCAGATGATGCATACGATATTCATTTCTCGCTTGATACACATGAACAAGGCAAAATCTGGCTGGGTGGCCTGCACATTGAGACGGTAGATCAGCATGTGCCATTCACGGGTACTCTATTACGACCACCATCCCGGCAGCCGTTGAATCTGGACTTCTCAAGTGGTCTTGAATACTGGTCCGTAGAGGAGAGCGCTCTCTGGCACTATGAATATGGCATCGAAGAGAGTGCAGAGCCCCATAGAGCAGCTAGCGCCTACCTCAAAGCCATAGATGCTGCTCCTGGAGATTCATGTACCTTACAGCAGATGGTGAACATGCAGGACCACAAGGGCAAACAAGTTCGCTTGCAGGCCATGCTCAAAACGCAAGATGTTGAGCTGCAGATGAGCCTGTTCATTGGTAGCCCGTTTGTGGGCGTGGAAGGAGATAGAATTGAGGAGGCTATCAAAGGCACGACTACGTGGACATCTCATACGATGATCTGGCAGGTGCCCCAGGAGCAGCGGGGCTTGATGAGCTTCGGCATCGCACTACGTGGCAGGGGGCAGGTATGGCTGAAAGATGTGAGATGGGAAGTGATAGTTTGATTGTCTTGGCTATGGCATTGAGCGTCAAAGGAATGAACATCGCGACTTTTCAGTGACAGGAGCGTATCAACAGCATTATGCGGTTACTGATCAATGGCAGCCAGCCGTTGGGTATTGCGCTGACTGGGTTGCTCATTCAGTTCATAGGGCCGGTCGCGACAGTACTGGTTCTGGGCGTTCTACAGTTGTCGCTGGCTGTGATCGTGACTTTATCCTATCGTTGTCTCTTCGCACTCACCAGATGAAACAGAAAAATATCATTTGCTATCTTTTCGGGATTGTACTAAACAATCCTGAAGGGAGCCACACCTCATCGGGTGGCTCATATGGTCCTAGAGCCATGAGGTTCATTGCCTTTATTGCCCGGCAGCCTGCTTTCAGTGCTTTGCGATACAAGCTCGCCTCGCTCAAGGGGCAGAAAAAGAGAGTAACTTCAAGTAGGAGGTGTCCGGCTACATTACCAACAAGAGTCAAGGCATCCTCCTCTGTCTCGGCTACGTCGTGGCCGAAGAAGCCAGGTATGACGTAGCCGATGATGCGTTGCTGATGCTCTATGAGCAGTGGTGAGAACCCAAACCGTACAGCGGCAGCCACCTCATTGCACCGACCTGTCTTGTAGATACGAGCGGAAAGCTCCTCAATCGTGGACAGGTCGGCCTCTGTAACTGGCCGCATATTCTCGTCTGCTTTTACCGCTGGCGTGGCTTGTAACAGGGCTTAGGAACGAACAGTATCTATTCATCATCGGAGGGATCTCGCAATGAGTGTACTCGAATTGTTTTGTGCTGTCGATGATTTTTGGCAGCGCTTTGAACCGCAATGGAAAGCCAGTCGCTTGGCAGCAGGTCAACAGCGAGATCGTGCAGGCCAACTGTGCCCAAGTGAGGTAATGACCATTCTGATCCATTTTCACCAATCGAACTATCGCACGTTCAAAGCGTACTACATGGAACATGTGCAGACCCATCGGGCGAAGGAATTTCCCAATCTGGTGAGTTATCCGCGTTTTGTGGCACTCATCCCTGGCCTGATGGTTCCATTGCTCGCCTACCTACAGAGCCGGTTTGGAGCTTGCACGGGCATCAGCTTCATTGATTCGACATCTTTGGAAGTCTGTGATCCCAAACGCATCAGTGGACACCGCGTCTTTGCGGCGGATGCCAGGCGTGGCAATACAAGCACAGGCTGGTTTTTCGGCTTTAAACTGCACCTGGCCGTCAATGATCGCGGCGAGTTGCTGGCTTGTTGCCTCACTCCAGGCAATGTGGATGATCGGGCACCTGTTCCTTACCTGGTCAAAAGACTACGTGGCAAGTTGTTTGGGGATCGCGGCTACATTTCTACTCCTTTGATACAACTGCTTTTTGAACAGGGGTCTTGAGAGATGTGAGCATCCCAATTTCAGGAGGTAGCGATGAGAGATGTAAGCTCGGTAAGGCAAGTATCTTGAGCCGAGTTAATAACCCCCCAAAAGTCATGGTGCTTCTTCTAGAAGTGGCGTTCCTTGCATATCCCTTATTATTGGCTCTACAAGCGGATCTATCTATAATTCACGTTTTTGTACCCCGACATTCGCAGATTGCATGCGACATCCGCCGATGACATCCCCTTTCGAAGGGGGCCACTCAATCTAAATTCAATTTCACGCGCTCTAGAGGCTGTTTCACTTGACGAGGAACGTCTCACATCCCCCATGCTTGCTTGTTGGAGCAAGCCATTGGGAGTCATGAGATGGAGATACCCGTTATCCGAAACTTACCCAAATATGGACAAGCCATATTTCGCGTTCGGTTCCTGCTTCAACGAACAACGTGCCTGGATCTACCAGGTCTTACAGGATCTCCACAGGCGTGAATTCCGGTGTAACTCACCGTACAAGAAGTAATTCTAGCAGAAAAGAGGGACGAATGCAAGAGCAACAGATGTCAATAGAAAGGAATATTTGTCTACTACTCAAGAAACTTGTTTTAACCCTCTCAGACTCTTCGCCGTTTTTGCCGTGTCTAATGGGTCTTCTCTTCAGTTGGAATTGGTGAAAAACCAGGTACACTCTCGATACGCTTGCCGTGAAATGTCGAAGTGCTTCCAAGAGATGTCCCTTTGAGGCTGATCCTCGTGAAACACGTACCGGAGAAAAACATCCTGGCAAAAAACAAAAAGAAACTACTCTTGCACGCTGGTTCTTTTGTCTGAAAGTCTTGATGATATAATCTTCAACCGCTCATTATGGAGAAGAGCTCAGAGACGCGCCTACTGAAGCTGCCACTTTCCAGTAGGAAGGGTATAGTTTTGCCTGCAAAACTCATCCGTCTGTAGAGAGTGTTGCATGTACCTCTCCATGAGGTCAATGAAACTGGGACTCCTCTCTTTCTCTGGATCACTCCAATGCGTCCAACAAATTTTCCATAACGACCACTATGAACGCTCTTTCACGTGTGTATACACCGAAGAAAAAGCTCTAGGTTTGTGTCCTTTTTTCGGGAAGCAGAAGGCTGAGATTGGAAAGTGAGCCCCTATGAGTACAGCTACATTACAACTACATGGTGTGGAGATCGATCAACAGCACGCGCACATGCTTGAACGTGTTCATCCATACACCCTGGCCTTCATCCAGAAGATGCTTTCAAGCAAGCAATTCGATAGTGTTCAATTTCTTGCGCATCTTCTACAATTGGCCGAAGTCAAACAGCAGAGTATCGTTCCTCCAACCATAGAGACGACCAATCGAGCAATTATTCATCTCCAAAGTGCCCAAGAACTCAGTCAACGATCAGGATGGCCATGGGGATATACGACCACGTATAAGGTACTTCGGGTACTCGAAGCCTTAGGACTCCTTCAACGCAAGCCGGGAGAACTCCATTTTTTCTACGGTGCCCCCCAATTCCATACTGATATTTTTCTGAATCTCCAAAAATTGCAAGCGAGCAAGACCCCAAAAGTCCGGCAGTTAGCAACAAAGGTACAGCGTCGGCTTGAGCGTGATGTGCTTCACGGACAGCTGAGGATATTCGATGACCTTCCCGCTGCATCGAATGCCCCTGTTGCTCAAGCCACACAAACTTTTACGACTCTTTTGCAACAGGAGGGGATAGCGATTTCACCACGGCTTGCAGCAAAGCTCTCTGCCACCTGCGAGGACATTGCCAGGATGTTTGCCCAAGTTCCTCTCAGCGTTCAGCAAAAGGAGGCGTTGGCTGCTCAAGAGCGACCCTGGTACCCTTTTGAAGGGTTCACCGCAGAGAAGCAAACCCAGGAGGGAAATTTCGCTCTTCACATGGGGAATGCGACCCCTACAAAGCAAAGGCAAGAAAAAAGCAGTGAAGGGAATTCGGCACAAGAAAAGGGGAATTCTTACGTCACTCTGGTTGCATGTGGTGTTGTCCCGCTTGGAGAGAAGGTCTAAAGTAAAAGAAGAAGACCCTTTAAGGAGACAACAATGGCAGAGCATCAACCCACGTATACACGTGAATTTAAGCAGGAGGCTGTGCGACTGCTGCACGAAAGCGGCAAGAAACAGGCTCAAATTGCTCGCGAGTTAGGCATTTCGGAAAGCAGCCTCTGGCGATGGCGAACCCAAGACGAAGAGCATGGTGTCCAGGCGTTTCCAGGCAGTGGACACCAGCGTCCAGAAGAAGCGGAACTTCGCCACCTCAAGCACGAGTTAGAAGTCGCCCAACAGGAGCGTGATATTCTAAAAAAAGCTATCGCCATCTTCTCGCGCCCGCGTCTGTAAGATTTCAGTTTATTGCGGAGCATGCCCAGGAGTATCCCATCCAACGCATGTGTCAGGTGCTGGAGGTCTCCATTAGCGGCTACTACGCCTGGCGCATTCGTCCATTGAGTCAGCATGCCCGAGAAGATGGCCATCTTTGCGAACTGATTACGCACATTTTCCAGACCCATCGTGGTCTCTATGGCAGCCCACGGGTGCATGCCGAATTACGGGATCTGGGCATTCACTGTGCGCGCAAACGGGTCGTGCGTCTGATGCAATCGCTGGGGCTTCACGTCAGTCATCGGCCTCATCACGTTCACACCACTCAGCGCCAATCTGGTGTGCGGATGGCCGAGAATGTGCTCAACCGTGATTTTGGTGCCAATGACCCCAATCGCAAGTGGGTTGTGGACATCACTGACATTTGGACAGTGGAAGGCTGGCTCTACCTGGCGGTGGTGCTCGATTTATGCTCACGTATGATCGTTGGCTGGTCAATGGCCACGACGCATGATGAAGCGTTGGTCGAAGCCGCCTTGCGCATGGCTCTGGCCCGCCGCGCTCCTCAGAAGCATCTGCTGCATCACTCGGATCAGGGATCGGAGTACACCAGCCAGGCCTACCTGGGGCTCTTAGAACAGTTGGGCATCCAGGTGAGCATGAGCCGAGTGGCTAATTGTTACGACAATGCTGCGATGGAAAGCTTTTTTGCCACGCTCAAAAAAGAGTGTGTGTATCGCATCCATTTGCAGAGCCGCCAGCAAGCTCGGCAGGTCATCTTTGAGTACATCGAGGGATATTACAACCGGGTACGACGGCACTCAACGCTTGGGTACCTGAGTCCATGGGAGTTTGAACATCGTCTGACCTAGTCTTTCTCTTTGGACTTTCTTCCAAAGCGGGATACGACCAATGCTCCTCACACGCAAAAAGAGAGGCTATTTCGGAATTTCCCATTTCGCGAGAAGAAGGGCATTTCACTGAGACGGAAGAACAACAAGCGTCGTGCTCAAATGTCCCTTCTCCCTTCGTGAATTCCCCATATGAGGAGCGAAATTCCCCAATTGGGCGGGAGGAGGGGAATTCGCGAACGTTTAACGTTTCTAGAAAATATAATAATACTATTACATATAGTAACGATAACGTTGAGAGTTCCCCTTTTTCTTTAGCATCTTCGCAAGACCCTATGGGTATCCAGGTGAGCCAGGCATCTCGTGTGTTTGCTCAGGTCATAGAAGGACATCAGCGCAATCTCGCAAACTATCGTGCATATATCAACCGCTTTGGATATAAAACAGTCCTTGCAGCCTTCTTGTATTTAGAGCAGCAACGCTCCTCCTCTCATTCCCGTATACAATCACCTGGCAAATATTACAATGCAATGGTGAAGGCATGGGGAGCGCTTGGAACGTATGACCAGGCATGCCAAGTATATACTCAGGCTTATGCTGAGGGAAAAACACTGAGGATGCCGGGTATCCCCTGGGATATACAGCGTCTTGTAGCCCAATTTGAGCGGTGGCCCCTTGAAATGATGATCAAAGAGCTTCGGCAGCATCCTGACATCTTACAAGCGATGCCATTACCGAGTGTCGAGAAGAAAGCGAATGAGGAGCATCTTGGGGAAAGAAAAGAAGCTAGCTGGGAGCAAGGACAGGAAAGAGAACCCCAGACCCCACCACAATGGATGGGATATGAAGAATCAACCACGTTATTAGCACAGGTGCGATCTCAGGCGGCTGAGATTGAGGCAAACGTGGGACGAACGTGCTTCAACATCGCACCAACTCCACGAGCCTATAATGTTCGTGGCACTCACATGGAGGCCTATGTCATTGACGTCACGATTGAAGGGATACCAGTAGCATTTGCCTCGGTGAACCAATGGAAATTGTATTATCTGGAGCAGACAGACCTGAACGCCTATAAGGTTTTTCGCAAGTTGATGGAGGAAGGTGCTGAATATCTTTGATATGTTGGGAAGAAGAAGATGGTACCCATCCAAGAGATCTCACAATTGCCGCCTGAACTACATATGTGCCTTGCCGATGCCAATGGAATGCATAGGGTAGCAGAAGAGTGCTTGGACACTCACCACAGAGCGAAGTGCGTTGAACATGTTCTTCCAGAATCGTAGCCTAACTGATAGTGTTGATTTGCTCAAATGCCGGTGTGAGAATGGTAATCGCTCACGACTGCCTGCCAAACGCGACCAGCGGATCAACCTCGCCAACTAGCAGAACTTCACCACCTTTTGCCTAGCCTGCGCATTACAATTGTTTTGCTACGAGGGAGGAGGCGTTTCTGTTCTCTAGCCAGAATGCGATACAATAAGAGAATGAGTGGCTATTTGTTTCTCGGATGAAGGTGAGACAGAACGGTAGTATGCGATTACTGGTCAGTCAGGAAACTATCATAGCCCACTTCTCTGTCCCCTGGGAAGTGGCCTATTTAGAGGCTTTCGCCGCGCAAGGAGTTCAGTGGGTGCGCTTCTCGCGTGTGGGAGGTGGATCTCCCATTGGGGAGATTGAGACGCAAACACACCTTGTTCGATTGTATGAAGGTGTTGAGATTGGGAATCGGCAGGTAGTGTTTTTGGTACCTGCAGAACAGTATTTCTCTGAAGAAGGATGAAAAGCAGGCGATTATACATATGAATAGTGTTTATATATTTAAATCGTGATAAGATGTTCCTATTTGTTGTTGAAGAGACCTTTGTCTGAGAGCCTTCCTCTCTGGTGAAGATGTAGAATACACATACTTATACAAGAGAAATGAATTGCTTATACTACGTCTTCTGTATGAGCAGGACAATGATTCCGGTGGGTCTCTCTTTCTCAGCATGGTTGAAGGCGTCTCCTCAATTTTTTTTTGATGAGGTGATGCTTGTACCACCTCTCCTCCCTTACCTCTCTTGGCTGCTTGCCCTTCGAGCACGATTTTTGTTCCTCCATGAATTTTCGCCACAAATTTTCATTTTTCCTGTGTTTCGTTTCCTCTAATCCCTCTATCCTGGATGTGTTGTGGCTACATATGGGTATTTTCCCCTTACATGAGGAGTAGAGAGTCATCTCATATGATTGCAGAGGCAGTGGAGAAGCAGGAAAGAGAGGCAAGCTACAACTAGAGTAGAAATTTACTCCTCCTTTAAAAGAAAGAACTGTGCTATGTCAACAACGCTTCTGGAATCTGATGTGCTGGCATGCGATCCTCATCAACTCTACAGCCATGAGATCGCGAGCTATCCCTTGCTTTCATCACAAGAGGTTATTGAGCTTGCTCAGTGCATGGAGCAAGAATCTGAAGCCGAGCATGAGAGGAAGCATATGCCGTTTCCGTCAGCTTCTTCCCTTGCTCTTGGTGGGGCTCATATGCAGCAGGCTAAACAACGACTGATTGAGTGCAACTTGCGTTTAGTACGCAGTATCGCGTATAAGTATCGAGGGTTTGGCGTAGAAATGATGGATTTGATCCAGGAAGGGAATCTTGGATTGATCCATGCTGTCGAAAAGTTTGATTATAAGAAGGGGTATCGCTTGAGCACCTATGCGACCTATTGGATACGGCAATATATTTGCCGCGAACTCGCCAGACAGATACACAAAGTTCGTATTCCAATTTACCTTCAGGAGCGTTTCAAGCTTGCCAGACACCTCCTGGAAACCTCAAGAGAACCAGGCAAGCATGATCAGTCGCTGGCGAATCTGATGACTGCCTATGAGGTTGCGGAGTCTCAGGTGATCAGCGTCGATACGTGCTCGCTTGATATAGAGGATCAAGAACTGACTCCAGAAGAGCAGTGTATTCGTGACACGCAGCTCCATATGTTAAGGAAGCTGTTTACGCAATCTGAGCTGACGAAGCGAGAATGCTTCATCTTATGTCTTCGTTATGGGCTTTCTTCCTCTTTGAAGCAAGGGACGTTAGAATCGCTTCTCTCAAAAGAGCAAGAGCCTGACCGGTGCGAGCAGAGCTATGCCCACATAGGAGCGCTGCTGGGCCTGAGCCATGAAGCGATCAGACAAATTGAACTGCGAGCGATAAAGAAGGTACAGAAACAGGTGCAGGTCATGCAGGCAGCCGGACAGGAGATACACTATGCTGATTTCTTCTGAGACTCCCATTGCGTTTGTGGTTGGTTCTCCACTCACTGCGAAGCTCTTTGCAACTACCCTGCGACGGGAAGGTGTTGCCCCATTGCTCGTGCCAGCCAACACGCTTCTGCAAACCTGTTCCAGGTGGAAGGCGCCCAATCCCCAGTTGCTGATCTGGGAATGGCAGAGAGATGCAGCTCTGCGAGAGACAATGACCATGCTCAAAATCTTTCATGTGTGGATGCCAGGCACCTCCATTCTTCTGTATGGATGGCAGGTGGGAATGCAGGGAGTGCAACAGATGTTTGCCTGCATGGTGCTTCGCCTTGAAGGGCTTCATGTGCATCTGCTCTCAAAGCCCTTTCAGACACAAGCATGCCAGGATGCGCTCAATACCTATCTTCCCCAACGGTCAAAACAGGATATTGATCATATTCCCTCTCTTTCCTGTGAGGGAGGTCCTTATACTGTCTTCGCCAAGGAGGTCTTATGAAGAACTTTGATGAGCATCCCTTTGTGTTGCGTGATGATGAGGTAGGCGGTGTGGGGAATCTGTATTCTGGACCACTTCCCTCTCTCTCTCCTGCGCCAGTGGCTCCACTATTTGGGGAACGTGCATTCGGTCAAAAGGAGGAAAGAATGGATGTGGTGAACGTTCCTCTGACACAGCCAGAGCGCATTTCCAATCCTACTCCTTCACAGCCGTCAGCCCCTGCCGCCTCTGTGCCAAAGGCTCGTAAGCCCCATGTGGCGACAAAAACGTTGGTTGCCCTGGTGCTCGTGGCATTCTGCCTTGTTGGGATAGCGGCAGTGGCATTTGCCGCGCCAGTCCAAATAATTGCTCCAACGAGAGTCACCTCATCTCCAATGAGCCAGAGTACGCCAACGACGCAACCACCTGCTCGTGCTACACCAACGCCACCTCCTCCCACACCACCTCCATTGTATATCAATGGGGGGGATATCATCCTTCCCCAAGGGTGGGATTTAAGCGCTGCTGATGGGGTCCTCGCTATGCGAACGGCACTTGCTTTTGTTGATCAAGAAATGACGTTGGATTATCGGTCAGCTGGAAACAGAGATCATCATGGAGGCACCTTTACTGCCTCCGTCCCTCTGTTGACGCCAGCAGCTAAATTTCGCTTTCAACACAATGATGTTCGCGCAGCCAATAACGAGCTCTACGACCGGGTCCAAAAACAACATTTGGTGCAACAAGTAGTGAATGAGAATGCCTTAATTCAAAAATACCAACATGATCGTCAACAGGTGGCTATCATACAGATCGCTTTTCAATTGTATCAGAGCACCTTCACGACCTCTCCCACTGAGGGAAAAGTGGCGACAGAGCACAACATGGAAGTGCTCTTGCTAAAAGTGGATCAGGCGACCCAGGGGGCTGATGCTCCAATGGGAGGGACGGGCTGGCTTGTGAGCAACTATGCGCTGGATGCGGCAACCGTTGAAGCGGTACAACCTGCCTGAATGAGAGCGAGAAAAAGCTGTGCAGTACTAAATACGTACTGCACAGCTTTTTCTTGTAGGACGTTGAGGAAGAAGTACTAGAGATCAGTGATTTTAGAGGATGCCAGGTATAGTCTCTTCTTGAGAAGATGTAGAAAATTGGAGATGGACATAGCATAGAGAGGTGATATACATCTTCTCTTCTTTCAGAGGGCCTCTTCCCATTTACGTATATGTTAAACTGCAAATTCGGTTCGTGGTGAGCTACATGAGCGGACTAGAAGCAGAGATCTTTGCAAAGTTGTCCTTAGGCGTTTGAAAACCTTAACGCATTGATGAGAAGGTGCATCGTTGTCCTATGCATTCATGCGTATGGTAGGCATGAGGTTGTATGGCTGTTCTTCTGCTTCTTTTGCGGTGATGAAGGAAGAGGGAAAAGAGAATGCAACTGTTTCCGAAAAAGTAGGAAAAGGGATCAATCATGTGCAAGGCGCCACGCTTTCGGGCTGCTTGACAGATGAGAACATTTGCTCTACAATAATGAAACTAACAGGCAGGAGAAAGAGCAGAACCGCATGATTCGCGCCCATAAGATCAGACTACATCCCACCTCAGAACAGGCCAACGCCCTTGCACGCGCCGCAGGGGTGGCTCGCTTCGTGTGGAATTGGGCGCTGGCTGAGTGGAATCGGCAATACGAAGCCCAGGAGCAACCAACTGCCCTCAAGCTCAAGAAGCAATTCAACGCGATCCGACGAGCATCCTTCCCCTGGACGTGGGATGTGACCAAGAACGCCTCTGACCAGCCCTTTCTCGATGTGGGCAAAGCCTTTACGGCGTTCTTCGAGGGGAAGGCTCACCGCCCGAAGTTCAAGAGCAAGAAACGCAGCAAGCCGAGCTTCTATCTCGCCAACGACCAATGCAAGATCAGAGATCATCGCCTCTGGGTGCCCAAGCTCGGATGGGTCAATATGGCCGAGCATCTGCGCTTTCAGGGAAGAGTCCTCGGGGCACGCATCACCAGAACCGCCGAGTGGTGGTTTGTTTCCATCCAGGTCGAACTCCCGGACACGAACCCGATGGAGAAAGCGGCAGCGGTGGGCATCGATGTTGGACTCAACCGTCTGGCAACCTTGAGTACGGGAGAGCACGTCGAGAACCAAGCGTTTCTCACAACCACGCTCAAGAAGCTACGCCAAGCCAACAAACGCCTCCATCGCCGGAAGATGGGATCGCGCGAATCGGGACAAAGCGCGCAGAAAGGTGGCACGCCTGCACTACCAGATCGTCTGCTTGCGCCAGGATGTCCTTCAGAAACTCACGACCAGGCTGGCAGAGAGTTATGGAATCATCGGGGTGGAGAACCTGCACCTCAAGGGATTGCTCAAAAACCGACGTCTAGCGCGCGCGTTCTCCGATGCTTCGCTGGGCGCGCTGGTGCGTCTGCTGGAAGCCAAAGCCACTCAGCAAGGTGGACAGGTGATCAAGGTCGACCGTTTCTTTCCTTCCAGTAAGACCTGCCACGGCTGTGGATGGACCTGGGATGAGATGAGCCTCAAGGATCGCATCTTTGTGTGTCAGAATCCCTCCTGCTCGTACGTTCATGTTCCCCAGGATCGCGATCACAATGCTGGACACAATGTCTTGCAAGAAGCCCTTCGCTTGATCGGGCTCGTTGATCAAGCCGTCTCCGGTACTGGCTCGGACGAAGACGCAAACTTGGCTGTGGACGCGGGGTAAGACCAAAAAGACCAGCTGGTCTTGAGGCACCTACGGAGGAAGCAGCAACAACAAAAGATGGAGGAAGGCGATGCTTGCAGACGTTTTCCCACATTCATTGGAGCAGTTACAGGGAAGATCTTTGTCGTATGGTTGAAGCAAGAGAAAACGCTGTTGTTTCAATGTTTTTACTGAGGGCAAAGATTAATGAAAGCTAATGGAAAAGTGCATGTTCATGATGAGCTTGATGAGCCTCTTTCCCAGGATTTTCGTGACGGGTATCTGGCAGGATATCTTCAAGCGTTACAGGATATCCATTTCTTGCTTGGACTTGGGCATGACCCTTCCTCTGCTCAACGTTGGTGTCACCGGTTTTGCGAAGGGCCGCTTTTGAGATGGCAAGAACAGCATGGAGAAGACATACCAGAGGTTTGTGCGCTAGGAGGTACCTTGGAGACGCTTCTCCTGCGACTTGTTGAAGCACATCCTTTGGGAGCTCTCTGTCGTGTCGCGTGGATCAAACGGGGGCAGCAAGAGAATGCAATGACTATTGAGCGCTTGATGAAACAGCTACGCGCTTCGGATGGTTCTACGAATTTGCTCCAGGCTCCAACTCACTATCTTGTAGAGAAAAATGCCATCCGTTTTGATGAAGATTCCTTAGTATTACAGCTCATTGATGGGTCGGATGAAGATGGTTTTTGGTAATTCTCCTGTTTGATTACCTGTTTTCTCATAAGCAGAACCCCATCTGGATGTGAGACATCCAGATGGGGTTAAAACAAGTTTCTTGAAGAGTAGACAAATATCTCTTTCCGTTAGCATTTTAGCATTTGTTGCTCTTGCGTTCGTCCTTCATTTCTGCTATAATTACTCCTCGTACGGTGAGTTACACCGGAATTCACGCCTGTGGAGATCCTGTAAGACCCGGTAGATCCAGGCAAGTTGTTCGTTGAAGCAGGAACCGAACGCGAAATATGGCTTGTCCATATTTGGGTAAGTTTCGGATAACGGAACCATCACTGGAAGATCAGAAGATGGGTTGATTTGGGCAGGGCCAGAGGCTTCTGGCTCGGGGCCTTGGAGTACCTGCCCAGGCTTTTTTTAAGCACCGCTTCTTCTTCTGTGACTCGCAAGGCCGTTAAAAAAGCCATGGCGAGCATTGAAAGCGTGATGTGACGGAACCAACCATGCCAGGAATGCACTTCGTACTCACCCAGGCCCACTTCTCCTTTGGCGTCCTCAAAACACTGCTCCACTGTCCAACGCGCGCCGAACGCCTCGACCATCTCCTCCAGAGAGGTGCCAGTGGGAGCAAAAATCAATACATAGGCCATCTCCGCAGGTTTCGCGCCCTTCTCTAAGCTGCGTCGCACTAACAGCCAGCGCTGCCACCCCTCGGTCTCTGGTGCTGCCAGCTCGATACGTGTCCATACGAAGAGGCGCGGGCCTTTGCTGCCTGCGCCTGCACTCAATACCTGCCAATCTCCTCTCGCAAGAGCCTGGACAAACTGATCTACTCGTTTGCGAACGCTTCCCACTTCTATCTGCTCTTTGCAGGTTACCGCCAGGGCATATGCCTGTCGGCGATCCTCCAGAGCCTTCCGCAGTAACTGGGCACTCCCATAGACCGTATCTCCTGTAACCCAGGCGATGGGAAGACTAGCATCCAAGGTTCGTTCAAGCATGCGCTGCGCTAACTCCGGCTTGGTCGCAAACGTCACCGAATCTGGCACATGAGCTTCTCGGCAGCGCTCCTTGGGTGCGGCAAGTTTTTTTGCACGCAGATACATACCTCATTTATGCATTTCATTTTCTATACTCTTTGCATTGGATTGTGTATCGTTCCTCAGCGGCGCATTTGGTTGAGAACCTTTGGCGCGCGATCCATCGATCAGCAGCCCCAGTGAACCTCCTAGATCAGACGCAAGGAACGGCACCAAAACATGCCCCTTTAGGCATGGCTCCGACCTCAAAAAGTCTGTTGCAGACGTGTCATAAAGGGCTTGTATGGCGTTTCGTGAAAACGAAGCGAACACAGTTCTCGTGTTGAGAACGCTCGTTCTCTTCCTGCGTTTCTGATGATACCAAGTCTTCTCAGCCATCCTCTCCGAGGTGTGGATGAGATTGGGCAAAGTGCCCACCCTGGAAGTCCAGGATGAAGTCGGAAGGAGACAGGCATGTCCGAGAGCCCTGAGTACGAGAAGATCGAGACCCAGGAACTCCAGGACTCGGCAACCGTCGAGGAGACCTACGACGCCCAGGAGGCGTCGGAGGGCAGGATGCCGCTGGGGTTCGACGACCCGAGCCGGCACGCGAACTGATCGAGTCCCCATACTAACCAAGTATGGGGACTGAAGGATGGAGGAGCGAGGGTGTATGCCCTCGCTCCTCCATCCTTCTATTGAGTTCCCATGAGCGGAATCTTCTCATTATTACCGCCTCTCGGCGCAAAAAAACTTGCCGTACCCGCGCTCCTTGTCCTCTACCCAGCTTTTCGGCAAATACAATTCCCGGTCCAATAAGGCATGTCCACGTGCGCTTGCGTAGGAAAGAAACACGCCGATTTGACAATTCTCGATCCGTCCCGCCGTGCCACTGTATTGTCGTTGCACGCCGACTGATTTGCTCCCCTTTTTAAGAAAGCCCGTCTCGTCGATGACCACGACTGCTTCAGGCGTCGAAAGACTCTCCGAGACATAGGCACGCAACGCATCTCGTACTCTATCGCAGTCCCACTTTCCTCGATCCAACAGATGCTGGATGGCATAGGGGGTGGCTGCTCCCACCGCTTCCGCTACTTGCCATCCATTTTTTCGTTCCGCCATCCCCATTCATCCCTGCACATAGACAAGCGCCAGCTGAGAGGATTCGGGCCGCACAAAAGCCTGTCTGATCCGCTGGCCCAGCTTGTTGAAGGCGGTGGCCCATACCTCTTCAGGTAAGGCAGAGGAGGCATAAAGAGGCATGGAGACATCTCCTTTCGAGACAGAGATCGTGGTGGCGGAACGCCTCAAAGCCGGGAGATCTGTTCGAGAATCTCGTCAAGAAAGAGGACTTTCGCAAAGCCTTTTCTGAGCACCTGTAATTCGGGCTCCTGCATCGCAGGATCATCGGTGGCGGTGATATCGCTGCCGAAGATGACCTTGAAGCCGCGTTCATACGCCTGCCGAGCGGTGGTTCCACAACAGAAATTGGTGAGAGTACCACAAATGATCACCGTGTCCCTGTGTAGGTTCTTGAGGATCGTTTCCAGGGGGGTATCGTAAAATGCGCCATACGACGGCTTGTAGAGCACGATCTCGTCTTCTAAAGGTGCCAATTCGTGCCAGATGACGCCATCGCGAAACCAGGCAGCGTCTTCTTCAGCGTAGCGATTGGGCATGAGTGGCCCGGCCAGAGGCCGATCCAGGTAATGATGAGTTCTGGCAAAGGCTGTATAAATGACCGGAACGCTCTTTGCACGGCACGCTTCGATCAGTTGCTTGATGAGAGGAACCTGCCGAGTGGCTTCTGGAACCCAGAAGGGCGTGGAGTGTGGTTTGACAAACTCCTCCTGCATATCGATCACGAGTAATGCGCAGTAGTCTCGTTCCACCCCGAAGGCGGCGTTTCCTTCTCGATAGGCATGACGCGCGAAGGCGAGAACTTCTTGTTCCGAAAAGGTTTTTGTCATGGGATCTCCTTGAAAGGTCTGCTTGTCTGTGCAGAGTATAACAGGAAAGCGGTACCAAGTACATTCATTTCTGAAAGCGATATGCTATACTTCTTTCAAAATCGAAAGGAAATGGTGCGATGACTTTCAAAGATGATCGTCCGCTGGATGAGACGGGGTGGAGTATCCTGCGTGAGTTGCAAAAAGATGCGCGGCTTTCTTTTCCTGAACTGGGCCGACGGGTGGGACTTTCTACCCCAGCTGTTGCTGAACGAGTGCGCAAACTGGAAGATGCCGGGGTGATTACTGGCTATGGAGCGCGCGTCGATGCGGCAAAGGTTGGCTTGCCCATGACGGCATTTGTTCGCATTACCACGACTCCCCAGACCGAGGCCGGTCTGCGTGCCCTCATGGCGGAACTCCCTGAACTGTTGGAATGTCACCGTGTCACAGGAAATGAGAGTTTTCTGTTGAAACTGGTGGTCACATCGATCACCCATTTGGAACAGGTCCTCAATCAACTCATGGGTTCTGGACCTGTCACCACATCCATTGTTCTCTCCACGCCACTCTCTGGAGAACCGATCAAACAAGAGGCGACAAAAAGAGAGCACAATCCGATTGCTCATGCGAGCCAGGAATGCTGATCAGGCTTCTCCAGAGAAGCTACCATTTCATCTACAACTGTAGGGTTATGAGAAAACAGGGTTCTAAGTATATGCGAGAGGATGGTATTGATGTATATGGAATGTGCTAGTTTTTCCAATACAGGCTGGGCGCTACGGATTTCCCTCCATTCCAGTAGGTGAATGGTGCTGAGTTGAGTTGAGGACCTATCACTTTTATGTTAGGGAGTGCTCCTCCAGGCCAAAAGATCAGGGGATATTCATTCGGCCAGTAGCTGGAGGGATCTGATGCAAAACTATATCCTACCTGGAAGAGACGATTTGTTGGCCAAAAAATAGAGGGCTTCGCGAAAAGTAGATCCGCCATAAACCGAGTAGGCGCTGAAACAGCTGTGTTTTCTACTGCCTGTTGGTGAGTGAAGAATGTGTTGCCGACCCTGGTGAGGCTATTTGTTGGCCAATATGTGGTAGGCTGGTGGGTTATGGAAACCTTGTCTGAAGGCTGTTCCATGATTGGCGCAGACAAAGGCCAATAAGAAGTTATGAGACGAACGGCTGCTGTGCTTCCTGTAGCCTGCTGTTGATTGAAGAATACGACTCCTACTAGGAAGAGAACACCTATGATCTCAAGTACAAGCACAAAACGTTTCATACCTGTGTTGCCTTTCATTATAAATTTTTTCAGAGGTATAAAGTGAATATAGAGCACAGGTCTTCACTCTTACTCATTTCAGGTGTAATTGGTTGGGGGTGCTTACGATAAGTATGTTCGTTGGTCTACAAAAGGCGTGTCTTGGATTGTCAATTTTTCTGCTTATACAAGAATAGTACAAGCAGAACATCTTATTGCTTATACTAAAATACGAAGTCTTCTCAAATATATGCCAGTCAGTCTAACTCCAGACACTTGATGTCTGCTAGTATGGATGAGAATTAGAAGGAATGAGAGCTAGAAAAGCATTAAGGGGTTAGAAGTGCTCAAAATCTCAGAATGCTTTTTTACAGCTAGTAAAAGATAGGCAAACGCCAATTTAATCACAGTAATTGCAATTAGCTTTCCTGAATGTATATGCCAGGTATTGTCAACTTGATGAAATAAGAGAAGAGCTTTTTAAGGAAGAGACAAGAGAGAGAGAAAAGAAGCTGAGTATCAAGGAGGCAGATTCGGCCTTATGCGACTGTTTCCCTTCCAATTACCTCATTCCATATCTGGAATCGTTCCTGCATGATGGTACGATACTCCCCGGCCTGGAAACGATGTCGTTTGGGACGAAAATGATCAGAGATCAAACCAAAAGCAGAGAGAAAGCGTTGCGCGTGACCAGGGGATTTGAAACGGCGCATCGTACGTTCACGTTGCCGTGTTGGCTGGTGCGAGTTCTCCGCTTGGTTATTCAAGCCCTTGTGCTGGCGATGCTCGACGCCTGGCATGATGTCTTTCTTGGCGGCAGCATAGCTCGCCAGTTTGTCGGTGATGATGACTCGCGGAACGTATTGGAGTCCTTTGAGCAGCTTGCGAAAGAAGCGTTTGGCCGCTTTTTTGTTGCGCCGACTCTGCACGAGGATATCCAACACATTGCCATGCTGATCGACGGCTCGCCACAGGTACTGTCTCTTCCCACCAATGGTGAGGTATACCTCGTCCATATGCCATTTGTCACCACAGCGAGGGCGGCGACGCCGCAGTTCATTGCCGTAGGTCTGACCGAATTTGAGGCACCACTGACGCACTGTTTCAAAGCTCACGACGATTCCGCGTTGTGCCAGCAGTTCCTCAACATCGCGAAAACTGAGCGAGAAGCGGAAATAGAGCCATACTGCGTGGCTGATAATCTCCGATGGGAAGCGATAGCCTTTGTAGTCCTGAGAGGTCAGGATTGTTTTCATGACTCTATTCTAACACATTGTTCAGGTATGTGACCAAGTTGACAATACCTCAACGATAGATAGAGGAAGTAATTCTTTATTGGGGGCTTTTGCATATCCCCCCGAAACGAGTACACCATTTCGGGGGATATGCAAAAGCCCCCAAAACCGTTCCCCATCTGGGTCCTTCTCTTCATCCCTTGTCAATTGGCCGGCTTGGGGAAGAACAGAAAATCAAGAAAGCCATCAGAATCATCGCACTCCTCCACCAGTTTCATGGGACGATGTACTGCTGGGGGACGATGCCCTTCCGCTTTTCCCACGCGCCCGAAGAAGAGAAACAGGAAAAGCGATCAAGAGCCACTCTATCCCTTGCCAAGGGAAAGGAAGGACAGATGATCACGAGACCCGTTTTGTAGGTCTCCAACTCGTTGGGATTTCTTCCATTGATACGAAGGCTTGTTTTAATATTAGTGTAAAAGGAGTTAAGATGACCCGCACCACGCCCCCAAGACCAGTCGATATCGCAGCCGTGTTCCCAGAGCTAGCACCGCTCGCCCGCACCACGACTCGGTTGCACCCGCGTCCGGGCACGCCTACGCCCCAGGAGAGCTCGGTTGGAGGCCCGCTGCTGTGGCAAATCGATGACCCGTGGCCCCACTGTGAGGGTCCACATCTGCCTGGCGAGCCGTTGACGACCCTCGCCGATGTCCGGCTGCAACGGGACATGTTGACCGCTGCCTGGAAGCGGCCCCAACATCCTGGTGTCAACCTCCTCACGCCGGAGGAAGACGCCATCATCAAACGCATTCAAGCTGGGCATAGCTGGACCAATGAGCCGATTGCGATGATACCCGTGGCGCAACTCTATGCACGCGACATCCCCGACTTGCACCCACCTCTTGGCTGCGATCTGCTTCAGGTGCTGTGGTGCCCGTTTGGCCATGATGATGAGTATCTGCCCAGGGTGAAGCTGGTGTGGCGTTCCTCCTCCACGGTCACCGCCTTGCTCTCCAACCCGCCACAACCCGTTGCGGTGGAGTCCGGGGACTATGTCCCAGAGCCTTGTATCGCCCATCCTGAACAGGTCATCGAATACCCTGCCCTCTCTGATCTCGATGAGGCTCTGCGCGAGCAGATCAAGGCATGGCAAGCGCGTGAGAAGACAATCGCCGACGTAGGAAGCTTTGCCTATTCATTTGGGCTGTCCGTGGCACCCGGCTGGAAGGTCGGAGGCTGGACTTCCTTTAGCTTCCGAGATGCCGCGCCAGCGATCTGTTCCTGCGGGACGCAGATGCAACCCCTGCTGAGGATCGATTCCACCGAGTGGGACGGGGGCAGTGGCAGCTGGATTCCCATCGAGGACCAAGCCCTCGATAGAAATCCTGGTAGCGGCTACACACGCCCATGGGAGCCGGTTATGGTCACCATCGGTCGCAGTTACACAATGCAGATCTACACCTGCCCCGCATCGGTCGATCATCCGCCCGTTGCCTGGATGCAATGACCCTCTGGCTCACCTGCCCGCAGACGAGAGGAAGAGGAGCCAGGTAGTCTGGCCATACCTCTCTCGCCATGCGGCCAAGACCTTCAACCTCTTTGGCTTCGATCTCTCTCAACTGTTTTCCTTTTCCCCAAGCCGGCCAATTGACAAAGGATGAAGAGAAGGACCCAGATGGGGAGCGGTTTTCCCAGGCACATTCCTCTTGGTGCTCATGATTGAGGGCAAGTGCTCATGTTTGAGGGCCAAACCCGCTCACTTGGTGGATCTGTCTCGCTTTTGGTGATAAGCTCTTCTTTAAGCAGGAATGAGTGAAATTCATGAGCTCAACAAGTGGATGTTGTCAGGGGAATAAACCCATCCTTCACCAAAATTGAAACGCCATGCGTCACAGACGCACCACTCCGCATGAGGTCTACACGACCTCAGAAGATACTGCTGGCGAATCCTCCTCTACCGCATCAGGATGGCATTCTAAAAAGCGCGTCTGGATTTCAATCATCCTGAAAGCCCTTGGATATTCAGCGTGGTGCCGAACAGATCAACAATTGCATCTTTTGCTGGGCATCTGCCTGCTTCAGACGTTTTCGTTGATCTGGGTGAGTTCACAGTGTTGATGTTGCTTGGCTGCCTCGTCACGCTCTTCAAGGTTCGCCAGTGGTATCAAGAGCCAGACCCACTTGGTCGGTCATTTACCACATCTCTCGCCGATTACCTCAGCCCATATTCATTTGCATGGCTTGCATCATTTGGACTTGCAGGCTCTCAAAAAGCGCAGAGGGCAACTGAGCCCCTTACGGACAATACCTCCGCTTTTCTGAAGAGGCTTAACGTTGTGGCTTCAACCCACTTATGGGCAGCTTTGAGGGCTTAACGTTGTAAATTTCTCCGGCGGGCCTAATAGGGGGCTTTTGCATATCCCCCCGAAATGGTGTACTCGTTTCGGGGGGATATGCAAAAGCCCCCTTATTGAGGCAAGGAAGAGTATCCAACCGACACAAACAGATGAGATCGACCCGGGACAAAAATTCTGGATGGCTCTTCGGCCAGTGCCCATCTACTCAAAGGCCTCATTTACACTTTCTAGAAGAAGGAAACCAGATGGGAGGCGGTTTCTCCAGCGTCTTGCTGGTCGATTCCCATATTTCGCACCAAAATCCCACATTTTACCTCAAAAATTGTCGAACATTCGCGCCATTTACCACTTACAAGTTCTGAGGAATGAGGGTTCTCTTTTTGCAAAAAAACAGCATTAGTGTACCACAAAGGAAGACTGGCGGCGGCAAAACTTATGGCACAATTCGGCAAATGATTTGGCTCTCCAGCAAAGTGGTATTGGTGGCGAAATCCAGTGAGCTTGTATCTGGTAGAATACAAGGGTGTTTATCGTTCCTATGAGAGAGCTGAGGCCAGCCATGTTGAAACTCCAACCGATCCCTGAGATCCCAGCCGAAACCGTTTGAGTCGTGTGTGCCTCTTTTCCAAAGGGCAATCTGTATATCCACCTGCGTGACATATTGGGAACGATCTACCAGGATGAATGGTTTGCAGACCTGTATCCTGGTCGTGGGCAGCCAGCCTATGCCCCGTGGCGACTGGCGCTCGTTACCGTCTTCCAATTCATGGAGAATCTGACTGACCGCCAAGCCGCCGATGCTGTACGTAGTCGGTTGGATTGGAAATATTGTCTTAGTCTGGAATTAACCGATGCTGGTTTCGATCATGCCGTCTTGAGTGAATTTCGGACTCGTCTAGTGGCGTTGACTGCCGAAGAACGCTTCTTGGAGGCGGTATTAGACCTGTGCAAAGAACACGGCTGGCTCAAAACACGCGGGCGTCAACGAACCGACTCGACCCATGTGCTAGCGAAGATTCGTGCACTCAATCGAGCCGAATGCGTGGTAGAAACGCTGCGCCATGCCCTCAATGTCCTCTCCGTTGTCACCCCCAATTGGTTACAACGCCAGGTCCAGCCAGAGTGGTTGGAACGCTATGGACACCGTGCCGAGGAATATCGCTTTCCTTCTGGAGAGGAGGAGGAGCGAAAGTCTCTCTTGCACCAGGTGGGTCAGGATGGGTGGGGATTGTTAGCTGCGATCCAAGCAGATCCCCAAAATCACTGGATGCTCTCCATCCCAGCGGTTGATACCTTGCTGCGAGTGTGGAAACAGGACTACTTGCCCCAGGAAAAAGGAGGCACCTGGATTATTGATGAAGATCGTCTGGAATCGGCGAAGCTCTACTTTTCTCCTTACGATCTTGACGCATCGGCAGCCACCAAGCGTTCAACACATTGGATTGGTTACAAAGCGCATTTTAGTGAGACCTGTGACGAAGACCTCCCCCGATTGATCACGCAGGTCACCACGACTATCGCTCCTACCCCAGATCGACATGCCCTTCCAGATATTCATACCAACTTAGAGCAGCGGGAATTACTCCCAGAACAGCATATTGTGGATGCAGGCTATATCGATGCCGAAGCGCTGGTCACCAACCAGACAAGATACCAGATAGATCTGGTGGGTCCAACTGCCAAAGATTACCGATGGCAAGCACGGGAACAGAATGGCTATGCGTTAAGCAATTTCTCGATTGACTGGGCAAACAAGCAAGCCCGTTGTCCACAAGGGCAGATCAGTAGCAGTTGGACACCCACCTGGACACGCAATCAGGAGATTATTAAAATCAAGTTTGGCTATGCTACTTGTGGACGCTGCCCCGTGCGTTCTCAATGCACCAAATCAAAACAACGGACCCTCTCAGTAAGGCGACATGAGGCGCATTTTGCCTTAGATGCTGCTCGAAAACGAGAGCAGACTGAAGAGTTCAAGCAAGAGTACGCCAAACGAGCAGGCGTAGAGGGAGTGCATGCCCAGGGCGTTCGCCGGATGGGCTTGCGGCGCTCGCGCTACATTGGGGAGCCTCGGACCCATCTTCAGCATGTCGTGACTGCGACCGCGATGAATGTGTGTCGATTGCATGATTGGTTGCAGGGCATTCCTCCGCGTTCTACCCCTCTCTCGCACTTTGCCCGCTTTATGAAAGAGGCTGCTTGATGGGGATATCGATTTCGCCACCAATACCAATGAGCGGAAGACCCAATGATTTTGGCAAAGGGCACTTGGTATTTGCCAAATTGCATCAAGAAAGATAGAAGAAAGGCCATTAATGTTATGGAGAACCTAGTGATGCATGCGAAGGAATCGTCTCCTTTTCCCAAAATCCTTGTTGATGGGGGAGGATATCGGGCTGTGTTGCAAAAAGAAAGCTGGCCTGTCAAAATAGAGAGAAAAGAAGAACAAGAGAACCAATCATGGCAGAGCAACCCCCCTTCAAATGGCGTCATTTTGAAGCAGAGATTATACTCCTCGGCATGCGCCGGTACCTTCGTTATTCATTGAGCTACCGAGATCTGGAGGAGTTGATGCTGGAACGGGGTTTGCATATTGACCACACGACGATGTACCGCTGGGTCCAAAGATATGCTCCTGAGTTGGAAAAACGTTGTCGACCTCATCTCAAGGGAACAACTGACTCGTGGCGGGCGGATGAGACGTCTGTCAAAGTCAAGGGAAGCTGGATGTATCTTTACCGTGCAGTGGATTCCCAAGGAACGACCCTGGAGTTCCATCTGAGCGCTTCTCGTGATGCAGAAGCCGCCAAGCGCTTTTTCGCGAAAGCCCTGAGTGCCTCCCACACAGTGATTCCTCGCGTGATTACAGTCGATAAAAACGCAGCCTATCCCAAAGCCGTGACTGAATTGAAAGCGGCAGGAACACTTGCCATTGCATGTGAACTGCGGCAGAGCAAGTATCTCAACAATTTGGTTGAACAGGATCACCGCTTCATCAAACGGCGCATCAAACCCGGGTTGGGCTTCTTTTCGTTCAAGACTGCATGGCGAACCTTACAGGGATTTAAAGTGATGCATATGATTAGGAAAGGACAGATGAAAGACGTGGGGAAAGGGGATATCCTCAGTCTGGTTGCCCTTATTTCCAGCTTGTTTGGAGTGGCTACCTAAGCTGAACAAGAAGGATCAATCCTCCCGTTGCTTCTCCTCCTGATTTTTTGCAACACAGCCTACAACATAACGCCGCAGCAACAAGAGAGCACGAGTGCTAGCCTCGAAGGAAACCCAAGTCTTGAGGGTCTAGATGAACATCCCTTCTAAGGGAAAAAGCAGGCGGACCCGGAATCTTCCCGGGTCCGCCCTGTGCCTGTGCGGCGTGTGGTGTCACCTCTCGTACTGCGCGTAGGTGCGGCCGCCCACCGTGTACCTGGTCGGGTCCTCTGTGCCGCGGAGACGCTCGTTCAGCGCCTCGATCTGCTCCACGTCGAAGTGTTCGATCAGACCGCTGGCCAGGAGGCCGCGGAACTTGGGCACGGGCATGTCGCGGATCTCGTCGGGAGTGGGGTGATTACCAATGCTCATGGTGAGCTCCTATTCAGAGAGGGGAAGTGCCACAAGAGAACACTTCCGATGGCATGGATACCTCAACATTACGAGGCCCCGGGGACACATCTGAGTAACACAAGCGTGTCTCAGCCGATTCCGCAGAGTCCAGAAGTTGATGACTCCACCACATCGCTTAAGGCTCATGTTTCGCTTGTTGTGCTTCCGCGCAAAAGACGCGATCAAGACAGACATCAGCGAAACGTCTCCCAGGTCGAATCAGACCATCAAGAGACAGATGTGATGCCTCCTATGATAGCATGCTTCGCTTGTGAGTTCTAGTCATTTTCTTCCCTATAATTCCCCAATTTCAAGAGAAAGTCAGGTGAAACTTATGGAAAATCGAAACACAAAACACAAAATACGTCTCTTCAAGCGCACGCAGCCGCGAAAGGTCGCATATCCTCACAAAAGAACCACTTCCCAGGATGAATTTTATTGGCGAGGATATGCGGCCGCGCATCGGGCATTTCCTGGGCAATCACTATATCAGCCTCGCAGAAACCTGCACACGCATCGGGCATCCTCTACCGAAACGCTCTTATCAAACAGGGATAGACCGGGCAGGGGCCAGCTGTATGTCCTGCAAGCAATGGCAAAAGTATTATCAAGTTGATGAAGCGACACACAAAAGCTGAAGAGCAAGAGAGAATACCCTCATGAAAAAGAGCGTCTTATCTTCACCTTACAAAGGGTATCGCTTTCCGCCCGTGATGATCAGTCATTGCGTGTGGTTGTACTTCCGTTTTTCGCTCAGTTTCCGTGATGTCGAAGAACTCATGGCAGAGCGTGGAGTTGTGCTCACCTTCGAAACCGTCCGTCAGTGGTGCCTCAACTTTGGCCAAAAGTCTGCCAATGAGCTGAGGTATCGCCGCGCAAAGCCAGGAGACACGTGGCATCTGGATGAGGTGTTTTTGACGATTAAGGGCAAAAGACAGTCTCTGTGGCGTGCGGTTGATCAAGATGGCAACGTGCTCGATATGCTGGTCCAGAGTCGACGCAACACACAAGCTGCCAAGAGGTTCTTTCGCAAGCTCTTAAAGGGACTGCAATACGTCCCACGTGTGATCATCACCGATACACTGAAGAGCTATGGAGCAGCCAAACGCGAGATCCTGCCTGGCGTGGCACATCGGCAGCACAAAGGTTTGAAGAATCGAGCGGAGAACTCACACCAGCCCACGCGGCTGCGCGAGAAGAAAATGCGGCGGTTTCACATCAGCCAAACACGCGCAACGTTTTCTCTCGGCTTTCGGCCTCATTTCTGGCCATTTCCAATCACGAAGGCACTGTTTGCGTGCTGGAGAATACCGTGCCATTTTACAGATCCGATTCCAGACCTGGAATGAGGTCACCGAAACAAAAACTGCGGCATAGCACTGCATTGTTCACTCCTATTTTTCTGCTTCTTTCCTTCATCCTTCTTTTTTGCAAGCTCTTCCATTCTTTCAATAAGTTGACAATACTAACGAAAGCAACCAGCAGAGAGGGATAAAAGGAGGCAAACGAGCGATGTCCAGGCGAGCCTATCCATCCGATCTTACTAACTCCCAATGGGCCATGTTGGAACCATTGATCCCTTCTCCAGCCGAAGAGGCTCCCAATTTGACATATGAGCGGCGCGAAATCGTGAATGCCATCCTCTACGTGTTGCCTAGCGGCTGCTCGTGGAGATTGCTCCCCCATGTTTCCCAGCTTGGGGCACCGTCTACTGGATCTTTAGAAGGATTGATAGGAACAGGTAGCCGTCAAGTGTTCGGTGGTTGGCGGCTCAGCGATCCAGGTCTTGAACTTCACTACGAACGCCTGGTATTCCGGAAAGGCCAACAACGGATTGTCTACGCCGTCGTCAGTGACTGCTTCAACTACGTGAAGTTGTCACAAATACTTAGAAAAGACCCCACAAACAGAGCATGACTGAATTGCTTAGCCTTGACAATGCGTACCGTTCTCAGCTAAAGTAAATAACTGACCAGACAGTTATTTATTAAGGAAGAGAAGGGAACCATGAACAACACGCTCACTGCCCCGCTCAAACCGAAAGGACTGCTGAAATGGGCGTTTCACCTGCCACGCTACCTCTACCGCTGGCACCTAGGCTGGCTGCTCGGCCATCGATTTCTCATGCTTACCCACCTTGGGCGCAAGAGTGGGCGCAGACGACAGACTGTCCTTGAAGTCGTCCACTACAATCCCAAAACACAGGAGTGTATCGTGGTGACTGGCTATGGAACACAGAGTGATTGGTATCGCAATATTCAGGTCCATCCCGCCATCGAGGTGCAAGTTGGACGCCAGCGCTATACACCGCAGCAGCGTATGCTTTCAGCGGAAGAAACCGTGCATCTGCTCGAAGAGTATCAGCAACGCCATCCCAAGGTGTTTCGTGCATTTATGCGCTTCATAGGATATGCCTATGATGGCACGCCTGAAGCGCTAAGTGCCCTTTGCTCGATTCTCAAAATGGTGGCCTTGCGTCCATGAAAGTATTTTTCCGACGTACCATGCAGCCATGAAAGGGCCTGTCGTGCCGATCTGTTCTGTTTACCGGGCGTATCCGCTCGTTCAGTGAATATGCCCGATTGAGAAAAAGCTGTTCGGAGGTAGTTATGTCTCCCCGCCCTGATGTGAGTGAGGAACGCAAAAATCAGATCTTGGAGGCCGCTCTCGCAGTCTTTGCCCGTCTGGGCTTCCATGAAAGCCGGATGGATGATATTGCCAGCCAGGCAGGTCTCTCGAAAGCCGCGCTCTATCTTTATTACAAAAGCAAGGATGCCATCATCGCAGCGCTTCTGAAACACTTCTTTGTCCAGGAATTCAAACGGGTTCAGGGCCTGTTTGAAACCAACCGAGAGGAGACTGTTTCTGAACAATTGCTACTCCTGGCCCGTCAATTTGCCGAAGCACTCCCGTGGATGACACAGGCGATGCCGATTGCCTTTGAGTTCTATGCGATAGCAGGACGCAACAAGGAAGTTCGTCAGTTCCTCAAAGCATATTTCCAGGACTATCGGGCGCTCCTGACTCGGCTCATCCAGCGTGGCATCGAGCATGGCGAGTTCTGCGAAGTCTCTGCCGAAGCAACGGCGATCATGCTGGCTGCCTTGTTCGAAGGGCTGGCCTTGCTGTTTTTCGTGGACCCTGAGGCGATCCGATGGGCCGACGAGGCAGAAACGTCGGTGCGTTTGCTGCTCTTCGGGCTGCAACGTCCATCCTCTTCATGAGCAACACTGGTGTGCTGTTCGTGCGCAACTCTCCAGTACCCTCCGAATGCCTTTGACATCAAGCAAAGGAGTTTGATCCATAACTCTGGATCTTCGCCATCACGATATGCACCTATCGCTGGTTGGTCAATTACCTCTTTTTGTCAAATGGCCATCAGAAGGGAGAAAAAATATGAGAACCCTTCACTCTCGCTACCCAGTAGGGCTGGGCAACGAACCTTTCTGGAAACGATGCTCCATATGAGCAGCACTCCAGCGAAGCACTACCTGGTAGCCCGAGTGCTGCTCATGAGTGATCAGAATCAAGGCAATACCAGTGCTCATGCCATCTTACATCCCTGGCTCAAAAAGGAACTGGCAACGATCCTCAAACAGTGTCCACCTGCTCCAGAGCAAGTGCAGGAGGGGTGCCGGTGGCAAGATTGGGATTTCTATCCATCTGCAGACCAACTCGACCGCTTCTTTCCGCCCATTCGCGTCTTGTTGATCTTGGATAACCTGATGGGTCATCGGAGCCATGATCTGGTCCAGTGGTGCGCTGAACACGGCATTTGCTTGTTCTATACGCCCAATGCTGGTTCCTGGCTCAACATGGCTGAATCGGTCCAACGCATCATTGTGCGGCGGGCGTTGGAGGGACATCACATCTATGATGTGGAGATCCTCAAAGATTGGCTCCGCGAGGCCATTGCTGGGTGGAATCGTCATCCTACTCCATTCCTCTGGGGAGGGAAGCGGCATGCCCGCCGTGATCGGGCTTACGCACGCCGCCATCGTCTGGGGGATCGGGAGCGACACCCCTGTATGTCCTCCCACAACGGATTCGTTCCGTGCGCTTCTACAAGCATGTCGCTAACATCGACGGAGTTGGCAAATGACCCACTAGGTACTGCGGCAAAAAAAATTCGCATATTCATACTTTATAAGATATACTTGTTTTCAAGGAGTATGAAATAGGAAAATGCTGTATTGATGAAAAAAGGCATGAATGAAACTTCGCATGTTGTGTAATAGGTGATCTGTGCGATAGAGGTTGCTGATAATGGCTTGGAATGCTCTGATTAGTCTGCGTGCATTCCCCATTGTTGCTCCTGGTATGATACGTATGGGTTTGACAGCGCGATTCGTCGACTTGAGAGTGGGGAAGCTTGCGAGAGACACACAAGAAAGCGCTTCCCTGTCTTCATGCAGAAAGAAGAGAGACCTCCTTTCAGCAGAATCTATGAAGGAGGTGACCATGACACCAAGGAGGATGCCTGATGCCAACACTCTTCGAACATGCTGGTGGTCTTGATGCACTGCACCGATTAGAGGAGGTCTTCTACGCCAGCGTACTCAAGGATCCTTTGCTCCAGCCCCTTTTCGGAGCTGGACAACCACACCACGTTGACCATTTGGCCGCCTTTACCGCCGAGTCCTTCGGTGGACCTGATCGTTTTACCCGTGAATTGGGTGGTATGGATACCTTAATCGCCAAACATCGCCACCTCAGGATCACCGAAGCCCAACGGCAACGCTTTGTTGAGTTGTACCTAGCTGCCCTCGATACAGTGAGGATGCCCGATGATGAACCTTTTCGGAAGGCGTTTCGAGAACATGTTGAGTTTGGTTCACGTGTGGCGATGCAAAACTCTCATGCTGAGTGCGACGAAGACCTCTATCCGTTGCACGAAGTGCCTCGTTGGTCTTGGGCAGATGAACAGTCAGATGATCAGTAGGTTGGTTCTCCAACAGGGGGAATTGACCCGGTTGATTTTTCCTAGTAGGATATAACTCTTCTGCCACTTTGATCTCCCCTCCTCTTGCTCCTGGTCCTTTAGAACATATTACACATGGAGCAGTGGGTGACATGTCCTGTGCTTTCTCTGTGCGAATGTTGCTTCCCATTCTCGACCATTGTCTTTAATGGCGTGAGGAGCAAACGCTACTGTGAAGGATGGCGTCGTGAATCATGGATCGGTGGAAGCTCTGGGTAATACTTCTGCGGAAGTTCAGCATGATATGCCTGGAGGTCTTCATCAGCGTGCTGGGTTGTATTTGAAGCAACAGCTTGGTATCTTCGTTCGTAGGACAGCTCATATTCACGCCTGCCTGGCATGGACTGCTGGGGCGATGTGAAACCACTGAGCGAATGGTTTCATATCATCAATGAGGTGCATTGGAAACATTTATTCCTGGAGATTGGTGGTATTGACGATGTGCATGAAAATTACGCAAGGAAGCAACTAATGGACGAAAAGAAAGAGACTGCACGTGTTGAAGCCTTTAGCGATGGAGTCTTTGCCATTGCTATTACGCTCCTTGTACTGGAGCTCAAACCCGCTATTGATCACATACTTGAGAGCCATCCAGAAGTGGGGCTTTTTGGTGCTATGCTGGAACAATGGCCGATTTTTCTGGCGTTTGTCACCAGCTTTGCCACTCTGGGTATTATGTGGTTGAATCATCACCGCCTCTTCAATATTATTGTGCGTACTGATCATAATTTGCTCATCCTTAATCTTTTTTTGTTATTTGCTGCTACCGTAGTGCCCTTTCCCACGGCTTTGCTCGGTGCGTATAGTAAAGAACCAGCCAGTTTTCGCGATGCGGTCTTGCTTTATGACGGGGTCTTTTTGTTGGTAGCGATTGTTTACAATGTTCTCTGGCGCTATGTGACCTATCGCCATCGCTTATTGCATCGACATGTAGATATACAGGCGGTGAGGCGTATCGACCGGCAATACCTTTTTGGCCCTCTACTGTATGCGATCGCGTTTGTCTTTGCCTGGATAAGTCCAGCGCTGAGTCTAGGCATAGAGGCGCTGTTGGCAGCCTTCTATCTCCTACCCGGTGTTGCGTGGAGGAGGTCTGATGCAAGCCAGAATAGTACTCGTCAGGAACCCCGTGCCTCTGTGGCAGGTGCAGACGCAAGCAAACCTGAATCCAGCTAGCCTCATCTAGGGAGCTGGTTCTGTCAGAACTGAGGCCACAGAAAAGTATACTGGGCGAATGGAAGACTCACTTCTCGCTCGTTGACCTATGAGGCTGCTTGTATTGCGGTCTGTAAAGCGGCAAGACGCTGGAGAAAAGCTTGTCGTTGTTCTTGGAGAGAGACCACTTCGCCCATGGTGCGGCGAGGACGAAGGTAATTGTGCAATTCATCGAAGGCAGAACAGAAGCGTGCAGCCGCTTCAACGGTTCCAAAACCACGCATCGGATAATACCGCTGTTTGATACCACGATGATCTTGCTCGAGCCGATTATTGAGATATTTACTCGTTCGATGCTGGACATCGCTACCCATCGTCTCGCGTATGGCACGCGGATAGGAAGCATGACCATCAGTTGTGACCTGATCGGGAATAGAGCCAACCACAGCCGCCGCCTGTTTGAAAAGGTATTGTCAAGTTAGCAAGAATTGATTGCAGTCAAGGGAAACGTCTGGCATACTCAGCGGTATGAAAACGCATGTCACTGCTTCTCAATACAAAGGATATCGCTTTCCGCCCATTCTTATCAGCCACTGCGTGTGGCTGTATTTTCGCTTCTCTTTGAGCTTTCGTGATGTCGAGGAGATCATGGCAGAGCGCGGCATTGTGCTGACCTACGAAACAATTCGGCAATGGTGTCGGAAGTTTGGTCAAACCTACGCCAATGAACTGAAATGTCGGCGATCTCGACCGGGGGACAAGTGGCACCTCGATGAGGTCTTTCTCACCATCAATGGGAATCGGAGCTACCTCTGGCGCGCAGTTGATCAGGATGGCAATGTGCTTGATATCCTGGTACAGAGCAGACGTGATAAGAAAGCGGCCAAACGCTTCTTTCGCAAGCTGCTCAAAGGGCTTGAATACGTCCCACGCGTGATTGTCACCGATAAGTTGGCCAGCTATGCAGCCGCCAAAAAAGAGATTATGCCAGGAGTTGAGCACCGCCAGCACAAAGGCTTGAAGAATCGGGCTGAGAACTCGCATCAACCGACAAGGCAACGAGAACGGGCCATGCGGCGCTTCAAATCGGGAGGCCATGCCCAACGATTTCTTTCCGCCTTTGGCCCAATTTCCGATCATTTTCGCCCCAAACGGCATCGTTTGCAGGCAGCGGAGTATCGCGCCCTCATGCAGGATCGGTTCCAGGTATGGAACGAGTTGACGGGGATGAAAACAGTCGCATAGCACTCCATTATCCGCCACTCATCTTCCACCTCTCTCCTTCTTCCTCACCATTTTCAGAAAAGCTCTTTATTTCTTTTTATAAGTTGACAATTCCAACCGCAAGCCCGAACCGATCACGGAGATGATCCACATCGCTGAGGAGCCGACCGCTTTTTCCTGGGGGAAGCCGGAAGAAGCGGAAGCCTCCTCTTCGTGAGAGCGTGTTCCAAAACACGCTCTCAGCGCTCTGTTGCTTAGCCGATGCATCTCCTTTCACAGGGGACACCGGGTCAAGCCTGGCTTCTCGCCTCCTTGCTCAGAGCAAGGATGCACATGCGTTGGTTCCCGGTTGTCATTGAGAGGTGTGTTTGCTACAATAGATGCTGTTCAATGCAGCATGTATTCTCACGAACAGGATGAAGGGGAGCCAGCCATCATGGGGACAGATCCATTGCTTGGGACAGTGATTCACAACTATCGTATTACCGCAGCGATTAATCGTGGAGCCTTCGGCAGCGTCTACCAAGCCGAGCATCTCCACCTGAAGCACCGTCTGGTAGCGATCAAGTTCCTCCATCGCCATCTCTTCTCGGAGAAGGAGCGTGCGCTCTTTGCGCAAGAAGCGCAGATCCTTTCCGAGCTCAAGCATCCTCATATCCTTGCTCTGCTTGACTTCGGCTTCAGTGAGGGACAGTCCTACATGATCGCCGATTATGCCCCTGGGGGGTCCCTGCGCGATCTGCTCCAACGCCAATCACCACTGCCCATGACAGAGGCCTTGACCATCATGGAGCAGCTTGGACAGGCCTTACACCACGCCCATTCCCTCAATATCATTCATCGTGACCTCAAACCGGAGAACATCCTCTTTGATGCCCAGGGCGAGGTCTTGCTGGCAGATTTTGGTATTGCCGCTATCCTCTCCGCCAGTGTCAAACAGAGTACCACGATTGTTGGGACACCCTTCTACATGGCTCCAGAACAGTTTCGAGGGATGGTAAGCAAAGAGGGCGACCAGTATGCGCTGGGGTGTATTGCCTACGAACTGTTGACGGGGCGACGACCCTTTGAGGCTGCGGATTTTTTCGCCATGGGTGCCCAGCATCTTTATGAACAACCAATTCCCCTGCTCAACGGAATGCTCAGATCCCACCGACTATGGAAGCCGCCGTGCTCAAAGCCCTGAGCAAGCAACGGGCCGAGAGGCATGCCTCCGTGGAGGCGTTTGTGTTGGCGTTGCGAGAAGCATTCGCGCAGCCCCCGTTGGCTCCGACATCTCCTGCGATAGCATCACGAAGTAACACGAAAGAGGAATGGTTCAGTGTAGGAAGGGATCATCAGAAGGCGAAACGCTACGAGGAGGCCTTGGCTGCCTACGATCAAGTGATCCGTCTCGATCCCAACGATGCCGATACCTATTACAACAAAGGCAATGCTCTTCACGATCTCAAGCGCAACGAGGAGGCCTTGGCTGCCTACGATCAAGCCATCCGTCTCGACCCCAATAATGCCAATGCCTACAACAACAAAAGTGTCGCTCTTAACGCTCTCAAGCGCTACAAGGAAGCCTTAGCTGCCCTCGATCAAGCGATCCATCTCGACCCCAATAATGCCAATGCCTACAACAACAAAGGCAATGCTCTTAATGCTCTCAAGCGCTACGAGGAGGCCTTAGCTGCCCTCGATCAGGCGATCCGTCTCAATCCTCGCTATGCTTACGCCTACAACAACAAAGGTGTCGCTCTTAACGCTCTCAAGCGCTATGAGGAGGCCTTGGCTGCCTACGATCAGGCGATCCGCCTCGATCCCAACGATGCCGATACCTACTACAACAAAGGTAATATTCTTCGCTACGCTCTCAAGCGCAACGAGGAGGCCTTGGCTGCCTACGATCAGGCGATCCGTCTCGATCCTCGCGATGCCGAGGCCTACTACAACAAAGGTGCAGCTTTTAACGATCTCAAGCGCAACGAGGAGGCCTTGGCTGCCTACGATCAGGCGATCCGTCTCGATCCCAACAATGCTTCATATTACCAATCCAAAGGCCAGATACTCCAAGAACTTGGTCGGCAGAGAGAGGCTCAACAAGCTTATCAACAGGCAAACGCTCTCCAAAACAGGTAGGTGTTTGGGGAGTGCGGTGGAGGAGGTATTGTCGCAGTGAGCAGGGGGGGCTGAAATAGGAAACAGAGGTTGTATGAAACAATGAACTGGGAGGAGCAGATCAGACGGTCTTTGGCATACCAAGAGGACGCCTTCCCGTAAAACACGCCTTCAGGTGACAATGATGTGGCTGCTCATTGCCTGTCTGAACCGAAGGCGCCTCACCTTTTCTTAAACACGCTACCGAAAGCCTGATCCGATCACGGAGATGATCCATATTGCTGAAGAGTCAATAGCATTTCCCTGGGGGTGTAAATCGACGAAATAGATGAGGTAGGAATGACAGGAAAAAATGAGGGAATGGAGGATATTTAAGGAGTAAAAGGAGAAAGAGGTAAGAGAAGAGGAAGGAATGTGAAGGACCTCCTTACCGAGGGTGAAAAAAAGAGGAGCGGAGAAAGTGAGAAATAGGGGCAAAACACGAGGGGGTGAGAGGAAGAAGAGCAGCCTAGGGAGAAGAGCAGGGCAAGGGGGAATGGATGGTGGAGTGGCCTGGGGAGGGTGTTGAACGAAGAGCCTTGAAGAAAGTGCCAAAACAGCCCTCACAGAATATGGAGAAGGGGAAGGGACGCTTTTTTGCGAAATAGCTGAGGAGAAAGTGTGGAGAGAAGATGAGGGTGAGGGAGGGAACGAGGGGAGGAAAAGCTGCTGGTGCAGGGGAAGAAGGGATCAAGAAAAGGAACAACGAGGACTTTGGTTTCGGTGGGAGGAGACCAAAGCCATCAATTTTTCATAAAAATTGATGGGAAAAGAGGAGTGGAAGAGATATACTACTTCTCATAGGTAAGAAAGGGGTGAGTGATGCGAGAGATGTGGAAAAGAGGAGAATGCGATGAAGCGGGAGAGACAGGTGCTGACGTTATCGGAATTGACGGAGAGGCAGCGTGCGGAAGCGTATCGGCGCTATGAAGTGGTCCGAGAGCATGTGGAAGAAGGGATAGCGCAAACGGTGGTGGCGCGGGAACGTGGTGTGCCGTTGAAGACGTTGCAGCGATGGGTGCGTCAGTATAGGGAGGATGGATTATGCGGCTTGGCTCGCCCACCGCGTGTAGATCGAGGGAAACGGCGTGGGATCTCGGAGGAGGTGGTGAAGGTGGTGGAAGGGTTGGCGTTGCGCACCCCTCGTAGATCGTTGGCAACGATCCATAGACAGGTGAGCAAGATCGCGTTAGAACAGGGGTGGGAAGAACCCAGCTATACGCAGGTGTATCGGATCGTGAAAGAACTGCCTCCGGCGCTGGTGACATTGGCGCAGCAGGGGGCCGGGATGTATCGAGAGGAGTATGACTTGTTGTATCGGCGGGAGGCGGGAAGGGCGAATGAGATTTGGCAAGCCGATCATTGTTTGTTGCCGATTCTGGTGAAAGATGGGCAAGGCAAGAGTGGGCGACCGTGGTTGACAGTGATTGAGGATGACAAGAGCCGGGCCATTGCTGGGTATCGTTTGAGTTGGTCAGCCCCTTCGGCGATTCAGACGGCGTTGACCTTGCGGCAGGCAATCTGGCGTAAGGAGGACCCAGGGTGGCAGATATGCGGTATTCCTGATGTCTTTTATACTGACCACGGTACAGATTTTACGAGTGTGCATCTTTCCCAAACAGGAGCAGACCTGAAGATACAACTGGTCTTTTCCCAGGTAGGAAGACCACGAGGACGGGGCAAGATTGAGCGATTTTTTCAGAGTGTGGAGCAATTACTGTTAGAGCAATTGCCAGGGTATGCGCCCTCGGAAGCGTGGCCTGGGGCGGGTGAGCCGCATCGGAGGGAGCGTGCGGGGGTGCTGACACTGGAAGAGCTGGAGCAACATTTTCGGACCTGGTTGCTCTCCGATTATCACTACCGGATACAAAAGGGGCAGCGCAAAGGGCCCAGGAGCGCTGGGAAGAAGGGGGATTTTTGCCGAGAATGCCAGAGTCGTTGGAGCAGTTGGATCTGTTACTGGTGCAGGTGGCCAGAAAGAGACGGGTGCAGCAGAGCGGGATTGCCTTTGAAGGTTATACATACATTGATCCGATGCTTGCGGCCTACGTGGGGGAGGAAGTGCAGATTCGCTATGATCCGTACGTTAATGTGAGTGATCGAGAGGAGTCGCAGGACCTCTTTCCTGTTTTGTTTACAACATCCCTTTTTGGGTGTATTCTGCGCAGAAGAATTGAGTGGTGAAGATGTGGGAAGTGCAGGGAAGAAGATGCCAACAACAAGCTCTCCAACACAACAGGTGAAGCTGCCTTCACAGGTTCGTCGTGTGCGTGGCCAAGCGGGCGATATCTACGAACTCATTTTTCTTGATCAACAGGATCGGATCATTGTTCCGCTCACCGAATGGTATCGTTTGCGCAAAGAGCAAGGACCGACGAGCACGAGAAGCACATACCTCGCTTGCCTTCAGTCCTACTTTGCGTTCCTCTCAGAGAGCGAGTGTCCCTGGAATGCGTCTCCAGAACGGTTGCGCCAAGCATTGATTGCCTTCCATCGGGATTCTCTCAAATGCCACGTTCGCCCCCAAAGAGAAACGGAGAGTGTTGAGATTGTCATGACTCGTGAAACGCCGCTCCGCGAGAGTTCACTCAAGGTCATGCGCGCCGCCTTACGCGATTTTTATCTGGTCATGAGAGAGGCCGGATTGTATGCGTTTGCCAACCCACTGTCCTCAGGCGTGCTTGTGGCTCTCAAACGCGACCAGGAACGCACGTTAGCGAACAAAGGGGCTCCCGACCAGGCTGGAATCCGGGAAGAGACGCATGAGCAGTCCCGGCGGCGACCGACGGCCTTTCTCCGTCAGCATCAGCCCCAGGGGTGGAAACCCGAGATACGCAAAGAGCTGGCTGATGTGCGTCAGGGGATTCATGCTGTGCTGGATGTTCTGCTGGAGAGCCCGGAAGTTTCGCTCCGTGAGAAAGCGGTGCTTCAACTCTTGCAATCCACTGGAGCCAGGCTTCACGAAATTGCCTTCATGACGATCGGTGGGTATCAGAACAAGGGGGTTGCTGGCCAAGCGCAGGTCATGAACAAAGGGAGCTATGGACGCGAAGTGAAAACGATTTATTTTGCCCACAACCCTCGCGTTCAGGAGGCACTCAATGCCTATCTTGAGCAGATGAGGCCGCTGCATGATCCAGAGGGTCGACGCCGGCTCATCGATGTTGCTCCGAACGCCTCTCTCTTTCTGACCGAACGAGGGACATCCTACTCACCAAATGTGTTTTACTGGCATTGGTATCGCCACTCCATTCCGCTGCAGGCGCTGTGTCCGGTTCGTTTCTCTCCGCATGATCTGAGACACCTCTTTGTGACAGAGTATCTGATGAAGCTCAAACTGGCGTGCGGAGCTGGCACCCAATCGTTTGATGCCGAAAAATACCTGCGCGAACGAGAGGCATTCGGCAAGACCATTATGGCCTGGCGGAGTATTCACACGATTGATATTTACGATCAGAGTCGTGAAGGAGAAGCGATCTTTTCTGTGCTTGCAGGCTATCAACAGGATCTTGCTCAGCGTTGCTCTGCTGTACAATCGCCACAGGTGCGGTCTGCCTCAACGCCTTGTGGAGGGGCCGAAGCTGCGTGTCTGCCCAATCAGGATGCACCTGTTGTGTGGATGCATGATGAAGAAACGCTCAACTGGATTAAGAGCATGGACCAACAGACAGGCCAGCCATGGTAAGTGGGCGTGCGCAAAGAGGGAAACAATGACCCCAGAAGTTGACACCAGGCCTGCCAGAAGCTGTTCTGGAGAGATGCTTGATCGAGTTTCGCGATTGCATTTCAACAATCCGAAGGAGCGGGCAGATCATATCCAGGCGTTTTTGGCGTGGCTCCCACCGATGCTCAAAACCGCTCCTGGTATCGATTGGGAGCGCTTGCCAAGCAATGTCATGGGGTATCTCATTCGTGCTGCTGACCTGCCAGAAGTGGTCGCCATTACGCTTGCAATTGGCTGTGCTATGGATGGGGTGAAGCCAAAAACCTTGTATATGTATTGCATCCAGGTCACGAATCTCTTGCGGAGGTTGCGTAGGAGCTATGGAATGGCGACGCTTGCTGAGCTGACTGAGCGTCGTGTGTGGGATACATTTGTGGAGGGGAGATTGATCTCCAGTGGTGATCTCAATATGCTCAAACGGTATGAGACGTTGGCGTGTGTCTATCAGCGACCGTACTTTGAGACGCTCTCAGAACGACAGCAGGCGTTCTGGAAGCCCTATCTTTTGCCCCGGCTCCCTCGGGGATTTTGTGAAAAACAAGCGCAGCAGCAAGCGGTGATCGCCGCCACAGAGGCCCGGCGTAAGGAACAGTCGGACATCATTGTTCCTCTGTTTCCCTTACTCGTTGAACTCGTTCAATTGCGCAAACAGGCGGCAGAACGTCTGATCAAGGAATTTCGAAGGCTTTGTGTGCTCGCCACGCGAGGAGAGATCACGCTGCCCTATCAGTTTGACTATGTGGATCGGCAGTTTTCCGTCTCAGAGCAAGCCATGACGCTGGCGGATGTCCAACTCATTGAACAGCCCGTCACGCTGATCCTGACACTCTGGAATCGGACGGAGTGGGTCAAAAGCCATCCAGACCTGTACACCAAAGACGTTCAGAGGCGTGCAGAACGACAGGTCGAGGCATATGCGCCGGGGCGCAATGCCTACTTTCTGCAGTACGAAGGACCGTCGACCTATCTGCTGTGGTGCGGTGATCTCATTGAGAAGCAACTGCTTGGTCAATCTCACGGTCACGAGATGATTGGTACGCGTCGTTCTGGAGTCATATCACCTGCCCGCGCTATTACCCAGTGGTTTCTGTGGGCGAGGAGACTCTCTGGAGCCATCCTCTTTGATCCTGAACCTCTCTACAGAGGAACACTTTTTGCTGCGGCTCTGGCAACGCTGGCTCTGACCAACGGGAGCCGCGTTAGCGAACTCCTGCAGGTAAGTGCCTCCCGTTTTGAAACCATTGTCGTGGATGAGCTGAAGAACCAGCAGCCAACGGGCCGCAAAATGGGAGTGCTCGTCCAGAAGCTCTTGCCGAAAGGATACCAGCACGAAAGCGAGCGGCAGTTTTTTCTCATCAGTGATATGGCGGTACGCCACCTCAAGGAAATAGCGGAAATGCTTCAAGCGGCCCACGGTGGGCGCATTCCCAAGGTTTCTCCTGAGGCGTTTGGCAACAAAGCCGATGATTTGGTGGCGGAGCCATACTTGTTTCAATGGGCAGCCACCCCCGATGGACGTCTGGGGCACTTCACTGCCCAGGATGTTGCTCAGCTGCTGCGTTTTCTGTTCCATGGGCTGACCCTGACCACACGGGCAGGTGAGCCTATCCGCATCGCTCCTCATCTCCTGCGACATGTCCTTGCCACGCATGCAAGAACGGCCCTGAATATTCCAGCAGAGGCGATTGCCTATCTGTTGCATCATCGGGTGAGGTGGGAAGGCTCATCAGCGGCGCTCACTATCCCCGAAGCGACTGCCTACTACAGTCGTTTACCAGTGGCACAATTACTGGCTCTCCTGTTAGAGATGCAATCGCCACTTTCACCAGAGCAAGGGCGTTCCTACCTCCAAGCTCCTTCTCCACAAACGTTAGAGCAGATGGACGAGGCGTTGCGCACACAATTCGAGCGCTGCGGCCTGATTGGACCCACCGTTCTCGGATTTTGCAGTGCTGGCACCTGTATTCGTCCTGATAATCGGGGAATCTGTGCCAATTGCCCGTATCTGGTCCCTCATTACAGTAACCTGCTCAAGGCCAAGACGTGGCGAAGACTCTACATCCTGCAAGCCAAACTTCATGACGATCAGGGCCATGCCATCGACGCAGAGCAGGCTCGCAAGGTGGTTCAGTCTCTTGATGACGCAATTCGGATCATGGAGATTCAGATGCGTACGCGCCAGGATGGCGGCTATTTGCCGTTTGCGGATACGCTACCGTCGATCCAGGACGAAGAAGGAGAAGCGCTATGACCGGTGCCCCAGGAGATCAGTATGAGCATTTGCGTGCCAATGCAGCAGCCCAAAAACAGATGACGGTTGATCGTCTCAGCAAGGCTATTTCTCAGCTAGAGACCGAGGGTCGCCCAGTCACTACCTTCACCATCAAAGAAGTGAGCGGTCTGGACTACATGACCTATTACCGCAATCGAGAAGCTTTCCAATTGTTTCAGGAGCACAGTACTCATTTGCGCAAGGAACGTGAACAGGCCCAGGCAAAGCAGAAGACTGCTCGCCGTGGTAGTTCGCGAAAAATGAGGAAGAGTCAGGCCGCTTTTCACGCGATCAAAGTAGCACCGCGCGACCCGCTGCTCGACTACAAGCGCCCGCGTCTGATCGAACTCTTGCATGAGGCTCGCGCTGAACGCGACGAAGCCAAACGACAACGACGCACGGAACGAGTTGAGTTCGAACAGCGTGCACAAGCAGAACTCGCCGATGTGGAAAGGCGCTATCACAAATTACTGCAAGAGCATATGAATTGCGGAGTAAAGATAGCCCGCCTGGAAGCAGAACTCGCAGAATTTAGGCAGTTTATGGAACGATACCGCTCTTCACTTCAACGAGAGGAACAGGGATCGTAGCTCTTTGAGATCAGCAAACGCGTGCTTTTTCTCCGACAGGCGAGTTTTGTGAGCAAGGATGTTTACAACAGAGAAGAGGTTCAGCACATTCCTGCTCAAAATAAAGATGGTGAACATCAACTAGAAGAAACCACTCGACCTTGCAGAAATCAGGGTGTTTTTTGAAGATCGTTTTGTCTGCCGGGCGATTTGCCCGGAATTGTCAGGACAGACGGTGAGCTTGAAGGAAATTGTGGCGGCGCGTCAAGCCCAAAGAAGACGGCTCCGAGGGGAAATTGTGGAGCGAGAAGCCTTGGTGAAGCGCTACGTGAAAGAGGGTATGGGAGCGAGGAGATTCAGCCTGGCCGAAGCCGAGTCAGGGAGGGTGCAGGGGCAGGAGGAAGCAGGAGGCCAGGTGTCAGCGCTCCAGGGAGAGCAGAAGGAAGGTCTTCCAGCGCCCAGACGCCTGAAGAGGTATCGCCATGAGTGAGATGGCGCAGACGAATGGACTGACCGTGTTGGCGTCAGGAGAAACGGTGGCTTGCGTGGAGCAAGTAGGTGAGAGGCTGCCGGGAGTGGGGAGGCGCACGGGGAGGGATGGTATTTGTACAGACGAAGGAGTATCGACGCTTTGTGGAGATGTGTGAAGAGTGTCGAACCTCCTGCTTGATAGGAGTGTGTTATGGTGGTGCGGGAGTAGGGAAGACGGAAGCCAGTCGGGCGTATGCGCGGTGGGATGAGATCGAGCCGTTGCTGTCCTGGCATGGAGTGGTGCAACCGAGGTTGTCACCAGAGAATCCGCGCCCGCGCGCAGCGTTCTATACGCCAACAGCGACGGTGACGGCCCGACAAATCGAGAAAGATTTGGCGTTATTACGCTGGAGTTTGCGGGTGATTGGAGAGGCAGCACGCAGTGTTCCGCAGGAGGTGGAGACCGTCGAGGGAATGGTGCGTCCAGGGCAGGTGGAGATCCTGATAGTGGATGAGGCGGATCGGCTGAAGCCTCTCGCATTGGAGGTGCTGCGAGATGTGTATGATAGTCATCCGATGGGCTTGATCCTGGTGGGAATGCCAGGATTGGAGAAGCGACTGGCGCGGTATCCGCAGTTGTATTCACGGGTGGGTTTTGTCCATCAATATCGGACGTTGGGGAAAGAAGAACAGCAGGAACTGATAGAACAACAAGTGAGTATTTTTGGTGGTGAGGAGAGAAGGATAGAAAAGGAGGTCCTGGCGCAGATTATCCGTATGACAGGAGGAAATTTTCGGCAAATGGAACGGCTGCTCACCCAAATGAAGCGGATTCTCGCACTGAATCCGGAGGTTGAGGTGGTGAACAAGGAAGTCGTGGAAGCTGCGCGCGAGCACCTGGTATTTGGAAAGGGAATCTGACCCGCGCGCCATAATATCTCCAACATCACGTTCTGGACCGGCGAGCGATCCACGATGGGTGGCATGGTTGAGAGCGCACCTGGCTGGTCAGAAGCCGACCATTGGTGTCATGGCTTCCCAAGCATGCTGTCATCAGCCGACAGCATGCTCACAAAACGTGCCTTTCCCCTGTGTAAGCTGCTGAGACGCGAATATGGGAAGGATGAGGAGGAGACGCTCGCTTTCTCTACGAGAGGATTGGAGGTACCATCTTGACGTGTACCAAAGGATGGTATACAATAGGTAATAAGGATGACAAGATGAGAGGAAGAGTCTGCACGATGGGCGAGATTACCAGATGGCAATACGAGCGATTGTTTGCTGCCGGTGGATTGCTAGAGCAGTTACAGCCGTTAGGGGTGGCCGACGAAGAGAGGATAGCCCAGCTCTGTCGGGCCGAGATCGCCGACTGG
>NZ_BNJF01000007.1 GCF_016587355.1 Ktedonospora formicarum | reverse complement strand
CAATGAGCGGATGCCAGAAGTGATAGGTGATATGTGCTCCTGTCCCCTCTTCTGTCAGGAGTCCGGCTTCCAGGGCCTCATCGAGCAAGTCAAGAATGGTATCTTCGTTCTGCTCGTTCACCATGGGGAGCAATTGACTCAGTTCGAAGGAGCCTCCTAAAACGGCGGCTTTGTTTAGAAGGGCGCGGCAGGATGTGCTCATGCGGTGTAAGCGCCGCTCAAGAACAGCTGAGATGGCCTCGGGAAGTGCGGGATGTACCGTCTCTGTTCTGGGTGAGCGCTGGCGAGCATATGGATTCTCCGCATGCGTATCATAGCGCCTGAGATGCGTGCCTCTGGCTTCGGGAACCGCCATAAAGCGTGCCAGTTCTTCGGCGAAAAAAGGGTTTCCAGCTGCTTGCTCCTGGATATTCTGTACCATATCCTGGGGAAGATGGGCGACGAGTGAGCCAATCTGGTCCAACGAGAGGGGCGCGATGGGAATTGTGAGCAGAGCTTGCTCGCGTCGCAGATCAGCGCTCATCGTGCGTATCTTGTGGTGCGGAGGTAGCTCACCGTCGCGACAGGTCGCGACCACCAGAATACGTTGCTGGCGAAAATGATGGATCAAGTACGTGAGCAGGTCCAGACTGCTCTCATCTGCCCAATGGAGATCGTCAAAAACGAGTAGCAGAGGCGTAACCTGGCTGAGTGCATCGAGGAGGTTGAGGGTTGCCTCCCACAAATGGAGGCGCTCCTGTTCCAGAGAGATCGCGGAGGGGGCCTGTGAATTTCCTGACGCGAGTTGCACTAATTCTGGTAGTAAGACTCCTAGTTGGTCCAGGCGGAATGAGAGCTTGATGGGCCTCTCGGGCTCTGAATCATTAGTGCCATACGAAGGCTTCTCTGTATAGATTGGCGTCAATTCATGAACGCTTTGTAGGAGAGTGCGGATCAATTCGGACCAGGGGCGATAAGGAATAGTGATCTCCTGTTCGAATGAGCGGTTCCATGCTACTGCCCATCCTCTTGTGTATGCCTCCAGGCTCAGTTCTTCCGCCAGACGTGTCTTGCCAATGCCTGCCTCTCCTTGCAATATCAAGGCATGGGTGGTACGCCCCCAAGGGGGAGATAGGTGAGAGATTCCTGTATCTTGCCCTCAAAAGATGGGTGGGCACCTTCACTTGCTGATACTGCATTCATCACTCTACGCATCAAGTTAAGCTCATTACTTCGTCCGATGAGAGGGCTTCGGCTATGTCGACTCAGATGGAATGATGGTCGTGTGAAGTGCAGAATAGATGTTGCGACTGCTTCGTGAAGTGTTGGTTGTGGCGAGCCCACCTCCTCACGCTGCTCAATAAGAGGTAAGCGTGGCGAGAGCTGTGGCGCTGAGAAGGCATTGGCGAGAGCTGGCTGGCCTGTCTTGATGGCAGGGAGCGCGGGAATATGCCCCTGGCGTAGGGCGTCGTAGAGTTCGGTTGTCTCGGGAAGCGGCTCCCCTTCGTATTCTCTCTCTAGAAGTGTGACATGAGCGTTATAGACCTGGAGCGCCTCTCCTCGACGATCAAGATGTGTGAGGAGCAGCATCAAGCGTTGGAGCGCTGTTTCATTGGTTGGTTCCGCGGTGCGGATACGATCCAACGTCTCGATAGCATTGATGTGTTCTCCACGCTCGACATAGAGCTGTGCGAGTTGGAGCAGCATGCCTGTCCAGGTACGTTGTAAAGCATCTCGTCTGGGAGCTGCCCATTCTGAATACAGCTCTTCAAGCAGATAATTTCCCTCGTATAAGTGTGAGGCCCTTTCCAGAAGTTGTAGTGCTTCTGTGGGATCTGTGGTCGTATTCGCCATTTTTACCAGTTGCTCAAAGGCTTCGGCGTCAACCCATATCTGTGAGCTATCAGCAATCTCAAGTACGTCGCGTTCGAGACGTAGCAAACGCGAGGCGGCTGGTCGGGGTAGATCTGGTTCAAGAATCTGGCGCAGCTCATGGACTGCGCCATTGAGTCGGTTCGCTGCGATATCGACGTCCAGATCGGGCCAGAGGAGATCTCGAAGCTGCTCGCGCCCCAGGCGGCGTCCAGGACTGCTCAATAGGCAACCGAGCAAAGAGCGAGCCCGCCTGCGATGCCAGGTGCGATTCTCAATCATTTCCCAGGTGTCGCCGTGTTTGCGTTCCAGGCGATATTGCCCTAGCAAGTAGACGCGTAATTGAGTCTTGGAATGTTGGGTTTCTGTGGATGGAATGGGGGTATGCGGCTCTAATACCGATGACTCTTGCTGAGTGAGTTCCGATGCGATATCTGGTGGAAGTGTGACGCCGATATAACGGCTGACGGTACGTCCCTTTTCGCTCCAATAGGCATACCAGTAGGGGCCATGACCAACACCATCACGACATTTACGGCAGCGTTCTTTCCCACAACGTGTATATTGCTGACGATAGGTTATTTTCCCACTGGGTTTCCCGTTCATATACCTGCCCGCTTGCTGATGTCCAGAAAATGAGCGTAGAAAAGACATGATATTCATTATAGCCCAATGGGTTGCTTGTAACAAGAACCTGATCGATTGGATAGAAACCAAGTCGGAATACCTTTCCGCGTTTGCTTTCAAGTATGGTTAATCCTGATTCCAGGACTGTTCACAAATGGCACCTGTTTAGAATTGTGTCTCGCTGTGCTACTATACGGGTTATAGATAGAGTGTGATGTACTTGGGACTGCCTCTTCCAAGCGTCGTGTGCCGGAATCTGGTGGTCAACGCGGAATAGGTGTGTGATGATAACACTTGAAGGCTCTGTAGAGAATATCGTTTTTCGCAACGAAGATAATCATTATACTGTCGCTCGCTTTCGCCTCAGCGGTAGTGGAAAGCTCTTTCGCGATGATCTCACGACCATCGTGGGGGTTCTGCCTGGCGTACATACGGGTGAACTCCTCTCCGTTGAGGGCGAATGGGAACACGATCCCCGCTATGGGCGCCAGTTGCATATTACCAACTTTACCCAGCGTCTCCCATCCTCACCCGAGGGCATTATGCGCTATTTGAGCTCCGGACTCATCAAAGGCATCGGACCAAAGAAAGCCAGTCTGATTGTAGACCAATTTGGCGAACAGACACTCGCGATTTTAGAGCAACAGCCGGAGCGCTTAAGCGAGGTCAAGGGACTAAGTGTGCGTGATCGCAACCAGATTGTTCACACCTGGTTGGAGCAGAGTGAAATCAAAGAGCTTCACCTCTTCCTGCAATCGCATGAGGTTTCGCTCAATATGGCAACCCGCGTCTACAAGCAGTATGGGCGTGACTCCATCAACGTCATTCGTGAGAATCCCTACCAGATCGCAGCAGATGTTTCCGGTGTTGGCTTTCGGACCGCCGATGAGATCGCGCTCAAACTGGGCTTACCCTTTGATAGTATTCCAAGGCTCGCTAGTGGCATTAAGTACGTCCTGGCGCAGGCCGCCAATGATGATGGGCATTGCTATCTTCCCGAGCGAGATTTGCTTACGCGTGCCGTTGAGGCACTTCATGTCCCTTCTGAAACGCTAAGCGGTGCCCTGGAAGCGGTTGCCAATGATAAGGATCTCTTTATAGAACAACCTTTACAGGGGAACTCCAATACAGAGTCAGAGCATCCCCAGGAAGGCTCACATTCTGAGGAGAGGCATATCTACTATGCACCCTTCTGGTACGCGGAGAGTGGTTCGACGCGCCTGTTGCGACTCCAATTACGTGCCCCTTCTTGCCTGCCGCTAGTCTCGCATCAACTCTGGGAGAATGTTTTTCAGTTGCTACAGCAGAGGCGCAATATGTTGCTGACTGAGATGCAGCGAACCGCTGTTCAGCAAGCTTATACACAGAAGGTCTCGATCCTCACGGGTGGGCCTGGAACCGGAAAGTCAACCTCAATTCGTGCCCTCTTGATGCTTCTACGTAACCGCAAGGTACGTGTAGCCCTCGCGGCTCCCACCGGGCGTGCTGCAAAGCGCCTGAGCGAGGCGGCAGGTACGCAGGGGACAGCCCTGGAGGCACGCACGCTTCATCGCCTGCTCGAATATACTCCCCACGACAATAGCTATCAACGCAATGAGGATAATCCACTGCCCTATCAGTTTGTGATCGTTGATGAGTTCTCAATGGTTGACATACTGCTGTTTTATAACCTGCTTAAAGCGCTTCCTCGCGATGCACACTTACTCCTCGTTGGTGACGCGGACCAATTACCCTCAGTAGGGCCGGGCAATGTCTTGCGAGACCTGCTCAAGAACTCCGAGCTACCTATTGTGCGCCTTACGGAACTCTTTCGTCAGGCGCAGCAGAGTCATATTATCGTAAACGCCCATCAGATCAACAACGGTGTTATGCCTTCCCTAAAGGTGGAGCGTCAGAGTGATTTCTTCTTCATGCATGAAGAAGACCCCCTACGCGGACAGCAACTCATCTTAGATCTGGTCAAACGGCGTCTTCCTGCGCGCTATCATTTCGATGCCCTGACAGATATTCAGGTACTCGCGCCAATGTATAAGGGCGAGATTGGCGTCACGATGCTGAATATGAGACTTCAGGAGAGCTTGAACCCCTCATCTTTCGCACAGGTGGAATGGGGGGACCGTATCTTTCGTGTTGGCGATAAGGTGATGCAGACGCATAATGATTATGATAAAGGTGTCTTCAACGGTGATGTGGGGTGGATACGCTCAATCAACAAAGAGAATTCAACGCTCAAGGTTGAATTTGTGGAGGAGGCGGGCCCGCTCTTTGTGAGCTACGAGTTTCACGAACTCGATGAGCTAGTCCTGGCTTATGCTGTCACTGTTCATAAGAGCCAGGGGAGTGAGTATCCCGTCGTTATTGTGCCTCTGTATCGCGAGCATCGAGCTCTTTTACAGCGCAATCTTCTCTATACTGCGATCACGCGTGCCAAGCGATTCTGTGTGCTGGTTGGGCAGCCGCAGGCGCTGGAAATGGCGGTTCGCAATGATCGCGTAGCTCTCCGCAATACGGCTCTAGCCCAACGCCTTGAGCAAATCCTGCAAGGGCGGCGATAGAGGTTGTCTAATTCCGAGTGATCTAGTAGAATATAAACAGTCCGAACTTTGTTGTATCTAATATGTGGTCTCACATAGATACTGAATGCCGAATGCTTAGCTATGGCAGATATTGCTATTAGCTTGATTGAATACGTATTTTGAGGAAGGGTGTTATATGGCTGGATTAGAACAGACTCCTTCGAGTGTGAACGCGGCTTCTGGTTATGCTCATCCAGAGCTGCTTGTGGAGACAGATTGGGTTGCCGAACATCTCGATGATCCTTCGATTCGCCTGATTGAGGCCGATGAGGATGTGCTGCTGTATGAAATTGGGCATATTCCCGGCTCTGTTAAACTCGATTGGCATGTAGATGTACAGGACAAACTGGCGCGCGACTTCGTGAATCAGCAGGAATTTGAAGCTTTGCTCAGCCGATGGGGTATCAGCAATGATACAACAATTGTGTTTTATGGCGATAAGAATAACTGGTATGCCTGCTATTCATTCTGGCTCTTTTCGATGTATGGTCATGCAAAGATGCGCATCATGAACGGTGGTCGTACCAAGTGGGAGGCTGAGAAGCGCCCTCTGACCAAGGTTGTTCCACAGATCACACCGACGACGTACCATGCACAGCCAGCCGATGAGTCGCTGCGTGCATATCGTGAAGATGTGCTGGCTGGTCTGAAGAACCCTGGTCGCCGCCTGATTGATGTGCGTTCCCCCCAGGAGTTTACTGGTGAGTTGCTTCACATGGTGAACTATCCGCAAGAGGGCGCGCAGCGCGGTGGACACATCCCTGGGGCGAAAAGTATTCCCTGGGGGACAGCGGCTAATACCGATGGCACGTTCAAGTCGGCGGAAGAATTGCGTCAGCTCTATGGTGACAAGGATATAACTCCTGATAAAGAGGTGGTGACCTATTGCCGCATTGGCGAGCGTTCGGCACATACCTGGTTCGTTTTGACGAAATTGCTTGGCTATCCACGTGTACGCAACTATGATGGCTCCTGGACGGAGTGGGGCAATCTGGTACGCTCTCCTATCGAGAAATAAATTGTATTGTGGCATAGGCTAGTCACGCTGATGAAGAATGCGCAGGGAGAAGCGATAGCAAGCGGCTTATAGCATGCCTGATGGCAGCGAGGCGCAAGCTCGCTTCTCTCTGCTTTTTAATGACTATTGAGTGAAGGCGCGGACCATAGACCCGCAAGCTTTGCCGAGGAGGAATGAAGCTGTTATGGATCGTCAAGAGGCTATCGAATTTCTTATAGACCATTATGAAAACCCGCGCCATAACCATGCGCTTGAAAATCCCGATGTCAGCCTGAGCGGTGGAAACCCCGGTTGCGCTGATGTTATTACAATGCATGCGCGTTTCGGCAAGGATGGCAAGCTAGAGGCGATTGGTTGGGAGGGCGAAGGATGCACTATCAGTCGCGCGGCTGCCTCCTACGTAACCGAAATTGTGGAGGGGCTGACCGCTGAGGAGATCGAGGCTCTTAGCTTTGAAGACCTGATGGATCAGCTTGGGCGGGAGTTGGTGATGACGCGTCCAACTTGCGCGACCCTGGCCCTTGGCACCCTTAAGAAGGGTGTTCACGACTATCATATGCGTGAACTGCGCGATGCCGCCCGTGAGGCGTAAGATCGGGTGATGTTTAAAAGAGCAGGGGACACATGCGAAAGCGCTTTCGCATGTGTCCCCTGCTCTTTTCGCTTGCACGCGAGGATCAGCCTATAGATTTATTTTCATAGCAAGCAGCAAAGTGGAAAAGAGAAGGCATACAGTTCCTAAAGGCCATACTGAATGCGCCACTCAGCAAGATGTTGAAGAGCTATGTGGAGTAGCTGTTGATGCTGAGTGTCATTGAGCCAGCGGCTCACACCCGAAGGATGGGGGAGCGGTAACCAGAGCCTGCCATCTCGCTCTTCATAGGTGCCAATCAAATCTTCTAACTTACGCCTGGCGAAGAAGGCTTCAATCGCCATAGTCCCGACCAGGAGTACGACACGAGGCTGAACCAGTAGTAATTCCTCGTTCAGGAAGGGGCGGCACAGCGCGACCTCCTGGGGAGAGGGCTTACGATCCCCATTTCCGCGTGGACTTTTGCCGGGATCACAATGGGTTAATGAGCTCAAGTAGGCATGCTCGTAAAGAAAGCCAGAGGGGAATCCCGCACTCTCTAACCAGCGCTGTAACAGGTGTCCAGCCGGTCCGCTCCAAGGCATGTTATTCGCAACAGAGCGGTGCCCTGGAGCCTGCCCAATGATAAAAATATGGTCGTATGCCCGCCCGTTAACAATGGGTTGCGCGCATGGAATATAGCCCTGCTCCTGACATTGGCGGCAGGCTTGTATACGCCTCTGAAGAACCTGGAGTTCTCTCTGCCTGGAAGGAAGGTTGTTATTTAGCGCCATCTTCGTGTGCGATGCCAGTCAGGCTAGGTTTAGGCTGAATACTTCCCAGTTCGCGGTATTGTCCCAGATAATAGAGCAAAGGCTCTGGCTCATTGTGGGCGTTAGTGCCGTTTTGGCTAACCTCGGTAAAGGTTACGTGGTGATTGCTGCCTTCTGGATTGGCATACATCGTGCGTGTGCCATTTCCCATCGCTTCAACCTGACCCAGGAAGATCGCGTGATCGCCACCAGGATATTCTGCGACTACCCGCGCGTCGATGAAGGCTAGCGTTTGATCCAGAATGGGCGCGCCTGTCGCGGCTGTGTGGTAGGGGGCGTGAGAAAAATAGTTCAGGCGTTCAGGCGTCGTTGTTGAGAAGCAGTTGGAGAGGTCTTGTTGCTGCTCTGTTAGCATATTGACTGCAAAGTTCTTGCCACCCCTGATCAAGGGCAAGGTCTGGCTGTGAAGATCGACACAGACGAGAACAAGGGGGGGATCGAGCGAAACCGAGCAAAACGCGTTCACTGTCAGGCCGCCGAGTAACTCGTTGTGGCGCGTCGTAACCACCGTAACGCCAGTAGTGAAGCGGCCCATTACCTGTCTAAAAAAGCTTTTTTCTAGTGCCATTAACCTTATTCCTCTAGTCATAATTGTTCAGTGCTTTTGCACCAGAGGTGGGAGGAAAAGAGAACGAACGGGAGGACCCTGTACGCTCATTCCTGAACAAGTCTTGTGCTTTTGCATTGGGAACGCCTGCTGGCTCTTCTTTGAACACTATGGAGGCGACCCTCCTTCCTTGCCGTGTGAGCTAGTGCGCTGCTCTACGCTGTCAGGACGGCTACTCTTCTCGTAATGTAGTATCGTTTGCTTGAGGTCTCTTGTCAACTGTACGTAAGGTCAGTTAGCGGGTGTACTTCTGGTAGGCATTTCTCTTAATTACCTACTGGCCTGTCTTGAGAATCGCGTTTTATAACTTCTATGTAACTCACATTGACATGCACAAAAATACTTGCCTATACTTATGTATTCGGATGAACGTTGTACCTTTTGCAATCCTCCCCCCGGATCGCGCATGGCCTCTACAGCTTGTCTCGTAGGAGTCTGGTGTGCTACAGGGAAGTCGGTGTGAATCCGGCGCAGTCGCGCTACTGTAACTGGTGAGTTGCTCTCTCCTCTGGGAAACAGGGGTTCGCCACTGTCATAAAGATGGGAAGGCTAGTAGAGTCGCGTTAGAACCAGAAGCCAGGATACCTGTTTATCTGGAAAAGGAGAGATGTTCCTTCGCGTCTAAAGGAATACGATGAAATTACCTATACTTACCCTTGGCAGGAAGCAAGCTCCGACATCCCAGAGTCCGCGCCGTCGACTTGCTCCTGGTGGAATGTACACATTGCTGGTTGTGCTGCTTCTCATTGTGATTGTACTGGCTGTAAGCCTTGGCTCAACCTCAATTCCCATTATAACCATTATGCGTGTGCTCCTCAATGGAACTGGCGTCTTTCATTTCATGCCCGATTGGGATGCGACCATTGAGATCATCATCTGGCAAATTCGCATGCCGGGCGTTATCGGAGCCGCCCTGGTAGGGGCGGCGCTCGCGGTCGCTGGCACACTCTTTCAAGGTCTGCTACGTAATCCCCTGGCGGACCCCTTTCTGATAGGCACCTCTTCGGGCGCTGCCCTGGGTGCGACAATCTCCTTTGTCTTGCCTGTGGCGGCGCTTTATGGGATGGCGTTTCCCCTGACAGCTCTCCTGGCTTTTATTGGTGCGCTTGTTACCGTCTTTTTTGTCTATGGTATCGCGAATACCGGAGGGCGCACACCAGTTGTGACCCTGCTCTTGGCGGGAGTGGTTGTCAATTCGGTTATGGTTGCGCTGCAAACACTCTTATTAACGCTTTTCCCTCGTAATGATTTTTCTCTCCAATCGCTATTTAACTGGCTCTCTGGGGGATCGCTGTTTCTGGCTGGTTGCCAGTATTCATGGTTGCTCTGCTTATTCTGCCTGGAATCTTGCTTGCGTTCCGCCTGTCGCGGGTTCTGGATATCTTCGCGCTTGGTGAGGAGAGCGCGGCCTACCTGGGGCTGCATGTTGAGCGCTATAAACTTCTTCTGGTCATGTTAGCCTCGCTCATCACTGCCTCTGCGGTTTCTATCAGCGGCCTAATTGGCTTTGTGGGCCTGGTGACACCACACATTATGCGCCTGCTCCTGGGTCCACGCCATCGCGTTCTGCTTCCCGCCTCCGCATTAAGCGGAGCTATTTTTCTGGTTCTGGCAGACCTATTAGCGCGAACTCTGATCGCGCCAACGGTCCTCCCCGTTGGCGTGTTTACCGCTCTGGTGGGGGCTCCATTCTTTCTCTTCTTATTGCGGCGTAGAAAGCGAGAGTATCAATGGTAGCAGCATCAGTCCCTATAGAACAGTTGGTAGGTCAGCATATTACTTTTGGGTATAATGAGCAAACTCTGCTCTTCGATGTCTCTCTACGTGTTCAAGCAGGTGAAATGGTGGCGCTTCTAGGGCCGAATGGTTCTGGTAAGACGACCCTCTTGCGTCTCTTGAGCGGTGTGCTGCGTCCGCGCCAGGGAACAATTCTCCTGGAGGGGCGCGATCTGCGTTCCTGGGGCCGAAGAGGGATCGCGAGGCGTATCGCGGTTGTACCCCAGGACCTGCACACCCCCTTTCAATTTACGGTTGAACATATGGTGGGTATGGGGCGTGCGCCTTTTCAATCTTCCTTCCTGGGTGCACCCTCTAAGGAAGATGATGTGATGGTTGCGGAAGCGATGGAGGAGGCTGGGGTGGCGTCCCTGGCGGGACGCGTCTTTAATGAGTTGAGTGGTGGTGAGCGGCAACGGGTGATGATAGCGATGGCGCTTGCGCAACAGCCAGCAATCCTCCTTCTTGACGAGCCCACTTCCCACCTGGATATTAAATATCAGATTGAGACTCTGGAACTGGTACGCCATCTGAACCAGCGTCGCGCAACGACTGTTATCGCCGCTATTCATGACCTTAATCTGGCGGCGCGTTACTTCCCGCGTCTGATTCTTTTCCAGCGTGGGATTGTCGCGGATGCCGGACCGGCTGAGGTATTAGACTCTGCTTTGCTCAAAAAGGTCTATGGCGTTGATGTGCAGGTAGGTATCATGCGCGGATCGGTTCATCTTAGCATTCTTCCTCCAGCCGAAAATACCAGAGCCGAACCTCATGAAGTGGAGCAGCATCCACATATTCATGTGCTGGCAGGGGGAGGATCAGGTGAAGTGTTGATGCGAGCCCTGGCTGACGAGCGCTATGCCTTTAGCGCAGGTGCACTCAACATTGGCGATAGTGATCACACGCTCGCGCTTCGCCTGGCTGATGATGTCATTACTGAGCAGCCGTATGCGCCGATTTCTCCAGGCGCTCTTGAACATGTTCGCGAGCGATTTCGGCACACAGGTATACTGATACTCTGTCCTATGCCAATTGGTCCAGGAAATGTCCCTCTGTTGCGAGAGGCCCTGGCTGCTCGGCGGAAGGGGTTGACCATTCTCCTGTTAGATGCGCCAAAAGGAAGCGTGAGTGTGTGCCTGGATGGGAAAAAAAACAGCAGTGAAGTGGTGGCGCGCGATTATACTGGTGGCGAGGGCACTCAAATTCTTACTGAGCTTGTCGGAGCGGGTGCGATCTCTTTTGCCTCTGTGCAAGAGGTGTTGGAGTGGCTACGGCAACACGCGCCTAATAATGTGGTTGTTCGTCCTCCTGCGTAATGAACAATACCTATCTGGCTACTTTGCATGGTGCAACCCCTTGCATTCATGGCCTTCACCCCATATACTTGTGGAAGTCTTTTCGTGAGTTGGATCAGGCATACTTCATCAAGTATGCCTGAAGCTGTCGTTTTTGTGTGAGAATAGCTCTCTTGCACTATTCTCGATTCATAGGCCGGGGCTTAAGATTGCTGCCAACCAAGCGATAATTGAGGTTAAGGACATACATGGGTGAAGAACAGAAAACAGTCACATTGCGCCTGCCTTCAACATTGAGTACCTATAGTGGGGGAAAGAGCCAGATAGTCATGTCTGCTTCCACTGTTGAGCAGCTACTCGCACAACTAAGGGTGCAGCACCCAGCTATTTGGGAATGCCTCTGCACAGAAGAGGGTCATGTTCGCCAGCATGTAACCATTTTTGTGAACAACGAGGTTATTCAAGGCGCGGGAGGCTTACAAACCGTGCTCAAGCCAGGACAAGAGGTTATTGTCCTACCTACTTTTGGCGTATAAAGGTCGTAAACAAAATACTCTCCAACACTCTTTATTGCCCCAAGCTTTGTTCTTCGTGCCTTCAATCCCCAATGAACGTGATATACTATATGCTGAATCAGTGATTGACCGCTTACGTGCTTGGATTGGTACATGAAAAAGGAAGGAACCCCGGAGCAGTCAGTGCCGCTGGTCGTTGATGTGACTACGACGGCCCGCGATTTGGCTCCCCCTCCCGTAAAGTCCCCTGGTCATTGGAGTGTTCTCCGTAACCGCAACTATGCGCTTTTATTTTGGGGACAGTTGATCTCTGCTGCTGGCACGCAGATGCAAATCGTTGCTGTCTCATGGCAGGTCTATCAGTTGACGCATTCGGCCATCTCCCTTGGAATCATTGGTTTACTGCAAGCTATACCTCGCCTCTTATTATCTCTGGTAGGTGGTGTCCTGGCTGATAGTTTTGATCGGCGTAAGATGCTACTTTTAATCGAGCTCATAATGGCGATCTTGTCGGCCATTCTTGCCCTCTGTACGATGTCTGGTCGCATCAATGTCTATGTCGTTTATACGGTCATCTTTGCCTCCGCCTGTGTCTCCGCTTTTGAATTCCCTGTCCAGCAGGCTATTATTCCTACCCTGGTGCCGCGTGACCAGATGGCTAGTGCTGTCTCTTTAAGCTCGGTGATGATGCAATTGACATTTGTTATTGGCTCCTCTTTTGGTGGATATCTTATCGGCTGGTGGGGCATTGTGACAACGTACTGGCTGGATGTCGTAACTTACTTTGTTGTCCTTGGTACGCTGTGTTTAATGCATGTTCCGCGTAGAGCATCTGGCAAGGATGCACAACCAGGCATACAAGCGCTTGTCGATGGTATACGTTTTTTGCGAGCTCATCCTATTATTCTTGCTGTGCTTTCCATCGACTTCTTTGCAACCTTCTTTGGTTCTCCCAAGGCACTGCTACCAGTATATGCCAATGATATTCTGCGTGTTGGAGCGCAGGGGCTAGGTGTGCTTGTGGCTGCGACCTCCATTGGCGCGGTTCTATTGACGCCACTGACGGGTCTCATCAATCGCATACCTCGTCAGGGGTTGGGGGTTGTTTTGGCTGTCCTGGGCTGGGGGGTCTGTGTTGTTGGGTTTGGCCTGGCTCCTGGACCTCTCTGGCTCTCAACGCTCCTCCTCGCAGGCGCGGGAGCCGCCGACATGGTGAGTATGATTTTACGCGGATTAATTGTTCAGCTTACTACACCTGACGAGTTCCGTGGTCGTATCAGCTCAGTGAATGCCATGTTTGTCCTTGGTGGTCCGATGCTAGGGCAGTTTGAATCGGGTGTTGTAGCGGGTACTACCTCTCCACAGTTTTCCGTGATTAGTGGGGGGATAGCGTGTATCGCCGCTACCTTATTAATCGCTCTTCTGGTGCCATCGCTTACGCATGTCAGGGTTGAAGAGCATATAGCATAATACTATATTCCTTCCTGTTTTTACACACTTCGAAAGAATTAGCCTTATATACACCTCTTTTTTGGGCTTTATAGCATATTTTGCTACTATGCTTGAGTTTTTTATTTATTTCATAGATAATGATATAGAGATGTGTTGCTGAGGAAGGATGTGTTTTATGTTGTCAATGGCTCGTAGTTGTGCGGTAATTGGTCTTGAAGGTGCCTTGATTGAGATTGAAGTGGATGTCTCCCCAGGTCTACCGCAATTCCTGGTGGTAGGTTTACCCGATGCAGCGGTTAATGAAGCCAGAGAACGCGTACGGTCCGCGATTAAGAACAGTGGTTGTCTCTTCCCCATGAAACGCCTGGTGGTGAATCTTGCTCCTGCCGACCTGCGCAAAGAGGGTCCCTCATTTGATTTACCTATGGCGGTCGCGATCCTGTACGCGAATCAAAATATCGTGCCAGCCAATGAAACTGGTGACCTTTCTGAGTACCTTTTTCTAGGTGAGCTCTCACTCGATGGAAGTGTGCGACATACCAATGGTATCTTGCCCATGGTGGCTCTCGCACGTGAGAAGAATATCCAAGCGGTCTTTGTACCAGCCATAGATGCCAGGGAGGCGGCCCTGGTAGATGGTATTATGGTCTATCCAGTGGAAAAGCTTTCACAACTGGTAGCGCATCTGAATGGTGAGGAGCGTATTGAGCCCTACGCATATGATGCTTCTCTCTTGGCGCGTGCCAGTGAAGGAGCATATGCTCAAGATATGGCTGCGGTACGCGGGCAGGAGCATGTTAAGCGTGCGCTTGAGGTCGCAGCCAGTGGAGGGCATAATATCTTACTGAGTGGTCCCCCAGGATCGGGGAAGACGCTTCTCGCGCGCTCGACTCCGTCCATCTTGCCTCGCACGACGATAGAAGAGGCTCTGGATGTGACACGCATTTATAGTGTCAGTGGCATGCTTCCCACTGATTTGCCCTTGGTACTCCAGCGCCCGTTTCGTGCGCCGCACCATACTATCAGTCATGCGGGATTAGTTGGAGGTGGTCGCTTGCCGCGTCCGGGGGAAATCAGCCTCTCTCATCGAGGCGTGCTCTTTCTCGACGAGTTACCTGAGTTTGGGCAGAATGTTTTAGAGGTCTTGCGGCAACCGCTCGAAGATAAGGTTGTCACCATCTCGCGCGCTCAAGGGACCATTACCTATCCCGCGAACTTCATGCTAGTAGCTGCCATGAATCCATGCCCATGTGGGTACCTGGGTGATCCAATTAAAGAATGCGTTTGTTCAGCCACAGCTATCGCGCGCTATCAGAAGCGCATCAGCGGTCCTTTATTGGACCGTATTGATATTCATGTCGAGGTGCCACGCGTCGACTACGCGAAGCTTGCCGATAAGCGCCAGGTGGAGAACTCCACCACGATTCGCGCTCGAGTGCAGGAAGCAAGAGAGCGCCAACTACGACGTTTTACTGGTTCCAGATTGACTTGTAACTCCGAGATGGGTCCTGCTGAGGTGCGTGCCTTCTGTGAGGTTGATGACGCGGCGGAGCGCCTGATCAAGGCCGCGATGCAGCAGATGCACCTCTCCGCACGCGCCTACCATCGTGTGCTCAAGCTCGCGCGTAGCATTGCGGATCTCGCTGGTTGCGATACGATTGCCGCCCCATATATCGCGGAGGCGATTCAGTATCGCCCCCGCATCGGACGGTAGAAATCCGGTTGCTATGGTTTCAAGTTCCCCTTTATAGGGAGCCTGTGATTATCTGGGCAAGCATTCCTGCGCGAAGAGGCGCAAGGAATCCAGTTTCGCGGCATCTTGCAGGAAGATAATCAGTTCCTGAGCACCTGCTTGCTCAATCTCGATCAGACGCTTGCGAATAGCATCCGGGGTCCCAATTAAGGCGTGTTCGCGCAGGCGGCCTTCAGGAACATTGCGCTTGTAAAGCTCTGATTTTGCGAGGGCCTCGGCATCGGTCTCCGCAATAGCACAGTTATAGAGTACTGTGCGGCGGATCTCATTGTAATCACGCCCAACGTCATTACAGTGCTGCTTGATGATGTCAAGCTTGCGCGCCAAACCTTCGTTATCCTGGTGACCTATATTGCAGGCGTCCGCATATTGAGCCACGATTTTGAGCGTCACTTTTTCGCCAGCGCCACCAACGAGCAAGGGGATATGTGGTTTCTGTACGCCCTTGGGTTGATTGATCGCACCTCGCACCTGATGGTATTTCCCTTCAAATATAGCCTCTTCCTCTGTCCACATGCTCTTAATGATGCGGACAGCGTCGCGTAGTTGACGTAGGCGGGTCGGGCCATCGGGGAACTCATAGCCATAGGCATTGTATTCGTGCTCGTACCAGCCAGCGCCAATACCAAAATCCAGGCGTCCGTGGCTAAGTACATCAACAGTGCTTGCCATCTTCGCGAGTAGGGCTGGATTGCGATAACTATTGCAAGAGACCATCTGCCCGATGCGAACGCGTTTGGTATCGCGTGCCAGGGCTGCCGTACTGGTCCAGCATTCGAAGGTTACTTCTTGCGTTGGTTGTGGTACGGTATGGAAATGGTCAAAGAGCCAGATCGAATCAAATCCCAACTCCTCGGCCTCTTGCGCGACGCGAGTCATAGTCTCATAGGCTTCAACGGGATCGGTGATCCCCACAAGATCCATGCGCCAGCCCTGAGGTACAATGACTCCTATTTTTAGCGCCATTGAGATGTTTCCTCCTTCGTACAATGCAAGCTTGTCTTGCTCTAACTGAGTATCTATCTTCATCATATGCTCTCCCAGGCTGTACAGGCAAACCCAAGTATGACGTTGCTGACAAAGATGGTGCGCCTCTTGTGTGTGATTTTGTTGCGTCTCGAAACCGTACAGAAGCTTGCTATGGTGGCACTCCTGGATGTCGCTTTCGAACGCTTGTGTTTGCTTGAGGCCTATGCTACAATAACTTTATAACTTCTTTTCTTTGGAGGTGTACATATGGCGCAAGTCACTTTTTTCGCGGTTTCCAGCAGCATGGTGGTAACCAGCTAGACGATCTCACCTGATGCGCACAAAAGCATAGGAACACCTCTCTCATGATGATCGCTCATTGCAGCGTATATCATGTCACCTTTCTTTATACGACCATCTTCCTGGTCGCTTCCTATTCGCTCTTGACCACAGTGTAGACGATCTGCTGTTTTATGCACCTCTCTCTTGTTGTAGAGCAGGTACAGCTGTGGTTTGAGGGTAACCATTTCCTCTATTGCTGATACCTTTTGTTCCCGTATACAAGCTGCTTATGGGCAAACTATGCCCTTGCCACAGGCGTTTTGTACCTGAGGCTGCTGGATTCCGTCTCCCCTTTTCCCCTGGCTTGGATCAGCAGTTGATTCTTGTTCGCCTTACATCAAGGAGCATTTGTGTACCAGAATAATGACGATTTTGAGATCTACGAAGATGAGGCCGCTTCATTTATCAAAATAAAGGATAAATATCGCCACGGTCATCATCCCAAGCCCACACGCAAAACAAGCTACGAAAGCAATGAAGATGTACAGCGTTGGCTCAAAGAGCAGGCATCCGAATCCAGCGCCTCGCGCGAGTTTCATCCCACAATGCTGTCTTCACAGCGCGATGGACCCTGGATTCACTCTTCGCTGTCGCAGTTTTACGAGGAGGATCTGATCTCGGATGTACTCTATATCGCCAAGAGCGGTAAAGAGGCTTCCGTCTTTTGCTGTGTCGCGCATCCCGATACAGCATATGATGTCCTGGCAGCAAAGGTCTATCGCCCTCGTATGTTTCGCAATCTACGCAACGATGCCATCTATCGGCAGAGCCGTGTAGTTGTTGACGAACACAAGAAGGCAATGGGGAACTCGCGAGCCAAACGAGTTATGTCGCGTAAAAATGCCAAATCCCGTGCGTTGCAGGTCTCCTCATGGATTGGCTTTGAGTATGAAACGCAAATCCAACTCTATGAGGCGGGTGTGCACGTCCCGAAACCCCTGTCGCATATAGGGAATGCCATCCTGATGGAGTACCTGGGCGACCGGGAGAAGCAGGCACCACTCTTACGCGAGGTTATACTGGAGGCGGAGGAGGCGCGTCCATTGTTTGAGCAGATCCTTGCTGACATCGAGCTGATGTTTGCTCACAATCGCGTGCATGGCGACCTCTCCGAGTACAACATCCTCTACTGGGAAGGTGCGGTCATGCTGATTGATTTTGCTCAGGCAGTCGACCCACGCCATAGCCCGGCAGTGTTGCAGTTGCTACAACGCGATATCGAGCGCGTATGTCAGTACTTCTCCGCGTATGGTATCGAAGCCAGCGCGCAGGAGATAGCCTACGATCTCTGGTCTCGCTATATGGGGCCACTTCCCGACTAATGTATGAGTACCAGCCACGTTTGAAGAAAGTGCAACATCTTTTCTCTGGCGTGGCTGGCCTTCTTCTAGACAATGTTCCTCTTAAATTAAGTTTCTATCAGAATGGTCAGGTGTCTTAGTAAAACCTGCTCGCTAGCATTTGTGAAACTGTAGAGGATATGTTAGAATCGAGCCAGAAACCATTACTCTCAAGAGGAGCATTATGGAACACGGCACCAAGACATATGATCCCGCACTCTTCCCTCTTATTATCCTCAATCCAGCCGCGAACCGTGGCAAGATGACGCGTTATCGTTCGCTTATCGAGAGCTATCGTCAGCGCATAAATGTTGAGTATGTCGAGACACGGCTAGCAGGTGAGGCGCAAGAGTTGGCGAAGCAGGCCGCTCACGAAGGGCGAGGACTTGTCGTGGTGGGTGGTGATGGAACGCTGAACGAAGTGATGAATGGTATCCTAACCTCTGGTTGCCGTGTGCCTCTGGGGATTGTCCCTGCGGGCTCTGGGAATGACTATGCCTGCAATACTCTGAAATTGTCCTCTGATCCTGAGACTGCTTTGGAGACGGCGCTGCATGGGCGTGTCATCGAGACGGATGCAGGAGTTGTCAATGGGCACTACTTCGCCAATGCCTTTAGCGTGGGGCTTGATGCGGATATCGCCGTCGCAGTTGGTAAGCTCAAGAAATATCCGCTCATGAGTGGAGCACGCCTTTATTATACCGCTGCGCTGAAACAACTGCTTTTCGGGTACCGCCATTGCCCCTGGGTATCGTTGAGTCTGGATGGCAAAGTCCTGACGCATGAGCAACAGCAGTACGTCTTGATCGCGGTCTCCAATGGCCCCGCCTATGGCGCGGGCTTTCGCGTCAATCCCCAGGCTGATCATACTGATGGCTACTTCGATATATGTGCTGTCTCCTATATGCCTTTGCGGCGCGCCCTGAAGCTACTTCCTGTTCTTCAACGTGGCGAACATGCCCAGGAGCCGCTGGTCCACTTCTATCGCGCGAAAGCGTTAAGCATGACTTGCGCCAGACCAGCAAACATGCAGTATGATGGCGAAACGCTCAATGCTACCACCTTTGAAGCGCAGATATTGCCTGGAGCTTTGCTTGTTCGAGTATAGGCATTTGTGATTGGCGTGGATTGCTGTTTAGCCCTTCGCGAGTGAAGTGGCCGAGGGGCAGAGCATTGCCAGTGTGCATTGGCTACAGAGTGGCTTGCGGGCATCGCAAATCGCGCGCCCGTGGAAAATCAGAAGATGCGAAAGATCGAGCCAATCCTGCTGGGGGATGATGCGCATTAATTCTTGCTCAACCTTGACTGGATCCTTCTGTTGTGTCCATCCCAGGCGACGGGAGAGCCGTCCGACATGGGTATCCACCACAAAGCCCTCCACAATCCCAAAGGCATTTCCCAGTACCACATTAGCCGTCTTGCGTGCGACTCCTGCCAGACTTAACAGATCTGGCATCGTGCATGGAACTTCGCCGTCGAACTCAGTAATAATGCGCTGGCAGGCGTTACGGATATTGCGTGCTTTGTTTCGATAAAAACCTGTCGAGCGAATATCCTGCTCCAATACCTCCTGCTTAGCGGTCGCGTAGTCTTCTACCGTACGATACTTCTTAAAAAGTTGCGCGGTGACGAGATTCACACGTTCATCAGTGCATTGGGCTGAGAGTTGGGTTGCTACCAGCAGTTCAAGAGAATTGGAGAAATTAAGTGAACACATAGCATCAGGGTAGAGGCGGCGTAGCTCGGTAATGATTGTATGAACTTGTTCGGGGGAGCGTAGCTCTGGTCCCGTATAGCTTGTAATGGCGGCATTCTCCATAATTGAGCCCCTTTCCCTATCGATCCAACGCATAAAAAAACGGCTTCTACGCTGAAGCCGATTATGACAAAAAAGAAGAATCTATGTCAAGTGTGGGAGTGCTTGAAAATGCTTCATGCAAAAACAAAACCACCAGTGTGGCTAGCGCTCACACGCCTGGTCTCTGGAGGGTTTAGAGCCCCTTCCCATAATGCTCGCGTTGTGAGCGTAATAAGGCCCGCAATGCATCGGCCTGGCCTCGATTCCAGGCTGAAGAGCGTACTTCTTTTCCAACTATCGGAAGAGAGCTTTTGTCGCGGATCTGAGCGGCCCTTTCTCGCTGCATGATCTCATGCACGATCTGGCGGTCACTTAGCTTCCATCCCTGAAGTTTTGCCTGTTCTGCGAACCACATAACGCGTGAAAAGCCAGCATGGTAATCCTGCTCAGTTTTTTCATTGCACATTGGGGTATCTCGCATTGTGGTGCCTCTCGTTTACAAAAAGTATGGAAGATGAATGTAAGAGTTTACGTCTCGATTATGTCAGAAAAGGTAGCAATACGTCAAGCACAGGTTGCAAATTAGAGAGCATCATATACTCAAATGCTTTTTGTATTTGCCGAACCTCTACTTCGCAAAAGAGCAGATGGGTTGTGAGGAAGAAGTGTACTCTCATGGACTAGAGCAGACATATATACAAAGGATATTGTTAAGTAAGAGTGCGTGTGCCGATACTTATGAATAATGACCTATCGAACCCACTATCACAGGTATACGTATATATGGGTGATTGAGGCGTATCTACAATCATGAACCTGAACGCGTTCGGAAATAGCGATAGTGGTTTTCATAGAAAACCTTATTGTTTGGCTATACTGAAGAAGGGGTGTACTTGCCTAGCTTCTTCTGCACAACTGTGAGTATTATCATCTGATGCTTTGGTTTGTCTGGTCGAAAGGCTCCATGTGAGAAGACCGGGAAGGGAGATTTCCGTCTCCTATCCAGGCGTGCTATCCGTGTAATAGATGTTGTTTGCTCTTATGAGCAGAGAAAGTTATAATCAAAAGCATGTGTTTTACATATGCCCTGAACCTGTACTTATAACTGGGACACTTTTCATACTTCTTAAACGAAAATCCGAGCGCACTTGCGCGAGCCGCGAGAGTGGCATTGGTTTTTGTATAAGACTACAAGACTGTATCAGGGAAGGATGAACGAGCGTGGCGAAGCATACATATTCACCTGACGAGAACAACCAGCGCGACGTCATTAAAAAGAAGTTTACCGACACAATCTTAAGTAAAAGCAATCGTCCGTCGACCATACGTGAATTGGGCGTGAGTGCGCTCAAGAATATGCCATCCAACGTCACCATGGTGCAGGGCTTGATGAAAGCCGTGAACTGGAAGCAAGCGCAGATGGATATCCTGGAAGGGTTAAACAATACCGTTGTCATTGTAGGAATGCCCAACACAGGAAAAAGCACCCTTTTCAATCAGATGAAAGGGCAAATGCTCTCGCCGGTCTCTTCTGAAGTTGGAACAACACGCTCCTTGGTGCGAACAGATTTCGGTCCGTTTACATTGGTAGATACACCGGGACACCTCCCTGATGTCATGGAGAGTGGCATGGGGCAGGCAAGTGTGATAGTATTCTTGCTTGATGCTGCCAGAGGGCTTCAGGCTGAGGATCGCGAACTCTATAGCTTGATCAAGAAACTGGACAAGCCAACAATTATCGCGGCCAACAAGGTAGATACCTTACGTGGTGGGGAGAAAGGCGATCAGATCGCGACCGAAATGGCGGTGCTGCTGAATTCTCCTGGTATTATCCCAATCTCCGCCAGAAATGGCAGAAATGTGGCTGAGGAGCTTATTCCCGCCATTATTGATGCTAGCCCTGAAGCCGCGCTCGCTATAGGGCGTGAACTGCCTGCGTATCGTCGACAAGCCGCGCAACGCATTATTCGCAACGCAACCCTTGTCTGCCTAGCTGCTGGGATTGAGCCGATTCCCTTTATAGACATTCCAATCCTACTTGGGACTCAGGCTCGCCTGGTGTTACGCCTGGCCGCGCTCTATGGTGAGCCCATGGATAATGCCGAGTCGCTAAAGCAGGCTCGCGAATTGATTGCTACAATGATAAGTGGGCTGGCCTTCCGCTATCTAGCGGAACAGGTGGCGAAGTTTGTTCCATTTGGCGGAGACTTTGTTGCAGGCGCCATCGCGGGAGCGGCTACATGGTCCATTGGCGAGGTGGCGTTAGAATATTATGAAAACGGCAAACAAATAAAGCCCAGTCGCTTGCAACAGCTCTTCAAGAGTGCATACCTGCGCTTTCGTAAGGAAAAGAAATCAGGAGCGCTACTTGAGGAAGCGAAAGCGGAGCGCGAGCTTGTTGCAAAAGACCCTCTAGTGGTTTTAGATGAGCCGAAAGAAACACTTCGAGAAGAAGGGACGGCATGAGCGAAACGATGCTCTTTCCCTATGATAAGTACAGTATGTTGTCTGGGCCTGTGCCAGGATATTATCCTGCTGGCGATGAGGCTCGGGCACGTCAGATAGCTCAGATCATTGATAAGGCGTGCATACAGTTGGAGCAACTCTTCGGCAAAGCACGCCCTGAGTTCGAGATCCTGTTGCCCACGCCTGATGATCTCTCACTGGCCCCTCATGATGAGGTTGAGGAGGTTGATAGGCCCTCTCCTTATTGGACAGAGGTAACCAGCCCTCCAACGCTTGTGGTTCCGTCTGAAGTCGATATGATTTTTGGCGAAATGACGACGGAAAAGTTCTCTTTTATGTTGTACCATGCTCTGGTGCTGGCATTTTTAGAGAGTGATCCGCGCCCCTGGCCCGAAGATAATCCCTTGTGGGCAGACGAGTGGCAGGTGAAATTCGCGTCCCTCTGGCTTGCACATATATTGGATGGACAGACTGGTATTGTGAATACAGACCTGTATGCTGAATATGATGATATCTTTGAGGTTGAGCCAGATGGCAAAACCCCCGATACGATTCGTGGTTTTGATTGGTATGAAGATACCACACCCGAAGATTATCTCTGCTATCAATTGTTGCTAGAGCGCTTTGCTGCGGATCTGTTGGAAACATATTCAATTGATATTCTGCCACGCTTTCTCGACCTATATCGTGTTGAGCAGGAGAGAGTATTAAGCGATGAAGTGACCACCATGCTTGCTTCAATTTTAGGGGATAGTGGGGAAGCGTGGCTTGAGAATCTGATCTATTTCTAAAGCATTTAAAATGCTTATTTTTACGAATAGATGTGCATGTCGGTATGCCTGAAGGCATACCGTCTTGCGTTTTCATATATAAAGGCTGGCTGCAAAAGAGGATTTGTCTATGTTTAGTCGTGTTGCTATCGTGGGGCTGGGACTGATAGGAGGCTCCATCGGCCTGGCATTACGTGAGTCAGGTGCCGCGCAACAGGTAACGGGCTATGATCTGGGAAGAGGTGTGTCTCAGCAAGCATATAGAGTAGGTGCTATCGATCAGCCATATATGGAGCTGGCAGATGCTGTGCGGGGAGCCGATCTGGTTATCCTGGCGACACCTGTTGGTGCTATTCGCACTCTTCTTCAACAGTTGGCATCAGTGCTGACCCCTGGAGCGGTCGTTACCGATGTTGCCAGTACGAAGGCACAGGTTATTGAATGGGCGGAGAGCTATTTACCTGAAAATGTGTCCTTTGTCGGTGGGCATCCTATGGCTGGAAAAGAACTCACTGGTGTCGAAGCGGCAGATGCTGCCTTGTTTCGCCATCGCATATATTGCCTAACACCAACCACCAGCACACGGCCTATGGCTATGAAGAAGGTCGCTGCATTAGCGGAAGTATTGGGGGCTCGGGTAAAAGTTCTGGAGCCTGAGGAGCATGATAGACAGGTTGCAATGATTAGCCATGTGCCTTTCCTCTCTGCTGTGGCCCTGATTGAGAGCGCGGCGCATAGTCCTACCTGGGGGGATGCGTCTTTGCTGGCATCTAGTGGTTTTCGAGATGCGACCAGGCTGGCGGCGGGGAGCCCCGAAATGTACCGCGATATCTGCCTGACTAATAGTGCGGCTGTTGCAAGTGGTCTTGATGCATATATCTCGACCCTGCAGTCATTACGCCAGCAAATACTGGCCCAAGATGGGACGATTGCTGAGCGTTTTACTGAAGCTCAGCAGGAGCGTTTACACTGGCAGGCTTTGTATGAAGAGTAGTTCTGCCAGAGGATGGTGCTTGATCGCGAAATAGGCCAGAAAGCCTTGCTAAGATGAATGAGGGCAAGCAGCAAGCCTTTTAGAAGCAATTTTTAGAATCTTTCAAAAATTGCTTCTAAAAGGCTTGACTTCATAGTAAAACTATGGCATACTTACCTTCGCTCCGACGACAGGTAAACACCTTACAGAATAGTTGAGCCTGTCACCAAGGATTGCGCCACGCTAAGGTGGCTCGACACGGGATCGTTCAGATCATCTCCCCTTCCCGCGCTGTATGACTGTTGAGGTCATCGGCTTCGTGCTGTCATTTTCCGGCAGCCCGCAAAGAAGGGGCACAACAACGAATCTGAATGAGCTTCGAAAAAGTCACGAAAAAGGGGTTGACAAACCCCAAGCGATATGCGATACTACCGGAGTCGACGGCGAACGAACGAAAACAACGGAAACGCTGCTCTTGTTGGTTCTGCCCGATACAGAGAAAAAAACGCTGATCCATTGAGGTCGGCGGGGACGACGCCCATGCGGCGTCGAGGACTCAAAGACGTACCTGAACAACTCAAGAGTGGAATGCAGATGGACATTGGCCCTTCTTCCAGCGCTCTCGCAAGGGAGCCATGAGAGGAAGGTACACAATCCTGTCAATTCTGCGAACAAGCAAACAAAGAAGCCAAGCACTTCTTTCAGCCTGGACGCAAACTCATTTACACATGTCTCATCTCCGGTTGGGGATGGGTACAGATACATTCACAACTTGAATGGCGAGTTTGATCCTGGCTCAGGATAAACGCTGGCGGCGTGCCTAACACATGCAAGTCGAACGCCCTTGGTAACAAGGGAGTGGCGGACGGGTGAGGAACACGTGGGTACCTACCCCCAGGTGAGGAATACCGGCGAGAAATCGCCGACAATACCGCATATCCTTCGCAAGAAGGAAAGTCCTTCGGGACGCCTGAGGATGGGCCTGCGCCTGATTAGCTGGTTGGTGAGGTAAAAGCTCACCAAGGCGACGATCAGTAGCTGGTCTGAGAGGATGGTCAGCCACACTGGGATTGAGAACGGCCCAGACTCCTACGGGGGGCAGCAGTGAGGAATTTTCGTCAATGGGGGCAACCCTGAACGAGCAACGCCGCGTGCAGGAAGACGCTTTTCGGAGTGTAAACTGCTTTTCTGAGGGACGAGAACGGACGGTACCTCAGGAAGAAGCCCCGGCTAACTACGTGCCAGCAGCCGCGGTAATACGTAGGGGGCGAGCGTTGTCCGGAGTTACTGGGCGTAAAGGGCACGCAGGCGGTCCTGTAAGTCTGTTCTGACAGCTCCTGGCTCAACCGGGAGAGGCGAACGGAAACTGTGGGACTTGAGGACTTCAGAGGGACACGGAATTCCGGGTGGAGTGGTGAAATGCGTAGAGATCCGGAGGAACACCAAAGGCGAAGGCAGTGTCCTGGGAAGTACCTGACGCTCAGGTGCGAAAGCCAGGGGAGCGAACGGGATTAGATACCCCGGTAGTCCTGGCCGTAAACGATGACCACTAGATGTGGGGGGTATCGACCCCCTCCGTGTCGAAGTAAACACAATAAGTGGTCCGCCTGGGGAGTACGGTCGCAAGATTAAAACTCAAAGGAATTGACGGGGACCCGCACAAGCAGCGGAGCGTGTGGTTTAATTCGATGCAACGCGAAGAACCTTACCAGGTCTTGACATGTGGACGAAGCAGTGGTAATGCACTGTGCTCTTCGGAGCGTTCACACAGGTGCTGCATGGCTGTCGTCAGCTCGTGTCGTGAGATGTTGGGTTAAGTCCCGCAACGAGCGCAACCCCTACTGCCTGTTATAGGTTTCAGGTGGGACTGCCCGAAAGGGAGGAAGGCGGGGATGACGTCAAGTCAGCACGGCCCTTACGACCTGGGCGACACACACGCTACAATGGCCGGAGACAAAGGGAAGCGAACCCGCGAGGGGGAGCCAAGCTCAGAAAGCCGGTCTCAGTTCAGATTGCAGGCTGAAACTCGCCTGCATGAAGGAGGAGTTGCTAGTAACCGTAGGTCAGCACACTACGGTGAATACGTTCCCGGGTCTTGTACACACCGCCCGTCACACCACGAAAGTCGGCAACACCTGAAGCCGCCAGGCTAACCCTTTGGGAGGCAGGCGTCGAGGGTGGGGTCGGTGATTGGGGTGAAGTCGTAACAAGGTAGCTGTACCGGAAGGTGCGGCTGGATCACCTCCTTTCTAGGGAGAGTTGTTTCTCGCCACAGCGCGAGGAACCATCCCAGGTCGAACAGGAACCTGTGGTGCTGATGTTGAAAGCTGCTTCCACTCTTGAGCGGTTGAGCGCTTCGTCGTCCCTCTTCGTGAGGGACAGATGGGTCTCACCCGAGCACCTTGAACAACTGAACATGTTTCCTTCAATTTTGCTGAGCGAGCACGCTGTGCCTGCTGCTTTCTTCGAGCTCTTTCGGGAGCGAGAAGCGAGCGACCTGCGCGAGCGCTGATCGCTGACAGTGAACATGAAGACCGAATCCCAACAACAAAGGGTAGATACACACTAACGACAATTCTTCACATTCGGCGAAGAAAACGGCAAGGCAGAACAAGCGACAGAGAGTACGAGGTGGATGCCTTGGCGCTGAAGTCCGATGAAGGACGCGGAGACCGGCGAAACGTTCAGGGGGAGCTGCATCCAAGCCATGATCCCTGAGATTCCCAATGGGGCAACCCCTCCAGAGTTATGTCTGGAGACCCACCGTTGAACACATAGACGGTGTGGAGGATCGTGGGCGAACTGAAACATCTCAGTAGCCTGCGCAAGAGAAATCAACCGAGATTCCCGTAGTAGTGGCGAGCGAACCGGGAGGTAGCCCAAACCATCACGTCCTCGGACGTGGCGGGGTTGTAGGACTTCCATCAACACCATACTGACCTTACTTGAAGGCATTGGAACGTGCCACCAGAGGGGGTGAGAGTCCCGTAGAGGTCGGGGGCAGTACGGTGGGAAGAATCCTGAGTACCACGAGACACGTGCAATCTTGTGGGAAGCTGGGGGGACCACCCTCCAAGGCTAAAGAGCTTCAGCGACCGATAGCGAACAAGTACCGTGAGGGAAAGGTGAAAAGGACCCCGAGAGGGGGATGAAAGAGACCCTGAAACCACGTACTCACCAGCAGTCAGAGGCCACTCTTCCATGAGGAAGTAAGGGCTGATGGCGTGCCTTTTGTAGAATGATCCGGCGAGTGCATCGCACGTTGCGGGTTAACCAGCGCTAAAGCTGGGGAGCCAGAGGGCAACCGAGTCTGAATAAGGCGTGCGTGTAGCGGCGATGCGACCCGAAACCGTGTGAGCTATCCATGAGCAGAGTGAAGCGGATGTAACAGTCCGTCGAGGCTCGAACCCACCAGTGTTGCAAAACTGGGGGATGACTTGTGGATAGGGGTGAAATGCTAATCGAACACGGAGATAGCTGGTTCTCCCCGAAATGTATTGAGGTACAGCCACCCGAGAGAACTATCCTGGAGGTAGAGCACTGAGTAGGCTAGGGGCCCTGTGCGGGTTACCAACCCTAACCAAACTCCGAATGCCAGGACAGGATGCGGGTGAGTGAGACGGCGGGGGCTAAGCTTCGTCGTCAAAAGGGAAACAGCCCAGACCATCGGCTAAGGGCTCAAAATCGATGCTCAGTGTCAAAGGGGGTCAATGCGCCCAAACAGCCAGGATGTTGGCTTAGAAGCAGCCATCATTTAAAGAGTGCGTAATAGCTCACTGGTCGAGTGCAATGGCACCGACAACGTACCGAGGCTCAAGCATCGTCCCGAAGCCATGGAACCTTCTCTTTACGAGGAGGTTGGTAGGGGAGCGTTCCTGTGGCAGAGAAGCCAGATCGCAAGGACTGGTGGAGCGGCAGGAAGTGAGAATGCCGGAATGAGTAGCGCAATATCTGCGAGAACCAGATACACCGAATGCCTGAGGGTTCCTGGGCAACGTCAATCGTCCCAGGGTGAGTCGGGACCTAAGCCGAGGGCGTTAAGCCGTAGGCGATGGAAAGCAGGTCAGAGATTCCTGCACCGCACAGCTTCGTGATGGAGCAATGGGGGGACGCGGTAGGGAAGGTGAGCCGGTCGAATGGACAGGACCGGTGCCCAGCCAGAAGCGCGTGACCGAGGCAAATCCCGGTTGCGAAAGCGTGACTGCTGGGCCGAGCGCCCGCGAGGGTGCGGAAGTCATCGGAGCCCAGGCCGCCAAGAAAAGCCTCTCGCCAGAAGACTGTGCGCCCGTACCGCAAACCGACACAGGTAGGCAGGGGGAACTCTCCCCAGGTGATCGAGCGACCCTCTGTTAAGGAACTCGGCAAATTGACCCCGTACCTTCGGAAGAAGGGGGGCCTGAGTAGCTGTCTCTTGGTAAGACAAGAGGTGGTGAGAAGGCTGCAAAAACGAGGCCCAAGCGACTGTTTACCAAAAACACAGGTCTCTGCGAACGCGAGAGCGGAAGTATAGGGGCTGACTCCTGCCCAGTGCCGGAAGGTTACGAGGAGTGGTGAGCGTAGCCACGAATCTAAGCCCCGGTGAACGGCGGCCGTAACTATAACGGTCCTAAGGTAGCGAAATTCCTTGTCGGGTAAGTTCCGACCCGCACGAAAGGAGAAACGACTTGGGCACTGTCTCGACAGAGGACTCGGCGAAATTGAAGTACCCGTGAAGATACGGGTTACCCACGACAGGACAAAAAGACCCCGTGGAGCTTTACTACAGTTTGGCCTGGAAACGAAGTATGGTGTGCGTAGGATAGGTGGGAGCCGAGGATTTCGCCCTTGTGGGGGCGGAGGAGGCAGCAGTGAAATACCACTCTCACCATGGTTTGTGTCTCACACGCATCCGTGAGCCGGAGCGTGAACAGGGCCAGATGGGTAGTTTGACTGGGGCGGTCGCCTCCCAAAGAGTAACGGAGGCGCCCAAAGGTTCCCTCAGGGTGGATGGACATCACCCTCTCAAGAGTGTAAAGGCACAAGGGAGCTTGACTGCGAGGCAGACGCGCCGAGCAGGGACGAAAGTCGGGCTTAGTGATCCCACATTCCCGAGTGGAAGGAGTGTGGCTCAACGGATAAAAGCTACCCCGGGGATAACAGGCTTATCTTGCCCAAGAGTTCACATCGACGGCAAGGTTTGGCACCTCGATGTCGGCTCGTCGCATCCTGGGGCTGGAGTAGGTCCCAAGGGTTGGGCTGTTCGCCCATGAAAGCGGCACGCGAGCTGGGTTCAGAACGTCGCGAGACAGTTCGGTCTCTATCCGTCGTGGGCGTAGGAGAAGTGAGGGGAGTCATCTTCAGTACGAGAGGACCGAGATGGCTTGACCGCTGGTGTGCCAGTTGGGGGGCCTCCCCCAGAGCTGGGTAGCTACGTCAAGAAAGGAGAAGCGCTGAAAGCATCTAAGCGCGAAGCCGACCCCAAGACGACTTGTCCCACTCTTTCTTCGGAAGGAGTCAAGATCCCAGGAAGAAGACCTGGTAGATAGGCTGCGCGTGGACGACTGGTAACAGGCGAAGCGGAGCAGTACTAATGATCGTACGGCTTGTTGCCACCAACGTGTGTACGTGTATGATCCTGTTGGGAGTGGTTCTCATGGGCTGCTGTGAAGGGAGAAGCGCACGTGTGGGAGGCAGGCAGGAGCGTGGCTCAGCAAAATTGAGGGAAACATGATTGAGTTGGTTCGAGGAGACAAGAGGGTTCCGAGGTCGCAGCGCGACATCGTGAACTCTTTTTTGTGTTTTGGAAGCCTTAAGTTATTGTGATTCCAGGTGAATCATTGTAGGCGCGACAACCCCCATGCAACATACATCGCATGGGGGGTTGTCTAAAGAACACGCGCAAAGTTGTCGGGAGGGGTTTGCGTGAAACATTTACGCGCTTTGTTCCTGAAATCGGAAAAGGCGTAGCGCGAGCAGAAAGCAAATCAAACCATAACCGAGCAAACCAAGAACATTAAACTGTATCTCAGCCAGGCTCTTCCCAAAGATCATAACCCCGTTTAGTCCCTCAATTGCCCAGGCCGTGACTCCAATCTTGGCAATTTGCTGCATCCATTGAGGTTCTGACCATAGCGGCCACCATGATCCGCCAATCGCGGAGGTGACAAGCGTCGTAAGTGTAACTACCGGAGTGAGCTGGCGGCGCGACTTAACAATGGAGACGAGCAACATCCCCAGTCCAGTGGTCGCAAAGCTGGTACTGATTAGTAACAACCCAATTGCTTGCCAGGAGCCAATATTGAGCTTGAAGACCCAATAGCCTATTGTGAAGAGAACAGTTAGTTGTAGTAGTGTGAGCAGAAATTGCGCTACAAGCTTTCCGCCGAGCAGAGCATAACGAGGCACAGGTGCAATCAGCAGACGGCGAAACGTGCCTTCTTCCTTTTCTTGAAGAATAGTTGACGCTGCCGAGTTCAGGCCAAAGAGTGCGAAGAGCACCGAAAAGCCCGGCAACAACTGGTCAAAGTTGCTGCTTTTGGGAGCGTTCCCTGTCGTCAGTGTCTGTATGAGCGTAGTATTCTTGCTAGTCTGGCTGGCTTCTCCTATCGATTTACTGATAGCTTCAGGCTTGATCGTCGCATAGTCACAGGCGTTGCCTGGCTGTTTACAGAGTGCCTGTATCTCTTGTACTGCGGCGCTACCTGCGTACATAGCGTTGATCTGGTTATTAAGCACATTAGTAACGATCTGCTGGGTAAGCGAGATGCGTTGATCATTACTATTGGGACGCGTGTAGAACTGCACGATATTGCTGACACTTTTGCTCTTACTAGCGGCGTCTTGCAGCTTCTGAGTGGTACCAGACGGTATAATAATGCCCGCAACGGCCTTTTCATCTTTAATACTCTGCAAGACATTTTTAGTAGAGCTATACGCTTTAATGTCAATAGTGAAGCTGGCGTTTGCACTCTGGAGCGCTTTAACGATGGTCTCTCCAAGATGTCCACTATCTTGATTGCTTAAAGCGACGGTGAAAGCGATTGGATTGCTGTTGTTACCGAAGGCATTTCCGAAGGCGCTTCCCATGATAGTGATCAGGAGTAATGGAACAAGCAGCAGCAGGATTAACGAGTGCTTATCCTTTATGACTTGTAATAGATCTTTCTTCGCTATATGCCAGAGAGTTCTCATGAGAATATTCTTTCACTTCAGTCTCGTAGTGTTTTGCCTGTGAGCTGGAGGAAGAGTTCTTGTAAGCCCCTCGGGCGCTGAATGGCGCGCTCAGGCTCCAGCAGAGAAAGCAGTTGGGGCAATGTGCCTATGGCGATGATGCGCCCTTCGTTCATGATCGCAATACGCTGACAGAGACGTTCCGCTTCTTCCATATAATGCGTTGTGTAGAGAATGGTGGTACCCTGCTCGCGAAGCCGTTCAATAGTCGTAAAGATGTGCTCTCGCGACTGAGGATCAACGCCCACGGTTGGTTCATCCATAAGTAGGAAAGCAGGGTGATGCATCAAGGCAATGGCGATATTAAGGCGACGCTGCATACCCCTGAGAAATGCTTTGGTGAGTCTTTGCGTCTGTCATATAAGCCTACAAAGTTGAGCACCTCGGCGGCACGCTTCTTCAGTGGGTCTGTTGGAATGCCATACATCTTGCCGAAGAAGATAAGGTTCTCAAGCGCGCTCAAGTCACTATAAAGAGCTAACTCTTGCGGAACGACGCCTATCAGATACTTTACGGCACCGGCCTTCTTCTTGACCGAGTAATTGCGTATATAAGTATCACCAGAGCTTGGTTGTAAATAACCGCACATCATATTGATGACAGTACTCTTACCCGCACCATTAGGTCCCAGGAGGCCAAAGATTTCCCCTTTGTGAATGCCGAATGTTACGCTCTTCACTGCTTCGAACTTGCCATAGCGCTTTGCTAGACTTTGTACCTCTATTTCGGCAACATTTCGCCTGTATATGGTGTTGGGGATACGATTTAGCTTGAGAGTCGCATCAAACACTATAGAACTCCTTCCGTTCTCGCCAGCTCTTCCCCACATCCTCAAATCCTCTATATATACCGGGCTGGTCCTCCTTGCCATCTTGCATTCTATCTGTCATAGCTATCCTATTAGCGCAAAGATTCAAAGCTGAAGCCGGATGCGCTGGAGAGAAAACAGCGCCGTTTTCTCTCCTATTGCGCACCGAACTTCGTTAGTGCTTTGCCCTGCGATGAGTCCGTTTAGCGCGTTGCATCTGCCGTCAGTTTTTCAGCCTGACCAGACTCGATCTTTTCTTTGATATTCTGCTGATTCTCGCGCGTATGGGCGTTCATGCGCTCCAGCACGGTCGGCAGAGGGGTATCATATTGAGGGTCCATCTCGAAGTCCTGGGTCCAGGTCATCTTTGTACCCTCAGGAGCAGCTTCATAGGCCCATTTCAAGTGCATATACTTGAAGGGATAGAGCGGCTCCTCGCGCTCGGCGATGGCGACGAGTTCTTTCTGGTCGAGCAAGCGCCATGAGCGCCAGGTGTTACCTTCGGCATTGGTAAGCTGGAAGGTCAGTCGAGTATAGCGGCCCTCAGTTTCGCTCTCAAGTACCTTTGCCCCATGATATTCGTTGAAGAGCACGGGCCAGCGCTCGATGTCATTGGTGATCTCGTAGACGGTACGTGGGTCTTTGTTGATGATGATGCTGTTTTGAATGCGTGGCATTGTTTTTCCTCCAATTTAAATTACACTTCTTATGTGAAAACCTGAGCGCATTGTGCTCGCCGCGACCAGCGGCGCCGTGCCCCCATATGAGGGTTGGTTTTCGCATAAGACCTTCGATACTTGTACAGATTTGGGTTATGAAACTGCGACCTGATTGTCCATAAGCGTCAGGACGAACTGCTCTACCTCGCCAAAGGTGTGTAGCTTGCCGAGCGCGGCGTCATCAATGGTGAGGGGGAGGCGCTTTTCGAGTGCGACCGCCATTTCGACAATTTCGGTCGAGTCCATATCAAGGTCTTCTTTCAAGCGCGTCGAGGTGTTGATCTTTGCGATATCGATGTGTAAGTCCTGCATAGCGTGTAAGAGTTCAGCGCGGACGTTCATGTTCGCATCCCCTTTCTACTAATCCTTTAAAACCTAAGAAGTTGCCCTAGGTGCCCTATCGATGGGATAGAGCACCTATGTTACCCTGTTTTTGTGTGTTATGAGGCGATAACACTGGCGATAGCTATGCCTGCATCGTGTGAGATGCTAAGCATCAGGCGGGTATATCCCAACCTCTCAAGCGCGACCTGTGTTCGCCCGGAGAGTTTAATGTATGGTTCGCCATACGTGCCATTCAGAATCTCAATCTCGGTCCAACCAGCTATCTCACCCTGGCTCGCAAGGATCTTCTTGACAGCTTCTTTTGCGCCAAAGCGGCCTGCGAGCGAGCGCCAGCGATAGTCTGCCCCATTCTGACAGGCGTGGCGCTCCTGGGCCGTGAAAAGTCGAACCAGGATGCGTTCACCCCAGCGTTGGTGAATCTCCTGCATGCGCTTGATTTGCACAAGGTCGATTCCGATAGCCTGGGCCGCTGGCATGATGGTTAGCGGCTGAATGGCTGGCATGTGTGCTACGCTGCTGTGGGCCATGCGCTCACTACTAGACATGCGTTTACCCCTCCCAGTCCTCGCGAGACAACAAGACTGTTTCGGTAGGACTCTACTTTCTGTGAACTGCCGCGCACGAAGTTCAGGTCGAAGCCAGGTGCGGGCTGATCCAGGTTAGCGGTTGGTGGGAGTTCCTGGCGAGCCATTGCGCGCAGCGCTAGAGCTACGTCTGTTGGGGCTGCCGCGCCCAGCATGTGCCCAATCGCTGACTTGGGAGCCGTCACCGGGATTTGACGGCTGCGGTTGCCAAAGGTGTCGCGAATGGCGTACACTTCGGTCATATCTTCGACCGGGATACCTGAACCGTGAGCGAAGATGGCATCGATGTTATTCGCTTCCAGTGCTGCATGGCGCAAGGTTTTCTGCATGGTCTTGGTCAGGACATAGCCATGCGGCTCCACGGTATAGAAGGGGATATACCCGTCCGTGCCAACCGCCCAACCTTTGAGCTCACCATAGATAGTTGCTCCACGCTTACGTGCGTGCTCAAGCTCTTCCAGGATGAGGAAGGCACTACCCTCGCCCACGACGCTCCCAGTATGCCTGCGATCAAAGGGGCGATATGCGCTCTCTGGCTGTTTGTTTCCATGACGAGTGAGATAGCCACCAGTCTGGCAGCAGAGCCACGCGTAGGGGGAGAGGGGAGCCTCGGTTCCACCCGCGATCACGACATCAGCCTGCCCACGACGAATGACATCCGCGCCATGCATAAGCGCATAGGCACCGCTAGCGCGGTCCGAGACAAAGGTGCGCGCCGGACCCTTGATGCCAAGATTGATGCATATGTTGCCCTGTGGAGCGGCAGGGAACCAGGCTGTGGCCTGGTAAGGACTGACTTCTCGAACTCCATCGCGCCAGAGTTCGCGGAGCTCGCGCTCGGCGAACTCCCAGCCACCCAGGACATTGCCTACGGTAACGGCGACGCGATCCGGGCGCACACCTTCTTCGTCATTGATCGTCAGACGAGCGTCTTCAAGCGCCTGATTGACCGTTGCTAGCGCGAGATGGGTAAAGCGATCTGTACGCTTTACGGTGCGTGGGGGAAGGGCCTGTTGCGCATCGAAGTCATTGGCCTGTCCCGCTACCTGACACTGGTAGCGCGAGGCATCGAAGCGGTTGATAGTTTGTGTGCGTGCTTCACCCGAGATTGACAGGTCCCAAAGCTTGTCCAGACCTATCCCCGCCGGTGTGATACACCCTATCCCTGTGATAACGACCTGTTTCATTACTTTTCTCCTGAAGCTGATCTGATGACCATGGAAGCGTGTAGGCCAGCGAAACCACTGGCATTGGTAAGGATAGTATCACCATCCCAGGGGCGGCCCTGATTAGGAACGTAATCGAGGTCGCATTCTGGGTCGCGCTCTTCATAGTTGATCGTCGGGTGAATGTACTTGCGTTCGATACTCAAAGCACAGGTAATAACCTCAAGGGCACTCGCCGCTGAGAGGGCATGCCCCTGCATTGATTTGGTGCCATTGATCGGAACATTGTAGGCATGATCACCTAGCGAGAGCTTAATGGCACTCGTCTCGCAGGTATCGTTCTGCCTGGTTGAACTGGCATGGGCGTTGATGTAGTCTATGTCTGTGGGCTTGATACCGCTCTGCTCAATGGCGTTATTAATGGCGCGTGAGAGGTCATCTCCATCCGAGAGCAGATCGGTCATGTGTAGCGCGTTGGAGGTGTTCGAGAAGCCTGCTATCTCGGCGTAGATGTGTGCGCCACGTTTTTTCGCGTGCTCCATTTCCTCCAGAACGAGAATGCCGCAGCCTTCCGCGAGCACGAAGCCGTCGCGCTGAGCGTCGAAGGGACGTGAGGCGTGTTGTGGCTGGTTGTTATGCCGTTGCGAGAGGCAGTGAATGACCTCGAAGGAGGCGATTGTGACAGGTGTGATAGGGGCTTCACTTGCGCCTGTGAGCATAATGTCCGCATCGCCATTCTGAATAGCTTCAAAGGCATAACCAATGGCATCGAGCCCGCCAATGCAACCCGTTGAAAGCGTCACACAGGGGCCTTGTAGCTCCATGAGCGCTGAGATGAGAATGCCTGGCGTGTTCGACATCGATGCCAAGTATAGGTCTGGATTGACCTTGGCTGGATCAATCTCTTCGCGTCCCAGGTTCGTTACCTTAATAAACTCTGATTCCATCTGGCGTGTGCCACAGATGGCGGTTGAGAGTGCGATGCCTGCGCGGTCATGATCGATGGCTTTAACATCAAGCTGGGCATCTTCAACGGCCTGGAGTGCGCCAGCGACCGCGAATTGAATGAAGCGATCTAGCTTTTGTACTTCACGTGGAAGCCCTGACTGAGTGGGATCAAAGCGATCTGCCTCGGAGATAACCTGCGAGGAGAATTGAAAATTCTCAAACAATTGGCAACTGGTCACCTCTGAGAGATGTTTTGTCGCGCTCTTCCCGGAGGAAAGGCCCTGCCAATACTGTTCTTTACCGATACCAAGCGGACTGACAACACCCAGTCCGGTCAAAACAACTTTGCGCATATCTTTTACCTCGAAGCCAAGAGGAGAGGCAGTGGCCCCAGTCTCAGTTCTTTTATCTGTTCAAAGCCCGTGGCGCGCAGCCACGTGTGATACTGTGTTCCGGTGAAAACGCCACCCTCCTGGGAATTTAGGAAGAGGCTCAAGCCAATCATCAAGGCCGCTGATGGGCCGGTACGCTCATCATTGGGCATGACGTCGGCGAGAATGAGTTTGCCGCCAGGTTGTAACAGGCGGTAGCATTCACGTAAGAGTGCCTGGCTCTTGCGTGCGCCTTTAAAGCGGCAGACATGGCCGACGATGACCAGGCTAAAGCTCTCGGAAGGAAGCGCGCGTAGCTCAACCTGTGTTGATTGGAGTAAAACACGTTCCTCCAGTCCGAAGCGTGTGACCTGCTTATAGACATCCTCCAGTAGTGCTGGCTCATCCCTCGCGATAACCTCGACTTGAGGATGACGTAGAGCTGTCGCGATGCTCCAGGCCCCACTGCCAGCGCTAATATCGAGCACACGCCCTTGTAGCGCAGGCTCTACCTGCGAGGCCGCCTGCCATGCCGCAGGAAAGACCAGGGGGAAGAGATGGGTAAACATCCCAGGATCGCTTGCACGTCCCTCTGGCGAACTCCAATCGCGCTTGATTTGCCGGTCACCTGTCCGTATGATCTGGGTTAGATTTCCCCAGGTATCCCATTGTTCGATAACGGCGCGCAGATGCGTGCCAATATAGCCGGGTTGCCCCTCCACAAGATAGGTCGCCGCCAGCGCAGTCAGGCTGTAGGTGTCTCTCTTGCGTTGTAGGAGTTCGAGCCCGAGCAGAGCCTCAAGCAGTATTTGCAGCGCTTGTACGTTGCAATCGGCAGCATTTGCCAGCGCGGAGCAGGTCTGTGCTCCCGCCGCGATATGTGTGAACAGGCGTAACTCAATCGCGGTATCAAGCACTCGGGCTCTGGCGAAGCCGAAGTTGATATCCAGGAGTGGCGCGGCGATGGGAATTTGCAGATACGCCGCGAGCAACTCCTGGTTGGGTGTTTGAATTGCCATATTTCCTCTTCTACACGATTGCTACAGCACGAACCCAGGAGGCTCCAGCATCACGAATGGCGACGGGGAAGCAGGCAACCTGGAAGCCATGAGATTTAGGTAGGAGATGGAGATTCGCCAGACGCTCCATGTGGAAGTATTCGCGGACACGACCATACATATGTGTGGGCCAGAGGGTCTTTGAATCCTTCGTTGAGAGATAGGCTTGCACCATTTCCATAAAAGGGAGGTCGAAACCGTTGGTATCAATACCAATGACTTTGATCCCACGCTCTACAAGCCAGCGTGTTGCCTCCAGGGTCATTCCGGGGTGAGCCGAGAAGTACTCGGGGTGGGGCCACAGCTTGTCCGAATCCGTGCGTATGAGGACAATATCCTTGGGTTGTAGTTCGTAGTTGGCACGTGCCAGGGCATCTTGCAAATCCTCAACCGTAATGGCTGCTTTGGGTCCTTTGTGCGAGAGGTCAAGTACGACCCCATGCCCATAGCACCATTCAAGTGGAACTTCATGCACGCGTCGCGCTGGTTCTCCCTCGCAGGTTGGGCCAAAATGGTAGGGTGCGTCGAAATGCGCCCCACAGTGTACCGAGACTGTATACACTTCGTTGCTGAGAAACTTTCCATCAGGAAAGCTGTGGCGATTGGCTTGTTTTCGCAGGCGCAAGTAGCGTAAGAAGCCATTTAAGCGTTTGCGCAACGTGGCCTTGCGAGGAAAGAAGAGTGCGCGCCATATCTGGTCGCCTCCACTCTCATGATCGGTCAACCGGACGCCACCAAAGTTAGGATCGCGGGGATGCGGCTCAATGGGCATGCTTAAGTCGATGATCTGCGGCATAATTCAACTCTCAGACAGTGTTAAGGCAGCGCTTGTGATGAATAACGCCTGGATGCCTCGGGAACGGTAACGCGATGCTTCATCTCTTTGCCATGACACCTGTGAGGAGAGGACCTCCTCCTCGATATGAGGGTAAGGAGGAGGTCCGGTTCTCGATGTGTGTCTGTTGACTAGCGATGACCTGCGGTTTCTTCGTACTGGTATGGATCTTCGCTCATGAAGTAGTTACGGATTGGTGGGCGCTCGGTCGGGGCGACAACCAGGAAGCGGCAGGTCTCGTCCGCGCCAGTGATGAAGCCATGTGGCTCATTACGTGGGATAAAGACGACATCGCCAGCGCTGACCTTGACATCGCGCTTCTCATCGGGAAGCTGTAGGGTCATGCTTCCGTCAACAATGAAGATTTCATGCTCCCAGTCGTGGTAGTGAGGGGGGGTTGAACCATTCGGTGTGACTTCAAAGAGGCTGAGAACAAAACGATCGGCTCCATCAGTCGTGTCGATGAGGCGCTTGATTGTGGCCTGTTTGGCACCGGGCTCGCGGACAACATCGCTGGGAACATCCTGTGAACGAACGTGTTTCATAATTAAATTTCCTTTCACCTTAGACAAAAACCTGAACGTACATACGACTATGACGTTGGTTTTCGTCTAAGACCTGAGCCTTCCGAAAACCTGAGCGCGATAGCGCTAGCCACGCCAGTGGCGCCGTGCCCTCGTATGAGGGTTGGTTTTTGCATAAGACCCTTCTAATGACAACTTTGCTGTTATACTGCCAGAGCGTATAAAGTATTTATCGAATTTCGCCATATTGAAAGCGTTTAGACGATAAGAGCGGATACTATTTCAATGGTTTATATTTTGTGGTCCTGGTTGAAATAGAGCCGAAATGTATTGCCCGGCTCTGCATGTCGGGCGTGGGTCAGTTGCTTCATATGCCCTGTTGATTTCAGTATATAGTGCAGTAGTAAATAAATATTTAATTGTCTTATATCTAATCTACTGCTTATTAGGAAACTTGAGATCGCCAAACGCGAAGACATTGTTGTTGCCTACATAAGACGCTAAAGACGTATTCGCTCCTGCCAGCCGCCAAGGGCGGTGATCCTGGTTGGAATCGAACTGATCAGTGGCACGCGTAATAGGAAACGAGCCACAGGAGGCAGGCGGAATTGTCTCCGGGCGTCAAGCGCGCTGACAATCTGGCGTTGGATGAGACCAACCCATGTTTGAGAGATGAGTGTGCGTAGTTCGCGCCGCCTCTGGACACGCGCGAGGTCATTTTCGGTCAGGCATTGTCCTTTCAAGGGCATGGTGAGCAGGTTGGCTGCCGCTATGGCATCCTGAATTGCCAGGTTGATGCCTACAGAACCAATAGGCGACATGACGTGCGCAGCGTCTCCAATAAGGAGCAGTCCAGGCTTGTGCCAGCGTTTCAGGCGGCTAGACTCAATGGAGAGCAGCGAAGCCTGTTTCCAGCTTTGCAGATGTGTTACCCGGTCGGCAAGCCACGGCACGCAGGCCGCGATTGAGCTTTGTAGCTCTTCAATACCTGCCTGTCGGACCTGCTGATAAGTGCCTTTGCTAATTGCGCAACCTACCTGCCATTTCTCGCCTCGATCTAGCAGGATGATGAACATGCCGGGAGCAAAATGTAGCTCTACTGCCTCCTCGCGTGGGTCCTGTTCCTTGCGTGGAAGATGAAACCAGAGGAAGTCTAGAGGCGGTGAAAGCTTTTCCGGTGCCATTTCAGCCAGGCGACGTGTCCAGGAGAAGCGACCGTCCGCGCCGATAGTGAGTTCGGCATGCACCTCTACTTCGCCATGCTCAGAACGGTAGCGTACACCACGAATGACTCCTTCTTCCTCAATCAGGTGTTCGACACGCGCTCCCATAATGAGTTGGAAGTGTGGATACTGCCTGGCTTCGGCAACCAGGAAGTTCAAGAACTGGACCTGGGAGAGCTTCATGATATAGGGATAGGGCGATTTCAGGCGTCGAAAGTCGTCGAAGGTGAGCTGTGTTCCTTCTGTATGGAATTGCACACTATATGCCCTGGTGTGTGGGAGCCTCAACAGATTTTCGGCAAGACCTAGCTTATCCATTTCTTCGAGAATCGCGGGATGTATAGTGTCGCCACGAAACTCTCGTTCAAAGTCCTTGTGAGCCTCCAGTAGTGTGACCGCTATACCCTGGCGTGCTAAAAGTAGAGCCAGGAATGCTCCTGCTGGTCCCGCTCCCACGATGCAGCAGGTCGTTTGACGCACCTTGCTCTCTGCCTCTTGTTCATGAGAATGTTCCTGGTACTGTAATACGCTGTCCATCGCGTCAGTTTCCTTTCTGTTCGACGGCGTGCCTATCATTGCGCGTCTTTGTATGTGGTTCTCTTGTATTTCAGTATAGAAAGAAAGAACAAGAAGATAGACGCCTGGGGATCTCAAGTGCGAATGCTGTAATATAGCATATATACATTTTGGATTGAATATAAAGTATTACAATGAGAGTAAGGATGCTTTGGAGGCACTCACTTCTCCTGATTGTAGGAAAGGCTAATAGCCTGCTTTCAATGGTGAAATCTGCTTCTAGTGATAGTGAGTTTTATAACATCTTATGCGAAAATCTCCCCATTGGGGGCGTGGCTCATGTAGCTGCGTACTTAGGTTTTCTCAAGGTGGTTAACGGGAGATGTGAAGTCATGCGTATATTTGCCGCCAGGTGGCTGCAAGGGCTGGGGATCATGCTCGCGATGCTCATGGGCATCTTTCTGTTAGGCCAGGTGATCCTACGGGTCAAGCGCAGGCTTCATCCGGAACCCATGCCTCCCGAGATCGCGCCCTACCTTGAAGCGCCGCTCCGACGCAAGCTTTTTGGCTCGTTAGAGCGAATTGTCGAGCGTGCTGGAGTGTCTCCTGGGATGCGTGTGCTGGAGATTGGGCCGGGGCCTGGCCTCTTTACAGTGCTTCTGGCGCGTCGAGTTGCTGCACAGAGCAATGGTGGCTCTGTGACCTGTGTTGAGCTTCAATCAAAGATGATTGAGATGTTGCTCCAGCGACTCGATGCCGAGCAGATCGGCAATGTGGAGGTTGTGCAAGGTGATGGGCAACATTTGCCTTTACCTGACGAATGTTTTGATATGGTCTTCCTGGTAACTGTTATCGGCGAGGTCCCTGATCTTCCTACATTCTTTAGCGAATGTGCTCGCGTGCTTAAGCCCGGAGGCATCCTGTCAGTAACTGAGCAACTATGTGATCCCGATTTTCGCTTGCCGAAAACGTCGCGCGAACTCGCGCTGGCGACTGGACTGGAGGATGTTGGACTCACGGGCAATCCCTGGTGGTCGTATACCGCCAATTTCCGCAAGGCTAGTTCTGTAGCCGCTTCTACTTTATGAACACATTCTAGTGTCTTGTACTTACTCCTTATGCGGAAACCTGAGCGTGCCAGCGCTAGCCGCGACCAGTGGCGCCGTGCCCTCGTATGAGGGTTGGTTTTCGTCTAAGACCTTGGAAAGGGTATGATCTAATATGTCAAAAGAGCATAGCGTTCAACTGGTGCATCGTTTCTTTGAAGAAGTCTTTAGCAAAGGCGACCGCGCCGCTGCGAGTGAGATTCTAGCCTCTGATTTTACATTCTATGGTCCTCCTGACGGCATTCGTGGGGCCGAGGGTTTCCTGCACTTTTCCAGTGAGATCCGCAGCGCACTCAAAGTTCAGTTCAAGGTCGAGGTCGTGATCGTTGATGATGAGAAGGCTTCTGCCCTGGCGACCATGAGTGGCGAGCATGAGAAGGATTTCCATGATATTCCAGCCAGCGGTGTGCGTTTCGCGCTGCCACGTATCGACAATTTCCGGATTGTTGACGGCAAGATCAATGAAGTGCGCACAACGTTTGATCATCGTGTTCTCCTGGCCCAGTTGGGTTCGCCCGAAGAGGATGCCGACGAGCATCTTCAGATTCGTGGTGCATCCTTCGCGCAGCGCGGCTAACTTCCCTTTAGAATAGAAACTCCCAGGCGTGGAAGGTCTATACCCTTCCACGCCTTCTTGTGTCTTTCTTGGGTTGTTACATTATGTTCCAATCCTGGTTTCCCGATGCTAACTCACCTGCGTCTGGGCACGCTGGTTGCTTCGTAGGCGTATCCAGAATCGTAGGAACAAGCAGGCAGTAATAGCGCACCAGATGGCGACTCCCGTGGCGAAGAAGTATCCAAGGAGCGGAACCGCGATCCAGCCTCCTAAAGAGGCGAAGAGTGCTCCCACAAGCGCCAATCTGTACCAATCAGAGGCGTGGGTACGGGGTCTGAGGCGTGCCAGATAGCAGAGGAGTCCGAGTAGTAGCCCAGTTATAAGCCAGCAGAGGGTCAATAGTAGAGCCGTCATATAAAGTCGCTCCTTCTAGGCCTGGAAGATTTGAATAAGTAGGTTAAAGAGTTCAACTCCATCGCCAGCGACCTGCAAGATCTGTAGATTCGAGCGTACCTCAACGTGGTCGAAGATATGAAACTCAACGTATTCATGGGTATGATTGATGTGTGATAAATCTCTATCAAAGGCGCGTGTCTCGGTAAATGGCAGGAAGGCATCGTTGCGGTCATGAAGCAGGTAAAAGGGCGCGCGCACATCTTTAATATAGGAACTGGGGAGAGCCCTCGCAGTTGGGAGCGCATCTCAGGCGTAAGCGCTGCCATATTTTGCACGACGCGTCCCGGCTCCTTGCCTCCAAGCAATGCGTAGATGGCGCGTGCTGGCGATGAAAGCTGTTCTAGTTCTGCGCTTGTGAGTGGTGTTCCATAAGGGCCGAGTGCCTGCCTTACCATGGTACGCTCGTTCTCTGGTAAAGTCTCCGTTGTAACATTTGTGAGCACCTCAAGTGCGTAGGCGGTTGGTTGCCAGGGAGAGGTCTGCCCATCAAAGCTGACTGCTCGCCGTCCGAAGGTTTCCAGTAGAGTCTCGGCATTATAATACCCCCCAAAAGCGGTCACATAAGCCACGCGTGCGCGAATGTACTGGTTGGCGGCGGCGGCAGTGACGAGAGGCACACCAGCGCTAAAGGCGATCATTCCACAGTGCTGCCCTTGTAGCTCTGGACGTGCCACCAGGAGTTGGAATGCTTGCACAACGTCGTCGATATCCTGGGCTGTGACGGTGTCTTGTAGCAGTGTTGAGGTGGTCATATTCATGACCACAAGACCCGAGCGAGCAAGAGTTTGTGAGAGATTGATAAGTTGAGGCACCTGCCTCTGATCACCTACACCGGGCAAGAGTAGGATTCCCTGGCGTTCTTTGGCGAAGAGGGGCGTTGTTGTGGGAGCGTAGATATCCAGGTAGAGTGTCCCATGCTTTGCTGGCACTGCTTGCTGTGTATGGGTGATTGGTTCCCCTGCAACCTGAAGTGGAAGTGGCTCTGAGGCTAGAAGGAGAGATGGGAGAATAAAGGATGCTCGCGCCGCTGCCTGCCCCCAGGGTGTGAGTGAGGTAAGGAGGCTTATAACAAAGATGCCAAGTAGAAGCGCGCGCGCCAGCACCATGCCGAACGCGGCATGCTTGCGACGTTTATGTTGGGTTGATGATGTTGATGACGAATTGTCATCAGACCACGCGTCGGATCGGTGCTCCTGGGCCTCTGTATGCATGCTCATCTCTCCGTACTATGAATTGTATGTTTCTCAGCTCTCTTGCCAGTATACAAGCCTCGCCAGCTAATCAGGAGTGTCATGTGACCTATTGTCTGAATGTTTGTTTCGGGTGTGGAGAGGCTTTCTTTTGTCGCAACTTTGTCGCAACTCTAGAGTATATACGTTGGAGCATACTAGAGATATTTCAATACGGTTCTAAGACGGGTATAATGAACGGTATGGTACAGGGAGAAGAACATTATCGATGGAAAAGATATTGCTAGTAGAAGATGAAAGTGACCTGGCACAGATTGTCATTCGTGAGCTTACTGGGGCTGGTTACGAGGTCATACATGCTGTCGATGGGCTGCGGGCTTTAGAGATGCACGCGGCCCATGATCCAGATGTAGTACTCCTGGATTGGATGCTTCCTCACCTCAATGGCCTTGAGGTTCTCAGGCGTCTACGTCAGAACTCGGCGACGCCTGTTCTGATGCTCACTGCTCGCAGCGAGGAGGCGGATCGTATCATCGGTCTGGAGGTTGGGGCTGACGACTATTTAACAAAGCCCTTTAGTATGCGTGAACTGGTGGCACGTGTGCGTGCTCTGCTACGACGTGCGGAACTGATTCGGCTGACAATTCACAATGACCGGCGTGCCGCGAGCGAAGAGTTAACCCTTGGCAACCTGCGCCTTGATCCGCAAAGGCATGAGGCGCGACTCGATAATGCCTTGCTTGATCTAAGCCCAACCGAGTTCGCTCTGTTACAACTATTGCTGCGTAGCCCTGGTCGCGCCTTTAGTCGCGCTTATTTGATCGAAACATTATGGAGTGGGACCTATATTGGCGGAGATCGTTCAGTCGATAATGTCGTCCTGCGTTTGAGGAAGAAGTTGGGCAAGCTTGGGGACTCTATCGAGACCGTATGGGGCATTGGCTATCGTTTGCGAAATTGAAGTCTGGTCTTGAGGGGCTGTGGGCTGTATCACGTGCATGGCTGGCTTTCTCGTCTCCCTGGAAGAGGTGCGATATGAACAATCGATTGAGCATGAAGAAACGCGGACCATTTTTCTCCGCTCGAGGCTGGCGTGCGCTGGGAGAGCTGGTTGCAATCCAGATTGGTGTGATAGGTATCTGGTCCCTTTTCTCTGGTCATTCCCAAGGCCTGGAAGCGCAGAGCCTGTTCAATTCAGATTTTAATAACCTGTTTACGTTCCTCTTGCTCTATAGTCCCGTGAGTGTGCTCTGGGGTGGACTGCGCTGGCGTACCCAGAGTGGGCGAAGCTGGGGAAAGCAGATGAAAATCGAGCTTTCGATGACGCTACTGGTGGGGCTTATCTATTTTATAAGTGCGAACCTGTTTATTCTCTCGCCACTTGCCTCCATCTCGGTCTTCCATTTTCTCAATATCAATGTCTATGATCGTAGTTCTGAATGGCTTAGTGAGCCGCGTCTCCCCTTGATTATCTTCTTTATGGATTCAGTCATAGCCGCTGGTAGTGCTGGACTCTTTCTGTTCCTGCGCGGGGGAATTCGGATTATTCGCTCCTGGAATCGTCTCCGGAGACAACATCTGAGCTGGTCTTTAACACATGCGATCCTGATGCTGCCAGTGATTGGGGTTGGAGTTGTGGGTGCCATTTTTGCCCTGATCTTTCTTGTATCTTACTCACGCTCAACCAGTTTGCCAATTTTTCTGGTCTTTAATATCTTCTTCTCCGGCTTTTTGCTGATTTTGGCTCTGGTTACGTTGCTTCCGCCGATCATGCTCTTCTCACATTTCTTTGGTCGCAGAATCACACAGCGCATTGAGATGCTTGCAAGTGCGACGAGCGCGATGCGTATGGGAAAATACAGCATTCGCGTGCCGGTTCAGGGAGAAGATGAAGTCGCACGCCTGCAAAATGACTTCAATATTATGGCGGCTCACCTCGAACATACTATGCGTGAGCTTCAGAATGAACGCGATAATGTTGCGCAATTGCTTACTGAGCGTCGCGAATTGATCGCCAGTGTCTCACATGAGTTGCGCACACCTGTCGCGACAATGCGTGGCTACCTGGAATCAACCCTGGCGAATTGGCAAAAAGCTCCACCACCAACACTCCAACAGGACTTAGAAGTCATCAGTCAGCAGACCGTACGCCTGCAAGGCCTTATTAATGACCTGTTTATGCTGGCGCGCGCCGAGGTGGGGAGGCTCAAATTGCGCTGCGTGCCGACACCTGTGGATCTGCTCGTTGGGCGTATTGTGGATACAATGGCCCCTTTAACGTGGCGCAGCAGTCGCGTCGAGATCGTCCCAGATATCGCCGAAGATCTGCCACAAGCGATGGTGGATGAGGGACGGCTCGAACAGATTCTACAAAACCTGCTTAACAATGGTGTACGCCATACCCCACCAGGAGGAATTATCGCGATCAGTGCTCAGGCGGATGTGGCTCATAAGCAACTGGTGCTTCAGGTGAAAGATACTGGTGAGGGAATTCCTGCCGATGAACTGTCTCATATCTGGGACCGCTTCTACCGCACCAGGAAAGCGCGTAGCGAATCCTCTGTGGGCACCGGATTAGGGTTGGCGATTGTGAAGGAGATGACGGAAGCGATGGGCGGGTCCGTTGAGGTGGAGAGTACTGTGGGTATGGGTACCTGTTTTACGATTCGTGTGCCTCAAGCGGCTCCTCAGGAGATATCTTCTATTATTACTGTCAAGTTACAAGCGGTGGAACAGCAGCAGCGCTTTGCAAGCGTAAGCGACGCGCCTGCTTAAGGCGCTACTTCTGCTCCTTTGTGATAAGCAAGCAACGAGATATAGATGGATGCCTGATGGCATCGGGTCGTGTCTTGTGAAGCGACAATTCTTCTATCTCTGTCATTAGTATACGCTGGGTCGAAGAGCGATAGACTTGCACGTATTATACTCTTACTTCTCCATAGATGAAAAGCATTTCAAGTAACGGCGTATTATGAGTCTAAGCAATGTAATTATTCATTAGTGCCGTGTCACGCCTATCTCTATTCCTTGTTGTGATACCAGGCACAGGAGAGGTGAAAGAACGCATATGGCGAAGCTGTCTGTACCTACTTTGCAGCCTATTCCTCAGGCTACCACACCTGAACCTGTTTTGCGGACAACCTGTTGTATTGTAGGGGGAGGGCCAGCCGGGGCTATGCTGGGCCTCCTCCTGGCGCGCCAAGATATTCCTGTTGTTCTACTTGAATCGCATGTGGACTTTGATCGGGATTTTCGCGGCGATACGGTCTTCCCTTCAGTGCTTGATGTAATGTATGAGCTAGGTTTGATAGACAAGCTCATGAATATTCCGCACACCAAGATCTCGAAGCTGCGTATGCAGACGCCAAAGGGTACAATTGCCCTGGCTGATTACTCGCGGCTACGTATCCGTTTTCCACACGTAACAATCCTGCCACAACCAAATTTTATCTCCCTTCTGGTTGAGGAGGCAAAGCAGTATCCTCATTTTCAGGTATTAATGGGTGCCCAGGTTGATGGACTCATTGAGGAGAGTGGACAAGTGTGTGGCGTGCGCTATCGCGGACAGAATGGGCGTGGTGAGGTGCGAGCGCAACTTACAGTCGGAGCGGATGGGCGCTTCTCGCGCGTTAGGAAACTGGCTGGTCTTGAGCCAAAGCTTGCTGAACCAACTATGGATATTCTGTGGACGCGCCTATCTCGTAAGCCGTCAGATCCAGATCTGGCGACGGTCATTCAGTCTGACAAGGGCATTCTTTCGGTTTCGCCTCGTCCGGATGTCTGGCAGCTTGGATATCCTATTCCCAAAGGAGGATACGCCAGAGTACGTGAGCGAGGATTGGAAGCCTTACGCCGCTCTATTGCGGGTATCGCACCTCTCTTTGAGGATCGTGTGGATGAGATTAAGGACTGGAAACATATTTCAGTCTTCTCGATCCAGGCATATTGCCTGAAGCGCTGGTATGCGCCAGGCGTTTTGCTCATTGGAGATTCAGCGCACGCTATGTCTCCCATTGCTGGCGCAGGCATTAATCTGGCTGTCCAGGATGCGGTGACCGCCTCAAATATTCTGGGCGAGAAGCTAAAAGCCAATGATGTGCAGCTTGTGGACATGGCCCGTATCCAACGCGAACGCACACTGCCTGTAAAGCTTATTCAGGGTCATCAGCAGAAGCTTCAGAAGCGTCTGGTTGAGCCATTGGAGAAGGAAGGAACGCCGCCAAACCTCCCCGTTATGATGCGTGTTTTCTTCAGTATTCCCTTCTTGCGGGATATTCCCATGAAGGTGCTCTCCTTTGGACTGCGTCCTGTGCATATTAAAGCATAGTAGTATAATGCGGCACGTTGCATGAAGTTTAACGTGCCGCATTATGCGAATGAGCCCTAACTTGCTTGCTGAGAGATGAAGGGTTCGTGTGATGTCTCTTCTAGATGATCCAGGCTTTGGAGGAATGCCTCAACCACATTGACATCGAATTGTGAGCCAGCACATCGCCGAAGCTCTTGCCGTGCCTCCTCATCGCTAATTGCTTCACGATATACACGCCCTGAGACCATGGTATCATAGGCATCGACAACTGAGAGGATGCGTGCGGAAAGTGGTATCTGCTCTCCGGCCAGACCTCCGGGGTAGCCATCTCCATCCCAACGTTCGTGATGTGCTCCTATGATATAAGCGACAATGGCGAAAGGGCCTCCTGCGCGGGCGAGTATTCTGCGTCCGGTGTCGGGGTGACGGCGAATTACCTCCCATTCGCAAGGGGTGAGTGGCCCTGGTTTGTGGAGGATGCTATTGGGGACACCTATCTTGCCAATGTCATGAAACATAGCGGCGAGTCGTACATTATGAATCTCTTCTGATCCACATTTCAAGCGACGTGCGGTTGCTTCCGATAGACTAACCATGCGTTGCGCGTGCTCATAAGTCTCCTGGTCGTATGCTTGCATAGCGGCGAGAAGCGCTCGCGCCGTGCAAATCTCTTCGGATGAGAAGCTTCCCAAGCCGCGTACTGTAAGGATCTGGCGGGTATGCTCTTCCGCCATGACAATGCATACGCGATTGCGACCACTCTGCTTGGCGCGATACATTGCCCTGTCCGCTTGCTCAAGTAGTGCTTCTCGTGTTTCACCATGATAAGGGGTGAGAGAGATGCCAATGCTGGCGGTAATTGTTAGCTCAACTGGCGTCGATGTGTCTTCTGCGTACCACAGGTATGGTTTTTCCATAATGCTCAAGCGCATCTTCTCGGCTATCTCGATAGCAAGAGTCACATCACATTTGCGCAGAATGATGGCAAATTCCTCCCCTCCATAGCGCCCAACAAAGTTGCTAGGACCTATCGCCTTCTTGAGTCGTGCTCCAACCTCATGTAATACCGCGTCACCAGCCGGGTGCCCCCAGCTATCATTCACCTGTTTAAAGCGATCGAGGTCGACGAAGAGCAGGCCCATCGACTCCTGCTTTTCACTGGTCTCCTGGAGCGCTTCATCGAGAGCACTGATGATGGCTCGATGATTAGGGAGTGCCGTAATAGGATCAGTTACCGCCGCAAGCGCGTTCTCTCGATACAGTTGCTCAACTGCGATGAGCAACTCTTGCTGTTGCTCCACCAGAATTTGTTGTTCATTGTATGCCTCCTCAAGCTGGTTGCGTAATAACTGCTCGCGTGTATTGACCTTGCGAAGTGTCGTCAGGAGCGCCTGCTTACGTGGAATCTCTGCGCAGAGCCAGCCAACCACTATCGCGACGAGCGTACAGGTAATAATTGTGAGGCTCCAGTGCTCGTTAGAGAATGCTCCCGGTATCCAGGAATGAGCGATGGTTTGTTGCATACCAATGAGCAGGGTAACTATACCAAGCGTGGAGAGTCCAAGTATCCATGTGCTTTCTCGCCCTGGTATTTGCACACCCCTTTGTGAGATGCGTGACTTATGGCGGACTCGTAGTACATAACGTATATTCATAGCAAGGAAAAGGATAATTGCCAATATCCAGAGGATGGAGCTTATTGCACGCAGAAGTAGATAGAAGGGTACACCTTGTTGTGTTGTGATGGGATTAAAATTAGTGATTCCTGTAAGCAACATGTAGAGGATGAAAATGAAAGTTGCGCAAACAACTGTTTGTACGAGTATGCTTACTATCGGTGTCCCATGGCGATTGATATAGGTGAGCTTCGCGGGAAGGATGCCTTCTTTGCCAGATATGAAGAGCAAGCGTGAGCTCAGGATCACAAAGAGAATGCCCTTGGCTATGAAAAAGACCAGCACGAGGAGGAGAACCGCGTAATAGGTTACTATACCAAAGCTGCTCCGAATGGTGAGTAAACTAGTTTGTGCAGGTACCAGCTTATCTGGCTGGGAAATAATCAGTGTTGTGCCTAGTGTCGCAAAGAGATAAAGACCGAAGACCAGTCCATAGCTCCACCAGATGAAGTTTCCTAAACGCTGTGTTTTCTGAACATTTCGCTCTTTGGCTTCATGCATCATGATGAATGGGATGGTGCCGCCTGTTAGCCCCCAAGAGCTACACCGAAAAAGCCAATATTGTTCGGTGCCAGTTGTAGTGTTGACAGACTCGTCATTGGTGGATGCCCATTGAGCACCCACCAATAGCCTGTGAGTCCAGCTATGAGAAGCAGTGCGATACTCAGGATAAGCATGCCTAACAGTATCCCTTTGAGTTTATGAAGAGGAAGGAATGAGAGGATGACGATGATGCCCATAAAGCAAATTAGTGCCCCAAATTCATCAATAGGGGCCTGGAATATATAAGCAGCGTAGAGCTGTAGTATGATCAGACAGCCAACAAGCGAGGACATGATGGTAAAGAGGCACCATAGCCATAAAAAGAGCCTGGCGATAGTTCCCCATTGAGCGCTCCCTAGAAGCGCAACCCAGGAATATTGCTCATCCCGAGTTGCAGTGCGCGACGATAGCCAGCGCGCAACCATGATGTAGGGGAGAATGCAGAGTGAGGCCAGTATCCAGTAGATAAGAGCACTATATCCTGCTGCACTTGCTAGAATAATAGGTGACATGTAAAGCGTGGTTAGAGCAGAGAAGGTGAATAAATCAAATTTGTTTAGGGTGCGTGGGAGTTGGCGTGTCGCATATATTGGTTGCGTCGCTTGTAGCGCGGATGCCATCTGTTTGCTACTCTGCTCAAGCGAAGTAGGATCGTTCGCATTGTTGTCCTGCGTGTTATCAAATTGAGAGAAGTTCGTCGGCATATGCGGCACTCCTTCGTGCACTCTATCTCTTTACCAGCATAACCCGGTGATTTTGTATCCACGGGATTGCAGGTGTAGAGAAAGGGCTTTCGAGCGTTGCTGCGCGCTATCTGGTTTGAGGATGTATACGTTCTAATCTATCACTGTAAGGAGAGAAGTCTTTCAGCTTCTACTAATCGTTATGTTGTACCTCAGAGTATGCCCATCTGTATAGGGACGAAAGTCCCGAGTTTTCATTTTTGTCAGAAAGGCTCTTGCGATCTGGCCTCTATCCGTGGTCTCTCGTGGTTAACCATGGATAAAAAGCTTGATATTGATGCCGCAAGTGCGAAGGGAATAATTGTCAGAAGTGTGTTGTACTTATAACTGATTTCTATAAGAGTCTGAAAAACATATATGTTTGGAGGAATACACAATGGTATCTTCTGCAATCCCTCAGAGTGAGCATACCAAAGAGCGCCTGAAGAGCGAGCTTATTGCCTGGTTCACTACGGTCCGGGCCGATGGGCGTCCGCATAGCATCCCGGTATGGTTTCTCTGGGAAGGCGAGTCGATTCTCATTTTTAGCAAGCCGAATAATCAGAAGATTCGTAATTTACGTCAAAATTCCAATGTTGTTCTGGCTCTGGATAATACCCAGGGTGGAGATGATGTAATTATTCTAGAGGGCAAAGCCCAATTGCTTCCAGGTGAAGGGGAGCAACCCGATACCACATTGGCGACATATGTTGAGAAGTATGGCCCGCATATCAAAGATATTGGGTTTACGCCCGCCTCGATGGCACAGGAATATTCACAAGCTATCCGTGTTACGATCACACGCTTTACCAGCCAATAGCATAAAAAGATTTCTTCACAGCGAAGGGAAGAGCATATAATCGAAATTTATATGCTCTTCCCTTCGCTGTCTCTAAGAGTGTGATATGGAGTTGTTGGTTGCGAAACCTACCTACGATAGCGTGCTAGCGTACGTGGAGGGTGAAGTAAGAAGCGGTCTGAAACCCAGGGTGCGCGTGGCGCGACGGTCAATTCTGCCAGCGCCAGGAGGGCTTTGTCATAGTTGACGCGCCAGCCCGCAAAGTCGCGCCACGCTTGCTCACGATCCGTCTTCATTGGCACACCCGCAGCGGAGAGTTCATTATATGCAAGATCAAACTCCTTGCGTGTAATGCTGATAGGGTCTGTTGGCGCGAGGTTGGGGTCAAACGAGATGTTAAAGAAGTGCGCGATATAACGTAGAGAAAGATAGCCCGCGCGGATACATAGATCTGCCTGGGGATCATGAGGAATATCGACCGCTGCGTTGACCAATGCGGCAGTATCCAGGACCGTACCAGCCGCTGTGATCCATGAGCGTTGTGGTTGGGGCGAGCGGAAGAAGGAGAGTGAGCCAAGTGAGGTATGGCTTTCCTCAATTTCTACAAACCATATCTCCCAGGTTTTCCATACCTCATGCAGCTGCTCAAGCCCTCCAATGCGATGGTAGCGCTTAATCGTCTCAATCGAGGATGGAGGTGCACCAGCGTGTGTCTCCAGCAGTGTGACCGCTGTTTCACGGCGTGCGAAAGAGGTATAGATAGTGGGGAGATAGGAAATGAGCAACGCGACCAGGAGCAAGCCGAGCATCGCTTCTGTGAAGGTGAGCAGTGTTGCGGGAAAGAAGTCATAGGAAGCGATACCCAAGGTAAAGAGTGAAGAACCGCTAATCTTGAAGGCCTGGTAGATTGAGCAGTTTACAACAGCCCAAAACATTGCCATATACCCCAGTAAAATGCAGAGTAGCCAGGTACTCAGGAGTGCGACGAGGCTCAACGGCGCGTAGAGTTCCATTGAGCGGTCAAGCTCCTCATAGGTGCGTGCACGTCGCTTGTGTAAGTCGAAGCAGAGGCGCACAAGGCCAAAGACACTTCGGCTGAAGATATCGGCGGCGCTACGAGGCAAGACAAAGGTTCGTACTGCTGAGAGGGCCGCCGCCACCACACTTATACCTCCCAAAAGAAAGACGATGCCGCGTGTTGTAAGCAAGAACAAGTTTATCAAAATATGGCTCCCTCTCGTAGAATGACTTTTCTTAAAGTCTCTACGAGCCTAAAGATGAATAGTGGTATGTAATATTAGAAGCATCGAAATATTTTCGTCGAGGATAGTGTAGCGTATATGAGCACAAAAAGACAGCCAGAAGCGATCCAGCTTATCGCTTCTGGCTGTTCTATGAACGCCAGGAATGTAGATTGAGCAATCGTGGAGACACACGTTCGCTTTATAACACGTTATATGTGCTTGCCTGGTTTCGCGAGAGCGCGGGCAAATTGGCCTCCTTATCGCGCGTTGCGATATCGATGGATGCGAGTTGTGTCGCTTCTATCGTATGTGGAGGCACTTGCAATGAGGGAGGATTGACCAGCCGCCAGGAGTTCGGTAGGTTCGTTCCCGGAGCGTCGTCGATAATATCTGTTAACGGTTTGAATTGTTCATAGGCCAGGCGATTAGCTGTACTGCCCCACATTTTCTCGCTTAGCACCTGTGCTGCTGGTTTGATGCGTTCATGTAAACCAGCCTCGGTGACACCTGCGCTTAACTGATCATTCCACTCGGCGAAGATCGCGCCTTCGAGTTGCGGATCATCTGGCTTGAAGTTCAGTTGTGGATTATTCAGGTCAAAAATGTAAGGCTCCCATTTCTCATAGAGCATCTGGGTGTTGAGATGATCCTGGTAATATGTCGATTGAGGTACGATATAGAGCATCTTATCATTGGCGTTGATGATGCGGAAGCCCATCTTCTTCATCTCGATGGGATTGGACCAGGAATTATTCCAGACTTCAAGGGTTGCATCGGTGTTGACCGCCACCGAACTCTTCATCTCTGAAAGGCTGCCCCAAATACGAGCTTTCTTGCCATGTTGCTTGAGATAGCTGATATAGTGATTGATGTAGCGGCGGTAGTTGTCTGCATCGCTCACAGCATACTCATCGACTCCAATATGCAATTCAGGTGCGTCGAACCAGGGGAGAAACTCATCCCAGATTGAATCCATAAACGTGTAGGTTTTGGGATTGTTGAGATCAAGGAAGTCTTTGTCGTACTTTGTGCTTGCCAGATCTGGGCGATACTTGGTAAAGGCCAGAGCATGGGCTGGCGCGTCAATTTCAGGTGTAATCGTAACGGAATATGCTCGGGCAAGATCTTGTAACTGGCGCATATCTTGTTTACTATACGCACCGTCCTGTGCTTCCAACCCTTCGAAATGTTCGCTTTTTAAACGGAATGCAGAATACTTCTCTTTCCAATCCTTGCCTGTGCCTACCTCGAATTGATTATCGTTCAAGTGTAGGTGGAAGTCATTTAGCTTATACCAGGCGAGCAATTTTACATAGTCTTTGAGCTGGTTGAGAGGAACAAACTTTCGACCAACATCGAGCATAAAGCCACGAAGCGCGTAGGATGGGTAGTCGCGTACCCAACCACGCGGGAGATGCGAGTGGGCATCATCCTGAACGAGTATTTGTAGGATGCTCCGTGTGCCGTAAAATGCTCCCTGACTTGTAATCGCACTAATAGTAACGGAATCGCCGATGCTGAGCTGATAGCCCTGGTTGCCAATGGCGATGTCGTTGCTATGTAGCGTTAGAAAAAAGTCACCTGCGTTGGCGCTGGTCGCTGTTATGATTGGAAGAGTGTGTTTATTGACTGCGCGTAGGTCTTCTTGAAAGGCTTTTGCTGTCTCCTGAAGTCGGGTCGCATCAGGCGAATTGATGACGATGTGGGCATTGTTGGAAGGGAGTTCAAATTCACCAGTTGCACCTCGCCATTCGCGTAAACTGGGAATGACGTTTGGGGCTGGATTGATCACGGATGCGGCCTGCCTGGCTATGGGCGATGCCGGATTGATAAAAGCCACCAGGATAATACCGAGTAGGCACAAAATAATAATAATTCCACTGGATAATAGTAGCCGTTTGCGCTCCAACAAATGAACTCCTTCGCTGTGTGACCTTGCGCCAGGAACGCTTGTTTTTCCTGTGTCGAACTAGAAGCATTAGATGTAGTATAGGAGCGTGTGAACCACTTGTCAATTTCAGGGTATCTCGTAGTGTATTATTCCTGGTGGATTGGTAGGAGGGATAGACAAGGCTGGTCGCGTCTGCCACTTATTACGGCGGACGCGACCAGCCTTGTCCTGTAAAGAACAGTTGGGTTATCGTTACGGGATGCCCTGATCTGATTTATCATCGAGGGCACGATCAATATTGACGCAGGCTGTAATTAAAGCCAGATGAGTGAATGCTTGAGGATAGTTGCCCAGGGCTTCCCCAACTGGCCCCACCTCTTCCGCGAAGAGTCCCACATGGTTGCTAAAGGAAAGCATCTTCTCAAGTAGCAACCTGCCTTCCTGGGGGCATCCCGAGCGTGCCAGGCTCTCCGCGAGCCAGAAACTGCATGCGCCAAAATCACCTTCGTAAGTGCCAATGCCATCGTTGGCGGCATCGAGTGGATCGTAGCGACTCACCAGAACACTCTTTGCCAATTCGCGTTGAATGCGCCTGATAGTGGAGAGCATACGCGGTTCCTGGGCACCTGTAAACTTGAGTAACCCCATGAGGAGTAGGCTCGCATCCACTGCCTCTGAGCCATAATACTGTACAAAGCTCTGCTGCTTCTCGCTCCAGCCTTCCTCCATGATTTGTTGATAAATGTCGGTGCTGGTCTGTTGCCAGGCCATATATGGAGAGGGCAATCCTCGGTGGCGAGCGATACGTTGGGCGCGGTCAAAGGCGACCCAGGACATGAGTTTGGAGTGCACAAATGGTTTCTTGCCACCACGTACTTCCCATATACCCTCATCTGGCTCCTGCCAGTGGTCGTTCAGCCAGTGGAGGGCGCTTTGGATGTGTTGCCAGAGATCGTATGAAATGGCCTTGTATCGATTAAAGATATAAATTGCGTCGAGCAGTTCACCAAACACATCAAGCTGTGTTTGTGTATAGGCCCCATTTCCAATACGTACAGGCGCGCTGCCCTTATAGCCCTCTAGATGTGAGAGGGTCTCTTCGACCAGGTCGTGTTGACCATCGAGGCCATACATCGGTTGGAGGAGGCAACCACCACTATGTAATTCATGTGTACGATCATCCAACCAGCCCATAAATTGTTCTGCCTCTTGCGTGAAGCCCAGGGTCAGCAGGCTATAGAGGCTAAAGGCGGCATCGCGGAGCCAGGTATAACGGTAGTCCCAGTTACGTGTTCCCCCCAGCGTTTCGGGCAAGCTTGTGGTTGGTGCCGCCACAATTGCTCCAGTTGGTGAGTAGGTGAGCAGTTTAAGGACCAGGGCCGAGCGCTCTACTTGCTCACGCCAGCGCCCTTGATATTGACATTTTTTGAGCCAGGAGGTCCAGAACTGCATGGTTGTGTGATACATCTCCTGATAGTCTTCTTCACTAAGAGGTTCAGGAGTATCCGCGCCCTCTGTTGTGCTCTCAAGCATCACATGAATGGATTCACCTTTGTGTAAAACGAAGCGTGTGTGTACGCCACCATGGTTATCAGGATGAAGTTTCAGGGTGGTGGAGAGACCCAAATGGAGATCCCGGCTATGGAAGAGCGCTCCCTGCTCGGTCAGGCGCATGTCGTGCGCGTCGCGTGCATAATTGAAAGCTGGACGACAGGTGAGCTCGAACTCCATATCCCCCCGGTATACAGCGACCGAACGAACAATATGGTGGGGAAGAGCATGGGAGTCTTCGTCAGCCTTTATAGGCATGAAATCTGTAATCTCAGCTATGCCATCTCGACAAAGGAAGCGCGTAAGTAACACATTAGTGTCAGGCATGTACATCTGAAAGATACGCATATCGTGCGTGGCTGGCGGAGATATACGAAAGAAACCACCTTTTTCGGCGTCGAGGAGCGCGCCAAAGACGGTTGGAGCATCAAAGCGTGGAAGGCAGCACCAGTCGATAGAGCCATTTTTACCGACCAGAGCGACTGTATGGAGATCACCGATAACAGCGTAATCCTCAATGGGAAGATACTTGCATTGCAGTTCTAACATACCTTTCTCGCCCCTTCTTCAATACAGACGGTATCGTAATACTAGGCAGGAAGAAGCACTTATGTTAATTACAATTTATCCACTTACGCAAATGCTTTTATAGCAAAGTGTTCATGAATTTATCTGGACTACTCACCGCCTCACGAGGGAATGTAATATGGGGTTGGTTTGTAGATCGTGACGAGATCATCCTCTATCACTTGAGAGCAGCCTATGCTATCCAAGCGTATGAGAGATTGGTACTTTCAAGGCTTTTTCGTATACGGGAAATATAAGATGCGTTACAGAGAGCGTGGTGAGATGGTGGGGAGCAGATATGGAGAAGAAAAAGATGAGGGAGGCCGGGGGTAAAACGGCATGAATTGCTAGATGTAGTTCGGTTTGTGCAACCTCCCTCAAGATGGGATGAGTATAGCAGAAGCTGTACTGTATTGCTTGAATCTTTATTCATAAAAGAAATGACCTCACCTCTCGTCATCTGTGCGCCTTTGGTCACGCTGGTGACGAGAGGTGAAGTCTAAAGGTGTTAGCTACCAGAATTCACCGTAGGCTGAGCCTCGCCAGATGGCTCAATTTTGCTCGCGGGCTTGTATGCTCGTGTGGCCCACCAGAAGCAGCCAGCGGTAACGCATAGATAGATAATAAAACCAACCAGTTGCAGGACTGTGGTCATATCGGTATAGCCCACGAAGATGTGGAGCAGGCTACCAAGCACGCTCTTACTCTCGCTCAACCATTCAATATTGCTCGCGTCCCATACCAGATCGGTACCAAAGTTGATCCAGCCTGCGTCTTGTAAACCGAGGAGGAAGTTGCTGAAGAGGCCAGATGCCATAATCAATAACAGGATGCCCATGACACGGAAGAAGATACGGTAGTTGAGACGATACCCAAAGCGATAGATGAGCACGCCTAGCGCGATAGCGACCAGAACGCCTAGCAGCGCCCCGCCTAACAGTGCCAGGGTATCCGCCTGGAAAGCGAAAGCAAGCGTAAAGATAGCCGTTTCGATGCCTTCGCGTCCGACGGTGCTAAAAGCCAGGAGTCCCAGCGCGAAGCCGGATGATGCCATACTCGCCTGAGTGGTGAGTTCCTGTTTGAGGGTCCGACTATGATGCTGCACCCAGAAGGTCATCCACGTAATGATAACAACGGCGACAAAATAGGTAATAGTTTTGAAGATATTGAGGAAGTCAGGGCTGAAGAGATCACTGACCGTCTTGAGCAGGATGGCGATACCAAAGGCGCAAATAATTGCCAGTACGACCCCAATCCATACTGCTTTATTGTGACGTGTCAGCTTAAGTTGACGCAGTGAGGTAAGCAAGATGCTTACGATCATGCTGGCTTCTAGACCCTCACGTAAGAAGAGGACAAAAGTTGGAATAAAGTTTGCGAACATTACGTGATTTGACTCCTTCTTTGAGCATAGCCTGTTACGCGAAGAGTGCCTCGCCAATGAAGCCGCCCTCATGCGTTCCTGGAGGGCAGGCAAAGATCGCGCTTCCGTTGTGTGTGATATATTCGTTGAGTAGATCCTGCTGACCCAGTTTTGTCTGCAATGGAATGAATTGCTTGCGGGGATCACGGTTAAAGGCGATAAAAAAGAGCCCCGCGTCCTGTTCTCCTGTAGTAATATCCATGCCATCGGTAAATGAGTAGCCCCGGCGCAGAATCTTAATGCTGGTATCTTCCGCTGCTAGCCTGATGTGGGCTTGTGTGGCGATCATGGGCGTCCCATCGGGGTGCTTGGCGTTCAGATCTACAGCGTCGAACTCCTCTTTTCCATTGAAAGGGGCTCCACTGACTTTGCGACGCCCAAAGACCTTCTCCTGGTCTGCCAGGAAATCGCGATCCCATGATTCTAGATGCATGCGAATCCGTCGAGCTACAAGATAAGAGCCGCCGTGCATCCAGGAGAGTCCTTCATCTCCTACCCAGACATGCTGCTTCATCAGCTCTGGATCTTCGATTTTGAGGTTATTTGTTCCGTCCTTGAAGCCCATCAAGTTGCGGGGCGTTTCCTGTTTCTTACTGGTACTCGCTGTCCGATTGAAGCCGAGTTGAGACCAGCGCATAACCGCTAACCCGCGTGCCTGGCGAGCCAGGTTGCGTATGGCGTGGAAGGCAACCAGTGGATTATCTGAGCATGCCTGTACGCAGAGGTCACCGCCTGACCTTTCCTCTTTGAGCGCGTCTCCAGCCATGGGAGGAAGATCAACCAGAGCCTCTGGTCGGCGTGAGGCCAGGCCATAGCGGTCCTTACCGTCTTTGGTAAAGAGTGTGGGCCCGAGACCAAAAGTGATGGTCAGGTTGGATGCCTGAAGTCCCAGGGCTTCACCTGTATCTGGAGGTGCTGCGTGTTCGGGGAAGGTACCCTCGCCAATGGGTTTGCCTGATGCCATTGTCGCCGCTGTAGCTGTCCAGATCTTGAGTAGGGTCGCGATATCATCGCGGTTCTCGGTGATCAGGTCAAAGGCGGCGAAATGTAGATGATTTTGCTGAGGTGTAACGATGCCTGATTGCTGGCTCCCATAGAATGGGATGATATTGGCTTCATTGTGTTGCATGGTGCGCTGTCCTTGCGTTTGTGCAATCGCGTATCCTCCTCCGCCTCCCAGGACTACTCCCGCACCTGCGAGGCCTGTAGAGATGAGAATGTTACGCCGGTTGATTTTCTGACTCATAGCCACTTTACCCTGTTTTATACTTGTTGCACTGCCTTTTGTCTCCGCTAGTAGTTGTAGGGAGAAACTTGCCTACAACTACCAGTGAAGTGTATACCATCATGCACGCATCGTCTACACTCGGATTTCTTAGCTCTTAGGGAAGGTGACGGCAACCTTAGAAAGAGCCTCACCCGCTGTGTCGATGCCCTGGGCTATCGAGCGTTTGTCACCATCTTTGAGCGTAGAATAATCCACGAAACCGTCATTGGTACGGAAGGGCTTGAGGACGTCGTCTACCTTCTGGAACTTGGTGGTAACATCCTGTTGGAGACCAGGATTCTTGACACTCAGGTAATCTTTGAAGCAATTGAAGGCGGCTTGAGAGCCGTCAATGTTTGCTGCAAGATCATAGAGATCGGTATGTGAATAGCGATCCTCTTCACCACTAATCTTGGAGTGTGATGCTTCACTGAGGAGCGAGACTGCGCCGTCAATGATATCGGTCGGTTTGAGTGTTAATGTATCAATGTTTTTACGGAGTGCTTTCACATCGCTGATCAGGCGCGTGGTATAGTTCTCAAGACCTTTTGTCTTCTTATCTATCCAGAGAGCCTTCTCCAGGCGATGGAAGCCCATCCACTGGGCATCGGGTACATCGCCCTCGCGCGCGTCCAGGTTAGGATCGAGGTCGCCAAAGGATGATGCGATTGGCTCAATACGCTCGTAGTATTCTCTGGTGTTGCCATAGAGCGCTTTGGCTTTATTGATGTCACCCGCGTTGATAGCATCAACGAATTGTTGTGTGCTGGTGACCAGACCATCCGCCTGTTGGGTGACATATTTCTTATAAGCTTCAATCGCGCTCTGAAGCTTGGTGTTTTCGTCGGTGCTACTGGTGGTGGGAGTAATGTTGCTCACTGCCTTATCGGTACCGGTGAATTGCCCTTCCATGCCCTTGCCGACATAGAGCTCATCATAGAGTTGGTATGTGCGGTTCTGTGGCTTAATGGTGAAGGTCTTTTGCTGTCCGGGCTGCAAGGTCGTTTCCGCGACCAGACCTTTGATCTCGACGATATGTACGTTCGTTCCTTTGTTGATAAAGGTGACAGTTACGTCTTGATTGGCTGGCACCGTAATCACTTTCGGATCAAAATAGTTATCGTAAGCGTTAATGGTCACAGAGGTTTTTGTGCTGTTAGTGCTGCCAGTGCTTGATCCACAAGCGGCAAAGAGAAATAGCGATAGGCTGCTGCACATGAGCAACACAAGGAGGTGCATACCCCGCTTTGATGACATCATTATGTCTTCCTTTTTGAGAATATATTGACCAAGAATGGTCAATATAAGATGAGCTGCCTACCTCCCTGTATGGGCACTGCTGCATAAGCAAATGCATGAGAGTGCTATCCGCCTTAGCTGGTATGCACTCCTTATGGCTTAGTTTAAATGATGCTTTGATGTAAAGCAAGCGACCAATGAGGCGTCAATTTGCTTTGCTTCCATTGTTATACAGGGTCTCAGCTCAAATATTCGAATCTGGATACCAAATGTTAGGGTGACCTAATACCTGAGTCCAACAGTCGGATATTAGCACAGCATAACAACGAAAGTCAAGGGGGCGCTTCGCAAAATGTTGGATATTTCTAAATCAGCATTTTCTTTTCTGTTCAACAGAAGCCATTTGCATTTATTGTGATAGGGTCTTCTTACTGCTCACATACGCTTCGGTGGTTTAATCACTTCTGATGTAGCCGGGCAATAGTTCGGCTTTCCTTGACAAATGTATTTTTAGTACTGTATAGTTCTAGTTATGAGAAGCATATCAAATCGTGACTATGTGGTCAAAGTCGTCTCAGAATTGTATCGCGTCCGTGGTTTCGCCAATACAAGTATGGACGATGTGGTAAAGCATAGTGGTGTTTCTAAATCCAATATCTATTACCATTTTAAAAGCAAGGATGAGCTATCGCTTGCTGTGCTGGATGGTTATATCTCTTCTTTGCAAGGCCACTTTCAGGCCCAAGTATTACAGGGTTCGGGTTCGCTTGAGCAGAAGCTTACACGGTATACCAACTGTGTCATCGATGAGCTGATTGCGCGTGATTGTTCTGGTGGCTGCCCTTTGCTTTCGCTGGTTGTAGAAGCTGGAAAAACAAATGAACAGCTACGGCAGCGTCTCGCTCAAGCGTTTCAAAAGCAATCTCAACGCCTTGAAGAGTTGTTTGACGAAGGGAAACGCAGTGGAGAGGTTCGGAAAGACCTCTCCTCACGAACGCTAGCTTCTCTTTTCATCTCCTGGTTAGAAGGGAGCTTGATGGTAGCAAGTGTTAGGCAAGAGGGTCAGGTGATCCTCGAAGAACGAGATGCGTTACTTGCTCTGATGCGCCTTTCATAGCTCCTTTAGTTCTATCCTATGGGCGAGTCCGCGCTCGCTCTTTTTTTACCATTGTTTTAGTACTGTTTGGTACTAATTTCGTTGCAATTGAGGTTATATTCCGTGGAATCTTAGTTGCGATACTCCGCTATGAAGGTGAGAATAGTATGAAGCTCATTATGGATGGTATTTCATGCATTGAAGGTTTGCGGCTTGGGAATGTGTACGTGCTAGAGGCTTCCGATGGTCTTACGCTGGTTGATACCAGTACACCAACAGCCTTTCCCAAAATAGAGAAAGATATCTTGAGGAGTGGATATCAGCTTGGTGATATCAAACGTATTCTCCTGACCCATGCGCACTGGGATCATTATGGGAGCCTGGCTGCTTTGATACAAGCTACAGGAGCGAAGGTCTATGCACATCATCGCTATGAGAGTGCAGTCATTCGGGGCGAGAAGAAGCCGTTGCATCCCAATCCTGCGCAATTGGGCGGCTTCGATAGATTGGTCTATACTGCCTGGGTGCGACCACATCTGCGCAATAACGTCTCGGTGCCTGTTGACTATGAGCTGAAAGAAGGTGATACGCTTGATGAAGTATTTCCAGGTTTAGTGGTCGTCGATGAACCCGGTCACAGCCCTGGACAATGCGGCTTCTGGCTGCCGGAACAGAGGCTGCTTCTCGGTGGCGATGTGATGATGCGTGCGCCGTCTGGACGTTTTCTTCTGCCAATGGTAGCAGCCACGCCTGACCTGGATGAAGCCAAGCGCTCCATTCGCAAAGTCGCTGAGCTAAATGTGGATATTCTCTGCTTAGGACATGGGAAGCCCTACCGTGGCAATGCTGCATCAGCTCTCAAGAACTTTGCCAGTCAGTTGGTTTAATGTTATATATAATGAACGCATGACCAGTCTACATATTGTATCTAATGATGAAGGGGTGATTTGAGCATTTCCCCTTCATCTTTCTTATAGTTTGACGAGCGAGGGCGTAATATCGTTGAGGGTAGGGCAGCCGCAGAGTGCCATCGCGAGCTCAAGCTCGGACTTCAATAGCTCCAGGATATGGTTTACTCCATCTTGTCCTTTAACAGTAAGCCCCCAGAGGATCGGACGTCCCACCAGGACAGCTCGCGCTCCAAGTGCAAGCGCTTTGAGGACATCTGTGCCCCGTCGAATACCACCATCGACATAGATTTCACAGCGCCCGGCGACTGCTTCGACAATCTCAGGAAGCGCTTCTAGTCCAGAGATGGCACCATCGAGCTGCCGTCCGCCATGATTGGAGACAATGATGCCATCAACTCCATGTTCAAGCGCGATGATGGCATCTTCAGCGGTAAGGATACCTTTAATGAGGAGTGGCAAGGGCGTAAGTGATCGTAACCAGGTAATATCTTTCCAGGTGAGCGAGCGCCGGAGTTGTGTCACATCGTTGACTACGAAGTTGGCGGAGTCCAGGCGCTTAAAGTTGTTGCGCAGGTCTCGTTCCCGATTGCCGAGGCGCGGTACATCAACGGTGAGGACGATGGCACGATAGCCTGTTTGTCTGGCTCGCTCCAGTAGATTGATGGTGATGCTTCGATCCTGGTAGATGTAGAGCTGGAACCATAGTGGCGTGCTGGCGGCTTCGGCAATCTCTTCGAGACTCCGGCTAGAGACGGACGAGGCTGTCATAATCGTCCCAGCCTGACTTACCCCGCGTACGGTTTCGCATTCACCTTCTGGGTGTGCCAGATTGTGGCAGGCGGTAGGGGCGACGATGATAGGCATGGGGAGTGGCGTGCCGAGAGCAGTCGTTGTAGTATCGCATGTTGTTACATCTTTTAATATCCGTGGTCGCAGGCGGATGTGGTCAAATATGGCGCGATTGGCTCGCAGTGTAATCTCATCGTCGCTGCCCCCAGCATAGTAGTCCCAGTAGGCCGGCTCTAGCAATGCCTGCGCGGCTTTTTCATAATCTTGAATGTTGACGTGTGACATTTTCTCCTCCAATATGCGTAGTTGATCATTGAATATAGAGTAGATGATCGAGCCTGAGAACGCAATGGATTGGAGGAAGAAGAAGGGGCAACCATTTTATAGGTGTCCCTTCTTCTGAGGGAAAGAGGTCGTATTCTCTCGTTTTATCGACGCGCTTTAGCGGTCAGGAACGCCAAGCGCATTGGCGACGTCTTGAAGTACCTGGGCCTCTTCGTTACTAATGGCACTGGTATTGCCACGCTCTGTGGCTGCGTTGGCGACGTCGCGCCCAACCTCAAGGAGCCAGAGTTTAAAGGATTGGGCCTCCTGGGGGGTGCCTTTGCTCTGTAGGACATTGGCTACCTGGCGGCACTCCTCAATGCTTTGTGTCCTTGAGCGAGCAGCCTCATTGGGTTGAAGGATGCTACGCGCTGTCGTGGTCCACGTCTCTAGCTGTTCACGACCAAGACCTTTAGGCATGATCTCCTGAATAAGCTGGCTTTCGGGGTGACGCTCAGCAGCCTGACGCATACTGTTGACGATAGACATGCTCTCTTTTATGGTATCGCCCAGTCCACTGGGGGAGGCTGACGCGACTGCGCTACCGATACTTAGTGGCGCGTGACAGATGAGTTTCCACTCTTCTTGGGTAAAATCGTTTCGTGAAGTCATGATGCGCACCTTTCCTTTAAGTCCTCATCCGCTGCTAGACAACACTGGCTAGCTGTCCTATTCGAGAACCAATGCTGCGTGATTAGCATCTAGTGTTGCTGTGATCCCCATGCCGAGGCACTGCGTGCTCAGGTTTTTCGAATAGGGCGTCGGTACGGACAAGACTAAATAGCCACAATATATTGATGCCCATCCTTGAGCTGCCTCCCTTCTAGAGGAGGCTTGCATCTTTCTCATTGCCAGTATACACATCTAAACAATTTCAGAGGTGCGACAAGGGCGTGTACACAACATCCATTTTTACCCCATCTTGAACACCGCTTTGCTCTCAATTTCTACACACTGTGGATACCGTGATTCGCTAGAGTTGTAGTGGAGTTGTATCTTATGATGCCTGCATATGTGGAGAGAAGTCGATCTCGGTGAAGCACCGAGAGAAGAGAGAGCAAAGGGATGATAAAGCTGGTACAGCGATGGCGAGCTGTGAAAAGTATTCGCCAAGGCCGCTTAACGACGGCAAGCAATGCTCAAGCGCCTGAAAGGCGTTCGCTGCGTTTGATTCTGGTTTGTGCGCTGATAGGTGCCCTGCTCCCCGTGGCGTATGTTACCATAACGCATACGATCTCGCTGGCATCGCGTGATAGCCAGAACACGCAAAACGCGATCCAGATAGAGAATAGTAAGCCGGGTACCGATGGCTGGAACGATTTCGCTTCCGAACTGCAACCCGATCTTATTTCTGGCTATGGTTCTCGAATAAGTGTCAATCATGGTCAATCCGTTGATTTCTTCGTGACAACGACCGCCGCAAGTGTTTCCATTGATATATTTCGGACGGGTTGGTATGGTGGACTGGGGGCACGCAAAGTCGCTTCTCTAGGGAGTTTTCCAGGTGTGCATCAGGCCATTCCCACGCCCGATGCTACGACCGGCATTGTAGATTGTCACTGGACAAAGACCACAACGCTGACAGTTCCGACCGATTGGGTTACTGGCGTTTACTTGGCAAAGCTCACTTCTTCCGCGAACCATTCGAGCTTTATCTTTTTTGTTGTGCGCAATGATGGGGGACACGAAGACCTTCTCTTCCAGACCAGTGTCACGACCTATCAGGCATACAATACCTGGGGTGGGACCAGCCTCTATAATAACAATACCAATGGCGCGATTTTCAGCGGCCCCCATGCCTCAAAGGTGTCCTTCAATCGCCCCTTTAATCCGGGCGATAGCAATGGCGCGGGTCACTACTTCTGGTGGGAGTATAAGTTTGTGCGTTGGGCGGAATCACAGGGGTACGATATCTCTTACACAACTGATATCGATACAAGTGAAAACGTCACCAACCCGCTTACCAATCATAAAGCTTTTCTCTCAGTTGGACATGACGAGTACTGGACCAAGTCCATGCGCGATAATGTCGAGGGGGCTATTGCTGCCGGTGTCAATGTTGGCTTCTTTGGGGCCAATACTTCCTACTGGCAGATTCGTCTGGCTCCTGATTCCGCCGGGACGGCTGACCGCATCCAAGTAGGGTATAAAGACTTCGCTAACTTTAATGTCCCACCCGGTCCAGATCCAATGTATGGTCTGGATAATTCGGTTGTAACTACCCTCTGGCGTGATCCGGTGGTCAACAGGCCTGAGAATGCCATGTTGGGAGGTATGTTTGAACAACAGGTTTATCAGGATTATCCCTTTGTGGCGCAGAACACCTCGCATTGGGTCTATGCTGGAACTGGTCTCACGAATGGTTCTCAGGTGCCGGGCATTATTGGTTATGAGTATGATAAGGTCTTCAACAATGGCGCGACGCCTGCGGGGCTGACTATCCTTGGCTCCTCGCCTGTTAATGCCTGTTGTGGCACTGGTAACTCACATGCTGATACAACAATCTATACAGCTCCTAGTGGCGCGCGTGTCTTTAACGCGGGAACAATTCAGTGGAGTCTGGGTCTGGACAACTCGCAGGGTAATACCTATGCCAATGTTGGTATCCAGCGTATGACGGCTAATCTGCTCAATAACTTTATCAGTTCAACGCCGCCAGGAGTGAGCCTGAGCCCTGCTAGTTTGAGCTTTGGCAATCAGAATGTCAACACAGCCAGTAGCTCTCAGAATGTGTCCTTGATTAACAATGGGAATAGTAGCCTGACGCTCAATAGTATCAGTCTCACAGGGGCCAATGCCAGCGAATTTAGCCAGAGCAATAATTGTGGGAGCAGCGTCGCTGCGCATGCTTCATGTATTATTAGCGTCTCCTTTACTCCAGCCTCTCAAGGCGGCAAGAGCGCTACGTTAACGATTAGTGACAATGCCAGTGGGAGTCCACATACCGCATCTCTGGCGGGCAATGGGGTAGTCCCAACTCCTGGTATTACTATCAATCCGCTAAGCCTGGATTTTGGTACGCAGAACTTAAATCTTGCCAGTGGCAGCAAGGCTCTGACGCTCTCTAACAATGGAACGGCCTTCCTTACAATCAGCAGTATCGGAATCAGTGGCACCAATGCTGGCGATTTCAGCCAGGGCAATAATTGCCCAACTGGTTCGAGTTCGCTTGCTCCCAATGCCTCTTGCACAATCAATGTGACGTTTACTCCAACCTCACTTGGGAGTCGCAGCGCGACGCTGACGATTAACGATAACGCGAATGGAAGCCCACATACAGTTAGCTTGAGTGGTACAGGGGTTAACTCAACAGTCTACCTGAATGATGGCTTTGAGAGCGGTAATACGAGCAAATGGTCATTGCCCAATAGTGATGGCTCGGGTACAGTTAGCATAGAGTCGACCACGACGCATAGCGGGACTAGGGCCGTCTCCATTACCAATGGCAATAACCAGTATGCCTATCTCGGTGCCCCACTAGCTTCGGCACAGGCTCATACTTATACGCGTTTCTATATTCGCATCGCGAATGTCAGTAATGGGAGTGTCGTAGCTATCGGGCGCAACCAGAACGATGGCCCTGTCTGGGAGGTCGATTACAATAGTAATTCCCATGCTTTTGACATCTACTTCTGGAACGGCTCGAATCAGATTTACAGCATCTCGACGCCTAACAACTCTGTCAGTGCCAATACCTGGTATAGTCTGGAGATTCAGGATTTCCAGGATCAGAGTGGTCACGCCGAGGTCTGGCTGAATGGGATCTCGCGTGGAACCATCGATGGAGATCTCTCCATGACCAATAAATACGCGCGTGTGCTAATCTTCAACAATGCGCCAACCAGTATGTACTTCGATGATGTGCAGGTGGCGAGCAACTATAATGGCCCTGTAAATTAGGGTCGCGTATAGATAAGCCAAGAAGGAAGCGGTTTGCGAGGCTTGCCTGCTGCTTCCTTCTTGCCTTTAATGCGTCTCTGTATTGCTCTGTATAAGATCATGTGTAATCACGCGTGGTTGTGTTGGACGCGACAAGACTACCGAGGTCGAAGGGCTACCATACATGTTAAGTTGAGCGATCACGTTATCCAGGTGTTCAATGGAGGTTGTAACTACTTTCAGGACTATCATGTCGTTCCCCGTGACGCGGTAGCATTCGATCACCTCGGGAATCTCGCTTGCCCAGTTCATCACTCGTAGGCAACTCTGCCCCACCATATCCCTCAAACGAATGATTGCCATAATTGGCAAGCCCACGGCAGCTAGATTGATCTCAGCACGATAGCCGTTGATAATACTAGCTTCCTCCATCCGACGTAGACGGTCCGCTACAGCTGGTGCGGAGAGCCCAACTCGTTGTCCTAGCTCACTATACGAGAGGCGAGCGTTCTGTTGTAGCTCCTGCAAAAGTTGCCAGCCAGTCTCATCAAGAAGTTTCTCGATTTCTAAGGTCATATGTCGAATCCTTCTTTGTATCGTAAGCCAATGCACTATTCTACTTTTCTTTTTATATACACTTTACCATAAAACCCTATTATACTAAAAACATCGAATGAAATAAATGAGAGTTATGAGGAGCAGCTTATGAAGATAAAGGATGGGGGCTCATTATTCCTGCTCTCGGTCTTGTGGGGAGGGTCGTTTCTCTTTATACGTATTGCTGCGCCGGTTCTAGGGCCGGTCGTGCTAATGACAATGCGTGTCCTGATTGCAGGTGCCGCGCTACTACTGGTTGTGTTGGCGACGCGAAACCACCTGGAACTGCGCCAGCGCTGGCGGCACTATCTGGTGATTGGTATTATTAATTCGGCTATTCCGTTTACACTGATCGCCGCAGCAGAGTTGCACCTTACCGCGGGATTGGCTGCAATCTTGAACGCGACTACGCCGTTATTTGGAGCCGTAATAGCTGCAATCTGGATCAAAGAAGCGCTGACGATACCTAAGGTGATTGGCCTTATGTTAGGATTACTTGGGGTTGGGGTCCTGGTAGGATGGAGTCCCTTCCCTCTCACAATTGAATTGGGGCTCTCCATTGCAGCCTCGCTTGCAGCCGCCGCTTGCTATGGTTTTGGGGCGTCTATACAAAGGTCTATGCGCGGGGTGCTGGCTCACTCGCCCTGGCGACATGTAGCCAGTTAGGCGCTGGTGCCTTTCTTCTACCCTTCTCAGTTATTGCACCACCAACACGTGTTCCAGCAATGCCTGTTGTGTTATCGGTTGCTGCTCTTGCCCTGGTGTGTACGGCGTTTGCGTACTTGCTTTTCTTCTGGTTGATTGAGCACGTAGGCCCTACCAGGACCTTGACTGTGACATTTCTTGTGCCAATCTTCGGTATCCTTTGGGGTGTTGTGTTGCTGCATGAGCCGCTCACATTAAGTACATTTCTCGGCTTCGGCATTATTCTCTCCGGCACAGGTTTTGTGACAGGCTTACGCTTACGCAAGCGACGTCCTAACCTGCCTCAACAAGTGCCGGTGGTGCGGGAAGAGTCCAGTACGGCGCTCATGCGTTAGTTGTAAATAGAAGTTTGTAAATGTTATTATGATCGTCAAAAAGAAAGATCACATATGCAATTTGCTATCGATATTCCCCACTTTGGCCCTTTCAGCGATCCCCACCTTGTAGCCGAACTGGCACATGAAGCTGAGGAAGAGGGCTGGGATGGTTTCTTCCTCTGGGATCACATCAATTATAGAATCGCAGGATCTTCTGAACCTCTAGTGGTGGCTGATCCTTGGATTCAACTTGCCGCGATTGCGCTACGAACCAAACGCATCAAGATTGGCCCTATGGTCACGCCCTTACCACGTCGTCAGCCCTGGAAACTCGCGCGTGAGACAGTGACGCTCGACCTTCTCTCTGAAGGACGTCTGATTTTCGGCATTGGTCTTGGCAGTGATCGAAGTAGAGAATATAGTGATTTTGGGGGGCCAACAGATGCGAAGGTTCGTGGAGAGATGCTCGATGAAGGTCTCGCAATTCTGACACAACTCTGGAGCGGCGAGGAAGTTAGCTATAAGGGCCAGCATTATCAGCTTTCACAGGTACAATTTCTGCCAAAACCACTTCAGCAACCGCGTATCCCTATCTGGGTCGCAGGCAACTGGCCTCATAAAAAGCCTTTCCGTCGTGCTGCGCAGTGGGATGGTGTCTTTCCCCTGATGGTCGAGCGTGCGCTCACGCCGGATGACTTCCGTGAGATCCTTGACTATACCTCCGCGCAGCGTACGCTCACAACTCCTTTTGAAGTTATTGTTGGGGGGCTGACCAGTGGCACTGACAAAGCCTCGGATGCGGCTCAGGTTGCTTCATTTGCCGAAGTGGGTGGTACTTGGTGGCTTGAGAGCTTTTATCCACGTCACACGCTTGAGCAGGTGCGGCAGCGTATTCATCAGGGTCCACCCCAACTCTAATTCTACATCTTTATGCCATGATATCTGGCGAATGGAGCGAGGCAAATGCCCACAACTTTTGTTGCTGGGCGCTTGCCTCGCTCCATTCGCCTAATTTGGCGCTTTTAGACCAATCTGTTGGGCCCAGGTTAGGCCATCCTGCGCGCTCCAGAGCTCAGCTATCTTGCCATGCTCGATGCGCATGAAGTCCGCACCTGTCAGGACTACTTCTTTGCCAGTGGGAGGGAAGCCAGCATACATTCCCTTGTGTTTTCCGCGTCGTGTGAAGTAGAGCGCGACCATGTTGTCTTCGCCAAGCATAAAATTAGCGCTGTGGTGGGTGTTATGGAAGCCTTGGTGGTAGGCTGTGACGCGCTTTTTTATTGATGTGGGGCCAGGTGGTTGCTCGGGATACGAGTGGTCAACAAAATCGTCAGCCAGGATTTCATCCGCTATATCTGTATTACCGCTGTCCCACATTTCAACATATTTGGCGGCGATAGCTTTGTTAGCGCTTATACTCATGTGGTGGCCTCCTCTGCGCTTTGATGAGAGAACATATCCATTTCCCTCTACTACTTAGTACTTGCTTGCGAGAAGAATAGTTTCTGCTCTATGCGATGAGGAAGCCAGAGTTGCGCGCCAAAGCGGGGGACCGCGTTACCCTCGCTTTGGTGCATGCTAAGTGATGCTAGTAAGTCATAGTGATCTTGCGTGCTATGCCATCAATACGTAAGTGTCCACCACTGGGAAGCATAAACTGAGGATCAGTATGCCCGAAGTCCAAATTGAAGACAGCGAGCAGTGAGGGTGCATACTCCTCGATGGCCTTTATAACTGCTTCTTTTTGCTCAAGCTTATACGTTTCTTTCTCTTCTGAGGAGAGTTGATTATCAAAATTCCAGGCTTTAGGGCGTCCCATGAGAAGAGCTGAGAACTGCTGCAACATCCCACGCTCACCCATGCCCATTAATACCCGGTATACATACTCGGCGTCAGGCATTTCTTCCGATGCCTCAAGGAAGAGTATGCATCCTTTATAGTGTTCAAGCGGCTGGAGATAGCGATGTGCTCGTAGATGATAGTCAATGATTTCCAGGCAACCTCCCCAGGCCGTTCCCTCGACGATTCGTTCTGCGTTGTGCCACTGCCAGCCTGTGTTGGCGAACATGGGGACGCGCAGACTTAATGTATCCGGATCATTCCAGTTATAGGACTCATCAGACCACTCAGGTGTGGGTGTGATCTCATATTCACCACCCTGGAAGAGCGCATGCCGTAGCGAGTGCACTGTGTATTCATCCATTGCATAGTAACGCCCGAATTGGGTCATGATTGCGCCTCCATAGTACGAGACGATACCCAGGTTCCAGAGATAGAAATGCAAGTTTGTCGCGTCGCTATAGCCAAGAAATGGCTTGGGATGAGCGCGTAGCACTTCGGGGTCAAGATATTTGAGCACTTTGATCTGGTCGTCACCACCAATTGAGCAGATCACGGCCTTGATCTCGGGATCCGCGAAGGCTGCCATAATGTCACGTGCGCGGTCCTTGGGGGTGGAGCCCATCTTGCGTGTAGTGGGATACTCTACTGGAACAAGCTTGAACTCCTCACGTAAATGTTTCAAGCCTAACTCATAGACCGCCGGGAAGATCTCTGGTAGGCCCGCCGATGGAGAGAGAATCGCGATCTTCTCTCCAACTTGCACTTTGTTAGGATAGATAAATTGTCGATTCTGCATTGCTCACCAAACTTCTTTCTATTGCAGCTTGAGCTCTACTGTATCATAGCCTGCAAGCATGTACCTATCTTTGCTATTCGCTTCCTGGTATACTTGAGCCAATGAGAAGTTGAAGAAGATGGATTCTATAATGGGAAGAGATTCTTTGTAACAAAACAAGAGCTATATACTAGTCTGCGACTTGCCATATTGGAGCAGGCCGTATTTCTAGAAGCATGTGACGCGTTTGATTCTTGCTCTGATTGGCAAATGAGAAGAGCGATAAAATGCATATGCTGTGAACAATGTCATAGCATATACACACAATATCACCTACAATAGAGTTGACCAGTTACTTCTACGCATACACATGAATATCGCATTTTCATACTCTCTTTGGCGCTTTGTCATAATTGTGCTTTAGTTTGTACATCTTCTGGGAGCATGACATGATGTCGAATGATATTCGTAGCACCCTCATTATTAGCAGGCAGGAGGCGGTGAATGGGACTGTCCGTACGATCTCACTGCCCAATGGGCAACAGATACCCATCTCCGTTCCTGCCGGAGCTTTTGAGGGGCAAGTGCTACAGTTCCCTTTACCAGGTCAGACAGAACTACTGACCCTGACTATCCATGTGTCAGATGGACTGGGAAATCCACCTTCAGGCGATGGAGCCTTTGCTGCTAACGCTTCGTCTACACCCATTCCGTTTGAGACACGCACAGTCCCATCTGGTCCGCATGCGGCTGGCTATGCCTTAGAGGTACCACCGCCACCATCGGGCGCAAGTTGGCAGCAAGCTCAGATGTCAGGGACGAACGTACCCCCTCCGCCACCGCAGAGCTCAGAGACAAACTGGCAGCAATCTCAGACGTCGGGGCAAAACTGGCAGCAAGCTCAAGCGTCGGGAGCAAATATACCACCGCCGCCGCCACAGGTGTCAGGGCCTAATTGGCAGCAACAATACCCTGTCGCGCCGTCGCCAGATCCGCAGTCAGGCCCAAATGCTTATGCTACAACTCCGCAGGTGGGGCAGCCATATTATCCACCCGCGCCAGTCCGTAAGGGAGGAATAGGTACCAGGGCTATCGTGCTGATTGTGCTGGCAGTTGTCATCATTGTTGGCGCAAGCGCATTGATATTCGTGAATTATAATGCGCAACAGACCGCAAATATTAACGCGAACAAGACCGCGACCGCGCAAACCGCTACCGGTGTAGTCAATGCGACTTCGACAAGCCAGGTGAATGGAACACAGACCGCGCAGGTTGAGGCTACGACCGCCTCTATCCAGGCTACCAATACAGTCAAGCAGGCGAACCCCAACCCTATGGTGGTAATGGGATTCTGGCAGTCTATGATAGGCTGGATGGGAAGAGTGGAAATACCTGGACAAGCAATTCGGAGTGCTCGTTTACTGATGGTGCGTATCATGAGCGAAGTACCAGAATCGGGTATATTTACTTTTGTACCCTGACTGGCACTCCTGATAATATGACGAGTTTCAACGATTTCGCGTTTGAAGTCAAAATGAGCATCACAACCGGGGATGTGGGGGGCGTGATCTTTCGCACTGATGGCAACTATGGGTATGTCTTGACTATAGACACACATGGTTTCTCGCGTTTAACGCTCTATGCCACTGGAAGCACACAACCTAAGACTTTATGGGAGGGTAAAGTCTCGGCTCTCAAGCAAGGATATGGTCAGGTCAACACCGTTGGTATTGTGACGCAAGGAAGCACTATTAGCTGGTATATTAACTCCCAGCGTATCAATAGTGTGAGCAATAGCACTTTTACTTCTGGCGGCGTGGGCATGATAGGAGGCCTATACTCCAACTCGACGAATAAGAATAGTGATGTGACGTTTGGCTCGCTGCGTGTCTGGAGCCTATAGCGAAACCATTAAGTAGGAGAGTGGCGGCACGGATACAACCGTGCCGCCGCTTTTTTTATATGGCTCTACCACGCAGTTGAGCCACCATCAATGACGATGGTTTGCCCAGTCATATATGCGGAGGCGGGAGAGGTCAGGAAAACGATGGCTCCCTTAATGTCCTCTGGCTCTCCAAAGCGTGCGAGCGGGATATCTGCTCGCATCTGCTCACCAAACTTCGCGAGTAGTCCGCGCGACATACGCGTAGGGAACCAGCCAGGAGCGATAGCGTTGACAGTGATCTTGTATTGGGCCCAACTGGTTGCTAGATCGCGGGTCATATTGATGATGGCGGCCTTGCTGGCATTGTAGCCAGCCGTGCTCATATACTTTGGGTGACCGCCGATTAGCCCTGCCACGGAGGCGATATTCACGATAGTTCCACCCTGCCCTCTCGCGATCATCTCCCTGCCAACAAGCTGACTGATGATAAAAGTGCCTTTAATGTTGACGTCAATGACGTGTTGAAACTTGTCGAGCGGCATCTCTTCGGCTGGCGCACCCCAGGTCGCGCCACTATTATTGATCAGGATGTCGATGCTGCTGAAGCGCTCCTTTGTGGCTGCAACGACCTGAGCAACCTCTTCTGGTTTAGTAACATCACATGCCAGCGCTAGCGCCTGACCACCCCCGGCCCGAATTGCCTGCGCGACCTCTTCGCACGCTTCAAGTTTGCGTGAGCAGAGTACGACATTGGCCCCCACTTCGGAGAGTGCCTCCGCGAAATATTGTCCCAGCCCACGCCCACCACCAGTAATGATCGCTGTCTTTCCATTCAGGCGAAATAGATCTAAAACACCCATAAAACACCTCTGTTCTTGACTATCATTGTCCTGGAATCTCATACTGCGAGAATCTGAATCGATCACACTTCCTCTGGTGAGTACCTACTTCTATACTACAACAAATCCTTTGTGCCATCGCTATCGCAAGCCGTTTTCCGAAAACGGAGTAGAGAAAGAAAGTGTGATGGATCCAAGAAACGAGTCAGGAGGGTGGAGTGTCCGTGCTAGACCGCACGGACACTCCACCCTCCTGACTTCTTAGAGGTGCTGGGTACTCTTAGCGAGCGCTGGTTGCCTGTGTGTAGCGCTGACCAACAATATCCCAGTTTACGACGTTCCACCAGGCGCTGAGGTACTCAGGGCGGCGGTTCTGGTACTTAAGATAGTAGGCATGTTCCCAGACGTCATTGCCAAGGATGGGCAGGTTGCCATCCAGCAGTGGGCTATCCTGATTGGGGGTGCTGGTAACTTCCAGCTTACCACTCTTATTCAGGACCAGCCAGGCCCAGCCGGAACCAAAGCGCTTGGCACCAGCGTCGTTAAAAGCGGCCTGGAAAGCGGAGAATGAGCCGAAGGTTTCATTGATGGCGTTTGCCAACTCGCCGGTTGGCTCCTTGCTGCCACCAGGAGTCATGGTCTCCCAGAAGAGTGTGTGGTTAGCATGACCACCGCCATTGTTGCGAACGGCAGTGCGCTTGGCCTCGGGGACTTCGTTGAGGCGGGCGAGAACGTCTTCGACCGCGAGGCTGGCGAACTCATGGCCCTCCAGGGCGGCGTTGAGGTTGTTGACGTAGGTGGCGTGATGCTTATCATGATGAATCTGCATCGTCTGCGTATCGATATAAGGCTCCAGAGCCGCGTAGTCGTAAGGAAGTGGTGGAAGTGCGAATGCCATAACAATCTACTCCTTTATTCTGTATCTTATAGATTCGCGATATCATCGATATCGTATCGACTGACCTCATTGTATCGCGTGAAGCACCCTGTTGGCTATGGCTGAAAGGTCAGAAAAGACTGTCCTTTTGTACAGGCCGCCCCAACAAAGACCTGTACGAAAGGACAAAGCTGAGTAGGATCGAAAGCGAAGCACTTCCTAGTAAGTGCGCTTTATTTAAGAGGTCTGGGGGAACTGTGAATCTCCTCCTAGTGACTCTCGGTTTCTTCTCTATGCGCGCGGTGGTATATGGTGCGTAATGTTTCCCAGAAGAGGCGGAGATCGTAGCGCAGCGAGCGCTGCTCCAGGTATGCTTCATCGAGATCAAGCTGTTGCGGCAGCGAGACACGTTCAAAGCCATAACGCGCCAGGCTTGGACTACTCATGCCTGGCTGTACCTGGAGGATGCGGCGGCAGCGTAGATCGCCGAGATTGGTTTCACCTGGGCGTAGCAAGCGGGGACCAACGAAACTTAGCTCGCCTTTGAAGACGTTGATAAGGGCGGCTGACTCATCCAGAGATAGCTTACGTATCCATGCTCCGAAGCGCGTAAAGCGTCTCTGTTCCATGTCAATGGCATTGGTCATTGTGCGCAGGCGATAGAGCATGAAGCAGCGTCCATATTGTCCCAGCCACTCTGCTTTGTAGAAGAGTGGTCCAGGGGTTTCCAGCTTAATGATGAGTGCCGCTACAATGAAGAATGGGAGCATAAGTAGTGTCAGAAGGGTCGCCATTATTAAATCAGAGGCACGTCGGGCGATCTGGTAGCGTGCATAGTAGGCCTGATGAAACTCTACTCCGAGGTCAACGCTGGAACCGAGCGCGTCGATGACTTCACGTTGCAGTTGTTCGTCATCGGTAGAGAGACTCCGTTCAGTAGCCGCGTCTTCCAGGTGTGTGCGAAGTTCTTGATAGATCTCGGCGCGTTTACGACGAGGAATGCCAATGAGCATATAGTCGATGGATTGCAAATAGTGTGTAAAGGGTGCGATCCGCTCAGGCATGGCGTAAAACTCCTTCTACCGCGCTGGTAAATGTCTGCCACTCTGCCCTGCGGGCTTTAACCTCTTCGCGCCCAAGAGGTGTAAGCCGATAGTAACGGCGAGGCGCGCCATCGTCGCGTGTCTGCCATGTGCTGACGACCAGTCCAGCCTGTTCCAGTCGATGAAGCGCGGGATAGAGTGAACCCTCCTTCAATTGGAGAATCTGCCGGCTAGAGGCCTTGACTTCCTTGGCAATCTGATAGCCATACATGGGTTCGTGCTCTAGTACTGCGAGTAGGATCAATTCGATACTGCCCTTCATAAGCTCGCGATTGATCTTGGTCATGCTATACCTCGTTTTATATAATACATAGCATAACTATGTACATCGAATAACGATGTAAGTATACTTGCGGCATTGAGTTTTGTCAAGGTTGACGCTCAAGTGCATGGCGTTATCTGTCTTTCTATGGTATATTGAGAGGCGCTGTGATATGAAAGATGATTGTCTTTTCATGCACGTTGTAAGGATTGAGTTTGAGTGGGGATATGCCATGTTTTTTGACCATACAAAGATTTATGTAAAGGCGGGTAAGGGTGGCGACGGTTCAAGGCATTTTCGCCGTGAGAAGTTCGCGCCATCGGGAGGACCTGATGGCGGTGATGGTGGTCGAGGCGGTAGCGTCTACTTCGTGGCGACCAGTCGCCTTAATACGCTGATCGACTACCGTTATAAACAACAATTTAATGCTGAAGCCGGCGAGGGTGGGGCGCGTCAAAAGATGCATGGCGCGAAGGGCAAAGATATCGTATTAAAGGTGCCCTGTGGGACGGTAATTCGCGATGCCGAAACATCCGAACTAATTGCTGATTTGGTTGAGTCGGGGCAGCGCGTGATGGTCGCGCGCGGCGGGCGTGGTGGTCTGGGTAACGTTCACTTTGTTACGTCAACACACCAGGCACCTCATGAAGCACAGAAAGGCGAGCCAGGCCAGGAGCTATGGGTTACATTGGAGCTGCGCCTTATCGCTGATGTGGGTCTGGTTGGCTATCCTAATGCTGGGAAATCTACCTTGCTCTCTGTCGTGACCGCCGCGCAACCGAAGATCGCCAACTATCCTTTTACGACGCTGATCCCTAACCTGGGCGTGGTAGAAATTGGACATGCGCGGCAGGGTGATGGCTATGATTTCGTGCTGGCTGATATTCCAGGTTTGATCGAAGGTGCCGCGCAAGGAGTTGGACTGGGGCATGAGTTCCTGCGCCATGTCCAGAGGACGCGTCTGCTCATTCATATGTTGGATGGCGCGTCTCTGGAGCGTGATCCCTGGGAAGATTTTGAGAAGATCAATCAGGAGTTGAGTGAGTACGATGAGCAACTGGGTAAGCGACCTCAGATCGTTGTGCTCAATAAAATGGATTTGCCGGAGGCTCAGGAGCGTTGGCCTGCTTTGAAGGAGAAGGCAGAAGCCGCAGGTTACCCAACCTTTGCCATCTCTGCTGCCGCGCACCAGGGGACGACCGAACTTATGCAGTTTGTGGGCGACCGTCTGCGTGAGATTCGACAAGAAGAGGAGGAGCAGGCTGCGGCCCAGGTTATCTCCTTGGAGCAGGGGACGGTCTTGCGTCCGCAACCAGACGATGCCTTTACCGTTACGAAAGACGGTGAGATCTATGTTGTCCGTGGTAAGCTTGTTGAGCGCGCGGTCAATATGACGGATCAGGAGAGTGAAGAGGGTATGGATCGCTTACAGGTCACGCTCTCTAAGATGGGTGTTATCAAAGCTCTGGAGGATGCGGGCGTACATGCGGGCGATATCGTCCGTTTTGGTAAAGTTGAACTATTCTGGGGCGAATAGGTCGAATGTGGGGTAGAGGGCATATCACCCCTTTACTCCACGATTGAAGAGTGAAGACCGGGAAAAATTGTATTTTACTACACTAACGGCATAAATGTTATACAATGACATTACTTTAAGCTAGAAAAGAGACCAGGAACGCCGGGCTTATTGTATCATGGGTGAAACGCTAAATTTTCTCTTTCAGAGTCGCGAGGACGGCACATTTGAGCTCCAGGTAAAAGAAAGTTGGTCTGGACAAACCATTGGTGGTAACTTTATTCCTCCCTATACCACCAAGCAGTTAAATGCTCAACTGAAAAAACTGAATAAGCTTCAAAATGATAATCAGAGTTTGCGTGATATTGGCTATCGCCTCTTTCTCGCGCTCTGCGGTGTGGATGCTTCAACGCCGCTTCCAATTAATATAGCCAAACACCAGGAGACTGAGCCGTCGGTCCAGGCGCTTTTACGTAGCGTTATTCAACGTACCTTACGCCGTCGTGGTACCGTTGCACTGACGTTTTGTTTTGGCCCTGGTTGTGATGAGTTCGTACGCTATCCTTGGGAATTGCTCCATAATGGTGATCTCTTCCTGCTGGGTTCAGGGATTTTTACTCTGACACGTGCCCTCATTGAATCCGATATGCCTGGGGGCTGTGAGCTGCCCGTGCATCCTCCCATGCGTGTTTTGTATATAGGTGCCTCGCCTTTAGATTGTGCCCCACTCGAAACCGAGTTAAGCTTCGAAGCACTGGAGCGTGGCCTCTCGCCACTTATCGACAATGGACAGGTATTTCTTGATCGCCTGGAGCCTCCTACGTTCGATCAGCTAGTGCGTTATCTTAGCTCTTACGGTGGCGCGGGAGTATTCGACGATAGCGATACGGTCATTCCTTGCTACATTGTGCATTTTGATGGGCATGGAGCCTATGGCCGTCTTTGCCCCAGGGAGGATTGTAAGACCGTCAACGACGCAGAGGCGCGCCGCTGTGTAACCTGTGGTCAGGCCTTGCAGAGGGTGAAGCCACAAACTTATTTGTGTTTCTGTGACGAGGAGGGCTACAATCAATTCATTGATGCCCAATCGCTACGCGACCTCTTTGTGAGTAGTGATGTACGTCTGGCCGTTTTCTCGGCCTGTGAGACCGCTGCAATCGCATCTGAAAATCAGGGTGAGCAGAAGCGACCTGATCCCAACCCCGTTGATGCCTCTCTGGCAACAGCTTTGGTAATGGCTCAGGTTCCGGCTGTGGTTGCTATGCCCTTCTCCCTTCAGGATGATCTTAGCCCCACCTTTATGTCTCACTTCTATGAGGCGCTGGCCGATGGTCGAACGTTAGAAGAGGCGCTAGCGCGTGCTCGTCAAGCTCTGCTTCCCTTACAACAAAGCTGGTTTATTCCAGTGCTCTACCGGCGTGTCACTGAGGGCGAAGAGAGTCCAGTGCCCCTGATCGTGACCCGCGAATCACCCGAAGAGAATGATTTGCCCCTGGCTCATCTGGGGATGCCCTCAACGTTTGTTGGGCGCGAGCGTGAGTTGCGCGAATTGGATGCGCTCCTGGCGTCTAGCACAGCGTCTCCGCAGGCCAAACCAACCTTGCGCTCACGCTCTAGCCCGCACCGTGTCGCTATCACAGGTTCTGCGGGAATTGGTAAAAGCGCCTTGGCGTTGGAGGTTGTTCATCGCAATCAGGAGAAGTTCCCCGGCGGGATTATGGGAGTCTCTTTGGATGATGGTAAGACCTTTGATCAAGCTTTAATCGAAATTATTCACTCTCTGAACATCACTGCCGGGCAGCAAGCGTCAATGGATAGTGCTCGGCGTGTGCGCTTAGTATTGGGAACCTTACGCTCGTTGGCGAGTCGTGAACTTCCTTGCTTGCTGCTGCTCGATGCCTTTGAAGAAGTACGCGATCGCAATGAACTAGAAATCTGGCTCCAATTCCTCTGCTCTTTACCTGCTGAAGTGACCGTTCTGGTGACCTCCCAATTTAACCCTGAAAATATGGTCGTGTCGGAGAACGCGCACTGCCGTTGGTATGAGTACCGTGTCGGCAAGATGCAGGATGCCGACCTGCTTCAATTATTCGCTGAGCTAGCCCAGTCGAGTGGCCTGGATCAGCATATTCACCTTGAGGATGCGCCCCAGCAGGAGATTCTACGCGAGATCTGTGCGTTGCTCGACGGGTATCCGCTTGGGGCGGAACTTATCTTTGGGACCGCGCGCACCATTGAGGGTCGTGTATATACACCAGAAGCCGCGACCCGCTCGCTGGAAGAGGTGCGCGACGAATTGCGCAATTCCCCTCTAGCAGGTATTCTGGCTGTGTTAGAGGTTTCTTCGAACCGCCTGACACCTAATACGCGACTTCTTCTGGCATATCTTTCTGCCTTTAAGCTGCCATTTAGCCGCGAGCAGATCGCACTCCTCTTTCAGGAAACGGATGAGCAACGTGCTGAGCTATCCTCGGTGCCTCAGAGGACGATGGTACCCTCGATTATTGAGCCCACGGCATTTACGGAACTTGCGCGTAACTGGCGTGCGGCCCGTGATGAACTGGTGCAGGCATCTTTTGTGCAGTTTGATGGGCGGGTCTATACTATTCACCCCCAGGTAAGGCACTTCGCTATATCGCATCTACCAGCGGAAGAGCGCAGGCGTGTACATCGTGTGGTTGCGTCATACTATACCCATCTTCCTCAGCCAAGCCCAGAGGAATGGTTTGCGGCCTTTGAGCACCTGGAAAGTGCGGGTGAAGCACAGGATATGCAATACGCGGTAGGCATTGCGGTACGTGCTTCCTGGGCCTTGTGTGGACGCGGCTATACTGCCGAACTGCTCTCAATGTTGCAGCGCGCAGGTGTTCATGCCACGCGCTTGCATGATCTAACTGGCGAGGGCAAGGTGCAATGCTGTATGGGGCGATTCTACGCCTGCTTGGACGCTATACTGAAGCGGAAGCTTGCCTGCGTAGTAGCCTCTCATTTCTTCAGCAGCAGAATGAACGGCATGAAATAGGATGGACATTGTATGAATTGTCTGTCCTTTATCGCGAGGAGGGAAACCTTGAGCAGGCTGAGGCATATGCCCAGGAGGCCCAAATGCTCTTTGATGAGATGCAGGATCGCAAGGGGATCCTCTGGTTACAACTTGCTATAAGCGAGATCAAACGTAGCTATGGCGCGTATCATGAGGCGCTTGAGATCTGTGAGCAAGCCATCAAAGGATTTCGCTTACTTCCCGATCAGGAGGGCTATGCCTGGGCTCTACGTGATCGCTGCTCACTACATCAGGCCCTTGGTCAATATGTCCGTGCCCTTGGTGATAGTGTGGAGGCTCTGCGCATATTTACATCCATGAATATACCTGTGGGGAAAGGTTGGACGCTGGTAGATCGTTGTACCGTCTATCTGAGCCAGGGGAAGCTTGAGGAAGCTCGACGAGACGCTCACGAAGCTTTAAGAGTTTTCAGGGCGCAGCGGATACGTCGTGGTGAGGGCTGGAGTTTGCTCCTTCAGGGGGATTGTGCTCTCCAACGCTCCGAACTCGATTCCGCGCGCATGAATTATGACGAAGCTTTGCGTCTCTTTAGCGCGCTCAGTAACCGCATCGATGAAGCATGGGCCTTTAATGCCCTTGGCGCGCTGACTTTCGCGTGTGGCGAATATCAGGAAGCCCAGACATACTATGAGTTAGCTCAGTCGCGTGGCAGTGAGCATAGAGCCCGTCATGTTGAAGCGCGTGCTCTGTGGGGCCTTGGCGATGTAGCAAGGGTCCGGCATCGCTTCTCTGAAGCTGAGGAATTATATTGTAAATCAGCGAGCCTCGCCGCTGAACTGGATGTGCCTGCTGAGCAATGCGCTATACTTCGTCGTCAAGGGCAGCTTTGGGAGGAACAGAGGAAATATCAGGAGGCTGAGCAAGCCTGGGAGCAGGCACTCGCGTTCGATCAGCGTTTGGGACGCCCTCTCCATCAGCCTACCACTCACCATCTCCAGCAGCTTAAGGAGAAGCATAATCTCTTGTAGGGATCATACTAGCAACAACGGAGCCTGGTAGAGTGTGAGCACACCATACCAGGCTCCGTTGTTCTATGAAGCGCCTATTGCGTCGAGCGACCCGCTATTCTTTGGAAGAAGAGCGGAAGATGCGTGAGAGCCACCCGGAGGGGGCAGATGTTGACTGAATGTTATCGGTGTCAGGTGACGCTTTGCTTTCACTCACTGTCGCGTGATGTCCATTATGTCCATTGCCGCCACTATTGGAACCGTTGATAGAAGAGCCAAGTGGGGCTGTCGCGATGCGTTCCTCTTCATCTACTTCCTCTAGATCCTCAAGCTCCTCGTTATTAATCGGGTAGGAGTGCGAGGGCTTAAGGGATTCCCATGGACCGGCGAGCATACCCTCTGTCTCATCGCTACGGATTGGCTCATGTGGATTGGGTAGGTCCGCCGGAGGGAGGTTGCCAGAGAGAATGGGTTCTTTGGGAATAAGCTGATCACGACGTATAGGTTGCGTCTCCTGCTTTTCCAGCGCCAGGCGCTCATCGACCTCGGCTAGTAAGCGCGTAATTTCGGGACGTAGGACGCGGTTACGCTCAGGGATGCGCATCCACTGGGCCAGCGCGGCGGGATAGTAACCTGCTCTATAGCAGTAGAGACCTAGAATTGAGCGTGCATCATAGATGGTCATCCGCATCCAGAGGGCGGATTCTTCAATGGGGGTCTCAATAACATCCTCACTGGCCTCAATGACCTCGACCAAGTGATGTAAAGGAATGCCCATGAACACGAATGGATAGCCATAGTAGAGCGCGAGACGGCGTCGACGCGTGCGTTCCGCTGGATGTTTTCCGACAAAGTAACACTTGGTCCAGGATCCGCTAGTCCAGATAATCACGGCCAGGATCAGCACCAGGATACGAGCCAGATAGCGTTGCCAGGTAAATGTTGCCAGGCCTGACATAACGCCAAGTGCCGCGAAGCAGGCTCCCAGGGCCCAGGCCGCATAGACCAGGCGACGGCGATCCCAACCTAGTAGATCAAAGTGGTGATGAAGTGGCGTTGCCAGGAATGGTAGAGGGAACTCGGTATGTGGGACAAACTCATTCAAGCTGGAGAAGCGCATGGTTTTCAAATAGCGGCGGTAGAGCCGTGTCAGAACGCGAGACTGGATTAAAGCGGAAAGCCCCTCCAGTACAAACGCACCACCCAACAGCAAAAGCAGCAGCTCGTTACGAGAGAAGATCGCGATAATCGCCAGTGTTCCACCGAGAGCTAGCGCGCCGCTATCGCCCATATAAATCTTGGCGCTCCGTTTCGCGGTTCGGTGACGTGCCGCCCACGATGAAGGCCAGTTCCAGGGAAGATATCCTAATACGCTGCCAGCACAGAGCAGAGCCAGGATTTCCAGTACAATGCCTGTGGGGTGACTGGGATCAATAAGCCCGGTCACGACAATACCAAGAGCCAGTGAGGCGCTAAAGACCAGGCCGCCAGCCAAACCATCCAGACCATCGCTAAAGTCGACCGCCACTGAGGTGAAGCTACCCACAAGCCCAGTCATTAGAACCAGGAAGACCAGCCAGCCATAAAAGGCGATCTGTCCTGGGACGACTGGGCAGGTCGTCTGATTCGCATACCCTTTCGCGCTACATAATAGTGTATTAAGTATAGGGAGATCTTTATAGAAGCTATACGATTCCTGTCCCGTTGAAATTAAGAAGAAGTAGAGAACCGCGGCTGTCGCGGAGACCAGGAAGACGCCAGAGAACTTGACGCGTTCGGAAAGTCCCTCTTTACTATATACTTTTTTCCAGTCATCGATAAAGCCAACCAGCGCGAATCCCAGGGCTGCCCCCAATCCTATCAGTAGTAGGATCCACTGTTCCTGATTGAGATTGAATATATAGCCTGCCCAGACGCCAACGCCAACCATTGCCAGCGTAAACGCGGGACCACCTACAAGCGGCAACTCAATTGTCTTAATCTCGCGACCGCCTGCCGGCATATCAGGGCGATGCGTACCCGGCTTATGCTCGCCGCTTCTGAACTTGGGGAAAAGCACTCGTGCTATACCACAGAGCAGAAGGCTGGCAGCCGCGCACGCCACAAATATAATTAAGAGCCACAGAATAAGATTCATACACACTCCAAAGCAAACGATGGCTGAGACGCTCCACGGTCGCAACGTGTTGTGGGACACGTTCTCTCTTTGCCTGATTGTACAGGTAATAATGGGTGGTCAAGTAGAGTATTATTGAACATAAGGGCGCAATTCTTCCCTTGCGACCTGCCGATCATCCCAGGGGAGCTTTTCCCTCCCTATGATAATACTTTGCTCGTGTCCTTTGCCCGCTAGTAGTACTGTATCGCTATGCTGTGCGCGCTCAAAAGCCGCTGAGATGGCCTCCCGCCGATCCGCAATACAGAGAAAATCCTTGCCCTCTTGCTTTCCGGCCTGGATGCTTCCAGCAGCGATGTCTCGTAAAATGCTTTCACGATCTTCATCGCGAGGGTCTTCATCAGTAATAACGAAGAAGTCACTCATTTGTGCGGCAACACTTCCCATAATTGGGCGCTTCTGCACATCGCGCTCCCCAGCGGAGCCGAAAACAACCATCAGTTTTCCCTGAGTGACTGGTCGGAGGATAGACAGGACTTTGTGCAGGCTGTCAGCTGTATGCGCATAGTCCACGATGACGCTGAACGGTTGCCCCTCGTCAATGTGCTCCATGCGACCAGGAACGCCCTTGATGGTCGCCAGGGTGTGCGCAATGATCTCTAGCGAGATGCCCTGACTGTACGCGGTCGCGATAGCAGCCAGACAGTTGCTGACATTAAAGCGGCCTATGAGTGGTGTATCGATCTGGCATTCGGCGTCGGGGAGGATGACGCGAAAGGCTGTCCGTGATGCCTGGAGATTGAGATCGACGGCGCGAACCGCCGCAGGTGTATCGATCCCATAGTCGAGAATGGGTACCTGGCAGTAAGGCTTGAGCACCTCATAGCTCGAATCGTCGCGATTGAGGATGGCGACTTTGCGATAGCCTTTGCCCTTATCTTGAGAGGGATCAAGCATCTCGAAGAGGCGGGCCTTCGCGCGTCGGTAGGCATCTAGCGTTTTATGGAAGTCGAGATGCTCATGGGTAATATTTGTAACGACTCCAACATCAAAGGCGCAACCTCGCACACGATGAAGCTCCAGACCATGCGATGTGGATTCGATGACCGCGTGCGTGGCCTGCATATCCAGCATTTTGCGTAGAAATTCCTGTATCTCCAGGGCTTCTAGTGTACTCTGGCGGGTTGAGTTGGCCCATTCCTGCCCATTGAGTTTAAAATTAGCAGTCGTCATCAAGCCCGTGTTGTGTCCGGCGGCATCGAAGAGTGTACTGATAATATTCGATGTGGTTGTCTTACCATCGGTGCCAGTGACACCTATTGTGCAGAGTTGCTGTGCGGGATAGTCATAGAATGCACAGGCTAAATCTGCCAGGGCTGCCCGCACATCTGCCACTTCAATATAGGGAATCGGGAGATCGGTTGGGTCTTCGAGTGGCGCGCCCAACGCGACGACGGCCCCACGTTGCGCCGCGTCAGAGACGAAGCGTCGACCATCGGTATGAACGCCTGGCACCGCGATAAAAAGATAACCAGGAGCAGCCTTACGAGAGTCATAGGCCAGTCCCAGGATATCGGTATGTTCGGGCAGTGGATCCGAACCATATATATGTAAAGGCGGCTGCTTCAAAGCAGCCAGTAAGTGTTCTAATCGCATAAACCTTTGCCAAATCTATTGTGTTGAGACGCTTGCATTCTACTCGGTAGCGCATATGGGCGCTAAAGCTTTTGCAAACTCTAATACTCCATTATTGTGGCCAGCGCTGACTCGCTCAGGATTTGGAGAAGAAATTCACTCTGTCACGTTTGTGGCGCTGGTTTTTTGCATAAGTCCATTGTACTGAGCAGATTAATAGAATATTGTGCGTGTACGATGGTAGGGCCGCATCGTAGTTGCATCTTGTCCTAGTAGCCAGAGACGTTGATCAATCTCTGCTGCTGTGACATTCTCCTGTCCCTCCTGTCGCATAGCTCGCTGAAGGAGTTCGCAGGCCCAGACCGTAGCTGCTCTGATCTCAACCTCTTCTTCACTGCCTGCGGGCAACAACATTTGCGTATCGATGCGTTGCGCAAGTTTGTCGCTGTACTCAAAGACATGGAAGTGGCGAAGTACCTGGGGAAGTTTATAATCTGCGAAGGCTGTGAGTTGGTTAAGATCGGAGAATGCTCCCCACGCTGTACCCTTGAAGGCGCTTGCGAGGTCTGAGACACAGATCTGAGCACGTTTCAGAAAGCGGACTTCCTGACCACGATAGGTTGTGATGTCGTTAAAAGAAGGGAAATAAGTAGTGAGTAGTTCGGCTAGAGCAGGCGCGCTGCCCTTAGCCTGGGCTATCACCTGTGAGAACTGTCCGTTGAAATGAGTTTGCAGAACGTATCCTACTTCGCGCGCGTTGCGCAAACGTTCTTCAAAAAGTGGGATTGTCTGCTCTCCACGAAAGATATGTGCCAGGGTCTCGCTATTAAGCTTGCTCAGATAGTCTGCATCCCAGAGCGGGAGGCCCTCTTCGACTGCGCGTGTGAGCGCCGCCGCTTCTGCCCAGTATCCGTTGAGTGTCTCTCCCTTATATTCGATTGTCCAGCGTGGCTGGCCTCGTTCGCTCCAGAAGCAGAAATTGAGTGCATCGAGCAATAACATCCAGTTGACAGTACGTTCGCCCCCATCAAAAAAGTGATATTGGAAGTACCATTGATCTTGCTCCGCAGTGTGATCGCTTGTGGCGGCTATCTCCTGCAGCCATCTTTGAGCGAGTTCTTTTAGTCGCTCATGGTTGATGCGAACGTGTGTGCTCTGTGTGACTACAGGGCGCGTGCTGCTAAGCACCTTGAGCCTGTCATGAGAGGGAAGAGGATAAGGTGAATTCTCATCTCTATTCTGCTCGGTCTCGATATCTGCCATAAGTAGCCTTTCATAAGATGTTTTTTGATTCTACCGGGATTCTGGTTATCCGTCAATCTTTATGGCTCATATGGCTGTTAGTTAGGTTCCCTTTCTTTTGTGTGTCTGGAGGGCACATGCTGATGCTTGTCCAGGCGAAAATACCCGAAGATATGGGGAGAGGCGTCACAGAGGATATATATATTCGACAACCCTGGCATCATTGCCAGGCTGGAGGCATGGATCGCGTTTAGGGAGGACCGCCCTAAGATTGTGCCTGATGGGGAGGAGTGCTATGCCTACGATACGACGCACAGTGAGTCCCTCTATTATGAGTGTGACGGCTCGGCAACATGAAATATTAACTATTTTGAGACAGCGCAAGCATTGGTCGGTAAGTGAGATTGCTAGAGAGCTACATATCAGTTGCGCGGCAGCGACGAAAGCCGTTACGCGCCTGGAACATAAAGGATTGGTTTCGCGTTCGGCTGATCCTATGGATAGAAGGTATGTGAATGTCAACGTTACTCAGGCTGGAATAGAGCTTCTTTCCTCACACCTATTGTAGGTAGAGGGTTACAAGAGGCCCACCTTTATAGCCACATCATTGTGGAAGGCCGCAAACGCTGCGGATTGTGTGTGCGGTGTTTTATTCTGAAAGGCGTTATATATGTGGGCGAAGAATACGTCTCGTTGTAAAACACACTACCATAGTCTGAGAACCGCTTTTGTCGAAGAAGGGTGAGTGGATAGAGTCGCGGGCATCCATGCAGTATGGTGGAGAGCCATCAAGGCTACTTATGACACTTTGATGTAGCCTTGATCCTGCGCATATTGCCAGAGTGATTTCTGTAATTGTCTGCGAGCACGTGAAATGCGGCTCATTACGGTGCCAATAGGAATTTGTAGTGCCTCAGCAATCTCTTTATAAGATAGTCCCTCGATATCTGCCAGAAGGACTGGCATCCGAAAATTGGGGGTAGATCTTGTAGCGCTTTATACACATCCTCATCGAGATATTGAGAGAGTACTTCTTCCTCTACCCCCTGTGCGAGCTCCTGCCCATTGATATCGCGGATTTGATTGTAGAGATAAAACTCTTCTCCTTCGGGTAACGAGGCGGGTGTTGGATGTGTTGCCAGGCGACGATAACGGTTAATGGCCGACGTATTCAGAATACGGAACAGCCATGCCCTGAGGTTGGTACCCGGCCTATATGTATGAGCGAAGCGAAAGGCTTTGAGCATTGTCTCCTGGACAAGATCTTCGGCCTCTTGCTGATTGTTTGTCATGCGGAGCGCGGTGCGATACAGGCTATCGAGTTGTGCGAGCACTCCCGCCTCAAAATCCTCCGTTACAGCTGCTGCGTCGGATGCCTGTAGTTCTGTATTGCTCTCTTCATCCAGATTTTCTGCGATTGCTTCCGTCTGCGCCTCATCAGGTGCTTGCGGATCAAATTCTGTCATTCAGCTCTCCTCTAGAATGCAAGGTATCTGAACCGGATACCTTCTAGCAAGTACTCTCAGTATATCTCACTAGTGTTGGGAATGAAAAGCCCCTGTGAATATGTTAGAATGAACAGGTACAATGCAATGGCGAGCTAGAGCAGGAGAATAGTTCTATGGGAGAGAATACGGATTGTTTAAGCTGTGTTGAGATTACGGCTCGTCTTCATCTCTATATTGATCGGGAGCTCGATTCCTCAGAGATCGAAATTGTTCAACAGCATTTAACGACTTGTCCGGGATGCGAATGTCGTTTTTACCTGGATGAGAAGATTAAACGTTTAGTGCATGATTGCTGTGTTATCGAACGAGCCCCCCGACATCTGCGGGAGAAGATCATGCGTATAGCGAAGGGCGAGCAGGTAGAGATCGATCCCGAATTGGCGATGAAGATACATGCGGATCTGGAGGGATGCTAGCCAACTGACCTCCTGCCTATGGGCTAATCAAATGACTGGCGGTAACCAGTATTTAGGGTTTATACGAAAACAAATGCCATTGTCGTGGCTAGTGCTGGCGCGCTTAAGTTTTCGAGTAAAGTGTGAAGCTGGGCGAGGAGTATGAGCTCGCCAATGGCAAGGAGTAGCGCAAGCCCCAGATATGGGACTAACTGGCAAGAGCTGGTGAAGGTCTCACTTCGTTTGCGCGCGAGAATGATACCCATAAGGTTGATACTGCTAACGGCCATCAGGAGCCCAGATGTGCTCAGGAGGGCTAGTGGGTAGAGCAAGATTGGCGCTTGTGAAGCAGTTGCCAGAAAGCAGGTCAGAAGTAAGGGAAGAAAGACCCATAGTATCATGCGCCATGAGGCGAGACTGGACGAGGCGTAATAGTGTCTCCATACGAGCTTGTTGAATGTTGGTAAGGCGAAGGCCGCAAGAGCCAGGCCTGCTAGCAGTCCCGTCGCGAGACGAAGTAGGTTTGATGGTTGGTAGATGTGTGGAAGATGTAGATCGAGTGCCAGAGAATTGAGGCCATCGATGCCCAGAGCTATTACGCCACTTCCCAGTAACAACTGCACCTGGAGCGGAGGAAGCTCCTGGGCTTGTCCGCGTCCAGTAAGAAAGAGGGCGATCAGCGATACACAAAACCCCATATAAATGCCTGTATCGCGTGCGCAAAGTGGTAACATTTCGCCGCCTAGCGTGAAGACATGCGAGGGAATATGCGCGCAAATGCCACTATCGAGCCAGCGTAGTCCTACTATTAAGAGCTTCTCAGGCCACAATGCTAACCCCACACAGGCCCCAATCAGAATACTCACCCAGAGTAGCATGCGCCAGGGCCATATCGTCCGTACCCTAATGGCTTTTCCTACAACCTTTCCCACTCAGATCTCCATTGGCCTAGCTCAGGCGAAAGAATGAATTGAAGTAGGTAAGCATATTAAAGAAGACAACGGTACCTGCCAGCATCATAAAGATACCTGTGGCAATTTCAATCTTTCCCAAATGGGGTTTGAGCCGTTTCAATAGAGCGCTTAGTTGATTTAGTCCTAAGCCCAGGATCAGGAAGGGGACACCCAACCCTAGTGAGTAGGCCAGCAGAAGCAATACTCCTTGCTGTAGTGTGGTTGTGAACGAGGCCATATAGAGAATAGAAGCCAGGATAGGTCCGACACATGGTGACCAGGCAATCGCGAAGATAATGCCCATCAGGATTGACGCCCCATAGTTGGGGCGTGATGGGTAGTAGGTAATGCGCTTCTGCCAATAAAGAAAAGGGAGCTTCAGTACGCCAGTCAGGTGCAGGCCAATAATGAAAAGTACAATGCCGCCAACACGTCGTAGAAGGACTTGCTGCTCGCTGAGATAGCTGCCAAGGGTACTGGCAGTCGCGCCCAAAGCGGTAAAGGCCAGAGTGAAGCCGATAATAAAGGCGCTGGCATGAAGCAAGGTTTTTAGGCGTTGCGTCATGGCCTGCCGTTCCTCGGTCGCTGTATAGATACTCTGTCCGACAAGTTGCCCCAGATAGATAGGCACAAGGGGAAGGACACATGGCGAGAGAAATGAAACCAACCCTGCCATAAACGCGATACCCAGACTTAAATTAGACGGATTCATAATATCTTGCTCTTACTCCTTATCCGAAAACCTGAGCGCGAAGCGCTAGCCGCGACCAGCGGTGTTGGTTTTCGTATAAGACCTTAGGTGCTCTCTTAGGTGATGTGAATATAGTTATGTTCCTCTAATAGTATAGTGAGTCTGGTTGATATGTGCAAATGGTGCCTGATTAACTAGCTTTTATCGCTATGATCTTTGTGTAGTATCTGACCTGCCAGCGTCGCAAGCGGATGTTTCGTTTCAGCATCTATCGAGTTGAGCCGGGTGAGCTCTTGTAAGATGGCATAAAAGAGCGGGTCGGTTATCGAATGAAGTTGGCAGAGTGCATTAAAGGCTGTATGAGCCACATGTACATCCTCATCGAGTAATGTCTGGATCAAGCCAGGAATGGCCCAGCGTGCGCCTATATGCCCACAAACGAAGGCTGAGCAGGCTCGCACACCGCTATCGCTGTCAGAGAGGAGTAGCCGCAACATATGATTTTGAGGTGGAATAAAGGTTGTATGCGGACTCCAGAGCATACCTAGAAGCTCAATGGTACGTTGGCGTACCCATGCGCTAGGGTCATTGAGCAAAAGCACGATCAAAGGATCGTTTATGATGAGCGCACTGATCTCTTGCAGTGCCTGGCGTTTGCCTTGTGTTCGAGCTTGAACAAGGATATACGCCAGGGTGTCCAGTGCTGTGACCTGAAGTTCTTCATGGGCCTCGGTGAGAACGTGTAGCAGCCAGCGTACAACGTTGATTCGCATCGAAGCCTGGAGTACCCCACGTAGGAGTCGCAATCCTTCGATAGCCTCAATATGGGCAGGGTGCTCGACGTTATGGGCGATGGTGCCAAGCACTGCCGCGACATACTCACCTCCACATGATGCCAGAGTATAGCATGCCTGGCGTCGTACTGTGCTTTCGGGTGAGCGGAGCAGAGGCATGATGTGCGTATGGATAGTGTGTTTACGCATCATACGCCGCATCATAACTGTGCGTGTCATCTCCTCCAATGTTGTGAGTGCCAGGACTTGTAAGGGGGCTCTTTCCGCATGCAGCAGGTCTATGAGCGTTGGCAACAATGAAGGAAGCGCTATCTTGCTTAAGGCATGTGAAACCTGGAGTGCCACTTCGTTTTCGGTATGTGGATCTTCTAGCAGATAAAGCAGGCATGTTGTGAGCTGTTCTCGTTGCGCGACTGAAAGCTGGAATGGTAGTTCTGCCGACAGCAAAAAGATCACAGCTTTGCGGACCTCGCGAGGGGCCGCGGGGTCAAGTAGTTCAAGCAATACGTCCAGTCCGATATGCTCGCGACAATGAATCAACGCATAGGCGGCGGTGAGGCGGACTGAGAGTTCCTCCTCTGCCTGTATGCATGGATAAAGGGCCGTTATGGTAAGTGGCGCTAGTGTGGTCTTGCTGGCGAGCGTCGCCAGGGCGATTGCCGCCGCGTAACGCACAGTATGCCAGGGTGAAGCAAGTCCGTTTCTGAGCAGGTCTTCGTAGTTGGTTGTCAGATGGGCTGTGGCTTCGATAGCGCTGATCCAGAGCACAGGTCCCGCCGGACCTACGAGTGAAGGATGATGCAGAAGTTCATCCAGGCGAAGGCGGGTCTTCTGACTGAGATTCGCGAGCAAGCGGCTGCAATGTTCATATTGAGGGGGCCACCAGGGCCATGCTGGCTTGAGAATCTCCTGAGCATCACTCAGCATAGAGAGTACAAGAGACAAAATAGAAGGACCACAACGCGCGAGGCGTCGTGTGACCTGCACGCGGGTATGATAATCCGTATCGGATGCAAGCAGGAGCGCCAACGCTTCTTGAACGGTTGGTGGCTGGCATTCTCTATTCTGATTTGTATTGATTGTTTGCGAACCAGGCGTTGGATCGTCTGGTGTGCTCCTGGTAATCATCTTTTCTACTGCCTATAGTCCTTATAAAGGGGAGTGGTGCTCTGTTTTAGTTATAGCTATGTGCGCAAACTATAGACTTGCACGTAGTATGATTACCGGGAGCTTGTAGAGCGGCTTTATGGTCTCTGAGGTGCTTTAAAGAACTTTCCCCACCAGTGCTGTTGCGCCTCCTTGGGGGAAGCCTCTAACTCAGGCACGGTGCGGTAAGGATCATTCTCTCTCTCCTGAGAGGGGAGGTCCTGTATGCTCCTCTGGATAGGTTGTGTATCTACCGGGTGTTGTGGGAAGCTTGGTAGATCGCTGCCACTGTTCTTCATAGATGCTGGTGTCGGCGTGGGTGCAGTTTGCTGAAGATCTATCGTTGTATAGTCGAGGCGTTGCGCGGAGGGGCGCTTTGGTAGCTGCACTGGCGTGCGCAGGCGCGGTGTATGCGTTGGAGGGATAGGAGCGGCAAGGTGTAGCATGCGTAGCTCACTTGCCATATCTCCAGCATCAGCGAAGCGTTGATCGCGATCTAACGCGAGTGCGGTCAAAATGACCTCCTCCAGTTCGGGAGAGAGGGAGGGATTGTGTAATCTTGGAGGTTGAGGTGAGCCATTGATAATGTTTTGCGTGAGTTCAGGCATTGTACGCCCTGTGAAAGGGCGAAGACCTGTCACCATTTCGTAGAGGACAACGCCTAGTGCATAAATGTCGCTGCGATTGTCCAGGGTCTTGCCCCAAATCTGTTCTGGAGAGGAGTAATAGATGCTGCCAACCAGGGTCTTTGTAGCTGTGATTTGCTGATGTCCCGGTGCGCGTGCCAGGCCAAAATCCGTTACCTTAATCTTGCCCCAGCGATCTAGCATCAGGTTCTCTGGCTTGATGTCACGATGGATCACATTGCGTTCACTATATGCCACATACAGGGCATCCGCGATTTGCGCGGCATACTCGGCTGCGAGGTGCTGTGGGATGATCTGATCCAAGTGAAGCAAGCTAGCTAGCGTTGGTCCCTGCACATATTCCATCGCGAAGTAGAGGAGCTTATGAGATTGGCCTGCATCATAAATGTGGATGATATTCGGGTGATTGAGGCCTGCGATAATCTGGGCCTCGCGGATAAAGCGAGCTACATAGGAAGCATCGCGTGCTAATGCTTTTGGTAGTACTTTAATAGCGACTTCGCGCCCAAGAGCGATCTGCCTACCCCGATAGACAACCCCCATTGAGCCTCGCCCAATCTCTTCTTCCAACAAAAAGCCACCAAGGCTCTGACCGGTTAATTCATTCATAGAAAATTTCGCTCCTCTTTTAAGGGCCGTGGACGCAAATGAGAATATTCCCATTTCAATAGACGTACAAAAGCAGAAAATCTAGAGGATGAAGAAGAAAGTACCTGCAAAATTATTAAAGAAAGCTGATTGGAAAAAAATTTATGGAGAGTAGAGAATTGCTTTAAAATAGGGTAATTGATACCCATCGAGAAAGGGGCCCGAACCCGGGCCCCTTTCTCGATGGGTATCAATATCTGGCAAATGCATCAATATGCGAGTGCATATCGTTCGCGATTTGTCTGCTAGTCGAGATAGTCCTTCAAGATTCTGCTAGCCTGTGGATGGCGCAACTTACGGATGGCTCGTTCCTCGATCTGGCGCACACGTTCGCGTGTGACTTTGAGCTTCTTACCAACCTCTTCTAATGTATGGTCATGGTCATCAAGGAGTCCGAAGCGTAGCTCAATGACCTGACGCTCACGTACGGTCAATTGCCCAAGAACCTTACGAATCTCTTCGCGTAAGAGCTGTTGATCCGTAATCTCCATTGGTCCGCGCTCACGAACATCTTCAATGATATCGCCTAGTGTATTCTCCTCTTCCTCCGATAGCGGAGCATCCAGAGAGAAGACCTTCTCCGCCCAGATGAGAAGCTCACTCACACGTTCGGACGTCATACCCAGGCGCTCGCCAATAATTTCAGGGGTTGGCTCGCGACCAAGCTCTTGATAAAGCTGGCGGGTCGTTCTTTTGACACGCATGACTTCTTCCATGATATAAACAGGAAGGCGAACGACACGTGTTCCTTCGAGGATTGCGCGCGTGATGGCTTGCTTGATCCACCAAGTCGCATAAGTGGAGAAACGGAAGCCTTTCCGATAGTCGAATTTAGTGACCGCGCGAATAAGACCGATATTTCCTTCGCCAATTAAGTCTTCAAGAGAGAGCCCCTGACCAACGTATTTCTTGGCTATGCTTACTACCAGTCGCAGATTCGCTTCAATGAGGTGGTTTCTAGCTTCTTTATCGCCGTTCTCCGCGCGTTCAGCGAGGCGCGCTTCACTGGAAGCTGAAAGCAGAGAGATACGCGAGATTTCGCGGAGGTAGAGACGTAAACTGTCGCTTTGCGCGAGTGTTCCAATCTCAGCCTCTTGTATCACTTCGCGTTCAGTGTCTGCCGTTTTTTCACGGTTATGATCAGCATCAAACATCACATTTCGTTCCAAGTGCTTGCTCTTTTCTTCCTGCAACATGCTTGTAAGATCAGATCAGTCTTTGTGGCTTATTGTATCATACGTGTGGCTTATTGCAAGCAATAACGCTCTGCTTTAAGGTATTCCAATTCTGATAGTCATAGCGCAAGCTCTCTCTCGGAAGGATCTTGAGTGAGATGGCCTGGTACTTATGTTTATCGCTTCTCTCCTGGCTCTCAAGGCTTGCTGGGGTGGCCGAGGCTCATCTGGAGGAAAAGCTGAAATCTGTTTTCAGTTGAGATAGGTTGATATCTTGCTCTATGTCTGTGACTATAACGAAACATTGTAACTGAAGCTTTGTCTCTATCGTAGAATATGATGCAGGCATCTCTTCTAGTGAAAATGTATCCGTCGCTATGCGAGGATTGGGGGTGGTGGAGCGTTCTCTTGTGGAGAGACAACATTGCAGAGCGGAAGGCTTCTGGATATATCCATCCTCACTCGAAGGATAGGTAAGGTGCCACCTTCTCTGGCGGGACGGGGCGCTCTGTTCAACGAGAACAAAAACGAAGAAAGGCTCTGGACGGGCATATGAGCTTGCCATTGGCATTGGCACAGGGAACGATTATTGGGGGCCACTATGTTGTGGGCCCATTGATTAATAGTGGAGGATTTGGAGCGGTATATCGTGGAATCGATACGAGCGAGAACAATCGCCCATGTGCTATTAAAGAAACATACGATGTTACCCCGATGGCGCGGCGGCAAGGGTTGATGGAAGCTGGCGTGCTATTTACGGTGCGAAACGCACACCTACCAGAAGTCTACGATGCCCTGGAAGCGAATGGGCGCTTTTATCTGGTCATGCAGTTGATTGAGGGGCGAAATTTACTAGACCTTCTGAAGAGCCGTGTCTCTGGAGGCTATGTTGGTGAGCAAGAACCTCACCAGGTTGCCAATGGACCATGTAGCGAGCAGGAGGTCTGCACCTGGTTATTACCTATTATGGATGTGTTGCAAGAACTGCATAGTCGCAATCCAGCTATTATTCATCGTGATATTAAGCCCGGCAATATTATTCTGACTCCTGAGCAGACGACCGTACTCGTTGATTTTGGCCTGACCAAGCTGTATCAGCCGGGCCAGGAGACACAAACGCTGGTGAAAGCCGTCACGGCTGGTTTTAGTCCACTTGAGCAATATACCGGACGAACAGGTCCGCAGTCCGACATCTATTCGATGGCGGCGACTATGTACCTACTCTTGACTAATCGCTTGCCTCCTCCAGCCATCAATCGTAGCCTTCAAGATCACCTGATTCCACCACGTCAGCTTAATCCATCGCTCTCGACGCATATGGAGAATATGCTGCTCAAAGCGCTCTCTATACGCGCTGAAGATCGCTTCGCAAGTATGGCGGAGTTTGCCCGCGCGCTTCGTGACCCCAATTTTGCAACGGCCCATTCTGACGCGACCTTTGCTGTGACATCGTGGCAAGCTGGAAGTACTGTACCTCAGCCAGGGGGACCAGTTTCCTCTCCCGGCTATAGTGGTGCTCAACCTAAGCTTACATTGCCTGCTCCTCCACCTACTCCACCAGCGCAGAAGCGCTCTCCTGCCCCCGTGCAGCGTCCGCCTCAAGTTCAGGCCCAGTGGCCGCGCGCGCAACAGCCACATGGGCAACAATTTGCGGGACAGGGAGGCCCCCACGCCCAGAGCGGGGTCGCGGCCGGACCTGGGAGGCAGGCTCAAAGAATACCTACTCCTCATTCAGCTCCCCACCCTTTTAATCAGGGATGCCTGTGGGGAATTGTGCAGGGCATCTTATCCGCTCTCCTCATTCTCTTCTATCCACGCGAGGAGTACTTTTATCTGGCTATCCTGATGGGCTTTATGTTCTATGTCTTTGCGGGCTTCATTACAACCTCACGCGGTGGGGCCGCGTTACGAGGAGCCTGGGCGGGTTTATGGACGGGCATTAATAGCACCCTGGTTTTCTGGTGTGTGCTGTTAGTTGGTATTGTGGTGCGTTGGGCCCAACATATGCCAAAGGGTAACGCAGAACCAGGAACTGCCGGACGTGTTTGGCAAGAGGTTTTCCCTGAGTTCCTCAGACGTCAGACGCAGGCGGCAACGAATGGACAACAAGGTAGCCCCCTGCTTATCTGGATTATAGGAGGCGTCGTTATTGCCTTTGTGCTTGGCCTTCTTGGCGGTATTCTAGGCAATGCTCAGTTTAAGGGGCGTCTGCTACGAAGGCAGGCGCAACAACCATAAACTGAGCGGCCAAGAGTGCTTGCTCTCTAATCTCCTTACCCATTGGTACGCGAGGAAGGGGCTGCTATACGCCTGAAATGGTGAGTTTTCCGAAAAACGCTCGCGTTTGTGGTACTATCCTATTTATGTATGATGGCAGCATTCTCCGCCTGCTTGATTGTTGGTCTGGCAGGCTGCGTATTGTTGTGCATACGTACGTATAGCTATTGTATTTTGGGAAGGTGGAATATACCTTTGGCAACGGAACAGACAGAAGAGACAGTGACATTGGAGAGTCAATCTCCTGAGGAGGCTACTCTATCGCCTCAGGAGGTTGCGGAGCGTCTCAGTAGCGAATTGAATCTGCAACGTGGCCAGATTACCCGTACCATTGGCCTGCTCGATGAAGGAAATACCATTCCTTTTATCGCTCGCTATCGCAAAGAAGTGACGGGAAGTCTGGATGAGGTACAGATTCAAGCTATCGCAGACCGGACGGCAGCCATTCGGGCCTTACATGAGCGTAAGCAAGATGTCCGCCGCTTGATTGATACGCAAGGTAAGCTAACACCGGAATTGGCGATGGCCATTGATGCGGCGGCGACGTTGCAGGAGGTCGAAGATCTCTATCTGCCTTATCGCCCCAAAAGGAAGACTCGCGCGAGTGTGGCACGCGAAAAGGGCCTAGCCCCATTGGCTGAGATTATCTTGCAACAGCCAGAGGTATCAGGTGATATTGAAGCACTCCTGGAAGAGCATGCCCGACCATACCTGGATGCTGACAAGGGTGTAGATACCAGCCTTGAAGCCTACGCAGGTGCTGCTGATATTGTCGCTGAAATAATTGCTGAAGATGCCACGGTACGCGGCAACGTACGCTCTGCGTTCTTCAAGAGTTCGATGTTGAAGACAAAAGCGGTGGATGAGGAAGAGTTGAAGGCAAAAGATCCGCAGGGTGTGTATCAACTCTATTATGATTTTAATGAAGATGTTACGAAGCTGGTACCTCATCGTATCCTGGCCCTGAACCGTGCTGAGCGTGAGGGGGTCTTGCGCATTGGGGTCAATCTGTCTTACGAGCAAGCCAAGGGCGATATAACGCCGCAATACCCCACGCGCGAGACATCACCATTTCACCATGTGCTTGAAGAGGCGATGGAGGATGGATATAAGCGCCTGCTCGCGCCCGCGATGGAGCGTGAAATGCGGCTGGAATTGACCAAGCGAGCTGAAGATCATGCAATTAATATCTTTGCCGTGAATTTGCGCAACCTGTTGCTTCAACCTCCCTTCCGAGGGAAGAAGATTTTGGGACTCGATCCTGGCTATCGCACTGGTTGTAAGGTCGCGCTCGTTGATGGCACAGGTAAGTATCTGCTCTCTGATACCGTCTATCTCCACCAGGAAGAGAAGGCGAAGAAGGTCCTACGCGACCTGATTACCAAGCATCAGGTGACTGTGGTCGCGATTGGCAATGGCACTGCCTCACGTGAAACGGAGCAACTGGTTGCCAACCTGATCCGCGCGATAGAGCAGGACAATGGGCGTAGCGGCGAGATTGGGTATGTGATGGTCAATGAGGCTGGGGCCTCGGTGTATTCGGCCTCCGAGGCCGCGCGCGAGGAATTTCCAACCTTGGATGCGACCCAGCGCGGAACTATCTCTATCGCCCGGCGCTTGCAGGATCCGCTAGCGGAACTCGTCAAGATTGACCCTAAGGCGGTAGGTGTCGGCCTCTATCAGCATGATGTGGACCAGAAAGAACTGGCAGGCATGCTCGAACGCGTGGTTGTTTCTTGCGTAAACTTCGCTGGTGTCGAGGTCAATTCGGCCTCATCCGCGCTCCTCAAGCATGTCTCGGGTATCAATACGCGCGTCGCCAATGCGATTGTGAAGTATCGTGAGGCGAACGGCCCTTTGAGTCGCGTGATAGCTTGAAAAAGGTGCCAGGCTTGGGACCCGCGACCTTTGTCCAGGCGGCAGGTTTCCTCAAGATCGCTAACGGTTCGGAGCTCCTCGATAATACCTTTATTCACCCTGAAAGCTATGAGGCCACGCGTGCCTTGCTCAATATGCTTCCAGGCGATCAGAAGCAGAAACCCATTGAACGGATTGCTCAGTTTAAGCAATTGATCAAGCTTCAGAGCACGCTGGGTCGAAATACACGTAACCGCGCTAACGTTGATAGTGAAGAGGGGGCATGGAAGGATATCGCCAAACAGGTTGGTGTTGGTATGCCCACGTTGCATGATATCCTGGAGAATCTGGAGAAGCCCGGACTTGACCCACGCGACGCTCTCCCCGCCCCTATTTTGCGCCATGATGTGCTAAAGATGGAGGATTTACAGACTGGGATGATCCTTCAGGGGACGGTGCGCAATGTGGTCGACTTTGGCGCTTTTGTCGATATCGGCGTAAAACAGGATGGCCTGGTGCATATCTCTGAGATGACCGAGCGCTTTGTAAAAGATCCGCTGAGCGTGGTGGCTGTGGGCCAGGTGGTCCAGGTGCGCGTGCTCAGCGTGGATTCCAGGCGCAATCGTATCCAACTCAGTATGCGTAACGTCAAGAAGGCATAAAGAACCTGCAATGTAGGTCTGGCGCCTGAAAGCGTCTTCCAAAAAGGAGCATGGTGCCCGAATAACAATTCGGGCACCATGCTCCTTCTGTGTGTCCTATAATAGGGAGAGTATCTCTATTAGGAGACGTTGTATAGCTATGCGAGAGGTAGAGTAGGACGTGACAAAAGAACTGTATGGCTTTGAACAATACTTAAACGTTCGTGCTGCTACGGGAGCTAGCATCTCACCAGATGGGCAGCGGTTAAGTTTCCTCACAGATATTACTGGTGTGGCGGAAGCGTGGTGTGTCTCTATTGATCAGCGAGGTTCGCAAGAGCCATCCTGGCCGGAGCAGTTGACCTTCAGGAGCGAGCGAGTTGCGAGCGCTACCTTTGCGCCACACGAAGATGTCTTGCTTGTGACTGGTGATATTGGTGGCAATGAGCGTGCTCAGCTCTTTCTTTTGCGCCTCGATGATCCCAGGCTTCAAGCATTGACGAATAAGCCTGAGGTGATGCATGCCTTTGGTGGCTGGTCGCCTGATGGCGAGCGGATTGTCTATGGAAGTAACGAACGGGATGCGCGCTTCTTCGATGTCTATGAGATGAATATTCGGAATGGCGAGCGTCGCTTACTCTTGCAGCAGGACGGCTCAAATATGCCGCTGCGTTATTCCCCTGATGGTACTCAGATCCTTGTCTCGCGCCTGGAATCGGAGTCGCGCAACAAACTCATCCTGATAGATATTGCAACAGGCGAGGCGCGGGATCTTACTCCTGGTAACTATAGTGGGTTTGCCGCGCACCGTTATCCATTCTGGTCCACTGATTGTAAGGGACTCTATCTGGTGAGCAATCGCGAGCGTGAGTTTCTCTCTCTGGCCTACCTGGATCTGGAAACGACCGAATTAAGCTATCTTAGCGATCTCTCATGGGATATAGAGGCCCTCGCTGTCACCAAAGATGGAGCCAAGATGGCTACAGTCATCAATGAAGATGGCATCTCGCGCATCGAACTGTTTGACGTCACACAGGGATGGGAGCAGCGTCGCCCATTACTTGCTCCAACTCTTCCGACGAAGAGTGTTGTGCCTGGTCTGACCTGGTCTAACAGCGGCGAGAAATTGGCGATCACGCTCAGTTGCGCCGATGAGCCAACTGATATCTGGGTCTGGGACCTGGATGGTGGACATATCCAGCGCGCTACATTAAGTTCGTCAGGTGGTATCCCACGTGAAACCTTTGTTAATCCCTCGCTGGTCCGTTATCCTACCTTTGATGGGCGCGATATTCCAGCCTTCCTCTATCTCCCCAAAGATGCGCCCAAAGACCTCCCTGTTGTCATTAGCGTACATGGTGGGCCTGAGAGCCAGGAACGCCCAATATTCAACCCTATCTATCAATATCTCCTCGCCCGAGGTTATGCTGTGCTGGCGACCAATGTGCGAGGGAGCACGGGCTATGGCGCGACCTACCAAAGCCTGGATGATGTGCGCAAGCGTATGGATTCGGTCGCCGACCTGCAAGCTGCAGCAATGTGGCTGCGTGAGAGCGGCATCGCTGATCCAAAGCGGATCGCGATTTATGGTGGTAGCTACGGTGGTTTTATGGTACTCTCCGCGATAACCACCTATCCCGAACTCTGGGCGGCTGCCGTGGATATCGTAGGTATTGCCAATTTTGTCACCTTCCTCGAAAATACCGGCCCTTGGAGACGCAGGTGGCGTGAGGCTGAATATGGAAGTCTGGAAGCTGATCGAGAGTTCCTGGAGCGGATATCACCCATCCACTCGGTTGATAAGATCACCGCACCTCTCTTTGTCGTGCATGGCGCCAATGACCCGCGAGTGCCTGTGGGTGAGACAGAGCAGATTGTGAGCGCGCTCAAGGACCAAGGAGTTCCCGTTGAGCATCTTGTCTTTTCTGACGAGGGACATGGCTTGATCAAGCGTGTAAACCGGCTTAAGGCATATCCATCCATTGTTAGATTCCTTGATATCCATTTGAAATCTTGATTGCCTATGAATTGCATAGCGGGAGGTGGTCGCTTACTGGCGACCACCTCCCGTTGTAGCGTCAAAGCCTAACTAGTTGTTAGGTGATTTTGTCTTATTAATGTGTGGCGGTGGCAGTGCTCTTCGTGTGTGGGGTCGCGTTTGCGGTTGGTGAGCCTCGCATCTCCACGCTTTCCATGTCCGTTGTCTTTACCTTATAGGTCAGCGCTGGCTTGCCTTTGAGTTCGCCAAGCACAAAGACGCTATAGACTTTTCCATCCTTAATATTTGCCTGGATGGGGAGCTTCTTATCTGTGTTGGTAGACGAGGCTTCAAACTTATCGTTACCAGCGGGAACGGTCACATAATCGCTGGCTTGTTCAAAGTTCAGGTCTTTGATAATGGCTTTGTTATCTCTGGTGACATTTACCGCACCCAGGTCTGGCGAGAAGTGATAGACACGGACCTTCGCTTCTTTTTTATTGCCTGTATTGTCGTCTTTAAATGCCTTCAAGCCGAGGTCGCCATTTTTAGAGCTTGTAGCGGCAATGGTATAGAAACCTTTGGGCTGGACGTTCGCAGTCGCGGTAAGCACCGCAGCTTTTTCGCCTTTACCAGTCGGCGTGATCTTCAATTCATGTTTACCCGCTGGGAGATTGCTATAGTTGCTAACATTGCCAAACGAGAAATTCTTCAGGACTTCTTTGCCATCCATAAACACATCGACCGGCCCGGTTTTTGACGAAGCATGAACGACACGTACATGTGCTTTCTCCTGCTCAGCGGAAGCCGCCCGTGTTCCCATGAGGCAGGCGAGGGCCAGGCTAAGCATCACCAGTGGCAGCGTTGCCTGTCTGAGGATGTTTTTCGTTGAACCTCGCACTTTCGTGGTATGTTCTTTCATGATAGGCAAACTCCTTTTTTCTCCCTCGTATGACATCGCGATGTTAGGGATGGATGCGAGCGAGGAAGATAAACATATCGTTTCACCTTTCAGTAAAGAGATGTAATTCTCGCATGAGCGGGCAAGCAGTTTGCTTGCTCGTTAGCAGTATACAGGCACAACAAAATGCTTCGATAAAGCCTATAAGGGGCCTTTTGCTCACTTCTACCAGTTTGTCCATACATCTCTTCTGGTTAACGGCGTCTTTGCCTTACAGACTTTATAGGTAGCGAGAGGCCTCGAAGAGGTTCTGCGCAAAAGGTGGTGGCAGAAGGTATAGGGCCTTTCAGCGAGCCTGAAGAGCGTGCTATGCTAAGAACATGTATGTTGCTGTAAGAAAGAATTTGCCAACGTCGTCTCAGGACGGCTAGTTTTGCTCAGGCGAATGCTTGCCATTTGTAGTTTGTGATGAAGGATAGTCAAAGGATGCTATTAGTAAACATATTGTTGACTGATGTGTCGGCTCTGCCGCTGCGTGGAACGTTGCTCAACTTTGGTACGGTAATGATAGGAGGTATTCTTGGCTTATTGATTGGTGACCGTTTGCCTGAACGGATCAAGCAGGCGGTTATTGTGGCAATAGGTTTGATGACGATTGTAATTGGGCTGAGTGGTGCATTGAAGACTGAAAATGCACTGATCCCGCTGCTGGCGTTAGTGATTGGTGTCGTAATTGGCGAAATTGTAAATATCGATGGTGGTATTAACTGGTTGGGAGAATCGCTCAAGCGCCGTGTCGATAAGACGGGAAGTGAACAACATTTTACCACGGCTTTTGTGGTGGCGAGCCTACAATTCTGTGTTGGCCCATTAACCATTCTTGGCTCAATTCAGGATGGCTTAACAGGCGATTTTCGTCTCCTGGCTATCAAGGCGATTCTTGATGGCTTCTCCGCCATTATCTTCGCCAGTAGTTTTGGGCGTGGGGTACTCTTTGCTGGCGTAACGGTGCTAATTGTGCAAGGAGGGATATCCTTGCTGGCTGGTCTTATCAAGCCGCTGCTTATTTCTAATCCAAGTCTGGCTTTGGGCGCGCAACCGCGTGTCATTGAACTTTCGGCTGTAGGCGGGACAGTCTTAATTGGTCTGGCTTTGAATATCCTGGGTATTCAGCTTACTAATATGGGCTTGTCACGTATTAAGGTCGCCAATATGCTGCCAGCATTGCTTATAGCGCCGCTCCTGGTGGCGCTTCTGAACCTTCTCCATATTCCTCTTGATCTTGGATTGGGCGGTTAAAATGTGTGCCTTTCTTGGCTCTGTGAGGGCTCTGGAACTTTGCCATCTCTTGGCAAGTCCAGGGTCTATTTTCTTTATTACGCAATAAAAACTCAACAAGATGATAATGGATAGCCTTTCCTGTATCGAGAGAAGTTGCCTGTAACGTGTTAGAACTAGACTTTGTATGTCTCTTGGTAGATCATTGTGGCTTTCGGAGGGTTGTTGTGATGCGATAGATCGGGTGGTTGTATAGTTATTACCAATACCATCTCGTAATGATTTATAATGATACGGTTGGATGTGAATTAACAAGCTTTAATCTTTTTAAGAAGAAAGTACCGAATGTGCTGCTTTTCTTCACAAAACAAGTAAACTATTGGTGATCGTCCATAAAGTCACACCTTTTGATCCTTTGTCATCATCTTTCATGGTCTATTTCCTGCTGTATGGCGGGAGATGTGGTAAGGGTTGCTGAGAGAAGTGGGGAAACAGGACGAATTTGTGCGTGCTACATAGATATGCGAGACACTCAGGCAAGGTCTCGCGATGCGATCTTTTCAAGAGGTGTTGAATGGATGACAATGCAGGTCGCCATAACAAGTTGCCTAAATGGAATGGGCAGCGGCGAAGGCCAGTTGAAGATTATGGTCGCAAGGCTTGGCAGTTCTTCAGGGGGGAACAGCATGCTCTCTGGACTGTAGCTCTGTTAGTAGCTCTATTAGCGCTCTCCTTTGCGGTTGCGAGTCAGTTACGGCCTCCTATTCCGACAATTCCGACCTCTAATGGTGAAATGGCGATCTCCTACAGCGGATTTGTTCAGATGGTGGAAGAAGGGAATGTGCTGGCAGTAAATATCCGTGGTAATGAGATACGTGCGCTATTGAGCCAACCAGCGCAAGTGAACTCGAAACAGGCTGGTACTTCCATCTCTCAGCAGAATCAAGATGTGCTTGTCTGGGATCGTTATGTAAGCACTGGCAACTCGGCGGATGGGAAAGCGTTGGATAGTGAGCGCGCTCTCCATACGCAGATGCCAGTAAATGGAGATGGGCGTTTGATGCCTCTGCTCCTGAGTAAACATATACAAGTGAGGACGTTACCAGTGACACAGGTGGCTGTTTGGCTGATGTATCTCTGGCGATCTCTGCCATTTCTTGTTTTTGCCCTCGTCATGTTCGTCTACTTCTGGACGCGTAAGCATACCAATCTGGAAAAATCGATAGATCAGCGTGTTTCACAGCTTGGGAAAAGTCGCGCGCGTCGCTTTGAACGTGTAAAGGAAGGTAGCTCACGGCGAGATGAAGAGTACAAAGACCAGGCGCGTAGCTCTACTACTTTGATGAATAGTGAGTCCATGATCAGAGCACGAACAGCACGTCTCTCAAGTGAAAAGCGGGTGACCTTCGCTGATGTGGCAGGTATCGATGAGGTGCGTGAGGAACTTGAAGAGATTGTGCAGTTCCTACGCGCCCCTGAGCGCTATAACAAGCTTGGTGCGCGTATTCCATGTGGAGCGCTGCTTGTTGGTCCGCCAGGAACAGGCAAAACCTTACTGGCTCGTGCGGTCGCGGGTGAAGCGCGGGTCCCGTTCTTTTCTATGAGCGCCTCTGAGTTTGTGGAGATGTTTGTAGGTGTGGGGGCAAGCCGGGTGCGTGACCTCTTTAATCAGGCGCGCCAGGCATCTCCCAGTGTGGTCTTCATTGATGAGATCGATGCCGTTGGGCGGAAGCGCTCTATGCGTATGGGCGGGAATGATGAGCGTGATCAGACGCTGAATCAGTTGCTAGTGGAATTGGATGGTTTCGATGAACGCCACGCGGTAGTTGTGATGGCGGCAACCAACCGTGCGGATATCCTTGATAACGCTTTGTTGCGACCGGGACGCTTTGATCGTCGCATTATGGTTTCACCACCTGATCGCGTTGGACGTGAGGCGATTCTGCGTGTACATACCAGGAAAAACCCACTAGATCCTGATGTGAGTTTGGAGCGACTGGCACGTATGACAACTGGCATGACCGGCGCAGATCTAGCAAACCTTGTGAACGAATCTGCGTTAGTCGCCGCCCGACGTAATTTGGATACAGTATCCCACCAATGCTTTGAAGATGCCCTGGCACGGGTGCAACTTGGTGCGTTGCGCCCACTGGTGATGAACGAGCACGAGCGGCGAATTATCGCGGTCCATGAGGCAGGTCATGCCTTAGTTGCTCATTACTTGCCAGCGGCGGACGCGGTGAATCGGGTAACTATTCTGCCTCGCGGTCAGAGCCTGGGAGTTACTCAGTTTATTAATGAGGATGATCGCTATAACTATAGCCGTGAGTACCTTATGGCGAAGATCGCTGTCGGGCTAGGTGGGCGCGTCGCGGAGGAACTGACCTTTGGCATGAGTCAGGTGACGACGGGTGCCGAGAACGATTTTCAGGTTGTAACGAACCTGGCAAAGCGGATGGTGACTCGCTGGGGAATGAGCCAAGAGGTGGGCCTGGTTTTTGCGGATCATCAAGCAGAGGAAGGCTCCTATGCCTTCAATATGGATCGACAGAGCGCGTTGCCAGGTCAAACGCTAGCATTAGATGGGTCCGGAAAGCCTGTCTGGCATAGCGACTTCTCGCGTGCGTATCATGCGGCGAATCCTCAACCAGCATTTGTATCGCCTCAATCTCCTTTAGGATCAAATCTGAAGGGACTGGTCGATGCTGAGATCACGCGACTTATAGATGAGGGCCATGCGCTCGCTACGCGCACTCTCAGCGAGCATAATGAGCAGCTACACCTGTTGGCTGATGCTTTGATTGAGCATGAGGCTCTGGATTGTGAGCACTTTGAGTTGCTGGTCGGCAAGAAGCAAATATAGACGCAAGGGGAGTCAGACTTCATTTGTATCAAGTCTGACTCCCCTTGCGTCTGTGGGCTAGTACGAAATCGAGGTTAGCTTACCATATCTTCTGTGAACCAGACCCACCCATCGGGGTCTACATAGACGCCAATTCCTATCTTATGTAGCGTGGTGCTAAAGAGGTGAATGCGGTGCCAGCCGTCTGGTGGCTCATTTACCATACTCATATGGATATTGTAGACATTGGTCCAGGCAGGTGTTGATGGTCCGGCCTCGCCAATGTTCTCGCCGCAATCGCTATAGCCTGCGAAACCCTCATTCGCGATCCGCTGGCATTGATCGAGCCCATCAGGGCAGGTATGGCTAAAGCCACAATGAAACATATTCCAGCTATGTAAACGTGCGCCTCCTGCCAGGGTGTCGTTCCAGGTATAGGCGTAGAGACCTCGTGCCGCGCGGTCCTTATTAATTTGTTGGAAAAGTTGATTTGTAAGCTGCTGCTCCAGTGAGGTAACGGCTGGAGGTGCGCCATAAGGAGCGGCACCTGTTCCTGTTGAGGGTATGTTTCCGGCTTTGGAGGGAATTGGCGTCGCGGTAGGGGTGGGTGTTGTTCCCTGTGCTTGTAGTCCCAGTTCAGTCGTCGGAGTGGCGCGCTTCTCCTCAACCGTATCACGAGCGATAGTTCGCGGTGCTTTATTATCACGAACGGCTGGGTCTTGTGCACCACAGGCATTAAGAAGCATACTACCAAGTGTCAGGCTACATATGAAACAGAGCAACGCAAACCATGAGAATTTCCTACCCAATTACTGATCCCCCTCCTAAGGTCTTGTGAGAAAACCAGATGCTATTGACACAATGAGTGCGAATAGGTTCGCGTGGTTTTGGTTTTCGTATCGGCCTGAGCGTACTCAGGTGTCCAGATAGAGCGTATCTTACGCCCTATCCGGATAAATGTTCCGATTCGTTCGATCTTTGGCGACCTTTTTATAGGGTAACGTATTTATGGGTGTGAATGCACATATGCGCCGGTAGCGTAGTACTTTTTGTTAGTATGGGCGCTTTGAGTTGCGAAATGCCATGAGTAATCCTAAAAGCGGCATGTGACAACAATCGCACTCATATCGTCAGGTTTGGCGCGAATTGTTTCACTGCGACTCTCATGGGAGCGATTGAGGGAGTGGTGAACGAGTTCACGTGCGCTGACATTACGGGGTGTGCTACGCAGAATGTGTTCGATCTCATCATCGGTCAGATTGTCGTGAATCCCATCGGTGCAGAGGAGGACGCGATCTCCAGGTTGGATTGAGATCTGGCTGATGTGGATGGTTGGGGGCAGGGGGCCACCAAGTGCCTGAGTAATGCCGCCTCGGAGGCGGAAGTAGCTTAGTTCGGTCTCTGAAAGCTGGTCAGATGTTTTGGCCTGGTCAATGCTGAAGGCGTTTTCCTCATCGATGATTCGGTTCTCAACAAGTTTGGCAAGCAGGCCATCATCTTTAGTGAGGCGTTGGAGTGGTTGATCATTGCGTAGGAGGTAGATACGACTATCTCCCACATGGGCATAGTAAAGAGTATAATGTCCAGCCTCAGCCTCGCGAAAAATAGCCGCGAGAGCCACAGTCGTCGCTAGATCATCCGTGCCCGCCCGGCGTGCTCCTTCGGTTCGTACCTGGTCGTCTGCGTCGTAAATGAGTTGTTCGAGAAGAGTACAGAGATCCAATTGCTCAGAGACTTCGGGATAAGAAAGCACCTTACGGCCCTTCTGCTGCTGCTGCATAATGCGACGCCATTGCTGGAGCGCGGCAAATTGAGCAGTCTGCGAGGCAATTTCTCCGGCTGCACTTCCACCAACACCATCAAAAACTGCTAATAGGCCCGTGCGTTCATCGACGAGAATACTATCCTCATTACGCGTCGGATGACGTTCACATGCGATTGTGCGATAAGAAAAAGAAAAATGCGATAGTGCAGGTTTTACAAATTCTTTTGCAATATGACTTAAAGTGTTTCTATGTTGCGGCATCTTCGTCGAATGCAGCCTTTCAGGCAGTGTATGATGCATTTTTTCAGTCCAATTCAGGTATTTGTTTCTAGAACATAAATGGAGGACTGTCTTAGACACATCAGGCCAAAAGCGATAATGTGTTGATATGGAACGACCATCGCGTGATAGTGTAATATATTCATGTCTTCTCTGATCGACATGTGCAACCTCCCAGAGTCTTATGCGAAACCTTTCCCTCTCAAGAGGTGCGGTGCCACTGTTACGGCTGGCTCGCTCAGGTTTTTCGCTAGGTGAGAGGTGTGCTTTAAGAATAGGCCATGAGTGCAAGTATAGCAGAAAGAGGGAGCAAAAGGAAAGAGTCTCCTCTGTATATCGTTGAATCTCATTGTAGACCGCTAATACTCAAGAAGTTCACTATGAGTTGACGCGAATGGATGTGGTAGGCGGAGAAGTATGTTTTGACGTAGGTGTCCAGGTTGTCTCTGGCTTGCTCTATCTGCATTCCTGCTTCCAACACCTCGCCTGGTGGAAGGGATGCGAGCCAGCGTACGAATATCTCTGGTGTGACTTCAATGTGATACTGTAGACCATATGCTCGCTGCCCATAACGAAAGGCCTGATTGGGGGCGCAACTATTGCTCGCGAGAAGAATACTTGTTGCTGGTAGCTCAAAAACATCCATATGCCAGTGGAAGACATGCTGAAATTCAGGCAGCCCTCGGAACAGCGGATCGGCTATTCCTTCTGGCGTCAGGGGGATGTCAAAGAAGCCAATTTCAGCCTGTGTGTGACGGCGCACCTCTGCTCCCAATGCTGAAGCTAGTAATTGCCCTCCCAGGCATAATCCTAGATAGGGAATGTTTTGTGTGACTAGCTTACGTAGCCAGATCTTTTCGGCCTGAAAGTAGGGGTAGCTGTGTTCGTCATACACTTGTTGCGCGCCTCCCAAAGCAATGACAGCGCTATAGCTTGAGGCATCTGGAAGTGTGGCTCCACTGGTAACATCAAAGACCTGGAACTTGATATGCTTCTCCTTTAAAACCTTTCCTAGAAAGCCTGGAGGATCATCGTTGTCATGCTGTAAAATCAGGATTGGGCACATTTTTTTATTTGCTCCTCTTTGGTATGCATATATATTCTTCGATATATTGGGGATGGCCCCTTTGCCACCCATAATGTTTAGAGCAATCGCGCTTGGTTTGGCAGATGATCAGGTTGTAAATGGGCTTTGTTCTCGCTTGCCACTTGTAATACGCGCGTTGGGTAAGGCTTATATTCGATTAGTACCAATGGGTAGGAGACCGATGACGCTGGCCTCCTATCCACTTTGGCGCTATGATGTGATTCTGACTATTATACGTATACGATAGCTCTATATAGAAGAACGTCTTAATGGGCAACTTCGTTGCTGACTTTCATGTGAGCCAGGGCCAGGTCATCATCCAGGGATGGACGTCCGGTACATACAATCTCGACCTGCCAGGTTGTGCCAGGCGCGAGTTGAAGGGGCCAGGTCAGCACCAGACAACTGCCCTGGTGGGTCCGTTCAAAACCTGCCTCTGACCCCGTTACTGTATCCAATGAGAAGCGCCAGAGAGTAGCCGGATGACTCATTGTTATTTCCAGGTCCTGGGCGAGCCAGCTATTGCCGAGATGCAGCCGTTCGACCTCACATACCTCTCCTTTACTATCAAAGGGGACTTTCACCTGCTCCTGTTGTTCGATCAGATAGTATGCCTGTTCATTGGCGCCTCCGCCGAGTAGATTTAGATTCCACTCGCAGGCGAAGCGTGTGTAAAGTGTGACTTCTCCTTGATTAGTGAGTGTGTACTGTACGCGCAAGCTCTCCTCTCCGCATGGCAGCGTAATCTGCTTGCTGAGATGAACAGGAACGGGATTGAGCGCGCCAGGGCGTCGTACATGTCCATTACGTGTTAAGGTAACTGTCAGACCGTCGCTGTGCTGTTCTACTACTGACTCATAGGGCTGCTCGACGAAATCGCCTTGCTCTTCGTAGCGGTTATTCATGAAAGAGGTGAGAGGCAAACCGTGTGGGAGGAAATGATCGATGAGGCTTGCGCGCCGATAGCGATCTACCGTCAATTGACGATCCAGGTCATGCTCTTTTGTGCGTATCGTTGTATGGGGTGAGGCTAGCTCAAGAGCGGCATCGTTTGCCATTACCTCTGCAGCTTGGGCCGCGAGTGCCGCGTGCTTGCGTCGCTCTTGTTCATGTTCGCGAAGCGTCTGGTGGTAGCTTTCCTGGTAGCGTGACATGACACAGAGCAAGTTATGAGTACTTCGGCGCATATCCCACTCGAAAATGGTTCCACCGAGGCGCGGATTGATGTAGAGATTCTGCTGATCGCTCTCAATGATAAGCTCGTTGTGCGTATCATAATCGAAATCAGTAAACTCGTAGCGTTGCCAGGGTTCTGAGCCATCTCGTGCGTTAGACACCGCGTTCTCAGCTTTGATGAGATGGTGATAGATAGCTGAGCGAACATGGGTCATGTAGACGCCACCGAAGAGACCATGCCAATAGGTATCGTTAGCCTGCGCTTTCCAGAGGTGTTGTAGCCCATGTATACCAGTTCCTTCGGTAGCGTGGACCTGTTGATGTACCCGTAGCATTTTCTTATGCTGGTTATTGACCTCTGGATAGCGCACCAGGAAGTTGCGCCAGAAGCCTCCGCGCATAAACTGAAGCGTTTCCTCCTGGTGCTCCTCTTCTAGTTTGTGGAGAAGTTTGCCAAAGGTATATGCCTTGCGAGCAGGTAGTGCCCACTCACTCATTTCGACGTAAGAGGAGGTGGGGAGGTAGACGCGTCCTAGTGCGGGGTGTTGGCGTGCGTACTCTCCTAATGGTATGGTATGGAGCCAGGTACTGTGTGCTTCCAGCGCGCTAAAGAAGGTCTCTACCCAACCAAGATCAGTGGAGGTTCCCCAGCAATAGGGGCCGGTTTCAGGCCAGCTCCCAAACTTCTCTCCATCGTCTCCCATGACGAGGATGCGTCTACCGTCAATGGTCGCGAGTGCACGGAGCGTTTCAATGGTTTCGGTGACAGGACGCCAGGGGATCGTATAGCGTAGCTTTTTGCTTGTCGCATAGACCTTGAGCAGGCGTTGCTGGTCTTCGGTAGCATAGTAGCCATAGAGGTCTTCGTCTTCCAGTCCAGCATACTTGAAATGGACATCATCGACGATGGTCCATTCGATCCCCGCTTCGCGCAGGTGATTGGGAAGGGAGGGCTCCCAGACACGTTCAGCCAGCCACATACCATCGGGTGTCACACCAAAAAGATTGCGTAAGCGCTCATTAAGCTGCCGAATCTGACCAATTTTGTCTGCATCAGGAATAGCGGGTAGGATAGGCTCATAGTAGCCTCCGCCGACAATCTCAACTTGAGAACGTGCTACAAGGGCAGCTAGTCGTTGAATGAATTCTGGGTGTGCTTCTACGAGCCAGTCTAATAAGGAGCCAGTATAATGGAGCGAGATACGCACATTGGGATGACGCTCCAGGGCCTTGAGCATTGGGAGATAGGCTTCTGTATAGACCTGCTCAAAGACCCACGGGAAGTTCCCGACAGGTTGATGATTATGTAGCAAAAGCCCGAAATAGATGTGTTTACTGCTGCTTCCTGTTGGCATGGTTTTCCCCTACTGTATCTGTTCTGGAAGACGCTGTGCTGAAAATGAGAATTCCTCACATCTCAACTATACCATGCCTCCGAACTGAAATATGCTTCTTTTGTGTGTCCTGTGTGCATTGAGCGGAGGTCACGAACCCTGTGCGAGCTCGACAAAACTTGCTATACTGATGTTGGTATAGATGGCGAGCACTAGTTGGTATTGTGTTGGTGCCTACCTGAAGATGGAGCGTGAGGAAATATGCACGGGCTAACTCAGGGGCGCTAGATGAGAGAAGGAAGCTATGGCTCCGATTAAGGTATTACTTGTCGATGATCATGGGCCGTTGCGCAACGCATTGCGTGAAGGGTTGGAGGCGACTGGTAGCGTACAGGTTGTGATGGAGGCGGCTACGGGGCGTGAGGCGTTGGCGCGCGCGCTTGAAGTAGACATGGATGTTATTCTCATGGATGTGCAACTGCAAGATCCGCAGGTGGGACGAAAGGCCATGAGCGGCGTCGCGGCAGCAATAGCGATTCGCCGCGAGCGTCCACGTATGCCGGTTGTTTTCTATTCCATTCAGGATGACGATGAATATTACCGTGAATTTCGGGCTTCCGGTATTCTGACGCACTATGCCTACGTGCGCAAGAGTAATTATTTACTACCCAGTATGCTGGTACCTCTGCTCAAGGATGCCGTTAATGGGCGGAGCCTGGTTGATCCTGAGATTGAGGATCGGGTGCAGGAGGTACGTGACCTGGATGAGCAATCGCCTCGTGCTCTGCTAGAGCCAAATGAACTTCGAGTAGCTGAACTGATGGCGCAGGGAATGACCAATGAGCAGATCGCTTCCCGTCTTAACCTGCATGATAAACGGGCTGTCAGTCGCACCAACGGGCGTATCTATGCCGCCTGGGGCCTGAGTGAGAACGCCGTCGATGACAAGGTCGCTCGGGCGAGAGCTACCCTGATTTACCTGCACAACAGATTGATTATGTGGGACGAGGGTGGCACACCGCTCGCGCAAGATCGGAGAGGCGAATGGGTCCCACTTTTTACTTAAAGTTAGATTATTGCTGTGAATAACTGTGGTATTATGCAACTGACCCATGTCCTGGCACTGGCTCTCTCTATCTTTAACCTGGTCTCATTCTTGTGGCTGGCCTGTACTGTCTGGTTGAATGGTGATAGACGTAGTCTGATCGCGCGCGTAGGTGTGGTTGGCTTGAGCCTCTCGGCTCTCTTCTTCTTCATACATGCTCTGCTCATTTCTGGACCATACTCACAGACAGCTTCTCTGGTATCGGCAGATTTTCTGTGGCGTTTGATCTGGCTTCCGGCTCTAGGTGTGCCCTATATCTGGTTTATGATTGGTCTGCATTATGCCTCACTTATAAATCCCCAATGGGAGAGGCGACGCCCTTTGCTCCTCATTGTAAGTGGGCTATTGGGAACGTGTGTACTGGTTCTGCTTTTGTTCAATCAGGCAACCTTTACCTTCGCTCGCTCCATTCGTCTCTTCGCGTATGACGACATCCCACAGGATACTAATACAGGTGTCCTTTCTCCGCTGATTCTCTTGCCAATCGTCTTCCTCGTCTATGTGACGTTTTGTGCTATTGGTCCCTGGTTTACGCCTGGCAGAGTTGCCCGGTTGATCAAAGTGGCTATCCTCTTCCTCTTTGGGGGGCGCAATCGTTTGCGTGGGAGGTCGTTACGAAGCGGACTGATTGATGCCTTCTGGGAGGATAAGACCGAGACTGAGCAACTAGAAGAACCAGTATTATCATGGCATCAGGCGCGACCTGGCTTGCTCCTGGCGGCGCTCTTAATGGTTGCTTTGACAACGAGTCTGGGTGGGTTAGGGGTCTGGTCCATGTTCAACTGGCTCAGACATGGGCGCATCTCGCCTCCCACTGTCAGCGGACCACAGGCCGAGATGCTGCCTTTTAACTTAATGCTCATCGATATTCTGGCTGTGGGTGCGGTCGCCTGCGTCCTACTCTTGATTGGATACTCTATTGTACGTCATGGCATCTTGATTGAGCGCCCTCTGGCACGCCGGGGGTTCTTTGAGCAATGGCGAGGTATCGTGATTGTCGCCAGTGTGGTCGCCCTATTTGTGGCTGTGTTTGTTGCGATTACGCGCACCAATGTTAGTGGACTCTTGCTAGTGACGCTGGTCACTACAGGGATTTACGCGCTCTTTACCTGGAGTTCCTACACCGCTCACGACCGCTATATTAGTATGCTTCGGCCTTTTCTGCGTAGTACGAACCTGAGTCACTGGCTCAAGACCGATTTACGCAAGACGGAGCAGAACATGGAGGATCTGTTCTTCCATCTCTGCAAAGATGTGTTGGCGGTGCAGTGCGCGCGCCTGGATGTTCTGGCTGGCTCTGTCAAGAGGCGCTTTAGCTATCGCTGGAATGTAGGTGAGGAGGATGAGAAACAGGAGAGTGCGTTATGGGGTCGGCAACGCATGGCTTCAAAGCCCCCACTGAGGCTAAACAGCCAGGGTGGGCGTAAACAGCCACGCGTTCAGGCATACCGCATTCGTATCCTACTACATGGGCATGAGGCTATTTGTTGGGTGGTGCCAATCTATGATGAACTTGGTCTGGTGGCGAAACTCTATCTCGGCCCACGCGAGGATGGAGCAGGATTTACCGATGAGGATATGGATCTGGCCCATGCCTGCGGACAGCGCATTCTGGATACTCTGCGCGACCATGAGGCGATGTTGGCTGTTGCGGGCCTCCTTCGGCGAAGAACGGTAGATGTGAAATTGTTAGGCGCGCAGCAGCGTCGTGTGCTGCACGACGAGATTCTTCCCCAGATGCACCTGGCGCTTTTAAAGCTGGAGACGTTGCGCCCCTTCGTAGATGGTCGCCAGAGTATCGCAGGGCCTCCACAGGCAGATGTGGCGCTCAACGAAGCCGTGAGTATCATCAGTGGGGCGCATCGCCAATTGGCAGCGATGATGCGAGCTACTGTGACCAGTGCTCCTCATCGCCTGGAGCGTGATGGGATGATGCAGGCCATCCATACACTTATTGCGCAGGACTTCCGTCAGTCGTTTGACGAAGTATCGTGGCAGGTTTCTGATGCTACCGCACGCCAGATTGACGATCTGGTGCCGCCCGCGATTGCCGAGCTTATCTTTGCCGCTGTGCAGGAAGCTCTCCGTAATGCCGCTCGACATGCTCGAGGAACTGATATCCACCGTAAGCTCAAGCTGACTTTGACTGCTACCTGCATGCCGGATCTGGCGGTGACTGTTGCTGATAATGGCGTTGGCATTCTCTCTGCGAGTAGCTCCACTACCGGAACCGGGGGCGGATTGCTAACGCATAGCGCTCTCCTGGCTATCGTCGGGGGAAGTCTATCCGTCAAGAGTGAGCCTGATAATGGTGTTACTGTACAGATTGTCCTGCCTGCTGGTACGCTTGTCTGAGTGCCTTTATTTCATGAGTATGCTCACCCTAAGAGTCATTAATATGCTCACGGCACGACTCATCCTTCTATCTTCTTTCATCTCTATGGGCGTTCTAACTATACTGTGAGTGACTATTCAGGTCCCTTGCTAGCTGGACACATTTTCTTGATACCAACGAGCCATCATGGGTGGCGAGAGAAGATAGACCTGAAGATGCATTATTGTACGTCCAATAGGGGTAAGGAGGAATATTGTATGATTCTGGTGACTGGAGCAACTGGCTATATTGGTACTCATCTTGTCAAGCGCCTGGCCGAGCGAGGTGAACAAGTGCGTTGCCTTGTTCGCGATACACAGAAAGCGAAGCAGGTCTTGCCTGCTGACAAGGTCGAACTCGTAGAAGGAGCCACGACACGCCCTGAAACGCTCGCGGCGGCCTTACAGGGTATAGAGACTATCGTCCATGCGGCCTTTATGACTGCCGACCGCAAGGAGACACCAAACAATCACTACAATGAGACTAACGTTGATGGTACACGCAACCTGATTCACGCAGCGGAGGGCGCTGGGGTGAAACGTATGATTGAGATTAGTGGCCTCGGCACAAAGCCAGATAAGATAGGCAGCTATATGCAGGGGCGCTATCTAGCTGAACAGGCGCTTAAGGCGAGTTCGCTGGTTTGGACTATCATTCAACCTTCAGTGCTGTTTGGCAAAGGTGCGCCCTTTATCGTAGGGCTGACGGATCTCATCGTGAGTGCACCAGTTGTGCCACTGATTGGGGGAGGGAAGATCATGTTTCAGCCTATCTACGTTGAGGATGTTGTGACAGTCATCCTAAAAGTGCTTGATGATCCAGCACGCACTCAGGGCAAGACCTATACCATTGGTGGTCCCGAATACTATTCCTTTACGCAAATCTTTGACGTCCTGCTTAAGACAATGGGCAAGACGCGTCCGAAGATATATGCTCCTACCCCCCTGGTCGCTGTTGGAGCGGCTGTCATGGAAACTGTCTTACCGAAGCCGCCATTGACGCGAGCGGCAATGACGCTCTTTTCCTTCGATAACACAACTGATCTCAATAGTGTTGAGCGCGATTTTGGTTTTGTTCCCCAATCTTTCAAGGCCTATTTTGAGCAGCACAGCATCTAGTTCTCGAATGCTACGGGTATGGTATAATGATGGGCATGAGCTATCACTTTAAGTAGTCATGTCCATCCGTTTTGCCTACGCAAAAACGGACTCCCCGCAAGTATCAATTGTAAGCATTCGTCAACCCTCATTCGGGGCCGGCTCTCGCCAGTCAGCGGCTAGCTTCGCTCAGACGAATGAAAGGCAGACCAATTTCCTATAGTATAGCTGTTTGGTGAAGCTGGAGGATGCCTCGTGTCACAAGCGCTTGAAATGAACAATTTACATGAAATTAGTGAGGCGCTGATGCGCATTTCGCGCCTGTTGCATGAGCATACAGAGAAGCTTGAGGTCGCCGTCGAAGGCACCTACGCTAGCCAGGTAAGCGATCCGCGTGTCAAGCTCTTGATGGATGCCCTACTCATCTCGCGTACGGCTGACCTGGAACTAGGGCGCAATAGTCAGGCCCTCAAACGTTATACCAATCAGCCACCTGCTAGTGGGCGGGGTAAGGGCGCCGTCACGCGGGCGGTATTCGAGCGCGAGCGCGCCGAATTGCAGACCAACATCACAATCCTGAAAAAGCAGCGAGCCGAACAAGATCTGCTTGCCGACATCGCACGTACCCTGAATTCAACACTGGAGTTTGACGAGGTTCTGACGCTGGTCATGGATCGTGTGATTGAGTTTGTTAATGCTGAGCGTGGTTTCTTGATGCTCGTCAATCCACGAACCAGGGAATTGGAGTTTACTATCGCGCGTGATAAGCAGGCGCGCACGATTCCCGAAAGCGAGTTCGCGACCGCTGGTATCAGCCGGGGGACTGTCAATCGAGTTATCAGCACACAGGAGCCGCTTTTGGCTGATGATGCCAAGATGGATTCCTCGCTGAGCGGTCAGGAGAGTATTCTGGCTTTCGGCATTCGCTCGATCATGTGTGTTCCCCTGGTCGTGCGTAATCATTGCATCGGCGCGGTCTATGTTGATAGTCGTGTTACTGCTAATCTCTTCCGCCAGCCGCACCTGGAATTGTTGATGGCCTTTTGCAATCAGGCTGCTATTGCCATCGATAACGCGCGCCTCTTCGCTGACCTGAATCATGCTATGCAGCAGGTCAAAGAAGACAAGCAGTATATGGACAATATCTTTGCTTCCATTGCTAATGGCGTGGTGACGACTGACTCGCGTGGGCTTGTGACAACCTTCAACGCTGCCGCTGGTCTTATTCTTCACCTGAACAACAAACCTGCAATAGGCAAGCATTATACCGAGGTCTTCGCCCCGCTGGCGCAACTTGGTTTGATCGACCTGCTTCGCAATGCTCTGGAGCACGCTGATTTGCATGCCAATGGCACATTCGTTCCCAGTTCCGTCGAAAACTGCATTATTCCTAATCGTCTAAATGGCCCCTTCAGCCTGAATATCTATGTCTCCTCGCTCCGCGATACGCAAGGAGAGCCAATTGGGGCCGCACTGGTGATTGATGATCGGACGGAATTGAAGCGCTCGGAAGCCGAGATCAAAAAGATACGCGGTATCTTTGAGCGCTATGTGCATCCTAACGTCGTCAAGCAACTCATCCGCGATAAGAACGCGCTTAATTTGGGTGGAGAGACCAAAGAAATTTCGGTAATCTTCGCGGATATTCGCGGCTTTACGCGCTTAAGCGAAACTAGGCCACCTGAGGCCGTGATGGATATGATCAATCGCTATATGCGGATTATGAGCGAGGCAATTTGGGAGGAGGAGGGCACCATTACAGCCTTCCTTGGTGACGCTGTGATGGCGATTTTTAACGCACCCTTGCCTCAAGAGCAACATGCACTTCGCGCCGTGCGGTCGGCCTGGAAGATGCGGATGGCTGTGCAGGAGTATCAACAGTCATGGCCCGAAGAGCGCTTCATTTCCTTTGGTTTTGGGGTGAATACAGGGCCTGCCACAGTGGGGAATATTGGCTCACAAGAGCGTATGCAACACTATACCGCCATAGGCGATGTTGTGAATGTGGCCTCGCGTTTGCAGAACAACGTCTCTGATAACAATATTCTTATCAATGATACGACGTTCCAGCAGGTCTATCCCTATGTGCGAACCGGGCAACCATTCCCGCTTCCAGTGAAGAACAAGGCCAATCCCCTTATTGTGCGCTATCTCCTGGGTCCTTTATAGTTTGTCTAGTTCAGAAAGTGCGAGGGGGGACTAAGGGAGGGGCTGGCGGAGAACGAAGCCACTTTGCGCCAGCCTGACAAATCCAAACCATTCATAGAGGCGATGGGCGTGGATGTTGTCTTTCTCCGTATTGAGCATGATACGTGAGACTCGTTCGCGAGCGAAGAAACGAATTGCCTCAGCCATCAGGCGTATCCCAATGCCCCGATGCTCATAGGCGGGATGAACCGCGATACGAATCAAGTAGCCATAGTCCGCCTCGACAGTGTTGAACTGGTAGCCCACCACCTCGCCGTTAACCTCGGCGACCACAAAATAGGGATGTGAACTGGCAATGTCGCGGAATGAGAGAGGATCATAGCGCCAGAGCTCACTAAAGCAAGCTTGCTCGATTGCGAGCAGGGCCTGTGAGTCGTCGTTTGCCTCCAGCGTAGAAGCCAGATGGACAGGGCGGATAGTCACCTGCTCATTGCCTGACGAGGGAATCGTATAGTCATATTTGTCATAGGCATAGAGGTCACAATAGGTCTGAAAACCACGCGCGAGCAGGACCGGGCGAAGCCAGTCGCGCGCCATGTCGTTTCCTGAATAGTAGAGATCTTGCGTGCCGCGTGTGCTCAAATGCGTGTTGAGATGCCCAACGAGGGTGTCAAGCATGCGAATGTAATGCTTGCTCTCGGACCAGCTCACGCCAAACCCACTAATCCAGGCTACAGTGGGAGTCGTAATCTGAGATAAGAGGAAGCCATGTAGCGACGTGTTATGGAGTTCGCCGATGGCTGGGTAGCGCTCGATCATCAGGGGAAGTTCCTCGGGTGTGAAGCGCTGGTAAATGTATTCAGAGGTGCGTATCATGCGCTCAACCAGGGGAACATCCCCTGGTGTCAGTAAGCGCACATGCCTGGAACTTGCAGCCATGCTGTGTTGCCTTCTTCCTGTTCAGGCGTTTTTTTGTATGAGAACCGGGCATTCGCGACCCATGTTCTCGCATCAAGCCTTATTTCTTGTCTGCTTCAGGCCCCTTCACTTCGCGGCGCAGGCGCTCAATATCGGGTTTGGGCTTATGGCGCATACGATAGCCTTTGAGTCCATGTATCCGCCTCAACTCACCAATGAGCACATCGAGGTTCAATTGATAGTTCATATCGGGAGCCTGCCCCAGGTCGTCTACGGCGGCATTGCCTCCCAACAACTGATTGATGGACGTCGCGACGCCAGCTTCCAGCGCGCTAATACTGTAGCCACCCTCTTGTACCATAATCACGCGTCCATCGCAGATTTGCTGTGCATTATCGAGGATGATCTTATTTAACTGGAAGAAGGCGGCGGTCGAGAGGAACATATCGCCGATGGGATCGTCCCAATGTGCATCGAAGCCCGCCGATACCAATATCAGTTGCGGATCAAAGCGATCCATAATCGGAGCCATAACCTGGCGGAAGACTGCTTCATAGACATGATAGCCAGTCTGAGCTGGCAGGGGAACATTGACCGTTGTACCTACGGCATCGCCCTCGCCTAGTTCTGTCGAAGCGCCCGTGCCAGGATAGAAAGGAGCCTGGTGTATTGAGAAGTAGAGCACGCGTGGGTCATCATAGAACATCTCCTGGGTTCCATTGCCGTGATGCACGTCGTAATCAATGATCATCACGCGTTCGAGACCATGATGTTCGATTGCATAGCGTGCCGCGACCGCGACGTTATTGAAGAGGCAGAAGCCCATTGCCGATTCGGCGACGGCATGATGGCCCGGAGGGCGTACGAGGCAGTAGGCGTTTTTGATTTCGCCTTTGAGTAGGGCATCGATAGCAGTTAGAGGTGCTCCAGCGGCCTTGAGAGCGGCTTCATAACTCTTCGCGGAGACATAGGTATCAGTGGCAAAGAACTGTGTTTTGCGACCACCTGTGGCCTCTATTCTGGCCGCGTCTTTGCTTGCTGCCTCGACTTCCTGGATATATTGTCGCTCATGGACTGCCGCGAGCTCGTCTATTGTGGCGGCGCGTGGCGCGAGCTGTACCAGGTCGTCGCGCTTTAGCCAGTCAAGAGCTTCTAGCAGCTTCATTGACTCGTCGAGACGCTGTGGTCGTTCTGGATGCTGCTCAGGCGTGATATGTTCCAGAAAGATTGGATCGTAAATAAGGGCCGTGGTCATGTTTTAATATCCTTCATCAGGAAGCATTCCTCAACGGTCGTTAAGGAATGCTTCCTGAATGTCCTAAGATGTATGGCAAGCTGATAGTTTCTCTGTGTTCCCTCTGAGGCCTTATTATGAAAGCCTCTGGTGCTCTGGCATTCTCATAAGGTGTAGTGGGAAACGTTACAGAGAATTTTAGCTGTTTAGGACTTGTTTGACAAGGGTTGTGACATCGAAGATGGTATCCGCGACGGGTACTCCCGCTGCCTGAAGTGCTTCGACCTTACCCTGTGCGGTTCCGGTATTGCCGGAAACAATCGCGCCCGCGTGTCCCATCCGTTTTCCGGGAGGGGCTGTGCGCCCGGAGATGAAGGCCACTACTGGTTTCTTCATCTGAGTTCGGATATACTCGGCAGCATCCTCTTCATCACTCCCGCCGATTTCGCCGCACATGACTACGACTTCGGTCTGAGGGTCCTCGTCGAAGAGCTTGAGGTAATCGGCGAAGGTCGAGCCGATAATGGGATCGCCACCAATACCAATGCAGGTGGACTGTCCTAGACCTGCTTCGGTTAGTAGAGAGACGACCTCATAGGTCAGCGTGCCAGAGCGCGAGATGAAGCCCACTGGTCCCGGCGTGAACATGCCATAAGGGATGATACCGATCTTCCCATGCCCTGGAGTGCAGAGTCCTGGGCAGTTAGGGCCGATCAGGCGCGCGCCCTTTTCGCGTACGACCAGCATGGCGCGTGTCATATCGACAACGGGAATGCCCTCGGTAATACAGATGATGAGTTCAATTCCAGCCGTAGCTGCCTCTTCGATGGCGTCCGCGGCTCCAGCGGGTGGCACAAAGATGCAGGTTGCATTGGCATCTGTGGCGGCCTTAGCCTCTGCGACGGTGTCGAAGACGGGAACGCCTTCGACCTCTTGACCACTTTTGCCGGGCGTGACGCCGCCGACAACAGTGGTACCTGCCGCGATCATATTGTGGGTGTGATATTGGCCCTCGCGTCCAGTGATACCCTGTACAATGACGCGCGTGCTTTTATCTAATAGAATGCTCATATCCTGACCTCTCTCTACGCGCGCGCGTTCGTCGCGGCGACAATCTTCTGTGCGGCGTCGCGCATGTCCTGGCCCCAATCAAGTCCGGCGTCTTTGAGCAAAGCGCGACCTTCTTCCGCGCCTGTGCCTGAGAGGCGGACCACAATGGGCATGCCTGCGGGTAGCTCATTCTGCGCCATGATGACGCCCCGCGCTACCTCTTCGCCGCGTGTAATGCCGCCGAAGATATTGACAAGAATACCTTTGACCTGGGGGTCGCGCGCGACAAAGGTGAGTGCCTTATACATGACCTCTGCCTTTGCGCCGCCGCCGATATCGAGGAAGTTCGCGGGCTTGCCACCAGAGCGAGCGACCATATCGAGGGTCGTCATGACGAGACCCGCGCCATTGCCGATGATCCCTACGTCTCCATCGAGCTTCACATAGGTCAGACCTTCTTGCCGGGCCTCGTACTCGATAGAATTGGCGTCCTCTGGCTCCGCCCAGGAGGCGTATTCCTTCTGGCGGTAAAGCGCGTTGTCGTCGATCAGGATTTTTGCGTCGGCTGCCATGACTTTCCCGTCAGCAGTGAGAGCGAGAGGGTTAATCTCAGCGAGCTGTGCATCGGAGCCAATATAGGCTTTTGCCAGATTGGTCAGGATGGCTGCTGCAGGGCGTAGAGCTTTTGTGGGCAGACCAGCCTGGGAGATAATGTTGAGTGCTTCAAAGGGGCGTAGCCCCCAACGCATATCTATGGGATATTTGATGATCTTTTCGGGGTGAGTTGCAGCGACCTCTTCAATATCGATACCACCTTCCTTCGATACCATGACCACGGGTGTCTGTGACTTGCGATCATGTACGATGCCCAGGTAGTACTCTTCTTTGATTTCAATCTTAGAGGTGACAAGGACTTTCTCTACGGTTAGCCCTTTGATATTCATGCCCAGAACACGCTGTGCTGAGGCGCGAGCCTCCTCTGGTGTGTCACCAAATTGGATGCCGCCGGCCTTACCGCGCCCACCAACATAGACCTGGGCTTTGATAACGACGGGTCCGCCCAACTCCTGGGCGATGGCTTCGGCCTCTTCTGGCGTGGCTGCGACCTTTCCGGGCTGGACCGGGATGCCGTAACGAGCCAGGACTTCTTTGGCCTGATATTCGTGGATCTTCAAAATGCTACTCCCCTTGTACGAATGTTGACCGCATATCGAATGCCCGCTTCATAACACCATCTTGAGCAGCCCCTAACGCGGAACGTGCATGGCGGTAATGGCACAAGGCGCGATCCACCAGGGGATACAGCAATTGCAAGAATCGGGCAAGGAGTCGGTTGATGCAACTGAAGTCATGCTAGCACTTCACTGCAAGAGTGTCAAGGATAAGCTTAGGCTGCTGGTGCTCCGCGAATGTTATTAAGGTTATGCCTATGAGAGAGAGGAGAAGTAACAGGGGTGCCTGGTAGAAACTGTGGTAACTGGCGAAATAGTCCGTGTTTCGCTTGTGTTGATACCCAGAGTTGTCTTTACATGTGCGCCATTTGCGCCAGGCTGCATGTTGCAATCGACATGCAGCCTGGCTTGGGCGACGAGGTGTTCCAGGTTGAGAAGAATTAGCCGCGAATAAAGCTCAACACCTCATCGCGTTTCTGCTCCATAAGGGACGGATTTTTCGCCTCAAGATTTAGGCGGAGTAGCGGCTCTGTGTTGGAGGCGCGAACATTGAACCACCAGTCACCATAGTCCACGCTAACGCCGTCCAGCGTATCTACGGACCTGGCCTGCTTGCCAAAGTGCTCTTTGACCTGCGCGATCTTTGCCTGGGCATCCTGAACAGTGCTATTAATCTCGCCGCTACGGTAGTAGATATCCAGGGGTTTGATGGCCTCTGAGAGAGGTTTGTCCTCAGTGGAAACCAGTTCGAGCATAATGAGGAAGGCGATCAGACCTGAATCGGCATACCAGTTGTCGCGGAAGTAGAAGTGCCCCGAGTGCTCGCCGCCGAAGATCGCGTTCTCATCGCGCATCTGAGCCTTGATGAATGAGTGCCCAACTCGTGTGCGGCCTGATTTTCCGCCAAGTTTCTCGACCAGTTCAGGCACGGCGCGGCTAACGATCAGATTGTAGAGGATGGTCGACCCTGGCTGCTTTTGCAGGAGACTATTGGTTACTGCCAGCGTCACCATTGAGCCATCTACCAGATCGCCATGCTCATCTACAGGGAACATGCGGTCGGCATCGCCATCGAAGGCCACACCCATATCGGCATTGGTCTCGCGTACCTTCTTCTGAACGTCGACCATATTCTCTGGCTCGATTGGGCTGGCGGGATGATTGGGGAAGGAGCCGTCCAGTTCAAAGTAGAGCGGTACCAACTCGCAGGGGAGATGTTTGAAGACGTGAGGCAGCATCAGGCCTGCCATACCATTGCCTGCGTCCGCGACGATCTTGAGTGGCTTGATCTTCTTGATGTCGATGAAAGAGAGGGCGTGCTGAACGTAGGCATCGGTAATATCTTGCTTGCTGACCTCGCCCTTTTGCGTTGGCTCGCTGAACTGGCCCTTGACTGCCAGATCGCGGATCTCGCCCAGGCCGGTATCACGGCTGATAGGGTATGCCTGTGCACGGCAGAACTTCATGCCGTTGTACTTGCCCGGATTATGGGATGCTGTAATCATGACTCCGGCGGCATAATTGAACTTGCCAACGGCAAAATAGAGGGCGTCGGTCGTGACCAATCCCAGATCAATGACATTGACACCCTGATCGGTTAGACCCCGGATCAGGTTGGCTGCCAGTTGAGGTGAGGAGAGACGCATATCGCGGCCTACTGCGATCTCTGGTACGTCAAGATATTGACCAGCGGCACGCCCAATGATGTAGGCGGTTTCTTCAGTCAGTTTCTCACCATACACGCCACGAATGTCATATGCCCCAAAGATAGAGGGGTCGATGCTTGCTTGTGTACTCATTACAGTCTCGCGCGGGTCGCTATATTGTCTTTGTTCCCGCGCGTCTCCTTTCTATATATACCACGATGAAAATGAGATTGTCTGGTTGCTACGTATGGCGCGACTTCTGCCAGTCGGCCCGTGTAATTTCTATAAGGACCCAGGGTTCGCCGGAACTGCGAGGATCGTAGATTTGTCCCACTTCGGTGAAATGGCTTCTGGCGAAGGCGCGTCTGGAAGGCGTATTAGCCATAGCTGTTTCGGCATAGACGCGTCCAAGGAATGGCATACTAAACAGATAGTCAACGACTGTACGAATTGCTTCGGAGCCATAGCCCCGTCCCCACCGCTGTTTGTTGCCAATTCCCAGGCCCACCTCTACCTGCCCGCCTCGGTAATCCAGGTTAAAGTATGTAATGGTTCCGATAGGGGTATGCTCTTCATCCTCAATGATAAACCAGAATTGGCGTCCATTTCCTTTCACATAATTGCGCTCAAAAACGGGAATAAACTCAGCCATAGTGCGTGAATACGGGCGATAGGGATCGTAGCGCCACACCTCATCATCGCGTTCCCAGTGAAAAACATGGTGTGCATCCTGCATGGTTGGACGACGCAACGTGATGCGCGGTCCATGTAGCGTGGACGTACTGCTTGCTCGATTATCGCGTTGTAGTTCAGTCATGACTTTGCCGATGCTCCACATTCTTAACCGTAGCTAGAGGAGCGCTATCCTTTCTGTCGGATATTCTACGCGCTATTTACGCCTTTAGAAGAGTTTACCGTAAGCCAAGCTCTTGTGCGAAACTGGTACCTGCATTGAGCGTCCCAACCTGGAAGACCTCAGCTAGCGTTTGTCCCAGATCAGCCATTGAAGCGCGCGTTCCCAGGTCAACCCCTGCACGTACAGCAGGACCGTAGGCCAGCAGTGGGACGCACTCGCGTGTATGATCTGTTCCACGATAGGTTGGATCTACACCATGATCTGCTGAGAAGAAGATCGCGTCTCCCGGTCGTAGGGCATGCTTTATTTGACCAAACCAGTCGTCTACCTCGCGAAGTGCTTGTGCGTATCCCTGGCTATCGCGTCGATGGCCCCATAACATATCAAATTCTACCAGATTCACGAAGAGCAAACCGTTAAAGTCACGCTTCAGCCAGCGTAAGGTTGAGGCCATGCCTTCGGCATTGGTCTCTGTATGGTCGCGTTCTGTCAGGCCACGCCCAGCAAAGAGATCTTCTATTTTCCCAATCCCAATTACATCGCGTCCGCCAGCCTTTAGCAAGTCGAGCAGGGTAGTTCCCATAGGCTCCAGTGCGAAGTCGCGCCGATGCTCTGTGCGGGTAAAGTTCCCAGGTGTGCCGATAAAGGGGCGTGCGATAACGCGCCCAACGGCGTGCTCTCCTGTTAGCATATCGCGCGCGATCTGGCAGATGCGATAGAGTTCTTCAAGGGGCACAACATCCTGGTGCGCGGCGATCTGGAAGACGCTATCCGCTGAGGTATAGAGAATGGGTCTTCCTGAGCGTACATGTTCCTCGCCAAGCTCCTTGATAATCTCGGTGCCAGACGCGACCTTATTGCCAATGACTTTATGCCCACTTGCCTCTTCAAAGGCGGAGACTACCTCGGGTGGGAAGCCTTGCGGGTAGGTTGGCAATGGTTTAGGAAGGGCTACGCCAGTAAGTTCCCAGTGTCCCGCTACACTATCTTTGCCTGCTGCGGTCTCATTCATGCGTCCGAATGCGCCTAGAGGAGCTTCTTGTGGTGGAGTGCCCTGCATAGGTGTTACATTGCCCAGACCAATACTTCCCAGGTTGGGGAGCGCAAGACCGCCTATGGCCTGCGCGCAATGTTCTAGTGAACTCGCGCCTTCGTCACCATAGGCGGCGCTATCAGGATTTGCTCCTGCGCCTACCCCATCCAGAACGACGACAATGGCTCGTGTAAGTGTGCTCATAGTGTTATGACCTTCGTTGTGTCCACGCGCGGGTAACGCGTTAGTGGCTCGCCAATGAGCGGTTGTGCGTATGTATAAAAGGCTGGCGTCACCATCGCGTTGTGTGCATCAAAGTATGTCTCAGGAATGAGATGTTGCACGTTAGCGACGTTTTTGAGATCGACCAGTCCGGTTGAGCAGTGGTAGGTCGGTTCATCATGACGCACCAGTGTTATCATTTTATCATTCTCGCCCCGTAAAGCTGCCTTTACTGCCTCTTGCCCGACGAGATAGGCTTCCTGGCGATCAACTGGCGACGCGTAGCGAGACGACATGCGTTGGAAGTCGCCCGGTTTATCAAAGCGTGCCCGCAGGTGAAGTTCTTGCTTGACCAGTTCCACCAGCGCTTGTGCTGTTCCGCTCAACAAAGGATGCTGGAAGGCATCTACCCCCACCTGCCCCGACGCGCCTAGCGCCTGCCCTTGCTCATCACGTAAGGCCTCGGAGGCTACGACTACGACATATCCGTAACGTCGATATGCTTCTTCGACCTGAGCGAGAAAGCGCTCTGCTCTGAAAGTCTGTTCTGGGATCAGGATAATATGGGGAGCGTCAGACTCGTCGTGCTTTCCCAAAGCCGAGGATGCCGCTAGCCAGCCAGCGTTGCGCCCCATGGTCTCGATGATTTTGACCGGGTAGTGGCTTGGCATCGAGAGGGTATTCATAGTTGAGTCTTGTGTCGCTGTGGCGAGAAAGCGGGCTGCGCTCCCATAGCCGGGGCTGTGATCCGTGAAGGGGAGATCATTATCAATCGTCTTGGGAATGCTAATCGCGTAGAGCTCATAATTGCTCTTGCGTGCGGCCAGGGCAAGACGATGGGCCGTATCGGCAGAATCATTTCCCCCAATATAGAGCAGATAACGAATATCGTAGCGACGAAAAATAGTAAGCGCCTTCTCAATGTCCTGCTCTTTCAGCTTGTAGCGGCAGGAGCCGAGCGCGGCGGAAGGTGTATAAAGAAGTTGAGGCCAGAGCGTGTCGGGTTGTTGTCGTAGGTCGAGCAGATCTTCGTTCAACAGGCCGGCGATTCCATAATGCATGCCATACACGCCTTTGATGCGCGTATCATTCAGAGCCGCCTCGACCGCTCCCACCAGGCTTGCGTTAATCACGGCGGTCGCGCCACCGGATTGACCAATAAGCAGATTACCGGAACGTAAGGATGCCAATGCTTTTCCCCCGAAAGATGTACCCTGGTCAGTCTGCCTGCCTGGGCACATAGGTGTCGTTTGCGTTGCTCTGTTTGAACAACTAATGCACGGTCATTATAGCAAGGATTTAGTGAGAGCGTCGAGGGAAAGCTCTGTGAGCGGGTAAATGAGGCCATATATTGAGTTGACGAGAGCCTGTGAGAATATGCTAGTATCTATTCATAATTCTGAGTGTATTGCGTTGCGCGTATGATTTACCTGGATAATTGATGCTTGTATCCAATGCGCGAGATGAAAGGGAAGATCTTTATGGTTCATAAGATCATTCTAGACTGTGATCCTGGGCATGATGACGCCATTGCTCTCTTACTGGCTGCTCATCATCCCGCGATTGAGCTACTGGCTGTGACGACAGTAGCTGGTAATCAGGCTGTGGAGAAGACAGCACGTAACGCGCTCAAGGTCTGTTCTCTGGCTGGAATACATCATATCCCGGTCGCGCGTGGTATGGAGAAGCCTCTGGTACGCCCATCTGAATATGCGGCGGACATTCATGGCGTAACGGGTCTGGATGGACCGCACATTCCCGAACCTGATTTCACGCTTGCGCCTCAACACGCGGTTGACCTGATAATTGATCTCTTGAGTCATTCCGAAGACCCCATTACGCTCGTTGCGACTGGCCCCCTGACCAATATCGCGACAGTCCTGATACGCGCGCCCCACCTCAAGGGGAAGATCAAGGCGATTTCAATGATGGGAGGCGCGATTGGCCTGGGGAATACGACCCCCGCTGCTGAGTTTAACATCTGGTTTGATCCTAAGGCTGCCTGCCAGGTCTTTGATAGTGGAATTCCCATTACGTTGATTCCCCTGGAGGTGACGCACCAGGCCCTTGCAACCCCGGATATCATTCAGCGCTTACGTGCCTCCAGGAGGCACATTGCGAATTTTTCCGCCGACCTTCTGCTCTATTTTGCCGAGTCTTACAAGCAGGTCTTTGGCTTTGCCGCGCCTCCCGTGCATGATCCCTGTGCCGTAGCTGCTGTCATCTCGCCCGATATTATTGAAGGGCAGATGATGCGCGTTGAGATCGAAACGGAAGGTAAGTGGTCTGCCGGGCGCACCATCTGCGATGTCTATCATAAGCTTGGGCGTGCTCCTAACGCACGTGTTGGAACCTCATTGTATGTCGCGCGTTTCTGGGATATGGTAATTGATACCTTGCTTACGTATGCGTGATGTGGTGGGGATAGCTTGCTCTAAATGCATTCGCCAACGTTGCCTGAACGGCGGCTAGCGTCGCCGCCATGTGGTTCCACTTCAAACGGAGCTTGTGGGAAGCAATGCCTGAGCATCCCAGGCGGCGACGCTCAGGCGAATGAAGGGCTTGCTCTCAGATCTGGTAATCCATTTCGCCATTCCAGCCCTGTGTGAGCTCCTCATGTTTCTCAAGAGGGGCTCCACCTTTCATGAGTAGTTCGGCAGGCTTGGAGGCCACAACAGAATTTGGCGAGACTGATTCTTGCACCATTGCCATTGCGCCAATCTTGCTGCCCCGTCCAATCGTAATCGGCCCCAGGACCGCAGCCCCCACGCCAATCGTGACGTCATCCTCAATGGTGGGATGGCGTTTCTGCTTGCGTCCAGGGCTGGGACGCCACCAGCCAGTCGCACCTAGCGTGACATGGTGGTAGAGCATGACGTTATCGCCAATGACCGCTGTCTCACCAATGACGACTCCGGCACCATGGTCGATAAAGAAGCGTCTGCCAATTTGTGCGCCTGGATGGATCTCGATGCCTCCTGTGATGAAGCGCGCGAATTGAGAGATAAGGTGAGGCAAGAGAGGGATACCTCTACGATAGAGCACGTGTGCGATGCGGTGATAGATAATGGCCCAGAGCCCTGGATAGGTGAGAGCCTCGAAAACGTTATGGCAAGCCGGGTCCTTCTCAAATATCACATCTATGGCATCAGGCCAACGGGTGCGTCTTCTGGGAGTTTGCGTGGGTGCGGGAATAGAGACGCCGGGTGGCAATTGGGGTAGTTGAGCCAGGTCTGCCTCATAGGCATGCTGGCTGGCCTCGCTCTCCTTCGATAGACTTCTAGGTCCCTGCGACATAGCGTTTGATCCTTTTCTTGTTGCTCAGTTGAGAGTGAATGGGTACGCGCTATCGATATCCGGCACTGGTCTCTGATCCGCTATCAACACTGATAGACACTTCTCTTGAGGAGTGTATGGCAGGAGTACCCTCTTGTCAAGGGTACACAACTTTGCTGAAACCAGAATCTCATGGCTAAAACCTCTTGACAAGTCGCAAGCCCTCCGCTATACTATCGACGTGTTGCAAAACATGCAAGCATGGTGGCCGTAGCTCAATAGGCAGAGCTCTGGATTGTGGCTCCAGCGGTTGTGGGTTCAAGCCCCATCGGTCACCCTTCTCAAAAAGCCGGTACAGTTAAGCGACTGTATCGGCTTTTTGCTGCTCTAATATATCCCCATTTTGCGACAACTTTGCGACATTCTCGCGATAGACCCGAGACATTCCTGCGGTACAGTATCAACAATGAACCTAATGCGAATGCGGCAAAACAGGTTATCCTCCGGGCTCTGACCTGTATGATACAGCTTCTATTCTGACCTCTTGCCGGTCATTTGATACACAATCAGGAGAGTGTTTATGTCTTGGGAAAAGATTCCGCCACAAGCGAGTGTACAGGCTCAATACTTCTATGAATCAGGTTATTCGGGTGCGGCAGAAGGTGCGTTGAACCAAGAATATGCGGAACCAACGATGCACACTACCAATTTTGCATCTGGCGTTCCGGGTAGCGAGCAAGTTATGCCACCGCCACAGCAGGCCCCTCAAGGTGGTTCAGGTTATGTGCTTTATGGCTGGCAACCACTCTTTATGCGTGTTGGCGAGTCGAACAGTTCTCGAATGGCCGCCGCTCTGAGCTACTTTGTTGGTTGGTTCTCTGGCCTTGTATTGCTCTTCTTCGGTTTTCAGAATAAGTATGTGCGCTTCCATGCTCTGCAATCGCTACTCTTCTTTGGTTTCATCAATCTTGCTGATGTTATCATGTTTCTGACAGGCGATCTGGGCTCGCACATCTATGGGCGTATTCCCCATCTGGATGGCTTTTTTATTCTGGGATTGATGCTCGCTTTCTTTCTCTTAAACAGTCTTGCATTCGTTGGTTGGTTGGTTTGTATGATTATGGCCGCCAACGGGAAGACCTATAAGCTCCCATTTTTTGGTTCTATGGCTGCCCACCTCTCTGGTCACGATGGGACACCTCAGCCTGCCGTCAAGTAGGCTGATTATATAGAAGAGAAGGGCGAGCACATTAGATGCGCTCGCCCTTCTCTTCTATGTGATAAAGGAAATTTACTTTGAGCGGCTATCGCGCCAGCGAATGAGCTTCTCAACCGCCTTGTAGTCCCAGGGAGACTGCATACCCATGATGAAATGGGTAACACCTGCTTCTACAGCGGCATCGAGATCCCCTTCTTTGAAGTCAGCGGCTGCGCCACTGGAGCGCTCGATCTCGTTGGGGTTGCGCCCAACCTCTTTGCACCAGTTGTCCAGCACCTCCATCTTGTGACGCAGGGTATCCAGGTCACCGAAGCCGTGCCAGATATTGGCGTGCTGAGCGGTGATGCGGAGCGTCTTCTTCTCACCTCCGCCACCAACGAGAATCGGAATAGGGCTTTGGATCGGCTTAGGAACGTCCTGTTCCCAACGCTTCTTGATGATGGGAAGCGCCTCTTCGAGGGCTTTCAGACGGCTTCCAGCCGTTCCGAAGTCGTAGTTATATTCCGTGTAATCACGCTCGAACCAGCCAGCACCGATGCCCAGAATCAAGCGTCCGTTGCTGATATGGTCGACCGTCTTTGCCATATCGGCCAGCAGAGAGGGGTTGCGATATGTATTACAGGTTACAAGGCAGCCAACCTGGGCACGCTTGGTCAATGTTGCCATTGCTGTGAGCAGTGTCCAGCCTTCAAAGTGGTTGCCCTGGGGATCGCCATAAAGGGGAAAGAAATGGTCCCAGTTGAAGAGCGAGTCTACACCCATTTCATCAAAGTGATGTACTGCCTCTGCATAATCTTGATAGCTGGTATGCTGAGGATGCAACTGTACGCCAACTTTAAGCGGATATCCGTACTTGGTCTGTGCCATATATTAGCTTCAACTCCTCTAAAGATATAGTGTCAATAGGTTCCAGTTCATTGTAGACACGTGACGAGTATAGTTGCAAGTTTCAATCCGGTTGCAAATAGGCTTCTCTCGCCTTTCGCGTCTCTGTGCCAGTGAGCACCAGGTATGAGGATGTTTCCTACACGAAGCTAGTTTTTTGAGAATAAATGAGCTCTGTCGTTTGTTGACCTTCCATAGGCGGTGTGTTACTATGGTTACGGATACAACGTCTCAATTAAACGATAGATAGGTGTGGGAGAATAGATACGTGACGATACAGGAGCCAGCCATCACTTTGCAGCATGTTTCCCTTTCATTTGGGAAGCGAACCATCTTGCAAGATGCTCATATGACGATCCAACAGGGGGAGTTTATCGTTGTATTGGGGCCAAATGGAGCGGGTAAAAGTACATTATTGAAAATGCTGCTAGGGCTCATCAATGCCACCTCCGGTCGGATCAGCGTCCTTGGGCGTTCCCCGCGTAGTGGCAATAAAGATATCGGGTACGCTCCCCAGCATCGTACTCTTGGCGGTGATTTGATGCTGCGCGCGCGCGATCTGGTGGGATTTGGTCTCGATGGGAATCGCTGGGGCTTTAGCCTGCCCAGCCGTAAGCGGGATACCATCATTTATCAGGCTCTGGAAGAGGTGAATGCCTTACATTATGCGGATGCACCCGTGGGGCAACTCTCAGGAGGTGAGCAACAGCGCCTTCTGATCGCTCAGGCACTCTTAACTCATCCACACATTCTCTTGCTGGATGAGCCCCTGGCAAGCCTGGATATTGCTCGCCAGCAGGACATTGTGACCCTCGTCGGTAATGTATGTCGCGCGCGCGGCGTGACTGTCTTGCTGGTGGCTCACGATATCAATCCCTTGCTACCTGTATTGGATCGGATTATCTACATCGCTAATGGGCAAAGCCTGATTGGTACGCCAGATGAAGTCATTACCAGTGCAAATCTGAGCCGCCTCTACAATTCCCCTGTCGAAGTCGTCCATGCTCTGGACCGTATTTTTGTTGTTGGCGCTGAAGTGTAAACATGTGACTCATTATTTTGTGCAAGTGGAAAGGATTTAGAGCGATTTTATGCAGTCAACTTCCTCGTCTGTTGAGCAGCGTCCTGTGCGCTGGGGCGTCCTTAGCACCTCTAATATCGGCGCCAAAGCCGTTTCTCCGGCTATCTTAGCCTCATCCAATGGTGTGCTAACCGCTGTTGGCAGTCGCGACTTGCTTCACGCCAGAGATGTCTACTCCTTCACTCCCCAGACACGTATTTATGGAAGTTATCAGGAGGTGCTTGACGATCCTGAGATCGAGGCTGTCTATATTCCTCTACCTAATAGCCTGCATGTGGAATGGGCCATTAACGCACTCGAAGCGGGAAAGCATGTGCTCTGCGAGAAACCATTGGCTGTTACCGTTGAGGAGGCCCGCGAGATGGTTGACGCGGCGAATGCTAGCAATCGCCTCCTGATGGAAGCCTTTATGTATCGCTTTCATCCACAGATTGAGTGGGCCTTGGAGCGCATTCACACGGGAGAGATTGGTCAGGTAAGACAGGTGCGTGCCTCCTTTGCCTTCGATATCCGAGGCCGCGATGAAAATATTCGTATCAAGCCTGAGCTTGCGGGTGGCTCTCTGATGGATGTGGGCTGCTATGCCGTGAACTTCTGCCGGGCCGTCTACGGACAATCGCCTGTTTCGGTTGCGGCTCGCGTGCACGTTGAGAAGGTTGGTGGTGTCGATATGACAATGAATGCGATTCTCGATTTTGGCGAGGGGCGCTACGGACTGATCGATTCCAGCTTTGAACAACCTATGCGGCAGTCTGCCGAGGTCATCGGGGATGCTGGCTCAATTACGATTCCCGTTCCCTTTACTCCGCGCAATATGGAAGGTATTGTCTTCGCCATGAAGAATGGGAAGATGAGCGAACGCAAATTTGCTATTGTTGACCAGTATCAGCTTGAGGTTGAGCACTTCGCCGACTGCATCCGTACAGGTCGCGAGCCCCTGCGTGGTCTGAGCGAAACTCTGGAAAATATGGCGACTATCGAGGCCATCTATGAGGCCGCTGGTCATGACTGGCCCATTCTCTAGCTACCACTACCTCTTGGATCAGAAGCTATTCAGCACTCATATGTTGTTCAAAGATCGTTGAGATGTCTTGAAGCGTATCGATAAATTCCGTGTCTTCAAACGTCTTATAGAGTGAAGAGCTTCACTGGCTCCTGTTTAGCTGTATGATAAGAAGCGCCCTTTTGCGGGTTGGTTGCCCGCCAGGACCGGGCTCTTGGGAGGTTTTGATGGAAGCGATTATCGGACGGTATCGTGTGCAGGTGTTGGAGAGCGGTATTAATCTTCGACATGTATCTGGTATTGCTTTTGATTTGAATGTAGATGAGACTGTTGGCTTGATGGACGTATTGAATGCGTATCGTCAGACGTTTCAGAGTTTACAGAATCAGCAATCCTCTTTATCAGATTCTGACACTGATGAGACCTCCTGACAGTATGCCCCAGCGTTCCGCTAAGGAGTTGTATTAATACGACTCCTTAGCGGAAAAATGACATATGTCTGATGCGCGAATAGTAGAGGCGTAGAACGGCGGAGAGCGCGTCGCCAATGCTCGGCCGGGCGTTAACGACGTAGATATGCCTTGCTCCCCAAAAGAGACCATGATGGTCATCCTGTGAGCGTATAGGATCTCCCCCTGTACGCAACTCGCTAAGGCGTTCCCCCTGGCGCTCAATATAGCTCTCGGTATCAATCAAGAGCACCGCGATCTCTGGATTGAAATCCGCCGCGCGCCGCAGGAAGAGCCGTAGCTCGTTCTCGGTAATCTGGTTTGGGCTACCCGATTTGCACTCGACCATGACGCGTATGCCGTCTACAAATGCTACTACGTCCAGATCGCCCCCATCTGCAACGCCTTTGATTGCGACTCCATGTCTTGCCGGAACCTGTAGCCATTCTCGAAACCAGGCTGCTACGTACCACTCCAATGTAGGCCCAAGGTTGTCGATGTGTTTGTAGGCAGAACTCTTGTGATAGGTTTTGTCCTCACTGGTAATCAGGTAAAAACGCTCCATTTGTTCCAGGTTGCGCTCAAGCTTCTGCTCGCCCACACAGATACGATTGAGGTCTGCATATGAGCTACTTTTGTGAAAGAAAATGTGACGTAGGAGCTTGCGAAAGGTATTATCTCCAAATGCCTCATAGAAGTGTCGCTCTCGCTCGCTCAGCGTCATCTCCTGGTTCTGATACAGGCGGATGACGCGTGGATCGGTATAAACAGGTTTATGGCGAACAAGGTGCCATCCCTGACGGCGTAGCATGATCTCAAATGAGTCCTGGCGCGCAAGCTGCTCCCTGCCCAGTTCTTCCGTAGAGAACCGTTCAGCGTTCATGTTCGCTCTCCGATCTTAGCGATATATCTGCTGTATTACTGGGGCTTCTGTGGCTCTTCCAGTTTGCGTGAGAGGATAACACCCGTATTCAAGCCGACCATGTGCAGTCCGCCAAAGAAGCGCGCATGCTCGATCTTGACGCATCGGTCCTGCACGAACGTCAGCCCTCCGCTCTGTGCTATCTGCCCTGCCTCTTCATTGCGCACGCCCAGTTGCAGCCATAGCACCTTCGCGCCTATCTCAACCGCCTCGCGCGCGATAGGTGGCGTATCCGTTGCCTTGCGAAAGACATCCACGATCTCTATGGTCTCACCAGCGTCTTTAGCTTCCTTGAGCGAGGCGTATACTGGCCTGCCCAGCAGCGTTTGTCCCGCGTAGCGTGGGTTTATAGGGATAATGTTGTATCCCTCCGCCTGCAAATAGATGGCGACGAAATGGCTCGGTCGATAAGGATCTGCTGATACGCCTACAATTGCGATGTGCTTATATTGTTGTAGAATACGTAGCCGCCCATACATGTCTGGCATCGTTGCCGCCGCTTTTTCCGTTTTCGCTTCGTTCATATGGCACCGCTCCTCGTTTGAATGATACTTGACTCTTGCTCGCTTCCTCCTCATTGTAGCCTCAGTCGCGCTTAACAGCAAGCCATACATTTGCCTGAGCGCAGCCAACTGAGATGCTCAGACGTCGCACTACACAAATGCAGCCTGAAGTGGAACCATGTGGCGGCGTTGGAACATGCTCTGCATAACTTGCTTTTGCGGAATATCGGTATTTGCTCAGGCTGAATCGATGGCTTTGAAGTTCTCTCTTTCTCTGGACGCAACCGATCCTCGCGTCTTATACTTAGCGGGTAGGTGCTTATTGGTTTTGTTCTCACCATGGAGGTTCCTTAATGCCTGAGATTGATGGCGAGCATATTTTTGGATTTGATACCCTCTCGGTTCACGCGGGCCAGCGTCCCGATCCGGCTACCGGTGCGCGTGCTGTACCAATCTATCAGACGACATCCTATGTCTTTGACGATACCGAACATGCGGCACATCTCTTTGCCCTGCAACGCTTCGGCAACATCTATACACGCATTATGAACCCAACTACCGCCGTCTTTGAGGAGCGTCTGGCCGCTCTGGAAGGTGGAACTGGCGCGGTTGCGACCGCTTCCGGCATGGCGGCACAGATGGCGACGATGATGACTCTCCTTCGTCCGGGCGATGAACTGGTTGCTTCTAGTTCCCTCTATGGTGGGACGCATACGCAATTTGATATTACGTTGCGTACCTGGGGTGTCAAGACAATCTTTGTGGATAGCAGTGATCCAGAGAACTTCCGCCGTGCGATCACACCGCGCACACGGGCCTTCTATGGTGAGACTATTGGTAATCCGCGTGGTGATGTGCTGGATATTCAGGCTGTCGCTGATATCGCTCACGAAGCGGGTGTTCCGCTGGTCGTTGATAGCACATTCGCGACCCCTTACCTCTGTCGCCCCTTTGAGCATGGCGCGGATATTGTGGTGCATTCGGCAACCAAGTTCATTGGCGGTCATGGCACCTCTATCGCGGGTGTCGTCGTTGAGTCTGGTAAGTTTCCCTGGGATAACGGCAACTTTGCACATATTGTTGATCCTTCGCCCGGTTATCATGGCGTGCGCTTCTACGAAACCTTCGGCGATTTTGCCTTTGTGATGAAGCTGCGCTGCGAAACAGTTCGTGATACGGGAGCTTGCATCAGCCCCTTTAATTCATTCCAGATCTTGCAGGGGCTTGAGACGCTCTCATTGCGTATGCAGCGCCATTGCGCTAATGCCCAGCGCGCTGCTGAATTTCTGAGCGAGCATCCAACTGTAAGCTGGGTACGGTATCCGGGTTTGAAGGATGATCCCTCCTACGAACTGGCGCGAAAATATTTATCGCGTGGCGCGGGCGCTATCTTTACCTTTGGGGTCAAAGGCGGCTATGAGGCGGGGAAGAAGCTCATTGATGGCGTAAAGCTCTTTTCGCATCTAGCAAATGTCGGTGACGCGCGTAGCCTAATCATTCATCCTGCGAGCACCACACACCAGCAGTTGTCGGAGGAGAATCAGCTTGCAGGAGGCGTCACGCCTGACCTGATTCGACTTTCTATCGGTATTGAGGATATTGAAGATATTCTTTGGGATCTGGATCAGGCCTTGCGTGCCGCCAATTGAGGAGTGCTTACCGTTGTGCTCGCCTGTTTCGATGGGATGTTTGTCAAAACGTTCAAAAAATTGTGGTGCGCACCACAATTTTTTGAACGTTTTGAGGCGTTTACTCTCACCACTCATAGAAATGCCTGAACTGGAATATCAGACTTGTGCGCTTACAGATGGCGAAGAATTGTGATACACTGAGAAAAGCAACCGACTTATTCCTCAACCTTGTCGTGCTTCGCGCGACCTCTCTCTTCCCACTAATAACGCTTGGCGTATTGGGGATGTGTATGAGTGAGCGTAAGTGGTCGCATTATTCAGTTCCTGTTCTATTGTCAAACACATTTACTAATGTCTTCATGCTTGAGCCTTCGCAAGCTGATCGTTTGGTGCGTTAGATGCTCGCCCTCAGGCTGAGTGTGCTCAAGCAATTGCAAAGTAGCCTTATCCAATTAAAGGGAGTTCGTGCCGCATGACACAAGCTGTAGAGCAGACTTCAACACAAAATCTTCATGTTGGAAAGCGGACACGTAGGCAAGATGCCCCGGATAAACTGACCGGGCGTACCCGCTTCACTGGCGATATATCGCACTCGAATTTACTTCATGCTCGCTTGGCACTTAGCCCTTACGCGCATGCCAAGATCAATTCTATTGATATCAGTGCCGCGCTGGAGGTTCCTGGCGTGGTCGCGGTCTATACGGGTGAGACGCTTGAACTGACGAATCCGACGTCCTCCTCACGTACGCAGTCACCCCTGGCTATTGGCGAGGTTTGCTGGAGTGGACATCCTGTCGCGGCAGTTGTTGCTGAGACAGAAGCCGCAGCCGAGGATGGTGTCGCGCTGGTAGATGTGGATTACGAACCTCTGCCCGTGGCTATTGATCCTGAGGAAGCAATCAAACCTAGCTCACCCCTCGCGCGCACTCAGAATTCCAATCAAGCAGGTGAGATAGCTGGCGGCGATGCGCACGCGGCTGTTGATACAGGTTCGGTCGAGGAGGAAGAAGAGGAAGCGCTTTCCGAGAACGTCTGTAATAAAGTCCATATGAAGCTGGGCGATATTGAGGCGGGCTGGCGAGAGGCCGAGGTGGTTATCGAGCATACAGTGCGCACGCGCCCGGTTCACCAATCGTATATGGAACCCCAATCGATACTTGTTGCTCCCAGTGTTTCAGGCCATCAGATGGTTGTTTGGCCTAGCTCTCAGGGCATGCTCGGTGTGCGCTCGGATATTTCGAAGGCCCTGGATGTGCCTGAGCGCCAGGTACGTGTTGAGTCAGTTCCCATTGGGGGAGCCTTTGGTGGCAAATTTGGTCTGATTGAGCCATTGGGGGCAGCGCTGGCCTATCGAACGCGTAAACCTGTGCGCCTGGTCTTCACGCGCCAGGAGGATCTGATGGCCGGTAACCCCGCGCCTCAGGCCGTGATTTCGCTGAAGCTAGGCGCGAAGCGTGATGGCACGCTGGTTGCCTTTCAGGGAAAAGCTATTCTCGATTCTGGTGCCTATGCGGGTGCTGGCGCGGGTTTGCTGGGTTATCTGCTGACAACCACCTATCGTTGTCCCAATTACGATCTGCGCTGCTACGAGGTATTGACCAATAAGGTGAGCGTGGGTGCCTATCGCGCGCCGGGTGCACCCCAGGCTGCTTATGCGATGGAGACGGCGGTCGATAAACTGTGTGCTGAGTTGGGGATGGACTTGCTGGAGTTCCGTAAGCTAAACGCTCTGCGCGAAGGCGACCTCATGATTGACCATCGCAATTGGCCGCGCCTCGGCCTCGTCGAGTGCATTGAGGAGTTGCAGAAGCATCCTCTCTGGGTCAATCGAGCCGAGGAAAAGCAAAACCTTCCCGCCGAATTGGAGGGCTGGAAGGGTGGCATCGGCGTTGCCATTGGCGGCTGGCCCGGTGGCACAGAGCCCGCCGCTGCGGCCTGCCGCCTGGAATCCGACGGTACCCTCTCAGTTGTTCTGGGTACTGTCGATCTCACAGGTTCCGATACGACAATGGCAATGATTGCCGCTGAAGGTCTGGGCCTCTCGGTTGACAATGTCAATGTGGTGCATGATAGTACCGATACTATGCCCTATAGTGGGGGTACTGGTGGAAGTAAGACCGTTTATTCGATGGGTCCGGCGGTGCTTGCCGCTGTGCGCGACGCACGCCAGCAAATCTTAAGCATTGCCAGTAACATGCTCGAAGCCGCTGAGGGCGACCTTGAGATTGAGGATGGCAAAGTTGTCGTGCGTGGTGTGCCCAACAAAAATGTCAGCCTCAAGGAGGTCGCGAAGATGTCTACGCGCCGTTATGAGCCGGTTTATGGCCGTGGTCGCGCGGGCAACACCTCGACGTCGCCTATGTACTCCGCGCATCTGGTCAAGCTGGCCGTTGATCCCGATACTGGCGAGGTCAAAGTGCTGGATTATGTCGCGGTCCAGGATGTGGGTCGCGCTCTAAATCCGGCTGAGATCGAGGGTCAGATGCATGGCGGCATCACTCAGGGACTAGGCTGGGCCTTGTTCGAAGGGTATGAGTACGATGAGAACGGTCAACTCCTCACGCCTACGTTGATGGACTATGCACTGCCACATAGCTTTGATGTGCCGCACATCTCAACTATTATGGTTGAGATTCCCGCGCCCCTTGGCCCCTATGGCGCTAAGGGTATTGGCGAGCCCCCAGTGGTTCCCGTAGCGGGCGCGGTCGTTAACGCTATTGCCGATGCTGTTGGTGTAAATGTGCTCACCATTCCGGTCACTCCCGAGCGCCTCTTCACTGCTTTGAATGAGGCATAATTGGGACACAATTAGTTCTCTAAACCTGTCTAACAGACCCCTTCCATCGAAGGGGTCTGTTTTTTGTGGCGAGCCCTGTACGAAAACATGGGCATGTGAGTGTTCATCGCGGTCGTGACGTTGGTTTTTGTCACATCTCGAATGCACTCAGGTTTTTCGATAGAGAGTAAGCTGAAAGAGAGGTCCCAGAGGAGGGTTCAGAGATGGCACATCCAACTCTAGTCACCCCTGGTAGTTTACCCGAATACTGTTCAATATACGAACACTGTTCAGATAAACGTGTATGAATGGAAGCTGATGGGTGCTTGTAGAGCAGATAGCAAGGAGTAATCACAATCATGTCTCTATTTGATGACCCTTCGATGAAGAAGACGCACATAGCTCAATCCACCACAACAGATGAGACTCCTCCTATCGGAGATGTTTCGCCAGCTCAGTTAGCACGAGATGCCGCTGAAGGACGACGAGGAGCCGCCTGGCGTTTAATGCTCTGGATTATTAGCAATGACAAACGGGCCGAGGAAGCGGTTGCTTCCCTCAATGATGATCGCCTTGCGCAACACCTGCTCGAATTCATTGCTATGGGAACATGGGCAGGCAAGCCATTCGTCGTACCAGCGAAGTTGCGCTCGCCTTATGCGCGCATACGCCTGGGAACGCTCTTTATGCCCGATATAGTTATGCCACGCCAACGCATCGAGCGTGTTCTCTTTGCAGGCATAGGTGATCGCCGCCATGAGATACGTAGCGCTGCCATCACGATTCTGGGCGAGATTGGCGATCGCGCAGGTGAGCCACTCATCGAAGCTGCGCTCCACGATCCTTCACACCCTGTTCGCTTGCAGGCCGTGAAAGCGCTAGGTAAGATGCATGATCCATCCGTTGTGCCTGATCTGCTTGAGATGCTGAAGAGCGGCGATGAGCAGATGGTCAACCAAGTGTTCGCGGCTCTGGTTCAGATTGGCCCCACAACGATTCCTGTTGTGGCTAAGGAATTGCATAGTGCTTCTCCCTGGATACGATGGCATTGTATGCGTGCCCTTGGTGAGATGCAAGATTATCGTGGGCTGCCTTACCTGGTTGAGGGTCTACGTGATAAAGATTATGGGGTGGCATGGATGGCGGCGAAGGGGTTGGTGAAGTATGGCAAAGCTAGCCTGGAACCGGTATTGCGCCAGTTACAAGGCGTGATCCCTACTCTGTCTCTGGCGGAGACCTCCTGTTATGTCCTGCACCAACTATACTTGCGCGACTCCAGATTAATGCCCTCTCTCAAGCCGGTCGTTGAGGCTGTGAACGGTGTAGCTTTTGATATCGCGCTTCCTCCTCTCGCTGGGAAAGCTCTCAATCAACTTTATGCGGATCATTTGCTTCCGGTTTGACTCTCATGCTGCTCCATATATTGGGGAATAAACCATTGTTCCGCCTCTGTTATGAATAGTGACGTTATTGTACCTCAAGAATGTCGCCATTGTAGCCTATAAGGCTCTCAATGCTTTGTTTTCAACGCATTGAGAGCTATTTCGTAACAAAAAAAGCAGGAGAGGTAAGAGGTAAGCACCTCTCTTTTGCCTGGGCGTGGGGAATCCACGCCATCCTTTCCCCTGCCACTGTAGGAGGCGAAACAGGCTTTCTAAATTCCTTGACAAGTCCTGCACACGATTGTAAGCTGTGGTTAGCAATTTCGGAACTAAATTGATTAACTTTCTCAAGTATAAGGAGTGTGAACATGGGCGAGGCATCCCGTGAAATCATGCGCAAGGCAAGGCAGCAAGTGCCTGAATGGTCCGCCACTCAGGTGCGTGAAACTCTTGCTCAGCAGCGTGAGGAAGGAGCGCAAGCCCAGGACGTGACCCTGGTTGATGTGCGCGAGAAGAATGAATGGAATGAAGGGCACATCCCAGGGGCGATCCACGTGCCCCGTGGCTTCCTGGAGCTTCAGATTGAAGAAGCTGTCCCCGATAAAGATCAGACTGTAGTGCTCTATTGCGCTGGTGGTGTGCGCTCCCTGATGGCGGGTAATACCCTTCAGCAGATGGGCTATAGAAATGTGATCTCCATGGCTGGCGGCTTTGGAAAGTGGAAAGGTAGCGGTTACGAGTTTGAGATGCCCCGGCTGATGAGCGACGCGCAATCTCGCCGCTATAGCCGTCACTTGCTCGTTCCCGAAGTTGGCGAAGAGGGCCAGTTCAAACTCCTTGATTCCAGGGTGTTGCTCATTGGCGCGGGTGGCTTAGGATCTCCCTCGGCATATTATCTTGCCGCCGCTGGCGTTGGCACCCTAGGTATTATTGATGCCGATGTCGTTGACGAAAGTAACCTTCAGCGTCAGATTCTTCACAATACAGATCGTGTTGGGCAGTATAAAGCCGAGTCCGCCAAAGAGACGCTGCAAAAGCTCAATCCTGATGTGAAGGTAGTAACCTATCTTGAGCGCCTGGACGAGAGCAATGTTCACAATATTATCGCCGACTATGATGTCATCGTTGATGGTACCGATAACTTCCCCACTCGTTATCTGCTCAATGATGCCGCACTGCTGGCGAATAAGCCTGTGGTACACGGAAGTGTTTTCCGCTTTGAGGGTCAGCTAACCGTCTTCAAGCCATATGATGGTCCATGCTATCGCTGCCTCTATCCAGAGCCACCGCCCCCAGCTCTGGCCCCCAGCTGTGCTGAGGCTGGCGTACTTGGCGTTCTCCCCGGTATCATCGGCCTTTTGCAAGCCACCGAGACGATTAAGCTGCTGTTAGGTATTGGCGATCCTCTGATTGGTCGCTTGCAGACCTATGATGCCCTTGCGGGAGAATTTAACGAGTTGAAGCTCTTCCGTGACCCCAAGTGCCCAGCTTGTGGCGAGGATGGTCATCCCGAAGATTTACCAACATACGCTGATGTCTGCGCTCTATAAGCTCTGAAGCGCGTCTGGAGAGCATCACACGATCAAGAAATATATGGCGAGCGGTGCTCTCCGCTATTTCAAACATTCTTATGCGTGACTGAACGCATAGGGTATGCATTAAGGAGAAGAACCTATGGCAACCGTTCGATTGGCACCTGTACTGCGTGCGAGCGCTGGCGGGGCAAAGCAAGTAAGCGCTCAAGGCGATAACCTTGCTGAGATCCTCAGCGACCTCTATGAGCAGTTCCCCGCGCTGAAAGAGCAGATTCAACCAGAGCAGGAGTTGAGCCGCTTCATTAATGTCTATGTTAATGACCAGGATGTTCGCTATCTTCAGGGTCTGGAGACTGCTGTCGGCCAGAATGATACTGTTATCCTCTTACCTGCGATGGCTGGTGGCCGCTAATTTGTAAGGAACACAGGTGAGTACCATGCGCTATGGGAATATCCTTGAGACGATTGGCAATACGCCTCTGGTCGAACTGAAGAGTTTTTGCCCCCATCCGGGCGTCGCGATTTATGCTAAGCTTGAAGGGAGCAATCCGACGGGTAGTGTCAAAGATCGCGTCGCCTTGCGCATGATTGAAGAGGCGGAGGCTGATGGTCGCCTAGTCCCCGGTGCCGTTCTGCTAGAGCCTACCAGCGGCAATACTGGTATCGCCCTGGCGATGATCGCTCGCTTGAAAGGGTATCAGTTTGTCGCTGTCATGCCCGATAATGTGACTCGCGAGCGAGCGCAATTGCTCAAACTCTATGGCGCGGAGATTATCTTCTCCGAGGGGCGTTTGGGTAGTAATGGCGCGGTGAAGCGCGCGCAGGAGATAGTTGCTCAGGATGAGCGTTATGTTATGCTCTACCAATATGGCAACGGGGCAAATCCGCGCGCTCACTATCACGGTACCGCTGTAGAGATCATTCAAGATCTTCCCGATATTACGGCCTTTGTGGCCGGTCTCGGTACAGGAGGCACGCTCACTGGTACCGCGCGTCGCTTGAAAGAGTATAATCCTGCCATCAAAGTTATGGCTGCTGAGCCAATGCAGGGTGATGGCGTGCAGGGGTTGCGTAGCCTGGCTGATGGCTTTGTTCCTCCTGTGCTTGATCAGAGTGTACTCGATGGGAAAATCCTGGTCTCCAGCGCCGATTCCATTCGGCGTACACGTCAGCTTAAGGATCAGGAGGGAATTTTTGCCGGCCCTTCGTGTGGGGCTTCACTTCATGCTGCCATTCGTGTTGCCGAGCGCCTGGAGAAAGGGAATGTGGTTACCCTCCTGGCTGATGGTGGTTGGAAGTATCTGAGTGAGGATCTGTGGACGCGCAACCTGGATTCTATCGAGGAGGAGTTCGAGTCAAAAGTATTATGGTAGCAGAAACAAACCCCTCAAATCAGAGCTTTGTCGTGCGTATCCCAGAAGATCATTATCAAGAGATGCTGGCGCACGTCATTGATGGCTATCCCAACGAAGCCTGCGGCGCGCTTGGCGCTTTGAATGGTACCGTTGTCAAGCACTACCCAACGCGCAATGCCGCTGAGCATCCTGATGATTTCTCTATCATCAGCGAGAGTGATATCGTACATATCTTTAACGATATTGATGCCTACGATGGCGAGATGATCTACTATCACTCGCATCCAATAAGTGAGGCGTATCCTTCAGTACGGGATCGTGAGTGGGCGCAGCGTAGTGGCTACCTCTATGTGATCTTCTCCCTTCAATATCGTCCCGAACCTCCTTATGCGCGCGTCTTCCGTATTAATGCACATGGAGAGGTGACTGAGGGACATATCGAGCGCATTCCAGTTGCCTGATAACGCACTTCTCTCAAAGCAGGTAGTCTTGTAGCGTTCCCTACAGGGCTACCTATGTCTTTTCCCCTATCCATCTGGTCACAATGTGGCTATACCTCATGACTATTCGCTTGTATACAATAGGGTTGGCAAGGGCTTGAATCCTCGTTCTGCCTGCATGCCTCCCATTCGCCTGAGAGCGGAGGATATTATCAATTGAGCCGGTTTCCCTGCGCAGGCTCAAGCTCTGTGCATACATATTCAGGGCTCAAGCTTGCTGATTGCCTCTATTAAGAGCCATGGGAGTACCCTTGAATACTGCGATACATAAGGTTATACAAGCATGAAGCGCTTGCGTAAACATATATTTACTGTGACCCTGAAGATAGTTCAATCTAACACTCATGCCTTGATGGCTGGCCTCCTTATTGCCTGGGCAGTTATCCTGCGGATATGGTTGGTGCAAATGGGCTGGCCTCAGATGGATAGCGATGAAGCGACGATGGGCCTAATGGCCCTGCATATCTGGCACAAACAGGATTTCCCTGTCTTTTTCTATGGTCAGGGATACATGGGAGCACTGGAAGCCTATCTTGGCGCGGCCCTCTTCTCGTTCTTTGGTCCTACGCTCTTCGCTCTGCGCCTGGGCTTAATTCTCCTTTTCGCGCTCTTTCTGCTTGGCATGTATTTGTTGGTGAGCATGCTCTATACACGTAATTGGGCCCTCTTCACCCTCTTTTTACTCAGCCTGGGCTCGGCTCCTGTGCTGACGCGTCAGCTTGTAGCAGTGGGGGGTATCCCTGAGATGCTGATGTTTGCGACTGGTCTTCTGGTGCTGACGCTTTGGCTGACGCGCACCTACAGTCGTGAGCGTCTTCTGCGTGGTTGGCGTTTGCTTGCCTATGCGCTGTGGGGGCTTCTGGCGGGCCTGGGAATCTGGAGCCATATGCTGATCTTGCCTCTGGTTGGTATTGCTGGCCTTCTGCTTCTGCTCTTTTGCCTTCGTGAACTGCTCTGGGGGGAGCGGTCGCGTTGTTGATTGGTTTTGGCTGTGGTCTTATTCCCTATATCCTCTACAACTATCACGCTGAGCCAGGTCAGGATACGCTCTCCTATCTCTTCTATGTACAGAATGCCAATGGGATTGATCTCCCTCCCAAAGAGGTGCTCTTCCCGTTGCAAATCAAGGGGGCGTTACTAATAGCGCTTCCCGGCGCGACTGGTTCGTCCCCTCTCTGTTCATTGAACGATATTCACCTCTTCCGTATCCAGAATGTCTCTGCCCTGCGTTGTACGTTGATGCATACTGGCTGGACGACAGCGCTATTCTGCCTATGGCTGTTTGCCCTGGGGATGGTAGCCTGGTCGCTATGGAGTATTGTGCGTACCCGAAGGGCTACTGGTATCTGGCGGCGTGATCTGCTCATTTGTCATCTTGGACGCTTGACGCTTCTGCTTAATGCCGCTATCACGCTCTTGTTGTTTCTGATGAGTCCCAGTGCTGCTCTCTATCCGGTTGCTGATATCCGGTATCTTTCGGCACTCTTGATGACGACTCCCGCTCTCCTCTGGCCTCTTGGGTGTGGACTCAACGCTGTGGGCTGGTTCGCGTTCGGCTCACGTATTCGTAACGTGCTCGGCTTTTCGGGCAAGGCTATCCAGTCTCTTGCCTCTCCTTTAAAGCTTCTGATGAGTACAGGCGCTCTGGCGCGCCTTAGCCTCTTGCTTCTCGTTCCGACAATTCTTAGTTTTGGCACCAGGAGTATCGTGCAGGGTTATCCGCCTGCCCCTTCTGTTGAGTCGCGTTATGATAAGTTCGCGATTATTGGGGTGTATCGCTATGAGGGGCTTCCGCAGACCCAGGCCTTTAATCGTCAGGAAAGCAGCCTGATTGAGAATCTGGAGAAAATCCATACGCTCCATATCTACTCCGATTACTGGACTTGCGACCGACTCACTTTCCGTAGTCAGGAGCGTATCATTTGTAGCGCCTTGCGTGAGCGGCTCATGCCTGGACAAAATCGCTATCCTCTCTATGCTACCATCGTAACCTCTGATCCGCACGCGGCGTATGTCTTTGAGGAGGGGTCATCTCTGGCGGAAACCTTTCGCTTGCAGTTGCGTTATTCAAGTAGACAGTTCACCATTTATCATTTCGCGGGCTATGTGATCTACCAACCATTTTAGGCAGGTGTTATTCTGCCCTGATGTTGGGCCGGATTAGAGGTTTGGTGCGTGCTCTTTCTTTGTGTTCGCTCAGGAATGGTCATGTAATGCGCCCGTGCAACCATCTCTGAGTTCCCTCGCTACCTGTAGTGGCGAGGGTGGCTTGCAGCCATTACTTTGTATGTAGTATATTTAGATTGTCGAAATGACAGGTATGGTTTATGGCAAACGATTCAATGCAGGACCTTGCGGCGCTTGCGCTAGGACTTCTTGATTTTATCCCGCGCTTGCAGCGACGGGTGCACGCTGATGTCCTGGCTACGCATGAAAATCAACAGGATGAAATCTGGCAAGATTTCTCCGAAATCCAGGCCACGCCGGGCCAGTTATCACTCCTACGCATCCTTGTGAAGTGCAAGCGTTGCAGTATGCAGGAACTCGCTGAATATGCGGTAGTTGCTCCCTCGACTGCGACCGCGATGGTCAAGCGCCTTCTCGCGCAGGGCTATGTAGAGCGCTCTCGCGGCGTGGAAGACTGGCGTACCGTCTGGGTCCAACCTACTGCGCGTGGCGAACAGGTGATAGCCATGTTTGACCATGTGCGATTGGCAACCTTACAACGTCGTCTGCAACAACTCAGTGATGATGAGCGTGAGCGCATTGTGGCAGCTCTCCCCGCCCTCCAGCATTTGACCGAAGTGGAAATGTAGCGCTATTTCGTAGCATATCGGTGTCAAACTCAGAATCTATTGGATCAGCTAGTCCCTCATGTAGAGAGGGTTATGTCATTGTGTTCGTTTGCTATGTGAGTATGTGTTGGGCTGCGTTCGGTACCTGTTTTGGACAGTAAGAGGTGTTAAAGGTTTTACATCTCCTGGTTGGTAGGGGGGATAGATATTCTTCTGGTGCACTATCTATAATTTATGGAAGGAACAAAATGCAATCTTCTCATCTGTCTTCAGAATCCTCTGGTGCCATGGCGGAAGCGTTACCTCAAATGGCTGTTTCATCTGGTAACGAACCTGAACAGCCGCATGGCTATCAGTGGACCGCCCTCTCTGTGACGACTGTTGGTGCTCTTCTCGCGTCTATCCAGGGTTCTGCTCTCCTGATTGCTCTTCCAAATATCATGGGAGAGTTGCATGCTTCTTTCTTTGTAATCATGTGGATTCTTATGGGTTACCTGCTTATTATGACGGTGCTTACACCGATTGTGGGTCGCCTAGCGGATATCTTTGGACGTAAGCTTCTTTATAATAGTGGCTTCTTAATGTTCACGCTTGGTTCACTCGTCGCGGGCCTGGCTCAGCCCCAGTTCAGGGGGGCTGATCTCATCGTGGGACGCGTCATTCAGGGTATTGGTGGCGCATTGATGGTCACCAATTCAACCGCTATTGTGACGGACGCCTTTAAGAAAGGTCAGGTTGGCCTGGGTCTGGGCATTAATCAGATTGCGGGCGCGGCGGGCTTCTTGCTTGGTCCCATTGTGGGCGGCCTGCTCACCGAGATTTCCTGGCGTTGGGTCTTCCTCTTCAATGTGCCACTGGGCATCTTTGGCCTGATTTGGGGTATCTGGCGTCTGCGTGAGCCGCTCAAGAATACCGTTCGCCAGCATATTGACTGGGTTGGTGTTATTACCCTAACGGTTGGCTTCATTGGCGTCCTGCTTTCACTATCCATGATCGCTTTCCCAATGCTGCCCCAGTCTGTCACCATTGCTCTGTTTGTGATAGGCGTGATTAGCCTGATTATCTTTGGAATTGTAGAGCCGCGTGTGAAAGAGCCTGTGATTCAGTTGCGCCTCTTCAAGGATCGCCTCTTCGCGCTGGCGAGCCTGAGTGGCCTGCTCAATGGTATCGCGCGTGGTGCTGTGCTCTTCTTGCTGATCTTCTATCTGCAAGGGCCGTATGCTCAGGACCCCCTGATTGCGGGCCTGATGCTTACTCCCTTTGGCCTGCTCTTCTTAATCATTGGCCCCTTGAGTGGTCGTCTTTCTGACCGGGTTGGTTCGAAGATACTGGCTCCCATTGGGCTCTTCGTTTCGGCTCTCGGCCTGCTGGGGCTGGTCTTTATTGAGCCGTATACGCCATACTGGCTGCTCTCTGTCTTTATGGCCCTGATGGGTGGTGGTTCTGGCTTCTTCTCGTCGCCTAATACCAACGCGATTATGAGCGCGGTTACGCCTCAGATGCGCGGTGCTGCCGCTGGCATTCTCAACATGCTTAATAATGTGGGTCAGATGCTCAGTATCGTGATTGTCTTCCCGCTAGCGCTAAGCAATGTGCCGCAGGAGGCAGTGATGCAGATCTTCATCTACGGGAAAGGCATGGGAAACTTCACCTCTGCCCAGGATGCCTTGATGAGCGGTCTACACACGGCCTTCCTTGTCTCCTGTCTCATTAGCGTTGTCGCGATGGTGGTCGCGGCTCTGCGTCCTGCGCACCGATAGGGGCTTCCGCCAACGGAGAGAAGCACTGCCCGCTTGTTAGTCATCTACAAGCGGGCAGTGCTTCTCTTTGCCAAATAGTACGATGCTATATCTCGGTATCGTATTCAAAGTAGGTCGCGCCATGCTGTTGAATGGCATCTAACGCCATTGGTAGGGCGGCTCCCAGCCGTGTGCTGAGTAATTGTCGCGCCTCCTCATAGTTGACGAAGCGGTATGCCAGCAATTCAGCCTCTTGCAAGCGTATAGCCGCGATCTCGCGTTCGCTCAGTACTCCACCGTAGAAAATGAACTGTAAGCTCTCCGTCTTATATCCATCTCGCCCTTTGTAATCTACATAGAGTAAGCGGTCTATGGGGATTTGTAGCCCTAATTCTTCCAATATCTCGCGTCTGCATGCCATCAATGGTGACTCGTCGGCGTCCACTACGCCGCCAGGAAAGAGCCAGTCTGGCCGGTAGCTCGGTTTGACAATCAATATATTCCCGGCTTCGTTGAAGAAGAGGGCTGATGCTCCCATGCGTTTGCGTGGCAGCGTGGCATAGAAAGTTTCATTGTCCATGTGCTCAAGCGTATCATATACCAGCTTTGCGTGTAAAGGGAAAAGTGCAGCTTTTGAGATAAAAAGACCTTATTCTGTCCTTGCATTCATTCCCTCTTTTTGATATGATGAAACGGCGGAAGCGATGAATATGTTCAACAAAGCGGAGGAATATGGTGTCCAAACCTATCCAGGAACTTGCACCGCGTATCAGTGATTGCCTAAAGTTGATCTACACCCTGCAAGAGCGAGGGCAGAAGGTTTCCACCTCAGCTATCAGCGAGCGCCTGGGTGTCAGTGATGCTACGGTCACAATGATGTTCAAAGATTTCGCTACAGCTGGTTGGGTTGAGCATGTTCCCTATCACGGTGTACGCCTGACCGAGCTAGGTGAGCGTAAAGCGATTGAGGTGATTCGCCATCATCGTCTACTCGAACTCTACCTTGAGCGCCAGCTTGGTTATACCTGGGATAAGGTCCATGAGGAGGCGGATCGTCTGGAACATGTCATTTCCGAGGAGTTTGAGGCGAAGCTCGATGAATTGTTGGGCTATCCCACCGTCGATCCCCATGGTGATCCTATTCCCAGTAAAGATGGTGTTATTGCTCTACGCCAGGGCGTACCGTTGTCACAGTTTCCCGATGGTGTCTCGGCTTCTATTGTGCGCGTCAGCGACCAGGATTCCGAGAAACTCTGTTACCTCGGTAAGTTGGGACTCTACCCGGAGGCCCGGATAGAGGTCATTGAGCGTACGCCTTTTGGTGGCCCTCTCCGTGTTCTGGTTGGCGCTCCTGATTCCCAGGTTGAGCATATGCTGAGCCTCGAACTGGCTGAGCATATTATTGTTGCCCCCTTCCCACAAGATATTACCCCCTCGTAGGTAGAATGTCATAGATTTTGACGTGAATTGTTGCGTTTCTCAATCCTTACTCGATACTATCAATGAAGGACAGGAGAGGCGTGCATTGTGCGAGTCATTGTCGCTCAACCACGAACACTGCCGTTCCTACCAGGTGCTAGGCTCTTTGGGGAAGGTATTTTGTCGCAGAACTCTGCTACTACCAACCACTTAGAAACTATGTTAAGATGCACTCCAAAGGGAAGCTCCATGCTTCAGGAACGACAAAAACGCAAAAAGGAGAGACACTGATTTGGCAACGCACGATAAACGATATGTCATCATTGGAAATGGGGTTGCAGGTACCACGGCAGCTGAAACCATACGCAAGAATGATCCCAATGGAAGTATTCATTTGCTGACCAATGAGCCTTACCCCCTCTACAATCGCGTCTCGCTTCCGCGCTTTCTGCAGGGTGTTATTGTCGAACAGAAGGTCATGATCCGCGATTTTGCCTGGCATGAGCAACGCAATATCAATCTGGTTACGGAAACGCTGGCTATTAGTGTCAACACCGAAGAGCGTGTTGTGGTGACCAACACCGGTCAGATTTATCCTTATGATGCTTTGTTGATTGCTACTGGCGGCTGGGCCAACACGCTAAATGTTGACGGTGCTGCTGGCACAAAGCATATCTATAATTTCGTGACGCTTGATGATACCAAGACGATCATTGAGCGAATGCAGGAATCGAAGACGGCCCTCGCATATGGCGGTAGCTTTATTTCCTATGAGCTGTGTGATGGGTTCGCGATACGCAAGCTAGACACAACCTGGCTGATGCGTGGTCCATACTGGTTGCGTAGCGCGCTCGATCCCGAGGGTGGCGAGGTGGTAGATAATATCGCGCGCAAGTTTGGTGTCGAGGTCATTCATGGTGACGAAATCGAGAGCATCATTTCTAAGAATGGTGTTCCTGCGTACGCGAAGACCAAGAGGGGTCGTGAAATCCCGGCTGATATGATTGGGGTTGGCCTGGGTATCACATTGAATACCCAGTTCCTTGCGAATACGCCTATTGAGATTCGTGGTGGTATCGTTGTCAACGAGTTTCTTGAAACAAATATTGACGGCGTCTATGCGGCGGGTGATGTGGCCGAGTTCTATGATCCTACCATTGGTTATCATCATACGATGGGAACCTGGGATAACGCTATGGCTCATGGTCGTATCGTGGGCACGAACATGGTGGGTGGGCATCAGGCCTATCTCGATGTTCCAACCTATACCAGCCCTCTCTTCGATGTGAATATCGCCGTCGTTGGTACCGCCGAATCCAACAATCCTGAGCTGGAAGCGGTGGCACGTCGCGAACCCGGTGAAAAGGGGAATGATAACTATCGCAAACTCTTCCTGCGCGATAATCGCCTGGTTGGCGTGCTGATGATTGGTAGTCCCAAGGGGCGTAAAAAACTCGTAGAACTTGTCAAGAATCAGCAGGTACTTGCAACGCCAGAGGAGCGCGAAGCTGTCCTGACATTGAAATAGAGTGCCTTGTCCGGTGGGTCGGAGAGTCACGACCCACCAAGTCCCTTTTGAAGAGTCTAGCAGGTGCTTGTTTGGGAAAATAATTATAAATTACTAAATGTATATCTTATGTCCTAATTTATGCCTAAATGCTTGACTGTGTAAGAAATAATACGCTATCGTAAACAGCAGCAAACGTGTCACCCTAAGCTAGATGTAGGAGACATTTCTGTGGAATTGAAATGTGCTAATTGCGGACACCCATTATCAAGTGAGGATGCCAAATACTGTAATAATTGTGGTACGCTCACTCCATCACACCCCTTTAGTCCTCACGCCAGGGCCAAGGCGCAAGCTGCCTCTCACGAGGAAAAGTCGTCTCCTACCTCGGAGGATGAGAAGAAACACTCCATTGATAGCCATCCCAAAAGTTCCAGGCCATCCTCAGCGGCGCGTAAGGACGATTGGAAGCTTGACCAGGGTGGTAGCGGCGCGAAATCACCACGTGTAGAGGCTTCTTCCGTGAGCCTGGCGTCATCAGGAGAGAGCAAATCGCGGCAGGGCGAGGTCTCCAATGCGCGTACCCGCCAGAGCGGTGATATCTCCTGGCCGGAACCCGTCACGCACATGGTGACAAAGGAAGCTTCCCCCTCGCTAGACGGAGAGCAGGCCGCTTCCACTCAAATTTCCTTCGATGATTTTGCTGCTGTGCCTATTCCTGCCAAGGTTGGTGAGTTTCGAGTCAAGGTCTGGGATCAGGATGAGAATGTTCACGATCAGCACCCCTTAGCTGATGATGAGGTTGAACTTCAGCCTACCCGACCCCTGCAAATGACCGAGCCTGAGAAAGAGCAGAAGCAAAAAAACACCCACGACGCCGAAGATATTGAGCACCTGCCCACGCAGTCACTTCAAGTTGAGGATATCCGCAAGGAGAGTCAGCTGCATGAGGATCAGGAGCGTCAGCGTCGCGAAGGTTTCGAGATGCAGGAGACGACCCCACTCGTTGCCCAGCCCGCTCCTCAGAATAAAGGCCCGAAGACTCCTCTACCACTCGCTGATGATTTTGCAAAGCCAACATGGAATGGGGAGGATGCCTTTCCTGTTGTCGAGCGAGGCAACAGCCCCCGCCAGCACCCAGAGAGCCCTTCCTTGCCGGGCTTCGATGACAAGACGGTACTGGAAACGCCACACCCATTCCAGAATCAGGATCGTCCCACTCAACTTGATCCAACAGCGACGCCGTTTCTGGGGCTCGATCAGCATGGCTTCCCAACGGAAAATGCTCCAGAGACGCCCCAACCTGCTGCAGAGTGGCAAGGTTATAACGCGTTCGCCTCGAATGAGGTTGCACCCGCGACTCCTTCTCCCGTTCAGCCTACTCCACCCAAAAGCGCAGATCAGAAGTCTTCGGCAGGTCGCGGCAAGCTGATTGCTGGTGTGCTGGTAACTATTCTTGTGTTGGGCGGCCTGGGTTTCTGGCTTATTGTTGGTCACCCTTTCAATCAGGGGGAACCGGCCTGGCAGACCTATAGTAATGGGACCGCGAAAATCTCAATGGAGCTCCCCCCCGACTGGACAACCCTAGCTGGCTCATCCAGCCAGAGCATTGCCCTGGGTGATAGTACTAAAACCGGACTTATCGATATCGCTATCTCCAATGATGCCCCATCAGATTTGACCAAGTACCTGACCCAGCAGGCGACAAAGTTGAGTATGGATAATATTACACCCAGTGGCTCAGTGGCATTTGGAGGCGCTCAGTGGACGCAACTGCATGGTTCGATAGACGTGCAAAGCGCGAGTTATACCGCTGTTTTGCTGGCTACCAATCATAACGGGCATCTCTATATGATAAGCTTCAAAGCGCCCCAGAATTCATACACTAATTTTGATAAAGCGACGTTTTCCCACGTACGCACAACCTTTAAGTTTCTGTAGAGCTCTATTGCGACTGTTTGAGAGGAGTGGTTGAGATTAACAATCTTAACTACTCCTCTTGCTTTGTAGAGGGCAACTGTATTGGTACATCAGCTCTGCATCAAAGATGATGTGCATCAGCATATAATCATTAAACAAGATGGGCAATTGAGGGCGACACCATAAGCATGATTGAGTCGCCCATCACATTCTCTTAAATTTGATGGTATAATTGCAAGCGAATACCAGTATGGTGGAGTTACAGGGGCTTTCCTGTCCCTCCTTCCCTCTCCCTCTTGCCCATCAAACCACCCATGCCACAAAGTGGGAACGTAGCTCCGAAAGCACGACGAAAGGAGAGCAGCGAGGCAACTGGCTGCACGAGAGGAATGTTAGAAGACATTCATTTTGAGAGACATTTTCGTACGCCCTATTCTGAGGGCTATTACATTATGCAGGGAAGCAATCTGCAAAATAATAATCGCCTGGGCACTGTCGATATCCATTTTACAACGACAGCCGTCCATGGCACTCTCATCCTTGAAAGAGATTTGGAGGAGTCTGAGCTTACCAAACTTATAGAGCAAATTGACGAAGATCTCGTGCTTTCCGCTGATATGCCACGCGATGACTTTCTGGTAAGCGTCTATGTTGGACGCGATGTTGGCTTCTATAGCGATGAGTATTTTGCTGAAGAGAATAGCGACTCAGCGGAATTTGAAGACAATGACCTGGGTTGATCTACATAGGCATACATGGTGGAGCGTGACTCATCGAGAAGAGGAGTCACGCTCTCTTGTTCTGGTTTGTATTCACGCCTTCATCGCCAGAGCCCTTGTGGCGCGTTGTCGTTTGCCAATGTGGTGACTAATCCTCTAACAGCCCCCTACGCATCGCGTACTTGACCAGCTCGGCTCGACTATGCAGATTTAATTTGTCCATAATATGCGTTCGGTGAGTATCCACCGTCTTTGGGCTGATGATCAGGCGTTCCGCGATCTGATTATTGGTAAATCCCTCCGCGACCAGTTTTAAAATCTCCCGTTCTCGTTCTGTTAAACTGCTGTAGCTATCCTTCTCATCTCCTGTGCGAGATCGTTGTAAGTAGTCGCCCACCATGACCGATTGCGCGGCTGGCGACAGGTAAAACTGTCCACTGAGAATGACGTGGAGCGCTGAGATGAGTTCGGTATCAGCGGCCTCTTTGAGCATATAGCCAGAGGCGCCGGCGCGCAACGCTTGAAAGATGTACTCATCGTGTTCATGCATTGTGAGCACCAGCACCTTGACGTCCGGCAAGACCTTCTTGATCTGCTTCGTGGCCTCAATGCCGTTCATATCGGGCATTGTGATATCCATTAAAATAATATCCGGCTGTAAGCGCTGCGCTTCCTGAATGGCTTGCCGTCCATCCTGTGCCTCTCCCACAACCTCCATATCTGGTTGCGCGTTGAGCATCATTTTCAAGCCCGCACGGAGAATTGTGTGGTCGTCTGCCAGTAAGATACGTATCTTCATCAAGCAGGCGGTATGAAGCCTCGAATGTGCCCCAGAGGAACGTACCGCCTCTCCTTTCTGATAGCTATAGCCATCGCGATGATAAAGCCCTGGGATAAGCACGATGACTGAGGCTCTAGACTCTTCAATGGGTCTTGGTCTTCATGGCTGATCTCTTTGGAGAGAGAGGGATATATACTTGAACGGTCGTCCCTTTATCTGGTTGCGAGTCAATTGAAAGTGTTCCATCAAAGAGATCGGCTCGTTCGCGCATCCCTACTAGCCCCCAGCCACGCTCCTGACCCGGCCCTGGACTTCCTTTGAGCAGGTCTGTATCAAATCCGCGCCCATCATCGGTAATGGTGGCGTAGATCGCGTCTTGATCTTCTTTAAGCATGACAGTTGCGTTCTGGGCATGAGCATGTTTGGCGATATTGGTGAGCGCCTCTTGTACAATGCGATAGAGAACAGTCTCCATATCATTGTTAAAACGTTCTTTGAAACCTACAGCCTGGAAGCTGACCGAGATGGGGAACTTTTGTTGATATTCCTTGACATACCAGCGCAAGGCTGGTATGAGTCCCAGGTCATCCAGAGCACTTGGGCGCAGATCGATGCTCAGGTTACGGATTGCACGTAGGGTCTGGTGGGCCAGCACACGCGTATCCGCGATGCGGTCACGTGCCTCTTGCGTCTTTACCGATTCTTCCAGTACTGCCAGACTGATGAGCAATGAGGTAAGCACTTGCGATGTCTCATCGTGTAGTTCACGCGCGATGCGCTTGCGCTCCTCCTCCATCGCGTTTGTGATCTGGGAGGCTCGCTGCCGGTTGGCCTCATCAATAGTTTCCAACATAATATTGAACGTCTCGGCGAGCTGGTCTGTTTGCGGATCAAAGCCTGTGATCGAGGCTCGTTGCGTGCGATCACCCTCCTGTACTCTTCCCATAACTTTTCCAAGTTCGGTCAGTGGGCGGAAAGCGATCTGGAGGAGGGCAAAGTTCAGCACAACACTCGTTGACCACCCGGCAATGATAAAAATAACTAGCCCGGTTGGGCCATAGGTATTAATATGAGTTGCGAGCCAGGTTCCAACTGTTGCACCTACAAAAATGATAAAGCTATTCGAGACGAGAACCTTATAAAGAGCAGGGATGCGTAAAAGCTGCCTTAGCAGCGTATTTCTCTCCAACGCATGTGCGTAACTTGAATGACTTTGGCTGTCGGACATGGTGGGCCACTTTCAAGGGGACGATCCCCGGGAGATAGATTCTTTATCGTGTTCATAGGTAATTGTATCGGGTCTTTCTATATGCTGTCAAACGCATCGGTGCACCCTGAATGCCATAGCACATGTGACCAAATCAGGTAGATTCCTGATAAAAATCAGGTAGATACCTGATGCCTCACTGGATAGGTGGCGGTAAGCTAATCTCGGAAGGAGTTCATGTAAGATTCGTTGATCCTGATGTTCATGGTGAAATAAGCAGCTTTGTTAAGACTCCCACTCGTATACCCCTCCACTTTTGGCTGAAATTTTTATTATAATCTGATTCGCAGATGTTGAATGAGGATAAATAACACTTGACCAGGGTGAGTGGGACTTGATGGTAGGCGCGATGAGTCAAGGGTACTCCTCTGTGATAGGTTGTGATATAATCAGCCTCACGGTCGTTCAGAATTATTTGCAAACATACCTTTATTGGAAAGTCTTGATCCTTTGAGGAGGCATAGTGAGCTCTACTTCAAATAAGAAAAGCTTGCTTGACATGGCGACGCAGACAATCGTCCAGAGTCAGGTGTGGCGTTCAATTTTCCGCCACGGTTACCCTGACACTCCACTGAACCAGTCTCTGGTCATGATGGGCAATGTATTTCTGCATCTCCATCCTGTAAAGATTAGCCGTCAGGCGATGAAGATCACATACACCTGGTGCATGGGTGGCATTTCTTTCTTCCTCTTCCTGCTGCTAACGATTACTGGTGTCTTTCTGATGTTCTACTACGTGCCAGACACCACGCAAGCTTATCAGAATATTAATCAGCTCAGTAGCGCTGTGACATTTGGCCATCTTGTGCGTAACATGCATCGCTGGTCCGCACACCTAATGGTTGTCTCGGTGACACTGCATATGATTCGCGTCTTCTATCATGGCGCGTACAAGCCACCCAGAGAGTTTAACTGGGTTGTTGGCGTACTACTCTTCTTTGTTACTCTGTTTTTGAGTTTCACTGGTTACCTGCTGCCTTGGGACCAGATCGCGATCTGGGCTATCACAGTAGGCACCAACCTGGCTCCTTACACCCCCTTGCTGGGCGATGCTGTCTATAAGGTGCTTGTTGGTGGTGGTGCTGTAGCTCAGTCCACGTTGATTCGTTTCTATGTTGGTCACGTTATTCTGTTACCGCTGGCAGGTGCTCTGCTGATGGCCGTTCACTTCTGGCGCATCCGTAAGGATGGCGGTGCTGCTGGCCCCCCACCTCCCTCCCGTCGCGAGGTTGAGGCCCAGGCTGCGGAGCGTGAAGCGCTGAGCGCCACCCGCTAGTTCCCCTTATCCGAGAACCCGAGCGCGCTTGGGGGTTTCGCATAAGAACTCACCCGTGTCCGTTTCGGACTGTTACGGTGCTTTGAAGAGGATACCTAGATGGCAATTGAACCAAAAGATAAGGTACAGACACAAGCATCGGCGACGCAACGGCGGTACCGCACCCTGGCTGTGGTGAAGCAAGAAGCCATTACCCGTGTGGAGAAGCCACTTGAAGACTCTGTCTTCGTGTGGCCTCACCTCCTGGTTCGCGAGTTCTTCGCCGCTACCATGCTTACGGTCATGATTACGTTGTTGTCTCTGGTCATCGACGCTCCCTTGCAGGAGCCTGCCGATCCCAATACTACGCCGAACCCGGCTAAGGCCCCCTGGTATTTCTTGGGCCTTCAGGAACTACTGCACTACTTCCCGCCTTCTACGGCTGGTGTGCTCGTCCCTGGCCTGACACTGACAGCTCTGGCTGTCTTACCATATGTTGATCGCAATCCTAGCCGTGCTTATGCTGACCGCAAGGTTGCTATTGTGACCTTTACGATGTTCCTGATGTTCTGGGCGGTCATTACATTAGCCGGTAGCTTCTTCCGTGGACCAGGTTGGATCTGGACCTGGCCGACCGAGGGCATTTACTTTGACCTGTAATATTACATACAAAACTTCAGGCCGCTCTCGCGCTTAGGTTTTCGTATGAAGGTAAGCAAAAAACAGTGCTATAGCACATTGATGCGCACCATGCAATTATGCGTGTTAAGGATGCAGGAAAAGTAAAAGAGTATTCCAAGAGGGTTATCAATGAGTAGTAACGGTAGTCATGACGATATGTCGCCGATTACGCCGCAACAATATGAAATTCTGCATGGCGGTGGAGCTGAGGCGTCGGAGATCGCTCGTCAGCGTCTCTCACGTCGACGCTTCCTGCGCAGATCTATGCTGGCGGTATGGGGACTGTCCGCCACTGCGGCCGTAGCCGGAGCATTGTATTATATGTATCCAACGTCTGGTGGTGACTTCGGTTCCGCTCAGACAGTGGGTAAGAAGACTGACTTCCCCGCGGCTAAGCCGGAGGAAGTGGCCCTGAACGAGAAAGGTGTATTCTACGTTCCAGCGGCCCGCGCATATGTTATTCATCTCGCCAGTGATGCGAGTTATCTTCTGTCGGGTCAGAACCTGGCGGATCAGTTCGCCCTTGAAAACGTGGTGCGCGATAGTGATGGCTCGACCTGGGTCGCGCTCTATCAGCGCTGTGTACACCTGGGTTGTACTGTGCCTTTCCGTGACGACTGCGTCAGCTTCAAGTGCCCCTGCCACGGGTCGCACTACAATGTCAATGGCGAGTTCCTGGACGGTCCCGCTCCTCGTAGTCTCGACCGCTTTGATATGAGCTTCAAAGATGGCGAAGTGGTTGTAAACACGGGCGTTCTTAATGCTAATGTGCAGCATCCCGATACGACAACACAGTTGCTTGCCAAGCCAACAAAGGAATGTAGCGCGAGCTAATCTCTGCTTCTGCGGACTCTTCAGATGAAGAGGATCGCGAAACAGAGATGTGGCAAATGTGCTGTCTCCGGGCACTTTCTCTTGTTGAGAACGATGTCGCTCGCGGGGGCAGCATCGTCTTGCCGCCTATCTGCATGTTGGACTGACCTCGCTTCTACGTTTCCTTATTCATAAGGAAGCGTGGGTGCGTCAATCACAAGGATAATGTTATGAACATAGGTCAAATTGTCGTAGGCATCATCATCCTTCTGGTTGTCGTGATTGGCTTGCTGGTGATCCTTCTTTCTAGAACAAATGCCGTCCAAAAGACTGGCTACGGGTCGCTCGCGATGCTTTCGCTTGTCGCGATGATGATTCCGGTGTTCTGGATTATTGAGAACCAGAATCAGGCGAGCTCGACACAGAAGTTGCAAGCCTACGCTATTGAGCAGGGCGTCAAGGTCTTCGTTACGAACTGCACAGACGATTGCTATGCGATTGGTAATAAAGATCAGTTGCTCTACGTGAAATACCTGGGGTATGATCTGGCCGATTTAAATAAGATGACCGACAACCAGCTCAAAGCACTTATCACCGCAGGTAGCTATAATCCTAATGCACCTCAGCCTGGCAATGTGAATACTATTCCACGCCGGGATACGTTTGGCGGTCAGCTGAAGGCTATCGACATCGATTATCTGTTCGCGCTCTTCCGCTCGGCTGAACCCACGTATGCTAAAAAACAAGGCTATACGGGTGACGCGGCCATGAATGGTTTTCATGGTCTGATTGAGTACCTGCAAGCGAACAACAAGAACCTCTATGATCAGGCAGTGACGCGGGGCAAGAATGGTCAGTTCGGTGAAGCTATCGATAAGACGGCTGAGTCGGCTATAACCATTCATATCCTTCCTGCCGGTCAGGTGAAAGTCTGCACCAGCAGTGATGGCTGCTTCGAGTATGCCCACCTGAAGGTGAAAGTTGGCACCAAAATTACCTGGATCAATGAAGATAAGCTCGCCCACACGGTGACGGCTATCGACAGTAGCAATCTGTCCAGCCCTAAGGCGCTGCCCGATGTCTTCGATTCGAAGTCCCTCGAAACAGGTAAATCCTTCGAGTGGACGGTAACTGACGCTGCCTATAATCTCGACAAAGACAGTCACCGGGTGATTTACTATTGCTCCGTGCATCCGACGATGCAAGCTGAGTTAGAGATCGTGCCTGCGCAACAGGCATAGTCCTCTCTTCTCATCTGGCACGTCGGGTCACCAGCGGTTTCCGGTGAGCTAACAGATCCTCTGCTAGCTTGCCTGGACGCCTCGCTGTGACGGATGTGTACGGATATGTTGAAAGGGATTGCGATCCATGCAACAAGTGCAAAAAAAGGAGTTGCCTGAGAGGATCTCATGGGCTCGGTCGGTGATTTTTGCCGCGGCCTTCTTCCTGATCTCGGCTATCCTTATCGGGCAGCTTCCGGGTTATGTCTACTTGAAGATGACCGCTGCCTCGATTGAGGGGTTGCAGCAAGGGCTGTTTGGTCTGGCTGTAACCTGCTTGGCGGGCTTCTTTATTGTATTAACTATCGTGTCGCTTTTTGATCCGAAGCCGATAGTACCCCCTGCGATATTCTCGTTCTTTGGTGTGGTGCTAAGTATTGTCGGTCTTGGCTTGACTGGCTGGTCGTATTTCAACGGGCAGTACTTTCCAACCGCTGATACTTCGCTCTGGCCTTTGCTCGGTGGTAAGTTCCTCTGGTTCCGTCCGCAGGCTATTGACCTGCTGATGCTTGGACTGGCGATTCTTACCGTTGGCCTGGCGATGCTTTTCTATAGCGTGCTGGCTTTCCGCGAGCGAAATAATGCGGATCGCCGCGATCTGGGAACAACGCCTCTTATTCGCGGAATGATCATCGCCGCCTCGTTGATGGTGGTGCTCTTCCTGGTCGCCTATTCCATGGTGAATGATCATGGGTTGGCTCTCAAACTTGTGGGCGGAAACACGAAGAATCTGGATGCTGGCTTGCGCTGGGTGAACCTTGGTGTCGGCATCTTCCTGGGGGCCGCCATCTATCTGACGACCGCCGCTCTGGCTCTGCGCCTGCATTATCTGATGCGCCCTTCGCGCCAGCGTACAATGCCCTCGCTTTATGCGGTTGGTACCATTGGTCTGGCTCAGATCGGCGCGATCTGTCTGGTGCTGGCGATTGCGCTCTATCCACTCATTGGTTGGCTTCACACGGTGCCGATTCTGGGCGACTACTTCACGCTTTGCGCGCGCAAGACAGATATCCCTGGTAGCTGCACATTTACGCAGCAGGCTGGTTATCTGATTGATACCATCGTGACCTCGACCTCTTTTGTCATTGTGATGGGAGCGGTCATCGCCTGGAAAACCAATCGTAACCTGGTTGTGGTAGGAAGCGCAGTAACCATTGCGACTATTGCTGCGATGACGTTGCTCATCCATACCGCGCCTGATCAACTTCTTGTGAGCCTGATCTTCTGCGCTGGCATGCTCATCCTCGCTGTGATCTTGACGTCGGTTGGCCGCCGCGAGTTCGCTGTGGTAGGGGAGAATAATCTAGGCTGCCTTGGTCAGTGGTTGATCCTGGGCACCTGTCTCTTCGTATACCTGGGATCATTTGCCTTCTTCTCAATGGCTCCCGGAAGCTGGGAACCTGAGACTGCGCCAAATATTCCCTTTACGCCTGGGACACTCATTAGCGCGCCTGCGAGTGGAGCGGAGACGGTTGTCACACAGACCGATGCCCTGACGATGCTCATTGTCATGGGTATTCTGGCGGCAATCCAGTTTTACTTCCTCGCGCGTAATCGCTATAAAGTGTGATCTCGCGTCAGGACTTATTCCTTCCAGTCTTATGCGAAGATCAACGCCGTTGTCGCGGTAAGCACTATCGCGCTCGGGTTTTCTCATAGGATGTGATAAAAAACATAGGCAGAGAGGGCGGAGCTTTAGTTCTGCCCTCTCTGCCTATGTTTTCTGGTCCCTATCCCTGTGATACAATAACGTACGACTAGATTTCTTGAGAGCAAGCTTACAGTGCTATAGATATTACCTTCCCCAGGGTCTCCGGGATGCATGAGGAGAAGATGAGAGATACTCCTCTGCGTGAGAAGCGGGCAGCGCACTGTGTGGGCTATATGGGAAAAGCAAAACCCGTTAGTGAAAGGAGAGGCGGCATTTCCTCCTGACTTGCAGTGACAAGGATTTCCCCGCCAATAAAACTGATGCAGAACGATTCACCCCTCAAGGTTTTGATTCTTGCGGCAGAGATTGTACCTTTTGTCAAAGTTGGTGGCCTCGCAGATGTGGTTGGCGCGCTGCCAAAGGCCCTCCAGGAGTTAGGACATGATGTGCGCCTGGTGATGCCACGCTATCGGCAGGTTGATCCCCAACGTTTCCATCTGGAAACGATTATTACTGCTCTGCCTGTGAGTATGGGACCGTATCAGGTGGAGGTGAATGTGCTGCGCGGGACTATCGGTCAAGATATACCTGTATACATGATCGATGCTCCACGCTATTTCGAGCGCGATAACCTGTATGGCTATACCGATGATGGAGAGCGTTTTATTCTCTTCTGTCGTGCGGCCCTTGAAGCGGCGCGCGTCTTGAACTGGTCTCCCGATATTGTGCATTGCAACGATTGGCATACTGGCATCGTTCCTAACTGGATGCATACCGTCTACTATGGTGATCCCTTCTTTGCGGAGACCGCGACGGTGTATACGATTCATAATCTAGCCTATCAAGGTATATTTGGATATCGCTTGCTTGAGGTCGCTGGCGTGGCCTCGAAGGGTTTCCTCTATCCCCAGATCACTGAACTCGCAAATGTTGTTGATATTATGGGTCGAGGTATTTTGTTCGCTGATGCCATAACGACGGTGAGTGAGCGCTATGCACAGGAAATTCTTACGCCGACCTTCGGTGAACGCTTGGACCACCTTCTTCGCTCTCGTAAAGAGCGTGTCTTTGGTATCCTCAATGGAATTGACTATCAGGAAAATGATCCCGCTCATGATGAGTATATCCGTGCCCCCTTCGATGCGGCTGAACTTGATAAGCGCATAGAGAACAAGCGGGCTTTACAAGAGCAGGCGCACCTGCCTGTCGATCCCGATATTCCTATTCTGGCGATGATTTCACGCCTTGCTGATCAGAAGGGGTTGGATCTGTTGGAGCAGATTATTCAACCGTTACTGGTGCAAGGGGTGCAGATGGTGGTGATGGGTATTGGCGATCAGTCATACCATGAGCTCTTTCAAAGCTTCGCTGCTCGCTATCCAGAGCAGTTCGCGGTCTTCTTTACTTTTAATACCGAGCTGGCGCAACGGATCTATGCGGGAAGCGATATATTTCTGATGCCTTCGCGCTTTGAACCCTGTGGCCTCAATCAGATGGTCGCGATGCGCTATGGCTGTGTGCCGATTGTGCGCAATGTGGGTGGTCTGGCTGATACGGTTCAGAACTATGATCTTAGCACTAATGTGGGAAATGGCTTCCTCTTCAACGATTATGACCCCTGGCAGTTCTTCGCTGCTATCGTGCGTGCTCTAACCGTCTATCGCTTCAAAGATGTCTGGCGAACCTTGCAACAGCGAGGGATGGCTGCCGATCACTCCTGGGGAGCCTCCGCGCGCCGCTATGTTGACATTTATCGCAATGCGCTGGCCTATCATCGCAATGGTGAGTAATCCACTTTCCTGCTGAGTTTATGGGATGCGGTGCAATCAATAAGATCGGGCTTAGGCCCGGTCTTTCGTTCTTTAGAGCTTGTTTGAGAGATCGATATGAATGGAACAGTTCTGTCAAAATGTCTGCATTTATTGACATAAATTCGATGAAATGATACTATGCCTAACTAGAAGAGTTTTAATGTGCGGAAATGGATCGGGGATGTATGCCGCGCTATGCGGTCCCTGGGTGGATTTGCTGTATGGAATTGATGGATGATGCCTTCGTGGATGAGGGGCAAGAGCAACGATTGCTGAGCCGACGTATAAGCCTTCAGAGCGCCTATGAGGCATTATCTTTCAGTGACGATATTGTGCTTACAAGCACGTTTTGGCAGCGTGCCGAGACTGTGAGCGTGCCTCTGGAAGTTCTGGTTCGCTGTGTCCGTGCCTGCCATCTCCCTGCGTCCCTTCCTCAGCAACGGCGTCTGATCGAGATCATCATTCGGCGTACGCAGCGGGAGAACGAGTGCTGGGCTACATCGCTTCTGGCACGCCTCCCATTACATAGTGATGAGCGATGTATGCTTATCGGCGACCTGTGTGCGGACCTCTATGAGAGTCTTGTACGCGCTCTGCTTGACGCTAAGCGCCATTTTTGGGAGGAGCATTTTCATCACTGCTTGCGCTATGAACGTCAGCATGTCTATCGTAGCTTTATGATGCGCGAGGGACGCTGGCGTGATCGCGATGTCGCTCAGGGTGTTCGTATCCCCCGTGCGCTTCAACAAAGCCTGGAACGGGCTCTTGACCTGGATAATGGCGATGAAGCGCGCCTCGAAATTGAAGATGCTCAGGCCGAACGTATGCTGCGCTCCGTCGAGACCAGTGCCCTGCTTAATCTGGTGCTCAGACTCCCTATATCCTTGCGGAGCGTTTTGCTTCTGCTCTTTTGGCAGGACCAGACTGAGATGGAAGTGGCTCGTACGCTGAATGTGAGTGACCGAACTGTGCGCACGCGTAAGCGCCAGGCCCTGGAACAATTACGCTGTATCCTACAAGCAGAAAGCGGAGGCTCTCTATGACGGAGCGGAAAGCGGAATTGATGCGCATCACTGCGCGCTATGTCGAAGAAGTGCAGGCGGGCAAGGCTCCATCCCTGACGGATTATCTCAGACGTTATCCACAATATCAGGGAGAGCTTCTCGATTTTGTGACCTATTATCATGCGTTTGAGTCGACGCTAACGCCTTCTTCCGCCGCGCTCCCGCTCTCTGATCTATCTCGTACGTCTCTGGAGCGTGCCTACGCCCAGATTGAATATAGGGCATTGGATGATACTCCACATACTTTGCTTCTTAGCCGCCAGCGAGAAGAATTGTCTGTGCGCGATCTTGCGGATGCTCTTGAACTAAGCCCTGATATTGTTCTGCTGCTTGAGAAGCGCGCTCTTCTCCCTGCCAGCCTGCCTCGCGCGCTCCCTGAGCGCCTCTCAGACATTCTTGGCTATTCGGTCGCGCAGATGGAGTCATTCTTCGATGACTCACGCTCCACGAGCCGTAAAGTTGCCGAATCCCGAAATTCTTATAGCCACAAAGAATCAAGCTCTCAGGACACAGTCTCTCGCCAAATCTTCTCCGAGATCCTACTGGCTAGCTCTGATCTTTTACCCGCGCATCGAGAGAAGTGGCTTGCTATCCTGGCACAAGAGAAGCGCACAATCTCTTAGCATATGTGCTATGATCGTGCTATAAAAAGCATTTGCCAACGCCGCCGTTCAGGCGGCGAAGCTAGCCGCCATATAGTTCCACTTCAAGCTGAGCTTGTGTGGTGCGACGTCTAAGCATCTCAGGCGGCTGCGCTCAGGCGAATGAAGAGCGAGATAAAAAGTTCCATTTTTGAGACTCAGGTGAGATAGTTTATGACATCTAACATGGCTCTTCTTGATTGCTCGCTTGGTATAAGCGGACCACTCTTTTTAGGGGCGCTTGTAGATGCTGGTCTAGATGTGGCGCACCTCAATAAAGCCCTCTCTGCCTTACCATCGCCCCTGGCCTCTTTTACCATTACTGCTCACAAAGAGTATAAAACTGTGAGCGGCACCCTTGTTCGTATTGATGTAGGAGAGCAAGCGGGATTGGCTAGTTGGCGGCTCGCTACAACTGAGGCATTACTTGAGCGGAGCGCGCTCCCTGAGTGCGTACGGCGACGGGTTCTCGCGATAGTGGAGCGTATGGCTCAGATCGTAGGGAGAACGCGAGGCATCCTTCCCGAAGATGTCACGCTACCTCGATATGAATGGCTAGTCATCCTCATTGCGGTGACGCTCGGCGTCGATATGCTCAAGCTTGAACGTGTCTACGCTACGCCTCTTCCCATGCTGACTGGTTCCTATGTTAGCGAGGATGGTGAGCGTGTGCCACTTGTCAGCCCTGAGACCGTGGCACTCCTGGCTTCTGTTCAAGCGCCCTGGCGTATGGCTGAGGGGGCTGTTGAACTTATCTCCTTGGAAGGTGCCGCACTCCTGGCGGAATTGGCAACCTTTGAGCATGTGCCCAGCTTTGTGATTACAGGGGCTGGCTATGGTCTTACCCCTCAACATTCGGGCAGCCTGCGTCTGTGCCTTGGATATCTTCAGGAGGCACAGAAGATCTCTACTGAGAATCGAGAAGGGCTTGCCGATACCGACGAGGTGACCGTGATTGAGACTAATATTGATAACATGAGTGGTGAACTGTTGGGTGCACTCATGGATCATTTGTTGACGCTGGGTGCGCTTGATGTCAGCTATACGCCAATGCAGATGAAGAAGAATCGGCCCGCTACCCTTGTTCGTGTCATCGGGAAACCTGAGGATGGCGAACGTCTCTCTATGGCTTTATTGCACGAAACCACTACTCTTGGTGTGCGTATGCAGCGTATGCAGCGCCTTAAGGCCCGGCGTGAGCAACGTAGTCTGCAAACTCCTCTGGGTCCTCTCCTTGTTAAAGTCAAACTCCTGGGTGATCAGATCCTGAGTGCCGCCCCTGAATATGAGGAGTGCGCGCGTCTGGCTAGAGAACAGGGGGTTCCTCTGGCACAGGTCTATGACGTTGCACAACATGCAGTGCGGACGCTTATAATAGGATATAACAAAGAATAATAACGCCGCGAAGAGTTTCGCATAGTGCTACACAGATTGGAACAACTGTATGGATTTTGTTGATTGGCGCAAAGTGCCGGATCGAGCCAAGAAACAGGCTGAACAGTTAAGGGGCAATTCGGGTCGCCTGGGTGGTCGCCTGTACCGTGATTATATTGAGGAAATCATCGCCGAAGCCCAGAATCGGGGTGAATTTGACAATTTGGCTGGGGTTGGTAAGCCCTGAATCTGGATGACGACGCTTATGCAGGCGATAAAGGGTTAGCCTATCGCCTGCTTAAAAACAATAATGAGGTCCCTGCCGAAGTAGCCCTGGTGCGCGAAATTGAGAAGGCTACCGCGAAGCTTGAGGAGAAACTTGAGCCGATAAAGCGCCGCTATCAAACCTTGCGTGCTCGCAACTTCCCGCCTTTGCGGCGTGAGAAACAGATCTTTAACACGGATTTGGAGAAAGTGACTGCTGAGTACGAGGAGGCGCTGCGGGCTGTAAACAAGCGTATTTTAACGCTCAATGTCAATACCCCTCCCGCTATGCATCAGCCATTGATTCAGGTTGAGAAGCGGCTCCAACAGTTCCGTGAAGCCTGTTCTCCCTTTGACCTCTAAATGCATCATATGAGCCTGACAAAAAGGGGTGGGAACATATATCATGTTCCCACCCCTGGAGAAAGCCGATGACGAGACTCGAACTCGTGACCGCTCATTTACGAAACGAGTGCTCTACCAACTGAGCTACATCGGCCTGTCTGGATGAGGCTTAACAAGCATTCCCCATCTCGCTGACGGTTACGATTATAGCGCCTCCCCTGTCACCTGTCAAGTATTTTCTTGCCCACTTTCGTGCTTCGTTAAGGTCATCCTTTCGAGCATATTTTTGCTTCTGTGATGCCATGGAGTGAGGACTCGTCTATTGGTTTGTGGTGAGTCAAGGGAGCGACGAGGGGAGAATGTGATACCCACGGAGGCTTTCGTTTGCGCTCGACAAGCATAGGCAGGTATGATAAGATAAGTGGCGATATTCAATTTTTCAGCTAGTTGGGAGCTTCATATGCGTACCTTACTGGTCGCTACAACTAACCTTCATAAACTCGATGAGTATCGTGCGATCTTCGCTGACCTGCCTTTCCAACTTTTGTCACTCAATGATATCCAACTAGATCTTGATGTAGAAGAGACTGGAACTACCTTTGAGGAGAATGCCAGACTCAAAGCTCTGGCTTATGCCAGCGCGTCTGGCTTGCTCACGCTTGCCGATGATTCGGGCCTGGAAATCGATGCATTGGGTGGAGAGCCTGGCGTCTATTCAGCACGCTTCGCGGGCGTGGATACTCCTTATCCCGAACGCTTTCGCCTTATTTTTGCCCGCATGCAAGGTCTCGCGCTTGAACAGCGCTCGGCGCGTTTCCAGTGCGTTATTGCTCTGGCTGAGCCAGATGGACTACTGCGTATTGCCTCTGGCACGATAGAGGGCTTGATTACTGAGGCACCGCGTGGTGTGCATGGTTTTGGTTATGACCCTATCTTCCTGGTTCCTGAACTGGGAAAAACGAATGCTGAATTAGCGCCTGAACAGAAGAATCAGATTAGTCATCGCGCTCACGCTGCACAGCAGGCTCGTCTACTTCTCGCGCATTGGCCCCAGGCTTGACCCTCGCATAGCCATGGCTCACTGAGGTCAGCGCGGAAGAGTTCTTGGACTCGCGAGTCCTGGCTGGTCTATTTATGACATGTGATTCCCTATGTCATGGTTAGGTCTAGCAATACCATATCATATCGGAGCCGGGCGGTGTCTGCCTGGTCCTCTTACCAGCAGATCATAAGGAATTTGTATTTATGGCGAAAAAGTCGGCCATTCGTGTCGCTCTCGACCTGGAAACAACAGGTCTTCATGTTGAACAGGATGCGATCCTAGAAGTTGCCGCTATCAAGTTTCAAGGCACTGAAGTCTTAGATACGTTTGAAACGTTTATCTCGCCAGGGCGCTCCATTCCCTATCGTGTGCAGCGCCTGACCGGTATCAAGCCTGATCTGCTCGTTGGTGCTCCTCCCTTTGACCGCATCTCGCGCCAGCTTCACCATTTCCTCGGTGATTACCCCATTGTCGGCCATAGCATCCCCTTTGATGTGAGCTTCTTGAGGCGCTGGGGATTGGCGCGTGCTAACCCGATGATCGACACGTTTGAGCTAGCCACCGTGATGCTTCCATCACTCGCTAGCTATAACCTGGGACAGGTCGCACACTCCCTTGGCATTCTGGTGCCTGAAGATCGACACCGCGCGATGGTGGATACTGTACTAGCGATGAAGGTTTTCCTGGCTCTTTACGAGCGCTTGCAGGAAGTAGACCTGACCCTCCTACAAGACCTTGCGCACCTGGATGCGCCTCGCTCCTGGCCGCTCCTTCATTTCTTCCGTCATGAATTACGTGTGCGCCAGGAACAAGATGGTGAGCATAATCTTAGACGCGGAATTCTTGGCGACCGGCTTGCGGCACAATTGGAAATGGACCCACGTGTGCTCTCTTTCTCTATCTCTCGCCAGAAGCAGCAGGGGACGTCTCAGGTTGAGACTCTCCCTGTAGACATTCATACTCTCAAATCGTCAACTAGTGAGGGTACGGAGCAGACACATGAACCCATATTAGCCGAAGCTTCTCCTATGCAGGAGGCTATCCATGATGCTTTTGCGCAACAGAAGCCGTTGCTGGTAGAGGTTACCACAGGGGATAAAGAGTATACACCTGCCCTGTGGCCTGCTCTACAATGGCTTCAAGCCACATCTGAGGATGAGAAATCGCCACGTCGCCTGGTAATTTCCTGCTCCAATCAACAGAGTGCACGCCGCCTGATGGAGTCTATTTTGCCACGCCTGCAAGAGCGCCAGGGCGAGTCTCTACCGGTGGCCTACCTTGCCGAACGTGGTGGCTATCTCTGCTTGCATCGTTGGTTTGGTGCGGCTCTACGCCGTACTAGTGGCGAGTTAACAGCCGAACAGGCACGCGGTCTGGCGAAGCTTGGCCTCTGGGCACAGCAGACCCTGACTGGTGAGCGACGTGAGCTGACACTGCTCCCCCAGGAGTCAGCGGCCTGGGAGCGCATTTCTTCTGGCGTTGAGCGCCTTCCAGCGGTAGACCCACGTGCTGGCTCTATCTATCAACGCTGTACCTATCGACGCAAAGGTCTCTGTTTCGTGAATCTGGCTGAGGAGCGTGTAAAGAAGGCTCGCATCGTTGTGACAACGCACTCCGCCCTCTTTGATGACCTCTCTTCCTCACAATCTCTCCTTACAGATATTAAGCAGCGCTTGATCCTTGATGCCGACTTGCTTGATGAGGAATGCGCGCGTTGGAGCGGCTCTGAGTTGCAGCAGGCTCACCTGTTTAATCTACTTAACACGCTTGGCGCTGAACTTCCCAATGGTCGCTATCAAGGATTGCTTGCTCTGGCTGCCCCCTCCCTGCGCGAAAATGGACCAGGAGGCCTCTCCTCAACGTCAACCATTGCTAAAAATGAGCTAGATCAGCGCATGCTTGGCTGGTATCAGGCCCTGAAGCAGGCACAGATTGCGGTAGAACAGCTCTTCAACTCTTTTTATACCTTAATTGAGGAGGCGAAGCAGCAAGGGAATGGAAAGGGCAAAGGCGAGAGTGCTGGTCGGACGGGCGCGCGCACCCCTGACCGTGGAGATCAGCCCTTGCGCCTGAGTATGCACACACGACAGGTTGCCGCGTGGGGTGACGTTGAGCGTGCCTGGAAGCAGACAGCCAATCGCCTGCAAGTGGTGATCGATCTCGCGTGCCAGGCGGAGAAGCTCATGCTTGCACCTCGTAAAGGAGGGCGTGTTGAGAAGGGAAGCGGCGAAGAGAGCGCGTTGGCATCAGAACTTACCGCTGTCGCCTCTGAACTTAGGGCGCTGAAGCGCCTGGGCGAGCAAGCGCTTGCTCCTGGTGAGAGTGAGTATGTGTACTGGCTGCGTGTACCTCCTATGCCTGCTTCCAGTAACCAGCGTCAGCAAAGCCAGAGTAATGCTTCGGTTGAGCATGCCGCACCCGTTCTCCATACGCAACTGATACAGACCTCCGCTCTGTTGCGCCGCCTCTTGCAAAAGGAGACAGGAGGAACAGTCTTCGCGGGGACTGCGCTTTCCGTCGATCACTCCTTTGCCTTTGCACAGGGGCGTCTGGGGCTCGATAGTGAGCTGTGTGCCACGTACTCGCTCGAAGCCGCGCGTCAGGACCAGACGCTCCTCTATCTCATGGATGATGTGCCCGAACCCAATGTTCCGCAATATCAGCGCCATCTCGATGAGACCATTGTGCAGGTTGCGGGTGCTTTGGAGGGGCAAACCGTCGCGCTCTTTACTTCGCATGCCGCATTACGAAGTACCTATGCTACCATTAAGCCTTTGCTAGAGTCGCGTGGTATCCTGGTTTTGGGGCAGGGCATTGATGGCTCTCCGCGCCACCTGTGGCAGATCTACCGCGACCAGGAACGTGTTGTGCTGCTGGGAACGGGCTCATTCTGGGATGGCCTTGATGACGTAACCAGGACGCCTGTCTGCCTGATTGTCTCGCGCTTGCCTATGCCTGTCCTGAGTGACCCGCCTATCGCGGCCCGTGCCGAGCTAATCTCGGATCAGTTGCATAATCTGACTGTGCCTTTGGCAGCCCTGCGTGTACGCCGCGCGCTTAACAAGATCGCCTGGCACGATGGCAAGCGTAACGCTGTCATCCTCTTTGATAAGCGCGTCATTTCCAAAGAGTATGGTGAGATGGTGCTCCATAGTCTTCCTCGTTGTTCGCAGCGGCGTGGAGGTGCTTCACGGGTATCTGAGACCGTGCTTGACTGGTTGACTGTGACGGGAGCATGGGATTAAACTGTAGCATAAAGTACATTGTGTTTGACCTATTTTGCTGCTTACCCTATTCCGAAAGGATCTCTCATGGCCCTGGATACCACTGTTACCTCGCCACGTAACTTACGTGTCGTGTATGGTTCTTGCCCTCACGATTGTCCCGACTGTTGCGCCCTGGAGACGCGTGTCGATGAGCAGGGGCGCGCTGTTAGTGTGCGCGGTCGAGCCGACCATCCGATTACCCAGGGCTGGCTCTGCGCCAAAGTGAACCGTTACCTGGAGCGTGTCTACCATCCTGAACGCCTGCTTTATCCCATGCGGCGTGTTGGACCTAAAGGAAGTGGGCAATTTGAGCGTATCACCTGGGATGAGGCCATTGCCGAGATTACGCACCAATGGCAGAGGATCATTGATGAGCATGGGGCGCAATGTATCCTGCCCTATAGTTATGCCGGAACGTTGGGTATGGTCCAGGGAGCCGTAGCCGATACTCGCCTCTGGAATCGTATGGGTGTCTCGGGCCTTGAGCGTGCCATCTGCGGGCATGCCGCCGAAGAGGCAGTACAACTCATCGTTGGCGGTCGGCTCGCTCCCTCGCCTGAGACGCTGGTTGAAAGCAAGCTGATTCTTATATGGGGAGTAATCCCGCCAGCACCGCACCCCATCTTATGCCCTTCCTGCGCCAGGCCCAGAAGAATGGTGCGCACATTGTTGTGATTGATCCCGTACGCACTCTGACGGCACGCTCTGCCAATCAGCATATCCAGCCTTATCCTGGAACCGACGCCGCGCTAGCCCTGGCGATGATGCATGTCATGGTCCATGAGAACCTGCATAATCAGCAGTGGATTGATGAGCATACCCTGGGATGGGAACACCTGCTGCAACGTATTGAGGCGTATCCACCGGAGCGCGCAGCCCGCGTTACTGGTCTGGCTGTGGAGACTATCGTTGATCTTGCTCGCCGCTATGCTACGAGCACACCCGCGATGCTTCGTTTGACGGATGGGATCAATCGGCACACCAATGGTGGACAGACGGTGCGTACCCTTCTCTGCCTTCCCGCTGTTGCCGGGCATTACGGTACGCGCGGTGGTGGTTTGATGTATAGCACCAGCGATTGGGTGCGATGGGATAAGCTCACCCTTGGGCGTGGGCATGAGGCAACCTGCCCGACAGTGCCACGTATGCTCAATATGAACCGCCTGGGCGCGATCCTCACTGGTGAGGCCAATCCCCCTGTTTACTCGCTCTATGTCTACAATGCCAATCCCGCTGCATCATCGCCGAATGCGGGCAAGATCGCCGAAGGCCTGATGCGCGAAGATCTCTTTACTGTAGTTCACGACCTTTTTGAGACCGATACCGCGCGCTACGCCGATATCCTGCTTCCAGCAACAAGCCAGTTAGAGCAGCGTGATCTACATAAGCCTTATGGTCACCTGAATCTGCACTATAATATGCCTGCCATTGAGCCGTTGGGCGAGGCTCGAAGTAACTGGGATGTGATGCGGGCTCTCGCACGGGGTATGGGCTATGAGGAGCCCTGGCTTCAGTCCGAGATCGATGAGATCATCGAGGAAGTGCTGGAAGCGACCGCACGTACGAATCCTTACCTTGAAGGTATTACGCTGGAGCGTTTGCAGACCGAAGGGGCAATTCCTCTGGCGATTCCCGAAGAGGAGCGCATCCCGTTCGCGCGACATAAGTTTAGCACTCCTTCTGGCAAGGTCGAGTTCTACTCGGAGCAGGCTGCCGCGAATGGTTATGATCCTGTGCCTGGTTGGGTTCCAGAGCAGGAATCACATATCCGTGAGGATGCTATTGAGGTCGTAGATGAGCGGTTACCATTGGTGAGTGCCGCCGCGCACCATTTTATTAGTTCCTCCTTCGCCAATGTGGAGACGCTCAAGGCGAAGGAGCGCGTGCCGCGTCTCACTATCCATCCACGCGATGCGGAGAAGCGCGGCATTCGGAGCGGTCAACTCGTCCGTGTTGGCAACGAGCGTGGATGGTGTCAGTTGGTTGCCGAGGTGTCCGAGGGGGTTCGCGAGGGTGTGCTCTCAACTCCTACCGTCTGGTGGCCTAAATTTAGCCCTGATCAGCGCAATATCAATTGGACAACATCGGATCGTCTCGCTGATTTCAATGGTGGAAGCACATTCTATACCAACATGGTCCTGGTTGAACCAGCAAAAGAGGTATAACATGGTCTCTGTATGCTATAATCTTTTACAGTGAGATTAGGATTTACACGTTTATAGGATAACTGGCAAGCTTAGACCTTTGAACTGTTTCTCATAAAGAGAGTATTATGGTGCGCATGAGGTACTGTTGAAAGGTCTCTTGCCTAGCCAAGGCCATACACTGAGCCATCGGTGCGATGTGTCGTAGAGCGTTTCTCAAATAGATGCCGTTAAGGCTCATCAAGAAACAATTTACGGGAATCAATACGTGTTTACGCGTTTTGAAAGGTAGTACGGCCGTCATGCAGATGCATGTACAAGGAGATCTTACGCACGTCTATCGCGATGTTCTGCGTTCTCTTTCTGAGATTTGGACATCTTTGCATCAACATATAGATGTAGACGTCTTGCTCGCACAAATTGCTGACGCAACCTGCGAGGCTCTCGGTTATCGTTATAATGCTCTCTACCTGTTAGATGCGCTTCATAATAGCTTTTATGTTCGCGCGACCTCTTCAAGTTTGCCTCCCGAATATGATACCTATCTTCGCCAACATCCCATGCCTGCCACTGTGGCGGATCTGCTCATGCAGCCTGGCTTTCAGCATTGTAATTCATATTTGATTCCTGGTCGTTCTGAGGTCTGGCGAGATGTTGGTGTTGCGGCGCACTTTGTCGTTGTTCAGGAGGGAGAACCTGTCCGTACTATCTCGCATACCACGGAACAGCTTGAGGAGCCACGTGAGGAGGGGCGCTGGTATAGCGATGATCTATTACTGGTTCCGCTACGCAAAGCCGACGGTACAATTATCGGCTTCCTGACACCTGATGCTCCACTGAATGAACTGCGTCCCACGACAGAAACAATGGAGGTTTTAGAGGTTTTTGCTAATCAGGCAACAAGCGTTATTGAATGGGCTCAGTTATATGAGGAGGCTCGCCAAAGTAGCCAGGAACGCGCAGCCTTGATCAAGATTGGGCGCGCGCTCTCCTCTCCTGAAGCGTTACGTGACCTGAGCACAGTCTATCAGGTACTTTATGAGCAACTCTGCCTTGTCATGCCTGTCGACGCTTTCTATGTCCAGCGCATGGATCTTCTCCGGGATGAGTTTACAATGGATTTCTTTATAGATGAAGGCGTGCTCTATCCCCCCACTGGAAGAGTATTTTCTTCTATTATGCCCTGGATACGCGAGATGCTGAATAATCATCTTACACATAGCTTCTCTACCTCTGAAGAGTATGGAGAATTTGTGCGCGAACATACACCCAGGCGTGAGGTCTTACTCATAGGAGGTAAACGTCTAAGCGAATCGTTGCTCTTCGCTCCCATATATTATGGTACGCGTGTCATTGGGATGCTTTCAGTGCAGTCTTATCAGCGTCATTCCTACACGTCGCGCCACCTGGAAATGGTCAAAGAGATTGCCTTGCAGTCTGGTATCGCCATTATGAATGCTCGCAGATATAGTGAGTTGAATGACGCTATGCGCCAGGCTCAGGATTCTGAGAACCTCAAGAATCAATTCTTAATGACTGCCTCGCATGAGTTGCGCACTCCCCTTACCGCCATCCAGGGGTATCTGGAATTGCTGAGCACACATAGTGCCACCCTCGATGAGAGCCGTAAGCAGCGCTTTATCGCGAACGCGCGCCGGGCCTGTGATGAGTTGATCTTGCTGCTAGGCAACGTTATGGATACCAGCCGCATCGATCAGGAGTGGGTATCGCTCAAGCGGGATGCTGTCTCCATTACCAGTGCCGTGCGCCAGATATTAGAAATCCTCGATCCAATTATTTCGCGTGAACGGCGCGAAATTACCCTTGCGCTAGAGGATGACCTCACTGTTTGGGCAGATGACCTGCGTTTGCGGCAGGTGCTCATGAATCTTGTTAGCAACGCCTTGAAGTATACCCCTCCCGCGACTCGTGTCGCTATTGGGATGGCTCATATCTCCCGCGAGGAGATCGTCAAACGCGTAGCGAGCGCGCAATCTGGCGCTCAAGTGGATTTGCCGGATGGGCGTTATGTCCTTATCTGGGTGCGTGACTGGGGGGCAGGTATTAGCAAGAGAGAGCAATCCAAGCTCTTTACCAAGTTCTCACGCCTGGCTGGCAAGGCAACTCAGTCTCAGCGTGGTTCTGGTTGGGGCCTCTATCTCAGTCGCAAACTGGTTGAAGCCATGAATGGCTCTATCTGGCTTGAAAGCTCTGGCCTGGTTGGCGAAGGCTGCAATTTCTTGATCGCCCTCCCGGAGGTCGAACGCAAATCGCCTGCCAGTTAATCGAAACTGGCAGGCGATTTGCGTCTACATGCTGTCATAGCAGGCGGCAAACAGATAATTACAGTGGCATTCAAGAGGAATTTCGCTTGCGCGATGCTTCTTCGCGATCATCATTGACCAGCGTCAATGGGAGATGCCTTGCGTTTGCTCCTCTTGCTCCTGCTTGCCTATGCGTCCATAGATGTCGTCAAGAACGCGTAGAGCAGAGGTGACATCGTACCGTTCAAGGATAAGCTCGCGAGCATTATGTGCCAGGGTGCGTTCCAGTTCTCTATCCTGTAGTACTCTGGCACAGGCCTGGGCTAAATCTTGAGGTGTATCGGCTATGAGTAGATGTTCTCCATCGCGTATTGCTAGCCCTTCGCAACCTACTGTGGTTGAAACGACGGGCACTCCCATTGCCATAGCCTCTAGAATTTTTACTCGCACGCCCCCTCCTGAGAGGAGCGGTACCATTAAGACGCTTGCTTCTCTCCAAAAAGGCTCCGCGTCAGCGACATAGCCATGCATTTGGACTCCATCAAGCTGCTCCGCTAATGCTTGTAATGCCCGTGGCGGGCGCGCACCTACAATATCGTAGGCCGCTTCGGGGCAGAGCGTGCGCAGGCGAGGAAAGCCATCACGTAGCCACCAGAGAATACCTTCGCTATTTGGCGGCCAGAAGAGAGTGCCAATGGTCAGAATATGCATTGGCAGGGGCGCGCGAGTGGCATAGAGCGAGGCGAAGTGCTGAGCATCGACCGTAATAGGGACTACCTCTACTGGCAAGGTCTCTCCGCCAACCTCGCGTAGTGCCATCTTGTCCTCTTCGCTCACGGCGAGCACAACATCGGCGCGCCGACATTCCTCTCCTTCCAGGCGCCGCATCAGGCGTACCTCGCGCTTGAGTAAGAGTCTTGCTAGCGGATTCCTCGCCCCTCGGCGCAAGCGTTCTACGACCTGCCAGACAGCGTTATGCTCATCGAGTACCACCGTTCCTTGCCAATCATCAGGCACAAAGCGCATCATGTTGAGCTGGTCAACGTGCAATACATCGATCTGCTCTTCGCTTAGCAGGCGTCGAACTAGGGCCTTCATATCCGAACGCTCGTCGCGGCGCAAGATAAACGAATCGTTCACAAGCAGGCTCTCCATCAGGAAGCGTGCGTCACTTAGCTTTGAGCGCTTGATGGGAAGCATTTCTACGCGCTTGCAGAAGGTGCGGAGCACGCTCGCCTCCTGTGCTTCCCGTTCACTGCGTATAAAAGTGCAGTAGGTCACGTCATGGTGCTTCGCCAGGTGACGAAGAACTTGTAAGGTCTTTACCTTGGGGCCAGCATCAGCAGGGTATACTACCACCTGGGTCAGGACAAGAATCCGCATAGTTCACGCGCTCCATAGGATGTTAAAGGATAGATACATGAGCCTGGGAATAAGGTGTTTATAACATACATCTATCTTGTTCGCAACATCCCTAAATGACCCTATTTTACTCTACTTCCACGTTGACGCCACGCCAGAAGGCGATGTGATCCTTTATCTGATTGGCGGCCTCCTTCGGTGCGGGATAATACCAGGCGGCATCGTTATTCGTCTCGCCATTTACCTCAACCGAATAGTAGCTAGCCTCGCCCTTCCAGGGGCAGGTTGTATGCGTGCTACTTTCCTTCAGGTATTCGCGCCTGACCGATTCCGGGGGGAAATATTGATTTCCCTCCACCACGACACATTTATCACTTTCTGCCAATGTAATACCATTCCAGGTTGCTTTTACCATGAATGCTCTCCATTCTCTAGCATAAAATTTGTTTATGCATCCTCCTTAGAGGAGGCTTCGGGTTGGTGTGCACGTTCAAACTATGGGATAGCGCGTGTCGGGAAGGTGGCGTAGCTTTCAAGAGAAATATGCCACCCTCTGCTTTCTCCTACTCAAGCACGAGCCTGGAAGGTAACTGGTAACGATTGGATCACAAAGACAACACCTGCTCGCACCGTAATGGGGAAATCTGGAACACGCTGAAGGTTCTTCAATTGGGCTAACATCATTGGGAGAGCGATCCTGGCTTCCAGGCGAGCCAGGGGAGCGCCAATGCAGAAGTGAATGCCATGTCCAAAACCAAGATGCCGATTAGGCTCGCGTTGAATATCAAAGCGATCTGGCTCAGGGAATTGTTCTGGATCACGGTTTGCCGAAGCCAGCCAGGGCAGGACAATCGAATTGGCCGGAATGCGCTGTCCGCCAAGTTCTACCTCGGTTGTTGTACGACGGAAAAGAAACCAGACAGGGGCCAGATAACGGAGAACCTCTTCGATTGCCGCAGGCATCAAGGCGGTATTGGCGATTAAGCGCTGCATACTCTCGGGATGCTCAGTGAAACAGAGGACCGCATTGGCAATTAGATTCTTGGTTGTCTCCTGACCTGCTGCCAATAGGAGGATACAGAAGTTTACCAGCTCGTCTTCACTCAAGTGCTCGCCATCAATTTCGGCTTTACTTAAGGAGGTGATAAGGTCCTCACGCGGGTTGCGTCTGCGCTCGGCTAGTAGCCCAGAGAAGTAATCATACATTTGCTGCCCCACTCTCTGGCGCGCACGCATCGTCTCTTCGCGCGATGTGGCTTGCTCGGTTGGCTCAGAGATGGCCCAGCGGCGAAAGATATCCCAGTCTTCTCGTGGCACACCTAGCATCTCCGCAATGATTTTTGCTGGAAGCGGAAAGGCTATATCAGAAACCACATTCATTTTGCCGAGAGGCAAAACTTCGTCTAATAATTCTTGCGTAATCTGTGTTACCAGACCATCTAAGCGCGCGACTGATTTTGGCGTAAAGGCCACATTGACCAGATTACGTAGTTTGCGGTGGTCAGGCGGATCTTTCGCCACTACCGTATCACGCAAGAAAGAGTCCTCGGAAAATCCCGGCACCGCTTCTGAAGAGAAGCGCTGATAGTCAGTAATTACCTTTTGTACGTCCTCATAGCGGAAGACCTGCCAAAGATGTGTCTGCTCGTCTTGGTAAACAGGGCTGGAGTCTCGCATCTGTTTAAACCAATCGTAACTCTGAAGAATCTCTGTGAGTGTGTGTATACGAAAAGGGGAGAAGCCGCGTGCTCCACGATGAGTTTGTGGTTGTTGCATATACAAACCTTTCTCAGCACTATCAGCAGCATGTTATTCGTCTGGGATTTTTATGTCATTCTATGACTATCAAGTCAAATTGTAGGACAATAACGTCATCCTTGTCAAAGTGAGCCGTTTTAAATAGAAGATGTACTATAGAGAGAGGCGTGTTCCGAGTAACGGGTGGGTGTAGGAATAAGAGATCACAGCGGCGCTCGGGGGGCTTTCATCCTCTGTAGGTAGGCGCAAGTTTTAGGCTGTACGGAACTTACAGCTCAATCGAGTTGGCTCTCCGCAATAGAAATCTGAGAGAATGACAGAGCACTGGTACGCATGATAGCAGTATTTGACGTGGCCTGAGGTCTATGCTACCATACTTCTAGCTGACTCTAGTGTTTGCGGGAGGATTTTTCAGATGAACTTATACGAGCAATTACACGTTGTTCGCGAGCGGCTAGAGGGAATTGGGGCGCACGACGACAGCATGGACCTGGTGGAGAAGTTGTTAAAGCGAGCTGAGCCCGCTAAAGGTGATAAAACCTCTGTAGCACAAGTACAGGTGTTGCGTCACATGTTACGGATGCCAGAAGTGATTGACAACTATAATATCTACAATGATTTACAGGAATTGGTCAGTGAGCGTGATGAAACTGAAATCGCAGCTCGCGAAGACTCGGCTCCTGCGGCCTATGTTGACACTACACGTCACCCGAGACCAAAGTCGTTCTACAAAGCGCAGAAAGAGAAAGCCAAGAAGAAGGGCTAACCTCTCGCTCTACTCGATAGACGAGGTTGGCCCTTCAATTTGTTTTGGCTGTGTGTTTGGCCCTCCGAGTTGCAGTTGTTCTTTCATCGCCTCAAGTTGAAGCTCAACGTTTTGTTGTGAAGCGATCTTCTGCAACTCTCGGTCAAGCGTATCTCCACCTAAGTAGGTTTGTTCCCCAATTACTCCTTGCTCCAGCAGATTATCCAGAGCATTAGCTCGAGCCTGCGTCAACAGGATCTTCTCTTGCGCGCGTTGCATAGCCTGATTGACCTCTTCCATCTCCCCTGAGAGCCCGCTTAAAGTTTCATGAAGTTTGACCTGGGCCTGAGATGCGTTATAGCGTGCCTTGACAATCTCTTTCTGGGTATGAAAGGTCTCTACGCGTGCTGCCACGTCCCTCTCCATCTGAATCAGGCGCTCCTTTTGCGCGCGTACCTGGGCAATTTGCTGCTCTGAGGCGTTAAGCTGAGTGACTAGTGCCTCTTTGCGTTGTAGAGCCATGCGTGCCAGGTCTTCACGTCCCGCTGCAAGGGCCTGTCGGGCCTGCCCCGTGATTTTCTCTACCTTGTTGAGTAGCTCTGTCTGCTGAAGCTCAAGCTGCTTCTCGCTGGTCGCGATATCGGCGACCGCTCGACGTATTTGCTGTACCTGTTCGCGTTGTTTGGTATATGAATAGTCCATAACTTCTCCAGGCTCCTCAGCCTTGTACAGCGCGGCGTTGGAACGGATGCGGAGGAAGTTGAGTAGACGCGAGAAAAAGCCCATAAACCTCTCCTTAAGACGATACACATAGGCCTGAAGCGAGCCCATCTCATTGGCATAAACTTATTACCTGTCACTTCATGTACGTATGCTCCAGGTCTTCTGTTGTGCCTTGAATGCTCTCACTACCATATCATACGCGAATGTGAGGCCATTTTCCAATCTCGACTGGTCATGCTGAAAACATGTGTGTGGCCCTTTCATACCCATCCTGAGGAAGAAGTGTGAGGGATCGCTGCATCGGTTTCCCGTTCTTTGTGAAGATTTGGGGAAGGTGCTGACTTGGCGGCAAAAATGATTGACAATTTCCTGATGTTGGGGTATACTACGCAAGGTAAGCGATAAGCAAGCGAGAGTAACTCAGTGGTAGAGTGTCACTTTCCCAAAGTGATGGTCGCGGGTTCGAATCCCGTCTCTCGCTCTTTTTTATGCCCAAATAGCGGAGGCCGCCTGAGAGAGCAGGTGGATCAATGGCGATCCACCTGTGACCCTCTTTCAGGCGGCCTCCGTTTCTTCGTAAGGTGATAGGGAGTTCTGAGAAATGCATAATTGCTTTCCAACAAGGCTATTCATAGTGATTTTGTTGGGAAGCAATTATGCTGAACGCTTATTGCGCGGACTGTGCCCGGCGCATGCGCTCCTGCATGGCTTGCATGTCGCGGGCAACCGTCTTGAGCCCTATGAGACAGATTAGGCCTGCGATAAACAGACAAGTTGGCGCGGTAGTAATTAGGGCTGTGCCTAGAGATGTATGGTCAGCAATGATGCCGATGATAATTGGTGAGGCGGCGTCTCCTAGCAGGTGTGCGATAAGCAGGAGTAGGCCTGTAGCCGTAGCGCGCATATCAGGTTCGATGATGTCTTGTATCACCGCGTTAATGGGTCCCAGGCATAGGCTCAGGGCAACGATGGCGAGTATGAAGACCCCGATAAAGGGATAGAGATCATGGAAGCTCAGCGCTAGTAAGGTGAGTGGCGCGCCTGCCAGAAAAGCGATTGTGGAAATGAGCAGACGTCCTTGTGGCATACGCTTCTGGAGGGCATCGCCCAGCCAGCCACCCAGGATGGTGCCAATAATGCTTCCTATTGCCAGCGTAAGCCCAGAGACGGTACCTGCCTGCCCTTCTGTCAGATGGAAGTCACGTATGATATAGGTCGTAATCCAGCCGGTCGCTGCTCCTACAATAAAGAAGCTTGCGATAAAGGAGCCAAGCAAAATCCAGAAGGTTGGGATACGTCCGATTACCTTAAACTTCTGCCATATGTCAGTTCCCAAACTTCCGTGTCCTGCCATCGCGCTCTCAGCTACTTCTTCCGCTCCCTCTTCCGTATCGCTTTGATCGAAGGCTCCACGTGTCGGCTCCACAGCGCGCCAGATCAGAAAGGCCATTATCAGACCGGGAATTCCAACGAAGAAGAAGGCCCAGCGCCAACCCAAGGTAACCGCGATGATGCCACCGGTTATCTGACCGATAGCTGTTCCCACAACGTTTCCGATAGACCAGAGCGAGAGCATACGCCCACGAACCGATTTGGGAAAGTAGTCGCCAATCATTGAGAGCGACGCTGGGGCGTAACCCGCCTCGCCAATGCCGAGGGCTGAGCGTGTCAGGAGAAGTTGAATGAAATTATGCGTAAAGCCTGCCAGAGCCGTCGCGATACTCCAGATACCAACGCAGGCTGCGACGATGTTCTTGCGTATACCTCTATCGGCCCAGATTCCTAGCGGGAAGGTTGCCAGACCATAGATAAGCAGAAAGGAAGATATGATAAAGCCCAGTTCGGTATCGGTGAGGCCAAATTCAGGCTGTATTTTGGTCTGCACGGCACCAAGAATTGAACGGTCCGCGTAGTTGAGGATATTGATAACCAGGAGCACAATGAAGGCAAAACGTGCCTGTTTGCGTGTAATGGGCTTGACACCCTTAAACGCCTGGGTTGGAGCCTTGGTAGTTGTCATATAGTCAATAAGAACCTTTCACAATATACGTCGGCATCTTTATCGTAGCCATTAAGGGAATCGTAGCATTGCTCGAAGCCTCCGTCCATAGACATACGTCATAGGAGCGAATCAAGTTGTGGAAAAACCGAGAATCCACCCTTCATTCCCATAGACGCGCAATGGAAGAGCATATCAAATCGCGCAGAGTTGTTTTTTTTAGTGATGAAATTAAGCTGCAAGACCCCTATGAAGTGAGAAAGAGCCCAGAAGAAGTTTGGCACCAAATTTCTTCTGGGCTCTCGGATTGAAGCAAGGACTTCGAGTTACTGGCTTGAACCATGATGCGCCAGGATATAGCTTCAGCCTGCGAAGTCTTCTGTAAGCCATAGAGAATGATTTCGGGAGATAATAATACTTATGCCGATTGAATGTAAGTGGGGATTGAGGTAGTCGCTTTCATGGGCATGTGCAGGTGTCAATTCATCAAGCCTGCTTTGCAAGAGTGACTGCGTCGATTGCCAGGGCTGATTGCGGTCCAGAGCGTTCTGTCCCAGGCTCTCTCCGCAGGTATTCCACTGATGGTTTACACTAAAGATACGTTCGCAAGGCGAGGGTTCGCCCTGGCAGGTATGAGATTCTCCACATGCAGTCATGGCCCAGGTATGCATACGCGCGACCTGTGAAAGGCCTGCATTGAGCACGAGTGGGGCCAGACCATAGCGCACGCGTTGCCGATTGAGCAGTGTCAGAACCCGCTGCTCAAGTTGCTGTTCTAGGCCGGTCGGAGAGGGTGGCGTTCCATAGCCATAGTTGGTGCTCCCTGATTGGCTATTGTCAGCTGACGTGGGTGTCACTTGTGGAGGTTGCGTTGGTTGTGCGGTTGGTTCGTTATTTGTAGGCGTGCTGGTATGGGCTGGGATTGTGGTGGGTGTGGCTATCCTGTGTGTGACCTGTTCGCTATTGGCATCGCTTTGCGTATACTTGCCTACGGTTGGCAAGCTTGCTTGTTGTGAGAGGCCCATCTCCCCTGTTTGCTGCGAACAGGCAGCAAGCAAGCATACCAGGCAGAATAAAATGATGTACCAGAGCTTTCTCACCGCTGAAATCATGCTCCTTGCAATAGGGTTATATGTATATTGATGACCTTAAATGGAGTATACCATACATGCCCTTTGAGCCCGTTGAGACGCTTGAGAATCTAGTACTTTTCGCGAGAAAAGGGAGGAGGTGGAAGCACCTCTCTCCCTCGCATACGGCGTTTGTGTCTAGAGATTGACGACAGTGACGCCGAAGATATCACCTGTCTCGCTTAACTCGCGGATAGCCCAATCAGGAATGGTATCATCGACAGAGATGACCATCAGAGCTGTATCGGCCTTGTGAGGCGTAACCTGTCCGCTCTGTCTGCGCACGCTAGGACCGACATCCATGTGGCGGATATTGATGCCTGCTTTCCCCAGAATGGTACCAGCTCGCCCGATCATGCCCGGTTGATCCAGGTTACGACAGAAGAGGATATAGCCTTCGGGATTGAATTCGCTCCAGTAGCGACCTACACGTACAATGCGCGGATCATCGTAAATAACGGAGCCGCTAATGACATCGAAGCGCTCGTCTTCAATGCCAGGCTTGCCAACAAAGGAGGAGGTTGTCCCGTTAGGTGTTAGGACACGTAGTGTCACCTGATTTGCAAACTCGGCTGGTGTTGTAGACTTCTGCTCAACGATCTCCAGTCCCCACTGCTTCGCGAGCACCTGGGCGTTGATCATATTGACATGTACCTCGGAGACTGATTCGAGCAATCCCTTGACCAGCGCGGCCTGAAGTGGGCGCAGATCATAGCTAGCGATATCACCGTTGTAGGTGACCTCGATTTTGCTCAGCGGTCCCGGCTGCAGCTGGGTATAAAGGCGTCCCATTTTCTCCAGCAGTGTCATATATGGCTGAAGGACCTTGAGTGTTTCGGGCAGGATGAGGGGCGCGTTGACCGCTGCTCTGGGAAAGCCTCCATTGAGGACCGAGACGATTTGTTCAGCGACGTCAGTCGCAACGCTCACCTGTGCTTCCTCTGTTGAGGCTCCCAGGTGTGGTGTGGCGATCAGGCGCTCATGTGCCAGGAGTTGAATAAGCGTGGGATTATCGCGAATGGGTTCCTGACTGAAGACATCGAGGGCGGCACCTGCTAGATGTCCATCATTTAAGGCGCTCAAGAGTGCCTCTTCCTCGATGAGCCCACCACGCGCGCAGTTAATCAGGCGAGCGCCTGGTTTCATCATGCGCAACTCGTGCTCGCCTATCAGCCCGCGTGTGCCCTGAGGCCCGCTGGTCAAGGAGGTATGCAGCGTTACAAAATCTGAGCGACGCAAGACATCCTCCAGGCTCCCCATTTCCACACCGTTTTTGCGGGCCTGCTCTGGCGATACAAAAGGATCGTATGCGAGAATCTGCATCTCTAGACCTTGTGCTCGGCGCGCAACCGCCATGCCAACCTTGCCCAGGCCTACAACGCCAAGCGTTTTGTTGCGAACCTCAATCCCGAGGAAGCGGCTCCGCTCCCACTTTCCGGCTTTTGTGCTGGCGTTAGCGGCAGGAACATGGCGTGCCAGGGACATCAGCATAGCAATAGTATGCTCAGCCGCGGCGATAATATTGCCCGTTGGCGAATTCACGACAATAATACCCTGACGAGTCGCGGTCTCCGTATCAATATTATCAACACCGACACCCGCGCGCCCAACAATTTTCAGGTTCTGGCCTGCGTTGAGTACCTCGGCGGTGACCTGCGTCTCGCTGCGCACAATCAAGGCATGATATTCGCCAATAACCTCTTGAAGCTGCTCTGGAGTGAGACCGCGCCGCTCATCGATCTGAGCATCTGGCATCTGTGTTTGAAGAAGCTCAACCCCTTCACGCGCGATCTTGTCGGTAATCAATATACGAACGGTCTGGGGCTCTTGAGCCGCCTTGCCGATTGGTTCGTGTACCTGTGTCATAAAACTGTGGCGTGGTGAGGACCAACCCCATGCGGGGAAGGACGCACCGCCGCTGCTCCTTTCTGGTAGCTATAGCCAGCGCACCGCAGAGGGATCGTTTGTATTGGTGCGATGGCCCAACCCCTACACCTGTGCGATCAACGTTTACGCGACGGAACACGCGCTCTTGTCCGTTGCGTTTTTTACCTCTACCTTCAGAATATAGCATCAAGATTATGATGTCAAACTCGCATCCTTTCGCGGGAAAAGGTCTCTATTACCTTGCCTCTTTCCTGCTACCTCCTCTTAAGTAGTTTTATACTTATGCCGATTGAGTGCTGTCTCGAATGGATGGTTGTAGGAGGGATAGAGGGACAAGATAAAGATTGGTCTATAAAAGGCTTGCGTTGTGGCCCATCCTATGAGATAAAAGAGAGTAAGCGAGCGTATGTATAAATATGTGTAGGGGAATCCCTTCGCTGTACGCTCTAGTCCATCTTTAGTATCTCTGAGGAGGTCCGTGCATGCTTTTTTCCTTCTCCAAACGGGGGAAACATCTTTCGTGGCGAGTACTCGGCGTAGCCGTGGTGCTTGGAATGACCATGATTCTCGCTGCCTGTGGTGGCAGTGGTGATACACCTACCGATTCCAATGTGAAAGTATCTGTAACACCGCCGGCAAACTTGATTACGTCTGGAACTTTGACCGTTGGAAGCGATACCACATATCCTCCACAGGAATATGTGGATACGACCACTGGACAGCCCACAGGTTTTGATATTGAACTGATTACCGAGATGGCGAAGCGCATGGGGCTGAAGGTTCAGGTCCAAAAGGCTGGCTTTGATACGATCATTGACGATCTGTCCGCGAAACGGTACGATGTTGTTATTTCCGCCCTCACCATCAATGACACGCGTGAGCAGAAAGCCAAATTCATTCCGTATTTTAACGCTGGTCAATCGCTGCTGGTGCAAAAGGGTAATCCTCTGGGTATCAAAAGCGTCACAGATCTGTGTGGCAAAAAGGTTGGTGTACAGACGGGAACTGTCGAGCTTGATAGCTTGAACACAGCCACCAAGACTTGCACCTCTGGCGGCAAGCAAGCCATTCAATTGACGGTTCTCGATCAGCAGACCGACGTCATTCAGCTTCTGGCAGACAAGCGCGTCGATGCGACATATCAGGACTCGCCAGTGACGGATTATTATCTCAAATTGAATCCCGGGCAGTTCGAAGTTGGCGGTGTGATTACCGACCAGGCCCCCGAAGGTATTGCTGTGCGCAAGGATGATACAGAGATGTATACCGCGCTCAAGGCAGCGTACGATGAGGTAAAGAAGGACGGTACCTACGACAAACTCTTCGAGAAATGGGAGCTCAATCCGGCCCAGAAGATCAAATAACCTGACGATTGTATCCATACAAAACTGGTTCTCTCTTGCCTGATAAGGGAAGGAGAACCAGTTTTTGTTATCCTTTATTGCAATGATGCGCGAAATTATCGGGCTGATAACAGTAGTAGTTTCTTGCCGGTATGAGGCTTGTTTGTTTGCTAGTTTACAGAGTTGTGTTACACTATAGCCGTCTTGAGCAATCAGTATCAGGGCTCAGTGGTCTTATATTTTCTTGATTTATTCAAATGTGATTGTTGCCTTCTGCTAGTGCGAGGGCAAATATGCCTCCCTGGAGGGGAATGGGTATGGTAGAGAGTGGCACAAAACAAAAGGTAGCCCTATGATGAGCGCAGTACAATGTATGCGATGCCTGACGTGGCGAATGATAGGCATAAGCGATATCTCAATCTGAACCTGATCCGTAACCATCGCGAGGAGGCCGGGTCAGGGTTTCTTTGTATTAATAAGGTTCTTATGTGAAGCCCAACGTCGCTACCGCAGCTAGCATTGATGTGCCCAGATTTTCGAATAAGGAGAAGATCTTATGCGAAAAATCTGAGCCGCTAGCAAGTTCAGGTTTTCTGAGAGGCAGTTACGAGAGAAAAGCGCCTGATTGCTTCAGAATAGAGATTGGTCCGTTCAGCGATGAAGGTTATGTGCGACGACGCACAATGTGTGTGTTAAGAGCGTATCTGCGAGTGGAGTGCGCGCAGAAAAGTCGTGTTAGAAAACCAGTGAGCGAAGGTCTTAAACGAAAACCACTGTCACTATCGTGACCCTATGTGAGCCATGGCGAACGCTGAAGCGCTCAGGTTTTCGAATAAGGAGTAAGATCTTATGCGAAAACCAACCCTCATACGAGGGCACGGCGCCGCTGTCGCGGCTAGCGCTGTCGCGCTTAGGTTTTCGAATAAGGAGTAAGAGGATAGTATGAGACGGACAAAAATCGTGTGTACTATTGGACCTGCGACGCGTAGTGAAGAGCAGCTAGAGCGCTTGATGCGTGCTGGAATGAATGTGGCACGCTTGAACTTCTCGCATGGAACGCATGAGGAGCATGCGCAGGTTATAGAGAGCATTCGCGCTATTTCCAAGCGTTTGCGTTACCCAATTGCGATACTCCAGGATTTGCAAGGCCCCAAGATCCGCACAGGCAGACTCCATGAGCATCGCCCCGTCATGCTCGTTAATGGTTCCACCATTACGTTGACGACACGTCCAATTGAAGGAACTGTTGAACGTGTATCAACAACGTATAAGCAGTTGCCCAGCGATGTCAAGGTGGGTGATCGTATTTTGCTTGATGATGGCTTGCTTGAACTGCGGGTACTCGACAAGAATGAGACCGATGTCGAATGCCTGATTGTGCATGGTGGTCTGTTGAAAGAGCACAAGGGGATCAACCTGCCCGAGGTTGAGGTGAGCGTTCCCTCACTCTCCGAGAAAGATCGTGAAGATCTGCGTTTCGGAATTGAGCAGGGGGTGGACTATGTCGCGCTCAGCTTTGTGCGTAAGCCAGAAGACATTACCGAAGCCAAGGCTTATATTCGCCAGTTGCAGGAGTGTCAGGGAGCCAACAAGGACTGCAAACCCATTCCCATCATTGCGAAGCTAGAGAAGCCAGAGGCGATTGAGCGCCTTGATGAAATATTGAATGAGACCGATGGAGTCATGGTCGCGCGCGGCGATCTAGGGGTTGAGATGGCTCCTGAGAAAGTGCCGTTGATTCAGAAGCGCATTATCGCCAAATGTAATGAACTCTGCCTCCCAGTCATTACAGCAACCCAGATGCTAGAATCTATGGTCAACAATCCGCGTCCGACACGTGCGGAGGCCAGCGACGTTGCTAACGCTATCCTGGATGGAACGGATGCTATTATGTTGAGCGCTGAGACGGCATCCGGCAATTATCCCATTGATGCGGTCGAGATGATGGTCAGGATCGCACTTGAGACCGAAGCAGGCTATCGTGTGAATGGTCAGCAGTCGTCGCGACACGCGCTCACCCAGGAGCGTGCGGTGAGCCATGCCGCGCGAGCGCTTAGTGAGCAAGCAAGCGTAAAAGCGATAGTTGTTTTCACGCGTACCGGGAGCTCGGCGCATCTGATCTCGAAAGATCGTCCCCGCACACCGATTCTAGCCTATACCCCTTCGGAGCAGGTCTATCGCCGTCTGGCTCTATGGTGGGGCATCTGGCCGTATCATATCCCGATGGAAGGGACAACGGAGAAGGTTATCGCTGATGTGGATGCGCACCTGCAAGAGGAGAGCCTGATCGCGTGTGGCGAGCATGTTGTCTTTATGGGAGGTTTGCCCGTCGCAAGCCGCGCAAGGACTAACTTTGTGAAGCTGCATTCAGTAGGTGAGGATAGAGTGTAGGAGCGTTGACAATTCAAGTGTCGCATGCTATCCTAGTTGGGCCGAAGTTCAGGGGGCACTACAGGGTGCTAATGTTGTCGTGTTGTTACGCGCCGACTGGAGAACGCGGCGCAGGTTGGTAGAAAATACAGCCCCTTTAGTGGGGGAGAGGTAAGAGTTTTAAAAGCATGAGTGTGAAAATCCGTCTCAAACGAACGGGCATGAAGAAGGCCCCAAGCTATCGTGTTGTTGTTGCCGACGCGCGCTCACCCCGCGATGGTCGTATCATTGAGAACATCGGCTGGTACAACCCCCGCGTTGAGCCGTCCGCAATCAATATTAATGAAGAGAAGGCGCTGAGCTGGTTGAAGAATGGTGCTCAGCCTACCGAGTCTGTTGAGTCTCTCCTGAAGCGCGCCGGTATTCTGGGTCGCTTCGAGGCTGAGAAGGCTGCCGCCAAGGGCTCCTCAAACGCCTAGACGATACGTTATTCTGAGTAATCAGTTCGGGTACGGTATTCCTTGCGATACCGCCTAGCGGGTGAGCAGAGGTGAGTGTATGCAAAAACTGATTGAGTACATTGCTCAGTCGCTGGTCGATGATCCTTCCGCAGTGGAAGTAAATGAAGTGCGCAATGACCGTAATGCGCTGGTTCTGGAACTGCATGTCGCGCAAGACGACTTTGGTAAGGTGATTGGACGCCAGGGCCGTGTCGCAAAAGCTATGCGCACGCTGTTGCGTGCCGGTGGCACGCGTGAGGGACGGCATACCTCGCTAGAGATCCTCTAAGATCAAATGCGAGCGAGGGGCGCCGCCCGTTGCCCATACGGCTTGTATACGAAGCACAGTAGCGCTACTAGCGGCGCTCAGGTTTCCATAGAGCACAATCGCTCATGCCGTTCGTGAGCATCTCCGGAATGGCGATGCTTTGCGGCGAGGCTGAGACTTGCCCTTCAAGTGGTTCCAACCCTTTGCATACGGAGCGAGGTATGTGGGAGCGGCAGTTTCCCTGGATAGCTGGCCGTCTGAACGGATGACTGATAGGCATATCGATCGTCATTTTAAGATACTGTGACAGTTGGATAGAGGTGTGACTGAGAGTCAGTCCGCAGAGAGCAATGCTCATGCCAAGGCAAAATAAGACTGAATGGGCTACTATCGGCAAAATAGTGGCCCTTTTTGGTATACGTGGCGAAGTCAAAGTGCTGTCGCTGACAGATATCCCCGACCGTTTCGCCTCTCTGGATTCGATATACATCGGTAGTGCTGATCAGCACTACGAATGCTATGTCATTGAGAGTGTGCGACCCTATAAGGGGGACATGTTCATCCTGAAATTCAAGGGGATCAATAGCGCGAACGATGCTGAGGCCTTACGCCATCAGGATCTGTGTATCTCTGAAAGCCAGTTAGCGCAATTGCCGCCAGATTTATATTATCAGCATGATATTCTGGGCCTCCAGGTATTTACCCTGGGCAATCGTGAAGTTGGAGAGATTATCGATATCATGCCCACTGGCGGGAATGATGTGTATATCTTGCGGACACCTGAGCGTACGCAGGTGATGATACCAGCAATCAAAGAGATTATCAAACAGATCGATTTGGTGCGCAAGGTCATGTATATTGACCCCATGCCCGGACTCCTTGATGATGAGGCGGTGATAGACGATCCAAACAAATCCGACGAAGGTGACGATGCGTAATAATTCGATCTTCTAAAGGGGCCTATGAAGCGGGGTTGTTGGCTGTCCCGTCCACAATGGCCCCGCAAAGGTGGTCCCGCCACTCTTCCCAGTAAGGTGGGTGAGCCATGCTGCTATTTTATGGTGACGTGGTTATGGCTGGGCATATGGGTAATCGTTGTGGTATGATATTATTAGGAGGAGTTGAAACTCCGCTGTCGTCTGATCCGTATTCTAAGCGAGACGATTGCATGACTATCCAAAGGGTCAAGCATTCAAGTTACTGTAGGGAGGTGTCTCGTGTCTGACCAGATCCCGACTATCGCTGATGTCTGTGTTGCGATTTCTGATGGCGGTATAACTGCTGCCTGTATTGAAGGTGCGGAGTATCAGATTAACGCGCTTGAACTGCGTCGCTACCTCGCGAAACGTGAATTGCCACCTTCTTTTGCCCGCCTGCTTGCCTCGATTCCCGATCCCAATAATTACGTTTCCCCAACTATATGCACAATCGGCCAATAGGGCCGTTTTTTGTTGTGCTTATAGCAATCAATAACCATGTCGTGACGCCCATATGGGCGGCAAGGATGGCTTATGCCATGCACATATGCGCATGGATAGGCTGAGTTATGGAGGACGTAAATTTTTTGGGTAGGATACTTCTTGAAATGTTTGAGGTATCTGCCGGGTGGAGGGAAGAGCAGTTGCACGTGTGATTGGTTAGGACTATAATAGGATCGAAAACGCCAGGCTGTCTTGCCAGAAGTGATCAGGTAGGATGGCTTGATAAGCCAGGCACGCCTCCCTGGCCTGATGAGTGTCTATCATCGCGAGGCATATTGTAGGTAGCTATGGTATGTCACGAGGCGAGCTATCCTAACCAAAGGAAGGTTGTGCATGGAGCAACTCGATACAGACCTGGAATATAGTGGTAAAAAGGCGCTTCCTGATGCTGGTAAGCGCTTGAACTGGCTGTACTTCCTCCCTATTTTGGGCCTGCTCATGATCGTTTTTCTCACCTTCGCGGTGATTTTCCAGTTCTCAATCGACACGATTGTGAACTCGATCATGTCATTATTCATCGTTCTCTTCTTCGTTTTCGTGGGTTTAATGTTCTGGGCTGCGCGCCCGACTTCTACCCGCGCGTAAAGCGAAGTACACCGATACAAAAAAGAGAAATGTCTCGTCTGCATGGGCGATGGCCTTTCTCTTTTTTGTTTGCAATAACGCAGGTGCTTCCAGTTTGGGGCACAAGAGTTAATTTGATTTTGAGATATGCGCCTGTGGCTAGCTTTAGGAAGTGACGATGGGTTGCCAGCCCGTAGTGGTAATGGAGAGGCGCTCACCCCAGAGAATATGGGCTATGATCTCGGCGGATTCAACCAGCCGGGGGCCTGAGCGATTGAGATAATAATTGCCATCAATAGCATAGACGTGCCCATTGCGTACTGCTTTCAACGCAGACCAGTGTGGATGTTTCGTTAAGATGGGAATATCCTGAAGAGTTCGCTCAAGTGAGAAGCCACAGGGCGCGAGGAGCAGAAAATCAGGATTAAGCTCTGCTAACTGCTCCCAGGTGAGCCAGGGAGAGCGTTCCCCATTCTCGCCATAGATATTTTCTCCACCCGCGTAGGTGATGAGTTCAGGTGTCCAGTTCCCAGCACCCATGAGCGGATCAAGCCATTCTAGAATAAGTACGCGGGGCTTGTTCTGCTGTATTGCAAGGACTGTGGTTTGCTCTTGCAGTTGTTGTAAGCGTTGCTGGTAGCGTTGTACAAGCTCCTGGGCCTGAGGAAGCTTCTCAAGAGCCCGCCCTACCCTGAAGACGTCTTCCCAGACATCTTGCAATCGGTAGGGAGCCAGAGAGACGATACGCGGGGAGAGCCCAATGGTTTGTTCAAGCGCAATGGCAACATCTTGCTCGCTGACGGCACAGACTTCACATTGGGTCTGTGTAAATATGATATCAGGTTGGAGCAGTTGGAGTTGATAGGTATCGATAGTGTAAATGCTGAGCGCGTTCAGTGCATTATTATTGCGTGCCTGCGCATGCTGCTTTACCTGAGCGTCAATCTGTTCGCTACTCGTTTGGGTATCAATGACGGCATGGCTAACCAGGGGCAACTGCCGAACCTGGGTTGGGTAATCGCACTCATGAGAGCGTCCTACAAGTTGATCCAGGCAATCTAATTCAGCGATTATCTCGGTGGCACTAGCCAAAAGAGAGACAACCCGCATAGTAGAGTCTCCTTTATCGTTAATCTCGGCTTCCAGAAGAGGCCGTATAATCATAGTATTTCGGTGCTATCTCCGATATCTCTCATTTTATTGCTTGTCTGCAATGTCTGTTGCTCTTAAGCCTCTACTCGCCAAATGATAACGCTGTTGTCCATAGAGGCTGTCGCAATATACCGCCCCTCTCCTGGCTGCCAGGCGATATCGAGAATGGTATTTGCGTGACCAGGATTGCCGAACAACGTTGTCTGTAGTTCGTTTCCATATTTTGATTTGGCTGGAGATGGGTTTTGCAGATCCCAGACGTGAATTAAGGTACTACGACTAAAGCTAGCCGCGATAAAGCGTCCGTTGGGTGACCAGGTAAGGCCACAAACCTGGGGATACCAGGGGAAAGGGGATGTCTTGTCTGTCTCGTTGCTCTGATGGGCGCTAGGGTCATCTGTTTCCAGACGGCGCAGTTGCCGCTTTTGTTGAATGTCCCAGATATCAATAACATCAACGTTAGAGACTGCGAGTAGATTTGAATTATTGGGACACCACTCTAGCGCGAAACGCTCTTGTAAAAGGTCCTGGGCTCCGGGTTTAATCTGGCCCAGGCGATCACTAAGATCAAGGGTCTGAATAAGCTTACCCGTGTCATCAAAAATGAGAACCTGCTGATGGCTATTGAGTGCCGCGAGGCGCTTCCCATCGGGTGTCCAGTCCATTGCCAGGATGGTTGCGGTGAGGCTCGCGGATTGTCCAGATGTATTAAATGTCTTGATAGGCCGCTGGGTGTCACTTAAATCCCACAGAACCATGCTTTCGCTACTGAGTACCGATGTGACAAAGCGATTGCCTTTGGGTGCGCAAGAGATTTTCCAATAGATAGGCGCGCTAAAATCGCTATCCAGGATGCTGCTGTTGTGATAGATTGTGGGATCGGGCGATTTGGACGCAAGATCAAATTGGTAGATAACATTGCGTGTTTCAGCGCTTTTGGTGAGGGCCATGAGCTTCTTCCCGTTTGAGGTCCAGCTTATCTGGTAATAGTTGATGGCATCGTTGAGCCGCCAGCGCTGCTGCGATTGCTTGATGGTAATGAGCGATTTCGAGCTGTTTTTTAGAGAAGCCGCTATATCCCATGCCATCAGGGCATGATCGTCGCCAGCAGTGGCTAATTGTTTGCCATCGGGCGACCAGCGTGTATACCTGACAATGTCCTTGTGTCCCGAGAGGCGCAGGGTGGGAACGCCAGAGATAAAGGCTTTGGGGCCGGGCTGGATATTGGGTTCTGAGTTGGGCGTGGCTGAATGCGACCAAAGATCCCACGCGGCCCATGTGGCGCTGCCTGCTGCTACCAGAAATATGGCAGCACCTCCGCCTATAAGGATGTTGCGCCGACTCAATCCCGAACGTCGTTCCTGATGGGGAAGGGGTGTTGGCGCGTAGGCGGACATGGGTCGAGGCTGCTCCGCGTGATTAACCCCTGAGGACATGGGCGTAGATTGCGGTGGGGGACCTGGGTGTTGAGTGGGGCTGAAGGAGGGGTTGCCGGTGTCTGCCCTTGAGTTTGCCCACTACCGTTGGTAGGCGTGGGGCGTGATGTAAGTTGCGTAGGCAGATAGTCTGCCTGCGCATTGCTCCAAGGGGCAACCTGTGTCGATTCGGGGTCGTGGGCGTTGGTAAGTGTGACGCGTGAGTTTTTCCAGGCTGTGTCGAGAGCATCTATGAACGCCATACAGCTTGGAGCGCGCTCCTCTGCCTGTTTTGACATCCCACGTAGAATAATAGACTCGACCGCTGGTGGAAGGGCGGGATTGATCTCGCGTGGTGGCAGTGGCTCTTCCATGAGGTGCTGAATCATAATATCGTAGGGTGAATCACCTCTGAAGGGAACTGTGCCCGTAAAAATCTGATAGGCTGTGACAGCCAGGCTATAGCGATCACTTGCCGCGACGGCCTGTCCCTGAATTTGTTCGGGGCCATATATTCGGGGGTGCCACTGCCTGCATAGGTCTTACTACGATATGTGGCACTAGTCAGAAGTTTGGCGATACCGAAGTCCGACAGATAGAGCCAGTCGCCTTGAACAAGCATATTAGCGGGCTTGATGTCGCGATGAAGAACCTGATGACTATGGGCATAATCGATAGCCTCGGCTGCTTGCCGTAGATAATTCATTGCCATATCGCGAGTGAGATAGTGCTCTCTCTTCATCAGATCGCGTAGAGTGCCGCCTTCGAGATGAGGCATGACCAGGTAGGTCACAACCTCATCATCTGCTATACGTTGTTCGCCATAGGCATGAATCGCGAGAATATGGGGGTGATCCAGGGCAGCGGCGGTGCGCGCCTCGTAGGCGAAGGCCTTCAGGAAATTGGCGTCGCTTGTCAGGGTGGAAGGGAGCACTTTGATTGCTACCAGGCGGCGCAGATCGCTATCTTCAGCTTGCCAGATCTGTCCCATGCCCCCGCGTCCAAGGCGTTTTATCATGCGGTAGCGACCAAGCATTTTCCCCTGCCAGTCGATAGCTTGATTCATAACCATGTCGTCAATAACCTCGTCCTTGTGTCTTCCAGAGAAGAATACTATTGTTGGGGTCGTTATAGCTTGCTGCTAACCAATGTCCATCGGCGGACCAATCAAGTGCAATGACTTCGTTTTTAAGCGTCGTGTTTGCGAAATTGTCGATTGGAATGGTGCTCTGGGTGAAATCCCAGATGAGGATTTGCCCATCTTTGGTGCCTGCTGCCAGCACACTACTGGAAGGCTGGTTCTTGTAGGCTAGATCGGTGAGTAAGAATTTAGTTGCAATATCCTGGTTCTGTGAGTCCTGCTCTGTCCAGCTACACAACTCCAATGTCGAGGTGTTGGTGGTTGTGTAGCATCCAGCGATCTTCCCATTATACGAAATAAAGATACTGGTTGACTGATTATTGTTCGTCCCTATAAGGGGGAAGATCTGTATGCCAGGAGCCCATGTAGTTGTATCCTCTGTGCTGGTTGGTTTGCCCAGCCATTGAGGTATGCCATTCTGGTATTGAATGCAAGTCACAAGCACCCCACCGGTAACGGCAGCCGTGAGAAGCGATGCGCCTTGAGGGACGCGCTGGCTATGGGTTGTCGCGGCCACAATGGTTGGTCGGGTGCTGGAATCCGCCGGGAGCGCGAGGCGCGCATCAATGGTAAAGATCGCGGGAGGCGCGCTGAGCTGATTGGTATCAACCAGCCAGGCGGTAAATTGCTGCTTTTGAGGATCGGCGGCATTGGCTACAACCAGGAGCAGGTTATTTTGCAACCAGGTCAAGCCATCGATCATACCTGTATTGAGCGTAACAGCATTTGTGGTCCCTGCAAGTGGTTGTAAGTCCTGAGTATAGAATATGATCTGGGCAGACTGACTGCTTTGCTTGTCAGGTATGCTGACGGCAAGTAGTTGTCCATTGGGTGACCAGGCAAGGAGTGGTGCCGCGCCTGGATCTTTGAGAGGTAACTGTACGCGTTGCTGAGGGGCGCGCGTTTGCGCCAGCGAGGCGTTATTCCAGAGCAAGAGTTGTTGATCTTTCCCTACGGTGACAAAGGTATTCCGCACTGGTGACCAGCGTAATGAGGTAATGGGACTATTATGTTGTTTGCTCAAGGTGAGCCCCAGTCCGTCTGGCGTTGGGACCGCTGTGGGAGGATTTTTGATGGGAAGATGGGTGGGGGCTGAAGCATGTGTAAGTGCCCACCAGCCACCCGCACTGGCGGCGAGCACGGCGGCGCCCACGCCACCTCCTATAAGGAACTTACGGCGAGAGGGACGTGCTGGCTGTGGTGGTACTATTTCAGTCCGTACCTTATTTGGTTCGGCAGGTGCGGGCAGCGGCGGGATTGGGGTCCGCGGTGGTTCCGGCGGAATTGGTAATGTCCTGGCGACCAGGCGGGGCTGGTCCCTTTGGCGCGTCGCCTCTTCAAGGCTCGCGATAAATGCTTCAGCGCTGGCGAAGCGTTCTTCTGGTTGCTTGGATAATGCGCGAAGCAACACGTCTTCAACCTGATGGGTGAGTGAGGGATTGAAACGACGTGGCTCTGGTACAGGATCGGTAAGGTGTTGCATGGTCGTAATAGCAGGTGTTTCCCCTTTGAAAGGGAGTCGCCCCGTCAGAAGTTGGTAGGCAATGACACCCAGGCTGTAATTATCGCTGGAGGCGATAGGGCGACCTTGTACTTGCTCGGGTGCGATATAGTCTGGCGTTCCCATGCTTGTGCCGACGCGCGTGAGCTGTTTGGGAGAAGAGAGAATGCGTGCCAGGCCGAAGTCAGAGAGCATAAGCCAGTCATCTGAGCGTAAGAGTAGATTTCCAGGCTTAACGTCGCGATGGAGGATATTCTGGCTATGCGCGAAGTCGATGGCCTGTGCTGCCTGCTTAAGATAGTGAAGCACTTGTGGCTGTGGCATCAGCATATTTTTGCGTTGGTGTTCATCGATATGATCTGCGAGGGAGCCGCCTGTGAGATAGGGCATAACAAGAAAGAGCAGGGTTGTCTGCGCGTTGAGCGGAATCTGCCCGTAATCGTGTATAGGGACAATATGGGGATGGTTCAGTGCAGCCGAAGCCTGCGCTTCTACCATGAAGCGCTCCAGGAGAAGGCGATCATTGCGTGCGGATACTTGAATCGTTTTGATGACAATTTGGCGACGTAGTAGTGGGTCTTTGCAGAGCCAGACTCGCGCCATGCTCCCGCCACCAAGTGGTTGTAGGATGTGATAACGTCCAATAGTTTGCGGTTGGGTGACCCCCGCTGCATGTACGTTATTTCCATCGTATCCCATGTGTTAAATCCTTATAAGTTGAGTATCCTGGTGCACTTGTACAAGCACACGGCGGCTAGTCCCGCCAATGGATAGTTATGTTGTTGGGAATGATCTCCCCTGCATTTTCCAGATGTGAATAGTTGAGAAATTATCTTTGTAGCTTGCTGCTAACCATTTATGGTCAGGAGACCATTCTAGAGCCAGCACAGATTGCTTTACATCGCTGCTCAGTGTGGCGACAGGTTTATCAAAATGCTGGGGGTCCCAGAGTTGAATTTTTCCATCAGAGGTCCCAGTGGATATCAGGGAATTGGGTCCATTGTTTCCCCAGGCAATGGTCGTGATTTGTGCCTGCGTCGTCGTAGTCAGAGGATATTGCTGCGCCCCTTTGGCAATAGTCCAGATGCCTATGGTAATAGGACTGCTATTATAATACCCCACAACCATGCTACTGTCAGGAGACCAGGCGATAGCAATGATCTCTTCACTTGTTTGCCCTTTAGGAAGTGACAGAAAACCAGGCGCATCTTTCCATGTGGGTGTGCCGTTGCTCACACCTACGATTCCGACAAGGATGCCACCATAGGCCGCGATAGCCATTTTTTGTCCATCGGGGGCCGCTTGAAGCAATGGACTGTCGGTGCTGGTATTGCCGCCGAGTGAGTGGTTCATGGTGAGAGCTTTGACAGTTGTTGTTGCTTTGCTAGTATCGAATCCCCAGAGGTAAAAATGATCAAATAAGTTGCCATTCGCAATTGTCGAGACGGTGCAAAGATATTTCTGTTGTGTCCAGGCCAGGCCTTTCATGACGAAAAGGCCATCGGCGGTGACAGGTTTTGTGAAGCCGGGCGCGCGAGAAGTGAAATCACTGGTATATAGAGCCAATGTCACCTTTGTAAGATCAAGAAGAGGCTGTTCGCCTGTATTTGCCATAGCCAGGATCTTACCATCGGGAGACCAGGCCGGGAAGAGGTTATGCCCGGTATTGAATTGTTGTTTCGCGAGTGGCTGAGGATCGGTATTGGCGCGCATCTGGTCAACATCCCAGATGTATGCGAAATCATTATCGGCCACACTGACCAGCTTATTGCCCTGTGGCGACCATGCCAGCGCGGAAACAGCATTAATATGCTGATCTCGGATGACCAGATCCGGCGCGTTTGGATTAGGTGTCGCGGTGGGGGTGGGCGTCGCGGTGGGGGTGGTCTTTTGCGCTGGTGGAGTGTTGGGGCGCGTGAGATACCATGCCCCCGCGCTTCCACCAGCCAGGAGCAGTGCCGCGATCCCTCCGCCTGCTAGAGCCATACGTCGCGAGATAAGTGTACGATGGCGCGGGATAAATGGTTGTGATTGCGTTGCAGCCTCGTTCCGGGCCAATGGCTGTGAGTGTTGGTCTGATCCACCTAACGGTTGTGAGTGCTGGTTAGGTCCTGGCGCAGGCAGAGGGGCGGAGGTCTGGTGCGCAAAACGCGGAGCCAGATGAGGGTATGCTTGCATGATCTCAGCGAAGAATGCCTGGGCCGAGTTTGGGCGTTTCACTGGCTCTTTTTCCAGACCATGCAGAATAGCCCGTTCCAGGAGGATGGGTAACTGTGGATTAAACGAGCGCGGGGAGGGGGGGGCGCGAGTATGTGCTGCATCGTAAGCGTGTATGTGGTTTCGGCGACAAAGGGAAGGCGACCAGTGAAAAGTTGGAAGGCGATGACAGCCAGGCTATAAATGTCGCTGGCGCCCACGCCCCGACCTCGCGCCTGTTCGGGTGCCATATATTCAGGTGTGCCGAAGCCCGTTCCCGTTTGCATTTCCTCAGTGCTGTTGGACAGCAGGCGCGCGATACCGAAGTCAGAGAGCAGTAGCCAGCTAGTGTCGCGCAAGAGCATATTGCCGGGCTTGATATCGCGATGGATCAGTCCTTGCTGGTGAGCGTAGTCAATCGCGCTTGCTGCTTGTGAGAGATAGGTAACGGCCTCCTCAACAGACATACCTGTTCCAGTATTAAGAAGCGTCTCAATACGATCGGCTAATGAACCGCCTGAGATGTAGGGCATAACAATAAAGGTGATAACCTGCCCATCAGGAAGGCGATGTTCGCCATAGTCGTGCACGGAAACGATATGTGGGTGAGTCAGTGCTGCTGCTGCCTGAGCCTCTATTTTGAATTTGCGGGTAAATTCGGTATCTTGTGGGTCATGGGCTGGAAGCGTTTTAATGGCAACCTGACGATTCAAGCGTGGGTCTGTGCAGAGCCAGACATCTGCCATTCCTCCTCTACCGATGCGCCTTACAATCTGATAGCGCCCAAGCGTCCTTCCGGCAGTTTGTTGAGGTATGTTTCCGTCATAGACCATTCGGCAATCCTTTTATGTCTCATCGATTGTACATTGATGGATATGGATAGAATATACTACAGTCGTCCGCGCTTGTATAGACCACAGGCGAATTGTAGGCTCTTGAGGTGTACTTCCTGGCACTCAGTTAATCTCTCTTGCCTGGTAGGTGTCGTCTGTAGCGCGGATGAGTTGAGAGTGAAATCCTTATGGGTAGATGGCCGAAACGAGATATTTTATACTAGAGCTTTTTGGGTAACATCTCGTGCAATTCCTGTGCTATACTTATTGCAGTATCCTCAGACGGATCGAGAGAAATTTTCGCAAACTCACTACAATCTCTTACTGTCTCTGGCTGATACTCTCAAGAAGAGCACAATGCTGAAAAGTGGTCGGGAGCCCTATCGAGCTCGCCCTGAGGGGGGATGGCGTGAAAAAGCTTATCAATAGCCCTGAAAGTGTCGTCAAAGAGTCATTATCAGGTATGCAAGCCTTACATAGCAACTTGATTCGCGTTGACCTGGAAACGCAAACGGTTGTTCGCGCGGATGCGCCAATTCGGGGCAAGGTTGGTATTATTTCGGGTGGCGGAAGCGGCCATGAGCCACTACATGGAGGCTTTGTAGGGCGTGGAATGCTTGATGCGGCCTGTCTGGGTGAGATCTTTACGTCGCCAGTTCCCAATCAAATGCAAGCCGCCACTCGGGCTATTGATGGGGGGGCAGGTGTCCTCTATATTATCAAGAACTATACAGGAGACGTGCTCAACTTCGAAATGGCTGCGGAACTGGCAGCGGCAGAGGGAATTGAGGTCGCGTCTATCATTACCAATGACGATGTTGCGGTCCAGGATAGCCTCTATACGGCTGGGAGACGTGGAATTGGCGTAACCGTCTTATTAGAGAAGATTGTAGGTGGACTGGCGGAGGCTGGAGCTCCATTGGGGATCGTTACTGAGATGGCGCAACGTGTCAATGGTGAAGGCCGAAGCATGGGGATGGCGCTCACTTCCAGTACCGTTCCGGCGCTAGGGAAAGCCACCTTTGAATTGGGCGAAGACGAAATGGAGATTGGCATCGGGATTCATGGCGAGCCGGGCCGCCGTCGTGTCAAACTTGCCTCAGCCGCCGAGATCACCGAGATGCTAGTGAAGCCTATCGTTGAGGACCTCCAATTGAAAGCGGGCGAGCAGGTGCTTGCGTTTGTCAATGGTATGGGAGGGACGCCCCTGATAGAGTTGTATGTTGTCGCGCATGAGCTGGCAAAAATCTTACGTGGAAAGAACATTACTATTGCGCGTTCCCTGGCGGGGAACTACATTACCTCACTTGATATGGCTGGCTGTTCTATCACGTTGTTACGTGTAGATGATGAGATGGTGCGCTATTGGGACGCGCCTGTACACACTCCTGCACTCCGTTGGGGGATCTAGGAGAAACGCGCATATAGCGTTGGTGAATGCTGTTGACTGCATCGTGGCGATGCAACTTTGGGGAGCGGAATGTATGTCGATTACAAGCGAAGCTATCATCCGTTGGCTGCAAAGGGTAGCGCAAATCTTACACGAAAAGCGTGAGTATTTGACACAACTGGATGCCGCGATAGGCGATGCTGATCATGGTATCAATATGGACCGTGGCTTTAAAGCTGTGATCGAGAAGCTTCCTTCGCTGGCAAACGCTGATATTGGCGCTATCCTGAAGATGGTGGGCACGACTCTAGTGTCTACTGTCGGGGGAGCTAGTGGACCGCTCTATGGAACCGCTTTTTTGCGTGCGGGGATTGTCACCACCGGAAAAAGCGAGTTGAGAGAAAATGATGTTGTAGAGATGTTGGCTGCGATGGTTGAGGGGATCCAGGTCCGTGGAAAGGCCCAGGCGGGTGAGAAGACCATGCTTGATGCGTTTCTGCCAGCGTTAGATGTCGCGCGCCAGGCCGATCTCGATGAGGTTGAGATGGCGCAATTGCTCAATGTCTGTTGTCAGGCGGCGGAAGAAGGGGCACAACGGACATTGTCGCTCCTCGCGACAAAGGGGCGAGCCAGCTATCTTGGTGAGCGGAGTGTGGGGCACCTTGACCCTGGAGCAATTTCCGCGAGTTATATTTTAGCCGCGCTGGCAGAGGCATATGGATAAAGGTACCACGATTATACGAGCAGCGTTTGCGTGCTCAGGTTCGCAGAGAGGCTTTAGCCGAGGTTTCGATGATGAGTGTTGGATTAGTCATTGTGTCACATAGCGCGCGCCTGGCGGAGGGGGTTGTGGAGTTGGCGGACCAGATGGCTCAAGGGAAGGTCTCCATGGTGGCGGCAGGCGGCGCTCTTGATGGCTCACTTGGCACATCTGTTGAGCGGATTCTTGACGCACTCCATAGGGTAGAAGGACACGATGGTGTACTTGTGCTATTAGATTTGGGGAGCGCCGCGATGTCGGTCGAAATGGCTGTTGAGGCATATCAGGCAGAAAAGAATTCGCGTCGCGTTGTGGTGAGTTCTGCAGCGCTGGTTGAGGGAGCCGTCATAGCCGCAGTTGAAGCTTCAATTGGGCATGACCTGGATGAGGTTGCGGCAGCGGCAGCGGAAGCGCACACTTTACCCAAAACTAATTGATAGCCGCAGCTCCTTTGGTTTGTGATGTTATAGTATTCCACATGGAAGGCAGAATACCTATGGCGGCTGTAGAAGCTATTCTCAATATCAGGAACAAGGTTGGGTTGCATGCGCGCCCTGCGCGTTTACTAGTGCAGACGGCTGCCTGTTTTGATGCCGAGATTCATCTTCTAGCTGGTGGGAAAGTCGCGAACGCGAAAAGTATTCTGGCTGTGTTAAAGCTTGGGGTTCCACAAGGTTCTGAGCTTCGGGTACGTGCTGAAGGCGTTGATGCCAATGAGGCAGTGGAGGCGCTCTCAGCTCTGGCTGCGCGTAACTTCGATGAAGATGAATAAATCCGGTTGAAGATAAGATTTGCCGTTAGTGCATCTTGCGTATTTTCTCTAAGCCCTGGATACATAAGCTACAAGGTATCCAGGTTTTTTTTGTGTGATAGCTCTCCATAAGTCATGTTATACTAGCGAGGGTTCTTTGTCTCTCGGAAAGGAGAATAATCAGGGATATGACAATCACACAACAGGAGCAGGCACGCATTTTTCAGCACTGTGAGCGCTTTATACATCAGCACTATCCTCAATCGCCGCGCCAGGTGTTGAGTGGGCTGGTCGAGTATGTGGATGAAGAGGCACAGGCGGACCGTTACGGTACAGGTGAACTGATCGAGTCTTTTGAAGCTGAGATCGCGCATTTGCTGGGGAAAGAGGCGGCGGTTTTCATGCCCAGCGGTACCATGTGCCAGCCAATTGTCTTGCGTATCGCGTGTGAGCGCCGAGGGCGCAAACGCATCGCGTATCATCCCACCTGCCATTTAGAACTTCATGAATTTGATAGTTATCAGCGCCTGCATGGGCTGGAGCGCGTATTGTTAGGCTCAGAGCATCGTTTATTTACGCTGGATGATCTGCGTCAGATCCCCGAGTCGCTGGGTGCGCTCCTTATAGAGTTGCCGCAGCGTGAGATCGGTGGACAATTGCCTGCCTGGGAAGAATTGACCGCGATAACTGATTGGGCGCGGGAGCACAATATTGCTACGCACATGGATGGCGCGCGCCTCTGGGAATGCAAGCCATTTTACCAGCGTGAGTATCGCGAGATAGCCGCCCTTTTCGATACAGTCTATGTGTCTTTTTACAAAATCCTCGGTGGGATTTCTGGATCAATCCTAGCTGGCTCCGCTGATATCATCGCTGAGGCGCGTATCTGGCAAAGGCGACAGGGAGGGAATCTCTTCAGCCTCTATCCGTATGTGCTTTCAGCACAAAAGGGGGTAGAGAAGCACCTGGGCAGGATCGCCGAGTATTGTGCTAAGGCTAAAGAGATTGCCGAGGCTCTTTCGGTCTTGCCACAGGTTGAAGTCTTGCCTCGGATACCACAGACCAATATGATGCATGTCTTCTTGCATGGTGAGCGTGAGCGATTGATCGATGCCTCCTGGCAGATCGCTGAAGAGACACGGACGATGCTTTTCCGAGGGCTGGTGCCAACATTGCTGCCAGGCTATTCCAAGTTTGAGTTAACCATCGGCGAGGCAAGTATGGATATCGCAACTGAGGATATCGCGCACCTCTTCCAGCGCGTCTTTGAATTGGCTGAAGCATAAGTTGTAGATCAATACGCGTCAATTCTTGGTGCGGAGGGAGTCGCGTTTTGGAAAGGTTTGGAGCGTAGGTGGGATTAATTTCGTGTTACGAAGAAAAGAAGAATCAAGCTGCCTAGCTGGCGGCTTGATGTGGCTATGATGAGGTGAAGAATGAGCGTGATTCAGCGATTCACATCCATTGCCAGCGGTGAGATGCGTTGGGAGAACGTTATGGTGCGTGCGTATGGCCCTGAGAACAGCACTGCTCTGAACGCGACCCGCCAGATTTTGATAGGGAATGATGAGGATTCCTCGCATTTCCATATGCGCTACTTCGCGGTCCAGCCAGGAGGGTATACCTCACTTGATCAACACGCGCACGATCATGGTGTCTATGTGTTGCATGGACAGGCACGCCTGCGCCTGGGCGAAGAGGAGCATGAGGTGTCTGCGGGTGATGTCATTTATATCTCTGGAAATGAAGTTCACCAGTTTGTCGCGTCAGGCGAGGATACCTTTGGATTCTTATGCGTTGTGCCAGCAAAGCGCTAAAAGAATTGGCGATAGGAGAGGATACCTGTATGCGTGTCGTTGAGTATCACGCGAATGATGACGTACGCATTGTAGAGATGCCTGTGCCAGAGATTGGGCCGGGGGAATTGCTTGTGCAGGTCAATGCCTGTGGTATCTGCGCCAGCGATGTTATGGAATGGTATATGCGTCCTCGCGCTCCTCTCTATCCTGGGCATGAACCGGTGGGTGTTGTGGTGGCGGTCGGCGCCGGGGTCACGACATTTCAGCCTGGACAGGCTGTCTTCTTGCACCATCATGTCCCCTGTATGCTCTGCCACTACTGTCAGCATGGAGCATTCTCGCAATGTGCGACCTTCCGAGCGACCAGGCTCTATCCTGGAGGTCTGGCCGAGTATGTACGGGTACCCGCACCCAATGTCGAGCGTGATGTGCTAGCTCTTCCAGAGGGGCTGTCGTTCGAGATCGCGGCTTTAATTGAGCCATTGGCCTGCTGCATTCGTGGTATCAACCGGGCAAATATTCGCCAGGGAGATAGCGTACTTGTGCTTGGCGCGGGTAGTAATGGGGTGATGCTGGCGCAACTGGCGCGCCGCCACGGTGCTTTGCGTGTATTTATCTCAGACCCGCTTCCTATGCGGCGTCAATTGGCGCTGACGTTAGGTGTCGATGCTGCCTTTGATCCACAAGCAGGGGCGTTACAAGAGTATGTGAAGGCTGCGAATGAAGGCCGGAAAGCAGATGTCGTCATTGTTACCCCTTCCAGCCCCGCGGTCATGCAGCAAGGCCTGGAACTGGTTGAGCGAGGAGGAACTGTCTTATTCTTCGCGCCACCTCCACCAGAGGCGCGCGTCTCTGTGACTCCCCATACGCTTTTCTTCCAGGAAATTACCTTGAGGACCAGCTATTCGGCGGGTCCCTATGAGACACGCCAGGCGTTAGATCTGCTACGGATGGGCGCAATAAACGCGGAGGCCATGATTACTCATGTGCTGCCCCTGGAAGAGGTGTCGCGTGCGTTCGATCTCGTCGCACATCCGGGGCAAGCGCTGAAAGTTGTCATTCGCTTTGATACGCTCTGAGAGATATTGGAAAATGCAATTAACAATTCTAGATTTACCCTTAAGTGTATGCCGTCTGGAGGCGCGGCAAGAGGTTCCAGCCTGGGCATGGAAGCGACGTGAGTTCATCTCTATTACCTATACAGTTGATGAACTCTCTATAGTGTGTGCGACAGAGTCCATACCAGATGGCGTGCGTGTCGAGCATGGCTGGCGTGCGCTTCAGGTCGCGGGTCCACTGGATTTCTCGTTGACAGGTATCCTGGCAGGGCTGGCAACCCCTCTCTCCGGAGCGGGCATTCCCATCTTTGCTATTTCAACATATGATACCGACTACCTGCTGCTCAAGGAGGCTCATCTTGAGCGAGCAAGAGCGGTCCTGGAGGCCCTGGGCTATACCTTCCTTGTCTGACTTTTCCGCTCAGTTAGCACATAGTTGTACGTCTTGCTCAGTATCTTCGATATGTGTTTTGTGTAGCGGCTCATCCGAACAGTTTCGCGAAACTGTTCGGAGAATCCCCTTTGGTGTATGCCATTGAGCCTAGTTCAGGTTGGTATGCTTCGAGAGCAGGAATGCGCTGAAGTTGGCGACGCTTTCAATAGACCCCTCATCAAGCAGGTTGACCATGCGTTTTACAACCGTGCGCCGGTGTTGTCCAGGTGCTCCAGGTAGAAAGCCAATGACGCTGGTGACCTGCGGCTCACGTTCACTCCGAATCTCCTCCGCGACAAACTCTAGTAGTTCGGCGATATCGAGTTCCAGGGCTTCCGCGAGGCTCTCCAATACCTTTGCGGAGGGATACTTTTGTCCGCGTTCAATCTCCCCCACATAGATCTCTGAAAGGCCGGCTTTTTCGCCTAGTTCTTTAATTGTAAGGTTCTGTTCCTGGCGCTCGCGCCTGACGACACGGCCCAGGATTTCCTGTAAATCACCCATTGCTTTCTCCCTTCCTATGCTAACAGCATTGCTCTGGTGGTGGATATGCTAACAGCATAGCTTTTCCCTATGAGTATACGCTACTGGCGTGCTATATTCAAGTCAACGAAATGAAAAACTTTGTAGTATACACAGCGAATACACGTAGAAGCGGCATTCTCTCTATGGAAAGGCTACGCATAGAGAGGTGCATGAAAGGAGAACAGCATGTTCATGCAACGACCCATCAGGGGCTTTACGATGGAAAAGCAAGATACACATGGTTCGGCCTTTATTCCGATGGTCTATGAAGCGGCGCAGGCGGCGCAATGGGAATATAAAGTACTGACCATTGATCCGCGCGAAGAGGCGCTCCCAGATGCGCAATACTTGAGCGAGCTGGGAAAAGAAGGTTGGGTATTAACCACCATTCTTGATGAGCGGTCAACAAGTAAAGGTGGCAAGATCCATTATTACTTGATGCGGCAGAGTCAATAGGCGCGAAAGAGTTGAAAGTGTTACCTCTGGTCATGATAGGCCTTATTCATGAGAGTGTGGCGTTGACCAACGAAAGATTATGCCATAAAAAGGAGCAATAGCGATGTCAAGCTTATTAGTGCCAACCGTACTTGAGAATACTGGTCGTGGTGAGCGAGCCTATGACCTTTTCTCACGCTTGTTGCGTGACCGAATTGTGCTCGTGAATGGACCAATTGAAGATAATCTGGCGGGTCTGGTGGTAGCTCAATTGCTCTATCTCGCCGCTGAAGATAGTAAACGCGAAATCAATATGTACATTAACTGTCCTGGTGGTTCAGTGAATGCCGGGCTGGGGATTTATGATACGATGCGGGTCCTGCCCTGTCCCATCTCTACCACTTGTGTCGGCTATGCGGCCAGTTTTGGTACAATCCTGCTCCTTGCTGGTGAGAAGGGGCGGCGCTACTCGATGCCACATGCCCGTATCCATCTGCACCAGCCCTTGATGGGCGGCTTGAGCGGGCAGGCGTCGGACATTGATATTCATGCTCGCGAGATCATTCATCTGCGGAGCGAAGTGAATGATATCATTCATGCACATACGGGTCAGACGCTGGATCGTATTCAGCAGGACACGAACCGCGATTTCTATATGAGCGCGCTTGAGGCGCAGAAGTATGGCATCATTGATGAGATTCTGCCCTTCGCCAAGAAGGACCTCCCAAAAGAGGAATCTTCTGAAGAGGCATAGGCGAGGAGTCAAATCTTCTGAATGTCGCTGTATAGGGGTGAGCAAGTGTTGTGAAAAGGCTTGCTCACCCCCTCTTCCTGTTGTATTGACCTATGCGTGATACCTATATTTAAAGAGGATCGATACGCACGGAGTCTAGCTCTAGCCACTGAGGGCCGCTAGAGACAGTGCCGAAGCGCAGAACACCACGAGGGGTAGCGATAGCATACTGATTATCGAGCCAGGCTACAAAGCCCAGGGGACGTGTAGGAGGATTGGGGGCACGCAGAATAGGTTCATCGTCCACCCAGAAGAGGACGGCATTGGCATGCCATTCCAGGACATAGGTATGCCATTCCAACAGATTCGTGTTTAAGAGTGCTTCCTGGGTGCCACTCAGGCGTTGGAGCCAGCGGCTAGCCGGGCGGGTACGGCCTGTTGTGAGTGCCAGGCCGGTCGCCAGCGCCGTTGGAATAGTTGCCAGGAGCGCGCCGGGGCGCATACTATGCACGACTTGCGCTTTCCAGCCCCAGCCAGGTAGACCAGGCACCAGTGCCATATTTGAGGGCGGTGAGGCATAGAAGAACCAGATAGCCTCTGGCAGCATAAGAATATCACCACGGACAGAGAAGGGATAGTTCCAGAAGCCAAATCCCGCCGTGCCGCGCAGCATCCGCGAATCATGAGCGGTGGAGGCAGGCGTCGCGGAAGGATGTGAGGTTCGGGCGCGTACCTCCATCCGTAAAGGAGGCTGCCAGGGAAAGTCCTTGCGGGCGAGTTTGCCGTAATCATCAATCTGGGCATCGGCGTATGTGCCTTGTTGGACCTCGGGAAGAGCCATGCGTAGAATAGACTCGTGAAGCGCTATTGTGCCAGGCCCCAGACAAGTCTGTGACCAGCGTGGATGGAGTTCCTGTGTAAAGTCATCCAGCACTATCTGACGCTCCTTCTCTGCTTGCGAAACTACATTCTCTGGGTAGTGTAGTCTCTGATACAAATTGCGTCAAGGCTCACATGTATCATTGCCATGATCACTGACACCATCAGGCAGTGTCAGGTAATGGACTGTATTCTACTCAGGCTTGCGGAAGAGGGATACTAGGCTGATTTATGATGAGAGGTATCTCCATTGAGTGCATTCTGGATGGCATATTGCAAGAGATCCTCTTCAAGCTGAGCGCGTACCTGGTTCTCCGCCTCGGCATTATTGGTGTGCTGATTGTGTTCCGCCGCTGTCATAATACTCTTGCGGGTGAGGTCGTTAAAGCGCGTAAAAAACGGTTTTTGTTGCTCCTGAATGGGCATGACATGTAGCGCGATCTGTTCAGGTGCATAAAATTCTGCAGGCGAGAAGATTAAAGCTATCAAATCAGCATACTTTTGCAGGAGAGCTAAACGATTTGGCGCGCTGAAATAATTGAGTTGTGTGCTAGCTGCCGAGAGAACTCCAGCGATACGTCCTGAGTAGAGGATTGGAAAAATTGCGCAGCTTTTTTCATGTGGAGATGGAGCGACGGGTACCAGTGTCACCTCTTCTTCCAGGTTATTGACTACCTTGTAGTGAAAAATTGTCACCACGTGCCCGGCTAGCGATTCAGCACCGAGGAACATGCCATCATGCTCCAGGTTTTCCTTCCAGGGAGCAGTGCCCATTCCCTCACTCTCGTACAGGCTGCGTACCTTGCCAGTAGGGTTTGTTGGTGGCATACAACGCGCAATCCATAGGCTCATGCCCTTGTGCTGTGGATCGAGTTGCGCCAGCGCATTGCGCAGAATCTGGTTACAGAGTGTCCAGTAATAAAGATTCTCGGCAACGGTCGAGCGTGTCTCGAACAGCTCAATATAAAAGTCCGATGGAATGTTTGAAGGAGTAGTATCTTCTAGCGGGCTTGCGAATTCTTCTTGCATCAGACTCCTCCTGCAAATATGGATGTGTCGAGCATTATCGCATATATAGTAGTGGCTTGATAGACAAAAGTCAATAGTGATGGTGGCGTTGGAAAAGATAAAAGCGTTTGAGATAAAAAAAGACTCCTTAGTGCTTACGCGCTAAGGAGTCACGCCAATTACTTTTTGATGCCCACCATTTGGAGCCAGTTGCGTGGCACCTCTTGCAGCCCCAGTTCTTCGCCCGCCTGATAAACTGCGACCTCAAGAGCCTGTGCTCCCTGAGCAAGTGGGACTCCTGGCAACGCACCCTCGATAAAGAGCCAGTATTGTCCCAGATCGCGCCATGCATCGAGCGAAATATTCGCGGTTTCCTGCACGATGTCGACATGCTCGAAACCACTTTCCTGGTAAAGTCGAACATAGTCGTCACTATCAACCCATTGCATGGCGGCTGCCTTTGCCTCACGCGAGAGGCGAGCCTCGGGATGCTCTTTGCGGAGCCAGGCGACAGCACGCCGGGTCCAGAGGCGATAAAAGCGATCCGTTCCAGTGGCATAGGTGCCATTATAAAAGGCACTATTGCAGGCGAAAATACCTTCAGGCGCCAGAATGGATGCTACCATCTGAAAGGCGGTCTGCTTATCTGTGAGTAGATGGATGGCGTTGCAGAAGAATGCGAGATCTACATTCTGAACCAGTTTGGGCAGATCCTCTGATTCACCCTGAATGAACTCAACCTGGACGGATAAGCCCATTTCGTCGACGCCCTTCCTTGCTCTGCGCAACGCTTCAGCTGAAGGATCGACACCAATGAGGCGAAGCTGTGCGAGCATTCCCTGGCGTTCCATCTCTTCGATGACCAGGCGCGAGATAGCGCCAGTGCCACAGGCCATGTCAACCACGGTGATCGTCTGGTTGTCCTTCTTCTGTGACAGGTGTCCTAGCGCCTGGCGTACAAGCGCGCGGTTGACCTCTGTATAAAAGGGGTGAGCCGCGAAAGGTTCAAAGGTAAATTTATTTGTCTCGTCAGTCTCAATTAAGCCCATGTATATAGCCTCCTTAACACCTAGTGTAGGATTTCCTACTTGTTAAGAAGATTAGATACAACCCGAAACAAAAAAGTTTCAGTAGATATATATCCTGGGTCAAATAAGGAAAGAGCGGTTAATCAAAATGTGGCTGGCAAAGCATCGAGGGTCGCTTGCAAACTTATTTTGATCTTCAGTGGCCTCCGGTGCTTCACCATTGTATGGGAGGGTTAAAGCCTTGTACTGAGAAGAGGCTTTGCTGAGAAAGAGTTAAATATGCATTGCCATACCGCCATCAACGTTGAGGATCTGCCCGGTAATGAAGCTTGCCTCGGGCTGGCACAGGAATGAGATGGCAGCAGCGATCTCGTCTGGAGTGCCAAAGCGTCCGAGCGGAGTCGAATCGATCATGAATTTCCGCTGGGCCTCAGTAAGCGTTGAAGTGAGTTCGGTTGGCACAAAGCCAGGTGCGACCGCGTTGGCTGTGATATTGCGGCTAGCCATTTCGCGTGCTGTACTGAGGGTGAGCGCGATAATGGCGGCTTTGGAGGAACTGTAATTGGCCTGTCCCGCGTTCCCGAGAAGTCCTGAAATTGAGGCGACATTGACGATGCGGCCCCAGCGCGCCTTCATCATCCCTCGGAGCGCGGCCTTGGTGCAAAGGAAGGTTGAGCGTAGGTTGCTATCAATGATATGCTGGAAGTCGGCTAGTGACATCTGCAAAATAAGTTTATCGCGGGTGGTACCGGCATTGTTGACGAGGATTGTCACAGGGCCCAGGGCCTGTGCTGCCTCGGTAAAGAGACGAGTCACATCTTCTTCCTGGCTGACGTCGGCCTTGATGGCGACGCAGCGACGTCCTAACTCCTCGATGCTGCTTTTGGTATCGGCTGCGGCATCGGCGTTGCTGCGATAATTAACGATGACATCTGCTCCGGCTCGTGCCAGTCGTAGCGCGGTAGCGCGCCCAATGCCTTGTCCGCTACCTGTAACGAGGGCGATTTTCCCGGCGAGGGGAGGGTTTGTTCGTTTGCCATGCTGCTATATTCCTCTTCAAAAAGTGTTGTGGTCAGTTTGGCCCGCTATAATTGCATAGATGCAAGCATAACGTTATGAAGTGTACCACATTGCGTCTATACATGCGCCCGTGGAGCACAACAATGAATTCGCTAAGAGGATAACAGAAAAGCACAAGAGAAGGCAAGAGGCGGACATATGCCGCTTCTTGCCTATGAGGTTATTTGTTTTCTGATTCAGAAGACTGGTTATGCTCAGTGGTTGGTTGCCCGCTGAGTTTTGAGGCTGAGGCTACAACCTCTTTCTGCTCCGGCTCGATTTCGGGAAGTGCCGCGTCTTCCAAATCGAGCAAACTACTTCCAGAGAGATGTGGGGAGAGAGCGGAAGGTTCCCCTTCTAGCACATAGGAACCACTGCCTTCAGTTTCGGGAAGTGAGTAGGGAAGAAGTGTATTTGAAAGGATCCCACGCGCAGGTGAGGTATAAGGTGCTGCTTCACTGACCAATGTTTCCACTGGTTCAGGTTGCTCTTCTTTCGTTTGTTCTTCTTCTTCATAAGTTGCTGGCTCAAATGCTTCTCCCTGGGGGATAGACTCGTTTTTCTCTACTTCCATCTCTTCTTGAGGTATGGGTGTAAGCAGAGCAAGGCTTAACGGATCAAATTCCGCCAGGGATACCTCTGGTAACGGCTCTAGTTGTTTAGAAGGAGTCGTATTGAGATAGGAGAGCCACTGCATCGCGTTCTCGTCATCCACCTTGCTTTCTGTGCCACTTGTAGGGGGCTGCTCAATGGCGAGATCGGGAATATTGTTCGTTGAAGGCATGGGAGTGACGGGTGGCTCAACGGCTGGCGTCACCTGGGATGTAGGTGGTGCTGCTGGCTGCTGTTTGGTGGTGCGGATAGCGCGCATATTGGTAAGGGTGGCACCACCATCCTGATTCGTTTGAACCTTTTTAGGCTCAATGTCTAGCAGAGTGCTGTCGTCGTAAACAGTGGTACGAAGCTGTTCCGCAGTCAGATTGCGGGCATTGAGCAGATTCGCGCCGATAAGATTGGTTTTGTACAGGTCGGCGGCGAGGAAGTTGACGCCGTTCAGGTTCGCGCCGCGTAAGTCGGTATGAGTCAGGTTCGTGCCTGAAAGGTCGGCATTGGCAAGATCGGCATCTCTGAGATTGGCCCAGGAGAAGTCTGCCATAAAGCATTTGGCGTCGTGCAATATGGTCTCACTCAGATTGGCATGTCCCAGATAGCGCGAGGAGAGGTCACGCTGTGAGAGATCGGTGCCACTAAGATTGACCCGCTGCCCGCGAGGGGTTGATTTGCCGGATTGATCTTGTTTCACAGGGAGAGGCACATCTTCAACACGTGGAATGCGCGCCAGTTCGAACTCGGCGTGTGCTTGCCTGGTTGAGTTTTCGAAGGCTTGCCTCAAATCTTCACGTTGTTGGCGCTCAAACTCCTCAAGGGATTTCCAGGATGTTTGCAGGTGATGAATCTGAGCCTGGATGTGCTGCTCGATTTCGGTGAGATGCTTTTCCTGCTCCGTGCGCCACTGCTGTTGACGAGTATCCTGCGCCTTCTCCCACACTTCTTGTTGGGCCTGTGTTTGTTCGGAGGCCTGTTGCAGCTTTTTCTGCGTTCTATATGTTAGAACCAGTGCTGCAATCAAAATAATGACGCTCACGACAACTAATACTATTTCCATAATACGTCTTGCTCCACAAGTAAACTACTGAGGACCTTCTCTACATCAGTCGCGCTATTGCTGTAATCTGTATATCTCTGTGTCAGCACTGGCTGACCGGGGGACACACCTTTTAAATACCCTTCCACGGATGCGATCAGGCGCTTCTATATTGATAGCTGTTTTTGATAACTGTTTTTGACACCTGTTTCTTCAGTATAATATAACTCTCACCCTGGCTGTTTCTAGACTACAAAGAGTACTACTTGTCAGATAGACTAGAGAAGCTGAAAAACATTATAATAAGGCTGATGTGAAGAGGGAATACTGTGTCCCTCTTTGGGTACTATTGGCTTAGACAAACGGCCTATCTTGGGAGCGCGATTATGAGCAATTACCTTGTCCCAGTCTCCTTTTTGCTTGAAGAGGAGAAACGACAATTGATCTTAACGTGGAGCGATGAGCATGAGAGCTTGCATAACTGGGAAACATTGCGTTGGGCATGTCCCTGTGCCTGGTGTGCGGGCGAAGGTGGACAACCTGGCATGCTTCAGAGCCGTGAGAACCTGACTACCGAGGAGACGACGCTGGTGAATTTACAGCCCGTTGGTCGCTATGGCCTGACCCCAATCTGGGAAGATGGGCATAAGACGGGTATTTATACCTTTGAGAAGCTACGGGCTATGTGTGAATGTGATGAATGCAAGCGAAATGCTCCTCAGGTGGAAAGACATACCAGAAGGTAATAGTTACGTTAAACTTTCGCTTTGGCACCGTTTCATGTAGTAGTGATGTGTGTCAAAGCTCTACCATGTCTCCAAGGGCAACTCACGAGATGTATTAGAGCGGGAACGCAGGCTCTATTTGCATCTACTAAGGAGACTACAGTCATGAGAATGGAGACTGAGTCGTCGCGCGAGACGGCTGCGACCATGAGACCCTCGCGACGGAGACATTTTCAGGTGTCTGGTTTGGCGCTACGTGTCTTCATCGCACTAGTGCTCAGTTGGGTCCTTGTTATGATCTTCTTTGGTGCCTCTGCTGTCTCCCACTGATCCGCTGTTATAAGCAGACCAGGGGAGAGAGGTGTGGCACCTTTCGTCCTCTATCAGAAGTGAGACCACCCGGATGACCGCAGACAGAGAAAGACATCATCAACGATGCCTTTCAGTGCTTATATTATGCCTTTTGTTGTGAGCGCTGTTTGGAGAATGACACGCCCATCATCTCCACGGCTTTCTGTTCATCTTTCTGCATGATCTGCAGTGCATACGCGATATCCTTATTCGGCGCGAGTGTTATATCCGCTTGCTCCGCTTCTATGCCCTGGATGATGGCGTCCGCGACCATTTCAGGGGTGAGAAGGGCCTCGATTTGTAAATTAAAGCCTTCCTCCTGATGAATCATGGGAGTATCGACCCAGGCTGGATAGACAGTACTGACGCCAATGCCACTACCATAAAGTTCCGCGCGTAAGGCTGCACCGAAGCCTCGTACTGCCCACTTGCTTGCGACATAGCCTGTTAATATGGGTGGGGGAGCTTGCCTGCCACGGAACTGATAAGCACAAAATGACCGCTGCCCTGTTGACGCATATACGGGAGCGCAGCTCGAACGCTATGATAGGTCCCCATAAAGTTGACATCCATCAAGCGTTGCATCTCCTCACCAGTAAATAGATCGATGGGCCCTCCTTTTCCCAGACCCGCGCATGTAACCACTATACCGACTCGTCCGTTGATTGTCGCTGCCTGTTGCATCAATGCCCGAACCTGGGTCTCGTTGGTGACGTCAAGGGTGAAGGTGACCACCTGCCCCTGGGCATTAGGGAATGACTCACGGATTTCCTGAGCGACCGGTGCCAGAGCTTGTTCATTCAAATCAGCGATGACGACATGTGCTCCTCGTGCATAGAGGGCGCGCGCCGTTGCTTTGCCAATGCCGCTCGCGCCGCCAGTGACGACTGCGACCGCTCCTGAGAACTCTTTGAGGGACATTGTTCCGCTCCTCTCTGGTTGAAGACTGAAAGACAGCTAACAAATGAGCTACTGCATTTGATCTTATCTCCTCACTCTCTTGCTTGTCAAACGCCAGGTCAAGCGTGTAGAACAAATCTTATTTTGACACTTTCTGGCATGAGAGGGGGGTACGCTAATATAGGAGGCTATTTTTGTATATCTTTTCAAAGAGCGTTCCTTGCGCATAGGCTAGTAAAAGGGCATATACTATCAGTGATTTCTAGAAGAGATGATAACCCTGGTCTGGGAACTGTCTATATTTGCAAAGGAGTAACGAAGCATGTTTGTGGATTTGCGTAGCGACACAGTAACACTGCCAACACCCGAGATGCGCGAGGCAATGTATCGCGCGGAGGTGGGTGACGACGTCTATGGCGAAGACCCTACGATAAACCGTTTGCAAGAGATGGCGGCGGAGATAACGGGGAAGGAGGCAGCCCTCTTTGTGCCCACAGGCACCATGGGGAATGCCATCGCCATTTTGACGCACGCTGGGCGTGGGCAGTCAGTTATCGTAGGCAGTGAGTCGCATATTTACCACTACGAGGCTGGTGGGGCGTCGTCATTGGGTGGAGCGCCGATGTACGTGGTGCCAACGCTCTCTTCCGGTATGCTTGACCTGGAGCGTCTGCGCGATGGGATCGCGGGTCAGGAGGATGTGCATGTAGCTCCAACTGGTCTGATCTGCGTTGAAAATACGCATAACCGCTGTGGGGGCACTGTGCTCACAGTCGAACAATTAGAGTCTATCGCCAGCATCACGCATGAACATTCGATTCCCCTGCATATGGATGGGGCGCGTATCTTTAATGCAGCGGTAGCCCTGAGGATTCCTGTAAGTGAACTGGTGCGACCCGTTGACTCATTAATGTTCTGTCTCTCGAAGGGCTTGAGTGCACCTGTGGGATCGATGCTCGTCGGGAGCAAGGAATTCATCGGGCGCGCGATGCGGACTCGCAAGATGCTGGGTGGTGGGATGCGCCAGGCTGGATTTATAGCGGCGGCAGGCATTGTGGCGCTGGAAAATATGGTGGCGCGCCTTGCCGAAGATCACGCACGTTGTAAGCGTCTGGCTCAGGGTTTGATGGATATGCCTCAGATTGAGGTGAACCTGGATACTGTGATGACCAATATGGTGATTTTCCGTGTACTAGATACCAATCAACAACCTTTGAATTCGGAGGAGACTGAGCGCTTTCTCCTGGCGGCTCGCGAGCAAGGCATTTTGATGGGACAGCTCGGGTCAGGTCGTGTACGTGCCGTCACGCATTATGGCATTGAGGACGATCATATCTCTGCAACCCTTCATGGTATTCGCCAAGCTCTGCGAGATATTACTGTAGCCTGATAGACTCTCTCTTCTGATGGAGTGCATCGCTTTTGCATCAGCAGAAGCGATGCACTCCATTTAGAGCGGTCTCGCTTCTGTTCCTTTGCCCCCTCAAGCTCAAGCACCACTTTTGGACTCTCAATACATACAATGTTTTCGTGAAAACCCATAGATTGTGTTGGTAAACTTCGATTTTGGGATATTGGTATACTGGGGATAGGTGGAGCAGGTGCCTGCCGTTTTTTTCGTCTTTGAAGAAGGAGGCAACCAGACTGATGGGCGTTCAACGCAATCAGCCTTGTAATACACGTCGTCAAAATATTACTTCTCACATCTCCCGTTGGTTCTCTCTTGCTATTCATTCCATTACGCCGGGCTGGTTCTCTTGTGTGATGGGAACTGGTATTCTGGCAATCTGCCTGATTCTGTCACCTATCAAGATTCCCCTTATTGAACATATTGCTGTAGGTTTCTGGCTGATAGATCTTGTGCTTCTAGCATCTCTGCTCTTGCTGTGGTGCATTCACCATCTTCGCTATCCCGCGCGCTTTCGTATGAGCCTACAGACGTTGACACAGGCTCAGAATCTAGGCGCACCCCCTATGGCTTGCTTTACCGTCGCGAGCGGTTTTATGCTGATTGGACCTCTGGTGTTTGATGCCTCCTTCTGCGTGCTGTGCGCGCAGATCCTCTGGCTCTGTGGGGTGTTGGGGAGCTTCTTCTCTGCGATTGTTGTTCCCTACTATATGTTTACCTGCCACAACCTACAGGCCGAGCATACCTATGGAAGTTGGTTGCTGCCGGTGGTACCGCTGATCGGAGCGGCGGTGCCTGGTGCCTTGCTTGCGCCTTACTGGCCTGCCTCTCTGCACCTGGAAGTTTTGTTGCTCAGTTACGCGCTGTGGGGAACAGGGATCATCCTGGCCGCGATTACAATTGTGCTCTTTTATTCACGCCTGGCCTATCATAAGGTGCCGAAAGGCGCGCTTGTGCCGACCCTATGGATTGTTATTGGTCCGCTCGGACAATCCACAACCGCTGTCATGGCGCTAGGAAAGCAGGCAGAGAATCATCTGCCCTCACTATCAGACATTTTGCAGGGGGCGGGCATGGCCTATGGGTTGATGACCTGGGGCTTTGGTCTCTACTGGCTAGCCCTGGCTATCATGATGACCGTGCGTGCTGCGCGTGTTCATCTGCCGTTTAACCTAAGTTGGTGGTCCTTCATCTACCCAGTTGGGGTGATGACAACTGGTACCTATGCCCTGCATGAGCATGTCCCGACGCGCCTCTTTATGATCTGTGGCTTCCTGCTTTTGCTGCTGCTTACAGCCCTCTGGTTGCTCGTCTCCACTAGTACCATGCGCCATATCACACACTCCTTGCGGCAGACGCACATAAAGGCAAGTATGTTACTCCCTTCATCCTTCGACTAACGGATATGACGCGAGCTAGATGAGAGAGAGTGCTATAACAGGTGAAAACTGCTATAATTGAACCTGGATTTAAAAGCGCCTCTCTTCATTTAGCAGTCTGTAGCGCAAGGAGTGCATACTATGAACGACCCTTATTCTTCTCCACAAGAGTTTAATAGCGGACGTCACCTCGTACCGGTTCGCCTGGATGATGAAACGATCATCTATATCGAGGCAACTCCTCTCACTGATGGCATACTGGACGACCGCTATATTGGTCAAAATGAATGTCTCTCATTTGAGCGTGTGACCAACACTGTCAAAAGTCTGTCACAAACCCTGGTGAAGGTGTGGCGTGAGGTGCAGCCTAGCAAAGCTTGCGCCGAGTTCGGCCTGGAGGTTGGCTATGAATCTGGCAACCTCTCGGCTCTGCTGGTAAAAGGCTCAGGGAAAGCGAATCTCAAAATCACTCTTGAATGGGAGCGACGTGAGTCTGCTCAAGATGAGATAGCGAAGTAGGGGTTGTCTTATGACAGACCAGCAGACCTTGAGGGCATTTTTGCGACAGTGTGTGGTATCTCTGTTTATGGGCGAAACAAGTCTGGGAACTGGCTTCTTTGTTGCTCCGGGGTATATTCTGACCTGCGCGCACGTAGTACGTCAAGCGTATGAGAGTGGGCGAACACTTCTGGCATATTCCTCCATGGGCACAAGCCTTGGAGAAGCGCGAATCGAACGTTATGAGTATAGCGTCGTCCATAACCAATTGCTCCCTCATGATCCCCAGGCTAGCGAAATCTATCCCGACCTGGCATTGTTGCGTATTGCCTTGACGACTCATCCCTGTGTCTACCTGGATACGCGAGCCATTATGGAGAAAGATGAACTTTCGAGCTGTGGATTTAACGAGAAACGCTTCGCTGGTGGTGATGAGGTTGCCTTTGTCGCTGAGGGGAAAAGTTGGCTGGATGAGCGTCGCTATCTCCTGAAGCTTCGCGAAGGGCAGGCACAGCATGGACTTAGTGGCGCGCCCTTGCTGCACACACGTAATGGGACTGTCTGTGGTGTGATGCAGCAGACGCGTGGCTCTCAAAGCGACGTTGGAGGACGTGCCATTCCTACTCGGGCCGTCCTTGAGGCTCTGCCCGAACTGGTTGCCTTGCAGCAACTCGCCCATCAGGAGGATTCCCGCTGGCTCAATTGCCTGGACCCCCGCCAGCGCCATGAGCTTGTGCGCGCTACTGGAGCCTTTACGGGTCAGCGCCCTGTGCGCATTGTGGATCTGTGTTCTGACAACAAGAAGGATCTTCGCCTGCGCCAGGATTTGCTTACCCACCTGTCGATACTGCGGCGAAAGCGTGAGATGGTCCTCTGGTATGAGCGAGATATCGCGCTCGGGCGGAAGACCAATGTTGAGCTGCGCAAGCAGGTTGAGGAAGCTGACATCATTCTTCTCCTGCTCAGCCCAGACTTTTTTGCCTCGGATATCATTGATGAATTGGTGCAGATCGCGATGCGACGCTATGATCCGCCGTGTGTCAATGTCGTTCCTATCCTGATGCGTCCGGTGGAAGACTGGCGGACACAGTCTTTTGGAGGCCTACAACAGCTTCCACTCGATCGAAGCTTTCTCAGTATCGGGCAAACCGAGGTCAAACTGACTGAGGTTGCGCGCGCTATACGCCTACTCGTCGAACAGGTCTGGCAGGCCATGACAGCATAAGGTGCTTTTAGGAGAGAGGGGACCTTCCCCTCTCATGTTCATTTTGTGGGCAGCATCGTTTCTTGCGGATCGATGCTGCCCACATAGGCGCATTCAGCGTACAGGGGGCAGTGGCCGCACTTGGGGCGTTGCGCGTGACAGATGGTGCGTCCATGCTGGATCAGGTTGACATGCAGAGTATAGGCCCACTCGGGAGGCAGCGCCTTGAGAAAGATCGTGTGTGCCTGATTGGCGCTGACCTTTGGCCCAATCAATCCTAGTCGATGCGTGAGACGATGTAGATGGGTATCAATCGGCATTAATGGGCGTCCCAGGTTAAACAAGAGCACACAGGCCGCCGTTTTTGGCCCTACGCCCGGCATCTGCTGGAGATAGTGCCATGCCTCCTCTAAAGGCCGCTCTTTCAGCTCCGCATTGAGAAAATTAGCTAGCGAATCCTTTCCTCCTTGCTCCTGTTGCCATTCAGTGAGTGTATGGAGCACATTCTGTATACGTGGCGCTTTGATGTTTGCTAGTCCGCCACTCTTGATCGCCTCCGCGACCTTGTTCGTCTGCGCATCTCTAACTTCCTCCCATGCGGGAAAGGTTTCTATGAGTCGCTGATAGGCTCGCCCTGAGTTGATATCGGAGGTATGTTGGGAAAGGATGGTCCCTATTAGTCCACCCAGGGGATCATGGTCCGGCTCCCATTTGGGCTCGCCATAGTAGGCAATCAGACTATCATAAATCCGTTCCAGATGTTCGCGCGGGCCAGGTGTTATGGTCATACAAGCTTATCCTTCTCTCTTGGTCTATCTTCTCTTTTCTATGACGAGCGAGAAGGCTCTCTTGGTCTATGCTGGTAGAGAATGGCTTCCCAATGTACCATTTTTCCTCTGCCTTCAGGCTTTGGGAGAGGACCCTGGTGGTCATGCAGCCTCGACGCGTTGTTGAGCGCAATGCTAGAATGAGTAATGGGAGAGCCCCTCGCGTTCGCGAAGCGATTTTCGCCAAGAGGACATGCCAATAAAATCACCTTTGAAGGATGACATATGTATTTAGATAAGACTTTGCAACAATATCTAGATGATCTGGCCTCATCACAGCCGACCCCTGGTGGTGGCTCAGCAGCAGCATTAAGTGGAGCCATGGGCGCGAGCCTGGCTTGCATGGTTGCTCGCTTGACTGTGGGGAAAGCCGATTATGCCGCTGTTCAGCAGGAGATTGGAGAGCTGATTGAGCAAGGCGAAGCGCTACGCTCGCGCTTTCAGGAGTTGATGCGTCTGGACATCGAAGCCTATGGCAAGCTTTCCGCCTGCTTCAAAATGCCACGGAGCACGGCTGAGGAGAAGACCGCGCGAACCCAGGCCGTCCAGGGGGCACTTGTTGAGGCGGCGCTGGTGCCATTGGACATGGTTGAGCGCGCCCTGGCATTGGTTCAGTGCTGTAAGCGCGTCGCCCAGATCGGCAACAAGAATGTGCTCAGTGATATCGCGACCGCGACCTCAATGGCTTCCGCCGCAGGGAATGGAGCCGCCTGGATGGTGAATGTCAATCTAAATTCACTCAAGGATGCCGATAAGGCTCAGGAACTTCGCAATCGCCTGGATAGCGCTCTGGAGCAGATCACTTCGGAGGCCATTCAGGTCATCCGCGCGATTGAGGAGAGGGGCTAGAGCGATGACGGCAACGACGATTGATGGACGCAAGTTGAGCGCTGAGATCAAGGGTGAGCTCAAAGAAGAGGTCCAGCGCTTTCATCAAGCGCATGGTCAGGTTCCTGGCCTTGCCATTGTTCGTGTAGAAGGTGATGCCGCGTCCGGTGTCTATAGTAAAGCCATTCTGCGCATCGCGAAAGAACTAGGCGTGGAGGCACGCCTGGAGCTATTACCTGTCGAGACTACCAACGAGGAATTGCGTGATGTGCTCTTGCATTTAAACACGGATCGCGCGACGCATGGTGTCATTGTACAGATGCCCCTACCCGCGCATCTCTCGCAACAGGTAGTTGCTGAGACGCTAGCAGCCGAAAAGGATATTGATGGGATCAGTCCCTTGAGCGCAGGTAATTTGGCGCTTGGCTTCCCCAGCTTTGTGCCTTCCACCGCCGCCGCTGTAGTGGAGGTGCTTGAGCGCACAAAGACGCCTCTGGATGGCAAGAATGTCGTGATCCTTGGGCGCAGCAATGTCGTTGGCAAACCTCTGGCTTTTATGCTTTTGCAGCGCAATGCCACGGTTACCGTCTGCCATTCACGTACTCAGAATTTAGCGAAAATTGCTCGTGAAGCTGATATCCTGATTGCGGCAGTGGGACGTCCTACTATGGTAAAGGCAGAAATGGTGCGTCCAGGCGCGACCGTAATTGATGTGGGCATTAACGCGCTACCAGAGGGCGGAATTGTGGGTGACGTGGATTTTGCTTCGGTGAGCGAGGTCGCGGGAGCAGTGACGCCCACGCCGGGTGGCGTAGGACCATTAACCAATGTCTTGTTACTGAAGCAATGCATTGAGGCCGCCTGGCGACAGCAGGGATGAGGGGTACATTAGAGCGGGGTACTGATTAGTAGCGTGGTGACATAAGCAGGTTTCAAGTCTTCTGTTTGCCACTTGCCACTGTAGGCTCATTTAAAACTGATGAGCATGAGCATCTCTTATTCCCATCGAGTCCCCCTCATTTGGCGAGGAGCAACGCATGGTCGCGTGCTCCTCGCCTTTTCAGGATTTTAGGCGGCTCTATCAGATGGGTCATCATTCTTTGATATCTGCTCCTCAATCTGACGGGCGCGGCGGCGACGCACGACGATAAAGGCGACCAGGACAATGACTGCTACAAGCGCTAATCCTCCCCAACCTACAAACTTGACCAAGTGCTCTACCTGGTCAAAGTGATCCTTAAAGAAGGTGCCTGCCAGATAACCAAGACCTCCGATTAGCACTGTCCAGGTGATACCACCCAGCGCGTTATAGAGCATAAATGTGCGCCAGGGCATCTGGTTTACACCGGCCAGGAAGGCGGCCCAGATCCTTAGCAGGGTGATAAAGCGGCCAAAGAAGACTGTCTTGGCTCCATGCCTAACAAAGAAGCGCTCTGCGTATTCTAAATGGCTCATCTTCACAAAGAAGTACTTGCCAAAGCGTTCAACGAAACGTCTTCCGCCGGTACGTCCAATATAGAAGCCGATATTGTCGCCGATAATTGCGCCCGATGCCGCGCAAAGTAAGACGATGGGCAATTGTAGATGATGGCTGGTTGCTGCGTAGAAAGAAGCGGCGAGCAGCATTGTTTCGCCTGGCAGAGGGATGCCAGCGCTTTCAATCATAATGAAGAGAATGATAGCGGGATAGCCAAAGGTATTGATCAAGCCTTCGAGGGTTTGGAGCGAAAAAAACGTCGTTACATCCATGTCGCATCCTCTTTTCGTTATTTATGAAGAGAGCTTTTAAGGTCATATCAAATGTCACAGGGCCATAGGGTGAAATAGTATCTTTCAGTATAAACGTCTGAAACGCTTATGATATGAAATACCCTCGCTTATGCTGTTACTTTACTAGTATAACGATTGGTTCTGCAGAAGGCATGTTAGAAGTGTCACAGAAATGTTGCAAAATTGTCGCAAACACGCCTCTCTGAGCAGGAAGCCTTAGATATCGAAGGGATTTTGTATGAATGTGTTGCTAGCTCGTCTCTGGAATATGTTCAGAATTGGAACCATGCAATGGTACCTGCTCTGGATCATGCATCATAAGTTCATCGTTGGCGTCTCAGGCGTGATTTGGAATGAGCAAGGGCAAGTCTTACTGCTGCGTCATCGCTTCTGGCGCGAAGGAACCTGGGGGCTTCCAGGAGGCTACGCGGAGCAGAGAGAGGCGTTGGAGGCCACACTCTGCCGCGAACTCAAGGAGGAAACGGGTCTGGAAGTAACCATTGAGCGCGTATTGCGCATTGTGAGTGGCTATAAACTGCGCCTGGAAGTCAGTTTTGTGGGGCGATTGGAGGGCGGAGAAATGCGCCTGGACCCACGTGAGATTATTGAAGCGCGGTTCTATGCACCGGATGACCTTCCGGCTGGACTGCTGCGCTCGCATCGTCATCTCATCGAAATGGCGCTTGCCGGTCAGGGCGTAGAGCCGAGCGATTTTTCGGTCCATCCCGTGCCCAGACCATCAACACGCCGGTAATAGCTATCTACTAGTCACTCTGAGCAATGAAAGAGACTTCATAGAGTGTTGGTTCGGCACTGATAGCGATTTGTGAGGCCTGCCGTATGTGCTGGCGAACCTCGGGGTTTTGCAGCATGGCCTCGAAGTCGGCTCGACTGCGCCATTGCGCGTAGTTCGTGACTTTTGTTCCATCCAGACTCTTATGCAGGTTCGCTGAAATGAAACCGGGTTGCTTATACATAATCTCCTGCGTGACCTTGATCAGGTTGTCCAATAGTGCTTTCTGCTGCTCGGGCGCGACCGTAAAGATATTGATAAGGGTGACGAGTGGTTGCTCTTTGCAGATCATCGTCATGATTACGGGTATCCTTTCTGGCGGAATTCTACTATAGTTAGTATGCCAGAAGCCTGTAATACCCGTATGTCATTGGCTCGATGGAGCCTTCTAGGCCCTCGGATGCTAAATAATTTCTCGCATTGTGAGATTGTGAAGGGGCGCGCTCGACAACCTTTCGCACCAACTGTAATTACGCTTCCTTTATGCGAGATAGACGAATGGCACGCAAGCGGCTAGAGCTTTCGCTTTGAGAGAGCGAGGTTTGTTGCTGTACCTCCTCCTGAGCAGTAACTGCCGCCATTGGTGGGGGGAAGCCTCAAGATCCATGAGATCAAGTGCTGGAATGGGGGTGTTGGGGAGTTGGGGAAACGCGAGCCTGGTAGGTTCATTGGGGGGGGAGGCTGTTGCTAGCGCGTAATCGAGGAGCTTTTTACCTCTTTGCCTGCCTGTTTCTGTTAGAAGAGGATTTGGCGTGCTCGGAGGCAGGGCTGGCATGATTGCCGTTTGCACCAGTTCTAGCTGTTCAGGGTAAATGATCGGCCATTTGATATGCGGCGGTGGGGGCGTGCTGGTTCGTACAGGGATTGGGTCCATTCGTTCCTCGAAAGCTTGTGATAAATCTATACCCCGAGATTGGCTATCGTGATAGATTCTCTGTTGTGAACCATCTTTCTCAGACATACATCATCCATCCTTTACCAATACCTTTAAGAATCAATCAAGCATATCAAAACGTATGCATGCACTATGTAATTGTATGTTATGATTTAGCGCATAATGGTACATTCTGTCAACTTACTCTCAATTTTATGGCACGACTCTCCTACCCAAACATCCTCTTCTGGAATGTAGATATCTGCTCGCTCTGTTTTCTCATTAGAACTGATGAGGCGGAGTACCCTGCCGTTCAAAGCGCGTTACTGGCGCGCACCTGAGAAAAAATCAGGAGTTCTACCGATAAAACATAGTGCTAGAAACCCTTGACGTTTTGGTGAAAATCGCTAAAATCTCTATAGACACTTGAATTTTTTGAGAATTCTGAGGTTTCCAATGAAAATTGTAGTTGTTGGTGCCGATCACACTACAGCACCTATTGCTTTGCGGGAGCGCCTCTCATGTTCCGCACGGCAGATTTCGCAGGTGTTGAGCGCTGCGCGGCAGACTTCGCAGGAAAGCGTTTTATTATCAACTTGTAATCGTATCGAACTGTATGCTGTCTGTGAGGATGAGGAGCAGGGACGCGCCGATCTCTTGCGCGTATTAAGTGAGTCGCGCGACGTTGCAAGTGAGGAATTGAGCGAGCATTGTTATTTTCTCACTGGTCAGGATGCCATCAACCACATTTTGAGTGTGGCCTGCGGCCTCCTCTCACTTGTTCCCGGTGAACCTCAGATTCAAGGTCAGGTCGTCGATGCTCTAGAAATTGCCCAGGGTGCGGGTTTCTGTGGTCCTATTCTCTCCGCCCTCTTTCGAGCGGCAGTCACGACTGGTAAGCGTGCGCGAAGTGAGACAGGAATCAGCCGTAATGCTGCATCTCTCAGTCATGTCGCGGTACAACTGGCCCGCCACCTCTTTCCGAGCTTGCAGGATGCGGCAGTCCTGTTAATTGGTTCGGGGCAAATGAGCGAGCTCGCCGCGCGCAATCTGTATGATAATGGCGCTCGTAACCTGACAGTGGTTAATCGCACCTATGAACATGCTACTGATCTGGTCTCCGTTCTAGGGGCTCAGCATCGTACTTTTAATGAACTCGCGGAGACACTGGTACATGCTGATGTGGCGATTAGCTCAACCAAAGCTCCGGTTGCACTAGTCACCAGAGAGATGATGGATGAGGTGATGGTCAAACGCGATGGGCGACCATTGCTGCTGATTGATCTCGCTTTGCCGCGTGACGTTGAACCGTCGGTAAGTGAGTTAACGGGAGTCCATCTGTATAATATAGATGATCTACAGTCTGAGGTGAATCGAGGCATTGATCTGCGCTGGCAAGAGGCAGAACATGTACGCACGATCATCGCGCAAGAGTCCACACAATTTGAGAACTGGCTCGCTTCGCTTGGCGTCGTGGGTACTATCAGTGATTTGCGCAGGCATGCGGATCTCTTACGCGAGCAAGAGCTTGCTCGCACACTCCGCCAACTCTCGTCGACACTCTCTGAGCGAGAGGCAGCCGCGATTCAAGAATTAACACATCGTTTAGTTAATAAACTTTTACACGTTCCAACATTACGTTTGAAGGACGCGGCGGCGGTTGGACAGGGGCATGTCTACGCTGAAGCGGCACGCTATCTCTTTGCTTTGGAAAATGGACATGAAAAAGATTACGATAGGAACGCGAGCCAGCAAGCTCGCCATGATACAGACCCAGTGGATCGTCGAGCGGATACATCAGCGGTGGCCCGCACTTGAGGTCGTCGTTGAGCAAATTCGTACCACGGGCGACCGCGTAACGAATATGCCGCTCTCACGTATTGGCGGCGATGGTGTTTTTGTGGCTGAGATTGAGCGCGCTCTCCAGCAGAGGCGCATCGATTTGGCAGTCCACAGCTTGAAAGATCTGCCGACCGCGCAGCCAGAGGGGCTGTGTGTCATCTCACCGGGACCCCGTGAAGATGTACGTGATGTACTGGTCTCAAATGGTAATCTACGCATTACAGAGCAGGGGATTCTGGAAGGCGGAAGCATCGAGCGTGCTCCACGTATCGGCACCTGTAGCCTGAGGCGAACGGCACAGATACGCCATATATGCCCTGAGGCGGAGATTCTCTCCTTGCGCGGCAATGTCGATACGCGTTTGCGCAAGCTGCAAGCGGGTGAGTATGATGCGATTGTGCTGGCGGCAGCCGGGCTTCACCGCATGAATCTGCACACCACATTAGAGGGGCAAATCAGCTATTTCCCGCTGACCCATATGCTCCCCGCGCCTGGACAAGGTGCTCTTGGCTTAGAGACGCGCGAGGAACCTGAACTGCGTGATCTGCTGACAGCGCTTCAAGATAAAAACGTACAGGCGACGACGAGTGCTGAGCGTATGTTTATGCGTCGCCTGGGCGCGGGTTGTTATCTGCCCGTGGCGGCTCATGCATGGATTCACGCCGAGCGTATGGAATTGAGCGGACTGGTAACGAGCCTGGATGGGCAGCGCCGCATCCTGGTGCGCCAGAATATCATTTGGGATGGGCATTCTTTGATTGAGAGCGCCGAGCGCCTGGGTATTGAGGTCGCAGAGGAGGCTCTGGCACAGGGGGCTCAAACGATCATTGCCGAAGTGGACGGCAGCCGCGCCCAGGAGCACCAGCATGCCTGATACTCAGACCTCACCAGGGGTACTTCAAGGGAAGCGCATTCTGGTAACACGCACGCGAGAGCAGGCTTCGACCTTTAGCCAGCGTCTGCGTGCTCTGGGGGCGTTCCCCCTGGAGTTCCCTACCATTCGTATCGAGCCGCCGCAGGATTGGAGCGCTCTGGATACTGCTCTACTTCGTCTCGCGGGCAGCGAGACATTCTATGATTGGTTGATCCTGACCAGTGTGAATGGTGTCAATATCTGCATGCGACGGTTACGCGATTTAGGCATTGAGCCTGCGAGTCTGCGTACCAGGCAGCCAGCCCTACGCATCGCGACCATTGGTCCCGCGACGGCTGAGAGCTTATGTGAATATGGCCTGAGCTCTGACCTTGTGCCCGATGAATACATCGCGGAAGGCGTTATTACGGCACTGCTGGCCTTTGTGCATCAGCAAGGACATAATATCGCAAGTCAGCATATCTTGCTGGCCCGCGCCGCCGAGGCGCGCAAGGTCCTGGTCACTGAACTGGAAGGTGCAGGCGCGCACGTCGATGAGGTTGCCGCTTACTATACTTTGCCGGTCGCACGTGATGACGTGCAGGGGCGAGTGGTGTTACGTCAGCTACAGCAAGGTGAAATTGACATTCTGACCTTCACCAGCTCTTCAACAGTGCGCAACTTCGTTCACTGGTTACGCCAATGTGTTCCGGATGAGAACATACAGGCCATTCTGGGGCAGACGAAGATTGCCAGTATTGGTCCCATAACGTCCCAAACGGCTCACGATTTAGGTTTACAAGTGGCTATTGAAGCCAGAGAATATACCATTGATGGCTTACTCGCGGCAATCGCGAGCGCTTAATACAAGCTATTTCTTTAAAGAATGATAGGGGATAACGTCATGGCAGAACAGACAACCGAGATCACTGCAACCGCACCCGGCGGTACGCAGGAGACCCAGCCCGCTCCGGCTGCTCAGCAGCCAAAGCCGAAGCAGCCACGCCAGTTGGTACGCTTCACATTCTACAAGCTGGATCAGAAGTGGCAACTTTTGCCCGAAGATGTACGCGCCGAGGGCAAGCGCCAGCTTAAGCGCATTTTTGATGAGTATTCTGAGCGTGCGTTGATCCGTAGCTATAGCCTCTATGGCGTGCGCTCCGACTGCGATTTCATGCTGTGGACCGCGACATATGATATTGAAGACCTGCGCTGGTTGAGTAGTCAGATTCGGCGCAGCCTGATGGGACCATATCTGAGCGAGGCGCAAGCCTTCTTGGCGATGACCAAGCGTTCGGTCTATGTCGGTAAGAACGCGCGCGGTGCGCATGATCCTCGTCTGGTGATCTCTCCCGAAGATAGCAAATATCTCTTTGTCTATCCCTTCGTCAAGACACGCCCCTGGTATAAGCTCTCGCTTGAAGAGCGCAAGCGCATGATGAACGAGCACATTCGCATCGGTCTGAAGTATCCCCAGATCAAGCTGAATACCACCTACTCCTTTGGTATTGATGATCAGGAGTTTGTCGTGGCCTTTGAATCAGATAGTATTCCAGACTTCCTCGACCTTGTTCAAGAGTTGCGCGAGACAGAGGCCAGCCAGTATACGCTGCGTGATACACCTATGTTCCTCTGTGTCCTGGAATCATTGGACGAGATTCTTGACGCCATTGGTGCGTAATGTAAGTGGTTTGATTCAGGTCATGAAATGCAGAGGGTGCTGGTTGCCCCTCTGCATCCTTTTGCCGATAGAAGATCATAGAATATTCTGGCTGAGAAGTGTTCTGTTCAAGGAGAGGGGCTATTGTTTATGAGTCAACTGCCAACAGGAGAGCAAAAGCTGAATCTATCACGCTCACACGCGCTCTATCAGGAGGCGCAACAACTGATGCCGGGTGGTGTCAACAGTCCGGTGCGGGCCTTTCGTGGAGTGGGCGGCGACCCCGTCTTTCTTGAGAGGGCGGAGGGTCCCTATCTCTATGATGTCGACGGTAACCGTTATCTCGACTTTGTGCAATCCTGGGGTCCGATGATCCTGGGCTTTGGCTTCCCTGACGTTCTGGACGCCGTGATGGATGCCAGCAAGCGAGGATTTACCTTTGGTGCGCCCACCCAGGCCGAAAGCGAACTGGCACGCCTGGTTATTGACAGCGTGCCTTCGGTTGAGATGATCCGCTTCGTCAACTCTGGTACCGAGGCGACCATGAGCGCCCTGCGCGTGGCACGTGCCTATACCGGACGCAGCAAGATTGTGAAATTTAGCGGTTGCTATCACGGGCATGCCGATATGTTGCTGGTGCAGGCTGGCTCAGGCGTTGCCACGCTTGGATTACCAGACAGCCCGGGCGTGCCACGCGAGACAACGGTGAATACGTTGACAGTTCCTTATAACGATATTGAAGCTATTAAGCAGGTATTTAGCACCTACCCTGATGAGATCGCCGCCGTCATCGTCGAACCGATAGCCGCGAACATGGGCCTTGTTCTGCCCGTTCCTGGTTTCCTGGAAGGGCTACGCGAAGTGACTGCGAGCTATGGCTCCTTGCTGATCTTTGACGAGGTGATGACTGGCTTCCGCGTCGCGTTGGGCGGCATGCAAGAGCGCGTAGGGATTACTCCTGACCTGACCTGCTTTGGCAAGATTATTGGAGGTGGATTGCCTGTTGGTGCCTATGGCGGACGACGTGAGATCATGCAGGTCGTTGCGCCCCTGGGACCCATGTATCAGGCTGGCACCCTCTCCGGTAATCCACTGGCGATGGCAGCAGGTGTCGCGACGCTCAAAGAACTGCGTAAGCCTGGCCAGTATGAGCGTCTGGAGCATAAGAGTCAGTTGCTTGGCGACGGTATTACACGCGTCTTGCACGACACGGGAGCGGATGCCCAATTTGTCCGCCTTGGCGCGATGTTCTGCCTCTACTTTACCAGGGAACCCATTCACAATTACGCGGATGTGAAACAGGCCGATACGGCGCGCTTCGCCAGCTATTTCTGGTCTATGCTAGAGCGTGGGTATTACCTGCCACCTTCGCAGTATGAATCCTGTTTCCTCTCCCTGGCTCAGGAAGATGCGCAACTGGAAGAGACCGTAAAGGCTGTAGAGTCAATATTACGTCAGCAAGCTTAGAAAGGGGGCATGACAACCATGACAGGTTTTCCTATAGTACGAATGAGGCGTACTCGCCAGAACGAGGTGCTACGTTCACTGGTACGTGAGACCCATTTGCAGGCGAGTCAACTTATCTATCCCATGTTCATCGCTGAAGACATCAATGAACCACGCGCCATTGCTTCCATGCCTGGCATTGTGCAATGGCCGCTTGAACTGGTTGGGCGCGAAGTAGAGCGCTTGGCGAAGCTTGGCATTCCAGGTGTCTTTCTCTTTGGTATTCCCACGGAGAAAGATGAAGTGGGGTCGCAGGCCTACGCGGAGCAAGGGATCATTCAGCAGGCTATTCGCCGTATCAAAGCCGAAGTGCCTGAGATGCTGGTCATAACTGATGTGTGCCTCTGCGAATATACGAGCCATGGACACTGCGGTGTCATTCATAACGGTGATGTGCTCAATGATGAATCGCTCGACCTGCTCGCGCGTATGGCTAGCTCGCATGTTGAGGCGGGTGCTGATATCGTTGCTCCCTCGGATATGATGGATGGTCGTGTAGGCGTCCTACGCCACACATTGGATGAGCAGGGGCACAAGCAAATCCCAATCATGGCCTATTCCGCCAAGTTTGCCTCTGGTTTCTATGGCCCCTTCCGCGAGGCGGCTGGTTCCGCGCCTCAGTTTGGTGACCGTCGCTCCTATCAGATGGACCCGGCTAACGCTCGCGAGGCTCTGCGCGAAGTCGACCTTGATATTAGCGAAGGCGCGGATATAGTTATGGTTAAGCCTGCTATGGCGTATATGGATATCATTCACCGAGTGCGTGAGCATTGTGACTTACCGCTTGCTGTCTATAATGTGAGTGGAGAATATTCCATGATCAAGGCGGCGGCACAGAATGGTTGGATTGAAGAGCGCCGCGTGGTCATGGAAGTCCTGACAGGATTGAGACGCGCGGGCGCTGACATGCTCATTACTTACTTTGCGCCTGAAGTCTCGCAATGGCTGAAGGAAGGATAATTGTGCATGGCTCTCTCTCAGGATGAACTGAACCAGATTCGATCCCTGGCTGGCGAGCATGTAGAAGAAGTTGCGGAACTGACGCAACGTGTGTGCGCTGTGCCAGCGCCTACTGGAAGTGAGCAGAGGCGGGCCGCCTTTGTCGCGAACCTGCTCAGTGAGCGCGGCTACCACTGTGAGAGCGACGAGGTTGGCAATGTCTATGTGCGCCGTGGCAAGCGAGGCGCTGGTCCCGTTTTAATGCTTCTGGCGCACCTGGACACAGTATTTCCAGAGGAAACCCCGCTCAATGTGCGTCGTGAGGGGGATATTCTCTATGGGCCGGGCATTGGCGATAATAGCATGAGCGTGGCGACCATGATAACGCTGCTCAAGATCCTTGATCAGATGCAGCGTGAAGTGCCAATAGACATTATCGCCGTCGCGAATGTGGGAGAGGAAGGGTTAGGGAACCTGCGAGGAGCCAGGGCGGCAGTAGAGCGCTACCAAAGCCAGCTTGGGGCTGTCATCGCCATTGATGGTAACCTGGGTTATATTGTCAATGAAGCGGTTGGGTCGTTGCGCTGGCGAATTACAGTAAGTGGGCCAGGAGGGCACTCCTACGGCTCTTTTGGCAAGCCAAGCGCCATTCATGGGCTGGCGCGCATCATTGCGGCTATCGCGGACGTGAAGGTCCCCAAAGAGCCACGCACGACTTTTAATGTTGGTGTCGTCGAGGGGGGGACCTCGGTTAACACGATTGCGGCGACTGCTTCAGCTCTGCTTGACTTGCGCTCGACCGATGTGAGGGCGTTAGAGGATCTCGCCACACATGTGCGCAATATAATAGAGACTGGGGCTGGCGAAGGATTGCGGAGTGAGATTACAGTGTTGGGTGAGCGCCCAGCGGGTCAGATTGCCCAGGATGCCCCGCTGGTACTTCTGGCGGCTAAGGCACTACGCTGGGTTGGGCTAGAGCCACAATTTGTCTCTTCCAGCACCGATGCCAATGTTCCACTGAGTTTAAACATTCCAGCTATTTGTGTTGGAGTCTCGCAGGGGAAACAGGCCCATACCTTGAACGAATGGGTCCCACTGGCTCCCGTAGCGGATGGTATCTCTCAGCTATTACATCTCATTTTACATACCTGTGAGCACCTTTCAACGCAGGAGTAAGGCCGTATTAGCTGATCATTAGGACATATGGGTTATCCAAAAGAGGCAATTTTTCAGCTTGCAATCACTGAAAAAAATTGCCTCTTTTGCTGCTATGAACGTGCCATGCGGCTTGCGAGCATCCCACAGAGCCCCACCAGAAGTAATGCTTTACCTGTTTTACCACGTAATGTCGCCAGGAAACCGAATGCCAGCCCTATGGTCAGGCCGACGCGCCCTGCTGGATGCTTGATCATGTGTGTGAGCATATGCATACAAACTCCTCATAATATGCTATCTTTTCCATAATCTCCCTGAAGAACAAGCCTCTATCTGTGTGTGTAAAAGTATTCCGCTTCTTAAAAATGGCAGCCTTATGGACATGCGATATGGAAAGAAATGGATCGGGATATCCTTACTACAGATAAGAGTAGTATACATGCCTGTTCCTAAAAAAGGGGTATTGTAGCAGGTTAATTCCTGGCGATTTTAAGCTCTTGTATATAGGTGCGAACAAGCTCAGGAGCTTGCTACAGGGGGATAGTGAGATCTTTCAAAAACTAATGGGAGAAACTGTTACTATTCTCCGGGGTTCTGCGTCTAACCCTGATATAAGCCTCTATTTATAGAGCTTTAAGGGAATTCTAATAAAAATTTAGCAAATTTTAAGGATGTTGTCCGAACGGTTCACTGCCGAACAGTTCTAGGAAGTATAGTCTAATGGTTGGGATGACCGATATTAATCGCAATTATCTACCTATTAATTCTTACGGAGTCATTGGCGATTGTCATTCAGCCTTGTTAGTCGCCCCTGATGGGTCGGTCGACTGGGGATGCCTACCTGACTTCGATAGTCCAGCCATCTTTTGTCGTTTGCTTGATCATGAGCATGGCGGCTACTTTCAAATTTCTCCTACGGAGCCCATTCCAGGTACACAGCGCTACTTACGTGGTAGTAATGTGCTACAGACACGCTTTACCAGCACCTCTGGCGAAATGGTGCTGACAGATTTTATGCCAGTGGAGACCTTGCGCGCCTGGCCGTATCAGGGAATGAATAATAATAGCTGGACACGCGAGGATGGTTCCTGTCATTGTCTGGTTCGCATTGTGGAATGCACACATGGCGAAATGTCAATCAGTATGACCTTGAAAGTAAGCCCAAATTATGCGGCGTCTCCTAGTGAGGTAAGTCTGGTTCCCGGGAATAAAGGCATTCTCGTTTCGGGTGGGGATCAGCATGTGGGCCTCGCGATCATTGGCGCCGATATCCTACCTTCGGTCACTGTGAATGTGGTGCAGGATCAAGAGGCTCGTCATCCCTCTGTCACGCTTACCGTGACGCTGTATGAGGGTGAGCGGTTGCTCTTTGCTTTAGGTATGGGACGGAATGCTCAGGCGACACGCCGTCTAGTTGAAGGCGAGTTGCATCGGCGCAACTTTGACGCTGAACTGGCACATACGCTTCATTGCTGGAGAGAGTGGGTCTCTATCTGTAATTATCGTGGTCCCTACCAGGAATGGGTTGAGCGGAGTGCTCTGGCGCTGAAGATGATGACCTATGCGCCAACTGGTGCGATAGTTGCCGCTCCGACAACGTCGCTGCCTGAGCATATTGGTGGGGTCCGTAACTGGGATTATCGTTTTACCTGGCTACGTGATGCAACCTTCACCCTCTATGCGCTTAATGTCCTCGGCTTTACTGATGAGGCGCGCGCCTTTACTCATTGGTTGCACCGCCTGACACATGCTGATGGTGAGTCGATCCAAATCATGTATGGGATTCGCGGCGAACGCGACCTGACGGAAATGGAATTGTCGCATCTTGACGGTTATTGTGGTTCGCGCCCGGTGCGCGTTGGCAATGGTGCCGCCAAGCAGAAGCAGATGGATGTCTTTGGTGAAGTGCTCGACTGTATCCATCTCTATCGTCGCCAGGGAGGCTTTGAGCGCTATGGCGAGACGCTGGATGGCCCATTGTGGACGCTGATGTGTGAACTGGTTGAACATGTCTGCGCCCATTGGCAAGATCCCGATAGTGGCATCTGGGAGGTCCGAGGCGAGGATCGCCACTATGTCTACTCCAAGGTAATGTGCTGGGTGGCGCTGGATCGTGGTATTCGCGCCGCGCAACAGCTTAACCTTGAGGCTGATCTGCCGCGCTGGCTCCTGGTACGTGATCAAATCCGAGCGGATATTCTGGCGAATGGATACGATACAAATATCGGAGCATTTACACAGTCCTATGGAGATACCGCTCTGGATGGCGCGAACCTCCTCCTACCCCTGGTTGGCTTTATTCCGCCAGATGATCCACGTATGCGCTCAACCATTGATCGCATGATGGAACAGTTGACAGATGAAAATGGCTTTGTCTATCGATACATTTCTGAGGATGGGCTCGAAGGACATGAGGGCACATTTACTATCTGCACTTTCTGGCTGGTTGATAATCTCGCGATGCAGGGACGCGTTGATGAAGCTCGCTCGCTCTTTGAGCGTTTGCTCAGCTACGCGGGGCGCCTGGGCCTCTTCTCAGAAGAAGTTGACACGGATTCCCGAGGGGCTCTTGGTAATTATCCCCAGGCGTTTACGCATATTGCGCTCATCAATAGCGCCTTTAACCTGCGTAAAGCCGAAATTCGGATGTCGGAGCACCATACCGACCCGGTTATTGCGGCGATTCGCTTGCAGAAACAATAATCAAGGGCAATTTCTTAGCGCTATAAGCGCTTCACAAGATCGAGAGATGGGCGGGTTTGCTATTAGTAAGCCTGCTCATCTCTCTTGTTTTGAGTGAACTCCCAAAGGCGACATATGACGCCTCCCCTTTACAGGTGTGTGATAATAGCGAAGGCAAATCAATTACTGAGAGAGCGAGTGTACTAATTGTGTCATCTGTGCAATACCCTACCGCGAGTTTAAAGCCCCATAGAGAAGAGAGCCTGCTTAGTAGGCACCTCTGGATCTTCTCGGGTGCTCTACAGCAACCCCCTCGTTGGATCGAGCCTGGTGGATTAGTGGATGTGAAGTCGGCTACAGGGCAATTTGTGGCACGTGGCTATTATAATCCCCGAACCGATATTGCCATTCGTATTCTGACGCATGAGAGTGCCGAGATTATTGATAGTGATTTCTTTCGCAAGCGTGTTCGTGATGCCATGCGTCTGCGCGAGGTCTTTGAGCCTCAAAGCACCAATGCCTATCGCCTGATTCATTCTGAAGGAGATGGCTTGCCTGGCCTGGTGATTGATTGTTACGCGGATGTGCTGGTGGCCCAGGTACATACCCTGGGGATGGAGCGTCTTCTACCTCTGCTTATAGAGCCGCTGATGGAGGAGACGGGCGCGCGCGGCCTCCTGTTGCGTAATGAGAGTCAGTCGCGTCGACGTGAGGGTTTAGAAGTGGAAGAGCCTCGCGTTATCGCTGGCGAAGTCCCGCAGCAGGTCGAGATTGTAGAGAACGGCGTGCGGTTCATTGTTGACCCCTGGCGGGGACAGAAGACAGGCTTCTTTCTGGATCAACGCGATAAACGCGAGGCTCTTCGGAAGTATGCACGTGATGGGCGTGTGCTCAATTGCTTCTGCTATAGTGGCGGTTTCTCGGTCTATGCGGCCCTGAGCGATGAGCGTACTCGTACAGTGAGCGTAGATGTCTCTGCGCCCGCGATTGAGGCGGCACGTCAGCATTTTTCGCTGAATGGCCTTGATCCTAAGCAGCATGAATTTCAGACAGATGACGTCTTCGCGTACCTGGAACAGGCTGTTGAGCGCGGAGAGCAATTTGACGTGGTTGTGCTTGATCCGCCTGCCTTCGCCAAGAATCAAGGGGCGCGTACACAGGCCCTCAAGGCCTATCGCCGCCTGAACACTCTGGGGATGCAAGTCTTGCGTCCGGGTGGCATTTTGTTGACCTGTTCTTGTTCGGGTGTGATTGGTATGGATGATCTGTTAGGGGTAGTCTCGAACAGCGCGCAGCGTCAGAAGCGTTCGGTGCAATTGCTGGAGTCCTACACGCATGGCGTTGACCATCCCACGAACCTTGCTATGCCTGAGACCAACTATCTCAAAACAATCTTCTGTCGCGTGCTCTAGGCTGTATCAGATTGAGGAGAGAATCCGTTTCCCTCCGAGGGAAAAGGCGCAGCGCTAGTGCGCTGTCGCCGTTTTTCCTTCATTTTTCTCAGAGGTGAATTCCGGGACGGGAGCGATAAAGGATGCAGCCTCGCCTGATAGGTGGGCACATGCCGCCCATTCTACGAGTTTGCCTGTGACATCCTGGTCACTTGTGGTCACTTCTATTTCAGTGATAGAGCAGTTATGCTTGCGTGTCTGGCGAATAATCGGGAGGCTTTCGGGTCCGCAGATGGCTGAGACGATGGCGGTGAAGATACCGGCATGACCTGCAATTACGATTACCTGCCCTTGCCTGCCCTGAGTGGCTGTACGCAAACCATTCTTCGAGCGTTCTATCAATTCCAGAAAATTCTCTCCATTAGGGAAGCGTACATCAAGTTTCCCGTGATACCATTGGGCAATGATCGCGTTATGGATATCCCAGTTCGCTGCCGTTGGTTCCGCCTGCTCCAGGTCTCCGACATTCACTTCCCGGAACTCTTCAAGGATATCCACCGATAGGTTATGGGGGTGCGCGATTGCCTCAGCCGTTTCACGTGCGCGTTTGAGTGGTGAAGAGTAAATAGCATCGATGTGGCGCTCACACAAGTAGGTCGCCGTTTGTGCGGCCTGTAAAACCCCTTTAGAGGTTAATGAGTAGTCGACGCGCTTATACGAAAATTCTCCAGTGACATTGGCGACGTTCTCGCCGTGACGAATCAGGTAGATGGTATTAACTGTGCTAGTATTCATAAGCTCCAATGTTTTAGGCTGATGATTGTAAGAGGCAAGGTAGATAAGTTGCCTTCTACCCATACTATACAAGAAATTGCCCAGCTTTGGCGAATGCGGATAGATATGAGCGTTGCAGAGGTCATGTGTCAGAGGTGTGATATGATGAAAAATGACAATGAGGTCAAGGCACAACGAAGAGAGCTATTTACGGAAAGGACGATTTGCTATGCAATTTTCAGGATCACAAATTATCGCTGCCCCCATCGAGAAAGTGTGGTCTTTTCTCTCTGATGTAAATAATGTCGCGGGATGTGCTCCAGGCTTTCAGAGTTTGGAGGTGTTAGGTGATGAGCATTGGAAGGCCATTATTTCCGTGGGCGTGGGACCTGTCAAGGCGAAATTCAATCTGGACGTCACGCGGCCTGAGATGCGCGAGCCAGAATTTATGGCCGTGAAGGCGCGTGGTAAGGCTCCTGGCAGCGCGGCAGACCTCTCAGGTGAGATGCATCTGAGCAAGGATGGTGAGGAGCAGACAAAGATGGATTGGAGTGCCCAGGTCACGATCAGCGGCACGATTGCGAGTGTGGGGGGACGGCTCATCAATGGTACAGCCGAGAAGATGACAAACCAGTTCTTTACCTGTCTCAAAACGAAACTGCAAGAGCCAGAGACAACGCCAGCGAGCGAATGATGGATTCTGGCCCCTTGCTAAACCTCACCTTCTGAAGAGGATCTGGCACCAAGAAGAGGCCTCCCTGCTACACATCAAGTAGCGGGGAGGTCTCTTCTTATGGTGAGATGATTACGCGATTGCGTTATCGAGATTCTTGAAGATGGTGGCGAGGGTATTTTTTACCGCGCCCTGCCCGATAGGATTGTTCGCCAGGGCGACAGGTCCCTCAAGCTCGGCGTTGGCATCGTACGCCAGTACGGCGCCACCGGCCTCGTCGGTGATATTGATCTGGCACAGACCATTGACGGAGCCGCCAGTGCCTTTGCGCTGAATCTGAAGCTCAATGAAGTTTGGCTCCTGAACGCGCGTGATGTTGATGACAATCCCGTAGGGTCCCTTCAGACCAGGAATAGGTGTGGTCACATATGCCTGGATGCGGTTGGCGTCAAGAAATTCAATGGACTGGCAACCAGGGATGCTAGACTGGAGAACAGCGGGATTGAGAATGCCTTTGAAAACCTGTGAGCTGGCAGCTTTGAATTTGTGTGTGCCATTAAGTTTCATTCGAAAAACCCTTCCTTAGAGCAAATATTTTGCAGCGTCCTGTTGCGCTTTCGCGAAATGCATGTGTTTGCATATATGATCTGTGAAGATCAGGCCCTATTGTACCGACTTCTGCGCCGACTTTCAAGACGCAAAGGGCTTTTTCCCTGAATTTCCTATATCGTTTAGTTATAATCTAGTTACCCCTGGCGTTCGTTCCTCATTTGCATTCTTTCTTTTCTAGCCGGCATAGATACAGGAAGCAGAATAGACAGTACTGCGCAAAATTGATAGATGCAATAGCACTATATATGGTTATTTGGTGTGATGGATATGTAAATTTAATGTTTGGGAATATATTGTAAGTAGATCATCCAAATGTGCTATATCATCAGTGTTTTCGATTCTTTTGTGAAAACCATGCTATACTTCACATATACGTTTCAATACGTGTCGTACAGTCCTAAAAATTTTTTGGGAGCAGCGATGGCTTTGCATAGAGAACATGTAGAAAAGACGCAGCAAGAGTGGCTTGCGCGTGTGGCGAGAGAGCGGCATAACCTCTCGGTATCTGTCGAGAAGACTCTCAGCGATACCCTGTGGTGGGATGAGGAGGATGAAATGGGAAAAAACTCTGGTCATACCATCTATGGCAAAACGCTGATTCCACCTCGTATCAGCCTGCAATCTCGCGTGGCTCCGGCAATTTACCGCAGTAATCTGGGGCTGGAGCCAGAATTTGTACGTACAAATGTGCCAGTCATGACGATTGGCGAGGATGGGGAGTTAAAGGACCCCTCTGATACAAATATGCTCTCTCGCTTTGCTCGGCGTGTAACATCGTCCCTGGCGGCGATCCGTTTGCATAAGCGATCAGGCACGCGCTCGGAGGAGGGGCAGGCTTCAGATACGCCTTCTACCCCATTACCTGCGCTTCGGAGACACAACCTTCCCGAGATGCCGACCTCAAAGCTGGATTCGGTACAATCCACATCAAGCAGTACTGGGAAAAGGAGAGCCGTGAAAGACGTAGCTGAGCATATCACATTGCCACCACTGGCAAATATGCTGGATACGCCATGGCAAGAGGCTTTTAAACCTCTTTCTACATCAATGGGGCGTATTTCCTCATCGATGGGAAATATCGCGATATCGCATCTGGGGGAGACGAGATCGCGCCTGGCTGGACGTGTGACGAAGATTCGTCTGGAGTCTGCCCGTTCCGATTCAGATACAGGCGCGATGCCTGTGACTCAATCGCATACGGGAGCGCGGGTGCCAGTTGCAGGGACCAGGCGGCAGAGAGAGGCCATAGGCGCTAGTACACCTATGCCTGTCATTGCGAAGAGTGAAGGGCGGAGTGTGGTTTCCTCTGCGACACCTGGTTTCCTTCCTGATACGCCTAACATGCTTTATGCGAGCGCGCCTCTGACCGCAGTGAAAGCGAAAACAGGAAAACAACCTTCTGTGACTGGTGCTAAGGCGGGGACCGCGGTGTTTGAATGTACCCAGCGTGATGCAACTGTTGCGAACTCCAACATCAGTGCGACAAGTGTTGTGCTTGTGACGCTAACCTCTGACCCTGGACCCGTCGTAGTGCATTTCGTCTCGATTCAGCCCCATGTAGGTTTTACTGTGCATCTGACCGCTCCAACCCTGAAACAGACGACCTTTAACTATATTATCCTCTAACACTTATCTGGTCAGCCATACATTTTTCAGAAAACGTGGCAATGAGAGGGCAGAGATATTATACCTCTGCCCTCTCATTGTCATTTGTTGGTATGAGAGAAACGGTTGCAGCGCTCATCACTATTTAGAGTTCCCCACCTACCTCCTGACGCAGGCGCGTAAAGAAGTCACTCATGTAGTCATAACGCTCCTGGGCTAGATTTCGACCAGTTGCTGTTGTCATGCGCTGTGGCATGTCCCCAAACAGCAATTCGAACTCAACACTTGGCGAGTAGTCAGGACGGCGACGGAGTTGGCGTACCAGCAAGGGATCAACTGGTTGGCTGATCTCAGGTGGTACGATAGAGTAGATCTTCTGATTGTAGCGTCCGGTAATACAAAAGAGGCGCGCGATGCCAATGGCTCCCAGGCAATCAATTTTGTCCGCATCATAGAGAATGCGTCCTTCAAGTGAGCGAGGCAGTTTCCCACCAGTCATACGGTGATCTTGAATAGCATCTTGGACTGCGCTGATGCGGTCTTGGGGAAAGATTGTATTGGCAAGCAGGTCGGCGGCCATCTCTGCCCCAATCTGGGCATGGTCTCCACCATGCAGGCGTTCGCGCTCCTGCCCTATATCGTGAAAAGCCACCGCCGCCCATATGGTTGGTAGGTCGCCTCCTTCGTGAGATTGAATAGTCTCCGCAAGCGACATAACGCGCTGAAGATGGTCATAATCATGGGAAGCGTCTTTGAAATCCTCTTGGGCAAGCGCTTCATACATCTGTTTCTCTAGCCAGGAGCGAAGCTCATTCATGAATAGCGTCTGATCTTTCTAACAATGGTAATGTGAGGATAAAGGAACTGCCCTCGCCTGGAACACCACTACTCTCAACGTGGATAGTGCCGCCATGCAGGTGAAGAAACTGTGCTACGACATACAATCCCAGCCCAACCCCTCTATTTCCGCTGTCGCTATTGGGGGCACGGTAGAAGCGTTCAAACAGGTGAGCTAGCGCGTCGGGAGGGATACCAATGCCCTTATCCTGTATACGTGCCAGTACCAGGGGGTCACCTCTCTCGTTGCGTTGTTGTTCTAGCGTAATTGTAATCGGTCCTCCGAACGGACTGTATTTTATCGCATTTTGGAGCAGGTTCGCAAAGACCTGAGAGAGGCGTGCCTCATCGCCAAGAAGTTGATAGGGGAGTGAGGTGTGCTGTATGTGGCAACTAATAGTATGCTTGCTTGTCGTAGCTGCCTGCGTGTTCACGGCCTGCTCGATGATACGCTCAAGATCGAGTTCTTCAGTATGCAGTTCGATCTGTCCGCGATTGAGGCGTGTTACCTCCAGGAAGGTGTTCACAATGTTTGTGAGCTGGTGCGCCTGGTGATCTATGATTGCAATGCTTTCATCAAGCTTGCGCTGTAAGACTGCATCGAGTTGAGGGTGTTTGCGGAGGGCGCGCTCCATCATCTGACTATGCGCTACGATGATGGTCAGAGGGGTGCGAAATTCGTGAGCTGTGATATCCAAAAATTCATCTTTGAGATTATTTGACTGGCGCATCAACTCTTCATTGGCACGCGCGTTGGCAGCCTCTTCTTGCCAGCGCATCTGTTCCATCGCCAGACCAGCGAAGCGCGCGATGCCTTCGGCGGTCGCGAGATCCCAGACATTAAAGATTGGGTTGCGTAAAGGACGTGTCGTCTCCTCTTTTGTATCCTGCTCTTTGCGGAGTGTGGTGGAGCGATCCAGGAGTACGACGCCTTGTAGATTGGTGTTGTGCATGATGGGAGCGGCAAGTAGCATCGTCTGTAGAAAGGGATTGGGGTTGTCAGGGCATTGCTCTCCGCTGATCTGAAGCGCGTGCCCAGTTAATAGCTGTTCGCTAAAACCTGTATATTGGCCTTCGCCTGGTGTAAGCCAGATTTGCTGCTCCTGGTGCCATGGCTCGATTTCTTCAGGGGCAAAGCCAATGGAGATGAAAGGCTCAAAACGCTGTTGCTCTTGATTGTAAAGTTGTACCATACCTCGGTCACAGTGCAATGTGATAAGCATTTTGGTGAGCAGGCTATGTAGCATGGGATGCAGGTCAGTAATTCCTGAGATGGCCTCTGCTGCATGGAGCATGGTATCGAGGGCTCGCCGAACGCGCCGTTCGCCGCGAGCCTGCTCGCTTACATCGCGAAACGCACTGACAATGCCTATTTGTTGCTGCGACGCATCTTGCAGTGGTGCGACATTGACCTCTATAATGCGCTCGCTACCTTCAAGGGTGTTGGTGATATAGCGCTCTCCACGGATATACTCTCCCTTCAATGCTCGCGCAATGGGAAATCGATCAGGTGGGATGGGTTTGCCGCGCAGGTTTGAAATATGCCTGTTCCGGGTCAGTGATGAGAGGTGAATGGGAGTTCCAAAGGGGAATTCGAGTATGCGACGGGCTGTATTATTGCTGAGGATGGCTTTACCCTGCATATCCAGAACCAGGACCCCTTCACTCATCGCATTAAATATGGCATCGAGGGTATTCGCTCGTTCAGTTGCCAGGGACGCAGTCTGCCGTACCTCCTCAAGAATCTGAGATCGTTCGATAGCCAGGGCGCATTGGGCCGCGATGTCGAGTGTGTACGCCCGAAATCCCCTTGATGGCGGGCGCGCCTGGCGAGGGAAACCCACAAACGCCAGCCCGAGGCAACGGGTTTGCCCGCGCTCTGTGTGACGGCTACTTTGGGAGCGGGTGCCACCCATAAGGGGCACGATAAGCACTTGTTCCAGGCCCAGATTATGAAACCAGCTCTGTTCATCTGGATCAGCCTGTCCACGTGAAACAAATAAGATATTTCCGGTGTCTGCTACTTGCTGACAATGTGGCAAAGTGGGTAAGAGAAAAGCAGCCTGCTCATGGGGGGTAATCGTTTGGTCATGATAGGTTAGGGCCTGTAAGGTCAGTGTGCCCTGATCAAGTATTGTGATAGCCGCTTCCATGGGTTCCGAACCTTGCTTGAGCTGTTGAGCTGCGATGCGTAAGACAACGGGGAGTTCTTCTCCTGAATTGACCGCTGTCGCGACCTGATTGATGGATTGGGCGCGATGAATAAGGCGTTCGGCACGTTTGCGCTCATTCTGAGCCTGTTGGTAGAGTCGGGCATTGTGTATCGTTAAGGCTGCCTGCTGCCCGATAGCGCGTGCCAATTGTTGTTGCTCTGTGCTAAAGATGGTATCCTGCTCTGGATTGTCCAGAGACATGATACCAACTGGCTTACCTTCGCGCATGAGTGCGATTAAGAGGATAGAGCGAACCAGGAACTTGTCGGCGAGCAGGCGCATATGTGGGCTGGGGGTGTTGGGAAGATCTGTAACGGTGAGGCAAAATTGATTGCGAACCAGATGTTGGATGATATGATCATCAAATGGGAAGCGACTACGATGCCAGACATGATCGGCGACCTGGAGCGCCTTTGGTGTGAGATGTGAGGCATTGAAGTGGTAGGCAGAGGGGTGGAAAAAAGCCTGAGATTCGTCCAGGAGCCAGACTGCGCAGCGTTGCACCTCGCAAACCTCTGTGGTTCGTCGTACAAGCACTTGCAAGATGTGGGTAGGATCGAGTGATGATGCCAGAAGTTCTGACAATTCGCGTAGAAGCTCACTCTCGCGTAATGCGTTTCTCAGTCGAGTGTGCTCTTCATTATTAATTGAAATAGATTGCTCACCAGGCATACGTACGACCTCTTCCGAAGATACACAAACCTCGAAGTTCGAATGGGTTGGTATATCTGAACGCACTATCTTACGCAGGATCAGGGCATATCCAGGTTTTGACAGGCTAGATCTAGTGTATGGGGTGTCTCGTCTGATTGTGTGAAAGTGTAGCAGATTAGTACAGGCACGTCAAGAAAATTGAGATTATCATTGCAGCATATACGTATGTTCTTTTGTTTTGGCGGAATAAAAAGAGTGAAATGATGAAATTAGTGTAATATGGGCTCCAGGGGAGAAGCGTAAAAGCTCATGATGAGCATCTACAATTAGTGCCATGAAAGGGTTTGCCTTCCTGCCCGATGGGAGATGAACAATCAGGGGCAGGTGGCATAAGGGGAGCGTCTACAATTTTCGGCGTAGATGTAACCACTCTAACAACACAGCGAGCGCGGAGCCTACCGCTACTTCCAAAAGCATCATTCGCTTGGGCGATTGTGGTTTTTCTAGCTGTAGTTTATGCCGTCGTTTTTGACCAGGGGTCTGCTGTGCTTTCTCCAGATTCCGTCGTTGATTGTCGGCCTCCTCCAGGCGCACTTTCTCGATATGCTGTTCGTCGGCCCGCTCTGTTGGTTGAGAATCGATATGCGCATGTCCCTCGCTTGCTGGTCGATCCTCATTCAAGGCGTGGGCCATAGTACTGATGAACGTGACCAGGTTATTCGGGATAGGATGTACTCCCTCGCTAAAGAAGGCATTAATCTCGGCCCCAATCATCAGGATTAGCGCGAAGTAATAGAAGAAGATGAGCAGAATGACTGCGAAGCCAACCTGCCCGGTATAGCTGCTCAGGCCAAAACGTGCGTAGAGCGGGAAGAGCAGCAAGAAAAGCGCCAGCCCAAGCGCCGATGAAAGCGCGCCAAGCCAGCTATTGCTCAAACTGATACGCTGATTGGGAACGATGATAAAGATGGCCTCGAAGAGGATAAAGCCAACAAGCACGCTGCCGAGAAAGCTAGCCATGTAGGAGATGATTGGATTGGTCGCGATGGTTGAGATAAAGGGGATCTTCTGAAGTGCTGGATTCGTGGCAAGTAAGCCAAGCGCAAAAGTTGGGAGCGAGGAGATCAGAACCATAATCGGCACAAGCAAGATAAAGATGAGTACCATGGTAATCGCGATAAGACGCTGGCGCACGAAGGGCCGTGTGCGAACGCGATAGACGATGTTGAGACAGCCTTCCATATTGATGAAGAGGTTGGAGCCGCTGAAGAGCGCGAGCGCGACCGCGATAATAGTCAACCATCCCGCGTTCTTTTGTAGCTGTGTAATCGCCAGTTGTACGGCATCTTGATTCTGGGCGACCGTGGGAAAAAAGGCTGTGGCTCGCTCAATAAGCTGTTTGGTGTCTGTAATTCCTCCCAGCAAGAAACCCAGAATCGCGATGAGGGCAATCGCGATAGGAACCATTGACATCAGAATATTATAAGCGAGTAAGCCTGCCAGTCCGGATGACCAATCGTTATTGAATTTGTTCAGAAATTCGCGGAGTGTCTTGGTTTCTTTGCTCGCGCGCCGGATGAAACGACGAGTTGAGTGCTGGTCTTTGGCACGTGTGTAGCCTGCTCCACGTGTACCGCTTGCCATAAGTACATCTCCCGTTAGATACTATCAAGTGATTCGGTCTTCTGCACCAGCTATCTTCACTGAAGGATAAACCAGAAAACAGATCTTCTGTCCTGTATATCATTCACGGTCGAGCATAGAGAGACGTTTCAGCGTGGGTATGTTATGATTGGGATTCAGCGGTAAGATTCTAGATGTGAGAGAGCAATGAGCACACGACCACCAAAATCGTTAGGTGCAATCTTGTGGGATGTGTTGCGTGTCAGCGTACAGACGTTCTGGCGAAGTAGTGCTAATCCCGCGCGTACACTGGTACAGCGTCAGCAGGCCCTGGCGGTGCTGGGCTTGCCGCCGAACGCAAGCCAGCAGCAAATCAAGCAGCGTTATCGCGTACTCGCGAAACGGTTTCATCCCGACCGTGGCGGCGATCCGCGCCAGATGCAGCAGATCATAGCAGCCTATGACCTGCTGACGAAGGAGCGGAAGCACTCATGAATGCCTAGAATAGGGGCGCTCCACAACGGTTGCAGAAGCGCTTGCCAGGGCGGCAGCGGTTTCCGCATTGTTCACAATAGATGGCTTGCGCTTCAGAAGACGTCTGAGGGGTAGCCATCCCCACTGGTGGCATCGAGGGGGGAGCTGGAGGCGTGGGAGGCACCTGCTGCGGTTGTGAGGCCATTGGGGCCTGCTGTATCCCTCCAGGTACTGGCTGCTGCGGCTGCCCTGGCTGGTTTTGGGGCTGCGAGGCCGGTGGAGCTATCTGCTGTTGCGCGTCTGGGTCTGGTTTCTGCGAATTCTGTACTGTCTCATTGATGGTTTTTGCTGCTTTCATTGCTAGGCCGCCAAGTGTGGTCGCGATTTTGATTCCCTTGGCGATATCGTCCATATCCTTTTTCATGCGCTGCATGGATGGAAGTGACGTTGAGTCAGAGACCTTCGTGAAGAAGTTCTTACCCAATTGAATGCCATCGCCATCGGGTGCGATCTGGGCTTGCTCTTGCGATCCGTCGTCGAAGTGGAGGAGCAGGAGTTGTCCCTGTTGGACATAACCTCCCTCACGCTTGATCTCGGATGCTGGTGTGACAGTATTAGCCTGCTCACCCTTGATGAATGATTGCGCGGCTTTGGCAATCCGACTGCGATCTTGTATGGCTAAAGTAAAGCGTCCATTTGGTTGAAGTATCAAACGATCAAGCAATGAGGTAAAGTAGTCGAAACCGACTCCTGAACGATGCTGGCATTCGTATTGGCCTGTTAATGGCTTCATGGAGCCTCCGCAAAAAATGGTAAATGCTATTTCTATGTAGAAACTCTCAGCGAGGATAGTTGAGTATATCACTTCGCGGGTTCTCTCTCTAGCCAATACGTATGCGTACACTAACGTGTTGTAGCTGTGTGCCAGCATAGGGTTTTGTGCGTATTACCATAAAGAAACAGAGCAAAAAGAATAGCTGATAGAACTTTTGATCCAAAAATATGGGAGATTGTCTTGACTTTCCAGATATAAGGCTGTATGCTGGTTAGGCAATTAAAGCATTGAAAGAGGTATAGGGTTAGATGTCTCGTTCCCCCAAAGCACTTCCTTCCGCACAGGATGAGTCTGACCTTAAACAGCAGGAGTTCTCATTCTTAGCTGTGCGGAGTGCAGGTGAAGATATAGCAATACCACAAACAACAACAACAAGAGAAGATAAAACGAATAAAGCGACATCAAAGACAGCATATTCATCGGCTGATATTCAGGTGCTTGAGGGTATTCCGGCTATTCGACATCGGCCGGGAATGTATATTGGCTCAACGTCTACCTCTGGACTTGTGCATCTTATTTGGGAAGCGCTTGATAATGCTGTTGATGAGGCGGTAGCCGGATACGGGAAGCAGATCTGGGTCACAATTGACCGTGAGGGGTGGGTGACGGTGCGTGATGAGGCGCGTGGCATGCCTTTTGACCTAATGTTGTACCAGGGCGAGTACCAGCCAGCGGCAACAATTATTCTTACGGTTCCACATTCAGGTGGCAAGTTCGCCGAAGGGGCATACAAGACAGCGGGCGGCCTGCATGGTGTTGGCTCAACTGTTATCAATGCGCTTTCAGAGCGATTGGAGTTGACGATCTGGCATGATGGAGAGCAGTTTTCCCAGGTGTTTAGTCGCGGTACCGCGATGCCTCACCAGATTGAGCCCTGCGACCCCAAACTACATGGGACGCAGCTTCGCTGGCTCTACGATCGTTCGATTTTTGATCCCGATGCCTACTACTCTCTAGAAGCAATTGAGAGTCGTATGAATGCCGCCGCGTACCTTAATCGTGGTGTCACGTTCCATCTCGATGCCTGGGATGAAAGCCTGGGTGAGCAGGTGAAGCGCCTGTTCTATTCGCGTGAGGGCCTGCCAGACTATGTTCGAGAATTGGGCTCAAGTGTCAATACGCCACTCTTCAAGCAGGTGATCGGCATTGCCAAGGAGAAGGATGATGTCTCGGTCGAGGTCGCCCTTCAGCCTACAACGGGATACAAGGCGGCGGTGTATAGCTATGCTAACGCCGTGCGTACACGCGATGGTGGCGTGCATGAGAGCGGCTTTAAAGCGGCTCTGACCAAGGTCGTCAATGACTATGCTATCAAGCTCAGTGTAATCAGGAATCGCGAGCGTGATGGATTTAAGCCAGAGGTCATTCAACAGGGCTTGAATGTGGTCATCTCGGTCAAGCTGACGAACCCACAGTTCCAGGGTCAAACCAAGGATCGTTTAAATAACGCTCCTGTAGAGGGCATTGTACGCTCGGTTGTTGATGAGGGACTGAAAGACTGGTTTGAGAAGAATGCTGCCTCTGGCAAAGAATGGCTGAAGAAGATTCAGCAGATGCAGAAGGCGCGCAATGAGGCTCAACTTGTCGAGGAATTGGCGCGTGCGGGCACGAAGAAAAATAATGAGATGATCGATACCTCACTCTCAAAGAAGTTCTTGCGTTGCAATACCAATGATGCATCGCGTGCTGAACTCTTTATTGTTGAGGGCGATTCGGCTGGTGGAAGCGCGGGACAGGGACGCTTCTCCGATTTCCAGGCCGTACTCAAGCTCAAAGGAAAACCTTTGAATGTGGCGAAGGCTAATCTTAAGAGCATCGTTGAGAATGAGGAGATTCGGACCATCATCAATGTCCTTGGAACTGGGACGCGCGATATATTTGATATCAGTCGCCTCAAGTTCAATCGTATCATTATCGCGACTGACGCTGACGTTGATGGCTTGCATATTCAGTGCCTTCTACTAACGCTTTTCCACCAGGAATTTAGCAATCTGATTGAACAAGGCCATGTGTACATTGCTTGCCCGCCGCTTTACTCTGTCAAGTACAAAGGGAAGGTTCACTGGCTCTTGAATGATGAGGTGCGCGAGAAGTTCGTTAGTTCACATCCCGATGCGCAGAACCTTGAGTTCAAGCGCTTTAAGGGCCTGGGTGAGATGAATCCTAAAGAACTGCGCGATACCACCTTTGATCCGGCGAGGCGCACGTTAAAGCGTGTCACGATGGAGGATGCGGTCCTGGCTGCGAAACTTGTTGTTGAGCTGATGGAAGATAAAAATGCGGAACGCCGTCGTGTCTTTCTGGCGGAGCATTCCCGTAAGATCAAGGAACTGGATGTGTAAACCATGGCGAGTGTAAGCGAAAATACTACGGGAAATACTGTCGAAACAGGTATCGTACAGGAAGATTTCTCCGTTATCATGGCGCAAGCCTTCGCGACCTATGGGCTCTCGGTTGTCACAGACAGAGCCCTACCGGATGCGCGTGATGGCCTTAAACCCGTGCAGCGTCGCATTCTGGCGGGTATGCGCGAGGCGCGCTATTTCTCCAGCCGTCCTACTGTGAAGAGCGCAGAGGTGGTTGGTCTGATTCTGGGCAACTATCATCCGCATGGTGATACCTCAGTCTATGAGGCCGCAGCGCGCATGGCTCAGCCTTTTACCATGCGGTATCCACTGATTGAGGGACAGGGGAATATGGGTAGCGAAGATGGTGATGCGCCCGCTGCTTATCGTTATACCGAGATGCGCCTCTCACCTCTGGCTGAAGCCTTGATGGCCGATATGGAGCGCGAGACGGTACCCTTGCATCCAACGTATAAGCAAGATCCCAAGGTGGTAGAACCAGACTATTTGCCAGGTCGCATCCCTCCCATCGTCAACCCGTCCAGTGGAATCGCGGTTGGTCTCTCGACAAATATTCCGCCCCACAACTTGGGAGAAGTGATACGTGCTTGTATTGCCCTCCTAGATCGGCCTGACATGACAGTAGATGAGCTCATGGGCTTTATTCAGGGGCCAGATTTCAGTCAGGGTGGGCATATTGTTGGTGTTGATGGCATCCGTGATTATTTTACTACTGGCAAAGGGCGCATTATCGTGCGTGCTGAGGTGCGCCTGGAAGAGACACCACGTAGGCGCGCGCTGGTCGTGACGCAGATACCGCCAACCGGGCGCGATAAGGTCAAGGCCTCGATCATCAAAGCCTTTAACGCGCATAAGCTGGATGGCCTGATGCCTGATCTGCGTGATGAAAGCGATACCGAAAAGGGCACACGTATCGTACTTGAGCTACGGAAGGATGCCGACGCCGCTCATACGTTAGAACAGTTATACCGCGAGACCGATCTGCAAATTGCGCTCTCGTTCCAGATGGTCTTTCTCTTTGGTTCCCCCCTGCAGGCTGCGCGTCAGCCGAAGCAAGTTGGGTTGCTTGAACTGCTGAATTACTGGAATGCGCACCAGCTTGACCTCTTGACTCGTCGAGCCGGCTATGATCTACGCAAGGCGCGAGAGCGCTTGCATATCGTGGAAGGCTTGATGATTGGCGCCGAGCATGCGGAAGAGATTGTGAAGATCTTCCAGCAGGCCGATGATCGCGCCAGCGCCCGCCGAACCATCGAAGAACGCTATCAATTAAGTGAGATCCAGTCGGATGTCATTGCCTCAATGACGCTCGCTCAGGTAACGAAAATGGATAGCGGGAAGTACCGGCGTGAGCATGGGGACCTTCAGACTCGTATTGAGGAGTTAGAGCGTTTGCTCTCCAATCGTCGCGCGCTTATCACTCTTCTGAAGAAAGAGATGCAGCAGCTTGTGCGCCAGTTTGGTGATGAGCGGCGTACCATTATCGATGTTGAAGGTTCGGTAGAGAAACCCATTACGCGTGTTGCCAGCCTCTATGAGCGCGAACCGCTAACTATTGCCTTTACTCGTTCTGGTGCCCTGAAAACACTTGCTCAGGATACTTTCCGCCCGAAAGAGAAGAATGGCGAGCTCATCTATACTCCGGTGCGTGGTGATGAACAGTTGCGCGAGGTAATTGCTACTACATCGCAGGATTATCTGCTCTGTATGGCCTCTTCCGGACGTGTCTTCCAGATTGCCAGCCATCGTATTCCACTGGCTACACGCTCCGCAAAGGGAGAGCCGATTCAGTCCTTGCTAGAACTGAATCCAGAGGAGGAAATCGTCGCGATTGTGCCGATTGATGCCTACGATGAAGATCGCTACCTGGTGACATTTAGTCGCCTGGGGAAGGTCAAGAAGTCTCCGTTAAGTGAGTACAAAACAATCGATGTCGATGGTGCGCAAGATATGAAGCTCGCTGACGGCGATAGTATTGTAACTGCTGTACTCTCTCATGGTCAGGGTGAATACTTTGTGACCACGGACTACGCGCAAACTCTTCGCTTTAGCGATGAGGCTTTACGCGCTCAGGGGCGCGTTGGTCAGGGTGTGGCTGCTATATCTCTGACACATGGTGGCGTTGTCGTGAGTGCTTCCTACTATGACATAAACACGACGACGAGTATTGATGTGGAGACAGGTGAGGTCATTCAGGATATGGTGAGTGTCCTGGTGGCAACGGAAGCGGGGACCCTGAAAAAAGTTCCTGTGAGCCAGTATCCCCAGAAGGGACGCGCGACTGTTGGTGTGGTCACTACGGAACTGGTGGACAGTGATCGTGTGCTCTTTACGATGCTCATCAATGAGCATGACTATCTGCTCCTGACCTGGAAAGGGGCGAATGGTGAGAAAGGTGAGCACTCATTGCCTCTGAAAGCCAGCGAGGTCATTGCTTTCCCTCGCGTGAAGCGAGGCGTGCAGGTTGTGAATGGCCGCATCTTGAGCGCGGCGAAGCTTGGATAAGTTGTCGTTAACAGACACAGTAAGAAAGAGCCGAGGCCCCATGGAGGACCCCGGCTCTTGCTCTATCTTCAGTCGTTTAAGCAGTGGGCGGAACTTCGTCACTTACCTCTTCAACCTTATTTGCCACATACTCGGCGGGAGACTCGGATCGGACAACTTCGATGGAGCATTGTGTGAGCAACGCGCCCAGAACGCCAACGGCGGCCAGAGCAGGAGCAAGAATTACGCCAGCGACACCAATGGTAAGTGGCAGTTCCAGAATGGAGTTGCCGTCTTGCTTGATGATGATGCGGCGTACATTGCCTTCGTGAATGAGTTCCTTTACCTTGGCGAGCAATTGTTCGCCAACGACCTGAAGCTCTTCGACACCATACGATTTCTGTTCCACATTGGTATAATTTTCACGGGGGTCCTGTGTCATTGCGCTTTCTCCTTATAGTGTGCTTTTGTAAACTTTTTCTAAGTTTATAGTATTGGTTAACTGAACGGTGTTGAAACGATCGTATTTACGTGTAAGCCGTCCAATACTGTTATATGCTGTATGTAGCTGTGTTCTTCTCTCACCGCTCTATTTATAATACGCAGGCAAGCAGGATATGGTTGGAGAAATTTGAGGCCAGTTTGAAATCTTGCAGAGAGCAACGGTATGATATGGCATATCTTCTGGTAATGACTGGCCCTGCAAGCTGGAGGAACGAGGTTGAATGATGGATAATAATGCCTTCTGGTACGTTGATGGGCGCTGGGTGCATCCAGGCGAAGCGACCATCTCCATTAATGATGTCGCTGTATTGAGAAGCTATTGCGTCTTTGAGAGTTTACGGACCTATGAGCGTCGTCCCTTTCATCTCAATGAGCATCTTCAGCGACTCTATCGCTCGGCTGAACTGATTGAACTGGATATCCCCTATACACGTGAGGAGATTGCCAGCGTCGTTCATCAGGCTATAGAGCGCAATGCATATACCCATGCCTCTCTGCGTCTTCTGGTGACAGGCGGGGTGAGTGAAGATGGTGTGTTACCAGGTGGCAAGCCCGTACTCGCTGTACTCGTTACACCTCTGCCAGAGCGCGATATGGAGCGCTTTGAGCGTGGTATCAAGGTCATTACGAGTCGTATGGAGCGTGATATGCCCGAGGCCAAAACGTCGAGCTACCTGGCGGCTATGCGTGCGCTCAAGGAGGCTCAGCGTCGCGGTGCAAGCGATGCGCTATACCTGAATTCCGCTGGACAGGTATTGGAGGGGACACGCAGCAACTTCTTTGTCTTTCGAGGCGATACTTTGATTACTCCACGCGCGGGCGTTTTACTGGGTATTACGCGCCAGGTAATCCTTGAACTGGCGAAGAATCGTTTCCATATCGAGGAACGTCCTATTCTCTATGAGGAACTCTCTACAGTCGACGAGGCGTTTATTTCATCATCTTCGCGCGAGATTACGCCAGTCACGCATATCGATGAATCCCCTATCGGAACTGGGAAGGTGGGTCCACGCGCTGCTGAACTGGAGCAGCGCTTTATTGAGATGATCTCGCGCGGCGACTTTTGACGCCTGGCATAGTGCATTTGGCTTATTGTGTTCTTCGTTCCCATAGTATTTCGTCTGGTAGTATGAGTGTTACCAGGAGATGGCTTGGTTGTAGATTCCATTGTGGGGATCCAGGCAAGCTTGAAATGCTGCTGATAACTCCCCGCGACTGAAGGGAACTCATAGGCGAGAAGAATAGCCCGTGAGTCGCGAAAATACTATTACTCTATTGCTAATAAAAACTATAGGGAATTGAAGACTGTATGCAGATCAAAACGATAATATTTGATCTTGATGAGACGTTGATTGAGGACCGCGACGCGACACATAGCGCCTTTGAAAATGCCTGCGCATTTGCCTATGAATATGCTCAGGTTGACTGCGAGCGCTTAAAAGGGTCAGCTTACAGACATGCCAGACGCCTTTGGGCTGAGGCACCAACATATGATTACTGTCGCGAGATTGGTATTAGTGCTTCGGAAGGTATGTGGGGCCGGTTTGAGGGTGATGGCTCCGATCTCCAGGCACTCTATGAATGGGCTCCTGTGTATCAGGAGCGATTGTGGGAATATGCCCTGGCAGAACAGGGAATTGAAGACGAGAGCTTGGTCAAGCAGTTAGCCGCTATCTTCCGCAAAGAACGGCGTAGAAGCTATCGTGTCTTTGCCGATGTTGAGGTGGCACTCAGTCGCTTGAAACAGCAGTATACCCTGGCTCTCCTGACTAATGGCGCGCCGGACTTGCAACGCGAGAAGATACGGGCTTCAGGTCTGGAAAGCTACTTTGATGCGATTGTTGTTTCAGGTGAGTTTGGGATTGGTAAACCCAGGCCCGAAGTTTTTTCACATGTACTTGAACAGGTGCAAGGCGTTCCTGACGAGACAATTATGGTTGGAGATAGCTTGCCACGTGATATTGTGGGGGCGTATCGTTCGGGAATGCGAGGTATCTGGCTGAATCGTTTTGGTGATGACTGCATTGACGCGTGCCGCCCCATGATAGGCGCGCAAATTTGTCTGTTGGATGAACTCGATGCGGTCATTTCCGCATAGCACCATAAAAGCCAGCCTTGCGTCCATACATACGCAAGACTGGCTTTTCTTCTTAGGCAGCGCCACCGAGCGGCTGTGAGGTTTGTTTGTCGAGTATGCGACGCGCTGCCTCTTTTAAGCGCTCCTCGCTACGAATGCCAAAGCCTGAGAGCGGGCGAATACGCTGTTGCTGAGCAGCCCTAAAGAGCTTCTCCGCCGAATCAATCTCTAGCTCTTCGTAGAGGCGAATAGCGGTATATGGCCCCACGTGTTCAACACTCATGAGAGCTCGTACTCCTGTGGGCAGAGCAGGCAGGCAAAGGCCATTCTGAAAGGTCATGCTACCATTTTGCGCCAGTTCGCGGATACGTGAGCGCAGGCGGTCCCCTAGCCCTGCAATGGGAAGAGATTCTCCTCGTTCCAGAAAGTTTTTTACAGGCTCCTTCAGGTTGAGGACACCACGTGCGGCATTGCGATAGGCCTGAATGCGGTACGGATTACTTGCCTGGGCCTCCAGCATGTCTGCGATGCTCGATAGCACTTCGGCTATTTGTCGATTGGTGATTTGAGGTTGTGCCTCGGCCTCTGGCTCAAGTCCGGGGAGCATCTGTTGTGTAGAGCGCTTCCCTGTACGGCGAGGTAGCGAGGGCATTATTTGAATTGTTTGTGTAAGCTGAAAGATGCTGCTCATTAGGTACTCCACCCCTTTGCCCTGGAAGGCATAAATGGAACATAGAAAAAGAATAAGTCAATACAAGGATAGAAATAAACGAGCACATCTGAATGCGTATCTCAATTAGTGTACAAAGCACATTGAAATCATGTTCTAATTATAGCATGATATTGGTCAAAAGTCAATGATTTTAAACCCACGTGAAAGCGCTTATCAAGCGCTTTCACGTGGGTTTGTGGTGTGTGTCTGTTGGGGTAAGATAAAGAAGCGAGGAGGAGAACATTTCAATCGTTCTCCTCCTCGCTTCTTATAATGTTCATGTAGCTTACTGGCGATAGTTGGGTGGAGGTGGTGTGTTATCTGTGTCTCGCTCATCTGGTCTGAGATTGCGTTGAGGCTGCTGGTTCGTGCCAGCCTGATTCTCTCTCATAGACTGTGTATCGACATCTTTGACCCGTTGCTGCTTCTGATATGGATCGCTCTCACGATGTGCCATACCGCTCTCGTTATAAGTTTGAGATGCGTTGTTAGTCCCCGTACCGGGGGCGGCATCTGTTCGATATCCCTCTTGCCTCATTTCTGAGCTCTGGAACGTTCGATTCGGCTCTTGGAAGTTTGGCGTTTGTCGCTGCTCACCCTCGCGATAGGTCGTTTGAGATGACGGATTGGTGTACTCGGGAGCATCAGCGGTAGCTCCTGCTTGGTTGGGCTGTGGCGCTTCAGAGGAATAGGTTGGTGCATATTGTTGTCCTGGCTGCTGGGGCGTGCCATTGGCATTATTGAATACTCTCTGATTCACATCATCAGCATATGGTTGATTATTTGCTCTCACACCCTCCTGAGAGGCTACTGGTTCGCCTGTCGGGTCCTCTGAGCGGCGATATTGGTTCTCGCGATAGTTTTGTGGCATATCCTGCCGGAAGCCACCGTTTTCACGCGTATAGGTGGGAGGCATGTTATAGCTCTCCTGACCTGCTCCCACAGCCTGCGCAGGCTGCTCGATAGTATTGTCGGGATAGGTCATGTCATAGCCTGGTCGTGTTGGAGGTGCATAGCGTGCCTCTTCTTCTGGACGTCGCTCATAGGTGTTGGTTATTGGTTCCTGTCTTCCCGGTTGGGTATAGACGTCATAAGCACCCTGGCTGCGTAGGAGGGTCATTGCCTCCTCGTAACGAGCGCCAGCATTCACCGTAAGGAGCATGCGTCCCGCTGAGAGCTCTTGCTGATAATATTGGGCCTCTTCTTCTGGAATACCCATATTGGTGAGCGCGCCAATCAGACCACCCGCAACCGCACCAATGGCTACGCCACCTAACGTTGTGACCAGGATTCCACCTGCCAAAGCAGGACCAATCCCTGGAATGACCAGCGCCGCCGCCGCTCCCAGTAATCCACCTAGAATCCCTCCACCGACAGCGCCAGTCGCGGCGGCATCCGATTTTTCTTCGGTGGTTGCTTCGACTGCTGTGGCGTCGGTAGCCGCTCGCTCTGATGCCGCATCACGTAGATCTCGTTGAATGAAGCCAATTTGGTCATCACTGAAGCCTGCGTTATGAAGGGCTTCAAGCGCTCTATCAACTTGTATCCTATCAGTGAAAACACCAACGGCTGTCGTTTGTGATCGTGTAGACATGTGCTTTCCTCCTGACTTTCACTACAGAATATTTCACAAAAAAGAGCTCTAATGCTTCGCTTTGTGTCAAGACCTATGGCATTTTTTCTTGTACTTGATTCTCTCGTGATTCTGTATGTCAGCTGAGCATGAACACTCAGATACACGAACTTAAATATAGAAATGTAACAATCGATGAAATGATGGTGAGGGCAAAATGGGTCTTGCCTCTTGTTATAGTGGCCGTTTTGCATATGGCTCACATCGCTTCACATGCGCGTCTAGCCTGTAGTAACATATACGTAAGATTATGATGAGAGTAGAACGTTGTAACATGGAACATATGAAAGATACCAATGAGCCTGTGGTCACGTTTAGCTTAATCCGTTATCATAAGCCAGGTTTGCGTACACTGACTTATCTGGGGTTGGACCATTGGAAGATGCATCGTGTTCCTGGTGTGTGCTTCTGGCGCTTAATGGGAGTTGGTCGTGGCAAAGTCTTTAGTCCACATGCTGATCTCCAGCGTTCGGCGATCTTTAGCGTCTGGCGCTCCTATGCCGATGCGCGCCGTTTTGAAGAGGAGTCCTCACTTATGAAGCGCGTATGATGTGAGGCTGAAGAACTCTGGACTGTCTATATGCGACCTGTGCGCTGGCATGGCGCCTGGGGTGGGCGGGACCCCTTGAGTGACATGTCAGCGGTCGTTGCACCTCAATCGGGACCCTGGGTTATTCTAACTCGTGCGACTCTTCGTCTGGGCTGTGTCAAGGCGTTTTTGGATGCGGTACCAGCAGTCGCGGCCCGGTTGCGTTCTCAACCAACTCTGCTAAATTCTGTAGGCGTTGGTTAAATCCCCTTGCTGTACCAGGCCACGTTTAGCATCTGGCAGACGTTGCCCGATGTGACGTCATTTGCCTATGGACAGTCTCCCCATCGCGAGGTTATCCGCCGTACTCGTCAGGAACAGTGGTATTGAGAGGAATTCTTTGCTCGTTTTCGCCCTTTCGAGGCAACGGGAACTTGGGATGGTACGAATCCTCTTGCTCCATTCAATATGCTAGCTCCGTAGTCGAAAGCCTTTCGTCTCAGTGCGAAGTATAGACAGTGACTGGTAGGTGTTCTATACTATGCCACAAATAGAGCGCAGAGAAGAGTTATATTTTTCGCTCGACGGTGCCGTTTCTGGTACCATGAATTGATGTCGCACTCTCCTAATTGTGTAGAAGGAATCTCATGCCAGACGAGTATCAAGTACTTATTGTTGGAGGCGGCCCTGCTGGCCTGATGGCCGCCGAGACTGCTGCATCCAGGGGCGCTCGTACGCTTGTCCTGGAGCGCCAGAATGAAATTGGTTATCCCATTCATACCAGCGGCGGAAGCTGGATTAGTGATATGAAAGCGCTAAAGGTCCCGAACATCTCTATCATCCCGTCACAAAAATTGCTTTTGTCTCACCCAATCGCGAATTTATCCATGATTATAATCCTGCTGTTGCCTGTGTGATTGATATTCGCGGTCTGTATCAGCATCTCGCTGGGCGCGCGATTGCGGCAGGTGCAGAGATTCGCGTCCGTCATACCGTAGATAAAGTGTTGAGAGAGGGCGAGCGCATCGTTGGTGTGACATATAAGAACCATGTGAGCGAGCGGCGCGAAGTGCATGCGGATGTGACGATTGATGCGAGCGGCTTCTCTCGCCATATAGGCGTGCGCAGTGATATGGGTGAGGCTTTCCATCGCTATGGCTTCGGCGCGGAATATGACCTGTATGCCCCCCATTATCCACAGGATACCGTCTATCTCATCATGGGAAGCGCTTTTGCTCCTCAAGGATATGCCTGGGTCTTCCCACGAGGCAATGGACGTGTCCGCATCGGTGTTGGCGTTATCCATCCCGATTGTGACAATGACGCGCGCCCCTATCTGAATAGTATTATGCAGATGCCTCAATTGAAAGAGAAACTGCGCGGCGCGAGCCCTGTTGAATACCATACTGGGCTCTTCCCTGCCGTCAGACCTGTGGATAGATTCTGCCGGGATGGTCTTATGCTGGCTGGCGACTCTGGTGGTCAGGGATCAACGCTAGTCGGTGAGGGCATCCGATTCGCGATGTATGCCGGTCAAATGGCTGGTGATGTGGCTGCTGATGCGGTGAAGAGTGGCGATACTTCAGGCACTTTCTTAAATCGTTTTGATCGCCAGTGGCGTACACGTTTTGGTCGGGATATGGAGATTTCTTATCTGATCAACAAGCATATCGCTGCTTACACAGATGAGCAATGGGATGGTGCCTTTGACCTCTTAAAGCGCCTGACCGCCTCTCAGATTGCCCAGGCTGTACGGTGCGATTATAGCGCGAGTTTGTTTATGGGTATTTTAGCGCGTAACCCTATGCTTGTCGCGACAGGTGGTAAGAAGTTTTTGGATGTACTCTTGGAGCGCATTAATAAACCATCGCTGGCTGTTGCTGAAGGGTCAAAACAAGTTTCTTGAAGAGTGGACAAATAGTTCTTTCTGTTGACATCTGTTGCTCTTGCATTCGTATCCCGTTTCTGCTATAATTGCCCCTCGTACGGTGAGTTACACCGGAATTCACGCCTGCGGAGATCCTGTAAGACCTGGTAGATCCAGGCAGGTTGTTCGTTGAAGCAGGAACCGAACACCGGATATGGCTTGTCCCTATTTGGGTAAGTTTCGGATAACGGTAATACACGTTACCTCTTGTGGGAGCGTTGTGGCAGTATGGGCGTTGAAGTGCTTTATCGTTCATACCGTAACAACGCTCCTTCTGTTTGCCTACCTGCTAATAGTCCTACATAGAATCTGCATATTGACAGGGATAGGTGGTTGTGCGATAATGACCCTCGCTCCAAGAGAAAGGCACATAACGACAATCACCATTATTACGGTGCTCCTGTCGGATGTAGCCAGTATTGCGCCACGCTAAGGTGGCTCGACACGGGATCGTTCAGATCATCTCCCCTCCCGCGCTGTACGACTGATGAGGTCGTCAGCTTTGTGTTGCCATTTTCCGGCAGCCCGCAAGGTAGGGGGTACAACAACGAATCTGAATGAGCTTCGAAAAAGTCACGAAAAAGGGGTTGACAAACCCCAAGCGATATGCGATACTACCGGAGTCGACGGCGAACGAACGAAAATAGCGGAAACGCTACTCTTGTTGGTTCTGCCCGATACAGAGAAAAAAACGCTGGCCCACCGAGGTCGGCGGGGACGACGCCCATGCGGCGTCGAGGACTCAGACGTACCTGAACAACTCAAGAGTGGAATGCAGATGGACATTGGCCCTTCTTCCAGCGCTCTCGCAAGGGAGCCATGAGAGGAAGGTACACAATCCTGTCAATTCTGCGAACAAGCAAACAAAGAAGCCAAGCACTTCTTTCAGCCTGGACGCAAACTCATTTACACCTTCGCTCATCTCCGCGTGAGGTGAGTCGAGATACATTCACAACTTGAATGGCGAGTTTGATCCTGGCTCAGGATAAACGCTGGCGGCGTGCCTAACACATGCAAGTCGAACGCCCTTGGCAACAAGGGAGTGGCGGACGGGTGAGGAACACGTGGGTACCTACCCCCAGGTGAGGAATACCGGCGAGAAATCGCCGACAATACCGCATAGCCTTCGCAAGAAGGAAAGTCCTTCGGGACGCCTGAGGATGGGCCTGCGCCTGATTAGCTGGTTGGTGAGGTAAAAGCTCACCAAGGCGACGATCAGTAGCTGGTCTGAGAGGATGGTCAGCCACACTGGGATTGAGAACGGCCCAGACTCCTACGGGGGGCAGCAGTGAGGAATTTTCGTCAATGGGGGCAACCCTGAACGAGCAACGCCGCGTGCAGGAAGACGCTTTTCGGAGTGTAAACTGCTTTTCTGAGGGACGAGAACGGACGGTACCTCAGGAAGAAGCCCCGGCTAACTACGTGCCAGCAGCCGCGGTAATACGTAGGGGGCGAGCGTTGTCCGGAGTTACTGGGCGTAAAGGGCACGCAGGCGGTCCTGTAAGTCTGTTCTGACAGCTCCTGGCTCAACCGGGAGAGGCGAACGGAAACTGTAGGACTTGAGGACTTCAGAGGGACACGGAATTCCGGGTGGAGTGGTGAAATGCGTAGAGATCCGGAGGAACACCAAAGGCGAAGGCAGTGTCCTGGGAAGTACCTGACGCTCAGGTGCGAAAGCCAGGGGAGCGAACGGGATTAGATACCCCGGTAGTCCTGGCCGTAAACGATGACCACTAGATGTGGGGGGTATCGACCCCCTCCGTGTCGAAGTAAACACAATAAGTGGTCCGCCTGGGGAGTACGGTCGCAAGATTAAAACTCAAAGGAATTGACGGGGACCCGCACAAGCAGCGGAGCGTGTGGTTTAATTCGATGCAACGCGAAGAACCTTACCAGGTCTTGACATGTGGACGAAGCAGTGGTAATGCACTGTGCTCTTCGGAGCGTTCACACAGGTGCTGCATGGCTGTCGTCAGCTCGTGTCGTGAGATGTTGGGTTAAGTCCCGCAACGAGCGCAACCCCTACTGCCTGTTACAGGTTTCAGGTGGGACTGCCCGAAAGGGAGGAAGGCGGGGATGACGTCAAGTCAGCACGGCCCTTACGACCTGGGCGACACACACGCTACAATGGCCGGAGACAAAGGGAAGCGAACCCGCGAGGGGGAGCCAAGCTCAGAAAGCCGGTCTCAGTTCAGATTGCAGGCTGAAACTCGCCTGCATGAAGGAGGAGTTGCTAGTAACCGTAGGTCAGCACACTACGGTGAATACGTTCCCGGGTCTTGTACACACCGCCCGTCACACCACGAAAGTCGGCAACACCTGAAGCCGCCAGGCTAACCCTTTGGGAGGCAGGCGTCGAGGGTGGGGTCGGTGATTGGGGTGAAGTCGTAACAAGGTAGCTGTACCGGAAGGTGCGGCTGGATCACCTCCTTTCTAGGGAGTCACGAGGGACCCATGAGGTCACCTCAACTTCCAGGTCGAACAGGAACCTGTGGTGCTGATGTTGAAAGCTGCTTCCACTCTTGAGCGGTTGAGCGCTTCGTCGTCCCTCTTCGTGAGGGACATGCGAGTCTCACCCGAGCACCTTGAACAACCGAACATGTTTCCTTCAATTTTGCTGAGCGAGCACGCTGTGCCTGCTGCTTTCTAGAGTGTGTTTTCACACGACGGGGAGCATCCCGCGCGAGCGCTGATCGCTGACAGTGAACATGAAGACCGAATCCCAACAACAAAGGGTAGATACACACTAACAACAATTCTTCACATTCGGCGAAGAAAACGGCAAGGCAGAACAAGCGACAGAGAGTACGAGGTGGATGCCTTGGCGCTGAAGTCCGATGAAGGACGCGGAGACCGGCGAAACGTTCAGGGGGAGCTGCATCCAAGCTATGATCCCTGAGATTCCCAATGGGGCAACCCCTCCAGAGTTATGTCTGGAGACCCACCGTTGAACACATAGACGGTGTGGAGGATCGTGGGCGAACTGAAACATCTCAGTAGCCTGCGCAAGAGAAATCAACCGAGATTCCCGTAGTAGTGGCGAGCGAACCGGGACCTAGCCCAAACCATCACGTCCTCGGACGTGGCGGGGTTGTAGGACTTCCATCAACACCATACTGACCTTACTTGAAGGCATTGGAACGTGCCACCAGAGGGGGTGAGAGTCCCGTAGAGGTCGGGGGCAGTACGGTGGGAAGGATCCTGAGTACCACGAGACACGTGCAATCTTGTGGGAAGCTGGGGGGACCACCCTCCAAGGCTAAAGAGCTTCAGCGACCGATAGCGAACAAGTACCGTGAGGGAAAGGTGAAAAGGACCCCGAGAGGGGGATGAAAGAGACCCTGAAACCACGTACTCACCAGCAGTCAGAGGCCACTCTTCCATGAGGAAGTAAGGGCTGATGGCGTGCCTTTTGTAGAATGATCCGGCGAGTGCATCGCACGTTGCGGGTTAACCAGCGTTAAAGCTGGGGAGCCAGAGGGCAACCGAGTCTGAATAAGGCGTGCGCGTAGCGGCGATGCGACCCGAAACCGTGTGAGCTATCCATGAGCAGAGTGAAGCGGATGTAACAGTCCGTCGAGGCTCGAACCCACCAGTGTTGCAAAACTGGGGGATGACTTGTGGATAGGGGTGAAATGCTAATCGAACACGGAGATAGCTGGTTCTCCCCGAAATGTATTGAGGTACAGCCACCCGAGAGAACTATCCTGGAGGTAGAGCACTGAGTAGGCTAGGGGCCCTGTGCGGGTTACCAACCCTAACCAAACTCCGAATGCCAGGACAGGATGCGGGTGAGTGAGACGGCGGGGGCTAAGCTTCGTCGTCAAAAGGGAAACAGCCCAGACCATCGGCTAAGGGCTCAAAATCGATGCTCAGTGTCAAAGGGGGTCAATGCGCCCAAACAGCCAGGATGTTGGCTTAGAAGCAGCCATCATTTAAAGAGTGCGTAATAGCTCACTGGTCGAGTGCAATGGCACCGACAACGTACCGAGGCTCAAGCATCGTCCCGAAGCCATGGAACCTTCTCTTTACGAGGAGGTTGGTAGGGGAGCGTTCCTGTGGCAGAGAAGCCAGATCGCAAGGACTGGTGGAGCGGCAGGAAGTGAGAATGCCGGAATGAGTAGCGCAATATCTGCGAGAACCAGATACACCGAATGCCTGAGGGTTCCTGGGCAACGTCAATCGTCCCAGGGTGAGTCGGGACCTAAGCCGAGGGCGTTAAGCCGTAGGCGATGGAAAGCAGGTCAGAGATTCCTGCACCGCACAGCTTCGTGATGGAGCAATGGGGGGACGCGGTAGGGAAGGTGAGCCGGTCGAATGGACAGGACCGGTGCCCAGCCAGAAGCGCGTGACCGAGGCAAATCCCGGTTGCGAAAGCGTGACTGCTGGGCCGAGCGCCCGCGAGGGTGCGGAAGTCATCGGAGCCCAGGCCGCCAAGAAAAGCCTCTCGCCAGAAGACTGTGCGCCCGTACCGCAAACCGACACAGGTAGGCAGGGGGAACTCTCCCCAGGTGATCGAGCGACCCTCTGTTAAGGAACTCGGCAAATTGACCCCGTACCTTCGGAAGAAGGGGGGCCTGAGTAGCTGTCTCTTGGTAAGACAAGAGGTGGTGAGAAGGCTGCAAAAACGAGGCCCAAGCGACTGTTTACCAAAAACACAGGTCTCTGCGAACGCGAGAGCGGAAGTATAGGGGCTGACTCCTGCCCAGTGCCGGAAGGTTACGAGGAGTGGTGAGCGTAGCCACGAATCTAAGCCCCGGTGAACGGCGGCCGTAACTATAACGGTCCTAAGGTAGCGAAATTCCTTGTCGGGTAAGTTCCGACCCGCACGAAAGGAGAAACGACTTGGGCACTGTCTCGACAGAGGACTCGGCGAAATTGAAGTACCCGTGAAGATACGGGTTACCCACGACAGGACAAAAAGACCCCGTGGAGCTTTACTACAGTTTGGCCTGGAAACGAAGTATGGTGTGCGTAGGATAGGTGGGAGCCGGAGAGTCCGCCCTTGTGGGGGCGGAGGAGGCAGCAGTGAAATACCACTCTCACCATGGTTTGTGTCTCACACGCATCCGTGATCCGGAGCGTGAACAGGGCCAGATGGGTAGTTTGACTGGGGCGGTCGCCTCCCAAAGAGTAACGGAGGCGCCCAAAGGTTCCCTCAGGGTGGATGGACATCACCCTCTCAAGAGTGTAAAGGCACAAGGGAGCTTGACTGCGAGGCAGACGCGCCGAGCAGGGACGAAAGTCGGGCTTAGTGATCCCACATTCCCGAGTGGAAGGAGTGTGGCTCAACGGATAAAAGCTACCCCGGGGATAACAGGCTTATCTTGCCCAAGAGTTCACATCGACGGCAAGGTTTGGCACCTCGATGTCGGCTCGTCGCATCCTGGGGCTGGAGTAGGTCCCAAGGGTTGGGCTGTTCGCCCATGAAAGCGGCACGCGAGCTGGGTTCAGAACGTCGCGAGACAGTTCGGTCTCTATCCGTCGTGGGCGTAGGAGAAGTGAGGGGAGTCATCTTCAGTACGAGAGGACCGAGATGGCTTGACCGCTGGTGTGCCAGTTGGGGGCCTCCCCCAGAGCTGGGTAGCTACGTCAAGAAAGGAGAAGCGCTGAAAGCATCTAAGCGCGAAGCCGACCCCAAGACGACTTGTCCCACCTATTCTTCGGAGTAGGTCAAGATCCCAGGAAGAAGACCTGGTAGATAGGCTGCGCGTGGACGACTGGTAACAGGCGAAGCGGAGCAGTACTAATGATCGTACGGCTTGTTGCCACCAACGTGTGTATGTGTGTGTATGATCCTGTTGGGAGTGGTTCTCATGGGCTGCTGTGAAGGGAGAAGCGCACGTGTGGGAGGCAGGCAGGAGCGTGGCTCAGCAAAATTGAGGGAAACATGATTGAGTTGGTTCGAGGAGACAAGAGGGTTCCGAGGTCGCAGTGCGACATCGCGAACTCTTTTTTGTGTGTGAAAAGAAATAATTCAGCAGAATCAGGTCACACAGAGAAATATATCAAGCTATTCCTTTCTCACTTCTCTGTGTGACCTGATTCTTTCGGTTGGTTGGACTGTAGGGGATACCTACAGTGTCGTGTGGCTGGCTACTTCTTACGGCGACCCAGGAAGAATAGCCCTAATAGCAGACCAAGAACAATACCGACGAAGAGGAAGCGCTGCTTCTGCTGGTGCTTTGTACTGGCTGTTAAATTGTTAAGATCTGGACGTTGCGCGTTGCGGTAGAGACCTCCCACACGATAGGCTTCGTCAAGAAGCTGAATGGGATGTACCACTTGCATGTCAAGATTTCGCTGGCGCACTCCCATCGCGATCTGCATCATGCAGCCTGGATTGCCAGTTGCAACAATATCCGCCTCGGTTGCGGCAACATTCTCCATCTTGCGTTCCAGCAATTCGTTGCCCATCTTCTGATTGACGATGTTATACACACCAGCGCTCCCACAGCACCAGTCCGCTTCCTTTAACTCTGTCAGTTGTATGCCAGGAATGGTTTGGAGTAACTGCCGTGGTTGCTGTTTGATCTTTTGCCCATGAGCCAGGTGGCAAGCATCATGATAGGCGACTGTGCGTGTGACCTCTCCCATTTGCTGATTCAGCTTGATACTGACTAGAAACTCACTGATATCTTTGACCTTGCCACTGAAGGCTTTGGCTCGCTCTGCATAAGCGGGATCATCCCGTAGCAGGTGGTCGTATTCTTTGAGCGTTGAGCCGCATCCCGCCGAGTTGATGATAATGACATCGCAATTATATTGCTCAAAGATGTCAATATTGTGCCGGGCTAAATCACGCCCGCGTTCCGCTTCGCCACCGTGTACATGAAGCGCTCCACAACAGCCTTGCTGGACTGGAGTGATAACCTCACAGCCATTAGCCGCGAGCACGCGAATACTCGCTTCGTTAATGTCACGGAAGACCTGATCCATGATGCAACCGCTGATGAAGCCAACACGGTATTTTCTGGCTCCAATGGCGTGTGTGATCTCTGGCAATTGCGCTGGGAAGATGTCTCCTGACGCTGAGGCCATCAGTTCTTCAGGGAGCTTGAGTTTTCCTTTGAAAGGAGTCGGAAGGTTATTAACGAGATCAAGAAGCCCTGTACGATGAACGAGGGTTTGTAGACCGCTGCGTTGATAGACCTTCAGCCCTGAGAAGACGAGCATCGTGTTCAGGTGCGATGGAAGCATATAGTCAAAGAAGATGCGGTGGAGAAGCTTTCCCGCGAGTGTCTTCTGGGCTGGAACCTGCATATGCTCAGAGGGGCCGGTTATCTGGGTGCTGGCGTTGGGGTCTTCCTCCGCTAGCTGAATTTGCTCCCTCGCGGCCTCAATGAGTTTACCAAACTGCACGCCAGAAGGGCAGGCCGTTTCACAGGCTCGACACCCCACGCAGCAGTTCATATGCTCAACAAAATCTTCCCCTATCTCAAGCCTGCCCTCCGCGACAGCCTGCATCTGATAGATGCGTCCGCGTGGTGAATCCATCTCTACACCTAACACGGAATATGTGGGGCAGGTTGGAAGGCAAAAGCCACAGTGTATGCACTGGCGAATGAGTTCGTATGTATGCGTGTTGCGGCGCAATGGCCCGCTATTGGGGGGCTTGATTTCTGGATAGGCATCATGGGCTGATGTCTGCTCTAGAGCCATAAGAATACCTCCAAATCTAAGAAATTGCTATTTACGGGCCGGTAGTGGTTGCGCCGCCGCAACAGTTACTTCCTGTCGATTATGAAAAAGCTGGCGCGCCTGTACAATGTCAAAATGGTTGTGCAGTGTTTTTAAGGCTGCCTTGAGTGTCTTTAACGGATTGATAGTATCTGTTGTATGTGGAAGCTTAAACACACTGATAATAAATCCATCCGGGCGCAACTGGCGTGATGCTTGGACCAGGAGCCGTGCCGCCTCTCTCGCATCCATTTTCATATCATTGACAATGAGGTCAAATTTCGCGGGATTCGACAAGCTTAGTTGCATATCGAGATAGCGCTCGGCATAGCCCTGATAGTGTTCCAGGCGCTTTTGACCGCGCAGCCTTGCATCAAGGTTTGCAGGATCTACCGCGACGACCTGGAGTCCGCTATCGAGTAGGAGGCGCGACCAGCCGCCAGGTGCCGCTCCCAGATCAAGTACGCGTCCTCGCTCAGGAAGCGTGATGTGAAATGTCTCTAAGGCTTCCAGCAATTTAAATTCTGCGCGACTAATTTGCTCTTTTGTCTGAGCATAATGCCGCGCCCCACCCGGCCAGGCGCTCAAATTCTCTTCACTCGTAGAGATACCAATATAGCAAATGTGCGAGTCGCAGAGCAATGATATGATAACCTCAGGCTTTTTGATATCTTCAATGGCACCTGTCTCTTCTGCGAAGGCAAGTGCTAGCTCTCGGTTTAGAATGCCACTGCTATATGGACGCTTGCCCTGTTGCTTGTCTGTTTGTACGAAGCGCGTTTGTACCGCGAAGTGAATGCCGCGCCCAATCTGGGCAAAATTTGATAGCCCGGCAATGGCCGCTGCGATATTTCCTAGATCATGTTCGGTATTGTGTAATTCTATCTGTTCTTGAACAGGAGCCAGGTGGCGTACAAATATAAGCTGAGCCTGGCTGGCGCGCCTCAAGAGCGCGGCTCCATCTGGCACGTCACAAAGCCAGATATCAGGCATGATTTCTTTTTGAATTGTTAGCTGTTTCTCCAGGGTGATTAGCTCTTCAATTGCTGCGGGCATAAACTCTGGCTGAGCTGTAACAAGTATTAAATCTCTACTACTCACAATCCTCCCAAAAACCGTCCTTTAGTGAAAGTTCCCTGTGGGTCAAACTGTTCTTTGAGGCGCTGCATCATGAAAAAGGAGCTTCCGGGGTCGCCCCAGACATCTATCTGCCGCTTCAATTGCGTTGGACAACGCTCGATGACCAGGGTACCATGGTGCGAGTTGACATAATGGCGAAGCGCCGTAATTGTTGCTGTCAGACGCGGCAAGGCATCAGCAGGCCGTAACTCTGTATATACAATACCATTTCCCGCGTGTGCTATGCTGGCAGCCTCCAATGTGTGTTGCCTACAGGTTGAAGACAGTATACGCAAATAGGGGGCTATTTGTGAAGGGAGTAGGGAGATCTTACAGGTTAATGTGCCTCGCTGCTGCTGACGAATGATGTGCCAGAAGTGTTCTTGATCCTGGTTCGTGAGCTCTTCTCCGAGCAAAGCATTTAACCTTCGTGCCTGCAAACGCGTTTCATTGATCTGCCGCTCCAGAGCCGTATGATTGCCCTCAAAGTTTACTGCCAGGGTATATCCGTTGGTGGGTAGGTGTAGCCCATAACCGTCATTCATGCTGTTGGCTGCTCCACTATCAATAAGTTCCAGAGCTGTGGGCGTGATTGCTGAACCGAGGAGGCTGAGAACTGTGTGCATCGCGTCATCCGCGTTGGTGTAGGTGAGAAGAAGCGTTTGTTCGGTGGCTGGTAATGGCTGAAGCTTAAAGTTGGCTTCGACGATAATGCCGAGTGTACCGAGTGAGCCAATATAGAGTTTATTCAGGTCATAGCCTGCTACGTTTTTCACCACGCGTCCTCCACTGCGCGTTACGGTGCCATCAGCCTGTATCACTCGTAGTCCGATTACCTGATCACGAGCTGTTCCATAGCGTAATCGTTTGGGACCACTGGCATTTGACGCTATGATGCCTCCAATCGTGGCGTGCTTGGCGTCAGGAGGGTCTAGAGCAAGCTTTTGCCCTTTGCGTGCTAAATGGTTTTGAAGCGTGCTCAGGGTCATACCAGCCTCAATATGGCAGGTCAGGTCGGGAGCTTCATGTTCTAAGAGTTGATTGAGTCCAGTTGTGAGTAGCTCTATGTCAGGGGCTTGTGAAAGGGAGCCAAGATCATTGGATGTTCCTCCGCCACGTGCCTGGATCGTGCAATGGTGTCGATGGGCCAGTTCGACGATACGAGCGGCCTCGTTGATGGTTGTGGGGGCACAGATGAGATGAGGCATTGTCATCTCATCTGTATATGTGTGAAAGAGTCCTGGCTCGTCCGAGAATGGTGTATGTGGCAGATGTTCTCGTATCGCCTGCGCGAGTAAGGTAGTATCTCCCATGCTATATACGGCAAGTGCTCTGTTTCCTCTAGCAGAGAAAATGCCGCCCTCCTTTGAAAATATGGCACCATAGTGGTGTTATGCTGGCCTGACTTCGGCGCACCTGCCGGGTAACGGAAAGAGTTTGCCTGGGTTGAAGAGTTGGTGGGGATTGCATGCCTGACGTACTTGCTTCATGACACGTAGGTCGGCTTCCGAAAAAATGAGAGCCATCTCGGCTTGTTTTTCAAGTCCCACACCATGCTCGCCTGTAATCGAGCCACCCACCTCGGCGCAAACCTGTAAGATTTCATGCCCTGCTAAACGCACGCGCTCGATTTCTCCGGGTATTTGGGAGTCAAAGAGGATGAGTGGATGAAGATTGCCATCACCAGCGTGAAAGACGTTTCCCACGCGCAGGCCGTAGTGTTGACAGATTTCGCTCACGCGACGCAAGACGTAGGGAAGCTGGGTACGTGGTACGACACCATCCTGGACATAGAATTCAGGGCTGATACGTCCAACCGCGCCAAAAGCGTTTTTACGCCCTGCCCATAAAAGTTGGCGTTCCGCTTCGTCTGCCGCGATACGTACCAGGCGAGCCCCATGCTTTTCACAAATAGAGACGACTTGGCGCACCTGCACCTCTACGGCTTCGTATAGCCCCTCAGCCTCGATGAGGAGTACTGCTGCTGCGTCCATGGGGTAGCCCGCCTGGGTATCGGCTTCGACTGCCTGCAAGATCATCTGATCCATCATCTCTATCGCGGATGGTATAACACCACTGGCGATGATCTCCGAAACCGTATTAGAGGCGGCATCAAGGTTGTCAAAGATAGCGACCAGCGTCTTGATTGTCTCAGGAAGATGTACAATACGCACTATGATTTTGGTAATGATGCACAGTGTGCCCTCAGAGCCAATGAGAAGCCCTGTGAGGTCATAACCAGGTGAATCGTAGGTCCATCCGCCAACATCAACAATTTCGCCCTCTGTGGTGACTATTTCAAGCCCCAGGACATGATTCGTAGTGACGCCGTAGAGCAATGTGTGTGGTCCACCAGCGTTTTCGCCGACATTGCCACCCAGCGTACAGGATCGTTGGCTACTGGGGTCTGGGACGTAATAGAAGCCTTGAGGGGTGAGAGCATTGCTGAGGTGGAGATTGACTAATCCGGGTTGTACTACGGCCCGCAGGTTCTCGTAATCAATGTCTAAGATGCGATTCATACGCGTAAAGACAATGATGATGCCACCAGAGCGAGCAATCGCTCCGCCGCTCAAGCCAGTTCCAGCCCCGCGCGGCACAACTGGTATCTGATAGCGATTTGCGAGTTTGACGATAAGGGCTACTTCTTGTGTTGTGGAAGGGAAGACAACCACGTCTGGACGACCACGCTCAATGGATGCGTCATATTCGTACAATGCCAGGTCATAGGGCGTGTGCAGGACATGCTGCTCTCCAAGTAGTGTGGTGAGGTCCTGTACCAGTTGCCTTTTCGCGGTCGCGGTCATAGATGTAGAGCCAGGAGATACGCTATCTGTTCGTTGTTCAGCAATGCTCATGACTCTCGCCTCCCTGATATGATGCTACTTTGCTTCTCCAAGATGTATGGAGTATGCGCCATCTCTTGGAGCGCTTTTGCTCATCTCTGCCTTGAACTTGAGTGTCTGCTCTGACATACTCTAGAAGTAAATGATACCATGAGAAATTCAGCTTGTGAAGTTGAACTTTTTACAAGCTGAATAAAACGCTAATAATCGTGTTCTTATAAACTGAGCTATTACACTTTTTTTGATGTGGGAGATCTCCGTCGCGCAAGAAAGCGCATCCCTCCATAAAGCCCAATAGCCAGGAAAATGACAAGCGTGCTTATGACGATCTGGCGTGGCATGCTATTCTCTGTAGCTGTGATGTGTGAAAGCTCTACTGGCTGATCTTGCTCCTGCTCGGTAGTATTCCCAGGAGGATTGAGCTTGTCCCATACCGGTTGTGTCCCATTGACGACTGGCTTGGTGGTTCCGCTTTCCTTCGATGTTGTGCTGCTACTGCCACTTGAACTGCTTTTGGATTTACTCGACGCCTCCTTGGTACTTTCCTTTGAGGTACTTCCTTTTGTAGGTGTCATGGTAATTGTAACGAGCGTATTTTGTTTTCCTATAGTAGGGGCCGTGGCGACCTTCCATTCCGGAGTCGCCACTCCTTCTGTAAAGTAGGCGTAGGAGGTGTCTGTCGCCAATTCAGGGAAGTCTATCGTGCTAATGATCGTACCGTTATTGATGAGGCGGAATGCGGAAATGGTTTCCGTCGGAGCCTGGGATATGGTTGTATAAGGGAAGAAGGTAAAGTAGCCATGTGGCGCGATAACTGCTTCCTGAGGGAAGGTAAACGATGTGGTACCTAGACCCTCATCAAGACTGATCGCGTTAGTAGAGAGATTGTATGCCTGATCTGAAGGGTTATAAAGTTCGACCCAGATGTTATCCTGATTTTTAGGGTCCTGGCTATCGCAATTCCATAGTATCTTTCCCGGTTTTGTCATAACCTCATTAATATAAATGACCCCTGGCTGTTCTGGAAGATCTTGTGCTGTGATGCCAGTTGGAACTGGTGCGGGATTCTTCGGGACACATGTGGGGGGATCAGCAGCGTAGAGCGATGATGGAACCAGGAATGCGAGGCTGAGACTAAGGATGGAGACACATAGTAGAAACATCACCAACAAAAACCTCACTTTGCCACCTCCTAAAACATATACCCTTATTATTGTATTGTGGTTTTATAGGTTATATGCTGCTTTATTTGCATATAACCATCTGAAAGTGTGGATGAGTATAGCAGAAAAGAGTAGAGTGCGCAACAAGCAGAGGGTGATAGTAGCCGATTTTAAAGTATTACTTATGTTGGCAAAAATGTTGGTATACTGGTAAGATTGAAGAAATGGGAGTATTCACGTTAATAGATGATGATGTGAAACTTTCGGGTGTATAGGATGAGGATGAAAAAAACACAAGCGGCCAGACAGATGTGTAGAATACATGCCTGACCGCTTCCAGGTTATAGCGTTGATGAGCCTGATGATTATTGTGAGAGGTATTTGAAGGGAACCTTATTCCGGCTAGAAAACCTGGAATCGAGGCCCTTGCGAATGGCTACTATGCTGCTTTCTCCAATGGTGAAGGCAATGATAGAACCAATAATAATACCACAGATACCACCAAGGGCGATGCCCTCAATAAACATGCGGTTGCGAAAAAATGTCATCGTCGTCACCTTTTCTATTGTTGTATTTTATTGTAGGTACACAACTGTTTTTGCATCACTCCAGAGCCGCTCCAATCGATAATATTCACGCTCTTTAGGCGCAAAGATGTGTATAACGACATCTCCAAAATCCATCAAGATCCACCCTGTATCTGCTGTTCCTTCGCGGTGAAGCAATCTTGCCCCTTGTTTACCCAGTTCCTCATCAATGGTTTCAGCGATGGTCTGAATTAGCCTGGGATTAGTGCCACTACAGATGACAAAGTAATCGGCAAAGACTGTGACCTCTCGAATGTCGAGTAAGAGTATATCGGATGCTTTTTTGTCAGACGCGATGTCAACCGCGGCTTTCGCTAATTGTGCTGGATCTAGCAGAACTCCCTCCACAAGCGCTCCCTTGTTCGCTGATACGTTACCAACCAGGAGGAGGGTAGCGTATTGGTTTCTTTACTATGTAACTTTTTATACGTATTGCTGTGCCGTTTGGTTCACGGTGTAGGACAAAAGGCTTATCTTCTAGTGCCAAAATCCTCGCATGCCTTCGTATGATGTGCTTATTCCCGCTCGCCCGTCGCTGCAAAGCTTACATTCTATCTTGTAACCGCATTATAGCATGATGGGCCATGCTTGTTAAGTAGGGCTAGCATGCCGCTCTATGGTTGGGGATGGATACGAAGAATCCCTGTACATTGACTGTGTCCAGCAATTCACGGGCACTTTTGCCGAGTGTGGGATGAAGATAGTCGGGCGCTATTTCTGCCAGAGGAGCCAGAACAAAAGCCCTCTCATGTAGCCTTGGATGAGGAATGATCAGCGTTGCACGCTCGATATATGCCTGATCGTAGAAGAGGATATCTATATCTATGAGGCGAGGGCCATTCCTGAAGCTTGGCTGTCGCCCAAGTTGTTGCTCTATCTTTTGCGTTTCTTGGTGAAGCTTGTCAACGGGGAGCATGGTCTGTCCAGAGCAGACCAGGTTAAAGAAGTTGGGCTGATCTGCGTATCCAACTGGTTCCGTCTCATAAATGGATGAAACCTGCTTTATCTCAATATTTTTACTCAGTTGATGAAGGGCTGCTTCAAGATTCTGCTTGCGTTCGCCCAGGTTGGTGCCAAGCGCCAGGAAGACCTGGTGAGCCTTCGGTGTGTCATTCTCCATAGGAGGTATCTGGTCGTGGGAAAAAGGCATATAAGGCTATCCTTTGAAGGTCCTTTCTGTGTTGTTGTACAGCGATTTGGCTCTTGTGGTGATCCTACTTTTGAAAGATCCATAGGTTGCGGAAGACTGCCTCGCTCTCATTTTCCTGATCAGTCCCCGTTAAGAAGCCAACCAGACCGGAGAGGTAGGTATCGTCTATGGCCTTTGCAAAGATGAGTTGTTTATTGATATACAGTGTGAACTGTGATCCTTGCATGATTACAAGAAGCGTGTTGAGTTGTCCATACCCACTTATAATAGCATCAGAGTGCGTCCAGTCAATAAGGGGAAGCCAGTTTGCGGGATCGCTGCCGTGGGCACGCACGAAGCGATATGAGCCAGCGTTATTAAGTTCTAGGACGTAGAACGATTGGCTCTGCGGCTGTAAACGAAAGACAATGCCATAGACATCTCCACGGAGAAGGCGGGCCTGGGCCGTAATCGCCATGTTGTCAAATGAGGGTGAGCTTGTATAGCACCAGGCAAGCGCATGGCTGGCGGCGGTGACATGATAGCCTTCAGAGGTGAAGTAGCATTGTTGTCCGTCGTTGAGCCAGCCACCACTGGGTTGTGTCAGGTCATGGGCGTATAATACGGGCCCCGCGCCTATCTCGGAGGTAATGCCTGCTGTGGCTTGTACTCTGGCTTGCGCGACTAAAGTTGCTTGAGTTGCTGGCTTTGTAGTCGTGGTTAGCCCTGAGCGCGCGAAGAATGAGCCTGGGGCTGCTTGCCAGCGGACGCTGTACCACAGCATGAGCAGTGGGAGCGCTATGATGAGCAGTGAGAGGCTGATGAGCGTCACTACCAGGGGGCTGCTTGGGCGCTTGGGACGGCGTAGCTCGGCGACTGTGGGCCAGGTTGGCAGTTCGATTTGTAGAGGGAAAAGGGGCGTCGGCGCGTCGGAGAACGCGAAGTCTTGCTCTGGCATTGGTTGCAGTTTGGTAGTTTTCTTCGCTCGACCAGGCTTCTCTTCCAGGGAGACCTTTTGTAGCGTCACGACTTTCTCTTTTAACGTCAGTGCCATCGTTTGATCGAGAGGCAGGTCAGGAGCCTCTTCCTGAAGAGCCTGCCTATAGGCGCTGGAAAAAGCCCGAGCGCTCTGAAAGCGTTGGTCTGGGTCTTTTGCGAGTGCGCGTAGAATGACTTCCTCTATTGATGTGGGGATATCCGCGTTCAACTGGCTGGGAGGGGCGGGCTGAGTCTGGATATGCTTGAGTGTAATGGCGACAGGCGTCTCTGCGCTGAATGGGACGCGCCCGGTGAGCATCTGATAGAGTATGATCCCAAGCGAATAGATGTCGCTCCGGTAATCGCTGATGCCGTTAGATTGTTCTGGAGCCATATATTCGGGGGTCCCAACGGTTGTGTTGACATTACTGCTTGTATCGGCATCGATTTTGGCCTTTGCCAGGCCAAAGTCAGCAAGATACGCATACCCATCTGGTCTGAGCAGAATATTGGAGGGCTTGACATCGCGATGTAAGACATCATGATCATGGGCGTGTTGGAGCGCAGAGGCGATTTGATGTAGGAAACTGCCAGCTTCATCCAGGGTGAGGCGTTCGCGGTAGTACAGATAATCGCGGAGTGTTCCACCTTCAATAAAAGGCATGACGAGATAATACCAGGGTCGTTGGGCTCCAAAATCGTAGAGGGGAAGAATATGATTATGCGAGAGAGCTCCGATGGCCTGGGCTTCATGTTCGAAACGCTGCACAAATGGCTCTGTGCTGCCATAGAGGACTTTGACGGCGACGCCACGCTGCACACGGCGATCAAAGCCGAGATACACTTCAGAGGTTGCACCCTGGGCGACACGGCGATGCAATTCATACCTGCCGAGAGTTGTTCCTTCGATCCCCTTCATGAATCCACACTCCTACCTTTCCCACACCAACAACTTGTTTCTCTCCAGGATACCACGCCAGTGCAGGACAGGCGTTAGAAAACGCCTGTCAATAGCACATATGCCTGATCACTAGTGGCGGCGGTATGTCCAGTAACGCTCCAGGTAGATTGTCTCCACTGGTCGGATATTGTGAGTATACTGACGTGTCATATTTTGTAGCTGCTCCGTGCTACCAAAGTTTGATTGGATCTGTGACTTGTAGATCTCGCTGGCTTCAATGCGTAGTTCCAGCATCTCTGACATTTCTACCAGCGTTGGCTCAAGGTTGAGGTCTAGCTCCTGTAGGCGAGCTTCGAGTGAGCCCTGCTCGCGTACAACATAGGGGAAGTCCTCGTAGAAGTAGACCTTTGCGCCATGCTGGGCCAGGGTATCGGCGACTGAGGTGAGGATCTGGTGATCGACATGGCGACCGATACCGAGAGGTGCGTACCAGACTGTGTCTGGCAAGCGATTGTGCAACTCCAACAGGCCATTGACCAGCTGGCGCTCAATCTCAGCATCGGCGGGATTCACATCTCCACCAATCAGCTCTGCGTTGCTGTTGTAGTATGCTGGTGTGCCGCGATAGATCGCGTCTTGATAGTCAAGCCAGAGATTGTCACATTGAAGCAGATCAAGCGCCTGGGTGTCCTCCTGGCGTCGAGCCTCAATAGCAGCCTGAGCACTGTTTGGGCCCCCGAAGCCAGTCTGCTGCTGCACCTGCTGGGCGAATGGGCTCAGGGTGTCAGTGGTGGGCGCGCCACCAAAGACGGTCACGACCAGAGGGCGCAACCCGCTACTTACCTGAACGCTGAGTGTTCCGCCACAGGCATAGACCACATCGTCATAGTGTGGCGCGAGAAAAATGTGGCGATGATGTTTCTGTATATCATTCAAGCTTGTTAATCGCAACTGCTCGTTCCTCCAAAATAAATGCTTCAGTCAAATAACACATGCATCTTATGCGAAATCCTGATACTCAGCGCTAGCTCTGTCGAGAGTGGCGTTGAAATTTCGGATAAGTTTTTTGCACTGTACGTTAATGTCAGGGCAAGCGGACTCCCTCTTCTGTCGCGTCGATCAAACCATCTTTTGCCAGGCCACTTACCAGACGTTGTAGCCAGGGACGGTCTGCATCGCTATACTCAGGCTTGATCCTTGGCCCTAGAAGGTCGAGTGTCATACGTTGCTCTGCCGATAGTGAACGAAGCAGATCGACGATACGGCCACGGAAGTAGCGATTCGTGCTTGTAAAAGGCTGGCTCTGATACCTGGTTTTCTTTTCCGCTACCTTGCGTATCTGCCGCAAAACAATGCCTGATGGAAAGAGGCTATGCTGGCTCATTTCCTGATAGGCTTTGCAAGATGTTTGTAATGGACAGGTACCACATTTTGGATTGTTGCTAGGACAGATGGTCGCTCCCATATCCATCAGGGCCTGGTTCCAGTTATAGGCTTCACCAGAAGGAAGGACCTGTTCTGCAAACGCTAGCATCTCTCCATCGGTCAGGGCCGTGTCTGGCTGCTCTACACCGATAAATATCCGTTGGAGCACGCGCCGAATATTTGTATCTACGGTCGCGACCTGCCTTCGATAGGCAAAGCATGCGATTGCACCAGCCGTATAGCGCCCAACCCCCTTGAGTTTGAGTAACTCCTCAATGGTATCAGGAATGCGTCCACTATATTCGGTCATGACCTGGCGCGCTATGGATTGCAGGCGTACCGCGCGCATGTTATATCCTAATGGTACCCAGACATTTATGACATCGGCGGTTGGAGCCTCTGCGAGACTGGCAAGGGTAGGAAACGCTGTCAGAAATTGTTGATATTTAGGCAACACACGATCTACCTGGGTCTGCTGAAGCATAATCTCTGAGACCAGGATAGCGTATGGATCACTGGTACGACGCCAGGGTAGATCGCGCTGTTCGGCTGCATACCAGCCCAATAATTGTGTCTGAGCCTGCGCAATCTGCTCGGGTTCAAGCTGAGAAGAAATGGGTGCGTCCTGCGAATCTGTGTCCATATATAACAGTTCTAAGCTTTGCTCTTCTGAACTTTGGCTTCTGGCGTGGACGCTTGATCTGCATTACGCTTGCGGGGCGTGATATTGAAGAGCGTCTCGCCTCCCTCTTTCCAGCATGTGGCGTCGGGCGCGGGGAGATTCTCGCACAAGATCCAGTCATTGGCATCTTTGAGCACGTGCCCTTTGATGCACTTGGCATACATAATATGCTCGTTCAGGTCGGGATCTCCCGGCTTGATGTTGGTTGCAGCAATTTTGGGAATAAAAAATTTACACCACGGCACGGCTAGGTACCTTCCTTATATTTGATTGATACTTCAAATCGAAAACCTGAGCGCGTAAGCGCTAGCCGCGAGTAGCGGCGTTGGTTTTCGCATAAGACCTACTTCAAATCGAAAACCTGAGCGCGTAAGCACTAGCCGCGAGTAGCGGCGTTGGTTTTCGCATAAGACCATAATAATGACCTTGACTATGTCATGTCTCGCTATACCAATGTATAACGATGACTAATAATGTTCTCATTATTATACATTGATAGCACTGCCAATTATAGCGCATTCTATGAGAAAGCGTCTAGAGGAGCGTGTAACGTGGTCTATCAGGCTGGCTTGCGGCTGATAATGACCAGGCGGCTGTCCAGGGTCAGGGGATTTCCATCGAGGTCTCCATAGTATCCGTGTACCTCCAGACCTGCCTGGGTGAGCATATTGGCGAGTTCTGTTAGGGTATAGATCCGAATGGATTGACGATATTCGATGCGTTCGCCAGTGGGCGGGAGCAGAGTGATGCGAACCTCATTTCGGCTGGTGAGCAGGTCGATCTTGCGTTCCTCCATGACGATCAAGCCATTGTCGTAGCGGATAATCCCATGTGGCGAGAATGCGCGCAGGACGCGCGGCTGATAGACGGTCTCAAGTAAAAAGGTTCCACCTGGAAGCAGTGCCTTGTACACCTGTTGTAGGGCGAGGAAGTCGTCTTCGTCACTCTCGAAATAGCCAAAGGAGGTGAAGATATTGAAGATAGCATCAAACGTCTCTTCATAGGGGATGGCGCGCATATCTTGTTGGCACCACTCGATGGCAAGACCTTCACGCGTGGCCTTCTGGCGGGCTCTGGCGAGTAAGGTTTCACTCAGGTCAAGCCCGGTGACGTGGTATCCGCGTCGCGAGAGCGGAAGGGCATGTCGCCCATCACCACAGCACAGGTCTAGTAAGCGCATACCAGGGCTAAGTTGCAGTAGCTCTATGATGGCATCCGTCTCATGCTCTGTACGGTCCGTGGGTAAAAAAGGGGCATAGATACGCAGGTAGTCTTCGCCAAAGAATGTCTGATACCATGGTGCGGCACTCATAGAAACCTCCAGTGACATTGGGCTGGCTATAGATGTCTTATACTATATCTTCTACTGAAAATAAACGCATCTTATACCAGAATTGGAGGTACTAGAGAGGGCAGAGAACGAGGCGGAGCCAGAATGTGCTGGCTTTGAGCGCGAAGAGCAGATAGAGGATGCTCCACATTTCTCCAAGAAGAGCATAACTGGCTGCCATAGCAAGACAGAAGAGGCTGGCGATAGCCGCGATTTGCTTGAGATGAAGGGTACGCATATGCCAACGAAAGCTGCCAGAGGGGCAATCGCGGAAGCTCCAGGTTACTCTTCCAGCGAGGAAGAGTAGTACTATCATACCAGCGGGACCTAGCAGCGCTAGGCCAGACAAGAGTACTGTAATGTAGGACATAGCTGCCTCTTGAAAGTGCCAGTTTCTGAAATCCTATTCGCATAGTATAACACGCAACCACTACGATAATATATTATATAATTGAGACGGCCTGAGAACTGGAAGCTATTTGGCCTGATTGGGAACTCGTATTGCGAAAGGCAGATGGTAAGCGTGTTTGCAGAAGATTTGTCGGTGCTCGATACCGACTCGGCATTGTGGGAAACGGTCAAGCCTTTATTAACGGCGGCTCTACGCCTGGACCAAGAGCATCTCCCCTCCTGGCGAGGGTGGAGCAAAGAGTCGATTGAGCTCTTTTTGCGCACTCTTCCGGCGCATTGCGCGTTAATAGGCGGGGTGTGGGATACGCTCAACGATGAACACGGAGAGCGCGAGGTACTGGTCTTTGGAGTAGTGTGCGAAGTGCGTGAAGGGAAGATTTCCTCACTCAGGACCTTTGAAGCGCTCCATGACAAGGCGCTACCACCTGTGCAGGCGTTGGAACCAGGATTTGAGCATGCACGCGAGATTATGCGTGTGGCGAAAACACAGGTCGCGCCCGTTGCCTGGGCCTTGTTTACTGATAAGCACACCTGGGATGCCTGGCTCCTGGCAACGAGCGAAGATGGTGGCCCATGTGATAAAAAAGCGGTGCTGGATGCCTTGATGCATGAGGGCCGCTGTGTGCTTATGGGCAATCAGGCCAGTTCGTTTCATCCTCATCACCTATAAGGAATCATACGAAAATGCATGTCGCTGTCGTGATGAGCGCCGATGTGCTCACACATTCCGTATAAGATCAAACTTTATTCCTTCTGCGAAAACCAACACCGCTGCCCACGCTCGGGTTTTCGCAGAAAACTTTAGAACCTTATTTTAGGAAGCAATATATGGAACAGAGTACTCCCCTGATATGGAATCCGATTCTACGCCAGTATCTTGTCAATGCGCCTCACCGCATGAGCCGCCGCGAAGGTACCACGCAATGCCCTTTTTGTGCTGATATTACCGAGGGCCGTGTGCCAGAGGGAACGCAGGTCTGGCTCCATCCCAATGACTTTCCACCCTTGCAGCCACCGGTAGGCGAAGCCTATGTCGTTATTTATAATCGCGAACATGAGAAGAGCTTTACGCAACTCACAGTTGATGAAGTCTTCGCGGTCACCAAAATCTGGCGTGATCTCTACCGCGATCTGTCATCACGCTATCCAGCCGTGATGATCTTTGAGAATAGTGGCGAAGCTATCGGTCAGACACAGCATCATCCTCATGGGCAGGCGTACGGCGTCTCTGTTCTTCCGCCCGTCTTAGAACGCAAGCTAGAGACAACAGTGCTAGAACATGAAGCTGGGCGCGGTTGTCCTTTCTGCCGGGTACGCGATGAATTGACGAATTCCGATTTTGAGGTGGCGAACAATGAAACCTGGCAGGCATTCTTGCCTCCCTATGTGCGCTATCCCTATGAGACACATCTCTATCTGAAGCGTCACATTCCGAACATCGCGCAAGCGACTGATGCCGAGTTACATGATCTGGCTGCGATGCTGCTGAAGGTTATTCGTGGCTATAACGCGCTCTTTGACGGAGCTATGGCTCCTATGCCTTACCTGCTTGGGCTTCACCAGTTAGAGGATGAGCGTTTCCACTTCCATGTAGAGATTCTGGCGATTGGTCGCGCTCCAGGCAAGCTCAAGTTTGCCGCATCTTCAGAGTCGATCTGGGGGATGTGGACCAATGATTCCGCCCCACAGCAAAAGGCCGCCGAATTGCGTCAGGCGATAGAGAAAGGGGCGTAAAAGATGATCAATGGCAGATATCCCCAACCAGTGGTTGAGGCGGCGCGCCAGTTCCCCGAAGCCTTTCAAGAAGAGATTGCATACGCGGGTCCACTTGCTGTTGCCTGGGCTCCTGGGCGTGTCAATATTATTGGTGAGCATACAGACTATAACGATGGCTATGTTTTGCCTCTGGCAGTAGATAGGGTATCGGCCTTTGCCGGGCGCAAGCGCCAGGATAAAACGGTGCGCCTCTGGTCTGCCCACTTTCAGGCCTACGCCCAGTTTACCCTGGAGGACCTGCCAGCCTCTTTTGAGGCGCAGCGTCAGACGCTACCGGGTTGGGCCCGCTATGTCCTGGGCGTGGCGACTGAATTGACGCGCGTGGGAATTGCCTTGAGCGGTTTTGATGCGACCCTGACCGGAGATGTGCCACTGGGGGGCGGCATGAGTTCGTCCGCCTCGCTAGAGGTTGCGACCGCGTATGCCTGCCTTCAATTCGCTGATGGGCAACATTCGATTGGTGATGGTGGACGCCTGACGAAGATGGAAGTTGCCGCGCTCTGCCAGCGAGCAGAGCAGATTGCCTCCGGCGTAATGTGTGGAATCTTGGATCAGGCCGCTTCCTGCCTGGGTGAGCCTGGGAAAACCGCGCTTCTGGATTGCCGCTCGCTCGCGTATCACTACTATCCTTTTGAGGACCCTGAAGTAACCATTGTCGTGATTGATACTAGCGTACGTCACGATCTGGCCGAGACGGCCTATAATGAGCGCCGGGAACAATGTGAAGAGGCGACGTGCCTGCTGCGTGAGGCTATCCTGAATGCTGAGCCAGAGAATAGCTCGGCAAGTGAAATCAAGGCATTGCGTGATATCACACCAGAGCAGTTTGAGCGTTATCAGTATGTGCTCTCTGAGGTGTTGCGCAAGCGTGCCGGGTATGTTGTCGCTGAGGACGCACGTGTTCTGCGTGTCGTGGAAGCGCTCAAACAGAATGATTTCGGGATCGTGGGCGCGATTCTTTGGGATGGGCATGCGGGGTTACGCGATGAGTATGAGGTCAGTTGTCCTGAACTGGATGTGCTGGTCGATATTGCTCAGCAGGTGCCCGGCGTCCTTGGTGGGCGTATGATGGGTGGTGGCTTTGGTGGCTGCACGGTCAATCTAGTACGTCGTGAGGCCGTTGACGCGCTCACGCAGGCTGTAGAGCAACAATACTTCCCACGCACAGGGCGTCATGCTAGCATTGATATCTGTCGCGCGGCAGGTGGGCCAGGTATGGCCGTTTGGGAGGCTGAATAGGACTCTCATCGAGAAAGGTGAGCCCATGAAACTCTTTCTTTCGACCGATTTTGAGGGCACCAGTGGCATCGTAGCCTGGGAGCAGATCATCGAAGGCAATCATGAGTACGCTCAGGGACGCCACTTGCTGACCAATGAAGTGAACGCCGTGATTGCGGGAGCGCTAGAGGCGGGCGCGAGTGAGTTCGTTGTGAACGATGCGCACCATGCCATGCGTAATCTGCACCCCCAGGATCTCCTGGGGCGTGCGACCCTAATTACTGGTCGCCACAAGCCGCTCTATATGATGCAAGGTTTAGATGCCTCCTTTGATGGCGTCTGCTTTGTCAGCTATCATGGCTCGATTGGAGCCGAGCGCGCCATCCTCTCGCACACCTATAATCCGGGTGCTATCTGGGAGGTACGGCTAAACGGTGCAATTGTCGGTGAGTCGGGCCTCAATGCCCTGGTTGCCGCGCATTACGGCGTGCCTATTATCCTGGTCAGTGGAGACACTGCCACGGCCCAGGAGGCACAGCCTCTTGCGCCGCATGCTGAGATGGTCGTGGTGAAAGAGTCGCTTGGGCGTTTCGCAGCCTCCAATCTGCATCCCGAGGTTGCCTGTGAATTGCTGCACGCTGGCGCGAAGCGCGCTGTGGAGCAGCTAGGACGCATGGAGCCGCCAAAATTTACCCTGCCTGTTACTATGGAGGTGACTTTCCTGGTTGCGGACATGGCGGATATGGCTCTCTGGATTCGTGGTGTGGAGCGTGTCAATTCACGCACTGTACGAGTTGTTGAGGAGAATCTACTTGATCTCTATCGCACCTTTGTAACATTGGTGACATTGACGCGAGCTCTGGTAGATCGCTAGTGTGCAGCCTTTCTTTGCCTGGCATAGTCCATAAGTGTGTCAACAGGCGCCGTGGTTTACCAGCCTTCTCTGTTTTGTTAGGTACCTTCAGGCCTACAATGTCGAACGTTCTGTTGAGCATGCCATTACGAGGCGTTGACAAACAGGTACGACAAAAACATGTATCATCTCATTGTGTACCATATTGCCCTACAATCCTACACGTGAAGTAGCATAAATAGAGTAGAAATGAAACTGGCCCTTATTACAGGTACTATAAGGGCCAGTTTCATTTCTACTCTATTCATCACGGAGGGATTATCCAGGGTAGGTATATGCGCAGCGAGGCATATAACTATCCCCCTAAAGCCTACGAATCTTCCCCCTCTGGCTGCGTACCAGAGATAGGCGCGCATAACCGTTATCCGAAACTTACCCAAATATGGACAAGCCATATTTCGCGTTCGGTTCCTGCTTCAACGAACAACGTGCCTGGATATACCGGGTCTTACAGGATCTCCACAGGCGTGAATTCCGGTGTAACTCACCGTACGAGGAGTAATTATAGCAGAAACGAAGGACGAACGCAAGAGCAACAAATGCCAAAGGAAAGAGATATTTGTCTACTCTTCAAGAAACTTGTTTTAACCCTGCTTCTTACATAGCCGCCTACAAGTACATCTTTTGCCGAGTTTTGCCCCATTACCTGATTGACAGGTGTGTCTGAACTGGTGTATCTGCTCGAACCAAAGGGCATACCATACGACTGACCACCAAAGAGATTTCCTGCGTTACTCGCTCCGTAGCTGCCTTCATATGGCCCAAAGGATGTACCATATGGCTGATCACCGAAGGGGCCTCCTTGGGTCCGCTGGTGCTCCTTTGTGGGCATGCTACTGATAGCAGAAGCCGATAGAGGAGCACCAGCGACGAGCAATATGCTGAATACCCCGCTCAGGAAGAGGAGAGCAACGCTTTTGTATCTCAAAAACATAGCACTGCTCCTTGACAAGAATGCTTCAAGGTACAACAATACACTTGACCAGAACCTGCAACCGGATACAGAGCACATATTACATATATGCTATCGCGCAAACACATAAGCGTGGAGAAAGCAAAGCAAGTTCGCTTCCCCTTCTCGTGCTATGCCGACTCTGGGACAGCGTAGGATGGCGGTGTCGCATTCTTAGCGGGTTTATAGTGGAATGTGAGTGTGTATCGACCAATATTAATGTTGTCGCCGTCGTGAAGCGCGCACCCCACACCGCTGATGAGTTTTCGCCCATTGACAAAGACTCCTTTCGCGCTTCTCTGATCCAAGATGTAAAATTGGTTATTCTCATGCTTGAGGAGCGCGTGATGCCGTGACGTCAGATTATCCTGCTCTAGTAGGATATCGCTGGAGCCTGCCCGCCCGATGTTGAGTGTGCTTCCTGTCTCTAGAAGTACCTGTTGAGGGGTCTCCTGGTATGGGGATGTGATCACCAGGTACGCGAGCTCATGTTCTTCATAGGTCTGGTGTCCTGTATCCAGTGACTGCTGTGGCTCCTCGTTTGGCCTGATATCGGGCTGCGGCGTAAATGGCGTAGTGGGAATAGGCTGGACGATATCGGGCTCAGGACGTGGCAGCGTCCCTGGCATGGGCTGTTCAATTGGCTCAATCTGTGGTTTCGCTGGAACCTCTGGCTCCTGCGGATGTGGGCGTGGTGTCTCAGGCTGAATGGGGATAGACGGCTCCTGCGGATGCGCAGGTTCAGGCTCCACCGGGATGGGGGCTTCTGTGGCTGTATTGGTTCGGGCGCTGGTGGCGCGAATGGTTCCTGTGGCATCGGCTCCGGTGACGCTGGCGGAAGGGGTTGCGCGATATCGGGCTCAATGCGTGGTTGTGGTTCGACGGGTGCTGGTTTCTCTTCCTGCTCAAGTGAGATCGCTCGGTGCTTGCTAGAGGCGGCGAGCGAGGCCAGTTGTGACCAGGCGTCGCTTTCTGCTGCTGGTTGTGGTTCGATGGATGGTATGGGGTCTGGGGCTGGAGGAGGCGGCAATGGCTCCGGTGACGGCTCCATAATAGAGGCAAGCAAGCTCTCAAATCTAGAAACCTGTGGCTCCTGGGGTGGCGGAGGCTGCACAACCTCTTCGACCTCTACTTCATTCTGTTCGATTTCACTCAGCGTTCGTTCTAGGGCAAACATCTCTTTGAGCATGTCGAGTGAGAGCACAGTCGTCTCTGACATTTCTGTATTGTTGCGCGAGCGCTTCTTCGGCTCTTTAGCAACTAAGGTTTCTTGCAGTGCCTCTATAAATGCGAGCACGGAGGGATAGCGTCCCTGGGGGTAGGATGGAGTGCTCGCAGAAGTATCGCCTCTTGCTCCATTGTGACGTATGGATTGAGTGCTATAAGCGAGGGAGGTAGCCCGTATTGCTTTTGGCGGAGGACCTCCTGTGGACGACCCTGGAAGGGGAGACGCCCTGCCAACCAGAAGTAGAGTATGACACCGAGCGCGTACTGATCGCAAGCGGGACTATAGTGATGCTGCCATTGCTCAGGCGCGGCGGTCGCGGGAAGCATGATGGTTTGAAGCTGTCCCATATGCTGCGCGAAGTAGGTATAGCCCGCGTCGGCGATGAGAAAAGGGGTAGTCTCCAGGCTAGCTGACGCATTGGGTATGGAGTTGATAAGGATGTTTGAGAAAGTCAACGCTCCATGAATATAACCTTTGTTATGAAGGTATTGGAGTGCCTCCGCTAGCTGGGAGGCATAGCCAATAGCTGTGGCTGGAGTCAGTGGCGAAGGGAAGTGCGTGCGCCCAACGTCACTTAGTAGTGACCCTGCTTCGGTGTGGGTGCGTGTGATGTACAATCGGCCTTGAGCATCTCCGCAGTCTAGAATGGCTGTCAGTTGAGGATGCACAATCAAGCTGATCCCTTGCATCTCTTGAAAGAATTGGTACCGCGCGGAATTGGGGAGAGAAGGCCACGGATGCGTGACTTTCAGTGTGACCGTGTGATCAAGAAGTGTATCTTCAGCCGCATAGCTCTCACCAACCAGGCTACTACCCAGGGCGCGCAGAATGCGATAACGTGCAAACATCTGACCTTCTGCCAATTCTTGCATACTCTCTAACCTCGTTGTGTGTATATGAGCAGGGATAAATAGGTATCTAGCCTTCTCAAGTCGTTATTGTAGCATAACATATGAGATAGGTATAGTTTCCGTATAGGTTGCTTGCTTTATTGCAGTGAGGGTTGAGCCTTGTATGTGACCAGTCCAGAACTGGTACGTCGTAGGATTACGAGATCTTTTTGAGGATGACTATTGATGGATACTAGTACTTCACATAGCGATATATCATCAAGTATACCCGGAGCAAAGAGTCGGTCTGCTGATCCTGGACCACATACCAATTGGTTATTTCTTGATCCTGTCATAATCGCGCTTATTGTTGTTCTCCTGTACGTTGCAGCGGCCTTCGCGCGCTTACTTCCTGGGATGGGCATCTGGCATGCCTGCCTGGATATGGGGGTGCTGGTGCTTGTTGGGGCGCTACTACTGTACAAAGCTATTCTCGTTGTGCGTTGGGGGCAGGGGCGTGGAACGTCACGCCTTTTGCTGGATCTCTGCGTTTGTGTGCTGATGGGGGCGCTGCTTTTCTATGGGGCCTCATGGCAGCTATTTAAGACCTATACGGACGCGGCGAAATATAACTGTTACGCGCAGGCCTTCTGGCAGGGATCGGGCGCGGTAAAAGACCTGCCGCCGGAACAATGCCGCTTTATCTTCCTCCCAGTCACGTTTGACCAGGTGGCATCTCCACAGGAACAGCAACAGCTCACGCCATCACCATCGCTATTAGAGCAAGCCGAGCGTTTTGGCTTACCGGCCTCATGGGTACAGCAACTCCAATCCTGGCAGTCCACCAGTGAACCAGGGCATATGCTCCCAAATGAGTACCCTTTACCGGTTCTGCTTCCCTTCTCTCTGGGCTTGCTTTCGCCACAGGGCTGGTATCAGGTCGGGTTCGCGCTCTGGATGGTGTTGCTGGCTTGCCTGATCTTCTATCTACTCGACCGCTATCGCTCCAGGGACGCGGCTATTGCTTGTGCGCTGTATTTTGTGACCGGGTGCTGGGCCACGGCGGCGGGACGCTTCGACTTGTTGCCTGCGCTCTTCACGCTCCTGGCTGTCATGGCTGCCGCGCGTGGACGTTGGAAGTGGGCCTTCGCTCACCTGGCTCTTGCGACCCTCTGCAAATTTTATCCGGTCATTCTCCTGTTTCCTTTCCTTCTTCAGCAACAGTTACAGGTCGAAGGGCGCTGGTATGCGCGCAGGCGTTGGACGCCACTCCTGGTCTTTGTTGGTGTCTGTGTGGGGATTGTCGCCTGCTCAATGCTGTTGAGCGTCGAAGGAACCTTAAAGCCATTGACCTACTTTGGCGCGCGCCCCATTCAGGTCGAATCGTTTCCTGCCTCTCTGATGTGGCTGACGAGCCTGCTTGCGGGTATCCCACTGAGTTTTAAGTTTACCTATGGTTCGCTCAATGTATTCGGCGCGCCCGAACAGGTGCTTGGTAATTTGACTACGGTGCTTCTGCTGGTTGGTCTAGGCTATACCTACTGGTTACAGTGGCAAGGCAAGATTGATCTGGCGATGAGTAGCCTGCTGACCCTGCTTGTGATTGTGTGTACCAGCAAAGTCTTCAGCCCCCAATATCTCATCTGGCTAGCGCCACTGGTCGCCTATATTGGTGGTGGCAGGTGGAGATGGCTCCTTTCCTGGGGCCTTCTTGGCGCGCTTACTACCCTGATCTATCCCTATATTTATATCTCGGTGTCGCTCGCGGCTGTGCCCTCTCACCCCTTGTTCTTTCCAGTGGTTACAATTCGTGACTTCCTGCTCCTTGGCTTTACGCTTGCTCTCTTGATCGCTGGCGCACGTGGTCGGCTCGCTATACGCGAGCCGACGTATCCCGTAACGCCTACCGCACTTGTCTGAGCGTATAGCGGCTGCTCGGTTCCTGTTAGCGCTTTGCCGTTGTGGGCATGCGTTTGTTGATGCTCATTTGAACGAACATCGCCAGCGATACAGGTTTCACGCGGCGTATGCGCCAGAAGCAAAGCACCATGAATGTCACAATTGGAGGTAGGAGGGTGGTCAGGAAATCCAGGCCAATCCAGCGTCCAAAGGGCGGAACGTTAAAGAAGAATAGGTACAGAAAGTGGATGGTGACCGTAAATTGAAACGCGGTTCCGACCAGGGCTCGCGGGAGTCGTCCCTGCATTGGCAAGCAGATACAAGCCAGGCCGATGATCCAGGTAATATACCAGGGAAAAATCCAGGTCGTGACCAGGTAGAGAAGTGATAGGAGCGCGATAGAGCTCAATGCCCAGACACGGAGCGTAGGTCTAAACCAGAGGGCGACCAGTCCTATTAGTAGCATCAGGCCCACGCTGGCAACATTGAGGACCTGCCAGAGAAAGCGCTGTGTAAATGATGCCACGAAGTTAAAACCCATCGTTCCCTCAATGTTCCTATTTACATCGAGCCAGCGCCCCAAAGCTTGCTGAATTGAATTATAGGAGAGGTAGGAGGATGGCGGCGACGAGAAGCTCTGTATGATCTCAGCGGGTCCGTGTCCTAGCCAGAAAGGAAGATAGCAGAACAGGACCAGCCCGGCGCAGGCGAGTCCTCCGATAGCTATATCCCGTCCCGCCTCGCGCAGCTGCCCAAGCAGTTTCTCTCCATTGTGTGCCGCTGCCAGCATCGCTCGGCGGCCCAGAAGCACGAAGAAGAGGATGACAAGCGGAGCGGATGAATATTTGATGAGGACCGAGATTGTCAGACAGACGAGCGCGGGTAGGTAATCGCGAGCTGTGAGGCGTTCCTCCAGGGCGCGTAGCTCTTGTGCCATCCAGAGATAGATGCCAAGGAGCAAGAAGGTTACCATAACTGTGTCATTATGCCCACCTAATCCATTCTCCTGAAGCATCAGAGGGTTCCAGGCATATAAGAGCATACCCATTGTTACTGTGCGATTGGAGCGCCCCATCTTGCGCAAAATCAGGGCGACCAGGAAGATATTGCATAGATTGGATGCCAGCGCGAGTAAGCGGTAGATCAGAATATAGGGGAGCACATGTGGTCCCGCCACGGCGGAGACAATCATGCAGATGACCAGCCAGAAAGGGCCATAGGCGCAGGTCGCCCCGCGCCAGTCATCATAGAGGTTCAGGGTATCGGGATAATTGGTGAGTAAATCAAAGTATGGGCTGGCGTGGTAGGCTGCGACGAGGCGACCGTATCCAGCATAGACGAATACATCATTGGAGAGCATGGCTGGCGTAAACACAAAGCAGAGCCCGCCCAGGAGCGCGATTGCCCAGATCCAGCGTTGAACGATGCGATAGTCTGCGTTGGCGGGCTTGCGCGCGATCAGCCAGAGGCTTATGCCATAAATGATGAACGCGAGTACTGCCACCCCCATCGAGAGGAGCAGGCTGGTATTACGCGCTGAGCCTGCCGGATCGGCAATGAGATGCAAGTCGACGGGTAGCCAGGAACTAAAGCTCAAAAGCACGTTGACAAAAGGGGCTATTGCCGCGAAGTGATCAACTCCTACCAGGCGTGTAAGTGGCGAGAGCACCAGCAACGTGCAGAGCAACAGTGCCAGAGCGCAGAGGCCAATATCCCAGCTAGAGAGAGGGGGCGTCGTCAGTTGGACATCGTGTGCCACAGTGGGTAACTGTGGGCGTTTAAGAGTCGTAGAACGCATATCAATACCAAAACTCCAGGCTCGAATGTATGTTATCTGCCTGCTCCATCCGCGAGAGCTAGCCTCACCCTTTTGAGGAGGGAAGCGGCTCGCGCGCGAGAATATAGCAGTAAATTGTATTTCCACCCATAATCTTCCCTACCACATGTGAGCGCCAGGGTTCCGGGATTGGGTAGCCCCGCTGTAGTAAATGCATTGGCCAGATCAGGAAATCCGCCGTATAGGTGCCTTGAATTGGGGTCGCTGATGAAAGCGTCAGGCGACTTGGTAGGTCCTTGTTATAGTAAAACCAGCTATGGGAATCTTGTGGTGTTCCCAGTGTGTCATGAAACGCGACCAGGCTTACCGTAGCCGGGTGCGCGTCGTGATCCGCGATCCACAAAACGGCGTCGCGATACCCCGGATACGCTACCTGTAGCGAGTTGTTTTCCCCCTGGAAAATCTCATTCGTGTATCCCTCGGCATCGCGAACAGTGAGCATCCCAATCAAAGGAGGCGTGACAAGGATGCCTGCCATTACTACAAGGGTGAGTATAGAGCGCACATTAAAAGGTGCATAGGATCGTATGGCGAAAGGCTTGCTCTCGCTGGTGGTCATCTGTCCGTTTATGGCTGTGCGCCATGAGAGCGAGCGGCGATAGCGCAGAATGATTGCCAGGCCAAAGACTCCGCTGACCGCTATCGAAGGCGCGACAGGCAGATAATAGTGAGTGCCGACGACGATATTGAGCAGGCTATACATCCCCAATGTACTCAGGAGCCAGAACAGCAAGAAGGCAATACTTGCCGCCTCCATTGGCGATACAGCTGTCTGAGAGCGATGATAGCGTACTAGTTTACTAATCGCATAGACGATAAAGATAAGAGCTGGAATTGTGATGAAAATACTTATCTTCGCGAAGAGCATATAGAGAATCGTCCAGCGTGGCATATGCATGTAGATCGTCCCTGCCATAAAGGTCAGGTGTCCTTCAGATGAGTGAATCCACTCAAAGGCGAAGCTCTGGAATAGCCTTACAAAAGGATTTACCCAGAGAGAGGGGTTCGCGATGTAAAACGCGATAGGGATACTGACTGCCCCCCAGATCCACCATTTGCGTGGATTCTTCTCTGTGATGCCCAGGCGCGGACGAATAAAGCGTGAGTAATAAAATATATAGAGCAGCATGCCAGGCAATATAAGGACGGCTGTATATTTGCTGTCCATCGCCAGGGCCAGAACAATGCCCACCGCCAGATAGAGCTTCGGGCGCTGTACCGCGTACCAGAGGAGCAAGAACGCGATAGTGGCGAGGGTGGTCATCGTCATGTCCAGGTAGGCGAGGGCGCTAAAATAGGACATCCAGGGGCTAACCGCGAGCGCCAGGGCCGCCAGGGCTGCTACCGTGCGCCCGAAGGGACGGCGTCCAAGCCAGTAGATCGCCGCGCACAACAAGGTTCCTAGCAAGATGCTGGGAACTCGTGCCGCTTGAAGCGTTGTCAGCACATGCCCAAAGAAGTCGTTACAAGAGAGCGCGAAGCCCATAAGCAGTTTTGCCAGCGGGGGATGCTCATAATTGTATTGCCAGTTGCTAGCAAAGATTTGCCACTGTGTCAGGAGAGGAAAATAGACCTCACCACCCCGAATATAGATGATCTCATCTGTGACAAGATCAAGCTGCCTGCCAAGCTGAATGCGCGGAATAAGTGCCACTATAAATACGATGAGCGCGACACATATATCGACTATCGCCAGGCGAAGAATGCCCCTTCGTGAGGTCCCGTCAGCTTGTGTCGTAGCCTCACTCTGGCGATTTGTAAGTATTTTTGCCATGAAAAGTTCCTTCGCCAAATAGTTTTTGTTGCGGGAGGAAGTGAGTGTGTGTCCCAGTGCGATTTCTATGCGCACGTCTTAACGAAAACCTGAGCATGCTAGCCGCGAGAGCGGCGTTGGTTTTCGCATAAGAGCTGCTCCTTATGAGGAAACCTGAGCGAGCTAGCCGCGAAAGCGGCGTTGGTTTTCGCATAAGAGCTAAGACGATATATAGCATATGCTGGTAACATTGTCGACCATCTGGTATGGAGTCAAATTGGGCGAGAGAAAATGAACGAAGGCACTCACCGCCATGTGGCGGTGAGTGCCTTCGTTCATTTTCTCTCGCCCAGCTTAAACGCATTCTTGAAGGGCGTGAGCATTTGTTGCTCCACGTAATTTCATTAACGCAACCACTTCAAGCTGGCGTACACGCTCCCTTGAAATCCCAAGCTCTTTTCCCACTTCAAGCAGCGTGCGGCTACGACCGTCGCCAATACCGTAGCGTAAAACCACGACGGAGCGTTCGCGAGGCGTCAAGACGGTAAGCGCGCGATGCAACTCCTCACCAAGGAGGTGGCGCGAAGCTGTCTCAGATGGAGGAGGGGTCGTGTTATCTTCCAGGGTATCACCGAGTGAGTAGCGAGTCTCATCATCAACTGGCGCATCAAGTGAAACTGGTTGCTCAATGACGCCGAGCAGGTTATTGACTTCGTCAACTTCGAAATGGCAAGCTTCCGCGATCTGCTCGGGAAGCGGATCAAGACCATTTTCCTGCGAGAGCTGTGCGCTAATACGGCGAACTTTCCGCAGGCGTGTCGCGACATGCTCCGGTAGGTGAATCATGCGAGATTGTTCGCCTGCCGCGCGGCTCACTGCCTGGCGAATCCACCAGGTTGCATAGGTCCCAAAGTGACAACCACGCTGATAATCAAACTTCTCAGCGGCCCGCATCAAGCCCAGATTTCCTTCTTGAATCAGATCAATCAGAGGAACACCTGTACTGGTATAGCGACGAGCGATAGAGATCACCAGACGAAGATTCGATTCTATGAGTTTACGGCGTGCTTGAATATCACCTGCCGCCGCTTTCTGCGCCAGCTCAATCTCTTCTGCATGAGAGAGCAATCCCAATCCACGAATATCGCGCAGATAGCTCTGGAAAGCGTCTTCAGAGCCATTCCCTTGCTTAATACTGGTTACACCGATGCGACGAGATGGAGCCGGTGTCCGCATTGACGCCTCAACCTCGTCTCCTTCCTCCTCTTCCTCCTCTTCGCTTTCACCACTCAACAAGGAAGCAATCTCTTCTTCCAGTGCTCCCAGTGGTGGTAGTGTTTCTGTTCGCTGGTGTTTGGCGAGCACTTCATCAAGCTCGAAGTCAAGGTTCGATGTCGGGGAGGCTGTCAACTCCTCTAGTACGTCGGTGCGCCTATGAAGGCGAGATCGACGCTCGTCACTGATAGGATTGGCAATTGCCATGCTCCACGCTCCCTTCAGGAAATCTACCGACTAAACAGCGTCGGCTCCATGGCCTGTTTTGCTTACAAGCGGTCAAGCGTATTGGACTACTCATGAGGTCTTCTTTTTATCTTTCTTCACGCTCTAATTTTAGAAGAATACCGCTTGTTATTACATCAGGTAATTACCCTAAATAAACTAAGGTCCTGACCGTATCTTGTAAGGTATCAAACGTTCCCTTTTTGCGGGATCGCTCTCCATAAAATCGTCGCGTGGCTTGAGGAGCCGCGTCACTTCTGGCCCTGTGTGGATTCTTATCTCGTCTGCTCCTAAGGTCTAATCTGAAAACCAACACCACCAGACATGGTAAGCGCTGACACGTTCAGGCCTTCTTAATAGAGACTAAGGTGTTTGGTTCGGCAGACAGGTTTCATGCATATGATAATCGGCTACTCTGAAGAAAAAATAGAGCAGGCAGCTACCAGTACTGAGCAGTATACTATCTGTCGGTGCTGGTAACTGCCTGCTGGAAGGGGCAGGTGCGTGCGTTTAAATGTGTGGGGTATTGAGTGGACGTGGTGATTCATGCCCACGGTCATAGAAGATTTGGGTTGGATCACTTTCAAGCTTGGCTGGTCGTTCTTCCCAGTGCATCTCCTTCGCCTCAGCCTTGCTGATCATGAGGGTGACGCGCTCATCATTGATGCTGGAGATCGTGCCATAGGGAACATAGCGATCTTTGTGGAAGATCAGCCCTTTTTGGACCAGGAAGGAATCTTCATAGACCTCTTCTACATGCCCAAGGTCTTCATTCTCTGACGAATACACTTCCATGCCTTTGTGAATCATGTCTGGAGTCCATTGTGTCATAACTTTCTTTCTCCTTCCTTTTACTCGCTTTTCCTTCGATTTATCTCTTCATATTCACGATTTACATTCCGTGAGAGTTTCATGATGCTTACTCCCCTGGCGACGTCGCCAGGCCTGAGATGCTCAACAAGATATCTCTCTTCTGATTATAGAAGCGCCCCACTTCTCAAAATTCAAGGGCCAGTGCCGCAACTTCTCTATATGTAGGCACAGAGCTTGAGTCTGCGCATTACGCACTTGACGCATTTTTTAAACTGGAGTAGAATAACTGTACAACAGTATAGTGCGAAAAGACCTGGAACGAGCGGAGTAAGGGCCAGACGAATTGCCAGAGATGAGAGGTCATCGGGTGAAAGCCTCTTTCAATTGCGCTCCCTGAACGTGGCTCGGAAGTCGAATATGTGAGGCGCTGTGCCCTGGCACACGTGGTAGGATATTCCGGGTGTGGCCCGTTAACGCCGCTAATGAGGATAGCATGGCCCCAAATTGGTTGGGCGGGCCAGCTATCAAACCAAGGTGGTACCGCGAGCGCTGCCCTCGTCCTTGCTTGACGGCAGCGAGTGCTTTCAAGAGTACAAGGAGTACCACGATGACTTTGCCCGACCGTTATGATTTTCGTGCCGCCGAACCCCGTTTGGCACAGTTTTGGCGCGATGCCGACACCTATGCGTTCAATGCTGAGGGGTCCGCGCCCATCTACACAATTGATACCCCACCTCCGACCGTTTCTGGTCAACTTCACACCGGCAGTTGCTACTCCTACATTCAGGCCGACGTTATCGCGCGCTTTCATCGGATGCTGGGTGAGCGTGTCTTCTATCCTATGGGCTTTGATGATAATGGCCTGCCAACCGAACGCTACGTCGAGAAGACTATCGGGCGTAAAGCGACGGAGATGCCTCTACCCGAGTTCCTCGCGCAATGCCATACGTTGATTGAACAGACTGAGGAGCGTTTTGAAGCCTTGTGGCGCCGACTTAGCCTGAGTATCGATTGGCGGCAGCGCTACTCGACCATTTCGCCACAGGCTCAGCGTACCTCGCAGTGGTCGTTCATTGAGTTGTACAAGGGGGGTAAGGTCTACTCGCACCAGGCTCCGACGCTCTGGTGCCCCGAGTGCCAGACCGCTATCGCGCAGGCTGAGACGTATGATCGGCCCCTCTCGACGCATTTCTCTACCCTGGCTTTCAAGCTGGAAAATGGCGAGACGCTTCCCATTGCGACGACCAGACCTGAACTGCTCCCTGCCTGCGTTGCCATCTTTGTCCATCCCAGGGATGAGCGATACGCTTCGCTGATCGGCACTAACGCGATTATGGAGAGCGCCACTTTCTCCTCACGTGAGCGCATTGAAGTTCCCATTCTGGGCGATGAGGCGGCTGACCCAGACAAGGGGAGTGGCGCGGTCATGTGTTGTACCTTCGGTGATTCGACCGATGTTTTCTGGTGGCGTACACATCAGCTGCCGCTGCTCTCCGCGATTGGTCGTGATGGACGCATGACGGAATTGGCTGGCCCCCTTGCCGGTTTGTCTGTTCCGAAGGCCCGTCAGCGCATGCTGGAATTGCTCGCAGAGAGCAACCAACTTCTAAGACAGGAGAGCATTGAGCATGCGGTCAATGTCCATGAGCGCTGTGATACGCCTGTCGAGTATCAACATACGCGTCAATGGTTTATCCGCGTTCTGGATCAGAAGGAGCGTTTGATCGAGGCGGGGCGTAAGATACGCTGGACGCCTGAGCATATGCAGGCGCGCTATGAGCACTGGGTTGAGAATTTGCAATGGGATTGGTGCATTTCCCGCCAGCGCTTCCTGGGTGTTCCTATTCCAGCCTGGACCTGTCGCGCTTGCGGTCAGATGTTGCTCGCGACGAAGGAGCAATTGCCGATTGACCCGCGCATAACCGAACCTGGACGACCTTGCTCCTGTGGTTCGACTGAGTTTGAGCCACAGCGCGATGTTCTAGATACCTGGGCTACATCATCTTGCTCGCCCTTACTTATTGGGCACTGGTTCGATGATCCCGAACGGTTCGCGCGTCATTTTCCAGCCAGCCTGCGCCCACAGGGGCATGATATTATCCGTACCTGGGCCTTCTATAGTATCGTCAAGGCTCTCTATCATACAGGTGATATCCCCTGGCGCGAGGTCCTGGTCTCGGGGCATGCCCTTTCGCGCACCCGAACCAAAATCTCGAAATCGCGAAGCGTTGACCAGGAGAATCAGCCCTGGCAGCTTATCGAGCGCGAGTCTGCTGACGCGATGCGCTACTGGTCCACATCGTTTAAGCCTGGGTTGGATACGGCCTTCAATCTCGAACTGTTTGCCAATGGGCGGCGGCTGGTCACCAAGCTCTGGAACGCTTCGCGCTTTGTTGCTCGCCATATCCAGGCCCTTTCACCGGAGGAGATTGCCAATGCGCCCGAAGGGCTGTTGCCAACAGATCGCTGGCTCCTGGCTCGTCTCGCGCATACCATTGAGTACGCGACCAGCGAACTGACGCGCAACGATTATGCCTCGGCCCGCCAGGAAGTCGAGCGTTTCTTCTGGTCTGACCTCTGCGATAACTACCTCGAACTGGTCAAGGCTCGACTCTATAACGATGATGGAGCTAGCACCCAGGCGGCTCGCTGGACACTCTATCAGGCGCTGTTAGCGACACTAAAGCTGCTGGCCCCCTATCTCCCGTTCATTACCGAGGAGATCTATCAGGGGCTCTTTCAGGCTACGGATGGCGCGTCGTCGCTTCATCTCACGCGCTGGCCCCAGGCTCCCGCGTGGTGGCATGACGCGCGGGCCGAAGAGGAGGGGATGGCGTTGTTGGAGATTTTGCGCCAGGTTCGGCGCTATAAGGCGGAGCAGGGACTCTCCGTCGGGGCTGAATTCGAGGGCCTCACAATTCGAGCGTCTACCATGTTGGCCCCCATCCTCCAATGTGCGTTGATTGACCTGAAGAGCGCGACGCGTGCGCGCGAACCACGCGTCGCGCCGAGCGAGGAGTTATCGGATCTCTCATTCGATATTACTATTGTCCGCTAGAAGCTGTTTTTTTATAGTAAGAGGCATTAGATACTTCCAGAAGTATCTAATGCCTCTTACTATAATCGTTGTCGTTGCTGCTCTTCTTAGAGAACCGCAAAGACCGCGATAAGCGCACCAAATACGAACATGATGCCGCCTAAGTAGAGATCAAGGGTTCTATCTGGATTGTGGGTGAAATCACTTGCGACAGCGGCGATAATAAGCACAACAAAACCCACGATAATCAGGCCAATCACAATCAGTAAGCGCATCCACCACTTGAGAAAAGGCTTCTTATGCAGAATGGTGACGACGACAAGTGCAACCAGGCCAACAAGTCCAACAAGAAGGAACGCAATCGTTAGGATCGAATCATTACTACCGAACGCTTGGGTGAAGCCGCCTGCGCCAATTGAGGCCGAGGTAAGTCCAATAAGGTAGAAGATAATGCCAAAAATAATACCGCCTACAGAGCGCCCTTGTGATATAGTTGGTTGCGCATAGTAAAGTGGTGCTGGAGTATAGGGAATATTGCTGCTGAAACCTTGCTCATAGGGTCTCTCCAGATTATATGGGTTAGAGTAGGGGTCTCGTCCCTCTACTATGGGCGTTTCGCTATAGATAGGAGTGTTGAACCCTGCCGCTGGTGGTGTCATTTCCTGATAGAGGCTCTGCCCGTGAGATTGCGCTACTGTGTAGCGGTTGGCTGCTTCTGATGACTGGAGAACTTTGCCACAGAGCTCACAGTAGATTGCCTGAGGATCGTTGGCCTTACCACAATGAGGACATGTTTTCATAGGGTGTTGTGTGGCTCCTTCCCACCATGTGATGTCGGGATTGTTGCCACTCTCCTCCTCGTTTGGTCATAATCGTGTTGGGAGGGTGGTCTAGTTGTGCAGGCATAGCATACAATGTTTAGAGACCATTGTACAAGAAATTGGGCGCTTTGCCCAGCGGATTCAGAAGATCCCCTGGCCTTCCAATTCTGGCAGTGAGAGAATTGGAAAGCCCTGAAATGCTACATCGTTATGAACTTGCAAAATTTGCGCATCTTTTTGAAGGTTGCGGAGCTGGAACATGTCACGCGTGCCTCAGAAGAACTGCATCTCAGTCAGCCCGCCGTGACCAAAACTATTCAAAGTCTGGAGCAGGAGATCCATTTAAAACTCCTTGAGCGTCAGGGGCGGCGTATCGTCCTGACGCATGCAGGACGTGTGCTCAAAGAGTATGCGTTTCAGATCTTTGCGCTTGAACGCGAGATGGAGGATGAGTTAACGGCCCTGCGTGATGTCGAAGGGGGCGAGGTCAGGCTGGCCTTTAATCGGACTGCAGGTGTCTATTTGCTCCCGCTTGTCGTCTCGCGCTTTCGCGCTCGTTACCCTCAAGTCACCCTGCATATCTCGATCCTGAATTCACCTGAGATTGTGCAGGCGCTTTTAAACTGGCAACTGGATTTTGGTTTGGTCGAAAGCGAGTCCTCTCTCTGCCCGGCGGAACTGTATGTTGAGATGACAACGCGTGATGAGCTGATCCTGGTGGTGTCTCCGACCCACAAGTGGAGTAAGGTGCAGGTGCTACCTATCGCGGCTTTGGGCCAGGGCGAACTGATTATGCGCGAGGAGGAGAGCGTTATCAGGGGCATGATTGAGCAAGCGCTTGACCGCCATGGGGTTCGGATGCATTCGCTCTTCACACTGACTGATAATGAGGCGGTGAAGCAGATGGTTATGAGTGGGGTTGGCGCCGCGATTATCTCTGCGTTCTCGGTGCAGCGGGAATTGATGCGGGGAGAACTGGTGCATGTCCCTGTGAGCAACCTGGATCTGCGTCCGCGTCTCAGCCTGATGCGGCGCGAGGATAAGTTGCTCTCCCCTGCCGCACGTGCCTTCTGCTCGGTGCTCTCCCCTATTTTAGAGCATGGTCTGGAAACTATACGCGGCTTGGCATTAGAGGGAGAGTAGTGCGCGATATCGTTTTATTATGGTTCAGATTCTCCAATAAACGATAAATGAGTCCTACACAAGGAGAGGAGGTCATGGGCTCTCGTAGTCACTCAAGAGCCCATGACCTTCTCTCCTTGCACATCCTGATCTATTTCTTTTTAACAAGCTGTAATGGAGTAGAAAAATGTAATAGATGTTTAACTAGACATCTGCGGTAGTATCGATCTGTACCAGATCTTCCTGCACGAAGCCAGCGGTGAAGTTGAATTCGTCGAGAGCGTCCAGGGCGGTACGATACTCGCTCCACTTCAGGCGACGATTAAGGATTGGGTCATTGACGGCTTTCCAGGCAGGGAAGTACTGGTCCATCAGGCTGATGGGCGTGTCTGGTCCCAGTTCTTCGGCGATCCAGCGCAAGACCTCGCGTGTGCCCGAGATATCTTCTGGCATAACAAGGTGGCGGATAAGCAAGCCACGATGTCCAATACCCTCATCGTCGAGTTGGAGCGGGCCAACCTGACGATACATCTCGCGGAGTGCGGCCTGATTATAGTCCACATAGCGCGGCATCTTTGAGGTGCGTAGCGCGTTCTTGTTATCGGAATACTTGGCATCAGGCAGGTAGATGTCAACAACGCCATCCAGGAGTTTGAGCGTCTCCATATTCTCATATCCGGCGCAGTTATAGACAAGCGGCAGGCGTAGCCCCTTCTCACAGGCGATGACCAGGGCCGCAAGTATCTGTGGGACGAAATGGGTTGGAGTGACCAGGTCCAGGTTATGGCAGCGCTTCTTTTGCAGGTACATCATCATGTCCGCGAGCCGTTCAGGGGTGACACGATGCCCCAATCCACCCTGGCTGAGTGAGAAGTTCTGGCAATAGGTACAGCGTGCCTGGCAGTAACCAAAGAAGATGGTGCCTGCGCCTCGCGTCCCGCTAATTGGTGGTTCTTCGCGTCGATGAATGTTCCAGGAGGCGACTATGGCTTCCGTGCCCGAGTGGCAGACGCCAGTCTTGCCCGCGATGCGGTTACAGCGGCAGTTCTGTGGACAGATGGTGCAACTTCGCAGGATTTCCCAGGCTGCGGTGGCGCGTTCAGCGAGTTCCCCTGTTTCATAGAGAGTAAGATAACTAGGATAAGGCATCTGCAAACTCCGTGCTAGTAGTAAACGAGAAACATGCTGGTAAGGCCAGGGCCGCTTTCGCTCTTGAAAACCTGAGCGCTGAGGCGCCAGTCACGGTTGTGACGTTGGTTTTCGTAGCAGACTCAAGAAAGAGTGTCCAGCTAAGAAACCGAACACTCTCCCTGGAAGGTATATACGTTGCTCTGACCTTAGCGGTCATGTTGTTAATAGCATATACCATGTTATACATGAATGGATACAAGCTTATGTAGCCCGACTTTGTAGGGCTATTCGCCGCTTTCGGCGGTAGGCCACTGGTAGCCACGCTGGGAAGGTTTGGGACCCTTATTCCGTGTGCGTGGCTTCTTTTCACCTTTGGGCTTGCCTCCCTGAATCGCCCTGCGTTGCCTGCCTGTCGTCGCGCCAGACTTGCGCTTCCTCTCCAGGCGTGTCTCTTCTTTCTGTTTTGGTTTTACCGGTGCGAGCAGGCCGTCCGTTCCCTCGGTGATCTCATTCCAGAACTGCGCGTTGCGGCGTTGGACCGGTCGTGGTCCCTTGATAACACGACCATCAGGCATGCGCGTTACATGACGCTCTGGCTTCTCGAAGGTCTCTTCTGGCTGCTGGCGCTGCTGGTGTCGAGGCTGAAAACCTGGACGTGGAGCGTAGTTCTCCTGAGTCTGGTAGCGGGGCTGAAAGCCTGCGCGTGGGCCTGGGCCAAAGCCCCCTGGGCGGCGTGGGCGCTCCTGATCGCTATAGGACTCATAGTCGCCCTCAAACTGACCTGTACGGCGTGCTTGTGGTGCCTGACCTCGCTCGAAGCGACCCGAACCCGTGAAGGGGCGTCGTGGCGCGGCGTGGTGTGCGCGTGGACCGCCATGCGATGGATACCGCTCCTGCCTGGGCTCCCAATCCTGCTGTTCGTTCCGCTGACGCGAAAAATTCGACTTGAAATTCGAGGGATTGCCAGCGGGGCGGCGCTGCTCTTGATAAGAGGGCCGTTGCTCCTGATAAGGGGGTCGCTGCTCCTGATAAGGGGTCTGCCGCTGAGGTGCTGACCCGGAGTAAGAACCGGTATGAGAATTGGAGCGGTTATTGGTGGGTGCGCCATTACGGTTCGGCCGGGAGTTTTGCCCATACGAAGGCCCATTGTTGCCGGTTGTACGAGGACGATAGTCCGCGTGAGTGCGCTGTGCTCCATCCTGCCAGGCCCGGTCGATGCTGGCTCGGTTTACGCGTGGGCGTCCTCCTGGGCGTTGTGAGAAGCCCTGTTGACCATGTGATGTGTTAGATGAGGGTGCATCGCGAAAAGGTGGACGCGCGCCAGCCCTTTTCTGCGGATCGAAGTTCTTGGTCATAGTTCCTTTCAAAGCTGTGTCTGCTGGGGATAAGATTTTAATGTGGTGGGTTGCGGCAAGATCGTTTATGCCTCCCGTCGGTCAATGCCACACCAACTTGAAAACAATCCTTGTTGACGCGTTAACTACTTATGCGAAAACCAATGCTACTGTCGTAGCGAGCGCCGGCCTGCTCAGGTTCTCGATGAGGCACTCATGAAATGCCTTTGCGGTTCTGTGTTATTACTGGGGGGACGCGTCTCTGATAGTATACCATATTCAGTATCGGAAGACTATTCATATTGTGAAACATACCCAGATTCCCTATCTATTCCCATGAGGTTTGACTTTCTGTCATAAGGGAAGATGGGCAATCATAAAACAGCATGATTTCAGGTGGAGTGCGACCACGACGTATCGCTGCTCCACCTGATTCCGAAAAAAGGACGTTTAACAGTACTCTTCGGGACGCATCTCGATGTGTTGGCGGAACCAGTCGAGCATGACATTCCAGCGTTCAAGCATGAGTGATGGCTTCTCCGCTCCAACATGCCAGTGACCGGGAACACGCACGAATTCAACCGGGACGTTGCCCCTGAGTTTCAGTGCCATGTAGAACTCCTCTGACTGACTAATAGGGCAGCGCAAGTCGCTCTCAGGATGGTAGATGCGTGTGGGCGTGGTGACATTGCCAGCGTGGGTCACAGGCGAACGGTCGCGATAGTAATCCGCGCGCTCTTCATCCCAGGGATAGCCTTTGGACTGGAAGGCCATCCAGAAGCCAATATCTGAAGTTCCAATAAAGCTGGCGAGGTTCGAGACGCCTGCCATAGGAACCGCTGCTTTAAAACGCCCAGTCTGACCAATGATACGCATTGTCATATAGCCGCCATAACTATAGCCTGATACAACGAGGCGTTCTGGATCGGCTACGCCGCGTGCGATGCACTCGTCTACCCCACGCATGATGTCCTGATAGTCCCAGCCGCCCCAGTCGCCCTCAACCTGGCGCACAAAGGCCTCACCATAGGATGTGCTGCCATGTGGGTTGCAGTAGAAGACGGCGAAACCCTGGGCGGCGCAATACTGTAGGAAGGGGTCCATGCCCACGCCAAAGGCTGACTGCGGTCCACCATGAATGTGCAGGAAGAGTGGGTAGCGTGTCCCCTCTTGATAGCCGCTCGGGCGTAGGAGCCAGCCCTCGACCTGCTCACCGCCCGCACCCTCATAGACGATGCGCTCAGGCTCGGTGAGTGTGAAAGAGGCCAAAAGATCATCATAGGTGTGGGTCAGCCTGCGCTCCTTGTCAGGTTGCCCATCGCGCAGCGCGAGACTGTAGAGTTCCCATGGGTGTGTGGGCTGGCTCTTCGCGTAGAGCAGGCTCTGTTCACCGGGGAAGAGCTCAAAATAGTAGCATACCTGTTCTCCGATGGTAAGGGGGGTGTGGGTGTCCTGCTCAATATCGACGCGGTGCAGGTTAATGCGTCCATGCTCTGAGATGGAGAGATAGACGTGCTTCCCATCCTCACTCCAGCGTGGTTGATAGGGGACGGGAGCCCCCAGGCGCACACCAATCACCGGCGCGACATCATAATCCAGGTCGGCGAGCAATGTACGCGTCTCGCCACCAGAGCGCGCGATCAGGAGCGGGCGCACGATCCCGACCCCCTCCATGGACATGTCGCGCGCGCCCAGCACTAACGCCTGTGTACCATCAGGCGACCAGGACCAGCTAGATATCTGAAGCGTACCATCGGTCAGGCGGCGCATCTCTCCGCTTTCGATATCGATATTCCACAGGTCTGTGACCCAGGTGCGATCATAGTTCTCGTTGCGATTGGCGATCAGGCTGATTTCGCGGCTATCGGGCGTCCAGCGCAGGCCGAGATGGTCGTAGTCCCCAGTTGTTAGGCGCTTGATCTGTTGTGGATCTACTGTCTGATCGCTTGCTTCGCCGGGTTGGGGCGCTGGCATAAGAAAGGCATGGGTCCGTTTCTCTAGTGACCCGCGTCCATCAAGACGATACCAGACGCTAGTGATCGTCCGCAGGCGGTAGTGCTCCTCTTCCTCCTGGCGCTTCTTCGTTGCCTCGTCCAGCGTCTTGCTCCCTGTGAGCACATTGTCTTCATCTGAGGATTGCGCGCTTGAGCTCAAGGCAATCCAGCGCCCATCGGGCGACCAGGCAATATCGCTCACGCCGTGCGCGAGGTTGGTAAGTTTGCGTGCCTCTCCTCCATCGAGGTCCAGCAGCCAGATCTGGGTCTTGCCTCCTTCGCGGTCGGAGAGAAAGATCAGGCGTCCACCATCGGGCGACCAGACCGGGGTGTGGTTTTGTTTGCCACTCCGCGTCAGGCGCTTGGATTCTCCATCAGCCTGCCCCTGCTCATCCAGACGCAGAAGATACAGATTACTCAGGACCGTATCACTGGTCTTGTCTTTGTGTGAGAGGACATAAACGATCTGGCGACCATTGGGCGAGAGGGCTACACGCCCCATCTCGGGGAAGGTCCACAGGTCGTCATGGGTTAATGGATGCGGTGTGTCGTTCATCTTAAAAAGAGTCCTTTCTCAGCTATACTCTAGAGATGATGATCGTACTCTTCGGGACGAATATCGATATAGCGCTCGAACCACTCCAGGGTGGAGGCCCACATGGCGAGCGCCTGACTGGGTTTCGGCGTGCCACCATGCCAGGCACCGGGCATGCGCACCAGTTCGACCGGGATGTTGCCCATGAGCTTGAGCGCTGTATAGAACTCCTCAGACTGCCCGATGGGGCATCGCCGGTCGTTTTCGGGATGAATGAAGCGAGTGGGGGCCGTAACGCGAGCGGCTGCGTTGAGGGGTGAGCGCTCACGATAATAGTCTTGCCGCTCCTCATCCCAGGGATAGCCCTGAATCTCATATATCTGCCTGTAGCCAATATCTGAGGTTCCGATAAAGGTGGTAAGATTAGAGACGCCCGCGCATGGGACCGCCGCTTTGAAGCGCTCGGTATGTCCAATAGCATACATACTCATATAGCCACCATAACTGTAGCCTGTGATCGCGAGTCGTTCTGGATCAGCTACACCGCGCGCGATACAGGCATCCACGCCGCGCATAATGTCTTCGAAGTCTTTGCCACCCCAGTCACCCAGGACGCTACGCAGGAATGCCTCACCATGCCCAGTGCTGCCATGTGGGTTGCAGTAGAAAACAGCGAAGCCCCGACCTGCGAGATAGGCATCGAAGGGATCGAGCCCGTCGCCATAAGCCCAGTGGGGGCCTCCATGCACTTCGACAGCCAGGGGATAGCGTACGCCTTCGCGTGCTCCCAATGGATAGACTAGCCAGCCATCGATCTCATCGCCGTTCGCGCCCTCAAAGCTAAACTTTTCCTTCACAGGCCAATGATAGTCGCGTACGATGTTCTCGTAGAGCGAGGTCAGGCGTGTAGGCTCACCCGCGCCCTGTTCAGTGAGCGGCAGATGGTAGAGCTCGAAGGGACGGGTGGCATCCTCGCGTGTTAGGATCAGCCCACGTTCGCCGGACAGAAGGGCAAGGAAGGTGATGGCGCTTGCCTGCGACAATTGGGTCAGGGTGCGCCAGACAATGTCCAGGTGATAGAGATTGACGTGCCCGCGCTCAGCGGCGAGAAAGTAGACCTGCTGGCTATCGGTACTCCATTGGGGCCGGTAGGGGCCGGGTGTCCCAAAGTAGTTACCAACTAAGGGTGCGGTCGTCAGATCCAGGTCAGGGGTCAGGCAGAGAGGATGATCTCCAGAATTGCCCTGGCGTGTGATGAGATAGAGGCGAGCCAGGCTGTGCTCCAGTTTTTTGCGCTGTTCCCCAACCGCCAGAGCCGCTTGTCCATCAGGGGACCAGGAGTAGCAGGTAATCTCCAGATCGCCTTCGGTCAGACAGCGTTCCTCACCTGTCTCGATGTTAAGCACCCACAGATCCGTGGCGCAGTTGCCTGCGAATCGATCTTCGTGTCGATTGCTCAGGAAGCTAATCTCCAGGCTATCAGGCGTCCAGGCGGGCTGAGTGTGTTCATAGCGCCCACTCGTCAGGCGGCGTACAGAAGCATCCGGCGCGGGTTCAGTTCCGCTGGGAGCCGACAGAAGAAAGAGGTGGGAAAAGGTATCGAAGTAGCCTCGACCATCGCGGCGGTAATCAAGGTCGGTAGTGGTATGCAAGCGGTAGCGCTGTTGCTCCCTGCGCTTCTGGCGTGCCTCGTCATCCAGGCTTGCGCGCCCGGTGAGCAGTTCATCGTCGTTGCGCTCAGGATCGGCGTATGCTGCGAAGGTAATCCATCCGCCATCGGGCGACCAGGCCGCCTCCTGCACGCCATAGAGCATATTCGTAAGCTGGCAGGCCTCGCCGCCATCAGTATCGATAAGCCAGAGTTGAGGATACTCACCCTCGCGGTCGGAGAGGAAGAGCAGGCGACGATTATCGGGTGCCCAGACAGGCGCGGTCGCGCTTTTGGTGCTCAAAGTCAGGCTGCGTGGCCCGCCTTGCGCGTGACCGTATTCGTCGAGATGGAGAAGATGGAGCGTGCTGCGGTTGGTATCCTGTTCGCGCACAAAGCCCTGGAGTTCAAAGACGACGCGCCTGCCATCGGGGGAAACCGCGAGCGAAGTCAGGTCGCGTAGTGCCCAAATATCATCAAGCGTGAAGACGCGGGGAGTGCTCATAGGCCAGTCCTTTCTATACCAGGCGTGAGGGCAAAGGGGAGAGAAAGGGACGCTGATGTGAAAGAAGCGTTCCCGCCAGGGGCGTGCCGATGAATTATTCGCCACGCCTCCACATCGCGAGAACGCCTACGTATCTGTGTTGGATACTACCTGGAAGGCGTTACTTTACAGAGCCTTCGTAGATACCCATGATGGTGCCCAGGAACTTGAGCGCGTCTTCCTTCTTGCGCTGGAATGAGTTGCGGCCCATGATCGAGCCGAAGCCGCCGCCATCGCGGATGCCGCGCACTTCGTTGAAGACCTGTTCATCGCTAGCGGCTGCGCCACCGGAGAAGATCACGATGCGGCGACCATCGAACGAGCTCTGGATAACATGCTGTACGCGCTCGGCCAGCGTCTCGGTCGGGATCTCATACTTCTGGTAGACCTTCTGAGCCTCTGGCAACTCGATCTTCGCGCTAGGCAGTTTTACCTTGATGATGTCCGCGCCAAGCTGAGCCGCAATCTGCGCGGCGTAGGTCACGACATCGAGGGCCGTCTCACCCTCTTTGCTCAGGGCGCTACCGCGTGGGTAGGACCAGACCACAACGGCCAGGCCTGCGTCCTTTGCCTCGCGTGCCAGTTCTCGCAACTGCTCATACATGATGGTGCGCTCGGAAGATCCTGGATAGATCGTGAAGCCGATAGCGACACAACCCAGGCGCAGGGCATCCTCGACGCCAGCGGTGACCGCTGAAATCGGATCACGCTCGTCGTTGAGGATATCATGGTTGTTGCATTTGAGGATCAGCGGAATGTCGCCTGCGAACTCCGACGCGCCTGCCTCCAGGAAGCCCAGGGGGGCGGCATATGCATTACAACCGGCCTCAATTGCCAGTTGGAAATGATAACGGGGATCGTAACCAGCGGGATTGGGCGCGAAACTGCGCGCGGGTCCATGCTCGAAGCCCTGGTCTACGGGCAGAATAACCATTTTACCTGTGCCAGCAAGGCGCCCATGATTAAGCATACGGGCCAGATTTGTGCGTACACCAGGATTCTCGCTGGCATACCAGCTTAAAATTTCTCGAATACGGTCGTTCATGTTTACTATTTCCTTTTTCACTCGACGCTGAGATGAGAATGTATCCACATGCATTGCGCTGCCCCAGGAGGATCATCGTAGAACCGCCTCTTATGCTGGGTGAAGCATGATTGCTCATGCCAAGGGCTCCGCCGAGAAGATCGACCGGGCAGAGTAGAACAGTGTATATGGTTTATGTTTATGCTACCACATCTCACGCCCCCAATGCGCGCTCAGGTGTCGCTAGGCGTGGCCCTTTTGCGCCTGTGACAAGGTGCTATGGGCTGGTATCACATACACATTGTACAGCAACTTACGCGTTGCTGAAAGGGTAATAATTCTATAATGTTTGGGCCCATATGTGGATATATTTGCCGGTGCCTGTTTTTAGGTAGGCAATAAGAATTGTTACTCATACCAGCATTGAGTCGTCTCTATAGCTGACTAAAGGGATGAGCTCGCGTTGCATCCTGGTAGAAAACAAGGCAAGAAGAAATACTGTGACGCATGTCCTATGCCCCTATGACATTTGGGTGGATACTTCAACCGCAAGGAGTATCCATACGTTATCTTATGTACAGGAACAATGGGACTATTTACGCCAAATTAGCAGGCGTGTACCGTTTTTTAGGATGGAGCCCAGGGAGAAGTAGAAACCCAGGTTTGCCTATCTGCTATTTGGAGCATGTTAGAAGGAGTTTGTTATGGGTGGTTTTGAGCCTCTTTTGCAGGCAGTGAAGCAACAGCAGCAGGCGATGGCAGAATTGGAAGAGCAGAATCGCGAACTCAAGCGCCAACTCGCTGAATTGCGAGAAGGGCGTGGTATGTATCTCGATATCAATGGGCAGCGTTTCGCGCTCAATGTCGACGAGTTGCTTGCCGCTTCAAGCGATTCGTCGCCAATGCCAGTAGTAGCCATTGAGCCGCTTGTTGATGTGCCCGCAACCCCTCTGGCCGAGTATCAGCCGGTCCCCGAAATGGAGAAGGCTGAGAAAGAGACGAAGGGTGAAGAGGAGAAGGTGGCACAGTCAGTCGATCCACAGAAGACGCCTTTCCTCGAAGAGATTATGCTGAAGGAGTTTGAGGCCCAAACAACCAGCCCGTTATCGGTCTGGAATGGGCCAACCAAAGAGAAGGCGCAAGAGCCTATCGATGAAGAGCAGAAGGCGACACTTCGCCGTGAGCTCTCCGGTAGCTATATCCTGGAGTAGGTCGTAGCAACATGTGATCTACCTGTGTTAAGAGGATCATGGACCGCATCTAGATCTCTCCACGCACAGTCACTGCATACGAAGAAGAGAGGTGGGGTGAGTCGCTTGACTCACCCCACCTCTCTTCTTCATTATTGCCGCAGTGTTGGCTGAGACTTGGTGCCTGCATATGTGTCGCTATAAGAGCTCAGGGGAGGGTGAAGGTCACCTGCGCGCTATCGAAGCCGCTATTGGCCCCTGGTTCGAGGCTCAGAGTCAGGCTGGTCTGGTTCTGGGGCACCTGGAATGTGATGGTACCCTGTGTGCTTTTCCCCTTCTCGAAGGAAACTGGGAGTGTGCTCTGGCTGGGAGTAGCAGTTGTTCCTCCGGCCTTGAGGCGTGCGTAGTCGAAGGGAGAGCCGGGGATAGCGGTCTGTTCCAGGGTACTAGCCACTGTGAGATTGACGACCACAAAGCGCATTCCCTTCTCGGCCTGCTTTCCATCGATGCACCATTGGGTATTCGCGCTGTCCAGGGTCCAGTTCAAGCCATAGAAGGATGTCTTAGACTCAAGGGGTTTCCCAATCTTGGTGCTGTGTGGCTGATACTCGCTCAGGTCAGCCCGTGTGCTCAATGGAAGATCCATCTGAGCATCTTTTGGGCCTCCCAGGCGGAGAGCAAGCTTGTCGAGGTTGGTGTTACTGGCGACGGCGAAGTCCACGTAGTCACTATGGCTCTTCCCTGCTGCCAGACCGGCATTCCCATTGACGTATGTGGGCGTAACGATTTTTCCGCCTGGGAGGACCAGCCGCGTGATCTCACTATAAACCATGTTCGTTGGGACGGAGGTCTTATTTTCGGCCTGAAGGTGGATACGTAACATGCCATCGCTGCTAGAGTGTGGATCATCTGTGAAGCTTGTGGCCTGTTCAAGTTGCGTGATAGTGACGTCAATACCAGCATACTTGACCGTGGTGTTGAGCGTCCGCGAGGTAATCTGGGGCTGTGTGGCATTACCCGACAGCAGAGCGTATGCGATATAGCCGCCAGAGCTCAGGAAGGCGAGTACTAACACGATGATGAGGAAGATCTTGCCTAAGCCTCCTCGCGCGCGCCGTGAGGGTGGAGGAGGGGTCGCGGGCTGGACTGGTTGATAGCCAGGCATCCCGCCTTGTGGGGGATGTGCAGGCGCGAAGCCGGGTTCACTGGTGGGGCGAGGGGAGGCAGGTGGGGTCATGGGTGAGAATGGCGCGACCGGGAGTGGCGTGGCCCGATCTTGCGTCTGGACATTCGAGTCGAGCGCGCTCTGACGTGCAAGGAGATCTTCGCCACAGCGGGGACAGTAGCGGCTCGCCGTCGAGGTTCCGGCTCCACAGTTGGGACAGTAGAGGGGTTGCACGTGTTTTCTCCTTAGTCTTATCCGAAAACCAACGCCGCTGCCGTGTCCCCATATGGGGGTCAGCACTAGCCGCGACCCCCATATGGGGACACGGCGCATTCAGGTTTCCGAATAAGGAGTAGTTGTTGTATCGCACGTTTCCTGGTTGCCCCGCCTCTCGATCTCAGGAATTATCCTTTGCGCGCTCCCCCCTCAACACCAGGAGCGGTCTGCTCAGCATTCTGTCCTCTAGTGTACCATATTCCTGCTAAAATGCTGTGAACTGGTCGACAATTCCAGAGTGGTGTGTGGTGTCTGCTCTTCAAAGAAGGGAAGATGAGCTCAAGGTGAGCAGGTGATTTATGGAGGGCTCATGCATGTACGCGGAGGCGGAATCATGATATAATGGGCGGGATTTTGAAATAATATTCTATAGTGTCATGAGAAGATAGAGGTCATCTTCGAAAACCAACGTCGCTGACGTGCTTAGGTTTTCGCAAAGAGATCGTGGGGTTGCAGCGCTTATGCCAGATTTTAAAGTGGAGTCACCCTTTGAGCCTACAGGCGATCAGCCAACAGCGGTTGCGCAACTTGTAGAAGGTATTCGGAATAACTATCGTTACCAGACCTTGCTAGGTGTAACTGGTAGTGGCAAGACATATACCGTCGCCAAGGTTGTTGAGCAGGTGCAGAAACCAACCCTGGTCCTTGCCCCCAATAAAACACTGGCGGCCCAGCTCTATAGTGAATATAAAGAATTCTTCCCTAATAATGCCGTTGAGTATTTTGTTTCCTATTATGACTACTACCAGCCAGAGGCGTATATCGCGCGTACCGATACCTATGTTGAGAAAGAGAGTATGCTCAACGAGGAGATTGAGAAACTGCGTCTCTCGGCTACGCGTAGCCTCTTTGAGCGCAAGGATGTTTTGATTGTCGCTTCAGTCTCCTGTATCTATGGTCTGGGCAGTCCCGAGGAGTATGGCGAGGTTGTCCTGACGCTGAAGGCAGGTGAGGAGCGGCGCCGTGATAAAATTCTGCGCCACCTGATCTCGATCCAGTATGAGCGTAACGATGCCAACTTTATACGTGGACGCTTCAGGGTGCGCGGAGACGTGCTTGAGATCTTCCCGGCGTATGAGGATGTCGCGGTACGCATCGAGTTCTTTGGCGACGAGATTGAGCGCATGACCGAGATTGATCCTCTGACGGGTGAGGTCCTGGGACGGCGTCAGCGCCTCGACATCTACCCCGCCAAGCACTGGGTTACGACGCAAGAGCGTATGAATGAGGCGATCAAGGCTATCGAAGGGGAGCTAGAGCAGCGCCTGGATGAGTTGGAGACAGAGGGAAAGTTGTTGGAGCATGCGCGCTTGAAGCAGCGCACAAACTTCGACCTGGAGATGTTACGCGAAACAGGTATCTGCTCGGGTGTTGAGAACTACTCACGCCACCTCGCGGGTCGGGGGGCGGGTGAGCAGCCCTGGACACTGCTCGATTATATGCCCGAAGATTTCCTGCTGGTTGTAGATGAGTCGCATATCGCGCTGCCGCAGGTGCGCGGCATGTTCGCGGGTGACCGCTCGCGTAAACAGGTCCTGGTAGATTATGGCTTCCGCCTGCCCTCCGCCCTGGATAATCGTCCACTCACCTTCCCCGAATTTGAGCGGGAGTTGAGTCAGGCCCTCTTTGTCTCGGCAACGCCGGGTCCCTTTGAACAAGAACATAGTCAGGCCATTGTGGAGCAGATTATTCGCCCAACCGGTTTGATTGACCCGGAGATCAGCGTTCGTCCGACGCGTGGACAGATTGATGATCTATTGGCTGAGGTGCGCGTACGCGTTGAGAAGGGGCAGCGTGTGCTGGTAACCACGCTCACCAAGAAGATGTCCGAGGATCTAGCCGATTATATGCAGGAATTGAATATCAAGGTTCACTACTTGCACTCGGAGATCGACACCATTGAGCGTATTGAGATTCTGCGCGATCTGCGCCTGGGTATATATGATGTGGTGGTTGGTATCAACCTGCTGCGTGAGGGCCTGGACCTGCCGGAAGTCTCCCTGGTCGCCATTCTGGACGCTGATAAAGAAGGCTTCCTGCGCTCGGAAGGCTCGCTTATCCAGACTATAGGGCGTGCGGCTCGCCACGTTGAGGGGCAGGTCATCATGTATGCTGATAACGTCACGCGCTCAATGCGTAATGCCATCGACGAGACGAATCGCCGTCGTGAGATCCAGACGCAGTATAATGAACGGCATCATATCACCCCGCGCGGCATCAAGAAAGAGGTCAAGACGCTTTCGGAGCGCCTGAAGGCCATGTCTGGTACCGCAGAGGAGGCCGCCAGTAGCGATGGTAAGAAGGTTGCCACAACAGCAGGTATCCCCAAGAACGAGGCGCTGCGCCTGATTAAGGACCTGGAATCCCAGATGCGTACCGCTGCCAAGCAACTCGAATTTGAGAAAGCAGCCCAGTTGCGTGATCAGGTTATCGAGGTCCGCCGTGCCATGCTCGACTAAGGAGTAAGAAGAAAGATACAAGAGAAGGCGTTCGCGAGCCCGCGAACGCCTTCTCTTGTATCTTTCCACTGTGATGCCCCTTGCCACAGGCTCTAATCTGTCATATCCTATATGCCGTTAGCATTTTGATTTCCCCACGAAAGGACACATATTTAGCATGCCACATCATGATGCTCACCATGCGGAGCATGAACATAGAGAAGAACATCAACCCACACAGCAGGAGTATCTGAGTGGGCCGCGCATCCTACCCAATCGGGTGCGCCCCGGTATGACAGTCACCGAGTTGCTGGATGAGCAGTTCCAGGCGTACAATTCCGCGCGCCTGCATGAAGCCGCGCGTCTCTTCACCGAGAAGATGCTTGATCCCGAACAGAACACGACCATTGGTCTGACCATGGCGGGAGCGCTGACGCCTGCTGGCCTGGGTGGCTGCCTCATCACCTTGATGGAGTATGGTTTTATCGACTTCATTGTTAGCACGGGCGCGAACCTGTATCATGACATGCACCACGCCCTGGCCCTCTCCATGCACCGGGGTGATTTCCGCCTTGATGACACGAAGTTGCAGGAAGAGCATGTGGTGCGTATTTACGATATCCTCTTCGAGGATAAGGTGCTGCTTGATACGGATGCCTTTGTGCGCGAGGCCCTTAAGACCCTCCCCAATCGCCCCATCTCGACTTCGGAGCTTCACTATCACCTGGGACAGCAGTTGCTCAGGGCTGGTGTTAACCCGGAATACTCGGTGCTGGCTCAGGCGGCAGCCTGGAATGTGCCGATCTACACCTCTTCTCCTGGCGATTCCTCGATTGGCATGAATGTCGCACGCCACGCGCTAGAGGGTAGCCAGTTGACCCTGGACCCGCTCGCGGACGTCAATGAGACCACAGCTATTGTGCATCACGCGGAGCATAACGGCGTCATCATCCTGGGCGGAGGAAGCCCGAAGAACTTCTACTTACAGACGCAGCCGCAACTCTGGGAAGTCCTGGGTATCGAAAAGGGTGGTCATGACTACTTCATTCAGATTACTGCGGACGCGCCACACTGGGGTGGACTCTCAGGCGCAACCCCTTCTGAAGCCGTCTCCTGGGGAAAGATCAAGCCGGACCAATTGCATGATACCGCCGTCGTGTATGGTGATTCTACCATCGCTCTACCCCTCTTGACCGCCTACGCGGTCAGCAAGGCGCAGGCGCGCCCCCGCCGTGAGCTATACGCGAAACGCGATGCGATGCTGAAGGAGCTCAAAGACGCATTTGAGACGCAGAAGCCGGTTCGACCTTAGATTACATTCTATCTAATCGCAAGTCAGGTTCCCATTAGATTGAGGTCCATCTCGCATTTAGGTTGAGAGAGCAACCGAGTGAGAGATGGACCTCGATTTGCGTTTAGATGGACCTTTGCTGGTGTTTAGGTGGAAGTCCGCTGGTGTTTAGGTGGAAGTCCGCTTGAAATTAGATACAATTTGGCCTCTGATTCTTTGCATTTTCTTGACAACCTAATATATAATATCAATCGTGTGTTCTTTCCAAAGAACCATTGCTACATCCGAATTATCGGCAGCGTGGCTCCTGAAAGTGGAGGGAGAACGCCACATCAAAACACCTGGAGGACGTTAACAAATGCTTGTACACCTGATGCTGGAACTCTACAATTGCGCTCCCGAGAGCCTCAGCAGTGAGCCCGTGCTGCGTCGTGTTCTCGACGAGTACCCTGATCGTGTTGGTATGGAGAAAGTTAGCCCAGTTCATCTTTACGATATTGACACATCCAACCCACTAGATGCCGGTATGTCTGGTTTCGTGGTTATCGCGCAGAGCCATATCAGCCTGCACGCGTGGCCTGAGTATGGTGAAGTAGATATCGACATCTGCTCCTGCAAAGAGTTCAGTCAGGAAGATGCGATTGCCTTCGCCAAGGAAGTTTTCAAGACCGATGATGTAGAGGCTCACTTCATTGTGCGCGCGACTCGCTCCCTGCGCCCCGACGAGCCAGATCCTGCCCGTCTGCAAGCTGCGATGGAACTGCGCCGCGCTCGTAAAGGCCACGCCGTCGCGGAGGTGGGCTAAGGGCAAGAAGAGTAAGGCAAAGAGTATTCGCGCCAACGCGCCTCTTTGCTTAGACTTCTACTGATAGTAGAGAGTAAGGTGCAGTTACATCGCAGTCTCAGCGTTCTTACTCTCTACTTTATTTATGGAATCTTCTTGAAGAGCTTATACAAATTTCTCCTAGTGTATCTCTACTAATTCAACCCGCTTCTCACCCCCTCTTGACAACCCCTCGCTTGCTGCATAACATGTGTTGAAAAACGCAGTCACCAACGCCACCTTCTGGATGGCTAGCGCTGACGCACTCAGGTGGCTGCAAGGCATGTGTTTGGAAGACAGTCACCAACGCCGCCTGTGCGGCGGCTAGCGCTGATGCACTCAGGTGGCTGCAAGGCATGTGTTTGATAGGCATGTGTTGAAAAACGACAGAAAGAGTCTCTCTTGATGGATTCCACACCCATTACACAATTTGGCGCACCCGACGCCCCCCATTGTGATCCTGAGACGGCACGGGTTGGTATCATTCCCGCACCGCTGGAATATAGCGTCTGTTATATGGAGGGGACGCACAACGGTCCCCAGGCGATTCTGGATGCTTCAAGCCAGATGGAGTTGTATGACGAGGAGCTTGATACCTGCCCTATTGAGGTTGGTGTATACACACACACGGCGGTCGATTACACCGGCATGGATCATGCTGCCGCACTTCAGGCGACAGGCGCTGCTGTACGTAAGACCCTGGCCCAGGGGCAATTTCCCTTTATCCTGGGAGGCGAGCATTCGCTCTCTGCTCCCTGTATTGCCGCCGTGCATGAGAAGTATCCTGATCTAACGGTGGTGCATATTGACGCGCATGGCGACCTGCGTGATACGTACGAGGGAACGCCACTCTCGCACGCGAGTATTGAGCGTCGCGTCGTGGATATGGGTATCCCTGTGCTGGAAATTGGTATTCGTAGCTTTAGCCCGGAGGAGGCTGAGTTCCTGAAGAAGGAGCAGCCGAATGTAGCTGTTGTCTGGGCGTACCAGATGGCGAAGGGCCTGGCGCGCATCCCCTGGGAGCGCCTGAGTAAGCATACCTATATTACAGTTGACCTGGACGCTATTGATCCGAGCGAGATGCCTGCGGTGGGCACTCCTGAGCCGGGGGGACTCTCCTGGTATCAGGTGCTTGACCTGATTCGCGAGATTTGTCAGCGGAGCGAGGTGGTTGGGATGGATGTTGTCGAGCTATGCCCGATGGAAGGGCAGACGCGTGCTGACTTTCTGGCTGCCAAGCTGGTGTACAAGATGCTAGGGTATCGCTTCTGCTCTAAGGGGTAGGAAGAGAAGCGATGTGGCACTATATGGACTAGAGTATATACCATACCTAAGGTGATGAGGTTCCATATAGTGCCTCTTTTAAAGTAATATGGTTTATATATGAGTCGGAGGGAAGGGGCCCGCAGCGGAAGCGGCGCGGCTACACATGTATTGTGGTTGCCTGGTTCCATTAGGGCCATCCTTTTCGTATAAGTGTTGATGTGGCTTTTCTATTTTTGCTAGGATGGAAGATGGCAAATCCGAATTCTCAGGATGGTTGGCTGATGCGTATTGTCAATGCCGCACAAGAGAACCATTTTGGTCTTCGGGGCTTAATCAGAGGGATTGAGCGTGCTTTACGGTATTTTGCCGAAGCGGCATATTAAATAGCTATAATTGAATGACCGCATATGCATGGATGCCAAATAGATATGTAGTAAATGAATACAGGGAGAAAAAACATGGGTCAGCCTGCCCCATATATGACGAAGACACGTCGCATATTTCTCGCCCTCTGTGGGTGCCTGTTGCTTGCTTTGTTTGCTTCCAGCCTGACAGCTTGTGACTCGGGCACGCCAAACCAGAAGTCAGTAAAGACGATCAATACCAAGAATGATAAACCGCCGGTGACGTATAGCGGAGATGGAAAAGATGTGGTGATACGGACGCTATACGGTGGGGGGCTCAAGGGATCGCTCTCGTTCGCTCCCGAGGTTAGCATCTATGGTGATGGAACCTATATTTTGGGGAGTGAGCGTAAGGGAAAGCTCTCCTCCGACGCCCTAGAAAAGCTTCTTGACTCCCTGGTGAACACATATGACCTGCCAGATTTTGGTGAGCGGCAGTTTGTCGATATTCAGGATATGAACGCGACGTACCTGCAATTGGCGCTGAACAACAAGAGCATGGAGTATGCTTACGGTTCCTATGGACACTATCAGCCGAAGTCCTCTAGTCTGGACGAGTATGGACGGCTGGGTAAGGCCTTGACTGCTATTAATGACGCGGTGAACGCGACGAGCAACAATCCGTATGGGGCCTCAGCCTATGCACTTCTGGCACGCCGAACTTTTAGCGCCAACGCGAACGATACCTATCCTCTCTGGCCTTTGAGCGATTTTACGCTAGAGCAGGCCGCAACATATGAATGTGGCAAGATTCCCGAGAATGAGAACACGCCTAACCTGGAAACTCCTTGCCTCAAGTTCACGATCCCAGAGCATGCCATTCGCCTGAAAGATGAGCAATACCAGAGTATTAAGGCAATCCTGAGCAGCGGTCAGGGCATCATGGGTGAGGGTGGCTTGTATTATAATGTCACCTTGCGTCCCCTGCTCCCCGACGAGATCAGTAGCGGAAAGCTCTCTATGCTGGGAAGCCAGCAGAGTAGCTATATGGCAATCCCCTTGCGAGAAGGCGGACCCGAGTAAGAATGCTTTATTGTTAAGGTACTTTTTGAGAGCGCTTACTGTTGAGGTGGGCGCTCAATTTGTGCCTGACGAATTGTGAGAGATTGGGGAATCGGGTATAACGTCACCGCTCCCGAAGAGGTTTGAGAGGCCACTGGTGGTTATGCTACCTGACGATGAGCCTCCGCTTCCCCTCTGGAAGGGGGGATGAGGTGAGAGAGAATGGAAGAGGGTTTATCTGGTTCATTGTTCACAGGTGAATTGTGAGAGGTTTCGGATGATGTTTGATCCGCTGTGGTATTGAGTGGCGGATTGTGAGAGATTGGGGAATCGGCTTGATCTGGTAAGTGGGTTGGATTGTGAGTGACAATTTCTGGTGAGGCGGACAGTAAGGGTAACCGGGTATGCTCGTTGTGAGCGATAGCGGAAATGGGCTTATCTGGCGTGGGATGAGAGGTAGAAGAAATGGCCTGGGTCTTCTTGTGAGAGGTAGCTGAAGGCGGTGGGCTGTGAGTGATCGCTGGTGGAAGATTGTGAGGGATGGTGAAAGCGGGCTCCTCATCGGGAGGGATGGCGCTGAGTGAGAAGCGAGGGATGAGGGAGGTGTGCGCAAGCAGGGCTGGTAGTAGTTTATGGATGAAGGGATGGATTATATAGTGTCCTCGTTCGCTAGTGGTGAGCAGATTAGCGGAGACCATTTTGGAGAGAATTTGACGCACGCAATCATAGTCCAGGTTGAGGGTCGCGGCAATCTGACGCGGTGTGAGGTCGCGCTGACTGCTTTGGAGCAGGTCAAGGATAGTGATGCGCTCGGGAGAGAGAACCTTGCGGGCATTGAGGATGCAGAGACTTGTTTCCTCCGCGAGAGTCACGATGCGGAAGTAGTTGGCTTCGGGAGGGCAGTGCAGCAGCAGCGTCGAGGGCTGGTGCTTACGAGTGAGGCTTTCGAGTTGATAGTAGCTGGCGATGGGCAGGCGGGTGAGGTGCAACTGGTGATCAACATGGGTCGCCAGAGGGGAAGAACGTTTGCAGGTGTGCAAGAGGAGAATGCTAGTCTGAGTCTGTTCTGCGATCTGGCGCAGGAGGTCGAGCAATTCATGGTCAGTTCCTTCAAAGAGCTTGCGCACGCATGCCAGATTGTCAATGACCAACAGGCGGACATCGGGGGAAGCGAGATTGGCACACAGGTTGAGTAATCCCCCTTCGAGGGTGAGAGGTTCCAGGGTATTGGTCAGGTAGAAATGACGCAGGTCCAGATTTTCAGTTGGTGCGAAGAGGCGGTCAGTAAGTTGTTGGATAGTGTCCGTTGAGCTATCGAGGGCGAGGTAGTGAACGCGCCCGCGCATGGTGGCATAGGGCTGTTCGCTGTCAGGGATAGTGGGGACATGTGAGTTGAGGGCGGGGATGCCCCGAAAGACATCGTACGCCAGATGCAGGGCGAGGGAGGTTTTGCCCTGGCGACTCGCGCCGGAGAGCAAGGTGAGACCGATAGGAAGCAGATTGGAGATGGAGAAGGGGACCGGGTTGCGGTTAGGTGAGCGGAAATGAGAGATGGAAGTGTGGAAGGGAAGTGGTGAGCGAGAGAAGATTTCATCAAGAGAGAGTGCCATATCATCCTCCTCAACGTAGATCAAGACCACAATAGCGAGCGTCGAAACGATCAGAGAAGTAGATCAAACACTATACATGTGAAATGGCATAAGGTATATGTGTAAAGTATAAATGATATCGATGTAATTTGTCAAGTATTTGAGGTTATATAGAACAAATCATGAATAGAGATGTATGGTATGTAGTGCAAGAGTGCATTGGCGTATTGTTGAGGGGACAACACCCCAATGCTCTATAGCCTTGCTTTAATTGGTGTTCTTGATGAGGTGGGGGCGTAGTGCTTGATGGCGGCGGCAAGTTCGGAAGAGCGCCAGTCACGGCGTGGTACGGTAAAGATGAGCGGAAGCGCGCTGAGCGTCTGTTTGTCTATTAAAGCGTACTTGCCATATTGAGCCGTGGCGATGCCGTATCGTTTGCCTTCTTTGAGATCGCCTCGGATGGCAGGCTCTTTGAGGAGTAGGGACGGTGGCTTGCGAATGCCGAACCATCGCCGTTCGATGCCAGTGATATTGTGCCAGGGAGTGAAGAGGTGGAAGTCGCGGGAGTGGTATTCAATGCCAGCTTGCGAGACGATATGATAGATATATTTTGTTCTTGGGTAGTTTATCGGGATTTGAAGAAGAAATGTAAAAGCAAGAGCTGTGGAGAAAGAGAAGATAGAGCTCAAAAACGAACGAAATGGTTTGCCTATGCTAAACGCGAGGAGGATAGCAAGTACTGCTAGCATGAGAGAGCTGGCGGATAAGACGAATGGAAAGAGCCAGAAGAAGCGCCGCCAGCCAGGTGTTATGCGGAATATTCGCTGGTCGGGAGAGGCATCGGTGTGCATGGGGGGATTCCAGCTTTCTTTGTTTAAATTCTATCTTGAAGGGCTGAGAGGATTTCCACGTGCAATTATACCCATCTATTCTGGCCTAAGCAAGATGAGGAGGTGAGGTATGGGAGGGCAAAAGGAAGGCTTACCGAGGTGTTTGAGCAAGCCTGGTAAGCCTTCCCGTGTCAAGACGTGATTAACAATGTACTTGTATGTGTATACTCATTCTGAGGAGGATATGTCTCAATAGATCTCTCTTTTTATTATATCCCTGGGGGCAAATTGGAATGAAAAACCGTACCGCGCTCTCTACAGAGATGGAGAACGCGGTACGGCGATGGGGTGAGGATATCTCGGCAGGGAAGGTATTTTATTCCCAGTTCTCGACACCTACCTCGATACCCTGCTCTTCGAGCCAGCGCTCAACGTCGATGGCGGCGCGGCAGCCATCACCAGCGGCGGTTACTGCCTGGCGATAGCGATGGTCAGTGACATCGCCAGCGGCGAAGATGCCAGGGATGTTGGTCATCGTATGCTTGACAGGGGTAATGTAGCCTACCTCGTCCATATCGATGTGGCCCTTAAAGAGATCGGTATTTGGCTTATGACCGATGGCGATAAAGAGGCCATCCGTCTTGAGCGTGCTCTCCTCGTTGGTCTTGAGGTTGCGCAGGCGTACGCCTGTGACCTTTTCGTCGCCCAGGACGTCGGCGACTTCGGAGTCGAGCACAATGCTGATCTTCGGGTTTTTGCGCGCGCGCTCCTGCATGATCTTGCTGGCGCGGAAGGAATCGCGGCGGTGAACCAGAGTCACATGGTTCGCGTAGCGTGTCAGGAAGGTCGCCTCCTCCATCGCTGTATCGCCACCACCTACAACGACCACATCCTTACCCCGGAAGAAGAAGCCGTCACAGGTCGCGCAGGCGGAGACGCCCCGACCCTGCAATTGCTGCTCATGGGGCAAGCCCAGCCAGCGCGCGCTAGCACCAGTCGCGATAATAATACTTTGGCCCTGGTATTCGGCTGTATCGGTCTTGACCGTAAAGGGGCGCTTGCTGGTATCGATCTCGATAACGTCTTCAGGGATCAGTTCCGCTCCGAAGCGCTGAGCCTGCTTCTCAAATTTCTCCATCATATCCGGACCCATGATACCGTCTTCAAAGCCGGGATAGTTCTCGACCTCGCTGGTCTGCATGAGCTGACCGCCGGTCTGATAGCCCTGGAGTACCAGGACGGAGAGATTGGAGCGCGCGGCATAGATTGCCGCTGTGTAGCCGGAAGGACCCGAGCCGATAATGATAGTGCCGTAAACCTTCGCCATAGATCTATATCCTCACTTTAAATCTTATGTGAAACCTGAGCGAGCTCAGGTTTGCTTAATAAGGAATCATTGTTGAGATGCGCTTATATATTTTGCTTTCGCATATGAGAACAGCGCGTGAGCCCGTTTTATGCCCAGCTATACTTGCCGATAGCTTCTTTCTGCCGTGGGCGCTTCGCAGAGGAGTGGGAAGGGTCGCGCGGGGGCACATTCGTACCTCTTGTAAGACCTTACTCCTCTGATGAGTGAACAGCGGCGAGGGGGCATACGAAAAGGCTCCTTTCAATAATCCGCCACTTATTATAACACGGACGTATTCCCATGCAGGGATGAAACTTCGGGCGCGTGTAAGCGTACATGTAGGAGAAAACACGCCTATTGAGTGTAAGCATTGCAAATAAGAGATGTTGCGCAAGGAGAGATACGATGTCTGGCATGCAGGAACAAGAGAGCGTAGAGGACTCCTGGAACGAAGGGTATGGAGGCTACCGAAGTAACGATGAGTACGCGGAGAGAGGACGAGGACAGAAGCTGGATGTTGATGGCGACGAAATGTTTGCTGACATGCTTATGAAGCGAATACGCCAGGAAGGACAAGCGAACGATGCTCAGATGCGGGCGGAGGTGGCGAAGACGAACGTTATGCGCATGTGGGTGGGAATTATCTCCGTGATCGCGTTGATTCCTATGTTTATCACGCTGGCGGTAACTCTGTCGCTGGGAGATAATCCGGGTGCCGCGATGGGTCTGGGCTGGGGTTTTGTCGCAGCCTGCGCGGTGCTTTTTGCCGTGAATGCGTACTTTAACTGGGCGAGCATTGAAATGAGCAGGCACATTTATGGCTCGCGGCAGAAGGATGCGCAGCAGGTAGAGAGAGGCAGACATACAGCCCATCACCAACGGCGCGACCGTGATATGGAGTCGTAGAACTCTCTGCGAGTGAGGCTGTGTGAAGAGGGGAAGGTTTTGGAGCTAGAAGAAAAGACGGTAGGCGAAGAGCGCGAGCAGAAGCGTCAGGAGTAGCCAGGTGCAGACGATGAAAAGGGCCGCATAGCGGCCCAGATTGTGTGTACCTGGTGCCGCCTGGCGGACCTGCTCGCGTGCGTTTTTCATGACTTCGGGAGGGAGCATCTTGAGCACGAGCGCGATTCCAATTTCATTGTTCCTGTTCTTGCCAGAGCTTCAGGAGCGTAAGTGTGTCCTGAACGAGCTGTTCTAGTGGCTCCAGGGGAACGCATTCCGCGAAGGAATGCTCGTTCACAACCCCGGTTGAGATGGTGATGGCACGAATGCCAGAGGCGCGGAAGCCGCTGGTATCACTGCCAATGAAAGTTGGGCGCGCGACAAGGGGCGCTCCACGCTGACGTAATGCCTCATGGTAGACCTGAAGCAAGGGTTCGGCGGGATCGACACGATAGCTGTGCGAGTGGGTCTCGAAATGGAGATTCGCGGCTCCGCCCGCCTCGCGTGCCGCCTTAACAAAGGCCTCCTCGATGGCTTGCTGGTAATCGCGAATGGCCTCCACGCTTTCGAAGCTACGTAGCTCGCCTTGAAGAGTGAGCGCGGCGGGGACCGCGTTGCGCGCGGTGCCGGCTTCGAGACGACCAATATTGACGCGTGTCTGATCGTTATTGAGTGATCCGTGGGGATAGCGCGCGGCCCGGAAGATGTCGAGCGCGTTGATCGTGGCATCGAGATCCTTGCCGGGATGGCCTGTGCGACCTTGAATTTGCACGTCAAAGGCTTCATAGGCTGCGCCATGTGAAACGACGACCCCTGCCTCGAAGGCGTTATCGAAAACCAGGCCCTCTGTAACCTGCCAGGGGCTCGCGTCGAAGCGCGAGGCACCACAAAGCCCCGTCTCCTCCATAACTGTGAAGACTAATACCAGGGGAGGGTGAGGTAGGTTCTGCTCAAGCGTGCGGCATAGCACCTCTAAGATGACAGTCAGGCCCGCGCAGTCGTCCGCGCCAAGGTTGGTTGTGCCATCGCTGTACAGGACGCCATCGCGTAGGATGGGCTCATGACCCAGACCGGGCGGCACGCGGTCCATATGCGCGTTGAGCAAAAGTGGACGACCTGTGCCGGGCAGAAGGGCGATCAGGTTGCCCTGCGCGTCTACATTGCTTTCGAGTCCGAGGTCCGCGAGGGCCTGGGTGAGGTAGGCGCGCACCTGTTCCTCATGTCCAGAAGTGCTAGGGATGCGTATAAGCGAGCGAAGCGTCTGGTAGAGTTGATCCGCGTACATGGAGCGAGCCTTTCACGATGTATGTACAACAATATGGCCTTATGGTCTTATGCGAAAACCAACCCTCATACGAGGGCACGGCGCCGCTATCACGGCAAGCGTGCTCTAGATTTCGCAAGGCGTATGCACCTCTATTATGCCACGTTGTAGGGGGAATTTGGTAGTTGCTCATTGTGTCCTTATGCTGGTTCCGCTATAATTGACGCTAACGAATATAGATTGCCGCTGCTGAAGCGACGCGGCTACATATGGGTTGTGGGGATGGCGCGGGGGGGGAGCAAAAGCGCAGGTGAAAGCGTTGCGCTTACATAGAGAGGTCTGTACCCAGTAGAGGGGGTTGATTTTTTTTGCGCATGGTTATAGCTAACATGCGTTGATGTTGATTGAACGATATTCATACTCGCATTTTGCCCGAGAGGGCACGCGTTCAAGCTCACACCATACTAAGGGGGAGCAATCGTGCATGTCTCGTAGTTATTCGGAGGTTATGGGAGCGCCAAATGAGCTGTATCACTGGATCCCTGGTGAACTGATCATTGTTATGCGCTTGCCGAGATTGCCTGCGGAGGATACCCTGGATATCTTCTATGAGCAGGTGAGGGAGCGACTTAACGCGTTCCTGGCTCAATATCAACTGGCGCTAGAGCCCTATGGAACGGGGGGAAGATGGAAGGGGAGCCCGACGATGCCGCCGGTGCGTCGTCGCTCATTTATTTTTGGCCTGCATCGGAAGCAGCCGCTAATTGCTCTTTGCTTTCATGCGCGTCATATGGACCCGAGCGTGGCGGATGCAACGCCTATGGTGCTTTCCTATCTGCAAGCGCGGCTGGATTACCTGACACAGCAGGGATTGCCAATCGTCTCCGCGATGCCGAACTGGCTGGTTATGGCGGCTCCGCTCTATTTTGGTGAGGGGGGGCCTGCTCTCCCACCGCGTCCCGCGCCGATATTGGCTTCACCCGCGCCCACAAATGCCCTGGTTGGTTGGCGCACGCGCCTGTTGGAGCAGGATATACCGCTGGATACCAGAGATGCCGAAGATGTGTTGGTGGCTGTTTTGGATACCTCGCCGCATCCTGACCGCATCTTGAGCGCCGCTACACGTCTAGAGCTACGTCGTAACTGGCTCTTGCAGAAGCTCGCGAACGATGTTCGCAACGAGGATGGATCATTCTCCATTGAGTATGATCGTTATCCACTGACGAACGAGGTACGAACCGGGCGTGATTATTACAACGAAGCGCGCTACTATGCCATGGCGGATCATGGATTGGCGGTCGCGGGGTTGATTCGCGATATCGCGCCGCGCGCGCGTATGCGCCTGGTACGCGTGCTCAATGACTATGGTGGTGGAGATCTCTACGCGCTCTTCGCGGCTTTATGTGACCTGGAGCGCGAAATGGTAGCGGGCTCAATCCGTCGCCTGGTGATTAACCTGAGCCTGACGATTATGCCTGACGTGCGGCGCTTGCCTTATGTCTGGTTGGACCAGAGGCAGTGGCCTACGTCGCAGTTGTATGGTGTCATGCGTATCATGGAGCATATCGAGGCTGGCCTGAAACTGCTCTTTGAGGGGCTGCATGCGCATGGAGCGCTGATAGTTGCAGCGGCGGGTAACGACTCGGCGGCAGCGACCTCGCAGAACTTCGCGCCGCGTCCACCACGCTCCCCTGCGCGCTATGACTCTGTGTTGAGTGTCTCATCGGTCAACAGCAGGTATCAGGCATCGGCATTCGCCAATGCGGCGAACATTGCCCCCGCCGACACGGGCGTTGTGACATTTGGAGGGGATGGCTATGGGGCGACCGATGCTAACACGCTACCGGACGCGGTACGTGGGGTCTATATCGCACCCACCTTTTCCAATGGCGAACCAAACGATTCGGGCTGGGCTGATTGGAGTGGTACATCATTCTCAACGGCGATTGTAAGTGGGCTAGGGGCTCATCTTATGGCACAGGGCTGGTCCGCATCCAACTCGATGATCCGACTGGCAGCCAGGAGGGAGCGACGTGGGGAGGCTGCGCTGAGCAATGAGCCGGAAATTCCTAGCTTATTAGGGAATATGATCAGGGTCCAACAGCGTTTTGGCTTATAGGACAGGGTGGCAAAGCTGCCTTGACGCTTCAATTTGTGTAGTATATAATACGCACGAACGAAGCCGGAAAACATGTTTTAGTTTATCTATAAGGAATTGCCAGGGGCCGGGAAGGCCCCCTTGAAGAGGTGAACATATGATTGAGCAGAACCAGCAAGCAGCGACAGAGACACAGGTCATCAACATGACCCCGACTGCAACCGAGAAGGTTCGCGAACTGTTGAAGCAGGAGAATGATCCTAGTCTTGGTCTGCGCATCTTCGTCGCTGGTGGCGGTTGTTCTGGTCTCCAGTATGGTATGACCCTGGACGAAGAGCAGGAAGGCGACACCGTGATTACGCTGGGCGACTTCAGTGTCTTCGTTGACGAGATGAGCATTAGCTACATCACTGGCAGTGAAGTCGACTATGTTGACAGCCTGATGGGTGCCGGCTTCGCGGTAAACAATCCTAATGCCGTGTCGTCATGTGGCTGCGGTCATTCCTTCAAAACCGCCGATGGCGGTGGCGAAGCCCGTAGCTGCGGTTGCGGCCACTAAGAATTTATAGAAACACAGACAAAACAGAGGCGAGGCGTCAAATTTGACGCCTCGCCTCTGTTTTGTCTGTGTTTACTTTGGAATGAGCATGCTTTGAATGATGCCGGGCATATCGGTGGCGAATTTTGAGTTCGCGACGACGCGTTGCGCACCGGCTTGCAGAGCTTTGGCGCGCGCGTCGAGGTCCATATGTGAGCCGAAGGCCAGAACGGGATAGCCCTGTTCGTGAGCGACGCGAATTGCCTGCTCCCAATCGATGCCGCGACTGGCGATATTCACGATTGCCAGTGCCGGACGCTGCTCACCACTGGCATGCAAATGTTGTTCCCAGGCAGTGAGCGTACGCGCGATGTTTGCCTCCATAGCGTGATGGCGTAGGGTATCCTGAATCTTGACCGAGAAGAACAGGTCCTTCTCCAGTGCTACAACACGTGTCGTCACGATCTTAGTCCTCCGAGCGCTCGTAGACCGGGCGGCGGAAGCGGTCACCCAGTTCTTGATTTACGATATCGAGATTGGTGTAGAGCTCAGGGGTAAGGATATGGTGCGTGCCATTGCAGTAGGGCTTGTCACATTTCTTAAAGTGACTGGTCTCCAGTACGAGATTGTCACCCTCCGTCGTGATCCAGATGTGCTTGCGCGAATAGCCATCGCCCCATTTAAAGATCAGGCCATCCTTATACTCATCAAAGCGTCCCTGACCATACAGGAAGTCGCGATTAAACATTTCAAGGACCTTGCGGACCTTGCTGATCCCAACGACACGCGCGACCTCGGGTCGCATACTGGTGGTGGCCTCGGTGGAGAGGTCCTCCTTTGGAATGTGGAGCTGGCGGCGTGTATGTTGTTCCTCACGGATCATTTGCTGAATCATGTACCCCTCATTCTCTGAGAGGCCGTGTCCCTGCCCGATAATGGGGTCCTTCTGGGGCTGTTCATTATCGTTATACTGTTCGGGCACAGCGGGCATACTATCTCTCCTTGTCTCTTCTCAGCAGTACGAAGACCATTTGCTATGGTCTACTGTACCACGTTGGTAATGAGAATACCAGAGAGGTGTATATGGGGTTAGGGAGATGTGTGCTCAGCGCTCGCTGAAGCTGAGCGCCTACATATAGGCTTTGGGGGATGAGGCGCGCTGGCTAAAGTGCAACGCCTACATATAGGCCTGGAGCGAGTTTGGAATATTCGTTCTATATGTTATGTTGTATTGACATATGTTCTATGTACCGTATATACTGATTCTATACTATGTCGTCTTGAATCTCCTATCTGTTATTGTAGGTCTGCTGTAGTTTGTAAATATGTTCTAGCATGAGCGATATGTGGATGCTGGAACGATGCAGAATGGCGGTCCAGCCCAATGCGCGCAAGCAGGAATGTCGCGGTCGGACTTGAGATTCGTGGAAGCAGGACAACGGTCGCGCTTATTGATGAGCGTGGTAAGGTGCGTATGCGTGGCGAGGCGAAGACATTGCGCGGACGCCCGGCGATGGCGACGCTCGAACCCTGTGAGCGTGCGCTAGAGGAGGCGTTAACGTATGCTCGCTCAGAAGGTTGGGTGGTGCAGGGCATTGGCGTGAGCCTGCCGGGTACGCTTGACTGCACAAGGCATCGACCACTTCTCATTCCCTCTCTCCCCTCCCTCAATGATTTCCCCTTGCTGGAACTCTTTCGCCAGCGTTATGATATGCCTGTGTGCCTGTTTGATGATATGGAGGCGGCCCTTTTAGGCGAGCAGCGCTTTGGCTCGGGACGGGATGCGCAACGCCTGCTGTATCTGAGCGTGAACGCGGTAGTAGGAGCCTCGCTTATTGTTGATGGGCAGATCACGGAGCATGGTTGCAGCCAGTATATGGGACACATCTGCCATATTTCGGTCTCCGCCGGTGGACCACGATGTAGTTGTGGCAAGCGGGGATGTATTAATACGATGGTCTCGCTAGACGCGATGCAGAAGATGGTGCAGCGGGCCATTAGGCGTGGAGACGAAGGGAAGCTTATCACCCGCCTGCTCAACCGGGAGGCGTTTAGCCCGCGTTTGCTGGCTGAAGAGGCTGAGAACGGGGATAGCGTGGCATTGCAGATTTATAATGAGATGGGGCGCTGGCTTAGCAATGCCGTCACGCGTTATGTTGAACTGTTCGATCCACACATATTTATTCTAGGCGGGGACATCCTCTGCACCAGTCCCGCGCTGATGGCGAGTGTCAGAGGTGCCGCCAATGCCGATATGGGTAGCGGCGCGCGCGTGCAGAGTATGGTCAAGGTCGTGCCGGGGTTGTTAGGACGAGACGCCGCGCTTCTGGGCTCCGTTGTTCCCTTATTCTAGGTGATAGGCAGAATGATCGAGTGGTGGGGTTCCGCGCTCGCTGAAGCTGAGTGCCTACATAGAATGAGCTCAAGATATCGGTATATGCTCTAAGAGGTGGATGGGCTTTATTGGTTGGAGTATGGGTCGCGCGATATATTCCTCTGAGAGAGGGAAGAGACTGTGATGGAGAGAGTGCGTTTTTTTCAGGATTTATTCGAGCATACGTTGAGGCGATTGGGATATCTCGCTTTGCCAGAAGATGACCCCTCCGATAACATGAAAGAGGTCTATCACGCGCTCTTTTCAACTGCTTTTCATGGGAGTGTCATACTTTCGTTGTTGCTGACAGAAAATGGTGGGGACATTGTGTTGGGGCGAGGGGATATTCCCTGGGAGTGGGCGCTCGCGACGCGGCGCGGATCTACTCTGGAGCATGATTTGCCTCCTGATGCCGCGCGATGGATGCAACTGCTCGCGATAGAGCATGTGCCTCGCGAGGCACTAGTAAGTTTTCAGCGGCAGATGAAGGCTATCCATCCCTGGGGCTTGAAGGACGCTTCGCTGGACGCGGAAGTGAGAGATGGAATGAGCGCGCGCGGTCTGCTCGCGTATGGGCAGCGTGTGCACCGCTTTGATCTCCAGACCGGAGGTTCGATGGAGCCTGAGCAGATGGGATTTTTTCTGGCGATGATAGAACTTGCCGCTGAGCACCTGATGGAAAAAGAATTGCTTTCCGCTGTGCGGCGCTATCTTCCCGCTCGCTGAGGTGCCTATACTGTGTGCTCGATGTGCTCGATAGTGGCGAGGGAATCCTCAGAGAAGGTCAGGCGATAGATGTCCGGTGTGCGCATTGCCTGCCAGCTCGCGAAGTTGATGGAGGGATCGAAGTGCTTGAGTAACAGAGCCGCCAGATTGCCGTGGGTAACGAGGGCGCTGGTCATGTGCTGGCGCTGTTGGAGGTCCCGGAGAGCCGCGATAGCTCGCGTGGTGGCCGCACGGCTTGACTCGCCCCCTTCAAAACAGAGATCGGGATCGTCGAAGGTTTGGCGTAGGCAGTCCAACCAGTCCTCGCGTGGAGTCGCGCTGAGCGTGCGTTCGACGAGGCGCTCATCAGTAGCGAGCTCAAGCTGGCGAGCGTGTGCCAGAGGTAGGGCGGTCTCGCGAGCACGGCGGTAGGGGCTGCTCAATATGTATTCGATGGGGAAGGAGGAGAGGAGGTCGGAGAGTGCCTCCGCCTGTTGATAGCCTCGCGCGGTTAAGGGAGCCTCTGGCGCTTGACCACTGGCCTGACAATGGCGAATGAGATACAATTGTGGTAGGGGGATGTATGAATGGGTCTGATTGGGCATAGTGAATCCTCCATGAAGAGATTAGATGCTATTATCGCATAGGTTGGGTGTCTGTCAAGCGAGCCTGTGGGGGCTTTCGAAAGCCTGGTATCGAAAGAGAGAGCGGTGGGCGAAGACATGACGAACGAGCAACGTATTCCAGTTTTGGTCATTGATGATACGCCCATTAAGCGGCGGGGAGTCTGTGAATTCGTCAAAGAAACGGAGACTCTGAACCTGCAAGGCCAGGGGGCGGACGCGGGGGAGGCTCTGCAACTGGTCGAGGCGATGCTCAAAGAGCAGGTGGATAACCCGATACTGGAAGGCTGGCTAGTCTTCTCTGATCTGCGCCTGGGTGCGGACAATGGGGTGGAACTTGGACGCACCCTGCTTGAGATGGCACCTGGATTGCGGGTCGTTATCTATACCCAGGACCCGAGTTGGGCGCTAGCCGCTGAAGTCTTCCGGCAGGAGTATACGCGCCGGGGCGTCCCACGGAGTAGTAGGCGGCATGGCAAAACCAGGGGCTTGCATGGGTATGTTCTCTTCGGCAATATGCTGCCTGAATACCTTGAGCATATTGCTGAGAAGGTCGTAACGCACAACGAGACCTATATTGATGAAGAAGTACTGAGCTTCCTGTTGGAGCGCCTGCGTGGTGAGAGATTGACGCCCCGACAGGAGGAGTGCGCCTCGCTGATCGCGCGGGGACTGAGTAATGATGAGATCGCGACGCATATGGGCTTCTTTAACACCAAGGGACTGCCTAACATTGGCCCCGTCGAGAACCTTGTAAGCGAACTGTATAACTTCTTCACCATCTTTGGCGCACCCAGTGATCCAGGTCGGCGCGTGCTCCTGGCCCATGCCTACGAAGCGTACGCGGGCTTACGTGGGAAGCCATCGACAATACAGCACTAGCTCCTGTTGTTGATGGACATCCATTTAGTGGATTGAGTATGGTGGACGAGGCCAGATACTAGGAAATACCTCTGGCACGAAATAGCAGCCGTGATGTATTAAAGCGTCGTGATAGGATCTCCAATGGCGAGATACGTGATGGGAACCTCTGGCACTTTGGGCTGAAGCCATGAACTCAGGTAGTGCATGCCCTCTTCCTCGCTTTTGGCATGCCCAATAATCACCAGAGCTTTGTTGTGACCCAGGGCAATAGCGTCGCGGACATATTCGCATGTCTGCCATTCAGATGTTTCGCCGCAAATGACCACATCGGCGTTCCATTGTTGGAAGGCCATGATCTGGAAATCTCCACCCGGTGAGCCGACGAGCATGGCTATACGCTCACTGCTCTGCTGGGGATTACCTACTACGCGAACCACAGGTAGGGCAAGCTTTTCTTTGAGGGCCGCAACAAGGTTTGCCAGTGTCATCCCTGGAATGGCTAACATCGCCCGGGTATCCGGCAACCGATATTTCTCCCAGGCCAAGGCTTTGAGCATCCCCGTGATAATACCATCTGGCTGATGTCTATGCCAGTAGTCGTGAAAACGCCAGACAGTAAGTTTGTGCTCCTCCAGAAAGGCGCGTTTGGCCTGGAAGACCGGATCATCCGCCAACCATTCTGTCCGCTCGCGATGCTCATAGAAGGTTGGTTCATGCGTAATTATCAGATTGGCCCCTAACTTCACCGTTTTGCGCAACACATCCATCGTAGCGGTGAAGGTTGTGACAATGCCCGTCACTTCTTGCGTCGGGTCACCACACTTGAATACATCGACGGTATCTTCAAGTGGCGCGTCTGGTATCTCAGCGATGATCAGGTCAATCACATTCTGGATGGTTCTCATGATAGAAGCAGACTCCTCTCGATCTGACGTTGAGCTTCATATGTGCTCTATCATAGCACATCGCGGCAGGAACTTATGGGGTTGGAGGTGGAGTATGGAGAGGTTGCTCAGGTTCTGGGCTCGCCGGGGCGGCTGGTTCGTCCTGAGATTGCCGTAGCGAGGATGGAAGGGGAAGCGTGAGACGGATAGTCGTACCGTGCGCCATGTCGTCAAAAGCATTCTCCTGGCGCGGGATAGAATTAACCGAGAGGATACCATTGGCCTCGCGTGCCTTAAGCCGGGCCTTGAACAGGCTGGTTCGCGTCAGAGGGACCGACTGTGGATCGAAGCCTCGCCCATCATCATCAATGAAGATGGTGAGCGTGCCGTTGGTGTAGTTTGCCAGCACGCGCGCGTACCGTGCTCCCGCATGGTTATAGACGTTGAGGAGGGCCTGCGTGATCGTATATGAGATGGCTTCCGCGATGCGTGTGCCCTCGGGTGTCTTTTCCAGATCAAGGCTTAGAGTATCCAGGGCCCAGAGGTCGGCTTGAATGCGCACATGGGCCTCTGGGTGGAGCGCGGGCAGGTCTTCACGAATCAGCTTTTCCAGGTGCAGGCGCAAGCCCAAGCTACGCCGCTGATACGCATCCTCAACCAGCAGCTGCAGCCCACGCAGATCACTTTCAAGCTCCTCACTCATCTTACGGACCCTGGTCAGTGCATCAATGAGAGGTCGGGCGTCAACGCGCCCATCTTGCGCGCGGTCCGTCTCGACACTCAGCTTATGCTGCCAGTGTCCAAGTAGAGAGCGAATGCGTAGGGCGTGCTGCTTGGGCTGATCGTGAATACGCTGTGAGAGCAGTGAGCGCAGGTGCGCGTCCGCGTGCAACAGCAGGGAGGTCGCCTGTTCAAGCTCGTCATTGCTCTGGCGTAGCTCGTGTGCCGTCTTTTGCTGCTCATAGAGGGCCTGAGCGCGCTCGGCTGACGTTTGCTGAAGCTCCTCCAGCGCTAACTCGCGCTCCTCAAGCGTGATATGCAGGCGGTCGCGTAAGCGTAGCGAGCGGATGGCATAGAAGAGAACAAGAGAATAGATTGCCACCAGGATATAGAAGGTTGTCAACGGTATCAGCGTGTGTCCGCTGAGCAAGATAGGCGCGACCCCAAAACAGATGCCTAAACCTACCGCGCCGACCCAGAGGGTAAAGAGATCGAAGATACGCTGACGAATGCGAGCAGGAATGGGGTCACCAGATTTCCGTGCAGGCAGAATGTATGCGAGGGTGACCAGACCAATCACCAGACTAATCAGACCGCCAAGCGCGGCATAGCTTAGACTCGCGGTCAGATTGATGCGCGTAGGGACGCGCCCCGTGAGTACCATAGAGCCCCACTCATAGGCGAGCAGAGCCAGGAGAGGAAGATAGGGAGCAAGATCCGTGGTAATTCGTGGAACGCGTTCACTATGAAGCGAGGTGGGGCGATAGGTCAGGCTCAAATGGGTAAAGCAGGCTCCCAGCAGCGCGAAGGAGGGCACCCACATCAACTGGAAGACAGGCGAAGGGGGATAGCCCACCTGGATATTGCCCCAGTGGCTATAGAGCAGCAGGAGCATCGCAGGTGGCAGCATGGTGATACCTTCCACCGCGCCATTCCAGTCACTCGCACGAAAGAGCAGGACGCCCCCGAGGAAGAGCCAGATAAAGCCCGCGAGCAGCCCCAGCCCATAATTCTCCCACCACATCATCAGCGTAAAAGGCATAAGTGGCCCTTTGACAGAACTTGTATGGACACCGCTTTGATCGGTAGTGGTAAGGGTATAGGTCACGGTCATGCCTGGGCGGGCGCTGGCATAGATGTGCGTCAGACCTTCGGGCGCGGGGATGCCATTCACAGCGGTGATATGGGTACTGCTGACGAGCGTATCGGCTTTCACGCCAAAGTTGGCAAGTTCGGGGACGGTTGAGGCAACAACTACCTGTCCATCGGTATCAATCGCCCAGTAGAAGCCACCGAACGTTTTTCCCACTTCGTTCAGCAAGCGTACATGGCCGATACCACCGATGGCGAGCAGGACTACCCCTATGAGCAGGTACGCGAGGCGAAAGCGGAAGCGCCATCGTAACCACCAGCTCTCTTTGAGATCATGGGAAGAAGTTGACACGCCTTAGTGTAGCACGCCCGCGAGAGAAAGTGCAAGAAGCGAGAATTACAGAGGTTAACGTCAATTCCTGGCGGGCATCCCATCGTCACCGCGTGCGTATGCTACAGTTTGTGCCCCTTGTACACTGAAATTGTGCAATGACCGTCGATGTGAAAACGTGACTTCAAGGTCAAACGACCCTTTATGGGAGGTGACGTATGGAAATCTCAACGACACGGACGCACACACAAACCCTCAAGGAGAAGCAGCGACAGGAGCGCGAACGATTGATCCTTGCCGCCGCTGAGGAGGTCCTCTATGAAAATGGGTATCACGATACCTCTATAGATGAAATCGCGGCACGCGTCGGCGTCGCCAAAGGAACGGTGTATCTACACTTTTCAAGCAAGGAAGACCTGATCGCAGCCGTCTTTACCGCGAACTTTGAGCGCTTTCTGCGCGCGCTCGACGAAGTCATTACTGAGACAATGACGCCACGGGCGCAGCTAGAGACGATCCTTGCGCGCATGTATGAAGGCTACTATGTGCGCCTGATCCAGCTTCTCTACAATAATGCAGACCTCAAAAAGCTCTTCCAGGCTCGAAAGCAGCAACATCCGCCGCCGTGGGATGCCCTGGTGAGCCGTGTCATAGCGATTCTGGAGGCGGGGAAGGCGCGTGGTGACTTTGATCAACATACGCCTACAAAGGTGATGGCGAGCGCATTCTTCTGTTTGCTCTCCCCTACCAGCTATGAGCGCCTGGTGATTGCTGAACATATGGAGGTGCAAGCCCTGGTTGATTACCTCGGGCGCATCTACTTTGATGGTGTTACCAATGCGAAATAGAGAGGTGGTGCTGACCTATGGCAACAATCTCCCAATCTGTGACTGAGGAGGAGCTTGCGGATGGCTATGAACAGCCACACTATACGAGGCGCGAGACGCTCCTGACCATGCTTGGCGTGCTGATGGTTATGCTGCTTGCTTCGCTAGACCAAACCATCGTCTCAACCGCCATGCCCAGGATTATCGCCGACTTACAGGGATTTGATCGCTACACCTGGGTTTCGACCGCGTACTTGCTTGCTTCAACGGTCGCGGTTCCCATTTATGGCAAGCTCTCGGATATGTTGGGGCGGAAACCTATCTTCCTCTTTGGCGTCGTGGTCTTTCTCGCGGGCTCGGCCCTCTGCGGCGCAGCGCGTAGCATGGATCAGCTCATTCTCTATCGCGCCTTTCAGGGGATTGGCGCAGGGGCTTTAATGCCCATTGCTATCGCCATTGTTGGCGATCTCTTTGTACCACGCGAGCGCGCCAAGTGGCAGGGCGTGACTGGCGCTGTGTGGGGATTCTCTTCTATCGTGGGTCCGGTGGCTGGCGGAGGGATTACCGAGCATTCTACCTGGCGCTGGGTTTTCTATGTCAACCTCCCCATTGGTTTGCTAGCGCTCCTGGTACTCATCTTCCTCATGCCCACGCTCAAGACCGAGAGCAAGCGTGGAGCGGTGGATGCAATAGGTGCATCATTACTGATAGGATGCGCCGTCCCCTTGATGCTGGGCTTCTCCTGGGCGGGTTCGCAATATGCCTGGCTCTCGCCAATGACGCTGGGCCTCTTTGCGCTTTCGCTGGGCGTCGGGACGGTGTTTATTCTGTATGAGGGCCTTTTACAGCGCAAAGGTGGACAACCTATCATTGAACCCGCGCTCTTCAAGAACAGCATCTTTAGCGTCTCGACGCTGGTGACCGTCATTTTTAGCATGGCCCTCTTTGGGAGCACCTTCTTTATCCCGCTGTATGTGCAAGGAGTGGTAGGAGAGAGCGCGACCAATAGCGGACTGGTGCTAACACCGCTCATGCTCACATCCGTCGTGGGAAGCGTCATCTCGGGGCAACTGGTGGGGCGTAGTGGGCGCTATAAGTGGGCCGCCATCCTGGGCATCCTTATCGCCATCGTGGGCTCGGGACTGCTCATGCGCCTGGATGTCCACGCGACAAGCAATGATGTGCTACTCGCGATGATCGCGCTTGGGTTGGGTATGGGGACCAGTATGTCGTTATATACATTGATCGTGCAAAACGCCTTTCCACACCGGATTGGGCAGGCTACTTCGACGCTGGTCTTCTTCCGCTCAATTGGAGGTACGATTGCCCTGGCAGCGATGGGGTCGGTCTTGAACTCGGCTTACCTTCCCGCCTTCCATCGCGTGCTCCCTGTTGGACTTAAGCAAGAGCTTCCGGCGGGCGTCTATCACTCCTTTGACAATCCCCAGATTCTTCTCTCCCCAGATATGCAAAGCCATGTACAGGGGCAACTAGCGGTTCTGGGACCGCGTGGGCAGGTGCTCTATGCGGAGCTTATGCATGCTGTCAGGCTTGGACTGACACAGGGAATCCACCAGGTCTTCCTGCTCTGTACGCTCCTGCTGTGTACTGGCTTTGTGGCTGTGCTCTTCCTCAAGGAGATTCCACTGCGAGAGACGAGACCCACGGCAGTCGCTGCTATTGAAGCATGAGATAGCGCGGGGAGAGCGGATGGCGCTCGCTGAAGTGGAGCGCCTACATATGGGTGGTTAGCTTTCCTTGCCGTTTCACTTTCTTAATAATAAGAAGGCGAAACGGCAAGGAGTTCTTATAGTGATGTGAGTACCCACATCCAGACAGCGGATTCTCTAGCGTTGTGTGCTGATTGTTTGTCTACTACTGGGGCATACGCAGGCGGTAAATCTTGATCGCGACCTGGAAGGTGAGCCAGTTGCTACGCTCCTGTAGATCGATGCTGCACAGGGATTGGATACGCTCAAGGCGCTGGATGAGCGTATTGCGGTGGACGTACAGGCGCTCAGAGGTTCGGGTCAGATTACCCGCGCACTCAAGATAGGTCTCCAACGTCGAGAGCAACTCGGTATTCTTGCGCCGATCATAGTCATCGATGTTGGCGACCTGCTCCTGATAGATATCGCGTAAATCATCCATATGCGCGATCTTATAAAGGTAGCGGTAGACGCCCAGATCATTAAAGTGCGTAATCGCGGGCTGCTGTGCCGAGCTAGCCTGCATGGTTTGTCCCATTTGCAGAGCCTCCGTGGCTTCGGCAAAGCCCTGGCGATAATCGCTCACCTGCGTACAGGTATTACCGATGCCAGCCGCCAGGCGTGCATCATATTCCGTGTAGACATGCTGTGCTAATTCGCGTAGCCACGCGGTAAAGCGCGCGCTATCCGCCTCTTTGGTCAGCGGAATCAGGCAATTGAGCAGGTTTTCATGCTCGTAAAAGATCGCTCCGGGCGAGCTTTCCTGCATACGGCGGCGTACAAGATTGTTCAGGCTACGGTAGGCGCTTTGAAGCACACCCCCGTTTTTGCTTCCCTCTTTGCCTGCTAACTCGTCAACGCGTGTGATCTCGATGCGTACCACTGCGTGAGGGCGTGAGAGATCGCAGCCAATAAAGTGCGCGCGCTGACGCAGCGAATCTTCGTTCTCTGGCAGACCCTGGATCAGATCCTCAAAGAAGCCTTTGACCAGATTTTTCTGCGCTAGCTGATTGACGAGCTGACTATTTTTGATAGCGATGGCAACCTGATTGGCGATAGTCGTAAGAAGCGTTTGATTCTCAGCCGTGAAGCGCCGTGCCTTATTGGTATAGCAATTGATGAGGCCAAGCTGTTCAGTGCCCGCGATCAGAGGCGCGGAGATCAGGGCTTTGTATTGAGAGGTGCGTAGAGGATTCAGGCGTTCAAAGGTCTCACTTTCCTCACCACCCTCCAATTCTTCCGAGCTGAAGGTACGCATTGCCTGAAGCTCAGTCTTATCGCGCAAGTGGGCCAGGGTATTTTGATCTACATCAACGGGCTGGAAGTTGGCATGCTCGTTCAAATTGGGCGCGGTCGCGTGCACCGTCAGGCGGCGGAACTGGCGCGCCGCGTCACTATCGCGCTCGCGAGCCTGATCCATCAGCATAATGACACAGAGATCGACCTCCATAATCTGAACGGTCAGGGTCGCCAGTGTGCGCAGCATATCATCGAGATAGAGGCTGGAACTAATGGTCTGGCTCAGCATCGAGAGCGAGGTGAGGATATTAAGCTTGCGTTGAGCGTTCTCATAGAGCTGCGCGTTCTCAATGGCCCTGTGACCAGGGCAGCGATATTGCTGATAAAGGAGCGCTGTTGCTTGCTAAATTCATGTGGGGCAACGGCCTGGAGGGTAATCACGCCCGTCAGGCTCCCATCCTTGCCAATAATCGGCACGCTAAAGATAGATTGAAAGTTCTCTTCTCGCGATTCAGGGATATAGTGGAAGCGCGGGTCGGCGAGCGCAGCCTCCTTCAAAAAGATGGGCTTGCGATGCAACGCCGCCCAACCGGTAATGCCTTCGCCGAGGGTCATATGAATTTGACCAACATAGGCTTCGAAGGGGCCGGTCGCGCTTGCCAGGACCAGGAGGTCCTTCTCTTTATCATAGAGATAGATAGACCCCATATCGCAGGACGTGGCCCGGTTGATGGCCTCAAGCAAGCGACGCAAAACCTCTTCCAAGCGGAGGGTTGAGCCAATAGTTGAAATCACTTCATTGAGGAGGGCATTCTCCTGAGCGCGTATGTCAAGGAGTTTCTCTAGCCTGCTATTTTCCTGGCGTAAGCGCTCAAGGCTTTTCTCCGGCGACTCGCTGCTCTCTGTTTGTAGGTGCGAATTGGCCTTAGAAGACATGTCTCCCTCCTGATTTCTGGGTTGTGCGTGGATCGTGGTTGAAAGTGTGTGCTCGCGTCTAGTGGGCAATGCGCGAGTGCTGTGACTCATTAACAATACCTATGGTGAATATATCCATACGTATGCATGAAGTATTGTACCTTTTTTCCGTGTCACCGTCCAGCCATCGTGGCGGCTGGTTATATTATCTCATGCTTTTTAATCGAGCGCATGTGAGGAGTTCATCCGGTGCCGGAAAATTTACCGAAGTAGATTCCTGGCATCGGATGAGAGAGCTGAGGTGTGCGTGGTTGGTTACTTGAGTGTGACGGGTAGCGTTTCAAAGCCCAGGAAGGTTGGATTCTTGCGCCAATGCCCCTTATGGCTGGCGAGGCTTAGATAGGGATAACGTTTGATTACTATGGGCAGCGTAATCTGCGTTTCCAGACGAGCGAGAGGCGCGCCCAGGCAGTAGTGTCCACCTAAGCCGAAGGCTATATGCTTATTCTCCTGACGCTGAATATCGAAGTGATCGGGATTGGTAAACTGGCGTGGGTCACGGTTCGCCATGCCAAGGACCAGCATTATGCTCTGATCTGGTCCGATAGACTGCCCCGCTATCTCAATAGCTTCTTTGGTATGGCGTCCAGTGATCTGCGAAGGGCTTTCAAAGCGCAGGATCTCCTCAACTGCAGAAGTAATGAGTTCGGGTCGCTGGCACAGCAGTTCTCGCTGATCGGGGTGGGTAAGGAGTGCCCAGAGACCATTGCTCATCAGATTGGTTGTGGTTTCGTTTCCAGCCGCCAGAAGGAGATAGACGTTCGCGATCAGTTCATCCTCCGTGAGCGTATCTCCTCGGGCTTCGGCGTTGATAAGCCCGCTTAAGAGATCATCCTTTGGTTGGCGACGGCGCTCCTCCAGGTGAGGGCGAATAAAGGCGTTAAACTCGATGGCCGCGCTCGCCATGTGGAAAAAGACTTCCATTGTATCCGTGGGCTTACCCAGGAAATCCGCTCCAGCGTCACTCCATTGTTTGAGCTGTCCCATCGCCTCATACGGAATGCCGATCAAGGCCGCGATCACCATAATGGGAAGGGGAATAGCAAAGTCTCGGATAAAATCTGGCTGCTCTTGATGCTCCATTTGATCCAGCAGATCATGCGATATGCGCTCAATGAAGGGACGTTGGCGCTCAATCATGCGCGGGGTAAAGGCACGGCTGACGAGCATCCGTAAGCGGGCATGGTCGGGATCGTCGCGTGACATCATGATCTTATTGGCCTGCCTGAACAGGGGGTTATCGTCGTTGAGGGAGGAGCGGATCGTA
>NZ_BNJF01000006.1 GCF_016587355.1 Ktedonospora formicarum | reverse complement strand
GTGACGCCTGTGGAGCAGGTGTTAGACGAGCGAAAGGCTTGCTGTCTGCACTGAAGCAGGAACCGAACACGAAATATGGCTCGTCCATGTTTGGGTAAGTTTCGGAGAACGGTGGCTCTATATCCAATGGCACGGATAATTCCTGGACTGCAACGGCCCTTGCCATTGGATGTGAGAAAAGAGGAGCTCATATGCCGACTCGCCGACCTCCGTTGAGCTACGATGTCTTCGTCTCGCCGGAAAAGCCGTTCGCCGCTCCGCTGCCCCGGTTCGGCGATACGCCGGCCTGGGATCCCACAACATCGACATTGATCTTCGGTGCCCGCGAAGCTGTTCTTGTGGACGCGCTCATGACCATGCGCGAGGCTACAGCGCTCGCCAATTGGGTAGCGCTGCACGATCGCCAGCTTACCACGATCTACATCACGCATGGCCACTGCGACCACTGGCTTGGCCTGCCCGTGTTGCTCGATCACTTCCCACATGCGCGTGTGGTAGCCACCGCCGGAACGATAAAGCAGATGCACAGAGGAGAGCAGAAAAACTCTTTCCTCGCGCGTTTTCTCGGTCAGATCGCCGACAGGACCGTGCAGGTCGAACCACTCAATGTAACCTCATTCGAACTCGAGTGGCGGCTCCTCCAAGTGATTGAAACCGGACACACCGACACCGTGGACACCACCTCGCTGTATGTGCCGGACCTGGGCCTGATCGTCTCAGGCGATGTTGTCTATAACCATTGCCACATGTACGTCAGCGCGACGACTGCCGCTATTCGGGCTGAATGGATTGGCGCCATTGACAAGCTGGCCGAGCTTCACCCTGCCGCCGTCGTCACCGGTCACAAGGATCCAACCTGCGGCAATCCGCCCTCGGTCCTGGCCGAGTCCCGCGGCTACCTCGAATACTACGGACAGCTACGCGAGGCAACCCTACCTGACCGTGAGCTGTTCGATGCCATGGTGAGCCGCTATCCCGACTGGGTCGGCCGCCAGGAGTTTCTGATACTCGGCCTTTCCAGAGCCACCGGCTGACAATGGCCGGCAGGGGTTGCCTAAACGGCAGGGTCCCCCTGCCGCTCGGCTTCAGAACCGTACGTGACCCATTAGGGGCATCCGGCTTGCATAACGATCTATCGATGCATTTGTAGCGAATGAGCTCACCATGTGTGAAACAGATCCAACCAAGCTATCCGCTGGAAGAACTCAAGATACCCATGAGCCTGTGCTCAATGATCTGCCTTGCCTCTTCCATCATCTCATGCACAATCTCACCAGCGGGTTTGATCTCCTTGATTAATCCGACACTCTCCCCAGCGATAAGAGCCATTTCCTCGAAGTCGCCAGTCGCATCGGGAGTGGGTGGAAGGGAAGAGAACTTCGGAAGCGGTACAGGCTTGCCTGCAAGGATCGTCTGCCCGATGAGCTCGATTGGTTCGGGAGGATAGACGACCTCCTGCTCTCGCATGATCCACTCATTGACCACACGATTGCGAATGACCCGCGTCGACTGATGAGGCCACTCGGGACCAAAGATAGTCGTGCGAACAGTATCGGAGGCTTGGGCCTCAACGATCCGCCGTTTGTACTCGTCGTGTGCATACGCTTCCCGGCTCGCCACCAGACGTGTCCCTACCCAGACCGCCTCTGCACCCAGCGCGAGCGCCGCAACCACTCCTCGCCCATCCGCTATGCCTCCTGCCGCAATGACGGGAACGGGAGCGATGGCATCCACGACGGCAGGGACAAGCGAGAGAACCGCCCCAGTGCTGCGATTGTGTCCCCCGGCTTCCGTCCCCTGCACGACCACCGCATCGACGCCGCAACGGACCGCCTCTTGTGCCTGCTGGAGCGAACCGACCTGCATCCATACCTTCACGCCTGCAGCTTGAAGGCGGCGGATGAACGCCTCAGGAGGATCGTTCCAGAAGAAGCTGATCACCGGGACCCACTCCTCAAGACAGACCTCCAGTTGCGCCTCCTCGGTGAACTGCGTGATGAGGTTCACGCCGAATGGTCTTGCGGTCATGGATCGGGTTTGTCGAATGAGTTCACGTAATCGATCAGGAGGGACCAGTGCTGCGCCAAGCGTGCCCATGCCTCCTGCATTCGAAACCGCGGCCACCAGCTCAGGTGTCGCCACAAAGCCCATTCCAGCACCAATACATGGAACCTCAAGTCCATACGCTTCAGTTAAGCGTGTCCGTAACATCTTTTGCTCCTTCTCTTGTTATTTTCCTACTTCCTTTGGCTCAACCGCTTATGTTATTCTTCCCTCTTTGGCATGATGCTGGCTCTGCCTTGGTGAAACGCTCTCTTTCGAGCTTACGCTCTCCGCAAAGGTGGGCCGTGGTCACCTTCAAGCGGTAGCTGAGGCAAAACGTATGGCAAAATCATTTTGACAATCCGCACCAGCCTTCACTGAGAGAGCTAGAAGTTATCTCAGGTAGTGCGTGAGCACCACATCCTCTCCTGTTATGCCCAAGCGCTCGTGAGACGGCCAACACCGCCTCAAGGTCTACGGAACCCACAGGCAACCGGCCAGAGGCGGGAGGCAAGGGGCGCCCTGAGAGCTGTTGGTAGCGTGCCTGTGCATAACGGCGACGATGGGCGTGGATATCCAGATGTGACGGCAACCTGGGAAAGATCCGCTCCTCACCAGTGCGCCCCTGCACTATTGCTTGTATCTGGCTCTCTTTCACAGCAAGGACCGGGACATGGCGCGTTTTCCCTCCTTTTCCACGCCACACCCACACCTGGATGCCTCAATCAGGCAGGATGATAACATCCGACACCCGAACCTCTCGCGCCTCTCTGCGCCGCAGTCCCGTGGCATCCAAAAACGTAAAAAGGCTGCCAGTTGGCGGGTTGGAATGACGCCACACGCTGCTCGGACTGGCGTGAACGGCGAATCGCCTCCCGCCGGCGCGCTGGCAGGGTGACCTGTTGCGCCAGTGTTGGCGTTGAGAAGAAGAGGCGTAACGCACTTCGTTCGGTGGCAAGTGTCCATGGGCTATAGCCCTTTTCGACACGTTCGCGCAGGTAGGCACACGCCAGTTCCTCTGTACGCCGATTGATGTCCTGTAAGTGACTGAGATGATACCTGGACAGTGAGCATGAGACTCACACCGCCTTTGCACTCCATTATTCGTACCGGAAGCGCTGAGCGACACGAGAGGATCTGTCTTACTTCGATGGGTGTATCTCATGGGTCTTTTACAGCTGGTAAAAGACTTACGACATGAACAGTTGCCCACCGATATGAGCAGTTCGGTTCATGACTGCAAGCACAGCCGCTTCAAATGCGGATCAGGCTCAATCATTTCTGTCAATTCACTGCGGTGTTGTTACGTTTTTGCTTGTCCTACGCGTGTAAATCTTGAGATGAAGCTGACGGAATCTCGTCCTTTCTTTTGCTGCGAGGCGATACTCGCAGCAGTAAGGGAACTGGTGGAATGCGGATAGAGGGAGCAACGTACCCACAGAATAATCACCAAATCCCAACAGCTTCATCTCAAAATTTACAACAGAAAAGGGATCATGCTGCTCAGTCACAACAGAAAACTTATCGGGGCTGGCAAGATCATGAGTGGCTGTGCCTAACATATGTGCTGGCGCATGACTTCACTGCCAGTAACTGGCAGTGAAGAGAGGAAACCACTATGAACAAGCTTGACGGAAAAATTGCCCTCATTACAGGCGGCACGAGCGGTATTGGCAAGGCCACGGCGGAGCAGTTTGTGCATGAAGGTGCATACGTCTTTATCACAGGGCGCCGCGATATGGCGTTGGCCGCTACAGTAAAGGAAATCGGAAGCCATGTAATCGGCGTCCAAGCAGACGTGTCGAACCTTGGCGATCTTGATCGCCTCTTCGCACAAATTCAGCGGGAGAAGGGCAAGCTCGATATCGTCTTCGCGAATGCTGGCATCACCCCCCTTGCCCCTTTGGGCAAGATAACGGAGGAGCACTATGACACGCTTTTCACCATCAATGTGAAAGGGGTGCTTTTCACGGTTCAGAAGGCACTTCCGCTGATGCCGGATGGCGCCTCTATCATCCTGAATGCGTCCGTCGTCGCCAGTGTGGGGTTGGAAGAGCACAGCGTGTATGCTGCCACAAAAGCCGCCGTGCGTTCGTTTGCGAGGACATGGACAACGGACTTAAAGGATCGGCACATTCGCGTGAACGCAGTGAGCCCAGGGCCTATCGACACGCCCTGGTGGCATACCAGAGCAACGGATGAGCAAGGCTTAAAAAGATGGTCCGAGCGTGTTCCGCTCGGCAGACCTGGAACAGCCAATGAAATCGCCAAGGCCGTGGTGTTTCTCGCATCCGATGACAGTAGTTACATCACGGGAGCAGAATTGTTTGTGGATGGCGGTTTTGCACAAGTGTAGGCCATGAAGAACGCAGGTGTAAATCTTGATCGGCATTGAGGTGATACCCACAGCAGCGACAGTGAAACACCGCTTGCGAACGCCGATTGTTTCGCGCTTGATGCCCACAGCGCGAGCAGGTTTGCGAGGTATGACGCGGATCGACACGCGCGACCACGATCCCACGCTCCTGCGCTTTGTAGGCAATGAAGCCGTACACCTGCGCAAAGGACCAGGAATGCAGTTTGCGTTGCCCTTCGCCTTTGCGATGTTGAACGCCTTCTCGAAGATTGGTCAAATTCTCAAGGACAATCGTTGCTCCTGGGGTCGTGCTCTGCACGATGCGTTTGGAGAGCACATGATCGCAGTCCCTGCGGAATCGCAACGCGCGACCAGACATCTTAAAAAGATGTCGTTTCGCACTTTTTGTTCCTTTGGACTGAAGCCTACAACGGAGACGAAACCGGCGACGCTCAACCTCTTTCTAGTGACGGGTGCCAAGAAACTGCTGGGTGGAGGTGACTGCAGGACGGATGAGTCCCAGGTCCACCCCGATCACGTCCTGATGGCGCTCAACCACGGGCTCAGAGACACTCGCCACCACATGCAACCACCACGTCCCGTTGCGGGACACCAGGTCTGCGGTGGCCGCTTGGCACACATGGTAGCGCTCGCTGAAGTGAGGAATGGTAAAGGAGAGGCTCATCCTGCCTTGCGTGGTGGAGAGACGAACCGTCTGAGTCTCCCAGTTGAGCGAGTAGGTATGAACGTTGTGCCGGATCGCACATGCTAGAGAGCAAGGGCAGCGAACAGGTTTGAAGATGGGAATGGGTTTTCCCTGGTTCTGATCTCTAGCAACGCTCTTGTGGTAGGAGGCGTCTCTCTTGGACTTCCAGGTCCAGGAAAGGGGCCAAAAATGTCTCGAACTCTTGGGATGCGTTTTTGCTCCTATTTTTACCCGATCAAATGTCATCATTTTGAAAAACGAGTTTTAACACGCTGTGACACTCGTGTCTTCTCGAGGAAGCACACAGAACACGATTGTTGCGCACTTGAGGACATTGACACGCCGTCCCCTTTCCTGTACAGTACGTCTTACGACATGTCAATAAGTGACATGTCGTAAGACGTACTGTTATGAGGAGGAACACGATATGGGAATGCCCGACCTTGGGCGCTTTTCGGATCCATCCATTCTGATTTTAGCCAGCATGGCTGGAAGGAAAAAGCATGGCTACGCCATCATGGAAGATATCGAAACCATGGCTCGTGTCCGACTAGGAACCGGAACGTTGTATGGAGCTATTGCGCGACTAGAGGAGTCTGGCTTGATTGAGGTGCTTCCCTCGGAGGAACGCGGACGGCGTCCCTATCGTTTGACAACGGCTAGAGTAGCCTTCCTACGCGAACAACTCACCAATATGGAGACCTTTGCCGCGCTTGGCTTGCGGAGATTGGCAACGCAATGACCATCTACAAGCTGCTGCTTCATCTGTATCCACGGGCCTGGCGAGTTCGCTATGAAGAAGAGTTTCTCGTCGTCTTGGCATCTCATCCTTTTCCTGCATTTGAGGGAATCGATGTCATTCGAGGGCTCTTGATGCTCATCTTCATCCGTCCCTTGGGACAACATCTCTGCCTCTGTCTGAACGAATTCCGCTGGTCCCCGTCGAAAGCGCACATGCGCTCTGGGTCATCTTCGGCTATACACTCGTTTTCGTCATCGCTACCCTTGTACCGACCTGGAAACGCGATGTGAAGGAATAAGGGAGAGCAAAGACAATCATACCACGGATGATCTTCAAGAAACGGGTGAGGGGAAAGAAGCATGTCGAGCGAATAGACCGTCAATAACTGCTTTCCCTTCATGTTGAGCGTATTCCTGGAAGGAGGATACCTTTTATGAACCGACTGCGTACCACAACGATCATCGTCTTTTGCGCCTACATTGGCGCGGTCTGCGCCGGGCTAGCCCTTGGGAAAATGGTTGAATACGATGACTTCACGAATCTTCTGCGGCACAACCCTCAGGTAAGTGGCTCCTATTGGACGCTCGGTGTAGGTGCGTTCACTGCACTCCTGGCGGTGCTTCTTGCTGGTGTGCCTCTCGTCTTTGCCGCAGCACGCTCTGCTCTTGCGACAAAACGCTGGCGCCGGCTGGCCCTTTTTGCCGTGCCGCCTCTCTCCCTGATTCTCTGGATTGGCGCTGGCGCTCTCACCGTCTCCCTCACACCTGGGGACTTTGTGTCGAAGCCGCTCCTGCTGCGTCTGGTGGTTGGTGGGGTCTTCGTCGGAGGGTTTGGACTGGCGACCATTGCCAGCGCTACAGCGATCTCCATCGCGGTCATCCGCAGCCCCATCAGCGAAACGTTCTTCCGCTTTGCTCGCATTCCTGCACTCATCACCACCCTGGCGATGGTGGTAATGGTGGGGGCAACCTTTGTTTGGGGGCTCGCGACCAGGGCGGCTGATCCGCAGCTTTTCACCGAAGACAACGGCCTTCTCGCGAGCAATACGACGGTTTCCTGGATTCTGATTCTGGCACTGATGGCGATTGCCACGACGGTTGCTATTATTGCGCTCATTTGGGGCAGCCGAGACGACGCTGGAGTTACCACCACCCAGGCCAGTACTGGTCAGACCGTGAGCTAACGCCTTGTGCTGGGAACAGCAACATCCAGAACTTGTGCAGCATATTTAGACAAGATGATGAAAAAGTGCGATGCGCCACGTAACTGATGCTGAGTTTCATGTAAAATGTCACTAGAGGCTGATGGAGATGTTGTGTACGTGTTGAGATGAAGCTGATGGAATTGAGTCCTTGCTTCTGTTGAGAGATGGTGCTCTCATGCGTCAAGAGCATTGATGAAATGAGGATGAAGAGAACAAATCATCCACAGAACAATCACCAAGATTCCAGCCTTTTCATCTCAACGTTTACAAGCGAGACAAACAGCCTCTATCGATCATACGTGATCTGAGCCGAATCTTTGAGCAAAGGGCGAATGTGCTGCCAATCATGGGCTGGTTCCCGGCGTTGATACCGTTGTTTGGGCATGAACGCTCCTTTCGGATACACCAGACACAACGACAGAAAAAGATCCGCTGATGAAACTCTTCCTACAGAGTAGCTTCCTTCTGTGGCAAGTGTCCATGGGCTATAGCCCTTTTCGACACGTTCGCGCAGGTAGGCACACGCCAATTCCTTTGTACGCCGATCGATGTCCTGTAAGTGACTGAGATGATAGCGTATACGTACCCAGTTGAGAAACTGCAGCGCGCTTTGGCCTCTCCCCGACTCTCTCCAATTGCCATCAGACAGTCAAAACGTTCCAGAGCTTCTTTGATCAGGCTTTTTCGATGCGCACGTCCCATGATGATTCCTTCCTTTCCACAAGGACATGGGTAGAGCCATGCACGCCCGACACCAATCGGTAGTCGGTTCAGTTGTTGTGCGTATGACGTTGCCTGCAAAGCCAGGCGAAGTGCCTACAAGACCTCGTGTCTGCATGTGGTGAGACTGGAGCTTTTGCCATCTAAACAGTCACGCCACACGGCATATATGCTCACCACGCGAGTGACGCATGGTGAGCATGAGGCTCGCACCATCCAGGTACGGCCACGCCTCACCAGTGTAGGTCGACGCATCGTGCATTGAGCACTCCCATGGAGCGCAACTGTCGAGGCATGAACCTGATAGTTGCACTCCATGGGAGTGCTCTGCAACAACAGCTGAACAGGAGGGAATATACATGAAAAAGAGGCAATAATGGGCATTGCATACATTGTGGCATCAATGGCAAGGTTATATGTACACCCCATTTCCGCCGTATTGAGGGCGTCGAAAATGGGAACCAGTTCAGAAAGGATGATCAGGGATTCACGGTATTTTGGCCTTCTTCTACGCGGCAAGAATGCAACACGCCGAACTGATAATGAACGAGTGTCGGCATCCATCAGGTAGATGCGACGATGCCTGGCTGGTCCGTTCACAGTTCGGCTTCTCCCATTTCTTCTACTGGGGCATGCCGGAGGTGCGTGATCCAGCACGCCAAGGCTACGCGCTACGCACTATCGACGGAGGCCAACTGCGACAAAAAGGCTCGGTGGAGCGATAGCCATAGGCTTGATGCGTCCGGTGAACAGGGCCAGTACATCCGCTGTATCCCACGCAGATCGAACGTACGCGAGAGCCCGACAGCTCCTAAAAACTGCAGAGTTAGCAACAGGCGTAGGAGCGCGGAGGCACTGCCTGCCAGCGGAAGGCGTGGTGGCTCCGATGGCAGGCAGTGCCTCCGCGCCTCCGAGGCCTTTGTTCCAAGCTTCACCACACTCCGCCGCCGGAGGCCCCTGTTTTTCACTCATGGGGAGGAAGGCGGCGCTCCTTTGGGGTTGGAGGGTGGGGATAGTTCCGATTTCTTCCTCTTGCAAAAGAAGAACATTCTATGAGCACGGTCAAACGCACCCTATCAGTATCGTTGCTACCCTACGAACGAACAGAAACAGCAACTCGCCCGCACCTTTGGCTGCTGTCGATATGTCTACAACTGGGCACTTGCGTTGCGCCAACAAACCTATCAACAGTCTGGGGGAGTTTGCCGTTATCCGAAACTGACCCAAATAAGGACAAGCCATATCTGGTGTTCGGTTCCTGCTTCAACGAACAACCTGCCTGGTTTCCCAGGTCTTACAGGATCTCCACAGGCGTACATTCCGACGTAACTCGCCGTACTTGCAATAAGTATAGCAGATGAGTCAAGGGCCTTAAATGTCTACAAATGGCAAGAAATGTTCATAGTTCAAGAAGCTAGGATCACCCCTATAAGGTGTTGGACGCACAGATAACTGTGCTCCGACACCAGGAACCTACCGCCTTTCTCTCCGAGGTGTCCTGTGGCCCACTGCAACAGAGCGTGCGACATCTCATACGAGCCTATACCAACTTCTTCGAAGGGCGCACCGCTCTCCCCACCTTCAAAAAGCGACACGGACCGCAATCAGCCACCGATACCCACACAGCCTTTTCCTACCAGGATGGAGCCCTCCGACTGGCCAAGGTGGACGCACCTCTTCAGATCCGCTGGTCACGCCCGCTTCCAGATGGGGCAGACCCCTCCAGCGTGACGGTCTCCAGAGATCAAACGGGCCGCTATTTTGTGGTGGTGCTGGTCGAGGAAGATCTGGATCCGTTGCCCAAGAAAGAGACGCACATCGGTCTTGATCTCGGCCTCACAACGATGGTCGTCACCTCCGACGGACAGACCTTCGCCAACCCCAGGTATGCCGCACGCGATAACCTCTCGCTGAGTTCTAACAGACGCATCTATTCGATAAACACGCGTGGGAAAGATCTGCTCATCAGGCGGATCGCCAGCAGAGCGATCCAAATGCCGCCGCCAATGATACCAATCCGTTCAATGAGTCCTGTTGGTCCCCCGTCTAACAATTTGGCGGTGAGGACGAAGGCAACATAAGAGGCAGCGACCAGCAGACCAGTAGCAACCGAATACCAGGACCAGCCTCGCCTTTCGAGCGCCGCATCACGCCGTGCCAGCACGAAGCAAGCCGCAATCAGCGAAGTGAACTGAAGCAGACCAAAGAGGATATGAATGGCTCCGTGAATGGTTAGCGCGCTCGACGCTCCTGGTGGGTAACCTAGCGCCGGGTCGGGAAGAATAGGTCCGGTGACGATGAAGGTGAGACCATAGATGCCGAGCAGGATGGGTCCCCAGGTGGAACCACGTCCTGTACGCAGGAGCAACCTCATCCCGATGGCAAAAGCGAGCAGGAGCGCTCCAGTGAAGATGTAGTTGGTACTTTGGATCCACCCACCATCCCCAGTTCGAGGTTGCTGTCGGGAACTATCCAGGCGTTGTAGCCAGGGCGTATGGCCCCAAGGATGAGAATGACAACACTGTTGAGCAACGGAGCAATGACACCGCAAGCCAGCAGCAGTCTCATCGCCGCTGACTGCTCTCCAGTACTTTGTGCTGAGGTTTCCATGTGTTTTTCTCCTTTGACGTAAGATGAGGGAATCATGATCGTGTGTTCCTTTCATAATTGCTTTGGTGAACAGGCTCCTCCTGTGAAAGTCGCGATCAGGGGAAAGCCAGACCAACTTCCGAGAGAGGTGAGCACAAGACGTAATCACACGTTTGTTCCATGCACGTCCACGCTGTGTGTGAAAAGGCGCAACATACATCAAGCATTTCCGAAAATCCAGACAACAAACAGCCCACGACCAGCACTCCTCTACCAACCACTTGCAGTGCCAAAGAGTCATGGAAGAAATCGGCGTCAATCATCTGCTTGCACGCGTCCCGATGGTGATACGCACAAAGCGCGCAACAGGGCCTGGCTGCGCCTCTACATCCAGACCCGCCTGTTCAAAAAGCACACGCATCTGCGTTGCACTATGCACACGTGGAATCAGCCATGCAAGCCAGGTGGATAAACTGAAATCAGCGAGAAGAAAGGAGCCACCAGGTCTCAACACTCGGGCAACCTCACGTAGGCCGGCAGCCTGATCCCGCCAGTGATGAAAAGAGATGGTCGAGAGCGCTAGATCGACCGATGCGTCATCCAGTGGTAATGCCTCACCGGCACCCATGGAGAAGCGCGCCTCTGGTGTGAGCTGGCGTGCGACTTCCAGCATTTTGTGCGCTGGATCGACCCCCAAAAGGTGTGCCTCCGGCCAAGAGTCATGCACTTTCCGCAAGAGTCTCCCGCTCCCACAGCCAATATCCAGCACACTCGCCGGTTTGAAGCGACTGGCGGCTTGATGTAATACGGCAGAGTGAACCGGATCAAACAGGCGTTGCTGCATCCAGGAACGTTCGTACGTCGATCCCCAGCGCTCGAAGAGTTCAACATCAAGTGTATGGTGCTTGCTTTTCATGTTCTATTTTTCTTCTTTCTACTTCTCTGTTCAAATTTGAGGAACAGCATGTTTGCTACCAAATATGCTATTCTCTAGAGAGATTACAAGGTAGGGTTCTCCCCAGCAAGTACAAAGGAGGGAAACCGTTCTCTACCGAACAGCCAGCCATGATTGTTCGTCAAGGAAAGAGGTGACATCCGTGAAACAGCAGAAAGCCGATCGTCGTTCCCAACGCACGTATCGCCTGGTGAGTTCTGCCTTTGCAGAACTCATGGTTGAAAAACCCTACGATGAGATTCTGGTGCAGGATATTTTGGATCGGGCAGACATTGGTCGTACCACCTTCTATGCCCATTATTTCGATAAAGAGGATGTTCTCAACACTATCATAGAACAGGAGCTGGAGCGGCTCACTCACCCGATTACCCATGCAACAGCAAGGCAACGGGTCGTGCCCAGCCTGGAGCTGTTTGAGCATGTATACCACTCTCAGAATCGACAGTTTCTGGCACTGATGCGAAGCCGTGCGGGCGAGCCCTTGTGGGAATCCTTGCAGGCAGCACTCTGCCGAGCGATTGAATCGGCCCTCTCCACCCTCTATGCAGAAAGACGTTCGCCGCCGATCCCTCTGCCAGTGGTCTCTGAGTACCTAGCCGGGTCCTTGCTCACCTTGCTCAAATGGTGGATCGAGGCTTCTATGCCCTACCCACCAGAACAGATGGAAAGCATTTTCCAACAACTGGCGCTGCCAGGCGTGTGGGCCATGCTCAAGGAAAAGTGAGCAGAATTTGGCAAACACGCCTGAGCCCTCCTCTAGGTGAGTCTCAGGCCTTTTGTAATGCTACAAGCTATCATTGATGATCATGGGAAAGCGGAAAAGTAACTCACGGAGGACCGAAGCACCACCTTTTATTTGCGATGCGCATCACGTTTATCTAACAATCACTCGTTCGCCAACTCCAGTTTAGGCTGCAATCGTCAGACCTGCCGCCAGCCTCTCTGCGCAAGAGGGATAGTGCTTTAGAGGGGAGATGCAAAAAAAGAGGAAGGGCAGATATCTTTAGAGATACCTGCCTTCATATGTTGCTTCATTAGCGGCGATGATGCTAGCGGATTGGGAAATATTCCTGAACTTTTTCCTCTACTACGGCTAATCCATCCGCCCGCCACTCACCTCTTCCAGGGGTCCTTCTACCGGGAGGAGCGGTTGCGCGCTCAGGGCCAGGTGTGCCTTGTGTGTACGGCGCGCAAATCCCATGATGAAGTAGCCTACTGCGACAAAGAGGCCGATGGCAAAGCAGCACTGCCAGAAGATGACCGAACCCAGGTGTTGCAGCGCGTAGCCACCCAGCACAGGCCCGATGACAAGCGCCGTGGCTCGTACCGTTTGGTAGATGCCCTGGTAGGTGCCACGCAGGTGCTTTGGCGCGATTTCCGCGATCAGGGCATTGGAGACGGGGTAGAAGAGGATTTCGCCGAGGGTCCAGATCAGGACGCCAATGAGATAACCGAGATAGGAATGCCACCAGCTAAAGACGCTCATGCCAAGCCCCAGGCAGAGCGCGGCAACGGCGATAGAGGTATTGGGCGAGCGCCGATTGAAGAAGGCCGTGAGGGGCAGGCTCACCACGACCACCAGCACCGCATTGAGCGCCATTACCGTACCATAAGCCAGGGGATTAAGCCCATGAGCCTGCATGTCAAGCGGCATAGCGGTGGCATGCTGGAAGTAGACCGCATCGAAGAGCAATCCCAGCAAGGCATATCCCCAGAGCCAGAGATCGGACAGGGCGTGGCGCAGGCGCTCAGGTTCCTCTGGATCGTCCCCGACTTTCGCTTTACGTGGAAGGCGCGTCTCCGGCAAGCCGAACCAGATCATGATACTGAAACAGAGCGTCGTCACCGCATCCCCCAGGAAAAGAAGAAAATAGGAGATAGGAGCCAGCAGACCAGCGATAACAGGACCAACAGCCGACCCGATGTTGTTCGCCCAGTAGCGCAAGCTATAGGCCTGCGTCAGCTTTTCGCGCGGCGTCATATCCGCGATCGCCGCCGAGGTCGCGGGTCGCGCCAGGTCGCTAAACAATTCGTAGAAGATGGCGAAAGCAATAATCAGGGGCAGGTTTGTAGCGAAACTCAGGGCCAGCATCAGGCCAGCGGACGCAAAGAGGCTGATGAGCATGGTCATACGGCGGCCCAGGGTATCAGCCATCATGCCTCCACACACCCCTGCCGCCAGCGAACCCAGGCCCATCAACGAGACCACCAGCGTCGCTTCGCTTATCGAGAAGTGACGCGCGGAGGTCAGATAGAGCGCGAAGAAGGGCATAACAAAATTTCCCGCACGATTAATAAAGGAGCCAGCGACCAGAAACCAGAAAGGGCGCGAGAATTGAAGATTTTTAAAGTAGTTTATGCAACGATTTAAAGGGGATTGCACAGCAGGTCCTTCCATAAATAAGTCAGGTCAAATACATTAATAAATGGCACAGCTTCAGTGTATAATCCCCAGGGATAGGCCGTCAAGGTTGAGAGGGCGGGTTACTCACGCCAGAAGAATTAGGAAGGTGAAGGGCATCAGTGTGGTGAAGGTAGACCCTTGCCACACCTGCCAGACCTGCTCGCGTTGTGGACATCAGGCGCGCAAGAAGCGTCGTTCTCAAAGCCTCTTCTTCTGTCCGTGCCTGTGGATTCAGAAGGCTTGAGATTCAAAGTGTTGTGGTTCAGGAAAAGTGGGTTCCCCAGGACGATCGAGATAGCTACAGTGAGTGAACCAGCCACAAGCATCCTGGGCAGTAAGTAATGGTCTCTTTGGCTTCAGCAATCGCTTGTTGAAGGGACTCCTGTGTGCAAGCACTTTTGCGGCGCAAGCAGGTTTTCAATGTGGGCAATGACATTTGACAGATGGGAAACTCCTGTGTTAAGCTCCAAGCATCGTTTCAAATAGCTAACAACAAGGATTGTAATGCAGCCATGATGAAACTACTTCACCTCTCCCTAACCTACTCTATACACACCCTTGCTCACTCTACCGGTGTGTTCGCGCCGCATGCGGCGCGAATCGAGGAGTAAGCAGAGAGGCAAGCTCTCCCCATTGAGATCTCTCCCCTCTTTTTCGCACCGCACCCCTCTTGAGATACGCTTGAACCAATTTCGCATCTCAACGCGGATGTCGCGTGTGAAAGGATTTCTATGTTTCCCCACTTTTCCAAACGCCTGCGCACCTTCCCAAAGCGCGCACTGCTCATCAATCGCAACTACACCTTGTTGTGGCTTGGTGGGACGATCTCGCTGATTGGCGATGTGCTGTTCACGATGATGCTCATCTTATGGGTCGGGACGCTGCTCGAGAACCAGAGCGCGGCTCCCCTTGCTGTCAGCGGCGTGGTGCTGGCAGCCGCACTCCCGGCCCTCCTGATTGGCCCATTCGCTGGCGTGTTCGTGGACCGCTGGCCCAAACAACGGACGATGCGCATTATGGATGCACTGCGGGCGGTGCTGGTGTGCTCCCTTTTGCCGATAAGTCTCCCGCTCCCGCTGCCACTCGCTCTTAGGCTCACCATCATGTATCTTGTGGTGGCAGCCGTTAGTGGTCTGAGTCAGTTCTTCACTCCGGCAGCCAAGGCGATCCTCAAAGAGGTGGTCCCAGAGGAGCGGCTGACCCGCGCTTCGGCGCTGACCGTCGGGGCTGGCGTGTTCAGCTGGGCTATCGGGTCTACCTGTGCCGGCATCTGCTACGTCTCATTGGGAGCCGGGTGGGCGATTGCCTTGAATGCTGCCTCGTTTGCCTGTTCCTGGGTGTTGGTCGGGCGCATGCGCGTCTCTGCTGCGGCAGAAAGGCGCGCGTCAGCCCACCCCACATCACTGCGGCGCGTCCTGACGGAACTGCGCGAGGGGTTGCGCTTCATCGGGGGCCAGCTCCAGCTCCGCACGCTTCTGCTTACCGAGAGCCTGTTTGCCTTTGGATGGGGCATTGTGAGCGTCCTGGCCTTCTTCTACATCACCCAGAATATTCATGTGCCCGTGAGCCTGTTTGGCCTCTTCAGCGCTGTACCAGCCATTGGGGCATCCTGGGAACCTTGCTCGTTGATCGTGCGGCGGGAAAATTTGGAGCAACCAGCGTCTATGCTCGCGCGCTTCTCTTCGCTGGGGTGATGATCGTTGTCTCAACCGTCCCGAATCAGGCGATCATTGACCTGGTGGGTTTCACGCTCATTGGTATTGCCACGATGCAGGCAGAGGTGCTGGTTGGACCCCTGGTCCTCTTTGCCACGCCAGAGCAGATGGTGGGCCGCGTCTTCTCCACCTTGGGAACCGTCACGACCCTCTCATCATTGCTCGCCACGTTCCTCAGCGGGTTTGTGGGTAGTACGCTGCTGCAAGGGATCGTCGTCCATCTGCCCACAGGTGAACTGAACGCGATCAACCTGCTTCATATCGGGGCTGGAGTTCTCATCTTTGTGGCAGGACTGCACGCCTCTTGCCAGTTCAGAACACTTCACGAGCGTACTCAGAGGCACAGGAAGGCAGATCACCACCCAGGCACAGAGTGAAGCATCTTGGCAGGAGATCTTGTAACACAAAAGCGCCAGACCCACGATATCCCCTCACCCCAGCCAACTTGAGAAAATCGGCGCGGGGTGAGGGACGTTTCCACGGACGCTCCTCGACATTCCGACTCAGATGGGAGGAAATCGGGGACATATTGCGCGACCTGCCACCACCCTTTCACCATCAAGGATGCACACGTTGGATTTCATCGGCTGGGAAAGGTACCGTTCGGCTTTCCCCGTGCAATTTCCAATACACGTCGTTCATGATGGCTGCGATCGGTGCGTAGCGTTTGATGGTCGCCGCAATTGAAGGTGGTATGTTGATAGGATCGGCGCCCTCAGCATATCGGCGGATATATTCGTTGCGGACGCTGGCACTACGCGCATCCGTGTAGACCATGACCAGCCAGTTGACCAGTTGTGTGAGAGTGTAGCACTCGTCATGACGCATGTGGAGACCGAGAAAGGCCACCTCAACCTCAGAAAGTTCGAAGCGCGGGGATGTGGCTAGGCCGAAGTCGGCAAAATAGAGATGCCGACCGTCGGTGAGAATATTGTGGAAATGTGTGTCAAAATGCAGCAACCCCATCGCCTTCATAACCGCTATCCCCGTTTGCAAGCCTCGCTCCACGCTGGCGATGGCTCGCTCAATCGCCTCACCACCAAGAGCAACCTGTGCTGTGAGCCATTGCTGGAGGTTCTGCGGGATGTATTCGAGAAACAGCACGACCTGGGCCGATGCTCGCGCAATCGCCTCAAGCCGCTCGCGCACCGCTGGGGAACCGTCCCAATATGCAACCATACGCTCTATTTCTGCTTGCTCATCAGACATTGGCGCTTGCGTCGGAGATGGCCCTGGCATCACGCGCCAGTGATACAGCAGCGGGAAGCACTCGCATTGCCTTCCAAGCACCTCGTTGGTCGTCATTACATGTGTGGCCAGTTCCCGCCACGCGCCAAATCCGGTCGATCCTACGCCGTACTGGTAGAACGGAGGAAGATGGAACAGATTTGCTGTGGACAGGCTATTTTCCGGAAGTCGTTCCCGATCGGTGAGGGGAATACTCTTGGCAAAAACAGGCGTGCCCTCGATGTCCAACAAGACCGATGTTCCACCGATACCCGACCCGATACGCTGCGCTGATGCCACGAGGAGACAAAGCCGACGATCGCTCAAGAGGGCCAACGAAGTGGAAACGATCATAGACCGAGCAAGGCGCGCCTCATAAGCCATGTCCCGGAGATCGGATGAATGTGTTGCCAATTTTCCTCCTCTTTCCAACTGATAGTAGCGCGATTATATCATACACAGTGATGCGATCTCCTTGGGCATGAGCAGCAGCGTGAGGACTGGGTTCACGGCAGAGGAATTGAACCAGACCGATGCACAAACACACAAGACGAACTATCTCATGAGGAGTACGGCGATGATGGAAATGTCCACGCTGCTTGCTCTTCTAAGTACACTCAACTAACTTTTTGGGCATTGGAACCAATCACTGACAGCATTTTTTCCGGGCACTGGTTAAAGCGGTCGAAGCAATCTTGGGCCGCCGTCAGCAGTGCCTGCTTGGTCTCAAACAATTCACAATGGGTAACTTCGCGACGAAAATGCCGCCAGAGCATTTCAATAGGATTGAGCCAGGGGCTATAGGTTGGCAGATAGAGCAAGATGAGCCGTCCAGCTGCCGCTCGCACAACTTCTTCCACTTCATCATCCTCATGCGTACCAGCATTATCCCAGGCGACATACATGGTTCCAGTTGGATGCTTCTCAACCAGGACTTCCAGCAACTGAGCAATCTCCTTTCGGCGCTTGCGACGCTGAAACTGGACCACCGTTTCACCCGTATGATAGTTCACAGCTCCAATGCCATAATACTTGTCCGGCTGCTTGGGCGTTGGGATCATGACCTGCCGTCCTTTTCGGCTCCACATCGCACGCAACGTTGGAAACCAACTGAGATTGAACTCGTCGGCATAATAAAAGACGTCTCCCTCTTTTAGACCGTCACGCGCCTCTTCGATCGTCTTTTTTTTTCCAGATACTCTGGATCAGGGCTACTTACTTTGTGTTGAGGACGCGAGAGCACGACCTCTCCGGCTTTGAGCACCTGACGCACGGTTTCGATGGACGCTCGAATGCCTGTTTGTTCTGCCATGTAATCGGCGAGCCGTTGCAATGTCCACATCGAATATGGCTGATCTAAGCTGCGGGGCCGACGCCGGACTGCTGCCAAGACCTGCTCTTTGTACGCTTGCGTGATCTTTGGCGGAGGACCAGGCATTGGTCGATCTTTCAACCCTTCAATTCCTTCCGCCATCCAACGTTTGAGCCAGTTGCGGACCGTTTGGGTCGCTTCCCGCACAATGGGAGCAATGACCGACACTCTCAGTTGCTGTTCTCCGGCGAGCAAGATGATTTGAGCCCGGGTACGCAGTCGCGGGTCTTTTGTCGTTCGGTACAGTTTCTCTAACGCTTCCAACTCTTCTGTTGTCAGGGACGGTATCTCCAGGGGCGCTCGCATGGATCCCTCCATTTTTTCTGACAGTTTACCTCATTTCACAAAACATTGCTTGATTGTACTTAGATGGCCTAGAACTTAGTGCAACTGCATAGATTCCTGTACTCGATCCAGCCATTCGCCTACCAAGGCATTGAAAAGCGGAGGTTGCTCAATCGGCAAATTATGGCCGGCGCGGTCCAGAACAGCGAACGTTGCGCGAGGATAGTTTTCCAGAATGCGCCACGCATCCTGGTATCCTACCGAGGCATCCTGCCGCCCTAAGAGCAGCACGGAAGGTTTAGTGAAAGGCTGTGGTAATGTGTCAACATTGAACGAATAGTCAACGCGTTGCCTGATCTTCATAAGAAACGGCTGATCAGCAATGCTTGCCCCGCTGAGCACCTCGTCTTGAAAGCGTTGCCAAGTGGAGTCATCCTGCACGACGGATACCGAGTCAAATTCTTCCGCGTCGGCTGGGGTGAGCGTTGACAATAACTGGGGATTTTTGACAATGACTGTCCGTGAGGGAACAGTTCGTCGGGAGCGGTCGGCAATAATCCCCGGACAAATGAGAGCCATCCCTTCAATGAAGTCAAACTTGCGGAGCAGGACTCCACGGGCAAGATATCCTCCATACGAATATCCGACAAGAAGAAAACGTTGTTCAGGAAGAACTGTATCGATAAAATCGATGACGACATCGAGCATGTCATCACTACTTTTGATCGCCTCTTTGCCGGGCGTTTGTCCCATACCTGGCAGGTCAAGGTAGATGCGTTGCCATCCATGAAGTTTCTCGAAAAGAGGTTCCATGCAGCCTTCCATCTGACGGTGATCACAAGAAAAACCATGGAGTAAAATGATAGGAGTCCCTGTTCCATAGGATTCATAGAAGAGAGGGCTATCGCGAACGATGCATTCCATGGATGAAAAATTCCTTTCTACGTTCATCTCTTGCGGCTTCGGATCGCATAGCGGCAAGCGAATTTCTCTCAGTATACGTTGCTGAAAGCATTGGCACAAGAAAAAAAGTATGCTCATAGCATCGTTCGCCAGCGTTTTTCTCCCTCTTTACAGAACGCCAAGCGAGAAAGCCCTGCTCATTGATGGCAGGGATGAATCGCCGCCCTTGTGTCTGTGTGTTTCCAGCTTCTGTCTGCTGAAAAAGAAGGGAACCAGAGAAGAGAAAGAGGAGCAAGGGCGCTATGCTGATCTATGAATACAAACTCGATGGGAAGCAGGCACAATTCACCGCCATTGAGGAGGCGATTCGCGTTGTGCAGTTCATTCGCAACAAGTGTCTTCGTCTGTGGATGGATCATCGCGCCACGAAGCATGACTTGCAGTGCTATTGCGCCATCCTTGCCAAAGAGTTCTCCTTTGCTGCTCGTCTCAATTCCCAAGCACGCCAAGCCAGTGCTGATCGCGCATGGTTCGCTATTGCTCGCTTTTATGAGAACTGCACACAGAAGAAACCAGGGAAGAAAGGGTTCCCGCGCTTTCAACATGACAACCGAAGCATGGAGTATAAGACCACAGGATGGAAGCTTGAACCCGATGGCAGACACATCACCTTCACCGATGGATGTGGCATTGGTCGCCTTCGTCTTGTGGGAACACGTGAGATTGAAACCTTTCCTGTGAAGCAGATCAAACGCGTCCGTCTCATCAGACGCGCCGATGGCTACTATGTGCAGTTTGCCGTACACGCAGAGAGGCACATAGAGCATGCCCCCACTGGCAAACAGATTGGCATTGATGTAGGGCTCAAGGCATTCTCTACGGACTCTGAAGGAGCAACCGTCGAGAATCCCCGCCAGTATCGCAAAGCTGAGAAACGTCTCAAACGGTTGCAACGCCGTCTCTGCAAGAAGCAGAAGAAGAGTAAGAATCGCCAGAAAGCCCGTCAAGCCGTCGCCAGAGCGCATTTGAAAGTGCAAAGGCAGCGCGAAGATTTTGCCCGCAAGCAGGCAAACGCGCTCGTCAGGTCTCACGACCTGATCGCCTTTGAAGACGTGCAGATCCGCAACATGGTACGCAATAGGCGCCTTGCCAAGAGTCTCCACGATGCAGGGTGGGGACGGTTTCTCTTGTGGGTACGCTACTACGCTGCCTTGCATCACGTTCCAGTGATTGCCGTCTCACCCCACTTCACAAGTCAAGACTGTTCAGCGTGCGGCACACGGGTAAAGAAAACATTGAGCGTGCGTACCCACATCTGCACCAGTTGCGGCATGGTGCTCGACAGGGATCACAATGCTGCCATCAACATCTTGCAAAAAGCGCTCAGTACCGTCGGGCAGACGGGAACTGATGCACCGCTGCGTGCATGAAACGCTTCTGGACAGGAGGGCCGCTACAGGGTCTCAGCCATGCGATCCTGCAAGCCACCTGGATGAAGGAAGAATCCCCTGTGCTTGAGCCAGGGGAGTGTCAATCTCAGAACAGAGGGAACAATGAGATCGGAGAAGGGAACAATGAGCATTGATCTTGAAGTTGGGATATTTATAGACCGTGCAGATGATGAAGATGACCCCTATGGCTTTTATGCTCACTATGAGCAGGAATTTCATGCCATCAATACCTTCCTGCGCTCAATCGGACTTTCTGTACATCATGAACCACGATCCCTTGCTGATGGAGGGCCAGGGTTTCATCGCAGTGCAAAAACAGAGTTGCGTGCATTCAAGGACATTGTCTGGGATATTGCAAACAAAACCAGTTTGTAGCTCCCTCATCTCGCCACACTCAGCATAGAAGATGCCATCTACCTCCCTCTCCTCTTTGAGGACGTTCTTGCATTTGCTGACCGCCCTCTTGGCTCTTCCTATCAATTATTTGCGGAATGCCGCCTGCTCGCAAAACTCCTGGGTATCTATGATGATATTGAATATGCGACCAACACGAGTGAGCGCGATCCTCTCGTTCTCCTGATAGAGCAGAGGTTAGATCTGACCGAGAAGGAAACAAGCATTCCCTTCTCACTACTCAAAAGCCAGATGCTCCATTGGTATCCTCTGCTCGCAGAAAATCCCTGGTCCGTGACTGGAACTGGTGGCTGTATGCATCTCTACGAAGCCGTAAAATTCTCAATCAAGCAGAATGCCGCTGTCGTCATACATTAGCGTCTTATCAGTACACTTGCACGTATGCAGCGTGAAGCCGAACGCCAACAACGGGCAAAGTTGCGCCAGCAGCAACAAGCCCTGGCCCAGGCTGCCAAAGCAGCTGCACAAGCACAGAAAGCATACGAGAAAGCTGCAAACTTAGAAGCAAAAGAAAGAGCCAAACTCTACGAGCAATCTCGCCTGGCCGAGGTACATCTGCAAAATGAACGCCTGGAAGAGACCATTACCTCACTTCAGAACCTATTGAAAGATACGCTTTCTCTTGATACCGCTATTGATCTGCAGAGCCTCAAACAGCCCTTCAATGAACCAGCCTTTCAGCCAGGCAATTTGGCCAGTATTGAGCCACCACCACCACCTCCCTTTTTCCCACCTGAACCACGTGGTTTGCAAAAAAATGTCCCAGGTGCCAAAGAGAGACATGCGCAAGAGGTCTTATGACTACAAGAAAGATACAGAAATCAAATCGCGGAGCATGCAGAACGCGAACAACGGCGCTAGTATTCTCTGGCAGGAGCCAGATCCGATCATGAGAAGAAGATGGATGCGCAACGATGCAAAGTTGAGGAACAGCATACAGAAATCGATGCATTCCAACGGGTCTCAATAGCGGCACACCATACGGCGACTTACGCCGAGCACTTGAGCGACACCAGGAATTGTCAGCAGGGGCTGTAGTTCACCTGGGCCGTGGGTAACGGCTTCTGCATACTGGCAACCTCCGTAAAAAGAAGTAACTATTCGATATCTCCTCTATGTATTTGAGCTGTCTTCAGAAGCTCCTTCCGCCATTTTGATTGCACTACTCATGAGTTGAAAGCCCAATGTATGGGCTTGATATGTAATTTATTATTGTCCAATACCCCTGAAGAATGTTTTGTAGTGCTTTCGCTGGAGCGTTCTGATAGAAATGTTTGCTAGCGTCTCGCTAGCAGCAATTAGAAATCAGGGATAGCATAAGAAAGGAAGGTACAATGCATCATTTTGCGGCTATGAAGGGCGTTTGTCGTCTCGTAGTATTGAGTACGGTGGTGGCAATGTTCTTCGTTGTTGGTATATCGTTACCAGCGTCAGCTACGAGTAAAGATGCAAAGCAAGGAGGGCCTCAATTCAACCCCAATTGGCAATCCATCAGTCCGCAGCCACAGCCAACTAGGTGGACGCTAGGCTCTTCAGATTGGCGGCTCCTCAACCCACAACCATTACCTCCCAGACGGGTTTTAGGCTCTTCAGATTGGCGGCTCCTCAACCCACAACCATTACCCCCAGACGGGTTTTAGGCTCTTCAGATTGGCGGCTCCTCAACCCACAACCATTACCTCCCAGACGGGTTTTAGGCTCTTCAGATTGGGAATCATATTGGCGGCAACGCTTCCCAAATTGGCAATTACACCCTTCGCAGGAACAAATGAAGAATGCGATTTGGCGCTCTTCATCCCCTGGTTATAGCGGCCCTTATGGTTGGGGCGGCCCAGGCACGACGTGTCCTCCTGGTGCCTATTGTTAATGCCAACACTGCTGGATACAACCCAGCATAAGTATCGTCGGCACAGGCGCTCAATTCAGAAAAGCCTCATGTGCCTGTGAGACATATGAGGCTTTTCAATTGGTTAACTTTCAAGCATTTTCTTTACTTTACCGCTTCTCAAGAGAGCCACTGCCAACTCATAGGTCCGTCGACAAAATGGACAAGCGCTTGCAGTTTTTTTGGCGCCAAACTCTCCCGAGAGCAATGGTTGAGGCGTTTCCAAACCGTTGGTTTGATAAGAAACCATATCGAAGAAAGAAAAATGGAATTGCCTCTTTTCAAGAATCCTTGTTCCTCGTCTCTGGTTGTTCAACGTGACGAGACAATTGCTCAATGCCCAGCTTCGGCGCGCACAACCACAGCGAGACATGCGCTGGCTGCATTGTCTCGTTGACCACTGCCAATACGTGCTCACCTAACTGCTCCAAATCAACTTCGTTGTGCAAGGTGGAGGCAAAGGTCGCCAGGGCCTTCTGCGCGTCATATTTGCGCCGGTAGAAGCGCCGGTCGATGACGTTCTGAATCCGGTGACGTAAGGGTTGGAAAAGAGCCGCAATCGCCATGGTAGAAAGCACAATGCTGACTGGCTGCGAGCTTTGCCTGGCGATGAGCCCGACCAGGCTCTCCAGACCGATCGTCAGGCCAATATAGAGCGCTGCCAGTATACCAGTGAGCAAACCGTAGACCAGGGTGCGATTGATGATGAGATCAATATCGAACAGTCGGTCGCGCAGAATGGCAATGCCAAGAAAGATGGGGATCAACATCAGCGCCAGATCGGCGCTACCTCCACCCACCAGGTTCCCCGCGACCTGCGAATTGAGCACGGCTGGTGGCAGGATAAAGACGAGCACGCGCGAGAGGATAAAAATGAGCATAGCCAGGACAAAGCCAAAAACCAGCCATTTGGTCTGCTGACGCTCTCGAAATGTTGAAACGCGACGATACCGGTAGACCTGCGCGATGATTGTGGTCAGAAGGAAGAGCAAAATCAAGGTCCCCAGAGGGCCACTATTGAGGTCGGGATCAGCGGTCATCACGCACCAGTACAACACGCTCAACAACGTGGGCCAGATCGTCCAGCGCGGCACAAAGCGCCCAGAGGGGAAGAGATAAAAGAACACAAGGAATGTGGTCTGACCCACGAGAAACGGCACGAAAACAATCAGATTCCAGACCAGGGAGCTTGAGGTGAAATCTGACTGAAAGCCATCCACAGCTCCGCCAAAGGTGAGCAGCGTCAGCGAGCCAAAGTACGCCATGCGATCATGGGAGCGCCGCCAGAAGAGCAGCGCGGCCATAGCCAGATAGAGGCCGATGCACAGGCCATTCATGCCGATGACCAGCGTTAGATAGAGCGCCTGCGAAAAGCCCAGGATGTGCAGTTCGCGGACGACGCCCGGCGTGAGAAAGGTTGACGCGATGGCAGCAGGCGCCGCCAGCACATTGAGCACGACAATCAGCAGGGCCAGGCTCACCCAGACCAACCGGGCAGCCAGCAGCCATTTCCCGCGCAGGTACGTTTTCGTGGCCAGATCTGCTTCACTATGGTTCTGTTGAATTTCCATCTGATTTGATCTCCCGTTTCTTCCCTGGTACATCAAAATTACAGACCAGCATCCTTTGCGCGTAGAATTGCCTGGGCGCGATCGGCTACCTGGAGTTTGCTGATGATATTGGAAACGTGGTTGCGCACACTTTTGGGACTCACAACCAAGCGCTCAGCAATCTCAGCATTTTTGCAACCCTGGGCCAGTAAGGCCAGGATCTCGCGCTCACGCTGGCTCAACTCGGGAAAAACAGGCGCGAGATGGGCGGGCTGTAACGTCGAGAAATAGCTGGCCAGTCTGGCGGCAATCGTCGGACTGAAGATGGCGTCGCCATTGCCCACCGCTCGGATCGCTCGCACCATATCCTCATGGCGGGCTCCCTTGAGCAGATAGCCGTACGCGCCCGCTCGCATCGCGGCAAAGACCAGATGATCGTCCTCAAACATCGTAACCACCAGGACACGAATCTGGGGGCTGCTCTGCGTCATCTGCCGGGTCGCGTCAACTCCCCCTATGCCCGGCATATGCACATCCATGAGCACCACATCAGGCTGGAGCTCGGCCGACAGATGGATCGCCTCCTCGCCATTCGTCGCTTCCCCCACGCATTCCATGTCTGGCTGAGCGTCCAGGAGCGCGCGAACTCCATCGCGAAAGAGCTGGTGGTCGTCTACAATGAGTACCGTTAATGCATCCATTTCTTCACTCCTTGGCACCCGCGCCTGTCTCAGCGCCGCGCACTTCCAAGGGGAGATGCGCGATAATCGCCGTTCCACAGGGCTGTATCTGTTTCAAGATAAACGAGCCTCCCAGCTCCTCCGCCCGCTCGCGCATTGAGATCAGGCCAACGCCAGTCGCGTGTGCCGCGTCCAGACCCACGCCATCGTCCTCGATCTCGATTTGCAGGCTTACATCGGCCAGGAGACGCACCCGGCAGGTGTGGGCGTGAGCATGGCGCAGCACATTCGTCACCGCTTCCTGCACGATGCGATACGCCGCAACCTCAACGGCAGCGGGTAGATGAGGCAGAGCGGGAGGCATTTCCACCGTCACCTTGAGCGCCTGCCCTTCGCCCCCAAGCCGGGCCGCGTACTCGCGGACTGCCCCTGAGAGGCCCAGTTCATCCAGCGCGGGAGGGCGGAGATTGTAGACCAGACGCCGTATATCCGCGATGATGAGCTCAATTTCGGACTCCAGCTGCCTCAGCAAACCATCGGTCACGACAGGATCGCGCTGATAGAGGGTGCGCACCAGACCCACCTTGAGCATGACCGCACTCAACATAGGCCCCAGACCATCGTGCAGATCGCGCCTCAACCGGCGCCTCTCCTCTTCTCGCGCAGATACCAACTTTTCCCGCGAACGCTGCAAGTCTCGGGTCAGATCCTGTAAATCGCTGGTCAGGCGCACCGTGCGGACCGCGACCCCGATTTGCAGAGTCAGATCATCCAGGAGGCGCACATCGGCGGGTGTGAGTGCGTCATCGTGTCGGCGAGGCGCGATCAGCAGTGTTCCCACCGGCTCGCTCTGATAGGTCAGGGGCAGGCGGAGCGTTCCCTGAACGGGCAGAGGGCCGATGGAGGCCGCCAGGGTAGCAACGGCTCCTTCTTTCACTTCAATGGCGGCATATGAAAGCTTGAGCGCCTCCTGGATCGTCGCTACAATCGCAGGCAGGACAGCATTAGCGTCCAGTGTCGCCTTGAGGCGCTGTCCCAGGCTGGCCAACACCACGTACGGCTCATCGCGCAGGCCATAGAGCAGTCGGTTCGCGCTCCGCTGAAGCCACCCGCGCAGGGGTTGAAACAGCACAGCTATCAGGCCGGTAGCGAGAAGCTCAATCAGCAGATTCCCACTGATACGAAAGAGCGTGCCCAGATAGCCAACCACCAGTACGTAGAAGCCAACAACGCACCCGGTTAGCGTGCCATAGACCAGGGTGCGATTGATGATGAGATCAATATCGAACAGTCGGTCGCGCAGAATGGCAATACCAAGAAAGATGGGGATCAACATCAGCGCCAGATCGGCGCTACCTCCACCCACCAGGTTCCCCGCGACCTGCGAATTGAGCACGGCTGGTGGCAGGATAAAGACGAGCACGCGCGAGAGGATAAAAATGAGCATAGCCAGGACAAAGCCAAAAACCAGCCATTTGGTCTGCTGACGCTCTCGAAATGTCGAAACGCGACGATACCGGTAGACCTGCGCGATGATTGTGGTTAGAAGGAAGGGCAAAATCAAGGTCCCCAGAGGGCCACTATTGAGGTCGGGATCAGCGGTCATCACGCACCAGTACAACACGCTCAACAACGTGGGCCAGATCGTCCAGCGCGGCACAAAGCGCCCAGAGGGGAAGAGATAAAAGAACACAAGGAATGTGGTCTGACCCACGAGAAACGGCACGAAAACAATCAGATTCCAGACCAGGGAGCTTGAGGTGAAATCTGACTGAAAGCCACCCACAGCTCCGCCAAAGGTGAGCAGCGTCAGCGAGCCAAAGTACGCCATGCGATCATGGGAGCGCCGCCAGAAGAGCAGCGCGGCCATAGCCAGATAGAGGCCGATGCACAGGCCATTCATGCCGATGACCAGCGTTAGATAGAGCGCCTGCGAAAAGCCCAGGATGTGCAGTTCGCGGACGACGCCCGGCGTGAGAAAGGTTGACGCGATGGCAGCAGGCACCGCCAGCACATTGAGCACAACAATCAGCAGGGCCAGGCTCACCCAGACCAACCTGGCAACCAGCAGCCATTTCCCGCGCAAATACGTTTCGGGTGGCTTATTCAGGCCAGTGCTCGTATTACTCATATCTGTCTTTCTCTGGCTTCGATTCATCGCTGAGTGTCTCCTTCCCTCTGCTCATCAAAACGTTAATACTCAGCTATTCTATCCGATAGGAGATACCTGTACAAGAAGCACAGGTATCTCCTCAGATCCACCAGGAACAGCCCCTCCCACGTCTGCTCAGGCACGCACCTCCACAGGGGAGCTGACCGGAGCTGTCTGGTTGCTGCTATCCTGCTGCGGTGTAAGCAGGTTGAGCCCAAACCCGGCCAGCGCGACCATGCCAACGACGGCAGGAAGGCTGGACAGAGCTTCGGGGAAGAACGGGATCATGCTTGCGGCACTGAGCACTAGGGTGGCCACCATCGTCCAACCGATCCAGCGGGGGAAGACGCGAGCGCGCAGCGAGGCAATAGCGAGCAGAAGAATGCCCAGCACCTGACCGACCATGCTGACCGCGAAGAATGGTATCCACGTCGCCGGGGGATTAGCCATGATTTCCGGCGCTATCTGGTGATCGGCTAGAAACGGAATAAAGGTGATTGAAGTGAAAGGGACCATAATACCCTGGAACAGGGTGACATAGAAAAGAAACAGAAAGCCGAGCAGGCCGACAACGCCCGCTCGCTTTGCCTGACGGAGATACATGCCCGGGAGTCCAACTAAGAGGAATATGGAGCCAAGGATGGTCACGACACTAAAGGTCATGGACAACGGGCTGATCAGTGTCTGGAGATCGGTGCCCGAGGCAAACGCGCTCAGAATATAGCCGACCGCCGAAAGCACAGCACCTGCAAGCAGAGCGATTCCGCTCAGACGATACGAAGTAGTAGTTGACATGAGAAATTTCCTCCTTCAAGAGATTGATCAAACAGCGGGAGATGGCTTAGGCACGCGCCTCCGCACTGGCGCTGGTCGTTGAGGGCTGCGTGGCTTCGCCCCGTTGAGGCTGGAGCAAAGCCAGGCCAAAGCCAACAAGAGCGCCGCACGCGATAACAGGCGTAAGATTTTCCAGCATGGGAGGGAAGAACGGCAGAAAGCTCAATATGCCTGCAATCAGAGTAGCAAGAAGCAGCCAAGCAATCCAGCGTGGAAAGACCCTGGCGCGCAGTGTGGCAATAGCCAGCAGAAGAACCCCAGAGTCTGTCCTATCACACTGACCATAAAGAAGGGCTCCATCGCAGGCGGAGGGGTGGTGGCCAAAGCCTGTATGGCAGAATTGGAGCTGCTGGCCATGAACGGGACAATTGTGATCGAGGTGAAAGGAATCAGAACGCCTTGCATCAGCATGACATACGAGACGCCCAGAAAGCCGAGCAGCCCCAGGACGCCTGCCTGTTTCGCCTGGCGGGCGTATACCCCTGGTAGCCCAAGCAGAACCAATACCGCGCCAATAAAACCAATGATGCTGCTCACCAGAAACAGCGAGCCGGTCAGTGTCTTAATATCTGTATCGCTGCCAAACGACTGAGTCACGTAGTAAACGACCGAAAGAATACCGCCACTGAGCAAGGCAATCCCGCTCAGGCGGTACGAAGTGTTTGATGACATGAGAAATTCCCTCCTTCAAGAGATTGATCGAAAACGTGATGGAGGTTGAGGCTTGCGTGACCTGCGCACCCCATCGCTCCTGCCTGTAACTGTAGCAGGTTAGGCGTCCCATGGTCGTCTGACAATGTCCTCAAAAATGTCCCAACTTTTTCGGGACACTTCTTGGGACGCTCCTGTTTGCTGGAGAGAATGTGCAAGTGGGGTCTGCAATATACTGACCTGCCGAGGCCGCTAGATGCAATATACTTGCCGTCAGGAGACCAGGATACGCAAACAGCGCCGCCCGTCATGGCGTCAGGATAGGTGGTGATGATTCTTCCGGTTATGGCGTTCCAGACCTGCGCTGTGTCATCGGCGCTGCCAGAGACAATGCGTTTGCCGTCAGGCGCCCATGAAAGAGAAAATACCCCGGCTGAATGCCCTCGATACACGGTAATGGGGGTTCCCAGGCTGGCATGCCAGATGCGCACGACAGGATCCTTGTCGCTAGTAGCAGCTGCAATGGAGGTCCCATCAGGCGACCATGTCACAGACTCCACCTTGTCCTGAGCCTGGTAGACCAGGAGATGGTTTCCGGTGGTAGCATCCCAGATCTGCAAAGTCTTATCCTCACTTCCTGAGGCGAGGCGTGTCCCATCAGGCGACCAGGCAACAGTGTATACCTGATCTTTATGACCATGGTATGTATATATCACATGCCCGGTTGTGGCATCCCAGACCTGAATTGTTTTGTCAGAGCTCGCGGAAGCGATATATTTATCGTCGGGGGACCAAGCTATTGCGCGAAGGGAACCAGTGTGACCACGATAAACTAGCAGTGTGTTACCGGTGCTGGCATCCCAGACCAGCACGGCATTATCCTTACCTGCTGAAGCAATACGTGTTCCATTATGTGACCAAGCGACTGCTTGCAGCGGACCACTTATTTGTTTCTCTGACTGTGAATACATGTTTGCCAGTAGTGGCATCCCAGACCTGAACAGTCCCGTCGTCACTTGCCGAGGCAATTCGCTTGCTATCAGGCGACCAGCTCACGCTCCACACCTCCTTACTTTGCCCATGATAGACATAAACAGGCTTTGGTTCTGTAGAACCGGGAGCATTGCCAGATGGTGTACATGCAACAATTGCACTGACAAAGAAACAACCCAGTAAAACGAGTAAATAGTAAGAAGCAAGCTGGTAACGCATACATCTTTCTCCGAGAAATCAGCTATTGTTGTTGTGGATTCGATAAAAAACGCCCATTGGCGGAAATTTTTATGGGCGCTTTGGTCTGAACTATATTGGGGTAGAAGATCCAAATTTCGCCACTTTGACGTATTATTTGCCTAAAAATGGTACTCAAACAAAATTTTTCCGAGAAATCGATCATTTTCTGAGTTCACCTAAAAAAGGTACGGTTATACGTCAAGAGTGGCGAAGTTATGGTCATTTTGACAAGGTCTTTGCGACCTGAAACGTTTGAGGTGCGTACTATTGGGCATCCTCAATCAATTCCTGGCGCGTTTGCTCATTCAAAAAACCCGCCAGCGGAAGCATATGGGTATAGCGGCTCATCTGGACAGCCAGCAAGACCATTCCCTGAATAACAGGAACGTGTCGCTTCATCCCCTCCTCAACAGAAAGTCCGAAAACAGCAGGCCGATACAAAAGGAAGCCTTCGACCAAATGTCTTGGCTGATAAAAACGTGTAGCGTACGCGCTGTTTCCGCCATACCAATCTGTGCTTAGTTCTTTGATATTGTCCCAGGGTGTGTAGACCTTATACCCAAGGCCATACAGGATCACCCCCTGCGAAGAGGTTACCAGACACACGCGCCGAAAACCAAGAAAGACGAGAATCCCAAGAGAGGCCAGAATAGCTGCCCCAACAAGCAGCACTGCGCGTGACGCTCTATCGATAGAAGCCATACGCAAAGAGAGCACAAGGAAGAGTATGCCCAAGCCAAGACCAAGGGCAAGCACAAACAGGTGCATAACCAGCCATATCCTGTTCTGCCGATACACTTTTTGTGGGACCAATGCTGAGGAATCAGTTCGAACCATTTTGTGTCTCCTTTATGTTCATAATTTTCCTCTGAGACCAGATTGACAAAGAGCGGGCTTTTCTCGGTGAAAAAACGCTGACAGTGTACAAGCTCAATGGTGGGGGGGGGATGAGCACACACCGTCGCTGCCTCCAGATCTTTCCGTTGCCGCCTCCAGGTCCTTCCGGGTCTGGAGGCAGTCATCTCTGTACAATACCTGCTTCGAAGAATGAAGCTTATTCGGGTTTCCAGACGTGGACTGTGTGGTCAGCGCTGGCAGAGGCGATATATTGGCTATCAGGAGACCAGGTGACCGCGTACACATAATCAGTATGGGCCGTGTAGGCGTAGACATGGCTCTTGTTTGGGTCCCAGACCTGGACCGTTTTGTCATAACTGGCAGAGGCAATGCGCTTGCCGTCAGGAGACCAGGCAATACTGCTGATGCTCCCTTTCTGCTGACTAAAAACGGTGCTTGTTTGACCTGTGAGCGCGTTCCAGATGCGAACTATCTGGTCATCGCCGCCTGAGGCGATCTGCTTGCCATCGGGAGACCAGGCGAGTGCGTAGACACGACCACTGTGTCCTTTATAGGTCTGTGCGAGACTCCCGTTCGAGGCATTCCAGATCTGAACGGTGCCATCATAACTGGCGGAGGCAAGACGCTTCCCATCGGGCGACCAGGCAATACTGGTGACATAGTTGGTGTGTCCCTGGTAGGTGCGAATGGGGTCACCTGTGAGCGCGTTCCAGATCTGGACCGTTTTATCATAGCCTGCAGAGGCGATGGAGTTTCCATCAGGAGACCAGGCAATGGAGAGGATCGCATCTTTATGGCCTTTATACGACATGACCCTCTCTCCACTGGTCGCGTTGAGCACGTCAACAGTGTCACTGCTCCCTCCACTGGCGACATACTTACTGTCAGGCGACCAGGCCACGGCGTTCACGATCGCAGAGTCCTGAAAACGTGCCTGTTTCTTCCCTGTTTCCGCGTTCCAGATTTGCACACTCTCATCATTGAGGCCACCAGAAGAGGCAATGAGCTTCCCGTTAGGAGACCAGGCAACCTGCCAGACGACTGAGGTATGCCCGCTATAGGTATACGCTTTGATGTCTGGAAGGTGGGGAACCGCAGGCGCATTGCTCTTCGATGTTGTGCTATTGCTCTGCTGAAGACGCGGGAGAACGAACACAAAGAGACTCCCTCCGATGATTGCCAGCAGGAGAAGGATCGTGATAATGAGGCCCGTTCGAGAGCGCTTGCGTACTATTCCAGGGGTATTCGTCGATGGGACAGTGTTGTATCCTGCATAGGCTTGTGGCGCGACACCAGAGCCGTTGTGGGGCTCTGGTGTCGGATGATATGGCTGACCACAGCGAGAGCAGAAGGTGGCGTTTGGAGCCAGAGCGGTTCCACAGGTGGCACATACACGCCCAGATGTTTGAATCATGACCCCTATCCTTTCAATGTCTGTCTGTCGTTTTGGTTGCTTGCGAATGATCACGTATGATGAATGGCAGCGTGCGAGAAACTCTTCACAAGAGGAAGTATGGCAGAGAAATTTGCTCAACAAGTATAGCAACTATGTGGCGTTTATAAGGCAAGAGTGTAGCAAAGACCGGTTGGCGTAAAGATGCCCAAAGAGGAAGGACACCGCACATGGCAGATGCGAAAACGAGGGTCACATCCACGAAGAAGCGTGCTGAGAAAGCAATGCCCAATCACCAATTAAAGGAGGCACGCCAGATGCGTGGTTGGTCCCAACAATATGTCGCGAACCAGATTGGCGCTGACTACTATTACCTGAGTCGTTGGGAGCGCGGCACCGCTTCGCCAAGTCCTTACTACCGGCAGAAACTCTGCGAACTTTTCGAAAAAAACGCCTATGAATTGGGATTCCTGCAAGAGAAACCTGTTGGAGAGGGGCTCGAAGGGGCCGTCGAGTCTGGAACGCTTCACCCCGCCCGAACGGAAGATATGCTGTATTCCTTCGTATTGCCTGCTACAGGTGAGCCCCTGGGTCGGGAGGACATGCTTGCTTCGCTGACAGCACAGCTCTGTTTGGAACCCGCACAGCGAATGTGTGCCCTCTATGGACTTCCTGGTGTCGGGAAAACGACGTTGGCGGCGGCCCTCTTCACGCAAAGCAGGATTCTCGATCATTTTCGCGATGGCTTTCTGTGGGCAAACGTGGGGACACAGCCCAACCCTCTTGCTGTCTTTAGTCGCTGGGGCCGTCTTCTGGGTATTTCGGATGCCGAGGCTGCAAGGTTCACAAGTATTGAAGCATGGTCACAGGCATTACATCTGGCGATTGGGAGTCGTCGTCTGCTGATTGTGCTTGACGATGTTTGGCGAAGCGAAGACGCGTTGGTCTTCAAAATCGCTGGAGCACATTGTGCATATGTCGTGACCACGCGCTTCTCAACGGTCGCACTTCAGGTCGCAGGAACGGGTGCGGTAGCCGTGCCAGAGTTGCCGGAGTCGGTGAGCCTGTCTTTGTTGGAGCGCCTGGTTCCGAGCCTGGTCGCCTGTGAACCGCAGGCTGCCCACAAGCTTATACGTTCAGTGGGTGGATTACCACTTGCTCTGACACTGGTGGGGAAATATTTGCAGGTAGAGATGCATAGTGGTCAGCCACGCCGCCTCTTTACCGCGCTGGCGCGTTTGCACACAGCCGAGGAGCGGCTGCGCTTAAGTGCTCCCCAGGCGCTCTACGAACGTTCTCCATCCGTATCGCACAATGAGCCCATTACCTTGCAGTCCATTCTCGCGGTGAGCGATCATCTTTTGCCTGCCGAGGCGCAAGAGACTCTGCGCGCGCTCGCGGTCTTTCCGGCGAAACCCGATACCTTTTCAGAGGAGGCTGCGCTTGAGGTGAGTCGCACGTCAACCAGCACGCTCGATATCTTGAGCGATATGGGGTTGATAGAGAGTGTCGGCATTGGGCGCTATACATTGCACCAGGTCATAGCGGATTACGCGCGTGTCCATCAGCGGTCACAGATTCCATACGCTCGCCTGGTTGCCTACTTTCTTCAGTTGGTGACTGCCCAGGAGACCGACTATGAACGTATGGAAGTAGAAAGCAACAACGTCCTGGCGGCTCTGGAGGCTGCGACCACGTTGGGCTTGCACGCGGACTTTATACAGCTGACACATGCGAGTATGCGCTTCTGGGTTGAACGCGGATTGTACGCGCTTGCCATGACGCACCTGGAAAAAGCCAGAGAGTTTGCCGAACGTGAACAGGAGACGTCGACGCTTCTCCGTATCCTCCTACACCTGGGAAATGTCGCCTTGAAGCAAGGGAAGTATGATCAGGCCTCTCAGCAGCTGCAACAGGGGCTGGTATTGATGCAGGGAGATGAGGATTGGGAGCTCACCTGTGACATGCAAATACTCCTGGGGCGCACGGCACTCTTTCAATGTCAGTACCAGTCTGCCGATGCGTATTTGCAGCAAGGAGTTGCACTTGCGCGTCAGCATGGTGATACGCAACGACTTGGTGCAGTATTAAAATCATTAGGGGCCGGGGCAAATGAGCAGGGCCAATATGCGTTGGCCGAAACTTACTTCAAAGAGAGCCTGGACCTGGTTCGTCAGGGGCAGGATGTTGTGTTGCTGATTGAATTGTTGACGTGTATGGGGCAGAATGCAAGCTTTCAGGGAGACTACGCGCAGGCAGAAGTCTCCTGGCAAGAGGCGCTTGTGCTTGCACGTACGATTGGATATCGGCATGCACTCTCGATCTTGTTAGGCAATTTAGGTGCGACAGCTATGGAACTGGGGCACTATGCGCAGGCGGAAGCCTATTTACGAGAAGCTCTGGCAAACTCACGCCAGATGGAAAATCGAGAGTTTGCCTGCGCTGATCTGGGGAATTTAGGGGCCGTGTTTCTGGAACAGGAAGAGTATAGCCAGGCCTATCGCTCTCTTGAGGAAGCGCTGGATCTGACGCGTCAGACAAAGAATATCTGGCTGCTCTGCGGGGTACTCAATTATTGGGGCGAGCTGCATCTTCGCTGTCCGAGCCTGGATATCAACATTGCGGAGATTGCATTTGGGGAGGTCTATGAACTCGCATCGGTCGGCTTGCAGGACTATAAGGCCGAGGCGCTCTTTGGCCTGGGACGCGTGGCCTTGCGTCAGGGAAATGTCTCTGACGCTCGTAGACTGGGTCAGGAGAGCCTTGCTATTCTTGACGTTATCGGCAATCGCACACGGACGAAAGTTGCTGAGTGGCTCAAGACACTACCAGCTCAAGAGACCGAGATCGAATAATGCCTCTGCCACTATTTGATCTCGATCTCTTGTGTGCACAAAACAGATGCGATCAGGAATTTTGAGGCGGCATCAACAGAAGAACCGAGGGGACCCGCTCAGGCTGAGCCAGGCGCAACAGTTCATAGCCTATGCCAGCTATACCAATCATGAATCCCGGCGTTTCGACCGCTAATGGGGTCCCACTCATCCAACCCTGGCGCTCTATACTCTCAAGGAGCATCGCTGTAAAGTGTTCCAAATGATGCTGATAAGAGGGTTTATGCAGCAAGGTTGCTCCCATCAGCAAAACCTCCAGGTTACCTAGATCACCATGACAAAGAGAGTGACTCAAACCGAAACCAGAACGTATAGTTGTCTCTACTGCACTTTCTATCTCTTGGTACATTTGGGTATCCTGGAAATGTCGCAGCGAATGCAAACGCGCCAGGCCAATACCTGCCGCCCCATGACACCAGGCGGTCATAAAGATATCCGCTGAACTTGCATTATCGTCTGTGCTATCGGTTGTATCGACTGTATTCCATTGACGCAAATCTGGCCAATTCTGCTTCTCCTCTGAGAACAGATGACGCTCATACTCCATAGCCTCTCTAGCCAGGTCACAAAAACGCGCTTCTCTAGTAGCGGTTGAGAGTGCGAACAGGCTATAAGCGATACCTGCCGCTCCATGCGCGAAACCGGTGAGCGGCTGCGGCATGGTCTTTGTACTCCATCCCTTTCCTCCCGGCATCATTTGTGCATGTGTTCCTAAGTGTTCACCACATTGTCGGGCCATTGAGAGCAACTGTGCAGATGGCGCAACTGCATACAGACTCAGGAGAGCGAGAATATAGCCCGCGGCTCCCCCAATGATATCAAATGTCTGATCTTGTGCGATATAGGGCGATAAAGCAGCCACTATCTCTTCTGCCTCACGGAAGAATGTCTCATCATTCCATATCTTTCCTACATGCGCATAGAGATAGACTGGCACACCCAGGCCCTCGAAGACCCCTATCCCTTTTTGTGTGAACGCCTGCATCTGCCGCTTTACCTGGAGTTGAAAGGTGGCAAGCCCGGCTCTGGCTACCGTGGTATAACGTGGCTCCTGCGTCAGGGCACCCAGGTAGGCAAGGAAGAGAACAATCCCTGCGGTTCCACTGTATAAACTCATATCAGCCGGCACAAGGCGCCATTCACGTTCTTGAATGGCGTTCACACCTAACCAGCTTGCACATCCATTATGAAAAAGCGCTTTCTCGCAAAGCCAGTCGCCAGCAGCGCGAGCGCCTGCCATGAGTCGCTCCATCGAGGCGGGGATCGCTGAAGACATCAGTTGTAAGTGTTGCCCTATCGCTGACGTTGAACCCAGTGCAGCAGTTGCAAAAGAGGACTTAATAATCCAGCATTGCTTTTCCAGATCTTGCTCATCCATTCCACACAGGCAACGTTGTACCGTTTCACTGCTTGGTTCCGCAAAAAATGCGGGGATGATTTTTCCACTACTTGTCAGTAAATCACGTGAACCAGGAGAGGTTGTAAAGTAAGGAATGTCGCCCTGACGCAGATCTTCCCTTTCAGCTTCAATGACACGCAAGAGGTCAGGAGCCTGCTCCACGCCTATCCATAAACGATCAAGAAGGCGCTCTCGGTCAAGCGCGTCTCGCAAGACATCAGGGTGAAAGCTCTCTCGGGCAAGCAAGCTATATATTCTGGTCGGACGCAGGACACAACGAATCTCATCATGGAGGAAGCGCGGCAATTGTTCATGAAGGAGCGCCTCTCGTTGCCTCTGTAACAAGCAGTACATAGAGCGAAAACCGAAGAGAACGCTTTCACAATAATCCTGTACGATAACATCGCGGTGGTGCAACTGCGGCAGATTATGTGCCGTGTTCAGGGGCAAATGCTCGTGCACAATCCGCATCTGATCAGTTTCCAGATCTTTCCAGGCCGGTAAAGGCGTTGGAGAGAACTGCCCCGCCTGCCCACCCAGCCCACTCACATCCACTCCTGCCCGCCCATTGGCAGACCAGAGACGATAAGGTAGCAAACCAATACGATAGACTGAGTACCCTATCGCCTGTAAACCTGCATAGTCTGGATGCGAGGAATCATCATCTTCAACACGTGGATGAAACAAGGCTTCCAGATCAATAAGGACGGGATGCTCTCCCGCTGCAATAAGATTCTCCGCATGAAAATCTGTCGCCTCCAGGGCATAGAGAAGTGCCAGGTAGGCCCCCTGACGCTGATAGAAGCGCTCAACTTGATCGCTCGAAAGGCAGGTTTGCGCTTCAATATACTCGACCCAGCCGTATGTTCCTCGATCAAGCACTTTATGTGTGCGAAAACCAAGCTCATAGCCTTGCTCATTCAGCCAGTTCAAAAGTTCCTGAAAGTGTTGATCGACCGCGAGCGATTTCGGCTTATAGACCAGTCGTAAGCCAGAATGAAAGGAGAGCACACGAACGCTGCGTCCACCGCGATGCGTATCTCCCACGCCTGCCTCTATCCCTGTGAGAACACCCGGATTATGACCGGGAGCAAAAGTACATTGGATCAGGCTCCAATCGGCGCAGAGGCGCTCTAAAAACTCCAGTTCGCAGGTTAGCCAGCGCTCAATTGTTATCGATAACTGACGTGCGAGGACACTATACTCTTGCAAAATGGGCCAGATACCGTCCTCCTGGCGTAGCTGTGTGATAAAATGCTGGAACCGCTCCTGCGCCGTTTCACCCACAAGCCTGCCCTCAATACGAGCCACATGCAGTTCAAGAACAAGGGTCCGGCTCACTTGCGGGAAGAGAAGCTTTGGGAGATGCGCGAACAGAAGAGGCACGATGGTCGTCGGATCAAAAGGCACTACCCGGTAACGACGGACCAGCTCACCCACGCCCTGCTCTAGCCTCTTCAGGCCAGGTTGGAGAAGGGCGTGAAGCACGCCAACGAACAACGTATCGCCCATGGATCCCTTCACATCCTCAAGGGGCAAGGCAGCCTCGCAAAATGGCTCACGTTCGTCAAAAGCCTTACGTAAAGCCTCAAGCCAGGGCGGCGAAGAGGAGAGACGTGTCTGAAGCGATTCTGGCGTCTCAGCGAGAAGAGCGAGTAAGTCTTCTTCGCTTAAGCCATCAAGCGCCAATCGATCTGCAAAGAACGTTCCTGCTTGGAAAGGAACTTGCTCCTGCCAGCGTGCTAGTTTCCACCGAGCTTTCTCAGATATAGGAACAGAGGCAAGTGAGGCTCGAGCAGGAAGGCGCTCATTCAATGTAAGCGCGTGATACCATGAAGCAGTATTCCACTCATAACGCGTGTGCTGCACCTTGGATGAAGTAGTCTCTCTCGTCATATGAGTCTCTCCAAAAACGCAGTGAGGCCAGAGCCACTGGATACGCTCCTGTATCCCTACCAGCAAAGGTTGGGGATACAGGAACCACAAGGAGCGGGTTAAGCTACAGTACAACTATTAGAGCACAAATCTGTGCAGCCTGCTGTACAGCTATCCGTCTCGTTTCGCGCTCCACCAACGACATATAAAAGTTCTTCATCAGTCAGTTCCAGATCACCTACCGGGTTTTCTGGGAAAGCCATTCCCTTTCTCTGAAGATTCTGGCGATACGCCTCGTCCTTCCAGGTGCGTACGATGTCGATGTTCATGTTTTTTACCTTACTTTTGGCGCATCAAAACATTTCCGAACAAGTGTTACTCATCAACTAACCACACATGCCGATGTTAGTGGCAGTGCGGGCAGTACAAATGAGAGTGCATGCATTGGTCGAGTTATCCATACCGCCCAGCACAAAAGTCAATTCGTCTTCCGTAAGCTCTAGCTCACCAATGGGATTGGCCGTGAGTTGGGTTGGTAACTGCTGTTGCAGCATTGCGCGATACTCTTCGTCTTTCCAGGCACGTACGATGTCGATGTTCATTGAAACTTTCCTTTCTGTATGAAAAACAGTAACAATCTATGGCAATGGTTGGTAAAAAGCCTCTGACTTTTCAGCCAATCCAATGTGCCGCTACATTAGTGAGAAACCTCAAGCAATTTCGTCTCTCCTTGCGCCTCCCTGGCCATCCCCAATTCACCTCACCAGCTGACTCTCTACCAGGCGAGCATAATACCCATCCTGAGCCAGCAATTCGGTATGCGTTCCCCTCTCCACGATAGTGCCCTGGTCCAATACTAGAATCAGATCGGCACGTTGTATCGTGCTGAGGCGATGAGCAATAATAACCTGCGTACAAGCCAGGGTATGAAGGTTGTGTTCCACTTCTCTTTCTGTCAGGACATCTAGCTGACTTGTCGCCTCGTCGAGCAGTAGAATGGAGGGGCAATGAGCCAGAGCACGTGCGAGTGCCAGACGCTGGCGTTGCCCGCCTGAGAGCATACTTCCTCCCTCTGAGACAAAGGTGTCATACCCCATAGGCATATTTGTAATATCTGCATGGATGGCGGCCAGAAGCGCGCTTCTCCTGATATTTTCAAGGTCAAGGGTAGGATCATGAAAGGCAATATTCTGGCGTATCGTACCGCTAAAAATACTTGCCTCCTGTATCACGATGCCGAATTGGCGGCGAACTTCTCTATAGTTCAAATCTTGCAAAGGAAGACCGTCGTAGGTAATCTGTCCTTGCGAAGGGATATAGAGACCAAGCAATAATCTTCCCAGTGTACTCTTCCCTGAGCCCGTGCGACCTACAATGGCGACCTTTTGACCGGGCTGGATCACGACTGTGATATGTTTGAGAACGAGGGGTGACTGCTGATCATAGCGAAAGCTCACATTATGAAGCGCGATTTCTCCGCGCAAACGTGGCGGCTTGCCCATTCGTGCAACCTCCTGTTCCGAATCAGCCTCCATGACATCAGTGATGCGCTCAAGATGAGCAAACACCGTCTGAAGTTGTTGCCCGGTACTAACCAGCGAGGAAAGAGGTGTCAGCACAGCCACTCCCAGGGCGTTAAGCGCCAGCATAGTGCCAATCTCCATGGAACCAGCCAGCACCTGAGCAATGCCAATCCCAAGCAGCATCAATGGAGCTAACATACGAATGGTAAAGAGCGAGCTCTCCACGAAAGCAGCCATGATACGACGGCGAGCGCTCAGATTGAGATGTTCAAAAAACAAGTTGGACCAGCGCTCCAGGGCGGATGTCTCCGCGCCTGCTGACTTCACAGTTGCAATTCCATACAACACCTCAGTTATATATCCCTGAGCTTTGCCTTGCGCCAACAATTCTCTTCCCGCCATCCGTTGCTGGACACGATGAGTACTCCACAGCAAACTTATTTGTACAAGTCCAAGTATCAGCACCAACCCGCCAAAGAGAGGTGCCTGCCAGAAGAGCAGGGCCAGGTAAACAAGAATAAGTAATCCATCAAGCAATGAAGACACAAACTGCGTACTCAGTGTTTCGCGAATGATACTATGACTCCCAAGGCGTACGAGTATATCGCCACTGGATCTCAGATGAAAGAAACGCAATGGTAATGATAATAGGTGTTCAACAAAAGATAACATCATTTGAGCATCAACGCGTGTTTGAAGATATACCAGTAATAATGAACGCAAGAATACTGTGAACCATTGTGCCAATACCAGTAGCAGCATACCTAAAGCTACTAATCCGATGACATTCACCATATGAAAGGGAATAAGTTGATCTACAGCAATTTTTGTCAATACAGGAACACTCAAGCCAAAGAGTTGAAGCAGCAAGGAAGTAGCAAGAATTTGTACCAGTGTTCCAGGGGCACATACAAGGTAGCGTTTGATATAGGAACGTATATCAATCTGAGCAGAAGCATGATGCGTTCTAAATTGTGTTCCAGGCTCAAAGAGCAAAACTACCCCTGTAAACCCGCGTGTGAACTCTGTCTGTGAGAGGTGACGCCGTCCAAACGCAGGGTCAATAACGGTGATTTGCGTTTTTGTCCAATGCTCAAGCACCAGAAAGTGATTGAATTCCCAATGCACAATAGCTGGCAGTTGAGCAAAGGGCATGTCCTTTAGTTCCAAAGAGACTGCGCGCACACGTAAGCCGTAGTTACGCGCAGCCTTCACGATACTTAACGCCGACAGACCATCACGTCCTATAGCGCAGCGTTCGCGGATTTGACTCACACTGACAAGCTGCCCATAATAACCGAGAATCATTGCCAGACAGGCCACACCACACTCTACGCTGTTCATTTGTAGCACCTGCGGAACGCGTCTTCTTCGCAATGGCCACATATCTCGCTCTCCTTTACTTGCTTTTTGAGTTCCACCCACCCTCATTGGAGCCAACCAAATCCGGGAAAGAGGGAAAGAAGCCGCCGCGAACCTACATAAATCTGGGCCTGAACCATACTTCCACCATAGAGGCGCGATGGTAACTCTTGTACTGGTCGTACCTGTACAACCACAACCGGGCCAACGATCAGTGAGCTTTGCGTTCCGGTCAATTGATACCTTTGCCTTACATCCACGGGGCTTTCTGCCTGGGACCCCACCTTAATGACCGTTCCCGCTATCGAGATTTGCTCTTCTGCTACCATACGGAATTGAACACTGGCTCCAACCTGCACAGGTGAGGACATAGAGCGAGGTAGAAAAAGAAGCACGTTACTCTTTTCGGGCCATACAACCTGATGTTCTACAACCCCAGAACAGTTTGTATATATTGGAACAGCAATACCCCATGCCAGCGACAGACCCACCAGGATCAAGCCTAACAGGAGCCAGAAAAGCGCAAAACTGGGAGGAGCCATCAAGCGAAGAAGCACATCCTTTTCGCGTCGCACACTATAGTTTTCAAGTGCGGCCTGGCGAAAAAAGGTGCGGCGTTCTTCAGACATAGTATTGACACCTTTCCAGAAACTTCTTTTCATAGCGACTTTATTTCTTAACAAGCATGGGTAAAGCATACAAGAAACCGGGCAGGTGGGGTATAGCAAAGATGAGGCAGGTATAAGGCAAACGTTGACTTGTGAGAGCGCTTCCTCTTCAGAGGAAGTGAACTTGCCTCACTTTCTTGGATCTTCCGCGAAGCCGGTGCTGGATGCCTTTAACGAGAGTCATGGTCGTCTCACCCGTCGCAGGGTGTTTGTGCATGCAGTCCCCACTGAGCTACAGGTGCTTGAAGACTGGCAAGGAACCGTAAGGTCCGCTGAGCAGAGACCGCAACCACTTCTGGAAGTCGACATGAGGCGAGGACACTGTGCATTCTGGCAACAAAAGCGTCGCGCCAGGAGCTTCAGTTGAACGGCTCATCCACTGCTCTGGACGCCGTTTGGGCAGAGATGGCAAGGTTTATCAGGGTGAATGGGAGAAGAAACCGTATACAGCCTGAAGAACATGAAGGGAAACGACTAGACAAATGGGGGTTTTCACGAGTTCCTCCTGACAGCAACTCCTCAAGGAACTACGGGCAGGAGGAACTCGTGAAAGAAAGCTTTATGTACATGAACGCTAAGTAGCAATCTCATCACACAGTCGGTTTTGACATAACTCAACTGCGCTTGCCACATTCTCAGATACCACACATCTGAAGGACTATCTTTTACTCGCATTTTACAATATGCGAGCATAGGGAAACATACACTAAGATCGTATTGAATGCCGAAGCGTGGGCAGAGCACACATTTGGGCTGGTGCATTTGCGAGATATGCGGCGGACGAGGCGCGCTCTTCAGGTACGGTGAGAGTGCTTGTACTTTTCTTAATGAGACAGGTGTTTCGCAGGAGACACAGGTCGCATTCCAAGAGATCCAGGCCTTCATTTTTCCTAAGAGTGAATATCGACACCACGTTTCTTGAGATGTCTACCTAGTTCGTCGGCATAAGCAAAGAGAACTGGGGCTCCGCCCGAATGTAACAAAAGAATCTGCTGCTCAGCCGACCACCGTCCTGCGGCTTGATGAGCCAGAAAACCTGCCATCATTTTACCTGAGTAGACGGGATCAAGGAGAATGCCCTCGGTTTGCCCCATCAGCAGAAGAGCATCTAAGCACTCTTCTGTAGGATCGCCATATTCACGACCGATAAACTCATCGTGAATCTCGAATTCACCACGTGAGCATCCTGGATCACAATGAAGCAAAGAACAGAGCGCTTTCCACCATGTTTCCAGCTTTTCGTAACAGGATGCCCGCTGTTGATTGACGCTGATGCCAATGAGAGGACAGGTAATACCTTGTTCTCGTAGAGAGAGAAGTAAGGCTGTAAAGATGCCACCAGTTCCAAAGGGGGTATAGATTGCATCTACCCGGAGCTCTTGTTCTTCCATCTGACGAACAACCTCAAGCCCACAACGGATATACCCAAGGCAGCTATGTGGAGTTGTTCCACTGACAGGGATGACATAGGGTTTTCTCCCCTGAGCACGTAGTGACTGGCAGACGTTCTGAACATGTGGCTCCAGATCCCAATGATTGAATGTCTCAACGAGATGGACATGGGCACCCATCAAGTAGACCGTCAGGAGATTGCCCTGCAACTGCTGATACTGATCACGGCTCAGAATCACGACGCAATCCATGCCAACCTTGCGAGCGGCCGCCGTCGTTAATCGCGCATGGTTGCTTTGTGAGCTGCCGCAGGTCACAAGAGTGTCAGTGCTTTGCGCAAGTGCACGTGCCACTTCGTATTCTAATTTACGTGGCTTGTCTCCCCCAAATGTGAGATCGGTCAAATCGTCCCGTTTGATGTAGAGGCGTGGACCAAGCTTTGCACTCAGCGATGGTAATGCTTGGAGTGGTGTGGGCAAACGCGTTAGAGGAATTCGGGGATAGCTCTCCAGGGCTTTTGCAAGAGATTGGTTCATATTTTTCTCCTGTTCTTTGGCACTATCACATTCTCGACGTTTCTCCTTGTAGTGGTTCTTCTATGGAAGAGGAAATGCCCATGAAACCAGCATTATACTGCCCTCATTGTCAGGAGCAAGTACATGCGACAATCATCCCTACAGAAAATGTGGAAGTCCCCAGGGTAAAACATTCTCTCAGCTCAATAGTGGTTGATAGCCCCGTGATGATTAACATGTTGGTCGTTCTATTCTTTCTCACCTTAAGAGAAACCAAATTTACGCCACAAGTATATCATTTTGAGTGTTCTATCCAAACAAGCAGGTTTCTCTTTTTAGTTCTAGCTTTGAGCCTCTATGCTTCCTATGGTATGAATGAGAGCGAGATTGTATAGATCCGCAACATTACCTGCCCTTGCTGAAGCAACAACAAGGAGCATTTGACTATGCATGGCTGGCCATCTAGATTGCCGAACATCTGCCTCGAGAGCTTATAGGTGACGCCTGTGCAGAGCGTGATGGTGGGATGCGTGCGCCACACCTCTCCCAGTGAATAGTGCGAGGTACGATCTCGCTTTCTTCTTTCCTTGGCTTTCACCATGGCTCTATCTGGGCGATGCCGTGCTGGTTCATTGAGCCCGCACGCTATCCAATCTCAGTAAATCGGCAGACTGTCCCTACCAGCTCACAGGTGCTGGAACTTCATCGTAATCACATAATGCTTCCTGATGTTATTGTGCTCTTTCGAGAGCACGCTGGAGATGAATAGTGCGTTTGTTTTTGTGTTTTGAGCCCGATCCTCCCAGGTTAAACGTGAAATATGTGGTGCGCATGGCAATCACTCCTTTCCTGAAAGGAGTCACGATCTCAGAGAAGAGGAATCGCTTCCTCTAGATGCGGAGAAAATGATGGACAAGAAGCGAGAGAAAGATACGATAAAGAGCCCTCCTTGGCTTTACATACGGACGCTTGGCATGATAGTACTCGTTGGTATCAATCTGCGGACGGCACTTCTGGCTGTCCCACCCATCGTACCATTACTCAGCCACGATCTTCATCTTACCTACACTCAGACAGGCCTGCTGACTTCGCTGCCGACGCTTGTCATGGGCGTCTCCTCATTGCCAATAGGATTGCTTATCGGAAGATGGGGAGGGCGTATCATGGTCGCATTTGGTCTCCTGCTGGTCGCACTTGGTGCTTGTTTGCGTGCTCTTTGGCCTGCCATCCTTCCGCTCTATTTCTTTACAGCGCTTCTTAGTTTGGGGAGTGCCTGTTCACAGACTGCGATCCCCGCGCTGATCCGCCAATGGTTCTCGACCCAGATTGGCTTGGCTACCGCGCTCTATAGCGACGGGCTGGTCATCGGAGAGACATTGGGGGCAATGCTCACAATCCCGGTGATGCTCAACTGGTTTGTCCGTGACTCATGGGCCAGCACCTTTGTGTTTTGGAGCATCCCTGTCGTGATCGCCCTCGCCCTCTGGCTGTGGCTGGTTCCGGCAAATATAGTCAACCAGAGGAGAGTGACCTTCAAACAGGCAGAACCCACTCCTCATAAGCCATCTCATCGATTTGGTTCTATCAATCCCTGGGTGCTTGGCTTGTTAGTTGGGGGAGCACAGCTCATCTACTTTGGGACAAACGCATGGATCGCTTCCTACAATCAGGCGGTCCATGCTCCAGGCCTTACATGGCTTGCACTTGGTATCTTAAATGCAGCACAGCTCCCTGCCAGTTTGCTTGCGACCCTGCTTGCACACAAGCTGGTAGGACGGAAACTCCCTTTCATTATCTGCGCATTGCTTTGCCTGATCGCACTGGTATGTTGGATATGGACACCAATCGTTCTCGAGCCTCTCTGGGCTGCGATCATTGGAGGCACAACAATCATCCTCTACACACTATCCATTGCTTTACCCGCGCTTCTGGCGAAACAGGAGGAAGTTGCACTCTGGACAGGTACCATGCTGACGGTAGGCTATCTCTTCTCGTTTCTGGGCTCATTCATCGGAGGCTGGCTCTGGGATATGGTTCATATTCCGGCGATTGCATTTCTTCCGTTGGCTCTTGCATCAGGAGTCATCCTCGTATTAGGTGTGCTTTTGCCCATACAGAGATCTCCCACCGCATAAAGTCTTTTACCGAGTTGGAGGTGATAGTCGTAAGTTGCGGGTTAAAAGAAATGACTCTGCTAAAACGAGAATGGTCATTTACTTGTTATCGAAGCAACTACAGCGTTTTCACACTATTATATTCAGCCATGTCATTTTCCTTAGAAATCTTCTTCCTCGGCCCAAAGAGGATACATAATCAGAAATACTGCTGGACTGGTTATATATCGCATAAACGATGCATTCTTAACTCCAGTGAAATTTCTACATTTCCAAACTGGACAAAAACGGGTGAATCTCATGTTATGGGTATCAGAGCCATTTGGCCTTTTCTTCTTTTTCGGTCGGCGATGACGGGTTTGCTCTGCGGCAAGTTTTTATGCGCTGGATCACCTCCTCCCCACACACGGGTGCGCCAAGTTTTTTTGCGCGAGTCAGAGCCCAGGCAACAAGCCACGACCAGGAATGGCTGATGTGGCCTTCCCAGAGTCCTCCCTCTCAAATCTGCGGAGGATTGACAAGGGATAAAATCTCGAACAAACGCACAGGGCAAACGCTCAGATGGCCTCAACAACGAAGAGGTTCCGAGAATGAGAAGGGAAAACGGAAGAGGAACAGATCAACAAAACGCGAGCGGACTCTCGACGTGCATGCGCCTGACTGGCGTATACAATGTCGAGAGTCCACCCACACTCCTGTTGCACAGTGCCTTGTTCAGCCGGAGACGGAGAGACTCGGCGCGATGCCGAGCGCCCTCCACTGTTTCAGGAGGTCAGATCCGGAACACGAAGCCCCGCTTACGCATCGCCGCCGCCAGAGCATTGGCCTGCTCCGGCTGTTCCTCGAACAGCACCTGAGACCTCTTATCGGCGTCATCGATGGGCAGCTTCATCAGCTCATCGGCCTGCTCCTCTACCGTGAGAGGAAACAGCTCTTGTGCGCGGTCACGCTCCTTGTTGATCATGTCCCGCCATGAATCACTCATCGCGATCTTTCCCCTTCGATTGGATGGGCATGACACTGAGCAATCGGTGGTCTCTCCTTCACAATGCCTGTGGGAGGGCACGTTGAAGGGGGTTCATCTTGTGAGAGGCATGACCACTGTCCTCTTTTGGTCTACCAGTGTCCTCCGCGAGGTCTCAACGATCAAGACACACGAGAGAACCAGCGGGAATGAACCACAACCCGGTCACCCTGGAGCCTGCATGCAAACCGCAAACTCACTTCCTTCGATGGTGACAACCGAAATACTCGTACGCTTAGTATAGAAGGACTATTGGACGAAAGCAAGCTCGAACCTTCCTGGTGCGCTCACCGTTTGCAAAAAAACTTGCCGCACCCCCCACACACCGGTCGATGACGAAAGGACGAACAAAATAGATCGCCTGTAAAGCACAAGATTGTATGAGCAGAATCTGATGATTTACAGGCTCTCTCTTCTATAAGCCTACAAGTGAGCAGGATCCCCTTCGATTACTTGATAGTAATCGCATGTTCTAATAGTACGGAAGCCACAAGATTCGTAGAGTCCGAGAGCATGAGCGTTCTTTGTCTCTACATCAAGAGCGATGTCAGACCAGCGTTCTTCAAGAAGCAAATCAACGATTGCTAGGAGCATTTGCCGACCGTAACCCTGCCCACGATAGGAAGGGAGGACACCAAAGGTCACGATATCGATCTTCTCACCAAAGCTGACAGTTCTGAGTGTCCCAATTGGCAACCCATCAAGCAGACCGATATAAAAATGTTGGTTATCCGCTGCAATAGCCTCCTTGACCCAGATTTGTATCGCCTCTTCAGATGCCCCAAATGCCTGTGAAACGAGATGGGCGAGGATTGGAACTTCAGTAGCTTCTGCGCGCCGGAGCTGTATCTGCTGTCCTTGTGACGATTGGGGGCATTTGATGTGAGCAGGATCAAGCACCATGCGATGTTCTGAAAAACGATATTCTCCCCTGTTTGCCGAGGCAAACGCTTTGCCGGAGGATAAGGCACCATCACAAACCAGCAGGAGGCCGCTCGCACCTCTCCGTCGCCAGACAGCCCTCGCTGCCTCAAATAGAGTCGTTCCTACCCCCTTACGCCTGTGATCTGGATGGACCATACCAAAGACCTCGATCTCTGAGTCAGGTCGGAGGTGTTGGAGGTAGGCGAAGCCAGAGAGGGTGTCACCCTGATAATGGAGTAACAGTGCTGGTTTGTTTCCTGATGGTGCAACCATCTCTTCCAGGGAAGCGAGAAAGTCCACCCCTTCATACAGGCGATAATCCTCAATCAGTCTGGCTATGTTCGCTCGATCACTTGCTGTAACCTCTGTTGTAATTTCACCTGTTACACTCTGTTGATTCATATTTTCTTCCTTCGCATTTTTAACGAATAAAGGCATAGCGCATCGAAGCACATAGCTTTGCCTCTGCTGTGCTATGTCGCGATTACTTGTTGGGGGTATCGAGAAGTGTGTGCAGTGTTGTTCATGCATATGCACGACCGACACATATCACTCAGGGTATCTCTGCTGAAGCGATTCTGCATTGAGCGTGATGTGGCACAAGGGAGGATAGGTATCCATTCCCTTATGAGGACAAGAAGTGGGAAGATGCCTTAAGAGAGTTGTACTGAGCTGTTAGCAGAAGAGGCACACAACTTGAAAATAGGGGGGTGTTTTCACTTTCCTTTGCTCCTCTTGTTGGAAGAAACGATGCTTGCATAGATTATATATAACATAGAGTATACCCAAAAGCAAGAGTGATCCAATGGGCTTCAAGGCCGTTGCAACGTCCCATCTGACACCCACGGCGTGCAAAAGAAGGAAAAGAGTTTTTGTCGGAGGCACCTTGCCCCCGACAAATGGCTACGTCCTTTGCAATTCTGCTCTGCTCATTTTGCCGATGGCTCTATTGTAGTACGAAATTTTTCCTGGCCTCTGTCTCACGCAAAAAACCTTGCCGCATCCCACGAGAAGCCTGGGTTGAACGTCCTAGCGTGAGTCTGTTCATCTCTCAGTCAAGAGGCAGACAATTCTGATGGTCGCACACCGTCGTACATCCCACTCTGGCATGCTTCAGGCGCAGGGGCTTGAGGCTTTAAAACAGGGAATTGCTTTCTCTCAGAGAGAAACAATCTCATGAAGGCCTCCACAAAAACGCATCAACGTCATTGCATTATTGTAAAGAAAAATACGCTTTCCCTGGGAGCTGTGATGCTAAGAGCGTGTTTTGGAAATAAGATAAAGCATCTTGGAAAGCTACTTTCGCTCATTTCACAACACACGCTCTGTCTACCATTCGAATACCTGATCCAAAAATTGCTCACGTTCTTTCTGCTTTGACGAGACTCAAAATCGTAAAAAATGGGAAGTGATAGCCGTTATCCGAAACTGACCCAAAGAGGGACAAGCCATATCTAGCGTTCGGTTCCTGCTTCAACGAACAACCTGCCTGGATCTACCAGGTCTTACAGGATCTCCACAGGCGCCCCTTCCGGTGTCACTCACCGTACAAGGAGCAATTCTCGCAGAAACGAGGGACGAACGCAAGAGCAACAGATGTCAACGGAAAGGGAGACTTGTCCACTCTTCAAGAAACTTGTTTTAACCCTCCGGAATTACTGTCTCTTCTCGGCGCTTGAAGCTGCCTTCAGGAGTCGGCACGTCTACCAGTTGCTGTAACTGAAATCCTGCGGAGATACTAGCGGCCAAATAGTCTTCCAGTGTCCGGTGATAAAAGTGAACCTTCACCCCCTCTTCTCTCATGCCTCGATACGGAAATGTCTGACCAGAAGCCGCAAAGTAATCAGTGAAATAGCCTCGCAGCATTAAGGAATACGGGTTGTTCATGAAAAGCACGAGGCGGCCTGCCTGTTTAAGTGCTGAGTGAAGAGTGGCAAGAAAGCCTCGGTAATCGTAGACATCATTGAAAACAAAAAAGCTTGCGATCAGATCAAAGTGGTCCTGATAGGCAGGCAGCGGTTGGCAAAGATCAGCCACCTGATAGGTTATGTTGCCACTCGGATCTTTGGCGCGGGCCATTTCAACCAGCCGTGGTGCAATATCTATGCCAGTCACATGGGCACCCCGACGCGCCAGGGCGCGTGAAAGATTGCTCTCTTCACTCTCGCTCATGCCATCGGTTCATAGGTGTTCCCTGTATTGCGAAAACGCACTTGCAGTCCATCAACACTCACCACAAGATCAGGATGGTAGGCATCGCCTGAGAAGGTCAGCGTTACGGGTGCAAGATCTGCTCCTGATCCAAGCAGGCGTGGCCCTAGGAGCAGATGGGTGTGCTCTGCATCTCCTCCTGGCACCTCAAAGATATACACCTTCCCTTTGAGATTGATTGCTGTGAAATGGGTTGGGATCGATGTATCGCGCTCGTGCCCCACAAAATGATCGATCTGGGTAGTGCGCGGCCGACCGTACTGGAGATCATCTTTAAGTGTTATGCCCCGCTCCATCAGGAATTGCGTGCCGATGGCGAGGAGAAGCGCGCAGAGCATTCCTATCCCTATCAATAATGGCCAGGAGCCGCGTTGCTTTCGCACGTTCGCGTGCGAGGGGAAAGCGGCCCGATGTTGCCAGGGAGGAACGTCGACCGCTGACAACGGTCGCGACCTGATCTTTGTCAGTTGAGACGCACGCGCGACCTGTACCTTCCCTGCTTTCTGTGTCACGCTCACGGAGTGACGGCGAATGACCAGGCTTCGAGGCGCGAGACGAGTTTCCCCTTCGATGGTGACAGGCATGGCAGCCCTCCTTCAATCTGTAAGGCACAACAAAACAAGGATAGAAATAAAAGGGTCTGAAGGATGAGAACCATGAGATGTGTGATCTAGGAGAAGCATACCTGATCCAGAGGAGTGGAGACAACCCAATTATCCACGAACTTTTCCAAGTGGGTGTGGAGAGGTTGTGGATAATTCAAGAAGGAAAAAACGCAATCGCCATGGTTAGATCTGTGCGTTCGACGTGACGTTTCTGGTTGCTTTTAGCGAAATGTGATTGGAGCTGATGAAGAAACACCTATCAGTCAGTTGGCGATCAAGGGGCGCTCAATGCCCTCATCGCCTCCCCTGTACGAGCGAAATACATAATTGAACATTGGGAAGAAATGCAACGTGTCGCTTCTTCCATTCGTCATGGGTCAGTCTTGGCCTCACTGCTCATGCGTCGGCTGCGTGTCTACAGTCGGCAAAACCGGCTTGCCACGGCACTCACCGAACTGGGGAAGCTGGAACGGACCTGTTTTCTGCTCGACTACTTCCAGGATGAAGCTCTTCGTCGTCGGATTCTAGTTGGACTCAATAAGGGTGAGGCGCTTCACTCACTGGCACGCCAGCTCTTCTCTGGCAAAAATGGAGAACTGTGGGATCGAGCGTTTGAAGACCAGATGCATCGGGCGAACTGCTTGCATCTGATTATGGCGGCCATCGCGGCCTGGAATGTGGTGTACCTTTCCCAGGCCGTCGAGGAACTGAAAAAGCAGGGCGAGGTCATTCCTGAAGAATATCTTCCCCATATCACACCATTGGGATGGGAACATATTAACCTCATCGGGCAATACAGCTTTACGCATCAATCAGGTCGTTCGCTGGACAGTCTGCGCCCGCTACGCTTGCCAGAGTTAGAAGAGCAAGAAAAACGTGTGATAAACGTTCGTAAGAAATAACGCCATATATTGACAAATAATGTCATATATAACACAATCGTTTCATGAAGTTAAGTCAATATGCGAAACAACAAGGCATTAGTTACCGAACGGCGTTTCGTTGGTGGCAAGCTGGGCAAATCAAGGGCTATCAAGCTCCTTCTGGGACCATTATTGTCGCTGCTGAAGAGCCAGCAACTCAGGCTGAAAAGACAGCCATTTATGCCCGTGTTTCGGCCAGAGAGCGTCAAGATAATCTCGAACGACAGGTTGAACGACTGAGTTCCTATTGTGCTGCAAAAGGCTATCAGGTGGCTATTGTTGCAAAAGAGATTGCATCTGGTGTGAATGATACACGCCCCAAGTTGCTCGCTCTTTTAAAGGACACAAGCATCACACGTATTGTGGTTGAGCATAAAGATCGCCTGACGCGCTTTGGAGCCAACTATATTCTTGCCTTGCTTGAAACGCAAGGACGTTCCATTGAAATTACAAATCTGGCTGATGATGACAAGGAGGATTTGATGGCTGATTTGACGGCCATCTTGTATTCATTTACCGCCCGGATGTATGGGCAACGACGTGCCAAACACAAAACCGAGAAGTTGGTCAAGGAATTGGAAGAAAAGGATGTAGAAGGATGCAACTAGTCGAACGGCATTGTATCCATCAGAGCGATGACCGTTATGCGGCTCTTGATAGAGCGTCCTTTGCATCCAAGAATCTCTACAATCTGGCAAATTATCATATGCGCCAGGCATTTATTCAGACAGGCGTCTACCTGGGATATGCTAACGTCTACCATCTGGTCAAACATACCGAAGCATATCAGGCCTTGCCGCGTAAAGTGAGCAATGATGTGCTTCGCTTGCTGGATAAGAACTGGAAAGCTTTTCGCAAAGGGCTTGCTGCGTGGTTTGATGACCCCAAGAAGTTTCTAGGACGCCCTAAGCTTCCCAAGTACAAAGACAAACAAAAAGGGCGCAATATCCTCATTTATGATCTTCAGGCTATCAGTAAAAAAGCACTCAAGAAAGGGATGGTAGCTCCTTCACAATTGGGTATTGAGATTCCAACGACACATCCCAAGGTCAAGCAGGTGCGTATTGCCCCTCGCACTGGCTTGTATGTGGTAGAGATTGTCTATGACTACGAACCACAGCAAGCGAACGTTGATCCTCTGTTTGTGGCGGGTATTGATATAGGATTGAACAATTTGGCCACGCTAACTTCAAACAAAGCAGGCTTTGAGCCTGTGCTTGTTAACGGGCGTCCCTTGAAAAATATCAACCACTATTACAACAAACAGCGATCACGCCTGCAAAGCCATCTGAGCAAATATGACCGTTTCAATTCTCCACGACTGGAATGTTTGACGAGTAAACGTACTCGCAAAATCGATCACTACCTGCATACCCAGAGTCATCGCATTATCGAGCGATTAATCTGGGAAGGTATTGGAACGTTGATCATTGGCAAAAATGATAGGTGGAAGCAAGAGATCAATATTGGGAAACGTAATAACCAACAGTTTGTGCAGATTCCTTTTGCTCGTTTTATCCACATGCTGACCTACAAAGCAGAGATGGTAGGGATACATGTCATTTGGCAGGAAGAAAGCCACACCAGCAAGTGCAGCTTTCTTGACCTGGAACCCATCTGCCATCATGAGTGCTATGTGGGCAAGCGCATTAAGCGTGGCTTATTCCGTACCAGTACAGGCAAACGGATCAATGCGGATGTAAACGGAAGTCTCAATATTATCCGAAAAGCAATCCCTAATTCCTTCGGGCAGGGGATAGAGGGCGTGGCAGTCCGTCCTGTGGGTGCCCCCACATACTGAGCAATGAATGTCAATGTTTAGGTGAACTGTATCCACAAAAGTGGAGATGCTTGAGACTTCCGAGACATAAAGGCACGTGAGGGAGGCCCCGCTCTCCAGTTCTTTCATGAACTGGAGAGCGGGGGCAAGCGTCTCACAAACCGTTCGTTTGATGAGACATCTCTCGCGTGAACAACACTCCTGATATTTCTGCCGTTGCGCGGTTCACGGCACGGGCAGTGATGCATGCACTGCAAATCATGCAGAATCGGACGCTCGGAAACAGGGGCGTAATGGGAGAGCGCCCAGCATCAAACGGTGAGACGCGAAAGAATTTCTGCACATCGAAGTACCCCCTGTGGGTTCATGCTCAACTGGTTATGCGACATCATACTCCACGCGTTGCGCACACTTTGTGCCAATCCCCATCCGCGTATGCGCGCTCGTTCCATTCCCAGTTCCTCGCTCAGTTGAGCAACGCGCCGGGCAAGCATCTGCTCCAGGTCGGGCACGAGAAGGATGCGAGGCAGAGGGTTAAACAACGAGGCCGCCACCTCATACCCGGGATCACCAACTACCCCCTTAGGATCAATAGCCAACCATGTATCACCTGAACGTAAGATATTATAGTGGTGCAGATCGCCGTGTAGCAGCATGGTTTGAGGAGCCGAAGCGCTTAATGTCGCGAAGAGATCCATCGCCTCGTCGACCAGGCGCGGCGGAAACGGACCATAGCCACCAGCATAGGACGCTCGGAGCTGCGTCAGGTCTTGCCCCAATTGCTCAACGGTCGGGAAGGTGTGCTCCCTGGGTACCGGTCGCCAGAGTTGACGCATAATTCCAGCCAGAATGGATGTAGCTTGCACATCCTGTTCTGGTACCAGTGACTCAAGCATGGTTCCCGGTTGCAAACGCTCCAGCACCATGACCTTTTTCTCCTCGTCACACTCTAGCAGACGAGCGATGCCTCGCCCATTGAAGATGCGCAATGCGGCCAGCCCATGCTCAAATTCATCGGAAAACGCGGATGTCTTCAGGATGACTGGCGTGCCATCCGCACAGATTGCTGGTGCCACATAGTGCAACGAGAGATTCTCAAACGGGGACAAAAGCGTGAGTTGCCAACGCTGGGCGTATTCCTCCAATAAAGAAGGGAGGCATTGAAACCAGGCATTGGCCGCCTCTGTGCCGTAGACCTCGCGCATAAAGTGAAGAAAATCTTCAGGCAGGTGAAACATCAAAAATGCTTCCTTTCGCACGTGCATATGATTGAGATGATGGAGAGCTCAAGAAGTGGCGCGATGCGAAGAAGGGATGACCTGTGCCCAAAAAGAGGAAAAAATGGGGAGAGCTTGTCTGTGCTCTTACTCCTCGCAGTGCGCCGCATGCGGCGCGAACACACCCGCAGGATGAGCAAGGACGTTCTTAATGGAGGTGAGTTGGAGGGAGTGTGAACGTTTCATCATTGCTTCATCGATATCCTTGCTGCTTGCTTTTTGAACAGATACGTAAATCTTACCACAGGACGTTTCTGTCCGTCAAGCGCCGTTTTCTTCGATCCACAGGGCATCTCACAATCGACCGGTTTTCTGCGACTTCCTGTTCTGTTTTTCTGGTATGAGGACACATCACATCAGCGAGCATGATGGAAAGCATTGACCAGTCGCAAAAAAACGTATCATAATCTCGCGTCTCAGTTTTTTGCTTTTGAGATGAGTAAGTGAGATTAACAGCAGAGTTTTGAATGAAGATTGGTTATATTCATGTCTCAAAGCACGAGCAGAACGAGTCCTTGCAGAATGATGCCCTCCAAGAGGCGGAATGTGAAAAGTGCTTTCGCGATGTGATGACTGGGTAAAATTTGAGCGCAAGGGACTCGATGAAGCGCTCGCCTATGTTCGACCGGGCGATACTCTTGTGGTTTGGAAGCTGGATCACCTGGGACGCTCCCTCAAGGATCTCATTAAGACATTGGATTTCCTCCAAGAGCGTGGAGTCGATTTTATCAGCTTGACCGAGAAGATTGATACGACCACACCGGGCAGCAAGCTCATTTTTCATTTGATGGGAGCATTAGCCGAGTTTGAACGTGATCTGATCCGTGAGAGAACCAACGCTGGATTGGCTGCGGCCCGTGCCAGAGGGCGTCAGGCCGCGAAAAACGTCTGATGGGAGGGTGGCATTGGCTCGACATCTCTACTAGGACTCGAAGCACTCGATTCATGGAATCTGTTCAATGCTTGAGATCTCTCGTGCCACCTTCTTCCGCTATGTGAAGGGAACCAAGAAAACGCCAGGACCGCAGGCGTAACGGGAAGGTTTAGACCCTCTTTTTACTCACTAGTTCCTTAGCGGGGAAATGGCGGGGAAAATATGTCGGGACCCCATCTACAGGTGACGTCATTGAGAACCCGAAGCAGTATCGCAAGGCTGAGAAGAGATGAGCAAAGGCTCAACAGGCTTTGTCCAGAAAGAAGAAGGGTTCAAAGAGACGTAAGAAGGCAGTTCAACAGGTGGCTCGTTTGCATCGCAAAGTGCGGAACCAGCGCAATGATTCTCTCCATCAGTGGTCACGCTGCTTGGTAAATACCTACGAAACGGTTGTCTTTGAGGGTATTGTGCCTGCCAACCTATCTAAACGAGTACAACCAAAGAAGGATGAGGAGACTGGCAAATATCTTCCAAACGGAGCTCGTGCAAAATCTGGCTTCAATACGTCGATCCTCGATGCTGGTTGGAGTCAATTCATCATATTCTGTGAGTACAAAGCAGAAGACGCTGGTACTCAAGTCGTGTTCGTTAATCCTAAATAGATGAGCCAAATATGCAGTAGTTGTGGAACCGTTCGTAAGAAGACGCTTGCGGAGCGTTGGCATTCGGGCGAATGCGGATTTACGCCCGTAACAGGGCATCATCTCAGCGGGAACTAATTCCTTACTTCCTGTGGGAATGGAAGTATGCTCAACGTCTCACTTACCCCCGAAAGGCAGGTAAGGACCATAGTATGACGCCAAGAGAGGAAGATCGAGGACTCCAGCAAGTCGGAGAGTCTTCCAGAGCAATTTCGACATGGTGAAAGCTACACTGCTTTAAGCCTAAAACCTAGCGGGATAAGTCGCGCCTGGTGGGAAGCTGGTGACACCCACCATCCCCTAGATAGCTTCTGGGCATCCGCAAGAAGCTATACCCACCCCAGGGGACGCAGCCTCAATAAGAGGTAAATGGTTTAAAAAGGACACCTACATCGAGAGCATCTGAATGATGTCTAAACGGGGATCGTCCGAGTCTGAACGCATCAAATCAAAGAAGATCGGATGCTATGGCAGAAGTGCCTGAAAATCAGACCAGATGACGGAGCGTCCGTAGTATTGCGCCCATGTGGCATAGAAGTCTCTGCCTCGGAAGAGGTATCACTGGAGTAATGTGATTAAAGCAGCATCTTATCTACTCTCACAAGAAAGTAGAGACACCTTTACCCGAAAGGCGTGAGGGGACAAGAGCATGATGTGAGTAAGGCCGATGAAGTTCGAGTACCGCGAGCCAGATGTCGGTCAGCTAGGTCGTGCGTGGTGAAGACCGCATTGTTTGAAACCTAGTCGTGGTGGACCAGGCGCAGCCCACAGGATACGGTATGATCGCCTGTGCTGGGTGTTGTAGGAAAAGCTACTATTTTCCTGCAAAACTCCCACCCAGACCAGCCCACAAGGAGTGGGAAACGACGGACGGGACACCTGAAGCACGAAGCGAGACTTCTAGAGCAACTTGGGGATGGCCTACAGCCCGTGAGGGCCAGGGTCACGGAGGAGTCGTAGTACTCTCTCATCAAAAGTTTTTTTTTTTTTGAGAAGGAAGGACTCTAGGGAATCTGCTTGAATTTGAGGAGGTTGACTTGGAGAAGTCACAAAAGACCTTACACAGACTTGAGCGCCTACGACACCTGAATACAGACAGGAACTGGGTAAATGATGACCTTTATCGATTACTGTACAAAGAAGATTTGTACATCGTTGCCTACGAAAGGATCAAATCGGCCCCAGGAAATATGACCCCAGGATCTGATGGAAAGACCATTGACGGAATATCCATGAATATGATCCAACAGATCATCGAGGAGATGCGAACGGAACAATTCCAGTTTAAACCCGTCCGAACCGTTTACATCCCCAAATCAAATGGGAAAATGAGGAAATTGGGGATTCCTTCAACACGCGACAAAATTGTGCAAGAAGTGATCCGTACCATTCTTGAATGTCTTTATGATAGCCCACATGGCCCCTACTTCCATGAAACCAGTCATGGCTTCCGCCCAGGCCGCAGTTGCCATACAGCCCTGCGAGAAATTCGAGGGAAATGGCCTGCTCTCAACTGGTTTTTGGAGGGAGATATTCAGGCGTGTTTCGACGCCATCGACCATGAGGTTTTAGTGAGCCTCCTTCGGAAGAAGATTCAAGATGAACGCTTCCTTAATCTCATCTGGAAACTCCTTCGAGCAGGATACCTGGACTTGCAAGAAGCGAGACACGACAGCCTGGCAGGAACCCCACAGGGCGGATTAGCCACGCCTCTTACAATGTTGCCAAAAAGGTTCTGAGTTTCGTGTATCAGAGAGCGATCCCGCGAGCTCAGCTGTGCGCAGCCTATGGAGATGGCTTTCATGGCGCACCCCTTGATTGCAACGGGCATCAAGCTGAAGATACGGGCACGCGCGATCTAGGAGCTCATCATGACCAAACGCGCTCGCAAGCAACCGATGACGTTGGAGGTGCAGGTCCTGTTTGAACCCAACCGCGAAGAACACCAGGTGCTGCATACAGCCTACGCCTTCCTCCTTCCCAGCGCGAGGCGACGACGGCTGACGCCTGCGAGAATCGAGGCGATCTCATCTGAAACCCAGGGGCAGGTGGGAGAAAGGAAACGTTCATGAACGATCTACAAGTGGCGATCTATGCTCGTGTGTCCTCCGAGCAGCAAAGCGAGACCAAGACCATTGACAGCCAGGTGAGCGAACTGCGTGCTTATGTCAGTACCCTAGGCTTGTCGCTTCCCAGAGAACATGAGTTTATCGACAATGGGTACAGTGGCGCGACGCTGATTCGCCCAGCCTTGGAGCAACTCCGCGATGTGGCCGCTGCTGGAGGGATTGACCGGCTCTATGTGCTCTGCCCCGATCGCTTCGCCCGCAACTATGCCCATCAGGTGCTCCTGCTTGAAGAGTTTCTCCGCGCGGGGGTCGAGGTGAATTTTCTCAATCGAGAAGTTGGGCAGACACCGGAAGATCAACTTTTGTTACAGGTGCAAGGCATGATTTCCGAATACGAGCGAGCGAAAATCATGGAACGCAGTCGCCGTGGCAAGCGGCACGCGGCACAGGCAGGCATGGTCAGCGTTTTGAGTGGAGCGCCCTATGGCTATCGGTACATCGGCAAGCATGAGGGGGCCGGCGAAGCGCGGTTCGATATCCTGTTGGAAGAAGCGCGTGTCGTCCGTCAGGTCTTCGCCTGGGTCGGACACGATCGCTGTTCCATTGGTGAGGTCTGTCGTCGGCTAACCGCAGCCAAAGAGCAGACGAGAACCGGCAAAACGGTCTGGGATCGCGCGACGGTCTGGGATATGCTCAAAAATCCAGCCTACAAAGGGATGGCCGCCTTTGGCAAAACGAGCGTTGAGCCACTGCGACCACGCTTACGCGCACAACGGGGACGCCCCATGCAACCCAAACGTGCTGTGAGCACCCAGGATGTTCCGCGTGAGCAGTGGTTGAGTATTCCCGTTCCGGCTCTGGTGAGTGAGGAACTCTTTGAAAGCGTTCAGGAGCAACTGCAAGAAAATCGACAACGTGCTCGTATTGGAGAGCGCGGGGCTCGCTACTTGTTGCAGGGGTTGCTTGTCTGTGGATGTTGCGGATATGCTTATTACGGCAAGCCAATTAGCCCAAGCGCGCGGAAAGGGCATCCGCGCAGCTATGCCTATTACCGTTGTATTGGTTCGGATGCCTATCGCTTCGGAGGCGTGCGGCTGTGCTGGAACAAGCAACTGCGCACAGACCTGGTCGATGAAGCTGTGTGGCAAGAAGTGTGCCAACTGCTTGAGGATCCTGCACGATTGGAACACGAATATCGACAGCAACTCCAGACAGCGGATATGGCTCCAGAATTGAAAGGGCTCCAAACGAGCCTGGGGCGGTTGCGACAAGGGATTGCTCGCTTGATCGATAGTTATGCCGAAGGCACCATTGACAAAGCCGAATTTGATCCCAGGATCACACGGATGCGTGAACGGGTCAGACAACTCGAAGCGCATATTCGACAGATTCAGGATCAGGAGAGTCTTGAGCAAGAGCTGCAATTGATCATTGGGCGGTTAGAAACTTTTGCCACGAAGGTGAGTGAAGGGCTGTCTCAAGCAGATTGGCTCACGCGTCGGGAGATGATCCGCACGCTGGTGAAACGCGTCGAAATTCATGAGGAACAGGTGAACGTGATTTTTCGGATTGATCCGACTCCTCCATCAAACCTATCAGGTGCTCGTACCCAAAGTTTGCAACATTGTAGGAGGCGTGGCCAGCCCAATCTTGGCAAACGTCTATCTCCATGAACTCGACGAGAAAATGGAAGAGATACGCAAACGCACGGAACGAGGCGGGGCAAGAAAACACCCCAATCCGCTTTGGAGAAAATTGTCAGCACAAAAACTACGCTTAGCTAAGAAAGGAGTAACGCGCACCAAAGAATTTAGAGCATTGGTACGTCAAATTAGAAGTATCCCTGCGGTAGAAGTGAACGATCCCAACTTCATTCGCATCAAATACCTGAGATACGCGGATGATTGGCTGGTCGGAATCTGTGGCCCTCGTACACTTGCGGAACAAGTGAAGGAAGAATTGAAAACCTTCCTGAGTCAACGTCTCAAGCTCACCTTGAGCGAAGAGAAGACCCAGATCACCCATGCCCGCAAAGAACAGGCCCACTTTTTAGGAACGCGATTAGCCATTGGCAGAGAAGGAGTCCAACGCGTCGTGACGACCAACAATGGCTCAGGCAGACCGATTCAACGTCGATCCACTGGCTCAGAAATCGTTATGACAGCTCCACGAAATGAACTGGTCAAGAAACTCCACGCCAAAGGGTTCTGTACAACTACAGGGCACCCAACAACGAAGCTCGCATGGATAGACCTCGACGCAGATCAAATCATTCCTCTTTTTAATGGCATCAATCGGGGGATACAGAACTACTACCGGTTCGCGGACAATTTTGGGCATCTCGCCCAGATCCAATATATCCTCAAATTCTCACTTGTGATGACGTTCGCAGCCAAATACAAACGCCCGGTCGGTCAAATCTTCAAACGTTTCGGCAAAACCCCAACCATCATGATCAAGGCAAAAGATGGAAAGAAAGACCGACGCGTTGCCTTCTATGCGAACAGCGACTGGAAAAAGCAACGCAATGGCTTCCAGATCGGGCAGGAGGAAGTGGACCGTCTCCAATGGAGCATTACCATGCGAACCCGCTCAAAACTAGGAATGCCCTGCTGTATTTGCAACAGTGTCCAACAAGTAGAAATGCATCATGTCCGCCATATTCGCAAAACAGGAGGCAAGAAACCTGTAGGAGTCAATGCGATCCTACAGATGCTGAACCGGAAACAAATCCCTGTCTGTAAGACATGCCATCAGAAGATTCATCGCGGAGATTACGACGGATTGAATCTCTCAGACTTGGCATACAACCCGTACAAACGGGAAAAAACGTAGGAGATTCCGTGAGAGCTGGATGCGGTGACAAGCCGCACGTCCAGTTCGGGAGGGGAGGGTTGGTGTTCTTGAGCAATCAAGACCTGGCCTTCTACCTCACGTCGGCAGGGGAGCAACGACCTGCTCAAGGAGTGCGGGAAAACTGCATACAGGGCCAAGGGACGCAGAATTTTCAGTTGTAAGCATGAAAGAGGAGCACATAGTGCAACAACCAAACGCACTCCTTACAACACTGAGCAAGATGACCATAAAACCAGAAGTCACATTCGACAAGCTGTTCCAAAAGCTCTTCAATGTCGAACTATGGCTCCTGGCCTACCAACGTATCGCGCCAAAGCCGGGCAACATGACTCCTGGGATCGATGGGGAGACCATAGATGGTGCAGGGCTGAGACTCATCCAGGATGCAATCGCAGATCTGAAAGCCTCAAGGTACAAACCAATCCCTGTCCGCCGTGTCTATATCCCCAAACCCAATGGGAAACAACGCCCGCTAGGCATACCCATTTTTCGGGATAAACTCTTGGGTACGGTGCTCAAGCTCATCCTGGAAGCCATCTATGAACCAACTTTCTCGAAACACTCACACGGCTTCAGACCAGAAAGAAGCTGTCATACGGCGCTTGAAGCGGTCAAACGAGACATGAATGGAGTCAGATGGTGGGTAGAAGGAGACATTAAAGGATATTTCGATAATGTCAACCACGATACACTACTGAGGGTATTGAGCAAAAAAATCACCGATAAACGCTTTCTTCATCTCATTGGGCAATTCTTGAAAGCCGGATACGTCGAAGATTGGAGGTATCATCAGACGTACTCAGGAGTTCCACAGGGAGGAACGCTCAGCCCTGTCCTTTCCAATATATATCTCAATGAACTCGACATGACCTATAACGCGGAAGTGAGAGGATTTTTAGGGTATTACTCGCTGGCAGACAATCTGAAGGACGCAGCAGGAGGAGTGCTCTGGATTACCATGACGAGCTTCTTCTGCACATTGGCAGGAAAACGAAAAAGCTCAATCAAAAAGGTCATCAAAAATCTCAAGAAAGGCCCAAACAGATATGTCATATCCCTCGAAAAGGAAGGGAAAGGAATAAAAGAGTATGAACTCGTTTCCTCTACCAAACAACTTCAAAAGGAAAAAGTGACATATGGAAAAATAGACCTTATCCCCAAAACGTGGGTGTACCAAAGCCGCAATGAACTAGGAAAACGCCTGTTGGCAACCGAATGTGAATGGTGCGGTATTCGAGGAAGTCAGGTTGAAGTACACCATATCCGTAAATTGGGAAATCTGCAAGGTAAGGCCCCTTGGGAACGCCAGATGATTGAACGACGACGCAAAACAATGGTGCTTTGTGTCGAATGCCATGATGAACTCCATGCAGGGACACTCAGTGAGAAAAAGAAAAAGCTCAGGAAAATTCGGAGAGCCGGATATGCAGAAATGTATAAGTCCGGTTCGGAGGGGGTTTCAGTGAAACCTGATGTAGCAATACATTAAGGCGCACGGTTACTACCCTACGCGAACTGGATAGAGACCACAATGCTGCCATGAATAGAAAAGCTCTTTGGCATGGACGGTGCCATCAGGAAGTGCAAGCCTCCTGAGAAGCCGCTAGGCTTTAGCCTATGCGGAGTCGTCACACTATTTGATCTCTATCTCTTGCGTGCACAAAACAGATGCGATCAGGAATACAGCCAGGTTCTCCAACATTTGGGTCGTCGAAGGCTTCCAAGGAGGCAGCAGGCTCACGTACACTAACAAACGTGTGATCCCTCTGGTGGCATGAGGCAGGGCGAAGCACCATGTCCACCAGAGGGATCATCAATAAATGAAATGCCTCTTGACTACAAGAAAGATGGATAATCAACATGAATCAGATACTTCGACGCTCCTCTCTCGCTGCTGGGCTTGCGGGTCGCAGGGATGGCACTGTTGCTTGCCTGTGCTTTGCTTCTGGGAGGAAATGCACTGTCTACGCGATCAACAGCAGCCCCGGCGAGCACTGAGTCAGTCGTCACTAAGGCTGCCCCCTCTTCACCCGGCATGTTCACACAAGCCATCCCGGCAAGTTTTGATCCCTATACGCACCTGCACGAAGGTGTCTACTGGCGTGATGCCCACACACGTCAGCAAGTGCAGCCGTTTGCTTGGTAAAGCAGCGTTAGCAAAAGCACTTTCTGCTAGCAGGAGGGAAGAAGCACAAGGAGAAGAGTGCTTCATCAGTTGCCTCTTCTCCCGCAAAAAATGTGTGAAAAGTATGTAAAAATAGTGAAAAAGGAGTTAAATTTTTTTGGCATTCCAGATCATTTCCAGTACACTCAGTTGCCAGTCCTACGCTGTGTGGGATCTGTCACCTGTTTATGAAAAGGAAGTGTTTCTATATCTCAGATGGTTCCTTCATCGCTTTAACGTTAAAGCAACTCAGCAAATAAAAGCACATCGTTGAGGATCCTGGGAAACGATGCTCTATGATGGTACCAAGAAACTGGTTCTCCATCACCTTTCGTGCAATGAAAAGCTGCCTTAAACCATTATGTTTGATAGATCGGCTATTTGAGCCAAGAGCAGAAGAGAGCTTCCTGCTTATAGTTGTGCTTAGCACGAAAGATGACGGAGAACCACAAAAGCAGTCAGTTACACATTTGTTCCCAAAAAATATAATAAATAAGAGATATTTGTTTTTCACAAAAGTTCTCTAGCCCGGCAAAAGAGAAGATGCAATATCTTCTGTATGATATGGCTTGTATGCAATTAATACCTTTTAGATAAATTATTGAGCACGAAAGAATTGGAGGCAACCCCCGTGGACATCATCCTGATCCGCCATGGGACGAAGATCCCGACTTCGCCAGATAAAGATGCTCCTTTAGCTCCCGAGGGACTGGCTGAGATTGATCACTTGAAGGAGCGCATGACACGCCTGGGAATCAACCCCGCAGTATACCTGACAAGCAAATACAAACGGGCCAAGCAAACGGCAGAGCGTCTTGCCTTCGACGCAAGTCTCATCCATACGCTGAACGCTCTTACACCTGACACTGACACTTTTAGTTCTGATGCGCAGCACATGCTTACCAGCATCTCTGCTGAAGCAAAAAAACAAAACATTGATCTGAACCAACAGGCAGTGATCGCTATTGTGGGACATGAACCACAATTAAGTACCTTGTTGAGGTATATGACCTCGAAATTAGAGATTGGCAAAGGCTCAGGTGTACCTGTTAAAGCCGATTCATTTGACGCGCTTATCAAGGGGAAGGGCACGCTGTAGCATTGCGTTGAATGAGTCTACTAAAGTGGTTCTATCATACCCATCTGCTCCATACTTCCGGAAGGAAATATATTATCTACGCGATCAGCTCCAGCCCCAACAGGCACAGGGTCAGTCGCCGCCCAGGCCACCCCCTCTTCACCCGGCATGTTCACACAAGTGATCCCTGCAAGTTTTGATCCCTATGCGCACCTGCACGAGGGGGTCTACTGGCGTGATGCCCAGCAGGTACAGCCATTTGCCTGGTGCAGCAGCGTTAGCCAAAGCGCCTTCTGCTAGCGGTAGAGGAGAGCCACAAGGAGAAGAGTGCATCATCCGATTCCTCTTCTCCTTGTACATGACCTGAGACATGGATCTGTCCTACTTTTGATGAAAAATGTAATTATTCTTGATCAGTCCCTTACAATTGTTTTTGGAGTTCTTGGTTAGTGTTGCTATCGGGAAGTAACCACTCCTAATCGACCTGGCTGCTTGGAGAAAGATCACCAAAACGGCCTTGTTCCTCTCGCTGCTTTTGCGCACGCATCTGCATCACAAAGGTTCGGTACGATTCCAGTACTGCCAATTTCGCCTCCAGTTCCGCAATCCTGGCCTCTTGTTGCAGCCTGGCTTCGACCAGGGTAGCCTGATTTTGCTGGGCTTCCAGAAGCTGCTGTTGAGCCGAGCGCAGACGCGCGACCAGTTGTGGTTTTTTGTAGCTGAGCAGCGGATCGCGATGCGCAGGCGTGGCTTCCGAAGCCTCGCGAGGTTTCCGCTTGTTCCGTTTCTTTTCGGCAATGAGATGGATACTGTTCGCTCGAAACAGCGCCAACGCCTCTGGGTTGCGATGGAGCGCGGCATAACGTAAATCACACTCGTCATAAATGGTCTGGACCGAGATTTCCTGCTTCTTCGCTTTTAGAGCATCAATAGCTGCCCGCAATCGCTCGACGGTAGCCAGACGGCGCGCAGCGGTCGACTGTTTGATCCCGACAAGCTGCGCCTCAGAGTACGTGTGAGGCAAGCGATGTTTCTTCATTCACTTGTATCACTTCTCTTTGCACATGGAGATCATGAAGAAATGAAAATCCTGAAACTCTTGCTCTATAAACATGTGCTATTTTGTTCACATACTATCATCTCTCTTCGAGCAAGGTCTCTCATGCTGCTTTTCTTTGGCATGTCCTACTGTCGATTGAATGCTCCCAAAAGCCTTGGCCTCTTGCCTTTCAGCACAAGTGGAAAACTCATCAGCAATGCGATATAATGATCGTAATTCTCTCAAAGAGCCTTGGGTTGGCTTGGAACTTTTTTTCATCATTCATCGAGATACCCATCATCTTGTTACTTTCTCTCTCTTTCGCCTGGATGCTCATAAAGAATACATTGTCTTACATAAGGCAATGAAAGTGGGGAACATATGGTCGAACACCATCGGATTGGGCAGCAGTTTGGCAATTACCGCCTGGAGCGTTTGCTTGGACGGGGCGGCTTTGCTGAAGTCTACATAGGCATCCATCTGCGCTTGCAACGACCTGCTGCAATTAAAATTCTGCATACCCACCTCTCAGAACAGGAGAGTGCCGCTTTCCAGCGTGAAGCCCAAATCATCGCCGGTCTCAATCACCCTCACATTGTGCGTGTGCTGGATTTTGATGTCCAACAAGGTATTCCTTTTCTGGTGATGGACTATCTGCCTCATGGGACGTTGCGTCAACGCCACCCACGAGGGGAACGCGTTCCTCTCCCGACGGTCCTCTCATATGTCAAAGAGGTGGCACAGGCACTCCAATACGCTCATGAGCACCGTCTCATTCATCGCGATGTCAAACCAGAGAATATGCTCATTGGGCAGCGCGGTGAGATTGTGCTCAGTGATTTTGGCATTGCTGCCATTGCCCACAACACGACCTCGCGAACGGCTCAGGAAGCTGTTGGAACGGCTCCCTACATGGCACCAGAGCAGATCCAGGCTCAGGCCCGTGCTGCCAGTGACCAGTATGCCTTGGGGGTGGTGGTCTATGAATGGCTTGCAGGAGAGCGCCCCTTCGAGGGCTCCTTCACTGAGATCTTCGCCAAGCACCTCATGGTCCCGCCTCCACCACTGCATGTAAAGCTCCCCACTCTCCCTAAAGCCGTCGAGCAGGTTATCTTCAGGGTCCTGGCGAAAGAGCCTGGGGAACGCTTTTCCGATATCACGGCCTTTGCCACTGCCTTGCAAGAGGCAATCGAGGACGGCGCAGACAGAGAAACAGGTGATAAAGAGGCCATTGTGTCTCACAACCCACCTATGCCTCATGCTCTCCTACCAACTACCATGCTCAAAACCCCATCCATACAGACACCATCGGTGCTCAACACAGAGGCTGTATCGTCGTCTGGTCCAACCCATATTCAAGGTGTTCATTCCACAAGAGTCTCGGTGCAACCTAGCAAAGAGCGTCCTATCGAGGCGGTCCCTGAAGAGAAGAAGCCACAATCACGCAAGGTCTTACGGCGAAATGTCATCATTGGTGCAGGGATAGGGATTGTCGCTGCGGGTGCAGGAACGGCATGGTGGTTTCTGTCCCCTTATTCTCTCGATGCTCTCATCTATCGTGGACATTCCTGGTCCGTAACAGCGGTGGCCTGGTCCCCTGATGGCAAGCATATCGCCTCTGCCACTGACGCTATTAACGGGATACACGTCTGGGATGCTGCTACCAGCTACCACCTCTTCACCTATACGGGGCATTCCAAGACCACTGATGCCGATCCTCCCTTGACGTCAATCGCCTGGTCTCCTGATGGCAAGCGTATTGCTTCTGGCGATGATAAAACAGTACATGTGTGGGATGCTGCTGATGGAGGCCATCCTTTCATCTATCAGCAAGAGGGGTGATCATAGCTTCTTGAACTATGAACATTTCTTGCCATTTGTAGACATTTAAGGCCCTTGACTCATCTGCTATACTCATTGCTAGTACGGCGAGTTACGTCGGAATGTACGCCTGTGGAGATCCTGTAAGACCTGGGAAACCAGGCAGGTTGTTCGTTGAAGCAGGAACCGAATACCAGATATGGCTTGTCCATCTTTGGGGAAGTTTCGGATAACGGTCCCTCCATAGGATCAACATCAGTGGCCTGGTCCCCGATGGCAAGCGCATCGCTTCCGCCGGGAAAGGTGGTGTACATGTCTGGGATGCAGTTGACGGTAGCCATCTCTTCGTCTATACGGGGCATGCTACTGATATACTGAATGAGGCCAGTCAGGCTGTATGGTCTCCTGATGGCAAGCGCATTGCCTCTCACGGGTTTGGGGGGCCGGTACATGTGTGGGACGCTGCTGATGGCAGCCATCTCTTCGTCTATAAAGGGCATACTGATACTGGGAATTCCATGCAGGTCACATGGTCTCCTGATAGCAAGCGCATTGCCTCTGGCAGTCCTGATGGTACGGTACATGTGTGGGACGCTGCTAATGGCAGCCATCTCTTCGTTTATAAGGGGCATCCCCATTATATAACCTCAGTGGCCTGGTCCCCCGATGGCAAACGCATCGCTTCTGGCAGTAATGATCATACGGTACGCGTCTGGAATGCACAATGATGCACCTCTGCATTCATCGGAGCCTCATGAACTATGCTGCAAATTTCATAGGGATACTTACATGAAGAGAAACAAAAGATAGAGCATGATACGAATGCCTGGTCATTACGAGAACTCTTCTATCAGGAAAAAGCAGAAGTAGTAAACAACGATTTGTTGCTGAAGGCACTAGGTAAAACACTTCGCTTCTTCTGGAATATGCGCTTAAAGCAGCTTTTTCCTGAGAAGGAGTTTATAATCAAATTGGAAGAGGCAATAGCAGGCAAGAATGGTTTAAGTATTACGATCTACGAAAAATAGCATTTCCGTGTGAAGTTTTTGCCCTTAAAAGGGAGGTGTACGAGAGATATTACGATCTTCTGATATCCATGGCTATGAAGCAAAAGGTATGGCCAGGGGTACTGATGGGTATTCTTATGAGCGAATATCTAGCACAAAAATGCAGGATACGGTAGCACGGATTATGAGGCGCAATTGAAAAACCGGAAGTATTCAGTTTGGATTGAAGCGGTACACTGGACGCCAGGGACATGGTCCTATGAAGATACTGATACTGATGTTATTGTTACATGGGAGGATGGAGACCGTTGAATTGCAACAGCAGTGATCTATAAACATATATCGACTCTGGTTGAGAAATATCAGAGGACTGGTGAAAATCTTCATGGAGCTTACCTATGGGTGAGCGATATGATTTTGGTGGATACTGCAACAAGGCAACGTATTGAAGAAATTATCCAAGATCTTCTTGAGTCGGGAGATTTTCAAGCAACATTTACGCAACTTCCTCCAGAGGAATAACACAGTGTGGATTTCTATCCTATTTTTACTTTTCCTCTTGCAAGGTATGGATTGACTCCAACAAATGACGAGTCAAATTTTAAGGGAGTTCTATGGAGCGTTTAGACTTGGATAATTTACTCGATGAGGCTGCCCATGCTTCGGCTGAAAGAGAAAAACAGATTATCTTTTTCTTAGTCCATAAAAACGGTCAAGTACTTCCTCTACTGAGAGAAACCGTTATCCGAAACCTACCCATTTGTGGACAGAGCCAGAAACGGCGTTCGGTTCCTGCTTCGACGAGCACTGCCTGGTACCCCGGGTCTTACGCACTCTCCACAGGCGTCGATTCCCGCGTAACTCGCGGTACTTCATCTAAGGCCAATGCCGCCAAGTTCCTGGCAGCATTAAAATCACGATCCGTCACCTTGCCGCAGCCCTCACAGACAAAGAGACGGTCAGATAACTGCAAATCCTCTTTCACCCACCCACACACATGACAGGTCTTCGACGACGGTTCCCAGCGTGAGGCCAGGAGCACCTCACAGCCTGCACACTGCGCTTTGTAGAGGATCTGCCGCTTGAACTCGTACATGCCCACATCCGCAATCGCTCGTGAGAGCCTGCGGTTCTTGAGCATCCCTTGCACATTGAGATCTTCCAGCACAATCACACGCGGTCGCTCTTGATCGGGCGCGGGTTCTCGCCACGATCTGAGACGTCGCTTTGTGGAGGGCATCTTGACGCACGTTGGCAATGCGGGCATGCATGCGAGCAAGGGTGCGTTGCGCTTTCTTGCGGTTGTTGCTCCCTTTCTTCTTGCGCGAATGCCGCCTGCACGTCCGTTTCAAGTGCGTGATCTTTTTCCTCAATGCCTTGGGATTGTCAAACGTCCTTCTATCAGAGACGACGGCTAACATCTTGATGCCCAAATCGACCCCGATCGCCTCACCGGTTGCAGGTGTTGGCTCGGCTTGCTCCTCATGCACGCAGATGGAGACAGACCAGTGCCCGCCATGCTCTGCGATGGTCGCAGATCCAACTTTGACGTTCATTGGCAAGTAGTCGAGCTCTTTCAAGCGAAGTAAGCCAAGCCGTGGCAACTGGATCGCATCAGGATACACCCGAATGGTTCCTGTGAAGCGTGCCCCACTGATGGCTTTCTTCCGGCTTTTGAAGCGGGGATAGCCACACTTGCCTTTCCATGTGCCCGCTTTTTTGAGACGACATTTGCGAAAGAAGTGCTTGAAAGCGGCATCCAGGTCACGCAAACTCTCTTGAAAGGCACACTTACTGACCTCGCGCATCCACGGCAGAGAGGGTTTGAGGGCATTGATCTCACGATGCAGATCGATCGCGGTGGGCGTTTTCAGGCCGGCCTTGTAGGCTTCCTGTTTGCGACGAAGGCCATAATTGTACGCCCAGCGAGAGGCGCCGGCATGTTTGCTGCAAAGCGTCTTTTGCACATTATTGAGGTCAAGTTCTACCTGATACCCACGTACCATCTTCTACGTTTCTTCCTTTATCGTGAATGTAGAACAAATATACCACAAAAGCCGCTGCTGTTGCAAGGGAAGATATGTGCATGTTTGCCCTTATATGTCTCTATTCTTGAAAACAAATTATAGCCCTCAAAAAATCGCCAAAATCGCGCTGGATTCCAGCTGTAAAGGTTATACGAGCTATTGGTTCACCACAGAATGAAGAGGCTCTTCCTGAATTAGTCCTTGATCAAATTGGCGATATGAACTCACCTGCAAGGCAAGAAGCAGTACAAACTCTTCTAGGCATGGAATGGCACGTTGTGACAGCTCATCTCATCCATGTACTTTTAGACCAGGGAAAAACCATCCAAGATTGGGAGTACTATGCTGAGGGTCTTTGTTCCATGCTTGGAAAGATACCCGAAGTATACGCTAGTCACTGTGCACCAGTTATTGCCTGGCTACTTAGCCAAAGCGACTTGCCAGCAGATTTTGATCGAGCTTATTTATTTGAGGCATTAAAAACACTCAGCAAGGATACCATTACAGAGAAGGTGGCGAGAAAGCCCTGCTCATTGATGGCAGGGATGAATCGCCACATCCGCTCTCGTGCGCGAATGGAATAGCGTCGTGTGTGTTTTTCAATAGAACTTGTGTTCTTCTCCTCGTTCTGGTAGAATAGGGAGATCAGCACGACGTATCAGTGGGAATGGAGAGAAGGAGCCGACATGCCTGGACCACGCCAGAGACAGCAGAAGCCACCTCCTAAGGAGAAGCGACCGGCAACGCCGACCTTTCTGCTCGAATTACCCCTCGTCGTTGATCCAGGACAAGTCACTCGACTCCGCGCTCACCTGGAAGCCGCTCGTCACCTCTACAACGCCATCCTCTCCCAGGGGCAGAAATGCCTGCGCCGCATGCGTACTGACGCTGCCTGGCAAGCAGCTCGCGCTCTTCCTCGCACGCAGAAGACCCAACGAGCAGCAGCGTTCTCTGCCTTGCGCAAGCAGCACGGGTTCACCGAGGCGGCATTGCATGAAGCAATCAAAAGCTTGCGCGTGGGATGGATTGCCGAACACATCGAGGCGGTGCTGGCCCAAACGCTGGCCACCCGCGCCTATCGTGCTCTCAATCGTGTCTGCCTGGGCAAGGCCAAACGCGTGCGTTTCAAGAGCCGAGGGCGAGGCTTCTGCAGCATCGAGAACAAGCGCAATGACACTGGTCTGCGCTTTGTGTTGCAAGCCCCCGAGGAAGGCAATGATGGGCATCTGCTCTGGAATGGGGACCATCTCCCAGCCCGTATTGATTGGCAGGATGAAGTAGTGTGTCATGGTTTGAAGCACCGCATCAAATACGCTCGCCTCCTCCAGCGTCCTGCCAGCAGCAAGCGAGCGGCTGGAGCCGATGCAGAAGGGAACCGCTACTGTGTGCAGCTCGCCTTAGAGGGCACGCCTCACCGCAAAGCGAAGCACACCGTTGGGCAAGGAGTCGTTGGCGCGGACCTGGGTCCATCGACCCTGGCGCTCGTCCCCCAGGAAGGGGAAGCCAGTCTGCAGGTATTCTGTGCGGAACTGGCTCCTGATGCCAAAGCCATTCGTCGCCTGCAGCGGCAGATGGATCGGCAGCGGCGAGCCACCAATCCCGAGCACTATGACGAGAAGGGGCGCATCAGGAAGCAGGGCCCCAAGAAGCGACCGTGGAAACAGAGCAAGCGCTACCAGGCGACGCGACGGCGCAAAGCGACCAAAGAGCGCAAGCTGGCGGCGCATCGTAAGAGCTTGCATGGGCGTAAGGTCCATGAGGTACTGGCACTGGGCAAGACCATCATCCTCGAAAAAATCTCCTACAAGGCATGGCAGAGGCAATTTGGCACGAGTGTGGGACTGCGAGCCCCAGGGATGTTTGTAGCACTGTTGAAACGCACCGCCGTGCCCCCTGTGGGGGTTGCAAGCACGGGCGGCCCCCTGGTGGCGCGTCCCCACACGCACCACGGCACTGAGCCAGTGGTGTCATGGCTGTGGCAAGCGAATGAAGAAACCGCTCTCTCAGCGCTGGCACCACTGCGCATGTGGCATAGGTCCCATCCAACGTGACCTCTATTCGGCGTTTCTGGCCGCCTATCTTGATCCGACACATCCCATCCCCTCGTGTGCCCGATACGCGCTCGTATTGGGAAGGTGCGGAGGCGCGCCTGCGGGCAGCACACGAGTGTCTCATCCAACGCGCGAGAGAGGGGCAGGTCCTGCCCCGAAGCTTGGGTCTGACTCGAGCCAGAGTGCGTCTGCCCGAAAGTCCAGGGGAACCACCACTAGAGCCAGTTCTTCTCGCCAAAGGAGAAGAACTGGAAGCGTGGGCCGAACCCCTGGAACCTCCGCTGCTTTAGCACGGAGAGCTTTCAGCATCTCTTTGCGGTCTGTGTCAGCTTCGCTGGTACTGGGCCTCTATACCCGCTATCGAGAACGTTCCAAGGTTGGCCCTCCCCCAACATTGCCTTTCGACTTTCCAGCGAAGCTGGTGCGCATGCGCGACCTAGCGCACGCCGTTGGAAAGCAGGATCGACTCCTCGCTGAGAGGTAGCACCCCATCTTTCAGTTCCGACTCGGCTGTGTTCTAATGCCGGCGATGACGAGATCGAGCATGCGGTTGGCCCCATCAGGATCGGACGCACGTTCATTCACCAGGGCAATTCCGTAGACGAGTCGGATCACGTCGAGCATATGGACATCCGGGCGAATCTCTCCTGCGGCCTGGGCGCGCTGCAAGAGGACTGCTCCCGCCTCGTGCATCGCTTTGTTCGCCTCATAGATTCTCGTTCCCGGAACATGTTTGGCAGCCATGATGGCTGCTCCCATGCTCCGCCCGAAAGCCGCGAAGTCCATTTGGAGACGAAGCCAGCTCATCAAGGCGTCGAAAGGGACCGGAGCGCTGGCGAGTGCTTCAGCACGCGCCCTCAATTCATTGGTCTCATCCAGAAACACAGCTTCAAGAAGATCCTGACGCGTGGGGAAGTGGCGATACAGCGTACCGATGGCGACCCCAGCCGATTTGGCAATGTCCTCCAGGACGATGTCAGCGCCACGCTCTGAAACCGCGACTCGTGCCGTGTTCAGCAGGCTGGCATAGTTGCGCTGGGCATCAGCTCGCATAGGGCGGCTGGCTCGTGCAGGCTCGTGCATTTCATGTTCCTCCGTTCTCCTGGAGATACTGGTCCTTGACAAAGTGAGGGTCCCTCCGTTATTATACGAGAGGGTAACCTGAGGGTCCCTCCGTTTAGCATAAGGAGGCATCCTCATTTTATCACAGTCACGATTCATTTTTCAGGGAGAAGGAGAACTTTCCTATGCGAGTTTTTGTCACAGGAGCAACAGGCTACATCGGTTCCGCCGTCGTCCGGGAGCTCATTGGTGCTGGCCATACCGTTGTCGGCCTTACCCGTTCAGACAGGGGTGTCGAGGCCTTGAGGGAAGTTGGGGCCGAGGTGCAGCGCGGTATCCTTAACGACCTCGACAGCCTGCGCGCCGCTACGGCGGCGGTGGACGGCGTCATTCACCTAGCGTTTGAGCACAACCTCTCGGACTTCGCGGCCTCGCTCACCACCGATCTGCGCGCCGTCGAGACGATGGGGGCGGCGCTCGCAGGCACAGGTAAGCCATTCGTGATCACCGCGCACCTCAACGGGGAGGCATCGGAGAACGCGCTACTCGCCCTGGCGGGAGTGCGATCAGTGGTCGTCTCTCTCTCTCCGTCTGTGCACGACGAGGATGACAGGCACGGCTTCGTACCGAGACTGATCAACATCGCACGCGCGAAGGGCGTCTCGGCCTACATCGACGACGGGTCCAACCGCTGGCCCGCCGTTCATCGCCTCGACGCGGCGCACCTGTACCGCCTGGCCCTGGAAAGCGCCCCGGCGGGGTCACGGCTTAACGGGGTCGGCGACGAGGGTGTCCCCTTCCACGACATTGCCAGCGTCATCGGCCGCAATCTAAACCTGCCAGTGGTCAGCATTGCCCGCGAAGAGGCAGAGGCTCACTTCGGCTCTTTTCTGGGCAACGTGGTGGCAAGCGATTTCCCGAGGTCGAGTGCCCAGACCCAGGAACTCCTGGGATGGCGGCCTGTGCATCCGGGATTGCTCGCGGACATCGAGCAGCACTATGTCAACAACTGAGATAAGGCTCAGGATCACTCTTTATGGCAACAGGTCGTGAGGAGAAACGGACCTGGAGATTCAGAAACAGTTCTCAAGAAATCGAGGGAAAGCATGAAAGCAATCGTTCTCCACGAGTACGGCCCCGCGTCAAATCTCGCCTATGAAGATATCGCAGACCCCAGACCCTCCGAAGGCTCAGTGCTCGTGCGCGTCGCGGCCACCAGCATCAACCCTGCTGATTGGCGGGTACGCTCCGGCGCAGTCAAGGACTTCATTCCCATAGCGTTCCCCTACATCCCCGGCCTCGACCTCGCTGGCACCGTTGTCGAGGTGGGCGAGGGCGTCACCGGTTTCGAGCCTGGCGACCGCGTCATGGCTGTGGCTCGGTATACCTACGCCGAACTCTGTATCGTCAAAGCCACCGACCTTGTCAAGATTCCCGATGGTCTGGAGATGACCACCGCTGCCGCGCTTCCACTGGTCAACGTCACGGGTGATGCGATGATACGGCTTGGCGCCAAGGTCCAACCCGGTCAGACCGTCCTCATCACCGGGGCTTTAGGTGGCGTCGGTCGCTCAGCGGTCTTCGCAGCATCGCAGATCGGGGCTCGCGTCATTGCTGGCGTTCGTGGCAAGCGACTGGGCGCTGCTCGATGCCTTCCCGGAGTGAGCGAGGCCATCGCCATCGATGATGATGCAGAGATTGAGAAACTCGGTTCTCTCGACTGCGTCGCTGACACCGTCGGTGGGGAGCGCGCCGGCCAGCTCCTTGCCAGGGTCAAGGAAGGTGGCACGTTTGGTTGTTTCCCAACGCAAAACCCGCGAAACGCTGCGCTGCATCCTACTATTCAGATCAATATTGTTATCGCGCCAGTCAACTCCGTAACGATCTTGCGCTATGCAGAGGCGGTACGCGATGGCAAGTTGACGATCCCAGTCGAGCGTATCATGCCGCTCGCTGATGCTGCCGAAGCACAGGCAATCGCCGAAAAAGGTGGTACTGCCAAGATTATCCTCACCGCCTGAACACGCGCGATCTGGAGTGCCCGCGACCGCCACGGTTTTCATCACCGTGGCGGTCGCGGGCCGTGATCTCTTCAATTGCCACGGTTCGTTCGGTGTCTCACTGGTGAACTGGCCAAGACATGATGGCAGGACGACGTTGCAAAGGCACTCTCAGCTGCTCCTCTTTTCAGAGATGGTCGATTTCAACGCTTTGCGCTGATGCGTGTCCGTTTTGCCTCAAAAAGTATGCTGATGCGCACCAATGTACGAGCCATATGAACCAAAATCAGGAGCATCCTCCCATGAACAGAAACACATTGAACGACTTTCGTCACAAGATGTATCGGTGCTTTGGGAAAGCCAGAGATGCCCTGTTCAATCTGGTCGATGCGCTCTCCAGCGAAGCAGCAGCTCACAGCTTTCCCGAATTGTCGTTCTCTCCATTCTTTGAGCGGACCTGGGCCAGCTTGTACGAAGCTCTGGAAGACGGTCAGATCGATTCAGCGCGGCTGCGCGAGGTGTTTGTGGACTTCGCGCCCCTGCCTCAAGCAGGTAAGTTCGTGTTTCTGGGTGGGAACATCAGGCGTGAGTGCGCACCCGTTGGCAGTAGGCTCGTGCCTGCTCAATGCCAATGAACCCGGCAAGGATCTCCTCGGCATCAAACCGTTGTCCAGAGAGGGAGGGAATGCCCCCAGGGGCAAAGGCAAGGATGGCGATTGCTTCTGCAAGCTGATTGAACAGTGCCGCCGTTTCGCCTTCTTTTTCACTGCGCAACAATACCCAGCCACCTCGTTCAACCAGCAGAGCCCCAAATTGCCGAGCCGTTGCCAGGTTTTCGCTGGTTGACCCTCCTCGCTCATACCAGGCAAGGACACGAAGTGGCACTGCTGCCTGTAACGAGATGGCAAGCAGCGATGAGGAGAAAGGACTCTGGTCTGAGGACGCTGAGGCCGCTGGTGGTGGCGAAGGTGGCATTCCTGATGCTGCACCTGACTGGTGAGATGGTGCATGAATATCGCGTTGCGGTTTTCGGAGTTGACGTGCGCATCTGTTTTTCGGACATCGAGAAGATTTCTTTTATGCTGTGACAACACACAACGCTTCATCCTGCGGCTAATAGCAAGGTGGAGCGTTATGCACATGATCTGGATGCAGGGTTAAAACAAGTTTCTTGAAGAGGAGACAAATATCTCTTTCCGTTGGCATTTGTTGCTCTTGCGTTCTTCCTTCATTTCTGCTATAATTACTCCTTGTACGGTGAGTTACACCGGAATGCACGCCTGTGGAGATCCTGTAAGACCTGGTAGATCCAGGCACGTTGTTCGTTGAAGCAGGAACCGAACGCGAAATATGGCTTGTCCCTCTTTGGGTCAGTTTCGGATAACGGAAACTTTCACGTCCAGTTACGTATGGTCGGCGATGAAGTCACCTTCATCGCCGACCATACGTAAGTTTACCCCTGAAAATTGGTGGGACCGATCAGGCCGGGACCATTGATTCCAGCGGCCAGATATGTACGGATCTATCAGCATCTCCAGCAGCCAGACTCTGACCATCAGGAGACCACTTGACACACTCAACAGCACCATAGGCTGCATTGGTCTGAAGAACAGAGAAGGTGCGCTCGGTGTTCGCCTCCCAGATATGAATCGTCTTCCCTCTTGCGGTTGCAATATACTGTCCGTCTGGAGACCAGGCAACAGCACTGCCCCCTCCTAGTTGGGCCATCGAGATATCCACAAGGTGACCGGAAGCACCATTCCAGAGCTTTATGGTTTGAGAGCCGGTAATCACCAGACGGGCACTGTCGGGGGACCAGGCGAGGCTGGTCAGGTAGTTGGTTCCCTGGCCGATTTCGGTGGTGCTGCCATCGCTCAGATTGTATAATGTGACCAGGTAGGTTAACTCCTGTTCGTGACTAAATCCACTACAGCCGAGGGAGGCAAGCCGGGTACCGTCCGGAGACCAGGCAATATCCTTAGTCGCTATTGAATGAGCTGTTTGATATTGGAAAAGCTCGCGCCCGTCTAGTACATTCACCACAGATACCCTTCCCCGATAGAGTGGGACGGCAAGACGTGTACCATCTGGGGACCAGGATACTGCCGAAACGGGATCGCAAGCCTCGCACATGGCCTTCTTCTTGACACTTCTTTCCAGCGAATCCGCTTGAGGAAACTGCCACAAGCGTACCATCCCGACTCTGTTAGGGCTCCTGTAGACCACCGTTCCAACCGCCAGGTTTTTCCCTGTTGGAGACCAGGCAACGGAGCCAACATAACCCACCCTCCCCCACTGAGCCAATTCATCTCTGGTTGAGGCCCTCCAGAGGACTACCCCATCCCTAGACGCGGAAGCAAGAAACTGACTATCTGGGGACCAGGCAAGGCTCTCAACGCCCGTACCTGCGCGAGGGGACGTGATTTTGTGTATGAATTGGATGTGCTGCTTTTGCATATGCTTATTTCCTTATCGCCTTCTAAAAAGTTTTTGGGAAAAATCACTTTCTGAAGGGAGAATAGCAAGAGTTGCCGGCGAGCACAAGGAAATGCTGCACACATAGCCAGATAGAGCCCGGTACCAACTCACTTTCTTCCTTCAGACAGAAGAGCGTCACTGTATTATTCTCGCGCCCATTCAGGTCACTTTCCTCTTCCAGCTTTCTGCTCCTGGCTGTAGACAACCCCCCATTGTAGAAAAGAGAGTGCACAAAGCGATTGTGTATTGGCCGCAAAAAACCTTGCCACCCCCTACCTGATGCCACCAAATTTCTGTGATTGTACTTAGGAGGCCAATGCCCCCCTGGGGAAACATTGGATCATCCATCTGCTTGATGAGCAGCACTGGTGACAACGGCTCTCCATCAACAGGGTACAGAGCTGTGGCGCTCGCCGTAACATGAAAAAGGTCAAGGATCGACAAAAGTTTCCCTCACATCCTCCACGAAAAACTCCTCCGCCAAAGGGAGAAGAACGGTGGGTTTTACGCGAGGGAGGATGGAAGCTGACAAAAGACTGAGACCGTGTTTTGGAATACGAGGCGGTCATGCTGCATGGCCAAAAGAGCAAGAGAGGAGAAGTTTTTTCTGATCGACTTCTGGTAGACTATCCGTACTTGCTCTTTGCGCGTACCCTCCAGGTGATGATGGAAGCGGCGAAGCAGACACAGCGATCTGACCATCAAACCAAAGGAGATGCCAGAACGCTGAGTATGAGTGAGAAAATGGGAGATGGCTCACTAGCTTCAATTGAAGTACTATTATATAGTAAAAATACTCCTACTAAATAAGAAGAAAGGAACATTCATATGAGAAAAATAGTAACTTTTCTTTGGTTTAACGACCAGGCAAAGGAAGCGGTAGATTTTTATGTATCGCTGTTTGAAAATGCAAAAATAATAAACACATCATATCTCACAGAGTCAGTGGCAAAAATAGCCGGAAAGAATGCCGGAGATGTATCAACAATAGACTTTGAACTGAATGGCCAAAACTTTACTGCGCTAAATGGCGGTCCGATGTATACTTTTAGTGAGGCTATCTCAATAGCGGTAAACTGCAAAACTCAGGAAGAGATTGATTATCTTTGGGAAGCGCTATCCAAAGGCGGCGAAATAGTTTCTTGCGGATGGCTTAAAGATAGATATGGCTTAACGTGGCAGATTATGCCGGAAAGTCTAGACATCATGATGCGTGATCCAGACATTGCTAAAGCCGATCGGGTTAGCACTGCTATGCTTAGTATGAGTAAACTGAGTATAAGCGAACTCGAGAAAGCCTACAAAGGCGAATAATAATTTAACTAATACTACTCTGTTAGTTTCGCCAAGGGCGAAAAGTGTTGATGTGTTGGGTTTCGATCAGCCAGAAGATGAGATCCTGAAAGCGTCGAGCGAGCATGTGTCTATGACAAGATGGAGAGGGCTGTGGGAAGATTCGGGTCATGAAAAATTTGCGTAAATTCAGGGAATAGCTCATCACAGAGCGCAATGAGTTTGTTCTTGCGCCTGTTTTTTCTCGGACCAACTCGTAGCGGTGACGGATCAACCCTTTGAGTTGCATCGCTGCTGGTGTTGGTGGGACGGCTTGACGAACCAGTTGCAGCTTATCTGCTACCTGGACGCCCAGTTCCAGTTGGCTGTAAAGATGATTCGCCAGGCCAAGAGCATCCCGTTTATCGGTCTTCATCATGCCTGCAGGCCGCGTTCGGACATGCATCAGATACAGGGAAAGATCCGCTCCTCACCAGTACGCCCCTGCACTATTGCTTGTATCTGGCGCTCCTTCCCAGCAAGAAACGGAACATGGCGTGTTTTGCCTCCTTTCCCACGCCACACCCACACCTGGATGCCTCAATCAGGCAGCATGATAACATCCGACATCCGAACCTCTTGCGCCTCTCTGCGCCGTAGCCCTGTGGCATCCAAAAACATAAACAAAGGCTGCCAGTTCGCGGGTTGGAACGATGCTACCCGCTGCTCGGGATGGCGTGAACGACGAATGGCCTCCCGTCGGCGCGCCGGAAGCGTGACCTGTTGTGCCAGCGTTGGCGTTGAGAAGAAGAGGCGTAACACACTGCGCTCAGTGGCAAGTGTCCATGGGCTATAGCTCTTTTCGATACGCTCACGCAGGTAGGCACATGCCAGTTCTTCTGCGCACCGATCGATGTCCTTTAAGCGACTGAGATGATATCTGGCACGTACCCAGTTGAGAAACTGTTCCTGGTAGACGGAGCGTGTTTTGTACGACAAGATCCTGCCTGTGGTGAATGCCCAGGTGGATTCCCCGGCACGACGGCAAAGCGCTTTGGCCTCTCCCCGGCTCTCTCCAATGGCCATAAGGCTGTCGAAGCGCTCCAGGGCTTCTTTGATCAGGATTTTTCGATGTACACGTCCTATGATGATTCCCTCCTGTTCTGCCAAAAATGGGCAGAGCAATGCTCACCCGACTCCAATCGGTAATTGGTTCAGCTGTTGTGCGTACGACGTTGCCTGAGAAGCCAGGCGAGGTGCCTACGAGACCTCGTGTCTGCTGTGTAGTGTGGCTAGAAGAGTTGCTCTCTAAACAGTCACGCCACACGGCATACATGCTCACCATGCGTCACTCGCGTGGTGAGCATGAGGCTCACACCACCCAAGGAAAGGGGGTATCTCACCTGGGCTTTGGTGCAGCGTGCATCGAGTGCTCCAGCAACAGACACCCTCTGAGGCATGTGCCTGATGGGTGGCGCCGCAAGGGAGTGCTCTCCAACAACAGCTGAACAGATGGGAAGGGAAATTGAGAAGAGGTGATGGGCTTTGCATGAAGAAAGGAGGTATCAATGTTGTGGTTGTCTGCATACCACCTTTCCTGCGTCCTCAATACAGTGGGTAACGACGGTGGCATGGTTTCACGTTTGTGTCAATGCCAATGGATGCGATACAATACATTGTCTGTTTTTTTGAGAGAAAGAGGAAGAGATGGGTATGCCAGGCGAGTCCCAAGAGGGACAAAGGATCGTATCCTCGATTCAGGAACATGTGGCACAAGTGCGGCGTTTGCTCGGTGATGCTCTGCCAGCCAGGGCGCTGTTCGAACGCTATAGGCCAGAGCGAGAGTGGTTTTTGCAACCTGATTGCGCCGAAGATATTCATGGTATCGATCACGAAGCACGTGTTCTGATCTGGCAAGAACTCTTGGCACGTCTGCTCATTAAAGGTGGCGCAGCACTTGATCAAGAAGCCTTGCGCTGGGCTGCCGCAACGCACGATACACAACGTGTTTCTCATGGCATCGATTTTCCCCATGGGCAGCGAGCAGCCGCCTGGGTCAAGCGACATCTTCTTCATCGCATCCCCGTAGATTCGCTTGATACTGTCCTATATCTGAATATCTGGCATGTGCCTTTTGATGATCAAGCACCAGAGATGACGCCCGAACTGGCCGTGTTTAAGGATGCTGACAGCTTGGATCGTGTGCGTATCGACGACTTGAATGCGCGTTATCTGCGCTGTCATTACTCACAGACGCTTTTACAATACCTGGCGCAGGAGCTGTTTGACCGGAGCGAGGCCAAACGCTGGAGTGAGGGATATGCCACCTTTGATTGCGTGTGCGCGGCGGCAATGGACATGGGGCTGATTCGCCCAGATTGACCCCGACCTCCATCCAATGAAGCATTTGAACGCATCGGCCTGTTCGTGCTCACGAGCGGCAACGGCGCTTGCATGTGCTCTTTGTATCCCCAAAGATGAACGAGCGTCACATCGTGCCGACACATATCGCCTGACGCTCTCTTCTCGTCATCAGATCGTCGAGTTGCTCCAGCACGTTTTGGTCAGTTAGCATTCTGGTGGAAGAAGAGATGGCGCATTTGTCATCCAATGAGCAGTGATCGGGGCTGACCTGGGTTTGACATCCTTTGTGGTCCTCTCTAACGGGGAAGTCGTTGGCAACCCCAGGTTCTTCCACAAGGATGAGAAGAAACTCGCCAAAGCCCAACGCCATCATGCCAGGAAGCAGAAAGGCTCCAAGAACCGAGAGAAGGCCCGTCTCAAGGTGGCTCGTTTGCATGCCCGTATCGTTGACCGCCGCCGTGACGCGCCTGCACAAGCTCTCGACCCGACTCATACGCGAGAACCCGTGTGATATGTGTTGAATCGTTGGCTGTGAAGAACATGCTCAAGAATGGCAAGCTCAGCAAGGCGATCAGCGATGTCGGATGGTCTGAGTTCGTGTCTCAACTCGGCTACAAAGCGGACTGGTATGGGCGAACGCTGGTCAAGATTGAACGTGGTATCCATCCAGCAAGCGCTGCTTCGCGTGTGGGAATGTGCTCGACGCCTTACCGCTTGAGATCCGTCACTGGGACTGCCCCCAGTGTGGGGTGCACCATGACCGTGATCCGCAACGCGGCCAAGAACATTGTGGCGGCTGGGCAAGCCATCCTGGCCTGTGGAGAGGCCGTCAGACCTGAGCGAGTTCCGTCTCGTTTGGGCAAGCCTCAGCGAAGCAGGAAACCCTCGAGGTGACTCGGGCAATCCCTTGCTCTTCAAGCATGGGGAGGATGTCAATTCTGATGGTGGCTGGTAAGATACCTTTGGCTACTTTCAAGCGTGTATTTCCAGCAAGCATAGACCTTTGTTTCCTGTTCTGGATTTATTCCTTGTAAGCGATTGAGATGCATATGAGCGAGACTTCTCAGTAGAAAATGCTCTGATTGCCATAGCTCTTTACGCAATGCCAATTCATGAAACACCTGAGCATTTTTTTGCAGTAGAGCAATATCGGACGCATTTATTTGTAGCAACGTTTCTTTCTGCTTCTTTACCTCTTCCGTAAAATATTGATTCCCTTCTGGCATAAAAAGCCCAAGTAACAATTTGCGCCTTAAGCGAAAAATATCTGCATATTCGTACCTATCCACGAGTTCTTGAGCAAAAGCAACGCGCTTCTCCCTATTCATCCCCCAGGCGGCGAAGAAGTGATCCAGACTCCATACCGCAGCAACGATAGAATCGAATGCCATGTGTTTAGCAGATTGAAGAGTAAGCAGATCACTCGCCATATTACTACTTGCACAAAAAATGTGTTCTATGAGAGGAAATGCAAGTGGACCACCATAACGTTCGACTTCTCGATTGTACTCCTCTACACGGACGCTCTGTATGAGCCCGTCACGGATCAGCTTTCGGCCCCATGCCAGAACAGCAAGAAGAAGTTGATCATGCTGTGAATGGGTTGCATGGAAACGTATTCGTACATGCGGATCTGGATCAGCATAACGAATAAAAAACCAGCAATCTATACGTTGTTGTTCTTGTAAAGAGATGACCAGGTTTTTGAGGGAGCCAGTGATAAGATCGTTCTGGCGCTTTGCTGGTATATAGAGCTTCAGTGACGTCCATTCATCCCCTGGTAACTGGCGTCTTTCCTCAAGACGTACAGCCAGATGAGGTTCAATGCGTTTCACATGCTTGCCTAAAAAATGTGTTGTATCGTTTTCTGTCAATGTATGGCGCAGAATGAGCGGAAGGATAATTTCGGCAACATAGGCTTCAGTGTTTGTATTCTGCAGCCAGAGGTGTTCTGCATCTGGAAACATTTCTTGCAAAAGGACACCGCTACTGACATGACTTTTACTGAGGGCACGTCGTAATTCAGCAAGAAAACCAGGATGCTCCAGATCAAGAAGAAAACGACTGTCATCCTCAACAAGATACACGAAACGAGGAACAGACCACTGGTTGCGCCATTGCTGTACACGAAGGAACCAGGAAGTATCTTCACACTCCAGGTGCTCTGGGAGGAGATCAAAAGCGCGTACTCTCCACTGAGCAGGAGAGAGCACAATCTGTTGGTAGATAACCCGAGGTAAAAATGGTGACGACCGGAGGCATCCCCAATCGAAGCCAGAGAGATGAGCATAGCCACTCGAAGAGGCATCGAGGAGAAAACGGCACAGAGGAGGTGTTCGCTCAATATTGAGCGCATGGCTTTGGCAGACCACTACTTCTTTTCCCAAACGGAGAGAACGAAGGTAGAAGCGGTCAGGGCGAACTCCAACGACAAGATCATCGAGAGAAATGCGATTCTCCGGCGTGACTGATGGCCATGTATTCATGACGATTTCATAGGAACGTAGTTGGGGGCGCAGCATAACATTCATATCGCGTTCCAGGGGGAATATATAATTAAGCTCAGCAAATACTACATCAGGGAAAAGTGCTTCTTCGGCCTTGATGTATTGTTTTAGAGCATCCAATTGTTTTTGGTTCATTATCTTATGGAAGCGCCCAAAAGTTCGCCCACCTGGCAAAAGTGCAGGTGGATTTGCCACAGCGAGACGCCAATTTCCAGTATCCAACGCCTCACGTGAGCGAGCGCAAATCTGAAAATAGAGTTCTACTGTACTGTAGGGAAGGGTATGAACCTTTGGAGTACACAATGCAAGCTGATCAAGCATGGACGCGTTCAACTCAATTTCCTGTACGCCCTTGTTGAGCGCCTCTGCGAACAAGGCTGTAAGAATTGCATCGTGTTGTGGGCCTTGGGAGGAAGCTAGAGTATGTGCGAAATGTTGCTGCCCTTCTCCCGTATATACATGTGGAAGGCCTAGTCCTATTTCCGGGCTGAGCAGTGTCAAGAGCGGAATTTCTGCATCCATACCATAGGTTTCTATGAATTTTTCATGATACTGACGGAGTGCACGGAAAGATGAGGAGAGGGGAGCTATACGTAACAATATTTCCGCCGCTTGAGATGCGGCATCACCTATTGCCTTGTTTAGGAGAGGTGCTTTGATGTTGATGGCAGTATCAATAGCATACGACGAAGGTCTGGTATGCCTATAGACCTTTTCCTGAGCCTCTCTCAATTGAGAGAGCGCCACAAAAGGATCTTCTGATTTCTGTTGATCTACACTGCGTGTAGATGTGACTACCTCACCAAGTGCCTGAGAGAGAGACTGCGCCCCTGGAATAGTCTGCAAGCGCTTAAGTACGTAAAGGAGAGGATCATTGTCAAGTAAGGAAGGACGCAGATCGGTGAGAAGAAAATCTCTATAGAGTAACGCTTGTAATATTCGATCAACTTGCTGCTCTGACATTTGCGGAAATGCCAGAAGGAGGCGACCGAGCAATGTATGATAGGGGAGAGGTCCTCCTATGGTTTGTATTAATTTTGTCTCCTGTAAGAGATACCTGACAGTTGGTGTTATCTGCAGTGTGGTCATGCGGATATTGCCATCTTTATCGGCATCTGTAAAAGGAATAACTGCTCTTGATCCGACACAATAGACAGATGGGTTGACTATGATATGAAGATGTGGGCGAATATCCTCATTCTGCTCCATGCTTTTCACGACTTCAAGGAGCCAACTTATATCCACGTTGCTACAAATTTGTTGCACTGGTTGCATCGCAACTTCTGCTGTTGTCTCGTCGGCCAGCATCCCTATAGCCATACCAGAGAATAAGCCAAAAGGAGTCGCACGAGTGCTCATACGCACAATGTAGCGTAAAAGGCTTGCATATACTCGCTCTTGACGACGAGAGGAAAAGGGTTGTTGCAGGTACTGCAGACTCTCAAAGAGAGAATGGCTCGCAACCAGGAGAGCCTGCGCAACTTCTGGACATTGTGCGACTGTTCTAAGCACCTTATTGGTTTCTTGAGCGACAGTTGCTAGAAGCTCCGCGAAATTCTCGTCATCCATCCTGTGGATAAGGCCATTCGCGGGAGCAACAAAGGAGCGGTAAACGTCGAAAGAAAGAACGGGGGTTCGTATCATAAAAAAGCCTGCTGGTGTATAGAGGGAACGTGCTTGCTGAGCGCTCTTGAGGGCCATCCTCTGGCTTTTTGACATCATCCATACGTCCCTTTCCTGTGAAGGGTATACACTACTTCTTATTTTCGTGTCCCGTAGTTATATGCACTGTCATACCACCAGAGCCAGAGTGGAAAGAACACAAAAAGTGCCATTGCCAAACAGAACAGACTATAGCTCCAGAGGCCGATAGAGCTTGATAAGATGATAGTATAATGCCAGCTTATAGATGCGATAAGAGAGGAAGAATAGGCAAGCGAAACAAAACCATAACAACCTAAAAAGAATTTTTCCCACCGTGTATGCCTAAACGTTTGCCTGCCCGGTGGTCTTTTGGTAATCCTTAGCGTGTAACTTATCTGTCGAATAGACGAGAAAAGGAGAAAAAAGGATTTACGCCTGAGGTTCTCAATACCAAGAAGGTCTGAGAGGAGATAATAGCCATCCAGCTTAAGAAGGGGATTAAAATTTGCCAGTGTGCGAATGAAGCCAACAAGAAGCATAAGTGTTATGCCGATAACAAACCAGTGAATATGAGAGGTAAAAGGCAGAAATAAAAGGGCACAAGAGGTCAGGAAGAAGTCCATTGCAATACCCGCTGCATGAGTGACAAGACGCTGGTGACGCCTGGAAAACATCCAGGCATCAGTAACATCGCAATACCAGCCGGGGCGGAAGTAGAATAAAGCCACGCCTATTCCCTGGACGCGTCCACCAAAATGTTTGCAGGCAAACCCATGTGCTAACTCATGAAGGGTACCAACAAAACAAAACAGTATCCATCCCAGGACAAGATATACCCAAAAATGAGCATTCAAAGTGGTCACTTCATTGAGTGTCGTTTGCAGAAGGGCAAAATTTTGCAAAGAGATAAAAAGCGCGCATGCATAGAGAATGAGTAAAAAAATCGCACACCAGGGCTGAAAAAGGTAGTGAAATCCGAATCGTTGATAGATACGATCCATCCAGGCATCGCTGGTGATGATATCCTTACGTATAAGGAGAAAGCGTTGCATAGAAGCTACCCAACCATATGCCCGTACGTGCTCTGATTTGACGTGCTGCAACGATGATGAGTGAGAAGCAAGCAGGCGCAAACGTGCAAGTTGATCAACGACATACTGCGTTTTTGTACTGTTTATAGCCAGCTCCAGGCTGATGTCTTCTACCGATTTGATCCCATCAAGAGCAAGCATAATACGGACTACTGATGCGCTTAAACGAAAGTAACGACCAGTTGTCTCATTTTTTACGACATATAACTGTGGTGAAATTTGAACATACGCCAGTCCCTTTTGTATTTGAGGATGCTGCCAGAGTTTTTCTTCTCCGTTTGGAGAAGAGGTGTCGGCCAATTTACCGTTATCATTGTTGAAGTCTCTCACTGTGCCTTTTTTCCTTCTCATTACTGAAGAATATTTCGGTCTGCGAAATAGTTTTTCTCTGGAAAGAGTCGGCCTAACCAGAGTATAAGCAAAATGCCTCCTGGGGAGAACGTCTCTCGAAGGCTAGCTCCTTTAGCTAGCCCCGGTTTCCCCAGTTCTCTTGGCTGATTCAAGAGAAGAGAGAGGTGAAACACCTTGCCCAATTGACCAGGTACTACCGTTTTTGCATTCAAAAGAATCTGGTGGTCTGAAACACGGACAATCGTCGTCTTGCTCGTGTGTATTCTGCTCCATGTGACCTGGTAGCATGTACCCTAAATGGTGAGTACTCTCTGGCTCGATAAGCTGCATAGGGCCAGAAAAATGCTCGTTTATGCATTCTCTTAACTGCCTGGTTATTGGTGAGGTGATATTCCAGAGAGTGATGAGCACCATACAGGCTTGTAGCTGGAGAGAGTACCGTTGATAAAAAGACGCTCTCTTCGATACCTGAGTATCGAGAAAGAAGTGGCTGAGTATATGTACTATTGTCTCAACCCAACGCCGCTGTTCCTGTGGATCCATCGATGCTTTAACGATAATTTGAACCAGAGGATGAACCGTAAGCATTTGTGTCTCAGGACAAACCTGTATCAGTGACGACCGTCGCAGGATTGATAAAGCTTCCTCATAGAGGAGTGGGCTGTTCGCATTCCCTCGAGATATGTGTGTAAGGCTCTCCAATACAAGCTCTTCAGGAAGAGTATCTGGATGGAGAAATGCACAGAAACGGAGGATCTCACGGGTTGCGGGAGAGGATTTTTCCAGTTCGTCGCATATGAGTGTCAGCATCGTACCTACGGAGTCTGGATGATCCAAACGACTCTCACCTCTTCTGTGTAGTAACATGGCCGGGTACTGTTGATACATAGCAAGATAGCGAGTGATCTGGCACCCTATTTCTTCGATATAGGTTCCCGCCTGATCAAGTGCAAGGGGTAAGCCGGAAACGAGCCAGGATAGTGTGTGGGCTGCCTTGATCTCGCGTGCACACCATTTCCGGGTGCTTGCCCTCCCTTGTATTCGGCGTAAGAGAAAAAGTGCGCCTTCCTCAGGGGTGAAGCCATGAAGCAGAATGTACTGAGCAACCTCTCCGAGTGAGGAACGTTGTGTGGTCAAAAGGATATGACCCGTCGCTTCAACTGGAATAACCTTGTTAATAACGTCCAAGTTTACGACATTATCTAAAATCACTAGCCACTCATCCTGATTCCGGAGCCATTGTTTTAATGTATCGCAAACACTTTCTTGCTCATGCTGACGCAGGTGGAGGGCATTTACAATACGTTTGCAATCTGTCACAAGTGATTCATGCGTATCAGCCTGTATCCAGATAATCAGGCGATAGACATTCCGAAAACGATACACATATTCAACGACCGTCTGTGTTTTTCCAATACCTCCCATTCCCCCTAACGCCAGAGCTGAGATCGATGTCATTTCGTTGTGTGTATGCAAAATAGTGGAGATGTGTGTAAGTAGCTCTTGCCGACCCGTAAAAAAGGGATTCCGTCGGTAGGGAACATTCCAGAAAAGAGAATGTCTTGCATTGATACACGCACTCTGCTTTTCTATAGGAGCGAGTCCTAATTCCTCCTTGCTCTTCTCAAAAAGCAAGCAGAGCTTCCTTACAAACTGCGCGCTTGGCGAAGAGACGCCACGTTCCCAGCGCCCCAACGTCTTGGGATCAGCAAGATCGAGCTGTTCAGCAACATAGGCTCTTGACCAACCATGCTTCTCGCGTTCAGACCGCAACGATTGATTCATCACATTTTTTCTTACCTGGTTCATCAAAACCTCCGCCTCTGGATACCCCTGCCCTTCTAGGCATGGGGAGGAAAGAGGCGTTCCTTTTTGGGGGCGTGGGGAGACTCTTCTCCCACACCAATTGACAAAACACGCTCTCTATGAGAGAGTATCTGTATGGATAGAACACTTGTTTTACAGCTTCAACCGACCCATGAGCAAGCCAAACACTTGCAGCAAACGGTGCAGGAGCATACTGCTTGCTTCAATGCCGTGGCCGATGAGGGCTTTACCTCTGGGTGCTGCAATGGGATTGAGTTGCACAAGCGCACCTACTATGATCTGCGTGCGCAGTATCCCCACCTGCCTGCGCAACTGGTGTGTGCCGCCCGCGTCAAAGCCACCGAAGCCGTCAAGAGTGCGCTTGATCGCCTCAAGAAGGGGCGCAAAGCGAGCGCTCCTCGCTCTCGTCTCTGTCCTATCCGCTATGACCAACGCTCCTACTGGGTCAAATGGAACTCGCACACCTGTAGCCTCGCCACTGTCGAAGGGCGTGTGCACCTCTCCTTCACGGTTCCCAAACATGCCCAGAAGTACATCGGTGGGAAGGTGTGCAGCGCTGATCTGTGCTCCCGCAAAGGGACATACACCCTGCACGTCGTCGTACATCTCCCAGATCCTCTTGTTCTCTCTTCTGATGACGTGATTGGTGTCGATCTTGGCCTCAATCACCCTGCTGTCACTTCCCATCGCCACTTCCTGGGAGAACGACGCTGGAAAGAGCAAGAGCTCCGTCTCTTCCGCCTCCGTCGCAAACTGCAAGCCAAAGGCACCAAGAGTGCGAAGCGCCACCTGCGCAAGCTCTCTGGCAAACTGTTTCGGCAACGCAAAGACCATGACCATGTCCTCTCCAAACGCATCGTCGAGCATGCCACTGCTGGTTCGACCATCGTGCTTGAGAACTTGACGCATATCCGTTCGCGTGCTCGCCTGCGCAAGGGAGAAGGGCAGCGCCGTCTCCATTCGTGGAGCTTTGCACAGTTTCACTCCTTTCTCTCATACAAGGCGCAAGAGAAAGGGATTGAGGTGGTGAAGGTGGACCCTCGCCACACCAGTCAAACCTGCTCTCGTTGTGGGCATCAGGCGCGCAACAATCGTCGTTCTCAAAGCCTTTTCCTCTGTCGCGCATGCGGGCTCAGCGTGCATGCTGACCTCAATGCCGCTCGCAATATCCGAGAGAAACACCTTGCCAGCCTTGGTACATCTTTGGCTGGTGGGTCGCAGTCAGACGGCCTCTCGTCTCAAGTGATCTAGCTTAGGGACAAGCCCCTTGCTTTAGCTATGGGGTATCTGACCCATATACAAAAGAGGCATACAATGAAGGGCGTACCTCTCCTTTGAGGGACTACACCAAGTGCTAGATCTAGTGTAGAGTGATCTTAGAGGCGAGATGAATATCACGTTCACTTATCTCGAAGATATCGTGCTAGCCCCTGCAAAATATCTCCTTCAACTTCATCCAGAATGACGTGACGGCAAAAATCGACCGGGGGTGAGTCCTTGTGGCGAGGAATGGCGCAGGTATACAGCTCGAAGAGGCCGAGAATCTTGCTGGTGGAGGCAGCTTTCTTGCCTTCGAGAATCCTGCTACGTGTTTGGTCGATGGCCTGCGTGATTAGGGACAGCATCCTCATGGCCTCGCGAAAGTGCCGCTGGGCTTCGGCAACATGTTGCTGGCTTGTGGGAAAGCCTTCGGGAAAGGTTTTGTGACAGGGGCTATTTCAGGGGCTAGCCTCTGGAGACGTTTCCAGCAAGTAAGAAGATCTTTTATACTTCTCACGAACCTTCACCAGTTACTATGGTTGTGCCTGTGTCATTTGGCAAGGAGGAAACTTGTGCAAGCCCTGGATATTCGCCCCAAAATCAATCAACACATAGCTTATATACTTGATAATGAAGAACTTCTCTTTGTAACTGATAAGCTATCTTTACGTTTCAAGGGGAAAGCTATTATTCGCTGGTTTGAGCGTTTTGGCCCTTATCTCAATGGAGAGTATACGCTGGAGGAGATCTGTCAGGGATTCAATCCTTCAGTACGTGAGCAAATTGCACGATTTGTTCACACGCTTATAGAAAAAGGCGTGCTTCATGATGTCATCCCTGAAGATGCCAGTTTGGTATCTCAGGCTGTCTCTCGTCACTTTCACTCTCAGATTGAGCTGCTCAATCATCTTACGCCAACACCGTTGCAGAGCTTCAATACCTTTCGCGAGAGTCGTGTCTTGCTCATGGGATCGGGCGATGCTTTGATCGCACTGAGTCTTTCATTGCTTCGCAATGGGCTGAAAACGCTTTCCATTTTGCCGACCGACCAAATAAATGATCACAAAAGCTACGTACCAGCATTGAATTCGCAGGTAGAGCATTTGCTCAAAAATGGGGTTGAAGCGAGTGTCTCTCTTATTGAGGAGACATTTCTGACTTCCTTTGAAGGCTTGAGGGACTACGATCTCGTGGTGTACTGCTCAGAGCGGAGTTCCCCGAAGATACTCTTTGAGTTGAATCGTCGTTGTGTTGATGAACACGTCGCATTTTTCCCTTCTTTTCTGTATGCAGGCACGTCTTTTATTGGTCCCTTTGTTTCTCCAGATAAGCCAACTCCATGTTGGGTATGTGCGCAGATGCGATTAACGGCCAATGAAACTGAGAAATACGGGGCAACATTCTGGCAGGCGCTTGCTCTGGGAGAAGGGCCCTGGCTTGAAGAGGGATCGGTCTCTTTTCCTGTCACACACATTCTGGGCAATACCCTGGCCTTTGAAGTGTTTCTCTCTCTTTCGGGCGCTCACTCTGCTTCTCCCGTTGGGAAGATGATCCAGCAGGACAGTGAAAGCTTAGAGGTGAGCAATGAACAACTTGTTCCCTATCCTCTCTGTCCTATCTGCTCGCATCCTGGCTCTTTCACGGATCCTCAGCAGTTGCTAGAGGTCGTTGCCGGGAATTACGATCGGCAGATGAACAGCCAGGAGCTGCTTGAGACGATAACTCCGTTAATTGTCCCTCATTTTGGTATCTTTCAAGCATGGCAAGATGAGCAGGCAGAACAATTACCGCTCAGGCGCGCGACACTGGTAATGGGATTTCCGCTCTCTTCATCCACAAGGCGGCAAGAGATAACCAGTTATAGCATAGAAAATTTGCGTGAGGCTCGTTGTTCGGCGTTCCTGGAGGCAACGCTCCGCTACAGTATGGCTCTTGCTGATACCAGAAAAATGCTTTGCATGAATACATACGAGCTTATCGATGCTCAGGAAAGAGTCATTGCCGAACAATCTCTAGCCATCTGGTCGGGCACTCACCTTCCTGATGCTGATGAGCGAAGGCAGTGGATACCAGCTTATTCCCTGAGTACAGAGAGCCTCTGTTGCGTCCCAGCCGCAGCTGTGTATGCATCCTTAGATCTCAATGGAGCGTTTGAGAAAACCGCTGCTGGTTTTGCGATAGGAACGACATTCCAGGAGGTGCTAACAAAGGGAACGCTTTCCGCTCTGGCGTATGTTCACATCACAGATGTTCTTGCAGGTCAGCAGCCACTCATCGAACTGACTGACGATGACCTGCCTCTCATTGATCCAGATGTCCTCTTTTTGCTGCGGAGTGCGCAACGCTTCGAACGATCATTTCGCATAGGGGAGCTTGTTCATACCTCTCCAATACATGTTGTCGTCATCCAGCTAGACGATGCAACTGCTGATGAGCGTGGTATCTCATGGGGGTATGGCCTTTCAGGGAATGACGCTGTCAAGATGGCGCTTGTTCATCTGGTCGCCCACCTCCAGGCACACAAAATGGGCCACAATTATGGCGGTAATGATACAGAACCCTTGCTAGAGCCGAAAGATATCGCTTCCACGGATTTTTTGTGGCAAAGACGTGCGGGAAGGATAGGGCAATCCCCAACCCCTTTGAGGTTCTCAAAAACTACCTACAGGAACAGAAGTATGAATCACTCTTCGTTGATATAACCCCCTCAGACATTCGAGCACAGGATGTGTTGATCAGTGGAAAGGTCTTATTGGCACGCCAGGATGCATCTCTCCTTTAACGTAAATACACCAGGCTGGATGATAAAAAGGAGTTTACAGTGTCGTACGTAATGCAGCAGAAAGACATTGCTATAGAGGCAAGTCTGAGTATACCCTCGTTTAATGAAACGCTCTCTCTCATCGAGCGGTATCTGACAGAACAAATCGCAGCCTATCGTCAGCAACTTTTGCTGCCCAAAGGGCAAACACTTATGTTCGATCTCTCCATACTTGACTTGTCGAAAAATGGCGACCAGCGAGCATCTACCAGCAGATGGCAGACCTATGATATGGTGTATCCCATTCGACTCGATCATGCACGCCTTCTTTTTGGCCCTCTCTATCGGCCTTCTCTCGGCGGTCCCTGTCCCCTGTGTTTAGAGCAACGCTGGAGCTTGAATCAAGCCTCCCTGATGTTGGAGCAAGGCGATGGGAGCCTGACCACTGCCCAGCGTATGCTTGCTACTGGACGCAGTCCCTGCCTGACTCCATTTACCCTGGAACTCATCTGGCAAATCACGGCATCTGTGTTCATGAGACCCATTGCTGAACACAGAGACACTCACCTGTATGCCCTTGAACTGGGATCGTCTACCCTTGCGAAATATCCACTCATTGCCGACTCGCTGTGTCCTGTTTGCGCAGAGGATCCTGCGAGCATCCCGCAAGGCCAGTTGCTTCATCTCTCATCACGTCCCAAACAGAGCGTTACTAATTATCATCCCATGAAAGCATCAAGCTATCATTTGCCTGAAGCTGCGTATATTAATCCCATCTGCGGGGTCCTTGGTACCGAGTATTATCTGGATGACGATCACACGATTGACACCCCCGTTCTGGGGCGGTTTGCTGTCCAGCACACTCATTCCTCCTCTTTCAAGGTTCATTGGGGAGGTCATGGGGGAAAATATAGCTTACAGACTGGCATGTTAGAAGGGCTGGAGCGCTATTCCTGCGTCCAACGAAGAGGAGAAGAAGAAACAGCCGTATTTGAGAGTTACAATAATCTCAATGCTCCTGCTTTACATCCTGCAGAGACGGGTCTCTATCAGCCAGCATTTTATCAAGCCAACGCCGACCATTTTACGGCATTTGATAGCAACGTCCCCATCCATTGGGTCTGGGGCTATTCCTTCCGCAAGGCACAACCTCTACTCGTGCCTGAGCAACTCATTTTTTCCGCCAGACGCAATGAACCCAAATTTGTGGGCACAAACTCAAGCGGGTGTGCCATTGGAGGGTCAGTCGAGGAGGCACTCTTGTTCGGCTTATTCGAGCTGATGGAGCGAGATGGACTCCTCTTGAGCTGGTATACCAAAACGGCTCCTCGCCGCGTAAATCTTTGGCAATGCCACGATCGCCAGATTCTGCATTTTCTGGATCGCTTTGAAAAAAGCGGCTACGATGTTCATCTTCTTGACACCAGGTTTGATCGAACCATTCCTTCCGTCACCGCGATTGCATCCTTACGCACATGCTCTTCCGAGCACTTGAAAATAGCGGTGAGTATCGGAGGTGGCGCAAGCCTCAATCCCGCAAAGGCGGTTCTTGCTGCACTGGCGGAAGCTGGTTACTGGATTGACAATGTGCATGTGGATGATCATCTTGAGAAGATGCAAGCACTGGCTCTTGATTATCGGAAAGTGATGTCAGTTGTGGATCACGGACTGGCCTATGGTCTTCCTGAGTCAGCTCCCAAGACGCACTTTCTTTCTCAGAATCCTCAGATTCGTTCTTTTGAGGAGTATTCGACTGAGCTGCTTGCGCACTGCCCACACACGCTTGATCTTCGAGATGATTTGCTTTACTGCATTCACAGCGTGCTTTCCATGGGTCTGGATGTCATCGCGGTCAACATACCCGGCTCCGAGCACGAACGAGCCGGGTTAAAGGTGTGTAAAGCCATTGTGCCAGGTCTGCTTCCAATCGACTTTGGAGGGATGAATGTTCGTGTTCTTGATCTCCCTCGCTTAAGGACGGCTCCGCGTGTCGCGGGCTATGTGGAGAGAGACTTTGATCCAGCACACTACAATCGTGATCCCCATCCATTTAGTTGATGCAAGAAGAAGAGGTCTCTATGCTTTCTCATGAGAAAGATATCTGCCGTGACTATGCGGAGGCGGTGTTTGCCAGGTTCAGGCAACCACTTGATGTATTTCCATTTGAACCTGATTGGCAGGACCAACCCTCCCATTTTAAGCTCTATCAACACGTCACACGTTTCCCCTTGCCCATCGAAAAGCGTACAGATACACATACTGTCGCACGCATTGTCCCTGGGATAACACAGCAAAGAGGGGAGGGAAAAACACTTTCATTCAATGAATTATCTACGCTTTTTCTCTTTGCGCATGGTTTGCTGAATCGGCGTATCTCTCTTACATGGAATATGGCCACAACAACATTTCCAGATGCCCTCTATGGCCGAGGGACCGCTTCTGGTGGTGGATTGTATCCTGCAGAAATATACTGGTCTCACGGGCCTGGGGCTTCGGTCCTACCCGGCATCTATCACTACGACCCGGCTCATCACGCTCTGGAACGTTTGCGACTTGGTGATAGCACTGACCGTATTCGAGCTGCCGTTTTCCACCACCCGGCAGCGTTAAACACGAATCAATTTCTTCTGATCACAGTGAACTTCTGGAAAAATGTTTTCAAGTACCGCAATTTTGGCTATCACGTCGTAAATCAGGACATAGGCGCACTGATCGCGTCTTTACACATGATTGGCTTGAGCATGCAGGCAGGTCTTCAGACGCTTCTCTGGTTTCAAGATGAAGAGCTAAACCACCTGCTTGGTTTGGAGACATATGTTGAGAGTGTTTTCGCGGTTGTCCCAATAGCACTCCATTCACAGGTTTCTCCATCCTCAACAGCAAAGAGAGCATCGAAGGACGCATATCAGAAGGAATGCGTATCAGAAGGTCACATGCCACTGATCACACCCCAAAGTTGGCAGCGTTCAAAAGTAGTGAAGCGCTTTCCCTATATGGAAACTGTTCATCGTGCAACGCTTTTGACACATGAGCCACGACCACGTCCGTCCGAAACACTCACGTACGAGACAGTGATGGGAGAAGAGCACAGTGAGTTTGTGCCCTTGCCCTCACCTGCTCTGGAGAGCCTGGATCGTAGTATTGGCGAGGTTATGCAGCAGCGTCGCTCTAGTTTTGGGCATTTTTCAAACCAGAGACCACTTTCTCGTTCTGAGCTCGCAACGCTCTTGTTTTTTGCAGCCATTGCACGTGGATATGCAACAGACCTCAAAAGTACTGACGGCACGCCTTATTTTACGCAGCTTATGGTGTTCATCAATCATGTAGAGGGGATAGAACCTGGTATCTATCATTATGATTGGCGACGCCATGGCCTGCTGATGGTGCGTAAAGGGGACTACACAGCCTTCCTTCAACAAAATTATTCTCTCCACAATTACAATATGAAGGAAATTGCAGTTGTCATCGCTATTATAGGAGACCTCTATCAGATGCTAGAGGTGTATGGTAATCGAGGTTATCGATTGCTGAATGTAGAGGCTGGTCTCGTCGCCCAAAGTACCTATGTGGCTGCCACGACATTACAACTGGGCTGTGGTGCAGTGCTCGGTTTTGATCATCTTGCAATGAATGAGGTGTTGCACCTCACACAAGGTGCACATTCGCTGCTTTTTCTCCTGGCTGGCCCTGAACGTTTCCATACAGCTCGTTTTGACGCCCGCTTCCTCTACTAGAGTGGTATTGAAACCATTGGTACGTCTTGAGCCAGGACAGAACATGGCTCATCCCGAATTTTGAGGGAGAAAGAGGCAAAGAGGGACCTCCTGAGAGAGACTGCGTTTGTGGTTAAACGCAGTCTCTCTCAGGAGGTCCCTTTGTTAAGACAGTATGACACCAAAGCTGCCGCCTCTCAAGAGATTGCCATCGCTTCAGAGGCGGTTGCGATCCGATTGAAGACCTTGCTTGACCCCTTATGGCGCTGGGCAAGAACACAAAATCTGGCAACACATTCGAGGCAAGCGAGCTCAGGAGCATCGCTTGATCTGGGATACCCGCTCTCTAGCATTACCCCCTTACAGACTCAATATTGCGCCAATGAGGCATCTATGATATGTATGACCATTGTGTCTTGTCGTGGCACGTTCTGGCAAGGGGCATGATCCCTGGCATCTGGTGACTAATGGGCTTGCGATAACTCTGGAGCAGGAGTGGCAGTTGGTGTTCGCATATGCACTTCGTTGGCAAATTGAACAGACTTTTCGGCACAATAAAATGCGAATTGGGTATGGAAAGCTCTCGTGTGTGGAAGGGGGATAATCGACGCAAATTGCTCTTAATGGTCACTTTAGCCTCCTCCATATTTGTCTAAGTTCTCAATAACAGTTGAGGAGAGCAGCGAATTTGCCATTGGGGCTGTTTTAATGGGCTAGCCTCCAAAGACGTTTTCAACAACGAAGGAGTCTTTTATACTTGCCCTAGTGGGATAAGAGTTGTTGAGCATGATGCATTTTCTTGCAAGCAGTGCTGCTGATACATCTTTGCTCTCCCCACAAAAATTAGTTAGTAAGGAGAACAATTGCCATGAATGAAGACAAGAAGTTACCATTTGCGCAGCCGTTAGAAGATGCCAAAAAGAGCTTCCTGGAAGATGATCTCAATGACCTGGAATTTGAGATCGAAGAACTGGAGACACGCCTGGCATTTACGGTGCCCACGGATGGTGGTGGTTGTGAGGGATGCTGTGATATGTGCACGAGCCAACACTAGGTAAATCTGTGAGCCACTTGCTCTATTGATGCTTTCGAGTCTTTGTAGAAGAGGTGCTTTTAGAGATGGATCTTCATCTCGGGGGCACCTCTGCTACATTGGTATATATATAGGAGCCTACAGTATGCCATACCTGACTCAGCAGAAATCCATTATCATAGAGACGAGCCTCAGTTCGCTTCCATTCAATACAACCCTCTCTCGCATTGAGCAATATTTGAGAGAGCACATTGCAACAAACCGGCAGCAACTGTTACAGCCCCAAGGGAACTTTGCCCTGATAGATCTTGCCATACTCGATCTCTCGAAAAGTGGCGACCAGCGAGCATCTACCAGCAGATGGCACAACTATGATATGGTTTTTCCCATTCGACTCGATCATGCACGCCTTCTTTTTGGCCCTCTCTATCGGCCTTCTCTCGGCGGTCCCTGTCCCCTGTGTTTAGAACAACGCTGGAGCTTGAATCAAGCCTCCCTGATGTTGGAGCAAGGCGACGCACTGAGTAGCCTGACCACTGCCCAGCGTATGCTTGCCACTGGACGCAGTCCCTGCCTGACTCCATTTACCCTGGAACTCATCTGGCAAATCACGGCATCTGTGTTCTCGAAACCCATTGCTGAGCACAGAGACACGCAACTGTATGCCCTTGAACTGGGCTCATCGACCCTTGCGAAATATCCACTTATTCCAGACTCGCTGTGTCCTGTTTGCGCAGAGGATCCCGCGAGCATCCCGCAAGGCCAGTTGCTTCATCTCTCATCACGTCCCAAACAGAGCGTTACAAATTATCATCCTATGAAAGCATCAAGCTATCATTTGCCTGAAGCTGCGTATATTAATCCCATCTGCGGGGTCCTTGGTACCAAGTATCATCTTGCTGAGGATCACACGATTGACGCTCCTATACTCGGTCGCTTTGCTGTCCAGCACACACATTCACCCTCTTACAAGACTCATTGGGGAAGTCATGGGAGAAAATATAGCTTACAGACTGGCATCCTGGAAGGATTAGAGCGCTATTCCTGGACCCGAACGAGAAGCGAACAAACAACTCTATTTGAGAGTTACAATAATCTCAATGCTCCTGCTTTACATCCTGCAGAGACGGGTCTCTATCAGCCAGCATTTTATCAAGCCAACACCAACCATTTTACGGCATTTGATAGCAACGTCCCCATCCATTGGGTCTGGGGCTATTCCTTCCGCAAGGCGCAACCTCTACTCGTGCCTGAGCAACTCGTCACTCCCACCAGACGCAATGAACCCAAATTTGTAGGCACAAACTCAAGCGGTTGTGCCATTGGAGGGTCAGTCGAGGAAGCACTCTTGTTCGGTTTATTCGAGCTGATGGAGCGAGATGGACTCCTCTTGAGCTGGTATACCAAAACGTCCCCTCGCCGCGTGAATCTTTGGCAATGCAACGATCGCCAGATTCTGCATTTTCTGGATCGCTTTGAAAAAAGCGGCTACGATGTTCATCTCCTTGACACCAGGTTTGATCGAACCATTCCTTCCGTCACCGCGATTGCATCCTTACGCACGTTCTCTTCCGAGCATTCGAAAATAGCCGTGAGTATCGGAGGTGGCGCAAGCCTCAATCCCGCAAAGGCGGTTCTTGCTGCACTGGCGGAGGCTGGTTACTGGATTGACAATGTGCATGTGGATGATCATCTTGAGAAGATGCAAGCACTGGCTCTTGATTATCGGAAAGTGATATCAGTTATGGATCACGGACTGGTCCATGGTCTTCCTGAGTCAGCTCCAAAGACGCACTTTCTTTCTCAGAATCCTCAGATTCGTTCTTTTGAGGAGTATGCGACTGAGCTCCTTGAGCACTGTCCACAAACGCTTGATCTTCGAGATGATCTGCTTTACTGCATTCACAGCATGCTTTCCATGGGTCTGGATGTCATCGCGGTCAACATACCCGGCTCCGAACACGAACGAGCCGGTTTGAAAGTGTGTAAAGTCATTGTGCCGGGTCTGCTTCCAATCGACTTTGGAGGGATGAATGTTCGTGTTCTTGATCTCCCTCGCTTGAGGACGGCTCCGCGTGTCGCGGGCTATGTGGAGAGGGACTTTGATCCAGCACACTACAATCGTGATCCCCATCCATTCAGTTGATGCAAGAAGAAGAGGTCTCTATGCTTTCTCATGAGAAAGATATCTGCCGTGACTATGCGGAGGCTGTTTTTGCCAGGTTCAGGCAACCACTTGATGCATTTCCAGCTGAATCGGCGAATCTCTCTTACATGGAATATGTCCAAAACAACATTGCCAGATGCCCTCTATGGCCGAGGGACCGCTTCTGGTAATGGAATTGTATCCTGCAGAAATGTACTGGTCTCACGGGCCTGGGGCGCGCGATCCTACCCGGTATTTATCACTATGACCCGGCTCATCACGCCTTGGAACGTTTGCTGCTTGGTGATAGCACTGACCGTATTCGAGCTGCTGTTCTGCAATACCGTGTCAGGGCTGCGGTGATCCATCTTCCTGGATAAATCGATCAAGCCAGAGCTGAACTTCGTTTGCGCGATAATAGCCGATATCAGTAAAGCATTGCAGGCTGTTACACGCATATTCACGGGCTTGCTGGGGCTTTGAAAGGAGCGCATATGCGCGAGCCAGTCCAAAGTAGATTTTCGCTGTTTCTTTTCGCGATCCATCAGGTGCTTCTTTCAGCGCTTGCGAAAAAATGCTGAGAGCAGCCTGCGGCTCCTGCCGTTTTAAATACAGCTCCCCCATTGCTTGGCGAAGATTGCAAACAAACCATGGATTTCCTATTTGCTGAGCTAACAACAGCCCTTCTTGTATATACGCTTCGCCCTCGGGAAGCGTATTTTGTTGTAGCGCCAATTCGCCAAGGCCGAGCAGCACATTGCACATTTGCTCACGGTGTTGTATACGCCGTGCCAGTTCCAGCCCTTCCTGTAAATAGGCCTGTGCCTGTGCATATTTTCTCAGTTCTGCTGACAAGGTACCAAGATTGACTAAGATAACACATATACTCCTGCGGTCACCGAGATTACGAGCGTATGCAAGCGCCTTTTGCCAGGCTTCATCTGCCTCCTCAAAATGGCTCTGGTCTGCTTCAACTGCTCCAATATTGATCAAAAATGTAATTGTTCTTGCATCACTTGTCTGTTGAGCAAAAGTAAGTCCCTCATGAAGATATGCCTGTGCAGCAGCATATTCACCTCTTTGATAAGTAACAGCTCCGAGACTATAGAGAGTACGACTGATCTCTTGTGGAGTCCCTGTCTGATAGGCGAGTTCTAGATTGCGTTTTAAATACTGTTCTGAGGAGGCATAATGGCCTTGCTTATAACACAATTCACCTAATTGATACAGTAAGGTAGAGGTTAAGAATGTATGCTGTAGTCCCTCAGCCAGGCATAAGCCCTCCTGCCATACCTGTTCGGCTACCTTGTACTGACCTAAGGAGATAGCATTCTTCCCTTGTTGTTCGAGTAGTTGCGTGATCCAAAGGGTCTGCTGAGTCTGGCGGATCTGGAATGCTACGTCATTGAGAAGGTTTTGTGCTAGCTCATACAGCCCCTGAAAAAATAAAGACTGAGTAAGGGAAAAGATTCCTTGCACAATGGCATCACTTAACTCTTGTGTGAATGCTATCTGTAATGCTCTGAGCATGGTCGACATTTCTTGCTCAATCCACGCATGATCATTCTGATGGGCTTGAATTGCTTGACAGAAATAGGTCGCGATACGTTTTTTTGCTTCCGGTTCCTTAAGATACAGGTTTGCATAGTCAGAGACAATTTGATGCAATTGATAGCGTTCGCCTTCAACCACTTCTAGCAGGCCGCTTGCTACAAGATGATCGAGCGTCTCAAGAGTGCTATTTGTAACAAATAGTGCTGTTTCTTCTGCAAAGGTATCTGGTTTGGCTGGAAGCAGAGAAAGAGCTGCAAGGGCACGACGTGAGGAGGCATCGAGGAGAGTCTCACTTAAATGAATGACGGAATATATGCTCAGCGGTTTATCTATAGGAAGACGCGGGTCTTGTATCAGGGCTGTTTGTGGATGCTCTAATGAGAATCGGCTCTCTGCCTGCTGTAATTGGGTCAATATCATCTGGACTCGACTACGACGCTGATGATAGGTTTGAGTCAGCAAATAGGACCCAATGAGTGAAAGTGCGAGTGGTAAGCCCCCAACTGCCTGGACTAACTGAGCGATAAAAGGAGTTTCTTGTTCTATCAGCGTTGGCATGTAGGAATGAAGGAGTTCCTCCCCTTCTTCTTGACTGAGTTCAGGGATGTGCCAGACATGCGTTTCTGCAAAACGGACTGCTACCTCTGGCAGACGCGTAGTCAGGAGATAACTGCAATAGGGACCACCAATCATATATGAGGCGGCATCTTCTAGATTCCATACGTCATCTATCACAATAAGCATACGTCGCTGCCCAATCAACTGGCGTAATGCTTGAAGCCATTCGGTATGGGTTCGCAAGGATGCTCTTTCTTTTTCGTGCAGTTTGAGAAGAAGTCCCAGGCGACTCAAATGGGTAAACACCTGAGGCTTTTGTCCAAGCCCGATCCATAAGATACCATCGGCGAAATGCTGTTGTATCTCTTCATCACAGGCAATGGACACACTGAGAGCAGTTTTGCCCGCACCCGGTAAACCGTGAAGAGCGAGAAATGGGCAATGCTCTTGTATGAGTCGCTTTTTTATCTGATGAGAGAGGTCATCTCTCCCTATTAATTTACGCATAGCGGATATATGCAGTGGAATGGAAGGATCGAAGAGAGAGAGCTGAGGATCGTAGGGATGAGCAAGTGATGGCAGTTCTGGTAGTCCTAAATCTTGACAACTTTTCCCGAAGAGCTCACATAATCGTCCTCGATAAACAGGTCCAGGAATTGTTACGCCATTTTCCCAGCGACTGACCATAAACGTTTGGGGAGCCTCTATCATATCTGCAAGCTGTTTTTGGGATAATCCTCTTTCCAAACGGGCCTGTTTGAGTAATGTATTAGGGAAGTACGATTGTGCTTTTCTATCAGGCATAATTAGCGCACCTCGCAGGTGAAAGATGGCTGGTACATCAGACCGTTCTCCGAAATTGACCCAAATATGGACAGGCCATACTCAGCATTCGGTTCCTGCTTCAGCGCAGAGAGCGAGCCTTTCGCTCGTCTTACACCTGCTCCACAGGCGTCACTTCCCGCAGAACTTGCGGTACGCTATGTTCATTGTGCCAACGCCGCGAGATTGATGGCGGCATTGGCATCTCGGTCCTGGACGTTTCCACACTCCAGACAGACAAAGACCCGATCCGAAAGCGTGAGCGCCTCATTGACCCACCCACAACAGGAACAGGTTTTTGAGGAGGGTTCCCAACGGGAAGCCAGCAGCACCTGCACTCCTGCCTGTTCGGCTTTGTAGAGGATCTGCCGCTTGAACTCGTACATGCCCACATCCGCAATCGCTCGGGCCAACCGGCGATTCTTGAGCATGCCTGCAATGTGTAAATCCTCGAGCACAATCACACGCGGTCGCTCTTGATCGGGCGCGGGTTCTCGCCACGATCTGAGCGGTCGCTTGGTGTAAGGCATTGGTACGCACATTGGCGATCCGGGCATGCATCCGCGAGAGGCGCTGCGCGGGCTTTCTAGCGATTGCGTGATCCTTTCGCCTTGCGGCTATGACGTCGCGAAGCTCGCTTCAACGCCGTGATCTTCTTGCGCAGCGCCCTGGGGTTCTCGAACGTACGTCCATCAGACAAGGTTGCCAGCTTCTTAATCCCCAGGTCAACTCCAATCACGTCGCCTGTGGCTGCCCGGTGGTCTTTCGCTTCCTCCTGTGTGCACAGATGGAAACAAACCATCTGTCTGCTTGCTCATGGATGGTGGCACTGCTAATCTTGCTGCCCAGAGGGAAATAGCCGTGCTCTTTGAGTCGGAGCCTTCCCAAACGAGGCAACTGAATGGCATCAGAAAACACCCGAATGCTCCCGGTGAAGCGAGCGCCACCGATGGCTTTCTTCCGGCTTTTGCGCGCGGGGATAGCCACACGAGCCTTTCCAGGTGCCTTCTTTCTTGAGCCGGCACTTGCGAAAGAAGTGCTTGAAGGCGGCATCCAGGTCACGTAATCCTTCTTGAAAAGCACATTTCGACACCGCATACATCCAGGGCTCAGAGGGTTTGAGGGCATTGATGTCGCGATGCAGATCGATGGCGCTGGGCGTTTTCTGCCCAGCTTTGTAGGTCTCTTGTTTGCGGCGAAGGCCATAATTGAAAGCCCAGCGAGCAGCCCCGGCATGTTTGCGACAGAGTGTCTTTTGCGCGTTATTGAGATCAAGTTCTCCTCGGTAGCCACGTACCATCTTCTGCTCTTCTTCCTCTGCGATGAATGTAGAACAAATATACCACAAAGTCGCTGCTGTTTCAAGGGAAGGTCTGTCCATGTTTGCCCTTTTTTGTCCCTATTCTTGAAAAGAAATTATGCCCCCAATGCAGTTGTTTCTTCCGCATTTTTCTGTTGAAAGCTCTTTCACACATTATTTTCATAGCCTAAAGAAAACGATCACGAATAAGGAATGAACACTAGGCAGCATATCAAGCCCTGTGCAAAAGGACAAAGTCCGGCTGAGCTTGCGATGCGGGTGGCACTATAAAGCTTATGAATTCTTGACTATGTGTAAGCAATCTGCCACGTACATTGCCTAGGAAGCAGCTTGACGTGCAACTGCTGCGTGGTCAGTGCCGCGATCCCTGCTGATGATCTCCACCTTCGGATGAATAGCGAACCATGTAGCCGCTGATTGGGTGGTTCGGTCTGATAGCACATCAACAACACGATGGTTGTCGAGATCTACGAGAAGCGTTCCATATTTTCGGCCTCGCCGAAACGCGAAATCATCGATCCCACGTGTGAGACTACTTGTGGCACAGGAGTTGGGCATGCCATAATGCGCCGAAGCAGGGTCGTAGGAGGGACAGATATCCAGACATGTGAGGCCAGCCGTGAGCCTACCTCACGGCTGGCGGCAAATCCGATTGCTTCAAGCGAATGGCACAAACGATTGGTGATCCGAGCCCATAGCTCAATGAAGTCTGGAAGACGTTCGGTAAAGATCAGCCGCGGGCACTGGGGTGTATCACAAAAGAACTTGCGCACCAAGAGTGAAAGCACCACTCGGCGACCTTCCCAGTAGAGGGCGCCAACGGTACGACGATATCGGCTATGTACACGCACTGCTTCCTGCTGGCAGAGAGAGCAACGCCCAGATGGAGAACAAACAATGGCAGAGATGACCAGGTAGTCCTCGTTCGGCGAAATGCTCTCATCGTCTAAGCTCAAGAGTAAAGAAAGAAATGCAGATAGTATCGTCTGATTATTTGGGAAATCCAGGAGAAAGAGCATAGTATGTTTGAGATTTTCTCTAGTATATCACATGCTTAAGGTTCTCTTTAGTATATCACTTGGCACAAACAAGCATGGGCTTCACCAAAAGTGATATTGCTGGCGAACCTTGGAGCAAACGATCATACTAAAAGATCTCCTATATCAAGAGGAAAAAGCCCACCAGAAGAAATTTGAGAGAAAACAAAACCTGCGTGGTATCCTGCACGAGCAGGTCAACGGATTGCCCCTCAATGTGTTCGCAGATCTGCTGCCAGTGAGGCTGCATGAGGGCCTCAAAGGTGGCATTGTCTTCATTGAGCAAGCGATACAAGGCCATCACATCCTTCAACGTCTGCATTGGGCCAGCAAGGAGGCCGAGGCATTCTCTGCCATGCGACGAGCCGCCTTGACGGCTCGTCCCATTCACCGAATATCCTTGAGCCTGGCTTGCCCAAACGTCTTTTGGGCCCAGCGTTCTGGGTCCAGGAGGTCTTGCGTGTTCATCTTCCTATTCTAGCAGTTTGTTAAATCCGTAAAAGAGACATATCTCAGGCCAGGGGTCTTACGACGCGGTCCGATAACCCCGTTGGGGCTACTCCAAGGGCCTAGCCTCCATAGACGTTTACAGCAACTAAGGGATCTTTTATACTTGCCCTGATGGGATAAGAGGTATCAAGCAAGATCCATTTTCTTGCAAACAATGCTGCAGATAGGTCTTTGACTTCTCCCATCAGGATTAGCTAGTAAGGAGGAAAATTGGTATGAATGAAGACAAGAAGTTACCATTTACGCAACCATTAGAGGATGCAAAAAAGAACTTCCTGGAAGAGGAACTCAATGATCTGGAATTTGAGGTTGAAGAGTTGGAGACTCGTTTAGCATTTTCGGTACCAACCGATGGTGGTTTCCCATGTTTTGGCTGTTGGGGCCAATGCGGTACGTGATCTTGCCTCGATCAGACATAAGGCATATAGAACTTTCAAAAAAATGACCACTACTGCAGGTTATGGAGCTTCTTCTTGACATGCTCCACCCTTGCCACCAGCAAGTCGGAGCGCGGACGATGCCGCCCTTGACGGTATCAGTTGACTGGCTCTCGCGCGTGCCGAGTCTAGCCTATCCGTCAAGGGGCGGGTCTGGCAGCATCGTTTGCCCGCATTCCAGCTTGCATAAGCACGCTAGGGACCGTTATCCGAAACTGACCCAAAGATGGACAAGCCATATCTGGTGTTCGGTTCCTGCTTCAACGAACAACCTGCCTGGTTTCCCAGGTCTTACAGGATCTCCACAGGCGTACATTCCGACGTAACTCGCCGTACTAGCAATAAGTTTAGCAGATGAGTCAAGGGCATGAAATGTCTACAAATGGCAAGAAATGTTCATAGTTCAAGAAGCTATGATCACCCCTTCGACCGAGCCTCAAGCTCCCAGAATGCTTGATGAACCTCTGGCTCTCTTTCCCTTTTGTCTTCGGAGAAATTCTACGACTCAACCTGTACAATGTGGTTCTCTCTGGGTCTTCTTTTGAGAGGATGATAGCGACCTGAGAGGTGCCGGTGATGAACATCGAAGCCTCCTTCCTGACAGAAAATGGATGCAGACACTCCTCCAGTGTATCGCATGATCGAATATCTTGAACAGTAAGACCTGGACGGGCATTGTCTCGTTTGGGCAAGCCTCAGCGAAGTAGGAAACCCAACAAGTGATTGTTGGAATCCCCTGCCCTTCCAGGCATGGGGAGCATGTCAACATAACATGCGTCATCTCTCTGAAGTACTCTCCTGGTTCTCTCCTTCCCCAGAGTATACCTTATGGGGTGCGGCAAGAATTTTTGCAACGTGTTGGTTACTCCTCGCCCACTGGGGGCTCAAACTTTTCCAGAAGCTTCTGCATATCCCAAAACAACAAAAGGCGGTACTTCCCCGTTTTTTTCAACGTCTCAAACACCCGATATCCAAGCGCTCTCTGCCGCGCCAGCTCCTCTTCGGGTTCTTTGAACCGTCTCGCCTCTATGTTGATGACATAGGGATACTTTTCGTAGGGCGAGTCATCCTCCTCATCAATTTCGCGCTCATAGACCCATATCCTGGCCTGCTCATCAGTAAATCTGTACGTGATATCATGATATATTGGATCGCTGTCGCGCTGAAACGAGAGGTGCAACAATTGCTCCAGATCCCCGATAAATTTTTCAAGCGGTTGGCCAGTCTTGACAAGGATATTGATCAACTCGGACATATGCTCATCCTCCTGGCATCAAGGAAAGCCTGTTTCGGTTTTATCAAAGCCATTTCCAATAATGCGAATAGAATCAACCCTTCCCCTGGTTATTGTTGGATGTCTCAAACGATTAAAAGCTCTTTGTGCTTCGTCCAGCGTCAATCCAGAACCCCTCGCATCGACAATGATATTTCTCGCCTGGCCTCCCCCTTTAATGGAGGCGGTTATAGCATCTTTGACCGAATTACTGGTTGCTCCAGGCTCTAAAGATTTGAATTCTGTTGGAACTCCGTCCACTAATGCGTCAGGGGTCCGAACGTTGCTTTCGTTGCTTTCGGGGACAGCGACGACTTTATGTCCTTCAGCGCTTAATAAGTAGGCCAGACGTTTCTCCCGTGCACTGAAGCTCTTCTGTGTTTCATCAATGCGCGATTGCAAATCAGTCAGACGAGCATTTATCTCTGATGATGACAATGTTGTCGGGATACCAGCCAGCACAATTTGAATGATCGTGTTTCTATCGTATCCTAATCCGACAAGATTTTCTATGTCTGACTGGTTCGCTCCATAGACGCCATTGGCAGTCAGCCAGTTCATAATATTTTGTACCTGAGGCTGTTGAGCTGGAGTAGTAGGCGTCGGTGTAGTGGGTTCTGGTGTAGTGGGCGTCGGTGTAGTGGGTTCTGGTGTAGTAGGCGTCGGTGTAGTGGGTTCTGGTGTAGTAGGCGTCGGTGTAGTGGGTTCTGGTGTAGTGGGCGTCGGTGTAGTAGGTTCTGGTGTAGTAGGCGTTGGTGTAGTGGGTTCCGGTGTAGTAGGCTCCGGTGTAGTAGGCGTCGGTGTAGTGGGTTCCGGTGTAGTGGGCGTCGGTGTAGTAGGCGTCGGTGTTCCGATGCCCGAACAGCTCGGCGCATTGTCGAGCCAGTAGTTGCCACCGAAGATGGTCCCTTTGAGACCGCCGAACGCGGGGTGCGAGTTCGTCAGCACCTGGCAGTAAGCGGCGATCGCATCCTTTAGTGTCGAGAACGGCCCAAGCTTCACCTCATACTGGACCGGGATATCTTTGCCGCCCTGTTTACTGCACAAACCACCATCGGTGAAGTTGCACGTGAATCGCCGCCTCCGCACCTCATCCATGGTACCCACAAATATCGAGCCTGGGCTAGAACTGACATTCGTGAGCGCGAAGACGTAGTAGCCGGATGGCGACGTTGGTGGCACCGTAGGACTGGGGGTTGGACTCGGCGGCACCGTAGGACTGGGGGTTGGACTCAGCTGTTCTCCATGGAGATGAAGGCATGCGGTACATGGTCCTTTGAGGGATTTCCCGTCGGCAGTGGGAACAGTGACAGTAACGTCATAGTCGCCCGCTGTGGCATCCTGCGTATTGAGATCGGCGGTCATCTGTGAGCCTTTTGAGCTTTCAACGTAGGTGACGGAATTCGCAGGAATGCAGGAAGACCCGTCGGACGTGCAGAACTGAAGAGTGGCGGTTGGAGTAAAGCCAGTCCCACTCACGACGACATGGAAGCTGGAATACCCGCCCGGGACATCTCCGGGATTGACTCCGCTGACTTTCACCTCACACCGATCATCGACGCCGACGCCACTCAGCCCGTTCACATAGTTTTTGAGCTGGGTAAACTTGCTGATGATCTGGTGTCTCGATTCTGACCCCTCTTTTAAGTAGGTCTTGAGCTTATGAGCCTCTATGTTAGAGGAAGTCGGGACGTGGAATATGCTCTCCTTGGCATCTTTGTCCAGAGGAGGGGGTGGAATGGATGTGTAGGGCGCATCTGAAACGCCTGTTACCCTAAGGACGTCGCCTTTCAACATCACGTAACGCGTTGGATCGGAATCAAGATTGCCTCCCCGGAAGCTCCATTTCGAGCCAAAAGGTGGCGCTATATAGAGCATTCCGACCGGTGGCCAGTCTTGTTGGCACCCTCTGCGATATTGGTCGCGAAATTCGCCTTTCCACCACAGTCGGAGCTGATTCATTGCATTGTGGATGAAGAATCCGCCCTGGCTATGCGATATGAGCACAACCCGTCTCCCGTCCTGGATGTTTTGCTTCACCTTGGGTAGCAAATTCTCGAAAACGGGCATGCTGCTATAATCCAGGTGGGTATCGAAGAGCTTTTGGAATACTGGTTGGAGAAAGCCAACTGGAACTATTCCGGCACCGAACTTGATTCTCCCAACAAATTTACCGCAGAGCTTGTTGAGGGTATCAACGCCCAGGAAAGACGAGCCCACCAGGTATTGAATGCATGGGTCCTCGTTCTCCAGATGCTGCCAGATCGAAAAGTTGTAGATGGGGCACAGGGTGGCAGCAGCATCTGGATCCTCCTCTTTTACAGCATTTTGGAGTTCAGCGGCTGCCTCTGAAAATTCTAGATATGTGTTGTTCACGCCGTTGACGAAGTAGAGCTGCGGACTGTTCTGACTGGCGGCTAGCTGCGTAGGGCACTGGTTTCCGACCGCTGAGGTACTCAAAGTGCGGGCCTGCTGTTTCCGAGCGAGATTCAATGTATGGCCGTCTAACGCTGCGCTGGTGCGCATGAGGGCGTCCTGTCCCGAGCGTGTTGCTACCGCTTTCTCCTCTGCCGCCGCCACTTCCCGGCGAATCGATGGGAAATCGATGCCAGCCTCGTGGGCTGCAAGCATGGCCGCCCCGAGGTTGTCAAAGGCTCGCTGTGCATCATCACCTTGAAGGAGAGAACCCGCCGTGGTCAACCTGGTCCTAAGGGTATTCATGGCTGTCCTGGCTCTTTCATCCTGGCCAGGATGCGGGGAGGGATTGGGGAGGGATTGCAGGCAATGGAGGCGATGACAAGGTAGGCAGCCAGAATAAGCACTCTAAGGATCGCCACACTACGTGTGAGCCGTGGCGGTGAGCCTGCTGTGCGTCGCTTGAGTTCGAGCGGCTTTTCTGTCTTCATCATGGACCTCCTACGATCCGTCTGCTCAGACAGGCTTACTCAGATCATCAACGCGCCAGTACAAAGCCGTTTTTCCCGCGATAACAGACCCTACCGTTTCTTCGAGGCAAAGCATCTTCGAAGAATGCCTCAAGATCCTAGTATGGGCGCGGGAGCTTCATGGCTAACTCAAATACGTTCATTCATTTCTTCCTTACATGAGAAGTGCCACTGAATTGCCTCATCCTCTCCTCTACCAAAAGAGAAAAAATTAGCTAATCAATTGAGGCATCACCCCAATTCTTCTGAGAATGTAGCATATTTGCTGTTATTATGCAACTCCACAATACTTTTTTGATTCTACTGGTAAACCCAAAGGAGGAGAGGATTGCGCTCATCATCTTCATTGATGAGCAGAGAACAATGTGCCACCACCCGACCCAGCCTCACGCACGGCCGTGGTATATGCGTGGCTTGCCTGGGCGTTTTGCGCGAACTGCGTGAGTGTGGCAGGTGAGGCTTGCACAAAAGCATGAGGAGCCCTCCAGCCGTGAGCGCGAGGAGGAAGGCATGACGGAGCACAGAAAGGTGAGCAGATCTCCTTGATGACCGGTCGAGTGTTACCATCAAAACCTCCGCCTCTGGATACCCCTGCCCTTCAAGGCCTGTCACTTACACACAACTATGAACGTTTGCAGAAGATCCTCAGCATGATGCGAGGGAAGGGTATTGGGAAAACACCCCTTGATGCACACTGATGTGCTTTTCGCTTGGCGAGACAAGCGATGTTTTCACCGAACGCGTGTCACCTCTGGCGTGGGGAAAAACGAGGCACCTGCAACGCATCGCTTCCGAGCTCTTTCTCAAGGTCGCATTTTTGTGTGTAAGTGTCAGTCCTTCAAACGTAGGGTATCTGACCGATTCTAATCACCTGGACACTTTGGCGCGTTGTCGAGCCAGTAAAGCTGCCCATTGACAGTGCCCTTCGTACCACCATAAGCTGGATGGGTTTCTGTGCGCATCCTACAGTATGCAGCCACAGCCTGGTCGTATGTGTCGTAGCCTTCGCTCTTGTCTAGCGTGCCGAGGACACCCACGTTGGGTTGGCCCGCGCAAGGAGGGGGTCCTCCATCCACAAAATTACAACTAGGCTTCTGCGCACCTTCCTTCCCACAGATATAGATGGAGCCACCAGACTCAATGTTGAGCACGTAGATGAAGTAAGGCCCAGCCGATTGACATCCTGGAACATCTACACGAGCGTAGTGGGACTTGTTTTTCTGCTCACCCAGCTGAACAGAATGGCCGCCAGAGAGTGAACCTAACCAACTTGATAAACCCCATGCAAGTAGACCAAGAACTACAGTTGCAGCAAGAGCACCAGTAAGTGTTGCTCCCACTAAACTTACGCCTTCACTCAAACCAAGTCTTTTCAAAATCCATCTGCCAATTGCAGAGAGAGCTCTTCTCACTATGCCTTGCTCTGCTGCAGCTTCCATAGCCGCGGCTTCCATAGCTTCAGTAGCAGCTTCAGTACCATGTGTAATTACTTGAGTTGCTTGCGGAGATTCAACGCCATACTGCTCCATTGCTTCTGTAACTTTTTTTAATCCATTCGCCAACCTTTCCGCAGACCAAGAAATCCCCCTTCTATTAAGAAACTTAGAAGCCTGACCTATGGTTTCTTGGTTTTGTAGCATTCTTTCGGCTATCTCGTAAGCTTGTCGCGCTTCCTCGCTTAAAGTATTCCAAAAAGGGAAATTTTGAGCCATAGCGCTCCTCCTGTTGTAAATGAGGTAGCTCAATGGCTCATGCACGGATGTGATACTAGTGGCGAAGGTAAAAAAGTGCTCTTCAGCTTGTCATGGTGGATGCCGTGTGTGAAAATTGACCTCATCACCAATACCTCAAGTGGTCATGAGCCATGTAATTACCAAATTTACCCCTTCCTTTCACGAAGCAAGTAGATGGTTTTGTTTTTAGAATGTAGCGGATGGGATCAAGGAGATGCCACTTCCATTCGGCTAGCCGAATGGGACCCTCTATCAGGCGCCAATACCCAGCTGGGGATCAGTTGGTGGCGATCTCCAAGTGATTATCTAACTATCAACTGATCCTTGATAAAGAAAAACTATCTGCTTCTCCACTTCGCCTGCCATTAGATCGACCATGGGAGCAAATAGCCTCTCTTTCCAATCACGCTATAATCTCTTATGGCTTGCTAGCCGTGACTGCAAGGTCAAGTTCGACATTGACATTTTCAAATCCAGCTCTCTTTAAGGCTTCCGCCACGAGTTTCACATCCTCATTCGGGAAAAAATTCATGTCGAAGGTTCCCCCTGATCGCAAGATTTTGTAAGCCCCCTGGGCAATCTCATCCAATCCAAGTTTGCTAATAAGCAACCTATTCCCTACAACCTTATCAACGGTTCCAGCCTCAAATAGAGTGCCGATCATTTCGCCTCTTTCCTTAACAAAATTAGGAATCCCAATACGTGGTGCGTCTATATTTGGATTTACATTGATAGCAGTTGGAGGCTCATGTGGAGCTCCTGTACCGCCAATATTAACGATAACTTCTTCGCCATTTGCCGCAAGTCGCCTGAGCAATGATCTTGCGATAACGATTTGATCTCCTTGAGCCCTTCGGTTGGTAGCGGTAGCTCTTTTTCTGGCAGAGACGATGACGGCTCCTCTGGTGTGGCTGGCGCTGGTGGCTCTACTGTTGTTCCTTTCCCAAGCCCTAATGCACTGGCCGCTCTTCGCACCAGCGACGACACTAGCGTGAAAACCCCAAATACACCTAAAGCTGTATTGGCTGCCTGTTTTCCAGCTTCCTGATAATCACCCTCGTTGAATGCCTCCTGTGCCCCAATAATACCTTCTCCGACTTGGCTAACAGGATTAATCGCGTTAAATGCGCTTCTTACCTTGTCCCCTACTCCAGGCCCAGGTGCATGACTATAGGTATAACCAATCACAGAAGCGAATAGCGCGCCTGCGCCAACCGCAGCCGCGACGGGTGATATTACTGATACCAGCGCTGTTGCTCCTGCCACCAGACCGAAAGGCAGCAACCCTTCGCCAACACCCCATAGAAATCGTCCAGCTTTTGACCACCATCCCTCATTCGTCTTAGGTGGTTGCTTATTCGGAGTCCATCCAGCAATTGCGCCCAGGCTGAGCAGCACACTAATAAGAATTCCAAGACCAATTGCCGCCTTTACAGCAGCAGCGATCGTGTGATAACAATCCTGAAGACTACCACAGTTATCGATGTACACTGCTGGAGAGGTCAGCTGCCACAGTATGACACCTCCATAGAGCCCAGTCGCTAACTGAATGTATAGTCGTCGCATGGCTTTTCCCCTTCTCCTAGCTGGTTGGCTTTCTTCCTGGTTGCACCAGTTGCTTTGTCTGCGGGAGAAGAAGAGCCATGATAGTGATCGAGATTCCTATCGTGAGCAGGTAAGGCTCAAAGCTCGCGCTCGGCGTAGCAACGAACAGCTACGCCTGGGTCCAAAATACATTGATCGCACCCCAGGCAAGCACATAGATGATCAATAAGGCAGCGAGCAGGCGCATCAGAACAGGAACACGAGCTACCAACCGGGTCCAGCTTGTCCAAAAGCTAAAGCGAGGTAAGATCGTGCCTCGCATGATGAGCAGGAACCACAAGAACAGGAAGAAGATTAGACCTTCTCTCGGATCTGTGAGAACACCTCCCAGAACTAACGTCGTGATACCTGCTGAGACAAGAGCACGAAGGAAGGGAGGGAGCCGCCTCAGCACACCTGGATGTGCATCCGCCTCTTTGAAACCTCTGCTCAATCGCTCCTCACGCTCTATAAAAGATGACTTTGCAGATGCTCGGTATGCCAGGACATTGCGTAACACGAACGAAAAGACCGCGAACCATATGATCCATTTACTCATTTCTGGGGTTTGCAGATAGTACATGGCCGCTGTGGTGGTATTGAGGCGATACCAACCCCAACCCCAGAAGGTGCGAATCAAGAGCGGAGCTGCCTGTATCCAGGCATACACGAGGCCTCCCTGGATACAGGCCCCGACAGCCACAACCAGCAGGGAAGGTGAGTGGTTCAGTCGGCTCAGCCAGGCCATCAGTGCTTTGGCACACAATGTAGGAATCACCACGAGGAGAGCGAAAATCACATAGCTCAGCAGGTGGGGCACGTAGATGTTCAGCACAGCTGTCTGCGGCGTGGCGTACCACTCTGCTAATGCTGGATTATGAGCGTCAAAAGCTGTATGCAGTGTATCTCCAAGGGCGTAGCCAAGGACGGTAGTCAGACCTACATTCATGCTGAAGGCACTGGCTGCCGCCGTTAAGAGCAGGAGCGCAAAGAGTTGAGTAAAAGGCACGAGCATTTCGCCACCCGCATATGGATTGGGCAGGATGCCCTCATGGGTTATGCCTTCGAGAGCGCCAAAGAAGAAGAGTAAGAGTGGCAGGAGTGTTGCAGCCAATGGAATGGTTAACAGATAGCTACCATCACGCCAGATCTCAGAGAGAAGAACCGAAGAGCGGCGAAACCAGATAGGAAGACGAATCCACCAGAGTTCTACGAACGGATTTTTGCTCGGTCGTGATCCAGTTCCTATAACTAGGGGGTGGCTGAGTACAACTGGAGAGACAGAAGGGTCAGATAGATGAAGTGGTGGAAGCGCCTGGTGAGACAATATATGTCCACAGTGGGAACAGAACTTCCCCAGAGGACGATTTGCATATCCGCAACTGTCACAGACAATAGGCAGTCCCTGTTGCTCTGATATATCGGGAGGGCTGAAAGCTCTCCGTGCTAAAGCAGCGGAGGTTCCAGGGGTTCGGCCCACGCTTCCAGTTCTTCTCCTTTGGCGAGAAGAACAGGCTCTAGTGGTGGTTCCCCTGGACTTTCGGGCAGACGCACTCTGGCTCGAGTCAGACCCAAGCTTCGGGGCAGGACCTGCCCCTCTCTCGCGCGTTGGATGAGACACTCGTGCGCTGCCCGCAGGCGCGCCTCCGCACCTTCCCAATACGAGCGCGTATCGGGCACACGAGGGGATGGGATCTGCTGGATCAAGGTAGGCAGCCAGAAACGCTGAGTAGAGATCGCGTTGAATGGGACCCACACCGCATTCGCACTGATGCCAGCGCTGAGAGAGCGGTTTCTTGACCTTCTTGCCACAGCCGTGACACCACTGGCTCAGCGCGGTGGTGCGTGTAGGGACTTCTATCAGGGTGCCGCCCGTGCTTGCAACCCCCAGAGGGGCACGGCGGTGCGTTTCAACAGTGCTACAAACATCCCTGGAGCTCGCAGTCCCACACTTGTGCCGAATTGCCTCTGCCATGCCTTGTAGGAGATCTTTTCAATGATGATGGCGTTACCCAGCGCAAGCACCTCATGCACTTTGCGTCCATGCAGGCTCTTTCGATGCGCCGCCAGCTTGCGCTCTTTGGTGGCCTTGCGTCGTCGGGTGGCCTGATAGTGCTTGCTCTGTTTCCACCGCAGTTTCTTGGTCCCTTGCTTCTTGAGACGTCCCTTCTCGTCGTAGTGCTCTGGATTCGCTGCTCGCCTTTGCCGATCCATCCGCCGCTGCAGACGACGAATGGCTTTGGCATCTGGAGTCAGTTCGGCGCAAAACACTTCCAGGCTGGCTTCCCCCTCTTGGGGCACGAGTGCCAGGCTCGAGGGACCAAGATCAGCGCCAACGACTCCTTGCCCAACGGTGTGTTTGGGCTTGTGGTGGGGCGTGCCCTCCAGGATGAGTTGCACACAGTAGCGGTTCCCTTCTGCATCGGCACCGTCCGCTCGCTTGCTGCTGGCAGGGCGCTGGAGGAGGCGAACGTATTTGATGCGATGTCTCAGGCCATGACACACTACTTCATCCTGCCAATCAATACGGGCTGGGAGGCGGTCACCGTTCCAGAGCAGATGCCCATCATTGCCTTCCTCGGGGGCTTGCAACACAAAGCGCAGACCAGTGTCATTGCGCTTGTTCTCAATGCTGCAGAAGCCTCGCCCTCGGCTCTTGAAACGCACGCGTTTGGCCTTGCCCAGGCAGACACGATTGAGAGCACGATAGGCGCGGGTGGCCAGCGTTTGGGCCAGCACCGCCTCGATGTGTTCGGCAATCCATCCCACGCGCAAGCTTTTGATTGCTTCATGCAATGCCGCCTCGGTGAACCCGTGCTGCTTGCGCAAGGCAGAGAACGCTGCTGCTCGTTGGGTCTTCTGCGTGCGAGGAAGAGCGCGAGCTGCTTGCCAGGCAGCGTCAGTACGCATGCGGCGCAGGCGTTTCTGCCCCTGGGAGAGGATGGCGTTGTAGAGGTGACGAGCGGCTTCCAGGTGAGCGCGGAGTCGAGTGGCTTGTCCTGGATCAACGACGAGGGGTAATTCGAGCAGAAAGGTCGGCGTTGCCGGTCGCTTCTCCTTAGGAGGTGGCTTCTGCTGTCTCTGGCGTGGTCCAGGCATGTCGGCTCCTTCTCTCCATTCCCACTGATACGTCGTGCTGATCTCCCTATTCTACCAGAACGAGGAGAAGAACACAAGTTCTATTGCAAAACACGCACGACGCTATTCCATTCGCGCACGAGAGCGGATGTGGCGATTCATCCCTGCCATCAATGAGCAGGGCTTTCTCGCCACCTTCTCTGTAAAATAATGACCCTCAAAAAACGCTGGCTCCTCCTGGCTATCTTGTCACTCGGCAGTGGAATTGCTCTACTGGTCCACGTCTTGACCCCTATCTCTCTTGGGCTGGCGCTGGTGGTAACAAGCATCCTCAATGTCTGCATGGGCTTGTTTACCTGGCGCAGTCTGGGTACCGAGGCTCGATCCGAATTGGTCAGGCGCGTCAAAGCAGGAGTGTTGGCGGGTCTGCTGGCGACGCTCCTATATGACCTTTCACGGTGGTGCATCGTGACCATCTTTCATGACACCTTCTGGCCGTTCGATATTTTTCCGCTCTTCGGGGTTGCGATAGCCGGCCACGCCCTGGCTCCAGACGTTGCGACTACCATTGGCCTGCTCTATCACTATCTCAACGGACTCTTTTTCGCGGTTGCGTACGCCATTCTGTTCGCTCCACGTCGATGGTGGAATGGTATCCTCTGGGCATTAGGGCTCGAGGCGTTTATGTTAGGGATCTATCCAGGGTGGTTGCATATCAAGGCGTTGAACGAGTTTGTGAGTATCTCGATGGTAGGGCACCTGACCTATGGAACCGTTCTGGGGATAGTCAGTCGGTGGAGTTGGGCCAGGCAGATGCCTGCAAGGCCCGCCAACACACGTGGGTGAAGGTTTCTACTCCACTCAAAAAACGCTTGCACTCAACCAGCATACTATCCCAGGGAACCAACCACAGAACACGCGACATGAAGGGTATAGAGGTGGAAGATTGATCCACCTGCTATTGGTGTGCTTCGTGACCAGATGTATTATTGCTGTGAATGCAGTGGCGTGGTCGCTCGATGGGAAATACCTGGCCTCTGCACTAGCAGAGGCTATGGTGCAGATCGGTGTGGCAGAGTAGGGCGAAAGAAGAGGAGATTGTGATGCCTGATGAGAAGAAAGTTAGCCCACCAACCATTGGTTGCTCGGTCGCATGGCTCATCATGTTTGTACTCATGGGAGGTATTGGGATATATATTGAAAACAGCCATACCCATCTAAACCAGGTGATGGAATTCCTGGTAGGGGACTTATGCTCCTTGGCATACTTGGTACCATTGCCGCCGTATCGATGACCTTTGATGCTATGAAGGCAAAACCAAGAAAAGCTCTGCCAAAAGAACCAGCAACTCCACCAAAGAAAGAGCCAAAGGTAAAACCCACAAAAACTCCATCGGAAGAATTCGCCCTTCCCTCTGCGCACACTACTGGCTTGCTTTCTCCTTACTCTTTACTTGATAAGCACTATCAGATCATGAGCTCTTTGGGGCAGGGAGGAATGGGAGCCGTCTATAAGGCTGCCGATATCAAACTAGGCAACCGGCCAGTGGCGGTCAAGGAAATGAGCTTGCATGGGCTGGACGCTCAGAAGGTCACGGAGGCCATTGACGCCTTCAAACGGGAAGCGCTACTGCTGGCTCGCCTGCATCATCCCCACTTACCGCATATCTACGATCATTTCGAGGAGGGTGGGCGTTGGTATCTGGTGATGGATTTCATCGAAGGGGAAACGCTGCAGGAGTATCTCGAGACAAGGGGGGGGACGACTGTCTGTGAGGGAGGCGCTGGACATCGGCATCCAGTTGTCTAGTGTGCTGTGCTACCTGCACCAGCAGCAGCCTCCTATCATCTTCCGTGACCTCAAGCCCGACAATGTTATGCGCATCCCTGCTGGCGATCTTTACCTGATTGACTTTGGCATTGCCCGCCACTTTAAGCCAGGACAATCCAAGGACACCGTCGCTTATGGAACCATAGGCTATGCCGCACCAGAACAATTTGGCAAAGCACAGACCACCCCTCGCTCTGACATCTATAGCTTGGGGGCAACCCTGCATCAGCTGTTGTCAGGGGACGATCCCGCGGAGAATCCTTTCCAATTCGCACCGCTTACGGGTGCTGGCATATCTGCTGAGCTGAGCACACTGATTCGGAGCATGGTGAAGACGATTGAGAATGAGAGGCCGGCCAATATGGCGGATGTAAAACAGGCCTTGCAACGGATCGCTGCTCACCCGGCTAAAGCCTGACACTTACACACACATATGAGCGTTTACAGAAGATCCTCAGCATGATGTGAGGAAAAGGTGATGAAAAAACGCCCCTTGATGCACATTGATGTGCTTTCAGCGTAGCAAGACACGCGACGTTTTTGCTGAACGCGTGTCACCTCTCGCGTAGGGAACAACGAGGTCCCTGCAGCGCATCGCTTCCGTGTTCTTTCTCACGATCGCATAGTTGTGAAGAAGTGACAGGCATTCATGCCGGGGAGGTCTCATACCAAGTTGCGTCCTAACTCAGATTCATCATGACGGTATCAGCCGAGGGCAAGATCAAAGAGGTCATCAAGCCTTGCTCAGGTGCCACCGCAGCGAGAACATAGCTCGACTGGCGAATGATCTGCTGGAGAGCCCTCGGCCTTACTCCAGGTGGAGCCCAGGCACGTTTAGGGATACTAATACGGCCAAGGCGCCCCTCATCCTGGGCCATCTTTAAGATTGGGCGTTTGTCCTCAGGTGGGCGAGTCGCGACCGCTGCTGCAACGCTGGCAGAGAAGTTTTTTCAAACTGCTCTTGAGCTTCGAGGCTCTCTTTCGGATGGCTCGGACGAGGCATGGGCTTGCGCCATCCATGGCGTTTGAGAAGCCGCGAAATCGTACTTTTATGGACCTCGTGACCTACCTGTGCTTCAAACGCCCGCTTGATTTCCTTAGCGGTGGCAATTTCTCCGCGTTCGGCTCGGCTGAAAAAGGGAGCCAAGAACGCTTGCTCTTCTTTCCAACTCCTATACTGGCGGCGGCGGCCTTTGCCAGAGGTTTCGACACCAGCAATTCCCAGGCGATTGTAGCTGGCTATCACTCGGTGGACCATAGCGACCGTGGTGCCAGTATGCTTGGCAATTTCACTGGCTTCTCGCGGATCAACCAGAGCGTTATAGATGATCAGCCAACGTTGCCGATAGAAGGGGCGTGGCTCCTGTTGCCATTTCGTTTTCACTACTTCGGCTGAGACCGTGTTTTGTTAATCGCAGAGATGACCTCACATGATAGACTAGGAGGATGAGTACCAGTTATCCTAGCGATCTTTCTGATGCAGAGTGGGAGTGTCTGCAACGCTATCTGCCTCCGCAGTCCAGGCGTGGCAGGCCACCAATTCACTTCCTGCGTTCCATTTTTGATGCGATCTTCTACGTACTGCGCACGGGCTGTCCGTGGCGCTATCTCCCAGCCAACTTTCCACCGTGGCAGACGGTCTTCTACCATTTCCGGCGTTTGCGCCTCAAAGGGACCTGGACGCTCTTGCTGCGGGCGTTGCACTGGGCTGAACGCGAACGGCAAGGAAGGCATCCTGACCCAAGTGCGGCCAGCATGGATTCCCAAAGCGTGAAAACAGTCGAGGAGTCGTCTGGGATCTGTGGCTACGATGCCCACAAACACATCAAAGGGTGGAAACGGCATCTTCTCGTGGATACGCTGGGCATCCCCATTTCCATCTACGTGACCCCTGCCGATACGCACGATACCAAGGGAGCCCGTGGTCTACTCGCAGGGCTCAAGTTTTTCGTGCCCCGTCTAAAAAAGATCTGGGCCGATGCGGCCTATCGCGGGCAGGAGTTGGCTGAATGCTGTCAAGCCACAGGAGAGTGGGAGCTAGAGGTCGTGGAACGCCCACCTGGCACACGCGGCTTCAGCGTGGTGCCCAAGCGATGAGTGGTAGAGCGAACATTGAGTTGGATCTCTCGTAACAGGAGAATGAGCAAAGACTACGAGCGCAAAGTGCAAACCAGCGAAACACTGATCCAGGTGACAATGATTCGCCTACTCCTTGCTCGTTTGGGGCGCAAGAACGAACCAGCTCCCAAACACCCCATTAGGGCGTAAACCGTTTCCAGTGGCCTTCGGAGATAACTTCCACTGCTCCATCAATCACTTTGATAGCAGTCTGATCATCGATCAAGTAGGACGGTACCGGCATGCCCGCGGCCCATTTTTCAGCATTGGCCATGGAATTGTCTGGCATCTCTGGGTGATCCAGGTGCGGAAACATCGCAAAATCAACCAGTCCCAGTGTTCTATCGCCACCGGTGGGCGGCTTCCACCCGACAAAGTCCTCCCCAATGCTGGGGGCCATCACCATGCTCCCGGCGCTCAGCCCCACCCAGACCGTCTCGGGAAGCTGGGGCAAGAGGTCCGCTAGCCCGGACTGCCGCATCCAGTGGCACAGATACAGCGCATCGCCGCCGTTCACCAGCAGGACGTCTGCCCCTCGGACCCAGGGGACCCAGCACTCTTCACCGATGCTGGGCAGCGCGGTGAGCTCCAGCACTCCCAAGGACTTCCAACCCAGCTCGCACATGGGTGTGGAGGACTGACCGGTAATGAAACGCCATGCCCCACCAGGACTGCCCATGGGGTGCCCGTACCCCGCAGTGGGGATGCAGAGGGCGCTGGACTCGGCAATGGGTTTGCCCAGCAGATCAACCAGAGCGTTACGAATGCTGTCATTTTTGATGCCAGCAGAGGTGAGAAGCAATTTCATAATGGTTTCCTTTCCAATCCATGAAGAGCCGAAAGTCTTTTCCGCTCATGCTCTTTGAGACTGAAGCAGAACGACCCCAGAACGTCACGACTCCGTTTCTCCTAGGTTGAGTCGTCTGCTCGCGCGCTCGCAGTCTTGCGCGACATCCGGTCTTCCGCTCACCAATTGCATGCAAGACATTCTCCCATCAAACCTGCGCAAAAACTTCTCCGATCTTGCTCTTTTGGTCATGCGGCATGACCGCCGCGCATTCCAAAACACGGTCTGAGAGATGAGAAGCCGCTCGTGTCATTCTGGCCATGCGCCCCTCCTCTGGAACTTTCGCCGTAGTGGTCCCATATTCCCCTTCCCGACGTCGCTGCAAAGAGAGCAGCTCCCCCAGCCTTGGAGAGGACAGGGGAAAAGTCGCCTTGCCCCGCGCAAGGTGACTCTTCCTCTGGAAAGGTACCCAATGGAAGGGCCGGTGATCATTCGGATGCCTCACTCTTCTCGTCTTTCTTTGCCGCCTGAAGAATCTTGACCATAGTATGAAAGAAGCGGGTGGTCGTCCTGCTCCAATGAATGTGGGAAAACGTCTGCAAGCATCGCCTTCCTCCATCTTTTGTTGTTGCTGCTTCCTCCGTAGGTGCCTCAAGACCAGCTGGTCTTTTTGGTCTTACCCCGCGTCCACAGCCAAGTTTGCGTCTTCGTCCGAGCCAGTACCGGAGACGGCTTGAGCAACGAGCCCGATCAAGCGAAGGGCTTCTTGCAAGACATTGTGTCCAGCATTGTGATCGCGATCCTGGGGAACATGAACATACGAGCAGGAGGGATTCTGACACACAAAGAGGTGATCCTTGAGGCTCATCTCATCCCAGGTCCATCCACAGCCGTGGCAGGTCTTACTGGAAGGAAAGAAACGGTCGACCTTGATCACCTGTCCACCTTGTTGAGTGGCTTTGGCTTCCAGCAGACGCACCAGCGTGCCTAGCGAAGCGTCGGAGAACGCGCGCGCTAGACGTCGGTTTTTGAGCAATCCCTTGAGGTGCAGGTTCTCCACCCCGATGATTCCATAACTCTCCGTCAGCCTGGTTGTGAGCTTCTGAAGGACATCCTGGCGCAAGCAGACGATCTGGTAGTGCAGGCGTGCCACCTTTCTGCGCGCTTTGTCCCGATTCGCGCGATCCCACCTTCCGGCGATGCAGGCGTTTGTTGGCTTGGCGCAGCTTCCCCAGCGCGGTTGTGAGAAAGGCTTGGTTCTCGACGTGCTCTCCCGTACTCAAGGTTGCCAGGCGGTTGAGTCCAACATCGATGCCCACCGCTGCCGCTTTCTCCATCGGGTTCGTGTCCGGAAGTTCGACCTGGATGGAAACAAACCACCACTCGGCGGTTCTGGTGATGCGTACCCCGAGGACTCTTCCCTGAAAGCGCAGATTCTCGGCCATATTGACCCAGCCGAGCTTGGGCACCCAGAGGCGATGATCTCTGATCTTGCATTGATCGTTGGCAAGAGAGAAGCTCGGCTTGCTGCGTTTCTTGCTCTTGAACTTCGGGCGGTGAGCCTTCCCCTCGAAGAACGCCGTAAAGGCTTTGCCCACATCAAGAAAGGGCTGGTCAGAGGCGTTCTTGGTCACATCCCAGGTCCAGGGGAAGGATGCTCGTCGGATCGCGTTGAATTGCTTCCTGAGCTTGAGGGCAGTTGGTTGCTCCTGGGCTTCGTACTGCCGATTCCACTCGGCGAGCGCCCAATTCCACACGAAGCGAGCCACCCCTGCGGCGCGTGCAAGGGCGTTGGCCTGTTCTGAGGTGGGATGCAGTCTGATCTTATGGGCGCGAATCATGCGGTTCTGCTCTTTCTCTTGCCTGTTGGTTTCATTATTGTAGAGCAAATGTTCTCATCTGTCAAGCAGCCCGAAAGCGTGGCGCCTTGCACATGATTGATCCCTTTTTCCTACTTTTTCGGTAACAGTTGCATCCTCTTTCGTTTTCACATATTCCACTTGCGGATCTTAGGCTCCTTCAAGTTGGGCTATTCTTTTTTTATTCTCTTATATTCTCTACTTAGAACGCAACTTGGTATCAGAAGCTGTGTGAAAAGGCTTTAGGAGCTGTTTTGAGCCAAACGCCTAAGCATGATCCGGATCATGGCGAGATAGATCCAGGCTTCCTCACTGCTGGGAAGCATTTCATAGTCCTTGCCCAGCCTGCGCCAGGTGGAGAGCCAGGCAAACGTTCGCTCCACAATCCATCGCCATTTGAGCACGTGGAAGCCACTGGGGCGGATCTGTTCCTTCTCAATGATCGCATCCTTTGGAGCCCAGGTGCCGCGCTGGCCGCTCCAGGGATGCTCAACCACCTCCACCTCCCAGCCGAGCATCTCTTTGACCCATTCGATGAAGCCCCCTTTCTTGTAGGCGCTGTCAACCCAGATCAGCTTGAGCCGAGGAAAGCAGCCTTTGAGCGGCTTCAAGAGGGGCTTCCCACCCTCATGATCTTGGAGACCAGCCTCATGCACCAGCACATGGAGGATCAGGCCCAGGGTATCGACGAGCAGATGCCGCTTGCGCCCTTTCACTTTCTTTCCGCCGTCATACCCGCGAACCCCCCTTTTTGACTGGTTTTCACCGATTGGCTATCGATGATTGCCGCACTGGGTGTTGGCTCACGACCCTGCCTGACCCGGACCTGTTCACGCAAGGTGGTATGCATGCGTTGCCACGTTCCATCCTTGCGCCAGATGCGGAAATAGCTCCAGACGGTGGACCACGCAGGGAAGTCATGCGGCAACGCTCTCCATTGGCATCCCGTGCGATCCACGTAGAAGATCGCGTTGAGCACCTCGCGCATGTCTGTGGTTCGCGGGCGCCCACCCTCTTTGGCTGATGGGATCAACGGTTCCAGGATGGCCCACTCCCGGTCAGTCAGGTCGCTGGGGTAACATCGGGATGACCGTCCGCAAGTCGTCTTCGGGGAGAATGGCTGTTTCCTCCGCTCTCGCCTTGTAATCCTGTCTTCTTGAGCAGATGGGGTCTCAGGAGATGAGACGGAACCGGAATGGGTCTTGACGTCGGTACTGTGCTGCCTCCAGCCCTGTCGGTTCAGCAGGCGATAGATCGTGCTGTCATCGACCAGGTGTCCCACGTGCTCCTCAAAGGCGTGGTGGATCTCGGCCACGGTCACGTTCTCTCCTTGGGCTGCACAGGCCACGAAAGGCTGGAGGAAGGCGTGTTCTTGTTCCAACGTAAGGTATTGACGACGCCGTCCACCTTTCCCAGGTGTCTCGATGGCCGCCACTCCCTCCCGCTTGTAGGCGGCAATGACCCGGTGGACGGTTGAGACTGACACTCCCACCGTTTTTGCAATGTCCTCAGCTTTTCGCGGAGCGGTTAACGCTTGATAAATGATCTCCCATAACTTTCGCCGCCAAGGACGCGATTCTCTTTGCATTCGGGCGTACACTGCGCCCTCGGACAGATGCGTGGCCGCATGGGTGACTCGATTTCCCATCAGCTTGCTCCCTTTCTTTTGTCTTCCTCCTTTCTAGAATACTACGCAGATTGCGAGTCGGCTTGGTATCTTTGCATACAGTTTCTCAGTTCTATGTCGCCTGGCAACAGCAAGCATAGTTACAATACCACCTAATGATTCAGCATTGCATGTGACCAACCTGCAATATCAAAATGTGAATACAGGCGCGACGTTGTATCAGGCATAGCCAACATACGACGCGATTAACCCGAACACGGCATCGGATGTCTCCCTTCTGTAGTGTGGACACCACATGACAATTCCACAACGAAATGCACTATCCAGATGTTTTTGAAGAGAAAAAGTGAAAAGTTCTCACCCTCTTTGGAGGTAAACAGGTTTTAGATAAAAAGAATTTTACCTACTTTCATACGTTCTGCATCAAGTGTTAAAGAAGCGAAAATGGACAAAATAAGCGAAATATTTATGATAGCATAATAGTATTCTTATTTGGTCGTGTTTTGATGCTATCGTACATTTACAATAAACAGACTTCCTAACAGAGAAGAGCGCCACAAAATGAGGAGGTAGCCTGATGAATAAGTTTGTCTGGAGAAATTTAGTGGGCAACGTTACCCTGAGCCTATGTATTGTTTGGTTGCTTCTGGTTGTCTCTGCAACTCAGTCTTCTGCTTCAAACAAGCAGAAGACCATCGGCATACTTCCTGCAGTCTCGCACAGCAAGGCAACTGACATACACAGACGCTTTTTGCGTTGCGACTATGATAGCTCATCGGGAAAGATGATTTGTTACGATACAGAGGCAACTGAGGCAACCAGACTGACAACTATCCCCACAATCAGAGGCGCAAAGGTGCTAGCCACTTTTTGCAAGCAAACAGACAGCATTTATCATTGTGATACCCATTACGAGAACAACACTCTTCAACGATGTGACCTCTTCTGGGACCGTTTCGGCGAAAAGTGGATTACCCTGAACTGCCAGTTGGTAAAGTGACGACTCCCCACGACAAACATCAGGTGACGCAGACGCTCTGTTGACTTGCTCCCCACGGCAAGGGGTGCGCCAACCAGTCACACCAGAAAGGCACTAGGTCATTGAGCTGCGGCAGATCGGTCAGTGACAAATGCGCTAAGACGCTATTCATATCCAGGTTTGCTGCGCCGTTCTCCAGAACTTAGACAAATAGGACCAGGCCACATCTGATGTCTGGTGAGCTTGATCCACTTTTTTGGAGAGTACAAATGAGTGGCTAGTGCAGCTTCCTGAGACCAGTCTCAGGAAGCTGCACTAGGTCATCAACGCTTCATACTGAGAAGGACTCAGGTAACCCAAAGAAGAATGACGACGTTGACGATTGTAGAAATATTCGATGTACTCAAAAATGGCGTGTTTGGCGAGGGCACGTGTTGGGAAAATGATTCCAGAGATGCATTCCCACTTGAGTGTGCTCCAAAACGATTCCATTGGGGCATTGTCGTAACAATTGCCCGTCCGGCTCATGCTCACCATCATGCCTGCTTGAGCCAATGCCCATTGATAGCCTGCGCTGGTGTACTGTAATCCACGATCAGAATGGTGCAGCAGCCCGGGCTTTGGTTGACGCCGCCGCAAGGCCATTTGCAATGCGCATTGGACCAGGGCTTCATCTTGAACTGCTGCCAAAGCCCACCCCACAACCGAGCGAGAGAACAGATCGAGGACTCCCGCCAGGTACAACCAACCTTCGTAGGTCCAAATCGCGGTCACGTCTGTCACCCACTTCTGAGTGGGAGCTGTCGCCTTAAAATCTTGACCCAGCACATTGGCAGCTTTCTGATGCGTTGGATCTTGTCGAGTGGTGCGGGCTCGGACACGCTTGTGGCGGGCTGAGAATCCCTGCTCACGCATCAAACGAGCGACGCGCTTGCGCGAACAGCGATAGCCCTGCGCTTGCAATTCCGCCAAGATACGCGGGCTCCCATAGCTCTGCCAGCTGGCAGCATAGGCATGCTCAATGGCTTGTTTCAACTCGCCATTTTTTCGACGATGCTGGCTCTCTGGGCGGTGGCGCCAGGCATAAAATCCGCTCACAGACACACCAAGCGTTGCACAAAGCCGAGTGACTGGATACTCTGACTGCTCATCAGCAATGAATTGGTAGATCATCGCTCGGGTTTCTAAAAGATGGCGAGTGCTTGGTTCAGCAGTTCACTCAGATGCTTCGCACGCACACCTGGGAACAGCTCGACACCTGGCTTGAGAAGGTGCGCGACAGCCAGATTCGCGAGTTGCAGGGCTTTGTGGCTGGGGTAGAACAAGACAAGAAGGCTGCGAAAGCAGGCCTAACCTTGCCCCAGAGCAATGGGATGATCGAAGGAAAAGTGAACAAACTGAAGTTGGTGAAGAGGATGGGCTATGGCAGGACAAGTTTTCCTCTTCTTCGTCAGCGCATTCTTCATGCGTTGTGGCGAAGAGGGCAAAGATGAAAACCCATGCTTCTGTCGCAAGTAGCAAGCAGCCTGAATCGCCAAGAGCGAGACAGATCCCAAACGTGAGCACTTGCCCTCAATGTTGAACACTGGGACACGCGTTTCCTGGTAAAGCCGCATCTCCTCTGGTATACTTCTTCTGTAATCTGTAAATTGTGTTCCTCAGAATGTCCTTGAAGGCGGAAAATGTTCATGGGAGATGATCTTGCGGGAAGATCGGGTGTTTCATCTCTGACGGATGCTCTTGTCACAGCATTTCGCTCGCTACCTGCCACCCTCGCTGTGGTCCTGGCTGGTTCTCGGACCAGTGGGATAGCTGATAGCCGTTCGGACATGGATCTCTACATCTATGCGGACAGCCCCCCTTCTCTTGAAGAGCGGACGATAATCATGCACCAATTCGCTGATCATGGAGAGATCGGCAACACGTTTTGGGAACCTGGTGATGAATGGGCTGATGTGCGAACCCGCCTGGGCGTTGACATCATGTATCGGAGGCCGCAGTGGATGGAACAGGAACTCAAACGCATTCTGGTACATCATCAGGCTTCCCTGGGATATTCGACTTGTTTTTGGCACAATGTCCTGACTTCGACACCATTGTGGGAGAGACAGGAATGGTTTACGAAGTTGCAAGCATGGGCGAGACAACCCTATCCTGTGACCCTCAAACATGCCATTATCGCCAAGAATCATCCCATCCTGCGCCGGACGCGCTCTTCGCTGCTTCATCAACTTGAGTTGGCTGTCCTGCGTCATGATCTGGTGAGCAGAAACCATCGGGTGGCAGCGCTGCTGGCAAGTTACTTCGATATCGTCTTTGCCCTCAACGAAGTGCCGCATCCGGGGGAAAAACGTCTGGTCGAATGGGTGTTGTCCTCATGTGTTCACGTCCCACGTGATCTGGAGGCACAAATCACGGCTGTGCTCTGTGCATGTACTGCGCATCGGGAAAGTGATCAGAGCCTTCTCGATCATGTCCAGACCCTTCTCAATGGCTTGGATGAAGTCTTATGTGCACAGGGACTCATCAACAGGTAGCCCTCAGAGAAGCACTGCGGCAAAGTCCAGACCGTTGCTATGAATGAAGCAAGCAATGAAGTCAGTTGTTCATTCCAGCAAATCACAGATGCCAATTTACCGAGAACCGAGCAAGAAAGCCCCCGCTCTTTTAGGCATCTCTCGGGAATCGAACCCGTTCCTCCGCTACAGCCAGAGATCCGTATATCTAGCCGGGCAAGAGAGGTTTAGAGCTACAAAAACACGCGAGGGCTAGTCATCGCCCTCTTCGCCGCCCCAGTCGTCGTCCTCATCATCCAAGTCTTCACTGGGCTTCCCGCACTGCCTCTTCTCGCGGTTGCGTATCCGCTCCTGTATGTAGAAGACATTATTAGGAATATAACGTGACGAACGAATTGCTGGTGTGAAACATCTCGCGCCAATGGCTGCGGTAGATTGATTCTTTAAGCCTCCTAAGTAGGAAACGACCAGACTGATAAAAAGCAATATTTATTATATCATTGCCTTGATATAGGCAACAAAGGGTTGAGCAAGGGAGGTTTTACCTATAGAGATTGTAGAGAGGCGTCCTATCGCAGATAATCTGGAAAGAGAGTAAGAGATTGTGCAGGCTGCCTATGCGCCGCTGATCTCATATGTTACCCACCGCTGCCATAGGCGCGAGGTAAAAAGCTCTCAGTGGAACGTTATTGTGTTTTATCCTGGCTTATAGGCTGGGAAAAAAGACCAGCCCTGAGGTGAGAGGAGATACAGTATTGCACTGAGGGAAGTTGCTGCATTGTTGTCTTATTGGTTGGAGGAACAGCGCATGTCGAAGGATCCCAACAAGGACCTGGAGCAGAAGGCTCAAGCGAAGGACTACAAGGCCAATCGGGAAACTAACCCAACGAAGGCCGCGCAGCTCCGTCAGGAGGCAAAGGAGCTCCGGGAAAAGAAGACAGAGTAGTCAATTGGCGAACTACTAACCAGATGATGAATGAGCAGCAAGCAATGGAGGCGGACAACCAGCCCGCCTCCATTGTGCTTTTATATCTCAAATTGTGCTCAAGCAAGGCAAGAACGGTTAGAATTGTATACCACTCAGCCCTGCAGGCATGGGGAGCATGATCAATTTCTCTACTATCTCTTGCATGCTTATAAAAATTATCAAACGCTGCTTGCACAAACCAATCGCATAGACTTTGCGCATTTACAAAAATGCGCATACGATCTTTTACAAAAAGAGCAGGTACACAAACATATTACCCACGATCTACGCTATATTCTTGTTGATGAATATCAGGATACCAATTATATACAGGAGCAAATCCTCCTCTCACTGGCACGCGCAACGGGGAAAAACAATCTCTTTGTGGTAGGGGATGAAGATCAGGCTCTCTATCGCTTTCGTGGGGCTACTGTACGCAATATTCTAGAGTTCGCCAGGAAGCGCGAATTTGAGGGGCATAATTTGTATTCAAGAATACGGACAAAAAAGGGCAAACATGGACAGACCTTCCCTTGAAACAGCAGCGACTTTGTGGTATATTTGTTCTACATTCATCGCAGAGGAAGAAGAGCAGAAGATGGTACGTGGCTACCGAGGAGAACTTGATCTCAATAACGCGCAACAGACACTTTGTCGCAAACATGCCGGGGCCGCTCGCTGGGCCTTCAATTATGGCCTTCGCCGCAAACAGGAAGCCTACAAAGCTGGGCAGAAAACGCCCACCGCCATCGATCTGCATCGCGAGATCAATGCCCTCAAGCCCTCCCAGCCTTGGATGCGCGAGGTCAGCAAATGCACCTTTCAGGAGGGGTTGCGCGATCTGGATGCCGCCTTCAAGCACTTCTTTCGCAAGTGCCGGCTCAAGAAAGCGGGCACTTGGAAAGGCTCATGTGGCTATCCCCGCTACAAAAGCCGGAAGAAAGCCATCGGTGGTGCTCGCTTCACCGGGAGCATTCGAGTGTCTCCTGATGCCATCCAGTTGCCCCGTTTGGGGGTGCTCCGACTCAAAGAGCATGGTTATTTCCCCTTGAACAGCAAGATTAGCAGTGCCACCATCCATGAGCAAGCAGGCAGGTGGTTTGTCTCGATCTGTGTGCATGAGCAAGCCGAGGAAGCGAAAGACCCTCAGGCAGCCACGGGCGACGTCAACAGAGAGCCCATGACCTGACCGTCAGGTCGCGACAAGCTTCTTATTGCAAAATGACTACGCTTGGGTTTGGAGGAGATCGGCAATAACCTGTGGCTGTTCAGTGGCCATAAAATGCCCACAGCCTGCCGCTACCTGTGCCATCACATTGCGACAACCAAACTTTTTGGTGAGCTCATTGGCCGTTGGCCCCGGCTTACCGGAGCCATAGTCACCCTCGATGAGGAAGAGAGGCACATCCAGCTCGTCGCGGTGAGATCTCATGAATACCCGGTTCTTTTGATAGGTTCGATACAAGCCAAGCCCAGCTCGCAGCTGTTCGGGAAGTGTATAGGCGCTCGCATAGTGACGCATGTCTGCGTCTGTCATTGCCTGCTTGTCCTTTGCGAAGCGAAGGAAGAAGGCCCTTTTAAAGTAGGTGTACTCACGACCACCAATAAGCCGTTCGGGAAGTTTGGGGAGACGGTGAAAGGTGAAGTGCCAGAGAAATGGCATCTTGACCATGAGGTCGGTGCTGGCAGTACCGGGGAGCGGGCCGTCCAATAGAGCGACACCTCGGGTTTCGGATGGGTAAAGGCGAGCATATGCATACGCGATCATGGCGCCCATATCATGGCCAACAATGTAGGGATTTTTAAGAGCAAGCTGGCTGGCCAGCTCGTGAATATCATGAGCCTGTGTCTCTGCATCATAGTCTGCTCGCGTCGCTTTGGACTTTCCTATGCCCCGTAAGTCAACTGCAAGAACGGTGTATCGGTCAGCAAGCAAGCACATCACCTTGCTGAACTCGTACCAGTCTTCCGAAAATCCGTGCAAAAAAATAATCGGCGGACCGCTACCACCCGATACATACTGTACTGACGCATCACGTAACTGTACAGTGTCGGACTGAAACGCTGCGCCGAGTACAACGTTTGCCGGATCCTTACTGTCTAGCCCAATAACGTATGGGTCATTCATAGTCGTTCCTCTTTTCTCGTCTCTTGTTGGCTGGTCTGTTGTTCATCAGCCTCCATGATGTGCGCAATCTCCTCCAGTGCGCCAGCTACTGTGTCTAATTGCTCCGGGTTGAGTTTGGTCATAATATGTCGCGTCCATTCTTCATTGAGCGAAGAGATCGTCCTGAGAATGTCTGCTCCGTGCGGCGTCAGCTCAAGCAACGGTGAACGCCGGTTTGCTGGGTTATCCTGGTAGACAACCAGACCTTCTTTTGCCAAAACGTCTGCAACACGCTGCACGCTCTGACGAGCATGGCCCATATCCCGCGCGATCTGCGCCACCGTCTGCGGCTGATAGCCGACTCGACCAAGCACTTGCCATCTGGCGCTGCTTTGGCCGATGGATCGTGTCAGTCTATCGCCGTTGCGCAGAAGCAACCCGTTGATCCAAAAAATGCTTAACGCGAACCTGCCGAGAGGGTCGTTTGGTTTTCCTGTTGATTCCATAGCAGTAGTATACCATCTTGACAGCTTACTGTCGAGATGACACCGTACTGTCAAGATGGTGCTCCTGTATTTTTCTTTACTTTCCAAGTATGCGGGTCAGGACATCCTCCAGGGCCTGCTCGGGTTGTGTCTTGTGTGCTGGGGAACGCCATGCGACGAATCCATCGGGGCGCACCAGAGCCATTCCGGTGGTGCTCACACCATAGGCTGCATACCAGCGTTCTTCGACATCGCGTAGCCCAGTGGGGCTGATCTGCCAGGCATCCAATGGCATGCCCAGGCGCTCAGCCACGATGCGCGCGGCAGTGATCCAGGGAAAGCCCTCCGAGCCTGCCAGCAACACAAAGTTTCGTCCGAACAGATCTATCGTCGAGAGACGCTCTCCGGCGCGCTCAAGCACCATATGGGGAGCACGCGTTCCTGGCTCTCCGGAGAGTGTCCTGGGATGCTGTGTCAGGGAAGCTCCAGCCGAGTCCAATTCTGCCACCATTGCTCCACGCTGGTAGCGGTAGCCGAAGATCAGCGAGGCATCATCGATCAGAGAACTGGAACCACTGTGGGTGCGATAGAGGAAGCGCTGCATCGTTTGCTCCACCATCAACTTGCCAACTGGGAGTCGCTCCTCTTGGTAGGAGGCGAGCAGAGAAGGAGCAGCTTGTCCACCCAGGACCAGGGCCATCTTCCAGGCGAGATTGAACGCATCCTGGATACCGGTGCTGGCCCCCATCGCGCCGGTAGGCAGGATTGTGTGTGCCGAGTCACCGGCCAGGAAGACGCGATCCCGCTGGTACTGCTCAGCCCAGAGGGCGGTCAGTTCCCACAGCCCCACTTTGACAGTATCCCAGGGGTAGGCAGGCAGAATCTTGACATCGAGATCGGACACGCCAACAGCGACGCGAATCTGCTCAATACAGCGCTCATCGGTCAGATCCTCACGGCGTTCTCCGCGCTCGGGATGCAGAGCGGAGGTAAACATCCAGCGCCGCTGATTGTCGATGGGCATTAGAAAGCCCTGTCCATCAGGCAACTGAGGATTATCGATGTAGCAGAGCGTAACTCGTCGCCCACGCAGAACCGCACTCAGATCGGCCTCAAAGATGATGTTGGGGATGTGGGCAATCACACCGGGTCCCTGCCTTGCGATGCCGAGGGTCCGGCGAACTGTGCTATGGTTGCCATCCGCACCCACCAGATAGCTTGCCCGTACCTGCCGCGTATCGCTGCTCGTTCGCTCACGAAGCAGAGCGGTGACGCCCTGCTCATTCTGCTCAAACGAGACAAGTTCGGTGTTGAAACGGACATCAACTCCCATCGTCTGCAAGTGGGTCAGCAAGATGGTTTCCAACTGGTCCTGGTCAATATGGCACCAGGAGGTGGGTGAGGCTGTATTCAGATCCTCTGGCGCGCCCTCGAAAAGCTGTTCGATCTCGTGCCCGGCCAGCGATTCGACGCGCAGGCTCTGGCCATCGTCGTCGAGGGGCGAGCGGGCGGCACGGATGGGAGCTTCGAGGTCAAGCGCGCGGAACAATTCCATCGTGCGTGGGTTGATGGCTCGTGCTCGCGGGAGACGTGCTGGTGCTGGATGGCGCTCAACCACCAGGGATGGAATGCCTCGCCAGCGGAGAAACAGTGCCATCGAGAGACCGACCAGGCTGCCTCCCACAATGAGCACTGGCGTCGTTTCATCAATGGTTGTCTGCGATATTCCTGTATTCATGTTGACTCCTTCGTATCTGTTTGGAAGACGGTGATCACGATGGTTTTTCTGGTCCCTGACCCTTTCGTTCAGGATACGAGATGTGACCGACACCTAAGAATATACAGGAGAGAAGGAGAAAGTCTGCTCACCCTTAGGGGTGGTTCTCGCTCTGCTCTCGTTGATTCCCTTGCGGAGTTTGAGCTTGATTCGACATTGGGTATCACTTGCATATTCTCTGGCGAGCAGATACAATCACGCAAAAGGGAGACTGTTGGGTATCATCGAAACAGCGAACGGAGGAGACCGTGTATGCCAAAAGCGAGCACCTATCTCCTGCTCTGGTCTCCAGAAGATGATCACTACGATCTCTGTGACCGGGGCGACCAGGAACATCCATTGCTCCAAGGTGACACCGACGCGTGGTTCGCCTGGCTGAGCGCACGCCACGCGTTCTCCTTCCGGGGCAGGAGCGGTTCTTTGTCTCTGCAAAAAGAGTGCCGCAGCCGTGGTCAGGATGGCTATTGGTACGGCTATCGCCGCCAGGGCAGACAGATGGTGAAAACGTATCTCGGTAAAAGCGGTGCGCTATCGATGGCCCGCCTGGAGGCCGCCGCCTGTGCCCTGGAAAAAGAGGTCCGCAAGATCAGCACAACACAGCTCGCGATCGGAGAACCATCACAGAGACGCGCTCAAGCAAGCGAACTGGCGCAGAGAGAGGAATGTGTCCTTGATCGAGACCGTCGCGTCCCTGCCGAGGATGGATGGGGCGAAGAAGACCTGCTGCTGGCACCGAAATTGTGTCCGCCGCGCTTGCCCTCCTCGTTTGTTGCGCGTGAACGCCTGCTTAGCCAGCTCGATGCGAGCCTGGATCATAAGCTGATGCTGATCACCGCCCCAGCAGGCTTCGGGAAAACGACGCTGGTGAGCCACTGGCTGAGTGAACGGCGTTCACGCAACGACTTTCCCCCCGTTGCCTGGCTTTCCCTGGATGTGGACGACAACCATTCCCTCCGTTTCTGGCGCTATCTCTTGACGGCCTGTCGGGCATGGCAGGACGATATTGGACGCTCTGCGCTCGCACATCTCTCGCCAGAAGAGACGCCGCCCTTCTCTTTCCCGCCATTGAAGAAGGCATTGACCCTCTTTCTGAACGAACTCACGCAGAAGCGAAAGCCTGGCATCCTGATCCTGGAGGATTACCAGGTCATTACGGCTCAGATCATCCATGAGACAATGGCGTTCTTGCTCACCAACCTGCCCTCAACCTTTCATATCATGGTGGTCACCCGGGTTGAGCCGCCGTTCCCGCTGATGAGCCTGCGCGCGCGCGACGAGCTCGTGGAACTCCATGCCAGTGATCTGTGCTTTACTCAAGAGGAGTCCCAGCGCTTTCTGCAACAGGCGCTGCCTGTTCCGCTAGAGCGTTCGATGATCACTCATCTGGACAAGTATCTGGAGGGATGGATTACCGGGCTGCGATTGCTGGCGCTGATCATGCAGAAAGATCACTCAGAACAGCAGTCCGCCGACTTCCCACCCCCCTTCAAAGGCAGCCATGCCTATGTGCTCGATTACTTCGTCAAACAGGTGCTCGATGCCCAATCGGAATCACTCCAAACGTTTCTCCTGCAAACGAGTTTTCTCAAACGCCTGACCGCTTCCCTCTGCGATGCTGTTACAGGGCGAAACGACAGTCAGGCCATCCTGGCAGCGATCGAACACGCAGACCTTTTTCTCCAGACGATTGGGGACGATGGGCAATGGTATCGCTATCACGCGCTGTTCGCTGAAGCGATGCAAGCTGAGGCACTGAAACGCCTGACGCAAGATGCCCAGATCTTGTGCTTGATGCGAGCAGCAGCCTGGTACGAGCAGCACGGCCTCCTGTCGGAAGCGATCGAAGTCACCTTGCAGGCACGTACCTATCCGCAGGCAGTCGCGCTTCTTGAACGCTATGTGGGACAAGAGCAGCACTACACCGAGCGTCATGATCTGTCTAGGATGCAGACCTGGTTGCAGCAACTCCCTGAAACGCTGGTGCTGGCACATCCGGTCTTGAGCTTCATCAATGCGTGTGCGCTCACTTTCCTCTCTGCCTCTGACCATCTCGCGCCGACGACCAGGGATCGTGTCCAGACCTTTCTGGATGGAGCGGAGCGGGAATGGAGAGGGGCCGGGCAGATCTTCAAGCTGGGTGAGGTTTCCGCTTTTCGCGCGCTCCTGGCTGCACGGCAGGAATGTGTCAGCGAAGCCGAGAATCTCGCGAGGCAGGCGTTGACCTGCCTTTCCGACGAGCGGTCCGTATGGCGTACCGTCTGTCTGGGTGTGATGGGAGAGGCTGCACGGCAGGCGGGGCAGGTTGCCACGGCGAGAGCATACTACCAGGAGATCCTCTCCCTTTGCGCGACGACCAATAATCAGCCCGGGAAACGGGTCGCGCTCCTCTCTCTGGGCGAGGTATGCGGCGCGGCAGGCGAATTGCGGCAAGCAGCCACGTTTTTCAGGCAGGTAGTAGAGCTGGCAGACGAGGACCTCTCTGATCTAGGCAAAGCGCTCACAGGTCTGGCGGAACTCTCCTATGAGTGGAATGATCTGGAGCGCGCCGAAGAGGAGGCACGAAAAGCGCTTGACCTGGCAAGACAACTGGCGGATGAGCCGCTTGAGGTGCGGACGACGCTTCTGCTGGTGCGGATCTCCCACGCCCGTGGAGAGGTCTGCCAGGCGCAGGAGAGGCTTTCGACGCTGCTTGCCCGTGCGTATCCAGCGCGTTCGCCTCATCTTTCTCGAACGATCCAGATGATGCAGGCACGCCTGCGCCAGGCTCTCGATCCCCTGACCGAACTTTCGCGCTGGCTTCCGCCCTCCCCGGAGCCAGAAGAGCATCTTCCCCAGCTGTATCGCCTCCAGGAAGCGTTACTGAAGGCGCGCTGGCTGCTCGCGCAGGGTAACGCCCTGGAGACGCTGACGTTGCTCGCCCCCTGGGAAAAGGAAACCAGGGACTCTGGACAGCTCCGGTGCTTGCTGGAGATAGATTTGCTGAGGAGCCTGGCCTATCACCGGCTCAAAGACGTGTCGAGCACAAGATCGCTCTTGCGTCACGTCATCAGTCTAGCAGTTCCAGAGGGATATGCACGGCTCTTCCTCGACGAAGGCGAAGCTCTGCTTTCACTGCTGCGTCCCTTCGTCTCTCGTATCCGCGAGAAGCACCTCCAGAACTATCTCCAGCACCTGTTGAAGCTGTTTGCCGCCCAGGAAAGATCGAGCCGCCCTGCCGCGCCTTCTCGCGCTCTGCTGACCGAAGATCTCTCGCTACAGGAACTTCAGGTGCTTCGTCTGCTGGCCGAGGGATACTCCAGAAAGGAGATAGCGGAGATGCTGGTGATTACAATCAATACCGTAAAAACCCATCTCAAGAATATCTATCAGAAAATGCACATCAATAGTCGTTTCGAGGCATGTGAACGAGCGCGCCAGCTTGATCTTCTCTAGCCAGTCCAAAGAGGCCAGGCCAGCACTCCTTCCTCTGAACCAGCTGCGCCCAAGGCAAAAAAAGTCCCCCTGTGCCGGCATCAGGTGCGAGGAGAGCGAGAGAAGAAGCTAGGCGACGTGTTGCGGTGTCAGGTCAACGTGGTACCCAAGCCGCTCTAGCTGCTTGACCAATCGCCGTTGTTTCTCGTGTTGGTCTCGTTGGGTAAAGTAGTCTTCCCCTTTCTCTTCATAGGGCTGCCCCGTAGTGAGCATCTGGTAGTAGATCAGCAGAATACTGTGTCCCACCGCCACTGCCGCATGTTTGCGTCCTCGTCCCTTGCTCATCCGCCGAAATTGAGCTCCCAGGTACGTTTTGGTCTTTCCGGCAGCGTGACCTGCTTGCACCAGGATGGTTTTGGCATGTCGATTCCCTTTGCGCGTCCGTCCACTCATCCGCTTGCCTCCACTTTCATGCTGCCCAGGGCAGATGCCCACCCAAGAGGCGAGATGAGCCGCATCTGGGAAGGTCCCCAGGTCCCATCCGATCTCGGCAAAGAGCGTTTCCAACACGCGTTGACTGACCCCAGTGATCGCATCGAGTCGTTCCATCGTCTCCTTCTGAGGGGCAAGGCGCTCTTCGATTTCCCGATCCAGCCGTGCGATACTGCGCTCAAGGTGCTCGACCATCATGAGGAGTTCCCCCAACAAGAAGCAGTGATGGGCTCGCATGCAGCCTTGCAAGGCAGGAACCAAGGCATCCCGTTTGTGGGGCGCTCGTCGCAACGCCAGATCTGCTAACACTTCCGGCCTGATCTCCCCGGCGGCCAGGGCATGCAGAATGTCACGTCCTGTTTTGCACAACATGTCCGCGAAGATGGAACTCAACTTGATGTTGGTTTCCTCCAGCAATTTGTGGATACGGTTCACATGACGCGTTCGCTCTTGCTTGAGATTGCTGCGATAGCGGGTCAGATCGCGCAAGTCGCGCTGGGGTTGAGGTGGAATGAAGGAGGCTTTGAGGAGGCCATGTTGCAACAAATCAGCAATCCATTGGGCATCTTTGGTGTCGGTTTTGCGACCAGGGACTGCCGCGCATGTGCTGGGCATTGACCAACACGATCTCGAAGAGCCCCTCCATCAGGTTGAAAATTGGCTTCCAATAGACCCCCGTGGACTCGAGGGCCACATGCGTGCAGTGGGCAGCTTGGAGCCAATCAACCAAGCGGAGGAGATCAGGGGTGAGCGTGGAGAAGCGTTGAAGCTCTTTGTGCTGCTTGCCATCCTCGGTATACCAGATCAGACACGCAACCACGAAGCGCTTGTGAACATCAAGACCGCAACAACATTGGTAAAGCACATGCATGGCAACCACCCTCCTTGGTGAAACAGAGAGACGTTGGTGGGTGAAAGGTCACCAATGGGGTATCTGCACAGATGATACTTTCCTCTTCGTGCTTCCTCTCAAGGAGCGACATGCGGTGGTGCATTTCGATACCCAGGAACATCTTTTTAGCCAAGCTCAAGGCTTAACAAGCGTGAACTTCGTCCTGCGCGTTGGGACCCTTCCTTCCAAGTATACCTTGGTTCATCCGCGGTGGTGCTCCGAAGGAGCATGCCTCTTTTTAGCACATAGCGCTATCTCTACTCCTCTCGCACATGGTATCCTTTCATCACTTTTCTCCGCTTATTGTTCTTTTCTCGCTCACCATACGTTATCGCTATGTCATCCACGGGTCAGACATAATCCCGCAAGAGGGGCGCTTCGCGTTGCTGCCAGGCTGAGAGAATACAGGTCGTGCGCTGGCAACACCCTCATATATCATATACGCTTTGTGCTAAAGGCTGAAAAAGAAAGAGAACTGTAGTACGCTTTGGTTTGTAAGCAAAAACAACCAAGGAGCGTACCTATGATGCTTGACAAAGCAACAGTTCTCACCACCCTTTTTACCATAGTTGACGATACAATGAAAGGGTCAACCGTGATCCAAGAAGCCTTACAGCGGCCTGGAAGAGCGCCACATCTCTCCGATAGCGAGTTGGTGACCATCGCGCTCTATCAGGAACTCATTGGCGAACCACGAGAGGACCACTTCTTCCGACTGTATCAAGCAACGCTGCGAGTCTTCTTTCCTGGACTCAACGAACGTAGCCGCTACAATCGTCGCAAGCGTGCGCTCTGGTCAGTGATTCTCGCCATCCGTTCAAGCTTGCAACTGGTGCAAGAGGGCCTCTTGTTGGAAGAGACGGCTGCCATTGACTCAGCTCCTGTTCCCTGCGTGAGCTACAAACGCAGCAAACGAGCAAGCGATTTTGTTGGTCATGCCGATTATGGGATTTGTAGCAGCAAAGCCATGAAGTACTTTGGCTTCAAATTGCATACCGTCGTGAGCCTCACTGGTCTCATTCTCGGCTTTGTGCTCACCAAAGCCAGCCTCTACGATAATCAGCCAGTCGTCGATGTGCTGGACTCGTTTCCTCATCACCTCCAGCGATTGTTGGGAGATGGAGCCTACAATGATGCCGCTCTTGAGAGGTATCTTGAACAGCATCGTTCCCTTGTTTTGTTGTCTCCTGCAAAAAACAACCAGACGGCAAAACGGGCAGAGGCTGACCAAAAGCAGCTCAACCGGTTACGCTTGATCTGTGAAACCGTCAATGCTCAGTTACAAGAACAAATGCATCTCTCCAGACACTCTGCCAAAAGCCTCTGGGGGCTGATCACCCGGATTGCAACGAAGGTCACTGCACAGAGTGCTGCGATGATGGTCAACGTCCTTTTAGGGAGGCCTGCCCTCCAATTAGCTGATCTGGCTGTCTAAACCATTAGCACAAAGCGTATATGTTTTAAACACATATGATAGCCCTCGACCATCAGGGATACGCATATTTTGTGTCACAAATAGATCGACTGTTTCGACTCGTGTATAGGGGGGTGAAGCAAGAGAGTGCCTTAGAACTCGCATGAGGATGGGAGCCTGGGTTCTCTACCACTCTCAATACATTTCGAATGAAATACGCAGCTAGCCGCGAGAGAAAGATAACACAACAAGAAAAGGATAGAGTGATGACGACACATCCAGATATACAATTCCCGGTGATCATTGTTGGCGGAGGCCTCTCGGGCCTCTCAGCCGCCGCCTATTTAGCGCGAGCTGGTTACACCGTGCTGCTTTTTGAGAAGGCCAGCACGCCTGGCGGGCGTGCGAGAACTCGCGAGCAGAACGGCTTCTTTTTCAATCAGGGAGCACATGCGTTTCGCCTGCATGGACCAGGGGAACAGGTGCTGAATGAACTTGGCGTCTCCTATAGCGGTTCGCTGCCACAGCCCTCCGGGTCTTCCATCATTGCGGATGGGAAGCTCCATCCTTTGCCAACCGGAGCAGCCTCTCTCTTGGGGACTGGTTTCTTGACCCCCGCCGCCGAGGCAGAATTGATGCGCGTGTTTGGTCTTCTCAAACATCTGAACGTAGAGGAACTCCAGGGAAAAAGCCTGCAGGAATGGCTTGAAGAGAAAGTCCAGCATCTACAGGTCCGTCAGCTTCTGCTCGCCAGAGCGCGCATCTCAACCTATACCGATGCGCCTGAACTGCTCTCTGCTGGCCTGGCTCTTTCTCTGCTGAGCAGGCAGGTCATCTATCTGGATGGTGGCTGGCAAACGCTGGTGGATAATCTCCGACAAAAAGCGCAGGAGGCGGGGGCACGCCTCATCACGCATTCACGTGTCAAGGCAATTGAGATTGCTGGGGAAGGGTATCGCGTGCGTCTGGCGGATGATACACCCTACGAAGCAAGCGCGGTATTGCTCGCCACTGATCCAGAAACGGCCTCTGCTCTGGTTGCCAATGGGACGCATGAAACGTTGAGCCGTTGGGCCGCGCAGGCAATCCCAGCTCGTGTGGCCTGCCTGGATATCGCTCTGCGCTCCCTCAAGAGAGCAGAGAACCTCGCCGCCCTGTGCATTGACCGTCCGCTCTACTATGCAGTGCACTCCGCCTCGGCACATCTCGCGCCGGAGGGGAGCGCCCTGCTTCATCTCATGAACTATCTGCGACCCGGCGAAACGGAGGAGCCAGATGCGAGCAGACAAGAGCTGGAAGGGCTGATGGATCTCTTACAACCTGGCTGGCGTGCTGAAGTTGTCGAGCAGTCCTTCTTGCCGCATATGATCGCCTCCAATGCGATTGTCCAGGCGAGATATGGTGGTCTTCCCGGGCGTCCCGGCCCAGAGGTTCCAGGGCTCCCCGATTTGTATGTGGCAGGCGATTGGGTTGGCCCAGAAGGGGAAAAGGCCGACGCTTGTTTTGCCAGCTCCAGGAGTGCTACCATGCTGATGATAGCGAAGTTCAGCGACAGGCAGAGCGCCTCCCTGCCCAGCTCGTCGGATAGCAGAGGCTAAACGGAAAGGGGCAACGTTTCTGTTGCGGGTATGCGCGCTCGTGGCGATCTTTCAGCAAGAATGCATACCTGCAACAGAAACATTTCATGATGAAAAGATCACCCACACAACAGGAAGCGACGTTCCAGAACTATAAATCGTTACTCTTTTCTATCGCCTACCATATGCTGGGCAGCGTGATGGACGCTGAAGACTGCGTGCAGGAAGCCTTCTTGCAATGGTATGTCTCAGAACAGGAAGAACCTGTGGAAAATCCCAAAGCCTATCTCTGCACGCTGGTCACACGCAGATGTATTGATCGGCTACGCTCCGCGCAAGCGCAGCGCGAGTCCTATGTTGGTCTCTGGCTCCCCGAACCATTGATCGAAACCACCGATCCATTCGAATACTCGGAGCGCAATGAAACACTCTCCCTCGCGTTTCTCCTGCTGCTGGAACGCCTGTCTCCTATTGAGCGGGCGGTCTTTCTCTTGCGCCAGATGTTCGATTACGATTACACAGAGATTGCGGACATCGTGGGGAAAAGTGCGGAAAACTGCCGCCAGATCATGCATCGAGCGCGGCGGCATCTGCCTACGCACCCCATTCACATGTCCGTACCTCATGCGAAGCCTCAGCAAGTGTTTACGCAGTTTTTCCAGGCGTGCAGGAACGGTGATATGGAAGGGCTACTACAGGTACTCTCAAACGAGATCGTGCTTCACACCGATGGCGGAGGCAAAGTCCGCGCGGCACATCATCCTTTGTACGGGCCAGATCGCGTGGCTCGCTATCTGCTTGGGATTCAGCAAATAGTGTTCCCTATGATGAAGGTAGCAATCCAACCAACACTCATCAATGGTCAACCAGGTATGATTGGCTACCTGGAGGAAGGTCTGGACCCACAGTTCCAACGACGCCAGCAGCGAGAAAGGAAAGAAAATAGTAAGCACCCAGACGCGTGGCATCAACGCCCCCTCGCGAAGGGAGAAGCGGCTTTTGCCATCGGATTGACGTGCGCGGACAATGAGGTCCAGGAAATCGATATCGTCCTCAACCCAGAGAAATTGCAACACATTCCTGCCCGCGATGTCGACGACACTGGCATCATCATTTGTGGGCGCTAGGGCTAATGTATGAAGCGCTCATATGTAGTGAGCGCGCGCCCTCCTTTTTCGCCAGAAAAACACTGATAGGCTATTCGCCTGAATTGTGTAGTGGAAATAGCAAAGAAGAACGTTATGAATATCATGCTGATACTTGTGATATTGAGATATGTGCATATAAGTGCTGGTATAATCTGGCTTGGTGATAAGATTTCGCTCCTGTATATCGTCTATCCCCTGTTAATCAAAGGCTCTGCCGATGTGGGGCGTACCCTTTCCATCAAGGTGCCAGCCATAACGAACCGCGTTGGTGCTGTTGCGGGAGCGACGTTGATTCTGGCTGGCATCCTCCTGGGAACATTCTTCGGACGTATCCAGTCTTGGGAGCGGCTCATAGAGCCCTATGGCCTTGCTTGGATGTTTTCCTTGCTCCTCACCATTGTGCTGGCAGTCGTCTCGGAGACCCGCCGCAAGATGATAGGGGAGCTATGGGATGAGGCAGGACAGGTTCACACACGAGCCGTCTCCCGCCTAAAAATGATTCGCTTCTGGGAGTCACTGGGTTTTGTGCTGATTATTTCCTGCATGATTTTTATGCATTTCAATTGAGATAGCTTCTCCAAGTACGGCACGTCATGATTTGCATGAGAAATTGGATGCATATGCGGCAACTGGTAGTCCTGAATATTGGATTGTGACCCTTGATGCTCATATTGTAGAGATGTTGGTGTTGGATCGTGATTTCTATCGCCCTCAGTTTTTTTACTGCCGATGATGTGCGACCTTCTCAGGTGTTGCCTGGTCTACCTGTGACAGTGGAGCAGTTCTTTGCATAGCGGATTCCTAAATATGAGAGAGGCCATTCTTACTGCCTTGAGTGATGAAGAACAGTCTCTCTCGTTTTATGTTAAGACTCCCCTTTGCGGTGTGAGCGTGCAAGTACATATACAATCGGGGCATTCTACACACCCAATGCCGCTATCCAGAAAGTACTTGAGGTCAATGGGAACGACTCCAGAAAACGCGCATTTGGGCGATTTAGCAGGGTATATTTGGTCCATCCCAGCATTGTGACTGGCTATCGGTCTAGATTGTTTGGAGAACGTCTGGTCTTCGGTATCCATGGGTGGTGTGTAAACTTGCACCATGTTTTCTGGCAGATTCGCAAGTTCTGAGACGACTTCTCCCTCCATCCCACTTGTCTGATCTCGTCCGGTGGCGTCAGAGATAGGCCCTGCTGTTAGGTACTTGACTGATCCTTGCCAGCGGATTCTATCCTCAAAGACGAAAGCTTCTGAGAAGTCACTATTTCATTGATTTGCAAAATACGTGATAATAAAGTCACGAAATTCGCGTGCAGCAACAGAGAGATATCGCTCTTTCGACCAGAGCAGGAGCAATTCTCGTTGACAGCGTGGCTCTTTGATATGGACGGCGGCTCCTATCTCCGGTATACTTTTCCAGATGAGAGCGGGAATAAAGGCAATGCCCAGTCCAGAATTGACAAGGTGCAACAACGCCGTAGGTTCGTCTCCCTCAAACACGACCTTCGGAGTAAAACCGGCCTGTTGGCAAAAAGTATCAGTGAGTGTGCGCAGGCTATATTCCTGCTTGAGTGCTAAAAAAGGCTCTTGCGCAACTTCGCTCAAACGGACTGTCTCGCGGTCCGCCAGCCGATGCCCCGGAGGGACCGCAAGCACAATTTCCTCCATCATTAATGACGCTTGCTCTATCCCTGGCTGTTCGATTGGACGGTCAACGAAGCAGAGATCAATCTCTCCGCGTTCAAGTTGAGCGATTATTACCTGACGAGGATTGCTAAAAAGGCGAATGATGAAGCCTGGATGACTATCACGAAAGCACTGGAGGAGGCCCGGGAGGAGATACTCGCTCATAGACGCAATCGCCACCTGCCCCAGCTTTCCTGCTGCCAGATCAGCCAATTCGCGTTGCCCTTCATTCAATGCGGTAAATACCTGCTCCACCCGCCGAAGAAACGCTTTGCCATACTGGTTGAGTTGGATTCTGCGTCCCTGGCGATCGAACAGCGAGACGCCCAGCTCGTGTTCGAGATGGATAATGGTCTTACTCAACGAGGACTGTGAAATATAGAGTTCCTGCGCTGCCCGCGTCATGTGCTGGGTCCGGGCAACGGTCTGAAAATAGCGAAGTTGGAGCAGATCCATTCACGTTAACCTTTCCTCCTCTTATGGCCTACAGACCATGAACAAATGGATAGATATGTATTGTATCGCATAAGCAAAGCAGACTACAATGAAACCACAGCGTCAAGAGCTTCTATTGAGCAGAGTTTTTCTCTAGAAGAGACGTATAGAAAAATGGATCGCTTGAATGCGCTGGCTACACCTATTCGCAATCAAGGGACAAAGTTGTGTCCATGCTCGCCGATATCACGGATGAGGCGCTCAGGCTAATGGGATCATCGGCCGCGTGGATATTCTGGTCAATAATGCTGGGTTGGTCCTGTTGGGTTTGATCGACGGTGCGAACCCAGAAGATTGGCATCATATGGTGCCAATCTTCTGGGTTCGCTTTACCCCACGCATGCTCCTTTACCTCTCCATAAGAGACAGAGGAGCGGACATATCGTCAGCATAAAGAACGGCTGACAACGCGCCTTGCTAGTGCCAGAAGAGGTTCATCTATTGCTCTGTTGTAAGGAGGTATTATGGAACTTGGAATTGCATTACCTACATCTGGTCATTTTGTCTCACGTGAGGCTATTGTGCGCGTCGCTCAGGAAGCTGAGCGCCTGGGTTACAAAGGACTCTGGACATATGAGCGCTTGCTGTATCCTCTCGCGGAGGTTGATTATGTTGGCAAAGGTGAGACCGGGCCTCTGGATAGATATTATCGTATAGCGTTTGAGCCTATTGAAACTCTCTCTTATGTTGCAGCTAAAACTGAGCATATCAAACTGGGTACCAGTATCATCAACACGCCGTTTCATTCACCGGTTGTCCTTGCGCGCCGCTTTGCGACGCTTGATCAGTTCAGTAATGGGCGAGCCATTGCGGGTCTGGGTCAGGGATGGATGGAACAGGAGTTTATCACGTCAAACGTCACACGCAAATATCGGGGGCGTGGCTCAGAAGAATTCATTGCTGCCATGCGTGCAGCCTGGGGACCTGATCCGATCCAGTTCAGGGGAGAGTTCTATACCATTCCACCTTCCCTCATTGACCCCAAACCTATTCAAAAAGGAGGAATCCCTATTATCATGGGGGATTCTCCACTGCTGCTCTGAAGCGTGCTGCGCGTATAGCTGATGGATTCAATCCAATTCCAACGAGCTTCGAGGAGTTGGAAGAAGTGATTCGTACATTCCGCTCGTATGCACAAGAATTTGGACGCGATCCATCCATACTCAAGATTTATGTTCGTGTGAACGGATTGATCACCACCTCTCCTCTGCCTGAAAATCGCCGACCTTTCCTTGGTGGCTCTCCAGATCAAATCGCACGTGATCTGGACCGCGTGCGCAAGTTAAATGTTGAGCAGATCTTCTTTAGCGAAATGGTCGATCCCGATATGGATGAGTATGTCACTTCCAATCTAGATGATTACATCGAGAGTCTTGCACGCTTACAGTCTCTTGTACATGCTTGACACTCCCCCGGATAAATCACGGGGGCTTTCTCGCTCGTTTCCTGTAAATGTATCAGGAAAACGCAAAAGCAAGAAGCTTGGGAACCGATCTGGGAGGAGTTGCTGAGCCAACTCAAACCAGCGGTACCCAACGACTCTGGTCAGTTGTGATCGTGGCATCAGCGGAGCAACGTGTTTTCTTACATCGTGGTCCTGGGCTGACACCGTTCTACGAAATTTCCCCAAACATGGACATGGGCTTCCCGGACTTTTTGGGAGGGAAGAAACTGGGAGTCTAACGCATCAGTTGTTCAAATTCCACTGGACGCGAGGTAAGTAAGGGTGGAATGTCGACGAATACGATGGTAAAAACATTCGAGTCTGGCGGATACCGCTATGCAACAAAAAAAGTTCCAGCAGGTCGAGGAACTGAACAAACGAGCGCTCGCCATCTATGAAATGGTTGGGGGCCCAACTTTCCAGAGCTCAGTCAGCCCTTACTTGGTTTAGCGATACTCTATCACCAAGAGGGGAAACAATTAGAAGAAGCAGAGGCGCTCTGTGGGAAAGACATTTGGGAGAGGGCGATTAATCTGGTTGCCGTCTCTGTTCCTTCAACGGGAATATAAATTATCATTTGTAGATCTGGTTGGTCCGCAACCTGAAACGTTTTCGCTTGGAGCGTCAGTAGACCAACCAGGGGATGTTTGAGATATTTATGCTCAGTTTGTACCTCCTGAACATTGTGATGTGACCACCACTCGCGAAAGGAAGGGCTCGCTTGTTTGAGATCGGTAATCAGTTCGTTTAACCACGCTTCGCCGATATAGCGTTGTGTGCTAGCACGGAAGAGGGCGAGCATTTGTTGGGCAGACTTTTCCCAATCGACGGACATATTCTGATGCTCTGAATTGGTAAAGAGAAACCAGAGGATATGGCGTTCATGGATGGCCATCTTGTCAAAATCTGCGAATACATGACATGCTAACTGATTCCAGGCAATGATATCCCAGCGGGGATTGAGAACCAGAGCTGGGTAGCTCCCCATTGCATCGAGAATGAGCTGAAGTGAAGCATCAATGGTTTGTGTTAGAGGCAGCGGTCTGACTGGTAACTGTTGGCGTGCGAGGATAAAGAGATGTGCTCGTTCAGAAGCATCTAATTGTAATGCACATGCCAGACTATCCAGAACTTGTTCTGAGACCGCAATGTCTCTGCCTTGTTCAAGCCATGTGTACCAGGTTGTTCCGACTCCTGCGACCATTGCCAGTTCTTCCCTGCGAAGTCCAGGGGTTCTGCGGCGCGTTCCAGGCTGTAAACCCACTTGCCAGGGAGCTAGGCGCTCACGACGAGATCGTAAAAATTGAGCCAGTTCTGTACGTCGTTCATGTTCATTCATCAAAACCTCCGCCTCTGGATACCCCTGCCCTTCTAGGCCTGATTCTTACCCACATCTTTTTGGAGGGGCTTCGCAAGCCAATCACGCTCCATGTGTTTGTGGAACACTCAACAGAGGAGTTGGCCTCCTGAGCTGCTCCACCGAACCTGAGTGGAAGATGTGGGTAAAAGACAGCCCTTCTAGGCATGGGGAGGAAAGAGGCGTTCCTTTTTGGGGGCGTGGGGAGACTCTTCTCCCACACCAATTGACAAAACACGCTCTCTATGAGAGAGTATCCGTATGGATAGAACACTTGTTTTACAGCTTCAACCAACCCATGAGCAAGCCAAACACTTGCAGCAAACGGTGCAGGAGCATACTGCTTGCTTCAATGCCGTGGCCGATGAGGGCTTTACCTCTGGGTGCTGCAATGGGATTGAGTTGCACAAGCGCACCTACTATGATCTGCGTGCGCAGTATCCCCACCTGCCTGCGCAACTGGTGTGTGCCGCCCGCGTCAAAGCCACCGAAGCCGTCAAGAGTGCGCTTGATCGTCTCAAGAAGGGGCGCAAAGCGAGCGCTCCTCGCTCTCGTCTCTGTCCTATCCGCTATGACCAACGCTCCTACTGGGTCAAATGGAACTCGCACACCTGTAGCCTCGCCACTGTTGAAGGGCGTGTGCACCTCTCCTTCACGGTTCCCAAACAGGCCCAGAAGTACATCGGTGGGACGGTGTGCAGTGCTGATCTGTGCTCCCGCAAAGGGACATACACCCTGCACGTCGTCGTACGTCTCCCAGATCCTCTTGTTCTCTCTTCTGATGACGTGATTGGTGTCGATCTTGGCCTCAATCACCCTGCTGTCACTTCCCATCGCCACTTCCTGGGAGAACGACGCTGGAAAGAGCAAGAGCGCCGTCTCTTCCGCCTCCGTCGCAAACTGCAAGCCAAAGGCACCAAGAGTGCGAAGCGCCACCTGCGCAAGCTCTCTGGCAAACTGTTTCGGCAACGCAAAGACCATGACCATGTCCTCTCCAAACGCATCGTCGAGCATGCCACTGCTGGTTCGACCATCGTGCTTGAGAACTTGACGCATATCCGTTCGCGTGCTCGCCTGCGCAAGGGAGAGGGACAGCGCCGTCTCCATTCGTGGAGCTTTGCACAGTTTCACTCCTTTCTCTCATACAAGGCGCAAGAGAAAGGGATTGAGGTGGTGAAGGTGGACCCTCGCCACACCAGTCAAACCTGCTCTCGTTGTGGGCATCAGGCGCGCAACAATCGTCGTTCTCAAAGCCTTTTCCTCTGTCGCGCATGCGGGCTCAGCGTGCATGCTGACCTCAATGCCGCTCGCAATATCCGAGAGAAACACCTTGCCAGCCTTGGTACATCTTTGGCTGGTGGGTCGCAGTCAGACGGCCTCTCGTCTCAAGTGATCTAGCTTAGGGACAAGCCCCTTGCTTTAGCTATGGGGTATCTGACTGACTCAAATCCTATCCTGGTAGTTGCTATACCAGAATATATTGACTCCTTGTTCCAATAGAGAAACTCTGGCATGATTTTATCACATCGGGTAATGATGCCGTGTGTTTACAATAAACGAGCTACTCAATGAGTAGTTGAAAAAGAAGGAAACGCTATGCTGCTAACTATCATTCTGGGTTTCTTTGGTGGTCTCTTTGGAGCAAATGGGATTCCCCACTATCTGACAGGAGTGACAGGCCAAGAGCATCCATCGCCGTTTGGGAGCTCATCAGTGGTGAACGCTATTGAGGGATGGGCGATGTTTCTGCTTGGTGGAATCTTATGGTATTTTGCCTGGATACAGAATTATGTCCTCTCTGCCTTTATCTCTGCCGCACTGGGCATGCTTGTAATCGCTCTTGTGCATACGCAGGTGTGGGTGAAGAATCCCGAATTTTATAAACGCATGTTGCCGGGGCGCAACTGAAGCTCCCCGTGCTCAAGCACTGACACTTACACACAAATCATGAAGGATGGATGCGTGGCAAGATGAACGCCCTCCAAGACATCCATAACGCGCATCCATCCTTTCCATAAGGTCTGCCAACCAGGGGACCATCGCTTTTGCGGTCGAGGGCGCGCAAAAGCGTGCCACACTTCTTGAGCAGTGGTGATGCTGCGATGCCGTTTCTCCAGAAAGGTGAGACCTGAATGGCATTTTGCGAAACCACGTCGGTCGCTGGGATGTCTCCCGCCTGCTGTGCCGTGTGTCGAATGACCAACAGACGCAAGGCAATGGGCGTCAGCACATATGCTTGCACCTAGTGCTAAAAGGAGGAAACAATGAGCATTGATCTTGACGTTGGGATATTTATAGACCGTGCAGATGATGAAGATGACCCCTATGGCTTTTATGCTCACTATGAGCAGGAATTTCATGCCATCAATACCTTCCTGCGCTCAATCGGACTTTCTGTACATCATGAACCACGATCCCTTGCTGATGGAGGGCCAGGGTTTCATCGCAGTGCAAAAACAGAGTTGCGTGCATTCAAGGACATTGTCTGGGATATTGAAGACAAAACCAGTTTGCCCCTCCCTCATCTCGCCACACTCAGCATAGAAGATGCCATCTACCTCCCTCTCCTCTTTGAGGACGTTCTTGCATTTGCTGACCGCCCTCTTGGCTCTTCCTATCAATTATTTGCGGAATGCCGCCTGCTCGCAAAACTCCTGGGTATCTATGATGATATTGAATATGCAACCAACACGAGTGAGCGCGATCCTCTCGTTCTCCTGATAGAGCAGAGGTTAGATCTGACCGAGAAGGAAACAAGCATTCCCTTCTCACCACTCAAAAGCCAGATGCTCCATTGGTATCCTCTGCTCGCAGAAAATCCCTGGTCCGTGACTGGAACTGGTGGCTGTATGCATCTCTACGAAGCCGCAAAATTCTCAATCAAGCAGAATGCCGCTGTCGTCATACATTAGTGTCTTATCTTGACTTACTCAATTGAATACTCATAAGAAAGCAAATACAGTCGCAAAAGAGCCCTTGAGAGTGCCTTTTATTGCTCGTTTCCATAAAGCAAAGATATTTCTGATCCCTTGTCAAAAAAATCCTGAGTATTGCACGAGCCAATGGAGCCACTCCATCCACATGCGCATCTCGCTGCGCAACCCGTGGTATCTTCAGCTCCAAGGTCCAAAGGCATATAGTTAGTTTTCTATTCTCTAGACAGAAAGTGACAAATAAGGACATGTATCTCCCCTCTTGCCAAAGCCGTGGTAATCTGGTATGTTTGTTCTACTCTCAGCACCGAGGAGGAAGAGCAACCGATGATCCGTGGGTATCGGGGAGAACTTGATCTCAATAATCGACAAAAGACACTCTGCCGCAAACATGCCGGGGCGGCTCGCTGGGCGTACAACTTTGGTCTTCGCCGCAAACAAGAGGCCTACAAGGCAGGAGAGAAATCACCCACCGCCATCGATCTGCATCGCGAGATTAATGCCCTCAAACCCTCTCTCCCATGGACATACGAGGTCAGCAAGTGCGCCTTTCAGGAAGGACTCCGCGATCTGGACCAGGCCTTCAAACACTTCTTCCGCAAATGTCGGCTCAAGAAAGAGGGGATGTGGAAAGGGAAATGTGGCTACCCACGATTCAAAAGCCGGAAGAAAGCCATCGGTGGAGCACGCTTCACCGGAACCATTCGGGTGTCTGCCGGTGCCATCCAGTTGCCTCGTTTGGGGGTGCTCCGACTCAAAGAGCACGGCTATTTCCCTCTGGGTGGCAAGATTAGCAGTGCGACCATCCATGAGCAAGCAGACAGGTGGTATGTCTCGATCTGTGTGCACGAGGAAGCGAAAGACCCCCAGCCAGCCAGAGGTAACGTCATTGGGGTTGATCTTGGCGTGAAAACCCTGGCGACCCTCTCTGATGGACGCACCTTCGAGAACCCCAAGGCGTTGCGCAAGAAGATCACGGCACTCAAGCGAGCTTCACGACGTCATAGCCGCAAGGCCAAAGGATCACGCAATCGCCAGAAAACCAAACAGCGCCTCTCGCGGATGCATGCCCGGATCGCCAATGTGCGCAACAATGCTTTACACCAAGCGACGGCCCAGATCGTGGCGAGAACCAAACCTGATCAAGAGCGGCCGCGTGTGATTGTGCTCGAGGATTTACACATTGCAGGCATGCTCAAGAACCGCCGGTTGGCTCGCGCCATTGCTGATGTGGGCATGTACGAGTTCAAGCGGCAGATGCTCTACAAAGCCGAACAGGCAGGGGTGAAGGTGCTGCTGGCATCGCGCTGGGAACCCTCCTCAAAAACCTGTTCCTGTTGTGGCTGGATCAATGAAACACTGACGCTTTCGGATCGGGTCTTTGTCTGCATGGAGTGTGAGAATGTGCAGGATCGAGATGCCAACGCCGCAAGAAACTTAGCAGCGTTGGCACAATGAAAACGGCGTACCGCAAGTTCTGCGGGAAGTGACGCCTGTGGAGCAGGTGTAAGACGAGCGAAAGGCTTGCTCTCTGCATTGAAGCAGGAACCGAACACTGTGTATGGCTTGTCCATATCTGAGTAAGTTTCGGAGAACGGGATACAAACGGTTGCTCCTGTTCCTGGTGCTGAATCACGCCACGGAATCGGGAAGAACAGAACGAGAACAAATGCGAGAAATGGCACAGAAATTGGAAGGATTGGGCTCGCATTTAGACAAGACTATGGGGTAGTATCTTCTAATGCCCACTTGTAGGCAGTACAGCCTCCCTCAAGGAGCACCAGAAAAGGAGAACGTGAGGCCTACTCGCTCAATGCATTTCTCGGAAATGACGCGCTTACCATCGTTCCGCCGCTCTATCCTGTTGCGCAAGTGGTTCAACTGCATTGCGGGCTACAGATGCTCCCATTCACCAGAGCATTTACTACAGAACTTCGGGCCACTCTTTGGCAGAGCAGAGACTTCGTTGGGAAGAAGAGAAAAAACGAGGGGGCTGCCTTCCCATTTGGGGGCGATGGCTGATATCGTCGCTGATCTCGCGTGTCAACTCTCAGTGATAGGCCCTGTGGCCTATGTAGAAGCTGAATTCTTTGCAGATGCTGGAGGCCAGAGTGCTATCGTCTGGCAGCAAAGGCAGATCATCCTGGCTCTCCAAGAAGACGGCATAGGAGCCATCAATACGGCCTTGCGATACCTGGGAGTCCAGGCAAGCAGCCCAACTAGCTGGTTTGATGAGTTTTCCATGGTTGGACTAGGGCGGGAACGAGACACAGAAAAGTGGGGAAAAGTAGTAGTCCAGCAGGAGGCCAACGGCGTGTCTGAATGGAAATCAGAACAACTACGAGCAGCCCTGACGAGAGCCGAGAAAGCTCTCAACGAACTTGACCCAATGAGTCCAATCTACCAGGTAGCGGAGCAGCAGCTTGAGGAACTTCGCCGCAAGACAAGAGACGAAGGCAACATTACAAGAATCCGAGCGAGAAAGCCCTGCTCATGGATGGCAGGGATGCATCGCCGTTCCTTGAAAGGCGCAGGGGAGGGGCGGATCCTCGCACCAGCGGATGTCGGAGCACTTGACGAGATGTGACCATACTGCTGTTCTATAGAACATATGATCTAAATACAAAGCGCAATGCACAGGAGAGATGGGATGATGAAGCGTCAGGCTGCAAGCAACCACACACAAGCACCCACCATCCGCACCCCCACGTTCCTGCTGGAACTTCGTCAAAATGGGCAAACCTTGCAACATTTTGTCCACCTGAGACGATAAACGTATCAGCCTCCCTCATTCTATAATTTTTAACAAGATGAGGAAGGCTCATCATACGAAGATTGTCTAGCTGAGCTTCGTATACGTTACATCGAAGTCGTGCTCCCACGTGGAGCCATCATGTGATTTCTCCCAAGAGGCAGTGATAGTTTTGCCGTTCTGGTGTACTGTGCCTTCATAGCGCTGCCAGAATCCTGGGGCTTCTCTCCACATCTTCCACACCCCTTCCAAGAAGCTCATCTCATAGATCCTCGAAACGCTTCGCGAGTCATAGTAGAGCACGGTATAGTTTGGGACTGATTCATCTCGGCCGATGAACCAGAGGGCTGCGGGTGCGCTTGCGAGTTTGTCGCCCATGCACATGAGCAAAAAAGCTCCATTCTGCACCCATTCGAAAGAGATTGATCCTTTTACTGTATCGGATGGATGAGGAAGAAAAGATGCATTGGCAAGTTCCATTGCCCAATCGCCAACCAACCCTTCAAGGGATTTGAGTGCAGGGTTTGGCTGAGGCGGAAGTGCCTTCTCTTGTGCATGAGTATATTCATCTGTCATCTGGTTCTCTCCTATTTACTTCCACAGGGAGTTGCTATTACATAGATAGCCCTAGTATATCCCACATTCCGCAGGGTAATTGACAGGAAAACTGAAATTGGATAAGGTAATCTCAGAACGCGCAAGGAGTAGAAAAAGCATGCAACGAGCTGAGGATTACCAGAACGAACGTTTGGACCATTTGGGCATTGTGGCGGGCGTGTGCCAGGAATTGGGCTTGGCGCAGTGGTTGGATGCCTTGGAACCCAACCAACAGCGCGCAGTGAGTTACGGGACCTCCACTGTCGCCATGATTCTCAATGGATTGGGCTTTGCCAATCGTCAGCTCTATCTGGTGCCACAATTCTTCGAAAATAAACCGGTCGCGCACCTCTTGGGAGCCGGCATCAGCGCGGACATGCTCAATGATGATTGCCTGGGACGTACCCTTGATTGGCTCTATGAGCACGATGTGACCACGGTGTTCGCTGGCATTGCCCATCAGGCCCGGCAACGTTTTGGGATAACAGCCCAGCACGTGCATGTGGATACGACCTCGTTTTCGGTGAATGGAGCCTATGAAACCGAGCAGGAACATGAGCACGTCATTGCAGTCACCTATGGCTACTCGCGCGATCATCGCGAAGATCTCAAACAGTGGATGCTGGCTCTGGCGACCACCCATCAAGGGGATATTCCGCTCTTTTTGCAGCCGCTTTCGGGCAACCGCAGCGATAAAGAGAGCCTGATCAAGGTGATTGCCGACCTGCATGCCCAATTGCAAGAGACAGAACCCGAGGAAAACCCGCTCTACGTGGCCGATAGTGGCCTCTACAGTGCAGAGAACATGCGCCAGCTCAATCAAACTGGGGTACGGTGGGTCAGTCGCGTCCCCGAAACGAGCAAAGAAGCCAAAGCCGCCGTGATGCAAGACGAGGAGGCGTGGCAACCCAGTGCCGATGGAATTCGTCACCTGGTCGTGCAGCACATGGATCTGCCTCAGGGGCCTGAGCGGTGGATCATCGTTCGCAGTGATGCTGGGATCAAGCGAGCGTTGCAGACGGCGCGCAAGCAGGCCGACAAGCAACTGGAAATGTGGAGCAAGAAGGTGTGGCATGTGAGCACGAAGGCATTTGCCTGCCGAGAGGATGCGCAACAGGCCTGGGAACAAAGTCTCAAAGGGCTGCCGCAGTGGCTGGATGCCTCGATGGAACTGAAGAGCCAGGCGGTTTTTGAAGGACGAGGCCGTCCTGCACGCAATGCGCAGCCAAGCGGGGTGCGTTGGAGTGTCACGCCCCAGGTTCTCCTCAACGAAAGCAAACTGTTGGCCTTCGCCCAGCGCAAAGCCTGCTTTGTCATTGCCAGCAATGTGGTGGATGAAGCCGAGATATCCAACGATGCGTTGATCAACCTGTATCTGGAACAGGGAAGCGTCGAACGGGGCTTCCGGTTCCTGAAAGATCCCTTGTTCCTGGCGTCCTCGGTTTTTGTGAAAAAGCCAGAACGCATCGTGGCCCTGAGCTTGATCATGGTGCTTGCCTTGTTGGTGTACCGTCTGGCGGAACATCGCTTGCGTGAGCAATTAGAGGCAACTGGGCAAACTATCCCCAATCAAGTCAACAAGCCCACGGCTCGACCGACGATGCGCTGGGTCTTCCAATGCTTTGAAGGCGTTGAATTGTTGCACATCCGCACCGCAGCCACCACGCAATCGCTTGTCCTCCGCTTGCAACCATTGCATCATCAGATCCTTTCTTTATTGGGGCCTGCCTCTCAACAATTCTATTTTTTTTCAGATTAAAACTGCGGAATGTGGGGTATATGGGAAGAAAAACTGAAAAACTTCTTCTGTTTTGCTCTCATCAACATAGAGCTCGCATCATATCGAAGTGAGCTTGTCCTATCAGTTCACTGCTGAAAGGAGGCCCCTTCGCGCATCGATGTGAGGTGCATATTCCTGTCCCAGTTTTTGCTCTATTTGATTGACTACCCATCATATCGTGTGATGCTCTGCACTCGTCTTTTCAGAATGACGCAAAAAAGCTTGCCACACCCCTCTGACTCAACTAAGTACAGTCAAGCAATGTTTTGGGAAATGAGGTAGACTGTTGGGAGATGGAGGGAGCCATGCGAAAACCACTGGAGATACCGACCCCAACAGCAGAAGAGTTGGAAGCCTTAGAGAATTTATACCGAACGACGCGAGATGTGCGGCAACGCACTCGAGCTCAAATGATCCTTTTAGCAGCAGAACAACGATTGATGGCCCCAGCCATTGTAAAGATTGTGCGTGAAAATGACTAGGCAGTGCGTAATTGGTTCAAGCGCTATCTGGCCGAAGGAATTGAGGGGTTGAAAGATCGACCAATGCCAGGGGCTCCCCCCAAAGTCACCAAAGCGTATACAGAACAGTTGCTCCAGGTGGTACGACAGCGCCCTCGTGGTTTAGGGCAGCCATATTCCATGTGGACCCTACAACGATTGGCTGATTATATGGCAGAGCAAACAGGAATCCGTGTCTCAGATGAGACAATTCGCCAGTTGCTCAAGGATGGTGAAATTGTCCTCTCCCGCCCGCAACACAAAGTGAGTAGCCGTTCTCCGAAACTGACCCAAACATGGACGAGCCATATTTCGCGTTCGGTTCCTGCTTCAATGCAGAGAGCAAGCCTTTCGCTCGTCTAACACCTGCTCCACAGGCGTCACTTCCCGCAGAACTTGCGGTACGCCGTTTTCATCAGGCCAATGCCACCAAATTCCTGGCGGCGTTAGAGTCTCGATCTAGGACACTTCCACACTCTAGGCAGGCAAAGACCCGATCAGAGAGCGTCAGCGCCTCATTGACCCAGCCACAACACGAACACGTTTTTGAAGAGGGTTCCCAGCGGGAAGCCAGGACCACCTTCACCCCTGCTTGCTCTGCTTTGTAGAGGATCTGCCGCTTGAACTCGTACATCCCCACATCAGCAATGGCTCGGGCTAACCTGCGGTTCTTGAGCATGCCTGCAATATGTAAATCCTCTAAGACGATCACACGCGGCCTCTCTTGATTGGGCTTGGATCTCGCCACGATCTGTGCGGTCGCTTGGTGCAAGGCGTCTTGACGAACATGGGCGATACGAGCGTGCATCCGGGCAAGTCGCATGCGCGCTTTCTGGCGATTGGCGCTCCCTTTGTGCTTGCGACTGTGACGTCGAGAGGCTCGCTTGAGGGCGGTGATCTTCTTGCGCAACGCCTTGGGATTCTCAAAGGTCCGCCCATCAGAAAGCGTTGCCAGCATTCTTACCCCCAGGTCAACGCCAATGGCTTCGCCTGTGGCTGGTTGGGATGCTTCCTTTTCCTCATGCACACAGATGGAAACAAACCATCTGCCTGCTTGCTCATGGATGGTGGCACTGCTGATCTTGCTGTTGAGAGGGAAATAGCCGTGCTCTTTGAGCCGGAGCATTCCCAAACGAGGCAACTGGATGGCATCAGGAAACACCCGAATGCTCCCGGTGAAGCGAGCGCCACCGATGGCTTTCTTGCGGCTTTTGAAGTGAGGATAGCCACACGTGCCTTTCCATGTGCCCTCTTTCTTGAGCCGGCACTTGCGAAAAAAGTGCTTGAAGGCCTGATCCAGATCGCGGAGCGCCTCCTGGAAGGCGCATTTGCTGACCTCATACGCCCAAGGAATCTCACTGTGCTTCAAGGCATTGATCTCGCGATGCAGATCAATGGCGCTTGGGGTGGGCTGACCTGCCTTGTAGCAGGCTTGCTTACGTCGCAAGCCATAGTTGTACGCCCAACGAGCGGCTCCGGCATGTTTGCGGCACAGCGTCTGTTGGGTGTTGTTGAGGTCCAGTTCGACCCGATACCCACGTGCCATCTGTTTTCCGCCTCCTCTGCATCCAAAGTAGAACAAATAGACCAGAAAACCATCACTTTTGCAAGAAGGTAGAGGCAAGTTGGTATATTTGAACATATTTAACTACATATGTCTAGAAAATACAAAACTAACTATAGCCCCGATCTCGATTATCTGGTAAAAAAAGACGATCGAAGAAGCGCGAGACGGGCTAAAGGAGGAGGACGTATTTTTTATGCAGATGAGTTTAATCTGAGTTGGTTCCCGACACTGCGCTCCATGTGGAGTCCCAAAGGTCAGCAGGTGATGATCCCTACTCCAGGGCAGCCAGACAAATACTATGGCATTGGAGCGGTCAACTATCATACAGGAGAAACAGTGGTCCTTTTTCGGCGACACAAGCGGCGTCAAGAAATTGCCCAGCTGTTGGAAGAGCTTGTAGAGAAGCATCTGAAAGGAACCATCTATGTCGCTTGGGATAATGCCACCACACATGAGTATGATGAGGTGGAGGCCGTTGTACGAGCGGCGGCAGGACGCCTCGTTCTCTTGTCTCTCCTAACCTACAGTCCATGGCTCAATCCGATTGAAATGCTCTGGCGGCATTTTTGCCGGGAAGTCACCCATTGTAAGTTGTTTGAAACGAAACGGGCACTGCTTGCCGCCGCTCAAGGTTTCTTTGATCGCTACAATCTGTGCCCAGAGAAGATCCTGTCAGTGATCGGCTCCAATGCCCAAAAAGTGGCTTGACTGTACTTAGAGCTAACCGTCCCACTGATATGGGAAGGGCTGGAAGCGTGGGCCGGATCCCTGCCCCCTCCGCTGCTTGAGCATGGGATGCTTCAGATCTTGTATCTCAGTCATGCGTATCCTCCTTGCGATAGCATTGTATACATATCCTGGGCCACTCTCATGAGAGGTGAATAAACCAGTCTTTTGACTCGTGTTTTCAGCATCGGCCCGCTACAGAGTCAGGCCCGCTCAAGGATAGGTTGGAGTGGGTAGTGGATCCCGGTGAGTTGCTCGGAAATAGTCCAGAGGCGCCGCGCCAGATCGGCGTCCTGCGCGCTAGCGGAGCGTCCAATGAGCATAGGGGCGCCGCGCATGTGTGCGAAATGGCGGGGCCCGGCGAAGCTGTTGCCGGGGATGTCGGCGACAGCGGCGTACAAGGTAGGCAGCGCGCCCATATTGGCGTCCTGCGCCAACAGCCGGATCATGATTGCGGACAGACCGGACGGAGGGTGACCAGCATGGCTATAGATGTTCGTTGCGACGTAGCCGGGGTGTGCCGCAGTTGCCAGCACTCCCGATCCTGCGGCGCTCAGCCGACGCTGCAATTCCGCAGTGAACAGCAAGTTCGCCAGTTTCGATTGCCCGTAAGCGCCAAACGACTGGTAGGGTTTGCGCTCCCAGTTGAGGTCGTCAAAGTCGATGCGACCAGCCCGCTCAGCCTGCGAGGCAACAGTCACGACCCGTCCGGTGATGTGCTCAAGAAGCAGGTTCGTCAGGGCGAAGTGACCGAGATGGTTGGTACCGAATTGCATCTCGAATCCATCAGCGGTGCGGGAAAGCTCCGGTCCACCCACACCCGCGTTGTTGATCAGCAAGTCGATCCTGCCATCCCAATTGGCGGCGAACGCCCGCACAGAGTCCAGGCTGGCGAGGTTGAGTTCGCGGACCTCGGTCACGCCTGCTGTAGCAGCCGCAGCTGCACTGCCCTTTTCGATATTGCGCACCGCGAACACGACTCGTGCGCCGACACATGCCAGCGCATGTGCCGTAGCCAGCCCTATACCGCTGCTGGCGCCTGTCACGATCACCGTCTTGCCAGCCATATTAGGAATGTCAACGACACTGAAAGTACTCATGAGAAATTCCTCCAGTAGATGTAGAGTATGGGGTTCGATGGTATAGCTACCCTGTATTCTGATCTTTTGTAGCGACAACTTGTTGTCTTCGCAACAACTTGTTACAATAGATAGTGTAGTCTGGACAGTACCACGGGGCAAGCATCAATACTTTTCTTTTGTTATGTATGCAACACGGAGGGAAAAATGTCGCACGAAGTGCGGGCAGACTTGCGAATCCAGCGCACACATAAATTCTTGCAAGAAGCGATGTTGAACTAATTACAAAGAAAGTGTTCGGTGCCATCACCGTGGGTGATATTGTCAAACGAGCCATGATCAACCGAGCCACGTTTTACCGCCATTATCAGGATAAATACTATCTGGTGGTCAAGATCTTTGAAGAAGCAGCCAATCATCTTTCTCTTTCCTCATTGATCCAGGACGCTCTCGATCAATTGACTATCTGAGGATAGGACGTATTACTGGCCAACCATGTGGTTTGTTGAATGTCACTTAAGGGGTACCCACAGAAAAGTGTGCGTCGAGTGTAGAATGGGAAGATCAATGGAGCAGGGCATGTGTGAGAGATACTTCCATAATGACAAACAGCAGAGAGACGCACTACAAACCTATCCCATCTGTGTCATTCTATATGTGCAAAAAATAGTCTGTGGCCTGAGACCCTGAAGATCTATAACCAGACATGTAGTGTCGCGCCGAGATGATGTTGAGTGCGCATAGCTAGATCAAGACAGGCCAGTGCCTCTGTGGAATGACATTTGACAGATGGGAACATTCTGTGCTAAGCTCCAAGCACCTTTTCAAATAGCTAACAACAAGGATCGTAATGCAGCCATGATGAAACTACTTCACCTCTCCCCAACCTGCCCTATACACACCCTTGCTCACTCTGTCGGTGTGTTCGCGCCGCATGCGGCGCGAATCGAGGAGTAAGCGGAGAGGCAAGCTCTCCCCATTGTTTCCCCTGCCCGGATCTCTCTTCCTCTTTTTCGCACCGCACCCCTCTTGAGATACGCTTGAACCAATTTCGCATCTCAACGCGGATGTCGCGTGTGAAAGGATTTCTATGTTTCCCCACTTTTCCAAACGCCTGCGCGCCTTCCCAAAGCGCGCACTGCTCATCAATCGTAACTATACTTTGTTGTGGCTTGGTGGGACGATCTCGCTGATTGGCGATGTGCTGTTCACGATGATGCTCATCTTATGGGTCGGGACGCTGCTTGAGAACCAGAGCACGGCTCCCCTTGCTGTCAGCGGCGTGGTGCTGGCAGCCGCACTCCCGGCCCTCCTGATTGGCCCATTCGCTGGCGTGTTTGTGGACCGCTGGCCCAAACAACGGACGATGCGCATCATGGATGCACTGCGGGCGGTGCTGGTGTGCTCCCTTTTGCCAATAAGTCTCCCGCTCCCACTGCCACTCGCTGTCAAGCTCACTATCATGTATCTTGTGGTGGCAGCCGTTAGTGGTCTGAGTCAGTTCTTCACTCCGGCGACCAAGGCGATCCTCAAAGAGGTAGTCCCAGAGGAGCAGCTGACCCGCGCTTCGGCGCTGACCGTCGGGGCTGGCGTGTTCAGCTGGGCTATCGGGTCTACCTGTGCCGGCATCTGCTACGTCTCATTGGGAGCCGGGTGGGCGATTGCCTTGAATGCTGCTTCGTTTGCCTGTTCCTGGGTGTTGGTCGGGCGCATGCGCGTCTCTGCTGCAGCAGAAAGGCGCGCGTCAGCCCACCCCACATCACTGCGGCGCGTCCTGACGGAACTGCGCGAGGGGTTGCGCTTCATCGGGGGCCAGCTCCAGCTCCGCACGCTTCTGCTTACCGAGAGCCTGTTTGCCTTTGGATGGGGCATTGTGAGCGTCCTGGCCTTCTTCTACATCACCCAGAATACGCATGTGCCCGTGAGCCTGTTTGGCCTCTTCAGCGCTGTACCAGCCATTGGGGGCATCCTGGGGACCTTGCTCGTTGATCGTGCGGCGGGGAAATTTGGAGCAACCAGTGTCTATGCTCGCGCGCTTCTCTTTGCTGGGGTGATGGTCGTCGTCTCAACCGTCCCGAATCAGGCGATCATTGACCTGGTGGGTTTCACGCTCATTGGCATTGCCACGATGCAGGCAGAGGTGCTGGTTGGACCCCTGGTCCTCTTTGCCACGCCAGAGCAGATGGTGGGCCGCGTCTTCTCCACCTTGGGAACCATCACGACCCTCTCATCATTGCTCGCCACGTTCCTCAGCGGGTTTGTGGGTAGTACGCTGCTGCAAGGGGTCGTCGTCCATCTGCCCACAGGCGAACTGAACGCGATCAACCTGCTTCATATCGGAGCTGGGGTTCTCATCTTTGTGGCAGGACTGCACGCCTCTTGCCAGTTCAGAACACTTCATGAGCGTACTCAGATGAACAGGAAGGCAGATCACCACCCAGGCACAGAGTGAAGAGATCTTGGCAGGAGATCTTGTAACACAAAAGCGCCAGACCCACAATATCCCCTCACCCCAGCCAACTTGAGAAAATCGGCGCGGGGTGAGGGACGTTTCCACGGACGCTCCTCGACATTCCGACTCAGATGGGAGGAAAACAATATGAGTGCTCGAGATGGTCCTTGAGACCACAGCCAGTCAGCAGAGCGCCGAGGTGCGAGGATATGTCCGTCCGCTACCCCATGAATTGGTACTGGATGAGGCGTGTCTGAGTACAAAGAGGCGACAGCGCTTCTGGAACAAGGGTAAAGGAAAGCAAAAGGGGGACACTTTTAGAGGCATGCATTGGGTTGCGTTTCTTAGGCAAAGAAACGTGTGGACAACTGTTCGCGTCTCTCCATACGCAATATGTGATTGCATACAGATCAAGATTGGTACAGAGATAACTGAAAATGAAATTCATCTCATGATAACATTTATAGAGTGTCTGGTTGGGGTTATGATATACTTAATGATATTCGATACACTTCCCCATTTTTACTTTTAATGAGAGAGAAAACGAGGAATATTGTATGACGCAGGCGAAGATAAAAATTCGTCGGAACATTTATTCGCTCACCTCCACGCAAATTGACAAGCTTATTCAAGCAATCAAAGGCCTCAAAGCAACGAAGGATTACGATACGTATGTGGAGACACATAGCGACAAGAGTGTTGTGGATCTGGTTCACGGGCAGCCCCTGTTCCTCCCTTGGCATCGAGCATTCTTGTGGCGCTTTGAGCAGCAGTTGAATCTAGACTTTGGCCTTCCCTACTGGGACTGGACCGATGATAGAGGTCAGACCGATGGCAAGGGGAAGGTCACGAACCGGGGACCCTTGTGGCAGGCAAATGTGTGGGGAGGAGCGGGATTTCCTGTCAAGGATGGTCCCTTTACGGTTGCTAACGGCTGGGAAACGGTTCCTATAACCGTTGGAACGCTGAGTTTTGACAAACAATTGCTGCGCGGACTCTCTCTTGCTCCCTCTTTCGGCACCTATCCTACTCAAGAGGATATTCGCCGGCTCTTTGCTTTCAGACCTGCTTATGACCCCTCCATCTATGATAGCTTTCGGGAAGAAATCGAATTTGGCCCACACGGATACATGCATACGTGGGTTGGTGGCTTGAATAATACAAATCCCACGACAAGCAACAGCGGTCATATGAGTTTCTTTGAGACCTCGGTGAATGATCCTATCTTCTGGCTGCATCATGCCAATATCGATCGTCTCTGGGCCCAATGGCAACGTCTGTTTCCCAAATCCCCTGTCCAGGCGCCGGGAATGGACGGCAATACGTATATGCCTCCTACCTTTGGGAAAGACGGTCAGATGTATGTGAAAGATGTACTTGATCTGAGCAAATTGAGCTACTTGTATGAGGAACCGCAGCAGGTCTCGGCTACCTTTCGCGGCACAGACACGCCACCGCCATACATTGATTATGATAAATTCTTTTATACAACCTCTACATCGCTCAAGCAGGGAGAGGCGTTTGTGTGGCCCACGACGGCTCCAACGAAAAATACCAATACCTCCAGTGACGCTGGTCCCGCTCTGGCCTATATTCATGCTAAACGCGAGGCCATCAATGCCTTTCGCGGAGAAGACGGCAATGAGGATCTTTTCACCTCTACCCAGGTAGCAGGCGGGACATGGACGGCGAAAAGCAGTTTTGAGACCAATGGTCAGGGAAGCTATAAAAGCGCTGGAGAGTTGGGCCTGGCCTGGTTTAAGGAGAAACTCTACTGCGTTTATCGAGGCCCGGGCGGCGACGAACAACTCTATGTGACGGCGCGCGACCAGAAGGGGATCTGGTCTCTGGCAACCCCCCTCAATGGTTCAGGTCTCAATTATAGTAACTCCGGGGCAGCCTTAGCGGTCTACAATAACACGCTGTATTGCGTTCACGCAGGAGCCAGAAACCACGACGATTTCCTCTGGTGGTCCTCAACGACGGATGGTGTCACCTGGACACAAGACCAACAGTTTCCTGGCAGTTATAGTATCGCCAGACCAGCCCTGGCTGTCCTCAGGGAACGCCTGTATTGTGTCCATCGCGGAGGCAGAGGATCAGATGGAAATCAACTCCATTGGACGCAGTTGATCGCCACAGCCACTGGACTGAGCTGGGAGGTCAGCAATGCTCTCCCCAACCACATCATTGATGATGGACCTGGGTTAGCTATCTGGGAAGGGGTAGAGCAACGAAAGCCGACAGATCCTCCGCAGCTCGTCCAGCGGCTCGTCTGCCTGTATCGCACCCCTGACAAACTGGCAGGACTCAGATATGCCACGGCGAAGGTGGAGAGCAATTATATCCTTAGCTGGTCACCTGAGCAGCCAGCCAAAGGCACCACTCAGGCCAGCCCGGCTTTGTTCACCGGACCACTGGCGCTGAAGTAATGGCTGTGTGATAAGGATGTGATCGCCTTGTACCGCTTGCTCGATGAAGATGATGTGACGTTTGAGACCCTCATGCAGCCTCACTGGCAGCAGACTCGCGAAGACCTCGAGAGACAATCCATCGATCTGCTCGTGCAGGATACGACCCAGATTGACTTATGACGCCATCCCAAAACCACTGGTCTGGGGTAGGTTGGCAATGAGCGGGGGCGTGGAATGTACCTGCAAACCGTGCTGGCTGTGCATGCTGAGAATGAGCAGGTCCTAGGCTGTGCCATGCAGGAGCCTTTTGTCTGTACTTCGGCTCCCCAAGGGGAAACACGGGACCAGCGACGGCAACACAGCCAACGGGAAACCGATATCTGGGCACGGTTGGTGAAACGATTGGGCTACTTTGAGCCAGGTCTCGTGATTCATGTTGGCGATCGCACTGCTGACCTGTTCGCGTTTTTTGAGGCCTCTCAGGCAACACACGCCCATTTTCTGGTGCGAGGCATGCAAAATCGGCGTGCCGAAGAGAGGCAAGGAGAAACCACCCATGTGCTTGATGCGATCCGTGGCTGGCCCTGCCAAGAGACATCTCCCTTCAAGGTGCCAGCCACCCATGGCAGAAGCGCTCGTTGGACCCAGATCCATCTCGCGTTTGGACCCCTGAACGTGTTGCCTCCTCGCAATGAGCCAGGAGCCAAACACCGTTATCCGAAACTGACCCAAATAGGGACAAGCCATATCTGGCGTTGGGTTCCTGCTTCAACGAACAACCTGCCTGGATCTACCAGGTCTTACAGGATCTCCACAGGCGTACATTCCGGTGTCACTCACCGTACAATGCCAATAGATGCTTTCATCTCGTGGGGGCCTCTGCGACCGCGCGCACCACCTATTCTCTCAAACCTGTTGAATAGGCTTCTTTCATGTCTTTCGCCTTCTTTCAGCTCAAAACTTATGCATACCACTAAAGTAGTCTCTTGCCAAGACAACGACCGGACACGTTCAGGTCAATTTGCCCCATTCGCTTTACATGCCAATTTTATATCTTTTATACTATATTTACAAGAAAACCGAGCGAGAAAGCCTCGGTCATTTATGACTCTGTTGGGAATTTTTGTTCAGACATCTGAACATTCCTGTCGAGCCATCTCCTTGAGACGAGCAAAGGGGCGGCTCGGCGCTCAAAACGAGCATGTTTGCTTTGAGCTTGCGCCTGAAGATGCGCAATGATGCGTACCACATTGATCCCAGCCGCAATCTGCACATGGTGCAGATGCGTCTTTCGTTCCCCTCGATAGGGGCTCCGTCGCAGCCTGGTCCGACGAATGGCTTGTGAAATGGTTCCTTCGATCCCGGCGCGTCTAGCATATTCTTCTTGGAAAGCAGGAGTGTATTGCTCCTTTCGGCGCTTCTCTAGCGCATCATATGCTTCTCGGGGCAGCAATTTGAGAATGCGCCCTTTGACTCCCGTGGTGCAATGCTCTCGTGCCACACACGCCTGACAGATCTTGGGAGGAAAGCGAACCTCAATCTTGTCCGTACCGTGTCGGTCAAGGAAAGGACCCCATCGCTGGCTCACGTGCCCTTGTGGACAACGGACGTGCTGGTGCTGCCAATCCACTTCAAAGTCGTAGAGCCCATACCCCTTCCCTGCTTGGGCTTGCCAACTGGTTGATTCCCGCAGCGGGCCGATCACCTGGGTTCCTTGCTTGGCTTGCGTGACAAGAGAGGGAGCGCTCATGTAGCCTTGGTCTACCAATAGGGTCGCAGGAGCGATCTTGCGTTCACGCAGATCCTGCAGGATCGGTTCCACTGCCAGGCTGTCAGGAACAGTCGCTGGGACGGTATGAACCTGGAGAATCAGATGAGGCGCGTGTGGATCTTGGTCGCAGGTCTCTGTCAGATGCACTTTGTACCCCAACCAGATCAATTCTCGTTTGCGTGACGAGCGTGCTTGTTCATCGTAGGGCGAAACGATCCGATTCTCATTGGTGACTGCAGGTCCATCTCGCCATCGTACCCCTGAGCGCCCCCGCTCGTAATGTTGCTCGAAGATCTGCCGAAGCCGCCTTACAGAAGGGAGTTGCCCCAGAGTAGAAGGCGTTTCTGGGTGGTCGAGACACTCGAAGAGTCGTGCGACGTCCTCTCCAACTTGGCAACGCAGCGCCTGTTGCTTGCTCTCTGACTTGGGAAAGCGTGTCATCTCAAAGCGGTGGACATACCGATCGAACCAACTGGGCTCCAGATGTGAGCCCAGCCACTCGGGATGCAGCTGTGCGAGATCATTGAGCGCAGCGCGCATGCTTTCGCCAACACTTTCGAGGCTATTGAGCGCCCGCACAGCTGCAATCACGGCAGTTGAATCGGTCCGTTGCTTGCCTCCAGCTTTGAGCCAGCCACGTTCCCGGCTGATGGTCAAGATGGGCTCGAGCACAAGCGATTGGGCGTGAGCATCGATGAGCCGTTGACGAAAATCACTCAAAATGGAAAAATCGAACCCTTCATCATCGAGAGGCAAGCTCAAAGCATACTTCCAATCAATGCGTGCCCGGACCGCTTCAGCTGCTTGGCGATCCGTCAGGTGCTCAATGGTTTGTAACACCGTGACCACTGCTAAACGCCAAGGGGCTTCCGCTCGTCGTCCTCGCTTGGGAAACAGGTGAGCAAAGGTCTCGTCCGTAAAGATGCTTCCTAATTCGTCTCGTAGGGTCATCGCGAGGGTTCCCTTGGGGAAAGATCGATGGGCAATTCGGCTGGTTGTTTCTGGAACCTCATCAAGAGGTCTGGGTTGCATCGACATACACAGGCTCCTGAATTTCACCTTCCACCTTCTTTGTGTGAAGATGATCCTTTTTTTCTTACCTTACCACCTTTGCCCTTTCTTGACGAGTTGTCTGAACAAAAATTCCCAACAGAGTCATTCATGCCGGGGAGTGTCAAAAAAGTAGAACCACTATTATTGCGCGCATTGCATATCTGGGAGCGAACGCTTGGTCCTGACGATCCTCTTGTCGCCTATACACTCTATAATCTCGCAGAAATTTTTCGCATGCAGGGTCGCTATGACGAGGCCCAACGACATTATCAACACGGCTTGCGAATTAACGAACAGTGTTTTGGTTCTGAACACACTGAAGTGGCTTTAATTCTCGCTGGACTTGCCAACCTCTATCGTGATCAGGGCAAGTCAGTGGAAGCGGAGCCGCTCTACCAGCGAGCACTCGCTATCCGAGAACAACACCTGGGTCCACTCCATCCTGAAACAGCGCAAACCTTGCATGATCTAGCCATTTGTTCTCAAAGGCAGGGCAAACTGGACACAGCACGCTCCCTTGCCCAACGCGCTCTAGGCATTCGCTTACAGGCTCTGGGAGAGGCTCATCCCAAAACGATTGAGACGCAGAGACTCTCGACGCAACTTGCACAGGAACAGAGACAGACAGAAAAATGACATTTTACTCCCCAGAAGAAATGCAAGCGTTTTATAGATACGCGATCCAGCCCAAGGAAAGAGAATAAACCGTCCTTGCACGAGAGGAACCACACAACTGCGAAGCCATTCAACACGAGCGGTAAGCTCACGTGCTAAGGACAACCGCTGTCGTGCAAGAGGTGAAAGATATGAGTAAAACATATCCTACTGCAATACCTGGCGCAGGCGCGATATCATACATTCGTGAAAATTGATACTACCTGCACTCAACCATGCCGGCATGACAGCACCCTTCGCTCGCTCAATATGCACCATTCGAGCGCGTTCATCTATCGGGACGCAACATCGGATCTAAGAAAATGAGCTTGAAAAGTTTGGAAAAATATTTGAAGCCCAGCAAGCATAGCAAAAAGCATACGAATTTCGTGAGCGAGCAGAGGTGACCAACCTCTTCTTGTTTATGATGCTTTAATCACGGTAATATCTAAGGCACGATATGGCTCTAGCACGTCATCTGGAACGCTTTGTTCTGTAATGATTGCTGAAAGCTCACTCAACTGACCTACGATGTAGGGAGACGCCGTATTCAATTTCTCTGGTGCTGTTAAGGCGATGACCTCTGATGCGCTGGCGATCATGGCACGCTTGAGGTACGCTTCTTCAAGATGATTGGTGCTGATGCCCACCGAGGGGTGTAAGCTGCCTACCCCAAGAAAGTAGATATCCACACGCATCATGCGAATGGTTTCTAGTGCGGCAGTTCCAAGTGTAGCCATGGCTTCTTTGAGGATATTCCCTCCCAAGAGCACGATGTCAATATATGGGTGATGCGCTTCTAACGCTACCGCAACGTGAGGATTGTTGGTCACTACCGTCGCGTGCAGGTCTTGGGGAAGGTGCTGGGCAACCTGGACATTAGTTGTACCTCCATCCAGAAGCAGAACGTGCCCGTTACGCACGAAGGGGATTGCGGCCCGTGCGATAGTCGCTTTTCTCGCTAGAGCTTGCGTTTGACGCAACGTGAAGCTCCCGTAAACTGGTGGACGTGGGAGTGCTCCACCATGAACACGCTCAAGTGCCCCCTCGGCTGCCAATTCACGCAAATCACGTCGAATAGTATCTTCCGAAATACCAAGCTCTTCGCTCACACGTTTAGCGACTACTTTTCCCTCTTGCGAGAGCACCTGCAAAATATATTGCCTTCGTTCCGCTGTAAGCATTCTCTCACCTTTGCTCGTTTTTCCATGCTTTTCTCTATTATTGCCGAATTATGGCTAGATATTCACACAAAACTCCTTGACATTGCACGAAATTGCACATATTATCTTGAATATGTATAGTATAGCATACATGGAAAGAAGGTCTGGCAACCATGCAACGCTTTCACTGCGATGCCATTTTATTCGATCTCGATGGTGTGCTTGTGGATTCAACAGCTTGCGTAGAAAGGTTGTGGTATCAATGGGCTATTCGACATGGATTAGATGCGCAGGAAGTTATCACGCGTGCCCATGGCAGACGCACTATCGATACTCTGCGTGCTGTCGCACCCACCCTTGCCATTGAAGGTGAGGTTCGACGTATGGAAAAAGCTGAAATAGAAGATATACAAGGGCTTATGAGCATCACTGGGGCTGCGAGTCTCTTGGCTGGTTTAGCACCTACCCAATGGGCAGTGGTCACCTCTGGCTCACGCGCACTTGCAACTACTCGTTTACGTGCGGTTGGCTTGCCTTTGCCATCGATCTTTATTACCGCCGAGGACGTCACTCAAGGCAAACCTCATCCTGAAGGGTATGTGAAGGCTGCGTGCCTGTTAGGAGTACCACCTCAGCGTTGTATTGTGCTTGAGGATGCGCCAGCGGGAATTCAAGCCGCTCTCAAAGCTCATACGACTGCTATCGCGGTTGCGTCCACTCACCAGCCATCGGAATTACAAGCCGCTCGTGTGTGTGTGCCGTCACTGGCAGCACTCCACGTGAATCAGCAGAAGGCTTCAGATCAAGCCAAGCCATCTTTAACCATTACGGTAATAAGAACAATATATGACCAGTTGCATGCTTTCTAATGAGCAATCATCTATACAGAAACAAACTGATCCTCATCCCATCTCTCCTGTGCAGGGCGCTTTGTGTCTAGAACATATGCTCCATAGGATAGTAGCATGCTGACCTCTCGTCAAGTGCCCCACCATCCGTTGTTGCGAGGATCCGCCCCTCCCTTCAGCCTTTCAAAGAACGGCGATGCATCCCTGCCATCCATGAGCAGGGATGCATCGCTCGGATTCTTGTAACCTTCAACGAAATTCAATGGCTTTACAACACGCTTCCACACAGAATTGTGATAAGCCCAAAAAACCTATATTTGAGAGAGTCCCCGATCCGTTATCCGAAACTTACCCAAATATGGACAAGCCATATTTCGCGTTCGGTTCCTGCTTCAACGAACAACCAGCCTGGATATACCGGGTCTTACAGGATCTCCACAGGCGTGAATTCCGGTGTAACTCACCGTACGAGGAGCAATTCTAGCAGAAACGAGGGACGAACGCAAGAGCAACAGATGTCAACGGAAAGAGATATTTGTCAACTCTTCAAGAAACTTGTTTTAACCCCGGCAAAGAGCTAGCCGTTTCCTGTTTTGTTGTTTAGCAGGCGATGGTGACCCCAGGCCACCGCTCCTGGCGATGATCCATGCAGGATCTCGACGTTCAAACCCATCTCCTGGCTGTAGCGACTGGCAATATCCTTGATCTGCTTGTCGTCTCCACGCCGTGCCAGAACCGCGACAGTGCCACCGCTACCTCCGCCAGTAATCTTGCCGCCATAGATGCGCGCAGCTGATCCAGCCTCACGTACCAGCGCGACGAGGCGATCTGTCCCGCTTGAGCCAAGCCCACAGGCGCTATAGCTGGCGTGCGACTGGTACATTAACTCACCCAGCAGGATAAGCTGCTCTTCGCTGACGGGGCGCTGCGCCAGCAGAGCGCGGAAGAGTTGGACGCGGTGATGCTCGTAGATAGGATGAGCGGTCGGCTGGCGCAGCGCGTAGGTACGGCACGGATCGATATGGGTTACCGTATCGGTCGAGCCACCATAGCGTTCAAGGAAGGTTGCCCCGTCAAGTCGCTCAGGAACGCGCTCACGATAGATACTCTCCCACATAGAGGGTGTGATATTCGCCAGGTAGCCCTGCCACTGCGGATCGCTTATGCTGACCTGTCCATTACCAAGCGGCCGCGCGGAGAGGCCCGCCTGTTCGGCGATGATGCGGTAGCCCATAAACGCGCCAATGCGCACCGAGCCATAGTCCGCGCCGGTCACGGCATGGCGAATACCGGAATCGATTCCCCATACCTCGACTTCTTCAGGCAACGCGATATTGCCTTGAAGCTCGGCTGGCTGGCAGAGCAGCGCCAGTAGGGTATCTTGCACGCCACAGGCTGCCGTCATCTGGTCCATGACGCCGCAAGGTGCATTGACAATCAGGTTCTCAACCTGTTGACAAAGCAGAGCCAGCTCACGTCCCGCCAGAGCCAGCTTGAATGACGCGGCCACGGCTTGCATCGTGGCAACTTCGAGGGCTGCCGATGAGCTAACCCCCTTGCCCGTAGGAACCTCGGAGTGGATGAAGATGCGCAGGCCTCTATTAAGCACAAGACCGCGCTCGTGTTGTAGGATGATGAGCACACCAGCCACATAAGCTGCCCAGGCGCGCCGAGGCTCCGCTGTGAGCAGGGTATGCGCGGCGCTGTAATCCAGGGCATGCTGGTTGGTCTGGAACGCGTCGAGGGGGAGAGTGATCAAGGGGTCGCTCGTATCCTCCTCGACATTGGTACTGAGCAGAGTGATAAGAGGCTCGTCCGAGGGCTGGACGGCGGCCCAGGTAGCCACACCCAGCGGGAGTTCCAAGACCAGTGAACCGGAGTAGTCGGCGATACCGCCCATCAGGTCCAGGCGTCCAGGCGCGCGCCCCACCCAGAGCGGAGCGTGCTCATTAAAGAAGTCGGCCTGGCTGTTGAGCACGACGAGAAAACGTTCTGCGTCAGGGAGTTCCCGCGAGGAATCTTCAAAACGCCACATCTATGAGGTCCTTTCTGCATCCTTATTCAGATTGGTCGCATTCTCCAGCAACCCTCGCTCGCGCAAGACATCACGCAGCATGGGGGCAACCTGCTGATAAATCTGCTCGTTAGCATAGCCAACCCAAGAGATGCCTGATGTGACATCCAGGGGAGCCGCTTGCTGATTACCATATTCATCCGTTATGATAAGCCCTGCCTCGCGTCCGATCAACTCGGTACAGAGATCATAGGGATGACAATTGAGGCCGAAAGCCTTACCGTGCCTGCGCGCTTGTGCATCGATCAATGGACGCAAATCGGCTATCCAGCGGTCGTGTCCCATGAGTAGTTCATATAATTGTCCCCCGCTTGATAGATACTGGTCCTCAAACGTCTGTGCCTGACCCGGCTTGACTGGCCCCAGGATGCGCTCAACGACGGTATCATCTATCGCGGCCAATTCGGCACGTCCACCGGGAAAGAAGCGCGAGATCGCGCCAAAGCCAGAGGCAATTGTACTGGCACGCGATGGCTGCGGCTTAAGTGGCTGGCGTTCGCCCGTGCGGAAGTTTACTCGCTCGCCGTCTACCCCCTGCCCGGCAATGGACCAGAAGCAATCGCTGAGGTGCTGTTTGATCAGTGGGATCTCCGTCTGGACTGCAATTTCAATATCTTTGAGCGAGGTTTGCGCGCCCTGATTGGGTGCGACCCCGGTAAGAATCCAGGCCGCGCGTTTCTGATAGACGACACCGCGCGTCCCGTCGATTGGATCGATAATGATGCGCAGTTCGGCTTCATCGGGATCAGTACCAGCCGGGAATGTGCGTATCCCGTCTTCATCCAGCCCTTCAGCGATGAGCACGAATGAGCGCTCGCGCCCCAGGGCCGTAAAGTGCTCTACCAGCACCTCTTCCGAGACGTGATCAAGGGCGAAGATAGTATCTCCTGCCTGCTCCCCAACGATGGTGGAAAGCTGTTCGATAGCCTGCTGTTCGCAACTTGCCACCACGCTATCTCGAATGGACTCGTGAATAGCGCGTATCCGCGCGAGCAGTTCGTTAGCGCCCTGGATCATTGCTCTTCCTCCCTTTCGCGATAATGGATTGTTGGGACGGCCAGCAGTTCAGCTGCTTTGGCCTCTGGAGAGGTGTCACTGATGAAGTTGCCACCGCCAATTTCGGGACCCGCGAGATACTTCAATACGCTGGGACGCCGCAGTGGTGGATGGAAGGCAATGAAGAAGTGGAAGGGACTATAGTCTCCCCCATCGGTAGGAGCCTGATGTAGCGCCATGACATAGGGGAACGACATCTGCCAGAGGTTGTCAAAGCGCACAGTGACATTCTTCAGGCCGCGTGCCAGCGCCTCCACCTCGTCGTCGCGTAACGCATAGATGTGCGAGACACAGCGCTTGGGTGCCAGGTAGATCTCATAGGCATAGCGCGCGAAGTAGGGCACAAAGGCGATAACATGTTCATCTTCGTAGAGAATTCTGCGCCCATCAGCTTGCTCGGCGGCGATAATATCGGCGAACAGGTAACGATCCGTTTCTTGGTGATAGCGGCGCGAGGCCGTCAGTTCTTGTTCGATAGTCTTGAATACAAAGTTGGTGGCATAGATTTGCCCATGTGGATGCGGATTCGATACCCCAACAACTTCGCCCTTGTTCTCGAAGCAGAGCACATGATTGACTTCTGGCCGCTTGCCAAGCTCGAACGTTTGCCGCTGCCAGACCCGCACTATCTCGCTGATGGTCTTGTGCGACATCTCGGCTACTGTTAGGCTGTGATTTGGACTAAAGGAGATTACCCGTGCCAGGCCATTGGCCCGACGCGCTTTATAGGGTCCAGGAGGAAGCACCACGTCTTCTGGTGCTTCCGGTCCGACGCAGGGGTGATCGTTGTCAAAAACATAGATGCTCTCGTAGTCGGGATTGCTGGCTCCACCGACACGCTTGTTACCGGGACAGAGATAACAATCTGCTACATACGATGGCTTAGGAGCCTCGTCGATAGAGACGACGGCTCCACTCCAGGGGCGATTCTGACGATGGGCCGCGATAACCACCCATTCTTCTCGCAAGGGATGCCAGCGTTCCTCCCATAAGCCACTGGCACGTTCGGGATCAGCATTCATATCTTATACCTCCTGAAAGCCATTGGGATGCGTGCTATGCCAGCGCCATGCAGTCTCCAGAATCGTCTCCAGTCCGTACTGCGCCTTCCATCCGAGCTCGCGCTCGGCCTTGCTACAATCGGCCCAGACCGCCGCAGGATCGCCAGACCGCCGTGCTCCATATTCAACCTTGAAATCAACGCCGCTAATCCGTTTGGCCTCTGTGATGACTTCCTGAACGCTGTGGCCCGTTCCCGTACCAAGATTGTAGGCTGCGCTCGGATGGCCCTGTGTCAGTTGCTCGAGGGCTTTGACATGAGCGACCGCCAGATCGATAACATGAATATAGTCTCTAATGGCAGTCCCATCGGGAGTCGGGTAATCGGTGCCAAAGACGGTAACCGAATTTGTGCGCCCGACGGCAGCCTTCATCACCAGAGGAATCAGATTGTGCGTGTAGTCCCAATCCTCGCCATTGCTATTGTCCAGCGCAGCGCCCGAGGCGTTGAAGTAGCGTAGCGCGCTATAGTGAATACCCGCCGTCACATCGTACCACTTCAGCAGGGTCTCGCCCATCAACTTGCTTTCACCATACACGCTCTCTGGCTTCTTGGCCGCGTCCTCCGACACTGGCAATTGCTCTGGCGTTCCAAAAATGGAACAGCTTGAGGAGAAGACAATAGAGCGTGTACCGTGGCGCGCCATTGTATCAAGCAAAGAGACTGTACCTCCTACATTGGTGCGAAAGTACTTCGCAGGCTCATGCATCGATTCGCCAGGAGCCTTATACGCGGCAAAATGGATGACAGCCTCTGGCTTCTCCTGCGTGAATAGCTGCTCCAGGAGCCCCTCGTCGGTAATGCTGCCCTGCCAGAACCGAACATCCTCTATCGACTGCTTATTCCCAAGTTCTAATGTATCGAGCACTACAACTTCGTAGCCACGCTCGACTAACTCATGTACGGTATGTGATCCAATATACCCGGCTCCTCCGGTGACTAGAACCTTCATCTGCTGCTTCATCCTTTCTGTCGCTTATCAGATAGCTTCTGCACTAAGTATAATGCACAATTCGCGCAGAATCAATGCGCGAATGAGCAATATTATCACGCAAAATTGCCCTAACAGCCTTGAATAGATGAAAGAGAATGCAACTGTTACCGAAAAGTAGGAAAAAGGGATCAATCATGTGCAAGGCGCCACGCTTTCGGGCTGCTTGACAGATGAGAACACTTGCTCTACAATAATGAAACCAACAGGCAAGAGAAAGAGCAGAACCGCATGATTCGCGCCCATAAGATCAGACTGCATCCCACCTCAGAACAGGCCAACGCCCTTGCACGCGCCGCAGGGTGGCTCGCTTCGTGTGGAATTGGGCGCTGGCTGAGTGGAATCGGCAGTACGAAGCCCAGGAGCAACCAACTGCCCTCAAGCTCAAGAAGCAATTCAACGCGATCCGACGAGCATCCTTCCCCTGGACGTGGGATGTGACCAAGAACGCCTCTGACCAGCCCTTTCTTGATGTGGGCAAAGCCTTTACGGCGTTCTTCGAGGGGAAGGCTTACCGCCCGAAGTTCAAGAGCAAGAAACGCAGCAAGCCGAGCTTCTATCTTGCCAACGACCAATGCAAGATCAGAGATCATCGCCTCTGGGTGCCAAAGCTCGGCTGGGTCAATATGGCCGAGAATCTGCGCTTTCAGGGAAAAGTCCTCGGGGTACGCATCACCAGAACCGCCGAGTGGTGGTTTGTTTCCATCCAGGTCGAACTTCCGGACACGAACCCGATGGAGAAAGCGGCAGCGGTGGGCATCGATGTTGGACTCAACCGCCTGGCAGCCTTGAGTACGGGAGAGCACGTCGAGAACCAAGCCTTTCTCACAACCGCGCTGGGGAAGCTGCGCCAAGCCAACAAACGCCTCCATCGCCGGAAGATGGGATCGCGCGAATCGGGACAAAGCGCGCAGAAAGGTGGCACGCCTGCACGACCAGATCGTATGCTTGCGCCAGGATGGCCTTCAGAAGCTCACAACCAGGCTGACGGAGAGTTATGGAATCATCGGGGTGGAGAACCTGCACCTCAAGGGATTGCTCAAAAACCGACGCCTGGCTCGCGCGTTCTCCGACGCTTCGCTAGGCACGCTCGTGCGTCTGCTGGAAGCCAAAGCCACTCAACAAGGTGGACAGGTGATCAAGGTCGACCGTTTCTTTCCTTCCAGTAAGACCTGCCACGGCTGTGGATGGACCTGGGATGAGATGAGCCTCAAGGATCGCATCTTTGTGTGTCAGAATCCCTCCTGCTCGTATGTTCATGTTCCCCAGGATCGCGATCACAATGCTGGACACAATGTCTTGCAAGAAGCCCTTCGCTTGATCGGGCTCGTTGATCAAGCCGTCTCCGGTACTGGCTCGGACGAAGACGCAAACTTGGCTGTGGACGCGGGGTAAGACCAAAAAGACCAGCTGGTCTTGAGGCACCTACGGAGGAAGCAGCAACAACAAAAGATGGAGGAAGGCGATGCTTGCAGACGTTTTCCCACATTAATTGGAGCAGAAGATCCGTATCCTGGCGGCTTCGTAAGTTTGGTGGGCCTTCTCCTGAAGGTGACCTATTTTCTCCAGAAGTTGCTCGCCTTGATATACTAGGTTCCTGGGTGAAAATATGTGGACATGAACATCGGTAATGACCAGCGCGGCATCTGTCTTTTCCATAGGTAAATCTTGATAGGTTTGATTCTGAAAGTGAGCTAGCCGCGACTCAATTCATTCCGGTTGATGTATTTTGACTCCGAGTTCTTTGAACCATGCGAGTAGGTCGGTAGGGGCCTCGCGATCAGTCACAAGGGTATGCATCGCGGTAGAGGGGGCGATGGCGTGCAGAGCGACTCGACCGAGCTTCGTGTGGTCCGCCAGCACGATAGTTTGGAGTGCGCGTTGGATGGTCCGCCGATGTGTCAGCGCTTCTAATTGGTTCGGGCCTGTCAATCCATGTTCAGGGCTTACCCCCGTTACGCCAACAAAGGCTTTGCCCACATACATCTGATTGAGGCTCTCTTCGGCTAGCGGACCCACAAGCGCGAAGAAGTCTGGTAACAACAAACCTCCAGTCAATGTGAGAGTAATATCCTTGAGTCCATTCAATTCCATAGCAATATTGACAGCGTTTGTCACAACAGTCAGGGGCCGAATCTGGACATGGCGAATGGCGCGCGCGAGGTGGGTGGTAGTGGTACCTGGAGTGAGGGCTATGGAGTCGCCTGGTTGGATTAGGCCGAGAGCGACGCGGGCAATCTGGGCCTTCTCCTCGATCTGCTTGTTCATATTTTCCTGAAAGGTCAGATCGTAGGCGTAGGCGCTATATGCAGGCATATCGACAGGCAAAGCGCCCCCATGCACCCGCCGCAGCAAGTTCTGTTGTTCCAGGCGTTCCAGGTCACGACGTATGGTGGAGGTGTTAACCTGGAGCTGCTGACTTAACTGTTCGGCACCCACACGTCCATGAAGGAGAAGTTCTTGTAAAATAAATTCCGCTCGTTTTGCCGGATTAGACATAGCGCTCCTTATGATGGATCAGCAGTGGTGCCGCCATTATATGGTGCACTTTGTGGAATGTCAAGCCGCAAGTGAAACAAATACCATGTAGCCGTAGCGGTGGTCGTTCGTTCTGCTATAGCAGAACGAGAGTACTGCTCCGATTTTCCTATGCGAATGCATGCGAACATACGTTCACACCGAATTTCGTTGTTCCTGTTTCATTCGCAGGTGCCTTCGGGACAAAGCCCTCTGGTCTTACCCCGCGTCCGCAGGCAAGTTTGCGTCTTCGTCCGAGCCAGTACCGGAGACGGCTTGATCAATACACCCGATCAAGCGAAGGGCTTCCTGTAACACATTTTGACTTGCGTTGTGATCTCGATCCTGCCCAAACTGCTCATATGGGCAAGCGGGATTCTGACACACAAAGAGGCGATCCTTGAGCGTCATCCCTTTCCACGTCCAACCACAACAATGACAGGTCTTACTGGAAGGAAAGAAACGGTCCACCTTGATCACCTCTCCCCCACGTTGCGCCGCTTTTGCCTCGAGCAGACGCCTGAGGGTGCCCAGCGAAGCATCGGCAAACGAACGAGCGAGACGGCGATTCTTGAGCAGTCCCTTGAGGTGCAGATCTTCCACACCGATGATCCCGTAACTATCCGTCAGCCTCGTCGTGAGCTTCTGCAGGACGTCCTGGCGCAGGCAGCTGATGCGATAATGCAGACGGGCAACCTTTCGGCGCGCTTTCTCTCGATTCTTTGATCCCAATTTCCGGCGGTGCAACCGTTTGTTGGCTTGACGCAGCTTCTTGAGTGCAGTTTTGAGGAAGGCTTGGTTTTCGACGTGCTCTCCTGTACTCAAGGTTGCCAGGCGGTTCAAGCCCACATCAATCCCGACGGCAGCTGGTTTCTTCACCGCGATGGGATCAGGGATCTCGACCTGCAGGGACACAAACCACCACTCTGCCTGACGAGTGAGACGTGCACCTGTGACCTTGCCCTCAAAGCGTAGATTCTCAGCCAGATTGACCCATCCGAGCTTGGGGATCCATATGCGATGATCCCCCACCTCCAATTGATCGTTGGCAAGGTAAAAGGAGGGTTTGCTTTGTTTCTTGCTCTTGAACGTGGGGTGTTTGGCTTTCCCTTCAAAAAACGCGGTGAAAGCTTTTCCTAGATCAAGAAAGGGCTGATCTGAGGCATTCTTCGTCACCTGCCATGTCCAGGGGAAGTGCATCCGTCGAATCGCGTTAAATTGCTTCTTGAGTTTCAAGGCGGTCGGTTTTTCACCGGCTTCATGCTGCCGATTCCACTCAGCAAGTGCCCAGTTCCACACAAATCGGCTGGTTCCTGCGGCTTTTGCAAAATACTCGGATTGCTCAGGTGTGGGATGGAGTCTGATCTTATGGGCGCGAATCATGTGGTTCTGCTCTTTCCCTTGCCTCATATTTGCCTGAGTATAGGGCAAATGTTCTTATCTGTCAAGAAGCCCGAAAGCGTGGCGTCTTGCCTACAGTTGATCACTTCTTCCCACTTTTTGGGAAACAGTCGCAATCTCTATTCGCGGCATAAAGAGTATTGAGGTTCGGTCACCGTGCCGTTGCCCTGCTCGTCAACGTCAATGCCATGAGCCGCCCCCAGTGCCTGTTCATCGAGGAACACGCGAAAGCGCACGGACGTTCCTCGCGCTGGCGGCCCCATGACGAGATGGACATCGCGGGCATGAAAGCGGGACGCGATACGCCCATTGGCCGTGTTGAGCACAATGGCCTCTCTCTCCACTGTCCAATTACCTGAAAGCACCCAATGATTGAGCCTCAAGCGCGCGGAGGCAGCATAGACGCGACGCGTACCCAGGACTGCCGTTATCCGAAACTTACCCAAATAGGGACAAGCCCTATCTGGCGTTCGGTTCCTGCTTCAACGAACAACGTGCCTGGATAGACCAGGTCTTACAGGATCTCCACAGGCGTACATTCCGGTGTAACTCACCGTACAAGGAGGAATTCTCGCAGAAACGAGATACGAATGCAAGAGCAACAGATGTCAACAGAAAGAACTATTTGTCCACTCTTCAAGAAACTTGTTTTAACCCTACTGGGTGACGCAAAGTGCTCAGTGTGTGCATTCCCGAGATAGTTTTCTGGAGACCTCAAGTCGCCCCAAATAGCGTCTGCTTCAGCTCCCGGGCATCGACCGAAACCAGTTCATCACCGATACCGCCGATGCCAGCCTCGACCAGCAAGTGTTGATGAATTATTTCCGACTGCTTGTAGGTGCCCTCCCCGAAGTGATGATGTCGAATACGGCCCTGCGCATCAACGAAATAGAGGGCTGGCCAATAGTGGTTATGGAAAGCGCGCCAGATCACATAATCGTTATCGATGGCGATCGGACAGGAGACCCGCAGGTCCCTGGCCGCCCAGCGCACGTTCGCGGAGTGCATACTGTCGGGAAGTACTTTCCGGTATTCTCAAGGACTTGTTGGAGCGTACTTTGCCGCATATACAGACATGCCAGACGGCGAAGGTGGTGAGCGGAGACCTGCTGCATCATCTTACTGATCCTCCTTCTGCTGAGCCGGAAGTGCTTTGAGCATCTGGTTAAGAGATCCTATGTCTTCAAAATAAAGCACTGTTTTGCCAGCTGCAACAACTAGAAAGGGATCAAGAGGGGCGAGACTGGTCCAGGCTAGGGGCAGCGACCGGACCTGTTGGGTCTGCGGATCAGCAAAGAAGACGCGTTCCTCTCCCCAAGCTAGACTCTGCGAGAGCGGGGAAAACTGTGGCCACAGAGGGGATGGAAGGGATGGGTAACGGTAAAGCAATGTTCACCATTCGTGTTATTAGGTGTAGTTGGCAGTTCGTTTAAATGGCCCTGTCGAAGGCCAGGTGAATCGGCTGAAATTCATCAAACGCTCCATCCCATCAAAAATTGCGCCATGCGGGGACCCCTGGCTTGAGACATGGGGAGGAGCATGGTGCACGCCTTTCTTCTTTTCTCGCATTTTGCTATTTGACACAAACTACACATATATGGTACACTTTGTGTATGGATAGGACCGTACGGATTCAACTTCAACCGAATATGGAACAAGCACAAGCCTTGCATGAGACGTTGGCGCAATTTACCGTTGCCTACAATCACGTGTGTGCCTCTGGATGGCAACACGGCGAGAAGAACGGGGTGAAACTTCATCATGCCACCTACTACGAAACGAAAGCCTTGTGTTCTGGTCTAGTGAGTGACTTGCTTATCCAGGCTCGTGTGAAAGCGACGGAAACGCTTCGCAGCGCCTTTACCTGGAAAGCCAAGAAAGAAGCTGCCTATCCTAAGAAAGTTGCGAGAGCAGAGAAACAAGGCAAACCAATCCCAGTTTTTAAGCCTGTTCGCTGCCCTCGCTCTGAGCAGTGCGCAGTGCGCTATAATATTCACACCTATTCCCTCAATTGGGCAACACAGACCATTCGTGTCTCCACCACTCAAGGCAAAATGAGTATCCCCTTTACCGTCCCTCATTTCAGTGAGCAGTACCGAGGATGCAAGGTTGCCACCGCGGACCTTCTCTCCCACAATGGGAAGTGGTGGTTGCACGTGGTTGTTGAGGTCCCTGAGCCAACAGTACCGCAGAATGAGACGGTTGTTGGTATCGATTTGGGATTGAATCGCCCCGCCGTGACCTCGCAACGTCGCTTTCTTGGCTCCCGCCACTGGAAAGAGATTGACCGCCGCCGTTTTCGCCTCCGTCGCAAATTGCAGTCCAAAGGATCCAAGTCTGCCAAACGACATCTCAAAAAGATGTCTCGTAAGCAGATGCTTTTCCACCGGGACTGTGACCATGTGCTTTCCAAACGCATCGTTCAACATGTTCCCCCCGGAGCAACGATTGTTCTTGAGAACTTGACCAATATTCGAGAAGGTGTTCGTCATCGCAAAGGCGAAGGGCAACGCAAACTGCATTCCTGGTCTTTTGCGCAGTTGTATAGCTTTATTGCCTACAAAGCGCAAGAGCAAGGAATTCCAGTTGAGCGTATTGATCCTCGTCATACCTCGCAAACCTGTTCTCAGTGTGGGTACCAAGCCCGCAATAACCGTCGTTCTCAATCGGTCTTTCACTGTCGCTCCTGTGGGTATCAGCTTCATGCAGACCTCAATGCTGCCTACAATATCCGAGACAAATTTTGTCTTGCTCAGGATGGTAGATCTGTCCTGAGTGGGTCGCCGTCAGACGGCCTCTCGTCTCAAGCTTCGGCTTAGGGACAAGCCCCTGCATTCATGCATGGGGTATCTGACGTATGGCCGAGGCGGCTTTGAACTGTTGCGCCAACGCGTTTTGAGCGCTGCTTAATTGCTGAGCACGAAGGATATGGAAGATCCCGTAGTACTAGACAGCTATGATAGAATAACGCAAATGGGGATAACAGAATTAAGGGGAGATAGAAGAGTTAGCCAGTGAACACATCTGAAAGTTTATCTATCACTACCACATTTTCAATCACAGATCGACTGCCGATCTTCAGCTATTTGGTCAGTTCCAATCGTATTCGCTGGTATCGTGTGATTATGCGAACCTTCCTCCAACATCACCGTGAGTTGTATAGCTACCAGCTCACGGCACACGAGGTTCGTGACGCTGTACGAGTCGCGTTTGATCCCAATTATAACCTGGAACAATGCCAGAATGACTTGCTCGCATTAAAAGAATGGGGCAATGTCACAACCATTTATGACTCCAGTCACGCCTCTTCCATTGCCAGCTTCCTCTCGCCCGCGCTCCTCTATCAGGCAACACCGGAGGCAATCGCCATTGAGACCTTTCTCGATGAGCAGAATCACGCCAGCGCTGCCCAGGGCTCGCTCCGTCAGGGCGATCTCCCACGGCTCTGGCAAGCGCTGCAGACTATCGATGAAGGGCTACAGGCAACTGCTCTCGACGCGAGCCCGACCCTGGGCCGCGAACTGGCAGAAGAATGGCAACGCGCCTTTGAGGTCTGGAACACCATGGCGCGCGAGGCCGCACAGTATCTGGCAAATATGATCAACGCAGCTCAACAGTCATACACGGACCTGGAGGCGTTTCAACAATATAAGTCGGCGGTCGTCGCCTATGTTCATGGCTTTGCCCAGGCCTTGACACAGTATAGCCGTCGCATTCGCGAACAACTGGCAGCATGGGACACCACAGACAAGCAGAAGCATCTAATCTCTATTATCGCGCAATACCTTGAGCCACCAACCCCCACAGCCGAGAACCGACGCTCGCCCGTGGAGTTACGACAGGAAGCAGCAAATCAAGTAGAAGCGCTGGTCAACTGGTTCGCTGAAGGAAAAAATGCTGACTCCTTCAGGCGCAATGCCCTGGCCGAAGTGGACAAAGTTGTTCGGCGCGCGTCGACGCTGGCAGCCGCCACCCGGCCCAGCGCCAACTACGCCACCCATCTTCACACCCTCGCCCGGCATCTGCTGACGACCAGGGACGGCGAGGAGGCGCAACAGTTGTTCTCCGTCGCCTTTGCCAACCATGCCCCGATCCATCTGCCAGAGAGCCTGGTTGGTACTCCCGGGACGACACCCGATACATGGTCAGTCAGCCCCTGGCAGGAGGCACCAGAGGTAACCGTGCATTTGAAGCCGGTCAATCGCAGCAATCGTGGCAATTTGCCTCTGGAAGATCCAATTATTGATAATCGGAACATTATTCGCGAACTGGTCATGCAACATGAGACCAGGCTACAAGCACAACGAGAACACATTGCCAGGCTCTTCGCCAGCCCCAGCCTGGATATTGGTGCAATGTGCAGTATCTCCACAGATGACCGCGCTGTGCTTATGGAGATTATCGACGCTTGCCTGGGTCACCCCTCTTGCCAGTATCGTGCTCTTGATGGTTCCACCATTACGTTATTGAATGTAGACGAACAGGTCTATACCCTGCTAGAGGCCGATGATGGTCTGCTCTTCCTTCCCCGTTATCAGCTCACTCGCCAGGTACCTGCCTCGCTACGAGCTCAAGAGGAAATGCCCGAGACCCAAGACAATACGTAAACGATCAGGCCTTTCAGAGAAGCCTAGTTTGTTTCAGTTCATGCAGGATAGAGGAAATGCAAGAGATTGAGGTTCAGCGAAACGAGGCGAGAGTGCCAGAAACACGTTCATCCCAGCGGGAGCGTACCTCGATTCGGCACGCAACCATGACTGCGGATCTTCTCAAAGCCCATGTGGCTTTGCTGGAGAAAGAGATCATCTTCGCCAAACAGGGGGATCTCTTTCGACTGGTACAGCATCATTATCATACGTTGCAAAGCTGGCATGACCAACATACAGGCTGGCGTATTCAACGCCATAGTGGTCTCGTTCGACTTGAGCGTCACCTGAGCGCAACAACACCTGGTTATCTGTATGACCGCTTGAAGGAGCCAAAGGATTTTGCCTGCCTGACATGGCTGCTCTGGTACTCCGAGAATCGTCAATTAACAGGCCGCGGTAACGAGCAGCAATTCTTGCTCTCCCAGGTCGCAGAGCAGATCCAGGAACAGTCGGCGCTAGGGTTGGATGGTGAGGAACCCTTCGATTTCCGCAGGTCAGGCGATCGCTATAGTATGCAGCGCGCGCTTCACTCCCTAGAAGAGCTGGGCGGGCTCCAACTGGTGGATGGGCAGACCAGGGAATGGGTCGAGCAGGCCAATACTGCCGATGTCCTGTATGAGTTCACCTCCGCAGCACGTTCGCTGGTCGCAGCACTCCATCCACACGCGATTGAATGCATGATGACTCGCCTGCAAGATCCAACGATGACCCTCCAACCGAACGTTCTGCATGACCTGCCTGAGAAGTCGCCGCTGAAGCGGGCCTGGCGCGCGCTCTTGCTCGGTCCAGCCATCTTCCGCTTCGACGATCCCAACGCCTTTGACGAATTACGCGTTCATGCGGAACACATCGCCAACGAATTGCTGGATACCTTTGGCTGGCTACTGGATATACGACGCGACTATGCCTGTGTCGTCCGCGCAAGCGGGATGGCAACGGGTCCCATCACGGCCTTGACGCCATATGGCACCAATGATCAGATCGCGCTTCTCCTCTGTCAGGCCATCAGAGACCGGGTCGAGACACACTCCTGGAGCCCTCCCGATGCATATGGCTGTCTGCGCATCACAATCGAGGATATGACAGACCTCTTTTACACCGTTCGCGAACAACATGGAGAGCACTGGGGCAATGAGGCTCGCAATAAAAGCTCACGCAGCCTGCTCCAAGAGGTGTACAAGAAAATGCGGCAGGTCGGATTGCTGCGTGGACCCGATGAGACCGGGCAGATATTGATCTTGCCCACCGCAGCGCGTTATGCCGCCACCTATGAGAAGCCCGCCCAGGAAGCCTCGACTTCCAGCCATAGACGAGGAAAGACAACCACGAGACGGACGACAATGAAGGTAAGCGCCACAAGTCTACCGGGATTAGAGTAAGGAAAGCGACCCTATGCAAGAAACGTTTGATACCCTTGCCGCGTGGTCGGCCACGCTGGATGAAGCCTCTGAAGATATACTTACACGCCAGGTCACCCGCTTCGTCGAAATCTTACAGGCGCAGGCAGGAGGGCCAAAGGGCTATCGTCTGCGACGCGTCATCCTGACGAACTTCTGGCTCTATGGACGCCAGGAGTTCGAGATTCCACATGGTCGCCTCTTCCTGGCCGGAGAGAACGCGAGTGGCAAATCAACGGTGCTCACAGCCGCCCTGCCACTTGCTCTAGAGGGAGACCTCCGCCCCAATCGCCTCGACACCTTCGGGGGCCGTGAGCGACGCATCGAGTATTATGTCCTTGGTGGAGCAGACTCAGCCACCCCGTACCATCATGAGCGCAGGACGGCCTATATCGCCCTGGAGTTTGAATGGTGCCACCCTGATGCGCCTCCAATTGCGGACGAGTTGCGCCAGCGCTGGGAGAATGGGGACCGAGAGCGCACACGTTTCCTGACCGTTGGCCTGAGCATCGCGGGCAATGCCAATACAACCGAGCGTATTCGACCCCTGCGCTTCTTGATTACCGACGGCTCACGGCTGGGCTATGATTTCGACACAGTCTATGAAACCAACAACCGCCATGAGCAACGCGCCTACGATCACCTGCGCTTCAAACAGGTGCTTGAGGGCCATGGAATGGTCTGCGAGACCCAGGCAGAGTATGAACGGCAGGTCGCGCGCTACCTCTTCGGCTTCCATGATGTAAAAGACTTTGAGAAGCTTATCAATCTTCTTCTGATCCTTCGCCGCCCTAACTTGAGCACGGAATTGAATTTCTCGCGTGTCAATGACTATCTGAAGATGTCCCTGCGCAAGATTTCGAGCGAAACCACTTCGCGCGTAATTGGCACCATTGAGCGCATCGACGCCATCCAGAGCGAGATTGAACGCGTCCAGGAAGCCTTTCGCGCAGCCACACACACCCATCAGGCACAACAGCACCTCGCCACTGTTCGCGCGCAACTGGCCGCTTGCGAATATAAAGGTGTTCACTGGATCGCGGACGCCACCCAGGAACGAGTGACGAGTATGCGCCGCTCGCTCGAGCGGGCCGAGCGCGAGCGCAACGACGCTGAGCAGCGCTCGCGTACGCTCCAGGAGGAGCAGCAGCAGATACATGGACAGATCAAGGCCCTGGAAGCCAGTGAGGGGCTGCAGGTCGCAATGCAATTGGCTGCAGGTCGCGAGCATCTGCAAGCGGTCACGTCACAAATGCATCTACAGCAGCAGAGTCTTGAAGCAGCGCGTCACTCTATCGAGGCCAGCACTGAAGGAGTTTACCGTCAACGTGTACGTTTTACGAAGATGAAGGAGGAAAGCGAAACCCGCCTGCATACCCTGCGTCGCATCGCTGCCGACGAGGCACTCTGGGAAACCGCCGTTGTGCAACTAGAAAGCGCTATCAGCCAGATCACCGCCCTCTCTCCTGAGACGCCAGCCACACCTGAAGTTCCCCTGGGTGTGGCATCCATGCTTGGAGAGCAATCAGATGAGCGTATTGCCTGGCTTCATCGTCTTGAAACGCTCCATCAGCAACGGGAGCAACTGGACAGCAAGGTGCAATACGCACGCCAACTTGAGACAACCCGCTTTCAAGAATTAGATGACGCGCGCCGCCACCTTCAGGGACTCCAGGACCGGGCCCGGCAGGCGCAGGAGCGGCTCGATCAAGCACTCGCCGAATTCCGTCCCTCTCACCACAGCGAGGACTATTCTCTCGACATGCCTGCGCCTGAAGAAGACAGCGACATGCGAGAAGAAGATGAGATGAATACCGGAAACCTGGTTGAGCAGTTCGCGTCATTGCTCAATGAGTATCGCCAGACAATTGAGCGCCTTGAGCGTGACTTAGTTGAGGCAGCCGACCTGACTCAGGATGAGATGAATGAGCTCCAGCTTCTTACCGGTGGACGGATGCGTGAGATCGAAGACCTCAAGGCCCTCTATGAGCAGAAGCAGGCAGAACCTGAGTATACCCCTCCACGCTCCCCTCGCCACATTCGCGCACGCGCGCGCCTGGCGGAAGAAGGCATCATAGCGCGTCCACTGTATAGCCTGCTCACCTTCGCGCCCGATCTTGATGGGCAGAAACAGGGGCGTATTGAATATGCCCTGGAAGACGCAGGACTGCTTGATGCTCTCGTCATCGCTCCCGAGCATCTGGGTGCCGCCGACGCCCTGCTGGCTCACGAAGCTCTCAGCGATTGTCGCCTGGACATCTCACGCTTGCAGCCTTTGGAGGAGCAAACAGACTATAGCAGCGCATTGTGCTTCGACATGAGTATTGGAGAAAGCCAGATCGATTGGCAAACCCTCACCAACGAGATCATCGCGGGACTGGGGCAGCAAGCTCACAGCAGAATGAGCGTACTCTATAGCACCGATGATGACAGAATGTGGACACATGGCTTCCTCACAGGGCACGCTGGTCCAGGGCTCGCGAAGTGTATCGGTCAGGAGACACGCCTGCGCACCAGGCAGCGCGAACTGGAAGAGTTGGACGCGAAGCGAGCAAGGCTAGAAGAGGAGTTGCACTGGTATACTACTCGCCTGCTCGACTATGAGAAGCAGTTGGCGCACTTGCAAGAGCAGCAAGCGCGGCTGCGCAAGGCACTCCCACAGAGCGGTATGTCTGAGCTCTACCCCGAGCTCGTCCAGACCCGTCAGACACTCGATACGGCAAGGGGGCGCTATCAGAAGGCGCGCCAGCAGACGCAGGAGGCACGTCAGAGCTACAACACTATCATCGCGCAATTAGAGCGTGAGAGTCGGGGCCTCCAGCCGCTCGTCAATGATCATCGTCGCGTCCAGAGTGCGCTCATCGGCATCATAGAACTGAAGAACCAGGCGCACGCCCTACAAACACAATTCCAGAGCATCACGCATACCTGGGAGGAACATCGCCAGGCCCTTGCCGCTCTGGAGAAGGCGAGGGACAACGAAGCCAATACCACTCGCCTGTATAACAATATACGGCAACAGGCCCTACAAGCCCAGGCTGAGATGCAAGAATTTCAACGTGTAACTTCACATACCAATACCGAGGAACTCGGCGAGCGACTCCACTCACTGCATGAGCGCGATAAACTCCTCACGACCGAGCTCGATGAAACCAAACAGAAGTTCACGCGCGCCGACGAGCGCTGTCAGAACTTTAGAGGAAATCTCGCAGAAGGAGAAGCCTACCTGGAGCTTGCCCAGGAGGAGCGCACCCAGAAGCAGACCCATTTCCTGGACCTGCTCCAGATGTATCCTGTGGAAGAGCTGATCGCAGTTCAGAAGGTCGATCCGCTCTCAGCCACAAGCCTCTTACTGCAAGGAGATCTTGCGGAAAGCGAGATTCCGACGCGCAAAGAACAGCTTGAGAATGCGTATCGCGAAGCCTTTAACACGCTCTCACGCACGTTCAATCATGAGCAGCCCATCCTGCTCGAATATGGGCCAGATCTCGATGATCAGGGGGATATCAGATACCTGAACGAGCATAGGAGTCGCCCAATCGAGCTCCTGACAATCTTACGTGAACGCATCGAGATGCAAGAAACCCTGCTCGACGAAGAGGAGCGGCAACTGTTTGAGGACTTCCTGCTGCAGGAGATCGCAGAGGCCATTCGTACCCATATTCTTGAGGCTGAGGAGTGGATTCAACAGATTAACAGCGTGCTCAGCAATTTGCCCATGATCGGCGAGCATTACGCTCTCCAATGGAAGCCCACGACCGAGTACGATCAAACTACGCTGGGGAGTCAGCTTGCCCAACACCACCGCCTCCTGCGCAAACCAGCACAGACATTAACACAAGAAGAGACCGAGACGCTCATGGGCGCGTTCCGGCGCGAAATTGAGGCGGTGCGCCTGCGCCAGCAAGAAGCGCCCGATATGAACTTCATTGAGGCACTGGAGCAAATCTTTGACTATCGTGAGTGGTTCCACTTTGATGTCTGGGTCACGCCAACAGGGGGGCAACGTCAACGCCTGACAGATCGCGTAGCGGGAACACGAAGCGGTGCCGAGCAGCTCTTCGCGCTCTATGTTCCTCTCTTCGCCGCTCTAGGCGCGCTCTACAGAAATGCCGCACCGGGTGCGCCGCGCCTGCTGGCACTCGACGAGGCTTTTGATAAGGTAAGCGCGACCAATACCCAGCGGATCATGGAGTTCCTGGTCTCACAGGACTTCCAATGGATCATGACGGGACCTCAGGTCAGTGGCGAGGGCTCGCGCATCCCTGCCAGCGCCCGCTACTTGATGATCCATCAAAAGGGCTCGTCCGTAGCGACCGCCTCGGCATCCTTCTGGAGCGATAAGCACTATCATACAGCAGAATAGGCAGGCAAGAGATGTCAGAAGCACCGCGCGAGAATCCAAACGTCCAGAGGGCTGTCTCCTTCTTCACCCAAGAGGGCTTCTCGCGCCTGCTCGCGCTTGTGCGCCAGAAGTATGTTGAGCAGGGACAGGTTGGAGGACAGGTGGTATTGGAGGAGAGCACGCCCCAGGAGCGGCGTGAGATCGCGAGTTTTCTTGGTAAACCAGCCTATCCCCCTGGCCTCCTCAAGCTCCGTCTCAGGGATCTCGATACAGCACTCAGGCAAAGCGGTTTCGCCTGCACGCTCCCCGAGTTGCTCGCGGCCAGCTTCCCGGCCTCGTCTCTGATCACGCGTCCACAGCACCGCGCCGCTCGCGCCGCCCACCATGAGACATTTAAGACTACCTTGAAGGAGCTCACGGCACATCTTCCCTCAGAGGGTCGTGGGCGCACCTGGCTTGAGGATGGGGTGCACGGGCTGACCTGGCTCTTCTCGCGCGCCAAAAACGCTGAGCACGGGGAACAAGAGCGCCAGCTCACGACAATACGCTATGTCGCGCGCATCCTTGACGAGCTGCCAGGGCGCGAAGCCCCACAACGCCTGGCGCTCTTTGCGCAAAGGACAAGTGGAGATCCCCACATGCTCGATCCCAACCGCGCGGCGGGACGCCTCCTCCTGCTGGCCCTTCATGATCTGACGGAACATTCAGCGCCCCTCCCTGCACAGGACCGAGAAGCGGAGCTGCGCCTCTACGCAGACGTTGGGCTCCAGGTCGATACCATCTCGTCGAGCGTTGCCGTCTTTCACCTGGGAGGCGCAGTGTCTATGGATAGCACTCCAGACCCACTTCTCACGGCGGCGGGAGCGCGCGTCCTCCTTCTGCCCTTACGCCAGATATTGGCGTGGCATAGCGCCTGGCCCGCCACGACGAACACCTACATTATTGAGAATCCCCAGGTCTTTGAGGAGATGAGTGATAGGTTAAGCAACACCCAGAGGCCACCAACCCTGATCTGCACCGCTGGCTGGCCCAGTGTCGCGGCAACAGCGCTGCTCGATCTGCTCGTCGTTGCCTCACCTGACCACCATTTTTATTACAGCGGCGATTTCGATTTGAAGGGACTACAGATCGCAGCCCATCTCCTAGCACGCTACACTGAGCGCCTCTCCCCCTGGCATATCGATCCTGAAGCCTATATGCTCGCATTGCAAGCCGGAGGACTGGCAGCCCCCACTGGCGAGCTGGCCCAATTGAAGACTCTTCCCTCTCTCTTCGCTCCTGTCGTTAGCAAGATGCAAGAGCAGGGTCAGTGGGCCTATCAGGAGGGCATTACCCATTTGCTCACTCCAGCTCCCGATCCGCTTTGAGAGACTTTCCCAAGAACGAAGAGTAGCCGATAGAAGAAAGGAGAACGAACCGTTATCCGAAACTTACCCAAATATGGACAAGCCATATTTCGCGTTCGGTTCCTGCTTCAACGAACAACTTGCCTGGATCTACCGGGTCTTACAGGATCTCCACAGGCGTGCATTCCGGTGTAACTCACCGTACGAGGAGTAATTATAGCAGAAATGAAGGACGAACGCAAGAGCAACAAATGCTAACGGAAAGAGATATTTGTCTCCTCTTCAAGAAACTTGTTTTAACCCCGAACAGATGAGCCAAAAGGACCAATGTGACGTGTGAGACGAGCAAACTAAAGCCTATCCATCGGATGTCACAGATGCCCAATGGGAACTGATAGAACCCTTTCTTCCCAAGGTGTCAGCCAACTAGACTCTCTTGGCGGGACATTGAATGATCTGTCGTTCCTAATCCAGGGTGAAAGCTTGCTTGTGGAAGCGTTTGCCATTGGGAATTGGCCTGGCTTTGCAATAGATCTCCAGGTCGTCGCCGCGCTCACGAACCAGATGGCTGCTCAAATACGCTCGATCGATATGCAGTTCCTCCAAGGAAGCTGCTTGCTGAGCCAAATCTGCACTGATAGCTTCGGTCACGCTGGCTTCGGGCGAGTTCGCTGGAGTGATTCCTACGGCTCGGATGAGGCCGGTGTCCAGGTCATGGAGCACATGCCGCTTGTATCCATCGACACGCACACTGCGACTTTTGCGACTATGACGCATCTCAGGGTCTTCGACGCTGATGCGCCGATTTTTTGCCATGCCTTTGATCAGACTTGCTTTTCCCTGCTCATTGACTTCTACATCTTGCGCTTGGATCTGTTGTGCAACTGAAAGAGACCGCTGAGCCAATTGCGCATCTTCCTGTTGCAGGGTCTGTACCCAGGTTTCCACAGCTTGTAACACGTTCAAAACCATCCCCAACGCCTCGTCTTTCTGGATTTGCTGATCCCAATCACGGTCCAACGCCGCCTTCAGGCTGCTTTCACAAATCAACTCTACTTTTGCCTCCTTCGCTACCTCGACCAGATCTCGCTCCTGTTGATCAGCTACCACGCGCAGAACCTTTTTGAGTGCGTGTCCTACCAAATTGAACGTATCCTCGACTCGTCCGGCTCCCATAATGGGCTGCTATCCAGGGCAGCACGTAATGCTCGTGAACCAAACTCCTGGTTCTGGTTGGCAAGCTCGATGGTTCGCTCAATGAGTCGGCGATCCACGTGTGCTTCGATGAGACGCTTCCGAAAAGCTACCAGGGTTCCTTTGCTGAATGGGGGTGATCATAGCTTCTTGAACTATGAACATTTCTTGCCATTTGTAGACATTTAAGGCCCTTGACTCATCTGCTCTACTCATTGCTAGTACGGCGAGTTACGTCGGAATGTACGCCTGTGGAGATCCTGTAAGACCTGGGAAACCAGGCAGGTTGTTCGTTGAAGCAGGAACCGAACACCAGATATGGCTTGTCCATATGTGGGTCAGTTTCGGATAACGGCTTATCGATATCCAGGCAGTCGAGCACTAATTGTCAGCGCCGATCCATGAGCGTTGCTTCAATGACTTCATCATCCGAGACACCCGTGTATGCTTGAACAATGGTTGCCGGGGCTAATTGCGCGGGGGAATGGGAGACTGTCCACGGAGACGCGGCGCATAAAACGTCGCCAGTTCTTCTTGGAAAGCGTCATCAAAGAGTTCATGGCGGTGATGTCGGAGAAAGATAAACAACTTTGCTCGCTTGATGTGTAGGATGATATTTTGCTCAAGGGATGATGGTTCAACTGGAGGATGCCAGGATAAGGGGCGCATGCAGTGCTCCTTTGCTTTTCAAAGCTCAGATGGGACGGCAAAGCTTGTAGGGGCGTGGAGCCAGCTCCTGTCATTACCCCACAAGCTTGCGCTCGTTTGAAACAGCTATCCTGTGATTTGACAGCCTGTTTGTCTTGTCCCGTGACACATAAACTGGTTCTTTGGTGGGTTTGTTTGTTGATGCAAATGGCTCCACCGTTAAGATGTTGGCTGAGGTGACCAGAGCTCTAGCAGATTCCCATCGAGATCGTATAAGTAGTAGGACAAAACGTTCTTCCAGTCAAAGTGAACTGGCCCATAGATCTCGATGTTGTGCCTGCGTACATGAGACACTGCTTCTTCAAGCTTTTCGTGGGGGACAAAGAAAGCATAATGAACCTTCTGGAAAGGGAGAGTGTTCCTCAAAGAGCAATGGGCCTTTATGGAGAGCAAGGCGCTGGAGATTCTCAGGCTTGCCAGCAAAGAACCAAGCCCATTGATCGTCGGCTTCACGTTGAGGAATGAGTCCTACCACTTCCCGGTAAAAACGAGCAGCGGCTTTCACATCTTTGACAATCAAGACGATTTCGGTCAGACCTGTACTAAACATTCTTGTTACTTCCTCTCTATACAGAGCTTCTTTTCGCCAACACAGTTGAGTATAGAAGCTCACAAGCCGGCTTTCTTTGTACAAAAGGCGAGATTCCTTACTGTACCAAAGGACAAAATCTGAAACCCTTTTCGTTCTCGTTCTCTGCATTAGCGAAAGAGCTTCGCGCCGAATAGGCCAGTTTAGCTCTACAGTACAAGGCAACGTATCAAGCCAGTGGACCACTTCGCAGTTTTGGCTCATCAATCGTCCAACTGTTTTTTGATCCATAAAGCGCCGTCTGAGGACAAACTCGCTGGCAAACTACATATCCCTCTTCTGCCTCAACACATCTAGCGAAGAGATTGCTCAAGGATTTCATCTGGAATGAACATGAACAGACTGCATTACCATCAGCTCTTGCGGCGAACAAGCTCCACGACCGGGATCTTCCTAGTCGTCTTCTTCTCGTAGTCAGCAGCACCTGGATGAGCTTGCATCTCCTTGGCATAGATCTGGTCGCGCTCCTCACCTTCAAGAAGCACTGCCGTGGCTTCGAATTGCTCTGTGCCAAGCTCGACGGTCACCTGTGGATGGGCGAGCAGGTTGTGATACCAGTCAGGGTTCGTCGGCGAGCCACCTTTGGCGGCAAAGATAAACAAGCGTTCGCAATCGAGAAGGTATGTCAGTGGGTTGATGCGCTTTTGCCCACTTTTCGCGCCTGTGGTGGTCAGCAAAAGCAAGGTCACACCCTCAAACGGTCCTCCGACCTTGCCCCCATGTGCGCGAAATTCCTCGATGATTCGCCGATTCCAATCATTAAAGTGAAAGTTCGGTTCTGCCATATCATTTTCCTCTCATGCATCGAACGATGGCGATCGTAGTCGTGCATTGCCATCATTTGATAAGATCTTTCAAGTTCTCTCCGCGAACCGCGAGGTAACGCGGAGATACTGGCTGATGACGTTTCTTTCGGTTCCATCCAAAGGAGTATATTGGTTCAAGTGAACTTGAAGTCAAGAGGGAAAAAAGCTGAATATGATGACGGAACCAAGCCGAGCAGGCATACGACCTTTAGGAACGCAAGCATCTCTTCGGCCTACAATGCTGCACGGTCGTCCACCTTTGCATGGAATTGGCCCGCTCTCTGCAGCTTTTGGCTAAGCTTCAGGGCTCTGCCTGATTTCTCGATCGGTGTTCCAGATGGCTTTTCTCTTTGATCAGCCCTTGTGACTTATCGGTTTCTCAGATAGAATGATTACCTATCACCCGCTCAAAAGATCGATTTATAGCGAGTGACTTCGCGACGAGGAAGAGATGTATGAATGTCAATGAAATTCGCGCTCATTACGATGATAGGTCGATTATCATGTACCAGGCCTATTCAAAAGCTATTGCTCTTCCTGCTCTACAAAACAATCGGTTTGTCCCTCCTTTTTCGTTCAACAGAATGACATGGATCAAACCCTCCTTCTTATGGTTAATGGATAGAAGTCAGTGGGGGTTAAAATCTGGCCAGGAAATGATTCTTGCCATTCGCATCACGCGAGGAGGATGGGAGGAGGCACTCTCGCAAGCCGTTTTGACATCTTACGATCCCCAAGTCTACCGCCATCCTGACGAATGGGCCGCTCAGTTTGAGAAGGCTCTGGTGCATGTCCAATGGGATCCAGAAAGAACGCTCCGTGGGAAAAGCCTTCCTGTCAACAGTATTCAGGTTGGTCTCAGCCGCCATATTATTGAGAAATATGTTAATGAGTGGACCATTGAGATACAAGATGCAACCCCTTTAGTGAGAAAGATACATGGATTGCTGCGGCAAGGGCAGGAGGCAAAAGCCAGGGGGTTTCTTCCAAAAGAGCGTGTTTATCCGCTAAAGCCAGCTCTTGCCCGACAGATTGGCATCAGGTAGAACTCCTTGTTAGAAGCAATGATACAAGTTCGCTCACAGGGGCCATTGTAATTGGCGCCTATGGCTGCTATACTCTCGTTATCTGTTCAGCAACCAACACCTATTATCATTAAAGGCTGGATGCTCATTCGGCCATGAAGAAAGGGGACGAATTGTGTTGGCACATGTCTCAGAGCATGGGCAGCAATATACGATACGCCTCCTGGTCTCGCACACCCAGCAGGCTATTGTGTAACAGAGCAATTCTCAATCTTCCTCTTTTGCTGTACCACCTCTCTGTGCTCTTTTTGGTACTTCTTACCCCTTGCGAGTTCACACTCTTTTTCTGATAGAACGAATGCCTGAGCACGCTCTTCCTCTTGCAGACCTGATGTGTATTGCTCAATGTGAGGAGCGTAAGCGTGTTGTTCTACTCACTCGTCTGGGAAAGTTGTCTTCCTATCAAGCTGAATGGGATAGACCATCAGTATGTTATAGAGACACATTCGGAGGGAAACCAATTGGCAAATCAGCAACATCTTGACCTTCTCAAGCAAAGTGTTCATGTCTGGAATCAGTGGAGGCAAGAGCATCCCAATATTCTGCCTGATCTCAGCCACTCAGATTTATCTTGGGCTTGTTTGAGTAATGCTGACTTGAGTGGAGTTAACCTCAACGGCGTAGATTTCACCTGGGCTGATCTCTATCGGGCTAATTTGATCAAAGCCAATCTCAGTCAGGCCAATCTCAGTGGCGCGGACCTGAGCGGTACGCATCTTTGTCGTGCCAACCTGGATGGGGCAGATCTCAATGGAGCGCTGCTGTATCGAGCAAACCTGCGTGACACAGATCTCAGCCAGACAAATCTACAGAAGGCGGTTCTTGAAGAGACAGTGCTGAACTGAGCACTGCAAAGAAAGGATAGTATGGCTAAAGATAGAGATGAAATTTTGGTTGTTGGGGAAGTCGTTGAAGTGTTTCCTAGTGCCACGTTTAAAATCCAAATCGATGAGAAGCATCATGTAATAGCGGTACCTGCCGGACGTTTGCGACAATCGAATATACGCATTGTGGCGGGTGATATGGTGCGGGTGGCGCTCTCACCTTACGACCTGACACGAGGTCGAATTACTTGGCGTGTCAACGGAAGTCGCGCCCCCCGTTAAATCGCAAGTGAGGGATAGCGCCATTGTTCTCCCTCCAAGTCTCTCTTCCGTGAGCTTGTTTTGGTGCTCCAAAAACTCTGGTATAGAAGAGCGTGGATGAATAGTGAAGTACCTCACGCCTAAAGGCGAGAGCTTCGACAGCGCTCGGTTGCCTGAGAAGAGGCAGCCGAGCATTGTGGGGCGCTTCCCGCCCCAGCCACCCTACGGGTGGACATGCGTTTCTTGCTCGTGAGCAGTGGTCCTTGCTCCTCATAGCGACGCAGCAGGTTGCGTGCTGCGTTCTCATCTCGGTCGAGCTCAGCACCACAGCGCGAGCAGGAATGCCACCGCACCGAGAGGTCTTTGGGCACCAGAACCGTTCTCCAGAACTTAGACAAATAGGATCAGGCCACATCTGATGTCTGGTTCCTGCTTCCACCACCACTGCTGAGCATCCTCAGTCTGACATGATGTCCACAGGCGTATGTGTTCCCGTAGAACTTACGGTACATGCAACCATGCTGCTAGGCGAGTACGGCAAGGTTGTAGGCGGCATTCAAGTCCCGATCCATGACTAGACCGCAATCCTCGCACACAAACATGCGAATGGCAAGCGTTAAGTCCTCTTTCACCCACCCGCACAGGTGGCACGTCTTGGATGAGGGTTCCCAATGTGAAGCCAGTTTGACCTGCACCCCAGCAAGCGCTGCCTTGTACAGCACTTGCTGCTTGAACGCATACATTCCCACATCTGCAATAGCACGCGAGAGCTTGCGATTTTTGAGCATGCCTGAAATGTTGAGATCTTCCAACACGATGCACGCTGGACGCTCGCTCGCTGGCTTGGTTCTCGCCACCAGAGCTGAGGTCACTTTATGCAAAGCGTCTTTGCGCACATTGGCAATCCGCGCATGCATCCGTGCGAGGCGCTGTTTCGCTTTGTCGCGGTTCTTTGAGCCTTTCTTCTTGCGCCCATGCCGACGTGAGGCGCGTTTCAGGGCATTGATCTTCTTACGGAGGGCTTTGGGATTCTCAAAGGCACGTCCATCGGAAACGACCGCGAGTGTCTTTATCCCTAGGTCGACCCCAAGAGACGCGCCCGTCGCTTGTGGTGGTTCGGGTTGCTCGCTCTGGACTACGATGGACACATACCAGCGTCCTGCCTTTTCACTGATGGTGGCACTCTTGATCTTGACATTCATGGGAAGATAGTCACGCTCTTTGAGCCGAAGCAGTCCCAGACGAGGTAACTGGACTGCATCTGGATACACGCGAATGGCTCCTGTAAAGCGTGCCCCGCCAATGGCTTTCTTCTTGCTTTTCCACCTGGGGTAGCCACATGTGCCTTTCCACGTGCCCTCTTTCTTCAAGCGACACTTGCGAAAGAAGTGTTTGAAGGCGTTGTCCAGGTCGCGCAATCCCTCTTGCATGGCACATTTTGAAACGTCATACGCCCAAGGAATCTCGTTTTTTTTGAGGGCATTGATCTCTCGATGCAGGTCAATGGCCGTGGGCGTTTTCTCGCCTGCCCGGTATGCTTCCTGTTTGCGACGTAAGCCATAGTTGTACGCCCAGCGAGCCGCACCAGTATGTTTGCGACAGGCTGTGATATGCGCGTCACTCAGATCCAATTCCACTCGGTAGCCTCGAGTGAGGAGCATCCTACACATCCTCCTCTTTCATCACTTGCTCAACACATGCTTTGATCTTCTCTGCTCGCCGTTTGGAGTTGCGCCGCCCGTAGATGCGTGCCGCCATACTGGTAATGAGGGCAACAAAGTCATCGACCAATTCATCCTGGGTATCGGTTGGCAAGATCACTTCAAGGTGACGATCTTGCACGGCAAGGAGTTGTTCAATGTAGTGGTAGCCGAAACGGGTTAAACGATCGCGGTGCTCAAGAATAATCGTGCCGATGCTCGTATCGGTCAAGAGGTTTAAAAGCTTGGGGCGATGGTCATTGAGCCCAGAGGCAATCTCGATCACTTCTTTGGCGACTTGATAGCCACGAGCCGCCGCATAGGACCGCAAGCGCTCCAGTTGTCGCGCTACATCTTCCTTCTGCTCAGCAGAAGAGACACGGGCATAGAGGGCAATGCGCCCAACATGTCCTGTCACCTGGATCGGATCACGCACAATCACCGTCCCAGTGGCCGTTTGATAGACATCAAGTTGTCCAGCTTTATACCACCGCCAGGCTGTTGTGTAGGAAACCCCCTGCTGTTTGGCATACTGACTGAGTTTCATAGCTATATTTTAGCATGTTTTGTCTATGTCTGTCAATATTCACTATAAAGATTTAGAACCCCACAACCACTACACACCTGACTCGTCTGCTGGGATGCCACCTTCACCAGTGTACCGCCAGCCTCTGCCACTTTGCAGGCACACAACGTGATGAGGCTCCACGCCGCGTCCAAGATGCTTTTGTTCAAGCCACTCTTGACTGCTGCTCCATTGGGCACATAGCGCTCACCCACCCCAACCATGCCACCCGTGGTGGAACGCCTTTCGCCGGAACCAGCCTCCTCCTTCTTGGGCTTGGGCCTCGCCGTCATGAGGAATGCGACTACTATCTATCGGCAGCTAGTGCACGTTTAAGCGGTATGACATCATGAGACGTTTGAGCGTTAAAAAGTGTCCGACAAGCAAGGAGCCAGGCATTTACTTTTATAATTTAATAATTTCAACAATATTCAAAACTACTTTCAATTACTGTCTTTCATTTTTAATTGCAATTTTTTTAAAAATAATGTACAATGAATACCTGGCAATCCTTTTCATGAGATGGGTTCCACGTAAAATAATCCTTCTTACACATTCATGCCTTCCTTCGCCTATTCTGGCGATCTTTGTAATACATATAGAGAAGAGAGAGATCAGTAGAAAGAGCACATCATGCAATCACTCATCCCTCTGTTGCTCTGCATTACCATCTTTTCTGCCTCTTTTGGATATATGTTTATTCGATATCATATCGAGTGGCAAGCCCTAAAGCGTGAGGTACACCCATGAGAGCACCTAAAGACGCTTTATAGCCTTACCATACGATACGAATACATGAATATCGAGTAGGTCAAGAAACATTTCTCTATGCAGAATACTATGGAATAGGGTGAATGCAGATGAATACGCAGGTAGGCGGCTCGCAACAGCAGGAATATACTTTCGGCTTCCATATGACTGGAAATATGTCTTTAAGCCTGAGCGGAGACTGAGTAAGAAGGTTGTTGAGCAGATTTCCGATATGCAGTCGAACTGAACCGCCTGATCCAATTGGAAATGTCTGGAAGTGTTGGCTAATCGCAAAAAGGAGGCCATGATGCAACCGCTTGTTCTTCTGTTACTCGTCCTTTTGCTTGCTCTTGGCACATTTAGCTACGTTGCCTTTCGAAACTACTCAAGGAAACGAGCACATGAAAAGAGACGTAATCTCTACCATGATAGGGTGTAGTTAGTTTTATGTTCTCTAGACATATGTAGTCAAATAGGCACAATTGTGCCTATTTGACTCTAACTTCTTGCAACAGCGATAGTTTTCTGGTCTATTTGTTCTACTTTGGATACAGAGGAGGCGGAAAACAGATGGCACGTGGGTATCGGGTCGAACTTGACCTCAACAACACCCAACAGACGCTTTGCCGCAAACATGCTGGAGCCGCTCGTTGGGCCTACAATTATGGTTTGCGACGTAAGCAAGCCTGCTACAAAGCAGGTCAGCCCACCCCAAGCGCCATTGATCTGCATCGCGAGATCAATGCTTTGAAGCACAGTGAGATTCCTTGGGCGTATGAGGTCAGCAAATGCGCCTTCCAGGAGGCGCTACGCGATCTGGATCAGGCCTTCAAACACTTTTTTCGCAAGTGCCGGATCAAGAAAGAGGGCACATGGAAAGGAAAGTGTGGCTATCCCCGCTTCAAAAGCCGGAAGAAAGCCATTGGAGGATGCCGCTTCACCGGCACCATTCGGGTCTTTCATGATGCTATCCAGGTTCCTCGCCTGGGAGTCCTTCGGCTCAAAGAGCATGGCTATTTGCCCACCACTGTCAAGATCACTAGCGCAACCATCAGCGAGAAAGCAGGCAGATGGTCTGTGTCGATCTGTGTGCACCATGCGTCCCATGCAGATGGTTTGCCACTTCTGGGAGAGGAAGAAGAAGGTCTACGACCAGCCACAGGCGAAGCCATTGGCGTTGACCTGGGGGGAAAAATGCTGGCAACGCTTTCTGATGGACGGACCTTCGAGAATCCCAAGGCGTTGCGCAAGAAGATCACCGCCCTCAAGCGAGCCTCGCGACGTCACAGTCGCAAGCACAAAGGGAGTGTCAATCGCAAGAAAGCACGCATGCGACTTGCTCGGATGCACGCTCGTATCGCCCATGTTCGCCAGAACGCCTTGCACCAAGCGACCGCACAGATCGTGGCGAGAACCCGCGCCCGATCAAGAGCGACCTCGTGTGATCGTCCTCGAGGATGTGCATATTGCAGGTATGCTCAAGAACCGCAGGTTGGCCAGAGCCATCGCCGATGTGGGGATGTACGAGTTCAAGCGGCAGATCCTCTACAAAGCAGAACAGGCAGGGATCAAGGTGGTTCTGGCTTCCCGTTGGGAACCCTCTTCAAAAACCTGTTCGTGTTGTGGCTGGATCAATGAGGCGCTGACGCTCTCTGATCGGGTCTTTGCCTGCCTGGAGTGTGGAAGTGTCCTAGATCGAGACGCTAACGCCGCCAGAAATTTGGTGGCATTGGCCTGATGAAAACAGCGTACCGCACGTTCTGCGGGAAGTGACGCCTGTGGAGCAGGGGTAAGACGAGCGAAAGGCTTGCTCTCTGCATTGAAGCAGGAACCGAACACGAAATGTGGCCTGTCCACGTTTGGGTCAGTTTCGGAGAACGGTGTAGCAAAAGAATGTTGCTATAGTATGAGGGATTTTGGTTATGCTGAAATGTTTGCTAGCCTTAGAAAGTGAGTTATTGCTTGTTGCACGAAACGCCTACGACCTCTTTCTCAGAGGAACCATCCAACAACCCAGCCATTCACATTGTGTATGAGTGTGTACTGCAAGAACGCGTACGGGAATCGGATTCCTATGTCTATGAACTTGCCTGCGCCATCATGTACCCGGCCACAACCGGGCACCTTTCGCTGAGAATCATGAGCACCCATTCCTATCGACGTTCCTCTCCAAAAGAGATTCCGTTTACCCGCCACGCAACGGGGGCTACGACCTATGTTGAGCTTCTCGACGATGAGCAGCTAGAGGCAAGAATTGTTGCTCCTGATGGTACCTACAGCAAAGCCATTTACTACGCTCATGGACAAGAACTGCTTGAACAATATGCAAGGCAAGTGGTCTCCACAATCCAAAGAATATAGTGTGAGTCAGCCGGTGAGGATCAATGATACATAAATCCCTCACGCCAGGCATAGATAGCAGCCTGGGTGCGATCCCCAATATGCAGTTTCGAGAGAACATTGTTGACATGACTCTTCACGGTGCATTCACTGATCACAAGGCGCGCAGCAATCTGCGTATTGGAGAGATCATCCGCATCAGCCAGATGGTCACCTACAATGGCTATCGTCACCCGGCATTGCTTGCCAAAATGGCCAGTACGGTCGACATTCTTAGTCACTGACGGTTCGCGTTTGGCATTAGGGCTGGCTGGTACGAGCACGAGTATCGAGCCTATGGTTTATAAATACCTCGATGCCCCAACGCGACTACGCTCTCTGCATGAGGCCCTCCAGGTGATTCTGGTCATGTGGACCCAGGAGGAAGCAGCCTTTGTGGGGACGCTGCACGAAGTAAGCAATCAGCCCAAAGGTGTGCAGCAACCCCATGTTCCGCTTCTCGTCGGCGGAAGTGGCGAGCAGGTGACGCTGAAGCTGGTGGCCCAATACGCCGATGCGTGCTACGCGTCCGCCGCTCCCCGCGGGGCTTGCATCGTGTTGCCAAGCCATGCTTCCTTAAAATGCTACCCGCTTGTGGCTATACGACGCGCAAAAGCAATGATGAACACCACACCTGAGCATCCTCCCCTTCTTTCGAGTACTCATCTTCCTTATCAGTGTTGCATGCTCTTTTTTGAAGAGGCGTTGGGTGGGCGTGGAGATGAGCAATACATCCATAAAGAGCCCACAGATGCCCTCAAGGCACCGATCAGCCTGCATAGGGTCACTCACTGGCGAAAGAAGCCTCAGCCGACCATAACGTACATAGCCGTACTCGGGATGCGGCGAGAGCGTGCAGCGCGATGCAGCGAAGACGCGTACGCTGATAGCCCACGCGCCAGGGTCTTCACTTGACCCTCATAAGGAGAACTCACACACATAGAAAAAGTGGTTATTCTTCTTGTATTGCACTGCGTCTGTCACGAACATATACATACCAACTGAGAATGCCAGGGCCTACGAGTATATAAAGTACGCTGAGATAGATATGAATGACGAGTTCAAGCGTCGATGATCCTTTAAGCTCAGTAAAAGCCAAATGCAGAGGATGTACAATCAAAAAGTACATCCCTGAGCCGATGAATAAAAAGCTAACGAACCTCCACACAGGCTCAATGGATACTAAGAAAGCGTTACGGTCTTTCTTCCATTGTGGACCATTGAGGAATTGTGAGTTTGAGTTGTTGACTGCACCAAGAAGAAAGAAGAAAGATCCTTCCACTATGAATTGGAGCGCATCAAGCGGCCAAACGAAGCTGGGAGGAGCTAGGGGACTAAAACCTGACCGAATGAAATTGTATGCATGTGTGCCTAGGAACCATATCATCAGACCGCACGTAAGCCCTAAGAGGAACGTCAGTGGGACAATACGTGAGAAAAGGTACTGCTCCGGAATACGTGGTCTTTGGCTATATCTCCTGTCTTCCATCTCTCTCTCCCGATACACAATAAATTTCATTCGCACATGCGAATGGTTGGATAGGCATTGTGAACCTCATGAATCCGTATTTATGTACTTATACGTTTGATTAGCTCAAGTATACAACGCTTTTTGTGTGATGTAGTTAAGAGGAAGCGAAAACGATGGGGCGATGAGACCATGTGTATACCCGATTGTTGAGGAGCGAGTGAACTGGCATTTGGAAGATGGGATCGATACGCTGTATGCCTGCCCTGATGCCTGGGCGCTACGGCATCGGTTTCTTCATCGGAAAACGGGCGAGGTGAGGCGTGCACGCTGTGATCGCTGGTCGTGGCCTCTCTTGTGATCCCAAAAAAAGGCGGATCTGTGGCGACACGTGATCGCTGAAGCTGAACTAATCCTGCGTATCGCCTTGATGAAAGCAGGAAAGACGATGGAGAGGCGGCGTGTGCGCTCACAACATGGGTGCAGGCGTTGCGTCAAGAATCAAAGGGTTGGGGTCGTGTAGGTGCTCAGAACCTGTTCAATCCCTTGATGCATTTGACATAGTCCATTTGATTGTGGCCCCTGCATCTGCTCAATCTTCCGAGATCGGGCGGGATCAGAAGCCTCCCGCGTTGGATGAGCTTGCATACATGGGTGATCGCTTGGTAATTGCTCGCTCATTTCCCAAACGATCAGAGATTCTGTGCGACAGATCACCTTCCCCTTACCTCATAATCCCCAGACTTTTGTCATGAGTGTGACGCATGACCACGCGTTTGGCGAGAGACCATGAGCACGCTTGCTACCTTACCATAAGGCAAAAGAAACGTCAGAAATAAATGGTAAATAACTTGAAATGTGGATCAGGCTCAAATTTGGTGAATGATGAGCTTCTATTATCGCTCCTTCCCATTGTTTGTGCTCAAATTTTCAACGTTTAACAGTCTATTGAAGATCTTATCACCAAGAGTAAGCCAGATCCGGAATGCCTTCAGGGACAAAGGCAAGGATGGCTATCGATTCGGCAAGTAGATTGAACAGTGCCGCTGTACGCGCCTTCTTTTTCACTGCGAAACAATACCCTGTCCCCTCGTGCGGCCAGCACATCCCCATACTGCCGAGCGGCTACCAGGTCTTCACTGGTTGGCCCTCCACGGTCATAGCAAGCGAGAACGCGAAGTGGCACCGCAGCCTACAACGGGATGGCAAGCAGCAATGAGGAGAAGGGATGCTGGTCTGAGGTGGCAGAGGCGACTGGTGGTGGTGAGGGTGGTCTTTCTGATCCTGATGAGGTCGCTAACTGTTGCGATGCTTCATGAGAGCTGCGTCGGTGTTGGCGGCGCGGCTGTGCACACTTGTTTTTCGGACATCAAAAGCGTCCTTTCTTCGTGTGATGCAACGACAATGCTCAGCGCTCCTTCCTGCTTTTTCGTCAGAGGAAGGAGCATTGGAGCAATGAGATAGAAGACGACGTTCAATGAGCAATTTTGCCACTCATGGATGGAGAAATCAGATGCATGTCATCGTAGGCGTTTGCCAATGAGTGTCTGGGTGAGGCGTGTGACGAGTTGTGGTTGTAGCTTGAGCAAGCGCAAGAGATGATAAAAATGGGTTCGACCCCATACGGAGGGCATAGAAATACCTTCCCACCGCGCAAGACGCTCCAGCAGGGGAAAGGGTGGATCGATGAATGGTGCCCCGGAGCAGGTGGATAGGCTTGCCGAAACAAGCCAACCTGCTCCGGGCCCATAGACGCGACAGAACGAGACATACAAGGTTGCCGTACAGGCATCGCAACTGGGACCATAGGGGCGTCGCACGGTAAACGGGCGCGCCGAAAAGAAGCCCTTGTGTTCTAGATCATGAAGCAGTTGCTCTTCATCATAGGCGGGTTTGATCCCATAATGAAAGCGAACACCACCAGGAAGTTTGCGCTTGATCTCCACCTGGTAGTGTCCCGCTGGCAGCCAGCGGCTCATGATGAGGACATCCTCGTCGATCTGGACCAACTGCGCCTTTCGCCCAGGCTCTTCCACGCGATGCTCTAGGCACTTAAAGTCTTTGCGAGACTTTTGGACCTCGATAGTGATGCGTTTGCCCGCTGCCATCTTTATGATCACGGTGTCATCTTTTCTACGGATCGACCAGGTTCCCTTCTCCAGCAGCTCCATCGCGCCATCAGGTAAGTGCAGCAAGGTGACCCCTGGAGCCATACTATTGTCGAAGGGAAGATGCGGGGGAGTGATCTGGAGGGCGAGATCAGGTTTTCTGTCTGGTCCAGGAAAAGGTATCAGACGGAAAACGAGAGATCCATATATTTCCTCTCCATCGACATGTATGTGGTATAGTTGTTTATGAGTAATACAAGGAGTAGAAGAACAGTCACGGATTTTCTCTGTCATTGTTCTGCAAGGTGGTGAAGTGGTTTGCTGCTCTATGAGTACTCTCTTTCATATCAATCTATCTTCTGGCGCCGCCTCACTTATCATTGCAAAGACCGCTTGTCTTTCATACACCTTTTGCTCCTTCGCCAAAAAACATAGGAATAACTAGCTCAGGAAAGCCTTATTATGCATATACAGCACCCCCTGGAAGAACTGGGAATCTATGAGGCTATCATCACGTCTTCTGATGATGCCATCGTGAGTAAAACACTTGAAGGGATTATTACCAGCTGGAATCCAGCCGCTGAGTCACTTTTTGGTTACACCGCCCAGGAAGCAATTGGGCAATCGATTCTCCTCCTCATCCCAGAGGAATTGCACTTTCAAGAAGAGGAAATCCTTACGAAGTTGCGTCGGGGCGAGCGCATTGAACATTTTGAAACGGTTCGCCAGCGCAAAGATGGTACCAGGATTGAAGTTTCCTTAAGTATTTCCCCCGTCAAAGATCGCAACGGGACGATTGTTGGAGCGGCAAAAATCGCCCGCGACATCAGCGAACGCCGCCAGGCAGAACGCGCTCGCCTCCAGCTTGCGGCTCTCGTCGAATCCGCTGATACATCCATCATTGGGAAAACGAGTGAGGGTATCATCACCAGTTGGAATCGAGCGGCACAGCTACTCTATGGCTACAGCGCTCAGGAGGTCGTGGGTCAATCCATCACCCTTCTTTTTCCAGCTGATCGTCAGGAGGAGTCTCAGATGATCATGGAACGTATTCGTCGGGGCGAGCGGGTCGAATTGTATGAAACGGTCAGGCAACGCAAAGAGGGCACACTCGTGCCAGTCTCCGTCGTTGTGTCTCCTATTTATGACCGGTCGGGTCTGCTCATCGGTGCCTCTGACATCGCCCATGACATCACTGAACGCAAGCGCATCGAAGCCCAGGAGCAGTTGCTTGCACAACTTAGTCAGGTCTTGGCCTCTACCCTTAATTCCCAGGAATTGTTAACCAAGATAGCACGCCTGATGGTTGCGAACCTGGCCGATTGGTGTACCATTGAGCTACTGAATGCGACAGGGCACCTGGAGCTAGCCGAGCTTGCACATAGCGATCCCGAGCAGGCATGCCTGGTGCGCACCCTCTACGAGCGCTTCTCTCCCGATCCTCATGCGTCGCTCGGAGCAGCGCGGGTGCTTCGCAGCGGGCATGCAGAACTCTACTTTGAGATCACCGATGATTTGCTGAGAGAAGCAAGGGGGAACGAGGAAGAGCTGGCTCTAGTCCGGCAGATGGGTCCTACCTCTGCGATACTGGTTCCACTGGTTACACAAGGGAAGATCACAGGGGTGCTCTCCCTGGTAAGCACGACATCTGGGAAACACTACAACGCGTATGATCTCGCTTTCGTGGAGGAAGTGGGCCGACGTATCGGTTTAGCCCTGGAGAACGCGCGGCTCTATCGAGAAGTTCAACAGAGCCGTGACCAATTCAACATTATCTTGCAGGGTGTGGCGGATGGCGTTCTCGTCTATACCCCGGATCATCGTGTCCTCTATGCCAACGAGGTCGCAGCGCAGATGTGTGGAGTGAGATCAGTCCACGAGTTGCTGGGGCTGACAGATGAGGTATTGCTGACGACCTTCCCACTGTTTGACGAGCTAGGCCATCCATGCACGCTTGATGCGCTTCCGCACCGCCATGTTCTGGCAGGTGCCCCAGAAGCCCAGATCACACTCCGAGTTCAAGGGATGGATCGGTGGGTGCAAATCATTTCCCGTTCAGTGCGGACCCAAGGTGGTGCTGTGACAATGGCCATCTCTATCTGGCATGATATTACAGAACGCATGCGGGTTGAGCAGCGGAAAGATGAGTTTATCAGTGTCACCAGCCATGAGCTCAAAACGCCAGTAACCAGTCTCAAAGGATTTGCCTACGTCCTACAGCGCCGCTTGATCAAACAGGGGGACGAGCAAGCCCTCTCCTACCTGGCGCGTATGGATGCCCAACTTGATAAACTGACTCGGCTCATCAGTGATTTGCTCGACATCTCAAGGATGCAGGCAGGCAAGCTTGCCCTACGCATCGAGGCGCTGGATCTGGATGCGTTGCTCGATGAGGTCGTGGACAATGTGCGGGCGAGCACCACAAGCCATCAGCTACGCATCGAGGGGCACACAGGAGCCCGGGTAATGGGGGATCCAGATCGGCTGGGGCAAGTGTTTATCAATTTGCTGACCAACGCCATCAAGTATTCTCCCAAAGCCGAGCATATCATTATCCGTCGTTTCCAAGAGGGAAAGCAGGTCATCGTCAGCGTGCAGGATTTTGGCATTGGTATCGACCCGAGCAATCACCATCGCATTTTTGAGCGCTTTTATCAGCTTACGGACTCTGAAGAGAAAACATATCCAGGGCTGGGTATTGGTCTCTATCTGTCCCAGGAGCTCGTCTCACGTCATCAGGGGCGCATATGGGTAGAGAGCCGCAAGGGGGTGGGGAGCACCTTTTTTGTTGCGGTGCCTCTGATGGAGCCTAAAGAGCATACGGCGCAAGTAGACGAGACAGCGAGAAAAGGAGGTGAGTGATGCCACATCCAATGCAACGTATTCTCATTGTGGATGATGATCCCGATATTCTTGAGGCCCTCCATATTATCCTGGAAGAGGAAGGCTATGAAGTCACGACAGAAGAAAAAGGTGATGCCCTCTTGCATTTGCATGACGACACTCTTCCCCATCTTATTATCCTGGATGTCTTGCTTTCGGGCAAAGATGGACGCGAGATTCTCCGGCGGCTCAAGAGCCAGCAGAATACGCGAGATATTCCCGTTCTGATGTTCTCAGCGCACCCAAGCGCAGAGCAAACCGTACGGCAAGCGGGAGCTGATGATTTCCTTGCCAAGCCCTTCAATATTGAGGAGTTCCTGGCAAGAGTCACGCACCTTCTCTCGTAGGGATTCCTCATCAGCGATTGAAGAAAGCAAGGAATGATCAGCAGCAAGCTCCATGTGGACTTGGTGTCCATTTCTAGTCCCGGAGAGATGCCAACCCAAGTTCCACTAGTCGTGTGTCATCGGGGGATCCCGGCAATGATAATGGTTGATGCATTTCGCAAGCCAATGGAACGGTGAGAATGCCGCTGGCTTACAGTTGTTCTTTCTCCCAAGGCTATCATACAAGTGAGACAGAGAAACCTGAGAACAATTCCTGGAGATAAGGGAAATGTCGATGATGGATCGCCATGATACCGGTCACAGTCCAGAAAACCAGAGAGCGCTGCCTGGAAAAATGCCTATCCAGCCAGACAGCGACTCGCTGATGATCTCGTTCTTGTTGACACTGAACATCCTGGCTCCGTTCCTGGAGTATCCACCCGATGCGCTGATCGTGATCGATTCAGCAGGTACCATTATTCTGGTGAATACCCAGATGGAAACCCTATTTGGCTATGACCATGATGAACTGATTGGTCGGCCGGTAGACCTCCTTCTTCCTGAGCATTTGCGCACGGCCCATGTAGCCCATTGGACGCACTATATGCAGGCACCCCGTGCGCGCCCAATGGGCATCGGGCTCGATCTGGTGGGGCAACGCAAAGATGGTAGCCGGTTTTTCGTCGAGATTAGCCTGCGGCCCATTCGGATTGAGCACACCCTGCATGTGATCGGCGCGATCCGCGATATGACTGCTCAACGCGAAGCGGAACGCGAACGGATGTTGATCTCCCGGCGCTTGCGCCAACAGGACAAACTGCTCAGTATGTCCCACGATGCGATCCTGGTACGCGATTCAGCGGATCACATCGTCTCCTGGAACGAGGGAGCCGAGCACCTCTACGGCTGGACCGAAGAGGAGGCTGTGGGCAACATCACCCATACCCTGCTCCAGGCACGTTTCCCCATCTCGCGGGAGGCCGTTGATTACACATTGGAGCAGCATGGTCAGTGGGAAGGAGAGCTCACCCACACCTGTCAGGACGGGAGACAGGTGATCGTTGAAAGCCGTCAGGCCCTGGTGCGTGATGAGCAGGGCTTTCCCGCCGCTATTTTGGAAATCAATCGAGATGTGACCGAGCGTCGACGTCTGGAACGGCTAGAGCGCGAGGCGCGTGCTGAGATCGATGCACGTTTGCATGTCCTACAAGTAATCCTGGATCACTTGCCCAGCAGCGTTTTTCTCGTGCAAGGACCTCAATTGCGCATCTTGCTTGCCAATCAGGCTGCCACTGAGATCTGGGGCGCGCCATGGTCACGAGGACAACCTGAAGAGGAGTTTATCCAGCAGCACGGCGCCTCGCTTTACACCCCGACTGGGCAACCACTTCCCTTGGAGGATATGACCGGCAGGCGTGCCATGGACTCTGGCAAACCCGTGCTCAATTGCCAGCTGGTAATCCGTCAGTCTGATGGAGCCAGCATTCCAGTTATCGTGGACGCGATCCCCTTGGAGCATCGCTCCCTGCTTCCCAGCCTTCCCCAGGAGATGACACTTGGGCCAGCTTCAGCAGAACGGGTGGTCCTGGTGGTCTATCGGAATGTGCGTGCCCTCAAAGAAGCGGAAGAGCTCAAAGACCAGTTTATTAGCCTGGCGACCCATGAACTGCGCACGCCTGTGACCATTATCGCGGGGTATGCCGACCGTCTGCTCTCCCGCGCAGCACAGGAGAAGGGGCATGCGCTAGACGAATGGCAACGGGAAAAGGTGCAGCAGATGAAGCACGCCTCGTGGCACTTAGCCAACCTCACAGGGGAGCTGTTAGATGTTACCCGGATGCAGGCAGGGCAATTCCAGTTGGAACGCCGCCCGACCGATCTGGTGGCCCTCACCCGGCAAGAGATCGAGCGGCTTCAGGCGACGACCGACAAACATCAGCTTGCCTTCCACACCACCGTTGCCCAGCTCTGGGCTCTGGTCGATGCCTTTCGAATCGAACAGATCCTGTCCAATCTGCTTTCCAACGCCATCAAATATAGTCCAGGTGGCGGTCTCATTGAGGTCACACTTGAGGAACACAAGGACACACATGAAGCCCATTTCCGCATCCGTGATCAGGGGATGGGGATTCCGCACGCCCAGCAAGCGCACCTCTTTGGACGCTTTGTTCGTGGCGAGAATGTACGCATCGCTGGTATCCGTGGCACAGGGCTGGGTCTCTATCTATGCCGAGAACTCATTGAGCGACATGGAGGGCACATCAGCTTTGAGTCGGAAGAAGGAGTTGGCTCCACGTTCTTCTTTTCCCTTCCCTGTACTGAAGCGGTTTACAGAAACTCGAGCGGGAAAGCCCTGTGATTGCGCTTGGAGCGCATTGAGAAAGATATTTCCCTATTTAAGGCATCATGGCCTTGCAGGATCCTCCAACGGATCGACTCCTCTGCATTCGTTTGCCCAAAATTCCGGTCGACTAAAAGCTGAACTCGGAGGCGCGGTCAGCGTCAAAGCAATCAACCTTTCCGGCTGGTTCGGGAGAAAGTGGTGTTTGCAGACAATCCTGTGTAAGCCCTTCTAGGGTGAGCGAATAATAACGGCGAGATCCCGATCAGAGAGGCCTGATGGAATCTCCATCAATATCTGGCGCTGCTCAACAGTCAGGTATGTAGTGGTCTTCTGGTGTCTCATTGGGATGCAATCCAATATCATGAAATATATAAGTATGCATCATTCTTACCACACTCAGAAAAAAGTAGTAATGTTAGAGTATTTTTATATCAATTGTCTTGCTTACCTGCACTTAGAGAAAAAACGTAGCTAGGCCAAATAAGGAGAGGCGAAGTCTGCTGCCTGATGCGCTTCAATTGAAAGGAGAGCGAAGGTGACCTACGATCTGACGCCAACACAAAGGCTTTTAGAGGTCCTCAAGCAAAGAGAATTCACCAAAGCGGAACGGGCCATAGCGAGAGAACAAATCGGGCACTATTATGCGAAAAAACTGACCATCCTCCAACAGCACCTCTTTGAGGCGTTGGAGAAGCGCCACACGGGAGAGCTTGACGCCTTCGAAGTGGATGAATATATTCACCGCTATCATAAGCAGTCTCAGGAGCTCTACGTCTACATCAACATGCAATCCCAATCCAATGCGAACCTTCCTTTCTGGCTGGCAATCATTGAGGCTGATGAACAAGGCAGAAACGTGTGGCAACCAACGACGATGCTTCCACATGAAGAACAATCTCCCTGACATCTACTATCAGGAAGCATTGCCAAGACTGAAGTGTGTTGTCAGCTACGAGCTTTGAGGGAAAACTATGAGACTTTCAGTTCTCTCAGGAGAGAGCAGCCTTTTCTTCGTCAATCTAGCAAGCTAGCAGCAAAAACGCGAATTCAATACAGATTAGGCGGTTCTCTCATTCAAGGATCGCCAGCGCTGAATTGGCCTGTTGGACAGAAAAAAGTTCAGGATCGTAAGACGCGCCAGCCCACTGACGCAAACGTGTGTACTCAGGATGCTTCGGATGCTGCAATGCCTCAAGCAAATCAGCGTAGCCACCTATCCCACCAGCATCCTCTGGAGGACAGGCCCGTTCACCAGCCAGACAACGAGGTGTCATCCAGAAAGCATCCTCATTCACATGCTCATCTTCGAGATGCTTAATCTTTTCAATCGTCACCTGATGCATCCAGCTATCCCCCAGGTCATACTCATACGTCAACGTCAGCCACTCGGCCCAGACTGTCGCATCGAGCTTGGTGCGTCGACTATCCCTGATGCGTATGCCTGTATCCTCCCACTCAGGATCAGGAAGCCCATACACAGTTGTCTTCTTATTGATAATGAGCCGGAACACATACAGATGCGCATTCTCCCAGCCCATAACGACTTGAAGCATTTTATGAAGCGTATGAAGGCTTATGGCGCCAGGCACGACCATTTTGCGCCAGATTGGTGGCTCAATCCCAACCAACTGCACATGCAGGTAATAACGACTCTCTGACTGATAGCTTCCCAAGTGCACCTCCTCTTCTCTATATTCTATAACAGATTAATTTCTCTCTGCTAGTGTACCATTATCCAGAACTTGCCCAAATAGGGACAGGCCATATCGAGGGGGCTCTCGCCATCTCACAACTGGCAGAGAGGCTTGACATTACCCCTCACTGGATCTATGATCGCATTCACAATGGCACCATTCAGATCAGCAAAGATGCGACAACCCACCTGTATCTGTTTCCTGACAAGCCCCGTACCCTCGAAGGGTTCGCGCAACTTGCCAAGGGAACGCTCAAGACGCTCCGTCGTCATCTGCTTTACCTCCTTGATCGGTTAGCCAAACGCTCTCGCGCTGAAAGACCAGAGGGAAGTTTGCCCGCTTTCGCGTAGGATGATCTTGCTTACGCTCAACCCTTATCCTCTCCATTACAGAGGGGCCTTCGCTTTTTCCCTCATCCTGTACCGGCCATGTTATCAGCAGATCTTGCGACCTGCCTTCCTGCAAGCAGGAACATGACTGGCTTACCACGTTCCACGTGTGTACCATACATGGGTTAGGTCCCGCCTCTTCGCCGGTGGTGGTGTTCATCTGCGTCAGGAGAATTTTGAACCCCTGATCTCACCACGTTACCTTTTGGTCAAGCCTCTCAGCATCTTTGGCTTGTTGTCGATCACGACGTTTATCAGCGGTTCACCTGGGCTGACCGCATCATGTTTCGCCCTAGCTCCACAACCGCTTGATGCTAGCAGTCATATCGTCCCCTCACGGTTTCGAGATCACCCTTTCGGGTGCGGCTACATTGTCTCAGGCGCACTTGATTCAGCCTGATAGGGCACTGGAGGCAGAACTCCAGGTAAGATCCTCCTTTCAAGAGTCCTTACAGCTACACACGTAGCTTCGTGTCGCACCAAAATCATCAACGCCGAGTGCCTTGGGAACCTCCTTTGAGAGCACAGGGATTTGCTTCGCGAGCCGGACAAGGGTGTCTGAGCTGGTTGGCATTCCTCCCTCGTTGAGCAGACGTGAGGCGAGCTGTGCGTTGAGGGCAATGGCGAAAAGACGCAACGTGGCGCTGCTGAGCCGTACCGTCCGTTGAGCGGAGACCGCAACCACTTCTGGAAGCCGCTCAGAGAAGGTAAGGCGAGGACACTGGACATTCTGGCAACGAAAACGCCGTACCAGAAGCTTCAATTGAACGGCCCGTCCACTACTTGGAAGATCGCGAGGCGAGCGCGTGTAGTAACAATGTACACGCTGACTTGCATGCTGACAGGATGGGCAAAGAGCAGTTGAACAAGTTGCAACCGCCTGAATGACCACTGTATTCTCAAGAACAAGCACCCGCTTGATGTCAAAACCTGGAAGTGAAAAGGGAAGATGAGACAAGAGAGCCACCTTAAAACGAAACTGGATTGAACATGTTCTTCATCTTTCTTTACGAATCAAGGTTGTAGCTTGAGCACGGAAGTTGCGGAAGATCCATTTTTCTGGGCCAATTCCAAATCGCAACGCATCCAGCAACATGTTGCCCACTTCCCCCGTCTCGATGGTCATGTGGGCCCCAGTAATACACATAGCACTCCCCAAATTGCTGCTGAAACGCCTCCATCGCCGCCCTGATCGCTTGCGCTGGATTGTTAACAAGCAAACTATATTTCACTGGGATCATCAAAATCGCGGAAGGCCCAGGATGTCTTGGGCAAGTATGATCTTGGGTCGGGTGAGAACTCTTGTCTTAGCCATTACCAGCGAATACGATGGTCTGATCGATTCATCACATGTTTCTCTACAGAGAAGTATATTCTTCAGGCTCAACTCTTCATTCTTGCATAAGCAGCACATTGCATATATACTTCTTAGGGAGATTGGGGAACAAAATCCTGGGGAACATACGATACAGATTGAAAGAAAGCCACTGCAAGCATGCCGAAAACTGCAAAATATACACTCAGCTGGTCAGTCGAGTACGCCTGTTATCAGCTCGCGACGAGGGGTGAGGCTGATATCGTCCCTATATATATCAATGATGAGCAGTGGTGGTATACGTGGTTAGAGGAGCATACATCCTTTGCGTTCAATGGTCAAAATGGTCATCTCACGCTCTTGAAAGAGGCGCGTGAACAGCGCGGCAAAAGTTATTGGTATGCCTATCAGCGCCAGGGTGCATACACAAAGAAACGCTATGCAGGACGAAGCCGCGAGCTTTCTATCGTTCACCTGGAAGATATCGCTGCACATTTTCAATCCATCAATCAGCGGGGAGAGGCGCCGACGCAGTCGCATATACCCTCAATCGTTCCACCTCCTACAGAGAACGCACCCCCGTTATTGTTGCCCAAGATCCAGCCGCCGCGTTTGGCGACCTCGCTGGTCACACGTACAGATCTGCTGGCACGGCTCGATGCTGGTCTGTACGCGAAACTAACTATGGTGGTCGCCCCGGCGGGTTTTGGCAAAACAACTCTGGTTCGCCAATGGATCGCTGCCCACAGTACAGACACGCTGATTGCCTGGGTTGCCCTGGATACACACGATAACGATCCGCAACGTTTCTGGCGTTATATCTGTGCCGCTTGCCAAACTTTTGGTATCTCTACCGACTTCCTTGCTGTCGACCTATCGCACAACATGGCATCGTTTCCATTTGCCGCGCCATCCCTGATAGAAAGTGTGCTCACACCGCTGCTAAACAATCTGACGCAGATGAAGGGCCATGGCATCCTTGTGCTGGACGATTACCAGGTCATCCAGAAGCCTCTGATTCAGCAGACCCTTATGTTTCTACTGGATTATCTGCCTTCGACGCTGCACATCCTACTTTTGTCACGGAGTATTCCATCATTACCGTTGGCCCGGTTGCGTAGCCGTGGTGAGGTGTACGACATTGGAGCCGGAGATCTCCGCTTTTCGGTGGCTGAGACGACTGACTTTTTGCGATCAACGTCAAAGTTCCTCACGCCTGAAATAATTGAGCGCATCACCATGCGTCTGGAAGGCTGGCCAGCTGGATTGTGTATGTTTGCTCTGAACCTGCCACACTATCAGAGTTTGGAAGAGATTGAGCGCCATCTCAACACAGTCAGTGGCAGCGACCACAGCTGGCAAGATTATTTTGTCAGAGAAGTATTGGAAACGCAACCGAAGTTTATCCAACATTTTCTGCTACAAACTAGTATCCTGGATCGTCTGACCGGTTCATTATGTTGCGCATTGACTGATAACGTCGAAAGTACCAGTGTGCTGGAAACACTGTTCCAAAAGAACCTCTTTCTGGAAAAAGTTGAAGGAGAAGGCGACTGGTATCGTTATCATCAACTCTTTGCCGAAGCTATGCGTCATGAAGCCAGTCGTCGCCTGGAAGCAGACGCACAACGGGAGCTTTTTCAACGAGCCAGCGACTGGTATGAGCAGCACGCCATGTTGCCTGAAGCCATTGAAGCGGCGTTCAACGCCAGGCAATTGCCCAGAGTAGCACAACTGCTATCCCATTTCACAAAAATTTCCACCACCGCTACCACACAGTTTGATCTCCTCAAATTAGTGCAAGCAGAGTACTGGCTGTCGCAAATACCTTACGAGTTGTTTGATAAGTATCCTGACCTCTATATAGCCTATGTAACCTCCCTGGCCTTTAGTCATGGCCCGGACAACATGACGCCTGAGACGCTGACATTAGCCGACCAGTTGCTCAGTAAAGTTGAGCACATCTGGCGTACCAAAGAAAATTACCAGGCCCTGGGCATCGCTTTTGCATATCACTCCATGATTAGCTACCGACAGGGAAACTTGGCGCGGGCCGTCGAGTTTGCCCGACAGGCCCTCAACTGGTTGTCAGATATCTGGAGTTCCCAGAAGGCAATATGTTGGACCATTATTGGCATTTGTGCATTTCAGGCACGGCAATTTGAGTTGTCACGCCAGGCCCATCAAGCATCGTGTAATCTCTGGGATACGCAGAGGCAGCTGCATGGCGTGCGTGGCAACACCGTCCTGATGGCCCTGGCCTGTCTTGAACTGGGCGAAATGCAACAGGCCGCAGCTTATTTGCAATGGGCGCTCGACGAAGCAAATCGCTATGACGATCTCAATGATGCAGCGCTCTCGCGCCTTGGCCTGGCCCATATTTATTACGCATGGAACGAACTGGATCGCGCGCGGCAGATGGCTCTGGCCATTACAACAATTCTAACAGAGCAGGAGAATCCTGAAATACATATCCGGGCTGAGCTGATCCTGGCGAAGGTACAGTGTGGTCAGAGCCAGTTTTCCGCTGCCCGGCAACGTATGGGTGCGCTACTTGCCCGACCTTCGTCGCGTAGCTCTTCTCTCCTCTATTACGAGATCGTATTTCATCAGGCGCGCTTGCTTTATTTCATGAATGATCTATACGCCGCGCAGCGGAGCTTGCGTTTGCTGGATCTCGTTGAACAACCACCTCATCTTACTGCTGAAAGTATAGCCACGGACACGAACTCATCCGGTCTGGTTGTGTATGAGGCTGCTGGCGCGAATCAGGATATTGATGAGCAGAGAACACTGCTGGACGCACGACTGTTGCTGGCGCAGGGCAATGCTCGTGAGGCTTGTGAGCTGCTTATGGATTTTTTTTTGCTGGCGCTGGCTGGGCGACTGAACAGAGCCATACTGGAGGCACTGGCGCTCTTCGTACTGGCCTTGATTACCGAGCATCGATTGCAGGAGGCCACGAAGACCCTGCACATGTTGCTCAGCCGGACGTTGACCGAAAATTATCTGCGACTCTTTCTGGATGAAGGCGAACCGATGGCGCGGGCCCTGCGTACACTCTTGCCCTCGATACATGAGAAGGCACAGCGCGCCTATCTGCTGACCATTTTGCATGCATTCCCCAGCTCGCAAACAGCCCAGCCCGAGCCTATGACCGCTGCCCTCCTGCTTGAGCCATTATCATCCCAGGAGACACGCGTGTTGCGCCTGCTGGTGGCCGGGCGCCGCAATCTGGAGATCGCGCGGGAACTGATTGTATCTGTAAACACCATTCGCACCCAGGTGCGCAGCATCTATCGCAAGCTCAACGTTACCAATCGCGTTGAGGCCAGCAATGTTGCGCATGAACTGCAACTCCTCTAATCTCCCACCATCATCCAACTGATCCATCTCCTCTAATCTCCAACTATCATCCACCTGATCGTCCAGCGGGATGATGTTAGCTATCCAAATATCCCGTACACTTACCACAGATCGCAGATATCCCTGTTAATCTTGATAACAGAGGGAAAAAACGCTCAATCCTTACTGCATAAAAAAATAATTTTAAACTCACTTATTGCTCACCTGGAGCAGTTATATGATTCTTTCAGATGCCATGTGAAATGCATGGCACAAGTCGTATGACTTGCGAAACTGTGAACGCCTGAGTCAGGAGGTTGTCTTATGCGTCGTTTCTGGGCTGCCGGTTTTCTGGTCTTGTCGGCACCATTGATTGCCGAGGGGGTAAAGGGATCAACACCGATCTCAATGGCCCTGAGTTTGGTTGCTGAGATACCGATCTATGGTGGTGGTGTTCTTCTTGTACGGGAACTGGTGCGTCATCGCCGGCGTGGATGGGCGAGCATCATACTTCTTGGCATGGTTTACTGCCTCATCGAGGAAGGTTTGGTCTTACAGAGCTTCTTCCATCCCACTCTTTATAATGCGTTCGACTGGGGTGCTCGTATTGTGGGCATCAACGGTGTCTATAGCATCTGGGCGTTTGGTTATCATGCCATCTGGAGCATTGCCATCCCCATCCTATTGACGGATCTGCTCTTCCCCGCGTTGAGCGACAGACCATACTTTGGACGGGTTGGACTGATCATCACCGGGATCGTGTTTGTGCTTGGCGTCCTCTTACTTGGTTTCATTACTCATGTAAGCATTGCTCCTGGATACTGGGCACCACCAGCACTGTTGATTCTGACCGTGCTCACAGTGATCGTATTGGGTATCGTGGCGCTCTTTGTATTGCCTCCACGGGTAACTCGTGACCGGTTGCAGAGCAGTGCCCCATCGCCCTGGCTCGTCCTGCTCCTGGGCGGTATCGCCGGTTTTCTCTGGCAGCTCGTGTTGATGTCAACCTCGCACTTCTTCCCTGCCCTGGTGCAGGGAGCGCTGGTGCTGATCCCTGTCGTCGTCGCCCTGGCCCTGGTCGCTGTCGTGATATGGCTATTGAATAGCTGGACAAAGACATACAACTGGGGGAAGGCGCACCTGCTGGCCCTGGTCAGTGGGGCATTGATCGCGCATACCGTCTTCGGCATCTTATTCCTGACCGATAGTATGACTGAACTCCTGGGACAGATCATACTAGGATTGCTCATAACCATATTGCTGGTGTTATGTGCTTTTCGCCTTGCCAGGAGGAGAGAGCAACATCAGGTGAACGATGCTGTGCAATATCGCTAAGCGGCATGAAGTCGTATCGCCGCACTACATTTCGAAAAGTATAAAAGTGGCTCTCTATGAAAGGATTGATCCTATGAGGAAAAACATCGATAAGGTTTCGACTTATGATGAGCAGACGTCGGTATTGATTGTTGGCGGAGGCGTGGTTGGTCTCTCGTTGGCCCTGTTTCTTCAGCATCAGCAGGTATCCTTTATACTGGTGGAGCGCCATGCGGGAACGTCCATCTTGCCGCGTGCACGTGGATTGCATTACCGAACACTGGAGCTGTATCATGAAATTGGCCTGGATCAGCAGATCTATGCTGCCGGTGCCTCTGTGATCAAGCAGGGGCGCTTTGGCGGTTTGCGTATCGGGCGCACATTGATTGACTCCGAAGAACAACCGATCGCTGTCAGGCCTAATCATCCTGGTGGCCTGCTGGGTCAGGATGCTTCACCTTCATTTTTCTGTTTCTGCCCACAGGATGAGCTAGAACCAATTCTGATCAAGGCCGCGTACGAGCGAGGAGGCGACCTACGTTTTTCGACCGCCATGACCTCCTTTGAGCAGGATGAAGACGGCGTCACTGCAATCATCATTGAGCGTACCAGTGGAGGTTCGCGCACCATTCGCGCGCAGTATATGGTTGCTGCGGATGGTGCACGCAGTCCTATTCGCACTGTTCTGGGTATCACCACAAGTGGTCAGGGCACAATTGAACATTATCTGAATATCTACTTTCATGCCGATTTAAGTGAGCTTGTACGTGATCGAACATTCAGCCAGTGCTCCATCGAAAATACTGATGTCCGTGGTCTCTTCATTTCAATCAATAACACCGATCGCTGGGCCTTTCATTTAAAATATGATTCAACCAGAGGTGAGCGGGCGGGAGATTTTCCTGCGGAGCGATGTCTTGCATTGCTGCGTAAAGCGATTGGTGTAGCAGACATCACAATTGAAATCAAGAACATTGGCCCCTGGGAAGCCGCCGTACAGATCGCGGATCGCTATCAATCCGGACGGGTCCATCTGATTGGCGATGCCGCGCACCTGATGCCACCCTGGGGTGGGCATGGAGCCAACACCGGTATTGCCGACGCCCATAATCTGGCCTGGAAACTTGCCGCTGTGCTCAAAGGCCAGGCCGCGCCTGCTTTGCTAGCAACCTGCATAGAGGAACGCCGTCCCGTAGCTAAAATGGCTGCGGAACAGGCTGCGCTCGGCACTGACATCTATACACGATATGGCATCGTCACGAACGACAACGTCGAATTGCTCAAGCAACGTATCAATCCCTTCTTACTGATCCTGGGATATCACTATCACTCCCAGAGCATTCTGGAGGAAGCGGGCAACATTGTCTTTGGTGAGGATACGTTAAGCGGGCAACCTGGCACACGTGTGCCTCACATCTGGTTTGAGCACAAAGACCAGAAATTCTCGACGCTTGACCTGCTCGGGAAACACTTTGTCTTATTCACCACCGCTGGTGAGGAGGGGAATGTCTGGTGCGAGGCGGCACAAGCTGCGGCAAAGCAGCTTTCCCTGAGACTGGATATGTATCGAATCGGTCCAGACGGTGACCTGTCCGATCCAGATGGTAGATGGCTGGCAGCTATACATGGCCAATCCGACAATATACTGCTTGTGCGTCCGGATGGTTTTGTCGCCTGGCGTGGTCATAGGGGTGAAGTCGTCAGTGCAGCAGCATTTGAGCGCATATTCAAGCATATTCTCGGCTTTGAGTTGACTGAAGCATAGAGATTTAACATGGTCAATGTACGATCGACCATGGAACATGTCTAATGAACATTAGTTGCCCCCTCGGCACATGGGCCTTATTGTAAATCGACGAAATAGATGAGGTAGGAATTGCAGGAAAAAATGAGGGAATATAGGATATTTGAGGGTTAAAAGGAGAAATAGATGAGAGAAAAGGAAGGCATGTGAAGGCTCCCCTACCGAGGGTGAAAAAACAGAGGAGCGGAGAAAGTGAGAAATAGGGGCAAAACACGAGGGGTGTGAGAGGAAGAAGAGCAGCCTTGGGAGAAGAGCAGGGCAAGGGGGAATGGATGATGGAGTGGCCTGGGGAGCGTGCTGAAAGAAGAGCCTTGAAGAAAGTGCTAAAAAAGCGGTTGTGTTGCAAAAAATAGGAGGAAAAGAAATAGAGCGTGAGTGGCCCTATCAAACGTTCTTAGGCTGCCACTCCAAACAGCTTGGCGACGAGCGCGACCTGCCCTCTCACATCCCCTCTTGTCATGCCTTGCAGTTGCCCTTTTCTCAGCATGTTCATCACCTCAAACCCCTGTACGGTTCGCCACGCCGTCTCAAAGAAGAAGAAGCCCATCCCCCGGTTTGGTTAACCGTTTGATACACCGGTGGTCTTGTTTAATGAGATTATTGAGATACTTCATCTGTCGCAATTCGCAGCTTGCGGAAATGTGCCCTTCTGCCTTGAGCTCATTGAAGGCTTTGGGGTAAGCTGCATTTTTGTCCACGTTGATGACACGTGGTTTGCTGCTATGAGAAGCTGCAAGGTTTTTGAAAAAGGGTATTGTCAACTTAAGCAAAATTGTAGAGCTTAAACAAGAGAAACAGATCCCAAAGTGGGGATGATGCCCATTTTTTGATCGCATTTTCTAGATAATCCTAGCGAATGTGGCGTCAATGTGGTGAAACCTCATCAACAAAATTTTTTAAGTTGACATATCCTCACATTTCGTCTTAATTATGGGATCCATTATAGGTTTCGATGGCACCCCTTTTTTCCTCGTTAAGAGGTCTCCATCGCGGAAAGAAAACGCGTTAAATCGCCAGGCGCCCTCCGTCAATAGGCAGTATTGCACCATGAATAAAGCTTGCTTCTTCGCTGGCAAGATAGAGGGCAGCCTCCGCAATCTCACTGGGGAAGCCCACTCTTCTTGCAGGAAGCATACTAGCCACTTGATCGAGTCTCTCGCCCATACTCTCCTCTGCTCCTGGAGTACGTACTGGCCCTGGTGCAATGGCATTGACATTGATCCCATTTGGTCCAAACTCTGAGGCCCATGCTTTCGTCAGAAGCGTCAAGGCCGCTTTGGTTGCTCCATAAAGTGATGCTGTTGGAAATCCTCTATGTGCTGAAATAGTGGTAATATTAATGATTTTGCCAGCTCTTCGCTCGGCCATCTGAGGAGCTAGGGCGGCGGTGAGATAAAACGGAGCTTTGAAATTAGTTGCAACTACAGCATCAAAAGTGGCTTCATCCGTTTGCCCCGTTGCACCGGAAAGCAAGAGACCCGCATTATTCACCAAGATATCAATTCGTCCAAATGCGTTCAATGCCTGAACTGCTAGAGATTCGATGTCCCTTTGTGAGGCGAGGTTCGCCGCGATAAAAACAGCGCTGCCGCCTGCAAGGCGTATCGCCTCAACAACGGCTTGCCCACGTTCTTTGTTTCTTCCTGTAATGATTACTTGCGCTCCTTCTCGAACAAATACTTGCGCAATTGCCTGCCCAATTCCTGACGTAGCTCCTGTTACCAGAGCGGTTTTCCCTTGTAAGCGCATAGTTCTCTCCTGCAAAAATGAAGATTCTTTAGTTCGTTGTCGTAGGATATTGAATCCTTCAAGCCCATACTGCCACTTTGAAAAGCCTAATACTATCGTTGAAATCACGTGTGATTTCCTTGTCGTGAAGAACAACAACAACGTTGTCAAGATGACAGCATGTAGATATCTATTGACTCAATCGTTTCGATTCTCATGCGAAGAACGAGTACTCATAACTATCGTTAAGATGAAAATGTCTTCATCTTGAACTTTTTTCTATCTCTCGTTCCACAGGAGTATACAATGCTTACGTCTTGAATACAAATCACTTTATTCATAAGTTTATGAATAGAATACAGATGAGCACGGCTGCCTGTAACGAGCACGCCCGTCAGAGGGTAAAGAAGCACAGAGGCATATTCCCCAAAAGATTCATCTTCTGCATGTTTCCAGCATCTGTAGGAGAGAAGTAATATACTAGCGATGTGTTACAATAGACGCAGTGCCAAAGGTAGTGTTGCAAAGAAAAAGCTGATCTGCTACAGTGGGGAGAAAAGAGCGAGAAAGGTCCCCAACATGAGCATTCACAGCCCGAATCCCTTCAAATGGCGTCACTTCCAGTCTGACCTCATTCTGCTGTGTGTGCGCTGGTATCTTCGCTATGCGCTTAGCTATCGGGACCTCGAGGAAATCATGCTGGAACGAGGACTGCATGTGGATCACACCACAATTTACCGTTGGGTCCAGCTATATGCACCTGAAATCGAACGGCGTTGCCGTCCTCATTTGGGTATTGTCAACTTGCCGACAAGCAAAACCTCTGGCATACTGATGGAATGAAAACAAACATCTCTGCGCCCAACTACAAAGGGTTAAAACAAGTATCTTGAAGAGCAGACAAATAGCTCTTTCCGTTAACATCTATTGCTCTTGCGTTCGTACCTCGTTTCTGCTATAATTACTCTTCGTACGGTGAGTTACACCGGAATGCACGCCTGTGGAGATCCTGTAAGACCCGGTAGATCCAGGCAAGTTGTTCGTTGAAGCAGGAACCGAACGCCAGATATGGCTTGTCCCTATTTGGGTCAGTTTCGGATAACGGCTCCGTTTCCCTTCTGAGATTATCAGCTATGCAGTGTGGCTGTATTACCGTTTCTCACTCAGTTATCGTGAAGTTGAGGACCTTTTGGCGCAGCGCGGGATCATCGTGACGTATGAAACCGTACGACAATGGTGCTTGAAATTCGGGCAGACCTATGCCAATGAATTGCGTCGTCGACGTCCTCGCTGTGGTGATAAATGGCATCTGGACGAAGTCTTCCTCACCATCCGTGGCGAAAGACAGTATCTGTGGCGAGCCGTAGATCAGGACGGCGACGTGCTCTACATCCTCGTGCAGAGCCGACGCAACAAGAAAACCGCCAAGCGCTTTTTCCGCAAGCTCCTCAAAGGGTGGCACATAGTGCCACGCGTGATTATCACCGATAAGCTCAAGAGTTACGGGGTGGCGAAACGCGAGATTCTGCCAGCAGTAGAGCATCGCCAGCACAAGCACCTCAACAATCGAGCCGAGAACTCGCATCAACCCACGCGGCTGCGTGAAAAGAAGGTGCGGCGGTTCAAATCAGCCAAACAGGCCCAACGCTTTCTCTCCGCTTTTGGTCCCATCGCTGGGCATTTCCAACCACGACGACACCAAATGAATCAGCTCCATTGCTCCATTCCTTCATCTCGTTCGGGCGCGGTCTTGTCCAGCTTACAAGAATCCGAGCGAGAAAGCCCTGCTCATTGATGGCAGGGATGCATCGCCGTTCCTTGAAAGGCGGAGGGCAGGGGCGGATCCTCGCAACAGTGGATGGTGGGGCACTTGACGAGATGTTCCCATGCTGCTATCCTATGGAACATACGATCTAGATACAAAGCGTCATGCACGAGAGAGATGGGATGAAGAAACGCCAGGCTGCAAGCGACCACACACAAGCACCCACTGTCCGTACACCCACATTTCTGCTGGAACTGCCCCTCGTGGTGAACCAGGGGCAGGCTAAGCGCCTGCGCGCCCATCTGGAAGCGGCCCGACAGCTCTACAATGCCATCCTCTCCCTTGGACAACAACGCCTGCGCCGCATGCGGGCTGATCCCGCCTGGCAAGAGGCCTGCGCCCTTCCTCGTGCCCACAAGGGGGAGCGAGCGGCGGCCTTCTCTGCCTTGCGCAAAGCCTATGGCTTCACCGAAGCTGCCATGCATCAAGCCGTCAAAGGCTTGCGTGTGGGCTGGATTGCTGAGCACATCGAGGCCGTGCTCGCGCAAACGCTGGCGAGCCGTGCCTATCGTGCCCTCAACCGCGTCTGCCTGGGCAACGCCAGACGAGTGCGCTTCAAAAGCCGAGGGCGAGGTTTCTGCAGCATCGAGAACAAGCGCAATGACACCGGCCTCCGCTTTGTGTTGCAGCTACCCGAGAAGGGAAACGCAGGGTTCCTGCTCTGGAACGAAGACAGGTTGCAAGCCCTCATCGATTGGCAGGATGAGGTGGTGTGTCATGGCCTGAGACATCGCATCAAGTACGCCCGCCTCCTCCAACGTCCCGCCAGCAGCAAGAGAGCGGCGGGTGCCGATGCCGAGGGCAACCGCTACTGTGTGCAGCTCGTCCTGGAGGGCATGCCTCACCACAAGCCCAAGCACACGGTTGGGCAAGGAGTCGTTGGCGCTGATCTGGGTCCCTCGAGCCTGGCGCTCGTTCCCCAAGAGGGGGAAGCCAGCCTGCAGGTGTTCTGCGCGGAACTGGCTCCTGAGGAGAGAGCCATACGTCGTCTCCAGCGTCAGATGGATCGGCAAAGGCGGGTAGCCAATCCGGAGCACTACGACGAGAAGGGTCGTCTCAAGAAACAGGGGAAGAAGCTGCGGTGGAAGCAGAGCAAGCGCTACCAGGCCACCCGACGACGCAAGGCCACCAAAGAGCGCAAGCTGGCAGCGCACCGTAAGAGCTTGCATGGGCGCAAAGTCCATGAGGTGATGGCGCTGGGCAAGACCATCATCCTCGAAAAGATCTCCTATAAGGCATGGCAGAAGCGTTTTGGTACAAGTGTGGGACTGCGAGCACCAGGGATGTTTGTAGCATTCTTGAGGCGCACCGTTGCAAGCACGGGCGGCACTCTGGTGGAAGTCTCCACACGCACCACGGCGCTGAGCCAGTGGTGTCATGGTTGTGGCACGAAGGTCAAGAAGCCTCTCTCCCAGCGCTGGCATCAGTGCGAATGCGGTATCGGACCCATCCAACGTGATCTCTACTCAGCGTTTCTGGCCGCCTACCTTGATCCAACAGATCCTCTTCCATCGTGTGCCCAATACGCTTCGTATTGGGAAGGTGCGGAGGCGCGCCTGCGGGCAGCACACGAGTGTCTCATCCAACGTGCGAGAGAGGGGCAGGTCCTGCCCCAAAGCTTTGGCCTGACCAGAGCCGGAGCGCGTCTGCCCAAAAGTCCAGGGGAGCTCCCGCTAGAGCCAGCTCTTCATCTTCAGGATGAAGAACTGGAAGCGTGGGCCGACCCCATGGAACCCCCGCTGCTTGAGCACGGGGAGCTCTCAGGAGGAGCACTCCTTTAGAGCCCCACACTCACAAGTGAGGTTCACCGCGCACTCATCTTTCGTAGTCCTTGAGGGTGATCGCATTGGCTGCAGTTTGGGTCGCTCGTGCCATCTTTCCAGTCAGAAACCCCTTCCAGGGCAGGTGTGGCAGCATTCGTATCATCTGGGTTCGCAGTTGGATCTCTAGTTGGGTGCGTGGAATAGAATCTTTGACGCCCTGGGCACCTAATTGCTGGTTTGCTTCGACATAGCCACGAAGTTCGCTCTCATAGCGAGCAAATGCCACCTGGTGATCACCACAGGCCTCAGCCAGTTCCCCCGCAAGCACATAGGCTCCTATGAGAGCGAGGCTTGTCCCCTGACCGGAGCCAGGGGACGCACAGTATGCAGCATCTCCTATGAGGACGACTCGACCGGTTGACCAGTGTTTCATATGAATCTGGCTCAACGAATCAAAGTAGAAATCAGGGGCATCCCACACGGCCTCAAGCAGCCGTGACGTCATTCCACCATTCTTCGCGAATTGCTCGGTCAGGAGATGCTTCTGCTGTTCACTATCACGATAGTCGTAGTGAAGCAATGGCGAAGTGAAGTAGAAGAAACTTTTTGCATCAGCGGTGTCACCTGCACTGTATATACCTACCATCTTCCCTGGTGTGCTGTAGTACCACTCCCAGTGATCAAGGTAAAAAAAGTTGGGCGTGGTGAAAATGGAGACATATGCCCCAGGTAGTGGATAAACTGCGACTCATCTCCGAAAGTGAGTGAACGTACATGAGAGTGAAGCCCATCAGCCCCTACAACCAGATCAAAGGTGCGAGGTGCTGCATGTTTGAATGTGACACGAACTCCATCCTCATCTTCCGCAAGAGACGTGATTGAATCGCCAAAGAGATACTCAACCTCATTATGAGTTCGGTCGTACAGGAGGCGAGAGAGTTCACCGCGTACAATCTCATCATCTCGTCCCTCACGATAATTGAGAATATCGGCGGGCATGGTAACAATTGTCTCATTCTTGCTATCAACATAAGTTGCACCTTTCATGGCGGTGCTCGCTTGCCAGAGAGCAGGGAGCATTCCCATTCGCTCGAGCACATCAATGGCTGCTCCCCGGATGTCAACCTTGTACCCTCCATCTCGCAGTGCTGGGGCTTGTTCGACAATGGTTGGCTGGAAACCGTAACGGCTCAACCAATACGCGAGGGTGGGTCCAGCAATACTTGCGCCTTCGATGAGAATACGCTGGTTCTTTTTCAGTTGATCGTTCATTGTCTGTTCTCCTTTATGCTCTTGGGTCAGAAGATGGAAACACTCCGTAGAGAACCATTTCAACTACTTGTTGACAGAGATCTTCAAGCGTGTGTGTATGTGTGTCTTCTTCCAGGTCCGAAGATGAGGATGTGGGTGAGAGTGTCAACACGTACATCAGACCCAAAGAAAACATATTCGCGATAAGCAGGCGTACATCAAGATTGGCACGCAGAAGCCCCGCTGTCTGTGCTTTCTGGAGAAAGGTGACAGCAGCCTCACCCCACCCCACCTCGCCATTGGGCATGGAGATAGTGGGAAACTGGCTGCCCTCAGTCCCCAGTTGCCAATCGAGGAGCCTGAGAAGATGGGGATGCCGACTTGCTAAGGAAAAGTACCACGTGACACAGACTGTGAGAAAGTGGCGAACCCGTTCTGGATCATGAGCAGCGTCCTCATCAGTAATAAAAGGAGCAATCATCTGCCCCAGAGAATTATTTTCCTGAATAATGAGCCGCTTGATGACAGCCCGATAGATGCCCTCTTTGCTCTCAAAGTAGCGATACAGCAGCGCGATGTTATATCCCGAGCGTTTCGCAATCATGTCCAACCGTGCGCCATCAAAGCCCGATTGTGCAAAGACTTCCTCGGCGGCATTTAATAATGCCTCTTGCGTGAGTGCAGCATTGCGTTCTCGCCGAACGGTCTGTTTTTCTTGCTCCGACATCGGTTTTCCCATCTCTTTCTTTGTAAGTAAAAATTTACTTACAAAAATCTTACCAGAAAATACAAACAAAATCAAGGGGCATAATTTGTTTTCAAGAATAGGGACAAAAAAGGGCAAACATGGACAGACCTTTCCTTGAAACAGCAGCGACTTTGTGGTATATTTGTTCTACATTCATCGCAGAGGAAGAAGAGCAGAAGATGGGACGTGGCTACCGAGGAGAACTTAATCTCAATAACGCGCAACAGACACTCTGTCGCAAACATGCCGGGGCCGCTCGCTGGGTGTACAATTATGGCCTTCGCCGCAAACAAGAAGCCTACAAGTCAGGAGCGAAAACGCCCACTGCCATCGATCTGCATCGCGAGATCAACGCCCTCAAGCCCTCTGAGCCCTGGATGTATTCGGTGAGCAAGTGCGCCTTCCAAGAAGGATTGCGCGACCTGGATGCCGCCTTCAAGCACTTCTTTCGCAAGTGCCGGCTCAAGAAAGCGGGCACATGGAAAGGCTCGTGTGGCTATCCCCGCTTCAAAAGCCGGAAGAAAGCCATCGGTGGTGCTCGCTTCACCGGGAGCATTCGGGTGTTTCCTGATGCCATCCAGTTGCCCCGTTTGGGGCTCTTACGACTCAAAGAGCATGGCTATTTCCCTTTGAACAGCAAGATCAGCAGCGCCACCATCCATGAGCAAGCAGGCAGGTGGTTTGTCTCGATCTGTGTCCACGAAGAAGCGAAAGACCCCCAGCCAGCCACAGGCAACGTGATTGGGGTTGACCTTGGCGTGAAAACCCTGGCGACTCTCTCTGATGGACGGACCTTCAAGAATCCCAGGGCGTTGCGCAAGAAGATCACGGCGTTGAAGCGAGCCTCGCGACGTCATAGCCGCAAGGCCAAAGGATCACGTAATCGCCAGAAAGCCAAGCTGCGTCTCTCGCGGATGCATGCCCGGATCGCCAACGTACGTAACAATGCCTTGCACCAAGCGACGACTCAGATCGTGGCGAGAACCCGCGCCCGATGCCGAGCGACCGCGTGTGATTGTGCTCGAGGATTTGAACATTACAGGCATGCTCAAAAATCGCCGGTTGGCCCGAGCCATTGCGGATGTGGGCATGTACGAGTTCAAGCGGCAAATCCTGTACAAAGCTGAACAGGCAGGGGTGCAGGTGCTGCTGGCCTCGCGCTGGGAACCCTCCTCAAAAACCTGTTCGGATTGTGGCTGGGTCAATGAGGCGCTCACCCTTTCAGATCGGGTCTTTGTCTGTCTGGATTGTGGAAACGTGCAGGATCGAGATGCCAACGCTGCCAACAATCTCGCAGCATTGGCACAATAAACATGGCGTACCGCAAGTTCTGCGGGAAGTGACGCCTGTGGAGCAGATGTAAGACGAGCGAAAGGCTTGCTGTCTGCATTGAAGCAGGAACCGAACACTGTGTATGGCTTGTCCATATATGGGTAAGTTTCGGAGAACGGCCTTTTTGTTGAGTATGTGATGGACAAAAAGAAGAAGCCTGTAACGAGGAGAACAGGCCATAGGCGTCAAGTTAAGAGAAGAGATCTCAACCTGACAGGTAAAAGCTCCTGTGTCATGATAGAAGTAGGCAAACTGCTATCAGAAACAGGAGCTTTTCTATGAAAAGTAGAGCACCCTTGTGCCAGGCCTTAGAGGAATTGATCTATAAAGATGCGCCTCGTTTGGCTCAAGAACAAGGATTGATTGTCCGTCATCGTTGCTTTTCTGCGAGCACCTTGCTGCTTTTACTCGTCTTTGGCTGGCTGAAACATCCATTAGCTGGTCCCAGTCAACTGGCCCGCTTTGCGCACTCGGTGGGGGTGAGAGTGAGTAAACAAGCAATCTTTGAACGCTTGACAAAGAACACAGCGCATTGGCTCTTGAGCGTGTTACAGCAAGCAGTTCACACGCTCCTTCTAACGTCTTCTTTATCTGTTGGGCTCCTAGCTCGTTTCCCTGCAGTTCTCCTCGAAGATACTACCTGTATTGAATTGCCATCGGCTCTCGCCTGGCTCTGGAAAGGAAGCGGAGGGAATGCATCTCCATCGGCTGTCAAACTCGGCGTGCGCTGGGATCTGCGCAGTGGCAGGTTGGACGGGCCAGCACTCCATCAGGGACGTGATCATGATAGCCGAACGAGCACCCACACACTGCCTTGCGGGCAAGGCAGTGTGTGGGTGGCAGATGCTGCCTATTACTCCCTCAAGCAGTTGCGTCAGATGGACCAACAAGGGGTCGTTTTTGTCATTCGCCCACGAGGCAATTTGGCCGTGAGTACACCCGAGGGGCAACGCTTGGATTTGGCATCTCACTTGTCCGCTTTGACCGACACAGTCATTGATCTTTCGGTCCGTTTAGGCTCCATTCGCTCCCTCTGGCTCAATGCGCGGATTATTGCCTTACCTGTCTCTGATGAGGTAGCTCAGAAACGCCGTGAGCATCTGCTGGACAAGGCCAACAAGCAAGGGCATGTGCCCTCCTCACATGCTCTTGCCCTTGCTCGCTGGACCTTGATTGTTACCAATGCGCCTGTGGAACGCCTCTCAGCAGAAGAAGCACTCCTGCTGTTTCGGGCGCGTTGGCAGGTGGAATTGCTCTTCAAGCTCTGGAAGAGTCATGGGCATGTGGATGAATGGAGCAGCCAGCTTCCCGACCATATTCTTTGTGAGTTCTATGCTAAGCTGATCGCTATGCTCGTGGAACATTGGGTTCTCCTTGAGAGTTGTTGGGATGATCCTCACCGTAATTGGATGCTCTGTGCTGATCTCTTTCGAGATCAACTCTCGCTCTTGGTTCTCGGCATTCGTGGATATATCCCTCTTTCTCAAGCCCTTGCATGTATCCGTGAAGCGTTGTTGGGAAGCGCTTCCATCCCCGCTCGAAGTACGCGCCCCAGTACCTCCCATCAACTTCTTGATGGGGTTTACTGGGGCTTAACTTGACGCCTATGGCCTGTAACGAGGAGAACAGGCTTCTTCTCAACCACCTATGAATGCCTGGATCTTAATTTAGTATAGTTATTTCCACAAAAAGCGGAACGCGGGCGGACCGCGCCATGCACGCGCCAGCTTGGCGTGTACACGTCGCGAATCCACCCGCGTCCTTCTTGCTCGGGATCTTGCTCACCTTGCCAGAGGGGGTGAGGCTCCTACAGGGAGCCCTGGGTCGCGAGGGTCGTCAGTACTATGCCGGCCATCTGGGGCCTGGTCGCCATGGGAAGGTCCTCGAAGATCAGGAAGATCTCCGCCTCAGTCCCAGGGTCGCTGGACTGCCTGGCCTGCTTGACCAGCGGAATCAGCTTGTCCAGTTCGGCCTGCTGGTCCCTGGTCAGCAGGTCACGCATGTATTTCAGTTCCCTGGGGGACAGGACACACGCACCCCTCATCGGGCCATCGAGGGGGGCCAGCACGGCCTGAAGCATTTCCTGGGCACTGGAACGGTCGCTCATCACGAGTCCTTCTGTGAGTTGACGGTGAATACATGACACAGAGCAATCGGTTTAGCCTATCCTTCTGTGGTGCTGAAGGAGGTTCATCTTTCGAGGTGAGCGGCCAACTCACCTGGTGGTTCCTTCTGTATCCTCCGCGAGGTCTCAACGATCAAGACACACGAGGGAACTACGTACGGGGATGAACCAGAACCCGGTCACCTGCCAACTCGCGAACGAGTAGCTTTTTTGATCGATGGGTGACGGACCGATAGACTCAGACCTTTAGTATAAAGAGAGAAAAGACAGAAATCAAGCCCAAACCTTTCCCTAAGGACCTATTCATCTCGTCTGACCAGGTGGAACATAAGAAGAAATGGCAGTTCTGGCGCGCGTCGTGATGATACTCTCAAATGTCATATTCAGCTGACAAAGAATCTAAATTGACCCATAAAATGCAGGTTGGTTGTCAATACGAAGCTCATCTGATAATATGCATACATTGATTGCTCTGTATAGGATGGGTGAAGGATATGACAAAGAGCCGGAAAGCGAAGCGAGAGAAAAAGAGGGAATATGTGCTTACTGTGGAAAGATCAACCAACTCAGTGATGACCATGTGATCCCTCAGTGCTTGTTCCCTGGGAAGTGCCCAATAGATACTCCCAGAGTTTATGCATGTGAAAAGTGTAATGGTATCATCAAGTCTGGTAATGATATGTATCTTAGAGACATATTATTTATGGACATGCATAGTGCTCAGCATCCAATTGTTCAGCAGTTATGGGATAAGTTTGAACGGGTTGTTCAGAGTAATCGATCTGTTGTAGCAAGGGAAGGATTGTCCACTAGCCAGTTGGTGAGATTGCACACGGCTTCTGGAATTTTTCGAGAATGGGCATATGAGATAAAGATCACTAAGTTTGCACATTTCCAAACAAGCCGCTTAAACGGCCAAGAGATCAGCAATGTGCTCGCTTGTGGCGCCTTGACGCGCGTGATCAGTGATCCATGCCACAAGCAAGCAGTGATGAATGTGCTGGAGATCCCGTTTGGCTTCCCCCAGCGTTACATGCCGTTGCCGCTGGGTCTGCAAGGAGCCGCGATGCTCCTCCAAAAAGGAGAAGGCGATCCAGCACAAACTCCAATAGCGCTGCAGCCCCTGGGCACTCATCAGTTGATAGTGATCAATGCCCAGCAGTTCTTTGACGTCTTCAAAGAAAACCTCGATGTCCCAGCGACAAGAGATATGGGTGAGCAGCTGCTCTACATCGGCCTGCAGATCGCTTGAAGCCCAAAAGCGAGTCCGACTCACTGGATCATCGAGATGCTGACGAATGATGATCAGTTGACAGCGATACAAGCTTTTCACCGAACTGTTCAATACATGCACCCACACCCGATGTTCGGGGTTGCGTGGCCAGGCATAGGGGACAAAGGCCGCATCCGGTAAGCTTTCGTCATAGGCGCAAAGTCGTTGCCAACGCCAGCCTTGTGGCGAGGTTGCATCCGGGATGCGCACTGAGCGATTGCTGCGCAAGGCCGTGGTAATCAAAAAGCCACGATCTCGCGCCGCTTTCCAGATGGCTTTGGCGCTGTACCAACTGCCGAGCAACACATGGGTGAACGTGTTCTGCGGTGGCTCAAACTGCTTGATGATCTCGATCATGAGGGCAATCTTGCTCTGGAAAGAGACCCCTTCTTGCACACAGGTCGCCTGCTGACGGTAGAGTCGGGGCTCGAGCGGAAAATGCTGTCCAAGCAAGACATAGAGGCCTTGCACCAGGGAATGGCCCTTGACCCGCTGGTTCTGCTTGCTGTCGTGATGTCGCCCCAGGCCTTGCATCTTCACTCCTTTCGGCTTGCCAATCGTGGAGTCATCGCCAATCAAGTAGCCTATGACGAAGAGCTTGCGAGGGCGACCTCGTCCAACAGGTTGCAACGTGCGCTGGTGTGAGAGATCCTGGTGGACCCAGGGCTGCATCTGAGCCACAAAGCGAGACCAAGCCAGGGCATGCAGAGGCGTTTGGTCCCACGGAGCTTGAGCAAAGAAACGGCTCAGACTTGCCAGGCTTTTGCTCCCAGCCACTGCCCGTTTGAAGTGCAAGAGCGTGAACCCTTGGGAACCGACGATCAACGCAAGCAGCACGGTGACGAAGTGCTGAAATTGTGGGCGCGAAAACAAGGTCTGCCAGCGTTCGAGATACTGGCGAAAACGCGCGTCCAGACATACAATAGGGTGTGGCATGGCTGACTCCTGACAAAAGACGTTTTTTGCTTGTTTCTTTTGTATCATGAGTCCTCCATGCTTTCAATTTTTTACCCATTTGGAAAGTGCAAACTTAGTGAAAGATTCCTCGTGAGCGTGTAACTGAAATATTCACAATGATGACACGCGGTTTGTATCAGCATTATGTAGGAAGAAGGCTTCCTCAACATTCACAATTTAAGGTAATGCGTATTCAAGGTAACTTGGAGCCATTTGAGACCACTGTTAGCACACTTTTACATCTAGGAGCTCCATTTATTAGTATTGGCGATGGAGAAGTATTCAAATGTATATATGCCTGTGCAGCCGAGCAGCCTGAAGTAAGTCTTTGGTTCCTTTGTTTTTACAAGAGTGTAGTATTCTCTGTGGTCACTAATCGCTAACAGCGTCACCTAGTCGTGACCACCATTAGGTGTTGAAATAGATGACCCCTCTCCTCCGATTGCGAGGAGAGGGGCTTTTGTTGAGGGCAATTAGACAGCAATGAAGAGTTGGTCGAGGTCTGCTATCTCTTTGTAGTTTTGTTCCCAGCGATTCTTGCGAGCATAGAAATCGGCGGCAAGCGGTGTAATGAGCGTTTTATAAATAACTTCGCTATTGTATGGTGCGTTCAATTTATCTAATTCTGTTTTTAATTTAGTGATGTCCCGCTCTTCAAGTTCTTGTTTGGCCCCTCTGCCTGCAAACAATTTATAAACTTCACTGGGCAAGCTTGTTGAAATTGTTAGCAACTCAGTTTCGATTTGTATTGTGTCGTGAAGTTGTGTGGGATCAGGGGCCCAGCCTTCCAGCACCCGTGCAATAATAAAAGCCCCTGCCATTTCGTGAAGATCACTTCTCATGTCAAAATAGAAGCATTCAGACAAATAGCTATTTTTTCTTAATCTCCATGGTATGCAGGCAATAGCCCTGCGTAGCTCATTGCCTTTCTGCCATACAACATGCAGGTGTTCGCCTTTGATATCCTCGCAATCGACATGATAGTTGACCGTTCCCCATGGCGTGCCAAGTAACTCGCCAGTGTCAGCATCAAAGATATCTTCTTGCTTAAGCTGGCGAAAAACCGAAAGGGTTACCTGATGGTTGCCTATTTTCAGCACCTTTACCTCAATGGCTACTTGTTTGATCAAGACATCGCTTGTGGTGAGCTTCTGTTGGATGTATTGATTCTCTTTTGCCATTTTACTTATCCCTTTCCTTTTATCCCTATTGCATCTGGCAATGAATGTTTCATATCATACAACAAAGCTCAGCGGAAAGGAACAAATACATATTTAGACAAAAAAAGAAGAAGCCTGGGAACAGGATAAATCAGGCTTCCTCTCATACAATGAAATGTGCCGATGCCACTCGTATGAACTTCCCTATCAGTTTCAGTATAGTCATCTTTACAAGCTCAACAAGAAGGAGGCTCCTGGAATCGGGACAGGAGCCTTCCATATGCACCTATGGACTTTGGCATGGTTCCCTTCTCAGTATAGCCATTGTCACAAAAAGAGAACCTTGGTGCTTAAATTAGAGGAGTGTGGCGTGGGATTCCTAGCCAAGGCATTTGTGAATCTCTCGATGGAAGTTCTGCATTGTCAGCTTTATATCCTGACTCATAGTCTTTATATATAGAAGGTCAAAAAGCGTAGCTTGAGGTATATCGCCAAGCATAGTCCACTTAGCCGTTCCTGACCTACCAGGGCGTTGATATAGATTAAGACCGTTCTCCGAAACTGACCCAAACATGGACAAGCCATATTTGGTATTCGGTTCCTGCTTCAATGCAGAGAGCAAGCCTTTCGCTCGTCTTACATCTGCTCCACAGGCGTCACTTCCCGCAGAACTTGCGGTACTCCATGTTCATTGTGCCAAGGCCGCGAGATTGTTGGCGGCATTGGCATCTCGATCCTGCACGCTGCCACATTCCAGGCAGACAAAGACCCGATCCGACAGGGTGAGCGCCTCATTGATCCAGCCACACCACGAACAGGTTTTTGAAGAGGGTTCCCAGCGCGAGGCCAGCAGTACCTGTACCCCTGCCTGTTCGGCTTTGTACAGGATTTGCCGCTTGAACTCGTACATGCCTACATCCGCGATCGCTCGGGCCAACCGGCGATTCTTGAGCATGCCTGTAATGTGCAAATCCTCCAGGACAATCACACGCGGCCGCTCTTGATCGGGCGCGGGTTCTCGCCACGATCTGAGCCGTCGCTTGGTGTAAGGCATCGTTGCGCACGTTGGCGATCCGGGCATGCATTCGCGAGAGGCGCTGTTTGGCTTTCTGGCGATTGCGTGATCCTTTGGCCTTGCGGCTATGACGTCGCGAGACTCGCTTGAGGGCCGTGAGTTTCTTGCGCAACGCCTTGGGATTCTCGAAGGTGCGTCCATCAGAGAGAGTCGCCAGGGTTTTCACGCCAAGGTCAACACCAATGATGTCACCTGTGGCTGGCTGGGGGTCTTTCGCTTCCTCGTGGACACAGATCGAGACAAACCACCTGCCTGCTTGCTCATGGATGGTGGCGCTGCTGATCTTGCTGTTCAAAGGGAAATAGCCATGCTCTTTGAGTCGGAGCATTCCCAAACGGGGCAACTGGATGGCATCAGGAAACACCCGAATGCTCCCGGTGAAACGGGCGCCACCGATGGCTTTCTTCCGGCTTTTGAAGCGGGGATAGCCACACGAGCCTTTCCATGTGCCCGCTTTCTTGAGCCGGCACTTGCGAAAGAAGTGCTTGAAGGCGGCATCCAGGTCACGCAATCCTTCTTGGAAGGCGCACTTGCTGACCTCGCGCATCCAGGGCTCAGAAGGCTTGAGAGCATTGATGTCGCGATGCAGATCGATGGCGGTGGGTGTTTTCTGCCCAGCTTTGTAGGCCTCTTGTTTGCGGCGAAGGCCATAATTGAAGGCCCAACGAGCGGCTCCAGCATGTTTGCGGCAGCGCGTCTTCTGCGCGTTATTGAGGTCAAGTTCTCCCCGATACCCACGGACCATCGATTGTGCTTCTCCCTCTGTGTCGAAAGTAGAACAAATATACCAGAAAATCACGGCGCTGGCAAGGGGGGATAGATGTCATTATTTGCCTACATCCGTCTCAAGAAGAGGAAACTAATTATATACCCTCTCCTCGCAATTGGGGAGAGGGCCTTTTGTGAGCAATGATTAAGGGCAAAAAGAAGAAGCCTATGGAACAGGGCGGTTCAGGCTTCTTCTCATATGCTGGAATGTCTCGCGACGCCGGTATGGGATTTCCATCTTCAGTATAGTCAACTTTGCAAGTCAAACAAAAAGAAGGCCCCTGGAATTAAACAGGAGCCTCCCGCATACAACATAAACCATCCCAGCCTGTTGAAAAAGTCCTTGTTGAGTTTGTTGAAGAACACATGAGCTTGGCTTGACACCCGTTTACACCGAGGAGATAAACGAGCAGAGAGAAGATTTTCAGGCAAAAGGAGAGGGCTGAGATTGACAAGGGAGAGGAACGTGCTGTGCAATGAAAGGGTGAGGAGGAGTATCAATAATGATGGGTTTGAAAGAGCGGGCCTTTGCCCCCTGCGTCGCAGTGTCGCTGGAGGAACTCGTTCCTCAAGATCATTTCTCTCGACACCTCCAAAAGGTGCTGGACCTCTCGTTCGTGTATGACCTGGTGCATGAGTCCTACGCTGCCGTTGGACGACCATCCGTTGATCCGGTGGTGTTCTTTAAACTCCAACTGGTCATGTTTTTTGAAGATATCCGCTCCGAACGCCTGCTCATGCGTCAGGTTGCGGATCGGTTAAGTGTGCGCTGGTATATGGGCTATGATTGAGACGAACCGCTTCCAGATCACTCGACCTTGAGCAAGATTCGCAAACGCTATGGTTTAGAGGTGTTTCGGCGCTTCTTTGAGGTCGTTATCAAACTGTGTCAAGAAGCGAAGTTGGTATGGGGCCAGGAGTTGTACTTCGATTCGACTCAGGTGAATGCCAATGCTGATCTGGATTCCCTGGCCCCTCGTTTTGTGGTTGAGGCACGAGAAGCTTTCCAAGAGCATCTCGCTGCCCTTTTTGAGTCCGAGCCAACCGAGCCTGAGGCGAGCGAGGGAAATGGCGTGAACGCATTGTCAGAAGCTGTCGCGTTGCCTACCACAATCTCCGAACAACAGCAGGAGGAACGTGCCGAAGAGAATGCTACTCGCCACGATTGGATCGCGGAAGAAGGCCACCAACAACGAAACGTGTCCGGTTCTTACCGGCGCACAGCTGATTTCCGTATCAGTACCACCGATCCTGATGCGACACCGATGCGTCTGAAAGGCGGAGGAACGCATCTGGGTTACCGCACGCACTACGTTGTGAATGGAGGCAAGCATCGGATCATCTTAGCCGCACTCGTGGTGCCGGGCGAGGTGAATGACAATCAGCCGATGCTTGACCTGCTTTGGCATGTGCTCTTCCGGCAACGCGTCCAGCCTACACAAGTGACTGGTGATATGATGTACGGAACCATCGAGAACATCAAGGCTATCGAGGATGCTCACATCCGAGCGTACATGCCCGTTGCGGAGAGAGGGTGAAATCTCTTTTTATAAGATGTTGCCACACATGGACAGAATATGCTAAAATATAGCTATGAAGTTAAGCACCTATGCACGACAACAGGGCATTAGCTACAAGACCGCATGGCGATGGTACAAAGCGGGCATGCTAGATGCCTATCAAACAGAGACCGGAACCGTCATTGTGCGTGATCCACAGACCGTGCAACCTCTGACGGGACGTATTGCCCTGTATGCGCGGGTCTCCTCACTTGATCAAAAAGAGGATTTAACCCGCCAACTTGCACGCTTAAAGGATTACGCAGCGGCCAAAGGCTATCAGGTCTCCAAAGAAGTGACAGAGATTGCCTCGGGACTCAATGACAAACGTCCGAAATTGGAAAAACTGCTCGCTGATAGCAGTATCGGAACCATCATTGTTGAGAATCGAGACCGCTTGACCCGCTTCGGCGCTCACTATATCGTCACGTTATTGGAGGCACAAGGGCGGCATGTGGAGATGATTTTCCAGACTGATACAGACGATGAGTTGGTAGACGATTTCGTGAGCGTTATCACCAGCATGGCGGCTCGTATGTATGGACGGCCTCACAGTAAACGGCGTGCTGAAAAAATCAAGCAGTGTGTTGAGCACGTGATGCAAGATGAGGAGCCCGAGGAATGCTCGTCAAGCAGGGCTATCGGGTCGAATGAGACCTCAATGATGCACAACAAACGCTCGCTTTGAGCATTGCGGGGCAGCTCGCTGGGCGTACAACTATGGTCTACGTCGCAAGCAGGAAGAATACAAAGCAGGACGGAAAACACCCTCAGCGATTGACTTGCATCGGGAAATCAACGCGCTCAAACAAAGGGACATCCCCTGGGCCTATGAAGTCTCAAAATGCGCCTTGCAAGAAGCCCTCAGAGATGTGGACAGCGCCTTTGGGCACTTCTTGCGTAAGTGCCGTCTCAAGAAAGAGGGCTTATGGAAGGGCAAGTGTGGCTATCCTCGGTTCAAGAGCAAGAAAAAAGCGATAGGCGGCGCTCGCTTCACAGGAGCGATCAAGGTCTCTCCTGATGCTCTCCAGTTACCCCGTCTAGGATTGCTCAAGTTGAAAGAACGTGGGTACTTGCCCATGAATGTGAAGATCGGCAGCGCCACGATAAGCGAAAAAGCAGGACGTTGGTCTGTTTCGGTGTGTTTCCATAGGGAACAGCCTGAACCAATACCAGCAACGGGCGCAGCTATTGGTGTGGACGTAGGTAGAAAGATGATGGCAGTGGTTTCCGATGGTCGTATGTTTGACAACCCAAAGGCATTGCGCAAGAAAATCACCGCCCTCAAACGAACGTCACGGTGGCATTCTCGTAAGGTCAAAGGATCCAACAATCGGAAAAAGGCTCAACGCCGCTGAGCTCGTATGCACACACGCATAGCCAATGTGAGAAACGATGCCCTGCACAAAGCAACCAGCGCTCTTGTGGTGAGAACCAAGCCCGAGAGTGAACGTCCGACGTGTATCGTGCTGGAAGACCTCAACATCAGTGGCATGCTCAAGAACCGCAAGCTGAGTCGAGCGATTGCTGATGTGGGCATGTATGAGTTCAAGCGTCAAGTCCTTGACAAGGCGGCATTTGCCGGTATTGAGGTGAAACTGGTATCACGGTGGGAACCATCGAGTAAAACATGCCATGCCTGCGGTTGGGTGAGAGAAGACTTGACGCTTGCGGATCGCGTGTTTGTGTGCATGGAATGCGGCGTGGTCATGGACCGTGATTTGAACGCTGCCTATAACGTAGCTGCTTTCGCCGAAAATGGTGGTGAGAGACGTACCGTGAGTTACACGGGAAGTGACGCCTGTGGACATCGCGTAAGACCTGAAACTTCAGGCAGTGGTGGATGAAGCAGGAACAGGACACGAAATATGGCCTGTCCATGTTTGGGTAAGTTCCTGATAACGGTAGAGAAAGAGAATGCAACTGTTTCCAAAAAAAGTGGGAAATAGGGATCAACCGTGGGCAAGACGCCACGCTTTCGAGCCTCTTGACAGATGAGAACATTTCTTCTCTACTGAAGAAAATAGGAGGCAAGAGAAAGAGCAGAACCGCATGATTCGTGCCCACAAGATCAGGCTGCATCCCACACCTGAACAGGCCACCTACCTTGCTCGTGCTGCAGGCGTTGCTCGCTTTGTGTGGAATTGGGCGCTCGCCGAACGGAATCGTCACTACGAAGCTGGGGAGAAACCCACTGCCTTGAAACTCAAGAAGCAGTTCAACCAGATCAGGCGGGAGCACTTCCCCTGGACCTCGGACGTCACAAAAAACGCCAGTGATCAACCTTTCCTCGATTTGGGCAAAGCCTTTGCCGCCTTTTTTGCAGGGAAAACACGCCGTCCGAGGTTCAAAAGTAAGAAGAAAACACGCCCCTCCTTCTACCTCGCGAATGACCAATTTGAACTTGCGGATCATCGGGTCTGGATTCCCAAACTCGGATGGGTCAATATGGTGGAGAATGTGCGCTTTGTTGGGAAGATCACAGGCGCACGTCTCACCAAAACGGCAGATTGGTGGTTTATTTCCATCCAGGTCGAAATGCCTGATCCCATCCCTGTGAAGAGACCGGCGGCTCTCGGCCTCGATGTGGGGCTCAACCGGTTGGCAACCTTAAGTACAGGAGAGGAAGTTGAGAACCAAGCCTTCCTCAAAACTGCGCTCTCAAAACTGCGCCAAGCCAACAAACGGTTGCATCGCCGCAAACCGGGATCAAAAAACCGCGAGAAAGCACGTAGGCAGGTAGCACGGCTGCATTATCGCATCAGCTCTTTGAGAGATGATGTTCTCCACAAGCTCACGACCAGGCTCGCAAATTGCTATGGAATCATTGGCATTGAAGATCTCAATCTCAAAGGATTGCTCAAGAACCGCACGCTTGCTCGTTCGCTTTCGGATGCGGCTTTAGGCAAGCTCTCGTCCCTGCTCAACACAAAAGTGGAGCAGCGTGGAGGGCAATTCATCAAGGTAGGCCGCTTCTTTGCTTCTAGCAAAACATGCCACGGGTGCGGGTGGAAGTGGGAAGACATGCAGCTTTCTGATCGAGTGTTTCTCTGCCAAAACGCGCACTGCGCCTATTATCAATTCACCCAGGAGAGAGATCACAATGCGGCCTTGAATCTTCTGGGTGAAGCCCTTCGCTTGATCGGGCTGGTTGATCAAGTCGTCAGCGGTACTGGCTCGGACGAGGACGCAAACTTGGCTGTGGACTTGACGTAAGACCAAAAAGGCCCGTGGGGCTTGAGGCTGTTGGGAATGAAGCAGCAACAACGAACGATGCGGCAAAACTGTGCTTGCATATGTTTTACTACATTTATCGGAGCAGAACGACCTCTGCGGAGCAAAGAAACGCATATGCGCGGTCGGAGCTTTTCCAGTCGTGAGAAGCACTTGCCGTCACTGAATCTCAGGAGAGTCTGGAAAGAGGGCATCTCTTTCGGTCCTCTTCCCTCCAAATATCTACAACTGTAAAACGAGAGCTTACGAACGCGTGTTTTACCCAGGTAGGGCATTTTCACATTTTGATCCGCACAGCGCGTCCGAGACGGCTCCGCAGTATCCTGAAGGGCCGAAAAGGAGCGATGCGCCGGAGGGACCAGCACTGGTCCCTCCGGCGCATCGCGGCGTTGCTACGCCTGGTTGTACCTCAGTGCAAGGTCGGTGACCTTGGTGAAGTACGCCTGACTCCTGCTCTCGCAGGCAGGCGTGTGCTCTTCTCCGGAAGGGCATCCCCGCCGACACGCGTTCTGGACGTCTATGAGGAGTGCCTCCTTGGCACGTTGGAAGACAGCCTTGTCGGACATATCCAGTGACACGATTCCTCCCAGAATCGTTGTCGGGTTCCCTCTAGCGATCGCTAGGGGATGAAATGGAGGGTTCCTTGCTTCCTTCGTTCACTCTCCGCGCATGCGATCTGAGCAAACATCCGCAACAGACCTCTCCGGGGGTCTCCTTTACACGCCACACCTTCTGCTGTCTTACGACGCGAACTCCTGCGACTGAATGAGACCCGTCTTGCTATCTTGCATTATAGCAAACACAACATGATCATGCATCTCTTCCAGCCATATGTATGGGAGAGAGAGCAGAGAAGACATTCCGGGTGCTTACGCATCACCTCATGCTGCCTGCTACCACCACTTGTTGTCTGAACGTTGCCTCACGCAAAAAAACTTGCCGCCCCCGCCCGGATCTGGCAATGACGATTGTTGAGAGAGAGGAAGAGTCGGTAGATAAAGGGCAATCGTCATGACCTGATTAGCGCTGGGTGCGGCAAGTTTTTTTGCGTCGAGCTCATCCAGGCCAAGAGACACTCGAACTCAACTCTGCATCACCTCCAAAAACGCGAGCGTGCGGGGCCTCCTCGTGAGAGGTGGTCCCGCACGCTCATGCGCAGAGCGTCAGTTGTTGGGGGCTATAGTTAGTTTTGTATTTTCTAGACATATGCAGTTAAATATGCTCAAATATACCAACTTGCCTCTACCTTCTTGCAAAAGTGATGGTTTTCTGGTCTATTTGTTCTACTTTGGATGCAGAGGAGGCGGAAAACAGATGGCACGTGGGTATCGGGTCGAACTTGACCTCAACAACACCCAACAGACGCTGTGCCGCAAACATGCTGGAGCCGCTCGTTGGGCGTACAACTATGGCTTGCGACGTAAGCAAGCCTGCTACAAGGCAGGTCAGCCCACCCCAAGCGCCATTGATCTACATCGCGAGATCAATGCCTTGAAGCACAGTGCGATTCCTTGGGCGTATGAGGTCAGCAAATGCGCCTTCCAGGAGGCGCTCCGCGATCTGGATCAGGCCTTCAAGCACTTTTTTCGCAAGTGCCGGCTCAAGAAAGAGGGCGCATGGAAAGGCACGTGTGGCTATCCCCGCGCGCAAAAGCCGGAAGAAAGCCATTGGAGGATGCCGCTTCACCGGCACCATTCGGGTCTTTCATGATGCTATCCAGATCCCTCGCCTGGAAGTCCTTCGGCTCAAAGAGCATGGCTATTTGCCCACCACTGTCAAGATCACCAGCGCGACCATCAGCGAGAAAGCAGGGAGATGGTCTGTTTCGATCTGTGTGCACCATGCGTCCCATGCAGACGATTTGCCACCTTTGGGAGAGGAAGAAGAAGGCCCACGATCAGCCACAGGCGAGGCCATTGGCGTTGACCTGGGGATAAAAATGCTGGCAACGCTTTCTGATGGACGTACCTTCAAGAATCCCAAGGCATTGCGCAAGAAGATCACCGCCCTCAAGCGAGCCTCGCGACGCCACAGCCGCAAGCCCAAAGGGAGTGCCAATCGCAAGAAAGCACGCATGCGACTTGCTCGGATGCACGCCCGTATCGCCCATGTTCGCCAGAACGCCTTGCACCAAGCGACCGCTGAGATCGTGGCGAGAACCCGCGCCTGATCAAGAGAGGCCGCGTGTGATCGTCCTAGAAGATCTACACATTGCAGGTATGCTCAAGAACCGCAGGTTAGCCCGAGCCATTGCTGATGTGGGGATGTATGAGTTCAAGCGGCAGATCCTCTACAAAGCAGAGCAAGCAGGGGTGAAGGTGGTCCTGGCTTCCCGCTGGGAACCCTCTTCAAAAACCTGTTCGTGTTGTGGCTGGGTCAATGAGGCGCTGACGCTCTCTGATCGGGTCTTTGCCTGCCTGGAGTGTGGAAGTGTCCTAGATCGAGACTATAACGCCGCCAGGAATTTGGTGGCATTGGCCTGATGAAAACGGCGTACCGCAAGTTCTGCGGGAAGTGACGCCTGTGGAGCAGATGTAAGACGAGCGAAAGGCTTGCTCTCTGCATTGAAGCAGGAACCGAACGCGAAATATGGCTTGTCCATGTTTGGGTCAGTTTCGGAGAACGGTGATACGGTAGTGCGAGAGAGGGGCAGATCTTGCCCCAAAGCTTGGGTCTGACCCGAGCCAGAGTGCGTCTGCCCGAAAGTCCAGGGGAACTACCACTAGAGCTTGCCATCCCACTGCAGTGGGATGGGCGAGAAGCGTGGGCCGACCCCCTGGAACCCCCGCTGCTTTAGCGCTGACACTTCTACACAACTATGCGATCTTGAGAAAGAACACGGAAACGATGCGCTGCAGGTGCCCGTTTTTTCCACACGAGAGGTGACGCACGTTCGGTGAAAAAGCCACTTGTCTCGCCAAGCCGAAAGCACATCATTGTGCATCGATGTGCGTTTTTTCCACACCTTTCCCTCGCATCATGCCGAGGATCTTCTGCAAACTTGCATAGTTGTGTGTAAGTGTCAGTGCTTTAGCGCGGGGAGTTTCAGACGCTCTGCTTTATGTACAAATTTTGAACGTCGTGATCTCCTCCAGAGGCGATTTCTCACACGATCAATGACTAGAACGGCTACAACAAGAGATTCAGGCGTTGCAAGCGGCCAATCAAACACTGCGCGAGTGTGTACGGGATCCAGGCCATTGAGAAGCTGCGAAAGCAGGTCAAGGACCAGAATGGTGCGGATTGTCTTTCAACAAGAGCGCATCAAGTCGTTTGAGGAGCAGCAGGCCAAAGACAGCCAGGTTCTCCACCATTTGGGTCGTTTAAGGCTTCCAATGATGCAGCAGGCTCACGTACACGAACAAACGTGCGATGCTCTGGTGGACATGGTGCTTCGCCCTGCCTCATGCCACCAGAGGGATCGTCAGTGAACGAAATGTGTAGCCACAGAAAGAAGGATGACCAGCATGAATCAGTCTCTTCGACGCTCCTCTCTCACTTCCTGGCTCTGTGTTGTCGGGATGGCACTGTTGCTTGCCTGCGCTTTGCTTCTGGGAGGAAATGCATTGTCCACACGATCAGCTGCAGCCCCGGCAAGCACTGAGTCAGTCGTCACTCAGGCTATCCACTCTTCACCCGTCATGTTCACACAAGCGATCTCAGCAAGTGTTGATCCCTATGCGCACCTACGTGAAGGGGTCTACTGGCGTGATGCCCACACACCTCAGCAGGTGCATCCGTTTGCTTGGTGCAGCAGCGTTGGCAAAAGCACTTTCTGCTAGCAGGAGGGAAGAGCCACTAGGAGAAGAATGCATCATCAGATTCCTCTTCTCCTTGTATATGACCTGAAACATAGATTTGTTCCACGTGTGATGAAGAATAAAATTATTCTTCATCAGTCCTCTGCAGTTGCTTTTGGAGTTCTTTGTCAGTGTTGCTATCAGGAAGGAAGAAACCAACACGAAAGTATGCTTGCCTGAAATGGCTTGCTGTTGATGCATCGGAATGAGGTGCGTCTTTGCAATGGAGCCATCCAGCCAGAGCAACTTCTTCTAAGGCCTCAATATATTCGCGCATGACCCCTTCTGCAGTATCTTTGATCTGATGGCGAAGAGCTTGATTAAAGCGCACAAGCAAAGGAGGTTCATAGGTTGCTACGTGAAGTCCTGAAGGAACTAATACGACCAGAACCATTGATTGGCGGGGACCTTCAGGGCTTTCAAAGGAGACGCGAAACCAACGAGAGGCGATCGTCGCATCGGCGAGATACGGCGCATCTTCATAGGTGCTACGTTGGGTCATATTTCCTCTGAGAACCTTCAATCCAACATGACGTTGAATGACGGAAATCACATCACTCTCTCGAATAATCTGGCTCTCGTCTGGGCTTGAATAAAAGATCTTGTCTGCTCCCATGTGTCCCTCCTTACCTATTTTAGGATGTGAGAAACAAGTAAGATATGTAAAACTTGGTAATATGAGGAAAACCTATCATACAATCGGTGTCAGAGGACCCCTTTAGTACTTCATTTGCATTGGAAGATAGAAAAACACGTTTTGACGGGAGTTCCAAAAGCGCTTCTCAGAGCTGTTTGCAGGAAACGCGAAATCCCTGACAAATCCTCCTTACTTACTCGATATGTCCAAGAGGTATGAATCACCTACATCGGAAGGCGGATGCATCTATAGTGGCAAAAATGCTAATGAGTCTCGCTGGCGCTTCAGCACTCAACAGCCCCAGAAGAGCGTTGTCCCTGTGAAGGTAAAGCCACCACTGCCGCCTGAGATACATCACACCCAACGTCTTTCTTTTACAAAGCCGTATCAAAACCAGAAACGCTCTTTACTATCCTTCTGTGCCATTGTTTACCACAGAATTAATGTGAATACAGAGCACGCCAGTTCCCACCATGGTGTGAACATGATCCACCTATTCCTCCCGATTTACTGTAGGTTCGTTCCATCGCTGCATTCCATGACATATCCATTGCCCTCCCAGAAGCTGGCAATGCGTGCAAAGTAGCTACAGAAGCTGGAGGGTGGAGCATAGATGAGCGCTCCATAGTTATAGTCGTAACCCCAGGGATTTCCGTTCACTCCCGTACGAGTTGGTGGCTGCGTTGGCTTCGGCTTTGGTTTCGCGGTCGGTTTTGGGGTGGGCTTCTCTGTTGGCTTTGCCGTAGGGGTTGCTGTTGGCACAGGTTTTGGCGTTGCTGTGGGAGTTGGTGATGGTATCCTGGTTGGCGTTGGACTCGGCGTCGCTGTTGGCTTTGCCTGTGTAGGTGTTGCGACGACCTGCGCGATGGTCTTCATTTGCTGTTTTGTTGCTGTGGGTACAACGGCAGCATTGCTTGGTGCGGCAGGTGGTAATGTCGCGCCCCAGGTGGTGATCCCACCACAGCAGGCACAGGTTGAGAGCAGGAAGACACCACAGACAAGCATAATGCGGGCGGCGAGCTTTTGACGTTGAAACCAGGCCCAGAAGCCTCGTTTGCGTGGAGTTAGTGGTGGAGTCACATGAGGTTGCGTAATATCACTATGGCACATCCCTAAAAACACATCCTTTCCATCGATGTCTTTCTATAGACGTAAGGGTTGAAAAAATTTAGGGTATGTACGAGAACTCTCAAGCTTCTCAGGCAGATCTTCAAACGCAAATAGCAGAGTATTTTTCTGGTCGTAGTTTTTCCTATACCTCGCCAGACGAGCCCCACTCCCAACGCTTTCCTGGTCATCCTCAGACATTCTGCTTTTCTATCCGCCAGAGCTTTACTCGTGTAACCAGGTTCTTCACTGATAAGGAGCGCATTTGCTCCTCTTGTCACTAAATGATCCCCTTGCGATGACCAAGCAAGATCTACAATCTCATACACTTGCTCAGCCCTAGAAAGTGGTAACATGACTGTATCATTGAAGAGTGGCGAACCACATGATCGAAAATCGACGGGATCGCGTGAATTTGGCCGTGCTACTGCATGGCCATACCGCACAAGACTCAGCGATCCTGACCACGACATCTGTCAATTGGCTAAAAGAATGCCGATAGAGGTCGATCACGAGAACGTTGACATGCAGGAGAAGGAGACGATGAGAATTCGTGAAGCCGAATTGCGCGATGCGGCTGCGATGGCACGGGTGAGTGTGGAGAGCTATCGGGCAGCCCATCGCGATCAGATTCCAGAGGAGAGCCTGATGCAATTGACGTATGAGGAGTCTGAACGCAACTGGGCACGTACGATACGCGAACTGAGTGAAGATGAAGAGCGCCAGGAGTACATTTATCTCGCAGAGAATGATGAGGAACAGATCATCGGCGTTGCGATGGGAGGGCCAGAAAGGTCGGACCATCCCTCTATACCGGAGAGATCTCTTTCCTGTATCTGCTCCCAGAGTATCATCGTCAAGGCATCGGGCGAGAGTTGACCATCAGGGTCGTGGAGTGCTTGGTTGAACAGGGGATGCATACCCTGCTCATCCGGGTCTTAAAGGTGAATACCCCTGCTCGTCGATTCTATGAAGCACTTGGAGGTCATCTCGTACCAGACGTGGAAGAGCAGTTGGATGAGGGAGGGGTTGTGCTTGTCCAAGTCGCCTACGGGTGGAGAGACGTGAACGTATTGCTGCTTTCAAAGAAGTAAATTTACACAGTGAAAGTCACGCGTAGAGCCGATGTATACGGAGCCTTTTGAACCAACACATGCCAGGAAATTCCCATCTGGAGAAAATGCAAATCTCTGAGGAAGCTCTTCTACTGGGATTGGAAAAGAGATGAGGCGATTGAGAGAGGACGCGTCATACAGATCAACACAATTGTGGCCAGTATCTGAACCTGCAAGGGCATGGCCATCTGGCGAGATTTCAAGGACTTCCATGTCAGATCCGGACTGAGAAAGAGCGATCATCTCAATCAGCGATTTTTTCTTCCAATCAAACATACAACGAACGATGTGCCCACACGAAAGAAAGAACACATAGCGACTATCCGGGGTAAATTCAAAGAAACGCGGATCTTGTATGTCTACCGCATCCGATTTGAGCAGAAAGTGGCCTTGTCGCTCAGAGAGGTTGTGATTCCAGAGAGAGGCGTGCATCTCCCAGTCAACTGTTAGAAAATACTGCTTGTCAGCAGTGTAGAGGTATCCCAGTGCATCTAAAAGAGTATGATGAAACGTTCGTAATACATGACCGTCTGGCGACAACACAGTGAAATGCTTGTCTTCATTGTCTCCATGGTCTTTCTGCATCACACACAGCGTTTGGTCAGAAAAAAAGGTGACAATTTATGTACTCCTCCGAAGACCAGGTTTTTGTCCAATGACCTGACGCTTCCTCCTTCCAAAAGTGCAGGTCTTGATCCATAGACAGAAAAGCATTTCCATGGGGAGCAAACTCAGTCCGACAAATCTCGCTGTTATGAGTAGCAGAGGTCAGCAGTGGATATACCCGCAGGTGTTGGCTTTGGGCAAAAGGGGCTGAATGATCATCAAACATGGTTGTTTCCATTCTTTGCAGAGTCTCTTGAGAGACTACTCATCCATAAAGACGGTAGGCCTTACCACGATATCAGCACACTCGTGGTACGCATCACCCCTGGAGGGCTCCATGCCTCAATAAATGATGAGAGCTCATGCCTGGGAATACGATGTTCTTGGATTGCCTCAACCAACAATTGCTCTGCAATGATTGCTATCGTAGTGGTTGGCAACAGTGGAACAAGAGCCATTCGTATATCTTCAACGTGGCAACTTTTCTGGCTCTTCCTCGATCCCAACATATGCGTGACCTGATTCATAAAGAGAGGAGTGTGAATACTGTGCCCCTGACGCTTCAGCCATTCCGTTACCGTATGAGGTGTAATTACCTCCTCAAGAGTTTCCTGCTCAAAGACTAAGACAGTGGCTGCTCCCACGGAACAGATTTCCACACCCTCTGGCACATACCGCCAGGTTGTCCCCAGGAGGAACATATACTCAGGATCTTCAATGACCTCATCAGCAGCATCCAGCAGTATTTGAGGAAGCGAAAGATTTTCTGGAGAAGGTACAACGTCTATTTTCTGAATCACATGATGTGCAAACGCCCACGAATTGCGCAACGAGGTGTGACCAGTCGTGAATCGGCGCAGAAATAGACCCCCTTGAAGAGAGAACAGAATCACTTTCAACAAGGAGGTGTTACGGTCTTGTTCTGCCTGTGGTCTCGCCAGCTCGTATCCAGCGAGATCACAAGCAACATGTGAAGAACGGAACTATCGCTAAGCTCTGGTTTCCATGGCTTTCGTGTGTGCAGGTCCGCTTTGCCCAGTTTCCCACTCCTCCTCAGCCTGAGGAGAAACTGGTTCAAAGGGAATCGAAGGGAACCAGAGGATAAGCAGGAGGCCGAGAAGGGCCAGAAGCAACATCGTCACAAAAACCCAGAACAAGCTCTGAGAGAAGGCTTGCCTGAGTTGTTCCAACAATGCCGCTGGCAGGACAGCACGTATACTGGGGGTGAGCAGGGTATTCACCGGCGATGTTCCTTCTGGCAACACATGTGCTGAAGAAGAGAAATGGGCGGCAATGGGTGTGAAGTGCTGTTGCATCTGCCCATTCAAGATCGCCCCCATGATGCCAACGCCTACTGTTCCCCCGATCATCCTTACAAATTGGGTTGACGCGGTTGCCACGCCTACGATCTCCTTGCGGGCCGTGCGCTGGACCGCAAGGGTATACACGACGCTGACCAGACCAAAACCGATGCCCAGGGGAACTAAAGCGAGTGCGAGAACGGCAACGCTCGTCTGCTCGCGGAAAAACACTGTTGTGGCAGCTCCTATCACCATGAAGAGTGCACCAACTCGTACGATCACGCGATAGCCAAAGTATCTCAAGATCAGCGAGGCCAGCATAGAGACAAGAGACCAGCTCAACAGGGTCGGAATCAGGACAGAGCCCGCAAGCGTCGCATTTCCCCCCAGCACGCCCTGGACAAAGAGTGGAACATAGGTAGTCAGGCTCAAGAGAAGGCTACCTAGCAGAAAACTGCCACTATTTGAGATAGCAATGGTGCGCTGAGTAAAGATCTCAAATGGCAGAATGGGCTCGTCTGTATGTTTCTCTATCAAGAAAAAGGCAATAATGAGAATGATTGCGGCCACTAGCAGAGCAAGACTGGGCAGAGATGTCCAGGTCCAGGCTGTTCCGCCTTGGAGCACGAAAAAGAGAAATGCCACAATGGCTCCTGTCATTACGATGGTTCCCACATAGTCCAGGTGATGCTTCTGGCGCGCAAAACGCTCTTTGAAAAAAATGGCGAGCAGAAGCAGAGCAGGCAAACCGATAGGGAGGTTGAGGTAGAAGATCCACGGCCAGGAGAGATGATCAACGATCAAGCCGCCCAGCAATGGACCTGCCACACTTGAGACTCCCCACAGCACCCCCACGCCCCCGATCAGCCTCGCATTCTCTTTCGCAGAGGCAGAGAGATCGGCGAGAATCGTCAAGACAAGTGGTTGAATAGCTCCTGCTCCCAACCCTTGCAACCCACGAAAGAAAACCAATTGTTCCATCGTCTGCGCAGAACCGCAAGCTGCGGAACCGAGAAGAAAGATCAGTGCTCCTATCAGCAAGATCCGTTTCCGGCCATAGAGATCTGCCAGCTTGCCATACAAAGGCATGAGAGCGGTAGAGGTTAGCAAGTAAGCTGAAAAGGCCCAGGAATAGAGCGCCATTCCACCAAGCTGGCTCACCACCCTGGGCATAGCAGTAGCGACAATCGTCGAATCGAGTGTTGCCAGCGCTAACACGAGCAGCAGGGCAACAATGGTTGTGATTTTTGTGTTGTTTTGCATACGTACATCTCCACACTTTTTCCATGAGTTCATCACAAGCAAAATACTCTTGTCATCTTCTTAACCCACCACAAGGAGAGAATGTGACGGCATTGCATACACAAAACTATGAAAGATCCAGGAGATGTGCGTCTGGGGACCAATTGCTGTCACATCAGACAAACTTCGTGTGTTATGTTTATGAGAACATCGAACGGAGGAAGAACATCAATGGAGAACCAGGAATGGTTAGCGCAAGCATTCGAGACACAGCGTCCCCACCTACAAGCGGTAGGCTACCGCTTGCTCGGTTCCAAAGCCGAGGCCAACGACGCGGTACAGGAAGCCTGGCTCAGGCTTCACCGCTCCGACACGAGCAACGTCCCGAACCTGGGCGGTTGGTTGACAACGACCGTGGCGCGTATCAGCCTGAATATGCTGCGTTCACGCAAATTGCATCGCGAGGAGTCGCTGGAAGCATTCACCTTTGAGTCAGACATCAGTTCCTCTCATGTCATTGATCCCGAGCAAGAGGCCGAGCTTTCCGACTCGATTGGGGTAGCGTTGCTCGTGATCCTGGAGACGCTCACCCCTGCTGAGCGTCTCGCCTTCGTGCTGCACGATATTTTTGCGGTTCCTTTCGAGGAAATTGCCCCAATTGTCGAGCGTTCAGAGGTTGCTACCAGGCAGCTTGCGAGCCGTGCTCGTCGTCGGATACGAGGTGGAGCGAGCGTCCAGGACGCTGAACTCACTGCAAATCGAGAAGTAGTTGACGCCTTTCTGGCTGCCTCACGTGCTGGAAACTTCGAGGCACTGCTTGCCCTCCTCGACCCGGACGTGGTGTACCGAACAGACGCACGTGTCGGCTCCGAAAAGGAGATTCGTGGTGCAGTTGCAGTGGCGAAGCAGCTTACTCGCCGTGCACAGGAAGTACAACCTATTCTGGTAAACGGCTCCGTAGGAATCGTCGTGGCTCCGCCTGGACAGCAACTTCTTGTCTCCCAGCTCACGATCACAGGTGGAAAAATCGCCCAGATTAATGTGATTTCTGACCCAACACGCTTGAGCCAATTGCATCTTTCGGTGCTTTCCGAGTGAGCAGTGAGATCTCTTATGACAAGTATTGCCAATGGGTCAGTAAATGTCCAGACCTCTTCGGAGTCCATCCCCTCAACACCTCCCTGTTCGGGGAAGTAGCTGTAGTCGCACACTACCTTCGGCGTGTCAGCGTACTGGCGTCAATTGAAGAGCGGGTACGTTTCGCCCGGCGTCGGTTTGGTCAGTACGATGTGATTGACTTTGTGGTCGTGTTGCTCGGCTACGCCATCAGTGGCGAACGCACGCTAGAGGCATTTTATGAGCGAGTGCTTCCGTTCGCCCCTGTCTTCATGGCCCTCTTCGGACGGGATTGCTTGCCTGCTCGCTCGACGCTGTCTCGCTTTCTTACTGCCCTCGATCAAACGGCGGTTGAGGCACTGCGCACGGTGTTTCTTGAAGATCTGATCGCCCGGCCTCTGGAGAAGGAGGAGAAGCCAGGTGGGTTGTGGGATCGACAGAAAAAGTATTGGCAGGTCTTTGATGTCGATGGCACACGGCAAGCCGCTCGCCAACGCGCCTTACCTGCTACGCCTGTTCTGCCGCCCGCCCAACGCCGCTTGGACGAGGTCTGCGCTCCAGGATACACAGGGCGCAAGCGGGGTGAAGCCGTTCGGACCAGGACGACGGTGCTCCAGACACATACACACCAATGGGTCGGCACTTTTTCAGGGACATCGGGAGCAGGCAACGGCGATTACCGAGGAGAGTTGCGGCAGGCGATGCAGGCGGTCAGCGCGTATGTGAAAGCACAGTCTCTTGCCCTGAGCCAGGCGGTGATCCGTTTGGACGGTCAATATGGCAATGGGGCCATTGTGGTAGATTTGGCGGGACTCTCGTATGTGATGCGCGGCAAGGACTACGATCTTCTCGATCTGGAGGTGGTTCAGACCCGTCTCACACAGCCCCCAGACCAGCAAACGAGCCATCCCGAAACGGGAATGCGTCGAGCGCTCTTTGACTTCCCTGATCTCGCTCTTTCGCCCACCGGACCACGCACACGGGTCATTGTTGCCACCCACCCAGCGACTGAAACTCCGGCGAAGATCGGCGCCACACGTGGCGAGGTGGTCTACGAGCTGTTCTACACCGCCTTGCCACTAGGAGCGTTCACTCCTGCTGATATCGTGGATCTCTACCTGCATCGGGGAGCGTTTGAGTGTGTGCTTGCTGATGAAGACCAGGAGCAAGATCCTGACCGATGGTGCTCACATACTGCCTGGGGCCAGGAGTTCTGGCAAATCCTTGCACAATGAGTTTGGAACCTCCGCCTTGAATTAGGGCATGCACTCCATCCCACGCCAATGCGCACAACGGAATTTGCCTCTGCTCAGGTAAGTGAGCCAGCGGAGGCCGCATCTGGTCCTGTCTCTCGATCACCTGAGTCAGCCCCCGTCGTTTATGGACCACCGCAGTGGGCACGTCCATCATACACCAAAGGATTTGCCGGAGCGGATTTCGCTCTCCAGCCTGATGGGACGCTGCGCTGTCCAGCAGGTCGCCCGCTCTATCCACAAGAGCGGAGACCAGAGCGCAATGGGTCGTTACGGGTACTTTATGCCGCACGGATCGGCCATTGTCGAGCATGTTCGCGGCGCGAACGGTGTCAAGAAAAAGCTTCGACCATCAAAGCGCGGCGGGTCAGTGCCGTCTACTGGCCTTTCCCTTCACGCTCCTCGGCCTCAAGCGGATCCTCTCCTGCACCGGAAGAACCTTCCCCTCCATCGGATCCTCATCCGGTCCTGTGGAGAGACTGGCAGCGTCGCTTTCATCGGCGGGAGCTAGTGAAACTCCTGCGTCACCAGCGCGTCGATGTTGAACTCGCTGAAACAGCTTCACCAGCTCAGTCGCCACCGATCCGACTGCTTTCCCGTGCCGAGCGAGCACGTTGGCGTCTCTCCTGGACTGAGCGTCTAGCACGCAATGCCCGCCCGAAAACTGCTCCAGAGATTTCGATCAGACTTTTCGGGATACCAGATGCCTTTGCCACGGCTCTCGGTCTCCGCATCGCCTGATCGTTTCTGCTCATCGAGTGCGACACGTCTTCAAGCCGCTTGACAGGCCATTTTCTCCACTCTCCTCATCTCGTTGCGCATCGCGTGGGCCTTGAGACACAAGGAAGGAATGGTGTCCTCTTGCACCTACTACCACGAGTGCGTCGAGGGCGTCACTCCTGAGGTCGCTCAGGCCGCTGAAAAAGCGGGAGACGCGATCCACACCTGCGCCGGTCGATGCACGCAAGGACGGTCGTCGGACATGGTCGCCGAACTGAGCGCCATCTCGAAGGATCTGACTCGCCGCGTCGCTGGCGTGATCTCAAGCAGCATCCGGATCATCGACGCGACGGTGACCAGCACACAGTCGAGATCACCGACGCGACGGTGACCAAGAGGTTCGCAGGAGTCACCGAGTTCGTCCGCCGGACCATCGTCCGCGAGGACGGTGAGGGGATCCAGTTCACGATCATCCTCATTGGGTTGACCATCGTCTAGGTCACCCCAACGAACATCAAGCACGCAGGTGTGCCGCTCGCTTCCTCACGGGGCGAGCGGCACATCGCCTTATCAGATCCTTCACGCGCACTATTCCACCACGCAAAAAAACTTGCCGCACCCGTTGACTAGGGGTGCGACAAGTTTTTTTGCGCAAGTTAAAGCCCAGGGAACAAGCCGCAACCAGAAGCGACCTATCGGTATAATTTGACCTCCCAACAGCCCTCCTTCGCAGACCCGTGAAGATCGAGCAAGAGGAAATACCTTGAACAAACGCAAAAACCAAGCGCTCAGGCAGTTCCAACAACGAAGAGATTCCGAGAAAGCGACAAGGATAATACAAGAGGAAGAGATCAACAGAACGCGGGTGGCCCGCGCCATGCACGCGCCAGATTGGCGTGTACACGGCGAGAGTCCGCCCGCGTTCGTCTTGCTCGGTGCCGTGCGTCCGCGCCGGATCAGTGGGGGATCTGCCTGACGAAGTCCACGAACAGAACATCGCCGCCGACGCATCCGCCACTCACCAAGAGCGACAAGAGGTAGGCCTTGGCCATCTCCTCGGGCATCGCCGCGATGAATGCTGCGATCTCCGAGGTGTCGGTCTCCGGGCTGATCACCTTGACCAGCCCGGCCCACTCCTCGTCGGTCGGGAAGCGCTGCTGGAAGTCGGTCGGGTCGTACTGCTGGGAGTCGCCCATGGCGAACTCCTTCCGTGATTGGGAATGGAACATGACACAAGCAATGGGTTTGGCCTCTCCTTCTGTGTTGCTGAAGGAGGTTCATCTGAACGAGACAAGTGGCCAACTCATCTCGCGGTTCCTCCTGTCTCTTCCGCGAGGTCTCAACGTACTAACACACGGGGAACTGTGTACGGGCTGAACCAGAACCCGGTCACCTGCCAACCCGCACGCGAGTGGCATGTTTCTATCGATGGTGACAATCGATAACTCAGGCTTCTACTCTATAAGAGAGAATGCACAAAATAGTTGTGCATCTTCGTGCAAAAAAACTTTTCGCACCCATTTCATTATGTTTTATGCTTAGCGTAACGTTTCAACGCTATCAGCATCTATCACTTGGCACATCACTGTGCCTTCCAGTCGTCCTTCCACCTTTTCTGACTGGACTTAAACGGGTCAACCTCAGTATCCCATGCAGGGCCGGTTGGGCCAACCAGCACTACCGCTGGTGGCCCAACCGACTCCTCTGTGACGAAGGAGGAGATGATGTCCCCAGACGTCAGGAATCAGTCTTGAAACTTCTTGCAGCCCTGGCTACAGGAGTTCGGAGTAGGACAAATACCGCCAGCCGGACAGTTGTTCTGCTCGTCCCTCTTGTCCAGGTCGTCGTCTTTGCCCTTACGCATCAGCATCACCTTTCGGTGTCGAGGTGCATCAGGCTCTAGTTGGCCTTCAGTCACCATGTTTGGGTGTAGTTCCGTCTTGCTGGTACTGTACATGGCGAACGCTCGCGGGATCTCTTGTCCAGGAGCCTTTTCTGCTACGAGTCCAGGCTGCTTGAGATCATGAGCAGCACCATGCCTTTGGTTTCCTTTGGGCTTTCACTCCTTTCTCTCACCTCATGAGAGCTACCTCATCATGGGGTAAAGGATCAGAATGACAGTGTTGGTCTTTCGTGTGTTCTCTCACCCCCCGCGCACAATCGAGAGCGATGGCAACTGAACAGGAGCAAGCGAACGATCCATTCGGGGACGAGGGGACCAAGCCCAACCCTCGTTCTGGCAAGCAAGATGCTCAACCATGTAGAATACAAAACGAGAACCCAAAACCGTCGTTTTTGCTAGCAGCCACAGTGCGAGCTTCTAGCCAGGAAACGACCAACCTGAGACCGTGGTATCCACCTGCTCGAGCTCAGCAAGGCGATGCGAGCGAGCGAAGGTAGGTGTGGTGTGCCCAGCGAGTGAAAAGCGCAAAGCGAGCGAAACACTCCAGCCAGGACCCCAAACAGTTCATTACCTTAAATATACAAGGAAGAGGAATATGTGTGCCAGGACAAGAAGCGGCCACTTTCCGGTCAAAATGCCCGAATAGCTTGCTATAAACCTTTCATCCATTTACTAATAGAACTATATTGGGGTCCCGCTACTCTGCCACTGGGAAAACTCGTCACTATCCACATCCACAGCCTTGTATCCGCGAGCAGCAAGCTCGCAAATGATTGCCGACTTGCCGGTTCCAGACATTCCCGTCAAAAGAATTCGCTTCATGACACCATACTCTTGCTGTCACAGTAAAGCCGATCAACCTGATCAAACAGGGTCGCATGGGGAGTTCTATGGTTCGTGGAAAGTATCATATCACACGAAGCAAGCGGTCTACATCGCCGAGAGTCTGCCAGACCCCACTCTTCAGAGTATTGGGAAACTGATTCTGTACGAGTATAAAGGAAACATCTTTTAAAAGGTTCTTGAATATTCCTATGCCAGGATCTTCAAGGACCTGCGATTTTATGCTTAAAATATAAAATATTTAATGTAATCTAATCTTAAAAGTCTTTTTTTATGAAAGGCATCTATAACGCTATTATGTGTTTGTTGAAAAGGGAAGATAATGCCACAGTCCTCCATTTCAGAAGATCGTCTCATCGCAATTCTTGCCACCTTACCAATACCAATCCATATCTACCAAGAAGATGATGGTCGTTACATGTGGGAAGTACAAACATTGACGAGTCAAGGAACCACTCAAACGTTTGAGGAAGCGTTCGACCAAGCGCTCACACAAGCGCTCACAAAGGCGCTCACTCGAGAACGAACACAGCCTTTGATGGGTGCGGCCCCCACAGGTTTCATACACCGCCCAGACTACCCAGACAGGCATGACACTCGATGAGCGGTTGGCTGTTCCGGTTGATGAGGATGACCCTGCTACTTGGCCTATTGATGGTCAATGGCCGGGAATATAGAATGGGCACATTTTGAGAAAGGGTACGTTCATGTCTCATGATAAGCAGCACTTTCGGATCTCTCGCACAAAGGATCTCTATGAAACTGGGAGGAATGAGTTTCTACGCTGGGTTGTCCTGTCAGACGGTCTAGAATGAGAAAATGATGCCACATAATCAGGAACTGTGGTTTCAACTATATGTAGAGTCACGAAGAAAAAGAGTAACCGCTCTTCTTTATTGAGTACATATTCTCAGACACCTCTTTCTGACTGAGTCCCAATGGGTATGTGCTCATCAGGCGAGTGAGTGTTTCAGCATATGAAACACTCACTCTTTTGTTCTCCAGGAAGAAGGTTGAGACTTTTTCCTCCATGATAAACCCCAAAAACCTTCTACAAGCCTTGTTCGGGGCCTACATGTTGGTGTCTGTTCCCAGATCAGCCTTCATACGGTGTTGAACATCTGGAACGCTCTAGGTTTGCACACGTACGTGTTGGCAGTAGGCTCGTGCCTGCTCATTTCCAATGAACCCGGCGAGAATTGCTTCGGCCTCAAACCGTCTCCCAAAGAGCGAGAGAATGCCTCCAGGGACAAATGCGAGGATGGCTATTGATTCTGGCCGGGCTGATTGAACAGCGTTGCTGTGCGCGCCTTCTTTTTCACTACGGTAGAGCAATCGATCTCCTCGTGCAGCCAGCACATCCCCAACTTGCCGAGCGGCTGCCAGGTCGCGCGCTGGTTGGCCCTCCTCGCTCATAGCAAGCGAGGAGGCGAAGGGGTACCGCAGCCTGCAACGAGATGGCAAGCAACGATGAGGAGAAGGGATTGCGGTCTGAGGTCGCAGAGGTGACTGGTGGTGGCGAGAGTGGTCTTCCTGATCCTGATGAGGTGACTGACTGATGAGATGGTTCATGAGTGCTGCGTCGGTGGTGGCGGCACTGCATTTTCGCCTGTTTTGGGCTCACGCGTCCCCAGTGCTTCTCGAAACTCCTGGAAGATGGCTGGATCGGTGCGGGTATCTGGCATCTCTTTCTCCTAACGTTCCTCTCAAACGATCCAACAAGATTTGACCGCCAACTCTGGCCTTTTCCCTGCCGTGTATAACGAAGCGGAGCATGAGAATGGGAAAACTTGATCGAGAATGGCTATTTTCCAAGCATTCTCCGACAAGTTGCGGGTATGATGGGTTGCTTGCACCTGCATCCGGAAACATGCTATACTCATTCCTGTTGGGAGGTTGGGAGGTACGTATTTCTTGGGAAGCAAAAACAAACACATGCCAAAATCACCCGATGCTCTGCTGACCTGGTCCTCTGAACGTCACGCCTATCAACTCCAGACTGCTGACCACGTCCTCATGTGGATTAGGTTGGGAACCGAGGAGTCGTGGTTTGCCTGGTTAACAGCACAAACCTCTTTCTCTTTCCAGGGCCAGTGCGGACAACTCAACGTCTACAAAGAGTCGCGAGCACGAGGTACAGGCTATTGGTATGCCTACCACACACGTTCCGGTCAAACCAGAAAACGCTATCTCGGGCACAGTCGCACTGTGACCCTTGCACGTTTAGAGGAGGTAGCTCAGAAGCTCCAGGAGATCGAGCAAGAACGCTTACAACATCTCTCACTGGTATCTACTTCACTTGCCAGGACCCAGAGTGGCAATAAGACCCTTTCCAGCCTCGTCGAGCTCGGCTCTGAGTTCCATGACCCCAATATCATGATGATAACCAGGCTCTCTCCTCCACGCCTGCCAGTCTCTCTTGTGGTGCGAGAGCGCCTTCTCACAGCCCTGGATACCGCTTTGTCCCACCCGCTGACACTGCTCTCTGCTGCTGCTGGCTGGGGCAAGACCACCCTGATCTCCGCGTGGGCCCAACGGCATCACGAGGCTGTTGCGTGGCTCTCTCTGGAACCATTGGACAACGATCCAACACGCTTCTGGATCTCACTCATCGCAGCCCTGCGCAGACGTTGGCCAGCACTTGGAGAGCAGGCACTCACTCAGATGCGCGCACGTTCTCCTCTGGCTTCGTGTGTAACGATTCTGCTTAATGAGTTGGCTGAGAGGACTTCGGAAGTCTCGCCCATCCTGCTGATCCTAGATGATTATCATGTGGTCGACGAGCCAACTATTCATGCTTCCCTGAGCCTCTTCCTGGCGCATTTGCCATCTCATGTGCATCTGGTGCTGTCCAGCCGTGTGGACCCGGATTTTCCCCTCGCTCGCCTCCGCGCCCGTGGGCACCTGTTCGAGATCCGTAACACAGACCTACGCTTTACCCAAGAGGAAGCACAGTCCTTTCTTATCCGGAGGATGGGAATTGCCCTCAGCGAGCGCGATGTTGCCCTCCTCGAAGCTCGCACTGAGGGCTGGATTGCTGGCCTCCAACTGGCTGCCCTCGTTCTCCAGAAACAGGCTGATCCTTCCGCCTCTGCGCAAACGTTCAACGGCAGCCAGCGCTTCTTGCTCGATTACCTGCGCGAAGAAGTCTTCGCGAGTTTTCCTGACGAGTTGCAGAACTTCTTGCTCCAGACCAGTGGACTTCCCTGTTTGAGTGCCTCGCTCTGTAACGCCATCACGGGGAGAGAGGATAATGATCTCTTGTTGGAACAGGTGGAACGGGCCAATCTCTTTCTCCAATCCCTGGATGAAAGCCAGCAGTGGTATCGCTATCATGCATTGTGGGCACAAGCATTACAACACGAGGCCCGCCGTCGCCTGGGAACAACCGTTGTGAATGAGCTTCGCAGCAAAGCGAGCCAGTGGTATGAACACCAGCAGATGCTTCCAGAAGCGATTGAGGCCGCGCTTGCCGCAGAAGATTTTGTCCGTGCTGCAACCCTGATCCAACAGTTTCTGGCCCCCAACAGCTTCCAGAATGAATTCCACCTGCTACGCTCCTGGTTGCTGCGCTTGCCGGAGGAGGTCCTGCGGACCCAACCAGACCTCTGTTTCTGGTATGTCCTCACCACGATGTTTACGGTAGATCGACGTGACCCTGCTATCCAGGAGCGTTCTGAGCGGTGCATTCAGTGGGCAGAGCAGGGATTTCAGGCCAGGGAGCAGTGGGAGCAACTGGGAGAAGCGTTGCAACTGCATGGCGAACTGCTTTTTTATTATGAAGATCTCACAAATTGGTATCGTCTGGCTTCCCAGGCACAACCACTAATTGGCGAACGCAGCTTTCTGTATCCCGATAATCTCCTATCGTCGGGCTATGGGGCCCTTCTTGCAGGAGAGGTAGAGAGGGCCAGACAGTCCTTTTTGCAAGCGCTGGAAATTTCAAAACGGATCAATTCGCTGGTGGCCGTGTTCGCCGCCCTGGTCTTCCTGGGAGATGTGAGCCTGGAACAAGGGGAATTACAAAGGGCCGCTCACACCTACACGCAAGCCCTGGCCTTCGTGGAGCAAGATCAGAAGCTGTCCCAACAGCAATTTCTGGCCACAGGCGGTCTGGACCCGTTCTACACGTCGTGGGCCTTTCATAGCCTTGCTCAACTGTGCTATGAGCGCAACGAGCTCGCAAGAGCGCAGGACTATCTCGCTCAAGCACAGGCGCTGAGAGCACAGCCAGAGGATGGAATCCATGTGAATGCTTCGGGGGCATTTGTCCAAGCTCGCCTCCTGCATGCATACGGAAAGACCATCCAGGCTCAGGAATTGCTCTTGCAATGGGAGCGGCATGCTCGTGTTCCCTTATCAGCAGATGTGATACACGCCTTGCTAGCACGACTCCGGCTTTCCTTGGGCGAGTTGCACACGGTCGAACAATGGATCCAAGCCAGGGAGCATGCATCGGGTTCCCAGGCGGCTGAGCAAGGTCCGTCACTCTTGAAAGAGCAGGGGGAAGCCCTACTGCTCGCACGTTGGTATATCGCGCAACGGGAAGGGGAAATCGCATTAAAAGCATTAGCGCCCTGGAAAGAGAAAGCCCAGGCACAGGGACGCAAGCGGAGCGTGCTGGAAATCCAGATTTTGGAGGCCCTGGCCCATGTTGCTTGCCAGGAACACAGCCAGGCCAGGTCCTCGCTCCTCCAGGCATTGAAACTGGCACAACCACAGAACTATCAACGCGTTTTTCTGGATGAAGGCTCTGCCATGGAAGCGCTGCTCAGAACACTCCTGCCAGAACTACGCGAGACCTCACTGCTACCCTTTGCGCATTTTCTCCTACGAGGCTTTGCACAGGACGTGCTGGTTGACCCCCCACAGAAGGTATCCAGGAAGGATACCTTACTCCTGGAACCACTCAGTCAGCAGGAACTACGAGTTTTGCGCCTCCTAGTTGCCGGGCGCTCGAACCCTGAGATCGCCAGCGAGCTGATCATCTCGCTCAATACCGTGAAAACCCATATCCAGAGCCTCTACCGCAAGCTGGATGTCCACAATCGTATGGAGGCCAGCGAAACAGCGCGGCGTTTGTCCTTACTCTAATCGTCCTCCTTCTTCTCTCACCCACTCACACCCCGTTCTCCGAAATTGACCCAAACATGGACAGGCCATACTCAGCATTCGGTTCCTGCTTCAGCGCAGACAGCAAGCCTTTCGCTTGTCTTACATCTGCTCCACAGGCGTCACTTCTCGCAGAACTTGCGGTACGCTCTGTTCATTGTGCCAATGCTGCGAGATTGTTGGCAGCGTTGGCATCTCGGTCCTGGACGTTTCCACACTCCAGGCAGACAAAGACTCGATCCGAAAGGGCGAGCGCCTCATTGATCCAGCCACAACACGAACAGGTTTTTGAGGATGGCTCCCAGCGCGAGGCCAGCAGTACCTTTACCCCTGCCTGTTCGGCTTTGTAAAGGATCTGCCGCTTGAACTCGTACATGCCCACATCCGCAATCGCTCGAGATAACCTGCGGTTCTTGAGCATGCCTGCAATATGTAAATCCTCGAGGACGATCACACGCGGGCGCTCGGCATCGGGCTTGGTTCTCGCCACGATCTGTGCGGTCGCTTGGTGCAAGGCATCGTTACGCACGTTGGCGATGCGGGCATGCATTCGCGAGAGGCGCTGCTTGGCTTTCTGGCGATTACGTGATCCTTTGGCCTTGCGGCTCTGGCGCCGCGAGAGGCGCTTTAACGCCGTGATCTTCTTGCGTAGCGCCTTGGGATTCTCGAAGGTACGTCCATCTGAGAGGGTTGCCAACCGCTTGATCCCCAGGTCCACTCCAATGACGTCACCTGTGGCTGGTTGGGATGCTTCCTTTTCCTCATGCACACAGATGGAAACAAACCATCTGCCTGCTTGCTCATGGATGGTGGCACTGCTGATCTTGCCGCCCAGAGGGAAATAGCCGTGCTCTTTGAGCCGGAGCCTTCCCAAACGAGGCAACTGGATGGCATCAGGAAACACCCGAATGCTCCCGGTGAAGCGAGCGCCACCGATGGCTTTCTTGCGGCTTTTGCGCGCGGGGATAGCCACACTTGCCTTTCCAGGTGCCCTCTTTTTTGAGCCGGCACTTGCGAAAGAAATGTTTGAAGGCGGCATCCAGGTCGCGCAATCCCTCTTGGAAGGCGCACTTGCTGACATCATACATCCAGGGCTCAGAGGGTTTGAGGGCATTGATCTCGCGATGCAGATCGATGGCGGTGGGCGTTTTCTGCCCTGCCTTGTGGGCCTCTTGTTTGCGGCGAAGGCCATAATTGAAGGCCCAGCGAGCGGCCCCGGCATGTTTGCGGCAGAGCGTCTTTTGCGCGTTGTTGAGGTCAAGTTCTCCCCGATACCCATGGACCATCTCTTGCTCTTCTCCCTCGGTGTTGAATGTAGAACAAAGATACCAGAAAAACACAGCTTTGGCAAGAGGCGGAAGAGATGTCATTATTTGTCTCTATATGTCCCAATAATAGAAAACGAGTTATACCCCTCATCTAGCTGCTTTCAGTGGGCCTCGGGGAACATTTCTTTGCCTGAGGGTCTTTCTGTGTCTTTTTTGCCTCACAGGTACTCTCCCATATACCGTTATCCGAAACTTCCCCAAAGATGGACAAGCCCTATCTGGCGTTCGGTTCCTGCTTCAACGAACAACCTGCCTGGATCTACCAGGTCTTACAGGATCTCCACAGGCGTACATTCCGGTGTCACTCACCGTACAAGGAGCAATTCTCGCAGAAACGAGGGACGAACGCAAGAGCAACAGATGTCAACGGAAAGGGAGACTGTCCACTCTCCCATATACCCTCTCCATCTATCATCGAGTGAAATAGACCATCGCTGTCACAAAAGTTCCCCCTCAACCCTCTTCCTATTAGGAGCCTCTTGTTAGAGAGAATGAGATTTTGTTCTATGGCATATTACAGTTAATAAAAGTAATATGCTCATGAGATGAGAGAATGACAAAGGGAAGATACGCATGGTAGAAAGCAATGTCCCGGTGAGCGGAAAAGGGACAATCAGCAAGTCCCGGTTCGCTCGCTGGTGGAATTCATATATTGTCACTCACCCAGTCATCAGCCGCCTGATGGAGTGCGCGATCCTCAAACATACTGGGCGCCGCTCCGGGCGGGTTTACGCCACACCGGTGAGCGCCCGACCAACGGCCACTGGCTTTGTGGTTCCGCTGTCCTTTGGTGAACAATCTGACTGGTACCGTAACGCGCTGGCCGCGAACGGTTGCGTGATCCAGTGGAAAGGCGTCGAATATCGGCTGATTGATCCACAGATGATAAGTTTGGCCGTGGCCCTCCCAGCCTACCATCCTGTTCATCGGTTGCTGTTGCCGATGATCGGGATCAAGCAGTTCATACAGTTCCGATATGCTCCGGTTGGTAGAGAGAAGGCATATCTGTAAGGTGGAACATGAACGAGAGCTTTGAAACGTATCGTCCATACCTCTTCGCCATCGCCTATCGCATGCTTGGAAGTGCGATGGATGCCGAGGATCTGGTACAGGAAACCTATCTGCGATACCAAACAACGCCCCCAGAGACGATTCGCTCGCTGAAAGCGTACCTGGCCACGATCATCAGCCGCCTGTGCGTGGATCAGTTGCAACTGGCGCGACACCAGCGAGAGCAATACCTGGGTCCATGGCTGCCGGAGCCGATTGTTACCACAGATGTATCAGAACTGATCAGGGTTGAGAAGCGCGTGGACGAATATGAGTCGATCTCGCTGGCCTTCCTGGTGATACTGGAGCAGTTGCAGCCGCTTGAGCGGGCAATCTTCCTGTTGCGCGAGGTCTTCGATTACGATTATGCTGAGATTGCGGCCATATTGGACAAAAATGAAGCTGCCTGCCGCCAGTCTTTGAGCCGGGCCAAGAAGCACCTGGTCGATCACCGACCGCGCTTCTCGGCGTCGCCCGAACTTCAGCGGCAACTGCTCACCAGCTTTTTCCAGGCTGTCGATGCAGGCGAGATGAACGCTTTGCTCGATCTCCTTGCGCAGGACGTCACGTTTTGGCTCGACGGTGGCGGCAAGGTAAAAGGAGCCAGGACACGACCAGTTTCTGGCGACCAGGCGGTAGCACGTTACTTCATCAATCATAGCGGCGCATTCAGAGCTACCTTGCCGGAGGGGGCGCGGATGGAACTGGCGGAAGCCAATGGTCAACCAGCGTTGATTCTCCGCGCAGGTGGGCGCGCCCTCGCTGTGGTGACCATCGACGTGGTGGCCGAGCGCATCCAGACGCTTCGCCTTGTTGCCAACCCCGATAAGTTGACACATGTCTGAAATAAATGGAGAGAAAGGAAACTGCTCCAATTAATGTGGGAAAACGTATGCAAGCATCGCCTTCCTCCATCTTTTGTTGTTGCTGCTTCCTCCGTAGGTGCCTCAAGACCAGCTGGTCTTTTTGGTCTTACCCCGCGTCCACAGCCAAGTTTGCGTTATTGAGAACTTAGACACACATGGACAAGCCATATCTGAGGTCCCATTCCTGTTTCACCCAGGGCAGTTTCGTCTATGTCGGTGATTCTGGTGATATTATCGACATCGCAACGTGTACCATTATCGGGAATCTTCCGAGCCTGAGCAATACACGGGTATTTCAGGAAATTGATTGGAGCAATGGACAACCTACCTTTACGACCAGCCTCCATGGTCTTGTCTATGTCCTCTGATTGTTTGAGCAACGGGTATCTTGAGAACAAGAGCAGCGCGAAGAGCACTGCTCTTGTGAGTGAAAAGACATATACTGACTGATATTGGTCACTTAGATCAGTAGCCAGAAGGCTCTATGCTTGGAGGGCGGATTTTCAAGGAAATACAGCCTGGTAGGTGAGCTTATTCCCCTGCCTCCGTACTGCCTGTTTGCCCTATGGTATAAGTGGCGTTCTTCCCTGAACTGCGCCCACAAATGGCAATGGTCCCCGCTGCCATGTCACTTCAAGGAAGCCAACTTTTTCTAAAAGAGGCGAAAGGTCCTCAACTCCCACCTGTAAGGCTGGGTGAGGAAAGAAATGGTGCGTGGAATGCGAGGCATCAACAATCAGCACCCTTCCTCCTGGTTTCAATACTCGATGCATTTCCCTCAATGCTGGCTCCTTGAGAGGAGGAGGAAGATGATGAAACATCATACTGGAGACAACAACATCAAAAGATTGCCCTGCAAAAGACATGGCCTCGATAGGTTCTAACAGAAACTTGACCTTGCTTGTTCTTTGGACTGCCTTCTGACGAGCACGAGTAATCATCTCAACCGCTGCATCAATTCCCACAACGGTTCCAGTTGGTCTAATCTGTTTTTCGATCACGAATGCCAAATCACCAGTACCGCAGCCAACATCAAGTACATGTTCTCCTGGTCGAATACGCGCCAGATCGGCAGTGCGACGTCGGAAAGCTGTGTCGCGCCCCAATAGCGCAAAAAAAAACAAACAGGTCATAGTATGCAGCCCAGTGAATCGTCTTTCCTATGGTAGCGGGCACATTGCTCTTAGAAGACCTATGCGAATGCTTCGTCATTGTACTTCCTCCATGATATACTGACTATACTATTCATTATTGAACACTTTGTTCACTTCTACTTTGCCAGAAAATTGATATGCTTTCAATAAACAATCTGTGAGAATGTTCCGCTAGCGGACACATGAGCCAAACTGTTCAGGAGTACGATGAAGCACAAGAAAACAGATCGACGCTCAACACGCACACAGCGACTCTTAGGAGAGGCATTGGTGGCATTGCTGCTTGAAAAGCGTTATGATGCGATTACAGTCCAGGACATCCTTGAGCGCGCAGATATTGGACGATCAACCTTCTATGAGCATTATTGGGATAAAGAAGATCTTCTCACCAGCCAAGCGGAATGGCTTGTCGAGTCGCTAGGGAATCAATTCGAGCAATCCTCCAAATCGCATCCCCATGATCCTTCTGTCTGGTTGCCTAGCTTGGCGCTGTTTGAGCATATTGCCACTCACTATCACCACTATCAGGCTCTGCTACGAGGGGGCGCAGTCACAATTTTCACGCAGACGCTTCAGCAACAACTTCGTATGCGCGTGAGGACACAATTACAAGCGACATGGACACGTTCGAATGAAGAAGATGTTCTTGATGCAGTAGCATCCTACGTTGTTGGAACATTCGTCACGCTCATGCAATGGTGGCTTGATTCGGAGATGTCCTGGTCTCCGCAGCGAACACACATGTTCTTTCATATGCTTGTGTCGTCAGGAATACACCAAGTCCTTGTTCAAGGACTTGAGCCTGGGAAAGAATCAGAGCAAGCTGAAAACTGAAGCTCCCCGTGCTCAAGCACTGATACTTACACACAACTATGTGATCTTGAGAAAGAACACGGAAACGAGGCGCTACAAGTGCCTCGTTTTTTCCCACGCGATAGGAGACAGGCGAACAGTGAAAACGCCGCTTGCCTCGCCTAGCTGAAAGCACATCAGTGTGTCTCAAAGTGGTGATTTTTCACCACCTTTCCCTTGCATCATGCTGAGGATCTTCTGCAAGCTTTTAGATTTGTGTGTAAGTGTCAGTGCTCAAGCAGCGGGGGTTCCAGAGGTTCGGCCCACGCTTCCAGTTCTTCTCCTCGAGGGTGAAGAATTGGAAGCGTGGGCCGAACCTCTGAACTTTTGGGCAGACGCGCTCTGGCTCGAGTCAGACCCAAGCTTCGGGGCAGGACCTGCCCCTCTTTCGCACGTTGGATGAGACGCTCGTGTGCTGCCCGCAGGCGCGCTTCCGCACCTTCCCAATACGGCTGGTATCGGGCACACGAGGGGATGGGATCTGCTGGATCAAGGGAGGAGGCCAGGAAAGCAGAATACAGATCACGTTGCACGGGACCCACGCCACACTCGCACTGGTGCCATCGTTCAGAGAGCGGCTTCTTGACCTTTGTGCCACAGCCATGACACCACTGGCTCAGTGCCGTGGTGCGTGTGGGAACGCGCCACCAGAGTGCCGCCCGTGCTTGCAACCCCCAGAGGGGCACGGCGGTGTGCCTCAAAAATGCTACAAACATTCCTGGTGCTCGCAGTCCCACACTTGTACCAAAACGTTTCTGCCATGCCTTGTAGGAGATCTTTTCGAGGATGATGGTGCTGCCCAGCGCCATCACCTCATGGACCGTGCGGCCATGCAGGCTCTTGCGGTGTGCTGCCAGCTTGCGCTCTTTGGTCGCCTTGCGCCGCTTGGTCATCTGGTACCGCTTGCTCTGCTTCCACTGTCGCTTCTTCGTGCCCTGCTTCTTGAGGGTGCGACAAGTTTTTTTTGCGCGAGTCAAAGCCCAAGGAACAAGCCGAAATCAGAAGCAATCTATCGGTCTAATTTGACCTCCCAACAGCCTTCCTTCGCAGACCCGTGAAGATCGAGCAAGAGGAAATACCTTGAACAAACGCAAAAAAGCAAGCGCTCAGACAGTTCCAACAACGAAGAGATTCTAAGAAAGCGAAAGGGATAATACAAGAGGAAGAGATCAACAAAACGCGGGCAGACTGCGCCATGCACGCGCCAGGTTGGCGTGTACACGTCGCGAATCCACCCGCGCTCGTCTTGCTCAGTGTCGTGCTCTTCCGCGAGGAGCGGAGGAGGAAGCCCGGATCAGGTCCACGTGAGCGCGTCGCGATGCACGCGCGCCCATCGGTTCACTGCGTCACCCAGTGGCTCGTGCAGTATCGCCGGGATGTCCGGACCATTCATCTGGAGCATCAACTCTGTTACCGCGAGCAGCTTTTCACGTGCCTCCCGCAGCTTGTCGCCGATGGCCTCTCGCGCGGTGGACGGCTGCAGTACGTTGAGCAGTTCGTCCAGTGCGCCAAGCAGGCCGTCCAGTGCGTCGGCCAACGCGGTGTCGCCCGTCTCGCGGGCCGCATCCCTCGCCTGTTGGAACTTCGCCTTCATTTTGCGAATCGCGTTCTCAAGGTCGCGCATGGGCATGGCGACCTCCCCTTCCGTGAAATCGGTTGGATGGTGCAGGACACAGAGCAATCGATTTGGCCTCTCCTTCTGTGTTGTGCTGAAGGAGGTTCATCAGAGAGAGACAAGTGGCCAACTCATCTCGCGGTTCCTCCTGTATCCTCCGCGATGTCTCAACGTACTGACACACACAAAGGAACTGCGTACGGGGATGAACCAGAACCCGGTCACCTACCTACTCGCGTACGAGTAGATTTTTTGATCGATGGGTGACAGACCGATAGACTCAGGCCACTAGTATAACACAAAGAGGTCGTGCACCTGCGTGCAAAAAAGCTTGCCGCACCCACTCTTGCCTGGATGCTGACTCATGCAAAAAACCTTGTCGCATCCGGTGCAAGCAGTTGGGGTGTCAAGTCCTCATTCGGCTCAAGCGCAACCGAAAACTCCTTCAGGCAAGTCCTTTGCGCCGTTAAGCTCATACATTCCATATAAGCTCAACAATTTTTTTTCAACAGCCTGAGCCCATTAACTGCGATCGCTTGCCGTTCTCCGAAACTTACCCATATATAGACAGGCTATACACAATGTTCGGTTCCTGCTTCAATGCAGAGAGCAAGCCTTTCGCTCGTCTTACACCTGCTCCACAGGCGTCACTTCCCGCAGAACTTGCGGTACGCCACGTTCATTGTGCCAATGCCGCGAGATTGTTGGCGGCATTGGCATCTCGGTCTTGTACGTTTCCACATTCCAGGCAGACAAAGACCCGATCTGAAAGGGTGAGCGCCTCATTGACCCAACCACAACGGGAACAGGTTTTTGAAGAAGGTTCCCAGCGCGAGGCCAGCAGCACCTGCACCCCTACCTGTTCGGCTTTGTAGAGCATCTGCCGCTTGAACTCGTACATGCCCACATCGGCAATCGCTCGAGCCAGCCTGCGGTTCTTGAGCATGCCTGCAATATGCAAATCCTCTAAGACGATCACACGCGGCCGCTCTTGATCGGGCGCGGGTTCTCGCCACGATCTGGGCGGTTGCTTGGTGCAAAGCGTCTTGGCGCACGTTGGCGATCCGAGCGTGCATCCGTGAGAGGCGCTGCGCGCGCTTTCTGGCGATTGCGTGATCCTTTGGCCTTGCGACTCTGGCGCCGCGAGAGGCATTGTAACATCGTGAGTTTCTTGCGCAGTGCCTTGGGGTTCTCGAAGGTGCGTCCATCAGAGAGGGTCGCCAGCTGCTTGATCAAGAGGTCAACGCCAATCACGTCGCCTGTGGCTGGCTGGGGGTCTTTCGCTTCCTCGTGCACACAGATCGAGACAAACCACCTGCCTGCTTGCTCATGGATGGTGGCGCTGCTGATCTTGCCATCCAGAGGGAAATAGCCGTGCTCTTTGAGTCGGAGCATTCCCAAACGAGGCAATTGGATGGCACCCGCAGACACCCGAATGCTCCCGGTGAAGCGGGCACCACCGATGGCCTTCTTCCGGCTTTTGCGCGCGGGGATAGCCACACGAGCCTTTCCATGCACCCCCCTTTTTGAGCCGGCACTTGCGAAAGAAGTGCTTGAAGGCGGCATCCAGGTCACGCAAAGCCTCTTGGAAGGCGCACTTGCTGACCTCGCGCATCCAAGGCTCAGAGGGCTTGAGAGCATTGATCTCGCGATGCAGATCGATGGCGGTGGGCGTTTTCTGCCCAGCTTTGTAGGCCTCTTGTTTGCGGCGAAGACCATAATTATACGCCCAGCGAGCGGCCCCGGCATGTTTGCGACAGAGTGTCTGTTGCGCGTTATTGAGATCAAGTTCTCCTCGGTAGCCACGTACCATCTTCTGCTCTTCTTCCTCTGCGATGAATGTAGAACAAATATACCACAAAGTCGCTGCTGTTTCAAGGGAGGATCTGTCCATGTTTGCCCTTTTTTGTCCGTATTCTTGAATACAAATTATGCCCCCTCTTGTGTCAACGAGTACTCCATGCTTTGTCGCACAAGCAGATCAGCATCCTTGCCGGCGCATGAAAAGAGGGAGAGAACGTGAAAGATAAAGAAAAGAAGAGGAAGTCAGTATGATTGAGCTCCTAGAAACGGCTCGTTTGCGTTTACGCCCTTTCCAGCTGGATGATGCATCAGCCTTGTTTGCATATGCCTCTGACCCCGAAATTGCTCGCTTGGGCATGTGGCCTCCGCTCACAACCGTAGAGGAGTCTCACGAAGAGATTGCAGAGATGCTTGAGGGATACGGCAGAGGGGATCAATGGAGTTGGGCGATTGAGATCAAAGAGGATCAAACCATGATTGGTCGATGCGATTTGCTCAAATACAGGCAGCAGCACCGCAATGCCGAGATTGGGTACGCTTTGGCCCGTCATGCTTGGGGAAAAGGATATGCCACTGAAGCCATTCATACTCTGATCCGCTTTGCTTTCAGCCAATTAGCGTTGCATCGGTTGGAAGCGCTTGTGTTACCTTTCAACGTGGCTTCTCTTCGCGTGTTGGAAAAAGTAGGGATGCAGCGTGAGGGCATCAAACGGCAAGCCTACTTCCTTGAGACGCATTTTGTTGACCTGTTCGACTATGGATTACTGGCTGAGGACTATCAAGGCGGGAACAAGCAAGGAGAGCAGGTCCGCTAAACAGCTTCTAAAACGGCTCGCCCTTCGACCAACCGACTCCTGTGGTTCACCAGAAGCGTGCCAGATCCATAAAACTGCGGTTTGACAGGCGAATATCTTTTCGACTAAATCTTTACAAACTAGCCAGAGAAGCCAGAAAAGGGGAGTGAGAGACACCGAATTTCTGCCAGATAAAATTTTTAGGCAGCATGAAACAGTTTTTCTCGACCGAGGCTGTCCTCTCGCAAACGAAAACACACGATTTTCTGCCATATAATCCTTCGTGCGGGGATTTGAAGGCGGAAACCTCGCCAGCACATCCCTTACCCAGAGCAGCACACACAGTGGCGGAAACATCCTGAGATGATGTACAGATTCGGGGTGCAGCCACACCCGGACAAAAAAGTCAGGTGGTACCTGCTCCGACCTCTGTAAGCAACTTTCCCCGTGAGCGTGGATGGACAACATGCTGCTTTGAGCTATCTGCCTATGATATACTGAAAAGACGATAATGCCTCTATGGACAGAGGCGCATTTTTGTCTTGCAAGAACCAAAGAAACAAGGAGCGCGCACGATATGGCGAATCAGGAACAAGTTGATCTTCTCAAACAGGGAGTGGGTGTATGGAATGCCTGGAGAGAGCAGAATCCATCGATTACCCCTGACCTCATCGAAGCCAACCTCTCTGGAGCCAACCTCCGTGAAGCCAACCTCTCTGGAGCCAACCTCATCGAAGCCGACCTCACCGGAGCCGACCTCCGTGAAGCCAACCTCTCTGGAGCCAACCTCATCGAAGCCAACCTCTCTGGAGCCAACCTCAAATCAACCAACCTCTCTGGAGCCAACCTCAAATCAACCAACCTCTCTGGAGCCAACCTCTCTCAAGCCGACCTCTCTAAATCCACCCTTTGGGACGCCAACTTCGAAGGAGCCAGCCTCACCGGAGCTAACCTTGAATATGCTGACATCCGTAGAGTCATATTGCAACAAATGAACCTCTCCAGAATGAACCTCTCTGGAGCCAACCTTGAATATGCCGACCTCCAAGATTCCAACCTCTCCAGATCCAACCTCTCCAGAATAAACCTCTCTCATGCCAGCCTCTCTGGAGCCAACTTCTATGAAGCCAACCTCTCTCAAGCCGACCTCACTTACGCCCATCTCACTTTTACCAACTTTAAATATGCCGACCTCACCGGAGCCAACCTCTGGGGAGCCGACCTCACCGGAGCCGACCTTGAATATGCCAACCTCACCGGAGCCAACCTCACAGAAGCCAACCTGCAAGGAACTCACACCGAAGGAGCCATAGGACTCTAAGAGACAGTGAAGGGATGTTCGCGCGAGAGACATCCCTTCACCTGCCGACGCCAACCGACCGTTGCTCTGCACTTCCTTCCACCACCAGGCTTTCCAGCATCTCCTTGCTCGAAGCCGAGACACGTCTTGCTTGTCTCACCAGAAGCATTGCCCACCACATCATGTCTACCATGAAACAGGTCCGATTCCGACGCATTTCTTTTCGTTTTTGGCAGATGTTGCGAGCGTCCTGTAAGGAAATGACATCTGTGACAGGAGGATTATGCTCGTCAATGGTCCCTTGGGGACGCGAGGAAAAGATATAAGGCAGAGCACGCCTGTTTTGCATCTCAATTTTGCTAATACCGCGAAAAGTTATGGCATAGACACGGAAAATTGTTGGATCTGTCCCGCTTTTGGTGAAGGATGAGTGTATTCCCCTGGCAACATTTGCTTCTTGAAATCAAGAACGTCACTCGTACTGACGAAAGAGATCTCAAAAGTGAAACAGATCCATTTGTGGGAGAGAAGGTGTCTGGCAATATCTCCTGCGCAAGCGACAAATCACTAACGTGTTGGAACGGACACAATACTACAGGGGTTTGACCAGCTTCACGTCTTCGTCGAGATAGCCCAAATGCCGGTAAAAACCGAGCGCCTGCTCATTGGCAGCCCCGGTTGCTAAGGAGATAAACCGATAGCCCTGCTCTTGCGCCCATTGCTCACATGCTTGGAGCAGGGCTTTTCCCACGCCACGTCCCTCCTCTGCTTCGCTGACGACCAGTTCGCCGATGTCTGCCTGCGGTTCGCCTGTAAAGTGGGTACTGGGATCAACACAGACAAACCCAAGTCGCTCTTGCTGCTCGTCTTCGGCCACGAAGACCATTGCTTTCTCCTGCTGGTGCTGGTCAATGCTGCCTGTAATCCAGTTCTGGAATGTCGCGAGCCATGTCTCCCGATCACGCCAGGCAGGCATACCAATCGTCAGGCGCGGCGACAAGCCAAGCACAAACTCACGATCAGTCTCAACATAGGGACGCACATGTATCATTCAGAACCTCCTATATGCATTTCATCAATATGTGCATATTTATGTAAATGCAATTATAGCAGCAATCAGAAGTAGGTGACAAATGCTCTGAGATGCAAATCTCATTCTTTTTGCAATAATTTTTTAATAGCTAGCGAAGAGACAAAGGCCTAAATACATGGATTGGGAGAGAATAACAACATAAGCTCATCTATCACCACAAATGAGCCAGATCCAATTATTCAGGCAAACGACAAGAACCACAGGCTGCACCAGATCAGGAGCAAGAGAAGCGCAAACCAGTAGCCAACCGGTCGCCTGGATGCCAGATATCGCATACAAAGAAATCTCCTTTGGGAAGAAACACAACAACAAGAAACGTCGGAGATGGGAAACAGCTCTATGCAGAGGGAGGACTACGACAGCAGTGACGCTGCATACCATTGGCTCCTTTCGGGTAGAAAAAAGCCCTTGCCCCACCGCGCAGAACGCAATGGGAGCAAGGGACTCAGGACACAAAAAACACCAATGGGCGAGGCTGTCTCTGCCTCATCCATTGGTGATTGGTATGAACGTTAGATGGTAAACGACGAGAGGATTAACGCACAAAGTGATGCGAGATCGACGGACGCTGGTTGCTCAAGTGTGCCTTGGAGTTGGTACCACTGTTCCAGCAGTGCCGTCAGGACCGTCATATGCGACTCGATCTCTGTGCGCTGAATAAACAATGTCCAGGTCTCACGCCGCAGGGTCAGAAAACGCCTGGCATGTTGCGATGAGAGATCCAGTTGCCGCTCCAGAACGCGGAGCGTATAGTGAGACTGAAGGTGCGTCTGGGGAACGGGTTTGTTGATACCAGTGAGAATGAAACGCACCTGCTGGCTTTGTCCCAATTGGATGCCTGCTTGATAGGCATGAGGCACCTGTGCAATCTCATGCTCCAGGCGTGCGCTCTCCCGAGTCCATTGCTCCTCCCAGCGAGCATGCATCTCCTGATTGGAGAAGTAGGTTTGTGAAAGCTGTTCTAGCAGGAGTTCACGCGCTTCAATAACGTGACTGAGCCCATGAAGACAGCGTGGAAGGCACTGCGCATCTAGATGGAACCGGGAACGCAGCGTCTCAAGATAGGAACGGTGAGACGCGATGCCATGTTTGACCTGTCTCAAGCGATGTTCCCACTGTCGACGTTCGCTCTCCTACCATCGTTGAAGCGCGCGTTCTTCCCGTTCTACAAGCGCACGGGTTGGAACGCTTGGACGTAGATACGTTCCAGTCCCAAGTGCCAGGTTGGCTCTGCCAGTCTCGCACGTCTGGACCGCTTCAGACCAGTGGTGCAGGCAGGTGTCCATCACGGTTGCCGTATATTGGAGATCGGTCAAAATGGTGGCAATGGAGACATCTTCCCGCTCAAAACAGTGGTACTGTTCCATCGTCTCCATCATTTCGCGCAGGGTACCTTCTGCCGTACAGGTAGCGCCACAGGGACATTCAGCAGCAGAGGAGGCACGACTCATAGGGTCCGATTCCTTTCGAATGAAAACAATGAGGCCGAAAGGAGACAGACCCATCAGACCAGGCAACAATGGTTGCTGGTCTACTCAGAGCCATGCTCTGAGTCTGGGTTGGTTGCACCTCCTTTCGGTCTCTCTCACATCTCGAACACAACCTGTCCGAGAACAATCGCCAGATCCCACGCGGCCAGTGGAGCGACTCAACACATCTCGCGTGGAGTGTCACCAGACCAGTGGTGTGCCAGAGCGACTCAACAGCACACCGCTAGTTCGTGGGTCACAAGATCTGACTCCGCGACGAGAGAGCGGAGCCAGGCGATGGTAGTGACAAGACCCACTTCCTTGCCCTTCATTGTGAAGCGACAAAGCCACCCTGAACGCAGTCAGGATCTATTCGTGCCATTGACGAATAGCATCATCACTATCCTCAGTTATACCCAAGAAATGCATATTCGTCGATATGGGTTTGAGCTGTATCCCATGCCAAATCGCGTCATTATGCACCATCTACAGAGAGTGGTGTCACATATACATGTGACACATGCATTTCTTTGTACCACCCTTCCGGCTACATGACAGGCTCCTTAAAGCATTGAGGCAGTAAGATAAAAGATCCCGAACGTTCGAGACATTTTCTACAGGAAAAGGGCCAAAAATGTCTCGAACTATTGGGATGCGTTTTTGTTCCATTTTTGATGGAAAAGGATCCGCAAGGACACCTTGCCAGTCGTCTATCCTACAGCGCTCCCCCGTATATGTGTAGGTGGTAAACCAGAATAATAAGGTCATAGGCTGCGCTAATATCACTGTGGACTGGATTGCTCCTGTTTTGACTTTTATCGGATAACAGCGTTATACTACATGCGTATCAACGCATGTAGTAAATACATTATGATCTATTGGGTCTATTGACCTTCTTGTCAATGTGCTAGTCTACAGAGGAACAATGAAAGAGAGTCGAGATGGAACTCGTACTTACCCAACGAAAAGATTATCAGGTCCACGTCACCTGCGATAATCACACCTCCCACACCTTTGACCTGCAACCATTACGGCTTCTTGGTCATTGGTTTGAACGCATCACTCATGATCCGATCAGGTATGGACAACTCCTCTTTCGTGCTCTCTTCCCTACAGACTCCCTAGCACGGCAATCGTTGAATACGCGCCCAGAACGCATTGTGCTGGTAGCGACAGATGATGATCTCGATACTCTGCCCTGGGAATATCTTTATGGTCCCACTGGCTTTCTAGTCCTCGAAGTACCTTTTGTGCGCGGGCTTCCCATAGAACAACGTCTCTCGCCACCTGTTCTCGAGACAGCATTGCATATCGTGGCCGTTCCTTCAAATCCATTGAGTCCTCTGGTTGAACCACTCAATATCGATGCGGAGTGGGAGTATCTCAAAGAGAGTATCGACCCACTCCCATTCAACATCACTCTGGAGCGTGTTCGTCCTCCCACCTTACAACAAGTGCGCAGCCTGCTTGCCAATACACATCAACGCGTTCTGCACTTTATGGGACATGGAGGACAGGTAAAGGATGGAGCATTCCTCCACTTTGAGAAAGAAAATGGAGATCTGGATCTCGTTGACACGGAACAATTGATCTCCCGCATACGTGACACCACGTTTCTCATCACGCTCAATGCTTGTGTGAGCGCCTCACCTGGACCAACAGCGTTCAGCAATCTGGCGGCGTCTCTCGTCAAAGCCAACGTCCCATATGCGCTTGGTATGCGTTTCCGCATTTATGATGATGATGCCCTCGTGTTTTCCCGCATATTCTATACGGAACTGGCACAAGGTGCCTCCGTTGAAGAAGCCTTGTTGCGTTCCCGTCGTTGCCTGGCCAAGAGACCCCGAACGTGGACAGTCGGTGTCCCGGTCCTCTATACGTCTCTAGCAACACCAACAGGTGGCTTTGTGCAGCGTGCTGGCACACCGTACATAGATGAACATCAACCACGCATCGAAGTAAGTAGTATAGCCCGTGCAATCGGAACCTTTCAGGGTCGCACAGATGATCTGAAGCGTCTGGGGAACCTGCTCACTGGCAACAATCGGCCACGCATTCTCACCATCTGTGGTAGCGGTGGACAGGGCAAGACCTCGCTGGCTCGTGAGGCGATTGAACGCTTTGCCTATGCCTGGTCGGGTGGTGTCTGGGGCATTATGCTCGATCCACTTCCCGATCGCCCACGCTTTGTAAATGAACTAGCTCAATTTCTGGGGATTGATATCCAAGAGATTCCTCATCTAGAGGACCTGGAACGCCAAATCTTACGCTCCCTTGCCTCAAGACGTATCCTGTTGGTGCTAGATAATGCTGAAACGCTCGTCGAGGCCATTGAGACTAATAATTCCCAGGCTATTCTACTCACTCAATTTCTGCAACAGTTGGCAAATACATCGGTGAATCTGCTCATCAATTCACGCATCCAACTGGGTTGGCCAAATGAAATAACCCATGAATTGGGGGCTTAACCGCAGAAGAGGGAGCACTCCTCTTTAGGCAACATGCCCCTGAACGTCTAGAAGCAATTGGCAAAGATGAGGCTCAGGAACTCAGTAAGAAAATAGAAGGGCACCCACTGGCTCTTCGCCTGCTTGCAGGCGCATTCAACGTGAGCAAACTTTCTCTGAAAACCTTTATCCAACAATATGAAGAACAATTAGTTCACGCCGAAAATACCTATGTTGATGAGGAACACCGACATCGCAAACTCTATGCGAGCATTGAAACCAGTATCCGCTACTTAGATCATGAATTGCGCAGTCTGCTCAGTAATCTTTGGATTTTTCAAGCACCGTTCTTGCCAGAATTCGCCCACAACATTTTCTGCTCAGATACAGAAGACACAGCTACGTTGCCCTCACCAATACGCACGCACCTGAAGACCCTCTGGCAACGTGGATTATTGGCTCGTATCACAATCACAGCACATGATGGCACACATGATCTCTATCATCTTTTGCCAACCACACGCCCGTATATTCAGACGTATATGCATAGCACAATGCCACAGAAAGAGTTATTTCATCGCTACAGTGAACTGTACGAAGAAATAACGGGCTGGGCGTATTATGATACCCACCAGAACGCTCTCGCCATTGCTTTCGTGCAACAAATTGAAAAGGATCTGGAACAAGGAATACGTTACGCTGATGTTGCCAAACAAAATACATACAAAACACATTGGGCATGGATCCTTTATCGCTTAGGAAAACCAGATGAAGCACGAACTATCTTCGAAGAAGTATTGGAAGAAGTGCAGGGATACGATCGGCCACTCGAGTTACAGATACTCGATCATTTGACCGTTCTCTATCAAGCTATGGGGCAGCTACAACAGGCCCTCATGCTTTATGAACAAATTCTCCCCATCAGACGCGAAAGCGCTGACCGTGACGGTGAAGCACGCACCCTCAACAAAATGGCTGACATCTATCAAACTATGGGCCAGCCACAACGCACGCTCTCACTCTATAAGCAAGCACTCTCCATCAGCCGCGAAATCGCCGATCATGACGGTGAAGCGCACACTCTCGGCAAAATGGCTGGCATCTATCGAAACATGGGCCAATTACAACGGGCTCTCTCATTCTTTGAGCAAGCTCTCTCCATCAGACGCGAAATCACTGATCGCGATGGCGAAGCGACTATCCTCGAAAATATGGCTTTTACGTATCAATTCATGGGCCAGCCACAACGAGCCCTCCCGCACTATGAGCAGGCTCTCTCCATCAGACGCGAAATCGCTGATCATGATGGTGAAGCAAGCACTCTCGACCTGATGGGCTTTTTATATCAAAATATGGGTCAGCCACAGCGTGACACATTCTATGAGCAAGCACTCTCACTCTATGAGCAAGCCCTCCCCATCAGTTGCGAAATCACTGATCGCACTGCCGAAGCAAGCACTCTCAACGATATGGGGCGGTTATATCAAAAACTAGGCCAACTGCAACGGGCTCTCTCGTACTATGAGCAAGCCCTCTCCACCAGCCGCGAAATCGTTGATCGTGACGGCGAAGCGCGCACCCTCGAGGATATGGGGAATGTCTATTTAACCATGGGTCAGCCACAACGGGCTCTCTCGTACTATGAGCAGGCCCTCTCCATCAACCGTGAGATCACTAATCGTAACGGCGAAGCGCACACGCTCGAAGCTATGGGTAACATCTATCGAAGCATGGGTCAACCACAACGGGCTCTCTCATACTATGAGCAAGCTCTCCCTATCAGACGCGAAAGCGGCAATCGCGCTCGAGAAGCAAGCACCTTACACGATCTGGGTAACATCTATCGAAGCATGGGTCAGCCACAACAGGCCCTCTCGTATTATGAGCAAGCTCTCCCTATCAGACAGGAAAGCGGCAATCGCGCTGGCGAAGCTCTTACCCTCGTCAAGATGGGCCAGGTATACCAGAATCTGGGCGAACAACAACAGGCCCTCTCACTCTTTGAGCAAGCTCTTTCCATCAACCGTGAGAGCGCTAATCGGGCTGGCGAGGTGCCCCCTCTTCTTGGTATGGCTTTCTCATATCTGACCATGGGCCATTCTCAACGTACCCTCTCGCTCTTTGAGCAGGCTCTCTCCATCAACCGTGAGAGCGCTAATCGGGCTGGCGAAGCTCTTTCCTTTAACTATATTGCTAATGCCTATCGAATCATTGGTCAACAACAACAGGCTCTCTCGTATTATGAGCAAGCTCTTCCTATCCTACGCGAGATCGGCAATCGTGGTGGTGAGGTGTCCACACTCCTGGGTATGGCTGACGTCTATCGGGAACTAGGCCAGCCGCAACGGGCCCTCTCACTTTATGAGCAATCTCTTTCCTTCAGTCGTGAGATCATCCATCGTGACAGTGAAGCGCATACCCTCAACAAAATAGCTGGCATCTATCAAGCCACAGGTCAGCCACAACAGGCCCTCTCGTACTATGAGCAAGCACTCCACATCTGGCGTGAGATCGTTGATCTTGCTGGCGAAGCAAGCACTCTCGGAGATATAGCAAATATCTATCAAGCCACAGGCCAAACGCAACAGGCCCTCTCGTACTATGAGCAAGCCCTCTCCATCAGACGCGAAATCGCTGATCGTGACGGCGAAGCGACTATACTCCACCGTATTGCGAACGCCTACCAAGCCACAGGCCAGCCACAACAGGCCCTCTCGTACTATGAGCAAGCCCTCCACATCTGGCGAGGGATTAACAATCGATTATCCGAAGCAATTACCATCGAAGCTATGGCTAAAGTGTATCGAGATGCTGGTCAACTTCGACAGGCCCTCTCGTACTATGAGCAAGCCCTCTCCATCAACCGTGAGGTTGACAACTACACCAATCAAGGTTCCACGCTCTTTAGCATGATAAACATTCTCGCGAATGATACGGACCCTGAAAACATATACAAATCATTACAGTATGTACAACAGGCTCGGCAGTTAGTAGAGCACCATAGTTTTCTACTAGATGGAAGAGGAGTCGTAATAGAAGATATCCACAAACTCGAGATGTTGATACAGCAGAGATTGATAGCGGTTCAAGGAGAAGTCCAGCCACCCACGCTCCCCCCTGAGAGCCTGTAAAAAAATTAAGCTGCTAATGAAAAATGAATCTAGCGTTCCTGACACGGCTGCTGCTGTTGCGTTTGATGCTTCCTCGCGAGCTGTGCAAGCATCAAGCGGATCATCGCAATGTAGAGCATTGATTCACTGCTTTCGATTGATCGTTCATAATCTTTCGCGAGCCGACGATACCGATTGAACCAGCCAAATGTTCGTTCAATAACCCAGTCACACTACCCACCAATGTCGTTTTCTGTTTCTGACTGGCTGCCATGGTTCTTTCCTTTCGTGATTCGCTGGTATGATAGCCCCATTAAGGTTGTTCGGCACGTGATGTATCTGTCCAGAGGTGGCGGAAATCGTCTCCTATCGCGCGCTGATGATATGCTCGAAGCCGTTCCTGTTCCGCTTCATCAGCCCAGATAACCCAGCGGTGCAAGGGCTCATCGAGTTGGCGTGCTCGAACTGTCCCTTGACGAATCCAATGCAAGAGGGTCCCACGCGGGATATGCAGCCAACGAGCCAGTTCGGTTGGCCACCATTCATCAGACAGAACCCCTTCGCGATGTCGAATGCGCGGGTGAGGCGCTTTCACCCCGATCTCGCGCTGCACCTGTGAAACGGTTGCTGGGCGAAAACCCTTGGTGGAACGGGGTGGACGAAAACCTTCCTCATTCAGCACCTGTGCAATCGCCACTGCCGTCCACCCTGCTTCAGTCAACTCCTGCACCCGCTGACAGATCTGTGGATAGGTCGAGAGTTCGCGTACCGTCCTGATGGGTCGAAGCAGAACCCCTTCTGTGTGACCCCCACCGACCCATTCGATCCGTACCTGCACCTGCTCGTTGTTCCCTTGCACATTGACCATGACGCGCTCGACAACCTGCCGGAGAATCTCTTTCCGATCCGCATCCGTTGTGGTTGGAGCTGCCCAGATCGCGGGAATATCGGTTGCCAAGCGACGAATCGCCTCTCGTTCAGACTCCGAAAGGAGGCGTGGTTTTTGGTGGAGAAACCGATGATATGCCTCTTCCAGTTGTTGTTGTGCGAGCAACTTCTCTTCCCATGCTCGTTCCAGCGTTCGAGCTACCAGCCGGTGTTCTGGCTCAACCGCGTGATACTGGCGAGCTGCTCGCTCCGCTTCGTACACCGCTCGTTCTCGCCGGTGCTGCCAGAGTTGATCGAGTTCAGCACGCTCCTGCTCCATCTGTTTAGTCGCCGCTAGAGACAGTTCTAAGGTGGCAGGCTCCCGCATCCGCCAACACTTGCTCGCTGACAAAGCGATCCAGACACGGACCTGCCAGGTGTTGACACCTCGGTTCTCCATAGTGAGTGTGACGCTCGACACATTCATATGTGTGTCGAGGGCCATCGCCATCGTAGTGAACGTTCAGGCGACAACCACAGCGAGCACAGACGACTAACCCGCCTAAAAGGGCTGGCCCGCTCCGCGCTGTCCCCATGGCATCGGCACGAGCCCGATTGGCTTGCAACCGCTCCTGGTTCCGCTCATACTGCTCGGGAGAGATGTAAGCCGGACACCGATTGGGGAGGAGGACAAACCAATCTTCCTGGGGGACAACGACCCGGCCCGCTCGTGGGTGCTCTTCCTGTTTGCGGCGTGGATCTTCTTGGCGTCGCCCATAGACATAGGAACCTGCATACAAGGGATGTTTGAGCATCATCTGGATCGTGGCCCGATTGGGACGGCGCCAGACCAGCTCTCCTTTGCCCGGTCCCTCACGGACACGAAGCCCCAACTGGATCTGATGGTGAGCCAGATAGCGCACAAGACCTCCGAGGGTTCCAAGCTCGTCAAACGTGCGGAAGAGGAACCGCACCACGTGCTGCACCTGTTCATCCGGATCGAATTGGATCTCACCTGTCGGGCTCCAGACATACCCAACGGGTAGGGCAAACTGGAGGTCACCCCGTCTGGCTTTACTCAAGCGTCCCTGATACATACGTTGTTTGAGGATATGGAGCTCTGCTTCTGACATGGTCCCCTTTAATCCAAGCAGTAACCGATCATTGTACAATGTAGGGTCATAGATCCCGTCAACATCAGCAATTAACGTGCGGAAGAGAGCACACAACTCCAAGGGTTGATGCCAGTCCTTGTTGGAGCGGGCCAAACGTGACATCTCCACTCCGAAGATGATTCCAACGTGATCCAGGCTCACCTCCAAGACCAGACGTTGAAAGCCGACGCGTCCCTGCGTACTCGTTGCTGACTTGCCCAGATCGTCATCAATCACCAGAATACGAGAAGCATCCCATCCCAACGCCTGGGCTCTGTTTACCAATCCATATTGCAATCGGGTGGACTCTTGATGGTCCAGGACTTGCTGGGGAGTAGATTGACGCACATAGACGACCGCAAGCCGTTCCTGATGAAAAGGACGGAGTTTCTCTGAGCGCATCTCATCCAAAGCAGTGAAGCCGGATTTACTCCGTACAGTCGTCGCGTTCATCGCCGTCCTCCTTGCTTGGTACACTGCTCTGTTTCAACTGGCGTTCGAGCAGGTGGCTTAACAGCCAGAGGAGCCGTTGACGATTGACTTGAGGCAGATCCGCCCACAGGACTGTTACATGCCTGGAATTGGGCGGGGGGGAACTGCGTTGGGTAAGAGACTGGACATGGAACACCACCTTCCTCATGCACTGCATTTTGGGCCTGCCGTCGGTGCTCAACCCAGCTTAGCAAGTTTAGCAGCCCACTCACACCAAGCATAGGGCGTGGTGCCGGTTCTGTCAACCGAAGTATCTCAGGGGCATTGTGATTGGGTGTTCTCTACTACCCAGCGATGCGGGAGTACTTCAAAACCTTTCTGCTTGTCAGAACGTTTGACTATTTCAAGTACCCGCTGACAACACTCTTTGACCCAGGAGACCAACTGACCTGCATACCCCCCATCAGCCCAAATATGAGCTAGGCGAGGGAAACGCTCTGGGATTTGCTCTAAAACCAGCTTGGCCCCATCTCGATCTTGGATAGAAGCGGCATGAACGACAACAATAAGCAATAGTCCTAGTGTATCTACCAGGATATGGCGCTTGCGACCTTTCACCTTCTTACCAGCATCATATCCTCGCTCACTTGCAATCTCCGTTGTTTTAACGCTTTGGCTATCAAGACAAGCGGCACTTGGTTGGGCATGGTGCCCTTCGGACAGACGCAATTGAGTGCGGAGGGTCTCATTGATGGCTTGCCAGAGTCCACATCGCCGCCAGGTATGATAGTAATGTGAAACAATGCCATATGGTGGAAGATCACCTGGCAAATCTCGCCAGGTGCATCCGTTTCGGTTCAGATAAAAGATGGCGTTGAAGATTTCCCGTCGGCAATATTCGATTTTGCGGCCTAATCGCTTGGGGCCAGGCAAAAGTGCTTCAATGATTTGCCATTCCATATCAGTGAGATCTGTTGTATATCCTTTTCTTGATGTCATACCTGGCTTGCGATCTTCCCATCATGCGTGAGATGAAAGCAACCAACGTGCCAACAACAGCACGTTGGTTTTCATTCACTGAGCTGCCTTAAACTCATATTCTGGAGCAGAGCTTCTGTGACTTTCCCGGAGGATTCCACGCGGCCTTGGACCTATTTGAAAGCTGCGAGTACTTCTTCGGTAATCCGTTCAAATTGGAGCTGCCCATTAGGCCCGATCAGACGAAGCGTAAACCCTGTTGCACCAGCCTGCACAAACTGCCGCAAGCGTCGGGTGCAGGTCTGAGGTGAGCCAAAAACAGTGCGCATCTCCACCTCAGCACGCGAGAAATCATGTTCATAATAGCCATCTAAAAACCGTTTACACTCCTCAAATGCTTCTTCCTCATTGTCATTGACGTTGATATCCAGGTAGAAGTAGGCTGGAAAATCGGCGGGAAGCTCTCGCCCCAGTTCATGGGCAGAGTGCCGGATGTCCGCCAGATTGTGTGCGAATTCTTCAGGAGAACGGGCAAGAGTCATCCAGCCATCTGCATATCTGGCAACTCGCTGTAAAGCCCGCGCGGCCATCTTTGGCTTGCGCGAATCTGTCGCAGTAGAAATCCAGATGGGCAGCGGTTGCTGGACCGGACGCGGGAGAACCGTTACCCCATGAAACTGATGATATTCCCCATCATAACTGATCGTTTCTCCAGTCGAGGCCAGACGCAAGATCTCAATCGCTTCCTCCATGCGCCGCATGCGCGAGGCTGGATCGATGTGAAAGGCGGCGAATTCTGCTTCAAACGCGCCTCCCTGCGCTCCAGGAGCTCCTTGACTGGCATTGAAAATCATCCGTCCCTGTGAGAGCACATCCAGGCCATACCATTGATATGCAAGCTGTAATGGGTCACGCAAAGGCGTGCTGGTCAAACTAGCTGGCCCCAACCTGACCCGCCGGGTTCGTGCAGCCAAGGCAGCTAACAACACGAGGGCATCCAAGCGTGGCTTAGCAAAGATGGAATCGCCAACCCACACTGAATCCCATCCAGCCTCTTCGGCTCTTTGTGCCAGTGTCAACAGATCTTCAGCCGTCGCCGCTCCTGTGACTACGCTCCGATTCGACAAGACCAGTCCAAATTGAGGTGTATGAGAGAGGCTCATCTCCGTTTCCTTTCCTTCCTCTGTTTAGATGACTTCAACAATGACCTCGACCTCGACAGAAACATTGCCTGGAAGTCCTGCCATGCCCACCGCAGAGCGCGCGTGCTTCCCGGCCTCTCCGAATACCTGAATGAGCAAGTCCGAATAGCCATTGATGACCTGAGTATACTGCGTAAACTCAGGAACCGCATTCACCATACCCAGCACTTTGATCACTCGCTTGACCCGATCAAGCTCTCCTACCGCCTCCTTCAGCACTGCCAGATGCTGCAATCCGACGTAGCGAGCATGCTCATAGGCCTCTTCTGCGCTGAACTCCCTTCCAACTTTTCCGATCATCCACTCACCATTGGGCGCTTTCGGTGCAGCGCCAGACAGATAGAGGAGATTGCCGACACGCACAAACAGCTCATAACTCCCCATACGCGGGAAAACTGCGGGTAGCGTATATCCAAGCTCGGCCAAACGCCGTCCAATCGTCGTCATCAGAAAATCCTTTCCTCTTTTCAGCTTTTCCCACAGGCTCACTACCTGTGTTATGGTGAGCATATCAGCGGAACGATTTGAAAACCAGACAGAGTTTATGGTAGCATGATGAGTACCAGTATTCAGACTTGAGGGCAGAGAAAAAGAGGCCAATGCAACAGAGCAACGACAAACAGCGCAGAGCAGAACTGGGAGCATTTCTGCGCACGCGGCGGGCTCGCCTTTCCTCCACACAGATAGGCATGCCGGTAGCCCCACGCAGACGTACGCCTGGGCTGAGGCGTGAAGAGGTCGCTATCGCAGCAGGTGTCAGCACCACCTGGTATACCTACTTGGAGCAAGGGCGAGATATTCAGGCGTCAGGTAACATTCTCTCCAGTCTGGCGAATGTATTACAGTTAACGGAAGACGAACGAATCCATCTCTTCACCCTCGCCAATCAGCCGCTCGCCACAAAGAGTTCTCCACTAGAGGAGTCGTTACGGCGTACCTATCAGCGGGTGCTCGATGAACTTGGAACGATGCCTGCGCTCCTCACCGGGCGCACCTACGACATTCTAGGCTGGAATCGAGCAGCGACGCTGGTCTTCGGCGATTTTGAGCGGATTCCAGCAAGCGAGCGCAATGTTCTCTGGTTGCTTTTTAGCAAAACGCGCTGGAGTAAAAAGATAAGGCTGTTCATTGAGCGAGACCAGTATGCAAAAGAGGTTCTGGAAACCTTCCGCAGCCGTATCACGGGCCATCAGGCCGATCCGTCCGTCCAGGCTTTCATTGAACGTCTTCAACAGGCGAGCCCAACATTTCGCGATCTCTGGGCAGAACACAACGTCCGCTCAACCTGTGCCACCAGAAAACAACTCCAGCACCCCCTTGTGGGCAAGATGACCCTCGATTACGTTAAATTTCAAGTGATCGAGCACCCTGATATTCGCTGCCACATGTACCTTGCAGCAGACTCAGAAACGGCGCAGCAACTTCATCGCTTGCTCAAAGATGAGCCACTCTCTGCTGAGAGCATCTGACTGGCCTCAATACAATGGCTTGGCAACGTTCTATTTTTTTACAGGCTCTTAGATCTGAGCCTGGCCACCATCAACGAACAGTTCGGTCCCATTCACAAAACTGCTGTCATCGGAAGCGAGGAACAAGACCGCTTTTGCGATTTCTTCAGGGTCGCCCAGCCGCCCTAACGGAACAGTACTTGCCAGATATGTCAGCAATTGTCGCGTATGCTCCTCATTTTGTCCTAGACCACTCAGTCCTGGTGTGTTGATCGGGCCTGCACTCACAGCATTGACGCGAATATGTCGGGATTTCAGATCCAGAGTCCAGGAGCGTGCGAATGACCGCACCGCGGCCTTGGTTGCACTGTATACGCTGAATGCTTCCCCTCCCTTGATGGAAGTTGTGGATGCACTCAGAATAATCGAACTGTCATCCTTTAAGAGTGGAAGAGCTTTTTGTACGGTAAAGAGCAACCCTTTGACGTTTGTGTTGAATGTCTGATCGAAGTGTTCTTCTGTAATTTCTCCCAAGGGAGAGAAGGATCCACCTCCAGCGTTGGCAAAGAGGACATCGAGATGGCCATGTTGCTCTTTGACAAGGGAGTAAAGCCGATCAAGGTCCGCTAGATTGGAGACATCGCTTTGTACGCCCGTGACGTTCTTCCCGATTCTTTTGATGGCTGCATCCAGTTCGCTTTGTCGGCGACCCGTAATATAGACATAGGCCCCTCTGAGGCGAAGAGTTGAGCTGTGGCAAGGCCAATACCGCTGGTTGCTCCCGTGATGACGGCAATTTTCCCTTCAAGTTTTGTCATGTGTTTCCTCTTGTGATAAGTATCTCTGCAAAAGTCTTCACTTCTGATGGTCTGAGATAAGGCAACGTTTTTGCCCTCAATCAGCGAGAAGTTCTAGGAAAATTATATCTTCCTCAACCCCTTTTTCAGAGAGCGTTATGTATCGTTCGAGTATCGTTTTGCGGAGGCGAAATGGCTACTTGCCCAGGAAAACTATAATGTTGAAAGAAATACCTCTGTTCGTGTATTGGTTGAGTTGCCAGGAATGAATCGAAAGGAAGGCCAGGAGAAAACCTCTTGAGGAGAAATGATTCTTTGCGCCGACATCGTATACAGCGCAACTGGCGTCAACAGGATCTCGCTGATCAACTGGGGACATCACGCATCACCGTACATCGGTGGGAACAAGGCAGTCAGCAGCCGAGTGCCTATTACCGTGTCAAGTTGTGTGCACTCTTTGGGTTGAGTGCACAGGAATTAGGACTCGTGGAGGAGAGCCCACCGCTGGCAGAAAACCTCCCGCCATCGGAGAGTCTAGCCTCAAAACGAAGGCTATCAGATGTTCTACCCACCGAGATAGACGCGCTGTGGACGGTACCGTATGCGCGCAATCCCCATTTTACAGGACGTGATGAACTCCTCGACCAGATCATGCAGGTGTTCTCACCTCACATATCGAGGCAGCCATCCGGTCTCTGCCAGGCGGTCTTAACACAGGCGCAGGCTCTCCGGGGATTGGGTGGGGTTGGCAAAACCCAGATCGCGGCTGAATATGCCTACCGTAGTCGGGCACAGGGACGTTATACCCATACACTCTGGATGAACGCGGCCAGTGAAGAGGCTCTACTGGCCAGCTTTATCAAGGTCGTTGATCTGTTGCCTGCTTTGCGTTCCTCGGGCGAGACGGATCAGTGTACCCTGGTGGCACAGGTTCTGCGCTGGCTGGAGCGGTGTCCGCAACCCTGGTTGCTCATCTTGGACAACGCTGATGACCTTTCCTTTCTTCAGCCGTATCTTCCTCAGTGGGGCAACGGCGATATTCTACTTACCACGCGGGTGCATGCAGTCGGCTCTTTGAGTAGCTCCTCTATCGAAGTGGATACCATGGGTATGATGGAGGGAATACAACTCCTGCTCCGGCGCGCACAACGCTTCACCTATGCCACGGATTCGGAGATCAACGAAGCCGGTAATCTGGTGATAGAACTTGGCTCTCTTCCTCTCGCTCTTGATCAAGCTGGAGCATACATCGAGGAGACTGGATGTAGTGTCCATGACTATCTCCAACTCTATCGGCAGCATCGTCATGCCTTGCTTGCTCAACGTGGTAAGCAAGCGACAGGCTATCCCGAGTCGGTAGCAACTACCTGGTCTCTCTCGTTTCAACGCATTGCGCAGACGAACCCGGCAGCAGTCGAATTATTACGTCTCTGTGCTTTTCTCCCGCCAGACCACATTCCCGAAGAATTGCTTATCGATGGTGCATCCTATTGGCCTTCTCTACTGCAACAAGCAGTGGCTGATCGTTTCAGCTTCGACCAGATGCTGAGTACCTTGCTCGCTTTTTCCCTGGTGAAGCGTCTGACCCAGGACAAGATGCTGAGCCTTCATCGTCTGATACAAGTGGTGCAGATGGAGACGATGGGACGAGAAGAGCAACACCGATGGGCAGAACGCCTGGTACATGCACTCTCTGCTCTCTTTCCTCATGATCCAACCGACCCGATAGCCTCCTGGCCCCAGTGTCAGCGCTATCTGGCGCAAGTGCAAGCATGCGAGACTTTCATTGAGGAGCATCAGTTGCTGTTTCCCGAAGCAGCTGATCTGTTGGATCGAACGGGGACCTACCTGCGAGAATGCGGGTCCTATTCCCTTGCAGAACTTCTCTATCAACGAGCATTGCATATCTACAAACAACTGTGGGGATCTACACATCTTCAAGTTGCTGCCGAACTTAGCCATCTGGCAGCGCTCTATTATCAGCAGGGAAAGTATGAGCAAGCAGAACATCTTTACCAGTGCACACTTCATATGTGGGAGCAATTGCAGGGACTCTCTCATCCCAACATTGCCATTTCACTCAATGGGTTGGCGAATCTCTACCGGGAACAAGGAAAATATGAGCAGGCAGAACCACTCTACCTGCAGGCGCTGCACATCCTTGAGCAACAGGTATCTTCTCCAATGATTGATCCAGCGCATATCTCTCGGGCAAGACGAAATGGGACTGTGGTGCAGCCATCACCCAGGCGGATACTCCCTATCCACAATCTGCAGAAGACAGCCGAACATCCTGAGGTAGCTACCCTGTTGAACAATCTGGCCTATCTTTACATTGAACAGGGAAAATATGGACAAGCGGAACTGCTCTATCAGCGGGCGTTGCACATCCGTGAGCGCCAACTGGGACCTGAGCATCTCCTGGTCGCCTATTCGCTCTATGGAATGGCGAATCTCTACCGGGAACAGGGAAAATATGGACAAGCGGAACTGCTCTATCAGCGGGCGTTGCACATCCGTGAGCACCAACTGGGACCTGAGCATGTCCTGGTTGCCTATCCATTGAACGAGCTGGCAATCCTCTACTCTGAACAGGGGAAATATGAGGAGGCGGAACCACTCTATCAGCGGGCACTTCACATTTGGGAACAGCAGTTGGGATCTGGGCATTCTCAGGTAGCTTCTCCATTGACTGGACTGGCAAATCTTTATCGGGAACAGGGAAAATATGAGCAGGCGGAAGCTCTTTACCAGAGGGCGTTGCACATCCGCGAGCACCAGCGAGGACCTGAACATTCCCAGATCGCCTATCCCCTCGCTGGACTGGCAAATCTTTATCGGGAACAGGGAAAATATGAGCAGGCGGAAGCTCTTTACCAGCGTGTGCTTCATATCCAGCAACAGTGGGGACCAGAACATGCAAAGACGGCGAGCGTATTGCACGATTTTGCGATTCTTCAACAAGCTCAGGGCAAGACGGCAGAAGCTGAAGCGCTCTATCAACGCGCACTGACGATTCGTGAACACATCCTTGGACCAGATCACCCCCTGACAATCAACACTCGTGAACGCCTGTATAGTATGTAGTGGGACAAAAATTCCTGCACCTTGCCCGGTCAGTTTCAGATGGCTTGTTGTCCAGGCTCAGTCAGGAAAGCGAACAGAAGTTGAATCACATGCAAGCTCCCAGGCTTTTCTTGCCCAATTCGACTGCGCACCGTTCTCCGAAATTGACCCAAATATGGACAGGCCATACCCAGCATTCGGTTCCTGCTTCAACGCAGAGAGCAAGCCTTTCGCTCGTCTTACCCCTGCTCCACAGGCGTCACTTCCCGCAGAACTTGCGGTACGCTCTTTTCATTGTGCCAATGCTGCGAGATTGTTGGCGGCATTGGCATCTCGATCCTGCACGTTTCCACAATCCAGACAGACAAAGACCCGATCTGAAAGGGTGAGCGCCTCATTGACCCAGCCACAATCCGAACAGGTTTTTGAGGAGGGTTCCCAGCGCGAGGCCAGCAGCACCTGCACCCCTGCCTGTTCAGCTTTGTAGAGGATTTGCCGCTTGAACTCGTACATGCCCACATCCGCAATCGCTCGGGCCAACCGGCGATTCTTGAGCATGCCTGTAATGTTCAAATCCTCGAGCACAATCACACGCGGTCGCTCTTGATCGGGCGCGGGTTCTCGCCACGATCTGAGCAGTCGCTTGGTGCAAAGAAGTGCTTGAAGGCGGCATCCAGGTCGCGCAATCCTTCTTGGAAGGTGCACTTGCTCACCAAATACATTCAGGGCTCAGAGGGCTTGAGGGCGTTGATCTCGCGATGCAGATCGATGGCGGTGGGCGTTTTCTGCCCAGCTTTGTAGGCTTCCTGTTTGCGGCGAAGGCCATAATTGAAAGCCCAGCGAGCGGCCCCGGCATGTTTGCGACAGAGTGTCTGTTGCGCGTTATTGAGATCAAGTTCTCCTCGGTAGCCACGTACCATCTTCTGCTCTTCTTCCTCTGCGATGAATGTAGAACAAATATACCACAAAGTCGCTGCTGTTTCAAGGGAGGATCTGTCCATGTTTGCCCCTTTTTGTCCCTATTCTTGAAAACAAATTATGCCCTTCAGACGCCAACGCCGAAAGTGGTAAAAAACGGTCTGCCAGGGCGGAAAGTTCGAGGGAAGATAGCGCCAGGGGCAACCGGTTCGCAGAACATAAAAGATTACATTGCAGATTGTTCGTAGTGAATGCGTTCGTGGTCTGCCGCATGAAGGTTCGGCAGGAAGATACTATTGCAGATGCTCCCACGCAGCATCAGAAAGGTCGCTTGGATAGGTAATATTCATCCTCACAGTGTATCAGATTGTGTCCTTCGCAGCATTCCCAAACAGGCAATGAGAACCTTATTTTTTTCTGCTATACTCAGCTAGACAACAGAGATGAGAAATGCTTTCAGATGTGAGGAGCCAAGCGAATGACACAACAACTACCCTCGGATCTTACTCCCCTGATCATCGAAACACACATGCCTGATACCAACCCCGAGAACGTGTTCCATTACTGGACACAGCCAGCTCTCCTGCAAAAATGGTGGCCACAAGAGGCCGAGATTGAACCACGTCATGGCGGGCGCTATCACTTGAGATGGCCAACCATGAATTGGCATCTGCGGGGACACTATACCTGAAGCAGGCTGTTGGGTTCAACGATGGCGCGTTTGCCATGGACCCACCTCGGCCAGGGTTTCTGCTTTGACAGAATAATAGGCATAGGCTCCTTGTTTGGTCACCCCAACAAGACCCATGTCACGCAGGATACATAGGTGACAACTGATCGCTGGTTGTGCGAGTGTGCAGCGTTGTACAATCTCTGAGACACAAAGGGTCTCATTCGCCTGAGCCAGGATCTGTAACAGATGGAGTCGAAACGGATCTACCAGAGCTTTCAATTGCCTGGCGACGCGATCCATTTCCTCGTTCTTCATCCTGCCGGCATGGTCCTGTTCTCCAGACGTGGGAGTGGTGATTGGTGTGGGAAGAACGGGTAGATGTTCATAACGATTCATTGGTAAAATGTACGAAGGAAATGAGCATGACGAACACAACAAATTCCTCGACCACCGTCAATGAGAATCCGCCAACGCTACGTCTGGTTTGGCCACAGTGGCAAGGTGCGGGCGTGGAATCTATTCGCTCTTTATTCCAGGAGGTTCCTTTCGAGGAAGCTCGCAGAGGCTATGCAGTAGGTGCTACCGTGCTGAACGCAGTGCTGCCAGCACACAACGGACCAACCGCTCTCGTTCCGGTTGAGTCTGGCAATCTTGGTCTGGGCAAGCAGGACGGGATCGAAGCGAAGGCGGCTGTGGTTGCACAACTGGCCGCAGCCTTGGAGGTGATAGGTCGCTACAACCCTGGGCGCATCCTCACGCTTGGCGGAGAGTGCTCGGTGAGCGTGGCACCTTTCTCCTTTTTGGCAGAGCGCTATGGGAATGATCTTGCAGTGCTCTGGATTGACTCGCATCCCGACGTTGGCACGCCCGCCAGTCACTACTCTGGATACCATGCGATGGCGGTCTCCGTTCTTATCGGTTATGGAGACCCGGAGGTGCTTCGCCTTCTGCCTGCCACCATTGATCCAGGTCGGGTGGCTCTGGTTGGCCTGCATTCCTGGACCGAAGATGATTTCCCAAATATCGCCCATTGGGGGATCAGCTCATTTCATCCTGACGAGCTTCGCCGCTCCAGTCAGCCTCTGCTCAATTGGCTCAAGGCGTCAGGATGCTCACGGGTTGCCATTCATTTTGATGTCGATGTGGTCGATAGCAACGAGATTGTCTTCGGTCTTGGTGCGGAGCCTAGCGGCCTGACGAGCGACAATGTGCGACGGGTGGTTGCTGACGTGCGTGCTGTCGCCGATGTCGTCGGCTTGACGATTGCCGAATTTATTCCGCGCCAAGTCATCCGACTCCAGCAGGTGTTGCGCAACTTTCCGCTCATCTAATATCCATTCACGGAAAAATTGTCCCGGGTTCCAATTTTCGCGTAATGGATATGTGGAAGCAGGTGTCAACCATCATATTGGCTGGTGCCATGGGCCAACGTGTCCAAGCTCGTCTGATCTCACCTTGCTTGAGAGGCCGTTTGAGATGGACACCTTACTCACTCTGATTAGACGACTCGCTTTCAGCGAACGAACGCAAGCCTTTCCATTTCTCCCTACAATGTACAAGATTTCGGCGAAAGAAGCTAGATGAGGAGCAGTTTTTCCTGAAAACCGGGTATCCAGCGTTCAAGATCGAGGGCCAGATCTGCTCACTTCGTAGGTCTGGCACGATTTTGGTAATGGATGAGTTTGCAAAGCTGAGTTGGCTCTTCTTGAGCCTAAACGGCCTCGTTGAGGGGTAAGTTGGTGACCCGGCGCAGGTAGTAGCTATGTATCCGTGTGGATGGTTTGCTGCAGAGCGGACAGCATGGGCAAACCTGTGTTGAAACAGCAGAAATAGTGATCACTTTCTCACTCATTTCGATATCCATGACCGCGAACTGCTTTGGGAGAGCGACGACTTGCTTGACTTCCATCTTCTTCAGGACCTTTCCACAAAAGCCTTTTTATTGATGTAGAACGATCTGGCGATGGATGAGTAGCACAGCTATTGGTAGCTAGACAAATCGCTCCAGATGCGAATGAGCCTGCATCGTTTTTGGAAATTCGTGCGCTCCTGTGGTCAGAGAAAAGGATCTTGGGGAGAGGGGTAGCACACGCCCGTAATGATCAGCTATACTAAAAAGACAAAGGCCTACAAAAAGGGGGAGAGATGATTACGGAACGCCAATCAAGGCTGATTCGCTGGAGTATCCTAGCCAGTTTAGGGCTGTTCGTCCTCAGCAGCACAATGCAATTACTTGCCCATCCGGCAGTCGTAATCTCTGGGGGAGCGACTTGGTGGTCTATTTGCTTCTGGCCGTGCTGGCCTTGCTCATCTATGGCTGGTTCGCGCTCTTTCTCACGCGCAGAGGAACAACAGACGAGCGTGTGGCGCTCCACCAAGGACTCGTCTGGGGACTCCTGTGTGGAGGAGCATGGGCAATCGAACTGCTCGTGGCCAATCTTCCACTTGTTCCGTCCAAGCAACTCACGTTCGTGTTGTATGAAAGCATGGCGTGGCTCGGTTTTCTACTGCCGATGCTCCCTAGCCTGCTTGCTGGGTGGCAAACCAAGCGTATCGGGCCGGGTCTTCAGGCGGGTGTGCTTTGTGGGATGCTGGGGGGACTGATCATTTTCTTCACCTGGCTGCTGTTCTCGGCTCTTCTTTTTCAAGCAGGACTGCGTGACCCGCAAACTATTGCGGAATTTCGGCATAGCGGCCTCTCAGATATCACGACGTACATGATCAGTGATTGGCTGGCCGCTTTGATCGGTCATCTCTGGATTGGGTTGATCACCGGTCTGCTCCTTGGCATTCTTGGAGGAGCTGTTGGGAAGGGAGTCCGTTGGGTAAAGAAGACTTCTGATGAAACGAACTGATACCACGCCTCTTTTCAGTTACAACAAGCGAAAAGAGATTGCATCGTTGCGAATTTCCATATTTCCAGAATCATGAACCGCTTGTGGGGCTGGTTCCCAAGCATCGAATGGTTGTGCTGCTCATCCTTCGCACCAAAATCCCACCTTTCGCGCTGAAAAAGGGGTCTTGGTCATTTTCGGTGGAAAAGCGCATCAACAATTGAAAAGAAAAGGCTTGGGTGGCTTCTGTAGCGATCTTTTGCTGTGTTTTTCCACCGAAAATGACCAAGACCCCCAAAACCGGCCCACTCTTCGTGTCATTTACCACAGCCCGAAGCATTAATAATAATGATGATCATCACAGTACCAACCTTTGCTCCCCAGAAGAAGCACAAGCGTTTTATAGATACGCGATCCAGTCCAGGGAAAGAGCACAAACCGTCCTTGCACGAGGGGAACCACACAACCGCGAAGCCATTCGACACGCGCGGCAAGCTCACGTGCCAAGGATAACCGCTGTCGTGCAAGAGGTGACAGGTCGGACTTGCAGGATCCTCTGACGGATCGACTCCTCTCCTACTCGCATACCATCTCAAGTGTCGGTATGCAACATCTGACTTGCAGGATCCTCTACCAGATCGACCGAGTTGCTACTCCTCCATTCAGAGGGAAATGAACATATTATAAAGGACTTGCAGGATCCTCTACCGGATCGACCGACCTGCTACACATCTCAATGTTTGAAGCGGCCAGCGTCTTATCAAACTTGCAGAATCCTCTACCGGATCGACCGACCTGCTACCGCGGGCTGAGAAACAGAAATGAATCGTATGTTTTTGCGTTTTGGTCGTTTGTTGTCCTTTGTTGGGCGCCTCAGAACCTCAATTTTATTCGATATACCTCTGTGAGTATACCATGACTGATGCGTTTTCGAAAACCTTTTTTTGTTCAAAAAGTGCGGGGATTTTCGGACATCTTTCATCTATTTCTTCTCTTAATTCCCGTGATTCAGGCATATTTTGCAGCCTATCAGGGCCATATCAGTCCCCTTTTCCTACACTGTTCGTGGGATTTTCGAACCGTACGCAGCAAAGGGCAGAATATTATAGGAGAACATTACACATGCGCTTTGTAGAGGAGCAAAAAAAGCCTTGTAATGTATTTAAAAGATAAATAGCCTAGATACAAGGAGCGATGACGGGTATAAGGCAGCATGAATCCACTCAAGCTCCTGGCCGAACATGCAAGCATAGAAGCGAAAATCGAGGTTCCCTCTGATTGGAAAGATACGCAACCCGATGACTAAGGTCTCTTCGGGAAGCCTGATTCAGCCTCCATAATCATAGAAGAAGAGGTAGATAGGATTGATAACATGTCAACAGAAACCATCCTGATTGGCATCGTCTGGATCTCTGTCTACCTCTTCCTCCAGGCCAACGTTTCTCAGAGAGCCTGAGTTGCTTCATACATAGGCCAGCCCACTCTTGTCAACAAGAGACAATTTCTTCTCATAACTCACCCTTCACATTCAGTCACCAGACCCCATGAGTAAACTCAGGGGCTTGCACCTCACCTCCCTCTCCCAAGGAAACAGGGGTGGACGCATTGACGAGCAGGACGAGCCTGCGCGCGGTGAGGACGGGTGACGAGCGGTTCAACCAACCGCCACTTCCCGCAGGAAGTCGCCCCACACGGAAAAGGGTACACAGGTTGAGCGAGCGTACAGGGCGTTGGCCCTCATGCTGATCCGTGCATGCTGAACAGTTCGACCGATGCAGGGATCCATGCATCACAAACCGTTTCTCTTGCGTCAGAGGAGTGCCTTTGTGCTGACCTGTTCTGAACATCTACACATCTCTTCGCGAGACAACACAGGGAAACCGGAAAGGAGAGGACAATCCCCTTACCCATACGCCTGAAAAGGACTCGGCATTCCTCCCCGCGTATGATTGCGGGAGTCTCCTGCCTCGATTCAATGAAGCTGATATATACTCCATGGGAGCGAAACTGCTCATCATCTTGTGCTTCAGGAGGATATCAGTCATGATGTTATGGAGAACAACACTCCCCTGGAATGCTTCCTTCGAAAGCCCTTTGGTTCTAATAACGTGTAACACATATCTGCTTGTCTGACCAGCAGTACGGCTCATATGGCCTTACGGCTTCTATGTAATAGTTTTAGTTTCAATGTACTATACGAAGATCCGCTGAATGATATATCTCTCCAAAGATGTGGAGGTTCAGAAAAGTGAATGGGTCTCTAGCCCCTGCTAGACGCTACTCGTCCTGCTGTGTGGGAAGAAACGCATCTCTCTTCAGCAATTCCATTGATTGGGCGTCAAACCACTTCGCCGTCTAAGCATAGTTGGACAATCTTGTTTAGGCAATAAGAGTCTATTCAGCTCATTCTCAATGGAGACAATGATTTCTTCCGCCCAGCGTGGCATTGTATGCAATTCACCTGCAGATTCGATGTCAGCAAGATTGCGCAAAGAGTTTTTCAATCCTCTGATGATGGCTTCTCATCTTCCTTTGTTTCTTCAGGCGCCTCTTTCTTCTGCTGAGACTCGCCTGCGGATGCTTTCTCTGCAACTTGTATTGGCGGAGTAGATGGTGTTTCGACTTCTGATGTCGACGTGTCCTTGGTTTTCCAGAAAGACAATTCTTGGCTGAGGTGCTCTCCTTTGATTTTCCCGATACGACTACTGAAAAGTTGGAAATTCTCCTCTTCATTTCCCGTATAGGGATCAATACCACTAGCTATGGATGCGGTGGCCCACAATAAATCCCTTAGGGATGCAAGAATACTTAAGGTATTGTCAACTTATGTACAAAAGCAAAAGTTACGAATGAGCGATAAGGAGAAATACTCTGGAAAGGCGATGAGAAATGGGGAGGTCTGGGTGGCTATGCAGCCAGCCTGGCTCCAGTCACCTCATACCATTGCTGGAATCGGCTCTGTAAGATAGCACGGTACTCCCTAGCGCACAAACGATGTCTTCGTGGCTGGAATTGTCCAGTGATGGCACCGAAGGCCGAAAGAAAGCGTTGGGCGTGTTTGCCTGATTTGAACCGTCGCATCTTCTTTTCACGCAGTCGTGTGGGTTGGTACGAGTTTTCCGCTCGATTCTTCAAGCGTTTGTGCTGCCGATGCTCCACACCAGGGAGGATCTCGCGTTTCGCCGCCCCATAACTTCTGAGTTTATCGGTGATAATGACACGAGGGACGTATTGGAGCCCCTTGAGGAGAGAAGCGTTTTGCCGCGTGTTTGTTCCGTCGACTCTGGACAAGAATGTCGAGTACGTTGCCATCCTGATCCACTGCTCGCCAGAGAGTGTGTTTCTTGCCGCAAATGGTGAGAACCATTTCATCCATATGCCACTTGTCGCCACAGTGAGGGCGGAGACGACGCAACTCATTGGCGTAGGTCTGTCCAAACGTTACACACCATTGCCGGGCCGTTTCATAGCTCACAATGATCCCACGTTGTGCCAAGAGCTCTTCGACATCACGAAAACTGAGTGAGAAACGAAAATAGAGCCATACCGCATAGCTGATAATTTCGGGCGGAAAGCGATAACCTTTGTGATCGGGAGCAATGGGAATTGTTTTCATAGAGCTACTTTAACACATTTTTCAGCTCTATCGTCAAGTTGACAATACCCTCAGTCCCAACCTCGATCGTTGCTTCCGGATGAGCCACCAGATTATAATACCAATCCGTATTCTTGGGGCCATCGCCAACAAATGGCCGCCGCCTAACCTGAGGAGGCCAACGCACAAGAGGCTGACATACTCAACCCTTTGAGTATATCAGCCTCTTTTTCCTCCCGAGAGAGATGACTCCGTCTGTTAGGCATCCTCTTGTGGGCGAGGTTCCGCCTGTGGCTCAGGAGTTGCAGGAGGAACCAGAAGCAGACTCATGAACCAACCCACCACACCAGCAAGCGCGATGCCTCCCGTCCACAGATGAATTGACCACCAGACCCCACCAATCAGGAACACCGCCAGGAAGTAGAGGCTATACAGGATGATAGGGACTACGGCCGCAAAGAGACGCAACTGAACAATACGTGGGGAAGTGGGTCCAAGCCAGCGATAGAGAGCATCAGCGATGAGGCCGGCAATGCCAGCGACAGGAATAACCCAGGGGGTGGAATGGAAAATGCTCATCCCAAGTCCGTTCACTCCCAGGAGAAAGGTCAGCCAGCCAAAGGGCAGTCTGGTTCCGAAGCGTCGAATTGTCAGGAGCAGCAACGCCATCAACAGAGCGCTTTGGAGAAGAATACTGCTCACCCCCACGACCTCAGCAATATCCTGGCTGGTTCCCCCTGCATCCAGAAGTGCAGGAGTCGAGTGAGTTGTGAGAGAAGCAACAAAGGGAGTTGCAGCCGGACGATATCCAACCCAGGCCCAGGGATGATCAAAGGGGTGAAACTCGCTCGTGAAAAAGGTGAGGATAGAGAGCGCCAAGGTGAGTGAGAGTACCACCAGGAAGGATGCCCCCCGGGTGGTGGTCACGTGCCACCAGGCAGAACGCAATCCACCAGTGACAAGGAGGAATCCACTTGCAGCTAGGAGCAGATGTGTCGGGCTGTAGAGCGCTTCAAGGTTGGCCTCAATCCCAAAGAAGATGTGCCAGAGCATGTCCCCAACACCACCCAGCAAAAAAAGTCCTACCCCCAGAAGCGAGAGATTATACCCGACGGGAAGCGCCTGACGGAGGCTGGCCCCACGAAGGCGTGCCCGCAAGAAAGAGCCAACAAGGATGATTGCGGCCCCCAAGAAGCCGCTGTAGAGGAAAGCATGCCAGGGCGTGAAAAAACTGTCGGGCAGTTCATTGGCATGTGCCCACCCATCGAGGTAGAGCCCCAAGACAAACCAAGTAGAGAAGAACGCGATGCTCCATTCAAACCAGGGACGCACGTTGGCGCGTCCCTGGTTTGAATGGAGCAGAGATGATGCTGTCTTCATAACAGATATTTCCTTTCCTTAGGAAAATGATCTCTTTATACTCAGTGAGGCAAGGCTCAACCTCTCGTTTCACCACATCTGTTTGCAGGAGGATACGTCATCGGCTGGCCTTACCCTACCCACCGGGGATGGGTTTGAGCAAAGCATACCCCCCCGACGGGTATTTGTCAAGAGGATGCCAGAGAGCTACCGTCTTTCCTCATCATGCGCCTGCAAAGAGTGCTCTTGCGGAAGCAAGAGCCACATGGATAAAGATTCTTGGTGCGGATCAGCAGAGCTTTCGCCAACGAACGTTCCTCAGAAAACTGGATGCCGGTGTTCGCCCCTGTATGGTCGCGATCGCATACCTGCTGGACTGTTTCTCTGCCTTCCAGTTGCTCGGATCGTTTAATCGACTCGCCCTGTCGACGAAAGTCTTTGACCCGACAATGTTCGGCTATACGAATACCTTGCAAGGCGACCTGAGAGCAGGTACTGAGGAGAAGGTGGCTCGCTCCTTCTCCTCAGTGAGAGCGCCCCATTTCTTCAGGCTTGCCCCCAGGGAAATGCTGTTGACTCTTCAGCGATATGGATATTTTGGATATCCTCGAAACATCGCCTCTGCAAACATCAGGAATTCCCAGTTTTGGGTGTATACTAGATGCCTCTCCACCTCCATTCCAATTCCCAAATGCTAGCTCCCGTTCACGCGCTCGATAGAGTCTCATGGTCTCCTTTTCCCCTTTCATCGATGCGTGACGAGTTTTCTCTTTCGTGACGAGATGGGATGACACGGCACGCTACGCTTGTATGTCTGCTTGAAAGGGATTTTGCATGCGACAAAACAGACCATCAACCGGACTTCCTCCAGCTGGGAACGTGAAGCGTCTCCTTTGGATCTTTCGCCCGCATACGTGGCGTGTCGTTCTCATCATGGTCATGATCCTGATACATGCTCCCCTTGGGACCACCGTTGTCCCCGAAGTCACGAAAATCATCATTGACCAGGCATTGCCCCGCAGAGATCTCCCCCTCCTGGCTTGGCTGGCGCTGACGCTGATCTCACTGCCGATAGTGACTGGCTTGGTCAGCATTGCTCTGGATTACTTGAACGTCACGCTGGCTCAAGCTCTCATGCACCACTTGCGCCTTGGTGTGTATATACATCTTCAAGCCATGTCCCTCCGCTTCTACACCTCGCAACGCACAGGTGAGATCATCTCACGCCTGACCAACGATATCAACGGAGTGCGTGATGTCCTCAGCAAGACAATGAGTGAAACGCTCTCCAATACGATCGTAATGCTAACCACACTGGTTGTGATGCTCAGTCTCAATGTGCCACTGACACTTCTTTCCCTCGGCTTGGCACCCATCTTTCTCTTTCTGACACTGCGTGTGAGGAAGGTCGTACGAGGAGCGAGCAAAGAGACGCAGCAGACATTGGCCGATGTCTTGTCTATGCTTGAGGAGACGCTCAATATCAGTGGAGTCCTCCTTATCAAGAGTTTCGGCAGGCAACGAGCCGAGACGACACGTTTCCGAGCGACAAGTGCACAGCTGGTGACCATACAGGTCCGCCAGACGATGATCGGGCGCTGGTTCCTCTTGAGCTTGCACCTCTTTTTCAACATGGTCCCGGCTCTGGCGTATTATTTCGGAGGGCTTCAGGTCATGGGAGGCCGGATCAGCCTGGGTTCACTGGTCGCCTTGCTCACACTCCAAAGCCAATTCTTTCCCACCCTACGTCAGTTGCTCGGCGTCCCTCTCGGCATCCAAGCAGCACTCGCCCTCTTCGAACGCCTTTTTGTCTACCTTGATCTTCCCATCGAGATTGCCGATCGTTCCCATGCCAGGGTACTTGGTCAGGTCACCGGACATATTCGCTTCCATCATGTGCATTTCCGTTATCAACCGGAGCGACCAACGCTGAGAGAGGTCGATTTCACAGTTCAACCAGGGCAACTCGTCGCCCTGGTTGGTCCAAGCGGCGCAGGTAAGACCACCACGGCCTATCTGCTCCCCAGGTTCTACGATGTGGAGCAAGGCATGGTAGAGATCGATGGCCAGGATGTGCGCTCCGTGACGCAGGAGAGCCTCCTCCAGCAGATCGGGATCGTCACCCAGGAAACCTACTTATTCAACGCGACGATTCGCGAGAATATCGCCTACGGATATCCCTGTGCTACGGATTATGAGGTGATGACCGCAGCACAGGCTGCACAGATCCACGAACGCATTCTGCAACTGCCTCACGGCTACGAGACCGTGGTGGGCACACGTGGCTACGCGCTCTCAGGTGGAGAGAAGCAGCGCGTCGCCATCGCTCGTGTCTTACTCAAAAATCCACGCATCTTGATTCTCGACGAGGCGACTAGCGCCCTCGATACCCATACCGAGCGCCTCATGCAAACGGCTCTCGCAGAACTCAGGAGAGGACGCACGACGCTGGCGATTGCGCATCGCCTCTCGACGATCCTCTCTGCCGACCAAATCTTGGTCATGAACGCTGGACGCATCGTCGAGCGTGGAACGCACACCCAACTCCTCCAGCAAGGTGGGCTCTATGCCCAATTCTACCAGGAGCAAGTGCCCTCGCGCTCACCTCTACCACATCGCTTCTGCCAAACCGAGCAATGAGATGCCTCCCCTAACACAAGGAGCCTGTCGCCAAAGGAGGCAAGAACACCTCTTCTCAAAGCCTCCTTCTCCTCACTGAGAACATTTCCGCTTCTTCCGGTTTCTACGGCTTCAACTGCGTTGTTTCCCATGCCCGTAAGAGGCGAAGGGTTCTTTGCAGAAGCTTGTCAAATCCTTGGACTCCTGAACTAGGCTGCAACCATGCAAGAAGTGCCGTGTGCCAGATCTCTCGTAACATGACAAACATCGGAATACTCGCCACATCGGTCTTCGAGAGAGGCTGTTGTTCCATATACCCTTGCAGAAAAGCATTCCAGAGGATGTCATCTGGATCCATCTGGTAAAAACCTTCACTCCACCGTACAGTGGCAAGATCAGACATATTTGTGTGTAAGCATCGGGCATAAATGACCGGGGCTTTCTCGCCCGTTCCCATGTAAACTATACTGTGTCATCCCGAAATTGCCCGTCATCCGTTTTTACAAGGGAGGAGGGACATTTCACAAAAGCGCCTGGAGGGCTTCGAGGGTGATCTATTCGCGCCCCCAGTAGTCCCTGTTGGCGATGAAGATGAGTAAGCAAAAGAGAAGGGAGAATACTATGGCAACAGTCGAATTAATTGATGGACGTCGGTTCGAGAACGTGACGTTAACGGACGTCACACAGGCCGAAGAAGATGGCCGCCAAACCGCGACAGCTCACATTGGAGACGCAACCTATTCTGTGGAGACATGGGGTGGGCTGTGGAGTGAGTACGAGGCTGAGCCTCATACTCCTGTGTTTGACGACGAGGATCTATGAGGAGAGAGCAACCAAGGACGAGTGGGTGACATTCACCCATTAACAATCGAATACGGGCCAGCAGCTGTCGTTTCGCAACCGCTAATTGTCGAGGACAAGATCATGAATCGCCTCCGGCAACTGGTCGCGCTGCCAGCTGCATTCTCTCCGGACAGCATTCTCTCCATCACCTTCTCGCTTCATGGGCGCAGATCCGAAGGCTTCACCAACTCGCAGAGGTGGAGGATGTGCTCTGCACATGCGGCTGCTCATGAAGCGAGAAGGTGAGGATCCGAATCCGTAAGCGTCCCGCCGCGGCAGATGGTGATAAATCAAGAATCGCGATCTTTGGGTAGGATCATATTGTACCTTTTATGAACATAGATTTTCGCATTCCTTAAAATTCCCATCTGCTTATGGCTATACGATGTACAAAAACAATGATGAACACCACACCTGAGCTCCCCCCTTCTTTTGAGTACTCATCTTCCTTATTAGTGTTGCATGCTCTTTTTGAAGAGGCGTTGGGTAGGCGTGGAGATGAGCAAGACATCCATAAAGAGCCCACAGATGCCCTCAAGGCACCGATCAGCCTGCATAGGGGTCACTGAACAAGACATCCTGGCGAAAGAAGCCTCAGCCAACCATGACGTACATAGCCGTGCTCGGGATGCAGCAAAAGCATGCGGTGCGATGCAGCAAAAACGCGTAAGCTGCTAGCCCAAGCACTAGGGTCTTTGCTTGACTCTTATAAGAAGAACTCACACCTTTATGTGTGAAAGCATATTACTCCTGGCAATACTACTCGTCTTGAGCGAAGGGGTCTAATTCCTTCCCCAGATAATAGTAGAATGGGGGAAGGTGTTTCATTGGAGCTAAGTCTTTTCCATAGAGGTTATACTCCTCTACTGTCCCTATTGCATAGTAGTGAACACCGCCTTTCCTTACCTCCACAGTATAAAAACTTGTCCCCCCTTCGTCATTATCGAGAGTGAATTGATCCTTTAATGATGCATCTTTATAGCCATCTATTTTGAGCCGCTCAAAAAATGCTTGTTTGGCCTCATGACTTGATTCCCTCAAATAGTCCTCCCGATGCGAAAGTGTGAATTGGGTGTACCAGCCTGCGTAACAATACATCAATTCCTCAGGTGTAAAACTGCTCCAGCTCTCCCAATCGATTCCAATAAAGCTCCATGTGATTGGTCCTGTAAAGCCAATGCCCTTTATTCTTTCACTTAGTTCGTATTGAACCAGAAAGGCTTGTGTAAGACCTACACTCGGCCACTTGACCTCATTTTCGTAAATGACATACGCTTCTCTTGGTTTTTCCCCGAATTCCATTGGATGGGCTAACCAATTTTCCATCTCATTTACTGCCCATTGCTGGTCTTTTTGTTTGGACAATGTGTTCCTCCTGAAAAGAAAAATAAGATCGTGAGAGAGCTAAAGGAAGCGTGCATTACGAGCTTCCCTTCATGTGTTATTGAGCTTAAGTATATAACGATTTGATTTGCCTGGGTCACGCTGAGTATGTATGAGAGGAGTTGGATGATGTATTGACCAGGAAATCCCCTGACGGTAGAAGAGCGGGCGGAATGGCATTTGGAGGATAGAACCGATACGCTCTATGTGAGTCCAGATGCCTGAACGTTGCGTCATCGGGAAGCGGGCAAAGTGAGGCGTGCGCGCTGTGATCGCTGGTCGTGTCTCTCTTGTGGTCCGAGAAAGATGGATATGCGGCGACAAGTGGTCGCTGAAGCTGAGCCAACGCTGCATATTGGCTTGGCGGCTTTCGTCAAGACAATGGAAGAGGCGGCGCGTGCGCTCACAACGTGCTACTCGGAAGAGATCGGCACTACTGTAGCGATGCGTGCACTTGCAGGATACTCGCACGGATCGACCGACCTGCTACTCAATTATATCGCGGGATGCCGTGTAAATGGAGTGGATTCTTGCAAGATCCTCCTTCGGATTGACTCCTCTTACACTTCTTACACTCGACCTGGCTCACAACAAAGAGCTTTGATATGCACTTGCAGGATCCTCCTTCGGATCGATTCCTCTGACACAGGCCGTGCAATCTACCATAGCGGGAGCAGCGATTGTCTTACAGGATTCTCGTTCAGATCAATCTAGCTCCTTACGGTGTTTCGCGCGCACATAGCCATACGTGCAGGATCCTTGTGCGGATCGATCTAACTCCTACAAGCTCATTGCGCGAGGAGTACGCGCTCTCATTCTCTCTTGCAGGATCCTCTGACGGATCGATCTAACTCCTACTTTCGATTGACGAAGATTTCAACATCTGGTTTAAGGACTTGCAGGATCCTACTTCGGATCGACAGAATTGCTACGAGTAAAATATGCAGCAGACACCTCTCATCCAACTTGCTTGCAGAATCCTCTGGCGGATCGACAGAACTGCTACGAATACCATCATTGATTCGGATAACCACGTTTTAATCTTGCAGGATCCTCGTACGGATCGAACGAGCTGCTACGCCCATCATCTCATTACCGCAACCATCACCAATATAGCTTGCAGGATCCTCAAGCAGATCGACAGAACTGCTACCTGACGCCCTCCTGCCCGCAAAAATGGCAGACCTTGAGCTTGCAGGATCCTCAAGCGGATCAACAGAACTGCTACTAGCAGAATACCGATCACATTCCCAGAAGTCATTTGACTTGCAGGATCCTCAAGCGGATCGACAGAGCTGCTACCCTGGCTTGACGGCCTGGCGACCTTATTGGAGAAAACTTGCAGGATCCTCAAGCGGATCGACAGAGCTGCTACCGTCGTACCGCTCGTTCACTTCCGCCAGCAGCTTCATCACTTGCAGGATCCTCAAGCGGATCGACAGAGCTGCTACCTACTACTTGCTCTACGAGAATGAGCGCGCCGCCTGGACCTTGCAGGATCCTCAAGCGGATCGACAGAGCTGCTACATGCGAGCGGGACAGCTATCGTGGTATGTGAGCGCTCTTGCAGGATCCTCAAGCGGATCGACAGAGCTGCTACCTTGAGCCTTGTCTCTTCAGGGTCCTTCTTGCCTTCGCCTTGCAGGATCCTCAAGCGGATCGACAGAGCTGCTACCCCTACTTCCCAGGTAAATACGTCATTCTTGCCTATCTTGCAGGATCCTCAAGCGGATCGACAGAGCTGCTACTGTTTTGATAACAGCGGTTGTTGCGGGATATTCTATTCGAACTTGCAGGATCCTCAAGCGGATCGACAGAGCTGCTACCTGCTGAAGGTGCATTCAGACATCATCATGTGATTGAACTTGCAGGATCCTCAAGCGGATCGACAGAGCTGCTACATCCACCCTTTTCAGGTACGATTGCCGAGGGTTATCTGTCTTGCAGGATCCTCAAGCGGATCGACAGAGCTGCTACCCAGGCAAGCCCGCGCAGGTGCTAGTAAAGAGTATCTTGCAGGATCCTCAAGCGGATCGACAGAGCTGCTACTACGCTCCACAGCCTCATTCAAAATGCCTACCATATTCAACTTGCAGGATCCTCAAGCGGATCGACAGAGCTGCTACTTGAGTGAGGCATTAAAGACGAATACTCTTTATCTAAACTTGCAGGATCCTCAAGCGGATCGACAGAGCTGCTACGCCATTGTACTGGCGTATATCGCATTGCCATAGGACTTGCAGGATCCTCAAGCGGATCGACAGAGCTGCTACTGATGAGCCTGTCCTGTTCGCGCACATCAGTCCCATATCTTGCAGGATCCTCAAGCGGATCGACAGAGCTGCTACATAGCCGCGATCTGCACCAACTGGTAAGGACAACACTTGCAGGATCCTCAAGCGGATCGACAGAGCTGCTACTGATTCTCATACTCTTGTAAGAGTTGCTGTGTGGTACTGGACTTGCAGGATCCTCAAGCGGATCGACAGAGCTGCTACTGCCCGCTATAGCTGCTGCATGGAAGAAACTTAGCAACTTGCAGGATCCTCAAGCGGATCGACAGAGCTGCTACAGCGTCGATGGTGAGACTCACACTCTCAACATTAAACTTGCAGGATCCTCAAGCGGATCGACAGAGCTGCTACCGCAGGGTGGTAAATGATGGTGGGTGGTATGTTTTTACGTTTTAGTTGTTTTAAGCCCGTTGTTGAGCGTCTCATGGTCTCGAATTTAATCGATATGCTTCTGTGAGTATACCATATCTGGTACCTATTCGAAAATCGTTTTTTTGCCCAAAAAGCGGGGGGATTTTCGGGCGCCTTTTGTCTATTCCTACATCTTTCTATTGTTTCTCAGGTTAATTTTGCAGCATATCAAGGCCAATTTAACCCTATTTAACTTTGAAGCTTCAGGGATTTTCGGATGAGGCTCGGGAAAGGGCAAAATATAGATGGTTATAGATAATCAACGAATGGCAATGAAAGAAATCTTCATTCCATTCTGTATAGCACTAAGTGGTGCATCCACCAAATTAACGGACATTGGCCGGGATGGCAATCCCAGATGAACGACGAGGGCGATGACGCCGCCTTCGCCCCCAAACGAAAGGATGACGATGAGCGTTCCAGTAAACTGTCGCTCGATCAATAGCATCGCAGACCTGTTCCCAGGTCTCGAAGCGCCGCCCTTTGAGCGCCAGGGAACGCAGCGTTTTCCACCAGGGCTCAATCAGGTTCAAGTAAGCTGCATAGGTCGGCTGGAAGACGAATTCCCAACGCGGATACTGCAAAGCAAACAGCAGGACATCGGTTGCCCGATGCATTGCCAGATTATCCAAGATCGCGTAGATGCGTTCGATGCTTTGGGGAACCCACTGCTCAACCTGGTTGAGAAAATCGATCCAGTTTTCCGTCGTTCGCCGGTCGTAGGGCCTCGTCAACGCCTCGCCAGTGGCAGGTTGAAAGGCACCAAAGATATACCCCTTGGCCCGGCGTCCATAGTCGATCTCCTGGCTGGCCCGCTCGGCGGGCTTGCCCTTCTCTGGAGCGGGCTGAGCATGAACCAGTTTCTTCCCCAGAAAACTTTTCGCCGACTCAGGGCCCATTTCATCGAGATTCACGACGGTGCTCCTCTTTGGTGGAACCGTGTAGAGGGTAGTGATGAGCCCCTTTTTTTGGCGAAGTCGGGATCAACCCGTTCGCCAAACCAATGCTCATCTTTGCGCCATCGCAGCCCTTCCGCCTGCAAGATTTCGTTGATCCGGCTGCGCTTGATGGCGATCCCTTTTTCCTCATTGAGGTACACCTCAAACCGATCTAGGGTCCAGTGCCCAAAGGGCAAACCGAGGTCATCGGGCTTGGTAAGAGCGGTCGCCACCACGACTGAGACCTCCTGGGGACTATATGTTGGCGGTCGCCCGGTTCGGTCCTCATCAAAGAGTCCAGGTAATCCTGCCTCGTTAAAGCGATGGAGCCAGTTGCGCACGGTATTCTCCGCGACTCCTAACCGGGTCGCGATCTGGGGAACACGCTGCTGTTCGCTCGCCCATTGCACTATCTTGGCTCTTTCTACCTGCCTTGCTGGCGCTGTTCTAGAACGGCTCAAATGCTCTATCATCTTGCTTTCTTCGTCAGTCATCGCTCGTACTTGTAAAATCTTTGGCATGGAACACCTCACTTTTGAGATGTTCCTATTTTACCATTACTTGGTGGATGCACCACTAAGTTTGCACATTTACAAACAAGCCGCTTAAGCGGCCAAGAGATCAGCAATTTGATCGCTTGTGGTGCCTTGACGCGCGTGATCAGTGATCCATGCCACAAGCAAGCGGTGATGAATGTGCTGGAGATCCCGTTTGGCTTCCCCCAGCGTTACATGCCGTTGCCGCTGGGTCTGCAAGGAGCCGCGATGCTCCTCCAGAAAGGAGAAGGCGATCCAGCACAAGCTCCAATAGCGCTGCAGCCCCTGGGCACTCATCAGTTGATAGTGATCAATGCCCAGCAGTTCTTTGACGTCTTCAAAGAAAACCTCGATGTCCCAACGACGAGAGATAGAGGTGAGCAACTGCTCCACATCGGCCTGCAGATCGCTTGAAGCCCAGAAGCGGGCCCGGCTCACTGGATCATCGAGATGCTGACGAATGATGATCAGTTGACAGCGATACAAGCTTTTCACCGAACTGTTCAATACATGCACCCACACCCGATGTTCGGGGTTGCGCGGCCAGGCACAGGGCACAAAGGCCACATCCGGTAAGCTTTCGTCATAGGCGCAAAGGCGTTGCCAACGCCAGCCTTGTGGCGAGGTCGCATCCGGGATGCGCACTGAGCGATTGCTGCGCAAGGCCGTGGTGATCAAAAAGCCACGATCTCGCGCCGCTTTCCAGATGGCTTTGGCGCTGTACCAACTGCCGAGCAACACATGGGTGAGCGTGTTCTGCGGTGGCTCAAACTGCTTGATGATCTCGATCATGAGGGCAATCTTGCTCTGGAAAGGGATCCCTTCTTGCACACAGGTCGCCTGCTGACGATAGAGTCGGGGCTCGAGCGGAAAATGCTGTCCAAGCAAGACATAGAGGCCTTGCACCAGGGAATGGCCCTTGACCCGCTGGTTCTGCTTGCTGTCGTGATGTCGCCCCAGGCCTTGCATCTTTACGCCTTTTGGCTTGCCTATCGTCGAGTCATCGCCAATCAAGTAGCCTATCACGAAGAGCTTGCGAGGGCGACCTCGTCCAACAGGTTGCAACGTGCGCTGGTGTGAGAGATCCTGGTGGACCCAGGGCTGCATCTGAGCCACAAAGCGAGACCAGGCCAGGGCATGCAGAGGCGTTTGGTCCCACGGAGCTTGAGCAAAGAAACGGCTCAGACTTGCCAGGCTTTTGCTCCCAGCCACCGCCCGTTTGAAGTGCAAGAGCGTGAACCCTTGGGAACCGACGACCAACGCAAGCAGCACGGTGACGAAGTGCTGAAATTGTGGGCGCGAAAACAAGGTCTGCCAGTGTTCGAGATACTGGCGAAAACGCGCGTCCAGACATACAATAGGGTGTGGCATGGCTGACTCCTGACAAAAGACGTTTTTTGCTTGTTTCTTTTGTATCATGAGTCTTCCATGCTTTCAATTTTTTACCCATTTGGAAAGTGCAAACTTAGTGGTGCATCCACCAAGTAATGGTAAAATAGGAACATCTCAAAAGTGAGGTGTTCCATGCCAAAGATTTTACAAGTACGAGCGATGACTGACGAAGAAAGCAAGATGATAGAGCATTTGAGCCGTTCTAGAACAGCGCCAGCAAGGCAGGTAGAAAGAGCCAAGATAGTGCAATGGGCGAGCGAACAACAGCGTGTTCCCCAGATCGCAACCCGGTTAGGAGTCGCGGAGAATACCGTGCGCAACTGGCTCCATCGCTTTAACGAGGCAGGATTACCTGGACTCTTTGATGAGGACCGAACCGGGCGACCGCCAACATATAGTCCCCAGGAGGTCTCAGTCGTGGTGGCGACCGCTCTTACCAAGCCCGATGACCTCGGTTTGCCCTTTGGGCACTGGACCCTAGATCGGTTTGAGGTGTACCTCAATGAGGAAAAAGGGATCGCCATCAAGCGCAGCCGGATCAACGAAATCTTGCAGGCGGAAGGGCTGCGATGGCGCAAAGATGAGCATTGGTTTGGCGAACGGGTTGATCCCGACTTCGCCAAAAAAAGGGGCTCATCACTACCCTCTACACGGTTCCACCAAAGAGGAGCACCGTCGTGAATCTCGATGAAATGGGCCCTGAGTCGGCGAAAAGTTTTCTGGGGAAGAAACTGGTTCATGCTCAGCCCGCTCCAGAGAAGGGCAAGCCCGCCGAGCGGGCCAGCCAGGAGATCGACTATGGACGCCGGGCCAAGGGGTATATCTTTGGTGCCTTTCAACCTGCCACTGGCGAGGCGTTGACGAGGCCCTACGACCGGCGAACGACGGAAAACTGGATCGATTTTCTCAACCAGGTTGAGCAGTGGGTTCCCCAAAGCATCGAACGCATCTACGCGATCTTGGATAATCTGGCAATGCATCGGGCAACCGATGTCCTGCTGTTTGCTTTGCAGTATCCGCGTTGGGAATTCGTCTTCCAGCCGACCTATGCCGCTTACTTGAACCTGATTGAGCCCTGGTGGAAAACGCTGCGTTCCCTGGCGCTCAAAGGGCGGCGCTTCGAGACCTGTTCCCAGGTCTGTGATGCTATTGATCGAGCGACAGTTTACTGGAACGCTCATCGTCATCCTTTCGTTTGGGGGCGAAAGCGGCGTCATCGCCCTCGTCGTTCATCTGGGATTGCCATCCCGGCCAATATCCGTTAATTTGGTGGATGCACCACTTAGTGTGTATAGATTGTTAGGTGTTTTTCTTCTAAAATGGAGGCTATTTTTGGTGCAGTTACTCTTGCAGGATCCTCTGACGGATCAACCTCTCTCCTACCAGCCGCGAGTGCCTTTATCCATCATCTGGCGTATAACTTGCGGGATCCTCTACTGGATCGTCCTCGCTACTACACCTCGACCGCGTGGTCGTTCTCTGCGTGCCATACCAGCTTGCAGGGCCATCGCTCGGGTCGAACGACCTGCTACTCAATCTCGTGGCCTCGGTGAAATTAGCTATGATGACTTGCATGATCCTTTAACGGATCGACTTCTCTGTTACTTATCGACTTTTTTCTTGAACGATTTCCCCTTCCCAGACTTGCAGGCACCTATATCAGATTGGCTCCTCTGCTACAGTACTGGCAAATCCTATTTCGCCAAGTGTCTAGCTACTTGCAAGATCCTCAAGTGGATCGTTTCCTCGGCTACTCGCAGATTTCACGCTATGTTGTTTTGAGCGATAGGTCTTGCGGGATCCTCCGACGGATCGTTTTCTCTGTTACATCGCTGAGAAATATGCCTACGGCATGCTCACGCAATCTTCCAGTATTGAACCATCACCACCTCCTCCCTTTTTCCCACCTAAACCAAGTGGTTTGCAAAAACTTGTTCCAGGGGCCAGAGAGAGGCATGCACAAGAGGTTTTACGACTACAAGAAAGACACAGGAATCAAATCACTGAGCATGCAGAACGTGAACAACGGCGTCAGTATTCTCTGGCGGGAGCCAGATCCGATCATGAAAAGAAGGTGGATGCGCAACGACGCAAAGTTGAGGAACAGCATGCAGAAATCGATGCATTCCATCGGGATCTCAAGAGCGGCTCACCCAGCGCTATCACAAACTATTTTACCCTTGTTCTGACCTCAAGTGAATATCCAGAAGGCTTTCCTCAACAGGCAAAAGTAGCCTATATCCCAGAATCAAAACAAGCGATCGTGGAATATGACCTTCCTTCGCTTGACGTTATCCCTGCAGTCAGTACTTATAAATACCTAAAGACGAAAGACGCTATTACAGAATCCGCTCGCTCATTAGCTCAGCGGAAAACACTCTATGCCTCTGTTCTGTCTCAGGTTGTCTTACGGACGCTCTATGAGCTCTTCAAAGCCGACCGTATGGGATACCTGGAAACCACCGTTTTGAATGGCTATGTTGAGAGCCTGGATAAGGGAACAGGACATACGATGCGAACCTGTCTTGTGACGGTGCGAACCAACCAGGATACATTCAACAAACTCAACCTCAAGCTGGTCGAGCCTGAAGCTTGCCTCAAGGTACTCAATGCCTCTATCTCAAAAAGTCCCTCAGAGTTGGCGCCTGTGAGGCCTGTGATGGAACTGAACATGGTTGATCCACGCTTCATCGAGAGTACGGATATTCTCTCCACTCTTGACCAGCGCGTCAACTTGATGGAGCTTACCCCCAACGAATTTGAAGGACTCATAACGAACCTCTTTCAAAAATGGGCCTGGAAACCAGGCAAACGCAGGCCTCACGCGATGGGGGCGTTGACTGTGTCGCTTTTGACCCACGACCCATTTTCGGCGGCAAGGTTGTTATACAGGCAAAACGCTACAAAAATACGGTAGGAGTGAGCGCGGTACGCGACCTCTTCGGCACACTGCAAAATGAGGGCGCATCGAAAGGCATTTTAATTACAACCAGTGGATACGGCAAAGCGTCGTACGAATTCGCAGAAGGCAAGCCTATCGAACTCTTGAGCGGCAGCAACCTGCTCTATCTCCTGGCAGAGCACGCAGATATAGAGGCAAAGATCGAGGCCCCTTCGGACTGGAAGGATGCGCAACCTGATAACTAAGATCTTTTTGGAAAGTCTCACTCAGGCCCCATAATTCATAGAAAAAGCACGAAAATTGGGCGTGGAGAGGCAGATATGATTGATAACATGTCAACAGAAACCATCCTGATTAGCATCGCCTGGATCTCTGTCTACCTCTTCCTCCAGGCCTACGTTTCTCAGACCGTGTTTTGTTCATCACAAAGATGGCCTCACATGATAAACTGGAAGGATGAGTACAAGTTATCCCTGGAATCTGTCTGATGCAGAGTGCGAGTGATGTGATTTCGTATAACTAGGTTCTGCAAGCAGAACCTAGTTATACGAAATCACATCACTCCTACATTACTATGCAGTCCCCTTCACAGATCAGGCGGACAACTTGCAGGATCCTCCCTCAGATCGACTCCTCTGCTACATGCATTGTCTGCTGACGCTAATTGCACATGCGAAAATCTTGCAGGATCCTCTACCGGATCGACTCTTCTGCTACCTGATTGTAGCGCACGCTGGCGTATTGCGGAACGGGGCTTGCAGGATCCTCTACCGGATCGAATACTCTGCTACTATATCCATAACCATAGATAAATGATCCTCACCGCTCTTGCAGGATCCTACGACGGATCGATTCCTCTGATACCTCTCTCTCACGCGAATTTGATTTGCCTCTGCCAGACTTGCAGGATCCTCTACCGGATCGACATCACTGCTACCTGGATAAGGTACTCAAGACCCTCACATATAGCGACTTGCAGGATCCTCTACCGGATCGAATACTCTGCTATCCTGACCCTCACACATTGAAATATATCAATATGCATTGCAGAATTCTCTACCAGATCGACTTCTCTGCTACATCCGTATTCACGATGCAGTAAGCGCGAACCCTATCTTCTTACAGGATCCTCTAACGGATCGACTGACATGCTACTTCGCCGAGGTCGACGCGTAAAAGCTCTCCCGACCACTTGCAGGATCCTCGCACGGATCGCCCCAACTCCTACATACACAGTGGCTCATCTTCTTTTCCATCCTCTCGTCCTTGCAGGATCCTCGAGAGGATCGACTCCTCTGCTACTCAAGTTCGCCATTCCGTGGCAGCGGCTTGCAGGATCCTCTAAAGAATCGACCGAGTTGCTACACCCCACGCACGAAAGCTGTTACCGTAGTGCATATATGCTTTCAGGATCCTCGAGCAGATCGACTCCTCTGATCCCCCTCGTAGCACATCCACATAGCAATTTTCAAAGAGTCTTGCAGGATCCTTAAGCAGATCGACCTAGCTCCTACAATCATAGGCAAAGGATTTACTCCAGCTCATCTATCACTTGCAGAATCCTCGCACGGATTGACCAAGTTCCTACAAAATAGAAGAGACCATGTATTCCCTAGAGGCAAGTTTACTTACAGGATCCTTAAGCGGATCGACTGACATGCTACGCCCAGAGAATTGGCGTGTCATGCATCAACAATCTTGCAGGATCCTTAAGCGGATCGACTGACATGCTACCAAATAACATGGATCAATGCGCATGCGGCAATGAGACTTGCAGGATCCTTTATCGGATCGACTGACCTGCTACGATTACTGGTGTATGGCCCTTGATTTTTCACCAACCTCTTGCAGGATCCTTTATCGGATCGACTGACCTGCTACCAGGACCAGCAGGCAGAAGCCAATGTATTAAAACGTCCTTGCAGGATCCTTTATCGGATCGACTGACCTGCTACATGCTCAAGCAGCCTACCACCATTGACCCAATCAACGTCTTGCAGGATCCTTTATCGGATCGACTGACCTGCTACAATGCCCCTCGCGTCTTGCGGGTGGATGAGGTTCAATCTTGCAGGATCCTTTATCGGATCGACTGACCTGCTACCGCAGGTTGAGAAATGTGAAGGGGTGGTATGTTTTTGCGTTTTGGTCGTTTTGAGCCCTTTGCTGAGTATCTCAGAGCCTCAATTTTATCTGATATACCTCTGTGAGTATACCATAGCTGATGCGTTTTCGAAAATCGTTTTCTGCCCAAAAAGCAGGGGGATTTTCGGATAACTTTTATAATGAATTGTATCTTTATTCTCGAAATTCAGGAAATTTGTATGCCTTAAGAGGCTCTACCCAAAACCCAGGGCTAAGCTGAACCATGAGAAGGAGGGAAGATCACGGAAAGCCACGAGCAGGAACAGGAAGCTGCCAATCGTGATTGAGCATGTCGACTCGCAAGGCGACCACCGCCGTCGCATGAGCGCGCAACCAGCGCATTCCGCGCCGTTTCATGCGTCGATTGATCACCAGGGAGACCGCCCGCTCGATGATCCCGCTGCCCACTGGGTAGCCCTTTTGCTTCCAGTGCTCATAGGACCCGATCCAGTCGCGCTGTTTGTCCAGATAGATGATGGCTTGCCTGAGGGCTGCGAGGCGCTGAGAAGGTTGATCGGCGAGTTCCCGTCGCCGCTGCTTGAGTTGAGCTTGAGCCTTCTCAACCTCTCCTTTCCATAACCAAGTGCTCAACTGGCTCACCAGGCGTGCCTGCTCCTCTTGAGGATGCTTGGTGAGCGCCCCTACCGCATTGGCCGCTTTGCGCACTGTTCGCCACAGGTGCGGCCAATCCAAGATACATTCCGCATGAGGAAAATGCGTGCTGGCTTCCTTTTTGATCCAATGGGCTCCATCAGCCACCACGACCTGAGGGTGCTGTTGCAATCCCAGCTCGTGCACCGCTTGGGCTGCTTGTTGACCCAGTGCACGAGATGGAGCAAAGGTCGCCACATAGCGACGCCTGCTCCAGCGGCTGCGCTGGCGGGGAGGATGGCGATGGGTCTGCATGTAGCGATTCACCTGCACCCAGGTCATGGCTGAGTTGGGCTGTGGTGGCACGGCGCCCCATTCTTGCCGCTGGCGATGACCCCCACTTTGCCTTCCATCCCTCCTCGTTTGTCCCGATTGCAGATCCATCCTCCATCCAGCCCAATCACACAACGTTGCTGCTCCTCTTGTGGCTGCGCGGGCGGGGTGGAGGGGAGCAAGGTCGCGGACTCGGCCTGCTGGGCCTGGTGATGGGCCACGATCTTGCCCTGTTCATTGGTCAGCAAACGAATCTCTTCGGCGCTGATCTGGGCTCCAGTGAGCCGTTTGAGGCACCCGGCGGCTTGCCGATAGGGCCAGGAGGCACCCACCATGATCGCCGCTTCGCGCAATGGCTGGGTGACCCGAGCCTGGTGCAACGTCGAGAGCAAGCGCTTGCAAGGACACCAGCGCTGGTGGCATCGCTGGCAACGAAAGCGACGTCGAGCCAGGTACACTGGTCCGAAGAGGGTCTGGATGTTTCGGCCTGTGGTACCTTCGGTGCGCACCTGTGTGCTGCCACAGCGAGGGCATCCTCGATGAGCGTGTTCCCACACTCCCACGACGTCTTTGAGCGTGGAACGCGTCCAGCGTTGACCTGCCTGTTGCACCTGTTCTTCCATCTGGGTCAAGCTGGCATTTGCATTCACCTCAAGCGTGAGCGATACTGTTACCTGCATGAGAGATTCCTTTCTGTGCTTGTTTTCAGCTTTGTGCGCATCCTATCACAGCTCGAAATCTCTCTCTTTCTAGCCCCGAGTTTTGGGTGCAACCTGATAAGCCCAGATCGGCGCACGTATAGTCCCTTAAGCTCTATAATCCGCAATTTCCGTTCGAAAATCCCCTGGCTTTTGGCGCAAAAAAACGATTTTCGGAACAGCACAGTTTATGCTATACTAGAGGAGAAACATTCATCAACATTGACGCGCTGAGAGGCTCAAGAAACGGCCTAAACTAACCAGAATAGAAAAACACACCACCTATACTGACCCACAGCTATTCGGTAGCAGTGCCTTCGATCCGCGAGAGGATCCTGTAAGTTTATCAGGGCCAGCCCAATACCGGGCAAAACCTAATGGTAGCAGTGCCTTCGATCCGCTAGAGGATCCTGTAAGTTCAGCCACTTGCTGTGCTAATGTCCATATATCGAGTAGCAGTGCCTTCGATCCGCTAGAGGATCCTGTAAGTCGCATGAGATCGCGCCGGGACAGATCCACTTGTATCGTAGCAGTGCCTTCGATCCGCTAGAGGATCCTATAAGCGCGACGGAGACAGAAGCGATCATCCAGGCAGAGGGTAGCAGTGGCTTCGATCCGCTAGAGGATCCTGTAAGTTGCTATGCAAACCCTTAACGCAAAAGAACAGGAAAGTAGCAGTGGCTTCGATCCGCTAGAGGATCCTGTAAGATTCATTGTGGTCGACCAGAATCTCGTATTGATCTCGTAGCAGTGCCTTCGATCCGGGAGAGGATCCTGTAAGAAACGAACCGGAACCACGTCACAGTCGAAGAGTAAAGTAGCAGGGCCTTCGATCCGGGAGAGGATCCTGTAAGGACAACACAACCATAGCGCAAAAGAACGCGGGCGCAAAGTAGCAGGGCCTTCGATCCGCGAGAGGGTCCTGTAAGTGCTCTTCACTCGCTTGTCTGGCTGTAAGAGATGGCTGTAGCAGTGGCTTCGATCCGCTAGAGGATCCTGTAAGCAAAACACGCACTGACACTTGAGAGTGCACCAATCCCGTAGCAGTGGCTTCGATCCGCTAGAGGATCCTGTAAGTTGCATAATTCCAGTTCTTTTTGTGCTTCCTTCAGAGAGTAGCAGGGCCTTCGATCCGCTAAAGGATACTGTAAGTTGCATATACAGTTCCACAGGCAACGCATTGCTATTTGAAGCAGGGCCTTCGATCCAAATGAGGATCCTGCAAAACTGAGACGTAGAGAGGTTTACGTAGCCTGGAAACTGGTAGCGGGGGCTTCGATCCGATTCAGGATCCTGCAAGTTCGGGCGATCTGTCCTTTTCGCCCGCCCTTGCGATGGGTAGCAGGGGCTTCGATCTGAATGAGGATCCTGCAAGAGACTGGGCGAACTTTACCGCGCCTACCGCCGCGAAGCAGCAGTGGCTTCGATCCGTTTTAGGATCCTGCAAGACCTCACACTAGCGTTGTATGAGGCTACGTCATGTGGGTGGCAGGGGCTTCGATCCGTTTTAGGATCCTGCAAGTTATCATGCTCCATTTCATCGTAATCAATAACGGGAGTAGCAGGGGCTTCGATCCGATTCAGGATCCTGCAAGGTTGTGAAGACAGAACACCCCGATTTATACCGCTTTGTGTAGCAGGGCTTTCGATCCGCTAGAGGATCCTGCAAGTCTTGTAGTTTGATTTTGCCAGGCAGTTGATGGACCTTGTAGCAGGGCTTTCGATCCGCCTGAGGATCCTGCAAGGTTCCATACCTGGGCTATGTGCATACTAAGCTCTAAGTAGGTAGCAGGGCATTCAAGCCACATGAGGATGTATTAAATATGGTTTGGTTTCAAGCAGAATAGCCAGGAAAGCAGGGCATCAACTTTTCTTTCCTGGCTATTGTGGCATATGCAGTTGTAGAGTTAGGACTGGATCTGGTACCAGCCATTGCCTTTGACGACATTCTTACCAACGTGGATGAGTTCGCCAAGGGCGAGTAGTTCGAGGAAAGGTTCCAGGTCGCCTTCGAAGGTAGCTTCGCCCATCAATCCACTGGTGGGAGTCGTACGCTTCTGGCGATTGGAGTAGCTGCGCAACTCTTGCCAACACGTGTTGTCAGCGACACAGCGAACGCCATCAGCTAGGTGTGCAATGGCGTCGCGCTCTTCCTTACTAAACGCAATTTCGGCGTTGCCGTAATGTTGTTCAAGGGCCTGATAGCGTTCGAGCAGACGGCGAATGAGCGGGCGAAAGCGGGCCTGCTGGACCAGATGATCCTGGTCGATGAGGCGCAATGGTGTAACAAACCGCAGCGTCATACGCCGCCGGTTCAATTGCTCGGCACGCCGCTTATAATCTTCCGGCTGGATCGTAATCACTGGGGCCTGAACTCGCATATTGCCCGCTTCATAGATGGTTTGCTGCTCGTTTGTGAAAGGGTGAAAGGCTTCAACACGCTCGACACGTATCTGTCCACGTTGACCCCGATGCTCATCCAACCGAAGCCCCAGGCCCTCACGTTCGAATTGCTGGATAGAGAGCATAATATAGGGAAGCAGTTTGACAATACCTCCTAGCAGTGTCATCTCAAAAGAGAAGCCGTCACCTGGTTGGTAGCGCCTGGCTCCCTCCAGGGGTGGAGTGATGACATATGGGCGTGGGATATCGTGGCCCCAGGAATTATCTTCCCGCATAGGGGCAGCAATGGCGCTGACTGGGCAGGTCGCATTGAGCACGCATACGCTACATGAGGGTGCGCTTTTATTCGTGCAAAACTGGTCCATGATAGCATAAAAGAAACTCCCCCGTAGTGAAGCGCCACTATGTGTATCCAGTTCTAATAGTGTGTGGGCGCGAACTCGAAAGCGGAGGTGCGTCGTCGTTAAGGCGGCGGATCGTAAAAGGGTCTGCATCCTATTCCTCCTTGAATAATTTTCTATACGGGTAGACGTTGATACCAGCTATAACTACGCGATGAGCGTATTTGCTGGTATGGTAGCACAACATGACGGAGTACACGATCTTTATGGAGAACGATCTTCGCCTCATTGTACGTGTCGGCTTGCTTAAATGTCAGGCTGGGGCCACAATCATCCAGCATCTGGAGCGTACCATTGACCTCAAAGGCTTGCAAACCATCCGCAGTAAGATGGAGAAACTTTCCCTGAGGAAGCTCTGAGCTATTCTCTGGCACAGCGAGAAGTTGGAGAAAGCCCCCCCGCTTCCCAATGTAATTGACATATGTGGCTAGCTCAGGCAGTACCCGCGTCAGAGGTGCTTCATCTGGATACTGGCAAGCAAAGCGCAAGCTACCTTTATAATTGACGTATTCCCGGTAGGCGATGGTAGGTTGCATAGGATATTCCTTCTTCTCCCGCGCCTTCAGGGCTTTCTCGGCATTGCTCTTGTCCTTGAGTTCTCGTCGGATCTTACTAAAGCTCTTCACAACAATCATCTCTTCAGGTGGCTCAAGGTAAATTTCCAGATCTCGTAGGAAAGGGAACAGCCGTTCCCCTTCCTGGAGTCCACGCACGCGAATAGCAGCACTCAACAGCGCCATTTTGATCGCGAATGGCGTTGGTATCAATAGTGTCTTGCCACCCGAAGAGGTCGCATTCGCTGGTCGAAGTGAGAAAAAAGAGACGGGGAGGTAGTGTGCGACGGTCCACATAGATAGCCTTCCTGTGTTGCTAGAATGTCAGGGCTTGCGGTGTGCTGGTATCAATCAAGGAGCGCATGCGTTGCGCGAACTCGCTGAGGGTATCGAACGAATGGAGACGAACATGTTCAGGACCTTGCCCGTTAAGCGCCGTCGCAATCTCCTGAGCCTGCTTGCGATAGGCGAAACGGTGCTCCCGATCACTCCCTCCCATAAGTGGGCTGAGAAGTGGCGCGGGTATAGCGCTGTCGCTGGTAGAGATAAACCCCTCAAGCGCGACAAGGTGCGGCAACTGGGTCGAGCGCATCGCACCATTGAGTTCGAGGAAGGAATACATCACGCCCTCTAGCAGTAATGCCGCACGCTTCTGACGCTCCTCTTCACTGATGGCATAGCTCTGAGTGATGTCGTTATAGCCGATACGCCCAAGTTCCAGGTGACAGACAAAGGCGTATACACCGCTAGATGCCGGGCGATGGAAGATGTTTTGCCCCCTATTGGCGCCCGTTTTCTCCTGATCGTTGGCATCTTCTTTGCGCTTATTTTCGCCTCGCTCGGAGGCGTATTTGACGTGAAAGTAACTCTCCGTACGTGAAAGTTCGGGAAGCGCCACTACCCAGCCAAACTCACAGATAGATTTGCGCGGGACCGAGCGTTTCTCCTCTGTCACCAGGATGCCACCAATATCATCCATTGCACAGTGCTGAAGTAATTGGTCAATGAAGTCTGCATCTTTGATGCCCTTCGTCTTTTTGAGAAATGTATCATCGGCGTTGATGCGGTTGACATTGAAACGCTGACAACTGGTACACAAGCTGATATGCTCCTCCTTAGCACGGCGATAGTAGTGCTCCATCAGAACGTGTTTGAGCATATCGCCAGAGATGGCATTGACGTTATGCAGCACGTTATCTTCGCCAACAATATCGATCATGCGAGTCTGAATCTGATTCCCCTCACCACCTTCATTATTGAGGCTATGGACATTGAGGGTCATGCGTGCAGCGATAGAAAGCGAAACCAGGGAATTGCTTGTCGTGGACATTGTTCTTCACTCCTTCTTTAGGCTTCTTCTTGCACCAGTTCTGTGTTTATAAAATCGTCGCTGATATCATCGGCTTGCGCATCTTCGGACTTCAATGTGTCCAGACGTGAGTAGCCATAGGCGATAAGCATGGATGCGACTAACTCTGTAGGATAGGTGTCCAGCAAGTTGCTGAGTTGTATCATGTCATTCGATGAAGATGGGTAGCGAAGCTTATGAGTTCGATAATCATCCTTCGTCAAACGGCGAGCCAATTTCTTCGCGAGCTTCTCTTCTTCGCGCGCGGTCTCCGCATTATAGAGAAAGAGAAATTCGCTCAGCGCTGCCATGAACTCTTCGCGGTAACGAGCCTTGCGCATGAGATCCTGCCCAAGCCCATACCGAACCTCATACTTCGTATCTTTGTCCTGACTGCGTCTCCACTGCGCTCGTACTGTAGCTTCGCGAATGGCTGACGCGATGTTCTGAAAGCCTGGTGTTTCCAGAATGGTACGTAAGGATGTGTTGTTTTGGTGGCTCATAATAAGTCGAAGCAATCCTTCCTTTGTAAGTTGTGGAAGCCAGCGTTTCGCGTCTTTCTCACGCTCGCGCTGGCGAAACAGGTAGCCGCCATAAAGCGCGGCAAATTTCCAAAATGGGCGAAGATCATGTCCAGAGAGAAAGTCACGATAGGCACGCAGGAGTTCCAGCTCTTCATTTCCCTCTTTCCCTTGATATCCCTCAATGCGTCTGATGACACGAAGATGCTCTGCTAGAAGCAGGTCTGCCTGCTCTATTGCAGGCAACTCTGTCAGATCTGGGAACCAGGTTGGCACATTAATGGTGGAAGCGTTCATGATCGCATGCGCGCTTCCCATATCCTTGTAAAAAGTGACATCCAACCCACTCGCAATACTGACGATAGGCGAAGGTTCCCAATCCTCAAGCCCTTGTCTGCTGGTAAACGCCTCCCTGCGATGTTTTACCAGGACCTGGGTGAGACGCAGAGCCGCGAGAATATCCTGTTTGATGGCAGTACTGGACCAGCAGATAGCACGGAACTGCTCCATCATGCGCGTGAGCGTATCCAACGCTACTATCTGTGGCACAATCACATAGGTTTTGCGGTCCTTACTCCCCTTGAGCATATAGGGTGCGGCACCAAGCATAAAACCCTTGAACTTCAGCAACTCCAGCAGCCAGAAGCTCTCTAATCCGCCACTGTGTAGCTTATTGCTCTTCGTTGTATTGGCCCCCTTGCCGGTCGTGGGATTGATAACCTGAACGGCGGTCGCCATCGATTTTCCGCCTATATGCTGCTCCTTTGCCAGTCTCTCCCAGCTTTTGATGGCGACATTCACACCGTTCTCTCGTTGTGAGAAGAGTCGATAAAGAAGACCAATAGCCAGCCATTGTTGCTCAACCGTCAAACCTTGCCAGCGCAAGGCTATATCATTGAAGGTATCAGAGACCTTGAATATATTGATGGCCTGGTAGTGCGCCAGTTCTTTGCGTGGCCCGGTGCTGAGAACTTGTTCTAACTCTGGCTCATGCCTGAAGCGAGCATCAGGTGTCCGCAACCTGGCTGGAAGCTGCTGAAGCTGGGCGATCAGTCGCTTCTGTTTCTCACGCTCTTTGTCGTACTCAAATCCGTTTTGAAGAATGTGCCCCTTCTTACCCTGGCGTTCATCCTGCTTCACAGTGATAAGCGGCTCAATGAATGGAATTGAGCGGCTACTATAGAACTCCTCCTCATACAGTGGTTCAGAAAGCTCAATCGCAAACGAATCTCCGCAATTGCGGATGAAAAGCCGACTATCATGCTTCCTCAGCACCTTCAGCACTTCCTGAAGAAGCTGTGCCCATCCAAGTGCAAGGAGGGTATCGGCAGAAGTACCACTCACTTTGTTAATCCAAAAAGTATGCATGCTCTTTACTCGCTGTATTGTAGTGATTTCGAGAGAATAACGCATGTATGCACAATTACACATACCTCAAACTTTAGAAGAAACGTAGCGGTCTGCACGCTGATCTGCCAGGCGCAATGCACGCACGATCACAAATGACAGCCAGGTCTCACATCTTTTGTCCTCGCTTGAAGCCACATCGGGGCGCGTACAGATCTCCTTTGAGACAGTGATAGGGTCCAAATCCCCCGCTTCCAGAGTGAGACATAACTTGCTGAGGTCAACGCTCCAGGAATCGTCGCGATTCACAGCCTGAATGGCCTTCTCAACCGCTGAGAAGGCTCCAGGTTGGACGCGAGTTTGTCCATATTCATGCGCTTTTGGAGTATGATGGTGAGCGATAGCGGTACAGACCGCGCGCAAGATGGGTAAGTTTGGGTGATCTGCCTGGAAGATGCCAAGGCTTTGCGCAAGCATGCTGCGCCCAATCATGACGCTCTCACAAGAATGATTTGGGCGTTTCCCTGGTACCTCTTTCTGCCATTTGCGCTGCTCCTGCGAGCGCCAGTCATAGTCTGTTTTAGCGAAGAAGACATCATCGGCGGGTTCCTGGTAATCTTTGGCCCAGCTGTTTTTTTCTCTGAGGAGACGCTGCCACGCACGCGCCCACGTTTGCCATGTGTCTGCCAGTTTCCCCAGATCGTGAGTCGCGATAGCCAGTTGGATCGCATGATCAATCGTACCCGCTTCCAGACCTAGCCTCGTTTCGAGGCGCTGCATTGTGTAGGCCAGTTCTGCGTAGATGACCTGGTAGTAGGCATCAGCCAGCCCTCCAATGTGTTGTTCATAACATTGTAGCCTTGTTGGTTCTCCTTGACCGCTGGAGCGTTTGCGCTCGCGAAGCACGCTCTGATAATTTTGCTCAAGGAGTCGCAGTTCCCACTCAGGAGAGAGCGGTAGACGTCCATCCAAAAAGACGAGCCCAAGCCTCTGATCATAGGTGACAAGCTGATTGGGCATTGCTAACATGAGTGTGTTGGGTATCTGGTGAGGATTGTTCACATGATCCCACGTATACGTTATCGCGATATGGCTATCCTCGTCTTGCTCCTGCTGTTTCCCCTCAGAGGGCGCAAGAATCGCCTGCTTACATATCCAGTTCAGCCCAAGCTCAGAGCAACGCTGCTGCAAGCGTTCCCAATGTTTGCCCATAAGTTGCCCAGGACGGAAGGCAAAACTCTGCCAGCGCCAGGGTTCTGTTGTGATCTCGTCATCAGGTGCATTATGGATAAGCAGCTGGACCTGTAGCACATCACGGATGAGATCCATAACATTGCCACGCTCATGAGTACGCAGGCTTGTGGTAATGGCTTCTTGTAGCTCACCACGATGCGCTTCATACTGCTGGAGGAGTTGAAGGTCGCTAGCCGTGTGGACTTCATTGATAAGCGCTTGTTCCTCTCGAAAGCCCAATGGTTGGCCTGTAAACCGCTCTAGAGCTTGCCAGGTGTGTTCACAGAGCGCAACCTCATACGGGAGGCTGGAGACGGATTGTTCGTCTTCATCGAGTGGTGAACGGTAGACCAGGACACGACCATGTTGTTGCTCAAAGCGAGCGCAGCGACCTGCACGTTGGATTAAGCTATTCGCAGGTGCAATCTCTGTATGCATTACCTCTACTGAGATATCCAGTCCAACCTCGACGACCTGTGTCGCAACCACAATCACGCCTTTGCCACCCTGATAGGCTCCCTCAAGCCATTGCTCCTTGCCGAGTAAGCGGGACAAATCCTCTCCTTGGCGCTTTCGATCATCGTCAGTAAAACGGCTATGGAGTAGGCGCAGATCTATGTCGAGTCCCGCCTGTTGTATTGCCTCATCTAACTTCAGATAGATTTCTTGAGCACGTTGTACAGTATTGCAGACGACGAGAGAACAGCTCTGGTGCTGTTGAAGAATAGATGTGGCGCTCATCGACGTTGTGCATCGTTCGAAGCGGCGCTCACGTCGTTTATTCAGCTGAGCCAATTCTTCGTCATCGACGGTAATGACGTCAGCATCAAGTATCTGAGCAAGCTGTTCCACCAACGCTTGTGGTAGCGTCGCGCTCATAAAGACGAAGCGAGTGATATCTTTGACCTGGCGGAGGAACTCCAGGCAGGTGGTCAAGCCGCCTTTATAGCTTCTGCCTCCTTCTGCCACTGGATAAAGATGCGGCTCATCTAATATCAGATACGATGAGCACATGGCTCCAACATTGATATTGGCGCGTCTGGTGTCCAGGCTATACGGCACACCTAATGCACTTGCCAAGAATTGATCGATGGTGCAAGCGGTAAGCACCGACTCAAATTGAGGATCTCCAGGTGTCTCGCCCGTCTGGATGGAAAAGAGGTCGTGCCCGAAGTAGCCGTATCGCTCTTGAAAATCGTCGAAAAGATCGGGATTCAGTTCCTGCAACCATTTCTGGCATAAAGCATGGTATTGTGTGGCTAGCGAGCGTGTTGGCACGGCATAGATGGCCTTTGCTGGCAGCAGACCTTCTTTAAAGGCAAGGTTCTGGAGAAAAGGCAAGCTTGCGGCGAACGTCTTTCCCCCTCCTGTTGGCACAACCAGAATCACATTTCTGCCCGCTGCGATGGCCCGTAATAGCTCTTCCTGGTAAGGATATGGTGTATGCATCGTTTCTAGTCCTTCCTCCGAAACAAATTTGGATCAAATGTGCCAGGAGAGCGCGTTTCCGGCGCAGTTAGACCATACATACGCATGGAGCGGCGGAGATGCTTGATGGTGCTCTCACGCAAAGCGAGTGGCTCTAGCACTTCGCAGTCGCTTCCCCAACCTCGAATCCACGGCTCAATCTCTAGCGTATCGCCAATAATGGCCGTCCAGTCGCAGCCATCTCGATTCTTCTTCACCTCCTCGGAAGGGTGCCAGCGTGTTTCAAGAACACGTGGTGTGGCACGAGCACTAAAACGCAAGCGCACTCTCACAGGCTCTTCGTCACTGTACATGATTGTCCAGGCCTGTCGCAGCATCGTAGCAGCATCAAAGTCTTCTGGTATTTCGAATGTTTTATCCGTCAATTCTGCACGCGTTATGCGCTCCAGTTTATAGGCGCGCCTTGCCTCTCCCATGCTACTATAACCCAACGCATAGATAGTGCGACCAATTGCTGACGGTTCTAGCAGGTAAGGATGGAACAAACACTCAAAACTACGGCGGTGAGGAGGTTCATAGTAGAGGCGAACCTGCCGTTGCAGCACCCAGCCACTCGCGAGAGCAAAAAAGATTCCCGATTTGTCAGGGCGTTGCGAATCCTCAAAGTTTAAAAGTGCGAGTAACATCTCTTCGCGCTTGCGCAGCGATGGTGGCAACGCATCCACGAGTTTCTTAAGCGCCATGGTCACATGCCAGTTCTGCTCATCCTGTGTCTGGGCCAGGAGTCTAGCTGCCAGATAGAGTGCAACCGCTTCGGGATAGCTTAGCGAAAGTTCAAGCTGTGGCGTCATTGCACCTTCTAACAAAACCCAGTCATGTCCCTCCTTGGTAATAGGGAGAAGGCCACTCAGACTCAGGTCGCGCAGGTACTTACCAGCAGTATCCTCATTGACCCCAAGTTGTTCAGCGATTTCCTTCGTGCGGTATCGTCTGTCCGGCACCTGAAAAAGCTTGATGATATATAACAGATTTTCTAACCGTTTCCGTGCCTCTAAATTCAGCAAGTGTATGCCTCCTTCATTGATTGATGAGTAGAGTATACCCTCCGCAATCCGCCAAACCGTCGGAAAAGTAGTGAGGACAATCAAATTTCAAAAAATGGCCGAAAAACTACAAAATCAAGAGAGAGGCCTCGCCTGTAAATCCCATAAAACCTTACAATACCGGAGATAGTATAGAGGAAAAATAGAAGCTCTGCTATAAAAATGACATAAAAATTTCTGATTCCCCTCTCTCATTTTGCCCTTTTGTGGGCCGTGTTCGAAAACCGTTACTGCCCAATATCTAAAGAGGGTGAAAATGGCCCTAATAAGGAGCCAAACATGCCAGAAAAAGCTGTAACAGGGCAAATTACGCCTGTTTTGTCTTCGAAAATCCCCTGCCTTTTGGCGCAAAAAACGATTTTCGAAACCCATGGTCATCTGGTATACTAGATGAGGCATAGCAAACACAGTTGACATTCTGAGAGGCTCAAGAAACAGCCTAACGCAATCAGAATAAGAAAATACACCACCACCTTCTCGCTACAGCGCCGCGGTAGCAGACTCTTCGATCCGCCAGAGGATCCTGTAAGATTCGTGGGCCTCCGTCTGGTCGGACTCAATTTCGAGGTAGCAGACTCTTCGATCCGCCAGAGGATCCTGTAAGCGTAGTGACGACGGGGGGAGCCGGAGGCAGGACCACGGAGTAGCAGACTCTTCGATCCGCCAGAGGATCCTGTAAGATTCACTCATGAGGAGTCTCAACAAAAGACATGAGGTAGCAGACTCTTCGATCCGCCAGAGGATCCTGTAAGTCTGCAATTTGTCTTTTTCGCTCTAGTGAGAGCGCATGTAGCAGACTCTTCGATCCGCCAGAGGATCCTGTAAGTTTGAATGGAGCCTGTGTGAGAGCAGAGCGGATAGAGTAGCAGACTCTTCGATCCGCCAGAGGATCCTGTAAGTGATATTGGCCATAGGGCCACCAGCCGTGGGCTGGTCATGTAGCAGACTCTTCGATCCGCCAGAGGATCCTGTAAGAATCGCGCCAGCATTCCTTGTGCTCGTCTGTATGATCGTAGCAGACTCTTCGATCCGCCAGAGGATCCTGTAAGACACTCCAGAGCCAGAGGCACCTTGGGATGGGCGGCGTAGCAGACTCTTCGATCCGCCAGAGGATCCTGTAAGGCTTGGTATTGCGGTAGTGATTGGGATTGCTGCTCTCGAGTAGCAGACTCTTCGATCCGCCAGAGGATCCTGTAAGTTCTCGGCCTTCTGTTTGCGCCTCCCCTTCTCTGGTGGTGTAGCAGACTCTTCGATCCGCCAGAGGATCCTGTAAGACCTCCTGCCAGCCAGCAGCCCTATAGCACGCGCCCGGGTAGCAGACTCTTCGATCCGCTTGAGGACACTGAACGTGCAGCTATGTTGACAAGCTTCATACGAGGTATAAATGTGAGCATTCATGCATTTGTTAAGCACCATGGCTACCTACTCGTCAATGACAGTAAGTAGCCGTGGTTTACATGAAATCGAGACCGCATATCCCTTTATATGCGTTGCTTAGACCATATCGTTACAGAAGCGCCGGAATTCGCAGGTTGGGCAGCGGTGTGGAGTTCGCGTCGATACAGGAAACGCTTCTCTTTCAAGCAACTGGTGGATCTCCTGAATCACATGCCTAACTTTCTTGCGGAGGGCAACAGTGATAGCAATCTTTTCCGCTTTGCGCAGAGGGATGGAATAGAGAAAGCCATTTCGAACGGGCATTTGGAGTTCCTCCTCTAAAAGTAGCGCGTAAGCAGCCAGCTGGAGCTTAAAGTGCGGACCGGCCTTTTGCTCAGAATATTTGTAATCGACGATAATAGCTTCTTTGTCCTCGGCTTCCCATGAAGGCGTGATAATTACAAGATCCATTTGTCCTTTGATACCCAACAACTCAGAGGCCGCAAAGTAATTAAACAGACGCTCTCCTTGCTCTATCTGGTATTTTTGGAGGCTGCGGCGCGCTTCTTTTTCCTCCTCTTCGCGATGGCTTTGAATACCTACTTCCATAGAATAGGTTACGGGTCGGATATCAGGCAAGCAGTATCGATAATAAGGAATTCTAGGGCAGCAGAGATACTGTTTAAGATCCGTTACCTCTAATAACCATGGCTCACTCATTATTCTGCCTCTCCTCACGCTCAATCGACTTTCTTCCCACCCAGGCTTTTTCATCGAGAGGGAACAACTGGATATTTGCTCCATGCTTGCCCAGACGTTGATGCACTTTTAAGAGTAACTCACGTTGATGGGCAGGTGAAAGCTCGCCCAGAAAGGCACTATACTGGATGCGATTGAGGCCGTAATCCAGACAAACGTCAGCGACCTTACTGCGAGTGCCATCATGCGTGATATCGTAGATCAGTAGATAGCGCATATTTCTCACTTCCTACCAGCCAGAGACAAAAGGAATGTAAGCTTCACGCTCCTCACGTAAGAAACAAGCGAGATGACGCGCCTGGTTTTGCAGGATAAAACGGAGCGCCTGCCGTTTACCTTCGTAAAGTTCAGCGCTTCCATCAAGCCGCTCAAAAACTTTTTCTGCGATCTTACGACGAGTCGCTTCCGTCAGAAGTCGCTCCTCATCTTGCTCCAGACGTACATGTTTGTTGAACAAACCAATGATCGTGCGGTCCACGACACATTGGCGAAACTCTTCAATCAGGTCAAGTACCAGGCTTGGCTTCCCTGGCCGATCTGCATGTAAAAATCCAGCATATGGGTCGAGTCCCGCGAGAAGAATAGCTTGCTCTACCTGAGCATAGAGCACTCCATAACCGTAGTTAAGCGAAGCATTGAAGAGGTCTTTGGCACCACGCGTTTCGCGTCCCGGCCATTGAAGCGTGGCTGGCACAATAGCCGCAACAATGCCCCAATAATATTGTGCTGCGTGCCCCTCTATAGAAAGGAGTCGTTCACGAATATCTTGAATACAATCTCCAGGTAATTGCTCAACATCCTGTACATGATCACGAAGAGTAACAATTGTCGTGAGAATAGTTTGATAGAGTTCAGGCTCCTGTTCTTTACGAGATTTGGCAAAGTAGCGCAGCAGGTTAAGCTGGTTCTGTATTTTTCCCACCACAAAAGCCCTACTTACAATTCCACCTTGAGGTCTCTTATACGCCTGCAATTGGGCTCTCCGCGTCAAAACAGTCCCTATCAAACCTGAAGTATATAAACCAGCAAACGTACGGCCATACTTATTGAGATAGTGAATAGGGATACCCTCTTCACTACACATCCTGACCACATCACTAGAGATACCTATGCCGCTATCCACGATAAGAATCTGCTTCAAATGGATCAATGGTGCCTCCTGCACCATTTTCTGCTCACGATAGACGCGAATTCGGCCTTGATGCTTGCCAATAAACATACCCTTGCCCTCTACAATCAAATCCATTTTAGAAAACCTCTCGTTTTCTCGCCAGGAATATAGTAGCCTAGCGCAAACTAACGTATCGCTTCACGAACAATATCGCCGTGCTTAGGCAACAGTATAAAGATTGAGTTCCGCCAAACCGTCGGAAATATTTGGATAGAAAAAGAAAAAGTCAAAATTCTGAAAGCAAGGATAAAATCAGCTCGTGAATGGTGACGCCAAGCGCATCAACCTCACGTTGATATATCTCCCTCCTGACGCATTTTTAAGGCTTTAAAAAGGCGGGCTTGAAAATCGCCGCCCTATGACGGAGAAACAGGGCGTAATCAGCCCTTTTAAACTCTCGCGTGACCATGAATTGCCCTAAATATGTCTTTAAAACATACTCTACATTTCGAAAATCCCCCGGCTTTTGGAGCAAAAAACGATTTTCGAAACCCGACGCAATCTGGTATACTAGACGAAGTAATTCAAATAAAATCGATGCTCTGAGACGTCCAGGAAACGGCCTAACCTCATTCAAAGAGGAAAACACACCGCCCACGGCAAACTGCAACTACACGGTAGCAGAGGCTTCGATCCGTCTCAGGATACTGCAAGTCTTTATTTCAAAAGCTACACAGGATGCATGTGCTATGTAGCAGAGGCTTCGATCCGTCTCAGGATACTGCAAGTTGGCCCGGTGGATGTTCTACGCGATATCAAGGGGAAAGTAGCAGAGGCTTCGATCCGTCTCAGGATACTGCAAGTTCCTATTGGGAAGGCGCTACCTAGTTCCACCTGTTAGTAGCAGAGGCTTCGATCCGTCTCAGGATACTGCAAGAGCAACCTCAGGGGTCGTGTCCTGGAAGGTAGAGTTCGGTAGCAGAGGCTTCGATCCGTCTCAGGATACTGCAAGACTATGACCGCAAACACGACGCTATGGACTGTAAAAGTAGCAGAGGCTTCGATCCGTCTCAGGATACTGCAAGGAGTGTAGAAGGCTCAGAGACTCCAATTACTCTTGGTAGCAGAGGCTTCGATCCGTCTCAGGATACTGCAAGAGAATTAAAGGCACTGAGGCATTATCTGATGACGAATGTAGCAGAGGCTTCGATCCGTCTCAGGATACTGCAAGGATTAAGAAGATAACGGCGGCGCTGCCTGATGTTGGCGCGTAGCAGAGGCTTCGATCCGTCTCAGGATACTGCAAGTCGCTTCAATAGGTTAAGCAATGCCAGCATCTTTCTTGAGGTAGCAGAGGCTTCGATCCGTCTCAGGATACTGCAAGGCACGTATGAGCAGGTAAGTTCTATTCACCTTGAGCGGTAGCAGAGGCTTCGATCCGTCTCAGGATACTGCAAGTATAAGGTGCGACCAGACGGGTCGCAATGGGAAATAATGTAGCAGAGGCTTCGATCCGTCTCAGGATACTGCAAGAGCGCGCCAGGTATCTTGTCCACTACCGCACGGGTGTAGCAGAGGCTTCGATCCGTCTCAGGATACTGCAAGAGGCATAGGCGCGCGGTGGCTCTATTCCTAATTCGTCAGTAGCAGAGGCTTCGATCCGTCTCAGGATACTGCAAGTATGTACGGTTAACGAGTCGCTTTACCAGTTGGTTACGTAGCAGAGGCTTCGATCCGTCTCAGGATACTGCAAGTCATATATGGGAGCATCTTCATCTGAACTAGCTGAGCGTAGCAGAGGCTTCGATCCGTCTCAGGATACTGCAAGTCATAAAAGCGAGTGTTGTCAAACAGGTCTATCCATGGTAGCAGAGGCTTCGATCCGTCTCAGGATACTGCAAGCTCCAAAGTGTGCAAGCATTGCCGCTGGGTTGCTGCCGTAGCAGAGGCTTCGATCCGTCTCAGGATACTGCAAGTTCTTTTTGTTTGGCCTCTTCACACAATTCCATTAGGTAGCAGAGGCTTCGATCCGTCTCAGGATACTGCAAGAGCTCCATATCGAAGAAGAGCACTTTCATCGAGTTGTCGTAGCAGAGGCTTCGATCCGACTGAGGATACTGCAAGTGTTTGGGTCGCACCTTGAGCCGCGTTCTGGTTACGTATAGCAGGGGCTACGATCCGTCTCAGGATACTGCAAGGTCGAAGGTTGCCGCGAGGCTGTCGCGGCGGGGGTGAATATAGCAGGGGCTTCGATCCATCTCAGGATACTGCAAGTGCATCGCGACCGCTTCAAACGCCACAGTGTCGATAGTGTAGCAGGGGCTTCAATCCGTCTGAGAACACCACAAGGGTTGCGGCATTCCAATCTTTATGATGCCAGCAAATATGCTAGCAGGGCATGATCCGAACTAAGGTATGGTAAGAAGCAAAAGAATAAACTGGGCCTCAACGATGAGAAATATATCCCATCGTTGAGGCCCAGTTTATATGGCTATCAGGCAATTTCAACCCTTCGTACTTCCCAAAAGTGAGTTTCATCGATGTCCTACGACGAATTTTTTGGATGTTTCTGATTCTTTTATAGGAAAATGTGATTTATAATGATAAATACAGTTTTAACATTTCATATTTCCTAAATTATTAAGAAATTTTACACCTCTACCGTAGATAATGCGACATAATTGATACAGAAGGAGGTTCAGTCATCTACTATGGTGCAGAAGCAACCACCCCCACGCTTTACGCACAAATTATTGCGGTTACAGCAAGAGCGCCAAAAGGACGAGGTGACAATTGATGAATACCAGTCTCAATTAACCTCAATCATTGAAGAGGAGATACACTCAGGCGAAAAATACAATCAGGATGAACGAAGAGCATATTTATGGACACAGGCAGAGGATGTTTGGAAAAAGCTAGAAGATCAACGTGAGAAGGACAAGCAAGAAAAGGATAGACTATCTACTATGCAACTTTCTCAAGCCGAGGCAGAGAAATTACGCCCTTTCACAGAGTATATCCAAAAGATTCTCGACGAGGATCTTCCTGAAATGCGTGCTAATTCTCGTCGAGCTTGAGGCTGGTACAATTTTCTCCAAGGTGCAGTGATTTTAGGTTCTGCAATCGCAACAGCCATTGTGAACATCAGCGAGTTGCCACGCTGGGAAACGTCAATTGTCACTGTCATTGTTGCGGCAACGTCAGGCATTCTTGTCGCCTACAAATTCAAAGACAGGAGCACAACACTCCAACAGACAGGAGACCTTATTAAAGCTAAATATGAGTCATTCCGCCTCCATCTTGATGAATATGACACCTCAGATATTGAGGCAAGGTATAAGCTGCTTACGCGAAGGCTGAAGCGATTGAAAGAAGAACAGCGTAGCCGAGAACTATTATTGGAGCAATCACCAGAAACAAAGCAGGCTCAACCTGCACAGGCCTAACACGTACCTGAGCGCAGTCACATTTACCATAGCGTCATTTCAGAAGCAGTTTCAACAAGCGGGCTCTTTTTCTGGACATTGCTAGCGGCGTTTACGAGCATTGTCACGGATGATTTGCAAGTTGAGAAGTTCAGCAACTTCGTAGGTAGTGACGGTACCATGGCGTGGGCGTAGGCGAATGAAGACCGGAAAGTGTCCGATACGCCCATGCAGTTCAGCAAGTAAGACCATGCTCGCTGGCGCGTACCCTGGTGGATTGATGACCAGGGGAAAAGTTTGCCATTGCTCAGTGGTAAGGTGAACCATCTCAAGGGCAGTGACAATCTGCGGCTCCATTGGCTGCTCCTGATCGATCTGCACTGGTATAGTACGCACCTCTTCGATGGTCCTCCCGGCAAGGCGCTCGATTTGCTCCTGCTGCGCCAGTGTAAGTGGGTGACTGAAGTTGAGTACGATCATGTGCTAAATCCTCGGAAAAGTTGGTCTTTCGATTTGACGTTTAAGAACATCTCGAAGCTGTGGTAAATCTTCTCTTGTAATAATTACAACACCTAATTGATGGGCAAGGTCTTTCAAAGACTGATAGCTTCTTCTGGATTTAGGCTGGTCCGTGATAAGTAGTTTGGTAACAGCACGCCCCCCCAACCAATGAGAAATTGAATGCAACTTATCTATGTGATTAGATCCGAATGCTCCTTTCCCGGTTTTACATTCTCCAATGATTATCTGCGCTTTATACATTATCAGCAAGTCTAATTCTTTTTTAGCTTGTCCATCACTAACATACCACGCCCTCTGATGGTCATCAACAAAGCGTTTCCCATCTACTATAGTTGGTACTTCATTCCAAGCATATAGTTCCAACCAATCACCAGTACCTAAAAATTGAGCTGCCGCTGGCGAAGTAAATTGACAGGTTATGCTTCCAGTAGCATCTGTGTCAAGCTTGATTAATTTGTACGTGTTAGAAAGTAATTCGAGAAGAGGAGAAGCCGCTAGGTCCGGATCTGATATAAAACCAATCTCTCCAACTTTCTTGTCATGCATTACGACAGTAAAGTCTGCGGTATACTTGGAGAGGGCCAACTCATTTGCGATATGGCTCCAACTTTCCACAAGCGAACGGTACTTAGGAATCTTTTCCATATGATGCGGGCTACAAGTGCGATGGTAAAGTTTCATGTACATTTCTACGTTGGGGTGAAAAGTCTCTGCAGGAGCTTCTACAATAACGTCTCTTTCCACGGAGACAAGCTTGTCATAAAGTGTGCTTATATATAAGCACGGGATATTTCTTTGCTTGGCGAACTCATAAGCTGCTATACCTGTCACCTTGGGGCCAGCGCCGATAGTAATGGTCCAATCAGCCTCGGGATAAAGTTGTATAGCTTGTTCACATGCTTTTTGACCGGCCGCTAAGCTATAGGCATTAATATCTGATATAGGTTGACACTCTTTACAGATTGAGGAGGATTCGACTACATCGATAAAACCTTTCTCAAAATCCCATCCTTCTTCGGACTTTATATAAACGACAATCTCTGGCTTTACATAAAAAAACGCTATAGCATCAGGCAACGCCCTTCCACCAGCAATAATTAAAAGTGCTTTCTTTTTTTCTCCCATGAGTTGCCTCCTTTTCTTCGTTGGACAACAAACTAAAACTTCACTATAAACGCTCTTCACTTAGCTCCATTCTTCCATAGCCGCTGGAGGTTTTTGCGCCGATGCCAGCGTTGGCGAGCGCTTGCTTGAGGATCTCGAAGGTCCTATTAAGCCAGGGTTCGGGTTTCTCTAGATCGGGCGCGGCAAGGGCGACGAGGTAATCGCCAGTGGTGCTGAGGAAAGGGATAGGAATTGGGCTATCCCAGTCGGCAGGCGATTGTGAGCCGTCGCCGTAGTATTCCTTATGGTGGACAGTAATGATATCACGCTTGAGCAGGCTCGATACCTGGAAAGCGTTCTCAGAAATCTGCGGGATGGGAAGCGCGTCAAAAAAGGTGATATAGCCCGCCTGCTCAGTATCGCCGAAGATGACGCGGTACGCTTCACCATCATGCTTCCACATGTCCCCTTCAAAGTGCTGGCGGGTGTAGCTGGCGGCTAGCCCTTTGAGGGCACTGCCAGGCAGGTATGGAACCCCATATGTATGGTGAAGTGCAATGGAAGTTTCCAAAACGCTCTCGCTGCCCAAATTGATAGCAATACGTCCCTTGCTGCTGGCCTTACAGCAGAGGATATGGTTGCCATAATCTGTTTGTAGGCTATCGTGCCAGCGCTGGTAGAAGAGGATGTAGGTCGTGGATATAGGAAGACTGGCAACCTGCGCAACGAGGTTCTGGCGACTTCCTGTATCATTGGTGTTATGGCTAGCAATATATTTGTCCAGCCATAGACCCGCGTGCATCCCTCGTATCGTATCATCTGATATTCCCCACCCCTTGGTGCCTTTGAGATCCAGGCGATGTAGTGGTCCCATCTGAAAATCATCTTTCAGTGCTTGCCTCATGCTTCGTCCTCCTTATCGACAACACTGGCATCCTCAACATCAAGGATTGATTGGGCATATCGTTTGTACCAGAGTAATGCCTGACGAACCTGGTACGTTATTTGCATATAACTGGTAAGCGGAGCCTGCCGAACGGCTTCAAGTAGATCGCCTGTGCTGTCATAGCCAATAGTCTTGCTCAGGTCGGTGAGCAATTGTTTATGAGGAGGCTTTTTGCCACTACGCGAGTTGACAAACTCTAGTGCCTGAGCCAATCCGGCTGAGTGAATGAGGACCGGAAGCCGGTGAGCCATACCACCGTACTGGTTACGCTCTTTATCTCCCTTCTCTTTCTCCTTATAGGCAGTAACATACTCGAAGGCATGAAGAGCGTATTGCTGATCACGTGTATACATGGCTATTACTCCTGTCCAGCAAATTGGACGCGACAGAGCCCACGTCCCACAGTGGCTTTGCCACCGAGTTGGATGGTCCTACTAGAGAGTTGCCTTAGCAGCCGGAGGATTTGCTGAATGCTATACCCTCTCTTGGAGGAGGGCATCGCGAGCACCAACCCGGACAAGATACTTTCGGCGGGCAACGCCTCTTCATACCACAATCCACCTTGCTGGACCGTTTTCACCTCTTCTTGAAGGCGGATACGCGCTGTGACCTCTGTTGCATTGGTTACCAGGAAAGTGAAAAGGTCGTCATGGACAAGGCACAAACGAGTAGTAAGCATGTCTCTCCATTCCTTATCTTGATTTCTCGGATAGAGAGTCGTTGCTAACCATTCAGCCCAAATGGCGGTGGCATTGGGATCAGGTCGAGCGTTCAAATCAAGATCCTCAAGATAGACCCGGTATTCTTTTGATCCATTTGGTGCTTGCCAGGTAAGAGCGCTGTCCTGTCTCGCGAGCAGGCATGTTCCGTTATCGGGTACTTCTGGAATAGTCAGGCGAGCTACATCGATTTGCGTGTCCTCCATTTCGCGCCTCAGACGGCGAAGCACTAACGGAGAGGTAACCCAGGCGAAGGTGCCAGCCAGGCTACGCACTGGGAAGAGGAGGAGACGCTGATCCGAGAACTGAACCAAACTGGCGCGATTCTCTTCCACCGCTGGATTGTCCGGGCCGAAGATCGGCAGATACGTCTCCTTCTGATCCCCATTGAAAGCGCGTGTGCGCAAAGCTCCCTTGAGCGATGAACCGGGGAGAAAGGGGATGCCAGTTGCCTTCTCGCGCGCGATGGGCAAGTCGATCACTCCCGCGCCCTGGCCGATACCAGCATGGAGCGGTGAGAGCGCATGAACAAAAGTAAGCTGGGCGTTCACAATTTATCTCCTTTTACTCATAAATTCCATGAAAGCGCGAAGCGTGTTTTTGCCTTTGTCGGTGACTATAGAGAAAGAGTGGCCTGAGCTTATAAGTACTTGCTCAGGTTCAGCGAGGTATGTCTCAAAAGTGCCAATCTCCTTCTTTTCTTTTGTTTGTTCTTCAATAAGATGTAAGATTAAAGAGCCCCTTTCGAGCCGAGAACCTTTAAGAAGTAGAGCAAAGCCTTTGTAACAACCACTCTCGCAAGCGATAGGCTTTAAGATGATAGGGCTGGAAAAACGTTCATGTGTATTGGGTTGCAAATGGAGTTGTGAATCTTTCCTTTTTATATTGTTGGGATGCTTGTTGTTATGCAGTGGAAAGACGATGGGAAGGCCAAACTGTGCTTTAGGAAACTTCTTAAGCCCTTTATAGTCTGTAGGAGAGGTCGGGTTGTTTTTGAGATAGTTTATGAAGTGTGTTTCCGGCCAAACGCTTTCTTGACGACGTTTTGATTGGCGAAAGTCCTTTAAACCTTGAATAAGCCTGTTCCATATCTCGTACAATGCCTTGTTTTCTTCCCCCGAAGTAGAAGTCTTAAAAATCACGATATCTGTGCCTTCACCGAATTCTTTGGGGAGATAAGGAACATGGCTGGGCCACGTTCCAACGATTACGTGATCCTTCAGCCTCTCGTTGAGCCAACCGATCACTTGATCACTTTGGCTTGGCGCAAGATTGACAAGTTCTGGGTCTCCATTGATGCTGAGGCAACGTAAAGCACCAAAACCACGGCGCGTGCGTGCTCCCACCCCACCAAAGGTTTCCCAGGCCCAAAGCGCAGCTTCAACATCCTCCTTGTAGTCCTTATGATAAGAAATAGTGAGGGTAAAGATGATACCTTTTCTTACCTCTTTCAAAGGGACATCGTGTGGAGTAAGTGCAGTTTGAAGCTCTTTTTGGCTTGGCTGTAATGGAAATGACGCATAACCAGGGATGTCCCTGATTGGATATGGTACAAATTTGCGTTTTCCGTTGCCTCCTCTTGTTTCTCTTACTATATAGGCATTGATAGGTTCTCCCCTATTCTCATTCAAAACTTCTATTGAGAGATATACAGTATTCAGTCTTCTTTGCACCTCACCCTGCTCTTGTTTGTGTATTTCTTCCTTATGCTTGGTGGCAGCACCCCAGATAGCATTTTCCCGCGCCAGCATGTCAGCCAGAATTTGTTCGTTTGAGCGGATATTTCTTTCTTTTTGATTCTTTTTAGTAAGACCACCGCGACAGGCACGCCACCAGAAGCGGAGTTGGCCGCGAATCTCAGTACCACGAATGGGTAGGTCTTCGTCTGCCTCTCCGGGAACAGCACCACCACCAAAGAGGGGGGTGATAAGCTCATATTCGCGTGTCTGGGTAATGATGTCACTTGTGTCCTTCGGGATAAGCTTGTGCGGTTCAGGTGGTTGCTTGCGTCCCATAACTACTGTTCCTTCCTTTCTGTTGCTATCGAACCATTATCGCTTGACCAGGTGCCAAGCACTGACAAGCCGAAGCCATCGTATTCCATCTGCTTGTTTTCGTTCTGCTCGTTTTCGCAAAGATTTTGCATCCAGACCTGTTTGATCCATTCTTCAATATCTTCGTCTTTATCATCCTTGTTCAGTTCGAGGAAGAGAACAGTGCCAGCAGGTGCCAATCGTACTGTCGGCTTACAGCAAGTATTAGCCATATCCCAGCCGGAGATAATTTGCGGTCGCTGGATAGCGATTGAACGCAGTGTGATATGTACGCTGCAATTCTTTGCGAGAAACTTCTCTTCTGGCTTATAGCCCTGGGCGAAAAAGGTTGGCGTCAGTAGAATGATCCGGCAGCGTTTGTGTTTAAGAATGCTTGCTATCAGCGCTTTGGGGCATTCAGGCCAGGGCTGGGTACTCTGGTGCCAACTGACGATACGCTTCTCCCCACCAAGATGTCCAAGTCCTGGCAAGAGGTTGAAACCTTTGGTATCGTCAACCGAGACAGCTAAGCCGAGGCGACGCATTTGCCCATTGTGTTTGATGGCAAACTCCAGACCAGAGGTTCCGAATAGAGCGCCATCACGTCCGGTCCGCCGCTCCGAGTCAATACCAACATGTACGCGTTGTTCACGCTGGGGTCCGCTATGGCCGAGTCTGGATGGATCGACGATGCGAGAGGACAGATCATCATTGCGAAGCCAGACTAGAAACTCCTCCCAGTACCAATATCCAGGTGGGGTTTTCATGGGCTTGTCAAATCTCGCGATGAAAGGGCCAACAGGCCAGAGCCCATCCTCAAGATCGGTCAGGGCAGTTGTCGGGATCGAGAGTGGGGAGAGGCGTACCCGTTCGCACTGCTTCTCCTTATTTTCAAAGAGCACGGCATCCGCAGGGGCAGGAACGAGCCAGCGCACATGTTGCTCCTGCCCTGGTTCGTCGGAGAACTCTACGAGGAGTGGGCCGCGTAGAGAGAGTTCTTTCAGTTTTTTGAGCCTATCATCCTCTACAGTAAATACGCCATCTGTCGCCTTGCCTGCGTGAGAGCGCACACCGCCCGCTATAGTAGCGGGAAATGGGAACGGCAAAGATGTCGCGATGATACCAGGTGTCGGGCCAAATGGTCGCCCATCACGAAAGATAAGTGGATCATGTGGCTCAATCAACCATATATTCATCTGCTTCTCTCCTCAACTTTCCGTGGACCTTCCGCCAGTTCGCGCGCATCCGCTAGAGCCTGGGAGATGATGAGGGCATTGATAAACTGCTCAGAGCGCTTATAGAAATCGGGACGTGTCTCACTATGTTCAGCATCTGACACCTTGTTCAGTTTACTATCCCGTAACCCTGCCACCTCTAAGAGCGGAATAAGAAGCTCTTGCGCTCTAACTTTGCCATGACGCATGACCAGCTTTCGTTTGAGAATGCGCTCACTATCGGTGCGTAGAACCTGCTCAAGATCAGGCTTAAGCTCATCTTTTTGCTGGGAAGCCATGTTCTTATCACTCATTTCTTCATGATGCACACGTAAACTGAGACGCTCGCGGAGCGCACGCAGCTCGTAGGCGATTCCACGAGGGAGGTCATCGGCTAACTGATAAGCAATGAGCTGCTCTAGAACCTCTGGCAGTTCTTGCAATGTCTCAGAATCACTCCTATCAAGCAGTATTTCGCGAGGTCCAGCGATCTGATAGGACTCGCCGCTCCGTCTCTGAAGCGTGATCGCGATGGCGTTCTTGCCCGGCACTCGTTTCGCTCGACTCTCGGCATCACGCGCAACGTCCAGCGCCTCTTGCCAGAGCGCGAGATGGTGAACAATAGCAACACCTGCTGAGAGCGTTGATTGCTTGCCCTGCTCATTCTTGAACAGGCGCATAGCTGTTTGATAGTTTTCTGCGAGTTCTTGCACACATGCAAGCATGCTGTGGAGTGGGAGAAGCGCCATAACATCATCGCCACCAGCATAAATGAGCGCTCCCCGGTGTTTCCTGACGGTTTCGCGAACACCTCCCGAAAACAGAGCAAGCGCGCGCGATAGTTGTCGATGTTTATCGATACCAAGATGAGCCTGATGATCAATCACTTCACCCATACCATCTCCGTCTGCTACCAGGATCGCATAGTAAGGAGAGGGAGAAACATTGGAGCCCAGGACACTATTGACCTTGTGAAAGAAGCGTGTAAGAGCCGTTTGTATCTGCGCGAACTGACTTTTGTCGATAGAATAGAGAAGGCGTTCTTCGAAGAGGAGGGAACCATCATGTTCTCGTAGAATAGGTGGCTCCGCAATAGGTTGTCCTCGTCCCCTGTAATAACCATACACAGTTTCCAGCACTTCTGATGTTTCCTGTATGTCTGTGTTCTGGTCCTTATTGCCAGATTTCGCTGCGTCGCGGACAAGGTTCAGATACGTTGTCCATTCCTTCTCAGCCTCTGCTCTTTCTAGCACAGTGAGTTTTTCCAACCGTAAGAGGTAAGGAATGGCGGAAATATGCGAATTGCTGGGATAGTGGGAAGCATCCGCAGGCCCGCCTCTGCGTTTGAGAAGATCAACGCCAGAGAGGCGCTCCGCAGGTCCAGCCCCATAGATAGTATAGAGTTTGAGCGTCTTCTGAAGGCGCCCTTCCCGCGCGTCCTTTGATTGCGGATACATCTCCCATGGAATGACGCTTTCTAGTTGACCTGTAAGCGAGGATTTGGGCTGACTGCCGTGCTTCTTGTCGTCAAAACTAACAGCAGTAAAGTTACGTGTATTCTTACGTGCTGCCAGAAGTGCCTCCAGATCCTTGCGGACAACAGGATATTCGCTTTCGTCCTCGAAAGGTATAGCAACCCAACTATATTCCACGAGTTCATCAACCTGCCTATGCGCAAGCTCATACAGCAGGGAGGCTTCTCCTGGGAAGGTAAGCGCTTTTGATGCGATCTCTTTAAGACGGTTACCAATCGCCAGCTTGACTATTGAGCCCATTTCGCGTGGCGATCCCTGTATTCGGGCAACAATCTTATTAGCGACGCTCAATGTGCTTCCCGCGATAAGGTCATCTTCCCTTGCTGGTGCAGGAAAGATCAAGGTTTCGAGGCTATTTCCTGGCGCTCTCACGATAGCAAGTGCGGCAGCCTTTGAGAGTTCGCTAAGAAGCCAGGATCCAGTATAGAGATCACGTGTGCGACGCGCGCTGGCGATAAAGTCCTGAACGGGGCCAATACTGGCTTCAAACAAATAGGCCATAGGTTTATATGTACCTCTTTCTTGATATCAATTCTGGCGGGCACATGTAACGTAATCCAGCATACTTGGCTTTAAGAGCAAACGCATCATCAAATTTGCTGAAGTTTTTCAGCAAATTTGATGATGTTTTGTAGCTTGTCATCATTTATACTCTTCCTCAGCATAGCGAAAGTAGTTGGCAAATTTCCTGTAAAAAAAGTGGTAGTCCAGGGAGACTGTCGGCTCTATCTCCCAAGCGTTGGCACAGAGGACGAGTAAAGCCGTTTTATGTGAGTTGACGGTCGCGGGTGAGAGGTGTAGTTGTATCGCAACCTGTTGTGTCGCCAATCCTTTGCTATAGGCGCGCAGAACACGCCTTTGCGCGGGAGTTGACTCCTGCTCAACGCGAGCACAACGTGAGTGTTCCAGCGTTTCTACCTGCCTTCGGCGCTCCTGCTGGGCATGCCGAAACGAGTCTGTTTGCGGATAGAAAGGACCAAGCAGGGGAACAGGGACCTCAATCAGGCGAACTCCCGCATCTGCGGGAAAGTGCATCTGGCGTCCATCCGATGCCACATCCTTGACCTGCTGAGGAGTATAGAGGTGCCAGATATGGTCATGACGATCAAAGTTGAGCGAAGCGACAGCGGTGGCGAGCAACGCCATCAGGCGTCGCCCACTACTCACTGAAAGGTGAACGCGATACTCCCGGCGCTTGAGATCTCCAATTAAGCGATGAAACGTGTCGAGCGTTCCGTCAGCTTGATCGTCACCATCAATATCATCGATGGCTGTGCCGTGCCATCGCAGGACATGTGATCTTAGATGAATAACACGTTCGGCAGCCTGGTAGTAATCGCTGATGAACTCAGACTGTATAGAAGAGAGAGCCTGCTGCAAGCGGGGTTGTGCGGGTCTAGGGTGGACAAGAATGACTTCGCCAATTGGGAAACCCTGGGCAAGAAGGAGATCGAGTGTGAAGGTTACGACCTGTGGTTGGCCACCCAGGGTCGCAATCAGAATATGCTTATGAGCAAACAAGGAGCGTTCTCGCAATTCTAATACAAAGCATACAAATGAACTGATGGAGGAAACAGATGCCAAATCTATTACCAGCAGTCCTCATTGGAGGACCAGCCCATGCGGGTAAATCAGTCTTGTTCTATAGTCTGACACAGGCTTTGCGTGAACGCGGTGTACGGCATCACGCTATTCGTGCTTGCCCCGATGGAGAAGGCAACTGGTCCCAGGAATGTGATCCCGAAGTTGTGAGTGAGATTCGGCTACGTGGTCCCTGGTCCAATGAGTTTGTGAGACGCATCTGTCAGGATCTGGAACATCGTTGTCTTCCCTTCCTAGTTGATATGGGAGGTCAACCCAAAGCTTCACAAATTTCGCTCTTCCAGCGGTGTACGCACGCGGTGCTGTTGTTACGCGAAGATAAGCCGGAGGCATCCGTAGACTGGCAAGGTTATGTAGATGCTAATGGTCTTATTCCTCTGGCAAAAATATTCTCGCGCCAATGGGGTGAATCGCTAGTGACCACCAGAACTCCCACACTTGAAGGTGTTCTGACACATCTGGAACGTGGCAATCAGGTTCGCGTGAAGGGGCCACTCTTCGACTTCCTTGTTGAGCGGATCGCGACCCTCTTTGCATCATATGAAGTACATGATCTGGAACGCGCAGCCTTCGAACAGGCACCAGGCGAGGTGCTCAACCTGTACGATGCGCTTCACGCCTTTGATCCCAAGACGAGTATTTGGCAACCAGAAATGTTGATGCCATTCCTCGCAGGAATGCAGCCAGGTCCACAAGCTTTGTATGGCGCAGGACCGAATTGGCTTTATGCTTCCATCGCCGCTCATACAAACCGACAAGCGCTTTACCTGTATGATCCGAGGCATCCCTTTGGCTGGATGCAGCCCGCCCAGGTCCAATTCGGCACAGAGCCCCACCCTGAGTTACAGATTGCGACGCAGGAACGAGATGATGCGACAGTGCTCTCTATCACCATTCCTTCGACTCACCTGGAATACTTCCAGCCTGGGCCAATCACTTTCCCACCTCTTCCTCTTCATAAGGGTCTGATCATTAATGGTAGATTGCCTTACTGGCTATTGACCGCGCTCGTTCGCCTGTATAAAGATGCAGGGATGTATTGGATTGCACCTTATCATGTCCCATTGCAAAGTGGCGTTATCGCCTATTCCCGAGACCCAGATCAGCACCCAGGAGACCGTATCAGTTACAAAACAGTATAAGTGAATATTAACATTCAGTACAACAAAATCCTGTAAATGGTTACAAATGGCTATTAGCGCATTAAAGTGTTTTAAAGCAAAAGAGGAAGAGTACCTAGTATAGGGAGGAGTGCGCATCTGCGACGTCGTAATGCCTCCCTATATTTTTAACAACGGCCCAATACTAAATCAATAGACCCTCCCAAGCCTTTTTGAGCGCTTGTGGGAGCTTGATTCGAAAACCGCCACACCACCAACGGAATATAGGGCCTAAAGCGCCCTGATAGAATCATCGGGCGCCCTAAATACATATAAAATTATCCAACACACATTTTATATTTTCGAAAATCTTCCGGCTTTTGGCGCAAAAAACGATTTTCGAAACAGTGCACTATCTGGTATACTAAATAAGAAGCATTCGAGAGATTCGACGCGCTGAGACGCCCAGGAAACAGCCTCAATAACTCAGAATGAGAAAACACTCCACCCACTATTCACAATAAGTATCTGGTAGCAATGCCTTCGATCCGCTTGAGGATCCTGGAAGGCGCCGCTCACGTGGGAGCACTTATATTGGTGCAACGTAGCAATGCCTTCGATCCGCTTGAGGATCCTGGAAGTATACCTGGGGTCATTGAAGTTCTTAAGATCATCCATGTAGCAATGCCTTCGATCCGCTTGAGGATCCTGGAAGAGACTGGATTACGCGTGATCTGTTTGAGCCACAACTCACGTAGCAATGCCTTCGATCCGCTTGAGGATCCTGGAAGTGATGGACAGCGGCGGTTAGTGTAAGGGTAGTCGAACCGGTAGCAGTAGCTTCGATCTGGTCGAGGATCCTGTAAGTACACACCATCGCCAGCAAAATTAAACCATCTGCACAATGTAGCAGGGCCTTCGATCCGCCTAAGGATCCTGGAAGTCTTCGTCAAGGATCATGATGTGTTCGTCGGAGAGAGGTAGCAGGGCCTTCGATCCGCCTGAGGATACTGGAAGTGCGCCTTTGCCCTGGCTCCAATCGGGCTTGTGAAGTAGCAGGGCCTTCGATCCGCTTGAGGATTCCTGGAAGAGGTGAGTGTCGCCAGGCCAGCGACGATCTGCGAGACGTAGCAGGGGCTTCGATCAGCTTGAGGATCCTGGAAGTGGCAGGACGCGACTTCTGCTCGGCCTAACCGCGCTTTGTAACAGGGGCTTCGATCCGCCTGAGAATACTGGAAGCTACCTGGGGATCAACAGCATGGCCGATAGCACAGGCATGTAGCAGGGCCTTCGATCCGCCTGAGGATACTGGAAGAACTCACGTGGTGGTCCTTCTGGTAAGTACATCATTGTAGCAGGCCCTTCGATCCGTCTGAGGATACTGCAAGAGGCAGAGGAAGCCGAGCATGCCCACCGAAATGAGAACCGTAGCAAGGGCTCCGACCCGGGGTAGGGTCCTGAACACGCCGCGCAGGGAATCCCTTGCTAAACCATACAAACTGTAGCAGAGGTCTTAACACGAGTCAGGATTCTACAAAGATAGTTGTAAAACTGTTGGACAACTATCCAGTATATAGTAGTCACCTTCGGGCCACATGAGGATGCATTGAATATGGTTTGACTTCAAGCACAATAGCCAGGAAAGAAGGGCATCAACTCTTCTCTCCTGGCTATTGTGGCATATGCAGTTGTAGAGCTAAGACTGGATCTGGTACCAGCCGTTGCCTTTGACGACATTCTTCCCAACGTGAATGAGTTCGTCAAGGGCGAGCAGTTCGAGGAAGGGTTCCAGGTCACCTTCAAAGGTCGCCTCCCCCATCAATCCACTGGTGAGAGTCGTACGTTTCTGGCGATTGGAGTAGCTGCGCAACTCTTGCCAGCATGTGTTGTCAGAGACACAGCGAACGCCGTCAGCTAGGCGTGCAATGGTGTCGCGCTCTTCCTTGCTAAACGCAATTTCGGCGTTGCCGTAATGTTGTTCAAGGGCCTGATAGCGTTCGAGCAGACGGCGAATGAGCGGGCGAAAGCGGGCCTGCTGGACCAGGTGATCCTGGTCGATGAGGCGCAACGGTGTAACAAACAGCAGCGTCATATGCCGCTGGTTCAATTGCTCGGCACGCCGCTTGTAACAGGAAAAAGCCTATCCGTACGGATAAATCCGCTCTTGTCAAGCCGCAGGGTGGAACCAAAGTATTGTTTGATGCTCTCCTAAGCTTCGATCAGTGTCCGATGTAATAGAAATCCTCTCATGCCTCTGCATCCCCGCTCTACAAGCCGTTCCATACCATTCCCACCACCTCTCATAAAGCCAGGTAACAATCTCGTAGCGAAAAAGTGATCAACATCTCAACGAAAAGGAATACCTCCCCTTTTCTGGCCTTTCTTGGGTCCCATCCGAAAATCGCCTCTTTCTCTAAAACAAATAGGATACAATCAGCCCTGATAAGCCCAGATCGGCGCACGTATAGTCCCTTAAGCACTATAATCCGCAATTTCTGTTCGAAAATCCCCTGGCTTTTGGCGCAAAAAACGATTTTCGAAACCTGACGCAATCTGGTATACTAGACGAAGTAATTCAATTAAAATCGATGCTCTGAGACGTCCAGGAAACGGTCTAACCTCATTCAAAGAGGAAAACACACCGCCCACTGCAAACTGCAACTACACGGTAGCAGGGGCTTCGATCCGACTGAGGATACTGCAAGACAGACACGCACCACACGCGCCGTCATCGAAACGAGTAGCAGGGGCTTCGATCCGACTGAGGATACTGCAAGGCCATACGTGTTCAGTACACGCAAGACGACCGAGCACTAGTAGCAGGGGCTTCGATCCGACTGAGGATACTGCAAGCTCCATAGATACCACTTCTGAGGAAGAAGCACGCGATCTCGTAGCAGGGGCTTCGATCCGACTGAGGATACTGCAAGTTGTAGATCAAGAAGGGGACGATCCTGACCTGGGAGTAGCAGGGGCTTCGATCCGACTGAGGATACTGCAAGACGCCGGCCCGGAGCCGTACACGTCGCCACTGTAGAGTAGCAGGGGCTTCGATCCGACTGAGGATACTGCAAGTACCACCACAGACAAGTGGTGCCGCGTGCCGAACGGGTAGCAGGGGCTTCGATCCGACTGAGGATACTGCAAGTACCAGAAGATAATAGCTTCGTCCTGGTAGAGCATGATGTAGCAGGGGCTTCGATCCGACTGAGGATACTGCAAGACGCTAACGCGCTGACAGAAGAGCCAAAGTTGTTTGGTAGCAGGGGCTTCGATCCGACTGAGGATACTGCAAGTTTCTCGCTGCTGCGCTCGTCGTCGCCGCTCCTCCTGAGTAGCAGGGGCTTCGATCCGACTGAGGATACTGCAAGGATCATGCGCGCCAGCTCGTCAAAGTGACCAGCCAGGAGTAGCAGGGGCTTCGATCCGACTGAGGATACTGCAAGTGGCTGTCATTGACGAGTTGCGCGACCTGCACCCCGTTAGGTAGCAGGGGCTTCGATCCGACTGAGGATACTGCAAGACGCGATCGCGAATGCGCTGCTCTTCGGCCGTATTGGTAGCAGGGGCTTCGATCCGACTGAGGATACTGCAAGCATCGTCACAGATGGGGATGATCTGGCGCGGCCAGACCGTGTAGCAGGGGCTTCGATCCGACTGAGGATACTGCAAGTTCGAGGCCAGGACCGTACGGACGAAATCCGATCTGCGGTAGCAGGGGCTTCGATCCGACTGAGGATACTGCAAGACTCTCCAAACAAGGGATCACGAAGACCGGCACCTCAGTAGCAGGGGCTTCGATCCGACTGAGGATACTGCAAGAGCCAGTGATCCAGAAGCCCTCCCTCCCGCGTCCTGGCGTAGCAGGGGCTTCGATCCGACTGAGGATACTGCAAGAATAAGAAACCAATCGCTACAATGCTTTGAATCGCCTGTAGCAGGGGCTTCGATCCGACTGAGGATACTGCAAGCTTCTTCGCCTGCACCTTTGGCTGGCATAGGTGGCGCAGTAGCAGGGGCTTCGATCCGACTGAGGATACTGCAAGTGGAGAGGAGTACAGTCAACCAGCGCGTACAGATCGGCGTAGCAGGGGCTTCGATCCGCTTGAGGATACTGGAAGGTTTTCTACGTAAAACTTGAACGTCGCATAGAAGCGCGTAGCAGTGCCTTCGATCCGGTACAGGATCCTGGAAGGCATAATGCGGGTGATGGGTGTCTAGAGCTGCTCGGTAGCAAGGCTTTCGATCCGACTGAGAATCCTGAAAGTGGATGCGGGACGTAAAGGCATGCAGCAGGGATGCAATCAAATTGCAGCTGAAAATTCCTTATGGATCGAAATGGCTCGACAGAGAGCAACTCGATCCAGGACAGAAGTAGTCGTAGAGTATCTCTCCCAATAAAACAAAATATGGCCCACTATGGCTATTTCTAAATGATCCTAACTTGGCAAAATTTTAAATAAGCCTGATACGGTCTTTTTCAAAAACTCATGCCTTTCAATACACTTTACCTATGTGTAGCGGCATCTCCGGTTTTAGTTGATATACAAACAAAACGTTGAATGAATTCATGCATTACTCTCTAAGCGCGAATATGCTTGTAACACAAAAGCATACCAACATATAATTTCAGTATTCGCATACCGAATAAGGAGAGAAATTGCCCCCCATGCTCGTCACATAGAAAAAACTGCAAGAAAGAGAGATTTACTCATTCATGCGATTGTCTAGCGAGACCCTAAACCCTTCATTTCTTCCTGTTTCAACGAGACCGCACAAATTGAATCCTAAATCCGTGCTCTTCTGACACTCGATTCGCGAACAAAAGGCATATTTGTTACATTTATATAGGAAATGGACAGTGCTCATGAAGCTAGTTTATTCTTCAGCACCTGCAGATTACACCTTCCGCGAACAACTCTCGGTGCGGCTCAATTTGCTCGTTCAAAGGGGCTTACTCACAGAATGGCATGAGCAACACATCCCCCCTGGTGCTGATAGAGGATCAGAACGTCACAACGCCTGGCAGTCCGCAGATATCCTTCTTCTTCTCCTGAGTGCAGACTATTTTGCTTCCGATGATTACCAGAGCAACGAAATGCAATTGGCGTTGAAACGGCACCAGCTTGGACAACTACTTATCATTCCCCTCCTCATACGTCCTTGTGATTGGAAATCAACCACCATTGCGCATTTACAATGCTTGCCTCGAGACGAAGTACCTGTGGCGACCTCAGCAAATCGGGATGCAACACTTCTCTCTATAGCACAGGAGATTCAGCAGCGTATCGTCTCACAGCCTGCATCCACAAAACCTCTCTCATCAGATCAACTCACAACTCGGCAACGCTTACTCAAACGAGTGCGTACAATTTGGATTGAAGGTTTACTTGAGCAATCACTTCAACATGCAACCTGGGTTGATTTACATTTACAAAAGCAACCATATGGTCTAGAGAACCCCTGGCGTTTAATGGTGCAAGAACTAGACCGTGGACCCCGTCCATTACCTCCAGGAACAAATATTATCCAGGTGTTTGATGAAGCCGATGAGGAATTACTCATTCTTGGCGAGCCAGGGTCAGGAAAGACCACTCTGCTGTTATATCTGACGCGCACTCTTCTAGATCGTGCTGAAGCCGATGAGCACCGCCGCATACCAGTGATTTTTAATCTTTCCTCCTGGACACGACAACGGCTTCCACTCTCCGAGTGGCTTATTGAAGAACTGAAGATACGGTATCAGGTGCCAGGAAAAATAGGGAGAGCGTTGGTGGAGGCCAATGAAATATTCCCTTTGCTCGATGGTCTCGACGAGGTTGCAGAGTCAGCTCGAGAGGCTTGCGTTCAGGCAATTGTATCCTACGCACAAAGAGAGCAAGACCATATTTCTCTCATCATTTGTTGTCGCACTGAGGAATATCAAGCAATCTCAGTACAACTTCCCTTACAGTATGCCATCATCCTTCTGCCTTTCTCAGATGAGCAAGTTGAAGCCTATCTTTCTAGCGTCTCAGGTCAACTTGAGACACTCCGTCAAGTTCTACGCGAGGATAAAGATCTCTTCGAGTTAGCACACCGACCGCTAATGCTTTCGATTTTCGCACGAGCCTACCATGGCGAAACTTCGGTCGAACTCTCAACCCCAGCGACGCATGAAGGGTATCCTCGCGCACTCTTCAAGCAGTACGTAAAGCATATGTTAAAGCGGCGAACACAATTGCAACATGGCACTGAGGAGCAGGTTCATCGCTGGTTATCCTACTTTGCAACCCAGTTACATGATCAGCAACAGACAATCTTTGCAGTGGAAGAACTTCAGCCAACATGGCTTCCAGAGAAATACCGTTCCAGGTATCGCTGGTGTATGATTCTTACCTATGGATTGGCCTTTGGCCTGCTCTTCGGACCGGTCTTTGGGCTCACCTTTGGTGCTATCTATGGGCTCATCTTTCAAACGCTCGCAAGATTCACCTTTGGTCTTACATTTGGCCTTATTTTGGGCATAGTTGGAGGAATAGCTGGTGGGTTAGTCTTCGGTCTGGTGTACAAATACCACCAGGTGATCCAATCTGCAGAAATTACCGTCTGGTCGCCAGCATCGGCCAAAAAAGGGCTTCTGGTTGGAGTTCTAGGAGGGCTGGTCTTTGGCTTAGTTGGTGGATTCGTTGGGTGGGTAGTCGCAGGGCCAATCGCAGGAGTCATACTAGGGTGTATCGTGGAAGGTATTATGGGGTCGGTAGGAGGACTTGTTGGAGGATTATCACCAACCCAATTACCCGAAAGAACCTCACTGTCTCCGAACGAAGGCATATGGCGCTCAGGAAGACGCGGTATGATTGCGATGCTGTTCCTTGTACTGGTCGTTGGGTTAGCTGGGGGGTTGATGGTTGGGTTATTTGGAGCATCAATTGGAAATCTCATCTATGCACTGGTTTTTGGCCTCGTCTTCGGATCGGGGGGAGGGCTGATATTCGGGCTGTTCTTTGATCTAGTGGGAGGGCGTACAGGGCTTGCTGCCTTTTTGCAACACTTCGTACTCCGCCTTTTCCTCTGGCGACTCGGGCTGCTACCATGGGATCTTATTGCATTTCTTGATGAAGCAACTGAGAGGCTTCTTTTACACAAGGTGGGAGGAAGCTATATATTTGTGCATCGTCTGCTTCGTGATGTCCTTGCATCGCAGAATAATGAGGCATGACCACACTGATCGCACATCGCCTTAGTGTATTAGGAGGCATAAAAAGACGAGGAACAATGATAGAAGTTTTGCTCCTCGCTTTTTTGAAGCAGAATCAAGGAGAGTGAAAGTCCTCGATACGAGAAATTAACCACTCTCCTGAAGCGCTTCCATTAGCTTGCAATGCGGAACGACGTTTTATTTTTGTCCATTGGTGGTGAGTCGATTTTATATAGTTCTAACCTCTAAGATGCCAAATTGGATGTCAAAATTTCCACCGCATGGCTTGCTATACAAGTAAGGTTATGGCTGTAGTATATTGCAGTTGTAAAAACAACTACATGCGGGCACCTGCTAGCCTATTTTCAAACCACTTTTCTAATGATGCTGCGACACATTCATTTCGCTCGTTGAAGAGCCGACCGCTGATTGCATCAATAGAGGTAAAACATGTGCAACCATGGTAACAGAGCGGAAGCATATATGTAGGCCAAGCATGATCTGGTAGTTCATAATGATAACTTTGGATCGCTCTCTCCTCCCAGACATTGCCCAGGTTGTACCAAACGTTCAATGTACATGGAATCTCTTCATAATCTTCCAAGTGAAGAAGTGTTTGCGCTTCAGAAATCTCTCGCCGGTACGATTGCACAATATCAAGTTTGGGACCGTCGAATAATGAGGGAGTGGTCATGCGAAAGCCGCCTGGTGTTCCGACAATACCTTCACCAGGGCCAAAACCACCATTGGCGATCTCTGTGTAGAGGAGTCGCAGCAACGGTGGTAATGGGAAGCCCAGTTGTCGCTCGGTTTCTTGAACCTGTTCTTCTGTAGCTGGAGGAAAGATAGATGGTCGCCAATGAGCGCGAATACGGGTGAGGAGATCGTCATATTGATGATCTGAATCCATTTCAACCTTCTTGAGTAACATGAGGAGCGCAAGGAATAAGCCTTACTGTTACGGCTTTCATTTCACTTGCCACTCGACATACATTGATCAGTTCTATTATACCTTATTTCTTAGGCTTTGTATGTGTTGTGAATCTATAGCTTGCCATTGATGCAGATGAAGGGATTCGACGGAGCTTGTTTGCGATACTGTTTGTCATCGTTCTCTTGGCGCTCTAAATCTAGTCTTCGCGTTTGTGTGTATTGGTTTGTTCTTATGCAAGTTTGTGTGTATTGCTGTACTTGCTGTACTAATTTTTAGGTTTGTGGTGTTTTATGACTTGTTAGGGACGGTTTGGGGATCGCTTTTGTATCTCTGATGGGAAGTATTGGGCAAATCTCGAATATATCCTATTGCTCTTTTGTGCTGTCGTGTTCCACTATCCATCTAGCGATGAATAAACCTATAGCCACAACAACTGATAGGACAACGATATTAAATGGATTAAGTTTATTGACTGGATTCTTCGTTCAAATGTCTAATACAATCCATATTAGCCCAATAAAAATTCCCATTGCCATTGGGAATACCCAATGTTCAACTCGTCTTCTTCTCATAGAAGATCTACTATTTTATCGTTAGCCATTAAAGGGCAGTCCTATCTTGATCGCGTAGATCAGGATTTTGATGCGGAAGTGATACGGAAACGAGTATACCAAGTTTTGCTTTCAGCATATGATTTGAAATTACTATTTTTTCTCTTTATCTATCTTCTCTGCTTGAGGGTTCAAATCTCGATAACGGCGCAAAAGCTCTTCAGCATCTTTAATATTATTTGACTCAAGTGAAATTTTCGTCCCTTCAATATCTATTGATATTTTTATTTCCGATTTTTTGCGCGTTGCCCTTAGAAAATATACTAATGTCCTTATTGTACTGTAAAGAGAAGACGTGATAATAAGCAGCGATGCGCTTGTGAGTGTAATATTGTCTGCTATCGGATAAATATTGATTATCCCTAAACCATTCAATATTTGTATGGTGAGGAGGATTATGGCTATTACGCCAGCAATAGCAGTTGTCACGCCAACTGATGAGATTAAATTTTTACTGCTATCTTTCATGAATTTGTACCCCCAAATGCAAGTATTTTTGCCATAAGGGAATTTAAAATAAATAAGGCGATACTAGCAGCTAACATAAGCCATCCAATTGGATTAGATGGAGTAGATGTGAGTAAATTAATTCCCCACCCCGTAAATACTGTTGATATTAGGATAAGTATATCTCCAAAGAATGACAGTATTTGGCCATTTTTCTTTCTTTCTGTTAATTTTATATTGCTTTGCTCAAGGGCCTTCCGCATAAAATCGATCTCTTGCTCTTTGAGCTTTAGTTTTGTAAATAAGTCATTACGTTCTTCCAGTATGGATTTTGCTTCAGCTTCTTTTTGACGAAGATCGTTTATAATTTTTTCGTGTTCTTTCTCTTTTTGAAGTGAAGCTTTAAGCTTTTCCCTTATCGTTATTAGTTCTGTCGATGGATCGTGATAATTATTTCGTTTTGCCCCCATTTAGGGTACTCCAATTATCTTTTTGCATTTAAAATATTGCATATTATGCTTTAATTATAGCATAGTTATTGTATCAAACTTAAATAATTTTTAGCGCTTTTAGCCTTGAATGCAAATCCGCAATAGATGTCAAAATGGATGCCAGGATTTCTCCTGTAAGGCTAGCCATGCACGCAAATTGTGAATGACCTCATCACAGTAGGTCTGAAAGAGTTGCTCCATTTCTTCTCCAGAGACAGTATGTCTTTTTGGGTTACCAACCAGAAACCAGAGGTGACGTGCGGCATCTCTACTGACCTGCTGCTTCACATGAGGATCGTTATCACTGACTTCCAGCCATATCTGAGTGATCGCATCCATAGTCAGAAGACGTATCGACAGACGCTCATGCGAAAGAAATGTCTCCAATAAAGAGATATAAGCAAGTTGGCGCGAAGTACCTAAGTGGTGCATCCACCAAATTAACGGACATTGGCCGGGATGGCAATCCCAGATGAACGACGAGGGCGATGACGCCGCCTTCGCCCCCAAACGAAAGGATGACGATGAGCGTTCCAGTAAACTGTCGCTCGATCAATAGCATCGCAGACCTGTTCCCAGGTCTCGAAGCGCCGCCCTTTGAGCGCCAGGGAACGCAGCGTTTTCCACCAGGGCTCAATCAGGTTCAAGTAAGCGGCATAGGTCGGCTGGAAGACGAATTCCCAACGCGGATACTGCAAAGCAAACAGCAGAACATCGGTTGCCCGATGCATTGCCAGATTATCCAAGATCGCGTAGATGCGTTCGACGCTTTGGGGAACCCACTGCTCAACCAGGTTGAGAAAATCGATCCAGTTTTCCGTCGTTCGCCGGTCGTAGGGCCTCGTCAACGCCTCGCCAGTGGCAGGTTGAAAGGCACCAAAGATATACCCCTTGGCCCGGCGTCCATAGTCGATCTCCTGGCTGGCCCGCTCGGCGGGCTTGCCCTTCTCTGGAGCGGGATGAGCATGAACCAGTTTCTTCCCCAGAAAACTTTTCGCCGACTCAGGGCCCATTTCATCGAGATTCACGACGGTGCTCCTCTTTGGTGGAACCGTGTAGAGGGTGGTAATGAGCCCCTTTTTTTGGCGAAGTCGGGATCGACCCGTTCGCCAAACCAATGCTCATCTTTGCGCCATCGCAGCCCTTCCGCCTGCAAGATTTCGTTGATCCGGCTACGCTTGATGGCGATCCCTTTTTCCTCATTGAGGTACACCTCAAGCCGATCTAGGGTCCAGTGCCCAAAGGGCAAACCGAGGTCATCGGGCTTGGTAAGAGCGGTCGCCACCACGACTGAGACCTCCTGGGGACTATATGTTGGCGGTCGTCCGGTTCGGTCCTCATCGAAGAGTCCAGGTAATCCTGCCTCGTTAAAGCGATGGAGCCAGTTGCGCACGGTATTCTCCGCGACTCCTAACCGGGTCGCGATCTGGGGAACACGCTGCTGTTCGCTCGCCCATTGCACTATCCTGGCTCTTTCTACCTGCCTTGCTGGCGCTGTTCTAGAACGGCTCAAATGCTCTATCATCTTGCTTTCTTCGTCAGTCATCGCTCGTACTTGTAAAATCTTTGGCATGGAACACCTCACTTTTGAGATGTTCCCATTTTACCATTACTTGGTGGATGCACCACTAAGATGCTAATAGCGAAATCTAACCCATGCAGTGATGGGAATGACGTCATTCTCTCTGCCAGAGTTTCATAATCAAGGTATTCGCGGATAGGATTATACTGTTCGGCAGTATCTACCAAGGAGAAAAGGTCCTCACGTGCTTCATTATCTGTCTCCTCAAGGGCCATTTTCAGCAGCTTTGAAGCGATGGTTCCGACCTCCTCAAGTTGAAAGACGTCGCCATTTTCCAAGCTCCAATCTAGGTCAGCACTGGCATGTAAGCGCGCTTGCGGGTCATGTAAACATTGAAGGAGCTTTTCGGTTTCCTGGTATAATCTCGATGAATCGTTCATCTGCTGCCTTGCTAAATTATAAAAGTACAAGAAAAAAGAGTCCGTAGTATATGCTATTGTAGCAATTTTAAAACATAGGCAATGAGGGATAATCGTATTCCATTCCCAACAGCTAGCCATTGATGCTGATAAAGGGATTCGAACCCCCGGCCAGCTGTTTACCAAACAATTGCTGGAATGGCCTGATTATCTCCGTACTCTCATCAAAATTTTTCCCTTTGGTCGAAGTGTCAATAATGGCTCTGGTTCTACTGGTTCAGAACCAACAAATTCAAAATTCAGGCGCTGCGTCAACGTGGCAAGAAGCAGATGGCCTTCGAGGAGCGCGAAATGCATACCAAGACAGATATGAGGGCCCGCACCGAAAGGAAGATAGGAGTAACGCACGAGCTCATGCTCCTGTTGAGGAGCAAAACGGTCAGGGTTAAAACGTTCGGGGTTAGGAAAAAACTTTGCGCGTCTGTGTAATGTATAAGGACTAATAACGACTGATGTTCCTTTCGGAATGTAATACTCGCCAAGTTGGACAGGAGCAGTGGATCCCCTGGTAAAGGCATAGACCGATGGATAGAGACGCAGAGCTTCCTTAAAGACTTGCAACGTATAAGGTAAATTCGACAAGTCTGTAACCGTTGGCAAGCGACCAGCAAGGACACGATCGCCCTCCAATTTCATTCGTGTGTAAACCTCGGGATGCTGAGAGAGGAGATACCAACACCAGGTCAGGGCGGTCGCCACTGTCTCGTGGCCAGCAACGAATAAGGAGAGGATCTCATTGCGAACTTGCTGATTACTTAGTACATCCGCGTGCTCTTCATCCTGTGCTCGAAGCAAGCTCGAGAGAAAGTCCCCACGATCATTATCGCCTTGGCGCCGCTCTTCTATCTTGCGATAGATAGTTGCATTCACATAAGCAAGCGCTTGCTGAGCACGTCGATTCTGAGGGGTAGGCCAGGATTGAGGCAGGCGAAGTGGGTTAGTCGCAGCAGAAGCGAAATGGCGGAAGGTGTACGTCAAAGCCTTACCCAGTTCACGCTCTTCACCAAAGATATCTGCATCAAAAAGAACTTTACTGATAATCCATAACGTCAGACGCATCATCTCATCAGCAAGATCAATCACTTCACCTTCATTCCACGTTTCTTGCAAACGTTCAGTGCAGTCGACCATAATCTCGGCATAGTTCCCCACACGGCTATGCTGGAAATGAGGCGCAAGGAGTCTGCGTTGTCGGCGATGCTCCTCCCCTTCGCTCAGAAAGACGCTATTGCCAAGGACCGGTGTTCCCAAAGCACGCACCGTAGCAGTCTTTTCAAAGACCGTGCTTTGATCGACGAGAACCTGGCGAATGAACTCTGGAGAGTTCAGAACTGGAACCAAGCTTGGTCCAAAGTGAAATGCTCCAATATCTCCAAACTCATGGCTAATACGCTGTAAGAGTTCCAAACGTTTATTGCGGAGTGCAAAAACGTTCCCAAACAAAGGCAATCCTGGAAGGCAAGGGATTGGTGTATGGTGAGATGATGTGAAGGCCACAAATATCACTCCTGCAAGGGGTCGTAAATATATACATCGTTTGCATTGCAAAAACGAGAGGAATGCTGTTTAGGGGATTACTTCTCTGTCGTAACAGGTTTTCTTCATTATTGTCTGTCCACTCTAGCTGAGAAGTTTTCGTTGGGAACCTCGTTCCCACAAATTACTCATTCTTAGAATTTGTGAATGCTGGCACATTTCTGACACGAAAATGGCTCCTCTTCCATAAGGTAGTTGCATCGCTGATTGATACGAGAGGAAATTTTGTATGCCTTCAACACGAGTTGATTCGGTCATACCTCTTGTAACTCACGTGTGCGTCAATATGCTCCCAATGTTATACCGAGCAGTATCCCAATCTAGTACATCAGCTAATGCTTGTCGAAATGCTTCTAGTGCCCGTTCGCGTTCAGCCTCGTTTGGCATGACAGTGCTCCTCCAGATCAACACAATGTCTATCTGCCCAGCGATGGTGTCGCTCTTCGCTATATAACGGGCAACCGTCCCTGGAAAGAGGTGTTTCCCGCTATTCTTTATCTCTTCAATACAATGCATCAGCTCTTCACTCAGATGGCTCTTCACCTGCACAGAAATAGAGGTCATAAACTGAGTGTTTTCAGCAGAGGATATTCGCCAGGCAAGAGTATTTTTACGTGGGCGACCAGCATTCTTCCGGGTAAAACTTTTGACATTCTCCAGAGGAATCATGAGAACATCGGCGGCCCGAACTGCTGGGAGACGTTTCATTTCAATATACAGGCGTATCCGTCGCTCTGAGATGCCAAGCATCCTTGCAGCTTCCTTTGTGGAGACGTAGCCTGGAAGATCAGGAATTTCATCGGCCATAGATATAGTATATTTGTCGGTATCTTTTGTTGAAAAAGACCTTCTTAGGACCAATTTTAAATAGTCCTTACATTGTTTATCCTATCTTCATCGTCTAAACGTTATAACTGCAGAAGTTCCGGCGATTCAATGGTATACTGCTCGCCCCCCATTGTGATACTATAAACACCTAGACATATATTGCAGCTATTTGCTCTAGAAGGAAGCAAAGTACGCGAATGAACAAGATAGACGCTCATGCAAGGTCCATCGCCGATCTTCTCAGCAATAAAAAATATACCGTTGACTATTATCAACGGGAATACAAATGGGAAGCAAAACAAGTGAGAGAATTGCTTGAAGATTTAGAGGCCAATTTTCTCAATGACTACGAAGAAGGCCATGCCCGTAGCGCCGTGGAAACGTATAAGCACTACTTTTTAGGCTCAATCATCGTGAGTAATCGAGATGGCAAGAAATTTATTATCGATGGGCAACAACGTCTTACCTCAATCACCCTCCTCTTGATCTACCTGCATAACCTCCAGCAGAATCGCCCTGACAATGAACACGTCGATATCAGCAACCTTATTTTCTCGGAAAAGTACGGCAAGAAATCCTTTAATCTGGATATTGATGAACGTGCTACTTGCATCGAAGCCCTGTATAACCAGCATGCAATCAGTTTTGACGCAAATAATGAGCCCGAATCCATTCGCACCATCCTGGCCCGCTATGACGATATCGAGAGACTCTTCCCTCCCACCCTGGCTAATGGTGTGCTCCCCTACTTTATTGATTGGCTCAAGGAGAATGTCGATCTGGTTGAAATTACGACCTTCTCTGACGAGGATGCCTACACCATCTTTGAAACCATGAATGATCGTGGCCTGAGCCTGAGCCCTACTGATATGCTTAAAGGCTATCTTCTCGCCAATATTACTGACACTCAGGAGCGTGCAAAAGCGAATGATCGCTGGAAAGAGCAAATGCTCAAACTCACGCGGGCGGGAAAGGAAGAGAATGCCGACTTTTTTAAGGCCTGGCTACGCGCACAATACGCATCCTCTATTCGGGAGCATAAAAAAGGGGGGAATCCAGGGGACTTTGATGTTATTGGAACTACATTTCACAAATGGGTACACGATCAGAGCAGAGATATTGGATTAAGCAATGCAGAAGATTTTCATGGCTTTGTGACAAAGCACATGCAATTCTTCTCGAGTCAATATATTAGTATACGGCAGGCTGCCGAGACCTTGACCCCCGGGCTAGAATATATCTATTACAATGCCCACAATAACTTTACGCTTCAATACCCACTCCTCCTTGCTCCGCTACGGCCAGAGGAAGATACCGATACCACACAACGCAAGATACGACTCGTCGCCGGTTACCTCGATATCCTCATTGCCAGGCGTGCTGTCAACTTCCGCACTATGGATTACTCTTCTATTGTCTATACTATGTTTAATCTCATGAAAGAGATGAGGGGGCTCGATATTCATTCGCTTGTCAGGCTCCTGAAACAGAAAGTTACGACCATGGAAAACTCCTTTGACAAAGGGGTGCCATGGTTCCGCTCGAACCTCTGGAGCAAACGATACGTTCACCATATACTTGCGAGAATGACCCACTATATTGAGACCCAATGCGGCATTGAATCAAGCTTTGTCGCCTACACCTCAAAGTCCATCAAAAAGCCCTTCGAGATAGAGCACATCTGGTCAAACAAGTACAGTTATCACCAGGAAGAGTTTTCTCATAAAGAAGATTTTGATATTCATCGCAGTCGCTTCGGTGGACTGCTTTTACTCCCGCGAGGATTCAATCAAAGCTTTGGGGATAAACCGTATAGCGAAAAACTGGATCACTACTACGGGCAAAATCTCCTGGCCAGATCGCTCCACCCTCTCTGCTACAAAAATAACCCATCCTTCTTACACTTTATAGAACAAAGCGGCCTCCCCTTCCGACCATATGAGACCTTCACCAAAAAGGATCTTGATGAGCGCCAACACTTATATCAGCTCATATGTGAACAGATATGGAACCCTAGCCGCTTTGATCAGGAATTACAGTAAGAGAGGGTGGCGAGATTTGCTCAAATCTCGCCACCCTCTCTTATGGATGATATTCTCTATCGGGATCAAGATTTTCAGCGATCCAACAAAGAATACCATTCCCTTTATGGCCTATAATTATTTCTCGCAGTTTTCTTGCCCTTTGCTTATCTATTGGCTTGCCATGAGCTAAATCGTTTCGTGCATTGGACACTTGCTCATCATATAACCTCTTCATAATCACTTCAAATTCTTTGGGCAACACGCCTGATTGAGTAGCCACCTCAACCATCAAGTCCCAATTGAAACGATTATTCCCTTTTCCTTCTCGAGACTCATATAAAAGCTTTGGAGTACCAAGAGTCCAACTTTTTTCTTTGATTGTATAGTCAAATCTTTTAGGTGCATAAATTCGACGTTTTATCTCTCGTTCTAACGCACGACAATACTGAATAGCAGGTGCAGCCCAATCCTTCAACCCTGATTTCTCGTATTCATCCCAGACATATTCTCCGCTAAGAAGGATATGTCTGGTTTCTTCCGCTAGAGAGCGCAAATGATGCTTCCAATAATCACCAAAAACCTCGCGCAAATATTTTTCCTGTGATTGCACATCACCATGCTTCTCAAAGTACTGCTCAACCATGCTCCCAACACTATGCAGAATCTGACTGCTCAATTGTTCAGCTACATTTTCACGGTCTACATCACTTATCTGGAGGAGAGATGCAGCACCATAATCACGAAGTTTATCAATCTGCAACTTCAGGTCATCCATATTCAATACCCGAGCAACCCGAGGTGGAAGAGCAACTTGACCAACTATGTGACAGACACGGGGATCTCTGCCACAATGATGTTTACTGTGTACTAAATCAAAAACGCCTGATCCTATATGAGGCTTAGGGCAGACAGTATCAAACGCTTGCAGACTATCATTGCTATCATTGATGCTATCGACATCGAGCATAAAACCATGGCAGGCAGGAGCAACTCGCTCAGGTAGAGACACTACTGCCTGGAAGAGGATAGCATGTAGGCGCTTTTGAAGGTGATCGAGAGATAAATCAGGTGCGAGCTTATAGAGTGTCAACGAAATGTGAGTGCTCACGCTATTCGCATACTGGCTCTCCTCTGGTTTTACAACACCAGAGATATCCTGGCCTGGCTCTGGCTCTATCACAAGAGGACAGCACAGAGCTCCCTGGGGCGCACGTTGCACCTGCATCAGGCCTAATAGGCGTTGGATAGCCTCTCCCAGGCGTTGCTCTTCATGCTCAGGTATTGGAAATACTGCCGATAGGACAAAAGGTGGCTCCTGCCAGATGAGTGTGTTTTTATGCTCTATCTTTAATGGATTTTCACGCGTGATAGTGATGCTAGGCTGCACCATGGGCATATTTTGCCAGGCAGATGGTGAAGCATCCTTGCTGGATGAGAGTTGGCGCTGGAAGTAAAAATGGAAGCGACGCTTCTCCCAGATAAAGCTCCAGCGCAATTGATCACACGTCACAATTACGTTGCTGAGATGGGCTTCTGGCGCCCCTTGAATGAAGGTCAGGAATTCAAGGGCTAACCAGAGTTCATACAGCCACTGGGTCATCTGCGCATCTCTACGTTTAGAGAGCAGGGTCAGGTGGCGCTGCTGCTCAGCCGCATTACCTGTAGCACCTATGTAGAGGGCACTTACGTGTTCCCACCAGGCAATTAAATCTCTGTAAGGATTACCACCTGGATGCAGTTGTGCACTTACCTGGGGTATCAGAGTCTCCAGATCAGCTGTGCGAGCGTCCTCTATCAGAGGACGTGTATAAGGAGTCGCCAATTCGCGCTCTAGCCGCTCATCGATACTGACAAGTTGCTGGCGCTCCTGGTTACTAAGCGTCTCCTCGCGCTGATCATCACTCAACGTATCCTGAACCATTTGACGAAAACGTAGAAGAATGGCGACGACTAGCACATTCTCGGGAATATGCATGCTCTGCTGGCGCAGACGCGTATCGAAGCGTAGCGGCGGCTGGTCTGGTGACTCACTCAGCGTTCGCGCTATTGTGCGTGCCCAGTCGATCTCTCCCCGCACAGGAGCTTCTTCATTGAGCGAAAGCTGGCTCGTTTGCAAACCCCACTGTGTCCGCACTCGAGGCAAAATATCATCTAACAGATCCGCACTAAACAACTGTAATTTCAGATGACGATCATAGAACTGTAGAAGCGGCAGTGTGGGGAGGCTACTCCCCACATAGAAGGTGCGAAATTGCCCCTGAAACAGCTTCTGGTCATGGCGTAAGAGAAGCTGCATGACGCGGCGCTGCAAATGCTGAAGCCACAAGCCACGCTCCTGGGTAGCCGCTGACAGTGAGTGTTGTATTTGGTGACTCATAGACCACGCTCCGCTTTATAGGAACGCAGGCGACGCGCAAACTGAGGTAGCTTAAAGGCGGGGTGATTCAGATGGAAGGCTACCTGAAGAATATTGGCGGAGACCGCTGGCTCATCCAACCCCAGCAAGATTTCAACCTCTTCATCTGTCAGCAACTGCCCTTGTTCGGACTCCACAATATTGCTTAAGGCCTCCAGGTGAGCATTAAGACGCCGAGGCTTGCCAGCCAGGCCCAGCAAGAACATATTATAGCGCTCGATGAAGGCATCCGCGTCTAGACGCACATACCAGAGCAAGACATCCAACTCATCTGGTAACAAGACCTGGAGTTGATCGGCAATAACATCACAGAGGGCAATATCTAACGCCTGCAACCACTGATCAAAGGTAGTATAGCCATTCAATATACCAGGCGTAAGCATCTGGCGTACGAGAGAGATAACCTGCGCAGTTCCTAACTGGCGGTAGACACGCAGAACCTCCAACAGCGGCCAGGCGATCTCGGTGAAGACCTGATAGAACGTAGACTCACCCTCCCAGGCACAGGTATAGCTTCCCTCCGAATCTGTCCCAATCATCACAACATTAGCCCAGGTCAGTGTGCTATCCTCTTCGAACTTGATGGACTCAGAATTGAGATGTATCAAGTCGCACAATGCCTTGTAGAGCACAATGCTTTGCTCTTGCAGTCGATACACACGCGTAGGGGGCAGAACCTCTATGAAAGCAAAGCGGCGCTTGAGTGCCTCACTTATCTGATTAAGATAGTTACGATCAAAGCTGTTGAGTGTACCAATGATACGGAAATCCTTTGGAAGTGGGACACGTACTGAGGTTCCATCGATAGGCACTAATAGTGATTCACCATTGCCCAATGCCGTCAGAGCTTCACCTAGTGCGCTATCGATTGGTGCGCGATTAAACTCGTCAATGATCAGCCAATGGCCTTTATATTTCGAGGAACCGTTCTGCACATACTTGCGTTTTGAGAAATGCCAGGTTGCAGGCGCTCCCTTCGCTGCCATCCAGTTGTGCAAAATGGCCTCGGTTAGGTGACCGTACTGGGTGCGATAGGTTAATCTCGCTTCACTAATCACCGGAACGATGCTACTAATCAGGGTGCGAGTACTCCATTCACTAGTTGCAGTCACCAGCGTCGTCGTATACGCAGTTTCTGTCTGCCACTGTCTCGAAGTAGCTTCGTCGTTCTGCCTCTCAGCAGTGTCATCTTCGCTACGCCAGAGTATTTCTGGAAGCAGACGAGCCAGTTCGGTCTTACCAGTTCCAGGAGGGCCAGTCAGAATCACATGACCATTAAGGAGAGCATGATAGATGCGTCGAACCAATGACTCTTCTACCAACACATGTCGACGAAGCTCAGCGATTAAACGGGAGAGTCTGGGTTCTGGGACTCTCGCTAATTTATCATCATCAAACTGCTCATCACCGTCTTGTTCAAACGCCTGATGGAATGTTTCGCGTTGCTGGGGAATAGCAAACTCAACTTCCTGGGTAGCATAGTGCTTCCCACGCAAGCCATAGACGCCTTTGTCCACCTTCTCAAAGAGATGAGGATTTTCTCCTAACACACGAATAACTGTCTTATCAGGAGTTTTTCCCCGTGTCTGCATACCTAACGCGATGGCTCTCGTCGCAATATCTACATACCGTAGCGGCTCCTCCGCATCCTCTAGCACCTGGATAACATAGTCACGCCATCCTCTTAGCGATGAAGCCTCATCTATGTCTGTATTGGAACGCATCAATTCTAGAGGCCTCTCATATACAAAATCATCAGATGCAGAAGAAAGAGGTTCTACGTCCCCAGAGAGAGTCTGAACCCGCTTCTGACGCAATAGAGGATCGTGCCTGGCATCCAGAATCCGACGCTCAGCCTCGATCAAATTCTGCACACGCTTCATTCGATACACTGTGGTCAATTTGCCCTCGATATCAGGAACCTGATCAGGCTGCTTCCAGGGCTGCAGAGAGAGCCATTCAACAGGCAGACAATGTGGGAATGTGCTGGAAGCATCGTAAAAATAGTCACCCGTCACCCGCCCTATACCAAGCACTGTCGCTCCGTCAGAGGCCAGTACCTGATCGCCTTGAGTAATAGACCAGCGAAAATCCAGGAATTGGCGACTGATACGTCCAATCTCTGAGGCGTGTTTATCAGGATATGCCTCTTGTAGTTTCGCACGAATCTCCTGCCGGCCAGCGTCATCGTATGTCAAGGAAGATAGGTCACCAATCTCTGACCACCCGATGGCACAATAATCACCATCCCGCATCTGCTCCCAGATGTTTTCGCCACTTTTCCATCCCCTCGTACCAAGACGCCAATAACGATGAGGATCTCCATTTCTATGATTGGTTAAGCGCGTCAGCGTATTCACAGCCATTTCCAGTTCACGAGCAATCGCCAGAAAGCGACCACCAGCAGCGTAGCGTCCTTCAATAGAGGGTGGTGCTTGTAAAAGCTTGATCAAGTGAAAACGCTGATACTCCAGCACATGATAATCGTCCAATTTGTCAGGAAAAAGCAAACTAAAATATTTATGGGCCCAGGCCGCATTACTCACATCAGGAGCCACACGGTCCATTTCTTGCTGAAGATACTCATAGTCTTCATCAGTGCCCTGAGCTGGCATACCCTCTAGAAGAGCAACTCCAGCTAATAATTGATCACGCTGCTGGAGTGCTTTGTCAATAGCCTGTCTACGAGTCAATATCACCTGGTTTTGAGAGGATCCAGTCATCCAGGTTCCCGTATCACGCTTCAGGAAGAGACCGAATTTAAATGAGCTTCCACCAGCAATACTGCCAAACCCCGAAGGGAACTCCGCATCATCTTTAAACTCTAACCAATAGGCAAGGCTATCTTTATTAGGACCATGCAAGGCATGTAACAGTTCCTCACCTTCCAGTGCACGCAATTGTTCAGGACCAAACTTATGACGGAAGGTATCATAACAACGCTGAAGGTCAGCCCCAACACGCAGTTCCCCAGCAGCAAGCAATTCTGGATAGAGCGCGAGAAGCTCCTGACGAATCCGTTCATCAAGTAGTGCCATTATGTACAAGGCTCCAATTCTAAAAAATATGAAATAGTGTGAGATGGGAAATTATACCAAGCAACCTATGAAAAGAGATAGCTAAATTTTTTATATAGAGAAAACGCTTTAAATGCAAAGCATGTCAATTATTGTAGGTACCTATCAGCTTACTTGTCAAGGGAAAATGGTATCAAACTCAACAATTTATACTTTTGGACGTTACCAACAAAAATAGTACGCTTTTTAGAAGCACATGACGCTCGGCTTCAACATGAAAGTGGAAGCTTGGTTAGCTATAGCGTACAATAATGATGCTCATTACTTAATAAGAGGCTATAAATGCTCTTAAGGGTATCTCCACTTCATCGCCAATTGCATCAATCTTCACTCACCATAGCCAGTATCAACAGAAAGAAACAAGAGAAAGCAGGAGCCAGGCTTTATGTTTGCATCAGACTATCTGACCGTCGGCAATATATACACAAGAAAAGAGTTGCAACGACAATTTCAGATTAAAGACGCAACTATTAACACTGGAGTATTTCGCCCATCTGGTTACGATTCCATCTGGCTTTTCATTACTGAGCTAAAACCCAAAGATAGACCACAACTGCACGACAAACTTGAAGGTGAGACGCTATACTGGGATGGTCAACCAACAGGAAGGACAGACAAACTGATCATACATCACCAAACGCAAGGGCTTGAACTACTTGTCTTCTACCGCCACCATAAAGATGAATTCCCTGGCGCTGGCTTTAAATACGAAGGGCGTTTTAACTATATTTCTCATGAAGGCTCAGAACCTGCCCACTTCATTCTTAAAAAACAGAGCCTCTCTTTGGAGGAAATAGTTACGAAAGATATTGAGGCATTACTCATAGAAGAGGATATAAAGACGATTTACCAAGCAGGGAAAACTATGCCTACGCTAGTGAACACCTATGAACGCAACCCTAAATTGAGAACCGAAGCTGTCAAACTTCATGGGACGCGGTGCCAAATATGCGGCTTTTCTTTTGCTGAAACCTACGGAGAGCTTGGAAAAGACTACATTGAAGCGCATCATCTTCAACCTATCGCAAGCTATCAAAATCAGGAGGAGGTAGATCCACAAGAAGAGATGGTTGTTGTCTGTGCGAACTGCCATAGGATGCTTCACAGAAATCCGGAAAAGCCGCTGATGCCAGAAATATTACAATCGATTGTTGTATCTAGAAAACAGAAAGTTGAAGAAGACGAATAAAGCCCTCTACAACGATGTGATGTTAGCTCCTCTTCATCTATTCTGTATCGTCTCTTGTAAAGCTTGGTGTTCCGCCATCGGCTCAATAGCGAGAGGATTCTTTGTTTAGAATCTGCCCTTACCTGAAGCAATTTAAAGACTAACATATGAACTCAAATTGTAGCCGTTTTGACTGGATGATTTTATCGAGACCCTAAACGACTATCCCTCTCAAAAATTACTACACTCATATTAGTGCACAAGCGCAAGTACATAACCACCAAACGAGCAGTAATCATTATTACTGTAATTCAAGTGCAGTATCAACAAACAGGGAGGTTGGCAAAAGCGCTATGACGTTTCTTCACTCAAGTTGGTGTGGCCTACAATGGACCCCTTGGGTCCCTTTTGAGAGTCCTGACATTTGTACACTGCCTACAGGGCCTGGCGTCTATCGCATCAAAGCCATCAATATTGACGAGCTATTTTACATTGGGCAAACGGGCCGTAACCTTCAAGAGCGCTTAACAGCTTTAATCCGCAATACATTAGATAACCCCAAACAGATGCCTTTTAACGATCCACACACAGCAGCTCCCTCTCTGTGGGCTTGGAGAGATGCAGAAGGACTCGACTTTGCATGTTCCGCTGCTTCAATCCCAGCCACGCTTTCTACTGAGAAACGCGAAGCGTTCGAAAGCAGCATTCTCTGGCGCTATCGCCTTGAATATGGTTCATCAACTCGATGCAATCATGGGCGTTTTCATCCACATTATATCAAGTCGCGGAATGGAGCGAGCGGTTTCCGTGGTGGCAAATTGCCTGAAGGAGAGATCAATCCAGCTTGGGAGCCAAGTTATCCAGCACTCCTATTCCAAGGAGTACCACAAGATGAGCATTGGATGTCACTAGAATGGACTCCATTGTCTCCTTTACGCTCATCCGAGATCGCTCATATTCCCAAGCAACCAGGCACCTGTAAACTTCTTGATACGGAAAATAGGCTTGTTCTCGTTGAATTCGATCAAAATATTTATAATCTTCTTGTTCGCCTCTGTCTAAGAGCTTGGAAACCATCAGGTATACAATTTTCTGTTGCAACATTTGCTCCAAATATCTCACCCTATCAACTACGTGAAATAAAAAATGATCTCATAGCGGGGTACTATAGGCTTACAAGGCAACCACCACTAGAGCAACAACGATTCAATTAACATAAACCATGAAGGTGAAAAGCATCTTGAAAATATAGTGAGGCCATCAATCAGGGAAGATTTGTTTAGAATGATCATGCCCTCTGCCTTGCATCGATACTACTGAGTGTACAAACAACTCAAAAGTATTCAAAGGACTCTCACATCATTTCATTACCACGGATGCCAACCAGTTCGTTTACAGTAGCGGCCTCGACTGCAGCAATGTACTTAAAGATTCCAGCCTCCAAGGCTGGAACGCTTTCCTGCATGCTAACTACAGTTCCATACAAGAAATTGGTAAAGTGGCACAGAATAACCTCATTACGGATGCGTCGGATACATAAAATGAAGAGCATTCTATGTCAATTATGGTCCTCAACTCATCACACATCATATTCAGCAACTGGGATTATTGTCAGCAACTACAATTTGCGCATAGACTCTGAGCGATCTTATACTCAACCATCAAAGCAAGCCGTACCAGCGCCTATACCTTCCTGAAAGCCCTCTTTATAACGGGTCTAGAGCTCGACCTGATATATTCCTGTATCAACAGCATTACGATTCACTCCGCCAAAGGTCAGGAGTTTCCCCATTGTAACTGAAGGGCTTTATCGAGAGCATCTGACGTGCGAGTATACTTCATTCTCCTAGCAATAAAATACTTAAGTAACGCGCCTTACTCGAGCACCGAACCTTATTCCTCTGTTTGGCATGCACTATGCTTGCATTCTTATTATATCTAAGAAAATGCCTCATCACTGATGGAAGGGTTTAAAAAGCACTTCCATATCAAGAGATAAACTACTTCCACAATAACAAATGCCACTTTAACTGAACTATATAGACTTTTTGAGATTCATATATTATAATCCCCCTATACATTTTTATGCTTCTTTGTCCTCTTTGATTAGAAAGTCTTACCTATATATGCCTAATAATCGCCTTACGGCTCCCGTAACTGCTGCCTTAAATATTCGAGAGCAGTATCACAAAGATGTGTTAGAGCGGTTGCGTATCGAAGGTATAGAAGATGATATCTGCCACTCAATTGTTACTGATATTTATGCAAAAGATGATATTTATTTTTCGCTCAATCGTCACTATGAGCCTATCCAGTCTGCCTTCCCAGACTTTCGGCAAGCTCAAGGATTGCACCCAAGGCTAGATCAATGCTTCGCTACTAGCTTGAGGCTCTATAAACATCAAGCCCTAGCCATCCAGAGCATACGCGCCGGGCAAACCACTATTATTGCAACTGGAACTGGTAGTGGCAAAACAGAGTCCTTTCTTATTCCTATCCTGGACCATTGTCTGAGGCAAAGAACTACTATGTCAAAGGGTATTAAGGCCCTCATACTCTATCCACTTAACGCATTAGCAAATGATCAAATTCGCCGCATCCTTGACGCTGTAAAGGGTACAGGAATTAGAGTGGGCTGTTTTGTTGGCTCTACGCCAGCCACACCAGATGACAAACTCAGAACTGGGAAGGATCGACCAGAACATGTGATATCGCGTAAGGAAATGATAGATAATCCACCTGATATCCTGATCACCAACTTTGTTATGCTCGATAGGTTAATAACCAAAAGTAATACACGGTCAATGTTTACCAAATCTTCCGCAACACTTAGATATGTCGTAGTAGATGAGCTTCATTATTTTCGCGGTACAAAGGGTACTAATTTAAGTCTGCTCTTACGTCGCTTGCGTACTTTCTGCCAACAACCTCTTCTCTATATTGGAGCCAGTGGTACCTTGAAACGTAGCGGAGGTTATTATCCCGATTCGACAGATAAGAACATCAAAACGTTCATCAAACAAGTTTTTGGCAAAGAGCCAGACCTTGAAGACCAACAATTTCAGGTTATTGAACCTGTCTTTCTCCCTTTAAAGGATGCAACGCTCGAACCACTTCCAGCTACAGATGATATAGATGGCAATTCATTCTTTAACCGCCTAGATGCAACCTGGGCCCAACAAATCAGCAACCAGTTGTTTGGACCCATATATCAACCAACATCGGTTGGGTCATATATTCCCGGATATGAGGCAGCAAGCCATAGTCTCTTTATTCATAAAATAAAAGAAAAACTGAGCCAGGGTGCCTGCACCATTGATGATTTTGTCGCTCAATTTACCGAATTGTATCAAGATACACATCACAAAGCACCACGCAACCCGCGCAAGGTCGTCGAGGCGTACTGGAGCCTGATAAATTATCTCAATCAACGCTGTAGCGAGAACGCTCAATCTCCCTTCCTAGATTATCGCTTACATATTATTCTCAATAATATTGGTGAAGAGCTTACACGCTGTCTGCTCTGCGGGAAGTACCATGATGGGCGTTGCTCGTACTGCCGCTTCTGTAACAACGGATTACTCTTCCAGGTCTCTCGTACCAATCCCAGGCTCTGCATTGCCTACCTTTCAGGAAACTTACTCTTCCCACAAAGACAACACACTCACACGCAAAATGCGCTACCTGTTCTCGCCGAGTTTATTGACCCTTCAATATCTTCAACGCAGGCACAAGTTACGCTCCAAGCGGACATACAGCCACTCGATGATATTAAAAATTACCATATCAGCACCGCACAACTTGGCGAATGTGGGGTCAATATTCAATATGCTCATGAGATTTCAGACCAACAACCACTATTACTGAGCGATCGCTACACCTATTGGCACAATGTATTGAAAATAGCTGATGCCCTTGTCCTGGATCCACAGGTACACATTGCTGAGAAGCTTCTCAGTTTTATCGATAACAAAGAACATGCCTCAAATATCAAAGTCAGACTCAGTGATGAAATAGCAGACCGTGTACTCTCGCAAAAAGCTGCTTTGATTTGGCAGCAAAACGGCCCTACTCTTAATCTTCAGCACGCCTTTAATTATATTGCGGAACGTGGTGAAGTACTTCTCCAGAACGACGATAAGGATGATATAGATGACAACAAGTCCTTTTTCGCTAATCTTGAGCTAGAGTTCCCCTTCTGGTTCAGCCGCATGCTTTCTTACACAGACACACAAGATGTCTATCGCTATTGGCGCCTCTCGGCTACACCAGACACTATACTTAATGAAAACGAGCAGACATTCCTAGATATGCTGCTTCAAGTAGGTGCAATAGACCGCACAAGCTTCTGGACGGAAACAGAAACAGATACTAACATTCAGCATTTTCATCTAGATAAAGCGCGTCTTACTACTGAATATGGGGTGGGACTACAAAGTGTACGCGAACAAGGGCATGCAATTTATTCACTGGGAGAACAAGGAAAACGCTTCCAAGAAATTGTCGAACGGTTTGGCAGCCAGCAAGTAGAAAGTGTGCTTGAATCCCTCATGCAACGAGAGATCATTGTACGCAAAGAAACACCTGCTGGCATACCATTTTACCAACTGAGTCCTGAGTCTGTTAACCTTGAGGTCTTCGAGGATCTAGCTATTGAGCTACCTCAAACCTACCCTATCATTGCGTGTCATACAGCTGATCATTCTGACCAGGAAAGAACTCTTATAGAAAAAGATTTTAACGATGATAAAATTAAAGCGCTCATCTGTACGCCAACCCTCGAAATGGGCGTAGATATTGGGAGGCTTTCCAGTGTCTTAATGATTGGTTTTCCTCCCAGTCCTGCCAACTACACCCAACGAGCGGGTAGAGCTGGTCGTGGTAATGGGAAAGGCACCCAGAACCGCCTCGCGACCATTGTCACACTTGCCTCACAAGATGCGCATAATCAGTACTACTATGCTGACCCACGCAAAATGATAGATGGCGAAGTCACCCCCCCACAACTCTCACTCACTAACTACAGTTTGCTTACAGCTCATACTCTTGCATATCTCGCAGCTGTAGCCACCACACCCCAAATATTCACACAATCGATAGAGTTGGCACAAAGAGTACAAGATTTTTGTCGTAAGGATCCCTTGCAGTTGCGCCTGGAATTAGATAAAGATGAATATAAAGAGTTCACACACCATCTACAAGCAACAAGTTCCATGCTTGCTCAAAGACTCGTAGGCCGAAGAATCGACTGGGAATTTTGCTATAGACAACGTATCTTCCCCGATTATGGGTTTCGCCAAGACGGCACACCACTTCTGGACCACCGGGCTTTAAATCAGAACAACGATAGGAACACATACACCGACAACGAGGAAGAAGACTGGGTCCTTACAGCTCGGGAACCAGAAACGGCGCCACGTAAGCTTGTTCCTGGAAGAACGCTCTTTTGCAGTGGACGCGTCGCAAAAATCGCCTCTCAGCAGCCCGGGCTTTCTTACCGCATCGTCACAGATCCCTATAATCAATCATTTCGCATGTTCAGGTATCTCATAACAGATCCAACAACAAACATTCACGTTGAACGCTGGCGTGATTCCGATACTCTCTATCGCGTTTCACACCTATTGCAGCTCTCAGATGATCTCGAAGAAATCCCACATTTAGGACCCAGCTATTGTCGTTCGTATTACATTCGCAAAGGGTTAGTTTACTTTATCAATGAAGGAGAAGTGAAAGATTCGATCACACCTTTTTCGGATAATAAAGGAACATATCGCCTCGGAACAAAACTCACACGCGAGGGGTTACTCATTCGCTTTGCAGATAATATTCTTCCTACGAGCTTTAAGGCCAATCTACTAGCGGTGCTTTTACGGTGCATTCCTGATTACTGTAACCTGGATGATAGCGAAGTGCGTATTCTACAACATATAAACATACATACGCCATCCCACCAAACAAAGTATGCCTCATCACCCATCAAAGAGAGTTATGCCTTTCTCTATGGGCAAGACGAAAGCAAGCTGGTACCATTCCTCCACATATTCCAGGCATTCCAAGAGATGCTCAATATTGCCCGTGCAACTTTGCAAAATTGCTCATGTAAGGGAAAAGGCTGTTACCTCTGTCTCTTTAGCCTCAACTCTTCTTCGCTAATGGGACACTTATCTCATCAGCATGCCATGGAGACATTGGAAACCTTCCTTCAATATACATTATTGAAGCCCCACATTCTTGTTCCACAGACATCCTTTTTTACTCCCGACGTGCTCCTTACCCTCAGCCTACGTGCCGGCGTATGCTATATCCGCGCCGAAAACCCGCAAACAAGGCAAAAAGAAGAATATCAAGAGCGCATCGGAGAAGACCAAAACACAACTATCTACCATGTTCTCCTGGAAGCGCTGCAGAGCGAATGGCAAAAAGGGGCGAGATCAGTAAAGATTTTTAGTTCTTTAGGCTACATTACTCAACAGCTACAGAGCGAAAATATCGTGAAAAAGGGGCGTGGCGCCTTTGTCAATCTCAAAATGCATCTGCTTTCCTGGCAAAACTGGACTATTGATCACATTAGATAGGATATGCCACTATGACTGCTCAAATTATAAATGCATCCGGACCTCATTTCAGCCAAGGAGGTGGGGCTGCTGAGAGAGACTTATTAGTCTTCTTGCAAAATTTGCCCGGTGATTACTACGTTATCCGAGAAGGAAAACTTACGCCTAGTAGGCAGAAACAATCCCAAGGCTCTAAAGAGGATCGACCAGACTTCATAGTCATCGGTCCAGCAACTGGTATCATGATTTTAGAGGTAAAAGACTGGAACGTCCATACCAGCACATTCGAATTCGTGAATTTCGACCAGGTGCGATATACAAAGCGACGTCTACCTCAGACAAGTGAATATATAGACAATCCCTGGCATCAGGCCAAAGAGTATAACCATGCCATCCGCAATCTTTTTCAAAAGTTAGGCGAAAGACAAATTCCATGGGTCAGCCATTTCGTTGTCTTTCCTAGATTAACTCGTGCAGATTTTAACAACAACATTTCAATCCCCCCTCCTACGAATCCGCAAAACGTTCAAGTACTAGATAGTGAAAAGCATGCCCTCTTCAAAGACGATTTAGATAAGTATAAATTTTACCCATTAGACCTTTTAAAGTCAGCTCTCGCGCCGCACCTTCCAAATGCATACATGTCACTTTCCTATTCGCCAGAACAAATCCAGAAAGTAGTAAAACGACTTATTCCCCATGAGATTCTTGTTGGGGGTCTTTCTCCTCATATCGAAGCAGAAAAGAAACTTGCACTTCTCGACCAGAAGCAACAAGAGTGGGCATTAAGTAATCAGTTTGATGAGAAACGATACCTTGCAGATGTAGCTGGAAGTGGTAAAACAAACGTCCTTCTCTCACGCGCAATACATCTTGTACGCAAACAACTTGAGCAAGGTGGTAGTTGTAACATTCTTGTTACGACATATAGCAAGCCGCTCGGTGAAGAACTTAAGCGTATTTTTCACACCAAACTTGGCCAGGAAGACCTTGATTATGATGACTTGGTCAAGGCTATCAAAATTCAAGACATTCACAGCCTGATGGAAACGATTGCGCAAGAAGGTAAACAAGTTGGCCTAGATTTTACTAAAGAAAATAGGGAAATGCGAGAGACCACCCCTGATAGTTACTATAACGAATGGCTGCCGGGGCTTTGTAAAGACATCATTGCTCAGGACCAAGAGCGCTTTAAAAAATATGACTTTCTCTTTATCGATGAAATCCAAGATTTTCATAACGAGCTTATGAATATAGCACGGGGAGTGCTCAAAAATCCAGATAATATCTTAGCTGTAGGCGATATTGGACAAAAACTCTTACCACATACACTCGATTGGGGACAATATAATATCATTCGCAATCGTATTGCCCTCCAAGGCACCTTCCGTATGTATCGCAATCCTAAACCAGTAGCCAAGCTGGCTTGGCAGTTCCTTACAAGCGATAGAGATATTAGCCAGGAACTTCAATCAGAAGGCTACCAACTGAATATTGCACATAAAAGCCCTCTAACCTACAAACCCGTCTTTATACAGTGCACCAATGAAGACGAGTTGCTTCAAGATGTATGCCAGAATATACAAGACAAACTATATACGATGAACCCCGCTAAAATTTTATGCGTTGGGCTCAACAATCACCTCCTCTTACAGCTCTATCATCGTTTAAAAGCCGCATCCATTCCTGTGCGTATGACGACCGAACAATACAAGGCAGGGGATTATATTATTCTGGCTGACTACATCGATGCGAAAGGATTGGAGCGAGAACTCGTCTATATAATTGATGCAGATAATCTGAATCAGACTGTGCCGCAATTCACCTCTTTAGAAGTCCAAAGAAAGTATACACAGCGGGAAAGGATTAAATTGTTTGTTGCTCTTACCCGTACCACTCGTGAAGTCAGGCTCTATTATATCGACAGAACCCATCCATTCATCCGTGAATTGCTGTCTTACTAATAAGAGACAATACAAGAGGAGAGAGCATGGACGAACAAATAACAAAAATTTTACAAGATAAAGCGCGAGAGGTGCGTGACTTACTTGCTGAGCATCAAATTATATGTACTACTTACACTGTTATAAACTACGGCATCAACTTTCCACTGCAGCATAATGGGAAAAGAGTCAATTTGAATCTTAGTTATAGCTCCAACAAAAACCGCTGGACTGCCCAATCGGCTGATAGCTGGATTAAGACAATTGTAATTCCATTATTAACCCCCTTGCTCTCACCTTCTCAAGAGTCAAAGCTAGTGTCCAAGCAGATCAGAGAACATACATCTTCTGCCTCTTATTTCGAGACTGCTAAATACTGCCTTACAATGCTTGAACCATTCCAGGACGATAACATCGACTGCTCAATCATCATCGAACAAGCCCAACGAGACATACAATTTCTGCTTCAAGATGTTCAATATGGCCGTCTCAATAGAAACATATTACAGGAATTACTTGCACATCCAGTCACAGTTGACTTCCAATCAGCAAAGGAGTTCCTCTCACAATGCCTGAATACAATAACGAACTAGACCAGCAAGCCAAAGCGTACTTTAGTCAGGGAGATTTTGTCCAGGCAGCATCCCTTTACAAACAGCTCTATGATCAATCACCCAATACAGCTTTTTATGCTAACCACTATATTAGAAGTCTTCGCAAATTAAACAAATCTTCTGTCGCCGTTGAATTTGGCCGCCTGTTGTCCAAAAAGGTGCTCGATAATGCTTATGTTCATACCTCTCTCGGCTGGGCTATTTATGATACCTACTTTAAGAAGCATAGCCAGAATAACCAGGAAGAAAATACCGAAACTATACCTAGCTCCCCGAATGAAGTGGATTTCGCCCATCTACAAAAGAGAGCTGCTTATATCCTATCCCACAAAGAGGTAGACAACCTGCTACGCAAGAAAATCGTTTTTGCACTCTGCGCTCAAGCAAAGCACCGGCAAAAATGGCAGATTATGTACAATTTTGCGTCTCAGCTTGATCCAGAAAAGCTCAGTACCCAGGAGGAAGATTTTAATGGTAGAAAATCTCGCTCAGAACATCAACGCTGGTTAGAAGCCATGACAAGGTCCTTACTCGAACTAGAACAGTATGAAGAATGTCAAACATTCACTCAAAAAGGGTGCGAACTCTATCCTAAGGAGAAACTCTTCCCTTGGTGGGAGGCAATACGGAAACAAAAGCAGGGTAAGATCGAAGAGGCTCTTACCGATCTCCTACGCATTAATACTCGCTTCGCAGAAGAGTGGTACATTCAACGCGATATAGCACAAATTTACGAGCTAACTCAACGCCTCGAGGAGGCATGGTTATGGTACTGTAAAGCTGCAGCTCTTCCCGGCGACAAAATCATGCGTTATAAGATGCTTATCTCCATGGCCCAATACTTAGAACACCATGATCGCTTGCAAGAAGCCTATGAACATCTAAACCTCGCCTACTTCTATTGCCTGCAAGAACAATGGGAAGCCGCTGCAAACAATCTCAAGGGGCAAATTGACCACTTTGTTCAACAACATTCTTTCCATCTCACTCAATTAGAAATAGAGCCCAAGGATTATGCCACCCTTGAGCATAAATGCCTTCGCTTATGGCAGAGTACAATATCGGCATCGCGCCCTCAGCGGGTCGGCACAATCAAAATGTTTAATCAAGAAAAAGGGTTTGGCTTTATACAGGCAGAAGACGGAGATACACACTTCCAAGTTCGCAACTTCCAACGAAGAGTAACGCCCCAAGTTGGCATGCGCGTGCAGTTTGAAATCGAGTCATCTTATGACCGGTCCAAGCAGAGAGAAAGTACGAAGGCGGTTAATATCAAGCCAATCCGCTGAAACAAAACGTATCAGTCATTATAGCTGCTGCATCTGTGTTTCTCACTACGCGCTATGTAGACGCTCAACCCAAATGATGGAAATTGCGTTTAGTATATCTCGCTTGCTAAATCAGAAGGATAAACACCTGATATATCGATAAACAACATCATTTAAATAAAGCAAGCTGATGGCGCTGTTCTTCAGTTAGCAATAATGTCTGGTTACGTTGAACAGGAAAGATCTCATTTTCAAACCATGTTTGTTCTATGACACTAGTAGCAACGCCAATCTTCACATTACGCAATTTTAGAGCTTGATGCAGCCTTTGAGTCTCAAAAAAGTAGACATATTCAATTAACCAAGGTCGAATTGCACCACGTGAGGATATTGCGGGAGATTTGGGTCCAGTAAGCACAAGATAATAATCAGGAAAATGATTAAGATTTAAATCCAGTAAATTTTCCCGCTTGGGATACCACTTGATATTCACAGTATGTCCTGCTAGGGAACTAGAAACAAAGTGTCCGTCACTGCCTTTTTGCGTAGCAGAGGCATGAAGTCGGATGCCAAAAATAGCTGATGCAATATACTCACCTGCATGACCTACTTGTGCAGGGCGTCCTATAATACTAGCAATTTGATTATCGACAATATTTTTCTCTTTGATTAAAAGAGCTAGTTTAGCGAGATCAACCATACCTATTCCTTTGCATTTCAAAACCAGGAAGCACGAAATACATATAATTAACGGCAATATAACCTAAACACCATCTAGAGCTAATTCAAATATATCATTATATACTAACTTATAGCAAGTTTTTTTGTGTTAGTTTAACATAGAGGATAATTAAAAACTATAAGTAAAGTCTCCATGAAGAGGCCGCGAGCAACGAGCCTGACAATTGAACACATAATGTTGGCGGCAAAAAAAGATCGAACAAGCCCAGGACATCGCCAAAGGAATTGTGAATCAATGGTGCAAAAAAGTCGAGGAGCAGAGGTAGATGCCCTGCTCCTTGTCTGCGTTTTCAGGAGCCATCCATGGTTTCATTCTATGTTTCTTCCATCCTCGGCGGCTCGATTGGTTGTCCGATGACATGACAGATGCGTGGATTCTTCAAGCAATCTCTATCCCGATTGACAATGTCAAATACACTCGGGCCGATATGCGGTTTTGGGCAGAGTATGTTGCATGACTGTGGTGTATAACCTGCTGCATTGACGGTTCTCCTCTCTAGAAAGGTTCCCTGACAGACTGGTTTGGGTCGTTCCGGCAGGTTATTGGTGGCTCTGTCGAGGATGGCCCGTAGCCGCTGTTGCGAGATGGAGAGTGGAAGCTCCGGACTGATCTGATACAGGTGGATTTCTGGCGAGGCGATTGGGGATGGCTGATAGTGCCCCTCTCGACGTTGAATGGTGCGCGTTATCTGAGTATCCTCTGTTGGCTCAGCGATGAGGGGAAAGAAGAGCATTCCGCATGATGATCCCAGCAACTCCATATCGCCGAGCATCTTTTTGATCGGTGTATGAGTACTGGTTGGGTCGCTACCGCTGAGATAGTATTTGGCGTCGAGAATAACGGATGGTTCACGCCAGATCAAATCCTCCCGATGCTTGACTGTGAGTGGCGTTTCGCGCTCGATGGTGTAATCGGGACGCGTTGCGGGGCCATACTCCCATGTCGATCGATAGTTGCTTGATGTGTCAAGCTGGCGGTTGTAGATCAACCGGAAGCGTCGTTTCTGCCAACTAAACGTGCACTGCAACAGATCGGTAGCAATTGTCATGTCCTGCGGCTGAATTGCGGTCTCCTGCTGTAAAAGGTGAATCATCTCCAACATGATCCAGAGTTCGTATAACCATGCGTCCGTCTTTTCATCGTTGCGGGTGGTACTCAGGGTTGTGGACCGTTTGTCGATTGCACGCCCGATCCTGAAGTGGGTAAAGTGTTGCCACCATGCCAGGAGATCCCGATAGGGTCCGCGATGCAGGCGGGGTGCAATCGTCTGGATGTGAGCCTGGATATCGATCTTGCTGGCATGTTCTTTGAGTAGACGGGCATAGGGAACGCTAAGCTCGCGCTCGACACGTTCGTCGGCACCGACCAGTGTCTGGCGCTCCTGAACGTTCAAGGCTTCGTCGTCAAAAAATTCTCCGATGGCCTGCTGGACTTCCTGACGAAAGGCGAGCAGAATGGCGACAGTCAACAAGTTCTCTGGCGTTTCCATACTGCGCTGACGGATACGGCTCTCGAAGAGCAATGCAGGTTGTCCGGGTAGCTGCTGCCAACTTCGCTCCAGTGTACGGTTCCAGTCGATGGTGCCACGCGTTGGCGCTTCCTCTCTCAGATGGAGGTGATTGGTCTGTAAACTCAGTTGTCGCCTGATGCGAGGCATGATGTCATCCAGGAGCTCATTACTCAATGTTTGTAATTTGATGTAGCGATCGTATTTCTGTAAGAGAGGGATGGATGGTAATGTGCTGCTGGCAAAGAAGAGATGAAACTGGCTGCGCAGGAGCGGCCGGTCGTGCTGTATGAGGAGACGCAGCACACGTCTTTGCAATTGTTGCGACCAGCTGTATTCTTGTGCCTGTTCCGTTCTCTTGTCACTGATGGTTGATGTCTCGCTCACGTTTATGCTTTCTAGTTCTTGATCCTCATCCCTCTATAGACCACGTTCCGCTTTAAATAAGCGCAGACGACGGGTAAACTGGGGAAGCTCTGGAGGTGAACTTTCGAGGTGGAAGAGCCAGTGTAACACTGCTAGAGAAACTTGCGGCTGATCCTGGGCAACGATGCGTTCTATCTCCTCGTCGCTCAATATTGGTTGGTTCTGGTTATCGCGAACACTGCCAAGTGCAAGCAGTTGCCCAGTGAGACGTTGTTGCGTACTGGTCAGGTTCATCAGTAGAGTGTTGTACTGTGCACCAAAGCTCGTATGATCGATGCTAAGGTAGGTATGCAGAACGTCGATTTCATCGGGCAGTAGAACCTGGAGCTGGTCCGCGATGGTATGACAGAGGGCATGATCCAGAGCCTTGTGCCATTGCGCTTCTGTAGTGTAGTTTTCGAGTACACCCCGAATGAGCATATGCTGAAGCAGCGTAATCGTCTGGGCTGTTCCCAACTGACGGTAGATGCGAATAATCTCCAGAAGATTCCACATCTGCTCGAAGATATTCTGAAAGGCGAGCTTCTCCTGCTCCCAGTCGATGGTGTAGGTCCCATTGCTGTCGGATCCAATGGTTACGTAACCCTGCCAGTAGATGCTGTCGTCCTCACCGATGGCGATAGTTGGGCTCAGATGGCTGATCTTCTTCAGGGCCTTATAGAGCGCGATGCTTTGTTCGGCGGCACGTTGTGTTCTTCCCGGTGGATTGATTTCGATGAAGGAGAATCGACGTTTTAATGCCTCGCTAATCTGGTTGAGATAGCTGCGGTCGAAGCTATTCAGGGTCCCGATGATACGGAAATCCTGCGGAATGGGCAATGTTGCGGTGCCTCCATCAATAGCAACACGCAAAACGTCGTTGCCACCCAGCGCGGTGAGCGCATCGCCGAGCGCAAGATCGATGGGGGCGCGATTGAATTCGTCGATGACGAGCCATTGCCCTCGAAAGTATTGCGCCACGCCACGCTGGAAACCACTGGTAGTCGTCACGGTGTTTCGCTGGAGTGTGACATTACTCCAATCCTGCGGTTGGTTGCCCTGGAAAGACCAGTTTTTGAGAATGGCGGTAGTAAGATGGCCGTATTGTACGCTGTAGGTGATAGAGCCATTCTGACTCTGGGGGGCGATTCCACTGATTAGGGTACGCACACTCCACTCGTCGGTAGCAGTAACCAGTTGCGTTGTATAGGCGGATTTCGTGGTCAGGTTCGGCTCACTCTCATCATCGCTCTCTGGATTTTCCTCGCTCCTCCACAGATATTCGGGTATGATGCGGGCCAATTCGGTTTTGCCGGTTCCCGGCGGGCCCGAGAGGATGACGTGCCCTGCCAGCAAGGCGTAATAAATGCTACGAATCGTCTCTTCATCGAGGAGAATCTGCCTTTGTACCTCTTGAATCAGGCGCGTGAGAAGTGGCTCCGGGGTGGCTTGCAGCGGCCCGTTCTCGATCAGTTGAGTGGTACTATGCTGGGTGATGCCCGATTCCGGAACGCTATCGGACGATTGCTCACCGTCTATATCGATGACATAGGTGTCTAACGTTTCATGTGTGGTTTCGGGCTGGGATGGTCTATGTGAGAGCCTAGTATTGATATCTATCTCTTTGATCAGCGTGTTGGTTGGCTCAGCGAGAGATTGCAGATGCTGGGTAATCCAGAGACAAAAATTTTCGGCCCAGTAGGCGTCGTTTTTGATGCGTGCATCTTGCTCGGCGAGAGAATCCAATAGGTGCAAACAGGCCTGGTGATCGGCATTCGAATGCACTTCAATGGCATTTGGCCCTAGCTGGAGGTTTGGCGGCTGCGATACTATATAGGCTTTGATCAGCAAGAAGACTCCCTTGCGCAAACTTTCATAATAGATGATGCTGCTATGCTCTGCATCGAGCCAGAAGGCGAACAGCGAGATCATAAAGGCGCTGTTGCGGGCGGCGACAATCATATTACTGGATTTACCTTCGCGACGGAGACGATCGCGTTCCTGGAGTAGGAACTTGTAGCATTGTTCGATGCGTTGTCCCAGGTTGCTTGCACTCAGGTCACGCAGGATATTGCGTAACTGCTCCTCGGCATAGGAACTGGTATCATTATGATATTTTCCAAATTTATTGAGCTCCATCATAAAGCCAGTTCCTGTAGCACCCCAGTCTTCTCTGGCGTGTAGCGTTTTATCCAGCTGCTTGCGGAAACTCTGTATATCGATGTCTCCGCCTATAAATTCCTGAACGAGGACGCGTAGTGCTGGAATACTGGCATCCCGCCTCGCAGCTCGCTGGACACGAGCTTGCCGAAAGTTTGTATCGGCTAGATAGGCATGTATGACTTCTACCAAGGTGGTTGGCATGGATATGCTCCTTGTGACCGCCATCGGCGGTGGGGGAAGAGGGAAAAATTGCTGGCATCCCCTGCATCCCTGCTCATACTAGATGACGGGAAAAAAGGCCAGGTTGCTGCTGTCAACGGTGGGTACAAAGACCGAACGATCCAGGTATTTGTTGCCACGTTCGCAGGACGTTTCGGGTAAGAACATGCAGGCATGGCAAGCCGCCCCATGCAGTTTGTTGTCGTCAAAGTGCGTATGCTCGGCGCATAATGGATCTGAGGCGCAGCGCTGCATCTCTTCACGGGCACCGTCAATGTGGTAGCCAATGCGCTTCCCCAGGCTGACCAGACCACCCAGCGTCCCTTCGCTGTCCGATGCGGCTGTATAGAGCAGGATTCCCGCCATGGGCCCGTTTTCGTGTTCGGGCGGCAGGGCATAGATGCGTTCACGTATGCTTGCAGCGGTATACCCAGATTCAAGGGTGAGCTGGCGTATCAGGGCATGGGCGAAGGTGTGCAGCAGCACATAGCGTATGCCAGGATAGTTGGCCTCTGGACTTTCGATGTGACGGGCACGACGCCATCGGCGGTGCGCATCGAAGAAGCTAGCGTTGTGGCGTTTGACGTCGTAACTCTGCAACCACTCCTGAATGGTGTCTTCACGAAACTGGATGAATAACCCCTCACCACGGACTTCGGATGCCGGGACCCAGGTGGTTCGCTTACGTACCAGCGGCATGATATGATCTGTGGGCAGATTGTCCTCTTCGGCGTAGTCATTGAGCGATTCTATACGCGTGAAGCCGGTGAGTGCCCGCACTTCGCGTAGCCGTTCAACCAGCACTACCTGCTCTAAATAGTGCTCATAACCATCAGGCAGCACCACTGGAGTGACTTCGAAATCGGCGGATTTTGGTGCCTGCTCTGGATGGCTGAGCGTCTGCCACTCTGGAACTTTGAGATCGGCTGGTCTGACCGTTTCCTCAGCATTGCCAGTAGTTTTCTTTAACTCGACCCGGTCCCAGATCTCGTCGTCGCTATATTCGCTGAGATCGCCCAACAGCCTCATCCGACGCAGCATGGCGATATTCTCGGCACTCTGGACCTCCTGGAGGATGGGCCATTTGTTCTCGACACGCTGGCCCAGCAGATCTGGCGTGCTTGGTAGGGAGAGTGTCGAGAAGATGAGCGGAAACCAGGTGTTTGATGCGGCCAGTAAGATCGAACGTGCTTTGTTCGAGCACGCTTTTTCTTTGTCACGCAGGTGGGGGCGTCGACCAGTGCACGTTGGATGATACTTTTGCTTCTCGTCATTACTTAGTGCATCAGACATCGGACGTTTGGCCCCACAGGTGTCGCAGACAATCAAGATGTCTGATGGCTCACCCGATACTCCCAGTTCGAGCATGCGTACCATAGCGTTGCAGTGTTTATCGCCATGCAAGAAGTGCATCCACGGGAAATCATCCAGATGACCGGCTTCGCAGGCAATCATAAAGCGTGAAGGAAGGACAGTTGGTTGGTGCTGACAGTTGACATGGATATAGCGTGTCTGTTCTGGCTGGTAGCGATTGACTTTGAGCTGGAAGTAGCCTGACTCAACGGGCGCGAGCAGATGACAACGAGGGCAGACAAGCCAGCGAGGAAAGGCGGCAACCGGCACGCCGATGCGGGCCTCATAACTAAAGGGATTCCCTGGCTCAACTTCACTGGCCGGTGGTGCCAGAAGACGCTTGACCTGAGAACCAAGCGCGCTTTGAATCGCATGCAACAAACGCTCTTCGGTAATCTCTTGCGAATTGTTGACGTCCCAATCATCCAGCCCCATGATCAGGGCTGAAAGGTTGGGTAATGCAATCAGTGCTCCAACACCGTAGGTCTGCAGGAGCTGGCTGGGGCGTATATCACCAACGTGGTATTTTTCCTTGATCTTCATACTCATGTGATCCCTCTGCTTGCTATTGGGCAGCCTGTTCGCCAGTTGCTATATCGTTATCGTCGCCGCTCTCGTTATCGCCACCTATTGGGCGCTCGTCGAAAATAAGCCGGACCGTTGGTTCAACGTCGCGGAGTGAGTTCAGGCAGGTAAAGGGTTCCCAGTTGCCACGCTCTGGTTGCTTCAGCAGTTCCTGCGTTTTGCCGTCACGTCGCGCTTCGTAGCCAAGAACTGGGACAGTCTGCGCTTTGTGTACCCAGTAGTGCTTGAGGCGTTCCAGGTCACTCTGCACACGATCAACCTCACCATCGTCATTATTAGTGATCTCCTCCGCGCGCCGTGCGATGGCCTGCCGGGCCTGCTCAAAGTAGAGCGTCTCATCAGTGATATCACCAGCCTCCTCGTTCTTGTTGTATGCAGGACCCGAGAGACGTACAAAGCTGGTGAGTAGCGCGGCGAGTCCACGATCCAGTGCACGCGGCGCGAATGGCGTGACCGAGAGCGCTTCGACCTGCTGATAGAATGTGGCATGATAGTGCTCGAACTGTTCGTAATGCGAAAGATCGCGTGGGCGTGCCCAGTTGAAGACGGTGCAAACGAGGCCGGGAAACGTACGTCCAACACGGCTGGTGGCCTGGATATATTCGGCAGTTGTCTTTGGTTGTCCAGTAACAACCATCAGACCAAGGCGCCGTACATCGACGCCAACCGAGATCATGTTGGTTGCTAGCAGGACGTCTATAGGTTTCTCGCCCTCGGAGCCAAAGCCAACCTCCAGTCTCCCGAGAATCTCTGGGATAACGCTTGAGCTCTTTCGTGAGGTGAGCTCTTCGACAATGGGTCGTTTGCGTTGGGCCAGCCCACGTTGGTTCATACGCCAGATACGCATGCGCACATCATCTTCGACCAGGCGGCGTGTGCCGCCAAGTTCACTCATCGAGTTAAAGTAGCCAACGAGCGTCATCCAGGGATCCACAGCTGCACCATATTTGTTGTAGAGCGCCTGTGCAGCCGAGAGATAGGCAGCATAGACGCGAATGAGGGCAGCTTTCAAGCGGCGACCATTGGCACAGATGCCAAGGTAGCGTCGTCCTGGCGTCTCCTCGCTCGGTGTACGCTGGCGCGAGAAGAAGTTGTCGCCAACGTCGAGTCCCTGCGGTGGAAAAATATTGACCTTGCGCAGGAAGAGCGCCTGCAATTGATATTCCGCACGTCGAATGGTGGCGGTGGCGGCAATCACCTTGGGACGTACTTTCTTGCCGTTGACTTCCCAGGTTGCCAGATGATCGACGGCGGTTTCGTAGAGTCCGACAAGGGTGCCTAGTGGACCTGAGATGAGATGCAGTTCGTCCTGGATAATCAGGTCGGGTGGGCGTAACGGGGCATGCGGCGTGGATATGGCACGCGGCAACTTGCCATGGGCGGGATGAGCATCTTTATCTTCGAGGTCGGGTGAGCGAAATCCGTGACGGCTGCACTTTTGATTAACCTGTCCAAAGAGCATCTGTGTGGCGCCGCGCCAGGGAAGCTGCGCGAATTTGTCGACGGTGGCGATCAGGAGTGCTGGGAGCAGACGGTAGATCTCTTCATCGACGACAACAACGGGGAGCCCTTCCTCAGACGATTTCCGCTCGCTAAAGGGACACTGCCCCAAGTTATCGCCACAATAGATCAGTGTACGTCCTCGACCACGATTGAATGGCTCAACTTTGATATGCTTGCCACCTTCGATCAAGGTGCCGCACCAAGGACAACTAGTCAACTGACGTGGGCTGCCGATACCACCGACACCACTGTTATAGACACCATGTGCCAGCTCGTTGGCCTGTTTGCTCTGCTCGGTGGTATTGGGCGTCGAGCGCATACCAACCCACAGACCGAGACGAAATGGTGTGCTTCCCCAGGTCGCGGGATCTTCACGGCGGATGATCTCACAGGCGCAGATTAATGAAGCGGCACGCTGGAACTGCTGTAACGTCAAGAGACGCAGCGTGTAGCGCATGATCACGGCGACACCATCCATGCCAGAGCGTCCCTCGACAGTTCCCTGCAAGCGACGAATGGCGAGCGTGTAGGCGGTCAGCCCAAGATAGGCTTCCGTCTTACCACCACCAGTCGGGAACCAGAGCAAGTCGGCGATAGCATTAGCGCTTTCGCTCCGATTGGGATGGTTCAGATCGGTCAGGGATGGCAGGTTGAGCAGGATGAAGGCGAGTTGGAAGGGCCGCCAGCTACGATTCTTGCTCTGATCGACATCTTCCAGGCTGATGTTGTGCCCTTTGCGGCGCTCTTCGGCGTAGAGCGTATGGATACGCTGCTGCCACATGGCGCGGTTCATAAAGGCAAAGGCCTGAGCGGCCTCGTCACTATTCCCTAGTTGTTGAATGCCTGTCTGGATACGAAAGAGTGTACGGTTGCAGCCTTTCAAGGCATCTCTGGCGGCGGTATCGTAATTGGCCAGACCGCTCGCGGGGTTGTTGATACGTTGTTCCTGCTCTTCAATCCACTGCCCGTAGGCGGTAATCAAAGGCTGCAATTTATCAGATAGCTCCTGTGCCGGGGTTTCGGCCAGCTCGCGCATGTCCAGGCAGAGGCCATCCAGAACTGGCACTTCCGCTGCGGTGGGAGCGTCAGTGCGCGGGACATCGTATGCAGGAACAATGCGCGTTGAGAGACGCACGGCACAGGTAGGATCGTCAGAGGAAGTCTCGGCGTGGACGCTCACGCCGTGCCCGATGGCGAAGCTAACATGCTGGCGATAGAGCATGGCCATCGCTTCCTCTTCTTTGGTATAGTGCTTCTGCTGCTCGTTGGCCCGACGCTGAAAGACTGGGCTTCCGTCCGGTGCCTCGACAACAAGCTCTGGCTGAAAGAGCCATGCCTGGTCTCGCAGGCGTTCGGGCTCCTTCTGTCCATTGACGAGGAAAAGCGTGATCATCCAGCCATCGCCAATATCACGAATGAGTCCCTTGATGTGAACCTCCGGCTGCTCTTCCTCTTCCGGCGACCACGGCATGATAGGTCCAGCTTGTAAGGAGATCTGTTGTGGTGTGCCACCGCGCGGTGTGCGCCGCCAGACGGTGTAAGGGTCTCCGTTGGCTTTCATCTGGAATTCACTAGTGGTTCGCTGATATTGTCCCCAACTAGCCGTGACGAGCAGGGCGGTGGCCTGTTTCTCGACACAGAAGCTCAAACCCATCGATGAGGGACTGAGGCTGGACATCTGCGCGACATCGGCATCGACGGTGCTCTCCTCGCTATTGCCCTCTTCGAGCGTTGTCAACGAGTCGAGCTCTTCGGGTTGAGTCTGCACTTTCATCGGGGCAAGCATCCCAACGAGGTAGCGATCGCGTACGCGGCTCTCTGTATGGTCGAGCTCTTCGTGCTCACCACCCGCTGGTCCCAGCAGATCCCGCAGCACCAGCTCTTCAAGCTCGTCGCGGATCGCACTCGGCGTTGGGGCCTCCAGCAGGGGAGCGGTATCCTCTTTCTGGATTTTCGGTGACGGCTTTTTGCTGATCACGGTGGCTAAGGGTGGATCGTCCTCTTCGTCCACAATGGGCGTCAATTCTTCCTCCGGAAGCCAGACATCTGGGACGCCGCCGACGGGCTGCTCGGTCTCTGGATTGTCCTGTCCCTCGTCCACCACATCTTTCTTCTCAAAGTGGGCCAAGACCACTGGTAAGACACTCTCGGATATCGTCCCGTTGTCGAGAGCGTCTATATAATCGGCGAGACCTATATCCTGGAATAAGGCTACCAGTTGCTCGCTTGTGATCGGCAGCTTCACATCCGACCAATCGAGGGTGACCTCTCGATCCCTGAGTTGTTGATTGAGGAAAGCCAATTCTTGCGGATCATCTGGTAACTGCTCTGGTAAACGAATCCTTTGCACACTCGTTCTCTTTCTATCGTCTCTCTATCTCAACCATCAATTTCTTCTATGTTCATATCTTTCTGGTAAAGTTCCAGTATGTTGCGTCGAAGCCCTCGAAAAGCGATGTGCCTGGATCGGTCGGCGTGATGACAAGTAGGGCGCGCATGGCACGGGTCATTCCGACAAACATCGTGCGCCGTTCGCGGGCCAGGATCTCTCGTTGCGCCTCTTCCGAGGCGGAGGAGGGGAAATAAGGATAGCTGCTACCAACGAAACCAGCCAGCGCCACAATCGGAAACTCCAGCCCTTTCGATGAGTGCAAGACCAGCACCTTGATTCCGGATCGAGTCAGGTTGAGATCATCGCCAGTCATAAATGTAGCCTCTAATCCCTGATCACTAAGAGCCTGGGCCAGCGTCTTACCAGCGTGCTCACTGGGGCAGAGCAATGCACACGAGCCAAGCGTCAGTCGAAAACTGCGGGCGGCCTTCCGAAAGAAGCTGGCCAGCAATTGCGCTTCATAATATGCATTGTGGACCGAGCGTGCATCGGGCATGGGGCCGCTATGAATATACTGCCGCTCAATCTGTTCAGGTTCTAGCGCACCGTAGGTGAGATAGGATTGTGCGGCCTCACCAATCTCCTGCGTCGAGCGATAATTGGCACGTAAAATACTGGTACGTCCCTGGAACTTCAGGCAGGCATGGACATCCTGCCAGGAGAAGCCACTTCCATAAATAGATTGATTAGCATCGGCAGTGACAAAAATGCGATTGGGTGCCTTGCAGAGTTTGATGAGCAGACGGATCGCACTTGGATCAAGATCCTGCGCCTCGTCGATCACCACCACATCATACGATTGGGCGAGTGGGCTCTGTTCCACAATGCGCTCGGCATGTGCGCGGCGCTGCTGCCACGTCTCCTTGCCGCTTGCTTCTTGTAGAGCACAGAAACGTTCGTAGATCTTCCAGAGCATTGCACGCTGATTGGCATTCAGACGCACCTTGCGTCCATTGCGTGACGCTTTTTGATAGTTATCAACACTGTTCAACTGACGGGCGATGATGACGGTGTTGAACTCCTGCAAGAGATACTCGTAGCCCATGCGTTCGAGCGTCTGTTTCTGTGCAAGCTGCTGGAGCGGACTGCCCGTCTTTGGCGTCTCGTCCACCGCCTGCTTAATCAGGGCAAACTGTTCTCGCTCGCTCAGGATATCTTTGACCTGTCCAGCGTGGTGGAGGAGCTCACGTGCCAGCTTATCGACGGTATCGACGCGTACATACTGCGCCTGATTGCCCAGCAGTTGCTGCAAGAGTTGCTCGGACGATTTGATCAACGCCTTCGTATACGTGGTGAAGAGGATGCGTGGAGCTTTGTTGGTTTTGGTGAGCTGTTCTAACAGAGAGCGAATACGATAGAGCGCCACGGTACTCTTGCCGGTGCCAGGACCACCTTTGACGAACGTGGGACCGCTGGCGTTCATCGGCCAGTGGGCATACTTCTCCTGTTCGGGCGAGAGGTGTAGCAGGAAGGTGAGTAGCTCGCCTTCTTTATAGCGCAGCAGATCATCTACCTCCTTGAGAACGAGGTTGGGCTGCTGCATGGCCTGCTCAAGTGGCGTCTCGAAAAGTTCATGGATCAGTTGCAGAATGACAGCATCATCGACCTGACCTTCGCAGTTGTACAGTTCTTGCTCTGTTTTGGCAGCCAGCAGCCGCTGATGATAGCCCTTCGGTACATGGAGTTTATTCAACAATTCTGATGTGATCGGTTCCGGCAGGAGCCGACTGGTATCCCGTGGCTTGAACCACTCCTCCTGATACCATGCATCGCCAGTTGGAGCTTCACTGAACGCTCTGACATCATCGAATTCGTTATCAAGTCCCTCGATTGGCGCTGTCATGAGATTCTGCTTATAGGTATTTTCATTGCGTCGCTCAATCCGATAGACGCAGACATTTGCATCATCGAAGTTATAGAGAATACGATAATCGCCGGAACGAATGCGATAGGGTTTCCCTGGATGATAGATCAACTGTTTTTTGACATCGCCATCAGGCAAGGGATTGTGGACCAGCGTATTGACCTTGGCAATGATCTGGTGGGTATCCTTAGGTTGGAGTTTTCCCAAATCCTGCAAAAAAGCCTCTTTCATCAGCATTTGCCATTGTGTTGCCATCGTGCCAGACTTTCCATCCGGGCGGCGGAGCAGTTCGCCATTGACCTGCATTATGCTATTCAACATGCATCCCTGCTCGCCCGTCCAGAAAAACGAAAACGTGTTGTTGGAGCCTAGAATAGCATGCTTTGTAGTGTGCTATCGTTATTCGTAGCGTTGCCATTCTGTCCGTTCTGTGCCCCCTTCGACGCTGGTGTGCTGCGTTTCCCCTTCGTACTTTTCCCTTTGCTCCCTTTCGCCGCTGTCAGACCAGCTTGTTCCTCTTCGGCGTGCCGTTGATGGTTGAGCAGTAGTAGCCTATCGAGTACTTCACGACGTGCAGCTTCACTGATGGTGTAGCGTAGCCCCTGCTTGGTTTCGTGGAAGCCATGCTCGAGTATGAGATCATCCCAGCCGTAGGCGTGAGCTACCGCTTCATCCATCTCTTTGTGCAGTTTGCGCAGTTGAACGATGTCGGATGAGGATTTGTCGGGATTGTGGAAGCGGTTGTAGGTTTTGGTGAGCCCTTCCTGCTGTACGAGCATGATGGATTGGCGACAGATATAGTAGCGTTCGCCGATGTCGACGAGTGCTTCAGTTGTGGTGGGGAAGGGAAAGGTTCCAAAGCAATCACTTGGTGCATATACTGGAGTGTTCCCTAACGTCGAACTAGTCATCAATACCCACTCAGTATGAAATGAAGATTGCAGCTGTGCAAAATCTCTATAAGAATCCAATGCAAAAATTACCAATTTCTGGTCAAATACCATAGTTGTAGGTGCAAAGATAAAACTATGATATTTACTAGTTTGTGCTACAATTAACACCCGTTCCATGTTAGAAATTGTAGAGTAGAGTGCAGGGCGTTTGTCTGCGTACATCCACCACTTTTGAGGCAGTGGTTTGCGAAGAGCATACTCCCCTGTTTCTTTTTTTCGCTGTCTTTCCGGTTTGACTTTCTCCTCTATAATTCTAAAACAGTCAGGATAGGTTTCAGCTCTCTCAAGAGGCCAATCATGGAAATTGATGATCCAGCGGCTTGGTGATTGATCTGGGCGAGTATTTAAATCTTCTCCATTTAAGTAAGGGAAGATAACATCTTGATTGTGAGCATCTTTTTGTATTAGTGCTTGTACTTCTTCTAGTTTTAAAATGAAACCTGTTCCTAATACATAAGAGCCAATGAATGATTTATTGGTATTGGCTTGAAGAGGATATGATTTCCCTATAGTTTTCCCTTGTATTGTGAGAGATGAAGCAATATTATGCACTACTTTATCATCCAATAAACATGTTCCTTGCCATTTGCCATTTCTTAACCAGACATGAGCAACTTCCAGTGCTGCCTCTCCTGGCCATGTGCGGCTTGGTATCGCACGGGGAATGGTCCAGCCTGAAGATGTTATTTGATCGAGCCCGACTTCTAGTGTATCGCCCTGCGCAATCGTATTTGTTGCAAGAAGAGCACTCATTCCGTTTTGCCGTGTTAACATCGTCCCTCTTAGGAAGAAATATGCACACAAATCGGCGTGGCCTGTTACATTATTTGCTAAATATTTTAGTAAGTAATCTCGATAATCCGTTCCCAATGCCCCAGTAATCTTTTTGCCACCTTGAAAGGGCGGATTTCCCACAATCGACGCGAAGCCCGCATCATTGCCCTTGCCCACAAATATCTCAGGGAATTCCAGGTGCCAGTGGAACGGACGACGATATTGCTGGTTGTAGGTTAGCAACTCATCTACTTCTTTGCGCAGCTTGTTAAATGCATCCTTTTTTGCTGCCCAACCGGCTTCCGTTTGTCCCTCGTAAATCGCCTCTTCATAGGCTTTGGCCAGGATTGAGTATTCAAGCGTCAGGGTATCCTGAAGTGCCTGCTGGCGTTTGGGATCACTCAATGTAATGCCTATTAATAGGTCTGCTCCGAGGGTGAGAATGCAGGTCACCTCCCCGGCCTTCTTGAGATTGTGCTCTTTTTTCTCAGTATCATGAATGTCAATATTTGGTAAGTTGATGATTTGTTTGCGCAACACGATGGCGGTATCCAGGTTGCGCCTGATCTGATCTCGCAGGCCCCAAACGGTCTTGCCGATCTCACCGGATTTAGCATCGAGAGACCAGTTGGCGAGTTGACGATCACTGACACCTAGCAAGGCATCGCCGCAGCGCAGGGCATGGTCTAGAAAGGTGAAAGGGCGACCTTTGGCAAGCGTGATAAGCCACATCGAGAGCTTGGCCATTTCTACGGCCATTGGGTTTTTGTCGACACCGTAGATGCAGCGCTCGCTGACGAGGCGACGAGCCATGATCAGGCGTTCTCCTCGATCGATCGGGAGAATTTCTTCGCTGATGCTACCCTGTGATGGCCCTCCTTCGGGAGCTTTCTGGGGTTTGGATGTGAGGCTATTGCCGTGCAAGGCAAGATCGACGTTTTCCCATGCTTCGACGAGTTTCTCCGAAAGGTAGCGACAGGCCTGGACCAGGAAGGCGCCTGATCCCATGGCGATGTCACAGACCGTGAGATTAAGGATCTCAGCCGCCGAACGTAGTTGCCATTGCTCTTCAGGCCACCCCTCCGCCGGTCCTATGTAGACGAGGGGATCGAGGGTGTGCTTAACGATGGGTTCGGTCAGGCTGCGGGGTGTGTAGTGGGTACCGGTGGAGCGGCGATCCGTGCCCTTGGTCATGTAGACCGAACCAGGGGCGACGATCACGAAGTTGTTGAAGGTGTCTCGACGCAGCAGGCCCACGAAGGGGAGAACACGTTGAAAAATGCCTTGTTTGTTGTCGCAGGCTTCCATCAGACGGCTGCGTTCGGTCTGCTTCTCCAGCACCGCAGCGAGACTTTTCTTGAGCGTTACGGCACTGCGTCCGGTCAGTATATGGAGGTAGTCGAGGAAGGTTTTTTCTCCCTTACTGGCCTCGTGCTCTAGATCATCCAATGTGGCTTCGGGCTCGGTGTCACTGGTTCCCTGGAGCCCTAGCAGTGCCCGTTCGGCACGTTTCACCGTATGGTCTAGGAGACCTTCATAGACATGTCCAATTTGTTCGATGTCCAGGCTGCGGAAGGAGAGACGGCGCGCCTCAACGATATTGCCGACTTTGATCTGCAGGTATTGCAGGGCATTGAGCAGATAGAGAACGGTACGGTTATCAATGCGCAATGGGTGTGCCTGGACATCGCGCCAGGATGTTCCCGTCGTACGGCCTTCGAGAAAGGGGAAGCGATCAGGATCAAAGAGATGTCCACCATATGCGGGCAGTTGCAAGTCGGGATAGTCAACTCCACCAAAGACCGCACGGAAGATGGCAAGCAAACGACTCCAGGCATCGTAGCGCAATCCCAACACCTCCTCACCATGCTGGTCGGATTGCTCCTGGAGCTGTTTCTGGAGCGTCGAGACGGCATAGTTACCGTCATAGACCGGATCGTCCAGCAAGAGCAGTTTTTGCTCCTCGGCTGAGAGCAGGAAGACCAGCCGCATCATCATCGTCAGCGCTGCCTCATAGAGTTCAGTCTCGGTAATGTCTTTGAGCAAGGTGCGCTGGCTATCCTTGTCAATGCGATCGAGCGTCTGCACCAGCACCTCGACTGCGCGGCGGACCTGGTCACCGAGCTGGGTCGTTACCTCCTGTTGCTTGTCTGCACTTTGCGTCAGGAGCGCCTCGACGGTCTGATCATCGGGAACGCCGAAGAACCGCTGCATCCCGAGCAGGCTATAGAACGCACGTAGCGTCATCGGCTCTTCTAGCCAGAGTGAAGTATACCAGGAGTAGTAACCCGTTGGTTCATTGGCGGGTGCATCGACGAGCATCCACTGTTCGCCATTAGTGATCAGTCCCAGACGCGTACTGGTTGAGCGTAGTAGATCCATCATGCGTGCGGCAGGCGTGGCCTTCCAGGTGCTCTCTGCAACAGATTTTTCGAGATTCTGTTGTGTTGGGTACAGATGGATCAGCAGGCGCGGTTTGGGTTCAAAGGGTGAGCGAATCATCAGTGTCGGACGGAGGAGCATGCCATTTTCTTTATGCTCATAGCAGATTGATGCGGGAATCTGCGGTCCCTCTAGGATTGTTTGTGGTTCCATTTCCAGGATCTCTTCGAGCACAAAGCGAAGCCATTGATGGTGGATGGCTGGATCAGGATGTGCACCACCCTGGTTGTCGGCCCACTCTTCATAGGCCAATCGTAGACGACGACGAGTTTCAACGTCATCCTCGCGTAGATCGAGGCCATCGGGGAAGGTTTCCTGGAGAACCGGCAGGCTAACGAAGGGGCCGGATATTTCAATCAGCGAGAGCCAATCAGCATGTTGGTGCGTAATGGTTTGTTGTGCTGGCATGGTTGTGCCTCAATCCTTTCAAAAAAAGGAGGGAGCCATCCATATATGGATCAATCGATATATGGATGGTGCGCTTCCTGTGCGTAATGTTGCTTACTTCTTGTGTGATGGGTTGCCGCCTACGGCGGTGAGGAGGAGGGAAGGGGGATTTTGGAGCACAACTCCCAAATCCCAGTTAGAGGATTGCATTCCCTGCATCCCTGCCTCTCGCGAAAACTACCGTGCCAGATGTGCC
>NZ_BNJF01000005.1 GCF_016587355.1 Ktedonospora formicarum | reverse complement strand
CACTCATTGTGGACATAAAATATGTCATTGTGGGCCTAAAAATGCTAGAATTTTCGCAGATTCTCAAAAAGGAACGTACAATACGAGGCTGGTCCCAGGCAATGATGGCGCAAGAGCTTGGCACGACGCCAAACACCGTAAGCGCCTGGGAGCGCGGCCTTAGCCTACCTTCACCCTACTTTCGCACGAAACTATGCGAACTGCTCGGCAAGAACGCCATCGAATTGAACCTGATATCAGAGGATGAGCAGGAACAGGAGACCCAACTCATAGCAGACCCACAGCCGCCAGAGCCAGTTCCCATCGTTCTGAGTACAACTCATACCACCTACGAAAAGCTAACCCCGTCCTCTGAAAAGGTGAAGAGCGCCAGCCTTCCAAAACGTATTCAAGCATCGTGGTGGACCAAAAAGCGGTGGCTAGTTGCCGTGGTGAGTGCGCTCCTGGTCGCGCTAGTAGTCGGGGGTGGCACCTTCTACCTGCTGCCAGGACTACTCGCTCCAACTAATCCCTATGGTGGTCGAGGCTCGTTAGCCGTCAATGACACGCTCCAACAACAAAGCACGGCGCTAAACTGGCAGGAGGGCTGGAACGAGAATCGGGCCGCATGCCAGTTTAAGCAGGGCGCATACTATTCCTATCAGCCGCTTGAGGGCTACTTCCATGCCTGTATCGCCCAGGGCACCAACTTCACGAACTTCGCTTACGAGGTAGACATGGTTCTACTTCAGGGGGACTATGGCGGCATTATCTTCCGCGCTATCGATAGTGCGGCCTCAAAATACTATTATTTGCGAATCTACGCGGACGGCTCCTATATGCTCAAGCGCTATGTGAGCAAAGCCGACGACGATGCCTACTTGCTACACCAGGGGCGAGCAACATCCTTCAAGGCAGGCTATGGAAAGCACAATCAGATAGCAGTGGTCGCTGAAGCCAACCAATTAAGCGCATATGTCAATGGAGAGAAGCTTGTAACGGCAAATGACGCGGCCTATGGGCATGGTCAGATTGGCGTCTTCGCGGGCAACGACAACCACACACCCGCCGAAGCAGCCTTCAGCAACGCTCGCGTCTGGTCCTGGTAATAAATAAAGTAAGCGCAGGCAAATGCTCTGCGCTTACTCATCCTCTTAGAGCGCGGCTAAGCTCGTCCGCTCTCGATCCATAATGCCAAGAGGCTGAAGCTCCGCACCTACATATGAAAGAACTCAAGCCTTCCCTGCAAGCTCTCTCTATAATGAACAGGCATAGCTAGCAAGCCAACAGTATACTTTATATGTATATGTCACGAACACTGACAGGAGAGCCCCAGAAGCGGGATGGATAAAGGAGAAGGCTAGCATGAACGACCCATCTACACGCACTCTCGGCATTGTCTATCAGGAGCAGCCATACAACGCGGGTACGCCCCTGCCACAGCTATGTAGCTCATTTGTTACACCACAGGAACGCTTCTTTGCCCGGAGCCACGGCAATACACCCACGATTGATAGCGAGAGCTACCGTCTGCATATCACGGGCAACGTGCGCAACTATTTAGAGCTCTCGCTCGCGGAGCTACGTAATCGCTTCCCCAGCTATACGGTCATGGCGACACTGCAATGCACAGGTAGCCGCCGCAAAGAACTGGCAGAGCTACGCCCCATCCCAGGCGAACTTCTCTGGGGCGGCGAACCCATTAGCAACGCCATCTGGCGCGGCGTCGCCCTGCGCGACGTCCTGGCGGCGGCAGAGATCGAGCCGGAGGCCCGTTACGTAGCCTTCGCTGGTCTGGACGAGGTTTTGAAGGATGACGAACAGGTTGGCTTCGGTAGTTCTATCGCGCTTGAGAAGGCCCTTTCCCCTGAAGTGCTACTGGCCTATGAGATGAATGATCAGCCGCTCACTCCTGAACATGGCGCTCCCCTGCGCGTCATCGTTCCCGGCTATATTGGCGCGCGCAGCGTCAAATGGCTAGGCGCGATCACCCTCCAGAGCGAGCCCTCACATAACTACTTCCAGGCCAAATCCTATAAGCTCTTCCCCTCCTATGTCACCGAGGCAGCAAAGGCTGACGCGAGCCAGGGCCAAACACTCGAAGCCCTCCCCTGAACTCGGTCATATGTGTGCCTGAGAACGGCGAGACCCTCCCGGCGGGACCGCTCTCCATACGCGGTTATGCCATGACTGGTGGAAGCCATCCCATTGAACGTGTCGAGATCTCCACTGATCGAGGTGTTACCTGGACAAATGCGCGCATTACCGAGCGCGCCGACCCCTGGTCCTGGTGCTTCTGGGAGCATACAGTCGACCTCCCGAAGGGAGAGCATATGCTCTGCGTTCGCGCCTACGATACCGCTGGTCGCAAGCAACCAGCCGACAGACGCCAGGTGTGGAATCTCAAAGGCTACGCCAATAACGCCTGGCATCGCATCCATGTCACTATACGATAGAGAGGCGGCGCAGGCTCAAGCTCTGCGCCTCTATATGCCCTCTAAGCACTATTGTTGCTGTTACCGTGAAAACATTGAAGTCCATCTACACCATTTATTTGTTTTCGCGAAACATTTTAGATTAGGGCGGAGATGCGGAGGTGGCGGATTGAGCGCTCAAGCCAGGATCGCTCGGCCTCTAGCATGGTGCCTATATGGTCAAGCGTGAGCATGTGCATCACATCATTACTCTGATCCTGGCACTCTAACCACTCTTGCGAACGCGTGATGAGCTCGCGCCGCTCCTGCAAGACTGTGAGGGCTTCGTCCGGTGTGAGCAGGGAGAGAAAGGAGAGCCCCAGATCAACCTGATTGATCTCCTGCGCCCCATGCTTTCCCGACTGGATGTAGCGACCATACAGGTCAAGGAAGTGATGTCGCTCGTCCTCCAGCATTCCAGGTGGGCAGAAGCAGATGGTTTGCCACATCACCTTTACTCCTGAGTGGTTGATATGCCCGAGACGGCAACCTGAGGTTGTTTGTGACCTCTAACTTTCAGGAAGTTCCTTCCCATGAAACCAATAATCGCGAGCGCGCCCAGGCCCACCAGCAGATGCGCGACCCGAATCAGCCAGTGCAGATCACCAACCAGAAGAGTCATTTGGGACATCCCGAAAATGGGCAGGATCAGCGCGTACACGATGCCTACGATTCCCAGCACCCGGCAGCCCTTGGTAAAGGCAAGAATAATTCCCAGGATGAGCATTGAGAGCGTCACCAGCAGGCCCGCGAGCATATGGAATGATATGACATTGGCCTGAAAGATCCAGTACGACAGCCCCAGGAGCAGCGCTATAAGACCTACCAGACCACCTATCCAGTGTAAAGTTTTTACCGCAATCATTTGTGCTATACCTTTCTTCCCTATGCATGAGTTCGAATGTATGCACAGTGTACCCGGAGCGAATGACAGGGCCATGAATATTTCGCCCTGATTCTGTCACCGTTTTGTCATCTTCTTATGCCATAATATGGTTACAGAGTAGAGTGCAATAAAGACCCCTCGCCGCCTGCGGTGGCTCGCAAGGGTCAAGGGTGTCGGCGGGTTTGCCGATGGCAAACCCGCCGACACCCTTGACCCCTATGAAGCGCTCTAGCGCTGAGAGGTCTCAGCCAGGTAGGGATATGGACACATGTATAGACAGAGACATAATAGGAGCGCGAGCATATGCGAATACTGGTCGTCGAGGACAACTACCGCCTCAGCAATTCATTAAAAACTAACCTGGCGCATGAGGGGTATAGTGTGGACACGGCCTATGACGGGCAGGAGGGGCAAGACCTCGCCGAGTTGACGCCCTATGACCTTATCATTCTGGATATCCTGTTACCAAAGAAGGATGGTCTTGAAGTCTGTCGCGAGCTACGCCGCCGCCGCATCCATATTCCCATTCTTCTACTCACGGCACGCGATGGAGTGGATGATCGCGTGCAAGGGCTGGACTGTGGCGCGGACGATTATCTAATCAAGCCCTTCGCTATGCGTGAACTTCTCGCGCGCCTGCGGGCCCTGCTACGCCGTCAACAGCCCTTTAAAAGTGGGAGGCTGGTCGCGGGAAGTCTGGTTGTTGATCCTGTAACCCATACCGTCGAGCGCGAGGGAACACCCATTGAACTCACGCCACGCGAGTTTGCTCTGCTTGAATATTTCATGTACCATCCCAATCAGGTCGTAACGCGCGATATGATTGAGCAACACATCTGGAACTATGACTTTGAGTGTAACTCCAACGTCATCGATGTCTACGTGCGCCGTCTCAGACGTAAGATTGACGCGCCATTCGCGGTCCAGCAGTTGAATACCATCCGTGGCGTTGGCTATCGCCTTGATGCTCCAAAGCAAAAGCAGGAGGAGGCATGAAATCGCGCTCCTTTCTCACCTCTTGTGCCTTCTTCTTCTCTAGCGTCAGATTGCGCCTGACCCTCTGGTATCTCGCGTTCATCGCGTTTCTGATGTGTCTTTTCGGCGGCAGTCTCTACGGAACACAGGCCTATCTAAGCTCAGACGCCATCAATGCTCGCCTGGATACCCAGCTCTACCAGGACGCCCAGCAATTGCGCGATGTTTATCGCACGGCTTTGCTGCGGAACGTACAACCCAACACACAAACGGTCCAGCTCTCTTCCAATGAATTTGTGCTCTTGCTCGAACCCGATACGACAATGCTAGATATGCGTGGTACATTACCAGCGAATATTATTCAGCAACTTCAGATGAGGGCTGAGGGCAATCAGACCCTCTTCGATATCAGTATCCCTGATCAGGGTTCTTCGTCATCTGGTGAGCGTCGAGGGTGGTCGTGGAACTGGCATTCTGAGCCCGGTTATCGTATCTTGATGACGCCAGTGCTTAATGGGCAGGAGCGAGTCGGGGTCCTCTTCGTGGGCCTGCCCCATAGTTTTTCGATTCCTATTGTCACTATTTGGATGTGGCATGGCTTTATGGGGCTGCTTGTTGCCGCCATCGGAGGCTACTGGCTGGCTGGCAAGTCGCTGCGACCCGTGAAGATGATTACGCGCACCGCGAACGAGATTAACGCGACCGACCTGCGCCGCCGCTTGAATCTCAAGCGCCGCGACGAATTTGGTGAACTTGCCGCGACCTTTGACCAGATGTTAGCACGCCTGGAAGCAGCTTTTAAGCAGCAAGCCCGCTTCACCGCCGATGCCAGCCATGAGCTACGCACCCCCCTGACAATCATCAATCTGGAGATCAATCAGGCACTCACCCAGGCGAGCACCCCCGAGGAGTATCAGCAGGCCCTTGAGCAAATCCAGGTAGAGAATGAACAAATGGCTGCTATCGTCAATAGTCTGCTTCTCCTGGCGCGTGCGGACGCGGGACAAATTGCCTTGCAACAGGAGGAGGTAGACCTGAGCGATATCGCGCTCGCCAGTGTCGAGCGGCTGCTCCCCCTCGCTCAGCGTAAGGATATCACCATCTCGACAGGAGAATTGCCAGAATTAATCGTCCAGGGCGACCCTCACCACCTGGGAAGTATGCTTACCAACCTGATTGAGAATGCCATTAAGTACACAAGTGGCATTGGCAAACATGTTCATGTAGAACTGGCTCGCGAGGGAGAGAGGGCAGTCGCGCGCGTGCGGGACGACGGACCCGGCATCGCTAGTGATCATCTCCCCTTCCTATTCGACCGCTTCTATCGCGTGGACAAAGCTCGCACGCAGAAAGGGACCGAGGAGCCAGGGGGAACCGGGCTGGGACTCGCGATAGCTCAATGGATCGTCCAGACGCACCACGGCGAGATCCGTGTCCATAGCACCATCGGCTCAGGCTCCCTCTTTGAGGTCTACCTCCCCCTGCAACCAGAAGGTGCCGCCAAACCGGAGTTAACTTGCGATAACAAAAAATGACAGAGATGATCGTGAAAATGTTGCTGCGACAGCAAAGCGGGAGCGTGAGCATTTCTCCAATGCTCACGCTGAATTCTTCCCATATGTAGCCGCGTCGCTTTAGCAGCGGCAATGGTCATTAGCGGTCTTTGAGGATGCGTTCATCGAGGCGGCGTGTCAGGCGATAGGCTACGGGTCGCCATCCCCGGTGGGACCAGAAGCGAGAGGAGAGCAGGTTGGTCGCGCGCCAATCGGTAAGGCAGTAAGTATAACCGCTGGCGTGATCTTCGGCGAGTCCGCGAGCGGTAAGGGCGCGACCCACACCGCGCCCGCGCTCATCCTGGCGCGTCGCGGCGAAGCCAAGGAAACTACAGCGCTCGGGAACGATCATCTCGCCGATACCGCGTGGTGGTCGAGCGGGCAAATAGATTTGGATGCCAGCACAATGTCCGTCCCGCACCGCAAGCCATGTCTTCCATTCGGGATTCGCAAGTTCCTCTAATGTATCTTGCCGGGACTCTTCCCTATCGTAGGGAATGAGGACAGAATAAACCGGCGATTGGGCCTGATGCTCTGGAAGAACATCATCAAGCTCGGACGCGAGATCGATGTCGGCAGGGGTAGCCCGGCGAACCTCAAGCGTAGGATCAACGGGAAAGTCGAAAGCCGAAGCGGGAGCGGTCTCGCGTAGGGCATAGACCTGCTCCTTCCCGAAGCTCAAATTAAACCACGCTTCTATTGCTTCTTGATCTGAAGCCGGGAGATTAGCGACATGATAGAGGCATCCGAGTGCGACCCAGGTAGGGGAAAGGGCCGCGTAAAGGTCGCGATAGAGTTCGGCACCATAGGCGCGATCAATGGCATGCCCGGCATACTCTACCCACACGCTACGTCCCCAGACCTCATCAATCTTGGGAGTGCCGATCAGGTAGCCAATCAGCTTGCCATCATGGCGGGCCATAACCCCTCCCGCGCTCACACCATCAATCGTTGATGCCTCCCACGCCTTTTCCAGGGCTACGCGAGCCTCTGAGGGGTTGGAATAGCGCTCGGGAAGCATAGGCTCACGCGCGCAATCCTCCTGGTGACGGCGCGCAAGCAAGACAGAAGCCTCTTCAAGATCAGCCTGACTAAAAGGTTTGATTTGCATATGCATACAGTAGTATGCTCCTTTCGCTAATTAATAGCTCAAGTATAACATTACTATCACTTTTCTGACGACAGCGATTGACAGCCCGCGATGAGCTATGATATAAGAGAACGAAAGATGAGGGCCACGAAGAGCTTACATATGGAAAACAGACGAAATAAAACGGAAGAGAACGAAACAATTGCTGAAGAGCCAGGGCTTTTCAGTCCCGAACGACGGCAGCAGATCATGCGCGTGCTAGAGCGTGAGCAGCGAGCTACTGTCGCGGAACTTAGTCGCCTCTTTTCTGTCTCAGAGGTCACTATCCGCAAGGATCTGACATGGTTGGAGACCCAGGGGCTGGCCCTACGCACACATGGCGGCGCGATCCCCAATACCAGCGCTGTCAACGAGATAGGCTACGCTGAACGCGAGCAGTTGCGTCGGAGTGAGAAGCAGCGCATCGCCAGGGCGGCGGCGAGCTATGTGCAGGATGGCGATACTGTCGTACTCGATGCCAGTAGCACGACGCTGGCGATGGTCCCCTATCTAGGAGCAAAGCAAGAATTGACCATCGTCACCAATGGCGTCCGCACCGGCATGGAGCTTTTGCAGTTTCCAGGTATCTCAGTTCTTATGCTTGGCGGCATGTTGCGGCGCGAGTCCGCATCGCTTGTCGGCAACTGGGGTCGGGCGCTACTTGAACAGGTCAACATTAGCAAAGCCTTCGTAGGCGCGCGGGGCCTGACCTTAAGCGCGGGTCTGACCGATGTCAACAGCGAAGAGGTCGAGATCAAACGTGCCATTGTTGGCGCGGCAAAAGAGGTCATTGCCGTGATTGATTCCAGCAAGTGGGGCCTTGTAACGCTGGCAACCTTCTGCCCCCTGGAACGCCTCACGCGCATTATTACCGATCCCCTGGCTCCACCCACAATGATCCAGCAAGCACGCGACCTGGGCATCGATGTGCAACTTGTGGGATAAGTAATGTTGCAACAGAGGTAAACGCGGCTACATATTAGCGGGGTCTTTGCCTGAACGTACCGCTATCGACGAACACCAGAAAAGGATGATTCGACATGGAAAGTCAGGAGATCGAGCGCTATTTCGAGGATCTGGGGGACGAATTGGAGCGGCGCGCCTTCAAGGAACCAGTGCGCATACTCCTCGTCGGCGGAGCCTTCATGCTGCTTACCCTCAAGAATCGCAAGGCAACCGAAGATGTAGATGTCGTCCTGCTTGATATTCCCGACTCCACGAACGCCACGCCGCAGACCAAAGCCTTCCAGGCGGCGGTGCGGGCCGTTGCGAGCAAGCACCATTTAAAGCGCAAGTGGATGAATGACGACGTAGCTTACTTTATCAAAGATATGGCTCCTGATCCCCAGCCTAGCCTATGGCGCAAGTTTAAATCCCTCCACGCGTACCTTCCCCCACGCGAGTATATCCTGGCACTCAAGCTGATGGTCTTTCGCCAGAAGGATATGGATGATGTGCTGGCTCTGCTGGCGGAACTAAATATTACCACGCGCGAGCAGGCCCAGGACATCGTGGACCGCTTCGTCCCCGATCCTCGCTGGCAAGAAGAATATGTCCTTGACGATACTCTCGATACTCTGTTCTAGTTGAAACCCTTTGAATTGAAGCAAACATGATTATATTTGGGTGTAGAGAGGGACGAATATAGTCAGAATCAGGCTGCTTCGTAATATATACTACTGAGTAATACCAGGATTTATTCTGGTTGCCATAAAAAGTATTTGCCGACTCCGCCACGTGATTCCACCACACGCTAATAAAGAACAAACGGAGGTATATATATGGTCCATGAGCAACTTACCGGCGATAAAGCTACTTCAACAAGCCTACCACACGGATCGCATCTCGTTGGAAGCATCCCTCTGGGAACAACCGAGGACGTATTTCGTGATACCAGTGCTATCATGGGAGACCGTTTGACCCGTCTTCCTGACGGCGAGACGGGAGAGCGCTACAACTGGATTGTCTGGCAATATCCCTTCCTCGCGCAGAATCCATATTTTGAGGAAGTTCCTGCCAACCTTCAAAGGTATGGACAACTACCTCGTGTAAAGCTGCGCCCCGATGTCTCGCCTGAAGAGGCCCATATCGATGATCTGGGATACGCGAAAGCGGCGAAAGAGTCATACAAGCTTTTCGCCCAGATGAAAAAGGAAGGCACCATCCCGGCGAGCTATCGCTTTCAGGTAAGCCTGCCGACACCGCTCGCGACTGTAGCGACCTTTGTTGAGCCCGAAGATCAGGGAAAGATTGACCCCATTTATACAGTGGCCTTGCTGGCTGAGCTCAATGACATTCTCGCGACCGTGCCACATGATGAACTGGCGATTCAGTGGGATGTCGCAACGGAGTTTCTCTTGCTTGAGAAGGCCGGAGGCCCTGGCTATACCTATTTCTTGAAAGAGCAAACTGAGATCCTCCCGCGCCTGATCGAGCTTGGGAAACAGGTACCAGCCCAGGTTGAGGTAGGTTATCACCTCTGCTATGGCGATGCCGGGCATAAGCACTTTGTCGAGCCAAAGGATACAACATTACTGGTCGAGGTTGCCAATGGCATTGCCGCTGGCTTAGAACGGGATCTGAACTGGATCCATATGCCTGTACCGCGTAATCGTACCGACGAGGAATACTATCAACCGCTGCGAAACCTGAAGCTCCATCCTGAGACGAGGCTCTACCTGGGGCTTGTACATTTCGAGCCAGGGGATCAGGTTGAAGAGGCGCTAGAAGAGGCCAAGCAGAAAATCGGCGTCGCTCAACGCATGGTTTCCCATTTTGGCATCGCTACCGAGTGCGGCATGGGTCGCCGTACAAAAGAGACCGTGCTGACACTCTTACATATGCATCATGAGCTAACTGCTGCCGAGTAAGCAATTGAAAGTATCCTATTGCGGGGGGAATTGATTAAGCTCTTGCATATGTAGGCGCAGAGCTTTAGCCTGCGCAGGGCTCTCCGCTCACTTGTTCTGCCGTCCGCTGTAGGAGCGAATTTTGCCTCAGAATACGCAGAGGGCGGTGGACACGCAGCAATGCTGCGAGCCGCCGCCCTCTGTATGTGCCTTAGCGTCCCTGAAGGACGCTCATGAGGCTAGATGATGCGCGCTCCGGTGAGAGCGCCTCCTCCAGGTCCCCATCGACCAGCACACGGACCTTGCGCGGGTCCTTGTGTTCCTCGGTCCACTCTGTCACCTCACTCCAGGGAGTGAGAGACCCATCGTCATACCGTACGAGCAGGTCGATTTTGCCCTTCGAGAGCCTGACCGGCACGTCGACAAGCACCTTGTGCGCCGCGACGCCCCATACTTCAGGGAGGATGCGCGCGACATCGCGCACTCCCTCCGCGCTCAGGTTGACCATCTTGTGGTAGCCAGCGTCCTCGGGCCCCCACTCAATGAGGGGGCGGTAGAGCCTGCCTTCCCTGATCCCGTTCGCCAAGTCGCGGGCCTCCGATACACCCGACGATGCGAGCTGGTCAAGCAGCTCGTTGTCGCCAAGCCGCCGCAGCGCCGAGTTGGACAGCGGGCTATCGTCGGCTCGGTCGCCGCGTACGAGTTCGGTGGCACGCACCGTCATCGCTTCAGCGGACCTGATCTGCCAGGAGTGGGATACTCCCCGCAGCTTGCCGCGCAGGAGCAAGGCGTCGCTCAGCGGCTTGATCCCCTTGGGCGTAATAACGATGCCACGCTCCATTTCGTACACACCCTCGTGGATGCGCATGGAGCTGAGCAGCTTCTCGATGGGGGCCCACTCCTCGGGGGTGCGCCCGCACAGCCAGGCATCGCGGCCCAGGTACTCCATTCGGTCCGCGTCGAACCCCAGCGTGTCGGCGCTGAGGAGCGAGTGGAGGAGCATGTCCTCCTGCTGCTGGTAGCCTCCCTCCGGAGGCACGATCAGCTCGGCGATGCGCCTGGGTGAGAGGCCCCACCTGCGGAGGATCGCCCCAATCTGGGGGTCTTCCAACAGGATGATTGTGCCGTTGTCTTCGTGGTCGATCAGCCCCCGCACGGCCTCCAGGCTGTGCGAGAAGGGCCAATGGCCCAGGTCGTGGAACAGGGCCGCAGCCTGGATGCTCCGCAGACTGACTTCCGAGATGTCGCTGAGACCACCCGTGAGCTGGAGCTGCTCGATGACGCGCGTGAGCATGTACCACGTTCCACGGCTGTGCTCCGCGCGGCTGTGCGAGACTCGGCTATCGAGAAGGTATCCCACGAATCCCATCTGCCTGACCCACCACAGTCGGCGGAAGGCAGCGGTGTTCATGAGGTCACACACGAACTGGGGAACTTCAAACCACTTCTGATAGAAGCGGTCGTAGTACTGCGCGGCTTCGCGCCCGTACGACATGTTTCTCCTAAGAGGTGAAAGGGATAGGCTATGCGAGCTAGACACTCGCAATGCCTCTTGGTACTACGGCAAACTATTCCTGTTAAGCAGGAAGCGCTTGCTAGGGCTCTACCTCTTCAGGACATTTACATGTTGTTTCCTTCCGTGCGTTGAGTGGACTTTATAGAAATAGAGTGATTATCACCGCCAATTCTGCTAGACACATGCTAGCGATCCCAGGAGGATCACCAGCTATGTCACTCAGGCTTGCTTGCCATGAGAGCCAAATGGTAAATACCCGAGCCTTCGGCTACGAGAGTATTTGGCATTACCAAACGTCTCGACCCTGGTGGCATCAAGAGCGACATGTCAATAACACCCTCCTTATAGCACACTTTTTAGCCAAATACAATGAAGCTTTACGGATATGTCGGGCCTGACAATCCGCCTTACGTACGGCTCCGGCTGGCTCTGAGAGCCTGTAAAGAAGAAACGTAAGGGCGGCAGAAAGGAATACGCGCATAAGCAAGCAATGGGTAATTCGTCTATTACAAATTTTGGCAGATTTTGATGAAAGTCAGATTGTGAGGTACATTCGATTCGGGGGCAAGAAATTCCCAAATTATTCTTCTGGAAAGGGGGTAAAGCGCTCGCTAAAGCTGAGCGTCTACATATGAGAGCCGCGTCGCTTCAGCTGCGGCACCGCTGGAAGGTTCCATTATGACTACTATCAATTCAGCATGTTACGTGCTACAATGAGTAGAGATGGTTCTTTACAATGCATTGGGGGGAACGATGAAACTAGCGACCCAACTACAAACAATGAACGTATCATACAAGGAGATACGCGCCGGAGAAGATCCCTGGATACCACTGGGGAATTTTATGAATGACTTCTTTGGCAATTACCCCGAACGGCGTGAGGAACTGGTACGCGAACCCCTTGAAGAGCCTGTGGAGATGACGCCTGATCTCTGGCGCTGGACCGTGTTCTGCGCGGCTTCCGTCGAATATCTCTGCCAGAAGTACGATCTCCCTTGCCCTGCCTGGGCAATGAATCCCCTCTATACCTTGGACGAGCCCTGGTACTACTCGCTAGGCTCGCACAAAGAAAGCGTGCGTGAGCGCCTGCGCCAGCAGACGCCCCCCGCCTTTACACGCCGCAATATCTTCTGCGGTAGCCGCATGTTCGTCAACAAATATGAGCGTAGCCGAGCACTCGTCTGAGCGCGAAGCGCTAGCCGCCAATCAGGCGGCGTTGACGAGTGTCTATCAATCTCAGCCGTGCACTCGTCTGAGCGCGAAGCGCTAGCCGCCGATCAGGCGGCGTTGACGAGTGTCTATCAATCTCAGCCACTCACTCGTCTGAGCATCGACGAGTGAGTGGTAATCTATTCATCCCTGGCTTGCCGCAGCACGAAATCAGTGAGTTGGCGTGCGAAGGCGTTATTGAGCGGGGCATGCTGGTTGAGCAGGCGATACCACATAGGGCCGTAGAACATATCGAGCAGCAATTCCAGATCGGTGTTGGGTGCCAGCTCCCCACGCTCGGCACCACGCTCAAGCAATGCCAAAAGCGATTGGCGGCGGGCGTGTATAAAGGTTCGTCGAAACTCTTCGCCAAAGGCCGGATCAAGCTGAGCTTCTGCCATCAAACCTCGTACAGTCTTCGCCGCTCCTTCATTTAGCAGGCGGAAGGTCGTCTCTAGAAATGCCAGTACATTCTCATGCAGCGTGTGGTTATCTGGTAGTGGGTTATCTAAAGCAGCCTGCTTCGCGAATGCCTCAAGCACGACAGCAGCCTTTGAAGGCCACCAGCGATAAATAGTCTGCTTGCCTACGCCAGCCAGCGCGGCGATAGATTCAATGCTCAAAGCCGCGTACCCTCTCTGCTCAAGGATCGTGAGCGCAGCCCGCAAGATGGCGTCATGAGCTTGCTGACTACGGCGGCGTGCCGATAGCGGCCCTGATCTTTCTTTATTAGGCTGCTGTTCTTCTCCTGACAATGACTAAGCCTCCCCTCTCATCTGTTTGCTCTTATCCTCACTCTACAAACGACTTGACAATACGCCACGTGCCGTGTACAATTTGATTCATATACGAGACGGTCCGTCTCGTCTCGCACAAAGTATATATGATATGTGTCGCAGAATGCAATAGAGAGAAGAATGAAGCTAAAAGGAGTAGAGCAATGAACCTATCTGGGCAGCGTGTGATAATTCTGGGGGGCGCGTCAGGAGTAGGACTGGCTACGGCGAAGTCTCTGGTAACGCAGGGCGCGAATGTTATCATCGGTGGTCGTCAGGCGGAGAAGGTGAAACAGGCGGTTGCGGAGGTAGGTGAGGGAGCGAGTGGTGAGGCTGTTGACGCGGCAGACTCAGAGCAGTTACGGACCTTCTTTCAACGCGTGGGCAAATTCGATCACCTTGTGCTCACACTTAGCGGCGGAGCAGGAGCCGGACCACTCCGTACACTAGAGATGGATGCGCTAGGTAAGGGCTTCGAGGGCAAGTTCTGGCCCCAAATAAGGGCAGCTCAGGCCAGTCTGGAGACGATCAGGCGCGATGGCTCAATTACCTTCGTGACAGCCATATCGGCTCGCAATTCTATGCCGGGAACGGCAGGTCTGGCGGCGATCAATGGCGCGCTCGAAGCGATGGTACCTCCCCTGGCCTCCGAGTTGAGGCCCTTGCGCGTCAACGCGGTCTCGCCTGGTATTATCGCGACACCCTGGTGGAATATCATGCCAGAGAAGCAGCGTGTGGCTTTCTTTAAGGAATCGGCGGCGGCGACCTCAGTAGGTCGCGTTGGTGAGCCTGAGGATGTAGCGCTCTCCATTGTCTACCTGATCCAGAATGGCTTTGTAACCGGGTCCGTACTTGAGTGCGATGGCGGTCTAAGGCTGGATAATTCGGTCCAACTTTAGCGACGAATATTTGAGGGCTGCGCTTCGTTAAAAACGCAGCCTTCAACTTGTTAGGGGTAAATCTTCTGACCCTGATTGAGCATGACGATGAACTTCTGGATATGTGCGGCGCGCGTCTCAGGCTTCTTCGTCGTCTCCACACGGTGAATGATGGCAAAGCGGTTGCGGCTATTCAGGCTGTCGAAGAAGGCTTGTGCTTGAGGGTTGCGCTCAAGTTCAACTTGCAGATCAGGGGGAATACTACTCTTACTTTGGGAGGTGTAGGCTGCATCCCAGCGTCCATCGGCCTGAGCCAACTCTACCTGACGGAGACCAGCCGCTTGCATGCGACCACTGGCGATAAGCTTCTCGATGTGCTCGCGGTTGACTTTTGACCAGATGCTACGGGGACGGCGTGGTGTGAACTTCTGGAGCCAGTATTGCTCGTCGACAGTGGCCTTCTGTCCGTCAATCCAACCATAACAGAGGGCAACCTGAAGCGCCTCCGCATAGGTGATGGAAGGGATGCCGCTCTGCTTCTTGGCGAGCTTGAGCCAGAGGCCTGGTGTATCAGCATGATGCTCAGCCAGCCATGTTTCCCAGCTTTGCTCGTCGGCGAATGCGATGGTGGAAATTTGTTCAGCTTTCTTCATGCCTACCATTATACCTCAATTCCACATTCCTCAATAGGGAGAGGATCATGGAGCATCAGGCTTCGATGAGTGTGATGCTGACCTCGTAAGATGCTCTGGGGCTTCCGCCGGTCGATAAGCTAATAATCTGGCTATGCAGGTTGAGGATGCGCTCCTGATATGTGTCGAAGTGGACAGAGACAGAACTCCCGTTGAGAGGGTCAACGAAGTTGATAGTGGTGCCGATGCTGCTGATAAAGCTGGCGCGCAGAGCATCGCGGTACTGCTGTCCGCTCAGGGTGACGTTGGCTCCATCGTAGCGCTTGAGTTCGTTTATGCATAGCAGCGTCATCTCCCAGATGCGCTTGCCTGGCCCCAGATCGACGTAGGAGTTTCCACCGTCGGCGCGCAATGTCACCTGTCGGTTGCGTGGCTGGCGCATCTGGTATGTTCCCGGCTTGACGAAATAGCCAATCCCGTCAAGAATGATCTCGCAGTCGAGGCCGATCTGTGCCATGCGCGCTCCCCTTCCAATAATATAGATCTTGCTCCACTTTATTCTGAAGCAAGGCTAGACGCGCCACCAGCGCGGATGAATCCTCCCCCAATTGGTATGTGAAATCGAAGAGACAGCACGCTGGCGCTTGATCTCTTCCAGGCGCTGCTGAAATTGCTTCATGCGATTCTGGGAAGCGCGCAGCCACGCGCTGGGAATCGCGGTATCGTCGAAGCGATCATTGACGCCACCGTTCTGGAAGGCGAAGTTGTCGTTGGTGGGCGTCTGATAGGCTTCGAGCGCGTAGGCGCAGGCTCCCAGGGTAATGATGTCGCAATGGATTTCCGGAACGGTGCAGCCCTGCGCGTCAAGCTGGTGGCGCGTGGCGTAGAAGATCCGCATGAGGATTGTGTTATCGCGGGGTAGCTCGGCATCGCTCAGGGCGAGCGTGAAGGCGGGTGCATTCGCCCCAAGCGCGCTCGCGGCCCTTCCGGCGCCACCCATACCGCCCATGTTGCCGCTCGATGCCAGGGCGTTCGCGCCATCATAGAGTCCGCTATACTCGGCGAACGCGCGGGAACGCGCGGGCCAGAGCATAACGCCAGAGGTGTTAAGGACCGGCACACCCGGCGTACTGGCGATGCTGGCATCGCTGGTGCTATCCGTATAGCTGGTCGTGGTATTGTCCGCGAGCGTCGCGAGCAGCGTGGGTATGTTGCCATTAGCGGATGTGCGGTAGAGGTTGCGCCCGATGACAGAGTTGTTGCTATTAGCGCTCGCGGTTGGGATATTCGTCAGGTTTACAACCTGGTTGCCGCTTGTGGTGGTGATCTGTGTGAGTGGGCTCGGTGTCGTCTCACCTCCCTGAGTGAGAAATGTCAGGGTATACTTATACAGCCCGAGTCCCAGTCCCGCGCCTGCCGCCAGGGCCAGGCTTGCGCCTGACGTGGGCGCGTTGAGTGTAGTGCCATATGCCTGAAGAGGATAGAGGACGCGCTCAAGCCAGAGCACAGGACAGTTCGCATTCCATGAAGCGGGATAAGGATAGGTGCGCTGGTAAGGCTGAGCCTGCATGTCCGCGTAGGCGATGTTAGGGTAATACTGAGAGTAGCGCTCGACCGCGCGGTCGATGGAGCGATCAAGGTCGGCGTTGCTCCAGCGCTGACTCGCACCCGCTGGATCAAAGAGGTCGAGCCTTACCGCGTTCTCGATATCGCTCAAGAGCATGGGTTTCTCCTTCTTTTGGCTTGGCGCGTCTAGAGTCCTTCCAACTCGATTGTATGGCGGAAGGTGGCATCCTGGGCGCTATAGTGGGCATTCAGGGTCTTGACGCGGAAGGTTCCGGCGCGGTCCGTGCCGAGCGGGGCGTTATAGTCGGTAAGCGTGATCGAGTCATAGAGTTGCAGGGCTGGATTAAGGGGAACGGTCACACTGTGGCGCACGGTGCCGCGCTGCTCGCGGTAGAGGAGTGACTGAGCACGGACGGCGCACTGGGCGGCGCTGGTGAGCTTGAGGTCCACCACGCGCCCAATACGCTCAACTCCGGTAAGCTTCATGCGCGTATTGTCGTAGGCTTCGCCCGTTGTGACCTGCCCAACAACAGTATTGCTTGGCGCGCTCCCAATGACCACGATTCGATTGGCTGGCTCGTCGCGCTCGCCCCGCTCGTCGTCGCTCCCCAGACTTAATGTCTCAATCTCAGGTTGGTAGCTCCACACAGAGGGATCGCCGGAGCTGAGTTCGCGAAACTGTACTGTCTCGCTCTGGTCGAGGAAGTAGGTGAGGTTATAGGTCTGCATGACCTCTTCCAAGGCGGTCCGCAGGGGGCGACTGGCTTGAAGAATAAAGAATGGGATGGTCTGCGTAAAACTGCTTGTGCCGGGTATGTTGACCGAGAGCAGCCCCGCACGTGCACAGATCTCCTTGAGCAGGAAGCTAATGCTCGCGCCCTGGTAGACCGTCTGGTATGAGTTGAGCATATCGAGCAGGCGCGTGGTGTCGTAGGCAATCACGTGGACGCGATTGCGGCCCGGAGCGCGCTCGAAGACCACTTGCCGGATACGCAGGGTCGTCGTTTGTACTGTCTCGGGGGTTGTGTGCCCCGCTCCCGTTTTATATCCCTCGCTGATGAGCAGGCTACTTCCAATGTTGAGTGGTTGGAAGCTTGTTGGCGAACCCACTTTCGTATTGAGCACGCCACTCGCGTTATCAAGCTCTATTTCGATACGCGCCGCTTGACCCACGCGCTCCTCGCGTTGATAGTTGAGGATCGCGCCCGAAATGTCCAGGTAGCGCGTGGCGTCGCTCTGGCTATAGGTGCTACGCTTATACGCCAGATTACACCCAATCAGATAGAGGGCGTCCCCAGGCCGATTGACCAGTGCCAGCCCAAAGCCCGCGTTAAAATTGGCCTCCTGCAAGACGGTGCCATTATTCCAATGAATGAAATCGGCGCTCTGGCGCACACGCGGGTAGGCATAGTTGAGCCCGGTGATACCTGCCGCGTCGTTATCAATATAGGTCAGGGTATAGACGCCATTAGACTCGCGCGTAACAAAGGGCGAGAGATGGGCCAGTCCGCCCGGAGTCGCGGGTACCAGGCGACCATTTCCCGACCAGACAGAGCCAGAAGGGGTATAATTGATGGTCCAGATCTCATATCCGGTCGAGTATATGATACGGTAGAGGCTGCTGGCGCTATCCCAATAGACCGCGAGACCCGCGCCACCACTGGTAGGCGTAAGGGGCCATGTCACCAGCGCGCCCCAGGACCCCGCGAAGAAGTATGCTCCCATCGCTGCTCCGCCCACCACATCGTATTGCAGAAAGATATCATTATTGCCCGCGCTACTCAGCCCCTTAATCGTCGCGCTACTGGGAGGCGTCCCTACCGTCGTAGGGCTCGCGCTCCATGTTACGCCGTTATCCGTCGAGGTCCAGCACCAGAGCATGGTACCGCCGCTCCCACGTTGCACGAAGGCTCGCAAGGTTCCCCCATTGTTAGAGACATACACAGCGGCATGAGCATTGATAAGGCCACTGGAGCCCGCGAAGGTAGTCCATGTGGTCCACTGGCTGGCAATGGTAGGATTGGTGATACGCTGATACTGGAAGGAAGTAAACGTCGCGGCATAGGGCGCGAGTACGCGAATGATCGAGCCATCATTGGCAACGCACGCGCTAAAGAAGTTCTGCGTCAACGCCGTATTCGCGGCAGGCACAGTATCGTAGCGTATGATGTGATCCTCGACCGTCGCGGAGACAACAGGGACGCGCGTATTTTCCCCCAGGGCTGCTGCCAATGTCGTCGTTAGAGTCCTTACCATCCCACATCCTCCCTTGCCACGCTCTAACATCACAACACATTTCATGTACCTATTCTTTCTGGGACCTCAAAAAGCGGTAATTGAAGCATGCGAGGTTTCGGCATAGAGGGGACATAAGCGCCAGGCAGGGGCGTGCTCCGCTTAAGAAATGAAATAGCACAAATACGAATTAGGGGGTTTGTTCTAAATAATTAGAAAATTTGTTCTAAAATCTATAGACATGCGCCATTTTTCCTGCTACAATCTCCTACGAGGACGCCGAAATACTCGGCTTTCACTCCCTACTATTAGAACGCATGGGCGTGAGAGATAGTTCCCGCGCCACCGTGGATCGTTGAGTAGAAGCCACGCTGAGGCATACGCCCGGCGTGCCTGCATGGAAAGGAGCAGACCGATGCGTGCAGCCAGCGCCGAGGAGCAGGAACAAACCCATCTCACCCAGCGTAGCCTCGTACGCCTTCGCCCATCTACGGGCCAGGTGACAAATTCGTCTCACAGCAAGTCAGAACGTAAGGTGGTACGGCCAGCCGTACAGCGCGCCTCTCGTGGACATGGAACAACCGATTCTCTACCCGAAATCGAGTATGCAACGACCGAAGATATCATCCCCACCACGAAATCGAAGCCGTCCGTAAGAAAAGCGCGTCAACGCACCCACCCGTTATTCTATATCGGCTGCGGCATGGTGGCAACGCTCCTACTCACTATGGGGCTTAGCCTCGCGCTAGGTTGGGGGCAGACGGCCCTCGACGATCTACGCTATGGTCGCCCCCGTACCTTTCAGATTGACGCTATGGTTGGGCACAACGAGCAAAATGGGCAACCCAGCCACTTTATCGCCATCAACCTCAATCGCCGCATCCAGATCATAGAGATATCGGGCGGGGATGCCGCCCACACCCACATCTACACCGGACCGCAGTTATACGGGCCAAATGATGATCTGGCACCCGTGACGCTACGCTTTCTCGATGTCAACGGCGATCATCGCCCCGATATGCTAGTAACCTTCCAGGGGTCACGCATTGCCTATATCAACGAGAAGGACGCCTTTCGTCCCGCCCTCCCCGCCGAACAATCCCAGATTGAGCGCGCGCTCCGCAACTCATAGATTGGAAGCAAAGCATATGCAGGCGCTAGAGGATAGCTCACGGCGCGGACGCACATGACCTGGCACAGGCTCAAGCTCTGCGCCTGCATATTGAGGCTCTTTATAGAGAGTCATCCTTACGAGCTACTACAAAGAACGTATGGAAGGTAACATCCAGGTGACCCTCACTGTGGAAGAGATCCTGGGCCGCGACGAGATGCTCAAAGTAGCGCTCGACGCTGAAGTCGAGGACCTCCCAGGGAATAGCCTTGAGGTAGTAGACGAGGGCTCCAAGATCGTTGAAGCGGGTGATGGCAAAGTGCTCGTACTGCTCTACTATGTGCCAGCCTGCCGCACGCAATTCAGCGACAGCATGGCGCAGATTCCAGGAAGTTTTCGTGGATGCCTCCCCATGCCCGGTAGGCTGTTTACGCGTGCCTAGCAGTTCATGAATGCGCAAGTTGGTCTGGTCACCAACTTGCTGAGTGACGAAGCAGTGCCCAGGCTTCAGGACACGCGAGACCTCACGTGGATCATAGCTTCCATGCCGGTTGATGACCAATTCCAGGGTATTATCTTGCAATGGGAGGCTCTCGCCTTCCACCTGAAAGACAGTCGCGCCGAATGGCTCTAGTAGCTGGCGCGCTCGCGTGAGGTTAGGAAGATAGGCTTCTGTGGCGTAGGCTTCTGGTATTGAGGACTGCTTGAGCAAGGTTGCGAAGAGGTCGCCGCCGCCCGTGCGCATGTCGAGGATGGATCGTACATCTCGCGCATATGCCTGGATGCTCGCACTATAATCCCACGGTCGAGGCTCTGGTGAGACATCTACGCGCCTGCCATCCAGGTAGGACCAATCCCAGTAGTCAAAATGGTGGTTGTATTCGTGGACAAGGTAATCGTAGAGAGCTTGGTGATCATTGTACATAGATTATTTCCTTCTCGCTCAGGTTTTCTCATACGTCATAAAAGGGATAACAAAAGGCCGTGAGCGCACCGCCCACGGCCTTTACACATTCTACCTGTTCTAACGCATCCACGCGGAAACATTCCTAAAAATAGGCAGAATATGGCCCTGGGCGGTGCGCTGGTTATTCTGTTTGTTTGCGCTCCTGGCTCCCATGAAGACCATATCTATCCGAACCTTTCCCATCAGAATGTCTCTCCTCGCGTCGGAGAAGGATACACTAAGCGTAACATGTGCTATCAATAGTGTCAATGGCAGCTTGGCTACTCACTAAGCTCACTATGAGTAATCCCGATGCCAAGAAAAAGGCTTGTAGAGCGGCAAAAGAGTATGTTATTCTAATGAGAATTTACTGCTTCCATAGAGTAGGTTTGGTAGCTTCCTGGGCTCCTCTATGGAGAGCATAAGAACAAACCCACCTCCATGTTCTACGCAGCCATGACATCACTCAGGGTACTGGGTGATCGAGCGCGCAATGGGGCCGTGCGGTATGTTCTGTAATGCTCTGGGATTCACGCAGAGATCCAGCGAGCCCATATCACCTTGAGAACGCTCGTTGTAGCCAATGCTCCGACGCAAGGATTGGAAAAAATACCCGACTATTGATTCTTCTAGCTATGCCCACTCATCGCATGCGATAGAGAACATGAAAGAGGTGATCACCACACATAGCGTGCGCTGCTCAACCGCAACCCCCAGCCAAAAGATCCGTTCTCCGAAAAGGGAGCAGTAATGCGTTACAGTCTCCTAATCCGCGGCGTAACGATCATCGACGGTACTGGAAAACCGCCGTTTGTCAGCGACGTCGGGGTGAGAGGTAGATACATCGTAGAAGTGGGGCCCAATCTCTTTGAGGATGCGCGGTACATCCTGAATGCCAAGGGGCGGGTCCTCATGCCTGGGCTCACCGACACGCACACGCACGACGACAACGCCCTACTCAAGCAGGGTCTTGTGAAGCCCAAGTTGCAACAGGGTATCACAAGTTCCGTCATAGGGAATTGCGGCTTCAGCCCCGCTCCCTGCGGACCTGAAACTGCGCAGCTCCAAGAACTGGCGGACCCCGTTCTGGGCAAGGGAGAGCCCTGGAACTACCCCTCCATGAGCGCCTGGATGCAGGCGCTGCGTCGATTGGGTCTGGGGCAGAACATCTCCGTCCTGGTAGGTCTCAGCGCGGTGCGATGCGCCGTGATGGGGTTCGCCAAACGTCCGGCACGCGAAGACGAGCTTCGGTCCATGGAGACGCTTGTCCATGAGGCCATGGAAGCTGGGGCAGCAGGGCTCTCGCTTGGTCTGATCTACGCCCCTGGCGCATGGACCGCCAAGGAGGAACTAATCCGCCTGGCGCGCGTCGTTGGCAGCTACGGCGGTGTCCTCGTACCGCACATGCGCAACGAGGCCGACGGCTTCCTCGACTCCATCAAGGAAGTACTGGAGATCGCCCGCGCGGCCAGGGTGGCATTGCACATCAGCCACCTCAAGCTCACCGGCCCGAACAACTGGGGAAGGATGGGAGAAGCGCTTGAGCTCATCGAGAGCTCCCGCGCGAATGGCATGGACGTGACCGTGGATGTCTACCCGTTCGACGCAGCGGGAGCCATTCCCTACTCCATGCTCCCGCCCTGGGCAATCGAGGGCGGGCTCAATGCCGCTCTGGAGAGGCTCGGAACCCCCGAGCAGTACCAGGCCATCTGTCGTGATCTGAGGCAAGGAATTCCGGGATGGGAGAACATCCTCTTCTCGGACAAGCCCGAAAACCTCCAGATCGTTCACATCCCGAATCCGGAGATCAAGTTCCTGGAAGGGAAGAGCATCGCCGAGGCCGCGAGCGTGTGGGGGAAGGAGATCCCCGAGACACTCTGCGACCTGATTCTGGCGACGAAAGGCGAGTTCACACTCGTCTCGCACTGCCTGAATCCGCGAGAGGTGGATATGGTCATCTCCAAGCCATATGCCATGATCGGCTCGGACGGCCTCCCCACGGACGAGGCCCTGGACCTGAAGTCACCTGGAAAGCCGCACCCGAGGCTGTACCAGACCACCACGGAGGCCATCCGGCGGGGGCTGGCGATGGGCATGCCCCTGGAGGAGATCGTCCGCAAGATGACCTCTCTCCCCGCCTGGCGCTTCGGTATGAAGGATCGGGGCACCATCGAGGTCGGCAAGGTCGCGGACTTCGTGCTCTTCAACATCAGGACGTTGAGGAGTGTGGCGACCTACCTGGAGCCGAAGCAGCACCCCAATGGGATCATCGCTGTCATCGTCGGCGGTAAACCGATAGTGAGAAACAATGTGATCCAATTCCAGCGAGCTGGCGAGGTGGTCGTACCTCGGCGGTAACCCGGCTCCGCATCGCGGAACACACTGATCATGTTGAGAGAGGGGACATGTCCCCTCTCTCAACGTGTCGGTACCCCCTCTTATCATCTTGCGTCACCTTACCATCTCCTCGCGTTCCTCTTGACATCCACATCGGCTCCTGCTAATATATCAACCACGGATATATCCACACATGATATAGATTGTTCCTTGATACGAAAAAGGAGTACACAGGTATGGCGATTAAAGCGGTGGTCTTCGATATTGGTGGCATACTGGAATTAACCCCACCAACAGGGTACGGCGCGCGCTGGGAGGCCAAACTAGAGCATGAACCAGGCGAACTAAACCGGCGGCTCGGCGATATCTGGCAGGCTGGCTCGCTCGGACACTGTACCCTGGCGGATGTGGAGCAAGCCATTGGGGAGCGCCTGGGAATGGATCGCCCGCAGGTCGAAGCCTTTATGGGTGATCTCTGGAAGGAATACCTGGGCGAGCTTAACGTCGAACTCGCGGACTACTTCCGCTCTCTGCGCCCCAGCTATCGAACCGCCATACTAAGCAATAGCTTCGTGGGCGCGCGCGAACGTGAGGAGGAGCTCTATCATTTTAGCGAGATGAGTGAGTTCATCATCTACTCTCATGAAGTTGGCCTGGAAAAGCCCGACGAGCGCATCTTTGCCCTTACCTGTGAGCGCCTGGGACTGGCGCCCGAAGAGGTAATCTTCCTCGATGACTGGGGGGAAGCTATCAAGGCTGCTAAAGCCTTTGGCATCCACGGCGTCCACTTCCAGACCAATGCCCAGGCTATCGCCGAGATCAATGCACTACTGGAAATCTAGTGCCACTGCTGAAGCGACGCGGCTACATATGGGCGTTGTAACAGAAAGTGCTGAATGATCCACCAAGTTCGCAAATACACGCTCCAACAGAAGCACTGGTACGGATAAATCTGAGCGAAACGCTCTACATCAGGCCTCTCTTCTGTAAACAGCAGATGTATCTTAAGCAAGATAGTTAAGTGAGATCAAATCTGCACATTTAAACGGGAATGTGCGATACTCCTCTTGAAGAAACTCATGGATGCTCATTCTTCGGAGAGTAAGCCTATGAGGCATATTGCGTGGGTGTGGTGCCACATATGTAGCCGCGTCCCTTCAGCAGCGGCGTCCCTGACAATCACATTTAACACTCCTCTTCAGGTATACTTGCTAATGTTGTATGTTTTCTGCTTTATCTGCTGGGAGGTAACAGACAAGATGACCCAAGAAAGAGCACGCCTGCGGGCCACATTCAACCAGGATGCCTTGCTATACGATCAGGCGCGACCGGGCTATCCTGAAGCCCTTTTTGACGATATCGTAGCGCTCACCTCTCTTCCTCCCAATGGCCGCCTCCTCGAGATTGGCTGTGGTACAGGACAGGCGACCCTTCCTCTGGCACGGAGGGGTTATCACATCCTCGGCATCGAACTTGGGGACAACATGGCTGCCGTTGCTCGCCGTAATCTCGCGCCATACCCCCATGTCAACATCCTCACAGAGGCCTTTGAAGACTGGCAATTGGAAGAGGAAGTCTTTGATCTCGCCTATTCCGCGACCGCTTTTCATTGGATTGATCCCGCAATCTCCTTTCAGAAAACAGCGCGAGCGCTCAAGCCTTCTGGGACCATCGCCCTGTTCTGGCATGTACACGTCCAGAGCGAGGCTTCTCAGGGCTTTTTTGAGGAGGTCGAGCAGATCTATCGACGACTGGTCCCAGAGCAGCAGGAGAAATATGGTCAGCTATTCTGGCCCCATGAGATCCGGGAGCCAGTGAAGGCCGAAATAGAGCAGACGAACCTCTTCCGTGATGTGTCAGTACATCGGTATCTATGGGACGTTACTTACGATGCCGCCAGCTATCTTCGCTTGCTTGATACCTATTCCAACCACAGGATATTAGAGCAGCAGCAACACGACCGTCTCTTTCAAGAGATTGTTGATTTGATCAATTCGCGCTATCATGGGCGCATCACCAAAGGCTACCTTGCTCTCCTATATATAGCGCAGCGAAAATAAGCGCCAGTTTGCTATCCCTTAGATTTTCGCATCTGGTCGCGGTACGCCGAGGGTGAGACCCCCGCCGCGCGTTTGAAGGCGGTGCTAAATGCGAAGGCATTGTGATAGCCAATGCGCATCGCGACCTGCTCCACGCTATAGGAGTCGCTGGAAAGCAGAGCCATAGCCCGGCGCATGCGTAAGAGGGTCAGATATTTCATCGGACTCTCACCAAGCTGTTGCAGACAGAGGCGGCGAAGCTGCTCACTACTAATACCAAGCTGGTTCGCCAGCGCTTCATTGCTCCAATCGTGACTGATATCCTGATTTACATGCTCCCAGAGTTGCTGCAAACGTCGCTCCTGGCGCTCCGGACCGATGATGCGCTGAGCATAGAGCGCGATCAGTTCAGCCCATTGCTGCATGGCCGCCGGTTCCGCCTGCCCGATATACTCACGATAGAGACCCGCGATCACGGCAGCGAGTGGCTGCGGGTCCACCTGGACCTGGCGCGTGCTCTCTCCCCCAATACTCGCCTGCTCAAGACTATCATCATACGCCACCCAGCACACACTCCACGGCCTCTCCTCAACAGCGCGGTAGGCGTGCGCGACCCCAGGTGGCGTGAGATAGGCCGTACCGGGCGGGCAGCGCTGCCACTCACCATCCACCAGAATCATGCCCCAACCCTCCAGGCAAAGGAGCAACTGACTATTGAACGGACGCGGACGCTCAAAACGGAAAGGCGGTCGCGCCTGCGACATTCCTACCAGTCCAATGCGATGCAGGCTCAAAGCCTGGCACGCCTGTTTGCCCACGATCTGCTCATGGGTATGAGATCCAACGATGTGGGTTTCACGAAGGTTTATTTGGGATTCACTCATGGACTCTTCTCTCATTTAGCTGTATCCTACCATACATGATAAACGATGCAGTTAGATTTCATATTTGATTTCACAAAGGAGAGATCTGATGAGTATACCTCGTCCCGAATATCCTCGCCCCCAATTTGTCCGCTCCGAATGGCTAAACCTCAATGGTGAATGGCAGTTCGAGATTGATGCCGGTGATAGCGGTCTCCAGCGCGGCCTGGTGCAGCGCGAATTGCAAGATCGCATTCTTGTTCCCTTCTGCCCCGAGTCCGAACTCTCTGGCATTGGCAACACGGATTTCATGCCCGCCGTCTGGTATCGCCGGACAGTCACCATTCCCGCTTCCTGGGGTGAGCAGCAGGTACTCCTACACTTCCAGGCAGTCGATTATGACACCACCGTCTGGGTCAATGGGAACGAGGTAGCACGCCATCGTGGAGGCTTTACACCCTTTAGCTGTGAGCTTCCTTCGGGACTGGCTGGTAGCGAAGTGACTATCGTCGTGCGCGCACGCGATACCGCGCAACCGCCCCAGGCGCGCGGCAAACAGTCTCAGCGCTATGAGAATCATGACTGCAACTACACACGCACAACCGGCATCTGGCAAACAGTCTGGCTTGAGCCCGTCTCCGCCGTCGCGCTCAAGCGCCCCCGCATTACACCGGACGTCGCCCAGAGTTGCTTCCACCTCACCCAGCCCCTGAGCGCTCTCGGCACAGGTCTTATCCTGCGCGCGCGCCTGAAAGATGACGAAGGTGAAATCTGCGTGGTGAGCGTACCCGCCGACCGCGATTTCGCTCCCAAGCTCACCCTCTCCATTCCCGAGGAGCGACGCCACCTCTGGTCCACCCAGTCGCCCTATCTCTATAATCTAGAGATCGAGATTCTTGACGGCGATGCCGTCGTGGACGCCGCGACCAGCTATGCCGGTCTGCGTAGCGTGACCATCGAAGGCAAGGCTATCAAGATCAATGATCAGATTGTATTCCAGCGCCTGGTGCTCGACCAGGGCTACTACCCGGATGGTATCATGACCGCGCCCAGCGATGAGGCCCTGGTAAATGATATTCAACTCGGCCTGGACGCTGGCTTCAACGGCGCGCGCCTCCACCAGAAGGTCTTTGAAGAGCGCTTCCTCTACCATGCCGACCGCCTTGGATACCTCGTCTGGGGCGAGTTCCCTGATTGGGGCAGTGGCGGCTACGGACGCGACGACGATCATCAGCAGCCCGGCGCGACCTACATTACACAGTGGCTAGAGGCTGTCGAACGCGACTACTCCCATCCTTCCATCATTGGCTGGTGCCCCCTGAACGAGACCTGGCAGGTCATGACCGACCGCACCACGGTCCTCGACGACGTTACACGTGGTATGTTCCTGGCGACGAAGGCGATGGATAGCACACGCCCGGTCCTCGATGCCTCCGGCTACAGTCACCGCGTCCCCGAGACCGATGTGTACGATAGCCATGACTATGAGCAAGACCCGGTCAAGTTCGCCGCCAACCATGCCGGAACCAGGGAGAACAAGCCCTTTATCAACCGCCACAACGGACGAGAAATCTCGCTTCCATACCGCAACCAGCCCTACTTCGTTAGTGAGTTTGGTGGTATCTGGTGGAACGCCGAGAGCGATCCGAGCAAGGATAGCTGGGGTTATGGTGTCGCGCCAAAATCCCTCGACGAGTTCTATGCTCGCTTCAAGGGCCTCTGTGACGCTCTTCTAGATGATCCCTCCATGTTCGGTTACTGCTACACTCAGCTTACCGACGTCTACCAGGAGCAGAACGGCATCTACACCTTTGACCGTAAAATGAAGTTCGACATGCAGCGTATCAGCGACATCCAGACACGCACCGCTGCCATCGAACAAGTATCCCAGGGTTGATGCTATAGTTTGAACCTCAGGGTACACAAAATAGCGGAAGTGCTCCAGCAATATCGCTGGAGCACTTCCGCTTAGATGAGGCGTATCTAGCTACCCCGCTATACAAGCGGCGTGTAGCATGCTATCTCTGTTTGATCCTTAAGGGACCCAATTCAGTGGAACCCAGTTCAATGGAACCCAATTAAATGGATTAAACATACGTTTTCCCTTTCTGATTCTGTGAAATCATTTCCTTAAGATCACCATTTGCGATCTTCATACAGTATGTAAATTTAGCGAGCCAATTTGTGACAATTTTTCCACTTAATTCCGCCCAATTTGGTCCTATTTTCGTGAATAGCTTCTACGTTGACTCTCTCGTGTGCTCTCTCTATTAACAACTACGACGCTTTATATGCAGACGCAGCGCTCGCTAAAGCGCTGCGTCTATGTATGGTGGTGAGATTATGCCTTCTATATAGCAGGCTTAGTGGGTGGGCTCGTCTGCGATGCGGATGGCGACCTCAGTATCCCATTTGGAGGGGTCTGGTTCATCAGCGGGATCGGTAATCTCACTCTCGTAGCGCGAGACGAAGCCATCTCCGCCTTCAGCTTCAAAGGTGTCCCACTTGAGGCCATGTTCCGCGCCCCAATCGAGGAGCATCCCATTTCCCTTTATACCATTCTCTATGCCCGTGAAGATGAGCGAGGCATAGCGGCCTGCCGGGAGCACACCAGCGCGTACACGCTCATCGTCTGGAATGGGGCCAGCGACAGGTACGCCCAACTCGATATCCAATTTGGTCTCCATATTGATAACATGATAGCGAATAAAGGGCGCTCCTGCTGGCGGCACACCCTGCTGCTTCAGCCAGGTATAGACCTCTGTATGCAGTCTGGGGATGAGGCCATTCCCCATCTCCTGTAAACTTGCCATAGTTCGAATACCAACATAGTGTGTATCAGGGCGCTCGTCTATCTTTGGCTCCGTAAACATATTGCTACTCCTTGCATTTGTTTTGTCAGGCCCCTCGCCACCTGCGGCGGCTCGCCCGGTTCCAGGCGAAGCGCTTTAGCGCTGAGAAGTCATACAATCTCAACTGACCTTCTCGACAGGGTATTGAATTTCGGTAACATAGGTAGGATCGTCCAGGTGAATTGGGGCTTTGTTATAAAGGTACACTTCGCGGTCAGGACCCACGATCCGGTATCCGTTAGCCTCGATCCATACTAAGACCGCTGTATGCGCGTCGCCAATCGTGTTGTAAGAGCCATGATGGACGGTCGAGGCCATCGTGGCGGCGGGAAGTTCGTGGACACGCATCCGTCCACGTTCCGGTACGCGACAACGCAGGAGAAACGCGGCGGCCCCATCTACATCTCGCTCTTTGAATTCAGTGTCATACCAGAGGACCATTGTTTGTCCGCCCTGACCCGGATTGGGGCCAAGTGCTTTGGCTACGTGTGGGCAAATGGCGTCATAGACCTCACCGAACAGTGAACCGCTCGCGCTGTGGTTTGGGAGAATGGCTCGTACCGAGGCCACCAGTAGCGGCTCCACCGGCTTCAATATCACGTCATAGGTGGCTATCTGCTCCTCTCGTTCAATATAGCCTAAGCGCATCTCTACCTCGCCTAGTTGGGCCTGCATTTCAGCTATCTGTTGCCCTATCTGCGCGTGGCGCAGGCGCAGCATACCGCGCATCTGCTCCGGGGTGAGCCCTTCGGACAGCACGGCAGCTATTTGTTCCAGCGAGAAACCAAGCCCTTTCAAGGCCAGAATGCGGTGCATCTTTGGAAGTTGGCTAGCGGCGTAATAGCGGTAGCCAGTTACCGTGTCCACCTCAACGGGCTTGAGCAAGCCAACCTGATCGTAGTAGCGCAGGGTGGGTACTGAAACCTGCACTAACTTTGAGAACTCGCCAATCTTGATCATCTCTGCCTGCCTTCCCTCAATCCCTCTGTGCTGCCCAAAGTATAAACTATCAAGTAACTTGAGAGTCAAGACATTTGTTCCACCATTTTAAAGCTCGCAAGCTTCTACCGATTCAGGAAGTATTGGAGAAATGACACTGGTACTGACCGAAAGGTCCTGCTTTGCCACGTTCCGTAAAGAAAGCGAGATGATTTTCGCGGTGCCAACGATATCATGTATATATATCGGCATATGCCTTAAAGACAAAGCAATGAATTTACATAAATGCTTATGCCGGTGAATGCGAGCAAGAGTACAACGGAATGTGGTAAGATGGAGTACCTCAAGCAACTGGCGTATTTGTACGTGTGGAGAGGGTTGAGGCTAGAGGAGGTTGTTCGTGTGCTCACAATATGTATGGAGGTGCAAGTTGAATGCAACGCCAGTTTAAGCACTTACGGCCGCATACACAAAAGCTACCAGAGAACGATCAGGATCAGAGTCAGGATGTGGTGACGCTTGATAAGAGTGCTCAGCCTAATGCTCAACCGTTAGCACCTGGCGCTCGACCCAGGATTACCGCGCAACTCAACCCGAACCCAGCCCCAGGTCCGGGTGGGCAGCCAGGTCCTGGTATACCTCCGGGCGTGAACGCGCGCTCCGCCCCGGATATCTCAACCGTTAACACGTTCCCATCAATACCGCAGACTCCGCCATTAGGGCCTCCGCGTGGGCAACAACCGCCTATGAATAGTGGTGCGCCCCAGATGCCCAGTACGCTACCGCAGACTCCGCGACCTGTCTTCCCGCCTGTCATGCCCGGCGAGCTTCCGCGTACACCACCACCGCCTGTCCAACCTCCTTCTGGCGGGAAGGGGCCGCGTAAAAAGCGTCGTTTCCCCATCTGGGCTCGCATACTCGTTGGCATCCTGGTCCTACTGCTACTTGTGCTGACACCCGGCGTCTGGTACTACGAGACGCATCTGGCCTCGTCCATTGAGCAGATTACCGGCCAGATGCCAACGGAGTTCGGTACGAATGGCTCACATAGCGATACGAGCAACAATGGCGACATCCTGAGCGGTGGGCGCGTGAATATCCTCCTGCTCGGTAGCGATACCGATGGCAAAAACACTGCCCCTCTGGCACAGACCGATATTGTGGTCACCATCGATCCCGCGACCAATTATGTTGGTATGCTCTCCATTCCACGCGATATGCGCGTCGTCATTCCTGGTTATGGGCAAGGCAAAATGGACGCCGCCTTCTCTACCGGTTATGCCAATGGTCATAACGGTCAACATGCCAAAGATCCACACCTGGATGGCGTCGGTCTGGCAATCGCTACGGTAGAGCAGAACTTTAACATTCATATCAACGACTACGCCTGGGTCGGCCTGGATGGCTTCGTCAAGGTCGTAGATACCGCTGGTGGAGTAGACATTGATGCCCTGCACCCGATGGTCGACGATACATATCCTAACGATGTGAATAACAAGGACGTCAAGAGCTATAAGCGCCTCAACATCGCACCGGGTCCGCAGCATATGAACGGTGTGGAGGCCCTTGAGTATGTGCGCACACGCCACTCGGATATGGGAGGCGACTTTGGGCGCTCAGTTCGACAACAGCAACTTCTGAGCGCGCTCAAGGCTAAGATACAGGGCGTGGACGTAGTCACCAAGGTCCCTGAATATCTGTCTGACCTCAAGGGCCACCTGCTGACAAGTATGGATAGTGCCTCAATCATCAAGCTAGCGAACTACGCGCGCGACCTCGATACAACGAGCATCCATCGCTTAGTCCTCAGCCCGCCCTATTCCAACGAGATTCAGGACGGTTCGGGTGACTTCATGCCCATCTGTGAGAAGATCGCGCCCGATCTACAATATATGTTTGGGAATGATGCCTCCTGCCCTATCATTACTGGTATGACGCCCACTCCATCGGCGACAACCACATATGCCAGCCTGCCTGCCAAAGAGGCGGCCAACCCAAGCGTCCAGCAATTGACACATTCGGCAAGTGTTCCATTTATCCCCACAACAGCCAGTATCGTCGCGCCTATGCAGGTCACGATAGGTAATCTGGACCTCGCACAAAGCCTGCGAGATCCCCTTGGGGTCAACAGCATGCTCGACCTGCTCTTCATGGTCACCTGCGAAGACCTCAAGCCCTAACCCGGCAAAAAAGTGAGTATGTGGCTGATTGCTGCCACATACTCACTCTCTCTTCAAATTGTGAAATACCTCACAAATTTACAACCTACTATCTATAAAGAATACTGGCGTCTTGCATTTTAACAGCTAAGATGCTACACTCAGAATATCGTTATTAGCTCTCTTGCCAGCGCGTCTACCATTTAGTATCGACGTTGCGGAAGGGACTTTGACGGTTCTGCCGAAAGGAGCACGCCATTAGGATGCTCCTCCCTACGAGACCCTACGGAAGGGGTTCTCATGCAGTACTTCGAAGGAGCTCTCGGTGTTCTCGCCGCGCTCATCGTGATCGGTGGTGCGGGCTACGTGACCCGGGAGAAGATCGTCGACCGGTACGGGAAGCAGCTCACCGCCTTCGCCGTCAAGCACCTGGGCATCGAGCGCTTCCTGGGCGCCATCCCGCGGTACGTCATGGGGGAAGACCTGGTGAACATGAGTCTCACCAACGGCCACATCTCCGCCACGCACGTGGCGAACGCGGCCCTGGACGCGCTCTCCCCCGAGATGCAGCGGAACGTCTTCTTCCGCCGGTTCGCGTCCTCGGACGTGGCGGTGGAGGCCCTGCGGGACCTCTCCACGTCGGACGGCGCGCGAGTCGCCCTGGACGTCTTCGGCATCGAGACGCTGGTGGAGGTCTCCGCCGCGGACGCCGTGGTCGCCAACACGGCCGCCACCGAGGCCCTGATGAGGGCCCAGGAGCGTGCCGGCGTGGCCGCCAGGACTGCCGGCAGGCGGGAGGGCGCCCTCCAGGCGCTCACCGCCAGCGACAACCAGTAGACCCCCTCCCTTCGGAGGGATCGTGCAGGACCCCGCCCGCGTCGCGCGGGCGGGCGGACGGATGGAGTGCGGTGCGGACCCCGAGTCGGGGGCCGCACCCGCACCCCCTCCGCGTCACACCTTCACCTCTGGAGGCCGCTGCTAAAGCGACGCGGCTACATATGAGATCCCCTCCTGTATTAAGTGAGAGCGCCTATTGAAGGCAATTCTGAATTCAAAGAACCATCACTCCTCAGAAATGCCCATATATGTAGCCGCGTCGCTTCAGCAGCGGCTTCCCCTCGATAAACTAGCCCTTCCCCAGATGTAGCCACGTTGAATAGGACTTCTCGACATGTATGAAGTAGGAATGAAAAGGAAGCGCCTGGGAAGCACACTCCCCAGGCGCTTTTACTTCAATTCTTATCCTTTATAGGTCAGGACTCGGCCCCACAGGCTCTTGGTTCCCCAGATGCCCGCGCGTAAGCACTCAAGCTGAACGATCTGGCTATGGTCCACGAAGACATTTACTTCGGGCCCGTAATTTTTGATATACCAGGCAAAGACTTCTGGGTCCGCAGCCTCGAACATGACCTTCTCCAGGCCGAGCGCGCCAATGATCTTGGCTGCCGCGTCGGTGCGCCAGGTCTTGACGTTCTCCGTAATACCCTCGGACTCAATCATAATCATGTAGGCTCCGGCATCAAGGAAGCGCTTCGCTTGCCCGATGGCCCAATCTACATCGCGCGTCCCCTCGGACTCAAGCTCCTCCGCCGCACTCGCGCCTCCCGCGCCAAACTGGATACCAACCTCTGGCTTGGCCTTTAGCCCGGCTTTCTGGACCTTCTCAATCAGTCGCAGCCAGTCATCGACCGGGATGGTGATGAAGCCACTTGAGATTTCAAGGATGTCGAAGCCGACATTGTGGCACTCCTCAATGTAGCGGTTGACAACATCGAGTCCCTGAGTCAGCGCGTGCTCGATGAAGCCTCCCGTCGAGACCTGTACATTGTAGCTATGGGCCAGATCAATGATCTCTCGGAGTTGCTTCTCTGGCATGAGTGTAAAGGAGCCACCCGCGAACTTGAGCGAATCAACATATTCGCCCATCGTCTCTAAGACATCCTCCAGGTAGCGTTTGCCCATCGGCGTATAGTATGGTCCTCGGATTTCGGTAATGCCACGGGTACGAGGCTTGCCCTCACGCTCGTTCATACGTATAAATGGAAATGCTCGCTCGCTCATGATCTGGTTTCTCCTTCTTAATATATGCTTGGGTTCCCATTGGTGGGAGGTTATATGTAGGCTTCAGCTTGCGGCATGCCCTAGCCACCAAGTTCGCTTAGCAGCTTTGTTAAATCCTCAACCTGCTTTGTTTCAAGGTGGGCGATAGCATCAATGATGCCCTGGCGGCAGGTGGCGGAGGCGTAGGGAGCGGCGAGGCGCTCAAATTTAGCAACGGCCTGCTCCCAGGACATCGGTCGAGCGTGGAAGCCCTCGAAGTCCCGCTTCTCCGTACGCAGCGTCCGACCATCTTTGAGCGTGATCGTTATTCGGCAGGGCATCTCAACGGGGAAGCGCTCGCTCAGGGTGTCATCTGGCTGGATCACTACCTTGCGTAACAGGCTTTGTACGTCCTCGCGCGTGATGCGCTCAGGCGCGTACTGCGCCGGGGAGACCTCGCCATCCAGCAGGGCTACCGCTACCATGTAGGGCAAGCTGTGATCGGCCTCTTCCTTGGTGCGTACCGCTTGCTTATCGCCCTCTTCCCCTCCCCCGATGATATGGTAGGCCACATCAAAGATGTCGATTCCCACGCGTTCAATGTCTTCTGGCTGTATCTGGTGTGTCGTGCATAGTTCCAGGATACCTTCAAGCGCGGACTGTGAATGGAACTCCGCGTTATAGCGCTTGACGCTGGTCCGCCTGACGGCCTCAAGGTTCTCCTGCAACCAGTCAAGCTCAAAGTGGCCGGTGATGGCATCCATCAGACCCTTGTTGCCCTCAAATACCTCCATTGGACCAGTTATGCCATACATAGCGAGGAAGGCAGCGTGGGTCGCGCCCAGGGCTGTGTTGGGATAGGCCAGCCCCTTCCAGTTAGAGAGGCTTCCAGTGCGGGTGACACGCAGGGCATTGTAAGCGGTTCCACTGATGGCAATGGCGTTCGCGACCTCTTTCTCATCGAGCCCAAGCGCTCTGCCCACGCCAGCCGCTACCGCGTATGCTCCCTGTGTAGTGTGGTCAAAGCCATGTGCTCGGACCGGGGCCACATCCGAGAGGCGGCATTGTACCTGGTATGCCAGCGCCAGAGCGGTCAGTAACTCTTTGCCGTCCCGATGCGCGTACTCGCTGGCAGCCAGGACGGCTCCCAGGTTATCGCTAGGATGACAGGTCTCATTCTTAGCAATGTAGCTATCGTTGTAGTCCAGATAGCGAACAAGAGCCGAGTTATAGAATGCCGCGCGGTCCGGAGCGGTTCGCCCACCGCCAATGAGCGTGACCAGGGGACGACCCCCAAAGTCATCGATCTGGGTGCGAAGAGCCTTGATAGGCGGGCCGTCAAGCGCGCCAATGGCGCAGCCAAGCGCATCGAGAATGCGAATCTTGAGTTGTTGGCGTGCCTCTTCCGAGAGATCCTCGTATCTCGCACGCACGACAAATTCAGCCAGTTGCTCAACCTGGGTCATAGCTCTCTCATTTCCACTCCAGCGAGGAGTCCTTCAATGTATGTCTGAATTCAAAAAGCGGATTGCGCATTCCGCGTCACGACTGGCACCAGAGTGATCACAGCCTCAGTATAAGCCAGACAAGTTGATGCGTCCAACATCTATTTGATATACTTATGATCTCAATATGAGATCAACTAGTATTGAGGCGAGGAAGTGAAGTGGAGACGTAGAGGAACATGCGCAGGGAGAGCCCGATATGTAGGCGTTCAGCTTTAGCGAACGCTTTATACCCTACCGTGGCGAGACGGCGCAGGGAGAGCCCGATATATAGGCGTTCAGCTTTAGCGAACGCTTTATACCCTACCGTGGCGAGACGGCGCAGGCTGAAGCTCTGCGCCTACATATGTTTCTTCGCACCGCATGAAGCAGGGAGTGCAGAGGGGCTGACGCCCCTCTGCGTACTACTTTCCCCTTCGCCGCCTGCGGCGGCGAACCTTAGCAGAGATACAACCTATAAAGAGAGAAAAACAAAAATGGAAATGCACCAGCTTACCTATTTTCTGGCGGCGGCGCAGACGCAGAACTTTCGTAAGGCGGCGGAACTGTCTCTGGTCGCGCAATCGGCATTAAGCCGCCAGATAGCGACCCTGGAAGAGGAGTTGGGGGTAGAGCTTTTCGAGCGCAAGAAGAAGCGTGTCACGCTCACAGCAGCGGGTCAAGATTTCGCGCGCCACGTTCGCAACGCCCTGGAACAGCTACAGGAGGGTCAGCAGGAGCTTTCCGAGCTTCGAGGCGGGCATCGCGGGACGCTCCTGCTGGGTTGCATAGAATCTCTGGCAAGTGCCTTCCTGCCTGAGCTCTTCGCGAACTTCCACCAACACTATCCCCACGTACGCTTAAAGGTGCGCGTGAACCATACAGACGAGTTAATTACGTCTGTTGAGCAGGGAGAGATTGAACTTGGTTTTATCCTCGATCCCAAGCTACAATCCGAACTCCTCATTACAAAAGAGCTCTTTCGCCAACCGCTTCACCTGCTGGTCTCGATCCGCCATCCACTGGCTCAGACCAACAAGTCGGCGGTGACACTGGAGCGGATAGCACACGAGCCCTTTCTGTTGCTGGACGAGACCTCCCGCATGGGACAGATTACGCAGCGCATTTTTGCCCAGCGAGGGCTACGGATGCGCCCACTCGTCGAAATCGAATCGGTCGAGGGCTTGAAGGAGATGGTGCGGCAAGACATCGGCGTCACGCTGACACTTCCCGCCCTGATCCGACCATCTCAAGTTGACCATGATCTGGTCCTGCTCCCCATTGCCGATCTTCCCGAGGAGTTTATCTTTGCCCTGGTCTATCGTCGGGTAGGCTCTATCTCGCGTGTGGCGCGCGAATTCATCAACACCATTGCGCGAGACACACATGACAAGTTCTCGTCCGTTGTTAGCTCTTAAAGCTCTCTCATGCTGAGATCGGAAGGCAACACCTGCTGCGTAAGCACTTGCCGCAAGCGTTCCTGGCGTTGAGGGCCTTGCAGGTATGGCTCTAGCAAACGGCGACCATGAAAATAGGTGAAGATATAGGTATCATGGAAGGGGCGCTGCATTGAGGCAAGCTCACGGCGTGCCGCCTCTTCACTCATGGGTCTATAGCGCATAAGGTAATCTAGCGCTTCCGCAGGTGAGCGTCCTTCTCTCAAAAGCCAGGCCGCGTTACACGAAACCCCGTATAGGAGGTCATTGGCGCGGTGGATCTTCGTCAAATCACTCGTATCAGGGTCTATACCCGCCTCTGGATAGATATGTTCCGCCAGCCATTGTTGCGCCTCTCCTGGTGCGAAGAGCATTTCATGGGCGAGGAGGGCAATGCCCTCGCTTAACACTAACTGCGGCGTGTACAGAAAACACACGCGCTGCTCAAGATAACCTCGCTCTTGGATCAGGGCATCATCTTTCAGCATGGCTTCCGCGAGGTGGCCGGGATAGCCTTCATGGCAGAGAACATAGAAGAGGTCTGAGAGGGGGAAGGGAACCTGGGGGTTGAGGTGGACGCGCCCACGATGTTCTCCCAGATAACAGGCTACAGCCCTCACAGGCTGGTCATGGATAACCTGAATCCCGGTCTGCTCATCGGCTGGCAGCGAGATGAGAGCCCGTGTGCGCCGTCGAGCCTCATCCAGGGCTCGCTGAAGGAAAGAGGGTAACAGGTGCGCTTTCTCCGGTGGCAAGGTTACGGACGCTCTCCAGCGCCGCAAGCGCTCGGCTATGTCGCCGCTTCCAGGCAGGGCCTCATCGTAGAGAGTGTATGCCTCCTCAAATGAACTCTCAGGCAACCACTCGATCTGAAGATCAAAGCAGCGCTCTAACTCCTCCTGTAATGTAAAGCGCTCGCCTCGCAGGCGCAGAGCAACCGTTTCAAGCGCGCGTACTTGCTTTGCTAAATACCGCTCGCGATGAGCTTCAAAGCCTTGCTGAGATAGACTCGCGCTCAACTCCTGTGCGTGTTGTGCCAGCACATCCGCTGGCTGAACGGGCTCATGCCGCACCTGTTCATACCATTCCGGTGGCTGATATTCCTCAAGAGATTCGTAATTTGTATGCTCATCAATTGTCTTCTGTAGCCTCAGTGCCAGTACGGTGTAGTCTCGTAACCAGTTATTACTCAAAGCGTTCTCATCCTTTCTCGCTCATTAGCAATAAAGCAATTAGATTGCTAATCACCAATGTAGCATATTCTCCACAAGAATACTAGCGGTCAATGCCTGTATTTGCTAGCAGATATTATTCCCATCTGCTAGCTCGTATATGAGCATAAGGGTGCGCATCACGTTGAGGTTGGGTGTGGTTTGGGGCGTGAGGGTCAGGTGATACACGTCATGTACATTCGAGATCACCCTCATGAACAAAATCCCCATCTTCATCATATGTAGCCGCGTCCCTTCAGCAGCGGCTTTACCTAATGCTTTCCCTTCCACTGTAAGCCCATATGTAGCCGCGTCGCTTCAGCAGCGGCACTTGACAAAAATTCGTTTTTCTTCCATAATCGTAACGTACCGTACGTTACGATTATGGAAGGGGAAGTATGGAATCACAACTCAACAAGCGTGCTCAGCAGACGCGAGAGCGGTTGCGTGCCGCCGCCCATCGGCTATTTCTTCAACAGGGCTATTTAGCGACGAGCATCGAGGCCATTCTGGCGGAGGCTGGTATCGCTTCTAAGGAGACGCTCTATCGCTACTATGCCAACAAAGAGGCGCTCTTTGTTGATGTCCTGAAACATTTGACGATGGAGCAGCCGGGCTTCTCTGAGAAGCTCGCTAACTTACCCGCCCCCCATGATCTACCATCACTTCGCCAGGGGCTACTGAGCCTCTCGCGTGAGATCGTCACTATGGTCACTCAGCCAGGATATCTCCCTCTGGTGCGGATGATCCTCGCCGAGTCTTCGCGTTTTCCCCAGCTTGGCTCGCTCTTCTTTTCGACTGTCACCCAGAAGGGTCTCTCTCTCATTACGGGCTTGCTCGCAGCGGCAAAGGAGCAAAAGCTGATCGCGGACATTGATGTAGAGGTGGTGGCATATACGTTACTAGGCGGGCTGCTTACGACTAGCGTTCTGGGGCTGGTTTTTGGCGGGGAGGGAGCCTCCTCAATGGTCAGTAGTCGCGCCGACGCGGTGGTTGAGATCATTATGCGCGCGTTGGCACCGTAAAAATAAGCTGTCATTATAGTTCTCTATGCTCCTGCATGATTCAAGGAGGAACGATTATGAGTAAGGATAACAAGGGGTTAAGAAATTTCGTTAAGCGTTTCGTCAATCCGGTCTTGCGTAATCTGGCCCGTGGGAGCCGTGGTCCGTTCGCGCTTTTGCGCCATGTTGGTCGGCGTAGCGGAAAGACGTATGAGATTCCAATTATGGTCTGGCAAGTAAGCGATGGCTTTATCATCGCCCTGACCTATGGCCCGCAGGTGGATTGGTTGCGTAATCTGCGCGCCGCCGAACAAGGGAGCCTGCGCTGGCACAAGCGAGAATATGTATTCCAGAAACCGGAATTCGTTGATGCTCAAACGGCTCTGTCGGCGTTCCCATCCTTCATTCGGCAAGTACTCAGCCGTTTGGGGACCCATGAATTCGTCAAGCTTACCACCGTACCAACTGGTGTATAGCAGAGAAACCGCGCTCAAAGCGAGACGGCCCAATATGTAGGCGCAGAATTTTTCTCTTGACTCTCAGGTAAGGCGAGAGTGTACGCTCTCAACAACATCTTTGTTGAGGTAAGGAAGGAGATTTATGTCTGTAGTTCTACAATCACATGTGGAAGAACGGCTTCGTACTAATAAGATGGCCTGGCTTACCACTGTTCGCCCTGATGGGCGTCCACATACTGTACCTGTATGGTTTCTCTGGGAAGGCGCGACGCTTCTGATCTGGAGCAAACCGCATACTCGGAAGATCGCAAATTTATGCCAGAATCCCTCTGTGACGCTGGCGCTCGATGACACACAAAATGGTTTTGATGTCGTGGTACTTGAAGGGACCGCCAAATTGCTTGGAAAGGGAGAGGGAAGTGAGGCTGTGCGAGCCTATGGCGAGAAATACCATGAGGGGCTGCAAAGGATAGGCGTTCCCGCCGAAGCATTTGTTATGCTGTATTCGCAACCGATACGTATCACCCCTACCCGCGCCTTCACTGGTCAATAAGGATACGCAAATATAAAGGGAGTGCTGGTTTCCGTGAAAACCAGCACTCCCTTCCTTCTTTACGGGGGGACTAATCAAGCTTGAATGGACAATATTGTTGCATCTGAGGTTGCAGGCGTTGATAGACCTGCTGTAGTGCCACTTCGGGAGTTGAGGTGCCAAGCAGGACAGAAGATTGGGCCGCGTCCATGGCATCTGAGTATTGAGCGCCGATAGGAAGGGGTGGACGGCTCTCGGAGAACTTCATCATGTCAGCGAAGAATTTCTGATTGCCCTGAATGAGGCTGGTATCGTTCAGCAAAGATTGCCACGTTGGGAGGTGGCTGGTGACCTTGGTATAGATGGCCTGCCCTTTGGGGCCAGTCATATACTTCATAAATTTCCAGCCGCCAACCGTGTTAGGCGCGCCCTCTGGCATGACCAGTGAGAAGCCACCCGACCATGTGAAGGGGCGATCTCCCTTGTGTAAGACTGGCAGGTACGTGATGCCATAGTTCAGTTGGGGAGCATACTGCTGAATGCTCGACAGCGTCCAGTTGCCGTCAACCGACATGCCCAGGTGACCCGTAAACATGGGCGTCTGACTGGGGGGAGCGTTGGGGGGCTGGTAAGTCGCTAAGAAGGTATCTACCTTGCCATAATTAAGATCCTTGCTCCACTGCTGGAAGTATTTGAACGCCGTTGAGAAGCCCGACTCGGTAGGCGTGACCTGACAGGTTTGCTCATTATAGAATTTGGCTGAGAAGTCCAGGCCCCAGGTAGCATGGAAACCCTGTCCGGACCAGGGGATCAGCCCCAACTCGGTATAGTTCCCCTTCGCGTCCATCTTGTTCATCTTCTTGGCGATTTCCATCACCTCGTCGATAGACATGGGGCCGTTCGAGGGATCAAGGATCGCTGGATCAATACCCGCTGCCTTCAGAAGGTCCTTGTTATAGTACATCGCACGCGCATCGGTATCCATTGGCAGACCATAGGGATGCTGCCGGTACGAAGCCTCCTTCCAGGCGAAGGGCAGGTAATTGCTTCCCAGCGTTCCACCATCTTGGTCGACATATGACTGGAGATCTGACAAGAGGCCAATAGCCGCGTACTGGCTTACAGTGAAGCGGTCAACCAGATAGACATCGGGGGGTGTACCACCGCGAACCGCCGTGATAAGGGCTGTCGCGTCACCTGTGGAGGGAGACGGCTTACTGACCAGACGCACATGGTAGCCGGGGTTCTCCTGCTCAAAGCCAGCGATAATCTGTTTTTCTGCTGAGATATCAATGTCATCGTTGACCGAGGTCCAGAAGACGACCTCATGGGGGTCGCTCTGCCCGAACCCACACGCGGAAAACGCCACGGAGAAGAGTAGCAGCAGCAGGAAGACCGCGCCGCCCTTAAGTATATAGCGCTGGACAAGCATAAAATGACTCCTTTTTGCACAAAGTAGTAAAGCAGTGGTCAGAAGTCTTGAGCTTCTTCATATGTAAGCGCGGCTCAAGCGTTCCGCGTACTGCTATAGGTAATAGCGGCATAAGTCCTAGCGGATGCTGCCCAACGTAACGCCACGGATAAAGAAGCGCTGGAAGACAAAGAAGAGGATCGTTACGGGCAAGATGACCAGTACGGAAGCCCCCATCAAGAGGTTGAACTGGATATCGTGCGTCGAACGGAAGGCTTGCAGGCCAATCGAAAGCGTCTGCAAAGCGTCATCTTGCAGATAGATCAGTGGTCCCATGAAGTCATTCCAGGCTCCAATCGCGGCGAAGATGCCAACCGCTGCCAGGGCTGGTCTTGCCATAGGCGCGACCACCTGCCAGAGGATGCGCCATTCGCTAGCACCATCGATACGGGCGGCGTCCAGCAAATCGCGAGGAATCTGGAGCAGGAATTGGCGTAGCATAAAGGTGTAGAAGGCACTGGCAAAGAACGAGGGTACGACCAGGGGAAGATAGGTATTGATCCAGTGGAGCCAGGCGAACATATCAAACTGGGGAATAATCGCCAGGGGGAAGGGAATGAAGATGGTGGCTAAGACGAGGTAGAAGACCAGATCGCGTCCTCGCCATTCAATGCAGGAGAAGCCATAGGCAACGATCAAGTTTGAAACCAGGGCACCCACTACGGCGAGCGCGGTAATCAGGACGGAGTTTACGAAGTAGCTCGCGAAAGGGATCGTCTGAAAGGCCTTGGCAAAGTTATCCCATTGCCAGCTTTGAGGAAGGATCGTCGGTGGAACCTGTGCCAGTTCCGGATTCGATTTAAGTGCCGTTACGATCATCCAGTAGAACGGGATCAGGAAGATTAGCGACATAACAATCAGGAAGAAACGCGTCACGCCCAGATCAATCATTTTACGCGTGGCAAGCATGCGTTTGCGCTGCTCAATGGCGCGTTCGCGCTGCTCAAATTCTGGTGTGCTCAAGGCTGCCTTCATAAATTACTCTCCTTATTCCTTATCCGGAAACCTGAGCGCGCCAGCGCTAGCCGCGCTAGCGGCGCCGTGCCCTCGAATGAGGGTTGGTTTTCGCATAAGAACTTATTGCGCACCCGCAATTGAGTATCTCTATTCAACCGGACCTGTAGACCAGTTTGCGGGTTGGGGATGAAATTGTGTATGTCCAGGGATTGCTAGCTGACGATTTCGTAGTTTACGAAGCGTTGGGCAATGGTGTAGACAATCAGGGCTAGCACGAGTCCGGCAAGGAAAAGCACAACCGAGAGGGCACAAGCATAGCCTAGCTGAGCGTAGCTAAAGGCATTTTTGTACATATAGTACATGTAGAAGAGGGTGCCGTTATCGGGTCCGCCATTAGTCATAATATAGGCGGGCGTGAAGACCTGAAGTCCGGCACTGAGGCCCGTAATCAGGTTGAAGAGGATCACGGGGGAGAGGAGCGGAAGGGTAATGCGCAGAAACGAAGTCAGGCGACTTGCCCCATCGATGCGGGCCGCTTCATAGAGCGTCTGAGGTATGCCATTGAGACCAGCCAGGAAGATCAGGGCCGTGTTGCCTGCCCCAAGCTGTGCCAGGGCCACAATGACGTTTTTGGCTCCGATAGGATCGCCAAGGTAGTTGGTGTTAGGAACGCCGAAGAGCCCCAGGAACTCATTGACGACCCCATATTGTGGATTGACCAGGACGATAAAGATGAACGACATGGCAAATATGGGGATCAGCGAGGGAAGGTAGAGAGCGGTGCGATAGACAGACACTTCTTTGACCGCGCGTCCCATCGCCAGAGCCAGCAAGAGGCCAATGATGAGGCCTATAGGGACAGCCCGGATGGCGTAAAACACCGTGTTGTCGACTGATTTCCAAACCAGGGGATCGGTGAAGAGACGGACATAGTTCTGGAAGCCCAGCCAGACAGGCGATTGTAAGCCTGAGTAGCGCGCGAAGCTCATTACGAACGAGTAGATGAGCGGATAGAGCACAAATGCGAGAAAGCCAATGATCCAGGGACTGATAAAGAGCAGCCCCTTACGGAGTTGGGCCTTATCGCGTCGCGTCCAATTCGTCGATGCGATCATGATCTTGCCTCCTTACATTTTGCCAACTACGTAGTTGGCAAACATGACACAACTATGTATGTAAAATGAGTCTGAACAGCAATTGTTCAGATTCAGAAATGATCACGAGCTTGCGTAATGGAAGGAGTTTTGTGGGTAGAGGTTGTGAAAATTTTGTGTAGAAGTTATTAAGGTGATAGTGTGCGTATTCAATTGTTAAAATATATTAATTTTTTTCAATATAACATTAATATTTGCGGTTATTCAATGCAATAAGGCGACATGCGATCTGCAATTTCATGACATGACATTTATTGTAGAGCTTTGTTATATATGAATGTGGTGGTAATAGAATGTGAGAGGGGCAGCAGATGCATATATACAGATAGTGTGTTGAAAGCCAGCCCATTCCAGAAAAGGACGCTACTGCCAAAGCGACATGACTACAAACATATAGGGACAGGATGGTGCTGTTACATCAGCAACAGTACCATCCTGCACACCCTTACATTTGGGGTCGGGAGGCCTCTCGTAGTACAAAGCGCTGAATTTTGCCGGTCGCGGTCATGGGTAGTTCGGAGACAAACTCGATCCATTGGGGGGCTTTGAAGGAGGCCAGGCGAGCTTTGACGAACGTTTTGAGCTCGTTTACCAGTGTCTCGGATGGTTCGTGATCACTTTGCAGGACAATATAGGCCCTGGGCTTGATAAGCTCATCCTGGTCCGCCGCTCCGACTATCGCGGCCTGTAGAACGGCTGGATGAGCCATTAGAGCGCCTTCGACCTCGGCTGGCGAAACCCAGAGCCCATTGACCTTGAGCATGTCGTCGACGCGCCCACCATACCAGTAGTAACCGTCGGCGTCCTGCGTGTAGGTGTCGCCTGTAGCGATCCAGCGTCCACGCATGGTATCCAGGGTCTTCTCATGCTTATTCCAGTAGCAGGCCGCCGTACTGTCGCCGCGAATGAGCAGCGTTCCCATCTCGCCCGGTGCTACCTCTGCTCCTCGCTCATCAACGATACGCGCCTCGTAGCCCGGCACGATTTTGCCTGTACTACCGGGACGCACCTCGCCTGTACGATTGCTGATGAAGATATGCAGGATTTCCGTACTGCCAATGCCATCCAGAATCTCGACTCCATATCGCTGCTGCCAGCGCCGCCAGATGTCGGCGGGGAGCGCCTCGCCTGCGGAAACGCAGAGCCGTAGAGAAGAAAGGTCGTAGCTCTTCCCTGAAGCCAGCATATTGGCATAGAGCGCGGGCGACCCGAAGAAGATGGTCGGGCGATACTGCTCAATGGCCTGGAAAACAGCTTCGGGCTGAGGGCGGCCTGGATAATGTACGGCGCTGGCCCCTACCGCGAAGGGAAAGTACAGCCCATTGCCAAAGCCATAGGCGAAGAAGAGCTTAGAAGCGGAAAAGCAGATATCACGTTCATTTATTTGCAATATAGGTTTCGCATAATACTCGCAGCAATAGGTCATGTCGTGATGCAAATGCACACAGCCCTTGGGAAAGCCAGTGCTACCGGAGCTATACAACCAGAAAGCGCTATCATCCTTACTGGTACGCGCGGCCTTCAGGTCTGGGGAGGCGCGCCGCAGCCAGAGCTCAAAGTCATGGCAGGTCGCATTCTCACGCTCTCCGCTCTGCTCCAGACCAACGACTACGACGTGGCGCAGGTAGAGGAGGCGCGGCAGAATATGCCGTATTGCGCGCCAGAGTTCAGCGTGTACGCAGAGTACCTTGGCACGACAATCATTGAGCAGGTAGATGTAATCGTCTGGGCGCAACATTGTATTCATGGGAACGGGGACCGCGCCAAGTTTGAGCGCGCCGAAGAAACTTGCGGCAAAGGCTGGTGAATCGAGCAGGATCAGGGCCACGCGCTGCTCCATCTCGATCCCTAGCTCGCTCAGGCCACTACCAACACGATTGGCCTGTTCCGCGATCTGGGCGTAGGTGTAGGCATTACCCTCATAATAGATCGCCGTCCGCTCGCCACGCCCCTCTGCTAGATGACGATCCAGAAAATAGCTCGCGGCATTAAACTGCTCAGGTAGGGAGACTGTAAGAAGTGGAATATCGATAAACATAAGACGGAACCTTCCTCTCTTCAGGAAATACAGTACGCTTCTTTGCGATAGTGCCATGCCATGGCGAAATGTTCCGTTGTTGCATTTACATTCTTGTATTGTATTATTACTTCCCCAGCCACGTCTATGTGTTGATTGTGCTGGTGTCAGTCAGCACAATCAACACATAGACCCCCTATTTCGCGGTCCAACCTCCATCAATAACAAGCCCACTCCCCGTGACAAAAGCGGCCTCATCAGAGGCCAGATACAGCGCGGCGTTCGCGATCTCGTCGGGGCGCCCCATACGCCCGATGGGCTGACGTGCGTGGAGAGTTTGGCGCACCTCGTCTTCGCGCCCGGCAAAATTACGCTTGAGATAGCCTTCGACAAAGGGAGAGTGGACCGTACCAGGGCAGATGGCGTTACAGCGAATGCCCTGCGACACAAAGTCGATGGCGATGCTGCGCGTCATAGCAAGCACAGCCCCCTTGCTCGCCGAATAAGGAAGGCGCTGCTCCACTCCCACCTGGGCCGCCACGGAAGAAATATTGATAATGGTGCCGCCCTTGGGATCTTGCGCGAGCATCTGGCGCACAGCCTCCCGAGCGCAGCGGAAGACGCCTCCCGCGTTGACGCGCATCACACGCTCATAGTCCTCGTCGCTCGTCTCAAGGATATTGCCAACATGGCTGATACCCGCGTTATTGACGGAGATATCCACGCGACCATAGCGCGCCACGGCCTTGCTAAAGGCCGCTCGTACTTGCTCGCTCTCCGCCACATCGAAGGCCAGGGGCAGAGCCTCGCCCCCCTCAGCCTTAATATCATCCGCGACCTGCTGGGCCGCGTCCAGGCGCACATCGCCCACAACGACCCGCGCACCCTGTCGGGCGAAGAGGCGCGCGATAGCTTCCCCAATACCTGAACCCGCGCCCGTTATCAACGCGACCTTATCTTGTAATGAAAACATAGATGCTACTCCTTGCACATAGAAGGCTGCTCATCCAGCCTCGAAGGCCATTTCCAACTTTGCGCTCAGTATAGCACATGCTCCCGGCAGGCTCGACCAGGCTACACGTGAGCATTTATTATTTCTTCAAACAACACAACATTGCGAGAGCGACATATTTCGTCTTATACTAGAGTGCAGGCCAGAAGGAGAATAGTCACAATACGGAAAGAGCACACATGAACAAAGGCACAACCTCAAAGCATCTTGTTGATCCAGAACTTGCCCCCATCCTCGACCAGATCCCAGCCACAACTCTCAGTGCTGAAAACCTGAATCAGATACGAGCCGCTGCCCGCTTATTCGTGAAGCAGCCCCAGTCTTCCGACGCCATCTCTATGAGTGAGCGCTTCATCCCTGGACCAGAGGAAGCGCCAGATGTCCGGGTACTGATCTATCAACCAAACTCAACACAGGGGCTGCTCCCGGCGCTCCTCTGGCTCCACGGTGGTGGTTATATCATGGGATCGGCTGATGCGGAAGACCTCATGGCCAAAAGTTTCGTGTCAGCGACCGGGTGTGCCGCCGTTTCAGTGGACTATCGCCTGGCCCCTGAGACACCTTATCCAGGTCCAGTAGAAGATTGTTACGCGGCCTTGAACTGGCTCTATACCCATGCCGAAGAATTGGGTATCGATTCCAGGCGCATCGCGGTTGGAGGGAGCAGCGCGGGCGGTGGGCTGGCAGCTACTCTAGCGCTCTTAGCGCGCGACCGTGGGGAAATCCCTCTGCTATTCCAATTCCTGATCGCCCCCATGCTCGATGATCGCACGTGCACACAAGAGAATCCACATCCGTACACGGGAGAGTTTATCTGGACCCCGGAGGCCAATCGCTTTGGCTGGACCTCGATGTTGGGACAAGAACCCGGTGGCGACGATGTTTCGCCCTACGCGGCTGCGGCGCGTGCCGAGCAGCTTGAAGGCCTGCCACCCACCTTTATCAACGTGGGCGCGCTTGATCTCTTTCTTGAAGAAGATATGGAGTACGCGCGCCGCCTGACCCGCGCGGGCGTGCCAACCGAATTACACGTCTACCCAGGCGTTTACCACGGCTTCCGCATGGTCCCCAATGCCCGGGTAACCCAGACCGCCGACCGCGACCAATTAGCAGCCTTACGACGCGCCTTTACTCCATCCCACCGCCCTGGCAACCTATAAACCACGAACTGAGAGAGGGAGATTTATTCTCATTTTCCCTCTCTCATACCTCGACCAGGGCTACACAATCACTCCTCGATTTCTTCCTCGAAGTCGATACCGAAGTGTACCTCATCTATTGAGAGAAATATATCCAGGCTATTGAGCGCGATAGTCTCATCAGGCCTATAGATCGTGCGCATCCATCGCCCCTCTACGCGCGTATAGACTTCGACATGAGGTCGAAACTGATCGACGAGCATCACTTCTTCCATAGTCGCGCATTGTTGGTAAGCTGCAAGTTTCACGCCCTGGTCCCTGGCGGATGTAGATGGCTAAAGCAACGCTCCTGAGTGAAGTATAGCATATAGACTATCATTCTTTTTCCTCTCCAGGCAGTTCCAGGCTTAAATAGGGGAAAATACTTGTGTTACACATCCATATGCTTTATACTATTTTCAGAGCAATCGACCGTCACCATCGACAAGCTGGTTTATGCTAGCAAGGTGACCAGGTCTGGTTCGTCTCCGCATCTTCCACGTCTTGAACGCTGAGACCTCGCGGGAGACAGGAGAATGGCGCCGAACAGGCCGGTTCGGCACAACGACGAACCCCTTCTGGCTTTTCGCCAAAGGTTGGCCCCGATTTGCTCAGCGCAATGCATTATACGCTGCGAGGGTACTAAGAAAACCCTCGCCCGTCCCGAAAGGGATAGTCATGACCGAGCCCACGACCGCCACATCTGGTAACTCTGAGGACCTCCCTCAGGAGGTGCTCGACCTGCTCTATCACAGCGGGACGCCGCAGGGCATCGAGCAGGAGGCTGTCGACTGGTACAACAATGACCTGCTGGAGGCCGCGAGCAGCCTCCCTCGACAGGCCGCAGTCCGCGTCGCACGCGTCATCAAGAAGGCCACCAGCGGGGAGGCCTTCGAGGTCCACTCTGGTGGAGAGCCGTACGACGTGTGGGCCTTCCACATCCGGGATTCATTGCTGGAGCTTTTTGACGGCGATGACGAGAGCAACAGGCTGGTGTCAATCCTCGAACTGCTCGATGCACGGGACTCAGGCCTATTCATTGAGCATCGTATGGATGGACCGTTCACGCAGGGGTATTACCTTCTGCTGAGCGAAAACCCGGCGCTGGCGAACAGGATCGTGACCCTGCTCGCCCAGACCTCCGGCTACGTTCGGAATGCGGTAGGTCTGCGGCTCTACGGGGCCAGCAGTTCGGACGCGGCCCTGGTGCGCCACGGTTACAAGGTGGCTCGATCGTCTGATCAGATCGAAAAGATGCTGGAGACATTCGAGGCGATCATGGCATGGGAGCCCAAACGCAGCGAGACGCGGGACGCTGTCCTGCTTCGCGTATCGCGCGATATGCCCCTCCTTGAGCGGGTCACCAACGAGCTCAAGACCCTCGACCAAGCGCAGCGTGTCAAGTACCTCGACGCGCTGCGCAGGAGCCTCGGCCTGAGCTGATGCAACACTGAGCACGTCGGGCCGGGGGCACGCCACATGTGGCGTGCCCCCGGCTTCATTCATTTCTCCTTCGCGAACACTTGCCCCCAAAACATGAATCCATTCTTCCGCTTTAGAACGCCGTATCTGAGCCTTTGCTTGAATGTTGCCACCATCGCGAAGCACAAATGACGCGATGTGCCTGGACCTGACAGGTCGTGCTATAATATGTCAAATTCACATCTCTTCATGTCCATTTGCCCATCTGGCGGAGTAGGGCACGAACCCACTCTGAACCGCTTCGGGCCGCGTCAAGCCAGTGTGAGGCTAGTGGGGCTCTCTGAAAAAGATATTGAGTAAGATAAAATGATACTGCGTTTGATGAGAATATTTGGGGTTATCACCTCGATTGGCGCGTATATTATGGTGCTGATGGGGGCGATTGTTACCAAGACTGGTGCGGGACAGGGGTGCGGCACCTCATGGCCGATCTGTAAGGGGCAACTGATTCCTGAGTACATGTCAGTTGATTCCGTGCTTGAGTATAGCCATCGTATCGCATCTGGCATTGATGGCTTCCTGATCCTGATCCTGACCGTCTGGTCCTGGTGGGTCTTCCGCCAGAACGGGCGCGTCAAGCTGCTCGGCTTCCTGAGCATCTTCTTTGTCGTGCTCCAGGGAGCGCTAGGCGCATTGACCGTTCAGTTCGAGGGAACTTTCGCCTTGAAGTGGTTCCTCTCGCTACACTTTGGTTTCTCGCTGATCTCCTTCGCCAGCGTCGTCCTGCTGACCGTGTACCTCTTCCAGTTGAAGCAGGTAGGAGAGCGCGTGGCACCCACTACCCTCCCACTCGTTGGCAAGGGCCTTCAGTATATGATCTGGGGAACGGCGGCCTTCTGCTATATCGTCGTCTACACAGGCGCGTTCGTTCGCCACTCCTCCTCGACATTGGGCTGCGGCACGCAATGGCCCGGCTGTAGCACGATGGTCCCCGATATCTCGACCATGCCGGGCGTCCAGATGCTCCACCGCTACGCCGCCTCACTGATTGGTCTGCTCATCCTGGGTCTGCTGATCTGGGTTGTACGCCGTTATCGCCAGCGCCCGGACATCGTTCGTGGCGCGGGGCTGGCCTTCATTCTGGTCGTCTTGCAGGGCATGGCTGGCATGCTCACCGTCACCACTGGCGGGCAACTGGTCGTCGAACTGGTTCACACTACGCTTATCGCGGTTCTCTTCGCTGTCCAGAGCTACCTCTGCATGCAAGTTGGTTGGCCCTGGAAGAACCAGCCTGCCGAACAAATCCAGGTCGCGCCCAGTCGCGGCTAATCGTCCCTTTCCATACGCACACGACGTCCCGCGTGAGACATATCTCACGCGGGACGCTCTATTTTATAGAGCTCACCGGGCACTGGAGCAGGCTCCGTCACCATCTGAGGTAGCGTTGTATAATAACTGATCTGCATAATCGCAGGGACCGGCACAGAGGCATGGAGCGCTCGGGGCCACGGCTGCATACTCAGTTTTGCCAGTTGCTCGACGCGCTTCCCATCCAGACTCCTAATGCTCCACGATATAGACCAACCATTGAAGGCCATCTTGAGTCGATAGGCCACGATGAGCGCGGCGGGATCGCCTGTCAGGGTAGCAGCAAAGCGGTCGGCCTTATAGTAAGCCCTACCAGGATGGCTCAGCCCCAGGACTAGCGCGAGGATGGGAAAGCCGATGTAAGGCGCCCATGCCCCTATCCTCATTGGAGTATGCGCGAGTTGTTCCGCGAAGTGGTAGCATGGTATCCAGGCGCAGAGCAGGAGGAGATACCCGATGTCGCGTCTGAGACGCCTGCGTGCGATCCCGACGTAATGCTCCGCCAAGGCCATACAAATGAAGGCGTCGCGTACGCGCCACTCGCTGGCACGCAGCAAGGCTTCACCCAAAATCAACGTTGGTCGCTTGCCCAACCCCACAATGCGCACCCCATGCCAGCCAATAGCGTCCTGCGCCACCTGCACTGATGCCAGGGTCACTCCTGCGCGACCAGCCCACTCATTGATACGGGGAAGCAGTTCAACCCACTCAGTCTCCTCGATTGGCTGAATGGAAGCAGTCAAGCATGCATACTGAAACGGGAAGAGGTCAAAGCACAAAAGCAGCAGAACAAGGATAGCAAACAAGAGGTCAATCTGGATCTCCATAGATACGAGATTGTAAGCATTTCCCAGTTGAAGCAAAGAGAAAACAATAAACAGAAACAGGGGCAATGCGTATGGAAATATTATCTTGAGCAAGCACGGTCTTTCAGGCAAACGATTAATGTAAAAGGTGCGTAGCACCTGAATGTCAACTGTACAGCAGCTTACTATCCACTGTATCCATATTGCGGCAATCAAGCCATAGTATTCCATACCGACCGGTCCCGGTCTCACGGAGCTATCGCCACCAATAATATTAAAAATTAGCATTGTTAGACAAGCGATGGCAAAAAAGGAGGCGAAGAGACCAACTAAAAAGGCGTTCTTCCAATACTGTAATCGCAACCTGACGTACTCGCGATAGGCATCATAGCGAGCAAGCGGGGAGGATGAGGGCGTCAAGCGTTGGCTCTGTCACACAAGGAGGCGACGGCGTTTGCTTCTCTCGATGATGCCAGCCAAATTACCAATCAGGAATGAGACAACCAGCGCGACGATATTTAGATATTGCTGTAGCGACATATGTGATGTGTCTCCCTTGACATTAATATGCAAGTAATCCATTACTTGCTATGCATAGCCCCATATGGTTCGATAGGCACCGATGCAGGCTCCGTAACCGCCGTGGGTGGCGCAGTAATCTGATATCCATCGCACGTGATGGTAATAACGGTAGGCACAGGCTCTGAGGCGTAGGGTGCGCGAGGCCAGAGCTGATTGCCCATAGTGACAAGCTGCCAGATGCGTTTCTCTTTCTCGGGCTGCTTGCCATCAAAGATGAGCGGTTTGCCATCGAAGGCCGCAGTAAAATGGTGAGCAGTAATCAGTGCGAATGGATCACCTGTAAGCTGTATGGTCTCACGATCAAGCTTACTTTCAAAGGGATGCCGAATCCGATACTCATACACCAGATAGAGCACGTAGCCGTTTCATAAAGCTCTTATAGAAGATAAAACCAATAATGGCAAGCACCACAAGTAGCTCAATGCCAAGTATAAGGACGCGATCTGGCATAGAAGCATGCCTCTTTCATATACATATTTATATTGTTGAGTTATATTCTACAATATGGATAACGCATGCGAAAGGAGGATATCAAACAGTGCATGTCACTAAAGGGCAAATTTAGAGAAGCATTTAACTCAAAAATATTGTATTCTAATATAATGATAGATGTGCCTGTAAGCGAGCAGTATTTTCAAATTACAGGCGGAGAGCCCCTAGAAGAGTGACGACCCAGGCTCAAACCAGGGCCGAGACTGCCCAGTAGGAGGTGCACTAATGGCAGAGCAAACAACCTTTATCTGCATGATTCGCCCAAAGCGACCGGGCTTTCTTGAAGAGTTGCTTCCAGAGGAGCAAGAGGCAATGGCAGCCCATGTCGCCTACCTGAATACGTTGGTCAAGGAGCGGAAATTCTACCTGATAGGTCCCTGTACAGACCGCGCCTTCGGTATCTCCATATTTGAGGCTGAATCACTGGAGGTCGCGCGCGATCTCATGGCGCATGATCCAGTGGTCCAGCGCGGTGTGATGCACTTCGAGGTTCACCCTTACTACATCTCCTACCACAACCTATAGGGATTTTTCGACATGGATGCAAGTGCGTTTGAAGAAAAAGAACTGGCCTATTTGCGCCAAAGTTTTACGCAGCATGGAATCTCTAGCTTTGGGCGCCCGGACGCGTCAAATGCCTCACCGTTGTATTCCTGGCTAGCACAACAGGCCGCTCTGGATCAGGAGATCTGGCAATATGCGAGAGTCATGGTCGTTGGATTCAGTTCACTCTCTCCCCTTCCTCTCACTCAATAACGTGAATTCAAAACCCCACTTACACGTACATGACCCCGAAGCAAACTATCGCAATGGATGAGCGAAAGGGGAGAGGCAAACAACTAGAGGTCAGGGAACAACTCTCCGCGTGGGCCGATAGATATCACAGCCATACGCGGTAAAAACTACATACTCGATGTGTTGCTCTTTGGCTAGTTGTACAAAGAGTAATGTTTGGACCGACCCCTGGGGAAATACATAGAATGGATGGGGGTCCTGTGCCACAATGGCGCGGTAAGGGAAATAGCGATCAAGTCCTGGATGAAGATGCTGATCAAGAGCGCTACAAATGATCCGTTCGTCGCTCTCAAAGGCGAGGCGATCACACATCCAATTATTTGTATATATACGGGTAGCCCCTGCTGCTAAGAGTCGTTCAACTAATTGGCTATCATGCAGTTGGGTAGCCTGAGCTCTAGGAACCTCCTGTGTAAATATGTTAAAGGTACCAAGCAGGCAGCTTAAAAGGATGAGCAAGAGCAGACTATATTTACAAACGACCTTGATCCGCCCTTTTAAGGAACGCCATAGATCTTTACCCTTCTGCCTGTTCTCCCACAGAGGAGAAAGCACCGCAGGGGTTGCTATAAGCACACCAACCAGATAACGGCTAGATGTCCAGGGAGTGACCGCGTTCGCCAATTGATTGAAAGAGAGCACGAACTCGGCTGCCCCGGCACTTAAAAGAAGCGTGAGGCGAGCAGCCTGACGAACCATCTCATGCCGTTGTTCCAATGCATGCTCCTGATCTCGCACTCGTCGCCAGTTAATCCAGAGACGTTTCGCGGCAACAATTGTAGCCATAAACCAGAGCACAAGAAATCCAATGCCCCAGGCCCCATGCACGCCCGAACACACCAGGGTCTGAGAGGAAGTCTGACTTGTAAGGGGCCAGGCATTTCCGCTATTCAGGGAACAGACTCCGTTGGCATCAATCGCGATAGGAAGTGTTACCATCAGATTGCCTGCGATCTGTAGCCCAAGCGATGGACGAATACCAGCCTCTTTGCCTGAAAGAGCCAGGGGGGCTGGTCCGCTGGTTTCATGATATCCGCCTCCAAACAAAGACGCCTGTGTGGGAGAGGTTGGAACGAAGAATTTATAGAGGAGTTGGGGAGAAACACAAATAAATAGCATGAGCAAGAGAGTCACTACTACTGATGGTCGTAACTCTCTATAGCAGCAGAGAATAAGCATGGGCCCCGCTATTACAACAAATGCCACGCTAAGCAAGTGACTCCAGATAGCTAATCCCGCGATTGCTCCCCAGGCCGCATAAGCAAGCAGGCGATACCAGGGTAATCTTGAGCGCCCTGTTTTAGCATGCGCGCTATTGCTTTTACCTTTGGCTTCAGGAGTGGCAGTGAAGGCGAGCCAGGATGTGAGGAGTAAAAGCAGCGTCACAAAGAAAATATACTCGGGAGTTCCAGCGGCGGCTGAAAGCTGTCTAAAAATCACTTCGGGCGTCCCCAGGCTTAACAAGGCGAGCGAAAAGAGGGCCAATCCCTTTGAATAGAGACGTGCTGTTAAAGCATAGAAACAAATGAGAAAGAGGGCAAATATAATCACTAAGCCGAGGCGCAAGGAGAAGGGAGAAGGGCCCAGAAGCCAGAAGAAAGCGGCACCTAAATAGGCTTCCAGCGGCCCCATATAATCTTGTCCATAATAAAAGAGAGGATGCGCGCCAAGATAGGCAATATGCCGAGCCATGAGTCCAACAGGGCCTTCGTCATCGGTAACAACAGGCCAGCCTTGAGCAATCATAAAAAAGCGTAACAGAAATGCCAGGAGAATTATGGCAATGGCACACCAACTATATTTATCAAACCTAAGACGACGGCGAAGCAAGGACAACATATTTTTCTTTCCTAAAATATTGGTGTTCTACCTAAAGTAAGCCGCAGAATATACTTCTTTCAGCATAAAAAGGGCTTTTGTCGGCAAAAGGGAACAAGACAATCCTGCTAACCTGTTATCCGCTCAGCACATAGCATCCTTAGCGAAATAAATATGGATAACTACATGAGCTTGGGGAAATTGCAGAGCAGAGCAAAGCAAGCATCTATGGGGAGTATTCTACGGGAGTCATTTACGACGAGGAAGAGAGAAAGAGGGACAATTTACATAGCAAAGAGGGTTATAGGCCCTTACATATGCGAAGTGGTGGAGGAAAACCTCCACCACTGCTTGAAATCGCCTAACCGTCATGGCTTGAGCCCGGAAAGTTCGTGCGCTGGCTCACGCTAGCGGCGGGGCAAGATCAAAGCGCGTAGCCGCTTGTCACGCAGGTAGAGGCCACCCCAGATGAAGAGGGCCACATAGACAGGGAAAAGGACATTGCCAAAGAGGGAGAGTTCCAGGCGCAGGTTCGTCGCAATCGCCCCACCTAGATAGCCCGTCAGCAGGACTGCGCCGAGGAATGAGGTCTGGGGAATCGCGTAGAGGATAACGCAGACAAGCAGGATGGTACCCATGACTGGAGCAAGGCCCGCCGGGATGCCGAGTTGCGTGGTCGCCTCTACAACAGTAGGAAGCTGTATGATATGGGTCACGGCATCAAAAAACAGAAACAAAATGGGCAGAGCAGACAAGACGCGCCCGGTCCAAAGCATGGCCTTTGAGTTTGATACAGTCTGTGTAGCTGCTTGCATGATCGTTTTCTCCTCACAACTTTCTTTATGCCAGATATTTACTTTCAGATAACTCAATCGCTTCTATATAACTATTCCTTCCGGCTTCACCAAAAGCGGTAACGAAAATCTCTTTTTTATCCACTCCCCGTCTATGGATACCCCGCACCCGGCGCGGGTGCATGGAGAGTGAGAACCTGGCCCGTTCGCGCCTGGTCATCCATGTGCTCAAACCCGCTCCACTCAGCAGCCAGCATGAACAAAGTATGCTTGTCTTCTCCTCCAAGCATACATGCGAAGCAGCCACGATCAAGCTTGATCGTCTGCAAAACCTCACCACCTTCTCTCACCCATACACAACACTTATTAGGGACATCACCATACCAGACAGCGCCCTCTGCGTCGAGGCAGATACCATCGGGTGCCGCATTATCGAGCGCGGCCCAAACTCGCCGACCTGACAGCCTACCATCCCCATCTATGGTGAAGGCTGTAAGACAACTCCCATGAGACTCGGCAACTATGAGCGTCCCATTATCGGGTGTCATAGCCATCCCATTCGCAAAAGCGATGTTGTCCGCCACCTGCCGCACCGACCCATCGGGAGTGACCAGCGCGATGATCCCAGGAGCGTCAAAGCCCCCCCATTGACATAGATATTGCCACGACCATCTACAACAATCTCGTTCCAGAGGCTAGCAAGGTGGCTTAGATCAGCATGAGTCACCAGTTCTCCGCTCGACTCCTGACGCAGGAGCCGTCCTTCGCGTCCCGAGACGACAAGCAAGCTCCTATCTGGCAACCAATCAATGCAGAAGGGAAGTGTGGACGGCACGCGAGCCATGACTTCGCTCTTACCCTCCATATCCACAGCGACAATATCCTGTGTACCCCAGTTAGAAAACCACAGACGACCCTCATGCCAGCGCGGCGACTCGCCAAATCCAAGGCCAGTCAACAAGATTCGCGGTTCAGGCATTTGCAAGCTCCTTCTATATTAAGCAAAAATCGTAAAGGATCTCAGTTCCTCTCATTCCGCTTGCATCTTGCAGGTAGAGATAGTATACGGGAAACCGCTCTAAAAAACTTCTTCCCACTTGCTCTCCTACAAAACTTTGGAAATAACCTGGGCGTTTCGGGCGGTCGCCGCTTGAGCCGGTGTCTAATGGTGAAACGATGAGTATCTTTCTCGGATATTAAGGCGTGGCATCCTTGGATGCTTGGAAGGGAACGACACATCAGTCACACTGTTTGTTCCGGCACCCCTTATCGAGACCTGGATGGAATTACACATCAACAGCAGAGGAGAACGAACCATGGCTCGGATCACGCCCATCGAACTTCCAGCTTCAGGAGGGGTTAGCACTGGAGCAGGTCATTTATCAATAAGTACTTCGTACACAAATCACGAAGGGGCCAGCGCGTGACGACGCGCTGGCCCCTTCGTGATTTGATATGGCTAATCCTCGAACATGCCAAAGAGATTGTTGAGGGCTTCAGAGAGGTTAGGGTGAGAGAAAGTTGCATCGCGCAGCGCGGTATAGGGTAGTTTGCCCATCATGGCGATTTGCAAACAGGCCATGACCTCGCCGCCCTCGATGCCCAATATCGCCGCGCCCAGAATCTGATCCGTATCTTTATCGACGATAGCTTTCATGAGACCTCGCGTCTCATCCGTCTCTAACGCGCGCGCGACATAGGTCATAGGCATCTTCGCCACGCGAATCGCACGCCCCTGCGCACGCGCCTCCTCCTCAGTCAGGCCCACACGCCCAAGCTGTGGATCAATAAAGACCGTATAGGGAACCATACGATTATGAATACTGGCACTGCCATGCTCTAGCAGATTGGTCTTCAGAATGCGATAGTCGTCATAGGAGATGTGCGTAAAGGCCGGTCCACCCTTTACATCACCGATGGCATAAATGCCAGGTACATTAGTCTCCAATGCATCATTGACCTGTATACACCCTTGCTTGTCCATGTTGACGCCTGTAGCGGCAGGATTGAGCACGTCGGTATTGGGAACACGCCCGGAGGCGAGCAGAAGATGTGAGCCAATGAGCGTGCGCGTGCCATCTGGCGTCTTGACTGAGAGGTGAATGCGACCCTCGGCGTCCCGCTCAACGTGTGTAGGAATGGTCTGCAACAGGACCTCGATATCATCCTCGCGCAGAATCTTTTCCACCTCATCCGTGACATCCTTATCCTCGCGCGCGAGCACCTGCTTACCTCGATGCACCACCGTCACATTGCTACCAAAGCGGCGGAACATCTGCCCAAACTCCAGCCCAATATAGCCTCCACCCACAACGATCAGATGTTCTGGAACTGTATCCAGTTCCATGATTGAGGTTGAATCGAGCGTAGGCACCCCATCCAATCCTTCGATATCGGGATGTGCTGGTCGCATCCCCGTATTAATAATGATGGTATCAGCCGTGATTTCACGCTCTCCGCCATCGTTAAGCTTCACACGCAGGCGCTTGGGACCAGTAAAACTGGCTTCACCCATGAGCAGATCCACTCCGGAACCAACCAGGCGGTTCTCACTACCAGAGCGAAAGCTCTCTACGATATCGCGCTTGCGTTTGCGCACAACGGACATATCTATACTGAGAGGGCCAGTACTCACACCGTAATCATCGGCTCGACGCGCGAGATAGGCCACCTTCGCGCTGGCAACCATCGTCTTTGTTGGTGTACATCCCTCATTCACGCAAGTTCCGCCGACATGCTCACGCTCGATCATAGCGACCTTCTTTTTGCCGCCCTCCACTAGCGCGGACGACAATGGACCTCCACCCTGTCCCGCGCCAATCACTATCGCATCATAAACCTGTATATCTGCCATACATGCCTCTCTTTCTTCCTTAAAATGATTTATAGCTCTCGTAAGAAGGTCTCAGCAATCTTCCGCCACTCGTGCGCGTGGCTGAGATGTAGCATATGCCCAGCTCCGGGGATTCGCTCATGGCGTACATTGGCGTTAAGCGTCAGCATCTCACGCGCCTCCGCTTGTGGGAGATAGCCCTTCTCACCACTGACCAACAGCGTTGGACAGTGCAGGCGTGCCCACTCCTCACCATACTCACGCTGATCCTCTACAGAGGATACCATCTCCTCACCCTCAAATTGAGGCCAGTAGCCATCATCCCGCTCCTCAAGCACCTCTATCCAGGCCCTTGCTTCGGGATCATCATCGCCACCGAAATATGCTCTAGCAGCAGCCAATGAAGGAAATGGTAGGGGCCAGCCGTTCAGCCACTTGCGAATGTTCGCTGGTGTGTCAGGATCAGGATGAATGCCCGCTTCCACAACAATCAAGGTCTGCACAAGCTCTGGACGACGCGCCGCGACGAGATAGGCAATCTGCCCACCCAACGACTGACCAACCAGTACCACTGGTCCCTGACCTAATTGCTCGATCACACAAGCCGCGTCATTCACATACACATCCCGCGAATAATCGTCCAAGCCCTTACTGCTACGACCATGCCCCCGCTGATCCAGCGCGTATACATGATAGTGCTCCCTAAGCCATTGCGCCGTCTCATACCACTCATTGCCACGACCCGCCAATCCATGCAAAAGCAAAGCAGGCGCGCCATCACCTCCAAAATCTACACAACACAGGCGCGCCCCTTCATGCTTCATAACCAGGTATAACCGCTCGCTCAATGTTCCATCAAAGCCTTTCATCATTCACACTGTCAGAGGATTCGCCCCGCTTCATACTTCCCTCACGCATGATACCATATAGGAGCGTATCACCTCTTATGTTTCAGGAACCGCTGGCTCGCGCTCGGCCCCTCTATAGACCAGAAAAAGCGTACCCAGGCCGAGAATACTTATCACAATCGAAGCCAGCGAGATTGGCAGGCCCGGAGGGATAACCACGCGAATCGTATGTGGCAGACCATCCCAGCAACCATGTAGCACAACCACGAAAATGAAGGCCATAACGACTGGGAAAGTGATACGAAAACGGTGCGGTTTACTCTCTCGGAAGAGGACCGCGCCAAGAACAGCCGTCCAGGTTCCATGCCCAAAGGGCGCGATCAAGCCACGCAGAACCGTCTCCACAATCGACGCTCCCACAAAACCCTGATTATAGATGAGCGCGTTAAAGGCATAGCCTGTGCTTTCAAGAGCGGCAAAACCCATGCCCACAGCCGCGCCTAATAGCAGACCATCAATAGGCGCGTCATGGCGTATCTTGCGCGCCAATAGCATTACCGCCGCAATCTTACACCCCTCCTCGATAAGCGCGATAATCATACCGCTTCTCAAGCTGATTGGGTCATTAGGGCCAGTAGGCTTGGGCAACAGAAGCGATTCCAGAATAGACGCCCCCAGCACACCCAGCACACCACCCATAACAAAACTCTTCGCGATCATCTCTGGTGTCAATGAGGTAATCTGCTGATGATCATAGAGAAATGCCACAAAAACCACCGGAACAAGGAAGTTACCAATCACAATGACGGTTGGATAGAGGTTTGTGTTATGCGTCCAATACATGACCAGCACAGTAACGATAAAAAGCAACAAGCCTAATATCAGCACCCTGAGCCAGGAAAGTTGGCGCGCACGCGCCGGTGGATGGGGTGATTGCGATATGCCAGACATAGAAAACCTATCCTTCGAAGCCTCACGACAACCTGAGCGTGTCAGCCCTGACCACGTACGGAATGCTTGAGAGCTTCATATTATAAGCGCAGCGCTTCAGCCTGCGCCGGACTCTCAAACCCAATTGCCTTACTAGCGACATTGGCGCAACGCTTCCACTTGCGCCGGACCCCTCAAGCCCGGCAGTCCTACATGGTTGATTGCCATTGTAAGATCTCACAGCCAGGCCGTTTTAACTGGCACTTCAACGGGACTCTGGCTTCCCTGCGGCAAGTTATGCACCATCCATAGCTTGCCCATAGTTGGCATTCCCACAACCGTAGAGGAATCTGAACAACCATAATTTATACGCATCCCCCCGACCTCGCCTGTCGCCCCGGTCAAGAAGGCACAATATGCCCCATTGGAGAGGAGTAGCAGCCAGGCTCGGGTAGCCTGCCCCTTCTCAGGTATCGCCTGTGGCAGAGGTTGTGTCAAATGTACCTGAATACCCTTGCGCCCGGTCGCGGGGTTAGCATCACAGACAACAACATCGCCAGTGGGTCGCGCGTCCACCTTATCAAAGCAGGGATCATAGATCTCATTGCCAAGCGCGCAACGCCAGGCATCTACACGCGCCGTAGCCAGCGAGTTAACCCAACAATTGCCCGACGCGCTCTGATTCACATTCGCATCTGGATGGAATTGAATCACCTGCGTCGCCCCCTCCACTACTCGCGCCGCTCCTGACAAAGGTTTCATGAAACCAGCCAGACAGCCAACACAGAGTAGCAACAGTATCAGGCCCCCAATGGACCAGCGCTTCCCCTGGAGCATAGTACACCCACTCCTTTCTCATCTCGCCACACAAGCAAACAAGCAACTCTATCTCTACCTCTCAGCATACTCCTTAAGAAGAAAATCTCAGAGGTGCCGCTGCTAAAGCGACGCGGCTACATATGGTCCTCTCGCAGGCGGAGATGTCGAGGAGAATGTATATATACATTCGATACGACCTCATTCACTCTTCCCCCTATTAGATGTAGCTTATATGTAGCCGTATCGCTTACACACGCTTCACCCTCCACCAACGGCTCCATATGTAGCCGCGTCGCTTTAGCAGCGGCCCTCACCTCTTTGACCACGCATGCCCCATGCGACGTGCTCACCCCATCTTATGACACGTATGAGGAGACCAAGATGTACACACGCCTTTAATCTCTGTACCCCACGAATTATCCAGCGCTATTGCACTGGCTATGGGAGTACTATTCAAGCGCTCTGATTTTCGGAGAAGAAATTGGCCCAAAGTCCTCTAGAAATTGGCGCATATACCGATAAAGTAATGTGTTGACATTGACTATACCGAAAGGATCAGGCATCGTCGTTCTTTATAGAGGTAGAATAGAATAGTGAGATGGAATAGAGCTAGCGCTGTGATTGTTTACTATAATGAAACGTCCTGCCACATCTATCCACATTGCTGAGTAGTATTGACCTAAGACATTCCTACCAGACCTGTTGTTATATGATACCCTTACGCGTTAACATATATACCGATTTACTCACCCTCTCCCTCATACGGGCGCGGACGATAAACGAGAAGCAGAAGATTATTAGACGTCTCAAAAACCTGAGCGCGTTTAGTTTGATATGAAAACCAACGTCGCTATCGCGACTAGCGCGTACTCCTTGTACGAACATCTGAGCGCTTTGCGCTAGCTGCCGTGAAGGCAGCGCTGGTGTTCGTATCAACCAGAGCGCACTCAGGTTTTCATGCAAGGAGATCGCGCTAGCTGCCATTTAGGTGGTGTTGGCTTTTGTATAAGACGGCAGACCTCTCAAAAACCAATGTTGCCTGACAGCAGCTAGCGTTCACGCGCTCAGGTTTTTGTATTAAGAAAGACATTAAGACCGAAACTGGTATATCCACACGCACTCATTGCCTTATTTTATTGTGCGTTTACCCATAGAGGAGACTTTTATGGCAATGTTATTACGAGAAAACGAGAGAGACGCGACACGCTCACATCCTCTTCAGCGGTCTCCTTTCACAACACAACAGGTTGAAGACGAGCACGACATCCATCTGGACCTTCTCTCCGAGGATGAAGATGATGTTGAAGATGAGGACGAAGAGCAGACAGATACCGACGATCTAGATGATGAGTTGCAGGAAGATGATCCCGCGCACATTATCATGAAAGAGTCAGAGGTTCATCGCAAGAATATGCATCCCGCCGCGCTGGCTGAAGCCATGGGCGAGCCCGGTGATACCCTCGAAACCTACCTGCGTGAGATGGGCCGCGTCCCACTACTCACTGGTGAACAAGAGGTTTTTCTGGCTCAGCAGATCGAACGAGGCAAGCTTGAGTGCGAACGGGCACGCCTACTCAAGGTCGAACCAACACGCGATATCCTTGACGCTGCTCAACGCGCCCGCGAGAGCCTGACCGAGGCCAATCTACGCCTGGTCGTTAGCATCGCGCGCAAGTATATGAGTCGCGGCATGGCCCTGGCGGACTTGATTCAGGAAGGTAACGCGGGCCTGATGCTCGCCGTGGAGAAGTTCGACTATAGCCGGGGTTTTAAGTTTAGCACATACGCGACATGGTGGATTCGTCAGGCAATTAACCGCGCCATCGCCAATCAGGCGCGTACCATTCGCTTGCCCGTTCACTTCCATGAAGCGGTGAACCGTCTGCATCGCGTGAGCTCACAGCTCTTTCAGGAGCTTGGACATGAGCCATCGGCGGACGAGATCGCTGAACGTATGAATATTAGCGTCGAGACAGTCTATGATATTCTTGAAGCAGGCAAACAGCCTATTAGCCTGGAATCGCCAGTCGGGGAAGATGGTGATAGCTCGCTAGGCGACTTCGTTGAGGATCAGGACACAGCCTCACCCGCTGATATTACGACACATCATATTCTTAAAGAGCAGATCGCGGAAGTATTAGGGGAGCTAAATGAGCGCGAGCGGCGCATCATTCAGTATCACTTTGGCTTTCTGGATGGTAAGGAGCATACTCTAGCGGAGATTGGACAGAATCTGCACCTCTCGCGTGAGCGCGTGCGCCAGATCGAAGCCAAGGCCCTGCGCAAGCTCCGACAATCCTACAATAGCCGTCAGTTGAAAGACTTTCTGAACTAATTGCCTACTCTGCATCGCAGCCCCCTTGCAGCGTAGGCACATTAGGCGACATATGTAGACCTTTTCCACACAATACCAAAGAAAGGTTGTGCGTGTTGAGAACCTCTGGGTTCCCAATACACACAACCTTTCTTGCGTTATTATTTCAATTCTCAGTCATGTGTTGGGGAACGCCAGTAGAGACGCTGGGTGAAGGAATCTGGCCCCTGGTTGGCGGTACTTGAGACCAGTCCTACCTGTTGAAGCTTCGCCAGGGTCGTGAAGACTTGCGAGATATGCACGGGTCCAAGCTGCTGCTGCTTTTGATAGATTTCGGGGAAGTATGATCCCTGGTGCTGCTCTATAGCTTTTTTAATTACAAACATATCCATCGCGTTATTGGGGTTAGGTGAGAGTACCTGCAAGATCAAGTTGCTCAAGCCCTGCTTTGAGAGGCGCTCCTTCTCCTGCTTAATACGATCTGGAGTCGCGTGCTTGGCCCAGGAATCGCCCTCGAAGAGAATCTCAAAGCGGCAGACGCTATCACCTTTCTTCTGGCAGGTATGTTGTCGAATGCGCACCTTCTCTCCAAAACGCTCGGCGGCACCATAAATACAGCCTTCGAGCAGAGAGCAGAGCCTTCGATTACTCTCGTATGTCAGCATCATGTGCTTGTGATCCCCCGAGAGCACTTCGTATTCGAAGAGAGGTGGGTTGATGCCATCTGGCGTTCTCCGCATCTGCGCGTGCGCATCACGCATCTGAAGCAAGAGCTCATACCCGCTCCAGGATTGCGCCAGCAGGTAACCACACAGATATTCCACCAGGCCGTTGAGCATGAAGAAACGTCCATACTCAACCATCAATGCATCTTCCGACTCCAGGCTCATCTTGCTCGCAGTCGCTAACCCTTTAACCAGCAATTCATCGGGATAGACACGAACAATCTCAGGTAGATTCTGCTGGTTTTCGCCTATTGCGGCTCGATAGCGATCAAGAAATGGTGAGCCAAAGCGCTCACCCAGGTATTTCTCCCAAACAACAAAAATTATGCCCTTCATGGATACATCCTTATAAAAGAATAGCAGGAAACGGCTCCTGCCTTGCACTGCGTCAATGCATACGATCTCTGCGGAGATTTGGGCATGCCAGTTTTCCCTTCTTTGGGATGCTGGCTCTGGCTTGGGCTCCGTCAAGGCATTCTTCATGCCCGCTAACGATTTTAGCTCTTCTATTATTAGAAGACGACGAGTGTGAGCAATAGTAACCAAGCAGGCTAATTAAGTTGAGCATTAATACCTTATATCTAATAACACTTGAGAAGTCATCTTAGGCCTTCTTTCATAACAAATATCAAATCAAACATACAGCCATCACTGTAATTTATGTTCTTTCCAAATACATCTGAAAACGATGGTGCGCAACGCTAGTTAATTTATTGTTAAATTATCGTTAAAAGCGATATTTTACACTAGTCCTAAAATGGATCGTATGATATGCTTTGCATATAAATACTGATTACGACAGGCATTAAGCTACATTAACGCGTAGTCTGATCGTAGTCACTCCAGGTTAGTTCGTAACTGGAAATGGTTCGCGCTGTTCCTGCCAGATGCCGTCTGCGTGAGTAAGAATGCGCGCGGGGAGCAGGAGTGAGCCAGGAGATGGGGCATTACCTTATCTACTCACGAACCGCTGTCGCTGCCATTGCGCGAGGCGAACACTACGGTCAATATGACCAGATGGGAGAAACGTAAAAGAACAACTTCACGCAAGAGCCATGTAATTCAATGACAGAGCAGTTTAATGACAGTGCAGGACGAGGAAAGGCGCAAAAGTAGAAATGGATGTTGTCATTAGCTGGTTCGAAGGAATCAGTCTGGCTGGCTTGCTTCAGATCATCGTATCCGACATCGTGCTCAGCGGCGACAACGCGCTGCTGATCGGTGCCATTGCCGCCAGTTTGGAGGGTCGCCAACGGCGATTGGTCATCATCCTCGGTGGTATTGGTGCGGCTACGCTCCGCATTGCGCTGACCGCGGCGGCAACAATGCTGCTGTCCGTCCCGCTGCTCCAGGCCGGTGGCGCGGTAGCGCTTTACTACATCGCGATCAATTTGCTGAGGGAGAGGAACAAGGAGCACCACTCAGCGAAAAAGTCCGGTGGTATCATCAGCGCACTCTGGGCTGTTCTGGTCGCGGACCTGATGATGAGCATTGACAACGTGCTCGCCGTCGCAGGGATCGCCTCCGGGCATATGCCGACGCTGGTTATCGGCATGCTGGTGAGCATCGCCCTGCTGATGGTAGGGAGCACACTGGTCGCGAAGCTGATGAAGAAACTGCCCTGGCTGCTGGATCTGGCAAGCCTGTCGCTGGGGTGGACGACGGCCAAAATGCTGCTGGAAGATCCCATCATGGGGTCGTTCCTGACGCGCCACATTCCTGGCGCGCACTGGATCGTTCCGGTGGTGATCATGACGAGCATCGCGGTCGTGGACGTCGTCATACTGCGGCGTGCGCGGCGCAACAAGAAGTAACTTTATTTACGTTTCACCAGGACGGCACCTCCGAGAAATTTACTCGGGGTGCCGTTCCCTTTATCTATCTATTACAACAATACTCAAAAGATAAAAGTTTCCTTTACATAGACATAGAGCTTTCATCTACACATGAGGGAGAATTTTGAAATATTTTTCAACGACATCATTTTCTCTCTGATGATACTGTCGGGCAGATAAATTGATCCGAGGATGACCCGACGCGGTCTATCCTTCGGTGTACTGCTGAGTTGGGAGTGGGAGATTAACGGTGGGAAGCGCTGGATCGGTGAAGCGCTCGGCTCCACGCAGAGTCCTCCCAAGCGCCCATACCACCTCTATATCAAAGTATGTTCCTCCCCAGATGAGCAACCTGGCATAGGCTGCTTCCGCTGTATACGAATAGCAGGTGATGAGCGCGTCATAAGTATCAACGACGGCAAGGATGCGCGCTATCAAAGGGATCTCTGTCCGACGTAGACCAGCAGGATAGCCCGAACCATCCCAGTGCTCATGCCGTAACTGAAGCGTTCGCGCGGCGAGTGAGAAGATGTAGCCAGCTCTGGAAAGTATCCTTGCGCTGGCCTGAATATCCTCTTGTGACTCTCTTAACTCATAATTAAATATAGGAGTTATACAATACTCACGCTCATTTTGCGAGTTCAGATTTCCTATATTGTGAAGCAAGCCAGCGATGCGTATGATCAGGCTATCTTCCCCACTACATCCAATGTCCTGAGCCACATAGCCTGACAGCTTCGCCACGCGCTGCCCATGTTCATATATCTTCACATCACGCTCTTGTAGAAGCGCCAGGAGCGCTTTGAGTGTGGTTGCCTCCAATGGCAAGAGTCTATCACCATCGATGCGTGGGTCATCAGAAGATTTAGCGCTTGGTTGCTCGACATGAATGTAGTTCCTTCCTCGTGCCTTGGCACGATACATCGCACGATCCGCCGCACGCAACAGATTCTCTCCACAACAAGCGTGCTCTGGAAAAGTAACGACGCCTATGCTCACTGTGAGGTGATAACTAATTGACCTCTCCAGTTCCTCAGATATCCACTCGAACGGTCGATTCTGCATCATTAGCCGTATCTTTTCGGCGTATAATTCCGCCTTCTGGAGCGCGATCCCATGTAGTATGACAACAAACTCTTCGCCGCCATAGCGCCCGACAATCGCACGTTCACCCATGAAGTCACGTAGGCGCTCACCTATCAGGCGAAGAACAATGTCGCCTGTGCGGTGCCCAAAGTTATCATTAATATGCTTGAAATGGTCAACATCCACGAAGAGGAGTGCGCAGGGCAACTTATGAAATGCGCAGGTGGCGATAACCTTCTTTAGCTCTTTGATGATAGCGCGTTGATTAGGGAGGCCCGTAAGCGCGTCTGTGACAGCCAGATGGGCCTGCTCGCGGAAGAGCACGTCGCGCTGACGCAATAATGTCTGTTGTTGATTCGCTAGCGTACACTGGTCCTGGTAGATGTCGCGCAACTGCGTTATGAGTTCTTGCTCTTTGCGCGTCTTACACTTAAGATCCTGTGTAAGTCGCCACTGACGCGTTACCTCCGCGCATAACCAGCCAAGTACTAGCACCACACCTGTAGAGAACGCGATGAGGAAGGTCCACGACGGCATGGGAAGCATATTGGGAATCCAGGAGTAGAATAAGATAAGCACACCACCAGCAAGCGTGCTAAAAATGCCCACAATACAGAACGCGCGCACTTTAAGGCTACTGGCCTTTGACGGGATTTCTAATCTAAAAAGCGAAGTTTTCACCCTGGCTCGCTGTCCCGTCAGATTGTAGATCACTAGCCCATAGAGAAGGATAGTTGCCAGGGACCAGATCAGGGCCGCGAGCGCTTGCAGAGCAACATTGACCTGTATGCCCCGGTCCCCAATCCAGACTTCCGCGCTATCCAGGTTATACAGCATAACTCCTATGATGAGGAATATGATAAAACAGGCGCTTGTCTGGGCCAAAATGCCAATGACTGGCACTTTCCCTCGATAGATTGAAGCAAAACGCTTAGGCAGGAGCTTATCTTGCGACATGGTCATGAACATACGAGAGCAAACCTGTAAGATCGTGATGGAAACGGCGATTTGTGTTATGCTTAGCACGATTAGAACGATCAGGCCCGCTAGATCGCCAAAGCTTGTCTTAACCGTCAGGAACATCGCGTCCAGCGACTCAGCTTTCTGTTGCGGTAAAACGACCAGCACGCCAAAAGTCGCAACAATATAGGCGATTAAGAGCCATGCGCTCCCCCACCAGACGAAGCGGCTGGCCTTGGACGCTTCTTTCCGTACCTCACGCCCCATAATAAAGGGCCAGTCAGTCCCCATAAAGGCCCACATAACAATACTGAACGCTCCGATATGCCTCCAATGAGGTTGCTCTATGCGCACATTACTCAAGTTAATGCCAGGTGTGTGGCCTTGATAGAGCCAGTAGAACCCCGCCAGCCCAACAACTAGAAAGATGATGACATATAGTATGGCGCTACCAAAGAGGAGGTGCTTCAAATAGTGCAGAGGTATAAGCGCCAGAAGGGTTGTCATAAGTAATAGCCCTCCCTCACCAAGAAATGAGGAGAGTGAGTCATTAAACCATCTGGGTTCAATAGAGTGGATAAGGATAAGCGTTCCTTGCAAAGTCGTCAGGATAACACAGACTCCATAGAGACAGGTGAAGGCCCCTGTAATTTCGCCCCAGCGCGGTCCTCCCATCTTTCTGATCCAGATATAATGTCCACCATGAAAGGATAAATGACGTGCCAGCCAGCACATCACATAGGAGATGGGGATAACAAATAAAAGGCTGAGCAACCAGTAGAAGAAGGCCATAATACTCGCGCGTTGCACAACACTTACACTAAGATAGAAAAGTACGATCAGGATTAACCATGCCGTCAGATCACGTGTGCCAAGCTCGCGAGGCAACCGCCACTCTTCTTGTGAGTCTTTCATCTCTTCTATATTCATCATTTTCCTCTGTAACTCACTCATTAGTTGTGCTTATATAGATAGCAGAAACCTGGCTCTTGTTTAGGTGCGCTTAACTGGTAAAATGATGTCTCTTGTATAAGTATAGAGGTGATTCCCTCACATATTATGGCAGGCGAATAGTGACAAAGGTCCTCTCCATGCCGGGACCTTTGGGAAGGGAACCACACCACTCTCCTCCATCACGACACGCCCTTGCAATTTACGGGCATATCGGGTATGCTCGAAAGAGAAGGACGCGCCCTCGACGCGCTCCCGAACGTCTTCAAGCCGCAAGGAGGTAAGTAATCTATGCAGTTAGTTTTCACACAGGGTAATGCGTTGGATAGTGGACACGCAACCAGTGTGAGCTGACATTCCGCTCCTCTAGGACCGACCATAGAGTAACCATAGGGCACTTCTGGGCACATATGCGCCCTTAAGGTGTTCGGTTCTGTAATGCCTCCATCTCTCCCCGCATTACCCTCCCTTGTCTACCGTCATACTGTATCTTCAAAGGTCTTATGCGAAAACCAACGCACCCAGGTTTTCACATAAAGGACAAAGGGAAAGTAATGCGCAATTTCAAAGCATCTTCCATTTTTATTGCTATGAGTGGCGCGCTGTCGCTCTCATACTCCATGCTGCTCACGATTGAGTTGATATACCTGGCGAAGGTCGTGGGAATGAGTCCTTTGCAACTCATCCTGATTGGCACCTTGCAACAAACGGTATGCCTGCTTTTACAGGCCCCAACTGGCGTGCTGGCTGATATGTATAGCCGTCGCTGGGCGGTCGTGTTGGGCGTCCTGCTAATTGGTATAAGCTACCTGATTGAGGGGCTGGTACCAATCTTCACGGTTGTGCTCTCCATCCAGGTCACGCGCGGGATAGGTGTGACGCTGATGGCTGGGGCGGATACGGCCTGGATCGCGGATGAAGTGGGCGCGGACCATGCGGGTCCGGTCTATATTCGGGCCGCGCAGGTTGGTTCGCTCTGCTCGCTGGTCGGGATTGGTATCAGCATGGGGCTTGTCAGTGTGCGCCTCAACCTCCCGGTCGCGCTAGGTGGGGCGCTCATCATCGCCGTGAGCCTGATCCTGGCTCTGGTTATGCCCGAGAGGAATTTCAAGCCAGCCCCACGTGAGGAGCGCACGTCCTGGCAGCAGATGGCCTATACCCTGCGCTCAGGCATTCGCCTGGTGCGCCTGCGACCTGTATTGCTCACCGTCCTGGGGATTGGTGTCTTCGCGGGTATCTTTAGCGCGGGCTTCGATCAACTCTGGCAGTATTACTTGCTGCATGGCTTTAGCTTCCCTGTGCTGGGTGGACTGGCTTCAGAGACATGGTTCTGTATCATCGAAGCCTGCATCGTCACGACCAATTTCTGCGGAACTGAAATCGCGCGGCGCTTTGTGGATATGAAGAGTCACCGGGCGGTGGCGCTGGCTCTCTTCGTATCAGACGCGTTGATGATGGTGGGCGTGATTGCCTTCGCGTTGGCGGGTCAGTTCTTGCTAGCTCTGGCAGCCTTCTTCCTCTTCACTACGGCGGGCGGACCACGCATGTCCCTGGAACAAATCTGGATGAACCAGAATCTTGAGTCCAGTGTACGCGCAACTGTCTTCTCGCTCCGAGGACAGGTCAGCGCCATCGCGCAGATTACGGGCGGTCCGCTCCTGGGCCTACTCGCCACCCACTACAGCACGCGCGCGGCGATCCTGGTCACGGGTATCATTCTCGCGCCCGCGCTGTTACTCTACGCTCGTACAATGCGCCGTGATACGCCTCTCGCGCGACCTCTCGAACCAGAGGTCAAGGCTACCCTGCTGGAAGAGTAAGCAAAAGGTAGGCGATAAATGTTGGGCGCACAATATTTTATCGCCTACCTCTCCAACCCTCAAGCGGCTAGCAGCACTGTCTCGCCAGATCATATAATAGATCAATATACATTCATGATGGAGCTTAGAAACTATGAATTATATGGCATCACTAACCCTGCTGGCAGGTGTATGGCTGCTGGCGATCATCAGTCCTGGCCCGGACTTCGCCGCGACTGTACAGTATGCGACCGCTCGCTCACGGCGTGAGGGTATTATGGTTGCGCTCGGCATTACTAGCGCCATCGCGATCTGGATTGTTGGTAGCATGCTTGGCATGGGTATCTTGATGGCTCGTTTAAGCTGGCTCGTTGAACTTATGAGAATTGGCGGAGCGCTCTATCTGATCTACCTTGGTGTCAGATCGATCATGAGTGCTCATCGCGCTGCCCCTGAGAAGGTCGATATAGTACCACAGAAGAGCGGCCTCTCCGCCTGGAGGGTTGGCTTTATTACTAATATCAGCAATCCCAAGGCGGTTGTATTTTTTAGTAGCCTGTTCGTGGTTATTCTACCCGCTAACCCGCCGCTCTGGTTGCAAGTTGCAAGCGCCGCGCTCATGCTCGTCATGGCGGCAGGCTGGTTCTGTATTGTGGCCTGCCTCTTCTCGCTCGCGCCCATTACACGTGCCTATCGCCACACCAAGCGCTGGATCGACTACGTGACTGGCGGCATCTTTATCGCGTTAGGTATTCGCCTCGCTGTTGAGCGCTAAAAATATCGTAACCTCGTTGGAGGCTTAACAGTAGGGACGGCAGTTTTTGCGTTGAGTTTATCCAAGGCAATGATGAGGTGATGTGGCGGGAGAGAACAGCGCAGACAGTATGTTAAGGCATGCATAAAGGTTGCGAGTTCGGACCTGGGAGGGCGCATAGTAGCATGCGCCCTCTCGGACCCGAACTCGGGTGGCAGATTACTCGGGGTACTTCTGCCAGCCGTTGAACTCGCAGATCTCCTCGGCTTCCTCGTCGGTAAGAAGGATGCCGCAGTCTTCGCGAGCGATCATCTTCACACCCCGCACGCCGTCGAGCTGGGACCAACTGGTCTTATCGGACCGCATCTCGACGACGAGTGTCCCAGTCTCACGCCTCCTCTTGACCACTGCGGTGATGTGTTCAACATCAAACCTGTCCACAATATTCCCCAATTCGTGCCGGGCGTTTTTGCGCCGTATGATGAAGGAGTGGGAAATCCCGATTCTCCAGAGACCTAGCCTGTAGCTAGATGTCAAGAGCGTCGGTCGTCTTGTGGTGGAGTGAAGAGTCGCGCTGTCCGCTCGCAACCTTTCACCTGGTTGATCTTATGTACCCACCAGTTCGCGCAAGGTGCTGCTGAATCGATGTAGATACAGATGATCTTACGGTGAAATGATCATGGAGCGATAACATCAGTTTCGCAAGAACATGATCATGATACTCTCTTTTAATTATAAACATTTTTGTTGCCGATAAAAGTGGCTCGCTTAACACTTGCTATGCATTCACGTCGTCGTTATAGGACCAGGCATCGAGGTTGTGTGGCTCAATACCTTGCTGGGTGAGCAGGGTGGAGATTTGCGAGCGGTGATCGATGCCGTGGTCAATGGTCTGGATCAAGACGATGACAGCCGGGCAGTGATAGGTTCGCCCAGAGGTTATACTTGAAAAAGTCGGGGAGTCCTGACGTCATGGGGACGATTTCCTTTCAATCCTGGTCTTTTGTAAAGCCCGCGATTAGCGGGAGACCAACGAGCCGGGCGCAGGCACGTGCGCGCTCAAATGCATCGGGGGGCGGGACAAGTCCGAGTGAGCCATCATCCAGGAAGCAGACGTTGCTGGCAAGGCGAAAGCCCGCTTTCTCGATGCCACGCTTCGAGGCGGTATTGGTGAACTGATATACGATCCAGAAGCGCTCATTGGTGGAACTCTCGGCCTTCAAGATGTATTGCAATAGATGGGGATAGATGCCACGTCCGCGCCAGGCTGGCAGGGTCACAAAGTCGTAAAGATAGCGATTCCCTTCGGGAATGCGGAACGTGACCAGTCCACCGCCAAAGCCAGCCTCTCTCCTGGCGGACCAGCCAACCGCGACCGGCTGCGCTCCTATGCGAGCGATATATGCCTCATGTCCCTTTCGCAACAGGTTTGAAACTTCTTCTCTGGGACACTCCATGACATGTGCCAGGGCCTCTACGTTTTCGCTTCTCTCTATATATAAATCGGGGGTAGATGAGAGGGTGGGGAGTGGATCGCCCCGCCACCATGTCGATATGTAGCCGGCCTGATTTCTGAAGATCGTGCTCTCCTGTCGCGTCCGCATCTATGCTCCTTTATGATGATATTCTTCTCTGAATTATAACATTAGAACAGGCTTTGTTTCATACAAGATAAAATAGTATAACGCTCCTAAAAATCAGATAAAATGGATCGACTCATAAGGTGTAAAATGGAACATACAGAAAATAAAACGGAAACAGTGCCTGGCAGACATTAAAAGGAGATGCTGCGGAAAGAAAAGACCATAGGGCAATGAGCTTCGGAATATGGAGTCTACAGTAACCTGTTAAGCAAGCACATCCGGCTGTGCTCGTTGATGCAAACCGCGAGCCAGCTATTCAGGAGGTATGACATGATTTATTTAATAGGCGGAGCTCCCAGAGTAGGCAAGACTATTCTGGCTCAACAGCTCTGCACAACCTTGAAGATCGGATGGATTTCAACGGACCTGCTGATGGACCTGTTGAGAGTGGCAAATACTCCAGGTCGCAAAATGAAGTGGGACGCATCTCCCGAGGCCATCACCGCCGCTGCGGAATGGTTCTTTCCCTATCTGGATCGCTTTATCTGGGGCATCAGTTCGTTCACCGACGATTATGTGATCGAAGGGGTCGATTTTCTTCCGGCACAGGTGGCACAGCTCTCAACGCAGTATACGATCCGCTCGGTGTTTCTGGGGTACTCTCATATGACGCTTGAGAATTTCACTCAATTCCCAGGGCGCTCCAAAGGGTATGCTAATCTGCCCGAGGCACACCGCCGTCAGATTGTTGAGGACGTACCACTCTGGAGCGCGTTCATTCGCCAGGAAGCCGAACGGTTGGGGTATCCTTATATCGATATGGTTGGCAATTTTTCCCAACACCAGGCTAAAGCTGAGCTGATGCTGACAGGAGTCTAGAGCTCAAGGACGCGCAACATATGAAGCCCCTCCACATGCAAAATCCTCACTCCTGATGGGGCTCTCACTTTCGAGCGAACTTCCAATCTCTTCTTGACTTCAAGGGCGCTTGAAGTTGTATGCTTTGGGGCAAAGATACGATACGTTTCGAGAGGAGATTAGAGTGATGACTTCACCAGAATATCACGAACCGATCCTGGCGTGCGATATGCAGGCCATATCGCCGGAGCAGCGCTCGGCGCACCGGGCAAACACCGAGCGCCTCTTTGCGCTGTCGCAACAGGTGCGAGAACTTCCTACGGGCTACGCAGTATGTCTGCCGGGCTCGGCTCTGGAAGCAGTCGCGTCATTCATACGCTATGAGCGCCTCTGTTGCCCCTTCTTACGCTTCACATTGGAGATAGAACCGGAGCAAGGCCCGATCCTACTTTCGCTTACCAGCTCCGTCGATGTTAAGCCCTTCTTGCGCGCGGAAGGTTTGTTTGGTTTATAATTGCGGGGAGATAATGCCTATGGACGCTCAGATTCCATTATCTGTTCAGCCGGTGCTTCAGGCCTACCTTCAGGCCCTTGAACCACTATCCGCGCATATCTATGGGACCTATATTTATGGCTCAATGGCTCTCGATGCCTAAGAAGAGGTCCAGACAGACCTCTTCTTAATCCTGTTAGAAGTCTACTCCCAGGTGCGAGAGGCGTTGACGCGCTCCTTCTCACGAAAAGCTGCCTCCAGGTCGATCTGGAAATGGTTCGCGAGGTCCAGTAGATAGCTGAGTACGTCGGCGAACTCCTCTTCAAGCTCAAAGCGTGACTGCTTGCCCTGCTCTTTGTAGAGCCCTTGCTCCTTGCGGATGGCCTTCGCCAGTTCCCCGACCTCTTCAGTGAAGAGCAAAAACTTCTCTGAGTAATTATCCTTGGTCCAGCCTCGCTCCTGGCAGACCGCGTCTACATATTGTTGTAGTTCGGGTAATGTAGGATGCTCAGGTAGGTGCGCCATGCTTGTCTCCTATCATTGTTTTGTGCGTTCACATTGATATCGGCTACCATGTTACCTCTACTGTCAAGCTGGCGCGTGAAGCGAAGCTTATGCGCGAGTATCAATAGCCATGATCAAGCCGGTAGCGGGTAAAGGCGTCGAGGATGGTCTGAGCTATGGTATCTTGAGGAAGAAGGCTAATCTTCCAGATACCTTGCTCCCCATTACGGTAGGTCAGATCAAGCCAGATTGAAGGCGCGGCTGGTGTTGTCGTAGTCATAGGTGTGGAGGTGACGGATCCATCAGGGCCAACAGATGTAGAAAAGGTCGTTGTTGTGGTCGTGTTGGCCTTGACACGCAGTCGCATCTGCGCGATGTGGGCGAAGTAGATAGCTCGCGTCTTGCCCCGCTCATAAGCTACGACGTTCTCAGGTGTGACGACCATTGTTCGCCTGGGTTTGCCACGCGCTTGCTGCTCCGCCGCGCGCACACCACGCTGCAGAAGCATGATCAAACCTACCAAACCAGCCGCGACCACCAGCACAATACCCAGCACGACGATATAACCAATGTCAAAGCCTTTATCTAGCGTAATGCCTACCACACCCACGATAGTGAGTAAAACCATAAGAACGGCTATAGCGCCAAGTAAGAACTGAGCCAAACGTAGCAGGCAGGTCGAGGCGGTGACTATTGGCCCTAGAAAGACCTGCCATGTAGGGGGATAGTCATGCCGCCACACACGTTGAAGGACACCCTGCGCCTCAAATATCCGGAAATCCTGCTCCTGCATATCACATCTCCTTTGCTTCTATCCTTTATACGACGCGAATCAACTTCCATCTTAAAAAATTTCGCGGGTGGCTCCGCGATTGCTAAAGCTGAGTGCCAACATATGTTGAGAATTACGCTTGCAATGGCTAAATGGCTCTGCTATCCTGAGAGGGTGATGATTGTCAATGTGCTCTAGAAGGATACCCTCATGCCAACACTGACTACAATAGCACTCTTCGTTTTGACGGCTGCTGGATTGTTGATAATTCCTGGTCCCTCTGTACTATACATTGTCACGCGCAGCGCTGCACAGGGGAGACGCGCGGGCCTGGCCTCTGTTCTGGGCATCGAAGTGGCGGGCCTCGTTCATGGTCTGGCTGCTGCCCTGGGACTCTCTGCTCTGCTCCTCACCTCCGCTCTGGCCTTCAATATCGTGAAGTATGTCGGCGCGGCATATCTGATCTACCTTGGCCTGCGTACGCTATTTAAGCGCGAGAGGAAACAGGAGGCGCTGGCTCCTGCGCAAAAGAGTTTTGCGCAAATCTTCTTGCAAGGCTTCCTGGTGGATCTGCTTAACCCGAAGACCGCTCTCTTCTTCTACGCTTTCCTACCCCAGTTCGTCGATCCCGCCAGGGGATCAGCTATATGGCAGATGCTCTTCTTCGGTCTGCTCTTCGAGGTCGTTGGTGTGATAACGGATGGCACCTATGCCCTGCTCGGCTCTCTCGCCGGGCGCTTCCTGACGACAAATAGACTCTACCAGCGCGTACAGCGCTATGTCACAGGCTCTATTTACATCGGTCTCGGCCTGACCACTGCCGTTACTGGTTCTAGCCAGGATTAGATTTCGGAATGTACTCCCAAGGCCGGAGGAGCCAAGAACGATATACATCAGTTGCTTGTAGTGAGGTTATAGATGTTACAACATGTATTAAGCCTAAGACGCTTACTGGCTGGATCGATGCTGGCTCTGGCCCTCATCCTCTTCTCTCCCCTGTCGGCTCTGGCCTGTGGTGGGCTCTTTGTCGGAGCCAATCAGGCGAAGGTCAGCCAGGATACCGAGCGTTTATTGATTACGATTGGCAAACAGACAACGACCCTGGTAGAGGAAATTCACTATACAGGGAAAGCCAGTGATTTCGCCTGGGTACTGCCAGTACCAGTGGCTCCAAAGGTCGATGTGCTGGAGAATAAGAACCTCTTCGAGCAGCTTGAGAATACAACTGCACCGCGCTTTATCGTGCCCGAGGCCCCCAATTGCGACTATGCTGATATCACCCTCCTGAATCGTGGAGATTACGCGGGTGCGCCTAATACGGTGAACAGGGTCAATACCTATAGCGGGGGAACGGCTGGTCCTTTCGAGTATCAGGTCATCGGTTCGAGCGACGCCGAAGCCCTCGCAAAGTGGCTTCAGTCCCACCACTATACCGTACCGAGCAATACACAGAACCTCATTCAACCCTATATACAGAAGAAGATGCTCTTTCTCGCAATGCGCCTGCGTCCGGGTCAGGATGCAAGCAATATCCAGCCTGTCAAAGTCACCTTCCCGATGGTAATGACGTCTGTTATGGTGCCGATTCAGTTGGCAGCGACCGATATTCAAACGCGGATGAACATGCAGGTTTCGATTGTCGCTAACGAGCGTTTCGCGCCCCAGAACTACCGTGACGTAAGCATCGATAGCGCGCGCCTTAGTATGTCGCCAACGCCGGGCGCGAATTACTATGAGCTTGTGAACGAGGCGATTGCCAGTGTGGGTGGCTATGGCATTGTGACTCAATACGCCGGACCCGCGCCCTATTTTCTGAATGACCGCGCCCTCGGAGCACCCACCGGGACTGTTCCGGAACAAGCGACGCTCACACGTTTCTATACTAGCTATACACCAGAGCATATGACGCTTGATCCAATCTTCGCTCCCAACGCGAACGCGCATGCCATCAATTCATACATCGAGCTCAAAGACACAACAACCCCACCCAACTGCACCCTTACCTATCTCAAGAGTGCCGCCATCCTCTTCGCCTTTCCTATCGCTCCTGTAGCGATCCTTGTCAGCGCGGCTATCATCTGGTATCGCCGTCGTCATCGCCACGCGTAAGCGCGATCAGGAGTCGTATGTATTGGTAAGTTTGCCTGCGACAAACCTACCAATACACTATAAATTGTGCCAGGCATTTCGAATTGTGAGCTACTTCATTTACATGAAGCTTACTTTTCGCTATAGCATAGACATACACTTATTACATGCCTTATACTTGAGTTGCAATTCATTTGCCTGAGCGCGGAGCGCTAGCCGCCGATCAGGCGACGTTGGCGAATGCATAAGACCCAGCAATTCATTTGCCTGAGCGCGGAGCGCTAGCCGCCGAGAGGCGGCGTTGGCGTAATGCATTTATAAAAGTTATTTTATTGATATCTTGTTAGATGAAGGCACGGAGGTCTCGAATGGGGCTAAACACTCCTAACAATGAAGGGCAACCTCCCAGGCAAACGCCGGAGGACTCAAGCCATGATGCCCTGGCGCACACCGAAAGGCTTGTTCCACCCACCCCCCAGCCCAACGGCGGGCAAAACTCACCCAATATAGCGGAAGAGGCACCTGTTATCGGTCAGGCAGAAGAGGGCTCTCATGCCAGCGAGCCAGCCGATAGCTCAGAAGAGCAAACCATTGTAGGTCAGCCAATTCAGGATGACGACGATGACGAAGCGACGAATCCCCGCGCCCGTGCTGTCCAGCCATCGGAGCAGGTAAAAAACGTAGAACCTGAACTGTCCGAACAGGAGACGAACACATTCCGAGAGTATGGAGGCTCTTCGGCGGCAGCTAGTAATCTTAGCGATGCTCAGTATAATCAGCCCACATGGTCTGAGCATAGTGGGTCCGGGCAAGACCTGGCATATCCTACAGTTCCGCCCGCGAGTCCAGCGCTAACGCCACCCGTACATAACGCGTATGGCGATCAGCCATCTGGATCAGGAGTACATAATCCATTTGGCGTGAGCCAGGGGGCATATCCGCCGCCACCACCATCGAATTCGGGGGTGAACTATCCGCCACCACCTCCGCCGCCAGCGAACTCAGGAGTGAATTATCCACCACCGCCGCCACCAGCGAACTCGGGGGTAAATCATCCTCAAAGTTATAACTCAGGAGTAAACTATCCGCCAACGCCATCAATTGGCTCGGGGGTAAATCATCCTCAAAGTTATAACTCGGGGGTGAACTATCCTCCAACTACGCCGGTTGGTTCGGGGGTGAACTACTCAAATAGCGGCGTATCTGGTTCGGACTATGCTACTCCTCCACCAGTGGACCAAACCGTCTTTAACCCGTATGCCAGTTTCAGCGGGCAGTATCCGCAAACAGCGCCAAAGACGCCTAAGCCGCCGAAGGAACCAGGCAAGCTCGCGCGCCCCCTACCAATATGGGCCCTAATTCTTGGGCTTGTCCTGATTGTGGCATTGATGGTCGTCCTGCACCTCACAGGTAGCGATTGGGCTGCCGGGGCCGCGCATGCAGGAACCGCCGCTCTCATCCTGGCCTTTGCTCTGCTCATCGCCCTGGCGGTACGGGCTGGAAATGGCCTGACATCCACGCTGAACCCAACGCGTCGGCGTCAGATAGTGGTCACGCTGCTCTGTGTGCTTATCCTGTTTGTGCAGTCAGGCACGGAACTCTTCCTGCAAAATCCATTGCACATCGCGCAGGCTCATTCCCTGGAAGACCAGCGGCAATGGCAGGCCGCGATTGACGAGTATGGTCTGGCGGGTCAGCACGCACCAGATGGTGAGGATCAGGCGCGCGTCTATGGCTCCTGGGGTCTGGCGCTCAACAAGGCGCAAAACTACTCTGAGGCGGTCAAGAAGTTCAACATCGTTATCACTAAGTATACGGACAGTTCGCTCAAGGACGAAGTCAAGCGTGCGCAGGATGGCGACATTACGGCCCGCTTCGCGCTCACTGATAATCTCGTCAAGGCTGGTGATCTCGATAATGCCGAGAAGAACTATACCGCGATCATGAACCTGTCCTACTGTGATATCTCCTGCAAGACCAAGGCTCGCACGGGTGACCTCGACGCGCGCTTCACGCTCGCCGATCAGAGTATGCAGAGACAGGATTACACCGACGCAGCGGTTCGCTATGACGCGATCCTGGCGCTAACCTATTGCGATAGCGCCTGTCAGGAGAAGGGTCAGGGAAACGCGGCTAAGGCCTACTACAATCTTGCCGAGAGCAGTCTCAAATCGAAGGACTACGACACAGCGGTGAGCAAGTTCGACACCATTCTGTCGCAATTCCCTAACACGCCCGAAGCCAAAAAGCTCTACGGCGATATGGCAAAGGCCCTGATGGGGCAGGCGCTTGAGCAGCGTAAATCAAGTTGCAGTAGCGCCATCCCAACCTACCAACGTTTGGCGAAGCAATTCAAAAACACGGGCGAGGGTAAGAAAGCACAGAGCGATCTGAACGCACCCCAGACCGTCAAGGGCAAATTCTCAAATACTGAGAGCTACGACTTCCAACAGATAGGTCTGACGACTGGCCTCAAAGGCAATATGGGGAAGGACGCGCTCTTCAGCAAGTGGGACAGCGCCCCCTACAAGGTGAGCATTGACGGGAATGGGAACTTTACCTTCACAGGAGTCAACCAGGGGAACTATGATCTGATCTGGTACTCCTACACCGAGACTTCAACCATGTACTATAAGTATGTGGAGTTTATGTATCACCAGAGCGACATGACACCCATCTACGTCGCCAAGGTTGGCCCACTCTGCTCCGTAAACATGGGCACCGTGACCAACTCGTCCTTTACCTACTAACACATTCCTCGCACCCCAAATGACGAAGAGGGGGTGCTGGGGCGGTCCCGACCAGGACCGCCCCGCACTCCATCGCCCCTTCGCTCCCCCATATAGCTCAAGGGGAACGGTCTTACCGCTTCTTCTGCCTCCAACTGTGGAACGGCCACCAGATGTGGTCCGTGCACAACGACGCGATCTGTGCGACCGCGCTGAGCACGGAGAAGAACAGTTCTTCCATCTTCCTCTTCCCCCATTTGTTAAGTGCGCGCCCGAACAAATCACAGAAAAGGGATCCGAAAGCCAGTCCCACCCAACACATGGCACCAACCCAAGAATTGAAGATGATGCCAGCGCCGAAGAAGGTGGCGACGTTCAGTGACACACACACAACACGAAGAAACATGTTCCTCTGGCGGAACGAGGAGAAACACAAGTAGCCCATCACCAGACCAACAAGTAGCAAGGCAATCGCCAACAAGGCGGTCATGCGACGAACCCCCTTCCAGGGTCCGCAGGCGAAGCCCTCCAAATGAGAGCTTGATAGCGCCCGGTAAAACCGTCATGGCTCCATTCCGTCTGCGTCAATGTACAACGCGCCAGAGATAGAGACTTTCAATGACATTACAAGTGTAACATTATCACATAAAAGGCTCAATAAGCTCAATGGATAAGTGGAGATGGGGATATTTAGCACGAAGGGCACATATAATTACCCAGGCACTTTCTCAAACCGATGAAGATGGGAAGAGGATTTATTCTCTCAAGGAAAACTTTGAACGGAGATGAATTGTGACGAAGAGGGGGTGCTGGGGCGGTCCCGACCAGGACCGCCCCGCACTCCATCGCCTCTTCGCTCCCCCCCGAACAGTTCGAGGGGGGAACGATCTTACCTTCGTCGTCGCAGCCTGCGCTCTTCCCGCAGTCGGTCCCACACCTCGGATTCGATCCCGATCACGAACATCACCGAGTACACGCCGAGCCAGAAGAGTATTTTGTAGAAGCTGATCTCTGCTCCGATGATGTGCTCGATCATGTTCACGACAAGCCCCGACGGGAAGAGGATGATGAGGGTACTGCTGAAGAACCTACACCCCCTCTCAATGTACAGGTAACATACGACCCACGAGGAAACGAGGCCAAGCACAGCGCAGAGCACTGCCAGAGTCAGGGCAAGCTCAGTAGGACGAGTCACTTACAACACCCCTTAAGGGATGCAGGCGAAGCCTCCCGAATGGAGACTTACTAACCTGGTAAAACCGTCATGCTCCATCCCGTCATCGTCAAAATGCGACGCGCCAGAGATGAAGACTAATAATTAACATTGTAATTGTAACATTCACGTGTAAAAGGCTCAATAAGCTCAATGGATAGGTGGAGAGAAGGAGAGTTTGGGCAGAAAAATTTTGAAATTATCCAGGGGGTTACTCAAGACAGAAGGCTCATACGTCAGGTTGTATGAGCCTTCTACATTCAGTGCGCGTGTGCATGGTTAGAACCAGCGGCGGCGGGTAGTACGGGGACGGTGAGCGTAGGTGCTACGGCGATAGTAGTATGGGCGAGCGCGATGATACACGAAACCGCTCCAGATCACGACCAGCAGCACAGCGGCTAGAATCGAACTGATTAACGGTACCCCATTGATATATGGCTCACCCACGATATGGAAATCCAGGACACCCACAACGAGGAAAATGGCGAGGAAACCCAGAACAACCGCGCCCAGGAAGCCATCTGGTGTGCGTCTGTGTGCGATAAGCTCGCCTAACACGCCCACCAGGAGGGCGATAAGAAGCCAGACAATAAGCTTTGTCAGAGAAATGACTAATGCACCTAATACCATATGTCTATACCTCCTGATATCCTTCTTAGGATTTAAGATTGCTTTTGCTTCTTAACACGGTAGAACACATGATTTAGGTTCAAAAGGGCAGTGTTTTCGGAGATTTCTCAGCGCTACAGTGCTTCGTGGGTTTAAAGGTGTGTGTGCTGGTTTGCCTGCGGCAAACCAGCACACACACCTTCGACTCATGTATCTGGGTTAACATTTGGGGAAGAGGCTTCATCATATGTAGGCATTGGCTTTCGCCAACACAGAATTCACAGGAAATGGATGCTAAGATAACTGTATATGTAGGCATTGAGCTTTCGCCAACGCGTGGCTCACTCGAAGGGAGGGTGCAGGGGTGATCTCACAGGTCACTTGTGATAACCACCCCGCACTCCCTTTCCCTTCCCTCCCTGTAGGGAGGGAATCCACCAGGCCCCACGTGGGGACCGCCGAGTCGAGTGGATCTGGGTAGATCTCGCTCGAAATACTGCAACCATCAAGATCACCTATCAGCTAGCTGGTGAAGTAACCAATCGCTGCCGCGATGACGAATGCGCCAATGGCAAGGGCGGTGAGGCCCAAGTTCATGGCGAAAACGAACATCACAATGACAAGAGGCAGGTACGCAAACGAGACGTACTCTCTCACTCCTGCGCTTCTCCCGATGAACCACCCCAGCCCCAGGCCGAAGAGGAGGATGAACAAGAACTCGTCGCTCAAGGTACTCACCCCTTAGGGTCGCAGGCGCAGTCTCTCCCTATTGGAGACAGTAGCCTGGTAGATCTTAACTACATGTGTGAGTATACCATTGGGATAGGCGAAACTCAATAGAAATAGTTCGTGAATTGGGGACAATTTCTTGCTTTAGAAAGGACGACCGAGCCCTTTGCGACATGAGAGGCTCGGTCGTTCCTATTCCGCTCTTAGCTGGCCTGGGTGGCAGTTGGAGTGGTGGCACTATCAGCATCCTCCTCAACCTGAGAGAAGGGACGGGCGATGCTTTCGAGCGACTTGCGCTCGGCATCTACGCCAAAGAAGATGGCGACGACTCCCGCCAGGGCCATCATGATCGCGCCTGCCAGGTAGCCGTAGGCCAGGATAGTTGGCTGGCGTGTCTGAATCAACAGACCAAAGATGAAGGGGGCGAAAGCGCCACCTATACCCGTGCCTATGGCGTAGAAGAGGGCGATAACCAGCGCGCGCACCTCTAGCGGAAAGATCTCGCTCACCGTCAGGTAAGCGGAACTGGAGCCAGTGGAGGCAAAGAAGAAGATGATGGACCAACAGATGGTAAGCGTGACGGCGTTGAGATAGCCCTGCGCGAAGAGCCAGCTTGTAATGGCGAGCAGAACGCCCGAGGTGATATAGGTAAAGCTAATCATCTTGCGCCGTCCGATAGTGTCAAACAGGCGACCAATGGTAAAGGGGCCGATGATATTACCAATGGCAAAGGGTATCTGGTAGAACGGCACGCTCTCTGCTGGCAAGTGAAAGAAGGTGGTCAGAACCAGCGCGTAGGTGAAGAAGATGGCGTTATAGAAGAAAGCCTGGGCAGCCATCAGCGAGAGCCCCAGGATTGAGCGCTTGGGATAATGCTTGACCATCGTCTTGATAATCTCACCAAAACTGATACTGCCTCTGGGTCGAATATAGATGGACCCCTCCGGCGGGGGAAGCGACTTCCCATGCCGTTCCGTGATGATCTCATGCTCGATGCCAGAGACAATCTTGTTGGCTTCATCGAAACGCCCATGCATCATCAGCCAGCGGGGACTCTCCGGAACATAACGGCGCACCAGCAGAATACCCAGACCCAGGATCGCGCCCATACCAAAGGCAAGACGCCAGCCAACGTCGACCGGGAAGAGGTGGGGATTAAGCAGGATGCCAGTCATCAACGCGCCAAAGACTGTGCCAATCCACCATGTGCTGTTGATCGCCAGATCCGTCCAACCACGCGCACGTGCAGGTATCAACTCGTCAATAGCCGAGTTAATCGCGGCATACTCGCCACCGATACCCGCGCCTGTCAGGAAGCGGCAGACCGCGAACCAGTAAAAATTGGGCGAGAAAGCCGTAGCAATCGTTGCACTAAGATAGATGACAAGCGTAATCATGAAGAGTTTTTTGCGGCCCTGCTGATCGGTCATCCGGCCAAATACCAGGGCACCAAGGACCGCGCCAATCAGGTAGACGGAGCCAGCGCTTGAGGCTTCGAGGTCTGATAGGTGCAGGGTATCAGGTCGCGCGAGCACGCTGGCGATGGCTCCTACAATGGTCACTTCCAGACCATCAAGAATCCAGGTGATACCAAGCGAGATAACGACGAGCCAGTGCCAGCGACTCCAGGGCAAGCGGTCCATTCGAGCGGGAATGTCAGTCTTCACCGCCTTGACTGTATTCTGGTTTATACTCATAGCTTCGTTGCTTTCCAGGGCTCACTGCGGCAGAGTACGCGCCATAGTGAGCCACTCTCATATTATTCATTGCTCAATCCTTACTCTGTTAGCATACAGGACCAGCCCAATGCCGCTGCTAAAGCGACGCGGCTACATATAAGTCCCCATACGCTTATCGTGAAGATCATCATTTAATTACCGAAAGAAAGAACCTCATATGTAGCCGCGTCGCTTGGGCTCACTCCCCTAAGCTTCCAGCTCCCCCATATGTAGCCGCGTCGCTTGGGCTCACCCCCCTAAGCTTCCAACTCCCCCATATGTAGCCGCGTCGCTTTAGCAGCGGCAGCTCGCCAGGTATATAAATGTATGTCAGGAAGCTTCTATTGCGTGCTTGGATATACTGAATAAGAGAAGAAGAATACGTCAGGAGGGTGCCTATGGACATCTTAGCCTACTTACGCCGCTTGAATGAAGCACCGCTTATCTCACTTAGTACCTTAAAGCCGACGTTGGAGGCGTTAAGATTGTTACATGAAGCACATCTCGTTTCGGTCCCCTTCGAGAATCTGGATATACATTGTGGTCTGCCCTTGCGCCTGGATGAAGAGGTACTCTTTCAGAAAATCGTCGGCTGGCGGCGTGGGGGAATTTGTTACGAGTTGAACGCGCTTTTCGCACGCCTGCTGCGTGAACTAGGATATCGTATTACTTACCTCTCGGCAGAGGTCGCAGCAGAGGATGGCACTTTCGGCCCCGAGTATGGTCATCTTGCGCTCCTGGTTCGCTTAAAGGAGGGTGAGTGGCTGGCGGACGTGGGGTTCAGTAGTTCGTTCAGGAAGCCATTGCATCTTGAGGCTGGAAAGGTACAGATGCAGCGCGAATGCGTGTATCGCCTGGCACGCGATGGCGAAAACTGGATATTGCAGCAGTACGAGAAAGGGGTCTGGAGGCCACTTTACCGCTTCAATTTACGACCACGCGAGCTGCGTGACTTCGCGCACATGTGCCATTATCAGCAAACCTCACCCGACTCCTATTTCACACAGAAGCGACTGTGCACGCGTGCCACCACCACCGGCAGGCTTACCCTCTGCGAGCGCCAGTATATCTCATCGGCGCATGGTAAACGAGAGGAGCGCAATATCATGGGCGACAAAGAGTATATGGAGACGCTCGCCAGGGATTTCGGCATCATGCTTCCCCCCTCCGTTCAACTCCGCTGGGAGTGGCAACAGCCAATTTTCGAGCCATATCAATGAATATAGCCCACTTTTGTGTGGTCGACGGTCGCGCTGGCGATGATATCCTTGCGCACATAGATCATCATCCAGAAATCTTTGTGGCATGTCAGGCATTCAGCATACCCCTCGCCATCATAGTCACCATTGGGAGGGCGCTCCCTTGGTAGAGAGTGCCCCACACCGATCCAGCGCAGGTCATCACCCAGGCGGTATGTGTCCAGATTCATGTGCCCAAAGCGAAACTCGACCTCTACTGGCGAGACATTTTCGCAGCGAGGACAGAGAGTAATCAGTTCTAATGTGTTATAAACACTCATACTGGCGCACCTTCCCCTCAAGCATGGATGGATCAATCCCCAAATACTCATTGTGCATAAGCATGGGCGCGTTCGGATTTCCACCAAATTATACGCCGCTCCCGTGGCAGGCTTACGTACTCAAGGATTCACCTAAATCTTGTGCCTTCACCTTCTATACTTCTAAACTCCTCAAAAGGTTACATTTTGCCTGTGAGATGTTATAATGACAGCGTATGTATGCATTGCCGGTTTCTGCCAAGAGAAGGCTCACCTAATGATCTTGCGAATAGCAAGAGCCTGACTGGCTGATAGAAAGAGAAATGACATATGCGCTATGCCCTTATATCCGACATTCACGGCAATCCAATTGCCTTAGATGCGGTCCTGGCCGATATCGAGATTCAGGGTGGTGTTGATGGTTACTGGTTTCTGGGCGACTTCGCGGCCATTGGCTTTGATCCCGTGGGGGTACTGGAGCGCGTTTCGACCCTACCTAATGCCAGCTTTATACGCGGTAATACGGATCGCTATCTTATATCAGGGGAACGTCCCGGTCCCAAGCCAGAGGAGGTGCATAACGATTCTGGCTTAATCGCTCGCTTAATAGAGATGAACGCTAACCTTGCCTGGACGCAGGGTTTTATACAAGCGAGCGGATGGCGCAAGTGGCTGACTGAGCTAGAACTAGAAGTGCGGATGACGCTACCAGATGGTACGCGGATGCTTGGTGTACATGCCGCGCCAGGGCTTGATGATGGACCTGGTATTCATCCTGGGCTCAGTGATAATGAGCTACGCACTTTGCTCGCGCCCGCGCGGGCCGACCTTGTGATCGTTGGGCATACTCATTTCCCCCTTGAGCGCCGGGTCGATGGGATGCATGTCTTGAACCTTGGTAGCGTGAGCAATCCCATTATCCCTGAATTGCAGGCAACCTATGCTCTACTCAAAGCGGATGCCAACGGCTACCAACTTCACCCTCGCTTTGTGGACTACGATCATCAGGCAGTCATCACTGCCATTGAGCGCTCTCATCATCCCGCCGCCGAGTTCCTGACCCAGTTTATGCGCGGTGAGCGCGTCTCTTCCTGGGCCCACGCTTGAAAAGACTTCCACGAAAAAGCTGTGTGAAAGATCTTTCGCGCAGCTTTTTCGTATTATTATGGATAACACATTTGCCATATCCCTCAAAGCATTTATGCGCTGAATGATAGGCCTCTCAGTCTTTGACGAACATATCTCGGACGGTGCCGCGAACAGGGGTGGATTTAAATTGTCGATCCTGGGCAAAGACACGGATTGGCATGCCAGGTTTCGCGTGCATTCTGAGGTCAAGATCAAGCTTTGCATTGGGCCGCACCGCCAGGCGATAGCGCTGAAGCGTCATCGCCAGCACTATCTTCAGTTCTTGCATAGCGAACGATGATGCGATACACATATGATGCCCCGCGCTAAACGGCAGGTATTCATAGGGTGAACGCTCCAGGGTCAGCCAGCGCTCGGGCTTGAAGCGATTCGGCTCCTCATAGAGCTCGGGTATCCGATGGGTAATGAACTGGCTATACATGATACTGGTGTTCGCTGCTAGCTCAACCCCACCCAATTCGCAGGCCTCCGTAGCAACGCGCAGACCCGCCATGGCGGGCGGGAACAGGCGCAGACCCTCTTTTACCACACCCTCCAGCATCGGCAACTCACGCAATTGCTCGATGGTTGGAGGGGCACCATGTAGCTTTGCATCCAATTCATCGAGCAAATCCGCAAGGATGTGCGGATGCTGTTCCAGCAGGAAATTCGTCCAAGTCAGAGCGTTGGCGGTCGTCTCATGCCCGGCGACATATAACGCGAAGCAATGTCCGATGAGCTGATCATCACTGAGTCTCTCGCCATCCTCATCATGCGTCTGGATCAGCATCGCCAGAACGTCAGTAGCCTCCGGTTGTGCTCGCTTCTGCTCGATCATCGCACGAATTTCCGTATCAAGCGTTTGCGCGATCTGTAAAGCCTGGCGATACGGGGAGCCAGGAAAATTGACCGGCATCAGAAATCCCAGCCCGACGATTTTCATCAGCTTCGCCATCTGATCGCCAAGTCTTTGCAACTTCTCCTCATCATCAAGCCCGAACAACGTCTTGACCACTATAGCCTGAGTGAGTCGCTGCATCTCCCGTAACAGATTAAACTCAGCGCCAACCTCCCAGCGATCAAGCAGCCGTTGTGTCTGATCGATCATATCATTGTGATAATGCACAATCTGCTTCTTATGGAAAGATGGCATCATCAAACGGCGTTGCTGCTTATGTTGAACTCCGTCCATGCGCAGCAAATTATTGAACCAGATGCGGGTGAGCGCGGTTCCTGGCGGGACCCTCTTTGAAGAATTCTCATGGTTAGCATGGAAGAGATCAGGATTGGAGAGCAGGCGAAAATTGTGCTGTGGACCAAAAGCGAAGACAAGCATTGGATCATTCTTCGTCACCACGACGGTATCACCATAGGTCTGATATAGTTGTTGTAAGAACGCAACAGGGTGCAAATAAAGCTGGAGCATCTTTGCTTTCGCGCCAAGCAGGGGGAGACCCTGTGGACCGGGAAGAGATGAGCTAGTGCGTGGAATGGTTGTGGTTGTTGCCATTATGGACCTCCAATAGGATCGAAGCCTACTTCTAGAGAGCTAGTGTCTTTTGTACCTGTTGAGAAAGGCCAGTTATCATCTGTTCAAAAAATGTAAGCATCCTGGGTGCCACCACTTCACGCATCACATCATCAGCGACTAACTCAGAAGGCTCAAAGGATTGGCGTATCACATGAGCCAGAGCATCAACCCTTTCCTCAAGCGATACCCGATCTTCTTCGGCAATCAGCGGGTCAACAAGACAAAAACCGGTGACAGCAGCACTGAAAGCGTACTGCTGCAGGTGCACGCTCATGTCAGTGTTCATCAACCCCTGATCGCGTAAGAAGACAAAAAATTGATCGGTTGTATGTATCATAGGATTCTGTAGTGCTTGCTGGTTTTGTACGAGCTTCCCCAGCAGTTCTCCATCTCCGATAAAGATGGCGCGTGCAAGCGGTCTCTGCATGGCGATGAGCAAGATGGAGCGCATCATACGGTGGGGGTAGAACTCCCTGTAATCACGGCGCATACGCTGCAACATCTCATCCCAGACCGCGACAATTTCACGCAACATCACGGTCTGAAACAAAGCTTCCTTGGTTTTCCAGTGCAGGTAGATCGTGCCGATACCAATGCCTGCCTGCTGTGCAATATCGTTGATGGTTACTTTTTTATAACCCCAGCGCAGAAGTTGTTCGGCAGCCACCTGTAAAATGAGCTCCGCACGTTCTTGCTGTCTGGGGGGCGGCTCCGTTTTTTTCAAGCTCATCTCCTCATTTATGAATATTTTATAAATTTATTCAATGTTCAATATTCATAATACTACCCTCAAGGAGACGCAATGTCAACCCCTCAGTCTCTTTTCAACCTACTGCCGTGTGGCAGCCCTGGTCATAATATTGCTTCTCTATAGAAATAGCTCTAGTTCTCTTCTGACTACCTGCTATTATAGGTACTACTTTTTCTAGCCTGAATATTTTGTAACAATTGCATATCAGTCACGACGGTGTAAGTGAGGCCTCAAATGAAATGTACATATCATCAAAGAGTTCGGATTAATAAACATGATATTGAGATCGAATGAGGAGATGCTGCCAGATTCTTCAAGCATAACGGAGTTATTTCAACGCTATGCCCCGGCTGTCTTCACATATTTACAGAAGCATATCAAATATCGTGAAGACGCGGAGGATGTACTGTTAGACATCTTCACAATACGAAAATCAACACTGTCGGTGCGGCAGCTAGCGTGCACCGACAGTGTTGATTTTCGTATAAGATTTCAGAAAAAAGTTGCGTGAAAGATATTTCGCACAGCTTTTTCATGTTATTATAGGTATCTCCATTTGCCGTATCCCCTAACCCACGAAGCGTTTATGTACGACAAGCTCATAGCAATGCATGAAACGAAGGAGCACTGAATAATGTTTGAGGGTCTTGATGATGTACCCTGGTCAGAGCTTTATCATGCCTATGGTAAAGCAAGCGATGTGCCAACCTGGTTACGCCAGGTGGCCTCAGAGAACGAAGAGGAACAACAAAACGGTATATCAATGCTATGGAGCAATCTCATTCATCAAGGAAGCACGTATTTAGCAACGGCATACGCGGTTCCTTACTTACTGGAGCTATTGGCTGATCCTGGGGTCAAGGTGAAGGTAAATATTGCTGGATTGTTGGCTGATGTAGCTCTATGCTGGCCCTACGAGGCTGAGAAACGGTCGGGCAACACCGCTTCTAGCTTGTATCTGCCGCCCCATATTCCGTTCAAGGACGCACGCGAGGAGGTAGGCAAAGACCTGACGATTTTCGTTGGATTGCTCGACGATGAAGCTGTAGAGGTGCGGATGCGTGCTACCTATATCCTGAAGCTCATCACGTCCCCCTCTGAAGAGTTACACAATCTCTTGTTGCTTAAGGCGAAGCAAGAGTCTGACCCCCTGGCTCGGGCCAATCTTGTGCGGACGCTGGGTGCTCTCTCACGGATCGGTACGACCGATTGGCAGGCGATCTGGAGTATGGCGCAGGCAAATAATGACCCGCTCCTGACCTTTTGCGCGGCGCTGACATTGCCACGCCTCGCGCGTGAGCAGACTCCCCAAGAGGCTATACAGCTTCTGGCGACGGTCATGTTCCACTAACAATCAAATGAGGAGCTTGAGGAATATCCAAACTTGCCATATCCAGAGAGTTTCGAAGGAGGTTCGCAACCCTGGTACGCAGCGGCTCAGGAACTTCTTCTTCTCCCACCTGAGCGCTTGCGTTTCATGGTTCCAGCGTTGCGCGAGACTCTTGCCAACAAGGATGAGGGATGGTCTGAGTCAGAGTTCGATTTAAATCCTAATATATTCCTGGATGAGGATTCTCCAGTCTCTAAAACCATACATACACTTGATATTGCGTGTATACGAACACTCGTAGAATTGTTGCTCCATATCACTTTCGCGCGCTTACCAGATGGCAAGGCTTCCAGGCGTCCACCGCTCGCTGAACTTACAGAAGAGCAGCGCGCTATACTGCTAATACTCTGTACGCGGCAGGAGCCCTGGGAAATGGCGAACACATTGAAGGCATATGGGCTACCATATAGCTGGAAGATGATGAGCCACTACCTCGAGCAACCGGGTTTAAAATCACCTCTCATACCCTTTATGCCAACAGAGAAGCCAGAATCAATATCCGATAAGCTTTATAATGGATCACCACATATGCAAGAAATGGCATCTGTCGCAACGGATCAGTATAAAATATATTCCGCATTACAGAAGTATCTCTCCCTACCTCTTCAGCAATCGTTAAGCTATCTAGGCAAGTGGCTTGATGAAGTATATCACTGGGTTACAAGGAATGGTTTGCGTCCTGTCCGCGATGGTACTTCCATAGGTCGCCCCTTCACGCAGGCTATGTTGGCAGACATCGATGATGAGTTATTGAATATGCTGGCCCTTGAGCTTGGCACCTTTCTCTATGAACTGCACCATATCCCAGTACATGAACTGGCTGACCTGGAATTGCCGCTCAAGCATAGCCGGGAAGCTTACGAGAGCCTTTATAAGCGCTCCCGTGAGGTGCTCTTTCCTCATATTGGGATAGAGGAGCGCGAGAATCTAGCGGCGAATTTTGAAACATTCCTCGATACGCACGATTACTTTGATATACAACCTGTGGTGGTGCATGGTAACTTTGGCCCCAGGTCGATCCTTTACGATGAGACAAGGCATGCTATTGGTGGCATTGCCCTTTGGGACATGTTGAATTTCTCTCAGAGTGTAAGTCTGGGAGACCCCGCCAGCGACTTCGCGACCATGCTAGGTCCAGAGGGATATGGTGAGGACTTCCTGAAGCGCTGTGAGCCAGCTTACCCAGACCTGCCAGGCTTGAGTGAACGCATCTCATTCCATGAGCTGTTTCACACAGTTCAGAATACTTTGAGCCAGCTTGAGCGACCTCCACTACAGTATAAGTTCGAGGTCAGGTCATCGTTTCAATCAGAGAAAGAGTAGCACTCGCAACCATGCGCCTACTCTTTCTCTCACGCGCATTCATTTAAACAAGCAGGACCAGCAAAAGTTCCGTACAGAACCTTTGCTGAACCTGTTTGAGGTGCTTACATCAGCAGGGGGAGTACGATGCGCTCGGTTAGTTGGCGGGGTAGGGCAAAGACCTGGGGACCTGCGCCCTGTTCGGGTGGGACGTTCGTGGGGGCTGTGGTGACTATGATTATGTCCAGATCTGGAAGGACGCAGATTATCTGCCCACCATAGCCCAGAGCGTAATATGTGTGGTAGGGTCCAACGGTGTTTACCCACCACAGATAGCCGTAGGTAGCCGCGTCATACCCTCCCAATCCTGGGGTTATCTGGGTCTGCGTCGCGGCTGCATGATAGTCTTCGGCGAAAATCTGGCGTTCTCCCCACTTTCCACGCTTCAAGTAGAGATAGCCAATCTTCGCCAGATCACGCGATGTCAGGGCAATTTCTGAACCGCCGATCCGGTTGCCCTGGGGATCGCTTGTCCAGGTCGTGATGGTACTGCCAAGCGGGCCGAAGAGATATTGATTGGCGAAAGCCAACATGTCCATCCCCGTAGCGCGTGTCAGGACAGCGGAGAGGAGATGCGCATCCAGTGTACTGTAGGCAAAGACCTCGCCGGGAGTATGTTGTAGGGGCAAGCTCAAGCCATGCGCGACATAATCGGCACTGGCGTAGAGGGAGGGCAGGCTTGTTGGCGCGCGCTCATCCCATTGCAGGCCCGAACTGAGGGTGAGCAAGTGCCGAAGGTTTATCTCTCTCTTGCGCTGATCGCCCGAGGTTGGAAAGGATTGGGGAAAGAACTCCTCTAGCCGCTGGTCCAGGCTTGTGAGGTAGCCCTCATGAAGGGCGATTCCCACTAGCGTTGAGATAATGCTCTTGGTGATCGATTTGACGTTCGTGCTGGCGGTTGCATTGCCTTCGTGGTAGGAGCGCTCCACAACTAGCGAGCCTTGTCGGACGATGAGCAGGTTCAACAGCGTCGGGAAATGCTGTGCTACGACCTCATCTATTTTTGCCTGAAGGCTCGATTTCATGCTCACCGCTTCTGGAAATGGGTTCAACATGCCCTATTCCTCTCTCACATGTAGCTACAAGCTTGTTTCATAGTATGTAGACGCTCAACTTTACATCCATATAACATCGCTGTACTCCTTCCGTCAAGGGATGCCCCTACAGCCGCGATGACATCTCCCTACAGTATACAGAACACTACGCTTGACAATGCTCACCAAACGCCATATACTACCGCTATGGATATATCCGTTACAGATACTTCATGGTAAACTCCCTATAAAATCGAAGGAAAGAAATAATGACAAACCTGTATCTTATTCGACATGGTGACTATATCGAGGATCTTGAGAATGGCAAATACCAGGATCTAGGACTCACTGTGGATGGTGTACGTCAGGGCGAAACGCTACGGGACCGCATAGCCCAATCGAGCGACATCCGGGCTGATGTCCTTATCGCCAGCACTTTGAGGCGAGCCCAGGAGTCGGCGCGTATTCTAGCACCTGCTTTGGCACAACCTGTCATATATGATGAAAGCTTTGAGGAGTGGCGTGTCGAGGATGGTACTCTGGACCCCGATGCCTTCAATGCGCGCTGGGCCGGGGTTCCACTCGATCAGCGACCCTTCTACCGCTGGCAGGAAGGTTTTGAGACATCTCTAGAGTTTGTCGTGCGCGTACAGCAAGCCCTCAATCGCGTCACGCAAGAGTACGCCGGAAAAGATATTGTCATTGTCACACATGGCGGTATCATCCAGGCATCGTTTGTCCACTTCTTTGGCATCAGCGCGACTTCGATGCCCGGCGTCTCCATAGGTAATGCGACAGTAACCCAGTGGTCCCTTCCCCCCAACCGTCAGAAGTGGGTACTCATGCGCTATAATGATGCACTCACACATGTTGTCAATGACACCTACAAGGCTTAAGCCCCCATATGTAGGCGCAGAGCTAAAGCTCTGCGCTTGCCACTGTTAAGGGATGGATTGGCTAGCGGCCCACCGAATGAAAGCCATGACTTCGGGGTTGAGGGAGGGATCAGGCGTGAAGTCGGAATGCCAGATCCGTGAGCGCTCGGCGGTGGTGCGGTATGGCTCGGGAAGGGTCGTGATGGCCCAGGTGACGGCCTGGGGCTTACTGGCTAGCTCGCCAGTCGCCAGGGTGTGGAGGGCGCGGCACATGGTTTCGACAACATAGGCTTTATGGCTGCGCGTTCCCTGCCAATCGGGATCATCTGGTCGATTGGCCCAGGCTAGCCACTCGGGTAGGCGGCGGCGGACCGCTGCGCACAATTCATCGTCTGTAATAGGATCGATAAGGCTGGTTGGTGCTGGTCCAAATAAAACCCCACCAGCCTCGCGAACAATATAGCGTTCAAGCAGCCAGTTATAATCGTGCAGGCTCCATATCAGTTCCTCGCCGCGCGCGATGGTGGGGTGACGCTCGCCTACCTGAAAGCATCGGGCAGATCCAAGGTCGATATAGGGTCCCTCCAGATGAGCCCCATAGCGGTTGGGAAGCCTCCCCAGGCGCGTATGCATCGCAGCTAATTGCGCGAACTCGGTCTGAGAGAGGCGTTGTCGCACGACAGCAAAGAAATCGATATCGCTTGTGAGTGGATCGAAGTCCCCCTGGACTAGAGAGCCGCGCAGATAGAGCCCAAGCAGATTAACTCCAAGCACCTCCCGCATATCAGAGCGTAGCGTCCGCAGTAGTTGAGGAACCTCCGCTGGTATGGTGGGATCGGTCTCAAGGTGTTCAATCATCTCTGGAAGCGGGTCTAGCATGTATCATATCTCCTAAGAACAACATAAGCCTACATATTTTTACCACCAGCATTATAGCGCATCCGGAGCGATGCCCACCCTAGATTCATCACATGATATACTCTTGGGAAGGGGGTAATCAGCAGCATGACATCAGCCTATGAACCGTATTACCATTTTTTCCCACGACACGATTTCATGAATGATCCCAATGGGCTTATTTACTATAAAGGGGAGTATCACCTCTTTTACCAACACCTGGCGCCCAAGCATTGGGGTCATGCCGTCAGCCAGGACTTAGTGCATTGGCAGATCCTACCAACTGCCATTAAGCCGGATCACCTGGGCGATATCTGGTCAGGCAGTGCCGTGGCGGATGACGCCAATACAAGCGGCCTCTTTGATGAGAATGGCGGTATGGTCGCGATATTTACGCATCAGAATGGCCAGCAAAGCGCACCTCTCGGTCCCCAAATTCAGAGTATTGCCTACAGTAAGGACGCGGGTCGTAGCTGGACCACATATGAGGAAAATCCCGTCATTCCTAATCCAAACGTCAGGGATTTTCGCGACCCCTTTGTCTTCTGGCACGCGCCTACTCAGGCATGGGTCATGGTCGTGTCCAACGGCGACCATGTGCGCATCTACCGCTCACCAGATCTCAAGCACTGGGACCTTGCCAGCGAATTTGGCTCTGGGCATGGCTACCCTGGTGTTATCTGGGAATGCCCCAGCCTGTTTGAGTTGCCCGTCGATGGCGATCCCAATACAATGCGTTGGGTGCTACATATGAGCGTGATCCTTGAACAGGACCGCGCTATGGAGCTACCACGCATGCAGTATCTTATTGGTCACTTTGACGGCTACACATTCACCAATGCCAATCCCGCAGCGAACGTCCTCTGGTCGGATTACGGCAAGGATCACTATGCCGCAGTCCCCTGGAATAATATCCCGGCTTCGGATGGACGTCTTATCTGGCTTGGCTGGTGCGACCATTGGAGCTACGCCTCCAGGCTTCCAACCGGCGATTGGCAGGGTATGATGACCATTCCGCGCGAACTCAAGCTCAAAACGCTCCCGGAGGGTATAGCCCTGTTGCAGCAACCTATCGAAGAACTGAAACAGCTACGCGCAGAATCCTTCACACTCCCTCGCCAGGAGCTTGCAGCCGGGAACCACGCTCTCCCCATTCAAGGGAGCGCGATTGAGGTTGTTGCCACCTTTGAGGCGGGAACGGCAACAGAGTTTGGCCTGAGTGTACGCGTAGGAACCGACCAACAAACTATTGTGGGCTACGACACCACCCGCGCCGAAGTCTTTGTTGATCGTACCCGCTCTGGTGAGAGCGCTTTTCATGAACTCTTCGCGGGGCGACATAGCGCCCCCCTCGTCTTGCACGACGCAACTCTCACCTTACACATCTTCGTGGATACTTCATCCATCGAGGTCTTCGCGAACGATGGCGAGCGTGTCATCAGCGACCTGATCTTCCCCAATCCCACCAGTCAGGGCCTATCCCTCTATGCCCGAAACGGTGCAGTCACTCTTCTCTCGCTAGTAGTCTATAGACTCCACTAAAGCGTATGAGTCACAAGCCTCAAAAGCAGGCTTTAAGAGAATTTGGGATATAGGGCGTTGGCTAAAGCTCAACGCCCTACTATACCGAGCCCGCCTGTTGTTCAATCACCTCTCGTAGGATCAGTGCTCCACGTACAACATCTTGTGCTGAGAGCCCTCCATACCCAAGGAGAAGGCCATTGCGATCAGGTGTACCCATATAGCACGTGTCAATGGTTGAAACAAGAATGCCGCGCGCTTGGGCATCTTGAGCGACACAATGGGCATCCAGATCTGCACGGAGTTCGAGATAAGCATGTAAACCAGCATCAAGACCACATAATTGCGCGAGGTGAGCGATAGGAGCAAGAGTATCCTTTAATACCTGACGCTTATGTGCGTAATGATGCCGCATTCGGCGAATATGTCGATCAAGATGCCCTTCTGAGAGCAGAATCGCCAGGGCTTGCTGCGTCGGCCAGGACGTATGATAGTCAGAAAATCGTTTCAAACGCTCAATTGGCTCCCGTAAGGGCGGAGGAACAAGCAAATAGCCAATACGCAAAGCAGGGGTCAGCACCTTTGAAAAGGTTCCGATATAGGCCACATCATCAGGTTGCGCACCTGACGACCAATGAGACTGGTGGCCTGTATCGTTGGAAGGAGGGAACATTCGACCCTGCCCATCTGGCTGGGCTTCGCTCCGCCACCTGGTTTAGTAAGCCTGCTGACATGAGTTATGATACATTCTACACACTTTTCCACCTGCATCAAAGTGAGCAACAAGGCATCTTGTGGCAACGTCAGATGACAATGGGGCCTGCGAAAGAGTTCTGTTGGCACGCTTCACAGAAAAATCTGTGGGCGGAAGACTTGAAGGGATTGCAAATAGAAGCGCAACCAGTCTTCACGCCCGGACAGTAAGCAAAAGGGGAAGAAGCGTGAAAGAGGTCGAGAACGCAACCCTATATACGTGTCTCGCCTCCCATCGTTCTTCCCCAAAAGCCAATCAACGTCGGCGCATTCCAGCAGCGCTTTAACCTGCGCCACCACTCCCCCACAACACCACGCTCAACCTCAACGATTATGCAACCTCTCAAAAATTATTCTCACAACAACAGGAAAAAAGGTTCCTGAAGCGGCCATTTCAATTGAGGGATGTGAAAGGGTTTCCCACGGCAATGTCCACTTACGCTGCGGCGTGCGACCTCCGAGGAGTATCCTTTTAGAACAGATAGCGAGTATTATAGAGAGTGGAGGAGTGGATTCATGGATAAGCAAAAGATAAAGAAACTCTTCAGAGATGCGGGACTTCAACGCTTGACCAGGGATATTGATCCACTGGTCAAACCCTCGATTCGCCTGAACGCGCAACCTACCACTGACGAATCACTTCCAATTGGTGTCTCAAAGCTAGGTGGAATGCCGGATTTGCCTCTTGATATTCCCTGGCCCGTATGGCACAATCTCTCTCAGTCCTTTATCGCGCAAATTAACCTGCGAGATACCCATCCCTACGACGCCAATAAGCTTCTGCCGGAGAGAGGTATGCTCTGGTTCTTCTATGATGCACGCCAGGAAACGTATGGAGATGAACCCGCCAACCGTGGTGGTTGGAGCGTGTTCTTCCGCGAGGAGTCGGGAGAACTCAAACGCGCACAGGCTCCCGCGAACTTGCCAGCAGCCAGCCAGTTTAAGGCGGCCTCGCTCAGTTTCGCGTGCGAGTTGACGCTCTCGCAGATTCCAGCATTAGAAATCTCTAGTTTCGACTGGACAGATGAGGAACAAGAGCGGTATGATGATCTTCTAGAGGACTTCGTGCCGCCAGAGAAGCGGGCATTTCGTCACCGCTTGCTTGGCAATCCCGATCTGCTTCAGGATGATCTGCGCCTGCAATGCCAGCTTATATCCCACGGTGTCACCGAAGACGACGATCCAAGGGAAGGTGAGCTCACCCCAGGCGCAAAAGAATGGCAACTGCTCTTCCAGGTCGATACGGATGAGCGCATAGGGATGCGCTGGGCTAGCACTGGAATGCTCTACTATTCCATTACTGCCAGCGATTTGCGCGCGCGACGCTTTGAGAATACATGGCTCATTCTCCAATCGGAGTGAGCCACATATGGTAATAGCTCAGGATACTGGCCCGAGAAGCATCTGGGCTTAGAAGGTAGCATCAAGTGAGATGCGTAGGGTAGGGCTGCTGGGGCTCGGGCTGTGCTCCGATCCTCTCCTACCACAGCAAATGGTATCACATGTGCTTTGATGCCACACTGAAAAGTCACGTAACATACATAGGGAGGGAGCTCATGCAAGTTCTGTGGAGCAAAAAGCTGCTCATTCTGGCCTTACTTTTCGTCCTCGCTGGCTGTGGAGCGATCACGATACCCACATCTCCAACCGCACCGTCACCCACTGCGACCAAATCCACCACGGAACCAAAATGGGGCGTGCGAACCAAGACCAGTGGTTGCAAAGCCAGTGGTCCGATCCAGGATAAGGCTTGTACCCCTGGAGCGATCTTTGCCAACGCCACCAAAGGCAAGATCTGTGTGCCAGGCTATGCCAGTTCCGTACGCAACGTCACGACCAGCCTGAAGAATAAGGTCTATACCTCATATGGCATAAAGAAGCGTAAACCGGGACAATACGAAGTAGACCACCTTGTCAGCCTACAACTCGGCGGTAACAACGATATCTCCAATCTCTGGCCCGAGCCCGCCAGTCCAAAACCCGGCTTCCATGAGAAGGATCGCGTTGAGAACTGGTTGCACGATCAGGTATGCGATGGAAAGATGACCCTCAAGGACGCTCAGATCAAGATCGCGACCGACTGGGTTGCCGTCTATAAAAGCATACCCAGCAAGTTCAATGGGTCAGATAGCGACGATGATGAGTAGCAGTAGTCATAAATCTCGCGACGTATTGCGCACCATCGACCTCGCCAGGGCAGCAGGGATCAGCGTGCAACAGGTGCGCAACTACGAAACCTGGGACCTGCTGCCTCCTGTCACTCGGAGCAAGAGCGGCTATCGTCTCTACACCCAACACCATCTCGTCGCGCTGACAACTCTTCGTAGCCTGGTCAAGGGCTATGGCTGGCAGCGCATGCCAGTTATCATGAAAGCCCTTCATCACGGGGACCTCTCAGCCGCGCTCGCGACCATCGATGCGCGGCACGCTGATTTAGCCCACAAACGCCTACAGGCGGAGCAAACGCTCTCCGCGTTGCGGGCCCTGGCCTCCCAACCCGCTCCTGAAGCGGAAAACATTCGGCCTCGGACATACCGGGTAGGCGAGGCGGCAGATTCAGTGGGCGTACGCGTCTCGGCACTCCACTTCTGGGAGCAACAGGGACTCTTGCGCCCATCGCGTGACCGAAATAGCCGCTACCGCATCTATGACGAGCAGCAGATGCGCCGCCTGCGTGTGGTAGCCCTGCTGCGAGAGGCGGGCTACAACTTCCCTAGCATCCACTCTGTTCTGGAAGAACTGGCGGAGGGCCACCCAGAACAAGCCATTTCGGCAGTCGAGAAGAGGCGCGAAGAACTCACGCGTGCTAGCTGGTCATGCGTTGAAGCTATGACCAGCTTTCAGCGCTATGTGAGCGAGTTTTATAGCGATATTCTCTAACCCTCAACATTCCATGCGTAGCGACCCCTACAGGGAACATCAACAGATGCTTTTTGGCATCTGAATAAATAAAGAGGCAAAAAGAGGCTCCTCTTCTCGGATGATTATTATAGGAGAAGAGGAGCCTCTTTTTACTGTACAGAGGAGCAGGCATGTTTCCAGCAAGAAAGCATGCACTCACGTTCTATGCTCCCAAGGGCTATTAGCTCACTTTATGTACTGGTTGGTATAGGCGTCAGAGAGCTTCTGGACCGGTTTGATCATCTTCTGCGCAACCATGAATTGCTCCATCGATTGCCAGGTGGCATCGTCATTACTCCCCAATGCACCGCTCCCCTGCCAGATAGGTATAGTAGCCTTCAAGATCTGAAGCGTCTGCTCATTATTACTCATACCAGGCACAAAGGGCTTGCTCAGAGTGACGGCCTCTTCTGGATGAGCTATAACATAGCTCAAACCTTTTAAGGTTGCCAGCACGAACTGATGCACCATCTCAGGCTGCTTCTGAAGCGTCGTCTCAGGAACGATGATCCCTTCTGAGACGAGCGGCTGATAGTCCGAGACAGCGAAGGTACGCACCGGGAAATTGCGTCGCTGAAGTTGAAGCGGCTCATTATTGGAGAAACCGACAATCGCGTCTACACGATGAGCCAGCAACGCCGCGACCTGGGTGAAGCCGATTGATTGCAGCTTGACATCAGAGAGCGAGAGATGCTCTTTATAGAGGAAAGCCAGCAACGCGGTATAACTCGAACCGTAAGGGCCAGGAATACCAATCGAATGCCCTTTGAGATCGGCTGGCGACTTGATAGGCGAGTCAGCAGGCACAACCAGACTGATAGGATACTTCTGGAAGATCGTAGTTACAGTCTTTGCCTGGATATGCTCATTGCGAGCGGTAAGCAGTTCGTCACCACCCGCCATCACAAAGGTATTCTTGCCAGCCATCATCGAGCCAATGAGGTCAGGCACTATGCCATGATGGAAGGTCACATCCAGACCGGCATCTTTATAGTAGCCCTTCGACTGGGCCACATAGAAAGGCGCGAACTGAATATCGGGGATATATCCCAGACCAATTGAAACTTGTTGCGCACTCTTTGAAGTGCTTGTTGTCGATGGGCTTGCGCCGCAGCCACTTGCGAGCAAGCTGATAGACAACATAAAAAGGGCACAAACGAGCATAGCCAACGAACGTGAACGTGAGAACATCAAAACAACTACTCCATTCATCAAAAATATGCTGCTCCTTATCCGAAAACCTGAACGCGCCGTGCCTCGCATGGGAGTTAGCGCTAGTCGCGGCAGCGACGTTTGTTTTCACATAAGACCCTGGAAAGAGGCACAGAGCGCCACCTATCCATCAGCTATGGTCTAAAACATCAATGCAATTCGTGTTATTCCCTTCTGACGGTCTGGCAGCGCTTACCATCTGCAATGACTAAGCAAAGAGTAGATCGATTGAGCAATGGGCACTCGCTGAAGCTGAGCGCCTACATATGGGGATTAAGCCTCTTGAGTGACATTGTAGGGGATAGTTTGCGCAAGATTGAAGAAGTCTTAAACCGGAGCGCCATGCTATGATGCCAATGTCACATAGTGGCAAGCCGCCAATGGGGCGGTGTTAGCACATGCTTTTAAAGCACATCACGACAATATGGAGCATACAGACATGACGGAACATGCCCCCTCACTTCTCACGTTTTATCAAGGATGGCAAACGTACCAGCAGAGCCTTATTGAAGTCATAGAACCGCTTTCGTCTGAACAACTGGCGTTGTCGGCGGGATCGCATCAATGGACCGTGGGAATGCTGGCCCAACATATAATCGCGAATCGCGTCTGGTGGTTCCAGGCATGGATGGGTGAAGGTAATCCCGATCTAGCCCCCATCGCGCACTGGGACCCCTCGGACGAAGTGGAAGTCTCGCCACGTAATACCGCCGAACTGGTCGCAGGACTCAAGTCCACCTGGGATATAGTAGCTACGGCTCTTGGCAAGTGGAACGCCACCAACCTTGATTATATCGTCCAGCCGCCAGCCACGTTAAAAGAAGAAGAGCGACCATACTTCCCTCCCCACACTCGGCAATGGATCATCTGGCACACCCTTGAACATGAGATCCATCACGGAGGCGAGCTATCCTTCATCCTCGGAGAGCACGGCCTTCCAGGCATCTATGGGAATTTCTAAACTCCCAAACAACCATGCGAGCGTTGATTCTTGTCAACGCTCGCATGGTTATGAGATCCTGCGCCTATATATAGGCCACCTGTTTAGCTAGTTAGCCCAATCCATCGGCACTGGGGGCGCGAACTCGCTGTCGATGGTGACCGGGTGACCATCCTCGAAAGAGGCACGAACGGCGCAGAGGATATCGACGACGTGCGCGGCCTGAGCCCCGGTGATGCGCGAGGAGCGCTCCTCCGTGATAGCCTGCGCTAGCTCAACGAGACCTCGCGCCCATTCGGTCCCCGCGTACGGCTCCTTGACATACGGAACCGACTCGTAGCTCTGACCAAACTCGGCGAACTCGACGTTACCGTTAAAATTCTGCCAGTCGCTCAAATAGCATGAACCAAGATCGCCGTGGAACTCGATACCCTTCTGCTTACCAGGATGCCCAACATAGAAATTGGTCGTCAGGCGAGCAACCGCGCCAGAGGCAAACTCAATCGCGGCAGTCGCGAAATCGGGCGTGTCGATATGAAAGGGAACGCCCTCTTTCGTCACACGATCAGGGAAGAGCACCTTACCAAAGGCCGTGACCTTGCGCGCGGGACCAAAGATCGTAGTCAGAATCGTGAGCGGATACACACCGACATCAAAGAGGGCTCCCACTTCATAGAAAGGACCCGGTGCCGGGTGCCATGACTCGATGCGTCCCCAGTTGACCTCGGCATAAGCCAGGCGCACCGTTCCCAGTCGACCATCGCGAATAAGCTTCCAGACCGTCTGCTGTCCCTCGCCTAGAATGGTAATAGGCGCGCAGATCAAGCGTCTGCCGCGCTCCTTCGCGAGTTCTACCAGTTCCCATGCATCCTTGCTACTGAGCGCAAGAGGCTTCTCGCTATAGACATCCTTACCGGCAAGCAGGCATTTGCGAATGACATCTACATGTGCATGGTGGATGGTCAGGTTGACGACCAGATCAACCTCAGTGTCAGCAAGCAGGTCATCAAGCGTGGCATAAACCTGACCACCGTACGCAGCGACATAGGCTTCGGCGCGCGTGAGGTCAATATCGGTCGCGCCCTGAAGCTTGATAAAAGAGTAGGGCTGCAAGGTGTTGGCGTAGGCACCGGCGATATTTCCACAACCGGCGACGGCGATCCGTAGTGGCTTAATATCCATATCCATCAATTCCTTTTGTAAATAAATAAACAGCACTCATGAAAACAGAATTATCCCTCAGTGAGCCACTTGAGGAGCATCTCACGCATAGCGATACAATCTTCAGTGGGATCAAAGTGTTCGGGCTCATGCTCAATGCTATAGGCCCCTCGATAGCCCAGGCGCTCAAGTGTTTCCACACAGCGAACAATGTCGACACATCCCCGTCCATAGCGGCAAGTGTCGTGCGCACCTGGTGCCAGAACGTCTTTCAGGTGGACATAGAAGAGGTGAGGATAAAGTTCTTCGGCAGCGCGTACAGCATCATAGCCATTGGTGGCATACCAGCCCGTATCGAGCGCCGTACCAATGAAGCCATCCCCGCCATCGCCGATGAGAGTGAGCGTATCCTGAGCAGTCTTCTCAGCGGGATGATTTTCAATCGCCAGGCGGACGTTGTACTCCTTGAGGAGCGCGACTGTCGCAGGACGGTCGCTAGCGAGCAGGCCGGTCGAGCCACCCAGAATAGACGCATTCAGGCTCTGAGCCAGTTGGCAAGCGGACTCAAATTCAGCCCTGGTCGAGCCAAAGTAGCCCGCGAGGCTGGCAATGCGGATATCATGGCGCTGGAGTAGGTCACGGGCGATAGAAATATGTTCAGGAGTAGCCCAGGACCAATTCAGTTGAGCCATCCACAGATCCATGAGTGAGAAACCCATACCTCGGATGTCTAGTAGAAGCTCTTCAAAGCGTTGACCAAAGGTCTCAAGAGAGGAGAAATAGGCATTCGTGGCGCTGTCGCCCTCGCCCCAGCCCTGAGTCATGTGATAACCAACCTGTCGCGCGACATAGTTGGCTCCCATGAAAGAAAGGCGCTTCTGGGGGTCTTCTTCCATTATGATTCCTTTCACATCGAATAGAGACGCAAGAACCTGCATATGTAGGCGCGACGCTTCAGCGAGCGCTAAGCACCGCCTCGCCGTAAGTATACGACAGGAGGAGGCACGATGGGTAGTTATGACATGGCATTGTCGTTATTTCTTATAATTCTCTCGGCTCGCAGTGCTCCTCATCTACGACATCTTGTCAGTGAACACTGCCGCTGAGTATAATAGCTGACAAGCGTGAAGAATGCTTTTACGTCTTGCTCACCCTGTAAGCTTGCGGAAGGGGACTTATCTATGGAGATACCCAGACAGCCCGGCATCGATGCCGAGGTCGCGATACCAGCTATAGAGCCACGCCCCGTCTCGATCTTTGAGCAGATCAACATTAATATCTTCTGGCTTGCTAACCAGTTTCACTGGAACGCCATCATGGCTGTAATCCTTCCCAGTATGGTTGCCAAACTGCTCGATCCCGCCCTCAAGGATCTCAATCTCACTCTGGTCGTGGTGTGGGGTACGCTCGTAGCGACGGTTGTTAATCCGCTCACGGGAGCTATCTCAGACTACGCGACATTTCGTATGGGACGCCGCCGCCCCTTCATGATTGTTGGCACGATTTTCAATATCATCGCCCTGGTCGCCTTCGCCTTCTCGCCCGCGATCAATCCAAGCCTGCTGATCCCCACTTTTGCCCTGCTCTTCGTGCTGCTCCAATTGAGCAATAACGTCGCGAACTCTCCGTGGAGCGCGATTATCGCCGATAAAGTCCCAACCAGACAGCGAGGGGTAACCGCTGGTATCAATGGCATCTGCCTGCTGCTGGGAACGGCGCTAGGCTCCGTTGTGGCTGGCCTCATTGTCAACAAAAAAGATCCTTTGGATGTCTATAAGCAGGACATAACCTGGATCTTCCTGCTGATCGCGGTGGTGCAGATCGCTCTGGTCATCTACACGATTCTCACTGTGAAAGAGACGCCGCTAGCGCCTGGAACACGTGAGCGCTTCGGCTTCGGGACCTTCGTGCGCGGCTTCTTCTTTAAGCCTTCGCGCTACCCTGATCTATGGTGGGTTCTGCTCACTCGCCTGCTTATGCAGATGGGTATCTGGACTATCTTCTACTTTTTGCAGTACTATGCCGATGACGTGCTCAAGGTCTCGGGGGAACAGTTCATTGGTGGAGCCTTTCTGCCAGTCCTGCTCGTCGCCTCGCTTCCAACCTCGCTACTGGCTGGCTGGGCCTCCGATCACTGGGGACGCAAAGGCATGATCTATCTCTCAGGTTTCGTGATGGCGCTGGTCTGCCTGATCTTTATCTTTTTCCAGTCCCCACTCATGGCTTTGATCGCCGCCGCCCTCTTCGGCATCGGCTATGGGGCGAATTCTAGCGTTGACTGGGCACTGGCAACCGATACCCTGCCACCTACGGATGAGGCGGGCAAGTTTCTTGGTCTCTGGTCAGCTATGGGAATCTTACCTCAAGTTATTGGCATCTGTATTGGTGGCATCCTGCTTCAGATGCTCCATAATACGCCCAATAATTTCGGTTATACAATCCTATTCCTGGTCACGACCATCTACTTCGCCTTTGGTACTATCCTCATCTATCAGGTGAAGGGGGTAAAGTGATAGTATTTAGGGGCATAAGATGAAGAGTAAAGGAATGTATATATCATGATTTCTCGTTCAGTGTGCATGCCCGATGACTATTCACGGCTTGATGAGTTCTTGCGCGCCTGTGAGGTAGCGGATACCGTCGATCTTGATCTGCATCGCGAGGCACTTCAGGAACAACAAAACACCGATCTTTTCCAGGTCAGCCTGGACTCGGCAAAGAATGTGCGAGGATTCGCGCGACTCCGTGTTAGTCAGGTTGAGGATAACATTACGGAGGGGCGCTACTGGTATTATCTCGCGCCAACGGCTAGCGATGAGGCCGTTGAGCTCTTACACTGGGCCGAAGCTCAAACTTTACAGCGAGGCGGGCAGAGCCGGGCACGCCTGTTTACCGCGTCGCTTGATAACCATCCCTCGCGTTTTCAGTTTCTCGAAGCCAATGGCTTTAGTCGGGTGCGGTATTTCTTTACCATGAAGCAGGCACTACAAGACAATATAGCCGTCTCGGACCTGCCCGCTGGTTATACATTACGCAACGCCACCTTGAGCGATGTCCCCAACTATACAGAACTGCACAATCTGGCCTTCAGTGAGCACTGGAACTCACAGCCAACCACTATGGCTGAACTACGTGCGGAAAAGCTCACACCAGAGTATCGCTCTGAACTGGACGTGTTGGCGATAGCTCCCGATGGCGCGCTGGCAAGTTTCTGTACAGCCTCTATCGAGCCCATGAAGCGCGAAGGGGCCGAAGAAATAGTTGGCTTTATTGCCAGCCTGGGAACGCACCCCGCGCACCGTGGTCGCGGACTGGGTCGCGCGCTGCTTCAGCGGAATCTGCGCACCCTGCAAGCGCTAGGAATCACCAAGGCGTGTATTAGCGTTGACGCGGCGAACCCTACCGGAGCAGTCCGCCTCTACGAATCAGTCGGCTTTCAGCCCTTCGAGACATGGATCTCATATTTCAAGTACTTGTAAGCATCTACAACCAAAGAAGGTGCCACCCTGGCTTTTCGCGCCCGATTATGGTACTCTTACCCTTAACAAACATTACCTTTTTATAGGTCAAGCACGTTCGACCTGGAAAGGCTTCGCCTACATGCCCGTCCGCTGCACTTCGCGCGAAGGCACTGAAGCAAAGGGAGAGCTATTCAAAGCGCTTCAATAGAACGGCTACTGTGGCACGCTCGCTCAATGTATGCATGGTCGACCATGGCTTGAATTTGTCCTCGCTGTCATAACGACGCGAGCATATTTTGAGGCTATGGGCACAGCCGATGCCCACCTCCAGGTTGCCCATCCGGGCCTCCTGTCGCCACGTAAGCGAAGGTGGTAAAGCCATCATGAGCGCAGCCGACATCGCACGTGCCCACAGCCTCCTGCTGAAGCTGGCTGCTGTGGTATCTGGCGATGCCCGCATGGCAATTGAAATCGCACCCGCCCCTGAAACGAAGGGCAGGACCAACGTAACGTTCACCATGGTGGTCCAGGGTGACATCGACCCGCCCGAACTCACCAACCTCATCCTGAAGGATGGGCCTCACGGAGTATCGCTGCGCAGCGACACTGTGCTCCCGCAGCAGGGTCGGCAGGGTCGCTGGCGGAGTGATCGCAGGTAGATCCCGCCTGTGGGCCACAGTATGGAACGGGAGTCGCCTCCGGGCGGCTCCCGTTCCGCGTTTAAGCCACATTTCGATAGAAAGAGGATGGAATCTAAGGATGAGCGATACAAATCTTGTCCTTTCGGATGCACCTGCTATAGAAGGTTTGCGCTTTCGCCTGTACCGAGGCGAAGAGGATATTCCAGCCCTGGAAGCGGTACGCCGCGAGGTGCAGGCCGTGGATGGTGAAATATGGATGCCTGGACCTGATACAGTGCCCAACCCGGCGTGTGACCCCACGCGGGACTGCCTGATCGCGGAGGTAGCGGGTCGCATGGTCGCTTATACCTGGCTGACCTGGTGGGAAGAGACCAATGGTACGCTGCTTTATCTTCACCTGGGCTGGGTAGTGCCTACATGGCAGCGCAAAGGGATCGGGCGCGCACTTCTACACTGGCAAGAACAACGTCTGCGTGAAATCGCCAGCGCGAATACAGGCAAGGGCATTCCTACGTTCGGAGGCAACGCCGACGAGTCCCAACCCGCGAACCGCGCCCTCCTGCTCAACGAGGGATACGCGGTAGCCTTTACTGTCGTGAAGATGCTATGTGAACTTCCGGCAGAGCCTGTAGAGATTGCCCCTATGCCGGAGGGGCTGACCTTGCGACCAGTAGAAGAGGCGCATCTGCCAGCAATCTACGCCGCCAATGACTCCATCTTTCAGGAATCGCGCCATGGCTATAGTACAGACAGCTATGAGGAATTCCTCGCCGACGCAGGCTGGTCGCCAGAGACAAAAGGTTTGTGGCTGGTCGCCTGGGATGGCAACCAAATCGCGGGTCTGGTCATCAGCAAAATTGAGGGAGGCGAAGGAGAGACGCCGTGGGTAGCGGTCGCGCGCGATTGGCGACGGCGCGGCGTGGCGAAAGCTTTGCTGACACTCACTCTGCGCACGATGCAGGAACAGAGCATACCTCGCACAAGGTTGTTAACTGTCGCCGAGAACCCTAATCACTCGGTGCGCCTCTATGAGGGCGTTGGCTACCACGTCACATCGCGCCATCCACGCTACCGCAAGCTCATGTAGACACGTTATTTATTGCAAGGAGAGCGCCATTGACTCTTACATCCGCACAACTCCCCACGCTGATCGTCGTCTCGGGGTTTCCCGCGACCGGGAAGTCATCGTTAGGACGCCGCCTCGCGAACCATTTTATGCTGCCATTCATGGGCAAGGACATGGCAAAAGAGTTGCTCTGCGAGATATTAGGATGTGAGGATCTCACACAATCTCAACTTATTGGAAGGGCTAGTATGCGCCTGTTGTACCAGTTTGCTGAAAACATCCTCCGAGTACGCCAATCCTGCATCATTGAGAGCGTCTTCTATCCCCAGTTCGCGATACCTGATCTCAAGGTACTTCGCGAGCGTTACCCCTATCAGCCCCTTGAGATATTCTGTGTTGCCGAGCAAACAATCCTTGAGGAGCGCTGGCAGCGCCGTAGCAACTCTGGCGAGCGTCACCCTGGACATATGGAGCAAGCGCGGAACATTCCCTTCCCTCCCAAAGAGGAGCAGGTCCGCCCTCTCGTACACGGCGCGCCCTCCATCGTTCACGACACATCCAACTTTGCCACCATCGACTACGAGGCCCTAATCGCCCGTGTCCAAACATATCTAGATACAACGCTTTAGCTAAAGCGCTCAAGTATCAGCGCTGGTAGGTCTGACGCAGGGCGGCTTCAATGGAGCCGTTGGCGCTAAACGAAGCCAGCAAGCGCCGGGCGGGAGGTTCGTAGTGATGAAGCATTGCCAGAAGCGGGGCGAGGTAGAGAGCGTCAGCATCGGTGTCGAGAGCGCGTTGAGCCGCGTCCACAACAAGGCGAGAACCTGCCGCGATAGTCGCATTATCGAGGCCAAAACGTGCTGAATGCTGATGTAGGGCAATATCAGGCTCTAGCGCGCGACCTGGGAGCGTTGTATCGATAAGTAGCCCCTTGAGCAAGGCTAGTAGACCCGCGTAGAGTGAGAACTGGTCACAGCTATCGCACGCTTTGAACTCGATACGCCCCACCTCTCCAGGTATGCGCGCGCTCTTGATGATCCCAGGAAAGCGCTCACGCAGCCTGGAATCGGGTGAGAGGAAGACATTGACGATAGCACGCCGTCCCGTACGCTGCGCGGTACGCACCGAGAAACCGTTCCAGGGCTCACCACACCAGAAAGGCGAGCTATAACTAAAGGGGAGGATATAGGGGCTGTAGTACATAAACTTCATGCCAACATCCAGCGCGGCCTCTTCACTGAGCCCCTGATACGCGATATTGAGGTCAGGACCAAAGGTCAGAAGGGCCAGCAGGGCGGCACGCTCACCTGCCGATCGCTGAAGGGTTGCGCGCTCATAGGCATTGAAGGGAACAAGCGGCTCTACCTCGCTGCGGTAGGGATGAAAACTGGTCAGAACGGGTGTGAAGCCCGCCTCGGTGGCGACCACGCGCAGGCTCTCAAAACTCGCGCTCAATTCCTCGATAGCCTCTTTGATGCTGGCGCAAGGTGTCGTGCGAATCTCGGTGCCTTTGGGCAGGAAGCCATTGACGTTCCCCTGCTCATCGTGGCGATCAAAGCCCTCGATATACCAGCGCTTCCGGCGTATCCCGGTCCGACCCACACGCAGGCGGGGATAATCACCATGGTAAAGGGGAAGAGACTCAATCAAGGCGGCGAGGTCGTTGAAGTCCAGCGAACGGAAGTCGGCGAATTGACCCATGTGATCCAGAAAGGCAATCTCATGCTCAATCCCAAATGTAAACATCGCGGCTAACCCCTTCCGGCACTACGCGACCAACATCCATGCTGCTCGCTTTGCTCCTTTAAATTATATCCTATCCCCTCTGAAAAACCGACCTCGAAATTTACCGTTGCGTGCATCCTTATATTTCGGCACTTATTCTCCTTGCTGCACTAGTATTTTGTTGCCGCTAAGAGCGCTTTTCAAGCGATGTGGTATCTCTGCCTGCTTGCTCCTCCCATATAAATGGTGATATATTTGCTCTTAGTTCTTATACGGATTGGATGAGCCTGTTCGGCATGCCATGAAGCGTCCTTACCTCTTACGGCTCATACCAATAACGACATAAGAGCAACGTCGCGTCTCGTTTTTTTCATGAAGAAAGGATTTCTAAATGAATAAGAGCACTGTTCCGATCAAAGAATTCCGCCTGGAACTCGACGATCTAAGCTATACAGGCCATGATTTGGTTCGTCCCGAATCTGTTATCGCCCAACCCAATGGAACGCTGTGGGCATCAGATGCTCGCGGTGGTGTGACCCGTATCAATCCCGATGGTTCACAGCACTTTATTGGTGGCCTGGACGGCGCTGAAGTCAACGGTCTGGCTATGGCGGATGATGGCTCTATCATCGTTGCGAACCTCGGTGCGAGTAAGGTACAAAAGATCTCGCCTGACGGAAACGTGAAAGATCTATTGACAGAGATTGATGGAGTTAGCATCACAACGCCCAATTTTGTCTTTCTTGATAGCCGCAATCGGCTCTGGATCTCGGTTATGACGCGAGAGTCCCACTGGTGGCCCTCGGCAGTAAACGCACGCCCCGATGGGTATATAATTTTGATAGACGAAAAAGGGCCACGCATTGTGGCCGATGGTCTTTATTTGACAAACGAGATTCGCCTCGATCCACGTGAGGAGTATTTGTATATAGCGGAAACCATGAAGAATCGTGTGCTTCGTTTCCGCGTCCAACCTGACGGTAACCTGACCGACAAAGAGAACTTTGGCCCGAATTACCTGGGCGCGGGCTCTGCTGTCGATGGCTTTACTTTCGATGCGGAGGGCAACATCTGGATCACGCTGGTACTTCGCAACGGTCTGGGCGTCATCACGACTGATGGCGACTACCATGTCGTCTTCGAGGACCCACGCGAGGAAGCCCTCATGGCCTTTGATGAGGGACTCGCCAATGGGACAGCCACGCCAGAAGGTATGGCAATGGCTGCTGGTCCAAAACTGCAATTTATCACCAGTCTTACCTTTGGTGGTCCTGACCTGCGCACGGCCTATCTCGGCTCTCTGGGAATGAGTACGCTTCCAACGTTCCAATCCCCGGTAGCCGGATTACCCATGCGGCATTGGAAATAGTCAGGTTCCTTTATCAAGGATAGAACCAGGGGCAGGGCGAGATATATGCCCTGCCCCTTTCACTAAGGCGTTATATTACGGTAAGAGTTGAGGGTTCCAGACGATTTCCCATATATGCTCGTCAGGGTCCTGAAAGTAGCCAGAATAACCGCCCCAGAACGTCTCACCAGCGGGTTTAATCACCTTCGCGCCAGCTTTCTCCGCCTGCTTCATAACCGTGTCAACCTCTTCACGACTGCTGACATTATGACCCAGAGTGAACTCAGTTGGGCTATGACCTGTTTGAGCAATGGATGCGTCGTGAGCGATGTCGGCGCGGGGCCAGATAGCAAGCTTCAAGCCGGGTTGCATGTCAAAGAATGCCACGGCTCCGTGTTCAAACTCCTTGCCAATGATGCCCTCTGTTGGCAAGCCAAGACCATCGCGATAGAAGATAAGCGCCCTTTCTAGATTATCCACACCCAATGTAATGACTGTAACGTGTGCTTTCATGGAAGAACCCTTTTCTATCGCTGCGAGCTAACGTTTGCATTCTCTTCTAGAAGACGCAAAGCCCCGATGGTTACACGCCCCCGCCACTCGCTCTCCACTGTCGAACTGATAGGTTCCCAGGATATGGGCCAGCCGCCATCTTCTCGTTGGCGTTCGGCGAACGCGGTCAGATGGCGCTCAATGATATCATCGGTAAAGAGGCGGCGACAGAAGCTATCCGGGCTCGGTGCCCAGTCCAGTGGCTTCTGTACATAGCCCTGGGCATGAGGATCAAGCTCAATCACACCTGGCTTTAAGAGACGAGACACGATACGCTCTAGTTCGTGCTCAGCACGGGTCCGGTCAGAAGCGTGCTCAAGGAAGGTGATAACAGGCATCAGCGTGTGGAACTCGGTCGAGTCCAGCGCCTCAATCGCTTGCCAACAGAAGGCAGACGCGGTTTCGACCCAGGGATGCTGAATGCCATGCTTGAGCAGCAATCCCACCAGAGCCGCAGTGGGATTGAGCGAGGCTGGCGGGTTCTCGTCAGCGACCCACCAGGGGGCATGTGGATAGTCATTGACTGCCGGCAAGGCAAATGGGACTCCGCCCTCAGAGGTAGTTATAGTTGTCAGGTAATCACAGGCGCGAGTAACCATCTCATCATGCATCGCGTCAATGTCATCCAGAACATGCAGGGCAGTCTCAACATCCTGAGGTTGGCTGGTAGGGCAGCGCTTATCTGGCTCTAGCGCGTTGCCGAAGCCTCCATCCTCATTCTGGTATGCCCGAAGGGCACCAAGTACGGGCTTCTTGTCCCCACCGGCAAAATGGTAAGCAAACAGGTAACGATCAAGGAGGCGGGCATGCAACCAGATAAACTCCTGAGCTTTGGCGAGGCGTTGACTGTGGTTCATAGCGAGTTTCCTTTCTCACACTCCATAATTATCGTTTGTGTTCTTATACAGGGAGTATAACGGAGTGGAGTGACAACCCTATGTCAGTAGCGAACGTGCTATCATAAGGGGAAGTGAGAACGCTATCGATCACACTATTTGCAGACAACGGTTAGAGAGGATACGGATTATGGCAGCACAGCAGAGGGCCGAGCTTTGGGAGCTTTCACGGCGGCTGATTGGCTTTAATACTGTCAGCGCACTCAGCAATGTCGAGGCGGCAAATTACCTGGCGAACTACCTTGAGGAGAGTGGCTTTCAGGTCAAGGTAGTTCGCGACGACGTGAAGGGAGTTACCAAGGCTTCGGTGGTCGCGTGGGCCGGACCCAGGGTCGAGAGGGGGCTAATCATCTCAGGGCACATCGACATAGTTCCCTTCGAAGGCCAGCCCGGCTGGAAAAGCGATCCACTGGAGATGATCAGCGATGACGAGAAGATCTACGGGCGCGGTGTCACTGACATGAAGGTCTTTATCGCGCAGGCCATCCTGGCAGCGAAACAGGGAAGCCTAAAACGCTTACAACGCCCCTTGATGTTTATCTTCACCTATGACGAAGAGGTCGCGGGTCAGGGCTCAAAGCGCCTTGTCGGGCAACTGCCCGAACTGTTAGAGGGATATCTCCTGCCAGAGGTCGCGCTGATTGGCGAACCCACCAACTTTGAGATCTTCCCGGCCCATAAGGGATACGGGACATTCGAGGTAGCTGTGCGCGGACAAGGTGGACATAGCAGCGCCGCCGACCAGGGACTCAACGCCATTGACCGTATGAGCCAGGTAATCCAGATCATCAAGGAAGTAGGGCGTGACCTCAAGGCACGCATCACCCCTGATAATCGTCAACTCTTCCCCGAGAATCCCGCGACCGCCTTCAATTATGGTGTCATCCAGGGCGGACTGGCGGCGAACATGATTGCTGAGACCTGCCAACTCACGACAAGCATTCGGATCGCGCCCGGAGATAACGTCGATGCGATCATTGACGAACTACGCCAGCGCATCGAGAGCGAGATCGCGAAACCGATGCGCCAGATAGCCCCTGAGTGTGGTGTCACACTTGGAGACTTCATCTCTGTTCCCCCGCTCAATTCGCCCGCAAACGATCCCTTCTGCGACGTACTCGCGAGCGTTATGGGGCGACGCGGAGAGCGTGGCGCGCCCTATGCGACCGATGGCGGACAGTTTCAGACCCTTGGCATTCGCTCTTATATCTGCGGTCCCGGCCTGATCGAGGAAGCCCATCAGCCCAACGAAAGCCTGCCACTCACCAGCTTTCACCAGGGCCAGGAACGCATAGCCAATCTCATTGAGGCATGGTGCGTCCAGCCCTCATAGCCTACCAACTCTATCAAAGGAAACGTTATCTATGTCATCTCAACGGGTGCAAGACCCTCCACAGCAGTCCTTACCCCAAACCAGACCCAAGCGCCATATCTGGAGCTATATACTGGTCATGCTCTGTCTCGTCCTGGTCATTGGCGGCATTAGCATAGCCTTCTATATCCAACCCTATCCCGCCAGCGACGAGGCGCGAGCCGCTGTACATAGCGATGGACAGGTAAATGTGTTCGAGGATGGCGACATGATCGCCTTTATTCCACTCTTACAGGCTAGCGAGGGGTTGATCTTCTATCCCGGCGCGAAGGTTGAGCCAGCGGCATATGCCGTCTATATGCACGCCCTTGCTACGCAGGGCTACGCGACCTTCATTGCCAAAATGCCGCTCAACTTCGCCATTCTTGGTGGCAATAAGGCTGACAACATCATTTCTCTGCACCCCGAGATCAAGACATGGGCCATTGGCGGGCACTCATTAGGAGGCGTCATAGCTTCCGACTACGCGGGAAGTCATCCCAATATCAAGGGCCTTCTCTTCTATGCCTCATACGCCAATAACGACATCTCCGGACGCTCAGATTTCGTCGCAACGTCCATTTACGGCTCTCGCGACGGGCTCAGCACCCCCGCCAAGATTAATGCAGCCAAAGCCAAAGCGCCAGCCAGCACGCAATATGTCGCCATCGATGGCGCTATCCACAGCTACTTCGGCGATTACGGTAAGCAAGATGGCGATGGTCTGCCAACCATCTCACATCAGCTTGCTCGCCAGCAAATCATCACCGCCAGCATCCTCTTTATGCAGCGCCTCGCCTCGTAATCTTCACCTCACAAGCTTTATAAATGAGCCAGAGAATCAAGCACTCGCCTGCTTCTCTGGCTCATTTGAGTTCCACTTGTGAAATGCAAGTAAAAGCAGTATACTAAGCTTGATCGATTGTTAATATAGTAACTGCCTGGCCCGATAAGGCCATGAAAGCCCCTTAAACGCTTATGAAGAAAAATCAACAGCGGCGCTCGGACTGCCCTATTAACTATGGGCTGGAAGCATTCGGCGACATGTGGTCGCTCTTAATTATTCGCGATATGGTCTACTTCGGGAAGAAGACCTATGGAGAGTTTTTAGCCTCAGAAGAGGGTATCGCGACCAATATTCTCGCCAGTCGGCTCGCGCTCCTGGAGCAAAAGGGCATTATCGCGAAACATCCCCTTGAAGAGGATAGGCGCAAAGAGATGTATACCCTGACGGAGAAGGGGCTTGACCTCATTCCGATCTTGCTAGAGATCGCGAATTGGAGTGCCCACCATGATCCACAAACCGGAGCCCCCGCCGATTGGATCGCCCTCGTCAATCTGAACAAGGAGCGAATGACCAAACTGATTCGCGAGACAGTGCGAGAAGGCGGAGCCATCTTCGTAGGCCCTCAAAGCGTCGTCAGTAAACTATAGCTACATAACCGATATCAGTCAGATATACAGTAACATTTCTCTCCGGCTAAATCGGCGTGCTGTACTCTTGTATAGTTGGTTATAGCTTTAAAGAGGGGGTCTCCTATGGCGGTCAATCTCAAACTGTTAACAGCGCAAGTCGTCGCAATGTTTGTGATCTTTGCCCTGGTCCTTTTTCTCACGGCAGGCACTATCGCATGGCTCGCGGGTTGGGCCTTCCTGGTACTCTTCTTTGGCTTCACTATTGCTATCACTCTGTGGCTCCTTCAACATAATCCAGGTTTGCTGACCGAGCGCATGACGGGTTTCAGCAAACCCAACCGGAAACGCTGGGATACCATATTCTTCGCGCTCGTAAATATCCTCTTTCTGGCCTGGCTAATCTTGATGCCACTCGACGCCGTGCGCTTCCACTGGTCCCAGGTACCGGGCTGGCTTCAGATAGCAAGCGCGATTCTGATGTTATTTTCGTTCTACCTCTTCTTCGTGACCTTTCGCGAGAACTCGTACTTATCACCTGTTGTACGCATCCAGGAGGAGCGGGGACAAACAGTCGTCACGACCGGACCCTATCACTATGTGCGCCATCCAATGTATGCCGCCGCGCTCATCTTCCTACTCTGCACAAGCCTTCTGCTGGGATCATGGTATGGGATCGTCCTGGGTTTGCTTCTCATTGGAGGGATTGCGTTCCGCGCGGTACAAGAGGAGCGCACGTTACAAGCAGAACTCGCGGGCTATGATGAATATATGAAACAGGTTCGCTATCGCATCATTCCCTACGTCTGGTAATACTTCCATCTATGAAACTTTTCAGATAAGAGTCTTCTTAAGGCTTCAGGTCCCCTTTGATCCCCGCTTTGTGCTCTCAAATATACATTATCGGGTTAAGGGGCATGGCAGAATTGGCGCGAACCCGCGCCAATTCTGCCATGCCCCTTAATTTTTGTGAGCCGTCTCAGGCGGCGAGGATAGGCGATGGAGTTAGAAAATTTGTTATAATAGTGATGGAGGAGGGTACGCGAGAGCAGCATGGAACAGCCATCACGCAAGATTATACACATAGATATGGACGCCTTTTACGCCTCGATAGAGCAGCGAGATAAACCAGAGCTACGAGGCAAGCCTGTGATCGTAGGGGGAGATCCTAACCGGCGCGGGGTTGTAGCGACCTGTTCATACGAAGCTCGGCGCTTTGGGATTCATTCGGCGATGCCAGCGCGCACAGCTTTGCAGCGCTGCCCGCACGCGATCTTTGTGCCGCCGCGCTTCGATGTGTATCGCGAGGTCTCCACTCAAATCATGCGGGTCTTCCGCGAATATACTGATATCGTAGAGCCGCTCTCGCTCGACGAGGCTTTTCTAGATGTGACCAGCAATAAAGCAGGCCTCGCTTCCGCCACACAGGTCGCGCGTGAGATCAAGCGGCACATCTTCGAGCGCACAGGATTGACCGCCTCGGCTGGCGTCTCCTACAATAAGTTCATTGCCAAGCTCGCCTCTGATTACCGCAAGCCCGATGGTCTGACAGTAATCACCCCAGAGCGTGCCGCAGACTTCCTTGAGAGCCTGCCCATCCAGAAATTCTTTGGAGTGGGGCGTGTGACCGCCGCCCGCTTGCAGGAGCATGGCATTCATACTGGGGCTGATCTCAAACGCCAGAGCGAGGAGCGACTACGCGAGCTTTTTCATGAGCGTGGAAGCATGTTCTATCATTATGTACGCGGCGAAGATGAGCGCGAGGTCGAGCCGGTCAGGGTGCGCAAATCGATTGGCAAGGAGACAACCCTGGCGCAGGATCTCGCCCTGGCGCAGCGCGAGGAAGTCCTGCGCATCCTCGATGATCTCGCGAGTAAGGTTGAGTCGCGCCTCTCCGAACTCAAGCTACAGGCGCGTACTCTGGTTCTCAAGCTTCGCTGGAGCGACTTCCAGCTTATCACGCGCCGCGTGACCCTTCCATACCCCTTCTATGAGCGCCACATCATGCTCGAACAGGCACGCATCCTGCTTGAGCAGCAGATTGGGACCCAGGGCCATGTACGCTTGCTTGGAGTGACCGTCTCCCAACTTGAAGCACGCGGAACACAGAGTCCCAGGCTCACGATGCCTACGCTCTGGGACTCTGTGGTATAAGGTCCAATCGTTGAAGCCTCAGGGCCGTGGTGGCACTTCTGATTGGGATTGGTCGTTGGTCAAATCTATCGCGACTGGTAAAGAGCGTCGCGACCAGTCCCGTAGATCCTCGTTAGAGCGAGCTTGATACTTGGTGAAGACGAGTTGGCGCGCACGCTCGTCCTCCTCCGATCCCTCCACAACCACACGTCCCAGGCCCTTGAAGCGCTCCTCCTTCATCCTAACATTCACTACGGAATCGCGCTGAAGATTTCTTACCCAGTCTGTCTTATCACGCCCACCCGCGAGCATATACAGCGTTGGTCCATCGAGCGCGAACCAGATTTCAATGGTATGTGCGCGCCCCGTCTTACGACCCTTTGTAGTTACATAGCAGAAGTTCTCATTTGCATACAAGCGCCAATCACACGCCATATCCGGTTTCCCTTTCTTCCCTGAAAATCTTACTCCTGGCTCGCGACCTGCTCTAACGTAAAGGGCAAGCCCTCAATGGAATAACGCGCCTCGCGCGAGCCTGATACACGTACAGTAACAGGAGCCACAACCACACCCACCGTTGTTGGGAACCAGGGTCGCCCGATTTCCACAACAATCAACCTGCCCTCGTCGTCGCCCACAGCGGCAAACTTCTCAGAGATGCTGTCGCGGAAGATCGTCTGACCAAAATCATGTTCCAGGATCCCGACCTCGGACGCTACATTCCGCACCGGCACACCAATCTCGCTCACGCTCAACAAGTCCTGAGCGGGATCGAAGGGGCCAGGGGCATCATTCGCCAGAGAAGGCATAGCAATAAACTCGACGTTATTGCCAGCAGGATCATAAAAGTAGACCGAATCACTCCCCCATGACTTAGAGGGAAAAGCGTCCTTACCATCCAGGACCAGAGGCTCCGTCATACCCTTTACCCATGCATACGCAAGGGAGAATTTATTGCTTGGAATCGTAAAGGCGAAGTGATAGACGCTATCGGCCTGCTCTGTCGCCCGGAACGTTACCGTTGTTATCCCCGCCTGAAAGGTGAAGCTCTCCTCGCTCTCATCTAGCAGAGGCAAGCGGAAAGTATCGATATAAAACGCTCGCAACGCGCTGAGTTTACTGGTGGTCAAAGTAAGATTCTGGATTTGCATACGTTCATTCCTCCCGTACAGACCTGAAATTCTTTTTGCTCTAGCAATGTGTATAGCATAGCAGGGAAGCGAGAATTCGGCACTGTACGAAAGGTCACAATGGACACTGCCCAAACAGTCAGTTCTGAGGAATCAGGCGAAATAGGTAGGCTCATCAGTGAGCAGCGGAATAGCCTCGACAATCGCTTGCACATGCGCTGCATAGAAGGAAGGATTTGTCACCACAATCAAGCGTAAAGGAATCAGCCCAACACTATCGCGCTCTTCTATTTCAAGCACATGCTCAAGAGCCTTGAGAGCCAGATCATCATGCTTGCCCGCCGCGCTAGCCAAGCAATACCAGAGATGCGGCGTTAATGAGAATGGCTCTTCAAGGATAGCATAACCAAGCTGCGCGCATGCGTCGGTATAATCGCCGCGCCAGTATGCCGCGAGCCCATCGTACAAGCTGCGGGCGCATTTTGGCGTGTTCGCGATAACACTCTCCAACCGTTCCAGTAACCGAGGCACATCCTGCGAGTCAATGTGCAGAATAATGTAGACCTCAACAAGCGAGAACAGAAGAGTATGATGCTTCGGATCGCGACGCAAACCCGCCTCAAAGCTCGCTCGCGCATTCGACAGATCACGCAACTTGAAATACACGCAACCGAGATTATTGTAAGCACGGCAAATGGCGTCGGTCGAGACCTTCATGCTCAGGATGCACTGATAACATTCTATAGAGCGCCGATAGTCGTGCAACAGCAAGTAAGCATAACCCAACTGGTGATAATACCCGGACTGTTTAGGCGATGCGTGAATCCTCTCATTTAGCAAATCAATAGCCGTTTGATAATTGCCTGAAGCTAAATGAATGTTTACAATGGCAAGAACATTATCAACTAAAGCCGGTTTCAACTGGAAGACATACTCCAAATCGGCAAGCGCTCGCGCATAGTCTTTCAGTAGAAAGTAAGCATAACCACGATTGCGATATGCCAGTACCAGTTTAGGGTCACGCCTCACAGCCTCCTCGGCATCCGCCAGCGCGGCGGCGGGTTGGTGCAAATTCATGTAGCACGCCGCACGATTTACATAGGTACGTACCACATTCCTATCCCCAAGTGTGAACAAGGCGTTCACCTGAGCAAGGAAAGCTTGGTAGTCATCTAGTTTCGCGAAAGAGAGGGCTCGTAAAGTAAGCATATGAAAACGGCAAAAAGGGTATGGCACGATGGTATAGGGAGCTGTAAGGAAAAGGACAATACAATAACAGCGTAAGTCAAAAAGCCATTTAGCGATCAGATCAGGGAGAAGATAGAGCATGATGCATATGCATACAAAAAAGAACCAATTATCAGGGGAGGTCCATTGATAGCCAGAAAACAACACCGAGAAGCCACTCAACATTGTGATAAACTCGACTTTCTCTTGCCTCCGGCGCTTCTTTTTGCCAGCGCGGAGGCGGGTAGCGGTGGGCTTAAGGCTGATTCTAAAAGATGAGGTAACAGGCTGTCAAGCGAGGAGACATCTAAACAGGACACAACAGTTAAGCATCATATCTTCTCACAAAGTTGTAGAGCTACGTTCGAGGAACAGCGAACGTTTTATGATAGGAGGAGGAGGGGGCAAAAGTTGACCTTCACAAGGAGAGGAATATGCAGACCGCTCAAGAACTTTTTCACAAACTCGCAGCCTGGGAACCTGATGGGGCACAGGTATTAAGTGTCTACCTGGATATGAGTCCGCATATGTCAGGGAAACAACCATGGGGTCGCACTTCTACCCCGGTGCTCAGGAACAGATTACGTGAGATTGAAAGAACATTGTTGCCGCGTCATCCCGCGCTGGATGGCTTTCGCAAGGATGCGGAAAAAGTTCAATTGTACCTTGAGAACCACACTGAGCCATGGTTACAAGGCATTGCCATCTTCGCTTGTGACGCTCATGGGCTCTTTGAAACTCTGGAAACTGGTGTAGCCTTTCAAAATCAGATCGCATTTGAACCCTATCCCGATCTCTTTCAACTAGCACACCTGCTTGACGAACAGGAAACGGTTGTCACCGCCGTGGTCGACACAAATACGACCCGCCTCTTTGTGACACGCCTGGGTTTTCTTGAGGAAGTCGCGGGTCCTGACGACTCGCCTTTTGGCTACAGCAAACGCAACGCGACATGTCTCAACCAGGCTCGATACCATCGGCGAGTCGAGAATAAGCGTAAAGAGTTCGCACAGGAGGCCGCCACTGCCATTGAAGACCTTGTACAGCAAGAGGGAGCCCGGCGCGTCATCCTGGCTGGCGATCCAGTAGCTATTCCCCTGTTACATCAGGAGCTTTCCAACAAGATAGAGCCCCTGGTCCATGAGGAGGTCATGAGCCTCGACATCCGCACTCCTCGTCACATAGTCCATGAGGAGATCAAGCCGGTTATTCAGTACATGGAACGAGAAGCATCGCATAACCAGGCCGACAATCTTGTGGAAGGAATACGTGCAAATGGGCTGGCGGTCAGTGGAATGCAGGAAACACTTGACGCACTTGAACATGGTGAAGCTGACGTTCTGATTCTGGCGAACGATGTCCCACTGGACGAACAAGAACGCAGTGAGCTTGTACGCCGGGCTGCGAATACAGATGCGCGAGTCGAATCCGTAGAGGGCCATCCCGTTCTTCAAGCCATGGGAGGTGTAGGCGCACTGTTACGCTATCGCCCCAACTGGGTCTAGCCTATCCGATAGATACAAAAGAGGGTCGCGCTAATATGGACGCGCGACCCTTCAACTCATTTACTGAGCAGATGTGCCAAATTGCCGGGCTTTATGTCATAATAAAAAGCATACACCTCTATCAATATCGCTCTGAAAGGACCACGCCCGGCATATGTCAGCTTACCAGACCATACTCTTCGACCTGGATGGCACCCTCACTGATCCCAAAATCGGCATTACACGCTCAGTCGCCTATGCTCTCGCACGCTTCAGCATCAACGTTACGGACCTTGACACACTCATCCCTTTCATCGGCCCCCCTCTCTATGAGACATTTGAGGGTCAATATGGCTTTACTCCTGAGCAGGCGCGTCAGGCCGTCGCCTACTACCGTGAATATTTCGCCGAAACCGGCCTTTATGAGAATGAGGTCTTTCCAGGCATAGGGAAGCTACTCGCCGATCTCAAGGAAGATGGCAAACGGCTCATCGTTGCCACCTCAAAACCCACAATCTTCGCCAAACGGATACTTGAACACTTTGGACTCTACCACTATTTTGAGTTGATCGTCGGTAGCGAACTCGATGGCACGCGCTCAAGCAAAGCCGAAGTGATCGCATATGCCCTGACCGCGCTTGCACTCTCCAAAAAGGACGCGGTCATGATCGGTGACCGTAAGCACGACATCCTTGGCGCGAAACTAAATGACATGCCCTCAATAGGCGTCACCTTTGGCTATGGCAGCTATGAGGAGCTTCAGGCAGCGCAACCAACTCACATCGTCGCGAGCGTCAACGAACTGGCAACGCTGCTCAAATAATATATAACAGCGACTCGCCCAGGAGGACCTAAGCGTTAAGGCGTGGCAAAACTTCATCCACTAGCAAACGCAATGACGTAGTATCGGGAAATCCCTCATTTTTTAACTGGAAAGATACCACACCCAGATCGATAAATGGCTTGAGTTTCTCAATAATCTGTCTGGGTGTGCCAACCAGTGCATTGGGAGATTTGACCAGCGACATATCCACGCTACTCATGTCAGTCCCTTCAGGCACACATAGACAGCCACCGAACCAGCTTCTGCGTAGTGTAGCTGGATCGCGCCCAACAGCAGCACAGGCCTTTTCGCACTCTTTCACCAGCTCACGATAGCGAGCGATACCTTCCTGGGAAATATTCCATTCGTCAGCGTGCCGCGCAATCAGGCGAAGCATACGTGGTCGCTCGCCACCAACCATAATCCTTGGCAATGGATCAGGCTTTGGCTCACACACAGCATTGAGAACGTGGTAATGCTTCCCCTCCACAGTAGCCTGGGGTTGGGTCCAGAGGGCTTTGAGAATAGTCAGTGTCTCTTCCAACTGCTCTACTCTTACGCCCGGCGTTGGATAAGGAAAGCCATAGGCATCATACTCTTCCTGATGCCAACCAGCCCCAATACCAAGGATAAAGCGCCCTTCGCTCATATACTGAGCAGTCGCCACCATTTTCGCCAGCAGGGCAGGATTACGAAAGGACTGAGCAAGCACCACATTCCCAAAGTGAAAAGAGGGATAACAAGCAGCCATGTAGGTCAGGGCCGTCCAGCCCTCAAGGACCGGAGCATCCTGAAATTGCAAATGATCGACATACCAGATCGAATGAAAATGTCCGGTGACAATATCCAGACTCTCGCGAATCCGTTTGAGGTAGATTTCCCGTGTCATACCTCTGTGAGGTATAGCGGGAAGTAATAAGCCAAACTCAATGGATGACATATATCTTCCTTCTTATTCATCGCTTCCGCGATAAGTCTTATGCGAGAACCAACGCCGCTAGCGCTGACGCGCTCAGGTTTCCGCATAAGGAGTAACAGCAAACATGCAGGCAACAAACATGCTGTGCTAGAGATAGCGCTTCATGGCTTTGTCGAGTTCGCGACCACAACGCAAAACCCACTCCCGACATGCCACGCGTACCCGCACATAATAGAAGAGCCATGTCCACACCTGATAAAACCAGTAACGGAGAGGGAAGAGTGGGCCAAGATCCATCGCTTTACGATACAGATTCACCAGTTCAAAGTGATGGATATGCCCATTGATAAGATTCACCAGATCAAGCTCGCGCTCGCCCCATTCAGCATCAAGTGGATCAATAAGGCCAGAAATGCGCCATGTCTGCGAGTCGAATAGGAGATTACCAAAACAGTAATCGCCGTGAAGGAGAACCGGACGCCCCTCACTGGTAGCTAGAATACGCTCACCATGTTTGAGAGCGCGATCCATTAAGGCCAACACCTGGGGGCCTAGATAGGCGCGAGCCTCCTCAGACTCCGTAATTGCCTGGTAGGTATCTCGAACACGCTGACCATAGTAATCCCACCAACGCGTATAGAATGGACCATCAAACGAGCCATAGCCTTGAGGATGCTCAACAGCGTGCAATTCTAACAAAAGCTCTACTGCCTGGCGCTGGAGGGAAGCACGCAAAGCATGTGGCAACTGCTCCGGTCGAGGACAACTCTGACCGGGAAGCCACTGCATGATAAGCGCATCCCCGATTTCAGTCTCAGGTAAATATGCATAGACTTGTGGGGTCAGGGCAGGGAATTTGTTGTGTAACTCGGCAAGCTGATGACGCTCTTGATCTCCCATGCCGGGATACTTCTGTATTTTAATTACCGCGCGATGAGGGGAACAACCAAATTCCACACCATAGCAACGCCCGTAGACGCCTTCCCCAAGGAGAGTACTCGACTGAACGTTTGTCTGCCAGAGCGCCTCCACGATGTGAGTCAGTGATGTCTGAGTTTGTCCATCATAAGAGAGAGGATGCTCACCATGTATAGATTCTTCATTCAACGTCATATTGCCATCTGTTCCAGGATGCTGCGCGCCCATTGCCTGACCAGTTCGCAATAGGAAGATGTATCCTCGCCCATGTGCGAGCCTTGCGCGACATCGATAAGGGTCATACGCCAATTAATGCTCGGCGGTGGGGCATCATTCTCCAAGCGATTCATCTTCCAGGTTCGCTCACGACTGCTCATCCCCTGAGCAGCGAGTTGATAGAGTTGTGGTACTGTCATTTGCTGTTCAACATAGGCACACAAAAGAGAGCGAGCGTGAGTAAGTCCTGGATCGCTATAGCGTCCGTGTTGGATCATAAAACAGGTCACCATGGGGAGGTGAACCTGGAAGTAGCTTTCATCGAGGTATTTGAAGGTGGTAAACTCATTAAAGATGTCCTGGCAGGTGCGCCCTTCGGGCGGCAGGGCACCACATTCCGCGCAACGGTCTCGCATCTCGTCGCCTTTCAATGCATAGGGGATTGTCAGAAATTTTACGCTCTTATGGCTGGGGTCATATACTGTAGCTTATATCTTAGCATATACAGATGCAGCAGACCGATCAGGGCGCGCTCCAGACGCCTATGAAAAGGTAAAATAACAGGCTATTATCTTACCAGAAATAGTACATAATTCAAAGAACAATGCGAGGTTACGTGAATGAGTACTTTACAGGAGCAAGCGCCTGATATTCTGACCAGGGAGAGTTGGCAGGCAGGCTTACAGTACTATGATTTTCTATTGCGCGCGACCTTTCGCGCGGATGGCAGTGGGGAGCACGAATATGGTGAGGCACAGGGGATGCGCTCAACTGTCACATTTCGTTATCACATCGTCGATAGCACTCATATCCACTTTGAGTTTACAGGCATCGAGTACGGTGAGGAAGAGGCTGAAGGTCTTGAGGAGGCTGACGCATCTCGCACAGTGGCCTTTGAACTGGAGGAGGGGCCATTTACCGTTGAGGAACCATACGAGGTGAAGGAGTACTGTTACCGCTTGCGCTTCGCAAACGATCCCTTTCCCGATACGCCCTCCGACGATAAAGACCCTTTCCTCACCTATTATGCGTGATTACTACACGACTTCATGTCGCTCAATTAGCGGCCTGCAACAGAGCTTTGATGAGGGGATGCGCTATCTTTTTGGAGGCTGAGAGCTCAGGCTGAAAGAGTGTACCTACAAAGAAGGGGTGTGAACCAAGCTCGATAATGCGAGCATCTCCTTCGCGATCTTTCCCGCTTACAAGCATTCCCCCTTGCTCAAGCGCGGGCCAGAATTGAACGTTTGGGCCATAATTACAGGTTCCATAGCGCTCGGTCACTTCGTTCGCGCCGTAGATAGTCGCAACCCGAGAACCTGGCGTTAGTAAACAATCTGTTTCGAGATTGGAACGAGAGCAAACAAGCGGCATAATCAATTTGAGCTCGGCATCGGGATTAGACTCAGCATGGTCCGCCTCCGCCATTCCCAGCACATTGCGCGCGTACTCGATAATCATATGCTGGCACCCTCCGCATGTCCCTAGTGTGGGTAAAGAGTGCTCACGCGTGTACTGTATCGCGTGTATGGCTCCATCCAGGCTGGCATACGGTGTGCCCGGAACGAACCAGAGTGCCTGATACGTGCTCAACCAGCGCTCAGTATCATGTTCCAGCAATGGGGTCGGTAGCCATTCATATTTGAAGGTACAGCCAAGTTCCTTTGAGGCCAACTCAAGCGCCTGGGGTATCGCTTGATGAGATTTGATCTCTGCCCGGAACTCGCCAATCAATCCAACGTGTATCATCTTCCACGTCCTTTCTCATTACTGGAATCTCATCATACCCCATTGAACCTCTGAAGACACCGCCAAAAAGCACGATGTACCCGATCCCCATTTATGATATACTGGAATACCCGCCCCTAATCTATAGCTCGCTTGCATCGCACAACGGCTTCACACCTCAGAGCAACATACATAGGGCTGGTAGGGATGCTTTGCCCTCAATAATCTCTCCTTCTAAGTTTCCTGTCACATTCTTCAAAGCTCGTCGATAATGTCAGTGAAATTAGCAAGCTATACAAAAAGCATATGCTAACGCCGTCTGGACAGCGGCTTGCTTCGTTGCCATATAAGTTCTCATACCAGCTATGCCTGGATTCCAAAACATCTAAACATTCCTGGCGGCTGCGCTCAGACGAATTGAATCGCAAGCAAGTAGAGGAAACAGGAGTATGCAATCAGAATACCCTTTCCCTGATGCTCCTATTGACGCAGGGACCGCGCTCTTCGATCAGTATGGAGAACTGATCTTCATGCATATCCGGGCGCAGGTTCAACTACGTGAGGATGCTGAGGACATTACCACAGAGGTCTTTACGGCTGCCCTGGAAAATCAGCCAATCCTCCATGCTACACGCTCAGAGCAACTGGCATGGCTACGCCGGGTCGCACGCAACAAAGTTATCGATTATTATCGCCGTCAGAAGCGCCGACCGGTCGTCGTGCTTGATAGCATCGCGGATTCACTGCTCGACGAGGCCCTTAACAATCCGGAATTTACATTCTTGATGCGAGAGCAACAAACACAATTGCACCAGCATATCAGCGAGTTACCACCGCTTCAGCAGCACATCTTGCGCCTGCGCTATGGGCATAGCCTGCGCTGCGCGGAGATCGGACAGATGGTGGAGAAAAGCGAGGCGGCTGTCCGCCAGCTACTTTCGCGTAGCATACGCCAGCTTCGCGCACGCTTTACGACGCTAGAAAAGGAGGAGAGAGCATGAAGAGGCCCTTTGACACTACCGAGGACGAACAAAACAACACACGCCTCACCCACGCACTCACGGACCTTTACCGCCCAAGCAGGGACGATCAGGCATCCCTGGTGCGAATTCGCCAGCGCCTCCAGACGAAAGCCGCTGGTAGAGGGACCCTATCCTCAACGGACCAATACATGCCAGATCATGCCACGCGCCTAGCGGCTTCAAGTCACGATCAGCAACCTATACCATTACCAAGGAACAAGACGCGCAAAACGTCACGCGGACTTCGCTTCCTGGGCTTGCTTGCCGCCATATTGGTTACAGCTCTAGTGGTTGGCTCATTCGCGTTTATACTCACCGCACGACAGCCCCAAATATCAACGAAACATCCTACCACACCCATAAGCAAGCAGACGCACCGCCTTGTCCTCAGTAACACACTCTACATGGCAAGCCCCTCAACAGGCTGGGCGTTAGCCGCAAAGGGCAAAAATGGCGATACTGTATTCCCGCAAGCCTTGCTGCGTACAACCGATGGCGGCAAAACATGGCAAGATGTATCACCTAAGATGAAGAGCAGTTCAAATCTCCCAAATGTGTTTGTGCTAGATGAGAAAACCGCCTGGTACGTGGCACTTCAGGATAGGGGTAACACCCCAATGTATCGCACAACTGATGGTGGTAAATCATGGCAACCGTGTGATATTCCTATGGATACCGAGAATGACGGTCTGCAAGCCCTGACGTTTATCAATGACAAAGATGGTTGGTTGCTACTCAGCCATAAAACGCCCAAAGGGTACACTCTCTATCAGACGCATAATGGAGGCTCATCATGGCAAGAGATTGGGCATACAGGCAAAAACGCTTCGAGCCTCCCTTCCAAGGGACAACCATATCAAATTAGCTTTACGGATCAACGACATGGCTACTTTCTCACCTACCCATTAAACGGAATCCCAGCAACACTCAATGCGACACAGGATGGTGGAAAAACATGGAAGGAGCTTACACTTACAACTCCTTCCGGCTGGAAGAGTACCCAACTTCAACAAATTGATTTCCTTTTTAACTCACAAGGTAAAGATGCCTTTCTTCTCTCATTCGGCAACTCTGTCACAAGACAGTTTCAATCCTATGTCTATACTGGATCAGGTAACTCCAACCAATGGGATATGAAGGCACTTAGTACAACGTATAGTGAATTCATCGCAGGAGATGAACAACACATCGCGTTCAAGGCAATGGGGATTCCTAATAATCAACATTTTACCTTCACGGTACAACAGTACATCCTGCAAGATGGCAAATGGGAATTAGGAATCAGTTCACCTTTCGCTGATCGTACATATATTAGTTCTAGCTTCACTGATATTCAACATGGCTGGAGCCTGGTCAGACCAAATTATGACTTTACTCTCCGCGCGGATACCAACATTCAGTTACGCGTCACCAGCGATGGTGGCAAGACCTGGACCACGCTACATCCCAAATTGCCTAATGGCATCCTCTGGATGCTCTAAAAGCCAGGCACATTTTAAAGAGAGAGCCCCATCCCGCGTGAGGATAGGGGCTCTCTTAATTCTTGAAGCGTGGGAAAAGCAGCAGGGCATTCTCACGCTCAATCAGGCGAGCCTCGCCGGGATTAAAGCCATTGTAGGCTCGCAACTCCTTCAGGTCATGCTGAATGGCTGGCTCCGGCACAAAAGGATAATCGCTCCCATAGAGGATACGCGAGGGGTCAGCCAGAGCTTGTAGCGAGGGGAGAGCATAGGGCGAGATCGACATGGCAACATCGTAGTAGAAGCGCCGTAACTGGGCAAGCAGGTTCTCAGGATTGCGTTCGCCCATGACTTTCTCAAGCATTGCTCCATGCGCGATGCGCTTCGCCAGATAGGGTATCGTTCCCCCCGCATGTGAAAGGATGATACGCAGATTTGGATAACGCTCCAACATACCACTATAGAGCATATTGACGACCATCCGTGTCGTATCGAAAGGGAACTCATAGAGCGAGGCGGGTAGACCGAATAGAGGCTGATCCTTAGCCGGGGGTGTTGATGGATGAATGAAGATCGGGACGCGCCGTCGGTTCAATTCAGCAAAAAGCTCTTCAAACTGCGGTGAGCCCAGGTAGGTGCCACGATAATTGGAGAGTAGCCCAACCCCATCAAGCTTCAAAGTATCTAGCGCGTACTCCATCTCGCGTAGGGCCGCGCCTACATCGGGTAGCGGTAGGGCCGCGAATCCTCCCAGACGTGTGCTATGATTCTGCACCAATTCAGCCAGGAAGATATTAACCCGGTGCGCTAAAGCCTGGGCCTTGACCTTCTCACCAAAGTATACACCCGGCTCCGAGATGGATAGGAGCGCGCTGGCAATTCCCTGCTTATCAAGCATAGCAAGTGTAGCATCAAGGCTCCAATTCGGGAAGGGGACACCGGGAATCGACTCGATAAGTCCCCCCTGCCGCAAAGCATCGACATAGAAAGGCGGAACGACATGATGATGCACATCTATTCGGTAGGTAACAGGCTCTACACTACTCATAGGCGTGGCTCCTCAACACCATTTGCCAGACCTTCTGGCATGCTATACGACTCTCTTTGTAAGCATACTCTCGTCTGCCAAAGCTCCACCATCGCGCTCAGGTAACACACTTCTCAACGCTTTCCAATCCTTACAAAGAGTCGTACAGCCCCTGGTGAGCACATAAAAAAAACCACTCAAGATTCCGCCTTGCTTAATGCACAAATTTGGTCCCGAGTGGTAGATCTTCTAATGTATGGAGAAGCATATGTGGGTTGCCACCATTCGCAATCTGGACACAGGGAACATCCTTCAGTGCGTGGAGGCACGCATTTACCTTGGGGATCATCCCATCTTTAATAATGCCGCTCTCGATCAGCGAATTAACCTCTGCCTCATGCATCTCTGGAATTACAGCGCCATCTGAACCATAAATGCCATCGATGTTACTCAAAAAGGTAAGGCGTGATGCTTGCAAGGCCCCGGCTAGACGTGAAGCCACCAGATCAGCATTCATATTTAGGCAGCTTCCATCTGGTCCCAGGCCCAACGGCGCGAGAATAGGAATATAGCCGTCATCGATAACTTGTTGTATTAGCATGGGATGGATGGCATCAATTTCCCCCACGAATCCCAGGCTTTTGTCCATTTGATGCCCCTGGACAATATTACCATCCGTTCCACAAAGGCCGACAACATTCCCACCAAGTTGTGTCGCCAGGGCCACCAATTCTTGATTAATTTGACCACACAAGACCATGCGCACAACTTCCAGGGTTTGCGCGTCAGTAACACGCAATCCGTGCTGAAAGCGAACGGGGATATGCAACTTTGTGAGCCATTCATCAATCGTATGTCCACCACCATGCACCAGAACGATGTGAACGCCTAGCGCGTGCAAGCAGATACAGTCCTGTAACACCGTACGCTGATACTCCAACGTACTTCCACCCAATTTTACAACAAACGTTTTGCCTTTGAGACTTGAGAACGTACGCTTGCTTCTGCCTGCGTATGTTGTCGGTATCGATGAAGTAGTCAATTACCATTACTCCTCAGAGAATATCGCAACATGGGCATCTCACCTGTTGCCTTGTTAGGGGACTATCTCCCTGGCTATTGCTATAAATCTACCTCACAAGCCATCAAAAAACTGTATGAAGGATACAGAAGAATATCAAAAGTTCATCAATAAAACGTTGCGGTCTCCTTTTCTGACTTTACTTCTGGTCTTAACGAAAGATAAAACATGCAAAACAAGAGGGGGAGCCATAATGACTCCTCCCTCTTGTCTTGGGTACTTATAATAGCTCTTGGGTTTTGCCTACACGCTCGCCTGATGGCGAAGGGGAGGGTAGCGGCGGTGCATACAGGCAACCTCCTCCTCCACATCGCTTTCCAACCTCACGCAATCTTCTTCAGCTTCTGAGGCGGCCTCCTCTTCTCCTCTGCCATGTTGATAGTCACCGCCTCCAGAAGTGCGCCTGTAAGTGCGATTGTGACGGGTTCATTGCCTCCCCCCTTCCCCCTGGCACCGGATACTCCTGCCACTTTAATGACCACGCTCCCCGACGCGTCTTTCTCCACAGTCACGCTCGTTCCTTGCGGGACACTGACCTGCGCGGCTACAATTTTGCACTGCTTCGGCGCGTTCTCCAGACAGCGACTGTCATATATCTCCCACCAGAACACCGCTACAAGAGTAACAGTGTAGAGCGATTTCGTGACGAGGGAGCCATCTGACAACAGGCTGAGCAGCCAACAGATGGTCGAGAAGACGAGCACCAGCATGTGCTTGCAGTGCGCCATGTACTTGTGCATGTTCCGGCTCCAGACGACGTTGTTCACCTTGACGAAGTTTCGCTTTGAGCTGAACATGACCCAGAGGGCCAGCGTGACCAGCGAGATACCAACCGCAAGGCTGGTAAGGGTCTCCTTCATCATTTCCACCTCTCGTTATCCTCTACCACACGACCCTGAACGATCTCTAACCCGCTTGCTATTCTTTTTTATCGAATCCCTTGAGCCTCCTCTAACGTCATTGGTTTGTAGACGTACTCGAAACGCGCCGCTAGCAAGCAACGCTTACCCGCCACATCATGTTCTTTTTAGAGGCGTATGTCAGGCACACGCACAATGTTTCCTGATCAGGAATAGCTACAAACCGGCTGCGTTTTCCGCGCCTGGCGAGCACACTTCTACCAGTATCGTCAGATCTTCAACAAGCACTCTCATCGTGGCATATGGGAGGCACGAAGAAGCACGGCGATTTCACGTCACGACAAGCGTAGCATGACACGGGGCAAAAAGTCCTAAAGGATCAGTAAGAGGTAATAGCGGTTGATATCAAAAATCTATCAATAATTTTGTTGCGCTTGTCGGAGGGATCATAGACCGGGGAAACGATTCTTTGTTTCATGTTTGTGGCCTGGACCGACAATGTAGCATAATAGCAACAATGCAGCGTATGTATTTATCACAGTGAGAACATGCATTGTGACCCTGGCCCATTTTTGGAATACTCCTTTTGCGGAAACCTGAGCGCGTTAGCGCTAGTCGCGCTAGCCGCGCCGTGCCCTCGTATGAGGGTTGGTTTTCGTCTAAGACCATAGAAGATACAAGCATTGTTAGAATTGCAGGAAGAATATGACCTATTTAGAACGATACCTCAATGGTGAGTATGAGCAGGTCTGGGATGAATTGATGCAATTAGGAGCCGATGTTCGTCAGGAACCAGTATATACCGATGCCCTCTCCGTGGCTCGCGAGACCATGCGCCGTGTCCGCCGCAACATTGAAACGCTCATTGAGCGCTTGCCTCATAGAGGCTACATCTTCGGCTATGATCATCGAGTTCAACCCATTGAAGGCTCAACGTTTTTTGATAAACAACGAGATTATCTTGAGATGTTGGCGTGGATAAGAACACAACCCCCAATATTTCTCTCTGCTAACTATATGGATGAAGCCTATGCGGAAGATGAAAAATATGTCTTTGACTTGAGTCCTATGTTTCGTTACAACATCGATACCCCGGAAGATGTTGAAGAGTGGAAACGTAGCTTACCCGACGGATGGACATGGCCTGTTCGCATGTCAACATATGTTGATGAGATTGAACGAACGATTGGCCCTGTTCCACTCTCAGTTCGTGCCTGGTATGAGATCGTGGGCGCGGTCAATTTCTTTGGCTATCATCCTCAATGGGACGAAATTGCTCTCTCCTTTGATCCACTCTTACCTATTCTCAGAAAAAGTCGGTGGAGTTCTAGTCTCATGCGAGAATGTGATCCATTGCAGGTCAGGCCATTGGATGAAAATGTACTGCTTCGGATGCAAAAACAGCGATCCTCTGACAAACCATTTTGTATCTTTGAATTCGCAGATGATCGCGTCGAAAAAGATTATGGCCATTCCGCTGGCACCCCCTATGCATTTAGTTTTCCCGATGAACATGCCGATCAAGTGTTAGCTCCACTTCGATATGGGGATATGGAGGGCCCCACCTTTGTAGAATATCTGCGTTTTAGTTTGAAATGGGCTGGTTTCCCTGTATTAGCCGATTGGAGGCCACAACCCAAAGAAGATCTGGAATTTCTGACGCGTGATCTTCTCCCGTTTTGATTGAACAGATCGATCGGTGCTATGCGGAAAATACCACTTTCCGCGAACAGGCAAGGGCTCATGTATGCTACAATGAAGCTCATAAATTTGTGTATGCAGCAAGTGCAGGGAGAAAAACAGTTATGTCAACGTCGCCACTCTTACTCTCAGGCATCACACAACACACGCTTCAAAGCGAGCGGCTCAAAACCGCCTATCTGACCACTGGCCAAGGTCCACTTCCCGTCGTTCTGATCCATGGCAACTGCTCATCCTCGCTCTTCTTTCAGGATTTCATGCTCGCTCTGGCAGAGACGGGACGCTATACGATCTACGCTCCTGATCTGCGCGGCTATGGCGCGAGCGAGACGCTCCCGGTCGACGCTACGCGGGGCGTGCGCGATTTTTCCGATGATATCGCCTCCTTTGTGCGCGCGCTGGACTTGCCATCTTTCCATCTGCTTGGTTGGTCTCTGGGTGGCAATGTCGCCATCCAGTATGCCATCGATTATCCTGGCACGCTACGCACGCTTATGCTTGAGGCTACAGGCTCTCCTTATGGCTTCGGCGGCACTAAAGATGTCATTGGTACACCTGTCTGGCTGGATTATGCGGGTAGTGGCGGCGGAACGGCGAATGGTGACTTTGTACAACGCCTCGCTGATGGCGACCGTGGCAGCGATCCCACCTCTCCACGCACAACCATCAATACCTTTTATTTCAAGCCCCCTTTCCGCGCTGCGCCTGACCGCGAGGAGATTTTTGTTAGTTCCATCCTCGCCATGGCTGTCGCACCCGGCAACTATCCCGGCGATACTCTTCCCTCGGAGAACTGGCCTGGGAGCGCTCCCGGTGCCCAGGGTGTCAATAACGCCCTCTCTCCCAAATATCTCAATCAGGGCGAACTCGCCAATGTAAGCGAAAAGCCTCCCGTTCTCTGGTTTCATGGCGCGGACGACCAGATCGTTTCGGATACCTCCATGTTTGATATCGGCTTTCTCGGTCAGCTTGGCTTCGTCCCCGGTTGGCCCGGCGCGCAACTCTATCCACCCCAACCAATGAAAGGTCAGATACGCGCGGTCCTTGAAAGCTATAAAGAGCATGGAGGCACCTATCAGGAGTTCATTATCCCTGAGTGCGGTCACTCTCCCCACATCGAACAGCAAGACGAAGCCGTCAAACTCTGCACCGAGTTCATCGACGCGCACTAATTTATCAATCGAGGCTTGATCACATCAGCGCTCGCCAGGATAGGAGCGCTCCCGAATGGTGAGAGATCTCCTTCTTAGTGGCACATCAAAAGACCATTCTGCCCCTCCCGAGAATTTGGGAGGGGCACATTGATCTTTGAAACTAAAAAGCCGCAGGATTACGCTGGCAGACTCGCGATGGCTTCAATTTCGAGTAAAAACTCCTCTCGAGCCAGGCTGCGAACCTCAACAAGCGAGCTCGCTGGCGGCTCCTGCGTGTTCACATAGAGATCACGCACCTCGCGTAGCACAGGCACCTGACCGCGATCCAGTAGATAAATATTCAGCTTTACAACATGGCTAAAATCAGCTCCTACGGCTGCGAGCGCGGCCTTGAGATTCTCGAAGACCTGGATTGCCTGCGCGCGGAAGTCGCCTTCTCCAACAAGCTTACCCGCCGCATCAAGCGCGATCTGGCCCGAAAGGTAGATCGTCTGCCCGCCTGTGACGCGGGCAACCTGCGCATATCCTGGCGTTGAGGCAAGTGTTGGGGGATTGATAAACTGTATATGCTCAGAAGGCTTCATTCTTAATATCCTTTCTCATGATCTAAAACTCAAAGCGAGCTATCCTCTCTGGTGACACATAAAACCGGGCTGACATATCGACGCCAGCCCGGTATATTAACACACACTCTAATGCGCGGTCCAGCCACAATCGATGGTTTGAGCACTACCAGTAATCCCGCTGGCTCCATCGCTACAGAGGAATGCGACAAAGCCCGCGACTTCCTCCGGCTCTAGCAGGCGTTTGATCGCGCCTTCAACCGCCATAACCTTCTCTACAACCTCATCTTCGGGGATATTGTGTATTCGCGCCTGATCCACTATCTGCTTCTCAACGAGAGGAGTACGCACATATGAGGGGCAGATTGCATTACAGGTCACGCCATATTCCGCCGCCTCCAGGGCCGTCACGCGCGTCAATCCCAACAGGCCATGCTTAGCACTCACATAGGCCGACTTATACGCGGAGGCGCGTAATGAATGCACTGAACAGATATTGATAACACGCCCCCAGCGCCGCTCATACATTCCAGGTAACAGCGCCTTTGTCAACAAAAAGGGAGCGGTGAGCATGATGTCGATGATTAGCCGCCACTTCTCAGCGGCAAACTCCGTGATCGGCGCGACGTGCTGAATGCCAGCGTTATTGACGAGAATATCAACACGTTCCTCTGCTTGTAGCGCCTCGGCGACCAGGCGTTCGATATCCTCGCCTTGAGACATATCAGCCGCCAGAAATCGAGCGCCCGCTAGTTCGGAGGCTGCGGCCTCCCCATGCTCGACATCGATGTCGCTCAATACAACATGCGCGCCCCGAGCCGCGAAGTCCCGTGCGATAGCCAGCCCAATACCAGAGGCCGCGCCTGTAACTAGCGCGACTTTGCCCTCCAGATCTGTCATTGCCATGTCATCTCCTTTGATAGCAAATATTCGTCATGCTCAATTGTATGATACAGTGGGAGAGCTTTTCCATATGTTCAAATACATTTGTGAGACAGCCTGTTAGCAATATCCTTAAGATTGGCGATATGATAATACTCCCAAGACAGCGCGATCTATCGCTTGCGCCTTCGTTCACATGCTTGATATACTGTTTCAAAGTGCCTGAACGCAGGCGTTCTCCACGTCGATTCACCACACAGGCCGCACGAAAGAAAGATTTCTATATAGAGTATACGATGCTCTAGGAGCAATGGCCGCGATGAGTAGCTACTTCTGTGCCCAGAGGAGAGCTGGAACTATAGACTAATTGTAGCTCTCCTCATAAGAAGAGAGGCGAGAATACGAAGAAAAGCGGTGGCTCTCACGGCAATGGCGGCTTTCTCGCCTGCTTTCAGTATAATCATAAGAACAACAGACTACCTTTTTACCACCCGTATGGTTTCTAAAGATGGATCAAAAGATTCCTCAAACATACCCAATTGCATCCCTTTTTGGAGATAGTCAATTACGGTTTGGTTGATGAGCTCTCCTGGTGCGATGCGTGGAATGCCCGGCGGGTAGGGAGTTATCATCTCGGCAGCAATTCTCCCAGCGGCTTGCTCAAAGGGAATGTCTTCTGTCTCTCCAAAGAATGCCTTTGTTGGTGAGGTGACACATTTTGCATAGAGTTCATCGAGCTTTGGTAACGTAATATCTGTCGGCTTTTCGCGATCATGTGCCCACGTTGCCATGGCTTTCACTGCTGTGACGAGCTTTTCGACTGTTTGCCTGGTGTCAGCTATTGTCAGCAGAGCCATCAGGTGTCGCTCGTTCAAGAGTTCGAAATTTATCTTGTATCGCTCTTCAATCCAATCGGATGCTTCATACCCGCTCACACCAAGGCCGCTGATATCAAGGACTATTTTGGTGATATCAAGCGCTTTTGCGCCAGGAGTGCCCAGATAGGACCTATCAAGGATATGAATCCCCTCGACAGACGAGAGTTCTGTTCTTACCCATGTGGATAACGAGAGTGTCCTGTCCAACAGCGCTTTTCCTTCCAGGACCATCTGTCGTCTCGCTGCGTCAGCGGATGCAAGGATGAGCGAAGACGGGCTCGTCGATTCAAAGAGTTTCAGACAAAGTTTGAAGCGATCTGGCTGAATAAGATCGCCTTGCATATTGACAATAGAGGCCTGCCCCAGGCCTGCCATCGTTTTATGAATACTCCCCATACTCAGATCTGCACCGCACGACATGGCTGTTTCAGGCAAATCTGGATGAAACGCGAAATGTGGTCCCCATGCCTCATCCACAATAAGCGGAATATGATGGGAGTGACAAATGTCCGCCAGTGCTTTGGTGTCACTTGTGATCCCATACACGGTGGGGCTGACAAGAAAGACTCCTTTGGCGTCTGGATGCATTGATAAGGTCTGCTCCAGAGATTTAGGAGTAATCCCGTTTTCTATCTGCCATTCCTCATTGATTTCAGGTTGAAGAAAGATCGGATTTACCTCGCCGAGGAGGAGAGCCGCAATCACTGATTTGTGCGTGTTACGTGCAACAATGAGTTTTTCTCCAGAGTCAGCGACAGTCAGCATTGCCACATGGACACTTAAGGATGTGCCGCCAATAGAAAAAAACGATTGCTTGGCCCCAAAGGCCTCAGCAGCTAGTTCTTCAGCTTTTAAACGGGTCCCTCTCGACTCTTTGCGATCATCGAGCCCGTGATGGCCTGGAATGTCATTGCGATACATCAAATTGCCAAGTGTCCCTGACATAAGATGGTCGATGCCAGCATCCCTTTTATGCCCAGGGATGCCAAACGAAATCTCCCCTTGTTTCTGAAAGGCTTCAATGGCTTCAACAATGGGTGCTGTTGTTTGGTCTAGCTGTTTTTTTTGCATTTGCTCCCACCTTTCTTTCATAGCCTCTTTGGCAATCTTTTCGCTTTCTCTCACAGTGATGCTTTTTATAGAGTCAGGCTAGACTGGCTAGAAAACAAGGATGCATCATTACATGAAATTACTCTTAATTGTCGTCAAGCATAAAGCATACTCCATATAAATATTGCTGCTCATATGTCACTGATTATTGCAGGAAACTTTCATCATCACAAAAAGAAATACATATCCACACCAGGTAATGAATACGGTGACGCGGATATGCAAAAAATCCACCTCAATACATAACCTTGCGTGATACTGAGTCTATCCCATTTTGAAACTAGTCAGAGTGACTAATTATGTATCAGGCTATACCCGGTATACGGCTGCGTAAGGGAATGATTATGAGAAGAGGCACTAGGCTTACTCACCTGTTTTGTGACCTTCTTCTTTGTGATGTTTCAACGTTGTGCGCGCAGCAACCTCTTCAGCTCGCTTCCCATACCGACCGCTTTTTTCGGCTGACTCTTTAATATGCTCGTACATGCGCTCTTCTTTTTCACCGACGCCACGCACCGGCTTGTTTTTCTTTTGTCCAGGCATAACAACCTCCCTTTTTTGCTCAAACTGTAGTTCTAATCAGTACACGATGATACTAGGAGAAACGTTTTTGTCTGGAAGCGTTGCTTTGCCAATTTCTGGGAACCCTACAGTTTTGTTGAGATCTGAGACTTAACAACTGAAAATGGGTTGAAATTCAATAAACCTGTTTTTCTTCTTCTTTGTTCCTCCTCTCTCAATGAGAGATGTTTGAGAGGAATGTGAAGATGGCGGTAATGGAAGCTCACTTCTTTTTTGTCGTAGGTGAAACATCTTTGGATTTGAGGGAATTCTCATCACTGGGTCTCTGATGAGAGAGATGTGATTGTGCACGCTGAGCAAGAAAGCTGTAATGCTGTTGCAGATGCTCAAGATCCTGCTCATTAAGGTCTTCAGTATCCAGGATGGAGTTATTGGCCTGCTTGGTGGCGCGAATCAACTCGTCCAATTTGACCTGCATGGCTTCGCTGTCCCGATTCTGCGTGTTCTGGATGAGAAAGACCATCAAAAAGGTAATGATGGTGGTCCCAGTGTTGATGACCAGTTGCCAGGTATCACTAAAGTGAAAGAGAGGTCCACTGATTAACCAGGCAACAATAAAGAGAGCGGCTAAGCCGAAAGCCAAAGGATGACCAAGCACTCTTGCCATGGATCGTGCAAAGCGGGAGAAGAGTGAATCAATATGCATGGAAAATTTTTCCTTTGTTCGTGTTCTGTCAAGCGAAAGTGTCTCTATAATGAACACGAATCTCATCTCCTCGTAGATGTATCGTTGACGAATATGTTATGGCTGAATAGAAATTACCTATGCTGTATCTCATATCCATTGCATGCATAGTTTTATAGACGTGAAAAAGGACATAGAACACAGCAATCTGCTCTGGTGGTTGTTGCATGCAACTATATCGTTTTCGTCAGTGTATGGGGTCGTGTTTTTAGCATAGAGCATGACCAATTTCGTGTTTGCCTATCATGGAGGAGGAGTGTTACTTCAAGAAAGAGATGACAGAGAAACATCTTCAATTCAGGAAAAGGTTGTAAGGAGGAAATATGTTTTTCCATGTACAGAAACTTATCAATGAGATTGTCCCAGATGAGCCTGATCCAGCAGCGGCAAACGCATTGCAAGAGGGACTGGGTGGTCAGTTTGGGGAAATGCGTACGATGATGCAGTATCTTTTCCAGAGCTTTAATTTCCGAGGTAAGGCCAAGCCCTATCTTGATCTTATTCAGGGAGTGGGGATTGAAGAGATCAGTCATGTGGAATTGATTGCGACCACGATCAATCGCCTGGTCGATGGTTCACCACGTTATCAGGGGAAGGCAATGGGCGATGGCGATGGAGGAACTCCATTAGAAATTGCTCTTGATGGCCATGGTAAGAGTAATATCCATCACTGGCTGGTTGCCAGCCAGGGTGCGATGCCGGTGGATGCTGCCGGAAATCCCTGGTCCGGATCATATGTCTACAATAGCGGCAATCTTTCCCTCGATCTGCTGTATAATTTGATGCTGGAGAGTACTGGGCGCTTGCAGAAGTGCCGTTTGTATGAGATGACAAGGAACAAGACAGCACGCTCTACGATCTCCTATTTAATCGTGCGTGATCATGCTCACGAAAATGTCTTTGCGAAGGCCCTGGAATCGCTGGGTGTCAACTGGAACAAGCTGTTACCCATTCCGAACTTTGATGCGACGAAGTTCCCTGAAGTGAAGCAATTAATGGATAAAGGCCTTCACAACCAGCAGTATCATTGGCGCTTGGATGGATCGGAGATGGCGAAGATCATTAAAGGGCAATCTCCATCAACGACTAGCGAACATAATGGCGGAACCTTGCAGGTTCCTGAAAACGCTCCCGTAGGTGCTCCGATTAGCATGGGAGCAGAGCGACCAGAAGAGTTCGCGCCTGGCCTCTCACGTGATATTGAGGCGATGGCGGAGATGGTCGTACAAGCCAGTCGCAAAGTGAACTAAAAATCATTAGGAACTCTTACGGAAAGAGCACTTTTGGATACTCAAATAAGCGGAGCCCTGATCATATGCATATGATCAGGGCTCCGCTTATTTGAGTATATTGTGAGAATGGCACATAGTCAGGAGATTGCATCTCAATGCAATCAACTCACGCGTAGTATATTCTGACGCCACCCGGTCGCTATCAGCCCGGTTGCCCCTCCCCACACCTGATGAGCAACCAGCATCATAACATTGCGATGTAACGGCTCCCGATACGCCGACTCAGCTACACGTAACAGAGGCAAAAGTGCCATATAGCTTCCTATCCACACTAGCAGACCAACTATGCTGCCTTTAATCAGAGGTGATTTTGTTGGAAGTAACCGACATAAAGGAGCATAGAGGATTCCGACTGCTGCGCCATATCCTAAGTGCGCACCCAAGGTCGCAAGCACCGTTTGTCTCTTGCTAAGCTTCCAATGGAGATTGGCCCGACGAGCGATATCATAGGTAATGATTTCTGGTGGCAGACTATAGCGTTGCTCATGAGGTAAGTATCGTTGTGCGAGCAGCATAAAAATGCTCATAGGTATCGTCGCGAGACAGCCCGCAATGGCTCCTGTAACTACAGGGGAGGCAATCAAGGATTTGGTATCAGTCGAGCTTGTAGCCATAGCTGTCTTTCCTCCTCACCAAAGTACTGGATACATATGCAGACACTCTGCATGAATGCTCACTAAGTCTCATCACGTGAACATAGCGTGGTGGGATTCAGTTCTATGTATATTAGAAGGGTTTAACCTCGATGGGATAGTGAGTATTTCACGATGTAATAACGACTTATTTTCTTCATCTTTCCTGCCCAGGAAAGCCCATGCACAAATAGTATATCTTCAAGAAGGGTAAGATTCGTGTTCCCTAATAGGCACATTTTCGATACTGTAAGGTTGAGGAAGAGGAAGTGATGACTATGAATACCTTATTTGCACATTTTTCACGCTTGATGTCTGGGGCGCTTGGTCGTCCTTGGGCCTTTGGTTGCGCTGTCATTTCATTTAAGGGCAGGCATGTTAACAAGGACAAGAAACAAAAGCTTATTTGAACCTCCTAATTAGGACGTGTTTGCCTGGAGAAGTATATATAGTATGTACCAGTGCTTGCGTTCTTTAATTATGGTCGCGTTTGTTTTCCCTTGTACCTTCTTTGTTTATCAGTAGGAGCAAATGTTATGACTCAACGTCCAAAAACGCTCCAGGAGGTTCAATATCAATGTACCCCTCCTGATGTGCGACAAAGAAAGGGGAAAGCCCATATGCCAACTGAACTACTCAAAAACGATAAATTACTTACAACCCTGCAAGATCTGCTTCAATTGCCGGCTACAGATGTAGCCAGTACCTTTCAGCAGACCGCTGAACTCATTACGCAGGCATTAAATGCGGATAAAGTGGATGTCTTTCTCTATGATTCTGACCTCAAGGGTCTTATTGCTTATGGGACAAGTACAACCCCAATAGGCGAGAAACAGAAAGCCGTTGGCTTAGATCGCATGCTCCTCTCCAATGGAGGACGAGTGGCTGAAGTCTATCAAACAGGGCAAATCTACTGGACCGGAGAAGCTCACCATGATCCTCAGGAGCTGCCAGGGGTGAAAGATGTTCTTGGTATCAAGTCGGAGATCATTATTCCCCTCATAGTAAATTCCGAGAAACGGGGCATACTTCTTGTCTCGTCCAGAGTACCTCATCGGTTTAGTCCCGATGATGTGCCTTTCCTTGATGCCATCACCCAATGGGTAGGGATTGTCCTGCATCGGGCGGAACTGGTAGAACAACATACAAGGGATGCTACGGAACAGGCAAAACACGTTGCGGCGGAAGAAATCTTGACCATCATGGCACATGATTTGCGTAACTATCTCACCCCACTGAAAATACGGGTTGACATGTTGAAACGGCGAGCAAGCCGTGATCAGAAGGAAATCTATATGCGCGAATTTCAAGCGCTGGACCTGATCGTCTTAAGATTGAATCGATTAGTGTCCAATCTGCTGGATGTCACCCGTCTCAAACAAGGAATGTTCACGCTCCATCGTCAATCAGTTGATCTGGTAAAAGTTGTGGAAGAGCTGGCTCCCATCTGGGAAACGTCAGAGCATCATATTGTGACGCAGGTACCTGAGCAACTCATTCTGATGGCGGATCGAGATCGACTTGCCCAGGTCATTGAGAATCTGCTTTCCAACGCAACTACCTATGCCGAACCAGATACACCAATTATGCTCACTCTCACCCACGAGCAGCGTATCGACGGTTCCTGGGCCACACTTATGATAAGCAATCAAGGTAATCCGATACCACCAGAGCAGCTTTCATGCTTGTTCCAACTGTTTACCAAAGGGGCTCATTCACAGGGATTAGGATTAGGATTATGGGTCTCTCAATGCATTGCTCAGGCGCATAATGGCACACTGACAGCACGATCTGAGGCTGATTTCATCAATCATTTTATCTTTTCATTACCACTCCAAAACAATGAACCCTGACCAGAAGAACAATGGTTGCTTTGAAGCAGGCAAGCGAGAGGGAAAAGCCTATTGATGTTTTAGATTCTCAGGTTTTTATTGCATCAATTAATGTTTAAACCATATTTCATTAGATTTTTGATTATCAAGTCGTTCCTGCTTGGGCAAGCGCCCTTTCCCTCTAAGCTGGCGTGGCAAAGGAATTTTTTCATTGCGCGGGCGTGGATCAGCGACTTCGTCGAGGCCAATGTTGATAAAGGTCAACCCACCCGCCAGAAGCGCGATACAGATACCAGGGGGCGCGAACCACCACCAGGCTCCTTGTATACTGGCTCACTTAAGCGTGGGCGCAAGCCTTCTACCGAGTTCATTCATCACGAAAGTTGGTAAACCTGGGAAGGGCCTTGTCCCCTTCATGGAGGTAATATGCATGAGTAACTCTGAGATTACCATACGTGCGGCACGCGAAGACGATTTGACCGCAATCGTTGCCTGTGTTCGCTCGGCTTACTCTGTCTATCTTGAGCGCTTAAATGTCTCACCCGCACCGCTCTCCGCCGACTATGCCGCTCTGCTGGCACGCGGGGTTATCTATGTGCTCACGGAACATGATAAGGTACATGGTATCCTTGTCATGTTCCCTCGTGATGCCCACATGTTTATTGAAAACATCGCTGTGGACCCGCGCCACCAGGGGCGTGGGCTGGGGAAAGCGCTAATGGCCTTTGCTGAAGAGCAAACGCGCTCATCTCAGCTTAATGAGATGCGCCTGTACACTCATGAACGCATGACTGAAAATCTACGGCTCTATCACTCACTTGGCTTTGAGGAAACAGATAGACACATAGAAGACCAGTATCATCGTGTCTTCCTACACAAAATACTGGTCTGAGCGTGTCCACTTCGCGCTAAAGGGGAATGGTATACCACTCGGAAGCTATGGTTAGCCCGGCATCGCTGAGCATGGAGCGCTTGGGGTGGTCCAGGTGCGCGCAAACAACGACGACCTGGGCCGCTCCGCGCTTTCGCGCTTCCTCCATCGCGGCATCCAGCAGTTGCCGTCCAGAGCGCAACCATTCCTCATGCTCCTGTACGCAAAAATCGTCGATATTACATGTCAGACCAGGGACATCATAGACAGGGGGTGCTGGCACAAACGAGGCGATCACAAAGCCCTGTACTATCGCGTCGTGCTCATACACCAGGGTTACCACATCCTCACGTTCTATCAGTTTCGCGAACCAGGGCCGCTGTCTCTCAAGCGCATCCGCCGCTGGCTTCCAGAAGACGCTCTGGTAACGCGCGTACTCCTCGCGACGCTGAGCCGCCAGTTCGAGCATCCCGGAAATATCTCTGGCTTCCGCCTGTCGTATAATACTCTCGCTCAAGGTGACATCTCCTCTTTCCCAATATAGAGGCTCTTAGACCATGCACTCATCGGTTACAGGTTCGGGTGCAGCCTGGGGGGAATCGGCGGGCGCGAAGGGCTGCTTATAGGTGAAGGCATAGGAGGTGGGGCCATGCTCTTGCAAGTGCTCAAGACGCTCCTTCGCTTCCTCTGCTGTTGGAATATGCCCCTCTGGAACCCACCAGAGCGCGATATAGACGCCCTCAAAGCGCTCAAACCATTGCCGCCGCTGCTTCATGACATCGCGGTGCGCGCTGGCATAGATGAAGTCGGAGAGTTCTCGCAACGAGGACCACACGGAGAGATTGATGAGGATCATATCGTCCTCATATACACGAAGCGAGGTCGCATCGCCTTCCGATGACTGCAAGCGCCAGACAAAGCCAGGACTGTTATCAGCCAGGGCATTGATCGGTTCAAGCTGATTCACGAATCCTTCCATTAAGGGATCACTCAAGGGTGCTCGCATGCGCCCTATATTGACCTGAGCCAGTTGATACATACTTATACTCTCCTTCTCAAGATGATTATCTTCTTTACTCTATCACATAGGGCAGAAGCAGCGCGAACCGATGTCAAGGCTTTTCTCAGAATTCTATGAGTAGATGCGCTGCCCACAATTGAGACAGTAGTTATCCTCTACCCGCAGTTCGCTACCGCAATAGGGGCAGGGATATGTGCTGGGTAAGTGTTGCGGAGGACGAGGAGGGGAAGACCTCAAAAAGTTCGGGCCATTGGATGGCCTGTTATACGTGTAAGAAGTTCCTCGATTGATCCTATTTGCCGGATTTGGCACCAGTATACGAACCTGCTCCATAAGCTCATTGATCGCAAACGGCTTGGTCATAAAGGCGTCCGCGCCTGCCCTATGAGCTTGTCGCTTTGCTTCTGTATCATCCTTCCAGGTCAAGATCAGGAGGTAGAGCCTTCTCGCGCTATCCTGGGGTCTTAAGCGCTGACAGAAGGCCCACTCATCCAGATCAGGCAGAGTGGGCTCAAGGATAATCAGGTCAGGCTGCGCGCGCTCTACACTCCTTAGACCATCCTCGCCAGATTTGCAGATTTCGACTTCATAATCAGCATTCACTAGCAAGAATTCCAGAAACATCGCAATGTCCCACTGAGGCTCAACGACAAGTACGCGGGGAGCGAGCCTATTATTCTTATTCAGCATGAACATATTATCCTTCGCCTATTCCTTCAATTGCGCTCAGTAAACACAAGCATTACTCTCGCCTATGCTAATAGCATAGGCACTCGTTCGACCTATGCTGATGGCATACCACTTCTCTTCACTGATAATGGACATGAGGGGTATCATTTATATAAGCTTTTGCGCTGGCAAAGCTCAGCACCTACATATACTTGAACGCTGGCTATCTCTGACCAGAGAAGGGATAGTGAAATAAAGATAGTATCAGGAAAGCAGGATATATGAAATTACTTATTCTTGGCGGCACGGGCTTTCTAGGTCGCCATCTCGTAGAGACCGCGCTTGAACGAGGACACACAATTACACTCTTCAATCGAGGACAGACTGATCCCGAACTTTTTCCGCAGGTAGAGCAGATACATGGCAACCGGGCCAATGGCCTCCGCGAGCTAAATGGACGCGCATGGGACGCGGTTATCGATTCTAATGGGCAGGTGCCGCGTCACGTGTCTGAAAGTGCACACTTGCTTGCTGAATACTGCGAACACTATACCTTTATCTCCACCACATCCGTCTATGCAGATTACACAGTCGCGCACATCGATGAGTCCTCGCCAGTTATCCCCTTCGATGATCTAGATGCCGACGCGAGCAATATGGCGACCTATGGTGGACGCAAAGCTCTCGCTGAACGCCTCGCCGCTGAAGCCATGCCAGGGCGCGTGCTAGTCATCCGTCCCGGTCTGATTGTGGGACCTTATGACCCCACGGATCGCTTTACCTACTGGCCCCATCGCGTCACCAAAGGTGGACAGATACTCGCGCCAGACAATCCTGAGCGCCCAGTTCAGTTTATTGACGCGCGTGATCTCGCCGCCTGGACGCTAGCAATGGTTGAATCACGCCAGGTCGGCACCTACAATGCCAAGGGACCCACAGACACTCTCAGCATAGGGCAACTCCTTGAAGCATGTCGCGAGGTTAGTGGCAACGTGGCGAGTTTTACCTGGGTTGATGAAGCCTTCCTCCAGGGGCATGATGTTGCACCTTATAGGCAAATGCCGCTCTGGGTGCCCTCCGAGATGGTTGGCTTCTCGCGGGTTGACTGTCGAAAAGCTATCGCCGCTGGTCTGCGCTTTCGCCCTCTTAAAGAGACTATTCAAGACACACTGACCTGGGATATGAGACGTCCATCAGATTATGTTCTGCGCGCGGGTCTCGCACCTGATCATGAACTTGAACTACTTCGCCAATGGACACTCGCTCGTGATGAGCACTGACAAGGAAGGGTCGCAGGCATCATGCTTGCGACCCTTCATAACTAGCGAGTAAGGTCATAGAGTCGTCTCACAGCTTCCACGTACGCTTCTGGAACCTCTACCATCGGAGTATGACCTGAATCCAGCAGGCGCAATTCGGCGTGGGGTAGATGGTGTACCAATAATTCAGCATGGGCGAGTGTTCGCGCCTGATCATGCTTACCATGCACGACGACCGCTGGCATATTTAGCTTTGGAAGATCCTCTGCCAGATCCACGCTTGACTGACTTTTAAGCACTTCCAGGGCTGCTTCACGTGGTACGCGGTCCGCGTAACCGCTCAAGCGCTGAATGAGAGCTTGATCAGGCTGATAGTAGAAACTGCGGCGCAAGAGACGCTCAAAAAACTCGGGTCCAGTCCCGACCTCAATAGCTTTGATGATGCTGGTTATATCGCCATGCCCTTCCGTGTTGGCTCCTGTATCGACCAGGAGCAAACCTTCCACTAGAGACGGTTCCGTAAGAGCCGCGACCAACGCGATAGGCCCGCCCGTAGAGTGTCCCGCAATCATGACCGGACCGATATTCAGCTCACGTATGAGGGACGCGACTCGCCTCCCAAGCGTGGGTATATCCCACGGACCTGGAGAGGTCATCCAGGATATTGGCACGATTTGTAAGTCTGGTAAGAGCGCCACATCAAACAGGTCAAATATCTCTGGAGAACAATAGGTGCCAGGCACACAAAGTAGAACCGGGCGTCCCCCTTCAGGCTTTCGTGTGACTTCAAGTTGAGATGACATGAGAGCCCCTTCTTCCTGACGAACTCTTTTAAGTAAGCGAAAACCTGGGCGCGAAGCGCTAACCGCCGATCAGGTGGCTTTGGTTTTCGTATAAGCCTTAAGTTTCAACACTAAAAATGCCTTAATGCGAACATGATCCTTCTCAATGGCACACCATGATCGTACCTCTTGATACCATTCCCAATAACTCTACTGTACCACAAAATACAGCTAAGAAAGCTTAGTAGATAGATAAAAATCGGCTTAAAGAGGTTTGGAAAGCCGTTTTGAGCGAAACCATCTAAGGGGGAGCGTTCGTGTCCATATTGTAACTACGAAATAGAAAGATAGACATAAGTAAAGATAGAAGGAGAAAAGATATGGAATTCGCAACAGTAATCGCAGCATCACTTAATCCCGGTGGCATTTTGGCCTGGATCGTCGTTGGCTTGATCGCTGGTTTCCTGGCAGGGCAGGTCATGCGCGGTGGCGGTTACGGAATCGTCGGCGACATCATCATGGGCGTGGTTGGCGCGTTCATCGGTGGCTTGCTGGCTGACTTCCTTCTGCCAAGTGCGAGCTTTGGCTTCTGGGGTAGCATAGTCGTCGCCTTCATCGGCGCCTGTGTAGTGATCGCGATTGTGCGCGCCATTTCCGGCGGCACACGGCGCACGCTATAAAGCGCAATCGACCCACAAAACCATATTATATAAAGAAGAGAACGGACACTTTTAAAGGTGTCCGTTCTCTTCTTTTGTTCTCGCTCCTACCGTGTCCAGGGGGCCGCACCTATCGCGCTTCCATCCTCTTCAAACCCCGTCGCGCCTGCTGGTAGACATACGATTGCCCTGGCAGGCTGCTCACCGCGATTGGAGAGTTGAAACAGCGTCCTCGCGGGTACCGCTATGGCGTCTCCCGAGTGCAGCTCTACTTCCTGATCCTCCATACCTATCGTGAAAGTACCCTCGGTCGCGATAAATATCTCCTCGCGGTCAATTGAGTGCTTCATGCTCATGGCCCCTGGTTCTATGTCCAGACGCCAGGTTACAGTCTCGGTCGCGCCCCGGCTTGGCGCGGTATGGCTCGTAAAGTGAAAACCCGGAACCTGAAACGTAGGTGCATCCACTGCTCTTGTAACAAACATTGTTTTGTCTCCTATCCATGTTAATATAGCTGTTCTTTCAAATCGCTCCTATATAGTCAATTTAGTTGACTAATTGTTATGATACAATAGGACAGGGATATAGTCAAGTAATTTGACTATATCCCTGCCGTTAAGAAACTTGTCGCTTGTATTAGCTGAGAGGTCTATGGTAATAGGAGAGGAGGCACAAGAGATGACTGATATATCAGCCAGTATGTATGGCATGTTCGCGCTATTGAGCATGGCGCTACGCACGCTGGTCGATGAGCTACAGGAACACAGCGCACAGGCCGGTTTTGGCGACGTTCGCCCCGCGCATGGCTTTGTCTTTCAGCGCCTCGCACCTGATGGTGCTACTGGAAACGAGCTTGCCGAACACCTGGGCATCACCAAGCAGGCTGCAAGCCAGATGATAGATTATTTAGAGGAGCGCGGTTATGTGGCACGGCAACCTCACCCCACCGATAAGCGTGGAAAGCTCATTGTCCTCACGTCGAAAGGCTGGGACAATATACACTCAACCGAGGCTATTATGAGCAAGCTTGAGGCGCAATGGGCGAACCTCATAGGGCGCGAGAACCTGGAGCAGTTGCGTTTCAGCCTGCGCCACCTTGTCTTCGCCGCCAATGAGGGCACATTACCCGCGCTCAAACCCATCTGGTGAGACAAGCTCTATCCACGCAAGAAGTCGAGCACAATGCGATTGAACTCATCAGGGCGCTCCATGTTGGGAAAGTGAGCCGTCCCATTTATGACAGCTTTGCGCGCGCCTGCGGTCCCTTTCAGCATATACTCGCTTCCGTTAAGAATATTACCATCATCCAGATCACCGAAGACAACGAGCGTGGGGACATGTAGTTCCGCCAGCCTATCAACGGCGGCGGGACGCAATTCGCGCTCGGACACACGGTTGAAGAAGGCGACCTTGTTCGCCATCGCGATCCGGTTCATGGTGCGCACGCGTTCCCGTATAGAGGGCGCGACCTCTTCGGGGCGACGACGTGGACCCGCGACCCAGTAATCCGCCTCCACATCGGCGGCCCTCTTTGTATCGCCCGCGCGAATGGCGGCGACATGTTCCTCCTGCATGACCCTGGACGCCTCGTCTTGCTGCGCAAAGGCAAATCCATTTGGCGTGCTTGCGACAATACTGAGTGAACGCACCCGGCTTGGATAGACCAGGGCGAAATCCAGCATAGTACATGCCCCCATTGAACAGCCTACAAGATGCGCCCGCTCTATGCCAAGATCATCCAACAAGGCACACAAATCTTCTTCGTGCGCATATTCCCCTTCGACCATCGGTGTCTCACCAAAACCGCGCAGATCGTAGCGCACCACGCGGAAGTGCTCGGCAAAGGCCAAAAACTGCTCGTCCCACATTGACTTATCTGTAAGCCCCGCGTGCGCCAGAATCAGTGGCTCGCCCGTACCTGCAATCTCATACGCGATGCGTGTCCCATTCACCTCGGCAAAACCCAAACGATGCTGACCATCACTCACAATATGCTTCTCCTTCTAAGATGTAAGCCATTTTTGAGTATCATCTCATAATATACTATTACAAAATGATAATGCTGAGAAAGATAACCAGTGGGAGCGAGAACAACACCAGTAACAACACACAAACCACAGCTCGACTCTGGCTCAATCCGTGCACCGCCTTTAAGGCAAGGGCTTGTAGCACCGCAGTATAGAGCTGAATTGCAATGGAGATAACACTACAGGCAATAGCAATCCAGGATATCTCACCAAACGAGATGATACCTGGAATATCATTAATAATGGCTGAAAGCAACAGAAGTGGCACCTGAAAGAGCAGATTCGTATAGAGCATCGTGAGGAACTTCCCTCGTCCGCCAAGCAGATACGTCAGCCAGTGAAGCACACCGATACCCACAAGCATGAAGAATGGGATAGCAAGCACATTCACGACTACCCCTGATTCTGACGCAAAGGACCAGATTGATTGAAGCATGCTTGTATGCTTAAGGGTTCTTAACAGGTAAAAGAGATAATCTATCACGCTGACAAGGAGCAAGAGCGCGGTTAGCTGAACACAGATCATAGACCAGCGCGCCTGGTCCATTACCTCTAGCAGGGTACGCGTGCCTGGTTTCACTACCACCTTGAGGCACTGAAGTGGAAGCCTACGAATTTCGGGAGGCAGCAATGCTATATCACTGGCATAAGCATCTATGTTATCATACGGGGGATGCATTTTTATCTCCTTTTGTTTTGTTTTTCTACAATAGAGACGATCTGCCAATATCATCTCTCAAAAGCTGACTGAAACATCAGACACATGCCGGTTCATCATAAATGTGAGGTATAGCCATCCTCCCAATATATAGCAGGGCGCTCGTTGTAGTTGAGCGCCCTGCATTTTCTTTGTGCCAGCTACAATTGTGAGTTCTTGAAGCGGTGCCAGAGGCGGTTAGCCAGCTCGCCGCTATCGCGCCGCAAGCCGTAGCGTCCGATATACTTGCAGACATTATCGATGTCGCGCGCCAGCAACGTGAAGGCGTGTGAGTTAACGCGTGGGTCAACGGCCTGGGGGAAATCGATGATGGTTACTTTCCCCTCCCAATACAGGATGTTATAGGCCGAGAGGTCACCATGCACGACGTTATGCGCCAGCCAGAGCTCGATATTATCCATCAGACGAGCGAAGGTGGGATATACTTCATCGGGAGTGAGTTGGACATGTTGTAGAGCAGGAGCGGGTTGCTGTGGCTCTCCTAGATACTCCATCAGGATAGCGTTGCCATTGTGCGCGATGGGCCTGGGAATAGTCGCACCCGCCTTGTAGAGCATCGTAAGCATCGCGAATTCGTGCGCGATCCACATACTGAACTGCGCTTCCCGACCCACATCCGACTTGTTCTTCAGGGCGCGCTTGATACGCTGGTCCCCGATAAAACGCCCTTCCTGGTACATTGAGTCGTTCTTGAAGCCACGGTTGTTACGCGAGCGGTAGACCTTGGCTGCTATATAGGGTACATCCTGCGAAGGGTGCGCGCGACAGCAATAGACAGTCGCCTCTTTGCCGCTCTTGACTTCATGAATTATCTCACTGATTAAGGCATCTGCGAAAAATGAATCTAACGATGAGCGAATGGGATCTTCTACTTCTTCCTCGCGCTCTTGCAGAGCCTCAAGTTCCTCTTGCTCTTCAAGCGCGCGTAATAGCTTGCGTTTGGACAATGGATACTCCTTGTTGTAATCAATAGACAGCAATTATTGTTGTTTTTTGCAGGGATGTTGTTGTGCATTTGTCACCTCTCTTCACATTGGCCCACTTTTTGGGCAAAAGAAAAGAGGCCATGAGCATCACGCTCACAGCCTCTCTTTACGCAATAAAAAAAGACCATCCTTCATGAGATGGCCTGTCGTCTGTCTATAGCTTCGCTAGCTTATACTTGCTTCCTAGCAGGAGTGGAGATGGCCTTCTCAGAGACGCGATGCAAATGAGGTGTGATAAGTTCTTTTCCCATCTGACACGTCCTTTCTCTCGGAACGCCAGGCGCTCCGGACCTCTCTACTCAAGTATGAGCTTAGCATATCAAATCCGACGCCTTACTGTCAAGGCTCTCGTAGAAGAAAGTGTAATTCACATTTTTGTGTCGAACTCATCCTGGGACAGAGGAAAGATGTGGGGAAGAAGTTAGTCAATCTGACAGAAAAGAAGAGCGAAGCTACAACAATTGGGAGTAGAGCGTATATTCACTTCCTATGTTCTGGTGCCCCCAGGTGGAGCCCTGTGGGGCCCCACCTGGAAGACCGAACGTCGTTCAGCCGTTCACCGACGGATCTGCTCCCGCTCCGGGCAGCAGCAGACGTCGCCGCTGTCGTGCGTGTGGTACTTCCGGGTGCACTGCTGGTGGCGGCGCTCCTCGCAGTTACTGCACATGGTCACTCCTCGCTTATGCGCGATCGGTACTGAACGGTTGAGTAGCCTATCTCTTCCAACAATGGACGTCGAAACAAACAAGCGACTCGTTTATAGTCCTTCCATTCCTCCGCGAAACTTCAGCGATCTGGAAATATGGAAACGAGAGCGAGCAAGCCCTCATTAGTCTCATCAAAGACAAGGACCAGATGAATCAGAAGCCTATCTTAATAGATAGGCAGCTATTTATCAATATAATAGCACGTTAAGCCTATTTTATATTAGATTTAGTCATTCGCTCTCTTTCTATTTTTTCTATTAAGCTGCAAATTTACTTCTTATGATCCCTAAAAGAACAATCTTAGAAAGTCGTTATTATTTGCTAAAAAGTGTAGCTCACCCACATCCGGTACAGCCCCACTAACCGGTGAACGTGCTCAAGCGAGCTTGCGGGGACGCCCTCGCGGTCGCTTGGGCACCGTTGGATCAGGCAACGGGCGTGAGCGAGGACGTCCCCGCCGTTTCGGCTCAACCCAAGGTGCTGGAGCAATCTTGAAGGTCAACACCTCGCCAATGCCCCAGATATGATTGGTGAGGCCTGACGCCATCGCTGGCGTACAAGGAAACCCGAAATGCTTGGCCGAACTCAATTCGTGGTGTGCAAAGCACAAATTGTAGGTGCAGCCGAGCAGATACATGCCCGTTTCCAGCGCGTGTACACGATGGGCCGCATGGCGACATTTACGCGTGAGGCTCGCGAGCCGTTCGCGCATGGTCCCATTGAAGCGCTCGATAAAAGCGGTGTTGAGCACTGTTCCGCCTCGTGACTGCTGTAACAGCTTTTCGGCTGAAGACAGCAGACCTTGTGTCATTCTCCGCGTGATTTCCACTACACGCTTTTTCTCCGTGCGCTTGATGACCGTTGCAATCACGATGTCAGGCCACGGCATCAAGCATGCTCTTCCTTTGCCTGCGGTCTTTTTCACCTTTTCACGGAAAGCTCGACGAATGCTGCCCGGATACGATGCCCATCCATCCGTGCAGACCAGTAGCGTCCGCAACGATTGGCTGCACGCTCGCACCTGCCGCAGAAGGCAATCAGCGAGCTGGTTATCGCGCCTTCGGCTCACTACCCCAGCCAGCCACAGACGCGTTGAGACCATCATCGCTAACCCCATCCAGGCAACCATTTGACGCCCTTTCACCCGGATCTCATCGGCCTGCACATGCACTAGATCAAGCTGTCCTTGCTGCACGATCGCCTCATGGACCTGCTTGCAGTGCTCGCCTGCTCGATCACGCCAACTGGCGACGGTGCGTTCGTCTAACCCAAACGCCTGCACAATGGCCTGGACCGGACAACCATAGGCCACTAACGTCATCACAATGATCACCAGGCTCGCTGGCCTGCGTAGGCCTTCCAGCATCGTCCCTTTGCGGGCACTAAAGGTCTTTCGACACATCTGACATCGATATCGTGGTCGCTTGCGTCCATGAATACTGATGTTTCCTGCCCCTTTTTTGCCTCTTGCGCAACACATCTCGTTCGGGCAAAATTGAGAGGATGCGTCCATTGGCTCTGTACTTTTTTGCATAAGCGCAGCATCTCTTTGGACGCTGCTTTTTTCAAGCTTTCCTGACCTTTTCACCAGTTAGCGCAGTGCTACCCCACATCCTAGCTCTCAAATATATCCTTTTGTTAAAAGGATATATTTTTGTAATCTTTCCTAAGAATTTCTTGACATTGATAAACTATCATGCTAATATAATTTTAGCTTAGTTATTAAGTTAAATTTTCATGATCTTGTTTTAAAAGATTAACAAAATACAAAATCATCAAGCTTTATGATTAAGAAAGGGTTGCTCAATGTTTGCCATCTTTAAAAATCGCAATTTTAGCTTGCTATGGCTTGGGCAAGTGATTTCGATGTGTGGTGACTTTTTTATGTATATCGCGGTACCATACTTCGTCTACCAGCTCACGGGGTCGGTCTTGCAAACGGGTATCACAGTTATTGCTGAGACTCTCCCCAGGGTCCTGCTCAGTTCGCTGGCTGGAGTCTTCGTAGACCGCTGGAATCGTCGCTGGACTATGCTGACCGCCGATCTCTTACGGGCCGTCGTTCTCTTACTCATGCTGCTGGTACATAGCGCGGACCAACTCTGGCTCATCTATGTCGCGATAGCCACACAGGCCATCATCTCACAGTTCTTCACGCCTGCATCGATGGCTCTCATTCCATCACTGGTCGAGCAAGAACAACTTATGGCCGCGAACTCACTCTCATCGCTAGGACAATCGATAACCCGTTTGATCGGGCCAGCGGTTGGCGGCATCCTCTTCACCGCGCTGGGCCTTACTGGAACAGTTTTGATGGATAGCGCTACTTACGTCTTTTCCGCCCTGATGATTCTGTGCCTTTCGCTTCCCACGTCTGCTTCTGTAAACAAAGCGACTGAACAGAAAGAACGTGTGACAGTGGGTGCGGCGGTCAAGCATCTTTGGGAAGAGTGGGCAGCGGGACTTCGACTTATCAGAGGCAGTCAGACACTGGTTGGCATCTTTGTGACAATGTGTGTGTTTATGCTTGGGCAAGGGATTATCCAGGTTATGTTTGTGATCTTCGTCAGAAATGTTATACATGGTGACGCGATGATCTACGCCTGGATCTTAACCTCGCAGGGGATTGGCTCAATTCTTGGCGCTTTGCTAAACGGGGTGTTCAGCAAGTGGCTAAGACCTGGCTATCAGATCGCCCTGGGTGGTCTGGTCTCGGGAGGCGCCATCCTGGCTGTGATTTCCTTCCCTGATCCTATAATAGCCATGATCCTCACCGGAATCGTAGGTGTCTTCTCGGTCGGCTTCATCATCACGCTCTACACACTGCTCCAGACCGGAGCTGAGGATCGCTATCGCGGTCGAGTGTTTGGAACACTCGAAACTGTGATGTCGCTTGCAACGCTCATCAGCATGACACTGAGTAGCAGCTTTGGCGATAGCCTGGGTGCTATCCTCTGGATGGCAATTTCGGGAACGCTGATCCTGGTATCGGGCGGCATTGCCCTCTTTATCCTGCGCCAGGCTCGCCTCCCACAGGCGGAACAGCCTACAGTGGAGAAGGATTTGGAGCTGTCTCTCTAACGCTCAAAGTCCCCCATGCAGTTCTTGAAAAGGGCTGCATGGACTTCTACCCATATCACTCCGGCTCATTTCAATCAATGCCTTATCATTCTTTTCAATGAGGGAGATAATCTTATGGCAACAAATATCGCTGCACAGCGCACTCTTCCTGGTCCAGCAACGTTGCCCCTGATTGGCGGCTGGTCAACTATGCTTAAAATATTTAGCGACCCATGTACCTACTCGCGCCAACTGCGTGATACCTATGGCGATATCGTCGCTATGAAGCGTGGCGATCCCAAGTATGTCTTTGCCTTTGGCCCTGAATACAACTTCCAACTGCTTTCACAACCCGCACTCTTCGAGGCTGGGAAAGGAACAATCTTGAAGGTGCCAAAAGACACTGCCTGGAGCCGTCTCCAGTTATCGAATCTCTTGAGCATGAACGGCGAGCATCACAAACGGCATCGCCATTTGATGCAACCAGCCTTCCATAAACGGCAGATTGGACTGTATCGCGACGACATGGCAGCCCTCACAGAGCGTCTACTTGAGCGCTGGCAAGCTCTCGACCAGATCAACCTGCACGCGGAAATGCAGAACCTTACCCAGCGTATCACAGTCAAGACACTGTTCGGGCTGGAAGATGAGCAGAAAATCGATCAGATCGCAACCCTCCTGCAACAGATGGAGGCTTCGCAGGCCTGGTTACTGCTCCCCATACTGATTGATATTCCAGGAACGCCCTATCATCGGATGCTCAGGCTGGCGGAGCAGCTAGAAAACTTTATCCGTAGTTTGATCACACAAAAGCGCTCAGAGACTGAGAGCAATGATGTGCTGGCAGCGCTGGTACGCGCGCACGATGAAGACGGGGTTAGCCTTACCGATGAGGAGTTAATCAGTCAGACGTTTACCTTATATGCCGCAGGGCATATGACCACATCGACCGCACTGACATGGACCATCTTCTTACTGCATCAGCACCCCGACATCCAGGCGGATCTGCTCACGGAACTCGATAGTAAGCTACATGGAGAGGCTCCTACACTTGAGTCGCTTCCACAACTACCCTTGCTTGATGGCGTTATTAAGGAGAGCCTGCGTATGCTGCCACCGGCTCCTACAAGCATGCGCATTGCGGCAGCTTCCTGTGAGGTCGGTGGCTACACACTCCCCAAAGGCTCGACGATTTTCTTCAGCCCATTCCTTACCCACCGCTTACCAGAACTATATGAAAACCCAGATCGTTTTCAGCCGCGCCGCTGGGAAACGCTAAGTCGAACGCCGTACGAGTATCTCCCGTTCGCTGCGGGAGTACATCGATGCATCGGCGCGGAATTCGCTCTTATGGAGATGAAAGTCGTGCTGGCAATGTTGCTACAGCGCTACCGCCTCGCGCTCATACCTGATACCATAGTTGAACCTAAAGGTAGCAATCTGGACCCGGTGCGCGGGATGCCCATGCGTATCCTTCCCCAGGATCGACGCTTTGAGCGCGTCCCCGTTCGCGGCAACATCCATCACTTGATCGAAGGAATATAGGAAAAAATAAGCAGCATTCCATTGTGAAGCGCTTCACAATGGAATGCTGCTTATTTTTTCTCGGCCTCGATACGCGCGATTTCGACGCGTGCTTGCTGTACCTCGCGCACAATGAAGTATGTCGCCACCGCCCAGGCTATCGATACTACCGCCGACATCAAGGGAACTGTTAAAGCTAACAACTCTCCAACACTATATCCCTGCTTCTCCTGAGCACCTAAAGTCCTATTTTTCATGCTTTCTTCCTTTTATCGCTATCAGATCATTTCTAGCATCGGCGAATATTGCCCATAATACCTGAATTAGAGTGGATGTGGCAAGTGACAGGTAGCACTGCGCTAACTGGTGAAAAGGTCAGGAAAGCTTGAAAAAAGCAGCGTCCAAAGAGATGCTGCGCTTATGCAAAAAAGTACAGAGCCAATGGACGCATCCTCTCAATTTTGCCCGAACGAGATGTGTTGCGCAAGAGGCAAAAAAGGGGCAGGAAACATCAGTATTCATGGACGCAAGCGACCACGATATCGATGTCAGATGTGTCGAAAGACCTTTAGTGCCCGCAAAGGGACGATGCTGGAAGGCCTACGCAGGCCAGCGAGCCTGGTGATCATTGTGATGACGTTAGTGGCCTATGGTTGTCCGGTCCAGGCCATTGTGCAGGCGTTTGGGTTAGACGAACGCACCGTCGCCAGTTGGCGTGATCGAGCAGGCGAGCACTGCAAGCAGGTCCATGAGGCGATCGTGCAGCAAGGACAGCTTGATCTAGTGCATGTGCAGGCCGATGAGATCCGGGTGAAAGGGCGTCAAATGGTTGCCTGGATGGGGTTAGCGATGATGGTCTCAACGCGTCTGTGGCTGGCTGGGGTAGTGAGCCGAAGGCGCGATAACCAGCTCGCTGATTGCCTTCTGCGGCAGGTGCGAGCGTGCAGCCAATCGTTGCGGACGCTACTGGTCTGCACGGATGGATGGGCATCGTATCCGGGCAGCATTCGTCGAGCTTTCCGTGAAAAGGTGAAAAAGACCGCAGGCAAAGGAAGAGCATGCTTGATGCCGTGGCCTGACATCGTGATTGCAACGGTCATCAAGCGCACGGAGAAAAAGCGTGTAGTGGAAATCACGCGGAGAATGACACAAGGTCTGCTGTCTTCAGCCGAAAAGCTGTTACAGCAGTCACGAGGCGGAACGGTGCTCAACACCGCTTTTATCGAGCGCTTCAATGGGACCATGCGCGAACGGCTCGCGAGCCTCACGCGTAAATGTCGCCATGCGGCCCATCGTGTACACGCGCTGGAAACGGGCATGTATCTGCTCGGCTGCACCTACAATTTGTGCTTTGCACACCACGAATTGAGTTCGGCCAAGCATTTCGGGTTTCCTTGTACGCCAGCGATGGCGTCAGGCCTCACCAATCATATCTGGGGCATTGGCGAGGTGTTGACCTTCAAGATTGCTCCAGCACCTTGGGTTGAGCCGAAACGGCGGGGACGTCCTCGCTCACGCCCGTTGCCTGATCCAACGGTGCCCAAGCGACCGCGAGGGCGTCCCCGCAAGCTCGCTTGAGCACGTTCACCGGTTAGTGGGGCTGTACCCAAGTGACATAGTGTCGTCAGAATTGCTCGATATTACGTCAATCTTGCGCAAAGCTGTAGCTCACCTTGAATCTTTCTTGAGATTTGCCTGCTAGAATAAAGGCCAGATAGATCAAAGGGATCGCTTACAATGAGAGCAAATGGACATTATGTCCTATTAATAGGAGGATTGCCGACACATGGATGCATACGAGCAACCTACAATACCTGATCACGGCCAATCCACCGCCCAGGCACCGACGAAGCAGGGAATCTCACGGCGTAAAGCGTTGGGACTGGGCGCCGCAGGTCTTTTGGGAGTGGGGGCAATTGGCGCGGGAGGATTCGCGTTAGAGCACTGGTGGCAGGAAAGCCAGTCCCAGAGCCCAACCGCACAGAAACAGATTGGGCACCTGTTGCGCAAAGCAGGCTTCGGCATGAGCGATCAGGAGCGGCAGGCGTATGCGGGCTATGGCTTTGAAGATAGCGTTGACCGCCTGCTCAACTATCAGCAGGTTAATGATAGCGCGATGGAGCAGCGCCTATCGCAGCTCCATTTGGATATGAATAAGCCTGCGGATCAGCAACAGTGGTGGCTCATGCGGATGGCCTGGACTCAGCGTCCCTTGTTGGAGAAGATGACGCTCTTCTGGCATGGTGTTCTGGTGAGCAGTTACCGCAAAGTCGGCGGGAAGACTGGCTTTCAGCGCATGATTGTGCAGAATAACTTCCTGCGCGCTCATGCCTTCGATACCTACGACAATATTCTGACGGGCATTACGGCTGATCCCGCCATGCTAGTCTATCTCGATCTTGCGAAAAGCAGCAATAAGCAACCCAATGAGAATTACGCTCGCGAGTTGATGGAACTCTTCACGCTCGGCCTGGGTCACTACACCCAGCAGGATGTCTTCAATGGCGCTGCGGCTCTGACCGGTTGGCGCTTGAATCGTACCGATCCCCTAAAATCGATCTATAGACCAGCATTGCACAATGATCTGCAAAAGACCTTCCTTGGACACACAGGAAAGCTTGATTACAAGGATATCATCAACACCCTGACCAACCATCCCGCGCTCCCCTGGTTTATCTGTGGCAAGCTCTTTACCTTCTTCGTCTACGAAAACCCGAGCAAAGAGGACCTCCAGCCCCTCGTTGATGCCTATAACCAGAGCAAGCATAACATGGGCGCGGTTATGAAGGCCCTTCTCCTCTCGCCCCAGTTCTCCTCAGAGAAGGCATATCGTAGCCGCCTCAAGTCACCGGTTGAGTTCACCGTAGGAGCCTATCGCGCGCTCGGAGTAAATGGAGGCGGCAAGGGTCTGCCAGCGATCACCGTCAACATGGGCCAGGAACTCTTTGATCCACCCAACGTCTCAGGCTGGCCCGGCGACAAAGTAAGCTCAGCCTGGCTCAATAGCGGCACCTGGATGACCCGCCTGAACTATATCAACATGCTGCTCTCGGGACCACAGAAGGGCGCGAAGAAGATCAACCCAGGGACCATCGATCTACAGGACATTATCAACAAGCAGAAGATCGATTCGCCGGAGCACTTTGTCGCATACTTCACTGGCTTCCTGCTCGACGGCAATCTGCCCCAGGAGCGCAAGGACGCCCTGACAAACTATCTAACCACAACAAAGGCCAGCGGTAAGGGCAATATCACATTTTCAGGTGGTAAGAGCTACCCTCTCAATAGCGTGTGCGGCACACTCTACCTGCTTATGACATCCCCGGAATATCAATTGAACTAGAAAGGATAAAAGGCTCATGAAATTCTCACGGCGAACTATGATTAAAGATGGGATGCTGGTTGTATCCGCTGGAATGGTCATGCCGGGCGTGTTCAGTCGAGGTATCGCCTCCGCCAAGACGCTCTCATCGCAGGGCGCACGCTTCTCACAGGCCGCGACAGACAAGACATTAATCGTGGTACAGATGGCTGGCGGCAACGATGGCCTTAATACAGTCATTCCCTACACGGACTCCAACTACTTCAAGATGCGCCCGACTCTGGCAATCCCCGATAGCAAGACACTCCACCTGGATAACCGCCTCGGCCTGCATCCCGAACTGGCACCTCTCAAGAAGCTCTGGGATAGCGGGCACATGGCTATCGTCGAGGGCGTTGGCTACCCCAACTCTAGCCTATCGCACTTCCAGGCCATGGATGTCTGGCAAACGCTGGACCTCAACGGAGGTGGACGCGAAGGCTGGCTGGGTAAGCTCGTTAGCGGATGGGTCGACAAAGATGGGCACCCCTTCAAGTCGCTGAACGTGGATACGCAGACGGTTCAGGCGCTCCAATCCATCAGCGCCCAGGTGCCTACCTTGAAGACCGTCAATAGCTATCGCGTCAATGCTGATCCTAGCGACAAGGATGGCGGCACTAGCCGCTTGCAAACGCTCATGAAGCTCTATTCCACCTATCCTAAATCCGCTCCATACGCGGCCCTGCTCGAAGCTACAGCGGTAAATGCGCAGGAGGGCAGTCGCCAGCTACATGAGGCTGCTTCCAACTATACGCCCCAGGTGCAATACCCAGAGGGACCGTTCGCCGCCGGACTACAAATCCTGGCGGAAACTATCGTTCAGGGTCTTGGTCTACGCGTGGGTTATGTTACACTTGGCGGCTTCGACACACACGCGAACCAGTCGGAAGACCACGCGCAGTTAATGAAGACTCTGGGTGAGGGGCTCCTAGCCTTCTATAGCGACCTTCAAGCTCACGGTAAGGCCGACAACGTAGTTGTTATGACATGGTCGGAGTTTGGGCGCAGGGTGGAGGAGAATGGTAGCCAGGGAACCGACCACGGGACCGCCGCGCCGCTCTTCGTACTTGGGAACGCCGTGACGCAGGGCATCTATGGCGAACCTCCCAGCCTGACCAGCCTGGATGACGCTGGCAACCTGAAATATACCGTCGATTTCCGCTCCGTCTACGCGACCGTGCTTGATCGCTGGCTTGGAGCTTCCTCTAAAGACGTGCTCGGCGGCACCTACGGCTCACAAAACTTCTTGCCCCAGGTTTAACCCCACATGTTCCCAGGGAGCCCAGATGGCTCCCTGGCCCCCACCCTTAAACGCGTTGCAGGTGCGTATCTTTAAATTCTGTTGGATACTTCAAGCCATAGCCCAATGCCCTGTCACCGCCGATATGGGCAAACCAGATCAGCGCCAGCCAGAGAATAAGTGGGACGCCTGCTATCGCTCCATAGAGTGCCAAGGCGAGCGGTAACACGTAGGCATGCACGATGTTGTAGCAGATAGCGCCGACGCGGTTACCAGCTAGATATCCAAGCATCGATACATCAGGAGCGAGGATGAGTAATAGCAAAAGCCACCAGTAGCCACCCTGCCAGAAATAGAGTATCAGTGCCACCAGCAAAACAGCGGCACCTTCAATATGCAATAGAATCTTGGGGTCGAAAAGAGAGCGCGATTTCATAGCTTAACAGGTCCTTTTAGAAGATGAATATATGCGTGGTTGACCCACTAAGCACAAGTATATAACAAGCACTCTGCGATTAAAAAGGGCCGAGCGCAATGTTTTAGCCAGCATTTTCGTCGGCGGCGTCGTTAATTTCGTTGGAGGCGGTCAGCGTCTCGGCGAGATGGCGTAATTGACCGCGCAGGTGGCTAAATTCCTGATCCTCAAGGGCGACACGACAATTGAATTCGCCTGGTATGGGAAAGGCTTGCTCCTTCAAGGCCTGTCCCGCCTCGGTCAAACTTACTTCGACGGCACGCTCATCGCGAGCGCTACGTGTTCTGCGAAGCAGGCCCGCCACTTCCAGACGCTTCAAGAGTGGCGAGAGCGTGCCGGAATCGAGGTACAGCGCTTGCCCAAGATCCTTGACTGTACACTGACCAGTTTCCCAGAGTACAAGCATAACCAGGTATTGGGGAAAGGTGAGCCCAAGATGATCAAGCAGAGTGCGGTATGTGTTCATCATCGCGCGTGTGGCGGCATAGAGGGCGAAGCAGAGCTGATTATCAAGCTTCAATGCGTCATCCCGTGATATTTGTGGAGCCATAAGAACCTTTCAGTGAGAATAGAAAAGGACGCTCGTTCCCAAAAATATGCCTAGTCCTTATCCGAAAACCTGAGTGCGAGCTACTCCATGCCCTCTTGTGCAGTTCGATTGTCGCATAAGACCTGATCAGCCCAAAACATACTGGATGACACTCACGCCACAATGACACTTTGTGTAACATGCATCATACCTTTTCACACCACATTTGTCAAACATATTTCACTCAATTCAATTGCGCGCAATTGAATTGACAAAAATTTGATCGCGTGCTATCATCGTAGCGTACTTTCACTAAAGTAAAGGTCGGCGCATGCCGATCATCAGAAAGGCATGCTGCTAGTAGCGCCCTACTTGATAAACTGAGCATACTCAGGCGAATTCTCTTCTAAGAAGTGGGCGCTAGCCGAGACCCCCATGCGGGGGCGCGGCAGCGACTTTGATTTTCATATAAGATCTGGGTCGTGCCTCACTCGCGATCAGTCCAGAAAGGTGTCTTTACAACATGGCGGAAAAAGATCAGCACTATCTTACTACCGACTCTGGTATTCCCGCTCCTGATAATACAAATTCGCTCACCGTTGGCTATCCTGGCCCCACGCTTCTTGAGGACTTCCACCTCGTTGAGAAGCTGGCGCACTTCAACCGCGAGCGCATTCCCGAGCGTATCGTCCACGCCAAGGGCGCGGGCGCGCATGGTTATTTCGAACTCACACACGACCAGAGTGCGTATACAAAGGCTGCATTCCTGAACGGCGTGGGCAAGAAGACGCCGCTCTTCATTCGCTTCTCTACCGTCGGTGGCGAGAAAGGTTCAGCCGATAGCGCCCGCGATCCACGCGGCTTCGCCATTAAGTTCTACACTGAAGAGGGTAACTACGATCTCGTAGGCAACAATACGCCGGTCTTCTTCCTGCGCGACGCCATCAAGTTCCCTGACTTCATTCACACACAGAAGCGCAATCCACAGACCAACGCCAAAGATCCCGATGCTTTCTGGGACTTTCTCTCGCTCACACCTGAGGCCCTGCATCAGGTCACTATTCTCTTCTCCAGTCGCGGTACACCCAAGACCTACCGTCACATGGACGGCTTCGGCTCCCACACCTTCAAGTGGATCAACGCCGAGGGCAAAGCGGTCTGGGTCAAATATCACTTCAAGACCGCCGCTGGCATCGAGAACTGGACCAACGAGGAAGCGACATACATGGCGGGTGCCAATCCCGATTTCGCGACGCTTGATCTCTTCAACCATATCGAGAGTGGAAACGAGGCCGTCTGGAATGCCTTCGTGCAGATCATGCCCATTGAAGACGCCAGCAACTACCGCTTCGATCCCTTCGATGTCACCAAGGTCTGGTCACACAAGGACTATCCTCTGATTCCGATTGGACGCCTGGTTCTGAACCGCAACCCGGAGAATTACTTCGCCGAGGTCGAGCAGGCAGCCTTCGCGCCAACCAATATCGTGCCCGGCATTGGCTTCTCTCCCGACAAGATGCTTCAGGGTCGCATCTTCGCCTATCCTGATGCCCATCGCTATCGCGTCGGCACCAACTATGAGCATTTGCCCATCAACCGCCCACTAGTCCCAGTGAACAACTATCGCCGCGATGGCGCGATGCGCTTCGACGGCAATGGTGGTGCCAGCTCGAACTACGAGCCCAACACCACAGGCGGACCAAAAGCGGCTCCAGAGTTCTACCAGGGCGACCACCAGGATACCTTTAGTGGTACAGCTAGCCGCCATTCGTACGAACTGACCGACAACGACTTCCAGCAGCCCGGCGACCTCTATCGCCTGATGAGTGCTGAGGAGAAGACCCACCTTGTCAATAACCTCGTTGGGCATCTGAGCAACGTCAAAAACAAGGCCACTGTTGAGCGCCAGCTGAAGCATTTCTACCGCGCCGATTCCGAATTCGGTCAGCGTATCGCGACAGGTCTCGGCCTGGAAGTCACAGCTTAGGATCTAGCAGACAACCACATTTCCCGAGCTCAACACAGCATCGGAGGGCAGGCTTCTTTCATGAGGCCTGCCCTCTTTTCGTGAGTCCTGGTCACTTAAAGCTCATCTGGTAAATTACTGGCTGAAAATTAGAATAAAATTGAGTGGGAAGAGCCAGCTCTATCTAGTTTGGGACAAGTCCGCAAAGGACTGCTTTAACAAACGACAGAAAGCCTTCCGGCCCCGATCGATCCTGTAGATGTATAGTCGCTTTGTCACTTGCCTGAATGACTTCCCACGCGATCTCTAGATGGGTTTCCACAGCGAGCTTGCCCCCTATAAAAACGTGATCGATGGTAGTCTGCGAAAACCGGGACCGCACATCTTCTACGCTCTTCCCTAAAAACACCTCCAGATCGGGACGCGTGAGCTGTTGCTGTGCGTTGGTGAGGACACTGTCCGTCAATCCCAATAGTAGGATCTTTTGGCTCATTTTTCTTCTCCTGATCGCCTCATGGTGTGTTTTGTCAATCTCTAGCTCCTCCAACTACATCCCTGTCCGAAGCCATACTGGCCCATTATGGTTGGTTATTAAGAGCGCTAGAAGCAGTATACCAGATCGAGGGCGTATCCCTTGTGAACATGTCTTGTACTCACTCTTCGCGCTAAGTTGCTTATGTTTCCCCTCAAATCTGAGTCCTGACTACCATTTGTGGAACAAAAGATGCGTAAAGCATTCTGTAATATGACAGAGGATGACGCGAGGGTGGCCTATACTGCTTCATAGAGAATTGAAACGAGAGTAGACAACAAGGAGATCGAGATGAAATACGGTCTTTCTCTTCCTAACGGGGGTGTGTGTGGTGATGCAAGGGTGTTGGCAGAATTGGGATGTCTGGCGGAAGCAAGCGGCTGGGATGGAGTATTTGTTGAAGATTACATTGTGCATCAAAGTGATGGTGCCGTCCCAACCTGCGATCCCTGGATAGCCCTGGCAGCGATGGCCGTTGGCACGAAACATATACGTTTAGGTACATCAGTGACACCATTGAGCAGACGGCGACCATGGAAAGTAGCTCGTGAGGCCGTCGCCCTGGATCAACTCTCCGATGGACGCTTTATTCTCGGCGTCGGCTCTGGGGATGGTGTGGAGGCAGGCTTTAGTCGCGTCAATGAAGTGAGGGATGCGAAAGAGCGCGCGAAGATACTGGATGAGGCGCTGGACATCATTGTCGGTCTGTGGAGCGGAGAGCCTTTCAGCTATCAAGGCCACTACTTTCAAGTCCATGAAATGACCTTCCTCCCCACACCAGTGCAGAAACCCCGTATTCCAATCCTGGTTGGTGGTGGCTGGCCGCTTAGAGGACCATCCCTGCGGGCCGCACGCTATGAAGGCTGCTGCCTCTACAAACATCCCCCCGGAGAAAACACCGATTGGACGCCAGAGGAGGTACGAGAGCTTAGAGATTTCATGGAGAGCCATAGAAGCGAACAACAACGAGAAACTCCCTATGAAATCAAGCTAGGTGGGAGGCAACGTTCGGGCGATTGGGAAAAGGATCGCGCCCTGATGCAAGCATTATCCGAAGCCGGAGTCACGTGGTGGGTAGAATATGTACCCGCCGGAGAGCTAGATACCATGCGTGAGAGCGTGAAACGCGGTCCCCTGAGGACGTGAGATCGACGCCGCTGCTGAAGCGATGCGGCTACATATGAAGAGGCTCGCTGCTCTCTGTTATTTATAAGAACCAGCCAGCAATCTACTATGTAGGGACATCGCCAAATATCACATAGTAGAGCGGCGCCTGCGCGAACAGGTGCCGCTCTACCGCTTGAGGGAAGCGCACAGCTTTCTCTGGCTAAACGTCCCCCTCACCATCCCACCTTTGTTCCATTCGGGATGATTCATATCTCAATCTAAATTTGAGACAACACACCTCGCCTCAAAGCTGGTAAAATCAATTTCTTGCAATTAATGGCCAATGGCGGTGTTATTGAAGCTATTACAGGTGAAGTTGTTCAACGCACCATTTTCGGAGTCGCCTCCAATTTTAATCAAGCCATTGATGGCGGTATCATGACGGAACGAGAAATTGTTGATAATCTCGTTGTCGTTTCTGTACCCCTGGACCTTGCCATAACCGCCTTTGCCGCCAGAACCACCGAAGCCGCCTTCTTCGCCACCGCGACCGCTGACTAGTTCTAACTCGGCATCATCGAGTTCTGCAATTCCTGTGATATTTTCCAATTCTTTCATTATTTAATATTTTCCTTCATTCTCTATTTCAACCTGATGTAAGAAGACTCGCCTGTGAAGATATCCTGGTCCATACGAATACCATTCGCAAAATGTTTTGCGTCAACCCTCAAATATAGATGTTCATACAGACCAATGCCTATTTTCACAATAGCATAAGTCTATCAATTATTTATTTTAAATCACGCAAGAAATTATATGTATAAAATATCATATATCATCATATTTTCACATTTAATGTTTTTGCAGAAATTTACGCCTCCTGAGAGAAACAGGTGCTTTTGCTTTCCGTTTCTCTCAGGAGGCTTTTTCTGCAATCATATCCCTTCAAACCTTGGGATATTTCATGTTTGCATCCTAATAGCGATTAGGATTGGGTAGGATAGAGCGCGACCAGATCGGGATCAGTGGTCGCGAATTCGCGCAATTCAGGCGTCAGGATAAATGACTCTTCCAGCGCAGGCGGAGCCTTCTCTAGCTGATCATGTGTGGCATAGAAGCAAGCCAGATTATAGAGGATATTCCCCTTCAAGGGATCGGGGACATCAGCCTTGATGATCTGGTCAGCCCATTGCTCATAGACAACCACAGCGCGCTCACCCTGATGTCGTTCGCTAAGATAGTAGCCCAGGTGAATCATAGTATGCTCGTAGCAATTTCCCATCACGGATATGTAGAGCGCCAGGCCCTTAAGCATCCAGGGCAGGCGATCAACCACAGTCAGGTCCTCTTCTTCCAGTTGCTCAATAAGCGTGATAAGGTTGGCATAGACCTGATCGGACTCGGAGAGGATATCGGGCCAGTTCCGATAACGATTCTCCTCAAAGACAATAGGATTAACCTTCTCAAAGTCCTGACTCTGCGGTTGTGGCTCCTGACGCAGATGTGCTTGCAGTCTGAGAACAAGCTGCTGACGCCAGAAAGTCAGGTGAGCAACATGATCCTTAGCGGACCAAAAATTAGGTTCGCCAATGATATCCAACTCACCGGGAGGGAGCGCCAGAAAGAAGGCATTCTGATTGATCTGGGCCTCGCGTAAGAGGTTGAGCAAAAAGGACTGGAAATGACCATGTGCCATAATGTTATTTCTCGCTTCCATTGTTGTGGAAAAAATTTAGAGGTGGGACACAATCGTCCGCGAAAATTGACTATGGGAGTAGGGCAGCGAGGCGAAGCACCTGGAGGAGGGGAAAGATAGGAATGCGTTACCCGCGACTTAGCGGAAAGAGTCTCCTCTATTCGAGGTGCCATGCCCCATTGAAACTATAAGAGAAATGTTCATAGAGCGCACCTCCTTTCGATACAAAAATCTATCTACTGCGCCAGTATACCAGAATACTCAGCATTTGACAAGGATGATGCTAACCTGTACAGTACAGCCTGGAGGAGATTGAATGAGTAACATATCACTATGTATCAGAGTAGACGACGAGATCGAGTTACGCCTGAGCGAAATGCGCTACGCAGAAGAGTATCTCAACCTGATCGAACGCAATATTGAGCATCTACGCCCCTGGATGCCCTGGGCAGCCTACGAGCAAACGTATGAAGGCATCCAGGCGTATTTGCGAGGGAGCATGCAACGCTTCATAGATAATATGGGCCTGCCAACCAACCTGTGGTATCGCGGCCAACTGGCGGGAGCGATTGGTTTTCCGAGAATGAATTGGGATAAGCGCATGGCGGAGATCGGCTACTGGCTTGATAAAGACTTACAGGGGCGAGGTATCATCACACGCGCCACCAGTACGCTTATCACCTATGCTTTTGAGGAATACAGATTCAACAAAGTAGAGATCCATGCCGCGACAGGCAATAGGCCGAGCAGAGCGGTTGCCGAACGATTGGGGTTCACCCAGGAAGGCATCATGCGCCAGGTGGAGTGGCTCAACGGAAAAGCCCATGACATGGTCGTCTACGGTATGCTAGCGAGCGAATGGCACTCATAACACGATAGATTACCAACTATGAGAGGCAGCGAATTGGTCCGCTGCCTCTCTTTTTGCCTATGTGACAACCTGAATGTGCAATACTCGCCATAACAGTGCTGTTTGTTTTTGTATAAATTTTTACTACATACATCCAGGAAATCCTATCTACTTGACGTTTAAAGATTGCTACATTTACAATAGAGACAGCTTATGCTCCTGGGGAGCTTCAACAACTATATTTCATTATGTGTCAAGATGGCGGAGTATATTCAGGGATGACGAAATACATAGACCTTTCGGGTCAACAATTGGGTGCATATCGCCTTGTCCGCTGGCTTGGCGGGGGACAATCTGGTGATGTCTACCTGGGTGAACACACACTTGAGCACACCCAGGCCGCGCTAAAGGTATTTAATGTCTACCTTACGCGGGAGGAAGACCAGAAGGCATTCATCGATGAGGTGCATGCACAACAACTGGAAAATCCATCGATTATGCAATTACTCGATGGTGGAGTGGGTAGCAACCATCTTCCATTTGTAATAATGGAGTATGCAAGCAATGGCTCATTGCGTGGTCGGCATACAAAAGGCTTGCAAATGCCCCTTGCGGATGTTCTGGCTCAGATTGCACCCATCGCGGAGGCATTGCAATATGCCCATGAGCAAGGCATCATACACGGCAACGTGAAGCCAGAGAACATGCTGGTCGATGCCGAAGACAAGATACTGCTAAGTGACTTCACACTCTCCACCCTGTCGCACGCCGCTAGCGAGTCAGACACACAAGACGACACAACGCAAGACATCGGGCCTTATGCCGCACCTGAGCTACAACTCGGAGAAGTAAGTCCCGCCAGTGATCAATACGCGCTTGGTGCCGTTGTTTACCAGTGGCTTAGCGGTCGCTTGCCGTCTCAGGTGGAGACGGAGGGTGAGGATACACGGGAAGAGATTGCGCCACCAAGCTTGCGCACATTTGCTCCCCACATCCCTACCGAGGTCGAACAGGTACTACAACGGGCGCTCGCTCATGATCCAGAGCAGCGCTTCGCGAGTGTGCAAGAGTTCGCCAAAGCGCTCGAAACCGCCAGCGATCCTGAACGCGGACTTGTGGTCCTTCCCCTAACACGAACACTTACGACCAAAGTGCTCAATCCCGCCGATCTCGGACTCGATTTCGATGAAGAGAATGAGCCACAAGCTCCCACCGCCGAAACAATCCAGACAGTAGAGAGCTTCGCGAGCGAGTACGCATCCTCCGCCAATACGCTCGACGAAACCCAAAACGAACTGGATGAGGTATCCAATACACCTGCGGTTCATATCGACAATGATCAATACGCACTCGCAACGCTACCAGCTAATACGAGCGCAAAGCAGACCAGTAAAGGCAATAGCCGTGGTCGCTTTGTCGCTCTAGTAGCTGTGGCGCTGGTCTTACTGGTCATTGGCGCGAGCGCGTTTATGCCACCTCTGCGCAATAATGCTCTCAGTATTACCTCTCTGCCCGAAGAGATACAGAAGAGCCTTGCAGAGGGCAACAACGCCACGAACGCCCGCAACTTCGCAGGGAATCAATCCAATAATGACTCATCAAACGCGCCTGGTAAGACAGCCACGCCTGGGGTGAATGACCATCAGAATACCAACAATACGAATGGTACATCCACCAGCACAAATGGTACATCCACCGGCGCTACTCCTACTCAGCCGGGTACCAAGGGATCGACCCCGACAACACCACCCAAGGCAACTCCGACACCAGTTCCTACGGCTAAACCAACGTCCAAGCCAGCGCCTACGCCGACCCCGAAACCTATTGTCGCGGCGGTTGACGGCAAGAATCCCACGACCTATGTTGTCAGTGGGAAAACCTGCGAGCAGTCACTTTCAAACTCGCATTCCAAGCATGTCACAATCAGCGGGGTAGGCGCGACAATCTATTTCCGCTTTAGTGTGACCTGCCATGCCGCCTGGGCCAAGATCGTCTTCGATAAGGCCATGCCCTCCGGGAAATACGGCAACGCGAAGATTGTACGCATCAACGATGGCAAGGCCTACACCTGTGATACAGGTGGGAACAAATACGTCGCGCCAGGTCAGACCTCCTGCTATACAGGTATGGTTCAGGACAATGCCAGCCAGACCGCATCAGCCTATGGCAGTTATATGTCCACCTACTCCTCGCAGCTCGGTCCATACTAAAGTCAATTTCGCTAAAGCGTATAAGCCCGCGCTTCCTGGGAGAAGATTCCAGGAAGCGCGGGCTTATACGCTTTATATTCTCTTATATATCAGGTAGTGTAGTAGGAGATGGAGTAAACATCAAATGTCACAAGATTTCTCACCCCTCATACAAGGATTTGGGCTTGGTGCAAGCCTTATTATCGCTATCGGCGCTCAAAACGCCTTTGTGTTGCGTATGGGACTAAAGAGGCAGCATGTTTTTGTTATCGCCCTTCTAAGTTCACTCGGCGATACCATACTGATTTCATTGGGAGTGGGAGGTCTGGGCACGATCATTAGTGCGCTTCCTATACTTAGTATCGTAGCTTCCTGGGGAGGCGCCGCGTTTCTGCTAGTCTATGGGTTTCGCTCTTTCAAATCAGCCCTACAAACCGAAAAACTTGACGCTCATGCCACTTCCGAAGAGACAGGGCAATTACGTGAGGTAATCCTGTCTGTCCTCGCCTTTAGTTTACTCAATCCACACGCCATTCTCGATACGGTGGTACTCATCGGAAGTATTGGTGCACACTATCCTTCCGGTGAGCGGCTTCTCTTCGGACTCGGAACGATACTCGCCTCGTTTGCCTGGTTCTTTGCTCTGGCGTATGGAGCGCGGTGGCTCGCTCCTCTCTTTCGTTCCCCCTGGTCCTGGAAGATTCTGGATTGCTTCGTGGGTTGTGTGATGTGGTACATCGCGGGTACACTCATATGGAACGCCCTGCATCTGTGACAGTAAAGCTGTCCCAAATTATACCCTTCACCCTTCTTGTAGTTTAAAAGGCAATTGTTGTTATCCATCACCCTGAGTTTGGAGTCAAATCAGCCAGGAAGGCTCAGCATTGGGCATAAAACGCCGCACTGGTGATGTTCTCATTAAAGGCGGTAAATACTGGTGAGCATGGGTAATTTCAGATGCTCGCCCGATAGCCTGGTATAAAAAGCATTTGCCAACGCCGCCTGAGCGGCGGCTAGCTTCGCCGCCACATGCTTCGACTTCAGGCCGAATGTGTGCTGTGCGGCGTTTAAGCCTCTCAGGCGGCTGCGCTCAGGCAAATGTATAGCCTGTCCTAGCGAGCCTGGTATTCTGTGAGTGTTATGCTGACAGAAGAGGGCCTCATACCTGCCCGGCAGCTCTTCATATAACATAGGGAGTTCAAGGATGAGGCATCTGTTTGATAGAAGGAGTTCTTTCATATGGCGAATACACCCTTAAAGTTTGGCTATAAAGCATCAGCGGAACAGTTTGGACCTCGCCAACTGCTCGACTTTACAGTCGAAGCTGAAGACCTGGGATTTGATAGCGTCTGGATTAGCGATCATTTCCAGCCCTGGCGACACACAAATGGGCACGCTCCGTTCGCACTTTCATGGTTGGGCTCGGCGGCTGAGCGCACCAAACGCGTCGTACTGGGTACCAGCGTCCTTACCCCTACCTTTCGCTATCAGCCTGCCGTGGTAGCACAGTCCTTCGGTACGCTTGGACAACTCTATCCCGGACGCTTCATCCTGGGTGTAGGCTCTGGTGAATCGCTCAACGAGGTCGCGGTAACGGGTATGGAGTGGCCCGAGACTAAAGAACGCCTGGCACGCCTACGCGAAGCCGTGCGCCTGATTAAGCAGCTCTGGCGCGAAGATATGGTCACTTTCAATGGCGAGTATTATCACACGCGCAACGCCACCATCTACGATAAGCCTGAGCATCCCGTGCCTATTTACATTAGCGCGGGTGGTCCTGTGGCGGCTAAATTCGCGGGTCGCGAGGGAGATGGCTTTATCTGCACCTCCGGTAAGGGCGATGAGCTATATCGCGATAAATTGCTACCCGCAATGGAAGAGGGCGCAAAGGCGGCGGGTAAAGATCCTAATACCGTAGAGCGCACAATTGAAGTGAAGGTCTCGTTCGACACGGACAAGGAACGAGCTCTGAAGGATACCCGCATCTGGGCCGCGCTGGCACTCCCTGCCGAGGACAAGGTAAGCATTCACGATCCACGCGAGATGGAGGAGAAGGCCAAAACAGTTGAGGATCAGGCCCATCGCCGCTGGCTCGTTTCAAACGATCCTGATGAGCACGTGGAGCAGGTTGGACACTATATTGGCCTGGGCTTCACGCATCTGATCTTCCACGCTCCCGGTGATGACCAGTCGCGCTTCCTCAAACTCTACGCGAAAGAGATTCTCCCGCGCTTACGCCAGCGCTGGGGCTAATAGAACGCCTACGTGGCGAGACATCGGTGGTGCTCACCGATGTCTCGCTTGCTGGCTCTCTTGAGTGGGAATGCGCCCGAGGCGTGTCTTCTATCGGCTACGCCTATATATACGCCTGGGCAGGGCCACCAGAGCCATATGAGGCATAGTCATCTTCTTCCATTGGCAGGTCAAGCACGATAAGCTCTCCATCCCTATGCCAGGAGCGGTGGCTCTCCTCGTTGCGTGTCTCATATGCGCGGTAGCGCCTCAAAGCATAGAGCAAGGTATTATTATATCCATTCATGATGGCATTATTGCGAGTTTGAAAGTGTTGCATGGCGTTATCCCTCTCTTCAGTCAATATCTCTAGACCTTTTATCTACCTTCATCCCTCTCACATTTGGCAGTATAGAAACCTTTTATGAGAATCAAGTGAAGAGGTTGCCACTTAAGCTATCTAGTAGAGAGATTGTATTGTTAGGAAGGATGCATTGGAGTCAGTCCACCACTACGCTTTAGCCCACGCTCGCTCCAATGCTGGTACTTATACGCGTTTCCTGGCTGGTAGCTGGCGCGAGGGGAAAGCTGACGCTGAAGGTGGAGCCCTGTTCAGGCTCGCTCTGGACGTCGAGTTTCCCTTGATGCATTTTGACAATCCAATCGACAATGGAGAGACCCAGACCATTGCCGCCTGCGGCCCGTGAGCGAGCCTTGTCCGTACGGTAGAAACGCTCGAAGATGTGCGCCAGATGTTCGGGGGCGATTCCAATACCTGTATCTCGGACACGCAAGATGGCTCGCTCATCCTCGCTTCGCACCTCTATCATGACACTTCCACCACGCTGGTTGTAGATGAGGGCATTCTCAACAAGATTGAGCACAACCTGGATCAAGCGAGCTTCATCACCATTGGTTGTCACAACCTCGCTCGCATCTACCTGCAATTGCACATCTCGCTCCTGTGCCAGCGGCTCCATAGTCGCTGCTACCCCTTGAGCTAGCATGTCCAGGCGCACAGGCTCGCGTTCAAAATGCCCCTGCCCCTCGTCAGCACGCGCCAGGGCTAGCAGGTCACTAATCAACGCACCCAGGCGCTCGGACTCGCTGGTAATATTGCGTAAAGTTCGCATCATATCTTGACCCGCAAGTTCGCCGCGCTCACTAAGCGCGACTTCGGCCATACTACGAATAGCAGCGACAGGAGTACGAAGCTCATGGGCGGCATCAGAGGTAAAGCGTCGCTGCCGCGCGAAGATAGCTTCGAGTGAGGCAATCATTTCGTTAAAGGTAAGGGCGAGACGGCGCACTTCATCACGCGCACGTGGTACGGGGACACGCTGCGAGAGATCGCCTATAGTAATGGTGCGCGCGGCACTGGTCAGGCGCTCGATAGGCTTGAAAGCTTTACAGGCCAGCAGGTAGCTACCAAAGGCACCAAGCAGCAGGACAGCAGGGCCAACCAGCATCAGTTCGTAAACGACGTTATTTAGCGTCTCTTCCAGCGTCGAGAGAGAGGTACCAACCTGGATGACGCTATAGACCTTGCCGTTCTGCTTCAGAGGCAGGCTATAGAGACGGACCTCTCGCCCATCGTGCGCGCTGACGGTGCCGATCCAGGGTTTCCCTTCGCGCGTGCTCTGCTCAATGGTGGCAGGCAGGTTTAAGACCTGGAAGGTTGGCGTGCTATAGATCTCACGTCCATTGGAGCCGAAGATGCGCACGGGTCCATCCAGATCGACAGCGAGGTCGGGATGATGCTGCATAATATCGCGCTCGGCGGTCTTAAACTCGGAGTTGTTGCGGCGAGCCCGCCATTGCTGGTAGGGATTACTTTGTGGGGTTACGGCTGGCGGGGTGACATTGGCAGGCACGCTGGCATGCGCCTGGGGCATTTGCGCCATTTGATTCTTGTAGGTCATACCATTAGAGATATGCTGGGCGCGCACATACAGAGTGTTATCAATATTCTGGTCCAGGGTAGCGCGCAACTGCATGTAGAAAACTGTCCCGAAGAGCACTAGTAGAAATACAAATACCAAACTGGTCCAGAGTGATACCTGCGCGCGTATACCAAGCGGCCATATCCCTCTTGGACGCTCACTCTCAGGGTTCTTTGAGCTGGTAGCCGAAGCCTCGGATGGTGTGAATAACATCAGGTTCTCCTTGCTCGCATAGCTTGCGCCTCACATAGCGCACGTACACATCAATCACGTTCGAGAGATTCTCGGCATCGCTCTCCCAGATGTGTTCCGCGATCATGGTCCGGCTCAAGACCTGCCGGGGATTGCGCATAAGAAACTCCAGCAGCAGATATTCTTTTGGGGTCAGATTGACCTCGCGACCGCCACGCCAGACCTGATGCCCAACTGTATCCAGGGTTATGTCCCCAAACGTGAGTTGTGTCGTCTTGCTTGGTCCGTCTCTGCGCAACAGAGCGCGCACCCGTGCCTCCAATTCGCGAAAAGCAAAAGGCTTGGTCAGGTAGTCGTCAGCGCCCATATCCAGCCCATTTACCCGGTAATCGACCCCATCCAGGGCAGTCAAGAAGAGGATGGGCATGGTCTGACCTCGCTCACGTAGCGAGCGGCAAATCTCAAAGCCATCCATTTCAGGCAGTAACACATCCAGAATAACCAGATCATAGGGCTCGATACTACCAAGCGAGAGCGCACGCCTGCCATTCTCAACCCAATCAATCACATAGTGTTGCCGCTCCAAACCCTTCTTCATGCTCTCGCCCACAAAGGGATCATCTTCGGCGATCAGTATGCGCACATCGTGCCTCCTCATGAAATAGTTTAGCTATTCCTCCTAATTCCGGTATAACCAGGATGCCAATTCACATATTCGCCACTTGTGATATGATGCGAAGCACGCGCATGAATAGCATCAACAACTCACAGTCTGATACAATCTTCAAGAGAGACACCCCCATGCGCAAAAGCCGCGAGATAGCCCTGTGCTTTGAAATGAAAGGATAGACCATATGAACATCCCTGCTAGCACGACCGATGCAAATGAGTTTTATGCCGAGCTGCTTGAATACCTTAAGCAGAGCCGCCATATCAGTGGCGTGGATGTCGTATGGAGCACACCAATTCGGATTGATAGTTATGTAAACCCGAAGCTCCCACCGCGCGCCCTTGAATACACAATCTCTGTGCGTTGCGTGGTCAGGCGCGGAAATGAAGTGCTGGTCATACGCGATCCCAATGGAGTTCATCTTCTTCCAGGCGGGCATCGTGAAAATGGAGAGACCTTCGAGGAGACACTCAGGCGCGAAGTGCTAGAGGAGAGTGGCTGGAGCATCCAGCCGCCGTTGCGCTTCCTGGGCATTCGCCATATGCAGCATTCGGTCCCCCATCCACCCTATCCCTTCCCCAATCATCTGCAACTCGTCTACTGCGCTAACGCGGGCAACTACCATCCCGAAGCGCGCGAGAAGGACGGTTATGAGCTTGGTGCCGCCTTCTACGACCCGGACCAACTCGCGACCCTCCCCCTAAGCCAGGAGGATCGCGGCTTCCTGCAAGCCGCATTTACTGGACCAGAAATAACGGAAGAGGAATAAGCGCATCTAACACCGCATTCGACACTTATAAATGTACATCCTTTTGTCTTTGTTTTAGAATGTTTTGCATTTCCCCAACTTCGGTCAGAACTTCTTTGTGGACAAGCAAGTTTCTTGCTCGCGAAAGAAGTTCTGACCACTTTTCAAAATTGACCAAACAAACACTTGACCTAGAGCACTCTAGGTATTGCATACTATCTCCATGTCACGTGATATAGAAAACATGCCTCTCTACTTTACCCTGCAGGAAGTAGTTCAAAGAAGCGGTCTGAGCGAACATACCCTCCGTTACTATGAACGGATTGGCTTGCTCGACAGAGTGAACCGAGACAGCAGCAGTAACCATCGGAGATATACCGCTGAAGATGTCCAGAATATTGAGGCTCTAGCTTGCTTACGAGCAACAGGTATGTCAATTGATGATATGCGGAAGTACTTTGCTCTTCTTAAAGATGGAAAAGCGGCTGCCGATCAACAACTTGCGCTCTTCGAGGCACAGAAAAAAGCACTAGAGCAGGAGATGGCCCAGAAGCAAGAGCATCTTCGCTATCTGGAACACAAGGTCGCATTCTGGAAAGCGGTCCAGCGTGGCGACGATGCCAGGGCCCAAGAGATAGGGAAAATCGCCACCGGGCTGGCAAAACAGATTATTAAAGAAAAATAAGACATATTCTCGAAAGGGATGTTCATGAAAATAGCAATTATTACTGGCGGAAGCCGAGGACTTGGAAAAGATATGGCGATGAATATCGCCGCCAAGGGGAACGATGTTATTCTGACATACAACAGCAAAAAAGAAGAAGCAGAAGCAGTGGTCGCTTCGATTGAGAAGCAGGGTCGAAAAGCAGTCGCGCTGCATCTCGATGTATCTAATACGAAGTCCTTTGCCGCCTTTAGAGAAGCTATCAAGGAGACGCTCAGACAGGTTTGGGAGAGGGAGGATTTTGACTTCCTCATCAATAATGCTGGCTTTGGCATTAATGTACCATTCACCGAGACGACCGAAGAGCAATTTGACCAGTTGGTCAATGTGCATCTCAAGGGTACCTTCTTCCTCTCTCAAACACTCCTCCCCTTGATGGTGAATGGTGGACGAATTATCAATATCTCATCAGGACTCGCGCGCTTTTCCTTCCCCGGCAATAGTGCTTATGGTGCAGTCAAGGGGGCGATAGAGGTGCTGACTCGCTACATGGCAGTTGAGCTTGGTCAGCGAGGCATCGTGGTCAATGTTGTGGCTCCTGGTGCCATTGCAACAGACTTTGGAGGGGGTGCTGTTCGCGATAACAAAGACGTCAACCAATTTGTGGCCTCACAGATCGCACTTGGTCGCGCTGGTCAACCAGAAGATATTGGCGGGGCTGTTGCGGCACTCCTCGCCGAGGAAACCGGTTGGATAAACGGGCAGAGAATAGAAGTGTCAGGTGGTATGAGGCTTTAGAATAGGCAATTGGCAAAGGGGGAGCCAGTGCGAATGGCTCCCCCTTGTTTTATACTACCGCAACGCCTATCTGGCGCGTGATGGTGGGGTCGGTGATCTTGCGGTCGTTAGCAAGCAAGAAGGCTTTGGAGAGGATGATGGAGAAGACCGTATCACCCTCAAAGGGGAGAAAGACGCGCTCGCCTGTCGGAGTACCACTTCCCCTACTAGGCACAATGCAGAGATACTGGTCGTTTGGCTCCATGAGGATGTTGCCAGATCCCAGATGAATTTTGTAGATACGCAGTTCGCCTCGCACTTTGAGGAAGCGACCATCGAGTTCGCAGCGCTCACTAATAGCGAGGCGGGGTAGCAGGCGCTCTAGTAACTGCTTACGCGTCTGGGCAGTAGCCGAGAGTTCGCCGAAGCTGTAAGAGTGCCAGTAGTCGCGGAATGCGCCCTGGGGTCCACCATCCTGCCAGGTGGGATCATTGCCCACGCTGGCGACGCCCACGAAGAGATCTACATCACGTAAGACCTCCGAGAGTACCAGGGGCGGAATATCTTCCAGCGGAAGAGGATCGACAGTTTCCATATAATTGCCATAACCGCCACCTCCAGCATGCGCGTAGTTCTCAGTCGAGCCATAACGATAGAAGCGGACCTGATCGGTGGCGAGGTAGAGGTAGGTGCCCGTTTCATTCGTATCTGCGCCATAATTGTCACCCGCGCCCTCGATCCAGAACTCGGCGCGCAGATTCCAGTGTGGCAGTTCGAGCGTGGCGGGATTATACGAATCATCTACCATGAGGCGCAACTGGTTACGCCAGCCTCGCCCCTGAGCCAGAGCATGGAACTGATGCTGGCGCAAGATATGCGCGGCGAAGCGGTTGGAGTAGACATGCGTGTTACGCTCGGCGTCGGTCAGGAGATAGACCTCGCGATGCGCCTGCTTGAAGGGCTGGGTAATCTGATGGCGGTCGAGCCAGTCGCGCCAGGAACGCACCTCATCTGGTGAGCAGAAAACGGGGTGCCAGGAGGAGACTATCGTGGTATCCGAAAAGTTACTCAAGGGCTGATCATGTACATCCACCAGTCGCCCATCGAGCCAGATACCGTCAATGACGCGCTCGCCATCCTTGAAGCGCCAGATCAAGCGCCGCGCGATGAGGCTCACCAATGGATGCTCAAGGTAGCGTTCCCGCCAGTGAGCAAGCGACCATGTGCGTTCGGTCAGGGGTAAGCGCTCGATGCGCTCGCGATGCGCGACAAGCATGCGCTCCAGATCGGTACTCAAGCGCTTGAGGTCTTTGAGTTCCTGCTTGTGCTCGCGTTTTACCTCGGCTGATGCGGCCTTGCGCGCCTTCCCCGCAGCGTCATACCATTGGGTACGCACGTCCATGCCCACGACCTCTAACTCAACTCTGGTTTCCCCAACCGGGAGGCTCCGTTTTCCATCGTTCAGATCGAAGGTAGGGACGGTCAGTTCTTCCAGATCTTCACGACTCATGCCAGCCTTGCGCGCAGCCTCTTTCAGGGCCTCCTCAATACCTTTGAGGAAGGAGGCTTGTTTAACGTTGAGGCGGACACGCTCAATTTGCGCGGCCCCTTGCAGGCCGGGCATATGCTTGAGAGCGTAGACACATGCCCCTCCCAGCTTTGGAGCGCGTGGTCCCAGGCCGGGAAGCTTACGATAGCCTTCAATAGCCGCATCCCCAAGTACGGCGGCCAGGGGAGCACTCTTGCTCTCCATGCAAGACCAGATCAGGCCGCGCAATAGTTCCGCATTTTGCTCATCGGGGCGCACTCCATGCTTGCGAGCGAAGAAAGAGATCCACTCGCGAGCCTGTCGTTCAAATGACTCCTGCCCCACCTCAGCAACAAGTGCGCGTGCCTGCGTGAGCCATTTAGCACTGGGAGTACTCCCACTGGCTGATGCACAGTGACGCGCCAGATTCTGCCAGCACTCACGCGTTTCTGGCTCCATCTCTTCCAGCGAGGTCAGGGCTAGCACGCCCCAGTGATCGCGGTTGATTCGCACAGTTTGTCCACTCTGTCCTTCGAGGATTTCATCGACGAGGCGTATGATCTTGCGTATTTCAACATTTTGATACCAATCCACCATAGTTTTGCGCAATTTCTCTAGTAGAGGGCGACAGGTAGCGAGGATTGTGAGATCGGCAAGAGGATAAGACATGCTTCGTAACAGAGCCTGAAAGGGATAAACATGATGGTTCCCAACACCAATCAGCGCCTTCAAAATAGCTTGCAGGTCTTCCAATGTATAAGGAAGCTTACGTCTGCAAAGCTGGCTCATCATAGTACCAATACCATGGCTAATATACCAGTTTTTGGCTGGCTTTGTAGGAAGGAGAGCTTCTCTGATGACCGCAATCTGGGTCTGAGGGTCCGCTGAGAGAATGGCCTTCCCAGCATCATAGTCAGAAACCTTTATGTTCCAGGGGTTCTTTGCTCCTTCGATCTCAGCCGAAAACGCCTTGAGGAGTGTTTGTGCTTCTGTCGGCATGCTTTATCCTCCCACCAGTGGCACAAGCTTGAAGAACGTAATTTCGGAACCCGCGTGAAGTGTGATTATCGCATCAAGGTCATCGACCTGCTTATCATCCACCAGCACAATAATGCCATGCCCCTTAAAGGCTTCTAAAGCACGCTTATATTGTGTCTCCCAGTTTAGCTTCTGCGCTTTCTTGAGACGATAACCATTGAGTGAGCGCTCGGCATCGCTTGGCTGGACCAGACCATTGAAGTCGAGCACTTGCCGAGCGTTAAACTCTGTGACTTCCTGGTAAATACGCCTGCGAATAAGCTCGCGCAGGCTGAGTGCCTCTTCTAATATATCAAGACTCCAGGCACGCTTCTGGCCCATAGTCGATTCGTCAACGATGGTTATGCTTGCCATATCGTATCCTCTCTTTATTTTTCTTCGCTGCTTATCTACCTATTCTTTTGCGCGAGTTCAAAAGCGGTACAGCAACCCTAGTTTACCTCCCAGATGTCAACCGTCTTCTCGCCACTGGCGGAGACAATGCGCGTATCGTCGGGCGACCAGGAATGGTTGAAGGAGACGCCCGTAGGGATGTTCTTCTCTATCTTGCCGCTGTGTGTGTCATACAAGCTGAGTTGCGCATCTCCGCCATAGATAGAGACATATTTGCCGTGATTGGACCAATAGGCATCACCGATGGGAGCGCCCCCTGGAGCTTGATAGGTATAACGTGTGGTCCCGGTCGCGGCTTCCCAGATTTTGGCGCTTTGATTGCGCTCAACCGAAACGATTTGCTTACTATCGGGAGACCAGGAGAGAGAGGAGACTTCGCTCGCGTGCCCCTTGTAGACCATTTTCGTATGCCCAGTGAGTGGCTCCCAGATGCGCGCGGTCGTGTCCTTTGAGCCAGTAACTAGCCATTTGCCGTCTGGTGACCAGGCGATAGAACTTACATCATCGGTATGCTCCCCATAGGTGCGTACAACCTTCCAGGGCTCATAGGAGTAGACACGCGCTCGATCATCACTCCCCACAATGGCAAGATAACGCCCATCTGGTGACCAGGAGAGAACAGGGATCACCCCACCCTCCTGCCGATCCAGAGCCAGAAGGCGCTTGCCAGCATTCGGATCAAGAATCTGGATAGTGCCATCAACAAAGCCAGCAGCCAGGCGCTGTGTGGGGTGTGCGGTCCATGCCAAGGACCAGGCGTAATCGTCCGACTCCGGCGGCTGCACCAGGCTGCGCACCGAGAGGCGCGTCTCGCCCTTATCGGCACTCCATAGCAGCAACGTACCCTCGTTTGAACTGGACGCGATATACTTGCCGTCCGGCGACCATCCGACGACATAAGCGTAATCTTTATGCCCTTTGTAGGAAAGGAGAGGCAGCGCCAGACCCGTGACGCCACCTGCTGAGTTCAGCACATTGCGCGCCAGTTTGGGACCCTGGGTTACCGCGAACCAGCTAGTGGGAGCGCAGACCGCGACCAACCCTACCGCGCACCCAATCAGCAACGAGCGCCTCCCACGCCGTTTTGGCGCTGGCGGCGCGACATACGTGCCGGGCGTGGGCATACCATATGGTATATAGGGTGATGGCGCTTGACCGCTGACATAGGCGGGTGGGTTTGTTGAGGGCGTGTACTGACCAGGCGTCGAGAGACTGGAGAGGCTCGTAGAAGATGGGGTCGGGGCATAGTTACCGGGCAATGAAGGAGGATTAACCCTACGCTCGGTCGGGATAAAGAGTTGCGAATCGGCCTGCTGTGCGGCCTGCTCCAGCGCCAGAGCAAAATCGAGAATGCGTGGGAAGCGCTGTTGAGGGTCCTTATGTAAAGCACGAAGTACAACCTGCTCGAACGCGGGTCCAAGGTCGCTACGTAGCGAACTGGGCGCTGGAGGAAACACTGTGCTCTGTTTAATCGCGACCTCGGTATACGTTCCATTAAAGGGGCGCTGCCCACAGAGCCACTCATATACGACCGTACCAAGCGCGTACTGATCGCTGGCAGGAACCGGATGAGCCTGGATCTGCTCGGGAGCCATATAGGCAATTGTTCCGGCAATGTTTTGTGTGCTTTGAAGATGCGAACTCTGAAACGCCAGCGCGATGCCAAAGTCACTGAGCAGAATCTCATTATCGCGTCCCAGGAGAATGTTCTCTGGCTTTACATCGCGATGGATCAGGCGCTTATCATGCGCGTACTGCAAGGCTTCGGCCACCTGCCGCGTCAAAGTAACGACACTCTCGATAGGCAGGCGCGAACCCTTGGGATGAGCACGCCGCAGGGTTCCGTTGGGGGCATAATCCATAACCAGATAGGGGGACCCATCTTCCACACCGAAATCCAACACGCGCACGATACGCGGATGCACCAGACTCGCCAGCAGTTGTGCTTCGCGCCTGAACTCCTGCACGTCATCCTCTGTTAAACGAGTAGAGAGAATTTTGACCGCGACCTGAGTATTCAAATGCACATGGTCCGCCAGATACACCTCAGCGAAGCCACCTCTCCCCAACATACGACCCAGGCGGTAATTGCCAAGTTGCTGTCCTATACGTTGTTGCTGTTCCACAGTCACTGCTCCAAATACACATCTATGACGAATGATACCAATAAATGGGTATATATGCGTATCATAACCCATAAATAGGCAGGCAAACAGCAAAATAGGACGATTGACACAACCATTCACTTGCTTATCTAAAAGGCTCGAAGACATATGTCATGGACACATATCTTCGGGCCTTTTTCTCGTTCACAAGTACGCAATATTAGGGAATCTGAAAGGTAAATCTCCATGTGCTAGGCTTGGCATCCTTTTCCAATGCCCTCTCCTCGCTAACGTCAGCGGTATGCCGGAAGAGTGCGGGCAATACAAGCACTATATTCACACTCCAGATCCTCTATCGTGTTTTTAGGTTTCCCTGTCCTTTGCAAAGGCCTTGCATCGCGATGTCATTGATAATATGTCGTTTTCCCTCAAATGAGGACATTTTAAGAGCTTCAAGTAGAGAGCTCATATCGATAGACGCGCATTTCATTAGCAGATCAGCCATATACTCCTATAGAGCGACATGAAACTTGACCGATAGGTAGGCACTTGGGTAGAGTAGAGGCAATGCATTCACATTTATAACTATTTTTACTACTGAATTCACACACCTATAAATAGACCAGCACCGCGAAATTGCAAGGTCTTATGCGAGCCTCCAAGCACACTCAGGCTCTCGCATAAGAAATAATTGAAGGAAGCAAGAATGTCATTGATGGATCGAGAACACGGTAGCAGCGTGGGGCCTTATAGTGGTGCCAGCGTATTTGCGGACAATCAGGCCCCACAGGGTGAGCAGGCCTACGGGGCTCCTGCAACCCCCTACACCCCCATACCCGAAGCCCCTTCGACAGGACCTATTTCATCATCCAACGGCAATTATGCCTTAATGCGTCCAGTCTCGACAGGCCAGCTTTCAACCAATGTTAGCACAGACGGACTGGCCCTGGCGAAGAGCAAGACGACCGCGCTCCGTCCGCCAGTTACCATCGCGGGAGAAAACGGCAAGCGTACCACCAGTATCCGCCCTCCTCAGGGAAGACGTGTCGTCATCCAGATCGGCGTAGCCACGCTCATGCTCTTCATCATGGTGGGTAGCCTGCTCATGGTAAACACACTCGGCGGCCCACTTGATGCACAGGCAGGAATGGGTAATCTTACAGCCAACGGGCAAAATCAGAATGTCTATGACTCCAAGGCCGCCAGCGATGCCTCCATCGTAGAGCAGGCTGCAACCCAGACAGCGGTCACGATGTATGGCAATGACGATTTGACTTACAACAATACTACAAACAACTCGGGCGGCGCTCTCGCAGGCGGCACCTCTAATCATGGCGCGTATGGACAATGTACCTACTGGGCCTCATACCGCTTCCACCAGCTCTTCGGTGTATGGGTTCCCTGGTATGGTAATGCCTGGGAATGGGACAGCGGCGCACGGCAATACGGCTATCACGTCTCCGCATCTCCTAGCGTCGGCGCGATCATCGTCTTGCAGCCAGGCGTACAGGGCGCGGGCGGTGTAGGCCACGTCGCTATCGTTGAATCCATCAACTCCGATGGAAGCGTTCATACTAGCAACTACAACTGGTATAACAATGGCGGCGGTTTCGCGACCCTCTCTTACTGGGATTTCTATCCAGGTGCCGGCGTCTCTTTCATCACCTTACCATAGGCACAGAGAAACATAAGGAGAGAGGGGCTGACTCAGATGGGTCAGCCCCTCTCTCTTTGTACTCACACTCGCGCCAGGGAGAACGTACGCCGGATATCGTCGTATGAGCCATCATCAACCGCTACAAAGCGTTCGATGCAGCCCGCGCGCAAGGCTTGAGCCGCTAAGGGATCGAGATGCATCGTAAGCAGCGTATCGCGCACCCGCTGGCGAAGCTCTGGAGCCAGGCGCGTAGAGATGATTAGAGGAGGAATGCTAGCCGGGCCAAAGGCATCAATGACGCGCAAGTTTGCCACATATTCTGGCTGTCGCAGACGCAGTACATCAAGCACATGCGAATCCACCATCGTCACATCCGCTCGCCCCTCGCTTACGGCACTCAAGGATTGGAGGTGCGAGCCGGTAGCGAGCGCGCAGCGGAAGAAATCAGGCGAGATACCACGCTCGAAGAGGTTATAACGCACAAAGCTATAGCCCGAATAAGAGGATGTCTCGTTATACGCCCACACCGTTCCATAAAGATCCTCTAGCGAGGTATAAGGACTCTCATCGCGCACAACAACATCAGAGAAGTAGACCGCTTTACGTTTATAGCGCTCATTCGTGAGTACGGGCGCGACCAGTAATTCTATTTCGCTAGACGGTTCGGCCTTCAGGCGTACATAGAGCAAGCCACAGAGAAAGGCCAGATCATAATTCGTGACCTCGTCAAGCGTCTCACCTACCGCTAGTGTTGTTGTCAGGCCCAGATGCTTTTCGAGATAGCGCGCGATGGACGCGTAGGTGTCATATAACAATGGAGATAGATATGTGGCGGCCCGTAACACCGCTCCAGATGTACTCTCAGCCATATTATTCTTTCCTCCCACTCACAACTCGGTCTCAGTATAGGTCAGTTCCGCACTAGATGGTGTACTCGCGAACATATAATAGCGTGTTGAATGCAAGCGTAAGCGCGTCAGGCCGCCAGATAGCGTTCCCTGATGCAAACGAATCCAATCGTAATAGGATGGAGCCAGTTCGTACGCGGCATATCTGTGCGTCACCATACCTCTTAGATGTGACTTTAGCGCCGCCCCCTGAAAGAGCACCAAGTTATACCAGAGGCCAGGCCGTAGCTCAAGCGACGAATAGCTTATCAACCCAGGGACGCTTCCTATGTGTACGAGCATCTCCTGATCCACTCGCGCCACCTCATTGATCAATTCCGGCTCAAGAACAGTGCTCCGCTGGCTCACAAACCCGACAAAGGAGAAGGCACCGCCTATCCGTAGCGCTTCAGGTTGATAGATGGCAACGCGATGCGTTCGCCGTTTCTTTTCCAGCGACATATGCAACCACGGTCGCTCCTCAGCCAGAACCTGTGGCTGCTTAAGCATCCGCTCTAATGCCTGGGCCATGTGGCTCAGAACCAGTAAATCGCGCCTCTCCTTGCGCACAAGCTCGCACCGCACATCTGCAAGGGATTCGCTCACAATACTCATCAACTTATCCATTTCTACAAAAAGGCACGCATGTCTTCCCGTCATGCTGTCAGCATGACAGCAATTTAATGCTTGCAGGTGTGATAATAAGTAGAGTTTATGGGATCATTGTCAGATCAAAGAAGAGATTGGACCTCTGTCCCCTAAGTAAACCTGAACGAGACAGCGGCATTGGATTTCTCATAAGCACTTAGCGAGGACAACAACAGAGGCGGCGCATGGAGGAACAACACATGAGGGGAAGCGGGGCATAAAATAGGTGGGTACGAGCGGTAGATTGACTCTCATTTCTTATTGGCATACCAATTTGTCCTCACTAAGAGAAGCAACGAGGCTTCCTAACCACACACGGCGATCATAGTTTCATTGTAAATGGAGGATCCGCGCCTTGTCAAGGCTTTATTGACTTAATTTATCAACATAATCATAAATGGCCTTTCGTTTGACAATATCCAAAAATGTTCAGCTTGATTGCAAGCCAATAATAGGAAGAGGAGTCGTTTGAAAGGTGTACACTCATCGGCTCTTGTTATCAAAGCTGAACGATACTGAGGGGCACGATGAGAAAAGGGAAGCATCAAGGCACACATACCCTGCTAAAAGCTGGATCACATAGTGAATCAGTTGTCTCCACCCACATTAAGACAGAGGCACAAAAAGTAGATCCAACCCCCTTACAAACCTTTGTATCCACACTCTCTGACTTACCAACATATCAGTCTTTTAAATTTCCTGAGCAGCCATGGTTCCTACTCTCCGAGATAACCGATATTGCGCAGCGACTTGTAGAGCTTGCCAAGAATGAGATGGACTGTGATCAGGTTGTTATTTATGCCCACTCCTATCCCGATAATTACGTCTATATCCTATCTGCTACAGGTCTCACGGATGAGCAACTCCATCATCGCTGCAAGGCAGCAGGCCTCTATACCATGTCAGAGTATCTCGACCCGGACATCATAGCGACTCTGCAAGCTAAGAAAGTGGTTGTTATACCTCGCTCTCAAATCCATATCCCTCTTGAATATGAAGAGGATTTCAACGAGCAGGCTATGCTCATCGCCCCTCTTTTCGCCCAGGATAAACTTGTTGGCCTGCTAATCGTGGGCCGAACCGAAAAAAATCAGGCCTATGATCAACATGATATCAATCTCGTTAAAGCTATCGCCACTCTAATAGTCCTCGTTATTGAGCACATCCTGGTCATGCGCTCATGGACTATATCACATGCAAACGAGCTGGCACTCAAGGAAAGCAACCAGCGCATGAACACCTTCATCAACCAGATAAGCCATGAGCTGAACACGCCCCTTACCAGCATGATTGGCAATCTTCAGCTAGCCCAGCTTCGTCTACAACGCTGTAGGAGAGAATATCCTGACCAGCCCGATATCCAAAGGCGCATGGATAGCCTTCAGCTATTGCTCCATAGCGCCTGGGAGAGCGCCCATAAACAGAAACACCTGATCGGGCACATGATCGATGATGCTTTACTTCAGAGCAATAATTTTACTCTGCGTAAGGGCAGGTATAATCTGGCGAATATCGCTCGCGAAACAGTTGCGACGATACAACCACACTTCCCAGATCATCATATCCGCCTCACCTTCGTCGATAAGGCAGCATGCTACCCTGTGTTTATCGATAGCGAACGTATCGAGGAAGTTCTTCACATCTACATTGATAATGCCCTGGCCTATTCAAGCGACCAATATCCCATCGATGTGACAATTCGTAAGGATGACAAAAACGTCTATGCCCAGGTTCACGATCATGGGCCGGGCATCTCACCCGAAGACCAGGTCCATATCTGGGAACGCTTCTACCGCACCAAGGGCGTAGGAGTACAACATGAGCTTGATCTTAGTCTCGGTCTCAGTCTCTACCTCTCCCGCAGTATTATAGAGCTTCACCAGGGGCAGGTAGGCATTACAAGCATACCAGGAGGTGGATCAACCTTCTGGTTCTCCATCCCACTCCTCCAAAATTAGAGCAGACCGATCTACCCCATATCTGCTATACTTAAGACCAAAAGGTCCCTCTTCTTTCCAGAGTCCGGCATGACTTCGCGTCTCTGAGAGTATTATTGTTGATAGAAACCATAATCTAGCAACTCATCAATGTATATTGGTCAAGCATCTTAGGTGAAAGATATTATTTAATGCAAAACTTTACTGACTTCGCACACCTGCATGTACATACTGAATATTCTCTCCTCGATGGCTTCAGCCGCATCAAAACTCTGATCAAACAGGCCAAAGAACTTGGCATGAAGCACCTGGCAATCACTGACCACGGTGCGATGTATGGCGCGCTTGAGTTCTACAAAGCCTGCAAGGCCGCCGATGTGCGCCCTGTCCTCGGAGTTGAAGCCTATCTGACCGAGGATATGAACGTCAAAATGAAGAAGCGCGGACAGCGCGACTATACGCACCTGCTCTTGATGGCGAAGAACAACACAGGTTACCGTAACCTGATGAAAATGATGACCCTCGCCAATACGGATGGCATGTACGCGAACCATGCCAGGATCGATAAGAATGTCCTGTCACAATACTCCGAGGGCATTATCGCTACTTCCTCCTGCCTCGGTGGCGAGATCCCACAACTGCTATTGGAAGGCAAAGAGGAAGAGGCAAAGAACGCCATCCGCTGGTATCAGGGCCTGCTGGGGCGCGAGAACTATTATTTGGAGATTCAGGAACACCACGGCAAGGAGAAGGATGGCACCCCTTCCCCCCAGAACAAGCTTAACCATATCCTCTATGGTCTGTCCAAAGAGCTAGAGGTTCCGATGATCGTGACGAATGACCTGCATTACGTTCACGATAACGACGCCCACGCGCATGAGGTCCTGCTCTGCGTCCAGACCGGAAGCGCGTTGAGCGACCCCAATCGCTTCCAGTTTGATAGCGATGAATATTTCCTTCGTAGCCCTCAGCAGATGCTCGACCTGTTCCCCGAACTGCGAGAAGGGTTACTCAATACCGTACGCCTCGCGGAGCAGTGCGAGGTCGATCCCCTTTCCTATAAGGCTCGCCTCCCATCAGTCGATATCCCCCCACAGTTCAGCACGCCCGACGAATATCTTTACGCTCAGTGCCTCGATGGTGTCCGCTATCGCTTCGGAGAGCTCACCGAGCCGATCAAGCGCCAGCTTGACTACGAGATGAGCATTATTATTCAGAAGGGCTTCGTGCCTTATTTCCTGGTCGTGGCTGACTACGTGAAATGGGCGCGCGAACATGGCATTCGCTGTCTTGCTAGAGGTTCGGCTGCCGGTAGCGTGGTCGCCTATACGCTTGGTATTACCAATGTTGATCCCTTGCGTTACCAATTACTCTTCGAACGCTTCCTCAATCCTGAGCGCGATGACATGCCCGATATCGACATGGACTTCCCTGATGATCGACGTGAAGAAGTCATCCGCTACCTTGGTGAGAAGTATGGGCATGAGTGTGTGGCGCAGATGGTCACCTTCAATACGATGGCTGCCAAGCAGTCGGTCAAGGACGTCGCACGCTCCATGGGCAGGCAAGACCTGGGCGATCGTATCTCGCGCCTGATTCCAACTGGTCCCAAGATCACACTTCAGGGCTCACTCAACGACGTTCGCGAACTGAACGATCTCTATGGACACGATGGCGAGGCCAAAGAACTGCTGGATATGGCACTTAAGCTCGAAGGCTCGGTGCGCTCGACTGGCGTGCATGCCGCCGGTGTTCTGGTCGCCAATGAGGCCCTGGTCAATTTTGTGCCCCTGCAAAAACGTGAAGGTCGTATCTCAACCCAGTACGAACACGCCCACCTGGAAGAGATCGGCCTCATCAAATATGATATTCTGGGTCTCGCCAACCTTACCATCCTCGATAATGCCGTCAAGTTCATCAAGGAATCGCGAGGCGAGGACATTAACCTGGAGAAACTCCCTCTTGATCCAACTGGCGACCCCGAACTTGACCTCAAGCGTAAGAAGGCCTTTGATCTGCTGGCGGCTGGCGAAACAACGGGCGTCTTCCAGTTGGAAAGTGCGAAGATGCGCGAGTATATCAAACAGCTCAGGCCCACCTGCATTGAGGACATTACCGCTATGGTCGCGCTCTACCGTCCAGGCCCGATGGATAGTATTCCTGAATTCGTCGACGCCAAGCATGGGCGCAAGAAGGTGACCTATCTTGATCCCCGTCTCTCGCAGTGGCTAGAGGAATCTTACGGCGTTATCGTATATCAGGACCAGGTGCTCCTGATCGCCGTTAACCTGGCTGGCTTCTCCTGGGGCAAAGTCAACAAGTTCCGTAAAGCCCTGAGTAAGAAGATTATGCATGAGGTCGAGGGATACAAGGGCGATTTCCTGAAGGGATGCGTTAAGAACGGCGTGAAGCAGGAGGTTGCGGAGACGCTCTTTGAGCAGATCCTCCCCTTCGGTGGTTATGGCTTCAACAAGGCCCATGCCGCCAGTTATGCCGTCGTCTCCTTCTATACCGCCTATCTCAAGGCCAATTATACCGCCGAGTATATGGCTGCGACGATGACGGCTGAAGCTGCGGACGCCAAGAAGATCGCGAACGCGATTGCCGAGTGTAAACGTATGCGCGTCGATGTACTCGGACCCGATGTCAATAAGAGTGGCAAGGGCTTCGTCATCGAGGACGATAACGTGCGCTTTGGCTTGCTCGCCATTAAGGGTATCGGTGACGGCCCGATTGACGCCATCATTCAAGCTCGCCAGGAGGGTGGTCCCTTCAAATCCCTTGCCGACTTCTGCACACGCGTCAATCCCCAGGCAGTCGGCAAGGGCGTCATCGAGACGCTGATCAAAGTTGGCGCGATGGATTCGCTTGTGGAATCAGAGAACCAACGTCATGTCCTGCTTGCCTCTGCTGAGCGCGCCATTAACTACGGGAAGAGCGAGCGCTCAGCCAAAGAACGCGGCATGATGAGCCTCTTTGGAGACCTTGAGGAGACCGATAGTTCGCTGGAATTTAGCCTGACTACGAAAGTGCCAGAAATCCCGCGCAAACAACTGCTTGAATGGGAGAAAGAACTGATCGGCGTCTATATTGCCAAGCACCCTCTCGCCTATCTGAGCGACATCTTTGTATCGCGTGGAGCCACGCATACCATCGATCAGGTCACAGAGGAATTGGATACCAAAAAGGTGACTGTAGGTGGCATGATTAAAGAGGTGCGCCGTATTACCACCAAGAAGGGCGACGATATGTGCGTCGTGCAGCTTGAGGACATGTATGGCACGCTAGGTATTACCATCTTCCCTCGCACCTACGAGCAGACCCGCGACCAATGGCAAGAGAACGCGATTGTGCTCATCAAGGGGACCGTCCAGGTACGCCGCGATGAGCCGGGCATTCTTTGCGATAGCATCGAACCGCTCAAGAAGGCGGAAGAAGAGATGAATCGCAAGCGCTATCAGGTCTGGTTCACGCTCAACATCAGTGGTGATGATGAGATCTCCGTCTCCAACGACATCATGAAGGTACAGGATCTTCATCGTTGCCTGAGCAACCAGCCGGGACGCGATTACTATGAGATCTGTGTCAGCAATGGCGAGTGGCAGGTCAGCCTGACCCCTCACAACAACACCATGAACTACAACGAGCAGGTTCGCAGCCAGGTCGCCGCCATGCTCGGTAGCGAGTCCATCCAGGTCACTGTGCTGGATTAAGCCGCTGCTAAAGCGACGCGGCTACATATTACTCGCACATTCGCGGAAAAGGTCCAGTATTTTGTGGCGCGCCACAAAATACTGGACCTTTTCAACATCCTGCACCGTTTCAACCCAAGCATATCAAGCACCATTGCTCTTTGGGTATATATGAAAAGAGCATTAGCGACGCGGCGGTCGCTATTTAGCGAGTGTGGCGACCAGGACGGCCTTGGTGGTGTGCAAGCGGTTCTCAGCTTGATCAAATACGATCGATGCCTCGGACTCGAAGACTTCTTCCACAACTTCGGCACCCTTCAGGCCAAACTCATCATATAACTTCTGACCCAGGGTCGTCTCTGTGTTGCTGATCGCGGGTAGGCAATGCATGAACTTCGCGTTAGGGTTCCCCGTCATTTCCATGATTTGTGGCGTCACCTGATAGGGGCGCAGCAGAGGTATACGCTCGGCCCATTCCCTGGAATCCTCGCCCATTGATAGCCATACGTCCGTATGCACGAAGTCGCAGCCCTGGACTGCCGTCTCCAGGTCTTCGGTTACCGTAATCCGCGCGCCCGTCTCCTCTGCCAACGCACGCGCAAAGTCAAGGCTCTGCTCATCGGGCCAGAAAGCACGCGGCGCTCCCAGGCGAATATCCATGCCCATCTTCGCGGCCCCTAGCAAGAGCGAGCGTCCCATGTTGAAGCACACATTTCCCAGGAAGCAGAAAGATATATCGCGGAGTGGCTTTTGAACGTGCTCCCTCATTGTCAATAGATCAGCTAGCGTCTGAAAGGGATGCTCCTCATCGGTCATGCCATTCCAGACCGGCACACCAGAGTAGCGCGCCAGACTCTCAGCATTACGCTGGCATGAGCCACGATATTCAATACCGCTATACATACGCCCCAGGACACGCGCGGTATCCTTAAATGTCTCCTTGTAGCCAATATGCGAGCCACCAGAACCAATATAGGTCACATGTGCACCCTGCTCATACGCGGCAACTTCAAATGCGCAGCGTGTGCGTGTTGAATCCTTCTCAAAGATAAGCGCCAGGCTCTTTCCCCTCAGACGCTGTACCTCTCGCCCCTCCGCTCGCGCTGCCTTCAGTTCAGCCGAGAGGTCGAGGAGCGCGTTCACCTCGTCGGCGCTGAAATCCTTTAGCGTGAGTACGCTTTTGTTGTATAAATCGAAGTGCATAAGTCTTTTCCTCCAGGTGTGGCCGGAGCATGCCAGGCCGAGGTTACGCAAGCGGACATGTGTCCATAGCGGTTCGTGGTCACCAGTGCCTATGCCAACTTCATTGTATGGAGGGTACACGAGGTCTTACGCGAAAACCAACGCCGTTGTCGCGCTCAGGTTTTCTTGATAAGTAAAATAGCCATGTTATGCGGAACGTTTGCGATCTTTGGAGAGAAATGAGGTCTTCTCTTTTTTCTGCATAGCCCCTTGCTTGCCCGTTGCACCACGAAGCCGCTCCCTACGTGGAGGACGACTTATAACTAGAGCACTGTAGTCTCAATTATAAACCATGAATCGCCGAAAGCGCTACTGTAATATTGCGACAATCAAAGCACTCCCATTTCTCCACTTCAGTATTCTCGCCACGCTGGACATACCTATTATCACTGAGTGTTTACGACCTGAAATCTCATCGCGAGGACCAGCATTGCCTGTCTGCAATTCCTCAAGTACGTAATATTGCATGTATAATCGATCAGCTTGTGAAGAAACCGAAGATTGTGATATATTTTATGATAAATAGTCTAATATTGAGGATAGAGAATAGCCGGTAAGGACGCTTGCATACCTCTGCTTTGGAGGGGAACGAGCCTATGATCCAGCGCCTCATAACGCAGAAGCAATTGGTGCTGAAACAGAAGCATGAAAACCGCTTTCAAGACATTTTGCGACAGTGCAGAACATATATCGTTGTTTTAGATACTGCTGGTATAGTTATTGACGTTATTAAAACAAACTGTCGTTATCATCTTCCAGTAGAATTACAGCTTGGTCGTCCACTCTGGCAGGTAGGTTGGTGGGATAGGCTTCCCGAAGTACAACGAGAGCTGAAAGAAGAAGTCGCGCAGGCGGCACAGGGAAAGTACGTCGAGAACTCCGGCTACTTTTACACTCCCATTGGGGAAGAACGCTATGGTACATACTCCTTATCCCCTCTGCAATATGAGCACAACAAGGTCTCTCTGATTGTATTTGAAGCCTTTGATATTACCGAACTGAAACACAAGGAACGGGAAGCGCAAAACATTTTCGATATGTCGCTCGATATCGTCTGCATGACGACCATCGATGGCTACTATCTGCGCATAAACAAGGCCTTTGAAGACATTCTTGGCTATACTCCCGAGGACGCGGTAGGTGTGCTCGCGACGGATTGGGTCCATCCCGAGGATAGAGATCGGTCTCTCAGGCGTTTCGCAAGGCTCGCGCAAGGAGAGCCACAAGATCTGGAAGAGAATCGCTATCTCGCCAAAGATGGCTCCTATAAATGGTTGTCGTGGAGCGCTCGCCCAAACCTGAATGAGAATGAGATTTATATTATCGCCCGCGATATCACCGAGCAAAAAATGCGGGATCAGATGCGTGATACTTTTATGGGCATGGCGAGCCATGAGTTACGCACGCCCATCACAGGCATCAGTACGAGTCTGCAAATGATGCGCAAGCGCCTGAATCAGCTTTCACCAGAGAATAAAGAGGAGTTTGCCGAACAGATGGAGCGAATTCAGAAGAATCTGGCGCGCGCGGAGCAACAGGTCGTCGCTGAATGCCGTATCATCAATGACATCATGGACGCCAACCGTATTACTCAGGGTCGCCTGGAGATATTTACAGCTCCTATCGATCTGCTGTACATCATCTTCCAGGTCATCACTGATATCCAGGGTCAGCATCCAGAGCGTAAGCTTAATTACGAGCCCCCCGCGAGTGCGTTCCTTCCAGTCCAGGTCGATGCCATGCGCATTAGCCAGGTGATTACCAATCTGCTTACCAACGCGATCAAGTATTCACCTGAAGAGAAACCCATTGCGATCAGCGTAGCTTGTGATCAATCCCTGGTCAAGGTATCTATACGCGACTACGGTCCAGGGCTAACAGGTGACGAGCAAAAAAGGATTTGGGAGCGTTTCTATCAGATTCCAGGCAGGCACATTCAGGGCGATTCCTGTGGCTCTATGGGTCTGGGTCTGGGGCTCTATATCTGCCAGACCATCATCACCCTCCACGGGGGTGAAATCGGCGTAGAGAGCACTCCCAGCGAGGGCTCAACCTTCTGGTTTACCATACCATTGACTCCGCGATCCGCTCCGACAGGCAGACATCATAGCTAACAAGAGGGAATAAAAGCGTAGAGGCGACGCCATGTGGCGTCGCCTCTCGCGACAGGGCCCCAGGAGTTAGGGGCACACCTTTGTGACTATCGGCCGAACGAACCGGCCTTCGCCTCACCGCCGGCCCAGGGCAGGCGGAGCATGAAGGACCAGCCGATGACGCTGCCGATGACGCCGATGATGAAGTACCCGAGGTACTTGGTGTTAGTCCAGTCGATGGGCGTGTGAGTGAACAAGCTCTGAAGTCCATCGATGGGCATGCCGAACATCAGGCTGGCGAAGTTGACGGACCTGCTGTCGAACCAGCCGATCCCGCTGAAGAACCCGAAGCCGAGCCAGCCGATCCCGATGATGCACCCACTGACGATCAGACCGGCAAGCATGATGGAACGCATCGTGACGCGCGTACCATTAGGCCGCGATTTCAGATCACACACGAAGGCCGAGCCGATCATCAGGCCGAACACGACCAAACCAACAACGGTCATGGCTGCTATTGCCATGAGACACATCCTTCCGAGACGTTGGGTTGTGCATAACTGACAGGGACCGAGTCAAAAAGCCAGGGTGCATGAAGCAAACTCCTGGTAGTCTCCTTTGCACCATTTCAGCAGACGATACAATCGCGATTAGCTATACGTCAGATCATACCGTCGCGAACGCTAGTAGCAGATAGGAGGCTCAACTCGATACGTTTCAGTATACAGAAACAATGATACAAAGGCAATAGCTCCATGAACAAAAAATCTTACCGCATCCTTCACATAATGTAACGTTGAAATCAACAGACAGCACTCAATACAGCTCTTTGCTTACTTTCCTGACTCTTTGATCCAGTATAGCTTCCTTCAAACTTCGCTGTTCGCCCCAGAATAATCACTCCCACCAGGAAACTTCATTTTCCTCCCTGGACGAGAAGCGTTACAATGTTTCTAACTTACGCTCCCTTGCAATTACATACTTCAATTGGTTATAATTATTTTGAATATCGAAACATTTGATATTCAAAGGTAGAGGAATTAAAAGAACGTATGCCAGCCGAACACCTTGTAGAAGAGCTATTGACCCTGACACGCCTGCTCAGGCCGTTGCGGACCGCCGAGATGACGCCGCAACAATACTGGCTCATGCGCCAGTTGCATAAACATGGGGCGCAGAATATCGGTGATCTCGCGCACACTCTTGGTATTAGCGCGAGTTCCGCGACATCAGCGTGCAAACGCCTGGAGAAGGCAGGGTTACTCACACGACAGCGCCGTGCGGACGATGAGCGCGTCGTTCAGGTTACGCTGACGCCAGAAGGCAACGCTCTGATCGACGCGGGACTCACACGCAGACGCGAGAAGCTCATGGCGCTGTTAGATGCGCTCGACGTCGATGAGCAAGCACAACTTGAGCATCTCATCGGGCGTCTGCTAGATGCCGCCGAGACACAAGGGTTACAGGAGAGGGAGGTACATGACAGCAATTATTCAGGTTCGACAACTGGTGAAACGCTTCGGTGACCATGAGGCGGTCAAAGGGATCAGCTTCGAGGTTGAGGAGGGCGAGGTCTATGGGCTGCTCGGTCCAAATGGTGCAGGTAAGAGCACGACCATCAAGATGCTGACGACGCTCCTTTCGCCCACAGCCGGGAGTGCGACCGTCAACGGCTTCGATATTAAGCATCAGACCAACGCTGTACGGAGCAGCATCGGGTACGTCCCCCAGGCCCTCTCGGCGGATGGCAACCTGACCGGATTTGAGAATCTCCTGATCTTCGCCAAGCTCTATGATCTACCCCAAAGGAGCCGTAAAGAGCGCATCGAAGAGGTTCTCTCTTTTGTTGGGTTGACGGACGCGGGCAGGCAACTTGTGCGCAACTACTCCGGAGGCATGATCCGCCGCCTGGAAGTCGCGCAGTCTCTTCTGCATCAGCCACGAGTGCTCTTCCTCGATGAACCAACCGTTGGTCTGGATCCGGTGGCTCGCCAGGCCATCTGGGAGCATTTAATGCAACTCCGCGCCGAGACAGACATGACCATCTTCCTGACAACTCATTCTATGGAAGAGGCCGATAGTCTCTGCACACATATTGGCATTATGCACCGGGGCGTGCTCGCCGCTAGTGGCACACCCGCCGAGCTAAAGGCTACGGTCGATGGCGAGAATCCCGACCTTAATGATGTGTTCGTTCACTATGCGGGCGATGCCCTGGAATCAGGAGGGACTTACCGTGAAGCTTCAAGAGCAAGACGCACAGCCAGAAGGCTTGGTTAATCGACTAGCGCTCCATACGGGAGCCTCTGTACGGTCTTACCGCTCTCCATTAGCGGTTGTCGCCGAGTTCTTTCGTAAGACTGGCACTATCGCTGAGTGGGAGATACGTAAGATTCGCCATGACGCAAGTGATCTGGTGATGCGCGCCGTTCAGCCTACCCTCTGGCTGCTTATCTTCGGCGAGGTTTTCACGCGCGTTCGCGCCATCCCAACAGGGAACGTGAGCTATCTGGCCTTTATGTCACCCGGCATCCTCTCGCAGAGTGTGCTCTTCATCTCCATCTTCGCTGGAATCGCGATCATCTGGGAACGTGACCTGGGCGTGATTCATAAGTTTCTCGCCAGTCCAACACCGCGCGGGGCGCTGGTGCTTGGCAAAGCACTCTCTACTGGCATTCGCTCCATCCCGCAGGCTATCGTCATCTATCTACTGGCATTCATTCTGGGTGTCCACTTGAACCCAAATCCGCTGGCAATCCTGGGCGTGCTCTTTATGGCGCTCATGGGTGCTGCCTGCTTCTCCACACTCTCTCTCATTATTGCCTGCCTGCTCAAGACGCGTGACCGCGTGATGGGTATTGGACAGGTCATCACGATGCCCATGTTCTTTGCCAGTAACGCCATCTATCCCATCGACATCATGCCGCCCTGGCTACAGGTCATCGCGCGCGTTAATCCACTGACCTATGTGGTCGATGGCATTCGTATGCTTATGATCGGCGAAGGGATAAACGCGACCTCCCTCATCACCGATTTCGGCGTCATCTTTGTCGTCACCACCGTGCTGATTATCATTGGCGCGCAACTCTATCCCCGCATCGTCCAGTAACCCCCCTAAGAGCGGCACGATTAGAATGTGCCGCTCTCCCCACCCATCACCATAAGCCTTCTCCCCTGGGTCCAGTCTTCCTTACTATCCACGCTCCCCAATGGGAACAGCGACATAACCGCTTAACCTCAGATGAGCCGCCAGCAAAAAGTCAGAGATAACCACATCCCCAAATATATGAGTTTCCTCGCCCGATACAGTAGAAACAACAACCCAAGGCTACACACCGTTGCAGTCTTTAGAAGGAGACTTGACTATGACCATGACCTCTCCTCTTCACCAGACGCTCGTCTGGACCATTCAGGAGATCGGTAAAACTGTCGCCAAAGTGGACTCCGTGGCTCCCAATTCCCTGCGGATTCGCTCAAACGGCACACAACTTATCGCCAGCACCGATGACCTGTGTTTCCTTGAGCGCAAGCTAGAAGGCAATGGCACACTCACCGTACAGATAGCTAGCCTCGATAACACTGATATCTATGCCAAAGCAGGCATCCAGATTCGCGAGACACTTGAGGGCAATGCTCCTCATGCCATGATCGAGTGGACACCCAGCGGCTACGCCTACTTCCAGTATCGCGAGCGGTATGGTGAGTATGTGAATTATAGCCAGTACGACTATGCGAAGCTCCCGCTCTGGCTGCGCCTTACTCGCGAGGGCGACCAGATTACCGGCTTCATCTCCGAAGATGGCACGAACTTCAAGCAGATCGGAACCGTCATTCTCAAGATGAACCAGCAGGTCTACATAGGGCTGGCTGTTACCTCCAACTCTAAGCAAGCCACCACCACCCTCATTCAGAACATCACCCTACAAGGTGAATCACACAATGGCGGTCCCCAACACCATAGTGTCTCCATGAACCAGATCCGGAATATCCACAACTAGCCCTCCCCATGTCTATCCCTTCGCTCACCGACCTGCTCTCTCTAAACAAGAAGCAGGTCGCCTCATTATACACGCACTGCCCTTTCGCCTTCGCATTATCTTCCCCTCATCGTTTCTCTACCACATGGGGCTCGCCACCAAATCAATACACGCAACACTCTAAAATGATAGATGTGGGAATAGAATTTATAACCAAAATCGTTTATACTTACATATACCTAGTTAGTATACTATCCATAGTCACTAAGTCTTATGCAAAATCCAATGGCGGCTAACGTTCAAAGGGCCTCATATGTAGGCGCTTCGCTTCAGCCTGCGCAAGGCACACAGTTCTATAGGTTTTCGAATAGGTCGTAAGAATAATCGCTTCAGAGAAGGTAACAAAACAATCATGAATCACACAGCAGGCAACTTTCCGCTCTCGCCAGACGCGCACACCGGCATGGTCACGCTCGCGGTCTCCTCGCTAGACCATTCAATTGCTTATTATGAGCAGCAACTTGGCTTCCATGTGCTTGAACAGAACGCGAATAGTGCCCTACTTGGCATACCGGGTACAGCACTTCTAGCTCTGGTCCAACCTGAGCAAGTACAACCACTGCCACGTTTTAGCACAGGACTCTATCACTTCGCGATCTTGCTTCCTTCGCGCGCGGATTTAGCCTATGTCATTCATCACCTGGCGCAAGTTCGCACACCTATAGATGGCATGGCGGACCATCTCGTAAGCGAAGCGCTTTACCTTTCTGATCCCGATGGCAATGGTATCGAAATTTATCGCGACCGGCCCGCGCCGAGTGGCCCATGAAGAATAATCAGATCGCGATGGCGAACGCGCACCTGGACGTCAACGCTCTGGTGGAGGAGGGCATTCAACAGAATCGAACCTGGAAGGGGTTGCCTGTGGGAACCACACTGGGCCATATGCACCTGCGTGTAGGTGACATCCCACAGGCCCAGGCATTCTATCATGACGTACTTGGCTTCGACATCATGCAAAACTGGAATGGGGCCGCGCTCTTTGTCTCAGCCGGTGGTTACCACCATCATCTAGGACTCAACACCTGGGAGAGCCGCAACGCGCCACCACCACCCGCCAATGCCGTTGGTCTGCGCTTCTATACCATTCAGCTTCCGGACTCGACTGAGGTTGAACACGTTCACGCGCGCCTGCAAGCAGCGGGACATCCTGTGCAGAAACTCGACGAGCATACGCTTTCTCTGCGCGATCCCTGGCAGAATGGCATCCTCATTACCAGTAAAAACCTCAATACGCTAGACGCCGTTCAAGCACCTCTCTAAGAAGATGCCGCTGCTGAAGCGACGCGGCTACATATGATAAGGGCATGTATGAAGTGAATGCAGGCACAACAGATGTTGCATCTGCCGTTTTTCTCCACGCCCTAAATGCCCCTATATGTAGCCGCGTCGCTTCAGCAGCGGTCGCTTTTATATATTCTGTCTCAATCGCCTTTGTCGGCCTACCTCATAGAGCGCGATGGAGGTCGCGCAGGCCACATTGAGCGATGAGGCGGAACCCGCAAGGGGAATCTGCACGACGACATCGCACAGGTCCTTATATGCCGCGCTCATCCCCCATGTTTCATTGCCTGCTATAAGCACCGTTGGCAGAGCGAAATCATGCTGTGAGATCTCCTGTTCCGCCTTCTCATCGGTTCCTACGACCTGCAATGCACCTAACTTCTCTCTTACTGTCGTCAGCCAGGGCAGGAGTTCTCGCTGTGAGGGAAGCCTGACGGTTGGCAGGGCAAAGAAAGAGCCAGTGCTCGCGCTAATCGTCTCAGGATCGTAGAGGTCGACGGCATGACCAGTGAGAATCAAACCCTGGGCCTGTAGCGCGTCGCATGAACGGATGATGGTTCCCAGGTTACCTGGGCTGGCAGGCCGATCAAAGACCACAACAAGTAGTTCTGGAGTCAGCGGAATACGACTCAAATCGTCTTCAGGTGTCGTCACAAGCGCGAGCAGCTCAGAACTCTCAGTCTTGTTGCTCAATTTCTGAAGCAGATGGAGCGGAAGCTCAAAATGCGTCTTCGCCTTCGAGCGGGCAAGTATGCCCTCCGCCCAGTCTGAGAGTCGCTTCTCTCGCGAATACACAAAGGCATTGATCTCCCAATTATAAGCTAGCGCTTGATTAATTGGGCGTACCCCCTCAATGAAAAACTCTTTGTGCCGCAGTCTCTTCTCACGCTTGCGACGTAAGGTTTCAATATATTGAAACTGGTTATTCTCCGAATAAATCTTTACAAGGTTTGGTTTCTTTATTTTCAAATTCAGTACCTTCGCGCCATCTTCGTTTATGATATAGTATCAAAGGCAATGACTCTGGATCTCTTGCCATTTGTAGTAGCTCATACGGGTCTAGAGCCCTTGGCGCGCATACGCAGACGCCATCAGTATATTTAAGGGGATGCGCATCTACATATGCGCGCCTCCGCATATCGGGGCTTGCCCACTTGCGTGAGCCTACGTTATAGGATCACCACGAATATGTCATATTGTGGTGATCCATTGCCCCAATCTTACCCGGTTTTGTCTTACAGAACAAGTTACAACTTTCAGACAAAACCAGCACTGCTTTTCACTGTGATTAAGGAGGATCTTGTGTTTAACGTCTGCCCAAAATGTGGCGAATACTCAGTAGAGAAGACGATTGATCCCGCAGGCCCATTTGCTATTTGCCCCTTCTGCCATCATCCGCATCCATTCTTGCAGCAACCTCTGTTTATTATTACGGGTTCCAGTGGCGCTGGCAAGACAACCCTCACCCTGGAACTAGTTTCGCGCTTGCGTGAGTGCGTCGTCATGGAGTCTGATATCCTCTGGGGTGAGAACCAGGGGCAAGGAAACGACGATAATAATGTATGGCTACGCATTGCGAAAAATATTGGGCAGGCAGGTCGCCCGGTTGTTCTCTGTGGGACAGCTCTTCCCGAACAACTGGAGAACAGCCCCGAACGCCGCTATTTCTCGAAGCTCCATTATCTGGCCCTGGTCTGTGATGACGAACTATTAGAAGAGCGCCTGAAACGCCGTCCAGAGTGGCGTGAATCAGGCTCAGAGGAATTTATTCAGTGGATGGTTCAGTTTAATCGCTGGCTCAAAAACCACGCCAACACGACCACCCCACCTATGACGCTCTATGATACTAGTCATCCATCAATTGGGGAGACAACCCAGAATGTTATGCAGTGGATTCGCGAGCGGTTAAGCCCTACGCCAAACTCTTAAATCCACCAGAGACAAGGGGCACACACAAAAAGATGGGGAGCGTGTGACGCGCTCCCCATCTCGAAAGACACTACTAGCAATCCAGAGTGATACGTTGTCTGAATGAATCGCTAGAGTCGGTATCCATCCTCACCATGGACGGCCATATCCAGGCCCTCCTCCTCTTCTTCAGCCGATACTCTCAAGCCCAGCGGCGTGAGTATCTTGAGCAGAATAAAGGTGACAACGAAGGCATATACTACGGTCACCGCGACCGCGATTACCTGAGTCCACAACTGACCAGGGTTGCCGAAAAGCAGGCCGTTATTGCCAGCGCTATTAATAGCCTTCTCAGCGAAGACGCCAGTCAGGAGCGCGCCGGTTACACCACCCATACCGTGAGCGGCCCAGACATCCAGCGTATCATCAATGCGCGTCTTCTTACTGCGCAGCATAAGCATCAAGTAGGTGACCAGGCCCGCGACCACACCAATGGCGATACTCGCGATTGGTCCGACAAAACCACTGGCAGGCGTGATCGCGACCAGTCCGCATACAGCACCTGTAGCGGTTGCCATCGCGCTAGGCTTCCGATTCTCCGCCCAGCTCAGAACCATCCAGGTCAACGCGCAGGCAGCAGCAGCCGTATTCGTTACGACAAAGGCATTTACAGCCAGAGGAGAGGCCGCGAGAGCACTTCCAGCATTAAAGCCGAACCAGCCGAACCAGAGGAGTGCCGCGCCCAGTAGTACGAAGGGCACATTGTTCGAGGCCAGATGTCCACCTTGTTCATAACCCTTGCGCTTTCCGACCACAATAGCCGCCGCCAGACCCGCGAAACCAGCGCTGATATGCACAACGGTACCGCCAGCGAAGTCGAGCGCGCCCAGGTTGCGTAGCCAGCCGCCGACGCCCCAGACCCAGTGTGCGATGGGATCATAGACCAGTGTAGACCACAAGATCACGAAGAGGACCAGTGTGCGGAAGCGAATGCGCTCTACGAAAGAGCCAATAATGAGGGCTGGAGTAATGATTGCGAACATGGCCTGGAAGACCATAAAGGCCATTTGAGGAATGGTGCCAGCATAACTCGCATTGGGGGCATATCCTACGCCATTCAGGCCAAAGAAGCTGAGGTCGCCAATCAGCCCACCCATGTCTTTACCAAACACCAGGCTATAGCCGAACAGCACCCACTGGACGCTTACAATTCCTAAAATAAGTATCGACTGCTTGATGACGCTGACAACATTCTTGCGCGTCACCATACCACCATAGAAGAAGCCGACCGCAGGTGTCATCAACATGACCAGAGCGGCGGAAACAATAACCCAGGCTGTATCTCCGCTATTAATGGCCTTGGCGTCAAAGTTGCCTGCGGAGGAGCCCGCGAAGAAGGTGGCGGCATAGCCCACCACCAGGCCAATTACAAATAGTAACAGAACGTGCAGGATAAAGAAGCGTGTACGTGGATTGGCAAGCGCGCTGGCTGATGAGGGTCGTGTTGTCTCAATAGTTGCCATCTTTCCTCCCAATTTAAAACGTCTGTACAAGGACATACTGTCAGTCGATCTTCAGTATGTCTGGAGCTTTTTGCCCGTTTGGAACGTCTTCGTTCAATCATTGGGGAAACCATCACGACCTGCTGAGCATCCAACAGTAGGATTGGTTGCGATGCGGCACAGCACCGTCTTGCCATTGGAGATAATTCATTCTCAGGCCTAAAACTATGTTCTCATACTCTGAGCCCCTAAGCGCGATAGCCGCAAATAGGCGGCGTTGGGGTTCGCGTAAGAACCCAGCCTCTCGAAACCCTGAGCGCGTCAGTGCTAGCCGCGACTAGCGGCGTTGGGGGTCGTATAAGAACCATAAGAGAAATGTACCATATAGATTGACTCATCGTACATTGACAAAATAACACAATTTAACTTCCCCACTTTTGTATAGTATGCACAAATTGTAGGTGATGGGAAAGCCACAATTTTCAACTTACAGGGCGTTGAGATTACGCCCATCCCTCTATCTCGCTCGAATGCCAACCACTTTTATAACATTCGCACACATGGACGCTTCTATCTCCTCATGAAACGTATCCAACAAAAATAAGTCCGCGATATGTGTATGGACATAGAGCTTTTAGCCATTGCTTGTTGTGTGCAGAGTGCACATAAAAAGAGATGGACCACATGAGCTAATTAGTCATGGGCCATCTCTCGGGGGAGGGAGGAGGTGAAACTCGTCGACAACTCTGGCGACTGAACGCATTCCCTTATCTCTATACAGACGTTACATGAGATTGATCTCCTTGTAAGCAAGGAGAGGCCCCCTTGCACAAGAGCAAACAATCTACCACCTTCATAGTATAAAGACTCTTCCCTTTAGAGAGTAGTGGCGAATAATCAGAATTTATAGATAAACTTTCGTATAAATTGCACAAGAATTTAGCGCGATAGCGGGCTAAAATGCGAGATAAAGCTACATTTTCATACATGGCATATAGACACTATACACAGCCGCCTATGGCGGCTCAAAGCTTTCAAGTCTCCTGCTCTCACTCAATCCCAAAAGGGGCAGGCGGGTTTTGTTCATGACAAAATCCGCCTGCCCCTATATATCGCGCAGCGCTTTAGCTATCCCAAAATAGCATCAATGCGCTGGAGCACATCTTCGGTCAGTTTATCGCTAACTTCGATAGCCTTCACATTATCATTGACTTGCTCTGGACGTGTCGCGCCGATGATGACGCTGCTTACGCCAGTGTGGCGCAGAACCCAGGCAAGCGCCAGTTGCGCGCGAGTGACACCCAGGTCGTCAGCAATCTCCTTCAGTTTGCGTACACGAGTGGTATTCTCTTCAGTGAAGAAGCGATCACGCGCCCAGGTCTCGCGATTGAAGCGTGTCCCCTCGCCTACACCGTTGTCGTACTTACCCGTCAGCATGCCCTGAGCCAGAGGTGAGAAGATGACAAGGCCAATACCACGTGGCTCTGTGATGGGGAGAATTTCCTGCTCAACCCGCTCGCGGTAAAGCATAGAATACTGTGGTTGCTCAACGGTAGGTGGATAGAGGTTATAGCGCTCACAAATCTGGTAGACTTCGGCGATCTGCGATCCGGTCCACTCAGAGGTACCCCAATAGAGCACCTTGCCCTGATGCACAAGATCATCCATAGCGCGGGCAGTCTCTACCAGCGGCGTTTCGGGATCTGGACGATGGCAGAAATATATATCCAGGTAATCAGTCCCGATCCGCTGGAGGCTCTTCTCAACGCTCTCCATAATATGTTTACGCGAGAGGCCGCGATCATTGACCTCATCGCTCATCGGCCAGAAGACCTTAGACGCGATGACAAGCGAATGACGAGGATAGTCGCGCAGGACCGCGCCCATCTCCTTCTCCGCCTCACCACGACCGTACACATCTGCGATATCAAAATAGTTAATTCCCTGCTCATAAGCGGTCTTGATGACCTGTTGGGCGGCATCGGGAGCAGTCTTGCCCTCACCATAGTTGATCCAACCACCCAGAGCAACGCTACTCACTTTGACGCCAGCGTTTCCAAGATGACGATACTGCATGTTCGTACACTGTCTCCTTCCGAAACTTTAAGCTCACTGTTACGCCTACCTACAACACAAAGCGACCCGCTTTTATTCCAGAATTATCGATTGCCCTCCGCCTCTGGCGCGTCTTGCTTCCTTTTTTGTAACCTGGCGACAATCTCTCGCGACCGCTCGCTAGACCGCGTCAGATAATCCGCAATGGCGGCCAATTGATCATCGCTATACGCATCCACAATGTCTCCAAATTCGTCTGCTAGCGAGCCGAACAGGTTATTCAGTTCCGCCAGTCGTTCCGGTCTCTGCTCCACAATCACCCTCCGCCGGTCATGACTATCTCGCACCCGCCGCACAAAACCTTTGCTTTCAAGTCGATCAATGAGGCTCGTCACCGAAGGGGTGGTTAATCCTGTCTCGCGCGCGATCTCGCCCGCTGTCATAGGCCCTCTAGCTCCGAGCAGGTAGAGAGTCTTGCTCTCAGTCGCGCCTAATCCAACCTGCTCAGCCATAAAGGTATGAAAAAATACCGCTGTAGTGCTATTCTCGCGGCTCGCTCGCATAACCGCCTCAATAAGGCTCTCTCGCTTTGAGTGAGATACTGATTGATGTCTTGACAAACCATCCCTCCATAATATATATTTAGACATATCAAATATCTAGTCAGATCTAGATATTTGATTCAACTAACAAATTGTATCACAATCATGATCACATGAAATAATTTACGACCTATAATAGCGGTGTTCAGAAATCTTGGGCTATTCCATATGTAGGCGTTGCGCCTTAGCCAACCTGGCTCAATCACTCTGCATGCTGTACTAATGCTCCCAAGCCATCACAGGCGGCTTATTGGGATCAAAAGCAAAGAAAGGAATCGGGCAATGGCTCAATTTCAAAGCGACTCAAACGAAGCCAAAGACATCGAAGACATTCAATCTCTCCTGAAGCAACTCATTGGCTACTGGAATAACGGCGATGGACAGGGATACGGAACTTGCTTTACCGAGGACGCCGATTATGTTGATGTCATGGGCACACACAGCAAGGGTGCAATCGCAATTGCCAAACTTCACCAGTTTCTCTTTACAGGTCCCCTGAAAGGTTCTCAGCTTGAGGGATATCGCGAACCGCGCTTAGAATTCCTCTCCCCCACCGTCGCGCTTCTCATCAGCGGCGGCGCTTCACGCCTGGACGGGCAGGAAGTGGCCTCTGATGATCGCCAGTCCATCAACACGACAGTCTTTGTGAAGAACAATGGACAGTGGCTTATTCGCGCCTTCCAGAACAACCGTGTAACCCCCTTTCCAGGCAAACCAGCCGGGCGCCCCATGTAACACACATCCCAACAGGCACGATCTTGAATTCAAGATCGTGCCTACCGCTTTTCGCGGGGCCATATATTCGAGAAAGAGCTCATCCTCGCGTCTATAGAATAGAGAGCCACACACTTGCAAGAGGAGAGAACTCGAATGCCCGAGATAACCATAATCATGATTATAATATTCGTCATTGTCTTTCTTGCCATACGCCGACCATCCCCGTCACAATCTGCCCGACGGCATGAAGAACTGTCCAGGCCGCACCCACCACAACGCGATGAATCCTCACGACCAGCCACAAGACCAGACAGACGCCGGCCCAAATCACCAATTTCTCAGGTGACACAACGCATGAGGCAGCAGAAAGCGCGCACACAACTGGTACGCCAGTTTAAGGCCCCCTCCCTGGCTCTCATTACCCTGGTACGAGAACGCGCCATTCAGCTTTATCAGGAAGAAAACTCGGTCTCATACAGCGAAGCCATGCACACCATTCTCGACCTGGAAGGCTACAACTCCTCTCACAGCATAGATCAATCTCTTACGACACAACCAGGGGCTGACCCTATCGTAACCATCCTCCTCCTCAAAGCTGGATATGAGGAAGATGCGCTCACCTATTTCTGCTCCAGTACCGGTTCGTCGCCGGAAGAGGCTCACGAAGCTATCGCGTACCTACAAGAAGATATCGCCGAGGGGCGCGACCTCTGGCTCTTCCATCAAGCACGCACACCCGAACCGGCAATTATTCGCTTCCTCCTACAAAGAGGTCACTCGCTAATTGCCATCCGCTACTACCGTGATTGCACTGATGTAAACCTCAGCATCGCACAAAACGCCATCAAAGAATACGAAATAGCAAGCTCCTGAACAGCTATTATACTAGGAGCAATGTAAACCAGAAAGATTGAGCCTATTCCCAACTCGCACTCTACACCAGCCTCGCCATTCTGGTGCTATTTAAGCTGCTGACATCTCGAATTCCCCACCTGTTTGCAAAGGATTGTTTGATGCACTATCCACAAGAGTTCCTCGACCTGCAACTCATTTATTAAAGCATTCTATAGCTTTTACGGTCTAAAAGATTAACAACAATATGAAGTTCGCATTGCTGACAATGCGAACTTCATATTGCCATTACTATACTTCGAGATAGATAGGGAGGCGTTTCAAGCCGAAGAGAAGCTGATGGCGGACCTGCTCCAGAGGTTCGCCTTCAACGATATGTGTTTTCTTGACGCGTTCAGCGAGTTTCGTCAGGGCAATCTTCGTTTCCAGACGTGCCAGTGGCGCGCCTATACAGAAATGGACACCATGCCCGAACGATTGATGCTTATTGGGATTACGCTCAATATCGAAGCGCTCCGCATCGGGGAAGACCTGTTCGTCAAAGTTGGCGGAGAGACGGTTAATCTGCACATACGCGCCCTTCTGAATCAGCTCACCACCTATCTCAACATCCCTCTTCGCAACCCGACCCAGCACCAGATCATTTAGTCCCGCGCGGAAGGGTGGCATATACCGAATAATCTCTTCAACGGCGCTGGGAACAATCTCAGGCCGCTCTTTAAGTTGCGTTAGTGTCTGGGGGTTGGCGTCAAAACAGAGCAAGGCATTGCCAAGAATACTGGTCGTGGTAATATTGCCCGCGATAAAGAGGGTAAAGCAGAAGCCCATCAATTCATCATGGCTCAGGCGCTCACCATCCACCTCAGAGTTGATGAGCAGGCTCAGGATGTCATTACGCGGCTGACGTCGCCGCTCCTCAATCGATTGCTCAAAGTATTCAGTGAACGCTTCACTGGCACGCGCGCCATTCTCATCATCGATAGTGAGAGCGTCGTTCCACTCCTTGAATTGTCGCCATTTCGCGCGCGGCATACCTAGCATATCAGAGATAACCATCACGGGAAGAGGGTTAGCGAAGCTATCCATCCATTCCACATGCCCCTCGGTAATGGCTTTATCGAGCAACTCGTCGACGATCCGCTCAATCTGAGGAGCCATCTCGGCAATTGTACGCGCCGAGAAGCTTGCTGTGATGAGCGAACGCATCTGCCTATGGCGTGGTGGGTCCAGTTCAATAATGCTCGGCTGGTCTCGGCGCACGACCTGGCGGCGCTCGCGATTGAGACTGTGCTCCGAGGAAAAGGTAGTGTAATCGCTCTGCACACGCACCACATCTTCATAGCGAGAAACAAGCCAGGTCTTACTCTCATCATCATAGGCGACCGGGTGAGACGCGCGCATCATGCGACACCACTCTCGTAGCCTGCGATGATACTCTCTTGGCTCGATAGTGTGATCATCGATAAACGCAGGAAGCTGCATAGTCATCTCCATTCTATGCCTATGAGGCAGTTGGGAACCTGCTCTCATTATAAGTACCGCATCTACGAATGCCACTCAGCTCATGTGGTGTGATATATTGAGCAAGCCACTACTTTGCTCATATCAGAAAGGAGTCCCCTCCATTGGATGTACTTGAAACAGATAGGCTGATCCTCCGCCATCTTACCACTGAAGATGCCGCCTTTATTCTCGCGCTGGTAAATGATCCCGCATGGCTGCGATACATTGGAGACAATGGAGTGCGAACCCTGGAAGATGCTCGTAGCTATATTGTGCGCGGTCCCATTGCCATGTACGCCCGTGAGGGCTTTGGCCTGTATCTAACCGCGCTTAAAGAAGATCGTACACCGATTGGGCTCTGTGGCTTAATCAAAAGAGATGCTCTGGAGGATGTAGATATCGGCTTTGCTTTTCTGCCCCAGTTCCGCACTCAGGGCTACGGCTATGAAGCAGCCTCGGCGGTACTCACCCATGGAAGGCAGGTGTTGGGATTACAGCGTATTGTGGCTATCACCTCGCTTGATAATGAGCGCTCAGCCCAGTTGCTAGAAAAGCTGGGTCTACATTTTGAGCGCCGGATCACACTGCATAACGATCCCGAGGAGCTTCGCTTATTTACGACAGAGAACTGAAACATAAGGAGGGCGCGCACTACCAGCGGTAGTGCGCGCCCTCCTTGGTAATAGCACTAGGCGTTAGGCAAACTGGCGGCATCCAACTCCGTCGTGGTGGATTGGGCGGCTTCGGCGAGACGCTCAAAGCCCCAGCGACGACCATACTCGTTCATTTCGATTACACTGTTCTTCAGGCGTGCTTCCTCAGCAGCAAAGGCCATCAGATGGCTCTGTACGGAGGTTGTAGCGGCGGTCAGACCCGTCTCGCGACCATCGCTGCGTACCAGACGCAGGAAGTCACGGATGATTCCATAATCACCACCACCATGCCCCTGTGGACCACCCTCGTTGGGTAGCTCAATAACCTTATGGGTCCCACTCACAAATTCTTTGATCTCGATACGATTGGTTTCACGCGCCATCGTTCCCCACATCTCGCCCTTCGTACCCATAAGCTTGATCTTACGCGTGACATCATCGGTAAAGGCGCTCATGGTGAAGACGGCGGTTATGTCGTTGGCGAAGAGCATATTCACGACCTGGTGATCAACGACATCGTTATCACAATGATAGACGCAGCGCCCGTATGGTCCCTCTTCCAGAGCCTTCATGATACCCTTATCGCTGATGTCAGAACTAATAACCGATTTGGGCCAGGCATCGTCACCATTCAGATAGAATTTAGGAGCGAAATAGGCGCAATTGTGCGCAGCCGGGCAGCCATCGGTGCAGCGCATAGGCGCTCCGGGAGGCGCGTTCTCCTCACGGAAATGGGTAAGCGTACCAAAGGAGGAGAGGCGTACACAGTCCGCGCCCGCGAGCCACAGCAGGATATCCATATCGTGGCAGGACTTCGCCAGAATCATCGGGCTAGAGAGCGCGGTATTGCGCCAGTTGCCACGCACATAACTATGCGCGTAGTGCCAGAAGGCGACGTTTTCGCTATGTTCAATTGAGATTAGACGCCCAATCGCATCCTCGTCCAACAGGCGCTTGAGCGCGCTAAAGAAACTAGTGAAGCGTAACACATGACAGATAGAGAAGACACGACCAACTTCCGCCGCGTATGCCCCCATGCGCACACATTCTTGAGGATCAGGCGACATTGGCTTCTCTAGCAAGACATGATAGCCCGCTTGGAGCGCCGCCATCGCCGGCTCATAGTGCATTCGGTCCTGTGTACAAATCAGGACCGCATCGGCAAGTTTGGGCTGGCTTAGAAGGTCGCGCCAATCGCTAAACGCACGCTCCTCTGGAACATGGTGCAATTGTTGAAACTTGCTAAGCCGAGCCGGGTTTGCGTCAGCGACGGCAACAAATTCAAGCTCATAGGGATTCTTGAGCGCATAGGTTCCATAACTCTCCATCCCCCGAGAGCCCGCGCCTATCAGCGCGATTGTAACTTTCTTCATGAGCGTTTCTCTGATCTAGGATTTTTTAATGGACGCGACTACTCAGGACCTCTCGCCGCCTTGAACGGCTCGCAGGGCCAGGGAATACCAGGGAATCAGGCTGGAAGCCCTGTTCCCCATACACATTCCTTGACCCTACGAGGGGTATAAGCACTGAAAACATTAAATAAATTCTACGAAGTTTCCTCACGAAGCGTCGAGAGAACTCCGCGAAGAATTGAAATTATGTCTTGATCTCACCACTTTACGCCAGAAGGTTAGCCTTTTTTAAATGTCGTGAACCTACAATGCATGCCTTCTATTCTTAATGACTACCATGCATAGGGGTTGTATGACAGCCTAATCCTAATCTTCCCCCTTTGCCTGTGAAATGGCTCACAATCTCCATTTAGCTTGTGTAAACCGCCTATAGTAGCCTATTACTAGCCCCCCAAAAGCCCTTTATTCTCACCAAACAATCTTCCATACTTTTCCTATCTTATGGTTGAGCATCAGCGTCGAGAGCAAGCTCAACCTAGCCCACATCACTGCCCACATCGCCAGAACACAAGAGCCATGTCTAGAGGGGATTTGGATCACATGGTCACAGACAAACAACAGATACGGCACTATCAACAGATCAATAGCTATGGCGTCATCGGCGACTGCCACTCAGCGGCATTGGTCGCCCCTGATGGCTCAATAGATTGGGGCTGTTTCCCAGATTTCGACAGCCCGGCTGTTTTTTGTCGCTTGCTAGACGCGGAACGTGGAGGGTACTTCCAGATCGCGCCTGTGGATACAAATATCGGCGGCAAACAACGCTATATACCCGATACCAACGTACTACAGACGACCTTTACTGGCGAACTCGGGCGAGCGGTCCTTACAGACTTTATGCCTGTCGAGGACTTGAGCGCCTGGACATATCGTACGCTCAATAATAATACCTGGGCGCGAGAGAATGGTTCCTGCCATTCACTTGTGCGTGTTATTAGCTGTCTCGATGGCGAGATGACCCTGAATATGCATCTCAAGGTGACTCCCAATTATGCTGGCACCCCTGCTACGGTTAGCCTCGTCGAGAACCAGAGCGGCGTGATCATCACCAGTGAGAAGCAACATGTTGGACTGGCAATTCTTGGCATTCGCGATATAGATTCCTTCAGCATCCAATGCGAGCAGGGAGAGCAAGACGAATATGCGACTGTGACCGCGAGCTTCAAGCTTTATGAAGGCGAGCGTCTGACCTTCGCACTTGGCGTTGGGCGCAGCCCTCGCGCGGTACGTCGCCTCGTCGAATGGGATCTCCTGCAACGTAACTTTGACTGGGAATTGGCGCATACGCTTTCCTGCTGGCGCAAATGGATCGCCCAGACCGAATATAATGGCCCATATAAAGATTGGGTCAAGCGTAGTGCCCTGGCACTGAAAATGTTAAGTTATGCCCCCACAGGTGCGATTGTGGCGGCTCCTACAACATCACTCCCAGAGGAACTAGGTGGCATGCGCAACTGGGATTACCGCTATACCTGGCTACGCGACTCCGCCTTTACCCTTTACGCCCTCAATATGCTCGGCTTTACTGAAGAGACACGCGCCTTCACGCGCTGGCTGCTCCACCTCTCCTATAATGATGGCGAGGAACTGCAAATCATGTATGGGCTGCGCGGCGAACGCGAGCTACCAGAGGAGTTACTCACACATCTTAGCGGCTATCGTGACTCCCAGCCCGTACGCATAGGTAATGAGGCGGCTCAACAGAAGCAGCTTGACGTCTTCGGCGAGATGATTGACTGCATCCATCTCTACTGGAATAGTGGCAGCTTTGACCGCTATGGCGAACAGCCCAACGGTCCACTCTGGATGCTGATGCGTACCCTGATCGAACATGTCTGCGCACACTGGAAGGATACCGATAATGGCATCTGGGAGGTACGCGGAGATCCTTCGCAATTCGTACACTCCAAAGTCATGTGCTGGGTGGCACTTGACCGTGGCGTGCGCATGGCCCAACAGTTTCATCTTCCCGCCGACCTGGAGCGCTGGCAAGAGGTACGCGCTCAGATCCGCGAAGATGTCCTGGCACATGGCTACAACCCTGTCCTCCAAAGCTTTACGCAGCGCTACGAAGACACCTCGCTCGACGCCTCCAATCTGATCATGCCCCTGGTAGGCTTCATCGATGCCAACGATTCGCGGATGCTCGCCACCGTTGAGCGCACGCTTGAGAAGCTGACCGATCCCCAGGGTTTCGTCTATCGTTATCGCAACGAAGACGGCCTGAATGGCGATGAAGGAACATTTACGAGTTGCACATTCTGGCTGGTCGAGAATCTGGCACGCCAGGGACGCCTCGATGAGGCTCGCCGCCTCTTCGAGCTTGTGCTAACCTGCGCGAGTCCTCTGGGACTCTTCTCCGAAGAGGTCGCCCCCGGTAGCACGCTCTCACTCGGCAACTATCCCCAGGCTTTGACGCATATCGCCCTCATCAATAGCGCGGTCGCTCTCCAAAAAGCCGAACAGCAACAACAGCCCAGCAAATCCGCCTGACCTGCATGGCTTTGATATTAGAGTTAGAGAGACGCGGGATAGTGAAGCACTGCTCTACTATCCCGCCTGTATTTTCCCTTTCGGAAAGAGCGCAAGATTCGAGAAGTTTTCCTAGTCCAATGAGGGTATACTATTCTGGTTGAATTAATAACTCATGCGACGGAAACCGCTGGTAGACATGACTATGAGCAATCATTGGAAGGGATAGAAAAACATGTTCACGAAAATTGGAACCATTACAGTAGGCGTTAGCAACCAGGATAAAGCCCTCGATTTCTACGTTAACAAACTTGGCTTCGAAAAAATCGACGACCAGCCCATGAGCGAAACTGAGCGCTGGGTAGAAGTTGCGCTTCCCGGCGGGCAGACCCACATCATGCTCGGTCTGCGTGGGCAGAGCGCCAGCGACAGAACAGGCATGACAGGCTTTGTCCTGCATACCGATAATCTAGAGGAAACCTGCTCGACACTCAAAGAGCGCGGTGTCACTCTAACCGTGGAACCGAGCACTCAACCCTGGGGCAAATGGGCACAATTCAGAGACCTTGATGACAATGAATTTGGGATTTGGGCTCCCGCCTGGTAGGCATTTATCTCGCAAAACCAGCCTGTTCATGAACAGGCTGGTTTTCGTTTTTCTCCCCTCTACCGTTTCGTGTAAACATCACACTTCTTCATATCAATGTTTTTGCTATCGATCACACTACTCTCTGCTGATAATGCAGAACTCTTTATAGGCTCAACAATAACACCGGCAGCTATTACACAAGAGATGTCTTGGCAACTGTTCCCTCTATCGATCACACTTCGTTGAGTTGTCATCATCCAAGCCCAGCAGGTATACTTGAAAATATTCACCTCTTCCGATTAGACGCAATGGACCAATCACGAAAGGATAGTACATGAGCATACTCGCTTACCGTTCACTTACCCCCCTCTTCGATGAACTTCACGACGACCGCATTATTGTGCGCCCATATAGAAAAAGCGACGCCCAGGCACTTTTTGACGCCGTCAATGAATCGCGCGAGCACCTGCGCCCCTGGCTCCCCTTTGCCGACAAACACCAGACCATAGAGGAAACACTGAATTGGATTAACGTGGTACGAGCCCGATGGGTGATGCGCGAAGATATAAATTTAAGTATCTGGGAGAGAGAATCTGGACGGTTCCTTGGTGGTACCGGACTCCATCCCCGCACCTGGGAGATTGGCTACTTTGAGATAGGTTACTGGCTGAGCGCATCCGCTGAGGGGCATGGTTACCTTTCGGCAGGGCTCAAACTTTTGATAGAATTCGCCTTCACTTCGCTCAAGGTCCAGCGCCTTGAGATCCGCTGTGACGCCAGAAATGTCCGTAGCGCTTCCGTCGCGCATCGCCTTGGCTTCACACAGGAAGGGCATCTGCGTCATGATGGGAGCACCCCTGATGGCTCGTTACGAAATACACTTATCTTTGGGCTCCTCGCAGAGGAGTATGCTTCTACCTCTAAAATAGCACGCTAGCATAATGTATATTACACTCCTATTTTAGTGTAATGTATACGCACATAAATGTGCGTAGTTGAGTTCTCATTCACTTTTACTTATATTTATAAGGAAACCTGAGCGCTACGATTAACAACGCCGTGCCCTCGAATGAGGGTTGTTTTTTGCATAAGATCTTATACTTTGACATCAAACGGTGACGCGAGAGCATAGACGATGCTCTCGCGAATTTTGTGTCATAACTTTAACACGTTCATGACATAAAACCTCACCTTATACATACAAACTGGCAGTATAGACAACTAGGATTTTTATCTAGATTGGTTATCAAACACTGGTACATATGGTATTATTAGCCTGCCGTTTCTACTGTTACTTACTTTTATAGAGTTGCTGGTATAGAGCTGCTGATATATATACACATATACATTAGTAGTCATCTATAAAACAAGCAATTGTATAAAATAAGGCACTCAGAGCAACTGAGTAATGCCATGTGTGATTATGTTCACCAGTCAACAGAATGAGAATAGTAAGGAACAATATAAAGTTCCATCGTTCAATTTCTATTTCCAGTTGCTCTTTGAGTGACACCACGACTCATTCATAAGGAGAGAATTCATTTATGGAACAATCTTTACAGCAAGGACATGCTGAAGAAAGCCAAAAAGAATCGACCTTCAAACGAGCAAGTTCATGGAAGTCACTGATCATTATCCTCGTTATTTATGCTCTGTGCTTCTTCGTGGATTACTCGGTTAACGTCTTTGATAAATTATTTGCAATACCCGCAGTAGCAACATTTGTAGGCCCTGACGATCCGGGGGATAATTCTTTTCTCCCAGACATGCTTATCTTTCTCACACCATTCGCTGTTCTCGCACTTGCCTGGATCATTGGACAGATGCGATTGATGAGATTCATTCTTGGTATCGCCCTCTCCCTCGCCACGCTTTATATCGCTATCGTCAACACAGTCCTCGTATATACATTGGGACAATATCAAAGCAAGAATGGCAGTGACCTTGGTGCACTGGTCTGGAATGTTCTTCTCATCTGGTTCATGATCATGGTGATCTTTGCCGCATGGTACTGGTTCCTCGATCTCAAGTGGGGAAGAAGGAACTTTGATTCCAAGAAAAAGGAATTGGTCTTCCCACAGCAGGCGGATGACTTTCATGGCTGGGATAATTGGAAGCCCGGTGTCTTTGATTACCTGTTCCTTGCATTCAATACGAATACCACTTTCGGCCCCACAGATGTGGTTGTGCTTTCACAACGGGCCAAATTCTTCATGGTATTGCAGACAGTGCTGGCATTGCTCACCTTCGGCGTCGCCTTCGCACGCATCACCAGCATGATTGGGGGATAGCATTCCCACTTTTTCGATTGTGTGCTCTTGCTGGGCAAGAGCACACAATCGTTTTGTTTTAGGGGCTTGATGTTTTTGTTACTCCTGTAAGCCAGAGCATTTAGAATACCTTTTCACACGCATTGGCTAGTAAAACATGCCAAGTATGTGGCTAGATTACACTGGTTTTCCCGGGCCATCCGGATTGACGCCTCAACGAAAATCAGAAAGAGCTATCAGATGCTTTTGCATTCCTCATCAATCTGGCGACATAACCATCTTTTTGAACATGGAGAGTAGTTAGATGGAATTGCTCCTTCACCTTCAGAGCGAGACTGAAGTCGCAGTGATCTGTGATGGACAACACTCGCATACCTTTGATCCTCAACCACTTCATTTTGAAGAGGACGAAGAATCGATGCCATTACATGACGATGTAATGGCTTATGGAAAGAAGCTCTACGAAGCGCTCTTTGCGCCTGGATCTCTCGCGCGCCGCGCGCTTGCTAGCCGCCCAGAACGCTTGTTGTTAGTCGCGACAGCCACTGAACTCGACTCAATCCCCTGGGAATACGCCTATGGTTCATATGGCGTTGAAGATTCACAACTCCCTGATTATTCTGAAGGCTTCCTGCTTCTGGAATGCCACTTTGTGCGCGGCTTACCAGCGGAAAGCCGGGTCGCGCCACCAGTGTTACAGAATGGCTTGCGCATTGTTTCGCTTTTTTCCGATCCACTGAGTGAGGACGTAGCCCAACTTGATATGACAGCGGACTGGAACGTCCTGGAAGATAGCATTCGGGATGTGCCCCAGGCTATTACTCTGGAGCGAGTGAGGCCCCCTACTCTGGGACGGGTACGTCAGGTGGTAGCCGGACAAAAAGATCTGGTACTCTACTTTTCTGGACACGGTGGGCAAAACGACGAAGGTGCCCTTCTGTGTTTTGAGCAGGAAAACGGTGACCTGGATGAAGTATCAGCAAAAGATCTGGTGCGACGGCTGCGTGGTTCTGTTTTCCTGGTAACGCTCAGCGCTTGCATGAGCGCGAAGCCGGGTCCCACCGCATTTAGCAATCTGGCGGCGTCTCTCGTACACCAGAAGATTCCCTACGCGCTCGGTATGCGCTTCTCAGTATATGAGAGTGACGCACGTGTGTTCACTGAGATATTCTATAGTGAACTAGCACGTGGTTCGTCAGTTGAAGAGGCGCTCTTGCAGGCGCGCCTGGAACTAGCGCGAGGAGAGCGGCTCTGGATGGTAGGGGCCCCGGTGCTCTATACATCTCTGCAAGAGCCAGCATCCGGCTTTGTATCCCGCGAAGGTAGTCTAGTCATTAAAGATACCACCCCACCAATGGAAATACGTGCGCTTCCCCGCGCTGAAGGTATCTTTCAAGGGCGACAGGGCGATCTCAAGGCGTTGGGTACATATTTAACGGCGGACCAGCGTCCACGCCTACTCACGCTTCACGCCGGAGGTGGGCAGGGCAAATCAGCCCTGGCTCGCGCGCTGGTGGAGCGATTCGCCTGGGCCTGGCCCGGTGGCGTCTGGGCCCTCTCATTAGATCCCTTACCGAAGCATACGGCCTTTGTAAGCAAGCTAGCTCGTTTCCTGGGCATCTCCCCAAAAAGAGGCTCATCCACTCAGGAGATTGAGAAGCAGATTCTTCAGCGGCTGGCGCAAAAGCGTACCCTGCTGATCCTTGATAATGTTGAAACGTTAGTTGGAGAGCTAAAGGCTAACAATCCAATCGCTCTGCAACTGGTGGAGTGGATTAATCAAATTCTGAGCTCAACGAGCGCCACTATTTTGATGATTTCCCACATCTTTCTGGGTTGGCCTGATGAGACGCTCTATGATTTATCAGGACTCTCTGAAACCTTTGGGGCCGCTCTGTTCACTCAAAGCGTTCCCCAGCGCCGAAACGAGATTGATCTTGCACTGGCCCAGCGCTTGAGCGAGAAACTGGATGGACACCCACTTAGCCTACGCTTGCTGGCGAGCGCTTTTAACGCGAGTAAGATCGCGCTAGATGTCTTCACTGAGGCGGCAGAAGCCCATCTGCAAGAAGCCGAAGAGAAATTCACGGACCTTGAAAATGGTCAACAACGCAGGCTCTATCGTTGGATTGAAACCACTCTCCATTTCATGGAACCGTCTCTGAAGAAATGCCTGAGCGGCTTGTGGATCTTCTATACAGACTTTTTGTCTGAGACGGCCACCAGTATTTTTACGCCTGACGCAACGGAAAAGCAAGAGCAGGGCCCATCTATCCCGGATCAACTCCATCAACTCTGGCTACATGGCCTATTGAGCTATAAATCAGCGGTGCTGGACGATGTAACATATTCCGTCTATGCTCTCCCACCGGCATTACGCCCCTATATCCAGCACCATTTAGAGCAAGCGCTGTCGAGCGAGGAGTTGCTCTCACGTTATGGGGCGGTATATGCCGCGCTCTTAGAGCGCATCTACACCAATCTGGATAGCCATGAATGGGCATCAACTTTCGCTCAAATCATGGATGAAGATTTTGAGCGCGCGAGCGCATATCTCGTAGGTATCGAGCAGGCCACCTATCTTTGCCATTGGGGCTGGGTTGTCTACCGCCAGGGAGATGTTTTGCGGGGTCTACAACTGCTCCAGCAAGCTCAGGAATTACTTAAAGGCAAGAAGGCGCAAGATCTGAAGTTAAAAATTACGAACCATCTAGCACAGATCTACAGTTACCTGGGGCAGCATCAGACGGCGCTTCAACTCTACCAGGAAGCATTGTCTATCAGGCAGAAAAAAGGTGATCGCGCCGGAGAACCCATTACCCTCAATAACATGGCTGAAACATATATGGACATGGGCGAGCCAAATGAGGCCCTCCCTTTGCTAGAACAAGCCTTGCCTATATGGCAGAAAGTGGAGGATCGCACAGGGGAAGCCATCACCCTTACCAATATAGCTGGCGTCTATCGGGATACCAAACGGCTTGAGGAATCTCTCGCATCCTATGAACAGGCTTTGTCCATCATCAGAGAATCAGGGAATAAGAATGAAGAAGGCATTACCCTGAATGGCATGGCAGAGCTTTATGTGCGGATGGAGAAGTATGATGAGGCAAAGCAACTCTTCGATCAGGCTTTCAACCTGTGTACCCTGGTTGGAGATACGACCACCTGTATCCTCATTGTGAATAACGTAGCGGAATCTTACGTGCAGCAGGAGAACTTCCAGGAAGCATATAACATATATGAACAGGCGCTTTCAATCGCAAGATCTGCGAGCAATAAAGCTGGTGTAGCAGCAACACTTATGCATCAGGTACATCTGCTTACGCAGACAGAGCAAGAAGCGGACGCACTTCCACTCTGTCAGGAAGCCCTTACGATTGTCCAGGAACTTGGAGACGAGGAAAGTCAAGCAAAGCTCCAATATATGCTTGCGTTATGTCAGGCAAGGCTTAATCAGAGCGAAGAGGCACGTGCCACATTCACAGCCGCACGTGAAGCAGCTCAACAGTTGTCTCTCACCAAATACGAAATTCAGAGTTTGATCGAACTGGCGGTCTTACTTTATCGCGACATAAAGCTTCCAACTGATGCCATAAGCGCTTTGGAGGAAGCCATTACTCTGCTTCAATCTAGTGGCCTGGTACAGGAGATTGGAAAAACCTCCGAGGAATTACAGAGTGTGCTTGATACGATGCGCAGGGGCATGCCTCTAACGACAGAAAATGACGAAGAGGTTGCTGAACAATCTGGTGTCGAGCAATAGGCTGTGGTTAGCTTGCCCTGCCCAGAGCTAATCCCATTAACATGATGTTTTAAGGTTTTCGGGAGAGCGTCTTCTAACGCTCTCCCGAAAATGCAAACATTGAGACAAATTCAGCTCACATCTGCTACATGGAGACACAATGATGGCCTTCCTTGGGCCTATCTTTTGAAAGGACGAGAGATGTTTATTGGCTCTTGTGGAGAACTTCGTAGCGTATGAGAACGTTATTGGAGCCCTCCCAATGGATAACCTCGGCGACTCGCAGCGCTGCATCTGGCGTACCTACGAAGACAGGTATTCCCTCACCTAAAACGACATTGCCTATCATCAGATGGATCTCATCAATCAGGCCATGTGCCAGCAGATCATTCCATAGAGTTCTGCTGCCGGTTATCAAAATATTTTTGCCGGGCTGACGTTTCAGTTCGGCAATCTCTTGATAGGCATTCGCGCGCCTGATAATATGAAAACCGGGCAAACTTCCTGTCAAAGTATCCGAGACAACAACATTTTTGACAGATTTACCCTCTTTTATGATCGCCCTTTGTTCATCGGTCCACTCATCAGAATCTGGATTTTCGGCGACCTTGGGCCAGTAACCATGAAACAATTCGTGAGAGACACGACCCACAAGAAACGTGTCAGATTCACGCAACAGTTCCGCATTATAGCCATTGAACATTCTATCGCCCATCATTGGAAACATCACAGAGGGATCATTATTCAATCCAGTATGATATCCATCCAGAGAAACCATATTGTAGACGATAATTTTACGCATACTATCGCTCCTCTTGCTAGTCAAACGCCTTAGCAGCATTGTAGAACAAGAGGTTTCGATTAACTTCTCTGATCTTGCTTTCTTCTACTAAAGAGAGTAGAGGGCGCAGGCTGATGCACTGCGCCTACATATGGGGTGTTTGTTTGCAACGTTCGGTCATATCGAAGATAAAGCGTTGGGTTTCGGACAGAGGGAAAGTATGATCGATTGGTTCGGAGGGTTGCTCCTCTCGCCAGTGGTGAGCCTGCCTGATCAATCCAGCCCATTCGGGCACTTCCAGCGCTGCCCAGGCAGCCGCCCGCCTCTTAGAAGCAACCTCACCTGTTGTGAGCGTATAGAGTGCCCGGCACATGGTCAAAATAGCGTAAGCTTGCGCTCCCCGGTGTGTAGTCCCCTGCACCCACTCACGCCATGCCTGTGCGTGCTCTCTGACCACCTGGAAATACTCGGTTCTGGTAATCGGATCTATCACCTCCGTTGGCGCGGGGCCGAAGAGCGTTTTACCATATTCGCGCACAACATACCAATTCACCAGCCATTCACGCCCTGCCTCCTTGGTATGGAAAGGCTCGCCAGGGCTGATAATCGCGATCTCGCTCGCCTGTGTCCGATAGGTTTTCAAGGCAGTGAGCGAAAGATAGGCAACTTCAATCCGGTTATCCCATTCCATCCTGGTAAGCACAAAGTCGTGGTGCATTTCCCGCAAACGCTTAAGCTCTTCCTCATTGAGAGGGAGGGAGGTAACCACTAGCAGATCAATATCACTGCAATTCAGATCGAAGTCGCCTGTTACCAGAGAGCCATAGAGATAGCAACTCACAAGCTTCGACCCGAGAATAGTACGCCATTCTGTAAGAAAATTTTCCAACAGGGCATTAACATCGGCATATGGTGTTGGTTTTATCGACATCAAGAAACAATCCTTGGAAATCTAAGATTTAGCGCGTCCGGTCAATGAAGCGCTCCGAGCGCTTGAGATACATCTCAGCTACCTCGTACAATCCGAAACGCTGAAGCATTGGGAGAAGGACGACTGAGCCCTGAATCAATGCTTCCGGTAGATCACGCTCACAAGCGATCTTGAGCGCGGTAAGAATGTTATGCTTTTCTGGTTCCAGGCGCTCCGCTTCGGGAGCCTCCCGCTTTACCAGTTCACAGAAGTAGCTCAACATACGCTCGTAGGCCCCACCAGGATCATAACAAGATCTGGCATATTCCGCAACGACCGGATGGAGCATATAGCGACCCCGCTCGCTCTCAAGCAAGCCACTATCAGATAACTGATCCAGTGTCTCTTCATTTCCTAACCCGTGGCAGACTGCCAGCGCGGCACCTTCGTCAAAAGTATGTGGTTTGGAAGGAAAGACCGAAAGGGCCGCCAGTGTACGAAGCGCGGGTTTATCCAGAGTCTTGACACTTCGCTCCATACTGCTACTAAGCGAGTAGGTAGTACTTCCATCTTTCTGTTGTTCGACCAGGGTACGTGGCGCACTTAATTGGAGGCGGGCTTCCGCATGATAGAGATGCGCAAGGGCACGTTGAAGGCGACGCGACTGGTGTCCATATGATTGCCTCTGAAGGTACTTACCAATGAGGTAGAGCACAAGAGGCAGACCACCCGCCGTCGAGATGACTGAGCGCAGGGCTGACCAACGCCGGACGTGGATATCTGGCACCATACGCTCCAGAAGATCCATGCTGGCCTCCATATCTAATTCAGAGACATAATAAGCCCCATTATGCGCGAAGGAGGAAGCCACCCACGGAATACGAGTCGTCAACAAATACGAACAGTTGGGGCCACCTATTTTCAACGCCATCGCCGCCTCGTTCGTCCAGACATCATCCAGGATAAAGAGTATACGACGCCAACCTATACGCGTGCGAATCGCCTTCGCCAGTTCGCCCGGCGAGGAATACTGATCAATAATTGCCTGCTCCATCCCCAGCACCCCTCCCCAACGCCGCAAGAGGTCAAATGTGTCCGGTTCCTGGCCCAAAGACGCCCAGAGAATACCATCTTGAAAGCGTTGCTCAATGGTTTCATCATATGCCAGCGCGATCACCAATGCCGTCTTGCCTACACCTGGCAAGCCATAGAGAGCGGTCAGGGAGAAGCGCTCCTGAGTACATAGACGCTCGCGCAGGTAGAGAAGTGGATAATCACGCCCCACAAGCCCACCCATCTCCATATGAGGCAAGGGCAATGCTGGATCATGCAAAAAGTATGAGGAAGAAGCGTGTGTTGGTACATCCTCCAGTCGCCCCTCAGTATGGCGTCCTTCAACCTCATCTTCATATAAGAGTCCTAGCTCCTGAGGCGACCTGGCATACAGATCACATAGCTTCTGCAAGAAATAGGCACTGGGTGAGGCCACACCACGCTCCCAACGTCCTATTGTTTTTGGATCAGCAATACCAATCCGCTCCGCTACAAATTCCCGGGTCCAACCCCGCCGCTGCCGCTCACGTAATAATAATTCATTTGGCTGCATTCTGGCATGTTTTCTCAAAGCCTACGGTCCTTTCCGCTAGCAGAGATTAAAGCGGTTATCTAATTCCTCTATGCTCAAGTAAGACATGCGCCTTTTTTCAGGATACAACATATTTTTGTGTGCTACACAGTAATAAGATATTTTTAGCTATTTATTTGTAACAACTCGGGGCTCTTCTATAGCCTGAATATTGATGGATATGGGTGGGCTTACCTTAGCAACTCCACCCATACTCATCATCAGATAAACGGTTTCACGTCGCAAGAAAAATAGCTTTACGGTTGTAGCGCCCTCAGATCATGTTCCATCTTCTTCAAGGCATCCTGAGGTTTCTCCCATCCTTTTAAGACTCCAAATACATGGTTGCGCAAGACAGCAGATAATTCTGTGTACCTAGGTGAAACCGGACGGGGGAGCGCATCCTGTAAAATTGGCTTCAATTTGCCAAAGAGAGGAGATTTATGCGTGAGGTCAAAATCATCATAGAGGCCTGCCAGGCAGGGCATCCAGCCCGCGTTGATCGCTCCCTGTTTCTGGGCATCGTGCTGAATCATCCAGTGTACGAAATTCCAGGCGGCCTCAGGCTTCGTAGAAGAGGCGTTTATGGCGAGACTCCATCCCCCTAGTGTGGAATGGCTGACCTGCCTATCCTTACCATGTGGAAGTGGAGCGATATCGAATTTGCCTTCGACAGTTGATACCGTCGCGTCATTGGCAAGAAAATAGGCCTCAGGCCAGTTACGCATAAATACTGCCTCGCCTCGCTGCCACGCGAGCCGCGCTGATTCGCTAGAGTAGTCGGTTACCCGCGAAGGTGAGAGTGTTTCAACCCAGTTTGTCATAGTCTGGAGAGCAGCCAGAGCCTGGGGTGAGTTAATCGACACATTGCTGCCGCTATCCAAAACGGCCCCCCAAAGCCATGCAAGACCTCAACAAAATTACAGACAAGATCTTCGTTCTGCCCTCCCTGCCAGACATAGCCATATTTAGCTTTCGCTGGCACATGCTCCTTACTCAAATCAAGCATCTCATCATAGGAGAGTGGAGGAGATCCGACGATATCTGTGCGGTAGAAGAACACGCCGGGATCAATGCGATAGGGAGCCGCCCATAGCTTTCCCTTATAGGTGCAGCCACTGATTGGACCTCGCACATGTTGTTTACGCTCATTAAGAGGCCACATATCCTCTGTAATGGGCGCAATCCACTTCGCAGTTCCAAATTGTGCGGGATAGGTAATATCGAGTGAGAGAATATCAAAGGTATTGCTTCGCGTACCCAAGGTTGTCGTATATCTGGTCAAAAGGGTACTATCCCTATCTGGCCCCTGTAACCAGGTCACATAAATGCCTTTCTCTCGCCCCTGAGTCTGATTATAGGTCTCCACCAGTTGCGCATAGGTATTGGTGGAGTCATTTTCGCTCTGCCAGATGAGATTTATCACATCTCCAGGCTCGCTACAGGATTCAAGCAGAGAGAGCGCGGCAGTGCCCCCCAGGCCAATAATAGCCGCACGCTCTAAAAAGGTTCGGCGCTTCATACGTCCCACACGCATTTTGACGAGTATCTCATCAAGAAGCTCACGTTGCTCTGAAACCATACGACCCCTCCCTGGTCGAATTACGAGAACAAACTTATATAACCTAGCTCCAGAATCCGTCTCAAAACATTGCCCACCACAATGCATAACATTACTTATACATAAAGACTCGCAAACTCATTCCCAGATGACAATCTGGGAATAAATGGTAAAAAATACTTATGAATGAGAAACTAACCGTACTAGCAGGAAGACAGGAGGCAATAAAATAGAGCTTGATCTATTTTATTGCCTCGCATTACACAGTAAAGGTTGTGCATATGAAGCAAATCTAGCGGTTACAATAGAAGGAGAGTGAGTAATCATAGAAGGCTCAGTATAAAGGGGAGAACGACATGAAGGCCGCATATATTCAGCAGACAGGAGATATCTCCAACATTCGTTACGGGGACCTGCCCACGCCCCCAATTGGCCCTTGTGATGTCCTCGTCAAAGTCGCCGCAGTAACTGTGAACAATGTGGATACCGATATTCGTTCAGGCGTGATCCAAACCGCGCTCCCCACCCCTTTTATCATCGGGCGAGATATGACAGGAATTGTAGAGAAAGTCGGTAAGGATGTCTCTCTCTTTCATCCAGGAGAGCGAGTATGGGCCAATAATCAGGGTTATAATGGGCGACAAGGAACCTTCGCCGAATACGTAAGTATCGCAGAAAACATGCTCTACCACCTGCCCCCAACTGTCGACCTCTATGAAGCAGTGACGGTGCTACACTCTGGGCTGATAGCGATTATTGGGCTTTTTGACAAAGCCCACCTACGCGACAATGAGTGCATCTTCATCAATGGTGGGGATGACGCGATAGGAACCGCTGTTGTTCAGCTTGCACGGGCGATGGGGCACGCATCATTGTTACCTCTGCCCACCCTGAGAAAACGCAATGGTGCGAAGATTCGGGCGCGGACCTGATCATTAATCACAAGACACAGAATGTCAATCATGCGATCAAGCAATTCGTGCCTCAAGGTGTTGATGTTTATTGGGACGCTACCAACCACCCTGAGATTGAATGCGCACTCAACGCCATCGCGCAAAGAGGGCGCATCATCATCATGGCTGGTCCCCAGCATCAAACGACGCTAATGGTAGGCCCATTCTATACCAAGAACTGCTCCATCTACGGCTTTACAGTCTCTGATGCTACGATCGACGAACTGCATACCTATGCCTCACAGATCGACTACTGGCTCGGCAGAGGTGTACTCAGAGGAAAGGTCGCGCTCAGACTCCCCCTCTCGCGCGCCGCCGAGGCCCATCAGCTCGATGAGTCCGGCTCACTCGTTGGCAAAATTATCCTCTCCCCCGAATGGGAATAAGCAATATGAAATATCGAAAACTAGTGTAACTATATTATGTTGATATTACGCCACAAGGTGCGAGTCAGGGAGTCTCCCGACCCGACATCTTTATGTTTCGCCCCCTCACAGACGACACCAGTGAATGAATATAGGAAGCCCGCGCGCCAGCGAAACAATGCGAACAGAATATGACAGAGGATGGCATGAATGGTGCACTATACTTCTTCTGTACTTAAACATGAGCTCACAAGGAGGATACATCATGCAATACGGCTTTGTCATTCCCATAGGGGATATTCATACGATAGCGGAACTGGCTCAACTGGGCGAAGAAGCAGGTTGGGATGGAATGTTCTATTGGGATGGAATCTATATCGAATCCATGCCTGAGATGTATGATCCCTGGGTAGTAATGGCAGCTATGGCGATGCGCACGCAGAGGGTGCGCCTGGGAGCGATTATTACGCCATTATCACGCCGCCGTCCCTGGAAAGTCGCACGCGAGGCCACGACCCTCGATCACCTCTCTCACGGACGTCTGATATTGCCTGTAGGACTCGGCGCACTGGACGATGGCGGTTTTGGCAAGGTAGGAGAGGCCACAGACCGTAAGGAGCGAGCAGAATTGCTAGATGAGAGCCTGGATATCATTACAGGCCTGTGGAGCGAACGGAGCTTCACCTACAAAGGCAAGCACTATCAAGTGGATGGATTAACATACAGGCCGACGCCAGTACAGCAGCCACGTATCCCTATCTGGGTTGTTGGAGCCTGGAAACGCGAAAAATCTATGGCCCGCGCACTACGCTATGATGGGCTCCTCCCCAACAATATGAATGGTCCGATGACACCCGAAGAAATGCGCGTCATGCGCGACTATATCGCTGAGAGGCGCACCTCCCCCTTCGACATCATCTGGGAGGGAGAAACCCCCGGTAACGACATGGAACGAGCCTCATCCATTGTACGTCCCTGGGCTGAGGCTGGCGCGACCTGGTGGCTAGAGTCTCGCTGGTCAACTCAGAATATAGACGAGGTACGCGCACGTATCCAGCAAGGGCCGCCTCGCATATCTTAACTATAAGAAAGGAGAACTAAACCCTGTTGGCGGCAGGTAATTAGTTCTCCTTAGTGCATTCTTATGCCCCACTGAGCGAGGCGATAAAACGCTCCTCCTGTTCCGCCAAGCGTTCTAGCAATTCGGGCAGTATCGCCCGCTTCTTAAGCGATGACGCCTCTTGAAGCTCACCAAAGGTCTGACACTGCTCCCAGCGCAAAGCAGCGGCGACTGGAAGCTTCTCACGCAGAAAGAAAGCACTATCCAGGCAACGTTGCCCCGACACGCGCCAATTAAAATAGGGTAGCCCACCCAGAGGAAACTCACTGGCCTTGCGCATATCAGCCGCCAGAATGCGCATAGCATTGGGACCATGGTGGATTTCAATGTCGCCGGGAAGCCTTTCTATGGTCTGGCTGAGATTCTCACGGGCGCGAGTTAATGTCTTACCCCATACTTCCTCCTCTGTTGGCGGCCCCCCCTGCTCACCAATGCACCACAAGCCATATGGCTTGCCTGTATACACATCGCGTTTCCAGGCTTCTAGAAAGTCCGTCAGGGAAAGTGAAACGGCTGGATAGCCATCGGGATCATGCACAATGACCGTATCGGAACGGCGTGCTAGCACAACGACAGCATGATCCGAGCCCAGGCAGTCCTCATGATTAGGCATATAGGTCAGATAGCCCATATCGAGCATACCCGCGACAACTGGTCCAGAGCGAAGGGCCTCATCCAGCGCGGCGAGGGCCACTGTAGCATCAGGGTAGCCAGTATAGGAGTAATCATAGTTCAGAGTACGCAACAGTTGTTCACCCGCGAGATGATAGAATGAACCATTCACCGCAAAGAAGCCCTGTCCATCGCGCACGTAGACAAAGCCAAATGGCTCACCGCTAACGCACTCCAGCCATGGCAAGGAATAGGAATGCCCCTGGTGAGCCAGGACCATTTGGAGAGACTTGATCAGGCAATAGCTCATACGTCCCTCGAACGGGACCAATGGAAATGACATGGGGCAACCTCCTGTACTACGGAATCGCCTTATCAGCGATAATCGAATACTGAATCTCGGTCAAATACATCTCTGGGTCCGTTGTATGGACCGGGCTATGATGATAGATCTCGCGTGCGGGTCCTTTAACGCGGTAACCGCTCATAGACAACCAGCTATCAAGCGCGGCATAAGCCCTCTGTATGTTTATATAATCGCCCTGATAAATCACACATGCCATCAGTTCACCGCCGGGCAGGCGCATCACACACAATCCATCGTGAGCATATGGTAAAGTGGCAGCAGGCGTCCCAACAAAGAGATCCAATGCCTCATCGTTTGAGTCTTCCTCAAAGTAGAGATGAATCAAAGGCCCATTCGACACCACATGATGGACCTCGAACAGGTGTCGCGCCACCGCCTGAGCAAAGGGACCAATCTCCTCGGTCGAGGCCACGCTTTGCCGCTCACCAATGAGGGTCAGAGGCTCTGATCGCTTGAGCGCAACATCATAACGTGGCACATTCTCAGCACTGGCAAGTTGCTCAACGCGTGCATGCAAACGCTGTAAACGAGCCTGCTCAGTCGCCACTATTTGTTGCTGAGCAACGAGGCGCTGTTGTAAAAGGGTTTCAATACTTGCGTTATCCTGAGTATGTAAAAATCGCGCAATCTCTTCTAGAGAGAAGCCACAATCCTTAAGAGCCAGAATTCTCACTGCATCCGCAAGCTGAGCCATCTCATAGAAGCGGTACCCACTTTCAGGATCAATATGCGAAGGGAGTAATATACCAAGAGCATCATAATGACGCAGCATCTTAATGGATATCTGACTCAGTCGCGCAAATTCACCTATTCTGAGCATCGCCCCCCCTTTCATTTCCGATGACAAGAGCATACACTCTCCCATTGTGGGAGAGTCAAGAGGCTGGAAATAAATCAAAAGAGGAGGTGAGAGCATCGTGCACACCATCCTTGCATAGACCATCATCGATGGTTTCGTGAAACCCTCCCAATGCAATCCAACGCGCAAGATTGCTCAATCAATGGAATCACAATGTTGGTGAGTGATCGGTAACGTTGGTGGCTTCTTCCACGCGGTCCAACCACTCCTGCATGAGGGTGTGGCACAGTGTATCTTGCTCAATATTCACAAAATGACCAGCCCGATCAAGCACTGCAAACGTTGCTCTTGGGAATGCATCCAGCAGATTCCAGGCATCGCGGTAGCCACATAGATTATCCTGACGGGCGGTGATAATGAGTGTGGGTCCTTCAAAGGGAGTATGTGAATTATCTACATCAATGGAGAAGGGATCAGAGGCCGCTAGCCGCTCTTGAAAGGCATGGTTGGCAATCGCGACCTCCGCTTGCAATGTATGAGCAGCCTCAACTACTAGAGGGCTTTGCACAACGAGAAGGTCCGCGAGGCCTGGATATAACTGTGCTACCAGCGTTGTATCTTCTACCAGTGTGTTTTTTGGCGGGAGATGGTCCTGTATAACCGGGGCAGTCACCTGAGGAGCACAAAGCAACACTCCATCTATTAATGCGGCTCTGTGGGAGAGTACGCCACGAGATAAGTATCCTCCATACGACAGACCAGCCAGCACGAAGCGTTGACCTGGTATGACCTTATCGATAAACGCTAGCATCGTTTCAAGCATTTGATCATGTGTGGCGAGATGATCCATGCCTGGAGTAAGACCTGAGCCGGGCAAATCGGGATAGATACGCAACCAGCCATCGCGCTGCGTAAAGACAGGTTCCATAAACCGTAGCATTATACGATGATCACTGGGCCGCCCTGGTAACATCACAATAGGTCGACCAGAACCATAGGTTTCATAGAAGATTTCAATTTCTCCGAGATCACATTTCATGTGTTAATATATTCCTTTCAGACGATTCTTATATGGCAATTCTAGATCTCATTTACTATTCCCTGGTACAAGAGAAGAAGTGGAAGAAAGATCTCATTGGACAATGGAAGCGATATTGAAAGGAACGCGAAAAATACACAAGAAATGCTTATTGCTGGCTCAACCAGGGAGGAACACACAGACAGCGCCTCTCCCTGGCTTGCCTTAACAACCGGACTTATGCCTGATCATCCACCACATCGCGCTTGGAGCTTATAAGGGGTTCAGCCGCCGAATCCCAAAAGATGATGCGTTTGGGAGTGATGCGGATGATAGCGGGATCAAAGTTCTGTGTAAAAGCCGACCCACCTTCAGATAACGCCTCTGCCAGACCTCGTATCTCAAGACTTCGTGTCTTCCAGGGTGGCAAAACATCATCAATCACAATCGCTGCCATCCTATTACGAGCAATATTGCGAAATTTTTGCGATGTTGACATATTAAAGCCGCCAATGTCGATAGTGTCTAATTCAGAATTATAGCGGAAACCAACCGCCGCAACCTGTGGCTCTCCATGCTTATTCACGGTTGCCAGCCGCCCCAAACGTTGAGACTTTAAGTATGTCAATTCCGCTTCAGAGAATCTACTCAAATCAACACCTCTTTTATCAGGAACGTGGAACCTTTTTATGGTAGAGAAGCAATCTTCCCCGCCCGGTGAGCATAACACAATCCCGAATGAAGGAAACTGACCCTTTGGTCAGTACTTGAGGCGAAACCAATCAATCATCACCCATTGCAACATTTACCTCTAAACCTCCCAAAATAATTCTTTCTAGATCTATCTTCATACCGCCAAAGCGGAAGCATTATATAATAGCCGAGCAACAACAAGCCTGGAGAGGAAATAGAGTGAGAATCACGCCAAAGTTATACTCTTTGATGTGGGTGGAGTACTTGTCATTGGGGATCGTTGGGACAGGAACCTTCAACGAGATTATGACATTACAGAAGAGATGACAAAAGAGTTCTTCATCACCAAATTTAGTGCTTGTGTCATTGGCAAAGCAGACTTGAAAGAGGAAATCGCGCCATTTTTGCGCAAGTGGAACTGGTCTGGTTCGGTAGACGGCTTTTTGCACTACTGGTTCTGTGGATCACGTATCCTCAATGAACCCTAACTAGCATATGTCCAACAACTAAGAGACCAGGGGATGGCATGTTACATCGCAACAATGTAAGAACAATATCGTACGTCTTACCTTCTCGAAGAGATGGAATTAGCAAAGCGCTTTGATGGGATATTTTCATCCGCCTATGTAGGACATATCAAAAGCAAGCCAGAGTTCTACCACCATGTATTGGGCAAGCTAAAACCAGCACAAGCGAAAGAGATTATTTTCTGGGATGATACACCGCGTAACATAGAAGTAGCTAGAGATGTTGGAATACAAGCCGAGTTCTAAACAGGCTTCAAAAGCTTTCAAGCAAGCATGAACCCTATCTAACAACTTATCCAGCCTGACAACCACTCATAAATCCAGGGAGGGTGCTAGAATCAAGAGAGAAACCAAACCAGAGAGAAAGGATGAGACACATGGAATGGAGAAGCACCTGGACGGACCCATTCCAAGCGTATCTGAAGCCATTCGCAAGCTTGATAAGGGATCGCAGGACGTGGCGGGCATTGCTGGAAACGGTGAAGGGGATCATCGCGAGTGGAAGTGTGATCGGCACTCGTATCGCAGCGTCTTCTCAAGAACTGAGCCAGAGTAAGAATGGGGCGCAACGGGTGTTGCGGATGGCCAAAGGAGAGAGTACCAAGCGCTCAGAGCTAGACGCTGAGGAGCTGACAGCACGCTTGCGGCAAGTGGGAGTGGGGCAGTTGCGGGAAAGCAAAGCGGACGAGGTGTGGTTCATTGCTGATGGCTCCGAGCTCTGTAAACCGTATGCGCAAGAAATGCCATATCTGATGCAGGTCCGCGATCAGAACAAGAAACTGGTGCCGGGCTACCGTACGCTCACCGTACTGGCAGTCACCCCAAAGCAGCGGGGGATTCTCTATCAGAAAGTGTTCAGTAGCGAGGAACCCGGTTTCGTGAGCGAACCCGCCGAAGTCCAAACCATGCTCATGACGGTGCATGAGGCAATGAAAGATGGCCAGGTGCAGTCTCAGGTGACCTGGGTGCTCGATAGTGGCTTTGACGATGTCGCGGTCTGGCGCACGATGTGGGAGCAGCAGGAACACGTGGTCTGCCGAGTCTGCCAGCGGAAGCGATTGGTCCAATGGCAAACAGAGTCAAAGGCCTGGAGCAAGGGGCCGTTACAGGAGGCAAGCAAACGGCTGAAGATGCTGGCAATGGTACGCACCAACATGGAGGTGCCCCTGGGGAAGCAGGCTCATCCCAAGCGGCAAGAGGTGGATGTGGAAATTTCGGCCTGCTCAGTTGGGCTCACCTATCACAGCGAGGTTCGTCGTCTGAGCCAGGAGCCAGATCAGATCCTGCCCAAGGATCTCTGGTTGGTGCAGGTGCGCATCCTCAATTGCCCGTGGGAGCCGTGGTGGTTGATCACCGACTGGCCGGCGGAAACCGAAGCCGAGGCCATGCGCATCTTTTGTATGTATCGGCAAAGATGGGGAGTCGAGGAGAGCTTCAAGTTTACCAAGACGTGCTTCGCCTGGGATGAGGTGCAAGTCCTTGATTGGCAGGCCATCAAGACATTGGTCGCTCTGGCTTGGGTTGCAGCAGGCTTTTTGTATGAGATGGGGGTGACCTTCTCCTGGGAAGAGGTCCAATTGCTCGCCAAACTCGGCGGATTTGTTCCCCATCGTGGTCGCTTTCCTGGCAAGATCGTCTTGTTACGCGGTCTGGCACGTTTGCTGGAGATGCTGGCCACTCAGGCCATTCTCTCGCGCTACGCTTCTGAGCATGGGACTTTGCCTCCCAAGATTACCGCTTTCTTACACGCTCTTTCTCCTCCCAACGAGTTATGATGGGATGTCAGATCCAGCCCCTTGACAAATATTCATTGGGCATGGTATATAACAACTACGGATATATCTATTAAAGATGCATCGAATAAGGATATGTCCTGCTAGCACATTGAAAGTAGTGGATGGTTTCATGAAACACGCTCAACACGATCCAGAAGGAATGCTCCCGCTAACGCCTGCAGTATTTCACATACTGCTTGCCCTGGCGGATGGAGAACGGCATGGCTACGGCATCATGCAGGAAGTCGCAGCTCGCACTGATGGCAAGCTACGCATGGGGCCAGGTACGCTTTATGGCTCAATCAAACGGATGCTCGCCGATGGCTTGATTGCGGAATCTGGTGAGCGCCCCGATCCGGTGTTAGACGATGAGCGCCGCCGCTACTATCGTTTGACGGACCTGGGGCTTCGGGTCGCACAGGCTGAGGCGCGGCGTCTCGCGCAACTCGTTCGCGTGGCACAGATTAAGCAGCTATTACCCCAGCCCGGCATTGCGGGAGGAACCATATGAGTACATTGCCAGATCAGAGAGGCATGATACACGCCGAGAGATTGTATAGCCTGCTCCTCTACCTGTACCCACAGGGGTTCAGGCGCGCGTATGGTCACCAGATGCGGCAAATTTTCCGCGACTGCTACCGCGATGAACGAAGGCAGGGAAACTTGTCGCGCTTCTGGGCCTCCCTGTTCTATGATGTAGCCACCAGTGCCAGTTCCGAGCATATGCAATTACTGATAACGCGCATCAAGCGCTTGCTCGGCATGGAAAGGAAATCCTTGATGGCTACCACACAATTCCGCCTTCAGACTGCCTCTCTTACTGATATTGGCCTCAAACGGGCTGTGAATGAGGATAACATGCTCTCCGTTCTGCCAGATAATCCAAAACTGCTGGAGAGAAAGGGCGCGCTCTTCGTTGTGGCGGATGGAATGGGCGGACACAAATTTGGGGATATCGCCAGCGATATCGCCGTTCGAGGCATTCGTGAAGCTTATTACAAGGACCCAGGCGAGGATATTGAGGCATCGCTACGCCGGTCCGTACAAGCCGCTGATCAGGAGATATATAGGCGCAATCAAGAGAGTGGAACGCGGGAAGAGGGGAAATGGATGGCGACAACTTGTGTTGTTGCTGTACTTAAAGATGAAAGGCTCTATATCGCCAATATTGGTGATAGCCTTGCTTATGTCATTCGTGGCAACCAGATATTACAACTCGCGGAGAACCATTCCTGGGTTGAAGAGCAGGTACGCCTGGGGACAATGACACGAGAGGTAGCACAAGCCCAGGGAAAGAATAACGTTATTACTCGTTGCATGGGCCTCAATTCCGAAATTGAAGTCTTCACCACCTCCGAACCTATCCAGAATAGCGATATACTTGTACTCTGCACCGATGGTCTACATGGCAAGGTAGGGGAAGATGAGATACGAGACATCACACAACAATTTGGGCCAGAGGAAAGCACCAAACGCCTAATCGCACGTGCTAATGAGGAGGGCGGGCCTGACAACATCACCGCCGTTGTTGTACGCATCTCTCTCGCTGCATAAACCAATTAGCATTGATAATGCAGGCAAGTGCCCGTTCTCGTTTTGATTAAAACGAGAACGGGCACTTGCCTGCATTGAGAAATAAAGGACCTGATCACAGATTACCGCAGAACTTATTTTTTCATCAGCAATTATCTTGTACTACAATACTAGTATACCTGAAAAGTTGAATAAACACATCGTCCAATAGACCAGTGATATTTTGCGCCTGCACTGCTATACTCCCCCTAAGCAGCAATTAGGAGGGTTTAATGATCACAATCCGACGTTTCTCTCCCGATCTCAAGACGAAGGTCCCAAGGGGGCACCCCGGCGTATTCGCAGTCCCCATTCAATTTGACAAGGCATCCTTCGCGCATATGAGCACAGACCTGATAGCAGAGCGCTTCAATGGACAACCAATCATGATAGACAGTCCAACAAGCGTCGTTGCTATGTACATCGAACCACATGGCTCGATTGATGAACACCATAATTCTAATTTCACCCTGTTCATAGTTCTTAAAGGTGCTGGCTATGTACGTCTTGGAGGCCAAAAAGGAGAAGAACGTGCCATCTCTGCCGGTGACGCCGTGCTCTGGCCCTCTAATATCGACCATACAGTCTGGACTGAAGAGGAAGCGCTTGAGGCCATCGTCATCGAAGTTGACACTGGATCATCAAACACATAACCACTCTATATGAAATCTAAGCGCAGTGGGATTAGGGCAATAATAATGTGTAAAAGGCTTCTAAATGCTAAAGCCGCCAAGATGCAAGATAAAGACAGGTATATTCAAATGCATATTTAGGTGTTACACTTGAATATACCTGTCTTTATCAAACACAACTAGCCAATAATCCAACAGGTAGCAAATGAGCCGATATTAGCTATGGGTAGAAATGAAATCCTGGACCTGCTTCCAGGCATCTGACGACGCTTCCGCAAAATCGGTGGAGCGACGATCAAAGAAGCTGTGAGGAGCCCCTTGATACACTACAATTTTCTCGTCAATCCCCTTCAGCTTCAGCGCCTCTTCCAACTTTCGCACATCACTCACAGGAATGCCAGCATCCGCGCCACCAAAGAGTCCCAACAAAGGATAGGTAATATTCTTAGCCTGATCCAACACACTAGGACCATCACCAAACGAACGTGAGAGACCCGCATAAAAAGCGATGATACCTTTGAGACCAAGGTCAGGCTTTGTTCCCGATAAGAGTGAAAAGCTCCCTCCCAGGCAGAAGCCCACCGTAAAGATTGAGCCTTGCGCGCCCACATTCTGACGCAGGTAGCTCAAGGAGGCCTCCACATCCTGGAAGAACGTCTCTAGTTGAAGCTGCTGCACATGCGGCCTGAACTCAAACACAGACTCTTCACGTGATGTCAAACCTGCTGTACGACCAAAGTAGTCGATAGCCAAAGCCGCAATACCCAACTCCGCGAAACGTAATGCCAGGTCTTTGTAGAACTGGTGCAGGCCACGAATATCAGGATAAATCAAGACCTGCCTATCTGATGTCTGCTCAGGGCGAGCCAGGTACGCCATAAAGCGGTTTCCATCAGCAGAGGTTAGAACAAGGTCCTCACCATACGCATTGCCCAGTGAACCATCTGGTATAGGAGGGCGCGCATTATCATCGTAGCACATTTCGTAAGGTCCTCCATTTTGTTAAAAACAAGACTTTGAGGTGCTGGCCTTGTTCTGTGTATTGGCTAGCACCTCATTTCTTATTTTAGCACAAGGCATGGGACTTCGAGATAGTAACACGTCTTAGCAACAACTAGCACTACATATTCGTGGTAGATATGATCAAGCATGGCTAGAATTATTTCATCGGTGAGTCTTGGGAAAATTGTATCGATCTACCACACATTGTTGGCATACAAGTGGTTTAAGGAATAAAGAATAGATAATCGAGGTAATCCTAACAGAGGAAGGATATGCAGTTTCCATGATAGCGATCCAATTCGATCAATATGGAGAACCTGCACAGGTTCTGGTGCTTCGGAAAGTGCCTGAGCCAGTGCCAGACGATGAGGAGGTATGTGTTCGTATCCTAGCCAGCCCAATCACCCCATCTGACCTATTATTTGCAGGTAGATGTTCCGGGTCAGCACGCCCAGGGCTTCGTCCGTGGACAAAGAGTAATAGTGATTAATGTGAAAGGTGGGGATTGAGCGGAACAGGCAGTTGCACCTAAAAAACTTCTGGTTCCGGCGCCTGACGATATCGCAACTGAATAGGCAACTTCCTTCTTCATCAATCCAGCAACAGCCATTGTCATGATTTGCCACAGACTTACCATTCCCAGAGGTGAGTGACTACTACAGTCTGCCGCTGGATCGAAGATAGGACGCATAATTATCAAATTAGCCCAGCATTATGGAATTCGAACAATCAATGTAGTGCGCCGTCGAGCCTCAGTAGCAGAACTTGAGCAATTGGGAGCTGATGCAGTCATTGTCTCCACCGAGGGACTATTTGATGAGCAGGTGCGCAACATTGTTGGTGCGCAAGGTGTAAAGTATGCTATCGATCCGGTGACAGGTGAAACTGGAACGCAGATCTATCAATCCCTGAACAATGAAGGGCACATGCTCGTCTAGGCTCTCTGACAGGTGGACCAATCAGTGTAGAAGCAGATCCTCGTTTTATTCTCGCCGGGCATCGTATTCTAGAGGTCTTCTGGCTTGGAGAATGGGTAAAAAACAGAATGAAGTAGAACTCCGCCGCTTATTCGAAGAAATCATGACGTTCATTCGTAAAGGGGTCTTGGGAACCACAAAAGCATATACCTTCTCCCTCAATGAGATAGGGGCAGCCATCAAACAAGAAGAGACTCCAGGTCGCCATGGCAAAGTAGAAGAAGGTAAGAGGATATGTTATCAATCAAGTATCCTCTTCTTACGAACCATTATATCCAAAGAGGGAAACCAATAAGCGAGTTTCTGCACCTTACTCGAATATAGGAAATCCAGAGAGCTCATAAATATTGTCAGGTACCCTCAACTTTCAATTATAACAAGGCAAGGGGGTGCATTAATCCTTCCTTTACTACTAGGGGAGTTTGGGAAACCACGAACCCTCTGTCGGTGTAGGGGTGGGTGTGGATGTCTCTGTAGGTTTAGGCGTTGGCGAAGGAGTAGGTGTAGGTTTTGTATGCGTAGGTTTTGGACGAGGTTGTGTTGCCGTGGGAGGAACAGAAGTAGGCTGGGAAGTTGGATTTGAGCTTGGTGGCTCATTGGTGTTAGAAGTGCCAGAAGGAGTAGTAGGCGTTATCTTGGCGCCTTCTTGCCCAGTAGAGCGATTTGATCTTGATTGAGATGTAGGAGTTGTCCCAGGCTGTCCAGAGGTTGATCCATTTTCTGAATCAGCTGAACCACCATTAGAGGCGATGCCAGAGGAAGTAAGAGATGCACTAGTCACAAAAACACGAGGAAGGAAGGCAACTGACAACAAAATCACCAGGCAAGCTGCAATTACAGCGACCGCTGTAATGTGAATTGGTCGACGCTTGCGCATACTTAACGCAGTAGCTGGATGCAAATTGCTAATGTCTACATGCGTCGCGTCATTCGAGGTATCCAAGGGAGGGCCAGATTCTTCTTCCAGATTTGGCAATATATTATCCAAGAGTTCAGGGGACTCTTCAACATCCGCCACTATAGGAGGAACAGCTTTTACTGGTCCGGAGCTTGCAGAATCGATTACATTTTCTGGAGATGAATATTCCAGGGCCATTAAGAAATCAGAGATGGAAGCAAATCGTTGCTCAGGACGTTTAGCCATTGCTTGCAAAACAGCCTTATCAAGATGAGGAGGTAAATCTGAGCGCAGGGATATCAGAGTGGTAGGAACATCATGGATATGTCGCTGGCGCAAGGTCGAAAGAGAAGCAGCTATAAAAGGAAGTTGTCCAGTCAAAAGCTCATAGGCTAAACAACCTAAAGCATACTGGTCAGTCTCAGGACTAGTTATACCATCAAACTGTTCCGGTGCCATATAGCAAGCTGAGCGAGTATCAATGCGAGCGCCTGGAATATTGCTTTGGGTTACAGCCTGGAATATAGATGGAATCTTAAAGTCTGTCAGGAGAACATGATTATCAGCTTCCAGAAAGATATTCTCGGTTTTTAAGTTAGCATGAACAATATCCCAACCATGAGCATACATTAAAGATTGGCCAACCTGCTTTATGATTTGGATAATAGATTCAAGTGTAAGGGAACCGTTACGCAACAACTCTTTCAATGAGCCGCTTGGAATATAACGAGTCAAAATATAAGGGTGAATTCGTTCAATACCTGCATCAAGAATTGGAAGAATATGTGGAAAATTAAGTTGACTGAGAAGCGAGATTTCCTGAAGGAATTGCGCCTGCTCTTGTTCTTCGGTAAACTGGACTGAGGTAAAGACTTTTACTACAGCCTGCTTCTCAGGATCAGAGCTGTGCTCAGTAAGGTAAAGGCTACTTGATCTCTTCCTGGCAAGTTGCTCAACTAAATGATACTCACGAAATACCTGGCTCATAAAGAATAATCCATTCCATACTACCAATTAAATGGCAGCGACCAGCTTTTACACACACAAAAATATTGTCTATCTAGCACACCAATAGCTTCATACAAATGATCTGCATTAAACCTATAAGTAGGCATTATCGATAGTATAAATTTCTTAAATACCCTCTGTCAATGTGTTGACCTCAAGATCCTATTTATATTGAATACCAATCAAAGGCATTTCTAAGCATGGGCATCACTATGTATTGATAATAGCAAATGGTTTCGTGAAACCATTTGGTCAATATCATTCTTTGCGCGTATGCCCTTTCCGCCGCTTTCCTTTCCCACACCCTCCCATCGCCGCGATCAAGCAAATGGATGAGATCTCCTACGCCACCATGCGCGAACGTCGAGAGCAGCAGGAGGACCTGGGGAATCTGCTCTCCATGATGCTTGCCACCGTCGACGAAGAGACAGGGCAGGGACTCAGCGATCAGGAATTACGCGATGAGATTCAGACCATCTTTATCGCGGGTCATGAAACCAGCGCGAATGCACTCTCCTGGGTCTGGTATCTCCTCTCCCAGCATCCTGAGGTGGAAGCGAAGCTACATGAAGAGGTGGATTGTGTGCTGGGGGGTCGTGTGCCAACAATGGAGGATCTCTCTAAGCTGGTCTATACGCGGGATGATCATCGATAAGACCATGCGCCTCTACCCGACGGTATGGCAGTTAATGCGTCACACCATCCAAGATGACGTGATCAATGACTACCACATCCCAGCCGGGTACACCGTCTTCTGGAGCAATTACATGCTCCATCGCCATCCTGCCATCTGGGAGGATGGCGATGGAGCGCTTTGATCCTGAACGGTTTGCGCCAGAGCAGGTCGCGAGGCGGCCTCGGCACTATTTTCTGCCCTTTAGTGGAGGGCAACACATTTGTATTGGCAATAGCTTTGTGCTCATGGAGATGCAGGTGATGCCGGCACTGGTGACTCAACGGTACCGGCTGGTCTCGCTTTCAGATCAGCCGGTCGAGCCAAAGACCGCCTTAGCGCTGGTTCCCAGCACCAATCTTCCTATGAAGTTGGTGAAACGCTAAAATATATGGCACTAGAGAATTGTCAATGGAAGCTATTGAGAACGGTATACGAACAGTTCCAAGATGATGCTGCATATGATGGACCCATAGAACGGGACCAAAACAAGAGGCTGGGGAAGATACAATCAGAACATGAACACAAAAAGACAACATACCGCCAGCTTTAAAGCGCAAGTGGTCCAGGAGGTATTGAAAGAGGAGAAAACGATAGCCCAGATAGCCGCAGAATATGAGGTGCATCCGACGCAGCTGAGGCGATGGAAAGCGATCGTGGTGGAAGGAATGGCCAGCCTCTTTGAGGAAAAAGACGGGAAAGCAGCCATGCGGGCCGAATATGAAGAGCGCTTGAACGATCTGTATGGAGAAATTGGGAGGTTAACGACCCAACTCAACTGGTTGAAAAAAAATCTGGCATTGCACTTGAGCCGAGATGAGCGGTTACGCTTGATCGAACGAGAAAGATCGCCTATGTCAATAGGGGAAAGCCCATCAGGAGAAAGTGAGTGAAGGACCGAAAAGAGCAAGACGCTCCAATCAGGCGCAAACAAGCGTACCACACCGCTCACCGGTGTCAAGCCACTGCGTTTTCCTTGACACCGCTTCACTTGTGTGGTCTGAAGAAAGCACGCCAGATTGAAAGCGAAAAAACGAAGGGATTTTTCGCGCCTCAAATGAGTACGTCTGAACTGCTTAGAGCAATAAGAACTTCAGGCAGCTCGTCGAGCGTGTTCAAGGCGCGCACGTTCAAAGGTAGCTGCTTGATAACACTCCTGCTTGAGCCACATCGCATGGATCAGCCGGACCCAGACGTTGGAGAGGGCGCGTACCGCAACACTGTGACTTTTTCCCTCCTTGCGCTTGCGCTGATAATACTCCAGTGCCCAAGCCTCGGTTTGCGTGGTCTGCCAGGCAAATTGGTGCAGAGCATTGCGCAATGGCTTGATACAAGCGTGGCGTCGATGAATCCTGGTATACGTCCCACTCTGAAAAATCACCGGAGAGGTCCCGGCCAGTGCTTGCAGGCTCGTCGCATCAACGTAGCGTTTTCGATCATCCCCGACCTCTGCCAACAGACGAGGTGCAAGACGTTTGCCAGCACGAGGCAAGCTGCTAAAGATCTCGCTGTCGGCGTGACTCAAAAAAAGGTCTTCAATCACTTTCTCATACTCGGCGATCTGCTCCACCAGAGGCAGCAGTTGAGCGATCAACGCCAGAGCCAGACGCGATTTGGTGCGCGTGGTAATGACGCTCGCCACCAACTGGGGCTGATGCAGGCGCTCAACGATCTTTGGGGCCACTTTGGCTGCCGAGGTATGACCCGCTTGTTTGAGGACCATAGTGATCTGCTCTTCCGAGGCCGCCTGAGCTGCTTGCAGAGTGGGATACGTCTGCAAAAAGAGCAGCGTCGAACGTTGCTGAAGCTTGGCGAAGAGATCCAAAGCCACGGGGTAGTATGCCTTGAGACAGGCGGTGAGTTGGTTCACCAAGCGAGTTTGCATCTGGACCAATGCATCCTGATCACGGGTGAGCGCTTTGAGCTCAGCAATCTTCGCACTATCTGGAGTCAGACGGCGCAGTTCGGCAAAATCAGCTCGCCCTGTTTTGGCGAGCAAATAGGCATCAATCGCGTCGGTCTTGACTCCCGAAGCTGCTCGACGACGATCAACAGTGGTCGGATGAACTGGATACACCGACCACCCATGCTCCAGCAAAAAAGTGACCAGCAGACCAGAAGAGGTTTCGACAACGCAAGCCATGTTTTCCTTCCCTTCTGGGCCAGTGATAGTTTGCAGGAACAGGTGCAACTTTTGCAACCCATCGGGTGAATGGCTGACTCGAAGCGGGGCATTCACCTGGCAACCAGTCTCATCGATGACCAGAACGTCATGATGCGTATCGCTCCAGTCTATGCCTGCATAGAACATAGAAGGCTCCCTTCTCAAGACAAACGTTCCTGGGGGCAACGTGTACTTATCCTGTGGTGCTCAATCAAGGCACGATCTCCTAATAATCGGTTTACCCAGGAACACCGGAAGACGAAGCGAGGACTTTCTCAATAGGTCGAGCCTGATGTGAAGAGGATGCTTTCGTCTTCCCTGTTCGATAGATCACTGAGCAAGTTTACCGCTTGCTCCGACCCTTTGTCGAGAGGGTCTGTGAATATATTAATGGATAAGTGAAGAGCTTTCAGTGCGGGTGCAGGCGGACGTATTGAGCGTGAATCGGTCAACGATCTACTACCAACCGCAACCGCCTTCGCGAGAAGAAGTCCGATTGGAGCACCGCATTGATGAGATCTACACGCAATGCCCGTTCTATGGGTCACGCAAGATCACAGAGCAGTTACGACTGGATGGCTTGCTGGTCAATCGGAAAGCTGTTCAGCGTCATATGCGCGAGATGGGGATCGAAGGCATCAGTCCCGACCCAAATCTCTCAAAACGCACCCGAAAGGAGGGCATTTTTCCCTCCCTCTTGCGTCATACGACCAGTCAATACCCCAATCATGTGTGGAGGCTCGATATTACCTACATCCGCTTGAGAACGAGCTGGATGTATTTGGTGGCCATCATCGACTGGTACTCTCGCTACGTGGTGAGCTGGGAAATGGATCAGACATTGGAGTTACCTTTTGTCCTGATCGCGCTCGAACGGGCTTTGGCACAGGCGATTCCGACGATTTGCAATAGTGACCAGGGAGCCATTTTACCAGCCCACAGTACCAACAGGTGCTCTTGGCAGCAGGGGTGCAAATCAGCATGGATGGAAAAGGACGGGCATTGGATAATATTTTTACGGAGCGACTATGGAGAACGGTGAAATATGAAGAAGTGTACTTGCATGACTATGGCTCGCCAAAAGAGGCGAGACAGCAAATGCGCAACTACTTCCAGTTTTACAATCATCACCGCTTTCACCAAGCGCTTGATTACCGTCCACCCGCATCAGTCTATTTTGCCCTCAAAGCACAGGAGCAGGGTCGGCTTCGCACAGGATGTCAAGAGATGTGTCCGTAAAAACGCGATATGGCTCAGTATGATGGAAGGAAGAGCTCCTTTCGAGCAGGTCTCTCTTCCCTTTCCTAACACTCAGTTGGAAGGAGGTTGTGTATCTTTGCTGGCACACTTTTTTGGACTTGACAAGGGGATCCACTATAGCATGTCTTTCTTATTACCTTGTAAAAGGATTCACTATACCTAGCTGACGCTTGCATTATATCAAAAGCTGAGATTGGTGTTGTCCCGCTTGGAGAGAAGGTCTAAAGTAAAAGAAGAAGACCCTTCAAGGAGACAACAATGGCAGAGCATCAACCCACGTATACACGTGAATTTAAGCAGGAGGCTGTGCGACTGCTGCACGAAAGCGGCAAGAAACAGGCTCAAATTGCTCGCGAGTTAGGCATTTCGGAAAGCAGCCTCTGGCGATGGCGAACCCAAGACGAAGAGCATGGTGTCCAGGCGTTTCCAGGCAGTGGACACCAGCGTCCAGAAGAAGCGGAACTTCGCCACCTCAAGCACGAGTTAGAGGTCGTCCAACAGGAGCGTGATATTCTAAAAAGAGGCATGCTCCTTCGGAGCACCACCGCGGATGAACCAAGGTATACTTGGAAGGAAGGGTCCCAACGCGCAGGACGAAGTTCACGCTTGTTAAGCCTTGAGCTTGGCTAAAAAGATGTTCCTGGGTATCGAAATGCACCACCGCATGTCGCTCCTTGAGAGGAAGCACGAAGAGGAAAGTATCATCTGTGCAGATACCCCATTGGTGACCTTTCACCCACCAACGTCTCTCTGTTTCACCAAGGAGGGTGGTTGCCATGCATGTGCTTTACCAATGTTGTTGCGGTCTTGATGTTCACAAGCGCTTCGTGGTTGCGTGTCTGATCTGGTATACCGAGGATGGCAAGCAGCACAAAGAGCTTCAACGCTTCTCCACGCTCACCCCTGATCTCCTCCGCTTGGTTGATTGGCTCCAAGCTGCCCACTGCACGCATGTGGCCCTCGAGTCCACGGGGGTCTATTGGAAGCCAATTTTCAACCTGATGGAGGGGCTCTTCGAGATCGTGTTGGTCAATGCCCAGCACATGCGCGGCAGTCCCTGGTCGCAAAACCGACACCAAAGATGCCCAATGGATTGCTGATTTGTTGCAACATGGCCTCCTCAAAGCCTCCTTCATTCCACCTCAACCCCAGCGCGACTTGCGCGATCTGACCCGCTATCGCAGCAATCTCAAGCAAGAGCGAACGCGTCATGTGAACCGTATCCACAAATTGCTGGAGGAAACCAACATCAAGTTGAGTTCCATCTTCGCGGACATGTTGTGCAAAACAGGACGTGACATTCTGCATGCCCTGGCCGCCGGGGAGATCAGGCCGGAAGTGTTAGCAGATCTGGCGTTGCGACGAGCGCCCCACAAACGGGATGCCTTGGTTCCTGCCTTGCAAGGCTGCATGCGAGCCCATCACTGCTTCTTGTTGGGGGAACTCCTCATGATGGTCGAGCACCTTGAGCGCAGTATCGCACGGCTGGATCGGGAAATCGAAGAGCGCCTTGCCCCTCAGAAGGAGACGATGGAACGACTCGATGCGATCACTGGGGTCAGTCAACGCGTGTTGGAAACGCTCTTTGCCGAGATCGGATGGGACCTGGGGACCTTCCCAGATGCGGCTCATCTCGCCTCTTGGGTGGGCATCTGCCCTGGGCAGCATGAAAGTGGAGGCAAGCGGATGAGTGGACGGACGCGCAAAGGGAATCGACATGCCAAAACCATCCTGGTGCAAGCAGGTCACGCTGCCGGAAAGACCAAAACGTACCTGGGAGCTCAATTTCGGCGGATGAGCAAGGGACGAGGACGCAAACATGCGGCAGTGGCGGTGGGACACAGTATTCTGCTGATCTACTACCAGATGCTCACTACGGGGCAGCCCTATGAAGAGAAAGGGGAAGACTACTTTACCCAACGAGACCAACACGAGAAACAACGGCGATTGGTCAAGCAGCTAGAGCGGCTTGGGTACCACGTTGACCTGACACCGCAACACGTCGCCTAGCTTCTTCTCTCGCTCTCCTCGCACCTGATGCGGGCACAGGGGGACTTTTTTTGCCTTGGGCGCAGCTGGTTCAGAGGAAAAGCTATCGCCATCTTCTCGCGCCCGCGTCTGTAAGATTTCAGTTTATTGCGGAGCATGCCCAGGAGTATCCCATCCAACGCATGTGTCAGGTGCTGGAGGTCTCCATTAGCGGCTACTACGCCTGGCGCATTCGTCCATTGAGTCAGCATGCCCGAGAAGATGGCCATCTTTGCGAACTGATTACGCACATTTTCCAGACCCATCGTGGTCTCTATGGCAGCCCACGGGTGCATGCCGAATTACGGGATCTGGGCATTCACTGTGCGCGCAAACGGGTCGTGCGTCTGATGCAATCGCTGGGGCTTCACGTCAGTCATCGGCCTCATCACGTTCACACCACTCAGCGCCAATCTGGTGTGCGGATGGCCGAGAATGTGCTCAACCGTGATTTTGGTGCCAATGACCCCAATCGCAAGTGGGTTGTGGACATCACTGACATTTGGACAGTGGAAGGCTGGCTCTACCTGGCGGTGGTGCTCGATTTATGCTCACGTATGATCGTTGGCTGGTCAATGGCCACGACGCATGATGAAGCGTTGGTCGAAGCCGCCTTGCGCATGGCTCTGGCCCGCCGCGCTCCTCAGAAGCATCTGCTGCATCACTCGGATCAGGGATCGGAGTACACCAGCCAGGCCTACCTGGGGTTCTTAGAACAGTTGGGCATCCAGGTGAGCATGAGCCGAGTGGCTAATTGTTACGACAATGCTGCGATGGAAAGCTTTTTTGCCACGCTCAAAAAAGAGTGTGTGTATCGCATCCATTTGCAGAGCCGCCAGCAAGCTCGGCAGGTCATCTTTGAGTACATCGAGGGATATTACAACCGGGTACGACGGCACTCAACGCTTGGGTACCTGAGTCCATGGGAGTTTGAACATCGTCTGACCTAGTCTTTCTCTTTGGACTTTCTTCCAAAGCGGGATACGACCAAGATACCTGGAAGAAATAGAAAAACCTCCTGCAATCTCGTGAAAAGCAGCACACAACATCCCTTTCACAAACGCTTGGAGGTTTCGTTTGACAGCTCAATCTTCGTTGAACTCTTCTCTCAAATTAAGAGGTGTCACAGATTTTAGTTTTTTTCAGGTAGAGACATGACGTCTTCCGTCTATCTTCTCGTCATGGATCAATTCAGAGTATCTGCTAACTGCTGAACAGTATTGCGAACCTGAATTAACAGTTCCCGCTCATCTTCAAACACATCCTCTTCGACATTTGCATCATCAAGTAGGCGCTGATAATCTGCAAGATATCGCATTATTGTCTTCAGCTTCGTCTTGCGTAATCGAGCCTGAGACATTGATGAACCTTTAGAATAATCCTGTTGCTCTTCCTCAGAAGGTACACCAACTCTCCTCAAATTTGAAGGGCTCTTAGAAGAGAGATTTGTTTCATTTACCGAGACACTAGCAGTTTCGGCATAGGTTGTATTTGTGCTTTGAGTTATATCAGTATCCTGGTTGCTCTGCAAGCCTTCGCGTTTGCGACGCTTCAGCTCTTCTATATAGCCTGGTAAATCCTCAGTTGTAAGCTTTTTATTGAGTAGCTGATCAATAACCTGGGCTCGCTCTGATTGGTCCTCGATGTCCAGCAAGTAAATCACCGCACGCATGCTATCAGTCTTCATCTCAATAAACGCCTGGATATCCGAAGGCGCCTTTGCCAAGCGAAGGCGATTACGCACATATCCACGATCTTTTTTGATGGCAGCAGCAACCTCTAATTGAGTTAGATTCATTTGATCGATCATAATTTGGAAGAGTTTGCCTTCTTCCAATGGAGAAAGATCTTCGCGCTGAATATTTTCTGTGGCGGCCAATGTAGCCATATCCTGGTCAGTCCAATTATGGACAATCACAGGTAGAGTTTTTAGGCCAGCCCGCTTTGCAGCTTCGCGGCGGCGGTGGCCAGCTGTTAACTGATATGTTCCAGGGCGCTGAGGGTGAGCACGCGCCACCAAAACACCTTGAAATCCATGGCTAGCAATCGTATCGGAGAGCTGTTGTAAGCTCTCTTCCTCCATCGCAACACGCGGTTGAAATGGATTGTCGAACAGCAAATCTATATCAATTTGCTGGGGTTGTTTCTCATGGATCAGGCGTTGCTCTTCTTCATGTGCCTTTGAAGCAATTATACTCGAAGCGAGACCGGTCGTTGTTGCAGTCCTTAGATAGCCAACATCTAACATCGACTTTTTAGGTTTCCCTGGCACATCGTCCTCCTAACACTTAACAATGTATTTCTCAAAACAGGAATCAGCCTGCATCAACTATTGCGGGACATTCGCATCTGAATGGATGGCTTGTACCACTCGCTCAACAGGTTCAAGCGCTGGTCCACCAACAGATTGGAGCAGTTCTTCCAATAAGCGCCAGTAGTCTTTTGCATGCTCGCTATAAGGGTCACTAATCACAACTACAGATCTTCGGTTAGCTGCGTTAGTAAAAACAGCACTTTGTCGCAAAGCTGTATTGAAGCAAGTAATCCCTAATTCATGTGATAAATCACCGCGAAGAGTGGATATGATCTCCTGGTGCCCTTTGTATTTCTGGACTTTTGTAAATGCCACACCTGCAATTGTCAGTTGTGGGTTAAGTGAATCATCTTTAACCTGATGTACAACTTGGAGTAAGTCCCCTAGTCCTTGTACCGATAAGACCTCAGGAACAAGCGGAATAAAAATAGATTGAGAAGCACAAAGCGCATTGACTGTTAAAACCCCAAGTGAGGGGTTAGTATCAATCAGAATATAGTCGTACTCTTTCACAAGCGGCGCCAGGGATCGACGTAATAACACAGGCCAGGTAAGTTTCCCTCTCAACTCACCATCCGCAGCACTAGCACGCATATTAATTGGAACCAGGTCTGGACCCCTCACAAGCTCACCACGGGTTGTGTTGGAGCCTGGATCAAAAAAGGCCAGTGTTGTAGGATCAATAAAAGTAGGCAAGACAGTATCTCTTAACTCTACTTTTCCCAGTAAGACTTCATATAAAGTACGTTCTAACGTGTTACGTTCATATCCAAAGGTAAACGTTAAGTGCCCTTGTGGATCTCCATCTATTGCTAGTACACGAAACCCTAGACGAGATAGCATTACCGCGAGATTTGCAGTTGATGTCGTCTTGGTTACGCCACCCTTCTCGTTAACAGCCGATAAAACAATAGCTTCTGTTTGCTTCTGCTCACTCATACGCACATCCTTCCCACTGCGTAAGCCAATCTCAAAACAAAATGCCTTAACAACCTTTTTCTGTTTCCTCACCACCACCACCTCCAATTTTACTTGGGTTCATCATACCATTAGCCATTTCGACTTGCAATGCTTCCACTGTAGAATTTCAGCAGTTTATCTTCCCGCACAACCAAAATGGTTTCATGAAACCATTTTGGCAATAAGTCAGGCGATTTACCAAGCAACAGATATGTCGAAACATCTATTTCACGGTGAAATAGACCCATCCAATCACACTTCTATTTGATAGAAGGAGCTATGCCAACAGATTCCAAAACAATTTCGTAATTATGACTCTTTGTCAGAGCTATAGACAATACAAGACTGAAGAAGCCCTCTGTGGCTTTGTGTAGCCATTTCATGTTCTTCTATCTGAAGCTTATAATAATTCTGATATTAGAACGTATACAAGACTTTATAACAGTTGCCAGAAAATAATAAGATTTAATCTAATAGATAATCGCCTCATCTTTGACTGGTAGCACTGCGCTAACTGGTGAAAAGGTCAGGAAAGCTTGAAAAAAGCAGCGTCCAAAGAGATGCTGCGCTTATGCAAAAAAGTACAGAGCCAATGGACGCATCCTCTCAATTTTGCCCGAACGAGATGTGTTGCGCAAGAGGCAAAAAAGGGGCAGGAAACATCAGTATTCATGGACGCAAGCGACCACGATATCGATGTCAGATGTGTCGAAAGACCTTTAGTGCCCGCAAAGGGACGATGCTGGAAGGCCTACGCAGGCCAGCGAGCCTGGTGATCATTGTGATGACGTTAGTGGCCTATGGTTGTCCGGTCCAGGCCATTGTGCAGGCGTTTGGGTTAGACGAACGCACCGTCGCCAGTTGGCGTGATCGAGCAGGCGAGCACTGCAAGCAGGTCCATGAGGCGATCGTGCAGCAAGGACAGCTTGATCTAGTGCATGTGCAGGCCGATGAGATCCGGGTGAAAGGGCGTCAAATGGTTGCCTGGATGGGGTTAGCGATGATGGTCTCAACGCGTCTGTGGCTGGCTGGGGTAGTGAGCCGAAGGCGCGATAACCAGCTCGCTGATTGCCTTCTGCGGCAGGTGCGAGCGTGCAGCCAATCGTTGCGGACGCTACTGGTCTGCACGGATGGATGGGCATCGTATCCGGGCAGCATTCGTCGAGCTTTCCGTGAAAAGGTGAAAAAGACCGCAGGCAAAGGAAGAGCATGCTTGATGCCGTGGCCTGACATCGTGATTGCAACGGTCATCAAGCGCACGGAGAAAAAGCGTGTAGTGGAAATCACGCGGAGAATGACACAAGGTCTGCTGTCTTCAGCCGAAAAGCTGTTACAGCAGTCACGAGGCGGAACGGTGCTCAACACCGCTTTTATCGAGCGCTTCAATGGGACCATGCGCGAACGGCTCGCGAGCCTCACGCGTAAATGTCGCCATGCGGCCCATCGTGTACACGCGCTGGAAACGGGCATGTATCTGCTCGGCTGCACCTACAATTTGTGCTTTGCACACCACGAATTGAGTTCGGCCAAGCATTTCGGGTTTCCTTGTACGCCAGCGATGGCGTCAGGCCTCACCAATCATATCTGGGGCATTGGCGAGGTGTTGACCTTCAAGATTGCTCCAGCACCTTGGGTTGAGCCGAAACGGCGGGGACGTCCTCGCTCACGCCCGTTGCCTGATCCAACGGTGCCCAAGCGACCGCGAGGGCGTCCCCGCAAGCTCGCTTGAGCACGTTCACCGGTTAGTGGGGCTGTACCCTTTGACTGAAAATGGTCTTATTTTTATATACATCCATTAATAAAAAAAGCGGAAGCTAAAAGCGTTATTTATAACCAAATCAAAATTAGATTATCCTATACTCACACAAAGGTTACGATGAAAATATTTGTAAGTTTATAAAACGTAGTTATAAGCCATTTATAGATATTTAGCTTCAGCCAATTTGAATCAGCAGGAGGTTGGCTATTGATTGATATATGCCAGCTGATCGACTGCCCACCATAGATCATTTGGAGAAGCAAAATTATTACAAACTTTTACTCAATTGACTTAGGTTGCCTTTTTCTTTTAACAGTAGATAGGATATCTAGCGACAAAATTAGGCGGAAAAAATGCATGTTTTTCATATGATATTATAAGGTACAGAGGATATCGCTCACTAGCAATATGATGTGCGTTCTCGCGCCTCAATGATTCAATGAGTAAATAGGCCATGGCTCAGGATATCTCACAATCTACGGAAGCTAGCTCTGGTTCCACTAGCAATTGTGCTGCTTAGAGCCATATACCTAAATTATGGGGATCGTGTGCACTTCATCGTTATAAAGTCACTGGCAGAAATTCTTTGCTAAATCACATTAAATGCAATCAGGCGATCATCGGATATCACCATATTCGTCAAAGGGTAGGAGATTCACTTCTATTTTTATCATCACATTAATTCTTGAGATTATAGCAAAGAGACGATAGAGATATTGGCGACACAATCAATGACAGCGGAGGAATGGAAATTTGATTACAGGTATGTGGACAATATGGGGTACCGACCCCGATACTAATCAAAAAATTTGGTATTGGCATCCCCCTATTGTTCCAACACAAGAAGATGCTGAACAACTAGAGGCGGAAAAGTGGATCTCAATTGATCCTGAACAACAACATACGCTCTTCCTAACACTTCTCGGCCAGCTTGCAGAAATTAAATATGTGCAGAATGATTCCGATGACTCTGTTGAAGCGTGGGTGCAACAAGAAGACCTCGCATATGCAAGTTCAACACCTGTAGTTCTCGCCTTTTATCTACCAGAACACTTACAGAGCATGGAAACCTCTTCCCCAATTCCAACACAACAGGAAGAGTCAGGAGAGCTACCCTCAATGCCGCTCCTTGTAGGAGATACCCTCGCCTCAGTTCAATTTGGCGAAGTGGCTTTGGTGGCAGATTCAACAGCTGGTGGATGGCGTCCGTATCGCCTTCAACAACTAGGAGAGGAAGGGCTGGCGATTCAGCAACAGATGCTCCGTGAAATAACACAGCTTGAAGTAGATGCTCGTACGAGCCGTAGCCATAAACGCTTTAAAAAGCGTCTCCTCAAATCCTATCAATTAGCTGTACGCCAGGAACGTTACCTCAAACTCCATCAACTCACCCAAAAACTTGCGGAGCTTTATTGGAAATCATATCAGGGACTCGCTCCTCGTCCATCGACGGCGTTACCCATACGCACTCTCCCCGAAACCCCTTATGTAGTTGGCAAAGGCACAATTATACCAGCACCTCAACCAGTGCAAGCCGTTCTAGCTGCCTATAGCAATGCTCAGGCAGGGGCAGAAGGATGGAATACGGTTAAGAGCGTGCCCACTTTTGTATATAACAAGGAAAATGGAACTACCCATGTAGAATTTCGTCCGAGCGATCCTAGCACTCAACTCGACAATGCGACCATTCAGTCACTTTGGTCTCAGGTTCGACAGCTCTCTGATATTGATGGCGACGTTCTCATTGCAATGCTTGCTCAGGCTATAGCAGCACCACACGACGAAAAAGATGGTGTCTGGATTACAGGTAAACTTATTCTCGATTACCGAGGAATCTCTCCTATTATGAAAAGAGAAGAGGGGAAACTCAGGCGCGCAGGACACAGGCAGGAAGATTTAGCAGATGTTGCCTCTTGTGTCAGTCGTATGAGCAATACTTGGATTCGCGTTGAGCAGTGGATTGAAGATGATCGCGAACGTCCAGGTCGTCGATCACGTACAAAAAAAGAACCAAAAACCTATCTCTATACCCGTGAGAGTCGATTAATTAACGTGACTGACATTATTCGTCAGCATGAGTTACAGGCAGGTAGCGGGAAAAGTATTTCAGAGCAATCACCTCAAAATAGTATCGCTATCGCCTGGCGCTACCAGGTCGGGAGCTGGGTTGAGCCATTTCTTCAGGGAGCAAATCGCCAAGTCGCCTGGCTCCTACAACAGGTGCTTAGCTATGACCCATATCATGAGACATGGGAAAAACGGCTCGCACGGTACTTTACCTTTCATATGCGCATTAATGCAGCGAAAGGTGGTGTTACTATTGAGCGAGAGGTTGGCAAACTTATCGAGGAACTTACTTTACCTATCAACCAGCGCGATCCTGATCGAACACGGAAACGCTTTGAGAAGGCAATGGATCGCTTAGAGGCTGATCTTTTGGTTTCTCAATGGGGATATGTGCAAGATAATCCTCCACTTCCCAAGCGTAAATGGCTCCCTACCTGGCTTCAGTATCGCCTATGGATCACAGCCGCACCCGCGCTTCCAAACCAATACTTACCAGAGGCTAATTAACAAGGCTTGCACCGATGAGACTCAGCCCTCTCAGTTGCGATAGCGGGCTGAGTCTATCTTGCTAATGTTTTTCTTCAATTAAAAGATAAGCCCTCTTTCTTCCTCTATCGCACATAAACGACTTACAAAGCCTAAAATTAGTAACTTGCATTTGCACATGCCGCTACGTTATCGTGCGCGTTTCACTATCGTTGCGTTCTCTGCGCTATAGATTGATCTCAACGAGAGTTAGTTTCAAAGCTACCCACATGGTAAAATGCTCGTCACGCCCTTTCAATTACTAAGCTACGTGAGCGTTCTCCATACAATGGACACCTCTCTATATTATTTAGTTTTCTCTTGAGGCCTGCAGATCCTTACCTTATTGACCTGTCACCACCCTTACCTCTTAAACAAATCACTATTTCCCAAGGCTACGTTATCATGCGCGTAAAAAATCATTGCATTTTCTATTATGTAGAATTCGCTAATGCATCGTTGATTTATGGCATTGCTACGTTATTCGGCGTAATAAATTGATGGATAATTGGCGAGGTAACCCCATATTGAGCGTGATTTGAGTTCCTTTTCAAGGATTAAGCCAAAAGAACTAATTGTACTACTTGGGTACGCTACGTTATCATGCGCGAACCGCTACGTTATTGTGCGCGTTCTAGAATGGTGAATCCGCTCTAGAAGCCAATTTGGATAAAAAAACGTTGGTGCAGTAGCAAAAATACATATTGAATTTTGTGCCATAACCGTTGATACTAGAGGTACAGTTGTTACAAAAAACGCCGGGGCACTCTATGCCACTTTTGGCAGCTGAGAATTCTAAGTGACAACTGAGTGAAGTATCTGAGGAAAAAAAATGCCAGTCCTCCAGATCCTATATTGCCAACAGCTCTGGAAGACCGGCCCAACCATGGTAGCGGATGTGGGATACATACCAGTTACCATGCTCAGGGAGACTTATGTTAATTGAGATTTAGCATATGTCACCCCATCACTGAGATTTAGCATATGTCACTGGTAGGCTTTTGTCAAGGGCGCAGGACTCATTAAGAAGCATATAGACAGCGTTACTGCGCACAAACAAGAGCTCTAGCGAGACGTATCCCTCAGAATTTTTCTCAAAAATCTGGTAGAGAGTGGGGATACATAATGAACATATCCAATGGGCAAAAACCATATGAAAACAATACAGGTCACGAAATCGCAAGGCAACTAGGAATTCCCCAAGAGCGAGTTCATCATTCTATCTTAGAGGCAGTACAGAAGCTCTTTCCATCGCCTATGAATGGTATAGAGTTTCTGGGTCTTGTACTACGCTATGCAAATGTTAAGCAACTTTCCTTGCCAAACTTCGCTCAAGGAGAAAAGAAAAATGTGGCTGTTATAACCGTTAAAAATATTCGGGCGTTAAGCAAACTAATTGGCTGGAGTTATGATACGACAAATAAATATGTCGTTCTTTTCTGCGCCCTGGGAATTTTTATTAAAGGGAGAAGACAGCGCCAGGTAGAACTCTATTTCCCTTTAGATAGCTATAATCCTCCAGAGTCACTGTCAGCCCTAGATCTGCTTATCGCTGAATATCGTCCCAAAGTTCGCCAAAGTGCTCAGCAGGTAAAAAGTCGCTTTTTGCTTCATTTTAGACAACCCCTATCCCTCTTTGAGAATATAGGGATACCTGCTGAACTACAGCCTATGTTGCAAGGAATTCGTCTACTTCTCCAGCAGGAAGGGGTAGACTCAAAAAAACATCAGAGCTTGCTCTTACAAATTGCACAGTTGATCCATCGTGTGCTGCCAGATATGCTACCCAGAAGAGTAGACTCTTCTTTCGAAAGTCGACCCATTATACATAACGAATACCTGCCGTCCAGCCAACCGAAGGACTTGACTTTGGAACCTTTCACTTCAAAAAGTCTTCCTTTGCAAGAAACAAGTGTAGACTTTTTGGAGCGTAGCAGTAACCAACACTCTATTGTGCAGCCTCAAAAAGTCGACTTTTTGGTTGAAGAGGTAGACTCTTCTCCTTCTAAAAGAGAAGCGCCAAAAAGTCGACCCAACCCGGTCGACTTTAATGCCTTACTAATTCAGAAAAAAGTTGACCTCCCTTCTAAAAGGGAAGACTTTTTGGACAGGGATAATACTCTTTCAGAAAAGTATCTTGAACGTGTAGACGACTTTTCCCCAGCGCAGGGCGACTTTTCTGAACAAGAACAAGCTCAAAAAAGTCGCCCATCACTGATAAACGACGACTTTAATACTCAAGAGTCGACTTTTTCTGGCAATACAACCACACAGAGAGGCGACTTTTCTCAAACGGTAGACTTTTTAACCCCTAAGAAGACTTTTCAACCTCAAAGGGTAGACTTTAGTGATCTTACTAACGTTAACGTTAAGAATATTATTAATAATTTTTTAAATAACGTTAACGTTAAGAATCTGCAAGATCTGGCTGCTCTCTTGGGAACAATTCTGGAGGAGGATCGTTCAAAATGGGGAATTTATGTTGATCATGTCAAGCATTATTCACAGCCAGAGGCTCTAATGGCTGCATTACTAAAAACCCTTAGCTGTAAGCTGCAAGGGGGAACTTTGCATAATCCGCCAGCTTTCTTCCTGGCACGTAGCAAGGAATATCATGCTACTATTCCCGAGGATGCGCAACAACTCGTCCGCCAGTATAGTGCTTTGCCTTATGGTCAAATGCTAGAAGCGCTTAAATATCCACCAACTCATTCTGGAGGTTCTACGAGTTCAGTAACTAATTATCAAAAAAAAGAGATCAAATCCTCAGCTCTTCAGGCTGTAAAAGTTCCATCATTGCATATTAACTTAGATAGTTCTCAAGCAGGCATGTCCTGGAATGATGCCATCACGCTCTACAAACTGCTTCGTGATGATCAACGGATGGTTGTTTGTAAAAAGTTTATCGTTCCTATGGATGAAGCAAAAACGCGTTATGCCCTCTTACTTGATGCGACTGTTTCGAGTAAAGTACGACAAACCTTTCTCTATTCGTCTCAGGATTGGTTAAGGAGGAGTAAAGATATGCGTACCTGCCTGAGCCTTTTTGAGCCACCTGAGGCTCTTCAGAGGTCAAGAGATCGATTTTCCGCATTGAGAGAGCTTTTGCAAAATAAAAAGCCTTGATGGCCGTTTCAACGCGAAAAAAAGGCCATTGGTTGACCTATGCAAGGATAGGATTTACCAGGTATAGAAACTTTCCAGACCATGAGTTCCCAGGGCCAGAGAAAGCTCTCCTCCATGATGTATTTCATGTTCGAGGACATGCCAGACAATCCATTGCCTGGTATGTGCAGGCTCTTCTTCAAATCCTTGGGATTGTAGCCATGCTTGATGAGCGGCAGGGAAAACACGTTCTAGATCAGCGAAATTCCAGCGTTCCATGGCTGATGATATCACTTGCCAGCTTTCCTCAAAGCTGGCAGCCAGTTCTGTAGCTTCATAGGTTGTAAGCGTGTTTCGGAGTCGCTCTTCATGCCAGTGGATCATAGCCTTGTTCGATTCACCCATCCATCCGTGGAACCATGAGATGCGTGCATCAACCATATGGGCGAGAAGCTCACCAATTGATGTGTGATGTGGCGCAACAGGAAGCGATAGTTGTTCTTGTGTAAGTGGTGTGATACTTGCGATGAGGGCTTGATGATGATTTTCCCAGCCTTGTCTATAAAATGTGACAAGAGGTGATAGAGGTTGGGTCATGAGTTTTACTCCTAGCCTTAGTGGTGCATCCACCAAATTAACGGACATTGGCCGGGATGGCAATCCCAGATGAACGACGAGGGCGATGACGCCGCTTTCGCCCCCAAACGAAAGGATGACGATGAGCGTTCCAGTAAACTGTCGCTCGATCAATAGCATCACAGACCTGTTCCCAGGTCTCGAAGCGCCGCCCTTTGAGCGCCAGGGAACGCAGCGTTTTCCACCAGGGCTCAATCAGGTTCAAGTAAGCGGCATAGGTCGGCTGGAAGACGAATTCCCAACGCGGATACTGCAAAGCAAACAGCAGGACATCGGTTGCCCGATGCATTGCCAGATTATCCAAGATCGCGTAGATGCGTTCGATGCTTTGGGGAACCCACTGCTCAACCTGGTTGAGAAAATCGATCCAGTTTTCCGTCGTTCGCCGGTCGTAGGGCCTCGTCAACGCCTCGCCAGTGGCAGGTTGAAAGGCACCAAAGATATACCCCTTGGCCCGGCGTCCATAGTCGATCTCCTGGCTGGCCCGCTCGGCGGGCTTGCCCTTCTCTGGAGCGGGCTGAGCATGAACCAGTTTCTTCCCCAGAAAACTTTTCGCCGACTCAGGGCCCATTTCATCGAGATTCACGACGGTGCTCCTCTTTGGTGGAACCGTGTAGAGGGTGGTGATGACCCCCTTTTTTTGGCGAAGTCGGGATCAACCCGTTCGCCAAACCAATGCTCATCTTTGCGCCATCGCAGCCCTTCCGCCTGCAAGATTTCGTTGATCCGGCTGCGCTTGATGGCGATCCCTTTTTCCTCATTGAGGTACACCTCAAGCCGATCTAGGGTCCAGTGCCCAAAGGGCAAACCGAGGTCATCGGGCTTGGTAAGAGCGGTCGCCACCACGACTGAGACCTCCTGGGGACTATATGTTGGCGGTCGCCCGGTTCGGTCCTCATCAAAGAGTCCAGGTAATCCTGCCTCGTTAAAGCGATGGAGCCAGTTGCGCACGGTATTCTCCGCGACTCCTAACCGGGTTGCGATCTGGGGAACACGCTGTTGTTCGCTCGCCCATTGCACTATCTTGGCTCTTTCTACCTGCCTTGCTGGCGCTGTTCTAGAACGGCTCAAATGCTCTATCATCTTGTTTTCTTCGTCAGTCATCGCTCGTACTTGTAAAATCTTTGGCATGGAACACCTCACTTTTGAGATGTTCCTATTTTACCATTACTTGGTGGATGCACCACTTAGAGAGTAGTTTTCCGAGGAAAAAGAACGTGGAAATCATAGCATGATAGAAGGGCATTGACTTCTTCAATCTTGCTTTACTCTTTGCCTGGAGTGCTCAAACAGTAGCGTTTGCGATTAACTTTTTGTTATAAACCATTACTCTTAATGTAGCTTATCTTTTAGAAGTCTTGTATGTGGTTTGCGGTGATGATACCAGCGTATTGCTTCATATACCAGCATTGGCAGCCAGAAGACACCTTCAATGATGATAATCGCATCCCATAAATTTTCGCTCCGTTGCCCGAAAATGGTGTAAGTTGATGTGCTATTGTCGCTATTGAGAATGCCCGGTATCAAGAGGATTGTAATGATTGCATAGACGAGTCTACCCAACCATCCATATTGAGATGTGAACCAGTGATAGTGCTTCACCAGAGGAAATGAAAATACAGAACCACCGAAAAGCAAGGTAATGACAAGTACTGGAAGTGTAATGATCCATTGAGGTTCATTAACCAGAGCGGCATCCAATGTGACAAGTATACCGATGGATGTGGATGCTGCTAGCATTGCCCATGCTTCTCGATGTGGCGATCGCAAAGCCCATGCCACAAGGATTGCGTAAAGTAGAAGAGAGCCAGTTGCGAGGCAAATATTCTCAAGAAGAGATATTTCGGATGCCATGATTTAATTTTGTCCTTTATCATTTTCGGCCGGGTCGCGCTATTTTTAGGCTCACGGCCCCATTCCCTTCTGCTTTACATCGCATTCTCAGATGTATGCAGGACCATTAATTCATATATTACTTCTTCACTTATATAGACGTTTTTTCTAAGCTTTACATGAAATTGCTGCAAGCATGAATGCTTGATTTAGTAGTGTTTCAGATGCTTTTTGATTTTATGTAAAATTGGTGTAAGCATGAACATTTACTCTGGTTGTGTCATGGGTGTTTTGGCCTAGTAGTATCCTGTGGATAAATGTGAGTGCGCTTACTCTGTGGAGCTTATTTTTCCTCTCTCTAATAATCAATAGTTTTCAAAGCATACCAGAGTGTTATAACTAAGTAAAGATGTGATAAGTGGAGATATGCATAAATGAGGATATTATAGAAGAGAATTAATTCTCCAAGATCTGCTAGCTAAGTATAATCTCATAGGACAGATATTCTCTAGTATGTTGCACAAGGAATATTGGAGGATGTCATTTAAGATCACTTAGTGGTGCATCCACCAAATTAACGGACATTGGCCGGGATGGCAATCCCAGATGAACGACGAGGGCGATGACGCCGCTTTCGCCCCCAAACGAAAGGATGACGATGAGCGTTCCAGTAAACTGTCGCTCGATCAATAGCATCACAGACCTGTTCCCAGGTCTCGAAGCGCCGCCCTTTGAGCGCCAGGGAACGCAGCGTTTTCCACCAGGGCTCAATCAGGTTCAAGTAAGCGGCATAGGTCGGCTGGAAGACGAATTCCCAACGCGGATACTGCAAAGCAAACAGCAGGACATCGGTTGCCCGATGCATTGCCAGATTATCCAAGATCGCGTAGATGCGTTCGATGCTTTGGGGAACCCACTGCTCAACCTGGTTGAGAAAATCGATCCAGTTTTCCGTCGTTCGCCGGTCGTAGGGCCTCGTCAACGCCTCGCCAGTGGCAGGTTGAAAGGCACCAAAGATATACCCCTTGGCCCGGCGTCCATAGTCGATCTCCTGGCTGGCCCGCTCGGCGGGCTTGCCCTTCTCTGGAGCGGGCTGAGCATGAACCAGTTTCTTCCCCAGAAAACTTTTCGCCGACTCAGGGCCCATTTCATCGAGATTCACGACGGTGCTCCTCTTTGGTGGAACCGTGTAGAGGGTGGTGATGACCCCCTTTTTTTGGCGAAGTCGGGATCAACCCGTTCGCCAAACCAATGCTCATCTTTGCGCCATCGCAGCCCTTCCGCCTGCAAGATTTCGTTGATCCGGCTGCGCTTGATGGCGATCCCTTTTTCCTCATTGAGGTACACCTCAAGCCGATCTAGGGTCCAGTGCCCAAAGGGCAAACCGAGGTCATCGGGCTTGGTAAGAGCGGTCGCCACCACGACTGAGACCTCCTGGGGACTATATGTTGGCGGTCGTCCGGTTCGGTCCTCATCAAAGAGTCCAGGTAATCCTGCCTCGTTAAAGCGATGGAGCCAGTTGCGCACGGTATTCTCCGCGACTCCTAACCGGGTTGCGATCTGGGGAACACGCTGTTGTTCGCTCGCCCATTGCACTATCTTGGCTCTTTCTACCTGCCTTGCTGGCGCTGTTCTAGAACGGCTCAAATGCTCTATCATCTTGCTTTCTTCGTCAGTCATCGCTCGTACTTGTAAAATCTTTGGCATGGAACACCTCACTTTTGAGATGTTCCTATTTTACCATTACTTGGTGGATGCACCACTTAGCGTAATGTTTTCCAGAAATATGCGATGAAATGTTGTGTGTTGTATTTTCGCGAGTGCCACATTTTAAAAAGGAAGCTTCGACATGAGAGGTTGATCATTCTTGGGAGCACATATAACGTTATGATGAGAGAGCATATTTGAAATGGGAAATGTCAGATGGCAACAGATGTCAGAATTGTGGATTATTTTGAATCATGTAATAGCAGATGGTGGTGAGATTATTAATAAGGGATAATGGTTAGGGCAATGAGAATTTATGAGTACTATAGTTGCTGGCCATATCGAAGTATAGGAACTTGTGTAATGGAAATAACGTTAAATCTGTATGAAAAGGTTTCACGAAACCATTTTTGCGAGAGGTGAGTCTCATTCATATAGTATAGCTTGTTAAATGGTTTGTGGGATTCATATAGTTTTGTAAGGGTAGCGTTGATGAATAAATATAGGAACCGGTTTGTAGCTCTGGTTGGATATTGTGCGTTACTGACACTGTTTTTTTGTGGATGTGGATATGGGGGAACGGCAGGTAGCCCTGAGGTTGAGGTGGATAGTGTGACTATTCAAGTGGAGCAGAAGTCGCCTGCACTACCTCTTAAGAAGGTAGACGGTGAGATGTCGCATAAGCTGTATACGCAGATGTATGCTTTGCCTTCTTATCCAGAAGGTAAAGATTGTGAAGAATTTCGGGTAGGCGATTGGAGGACTTTAAAGTTCTATTATCAGGGAAAAGTGGTTGTGGAGGCTAGAGCTGAGAAGAGCGGGTGCCATGGAGTTGTGTTGCCAGGTGATGATATACGGCGTCCCGATCAAGAGTTCTGGGATCTCTTACAACAAGCTGAAAATGAAGGAAAGTCGCTGCCGTAAGTTCGGCGCTTTAATTAAGTGAAGTCCCACGATATCAATTATCGTGGGACTTTGGGCCTCATCGGCTAGAGAGCAATGACAAAGTTGCGGAGTTCATAGCTGCTAATCAGGTCTCTCCAGGAAAGATCTGGGGTACGGACGATGTGCAGATTGTCTAGCGAAAGTAGACGCTGAAGCAAAATGTCACTCTCCTGAATGGCAATATATGAGCCGGGGCAGCGATGGTGTCCGTCGCCGAAACTCATCATTGCCTGCGGTATGTTGGTGCCTTGTAGTTCGCGCGCGGGACAAATGGAGAGGGGTTGCTCGCCTACGATTTCCTTATCTGCGTTGGTGTTATAGATGTAGAGGTCGATTTTCGCTCCCTCTGGGATTGTGTAGCTAGTTCCATTGTGCTCAAATGTGATTTCGCTACTTGCTCGTCGATAAAGGTGGCTGACAACTGGTTCTAGGCGGAGGATCTCTTCGAGGATTGCATAGCGCTCTTTCTCAGAGGCGATGAGGTAGCGCTGGCGCAATTCGGGCTGCTCCAGGAAGTGCCAGGTGGCGACGCTGATAAATTCGCGTGTTGTTGCCATGCCGGCCGCCGCATAGGTGACACATTCAGTTAAAATCTCTACGTTGTTATAGTCATGTGTGACGAGGTGTGAGATAACGTCTTCCTGGGGTTTACGCTTGCGGGCCTTGATGGCAGGCTTTACATCCAGAAAGAAGAATGATGCCATATTCATTTGGCCGCGGATGGAGTTGATGAGGGTCTTAGGCGTCCATTTGGATGTATTGATATCGCCCTCGAAAAAGGCTTCCAGGCGTTTTGCCATGCCGGGGAGACGGCTATTAGTGAGCCCTACGACTTCGGCGGCGACCCGGACAGCCAGTTTTAAGCTGAGTTTGCTCAGGTCAACTCGCCGCTTGCGCTCGATTTCGCTGATAATCTCATTTACCAGCCGTTCCATCAAACGGCGATAGTTGTCGCTGACAACTTTGGGGGCAAAGAAGCGGGCTGTATGTTTTCGTTGCTGATTGTGCTCTTTCCCTTCCAGATAAAGGATTGGGGTGTTGGTCATGCCAGGCACTTTGGTGATTAGCTCCGCGTTGAAGCCTGCTTGGTGTGCATTACTGCCACGCAAGATCTGACGCGCGACTTTGAAGTCGCGAATATGCCAGGTACCTTCGCTATCACATTCAATGGCTGGCGCGGCGTAGTCTGGCTTTCGGGCGGTCTTCTGTTGATTGTTGGTGTGCTCCACAACGGGACAGGACGCGGATTCGAGATTATCTGGCAATGTGGGTTTCGTTTGGGGTTGAGTTTGCATAACCTTCTATTCTCCTTTACGCCCTGAGACTGGCGAATAGGATTACTTCAATTTCTGTTACTAATCATATATTATGATATACACAATATCATAATATATACCTTATATCAGAAAGTGGTAAAAGGTCAAGCCTGTGAGAGATGTGGGTGCTTTGTACTTTTGTGTGGAGGCTGTCGCTTTGAATTGTAAAGCCATACCAGGAAGAGGCTTTTAGAGCTTTGGGGGCCATGTATTTCTTATAGTACGAAGATCTGCGCAGAATCAAGGATTATATGGGTGCTTGTATGGTATTAGAGCCGTTGCATAATGATGGAGCGCATATTTGGGAGAGGTAGCAGGGCGTGGTATGATGATAGGCAAAGTTCGATGAAAGTGTCTCTTCATTGCTCCCTAAAAAGTTGAGGGAGTTGAGAGGTAGGCAGGATGCTCAATGGCTCAGGATAGGCGTGTGAAGCGCACTCAACATCTACTAGCAGAAGCTCTTATCGCGTTAACGCTGGAGCAAGGATATGATACAATCACGATTCGTGATATTACTGAGCGCGCAGAAATAGGATATGCTACGTTCTTTCGGCACTATCCGGATAAGGATGCTTTGCTGCGCGATGTGCTGGATGTCGTATTGAATGAATTGATGGAATTGTTGCCAGCGATGTCGAGTGCGGTAGATGCCGCGGTAACAGGAACGTTGCTCTTTCGTTATGTGGCGGAACATGAAGAGGTTGTTCGTGTGCTCTTGAGTAGCCGGGGGTCCTCATTGTTAATGCAGAAGGCGATTGAGCGAGGTGAGAAGGGTGTTTTAAGCCAGGCTGGGAGTCGCCCTGGTTGCCCTGTGCCTGTGGAGGTGGCTGCTTATCATATGGTTTCTTCCTCTATTGCCCTGATTCAGTGGTGGCTGGAAAAGGATATGCCCTATCCACCTGAGGCTATGGGGGTCATGTATCGTGAGCTTATCATTCAGCCAACAAAGCGGGTCGTGTTCTCACAGGATTCGTAGCTTTAGATTTCTTAGTTGCGCACCATCCTCCTCGGCCTCTTCAATTGTTTCTCTTATGTAGATGTGGTAGGGGTATGTGGGACTTATTGACTTTGCTACCCTGCTTTCTCCCAATGGCGAATTTAAGAATGTGTGAATAACATCATAAACAACATCATTGGCAATGTGCCAATGAGCATACCAAGCCACCAGTAACGCCTTAATCCCTTTGGCGTTTCCATAGGTTGTTTGCGCATTTTGCTGATGAGCATTTCAACACTTTTCGCGATAGGTAAAGCTAACAGGCCCACCCATATCAGACCTTTGAAGTATGTTGTAAATGGTATGAAGAGGCTATAGATAAAGCCAAAAACTGCCCCTGATAGAAAGATATTTATTGGGCGATACTGAAGAGATGTTAAGTATTCTTTGACTCGCGACATGGTGGCAGGGCGTCTCGCTGCATCTGCCGAGAGCATTTTAGCAAGTAGTTTGCGAAGTTTGCGGGATGGTCCATTGGGATTACGTGAAGGTTCGCCGCTGCTTAGTTCTAGTGGCTCGCGACCTGTGACCAGGGTTTGCAATGTCGCGCCCAGGCTGTAAATGTCTGAGCGCTGGTTGGTCTGAGCTCGTCCGTATTGTTCGGGTGGAGCATAGCCGGGCGATCCAAGTGGTATTGTGTCTTTTGCCTTGCCACGCGTGAAGGTGCGTGCTATACCGAAATCAATCAGGAAGAATTTGTGGTCAGGGGTAAGCATGATATTGGAGGGTTTGAGGTCACGGAAAATGATCGGTGGAGTGTTGATATACAGGGGGTCAGGATATCCGTGATCTCTATACCCAGCTTGATAACCTCTTTTTCGTCGAGGTAACCATTCGGCGTGTTTTGCAAATATGTCTCCAATGTCTGACCCTCAATATATTGTGTGATGAGATACCAGTTTTGAGTGTCAGCCAGATGCCCATAATAGGCTGGTATGCCAGGTATATCTTTGAGGCGTTGTAGAATTGCGACCTCGCGGTTGAATGTCTCAGTGGCGTCAATGATTTGGCTAGAAGTGAGCTGGTTGAGTTGGATGCGTTTTATCGCTACCAGACTATTTTTGCCGCGCGATTGTTGATCCACAGCCCGATAGACAGTGGAAAAGCCCCCTTGTCCTACCTTCTCCTGTATCTGATAGCGTCCCGCAAGAATACTACCCGGCTGAAAATCACACTCAGGGGATTGAGATAGGATCGTGGGTGCGCTCTGCTTATCCTGAGCCAGGAGAACGCGAGGAGGAACTATTTGAGCGGGAGGTGGCGTGGTAATAATGGAAGCGATTGGCGTTGGAATGGGTTCACTGGGCTCAGGTGTAAGTGGGTGCTGGCAAGAGGAGCAGTGGCTAGCTTCCGATTTGTTGGCTAAACCACATGCTTCACAGAAGATCATCAGGGATGATTGTTGCATATATTTCCTATTTTGTTTTGTCGCTATAGAGCCAGTATTCTCGAAATTTGTGCGGGAACTCAACAATAATATAGCTGAAAATCGCTTAACTGTGAAGGGGATTGAGTGGCACGAAAGTGGGCGAGTGTGATAGATTATCCATCACACTCGCCCACTTTCGTTAGATGCAATGACGGGAAATCGTCGTTGAGCCTGTCTTAACTGGCCTATGCATGATTTTTGTGCTGACGATAGCGCTGGATGAGTTGGTTGGTGGAGCTGTCGTGTTTGAGCTCGGGCTCCTGCTCACTCTGGAGCTCGGGAATGATGCGCTTAGCTAGAACTTTACCGAGTTCTACGCCCCACTGGTCGAAGGAGTCGATGTTCCAGACGGTTCCCTGGACAAAGACCTTATGCTCATAGAGCGCGATGATCTTACCAAGAGCTTCGGGCGTCAGGCGCTCGGCGAAGATGGTGTTCGATGGGCGGTTTCCCTTACAGACACGGTGAGGTATCTGGTACTCGGGGCTGCCCTCGGCTTTGAGCTCTTCGGCGGTCTTGCCAAAGGCTAGAGCTTCCGCTTGCGCGATCATGTTGGCGATCAAGAGATCATGATGAGGCGGAAGAATGTTCAGCGATTGGTAGAAGCCAATGAAATCGCAGGGGATGAGTTTGGTTCCCTGGTGGATAAGCTGGTAAAAGGCATGTTGACCATTGGTGCCTGGCTGGCCCCAGATAATTGGTCCTGTCTGGTAATTCACGTCTTGTCCAGCTTCATTCACGTGCTTGCCGTTGCTCTCCATGTCAAGCTGTTGCAGGTATGCACTGAGCTTCTTCAGGTACTGCTCGTAAGGGAGCACTGCGACTGTCTGTGCGCCGAAGAAGTTATTGTACCAGATGCCGATAAGGCCCAGGAGAACGGGAAGGTTGCGCTCGAAGGGAGCAGTGCGGAAGTGCTCATCCATCTCATGGAAGCCAGCGAGCATTCTGCGGAAGTTCTCTGGTCCGATGGCGATCATTAGTGAGAGGCCAATAGCGGAATCATAGGAATAGCGTCCTCCGACCCAGTCCCAGAAGCCAAACATGTTCGCGGTATCAATGCCGAACTTTTGAACTTCTTCGGCGTTGGTGGAGACCGCGACGAAGTGGCGAGCGATGGCTGTCTCGTCCTTGAGCGCTTTCAATGTCCAGGCGCGTGCTGTGCGCGCGTTGGTCATGGTCTCGATAGTCGTAAAAGTCTTCGAGGACACAATGAAAAGTGTCTCTTCGGGATTGAGGTCGCGCGTGGCTTCCGCGAAATGTGTTCCGTCCACGTTGGAGACAAAGCGGACGTTCAGGTCGCGGTCGCTGTAGTAGCGAAGAGCCTGGTAGGCCATGTCCGGGCCGAGATCGGAGCCGCCGATACCAATGTTAATGATATTGCGGATACGTTTACCAGTATAGCCCTTCCATTCACCACTCCGGACACGGTCGGAGAAGGCGCTCATCTTGTCCAGAACCTCATGAACCTCGGGGACGACGTTCTGACCGTCAACGAGGATGGTCTGGTCTTTGGGCGCGCGTAGTGCGACGTGCAGGACGGCTCTCTGTTCGGTAATGTTGATCTTCTCGCCGCCGAACATCGCGTCAATACGCTCGCGAAGACCTACCTCCTGGGCAAGCTTCTGTAAGAGGGCAAGTGTCTCGCTGGTGACGCGGTTCTTTGAATAGTCGTAGTAAAGCCCAACAGCTTCAGTTGTGAAACGTTCGCCGCGTGTCGCGTCCTCCGCGAATAAGGTGCGTAGTTCGATATCTTTTGTCTTCTGGTAGTGCTCCTCAAGCGCCTTCCAGCTTTCAAGCTGGGTGAGGGGCGTACGGCTTGTACCAGTAGTAGCCATGCTAAAAATCTCCTCTAGGAAATGTCTTTATGTTTGTCATTTTAAGTATATCAGGAGTGGCGGGATATACTCATCCAGGAATGGGATAGCCGATGCAATCGGCGTATATAGCTTATTGTATCTCACGCACAAGGGTGATGGGGAGGGGAGGGTCTTGCTGTCATATCTGTGGTTTAAATGGAGTCGTTATAAATAATGGGGGGCTGCGATATAGCAGATGTAATAGAATGTCGTGATAAGGGCATATAGGCCATTTGGTATCTAAGTGTGACATTGTTATTGCATTTATGGAATAATAGATTATTAATACTCTTTTAGAGCATACCTCTACTTCAGATATTTGTCCGCGTGGTTTTCTGAGAAAACTCTTGTCACTTTGCGGCTAATGCTATGCGCTCAGGTTTTCGTAAGGAATATGTCTTCTCTATGGAAGGAGATTATCTACATGGCAATTTCCCATCGCTTATTTGCTCCGGTAGAGATTCACGAACAAACAGCGATAGGAGTACGGGATGTGCAGTGGGACACCAGACGACATTGTATCGCCATTGATGGTTCGCAGATAATGCTTACTGCGACGGAGTATCGCTTGCTCTTTCCCTTGCGTTATGGTCAGCCAGTGACCTATGCGGATCTGGCGCGGATGGCCTATGAATACAAGATCGATGACAAGGTACGAATGATGATGGATAAGCATATCGATCGAATTCGAGGTAAGCTCAGAGGGACTGGTATTTACGTTTATTGTGTCCTCAATTATGGATATTTACTGCTTCCTGAGAACTCATAGCGGTATGCTGTAGAAAAGGTCGCGCTTTGGGAAACAAAGGCGCGGCCCTTTCTGCATTTAATGATCTGTGGCTTATCGCGGAGGACAGATCAATTAAGGTCCCTGTGCAGGTTTAAGCCATCCATATGTAAGCACGGATTTTTAACCTGCTCAGAGGCCGCTCAGATGATTACTCCCAGACTATGGCGACCTTGCCAGTCTTGCCACTATCAAAGAGCTCATAGGCTTCTCGGGCTTGGGCAAGCGGGAAGCGATGTGTGACCATAACCTCAGGGTGGAGTTGCCAGCGAACAAGTTTCTCTACTAGCTCTTCCATCTGGGGCAGGCTACATACCCAGGAACCATAGAGCGAGAGTTGTTTATGGATGAGTAGTGGGCTTGGTTCAAACGAGACAGTTCCACCCTCGCCAACATAGACCACGCGCCCCCATTCACGGGCCAGTTCCAGGCACATATGGCGTGCGTTGGCGTTACCTGAGCAGTCTATGGCGACTTCAAAGCCGTGACCGCCTGTATATGCGCGCAAAGTGGTAACTGCGTCCTGGTCTGTGGGAGAGACAATATCCATAATCCCAAGTTTTCGCGCAAGTTCAATGCGTTCAGGGATGGCTTCAACTCCCACAACCCGCGCTCCCATGGCCTTGCAGAGTAGCGCTGCGCCCACTCCTACAGGACCGAGGCCAGTGATGAGCACAACATCACGACCTGAGACATTCGCGCGCAGGCTAGCGGCATAGGCGGTCCCGATTCCACAGGCGACCATCGCGCCATCCAGGTAGGTGAGTTCGTCAGGGAGCGCGACGAGAGTTCGCTCGTCCGCGAGCATGAATTCGGCGTGCCCACCATCGCGCTGCCAGCCGTGGGCGGCTCTCCCTTCGCCCTCGCAACTGATCATCCACCCGCCTCGGCATGCCTGGCATTGCCCACACCCACAGATGTGGTAGACGATCACGCGATCACCTTCATGGAAACGATGTGTGCCCGGTCCAACCTGCTCTATGATACCGCATGGCTCATGCCCTGCGATAACTCCGCGATATGCTTCGGGACCGCTCCCCTGCTCTGTAGGACGGTAGATGGCGCGCAGGTCGCTGCCACAGAGCGATGAGGCTTTCATACGAATGAGGACTTGCCCATGTCCTGGTTCTGGTATGGGATATTCGCGGAACTCAAGCTGGCGATTACCCGGTAATACCACCCCTGTCATGCTTGCCATATGCACAAAACTCCTTCGTTTCTTCAAATACTACAACTTGTGTAAGGATCAGTGGGTGCTCTTACACAAGTTATATTGTCTAACAATAGAGCGAAAGACACAAATAGTAAGTTCCAAACAACATATGCAAACAACGTTTGCATAACGGTTCAGGAGATTGAACTCAGGCGAATGTATTGCAAGGCGCAGGTTGATAGGAGAGGCCAACCTTTGGGGGGCTTTACAAGGGATGATAAAAGAGCGAGCGGGCGAGCCAGTCGCTGCTGGCCTGCCTGCTCGCTGCCCTTGCCTTACTCTTTTCCGAGGATGGAGTCTACGACCTTCTTCAGGGCTTCCTCCAGCTTCGTGTCGGTGACGCTCTCCAGGGAGGCGGTGACCTCGACGGTCACTCCGAAGGTCCCGCGCTGGAAGGTGATGCTCACCATCCAGCCGAATCGCTCCTCGAAGGCGGCGATGATCTCTCTTTCCTTGGCCACCAGAGAGCTCTTCGCCTCTTTGGTGGTAGAGGCGACGCTGTACTTGGCTGTTGTCATGAGTCTCCTCATGGGGAGTAGGGATGGGACAGGATGCATTGATCTTCGATGAAGGATCAATCATTCGCGGGTTCTTTAAGCGTGGCGCCTCAATCCTCCGCGACCAAGGGTTGCGATCTGGTCAGGGCGCTCGGCATCTCCCAGGTGGAACCAGACCTATAGGAGATAGATTTTGCAAAAGACATCATACTCGATCCGGGCGGAGATTGCTAGTTTTGCTTCTGTATTTGTTATCTGTGGGGGGCGTATGCTGGAAGGGAAGGGATAAGTCGGCTGTTGTGCTAATTGGTAGCAATAGAGAGTGAGAATGTGTATGTCAGATATGATTAATCAAAACTATCTGCTCAATGATCAGTATAAGGATGCCTCGAACTTTTCGTTGCGTCTACACGCGTTGAGGCGGATGGGCGCGATGCAGCGTTCCTGGTACCGCTGGATCTTTGATCATATAGAGCTTGCTTCAGATGGAGCGGTTTTAGAGCTAGGATGTGGGCCGGGCTTCCTCTGGTTGGAGAATATAGAGCGTGTGCCATCGACCTGGAGGGTGACGCTTTCAGATTTCTCGTCTGGTATGTTGCAGGATGCGCGTACAAATCTTGGCGAGAAAGCTCAAGACTTTACGTTCGAGGTAATTGACGCTCAAGCTATACCCTATCCTGATGCTTACTTTGATGTCATCATCGCCAACGCCATGCTTTATCATGTCCCCGATCTCGCTCGTGCGCTCGCGGAGGTTAGCCGTGTGCTCAAGCCAGGAGGACGCTTCTACGCGACCAGCATTGGTGATACTGCCGTGTTGAGCCTGAGCCAATTGATGCATCAGATTATTCCTGATTCATGGCTGAGTTCATCCCTTGGTTTTAGTATCGAGAATGGGAAAGAACAGATTGCACGCTGGTTTTCACGTGTCGAGCTTGATCGCGTTGAGAAACACATGACGGTTGGTGATCGGGAGACTCTCATGGAGTTGGCTCGTTCGGGTTTGAGTAAGGAGGATCAGCAGGACCCGGCGAAGCTTCTCCCGGTGGAGGAAGCCATCGATCAGCTTCTAGCACGCCAGGGCAAAATCCATTTCAATATGGATTTTGGTTTGTTTAGCGCGAGGTAGCTTGATGTTTGGGCGGCTTGATTGCCAGAAGTCGCCCAATTATACTTAGTAAATTGGGGTCATTTGGCGGTATAGGTCGCTATTCCCGCGATGATGATGAGATAATTCACCAGGCAAAGGAAGACCATGATGCCCAGCCTTGCCCAGGCCTTGCGGAAGCGGAGCCAGTAGCAAGCCGCGATTAATGCCACAGTCGTGATGATGAAATGAGGTATCTCTACATACCAGTAAAAGGAGACATGGAAGGTAAAGGAAAGGAAGTCAATCAGGCACAGGACTGCCAGAAATAGATAGGCATAGCTTTCGGCACGGCTACGTGGGGTCTGCGTGGTTTTTATTTCGGTTGGTTCGAGCGTCTGGATTTCTTTAGGCAACTCTCTATCCCTCTCTTTGCTCAAGATTTCTCATTTCTCTCAACTATAGTCGAAAGCAAGCCCAAATGCCAGTAGTTCTTTGGTTTACTTTGCGTGCTCTCAATGTGAAGAGCATGCGGGGGAGACATTTCGATGGCAGGAGCTTGTTAAGAAAAGTATTCGCCAACGCCGCCGCTAAGGCGGCGAAGCTAGCCGCCTTATGCTTCCAGCTCAGGCTGAGTGTATGTTGCGCGACATCTGAGCATCTCAGGCGGCTGTGCCCAGGCAAATGAATGGTTTGCTGTATGCTCTTGACGAGTAGGAAGAGTATATGTTATCTTCGGTTTATGAATAACGCAGCGGAAATCATTATCTTCATGGAGGTTGTGGCCGCATAAGCGCGTCAGTGCCAGGCTTATGCGGCGGAAATAAAGGCGTAGCAGAGAGAATACGAGTGCGTGTCCGGTTCGTTTAATTATCACGCCGGATAGCGTAGCGGGTGTTCTATTTACTATGCGAATATGTTTTCTCCTCTCCTCTTCGCGATGGTCTTTCTTCCTTACCGCAATGCTGGTGGTGTCACGCTATGGGGCACCGCTGGTCCTTCATTATGCTTCTGTTGTGATTCCTGGTGGTGCTCCTCTCCTACGACCATTGTTTTCTTCTCGATTTGAATGGAGCACCCTATTTATGCAAACCATACAGTCTGACAAGGCTACTCAGCCTCGTTCGCAACCTCGACCCTTCTGGCGCAATGCCTCGTATCTTCTGCTCGTGGGTGGGCAAGGAGCCTCTGCATTCGGATCTTATACCAGCGACTTCGCGTTGCCGCTCCTGACATTAGCGATAACAGGATCAGCCGTTCAGGCTGGCTTAGTTATCTCTATACGTAGCCTAGTGATGAATCTCTTGAGCCTGCTTGCGGGGGCTTTCGCTGACCGCTGGAATCGCAAGCGGCTAATGATCGGGTGTGAGTGGGGAAGCGCACTGGTGACTTTCAGCATTCCCCTGGCATGGTGGCTAGGGCATCTGACGCTGCTTCACCTCTGCGTGGCCGCGACACTTCAAGGGGCATTCTTTGTCTTCTATCAGATGGCTGAGAGTTCCGCGCTACGGCATGTCGTGCCGAGTGAGCAGATTTCGTCTGCCAGTGGGCAGAACGAGGTTATCAATTCAGTAGCCCTGATGGTGGGACCCCTCTTCGGTGGTTTCTTATATAATGTTAGCCCGATGCTACCCTTTGTCATAGACACGTTATCGTTCGCGCTATCCGCCCTCTCGCTGGCGCTCATTCGTGCTAATTTTCAGAATGAGGGGCATGGTATGTCAGCTTCGGGTATCTTGCGAGATATCAAAGATGGGTTGACATGGCTCTGGAAGGAGCCTTTGGTACGCTTTCTGGGTATCCTCACGGCGGGCCTGATGGTGCCATGCGCAGGGTACTCGCTCTTGATGGTTGTGTTGGCTCAGGGAATGCGAGCTGACACCGTAACGACGGGATACATCTTCGCGGCAGGCGGTTTAGGGAGCATCCTGGGAGCGCTTCTGTCCGCGCCCTTGCAGAGATGGTTAGGATTTACGCGCTTGATAACGTTGTCTGCGTGGGTTTGGGCTTTGATGTGGCTCATGTATATTGTCGCGCCCAATCCGCTGGTGCTGATGGTATTGAACTGCCTGGGGTATGCCGTCGTGCCAATCTACATGGTGGCGCAGTATAGCTATCGTGTGACGCGTATACCAGACGAGCTTCAGGGGCGTGTCAATAGTATTTTCCGTATCGTAGCATTTGGGGGTCAACCTCTGGGTATCGCTGCGACGGGCGCGCTTTTACAGTACACAGGCCCTTCTGCAACGATCCTGATTACTTTCCTGCCTCAACTGGCTGTCGCTATCGCGGCAAGCTTTAATCGTGCGCTCCGTCAGGCGCGAACGGACGTGTAACACTTAGTATAAGAAGAGAATCTGCGTTATATGCAGGCGCGGTGCTTATGTCTGCGCTATGTATGCACCCAGGACGCCGCTGCTCAAGCGAAGTGGTTGCATATGTGAAGCATGAAATAAAAAGGCCCCTCCCCGTACTAGTTCGGGGAGGGGTCACAATGAGGAAGGCAGACGTGAAAATCTTATGCTGCCTGCTGCTTTTCCTTTGCAGCGCTCGTCTGGTTACTGATAGCGCGGCCCACAAGGTCAACAATGATGGAGAGTACAATCAGGCTCCAGAAAATGAATGTGGGAAGCGTGAAACCAAGCAGGGCGTCGATAGAGTAACTGCCGGGGCCAATCAGACCAACAGCCAGGGCGACAATCGCCAAGACCAAGGGGTATTCATAGCCGCCATTCTGGCTCCAGAGGCCCGCTTTCCAGTGCATTTTGATAACAGCCATAAGCATGCTGGCGAAGATTGCAGCCGCTCCCAGTGGAGTCAGCAGGCCAAGCAGGAAGAGCAGACCACCTATAATTTCGCCTGAGACACCGAGCAAAACCCAAAATCCAGCGGGCTTGAAGCCTATCGATTTGAGGAAGCCAACTGTTCCAGCGAAACCACCTCCCCCGAACCAGCCAAAAGCCTTCTGTGAGCCGTGCCCAATTAAAAGTAGACCAACTACAATACGGATGATAAGCAGTCCAAGTGATAGTTCCATGCAAGTTCTGTCTTTCTAGAAATCCCCATATCGATCACTGGTATGGTTGATGTGAGTCTGGGAGCTCTTCTAGCTCTCACTACATTTACTAACAATATGTTAGAAACTTCTATTCCGTTGGTGGAATAATAACACATCTTGCTTTCCTTTGTCAACCTACTATATTTATGTTAGTTTCTGTGGCAGGGAGACATGGAACATTTAATGATGGAATTCCTGGCTATCCAAAGGGGCTTGTTCGCGCTCAAACATGCCATAATCCCGAACAATGCTGGCGATTCTGAGTCGATAGTCCTGGAAAAGAGTCGCACGTCCCCTGGCTTGTGCTGAGCGATGTTCTTCTCGTTGACGCCATTCTTGAATCGCTTTTTCATCTCGCCAGAAGGAGAGTGAGAGGATTTTGCCAGGAGTGCTAAGGCTTTCAAAACGCTCTATTGAGAGAAAGCCGTCGATTTCGCTAAGTTGTGGTTTCAAGTGGGCAGCAATATCGAGGTACGTTTGTTTGTGCTCATCCTTAGGGCAAACTTCGAATATTACAGCAATCATAGATCTTGACTCCTTCTTAGTGTGTATTGGCGTTACAGAAATGGTTTTGCCGCTCTTTATTTGCCGTCTGGTGGTACGAGAAGCGCGATGCGAGCGTTAGCGGAGGGGCGATAAGTAACATTGCAGGTAAGATGTTCAGGTGCAAATCCCGCTGCTAGCAAGCGCCTGATGCCTGACTGTGCTATTATCGCGGCAAGTGTTTGTCCTGGACAGATATGAGGGCCTGCGCCAAAGGTAAACATGCGCCGCTGATCTCTGATAGCCTCAAAACGTTCAGAGTGCGGGTTGATATCTGGATCGCGGTTCGCGGCGGCTAGCACAACAAGCACTGTATCACCCACTTGCATCTTCTGCCCTGCTATATATCCATCCTGCGCGAGAAAACGACGTGTATTCTGAATGGGAGGATCATAACGAAGCACCTCTTCAATAATAAGACTGAGATATGTGGGATTAGATCGTACCTGCTCATAAGCATGGTGATGGGTTGCCAGTGCAACAATCGTATTTCCGATCAAGCCAGCCGTCGCCTCGTAGGCTTGGGATAGGAAACCTATACTGTTAGCAACGATGGTGTCCCGGTCCTCGCATCTGATGTCCTGCGCCTGTAATTTCAGGGCCATGAGAAGGTTTGAACTTGCTCTATCTGTATGAGTCTGCAAGAGAGTGTGAAAGAGATCAAACAAATGACCAGCCGCGAGCTTGCCTCGCTCGATTTGCTCTGTACTGCTCGCGGGTGCGATGCAACGTACAAAATCACTAACCCACAGCGCTGTGTGATATAGCTTGTCCTGGGGAATGCCAAGAAGGCTCGCGATGACATAGACTGGCAGATTGAAGGCAAAACCTTGTATTGAACGAGATTCCTGGTGCTCGCGCAAAAGAAAATCGGCCCATATGTCGCATTGCTCTGTTACTGAGCGCGCGTCGAGTGAGTGTAGCGCGCAGGTTATAGCTTGCTTGAATGGGCAATGGGCCTCACCATCATTCATACGCACAAGATGACGAAATATGGAGGCGGCGGGTGATCCGAGCAGCGCGCTAGGAACTGGTTCCGCCAGAGGGCGCACCCGGCAGATTGTGCTTGTTAGGACTGCGGACACGGCGTTAGCACTGGATGCGACCCAGAGACCAGATGTTGTGTCACGATATATGGGGCGATGCTCGACCAGGTGCGCGTAGTAGGGATAGGGATTGCTATGAGTTACAGCCGTAAGTGGATCAGAAGGTATGGACATGGATGATTCTCTCCTTTTGTAGGTTGAAAGCGCTCATTTATGGCGTAAGGCAAGTATAGAGGTCAATATCCTCATATGTCTAATAGATAGAGTTTATCTTTGCCATCAGCTATAATGATGGCTATGGAACTTAGTGAGATTGAAGCATTTGTTACCATTAACCGGGTTGGAGGCTTCACCCGAGCGGCAGAACTTTTGCACTTATCGCAACCGGCAGTCAGCCGGAGAATCGAGCTGCTGGAACGCGAGCTAGGAGCTCCTCTTTTTGAGCGACTCCCCGGTGGAATTCGGCTCAGCGAGGCTGGACGAGCGTTTCTGCCACACGCACAACAAATTTTGGCAGGGGTAGAGGACGGAAGGGCAGCCGTACGCGCGCTTGAAGAGGATGAAGCGGGAAGTATTACGCTAGCGCTGGTGGGAACGCTTGCCAGCACCCAACTGACGACACATCTGCAAACCTTTCATAGAGCATATCCGCGAGTGCATTTAAAGCTGCGCACCGCGCGAAGTGACGAGGTCAGTACGCTGGTGCAACAGGGGGACGCGCAACTAGGCCTAAGATATTTTGTTGATCCAAGACCGGATATCCGTTCGGTACTTGCCATAAATGAGCCTTTGCTGGTCGTCAGTGCCGCTCAATCGCGTTTCTTCGCTGAAGAGCCTGGCGAGCCTGCGGCTTTGCACAGCGTTCCCTGGGTTACCTTTCCTCTCAATGTGGGTTCATCCGGCGAGCCATTCGCGCGTGTCCTCGAACGTCAATTGGTGCTCCATGAATTAGATGCCGCTGAAAGAATCGTAATTGATAGTTTGACGGCCCAGAAACGCCTCATTGAGGCAGATTTTGGGATTGGGTTATTGCCTGAAAGCAGTGTTGAAGAGGAATTACGCCTGGGAACAGTGCGAATATTGCCTATAGCCAAATTGCAAACGCTTGTGCCTGTGATGGTTATTTATCGTCGCCAGGCATATCTCAGTCGCGCGGCTCGTTCGCTATTGGCGACATTGGCTCCAGAGGCTAATGTATCCTAAATGAAAAGTATCTTTCGTGACTGTCCGGGGATTGTCAGAACATTCCTGCCTAAGAGACTGGTCGCGCTTGTGAGGCTCATTTACTGGAGTATGTGAAGCGAGTCAGTGCGGACATGAGGAACGAATCAAAATCCCCGCGAGATTGGAGAGCGTGCCTTGACATAAAATGTGAGCACATCCTATACTCAAAGTGGTTGACCTTATAACTAATGATTGTGTTAGTTTGTGAGGGCAAGGTTCGCCCTTTGCGCCAGGAAGGGGACATACAGTGAGTATGCAAAGCCCAACCCTTATCTTTGAGACCTTCCTAGACCCCTCTTATTTCAAACCGTATCAGTACATCGTGGAGTATATTGAACGTAGTGTAAGGGTTCCTACTCTGCTTCTCAATGGGGAGGCATTGGAAGACTTTTCTGCAGGTTCTGCTGATATTGGTGTAGTAAGCGCGCCCCACTTCTTACAATTGTTAAGCCAGCCTTCGCGCCCGGTGGAGGCAATCGCGGCACCCTTGTTCCTGGGCGCGAGGGAGCTTGATCTTTCCTTCTTCGATATTATTGTACATCATGATAGCCCATATCATTGTGTCGAGGAACTATATCGCTGCATCTGGGCCTGTCATGCCCGAGCAATGCGTTCCGCGAACCGCCCCCTCAAGAGAAACGATATCCCTATGATCAGTATTCGTGAGATAAAGGAGACGACAACACAGGCTCAGGCTCTGCGCTTGATCCTGAAACGGGAGGTAGATGCCACCTCTATCGATTCCTTACTCTTCAATCTGGTCATTCATAACAGCCCGAATATAGCTGCACGCGTGCGAAGCCTGGGGTGTTATAGCCTTTCGACAAGTCCGATTGTAGTGGTTGCTAGCCATGTTTCAGAGCAACTCAAAACGCAGGTGCAGGAGGCATTACTTTGTGCGCACCACCATGCTCATCTGTCTCCGCATTTGCAAGATGCGCAGGTGGAGCGCTTTCTCCCACTTACAAATATCTACAATCGACGTGAGCACCGTTGGGTATGTCAGGCAACTCATAAGCAGAGGGCTATTGCGGATGGGAGGCCGACGTTGATGAAGCGCGTGACGACTTATGGCGTTGGAGGGCTTTAGTTGAGCGGTTAGCTTCACTGCTATATCGTTCCTCTCTGGCTTAGTTTGTGCTACCAGATATCCAGGTCTTTCAGGTGACTGCATTTGGGTGTTATGAATAGCGTACCCATACAGCGTATAGGGGCGTTTAGAGCGCTGTGGCTTGCTTTTGGTCCTGATTTCGGTTACCTTATGCGTAAGAGTATTGTTTTGCCAGAGAGTTCTAGATCATGTACCAACATTATTGACGTTGTTCCACATCCACCTGTCAATATGATCACTCCTCGCTTAAGCGCGTAAATACGCTTGAGGCATTTCCTCTTGTTTACGTCATCGATCACATTTACCCTTCCAACATTCAGCACCTGGGCCGTGCTCCACCTCCTTGTGCTCATAACAAGAATTTCCCTATCATGAGCAATGTTAGATTTTCTATGGAGAATGATATGTTTGTAATTCCACTGAAATTTAAAAGTTTTATGCAGGACATACATGGAGAAGATGGAGCAGCGTGGTTGGAGCGCCTTCCCGCTATCCTGGCGGCCTGTGCTGAGCGCTGGGATTTAGAGATCGAAGCCCCTTTTGCCAATCTTTCATTTCATTACGTGACACGCGCACGTCGGCGCAGCGACAACATGCCAGTAGTACTCAAAGCTTGCTCTCCCACAAATGAGTTTGTCCTTGAGTCCAGTGCCATTGCCCATTTTGAGGGACATGGTATGGTGCGTCTGCTGGATACTTTTCCTGAGCATGAGGTGATGCTGCTGGAATATATCACACCTGGAGAATTGCTTATTCAGATGGAAGATGATGAGGAGGCGACCCGACAGGCAGCAGGTGTGATGCGTCGACTCTGGCGACCTGTACCTGAGAGGCATAAATTCCCAAGTGTGATCGATTGGGGAAAGGGCTTTCAGCGTTTGCATGCGCATTATAGTGATGGTTATGGTCCCTTCCCACGTCGAATGTTGGACGAGGCCGAACGCACCTTCATGGATTTGCTAGCCTCGATGGATACGCCTGTGCTGCTACATGGTGATCTACACCATGAGAACATACTCCAAAGTGAACGGGAGTTGTGGCTGGCGATTGATCCTAAAGGCGTAATTGGTGAACCAGCTTACGAAGTAGGGGCACTGTTGCGAAATCCGCTACCGGGGCTTCTTCGACGGTCTGACCCGAGGCGCGTCCAGGAGCGGCGAGTGGCTATCCTGAGCGAGGAATTGGGCATTGACCGTGAGCGCGTGCGTGGCTGGGGCTTCTCACAGGCTGTGCTCTCGGTATGGTGGAGCGTCGAGGATTCGGGTGATTACTCGCAAGACACAATGGCCTGCGCTGAATTGTTAGCGGAATAGATGGTCGACCGGGGAGCAAACGCTCCCCGGTTCTGGTTATTCACTCACCCATATGTGCCGGGCGCACGATCAACAAGGGAAGTTCAGACGATTTGATGACGCGATCTGTCGTGCTACCAACTGCCCAGCGTTGAAGCCCGCCTCGCCCATGAGTCGCCAACGCAAGCACACCATACTCTTCATTCGTGTCTTCCCCCAGACCAATCCCCTCAGTAGCCGCGTGAATCAGTGTCTCTGCGACGTCGTGGCCTTGCTCAAGTGACCATGTAACGTCCAGGTGAGGTGTCTGGCCCGCTTTCTGGTCGTCTTTTTGCGTGATCTTACTCACAACTCCATTGAGATAATGGCTGGTCTCAGTGCGATAACGCGCAATTGCTCCACGCTCCTGTTGTGTTAATGTGCCCTGATGTGGTAGACGTAACACTTCTAGCAGATGGAGGCGTCCGGGACCGCCAATCGCGAGAGCCTGGGCCAAAGTGGTGGCGGGCTCAAGTACGGCCTCTGCGAAGGTTGAGCCGTCTAGCGCGACCAGAATGGGGACCATGCTCACATTGCTTGAAGTCTGGACGGAGATCAATCTGGCTTGCTCCTGGCGTAGAACCAGAACCGGGCAGTTGCTGTGGCGTGTAACCTTCATCGCGACGCTACCCAACGTTCCTGATTTGAAGCCGTTATGACCATGACCACTCATCACCATCAAATCGACGTGTTGTTGCTCAGTTGCCTCAAGTATGGTCTGAGCTTCAGCGCCATTGAGGACCAGAGGTTCGACTTGGATGCCTGCCAGTTCCGGCATTTGCTGAACGATGTCTAGGTAATTGCGTGCTTTATCTTGCTCTTCGTTGAGGACTTGATCGATCAGAATTGGAGTTTGCGCGATATAGGACTCGAACAGGTAGAAGCCGTACTCTTTGGGCACGTTTGCTACGCGGAGCAAGATCAGAGTTGCTCCGCAGCCGTGAGCGATGAGAGCCGCCACAGGAATAGCTTGTTCAGAGCGTGTTGAGCCGTCCAGGGGCACAAGGATGCGCTGAAACATGGGTCCTCTCCTCCATATAGGTGAAGCGTTTCTACCACAGAGGACAACCTACAAAGATCTGACGAACGAATATAATGGTTTGCTGAGGCGACGCCGCTATTGCGATGTGGTTATGCCTGGGCTGCTTATTACTAATGCGCATTGTTGTTAGCGTTTGCGCAGTAGGGCGCGACTGAAGATATTAGCCGGTTGTGGCTGTCCTACGGTAAAGATATTATTAAGATAGGATTGGAACGGTTTAAGCTCGATGGAGTGGTCGAGGTAGGCGATATAGCCATCAGGCCGTATTAGTACCAGCCCGTTATTGGCGATCCCGTATGTGGCATAGATTGCCTCGTGAGCATCGTAGATGGCACGTGTTCTACCCGAGTCTTTAATCCCTGGTTGGCGAGGAAGGATCAAGTACGCATCGATCAGGTCTCGGTACTTTTGCTTGATAAGGGTATCAAGCTTACCCCATATCTCTAAGTCCTGGTCAGGCTGTTGGCGATTTGTGAAGACGAGCAGGACATGGTGTGTACTGCGACAGAGTACGTACAATCTCATGGGTGTGTTACCCAGGAGTATATGGATGTCGGGTGCGCGTTCGCCTGCCTGTCGCCTCTCGCCCTCTTGAAGAGGGCTATATAGAGATTTGGGTTGTTGGTCGTGTACAATAGGACTGTGTTTGTATGCGATCTGTACCTGAGAGATAGTATTGGCGAGCTGTTTGCGAATGAAATTGTTATTTGAGAGCAGCGGAGCGACATGGTCACGTACCCGCGAGGGGAGGGAATCGTGTGCCAGGACGAGACGAGAGATGAGTTCTGTCCCTCGAAGGAGCTTGCGCCCAACATGCTCGCGTTCAACTTCGTAGCTATCCAGTACACGAGGAGAAACCTCATGTTTGCATGTCAGAGCCAATTTCCAAGCCAGATTAAAGGCATCCTGAATTCCGGTATTCATTCCCTGGCCCGCGATAGGCGAATGGATGTGGCAGGCGTCCCCTGCCAAAAAGACTGAGCCCTGGCGATAATGGCGTACCTTGCGCTGACTGACCTGAAAGCGTGAGGACCAGAGCATATCGCGAACGCGTGCCTCCTTCAGCCCACTGCGCTCAAGAGCGTACTGTATCTCCTCCTGTGTTACAATCCCTTCCGGCGCGGTCCCGGCCTTGTAGGCGACAATAATGCGATGCAGACTATCAGGGAGGGGGAAGCAGCCGACAAATTCACCATTCTGCAAAAAGAAGGTAGCCTGTTGAGGGGGCATATACCAATCCAGGTAGATATCAGCGAGCGCGAAGGATTGCTCGAATTTCACGCCCACGAAATCCATGCCCAGCAGATGGCGTACAGAGCTATGGGGACCATCGCATCCAACGAGCCAACGCGTGTATAGCTGCTCTTCCTGACCATCAGCGTATTGGAGAAGGACTTCGACACCATCATTGACCTGCCGTAAGCCTGCAAGCGTCACCTCACGCTCAACTTCGAGCCCTTGCCGCAAGAGATGTTCGCTAAGGATGTGCTCGGTCTCCGTCTGTGGCAATGAGAGCATAAAAGGGTAGCGGCTAGGGATGGAGCGGGTATCGACATGAGCAATACAGCGATGATGGCTATAGACGCTTAGGCGCTTGATCTTGATCCCGCGTGCCAGAAAGCTATCGACAATACCCATCTTCTCGAAGAGTTCCAAAGTGCGAGCATGGATGCTGAGGGCCTTCGACTCCCGTGATCCCTGTGGCAGGCGATCAATAATACGGCATTGCACCCCATTGCGTGCTAGTTCACTTGCCATGACGAGCCCGGTAGGGCCAGCGCCCACCACCAGCGCATCCGTATCATAGTCCATAGCTAACAGGCTCTCTTTCTTTGAACTGTTTGTACACTCTCCCTACGTTACTATACATGCCTGGACATAGTCGCAAGCTTGTAGAGGTCGAGTGGTACATGATAGCGAGCAGAGTAGCATAGTCGTGAGCCATGAGCCTGCTTGAGATTGTTAAGGTGCGATGTGTACTGGCGCGAGCGTTTAGCTTTGGCGTTGAGCTCGCCGACGTTGAGCGTGGTTCAATTTGGGTTTAATTCTGGATATGTTGGGTGCTATGGGCCGGCTCTCCTTGCCATTCCAGAAGGGTGACACCGCTACGTCATCTTGCGCATCCACTAAAGTGTGATCGCTAGCGACATTATCCAGGCTAAAGGCTGTGTCAGAATCCATTAAAGTGTGATCGTTAACGTTATCATTATCATTTGACGTAGGCGAGAAAGTGCCTGCGCGCTGACACAAAACATAGTTTTGTAGCAGGCCATTCATCTACTTGTCATACAAGTAGATGAATGGCCTGCTAGTTACTTTTACTTTTTGCGTTCCAGCAAGATAGCGGGAACGCTGCGTGTCATCTTCTCTTTAAGTTCAGCGAGAGCGGGTATCTTCTGGACCTGGATCTCTCCGAGTCGGTCTCTTTCCGCGCTATCGACGACGATGGCTCTGGCTTCGAATTTCTCCGCACCGAGTTCGACCATCACATCAGGGTACGCGACCAGATTGTGGTACCAGCCGGGATTGGTTGGAGCGCCTCTATTACCCGCGAAAATGTAGATGTCACCACCTTCGGACAGGTATACTAGCGGACGAGTATGGAGCTTTCCACTTTTAGCTCCCTTTGTAGTTAGCAGGAGTAAAGGTGCGCCAGCGAGTTGACCGCCGACATTGCCCCCGTTAGCGCGGAACTCTTTAACGATCTGACGATCCCAATCGTTCACATCTTGTATTTCTGTCATATATGCTCTCCTTTTGTATAGAATTTTATGCGTAGATGAGACTTCGCTGTTGAGCAGCCTGCTTTAATATCACATCTTGTTAGAGAAGTAGTGCCCCTGATCGAGATCCGTGAGTAGTCCTGGTTGCGCAGGACGCCACCCAAGCCTCTCGCGTGTCAGCGTGCTCAGCGTTGGATTGTCAGCTAATGCAGCGTTCCCCAGCCAGCCAAAGTGCTCATTAGCTTCCTCTGGAGCTATGGAGACTACTGGGAGATTGAGGTGCTGACCGATTATTTCAGCAATAGAACGGAATGGCACACTTTCGTCTGCGACTCCGTGTAGTACTGATCCCGCTGGTGCCTTCTCCAGAGCCAGGCGGAAGAGGCGAGCAGCATCAAGACGATGCACCGCAGGCCAGCGATTGGACCCGTCGCCGATGTAGCCAGAAGCACCCTTTGTACGTGCAACGTTGATAAGGGTCGAAACAAAACCTTTATCACCTTCGCCATGGACCGATGGAGATAAGCGCACGACTGATGAGCGCACGCCACGCTTCGCCAGCGCGATTGCCGCATTCTCCGATACGACTCGGGGCGCGACTACACCGGCATCGGCGACGTCCTCCTCTGTACCGAAGCGTCCTAGCGAGAGAAAGAATGTAAGCATCAATGTGCCAGAGGTAATCACGAATGGTTTGCCAGAACCCTCGAGTACCGCTCCGATAGTCTCGACGGCGCGCAGGTCGGTTTGCGCTGCATGCTGGTAGTTCGAGAAGTCGTGGATAAACGCGAGATGAATCACGCCATCCGATGCGGCGGCCCCGCTTCGTAGGCTGTCAAGATCGTCAAGTGAGCCATGTTGTACTTCTGCTCCAGCAGCGAAAAGCTTCTCCACAGCTGCGTCGGAGCGTGCGAGACCAAGAACCTGATGCCCCGCTTCGATCAACTCTTGGACAAGGGCCGAGCCGATAAAGCCTGTCGCGCCTGTAACAAACACTCTCATATGCAAATCCTCCAGTAGATTAGGGTAGGGGTGGTGGTATGACCGCACTATTTTCTGTCTAATAGAGCAACAGGTTGTTGCAAAGGCATCAACTTGTTACAATTGAGAGTGTAGCCTGTACTGGGAGTACCGGGCAAGCATCAAATCTTATCTCTTGTTACATATGCAACACAGGGGGAGAAATGTCGCACGAAGAACAGCCAGACTTGCGTGTTCGGCGCACGCATCAATTCTTGCAGGAAGCAATGATTGAACTGATTACGGAGAAAGAGTTTGGAGCTATCACGGTGGGCGATATTGCCGAACGCGCCATGATCAACCGAGCCACGTTTTACCGCCATTATCAAGACAAATACGACCTGGTGGCAAAGATCTTTGAAGAAACAGCCAATCATCTGATGGAGAATATGAGCCTCCTCCACAAAAAAACTCATAAACTCTCTGTGGAGAATCCGGCTCAGATCTGGATAAAGATTTTTGAGCATGTCGCTGAACATACTCAATTGTACAGAGCGATGCTGGGGAAAAATGGGAGCCCCTGGTTTGCCGACAGAATGCGTGAACACATCATAAAACTTCTTATTGAGTACAACAGGCAATGGAAACAACCAGGACCACGGGTTGATCCAGCTATGCCCTCTGAATTGCCAGTCACACAACTCTCACATGTCCTGATTGGCACCATCGTATGGTGGCTGGAAAGTGAGAAGCTCTATACTCCCATGCAGATCGCAACATGGTTTCATCGCTTTGTGTTTTATGGATATCTCTTCGCGCTCGGCTATGACATTACTACTCCAGATCAAGTATGAATTTTGTATTCTGAGAATCGTTGGAGGTAGTTCAGGCTTTTGCGGGTCCTGACTACACGGTTCCGGTTTTTGAGCCAGAGGCGCGACTGTTACTCTCGAAAGTGGAGCCGCTCGCGCATCATTATGAGGTCAAAGCCACTCCATAGTAAGAACATATTTACCCTGTATTGTGTAAATGGCACGTGTCGGGAGGTAGAGAATAAGAGTTTAGGATCGATACTTTCCTCAATTAGTGATAGACTCAAGTTAATTGTAGGGATTTCATTGATGAAAAAGGAGCTTGAATGGGTAGCCGTATTACCACATCGAAAGTACGAATAAATGCTTCCGCCTCTCGGGTATGGAAGGCAATTACAGAACCGGAACAAGTGAGGCAGTGGCAGTATGGGGCGGAGGTTATAACAGACTGGCAAGTGGGAAGCCCGATAGTCTTTCGCAATGAATGGGAAAATACAGTCTTTGAACAAAAGGGAAAGATCCTTGAAATCGAACCAGGAAAGATGGCGAAATACACCCTCTTCTTTCCACATCCAGGTATGGAGGATAAGCCAGAAAACTATTTTACCATGAGCTATCTACTAGAGGAATCTGAAGGCCAGACAATGCTCACCATTATTCAGGATGACCCGCGCGAGCAGATGCAAGAGCAAGAGCCACTTGAGGAGAGTGAGGAGAATAGCGTCCTGGATGGGCTGAAAAAGCTAATCGAGGGATAGAATTTTTGGCTACACGCCCTTGTATATAAGTATAAATGGCTATTAATCCTGCTTTCCTGAGTTGAATGTGTTATAGTCATTGAATTAAGTAAAGATCTCTACTGGCGCATTAGTAGTAGCCTTGTGGGGATAACGATTTTACCAGTATCTTTCCTTATACCTTCGACCCTAAGGGGACGATCGCAATGTGGTCCACCATTCTGATGTTGGCCTGCCTTGTCGCCACGTTCGGCCTGGGGCTCTTCTTCGGTCGAGAGTACTTTACCGGCGAGCTAATCACACGCAAAGCTGAGCTCGAGTCTGAACTCTCTTCGGTGAAGAAGCGCAACTCCGAGCTGGAGGGACGCGAGGCCGAGTGGCAGCGTGCCTTCTCCCGGCTGAAGAAGCGTCTCACCACACAGTCCAACGAGAACGACCGGCTGACGTCCGAGAACGGCCGCCACGTGCGGGCCGCGAAGGCGCATGACTCGGAGGTTCGCGCTCTGAAGGATGAGATCGCTGCTCTACAGCAGCAGCTCGCCGAAGGAGCAGCAAACTACGAGGCCCTGGAGGACAGGGCTGCCGAGGACTACGCGCTGGGACGCAGGCCCCGCCGGCCTTCTCGCCGCAGGGCGACGACCTCACGGAGGTGAGTACTGACAAGATCGACGCGTGTGTGGAGGCCCTCCCTGGGCCTCTCCCGCACCGCTTTTACATGAAACCTCATCGATCTCCCCCTTCTCTCTTCGTTGTAATGTTTTTCCTTCATGAACTATCCAGTTTCCCATCGAGCGCGGCCTAATCCTCATCCTCGTTGGGATCGTTTTAACGTTTATGTATATGCTCAAAGTTGACTTCTGGGCAGTGGTTGGGGGAAGTTTCTAATTTGTTACCAAAGAGGTTGAGACACCCAATATTGGTTGCCTCGGGTTTGATACTCGGACGAACCTCGATAAAAGGGATGCTTGGAGAGAGCCAAGTCTTCGAAAAACTATTCAATAGTCGTGACCCGGCATCTGGGGATGCAGGAACTTGCCGACGTTGACCAGTTCGACGCCATTGTGTGTATAGATGCTCTGGAAAATGTCTTTCCAGAGGATTGGCCGCGCATATTGGCGAACTTTGCGCGAGCGCTGCATGCTCGCAGTCATGTCTATTTGACGGTGGAGATTGCTAGCGAGGAAGAACTGCGCACCGCTTACGCGGCGGCCCACGAACTTCAATTACCTCTGGTCTATGGCGAGTATGCACATGAAGGCTATTATCACTACTATCCAACCGACGGGCAAGTGCGCGCCTGAGTTGCCGAGGCTGGCTTCTCCCTGCTCCGAACAGGCGAGGACTATAGTTAGTTTTCTATTCTCAAGACAGGAAGTGACAAAGAAGGAGATGTATCTCCCACTCTTGCCAAAGCCGTGGTTATCTGGTATATTTGTTCTACTCTCAGCACCGAGGAGGAAGAGCAACCGATGGTCCGTGGGTATCGGGGAGAACTTGATCTCAATAATCGACAAAAGACACTCTGCCGCAAACATGCCGGGGCGGCTCGCTGGGCGTACAACTTTGGTCTTCGCCGCAAACAAGAGGCCTACAAGGCAGGAGCGAAATCACCCACCGCCATCGATCTGCATCGCGAGATCAATGCCCTCAAACCCTCTCTCCCATGGACATACGAGGTCAGCAAGTGCGCCTTTCAGGAAGGACTCCGCGATCTGGACCAGGCCTTCAAACACTTCTTCCGCAAATGTCGGCTCAAGAAAGAGGGGATGTGGAAAGGGAAATGTGGCTACCCACGATTCAAAAGCCGGAAGAAAGCCATCGGTGGCGCCCGCTTCACTGGGCGTATTCGGGTGTCTCCTGATGCCATCCAGTTGCCTCGTTTGGGGGTGCTCCGACTCAAAGAGCATGGCTATTTCCCTTTGAACAGCAAGATCAGCAGTGCCACCATCCATGAGCAAGCAGGCAGGTGGTTTGTCTCGATCTGTGTCCACGAGGAAGCGAAAGACCCCCAGCCAGCCACAGGTGACGTCATTGGTGTTGACCTTGGCGTGAAAACCCTGGCAACCCTCTCTGATGGACGGACCTTCGAAAATCCCAGGGCGCTGCGCAAGAAGATCACGGCACTCAAGCGAGCCTCACGACGTCAGAGCCGCAAGGCCAAAGGATCACGCAATCGCCAGAAAGCCAAGCTGCGCCTCTCGCGGATGCATGCCCGGATCGCCAACGTACGCAAAGATGCTTTGCACCAAGCGACCGCTCAGATCGTGGCGAGAACCAAGCCCGATGCCGAGCGGCCGCGTGTGATCGTCCTCGAAGATTTGCACATTGCAGGCATGCTCAAGAACCGCAGGTTATCTCGAGCGATTGCGGATGTGGGCATGTACGAGTTCAAGCGGCAGATCCTTTACAAAGCCGAACAGGCAGGGGTGAAGGTGCTGCTGGCCTCGCGCTGGGAACCCTCCTCAAAAACCTGTTCGTGGTGTGGCTGGGTCAATGAAATGCTGACGCTTTCGGATCGGGTCTTTGTCTGTCTGGAGTGTGGAAACGTCCAGGATCGAGATGCCAACGCTGCCAACAATCTCGCAGCATTGGCACAATGAACATAGCGTACCGCAAGTTCTGCGGGAAGTGACGCCTGTGGAGCAGGTGTAAGACAAGCGAAAGGCTTGCTGTCTGCGCTGAAGCAGGAACCGAATGCTGAGTATGGCTTGTCCATATTTGGGTCAATTTCGGAGAACGGTGATGGCTACTGGCATTATCTGTTAGGCAAGCAATCGTGAGAGTAGCAGGTTCAAAGAAAGTGATTGGTGAGGGTAGCTGTTGAGCGCTCGAGGGTATCCAGGGCACGTTCAGGGCGGCGCAAGGCGACGGCAACGTAGAGAGCGTCGATAACGCTAAGGTGCGCGATGCGGCTGGCTTGAGCCTCAGTGCGGAAGGTCGTCTCACGCGCCGCCGTAATCAAGGAGATATCAGCATATTCGCTGATCGAGGTGTGCATATGACTGCTGAGGAGGATACAGAACGCGCCACTCTGGCGTGCGCTCCGAAGTGCGTTCAGGGTTTCACGTGTGGTGCCCGAATGCGAGATGGCGAATGCGACTGAGTTCGGTGGTAAAAGCGTGGCTGAAACAGCTTGCATAGCTGGATCGGTGACTACGGTCGCGGGCAGGCCGACGCGCAGGAAGCGATAGTAGGCATCGAGAATGATGGGCATTGACGAGCCAATGCCATAAAACTCGATGCGCTCGGCATTCAAGAGCGCGTCAACCGCCCGCTCGAAAAGCTTCTCATCGAGTACTGCTAGCGTGTCAGTGATTGCCTGGATGTCCGATTGCAGGACCTTCTGTATGATGGCGCTGGTGCTGTCCTCCGGTTGGATGTCTTCATGGATCTTTTCGAGCGGGGGAGCGCTCACAGCAGCAAGGGCGAGTTTGAGGTCCCGTAGGCCATGATATCCAAGCGTGCGGCAACAGCGCACAATGGTAGCTTCGCTGACCTGGATTTGTTGCGCAAGTGCCTGCACCGAGAGGCGCATCATTTCATCGGGATGCTGCTCGATATAGTGCGCGACGCGCTGCTCGGCCTCTGTGAGTGTCTGGGAGGCTGCGCGCAGGCGAGCCTGGACACCTTTAGGGACGAAGGAGCGTTCTTGCTGCTGCATAACTGGTTGCACCTTTCCTGCTGCGACTCGTGTTCCCGCCAAGTATAGCCTGCTTTGACTCTCGACGCAATCTCTCTCTTTACCTTTGCCTGCTCTCCCTGGCTTACAGTGCTACTTCGAAGAGTCGCGTCGTAACCATGTTTTCATGCACGGTAACAAGGCGATAATGAGGTGGTAGCATGCAAACAGTGGGTTTGTCGTCGAGCGTGGCTTGAGGAGCCGTCGAGCGCAGGCCGAAGATCGGGATGTTGCCTACAACGCGCTCATATGTTACGTGAGCATGTCCACTGAAAATACCTAAGATATTGTTGTGCCCGTTCACAAGCTCCCAGAAGGTTTCGTTCTGCTCTGGCAAGAAACTATCCTGAAAGCGACCACCAACTGGCACCAGGTGATGATGGGTGAGAAGAATGGTTGGCTCTCCATTCTTCAGACCACGAGCGAGGAAATCAAGCATTTCGGGGCGAGCTATGCCCTGGCCCTGTGGTCCCCAGTCAAGGCAAAGGAACTGGATACCCTTATGCTGAAAGCTGGCGTTTTGCAGAAACGTCTGTGATTGCTGCTGGAAGAGGTGGCGGTAATAGTAGTACCTGTCGTCATGGTTTCCAGGTAGCAGATAGAGCGGGACATTGTGCAGGCCCTCAGTGGTGATATGTGCGGGTCCAGGCGCGACCTGTCCCATTTGTAGGCCGAGTATCTGTGCGAAGTTAGCATATGATACTTCAGATGGCTCATTTACAAGGTCACCGCTTGTCAGAATGAAGTCGATGCGGTCTGCGATATGTTCTGAGATGTGGCGTAGGACCGCACGTAAGTTGCTCGCAGTCGCATAGCCATCCAGCAATTCTTCCTCTGTTTCCCCGATGTGATGGTCAGTGATCTGCACAAATGAGAAGGTCATCGCTACATTCCTCCATGAAATAAAGTTTTATTAATTTGATGATAATATGAAAAATTGTTTCCGTCAACCTCTTGAAAAATATTATTTCTCGTTGTATTCTCTGTGAAGAAATAAAATTTCATTAAGGCTGGAACGCATAATGTAGCATGTGACCACCTATCCCATGAGATTAGAGAGAAGGGATTTCATGAACCACCTGATACTTGCGCTGGTGCTACTTGCGGCGGTGATTCACGCGACCTGGAATTTCCTGGCGAAGCGCGCCGGTAGTAGCCCTGGGTTTCTTTGGATCAGCGGTGTTGTATCGGCTTTACTCTATGTGCCGGTGCTGCTAACGATTATTCTGCTTTATAAACCGCAGTTGAGCCCACTCCAATACGTCTTTATTTTTGGTACGGCCTGTCTGCATGTGGGCTATTTCTTCTTTTTGCAGCGTGGCTATGGTGCGGGTGATCTCTCGTTAGCCTATCCTCTGGCCCGGGGAACTGGCCCGCTGATCTCGTCCATTGGCGCGATTATCCTGCTGAATGAGCGACCGTCACCGCTTGGCCTTCTTGGCATGGTTCTATTAATTGGAGGCGTACTTGCTCTGGTGGGTAATCCCATACGAATTATCCGCAGTGGCGCAGATACCCGCGTAGTCATTGGCTATGCCTTGATTACGAGTCTCTTCATTGCTGTCTATACTATCTGGGATAAATATGCTGTGAGCGTGCTTCTGATTACGCCCTTGCTACTCGATGGCGCCTCAAGTATCGCACGGGCGTTCCTCCTCACGCCAAGCGTCCTGGGACGTTGGGATAAAGCGAGTGAGACGTGGCGCAAATACTGGCGCGAGGCCCTCGGGGTCGGAGTCCTCTCACCTATGGCTTACTTACTCGTTCTCTTCGCCATGACAACCAGCCCGGTTAGTTATGTAGCGCCTCTGCGCGAGAGTAGTGTATTGATTGGCACCTTCATGGGCGCACGCTTCCTGGCAGAGAAGCACACCTGGCGCAGATTCGGGGCTGCATGTGTCATTCTTTCTGGTATCGTCCTGCTTGCCCTGGGTTAGTTTATAATAAGGAGAGCTAAATGTAACTTGCCTGTTGTGCCTCCTCATAACACCCAACACCGACTGCCGGATCACCAACACGATCACGAATTCAGGTGACATTAGGATAGCTGCTCATATCATATACTATCTTCATAACGCGGTAGGATCTGCCCGAAGAATGCTATGCTACTAGCATCATTGTGATATAGAGGAGAGCAAAGATGACGAAACGTGCTTTGGTTTTGAGTGGTGGTGGTGTGGCGGGAATTGCCTGGGAGACAGGATTGGCTGTGGGTCTGTTCGAGGTGAGCCTAGATGTACGAGAGGCGGAACTCATTGTGGGAACGTCAGCGGGATCTACCGTTGCCGCGCAGATTACCAGCGGTCTATCCTTTGAAGAACTCTATCAGCGCCAGGTGAACCCCGCTCTACAAGCGACTGAGATTGATGTCAAAATCGATATGCAGGAATGGGGAGCCAGTTTTATGCGCATCCTGGAGAAGGCTTCCAATCCGCGCGAGATTCGCCAGGGCATAGGGGAGATGGCCCTGGTAACTCAGACGGTGCCCGAGTCTGAGAGACGGGCTGTTATTGTCTCGCGCTTGCCAGTCCATACCTGGCCCCAACGTCAGATGCAACTAGTCGCGGTAGATGCTCATAGTGGTGAACGGGTTGTCTTCGACCGCTCGTCCGGTATTGACTTGATCGACGCTGTTGCCGCCAGCTGCGCGGTTCCCGGTGTTTGGCCCCCTGTTACGATTGGTGAGCACCGCTATATTGATGGTGGTACTCATTCAAATGAGAACGCGGATCTAGCAGTTGGCTATGACCGGGTGCTAATCATTGAGCCCGAAGTACCTGCACTCCCTCTGGAGAAGTTGGAGACCCAGGTAGAACTCTTAGAACGACATGGGGCCAAAGTCGAGATTATACGTCCGGTCGAGGCTATGAAGGAGGCGTTAGCTTCAGTTGGTGGCAACCCGCTGGACCCCTCGTTACGAGAGGTCGCGGCCCGCATCGGGCGTGAGCAAGGCCGTAACATCGCATCTCATATAGCCACATTCTGGCGCTAACAAGAATCTATATCGCTGGTGGCGAAGCCCGCCTTCGCCACCATTTCATATCTGAAGTAATCACACTCTTAATCTTTTCACTGTTTCGCGAAAAGATCACGCTTCACCTTCCCCCATTTCCCCCATCACACTTGCGTTGACTCAATCAGGCGCTGGCTAAGGAAAGCGTGTTCGCTCTCATTCTGGCAGAGGTCAAGGGCTTTCTTATAGGCACTACATGCTTCACTTAAATGCCCCGCCCGTCGCAGGAGGTCGGCGTGGGCTGCATGGTATGGGTAGTAGCTATTCAAGGCTTCTCTCATCGCGGGCTGTTCCAGGATCTTTAGACCTGCCAGGGGACCATCTGCCATGGATACAGCAACAGCGCGGTTCAATTCGACAACATGTGAGGGGATCATCTGAACCAAGCCCCAATAGAGTGCGGCAATCTGAGGCCAGTCTGTATCCTCCGCGCGCTCGGCCTGAGCATGTAGAGCGCTGATCGCGGCCTGAAGCTGATAAGGGCCTGCTTGCTTCATATATAGCGCACGCTCTAGAAGAGCAATTCCCTCGCGCTTCTTGTCCTGGTCCCACAGCGAGCGATCTTGCTTCTCAAGTGAGATAAATTCGCCATTTGGTCCGGTGCGTGCGCCGCGCCGGGAATCATGTAGGAGCGCTAGAGCCAGCAAGCCGAGGGTTTCCGGTAGTTTTGTGAGTAGTGCCTCGCGCTCTAGCAGCATGGTCAGTACTCGTAGCAGATGTATCGCTTCTTCGCATAGCTCCCGCCGCACCAGATCAGCGCCTGATGTGGCAGTATAGCCTTCGTTGAAGATAAGGTATAGGGTGGAGTGCACAGCCTTTACCCGCTCATCAAGCAGATGTGCAGGGGGAACTCGATATGGTATGCCTGCGTCTCTGATCTTGCGTTTGGCGCGTACGAGTCGCTGAGCCATCGTTGGGATGGGAACAAGGAAGGCATGAGCTATCTCGGCAGTTGAGAGACCACCCAATGTGTGTAGGGTCAAGGCGATCTGAGCATCGAGTGCCAGGGCTGGATGACAGCAGGTAAAGATGAGCTTGAGTCGCTCGTCTGGAAAGGTGTAGTCTTCCTGGCTCATTTCTTCCTCTTGCTCTATGAGTGTCTGAAGTATCGCCTGTTTTCGTGCCCAGGTGCTCTCACGGCGCAGGCGATCAATCGCCTTGCGCCGTGCTGTGGTCGTGATCCACGCGGCAGGATTGGCTGGAAGCCCTTCGCGAGGCCAGTGCTCGAGCGCCACCAATAGTGCGTCTTGAAGCGCATCCTCGGCTAGCTCGAAGTCCCTCACGGTCCCGATTAGACTAGCAAGAATGCGACCCGCTTCTCTATGGAAGGTCTCAGCTACTACCTGCTGCGTTGTGTTCATTTCTTTCCGCTCGCCCTACTCGAACTCCATAATTGGGCGCACCTCAATAGACCCGTTCGCAGCGCCAGGAATTTTGGCTGCGAGCTCAATGGCCTCGTCGAGGTCCTTACAGTTGAGCAAATAGTACCCACCCAATTGCTCTTTCGTTTCGGCGAAGGGGCCATCTGTCGTAAGCACTTTGCCCTCGCGCAGGCGTACTGTCGTTGCGGTACTGGTTGGCTGGAGCGCTTTGCTATCGATATGAACACCTCTCTTTTCCACCTCATTGCCGTAATCAGTATATGCCTGATAGATCTTTGCATTCTCCTCGTCGCTCACCTGGGCATCCGCAACTTCGTTGGTATAGATCAGCAGTAAGTAGCGCATAGTTGTCTCCTTTATAACAATTTCAGGGGTTACCATTGCCCCTTTCATAGAAACGACGAACGGTCTGCGACCAAATCGACAATGTATCCCAGGATTTTTTCCGAATTTTAAAAAGATCCCATTTCACAATCGCAATCCCGTTTCGCGAAAAGATCCCATTTCACTATTCTTCCCTGTTTCATAAAAAGATCACACTTTGACTTCGTAACCTCGTTTCGCGCAAAGTTCACACTGTACATCTTCATACCATATCATGCAAAGATCGCACTTGCCTATCATGCCTTCAGTTCGAATCAATTACATGCGTTGCGTTTGCCCATATCGTAAAAGATCACACTCGACGATCAACAATCTATGGCTAAGGCCCTTATTGCGGAAGGATCACACTTTATTCCCTTTAATGGGTTGTTCGTATCGGATTTAGAACACAAAGAGGGAAGGTAGGCATGACCGCAAGGTCACACCTACCTTCCCTGTTCAGCTACTCCAATCTCTTGTGTCGGACCGGGACGTTATTCAGAAAAAAAATTCAAGCCGGACTATTTCATCCGAGCAAGGAGTTCCGGATCTCCTCCCAGGTCAGCAGGCCGAAAGTTCCATCCAGGACCGAAGCCCGAAAATTTTTTTGTGGGTTCCCACACCACTCGTGGTGCTGGCCGTTCTTCCCTAAGCAGTAAAGGCAGATTACGTCACCCATTACTATCAACCTCACAAAAAAGGAGTTGCAATTTATTGACCGAATTCTCCACTCTCAGAAAGAGCAGACCAGGACGATCAGCCTGGAGTTCATGTTTTCCTCATCGACAAGGCAGAATATCTGTGAGAATGGCTCGAATGCCTCAAAAGCGTGAAGTCAGAACACAACTCCACCTGAGCAAAGAGAGCAGCGTGCAATTCATTGTACAGAAAAGACCTGCTGAGAAGCGCGCTCAAATGCTTCTCACCTGATTGGAGTACTGCCATCATCAATCTGGCGGTCTCTTGCCACCAGGCGGACCTCAAAGATCTAGGCTGGCCTGGACAACACATACAATAGGTTGTAATAATACTCTTTAGCGGTACGTATATCTATGCACTGTTTCACAATTTGGGAAATGGATCACACTTCATGACCATGTACAAGTTGCGACCTGAGCGAGTTGGCGAGGGCGTTGGCACCCATATGATATGCCGCAAGTTCTTCGTCGCTCAGGTGCCGCAGGCTGGCAGCGATAGTGTAGCGTCCAACGAGGAGGCGTGTGTATAGTTCTTCGCCCTGTTGTGTAAGCCGAACAAGGCAGCGGCGGCGATCCGTGGCATCGGAGGACCGCTCCACGAAGCCCGCCTGGACGAGCTTCTCTATCAGGTGCCCCGCCGTGGGGACGCCAATTTCCATGTGGCGTGCGAGCTGGCTTACAGGGAGCGAGCCGTGATTCGCTAGCAGCAGCAGCGTTCGTAGCTGTGCCAGTGAGAGGTCAAGGCTCATCCAGGTTTCCGCCAGGCTACGCCAGAGCGCGCGATGAATCTCGAGGTAGCGGTTTAATGCCTCCTCTTCCATTTGTTCGCGTTCTGACTGCACTGACTTTGTCAATTGGGCTTCGCTATTGAACGGTAACATGGTACTCCTGTAACCAGGCGTTGGCCTGGATGATATAGTCGAAGAGGAAGTAGGCGCTCTCGCCGCGTACTGCCTCATCCTCATGTTTAGCGAGCTTGCTTACAAAGTCCAGGTTGATGAAAGGACGAATAGGAGCATTTGTGTCGTTGGCAATAGAGAGCGTCCATTTGCGTACTGCCTGGGTATAGGCCGGGTCGAACGAGGTAGGATACGCGCTCTTGCGCCTCATGCGGACCTCGTCGGGAAGGATGCCGCTAAAGGCCCGGCGAAGAATACCCTTCTCTATATGGTCAACGGATTTCATCTCCCAGGGGATGTTCCATACATACTGTACCAGGCGATGGTCACAGAAGGGAACGCGCACCTCAAGCCCGGTTGCCATGCTCATGCGGTCTTTGCGATCCAACAGGAGTGGTAAGAAGCGCGTCAGGTTGAGGTAGAAGATTTCGCGCATGCGTGCGTCGCGCGCACCTTCACCTTCTAGTCGTGGCACCTCCGCCAGAGCATCCTGGTAGAGCTTTCTGATACGATTACGCGGGTGCAGGCGTTGTGTCATATCTGCCGAAAGGAACGATGCGTGTGGTTGTAAGAATTGATTGTCGCTGGCTCCGCCCATCCGAGCCGCCAGCCATGGGAAAGTGGGCGCATTGATGACCCGTTCCTGGTGGAACCAGGGATAGCCACCGAAGACTTCGTCGGCGGATTCGCCAGAGAGCGCGACCGTGGCGTTCTGCTTGATAACCTTGAAGAGCAGGTAGAGTGAAGTCTCTATCTGGCCCATCTTGGGGCGGTCATGCGCGCGCATTGGTACGAGGAGGTTCTCAACCAGATCATTTGTAGAGACCACAATATCATGATGGTTGGTGCCCAGATAGCTCGCCATTTGCTCGACATAGGGACGATCAATACTTGGGCGCATGGCGTTGCCTTTAAAGTTCTCTTCGCTATTGTCATAGTTAATGGCGTAAGTATCGAGTGTGCGATGCTCCTCAGCGAAGTTGCGTGCCGCCAGCGATGAGACTCCACTGGAATCGAGTCCACCTGACAATAGCGTAACAACAGGCATGTCCGCGATCAACTGGCGTTTGACCGTGTCGCTTAGCAGAGCGCGAATATGCTCGGCGGTCGTTTCCAGGTCATCAGTATGGGGATGGCTAATAAGTTGCCAGTATGGGCGCAGGTTGACTCGCTCGCGTGTAAAGGTGGCGCACCAGCCTGGGTGTAGCTCGTTGATGTCGCGGAAGATGCCCCCGCCTGACATAAAGAGTGAGACAAAGATTGCTGCCAGCCCTGCATCATCCAATATCGGTTTTATCAGTGGATGTGCCAGCAGGGCCTTGATTTCTGAGCCAAAGATGATGGAGCTCCCAATCTGAGCATAGAAGAGAGGCTTGACACCCAGATGGTCGCGAGCTATAAAGAGGCTCTGCTTTGCCTCATCCCAGATGGCGAAGGCGAAGATGCCATTGAAGTGCTTGACACACTCTTCGCCCCACTCTAGATAGGCATGTAATAATACCTCAGTATCAGATTGGGTCTTAAATGTATGGTCACGGGAGCGTAACTCCTCGCGCAGCTCGCGGTAATTATAGATCTCTCCATTATAGGTCAAGGCGTAAGTAGTATCGCCTTGCGTGAAGGTCATGGGCTGCTTCCCGCCAATGGGATCGATAACAATCAGGCGTCGGTGTGCGAGTGCAGCTCTGGGAGAGAGCCAGTAGCCCTCGCGATCCGGTCCTCTGTCGCGCAAAGTACAAGCCATCAGTTCAAGCTGCTGCTGCTCTTCTGAAAGATCCCGTTCCCAGTCAATCCAACCAGTAATGCCACACATAAAGTATGTTTCCTTTCCAATAGCGATTGCTCTGTTATATATCTATAAATTGTTTGATATTATCAATATAATTGATGACGTCAAGATAAATGAAAAGAGATTATATACATATTATTGGGAGTCATGTGCTCCAATGAGCATTGTATCGTCTCCTGAGTGGCAAGATTGCACACATTCGCATTCCTTGAAGAAAACTGCATAAGGGATATTCCTTGACACCTTTTATCTGCTTGATGCACGTTATATAGAAGAGATATCTCTACCCTATACTCTCTGAAAGGTTCATCTGAATGCAAGCAGTCAAAGACCTGGCGCAACAGGCCGCCGATCTCCTGGTTCATAGAAAGACCCATTTTGCCCTCTGGCTTCCAGCCGTTACGGAGCCTGCGCCTCGCTTAATCATCGGTTCGTTTGCTCCAGGCAACCCGCCAGGACTTGCTCACGAACAAACCTTTATGCTCTCACCTTCGGCGAAGGGGCTGAATCTGTGGGATATCGCAGCCAGGGATTGTCTGCTTGAAAACGGGAAAGTGTATTACTACTGGTTTGAGGTGACAGATAGCAACCTCTATAAAGAGAGCCATCCGCGCATCCGCGTGACCGATCCCTTTGCTTTTAATGTCGATTGGCGTTTGCTTGCCCCTGCTCCTGATGATCCTGAGTTTGGTGAGGAGGATCGCTACCCAGCCGGTGTAGTCCTCTATAAGGATGGGGAACTCCAACCCTGCGACCCCGAGAAGCAGCAGCCAGATTGGCGTAATGACCCTCCTCTCAAGACATTGCCAGTGAATACGCAACTTGTTATCTACGAGTTACCCAGCGCCTGGTCGCGCACACGCAAAGAAGGCGGTGTTGAGACGGCGGTAGGTACCTTTCGGGATGTGCTGGCCCTGATCGATCCAGCCGCGATACCCTTTAGCTTCTTCGGCCTCGCTGTGTTACAGGAGGGACGTGCGCACCTGCGCGACCTGGGCGTCAATGCTCTGGAGCTGTTACCGCCCGCTGATAGTTTTGTCCACGGCGGCTGGGGTTATGCGACCACCAATTTCTTTGCCGCTGATTATGATCTCGGTAGCTATGGTAAGAATCAGAAGCCCGCGCCCTCGACAGAACTCGCGCGCCTGATTTGTGCCTGCCATCGTAGCGGCGTGCGCTTCTTCGCTGATGTCGTGATGGCTTTCGCAGCGCATAATCCGTACCGCTCGATCAACTTTCCGGCTTTCTTCGTCAAGGCTAACTCTGGCGACCCCGAGGAATACTCAGGTGGGATCAAGCGCGATGGCTTTGGAAGCGACCTCTTCAAGTACAATTATCAGGTCGAAAGTTATGATCCTATGACTGGCAAGAGCGCGAGACTTGTTCCCGCACGTGCTTATATGCTTGCCTATCTCGACCATTGGATGCGATACTACCGTATTGATGGCGTGCGTATCGATAGTATCGTGAATATCGCGAGCTGGGATTTTGTGGAGAGCTTCAAGAATACTGGTCATCGAATCTACCAGGAACGTTGGAGCGAGCAAGGCAATGATCCTGAGAGTGCCGGGGCTCGCTTCCTGGTCACAGGCGAGGAACTAGATATGCCGCTTGGCTTAGTGAATCAAAATCGCGTCGATAGCCTGTGGAATGAGCATTTCAAGCGCTATATCCGTGCAGCCATTATTGGTCAGAGTCATCCGAGCGAGCCGAACTTTGAGGAGATGGTCAAGAAACTCGTTGATTGCCGTCGAATTGGCTTTGGTGATGGTTCGCAGGTGGTCAACTATGTGACCTCGCATGACGTTGAGGGTTACGGTAACGAGCGCCTCTATAACTTCTTGAACAATAACGGCATCCACGAAACAGAACAACGTATCAAGCTAGCTTTCTCCTGCCTGATCACTTCGGTTGGCGTACCGATGATCTTCGCGGGAGAAGAGTTCGCGGATCAACACGATGAGCCGACAAGTGGCCCCGAGAAGCAACTTGATCCCGTGAACTTCGAGCGTCGCTATGATCCCTGGCGCGCGCGTATCGTGGATCATGTCTCGCGTTTGGTGAAGCTACGCACCAGTAATGAGGCTCTCTGGAACAATGAAACCTCCTTTATTCATAGTGACTTCACCGAGGGGAAGCGCGTTATGGCCTGGGTGCGTGGCGAGGTTGGTAGCCGCGACATGGTTGTTATAGTCGCCAACTTTAGCGACTATGGAACTCCCAATGCCAGCGATAAGAGCGCCGAGTATGTTGTCACCAATTGGCCTCAGTTGCCAAAGGGGATGAATTGGCGTGAGGCAACAGAGTGTCGTAGGGTACCGCTTGAATGGGCTGGTCGCGAGCCTATCTATCCCTGGGAGGCTAAAGTCTACGTTGCCTATTAGACAGGCAATATTCAGGTCAAGCGAGGGTCGTACATGGGCGCAAATGTGCCCATGTACGACCCTCGCTTCATTGCGCGAAGCGTAGCACGCGCAGAGAATTCTTCCATGTTGAGAATGATGTGTAGCTATGCTAGAATGCGGACATCGAAATCGATAAGAACTTTTAGGGGGTAAACATATGCTACGAGATCGTCTAGCGGAAGCTATCCAATTACGGGAGGAGGGGCGTGCAAAGCAGGATCAAGCCATCCTGGGGCAGGCGCGAGTACTCCTTTTAGAGCTGAACGCTGCCTACCCGGATGACGCCGAGATCACCTATCAAAATGCTGTGGCATGCGATAACCTGGGGCTTGAACATGAGTCGATACCCTATTACTTGCGCGCGCTGGAACAGGGGTTGGCTGGTCCTGACCTTGAGCGAGCCTTACTTGGCCTGGGCAGTACCTACCGTGGCCTGGGCCAATATGACAAGGCCGTTGAGACACTGCGTCGAGGCGTGAGAGAGTTCCCTGACAACCGCGCTCTCCAGGCTTTTCTGGCTATGGCCCTGTACAATTCACAGCAGTATAAGGAGGCCATGGAGATTGTCTTTACCAATCTGCTAGAGACAACTACCGACGAGAAACTACTGTACTTCAAGCGGGGCCTCGAGTACTATTCCCTGCATCTCGACGAGGTCTGGGACTAAGATTGCAGGCTGCGCGCGAAGCCCTCACGCCATGACGGATACTCAGGTTGCCAACGCAATTGCTGGCGCGCCTTTGCGTTAGATGCGCCACGCATGCCGCGCGGTTTCTCGTCACTGGTTGGAGGCTCGGGCGCGCCGAGTACTGCCGCGTAGATCGGAAGCCAGACCTTGCCAGTTGCTGGCTCATCATCTACGATGTTCACAATGCCCTGCGGCCAGTCTAGCGCCAGCAGGGCTGCGCGTGCCGCGTCATCTATATGCAAGAATGAGGTTACCTCTTTGCTGGCAACTACTTCCCCGCGCCGTACCTGCTCGGCGATGACACCATCCCGCGCGTACCATGTATCCGGTCCATAGAGCAAACCATAGCGTAGCACCAGAGGTTGCTCCATTTCCGCGACCGCACTCTCTAGCGCCTGAACACCTTCAATTGTACGCAGGCGTGGCAAAGGTGCTTCCAGATCAAGGGGCACGTTCTCATCGGCTGGCCCCTCACCGGGCGCGGTGACCCAGGAGATACTTTGCGCAATCATACGGCGCACACCTGCACCCTTCGCCGCGTCCACAAGATTGCGTGTGCCCTCCTTGCGAAGCCGCACGTTCGCCGCGTAGTCGAAACTGCTCAGGTCCGTGAGTTGATGGATGACCATCTCGGGCTGTATCTCGCGCATCACTTTGCTTAATCCCTCGCGATCATACATATCTATAACTAGCGGTGAAGCGCCTGCCTGTTGAAGTGCCTGTCCCTTCTCGGCTGTGCGCGTCGTCCCATAGACTTCGTGTCCAGCCGCGATCAGCAATGGCACCAGTCGCCGTCCAATAATGCCTGTGGCTCCCGCGACAACTATCTTCATCTCAAGACCCCTTCCTTCTATTTATCTATTCGTGAATTTGTCCTGACTATAGCAGAAGAATGGCCCATGTCAAAGATCCATTATGAGGCGTTAGCAAAGGGCCATTGTGGGTAAAGTAGGGGCAGAACATGGTGGTAAGACAGATGCACTAATAGAAGCAACTACAATGTCCGTATGCATATTCTTAGGGGAAGGGCCAACTGCTAAAGAGGTTAATGAAAGAAGTATCGCTAGATCATGCGATGCTAGCTGTGCGGGGAGCGGCAGGTGCGGAGCACACACTCTTGGTTGGGGTGTGTACCGCGCCTGCCTCTCGCCACGTTCAGTTCAGGGTGTCACGTCAGCCCACGATCTCCGTGAGCAGGCGCTCGGCCAACACGTCGAAGTCGTAGGCGTCGAGGGTTCCGAGGTTGGCGAACCGGGCGAGGGCCTTGCTCTCCTTGATGCGCGCCCGGTTATCCCGCATGAGGCCCGCCAGGGACTCTTCGGTGATGGGCCTGTTCCCCAGGAGATTCAGGGCCTGCTCGGCGGCGATCTTGACTTTCCGCTCATTTTGGTGGCTCATCTGGACCTTCGCCCAGATGCAGGCCAGTAATACGACGAGCTTCTGGTCTCTGACCAGACTCTGGCAGTACTGCCGGATACCCTGCGCATCTGTTGCGCCGACGAATGCGAAGAAATCCTCGTAGCACAGAGCGCCAGGACCGTCGTCGTACAACGGGAGCCTTCCGGCGAGCTCGATGAGCTGTTCCCCAATCATGCCTTCTGATTTGGCCATTATGGCCTCCCTTTCGGGTCGTCTCGGATGTGAACGAACGTGGCCCCACCTCTTGGGGTTGGGGACCCAGCCACAGGCGGCTCTCAGAAAGAAAGCCTATAACTTGTTCAAAACGGAGGATAGCATACAATTTAGTAAAATGCAAAGAGCGAATGTTCTGATGTCTTCTTGATGAATTTTACCTGGCAATTGCAGAAAAATGATCCTGTTAAATGATCATATTGGAGGGGCATGATTGAAGAGGGAGAACGTGGTGACGGGGCCACACCTGCTAGGTGTGGCCCCGTCGAGCCGATGTTGCTCAGGGTCAGAGCGTGATCACCATCCCGCGGGATTTGCGGAAGACCCGGATCAGGGAAGGCTTCTCGTCGCCGGGGCTCCAGATCGGGCCGAATCTCTGGTCGATGTGGAGTTCGGGGTAGATCACATCGCTCCGGCCCGCGCGGTATGCCTCAGCGGCCCTCGCCGGAGAGAGGATGTACACCCGATCCTGATTCCCGACCTCTTGCTGTTCCGGAAGCTGGGACAGGTTCGTCAGGGGCTTCTGGGACGCCCGGGGGATGCGGATGAGCTTGCCGTCTCCCCGCAGGTACCTGATGGCGCCATCAGTGCGGTTGATGTACTTCTTTCCGCCTGCCAGGAGGGCCTGGTACATGACGAAGCTGATGCGTGTCTCGCGCACCTGCGCCGAAGAGTCCGGGTAGATGGCGTATCTGAAGTTGCCATACTCCAGGTACACATGCCGCCCTTCCTCGACGACCTTGACGGGCGTGTTGTTCCTCGTGAGGCGCCCATGCTCTGGACCGAGTACGAACTCTGTCGTACCCTTGCCTATCAAATGCACTTTCACCTTCATGCTCAAGCCTTCCGGCTCGGGCAAGGGCCTTGTGCCCTCGCAGTGACTGTGACCTTACTGAGAACATCGATTGGCCGTTCCTGCTTCACATGCTCATGGAGCGTTCTAGCAGGGGTTCATCATTGTGACTGAACTGGCCCGGTCAGTCCCGATGCCTTCCCTCATCTTCCGCGAGGTCTCAACGATCAAGACAAGCGGGAGCCTCGGCGGGCATGAACCAGCACCCGACCACCTGGTATGTGCGACTTTCATCACGCATATGGATCAGCGGTGGCAACCGATCTACTCGTATCCCATAGTATAATGTGCGACACGTTGGTAAGCAAGCTAGCTTAAGGGACAAAGTGTGTTATTGTACGCATACTGATGGATGGGATTCCTCTTAGAATGATGGAGGCTCTCTACTACGGAAATGTTCAGCATGTAGTAGAGAGCCTCCATCATTCTAAGAGGAGGATCAGAAGGCTTGAACCCAATATATGTAGACACAGAGCCTTAGCCTGTTTGGGTTCAAACTACTGCCCTCCACTATATTGGGGGCCTGGGGTGAAACTAGAGGTCTATGGCTGGTATGTTGTGGGCACCAAGCATAAAGGAGAGTTCGCCTCCATGATGCAGGTCGTGTTCGATGAGGTGCCAGATAACCCATTGACGTGTGTGGGGTATCTTCTCTTGTGTCTCATCGTCGATATCGTACACAATCTCTTGTAGCTTCTCGGGTGTCCAATGCTCAAGCGCGTCCTGAAGCACCTTCCAGGTTATCTGTAACCCCTTTACCAGTTCGGCGGCTGGTAGGGTAGGCTGATCAGGCATACCCCATTGCGCGATCTCTAAGAGCTGCTCATCGCCTATGTTCAACACAAAGTAGGACCAGCCCGCGCGAACAGAGATGATGTGGCGTGCGATTGTGTCAACGTTGCGCAGGTGTGGCGCGATCCGCGCGGTCATCTGTTCAGGTGTCAGTTGCCCAATCGCTTTGACGAGGTGCTGCTGGTAGACATCCCAACCCTGATAGAAAGGGGCGACATTTGTAGGCTGCTCGATCATGAATGATTCTCCTCACAAATTCAATATAGTATGCTCAAATGCCCAGTTGTATGTAATACTCATGGGCTGCTTTCGTTGAAAATGGAGAAATATACACCCTGGGGACATCCAGATGGCATGCTTATATATAGTCGTGTCGTTTAGCCAGCAGTGCTGGTAATAATGGTGACTAGCAGTGCTCAGTTGGTAAAAAAGGCAGGGTGTACAACCTCCGTGAGATGTGAATGTTGTTCATACAAATCCCCTCCTTTCAATATATAGACCACGATCTCGCGCTCTAAGATTACCATATCCACAACCATGTTGTAAATCATCATGTACTTTATCGTCAGACAAGCCTGCTCTGCAAGAGTGGACGATTATGTTGGAATACCACGATTTCGCGTCGATAATGGTCCAGGTGCCCTTCATTGACGAGGCGCAGGCGAGCAGGGTCCCTGGCCACAACTCCCTCGATGAGCCAGTCACACATGGCATACAGACGGCGCTCGACGAAATCCAGTATGTCGGCATAGGGCTGGTTCAGCCCATATGCCCGACAGAAGATGCGCAGGCGCTCACTCTGGACGAGTGGATCATTCAGGCCGAGTTCTTGAATATCCTTGTCGAAGTAGAGCGGGGCGAAGCGATAGGCCGCGTAGGCAAGATCCCAGAGGCGCGGTCCTGGTCCTGCTGTGTCAAAGTCGATGAGTGCGTGCGGTCTGTGGTCCCGATAGATCATATTATAGGGCGCGATATCCCCGTGGCAGATGACCTCATGTTGCCGCTGATCTGGATACACGAAGTGCCAGGTTGCGTCTGTAGGAGGAACATAGTCGATGGTGGCATCATGATAGCTACGCGTCAGGTGTGCGACAGCTATAAGGGCTTCTTCGGACCACATATAGTCAGGTAATGGATAGTGACCAACTTCGCCCGCGATAAAGCTGAGAATCTCGCGTCCTTGCGCGTCAATGCCCAACAGGCGAGGCGCGCCACTGAAGCCACGTTTTTCCAGATGGTTTAGCAATGTATGAACTGTTGTGCTCCACGGGCCTGGATGGCGGCGAACAGTCTGCCCAACACGCGTAGCTCCAGTGACATTGCCACCCTCCAAAGGGATTTCTTGCTCATTTTCAATCATTTCATTGGTGTAAGTTTGCTCAAATTCCGACATTATCAGGTATTGTCCTTCCTAACCACAATTATTCCTAAATAAATTCTCATTTGGATTGCCAGGAAATCGGGCGAGAGGTCTCTCACCAGGTGCTCATCTCGCGAAGATTGACAAGGATCAGGCGATAGCTATAAGTTGCGATTTGCTGGGGTGTATAGGGTCTGCCCTCCTCAAGCCACCAGGTAATAGTTTCGACCATCTGAGTTGCCAGGAGGTCCGAGGCAAAGCCCTTTAAGGCCCTGCCAGGGGAAACAAGAAGTGTCTGAAAGCGTTCTGCCATGAGTTCTGATAAATATGAGCGCATCTTCTGTACGAACCAGGGGCTACCCTTACGCCCAAGTAGCACACGATAAAGATGCTCAAATTCCGCAAAGTGCTCGAATAAGCGTACCCAGGGTTCTGGAATAGTATCCTTATCATGGACGAATTCTATGAGCTTATCCCAACTTGCAGGCTCGTAGCTTAGGCCGAGCGCACTGAAGTGATCGTGGCGGAGCGCATCTATGTCACGCAAAATGACCTGCATGACCTCCTCAAAGATCTGCTCAACCATATCGTACTTATCCTGATAGTAGCGGTAGAACGCGGCGCGACTCACCATCGCGCGTTGAGCAATCTCCCCCACCGTAATCGCGTCGAAGCCACGCTCTTCTACCAGTTCAATGAATGCCTCCCGCAGGAGCTTATGTGTACGCCTCACACGTAGATCGCTGGAGTTTTGAGACATTTCGCGCTCCTTGTCACATATTTTACATTCTAATGCTATTGTCCCTTGTGCCTCTTTCCAGGCCACTTTACAATTGCTGAAGAAGATATGTTCTTACGTGAAAATCAGCCCTGCTAGTTGGAGCTAAGGCACTCAGGCTTTCTTAAAAGGAGTGCGTAAATACGAAAGGAAACCAATAGCATATGGGACAAATTACATTGCTCGACCTCGTCGCACAAGATACTAAGCGTGACCCATTTACCTTCTATGAGCGTTTGCGCGTGGAGGCACCACTTATCCGTGTCTCGGGTCTCCTTGGTCGGGAGAATACCTGGCTTGTGACGAATTATGATGATGCAATAGCCATTCTTAAAGATCCACGCTTCTTCAAGGATCTGCAAAAGTTTTCAAATGTGCAGCCTGAATCAACATCCGATATGACTGTACGTAACCTTACAACATGGAGGCGTGATATGCTCACTGTTGATCCACCAGATCATACCCGCCTGCGTGGTTTAGTTTCTCAGGCGTTCACGCCACGTATGATTGAGCACCTACGTCCACGGGTTCAGCAGATTACAGACGAGCTATTGGATGCCGTAGAGGGATGCGGTGAGATGGACCTTATCGCGGAATTTGCCTACCCGCTCCCTATAACCGTCATCTCGGAGCTATTGGGTATCCCTACCGAAGATCGCCAGGGCTTCCGTGCCTGGACTCAAGCATTATTGGCTGCATCCTCTGGTGTAACCCAACAGGATGAGGCAAAACGTACTGAGGCTCTGCAAACCTTTATAGATTATATCAGTGCCTTGCTTGCTCGCAAGCGTGAGCATCCAGAAGAAGATTTGATAAGCGGGATGCTTCAGGCCCGTGATCAGAATGATGCTCTGAGTGAACGAGAATTGGTTTCAACCATCTTCCTGCTCATCGTTGCGGGTCATGAAACCACTGTCAATCTCATCGGCAATGGCATGCTTGCCCTGCTAACCCACCCCGAACAGCGTGAAAAACTCCAACGTAATCCCGAGCTGTTGTCATCAGCTATTGAAGAACTCTTGCGCTTCACCGCCCCGGTTAGCATCTCCACACTTCGCTGGGCTAGCGAGGATGTGACCCTGCACGGGCAGATCATTCGCAAAGGTGAACTTGTGCTCACCTCCTTGATAGGAGCAAATTATGATGCGGTACATTTCCATCATCCGCAACAACTCGATATTGAGCGTGAGGAGAACAAACATATCGCCTTTGGCAAAGGCATTCATTTCTGTCTTGGCGCCCCACTCGCGCGAATGGAGGGTCAGGTCGCCATCGGCACATTGCTGCGACGTCTGCCACACCTGCGCCTTATTGATGATGAGTCCCATTTGAATTGGACTCCCACCCCGATCTTACGTGGTCTTGTTTCTCTCCCCGTAGCATACTAGATCTATTATTTATAGAGGAGGTTCACTCTATGGTCTGACCTCCTCTATAGTACTCACATTGATCTTCAGGTTGCAAATCATGCCCATTCTCTAGAATTATCAGTACTGCATGCAGCGTAGCAGGACCTTTGGGTGGGATCACATCCATATTTGTAAATGCAATTAAGCCGTTAAATCGGCCTGTAGAGCCACTTTATGCCCTTATTAAAGAATGCTATTAATGACATGAAAGATGTATTATTAGAACTAAATAGTTTTATATATAGCATGTCAATAGAACACTATACACTTATCCGCGCTTGGTGCTATTTAGTGCTTTTTTAATAGTTAATCGGCTTATGTGAGCGCAGTCGCTCTCAGATTAATAATTAAGGGAGCTTACAAAGCGGATTCTAAAGAGGATTCTCCACACTATGAACTTTAGGCAGTATACCATGCCGGAGCGGTCTGTAACCGCTCCTATGCACGGCAAAAAGGTGCGGTTTACTCTCCTGTTGCTTCTCACTATAAGCATGCTGCCAGGGTTGTTGACCGCATGTGGCGGGGATGCGCATCTGCAACAGCAGGCGCAGCAGGATCAGAACACATTCGATAAGACGTTGCAACAGGCGCAGGATGCAGGTGTGCCACTGTCAGTCTTGCAACCTCTTATGAAGCAGCAGCAGAGCTTGAAGTCTTCCAGTGCTCCCTGGCCTCTCTTCAATGGAAACTCTGTCGACGAGTATTACAGCAATCTCTCTACACGTTATAACTCGCTGACGGTGCAGACCCAGGGCCTTGTTGATGCCACCACGGATCGCTTCCATGAGCAGGCATCGACTGACCTCCAGCGCTTACAGACCACGCTCGCCAATAAGCAAAAAGATGGCCTGCCCCTCGATACTTTGAATAAGCTCTATAATACGGGCATGGATCAGCAGAAGAAAGCGAAGTATCCGAAAGATTATGCCGCGATCAGTGTGCAGGCAAAGGATGCAGTCTCGACCATCAATATGATGCCGAGTACGCTGGAAAAGCTTGATACGCTCAAGGAAATTATCAGCCTGATGCAAGAGGGCCACCAGGATACGGGCGACTTGCAGAAGCAATATGACGCCAACTATAAGGACATCTCCAAGGCTACCAAGCCCGGAGACTTAACTGCAGTTGGGAAGAATATCGATAAACAGAGCGAGAGCGCGACGGCTAGTTTCCAGAAAATTATTCCACAACTTGCTCAGGATAAAATCGATGCCTATGATAAGCAGGTAAAACAGCTTAAAGACTATGGCGTTGATACCAGTTCCTATGACAAGACCTCCACTTCCTTGCATGATCAGGCCCAGAAGGTGAAGACGCTGAAGGATTTTCTTGCCTTCGAGAAGGCGTATAACAATGGGATCAGTGGAATGCAGTTGGATCTGTTGAAGGGCAAGGCTACTTCAGAGATCAAAAAGTTCCATGCGAAAGTGGATAGTTGGGGTAATTCTCACCTCTATCATAATCCTTATGATGGCAAGAACTATGCGCCGAACATGGGCTACATGACCAAGGGCATCGGCGAAGATCTTGACAATGAACTGGCTGCCGCGAAGACGCTCACTGATTATCAGGCGGTGGTGACGGATGTGGAGAATGAGTCCCTGCATCTGGAGATGTTCATTCAGGACTTCAGCGATGGCACTCCTTACTCTCAGCCTCACGCGACGGATACCCAACTGATGCAGCACTACAAACTGCTCGGCTCACAGGTCATTGTCGTCTCATTCGCTGAGCAGGCCATGCGCGTGTACAACGGCGGACAACTGGTACGTGCCTTCCAGATCACAGCGGGTCGTCCGGAACTGCCAGCCGTTCCAGGTCTGTGGCCCGAGATGTGGCGCAAGACCAAAACCGTCTTTAAGTCACCTTATCCTAAGGGCTCGCCTTACTACTATGATGATACCAAGATCAATTACGCGATCCTGTATCACTCGGGTGGCTATTTCCTGCACGATTCCTGGTGGCGTAACGATTACGGTCCAGGCACGCAGTATTTTCACATCGACTCTAGTGGTAATTCGAGCGCCAATTACGGCACCCATGGTTGCGTGAACATGCCCCTCGATCAGGCCAAATGGGTCTACGATAACACCAGTTATAGCACTTCGATCTTGATGTATTAGAGTGCTCTAAGTAAAAGAGGGGCGCACATAGACAGTCTTACTTAAACTGCCTATGTGCGCCCCTCTGTATTGTCCCTAAGCATGTAAATAGACTGTGGTCTGGCGTGAGGCCCAATCAGCGCGTGTTAAAATATACACACTCTGTTGAATGTCATCTTTGACAATGTCCTCTATATGCTCCATGCCGGCCTTTTCAAGTGCATCTCTAGAGGCTAGATTAGGTTCTGGTATGATCGCGACGACCCGTTCGAGCGTGAGGGTGCGAAAGCCATAGGCCAGGCTGGCGGTAATTGCCTCATTGGCAATGCTTCTTTCCCACCCTTCGGTGGTGAATGCATACAATAACTCGACCTCGCCCTCAGTGTGCTTCAAGCCACAGAAACCAGATAACTCATCCTGCCCCCGTTCGTAGACACTCCAACAGCCAAACTTAAATTGCTCCCAATGGCTTAGAATGCCAGCCATGAACCTCTTCGCGTCCTCCTGAGATAACCCCTCGCTTGATGAGCGCTGTGCGCTCTCCTCTAGCCAGAGGTGGAGTAGCGCTTCCCCGTCCTGCATTGTGGGGCGGCGAAGGATTAGTTGACCCGTTTCCAGCTCTATCGTCAGGTGGTGCTGGCTCTCCTGCTCACTTTGCTGTGTCACGATTCCTTCTCCCTTCCAATTCAGCTTATTTCTAGTATCAGCATTTCCCATTCCGTGATATATAACGAATGAATGAGTCATGATTGTAGGTCCTAGGAACTTTTGCGCTATATCCTATCCATCTTTGGGGATATGAAATCGCTTCACAGCCTATCTTGCAGCAACACAGCCGTTAGGCGGAACATTGGAAGGAGAGAGGGGACTGGTCGAAGTGTGTAACCCTTTTCTCCTATAGGCAACCTTAAGCCGCTTGCTCGCGCAGGGTCTTCAGTTTGCGTATGTCGGGCCAGATACCAGCAACGACCAGCACTACCAGCAGTGTACCGATGCCACCCACAACTACCGCTGCGACCGGGCCGAAGAACTGTGCCGCTAATCCTGATTCGAAGCCTCCTAACTGATTAGAAGTACCAATGAAGAGCGAGTTTACAGCGCTAACGCGTCCACGCATCTCATCGGGCGTGCGCACAAGCGCAAGTGTTGAGCGAATAACAACGCTGATGTTGTCAAACGCTCCAATGAGAACAAGTGCGACAAACGAGAGCCAGAACCAGTGGGATAATCCGAAGAGGATTGTTGCCAGACCAAAACACGCAACTCCAATGAGCAGCGTCAAGCCTGCTCTCTTAAAGGGTGGGCGACGAGCGATTGTAAGGGCCATGGCGATCCCTCCCAGCGAGTCCGCCGCTTGTAACCAGCCTAGCCCAACTGGCCCGACATGTAGCACACTGGTTGCGAAGATTGGCAAAAGAGCCGTCGCGCCGCCAAATAGAACAGCGAAGAGGTCAAGTGTAATCGCAGCCAGCATAACCGGCGTTTGCCAGAGGAAGCGCAGACCACTCACAAGTGAACTGAGCTTGCGCCCCTCACCCATGCTAGACTTCTGGGGGCGAACGCGGATGAAGAGGAGCAGAATAGCGAAGATCAGAGAGCAACAGGCGCTAAGTAAAAATACCTGGGGTACTCCTTGAAAGAGCCCAATCAGGAAGCCACCCGCCGCTGGCCCAACCACGGAGGCTAGTTGAACAAGGCTGCTACGCCAGGTCATGGCATTTTCAAAGGCTTCCTCCGGTATCACCTGAGACACCAGCGCCGAGTTGGCTGGACTATTGAAGCATTGAGCGGCTCCCATTGCTGTCAGACAGCAGTATATCAGAAAGAGCGGGCCATGTTTGAAAGAGAGTAAGGCCAGGCTGAGTATCGCCAGCACAATTACACATTGTGCCACAAACACGATGTATTTACGGTTAACACGATCTGCGATATAGCCAGCGGGAAGAAAGAGCGCGATCAGTGGGATGACTTGAGCCAGACCCACACCACCTAATACTAGTGGCGAGTTGGTCTGCACATAAAGTTCCCAGCCAATGGCGACGGTCAGCATTTGTTGCCCAAAGAGAGATAGAGCAATGCCACTTAGAAGGAGGCGAAAGCCGGTGAAGTGCAAGGCGTTAGCGGAGGTATGAGTTGGTTTGGCTGAGGGTGAAACTGCTTCTGAAGCGATCTCTAGCACTTCCATTTCATCAGTGTTTTGTTCCATTAGGTTTCCTGATTCCAGATATGCACCACTTATGCGTATGGATAAGTACTACATACAGTAGCAGAATGCGTTCTCCATGAGACGTTAGCGCGGAGGCCCTGAGGGGTGTAAGGGGTATAAAAAAGCGCCAACTCTCACATCCGGTGGCCTTCCGCAAAAGCGCAGACTGCGACGATGTGCGTTGATTGGCGTTAACGCTTACGGTCAATGCTTAATTATAGTGACGGTTATAGTGTAACCCCTGATAGCGCCATGTGTCAAGCATAAGTCCGAGTTTCCGTGGTTCAGAACTATTGACTGTTGTGAGCTTGTATTCCTGTGCTGAGAACTGATATACTAAAGCCTGCTTCAAATAATTTCTACCATGCTTTAAACTTTTCCAGATCGCAGACACAAGCAAAACACCCCGGATGCCCATTTGAACAAATTATCATTTTTTTCATGGGCTATGTTCCGTAGGGATTCAAGCTTGAGGATGAGTACAACCTTTGATCTTTATTTCCCACTCTATGAGGAGAATATGCCACAACTTATACCAGAGTTGATAGAAACAGTCATTGAGCCCGTTGCGCAAACATATTGTGAGCAGCAAATTACGGTTCTGCTGGTCGAGGATGATCCCGATATCCGGATCGTTATGACGGAGACACTAAAGGATGAGGGCTATCAAGTCCTGGTCGCGCGTGATGGCGAAGAGGGACTGAAGACATTTCAGGCGCATGCCGAGATTATTCAGCTTGTGATCGCGGATATTATGATGCCTAAGATGCAAGGAAGAGCATTTCAAGAGCAGGTCCGCCAATCCCATCCTCTTGTGAAGATCCTGGTCATGAGTGGCCATCATCGGTTGCAGCTACAGCGACAAAACCTGTTGGACCCGCATAGCTCATTTTTGCAGAAGCCCTTCGACCTTGATGTCTTTTGCGAGACCGTTCAAAAGCTCCTCGCCAGCCCTCAATAAATCTCTGGGATAGCGAGGAACTTCGGATTATTTCTTAATCATTCTGGGGGATTGCACAGTTGTCCCCCTCGCATATCCCTGCATCCTGCGTGCTACCACTGATACTAATGAGTGGGTGTGACTCGGACCATGCTTTCTCAAGGACCTCGGTAAATACCTCAGTTGGTTGAGCGCCAGAGATGCCATACTTCTCGTCAATCGCGAAGAAGGGCACACCCTGTACGCCAAACATTCTGCCTCGCTGGAAGTCTGCCTTTACCTCGTCGACATAGGTATCGCTCTCAAGAGCGGCTCGTACCTCGTCTGCATCGAGTCCTATCTCACTGCCAAGGCGGACAAGCTCATTGATATTGGCGACCGCTGCGCCTTCGGTGAAGTGAGCCTTGAGCAGGCGCTCTTTAGCCTCATTCTGAAGATTTTTGTGCGCGGCGAAATGAATCAGGCGGTGTGCGTCAAAGGTGTTGTCATAGATGGCTTTGTCGAGATGATATTCCAGACCCGCTTCGGCGGCGACCTGGGTGACGCGCTCGTGCATCATCTTCACCCTCTCCTCGCCACCAAACTTCTTTGCCAGTGCCTCGGTTGAGGTCTGCGTTGAATCTTTGGGCGCGCTCGGATCAAGCTGATAGCTACGCCAGACAATCTCAACCTGCTCGCGCTGTGGGAATTGTTCCAGCGCGGACTCAAAATGGCGCTTGCCGATGTAGCACCAGGGGCAGGCGACATCAGACCAAATTTCAACTTTCATGGATGCTTCTCTCCCTTATTTTCGCGGGCAATCGCACGCCCAGGCGTATTATTGCCACTCTCGGATTGTTATTAGCTCTCTAAATAGAATACTCTCCTACACTAAGAACAATGAGCAAGGTTATTATCATCCCCAGCTTCTGATTGATCATGTTTTGTTCTATCCATGGCTGACGATAGCAGAAGTGAGCCCGGCGGAGACGAAAGCGCCGGGCTCACGTATGAAAAAGCTCAAAAACATTGCTATAGAGAACGTCGCGATGCGTCGGAAAAATATTTGGGGGACTGCCATGAGCATTGCATTGTGGGCTTAGGTATTGCATGATAAGAGTATTACAGCCGAGAGGGAGAAGATGGACGAAAAATCTCTGCTTGATACTATTCGAGCGTTAGCGCAATCTCGCGAGCTCGCATTGTCTACTAGTGATTCAGTAACATCTGATGATGTACAATGGGAAATTCATATCTGCCCAACTGATGTGTTTCACCGCTATGGTCTCTATCGTGTTGACCGATGGGTGTTATGGTCGCGTGAAACCTGGTATCTTGGATGGGCTCCGGGCTATGATTCATACTGGCTCGAAGGTGACCCGGCAGCCTTTTTGCAACTGGCTCAGGCTGATGATGTCTCTCTTGAGAGTATTGCTGCCTTCTGGGAGTATGCCCAGTGGTATCTCTTGATAACACAGGATCGGCATTATGATGACTTTGTCTTGATTGAGTCTATTGCTCAAATGGTATTTCGGGACGATATTGATGTGGATATGGAACCGTTGGATAGATTAAGAAAAGATTCATTCCTGGAACACTATACATCACGTATTAGCCAACCTCATATTCACCAGGTGCATAAGAGTGCTCATGTGGAAGTGTTTGTGGTCCATAATCATAATCTGGAACTTCATCACTTGTTGGTTAGCAGGGATGGAGATATTCATCATACATTTACGATATTGGAAAAAGACCTTCCATTGGCAGTCGCTGGCTATGGCTCCCATTCTATGATCTCAGGATTTTCGTCGCGTGAAAGCTAAGAAATGTGATACGCAACCCTATTGATAGCACTATGCTTCTGGTGCTTTTACCGTTGATCGTTTTTTCAATCGATCACACTTCGCCCAGAAGCCATGTTTAGAAAAGATCACGCCTGTCGTTCGTGAGCCGTAAAACGAAATAGGACACCCCTGCAAGAGTGGCCCATTTCGCGAAAAGATCACACGTTCTAGTTTTAGCGTACCTGAGCGGCTTGCTGGAGTAGTGTGGCGAAGAGTTCGTAATTAAAATCCTGGCTTTCTTCTATTTTGGCAGTGACGCGGTCTCCATTGGGACTGAGTGTCCCAAATGCTTTGGGATTGTCGAGCGCTTGAGCATTGAAGAGCATCACATTGACCCACTTCTTAGCTACATTAAACACACAGAGATAATCCCCGCCTTTTTTGTAGTGGGGGCGGCTATATAGCTTGAGCTCTTCGACCTCCGGCACAGTTTGTAAGATAATCTGTCGCAGACGATTGCAGACTTCAATCTGCCATGGTTGGTCGATCTTTTCAATATATTCAGTGATTTCTGGATTCATGCGGCTTTCTCCTTTAATATTAATCTTGTTTATTTGCGTGAGCACAGTCGCCTTTGACTATCATATGTTCAGGGACATAGAAATCATGAGGAGGCAAAACTAGCGACTGATCAGGCAGCGTTGGTGAGTGCTTTTAGAGCAAATTGTTTTTATAACTCTACTACTTTACTGTTCTTTTGCAAGTAAAAAAAACGGAAACGAAGACACCTACTGTTGTAGAGTAGGTGTCTTCGTTTCGATCACACTTAAGGACTGTACTTTGATGAATCTGTATGCTAGAGAAAGATAGCCAGTTCTCGATATCAAAATGCGGACTTTGCGTCAAAGGAGGTCTTTTTGATGTCAAAACGAGCTTTTTCTTTTCAGAAGGTGCTGACGCTGACGTTCCTCCTGTCCCTTGTACTTCTTGTTTCAGCCTGTCGTATTATGACTCGCGAGGAGGCCGAGCGCATCCAGCAGTCAAAGAACGCGAAGGCTTCGCTTTCGGATGCCGCACCAGCCTATCCTGCCTCTAACCCTAAGCTACCAGTCAAGACGACTCATCTAACACTTGAGGGCAAAAAGAGCATAGTACTGACGGATGCTCGCGGCTTCGTGCTTTATTACTATGTTCCTGATACATTGGCAAAGCCTGCCTGTACTGGTGCTTGCCTGACGGCATGGCCCCCTCTGATAGCAAATACCGACCATGTGAGCTTCTGCCATGATAAACTTCCAGGCGAGTTCGCGCTGCATAGGCTTGCAGAGGGGAAACAGGTAACATACAATGGACATCTGCTTTATACTTATATCAATGATCGCCAGCCCGGCCAGGTGACAGGCAATAACCTGTATCAGTGGTTCGCAGTAACAACTGAACTAAAGTGATGTACTACTGGTCGCATATCGAGAGCCAAACACGTAGCGATTTGGCCCATACGCAAGGTTGTCAATATCCCTTTCTTGCGTATGGGCCGCGATACTCACACTACCTCTTGTTAGATCCTCAGCTCTTCCCCGCGCGTAGCCTCTATATGTTGACAATATTGATCAACTTTGTTATGATTGGGCAACAAAGCAAACAAACGGCATTATGGATTGATACTCATGCACTACTACAAGTGGCGGGGGATCCAGAATAGCACTATCTCAGATTAGAAAGACACTACTATGCGTTCACTCAAGAGGTTACCGGGTATTATCTTAGGCGTCCTACTTCTCTCCTTGCTCGCGGCGTGTGGCTCCAATGCTACTTCGTCCGATCCCAACACCTTGACTGTAGGGGCTTCTGTTACGCCACATGCAGAGATTCTGAAATACATCAAGGATAATCTTGCTGAGAAAGAGGGCCTGAAGCTCAATATTGTGACGTTTAACGACTATGTTCAGCCGAACATGGCTCTAAAAGAAGGCTCACTTAACGCGAACTTCTTCCAACATGTGCCATATATGGAAGACTTTGGCAAGCAGCACGGTATTGATATGGTAGCTGTTACGAAGGTGCTTATCGAGCCGCTGGGCCTCTATTCTAAAAAGGTCAAGTCGCTGGATGCCATTGGTAATGGCGCGACCATCGCCATTCCAAACGATGTAACCAATGGTGGACGCGCGCTGCAATTGTTGGCAGAGAACAAGCTGATTGGTCTGAAGCCGGGCGTTGGGACGAGCGCGACGGTGCGAGATATCGTGAGCAATCCTAAGAATATCAAGATTACGGAGCTTGAGGCCGCGCAGCTTCCCCGCTCACTTGAGGATACCACCGCCTCAATTATTAATGGCAACTATGCTATGACCATCAACCTGAAGCCAAATAAGGACGCGTTGATCTTGGAGTCGGCGACAAACAATCCTTACGCGAATGTTCTAACGGTCCTGAAGGGTCACGAGAATGATCCAGCGGTTAAGAAGCTGGCGAAGTTGCTGAACACACCTGAAGTTAAGAAGTTCATTCTTGATAAGTATGAGGGCGCGGTCATTCCCGCCTTCTAAAGTGTGATGCTTTCCACTTCTACGAGAGGTGTGCAGAGAGGCGTACGCCACTTTGCATACCTCTCTCTTTCTCCATTGAAGGGTGAGGTCTTATGAGAAAACCAACCCCCATACGGGGGCACGGCGCTGCTCTCGTGGCTAGTGCTGGCGCACTCAGGTTTTCTAAAAAGGAGTATGAGATAGAAGATGATTCGCATTGAACATGTACGCAAGGTGTATGGTCGTGGCGAGGGAACTGTGGTGGCGCTTGATGATGTGAACCTGGAGGTTCCACAGGGACAGATCTTTGGTGTGCTGGGACAGAGCGGAGCGGGCAAGAGTACGCTTATTCGTTGTGTGAACCTGCTAGAGCGTCCAACCTCTGGCACGATTACGGTTGGTGGGCAAGAGGTGACGGCTCTTTCGGGGCGGTCGCTACGCCAGGCGCGGCAACGCATTGGTATGATCTTTCAGCAGTTTAACCTGCTTACATCTCGGACGGTCGCAGAGAATGTCGCTTTTCCCCTGGAGATTATGGGTGAGAGCAAGACCAAACGCCGGGCGCGCGTGAGAGAACTGCTATCGCTCGTTGGACTGGAAGAGAAGGCCGATGTCTACCCCGCGCAGTTGTCAGGAGGACAGAAGCAGCGCGTTGGAATTGCGCGTGCGCTGGCGAATTCACCTGATATTCTGCTCTCTGATGAGGCAACCTCGGCACTGGACCCGCAGACCACACGGGCGATACTTGACCTCCTACGTGACCTCAATCAGCGCATGGGGCTAACGATACTTCTCATCACTCATGAGATGAGCGTCGTCAAACAGATCTGCCACCAGGCGGCTATTTTGGAGGGGGGACGCATTGTCGAGCAAGGGCGTGTAAGCACGCTGGCTGCCCAACCGGATTCGCGTTTGGCCCGGTCACTCTTCCCCAGACCGGAGAATTATGTCGCGCGTCCCGGCTCAACAGTGGTGACTATCACCTTCGCGGGCGGCAATGCCAGTGAGCCAGTCTTTTCAACAATGGCCCGCCGCTTTGAGCTTGATGTTAACATCTTGAGCGGTAATATCGAGGCCATTGGCGATGAGCGTATTGGTCAGCTACAGGCGGAGTTCGCGGGTGAGCAGGTGCCAGACGCGCTGGCGTATTTACGAAATCTGGGATTACATGTGGAGGTACATGCCTGATGGAAAGTGGGATTACAAGTATTTTGCCTGAGCTATGGGAGGCTACGGGTGAGACGCTGCAAATGGTGCTTATCTCGACACTGTTCACCATCGTTGTGGGCCTACCCCTGGGCGTACTACTGGTGGGAACGGATCGTCGGGGACTCTTCCCTGCTCCAGCACTCCATCAAGTTTTAGGTGTCATTGTCAACATCGGGCGCTCGCTTCCATTTATTATCCTACTCGTTGCGATCACACCTCTGACGCGTTTTATTGTCGGCACTAGTATTGGTACCGATGCCGCCATTGTGCCGCTTACGATTGCCGCCATCCCTTTCTTTGGGCGCGTGGCTGAGACCTCGTTACGCGAGGTTGATTCTGGTGTGGTTGAGGCTGCGAAGGCCATGGGTTGCACAAACTGGCAGATAGTGCTCAAGGTGCTCATCCCGGAGGCTCTGCCCTCGCTAGTCCTGGGTGTGACCATTACAATCATCAGTTTGCTTGGCTACTCGGCTATTGCTGGCGCTGTAGGGGCGGGTGGCCTGGGGGATCTGGCGATCAGCTATGGCTATCAGCGCTTTGAGACCGATGTTATGATTGTGACTGTCGTGCTGCTCATTATCCTGGTACAAGGTATTCAGTTATTAGGAAATCTGATCGCGAGCAAGCTGACGAGGCGTTAGAGCGGGGCACTATATAGGCTGAAGCGTTGTGCCTGCATATAGGGATTCGGTTGTGCACATAGCGAGAGTGAAAGGCAACTTGAGAACCTTTCACTCTCGCTATTTTTTGTCAGACAAGTTGGTAGGTGACTTCTTGCCAGGTTTTTCCGCCATCTACTGTATGCAGCAGGAAGGTGCTGCCATCCTGAGTATATGTCTTGTAGTCCTGGCTATCTGTTTTACTTGTAATGGCCCATCCTTCAGTATTAGAGGTGAAGGAAAAATTGATGACGGCTTTTCCGGGTATCTTTGGATTCATGTGCGTCCAGTATGAGCCGCCATCCTCAGTGATATACAAAATTTCCTTTTGCAGAATAAACCAGTGTTGAGCGTCTCCATAGCTGATCTGAGGATTAGTGTTGCCAAGATATAGCGTTGGACTTGCCTGCCATGTCTTTGCTCCATCATGCGTCGTGTAGTAGAACAGCGTGTAGTGACCTGCAATCAATGTTTGTACAGGAATAATGCCGTAATGAGCATTGAAGAAGATAGGCTCTTTCTGTGTGCTTGCTCCACTAGCATAGTCCATGGAAGGTAGGTTTTGGCTTTGCCAACTCCTGCCGCCATCGTGGCTGACGACGAGGTTAGAGTAGGTAAGCCCATTTTGTATGCCAGTAGATTTATCTGGAAAGGCTGTCCACAGGCCCGGAAGCATGATCTGGCTTCCCTGGCTGGCTTTATTCTCCACTAGAAGTTGCCAACTTTTCCCGCCATCGCTACTATGCCAGACGCGCGTGTATTCAGTTTGCATCTCCTCATGACCGCCGCCTGTATGCGTATAAAAGCGTTTGACAGAGATCCAGGCATCCGTTTCGTTGGTAGCGGATAGAGCAGTGATACTGACTTGATGGCGAGTTTCGCCAAGGGTTTGGAGCACGCCGATAATAGTGCCCGGTCCCGATCTGATATCTGAATATGAGCTTGCGGTATCGGGAATCTCAGCGTTATTCCAGGTGCGTCCGCCGTTATTGGTACGGTAGACTTGTGCAAGCTGTGGCTCGTTAGTCTTGCCATATTGTTGATAGGTGGTGTTGCCTGGTTTGGTAATCCAGGCTACGTTGCCATCCACAAAAGTATTAACCCCACTAGTGAATATGCCTGATTGGGTGTCAGGCTGCCAGGGGGTTACGCTATTCCAATGCTTTCCCCGGTCGTTTGTATGCAGCAAGCCATGGTATGTGAGCGCCCAGCCTTTGCCATCAGGAAAGATTCGGATAGATTTCCAGCCACCAGTGCGTATGTTGCCATTTCCATTTCCCAGGTTCAAGCTGCCCGGTCCGCAGGCAGCCGTGAGCAGAGCCACGCAGGTTAGCCACCAGATAATAGCGAGTAGAGAAAGTTTTTGTTTTTTCATCAAAATACATTGGCGTGAGAACGCCGCCTTTCGGTTCACTATAGGCAGTATCACTAGTGATTTACTAATACCCTTCATAGTCTATCGTTTGAACCTGGATAATGTTACAAAGATATTAAATCATTAAATCAGATATATTTTTAATAAATCGGAAGTACAGTAAGCGTTTGATTAGCAAATAGCCCGATAATAGAGGATGAGAAGCACAAATCCTTTCTGTAACTAAGGCTCTAGTAGGGCTATTGAGCTTGATTTATCTCACGAAACCAGTAAAATTACAATTGATTGATTGCTATCTATTTGATAATTTAGCTTATTAATACTCTCCATTATTTATGGGCTAATCGAGGGTTGGAGGATTCCAATGGATACTTCGGAAGGCCTGGTTGGCAGGACCGTCGCTGGTTATGCTCTTACAACACAGCTTTCTTCTGATCTCTTTAAGTATGTGTATCTGGGTGAGAAGGTTACTGAATCTGGGGACAAGCAGTCGGTGACGCTGAAGTATTTTCACGCGCTACCTCTTGCTACTATGGATAGGCAGCAGCAATTTTTGCATGAGGCAGAACGGCTGAAGTCGTTGCAGCATCCTTATATTCTACCTATTGTGGATTATGGCATCAATGGCGAAACAGCGATACCTTACATTATTAGCGAATTCGCTCCTTTCCGTTCATTGCATAACCGTATCTTGCGGCAGTGGCCTCAGCCATTTTTGCTGGATGAGGCGTTGACAATCATTAAGCGCGTTGGTGAGGCGTTGGCTTACGCGCATGAACAGAAGATTGTGCATGGCAATCTGAGCGCGCAAAGTATTCTCTTCAATGCCAGCCAGGAGGCGCTATTGACGGACTTCGACCTTGCTTCCTTGCAGTCCGATTTGCCTCCAGAGACTAATGAAGCTTATCTCGCGTCAAGCAAGAATGGCGTGCAGGGAGATGTATATGCCCTGGCTGGAATACTGGCTGCCATGCTGAGTAGCGGTCAGACGTCGGTAAAATCGCCCGCGAGCGGTCGGACGCTGAATTCTCCTGGGAATTGGCTTCCCCAGGCCCGGCATGCTCTGCCATCTTCGCTATCAGCCTACCTGCATCAGGCGCTAAGTCGGGCGCTTGATCCTGAGCCACAACGGCGTTTTGCCAGCGCTCAGGAGTTTCTGTATGCTATACAAGAGCCTTCCATGTCTTCCCAGGAGAAGAGCGAGAAGGGCCAGTCTTTCGAGCGCACTGAGACTGGAGAGCAGGAAGGTGCTCAGCCATCTTCGACTCTGGCAGAGACCCGAATCGCACATTCCGTTGGTGATGAGCGAGAGGTGGTGTCCCGTTTGACTCCTCTTCCGAAGAGCCATATTCCCGCTAGCAGACGAGCCCCTCGTACAACAGGGACGCTAGCGCCATCGTTGACCTCAAAAGCACTATCTGATGCAACCCCATCTGTGCAACCAGCCCCTCCAAAGCGGCAAGTTGCCACTGATAAGCTGATGCCCGCGGTGGAGGAGGTTGGGCAGCAAAAGTCTGAAACTGGTGGGAAGCAGTCAACGTTGGATGACTCGAAGCGTATCAATTCTATGTTGGAGCAGTTACAATCAAACTATGCGAGTTTAAAACCGTTGCCGTCTGGAGAAGGCTTATCGAAGCCGGACGAGATAACTTCTAAAGGTGAAGCGAGAAGCGAGGCCGTTTTACCTTTGGTCGCATTGTCGCCGAAGCCTGCCGCTCACAAGCATAAAGGGCGCTTGATCCTGGCGCTCTCGCTTCTGCTGGTTATTTGCATTCTTGTAGGTTCAGTACTGCTCGCTACGCAGCAGAAGACGCCTTCGGACAATGTAAGCATGGCGGGAAGTACCGCGACCAGGATTTCTGAGCAGGCACACCCTGGTGAGCGTAGTACGCAGCCAGTGAGGCAGACGCCTGGAACTGGCACCACGACCTCGACCAGCGCAACAGCTAATGCAACATCTGGTACAAAGCAACCGGCAGGCAGCAAAGGAACGGCTAGTACAAATCAGTCGAATCAACCAACAACTACAGCACCAACACAAGCGCCAACAAATGCTTCCCCAGCACCCTCTGTATTCTATTCATTTGAGGGCAGCGGACAGGGTTGGCAAAGCACCTTTGGCTCGCTACAGAGTAGCTCGCAATATAGCTATGATGGAGCATATTCCTTAAAAGCCACGATCAGCAGGCAATCATATGCCTTCATCCGGGCTCAGATCACGCAAGGGCAGACTGTTACCACATATGTCTATGTACCATCTGGCACGCCTTCAATGACCGCCAACATTTCTATAGGCGATGGCAATAATCTTTGGTACGATGGACCAGTTATCGCGCTGACCGCGGGTCAATGGACGAGAGTGAGTTACACGATAGGTAGTATGAATATATCATCTCCACAGGTGGGTATTGACCTGAATGCTCCTAGTAGTGTTAGCGTCTATGTCGATGCTTTTAGCTGGGGATAGCGCGAGATAGGGACCATCTCACGGAAGCCTGAATAAATCAGCACTAGCTACATTAGTGGCTAGTGCTTTTTTTGTATAGGAGCGCATTAAGGAGATAAATGGCTCCTGCTTTGTCCAGAGGACGATTCTGATTGCCGCATTTGGGGGACATGATGCAGGCGTAGCAGCCCTCCGCGCAGGAGCAGGTTCGCAGCGTCTCAAGGGTGGCTTGTGCCAGCGCGGACCATTGCCTGAAGGCCTCCTCACTGTAACCTATACCGCCTGGATAGCCATCATAGATAAAAATGGTAGCCGCGCGTGTTTGGGGATGATAGGGGACAACGGAGACACCACCTACGTCGCGGCGGTCACCAAGGACGAAGAGTGGTAGGAGGGCGATCATGCCATGTTCAACGGCATGTAGCGCGCCAGCGGGATCGCGGCGCGCGCTGATAAGCTCCTCGATGAGAGCGTTGTCAATAAGCATCCAAAGCGCCCTGGTCTCAAGCGGAGCTGAGAGGGGCTCCTCTAGTTCGCATTGTTCTAAAATGGTGCGGTAGCGGTTATGGCGGCGAAGGAAGCCCTGAACCTCGCGCGTGACGAGCACTCGCCCGGAGTAGAGATGCAGGCGTGGGAGATGTTGGTGCTGTTCCACCTCTTGTATCTGCACATCTGTCTGGATGATAGGCTCGGTATAGAAGGCGGTTTCATGAGGGCGGACATCGATGCGCTTCTGCGCGAGATCGAGCTGTTGAACCTCGTAGGAGACACCCTGTGAGTAGTAGATAGCCCCTGGATGACACTCACTGATAGCATGGTGGATATCGGTCTCCTCAATGCGGCGCTCCCTGCTGCCCGTGGTTGCGCTCATGATTGAGAGACGCTCCCCAACCTGGCGCAGTGAGACCTGGAAAGCTACACTCTGACGTGTGTTGCGCAGATAATAGCGATTCCCATGCTGAACTAGTTCGCGTTCTTCGACGAGTCGCGCGAGCGTCTGAGCTGTGGCGGGTCCGAAGAGATGTTGGTCTGCGAGTGAAAGCGGCTGCTCATAGGCCGCGCATAAGAGATGGCGGGGAAAGATATAGGGATTATTGATATTGACCAAGGCACGCTCGGCGGGTTGGTCGAGCAGCATAGAGGGGTGTGCAGCGAAATATTGATCAAGCGCATCCTCACGCAATACAAAGATACTTAGAGCGCTGCGATTACGCCTCCCGGCGCGACCTGCCTGTTGCCAGAAGCTAGAAATGCTTCCGGGGAAGCCAGCCACGATTGAGACATCCAGGTCGCCTACATCGATGCCCACTTCAAGGGCGCTGGTCGAAATGATACCCAGAATTTCGCCACGCGCGAGCTGATCTTCGATTTCGCGTCGTTGCTCGACCGTATAGCCAGCGCGGTAGGCCAGAACCTTCATTTGCAAATAAGAAGGGAGCATACTTCGTGTCAGGCGCACCATACGTTCAACTGTCTGCCGGGCCTGACCGAAGAGGATTGAGCGCACTCCCTGTGTAATGAAGAATGCCAGCAGCCCCGCCGCTTCTTCGACATAACCGCTATCATCGGGTGGCTGCCAGAGTAGAGTCAGGCGCCCACCAGCGGGCGCGCCGTTAGCTGTGATGGCGCTGACATCATCACCAATGAGTTGGACAGCATGATCTTCGGGATTACCAATGGTCGCCGAGCCAAAGATAAAGCTTGGTTGAGCGTTGTGAAGTGCCAGGACACGCTTGAGACGGCGCAGAATAAGCGCGACATGGCTTCCAAAGACGCCCCGGTACATATGAGATTCATCTACAATGACATCTTGTAGGCGTGAAAGGAAACCTGCCCAGGAGCGGTGATAGGGAAGCAAGCCCATATGTAGCATGTCTGGAGTTGTAATCACGGCTTGGGCGCGTTGGCGGATCGCGGCCCGCTCGGCCTGGGGTGTATCGCCGGTATATACCTCGACACGGAGGGCCGGGTCCCAGGATGAGAGGCGCTCCTGCCATTGCTGTATCAGCGCACGCGTGGGAGCCACACAGAGGAGAGTCGCCCCTGGCTGACGATGGCGGCGAACGCGTGAAGGAAGAGCCATCGCATAGGTCTTGCCGGACGCGGTCGCGGTCGCGATAGTCACATGTTCATGACCCAGGGCCGCCCTCAAGGCTTCATACTGGTGCGTGTAAAGGTTCTCAATATCAGGCGGGAGCAGGGGGCGAATCTCGTCGTTGACTAGGGTATAGCGAGCCGCGCTAGGAGCGATCTGATGCTGGGCTTTGATACGCTCGGTGTATGTAGACCATTCGGTCAGGCGAGCTAGAAGTTGGTGTGCGTAACGCTCGTTCGAGGTCTGCTCATGCTGTGCCATCCTACCATATCCTTTCACTTGCCCCAATATGCCGCTCTATTCTAGCAGACTTTGGCATGTCGCGCACCGTATCTATCGAGCACAAAAAGAGAGCATGCATTACCTCTGTTGGACAGTAGTAATGCATGCTCTCTTGTTCTAGTTGGAGGACTATATTCTATGGATTCTCCGCGACCAATCCCGCGAACGTCAGGTAGAAGTTCCTGGCGTTGGGAGCACCCAGACCGGTGGAATAGTCCCAGCCCTGAGTCGCGGGGTAGTAGTTGTTATCGCCCTGCGTCACATCAAAGTAAGATGGGCCGCTGGGATCTTGCTTACCCGCAGCAATCTCATAGAAGAGATCAGTGCTATAGCCGTAGACTTTCGCCTTCGAGATCATGGCCTGATTGATGAGTGAAAGCGCAGTAGCCCAGATGGGAGTCGCAGCGCTGGTACCACCAGAGATATACCAACCACCATCCTGATAAATGGGCAGATTCGTCGCCACGGCGGCGATGTCTGGCACCTGACGATGTTTGTCGGAATACTTGTTTTGCATACCAGGAACGGCAGTGAACGCGGGCTGATTGAAGTTTGTGCTTAGTCCACCGCCACTGCCCCAGGCGTTATTACATTTTGTCTTATCGGTGGCATCCTGCCAGACAGTCTCGCCAACACGATTGCCCTGGGCATCGGTCTTCAGAAGCGTACCACCTACCGCTGTCGCGTAAGGATCGGACGAAGGATAGTTGACGTCTAGTTTATTCCATTCCATAGATTGGAAGGCACCACAGTCGCCGCTGGCGGCGAAGACCGTCATATGCTCCGCCTCGGTCAGCATTTGCATCTTGGCGCTCATAGAATTGAAGACTTCTTCGTAGAGCTCTTGCTCGCCACTACCCCAGCTAATGCTGACCATGCTAGGAGCATGTTTCTTAGCGTTGTCGTTAGCGATCTGCGACAGGATATTGTTGAATGTCTCCCATGATCCTGTGCCGTATTCATCTACACCCTGATAGACATTGATATCGATATCGGGGGCGAGTCCCGCGATCATCTCAATATCTAGAAGCGATTCGCCAACTGCATCCTTGGGATTGGGCTCGTTGTCGACATTGATGACCTTGAGGTTGCCCTTATAGCCAACACAATTGAAGTACTTCTGGACGGATGTCTTATCAAAGCCTTCTAGCTCCACAAGGTTAATGACCATGCCCTTGCCAGTGAAGCCCTGCTGCCAGAGGCTATCGAGGCCGTAGGCGTGGGCTACCTGCTTCCAGTTTACGACTCTTGGGTCATTCACCTCACAGGTAGGATCATTCGCATTGGAGCTACTCTTGAAGCTTGTCTGCTCCAATTGCTTGAAGGTCGCCTTGCTCGTGGGAGGCTTGCTATAGTTGTCGAGACCGGTAATCGCGACGATACGATCCTTCATAAAGTCGGGAATCTTGGGAGCCGTCTTGGGGGCAAAGAAGACGCGACCATCCTTGAGTTTATGCTTCACGAAGGTGGTTTGCAGCAGTGTCTCCAGGAGGCTCGCCTTGGAGTCAATGGTCATGCTTGTATGTGTGGTATCAAGTTTGAGATTAACGCCATCGACACCCAGGTAGCTCTTAATCTTGGCATACTGCGCATCGGTGATGCCAATCTTGTTAGCTTCCTGTGACAGGTCGATATTCTGATCTGACTTCTGCTTCAGATCTTTGAGCTTCTTCAATTCGTCCTGATTGGCTTTAAAGGTCACCAGCACATGAAGTTTGGTATCGCCTGGAAGCGGGCCAACTTCTGGTGAATTGAGGGCCTCAGCAGGTATCTTGAGGTCATAGTCTACATATTTTACATCTGGAGTTGTGGGAGTGGGTTTGGCAGTGGTGTCTCCACCGCCACTACACCCCATAAGCATGATTAGCAAAACGCCAAATATGCTGACTAACGCGTATTTGCGAGTCTTTACCTTGTGCATATTCCTAGAAAACTCCTTATAGGATGATGCTTTGTCTAACAGCGTCCCACGCTGTGAGCGACCGATTTCTGATGCCAGTCAGGTCATTTTCTCGACTTAGCGAGATTGGAAATTTTATTAGGATTGATAATTAAGAATATAACATAAGTAACTGAGCCGGGGAATGATGTATCTCACAATGTGGATGTGAAGTGCCCCCCCCATCTCATGCAGAATGAATACTTTCCATGTAACGTGGGTTATATGTCAGAACGTGAAAGCGTCAGGTGGGGAATGTCGGAAATAGCAATAAGCACAGGAGCGGCGAGCATGAGTAGGCATCAGAAGCGAGCGAATAAGAACGCAGTTCAATATATTCACCGCGTCGTGAAGAGCGCAGGGTCTGGTGGTGCGGGAGACCTGACCGAAGGGAAGATCTTCTTTGTGGGTACGGCAACAGTTATCATGCAATACGCTGGTTTTACCATTATGACCGATCCCAATTTTTTGCATAAGGGCGATTCGGTACATTTGGGCTATGGAATACATTCAAAACGCCTGACGAATCCAGCGCTTGAGCTTGAAGAGGTGCCGAAGGTCGATTTTGTGCTTCTCTCACACTTGCATGAAGACCATTTTGATCGGATCGTTATGCGTAAGCTTGCGCGGACTACACCGATTGTGACTACGCCGGAGGCTGCCGCGACGTTAAAGAAAAAGGGTTTTAAGACAGTCTATCCATTGAAAACATGGGAGAGCTTTATTCTTGAGCGTGGAGCCGTGCAACTGAAGGTAACAGCGATGCCGGGCAAACATGCGCGGGGACGGTTAGCAGGTCTGCTTCCGCCAGTTATGGGAAGCATGCTGGAGTTCCAGCAAGTGGCGACAGAAGAGACTCTAATGCGACTCTACATCAGTGGTGATACCATCTATATGCATGACCTTACCGCCATTCCTCTACGTTATCCCGACATTGACCTGGGGCTTTTCCACCTTGGCGGAACGCGTATCATGGGTCTGCTCGTTACAATGGACGCGAAGCAGGGGCTTAAAGCCTTTCAATTGATTAACCCACGAATTGGCATCCCCATTCACTACAACGATTACACCGCCTTCAAATCGCCATTGAAGGATTTTCAGCATGCGGTAGAGAAAGCCAAATTGACTTCACGAATGCATTACCTCGCACATGGTGACACCTATACCTTTACCGTGCCATCGGAACGCCTGGCAGCAGTATATGCACCCGCACAGACACATGAGAAAAAATAGCTATGTGCAAGTATGGCGGCTGAAATGGTTTGAGCAGCGAGCTATTGATCTTGTTTGCTCAGGAGCAGAATGTGATTGACGAGCGTGTGTGCGTAGTTGTCATCGAGTGGTGCTGGATAGAGGAGAAAGCGATACCACTTCGCGCCGTAGACCTGATCCGCAAGTACCTCGGGATCGACCTCGGAAGGCAGTTCTCCGCGTTGAATGCCGCGTTTGAGAAGCACGACCAGTTCCGCACGACGAGGTATAATGAAAAGGCGTTGAAATTCATGCGCAAAATCTTCGTTCAAGAGTGATTCCGCGACCAATCCACGCAGAAGCGCTCCTGATGGGCCTGCAAGACCCGGAAGCGCCAGTTTCAGATGTGTTAACAGGTCGCCTTCAAGTGAGCCTGTATCCTGAAAGGGAACATGCATTTCAACATATGTCGTAAGCGTCTCTAGAGCTACTTCTGCTTTGGAAGACCACCAACGGTAGATCGTCTTCTTACCCACTCCCGCGCATGCCGCGATGGCTTCAATGGTCATCGCACGGTAACCATCTCGCTTCAGCACCTCCATGGTAGCTTGTAGTATGGCCTGGTGCGCCTGGTCACTTCGTGGACGTCCACCAGCCTTCTTTTCCAGTTCTTCCATTTCAATCCTCACTCTCAGACAACTTTTGCTTCCCTATTGACAAATACGATACGGAGCGTATATATTTATCATTGTTGATTAGGAGACACCGCGTATCGTTTATTGTAACAGAAAGTGGGTGAGCAAACAACATTTTAAGCTAGAGCTAGCCATTTGTTTGCTTGACCGGGCAAACGGTCAATAGTTTAAGATAATTTCTGCGATTATTCTGAATACGCATTGTTACATTGAGGAAAGAGAGATATAAACGTGAAACTTGAGAATCAGCAAGTCGTTATCATTGGCGGGACATCGGGAATTGGATTGGCAACTGCTAGAGCGCTGATTGCCGAAGGTGCGAAGGTTGTCGTTGCTAGCCGCCAGCGCGACAAGATTGACCAGGCACTAGTGGAGCTAGGAGAATCCGCAAAGGGTGAGGTAGTAGACACGACCTCCCGTGAGGCGTTACAGGGATTCTTTAAGCGTGTCGGGACATTTGACCATTTGGTCTTGACTCTGGGGGGAAGTGAGGGAGCAGGTGAGTTCCGTACGCTAGACTTTGATTCGCTACGTCGCGCCTTTGAGGACAAGTTCTGGCCGCAACTGCTTGCCGCCCAGGTTGGTCTCGATTACCTGCGGGCAGATGGTTCTCTTACTCTTGTTAGTGCGGTCACGGCTCATACGGCTTATAGTGGGGCCTCTGGTCTGGGAGCTCTCAACGGAGCATTGGAAGCAATGGTCCCGACCCTGGCTCTTGAATTGCAACCCTTGCGTGTCAATGCTGTCGCGCCGGGGCTTATTGCGACTCCCTGGTGGAATGGTTTGCCTGCCGAGGCGCGTGAGGCTATCTTCTCGCAAGCGGTCGCACTTCAACCGGTTAAGCGTCTTGGGCAGCCTGAAGATGTGGCTCAGGTCATCTCTATGCTGATAGCTAACCCGTTTATGACAAACAGCATCATCGATTGTGATGGTGGTGCGCGTATCAGATCATCTCTGGCTTAAAGCAAAAAGAGGCCTCGTAGGGAATCACGATTCCCTACGAGGCCGTCTCTGCAAGCAATGCACTGTGGCTACTGCCAGGCTTTGATTTTCTGATAGGCAACATCGGTTGGACTGCCATCGCTCAGAGCGACCAGGGCCACGTTGCCGACAGTAGGTAGGCTGACCTCCTCGATACTGAGTACAGGTTCAAGATTGATAAAGAAAGTAACCTTCTTATCTGTAACTACCATAGCGATCAGATTGGTAACGTTTGTGCCGATGCCTGTATTGATAGCTGTGCTCTTGCCTTTGCCGTGAGTAAAGGGCGTGTTATTGTAGCCGATTTCGTAGTCGCCTGTTTGGGAGATGTAGAAGTAGCATGACGATTTGACATCGCCCGCGCCAAATACTATGCCGCCTGTAGAACCATTCAGGATAGATAATTGGACCTGCAAGACGAAATTCACGCCGCGTTGTAGATTAGCAGTCTCGTTAGAGGCTTGGCACCATAAAGGTTGTTTGACCTGATTCGTCTTCGCGTGATAGAAATTATCGTTCTGGCCGAAGTAACAGGAGGGGATGGCATCAGGTTCTCCCTGCTTCCATTGGCCTGTATTGGATTTGTTCAGCAGATCAGTGAAGATAAGGCTATCTTCATTATTGTTACTGCTTTCATCCACGTTATACTGCGCGGGAATATGCACGGCATCAATAGCTTGCTGTACATCCTGCATATGTTTGGCTACTGCTGTCGCCTGGGCATTCTTCTTGGCGGTCGCCGTTGAGTTGATCGATGCTTGAGCAGTAGCAGTCATTTGAGTATTGCCCCAGGCAAGCAATTCGACATTAGCATTCCCATTGTTCACAATAGCTTCTTGTAAGGTATTGGAAATTGAGCAGTTACAGGCGACAATGAGGACAGCGAGCAAAACAAGCATTATCGCGGTGCCTGGAGGAAGATGCTTGACGATGAAGCGGGGGATATCTTTGGGTCCCTCGATCTTCACATAGTCGTCGTATGTCCTGAGGACGCGCGAAATATGCTCAAGCTTCTGTACCTGTTCCTCCAAAGAGGAGGTATTGAGAGGTTGACCAGGAGCGGGAGCGCTGCCGGAGGCTGTCGGATTCGCGCTGGGTGTAGCGGGTGCCTGACTCTGTAGCGTCTGAATCTGGTGTGAGATGTTTCGTAGCTCGGAAAGCATGGCTTGCCGCTCGCCGGGATCGGAAGAAACCACACCATTGGCATTGGGCCGGATGGCTAGTGTGACCACAAGCGCACCATTTGGGCCATTTGAGGTTGATGGCTTGCCGAGGCCATCGATCTGGATAATTTGTCCAGGCTGTGAGTTCGGTGGCACTGTGATATTGACCTGGCGGTTGCCTGCGAGGGTTAAAGGAAAGGTCGTGCCGGATTGAGCTTCTGCCGCGCTCAGACCGAGCATGATATATTGATTCTCTCCACGTTTCCCCTGATCCAGAGCACGCGTGAAGGCATCGGCGAATTCCGCGACCGACGAGAAGCGAGATTGCGCTTCTGGAGCGAGCGCGCGCTGAAGTACGCTGCTCGCAGCAGGTGTCATCTTAGAAGCGCGCACATCCGCATCAAACAGCGCTGAGAGGCTCTGACCGTGATAGCGCGCAGGCGTGTATGCTTGCCCGGTAAGCAACTCATAGACGATGATAGCGAGGGCATACTGATCACTGGCAGCCAGGGGACGCCCTGCCATTAGCTCTGGAGCAATGATACCCTGCTCATGCGAGTTCGAGGTAAAGCGTGTTATCGCGAAGTCTGACAATTCCAGATGCGGGAAGCTGTTGCTGTCGCTTTGTGGTCGTATCAGGAAGTTTGTCTGTTTGACGCCCATATGAAGCACGTTGCGTTCATGTGCGTATTGTAGAGCCTGGGCTGCCTGACGCACAAAACTTAATAGTTCAGTGCTCTCTAGTCGCGCATTTGGTGCGTTTGACTGGCGCCTGTTTTCATGCAACCAGACGTCGAGTGAGCGCTCCGCAACAAGGGGCATTACCATGTAGACAAAGTCATGCTCCCGGTTCACCTGTTCAGGTGCCATAACCCCAAAATCGAGTAGAGGCAGGATATGGGAATGGTCCAACGCAGCAACCTCTTCCATTGCGCGGTTGAAGTGTTGGAGCCGTTCGGATCTTCCCCTGGATACCTGTGCCAGGCGCGTCAATTTGAGCGCGACATGACGGGTCGTGTGGGTGTCCACTGCCTGATAGACTGACTGGGTTTCACCTTGATGTATAAAGTGCAGCAGTCGATAGCGGTCGATTACGGGTTGATTTGCAATATCATTTGGCGATTTTCCAACCATAAACCTTTACCTATACTTTTGTCCGATGTTCCGCCATCGGCATACTGTACTTAATATGCGCTGAGCCTATTTCACCATATCTATCTGAACGTCGTTTGATTTTGGGGTTAGCTCAGCACATTGTTAACGTTAGAGACCTCTCACTGCTCAGGTATTTTGAAGGCAGGTGATATTTGCTGAATCGTTTCTAGAAGATCACCCTGTAAGCCATGATCTTTGTGAATAGCAAGTGGAGAGAAGTCCTAAATCAAGCCATTAATACCTTACCAACATCCATGTTTATTTAAATATATAGCCTTCAATATAGCAAGGATACTGGTGTGATAAAAGGGTAAAATAGGTACAATTTCCTACGAAATACAAGTTTGACAGAGGGGGGTGCAGCATTAGGAAATGCCTTGCTTTTGAGAGGGGAATGGGGTAAGCTTGGCATGGAGATGCAATAGCTCAAGTGTTCTAGTGAAGGATGAGCCAGGTGGGTAGCCGTATTTTTTTTCCGGGCGCGCCTCTTGGGGAGTTTGTGGATCGCTTCTGGTATTATGAAGAGGACATCAGAACGTCTTACACAAAGGATCGTCGTTTGCCTGATGGCGTGGCATCACTGATTATCAACCTGGATGACGACTTGATACGAGTGTATGATCGGTATAACCCCGATGTATTCCAGAGTTGTCGTGGTTGTGTTATCAGTGGCGCGCGATCAGAGTTTTCTCTCATCGATACAGCCAGCCAGAAGCGTGTGATAGGAGTGTCGTTTAAGCCGGGTGGCGTGGCTCCCTTCCTGAACATTCCTGCCTCTGAGTTGCATAATCAGATTGTCTCCTTGAATCTGTTATGGGGACATGAAGCTCTTGAACTGCGCGAGCAAATGCTTGAGATTGGATCACCTGAAGGGGCATTCGCTCTACTAGAACAGGCTTTGCTCAGGCGTTTGAAGCGGCTCTATATTCATCCTGTGATCACCTTCTCACTAAAAGAGTTCCAGCATTCTGAGCATGAGCTGACGACTTCAGCTATGAGCGAACGCGCGGGCTGAGCCAAACGCGCTTCATTCGGGTCTTCCGCGATGCGGTGGGCCTGACACCCCGGCAATTCTATCGTGTTCACCGCTTTAATGAAGTTCTACGTTTGCTTGAGAGCGATTCTCTGGTACATTGGGCTGATATCGCGCTGACCTGTGGTTATTATGATCAAGCGCACCTCATTCACGATTTCCAGGCATTTGTCGGGTTGGCCCCAGGTGAGTACCTGAGCCAACGGTCAATATATAGTCATCACATTCCCTTTTCTGATTGAGGTTTCATTTTTTACAAGACGCGAGCCTTCTCTATCTACTACACTTTAACCGCGAACGCGCACACTTTCACGCGCTCGAAAATGCATCATGTAAGGATGGAGAAGCAAGCATATGAATATGTCACATGTGCGACAAGGTGGGGGAACTGTGCGCCCCTACCTTTATGGGCGACCTGAGTTATTAAACTTTGTAGTTCAGGTTTTTGGCGCGCAGGAATTAGAGCGCTCTCCGACGAGCAAGGGCGGAAATCACATCGAAGTACAGGTTGGCGATTCGATTATTGTGCTTGAAACGGGCGAGCCATCTGAGAGCGCCACACGCTCCTCTGTGTATGTCTACGTTGAGGATGTGGACGCAACCTACAGGCGTGCTCTTGAGGCAGGCGCGATCTCCCTTATAGCACCTGAGAATAAGACCTACCATGAGCGGAATGCAGGCGTGAAAGATACGTTTGGTAATGTCTGGTGGATAGGTAGCCTTCTCACCTCCAACTAAACATACCCTGTGTGAACTGATGATTTCTTAAACCTTATGCTCACCATGTGCTGCTGTTTCAGGAGCACATGGTGAGCACTCGCGTCTTGATGTCGGGGAGGCTACGATATATGTGACTTGGTAAGACGAGTTTTGCTAGCTTGAGATGGTCCTGGTTCAGTCATGGGCAGAAGCTTCTTCGACGCGCTGTTGGACCAGGAGGGCAATCTGGTCTTGAAGGTGGGTATGATCTCGCTGATCATATGCATCCCTGGCGCGTTCAACCTCGTCAATGTGTTGCTCGGACCAGTCACGTAGAGCCCAGAGTGGCTCGATGAGGGTCTGACCAAGAGGCGTGAGGGAGTATTCGACCATAGGGGGAATAACCGGATAAACAACTCGGTTGACCAGCCCGTTGCGCTCAAGTCCGCGCAAGGTCTGAGTGAGCATCTTCTTGGAGATACCTTCGAGATGCGCGAGTATTTGACTAAACTGCAACGCTTCCTCGCGTACGGAGATGAGCACAAGCAGAGTCCATTTGTCGCTGAGTAGCTCTAGCCCACGCCGTGTACGGCAATTGACATCGAGCGGTTCTATTACGCGCTTTCTTCTTTCCATGCTTTAACTATACCATAAAAGCGCTAGGGCTACCAATATGAGCAGGTTACTCAGAAGTATCCTTGCCACTTTTCAGTGCCTCCTTACGGGCTTATGACTCCGCCATCTATAATCAAAGGCATCGAGACTATGCCTCGATTGATGTTTGTGATGCTGTTAGCCAAAATTATATAGATGGAGTATAAGCGATGAAAGCGGTAATTATTCCTGCATTTGGAGAGCCTGAAGTCTTAAAAGTACAGGAGTTCGCAGAGCCGCAGCCGGGTGCGGGTCAGGTCGTTATTCGTGTAGCCTACGCAGGTGTTAACTATGCTGAGACAATGTTGCGGCGCGGCGGACATCATCAGGTCTCACTGCCAATTGTACCAGGCCTGGAGGTCGCAGGCTATGTTCATGCTCTGGGCGATGGTGTGGAGGGATTGTATGTAGGGCAAATGGTCGCAGCATTTACGGGCATGGGCGGATATGCTGAATTGGTTCTGGCTCCGGCGGCCTTAACGATCCCGTTTGATGGGGTCGAGCTTGCGACGGCTGCGGGGTTCCCAACCATAGTGCCAACAGCATATGACATGCTGGTGAATCTAGCGCGAATTCGTAAGGGGGAGAGTGTGCTGATCCATGCGGCGGCTGGCGGGGTTGGGACTATTGCAGGACAGATAGCGCGCGAACTGGGCGCGAGCCAGGTAATTGGCACTGTGGGAAGCGAGCGAAAGATCGAGTATGCGCGAGCCTTCGGATATGATCACGTGCTGATCCGTGATGGCTACGAAAGTGCTGTACGCGAGTTGACGGGCGGGCGTGGCGTGGATGTTGTGCTCGAATCGACAGGTGAGCCCGTACGTAGCCAGAGCCTCAAGCTATTGGCCCCTTTTGGGCGCTTAGTCATCTTTGGTAGTGCCAGTGGTGATCTGGATAATCCTCTGGGCATTCCACGTGAGCCAGGAGCGTTTCTGGCAGAAAGCAAATCCATTATGGGCTATAGCATTGGGAATCTCTCTCAATCAGCGCCCGAATTGCTTTCCGCGACCTTTCGCCAGTCACTTGAACTGGTAAAAAGCTCGCGTGTAAGAATCGACATTGCCGATATTCTTCCATTGGAACAGGTGAGTGAGGCTCACCGCCGTCTGGAGTCTCGCGACTCAACGGGCAAGCTTATCCTACACGTATCATAGATTTCTGGCGAGGGGTACACTGACCCCTCGCCAGAGGTGTGATCAGGCGGCGCTTAACTCGTGTAAGTGCCTCATCGTAGACGCGATCCATTCCAGTTCGGCCTGTAGTATAAGGCGGATGTGCTCACGGATAATCTGGCGGACTGCTCCTGCGTAAGCATCTTCTTTCCGTATGCCATACTCATCGAGCACTCGCTCCAGATTACGCTGGACCAGTGCTCGACGCTCCTCCAGAATGAGCACTGCCTCGTCTGGTCGCATATAGCGCAGGAAAAAGAGACCGACATCGATAGTATCGGTTTCCAGATCATAATTATGCATGGCGAGACGCAATTGTTGATCCAGAACGCACTGTTGTTCACGCGTGAGGGAAGGGAGGCTAATACAAATGGTTTGCCACATGCCTTAAGCACCCGCCTTTCGTCGTGTTGAGCGTGTCCAGATCAGCGTGTTATAGGCCAGAAGCGTCGCGATGACGAAGAGCAGAACTGCATTCATAGGATGCAGCGCTGTAAGGAGAGGAAGATTGAAGCCGTGAAAGAATGAGACGAGCCCCACCTGAAAGATTATGTCCAGAATCAGCAGAAGGTGTAACAGGATAATCTTGCGTGGAAAGCGACATGGAAAGAGCAAAATCAGTGACAAGATTGATAGCTCAGCCAGCGACCATCCCAGTCCGGAGTGCTCCTTTAACCAGCTTGCATTAACGAAGATACCCATGCCTGCCAGGTAGGTCTGGATGAGTACACCCAGCGCGAAGAGCCAGGCCGCGATAATGTAGAGGACCCGCAAGGTGCGTGTGATGGGCCCGGCTGGGCGTTTGGCTGGCCGGGCTTGTTGGGTTGTATCAAGTTTGCTTTGTTCTATCATTTGACAATGACCTCCAATTTCATGCCACTATGAATTGTGCAGTAGAGTTTGAAGGTCCCTGCTGTGTTGAAAGGTCCGATGGAGGTCGAACTATTGCCACCAATTTGTATGTTCTCAACCCTGGGTGCGCCTGGTTCGGTTGCGGGTTTGGCGGTCTCGCCGTCCCAGGTACCATTGGCGATAGTATGAGGTGTAAAGGTATCGGAGGTGAGATTGATACTCTCGCCTTTCTTGATGGTAATAGATGGAAGGGCAAATTGAGTGTCGCTCATATGTACTGTATTGGGGGCGTCACTGGCTGCACCATTGCTGCTACAGGCGACCATGCTCAGAAGAACGAGACTGCATAAGATGAGGATGATGGTCTGACGAAACACGGTTGTAACTCCTTTAAGTGTATCTATAAATCTCGCGGTGTTTCCGCGCTATCATTTCTACGGTCGAAGTCGCGAACCGCTATCACCCGGAAAGGGTGATAAAGTGGGTGAAATTTGGCGGCGGGAGCGGGTGGATGGAGTGGAGTGCGCGGAGTAGGCGAATGCGCTGCTACATATGGGGGATTTGGTCTGCTGATTACAGTTGTGAAGCTAGATGAAGAGATGCTTCTCATTGTTTGCTAAATGAAAAGCATCTCTCGAATAGAGGGCGATGGAGTTTCTAGCTTGTCGCGCTTGTATAGCGCCGCAAGCCAGCTTTCCAAATTATCTGGACTAGAATGACAGCCATACCAGCTATTGCTATCCCAAGAAGAAGCGCTTGTGGATCGCTATGACCAAAGAGCGCCCGTGCTGGAAAGGTAGAGAGAAAGGCAAAGGGCAAAATATAGGTGAAGAGAAAACGTAGCGGCTGACCGTAGATTTCAACTGGGTAGCGCCCAAATTGCCAGAGAGCTGAGTACAACACATCCAGTTCAATAGATGGTACCCAGAGAGAGACGCTAGCCATCAGGACTCGTGAAGCCCAGGCGATGACCAGACCTACCCCTACTAGAAGCAACCAGCTAACTATTCCCCACCAGGAAAGATGCGAGCTTCCATTGGATAAACCTAAACTAATTGTGAGAAGGCCCATTGCCGCCTGGGAGAGCGAGAGCGGTTCACACCTTCCCAAACTTACCAGAAAAAGGCTCGGCGCTGGCTGTACCAATATGGTATCTAGCTTACCATCCCTTACCTGACCCGCGAACCAACGAAGATTTGGCTCAACGTAGGTCGCGAATATGCCGCTTACAATTTGAAAAGTTCCAAGTAAGACAATGGATTCGCTCAAACTCCAGCCAGCCAGGGTCTGTGTTTGTGTATAGACCGCGCCCAGGACCACGAAACCAGAAGCGACATTGAGAGCAGTCAATACAAGTTGAAAGACCAGATTAGCCCGGAATGTGATTTCCCGACGTAAGGAAAGCGAAAAACTGGCGGCAAGCAGTCTCAGAAGTTTCATGTTTATCCCCCGATTGCCGTATAACGACGTATGCCAGCTCGCCAGATAACGGTCACTAAAAGCCAGAACATAATCAACCAAAGCATCTGCCATCCATATCCTCTGAGGATCTGGTTGGTATCCAGGCTAGCACTCATAATTTCTGCCGGAAACCCAAGTAGCGCGCGAAATGGTAAAGCCTCTCCAATAGCGCGAAAGCTGGGCGGAAGAAAAATAATGGGAGCCGAGGCACCACCTAGCAGAAAGATCAATGTTTCGTTCAGACCCACAATGCCATGCGCTTGTTCAGTCCAAAAAGCGGAGAGTGCCAGGACATACGTGATGAGAAAGCGTAAGATCGCCGCGAACAGCAGAGCAGGTAGTGCCAGTAGGATCAGGCGCACATCCCATGATATCTTTTCGACTATGCTCACAAGAAGGAGCAGTGGCAGGCCAAACAAGAAGTGCCAGAGGCGAAGCGCAATATTTGTGCCGAGTGGTCCCAGCATAACTGGCTGTGGTTTAAGCAACGCCTGACTGAAGGTTCCATCATAGATTGTATTGGAGACCGTGTGATTCTCATAGGAGACCGTCATCAACTGAACTGCCAGGAGCGCGACATAGTATATCCCAATCCGAGTATTACCGGGAAGCGCGACTGACCAGACCGCGAGGCCAATTAGTGGCCCTACAGCTTGATTCAGCAGCATTGTGAGCAGGAAAGGGCGCCATGCCAACCACTGGAGGATCTCGCGCTGTGTTGAGATCAAGAGCAAGCGTAAGATGCGTCTCACTACATTTCCTCCGTATAGACCTGATCGATGACGCGCTCCAATGGTGGATTTTCTATTGCCAGGTCAATTACTGTTAACTCTGTCAGCAGGCGCGTGGTGACCTCTGCTACCTGTGAACGCTTGACGCGTAGCGCGACTTTATTTGGCTCTTCTTCAATAACTTCACCATACATGCTCCACAGAGGCATTATTTCATCCGCGAACGCGACTTTGAGTAGTTTATAGGATGAGAGTGTTGTGGAGAGTTCTTCCAGATCCCCATCATATTTCACTGTTCCCTGGTCGATCAGCACGATTCGTTTGCAAAGCGTTTCGACATCAGCCATATAATGACTTGTCAGAAGTATCGTAGCGCCTGTCTGATGACTGTAAGTAGAGATGAAACGGCGCATCATCTGCACTGCTGTTACATCCAGTCCAAGCGTAGGTTCATCCAAAAAGAGGATGCGTGGTTGGTAGATAAGTGAGAGTGCCAGGCCACAGCGCATCCTTTCTCCCAGGCTCAGCGCACGGATCTGTCGTTTGAGCAATGGCTCCAGATGAAGCATTTCTACAAGCAAAGTTAGGTTCTTCTGGAAGGCAGTGTCTGTTATTTCATACAGGAGTTGTTGGAAGTGGAGCGAATCGAGTACAGTAAGCTCACCTGGACCACCTATAGGCTGACTCCCCCGAATCAAGGCGATGCTTTGTAAATAATGCGGCTCTCGGTGCCAGGGAGTAAAGCCAAGGACACTTACCAACCCACTGGTTGGATGTAGGATACCGCTGAGAATTTTTAAAGTGGTTGTTTTTCCGGCCCCATTGGAGCCAATAAAACCCGCTATTTCTCCCGCTTCAAGTTCGAATGAGATATCCTGAACAGCCCGTATCTCGCGGTAAGTGCGTCGGAATAATGAGGATAGTGCGGCTTGTAATCCTGCCTCTCGTACAGGAGCCTTATAGATCATAGCAAGATCTTTGACATTGATGACAGAAACCATAGATTCCCCTCTTTTGATATGAGCATATCCATCGTTCTGTGCATGCATGCGGAGCTATCCAAGCCGGCCAAGCTCTTTCGGGATAGCTATTCTACTGTATAACACCAACGCAAGATTGGAGCGTGTGATGGTTGAGGGCGAGAAGGAGAGGGCGCAAAGCTCGCAAAAGTCTCTATTTGCCCTTGAAAGTTTAACTTTAGTCATGATGGCTTCTTAAAAAGAATAGAGCAGGTATTGCCAGCGAGAATAGTGTAGTGCTGTGATAATTACAATAGCCCCAGGCGTTGGGCGGCATCGTAGGCATCCTTGCGACTGGAGACATTGAGTTTGCTGTAGATGCTTCTGACCTGGGTCTTAACTGTGTTGATAGAGACGACCAGTTCGCTCGCAATATCCGGGCGGGAACGTCCGGCGGCAAGTAGGCGCAGAACGCGCAACTCCTGAGGACTGAGTAGAGCAGCGTTAGTTGGCGTTGTTTCAGGTTCAGGGAAGGCCTGTATGAGCACGCGAGCGTAGGCTACTATATGAGGATGCATTGCTCTATCATAGTTATGCTCTCTCTGTTGCACGTCGCGTATGGTCGCGCTTAAGAGTATGCGCATCGGCTCGCCCTGGTCGAGAAAGAGGCGCTGATAATTTTCTGGCTGTGCCTTCTCAAGTGCTTGTATCAAGAGTCGCTGAGCCACTTCTTGCTGATGCGTTCCCATCGTATGTGCTAGAGCCAGGAGAATAAGAGCCTCCAATTCTCTTTGGGTGTGTCCTTGCTCGCGGGCATGATGGAGACTGGTATTAAGCAGGCTCAGTGCTTCAGAAGTCTGCTTTTGCGCGAGCAAGAGGCGAGCCTGGGTCAGCGCTTCGCGCTCGTCCAGGATGTAGGAGAGGGCCCGTTCATCATTGGCTCGGCTCGTAGACCAGCGTTGTGCAGTGGACTGGTCATCGCACGTGAGAGCTATAATGGCCTGCTCTAGCAGCAGTTCGCGACGCAGGTGTGGGCGTCGCACGCGCGCCAGGAGCGCTGAGGCAGCATGCATGTATTCTTCCTGCCTGGTTACACATGCCAGAAGGAGAAGGGCTCTCACTTGTAATCCTTCTTTCTTGCGTTGCTCACCCAGGGTCAGGGCCTTACGTGCCTCATGTTCAGCCTGATCAAGCAGATTCCATTCATAGGAGAGGTGAGCCAGCCCAAGCAACGCTTCTCCCTTGTCATCAAGCCAGTATTCCTCCGCGCTTTCTTTCTCAACCTCCTGAAGTATCTGCAGATAAAACATGTTCGCCTGATGGAGATTGCCGCGCAGGAGGTTGATCTGAGCCTGGGCGGCAATGGCCGCGAGCATAGGCGATATTGCTTCGCAGGAGGCTAGTAGCTGGCGAGCCTCTGTACAGGCGTTCCAGGCAGCGTCGAGTCGCCCCAGCCATAGTTCTTCCATGCTGACATTTAGCAGGCTCATGCCACGCCATTGGACCTCATGTGCTGGGAGATGGAGCAGGGACTCACGTGCCAGGCGGAAGGATTCGGCGTAGTCCTCTTGCCAGAGAGCGACGAGGGCACGAAAAGATTGAATTTGAGCCAGGCGTGCCAGATTGCCTTCGGCGTGCCAATGGTGCTCTGCGATGCTCAGAGGTGTCTCGATGCGTATGCGTGTGGCTGGGGCGTGTCGATCCTGCGTGAAGAGTAATGCGGTCGCATAGAGGAAACCCAACCCCGGCTGTGTGTGCAAAGTCTCAATGGGTAGCACTTTGAACCAGCGCCAGAGTGTTTGGTGTTCCAGGTAGTTCCCCATCGGTTCGACAAGACGTGCGATCAGAGCTGCCATGCGCGGGAAGTCTTGGGCCTGCATAGCGACCTCAATCGCCTCCGGTAATCTATTTTCACCCTCGTACCATGCACTAGCTCGACTCAAACAGGAGTATACTTCCGCATCTCCAAGTCGCTTATGAGCTTCGTGGCGCATAGCTTCAACGAAAAGGGCATGATAGCGGTACCAGACCTGCTCGTCATCAAGTGGTTGAAGGAACAGATTGGCACGCTCCAGGTCGTCGAGTACTCCCGCGCTATCGCCGCGACCGGAGACTGCATCGCATAGCGGGGCTGTCAGGCGGTCGAGCAGGCTCGTCTGTAGAAGGAAGGTCTGTAGCGATTCCGACTGTTTGCGCAACGTCTCCTGTACCAGATATTCGAGGATGTGGCGATGACTACCAGTGAAGGTAGAGAGGAACTGCTCAGGTGTCCGTTCATGTCCACGCAGAGCCAGAGAGGCTAGCTGGACGCCCACAGGCCAGCCTTCTGTGCGTTCGGCTAGCTTTTGGATTACCTCCAAAGGCAAGGAGTGTGCTAGCGTACGCTCCAGGAAGAGACTCGTCTCCTCAAGCGTAAAGCGTAGGTCAGGCACGCGCAATTCAAAAAGTTCATCACTGGCACGCAGGCGAGCTAGAGGAAAGGGTGGATCGCTACGCGTCAGGAGAACCAGTCGCAAACCAGAGTTGGGCAGATCGAGAATGCTCGTCAAATCATTGTGGAGCTGTGGCGTCTCAATCAAGTGGTAATCTTCCAGTATCAAGGTGCCAACCTTGGAATGGCCATGCAAGTCATTGAGCAGCGTTGTTAACATGATGCCTGGCAGGCGGTCAGGTTGGGTCTGGTGTGACGATTGCAGGAGGTCTAGCGCGGCTTGCCCTACACCAGGATAGATTACCTGACATGCCAGGATGAAGTAACGCCAGAAGCGAACGGGATCGTTATCACCCTCATCTAGAGCCATCCATGCTACTACTGGGTGCTCCTGCCTGGCGTTACGACTAGCAGCCCATGCGCTTGCTATCGTTGTTTTGCCATAGCCAGCGGGCGCGGAGATCAGAGTCAGTTTACGCTCAGTCGTGGTATCCAGGCATGCCAATAATGCCTCTCGCTCCACTATTGAAGTGCGCAGGCGTGGAAGATGTAATTTCGGTAGCATCACTTGTGGCAGAGATAGCGCGTCACTGCTCACGGAGCAGACTCCTTCTTAATCCAACCAAACAATCGTTACCCCCACAGAGTACAACGTACAGCTCCTACACGCAACATTCATAACAACTTCTCTTGACAATACCGATTAATCGAGCTATAGTTTCTATATAGGTACGGTACGGTTTAGTTTACTTTTGTTGCGAGGTGATATATGGAGGAAACATTGGAGGAGGGAGCACGAAGTCGAGCCAAACGCGAACAAATATTAGAAGGTGCAAGACACGTATTCCTGCGCGAAGGCTTCGCGGCTGCGAGTACAGATACCCTTGCCAGGGAAGCGGGTGTTTCCAAGCGCACTCTCTATGCTTATTACCCAGGCAAGGAGGAGCTCTTTGTCGACGTTGTGCGCAGGTTCACCATCGAGCATCCTAGAACACGCGTGCTCGACTTTATACAAGGGGCGAGGCCACGTACTTCAGAAGAGCTACACGGTACCATACTTATGCTGGCGCAAAAAGTTATTGATAGTATTATGCGGTCAAAGGAACTGGCGATTTTGCGTGCGATTATTGCCGACTCCCACCGTTTTCCTCAACTTACAGAGACTTTGCGCTCAACTATTCCAGAACGCGCCACTCTGGAAGTTTCCCTGATGCTTGAGCGAGCACGAGCGAATGGAGTCGCGATCCAGCAGGGTGATACAAAAATTATGTCGCGTATGCTTATTGGTCCGATTTTGAGCTATGTCTTGTTTGATGGCTTACTTCGACCAGAACCGCAGCCACCAGACATCGAGAAGCTCAAAGAGATAGTCAATATGTTTATGAAGGCAATTCTAGTCTAGAGAGGTAAGAGCTCGAAAGGAATGAGCAATGGCAACAACGACAGATGTCCTGGTGATTGGCGCAGGTCCCACAGGTCTGATGGCTGCGAACTTGCTAGCTCGTAATGGTGTACGTGTGAGAATAGTGGACAAGAAAGACAGCCCTACAGAGGAGACTCGCGCTATTGTAATGCATGCGAAGACGCTGGAACTGCTGGGAAAACTCGGCCTTGCAGACCAGGCAGTTAAGGAGGGTCAGAAGTTAAACGCACTTCGAGTTCTCAATGAGGGCAAAAGCGCAAGAGTGCTTAGTTTTGAAGGTGAAAGTGCGCGCACACCTTATCCATTCCCGCTGATCTACACCCAGGACCAGACCGAGCATCTTCTGATTCAGGGTCTTGACCAGACCGAAGTTCGAGTCGAGTGGAACACCGAACTATTGAACATGGAGCAGGCAGCAACGAGTACACAGGCTACCATTCGGTGTGCCGATGGCAGCCAGGAAACCATCGAGGCTAGATGGATCATTGGCGCGGATGGTGCGCACAGCCCTGTACGGCACACACTCGCCCTGGGATTTGAAGGAGAGACGTACAAGCAGGCCCTTTTCCTGGCAGATGTTGACCTGGAGGGAAATCTGGAAGATAGTGAGGCTTCTATTGGTTTCATGCCTCTGGGTTTTCTCGCTTTCTTCCCAATGCCTGGAAAGCGACGCTTCCGCGCTGTTGGCGTACTCCCTCTGGAATGGAAAGATAGAGATGCTATCACGGTTGACGAGGTGCAACAGGTATTCGACACCTACCGAGACCGAACCATCCAGATTACCAAAGCTCGTTGGATTTCGGTGTACCGTACCCACCATCGAATGTGTGAGCGCTTCCGAGTTGGGCATGTCTTCCTCGTTGGAGATGCCGCTCATATCCATAGTCCAGCGGGTGGGCAGGGGATGAACACGGGGGTTGGCGATGCCTATAATCTAGCCTGGAAATTGGCGCTTGTAATCAAGGGCCAAGCCCAGCCAGAGCTTCTTGATTCCTACGAAGCCGAACGTATGCCCTTTGCCCGCGCCATTTTAAATGGCTCGGATAAAGCTTTCCAAGTGCAGGCAATGTCGCAGCCGTTTGTGCAGCAGCTCAAGATGTTTGGAATTCCTTTACTCTTCCGTTTGGTCACAAGTTTTGCCCCGCTTAGGCAGCGCGCCTTCTGGCTCGTTTCTCAGCTTTGGACTAGCTATCGAACCAGCCCGGCTGTCGCGCCGACTGAATCAGGGAAAGAAGGATCGCGAGCGGGTGACCGCGCGCCCTATGGTTACTTTGAAGTAGGAGCCAACGCTGGGAAAAGCGTTTTTAGTTTGTTCACGGACATGGATCATCATCTCCTCCTTTTCGCTGGAAGTAGGGCCGATACGACAGATATACACTTGCAAGAGATGGAAGCCAGCACGCGGTCACTCATCGAGGCCTATGCTATGCCAATTCAACTGCATACTGTGTCGAAGGGGAATGTGAGCCTGCAAGAAGCATATGAAGTAGAAGCACCAACGCTCTTTCTCGTCCGTCCCGACGGGCATATCGCTTATCGTGGTTCTGCGCAAGACCTGAGCAGTCTGCGAACCTATCTTGATGGACTTTTCATCAAGAGTACTCAGGATGAGTATATAGGGGGAGTTAGATGATATACTCTCTTTAGCAAAAAGGTAGGATGGAGAGCTAGCAATGGAAAAGACAAACACCGCGCTGATTGTGATCGATATTCAAATGTACATGTTTTCACCTGAGAACCCGGTGTATCAAGGCGAGCTACTTCTGGAGAAAATAGGCAGCCTTCAGGAGAAGGCGCACCGGGCTGAGGTCCCAATCATCTACGTTCAACAGGGACGCCCACGCAAAGGGCACCCTCTCGAAATGGGTAGTCCTGGCTGGCAACTACACCCCATCCTTGTACCTGGCCCACAGGATATCATTATTCAGAAGCAAATGCCTTCCACCTTCTATCAGACTACACTCGATGAGTATTTGAGCACCCATCGTATAAAAAAGCTTGTTATAGCAGGAATACAGACGGAGTTGTGTGTAGATACTACCTGCCGGGAAGCGTCTGATAAGGATTATGACGTTACTCTTGTCAAAGATGCACATAGCACATGGACGAGGGAAGAACTTGCGGCTCCTCAAATTATCGCACACCACAATTCCTTGCTTGGAGACTGGTTTGTGACAGTGGAAGAAGAGCTACAGATCGTCTTTTAAGAGGCGAAATAAAGAGACAGCTTACGAATTATCTTCTTCGTAGCTGTCTCTTTATAATTTTCTTATAGCAGTGTCCAGCGTATTGCATACGCTTTAAGATCCAATGATGGGTAGCATAAGGAGGGCCGCAAGGAAGCAGCCTAATAAGGCAAGGATAACAATGGTGCGTGGCTGACCCCGGTGATTTATGAGCATGATGACGCAACAGATAGAGGCTATGATGAGCGCGAGAACTAGCCCTAGCCAGAAAAGGTGCGTGAACAGCCCTGTGAGTGCGCCTGTGAGGGCAATGACGGTGACAATAGTTGTACCACTCTTTCTGGATAATGGGCTGTACATCTCGGTCTCGGAGGCAAGGTGATCGGGGTCTCCAAACTGGCGGGCATTGCTCCAGACATCCTTTAGCAATGGGCGCGCCTGTTCGAACTGCTTTTGAGCGACGAGTTGCTTAGCCTGCTGATACACTGGCGTATAGCGTTGGTTCTGTTCGACGATGGTGAGCGCATTACGCGCCACACGATTGTTTTTATCCTGATCGATGGCCTGTTGCCAATACGCATGAGCCTGCTGCCAATCACGGGCCTTTTCGGCTGCCCGTGCCTGGCGAGTAGTGAGATCTTTAATATGTTTATCAACGGCGGCATAGAATTGGTCGTCCATGATAAATTGCCTTGGGTCCGAAGGGAGAGTTGGCTTTTGCTGGCGTAGCTGTTCGAAGATATTCCTGGCTTCGGCAAACTTACCTGCATTTTGCGCCTGCTCGCCTTGCAGGAAGAGCTTCTTTTGTTCGCTCGCAATATGCTGACGCTCCATTTGTGGTAGCCAGTCTTTGAGCTGTGAATAGGTCATCAACTGCACCTCGTTAGGCGTGGCCTGATTGCGTGCGGTGCTCCCACCTTTAGAGGCGATCTGGTTATTGTACGCTGCTTGCTGTGCGGCGATAACAGCATGGTCATATTGAGCTTGTTCAGGGGCGGCAAAATGTTGCGCGATTTCATTGAGACGATTACGGGCGTCCGCGAAGTCATTCTCTTTGATAGAGCGTCTGGTAACTTCACAGGCTCGATTGTATGCACGTTGGCGTAGTGTGCCTATGTTTGGATAGTTCGGGGTGATCTCCCGGAGTGATTCAATGAGAGTGAGGGCGGAAATTGGTTCGTTGCCCATGATAGCCTGGTCTGCGTTGTGGAAGATTGCCTGGGACCAGCGCTTCTCAAGCCTTCGCAGGCGTTCATCCTGAGGTAAGACGCGGCGCATATGTATGATCTGTTGTTTGCTGAGCACAAGGTCTCTATTTGCCAGAGCGGCATCCGCAGAGCGTCCGATAGAAAGCATCAGTTGCTCTCGGATCTCAGTCAGACCACGGAAGTCGGGCGCGAGGGATTGTAGAACGCTGACTTGCTCGATTGCTAGCACGACATCACCGGATGCCAGGAATTTACGCGCCTTCTCATACATCCAGTTATATTCTTTGTCCTGGCGAGCGCGGAAGAGTTGTTCGGAGGTGGACTGGTCCTGGGGAGCGAGGGTCTGCATATCCTCAAGCAAGCGAATTTCCTCATCAAGCTTACTACTCAGTTTCGCTTGCTCAACACGGCCTGCGAGCAATTTAAGGTGGGAGGGCTGAAGCTGACGAAGTTCTTCTCTGATGAGTTTAATAAGGACGCCATTATTATAGGTAGCGTCGATCTTTAAGCCCTGCTGCCAACAGAGAATAGCTCCATACATATCGCCTTGCGCGCGGGCCATCAGGCCGCTATGGTACCAGGTATCGGCATCAAGGGTACTCCCCTGACCAGTATTGCCGCTATTGTTCTGTTGCTTCTGCCAGTCGGCCTTCTTCTCAGCGATCAAGGCCAGTTGGATAATCTCGGCAGGCTGCGAGAAGTAGTCCTGAAGACGTTTACTCTGCTCGCCAGTTGTATGTATGACAGGTGCCGGACTGGGCATTACCGGAGTGTGGGCAGGTGGATTGACGACAGGTGTAGGGGGAGCAGGAACCACGCGCGGTGTGGCAGGCGGTGGCACAACTTCGGTTGGCTGTTTGTACGTTTTGAGCGTCTCCTCCAGAGCATCGGAGAATTCCTGAACGCTAGAATAGCGCTCCTGTGGTGTCTTCGCGAGTGCCTTGAAGACTATATGCTCGATGGAGGAAGGTATGCCAAGTTGGCGCTGACTGAGGGAAGGAGGTGGCTCTTTGGCGTGCCCTACCGCGATATCAACTATTGAGCCTCCAAAGAAAGGGGGATAGCCACAAAGCCATTCGTAGACAACAACCGCCAGCGAGTATTGGTCGCTTTCGGGCGTGGCATGTCCCTGAGCCTGTTCGGGTGCCATATAGGTGTATGTGCCCTGAGCAGTCTGTGGGGTCATTGTCTCCATACGGTGCGCGATGATCGCGATGCCAAAATCACCCAGTAGCGTCTCCCCATTCGCGCCCAGCAAGATATTCTCTGGCTTGACATCGCGATGAATGATCTTCTGCTGATGAGCGTATTGCAAGCCGGATGCGATATCGCGTACATAATTGACGATGGTGGGTAAGGGAACCGTTTGTCCACGTGGATGGCGCTCGCGTAGCGTGCCCTGTGGAGCATAATCCATGACGAGGTAAGGGAACTCGTCTTCCAAACCGAAGTCGAGGATAGAGATGATGTGCGGGTGGCGTAGGGCTGCTACACGCTTGGCCTCAGTGAGGAAGCCATGATGTGAGTCGCGTGAGCGTAAGACTTTGATTGCCGCGAGCCTGCCCAGGTGGACATGTTCACCGAGGTAGACATCCGCGAACCCCCCCGTACCCAGGCGACGTATGATGTGATAGTTGCCTAACTGTTGCTGCCCTCCAGGGTTGATCACGTTTGCCTCCCTCAATCGTTGGTATCGATATATGACGCATGCGTTGCCCAATTGGGCAGAGCCATTATAGCAGCGTTTTGTCTTCTATTGCAAGAAACGAGCACAAGCAGCAGAGGGGATCAGATGCGAGCGCGAGGGATTCCGTTTGCTTGTTAGCGATAGGTCTCAAGCAGAATTGGAATATTCTGCTGTAGAGTGCCCAGATGAGCGCGCTTAACCTAAGAGGCACGCAACGAAGACAAGCACTGTAGCCGCAATAGCAGCCAGAGTGCGGATAGTATGGAGGAGCATCCAGGGCGATCCTGGTCCTTGAAATTCCTTTCTCACTTTGTCAGCCTCTTCTTCCGAGATCTGATCTATATCAATTTCGGCGAGCTGGTTGTTCAAGGGAATATTGCCCATGGCTGTCACGCCGTTCGCTCCCAGGATATGAAGGAGCGCGGCAGCCAGAAGCCAGCCAAACTGGGGTGTTCCCCAATAGAGAAATGCTGCAACAGGTAGCAATATAGTTGGCCCGAAAAAACCTAGAAAGAAGACCGAATTAAGAATCTTGACATTGATCGTTTGCATTGCCGCAATATGCTGCGTCCCTTTTAGGGCACGAAGAGATGGCACAACCGCGACGCTGAAGGCATAGAGCAGTCCGGCATCGAGGCCCGTGAGTGTTCCCGCCACGATGAGCACGATATTATTCAATTGCATGGAAATCCCTTTCAATGAAGAAATAGCAAGCCTCTATCTATACGCTTAAAGAGGGCGGAGGGTAGCAGCGCGAAAACTATATCGCGCTGCTATCCAGCAGCGTGAGGATGTGACCAGGGTGCGAGCCAACTCTTCAATGAGAGGGTATATGCCTAGCAGGGTTGTTGGGTGGTTTCATCGAAGGATGTATAACCCTTTGGCCCACCGCCAAAGGTTGGCGTTCCATCGCTATTCCAGGTCTGCGGCTGAGCAAAGATTTTGCGATCATCCCAGCCATCGCTGGCGGAGGACTTAGCATGGTAGACCAGCCAGTTTTTGCCGTTTGGTCCTGGCACAGGCAATGAGTTGTGCCCAGGTCCATAGACTCCACCACCTGAGCTGAAGACCGGCCCAATCTTGGTATAAGAGGCATAGTAGCCCATGTCTCCCCCATGATAGACGAGCTCACCCAGATTGTACGACGAGGTCCAGCTTGCATTCGCACTGTAGACGATAGTCAGAGTATTGTTGGGGCCGATAAATGCCTCGGGCCCCTCTTCAATAGCCTGAACTGAGATCTCCCAGCTCTGATCGGGATTGGCAATGAGCTTGCGGTATGGCTCGTCGACGTGCAAGGGGTCGCTCATATGGGCGATGTAGATCTGCTGAGGCGCGTTTCCTCCATTGCCGGGAGGCGTTCCGGACCAGAGCAGATACCAGTTGTTGTTATAGTAGAAAACTGTTGGATCAATGGCCCACTCATTGGTGGGGTCCTGTACGCGTCCGAAGAAGGACCAGGAACCCAGCGGATTGCCGCTATTGGCGGTAATTGCATAGATACGATGGGTATTGTTCGTTGCATCGAAACTACCCATGTCGCGAGCGGCGGCGAAGTAGATGATCCAACGCCCATTCAGATTCTCAAGCTCTGGTGCCCAGACCTGGGTGCTATACTCGGTCCCGGCTGGTGCCGTCCAGATGCGCGTGTTTTGGGCGCTGCCCAGGCCACCAAGATTGGTTGACGCTCGTATCCAGATACTTGTTCCATCTGACTGTACAAGGTAGTACAGGCCGTTAGCATACCAGATTGAGGGGTCCTGTCCAGGAGAGACAATGGGATTTTGCATCGTGCAAGCTGCGTGCGCTTGAGGAGTACCACTGCCAGCGGCGGCAAGAATAACCATGATGAGAGCCAGCCAGGCGGCAAGCCCGAAACGCACGGCATGGCGAATAGGTTTGCAAGAATTGTCCATAACACTCCTTTGTTATAGCATTCTTCTTCTAAGCACACCTTTGCGGTATTACAACGTTACAAAACTTGTATTGCCAGTGTACCACCTATTATCCCCCATTTACGAGCACAGCAGTAACCAGATAATGCAATCAATACGTGTGAGAGTAAGAGGATGCTGATGACCACTTGCTTATGAGTAGAGGTTGTTTGAAGGTCATTATATGAAAACCAATTCTCACTTGAATGCGTGTATTTTCCTGGTGTAGCAAGCGCTGTCGCGTATAGTTTTCTCAATAGAGAAAAACAGGAGTGAAATGATGTTCTGGTATATGATACAGGCCTCATTAGACTTTCCCTTATGGTTACGTGTAAGTCACTATATCAATCTGCTCTTTATCGGGCTGCTTATTCGTAGTGGGCTTCAAATACTGGGTGCGCACCCCAGGCTTTACTGGCATGATAGTAGTGATCCACGCCGTGCCTGGCTGACTCTGACAAAGAAGAAGATTCCAGAGGGTAAGCTCTATACCTCTATGGACGATGAGGTGAGTGTTTCCCCGTTTTTGGGCCTGCCAGGGAAGAAGAATCTTGGCCTGGGGCGTCACTGGCATTTCTTCTCAATCATCTTCTGGGTTCTCAATGGTCTCGTCTATGTGACCTTGCTGTTTGTTACAGGCGAATGGAGTCGTTTGATTCCAACCTCCTGGTCCATTGTTCCAGCGGCATGGCATACCTTTGTGACCTATATTACGTTACATATCCCACCTGCGAGCGAGTTTCGTCCCTACGATCCACTGCAACAACTGGCATATGCTGCCGTCGTGTTTTTGTTAGGACCTTTTATGCTGGCGACCGGTGCGGCGATGTCGCCCGCGATAGAGGCGCGTTTTCCCTGGTACCTCAAGCTGCTGGGTGGCAAGCAGTCAGCGCGTAGTCTGCACTATCTAAGCCTCATTTTATTTACCGTCTTTATCTTTGTGCACACAGCTCTAGTCCTTATCGTTCACTTTCAAAGCAATGTTCGTGCTATTGTGCTGGGGTCAGAGACGAGTGACCTGGGTCTGGCGTTCACTATTGGCGTGATTGCTCTACTAGTGGTAGCTATTATCTACATCTGGTCTTCCTGGTATACACTGCGTCGCCGGAGCCTTATGCAGCACGCATTGGGAGCCATTGTTGATCCTGTGCGTAGGTTCCTTTTGCATAAGGCCGTATCCAAACAACGCTATGGTTCGGACGACATCTCTACCTACTTCTGGGTCAATGGTCGTCCACCACAGGAGGATGAGTTCAAGGCTCTGGTTGCCAACGATTTTAGCGACTGGCGCTTACAGATTGGTGGTCTGGTGGAGCATCCCCTTCAGTTCTCGTTGGCGGACCTGCGTGCCTTCCCCAAGCATACCCAGATTACAAAACATAACTGCATTCAGGGTTGGTCTGGGATCGCGGAATGGAGTGGTGTCTCGTTGAGCGAGCTAATGGAGGTTTGTGGTGTGCGGCCAGAGGTGAAATATCTGGTTTTTACATCCTATCAGCGAGGTGCGCAATCATATCCAGAGGCGACTGATGAAGAGAAGCAGCGTTACTTCTATGAAACGATTGATATGCAGCAGGCTCGCCATCACCAGACCATCCTAGCCTACGAGATGAATGGTATCCCACTACTACTTGAGCATGGAGCACCACTGCGTCTGCGCGTCGAGACGCTATTGGGCTACAAGATGGTCAAGTATCTACACTCAATTGATTTTGTTGAGGATTACAGCCACATCGGTGCAGGTCAGGGTGGTTTTCGCGAGGATGTCCAGTTTTATGGTAGGGGAGCGGAGGTATAGAGGGCGTGAGTGGGTTCCAGCTTAAGTGCCAAGCCTGTCTCTGGTGGTAAAACCTCTTTGCCGAAAAAGTAGTAAATGGTCGTAGTAGAGGCTTGACAATGAGGACAGGTGTACGTTATGCTCAATACTACAATAACTTCATGGAGGACAAACCGCACATATGCCCCCCAAGTACTAATGCACGCTGAACCACAAAGCTGGTGAAAAACAGGTAATCTTAACACTCGCAAAATAAGAGCGCTCTCCTATCGTTTGGGTAGATGCGTGTCTGAATGTGTGGGTGTGTGCATTGCTTGTCCGTGTGCATGTGTCGTACTGGTGAGATAAGAGTGCGAGGTTTATCCCTTCTTCCCATTCCCTCTCTCTCCATACCTTGCTATCCATCCTGTGCACAAACATCGCTGGCGCGTCTGCGCGTGCCCGGTCACCAGCATGCAAGTCATGATCTTGATGTTTTGCAGCCTACCTCACTTCATTAGCCTCTTGAAGTGATTGGAAGTTAATGGCAGGCCCTCACAGGAAAGGATGCATTGTGAGTTTTCGACCCTTTACGCGCTACTTCTCCTTGCTTGCACGTTATCTCAAGCCACAGATGGGAAAAGCCCTACTCATGTCAGCCTTGCTGCTTGCCAGCATCGGTTTACAACTGTATAGCCCGTGGGTGCTTGGGCGCTTTATTGATACTACGCGTGAGCAGGGGCTTTCGCAAGCCCTTATCTGGCTGGCGCTGCTCTTTCTGCTTGCTACTTTTCTTACTCAAGGGGCTTCAGTAATCTCAGCCTATCTTTGTGAGCATGTAGCCTGGACTGCGACCAATAACTTACGCGCTGATCTGCTAACACATGTGCTTGGTCTTGATCTGGCCTTTCATGAGGACCATACGCAGGGAGAACTGCTTGAGCGCATTGACGGTGATGTCAATGACCTCTCAAACTTCTTCTCGAAATTCGTGGTCCATATGCTCTTTCATCTCCTGCTCCTCCTGGGAATTTTAGTGGCCTTGAGCGTAATGGATTGGCGTCTGGGAATCAGTATGGGGTTATACTGTCTGCTGGTTATCGTGGCCCTGACATGGATGCGCAGATCCACTGTGAATCGCTGGGTGGTCGCACGCGAGGCTAGCTCGGAGTTCTTTGGCTTCCTGGGTGAGTCTCTCGCTGCGGTGGAGGATGTTCGCTCGAATGGTAGCATGAGCTATGTATGGCATCACTTCTATAAGCGCTTCTATCGTTGGTATACTACCACAAGCCATGCGGGCTGGTCGGGGGCTTCTCCCTGGATTGTCTCTCAGGGCCTGTTTGTGCTGGGGCGCATGCTTGGGCTGGTCCTAGGGGCATATCTATGGAGTATTGGGTTAGCCTCGCCGGGAACAGTCTACCTCATATTTGTATATAGTTCTCTCCTCATGCAGCCTTTAGACCAGGTTCAATGGCAGCTACAGGACCTTAACAAGTCCGTATCCTGTATTCAGCGCATCGAAGGGCTCTTCAGCACGCACTCCGCAATTGAGGATGGAGATGGCACACAACCGGCAGCGGGTGCGCTCTCTGTCACCTTTGAGAAAGTCTCCTTTGGTTATACAGAAGGCGAGCCTGTGCTCAAAAACGTCTCCTTTCATCTGCCAGCCGGGCGGACACTTGGCATCGTAGGACGGACTGGTGGGGGCAAGACGACGATCACGCGCTTACTTTTTCGCATGTATGATCCACAGGTGGGAGTTATTCGCCTGAGTGAAGTTCCGCATACTGAACTGCACCTGTGTGAGCTTCGCCAACGTGTTGGGCTGATTACGCAGGATGTACAACTCTTTCACGCGACAGTCCGTGACAATCTGACTTTCTTCAAGCGAGACATCTCGGACGAGCAGATACTGACTGTTCTGGCGGAAATCGGTCTATCGCCGTGGTATCACGCGCTCGCGGATGGCCTGGAGACCATGCTGGGCGCGGATGGTGCAGGTCTCTCGGCAGGCGAAGCGCAGTTACTGGCCTTTGCTCGAGTGTTCCTGACCAATCCCGATCTCGTTGTGCTTGATGAGGCATCCTCCCGGCTGGACCCGCTCACTGGGCAGTTGCTTGAGCAAGGCATGGAGAAGCTTTTTGCTGGGCGGACCGGCATTGTCATCGCGCATCGTCTGGAGACGCTTCAGCGCGTCGATGATATTCTTGTACTTGAACATGGGAAAGTTATAGAGTTTGGTCCGCGGACAGAACTTGCAAGTGATCCCGACTCCCATTTTTCTCGCCTACTACACTACGTTGATGGAGCCATACACGCATGAAAACCTATAAATTGCGCGGAGCTTTGATACGCTATCGACTCTTCTATGAGGCCAGAGGTGTAATAGTCTCTTTCATTTCTCATGCCTCGACGGTGGCATTTGGTCTCTTGCTCCAGCAACTCTTTGACACGCTTTACCAGAAGCCCCATTTTGATGCTGCCCTGGGATATTTATTGCTTACTCTCTTTGGGCTAATCCTGGTACAGGTGGCACTACAGTTCATCGGGTTCGACAATACATTGAAGGTACATTATCCGGTACGTGGCTTGCTTTGCCGAAATGTCATTGCCCATATCTTTCAGCTTCCGGGAGCCAGAGCAGTCAATGTCGCGCCTGGTGAGGCTCTCAATACGCTGCGCGACGACACGGAGTCAATCGCCAACGCGCCAGGATTCAACCAGCTTGGAGGGTGGCTTTTCGCTGTAGTTGCTATAGTCATCCTCTTGCGCATTGATGCCCTGATAACCCTGCTAGTTCTTCTTCCACTCGCGCTTGTTATCATCATTACCCAGACCTGGATGAAGCGTGTAGAGAAGTATCGGGAGGTCAGTCGAAATGCCACAAGCCAGGTGACCGGCTTGATTGGAGAGATTCTGGGGGCTACGCAAGCCATTCAGGTAGCTGGCGCTGAGCCCTCAGTTATCGCGCATTTCCGTCAGCTGAGTAGCCACCGCTTGGTGCAGATGTTGCGCGAGCGCTTGCAAAACGATACCATCAGCGCTGTGCTAGGCAACACGGTTGGCCTGGGGACGGGTCTAGTGCTCTTTCTTGCCGCCCTCAATGCCCATGAGGCTCGCTTGAGTATCGGCGATATTGCCATCTTCATCTACTACATAGACTATATCGCAGGTACAATCTCGGGAATTGGGGCAAGTTTAAGTAGCCTTGCTCAAACTCGGGTCTCCTTTGGGCGACTGCTAGCTCTGATGCAGGGGCAGCGTAATACCGGTCATCTGGTCGAGCACCATCCTGTTTCCTTAAAGCGTGGGCCATTTCCGGTCGAAGAGCCATCTGTTCACCCTCTTCAGGAGAGGCTTGAGCGATTGACTATCGCTCATCTGACGTATCACTATCCCACAGGCGCAGGCATTGAGGATATCAACATGGAATTGCGACGAGGGGCACTGACCGCGATTGTGGGTCGTGTTGGCTCAGGCAAGACAACTCTGGTGCGCACGATCCTGGGATTGTTGCCAAAAGAGAAGGGCGAGGTGCGTTGGAACGGAGCACCTGTCGAGGACGCAGGGAACTTCTTTGTACCACCATACTCGTCCTATACCCCGCAAGTACCGCATCTCTTTAGCGATACCGTGCAAGCAAATGTGCAACTGGGACTGGCTGAGGGAAATGATGGTCTTCAGAAGGCTCTTTACGAGGCTGTACTGGATCAAGATGTCGTGAACTTTCCACAGGGGGTACAAACTGAGATAGGTACACGTGGCATGAAGCTCTCGGGAGGACAAGCGCAAAGAACCGCAGCTGCTCGGATGCTTGTGCGTCCAGCTGAGCTTCTTGTGTTGGATGATCTCTCTAGCGCGCTTGATGTCCAGACGGAGTCTATGCTCTGGCAGCGACTTTTCTCCCGGCGTGAGCAGACCTACCTGGTTGTTACACATCGGCGAGCTGTATTGCGACGAGCTGATCATATAATTGTGCTCAAAGATGGTCGCATCGAGAGCCAGGGCTCCATTGCCTATTTGCTTGAGCACTCCGATGAGATGCGAGCACTCTGGCAAAGCAGAATGACGGAGGAGTGATGAAAGAGGGTTCTACTGCCTATGAAAGTGCCTGCTTTTGTTAAGCGCCTACATAGGCTTAGAGCCCGGCGAAGATGGAGAGATTATGCTATTTCTATGTGAGGTATCATGTCCTTGAGATTACCCATTCGAAACTTTTTTCCCACAAATCAGCGGGAATTTCTTTTGCAAGAGTTTCAACGAGTTCAGAAAGATGCACGCTCTGTAGTTTCTTTCGCCATTCGTGGTCTGCCTCCCACATAATACGGGCGACCGGGCATGCCTTCGACTCACAATACTCTGCCTCTCGACAGGGATTATTCTTTCGAATTTCGGTGCATATAAAGGTTGATCTTTTCCCCTCTACGGCCTCGACGATATCTAGAAAGGTGATCTCGGAGGTATCCTTTGCCAGACGATATCCACCAGAAGGGCCCAGAGTACTTTCAACAATGGAAGCCTGCGAGAGGCTTTGTAAGGCCTTTGAGAGATATTCCTTTGGAATACCATGAAACTCCGCCAAATCTTTGGTCGACAAGTAACGATTTTCTGGCAGCCCGGCGAGGATGGCGCAACAATGTAGTACCCACTCGACTTGATTTTTTAACAGCATTGGTTTGACCCCTCGGTTCTCGATAAAAACGCGACATCGACTGAGTTTGTTGCCATATTTCTCTTGTTCTTTTCGGATCTGACACAACGCCACACTGTCGCCTTGCGCCTTCTTTTTTTTGGTGGGTTACCTCCCGGATCGAGTCTATTATAAACTAGCTTACCGGTTTCATCAAACTGGAGGAAATGCAGAGGAACAATCAGATAGCCAGTCTAAGGTTGAAGGAACGCATGTGCTTGATTCTCGTAAAGAAGAAGGCCAGTTAAAGCAAGGTATAGGGCATGGAACAAGTGTATTTCAAAAGCTTAGTGGTGATTGGAAAGTGACTCATGAACATTTGAGTTTCTCTTCCTCATTAAAGATGCTCTCTTGCCCATAGTTAAAAATCCTGCTTCGTGCCTGGTCAGCCTCAGACGCGCCTACATATTACAATTTATATAATATGTAGGCGCGTACCTTCTAAACACAACTATAGCGTGCAAACTAGCCTTTGAGGCCAGTTCCGGCAATGCCTTGCACGATCTGGCGTTGGAAGAAGAGGAAGACGATCAGCACGGGGATGCCACCTAGTACAGCCGTTGCCATGATCTGAGCATAGCGAATGCCAAACGATGTCTGGACCGTCGATAGGCCAACGGGCACTGTCATCATATCGTTTCCGGTCACAACGATAAACGGCCAGAGGAAGTTATTCCAGGAAAGCACGAAGGCGAAGATCGCGACAGCGGCAATCGCAGGTCTCGCGAGCGGCATCCAGATTTGCCAATAGATGCGGAGCAGGCTTGCACCATCCATGACCGCCGCATCTTCAAGCTCAGATGGAATGCCATCAAAGTACTGCTTGAAGATAAAGACGGCAAGAGGTGAGGCAATTTGTGGCAGAATGACTCCCCAATAGGTATCCACCAGACCGAATGCCTGCATCTGAGTGAACAAAGGCACAATGAGGATCTGGCCTGGAATCATGATGCCTGCCAGAATGACCCAGAAGAGGATATTCTTGCCTCGGAAGGAGATACGTGAGAATGCGAACGCGGTCAAGCTTGCCAGAATTACTGTCACCACGCTGATGATCGCTGAAGTCAGGATGCTATTGAAGTACCACTGTGGCAGATTGCTTGTCGCGAACGTGCTGATATACGCGTCCAACGTGAAGTGCGAGGCAAGCCAGGAGATGGGAATAGCCGTCGTTTCTCCCTCCGGTTTGAGTGAGGTGTCGATAGCCCACAAGACCGGAAGTAGCCAGATAATTGCTAGTATGATAAGCAGGACAAATGCTGCTCCATTGGCAATCTTGCGCCTTGTGCGCTGATTTGTTGTGGCCTGACTGTTTATAGACGGTTGCTTCAGTGCTTGTATAGCCATTTATGCCTCCCTTCTCTGGCGCGTGAGTAGCGCGAACTGTCCTAATGAGACGATCAGGATGATGAGGAAGAGGATGTACGACATAGAGGATGCGAAGCCAACGCGATAGGTAGTAAAGCCTGACTCATAGATATATTGCACAACGCCGCGTGTCGAGAAATTTGGACCATCGCCACCCATCAACAAGTAGGCCTGGTTAAAGATTTGAAGTGACGCGATCACTTGTAGAATGATGATCATAGTCGTGGTGCGGTTGAGAAGGGGAATGGTAACCCAGCGTATTCTTGCCCACGCGCCCGCGCCATCCAGGGATGCGGCCTCCTGTAGTTCCTGCGGAATCTGCTGTAAGCCCGCGAGGTAGAGGACAAAGTTGAAGCCCACTGTCCACCAGACTGTCAGGATGATGACTGACATTAAGGAGACACTGGGATCAGCCAGCCAACCTACTTCTTTGAGACCAAGACTCGCTAATATGCCGTTTATCAGTCCAAATCCTGGCTGGTAGAGCCAGTTCCAGATCAGAGCGACGACGGAGACTGGTAGTATAAAGGGCGCGAAGAAGACGGCACGAAAGAAGCCCTGAGCAGGGATGGCGCGATTCACAAGAAGGGCCAGGACCAGGGCAATAATTACCAGTATGGGGGTACTGATGATGGTAAACAAGAGAGTGACGCCCAGAGACTTCCAGAATGCGGGATCACCCAATAGCTCCTGGTAGTTCGCGAAGCCGAGGAAGTCTGAGGCTCCAGCCCCGCTAATGGTCCAATTGAAGAAGCTCATGCGTAGGCCAAGGATAACCGGCCAGATCAGAAAGAGCGCGTATATGATGAGAAATGGCAGTACAAAGCCATATCCTGCCAGGTCCAGGCGCCAGCGCCGAGCTTTGAGTTGCTTCTCGGTTGTTTCCTGAGCGTTGGATGTCGCTAATATTATATCTGACATGATCGCTCCTCTCGTTGACTACAGTGTCTTTCGATGTTTATTCAACGCCTGTCATTGTTGAAATGGGAGCTTAATACTTAGCAGTTTTTGCAGAGCGTCACGGAACTGGCGCAGCCCTTGCTGTGGGGATGCCTGCCCATTTAGTATGGTCTGGAAAGCTGCGCCTGCCTGGTTCTCAAGTTCGGAACCTGAACCGCTAAACCACGCGTTAGGGTCAAAGACGACATTGGAGGCTACACTGGCATAGTTCGATTGTGGCTTAAGTTTTTTGTACTCCTCACTGTCTGTAACTGGCAGATAAGAAGGGACATGTCCTCCCTGTGCCCACTCGTAGCTGTTCTTCAACATGTAGCTGATAAATTCCAGTGAAGCACTTCTGCGCTCCGGATCTGTCGCGATTTGGCGCGGCAGCACGAAGGAGTGCGAATCGGCCTGGACGCGGTACTTATCAAATACCAGTGGAAAGGGGGCCATGCTAAACTCGAAGCCCTTCTGGTTCTCGAAAGTGGTTACTTCCCACTCTCCATTCCAGAGGAACGCAGATTTGCCACCGCCAAATAGCGCGACTGAACCAGCATAGTCAATATTGGAAGCGGCTACTTTGGTATTGATGGTCAGGTCTGCCATAAAGGAGAGAGCCTGCTCCGCCTTGGCGTCATCCAGAGCCAGTTCTTTATTATCTGGCGTAAAGATTGCGCCGCCCAACTGGCTATAGAGGGAGTAGAACAATCGCCAGGGGGTAACACCTTGAATCTCAAATACCACGCCATACCCGCCAGAAGCCTCTTTGGCGCTCTTGAATGCGTCAAGTACTCCGTTGATTCCCTGGAAAGGTTTGAGATTCCCGTCTGCATCGAGGAGCCCTGCCTTACGGCAGATTTCGACGTTGTAGTACATGACAAAGGGGTGAGTATCCAGGGGAATAGCGTACACCTTATCGCCGTGGTGAGCCCTCTGCCAGATTGGGGAGAGGAATTTGTCTTCAGCAATGTCATATTTCGCTAGCTCGTTGAGGTCGAATGGCTCCAGCAAGTCCTGCGCGACATATGTTGCTACTCGCGTCATATGCGAGATAGCGACATCGGGCGGACGTCCGCCAGCCGATGCCATTGTCAGTTTCGTGTAATAGGGATCGCCCCAGGCCAGAGTAACTGGCTGGAGATGAATGTGGGGGTTGCTTTGCGCGAAGGCATTTTCCATCTGGATCATGCGCGCGCCATCACCACCCCCAAAAAGGTTCCAGTACGTAATGCTTGGGCCTGATCCAGATGGAGCGGCGCATCCTTCAAGTAGTGTGAGCGCGGCGCTGCTACTTAGACCGAGCGCGACCGTGCTCGCGAGAAACGAGCGGCGCGACATGCGACCAATCCGGACCTTCTTACTCCATTCGGCTAGAATCTCGCGTTGCTCAGAAACCATACGAAATCCTCCCTGAAATGATTAGCATCGATGCTAGAACAACACTAATAAGAGATTACAATTTACGGTTTACAGGCTCTACAGTGAGTGTTTGGCCGATTGGTGTTGATAGTTTTACGCGAGACGTGCGCGTAAAAGAGTAAACGAATGGGGTGCAAAAGTGTAGTTGATATTCTGTCCTTCTAGATCCAGGCGATGTTCCTGTACATTAACCGCATGAGGTTGCTCAAAGGAATTGATAACTTCCGGGCTCTTACCATTGACCTCATAAGCGACAACGCCAGTCAGCGTCGCGGGATCTGTTAGTTGAATAGTCGCGGTATGTGCGTGATCGCGGTCACGGTTCACGACTGCGATTGCAAGTTCGCGCTCGGATGTGTCACATGTTACCGTTACATCCAACATCTTGAATGGCCCCAGGTCCCCAACCCTATGAGGCCAAGGGGATACCTCTTGCTCAGGTGACAGCGTGTAGGTCTCACTATCGACAAAGACATCCAGGGCCGTTTCTAGCATATGCTCACTGAACAGACGTAGTGGATGGTAAATCGTCTGGAGAAATAACCCTTGCTCGTTGGTAAAAATAGGCGCGATAACGTTGACGAGTTGGGCGAGGTTCGCGATCTTGACCGTGTTACAGTGGCGTATGAAGCTGTTGAGATAACTCGCGACAGCCAGAGCGTCGGCCAGGCTGTATTTCTCTTCCAGACGAGTATCGGCCTCGCGCATTCTGTACCAGATATTCCATTCGTCGTAGGCGATATGAATAGGATGCTCAATGTTTTGCTCGTAGCGAACAATATCAATCATGGCCTGGCTATTACGCAGGGCACGCTCGGCCTGGTGCGCGGAGAAGACATTGCTGTAATAGTCTTCGCTGCCAGTATAGATATGGATGCTATGGTAACGCACGAAGGAGGCGAGCCCTTCCAGAACGATACGATCCCAATCCGACCAGCCATTGAGGCCGCAACTAATGAATTGAATATTGGGGTCGGTCCATTGCATAACTTTAGCGAACTCGATGGCCTTCTTCACATAGTCTTCGGCGCTAAGCATACCTATCTGCCAGCGACCATACATCTCGTTACCAAGCCCCCAGTACACGACATTATATGGCTCTTCATGCCCATTCTGGCGGCGCAAATTTGCCCAGTAGGTATTGCCTGTACCATTGCAGTATTCTACCCAAGCCTGAGCTTCATCGAGCGTTCCTGTACCCATGTTGACGCAAATGTATGGTTCCGTTCCAATGGTACGGCAATACTCAATAAATTCGTCAATGCCAAAACGGTTTGATTCTTCTGTGTGCCAGGCTAGTTCAATGCGGCGCGGACGCTCCTCTTTGGGGCCGATACCATCTGTCCAATGATAGCCGCTTACGAAGTTGCCACCAGGCCAGCGTAGCAGGGGCATGCGTAGAGGGCGAACGGCGTCCATGACATCTTTGCGAAAGCCATGCTCATCGCTGAGTGGCGAGTTCTCCTCATAGATGCCACCATAAATACAGCGACCGAGATGTTCGATGAAGCCGCTATAGATGCGACGATCTACATTGCCAATTTTCCGTTCAAGGTCAATCTTGATTTTGGACACAGAGATTCTCCTTCCATCTGGGGATGGGAGTTATGCTGTTTGAACTACGTGACGACCAGATGAAGCACGTTTTATGAGATGTATGGGCAATAGAACGCGTTGAGGCTCCGTTGCCTGGTTTTCAATATGATTAAGAAGTAAACTCATGGCGGCTTCGCCTGTTTCATAGAGGGGAATGTGGACGCTTGTCAAAGTTGGAATAGTATGGGCTGCGATAGGAATGTCGTCACACCCGACAACGGCGCAGTCATTGGGAACATGTAGCCCCTGGTCGTGCAAGGCGCTGAGTACGCCAATAGCCATCATGTCGTTCTGCGCGAAAATAGCAGTGATAGTCGGAACGCGTTTGAGCAGGCGTAGGGTCGCTTCATAGCCACCTTCTGCCTCCCAGTTGGCCTCTTCGACAAGGTCTGTATCATACGTGATGTCCGCGTCTTGCAAGGCTTTTTGATAGCCACGCAAGCGACTCTGAGTAGCACGGCGTTCCTGCGGACCTGTGATCGTACCAATGCGACGATGGCCAAGTTCCAGGAGATGCTGAGTCGCGATAAGGCCTGTTTCCAGGTGATTGGAGCCAACTCGTACGAGGCTTACCCCTGGGATGCGAAAAAGGCTCACCACAGGGAGCTTGCCATTCAACATGGTTCCTATTTGAATGTTCTGTTCTAGCTGTGGCGCAGCGAGTAAAATACCGTCCACCCGCCGCTCCATCAAGAGACGTAGGTATCGTTCGCTATCAGATCCTTCGCGATCCACGCTTCCCACAATGACGCATTGTCCCTGGCGGCGGGCTTCTCGCTCGGCTCCAACCACGAATTGAGCCAACACATAGTCGCTGAAGTCGCTAGCGACGATGCCAATAGTCCCAGTTCGTTGACTGACAAGGCTCCGTGCCAACGCATTTGGCACATAGCCAAGTTGTTCAGCTACTTCGAGAATCCAGGCTCTGGTTTCGGGCGAAACTGAGCCTTTGCCCTTCAGGACTTTGCTCACTGTCTGGAAACTGACACCCGCACGCGCGGCAATATCTTTGATAGAGACGGGAGGCATCTGAACTATCTCCTACTAGGCGAACGTTCGCTTTAACCGTAGCATATTTATGAGTATATGTCAATGTAGGAGCGGCTAGCCTTTATCAAATCACGCGTAATGTGTACATCATGTGCCTGGTAAGGTATCATAAAAGGACTGTCTTAAGATTGAAACATCATCATTCAGAGAATTAGCCAGGAGGAACAACCTTGCATACTCTCCGTATTATGAGCTTCAATATACGCGGTGCTCATCATCAGCAAGATGGCCTAAATATTTGGGAGCAGCGCGCTCTCTTGAATATTGAAACTATTCGATCCTGTGATCCTGATCTCATTGGTTTTCAGGAACTACAACTTGAGAATCTCAACATGTACCAGCATCACCTGACTGAATATGAGAGCCTACTAGGGCTCAGGGCTGCGGACAGCGAGCCATATGAGTATGTTGCGATATTCTGGAAGCCAGCGCGACTCACATTGCTTAAAGCGGGAAGTTTCTGGCTTAGCGAGATGCCACAGACTTTCGCAAAGGGATGGGATGCTGCATGTATCCGAGTAGCAAACTGGGCGCATTTCCGTGTAGTTGAAAGCGAGAAAGAGCTTCTCCACTATAATACCCATCTCGATCATGTCAGTGAACGGGCACGAAGGGGAGGAGTGCAACTTATCCTTCAACGATTGACCTCAATGCCGGAAAGTCGCCTTCCAATAGTCGTAACTGGAGATTTCAATTGTAGCCCGAATTCCTTTGTCTATCGACTTTTCCAAGAGCATGGATTTGTAGATACCTATTTGGCGGCAGGGAAAAGCGATAATCTGAATGCACCTACTTTCCATGATTTTGGATGTTCGCTTGTATCAAAGGAGGAGGGTAAGGGCTGGGAGCAGCGCATCGACTGGATACTTTTGCGAGATAAGCAGGAGTTGTTACAAGTTAGGTTATCTGAAATAGTGCGTGATGCCAAACCACCTCTCTATCCCAGCGATCATTACCCTGTTATCAGCGAAATATTGCTGGAATAATCTTCTTCACCTCGTAATTTTGTAAATAGACTACCAATTGAAAGATGAGCGAATCTTATGAACTGTCGTGTTGGTTGTGGTGCCTGCTGTATCGCACCATCAATCAGTTCACCAATTCCTGGTATGCCAGATGGAAAGCCAGCTGGGGTGCGTTGTATCCAGCTTACAGACGATAACCGTTGCAAGCTTTTTGGTCACCCTGACCGCCCGCCGGTTTGCCGTCTTCTTCGCGCCTCTCAGGAGATGTGTGGACATTCCCGCGAAGAAGCTCTTCACTATCTTATTCAACTTGAGCGAGCAACCAACCCAGCATAGCACGTCTTTATGATTACGATCCTCTTATACACAAAACTACGGCGGCTTCATTAGAGCGTGTCCAAGAAGGCTCCGAGAGCAGGCTGACATAAGCCTGCTCTCTTCTTCCCTCCTCACCTTTTCGATATCCTACATGTGTCTCTCTTTTTCAAGCAACGCTTTAAGATGGGTGTCTGTGTGCAAAAAGTTGTGGCGTACCCGTGAGCAATGGGTGCGCTAAGGTTTTTGCGCATGGATATCCATTGCCTTAGGTAGGATTTACCGTTTCTCACACGCAATCGGGGCTATAGAGGGAAGAATACCACTGTTTAGAGGAGGGAAAATTGGATATACTAAGAGCAACGCAAGCAGTTCTCGGTTTCGTCTCACCCTGCCGCCGAGAGCGGGCCGGTTCCACCTACTCTCGTAAAGGAGAAGTCCCTGGTAACCCGGCCTGGAGATCATCCCAAGTGATGCTCCACAGACAGGCATCATGCGAACTTCGCGCGAGGGTTAGCCACTGTTGCCCCACCGCTGCGTTTCTCGCGAGATGAGGAGACAACGCACAAGCGCAAGCACCTACCCGAAACGGCTCCGATTGGAGATCGGAATGAATTCCAGCGAGTGGAGGAGGCTCCCGAAGGATGAGAAGCGCCGCATATGGCTACTTCTCTCCGTAGAGGAGCGGTGCGACCTCCTGCGCGGCTTCTCACAAGCCGAGCGAGGTGCTCTGATGAAAATGCTTCCGCAGGAGAACCAGCGCTGGCTCTGGGAGGTGACCCCAGTCCGAGAGAGGAGCGAGCTCTGGAAGGCCCTCAGCAAAGACGAGCGTCTCACGCTGTGGACTTCTCTGGAGCCGGACGAGCGGCCCTTCTGGTGGAGCGATCTCGGTGGAGACCGCTCTCAGCGCTCCCTCTCGAACGAGCAGCGCGACCTGTGGGCCAGCCTCACGGCCGAGCAGAGGCACGAGCTCTTCGCGGCAAATATGGACCAGAGGATGTGTGCCCTGTTGTGGTACGCAACCCTGGAGCCGGAGTTCAAGCAGCTGTGGGCGCTCTTCCCGGACGACGAGCAGCGCAGGCTGTGGTACGCCCTCGCCAGCGAAGGGTCCATGAGGAACGCTCTCTCGAAGGAGCAGCGCAAGCTGTGGGACTATCTCACGGACGCGCAGAAACTCGCGCTCCACGCAGCCCTCCCGCCCCAGGCGCGCTCCGATCTGGAGAAGAGGCTTCTCACGGCAGAGCGCAGGCGGCTGGGTTGGGGGTGACGCGCCTCCTGACCTGATCCGAGAGGGACGTCAAACTCAGAAGGTGTTCTCTTGCCTTCGTGTGGGAGGGTCGGTTGGGCCGTCAGCATACGTGCTGAACGGCCCGACCGGCTCACCCCCGCTCTGTGTGCGTTCTCCTCACTAAAGTTCCGGGGTCATCCTGGGCTCGTCCCACTTTTCCTCTGAAGCCAAGGGACGCTATGTGCGAACAGACCTTCCGACACAAAAAGTTCTCCTTCTTTCCGATCATGCGTGGTTCTTTCTCATCAAACCTCTTGCCATTGCCCAGGACAAGCTCAAAGCAAAAATTCTAGCTGTACCCTGAGCATCCTACTCCCGATGAGGTTCTCTCAGACCTGAGAAGATACTGCTGGCGAACCCTCTGAGCGGCTTGCTCAAGGGAGAAGTAACGAGCAGGGTGAGACCATCGTTATGGAAGCAAGATAACGCTTCTTTGCTCCTACTGACATCTGTGTTCCTTCCCCTCTTGAGAATGAACGCATTTTCGCAGAGGTGAGACTCTTTTGTAAAAACATAACGTACCCCTCTTCCCTATCTTCCCCTTGGCCTATGTCTCCACATCTGCTATACTTACTCCTAATAGTATCCACTGATGTCTCTGCATCCTCCCGCTGGTTTGTAGCCTGGCCTTTCGCGCGCTCGTTCGCTGCACTGGTCAAGCTCCTGTGGATGAGGCTGCTTGCATGAGTGTGAGAGCACTTTGTACGTCATGCTGACAGGATCGAAGGTTGAATACCGTTCCCCTCGATGGTAACTTACGCTGTGAGTTGCCTTCAGGAGGCCGGACACGCACCATCCGTCCTGGTTTCCAAACCCGCAAGATCCCAGTAAGATCTCAGCAGCGCCTTTCTCATAAGGGAAGGTGCGGAGAGGAAACATGATGTCCGAGCCGAAGACCTATACGGGTGAGGCGAAGACGGACGAGGCGTCCGTCAAGCTCGCCAGCGCCCTCGACGACCTCGTGAAGCGGGCCATGGATGCGGCCCTCATCGAGGTCGCCAGTGACGACGAGCAGCCCAATGTCCCCAAGCGCATCATGCCCTCGGCCCGCGCGACCCAGAAGCAGTTCAACGGCACCTTTGTCGTCAGGCTGTCGATGGGCAGCGGCTCGCTGAAGGTGAGTCGCAGGACGTCGCAGCCGGAGCGCGTCCAGGCGAGGATCACCTACAGCGAACCCCTCAACCCTGGGAACGCGGTTGCCAACGACCTCCTCACGAAGGCGCGGGGGCACGCCGAGGCCATGCGCAAGATGATCCTGGGCCAGCAGGCGGCGGACCTCGCGAAGTCGAAGGTGCAGGACAAGCCGGTGGAGGTGCCGGGTGAGCAGCCCGTGCGCGTCATCGTCGAACTGACGACGAAGAACTGAGCAACGAACGACAACAGCGCTCTCAGCACAAGGGCCGGGGAGGCCGCCTCTACGGAGGCGAGCTTCTCGGCCCCGCGCTTTCTTCTCCTTCTCTTTCCCTCGCCGGGCACGTAGGAGAGACCCAATTTCCAAACCTTCCCTCTATCCTCCTTGGTTTCGTTCCTTCCACCTGTTATACTTATTCCCGATTTAACAACACTCATATACCTGCATCTTTCCACAAGTTTGTAGCTCACCTCTTCGCGCGCTCGTTCGCTGCACTAGCTGAGCTCCTGTGGATGAGGCAGTTTGCATGAGAATAGAGAGCGCTTGCACGTTGTACAGGCAGGATCGAAGGTCTATGCCGTTCCCCTCGATGGTGGCTTACGCTGTGAGTACCCATCAGGAGACCGGACACGCACCATCTGTCCTGGTTTTCCTATCCCGCAAGATCCTTGCAAGATCCCTGCCAGCTCCTTATGGGGAGCGGAGAGGAAACACCATGCCCGAACGCACCATCCGTCCCGGTGACCACAGCCCGACGGTCAACCTCGACAACGAGGACTCGCTCGACGAGTCCGTCGACACCGCCGTGCATGAGGCCGCGTACGAAATCAGCAGGGCGTACCCCTGGAGCGGCAACGGTCAGCCGCCGGTGCGGACCGTGGAGGTCACGGTTACGCTCTTCCTGCGTGGCAACAAGAAGTACGAGCGCCCCGCGACGTTCCAGGAGGTCTCGGTGAGCGACTACACCGCGGTCAAGAACGCGTTCATGCCCGAGCGCGGCGTCTCGATCGCGACGCTGGTCAAGGAGCTGCGCCAGGAAGCGATCACGAACGGCGCCAGCGGGTGGCAGTGGACCCGGCTCGTCGTGGCCCCCGTCGTGAGCTGACGCGAAACCCCGCCAGACCGGCGGAAGCACTCTCAGCACAAGGCCAGGAGGTCGCCTCTACGGAGGCGGCCTCCTGGCCCACGCTTTTCTGCCCTCATTCCAGGCGCTATTTCTTTCAATTCTTCCCCCTCTTCCTCTTGGCTTTTCCCTTCATGCCTGTTATACTCACTTCTAATAGCATTCGCTGATGCACCTGCATCCTCCAATTGTCTGTAGCTAGCCCTTCGCGCGCTCGCTCGCTGCACTGGCTGAGCTCCTGGGGGCGTGGCAGTTTGCATGAGTGAGAGAGTGCTTGCAGGATCGAAGGTACACCGATCACTCGATAGCGACTCATACTGTGAGTTGCTTTCCGGAGACCGGACACGCACCTCCGTCTCGGTTTCCTGTTCTATAAGATCTCGTCTTGCTCCTCCCTTACGGTGGAGCGGAGAGGAACCGCCATGTCTGGAATGCCCTTCCTGGGCAGCGACACGCGTCACCTGAACATGGGATACAAGGATGCGTTCAATGAGGCCGCTGAGGCCGCCGCCCAGGAGTCCGCCTTTGACCTGTTTCAGGCCAACCGTGGAGCGGGCAGTCAGGAAAAGATGAGGGTGAACAACGCACGCGTCGCCGTCCGCGTCAAGATCAACGAGACATCGTTCACGGGGGCAGAGCAGAACGTCACCTTCAACATCACCGTTAAGACGCCCGCCAAGGTCGAAACCACCGAAGCAAACGGCCTCGTCGGGGAGGCCCGGAGGCAGGCCGAGGCTCTACGCAAGCAGTTCATCGAGCAGGGTCTGACCGGATCACACGAGGTGCTGGTCTCTGTGGCCATCAAGCAGGGATGACATCACCTGAGTCAGTGCGAGTGCACTCAGCGCAAGGGCCGGGAAGCCACCTCTACGGAGGCGGGCTTTTCGGCCCCGCGCTTTTTCGTGCTCTGCTCGCCATCTATAGAAAGACTTCTCTTTGTATCTGCGTGGCTCGTCAAGCGACCTGCGCCCTGGAGCAGCGAGCGTTGGAGACAGTGAGACAGAGGAGACCAACGACGAAGGGGTAACAGAGCAGGTAGGATTCACCACCCAGAAGGGTGAGGGTGGTAGCATATTCATGAGTGTGTCGCGAATGTGAGAGGCTCGCCAGGGTTGTATGTAAAGGGGAGGAGGGAGTGAGCAAGCATGTAAGGAGGATGAGAGAGATGTGCCCCTTCTGGCAATTGTTTGGTGAAAGGCAAAAAGAAAGGCCACCATCTGTGGCCTGTTGCAAACAACATATCAAGTATACCTGGTTTTGAGACGAAAGTCAAGCGAGCGCTGTTGTGTGGGGTGTAGTTCATTTTTTGACTCTGTTGGCGAATGGTCTAAGCAGCAAGAGCAGCAAAGCGAGAAGTGCGAGATTGAAAAGGTGTTTCTTCCATATGCCATTGAAAGAGGCGCACAACGTTCATAGCCGTAGCAATCAAAAGATGCTGAAGATGCGTTTTCGCCATACCCAGGTAGCGGCAGGCGCGAAGGTCGAATGCTCGTACGCCCTGTGAAATCGTCCCCTCGATTCCAGCGCGTTTGGCATATCGCTCTTTGAAGGCTTTCGTTGTTTGCCGTTCTCGAGCCGATTGAATGGCTTCATACTGCGCTTGCGCACGAATTTGCAGTTGCCGTGGATTGGAAACGGCACGGGTACATTGGGAACGGGCCGGGCAAGCAAGACAATCTTGCTTCCCGAATTGGATCCGAACCATATCAAGCCCTCGCCATCCCGCTCGTTCGGTCCATTTGTGACTTACATGGCCCTGCGGGCAGACGGCAATCTTGTTCTCCCAATCAATGTGAAAGTGGCTGGTATCATAGCCTTGGCCGGATTTGCTCTGCCAATTGCCAGGAACGGTCACGGGGCCGATTAATTCCACTCCATAGCGGTTCTGGCTGTTGACCAGATGCTCTCCATCGACATAGCCCGTATCCATGAAGTGTTCTCGTGGCAGCAAGTGCTTGCGGGCGAGTCCCTGATGAATGTCATCGGTCATTTCCATATCTTGTTTGGGAGCAGGGGTGGTTTCCACATGCGTGATCAGATGCGGTTTGTCTTCGTCACACGTCTCCGTCAGGTGCACTTTGTATCCCGTCCACACTGTAGCCTGCTTGATACTCAAATGCGCCTGGGGGTCATAGGGAGAAGAAATCAAACCGGAGGCGGGAGGAATGTTGTCATCAGAACGCCAGTGTAGTTCACCCTCCTGGATCCAAAATTGCTGGATCCAAACCCGTCGAAGTATTTCCACTGCGGGAATATCTCGCAACCAGGAGGGAGATGCTGCCTCTTGTATCCACGCCAAGATCTCCCATCCATCTCGTCCAATCTGCTCCGTCAGGGCTTGCCGCTGCGTTGTTTCTTTGGGCAGACGAAACTCTTCCATCCGTCTGCCATACCGATCGTACCAGTCTTGCGGCGCATGTGCACGCAACCACTCAGGCACGACGACAGCCAGGCTATTGAGGGCGGCATGCACGGTCTCTCCCACACATTCCAGTCGATTCATGGTACGGATGGCGGCTTCAATATGCGTTGAGTCGGTGCGCTGTTTGCCCCGTTCCTGAAGCCAGCCGCGCTCTCGGCATCGTTCCAACAAGGTAGTCAGCAAGAGTTCCTCCAGATTTCCCTTGAGCAAGCGACTGCGAAACTCGGAAAGCAAGGAGAAATTGAACCCAGGATCGGTCAATTCCAGGCTCAAAGCATACTTCAGATCAATGCGGGCCTGCATAGCTTCAGCAGCTTGGCGGTCTGTGTAATTCTCCATATATTGCACAATGCTCATCAATGCAAGTCTCCACGGTTGTTCCGCCAATTGTCCTCCCTTAGGATAGAGGGAAAGAAATTGCTCATCGTGATAGATGCCACTTAATTCGTCGCGCAACCACATATATCGATTCCCTTTGGGGAAGAGAAGTCTGGCGACACGAGCGGTTTCTTCGGGAACTTGGGGGAGAGGTTCTGGCTGTAGAGACATGATTTTTCTCCTTCTCTTCTGCCTATCCTGGCTGGCTTCTCATTTCCTTTTGACCTTGACCCGTTTTTGTAGAGCCTCCACCGATTGGAGCGGAGAAAGATGGGAGATGTTTCTACGTTACATAACGTTAACGTTTCTATTATAATATGATAAAATAGAATACGTCAAACGTTACGTTTCGCTTGCTGCTCTCCGAATTTTTCATAGATAAACGGACTCATGTATCCAAGCGTTGAATGGCGTCGAAGACGATTGTAATAGATTTCCAGGTACGTGAAGAGAGCTTGCTTGGCCTCTGCGTGAGACTGATACACCGAGTCACCGACACATTCCTCCTTGAGTGTGCCAAAAAAAGACTCCATAGCAGCGTTATCCCAACAATTGCCTTTGCGCGACATACTCATGATCATCCCAGCCTGAGTAAGCTGGCTTCGATAGGCCAGACTTGTGTATTGGCTGCCTCGATCACTGTGATGCAACAGTCCTGCTTTGGGACGACGGCGGGCAAGAGCCATCTTCAAAGCATTTTCCACTAACTTTTCGGAGCATTCAGCTGACATCGACCATCCCACAACGGCTCGTGAATACAAGTCCAACATGACTGCCAAGTAGAGCCATCCTTGTATTGTGGGAATATATGTGATATCTGTGACCCATTTGGTATTGGGTGCCGTTGCTGTAAAATCACGCTCTAAGAGATTGGGAGCTACCGGATGCGTTGCATCTCTCCTGGTCGTCACCACGCGCCGCCGTTTGCGTTTGGCCTGAAGTTCTGCCTCATGCATGAGGCGAGCGACTCGTTTGCGGGAGCACTGGACTCCCCGATCTTTGAGCTCCACATGAATGCGTGGACTCCCATATCTGCCTTGATGAGAGGTAAAGACCTGCCGAATGTGATTGGTGAGCCGAGCATCTTCTCGCCTACGCTGGCAGGTTGGGCGCTTGCGCCAGGCGTAATAGCCACTTTCCGAGATATCGAGGACTCGGCACATGACCACAATGGGGAACTCTTGCTTGTTTTCTTCTATGAAATAATAGATCATTTGCTTTCCCGCGAAAAGATGCTCACCGCTTTTTTTAGTATGTCACGCTCCTGTTGTACCCTTTCGAGTTCGCGTTTGAGACGGCGATTTTCTTCTTCAAGAGCAGTTTGATGTCCACTACCCGGAAATGCATCTTTTCCGTGCTGTGCCAATTCTTTGCGCCACTGATGAATGGAGGTGTCGGAAATACCCAGCTCACGGGCTACTTGTGTAATTGATTTTCCACTTGTTTGGGCCAACCGCACTGCTTCTTCCTTAAACTCTTTTGTATAGGTTTTTTGAACCTTTGCCATTGATGATCCCTTTCCTGATTTGCTAGAGTATATCTCAGCTTTGTGGACTCTACCAAATCGGGGAAAGATCAGGTAGAAAATTCCCTCAGTTGAGGAGTTTGGTAGGTGAGGTCCCCTGCAGAAGCAGGGAGACGACCTCGGCAGGGAGGGCGTAGGGGAGGGCATCAGGGATGGGCTGCCCCCGTTCACGCTGGCGAGCCAGGATTTTGAGGAAGGCATGGAGTTCGGGCGTGACGCGTCGTGTGGGGACACAGAAGACCTCACACCAGCCCGCGACATTGCTCAAGTGTGCATGGAGTTCAGGTAACTGCGCTTCAAAGTGAGCAGGGCACGCTTTGCGTCTTCTGTTGATTCCAGGAGCGCGGTCAGGGGGGCGTCGAGGCCCTGGAGGCGCTCTGGGGTGTATGGGTCTGTCGTGTCCGTGAGCGCGGCGAGAAAGGCCTGCTCATCGGGGGAGTGTTCAAGATCGTCGAGGAGGTGCATCGTCAGCGTGAGCGACGCCTCGAGCGCGCGTATCTTGCCGCGAAGCCGGCGGTGTCGCCAGAGCGCGAAGAGCCATTGGAGATGCTGAAGATGTTTCCGATGGCTGAAGCGCTGCTCCAGGACCTGGGAGGCACGCGTCTCTGCCTGCGCAAAGCGGTGCAGTGGTGCCTGTGGGGGCGAGAGGAACGTGCGGAACCGATCCTGCGCACGCTGGACCAGATCGACGAGGCGGGGGACCTAGTCTTCAATATGTGCCACGTGTGATCATTACCGACAAACTGGCCAGTTACGCCGCCGCAAAGAGGGAGATCATGGCGAGTGTGGAACATCGACAACACCAGGGTTTAAACAACCGAGCGGAACGCTCGCATCAGCCGACCAGGCAACGAGAGCGAACTATGCGATGCTTCAAATCAAGCAGTCCAGACCCAACGGTTTCTCTCCGCTTTTGGACCGATTTTGGATCACTTTCGACCCAAGCAATACCGTCTCACTGCAGAGGATTATCGTGTGCTCATGTAGGATCGCTTCCTCGTCTGGAACGAAGCGACCAGCGGGCAAACTGCCGCCTAATAGCGAGCCATTCTCTCCAATCTTCCGCTTTTTTCCTGCCTTTCTCCCTTCTTCCCCAAAAAGCTCTTCTGTTTTTCGCTAAGTTGACAATATCTTACATTCTGGTCTTGTTTTCAGTTCTGACGCATCCATCACCAGATGTATGAGGTTCGATCCTCATACATCTGGTGTAAAGTAGCGGACATAGCGGGCATAAACTGATCAGTTCGGAAGTTCCGTAGCATTTTTACAACTAGGTTGGCACCACTGTATTCGCTCAGCCTAGCAAAAAACTTTCCTTTTTGCTATAATGCGTATGTACTCAGTCATTATTCGATTGGTGAGCGTGTATGGCCAGACCCAAAAGTCCAGAGAAACGCGACGCTCTCCTTGCGGCAGCAGTTCAGCTGATCGCCGAGCAAGGTTTGAGTGTCCCTACGTCCAAAATCGCCAAGGTAGCTGGAATCTCAGAAGGATCACTCTTCACCTACTTTGAGACCAAGGAGACACTGCTCAATGAATTGTATTTGGAATTGAAGGTCGAAGTGCGAGCAAACATGCTCGACACCTATCCCACCCATGCAAGCTTAGAGGTCCGTGCTCGTTACATTTGGGACATGTATGTGAGATTCGGCATTGCCCATTCTGATAAATACAAAGTCATCACCCAATTGAGCGTTTCGGATTCCATCCGGGAACAGACCAAACGCCTGAGTATGGAAGGATACGAAGCTCTTCATGCAATGGTTCAAGAGATGTTTGCCTATGGTGCTCTCAAGGATCAGCCCTATGCATTTGGCACAGCCTTACTCCTCTCTCTCATGAATATGACGATTGAATTCATTGCACTCCATCCTTCAGAGGCAGATCGTTTTTGGGATGCTGGCTTTATCGCCTTCTGGAATGCGGTGACAGGGTCCTAAAAATTTTCTTCTTAAATGAGTGCCTAAACAATCATTTATAAAACAAATGATTGCCAAACGTTGCCTGACTATTAGATTGTGCCAAGGCAAATGGGACGTGTCTGTTATCAATCATGGTTCTCCACACTTCCGGTACAATCACAAACACTCATGTTTCATTCAAGAGGTTTTCATGACAGCACCCAATTCACTCATCACAACCCGATTCAACGCTACAAGCACCGCTGCGGACGTCGTAGCTGGTCTCGACCTCTCTAGTGTCCGTGCCATTGTCACCGGAGCCTCGTCTGGCATCGGCATTGAGACCGCTCGTGCACTTGCTAGTGCTGGCGCGGAAGTCACCCTCGCAGTCCGCAATACCGATGCTGGCGCGAAGGCCGCTGAGAACATTGCGAAGTCAACCAGGAATGAGAGTGTGCGCGTCACCGCTCTAGATCTCGCCAATCAAGCCTCAGTAGCCAACTTTGTCCAGAGCTGGAAGGGACCGCTGCATCTGCTGATCAACAATGCAGGGGCCATTCCGAGCACGTTGTCTCGGACTGCAGAAGGCTGGGAATTGCAGTTCGCCACCAATTACCTTGGTCACTTCACTCTGAGCCTTGGATTGCATGATGCCCTCGCCGTTGGTGCTCGCGAACGGGGCGAGGCACGCATCGTCTCGGTCTGTTCCACAGCACATATGAGATCACCAGTCGTGTTCGACGACATCCATTTTGAACGACGCGAGTACGACCCGCAGGCGGCCTACGCACAGTCCAAGACCGCCAACTCGTTATTCGCGGTCGAAGCCGCGCGCCGCTGGGCAGCCGATGGCATTGTCACCAACACTGCCAACCCCGGTGGTATCGCCACCGGATTGCAAAGAGACTTCACACAGAAACAAAAAGATTACTTGGCCACCGCTGAGGCCGCGGGAGTCTTCGTCTACAAGACTATCGAGCAAGGGGCCGCAACTACCCTCGTCGCGGCAGTTGCCCCCGAATTCGCCCACACCGGCGGACACTATCTTACTGACGGCCAAGAGGCCCACACGGTGCCCAACGACGCCGACTTGTTCAAAAACAGTGACGGCGTTAAGCAGTGGGCGATTGACCCGGACATCGCACAGAAACTGTGGACGGTCTCGCTCGAACTCATCGGCCAACCCACCGTGTAAGGCGACCCGAAGAGGTGGAGAAGATCCGGCTCAACTCTGCCAGCCATGCTAACTATGCGGATGATAAGATAGCGGATAAGGACGGCAACATTGATGGACGCCAGGGTGTGCGCTTAGGGCAGCCCGGTATGAGCGTGCTCGATCTGTTCCGCAAGGAGTACGAAGCGTGGGTGGAGAAGGCACATCCAGAACAGATTCGGTTCCTACCCATGCTCAAGAAAGGGCGAAAGAAGGCGGCCAAAGAGAACAAGACGGGGTACTCGACCTTCAAACCGACGATCCAGACGCGAGCCTGGGGTGATGATCTGCGGAAAGAGATCGCTCGCCAAGCCAAGCGTGAGGTGAAGGACGATGAGCTCTTGCGTCGAGCTTTTGCGGCCTATGAACAGCAGGAGCGCCTGGGAGATCAAGCGCAGGGGAGTGTGGTGCGCCAGGATGGGAAGGTTTCGCTCTCCTTGGAGCACCTGAATCTTCCAGCGGAGACGGCTGCCCTCTTACGGGAAGGGATGACCCAGACGGGAACATCGGATCTCTTGTCCTATCTCATCGCGGCAGGGGAGCGAGAGGCGCGCCACCTACGTAGCCAGGCGAGGCGACATGATAGTGAATGCTCTGCCGCCATGCCTACGTCCAAACTGGCGGGGATGAAGGCTCCTGAAGCAGGCAATGAGCGTTATCGCCGAGCCGTCTGGATGAGGTCAGGCCATCGTGGTCCTGCACGGCCCCCATCAGCCCAACGCCCCCATCCAACCGGCGATAGCCCGCCCGATTTCGTCCGGCGAATCTTCCTGGACGAAATGAATCCCCGACACCTTGTTCTCGGTGAGCGCGGTCCATCCGTGGACGAGGTTAACCAGTGTGTCGTTGGCGAGGATCGCACCTGGCTCTGCCTTCAGAAACAGCTTGGGCACAGTGCTCGTCCCCAGCCAGTCTGCGTAATCAGTTGCGATCGCAGTCACATCGGCGGGCTCGCCTTCGATGGGGATTTCCCGGGGCCACGTCAGCGTCGGCCGTCGCCCCTCGCCAGGTTCGGCGAACGGCCGTCGGTATTGCGCCATCTCCTCGTCGGAGAGGGTGCGCAGGACGGCCTTCGGCAGAATCTGCTCGACGAAGAAGTTGTCTCGCAGGACCATATCCTCGCCAGCCTCCGAACGCAGCGCCTCCAAGGCTTGACGCATTCCCATCTTGTCCCAGTGGTCCCGGCCCTGCGGCGCCACGATTGCCTCCATAAACGCGATTCCTTTCACAGCCTCGCGGTGCCGATTAGCCCAGTCGAAGCCGAGGGCTGAGCCCCAGTCATGGACGACGAGGGTAACCTGCTCGCGCACGTTCAGGGCCTCGAGCAAAGCGTCGAGGTAGCGGCGGTGCTCGACGAAGCGATACGAGCCGGGGCCGCTGTCAGGCAGCTTGTTGGAGTCGCCCATGCCGATCAGATCGGGGGCGATGCAGCGGCCTCGTGGCTGCAGGTGCGGCAATACGTTGCGCCAGAGGTACGAGGAGGTAGGATTGCCGTGCAGCAGCACGATGGGGTCGCCCTCTCCCACCTCCACGTACGCCATCTCTAGGCCCTGGACCCACCGCCGCTGCTTTTGGTATGGAAATGCCGCAGAGATCATGCTGGCTTCTCCTTCTTTCTTTGGAGTAAATACAGGTTAGGGGTGTAAAAAAGGCGGATAGTGGAGCTTTTGAGTATCGCTGTCACCTCTCCATGCCATGAGCTTGAACTGTTTTTCAGGTTCTTCACGCTTTGGCACCCTCAAGCGTAGCGTACTGAGAGGCTCTGTGCAAGCGGGGCAGTGGGTGAGCCTGATCGTATCCATGGAAACAGGAATCGCTGATGCCGAGCCAACGTTTCCAAGGCTTCTCAGTAGCGCTTAGCCCTATACAAAACGGTTGTGTTGCAAGAATGATAAAGGGAAAAAACTGGGTATAAAGAGTGGCTCACTTTGATCAGTTTAGGCCGCCAACCCAAATAGATTGGCAACCAGTGTCACCAGACCAGCCACATCACCTCTGCAATGGCAAACGACCTGTGTAGGAAGGCCCTGGAAAGAGCATGTAATCCCTTGCTTTTCTTGAAGGAACGCTTTATAATTATTTTTATTCATGCACACCTTCTGACTAAGAGGAGTGGTTCACCTGAGAAGGCTTCATCGCAGCCTCCTGCTGCGTTTCGCGCGGAGCAAGCCGATGAAGGGAGGGCTATACGCCTCAGAACTATCACACGCGGGATCATAACTTGGACCATGCCTGTTGCGTTGGCCAGATCTTCAATTGCTACTCGAACCTCCTGGACACGAGTGGGTTTTGAGGCTCTGGACACATTGCGCACTTCGTGTCCTCCTCCGGGGAACTAATCGGTTTCCTGAAACCGGAACGAAGGATCCACAACACAATGGGCAAAATCGAGGACACCACGAACCTGCTAGCTGAGATTCTCGCCAGCACCTTCGATCGATGCACGACTGGCCAGTGCTCTGAGTGGGCAAGCATCACAGACCGGGGGAGTTCTATCGTGATCAACCGGACGTGCGGCAGCGTGCTCTTCCTCTGGAAGGACGCGCACGGAAAGCAGGTCTCCGAGCGTCTGCCCGAGGCGCTGCGCGCCCGGGGCTGCACGCTGGTCGTCACCACCATGCCCCACCCGAAGGAGGGCAACATCGAGAAGGACGCAGACCGGCTCGCCCAGAATCTCGCCGACACGTCCAGCACGCGCACCAGCGGCCAAGGTGCCGAGTGGTGGACAATCCACGACAGGGACTACCTCGTCGTGGGCAACCGGGAGCGCGGCAGCGCGTTCTTCCTCTGGAAGAGCCGCGGCGGTGAGCGAATCGCCGGAAAACTGCCCGAGGCGCTGCGCGCCCGGAACTGCACGCTGATCGTCACCAGCACGAAGCACCCGCGGTGAGGTGAGTGGGGGAGCCGCCTCAAGGGCGGCTCCCCCACGTCGCTTTTAGAGACCCGACATGTGTTGATCTCCAGAGTCCTCTTGTATGTCTCCAAGAGGAGCGGAAAGATCAGCAATCCCGGCAGTAGGCAGAGGGTGATGTGGTATTGTCGGCTCGACGTGAACGCAACATTCCCGTTGCTGCCACAGATCACTCACCAAATCCTCTGGTAACTGCTCCATTTCCTCTTAATGTAGCCACAATGACATCCCTCATCCACGTGTACTCTCACATATGCCCACAACCAACACCAGAAAGGGAAGTGGGAGAGGAAGATGGAAGGGAGACCCAACATGAATCGCGATCACAACCACCACATGTCTCCACGAGGGAATCAGCAGACGAAGCTTGTCCTGGACGTTCCCCCCATTCAAAACGCACAGGTCTGGATCGGCCTCTCGGAACCACAGCAACAGACGGTGGCAGCAACGGTCGTCAGGATATGTCAAGCGCTAGCACACCATCGCGCCAGGCCAACCGAGAGCGAGAGGACCACTGATGAGCACATTTGCTGATGAAAGGTCGCTTCCCGCCGTTACAGGTCAGTCAAAACTGACGAAGGAGCACTGGAAGCGTCTCGCCTCTTGTGAAGAGGCAGAGGATGTGCAGGGAGAAATCTTTACAACCATCTTGGAGAACTCATGTATGCAGTTCTGGTCAGAAGAGGCACAACAACGTTGGATGTGGCGTGTTGCCAGGAACAAAGTGATTGATGTCTACCGCACATTGGAGTGTGTTCCTCTGGAGGAGATATGTGACGAGCTCTATGAGAACGAGAGATATCGTCCCGAGCAGACGGCCTTGCGGCATGAAGCAGCTATGTACCTTGATGAGGCCGTACGTGCATTACCTCCTTTGCAGCAACGGCTGCTGAGATGGCGTTTTGTCTATGAGATGAGATACATAGATATGGCTGGTCAGCTTGGGAAAAGCGAGGAGGCCGTGAGAACCCAGATCTTCCGCACGCTGAAGGTGTTGCTATATATCAGGAGCAAAGTATTCATTGATGGTCATATGGTCTCCAGTTTGTGGTTATCTGATGTGACCTGAAGTTGTGGGCGAGCGATACCTATTCGGTGCTGCTGACTGTCTTTGTCAATGTCAGGTTGTGCAACAAACGCTCGCCCTGGCTCAGGTGTTGTGGCTGGAAGAAGGCGAGGGCCAACGACTGTTTTTGTCGCGACGCGTCCATTGAGTATCGATGAGCATTTTCGGTTGCGCAGGTCGTCAAAGGAACTGCACAAGGCAGTGGGTGCGCCAGGAGGGGAAGGTCTCGCTCTCCTTGGAGCACCTCACTGTGCCAGCAGAGACGGCTGCCCTGCTACGGGAAGGGATGGCCCAGATGGGAACATCGGATCTGTTGGCCTATCTTCTCGCAGCGGGGGAGCGAGAGGCGCGCCACCTGCGCAGCCAGGCGAGGCGACACGATAGCGAACGCTACGGCGCCATGCCTACGTCCAAACTGGCAGGGATGAAGGCTCCTGAAGCAGGCAATGAACGGTATCGTCGAGCCGTGCATACGCTGATGCAGTGGAATGAGACGCGCCGTCCGTTGGAGCGCTGGTCTATGACCACGCTGGCGATCCAGAAGCTGGTTGGTGGGCGTAAAGAAGCCATCAATGCCTCTCTCGAAACGCATGAGGAGGAGATCAAGGCCCATCATGCGCGTTTGGAGATCAAGCCCTCCTTCAACCGAAAGCCCGAACCGATCACGGAGATGATCCATATTGCTGAAGAGTCAACGGCGTTCCCTTGGGGGAAGCCAGAAGATGCGGAAACGCTTTCTCAGTGAGGAGAAGGAGGCTTTGAGAAGCGGTGTTTTTGCCTCCTTTCGCGGCGGGCTCCTTGTGTTAGGGGAGGCATCGTATTGCTCGGTTTGGCAGAAGAGATGTGGTAGCGTTGAGCGCAATGACACTTGCTCATAGGTAGAATTGGGCATAGAGCCCACCTTGCTGGAGGAGTTGGGCGTGCGCTCCACGCTCGACGATGCGTCCAGCGTTCATGACCAGGATCTGGTCGGCAGTGAGAATCGTCGAGAGGCGGTGCGCAATCGCCAGCGTCGTGCGCCCCGTCTGGAGTTCAGCGAGTGCTGCTTGAATGAGGCGCTCGGAGTGTGTATCGAGGGCGCTAGTCGCCTCGCCGAGAATCAAGATGCGTGGATTTTTGAGTAAGACACGAGCGATGGCGACGCGCTGCTTCTCTCCACCTGAGAGCACGTAGTTGCGAGGCAGTTGCAGAATGCGTTCGTGGATCTGTGCAGCCTGCGCAGCGGCAATCACCTCTTCATCAGCAGCGCCGGAATGTCCGTAGGCTTCTTTCTCGCGAATTGTCGCGTTGAACAAGTAGGTTTCCTGTGTAACTCTCCCGATATGCTGGAGCAGGCTTCCCTGCGTCACGGAGCGCACATTATGGCTATCGATCTCTCCCGCGCCGACCATATCATCGTCCTCAAGGATGGCAAGATCGACGCTCAAGGCACGCTCGTCGAACTCCTTGCGACCAATGAGGAGATGCGCAGCCTCTGGCAGAGCGGCGAGGCGGTCGCGCAGGCCTAGCCACTTTTGAGCGAAAGCGACGCGCCGCTCGCCCAGCAAGGAGGGACGAGCGGCGCATCCGTGTGCCTGATGTTACGTTGGAGACTCAGTCCTCGGACATCTTGATGACGATGACCTTGAACGCGGGGTCGGGAAGCCCCAAAACCTCCGGCGAGGCGCAGTCCTTCACCCACTCGTGGACGCCCGAGGGCATCCAACGGGGGGCACTGGCCCTGATCTTGTCCGGGTGTATGTCGATGTCCTTGAACATCTCCACGGTCACGCCCTCCCGGGGGCACGACCCCAGCTTCCTCTTGAGTGAGGCCTTGAGGTCGTCGAACGAACTGCCTTCGCTCTGCTTCGAGATCCTCTCGATGTCACCGCAGATGGCGGGAGGCCTCCCATCGGCGGTGACATAGTGCTGAGAGTAGCTGAGTGTCGTCTTGATCTTGCCGTTGACGCAGACCACGAAGATGCCCACGACGAAGCTCACGTCGAGAGCTTTCTTTGCACGCATGCGAGTTCTCCAAGGATCGGGCAAGGGCTGCTACTACGGGTTTGTAGTCGCAGGTTGTACCGAAGTCCGTCAAGCACACAGTGAGCATGTGTTGTTATGTCCTTCACACTCCTGGCGTCATAGTCTCAGCGCGATAGCGAGCCACAAACGCCGAAGCGACCGGTACGCGAGGGTCACACATGAGCAACCCGGCGCATACGTTCGAACTCCCATCATAGAGAGGATGAACAAGGACGTGAACTTCTCTTGCAGCATAGCATCTTGGTGCCGCCAATTCAAGAGAGATGGAGGGAAAGACAGGGCTTTCCAATTCTAATAAACGGAACATTGCCCAGTGAGAAGAAGATTGAGAGCCTGGTCCAGATGAGCATCCAAGAAGCGCATCTGGCGAGCGACATTGCGAACCCCAAGGTGATCCATAAGGCTTAATGCCGTACTATTGAGCTGAGCAAGCAGGCTGGGAACTGAGCCAGTGCGCGTCTGGCAGCTATCTTCGCCTAGGGAGACATCTCGTCGATAATGGAGGCGATTTTCAATGGCCCAATGCGCCCTGATAAGCTCAAGTATTCGTGCAGGAGGAGCCTGACGTAACGAGAGACTGCTGATCCCGTACACCACCTCGTGGCGCATCTTGCCTGACTTGAGAAGGCGTGTCGTTCGTTGGAGGCGAAAAACCTGTTCAATACCGACCCAATCTCTGCCAAACCACTCATTGAGATCTGGACTACAGAGGAGTTGGCGATGTTCCAACCGCCCATGACCCTTGCTCCAGGTCTCTGCCTGCTGCCAGCGCCGCCGATCAGGGAAGGGATCATCCAGCAGATCCGCAATGTCCTCTCGCAGCGTCGGCTGGTTGCCTTTGGCGATGAGGAGGTAGTCCCCTCCCAACTGCTGCACCAGAGCACACAATGCCCGTTGCGTGTGCATAGCATCCAGTGTCAGAATGCGTCCACTCACGCAGGTAGAGGTCAACAAGGGTTTGAGGGCGCTGATTTCGTTCTCTTTCTCCCCCACGTTGCAATGCCACAGCACCGTGCCCGTTGCCACCTCATAACAACTGAGTTGATGTACAGGATGAGCCCCTTGGGTGGTCCCTCTCAACGTTTTGCCATCAATGGCAATGTGAGCATGATCCGCTTGGGCAGATGGGGTGTGTAAGCGACTTGGTTCCTCCCCACAGCGGCTTTGGGCCTCCCACCGGGTGAAAAAGGCTGAAAGCAGCACGTCGAGGTGCTTGTCATCTACTCTTGCGAGCACATTGCAGTAGGTCATCTGGCATGGCATCTTCTCCCGACGCAGCCCGAAGCGCTGTGCGAGAACCCCTCCGCGATGACGAATCCATTCGGTGGCTCCACTCAGGGTCTTTTGCCCTGCCAACTTGGCGAGCACAAGGAGCGAGAGAATCAAGGCGAGTTCGTAGCGCTTCCCTTGTCCTCTTCTCTTGTCTGAAAGTGCTTGTAAGCTCTGATAAAGCGAGGTCACTGGAACTCTCTCAGGATCCTCTTCGGCTCGCGCTGTTAGCGTCCATATGTTATAGTCCATGCAGAGTTTTCCTTTGTAGGTCTTGGTTTTTGTATTCTACAAGGAAAGCTCTTCTTTTTCACCTCCTCTTCTAGAATTGGAAAGCCCTGGAGGGAAAGAATGTGCCATTTCGCGCCAAACCTTGCCGCTCTCTTGCTTACGTCTTACCTGTACGCTAGCTCGATGGTCGCGCGAGCCTGGCCCATGTGGATGATCTGGCAGAGATCGCAGCGAAGCGATTTTCGCACAAACGGGCCTTTTTCTGCGAAGGAGTGATGATCGAGGTGCTCTTACTGGAAGCACTGTTGTTGATAAGTGAAAAGGGGCTTCTTCTCATAAAAAGTGAGCCAGCTTGTTTGCGAAGAAAGAGATCTCTTGTGAGACTTTGGGGAGGAATGTGAACTAGAACGGAATATAGCCTTCTAGACGCGGCAGAGGACACGAAGCCGCAGTAAGTCGAAGTTGGCCCTACCGAACACGATCCGTTTCTGAAGCTTCAAGCAATTGACCTGCGCTTCGACCTGACCATTGCTCCACTCGGAAGAAAATACTGTTTTGACGGCTGCATAATCGAGGCGAATCCCCTTCGCCATTTTTTTGAATTCGGGCGGACCGCTTTGTTCAGCCTGGATCAGCCAAGCGACCAGATCCGCTCCTCGGCGCTCCGCGAGCATCATGACGAGGCCTTGTCCTAATTGGTAGGCGGTCTCCAAGTCCAGATGCGCTTGACAAATTTGCTCAACAGACTGATGGCGTTTCTCATCAAGCTTCTCTGCTTGGCGTACAAAAAGCCAGGAAGCATGGGTAGAGGACGTGCGGCACATAATACAGGGTTTAGGAGGCAGCGCATGAGGAGGAGATCAGGCCTTCTTCCAACCGCAAGCCCGAACCGATCACGGAGATGATCCACATCGCTGAGGAGCCGACCGCTTTTTCCTGGGGGAAGCCGGAAGAAGCGGAGGTCTCCTCTTCGTGAGAGCGTGTTCCAAAACACGCTCTCAGCGCTCTGTTGCTTAGCCGATGCATCTCCTTTCACAGGGGACACCGGGTCAAGCCTGGCTTCTCGCCTCCTTGCTCAGAGCAAGGATGCACATGCGTTGGTTCCCGGTTGTCATTGATAGGTGTGTTTGCTACAATAGATGCTGTTCAATGCAGCATGTATTCTCACGAACAGGATGAAGGGGAGCTAGCCATCATGGGGACAGATCCATTGCTTGGGACAGTGATTCACAACTATCGTATTACCGCAGCGATTAATCGTGGAGCCTTCGGCAGCGTCTACCAAGCCGAGCATCTCCACCTGAAGCATCGTCTGGTGGCGATCAAGTTCCTCCATCGCCATCTCTTCTCGGAGAAGGAGCGTGCGCTCTTTGCGCAAGAAGCGCAGATCCTTTCCGAGCTCAAGCATCCTCATATCCTTGCTCTGCTTGACTTCGGCTTCAGTGAGGGACAGTCCTACATGATCGCCGATTATGCCCCTGGGGGTCCCTGCGCGATCTGCTCCAACGCCAATCACCACTGCCCATGACAGAGGCCTTGACCATCATGGAGCAGCTTGGACAGGCCTTACACCACGCCCATTCCCTCAATATCATTCATCGTGACCTCAAACCGGAGAACATCCTCTTTGATGCCCAGGGCGAGGTCTTGCTGGCAGATTTTGGTATTGCCGCTATCCTCTCCGCCAGTGTCAAACAGAGTACCACGATTGTTGGGACACCCTTCTACATGGCTCCAGAACAGTTTCGAGGGATGGTAAGCAAAGAGGGCGACCAGTATGCGCTGGGGTGTATTGCCTACGAACTGTTGACGGGGCGACGACCCTTTGAGGCTGCGGATTTTTTCGCCATGGGTGCCCAGCATCTTTATGAACAACCAATTCCCCCTGCTCAACGGAATGCTCAGATCCCACCGGCCATGGAAGTCGCTGTGCTCAAAGCTCTGAGCAAGCAACGGGCCGAGAGGCATGCCTCCGTGGAGGCGTTTGTGTTGGCGTTGCGAGAAGCATTCGCGCAGCCCCCGTTGGCTCCGACATCTCCTGCGATAGCATCACGAAGTAACACGAAAGAGGAATGGTTCAGTGTAGGAAGGGATCATCAGAAGGCGAAACGCTACGAGGAGGCCTTGGCTGCCTACGATCAAGTGATCCGTCTCGATCCCAACGATGCCGATACCTACAACAACAAAGGCAATGCTCTTAATGCTCTCAAGCGCAACGAGGAAGCCTTAGCTGCCTACGATCAAGCGATCCGTCTCAATCCTCGCTATGCTTACGCCTGCAACAACAAAGGTGTCGCTCTTAACGATCTCAAGCGCTATGAGGAGGCCTTGGCTGCCTACGATCAAGCCATCCGCCTCGATCCCAACGATGCCGATACCTACTACAACAAAGGTAATATTCTTCGCTACGCTCTCAAGCGCAACGAGGTGTAAATCGATAATAGAGATGAGGGTGAAATTGAGAGGATAAATGAGTGGTAGGATGATTGAAAAGAGGTAGAAGAGGGAAAATAAGAAGGAGAGGGATGAAAGTGGCGAGTCCCCTCAGGAAGTGCGAAAAAAAGCGCCTCAAAGAAAGAGCCAAACTGGACGCAACTGAGTGAGGAGAGGGAAGGGCGGAAAGGAGCAAAGGCGGAAGGCATCCCGCGATCCCTGAGAATGAGGAGAAGCCGCTTGCTGTGGGAAGCGAGATGTGGAGCGCAGTCGTTCGGCCCTCAAGAAGCCTGTCAAAAAAGCGCTCAAAGAATGGGTCAAAGAGGATGGCATGATGCGCGTGATCTGGTGCTTGAGGGAAAAACTGTCGAGAAAAATGAAGAGGTGGAACCATGGGGCGGCGCGAGCGGGAAAAGAGCCGAGAGGAGGTCAGTGTGACAAGGTTGAGAGAGGGGACACGCGAAGGCGGAGTACCTCATTTTTTAGAGAAAATGAATGGTCAAGAGGGCACTGATCAGAGTAGACTCAGGCGGTGTTGGTTGGGAGTTGGGAGAGGGAAGGAGGAGCGCGCAAGGAGAGGAGAGGGTGATTAGATGGAGAGAGACGTTCCTCCGTTGACGGAACTCACAGAAGAGCAGCGTGTGGAAGCGTATCGCAGATAGGCGCGTGGTGAGAGCCTGTGTGGAAGAAGGGATTCCGCAAACCGAGCAGGCGCGGGTGTCAGGAGTGCCACTGTCGACCTTACAACGATGGATCAAGCATTATCGTGAGGATGGGCTGTGTGGATGAGCCAGGCAACCACGTGCAGATCGAGGAACGCGGCGCAACCTGTCGGAAGAAGTGATCAAACTGATCGCGCGTATTGGCGTTGCGCAAACCGCGCAGATCGATGGCGACGATGAGCGCGACAGGTGAGCAAGATTGCGTGAGAACAGGGATGGGAAGAACCCAGCTATGCGCAGGTGTATCGGATCGTGAAAGAACTTCCCCAGGGGCTAATGACGTTGGCGAAGGAGGGAGGGGAGAGAAGCGCGGGAAGGATATGAGCTGCTGTATCGTCGTGCGCGCAGCGAGGTCCAATGAGATGTGGCAAGCCGATCATTGTCTGTTGCCGATTCTGGTGAAAGATGGGCAAGGCAAGAGTGGACGACCGTGGTTGACAGTGATCGAGGACGCGCGTGAGCCGGGCGATTGCCGGGTATCGTTTCAGTTGGTCAGCTGGAAGTCGCCATCCAGACGGCGTTAACGCTGCGGCAGGCGCGTCTTTCGGAAAGAAGATGCGCGAGGGCCCCGTGTGTGGGATTCCTGAGGTGTTTTATACCGATCATGGAACAGATTTTAGCAGTGTGCATTTTTCGGTGATGGAGCCAGGAATGGGTGAGGGTGGAAGTGCGGTGAGGATAGAGCGTACTCTGGTGAAAGGGGCGAGAGCAGGTCGCGTGTGTCCAATCGGCGTCTCGCGGCGGTTCTGTGCAGAAGGATGGGCGTGTGACGGCCATGTGGGGTGCTGTTGCGAGAAGGGGTATGTGAGCATGAGGAGCATAGTGTACGGTGGGCAAGGAGTCCAAAGGTGAGAGCCGATCTCACGCAGTATGTGGGTACAGGGGGAGAACAGTTCCTGTTTTCTCTGATGCTTTTGGGGGCAAGGATGAGGAAGGTGAAAAGCTGTGTGTCGCGTAAAAAGAGCATGGGAGGGGGTGTTCTTGCGCAAGAAGAGGGAAATGAGGGAAAAAAAGAGAGAGCCCAAATGGTCTCTCAAAAAAGTGTACCTATCAAGTGTACCTGAAGAGCAGAGAAAAGTCAAGTTGTTCGTATAGCCGTCGAATATCACGCAGCATGTAGGGGCGGGAGCAGAACCATTTCTGCGTTCTCTGGTGTTTTTGATGAGCAACCCTTTGTCATGATCCCCCTGTTGTCCAAGATGCCATTGGGCGCGCTAGCGCTTGCTATGGTCGCCCTTGGGCAGATGCGCACAAGTGGCCCTGGGTGAGGAGTACTGGGTGTACTCTAACGTGAGAATCGAGGGTAGCACTCTCCACTATGACCGCGAGGTGTAATACCCTAGTGGTGTGATACCCATGATCTGCCCTCTACCGCATTGGCTCAAAGGTTGTTCCTGTATTGTGGAAGACGACCTGGAGGCCGTCTATGGTCGCCACCAGATCTGGATGGCGTGCATCGCCTGAGAAGGTGAGCATGACCGGTGCCAAGTCAGCACCAGGGCCAACAAGGCGCGGGCCTTGCGGGAGTCGCGCATGTTGTGGATCGGCGCCAGGAACCTCGAAAATCAACACCTGTCCCTTGAGATTCATGGCCATAAAATGGGTTTGTACGTGTGGATCGATTTCGTGGCCCACAAAGTGGTCTACCTGGGTTGTCCTTGGATAGCCGTAGTGAACATCGTCAATATATCGACTACTCCAACTCATCGCCGCCGATCCAGCGAGGGCAAGCAGTAAGGCGCAAAACATTCCCAACCCAAGAGGCAGGAGCCAGTTCCCTCCTCGGGACGTTTTCGACGGTGGAACTGACGATCGCGAGAATTCCTGTACCTCTTCAGTCGTGACAGGGCGCTGTGCACGTGGTTTGGCGAATTGAGAGGCACGCGCTGTCTGAACGGCTGGCGCTTTCGCGGGCTGGGACCTCAGGCGGCGACGTACAAGGAGACTGCGTGGGGCCAGACGAGGCTCCTCTCCCTCGATAGTTGCAGGCATAGTGGTTCTCTCCTTTGAGAAGAAAAAGCACAAACGATCAGAGAAGAAATAGAAGGGCCACCGCCGGGCGCAGGAAGGGGAAGAACACTCGTTCCTCCAAAGGATACCTGAACCGTAGGGCACGGCGCAACCCATTTTTCCACGAAGTTATCCAGGGGGGTGCACGAATTGTGGAGAATATCGAAGAAAGCAAAAGCCTGGTCAGTAGATGCGAAAAGATGGTAGCCAACTGCACCTGATAGTCGCTATTGAAGAAGGAGTGTTCTGAGAAAGGGTGTGTTTAGGAATATGACGTATGAAGAAAGGCTTCGATATGATTGGTGTTGAAGAAGCCTTCCTGCAAAGCGTCCAGGGGCAAATGCAGAGGGCAGAGCTCATCTCTTCCATGCGCCAGTCTCGCTTTGAGGGAGGGAGAGACGAGAGAGACGTTCCTTCTTTGCGAAAATTCCTATAGTCGCTTTCGCATGTTGTTCGCTTTGCACCTGCATATATGAGGAGGATGTGCGTTGCGGCAGTGGAAGCAGAGCCGCCCCGCCGCAACGCACTCCTTGCCAGAGAGGAGCGCCGAGGGGTGGGCTCCAGCAGGTGCTGCGTGTGGGGCCACCGTACGCAAAGGGAACAGATTTTGCTTGTGCTTCCGCTCTTACTATATATTCGTCTTATTCTATGTAAAGGCGTGAAAAATAAAAATACTCTTGTTTCCCTAGATTTCTCTCGTTTTGTAGGGTATAGTGGGAGATGTTGATGTGTTGATAGAGACAATGGTGTCTGTGGAGAAGGGAACAAGCGGATGGCGATGGCAGAGGACCGGTGCCAGCAAGCCTTCCAACGTTTTCGTGTCATTCGTCCTCCACTTGAGGCGCGTGGTGTGTCAAACCAAGGTCGCACGGGTGCCTGGTATCCCGCTGAAAACGGTGCAGCGGTGGCTTCGTTCGTAGGTGAGCCAGGTCGTCCAGGAGTACCAGTGCCCGCTTCCAAAGGCGTGCCCAGGTGTATCGAATGGTTGGACAGCTTCCCGAGTCTTGTGACGCTGGGCCGAGGCGCGGAGCGGTGGCGTATCGGGAGGCATGTGCTCTTCTATGGCCTCGCGAGGCCACGTGTGCGAATGCGATCTGGCAGGCTGATCACTGTCAGTGACGTATCTTCCTCAAAAATGAGTAGGGAAAAGCGCAGCTGCCGTTGTTGACGGCGAGAGAGGACGAGTAGAGTCGTTGCCTTGCAGGCTATCGGCTTGCCCCTTCAGCCCTGAGGAGGCGCTGGGCCATCAGAGTTAAGGATGATTCGCGCTGGCCCATTCATGGGGTTCCCGCGTGTTTGTCTACCGATCATGGGAGCGATTTCACGAGCATGGAAGTAATCGGTAATGAAGGAAAAGGGGGCCCAACCTGAGTACCATGAGGGGCCAGGATAGAGGAGAGTACGTTGTAGAAGCGTACGAGGTGTCATGTGTGTGATGTGGAAAAGAGGTGTATGAGTCAGAGTATGGGAGTTTTTCGGTGTGTGTCGTGTCCGGAGGGGGTGACGAGCCGTTATCGGGAAGTGGTAGTGGATGGAACGGGTGCTCCCCACTATGCGTTGACGGAGTTTGCCTGGCAGATGAACCAGATCTTGTCGGCTGGTGCCGCGCGAACCTATGTGCGTGTGTTATTGCCGTATTTCACCTATCTCCTGAGTCATGAGAGCCAGTGTGCCGATGGAACAGGCTGGGAGAGTGCGCCAGAGACGGTGCGCGAGTTGGTGCGCGAGTATGTGGTGCAACGGCTGCGGTGTCATGCGCGTCGGTCTCAAGGATATGAGGTGATTGGACTCAGAGAGGGGAGTTCGAGTAGTGTGCGAGTGTTTCTGGCCGCGCTCAAGCACTTTTACCAGATGGCGTGTCGTGCAGGATGGTATGCCTATGGCAATCCATTGATCGATACGGCAAGTGCGGTGCTCCATGAGGTGGAAGCAGCGGAGCGTCGTGCGGCAGGAAGGCGACCACGTATGCCTGCGTACAGCGGTATGGAGATTGCCCGAGGACACCGCTGTTCGGAAAATTATTTCCGTTTGCAAGAGGAGCAGTGGATTCCCCAGCCGATGGATGATCCAAGTTTGCCAGCACGACTGGCGCAGGGAATGAGAATGGCTCAGTGGGGGTTGCGTGATCAGATTGTGGTCAGGATGGCCTATGAATCAGGGGCTCGTATTCGAGAAATTCTCTGTTTGTTGGTGGGAGATTGGCGAGCGCGTGGATGCACGCAGGAGGCGACAACGTTTAGCAAGGGGAGCCGAGGGCGGCGTGTGAAGGTTATTCGGTTTTCCTCGGAGACAGCGCGGATGGTGCGTGCGTATGTGAACACGGAGCGTTGGCGATGGGATGGTCAGCAAAGACGGTTGGAGCAGTTAGAGGACCACGATCCTCTCTTTGTCTCACGACGAGGCAAGCCCTACGACTATGAAGCATTCAAGCCGCACTGGTACGCGCTCTGTGCGAAGGTAGGGATTGATTTGAACATTCATGGATTGCGGCACTGGTATGTGACGCAGGCAATGCGGCAGGTGAGTGAGAGTGCGCAGACCCCAGACGAGGTGATGCGTGGGAAGGAAGACCTGGTCCGATACATGGGGTGGCGCAGTGCTGCGCACATTGGGAGCCTATGAACATTTTTTTCAAGCGGAGCGGCATGCCAGGATCCAGGAGATGATCTACCAAAGGTTGGCTCTTGCAACAGTGGAAGTGATGCAAGAGCCGGAGAGGCCTGTTCTGTCGATACCAGGTTCTTTGCGAGGGGATGCAGTGATGGAAGATGGCTGGGCAATGTTGTTGGCCTTGGGAGGGGCTGCAGGAGGAAGTGATGCCACGACGACGAACGAATCTTGAGAGGCTTCAAGTGGGGGCCTGGCGTGAATTGCTGGATGTGGTAGATGTTCGTATTTTACAGGCCCCTTCTTTGGATTGGGATCAGGTCGATGGGCGGGCTATTCGCTATTTGAAGGAGTCTGTTGCAGGGACTGCCTGGATCAATCCATTGGCCTTGATGGTGGGGGTCTTATTGACCTCGGCCCGGTTGAATGTTGCAACGGTGCTCAGCCGCCTCTATGGAATGCATGTGCGTTGGCAAGACCTGTTTGCGCGGTATCAGTTGCGTACCTTTGCTGATTGGGACCCATGCGAACATTTGCCACGGTATCTCAATGATGAGGTGTGTGCCGATAGCGTGAAGACCAAACAAGATTTTTTATTCTGGTACCGCTCATCAGCTGATCATATGCATGATTATGTACGAGCGTTGCCTGCAGATCTGCAAGCGATCTATGGCCAATGGGAATTTCCGTTGCTGCCGCGGGGAATAGACCATCAATTGGATCGCATGGCCGAGGTGATTGAGGACCAGCGTCATCGGCGCCAAGTCGAAACGGATGCGCTGACCCCGCACTTTGCGAAGCTGCGCGGGGAAGCGCATCTGCGTTGGAATCAACTCTTTCGGTTGCGAACCAAAGTCGGGGAGGTCATTGCGTTGGTCACTTCTGGGCAGGCGAGTTGTCCGGTTGCGTTTTCCTATGAAGAAACCCATCCAAGACAACGGGTGCATGCCCGCTTATGGGATCGGCGCAGTTTTGTGCTGGCTCATGCGGATCAGTATTCGCGTGCGACGGGATGGGAGGCGCGGCGCCAAATTCGAGCATTTCGTCCAGGGAACAACACCTATTTCTTGGAAGTGGTGGGAACGGAATTGCTGGATGATCCTTCGCCGGGCCTCATGTCAGAGCAGTTTCTCTGGTTTGGAGATGTGCTTCGCTATGATTTGTTGAGTGAAGGGCCCTGCTTAGGGACGCCAGAAGAGGTCAAGCGCAAGCAGGCGTATCTGCATTCATGGGGATACGAGATCGAGCGAAGGTGCAAGCCATTTAGTTCTGGGATTGCCGGTTTGCTGGCCTGGCCGTTTGAGCAAGCGAATTTTTTACGAAAAGCGCAAGCACGAGCTCAGGGACCGTTGTTGCTGGTGGAACCGCTCTTTGCCGCCGTGACCTTTGGCCTGGCGGCCCTCGATTTCTTTACCACGACCGGAGCGAGGATGAATGAACTTTTGCAGGTGCGATTGACCGCCGACTGTTTATATACCATGGTGGTTGAAGGGACGCAACGGCTCCTCGTGCGGCTTCTTCCCAAAGGGATGACTCGGCTTGCTGAGTATGTGGTGGGTCCAGAGACGCGTCGCCACTTTGAACGCGTGGCTCTCATGTTGCAGGATCACTATGGTTTACGGCCAGGGGAGCCAGTGCCTGCTGTGGCCTTCTGCAAGCATCATGGACGCGCAGCTCTGTTTCCGGGGCATCACCCCTATCTCTTTCAATATGGAGGGCAACATCTCTCCCCTTCGGCGATTACCGCCTGCCTCCGTTTTTTATGTCATGGGATGGTGTTTGAGACGGTGGAAGGAAAAGCTGTTGTGCTCAAGGCGCACTTGTTACGGCATGTGTTTGCGACGCATATCCATCATGTTGAGCAGGTTCCTCTCGATATTGTAGCAGTTCTGTTGCACCAGAAGAATACCCGCGTAACTGGGTATTATGCGGCTCCGCCCTGGCATCAGGTGTTGACATCGGCGAATGTGATCCTCGATCGTTTTGCCACGCATTTAGGATCGTTGGATGAGGCGTTTGTGCGTGCTCCTGCTGAATTGCAACGGCAATATGAAGAGGCCAAAGAGCGGGTGGGAACGTTGGCGAAGGTGCCTGGAGGTGATTGTACCTGCCTGTAAATTGATAAGCTAGGTGAAGGGGAAATTGCGGAGCTAAGTGAGTGGTAGAGGAAGCAGAAAGGGAGAAAAGAGCGTTTGTAGGGAGGAGATGGGCGCAAAGGAGCGAAGCCCTCAGAGAGCGGAGAAAAAAGCGGGTCAGGGAAAGGGGAAAACGGGACTGAAAAGGGAGGGGGGAATGGGGGAACGACAGCGTAGGGAGAGTTTTGCGGGAGATGCCAGTTGCTCTGGAGAAGTGGCATGTGGAGCGTGGGGAGAGGGCCCCTTATGAAGCGTGGAAAAAAGAGCTTCAAAGAGCGAGTATAAGAGGATGGCATTGTGTTGCGATGCAGTTCTTGAGGGGAAAGTTGTCGAGAAACATGAGGTAATCTGACCAGCTGGCAGAAGCGAGCGAGAAAAGACTGGCAGGATGTGAGTGTTGCCAGGTCCAAGAGGGTCTCTGAAGATGGCAGAGAGCCTCATTTTTTTATGGAAAATTGATGGTCAAGAGGGCGGTGTGTGGAGTATACTCTGGCGGTGTGAGGGGAGGGAAGGAGGAGGAGATGCGACAGAGGAGGTATTGATGAGATGGAGAGACGAGTTTCCACGCTTTCGGAAATACCCGAAGATCAGCGAGCGGAAGCCTATCGACGGTATGAAGTGGTAAGAGCGTGTGTGGAAGAGGGGGTGCCGCAAACGGAGCAGTCGCGAGCATCGGGGGTGCCGCTTTCGACCTTGCAACGGTGGATACGCCAGTATCGTGAAGATGGGCTGTGTGGATTGGCGAGGCAACCGCGCGCGGATCGAGGGACGCGACGCAACCTTTCGGAAGAGATGATCAAAGTGATCGAGGGATTGGCGCTCTGTAAACCGCGTCGGTCGGTGGCCACCATTCAGCGGCAGGTGAGTGCTCTTGTCTTAGGGCAAGGATGGGTGGAACCGAGCTATCGGCAGGTGTATGAGATTGTCAAGGCGCTCCCGCAGGCGCTAGTGACATTAGCGCAGGAGGGAGGGGAGGCGTATCGGGAGGAATATGAGCTCTTATATCGGAGGGAAGCCGCCAGGTCGAATGAGATGTGGCAAGCGGATCATTGTCTGTTACCGATCTGGGTAAAAGATGAGCAGGGCAAGAGTAGGCGACCGTGGTTGACGGTGATAGAGGACGATAAGAGCCGGGCCATTGCGGGCTATCGTTTGAGTTGGTCATCTCCCAGCGCGATCCAGACGGCGTTGACGCTGCGGCAGGCGATGTGGCGAAAAGAAGATGCGCGATGGCAAGTGTGTGGCATACCTGATGTGTTTTATACCGATCATGGGAGCGATTTCACGAGCGTGCACCTGGAGCAGGTGGGAGCGGATCTCAAGATGCAGTTGGTATTTTCGCAGGTGGGTCGCCCGCGTGGACGAGGCAAAATTGAGCGTTTTTTTCGGAGTGTGGAGCAACTGTTGTTGGAACAACTGCCTGGGTATGCGCCGAAGGAAGCCTGGCCAAGGACGCTTGAGCCAGGAAGAGAGAAAGAAAGATTAGGGGTGATGACGCTCTCGGACTTTGAGCAGTGCTTTCGGGATTGGTTGCTCTCTGACTATCATAGTCGAGTGCAAAAAGGACAACGCAAAGGGCCGCAGGAGCGTTGGGAAGAAGAAGGCTTTTTGCCGAGAATGCCGGAATCGTTGGAGCAGTTGGACTTGTTATTAGTGCAGGTCGCTAGGAAGCGGCGAGTACAGCAGAGTGGGATTGCCTTTGAAGGCTATGCGTATCTCGATCCGACGCTTTCGGCCTATGTAGGGGAGGAGGTCATGATTCGGTACGATCCACTCGATCTTGCAGAACTCCGGGTGTTTTTTGAGGATCGTTTTGTCTGCCGGGCGGTCTGTCCAGAATTGTCTGGGCAAACGGTGAGTTTGAAGGAGATTGTGGCAGCCCGCCAGAGGCGGAGAAGACAGTTGCGAGTGGAAATTGTGGAGCGGGAAGCATTGGTGAAGCGGTATACCAAGATGATGGTGAGGACGGATGGGGCTGTTTCACAGGAGCCAGAGAAGGAACAGGAAAACGAGGAGAAGAGAGCGATGTGTTAGGTTTGCAGAGAGGGCAGGAGGCAGCTCTCTCACCCAAACGCCTGAAGAGGTATCGCAATGAGTAAGGTGATCCAGGCACAGGATGTGGCAGGTGCGAGGGCAGAACGAGGTTTGCGACCAGGTGAGGAGGACTGGGTAGAGGAGGGCGCCCCTCTGCTCTGGAAGCGGTTTGTGCAGACAAAAGAGTATCGTCGTTTTGTGGAGTTTTGTGAGGAGTGCCGAGTCGGGCAGTATATTGGCCTGTGCTATGGAGCAGCAGGAGTGGGCAAAACGGAGTCGGCAAAGGAATATGCGCACTGGGGGGAGATTGAACCATTACTATCCTGGCATGGGGTGGTGCAGCCACGGTTGTCACCAGACAATCCCAGGCCGAGAGTGGCATTTTATACGCCGACAGCGACAGTGACGGCAAGGCAAATAGAAAAAGACATTGTGCTTCTGCGTTGGAGTTTGCGG
>NZ_BNJF01000004.1 GCF_016587355.1 Ktedonospora formicarum | reverse complement strand
TTCAGGCACCCATCTGCTCATTCCCAAGCAACTCGAAGAGACCTATCACATCAACAATACGACGACGCAAATGCTCTTGATGCGGCTTGCTAACGAAGGGCTGGTTAAGATTCTTCCAGTGCGCGAGCGGTCGTGGCCCAATAATGCCTCCCTCAATGAGTATCATGTCGCCGAACTCGTTCAGGCCCAACCAGCACTTTTGCGTCGTCATAATGCCAGAAATCCAGACCTTTCTCCCCTTGAGAAAGAGGTCCTCCTGCTCAAGATCCAATATGCCGACCAGGAGATCGCTCACCTCTTGTCTCTCAAGGAAGGTGAGAAAGTGGTACTGTATCGCGAGCGCAACCGACGCACAGATACAACCGTCATGGCGATCAGCGATATGTATCTCCCGTTCTGGTTTGTCGAAGTGCTCCCCGAAGTTGAGCGGCCAGAGAGCAATGTCTACCAACTTCTACAACACCTTGGCAAGATTCCTCACTCTTGTATGGAGACGGTTAGCTTGGCTCACGCTCATAGCCTCGAACGAACGCTGTTTGAACTCTCTCCCGATGATCCAGCGCCCCTCCTCAAGGTCAAGCGACGTGTCTTCGATGAGCAAAAGCAACCTCTTGTCGTGCAATTCTTGACCTTGAGAGGGGAAAGCGCCAGTTTAGAATACTCCTTTCCGTTCACTGCATAGACCTCTGAAGGTTCGGTCTTGCGGTAATAGATCAAGCGCTGCGCTTCTCAGATGAGGCATGATCGTCTTGATGGATGTTTCCAAACCGCGAACGGAACTCTTTAAGAGATGCTGCGGAAGAGCGATACTCGTTTGTCAGGTGTGGAGCCGCCCCGCGACATCCCGCTTGTACAAGGGCGGTATAGTGCGCTTTCGCGATGTCTGCCGTCACGAGCCCAAGCGTGAGAGGTGTGTGCAATGCTTGGGTGAGCGCACCTGCCAGGAGACACCCCATCGCCTCGCGTGCGGTGGTATCACGTAATCCAATGGCTTCTTCTGCGTGGAGCAGTCTCTCCACCCAACTCTGAACATCGCTGGTATCGAGAGTGCTGGGGTCTGATAGCGATATGCCCTCCATAGACGGGTGTGCCTTGGTCTGAGACGTTGTTCGTGATGGCACAGTCGGAATGTAACGTATCTCGTGCATTGGCTGCGGCACAGTCAACTCTCCTGCTTCAGTCGCCAGAATATCCCCATGCACATGGATGCGCTGAAGAAGGCGGGAAACGTCAAAAATGTGCGGCCCACTATCATCGATAAGCAGGGCTCCAGGAGTGAGCCGATCTACATCGAGGATATCGCCAACATTGGTGGCACCAATGATGAGTGAGGCGTCATACACCTGGGAGGGAACGTGGCCGGGTTCTCCCAGAGCCATATGAAGCTTTCCCTGATACCCAATCTGGCGAAGTTCCCTTTCGAGAGCCGAGAGATTCCGTTGGTACAGATCACACAGGATGAGTTCTTTGGGATGAGGGAGTACCTCTAACAGTAAGCGTAGCGATGCCTGCCCGATACTTCCCAGTCCCAAAAAGGCAACCCGTTCCTGACTGAGATAACGCCCTGCCTCTTCGAGCAACCGAGCCACATTCATGACCACTGCCGAGGCAGTGATTGCATGCCCGGTGGTGACGGTTGGAGGGAGCGGCGGACATTGAGAAGCGGGTTGAGATAGCTCCTGATACATTGCTGCTGTTTGTTCGCGATCATCGTGTAAGCGTTTCGCCAGATCATGTCCATAGCCGAGCGCTGACGGGATCAGCCCAGTGAGGGCAACGGTTATGGCACCCGCACTTTGTGCGAGGTAGGTGGCTTCGCAAGCCAGATTCAGGAGATGTTCGCGATGCTCATAAAGAAGATGCGCTTCAATGGGCAAGAGGAACATACCGATCCGCCCAAACGGTGTCGAGACTATATGCGTGAGCGTTGGGCGAGGGCCGAAGGCTTCATGTATGGTCTGCCGTTGCTCATCATGAGCAAGTGTGGGCAGATAGGAAAGCGCTGCGGCATCGAGAGTGGGAATCTGCCGCGCCAGAACGAGAGGAAGCAAGGGAGCATGCTTGATGGTAACAAAGGATGATCGTGTTGTCTGCTTCCTTAATGCTGTTGGTTGTCTCTGAGGTGGTGCTTCACATTGGCCTGCGGCAAGTAATGGAGCGAGCGAGGCTCCATGCGCGTGTGCGTAATGAGAGAGTGCCTGTGCATAGCTGGCAATGGTTGGGTCCTTCGCAGAAAGGAACAGCCGAAGCACCTGATCGCCGGGCCAGTTCAAGCGATGCGCCACATGGGAGGCAAATGTTGCCAGATGCAATGACTGCCATCCTATCGTGTCAAGCTGAGTCTCACTTGTGATCTCATTGGGTTGGAGAAGCAGCATGGGGCGCACAATGCATGAAGCGCCCGATGAAGACTCGTGGCAGATGCTTGGGAGGCGAGAGCTGTTGTGCTCTCAAGAAGAGAAGATGAAGATGCTCCTGTGAGCAGGGAGGGTTGGACGTTGTCGCGCCAGGCGGATTGGATAAGTAGAGAACGGTCTCGCTTTCCGTTGGTGGTGAGTGGAAGATCGGGAACGCGATAGAAACGACCTGGAATGAGATAGCTGGGATGCATCGCAAAGAGCGCACGGAACGAAGCCAGCAAATCAGAGACAGATTGACCATCTTGTTTTGCAGTGGGTTGGAACACCAGAAAGGCGACAAGCATGGCTTGCTCTCCGCTTCCTTCGACTGAACAGGCGACATCTTGGACCGCTGGGTGCCCACGGAGAATATTTTCAATGGCTTCCAGTTCAATGCACAAACCTCGCAGTTTGACTTGCCCATCACGTCTACCGATGAAGATCAAGTTCCCATCTGGCTGCGCTCGCACGATATCCCCCGTCCGATAGAGTCGTCCGAATCGGACATCATCAAGAAACCGCTCACGTGTGCTGTCAGAGCGATTGAGATAGCCAAGAGCAAGACCATCTCCACCTACATACAACTCTCCATCCTCTCCGGGCAGGACCTCGCGTTGCTGGTCATCAAGCACATAACAGGAGCTTGCTGGAAGTGCCTGCCCAATAGGCAATGGCTTCTCATATTCGGCGAGAGGATGAAATGTGTCTACCTCATACCAAGCTGAGAAGACCGTGTTTTCCGTTGGCCCATACATGTGCAAGAGCCTTCGTGGAGGATGTGAGGCAAGCAGTGCTTCAATCGCGCTGGTATCAGTCGCTTCCCCACCAAACAAGACCGCTTCCAGGTCGGAAAAACCGTCAGGAAACTGCCTTGCGTATCGATGAAAGAGAGCGGTTGTCAGAAAGAGGACACTGATGTGATGCTGCTTGAGCGCGTCAAAGAATGCTTGTCCCGCAAGCACCAATTCTTTGGGAAAACTCACAAGGCAACCCCCGTTGAGCAGTGTTCCCCAGATTTCGAACGTCGATGCATCAAAGGTAAGCGACGCACAGTGGGCGATATATTGCCCTGGTCGTATGGGGAGATAATCTGGGTGCAAAAAACGAGCCAGGACAGCTCGGTGCGGAATACGCACCCCCTTTGGCTTACCAGTTGTCCCAGAGGTGTAGAGCACATACAGTAATTGCTCGCTACCGTAGGGACTGTGGCTGGGTGCGGAGGACGAAGATGCTACTTCTGCTTGTATCTTCTTTGCAGCATTTTCGGCTCTGAGCATTGAAGCATGAATCACTTGCTCGATGTGAATGGGATGTGATGTCTGTGGAGGTGCTTCCACAAGGAGGAGGCGTACATGGGCATCAAGAAGTTGCATGTTCTGATAGACTTGAGGCCATTCAGGATCGAGTGGGAGATAGGCGGCACCACTGGCGACAATGCCCAGAATTGCCGTGAGCGCCGCTCGTCCTCTGTTCAGGCGAAAGGCAACGATCTCCCCTGGACGCACACCAGCATCCTGAAGCAAGTCCGCGATGGCTTGGGCCTCCTGAAATATGTCTTGATAGGTAATGGCTGTAGAGACTCCATTGCTCGTCAGCTCAATGAGCGCGGGAGCATTGGGCGTCTGGTATACCTGTTTCGCGAAGGCGTCCCAAACGGACGTCTCGATCGGATGAGCATGGGATTCGTGGGCATTTGCTGAAATCGTGATGGTCATGGTTGTAGTGGTTCTCCTTGGTAGGCGTTTTGCTGTTTGTGCTGGAATGTACGCTTAGCATGTGATGGAGACAGTGGCAGAGAGGTTCATCCTGTCAGCAGTGTTTTTGTGCGTGAGAGAAGTATGAAGCCGCGAAGAGCCTGAGAGGTCGGAAAGTGTCAGAGACTCATGCAGGATCTCGAAATGGTCTTTCTGAAGGGAAGGGCGTGGACCTTGCAGGATTCTTGCGAGCGCCTGTGAGCAGGCAAGCGGAACCACATGAGCCTCTCGGAACGCCTGCCAGAAGCGATCATTGAGATTATGAGATGGAGGGAGCATATAGCACGCCACCTGCTGCATGAGTGTATAGAGCATATTTGTAGACATGCTAGATCCATTGCAGCTGAGAAACTCCAGCAGTTCCGACGATGGGCGACGCTTAGCTCCAATCAGATACACTTCTGTCAGCCCTGAGAGCCCATGCTCCTGGAGGACGTGATGCAGGATGTGAGAGGTCAAGGTTGAACTTCCGACGATGCCCCAGTTCTGGTCCTGTAGTTGAAAGAAGGTGATGAGCTGGCGAAGGTCGCTGGCAAAATGAGTTAACGAATAGGCATCGTTATCTAGCGGCTTTGAGGAGTTGCCATGTCCTCGCAAGTCAAAGGTTATAACGTAGTAGTTGCTTGAGAGTGTGGCGAGAAAGGGCTGAAAGAGCATCTGACTCTGCCACGCGCCAGGCATGAGGATGAGAGGCATGTTACGACGATAGCCCTGAGTTGTGACACTCAGATGCATCGTTTCTGCGATTGGAAGCAAAAAGTGACGATGTTCGTACGGTTGCATAGAGGGCTCCTTGTAATTCATGGTTGATAGCAAGTAATCCAAATGGAAATTTCCGTTGTGAATGCCAATGTCAGCCAGCGGAGACCATGATGAGAGATGTGTCATGTGCTTTTACATAGATCATTAGCATGTCCGTAAAAGTGCATGACATACATTTGTAGATTAATACGATGAGAAGAATTGGTTTCCCTCATTCATGATCGTGCTTGGCAATACTAACGGCTGCCATAAGTATGCCAAAGTCCATCATCCCAGTCCATAACAGAACTGTTGTATTGCCACGCACTTCTGTTTGACGCTCCTCCTTCTTATTACTGTTGTGATACTTCTTGTGCTTGTAGCAATTTTTGTGTTTGCTTTAGTGCAACTTACAACCTCTTAAAGAGAGCAAGGCCCATGAAACCTTTCAGTTTTTATGTCGGCGGCCTTGCTTCTTTCAACGCATATCAGAATGTTAACCCGTATAGGCACTTTACGCTCGACATGACGGAGTGCATTCCTCTCTCAAATTTTTATTGCATAAAGTGGAAATTATCCAAAAAACTGTGCCGCACTTATTTACTTTGCGGCTACAAGGCGTATTCCTTAACGCAGAAATAATGGCTATGACATTGCTACTGTAGGCAATCCGCTGGAAGACCAGGAGATGATTGAGTAGCTCCTCTCCTGGTCTTATACTTTTTGATATTCGTATGCTGGTCATGGCTGGCATAGAACTGGTCAAGCGCATAAATGAAGATGGATATTCAATTCCAGTAATCTTTATAAACGCCTGCACAGACATCTCTGACAAAATGCGCGGCTTCGCACTCAAGGCTGAGGACTACATTTGCAAGCCCTATGATTACCAAGAACTGCTCGCGCATGCGCAAATAGCTGAACGCCATATAACAAGGTCGAATATAAACCGCAATCTGAAGGTTAGGCCACTGGAGCTATTGTCTGAGGCGCTACAAGTTACTATCAATGGCGATAAAGTAATCACGCTCACACCCACCGAAATGCAGGTCATGACACTGCTTATGAACAATGCCGATAAGGTAGTGGAGCGAGACAGATTCTTTAATCAGCTCTGGCAGGAGGAGACGAACAAAGTACTTGATGTCTATATCGCCAGGTTGCTCAGGAAACTTGGGAAGGCTGGCAAGAATATCGCGTGTGTGCGCCACTGCTACAGACTAAAATATAGTTTGCCTTACTGGTTGGTTGCCTTTATCGTAGGAGTGTATTACCTGATTTAATCGTAATACAGCACTTCACTCGAAAGGATTTCTACTTATGTCGACGATCTATTATCCCGATGGCCGCGAAGAGGAAGTTCAACCAGCTAATGGCACCGATTTTTCTGTTCAGGAGCTGACGAACATTGTTGGTGGACACCTTGAGTTCATCAACACCCGCGATGGCCGGCTGAGGATCATCGACGAGCACGGTAAGAGCAATCAGAAGCCCTATAATGCCAAAGCAACCGCTCTGGCCGACATATCGTCAGCCAACGAGCGAGCCCAGGCAATAGCCGACTTCCAAAAGCTTAGCATTAGAGTTATTGGATCGCAGGATATGGCAGAAGACTTTATTGTAGGAACGGCCTTGGTCTGTGGTCAGAAAGAGGTGAAGTAGAAAAAGGCGACGTAGTGTGTACTACGTCGCTATATTATTTCTCTATCAATGCAAATCGCTATGCGGCAGTACTTTTACTTTCTAGCCGGGCATGTTTCCTTTTATCGAGGCTCGCTAAATGCGTTATATCTACTGATGAGATATTCGGCTCCTTATCATCGTTTGAGCAGGTAGGTTATGATACTAGATCCAAATCTGATGGCACTTATATCAACAGTAGTAGGTGGACTATTAGCAATAACAGGGGGCTTCCTTGCCACCAGCTTTTCTCAGCGTATTACAGAGAAGGCCGAAAAACGCAAACAAACGCGCGAAAGGGTGGAAGAGCTATATATCCTCTCTACTCAAATCAAAGAGTGGGCTAAAGTTCAACTTTTGCGTGCCTGCGAAGTGGGAGAATTTACTCTCCAGCTTAAAGCACCTGGGTGGTTTTTCGATGCAGTGAAGACTGAACCAGATTGCCCTATTGAAAAAATGGAGATGCTGGTCTATCTCTATCTACCCTCGCTTATAAGGCCGTTCGAAACCTATCATACGCGCGTACTGGCAATCCAACATTTGGAAACTGAAATGCGAAATAGCGTCTATTCTAAGCACGCGTTAGAAGCTCACTGCAATGCTGCTTTGGTAAGGACTACTGACATAGAGGAGAGATTAGCAAAAGATACCAATGCTGTTGTCGAGTTTATTGTTCAGGTGCTTGATAACTTTGAACAGAGTCAGCAGGAGCTACGAGTTGCTTTGCAGCAAATTGCGGAAAAAAGTTAAGTTGGTCATATTAGCTCTATAATTTTTCTGTGCCCCTATCCGTAAACGGTGCATATACTGTACGCGCATACATTTGGTAAAGAGGTGAAGTCGTTGATACAAGAACCTATAAACAACCCTCCCCGTCGGAACATACAGGATCTCAAAAATATTATTGGGCACTTTATGCGACTTCGTTCTAAAAACGCGCAGCCAGAAGATATTGAGCCATTTCTTGCTGATCTTTCAAAGCTAGGGGCTGATGAGAAGGCTACCTCAGTTCTTAAGGAAGCATTTATTGATACCATCGCAGCGAATCAAAATGACGCAAGGTCAGCACGGACTGATAAAGTACTTGTTGGCGGGCTTACAGCAATAGATCTTGTTATCTTTCAAGCACTTCTGTCATTCAATCCAATTGACATCGCAACTGTTATTGCTTTGATTGCATTAGGCTTATCAATCCTAGCTGCCGGAGGCTATCTCTTTATCCGCTTTATACAAGAGGATCACAACATTCAAGATTATGACTGGAAAGTTATTGGAATCTTTCCATTTATATCGCTGCTAGCCACTGCGATAGGAATACCTGCTGCCATTTGGCATGTTTCATGGCTTGCTGCAATTATCTTTTTCGTATCGTCCGTGATCATAGGTATCTTTTGTGTGTTCTACTATGCATCTGTTGCAATAAGAGCGGAGGCGAAAAAACGATATGAATTCACCCAGAGTGGGCATATGGATGCAAATAGCTAATTCTTCTGAAAAGCGTTAAATTGGTCATGACGAACTGATGTCTCAATCTGGCAGACGAGGTTAGATGAGCTACCAGCTAAAAACAAGTCAGTTCTATTGTAAATGATGGATTTTAGCCAGTTGTATCAGGTTTTTTTGCTGAAAGAAGTTTTAGTAACTCTGATCCAAGTGAAATGAGAGATAATATAGTAGCGTTATCAACTTGGAAAGTATAATTATGAGCTATTTTATTTCTAATTCCCTGAAAGTCTCTGTATGCTGATAACGCTGTAGGAGGGAAAAGCCCCTTTTCGATTCCGGTTTCTATTGCTTTGTTTGTGGGCGGGAAACGTAGAATTAAACCTCCAGATCTCAAGTCAAGTTGAGCCTCTTCGAGTCTCATACGCACAGTCGTCTCTATCTTGGATGAGAGAAGAAGCAACGCAGCACGAGGATCTCTAGCTGCTTCTCTTAAAACCTCCTCAACTTCAGGTGATATATTTTGGGGTATCTCTGCTTCAGAATTTTCAACTTCAGCTTTTTCAACATTGCTTTCCAAACCACTTAGCTCAAGTTCCAGTTCCCAAGCCTTAAACTTTTTGATCCTCTTCATGTAGGGGAATAGAAAATCTAGCCTTGGTAAGAGAAATAAACCAATAGCTGTAAGCCCAAGCCAAATATTGATGCTGTCAAATGCAAGATGCGGCCAAATTGAGTGAATCGCAATGAGCATCAGGCATAATATAATGACGAGTGCTTTTTTCCAATCTCGTTTGAACCACAACTTGTGGCGCTTCCCTTTATGAGCACTATCAGTTGTTTTGTCCATTGATCACCTAAACTAGTACATTAACCTATAAAATTTGTACGTTCAGGCACGCACTTTTTGAAAAGTGTCATTTACGGTCTCTATGGCTATAGAGCATCGATTAAATGCTCATTGGCTGACCTCCGATGACCTTCTATTCTCTGAGGTCCATATGGGAGTCATCATCCTACCAATCATCTGTGCTAGTAAGCTTTTCCCTGTTACGCTCAAGTGCCTTTGCTAGTACATTCAAATTGAGCTTGTTCTTTATCAGATCGAGTATACGCTGGTAGTCTCTTTTAGATATCCACGTCTTCAGCTTCGATGCATCAATTGCCTCGGCTAACTCCTCTTCTATGTCTTTTTGACCCACCAGCAAATTTAGAACTTTAGCTATATGCTCTTCTTTAAATCTGAACTCTAATCGTTCGTTCACAAAAGCTTCAAATATGATTCCTCTTAAAAAAGGGGTACTCAAATCATTTGGATCTGTTTGGAGCGTTGACATATAAAGCGAGGCATAGCTCGACCCTCCCTCCGCAACCTGTAATATATTACGGCCTAATTCTTCTTGTTGTTCTGGCAAAAGTGCGGCTATCTCACTTCTACTTTTTGCGGCTATGAGCTTTATGGCTGGATTTTGCTTGTACCAGTCATGGGACTTCAGAGCTGCTAATATGGTGGCGTAGCTGGTACTGATTTTGAGGTTCGCAGCCTTTATAGTTTCGATACCCACATTTTGCAATTTCTGTTTCTGCTCATTGGATAATAATCCGTCATCCGAAAATTGTTCGACTCGTTTCAGACGGGAAGGTCGAGTATCAGCATACGTAACGCTGTACGAAACAATATAATCATTGGCCCTTACGCCAACTGCTTCAAATAAGCTCCCGCTGGTAAGAATAATATGGTGTGTTGTTATTGGATATTTTGATACAAAGTTGTGCCACTGTTCGGCAGAGTAAAAATCACACCCGACACTGAGCAGAAACTCATTTAAGAACCATGAACCTCTCTCTATTAATATCTGCAATGAAGCATCATCATATGATGGTTCGAGCATCTCTACATATTTCTCCAGCAGATACCCGTAGACCATCGTGGCAATGCGAGTGCTCATTTCTCTGGCAAATGACCTTACACTTTCCTCACTATGCTCCAGATAATGAACATCAGAGAATAACTTATCTATCAGGGTCTGCACGAAACCATGTTTTAATAATGTTGGTTTTCCAAGTACTTCGCCTACAACTACTGCGGCAGCACTGGCAAGCTCTTCGTCACTTGGAGCAGTTCCATAAGGGTGTCCATAAACGCATCTCATCTTATAAACATTTTCAAGCTTCTGGTAAGCAAAATCATCAATGAAGCCATACTGCTTTGCTTCATCCAGAATCACTATGTCTGCGCTGCTGTGGTTACTCTCTGCTTGTTCAATTCTCTTAATAGCTTTATTGGCTCTGCCATCACGAACAACAGCTTCGCGGAATTTGTGCTTTATTCCTTCGGCACAAGCAATCCAGATCAATATATATGCACCTCTGGGCGCACCATGAAGTGCAGATAAAACCGCCTCTTGAAACAGGGGGCGATCTTCTTCGGTTAGTATCCTCTCAAAATATTTAGATAAGTCTGTCACATCTCACCTCAATTGAACTCGTTAAGCAATCTACTGATCCTGTCCTCTTTGGCTTTTTCCCACATACTTATACAATGTCGCCCGCGAAATATGGAGGGTATCACAGATGTCTTTGATGCTATGCTCTCCGCTCGCATAGAGTGACCCGGCGAGTGCCGCTTTTTTATCGTCCAGCGCTTTCGGGCGGCCACCGAGCCTGCCATGTGCGCATGCTGCTTGCAGTCCGGCATTGGTGCGATCCCGTATGACTTCGCGCTCAAATTCCGCCAGCGCCCCAAAGATATGAAACACCAGCTTGCCGCCAGGCATCGTCGTGTCAATGTTCTCCTGCAAACTTCTAAAACCAACCTCGCGACTTTGTAAATCGTTGATTAGCTCAATGAGCTGCTTCAGCGTCTGGCCAAGGCGGTCAAGACGCCACACCACCAAGGTATCTCCTGCTCGCAGATGGCTTAGAGCTTCGTCCAGACCTTTACGCTCAATCTTTGCACCGCTGATTGTGTCTTTGTAGATACGCTTGGCCTCACAACCAGCTTTCAGGAGAAGAGCATCGAGCTGAAGGTCAAGATTCTGGTCATGGGTAGAGACACGAGCATAGCCGATTAGCATACCTACTCCTTATTTGTTAGAACAGCGCTAGCTGTCCTGCCTTCTTCTGGGCTTTGCGCTGAAAATGTAAGCCAAGTACAGCCTTGTACATAACGCAGGTTAGAAAAAGACATCCTCTACTTCATCAGCTTTCGGCACACGGCCGAGTTCGTCATATAGTGCGACGGCTATCTTTGCTTTGAGCAACCGCTTTTCTGTTCGCGGGAGATTGTTGCCATAACGTTTTTATTTTGCTGTTTAGACAAAAGAAAACAAAAGGCACCCCAACCTTGCGGAGGGCTGCCTAAAAGAAGTAAAGTTCTCATAATCACAAAACAAAAGGACTTTACTTGCATGGACTGTAGCACATTGAACCGGTTTCGTCACGATGTCTATGACTGTTTTCTGCGATCTGCGGACACGTTGTGGAATAGCGTCGACGCGCTCATGAGCACGACCGAAGCCACCTCGTTCCCAGAGATCTCGCAATCGTTGTGGTTTGAGCGAAAATGGCCCAGCCTCTACAAGGCGTTTGAGAAGGGACGTATCGATGAAAAGCGCTTGCGAAGGACCTTTGTATCCTATCTCAAGCCACCAGAGGCTCTTCACTGGTACTGGATCGGCATTGATGCCAGTAGTATTGCTCGAGCCGAGGCGGTCACCTCGGCAGATCGAACGGCTCAACAGGTGCATAACTTGCCAGAGTGTAAGAAGGCAGTGACGTTTGGCTGGCAATTCTCGACCGTGGTGGTCTTGCCACCAACACCCAGTAGCTGGACCTACATTCTCGATCAACAACGAGTGCATTCGCAGACCACGGCTCTTGAAGTAGCCTACGCGCAACTGGCGTGCCTGGTTCCCCAACTGCCAGCGCCGGCCATTGTCCTGCTGGATCGAGGCTACGATGCCACGTGGTTGTGGTGTCGCTGTAGCAGCTTGGGGGTCGGGATCCTGGGCCGTCTCAAAAGCAATCGCTGTTTTTACCGGGTTGTGCCCCCACCGACAGGGAAAAGAGGGGCTCCACGCAAAGATGGGGCCAAGCTTCAGCCCAAGGATCGGAGCACGCATGGGCAGCCCGATGGCGTCTGGAGCGGAACTGATGCCAAAGGTCGTCGCGTGGAGGTGACCTTCTGGAAGAAGGTGCATGTCAAGCAGGCTCGTTGGCTGGACGTGACGCTCATTCGGGTCGTGCGACCTCATGCCAGCAACAAGGAGCGCGATCCACGCACCAGTTGGTTTGTCTGGATCGGCAATCAAGATGCCGATGTGGTGCAGATTGCGTTGGGATATGTGCTGCGCTTTGGACAAGAGCATGGCTACCGTTTTGACAAACAGGCTCTCTTGTGGGAGAAGCCACGCTTGCGGACCCCCCAACAATTTGAGCGATGGAGCCATCTGGTGGCGATTGCACACAATCATTTGGTGTTGGCGCGTTCCCTGGTGGAACCGCAATTGCGTCCGTGGGAAAGCACGCAGCGCCAGCCAACTCCACAGCAGGTGAGGCGCGGGATGGACAAATTGTTGGCATGTTTGGGGACTCCTGCACGCCCCCCTCAACCTCGAGGAAAATCGAAAGGCCGCGAAAAAGGGGCAACCGTGAAGAAGGCCGAGCGTTTTGCCATTATTCGCAAAACGCCAAAGCTGCCTCAACTTGTTCCATCGTGATGTCACTCCACGCATCCTTGTTGAATATCTTTCGCTCCACGGAATTTCTTGTGAAGTTCTGGCAGAGCCTTTTATTCCAAACGCCAATTTTATTGTCTCAAAACTCATAAAGTAATTCAAGTTTCTATACGTTTAACTACGCTGAAGACACTATGCATTTGGATCAAGTGTTGTTCGTCTATAAAACGGTAATATTCTTCACTGCCCGTTCCATAGAGGTATGTAGTCTTTTTGGTATCAGAAAGATCCCAGAGAAAGATGCTCCCAACTCCAACCCCCACCACAATTTGTTGGTTGTTAGATGACCATGCGAGACAGGCAATCCACCTGCCTGGTCCATCATTGCAAGCAAGTAGAGAACGCGTATGTGTATCAACGACAAGAATGCTGCCCTGCCCAGCGCAACATGCTACCCAATTTCCATCCGATGACCAACAGGCATTATAAAGTGCGCTGCCTTCTTGGAAGATTTCTTCTCTTACGCCTTTGAATACTAATGAGACTGCCCTCTCTTTCTTCTGCTGTACAAGCATATAAAATGAGACATAAATGGCATTCCTCTAAAAAAGGAAACACTCTTTATTACCTCCTCACTTACTGAGGGAAGTATTGCATATCACTAAAAATTTAGTGCGCTATCGCCCCAGAAGGCTTGCATACATGCATTATGTACAATCCATTTCCCAATGCCTACCGCAAAAGGTGTGATTGTAGACAACTTTGTACTGGACCCAGAAACCTGGAGATATTTTCGACATCAAGTTTCAGAATGCTTTGCCTTCCACTGAGCTTCGAACTCAGCGGGGGGAACATAGGCTAAAGCAGAATGGACACGCTTAGTCATGTAGACTTCATCAAGAAATCGAGCGATATGCGCCCGAGCATCGCTGAGATCCTCATAGTCGTGCAGCGATACCTCTTCCTCCTTCAGTGTGCGCATCAGCCTCTCGGCATAGGCATTCTCGGTGGGTCTGCCTCTAGCTGCCATGCTCACCTGGGCCTCAACCGAATGCAACAAGGCCACATAGCCAGTTGCAGCATATTGCACACCCTGATCCGAATGATGAATCTCTGGTCGATGCTCTTGCAAGGCACGTAGCAGAGCCGCTTTAGGGAGATCTTCGAGCATATTGCTTGTCAGCTCCCATCCGCGGATACTGCGGGTAAAGATGTCCATGATGACCGCTAAGAACCCAAACTGCTTCGGTAAACGGATGTAGGTCAGATCTGCACACCAGACCTGATCAGGTCGAACAATCTCCAACTGTTTCACCAGGTTGGGGAAACGATTATAGGGATGCCGACTCATCGTGGTATGACAGTAGCGACGAACCTGAACCAACAGGTTCTCTTCACGCATCAGTCGTTGAATATGCTTGCGATTGATGTCCCACCCACGTCGACGCAGTTCGGCGGTCAGGCGTCGTGAGCCATAGCGCGGATACTCTACGGCAATCACTTCTACCGCCTCACGCAGCTCCTGTTCTTCATCAGCCTGCGAGCAATAGTAGTAGGTGCTTTCCGAAAGACCCAACACCTCACACAAGGTACGCACCGGATAGGCCACTGCTAGCATCCTTACGATCTCTCGGCGTTGCTCGCGCGAGAGGGCAGCAGTCTCAAGGCTTTTTTTGACGCGTCCAGTTCCATCGTGAGCCGTCCCACCATTCGCTCCAGATCAGCAATGCGTTGTTCATCCTTGGCTTCTTGGCTCTTGACGCGCGGATCGGTAAAAACCTGGGGAGCACGTTCGAGAAAGACATCTCGCCAATGACACACCAGATCCGTAGCCACCTCGTGTTCTCGGCAAATCTGTGCCATGGTCTTTTCGCCCTTGAGGACTTCTAGCACGACTTGCAGTTTCAGGTCCGCGTTGTATATCTTATGTTTGCCCATGTGAACCTCTTTCCAGACAGTATAGACCTGCCATTGAAATGGCTTGTCTCCAACTTCTGGGGTCCACTACACTTCAAGATTATACATTTTCTTCCTTAGCAAGTATTCTGGCAAGACGTTTGACCCTTTTCAATGATTTTGTGTATTTTGTCAGCAGCATTACCGCAAGTGATGGTGTTTCCTATCATGTGCAACTTTTTCAACCCTATTGTGTCACTGCTCTGATAGGCATTGACAAAAGCGGCGACAAACATTATCCTTTGACCATACATCTAGACATGCTGTAATTGGGACGAGAGATCTAAACGTGGTAAAACAAAAAGGATCAAGGAGGAGCTCATTATGACCTCTATGAATGGACAGGAGATAGGCAACTACAGGATTATTAAACAGATTGGGACAGGCGGGTTCGCGGAAGTCTATCTGGGTGAGCATATCCATTTAGGCACGCAGGCTGCTCTCAAAATCCTCCATGCTCGGCTGGCAGATCCTCAAGAGATCGAGCATTTTCGTAAAGAAGCACGTATTGTTGCCCAACTTCAGCACCCCAATATTATTCGGGTTCTCGACTACCATATCCAGGACAATACTCCCTTCTTGGTTATGGATCTTGCTCCCTACGGCTCTCTCCGTGATCGCCACAAACGCGGTGAACAGGTTCCATTTGAGACGGTCATAACCTATACACATCAGGTAGCATCAGCCTTACAATTCGCACACATGCACAAGTGTATTCATCGTGATATTAAGCCTGGAAACATGCTGATTGATCACCATCAGGAGATTCTGGTGAGTGATTTTGGGATTGCGGTCGTTGCTCAGAGCACGCACATGCCAACGACTCAAGATATGGCAGGGACCGTTCCCTACATGGCACCTGAACAGATTCAAGCGCATCCTCGTCCTGCAAGTGATCAATATTCACTTGCCATTACCGTGTATGAATGGCTCACTGGAAGGCTACCCTTTGAAGGGACCTTCGCTGAGATTGCGGTGAAACAAACCTCAGTTCCACCTCCACCTCCGAGCCAATTTGTGTCCATTGCGCCCGGAACAGAGCAGGTAATCTTGAAAGCGTTGGAGAAGACACCTTCACAGCGCTTTCAGGATGTCTGTGCCTTCGCTACTGCGCTTGAACGCTCGCACCAGAGCTACAGCATTTTCACTACACGGATCACGAGTCCGAGCGATGAGAAGATGCTTGATGCCCCCGAATTGGTCAATGCTTCATACATCCCAGGTCACATAGAGATGACTCGCTCAACGAATGTTGTAGCACGAACGCAGCTGCCAATATATCGCCGTCAGGTTCCTTCAATGCATCCTCATAACTACATGTTACAGAGCGCTTCTCATAACGATGCACGAATTGATGTGACACCTCCTAAATTTAAGAATCCTTATGCATATTTGCCAGTGTCGTCAAAAGCAGTTTTTCCGTTGCTGCAAAGGAAGCCCAAATGGATAGATCTGCTCTGGATCGGGATGTATGCGGCATTGGGTTGGGTCCTCTTTACCATGCTAGGGCTGTATGCTCCCACACAAGCGGCGGCCACGGCCAATACATACCAGGTCGGACTGTCAATAACAGGACTCTTCCTTTGGTATTTTCTCAGTGGGAGTCTCCTGGGTTCATGGCGCAGCCTCCTAGCCCTTCTGGCTGGGAGCTCGGCTGCGTTCTTGTATGTTAATTCTGCAGTTACTCATGGAGCCTTACCCATTTCTGAATTTTACAGTTATGGTCTGTTGGCTCTCATTGGATCATTGATCGGTTTCGGCTATGAACTCCGCAAACAGCAACACACGCTCCATTCATTTTTCATCTTTGTCCTGGGGATCTATCTTTTCTTTATCATCTCTGAATTGATCGGTGGTACACATGAGATTGCTCCACGTCTTCCTGAATTATTGATTGTCACCTGTTGTTCACCACTGCTGGCAATTGTGCCCTTTTTGGGTGAACTATTGATTAGAGGAATTATCAAATTGGTGTACAGATTTGAGTGGAAGCGAACAGTGGCCTAAATCCTCACAATCTGGGTACTTAAGGAGCTTCAAGTACCATAAATGCAAATGCTAACTACTTCAACAGCGCCTCCTGGTGCGGAAAATAAGAAGAACTATCTCTTCAGATGATTTCTGCTGGTTGGAGAACAAGTGCCTCATACACATGGTCATTTCAACCAGGAGCCCTTATGCCCTACATCACGACGCAATACGCAGATTATCGAATTTGCATGAATATAGGATTGCTTTGAACATTAGTAGGCTGCATTGACAATATTAGGAGAAAAGCTTTAGATCTTTTAAAGATTTTATGATGAATGTTGGCAAACGAAAAGATAGTTCTTTGTAACCAAAAAACTACCACTTTACAATATCGAACGCATCCATAGACGTGTAGCCATTGTGAATCAGCCTTACCCCTGCTCGCCTGCTAATGAACCACATTGCCCGGTAAATGGCTTCTGCGACATTTGAATCATAAAGAAGTTCTCCAAGAATTGTAATTGTCTGAACATCGTCAGCAAGCTGTTCGATGACTCCAGCAATTTTACGGTTGATGCCATTGTCTAGCTGTTGACTTGAAAGTATCTGAAGGAGTTGAGGGACAACTGTTTTGTCTCCTATCTTTCCTAGCATTTCGGCAACATCCTCGCGCACAAGCGGCGTAATTTTTCGATTGGTAAGTATCTGAAGGAGGATGGATGTTATTGAAGAGGCTTCAGAATCACCAAGTGTCTCAATCATGATTCTACGCAGAAAAACATCGATTTGAGGGCTCTCCACCATACGTGCGAGCGCAGGGAGAACAGAAGGTTCTCCCAATTTAGCTAGAGCATTGATAATCCCCGCTAGAACTGTAATGTCCTTCTGTCCTCGTTGTTGTGCTACCGCTGACCAAAGCGCTGGAACAACATTGCGATCCCCCAAACGACCTAAGGCTTCTGCTGCATACTGACGCACAATAAGGAGTTCTTGGTCATTGTCAAGTATCTGAAGGAGATGAGGAATAGCTGTTCGTTCCCCCAATTTTCCCAGAGTAGTTATGATACTTTGACGCGCGGATGGTCCAAGACTCTGATCATGCAAGAGCTTGATGAAATCCTCAATCACTGCCGCACGATCCAATCTTCCTAAAGCTTCCGCTATGCTTCGTTGAACAATGACACTAGAAGAGGGCACTTTGAGGAGTTCTAATAATCGTGGAATAACTGAACGTTCTCCTAAGCCTCCCAAAATATCAGCAATACTTTGGCGCACTGGTGCATTTATGCGCTGATCAGCGAGGAGTTGGAGCAACTCTGGCGCAATGGAAGAATCCCCAACCTTTCCAAGTGCCTCAGCAATACTTTGGCGTACCAACGCATTTATGCGCTGATCAGCGAGGAGTTGGAGCAACTCTGGAACAATGGAAGAATCCCCAATTTTTCCAAGTGCGTAGGCAATGCTTCGGCGAATAAGCACGGGCATTTGTGGATCAACAAGGATGCTCATCATTTCAACAATGATGGATCTGTCACCACTATCTCCTATTGCTTCTGCTATGCTTTGTGCTACAACAATCTTTTTAGACTGCTCATTGATAATGTGTAGAAGCCGCTGATTAACCTCTTTCCCACCAATGGCCACAAGGACTTGTGCTATACGCTCTTTCGTAAAAGTATGTGTTTTCGTAGAAAGGAGGTCAAATAGCCGATTGATTGTTTCCTCTCGGAGAACAACTTGGCGTATTGTGGGGCGTTCTGCCAAACAGCGTCCTGCGGTAATTGCTTTCGAGTGAAAAATATCTTCTGGTATAAGTGTGGCGTTTGACTGTCCTAGCAATTCAGCTAAGACAGAACTGCTATCAGGAGCATAACCTGCATACAACAACAGGACTTCTTCCCACCAGGGATCGGTGTAGTGTTTCAATATGAGATCTGCTCGTTGATGATCTGAGATAAACTGTACGACAAAATACTCTTGAAAAGTAAGGTGCATAAAGCCATGCCATCCATGAGCAAATTGCTTGAGTAGGCCATTCTCATTGGCTATTTCAGCTAAAATGCGTCGTTGACTCGATATTTTTAACCCAATTTTTGGCAGGAATTGCCCAATAATCGTGAGCAATTCCTGTTCAGGGAAATAGCGGCGTCTCTGTTGATGAAAGTGCCAAGCAATTTCCGCCAGAAGTTGACGCTTGTGCTCTGGTTTAAATTCCCTACGACGATAAATATCACGTTTGGCATCCCATTCAGTGAGTAACATTTCGGTACATCGCTTATACAGCTCAGAGCGCCGCTCTGGTAGGTCAAGTTGTGCCTCATAAACCATAGTTATAAGTGAGAGTAGAAGGGGGTTCGTGGCAAGAGCTTGAATGCGCGCGTTACTCTCAAGCTTCTTGAGTAGATCATGGCTACTTTGATATTGCTTCTGGTCTTGGCGGTGGGAAAACCAGTTTTTAATGAAAAGTTTAATGTCTTCTATGCCAAATTCTACAATTTCTAATTCAGTAAACCCTCTCAATGGCATTTTTTGTTGATAGCCAGCTTTTCGTGTGGTAACAACAAAAGGAGATGATCGAAACCGAACTGCTAAATTGGTGATAGCTGTTATGACACGTCTATAGGTAGCTTCGGCTGCTGTATCATCATCACCAATCATCGCTTCATCTAATGCATCTAGAAGCAAGAGAGCTTTCCCTTCATCAAGACAGGTTTCAATATATGTACGTGCTTCCATTGAAGGAAATCCATATCTCTCATCCCATTGTGAGGCAATAAAATCAAGGAGATGCTCATGTGAGGAATTAACAAAGGCATTTAGCTCAACATAGATTGGGAGGTCTGGTAGTCCTGGGAGAGAGCCCTCTGCAGCTTTCAATGTCAGGTATTTTAGGAGTGTTGTCTTTCCAGCTCCAGGATCACCAACGAAGACACAGTGTTTGTAGCGGCGTATAGCTTCATCTGGTTGAACAGCATTGTGTGTACGAGCTTCAATTCGATTAATGTTTGCTTCTAAAAGGGCAATAGGATCTCGTTTCGCCTCTGCTTCAAGCAGTGTACTATCTAACTTGTAGCGCAGACGTGCCTCCTGATGAACACGTACCCTGATAAAAATACTTGAAACCTCCAGAGGGCGACTAAGATCTAAGATTTGAAGGCGAGAGATATATGGGTCAACTCTCACTGCTTGCCGATATGTTTGAGCTCGCATGTGAATATTCTGAGCACGTTGCATATCCTGTCGAAGTTTTTGTGCTTGTTCTTCTGTATTGTGTTCTTGTTGTTTTTCTTTTTCATAAAGCCGCTCGATTTTCTTTTGGTGACGCATCGTATAGCGGCCATATAACCCTGCAATTACTGCGACAATTATCCCTCCCATGAGACTAATTATGGCAACCAAAATCGTTGTTATATCCGTTGATGAGAGAGTAAGAAGTTGTCCATTCTGAGGTGTTGGCTGCGCTGTAGCAGGGGATGTTGTAACAACGAAGAGAGGGAAGAATGTAGCTAAGAAATGAGTACTCTTCGATTCTTTCCACGCAAAAGATTGAAATTCCATAATTTGCATAAAGAGCGAAAACGGCATAAGTAGATTAGGTGCATGCATAGGAGTCACCTTCTGTTGGTTAAAGCCTGTCAAATAACAGATATTTATGCAATATATCCACAAACAGGAATATATCTATTTAAAAGTAAGGAAATAAAAACATAAAAGACGTCTTGTATTGTAACATAGTTGAGTCAAAGATAAAACTTTGGAAGAGGTAAAATGACTTAAAAGTACCTTCTGCAGGTATACACTTGAGCCTTCACTAAAAATATATAACTTATCTCATGATGTGGAAAGAATGGCTTGAATTGATAAACTTCATTAAAGATGGTTAACGATTTTTCCGGCATACAGTCAGGTGACAGATTGTCATTGCCACTACAAACGTTCGTTCTTTGCCACTGTTGTGGGAAGCCATGCTGTCAATGTTTTCTAAAATAGGTATTCATTGCCTCCATATACATATTTTATTTTGGCCTGTTTCTCCTTCAAATGCACTTTGCCACTTGAGACAAAAGTGGGACGGGAATGGGACGAGAGTAGGACAATTAGGCTTTTTTGGTTAATGACGTTTCAATGTTTTGTCTCTTTTGTGGCTGGTTTTCTCTTGTCAATGTGCTCCTCTTCTTGTGTTGTTTTACAAAATTGCCTGGACAAAGGCAAAAGGAACATTAGTTATAATGCCTGTAAGTATTTTGTTGAGGAGCGATATTTACAATGGCAAGCGATTTTGCGCACTTACATGTGCATACTGAGTATTCCTTGCTGGATGGGCTTAGTCGTATTCCAACACTGGTGAAGCAAGCCAAGTCTTTAGGGATGGAGCATTTGGCGATCACAGATCATGGAGCGATGTATGGGGCGATGGAGTTTTATCTGGAATGCCAGAAGCAGGGAATTCATCCAGTGATTGGCATGGAGGCGTATCTCGTTGATGATGTCAACTACAAACCCAAAAAGAATAATGCCTATTGGCATTTAGTGCTTCTTGCTCATACCCAAGTTGGGTATGAGAACTTGATGAAGTTGACGACTTTGGGGTTTACTCATGGCCTCTACTATGGCAAGCCTCGTATTGATAAAAAGATGCTCCAAACTCATTCCGAAGGGCTGGTCGCGACATCTTCCTGTTTGGGTGGGGAGATTCCAGAACTCTTGGTGGAGAAGCAGGATATGGAGGCAGCTCAACGGGCTGTTCGCTGGTACCAGGATGTCTTTGGACCCGAGAATTTTTATTTGGAATTTCAACAGCACTATGGCAAGGGATCTCCACAAGATGCATGCAATAATGGTCTCTACCAGATCTACCAGGATATGCATGTGCCCGCCATTTTGACAAATGATCTGCATTATGTCAACAAAGAGCAAGCTAAGGCTCACGATCTCTTTCTCTGCATTCAGATGAATAATCGCTATGATGATCCAGACCGCTTCCGTTTTGACTCTGATGAATATTTCCTGAAATCACCACAGGAAATGGCCCGTCTGTACCCTGATATTCCTGAAATATTGCGAAATACAGTGACACTTGCCGAGCGCTGTCAGATTGATCCTACAGCCAAGAAGGCTGGATTACCTATCTTTGATATTCCAGACGGTTTTTCCTCGCCCGATGACTACCTTTATTATCTCTGTCAAAAAGGGGTAGGATGGCGATTTGGGGAGGTCAGTACGCGCGTTCAGGAACAGATTGATTATGAGTTTAGTATCATCAAGCAAAAAGGGTTTGCCAGTTATTTCCTCATTCAGCAGGATGTTACAAATTATGCTCGTGACCATGGTATTACTTGTCTGGCGAGAGGATCAGCGGCTGGTAGCCTGGTAGCCTATTGTTTGGGGATTACCAATGTGGATCCGTTGCGCTATGGTTTGCTCTTCGAGCGCTTCATGAATCCTGAACGCAACGACATGCCCGATATCGACATGGACTATCCTGATTCCAGGCGTGAAGAGGTCATCAACTATACCATGCAGCGTTATGGGTTGGAGAAAACAGCTCAGATGGTAACCTTTAACACCCTGGCGGCCAAAGGCTCGGTCAAGGATGTGGCCCGTGCTTTGGGAAAGACAGAGCTTGGAGAACGGATTACGCGCTTGATCCCGACAGGGCCAAAGGTGACGCTCCAAAGTTCATTAGATGAGGTATCTGAACTCAACACGCTTTACCGCCAGAATGGAGAGGTGCACGAAATCATTGATTTTGCCCGTCAGTTGGAGGGTCTCAACCGCTCAACTGGTGTGCATGCAGCGGGAGTTCTCCTCTCGGCCAGACCACTTAATGAGATTGTTCCCCTTTCGCGCAAAGACCCCAAAGATCCTACGACACCCCTGGTCTCTGGCTACGAGCATAAGTGGTTGGAGGACAATCTCGGACTTATCAAATATGATTTCCTTGGACTTGCCAATCTCTCTGTGCTCAGAGAAGCTCTCGCATTTGTCGCCAAGACCCAGGGCGAAGAATTGCTCTTGGAGCAGATTCCTGTTGACCCGATACCTGATCCTGTCTTGAGTGAGAAGCGAGAGAATGCTTTTGCGATGCTCTCGCGTGGTGATGCCATCGCGGTTTTCCAGCTTGAGTCTGCGAAGATGCGCGAGTATCTCAAGCAATTGAAACCGACATGCATTGAAGACATTATGGCGATGGTTGCACTCTACCGTCCCGGCCCTATGGATAGTATTCCAGAGTTCGTGGCCTGCAAACATGGGCGTAAGAAGGTTACCTATCTCGATCCCCGCCTCTCGGAATGGCTCGCTGAATCCTACGGTGTTATTGTCTATCAGGATCAGGTGCTCCAGATTGCGAACAACTTGGCCGGTTTCTCCTGGGGCAAAGTCAATAAGTTCCGTAAAGCCTTGAGCAAAAAAAAGATGGATGAAGTTGAGGGATACAAAGGTGATTTTATTCAAGGCTGCGTCAATAATGGCATGAAGGCAGCGGATGCCGAAAAGCTCTTTACCTTAGTGCTCCCCTTTGGCGGTTATGGCTTTAATAAGGCACATGCTGCAAGCTACGGGGTGGTTGCCTACTATACGGCTTATCTCAAAGCCAATTATCCTGCGGAGTATATGGCAGCGGCTCTCACGGCTGATGCTGGAGACTCAAAACAGATCGCTGTCTTCATCGCTGAAGCACACAAAATGGGAGTCAAAGTACTGGGTCCAGATGTCAATGCGAGCGAACTTGGTTTCTCAGTCGAAGAGGGTAATATTCGCTTTGGCTTGCTTGCCATCAAAGGTATCGGTGAAGGCCCAATCACTGAGATACTACGTGCGCGTGCAGATGGTGGACCATTCACCTCGTTCATGGATTTTTGTGTTCGCGTCACTGTGGGAAAAGGCGTCATCGAAAATCTTATTAAAGCGGGGGCTCTGGATTCTATCGAAGGCGAAGGGAATCGTCATCGGCTCCTAGCCTCGGTGGAAACAGCAATTACCTATGGAAAACGAGAGCGTCAAGCGCGAGAACGAGAAGTCTTTAGTCTCTTTAAAGATCTTGCCTCTGCCCCAGCGGCGCTGGCCTTTACGCTTTCAGATGCGACAGAGATTTCCCGTAAGCAACTCCTAGACTGGGAGAAGGAGTTGATTGGTGTCTACATCTCTCCTCACCCACTAACCTACCTAGCGCACTTATTTGATGGGCGCGTGACCCATAGCACTGCAGAATTACTAGAGAAAGGTGCAGAGGTCGGGAAAAAGGCGGTCACTCTGGGAGGGGTCATCACCAACATTAGAGCCTTTAGTACCAAAAAAGGCGATATGATGTGTAGCTTCACCCTTGAAGATGCACAAGGAGGAATGGTCGTCACAGTCTTTCCTCGCGATTATGAGACCTTTAAAGCCTATATCGAGGAAGACAAGGTAGTGCTTCTGACTGGTGAAACTCAGTACCGGGAGCAGCGTGACGAGGTGAATGTGCTCTGTAACAAAATCGAGCCACTCCAAGCTGTAGAGAAGGAGATGAATCGCCAGCGCCACCTCGTCTGGTTCACGCTACATTCTTGGGGGGCGATGAAATTGCCATCTCAGACGCCAAAATAAAGGTGCATGATCTTCATGATTGCCTTCGTCAAGCTGACAAAGGGCATGATCTCTACGAAATCGAGGTCTGTAATGGGGAATGGTGTGTTCGTCTGACTCCACATGAAAACACCATTGATTTTTCTCCTCAACTTCATCAGCAGGTGGCCCACATTCTCGGCGAAGAGAATATTAAAGTTCAGCCTATGTAAGAGAATGAGGGGCGGTAGAATGCCGCCTCTCATCTTATTATGCTGTATGATAGCGCGTTTTGAGAGCTATTACCCAGAGGCGATACGCATCCTGTTCGTATGCACGCTTGGTGCCAAGTAATCGATTGCAACTCATATGTGAAAGACTCCAGAGAATGTCTTCTTCATGACGACAAAGTGCTTCACATTGTGCTAAGTGGCTTATCGTCTGGGCGGTCTGTGAAATTACAGATCGTTGGTGCTCAAAAGTAGCTTTCGTGTGTTCTGGTGGGTTTGAGAGAAAGGCAAGAAGAGGCTTTCGTTGTTCGCGCAAGGCCGGTGGTTCCTTGTAAGGCGAAAATCGACGTTGCACTAGTTGATATCGCGTCGAAAGGTCATAGCCCCAATCTGTCCAAAGGTAATCAAGGGCATATACGGCTTCAAATAGTAACGGTGAAGCCTGCTTTTGTTGAAGAAGGAGGGCACAGGCAGCCTCACTTTGAGCACAAAAGACTGATTCTATCGCGCTTATAGCTTCAGGCCCTCCATATCGCTCTGTCTCACGCTCATAGGTATCAAGAGTGCTTCGTAACAAAAGCCCTTCAGCCTGGCGCTCATGGCTCCAGACAAGCAGCGCATGAAGCAACTGTTCTCGATGTTGCTCATCAGGTACAAAGAAACGCAAACGAATATGTGCCTGGGGTCGTGATAGCGCACGAAAAACCATCCACGAAACCATGTTCGATGATCCTGGAGAAAAGAATGCAATGGTCCAGTGAGCAAAGTATTGTGGAGGCCTTCTGGAAGATAGAGTTTGATATAGAGCCATTCTTGACCTGGGAGAAAACAGCGTTCTACTTGTGAAATCTCTTTATGCACAGATGGTAGAGATGGTGGTCTAGGTGAGGCCGTCCTCCGCGTGAGAGGAATAACGAATTCAGAAAGGTACGATATTCCTTTTTGATCTCGAAGCCATGCCATCTGTTCGAGTGGAGGGGCTTCCTGGAGTTGTAACTGTTTTTTCTCTCGCCCTTTCTTGAACAGTTCCTGTCGGAGTAGATCAACCATTAAGACGCATTCTAGATCCAGGAGTAATCGATCTTCCTTTTCCAGCAAATAAACGTAGCGTGGAACATTCCACTGTCCTCGCCAATGCTGTATTGCGCGGAACCAGTCTACAGGTTCTACTATATGGTTTTCTAATTGGAGTATTGCCTCCATAAGTGTCCACTGTGCCGGGCTTAAGATAGTGTTTCCTTGGACCAAGCGAGGAATAAAAGGGAGATCACCGGCTGCCCCCCATTGAAAGGCTCCAGGGAATGCCTCTCCATCATGTGATGCCTCAAGGAGAAAGCGAGCCATTGGTGGGAGATGAGTAAAGGAAAGCATATGTGGCTGCGTGACTCGAATAGGCTTGTTATGGAAGCGTGAGCGCAAGAGGAATTGACCAGACAGCACGCTGACAAGAACATCATCTGGAAAAATGGTTTGCTCTGTTGAAGATAGTGATGCTCGATGGAGCGGGAGAATATATTGGTTTGATAATGGGCCGTGCATAACATTGAGGTCCCGCATATTGGAAGGGTACATTGCCAATGTCGCATGAAGTGTTTCAGGATTGAGTGCATCATCGATTCGCCAGAGGTCGCGGATCTGACTTTGTACACTCTCGTCATGTTCATAGAGGTGGAGGAAGCGGCGATATGATCGTCCACCCAAAGGAAGAAGCGAGGCGTAGCCATACCATTTCCCCTGGTCAATAGCATCCTGAGATTCAGCCATGACCTGCATATACAGATCAAGTAAGGCGGGAGGTGAGAGCTCTTGGGTCGCCGGGCAGCATGAGAGCCGCTCTATAAGATCAGGCGTGAGTTCAATGTGTTTCTGTCTGGCATTGACTGCTTGCATTGCAAGCATACGCAAAAAGTGATTGCGTTCAGTAATGCGTTGTTGCTGTCGAGTTGGTAGATCATTGAGATCCATATCCTGCTGATAGAGGTTATCAAATACCCCTTCAGGACGAAAAAGATCAAGCAATGGCACTTCTTGCTCTTCGTGACGTTCAAGAAAAAGTTTCCTGGCACGATGCACCGAAGGAAGGCCCAGCGGATACAATCCCAGTCGCAGCAGCGTTTCGGCAATACTTGCTGCTTTTTTACCTATTTCTGAGGTAAGTTCATGTTGATTAAGCGACTGGCGCGTATCCACATGAAGCGTGACATCTTCAAAGTGAGGAGTCAGAGTGGACTGCTGTTGTTGAATCGCATCAAGCTGCGCATTGGTCAGAGCTTGATGGCGTCGAAAAAGATTTTGGAATGAGCACAACTGTTTAACAAGCGGAGCAACTTCTGTATTGGTCTGAAGTTGAGAGCGTACATAGGCAAGTGGCTCGACATCATCTGGGGGAAACAAGGTTGTTAGTAATACGCCTCGTTGACAGAGTGTCCTGAGAAACGTCTCCATGTGCTCGTCACGCACATGCGGAAAATCGCTCAGTAACTTATGCTTCAAATCTATATAGTATATGGGCTGACGAGCGTGCAAACAGACGGTCTGTAATAGAGGCGTCATGCGGAGCCATACACGTTCGCTCTGCGTTCCTCGATGTTTTTGTTGCCAGATACATGCTCGTTGACCGAGGAGTGTCAGTGAAGTGGAGACTTGCACCTTCAGACTCGAAAGAAAGCGCTCTTCAATAGAGGAAAGAAAAGCGGAAAGCCAGCGCATATCAGGGCGTAAGGCAAGCATTCTTTTTTCACCCAATTGAAGGTTGCTTTTCTGAGCAAATGATCCGAAAGCGACACCGGCACAGGTACCAAATGGTGTAGGACGACTGCTCATTCGGATAAGATAGCGCAGAAGCCGTTCATATGCTCTGCTTGTTCGGCGATCTTTGTCTACTTGCTGTGTGGGCAACTCATGAAGTGCTCGATACAAACTGGGGCTAGCAATGATAAGGGCTTGTTCTACAAGAGGATGCCCCACATACTGAGCAAGCGTTTCCAGACTCATAAGGTAAGCCTCGTGCCACCGTTGTTCCAGGCGCTTTTCTTGAAAGTCTTCGATATGACCACTTTCAGCGAGTTGGGTAAACAATGAGAATGGAAGTGATGGAACGCGGACCATAAAAAAGGAGGCAGGTTGGTACCATGGTGTTAGCATATGTAAATCTCCTTGTTCAGGAAAGTAACAGGACTTGATCCCACGTCGCTTCCTGGGATGTGAGTGCTGCAATGAGCGTCAGAGCTCCTCCAACTGCACCTGTAAGAAAGCCTGGCTCCATTTGTGCTTTCTTCTCTTTCCAGCGAGAAAATACATCAGCCATCAGAAGAGGAAGCGCTTCTTGCAGCCAGGGAGAGCACGCTTGAGCATCATCGTAGGCAAAACGTAGACAAATGAGCAGAAGTCCAGCCATTCCATGGCATATTTGGGGGTCATCAATATTCCGCTGTCGTGCAGGCCGACGCAAAACTGCCGCCAGAGCTTCGCGTGCAACGATGCATACATCTTCTCTACCAAGCGCTTGCCCAGCCAACCAGAGTGTACGTGCTATGCCAGGGGTCCCATAACACCAGGCTGTGCGAGATGGTACACAATCATGAAGTTGATATTGCGTAGGAAGGAGGCTCGGCCAGTCTCTTCCCCAGGGCAGAGTGAGATGGTGTTTGATTAACCATGTGCTCCAACGTTCGATAGCCCCTTGCATACCAGGAAGTGCATATCCTTGGAGCAATGCTATTGAGAGAACTGCAAGTGGACCTGTAATACCATGAGCCAGTCCAAGATCAGTGTAACCATAAGGATAGCGCTCTCTTGCAATTGACCCCAAAATATCTGGATAATGTTGCCAACGCTGCGGGGCTTCGCTTACCCAAATAAGATATCTCACAAGGCGCTCTAATGTGGATTGGACAGCAGCTTCGTCCCTATGGAGCAGAAGCACACGAATAATACCAGCTGCTCCACCAATCAGTTCAAAATTGCGTTGCCCAGGAAGTATATCTCGCTCTAACCAGTTCCAAGTCCTTATCTGTTGGAGGAGTTGAGCCAGAACTTTTTGGCAGAGAACATGATACCGTTGATCCTGTTTTGCCAGAAATGAGAGGACAAAGACGACGCCACTCGTACCGTGATAGAGTCCAGGGAAGCTAAAGGTTGAGTATGGGACTTATGTGCAATCTCCTGAACATAAGAGAGGGCAACTGCAAACCAATCGTGTGAAGGGCAAATGTTTGCAAGTGTTAGAGGAAGGAGTGCAATACCAGAGAGGCCATTTGCAATACCAATGGTGTCCTTCTCTCTCAAAGCAAATTGTGAGGGATTGCGTAATGCATGGGCAAATTCCATTAGCTCAGGTGGCAATGTTCTATTATAGAGGCCAGTTTGGTGATAGCTCATAATGGCTCCTCAGGAATTACACATCCCTGCCCAAAGGCAGGGATGCGCTACAATGACAACGCCTAGTCGTCTGGACAGCTTGGACGCAAATCAATACACGACGTCGATGAGGTGCAGTTACACTGTGTGGTGTAGGAATCAGTCGTTATGGTAGCTTGCGATGGCATGGTTTCGACTTGAATATCAAGGTCGAGCAACGAAGCGTCCATAGAGGCATCCTTTCTTCCCCTTTGGGGAAACTACGATGGATACACGTAATTCATGAGTGATCATATCTCCAACAAATGTGCCATCCAGGCTTCCCTCTGATCTTTCCCGAAAAAATCAGGCCACTCAGGAGAAGCTATTAGGCGAGATAATTTGTAAAGAAATATGATGCATCAGGTGAAAGCAAATGAGAGCCCAAATAGGTTGATACGTAGCACCCTTGATGCTTTCTATCAGCCTTCACATATGCTAGCCACTCGTTTATAGGATCAAGCCTACCATTGCTTCTAGGGCAAAAGTGGGGCAGAGGTGGGACGGGAGTGGGACAGCAAAACATTCCTAAGCAAGAAAATCGTCAGAGCATGCTATAATGCTCCCTAGATATATCTGAAAAGGAAAAGCTTGTTTTATAGACAAGATGGGGAGGGGTAAAATGCAAGAAGAGCAATGGACGTACACTTCCTCTGGTCATCAAAAAGAAGTGGGCAGACAAGAAATATCTCCTTTGGTGGCTCGCGTGTTTCTCCTCGGACCTTTTGAGGTAGAATGGTTGACCCCATCACAGAACCCCTCTGCATGGAATAGCCGCACCTCGGCACGTTCTCTGTTGAAGCTCCTTCTCTTCTCACCAGGGCGGCAGGCCTTGAAATCACAACTTGCTGGCCTCCTCTGGCCGGAAAGCCCAGAAGACAAAGCGCGTGAATCGCTGCGCTCAGCATCAAAAGTATTAGCAAAGGTGCTCACGACCATCACTGGGGAGAAACTCCTTCATACGTCTCAGCGAGATATGTTAAAACTTGCTGACCAATCGCAACTTTGGGTTGATATTGATGCATTTGATATGTTTATCTCATCTGCTGAGCAAACAACAGATCTCCAGAAAGCGATCATCTGCTGGCAGCAAGCAGAGCACATACTCCGAGGAGAGTTGCTTGTTGAGGATCGATTGCAGCAATGGGTAACATGCCAATGGATTAAAAAACGGAGGCAGGCGTTGTGGATGGCCCGTTGCCGGATGGTACGAAATCTCTCTGAGGTGTATTTGCGGCTGGGGCAAACGGCTGCCGCCGAAGAGACTCTTGAGGCACATATTGTTCGTTTTCCAACGGATCAGGATGCTCTGTTCCGCCTTCTGGTTCTTCTGGTCCAACAAGGATGCTCAGATGAAGCATTGCAATTGTATGAGCGAACCAGACGCTTATTGCTTGCAAGAGGGAAGAAAACAGCACAGCATATCGAACTCTTTATGGCTGATATCCCCAAAAAGGCCATGCATACCACGCTTTTACAAGGACAGGAGCAGATACGTAGGAGAGCGGATACTAAAAGGAGAGAAGGATACGAAATAATGCCCTCTTCTCAATCTTTACCAGACATCTCAACCTCACCGTTCTCGTTGGCATTGCCACAGATAACAGGGGTGTCACAAGATCATACGCAGCAGATATTTTCAGAAATCATACAACAAGGAGGAGCCTTTCAGAATATGGATGCATCACGCCGCCAAATTCTTGCTGGATTGCTTGCACTTGCAGGAACCAACACGCTTCCTTCGGAGTGGTGGGAACACCTCATGCATCAGAATATCTTCTCTCTGACAGAGGAGGAATGTGGGTATTTTCAGCAATTGGTTGAGGACGGTTGGGGGCTCTGTAATGCTGGGGAATGGGGACTGGCCGAGCATATGCTCTCCAGCTTCTTACCAGAAACCATTCAGAAGGCTGCTAAAAGCAAAGAGGCTGCTCGGCTTGCAGCTCAAGGGCTTGTCCTGCGAAGTATCCTTCAAGCACATCAATTCAATGTCGCTGCCATGATTCCCCTCTGCCGGCAAGCGACAACCTATGCGAAATTCTCAGGTGATGTGACCATCATCAGTGCTGCACTTAATGGCCTGGCTGTTGCCTACAAGTATAATCAACAAACCGACAATTCATTTCAAACATACCTCGAAGCGCTGGATTATTGTAAAGAAGCGGCCCCTTTAATACGTTCACGTATTTATGCCGGTGCTGCGGCAGCATTTGCCTCTAGAGGGCGCAAACAAGAAACTGACATGTATATCACCATGGCGTATGCTTGTTTTCCCAAGAACCCGGACCATGATCCCCACTTTCTCTCTGCCGATCATGGCATCTATATGCTAGCATATTACCAGGGAATTGCGTATCTTGAATTACAGGAACCCCAGCTGGCGTTACAAGCTTTTGATAGTTTTCAGGCGGCTGTTCCTACCAGTACTGTTCCAAAGAGGAACCAACTTGAGATTCTCAATCACAAAGGGAGAGCCGCTATCGGTTCCAAGAACCTGGAATGTTATGTTCAGTGTTTAGAAGAGGGTTTGGGGGCGCAATAGCACTTAAAAGTCAGAAACGTCGAGACGAAGCCATTACCATCTTTCAACATGATGTGCCAGAAGCGTGGCAACGTGAGACATCGCTGAAACACATCGTTGAGCAATATCCATTTCTTCAGGTGACAAGGTGAATCATCGTGTACTCTTTGTTGGACCAGGGGATCTTGGGTCCTTAATGCTGGATCTCTTTCTGCGTATCCCAGGAAAGCATCAGTTTCTTGTTGGTGGAAGACATCTTGATCGCCTTCAGCCACGAGTCAATCTCTCTCTCTTCAGTGCGCTTCAGTTAGGATATACGCCAGAAGTAAAGTGTTCGTTTCTAGACCTCAATAATATTGAGCAGGCAGCGGAAACGATTGCTCATTTCCAGCCAACGATTGTCGTATGTGCCGCCACACGTCAGCGCCTTGGTGGCACCCAGTCATTACCTCCATCACTTGCCACACAACTGGCCCATGCCCCAATGGGTCCTCGGCTCCCATTACATCTCTCTCTCGTGTATAAGCTGATGCAAGCAGTGAAGCTCAGTGGGGTGAAACCACTTGTACTGAACGCTATTTATCCAGATGTGATTCATCCTGTCTTACAGAAGGTTGGACTGGCTCCAACCACAGGCATTGGAGATCTCGCGAATAACATTCCGGCGATAAGATTGGCTCTTGCCTCCTCTCTCAATGAGCCATTTGAGCAGGTTGATGTACGTCTGGTGATGGCGCGTGCCGTGAGCTATCGTCTGTCACGTGCCAGCATCGATGGTCTGCCTTTTCACGCGACCTTTCTGGCGAATGGAGAGGACATCACACTCCACATTGACACGCGCAGCGTGTTTGAGGCATTACCAATAACATTCCAGCGCACTGGTGGCGACACCGGGTTATTGATGACAGCAGCATCGGCGATGGCAATGTTTAAAGGGATCGTACAAGACTCGCATGAGCTGATGCATGCTCCAGGCCCACGCGGACTCCCAGGTGGATATCCCGTTTTGGTCCATAATCATGGCATTGAGATAGCCTTACCTCATCAGATAAGTATGCATCGCGCTCTCCAGATCAACCATGCTGGACTGCGCCTAGACGGGATTGAGAGGATCGAGGAAGACGGAACCGTGATCTTTACTGATGAGGCAACGACACTTTACCAAGATATATTAGGCTATGAGTGTAAACGCCTGCCTCTTACCGAGGTTGAAGAGAGAGCACAAGAGTTGCAGGAGCGATACACCATGCTCGCACATCTGACTCACTAACAAAGGCAAGTGGGTTCCCTTCGCTTCGACATCGTATCTTATTTCATCTAGTTCTACAGCTGTAGATGAGATAATGACCTCCCCTGGTCTTTCGCCTCAGCGTTCTCCGCTTTTCTTGTCATCCGGAAAACTCTCTGTTGACAGCTTCTTGTTTCAGAGGTTCTCCAGAACGTGGCGTGGATAACACGAGAGATGTGGTGACCGGCCCATAGTTCATGAGTTGATTGAGTACGCTTTCCAGATGAGAAATGGACGTGACAACCAGTTTTAACAGAAAGCTCTCGTTTCCTGTTACCCGATGACATTCAAGAAGCTCAGGGAGTTCTGCGACAAAGGTATGCAGGCCTGCCTCGGTCATGGGTGTGGTGGTCAGACGGACAAAAGCCATGATAGGGAGCCCCACTTTGGCCGGATTGATCCGCGCTCCATAGCCAGTGATTACCCCTGCGTCTTCTAGTTTGCGCACTCGCTCAGCTACAGCTGGCGCGGAGAGCCCCACGCGCCGGCCTACCTCAGGAAAAGAAAGTCGCGCATCCCTTTGTAGCTCTCGGAGAATGCTCCATCCGGTTTCATCCAGTAGATACTCGTCTTTCAAAGCCATACGCCATTTTTCCTCATTTTTTGAAAGTATTTTACCATATCACTTTTGAAAAAAGATGTACAGGTTGCCTTCAGATCAATACACTGTTCTCAGTACAGAATATTGCTCTCTTGGAGAAACAGATGCACCATCAACTCAATCCACGGGCCAAAGCGCTGCTCGACCAATGGGCTGCGGATGCAGCGAGCAAACCACAACCAGCGCACCTCCTTAGCCTCAATGAGCAGATAGCGGCCAGCCGCCTCGCTTTTCATAGGCTTGATCCTCTGGCAGGCGAGCCGGAGCCAGTCTTGCATATTGTTCAACGGACGCTTCCTGGCCCTGGTGGCCCTCTCCCTGTTCGCATCTATCAGCCACGTGACGTGACAGGTTTGCCTGTCCTTGTCTATTTGCATGGAGGAGGCTGCACAATCGGTGATCTGGATACAATCGATCGTCCATTACGCCAGCTTTCTAACCGCTCTGGCTGGCTGATTGTCTCTGTGGGCTATCGCCTTGCCCCTGAACATCCGTTTCCTGCCGCTTGGGAAGATGCCTACACCGTAACACAATGGGTAGCAACACATGCCTCAGAAATCAATGCTGATGCCAGCCTCCTGGCTATTGGCGGCGATAGTGCTGGGGGCTTGCTCGCGACTGCTACCACCCTCATGATCAGAGATCGGAATGGGCCAGGCATTGCATTGCAGATCCTGATCAATCCAAGTACTTCCGGATATGCGGACTTTGATACGCGTTCCTGGCAGGACTACGATGGTATGGTGCTCAATCAGGCAGCGGTGAAACGGGATTTGGACCTCACCTATGGCGATCAGGATCGGAGCCATCCCTGGATCTCTCCACTCAAAGCCAGAGATTTAGCTTATCTTCCTTCAGCACTGATCCTCACGGCTGGATGTGATCCGCTGCGTGACGAAGGGGAAGCCTATGCCGACCGCCTCAAACAAGCCGGAGTGCGTGTCACCTTGACGAGATATTCTGGCATGATCCATGGGTTCTTCGGCTTTGCGGGGATTCTCGATGAAGGAAAAACAGCGATTGACCAGGTAGCACAGGCTCTTCAAGCTGTTGAAGAGCAGATGCGTTTGCAGGACGAGCGGGAATCCATCGAATTTTAAGAGACGAATTCAGCAGAGTGGGGAAGATTTATGGTATGTGGAATCTTCTCCTGCTCGTTCACTTTGTTTTGCCTTTTTCTGTTGACACATGGCTTCTTTTTCTCACCCCCGTCTGTCTCCGCGGTGCTCACGGCGTGCAGGAGGGGAGTCACCAACCAAAAATCAGAACGCAATGAGAATCCTGTTAATGTCTTCTCTTTTCCCTCCAACCAGTTCATCTCCCGAGAAAGTGTGGACGACGACTTTCAACGATTTGGGGCAACAGATCAGGCACTTTTTCCCCGACGAGAGCCTCACTAACGAGCGCTCGTCTACCTGCAAGGATTGATGAGCGACGTTTCTGGGAGAACTCGTCATCTATCCCTCTCTCACATCGCTGCGCATCACGCGCACGAACAAAGGCCCCTTGTAGATCAGGCAAGGAAAATGTGCGTTGTGTTTGAATTACCCATTGAGTATAATGCGAGGGCATTCATTTCAAGATCATACCAATAGAGCGGGATGAGCAACATGTTCTTCACTTTTTATCAGTTTAAGTTCAAAATCATGCAGCAATTACCAGGGGAAAACAGCAGAAAGCGCTCACATTTAGAGAGGGGGCAGGTTGGCTGGGGCTGGTACTGATGCTCATAAGTATTATCCTAGGCATCATCTATCATTCATGTGACATTCCTATGTATACCATCAATGGCCTGGGGGGATACTGGCCATTGTGGTCACTGTATTGGGAATAAAGCAGTGGAATGAGATGCAGGTAAAAGGCGAATCCAGTCCCTGGTATAAGCAATATCTTTTAACCGGAGGAATGGCTCTGTTTTTTATATCTTTAAGTCTCTCCATCGAGTATGGTCTAGTTCTCTCCCCACTCGTGAGATCTCTGCTCGTAGACACACATGCTGACCCCCTTCTCACTCCAATGCAGTTCATAGCAAGTTTCATTGGCGTGATCCCTTTTTCCTTGGCAGCCCTCTTTTATTGGATCACAATGCGATACGCACCTCAAAAAAATACGACCCTTGTTGCAGACAAGTCAAATGGTGGACTTGAATGAAGCAAGCTTGAGAGGAAGGGATGAATTGGTAAGGCATTATAAGGCTGTGTAACCCTCCATACAATCAAATTGATACAAATTTGGGCGCAGCATCTTTGCCTTTCCAAATGCTCTACAACAATGTTCAGAGGGCATGAGCCTCAAATTGCTGTGTTTCTGTAAAGATAGGCTCACCCTCATGTGCAAGATAGCCACTGATCTCACGACAGATGCTCCAATGCTCGTACGCCTTCAGGATCTGGGAACCGAGTCAAGGCCCAGCGTCACAGGACCATTTCCTCTGAGCTTGATGATGCAGGAGGCACAAGGGCTAGCCTCCATCCACGCAGCCAATCTTGGTCACACTGAGGCATTGGCATGCCTCCCTCGTGCAGATCACTCGTATGTGATTACCTACATTCAGCAACGCTTCTGGCGACCTGCCTGGGAACAGGTCGTTCATGACCCAGCATTTGTGGAACTTCTTGAAGCGGCGATCCCCAAGTTGAAGCTACTGCCATACGTATAGTTTTAGGAGAATATATACAAAGGCGGTGTATTCGAGTGATACACCGCCTTTCCACTAAAATTGTTAATTGATGGAAATTAAAGTTTTTTACCAAAACACCATGAATGATTGTCATAACCATTACGCTTATAAAAAGCATGTGCATTTGTACGTTGTATACCACAACATAAGTAAATATTTACTATGCCTTTATCCTGTGCATATTTCTCGATAAACCGAATCAACTTTGTTCCAATGCCTTTATTGTGTTTATCGCTTTTAATTGCAATACCATTAATTTGCATAAATTGTTCCTCAAAGCCTACTCCATAGGTTTGTACGGAAGCAACAAATCCAACAACATCATTATCAATTACAGCTACAAATGTTTTGTAATTATCATCGTTTTTTACTCTGTCATAATGCGGAGCGATGTTTTGAGCAGTCACCCATTTATTGCCAATCTCATCATTCCACAAAGACAAAACCGCAGGGTAGTCTTCTTTTTCAATTTCACGGATACATACGTCCATAGCAATCTCAACTCCTTAAAATATGTATACTGCGCTTAAAATTTCCAAGTGGTGCTATAAATTTACATGATTAATACCTCTCTTCTTTTACTGTCTATTTTACCGGATCTTCCGCACTTTCCGTGCTCAACAATACGGAGAGCTAGGTATCATACGGCCTCACAAGACATGGGAAGGCTTTTGAGATGGCTTTGATCATCTTTTCAATGCAAATTGACCTCATCGCTCTCTGGGTGTGTTTTGGCCAGGATGTTGAAATTGCTGAGCACGGAAAGTGCGTAAGAGCCACCATGTCTTGATTAAGTTTCTTCCTAAGATAGTATGGGATGCTTGGAGCATCAAACGCGTGTATCTTGTCCAGCGCGCAGTTCTTTTTCGAATGTGTGGTAGTGGAAGCTAGTACGCATTCCGGCGCGCTCGTAGAGCCGAAATGCCCCTGTTAAGCTGAACATATCCACGTTTAGCTTCATCGCGCGCAAGCCCCGGCGCGCAAATTCCCTTTGAATATACTGGAGCAGAGATATACCCAAGCCACGCCGCCGCCAGCGAGGCCGGACGCCAAGGTGCCAAATCCATCCCTGCTCACCCATCGCTTCCCCGCGCACAAGGCCTGCAGCCTCGCTTCCGTCCCAGGCGACGAAGAGCAACGTGGTATCTGAAAGATGCCACTGCCGCCACACCTCAAACGTTTGAGGCACATGCCCCTGCTCGTCACGCGCACTCTCCTCATCGGCGACATATACCGCCTGCTCATCGTCACCTGAACAAAACTCACGTATGATGATGCTTTCGTCACTGGGAGGTGATACTGACGGTCTATCAAGCTCAAGCTCCATATGAGCAAAGCTATAGATCTTTTCATACCCGGCGCACTCCAGTAGGTGTTGGGCACGCTGGTTGCGCTCGCCAACCCAGCTCGCGCCCATAGTGACACGGGCTCCCATTGGGGCTTCGCCAACCCAGGATAGAGCTCGCTTCTCAGCACACCGCAGGAGATAGCTGCCGATGCCATGCCCAGTATACTCTGGGAACAACCAAACATTGGCGAAGAGCCGCACCCGTCCTGGTCCTCTAACACTGGCATAGCTCACAATGCGTCCATCTGGCGCACCTACAACCCACGTATCAGCCTGGAGGTCAAAAATATGCCCCTGCCAGAGCCGCTTGAGGCTCTCTCTATCTGAGAGCAACTGTCCAAAATCTGCCAACTCCTGTGCGTTCTGTACTCGTACGACCGCTTCCAGGTCATCAATTTTCGCAGGGCGCACCCAGAAACCATCTGGTAGAATGCTTGTATCGGTCATCTCATTCCCTCTCTTTGTTGTCCTTGTTTTACTCCAAAGTATATCGTATTTCCTATCGACTATTTAACCCATTTTCTCGCTGCACCACTTCCGTCCCCAAATTAGCATATTCTATGTCTATGCTGTCCCAGTTATGTCCTAGACGATCTGCTATGCTCAGAAATGTGCTGTAGTGAAACACACAAATGCAATGAACCAAATTTCTGAGGAATCTATGAAGTGAGAGCGGGGAGCCATGCAGCTACTAAAGTAGCAAGCAAACACGTACATCTATTTGTGTTTGAAGAAGAAGTGAGGAGACCTGATCTATGCAACCACAGAGAAAGATTGTGCTAATAGATGACTCTGCGACCATCCGCAAGCTGGTAGGCATCGCACTCAGCCGTGAGAGGTATCTTGTAGAGAGCTTTCCCGATGGCATCGCCGCGATGCGCGCGTTTCAACAGCTAGACGTGCGCCTTCCAGACCTGCTGATTCTCGATATTGAACTTCCTAAAATGAATGGGTACGAGATTGCCCGTCACGTGCGCGCCAAATCAGATTGGCAATCTGTCCCGATCATAATGATCTCCAGACACAACGGAGTTGTCGAACGCTTAAAAGCTCGTTTGGCAGGAGCGAAGATCTATCTTAGCAAACCGTTTACCACTCAGAAATTATTGCAAGCTGTTCAAGAAGCGACTATGACATCTGGAGAAACAGCTTCTCAACAAAATCTACCTCACATACTCTACGGGTAAGGCACTTATAGCGTTGAGCAGGCGTGAACTGGTTTTCTCTTAGTCGTCGCGCCCACCCAACCAATGAGGAGGCCAGTTCACTCATGCTCATTGCCATTCTTCTTCTGAATTTGATTCGATACTAATCCCCGTTTGGCGTTACCAATTCAATAACCCAATGATTCTGAGAGAGCTTGGCATTGATTTTGAGAGGTTTTGATCTGGTGATTTCTCATCTTGAGATGAATGGATACCTACCAAACACCATTTGACTTCTTTCTGGCAACTAGTCATCGACCTACTTAAGACATGAAGGAAAACAGGAACGAGATGATGGAAGAGAAGGTCTCAGCACATCGTCAGCGAGAGAAAACGGCAATGGAATGTCTTTTCATACTTTGTAATAAGGAGGTGTTGAAGCTTCTCGTTGAAGAGCTAACAGACAAAATCGACGCTGCCAATCAGCGTAACGACGCAACGGGCTGGGCATCTATTCTCTTGTATGGGGAGACGCTCGCCAATAAACAAGGCTTTATTCTGCTACGTTGGGAAAGAGCGAAGGCATCTGAGATATTCCGCAACATCATCAAACGTTTTCTTGACGACCACGATATTGTTGATCACCTCTGTCTCCCTATGACCATCTTTGATCTGGGTTCAGAACACATTGAATAAACAAAAAACACCTTCCTGCTCTTGCATGGGCAGCAAAACTCATCAAGCGAGATGAATGGTAATGCCGATCCCTGGAAGTGTTTCATACCTATTTTTCTACTGAATGTATGCCTTATTGTATGTTTGTCTTCATGATAGATTGGAGCATTGTATGCGATCTCTCGGTCCTCCCCAAGAGCCAATTGCCCCTCTTTCATCCTCAACGACTCAACAGCAAGCGGCGTTGTTGCCTTCAGAGCGATACATTCCTCGAATTATGCCTGCGGTCTTTGGGACGGCAGATATGACAGGGTTGTTTTTGCTGAATGTCTTCTGGGTAACCAATATCACACCGCTTGCCGCTGGTGGTCCAGTGAGTTTTTTGTACTGGCTTCTCTGTGGCATCCTCTTCTTTGTTCCCTGTTCCCTGGTGATGGCTCAACTAGCCTACCTCTACCCTTCCGTTGGGGCATCTATAACTGGACGTTTCATGTCCTTGGTCCACGGTGGAGCTTCTTCGTTGGACTGTGCGCCTGGTTACCAGGCATTCTTTCGATGGTGAATGCCTGTGCAGCCGTTGTGGCGCTGCTTCAGGCACTCAATCCCACTTGGTTCCCACTTCCCTGGCAGCAAGGTTGCGTCATTGCTTGCGTATTGCTCCTTACCTGGGCACTGTCGATGCAGCGAACTCGGGCGGTTCAGCATGTGCTTAATGTGGCAGTAGGTGCTATGGGTGGCGCGACACTGTTTCTGGCTGCTGCTATGGCCGTTTGGCTTCTGAAAGGACATCCTTCGGCAACAATGTTGGTTGATGCATCTGGTTGGCGTGTGGTGTTGGGGCCACAGGGGAATCTAGCGCTGCTAGGGAGTGCAACGCTGGCACTACTGGGCTCTGATATGCCTCTGTCCTTGACTGGTGAGACTAAAACAAGGAAGTCCATTCCACGCCATCTGGTGTGGGGAACCCTGTTGACGCTTGGTGGCTATATTGTCTTTACATTTGGTGTCCTTGTAATTCAAGGGGCGGGAGTTGCGCAACAGACGATCAATCCGATGGTGCTACTAATAGGAACCATTGATCGTGTCTTTGGCTCGGCAATGGGGGGCGTCATGGCTTTTTGCCTCTTGCTTTACTTTATGATGATCCCAGTCGCCCTCAATGTCTGCTTCTCGCGCCTTCTGGTGGTCTCCGCTTTACATCAACAAATTTCAATGCGTTTGGCGCAAGTCACGCGGCACCGGGTTCCTGCAACGGCGCTGGGAACTCAAGTAGTGTTTGGCCTCCTGGCAACGGCGCTCATTTATATGGTAGTTCCCCTCTTCAATCTCAAGCAATCCGCAGATCTGAGCAACATAATGTATAACGTGTTAGGGGCTGGGTTGTTACTGGTGTGGATTATCTCGTTTCTGTTTCCTTTCCTCTTGCTTGCGATTCTGGCCGGGCGGCAAGGGAAAGCCTTTCGACGCACTTGCGTGATCCCCTTTCCCATACTGGTCATCAGTATGATTACAGGCCCTCTTCTGTGTATGCTGACGTTTGTGACGACCCTAACCAACTCCTTTATCCCTTCCCTGCTTCCAAATGCTACATGGGGGTGGATTGTGGGGGCTGTGGCGTCTGGCAGCCTGATAATCGCCGCCATATGTAGTATGTTGTCCAATAGCGAGGCAAAATGGGAAGCCCTCCAGGAGCAGCAAGCCGAAATGCTCGCGCGACCGAATGTTCCTGCCACGCTGGAGGCGCAGCATCAGTCAAAAGGATTTTAACGATGTCACATTCTCTGCTTTTTGTGAAGGACGCTCCTGCAATGATTCCTTCAATCATTGATCTCTGGCAACGACAGGAGCAACGTCAAAGGAAAATTGATCCACGTCTGCATCCTGAACGGAGTGTGATTGATCTGGAAGACAGGGTTCAACATGGCCTTGAGGATGGCGCCGTCATTCTGGGACCATCTGGACGCGTGCGTGGATATGTGCATCCAGGCATCTGGCCCCTTCCCGAGACGAGTCTCTTGCACGCCTTTCTGACCTCAAGAAATGGTATTACCCAGGCATTGGTCCTTCCTGATCCCCAGGATGATGATGCTCATGACGTTGCCGAAATGAGCCTTCTCGCGCTGGCAACATTTTGGCGTGTAAAGCAAACGACAGGCGAGCTGATTCGTTGGCCGAGCCATGATCGTTGGCTAGAACCATTGCTGCTCTTACACGGCTTTGCTCTTGATAGTGTCTGCGCATTGCGTCGTGAGCCCCTTCTGAATGAATTACAGTCGTCATCGTCGTTCACGGTACGCTATGCGCACCCGGAAGATGAAGAGGCGCTAGTGGCTCTCTTCGAGGAAGAACTCACCTTTCATGAGCGCTACACGCCCTTTGTACGCAAGAGCCCAATTGTACTGCGCGCATTTCGTGCGAAGCTGGCGCGCATCTGGGAGGAGAAAAGTATCGTTGAGGGGGCACCATCGGTCCTGGTAGCGGATGCAGCAGGAATCGTCATTGGGATGGCGGAGAATACGCTTGTTGAGATCGGAAACACAGATGAGCCTGGCTTCACGCCTCCTGGACACTATGGATGCCTGGATAATGTCTGCGTAACCTCGTCTTCTCGTGGACAAGGTGTTGGTTGCCGCTTGGTACAAGCCTCGTTTGAGATGTGGGCAGAAATGCGGCGGCTTCTAACCCTGGATGGCTACTTACTCTGGTATAACCCTGACAATCCAAGCGCCACACGCTTCTGGTCTCGGTGCGGTTTTAAGCCACTGTGGACGACCTATCAGCGCTTACATGCTCCTTCTGTGAAATAGCGGAATGTATGCACCTGTGCTTACCTTCATCAACAACTGTTTTTTGTGCTCATTACTCAGATGCTTTTGCAGCGAAAGGACTTGCGACAACATGTCATCATCTCAGGAAACGGCACCATCTCAGGAGAGCCAGAGCGAGGCTTCGGAGGCTGCCTCCTCACGTAGCATACCAAATCAGCACCACCTTCGCCAAAATGCTCTGGGAGCATGGAGCATTGCCATGCTATGTATCGCCGCCATTGCCCCCGCAGCCTCGATGTTGTTTAACGTGCCAGTGATCGCCTCTCAGGCTGGGGCGGCATCCCCACTGGTCTTTGTGCTCTCGGCGATTGGAGTGCTCTTGCTGGGGATCTCGGTTGTGTACTTTGCCAGGAGGCTCTCCTCGGCAGGCGGCTTTTGCACCTGGATTCGTCATGCTCTCGGGAAGGAAGCCGCCTTTCAGGTTGGCTGGTTGCTCCTGGGTTCCTACGCGCTCTTTGAAGCAGCATTGCAGGCTACCGTCGGGGGCTCTCTAGAGAACGCTTTTTCCTCTCTCGGGTTCTCTCTTCCCGGCGGTTGGGTAATGTATGCGTTGCTCCTAACTCTGATCGTCGGAGTGCTTGCCCATTTTGATGTAAAACTGTCACTCTGGGTCATGGCCCCCTTCGCGCTGCTGGAAGTACTTGTTCTCCTGGTGCTGGACGGTGCGATTTTGCTCAAGGGGGGAGCTTCAGGTCATGACCTGCTCCATACGTTCACCCCTGCCGGGTCCACACTTGCCGGGATTGTGCCAGGAGGCATACTTGGGATCGGCATTGGGATGGTGCTCGGTATTTTAGCCTTCGTCGGGTTTGAAACGGCTGCGGCCTATGGCGAGGAGACGCGCCATCCCAGACGTGCCATCCCAGTCGCGATGTATAGCTTGCTCATTGGATTAACCGTGCTCTATGTCGTGACCAGCTACGCGGCAACTATTGGGGTCGGCTGGCAGCATGCAGGAGGGACGCTTGGCAACATTGCGACAGCCCCTCAACAATACCTTGTCCTCGCGAATCACTATGTTGGGAGTTGGCTGGGAACGGCGCTTGTCATTCTAGTGGTGACCTCCAATGCCGCCAGTGCTTTTGCCATGCATCAAGTAATGGCTCGTTATGTGTTTAGCATGGGGCGCGAGCAGGTGTTGCCCGCGCTCTTTGGTCGCGCGCATCCACGCTGGCGCAGTCCCTATATAGCAGGATGGACGCAGACTGGTTTTACAGGTCTGGTCATTATCTTTCTGGGGTTCATTGTGCAAAAGAGCAATGTCGATGGCACTGTCTCCTATGCCTTGGGGCTTCCACACGGCGCGTTTACCCAGACGAGTGGCATTGGCTCATTCCAATGGCTTGCCAGCGTCGTCACTATGTGCTTGCTTCTGGTCTATATCCTCACGAATGTGGCGGTTCCGTTCTTCGCTCGTCGTCAGCAGGAGTTTCGAGTGGTGCCTCATATGATCGTGCCCCTTGCCAGCACGCTGCTCTTGTTGTTACCGTTTGCCTCGTATGTCTTACCACCACTACCACTCATTGGCGGCTGGTTCACCGCGCTTGGCTTTGCTCCAACCCCTTTCCCAACGAATATCTTACCGTTCTTTGTGGTGCTCTGGATCATCCTTGGTCTTGGATATGCCTGGTATCTCTCAAGGCATTCCCCCGAGCGGTATGAACAGATCGGGTTGATTTTGCAACATGAAGGCGCTGAGGAAGCGATATCCGCAAAAGAAACGAAAGACCAAACGCAAGAAGAGTAGTCTCGTTGGAGAGGGAACTAGTGGCAAGGGGAAGCCATCATTTGTCGTTGGGCGCGTAGTTCCCTCTCTTTACATGTCAAGAAAGAAAAAAGAGGAAAGCAGATATGCCTATCCATACAAAGAACGCGCAGTCACTCCAAGAAGGCCGCTACCTCATCGCTCATCCGCTCGTCCGGTCAGAATGGTTACACGAGATAGCCGAAGCCTGGTGGGTGGGACGTGCGAAGCAGCACCAAGAGAGACGAGAACAGCCTTGTCTGATCGCGGAAATACACATGCCTTTAACAGGATCGGCACTCACACGACAACTACAACCAGTGTTGCAGACCTTGTTGGCCCTGCAAGGTCATCCGCAATATCTCCAACTCCAGGATATGTTTTCAGAACAGGCTGCCCATTACTTTGTTTTTGGGCTTCCACAAGGACAATCTCTTGCCGGGCTGATGCATACCGAAGCTATGAAGGAAGAGGATGTGCGATGGTGTTGCCTTTCGGTGATTGAAGCTCTTCATACCTTCGCGCACCTGCATGCGAGAAAAGGCATGAAACAGCGAGCCTATGGAGGCATTCACCCCTCGTACCTCGTCTTGAAGACCATGTCTTCAGACACACGTTGGATACTAAGTCAGCCAGCACTTCTGCTGGCGAGTGGAGCGCTTGATACGGTCCATAAACCCCACCACTTTTCATCATTCTTTCCGTACTACCCTCCTGAGTTTTCTGGGCAGGGAGATATTCGCGCCGACCTCTATGCCCTACTGGCCTGCGCGTATCACGCGCTGACAGGAGTGCATCCACATACACAGAGACAAAAGGGTGGGGCAATCCAACAAGCCCAATGGCTCAATGCGCGTGTGAGCCCTCGTATGAATGCCATCCTTACGAAAGGGTTGCATGCCAACTCACAGGAACGCTATCAGCATCCAGCCGAACTCTATGAGGCGCTTGGGAGAAACCCTGCCGTCCTCACGACGTCACTCTCTGTCTACCGACAGCACGCGCCGGTTGCCACAACCCCGCCAACGGAGCCACAACAACGACTGGAAGGCAAGCCTATCTCCGTCGGCACAGCTCTCACAGGGCCACCATCTGACCTTCGGCAACAGCCTTCCATGGGAGGATTGCCTCCTTTCATCTTTGGGCCAGCTGAGCCAAAGGAGACGGCTGGGCATCTTCGTATCGAGGACTTGCCTCCATTTTCTGCGGCTCATGAGTGGCGAACGGCACTGTGTTGGATTGGCGGTCTCACCTTGCTTGAAGTGGTGATGCTCCATTTTGCGCGATGATATTTGATGCTTGGCAAGTGGAGATGACGATACGGCAGATACAGGAAGGGAAATAATCGATGGGAAAGAACGTCTCAGGCTATTCCAATGGGGTGCGAAAGGTTCGTGCGACATATGGCGAAGATCACTATCAACGGATCGGCAAGAAGGGAGGAATGGTGGTGAAAAACACGCGTGGCCCTGCGTATTACAGCTCTATTGCCCAAAAAGGTGGGCGTGCGAATGTCCAAAAGTATGGTTCAGAACATTTTCATGCGCTTGGCAGAAAGGGCGGGAATGCCACCAAGCGGAGCCAGGGGCCAGACTTTTATCGCCGTATTGGGCAACTTGGCGGTGTTGCCCGGAATCGGAAAAGGAAAGAGGACCAATAAATGGCGCGTGCCAGGACGCCTCCTGCCTACTTCACAGAGAAAGATCACGAAGGGATGGTATTTGTGCTGGAAGGGCTTTTCCCTCCAGCTACCACCTTGATCTTCAACCCCATCTTAGGGACGCTCTTGCTGCTTGCTATCCAGGCAAAAGGCGGGACAAATATCCCTGTCTTGGTGAAGGAAGAGCAGTTTACCACTGCCGAAATTTGTGTGTTGTTACCCATCTTGCAATCATTTCCCTATTACTGTTCATATGCTACGCTGTTGGCGAGCCTCAATTGGGGTCGGGTGACGGAATCGACCACTGCTCAGGCACATGAACGTCTCCAGGAGGCTACTGAAGCGGGGACATGGGATGCTGAGATGAGGCCAGTTCGTAACCTGTTATCGCGGGTGCGGCCCAAATTGCGGAGATGTGGAATCGAGATTGCCTCCATTCTGGAAACCGGTTACATGCTGAAAGAACACTCCTCACTCTGCAATTCTCTTGCGCAAGTGCCAACGATTACGATCTTGAGAGGTGGGTTGGATGCTTTCAGTAAAAGCGAGGGTTGATGGCGTGGATGTGATAGTGTGCTCTTCAGATGCAAGCTAAGTGTGGTGGTACAGGAGTACACGTGAATGGGGAGGGATATGAGCAGTCGAGAATCTGCCATGAGGAGGTCATCACATTCAAGGATAATTTCCTTATGACAGATTCTTGCATCTCTGCTTTTGTCCAGAGCGCCCTGCTCATACAGAGACTGCGCCAGACCAGGAAAGTGAAGTAAAGACGAAGATGCTAGCGCACTATTTCATAGTGTGAGCAAGCCTTTTTGAGCTTGGTTGATGGACATCGACCAATCCCTATGACAGAGCAGCCACAAGCACGTAGGGCTAACACGCATCGCACGAAACCACCATCTTGTGTTGCCAAGCAGATGCATTTGATCCCCTGCTCGAAGAAGCCCCAGGCCGCAGACTGGATACTCAGGAGATCCTCTCTCGGTGGCGCAATGCCACCGAGAGAGGATCTCCTGAGTATCCAGATGATACCCCAGACTGGCTGTCTGCCAACTGGCAAGTGCCTGCGTGCATCCAAACACCCCTTTGTAGAGCATGTCACCAAATTGCAAAGCTTTCGGCACAATGTGATGTGTCAAGCGAGATGCGGTGTTTTCTCCATCGATTAACAAAATGGTTTGACTCATGTGTGGACCTCCTCTATCGTAGTGTCTATTCACTTTCCTGGTCCAGCGCAGCACCTGCGCTGAAATGTTTGTGGTGTTTGAGATCCCTTTATATTATATAAATGCATGCAAATTAAATATCCTTCATGCCAGATTCTCTTACGAGCATGTGGGAGAGAAATGTCAAAGCAATGCATACTTTCCAGTGCTGATTCTCGAATAGATCGCCAGTATCAAGATCAACAGCTATGATGCTGTCAATACCCTTGGGGCTACTCACACATGGGGATGGCAAACCGCGCTATGAAAGCTTTCTTCCACCGATTCTTTGAAGAGGGCTTCATTTATGCTGACCCACATCTCTGTAATATCTTCGTCATAATTCTTATACTGTCCAAACGAGTATAGTTGCTTCCATACGCTATAGAAGGCTTCTCAACTTTACCATCTCAAAGCACATTCTAAAAGACTAAAATTTAATCTACCATAAACGTATAAGGTGTTGTACACTAGCTTCATATATATTTGTTTTAGCAGAAAGGATGATTCATTATGAAGGAACAGTCTATGGGCTTTGAGGGTTCACAAGATGAACAAAGTATCTTACAAACTTCTACGCCATTTAAAGATATGATGAATTATCCCATCAAGCCAGGTGACAAAATATATCCTATACCACAAAAAAAAAGAAACACTAGGCTAATCAAGTTACGCATCATATCAATACTTATTCCTGTGTTGTGTTTGACATTGATGACTATAGACTACGTTTTATATCCCGGACAGACTAGCTCTGGCGCAGGAGGATGGGCTATATTTATTCTCATTTGGGTGATTATGATGAGCATCAGTATAATTGTTAATCTTGTTATTAGTTTATGTAGAAAAACACTAGTTATCCCTCCTCCCAGGTGAAAAATGAGTTTTCTTGTGGAGATAAGCAAGCAGAACACATCATTCGTAACCTATGAAATCTGCGGTTTCGTATCCTGATTGCGATTGAAGCGATTGAGATGAGGTAATACCTCATCCTTCAATCGCAAGGACGTAGATCCAAATCCATTTGTGTAGGCCCTTAAATTTGTGTGAATTCAGTAATTATATTGTGACCTAAGTGCTCATTTGCCCAAACAATCCATTAAATACAAAGATCTCTGGAGATGATTTTGTCTCAATTTATACGAGAACATAGATTTATATGATGTCCCTCCAACGACGGATTGGCGATTCTTACGCGAACCTCTACAAGATATTAGTTAACCCATATCTCAAATGGTCTGAACACCTCTTCCAACTACCGCAAAGGACGAATATTGTTGGCCTATCAATTGTACATGCGCTAATTGGAGACAAAGGAATCTCGGCATCTCGCGAGGAACCGTGATCCAATGAATCTGCAAACTACTAGCTCAAGGAATCGATGTATTGTGAACTGTGCCCCCACCCTGATCCTTACCCCAAATTGATCTAGGAGCGAACGAGCTCAATTACCTAGTTTTCTCGACCAAGGAGCAAAACCTTCGAGCCCCTTGGCAATGTTTGGACTGCCGAGTGAGTAGCCTGGTTGATCAAATATTACTTTGGTATCGTCTATCATCCAACCCATTGCAGTTGTCTTCTTCGTCATCAAGGGCTTTTTGACTTATGGTGCAGGCAAGCGCATTCATCTGGAATATTTTCCTGCCTCCTATACGCTCGAACTTAATTTTTAAGAAGGTCTGGAAATCTGCTCAAACGACAGGAACTCAAAAATGTGTTGCTTGGCTCTCTCCAGTTGCTCGACTGCAAACTGCTGCTCGAGATTGCCTCAGATAACATTGGCCTATCCTTCGCCAATGCTTTGGTTACGCGTTGGACCTGTTTTGATTCTCTACGCTAGCCTCGATAGATATACTTTATTATGTTTTTTTTCTTGCTTGAGTCTGCTTTTCCTGCTCCGCTTTTCCCAAAATCTTCTCAGCTACTATTTTGTCTTTAGATGGGACTTTATATAAAACATTGGCAACAATTAGAACAATCCCAGTCAATATACAACCTATCGAAATAATTATGATCAAAAACGCGCCTGGTAAAGAAGTGGAAGTAACTAAAAGCCCAAATAACCCAAATACAATGAAAAGAATTGATAGAATATTTTTCAATTGCGTTTTCTTCCCTATTCTTTAATATAACGGCTAACTCCACTTTTATATGGTTTAATCCTACTGTATTTCACTCATAAGTATATCTAATATTCATGTAAAGCTCAATCCCCTAGCAGGATTTTATTTATATCTGCTGCCTTAGCGGAACTTGCCAATATAAAAGTTTCAAGATATTAGTGATATAAAACGCTTGTATTACTGTTTCCTAATATGTTATATATTTATAGGCTACTGTTTAGCTTTAAGAGTTTTTGCATTAAAAGAAGGGATGCTTTTAGATGCGTCAATGGAAGCTAAAGATTTGTTTAGTATTTTTTATGTTTTCAACGCTATTTTTAGGAATAGCGTTCAACACGCCCCCCGCTAGCGCTCATTCCACAGCTAAACCCCTAAATGCTGCTTTAAGACCTTCGGACCCTTGTGGGCATCGACTAGTTCACCTACATGGAAAAGACGCACCAACAATAACTTGTTTTGATAATAGCAAACAAGAAGTTCAACCTAATATAGGTTTGGGTAACTGTGACAGTGCAGAGGTCACGATTTGGTGGGATACAAGTTTTACTGGAGATTATCTTTGCTTTGTTGGCAACGGTTTTGCTAACCTGACCGACTATGCGCCAGCTTGGTACAACGTTCCACTATGCCATTGCACTTCTTGGAATGATCAAGCTAGTGGTTTTTCTTTACATGGGTGCGCTTTAACTGGCCTACCCCAATCAGGAAACCCTGATTACCCTGGATATTTTGCTAAAGATTCAAATGGCAATGGCCAAAAACAATACTTCAAAGATAACATCAGTAAATCAGCAAAAGATTTTACTGGTATCAATGGAGTACTTGCTAACGACAGTCTTTCATCGATATATATCGATTGCTAGTTCGGGAGTTTAGTAGTTCGTCTTTGGCACCATACCACAAAGTGTCATTTGCATGCAGAATTTTATGCATAAGGAGAAAGCATGTTATGAAGCGATCAACGTGTTTAAAGATTAGCATAATGATTTCATGTCTAGTTTTGATGGCTCTACTTTGCTTTTCTGGCAGCGCTCAAGCTGCCACATTGTCTGGTAGCCAAACGGTTTTAACGAAATCCGATATCGCGCTAATTCAATCATTATTGCCACAGAAAACTATTGGTACAGATATTCATCTTACCTCGAAGCAAATCCAAACTGGAACTGAGCGCACTATTGACCGTGGAAACGGAGCTAAAGTACAAGCAGCGTTAAAACGAACGGATCTTTCTCCACAAGTTAGAAACATTATCCGTAGCATTCCTACTCAAATCAAATGGAGCGTCAAGGCAGAATCTGCTTCCCCACAAGATGCAGCAAATCCCAATAGTTGCTACTATGGGGGTACGGCACATGGATACGTACAAGGTACAAATATCTACGGCGTTGTTCTCTGGTCCTATGATGTTCAACAGCCTTTCTACGTTGATGGAGCCAACGTATGCAGTCTTGGAGCCCGAAACCCAACATTCTACGCAAATGGGTATTTACTGTGGACCTACAGTGGTGAGACCTACAGCAGTGGTTCAGCACCAGCTGTTGGTGAGATAACTCAAATTAACAAAGCTTTTTTCAATGGCCCAGCTCACATTCAAGGAGCAGTGGCAAGGATTACATTGTTCATGTTTAGCGGAGCATATTGGGATGTCAGCGTTGGTATAGAGTAAAAACTTAATAACTACTCCAACCATGTTTTGTGCTTTTTAAGTCCCCAGCCATCAATAGATAGCATCGACGAACATTAAATGCTCAGAAATGGTTCTTGAAGAGCCATTTCTGACATCAATAAATGTACTCTTGCTCTCAAAATACCCTAAAAGGCTCCTGAGTAGTTATCAAATTAGCAAAGTTTGCCAACATGACACATTTGTCGTTATGCATGCATCGCTTAGTAAAGAAGAATTCCTAGCCAGATGATTATCACTTTGTGAAAGGAAGCCCAAAGTGCATAAAAGTTCCATGAAGGTACTTATTATCAGTTTTTTTGTCTCTATATTGTTTATTAGTTTCTTTTCAGAGAGCGCTCTCGCGCATACTCATGCAAACAAGACGGCATCTAATTCCTCTCAAAATAAATGCGCTCATTTACTTGTGCATTTAAATGGCTCAAAACCTGCAACGTTCACTTGTCTGGATCATACTTTAAACGGCGTAATACCCAATACCTCTGTAACTGGCAACTGTGGTAGTGCTCAGGTTATTTTGTACGACGATTATTCAGATGTTTGGGCTCCAGCTCATTCTGTCTGCTTTACAGGCAAGGGGTTTATCAATCTAACAGATATTCCAGGAGACTGTAGCAACATTTTGTATAGCACCTGCGGTCAAAGTTGGAACGATAGAGCAACCGAATATAAATTACAAGGATGCGCTACGAACGGTGGATCATCAACTGATGGCAATTACCCTGGATATTTTGCCAGTGACACTCAAGGTAACGGATTTAGACAATATTTTAAGAACTCACAAAAAGTCTATTGGTTCGGGCATAGTGGGGAAGTTGGAGTGCAAGCGCTATCGTCATTGAATATCGACTGTTAGCCCGAAGAGGAAATCTAACATATTAGTAGGGCTTTAGTTACATAGCCCTACTAATATGTTAAAGTCATTAAGGGCTTTAAGTTTCCTCATCCAATGAGTTTTCTTCTCTCATGCGTTTGTAGCTGTATAAAATTCTCTGACGGAGGTAGGTGGTGTAGTAGGAGAAGAGCCTGGAAGAGTTGTTCCCCTGAGCATGAAAACGGCGGCGTTTCGTATTGTTCTGTAGCAGATGGTGCAGAAAGCTGCAACGTGATGGTGATCTGATAGACCTGTCCGAGTGCTTCATACGGAGCCTCAGTTTCATTATTTTCCTCTATCGCTAAAAGATCATTGGGTGAAAGGTGGTAGAGTTGGCAGAGACGTTGTACAGAGAAGATATTGGGTATGGCTTTGCCTTGTTCCCACCGCGCCACAGTAATGGTGGCAATATCGAGATATTCAGCCACGTCTTCCTGGGTCAACTGTTGGTTTAGCCGAGCCTGACGTAAACGAGTGGCAAATGAAATCTGCATGAGCGATCCTTTCATGAATAGTCTTTCCATGGTTCTGCTAGTGTGAGACGTCAAGAAGTCCTCGCTGTTGGTTTTTAGTAGGTGGAAGGATTTGATGCCAAATCTCCGCGAGCGGTCCCTTCTCGTCTAAGCGCGTTGTTGTGGTTACTCGGACGACGAGCGAAGTGTCCTCTAGAGCGTTTCGCACCACGTGAGACATTCTCTGCTCCTGTCCTGGGTGAGGCACGACCACAAGCAGAATGGGTAGGGTTGCATACTCTCTCATCCAGGTTTGGGTTTCAAGATAATGAGCATAGGAGGAGAATTTCGTCGTGAGATCTCTGGCATGCATTGTGCCCTCATCCCATTCCAGCCAGGAGCAGAAGCGCTTGGCCCCGGCGGCATAACAGAAGGTGGCATCAGGGAGAAAATTATGCCACTGACCTTGCATTCGATAGCGGCGCGCGCTTCGTTCCTCGGTCTCCCACCATTCCAGGACATGCCCCTCTCGTTCCGCCCCCTCCTGCATTCGAGCCAGGAAGGAATAGATACCAGCCGTATGCGCGATTCGGCGGAGCAGGTGAGGTACGCCTCGCTGAACGTATGCTCCCGATGCGGAAGACTCGAATACATGCAAGAGGGAGAGTTGTAGGTACATAGCGATGAATCTTCCCCCTCGTTCACTCAAGGCGTAACGTTTCGCATGCGGGGTATCGTATCTCTCAATACAGGCATGTTTGCGGAGGTCGTAAAGATACCGTGTAACGGTATCTGGTTGAAGACGTGTGAAGGTTGCCAGTTCATCACGTGAAAGTAGAGGATGTTCATAGAGCCTTAGCAAACATTCCAGATGCCGCTGACTCAGTTGAAGACCAAGGAGCGCTATGTTTTCTCGTTTATCCTTTCCATTGAGTAATATGTGTGTGCTCAAGGTTTCTTTCATGAGTTTCGGCTGCTTGCTTTTCTTCTGGCTGAGAGCAAAGATCCCTGGAGGCATCATTTTGGGTGCCAACACATGCGGGAGGGTAGCCTGCGTGGGCATGGGATGCAGTATTTCCTCAAGGTGACAGGGACGTTCTGTCGCGAGATGTTGCCACGGAAGGAGCCAGGGATTGCTGCGCGAGCTTACTGTGTCAGAAGCCAGGTTTGCTATAGCCCCAACGAGTGGCGCAACGCGCAGACGTTCACTGGCTGCTTTTGCTCTCCGCTGCCAGAGGGTACGGCTTCGTGTGTCTCTCGTAAGAATAAGTAATGGTGGAAAATGCGAGTACCAGGGCCAGCGCTCCGCACTTTCGCGAAACTTGAGAAGGGCTTCGAGTCGCTGCTGAATGAGTCGCAGATCTCCTCGTCCAACCAGCCCTGGATCGAGCATCCATAGCACGCTAAAGAGCGCCTCATCCTGTGTATTATCTCCATGAAGTGCAGGGCGAACCATCGCGAGTATGGCATCAACACGACAGCGTTCTGGCTTGCCCTTAAAGAGAAACGAATGTGTATACTCCTGTACCTGATGCCAGCGCAGTGTGGCGGTATGGCCTCCTGAATGCGCGAGCCTGGTTGGTGTGTGTGCAACGAAACCATGCACCACATCCCGCAGGCGTAGTAATGGTGAGAGACGAGAAAGCTGACCCAGCAGATGACGTTCTCCCGCTTTCCACACCTGAGCCAGTTTCACGGGATCAGCCCCTAGAATATCAGCCACGATGCCAATGCCTGCTGTGGTCAGGTAATAGAGAGTTGCTTCGGTAAGGCAGACGCGTATCGGCTCTACCAGCCCTTGCCTCTCAAGAACGTCAAGATGTCGCGAAATGGAGGAGGCGTGTCGTTTGAGTGTGAAAGCCAGATCACCGATACGTTGCAACGGTTGTTTGAGCAGCCACAGTAGGATGCGCTCGTTCATCGACAGGTCGTTCTCCAAGTCTGCGATGAGAGAAGGAACAGGCTCATTAGTTTGTGGGTGCATGAACACTCTCCTCCTGTTGCGTGTCTTGGCCTTGGGTGCCAACCGTCTCTTTCCATCCCATCGCCTCGATGTTGGCAGTCTTGACTGCTTCTTTGGAGCGCTTCTCCTGGTTCTTGCGTCCACGATAGCTGCTCAGGCGTGTGCCATGCGCATCGAGGAGAGAACCTCTCTCCTCGCCAGAATGTTTTGCGGTTGGAGCAGAGCGATTCAGAGCCTCTTGTCCCCTTGTCGGCACGCTTTTCAACGGGCGGGCGACAGATTCGAGGAGCTGCTTGTCTATCTGGCTGATGGAATGCATCAAATGGGTTCTCGCATAGGTGCGTATGCGTTCACTGTGTTCTGGGTGCCCAACAGGGAGGCGTTGCAGAGCCAGCGAAAAGGTCGGTTGACGCTGATTCTCGTAGGTGAGCTTGAGATAGCATTGATGGCCATCGAGATGCAGGATATCTTCTTCATTCACTTCCAGCTCTTTGGCAAGCAGGAGCGCATCTTGCGCTGAACCATGAAAGACAGCCAGATGCTTCACATTCGCGAGCACCAAGGGGAGGAGGTGAGCGTCCACCTCACGCAGGAACTCCGGCGATTGCGTTGCCAGGGTAAAAGCTGCACCGTATTTGCGCAGCTCTGCCAATCCCCCCCAATCGACGCCTTGTAAGATCTGAAACTCGTCAATGAAGATGGGGAGTAAGCGTCGGTCATGCTCTGCCAGCATGGCTTGTTCTTCCAGAGTGATCTGAAGAAGTCCGAGGAGCGTGGCTCCCAGCAGGCGAGCTGTATCCTCCCCAATAACCCCTTTTGCCAGCTTTACTAGGATGATTTTCTCCTGGCGAATACAGGCTGTGAAATCAACCGTGGAGGTGCCCTGACCGAGAATACGGCGCGCAATCTCACTCTCGAACTTGGCGACCTTGGAGAGCACTGGATCAATACGTTCGCGCTGCATGGCGAGCGGAAGTGGTTCATAATAGGTGTGCCACCAGCGCAAGAGATAGGGGTCGCTGATATGTTCCAGCAGAGTATGGCAGAAACTCTCATCGGTGAGCAATGGCATGACATCAAGCAGGGTGTACTGTTTGGAGGCACCCGTGTACACATCCTGTTGGAGCAGGGCTTTGTTGGCCTCATAGAGGGTTCGCAAGCCATACTCAAAGGAGATTTCCATACGTGGCCCCCAACTGTTGACCCAGATATGGGCCAGGGTTCGTAACAGATCCGCAATAGCTTTATCACGTCCTTTACCCATTGTGGCATCGATGGGGTTGAGGCCAACGGCATACGTTGTCTCGCTCAAATCAATCAGCACTACATCTTCAATCCGTTGCTCTGGGACCAGAGGTAAGAGATGATCGACCAGATCGCCATGTGGGTCCACGACGAGAAGTCCACCTTGCTGCATGGCGTCATGCACAAGATGTTCCATCAGGGTCGATTTGCCCTCACCAGATTTGCCGCAGATAAGCATGTGATGGCGTCGGCAGGAGGTGGGGAAGTGAAAGGGCATCACATGCCCTGCGTGTTCACTGGACCCTATCTGATGCCCGGTCGATGCGGCATGCGCAAGCGACAAGGGGAGTGGCAGGGAGCGATGCCGTTGGTAGGCCAGGTGCGCCAAATGTGGAAGGAGGAAAGGATCGGGCAGATGCCACAGATCAGCCACCGACTCAACACTCATCAGATGCGAGGAGCGAGCCACATCCGACCACCAGCCCCAGGACCAGCGCCGCCACTGAAGCCCACGCACACAACGCATCGTGGCCCAGTGGGTGGCTCTGACTGGCACGAAATAGTTGCCAGCTTCTAAATGGAACTGTCGATAGGCCGCAACCAGTCTTTGTAAGAGGTCCATGTTGTCCTGCTGGGTATCCTGGTATGATGATTGGTTACCGTTGACTGCCATTGTATCCGATGAAGCCGGGCCAATAGCATAGAGCCGGAGACGCACATGGTAGGCCGAATACGTCGTCTTGCTCGCAACGAGACGCATATCATAGAGTGGGCGTTGCAAGAAACGGCGACGGAATTGGTCAACGAGCACGAAACCAGTGAATAGCACGAGGAGTAGCCCTAGCATTCCTCCGATGAGCAGTGGTGAGCGTGCTGAAAGGTGCCCATGAAGGAGGTCACGAAGTGGTTGCTGTATCCAGGGAGGAAGGGCTTGCACATAATGTGTTATCCCCAGGAGTACCGCAAGCAGGCTACCCATCAAGAAGAGTGTCCCCGTTGTGGGCACATTCCCTGCTAGGCGAGTTGTGGAGAGATGGTGCTGCTGCTCGCGGCGTTCTGGCTCCAATGCGTGCTCAACGGCTTTTCGCTGGTAGCTACGTGCCCATCCTGCCCTGGCAGGCACGAAGGCCAATTGGGAGATCACGCGCCTTTGCTCGGGAACATCATCAAGCGCTGCCAGCAGCCCTAACATGGGATCAGTGCTTGCCACGGAGGGGAGCTTTCCCTCTCGACTCCAGGTGTGGAGGGGCAAATAGGAAGCCGCCCCTGCTTTCAATTCCAGCATGGAGGCAACTTCCTCTTTCTCAAGACGGAACGGATCAGTGTGTGGCGCAACTGGCTCGATGCGCACATGCGGGTAGCGAGCGCGGAGTTGCGACTCGACATGCTTTAGTGCTGCCTGTGTTGTGGCCCGGATGAGGAATGAGCGCTGCTGATGCTCTCCCACCAGTTCCAGAGCCAGAGGATGCCGCTGGTCGAGTGCGAAGCTCTGGATAGCAGCAGTCATCGCGCTGGGATCATCCTGCTTCTGTGTGGATGGGATAATCTGAAGCGCGTAAGATGCTGCCTGCTGACGTGATGGAAGAAAAGTGTTTTTAGGCATGATGAACCTCGCCATCGAGCAAGCCGCTCTGGACCAGGGTGCGTAGGGCCTCATGCAGTTGTGCGGGTTCCGCTCGGTCGTTCTGGAGCAGGTGTATGACCTGCTCAATGTGCTGAAACTTGGAGTCGGCTCGCCAGTGAGCCAGTTCACGCGGATTGGTGCTCGCCAGAATATGCTCCAAGGGACTGGCTTCAAAGGCCAGTTGGAGACGTTTCTCATTCGTTAGAAAGAGGGCTTCACCTACACCTAAGCGCCGCAAGAGCTGGACTTCATGCGAAGAGAGCTTGAAGAGCTCACTCATCAGATCAAGAGTACTCACATCCTGACGCATGAGCACATGGACCGCGCAATTGGCGATAATGGAGCTCTGCGCAAAGATACGTGGATGCTGAGAGATGACCGTCACACCGATATAGTGCTTGCGCGCTCGACGCACAAAGTCTTCCAGAAAAAGGGCTCCACTTTCATATTGCATCAGCGTCGCTGCCTCATCGATAATCAACTGGCGCGGGATTGTGGACTGATAGGATTGTGTCCAGATGAAATTGGAGACGAGAAAGAGTCCAACCGGGCGCAACTCCGTTTCCAGATCATGAATATCAAAGGTCAGGACACGACCATCCAGATTGACATTGGTTTGATCTGCAAAGAGACCGGAGAGGCTGCCCCAAACAAAGCGATGGAGTCGTTGAAGCAGGCCAGTCGTATCTGGTCCACACACGCCACTTTCCAGAACCTGATAGAGATCCCGCATCAAGGGCACCTGACGATCATGGGTGCGCACATCACTGGTAATGCCAACTCGGCGATAGGTTTCAAAGAGCGCCCGATCCAGGAGCCCCTTCTCTTCTGCACCAACCTTTCCCGCACCATCTGGGGTATGATCCGCGAGCATGATATCAAGCAGAGAATGGAGTTTTTGCACATGATCCGCCAGGCGGTCTCCATGATCCTCCTGCTGACTTTCTTTGTCGTGCGTTCGTGTTGGTTTGGGCAGATCAAAAGGATTGAGATGTTGGGCCGAGCCAGGAGCGAGACGGATGATACTGCCGCCAAAGAGCCTTGAGAGATAGCCATATTCCCCCTCGGGATCGATAATGATGGCCTGGAAATTGGTTGCTTCTGGCTCTGCTTGTTGCTGTGCCACTGCATATTTGAGTGCCAGACGCAGAACCCCATTTTTGACGGCATGTGATTTGCCCCATCCAGGTGGGCCAAGCACAATCCGATTCGCGTTGGGGATATCATGGGACCAGGCATCAAAGGTGACCAGATCACGCGCTGGTGTGACCCCTTCCAAAATGCCAGTGGGATGGTAGAGCGCATTGGAGAGGAAGGGAAACATGGCTGAGGCGCTGCGACTATTGAGGAGCATTCCTGCGTCCTTCAGATGATTGCGCACATGTGGCAGACAGGACCGAAAGGCTTGTTCCTGTTCAAAGAGGGCTGGTCGAGCTACCACTTGCATATTCTGAAGAATAGAGAGCACTCGCCGGGTTCGCTCATTCAATTCCCGCTTGCTCGCGCTACGGAGCACGATATGCAGGGACACATCGAGCATTCGCTCTTCGCCCGATGCAAGCTTGGTGAGGAGCGAAGCCACATCGGCAGCTGCCACTTGGGTATGTGGGTCCGAGGCCGTGCCTTTACGCGAGGCTAAGAGCGATGACTCAAATTCCATTTGTCGTCGCCGGAATTGCGCAATCATCTGTGCCGAGGGATAGGGGTGAATATGGAAGGAAACCTCCAAGGGTTCGTCGAGATCGGCTAATGGTTTGAGCCAGCCGGCATGGACGCGTCGAGGAAGGTGATGGATGACCAGGACACGTGCATATTCATCTTCCAGACGCAGGCAATCACGTTCGATAGCGATACCCGCTGGCGCAACGAGGTCTGCCAATTGGGTGAAATCTCGCCCAGCTACGGTGGGCTCTGGCGTCGGTCGTTTTCGTGTTCGCTGGGTGTGTCGTTCGGGGGACGCTTGCTCAGAGACCGAAGCATCACGTTGTGCTTTCGTTGGATCTTGCTCGAAAAAATAGGCGCTCGTCTGGGAAGATCCATGATGATGGGCCAACCAACCGCTGGCCTCAATGGGTCTTCCCACACTCTCGATGACTTCATCAGGGAGAGACTGACGAGCATGCAAGACACAGGAGGCATAGAAACGCGTTAGCATCCGTGTCCCTTCCAGTCGCTTGACAGCTAAGCCCATATTGGAAAGCAGACGCGAGACTTCGCGCACGCGGACATCGAGTTCCATTTTGGCCTGTTCAAAGGCTTCCGCCTGACTGCTGTGCCGAGTGTGTGAGGCGTGCATCCAGCGTTGCCACACAGGCACTTGGCGATGTGGCGCTCCCTCGATTTTCAGGAGGAGATAGAGCGAGCGCTCTAAAAGCGTCCGACGCGCACCCAGGTGGGATAACAGAGTGGCATGGTCATCCGCGACAGGGTGCCACGGCTCCTGTGCCGTTTCAGCAATGGGCGCTGCGCCCTGGGTATGCGTAGCACGCTCCGAGAGAGTGAATTGGGAACCATATTGTTGTATATCCAGAGGGAGGACACGCCAGAGAATCTGAATATCATAGGGCAGCGATGCCAGAAAGGCCTGGTACAATTCGTTGATAAGGTGTTGCTCATCCTCACCTTTCAGGTCGTAACAGATACCCTCGACCTGAAGCACGGTTGCATAGTCAAAGCACCCAGGCGTCTCGGATGCCAGACAGAGGATCTGCTGATGGATCGCTCGTGCTTTGATGATATCTTCCTGTACCCAGCGATGTTTTTGACGGAAGGGGTGTCTATGGCTTGCCTCTTTTGAGGAGTGTGTGCGGTGAATCGAGTGCATATTTATGCTTCTTCCTCCTGTTCAACAGGTCGAGTCGCAAGAGACTGTGGTATGGACATACCATGCTCCTCCCTCATCGTGAGGAGCGTGGAGGAATGCCAGACGAAGGTGCGTGAACGAGCATAATATCGAAGTGCCAGCATCAACCACATTTCGAGAGAGCGCTCTCTGAAGCGGAAGGTGGCGATGATAAACGTCGCAAAGGCAAGCATGCCTGTGAGAATGTAATGCAGGAGGGGACCACCGCCAGCCCATTGATCGAGCCAGAAAAGGTGATTCCAGGTGCTATACACCAAACTGCCGCCGAGAAGCACAATTATGCCTTGGCGCATGGTGATGGTGAGTGAAAAACCAAAGATCTCAAGTGTGATGGTGTCTGCAACTTTGAGATGGGTTGGAATCTGGTAGCTCTGCTTGGGTTGGGATGAGACCGCCATCGAGGATTGACTCCTTATTTCTTGATGTTATTGACCAGTTCGGTCGAGATGGTTGTGGCAATCACGACGATGATGGCTCCCACAATCACCATGCCAATCGCGCGTTTGATGTGGGCCGCACGCTGGTAATCATCAAGAGACGTGATATACATGTATCCAAGCACCGCCAGGGCAAAGGCAACCACAGGGATGAGATAACTTGTGATAAGCGTGGTTAGATTGCTAAAAGCCGAACCGATACTGGCTCCCAGCACGAGTGAAGAAACAAGCAAAAGCATACAAAAAGGAGCTCCTTTCTAAAATCATCCGTTTGTCTTGTCAATATGATGAGCATTACGCTTGACGGAGAAAGCCACGCACGGTATAGACATCAGGCTTCGTCCAGGTTTCAATAGAAAGGTCTGGATGCAGCGGCATCGTGTACCAGTTGGCAGCATCTGCGCTCTGACCAGCAGGCCAGCGATTGCCTGGAGCATTGGCTTGTGCCACGGTGACGGAGCCATCCTTCCCGTTGTGAGGAGGGGTTACCGCAAGCACTACCGCAATATGTCCAGCTTCTCCGCCTTTCCAGATCATCAAATCTCCAGGAGCAGGGAATCCACGCTGGCTCGGAGGATATTCTGTAGAGGAAATGGTGCGCCACCCCTGCTGGTGTTGATACTTCGGCCAGAAATCGACCGCATTGGCAATCTGTGGTAACGGATAACCTGCTAGATAGTAAGTCCCGACCGCAAAGTAGACACATTGCAGCGTTCCTGTGTGTGCGTACCAGCACACATCATCATTGGAGCCAGGACAGATACTCTTCCAGTAGGCATACACCGGACGCATAAACGGATCATTGGGATCATAGAGATTTGAGCGCACTCCCGAGAGATGCTGTGAGAGGGCTTGAGCCGCCTCCACAATGGAGGTTGCACCTTTCCCAGGCTCAATCCGCACCTGACCAGATTGAGAAACGCCGACGGTTGGAAGCACGCTTGCCAGGGGAGCAAACAGCATGACCACAAAGAACATGAAGGCAAGCACCTGGATTACCACCGCGACCACACCCAGACGGATCAGCATTCCCATACATTTCCCTCCTCTTCTCAAGCCGCCAGTATGGCGACCTTGGCTATGGCTTCGCCAGTGTCTTCGGCGGCTCCCTGGACCGCCTGTGCTCCGGCTACCCCTATCGAGACTCCATCAGGGACTCCATTCATGAGCAATCCAAGGGGCTTGGAGACCAGCATAGTTGGAAGCTTGAAGGCAAGATAGAGTCCTCCAATACCAATTAGCATCCCAACAACGGACACCCCTTTTGGACCCGTCGCCGCCAGAATGGTCGAAGATAGGTAGAGGCAGAGGTTTTGTAAGATTGGCATGAGCAAAGTCGAGACAAAGAGCTGCATCCACCAGTTGCCCCACTCCTGCGTTTGTGGAAGGGTAAAACAGGCAATGCCAAGTGGAGCCAGTACGATCAGGAAGTCCAGTAGAGCCAGATATACAAAGCGCTGGGAGAGAATCATGATCGACATCACTAACTCAGCCAGATAAAAACAGACGATCCGCAAGGCCGTCGAACCGCTAGAGGTATCAATCGTGCCAGTTGGGAGCAAGTTTACCTTACTGCCAAAGAGCGTTTGCAGACTACTGGTCAGGGCATTTTGCAGTTCGATGACCTGGGGAATGTAGAACAAACTAAAGTTGGCTGCGATGACCGCAATGAGCAAACGTACCGCAATCTGGCGGAAATCGCGATAGCCACCTAGCATATAGGTATATCCACCAATAGTCAGGAAGAGTGCCAGCGCAGCATCTAGAACTCCAACACTCCAGGCATGGAGCTTCTTGACGGTGTCATGCTCATAGGTGAGGTCCTTGGGGGTTGCATTGATGACGCCCCAGCTCTCTGCCCACGTCACAAGCCCTTCCAGGGTATTGGCGATGCCATGAAGCATGTACCGAACCAGACCTTTAAAGCCATCAATAGCCCATTGTTTGACATCAAAGCCCACTTGAGGTGTTGATGTGGTTGGGGTCTGGGTGCGACCGGGAATCCCGAGTTGGGGGCTGGAGGGTACCGCAACCCCTCCTTTGCCAATAGCAGGAAACAATAGGGTTTGGGAAGTGGGAGTGATTGTGCTGGAGAGCATCGTTCCCACGACAAGACAGATGCCAAGGAGCAACCCAAGAGATGAAAACGCACGCCAAATGCGCTTGGATGCAGTGCCAGGAGATGGTCGTGGCGATGCAATGCGTCGAGTAAAATCCATGGTGGGTCGTCGTAAGAGCATGTATCACCTCACAATCTCTTTATAAAATGTGTGAAATACCACAGGTTGACCTAACGTGCTGTTGTAGGTAGTACGTTAGGTTGAATGAATAACAAAGGTTTCTTTACTGGCATATCTTCATCGCATGAAGTTACATAGGCATACCTTTCTCTGTCTCTTGTTTCACTGCAATGTTGACTTGTGCCTCCTCTCATTCGCAACGGGGAGGATTTCTCTCCGCACTTTAGTTATACTGGTTTCTCTGTGAGAAAGATAGAAACAAGTTGTATCATTTTATGGATCACTTTTCATGTATCATCTTGCTCGGGAACACTCATGTAAATGTAACTTAGGTCTTGCCATTTGCTCACGTGGGTATTGCCGCAAGAGCAGAGAGTGCCCTTCAATAGGACATATGCCCCATGTGTTCCCTACTCGGAAAGTTTATACTGCTCTCAAGATGCTTTCCATTCTTGCAGATAAATTATCTTTGGAGATAAAGGTATGTCAAAGCGTATTCCAAAATCAATCTGGCTTATAACTTTGTTCGTCGCTGTTGTCCTGGGAATTTTGGTTGGGATCGCGCTCCCGCAAAATACGTTCATTACCCTATTCCCTCTCGTCTTTGGTTGGGTATTTCTTCCATCCATTGGGTGGTCACTTCCTGGTGTCGATGAAGTTACCCACGTACCACAATGGTTCCTCTGGCTCGTCGTCTTTTACTACCCGCTTGCGACGCTGATAGCGAGTGTTTGTGCCTATTGGACACTGTGGGCTACTGAAAATCGGCGTCAAGCGCTGCTGGTGGTGGGGCTGTTCGTATGTGTGAGTATCCTGGTCTGTGTACCAGTGAGTCTGGTAGCACCAAGCCTAAACAGCAATGGAACCACATTTGCTGTCTCTCTTACCACCATCATCCCTGTTGTGCTCAACCTATTGTTTTCAGCAGGGCTGGGTTGGTGTATTGGATGGCTCATACCCAAACCCAAGCGGGGAATGATTTCATGAGAAGAGGTGGGCCGCGAAACCCATTGGCAATGAACGCTTTTCTTTTCGCGCTCCCCCCTTCATCTATTGGCAGGGTACTTTCAAGATCTTCTGGTTCACAGAAGTTGTAGCAAAGCTCAAGCTGAATTCGCAGCCCACGCTCCCAGAGCAGGACGGGAGGTGTAGCATTTACTCGGCACAACGCAGTTGAAGATAGTCGGCAACCGTTGGATGGAGCATGTATTGACCATCTCCAATGCATTCGATCAAGCCTGCATCACTGAGCGCATCCAGTACATCAACGGAGCATTGCGCTTGTGTGATAGCTTCTGCTTCGGTGAAGCTGGCTGGTTTCGGTGGAAAGACTGAGAGCGCGGAGAACGCAATACGCACACGCTCGGATAAGTACTGCTCTGTAGCCGAGATGGCAGCATACAAAGATCGTGGGAGGGAATGTTTCTGATGAGAATGAAGCCCATGTAGACCTAATACTTGCTCCAAATGCATACGCTCATGTATGTTAGAAAGACGGCACAAAGCGGATTGAAGACGGCGTGCCTGTCCTGTGATTCCTTGCGTTCGGAGATAGTTTCCCATGATGGTAAGGGCTAGTGGGAGGCTGCCAACTGCTCTTACGAGATAGCATGCCTGAGAATGGTTTAATTCGAGAGAATCGCTGAAGGACGCAAGCATATGAAGTAAGGTGAGCCCATCGTCCTCACTGAGTTCCTGGATCTGTATGAGGCTGTCAATCGTAAAGCTTGCAGCTGCGCGAAGGGAACGACTGGTCAAGATATATGCACAGTTGGGGCCTCCCACCTTGAGAGCAAGTGCATCGTCAATGTTCCAGACATCATCAAGGACGAGAAGGATTCTTTTTTGTCCAATAACCCTTCGTAATGCCTTAGGCCAGGTTTCATGATGCTCCTGCAAGTCGGTAGATGAGAGACCAAGCTCCTGTCCCAAGCGTTGATAGAGTACATCTATGTCTGGTTGAGCACCTAACTCTGCCCACAGTATTCCATCACGAAAATGCTCCTGTATAGTAGCATCGTGAACTAGAGTCGTCACAATTGAAGTTTTTCCAACTCCAGGAAGGCCGTGGAGCGCGATCAAAGGATGGAATTTCTCATTAAGGAGAAACCGAAGATGTTCTAACTCTTTGTAGCGCCCCATAAGAGGGATGTCTGGAAGAGGTGGAATAGCTGGATCGTAGAGGAAGCCGCGTGAAGCAAGTTTCGGATAATCGGTCTGTGAATCAAAACCGAACTCGCGCTTGGTTGCTCCCAGAACTTGACAAAGCTTCGTCTGATAATAGTCCTGGGGATGCGAGCGGCCAGTTTCCCAGCGACGAATAGTTTGACGACTGACACCCATGAGGTCAGCCAAGGCCTGTTGTGAAAGGTGACGATGCAGGCGAAAATGCGAGATCGCACGATAATTCCACTCTTCGCTCTTCATAGATAGCTTCCCCCTCTAATCGAGAGATAATGTGTATGCCATGCACTTCATGCCAGTGAAATACATGCCTGCGCTAAAGAGAAAAAGAAGCTCGTCCTTGAGCAGGTGCTCTGAGAAAAGCATTGCGATCCATGCTCCACATAACTTTTCTGTCTGCTAGTGTGCCAGCAATTGACTGCGAGGGGAACGAACAGAGGGCATACAAAACTCATACAGGACTCATACAGGACCCATAGAGAAGGCGTGTACACCCGCATTTTGTCGCTTTCCGACCATTAAAACCTTGTGGCGAGAAAAAAGGATGTGTTAATATCGATGAGGAAGGATAACGTATAGGTAGATCTGGTGCTTTTTAGACACATATTCTAGATAAAATCTATATTTCGCTGCAGGGATGCGCATTCGGGTACTTTGAGTCGAAATATTCATGGCACAAGCAAATGTTTTATTGAAGAATGCGCGTAAGGATCAGGGCTTGACCCAAGCGATCCTGGCCGAGAAATTACACGTTGACACACAGACTGTTAGTAGCTGGGAGCGAGGAATACGCGCGCCTCTACCAGACGTGCGCAAGCGCCTATGTGAATTATTGGGAAAGTCTCCAGAGCAGCTTGGGCTCTCCTTTGCTGAAGAGAATGAGGCTGACAATTCTCAATTACAGGTTGCAGTCGCATCCGTTCAAAAGGCTATTGTGCCCTCTTCTTTAGAAACCGTCGCGATTTCTCTTCCTCAAGACCGCTCTATTGTGGACACTACAGAGATCGAGATCCAAGCGTTCCCACCACTTCAAGCAATATCCTTATCTGCCCAAGTGAATAATGATAGCCTAAGATTGCACCTTCTGAATCGTGTGTATTCACTCTGGATCGTTGGATTTTTTCAGCATTCTCTCTTTCGGTCAATCTTACTCAGGTTGCAATTGTATGAGCAACCCAACGCTGTGAATAATCCCTGGCATCAGACTGTTCAAGAATCTAATTTACCAGCTCGTTTGTTGCCTATTGGAACCAGAATCATCCAAGTGTATGATGAGGCAGACGGTGAAGTGCTCATTCTAGGAAAGCCAGGTGCGGGAAAAACAACGCTACTCTTGGAATTGACTCAGCAGCTCCTCATGCGCGCACAAGAGAATGAGCAACACCCAATGCCAGTGGTCTTTAATTTGTCGTCGTGGGCTGAGAAACAACAACCATTGCAAGAGTGGCTAATTGAAGAATTCACCATGCGGTATCAGGTTCCCCCAAATCTAGCAAGAGCCTGGATAGAAGAGGAAGCTATCACACTCATGCTTGATGGGCTTGATGAGATGGCGGGTGACTATCGCACAAAATGTATTGAAGCTATCAACACCTACAGACAAACGCATGGTCTCGTCTCCATCGTTGTCTGTTGTCGACAAGACGATTATTTTGCACAACCTGCTCGTATATTACTGAATAAGGCTATTGTAGCTCAACCATTGACGGAGCAACAGGTTGATCAGTATACATCGCATGAGAATTTCAACGTGAAATCAATGCGATTGGCACTTCAGAAAGATCCAGACCTGCAAGCAATGGTCACAACTCCCTTGATGCTAAATATTCTGACACTTATTTATCATGAAACACCCCAGGGAAAAGCATCGTTGATCTCTTCTCTTCCTGTACATCGCCAGAATATCTTTCAGACATATGTAGAACGAGTGACGAAGAGAGGCCTATTGCAACGCAATTACACGCTTGATCAGACCAATCATTGGCTATCATGGTTAGCACGACAGATGCAAGCACATAATCAAAGCGAATTCTATCTTGAGCGCTTGCAACCTACCTGGCTCCCACATACAGCATATCAGCGCTATCAGGCCGCTATTCTCAGGCTTATTTATGGGATAGATATTTTTGTAGTAGCAGCGCTCTTCGCCTGGATACGTGGAGGCAAGCGTGGAGACGAAGTTGGTGTAGGTATTGGATTACTTGGGGAACTGGGAGGTAGATCAGGAAACGATGTTTTGGGTTGGATGAAACCTGGATTAGGAGGGGGATTAGAGGCAGGTGGAAGTCTCGGCATTCTTCTTGCACTTGTCGTTGTCATCGTCACGCTTCTGATGGGTTCTCCAATGCCAATCTTCTCCTGGAGGACATTATGGCAAAGTGTTACAAGTGGGCTCCGTAACGCTAGCCTGATAGGTGTTGGTGTCACGCTTATTGCAGGCATTCTTTTTAGCTTGAGTCAAGGTCTGATTGGAGGGTTTGAAAGCGGATTAAGTATGGGACTCTTTAGTGGTTTACTTGCTGGTTTATTAACAGGTTTAATCAATGGTTTGAAAAGTAAGCCAGAAATGGCTCATATAGTACAAGATCCTTCTGAGCCCTTACAAAAAAATAAACAATGGCAGAAAAGCAATGTTATCAAGCGATTTTGGGATACAGTATTTTATGGGTGTTGCGCCGGTGTCGGATTTGGAGGCGTTTATGCCTTGCTCGCTGGAGGTATTAATACGTACGTTCTCACCTATGGAGCCATCGCAGGCGCATTTATGGGTCTTATCTTTGGTGCCGGAGGAGGAACCAATCTGCTACATTTAGGGAGCGGAATAGAGCCCGTAGAAAGAGTTGCCTGGTCATGGCGTAATATGCGCTATCATGCGACCAAATCCCTTACGAAGGGCCTTCTTTTGGGCATGATGGTTATGCTTGGGGTTTCCATAACTTTGAGCATCGCGAGTAGTGGTTTCTATGGTCTCGCTTATGGTATGCGTTATGGAATAATCTATGGAATGATCGTTGGCCTGGTGGGTGGATTGGCCGCAATCTTTACTGGAAGCCTGGCAAGCGGGTGGTCTAGTGATATATTGGATGAGCATCAGTTCGTCAGACCCAACGAAGGCATCCGCCGTTCTCTCAAAAATGCGCTTTTAGTAGGATGTGTCTTCGGGCTAGTGGGAGGAGTTGCAAGTGGCCTGATCAGTGGTTTCGCGTTTGGATTCGTAGGTAGGCTGGGAGGATGGCCTATCTTGAGCGCAGGATTTACTATACTTTTTGGGGTTATCTTTGTGCTGCAATGCTTCATCCTACAAGGTGGTGGTGCTTGGGTGAAACATTATGTATTACGATGGTATTGCTGGCGTGCTGGGTATATGCCTCGGAACTACGCACATTTTCTGGATTATGCGGCTGACAGCATCTTACTTCGCAAGATTGGTGGCGGATATATGTTTGCCCACCAGCTCTTACGAGATTATTTTGACAAGCTTGAGATGCAAGGCGAAATCTCTCATCACTCAAACAAGAAGCTACAGATTCGCCATACGGATAACATCGATCATATTGAATGCGACAGTCATGCAAATCCGCCAGTTTAAAAGAGCCCAAATAGTCGAAAGGTGATCACGGTAACAACAGCTGCAAGTACTGTGCCAATCAGTGCCTGGAAAGAGGTATGAGCGCGAACCTGCCAACGGGCCCAGCCGACGACAAATACCAACGGGGTCAGAGAGAGAAAAATAGGCCCATACATCAGTATGATGACGGTTACTGCGCCTGCCATACCGACCATATGCAAACTTATCTTTGTAAATTTGGTAATGATAAGTGCAAGCAGAACAGCAACGATGACCGCGACCATGGTTGCCAACAGATGCGATGAGGCATGCAGTAGCAACAAACCAACAAAGACAAGGGCCACGCATCCAGTCGCGAATAACATTGGCACCAGGCGTTGCTCCCTCCGACTGACATGATGATCAGTATAGCGTCCCCGACGAACCCCTTGCCAAACAAAAATAAGAGGCGCTAATGAGACCCCAACAGCGGTTACGACCCACCAGAGTAATCCCTGCCAGACGTTGGGTGCTGTGGCAATCGCAACTAACAAACAAAGGGGGAGGGCTACAAAGAGAGGATTTGTCACCGTAGAAACGACATAAGCAAGTTTTTCCCAGGGCCCTTTAAACGAAGAAAACTTCTCCTCACCAGTAGGTTGCGCCGAACGTTCCATAGCTACCTTCCATATATCAATAGGCAAATTAATATTTTACCCTTAGTGGCCTCCTGCCCTATACCTCGTGGTCCAACCTATCATTATGAGCATGTTCTTAGCAAAAACAGCCTTACTACAAGGCAAACCTCTTAGCACTTATCCTCTATTGGCAGTAGTGGCTTATTCATGCTGAGCTTCATACTCTCACATAGCATAGCATAAGCAAGCAGCCATTGCACACCTAATATTTATTGTGATAGGACCTTGTCCCATTTTAAACTTATACATGTTAGGAATCTACATGTTTTGTGTTTATATAACATTAAATCCTCTAAAAGTGGGTTTATAAGCATTGTGTAACTGGCTATTTAAGTGCACAAATAGATCTAAATAGCAAATATTATGAGAAGTGGTAAAATAGGAATTAACAAGACTAGCTACTAAAATGCTCTCTCTTCTGCTAGTCTTTCTTGGCCCTACTATTAAGAGAAATATGCATCACTCGTAATTGAGCAGAAAATGTTGGCAAATTTGCCAATGCGTGGATGTGCCGATTTTTTGACGAATGGAAGGTAGGCAAATAGAGCCACATTATCCGGTGAAGAGCTCAAAGAAGCCGAGGGAAATAAGCTCAAACAATGAGGTCTTCATCACTTAATGTAGCTCTACTGGTAGGCAAGCAATGTGTGGCTTATTATTTCTCGGCAAGTAACCTTTTTGTCATAAGAAACTACTAAATTGCTATAGTGTAATGTATACTAGTTCCTTGTATATAGTAAGAAATTGAGCAAGCGTCCTGCATTGAGGAGTTATGATGAATTATTCAAATCCGAGAAATCCTGACACTCTTTCTGAGTCTATCGTTATGAATCAAAAAATTATTCCTTACTTTTATCAATTAGGATACCAATATTTAGATATAAATGTAAAACTCCAAAAGGACTTTATAACCGCTATTGCGGATCTCGTTGTCTATCTTGATGAAGATAAGACACAACCCTATATTGTTGCCGAGGTAAAATCACAAATACCAGCGGAAATAACACTTCTGGCCCCGTCAGTTCAACAAGTATTTAGCTATGCAGCCTATCTTGGAGAAAGTGTTCGCTATCTTTTGGTGACAGATGGAATACACTATCACTGGTTCGAGCGAAGTTCAGGAGGGCGTTCATTGCTCTCTCTTGAAAACGCACCACATGCATATAATCAACAGCAGCTTGCCCTGTTTTCAAACGTTTTACAGCCAATTACTGATCCTCAACATTTTTTTGATCTCATGCATTCTGTCATGCAGATACTTGTGCGTGAGGGAACTGGCTATGGTTTACGTATGGGCAGTGAAATTAACCGTATCTTGATTGCCAAACTACATGATGAACAGAACATCACATTAGGTAGAAAGAGTCTCTTTAGTTCTGATCAGAAAACAGAATCACAATTATCAATCGATATTGCTTCTCTCTTTAACAATGCTCTTGCTCAACTAAGTACAATTTCTATTTCGGAGGGCATATGGAATTTATCTCCGCGGGTTTTGAAACAAATTGTCGTAATGATGGAGAAATACGCTTTCTCAACTATTACTCATAATGCAATAAATCAACTATTTTGGCATCTCTTCTCGGATATGGTTCGCTTGGATCATGATGTATATACAACTCCTCTCTATTTAGCACAATTCCTTATTCAATTAGTGAATCCCCAGCCTGGTATGCGCATTCTTGATCCTGCTTGTGGTACTGGCCTATTTCCGATAGAATCAGCCAAGCATTTGCAAGCTTCATCTGAAATTACACCTACATCAGAAATTTCAATGTTATCCTCATCTCTGCCGGAAAAAACTATTATTGGCATCGAAATTAACGCAGAAGTTGCCGAGCTTGCCCTTACAAATTTTGTTCTAAATGGCCTTCCTCCTAATGATCTTGTAAAGGCGGATGCTCTTGATAAGAATGCTTATACTAATTTTAGAGAATCTTGTGATGTTGTTGTTCTTGATCCTCCGGTAGGGCAGATTCCGAGAAGTTTTTCTTTTCTACATCAGTTTGATATTGCTTCTTTTTCTAACCGCATTACTTATGAGATGCTTTTTGTAGAGAGAGCATTAGATTTTTTAAAACCTGGGGGTATTTTAGGTATTTTATTGCCAGACACTTTGTTGTCTTCTCCTGCTTATGCTCGTGCTCGTGCTTGGATATTACAAGTAGCAATCCCAAAAGCAATTATTAGCCTTCCCGTAGATGCTTTTGTTCAAGTGGGCCATTCAGGTAAGGCTTCTATTCTTCTTTTGGAGAAAAAACCATCTAGCTCATCTAAAGTTGGGCAGGTTTTGTTAGCTGAGATTCAATCTCTTAACATTGGTAAATCTCAAAGGAGTGTAGCTTCAGGGATTTTTTCATCCCTCGTAGAAGTGGTTAGAACATTTATGACAACTAACCAAGTACCAGAAGAAACTCAACAGGATTATTGGAATGCCTGGTTAATTTCTAGCAATGAACTTAAAATAGAGTCCTGGAATGCTAGCGCTCATAACCCTAATAAACGTACCTTTGTCCAAACACTCAAACAAAGTTCTTATTCTATGGTTCCTCTGGAATCATTAGTGGAAATTATAGGTGGTAGAAATTTTGGCCCCAGTAATTACGTTGAAAAGGGTGATAATACTGCGATGGTGCTTCAGGCTGGAGCTGTAAGAGATCTTGTTCTTGATACTTCTGAATCTCCATTTGTATCTTATCGAGATTATATACATTTTGAACGCATTCAGGTAAAAACGGGTGATGTTCTTATTACTACTACTGGAAAATATCTAGGACGAGCTACTGCTATTATTGGCGAAACTCTTGGCTATACCTTGGCAAGTGGAGCCGTCACTATACTTCGTCCTCGCTCTCCTGCTGAAGTTGATCCATTCTTTCTCGCTGCTGTCTTGAGTAGTACTTTAGGCAAAGAGCAAGTGCTTCAAAAACAGGCTGTGTCCAGTGCTCAACCTTATATTCGCCGTGGTGATCTCGGTTCAATTCTGATCCCTCTACCAAACCTTAGAATTCAAAAAGATATTGCTGATCGCCTTCATGAAATGCTAGCAACTGCTCAACGCTTGATCCAACTTGCTAATCGTATTGAAGCTGCCTCAAAAGAGATTGTGGTAAAAGAGCTTCAGGCAGGAGAGGACAATGCATAACCGTTTTTGTCTCGACTTGCATCAGCTTAGAAAGATTTTAAATGATTTAAGAGAAAATCTCACCAAATCAGTAGCTAATGCCGATGCTATTTGGATGGATGCCTTTTCTTCTATTGTTGGAAAAAAAGTTACGAAGCATTCAATTCCAGAAATAACTGCATTTGATGTACAGAACATTATATTAATGCTCTCTTTGACAGGTGGAGATGCACCATGGGAGTTTTATCATGCTGTTTCTAGCCTAGTCGCTAATGTGCCAGAGATAATTAGCGAAGTTATTACACAGAATATTAATTTTACTACTGATTATGACTTTGAAATTATTCGTCTTGCTCCAAACGGACACTGGCAAATTGCTTGGATTATAGACGATGCCAAAGTGAATGACAGCGCGGTAGTTTTGGATTGGCATATCCCCTCTGTCAACATCCATGCACCAGTTGTTCCTTATGCTATTCTTGACCACATTGCTAGTTGCGTTGCGCTCTTACGTCAAGGGCTAGTGCTTCCAGCAGCTTCCATTATTTCCGTCATTCTTGAAGCGGCGCTTTGGGATGCATTAGATGGGAAAGGAGTTCCTCAGTATAAAGCTGAAAAAATATACATGCCCGTCTATTGGCATTTCAGAAAATTATCTAATCAATTTACTGTGAGTATAGAGGGAGCTGATAAAGATGTGAAAGACCTAATTATTCCATCAGAACTAGCAGATAAATCCTATAATGACATTACTTTTGAAATTAGCAAAGCATCTTTTGAGAACTCTGATAAAACCATTAATCTTTATATGAAGGTAAATAATGAAATAGTAGATTATTTATCTACTAGTCAGATTAAATCAGAAGAACAAGTACCTATCAGAGGGCTCTCAGCTGCTTTTCAACAAGCTCGCAAAAAGGATCTCGAATGCCTTAAGGTTATATCGAAAGACTTCGACGGTATTCTTACTTCTTTAAGAAATAACCTTATACACCTTCCATCTCAGGGGAATTTCCGCGAGCCGATAAGTATTCCTGGAGGCGGGGTAATACGTGGTGTCGAGGATCTTAAGAAAAATAACATGTTTGTTTATCAACTCCTATATTTGGTAGTTAATATAGTCAGGTCTGTGTATCTTGAGAAGGGACATGCTATGGTCAACCCTTAATCCTCTTCGGCCCTGTGAATCGTTTCATTGATGTCGTTTAGAATATTTTGTTAAAGTTATGTGCTGAAAGCTTGCACATTTTCGATGGAGGCATTGTTTGAAATGAGCTTCAGTTGTCTACTGCTCAAGTGTCCCAAGCGTTGTTGATGCTGGCTTTAAGCCACGAATGAGCCGTAGAGATGCACAACACATTCCTATTAGTATACCTAAAACACTTCTTGGCTATAATAGAGCAACAGCTATCTTTATCTAGTCTTAGCGCTGGAGAAATGCATTAGATGAAATGCAAGCATACATAGTGTGGTATGATAGAAAACATAGGATCTCAATTGAGGTTGTGAACCTGCAGAAGCAAAAACTCGCCTTAGTAAAGAGAATAACAAACTACAAACATCGGTGAGTTTAAGTTAGCCAACTGTCTAACCTAGCTCAAATTTGTTGAGTTTTTCTCTTCGCTCGCGCCAATTGGGGAGAATTTGGTCGAGGAGGTGATAGTAGTTCTTGCTGTGGTTATGTTCTTTTAGATGGCAGAGTTCATGAAGAAGGACATAGTCGATGCAATCCAGGGGAGTTTGCACGAGCCTGGGATTGAGGATAATCAAGCCTGATTGCCCACAGCTTCCCCAGCGTGTTTTCATAGCACGGACAGATAATGTAGGATACAGTACTCCAAGGCGCTCTATACGTGGATAACAGACGCTTAAGCGCTCTTGAAATATGGCTTTGGCAGCGTCACGATACCATTGCTCTAAAATCTGCTGAACTTGCTTGGTGTTGCGTTTATCAGGAACAGTGATATAAATATAGCTTCGCTCTAATCTTATGCTTGGCTCATCCCTTTCAAGCACTTTAAGACGATATTGTCGCCCAAGGTAGCGATAGCTTTCACCGCTTACGTATTGGCGTGGTATATCCTGCGGAGCATAGCTAGCAAACTTTTGTTGCTGTTTGAGAATCCAGCTCGCTCGCTTATGAACTAGGTCCTCAATGGCTTCTAGCTGGCTCCCTTCAGGAGCTTTTACCATGACTCCCTGGTCTGGATGAACCTCAATGGAGGCCGTTTTGCGCTGGGCAAAGTCAATACAATATTCGATGATGGTGTTACCAAATGGTAGGCTGCTATTTATGGTCATACTCACAGTATACTACAGCCTATCTCGCTGCTTCGCGACTTCAACAGCCTGCTCCATGATAAGGTCCTTTTCGATACCTGTCAGAGCTAGACCATAATGGCTTTCAATGTCATAGAGATAATCTTCGATATCGGTTTTCATGCCATTCTTGACATCATTATTATTAACCCAGTCACGAATCTTGTGTTTCTCTAGTCTCTCTTCAATCCCAATTGCTATGTCAGCTAAAGCCTCTTCAGAGATAAGTTCGTTTATTTTTTGTTCTCGTAACTCCAGAATACTCTCTAATACTCCGTAATAAGCGGCAGCATCGCGATAGCGGCGCAACTTTTCGGGCATACTGCTGGTCTTTCCTTGTTGGACTTGTTCCAGTACCTCACTTGCACGCTTGAGATATTCAGCTTCGTTTAGTCGACCTGCTTTATAGTCTTCGATGGTTTTGTTAATGAGATCCGAGAAACGCTGGTATACCTGGGGATTCTCTGCCAGGCGTGTCGTAACTGTCTTCTTTACGCGGTAGGCAATGATATCAGCCTTAGCGGCAGTACCTTTGACCTTTTCAACTTCAGAGGCGAAAGCCTCTCCATCAAAGATGTTGACCAGCTCGGTTATTGGCTTGACCTCTGAAGAGGTCACATGCTGATTCATGAGCTTGCGCACTCTCTGCTCATAATCCTTGTAGTCGATAGTTTCGGCATAACGCTGGCGCGTTGATATCCTCAGGTTGTGGAAGAAGCGTAGATCTTCTTTGTAGCGGTTGATCTGGTCTTCGGGAGTATTTTGGTAGAAATATGAGGTGCTCAGAGCTATCTTTAAGCAGTTCGCGAAGGCGGTTAGAGCTTCGTAGAACTCTTGGCGTCGGTCTTCTGGCTCCAGGAAGCGCTCAAGGGCCTCAGTGTCCTTTTTATTCTTGACCTCTTTAAAGACATCCCACAATGCTGCGTGATAAAGTGGGAGTTTCTTGACCTCCTCCGAGGCTTGGGGGAGGATACCAGCAACATCCTCAGTGTCATAGGCGGCTAGGGCATTGTATGTGTTGAGTGCCATGTTGAGTTCTCCTAGAACACCACGGTAGTCAATGATGTAGCCAAAATCTTTGCCTTCAAAGAGGCGGTTGACACGCGCAATCGCTTGCAGCAGGGAATGTTCTTTGAGTGGTTTATCTATGTAGAGCACAGTATTACGAGGTTCATCAAAACCAGTGAGCAGCTTATCGACTACGATAAGGATTTCGCAACCATCAGGGCGAGCAAAGGAGGCCTTGATTTCAGAGATATACTTGTCTTCACTGCCGAAACGCTCCATCATACGTTTCCAGAAGGCCTCCATTTCAGGTGATTTAGTGTTATCTACCTGCTCATTGCCTTCTCGGGTATCTGGTGGAGAAATAATGACCTCAGAACTGACCTCGCCGAAGTCGTCGAGAAACCTTTTGTAAAGCAGAGCCATTTCTTTGCTGTCAACTGCTAATTGAGCCTTGAACCCCGTGCCCTGAAAGTTGCTCGTGTAGTGCTCAGTAATATCATAGGCAATCTGCTGAATGCGTTGTTCTGTACGACTAACGGCTTCAGTACGACTGAACTTGTTTTTCAGGTCTCGTTTCTGGTCCTCGTTCAGGTTACGAGTGACCCGTTCAAACCATTTATCGATCTGCTCCTGATTCACGCCTAAATCAGCCATCCGGCCTTCGTACAACAACGGAACAACTGCCTGATCACTTACTGCTTTCTGCATAGGATATTTATGGATAAAATCGCCAAACTTAGCGACTGTAGATTTCTCTGCCTTGAGGAGTGGTGTGCCAGTGAAGCCAATGTAACAGGCATTGGGGAAGATTCGCCTCATCTTTGCATTGAAGCTTCCATACTGGCTGCGATGACTTTCATCGACTAGGACAAAGATGTTAGGATTCTCGTCTTTGAATTTCTTGTTGTCGGCTGCTTCAAACTTATTGATAATGGTAGTAATGATGTCAAATTTGCCTTCCTTAACCTTTTCGACAAGATCCGCCCCTGATTGAGCTTTATGCACTTTCTTGCCGCAGGCCACGAAGGTATTCCAGATTTGATCATCGAGATCGATACGATCTGTTACCAGGATAATGCGCGGCTTGGTGATTGTTGGGTGAAGCGCTAGGGCTTTGGCGAGCATAACCATAGTAAGCGATTTGCCACTTCCTGTGGTATGCCAGATCACACCCCCAGTACGTTTGCCCTGAACATTGAGAGATTCCACCCGTTCAATTGTTTTCTTGACTGCAAAATATTGCTGATAGCGAGCAATTTTCTTGATTCCAGTGTCATACACGATGAACTGATAGCTCAGTTCTAACAATCGCTTTGGCTGTAGTAAGTGATAGAGGGCTTTATCTTGCTCACTAGACAAGCGATCGCCTTCCAGTTCTAGTTGGTTGAAGTAGTTACGTATATTCCGCGCATACTCGCGATGGTTATACAACAGGTCTTTCTTCGCTCTACTGAGTGATTTATTGACGAGCTTATGTAGGTCTGCCTCTCTGTATCCTTCCTCTTCCCAGATAGACCAGAATTTTTTTGGCGTGCCAGTAGTGCCATAGCGAGCAGCATTTTTGCTGACGGCCATAAGAAGTTGACTATAAATGAATAATCCTGGTATCTGGTCATCTTTCTGGTTACGGATCATCTGCGTAACGGCCTCAGTGACTGGATTATCGCCACCTTTGTTCAGGTCAGGTCGTTTGCATTCAATCACCACCAAGGGAATCCCATTGACGAATACCACAATGTCTGGCCGACGCGTTTCCTTGCTCCGCCTGCGTTCGACCACAAACTCATCGCTTACATGATAAACGTTATTTTCAGGGTGCTTCCAGTCAATGTAGCGAAGATTATAGCTACGGGTATTTCCCTCTATGGTTTGTGGGAGATCAGCACCTAGTGTTAGCCGATCATAAATCTTATCGCTGGTGCGTACTAAGCCATCGTATGGTTCGTTCTTGAGCTTACGCAACGCCTCTTGAAGGTTTTCTTTGCTAAATTGGTAGACCTGTCCTTTATAGCGAATCGCATTGATCTTGGGAAGTTGATCGAGTAGAATGCTCTCTAATATGACATTACTAAATTTGCCGCCGCGCGCCTTAAGGGCTTCGTCTGGTTGAAGATATGTAAACCCAAGATTCATTAATAACTGGAGAGCGGGAATCTGTGAGATCAACTCTTCACGAAACGACGGCACATTCATCATACCTTTGCTCTTACCTTCCCTGTAAGTAACTGCTGCATCAAACCTTGCTTCTGCTGCTTCAATAACTCTAGCTTCCTGCTAAGCAGCACAAGTTCATTATCGCATGCGTCTAAGACTTCTGCAATGTATTTTTGTTCATCCAGTGATGGCAGAGGTACTTTTATTCGTGAAAACTCATTCCACCGTAAGCTGCCACGTCGATCAACTGAAGCACTGGTGCTACGCTCAAAAATCTGACGATATGTTTCAGTTTTTAGAAGTGCATATAAAAATTTATCATGGACAATAGAATTGGTTTGAAATACCGTATACATTGGGCTAATTAGTGCTCTGTCATACAGCTCTTGATAGCCAATTGATCCCTCTTCAATATGGTTAGTGGCATAAGCAAACTGATGAAGGCGAACGACTTTATATGTTGAGGTATCATCACTAAATATTTTCCTCCCAAAATATTTAAGCGAGTCGACCAGCCCATCGTATTTTGTACATGATAAAACCGGCAGATCTTCTCCCGAGCTATTACGTTCTGAAATATGTTTTGCAATAGAGGCAATATCTGTACAGTGCCAATCTGAAGGAATCAGCCCAATTTCTGTATTCTGAAATTCATTAGAGTGGATAAACTGGCTGAATCTCTTCTTTCCAGTAAGCAGTTGTTGCATCAATCCACGTTTGTGCTGTTGCTTTGCTGCAATGAGTTGTGTTGTGAGATCGATAGTGCGATCACATGTAGAAAGGATATTAGCAATACGATGCTGCTCAGTTAAAGTTGGTAGAAATACAGGTAAACGATGAGCATCATTCCTATTAACACCTGGTATTCCAGTTTTCTCACTAAGCTTATCAAAATTAATGCTTTGGAGTAAATAATAAATGAACAATGGACAGTTGCCTTTAAAGTCTTTTACGAACAAGGTGGTATTAAGCGGCCAAAATGGTTCTGTAACGTAAAATACAGATCCTAGGCTTCCATAGCGGCGTATTACTACACCTGGAGGTTCGACTTTATATGTATCGTGAAACCCAGTTATACCAGCTGTTGAAACTACAGGGAAATTTCCTAATGCTGAACGCTGAGATGCTGGTAGATCATATCCTCTTTGTAAGGTTAAAACATTACCTAAAGTTGTAGCAAGCCAATTATGATTCATAACAATCCTAACTCTTGAAGCTGTTTCATTAATTTATTTTGTACCTGAGTTAATTCAGCTTCTATATTTAAAATCTCTGTTTGTACACTGGCTAGATTGATTTCTTTTTCTTCTTCAAATGTATCCACGTAACGGGATACGTTAAGGTTATAGCCATTTGCCTCCACTTCTCCTTTTGTTGCAACATAGCTATAGCGTTCATCAGTTAAACGTTCGTAATAAGTCTTGGCAATACGTTGGATATGAATTTCCCCTAATTTATTCTGATTAGTACCTGGTTCAAATTCATGGCTAGCATCGATAAAGGCAACAGAGCTATCAGATTTATCACGTCTAAAAAGTAAGATAGCTGCTGGGATTGGAGTACCATAGAATAGATTTTGTGGTAGGCCAATTACAGCATCTAGTAAATTCTCTTCCACTAGCTGTCGTCGGATATGTTCTTCAGAATTGCCACGAAATAGTACTCCATGAGGAACAATGACTCCAGCCCTGCCTTTGAAAGGCTCCATTGTCTCCACCATATGCTGGATAAAAGCATAATCTCCCTTACTTTTAGGAGGTATGCCGCGATGGAAACGCTTGAAGCGATCTGCTGGAGCGACCTCGGCCCCCCATTTGTCCAAGGAAAAAGGAGGATTAGCCGTAACAACCTCAAAGTGCATCAGGCGATCATCTTCTATCAACTGTGGATTGCGTAGCGTATCTCCCCATTCGATGCGCGCGTTGTCTACTCCATGCAGAAACATGTTCATTTTCGCCAAGGCCCACGTACTACCATTGCTCTCCTGCCCATAAAGTGAGTAGTTATTACTGCCCACGTGCCGAGCACACTTGATGAGAAGAGAGCCAGAGCCACATGCTGGATCACTGATGCGCTCACCTGGTTGAGGATCGAGAAGATGTGCTAATAGCTCAGAAACTTCTGGTGGTGTGTAGAATTCTCCAGCCTTCTTGCCAGCTCCAGAGGCAAAGCGAGCGATGAGATATTCATAGGCATTACCAATAATGTCCAGGTTGCCAATGCGTGATGGTCGTAAGTCCAATCGTGGATTATCAAAGTCATCTAGTAGTTGCTGGAGGCGAACATTTCTGTCCTTTGTCTTGCCAAGATTGGATTCTGAGTTGAAGTCAATGTTGCGGAAAACGCCCTCAAGTTTTTCCTTGTTTGCATCTTCGATTTTATCTAAGGCGATATTGATCAGTTCACCCAAGTTATCGGCATTGCGCTGGTGGTAAAGGCTATTAAAGTCACAGTCCTTTGGCAACACAAAGCGCTCGCGGTCCATTCTGCGCCTGATACGTTCGTCGTCGTCACCAAATTGTTCCTGGTATTGAGCATAATGGTCCTGCCATACATCTGAAATATATTTGAGGAAGAGCATGACCAGGATATAGTTTTTGTACTCTGAAGGGTCTACCGTTCCACGGAAGGTATCACATGCACTCCAGAGAATGCTATTAATTTCATCTTGGCTGATCATCTTTTGCGCCTGATCTTCAAAAAAAGATTTCTGAACTACACGCATTACTTTGCCGCACTCCATTCCACGACAGAATATTTACCATAAAAGGTGAGACAGCAGTACTTTGATATCTAAAAAGCCTCAACTAAACAATCAAATGCTTGCATAGTACAATGTTGAGGACGAGAAGAATCAATGTTGAGGCTGTCTAAAGCGTTCACGTAGGACTTCTAGAGCTTCCTCTGGATGTTCACGCAGAATTTCAAGTATATCGTTGGGGACTTTCTCTGCGGCCAACAACAGGCGATTCTGATCGTAACTGAAATAGTGAGCTATACGCTCGACAAGCTCTTTCGATGGCCGCACCTTATTACTCTCAAGTTTGCTCAGATAGGTATAACTCACTCCTAGATCGGGAGCGAGCCGCTTAATGCCAATCCCCTTTTTTCTGCGTAAACTGCGAAGAAGTACACCAAATTCCATGAGAAGCAGTGTAATCTGGGTTGATTTTTTTGTCAACCCTCCTATTAGACAATATTCGCGAGGAAAATATTCATGACTCCTCACTGAAGCCCCTGCCTCCTGCATGGGTCATGTCATAGGCTGACGAGATTGCCGCTGATTTGTAATGTGCATATGATGAGAAGGTGACTCACTACGATGCCAAGCCAGAGAATTTGCTATTAAGGCGACGTGTTGAGGTAATGCTCTCGGACTTTGGCATTACAATCCTGGAGAATATTTCCTACTTAATACAAACCCAGAGTGTCGCGGCACGATAGCATGTATGAAAGTTACAATGTTATAGTTTAAAAAACAAAAAACACTCTATAGAGAGTGTGCCAGAGGACCCTATAGATCATAAGATCTTCTGGCGTGTTGAAAGAGGTTAGAATAAAAGCATTTGTTTGGGAGCTTCAATAGCCTGCTGTATTTTGTGAGCGTAGCGTGGCTGCGAGACTTGCCAGCTATACTCCACAACTGTTAAGCCACTGCGGCGTCGAGCTTCATGCTCCTGTCCAAAGAGACCATTCCAGGCTCCTGTATCCAATGAAAGCGCTCCTCGAAGCTGGATAGGTGTTTGGAGAAACTTGAGTTTCACACCCCAAAGGTGCAAAGAGATGTCGGGGCCAATGATTGAGGACATGCGCTCTACGATAGCATGAATTGATTTTGAGGGAAGGCGGCGACAAAGACTCCCAATCCCAACCCTGAAGTGATCACCTTCTCCTTCCTCTTCTCCCCATCCTGGATCGGCGTAATAGGCGTGCATGGCGCGAATGAGGGGTGTGAGTTCGTAAGCATGGCGCTCAAGCTCGCTCATGGTGTAGCCTTGAATAGTAGGGCACCAGCACCATTCAGTATCGCGTATACTCTCCCAGAAATACCACGCCATCTCCGTCGTGAAGCGCTGCCGTCGCCTCACTTCTACTGCTCCTGGATACGACCCATCTGGTTCGATGCAGCAGAGATCAAATGTCGAAGCCCATTGGGGTCGCCATGAGGAAAGCCATTGTACATATTGCAATGGTGTAAAGTGATAGAGACCCTTCCAGCGCGTGGTCGCGGTATAAGCGCCACAATCTGCCCCTCGCAAGCGAATGTGAGCCGGAAGACGCGCTCGCCGTAAGGTGACGGCCTTATTGGCGTGCTGAGTGAAGAAGCTCGTTGCAGGTAAGAGGACGGGAACAACTGGCATGTTAGGACGAACTTCTTTGGCGCTGACAGTATAGTAGAGAAGCGGATGAAAGCGGGGATAGAACCAATGAGACATAAAAGAGAGAACTCCTTTTCACGTCCGAGTTGATAGCTGTGGTCTCGTATATGTTGGGGATATCGCGTTAGCATGAGAAACAGGAACGTGCGATAGCGACTGCCATGGCCAATGGAAAGGGGCAAAGGCTAGGGGCCAAAAGATTATCTTTTGGTGTGCAGGGACTCCGAAGGTGAACAGAATACGGGGAGAGGAAGTGACACCTGATTTGCCTCCTCCTCTCCCTGCGCAAATCGTTATAAAGGCCAGGCGTTCACCATATAGCGATAAAAGGCTTGCTGGATGGAGAGGGAGGTTTGATGGACTGGCGCAAGCTGCTGGGAGAGGGCTAGCGTCGCAGCGGTGATGCCCATATTCCAGCGGAGTTCGACGAGGAGGCATTGCTTAACGTGGGACTCGTTCTCATCTTCTTCCCAGGCATCCCAGGCTTTGTTGATGCTGGCTTCAATAACGCACCAGGCATCGAATGAGCCGTAGGCACGGGCCGCACGTTCCTGTTGGCACTCCTGATCGTTGATGGTATTGCGAGCGCGCAGTTCCAGCGCCAGGGAGTGCTGTTGGGCGGCGTGTGCCATGTCCATCGCTTTGGTCAAAAATAGATACAGGATGTGGCTTTGTAGTGAATACATGTCTCGTCCTCCTATAAAATGGGTGTCACGCGAAACACACATCCCCGCCTCGTTGATAGATTGAGACGGGGATGGGTCTTACCAGAGTTCCGGTTGCGAAAAGTTGGGGCGCGATGCTTCAGGTGCGTGGGGGGCAACCTCGACCGCTGGTAGCTCTGGCTCGCTTCCCAAGATAGACCACAGGTCTACGATGCCCTCAACCACCACATGCTTGCGGCGTTTCTTGGGTTTGAGGTATTGACTCCGTAGGACCGCCCAGGGATCTTTGCCAGAGGTAATCGAGGTTTGAATGATCGTGACTTTCTGGGGTTTGGTGGCTTGTTCGGGATGAGGCTCTTCCCCTAGAACCTTGTCTGCCTGAGTGACTACTTCGATGCCATGCAGCGTCACATCATCGTCCAGAGCGAGGGGCTCCGTTGGTGGCAGGGTTTCTTCCCTGACTGGTTCAAACTCGACAGGTTCGATAGCTGCCTCTTGTCCAAGGATCTGATTCTGTTCCCGCTCAATCTGCGTATTCTCTTTGAAGAGATCTTGCAGGTCGCGAATAGCTTCGACCGTGCGGGTTGGGTGCTCGGCCTCCAGGTTTGCGAGCACCTGACGCGCGAGTTGCACCACTACATCTGACTCATTGTCGTCATCCTCTTCCCCAAAGGAGACCAGCCCCTCGCCGGGAAGCTTTCCCTCAACCATGAGCGACATCTTCATCTTTTTTGCCATAAGTTCCAGCAGGTCAAATTCCATCGTGGGATAGATTAGGAAGATGACTTTCACGGGTTGGGTCTGTCCCAGACGATGGGAGCGGCGAGTGGATTGGCGCAGATCAGAGGTACCTTTGGGGATGCTGACGTAGATGAGCGTTGGGAACGCGAGTAAATCAAGCCCCACTTTGACCAGTTTGGGGTTGCAAATGAGCACATCGCACTCTGCGTCCACCTGTTTGGCAAGCCAGGCTTCGCGGTTGATCGTCTCGACGGTGGTGCTGCGCAAGATGGAGACGTTCAGTGGCTTGCCTAGACGTCCACGAACCTTCTGTGCGAGCAGCTTTTTGAGGCGGGGCATTACATCCAGCGTACCCGTGTTCTCCGAGAAAATGAGCACGCGTTGTCCTGCCTGCATCTCGGTTTGCACAAAGCGAATCAATTCACGTTCCTTGGCGTACAGCATCGCTTCCGCCAGGGCCGGGGCGCGTCCCAGGACCTGCCCTGAGCGTTTGACGGTACAGGTCCAGCCGCGATAGGGCATATTGGGATAGTTAAGCAAGCTATTCCACCATGCTGCCAGCCCGGAGGTGTCGCCAACAGCAAGCATCTTGCCCAGTTCGCGTGTGGTCTCAGCTTCAAAGCGTGCATAGGCTTGGGCGACCTGGGGGTCCATCTCGACGACATGGATGTACTCACGGTAGGGAGGAAGCGCGGGAGCCACATCGGCAAGTTCCAGGAAGGTTGAGGACGGGAGGATATGGGCTAGTCCCTGGGGCGCGAAGCCCGCAATCTCGCGAATAATGGGTTTGCCAATGCGTCGCTCGCTGCTGGAACCATGCCCGACCTCTTTCTCCTTGTAGGTCTTCTGGGTGATCTGTCGCTTACCATACAGATCAATCCAGCGTTCCTGCTCATGGTAGCCGAAGGTCTGCCGCACCGAGCGATTCATGGTGTAGTAGAGACGGAAGAGGCTTCCCGCATAGCCATTGGAAAGGGTGCCAGTGAGGCCCAGCATATGCTTGCAGGCATTGGCAAGCTTCTGGCGCGCAAAGTCGAGCGCTGTGCCATCGCTGCCTTCATGCACTTCATCGGCGAGGAGCATATGGAATACATGTTTGTAGCGCTTCTGGAGATATTTGCCCAAGGGATAGGGTCTCCGGAAGGTCGAGGTCACACAGGTGGGAAGGGTTCCGGCTCGGGGCAAGGGCAACGGGCGTAGGTCCTCCTGGCGTGCCTGCAACGGCGAGAAGGGCTTCCAGCCCTTGGGGACAGTTGGCACATCCTGCCATAGCGGTTCGCCACAGTGCATACAAAAGCGTTTGACGCGATGATCTTTACTTCCCTGCAACTCCTTTTCCGTGAGCAAGACATCCAATGGCAGTAGGGTCTCCTCTTCATAGGGAGCCAGACGCCCCTGCTCACGTAACATCTCAATGTGCCCAAAGAAGTGACGATACTCGGCGCTGGTCCGCTTGAGTCTGGCGATGCGGCGCTCATCCTGAATAACATGGAAGCAACTGGGGCAGCAGGGGATAGAAAAGGGCTTGCCTTCCCCATCGCGGCGCAGCTTCACGGTTCTGCTCTGACGGTCAAAGTAGCGAGCGGCTTTGAGGCGGTAGACGGGCATCCATTCCATGCCTCGCTTGGCGACGCTGGCGGTCAGGATAATCATGTGGCAAGGCTTATTTGGAGGGGTTTGTCCTTCTTTGAGGGCCTGATCGTAGCGTTGTTGCCAATGTTCCAGTTCGCGTTGGATACGGACGGCAGTACGATCCAGGCAGGCGAGTGCAGAGAGCGAGGAGCCCTGGAAACTGGGATCAAAGCGCCGGAATTGGGCCAGATCATCGGTGGCATCGATCTCTTCCTCGTCGTCATCCTGCTGGCTCTTTTTCAGCACGTTCTTGAGCGAGGGTGTGCTCATGCGTTTGATGATGACGGCCTTGATGCCGGGAATGGTCTGCTCGGCTTCCCTCTGCCATTTGCGCGCCATGATGGGGGGACAGAGCACCACCATGGGAAAGAAGTGTTGCAGCTTTGTCTCTGGTAGCGCCACCTGTGTCGCGCCACAGGCATACAGGTCTGCAAGATAGGTAGCGCTGAGCGCCAAAAATGTCTTTCCAGTGCTCATCTCCGCAACCATAGCACTACGTTCGAGTAGCGTATCAAGGGGCATTCCACCAGGCTGCATATTGACCAGGCTGTGAACGGTCGCGGCAATGACCTCGCGTTGTTTGCCAATCGGTCGCCGTTTGAGATGGGTCAGTCCCTCGCTGAGCCAGGGGACCTGATGCTCGCCCTCATAACGCGGGGGATTGGCCTGCGCGACCTGCTCAGAGAGGGAGGCCCCGAAGTTGTCGAGGAAGGCTGCCAGAGAGAGGGTCTCGTACTCGACCTGGAAGGGAAGCGGTGAGCTTTTGCCCGTCTCGACACGAATAAAGGTGCCTGTCTCCAGATCAATGCACCAGAGCGCCGTTTCAAAGGTATCGGTGATCTTCTCGACCGTTTCGTCCTCCGTTTCATACTGGCGGGAAACAGGGACCTTGCGTGAGGAACCTTTGACGATGACACGGCGACCGTCCCTGCCTGTGAGGATGGCGCGGTTGGCGATGCCTGCTACCGAGAGGACTGCCAGATGCGCATTCTTGAGTGGGGCCAGAGGAGTGCCAATGCCGAGCCCAATGGTTTTGGGATCGGGACAGCGAGCCGCTAAATAATCCATGCTAGCCCACACCCCCGTTTTGCTGGTTGATGACGTAGCTCCTTCGCGCCTCGGAGACGCCTGTTCTTGTGCGCCCAGGCTCTCATAGAGAGCATTGGCGGTGCGCTCAGGAGCATAGGTTCCTGTAGAAAAGCGGAGCTTGGTGCGGGCCTTGCCCTGGGGAATGTCATAGCGTGGGCGTATCTCTGAGTGCTCATGCACTGGGAGCGCATGCAGACGAGGGCCTCCAGTGGCCCACATCTCGATCATCGCGAGAGTGCTCGGGTCCGCTGGAACGGAGAAGGGACGCCGTTGGGCCAGCACCACTACCTGCTGAAATTGCGCGTAGAGGGAGATCGTCTCTTGCTTCTTGGGGTCAGGCTGATAGGCATCATCAGGAAAGCGGAGACAGGCCAACTGGTCATAGCAGGAAGCCAAGTGCTCGGCGACGGCAGCTAAGCGTTGTTGAGGAATGATATACACCAGGATGCCCCCTGGACAGAGGCGAAAGGTGGTGCGTTGCAGGAAGGTTAGTTCCAGGCGCACTTTTTTGCCGCTCTCCAGGGAATGCTCGGTATCCGTGTCATAGGGCGGGTTGACAAAGGCCAGTTGCCAACCGACATCGGCTCCATCACCCGTCGAAAGGGTGGTGGAAAAGAAACTGGTTTGTAGTACCTGGGAGAGGCAAGTAGTGGCAGCTTTGGCGCGCAGACGCTCAGGCTCGATGCCATAGGTTTCTACGGAGGGTAGCGTTCGTGCGTAAGGCCAGCGCGCCCGGTGACGTTCGAAGAGCCTCTCGATTAGGCGGGAAAGGGCGGCACCCGTTCCCGCACAGGGGTCAAGAGCATGGATTGCCCCATTATATGGGAGGCTCAGAGCGTTTGCCAGTGCATCGACAATGCACTCAGGTGTGGGATAATAGTCCAACTTCTCTTTAGCTTGAATGGTTGCCATTGGGAACAAAACCTCCAAAAGACAATCACCCCTCACGCAGGAAAGAGCGTGAGGGGTGAAGACGATTCTGCAAACTAGGGTTAGCGCGTGGCGACAAGCTGCTGATCTGGAATTTCGTGCTGCGGCGGCACTGACGGAAGGGCTAGTAGATGGGTATGCAGGCGAGTGTTGAGGTATCCTGTCTCGAGTGCCTCGCTGAGATCGCCTTGCAGGCGTGCCGGGTTGGGTCGGCAGAAATAGGCTTCGGAGAGGAAGGGCGTAGTCTCCTGATCGGGCGTATAACACCAGGAGGTGAGGCGCTCAATCTCATGGCATGCTTCGGCCCGTTCCCATAAGAACTCGGCCCAGGAGGGATCGAGCGGCCAGGGAAGGCGCGGGTCGAGGAACGAGAAGTGGAGCTGATGCTTCCACGGTACATCCTGACTGCCCCAGCCAGGGATCAGCAGTAGGAAGAGCGGAAAACGCTCACGAGCATGCATCTCGCTGACACTTTGTGCGGCATTACTTTTCTTGGCTGTCGTGAGCGAGGTCTGCTCCTTGCGCTGTTTTTTCCTACCGCGACGACCAGCATGGCGTGAGGTTCGTTGGCGAATGGTCGCGCCGCGTACGGGATCGCAGATCGTGAGCATCGGACTCTCGATGACCGCATGGAGGTCGTGGTGAGGCTGGACTTCAACTTGCTCATAGTTCCAGTGCAAGGAGTAGCCACATTCGTTGAGCCGGACCTGCTGATGGGCTAGCATCACCTCGCCGACTCCTTCGAGTTCCACACCACGTCCCTTGCTGGTGGAACTGACCAGGCGCGCGAAGATGGCTTGCAGGACTGTACCATAGCCATAGGGCGCGATAAGGGAGAGATAGTAGAGTGGGGTCGCTCGGCCTCCCTGTATCAACTCTTTCTGATGACCAACAATATAGGCATTGACATAGGCATCGACCTGGGGTTCCCCTCCCTGTGCTTTGATGGTGATTTTGGGCAGGGCCGTAGTCTCCACAAGGGAGGACATGGTGCTTTTCTGTGAAGGCATCTGTGTAGTCCTTTCTGATGTGCGAACAGCTAGTGGCGAGCAACGGTCGAGGCGGAGGGGTGCGTGCCTTGCGGAGTCGCGTTCTGTTTCGTGTGTTTGAGGCGCTGAGTCAGATCCCGGCTTTGCTCATGGGTCAGGTTTTCCAGGCGTGCGATCTGATAATGCTTGCAGATGCGTGCGATCCTTTCGGGATCGTGCTGGACGGTGGTGCGTATCCACTCCACGAAGAGCGTATTCACTCGCGGCTGGGAGCTCGACGCTGCTTTCGGGCGCTGTTGATACTGCTGGCTATATGCCTGTAACAATTCCGCAGCCTGTTCATAGCCGAGCGGATTGGGCAGTGGCGTGGTGATGTTGAGGTATTGGCGCAGCTTTTCCAAACTGGCGAGCTGCCCTTTGGTGGTTGGTGCAGGTATCGTGTCCGTGAGCACTGTCTCCGATGGCTGTACTGCTGGTGCTTTAGGGGATGGCGCTTGCACGTCGGGAGGTGACGCCTGTACTTCTGGTGCCTGTCTCCTCTCTGGGGCAGGATGCTCGGTACGCTGCTGTGGCACTGAATGCTGTGTGGGGCGAGCAGACAGCCCCGCTTTGAGATAGAGTTTCTCCACCCAGGCGATGCGTTCCCCTTCGCTGAGTGCGAGACGGTTGGCATCACCGTCATAGGGGAGCCAGAGTGAGGCGAGGTTGTAGAGGTAGCGTCCAAGCAGAAAGTGCGCGCAGGCGCGACGAAAGCCTTGAGAGTAGGCTTCGGTGGCGCTATTCTCGTTCTCACGCTCGGCCCCTTTACGAGTCTTGAGCATAATGAACGCTTCACCGTAGTCGGTGTGTGGGACCCCATACAGAGAGACTGTCACGGGGACAATCAGCTTGTTTCCTTGCTGAAAGGGCGAAACATAGGGAATACTCCAGAGGCCAAAAGCTAGTTCGTTCAGGCGATCTTCGTAGATGCGTTTATTGGCATAGGGCAGGGCGCGACAGACCAGGGCTCCGGCCTTGTTGCGACGTACATCCTTAGGCAGAAATTCGATCTGTTCTGGGGCGAAGGGTTGGGCAAGCGCCGCTTTGAGGGAGGCTGGAATGGGGGAGGTGAGATGCGTGGTCATAAAGGACATCCTTTCCAAGAGAACAGGCTTCACTTCCAGTTGCGACCTGGGGTGAAGCCTGTGTGTAGAGGTTTTGCGTGGAAGTAGTGCCTCTTAGAGGTTGTGTTGTAAGAGGGCAAAGGAGGCATAGAGGGCTTCCAGCCCATCTGTGCCGCATCGACAGTAGCGTTCGCTCCAATCCTTGCCTCTGCCATCGCGGGGTGGAGAGCACAACTCGGCATGTATCTCTCTGGTTTTGATCTGAGCCTGCAATCGTCGCGCTGCCTCTCGGCCTGCGGTATCTCCATCGAGTGCCAGCAGCACTGAGCACAGATGATCTGGCAGCCACTCGACACAGAGTGAGGTACTCACGACTGCCACGACCTCATGTGGCGCGAAGCCAGCCGCCAGAAGTGCCAGGCGATCAAATGGCCCTTCGACGATGATGACGTGCTCGGCCCATTGCACTGGGGGCTCACTGAACCATCCAGCGGGATTGGTCTTGATCCAGCGCTTGGGAGCTTCATCCGAGGCATCCTCAAGCAGGGCCTTGTGAACGTTTTCATCCAGGCAGGTCTGCCAGCGCCAGAGCGAGCGACCGATGTAGCCACGCCCTTCGGGAGCGGTTAAAGGGAAAAGAAGTCGATCCACCCAGCGCTGTAACAGGCGCTCCCCACTGGCTTGCCGGGTGGCGAGTTCGTGGGGAAGATAGCCCACTCCGGTTGCAGCAGCGATGTCGAGAGGGATGTGGCGTGCTTCCAAGTATGCTTGCGCCTGCCAGGAATCGCCGAGCGTGAAGCTCGTCAGCGCCTGACCAAGCAAACCATGCAGATGCAAGAGTGAAGCGACCTCCTGGCGTTGCCATGCGGCGGTGCTGGCTCGCGTTCTCGGTGTGGTCTGGCTCAAAGGTATAATCTGCCCTTGTTGGTTGGGCAGAGATTGAGGACGCGCTGGACGTGCGACAGGAGGAGCGGATGGAGTTGGTGGGGAGAAACGAGTGTGTCCTCGCAGAAGGGTAGCTGTGGCATCCGGGTTGAATTCTCGTACCAGGACACGAGCATGACAGTTAAAGCACTGCCCCCAGCCATTCTCGCGATTGACTGAGAGAGAGCGCTGGCGATCTCCACCATGCAGATGACAAAAGGCGCGGAGCCACGCTCCCCGTTGCAGCGGTTCCCACAAATCATGGACCGAAATGATCTCGATCTGTGTGCCTCTCCTGGTAACAACCCGAGTGGGAGTGGAAGGGGCTGTCTCATAACGGACGTGTTGCATACGTTTGTTGTTCCTTTTTCTCAGGCAAGAACGCCCCATGAGAGCCGCGACAACGTGTCCTCTCATGGGGTGCGTTGTGTGGGATGAGGGAAGGTGGTTAGCGGCACTCCTGAAGATCGTTGAGCACAAAGACAGACCAGACGGTGGACTCGCGTTCCCAGATGAGTCCCAGACCGTATGCCAGCAACTCGTTGCGCAGGCGTAGCCACATGCGTTGTGCGCGCTCAGCAGGGCCATGTAATTCCAGGTCACGGAGGTGATGCAGGCGCTCATGGAGTTCGACCAGACTCATGGCGTGGTCGTGCTCGAAGTGAGCCGCCATCGCCATGTCCAGGGGACAGTAATAGTCCCCTTCTGGCTGCTCGCCGAGCGCGGTCAGAGCTCGCGCACACAGGGAGGCGTCGGGACGAGCAGGAAGATAGAGGGTGCCATCAAAGAGGAGAATCTGTGCGGCTGCTGGCCCTGTTTTGCGTACCACAATCGTATGGGGGCGCAGGTCCTGTTTCTTGACGCGTTCAAGCATGAGATGATGTCCTTTCAGTTGGAGGAAGTGAGGGTGATGGGGTAGGAGAAGAAGACAGGCTTCCAGCCAGCAAGCGCCAGCAGGTCGAGTTCTTCCTGATTGAGTACCAGTGAGAGGCGCGAAAAGCTGGGTGCCCAGCGCACGCGCCCACACCATTCCTTGAAGCGTGGATCGAAGCGCTGCTGGCTCCAGCCACACTGTCCGGTGACGTCATGCTCGACGAGACGGATACGCAGTTGGGCGTCAACCAGTATCAATTCGACAGTGCGCACCTCATCGCGTGGTCGTGCGTAATTCAGCGCCTCATCTGCCGTCCAGGCGGTCTGGGTGAGGAGTGTGGTGAGGGAGATCATCACGGAAAGCCTCCTTGTCGTCAAAAAAGCCTCTTCCCTGACCAGGGAAGAGGCTTCCTACCCGGCTTGCATTGTGCGCGCCGGGACGCTATACTAGAGGCAGATTTTGAAAGACTTGCGACCAACAAGCCTTTCGCACATGCAGCATGTTCTTAGGGAAAAGAGATGGACATGTTGCATTTTTTTCTGCCTGTGGAAGAAAAGATATGGTGTCTCTGACGGGGTCTCGCCTGAGCGCCTGTGGTCACAGACGCGTCGTCGTGAGCCAGAGAGGGAAGGGTTTACATGGAAAGGGGGATGTGTGGATGGGAGATGTGTGGATAAGATGTGTGGGATAGGCAGCACAAAAGACAGTAGTATGTGCTACTACCGTCTTCTCGCTGCTAGACGCCGATGCCGAGGTGGGCTGGCGTCAAGAGATTGAGTTCCTGCCGTAAGGCAGCAATGAAATGCTTGCCAAAGTCACGTTCGGGATCAGGCAAGGCCCGTAGCTGATTGTGAACGTGTGCGAGCTGATCCTCTTTCTCTTTGATGGCTTGCTTGATGTGTTTCAGATGCCGTTCTCGCGAGACCAGGGCGTGTTCGTGGGCTCTGGTTTCCGAGGTCGAAAGAACCCCTCCTGTTCGTCGCAATTGTTCGACCTCTTGCCATTCCTGCTGCGTGCGCTCCATCTCCCGTTGCAACATTCGTTGCTCCTCTGTCCGAGGTGGGGAATGCAGCTCCCGTTTCAGGGTGGCAATACGATAGAGCAGTTCTCGTCGATACTGCCAGTCATAGAAGGCGAGCAATTTGCGCCAGGGCGACCGTGCTACCCGAAGTCGTCGCTTGATTTCCTCAAGCTGCTGCTCTTTTGCACGTGTTAGTGCGGTACATGCCTGGAGATAGTGCTCGTGCAATTCAGCGACAATAGCATCGCGCCGAGCCTGAACCTCTGCCAGCATGCCGAGCAACTGCTCTCGTTGGGCTTGAACCTCCTGTTGAAGCTGATGGCGAAGCACCTCCAGATCACGAAGCTCTCCAGTTAGAGCGTCAAGCGTGTTTTGGAGCTGTTGTTTCTCTTGGATGAGATGAGCCATATGGATGTCCCTTTCTGTGTCTGTCACCAAGGTGTGGTGCCATAACGCCCACAGGCGACAGAAAGCAGGCAAAACGCACAGGGAGTCCATGATGAACTGGCTCCGGCTTTTTTCCTCCTTTCTATCGCCTCTGCGATAATATTCCTCTTGATGATGATTGATAGACGTTCTCTTTGGTTCGATTGCAGGAGTTGCTCACTGCCACAGGAAACCATCCTGTCAACCAGTGTGTGGTTGTCACGTCATGCCCTTGCGGTATTGGAGCAACAAGGAGAGCAGACCGGCTCGGTTCGTATCCAGGAGTTCCTCAACTGGCATGGAGAACCATTTCCATTGTCCGTCGCTGGAGATGCTCACAGCCACTGTGGACAACGCAGCCAATCTCGCGATGAGATTGTGTGTGTCTTTCTTCCCACGTTGTACCATGGCTACGTACTAAGCTCAAGGGGGCATGTGGGAGTGTGTGAGGAGGAAAAGCGAAAAGTGGTGTACGCTCAGCACGGTCAAGGAATATATCTATTCTCTTAATATATCCATAGGCAATATCTGGCTTGTAGAGCGGGATGAGGCACCAATTGATCGGATGCAGTTTGTGCATCTGGTTTTGAGAGGATGGGTGCATATTTGGTGCCCGAAAATTGGGAAAATTCAATTATTGATAATGCTCTTCTTTGTCAACTTGGATAGAGGTTCTCTGCTGAATGCGTGACATGAAGGAGAAATCTATGGGTGGTAAAAGATATCTCTTACTGATGAGATACTTGGAGAGTATGTCTTGTGAGGCAAAAACATACTATCGAGAGGGCGTCGTCATCTGCCATACCAATAGGCTCTTTGCTAACCAAAGGCATTCACAACGACTACCATGCTCCTCTTTAAGCAGGGAAAACGCTGATGAATTGGTTTCATAGGTAGCTTGCTGTCGTCATATGTAGGCAGATCATTTTTGAAAAATTACATTAGTAGTTATATATTGATGGGTGATCTAGATATGGAGCACGCAGATGGCGTGTTTGAATTTTTAAGGGAATGGGAAAGCAACCCATAAAGAGAAATTTTGAAATCTAGGAATTTTTTTCGATGTAAAAGCATTGTCTGTATTTTCTACTTTGGAATAGAGGATACAGACAATGTTAGGACTGTAGGAAGAGAAAAGATGACCTATTTAGAACGATACCTCAATGGTGAGTATGAACAAGTATGGGATGAATTGCTCCAAATGGGTGCCGATGTTCGCCACGAATCAATGTATACAGATGCCCTCGCCGTGGCTCGCGAAACCATGCAGCGTGTTCGTCGCAACATTGAGATGCTCATTGAACGCTTGCCTCAGAGAGGCTATCTCTTCGGCTATGATTTTCGACTCCAACCCGTTGAAGGTAAGGCATTTTTTGATAACCAACAAAAATACCTAGAGATGTTGGCATGGGTAAGAACACAACCACCTGTATTTCTCTCTGCGAATTATATTGATGAAGCCTACGAGCAAGAAGAGAAAAATGTGTTCTCAATGGTCCCTGAATTACGGTATAGCATCGATACCCCAGAAGAGATTGAAGATTGGAAACGGAGCTTACCCGATGGATGGGCATGGCCTATTCGCATGTCGACCTATGTTGATGAGATTGAACGGACCATTGGTCCTGTTCCTCTCTCAGTTCGTGCCTGGTATGAGATCGTGGGTGCAGTCAATTTCTTCGGTTATCATCCTCAATGGGAAGAGATGCTATACCCCTCTGATTCTCCTTTGCCAACCACAAAAAGTCCGGGAAACGCGAGTCTCATGCGAGAATGTGATCCATTATTGGTCAAACCATTGGATGAGAACGTGCTGTTTGAGATGCAAAAACAACACTATCCTGGACCTCCGCCTGTGTATTCATTTGAATTCGCAGCTGAACGAGGAGATAAAATGTATGGTTGCAGCAGCACCAATACCCCCTATATGTTTCGATTTCCTGATGAACGTGCCGATCAAGTATTAGCAGGGGTACGATATGGGGATCTGGGGACCCAACCTTTGTAGAATATTTGCGTTTTAGTTTACGATGGGCTGGTTTCCCAGGAATATCCGATTGGAGGCCACAGCCTCAAGAAGATCTGGATTTTCTGATGCGTGATCTTCTCCCATTTTGATGGAACGGAATCAATTTCTCGAAAGACACCAGAGGGATTGTCACGTTTCTTGTAGATCTGTTTAAAGAAACCTATCCAATGCAAGGAAGAATACTCCGCCTCTAGTTTTTGAGGGTCTATCTAAGGATCCTAAGAGTAATTTTGTTATGGCCAACAGATTACCTCCTCAACAAATCAAATGGTTGAGGAGGTAATCTGTTGGCTTCATTGCAGTGTCGGTAGATTATAATCGCTTTTACTAATTACTCCTTCTTATTTGTTAATTTATATTATATTGCTGGTATTTTTTCCTGGTTCATACACGTGACTAAAATCACGGAAGCGTGTCTGTCTCTTGTCGAAGGTCAGAACAACCTCGCCAACTGGCCCATGCCGATGTTTAGCAATGAGCACATCTGCGGTATTAGGACGTGTGGTCTCTGGGTTGTAGAGTTCATCGCGATAGAGCAGCAAGACCATATCGGCGTCGGCCTCAATGGAGCCTGACTCCCGCAAGTCCGAGAGTTGTGGCACTTTCGAGGCACGTGCTTCCACCGCTCGCGAGAGTTGTGCCAGCGCGAGAATGGGAACGTTGAGTTCGCGTGCTAAGGTTTTCAGGGAACGACTAATGAGGCTCACCAGTTGCGTTCGGTTTTCGCCTTTTCTCCCATCACTTCCTCCTGCTTCCATGAGTTGTAAGTAATCAATGATGATGAGGTCAATGTGATGGTCCGCAATCCACCGCCGAGCTTTGCTGCGAAGTTGCAGTGGTGAAAGGTTTGCCGTGTCGTCAATCCAGATCCCGGCTTCTGATAACGTGCTCATTGAGGTTGCGATACGCTCCCATTCATCATCTTCGATCAGCCCTGCACGCAAGTGTTGCTGATCAATGCCAGCATCGATGGCGAGGAGTCGCTGCATCAGTTGCTCCTTGCTCATTTCCAGGCTGAAGATGCCAACATTGCGGCGATGATGAACAGAGGCATGATAGGCCAGGCTTAAGGCGAAACTCGTTTTGCCCACCGCAGGGCGAGCCGCGACAATGATGAGATCAGAGGAGTGAAGCCCGTTGGTGAGACAATCTAGATCCTTGAAGCCCGTTGGAACTCCGGTCATCCCTTGCTGGTAGCTTGCCTGCGTCAAACGGTCGAGATAGCCAACCAGAAGCTCACGGACATGGGAGGCAGACTGCGTGCCCTGAGTATAGCGTTGCGATACTTCGAATATCTGCTGTTCCGCTCGTTCGAGAGTCGTCGTGACATCTTCTTCCTGATCTTCATATGCCTCTGCCACAATTTGACTTCCAGCGTGAATCAGACGCCGTAATACGGACGTGCGTGCCACGATGTGGGCATAATGTAACAAATTTCCACTGGTAGGCACGTGATTGACCAGCGAGAGGATGTAGCTTTCGCCACCGATTTCATCGAGCTGGTTTTGTTGCTCAAGCGCATCGCAAAGCGTCACAAAATCGGCTGGGGTCTGTTGGGCAAAGAGTTGCTCCATGGCAATATAGATCGTCTGGTGTACATCGCGGTAAAAATCTTCTGCTCGCAGGATACCCACAATGTGTTCCATCGCATCTGGATCAATGAGGATACTTCCCAGCACACTCGTTTCTGCATCAATATTTTGTGGTAAAAATCGTGCTTCCATAGGTCTACGCTTTCTTGGCAAATGGTAAGGCTGGAAGACCAAAGAGGTCGCGCCAGGTGCTCATGGTGTCAAGGCGATGTTGCCATTCAGCCTGTGAATACACAATAGTCTGAGGGGAGCGAGGGCTGAACCACCCGGCATCGACGAGGAGGGCATAGCGGTTTGGCTGTCCTTCTTGCTCCATCCGCAATAATTGGGTGCGATAGAGCCGGGTGCGCCGATCCTTTAGGATCATCTGCTCGACGGTTTGTGCCCCTTGCTTGCTCATCTGCACCTGTTCGGTCCCGATGGGGATGTTCAGGGTAAGCGGAGGATACAGCGGTTTGGGGGCAGGTTTCGTAAAAGGTTGCGACGGTGCTTCTTGCGTCCTCGATGACGAAGAGGCTGGAGATGCCGAGGCCAGTGCTGAACGGATCTCGGCAAGGGACAAGGTCCCATACTGAGCCACCCACTCCTCGACATCCTGGGGGATAGCAAGATCGTATTCGCGGCAGCGAACGGTGAAGAAGCCACCGGGTCTCTCGATAGTCCATCTATCGCGATGGAGACGAATGAGTGTTGTGAGAAATGCCGCTGCGATAACATGAGGGTTTCTTGGGGTCTTGCCTGGTTCTCTGAGCAATTTGAGATATTTGGGAGAAGTCCTTCGATCCTGTTCAAGTTCTTCTGCAAGCATTTCAGCAATACGACGAGGCTCGCTATGCGCATACGTCTTTATGTAATTATAAATAGAGAATACGTTACGTAGAGGGGCGTCTACCACTTCTGGCTCCTTGGGGAGACTTATGCTCGAAGAAACCCTTTCCAGTCTTCCAGAAGGCGGCAAATTGAGAGACGCTGCTACTGGTGAGTGAGCATCCTCGTCTTCTTGATGTGCCATTTTTGGGAGACTTGCACTCCGAGGCTCAGTACTGCGTCTCCCTAATGAGGATAAGAATGGAGATTTTTCCAAAGCATGCGAAGAAGAGGCGTCTCCCTCGGAGACGACCTTCGGAAGACTCATGCTGAGAGACTCTGGTTCATGTATTCTTGTAATAGTTGGAGTGGTAGACACCGCCATCTCGTGTTGGATGGTAATGTCTTCCTGTGGGTTGTGAAATGGGAGACGTGCAAATGTGGTGAGTGGTGAAGACGCTCCTTCCCGCCTCCCCAAAAGAGATGATGTGGAAGACACGCTGAGATGTGTGCTTGCGTCTGTCTCTGCCGGGTTTATGGATCTCTTGAGAAGAGTATCGGTGAGTTGTAGAGCCTTCGCGAGATGTTGTTCCCGTTTGCGCTTAGAGAGATGCTGTTCTGGTTGGAGGAATGATTGGAGGAGGCGGAGCTGTTGTGTCCACTCAGAGGCAATCAAACCGTAGACGTAGCAGCGCTCTTTGACCTGTTGAGCCAGAACACGGAGTTTGGGACGACTGGTATGAATGAGTCTCTCAAGGTCGGCTTCAAGTGTGGAAGGTGGCTCATATGGGCCAATGGAGAGCTGAAAGATGAGGCTTCTCGTCGCTTTCTGTTTCGTGAGAATTCCTAATACAGAATACAGCGTCACGTATTTATGGGTTGTATCATTACTGAAGCCTAACATTTGCCCAAGAGCTGCGATACTGCGGCTGTATAATGAGAGGTGCTTATTTCCTATAGTAATACTATTCTCTTTGCCACTTGCTTGCTCGACAAAGCGCTGCAAAAAGTCAGCCCCTTGTGTGGAGGAAGGAAAAACGTGAGCAACGACAGTCAGGACGGATTGGTCAATGTTTTGTGCTGTTGCGCTTGAGGAAAAGAAATGAGCATCGAAGGGTTCTTTGACATGAGAAGGCATGGATATGCTCCTTGAGAAATACTGATGAGAGGGCTCCACAAGCTGGAGTAGAAAATTACTTTGCTATAAACATATCCAAAAACAGAGCAAAATGTTAGGTACACCTTGTAACATTATGTGTAACATTTTTCAGGTCATAAGTACTCTTTGCGAATTCAACATGAGTTTGGCTCTTCCGCGATTCTGGTGCTGCTCGTTTGCTTGTCAGCGACCTTTTTTTCCTTCTTTGTGAAGAATGGCAGAAAGGTAGTCGTAATTCTGAAAGAAATAGGATAAAGGAGCAACAGATGGACTCAATAGAGAGACTCTGGGATCGGATCGAAAGCTGGCTAGCAGCCAATGCGCCGGACATTGCTAAAGCTTTGCAACCTGGAGTGACAGAAGAAGAAATTCGCGAGATTGAAGCGGGGATGGGAGGGCTGGTCTTCCCAGAGGATGTCAAAGCTTCATACCGCAGGCACAATGGCTACTACTCGGGCAGCTTCCTGATGAATCAATCTATTTTTTATGATCTCGCCAGCATGTTTGGAGGACCGAGCGGTTGGGAGGAACAAGTCCTGGCTCGTAAGCCGTCGCATCTCTCCGGCCCCATTCAGCCAGTTTGGTGGCACCCGGCATGGCTTCCTTTAACAGGCGATGGGGCGGGTGATCTTTGGTGTATCGATCTGGCCCCAGCATCAGGAGGTCAAGTAGGACAGATTATCTCTTTCAGTCATGAAGTAGGCCCAACACAAGTCATTGCGACCAGTTTTCACGAGTTGTTATCCTCCTTCACTGATCAATTGGAAGCTAACCAATACGTTGCCGATGGGCTCAATCTCACCGAGCCTGAAAATATCTGGATGCCAGAAGACCGAACGCGGAGTAATCCTGATCGAGTAAGGGAAGGCCCAGCCATTTCAGTGCCAATGATAAGCACGCGAGCCAGTATCTCCGCCAGCGAGTTTGCTGACTCAATCAACCGGCTCTATCGCGAAGTGTGTGTCTATCTGGAACAACAAGGCATCCAGCCGCTCATAGAATACGTGATGAGGGTCTTTGCACGCTACGAGGAGAGGCAAAACGGCCAACTTGCGTTGGAAGTGGGAATCGCCGTGGAAGAGGCCCGAAGCGACGACCCACATATGCTTGCTGGCACTTTTCCAGGAGGGACTTCAGCTATGCTCCCCCAGATCTGTTATCGTACCCTTGAGAGAATTATCTATTCTGAGGAAGAAGATCGCGAGTTTATGGGTCCAGCAGATCCTCGTATCATTGCCGAGGAAGGCTTTGACGCATTAGAAAAGTGGAGTAAAAATACAAACAAACCATTAACAGGCCAGCCTTGGATCATGTTCACGGTCAGCCCGCAAGATCCTCAAGCGATTCCTGTTGCTGATACTACGGTTCACTTTGAGGTACACAAATTGCTCAAAAGCTAATCTCCTCACGCAGCGTAGAGAAGGAGATCTTTCTGTCTCTGGAGGCAAAGCTGGTTGGTGGAGTAGGCACATTTCTCGACTTCGAGCCGGCTCTCACAAGGCATGAAGGACGCGCTGGCGAAGCAAAGCAAACCCAGCTCGACCGAACATCATTCTTTTGATGAGTTTTACTCTCGTCACCTGCCCTTCCACTTGCCCGTTGCTGTGAATGAGTGTTAATCCGGCCAGAACAGCCGCTTTGTCTCGCTCCAGGCCATTAGCGAAGCGCTGGAGTTCTTGAATACCACTGGCTTCCACCTTGCCCAGCCAGGAGTCAAGCTGTGTTCCTTGGCGGGAGCGTACGAGGCGAAAAAACTCCTGCACGAGTTGATAGATGGCCTCTATCGTGGCGCTGGCCTGGCGCATAGCCAGGAGTTCTTCCTGCTCTTGCTTCTTCAATTTCTCAAAGGGGCGAACGAAGAGCCAGACCGCCTTGTTCGCGGAAAAGTGATCCAAGACGCCCGCTTCTGACAATTCGGCTGGCGTTTTTCCGCGTACGGCTTCCAAATGGCGTCGCAGCGCCCGGTCAGAGTGGGGATAGCCCTGGGCCTTGATCTCGCGCCAGATCTGTTGAATGTTATGAACACCCTCGCCCCAGCGCTGCCTCACATACGCCTCGTATGCGTCAAAACTGCTCCGGTGCCGGTGATGGTAGTTGGTTTCGACATAGGTCCCATCTTTCAGCCAACGCTGGACCGTTCGCACACTGAGACCCACTCGTTTCGCAATCTCTTTGACTTTGGCACCTTGTTCCCGTAACTCCACCGCTTGTTGATAGCGATCATAGCGCTCGGTTTGATGGGCCGAGTAGGGTTTGCCGTCAGGAGTCAACAAGACTGGTGAATGTTCCTCCGCTGAGATGCCTTTCTGCACGTTTTCCTTGCTCTTCTGATTTTTGCGCATTTCTGTCCGACAATGTGCCAGCGCTTTTTCGGCTGCTTCGGTTAAATTCTTACAGAGATGAAAACGGTCGGCTGTCTGAACAGCTTGTGGAGCGCCTTGACTGGCAGCAGCAGCGTAATCTCCCCCACGATCACGGCTGACCAGTTCAATTTCCGGGTGGGCTTGTATCCAGGCTTTCGCCGTTTCGGCTTTCCGGTCTGGGAGGAGATCTATGACCGTGTGACAGGTTAAATCGACCAGGACCGTGCCATAGGTTCGCCCACGACGAAAAGCGAAGTCGTCGATGCCAAGATGAGTCACTGTCTCGACAAAGGGAAGAGGCAGTGCCATGATGCAGCGGAGCATGGTGGTTGGCGATGTGGCTATGCCCAGCCGATCAGCCAGGCGGAAGCCCCCTTCTCCACAAGTGGCCAGACCAATGGCCTCGATGGCCTCACGCAGTCGCGTCGTTTTGCGCGCCCAGGCTTCGACAAACGGACCAAGCCGCTCTGCAAAGACTTTGCGCGGGCAGGAAGCTGTATCACAGCGAAACTTACGAACATGAAGCATGAACTGGACGCGATGGCCCGCGCAAGGCAGATCTGCCACAAGACGGGTGTAGTAACTACGGACGTGCGTAGCAACCTCAGCGCACAGAGGGCATGCTCGCCCTTCCGCCATTGCAACCACATGAAGACGTAAAACATCATCCACGATGGAAAACTGTGCTACCTCTAGCCCATCGGGCAGTGACAACAACGAAGCAAATTCCATCATCAATTTACTCCTCATGAATGAGCTACAGAGAGCATTTCATTATGAGAAATATATCATATTACATCAATACACCGCTTTAGAAAAGCAGACAAGTAGCACCAGAATCGCGGAAGAACCTGAGTTTTGCCGCTTCGATGAGTAAAGGAATTCATCGCCAACCTTATTCAGTCTGAGAGTTCGTGGTACTTGGGATAAATTTTTGAATTCTAGGACGAATCTTTGAGCATTGAACAAGCTTTGCAAACAAAGCCTGCCCAATGAACACAAACTAGATATTATTCTTGGCACATGTGACCACTCCTGTAATTTCTGCTATCCCATGTTACGGATAAGAAAGGCTTGTATGAATACATTGTATTTAATGTGTGGCGCTCCCTTTTCGGGAAAGACTACATTAGCGAAACATATTGTCACGCGAACCCAGAGCGACTATATCAGCTTGGATGATCTCATGAGGCAGCGAGGGTTTGATTTGACCCATCCACAACCAGGAGAAGAATGGGAGAAAACGCATCAACTGTGCATTCAGTTACTCCATTCCCTCATGCAAAAAGGCGTAAATATTGTTCTAGATGACACAAATTTTCTCAAATGGCTCCGGGACCGATTTCGGAATGTAGCAAGTGAGCATCATTACCAAGTCGTAATTGTCTATCTAGCGATACCCGTTGCTGAACTCAAAAAGAGAAGGCAACAGGTTTTGGCGACCCAGGAAAGGAATTATCTCGTCGACGAGAACTTTTATCCTGTGATCGAACAATTCGAAACTCCTAATGAAACAGAAAATACCATTATCTTTGATATGACATCTCATCTCTCGGACTGGATGGATAAGTATCTTTCCTAACCAACGTGGTATGTTATCTCAGCTAATACCTTATCCTTATGAAGAGAAATTCTTCTTCTTACTAGAAGCGTTCCTGATGGAAAATCTGTACGTACACAGGTTAGTCCCATATTTTTGGGGCGACCTGTGCGCAAAATTTACAAGCTCGTTATTTGTTCAAAGATTCGGCCAATTTACCAGTTCGGGAGGTCAATTCGACAATGACATCGAAATATGCTACTCTTTGAGGTAAAAGAGTCGTTTGAGTAGGATTGGTTCTGAGGATGAGTAGGAGAGAGTAGCATGGCTGACCTCTTGATGGAACCAAACGAGCCTCTCAAAAGCAATATCCATTAGAGACGGTTTTCAGCCGGCCAGAACGAGGGACCCAGATGATTTCACTTTTTTCGCAAGATGCCACTATCTGAATATGTGAACTCTCAAACATTGAATTAGTACATTCCCTCCATGTCCGAGACGAGAGTATGATTATTCGTAGCAGGAGATGAGCTCAAATGTGACTTGGGGTGAAATATTTCAGAATATATGTTGCACGAATCTTTACATGCCTTTCACCGAGCCACGGTTTACATTTTCGACGTCGCATACAAAGAGAGATGAAGTATGCTTCACCTCTCCTGCAATGAAAAGTTAACTATTCTTCTTGGGTCACACCAACGCCTGTTCCCTGAATAATATCAAGCAGTGTTTGCTCCTCAAACTGCCAATCAACCACACCGGGACAGCGAACAAAGGAAGCAAAGAATTCGTGCACACCATGGCGAGGCGTAAGTGCCAGCTTCACCATCCCCTGGAGACTCAGACCGCACGTCCTTCCTGCTTCCACGACCTGTTGCAGCGCTTCAAGCAGCAATGTCACATCGTCAATGTGTCCAGTCCGCCTCGCATCGGCACTCTCAACCTCGAAGAGTGGCTTCACGAGAACCAAAATCTGCCCTTTGGGCGCAAGCAATGCCGTTGCAACAGGCAATGCTTTGGTGAGAGAAAGGTACGAAAGATCCAGTGTGATCAGCGTCGGTAGAGGAAGTAACCTATCCACTGTCAGATCACTGAGATTGGTTCGCTCAAAATTTCGCACACGAGGATCAATGCGTAGACGACCAAGAAGCTGGCCATAGCCAACATCAACAGCATAGACCAACGTGGCTCCTCGTTGTAACAAACAATCAGTAAAGCCTCCCGTAGAAGCACCACAGTCAAGAGCGACCTGCCCAACAGCATCAACTCCAAATGCGTCCAAGGCGGCTTCCAATTTGTATCCAGCTCGACTTGCGTAACGGGACCTTCCACGCACATGAACATGTGCATCACGAGGAACAAGCATCCCAGGTTTGTCCAAACGCTGGTCGTTCACCACAACCTTTCCAGCCATGGTCCATCGGCGTGCCTCTTCAATGTGTCCAAAGAACCCTCGCTCTACGAGCAGTGTCGCAAGAGGAAGCTGGCGTTTGGTAGATAGGCCTCTCTCTTGCTTGGCTTTGCGATCATTCGCTTGAGCATCTGAAAATGAAGACATCCTTTTTCCCTTTTTCTTTTTGCATGGGAAATGTACAAATTCGCCAAATGGAAAGAAAAAGGAATGGAGGGGCACGACCAGATGGGCGTTGGAGGCAACACAAAAAGATCCGGTCGCCCCAAAGGGCGAGGATCAGCCAAGAAACAGAAGTTGTACCGAGATGAAGATATTACTTTGAAACCAATCCACTATCAAGGAGCATCAGGGGGTGTTACCTCCTGTGTCCTCTGTGAGAGCCTACGCTCTTGGTTCGTCAGTAATACATCACCCAGTTCCAACTACTCGCTTGTCTACAAGGAGACAGAGGGAAAAGAAACATCCTTTTTTGGGTAATGCTTTGCGAAATCATCGTTCTCATCCAATCTAGAGCGAAGAAAGAGCGCTTCTTCTCATCTTGAGTTCCGCGCGTATCGACGTTCAAGGGATAGACGTAGCCATCACATCATCGCTTCGCTCAACAGAGACAATAGTGCAACGCCATCTTGAACAACGCAGGAATGTTTGCAGCTAGCATACCATACATTCAGGACATGTGGCGCAGTTTCAAGGACATTGCCACAATTTTTATCGTTCTCGTAAGAAAAACTTGACAAAAGAGCAAGCGTACTTTATGCTCAAGAGGTAGATATCTCCTCAAGGAGGCCAAAAGCACGTATGCCTAACCACTACTAATGCACGCTCAACCACAATGCTGGTGAAAAAAGCAGGGAATCGCTCCTCTCTCAAGCACTGCTTGCTACCTTCCTGATTGTTCGGGAAGCCCGTATCCTTGTGTTGTAGTCGTTCCCAGTTGCTTGCCTATGTGCATATGTAGTTTTGGTGAGACATGAGTGTGAGGTCCATTTTCTCTCCACCATTGTACTTCCTCTGCTCGCCATCCTCAAGACGATTTCCCTTTGCATTTTTGTGCGCGCCTACGTGTGCTCACCCATCAGCATGATATGGTCGTTTACGGTGTACACAGATACATGTTAAATGGACAAAAGAAAAGGTCTCTATGGAATCACAACGCTTCCCTGAAAGTCCGCGCATACACGCTGTACAACAAGCACTCACACGAGGGAATGCCACCGCTCTTGACCGTTTCTGGCAAGATATATTTGCCCATGGAGCACCGCTGATAGAAACGATTGAAGGAGATGAGAAGCACGCTCTGGTCACGTTTCTCTGGAAAGCGAGCGGAGACACACACAACGTCGTGATCTGGGGCGGACCAGCAGGATTAGACCATCCCGAAGAGCATCAGATGACACGCTTGTTACAGACTGATCTCTGGTATAAGACATACCAGCTCCAAATGGATGTGCGTGGAGTTTACACCTTCTCCATCAATGATGCTTTGACTAATCAGGTTCAGGGCGGGTTCGGCACCCGTTTTCTCCCTGATCCGCTCAACCCCAAGCAATTTGTGGCTCACAGAGACGAAGAAAAACCTGATTCGCAGGAGGTCATCTTCTCTGTGCTTGAGTTGCCCCATGCTCCTGCTCAGACCTGGATTGTGCCTTCCCCTGACGGAGCCAAGGGCAAGCTTCATGCTCATTGCTTGCGCAGCCAGATCCTCGACAATGAGCGTCGTATCTGGGTCTATACGCCTGCCGAGTACACCGAGAGGAGCGAACCCTACCGTCTCTTGCTTCTCTTTGATGGCTGGACCTACCTTGACCTGATTCCAACACCAACCATTCTGGACAATCTCATACGAGAAGAGAAGATTCCTCCGTTGGTTACCGTCTTCCTTGATCACCCAGATGATGAGACGCGCAACCGCGAGCTAGCTTGCCACCAGCCCTTTGTCGATTTTCTCGTTCAGGAACTGATGCCGTGGGTGCAAGAACAGTATCATGTGACTGCTGATCCCGCCCAGACGATTGTTGGTGGTTGTAGCTATGGCGGATTAGCCGCCGCGTTCGCCGGGTTACGCGCCTCAGGAACTTTTGGCAATGTGCTTGCGCAGTCTGGCTCGTTCTGGTGGGACAAAGACCCTGAGGACGATATTCAGCAGGAGTGGATAATCCAGCAGTTTATCGAGAGCCCACGCCTCCCTCTTCGTTTCTCTCTGGAGGTTGGGCTGAAGGAGGATATGGGATGGATCTACATGGTGGGCTGCAATCGGCATCTGCGCGATGTGTTGCGCCTCAAAGGGTATGAGGTGCAGTATGCCGAGTTTAACGGATATCACCACTCTGTTTCCCATCGCGGTTCATTCGCAGATCGATTGATCGCCCTGGTGGGCAAGGAACCAGTGAGTGGAGCGAAAGAGAGGTGCAAGTAATCGTTGACCCACCTCAGAAGGGAACGAGAAACAGAGCCTCGTTTCTCAGCTCATGCACACGTTCTCTCTTGAGGCAACGCGCTTCTCTCAGCAATATGACGAGGGCAGGCCGCTCTCGGTCTTTTCAACCAGAGAATAGTAGACCTGAGGTTTGTCTGCATGCGACCAGTATGCCCATCTGGTAGCGTATTTCCCGCCACTCTTGGCGAATCATAGGGGAAAATAGAAGGAGATAGCTTATGTCTCATCACAGAACGCTTTCGCTCCAGCATCGAACTGCCCTTCTGAAACAGATTGCCACGGTTTTAGAGCATGATGAACGTTTTGTCGCAGCGTGGTTAGCTGGCAGTTTTGGTCGAGGCGAGCAGGATGCGTTGAGCGACCTCGACCTCCATGTCGTGGTCGCTGAAGCATACAGTGAAACACTCTGTGCGACTCCTTGGCCATATGGTGCAAGAACTACTGAAGAGAGACTGGCGCTGTTTCAACAATTTGGAACGCCGTCGGTTCTTTTTGAATCCCATAGTAACAATACGCTTGGCGGGACGTTTACCTATGTGTTATACCAGGAATCAGCCATCAATGTCGATTGGATGCTCATCCCCCAACAGCTCGCACATCAAGAACATCCATCGCTCCTCCTATTTGAGAAAGTTGGAATTCCTGAGCCCCCTCCTCTCGAACCAGTCCCTTTTCAGAGATGCATTGAGGATGCATCTCTGACGACAGGCTTCTTCTGGATGATCGCAGCCAGCATAATTCCACTGCTGGCCAGGCATGACCTGATTGGTTTCCACAATGGGCTGTTAGGGCTTCAACGAAATGTGCGTGAAGTACGAGCTGCACTTCAGGGGGAGCTGCTTCCTTTTCAAAAGCGTCCGTCTCGACTCTATGTCACCTTAGAAGAACAGATATTGGCGCTTAGTGCCGTATGTGATGAGATGGAAGCATTGATGCCTCAGGTTGTTGCTGCTGGTGGGTCTGTTCCGTCCTCACCTCGTCTGGCAATTGAAATGCGTCTTGCCATGCTTTCATAATGGCACATACTTGATCGCTCCATCCAACGCGCAACAGAGCAATCAATGTGAACAAAACATGGAAGCAGGAGGGACGTTCGTTTTGACAGAAAAAACATCCATTGATGCGTCGTCAATCTCCGCCGCTCTCTCGTCATCCACGAATATATTGTCTACAATCTTACCGTGAAACCCGGCATCCGCATATGATACTCGGCACCTCATGGTAGTTGCGGGAGGGGATGCCTGAAGATAAAATAGGTTATGCCAGAGACTCGACTTTCCTGGCTGGCGATGCTGGACATGTGTGTTCTTTCACCCGCATATGCTTGTGCTCAAAGAGGAAAACAGGTATGCTTCTCTTCATAAGGTAAGTGCCGACTCCATCACTTCTCGGCATTTTTTCTCTGAGGAGGACATATCATGAGGCTTACCAGTCGGGCTGATCCCAGCCTCGATCAAGAAATGTTGCGGTCTTTCATCGACACAACCTTTTCAGCCGAGGTGACTTCTGTTCACAAAAAGGCTGAAGGCGCTTTTGGGATTATTTATGTGGTCCACATGACTCGCGATCCTGGACAAGTCGTCATCAAAGCGCATAAATTTCCAGGCCGTGGCCTCGCCGAACAACAACAACTTGATGTATTACGCAAATATGCTCCTGTCCCTGTCCCGCACGTCTATGCTCTGCACATCGCTCCAGATACCTCCTACGAAGTCTTGATCATGGAGCATCTCCCTGGGGTTGAGGGACGGCAACTTGGAGAGCTTAATGAGAAGGCGCGTGAAAAAGTTGCACGTCACATGATCGAAGTCCAACGCGCTCTCCACGCTGTTCGGAGCCCCAATGGATATGGGCGTTTCGATGGACCCTACTATGCGACCTGGTGGGACTATTACGGTCAACGCGTCAGAGCCATCAATCAGCAGATCCAACATCCACACTCTCCCGAAGAGGCACTCCCTGCTCTCATTCGAGAGGTCGCTCAGCACGCACTTGATCGGGCGGAAGAGATTCTAGGCCATCGGCAAGGAGAAGCCGTGCTGATTCATAGCGATTATTGTCTTGGCAACCTGCTCTTTCATCCCTCAACCTATCAGGTGACTGGTCTGCTTGATCCTCTCGATGCTGAATGGGCAGACTATGAACTCGATCTGATTCACCTGACCAAGAGTCAGGGCAAGCGATACCATCTCCTTGAGACCTACCAGCAGATGCTCGCATTGGATCAGGACTTTGAGCTGCGGTATTGGTTTTATATGTTCTGGACGTGGCTCTACTACTATGCGCTCATTGGTCTCTATGATGCACAATGGTATCCTGCTTGCACAACTCATTTGCAACAAGTGATGAGAGAGAGAGGGCTCATGTAAGGGTCAGCTCGCAGCATTCCAGTGGAGTCGTAAGCACCTCTCCCAAGGCACGAATACCTTGGAGAGATGGCGCTCTTGATCTCTTGGAGAAGAGAAACGTATGTGCCACACCTCGCAACCATCGCTGCTCTTCATCTCGTTCATATGCCTCGCTGGGAATAACCATCCCCCCATTTCTTCTCATTGAGATAGGATGGCCTTGGATCTCAAGCATTATCGACTTGACACAGATGGAAGAAAGAACATAAAATGAAGGTACCGATCTAAAAGGGGGAAATTACTGATCATGAGCCTTTGCTAATCGTGTACCACGAAGTCACTCATTCATTTCTCTTGCGACTTTTTGTACGCATATATCGGCGTGCAACTATTTGCTGGTGTGGCTGGTACATGAACATGCAGAGCACATGACGCATGGCTTTTCCCTGCCACCCAGCCTCACCTCTTTGCCATGCCTTCTCCATTCCTACTATGCTTGTGCCTGCTTCCTCATGTGCAAACGCTCGCCAGTGTTGTGTCATCAAATGACACCCTTTGGAGAAGAGGCATATGGTTGAACTGTTTGCAACGACCGAAATTGATGGGATAACACCAACCTGGTTAACACAAATCCTGCGCCATTCGGGAGCTCTCACCCAAGGCGAAGTGCATGCCATTGAGATCCAATCAACAGGCGCTTTTAATTCCCATACCAATTACCTCTCCCTGCGCTATTCGCCTGAGGCACCACCAGAGGCGCCAACGCACCTTGTCCTGAAACAGAATACACAAGAAGAGTGGTGCAAACAAGCGCAGGCGCGCGAGGTGCGCTTCTATCAGACCATTACTGCACTTCCCAATCATCCACAGGTGATCGCTCCCTGCTATGCCGCAGCCTATGATGAGCAGAGCGGCAATTCCTATCTGTTGCTTCAGAATCTCTCAGAGACCCACCGCCAGCCTGTGACGCGCGATGAGTCCATCGATACGAGCGGGAGCGTCCCCAGTCCCGACTACATCGAAGCCACCATCGAGACCCTTGCCCACCTTCAGGCCTTCTGGTGGGAACATCCTCTGCTCACAACAGAGGTCGCTCGCGCCGGAATGTGGCTAACACATGAAGCGCCTGCAAGCCGCTATATCCAGACTCGTACCCAGGCATGGGAGCAATTCGTCACACGTCAAGCAGGTGCAGCTCTGCCGGTCGAGGTGCGTGCAGGCTATGAACGATGGCTTGCTCACATGCCTCGCTACTGGGAACAGCACCTGGAGCCTCGCTTCCGTACAGGCAGCAAACAAACCTTGCTGCATGGCGACGCCTACTTCTCGAATTTCCTCTGCCCGCGCCACCTTCCTGGAGCCACCTATTTGATCGATTGGCAAGGACCAGAAGTGCACATCGGAGCACTGGATCTTGCCAATATGCTTGCCACCTTCTGGACCCCTGCCCAGCGTCACGAGGAGCAACGAGAGGTACGTGCTCTACGGCATTATTACGACACGCTCACTGCTCACGGCGTCCGTCACTATAGCTGGGATGAGTTGCTCGATGATTACCGAATTGGCCTCATCGAATGGCTCTACATGCCCGTCTGGGATGCTAATAACGGCTCATCACACGATTATTGGTGGCCGAAAATGCAGTGCCTGTTTCAGACTGCCATGGAATGGCAGTGCCTGGAATTCATGGCGAAGTGACATACCTGTTGCTCCTCCCTAGAATCAAGACAAAAATCTTGTGAGCAAGAAAAACTGCATGTTCTTGCTCACAAGATCCAACGCGCTTGCGAAAGAACCGAAGCTTCTCTTGGTAACCATGAAGAGAGAGTCTATGCACACATCCGGTACGCTACTATCAACCCATGCTTTGCGCCGCTTTCGTCATCTTTGGAAGCAGTATCTTGCAACCCAATGGCGCCTTTCCAGCTTGCTTGCACTGTTTTTACTTGCGACCATTGGGCTGCAACTGCTGACCCCCTACATGCTCGGGCTCTTCATTGATGCTGCGACAGGCGGGAAACCAACAGAGCAGCTCTTGGTGCTCGCGGTGATGTATCTCTGCCTTGCATTTCTCGCACGCGCTGTGCGAGTTGGCGAAACCTATACAGCGGAGCGACTCGCGTGGATCACGACAAACGCCCTCCGTCTTGATGTCGCACGCCATTGCCTCCGGTTGGATCTGAGCTTTCATCATCAGCACCCTCCAGGTGAATTACTTGAGCGTGTTGATGGTGATGTCAGTATGCTCAACAATCTCCTGTCGCGTTTTGTGCTTGTGCTCATCAACAGCACCCTTTTGACGGTGGGAATGTTGATTGTTTTATTGCTCATTGATCTGCGCATTGGTCTGACCCTGCTGGGGTACACGGCGCTGTATCTGCTCATCAATATCTACATATCGCGCTTCCCTCCACCCTATTTTGTACAGGCGCGCCACACCGAAGCAGAACTGTATGGTTTTCTCGAAGAGCGGCTCAGCGGAAGAGAGGATATTCGCGCGAATGGAGCTGTACACTATGTCACCCAGCGCCTTACGGTTTTTCTCCGCCAACGGTTTCGCCTCCAGAGGCGAGCAGAACTGGTCAGCCAGGCCGTGAGAGGCGTGCGCATGCTCATGTATATTCTCGGGACGCTCATCGCGCTTGGCCTCGATGGCTATCTCTACCTCAATGGGGCGATAACGCTTGGGATAGTGTACCTCATTTTTGCCTACACGATGCAACTCTGGGACCCACTGCGCGAGATGACCAACCAGCTTGGCGACTTCCAACGAGCGGTGGCAGGCCTCTCTCGTTTGGATGAGCTTCTGCAAACGAACACCCGTCTTGCTGATGGCGAGCTAGAACACATCTCAGCGGGGCCACTGACCGTGTCCTTTGAGGATGTCTCCTTTGGCTATCAAGCAGGAGAGCCTGTGCTTCGTGATCTTTCCTTTCGCCTACCGTCGGGCAAGGTACTCGGTATCCTCGGTCGCACCGGGAGCGGGAAGACAACCATAACGAGTTTACTCTTACGCTTTTATGATCCCGATAAAGGATGCATCCGGATAAATGGCGTGGATCTCAAGACGATCAAAGTCGATGTGTTACGCTCGCGCGTGGCCATGGTGACCCAGGATGTGCAGATCTTTCATGCCAGTGTACGCGACAATCTCACGTTTTTCGACCAGACAATCTCTGATCACGCGCTGAAGCAGGCCCTTGAAACGCTCGGTTTGTGGGACTGGGCTGAACAATTACCGCAGGGGTTAGACACAATGTTACGCTCTGGGGGCGGCAATCTTTCCGCTGGACAGGCTCAACTAATCGCGCTGACACGGGTGTTTCTGGCCCATCCAGATCTGGTGATTTTGGATGAAGCCTCTGCTCGTCTCGATCCAGTCACTGAGGCGCTCCTCGACCGTGCGATGAGCGGCCTCTTCCATGGTCGCACGGGCATCATCATCGCGCATCGGCGAACGGCTCTGAAGCACGTCGATGACGTGATGCTCATTGCACACGGACAGAAGGCTCACTATAGCCCACGTGAACACTTCGTCCTGGATGCAGAATAACACGTTTCCTGACAATTTCCAGGGGAGGAGAAGCGAGGAGACAACATGAAACTGTGGCAACTTGCCTGGCACCTGTATCGTTTTCAAACGGGGATGTATCTTTGCTTGCTCCTTATCGTGGTGGGGGGCTGGGTGCTCTATATCCCCTTGGGAGTCCTCCCGAGCCTCTTTTTCGATGCCCTGTCAGCTCACTCGCCACAAGCGATGGAGGTGTGGGGTATCCTGACGTTATTGTTTACGGCTGAGTTCATACGGGCCATCGACATTCTCGGGTGGGAATTACTTCTCACCGTGACCCACTCCATTACCAGTTCACTTCTGCAACACAATCTCTTCCAACGCCTGCTTGCCTTCCCAGGTGGACAGGTACTACCGTTCTCAACGGGAGAGATACTCAATCGCTTCCGTGACGATGTCAACGTGCTCTGCCAACTCCTCGCGTCGTGGTTCAACCTCGTTGGAGCAGGCGTCTTTGCGCTCGTTGCGCTGGTGATGATGGCGAGGATTTCACTGTTGCTGACCATCCTTGTGTTCCTGCCTCTGACAATCATCATCACCGTAGCGAAATGGGTACGGCCGCGCATCGAGCAGTATCGCCACAAGAGTCGGCAGGCAACCGGCGAGGTCAGTGGTGCGCTTGGCGAGATGTTCAATGCGGTTCTGGCCATCAAGGTCGCACGCGCAGAAGAACGAGTGATTGAGCATGTGGCAGCGTTAAGTCGTAAACGCCAGCGCACGTCACTCCAAGATCTGCTGTTCACGTCGACCGTCGACGCGATCTTCGGAGGAACACATGAACTCGGGATAGGTTTGATACTGCTGTTTGGCGCCAGCGCACTTCACCAGGGAACATTGACCATCGGTGAATTTGTGTTGTTTGTCTTCTATCTGGAATGGGTTCCAGGGATTCTTGCCTCGATCAGTCAGGTACTGCCAGCATATCGGCAGGCGTGTGTCTCGCTTGAACGTCTGGTGGCCCTACTGCAAGGCGCACCACCAACCACCCTTGCAGCGCATCATCCAGATCTGCTCAAGGATGCTCCAGCACAGGGAAGAGAAAAAACACCGCAGCGCGATCCAACAGAAAAACTCGCCTGGATAGCTGTCAACAATCTCACGTATCACCATCCAGGCACGGTACATGGAATTGAGCAAGCGACATTTTCCCTGCCGCAAGGCTCGTTTACCGTTGTGACGGGTCGTATGGGTGCGGGCAAGACGACATTGTTACGAACATTGCTTGGGTTACTCCCGAAAGAGGCGGGGGAGGTTAGCTGGAATGAGAAGAGAGTAGAAGATGCGGCGTCGCATTTCGTTCCACCATATAGCGCCTACACCCCACAGGTACCCAGGCTCTTTAGCGACACGCTGCGCGACAATGTGTTGCTTGGTCTTGCCACAAAAGATGCAGACCTGGCAGAGGCTCTCTCAGCCGCCGTGATGGAACAGGATCTTCAAACCCTACCAGAGGGAGTAGGGACACAGATTGGTCCGCGTGGAGTTCGGCTTTCGGGCGGACAGGTCCAGCGTACAGCCGCTGCTCGTATGTTCATACGCGACCCAGACATCTTCATCATTGATGATCTTTCAAGCGCGCTGGATGTGGAAACAGAGCGTCTCTTGTGGGAACGGCTTTTTGCTCGTACAAACAGCACCTTTCTTGTGGTCTCACATCGTCATGCGGCATTGCGCAGGGCGGATCATATCCTCCTCTTAAAGGACGGCAAGATTGAGGCACAAGGGACATTGCAAGACCTGCTTGTGGAGAGTGAAGAAATGCGTTGGCTCTGGTCTGGGGAACACCCGCATAAGGAAACACGAGAGACATCACCCTCAGAGATTGAATAGAGTATTGCTTGTTGTCAGGAGAAGCACATGGCAGAGACCCCTTCCTTGAATGAATGGCTTCACACAAGGCACAACCAGTGGACAACCCCGACCAGTTTGATCCAGGACTTCGTCCGTCGGGCGACGGGAAGTACGATGGCGCACGCAAGCCGGGTGGTGCTTGGGCAGGATAATGAAGTCTATGCGGTAACCACGACCGACCATCACCACGTAATCGTGAGAATTTCACGCAAAACGAATCATCGTTTCGAGGCTGAACGCTGGGCGCTAGATGCCGCACGTCGAGCTGGTGTTCCAACGCCCTATGTGTTGCTCATCGAGCAGGCGACGTATGATGAGACAACCGTCATGTTTTGTATCGAAGAAAGAGTCCCAGGCACACCGCTTGATGTCCTGCTCAAAGCAGCGAGAACACCCAACGTGGACAAAGCCATTCATCAGATTGGAGAGATCCTCGGCAGAGTGCATAGCGTCAGCATCGAGGGTTTCGGCTATCTTCAGCCTGATGCAAAGGGCCAACAAACCTCTTTTACTGACATCATGCTGATGGCGAATGAACGAGAGACTGAACTGTCTACAGCTGCAGCGCACTGGCATATCCCGACACAGAAGATTACGACGTCTCTGAAACTGTTAGATACGCATCGCGAATTGTACACGTTTTCGATGCCGGTCCTTGTCCATGGTGACTTTGGGCCGCAACATATTTTTGTCGAAGACGATCACATCAGCGGTCTTATCGACATGCAGGATTGTTCCGGCAACCACCCGGTCATCGATTTCGTCAACTGGGATGCCTATTATCGTGAACGTGTCCCAACGAGCACGCTGATGGCCTCCTACGGGAACCAGGAGATCTTTACAGACAACTATGAGGCCCTTTTTCACCTTGTCTTGCTGCGAGAAGCACTCATCATGCTCATGGTGAATGCTGCGCATCAGAATCCACATGGCATACAAGGCTTTCTTGCCGCAATGGAGCGTGCTTTGAAGTATTTCGCCACTGCTCGCTAACACAACAAGGGCGAATGTTCAGGCATATGGCGGAGAGGTGGCACTGAAATTGAGGTGGATCATCTCCTGAGCAAGCGACTCTCCAGTATGCCCCCTCGGCTGAAGAGAAGCATACTGGAGAGTCGCTTATTTACCAGTTTCTTTGAGGAGAGTTCTTGCTTCAATCTCACCCTCGTCATAGTAGTTCTATCAGTCAAATACAGTTACTGCTAGCAGTAACTGTATTTGACTGATAGACTAGCGCCTCTTCTCTATGGTACGATGCTTTGGGACCCAACTATGATGTGCCTTACCTGTGAAAAGAAAAGAAAGGTCAGGAAATGACAGCAGATCCTTCTCTTCTGAGCCCCCGCCTTGCTCAATTACAACAAGAACTTGAAGAGGGGAGCTCGTATGCTCTCCAGAGCTTCTGGGAAGAAGTGACAAAGCAAGGAACTCCGCTCATCGAGCCGCTTCCCAATGACTCCCTCCATTCACTCGTGACATTCCTCTGGAAAGATGCCGGTAACACACAGAATGTTGTGCTCATTGGTGGGCCAACACGTTGGGGTGAGTTCACCCACAACCAACTGCAACATGTTCCGCATACGGATCTCTGGTTCAAAACCTATCGCCTACGCTCTGATATGTGTACAACCTATCGGCTCTCACCCAATGATGCCCTGACTGGTTTAAAGGAAACCAAAGATTGGAAGGCTCGGACCGCAACCTTTCAACTCGACCCTCTCAATCCGCAGATCTTCGTCTATCCCAAAGATGAGGACATAGCTGATGATGAGGAGTATCAAGCGTCTATCCTCACTTTACCCCAGGCTCCTCGGCACTACTGGAGACAGAGACGACATGGAATCGCCAAGGGAACAGTGGAAATGCATCGTTTTCGTAGTGCTCTTCTCGCCAATGAACGGCGGATATGGGTCTATACTCCCCCAGGATATACCGCATCCAGCACACCATATGGTGTACTTCTCCTGCTGGACGGCTTCTGCTATCTTCATGTGATTCCAACCCCAACGATCCTTGACAATCTTCTGAGTGAGAAGCAGATTCCTCCCCTCATCACCGTCTTCATTGATTCATTGGATGCGCAGACACGCTTACACGAAATGCGGTGTAACCCAACATTCGTCCACTTTTTGCGACAAGAACTTCTTCCCTGGCTCCGAGAGCGCTATCATGTCACCTCTGATTCTGCTCGTACCACTATCGGAGGCGTCAGTGCTGGTGGGCTCGCTGCTGCATTCGTTGCTTTCCAAGCAGCAGACCTGTTTGGCAATATCCTCTCTCAATCAGGCTCCTTCTGGTGGGGACCGGAGAAAGAAGAGGAATGGTTGACAACACAGTATGCAGCAAGTGAGAAGCGGCCTCTTCGCTTTGCTCTGGAGGTTGGTCTGTTAGAACGAGCCACCACCGTTGATCAAGTCGTTGTCAACCGACGACTTAGAGACGTTCTACGTACGAAAGGATATGATGTGCATTATGCCGAATACAACGGGGGGCATGATTATCTCACGTGGCGCGAGTCAATGGCAGATAGATTACTCGCTCTCATGGGAAAGAGCCTATCAGGCAAATGAAAGCAAAACGCACGAAGCAATTTGGACAAGAGTTTTTTGATGAATAGCTCCCCCACACGTACCTACTATTGGCCAACGTACACGTGGCGCGCGGCCTCACCTTCCGATATAGGCACTGAGGCCACGTACTTGGCCTGACACGATCAGTATGCTCGCGGCATTGCTGACCTGTGTAGCATCCTGATAGCTCGCTCAGGCTATCTCCTCTTTTGGGCGAGAAATATTTTGCAAAGATATTTATTCAAGTTCATGTATATGTAAATGCGGATAGCGTTTGAGATACTTGAGGATATGAGGCCTATATTCCGTACCGTAGAATGGTGTCCTTGTCAGGATATACTCATCAAGTTCTTGCAATGACATGGTTAAAGAGGGCAATTCTTGTACAAGTTGTCTTGTTAATTTTGCATAATCAGGTTCAGGGGGCAAAAGTGGGGCTACATAAGAGCTGGTGCCATAATAGGTATTGCCATAATAAGGGTCTAATGTCCAAAGTATTCGTTTCATCTGAATGAAATGTTCCCTGTTTGCTGTGCCAAAGATAAGAAAATAATCGGTTGCCTTCCGCTTATTCTTGAGACAGAAAGCGCATGTGTATGTCATCTTCGCGGCAATTTGTAATTGTGTCTGGTAGAGTTGGCAAAGCCGATAAGCACGGTTTTTGGCAGAACTGATGTCTCGCCAATGTTCGGTGCCAAAGAGTGCATCAAAGTGTTGCTGTATGTTTTTTTGGGGGTGAGAAAGGAAACGGTTTATTTCTTCACCCATAAACGTAAAGAGGATCTCAGTGTGAGGATATTGTAAAATGCGCGCGATAACGCTCATGGGAGTATCGGAGAATCCAAATGGATCGATAAATGCGAATGTTGGGGGAGGGGTGGAACCTTTTTGTTCTACTTGGTGTAATTGTCGGTTCATTATAGTTGTGAAGTCACCGTGTATGACCCGAAAGTTTAGCTTCTGAGTCATAGCATATTGAGCCTGCCTGTTCTCTAGGAGTGTATTCAGGTGAAAGGTGCGTCTTGGATCAATATCAATAGCAAGCAAATGAGCGCGACCAGCTTGCTGAACTTGTGAAAGAGACTTGATATATGTTTCAAGTGTAATGAGTGGAGAACCCGGAGCCCCTCCAATATATTCGCCGGGGCCTGCAAAGCCCTCAAGAACACGAATATGCTCATGCTCTTGCAGGGCTTTAGGCAACCAATATTCCAGATATAACCGTAGGATAACATGCTTTGTATGTGTGACTGGTGTCGTTTTCCATATAGTTGTCCTTGGAGCATGCATTAGTAAGAATCTCCTCTACTCTCAAGCGACGATCTATGAGAAAGCTAGGAGAGGAAGCGAATACGAAGGTTGTGGTCTTTATAATGACCTCTTTTCCGTTTGGGATCTTGAGCGAAAACCTGAATTTTGGGAGGTGAGGCACATTCGAGAACCCTAAGCCCTTCTTGCTTGTAGACGCAATAAGGTGTTTCGGCCAAAACATACTCTTCAATGGCATCAAGGGAGACAGTTTGCCCCCGAAACCGTTGAATAAGTCTCTGACGAAGATCTTCATAATTAGGTTCTTGAAGTAGCAGTGGTTGAAATGGATTAGTGAAATCAGAAAATTCGAATGCTCCCGTTGCATCTACTTTCCACATGGACCTCTTCATTTCCGTTAAGCCTTTTATGCTTGATGTGCCGAAAAAGAGAAAATAGTCAGTGGCATTATGCTTGTTGCGCATGCGAAAAGATCGAACATATTTAACGCCTGCTACTGTGAGGAGCTGGTTCCGATAGAGGTCGTGTAGCTGTTGCATTCGTTCGTATGGATCCATTGTCGAAGTAGAGGAAGATATGGGTCTCCATGCGGAAGTCCCAAACAGTTTGTCGTAGTGTTGTTCTTTTGTTTGATAGTCCACATTAAGGAAGCGATTTATTTCTTCTGTCATGACTGTTACTAGCACTTCGCTTCGAGGAAACGATAAGAGATCCTTGAGTAGATGCATAGGAGTATGTGAGTAACCGAATGGATCTACGAAGAAAAAAGAGGCTGTATAAGGATTCTTTTCTCTAGGGATTGTAGCCAGGAGTTGTTGCATCATATCTACAAAGCGGCCATTTTTTACCTCATAGGTGATATTTGGGGGAAAAGGTATTTCCTGTTTGAGAGCCGCAATACGCTGCTGGAGATGTTGGTAGCGAGAATGCTTCTCTTCAATAAAGAGAAATTTCAATGATCCTTCAAAACGATTTTGGGAGGGATGTTCAAGGAAGGCACGTAACATGATAAGTGGTGAACCTTCTTTGTTCCCAACATATTCACCAGGCCCAGCAAATCCATCGACAAGCAAAACCTTATTATCTCTTTTGGACGCGAGAATTGGTATCCAGGCATTGAGATACTTGCGTAATATAACGTGCTTGGCTTGTGTATGACCGTCCATCTCCCAGGTAACAGTTGTAGGTGCTGCCACGATATGTCCTTTCTGTGGCAAAAGAATGAAGATCCATTTCTACGAGCCTAACAACTTGAGAAAAAGGTCAAAGGGACTCCTTGAATATTTGTGGTTACAAAAAAGCAAGCACAAGCCTTTTACAAAACGTATAGCTTGTATTCTTTAGAATACTACATTATTTTGCTTTTTTCAATATAGTAATGTTTTAAGGTTAAGAGTAGTTTTTGCATTTAGTGTGGCAAAATGGGCAAATCCTTCCTCCGAATAACTTCACGATCACGATAGCTAATATGGCATGCACAAGGCATGCTTGTAATATCACCCGCACGCAAAAAAGTTTGTGCCTCCAGGGGATCAGCTTTACAAGGTGTGGTCTTCACTTGGGGAAGGCCGTAATGGTCCAGCATAGTTTTAATCCAATGATAGAGCCTTTTTTGGCGATGGGCCGATGGGCGGTATTTATGAGCTTTAACCGCTGGCTCCATCTCTGCCAAAAGAGAAGAGACAATCTCTTCGGGGAATGAAGATCGCAGAATTGTTGGCATTTGTGGTGAAAAGCGCAACAAATCAATGGTAATTCTTTTGAGACGAGAGCCAAGAATATCACGAATCATTTCAAAAAGTTGGTGGTACTGGTGTTTATACCCATCAATAGGAATGATTGGCCCTAAACGAATAGTATGGTCCATTAAACCATGATCAATAGCCCATGCCAGCCCTTTGAGACGTTCTTCAGGATGAGCTCCTCCAGGCTCGAACACGGATGAGATCGCAGGTGCATTCAAGCTGATAGCAAAGAGGGCAAGCCGTTGCTGTAGTTGCAAATAGGGCTCATAGACTCCCTTAGTGAGGAAGAAAGAAACGATACCGCGCTCAGTTGAAAGATCTAGAATCGTTTGAACGAGTGAGCCATGTCCCGTTTCATCGACAAACCAAGGGTCCTCTTCAACAGGCCCTCCAAGCTCTGCCCAGTTTACTACACTACCACGAGGAAGAGTGTCTAACTCAGGAATCACGTCTTCCAGATTTAAAAGCATATTTTTAATGCCCATGCCTTGTAAACCACGTAAATAACAGAAGCTACATTCAGCGGGACACACGCCTTGCGCGTAATTTCCGCGAAGAAAGCCTCGAATGGGAGTAGCATTCTTTTCTTCCTCCTTTGAACGTGTTCCTGCAATCCACATCTTTTTGTCTCGTTGGTAAGCAATAATAGGCGTCCAGGTTCCGCAGGTTGTTCCTGCTCCTCCAACAAAGGGCTTGATGAATTCAGCCTTACCAGCGCCTCCACGTTTGCCTAAAAGAAGGATACGCGTTTTTCGTTCGGCTTCTAGCATCTCTGGCCAATAGTGCCTATGCAGTGTAAGAGCATGGGATGCCGTTTCGTTGCGACTCTTCTCTTCCAGAATATTAATTGAACTTGCTAGAGAGCTAAACTGTTGAGTGACTTCCAGGGCTTGTTGTTGTTCGTCCTCATTATGAGTAGCAATAAGAACTCGAGGTAGATTATGGGGGGCAATACGCTTTCGATTCAAGAGTAGACGCCTAGCACGTTCTCCTGCTAGACCTGAAGATACAGCCGCGTCTAAGGCAATAACATCAATGCGAGCTAGCCTCTCAAGCATGATAGATTGTGAAAAAGAAGATCCAGAAGCCATTAATGTCTGGTTGGGCGTCTGTGATCGCACAGACATAGCACCCTCCTTTTAGTTATTTCCACAGGATTGTGTATTATCAAGAACTTCAAATGTTCTAATTAAAGGATTATACCAGAACACACTTTATAAAGCGAGAGAAAAAGCATAAAAACTTAAGATGCATAGATAGGAGTACAAAAGGGCCTTATGCCTGCTTGTAAAAATGATTTGCAGGAAACAATCCTTCGCCACAATATGATGTTATAGCAATTTTGACAAACGCAATCGTGAGAATAGCTAATTCTAGCTGCTAATAGCTAATACCTAATTTCGAGATGTAAAACCTCTCCCTAATCTTTATTGAGATTAGATAAACAAGAAAACCCTTAATTACCTATTTATACCATTCAGATCTGTAATTCCGGGGCAGTCATCGTGCTCCTCGGCTAGTTTGAGCGGTCTTTGCATGACATCACTGTTGACACCAAATGAGGCGATATTGGATGAATTTCTGAGGACTACCTGGACAATACGAACAGGGATGCGTGAGCACGAAAAGCTGTTCACGCGTCCCTGAAATCCCTATTGAATATTCATTCAAAATATGTTATGTTTCTAGAAAGGTGATATCTAGCAGCTTGCTACAACAATGGTACTTCATGTGAATCGTATTGATGAAGAACAGGAGTATGCATGGGGGCAAAGGCTATTCGCGACACACGTCGCGGAGAGATTATCGCGGCAGCGCAGGACCTTTTTAGCCGCAAGGGCTACCATGGGACCTCTATGCCAGAGATTGCGCAGGCGGCAGGTATTAGCACCGGCTTAATCTACTATATTTTCCCCAGCAAAGAAGATATCCTGGTCGCCCTTTGTGAAGAGGGCGCGGCCCTTCACAATAACTTGTTTAAGCGTGCTAGCGCAATCGTCAATCCACTTGAACGTTTCGATTTCATTGTGCGCAAACTCTATACCGGATTAGACAAGGGATCGAAGCATCTAATCATCATGTATCGCGACACCTCCACACTCAAGCGTGAGAAACGCCAGCGCATTCTTCCCATTATCACACAATTGGATCAGCTTTTCCTGGAACTCATTCAAGAGGGGCAGGAGAAAGGCGTCTTCTCACAAGATATCCCTCATCCCCACGTCTTAGCGGCCAACGTTGTCAGTCTTGGGCATCAATGGGCGCTACAAAAGACCTGGCGTTTCGCACCCACCGTCGATCTGGAAACCTATATTACTGCGCAACTGAACTATTTTCATACCCTTTTGCTCAATACATCATATTCGGCCAGTGGAGACCACCCAAACGAAGCACCTTCCATGGATCAACTTCCAGGCTCATAGAATATCTGGCGTTTACAGAAGAATTACTCGATGATGCTTTTAAGGCGTCATGTTATAAAAAAAGACATTAGCTCATGCGCATGTCAGCAGTTCTTGTTGTTTCCTCAGAGGATGACAATGATCTGTCTTTCTCTTACACGCAAGATGGTATCGTGACCAACAGTGCAAAGGAGCAAGATCATGGATTTTAGCCTGACTGATGAACAGAAAATGGTGCAACAAACCGTGCGCGACTTTGTGAGTCGAGAACTCATTCCCCTGGAAGGAGACGTTCTTCGCAATGAGCGTGAGGGGCATCCGGGTCTCGACCGGGAGAAGATACGCGAATTGCAGCAGAAGGCCAAAGATATCGGCTTCTGGGGCATCAACACACCGGAGGAGTATGGTGGGGCTAATCTTGGCCCGATCATGACCGCGATCATTACGATGGAGCTCGCGCGCACGTTCGTACCATTTGGCTTTGGTGGGACGGCGGATAACATTCTCTACTACTGCAACGAGGAACAGAAACAGCGCTATCTCATTCCAACGATTAACGGAGAACTGCGCTCCTGCTTTGCCCTGACCGAGCCCGGCGCGGGTTCTGACGCTGCCAATATTAAAATGCGCGCTGAGAAGGATGGCGATCACTGGATACTCAACGGAGAGAAGATATTTATTACCAACGGCAACGAAGCTGACTTCGCGATGGTCTTCGCCGTGACTGATCCTGAAAAGGGGGGCATGGTGGCGTCACCTGCTTCCTGGTTGACCGAGAGATGGGCTGGACCTCCAGCTATATCCACACCATGGGCGATTGGGGGCCGGCTTCCCTCTATTTCGAGAATGTGCGCGTTCCTGCAAAGAACATCCTGGGCGAATTAAACAAGGGCTTCAATCTGGGTATGCAATGGATTGGCGCGGGGCGTTGGCGTATTCCCGCTGGCGCGATTGGGACCGCTGAGCGCGCCCTGCAAATGGCGATAGATTATGCCAAGCAGCGCATCTCAATGGGCAAGCCAATCGCCGAATACCAGGCCATTCAGTGGATGATCGCGGACTCGCATGTGGAGATTGAGGCTACGCGCTGGCTCGTGCTTCATGCGGCGTGGCTAGCTGAGAACGGCAAGGACACTCGCCATGCTTCCTCAATCGCCAAGCTGCATGGCGCAACCATGGCGAACCATGTCATCGATCGTGTGTTGCAAATTCATGGTGGTATGGGGTATACCAAAGAATTACCGATTGAGCGCTGGTATCGCCTCGTCCGCCTGTATCGCATCTTTGAAGGAACGGACGAGATTCAACGCTATATCATCTCGCGTAACCTGCTCAAAGGCCATGTAAAGCTGGGGGAGGCGCTCTAATGACGCGTCCCAGGGTAGCAATAGTGGGTGTGGCCGAGTCCGATCTCGGTCGCACTCCCGATAAAACCGTCTTGCAACTCCAGGCTCAGGCGGCGAGAGCAGCCCTTGATGATGCTGGCTTCAGCTTCGCAGACGTGGACGCGCTTTTCTGTGCTGGAGGTTGGGCCTGGGCACCGAATCTAATGCTGGCGGAGTATCTGGGCATCAGGCCGAAGTATACCGATTCGACAAACATTGGTGGTTCTTCCTTCGAGGCCCATCTAGGGCATGCTGTCGCAGGCATTAAGACTGGTCTGTTTGAAGTCGCGCTGATTACCTACGGCAGCACGCAACGCTCCGAACGTAGCCGTGGGCGTGGTGGCTATACCTTTAAACTCACCGAGCAGTATGAGCCGCCCTTTGGTCTCCCAACTCCAGTGGGAGCGTATGCCCTTGCCGCGACGCGTCACATGTATGAGTATGGCACAACAAACGAGCAACTGGCGGAGATTGCGGTAGCGACGCGCAAATGGGCGGTGATGAACGAGAAAGCCATGATGCGCGACCCAATTACGATTGAGGATGTGCTGAACTCGCGTTGGGTCGCCGAACCACTGCACCTGTTGGACTGCTGCCTCGTCACCGATGGTGGAGGCGCGGTCGTCGTGACAAGCGCCGGGCGAGCCAGAAATGCCCGCAAAGCACCTGCCTGGGTGCTTGGGCATGGCGAGGCACATACCCATAACACCATCGCTAATATGCCCGATCTTGCCACCCATCAGGCCGCTATTGCCTCTGGGCGGGAGGCTTTCGCCATGGCTGGTCTGACCCCGACTGATATTGACGTCGCCGAAATCTACGATTCGTTCACGATTACCGTCGTGATGACGCTGGAAGCATTGGGTTTCTGTGGGCGTGGTGAGGGTGGCGCTTTCGTGAGTGGACAGCGTACGGCTCCAGGCGGGGCATTCCCCATGAACACCAATGGCGGGGGACTCTCCTACTGCCATCCTGGAATGTATGGTATCTTCTTGCTCATCGAGGCTACGCGGCAATTGCGCGGAGAGTGCGGCCCACGCCAGGTTGAAGGCGTGCGTATCGCCCTTGCGCATGGAACTGGTGGTGTGTTCTCATCGGCGGGCACAGTTATTCTTGGAAAGGATTGAAGCGCGATGCCACGACAATTACCAGCCTCAATGCTTCAACAAGATAGCGACTCGCGTCCTTACTGGGAAGGACTGGCGCAAGGTGAATTGCGTATCCAGCGTTGCTCCTCCTGCTCGAAGGCTGTTTTCTATCCACGCTCGATCTGTCCACATTGTTTTTCAGATCAACTGACATGGATGGTGGCGAGCGGCAAGGGCACGATCTACACATACACAGTCGCACACCAGGCATTCGGAGCATTCGCCGAAGATGTGCCTTTTGTGATTGCCCTTGTGGAGCTAGAGGAAGGCGTACGTATGATGACTCGCATCATCGGCGCCGACCGCGACACGCTCGCGGTCGGTAAGGGGGTACATGTCACCTTCGAGAGCGTGGGCGAAGACATGACGCTTCCGTATTTTAGCCTGATCGAAGAAACGCGCTCGTGAATATCGCGCTTCCCTATGAAGGTTTCACAACAAAGCTTTATAGGTAGATGATCGTGTGAGTACCATATCGTAGGGGGAATGGTACTATCTCATATGCAAAGTGGCATATATTGTAAGAGCATCGTAGGTGAACGCGCAGTGAATGAATAACTGTCGCGTGCAGAGTATATACGAGGTGCTACAGGATGATGACGTCCCGGCATGTATCAGCGGAGCTGCTTCATCGCTTGTTTCGTCCGCGAAGCATCGCTCTGGTAGGGGCAACCGACAACTCACGCTGGTCAATCTTCACCTTTGAGAATCTGAAAACCTATGGCTTCTCCGGCCCAATCTATCTGGTGAATCCCAACCGGACCATTGTGCATGGAGAACAGGCATATAAAACACTGCATGCTCTCCCCGAACCAGTGGATCTCGCCTTCATCATGCTTCCAACGAAGTATGTTCTCTCAACCATCAAGGAAGCGGCGGAACTGGGCACAACGAACTTTGTCGTACTGACCTCTGGCTTCAGCGAAGTGGGGGAGAGGGTGTGAAGCTTGAGCGCGACCTACTGACCTTTGCGCAGGAGCACGGATTGACTATCCTTGGACCGAATGGGAATGGCTTCATTAATGTTACCGATCAGATCACGCCTTACGGGTTGCCTATTACGCCGCCTCTTAAAGCAGGCCCAGTTGGTGTGGTCCTGCAAAGTGGCGCGTTGGCGAGCGCCGTATTGGCCTATGCGCAGGGACACGGTATTGGATTGAGTCTGATGGTGGCGATGGGCAACGAGAGCATGATCTCTGTCACGGACGTGGTGGATTATCTGTTGGAGGATGCCTCTACGCGCTCTATCGCGCTCTTTCTGGAGAGTATTCGTCATCCCGACGAGTTGCGCCGGGTGGCGGAGAAGGCTCGTGCGCTACGCAAGACTATTGTGGCGCTGAAGATTGGGCGCAGCGAGGCGAGTTCGCGTACCGCGATGGCCCACACTGGCGCCCTTGTTGGCAATGATGCCGTGAACGATGCCGCCTTGCGCCAGCTTGGGATTATCCGGGTCTCCTCGTTAGAAGACCTGTTGACGACAGCCGGACTCGCTGGATATAACGCTCCTTTGCCCGGGCGCAGAATGGGAGTGGTCACACCATCAGGTGGCGCGTGTGATATCATTTCGGATCTGGCTGAAGAGGTAGGACTTGCACTGCCAGAGTTCACGCCGGAGACGATAGAGGGCCTGCGAGCGGTTTTGCCGTCATTCTCAACCTGCCATAATCCGCTGGACGTGACAGGATACGTCGTTGTGGACTCAACCATTCAACAGCGCTCTCTGCAAGTTGTGGTCAATGATCCGAACATCGACTTTGTGCTGAACCTTGTCTCGACGGAAGGGGGGAAAGCCCCAACGCCAGAGTCACTCGCGCAAGTGCTTCCAGGCTACGATAACCTCAGCCGTATTATCCGTGAATCCCCCGCCCGGTTGTGCTTACCACCAACACCTGCCTGGATCTCTCACCCACGGCGCGCATCATCATAGAGCGAACGGGAATGCATTTCAGCGCAGGAATGGAGCATGGTATGCGTGCCGTGGGTCACTTCGCCTGGTGGTCCGAGTTTATCAACTCGGTTCCCAGCAAAGCGCAGGAGGAAACACCCCCACCGCTCTCACACGAACAACCGCAAACGGGAAGCTGGTCAGAGACGCAAGCACGGACACTTTTGCAAGAAGCGGGCATTCCCATAGTTCCAGCGCGACTCGCCACCACAGAGGACGAAGCGGTCACGTCCGCGCGAGAGATTGGGCTGCCCGTGGCCCTCAAGATCCAATCGCCGGCGTTGCCTCACAAGAGCGATGTGGGAGGCGTTGCGCTCAATCTCAATAGCGAAGCGGCGGTGCGTGAGGAATTCACGGCCATGTTGGCGCGTGTTCAAGCCATCCGGCCCGACGCCGAGATCGAGGGGATTCTCATCAGTCCCATGCGTTTAGGAGGAACGGAATTGTTGGTTGGGATTGTGCACGACGAGCTGTGGGGACCAGTGCTCACGCTCGGCCTCGGTGGTGTCTGGACTGAAGTGTTGAAAGACACGGCGGTACGCGTCTTGCCTGTTTCGCGTGAAGAGATCGAGAAAATGCTTGACGAGCTACGAGGTGCAGCCCTGCTCCATGGAGCGCGTGGACAAAAAGGCGTTGATATTGAGGCGCTCAGCGGGATCATATACCGCGTGAGCGGGCTCGCCCTTGCGCTTGGCCCGTTCCTGAATGCATTAGAGATCAACCCCTTGCTGGCCAATGGAGCGCACATTGAGGCACTTGATGTCCTGGTTAGTTGGCAAGAATAGAGAGGACAGGAGGACGGGGAAATCCCTATCTTCCATGTCTTTCCGATGTCGTGGATGCATTATTGATGAATGCAGAGATGTAAAGGAGTAAAGAACATATGGGTAAACTTGATGGTCGTGTCGCCTTTGTTACGGGAGCCGGAAGAGGCATTGGAGCCGCCACAGCCCTGCGCCTGGCGGAAGATGGCGCGCGGGTCGTGCTCGCCGATATTGATCCAGAGGGTTGCGCACAGGTCGTGGCTGAGATCGAGAATGCGGGTTCGGAGGCGCTCGCCGTTTCCTGTAACGTCGCCGAGAAGGAGGCCGTCGAGAGCGCAGTTCAGCAGACGGTTGAGCGCTTTGGTCGCCTGGACATCCTGGTGAATAACGCTGGAGTGCTGCGAGATAACCTGCTCTTTAAGATGAGCGATGACGACTGGGAAACCGTCATGAACGTGCATCTCAAGGGGGCATTCCTCTGTAGCCGGGCCGCGCAGGCACACATGGTCAAACAGAAATACGGGCGTATTATCTCACTCTCCTCCACGTCGGCAAAAGGCAATCGCGGACAGGTGAACTATTCCACAGCGAAGGCTGGACTGCAAGGCTTGACGCGTACCCTCGCGATAGAACTGGGGCCATTCGGCATTACTGCCAATGCCGTCGCGCCTGGCTTTATTGATACCGAAATGACGCGAGCTACGGCGCGCCGTCAGGGACTCGACCCGCAGCAAGTTATCGAGATGGCATCAAAGACTATCCCAGTCAGGCGTGTAGGCCAGCCGCGTGATGTTGCCAACGTCATTTGCTTCCTCGCATCTGAGGAATCGGGCTATGTGAGTGGGCAAATTATCTATGTCGCGGGAGGCCCGCGTTAGCAGACAAGACAAAGGAGCAAGCATATGTTCGACAAAAGCAAGATCGGTCACAGCTTCGCCCCCTTCACCATCGAGGTACAGCGGAACAAGATCCATGAATTGACTACCGCTATTGGTGATGACAACCCGATTTATCATAGCCGCGAGGCTGCGCTGGAAGCGGGGTTTGCCGACGTGCCTATTTCGCCAACCACCCCGACCATGTTTAATTTCTGGGGGAATCGGCAGAGAGGGGAGAGCCTGGCTGATCTGGGTATTAACGTATCACGTATCTTGCACGGCGAGGAAGAGTACGAATATCTAGCCCCGATCTATCCCAATGATGTGCTCACAGGAGTGACGACGCTGGTCGATGGCAAAACGCGTCCAGGGAGCGGTGGCTATTCGATGGATATTCTCACAACGGAGACCTACTATGTTAACCAGCACAACCAGCCCGTGTTGAAGTCACGAACCACGATTATTGTGCGCGAGTAAGACGAAAGGAGCGGAGCAAATGACAACACACAATCGTTCGGCGTTGTATGCCGAAGATGTCAGCGTAGGAGATGCCCTTCCAGCACTGACAACAAAACCTGTCACTCATCTGCAACTCGTGCGCTACGCGGGTGCATCGGGTGATTTCAATCCTTTGCACACCGATCCTAAAGTTGGCGAAATGATCGGAACTGGCGGCATTATCGCGCATGGTATGCTCATCATGGGTTTGGTAGGGCAAATGCTGAGTGATGCTGTTGGTCCGCTGGCGTTGCGCAAGTTCGGCGTGCGTTTCAAGGGCATGACGCGTCTGGGCGATGTGATTACATGCTCAGGCACGATTACCGAGAAATCCGAGGTTGAGGGCGAGACCCGCATTTCTGGAGCCGTCCAGGCTGCTGACCAACGTGGCGACGTTAAAGTCATAGGCACCTTTACCGCAGCGTTACCGAAACGTCATACCTGATATGTTGCTCTGGCTGAGAGCACTGCGATACAGTGCTCTCAGCCAGAGAGTATAGCATTCAATTTGCTGGTGGCTCTCTTAGGCTCGTTTTATGGACACGTTAGGACATTGTTGTACTAGCAGATAACGAGTATCCAAGGAGGATCTAGATGAGTACCCTGCAAACCAGTTTCAGGCACCGTAGCCTGGAGCACTATCCCAGTAATGGTCTGCGTATCTGGTATCTCGCACTGGCCGTCATTGCCACTATTATGCTCTACTACGAATCGTATGTGCTCCCTTCAGTCGCGCCTCTGGTCTTGCATTCTTTCGGCCTCACTGTATCGAGTTATTCCCTTATCTTGCTCTGTAGTAATCTCATTGGAGCCATCTCGGCGATTTTTGGTAGCCTGTCAGATCGAATTGGGCGTAGCAATCTCATCGTCTATGGCTTGCTTGTCACAGGGCTTGGCACGCTGATTGTCGCGTTGATCAATTCGATCTGGACGTTTTTTTCATTAATTATCATCTTAGGCTTTATTGAGGGCGTTATTCTTGTTGTCACGCCCGCGCTGGTGCGAGATTTCTCGCCACGCTTTGGGCGCGCACTGGCTATGGGGTTCTGGACCGTTGGCCCGGTGGGTGGGAGCGTTCTGGCGACATCGGTAGCCAGTGGTACTTTGGCTTCTTTCAACGACTCATGGCAATCGCAGTACGTCATTTCTGGAATCATAGGGTTGGCTGTCTTTGTGCTGTGCTTCTTTTGTATGCGCGAACTCTCGCCAGGTCTGCGTAGCCAGATGGTGAACTCCACGGAAGAAAGGGCTCTGCTGGAGAGCCGCGCCGCTTCCATCGATGTCGCCAAGGCAACTGAGCATCCCTGGCGGCAGATGCTCAATTCACGGCTGATCATCAGTGCTGTTGGCATCAGCCTCTACTTGCTTATGTACTTCGCGGCGGTAGGATTCTTCCCACTCTACTTGAACAGTATCTTCAAATTCCCGGTAGATCAGGCGAATGGACTGGTCAGCATCTTCTGGGCCGTCAACGTCGTCGCAGCGATAGTTATCGGTTTTATCTCTGATCGTACACTGGTACGCAAGCCATATATGCTGCTAGGCTGTCTCACGACCATCGTCGTTACGTTCCTTTTCATCAGCCGAATAGGTGTGCCCACTGACGCGGGTTTGATGGCGGTCTTCCTGAGCCTGTTTGGTATTACACTGGCAATAGGCTATGTGACCTGGATGGCGGCGTATACAGAGACTATTGAGGATATCAACCCCGCCCTGGTGGCTACTGGTATGGCTGTTGAAGGCTTTATCCTGCGTATGGTTGTTGTGCTCTCCACGCTGGGCTTCTCATTTGTCGTGAAAAACCAGCTAGATGGCTCACAGTGGGCCACATGGTGGTGGATTTGTGTCGTAGGATTGGTCGTCTTTCTCCCAACGATCTTCGTGCTTTCTGGCTATTGGAGTCCCGTGCGTTCCTGGGCGGCGGCGCGGACTATAGAGCAAGCCGAGGGACTGGGTCGTGTTCAACCCAGCACGGATGCTGATGGCATCGCGCCAACTGAGGCGTAAACGGATACCCTGGTTCCGAGGTTGGCTGCTTCAACCTTGGAGTCATCTTTGTTTGGTGCGTCCTTGGTTGCTTGTCTCATAGGACGAAAACTGCCAGCATGTGTGCAAGAGAAAGAAGAGGCACTGATGCCAGAAGAGATTATGCCCGGATTGTATCGCTTGCCCGTTTCGCTGCTGAATGCATCGCTGGGGAGCGTCAATATGTATGTCGTAGCCAGTCCAGATGGTGGTGTCCGGCTCATCGATTGCGCGTGGAACAGGCCAGAAGTCTATACAATACTGGTCGATGAGTTACGAGCGCTTGGTATGGGGATAGGAGATATCAAGGAAATTCTTTTGACACACAACCACCCTGACCACATAGGATTGGCTGAGCGCCTGGTTCAGGAAACAGGCGCGCGCCTGTTGATACACCGACTCGACGCGACTTATTTTGGACGAAGCGCCGAAGATATGCAGGCCTTGAGAGATGCGTGGATAGTGTGGTTGCGCACATGTGGTATGCCACTGGACGAGTTGGAGGCGCTCACTGCCCGAGGTGCGCGCACGGGTATGAGGCTTCCAGTTTGCCAACCAGATGTATTGCTTGAGGGAGGCGAACGGCTGGAGTGGAACCCCTTTTGCTTTGAAGTAATATGGACGCCGGGGCACGCTCCAGGCCTTACCTGCCTGTATGATCCCCAATTCGAGATCTTGATAGCTAGCGATCATGTACTGGAACATATTAGCCCGCACATAGGACGAGGAAGCCAGCAAGATGATGATCCTCTTAGCAACTATCTTCGCTCACTTCAAGCTGTGCGAGACCTTCCCGTACAGGTCATACTGCCAGGGCACGGCCAGCCATTTACTGGCCTCGCGGCAAGAGTTGATGCCCTGGCGGAACATCACCAGCGTCGACTCGGCGCGATAATGAAAGCGCTGGCAGGTGAAGAGCAGACCGCCTATAGCGTCGCGAGTCGTTTGGTATGGAGACGGTCAGAGAAGGGCTGGCAACAGCTTTCTCCGTTTGAACGCATGTCAGCGATGGATGAAACCCTTTCACACCTGGAATACCTCTTGAATCAAGGTGCGGTCAGCAAGCAACTGCGGAATGGAGTAGTTACGTATCAGGCTATACAGTCTGGCTAAAAGCCTTGGTAACAAATTCGAAAGAGGCTTCCCACGACGAGCAGCGAGAAATCAAAGGGCTTATGGTTGCCATAGACCCAATGGCCATGGCGTTTAATGTTCAGGTGTGGAAGTACTTGCTTGTATTCGGGATCAAGCGCACCTCTTGATCCCGACTGATTGCTCAAGTTGCCTCCGGTACTGACTCGGACGGAGGCGGGAATGTGGCTGTGGACGCGAAGCAAAACTAGTACTGGATTGGGTATAGAGGCGCTTGACTCCGAGCCATTTTGCGGTGCTTTACATATTCCTTGAATCCTCCACCAAGTGGACCGTAGATCCCGGTAATCATGGCTGGAATCCAGAAAGTAAATAAAAGCAGATAAAAAACGACAAACATTGGCGAGCCAAAGACAAAACATCCCATCCCAGAGAGAAGCTTGCGCCATCCCTGATATACTGGTTTCCATACCCAGTACGTTGACCAGATACAATAGACGTATATTGGGTAGCCAAGCAGAATAAGGGGATATGTCCGTGCCAGTTCGAGTAGAGGGACAGTTCCGCACAACAATGTCACCAGAATGGTATAAATCCATGAATTTCTGATTGCTCTTTTGGCTTTTGTAACTGTTTCTGCTTGTTGTAACGTAGCCTGCATCCGAGACTGGTACGCACGCTGCTGTTCTTGCTGCCATGCCCATTGTTGGCATGAGACACAGAGTAGTGATCCTCCGACATCAGACAGGCAGGAACGGCATCCAGCTTTCTGACATTGGGAACATAAACCCACCGCGTCCATATTATAATGATTAAAACATTTCACCCCTGAAATACTCCTTTGATCCAGCTACAAAACATACGATAGAGTATACAGGCTAGAATGGAAGGTTGCTGTGATCAACATCACAGCAAACAGCATCTTCAGGATCAGCGAAACATGAAAAATGATTGATATGATTTTTTGAATAGCAGAGCTAGGAAGTGTATAAGGCATGCGCTCTGCGCCTTTCGAGGGAAATGGCAAGTTTGCAGGCTTGTTTTCCAAAAAAGAAGTGAAATTGCCCCAGATGACAATTCGACCTGTGTGGGGGAAGGAGCGCGAAATGGTCTCGACGCGTAAAATATTTTTAGCATGAGGGATATGAGGCCTGTAAGATCATCAATAAAGAGAAAAGAAACGAACTGCGCTTGCAATCACGCACTACTTGGACACCTATGATGTATCTAAGTATGAGATGTGTGAGATTGGCAATTCGTCGCGTTTTGTGTCTAAGGTGCCGCCCAGATCAAAATGAATTATTTTCTTTTGAGCTGCCTCATCGAGCATGCTCTGTGGGAGAAGCTCGTCGTTTGGGAAAAAATTTCTGTTTGATATGTATCCAGAAACAAGTGATATGAAAAACTGGGTGAGAGCCTGGTATGCGGCCCCATCCCGTGTGTTCTCGGCTCATTTAAGCGGTCGCACGTTGCGGCAGATCCTCCACTTGCATGCGGGTGGAGAGCAACTTCGTTTGCACCTGTCTAATCGCTATGGGGAAGAAGCTGTGACGCTTTCGTCAATCTCCGTGGGAAAGGTACTCCAAGGGGCAGTTCTCTCCTTGGGAGAGTGTGATGTCTCCTTTGAAGGTCGCTCTACAATCAGATTGGAACCAGGCCAGGAAATGGTCAGTGATCCGGTACCCTTGCGAGTAGAGGCTTTTAGTGACCTGGCGATCACCTTTTTTCTGGCCCAGGGAGAGGGCACCACCGCTCATTGGGGTGCATTGCAAACAAGTTATGTCTCAGGTATCGGGAATGCAACCACCGTCCCAGCGGAAACGGCGTTTTTTGCCTATCCTCTGTTAACTACCTCCTGGTGGCTGCTCTCTGGTGTTGATGTGTTACCCGCTATTCCCCTCAATGCTGTGGTTACCTTTGGCTCCTCCACTACCGATGGGGCTGGTTCGACTCCCAATGTGAACAGGCGCTGGCCTGATGAACTGGCTCGTCGTTTAAGAGATGCCGGTGGCACACGTTTTATGTCGGTCATTAATGCGGGTCTGAGTGGGAATCAGCTGACCTCCTCAGAGATCCCTCAGGCGGGGGGGATGAAAATGCCGCCATTTCTTTTAGGGGAAGCGGGGAGCCAGCGTTTTGCCTGGGATGTGATGGAGCAGTCAGGAGCGACGGATCTGATCATCAACATTGGTGCGAATGATTTGCGTTTTGGTATTTCAGGTGACAGAGTAATAGAGGGGCTCCAACAGATTGTTACGCAGGCTCGAACACGTTACAAGAAAATATTCGGAACGACCATCTTACCGGGTGGCTATCTGCCTTCACAAGTGAAGCAGCGCCGGCGAGTCAATGCCTGGATGTGTGAGGAAGGAAGCCGCTGGTTTGATGCTGTCTTCGATTTTGCGATGCCGCTAGCTTCCCCAGATGATGAAGCCGTACTCCATCCTGCCTATGATTCGGGTGATGGAATACACCCCAATGATGAAGGGTATCGCATGATGGCCCAAGCGGTAGATCTTAGTACACTCACAGGTAGCCAAGATCCATCGGCGTGAGAAAAAGTATGAGAGTGTGTACCATATTTATTCTGTGTGTACCCCGCCGAGTCCGCCGGACGATGGTAGAGGGCGGAGACCGCTGAGTAGGCCTTGGGGAAGAGGGGAATCGCGAAAGTGGGGACCTCTCTTCCCCTTCCTCTTTTCACGTATTTTACATGTTCTCTGGGAATGGAAAAATGAGCAGCCTATGGTTCCTGTTCAATACGTGCGACATGTTCGGAATAGCCGGGTTCGCCTTGATTGTCCATTGGTGCATTTTGGTAAACTCTTTCGGAGTCAGGCGGTCTGACCTCTCTCTGAGTTTATCAATAGGTTTTCACGCCTTTCGTGTTGCCCAAGGCAAGGAGCCGCTCTCGTGCCTGTTGATACGAAAGCTGAATGAGCAGGACTTTCTCGTTTAGCATTAGTGGCGGGAGTGAGGAGGAGGTGGCGGCGTGTATAGCCACCTCCAAGAGCATCTGAGGCCATTGTCTGTTTTCACTCCAGGGATAACCTGCGCTCTCGCATACTCTGGACTCTCTTGTTCCATAGATAGCCCCTTCTCTCTCGAGCATGCATATCTTAGAAAAATGAACCTCGCACCTTGATGGGAGAGATGCGCAACGCCACTGAATACTCCGCAGCAAACTGTTCTGGTGAGCCAAACTTACTGGTCATCCAGTGCTGATATTTCGCCAGAAAGAACGGATGTTGATCAGCAGGAGGCTCAGCGGTGCTGATCTGGGCATGTCCGGTAAATACGATGATCCCAGAGCCAGTCCGGTCGCCATTAAAATGCAGCGCTACCTGGGAATTACGGCGTACAAAATCCAGGCGTTTGGCATGAGTTAGATTATAGACCAAAAAATCCGATGCCGTCTCATCCCACCAGAACCAGGTGGGCGCAGGCTGAGGCATCCCGTGTGTGTCCACTGTGGTCAGCCATAGAAGATATTCTTCATGCATGCGGCGCCGTACATTTTTCCCAAAAATTGTGCTCTCATCTGGAAATTGAAAAGTCATTCTCTACAATCCTTTCTCGTTTCTTGCTCTTGCGCACGGTGGCGCAAGAGCGAACATCTCGTTGGGAGTAATTCCAACTCCTCTTTGAGTGAAACTCCCCACGTATGGAGAGCGGGCTCATCATCTCGGCAAGAACAATCCAGAGCAGGTGAGAAGAAGCGATCATTGTTTTTCCTTCCTAATGCTCATATAGATATGATGTGATGAGATATGATCTTCATCTTGCGCATCTGGCTATGAATCTGTAGTATAACAATACTGGATAGCGATGATGGCCACAAGTACGCAAAATAATTTGAGTGCTCTCAATTTGGTTCGCTACGATGCTCACCTTGCAAGCAAAAAGGCCGCGAAAACGCTGGTATCGCGCTTCGCGGCCTTTGCATCCATTGTGCTAGCGATCTCGCTTGAGGTTTCGCCAACGGTATCTTCTGAGGTCGTGTAGACCTCATGCGGAGTGGTGCGTCTGTGACGCATGGCGTTTCTTCTGAGGTTGTAAGACAACCTCATTGGGAGTGGTGCGCTCACAGCACATGACGTTTCAAATTCGGGATGATTTTAATTGGCGTCTTGCCATGTGGCGTGAAGGTACCCTGAGCCTCGCTCTGTGTTTATTGAGAGTTGGCCCTGATCCAGCGTCCAGAGCTCTCCGCCATAGCGCTGAATAAACCAGCGGTCGTGCGAGATAGCGATGACTGGCCCTGGAAATTGCAAGATGGCCTCTTCAAATGCCTCAAGCACATCCAGGCTGATATAGTTCGTCGGTTCGTCGAGGAGCAGTACATTGGGATGTTGCGCCATCAAGCAGGCGATCTCCAGTTTACGTTTCTGCCCATGGCTGAGAGAGCGCACTTTTTTCTGTATATCTTCAAGGCGAAACAGGCCATGCCCCAGCAAGCGCCCAATAAACTCTCCTTCAGAGCCTACTTGTTGATGGCGATAAGCTTCGAGTACCGTCTTGTCTGGATCAAGAGTTTCAGCTTCCTGGGAGAGGTAGCCGAGGCGTATTCCGGGAGCGAGCTGGATCTGACCACTATCGGGTTGCTCCTGTCCCATGATGATCTTGAAGAGTGTTGTTTTGCCTGCTCCATTGGGTCCTGTGAGCAGGATACGAGCTTCGGGTTGGATGGTATGGGTGATATCTTGAAAGAGTTTATTTTCACCAAATTGCTTGCTAACATTGGCCAGCGTGATAACTTCTTGCGAACGGAGAGGATCGGTAATGAACTGCGATGTGACGCGTACCAATTTTGGGGGCTTAGAAATGAGATTGGCCTCGATTCGCTCGAGCTGAACCTCAGCGGTGCGTACAATGTTTGAGACTGCATTCTGTTTACCCTGGGCAAGAAAGTAGCGAACAAATTTGTCATTATCACGTGGCGCTGTTCGGTGAGCATGCCCAACATTGCGTTCCGCATCTTTGATACGCTTGCGTAATTCGAGTATTTCCTCCTGCTGCCGTTCATAATCTGCCTCCCATTTGGCACGTGCGTTAGCTTGCGCCTGAACATAGGCATCATAGTTGCCAGTATAGCTGTGCAAACTTCGATCATGCTCATTGATCTCGAAAATCTGGTTGACGGCCCGGTTCAGAAACTGGCGATCGTGTGAGACCATCAGGAGCGCGCCGCGATAGTTGGTGAGATAGGCTTCTAACCATTCCATGCTAGCAAAGTCGAGGTGGTTCGTTGGCTCGTCTAGCAGGAGCACGTCCGGAGAGCGCAATAACAGGGCCGCGAGCCCGACGCGTGCGCGTTCGCCACCAGAAAGGGTCTCCACATGTCGTTCTCTTGAGAGGGTATTGATATGGAGGCCTGAGAGGACCTGATCTATTCTATACTCAATTTTATAGCCACCCAGATCCTCAAACCTGCTAGAAATATGGCTATATTCGTGCAGAAGTGGTTCAATAAGATCTGCATCGACCACAGCCATAGCCATTTCGAGTTCGTGCATGCGTTTTTCAAGCTGGCGTAGATTGCCGGTTGCTTGCAGAAGCAGATCCTGAATACTTGTACCACTGCCCTGCAGATGATCGGATGCTTGCTGTGGTTGGTAGCCAATCTCTACATTGGGCGCGAGAGAGACTTTGCCTGACTCGGGTTCTTCCTGTCCCATGAGGATCCGGAGCAGCGTTGATTTTCCCACACCATTTGGCCCAACAACGCCAATGCGGTCGGAGGCGTTCAAGACAAAAGAGACATCATGTAGGACAATGCTGGCTCCATAAGCCTTCGTAAGTGAGCGTGCAGTAAGAAGCATGGTAATGTACCCCATTTTTGCAAGGTGAGGCCTCTTCTGGCTGCTAGATGGCGAGTGTGATGGGTGAACCCGTAGAGGTGCTGTTGACAGCGCCAGGGGATGAAAGGGCACACGAGGATGTCGCGCTTCCAGGAAACATGAGCACCATATGCAAGCAGTCAGTGATTGTCAGAGGCGATATCGTCAATAAAGAGGCGATGTAGCCATCTCAGCGTTGTATTACGCGAGATTTTTGTGGCGAAATGGGGTCTTACCTAGTGAACTGGGCTCATGTGAAAGGGTCTGCTCCTGAAGAAGTAGAGGATCAAAAATACATTCTGGCTCAAGTATAAAGCAAACTTGCAGAGATGTCAATCTCTCCACTGTCCAGGGGTGTAATTCAGATTTTTGCAAAAAGACAAAGATGGTACACTGAGGAGGAGACAAGCGAGAGAAAAGAGAGGAGAGGGTATGAAGCAGCAAGAGGACGATCAGCAATGGGAGCAAAGAAGCCAGCAGGTAGCCAAGAGTATGCAAGAGTGGCGGCTTGCCCATCCCCAAGCGACCTTAGCCGACATCGAGGAGGCGGTTGACCAACAGATGAACGAGCTACGAGCGAGAATGATCGAGGATCTCGCTCAAGCCAACCAAGCAGACCAAGGAACCGGTCGGAGTAAGCCGGTGGCCTGTCCAGAGTGTGGGAAACGGATGCAAGTGCGTGGCAAGCGAGAGCGCCGACTGCAAACGCAAGGAGGACAAGAAGTCACCCTGATTCGTGAGTATCAGAGCTGCCCTCATTGTGGGTACAGCTTTTTTCCCCCTCGATGAGCTCTTGGACTTGCCTCAAACAGGTTTGATGCCCCATGCCCATCAAAGCCTGGTTCGGTTGGGAGCCCGTCTTCCTTTTGAGGAAGCGGCCAGTGAACTGCATGCCTTGTTGGGGATCCAGGTCAGCGACTCGCTGGTGCGTCGGCAGACCTTACAAGCAGGAGCCAGAGTCCTGGTCATGCAAACCGAGCAAGCCAGCGCGGCCTGCGCCCTGGTCGGGGAAGGCACAGAGCCTGTGGCTTGCCGTCTGGCAATGAGTGGAGATGGAGCCATGGTTCCCCTACGAGGAGGATGTTGGGCAGAAGTCAAAACGGTGGTCATTGCAGAGGTCCTCCCTGCACACACACGCCATCAAGATGCGACGGACAAACGAACCATCAACCACTCCTGCTTTTCGCGGCTGGCAGATGCAACCACCTTTGCCGACCTGGCATCAGTGGAGATCACACGGCGAGGCATTGAGAGAGCCGCAGCGGTCTGTGCGGTGCAAGATGGAGCCGAATGGCTTCAAGGCTTTGTGGATGGGCATCGCTTCGATGCCGTGCGGATTTTAGATTTTGCCCATGCAGCCGAGTATCTGGGTCGGATCGCCGAACAAGGGGAATTGGCAGGTCAGCATGTGCCCAAAGGCTGGCTAAGAGCCATGCTTCATGAGCTCAAACATCATGGGCCAGAGCGCATCATGAAGCATATGGCGTGGTGGCAAGAACACCGCCCCTTGCCTGCGGTCAGCGATGCGGTGCGTTATTTTGGCAAGCGCCTTCCTCAGATGCAGTATCAAGAGTTCCAAACCCAAGGCTGGCCCATTGGCTCAGGCATGGTGGAAAGCGCCAACAAGCGAGTCATGCAGGCGCGGCTCAAACGAGCAGGCATGCATTGGGAGCCCGCCAACGTGAATCCTCTGCTAGCTTTACGCGATGCCCTGTGTAATCACCGCTGGGAAGAAGTCTGGGACCAGCAACATCAGCGACAAAGAGAAGAGCATCATGCCCGACGAGTGCAGCGCAGCCAGCGGCGACGAGCACAACTGGAACAGGTGCTGGAGGAACAGCTTATCGAGATCTTGCTGCTGTCGGCGCGTGGAAAGGCGAAGGCGCAACAGACTCCCCACAAAGGGAGAACCGAAGGCCAAAAGCGCTGGGGACGCATGACCTTTTCTCGCAAGGCGCTTCCAAACCGATTTGCAAAAATGTGAATCACACCCACTGTCCAGGGCAGGACGTTCCACAAGAACTGCTCGCGAGCGGCCTGAATGAATTACTGCTCCAACGTGTGCTCATTGTCGACGAGGAGAACGAGAGGAAACAGTTGCTCTGCCTGGTTTTCTCTCTTTACACCTGGGCTCAGTGCATTGAAGCACGATATTGCCTTTTTAACACTTGCCAGAGTCTACCTATCGGAGAAGATTTCTTGAATCTGAGCCGGAGTGGCTTGTGGGGAGCAGTCTTTGAAAGAGCTCTGCCCAGCGTTAGAAGCGCTTGCTTCTTTTTCTGAAAGTGGATATACTCCTGGTTAGGTAACAACACGTTAGGTAACACGAGAGAAGGGCAAGGAGATGCCAAAGGTAGCGCCATATATACTAGCTTGGTCCACTGTCTATCAGACATATACGTTGTCTGACAATCACGCAAAGACAGATCTTCCATTTGATATGGATTCGCCAGCATGGCGCACATGGCTGGAGCAAGCAGACTCATTTGCCTTTCAAGGCCAGAACGGTACGTATACAGCACGAAGAGAGCAGGTCAAGCAAGGAGACTGGTACTGGTATGCTTATCAGCGTGTGCAAAAGCAGGTGCTCAAGAAGTATCTGGGCAAAAGTGAAGCTCTGACGCTGCGGAGGCTCGAGGAGATAGCAGAGCAATTTCATAGCAGACAAACTTCCAAAAAGAAGGCTGTCACCAGTCCTCAACCACAGTTGATGCGTAGTGTAGCAGAAGAGCAGATACTGGCAGCGAAATTGAGCATGCCATTTGTACCGCAGTACCTCGTTGAGCGCACTCGCCTGTTTGCACTGTTGCAAAAGACAATCGAGAGATCAGTGACGTTGGTTTGTGCCTCGGCTGGATCTGGCAAAAGTACACTTGTAAGTAGCTGGCTGCGACAGACCTCCCTACCCTTTGCCTGGCTCTCACTTGACCAGGCTGATAACGATCCCACTCGCTTCTGGTCATATTTCTTTACTGCTCTAGATACCCCGTATCCAGGTATTGGCGAGCACGCGCTGCTCGCTCTTCGTTCACTGCAAACGCCCGATATCAAGCCAGCGTTGACGTTACTGCTGAATCGGCTTGGCACTGGCAAACCCGTGAGACAGGAAGCAACAGGTCATGTAGTGCTGATCCTTGATGATTATCATGTGATCTCCTCCGAAGACATTCATAAAGGCATGACCTTCCTACTGGAACATCTGCCGCCGCATCTCCATCTGATTATCTCCACACGCAACGATCCACCATTGCCGCTTGCCCGCCTCCGCGTTTATAATCGCTTGCTAGAGTTACGAACTACCGATCTACGTTTTCACAATGAGGAAACGATCGCTTTATTTGCCCGTCAGGAAGGTATTGCGCTTTCACCCGATGAGGTTGCCCTTCTAGAAGAGCGCACTGCAGGTTGGGCTGCCGGGCTGCAATTGGTGGCGCTTGTATTGCGTGACCAGCGTGGACATCCCGACATTTTGCGCAGTATTAATGGGAGTCGAGATTATATTGCAGAGTATCTCGGACAGGAAGTGCTAGCACAGTTACCGGAGGAGGTGCAACAATTTCTCTTGCGTACCTCTATTCTGGAACAATTGGAAGGGAAACTCTGCGAAGCCGTCAGTGGCTATCCAGACAGTGAGAGAATCCTGAACCGGCTCTATCAGGCAAATCTCTTTCTCGCACCTCTCGACGATTCCTATAGCTGGTACCGCTATCACCAGATCTTCGCCGATGTGTTGCGCCAACGCTTGCAGCAGAGTGCCACCACGCTAGTACCAGAACTGCATCGGCGCGCATCCCTTTGGTATCGAGAGCAAGGCATGTTGGTCGAGGCTGTCACCCATGCTCGCTCGGCTGGCGATTGGGAAACCATCGCCAGTATCGCAGAAGAGTCTGGAGTGGAACTTATTAGTCGCGGAAACGTTCAGATGGTTATGAGTTGGGTGGCGATGCTGCCTCGCCCGATCGTCTTTTCACGCCTGCGTCTCTTTCTCTACGTGTGTTGGTGGCGCTGGTATGCTGGTCATGCCGCTGTTGTCGCTGAGATGATGTGCGAATATGTTCAGCAGCACGCATTACCTGCGCTTGAGATAGAGGACGTTGCACTCCTGGAGCAGGCAATCACCTCACATGTCGATACGCTCTATCCTCGCTCGCGTTGGGGCGAGGAACAGCAAGCCAACAGGATTGCTGAGATGCTCGCGCTCTATGGAGTATTGAATATGGAGCGTTCCGATGGAGCGGTGTTTAGCCAGGCTGTGTGTCGCCGCGCGGTTGCTCACGTGGCTGGTTTGGCACATCGCGCACGTATTGTGCAACATCTGAGCACCGTCTCTATTCTTCGTGGCGACCTGATTGAAGCGACTACTACCCTGGAAGAGGCGATGGCCTCCTCCATCGCTGATAATAGTGTTACCTGGATGACCAGCATCGGGTATCGTCTGGTGATGCTCTATGAGATGATGGGGCAGTTGCATGATGTGATACGCATCTCCCAAAATATTCTAGAATTAGCGAAAGGGAAAGCCTTCCTTACTCAGGGGACCGCTTACACTTTCCTCGGCACTATCGAGTATGAACGTAACAACCTAGAAACGGCGGAGCACTATTTCAGGCTGGCTATCGCAGCGTGCAAAGAGGTTGATTGTCTCAAAGAGTCTGATTCCGACGTTCACTTCCTTCTAGGGCAATTAGGGCTGGCTCGTATCCAATTTATCAGGAAAGATATGGTTGCTATGCGCCTGTGCCTGGATGAGATTGCAGGATTTCTCTCGCAAAAATGGGTAGGGAATGAGGTTCTCCCAGCCGTGAAGGGTGAATATGCTCTATTGATGCATGATTTAGGTGATGATGCTACAGGCTATTCCTGGTTACAAGAATATGTTCTCCCAGAACAGAGTGATCGCTTAGTGCTACGTCAGTTCATCTCATTGAAGTATAATCATTACCGGGTCTATATAAAGTTGTTGCTTACCTACCAACGCTGGCAGGAAGCGGAACAACTCCTGCAAAAACAGCTGCTGCTTGCCGAGCAACAAGGGAGAACAGGTAACCTGATCCAGTGGCTTGTTCTGCGCGCATTGCTCAAAGAAGCTCAGGGCGATTCCGGGCAAGCGCTCTCTTCCATCACTCGCGCTCTGAACCTGGCGGAGCCGAGAGGCTATCTTCGCGTTTTCCTGGGCGAAGGTACGCCCTTGCTCACCATTCTCTATCGCTTACACGACGAATTGCGCCAACAACGCACCACCGAAAACCCAGCCCCAATTTCGAACTATCTCAATCGATTGATTCTGCTCTGCAAACGGGAACAACAAATGGGTGTGTTATCAGGTGAGCAAGCTGATCTGGTTGAGCCACTGAGTGAGCGTGAGTGCGAAGTATTGCAACACATCAACGAGGGACACTCCAATCAAGAGATCGCCCGGCAACTTGTCATAGCGCCGAGCACTGTAAAATCGCATACCAGGGCTATCTATGCCAAACTAGGGGTCAAGAGTCGCACGCAGGCATTGATCCAGGCTCGCAAACTCAATCTGCTCTAGCGCCTTCCTCTCCAAAGGCATGAGTGATTGCCTTTATGAGCATCAAGAGAATCGCTTACAATCCCCCCTTGTTCCTCCCTTTGGTGGATGGTTTCTCCCCATGATGAATTTATACTGGTGGCATATTGACATCTGTGATTTGGCGAGCTGAGGCAGGTCACAGCGAAAATTCCCCTGCGTAAGGAGCAGGATGCTCGCAAAAAAAAATTCCAGAGCCAGGATATCTCAAGGAGTAAATATTATGGAAATTACGGCATCATTACAAACACAGCCAGAAACACCACAAAAAGCAAGCCGAACAGCGACTATATGGAGCCTGGTAAGCAGCATTCTCATCAATGGAGTACTCCCTTTCATCATTTACATACTTCTGACAAACTACACCAATACCTCGGAGCTTCTGGCGCTTGTGGCTTCTGGCGTGCCACCTCTGCTTGAGAGCATCGTGGGAATTCTCCGTAGGAAACGCATCGATGTGCTTGCTGGTATCTCCCTGGCCGGGATTACCGCGTCGCTTATCATTGCTCTCTTGGGAGGTAGTCCCAAGATTTACCTGATACGAGAGTCTTTCTTTACCGCCATATTTGGGCTGGTATTCTTGGTGACCTTGCTTTTCTCCAGGCCTCTTATGTTCTACTTCTCTCGTCACTTTGCGACAGGCAATCACCCAAAGAATATTCCCTGGTTTGATTCACTCTGGCAGTATAGAGGATTCCGCATTTCTATGCGCGTGATGACAACGGTTTGGGGCATCGGGTTTCTGCTTGAGGCTGCGATACGTATCTATCTGGTCTTTGCCCTGAGTACCGAACAATTTCTGATTGTTTCCCCATTTATCATCTACGGAATTATTGGAATACTCGCCACCTGGACATTTTTTTACAGCCGGGCGGGCCGTAAAAAAAGCGAAGCCATACGGCAGAGCATGCTCGTACAACAAAATGTTTCTCCTGCCCCAGACGCATAACAATGTTGGGTACAAGAGGCCACCAGACAAATAAGGTGGCCTCTCTTCTCCATCTTGTTTACAGAAATTCTGCAAAAACTTGCCAGCCGAGTATCATGAGTTGTTGGCTGAGAGCTTCCCGCTGCTTTTTGCTTCTCAACAGCCAGATACCTGTCCTTGCGGGATGCCACTGATCCGCTTCAAGGGACATCGCACCAAGGAGTACCGTTCTCATCAGTGTTGCCAACGGACTTACAATCAATGGCAAGCTTCTCTACCTGAGTCAATGCCGTCTGTTGGAGCATCAAAGCAGTTTGGATACAGAGGGCGTGAACGCTGCTCGATCTGGTTCACGACACAGCCTAAAAAACTCTGATCTGATTAACTTTGACGTGGAGAGAATGAGAGGTAGATTTTATCTGATGCAGTGGAGATATCATGAATAAATATCTTTTCTGCGTTTGCTTCAAGCGCTTTTTGAATTTTTGACATAATCCAGGATTCAGACATATGGGCAAGCCCGAGTGCTCCCTCAACCTCTGCGTCCTGGAGAACAAGTTTGCCGTTCTCTGCGGAAGGGCGAAATTTCATCGTTATCTCGAATTTCCCCAATGCCAAGGCTTTTATAACAATACGATCATTCAGTACATCAAAACGTATGCATTTTAAGAGTTTACCCACGTCGACATTGATCTCTTTTAACGCAAATGCAGGTATTGTAATGTTTATGCGCATCGACTTCTCCCTCTACTATCATCAACGCTTCCCAGGAAAGTGTATATGGGAGAATAGAGAGGGTAACAACTCGAGGTGAGAGATACCCTCTTTCTTCTCCTTCTTCTTTTCCTACTACCGCGCATGGCATACACCAAATGAAACAGTTAGCGCTCCCCAAAGAATTCTCGAAGTCTTGACTCAACAGCGGAATCAGAGACAATAACAGGTTTTTTTGTAATTGTCACATGAACCGTCTGACCGCTTACGTCATAGCGGCCCTCAACTCCTTTGCCTGAAAAGGTGCCGCTCTTTTCATCACCTCTTAGGGTTGCTCCTGCTGCATCGGCGGCGTGTTTGGCACGTTGAAAAGCGGATTCTGGCTCACCAGAGAATGAAACGTCGAAAGTTTTTGCCATGGTTTGTCTTTTCCTTCCTAATATATACAAGAGTGGCAAAGATAGTGGCCCGTCAGTCCACATGTGAGTGGCCTCATCCCCCCTCGGCTTCCTCTCCATTTTTTGCCGCAAGTCGCGTCTTATTCTTACCAGAAGTGATAAATGGATCGTGCTCCCACCAATCAATACCGATCGATTTTGCTTTATCCACTGAGGCGACCAACAACCTGATTTTGATTGTCAAAAGCTCAACATCTATCAAGTTAATCTTGATGTCTCCGACGATCACCACTCCTTTATCAAGAATTCGATCCAGGAGATCAGCTAAATTCGCCGTTTGGACACTGCTCATTTGTTCTGGCATAGACGACCTCATCTCTTTCCTAACTCTAGCTTGCTCTCTCCGAAAATATCCTCCTTTTTGTTCTCGAAGTCGCGATGTATCAAGCAGGTAACAGTGCTCATAAAAGATCTCCTAGCGGACCTAAATCTAAGTTTAAATCCTCATCTGTGAGACCAAATGTCTCTTTAAGCTCTTCCATTTTCTCCTCCAAGAGGAGAAAAGCATTTCCTACTTTTTCGATTTCATCGCTGCTTAACTGATCATCCTCTATGCGGCGGATGGCCTGTTTCTCCATCAGCTTGCGTATGAGGTCAACCAGCGTTAATACGAGTTTAGCCAGGCCTTTTTCTACGTTTTTAGGATCGATATTCGCTTTTGGCTTTGCTGTTTGGTCCGTAATCGGGCCACTGGTTGAAGGTAGAGCTCTTACTATGGCTTCTTCATCATCTTTATTCTGCCCCTCTTCTTTTTCTAAAGATGCTGTGGCTTCTTCATCACCTGTATCACTGCTCCCCTGGCTCTTTTCTTCAGACAGAGGTGCAGGTGGAGCCTCCTTTTCCTCCTCTCTCACGAGGCCCTCATCCAAAAGCCCTCCCTGGGAAGGAGGTTGGGGAGTAAGCCAGTCTGGCTCTCCATGACTACTTCTTCTGGCAGCGTTCTCAATGGTTTTTACCGAGGAGAGTAAGAGTCCTAAGTTCAGGTAAACAAGATCAATATCAGCTACGGAGAGCAGAATTTCTCCTTTTACCATCGCTCCTTTATCAAGAAGCCTGTCCAAAAGTTCTAAAAGAGTAAAATGTTGACTCCTGAGTAGCTGTTCGTTATTTTGGCTCTCCTGATTGTTCATAGAGTATCTCTACGTAAAATTATAGGGAGGCCAAGGTCCAGAAAATTCTAGATCTAATTCTATGAAATTATACTCATCAACAAACTGCTTCCCTTGTTGACGAAAAGAAGTTTCTCTCCCCCTTTCAATTAAATAGGCTGCATTAAGTATCATCTCTTGCGTTTTTCCTGTCATTTTTTGTGGCAGTATATTATTCAACTTCGCCTCAAATGCATCACTTTCAAATGCATGAAAAATGCTTTCAGTGATATGGGCAAATTGAGTTGCGATGGCATTCTTCACTTCTGCTTCCATTTTTTTGTCAAAGAGATAGGCGGCCCCTCGTGATAATTTTGCTCGTTGCTCTTGTAAGCCGATGAACTTGGGGTCATTCTGCATAAGATGCTTCATCAAAGCTTGCTTATTGGCATAGACCTTCACGCCCCATTCCACCTTGCCCGTAAATTTAGCGAGGAGATTTTGAAAATGCTCCTTCTGATCCTGAAGCATCTGTGAGGCAGCTTTTTCATCTTTCAAAATAGTACCGAATTTTAAGGGAATAACGGTAGTATTCTGCATGAGCGTATCAATGACGTGTTCGTGAGCTTGTAACAGTTCCGCAGCCCCCTGCTGAATAGTATCCTTGGTGTTCGTCAATTCAGAAACCAGGCCTTTAATTCGATTTTGAAACGCATCAATATCGATCTTACTCACCATTACGTACATATCGTTTTCTGACACGGGGTAGACTTTGCTTTGATTATCTATCCCTAAAATATCTAGGTGCTCAGGTTCTTTGTTTACCAACCCATAGGCATAGAGTCCATAGTGAGAAAGCATACTTTGAGCCTTTCTATTCTTCCTCCTGCTCTCCAATGCTTTTCACTTGCTTAAAGGAGAAAACTTCAAGTTCACTATTCAGTTTGACAATGTAATACTTTTTTTCAAAAACCGCGTGACCTGGCAGAGCAGCATTTCTTTCTGCCGCTTCGACCTGGGCAACCCAACCATCCTCGGCCTTATCAAGACCAATGATTTTGATCTCCCCTCCAAGCTCTTTGATATCCAGAGCTTCTCTCAAGAATTTCTTGGTTCTCTCTCTAATTGTGTTGATGCTCAATTACTCTCTCCTTCCAACGTCTTGAAGCTGCCGCCAGCAAGAAAAATGCTTCGAATATCTCCAACATGCATTGACCAGCTCCATTAGGAGCGGTAAGCAGGCTTTAAAGATCATCAATGTGTGGTTGGCTTCGTCTATATAATCACACGATTGTTAATATAATCGCGATACTCATCAGTTATCTCATCAATTATTTATGGCCTGTTGTAATCGTAACTCATTACAAATAATGAACGTGTAGATAAAATAGAGAGAAAACACAACGGATGAGCATTTTTGGGGATTAATAACAATTGCTTCTAAGTGCAAAATTTTTAACAGCTGGGCTGGCTAAGATCACGATATGAAGCAAAAAGGAATCCCATTTAATAAGCCTGAGGAGGTAAATAACCATGCCCGTAGAAAAAGCAGCACCAGCATCCGGTAGCATTGCTGAAGTAATTGACCGCATTCTTGATAAAGGGATCGTCATTGATGCCTGGATCAGGGTCTCTCTCGTAGGCATCGAGGTGATATCGATTGAAGCCAGAGCGGTCGTCGCTTCTGTGGAGACATATCTCAAGTATGCTGAAGCTATTGGACTCACTGCTACTGCTGCTCCCGCCTAAAGGGTGAGAAAGCATTTGAAGGCATCCTGGTAATGTTCCACGATCACATCTCTAGCAACCATGTCTATCCCCTGACTGAGAATGTACGCACCTCTTGGTAAGGGATACTCTGTTGGTTCCCTACTTCACGGTAGGAAGAAGAGAGATGTTCTTCTGAATTCACAGGAAGAGAAAGATGAAACTATGAAGAGACCGAAGGGGATGAGTGATATCAAAAAGGGTCTTGGTATCAAAGATCTTATCGAGGCTTTTTCAAGCCGTGATAGTGGAACCGAGAAGACTTCGGAGCAACGTCAACTAAATGTTGAAAAAGGCGTTCTTGAAAAGCAGCTTGAGCAATTTACACAGCAGACAACTCAGATAGAGGAGAGGCTCGCCGAAATCACCAAGGCGATGAACCGCGAGGTTCCCCAACTTAAAGAGGAGTTGGAGAGAAAGCAAACGGAGGACGAGAGCAGTCCATCAGAAAAAGACGAAGATCAAAAGAAGAAACTAGAAGTTGATTTTGGTCTGGGGAAACTCACGGTCAACGACATTTTTCAAGGGCTCGGGAGTCTGGTCGATTTTGTCTCCAAATTGGAGCAAGAAGGGAAGGGGGAAGCGAAACGCGAAGGAGCATTTACCAGCCCTTCTGGGCGTATCAAAGGTGTATACGGCTTCTCTGTCAAACAGGGTATTGGTGGCAAGCCAGTTGTGGAACCATTCGGCAATGTGAAAAAGACAGCCCATGGCTCGGTTGTGGAGGAGGAGATTCAGCCTTTAGCTGATGTTTTTGATGAAAAAGACCACATTTTAATCATCATCGAATTGCCTGGTGTGGAGGGAAAGCAAATTCACACAGAGGTCAAAGGAGACATCCTTGTGCTCTCTGCTGCTGGCAGGGGACGCAAGTATGCACGAGAGGTGATCTTACCTGAAGGAGTCGATGCCAGCACCCTAACCAGCAAATATCGAAACGGCGTTTTAGAGATAAGGATGAGTAAAGGATAACATGCCCGAGACGGCAGTTCAACTCAAGGTAGTCGAAGCAAATCCGCGGGATGTGGGGCGTGGCATTGCCCGAATAGATCCAGAAGTGATGGAGAAATTGGGCATTAGCGACGCAGGGGAGATTGTGAGCCTTAAAGGCAAACGGGAAACAGTTGTTAAGATCATGCCAACCTTTCCTGAGTTACGGGGGCGTGGTATTGTCCAGGTAGATGGTATCATCAGGGAAAACGCGCAAGCAGGGATTACCGAACAGGTGAAGCTTGCCATGACCACTATCACGGAAGCAGAAAAAGTGACCCTCTCTCCTTTGACTTTACTTGATAGAACGACGACAGACGCAGCTTACCTTTCCAGACAACTTACCGCTATTCCAGTGGTTGCCGGGGATAGGGTTCAAACAACTTTTTTAGGCTCGAAGAAGCAGGATTTCCGCGTGCAGGATACCCGGCCCGCCGGAGCTGTGATGATCACTCCACGAACCACCATCGCTATCACAGGTGAGGGAAAGGCAGTAGAGGCACGGCTGACGTACGAAGATATCGGGGGCCTTGGCAATCAGACACAGCGCATTCGAGAGATGATAGAGCTCCCGTTGCGTTTTCCTGATATTTTTGCACGCTTAGGCGTTGAGCCCCCCAAAGGAGTTCTTTTGCATGGTCCGCCTGGCTGCGGCAAGACATTGATTGCCAAGGTGATCGCCAATGAAACCGATGCCACCTTCTTGCAGCTTTCTGGCCCGGAGATTATCCATAAGTTCTACGGTGAGTCCGAAGCACACCTGCGCAGTGTCTTTGAGAAGGCCAAAAACAGCGCCCCAGCCATCTTGTTTTTGGATGAGTTGGATGCGATCGCGCCCAAAAGAGAAGGCCTGGGAGAGGAAAAACAGGTTGAGCGCAGAGTGGTGGCTCAATTGTTGGCCTTAATGGACGGTCTGGAGGAACGGGGGCAAATCATCATTATCGGTGCAACGAATTTACCTGACATGCTTGACCCAGCTCTTCGTCGCCCTGGTCGCTTTGATCGAGAAATTGTTATTTCAATCCCAGATAAAAATGGACGGCGAGAAATTCTCATGATTCACACCAGAGGCATTCCATTAGCCGATGATGTTGATCTTGAACGGTTAGCGTTTCTCACGCATGGTTTCGTGGGAGCCGATCTTGCAGCTTTAGCGCGTGAAGCAGCAATGCATGCAATTCGCAGGTTGATGCCTAATATAGATTTTGAACGGAAAGTAGTACCAGAAAAGGACATTCTTGCTCTTGAGGTATGCATGGACGATTTTCTCAATGCGTTACGTGAGATCGAGCCATCTGCCATTCGTGAGTTCTTTACGGAGATACCCGAAATAGATTTTGCCGATATAGGCGGATTGGGTGAAGTCAAGCAAATACTGAAAGAGACGGTCAAAGACCCCTTGTATCATCCTGACATATATACCAGGGCAAATACCAGGCCAGCCAAGGGGATTCTCTTAACCGGTGAACCGGGAACGGGAAAGACACTGATGGCCAAGGCGATTGCCAAAGAGGCGGAAGTCAATTTTATCGCGGTCTCCGGCCCAGAATTGCTTTCAAAATATATTGGTGAAAGCGAGCGAAGCATTCGTGAAGTATTTAAAAAGGCTAGGCTGGCAGCTCCCTGTATTTTGTTTTTTGACGAAATTGAAACTCTCATTCCCCAGCGAGGAAAAATGGCAGGTGAACAGGTAACCGAGCGAGTAGTTGCCCAGTTCTTAACCGAAATGGATGGAATTGAAGAGTTGAAGGGGTGCTGGTGTTAGCAAGCACCAACCGACACGATTTGATAGATCCAGCCATGTTGAGACCGGGACGGTTTGATTTTGTGATTGAAATGCCAAAACCTGATTTGAAAGCGCGGGAGGAGATCTTTAAGGTTCATACACGAGGGAAACCCTTAGGGAAAGGGGTCACACCACGAAGCCTGGCTATGGAAACTGAGAATATAGTCGGGGCAGAGATTGCCTCGTATTGCCAGAAAGCAAGTCTTCTGGCAATACGGGAGTTCCTAGATAGCAAAGAAGAAGATTTAGAGAAATTCACTATTGAAAAGAGACACTTTAGTGAGGCAATGCAAGGCACGATAACGCACCTTTAAGGAGAAAAATTATGCCAGATGGCATCTATATCTACTGCATTATTAAAACGAGCGAGCCCCAAGAGTTTGGCGCAATTGGCATTATCAATGGCGCGGCTTCTCACGTCCTGACCATAGGGTTTAAGGATATAGCCGCTGTTATTTCCCACAATCCATTGATGGTCTATGACTCCATTAGTAAAGAGAAAGTCATCAAAGATCTGGCCACCCACGAACGGGCCATAGAAAAAGTAATGGGCCAATTTATCACCTTACCAGTGAAATTTGGGACTATGGTAGAAAACGAAGCTCAAGTTACCGAGTTCCTGGAAAAAGGTTATGCTTTGCTGAAAGATGAGTTAGACAAAGTGGAGGGGAAGGTAGAGCTTGATGTGGTCGCCACATGGGAGCCACCATCAATTCTTGCAACTCTTGTTGGCCAAGACAAGCAGCTTCGCGAAGTGCAACAGAAAATTGCATCGGGAGGTGAGCAGGTGAGTGTAGAGGATAAGGTTCTGCTTGGTCAATTAATTGGTCAAGCACTGAAGAAAGAAAAGAACAAATATCAACAATTGATATTGCAAGATCTTAAACAAGAAACAGTAGATATTTGCCTGCACGACCTGATGAATGATGAGATGATCTTTAACGCTGCCTTCTTGTTGGAGAAGAAGAAGCAGGAGGATTTTGATACTGCCGTTCATTCCCTGGATCAAAAGTTGAAGAATACCGTCTATTTTCGTGTGGTAGGCCCACTTCCCCCATATAGTTTCTCCACAATTCTTTTTAAAAGAATTGATCCAGAAGAAATCGAAGCGGCGAAAAAAACGCTTGGTTTGACTGGAGAGATAACGGACGAATCTCTTCGCGATGCATATTATCAGCTTGCAAAAAAATACCATCCAGATAAAGCAGGTGGAGAGACCTCTATGGAGTTTCAGGCGATTCAAAATGCTCACAGAACGCTACGAAATTTCATTGAGGGTGGGCTGATACACACAGAAGTCTATCGATGGAAAGAAGACGTTCAATGGGATAGCTGATCCCAACAAAATGACGAAAGGGAAAAAAGATGAATAACGAAGAAGGACGCTATCTCTACGGCATTTTGGCAGACGGAGCAAAAAAAGAGTTGGGGCCAATCGGTATTGGCGGCAGAGACGATCTCGTCTATACCTTACCGTACCAGGATATTGCAGCAGTCATTTCCTGCTCTCCCGTCGTCAAATATCCAGTGACCAGGGATAATGCGCTTGCACACGCGAAGGTGTTGGACAAAGCGGTAGAAGAAGGCACAGTTTTACCTGTAAAATTTTGTACGATTGCCGAAAGCGAGGGTGCAATCATAGAGAAAGTGCTGAAAGATCGCTATCAGGAATTTGTTGATTTGCTCAAGGATATGTCAGATAAAATGGAATTTGGAATAAGGGCACTTTGGAGAGATAAGGACGCTACCTACGCCGAAATAGTTGAAGAGCATAAAGACATTAAAACACTAAAGGGGAAATTGGAAAAAGAAAAGGACAAGCAGAAAAAATACGCAGGAGCTGTACAAGTTGGTGAATTGGTGCAAAAAGCGTTGGAGGAAAAGAAAAAAAAGGAAGCTACAGCGTTACTTGAGACCCTGAAGCCGCTCAGTCTTAAGTGGAAAGAGAATCAAGTGTATGGAGATATGAACATAGTGAATGCGGCTTTTTTGACCTTGAGGGAAAGGGAAAGTGCTTTTGATGAAAAAGTGCATAGTCTGGGAGAGGAGTATGGGGAGAGAAAACAATTGAAGTACACGTCATCTCTCGTCCCATACAATTTTGTAGAGATCGTGATTCATTGGTAGGAGGAACTTTACCTATGTTTATACTTACTGGTTGGTTAATATGCCTCTTGCTTCCGGTAAAAGGCTTGATAGGTATCTTCAAGAAAATTGCCGAGATGGCGGAGGCGGAATGGACCGACGATTCCAAAATAAAGGAAGAGTTGCTGCTCCTGGAAGACTCATACGAAAACGGCCAAATCACTGAGGAGGAATATCGGGAGCGAGAGGCCCAGCTTATGGAAAGGCTCAACATGGTCAGAGAGAATCAAGAATAGAGGCTGTGTAAAAGGTTGCCGTCCAATACAGCAGTGACATCGCCCATCCGCGTTTGATCGGGTCCACAGGCGATTTTATTGCCTGCCAACATGTTTGGACTCACCTTTCTAGTGGGATCTTGCTGCATCGTCATGAGTCGATGTTGGATTGGATATTGAGCAGCATCAGGCAAGCATGCTGCGTCTTGACAACTATGCATGATTGCAAAAGATCCTCAGCGTGATGCGAGGAACAGGTGGTGAAAAAACGCCCCTTGATGCACACTGATGTGCCTTCAGCTTGGCGAGACACGTGACGTTTTCACCCAACGCGTGCCACCTCTTGCGTGGGGAAAAACGAGATACCTGTAGCGCATCGCTTCCGTGTTCTTGCTCAAGATCGCATAGTTGTGTAGAAGTGTCAGCCTTCTAGGCATGGGGAGGATGTCAATATCCCTGTGTTGTAGCCTGAAACGTTTGAGGCGCATACTTTTTGGCATCCTCGGTCAATTCCTGGCGCGTTTGCTCATTCAAAAAACCCGCCAGCGGAAGCATATGGGTATAGCGGCTCATCTGGACAGCTAGCAAGACCATTCCCTGAATAACAGGAACGTGTCGCTTCATCCCCTCCTCAACAGAAAGTCCGAAAACAGCAGGCTGATAAAAGGAGAGGTTGGAATGAGCACACACCGTCGCTGCCTCCAGATCTTTCCGTTGCCGCCTCCAGGTCCTTCCGGGTCTGGAGGCAGTCATCTCTGTACAATACCTGCTTCGAAGAATGAAGCTTATTCGGGTTTCCAGACGTGGACTGTGTGGTCAGCGCTGGCAGAGGCGATATATTGGCTATCAGGAGACCAGGTGACCGCGTACACATAATCAGTATGGGCCGTGTAGGCGTAGACATGGCTCTTGTTTGGGTCCCAGACCTGGACCGTTTTGTCATAACTGGCAGAGGCGATGCGCTTGCCGTCAGGAGACCAGGCAATACTGCTGATGCTCCCTTTCTGCTGACTAAAAACGGTGCTTGTTTGACCTGTGAGCGCGTTCCAGATGCGAACTATCTGGTCATCGCCGCCCGAGGCGATCTGCTTGCCATCGGGAGACCAGGCGAGTGCGTAGACACGACCACTGTGTCCTTTATAGGTCTGTGCGAGACTCCCGTTCGAGGCATTCCAGATCTGAACGGTGCCATCATAACTGGCGGAGGCAAGACGCTTCCCATCGGGCGACCAGGCAATACTGGTGACATAGTTGGTGTGTCCCTGGTAGGTGCGAATGGGGTCACCTGTTTCCGCGTTCCAGATCTGGACCGTTTTGTCATAGCCTGCAGAGGCGATGGAGTTTCCATCAGGAGACCAGGCAATGGAGAGGATCGCATCTTTATGGCCTTTATACGACATGACCCTCTCTCCACTGGTCGCGTTGAGCACGTCAACAGTGTCACTGCTCCCTCCACTGGCGACATACTTACTGTCAGGCGACCAGGCCACGGCGTTCACGATCGCAGAGTCCTGAAAACGTGCCTGTTTCTTCCCTGTTTCCGCGTTCCAGATTTGCACACTCTCATCATTGAGGCCACCAGAAGAGGCAATGAGCTTCCCGTTAGGAGACCAGGCAACCTGCCAGACGACTGAGGTATGCCCGCTATAGGTATACGCTTTGATGTCTGGAAGGTGGGGAACCGCAGGCACATCGCTCTTCGATGTTGTGCTATTGCTCTGCTGAAGACGCGGGAGAACGAACACAAAGAGACTCCCTCCGATGATTGCCAGCAGGAGAAGGATCGTGATAATGAGGCCCGTTCGAGAGCGCTTGCGTACTATTCCAGGGGTATTCGTTGATGGGACAGTGTTGTATCCTGCATAGGCTTGTGGCGCGACACCAGAGCCGTTGTGGGGCTCTGGTGTCGGATGATATGGCTGACCACAGCGAGAGCAGAAGGTGGCGTTTGGAGCCAGGGCGGTTCCACAGGTGGCACATACACGCCCAGATGCTTGAATCATGACCCCTATCCTTTCAATGTCTGTCTGTCGTTTTGGTTGCTTGCGAATGATCACGTATGATGAATGGCAGCGTGCGAGAAACTCTTCACAAGAGGAAGTATGGCAGAGAAATTTGCTCAACAAGTATAGCAACTATGTGGCGTTTATAAGGCAAGAGTGTAGCAAAGACCGGTTGGCGTAAAGATGCCCAAAGAGGAAGGACACCGCACATGGCAGATGCGAAAACGAGGGTCACATCCACGAAGAAGCGTGCTGAGAAAGCAATGCCCAATCACCAATTAAAGGAGGCACGCCAGATGCGTGGTTGGTCCCAACAATATGTCGCGAACCAGATTGGCGCTGACTACTACTACCTGAGTCGTTGGGAGCGCGGCACCGCTTCGCCAAGTCCTTACTACCGGCAGAAACTCTGCGAACTTTTCGAAAAAAACGCCTATGAATTGGGATTCCTGCAAGAGAAACCTGTTGGAGAGGGGCTCGAAGGGGCCGTCGAGTCTGGAACGCTTCACCCCACCCGAACGGAAGATATGCTGTATTCCTTCGTATTGCCTGCTACAGGTGAGCCCCTGGGTCGGGAGGACATGCTTGCTTCGCTGACAGCACAGCTCTGTTTGGAACCCGCACAGCGAATGTGTGCCCTCTATGGACTTCCTGGTGTCGGGAAAACGACGTTGGCGGCGGCCCTCTTCACGCAAAGCAGGATTCTCGATCATTTTCGCGATGGCTTTCTGTGGGCAAACGTGGGGACACAGCCCAACCCTCTTGCTGTCTTTAGTCGCTGGGGCCGTCTTCTGGGTATTTCGGATGCCGAGGCTGCAAGGTTCACAAGTATTGAAGCATGGTCACAGGCATTACATCTGGCGATTGGGAGTCGTCGTCTGCTGATTGTGCTTGATGATGTTTGGCGAAGCGAAGACGCGTTGGTCTTCAAAATCGCTGGGGCACATTGCGCATATGTCGTGACCACGCGCTTCTCAACGGTCGCACTTCAGGTCGCAGGAACGGGTGCGGTAGCCGTGCCGGAGTTGCCGGAGTCGGTGAGCCTGTCTTTGTTGGAGCGCCTGGTTCCGAGCCTGGTCGCCTGTGAACCGCAGGCTGCCCACAAGCTTATACGTTCAGTGGGTGGATTACCACTTGCTCTGACACTGGTGGGGAAATATTTGCAGGTAGAGATGCATAGTGGTCAGCCACGCCGCCTCTTTACCGCGCTGGCGCGTTTGCATACAGCCGAGGAGCGGCTGCGCTTAAGTGCTCCCCAGGCGCTCTACGAACGTTCTCCATCCGTATCGCACAATGAGCCCATTACCTTGCAGTCCATTCTCGCGGTGAGCGATCATCTTTTGCCTGCCGAGGCGCAAGAGACTCTGCGCGCGCTCGCGGTCTTTCCGGCGAAACCCGATACCTTTTCAGAGGAGGCTGCGCTTGAGGTGAGTCGCACGTCAACCAGCACGCTCGATATCTTGAGCGATATGGGGTTGATAGAGAGTGTCGGTATTGGGCGCTATACATTGCACCAGGTCATAGCGGATTACGCGCGTGTCCATCAGCGGTCACAGATTCCATACGCTCGCCTGGTTGCCTATTTTCTTCAGTTGGTGACTGCCCAGGAGACCGACTATGAACGTATGGAAGTAGAAAGCAACAACGTCCTGGCGGCTCTGGAGGCTGCGACCACGTTGGGCTTGCACGCGGACTTTATACAGCTGACACATGCGAGTATGCGCTTCTGGGTTGAACGCGGATTGTACGCGCTTGCCATGACGCACCTGGAAAAAGCCAGAGAGTTTGCCGAACGTGAACAGGAGACGCCGACGCTTCTCCGTATCCTCCTGCATCTGGGAAATGTCGCCTTGAAGCAAGGGAAGTATGATCAGGCCTCTCAGCAGCTGCAACAGGGGCTGGTATTGATGCAGGGAGATGAGGATTGGGAGCTCACCTGTGACATGCAAATACTCCTGGGGCGCACGGCACTCTTTCAATGTCAGTACCAGTCTGCCGATGCGTATTTGCAGCAAGGAGTTGCACTTGCGCGTCAGCATGGTGATACGCAACGACTTGGTGCAGTATTAAAATCATTAGGGGCCGGGGCAAATGAGCAGGGCCAATATGCGTTGGCCGAAACTTACTTCAAAGAGAGCCTGGACCTGGTTCGTCAGGGGCAGGATGTTGTGTTGCTGATTGAATTGTTGACGTGTATGGGGCAGAATGCAAGCTTTCAGGGAGACTACGCGCAGGCAGAAGTCTCCTGGCAAGAGGCGCTTGTGCTTGCACGTACGATTGGATATCGGCATGCACTCTCGATCTTGTTAGGCAATTTAGGTGCGACAGCTATGGAACTGGGGCACTATGCGCAGGCGGAAGCCTATTTACGAGAAGCTCTGGCAAACTCACGCCAGATGGAAAATCGAGAGTTTGCCTGCGCTGATCTGGGGAATTTAGGGGCCGTGTTTCTGGAACAGGAAGAGTATAGCCAGGCCTATCGCTCTCTTGAGGAAGCGCTGGATCTGACGCGTCAGACGAAGAATATCTGGCTGCTCTGCGGGGTACTCAATTATTGGGGCGAGCTGCATCTTCGCTGTCCGAGCCTGGATATCAACATTGCGGAGATTGCATTTGGGGAGGTCTATGAACTCGCATCGGTCGGCTTGCAGGACTATAAGGCCGAGGCGCTCTTTGGCCTGGGACGCGTGGCCTTGCGTCAGGGAAATGTCTCTGACGCTCGTAGACTGGGTCAGGAGAGCCTTGCTATTCTTGACGTTATCGGAAATCGCACACGGACGAAAGTTGCTGAGTGGCTCAAGACACTACCAGCTCAAGAGACCGAGATCGAATGAATTCGAATAAAAAGGATATGCTTACCAATTTTTGTCGCCCCTTTCCATATCCTTTTTCCCCTGGAAGAGATGGTGAGCATGTTCCTGTAGGTGTGCATCATAGCGTGGATCTTGAAAGAGAAACGTATAGCTGCTCATTTCATGCTGGATTATCCTCGTGACATGGGCCGATACATAAGACCAACATAGGGGAGATCATCCACATCTACAGCGAGCATGGGATATTCACCCAACGTATCTGTTTCGCTCACGGCATAAACACGTCTTGAATCAGATTCCCCTGGTGGTAAAAAGCAGGTATTGAGACGCTGGCCTAGCGAGGCATAAAGTTCTCCCCAGGTGTCCAGCTCGTCCTGAACGATTTCATCCAGGCGACGGGGGCGAAGGAAAAGAACTGGATAGAAGATGTAAACTGCCCTAACCTGGCTTGCCAGGTATAATCAAAGGCCAGCCAGCGCTTTAAACTGGGCAATAATGGCTTGTCAGCTGGGAACGTCAATGTTGCCAGTACCCCGGCTGGCAGTGGCTCTGCTTTTCTGACTATTCTCAGGGGGCTAAATAATCTGGTCATTTCTATGAAGCGTTATTTTGCTCTGCCAAATGGTTGTCCAATAAGTGGGAGCCACGCGAACCTGGGGCGCTGACACGCTGAGCACGAGTTGTGTGCACCCGTCAATGTCTTCCCTAAATGCTTTTGGAAGCGAGTGTATGAATGAAGTGCTAGCCGCCAACGAGACGAGGATCTTCGAAAGATTGTCTGTTCCGAGGAAGATGAGACCTCATTTTTCGGCCTCAGGGGCGAGTGGCAGCGTAAACCAGAATGTGGAACCTTCTCCAGGGGTACTCTCTACCCCAACGTTTCCATGGAGTTGTTCAATGAGTGTCTTGCAGATATACAGGCCCAGGCCCAACCCTTTCCCCGAGCCGCTGAGCACAGGTACTCCTTTGACTTGTTGGAAGCGCTTCCAAATGTTCTGCTGAGCCTCTTCGGAGAGCCCAGGTCCGTGATCTCGCACCCAGACACGAGCACGGCCCTCCTGTATGGTCAAGCCAATCTGAATCGGTTGATCGGGGCTTGAATAGCGCAGCGCGTTGTTGACATAATTGGTTATGACCTGACTGATACGATCCTGATCCACTAACACCAGGATTTTGGTTTCTTTCGGGATATCAAGCACGAGGACGCGCTCAGGAGCCATTACTCGCAGATCATCAATAGTTTGATGGACGATGCTGACCAGATCGCAGCGGCGTAGCGAGAGTTGCAAGGTGTTGGCGGTGATGCGTGAAACATCCAGCAGATCATTGATCAATCGTGTTTGCATATCTATCTGGCGCATGGATGCCACCATACTCTCCGCCAGTTTCTCAAAGAATGCATTCACCTCTGGAGAGAGATGATCTGCCTTCGTGACTACGCGTTTCATCCGTCGTTGGACCAATTGGAGTATGCCTCGCAGTGCTGCCAGTGGTGTTTTCAGCTCATGGCTGGTCATCCCTAAGAAGAGATCTTTTTGCCGTTCAATCTCTTTGCGTGCAGTGAGATCGACGACGAACGAGATCGCCAGAGGTCCCGCACCTTCCTGTCGGAAGAGGGTTCTGCCAACCAGAATCGGGACGCGCCTACCATTTTTCGCTTGATATTCTATTTCAGTGGGCTGGACCCTTCCCGTCGTGAGCAGTTCCTTCAGGATCTGCAAATATTGCGTATGATATTCTGGCGGAGTCAGTGTGCTCCACTGAATACGGCCTGCTCCCAGATCTTCCTGGGTATACCCCACCAGATTGAGAAAGGCATCATTGGCCTCGTGAATCGTTCCATCTAGATCAGAGACCGCGATTCCAATGAGATTGGAATCCACGAGTCCGCGAAATCGCGCCTCGCTCTCGCGCAACGCTCCCTCTGCTTGTTTGCGCTCCGTAATGTCTTGCAAATCGAAGGAAATCCCATCCGGAGTTGGATAGACATGAATATTCAACCAGCGCCGGAAGCTCGGATGAAAACCTTCAATATGCCTTGTCTGCCGTGTCTCCATGACTTCGCGGTACACGCGCTCGAATGGAGTCCCAACAATCTCGGGAAGCAAGTCCCAGAAAGATCGACCTACCACCTCTTCCCGCTTTTTGCCGATCAACTTTTCCAGCCCGCGATTGATATAGGTGTAGCGCCACTGCCTGTTTACATAGGAGAATGCATCCGTAATACTTTCGAGGATTGCAACAACCTGCTCCTCCGCCTGCTTCACCTCCGTAATATCGACTGTGGCCCCTATCAGGCGTACCAGATTGCCCTGTGCATCTGCGATGCTTCGTGCACGGTCGGAGAGCCAATGCACACTGCCATCAGGCCAGATCACACGGTAATCAATGGAATAGTCTTGTGGTTTAGCCAATGCCTGAGCAATCATGCGATTGATGCGATCGCGATCATCGGGATGGAGAGCCGTCAGGAAGCGCTCATGGGTTACGGTCGCCTCGGCTGGCCACCCCATGAGTGCTTTCTCTTGATCTGTCCAGAACAATTGATGGGCGAGGTGATCCCACTCCCACATGCCCACCCCGGATGCGGTCAATGCTAACTGGAGGGACGCGTCACTCATGCGTCCAGACCATTCATGCTGGATAAGGTCGGTGCCGCAGATGAGCACTTCGCGCAGTGTGCCAACAGGCTCGTAAACCGGAATTGCACGCAGGCGAAGCAGACGATAACTCCCATCACCCTGACAAAGGTGACACTCGATTTCCTGAAGAGAGCCAGTGGTGACCAATTGGTGAAGCATTGCTTCGACCTGTGGTCGATCAAGAGGGTGCAAGGCATCAAGCCAGCCATATCCAAGACACTCAGGTTGCCCTTGCCCGGTAAACGTAGACCAGCTGAGGTCTGCTTGCTGCATGGAGCCCTCGGGAGTCAGCAGCCAAAAGACATCAGCGCACTCACGGGCGAGAGCCTGAAAACGCGCTTCAGCTATGCTCTCCCTTTGTTGCGGCTGCCCGCTCTTTTTATGACGAGGAGAAGAAAATGCCGGCATGAGATGGGAGGACCTCCTCGTCTTTGGCTAGAACGCCAGAAGACCGCGTTCTCCCACATGTGAACGGGATCAAAGGATGTGCCACAGAGCCTCTGGCGACATGGAATACTACCTTACCGATCGTACGAACCAGAATCATGTACACATGGAATGTTCTCTGCTTATTGTATCGCTGACATCAAACTCACGCACGCGCCTCTTCTTCTCCCTCTGAAATGGTTGAGCGCGCCAGATGCGAGAGAATCAGAATCTTTTACACTCTCGCGTAACTGTACTATGAGAGAATTCGCTTGAATTTGCGAGCCGAAATAGGTCACATGACCCACACACATTTCATCAATTTTATTTTAAGATATATAGATATGGTTATTTGCTGCGAGGAATAGAAATAGGAATATATGTATGCAAACGGATGTTCTTTACTGTCTTCAATGCGGAGCTGCCAATGCTGTAGACCAAATTGCTTGCTTTGCCTGTGATCAATCTCTGACTGAGAGTATGGAGAATGAGCAGCCCTTCTTAATTCATGGGCGCTATCGCTTGCTCTCCCAGCTTGGAACTGGCGGCTTTGGTGCTGTGTATAAAGTTGCTGATACTCATTCTCATGACGCCATTTTGGCCCTGAAACAAATTAACCTGCGGGGGCTTTCTTCTCAGCAGATTATTGAAGCAACGGATGCCTTTAACCGCGAAGTCATGCTCCTCTCCAGTCTCAAGCATTCAAGTCTTCCTCGCGTCTTTGATCATTTCACTGATCCCGAGCACTGGTATCTCACCATGGATTTTATTGATGGTGAGACTCTGGAAGCCTATCTTGAACGAATATGCGCTACGCGTTCACCCACTGCCCTGGAACTGCTTCTGCCGCTACCTGAGGCGCTCGATCTTGCGCTTCAGCTCTGTAACGTTCTCCACTATTTGCATACGCGCGAACCAACTATTATTTTTCGTGACCTCAAGCCCGCCAATATTATGCTCACGATAAGGCGTAAGCTCTATCTCATCGATTTTGGTATCGCACGGCATTTTAAGCCTGGCCAGATCAGGGATACCGTTCCCTTCGGCTCGCCAGGCTATGCTGCCCCAGAGCAGTATGGGAAGGCCCAGACCTCGCCATGCTCGGACGTTTATAGCCTGGGTGCGCTCCTGCACTATCTTCTCTCCGGCATAGATCCCGCCGACAATCCCTTCAATTTCTCTCCTTTGCGTCTCACCGCCTTACCTGGGGCGACCCAGCTTGAGGACCTGGTTATGTCTATGGTCTCGCTCCACCCTGAGAGGCGACCGGAATCGATCACACGTGTTGAAAATACATTGCGCGAAATTGCCAGCCTTCAACCTACAATCCAGCCATCCAGGCCATCTATCTTTATTCCTCCTGCGACCTCTCCTGTGGGTCCATCGCCTCTGCCTGGTATGGGGCAGGTTCAGGTGCAGGCACCTCCAGGACACCCGCAGCCAAAACCGGCTAAGGGCCTAACGCGCCGTTCGATTCTCGGTGTTGCCGCCGGAGCGACGGCTGTTGCTGTTTTGGGTGGCACTCTTTCCGGAAGATTGTTTTCGCGCAGGCCGCAGCCAGTAATTGATGCTGCCCCGGCTCCTTCCCAATCTTTCTCTAAAGATACCCAGGTGCGTTTCGCGGCCTTTGCCTCTGGCGGGGAAAAAGCGGTTATCGTGTATAATGACAAATTTGACATTTTCGCGATGAACAAAGCCTCCGGTACTCTTCTCATAGAGAATCAGTTGCAGTATGCGCCCTATGACTTCGCTCTTTCCCCTGATGGTTCATGTTTGCTTATCTCGGATATTGTTGGTGATATCATCGCCTATGATCTTGAGGCGGCGGGTAAGCAGATGTTCTCTTACCATGTGCCTGACCTGAAAGATCGATCTACCAACTCTCTTCTGGCCTGGTCCTCTCATCACCGATATTTTGCCAGTGCAGGGAGTAATAGTGAGGCGAACTTTGAGCATATGATCTCTATTCGCGACTCGCTCAATTATGGCCAAACAGTACGCTCCTACCGAGGCATACAGAATCGGATAACTTCTCTGACCTGGTCTCCCAATGGAGCGTCTATTGCCGCTATTAGTGGGAATCAGTTGTATGTCTGGGATGCGCAGGATTCTGGCAGCCCGCTGATAAGTACATCAGGATCTGTGACCTCATCGGATTATCTTAAAGCCTGGTCGCCCGATAATACCATGCTTGCCTGTTATGATTCGCAGGGACATCTGCGGATCTGGTCTCTCAGAGATGGCAAGCTACAGATTCTGAGTTCCATGCAGGCACATGAAAAGATCACGGATGTGGCCTGGTCCCCGGACGGAAAGCATCTCGTCTCTGCAACCTCCTCCTGGCTTACCCTTTGGGATGTACAGATGGGCGTCAGTCTTAGTGTGAGAGCTATGTACCAGTTTATCGTCGCTGTCTCCTGGCCCAAAGATGCTCAAAGCATTGTCATCCTCAACTCAGCAGGTGTAGCATCTCCTATTGATATCATTGGGGAAAGTAGCTTTGGCTGATAGCGTCTTGCTTATGAGCAACAGAGCAGGAAGCTCTTTTAGAAAGAGGGGCTCGACCTCGCTACCCATGAAGAGGTCGAGCTATAAGGAATGAAAACACCGAAATGCATTGGCGTTTATCAGTATATCTTTGCAAAGGACTCTGTTGGCCGTCTTTCGAGGAAAGGACTAATGAAAGGACGTGATGTCACAGGGTTGCCTCTTTGTCTGCTACACGCTTCGCAGCCCCAGAAAATCTAACACGCTCTGGTTGAACTCGGCTGGTTTCTCTAGAAAAGGATGATGTGCGGTCTCAGCCATGACCACCTTTTTCGCTCCTGGGATCTCTGCTGCCAGTTGTTCCAGCGGATTTGGTGCGTCCCACTCTCCGAGAATGACTAGCGTCGGCACGCTAATCTCCGACAGACGTCCAACCGCTGGTGGTTCCAAGGGCGTTGGCGGTGTTTGGGCCTGCGCCTCATCATCTGGGCGCTCCCAGTTACGTGTCGTCATCTCGCGTACTCGCTCACGCACGGAGGGTGCCGCCTGCATCGGAAGCCGACCAGGCCCATCCGTCCACAATTCCAACGAGACCTCAACGGCTTGTGCGATGTCGTGTTTCTCAAAGGCTTCATTCAGGCTCGTATACAGACGCACTACATCTGGATGCTTTTGCATCACTTCTTTGGATGGCCGAAATCCGCTGACGCCTGCGGTGACCGGGATCAACGCATCGACCATCTCAGGATGTTCAAGCGTAAAATCGATCGCCAACGCGCCTCCTCCAGACACTCCCATCAGATAAGCGCTCTCAATGCCTAGGAATTGCATCAATTCATAGAGATCTTGACGATCAGAATATGATTCTCCTTGCGTAATTAGCCCGGAATCGCCAAAACCCCGCTGATCGTAGCGAATGACTTTATATCGCTCTGCGAAGACGGCAAATTGTTCGTCCCATGATCTTCTATCCAAAAGGTGGCCATGAACAAGAACGAAGGGATGGCCTGTACCGGCAATTTCATAATATAACGTGGTGCCGTTGACCTCTGCAAAGCCCGTCTGGATGCTTTCTGTGTTTGACATGGTACTTTTCTCCTCTTTTCAGATGACTCTCTTGAAATGATAGCATCGAAAGCGGTCAGGAAAGGCCCTGTATAGAGCATGGGAACGTCCTGACTTCATCGGTTTGTGAAGTCCTACCTGTTTTTTTAGCTTAGGTAAAATCCAGCAGTACTTGTCGTTTGCTGTGAGCGCCACGAATGATCTGCCTCTCTAAAAGAAAGCTCGCGTATATCTCTCACAGATAAAAAAGAGCCAGTCAAATCCACGGACATTGGTGTGACTATTGCAATGAAACAGACGCCGTATCTTCCTGCAGCACTTCCGCCAATTTGCCAGTAAGGTAGATTTGGACGCGCTCCAATTCTGCTCTTTTTTCGGAAACCTCAGCAATTTTTTGCCGAAGGAACATCGCGGCCCTTTGGGTCACCAACTCATCCTCCGCATTACAAGCATCATCAAGCTTTTTGAACTCGGCTAAGGTGAAACCTGCTGCCTGAACCTCCTTGATCATTAGAAGATGATTAACTGCCTCCTCGCAATAGTCGCGGTAGTTATTTTCTCCACGTTGAACATGGCGGGTATCCAGCAGCCCTTCCTTCTCATAAAAGCGAATAGTGGGCGGTGTCAAGCCGGTCTTTTTTGCCAACTCATTGATTTTCATAGAAATCTCCATAAAAAAGACTTGACCTTCAAGTATACTTTATAGTTTACACTCTAAACATCGAGCAACACTCTGTCAATGGTGAAAGAATAGAAGGGGCTGCAACGATGAGCCCCGACTGTTCTGTGCTGGTTTTACTCTCTTGAGATACGGTTTGTGAGATATGGTTGTCTACATTTGTATGGAGAAAGGCAACAACACAATGGAACTCGAAAAGATGATGAGCGATACCCGGGAGTTATCACAGCGTTTTCATGCGGTAATCGGACCGTGGGGACGGGAGTCCGCTTGTTACCCATCTGGCTGCTGTTGTGGGAAGATTGGCAGATGATGTGATGACTATAGAAGGCAAGCTTGCGCTGCCTGTAGAAAATGTGCGTTTTACACGCAATATTGCAGATGCACTCATTCAACTGATGAGGCTGAGTAATTTCTACGCTCTTGATCTTCAGCAAGCCTGGACAGACTTGCTTGAAGAGGGATATGCAAGCCTCAACAATGAAACGATAGTTGCCATAATGAAAGCCACAATACGTCAGAATCAGGAACGACGAGCCCTCGATTAGATGCCCGCTCACGGTGAGGCAACACCTTTTTTTCTCACACCATCTTGCAGAACCTTTGGAGAAGAGTTCTGGAGGGGTGTTTGGACTCTATCCAGACTATCCAGCCAAAACCCCACTTTGTCGCAACAGGAAAGTTCCACAAATATTTTCAGCTAGGAGCGAACTACCATGGTGAAGACTACTATGCAGGGTAAAGTGTGCCTGGTCACAGGCTGCAGTTCAGGTATTGGCAAAGTAACGGCGAGAGAACTGGCCACAATGGGTGCAACCGTGGTGATGGTGTGCCGTAATCGTTCGAAGGGAGAAGCTGCCCAAGCGGAGATCAAAAAGGCAAGCGGGAACGCTCAGGTGGATCTGCTCGTTGCAGACCTCTCGGAACTTTCCCAGGTACGCCGTGTGGCCAATGAGTTCAAACAGCGCTATACACAGCTTCACGTGCTGGTCAATAATGCTGGAGGAATTCATAGCGAGCGCAAGGTTACTACTGATGGGCTAGAGTTTACCTTCGCAACGAATTATCTGGCTCCCTTTCTGCTTACTCAGCTTCTGCTGGATGTCTTGAAGGCCAGCGCACCAGCGCGCATCGTGAATGTTAGTTCACTTGCGCATACCCAAGGGAAAGTAGATTTTGCGGATCTTCAAGGGACACAGAGATATAGCTTTGGGAAAGCGTATGGCCAGTCTAAGCTGGCGCAGATCTACTTTACGTACGAACTAGCCAGCCGACTTGAGGGGACTACCATTACTGTTAATGCCCTCCATCCTGGCGTGATTGCTTCCAACTTTAACGACGGGCTAAAAGGCATTGCGCATGTCATTGGGGGCGCAATTTACTGTGTTGTCGGGAAAAATGTCGAGAGAGGAGCGCAGACGACGCTTTATCTGGCAACCTCACCTGCAGTTGAAAAAGTGAGTGGGAAGTACTTTTCCAACTGTAAGCAGACCCAATCTTCCAGGCTTTCCTACGATGTGGCAATTCGCCAGCAGCTCTGGAAGATCTCTGAGGCGTTGATTCATCAAAACGAGCTGAGAAAGCTCATCCCAGAAAAATAATCAGAGATAGAGCTGAAGGAACATTGGTGGCGCAATTTTTATGGGAAAGTGGGCAAATTCGAGCGCCTCACAGGTACTCTAGAGGCGATGGGTGGCGGATCAGACCCGTATGATGCTGACGAATCTGCAGTGGTCCTGAGAGCCGCCGCAGATGGTGATCTTCCACCACAGTTGCAACCTCTTTAGGCACTCGTTCATCGTTGGAAAGGCGTCAGGCACACAGATTTTGCGAGGGTGATGGCACTACCCATCTTTGTCTCCCTCGCAAAACACTTATGCTCCGTCTTGCGGAGCTTTTTTTCGGGTAAGAAGTTCTCAATAGTAGAGATTGAGAAGACAACTCCGCAGTTTGATTGCATGAACTCCATCTAAAATGGAGCCTTAGAAGGGATGTTCTTCCAGGTCTCCTAGATTGTCGAGAGAATCGTTGCTCTCAGATTTGAGATCATACTGATAGTGTTGAAGAATAATCTGAAGTGGAACCAATTCTGTGCTCAGGAAGCGGAACGTACCCAGATGATCGAGTATTTGTGGACCATAGATATAGAGTATCCAGCGCCAATACGTTCCCAGTGTTTTCTGCTCGCTATTTCCCATCTCATTGCTGCGATGGATGAAATCATTCACCAGAATCTCCATCCCTTTGGTTGCCACTGGTTCCTTCAAGTGAATCTGTTTGATAAAAGAGGTATAGAAGTGGAGCCAGTCATTATACTCTTGTTGCCAATTGGCAGGGCGCTTCGAAGGTGGTGTCCTCTGCTCTATGGTGGAATGGCTCTCTGCGTAACCAGAGGCCATAATCATAGCGTGAGTCATGCCACAACCACCAGCGGTGATGGGCCAGTAAAACCAGTCCTCAGGAAGCCTGAGCATCGAATCTTGATGGAGGAAACGCTCCTGGATTGCCTGCCGCAGTGCCTCGATCATGCCTTGATGTTCTTGAAAGAACGCTTTATGGAAGTGAGCGGCTGCACCTATAGTGCTTAGGCGATGAGCCTCACCTAGATCCGATTCCATTGCCGTTGCGCGAATGAGGTGTTTCACATGAAGATTGTAGACCTCAATTTGTGTGAGCAGCGATGAGTAATGTAAGACTTGCTGCCGCGCCTTTTCCAGATAGGAGGCAAATGCCTCCATATCAACCTCCCATGTCCCATCCTGGTTTAATTTTACTTGCAACCATCTGGGGGATGATTGAGGGAGTTGGGCAGGTAAATTGCCACCAATACAGACAGCACCACATTTTTCGGAATTGAGAGCGAGACCGGTCTCCCGGCAAAATTCTTGTGCTGCTTGCCAGGCTTTGGTTATTTCTTCGCCCTCTGGTGTCAGGATACAGATGTCATCAACTAGACGAATGATCTGTACTCGCGCGTTGCGTACAATATGCTGATCCAGCAGATGCAATACCATCTCTCCCAAGACATTCGAAAAGCGGTGGTGAAGAGGTACCCCTTGTTGAAAACGCTCCTGACCTTCTCCTTTACGGACACGAACCTGTAAGAATTTACGAAAAAAAGCAAGCTGGCGTGGCGAGAAGCCGTATAGTTCAAGGATGGAGAGGAGAAGGTCATGGGAGAGAGTAGGGTAGAAATCTTTTATATCAAGTTTGAGCACATAGAGGGGGGCTTGTGGAAAAGCGGCCTGAGCCAACTGGATTTCGGCATTGATGTATTGCAGAGCTGTTCCTATTCCATCAATCTCTTGATGGTCTCCGTAGCTATCAAGCGTCGTGCTGGCCTCTTGCAAGTTCTTACGGAGGTGTTGGCGTTGTTTGGCAATAGAGTAATAGTGGCCAATTTGAAAGAATGATTGCAGATTTTTCAATGTTTGTGGCGTCTCTGGCAGTGGACGGGAATTGGCCCAGATGTCGCTATTGGCGAGTCGATAGTGATGCATTGCCTGTTGGAAGAGAACGTCCTCATTCTCATGAGGAGGTGCTTTTAGCAATTCACTGAGCTGTTTCTCTCTTTCTAACTGCTCAGTTGCCAAAAACTGCTGAAAAGCATTGTGCAGACGTGATCCTAGCACTTCCAGAAAGCACATTGTAAAGAGATCATAAGTAATAAATAGGCGCCACTTATTCATTGTCCAGAGTGGGAAGGCACTGACACCCTCTTTCGGCCAGTCCCACTCATCAAAGCGAGCAAGGAGGAGAGAAAGCGCTTCAGCCATCTCTTTGCACATCACTTTATCTCGCAAAAAATCTTTTGCATGCTTACGAGTGGTGGCTGTGTGCATTGGGCTGTTACTCAGGTGTTCGAGGACGCTGCATACCTCTGAGGTGGTAATACGTTCTTGGAAGAGTGTCCCACCAAACTGTTGAAACCATCTCGCGATGTCTCTTCCAGTGTCATTGCGTTCTGCAAAGAGTTCTTTCAGTAGCGCGAGATTGGGGGCAGGTCGTGCTGACTCACAAGCTAACTCTAAGAATTGTGCACATGTTTGAACTCCAGCAGGATCAGGAGTCCTTTCCTGGCTCTTTTCCTGAACCCATTCTTCGAGTAAAGCTCCGAAAATATAGATCAGTTCCGAACGGAGACGCCCTTGAGGTAACTCTTTTGTCAAATGCTTGTGCCAGAAAGAGATGGTTTCTTCCGAGTGTTGCGGGCCGTTGAGTAGGGGTTCCAGGTTCGCGACATCTGGGTGTAGCGATATTTCAGCCATTTTTATGTGCTGCAAACCTGTAAAGAGCGTATGTAATTGCTGCAACTTCGTTGGTGTGTGCTCTACTTGTTGTTCTAACTCAGCATAGCTTTGCGAGAGCCGCGTGCGTTGTTGACGTAGCTCTTGGAGTTTCATCTGCGCGATTAAATATTCGTTCTTTGTCATCATAGCATTTATCCTTCAATGAAGAAATAGAGAAGAAGTTATAGCTTTCCTTCATTGGCTTATTCCTGTTCTAAGGGCATTTCATGGAAATGTGTAACAGATTCCCATGGTTGAAACTGGGGGATTTTCTGGAGCCGTCACCAGCCCCGGTTCCTGCCTCCCGCTTCCCCTGAGTGCGTCTTCTCTGGTTGCCATTCAGATTTCTCCAAAGCTGCCCTTTTTCGCAACAAAACCCAGGAATGCTCCTCAGTGCCAGGTCTTGACAGGATGTTGTATATACACTATAGTAGGGATCAGGACGGATGTTGTATATACACTATAGTAGGGATCAGGATAATGAGCACAGAGACGAAGACAGCCGAGGCCGGTGTGGTTGGCGAGATCATACGCGATTGCCTGCTCACTCGCACGCGCCGCATATCACGCATCATTACCAACATGTATGATCAGGCCCTTCGGCCTTATAGCGTCAATGCTCCCCAGTTCTCATTACTTGTGGTCATTGCAAAGCTTGGAGGAGCAAGTCGCGCTGAGATTGGACGCGCCAACTACCAGGAGCGCTCGACACTGACACGCAATCTTGCGCATCTTCTAGCTGAGGGGTGGGTTGAAGAAATGGCTCCTGAAGAGGGCGGTCGAAGCCGTCCACTGGTCCTCTCGCAGGCTGGCAGAGAATTACTGGTTTCGGCAGCACCTGCGTGGCGAGCAGTGCAGGAGAAAGCTAAACAGTTACTCGGCGAGGAAGGTGCGACTGCCATTGTTGATGTGGCCAACAGTATCTCGTTTGACGAACTCGTAGAGTAGTGTAAGCCAACCAACGTATCAGGCAGGTAATTACCGTATATCCAATGTTGTATATACAATAATTAGTATGCAAGCCCGTTACGTCCCCCTTTAAAGAAACGGCCTTTTATGTTGTATATACAACGCAAAATATTACAAAACCATCATTTCAACCTGAAAGGAACATATACCATGAGCACCATTGTGAAAGCCGCCGCCGTGCAGATCAGCCCTGTGCTGTACAGCCGACAGGGAACGGTTGAGAAAGTCGTGAAGAAGATCCGTGAGTTGGGTAAGCGGGGCGTCCAGTTCGCAACCTTCCCCGAGACCGTCATTCCCTACTACCCCTATTTCTCTTTTGTGCAAACCCCGTATGACATGTTGTTAGGGAAGGAGCATCAACGTCTGCTCGAAGAGTCAGTCACCGTCCCGTCTGCCGAAACCCATGCAATTAGTGAGGCTGCAAAGGAGGCGCACATGGTCGTCTCGATTGGCGTCAATGAGCGCGATGGTCGCTCAATCTACAATACGCAGTTGCTCTTTGACGCAGACGGGACGTTGATCCAGCGCCGCCGTAAGGTCACGCCAACCTATCAGGAGCGGATGATCTGGGGTCAGGGCGACGGCTCGGGTCTACGTGCCGCCCAGAGCGCCGTTGGGCGTTCGCCTGCTGGGAGCACTTCCAACCGCTCGCGCGTTATGCGCTCATTGCCGATGGCGAGGAGATCCACTCGGCGATGTATCCCGGATCGTTTGCCGGTCAGCGGTTCGCGGAAAAGATGGAAGTAAGTATCCGCCAGCACGCTCTCGAATCTGCTTGCTTTGTTGTCAACGCAACGGCGTGGCTCGATGCTGATCAGCAGGCCCAAATCATGAAGGATACGGGGTGTGCAATCGAGCCAATTTCCGGTGGCTGCTTCACTGCCATTGTGAACCCGGAAGGCCAGATCATTAGTGAGCCACTGAAAACTGGTGAAGGAGAAGTGATTGCCGATCTTGACTTCGCTCTCATCGACTCCCGCAAGAGACTCATGGACGCGCGTGGCCACTACAGTCGCCCCGAGCTGCTTAGCCTGTTGATTGATCGGACGCCAGCGTCGCCCATCCATGAACGCTCCGCTCACTCGAAGGCCGAGGCCGAGCACACAGCTGCCAACGAGGAGAGAACCATAACGGTTTTATAATCCCACCGCTCGTCCAAGCCAGCCTCTGCCACGCTGGATAAAGTCGTAGGCGGGGATGCATCAGATACCTGACCACATGCTGAGTCTCCATCATGAGGTGCCCTGTCCGCTGACAAGCAGATTCGAGCACACACCAACTTCCAGACTCCTCCTACCTGTTGAAAAACAATAACAAAGGAAGAAAGAGAACTATGAAATTGACACATGACAGCCCAATCCTTGTGACCGGAGCTGCAGGCGAGGTTGGCGCAATCGGTCGCACTCTCACTACACTCCTCCTCGCCCGAGGGCACAAGGTCCGCGCCCTGGTTCGGCGGGAGGACGAGCGCGCGGAATCGTTGCGCCAGCTCGGTGCTGAGGTGGTTCGGGGAGATCTGACAGATCTCGCCTCGATGCACCGAGCGATTGAGGGATGCACGCGCATCTATTTTGGAATGTCTGTCTCTGCGGAGTATCTGCAAGCCACGATGAATACCGCCGCAGTAGCGCGCCACCAGGGCGTCGAGGTGTTCGTGAACATGTCGCAGATGACGGTCTCACAGATGAGCATTACTGAGACTACAGATAGCGCACAGCAAAAGATGCACTGGCTGGCAGAGCAGGCCCTGTCCTGGTCGGGACTGCCAGTCGTCACGGTCCGACCGACAGTCTTCCTCGAAAGTTTCTTTCTGCTTCTGGCTGCGGCTTCCGTCCGGGAAACCGACGAGTTAGCTCTACCACTGGGTGGCGGCAAAACCTCGCCGATCTCAGCGGTCGATGTGGCGCGCGCTGTCTCAGCCATCCTGGACGATCCGTTCCCGCACATCGGCTATGTGTATAATCTGACCGGCTATGAGGTGGGCGATCTAGACTACTATGCGCGTGTTTTTTCCGAGGCACTCGGCCGAACGATCCGCTATCGCGATGTACCACTTCCTCAGTGGACCGATAGCCTTCGGGAGGCAGGGGTCCCTCGGCATCTTGTCAACCATCTTGGGGTGATGGCCGACCTCCATGCACAGGGGCGCTACGACCGTATGACAGATGACGTTTTCAAGCTTACAGGCCAACTGCCGACAAGTGCGCACGATTTCGTGAAGCTGCATGCTGCTGAATTTACGCGGTAAGAGACCACGGATTGACTCGTTTATGTGGAACGACTGAAGTGCTGTCTAGGACGATGTATTGCAGAAAACAAGGGGAACACACTGGTGATTGGAATGAGTGAAGTCTCGTGCTCAAGAATCGATATGCTTGTTTTCGTTTTTCATCGAGTTGTCACAAGACAGTTTGAATGCCCTACAGGCAAGGGGAAGCATCTTCTGAGAGCTCCCCTCTCACTACCTTCGCTCATTACCCTGCCCCTGGTGACAGGTATACTCTTCCCTCAGGGAACGAGCACAATTTTGCCGAGAACATGACGCTGCTCTAACTCGCGATACGCCTCGCGAACGTTGGCGAGGGGATAGGAGCGGGCAATCGGAATTTCCAGTTCTCGCCTTTCGATACGTTGGGCAAGATTAGCCAGTACCGTAGCGCTGGCTCCTTCAGTGTTACCCTCAGTCTTGACGCCATACTTCTCGGCTGCAGCAAAATTGATGATGGTATCAATGCGTTCTGGTTGGACACCAAGACTCAGAGCGAGTTCGACATAATTGGCACCGAAGGTATCAATAAAGGCATCGAGGTGATTATCAGAGGCAGCTCGAAGGCGCTCCTCGATGCCCTCTCCGTAGGCGACTGGGATGGCATGGTGGTCGCTGAGCCACTGATGATGAGCCGGACTAGCTAGGCCGATCACCTTTGCGCCCGCTCGTGCTGCTAATTGGACCACGATCGAGCCGACACCGCCAGCGGCCCCTGAGACGGCGAGGGTGCTGCCCTGTTGAAGCGAGACAGCACGACAGGCCGCGTAGGCTGTTGTCCCGGCGACAAACAGTGAGCCAGCTACCTCCCAGGAGATATGAGGGGACGATGGATCAGGTCACTGGCCTCAACAACGACAAACTCTGCGTGGCTGCCTCTATTGTGTGTGAAGCCAATCACTTCATCGCCTACGGTAAATGCTTGCACCCTTTCGCCAATAGCGACAACGATACCAGCCAGGTCACTGCCCTGTCCAGAGGGAAAGGTCGCAGGCCAGCGCTGATGAAGCAGGCCTTTGCGGGTGGATGCCTCGCCGGGATTGATGCCGGCAGCCTTGACGTTGACAAGGACCTGACCTGGACCTGGCACAGGTCGCTCGACATCTACGACCTGCAATACGTCGATATCGCCATACTGATGAAATCTAACTGCTTTTGGCATGATGTTCTTCCTTCTCTCTCTATTTATCTTGTGTGAGGCGCTCTGACAATTGGGTGTGGCGGCGGATAAACCTGCCTATCTGCTCAAGTGATTGCTGTCCTTCCGGCAAGACGGAGGCGTATTGCTGAAAGACATGCCACATGTCATCCCATACAGCCAGCTCGACCGGCACGTGTACAGCTCTGGCATGTTCGGCGATCTTGAGGGAGTCATCCAACAGGACTTCATCATGACCAACATCAATACGCAGGGGTGGGAAGTTGTGCAGGTCTGCGTATATTGGAGAAATGAGCGGATTGTGTGTATCTTCAGGACCCGGATAGAAGCTCGCCAGAAAGTGCATGGTCTGCGCAGAAAAGATGGGATCAGCAGCTTCACGCGTTCCCCGGCTCTCAACTGTGCCGACCAGATCTGTCCAGGGCGAAAGAAGTACAGCTGCAGCTGGCATAGCTCTCTTCTTCTCTCGCAAGGTTTGCAATAAGGCGAGAAGCAGGCCACCACCTGCAGAGTCACCTGCAAGCACGATATGCTCTGGTTTTGTTCCATTGGCAAGTAACCAGTGATAGGCAGTCAGGGCATCGTCTAAGGCGGCAGGAAAAACGTGTTCAGGCGCGAGACGATACTCAAACAGCAGACTCCGAATACCAGACGCATTTGCCAGACGTGCAACCAGATCACGATGCGACTTGAGCGAACCAAGAATATAGCCTCCGCCATGCAGAAAAAGCACCACACGTTCTGCGTCAGCATCAGAAGGATGTATCCATTCTGCGGATAGTCCATCCACATCAACCGCTTCGACGCGTGTCCCTTCAGGCAATGGAACTGGATGTTCGACGTAATTTTCAATTAATAATTCATAGTCGACGCGCTGCTCCGCTAATGACATCTGTGGTGCGCCCTGACGAGCCTACAGGTAGGAGCGAATCTGCGCACTTTCCAAGCTAGACATAAGAAAACCTTCTCTTTCAATAAGGATAGCGAGATGTGAGTGGCTGATGTGGATGACCAGGCCATTCACGTCACCTGCTCTCATCCAACCGAAACGTAATATCACTTGTGACAACTCTACCCAAAAAGCTTGTATCTTGTAAGATGTAACCAAAAAGTGATACAGTTACCATATGGAAACTAAGCAACAAAACGGTCCCGATATTTTCCAGGAGAATTGCATGTCGCGGCAGGTGCTACGATTGATCGCAGATCAATGGACACCGTTGGTGATCTATGCATTGGAAGATGGGACGATGCGGTTTGGGCAATTGCTCAAGCGAATCGGGGGCATATCAAGGAAAATGCTGGCGCAGTCATTGCGCGCGATGGAACGGAATGGCTTGGTGCAGCGCGTTGTCTATCCTGTTGTACCTCCAATTGTCGAGTATTCTCTCACTCCGTTGGGACAAACGCTTGTCGAACCAATGAAGGTATTAGGCAACTGGGCATACGGGCACATGCACGAGGTAGCGCTGGCCCGAACAGCGTATGATCAGCGTGACCATACACCACTTCAGGATGAAGTAGCTGCTCTTGTTGAACAGCGATAACTTCGAGTTTCCATTTTCATTCCCAGGCTGGGAAAGCACCTCAACCACAAATCCGCCCGGTTCGAACCAAGAACTATCCGAGTATGCTTGTGTTATGGTGGCTTGATTCCAATGCCATCCGTTGTATCCTCGTTCAGCTGTTGTGAGATCTATGCTCACCTGGGTTGGCTCCTTTGAGAAAGCCGAAATAGAACGAGCCAGGCTCATTCACCAGGGCAAAACGCTTCTGTGACAGCTCATCAGCACAAGCAAAAAGCACTGCGGATTGCTGCACACGACCTGTGCAAAAAGTGGTACCCGAATTCCCCTGGTCAAAGACCACCAGCAGACCAAATGGCACCTTAATGGTGAGCGGGAACCATATCTACAGCACAAGTGGCATCTTCCCTTTGACCGTCATTGCGACAGAAGGGACTCACAGTGCCGACAGGCCATCGTCAAGACGGCAAACCTGCATGCCCGCGCTTATGGCTTGCAGAGTACCAATCCAGCAGCAGGACCCTTTGGGGATGTCTCCATCCAGAGTCCGGGAAGTAGTCAATCGGCGACGGTGCCTTCTGCATTTGCCGCGGAGCTATTGTCATAGGGATCACCGATACGGTTTCTGGTTCACTGTCATCTATTCCACAAAGCGTCGAAGCATCTTCGGTGATGAGCCAGCTTGTCGAGGGGCTGTAGTGGCTAACGGTATCCATGTCCAGGCCCATGCGACGATGTCTTCTCTCTCATCGTCTGGCTCAACATCCTTTACTTTGTCGGGTCATAGTTGGGAGGTTTCAGGAGCGTGCGAAGAAGTAAATATATTATGCATATTGCTTGTAAACATTGAGAAAGAGTAAGCTACCTTGCTCTTGCCAACAAAGTCAGAAGAGAGTGTCCATTCCCATTAAGGATATCGACAATGCGCCCATTTCCCAGAAGGCATATACCAGATAAAGGGGCGGATGCAAAAAGAAATATTCACCATAGCTTCAGCCCTTCCGTTCATTTCTCATCTTTGAGATCACATCTCCTGATACTTCCTCCTCTCAAACGTCTTTTTAGACTAAAGGTGCTGCTGTGATATTCTTCGCCAGTATTGCCTGAATATAGGTAATCTCGCACGATATTCTGGCTATTTGGAACAAATGACGTTCGTAACACTTCCGTGACGAGCTCATGGTAAGATCCTGGACAGGAAAGTTGGATCTGGATCATTCTCATGAAGGGAGCAACCAGGAGTGCCTATGAACGGCCAGCGAAGCTCGACACATACCCTATTGCAATATTCTGATGGAGGCAATGGATCGCAGATGTACCTGCACGAAAAAGTGCTGGTTTGGTCCCGAGGCCTTTGGCTGCTGCTCACTGCGGCAATGCTTGCCTGCCTTCCCCCCGATTATCAGATGTTACAGTGCGTCTGTGACGGCCCAGCTAACTGCTCCCTCTTCACGCCGAAGGCACCTCCCACGAAGGTGCTGGCGATGCATGTGCTTTGCCTTGAGCTTTCCGACTTTGTCATTATCTCACTTTGTATTCAGGTGGTGGTGACGCTAGTCCTTCTGACCATGGGTACGCTGACATTCTGGCATAGATCAGGTACTCCTTTGAGCTTGATCACCTCCATCATTCTTAATGTACCGGGTAGTACTGGAATGTTCTTTTGCCTGGGAGGGAGGTCATTCGATAGAGTGATACATGACAAGACTCGCAAGGTCTCTTCCAGCTAATTTATTCAAGGAGGATCATTGATTATGTTCTATAATATAGCCTTGTTCGTTCACATTGTTGGGGTAACCATGCTTTTTATCGCCCTGGGTATAGAACTCATTGCCTATGTTTCCAGACGGTGTGCCCAAAACGTTGAACAGATTAAAGCCATTGGTCAATTTGGGGCCATTAATGGCCTGTTGCATCCCGTTTCTCTTCTTTTGATCCTGACGGGGTATCTACATGGCAGTAACCGCTGGGTTATTTACGCAAGCCTGGGTCTTGTTTGCCTTCGCCTCCACGCTGCTTCTCCCAATTTTTGGTATGATCATCGATAGCCCGCGGACTACACTTATTCACCAATTGGCCATGGAGGCTCAATCTTCCACCATTTCTCCTGAATTGTGCCAACGAATCAAGGATCCCATTCTAGGTTCATGGAACATTGTCGGAACAGTGTTAGCCTTCTGGATTCTTTTCTTGATGACCACCAAACCTGATGTCATGGGAGCCTTATGGTCATTGCTGGTGGCACTCCTACTTAGCTTTAGCGCTACACTCCCACTCTGGAAAAAGGCCGACGTTGCTGGAAGTTTCGTGGTTGCAGAGGACGTGGATCAAAAGCAAACGCGCTCGTAGGCCGCTCCACCTCTCGTCCAGATGGACCTGACGTCTCGGCTTACGGATGTATTGTCACAAATTGCTTCACAGCCGTTTTGAGGGAAGGACCGAGTTCCTCTTAGAGAGCCAGATAGTATCGAACTTGTGAAGCATGTGATGGCTTGTGCGGCATATCCTGGCTATGAACATCTGAGACAGAAGCGCTGAACGTTTCAGGCGGGCAAAGAAATGACGTACTGCCGCGATATGGATCACAAATTTGAATCGCTGCCAAAAACACGCTGCAAAACATCGCTAGCTCATTCGTGTGAAGCCGCTTCTGGCGTCAGGCTACTTGAAGATTGTAGTAAAGTTTTGAGCCATCTGTTCTCTATGCCAGAAAGTTTTACCTTGACACCTTTTCGCCTGTAGAAAGACTTAATTGTACGCGTCTCGTAACGTTTTTGAGACGGTTCTCCAATATACTCCTCATTATGAGCTTCTTTGTAAAGAAGGGTCGAGGCGATCGATACCAGACATAAGAAGAGAGTGACAGAAATGAAAACGAGCGTCGTCAATAGCGAGACTCGCCTACACGGATGGCCACTTGTGGTCGCCCGTATCCTGGTCTTTACGATGATGGCTGCCACCGTAGGGCTGTTTGCCCTGGCACTCTCAGACAGCCTCACTTCTCTTGCAGTTCCCTGCGCTGACCCAAGGATAAATTTCAAGGTGAATCATTGCCTTATCGGGTCAGCGCACGTTGCGCCTTTAGCGAGGCTTGGCATTACCCCACATGCCCTGGCACTTGCCGCTGTTGCGCTTTCCTGCCTGTCTTTGTTACTGGCTGAAGGAGCTGCGGCTGTGTTGCTCTGGCATCGCTCCAACGATTGGATGGCATTGCTCGTCGCACTGATGTTTATCCTCGCGCCAATGGCCCTTACACCAGTCTTGCGCATCCTGCCGTCGCACACAGGGATCTTGCAGGAACCTGCCGGGATTCTTAGCGCAGCCAGTGATCTCAGCATCCTGCTGCTCTTAGTACTCTTTCCCAGTGGACGCTTCGTGCCAAGATGGTTGTGGATACCTAGTCTGACGCTGGTGCTCTTTTCCCCTGTCGATGCTTTTCTCCCCCAGGAGGTCGGAGCAGTCCTATTCTTGGGTTTGCTTCTGTGTCTTGGCGCTAGCCAGATCTATCGTTATAGATGGGTCTCCACACCAGTGCAACGTCAGCAGACCAAGTGGGTCGTCTACGGCTTCATCCTTCTCATTGGTATCAACCAACTGTTCTGGCTGCCCTATGGACTAATCCCAGCACTGCGTCAGTCGGACTCGCTCTACATTCTCCTGGCTTATCCTGATGACTTCTTCCAGCTCAGTATCGTAGTGGTCACCTTTAGCGTTGCTATTCTGCGCCACCGGCTGTGGGATATTGATGCCCTCATCAATAAGACGCTGGTGTATGGCGTGTTGACAGGTATTTTGGGGACCCTCTACGCATGCCTGGTCATTGCTCTCTCAACTCTGGCTGGAGCGATCAATGGACTAGCGGTAGGACAGCCAGCGGTGCTGGTTATCTCCACGCTGACGATTGTCACACTGTTTCGGCCGGTACTCATGCGCATTCAGACGCTGATTGACCGCCATTTCTATCGCCAGAAGTATGATGCTGAAAAGGCTCTGGCGGCCTTCAGCACATCCTTGCGTAACGAGGTGGACCTCTCGCATATGCACGAACAATTGCTTGCCATTGTGCAGGAGACCATGCAGCCCACCTTCCTTTCTCTCTGGATCTTCTCGATGACACGGCAGGTATCAGAGGGAGAAATCAGGGGAGAATCGCTCTCGTGTGAAGAAGATCGGCTGGGCAGAGAGCATTTCAACTCGTCGTCAACTGATCCAGAGAAGGGTTCTATGAATGCTCACAAGCCTCAACCTTTCTGACAAAGGGATAAATGGCGCAAAACATTAGATACAATCTTCACGCTATAAATCACGCCCACAGCGCGCTTGCACGAGAGCGTTTGAGCAAGAACATTGATCTTTCTTACGGCTACATTGGCGACACATTGTATGCCTGGTTTTGTCATTTGGCTTTCGAGGGTTCGCCAGCAGTATCAATTTGGTAAGGCGAATCTCCTTCTCTCGTTATTCCCCGCTCTCCTTCTGTGCGTCTGGAGGAGTTATGGCTTTACCAACATGCTGTTTTCCCGTTCCATCTTTCGATGTCAGGTAGGTTGGTTGACCTTAGAAACCTCCTCTAAGTTTCATATGCCGATTGTATCGGCGATAGATTGCCACGTGACATGGCTCACCTCGTCCGAGCCAGTACCGTCGACGACTTGATCCTTCAGCCCGATCAAGCGAGGGCTTCCTGTAAGACATTCTGCGCCGCATTGTGATCACGATCTTGCGGGAGTTGATCATAGGGACAGGTTGGGTTTTGACAGACAAACACCCGATCGTTGAGCGTCATCTGCTGCCATGTCCACCTGCAGCAATGGCAGGTTTTGCTGGAAGGAATGAACCGATCCATGGTAGTTTCCCCAAAAATGTGTTCCTTTTTCCCTGAAAAGTTGCTCTGTTCCGCGGATTGTCACAATGTTTGGAAATGGCCCGATGTTTGGCCATTATCAGTCAATCTATTGGCTGCAACACAGAAAATCCTCTCAAGTGGCCATAGAGGGATAGCAGCTCAACAAATAGCGCCTTGCTTTGGCACCGCCTTTCCAGTGGGACGTAAAAGGGAGTACCTCATTTCCAGGGAACACAGATCAGACAGTGCCGGGACATACAGATCCTCACTCGTCGCATCAAAACTTGCTCAGCCTTGTAGTGAACGCCCATCTGTCAGCCTGATTCGGGGTTGTCTCTTTTGAGAGATCCCCAGCGTGTTTCATTTTTAGAGTTAACGTGGCTCAAGGAAAGGAACCTGCCGTATGACAGAGAAAGAGCACAACGGTCAAAATGAGGGAAGCCCTGCGAGCGTGCTTCCCAAGAAAGAACAGATCGAAGCCTTCAAGTCTGGCCTGCGGGGAGAACTCATTCAACGAGGAGATGTGCGCTACAATGAGGCACGCAAAGTCTACAATGCGATGATAGACAAACACCCAATCTTGATTGTACTTTGCGCTGACGTGTCCGACGTGATCGCGGCAGTCAACTTTGGCCGAGAGAACAATCTTCTGGTGGCCATCCGTAGCGGTGGACACAATGCCGGCGGGTTAGGGATCTGCGAGAATGGGCTGGTGATCGATCTCTCGCTCATTCATTACACGCGCGTCGATCCCACAGCGGGAACAGCCCTGGTTGGGGGAGGCTGCACCTGGGGCGACGTAGATCATGCCACTCATGCTTTTGGCTTGGCAGTCCCCAGCGGCTTCATTGCCTCGACCGGCGTCGGCGGGCTGACCCTCGGTGGGGGGATCGGACACCTGACGCGCAAGTGCGGCCTGACCATCGACAACCTGCTTGCTGCTGATGTCGTGCTGGCTGATGGCCGTTTTGTGACTGCCAGCGAGCGGCAAAACGAGGATCTTTTCTGGGCGCTGCGCGGCGGAGGGGGAAACTTCGGAGTCGTCACCTCGTTCCTGTTCAAGGCTCACCCAATCAACATCGACTATGCTGGTCCCATGCTTTGGGAACTGGACCAGGCGCCCGAAATCATGGCGTGGTATCGAGCGCTTCTCCCGCAGGCACCCGAGGATCTCTCTGGCTTCTTCGTGTTTCTTGTGGTGCCTCCTGCCCCACCGTTTCCTGCACATCTCCACAACAGGCGCATGTGTGGCGTGGTGTGGTGCTACACCGGGCCCCTGGAGAAAGCCGAGGAGGTATTCAAACCGATACGCGGATATCTGGCGCCTGTCCTGGACCTGGTTGGCCCCATCCCACATCCAGCGCTTCAGAGCATGTTCGATGCTCTGTACGTCCCAGGACTCCAGTGGTATTGGAAAGCGGACTTCTTCAATGAACTGAGTGATGAGGTGATCCGGCTCCATGTGAAACATAGTTCCCACTTACCAACGATGCACTCGACGATCCATCTTTATCCGGTGAATGGGGCGGCACACCGGGTGGGCAAACAAGAGACGGCGTGGAGCTATCGGGATGCCACCTGGGCTGAGGTGATTGTGGGGGTCGATCCTGATCCCGCCAAGAAGGATCGCATTGTCAACTGGGCCAGGAACTACTGGAATGACCTGCATCCCTACTCGGCAGGAGGCTCCTATGTGAATTTTATGATGGAAGAGGGTGAGGAGCGCGTGAAAGCATCCTATCGGGACAATTATGAGCGGTTGCAAAGAATTAAGCGCGTGTATGATCCAATGAATTTCTTCCGCGTGAATCAAAACATCACACCCGCTCGATAAATGCTTAAACGCGATACCTACTGTGCCAGCCACCAGCGTGGCGTCCAAACAGACAAGATCTCTTTGTTTTCGCATCATGATGCGAGGGTGGACCAGAAAGGAAATCCTATCATTCTTTCCCTCTCCGGTTGACCAGCAATCTCTGGGCTCTGGTGCCTCGTTTTCGAAACGCGGCACCACAACTGGAGCGAAATCCTGTTCACAGGCCACTTGAGAGGCTTTTCTGTGCTGCGGCCAAACATTATTCATGAGCTGGTATTTCCGCGCAAAAGTGAGTGCGTTTTTTTTTCTCAATGTTGGGCGTTTCCCTGAAGGGTGAGCAAGTCCTCTTATGGATGGCTGGACATGCCTCCCTTCCCGATTCCTCATGGAGTCGTAACGCTTGTCGTAACGATCACGAGATGGTTGACCCATATACTTGCAGAGAGAAAGATCGATACCTCGAACAAGCATGTGGCAAAGCAGGGTTCTTTGCTTCACAGGGAAGAACTTGTCTAGAGGCTGTAAATCGCGTTCTTCCTCGCAAGACTGACAAACAGAGATCCGCTTCATCTCCCGTTTGTATTGAAGGTATGCACGGTGCCTATGCACGCGCGCTCAATACACCGCAGAAGGTGTACATATGACGGAAATCTTTGATTATTACACCCGTTTAGATCCGCTTCTTCAAAAATGGAGGTATCCGCTATGGAACTCGTTCAGCAATACTGGTCTGCCTACTGGTCATTTGTACTGCAAACCCTGGACAGCCTTGGCGTTCAGCCAGAATATCAATTCCTCTGTGCGGTCGTTATCACCTTTGTCTTTGCAATGTTTGTCCTAAAAGTTCTTCGTTCAATCTTTGGTGGTTCGTCGCATGCTTCTTCTCACTACCATCCAAGGAGCGGATTTTCTGATCATGGATGGCACGCGATGGAGAACGCTCGACGAGCACATCAAAACGCAGCGGATAATGCTCAACGAGCACATCAAAATGCAGTGCGAATACATCAGAATATGATGCATCGGCACTAACCGCCTATGGTGAGGTAGGGATAGGAGGTTAGCATGTGAGTGACAGAGAGTGCGTCGTTTCGGTATCCTTGTCAGGTCAAGCCGAGGGGATGCCGAGAGGACGCGGCGTCAGGGTTGGCCCGTTTGCAGGTTGGGGCACCAAGCCAAACTCTTATTGGCAAAAGAGAAGTCCAAAAAACAGGCTCATCCACAGTTTCTGGAGTAGAAGATTATATATCTGTATTTTAGGAGAGATACGTGACTGCACTCCAACAGTGTCGCATTTGTGGCTCCCAGATTCCTTCGCAGAGCGCGTTTTGCCCTTCCTGCGGCGCTTCAATAGAGGCGAATGCGCCATTTCCCACTGTTACTATTGCCGAGGGCCTGCCATCAACCTCCCCGCAGCCGCCTATCACCGGGACGGGGCGCATCCCGATTGGGCAGATGCTGCATGGACGCTATCGCCTGTTGCAGGCGGTTGGACAAGGAGGCATGGGGGCCGTCTACGTTGCTCAGGATACGCAACTGGGAGACCGCCTGGTCGCTGTCAAAGAGATGAGTATGAGTCGTCTGGTACCTCAGGAGGTTCCGCTCGCCATTGAGCAATTTCGCCACGAAGCCCACTTGCTCGCCAGCCTGCACCATCAGAACCTTCCCGAGATCTATGAGCACTTTTCTGAGCATGACCGCTGGTACCTGGTGATGAGTTTTATCGAGGGCCAGAATTTGCAGGCGGCTTTAGACACTGCATCTGGGCACAAACTGCCCCTCAAAGAGGTTCTCCATATCGGTCTTGAACTCTGTGATGTACTGGAGTATCTGCATACCCATACTCCTCAGATTATCTTCCGTGATCTCAAGCCGCTGAACATCATGCTGACCCCTAGAGGGCGTATCTGCCTGATTGACTTTGGTATTGCCCGTCACTTCAAGCATGAGCAGACCAGAGATACTGCCTACTACTACTCGGTTGGCTACGCGCCCCCGGAGCAGTATGGACAATCGCAGACTGGTCCTCGTTCCGATATCTACAGCCTGGGTGCCACCCTGCACCAGATGTTCTCCGGGTTCAATCCTGCCAGCCGACCTTTCCAGTTCCCCTCTCTGCATCTGGTCGATCCTACCCTGCCCGAACCGCTTGTCAAGCTCATCGCCCAGATGCTCGAAATGAACGAACAGGCTCGCCCCACCAGCGCCGCCGAGGTCAAAACGCGCCTGGAACAATTTTCCAACCAAGTATCCCTACCCGCGACCGTTATCGTCCCACCTACACCCGCACCTCGCAACACGTCCACGCCTCCGCAGCAAACGCCCGCTGCCACGACTGACGAGACAGCAAGCAGCGATCTTTGGGACCACATCGGCAGTTACCTGAGTCAGGGAACGAACCGCTATTGGCTTGGCTTTATTGTTCTCAGCTTCATCTTTGGCTGCCTCCTCCCTTTGATTACTTGGTCGAATGTAAGAAATTATAACCTCAGTGACCATGCGCATACGGCCTGGCTCGCATCTCCATTTCTGATTTCAAGCACGCCAGTACAGTGGGATTTTCTCCCTGCCTATTGGACCGTTATCGGTGCTGTTGGGGCAGTTGTAATCGGCTTGCTCTTGCTACTGCGTAAGCGAAGAGGGGCGCGACTGGACCTGCTTGGCGGCTTCATCCTCAGCGTGATTGCCTCCATCAATTTCCTGCTTTGTGAGTATGGTCCATTTACACATGTCTCTTCTCTGGCAGATGTTCACTACCAGAACTATGATATGTTGCAATACGATCCACAGTATAACAATAATTTCGTTGTCTACCTCTTACTATTCTCGCTCTGGCTCTTTGTCGGCACACGCTTCTTCCTGCGGGGATCAAAACGTATTGGGAAGATGCTCTTTAGTATCTTCTTGCTCATCGTGAGTGTCCTCCTTCTCACGCCTTTTGAGTACGCATGGCGGTCGTCGGCGATCTGGCTGCCGGCTCTCATTTCCATCGTTTGTGCCATAATTGCGCTGCGTGCCAGCTTACGCAAGCCGCGCCCGCAGTCCAGCATTCGTCCATGAACATCATATGCGACTGCACTTAGCGCTTGTACTCTGTACGCTCAAGGCACTCCCCAAGCTGGTTATCTGGTTCCATTATTGCTGAGAGAGGAAAATCGCTGACAACAGCGAACCGAGACAAACCAAAAAGATCAGTGGAATAAGAGGTAAAGATCGCTGGAAAATACCCAAAAAGAAAGGAGTGGGGTATGGAACGCCCTCAAGAGTTCTCTCCATCTACCATGACCGCTCTCATTGTTGGAGGAGGCATTGGAGGACTTGCCACTGCGCTGGCTTTCCAGCGGCATGGGATCAAAACACTTGTGTTTGAACGCACCCAACAGTTTCGCGAAGTGGGCTCGGGCCTGATTTTGGCGGGCAATGCCGTCAATGCACTACACAAGATCGGACTCGCCGATGTATTGCACGCCATTGCCGCCCCTCTTCGTTCTAGTCATCTTCGCTCCTGGCGAGGGAATGTGCTCGTGGATTTGCCGATGCAGGAGACCATGCAGCGCTTTGGCACAAGTATGGTTGCGGTTCATCGAGCCGAGCTACAAGCCGCCCTCGTGCAAGCTCTTGGGAAAGGAAGTCTCCGCACGAATATGCAAGGCATCGGCTTCGAGCAAGACGAGCAGGGAGTACGCGTCCGGTTTGCTTCTGGAGAAGAAGTACAAGGAGATCTCCTAATTGGGGCTGATGGCTTACATTCGGTCATCCGTTCCCAACTGGTTGGTTATGCCTCGCCGCGTTATGCTGGCTATACGGCGTGGCGAGGCGTGACCGGTTTTCCCCTGGACCAGCGTGAGGCACAGACCACATTTGAGACATGGGGAGCGGGAAAACGTTTTGGGCTCATTCCGCTCTCTCAGGGACGTGTCTGCTGGTTTGCGGTCGCGAATGTGCCAGAAGGAGAGCGTGAGGAGGAGACGATGGAGAAACAGAGGGTATTACATCTGGTCTCGTCTTGCCATGAGCCAGCATGGGCGGTGGTTGAGGCAACGGATGCCTCGGCAATTTTGCGCACAGATATCTATGATCGTCCACCGCTCTCCTCCTGGAGCCAGGGGCGGGTCACGCTGGTGGGGGACGCGGCACACCCTATGACCCCTAATCTGGGTCAAGGAGCATGTCAAGCGATTGAAGATGCCTTTCTTCTGGCTGAAAGTCTGAAAAGTTCATCCAGCATTGTCCCTGCCTTGCAATGCTATGAAGCGCGACGTATCACACGAGCAAATGCCATGGTCCAACGATCCTGGCAGCAGGGACGGATCGCTCAATGGAAACATCCCTGGGGCGTTCGCGTTCGCAACACCGTGCTTCGCAAGACGCCATCTCGTTTTTTTGTGAAGCAGCTCAAATGGATTTTGGATAATCAGATCGGATGATCAGAATCGCAAGGAATACTATGAGACCAGTCAAGATACCTCCAAAGACACAAAGGGTGGGGAACTTCCCCGGAAACAACAGAGCTGTATCAACTGCTTCTTCGCTTATATTGATACGGCTAAGTTGCATTTGGCTGTTTGCTTTATTCTCTGGCGAAGAGCTGATGACCGGGTGGCGCTTCTGGGAGCCGCGATGCTGCTTTCCATAGGTGTTGTTGGCCCAACGACACTACATGTGTAAGCGCTCTCCCAAACCCCTGACGGCGGAAAGCTGGTGGTGTCGAGACATCGTAGATCGTCGCACACCCTCCCGCATCCAACAGTGTGCCAGAAGTTACTGGCGTGGTATCCAGATACCCGATGTAGTGCCGCGAAAAGGCATCTGGCCCATACCCGTGTCGTGCATAGGCATCATAGAACAGTGCCAATTCTGAGCCAAAACCAGCCTTCGAGATGTGGACCCACCGCGCCAGCATCTGATCGTTGAGGACTTGTTCGACCCGAAAATGGTTCGGCAAGTTGGGATCAGCACTCAGGGAGGTCAGATCGGCCCACAACCAGTTCCCGCCTGGACCGCCCGGCATCCCAAGTGCTTCCAAATGCTTTCCCAGGTTGGCAGGTTGGTCATCCGGAAAGACGAACCAATCAATCTGATCACTATAGCGGCCAACTTGTTCGAGCATCGTATCTATCTGCTCCTCTGTGCGAGCAGCGTCGAAACGTGTTCGCAGGATGATGTTGCCGAGGGCAGGCGTGTTGCTCACGAACCAGAACGACTCCGCGTCATAGAGCATTGTACCGGACAGTCCAGCAAACAGACGCATGTACGCCATGAGGTTTTCCTGGATCTGGTGAGGTTTCTCTGTGCCTGAGAAATCCAAGAGCGACGACACCACAAGCATTCCTTTTTGATTCATCTCATCATTCTTCGAACAAGATAAGTTTTGCTTCCATTCTCAAACATATCGCCGCTTTCTTTGTGGCGGCAACCTGTATGGCACGATTCGACAAAGGCCACAAGCGCGCATCACCTGAAAAATGTACTACATTGCTTCCAGGTGCTGTAAAGCTGCGCGCGCCGCGAAATAACCGCACAGGCCATGGACACCTCCACCCGGAGGTGTAGAGGAAGAACAGAGATAGAGATGTTTGTCAGATGTGGCATAAGGTACGGGTTGGAGTGTAGGGCGTGTAAAGAGTTGCCGGAAATCCTGTACTCCTCCATTGATATCACCCCCAACATAATTGGGATTGTAGCGCTCAACCTCTATTGCATTGGCTGTATGGCGACTCAGGATACGATCACGGAAGCCAGGAGCGAAGCGTTCGATTTGAGCTTCAATGCGCTCAGTCATATCAACATGCGAGCCATGCGGAACATGACAATACGCCCAGACGGTATGTTTGTCCGCCGGAGCACGTGTATCATCAAAAAGGCTCTGTTGTGCAAGTAACACGAAGGGGTGTTCAGGATGAATACCTTTCCAGACAGCTCGTTCGGCGGCAGCAATTTCGCTCAACGTTCCCCCCACGTGCACTGTACCAGCATGTTTACAGGCCTCTGCTGTCCAGGGAATAGGTCCATCTAAGGCAATATCGAGCTTGAAGATACCTGGACCATAGCGATAGTGTTGCAATTGACGTTTATACCAACCTGAGAGGCGCGATCCTGCCATACGTAGAAGTTGGCGGGGCGTGACATCACAAAGCACCACCTGTGCGGGTGGGAGATCATCAAGCGATTTGACCTCTACCCCTGTGATGATTTTACCTTTCAGGTCCCTCAGATACGCTGCCAGGGCGTCAACAATTTTTTGCGATCCTCCCTTTGGAAGCGGCCAACCTACAGTGTGGGCAAGCAACCCCATAATAAGTCCTATTGCCGCACCTGGCGGTGTTTCAAGGGGAAGCATCGCGTGGGCGCTCATGCCCGCGAAAATGGCACGTGCAAGTGAATCATTGAAATGCGATCTTGCCAGTCCGCTACCTGAGCGACTGGCGAGCAGGCCAAACTGCGCCATCTTTAACGGATGCTGTAATATGTTCGAGCGCAATGGTCCAAGGAACGTATCAATAATGATCTGCCAGTTCTCCACCAATGGCTGCATAAGCTTCTTGTAGGCGCTAGCATCACTCCCCAGGCTTTCTCCAGTGGCTTCTATTGAGCGAGCAATGACAGCGGCTCTACCGTCGTCCAGAGGATGAGCCAGAGGAAGAGTGGGATGAATCCATTCGACCCCATAGCGTTCCAGAGGAAGTGCGCGAAAGAACGGCGAGGCCAGCGCCAGCGGATGGATAGCTGAGCAGATGTCGTGTGTGAAGCCCGGAAGCGTCACTGTATCTGACCGACAGCCCCCACCAATAGTTTCTTTGGCCTCAAGGACAAGCACCGAGCGGCCCGCTTGTGCGATAGTAATCGCGGCAGCAAGTCCATTTGGACCAGCACCCACAATAATTGCATCATAGGATGAAGATCTGGTAACCATATATCAACAACTTTCACCATATTTGATTATTTAGGTCGACGACGAAACCAGCTCGATGGAGTCACTACTGTATAGAGTACTGTGCGAACGGCTGAATTGTGCCAGATATTTTTGGCTTGCGACCATTGGATTTTCTTATCGACACAAACAGTCTCTACTGAGACTGGACCCTCAATATTGAAGCGTTTTGCCAGTTGGGTGAGTGTATGCTTCCAGAAGTTATCCTCTATTTTATGTCCGCCCAGGCGCAGGCCAAGCTCATAGATGGGGTCGCTGGCGCGTATCAACACCTGAACCTGAGCAAGTGTGACATTGTCCACTTCATATGCGCTGAAGGTGATCCAGCCCGCAAACATATGGCCTTGAGGCGTCATGAGTGTGAAGCTTTCCTCATCTGCGTAGAGCACCAGTACCCCTGTTGAGAGTGGCAGGCCGCCAACCGCCACATTCAAGATAGCAACCTCACCTGGTGCAATGCCTGTCAGAGGACCAAAGAAGCGTGAGTTCTCAGGCCAGAACTCGGCAAAGTGTTCTTTCCAGGTTTGAATAACAATGGCTGGGGAGACTTCAGCACCACGCAAAGAGACACGATACGTTTTCTGCCACATCTGTCCAAATCCCTGAAGTGGGCCGGTGATCTGTCGCCCATCAACGTTCAGAGTGAGTGCTCCAGTGTGGGTATGGGTAACATGAAGCGTGTGCGATTCTGGTTGCGCCCAACTGGCTGCGTTGCGTGGTTGTTTGTCTTCGGATGGGATATTCATTGTTTGGCTCCTTTCCAGAGAACCACTCCAAAGTGGCTCCAAATCATTATTGAACCGAATTCTCCGGGGATGTAAAGCTCTTCTCTGGTTCATCTGTTGAAGGCAATCCGCTCAACTCGTTGACCAGGGCACTTGTTTCATCGGGGAAGACATTCAGGAAGTCAATCAGGCGTGTGACCTGAAAAATTTCGACGTAATGATCGCGTAGCCCACAAGCTAAGAGGCGTCGATGCTGCTTACGCGCGCGTGCGATCAAACTGACAATAAGAGCAATACCAGTGCTATTGATATATTTGACATCGCTAAAATTGAGCAGGATCACATCGAGTCCGCGTGCTTCAGCTTCCGCATACGCATTGTTGAGGATAGGCTCGGCTAAGATGGTGATTTCACCGTGCAGGTCGACTATGGAGACGCTGGGTTGGTGACGTACGGTTGCCTCAAGCGTTTTGATGGACATGGGAATCTCCTTTTAAATGGAAGATAAGTTCGATGGTGTGAGTGTGCTCGTCGCTGAGAATACGCATGTCATCAACCATGTTCTGTATCAGAAATAGACCCCAGCCACGCGGCGATTGGAGCTCGGCTAGTTTGGCGTCGATATCAGGCGTATCGGGCATCTGTAATGGCTGTTCTCCCCCCTGGTCACTGATACGTATAGCCAGGGAGTGCTCAGATGAGAGTACTTCCAGAATTACAGGGACCTCCGGATTATAGTGATTCCCATGTTCCATCGCGTTCATTGTCGCCTCTGCTACTGCAGTCTGAAGCTGATCGATGCTGCGCGATGATAAATGAAAGGGTTTCACAGCTTCCGCAACATATGTCATTGCCAGGCGTTCATTGCCTGCTTCGCTGGGGATCGTCCACGTTTGCAGTGGTTGCCAGCTCTCCTGCGTTTCTCTGCCTTCAGTCTCAGATGGCTCACCTCTCGCTGGGGTGGTATCGGGTGCAGGCGTGCGTTGCAGCGTAACCAGAGTAATGTCATCCTCCTGTTCCCAGTCATTGCCTGTGAAGGCAGCCAGTTCATGACGTAGGTAATCGATGGGGGCAGGTTCGCCCGGATAGCTGCCAAGCAAACCAATCAGGCGGGGAAAACCAAACATCTCGCGCTCTGGATCATGCGCTTCGACCAGGCCATCGCTATATAGGAGGATACTCTCACCATGAGCAAGAATGGTCTCTTTTTCTTCGTATTGCATTCCTGGCATCAAACCCAGAGGCATTCCAGTTGCACGCAATTCCGCAACCTCCCCTTCGTGCCAGCGATAGGGTAGATCATGCCCAGCATTGGCGTAGCATAGGTGTCCAGTGCTCAGATCAAGGATGGCAAAAAAGCAGGTGACAAACATTCTGGGCGGAATATCTGGGAAAAGCAGATTATTGCTGGACTCCAGCACCTTACCTGGTGACAGATTCTCCTGCGCCGCTGAGCGCAGAATACTGCGCGTCGTCGCCATGACCAGGGCCGCTGGAATACCTTTATCTGTGACATCACCAACCACCAGACCCAATCTTCCATCTCCATATGGGATAAAATCATAGAAATCACCACCAACCGCACGCGCTGGCTGATAGTATGTTGTTAATTGCCAGCCGGGCAGATTGGGGAGTTCCTGAGGTAGTAAGGTTTGCTGGATGAGGCGAGCAACCTCAAGTTCATGAGCCATACGCTCCCGCTCGCGAGCCTGCGCCTTTTGATTCTGCACGAGTTGAGCAACGCGTAGTGCCGATGCCGCCTGGGTTGCCAGTGAATTGAGCAGTCCTTTATCATAGCTAGAGTAGTCTTGTTCGCTTAACCGTTTTCCAAGATTGATCAGGCCAACCAACTCACCCTGGTTCACCAGAGGGATCGCCAGTTTCACTCCGTTCGCCTTCCATTCGTGAAGAATGGGAGAGTCGAGTTGCAGCTTATCTATCTCAACAGCATGCGGGGAACTAAGAAAATATGCCACGATTGGATCATTGGGCGCGATATCCATTACCTGCGTAATGGTTTGTCGTGTAGGAGATGATACTGGCTTTGGCTGAGCCTGTTCTTTATGAGTGTTACGCCAGTGTAGTTTCTGTTGAATTTTTTGTAGCAATGTTACCATCTCGAACTCCAGTTGTTTCTTGCTATCTTTCTGCCAGTAATATAGCGCACCGCCGTTCCTAAAACGTTACGAAGAGCGTTACGAACTCAGATTTTCAAGAGTTTGCCTGACTTCTGTAGAGTGGGCTCCAACTCTTCTGATACCTCGCTCTCAGATGGCACTGATCGCACTGGGGAGCAGAGCCAGAGTGAGATGTACGTGGGCTGCATCGTCTCCTCGATGACATCCAGCAAATGCGCGCTCAATTGTTCCAGGTTAATTTCCTCATGAAGTGTGGAGGTGAAGGATGAGAGCATTTTCGCCGCATCGTATTTCTTACGATAGAAGCGTTTGTCCACAAGCTGTTGCACACGATGACGCAGTGGTTGAAACAGGCTGGCAATGATCAGGGTGGAGATGACGAGCGTTATGGCGTCATTATGCCCAAGAACGCTCACAAGGAGATGTTGTCCAACGAAGACGAGGAGAAGATAGATACCCAACAGAATTGCAGTAAGTGAACCATAGACCAGTGTGCGATTGATCAGGACATCAATGTCCCACAGGCGATAGCGTAACAAAGCAATACCGATGCAGATCGGTACAGGGAGATAGTACCACCGATACAGCGGCGTGAGCGCAACGGCTAATAGCGAATCAGGACCATCAAGCGAGGGAAACCACACTAGAAGGAAATTGCCAAAGACAGTGATTAAAAATACAGGCGCATATCCATAGAAGAGCCATTTGATTTGCTGGCGTTGGGTTGGTGAGGCGACGCGCCAAAAGCGATAGACCTGTGTGCTTAGCGAGCCCCCGTAAACGACGAAGAGCCATAGGGATTGGAAAAGAGGATGCCAGTTGACAATATTGAGAGGTTCTATTGGAGCAATCCAGGCGAAGGCATTGATAATCCAGAGACCGATCAGAGCCCAGGACCAGCGTGGAACAAGGCGACCATCGGGAAATGTGAAGAAGAAAAACGCCAGACATGGATAGACGAGAAGACTCAGTAGTGTCGCCTCCCAGCTTACAATTTCTATGAGTAATGATCCATGCTCTGGTATCCAATCTGAATGCGCAAACGAGGTACCGAGAGAACCGAGGTTGATCAGAAAAAACGAAATAAAGATGCCCATCCATGTATTTGACTTGCGCCAGAAGATTAGACCGCCAAAGAGCAGAAATATCACTGTTGTGAGTGCATCCCAGATCAGAACATAGAGCGCATAGGTATGAATGGAAAAGCCCGCATGTTGGAGTGTGGCAACTCTCAGCGTATTGAGTTGATCGGATATGCATAGCATATGAGGGTCTGCACAAACCGTGTGCAGACCTTGATAGAAACCAGGAAAACTCATCACAAGTGTTGATAGGTCTGCCTGCACAAGCAGGATCCAGAGTATCTGCAGGACGCGGAGTCTACGACCGTAGAGGGAAATTTCCCCTCTATTTGCTTGTGCCGCCGGAGAATGCGATGACGATGCCATACCTGTTCCTCCCTTTCAACAGAGAATATGCTGCCTGGTAGTATAGAAATCTGACTAGCGTATAAACCATGCTGTCAGAGTATACCCTGATTCTGTCATGAAAACGTTACGGCAAAAGGATCACATTTTTTTAGAGTTTTATTCTGCAATTTAGGAAAAATTAGCACTCTATCACGGAAACGTTCTCACCGAGCGATATTCTCTTATGCGGCTGGACGGCTTCGTAACGTTTTTGGGACGCAATGTAGCTACAATACAGGTGCGGAATATCTTCAGAAGATTCTGTGCAGAGAGGAACATTCGCATGGTAACAAAAAGCTTTGAGGCCCATGTGCGGCATCAGCTACGTGCAGCCATTATCAATTTACAGGGTGAGATCAATGCATTTGCAGAAGATTTACTCAATACAGCTTTCGATGAAGCCGCTAGCTCGCAACCAGAGTTTATCCTGCTGAATTTTCGGCAGGTGAAGTATATGAATAGCACAGGTATCGCATTGATCGTCGAATTGCTTAAACGTGCACATCAGACTAAATGTTCATTACTTGCCTGCAGCCTCAGTGAACATTACGAGGAAATTTTCCGCATCAGTCGTCTAACTGATTATATACCTGTGTTCCCTGATGAGGAGAGTGCCCTGCGCAGTAATCATCCAACAGCGTAAAATCGCTTCGTTGAAAATGTGTATTTTACTGCGTTTAGATATTGTATCTATCGTTAGATCAATATAATACCTGTTTTTACTGCTCGCCCTGTTGTGAGTATTGCTCAAGCTGCTCAGAGGAGGAAAAAATGCCACAGGCTAAAGTAGTCATGAATGTACGCCTGGTCAGCCCAACAACGAGTGTTATTGATATTCAGGGAGAGGTGACAGCCTTCGCAGAGCAGGTGATGATGCAAGCCTGCGCTGAAGCCTCAACTCCTACCACACGTACTATTATTTTGAATTTTAGTGAATTGGAGTATATGAATAGTGGTGGCATTGGCCTGGTGGTAACATTGTTGATCCGCGTAAATCGTCAGAAACAACGCTTGCTCTCGTATGGGTTGAATGAACATTACCGTCACATTTTTGCGCTAACACGTATCAGTGATGCTATCCGCATTTTCGATGAAGAGAGCCAGGCGCTGGCTGCGGCCCAAGAGGCAAGTTAAAGCATAAATTCAGAGGGCAATGCCAATACAGGTATGCCCTCTGGTTGCTGTCTGAAAGGGAAGAGATACTGAGGGAGGGTCGTTATGCCATCTTTACCAGAAACAAAAGCAGATACTACGCAAACCTCTCTCAAAAAGAGTAAGGTTCGTCCTCGCAAACGAACCTTACTCTTTTTGAGAACCCTCTGGCTGCTGGTCGTACTCTTTGAGCTGTATCTTCTTGTGAGCAATCTGCCAGCATTCGTTTCTGCTCTCTATACGGTGTGCAACGATCCAACAAGAGTGAATTGTAATCTCTTTCAACTCAATACGGTGCAATTAGCCGCTCTGGCCCATTACGGTCTTTCACTAGAAAGCTTTGCGCTCTATGCCATCATTTGCGATGCGATCATCACCCTTCTGCTTTTGGGTGTAGGGGGCCTGATTTTCTGGCGTAAATCAGACGAGTACATGGGACTCTTCGTCTCACTGCTTCTGATCACATTCGCTGCCACTGGTGTTTCCGAAGTGCATTTGATCAATGAGCCGCCTTTTCCCTTTGACATTCTAGGTCTTATTATCATCGTGCTCCAATGGCCTGCTCTAGGCTTCCTCTTCTATACTTTTCCCGATGGACGCTTTGTTCCACGCTGGTCATGGATGTTAGCCATGCTTTTTGTGATCCAGGTTGGCCTCTATCTGTTCCTTCCGTATCCATACAATGTAGAGAATTGGCATCCGTTGCTGGCTATCGTTGAAGCATTGATTGTCTACGGGAGCGCCGTTGGTACACTCATCTATCGCTATTTCGCCGTCGCTTCTTCCCTCCAGCGTCAACAGATCAAATGGCTCGCTTTTGGCTTTGCGATCTCGCTGGTCATACTACTTATTACCCAGCCATTGCTTCCCCTTATCTTTCCCGTTTTGAACCGTCCAGATTCCTGGTACCAGTTGACCGAACCAGCCGCTTTGATGTTGAGCTACCTGCCCATTCCTCTTGGCATTGGGATTGCCCTGTTACGCTATCGTCTCTGGGATATTGACGTTATCATCAACCGCGCGCTTGTATATGGTCTATTGACTGGTAGTCTGGCACTCATCTATGCGGGTCTGGTCATTGGTCCGCAAGCGCTTATCTACAGCCTTATTGGCCTGCCTGCTAACTCCAATATAGTGCTCGTTGTTTCTACTCTCGTCATCGCAGCCCTGTTTCAACCATTTCGGCGTGCTCTGCAGGCAGGCATTGATCGCCGTTTCTATCGCCGCAACTATGATGCCGCTCGCGTCGTCGCTGCTTTTAGTTCCACTCTACACAATGAAGTAGATCTCAACCAACTGAGCACACAGTTAGTCAACGTTGTTGAAACAACCATGCAGCCCACACATGTCTCACTCTGGCTCTTTACTGCTCAAGATGCACCGCAATCCCCTGGCTCTTCATGAGCTTAAGAGCAGGAGCATTCTGTTCTGCTGTTACATAAGGAGATTTCCATGAATGACCAGCTAAATGCCATCGCGCAGACGCCAGAAGAGCACCACCCGGCAAGGCGATTTGCCAGGCTTCTGACAGCAGGTTTTTTGCTCTACACTGCTCTTATCGTGCTTGGTCACATTATCGGTTTTCCACTTAGTTATACATATCTGCATACTGTATGCACTGCAAATTGTGAGTCTGTACCAATACTCACAACAGCGAATGTGATGGCTCTTACTCGTATGGGGCTGTCTGTCACATGGTATGCGAATTCCTATACTGTGATTCAGACAATCTATATTCTGGCCTGCGTTGGTGTCGCAGTGTTGATCGTCTTGAAGAAGCCAGGACAACTCGTTCCGCTGAGCGTTGGCTTTTTGCTGGTTGGGCTCTCTGCTTATGAAGGGGCGAATTATCCAGCACTCACAGCCACCTATCCTTTTCTAAGCATGCCCTCGTTCGTGTTCATTAACATGATTGGGCTCGGTGCTATTGGGAACTATGCATTCTTCGCCTTCCCCAATGGACAATTTGCCTCTCGCTGGACGCTCTGGCTCTTTCTTTTTTACGCGCTGGCAAGTGTTATTCCGCCAATCAATGATACACTTTCTACTGTGCTCGATATCTTGAATATCACGAGCTTTCCCATCATCATTTTGGTCCTAATCTATCGCTCTCGTACGATGCTCAATGCCAGGGAGCACAACGCAACGAAATGGATCATCTATAGTTTAAGTATCTTCACTGTGCTCAGTCTGCTAACCTTTGGCGTGTTACCTGCTGTGGCTCCCCCAGACTCGCTCTGGTTTCTTCTCATCAATACACTTGGCTTTTTTGGCTGTGGCATCAATATTGTTGGTTTTTTCATGGCGATCTTTCATGCCAATGCGTTTGACATTGATATCTTGATCAACCGCACACTGGTCTACCTTTTGTTGACGGTGGCGCTTGCTCTTATCTACTTTGGTAGCGTTATCGGACTGCAAGCTCTGGTCTACAGCCTTATCGGACAGACTTCGTCCATTACCATTGTTGTTTCAACGCTACTCATCGCAGTCCTATTTCAACCGTTTAGACGAGTCATTCAGGACATCATTGATAAACGCTTCTATCGTCGCAAGTATGACACCTCCAGAATACTTGCAAACTTTGGTGCCACATTGCGGGATGAGGTTGAATTGGAACAACTCAGTCAGCAACTCGTAGGAGTCGTGCGGGAGACCATGCAACCTACACAGGTTACACTCTGGCTATGCGTTCCGCAGGAAAATAGACCAGAAGGTCACGGCCAAGACGCGTGAATTCCTGATTTCAAGCATGGTGTTGATTGATAAGGAAGGGTTACCATTCGACTAGCATCCAGATTTCGGGCTGCATTGCGCCGGCTTCGATATCGATTTCGCTATAGATACGGGCAGCAAGCTCAAGCTGGTTCATCGCCTCGGGAGATCTCTTCGCCTCATGGAAGAGATCGGCTAGATTGCTGTGAAGGGCGGCTTCACGATGACGGTCGCCCTGAGAGATACAAAGGACCAGGGCAGCTTCTGTCAGGGCGATAGCGCGCTCGATCTCACCACGGGCCTTGCAGGCCAGAGCGAGATTATTGAGAGCAGCCACGCGGATACTTGTATCTTGTACATGCTCTGCCAGTGCCAGACTACGTTCAAGATGAGCATACGCTGTTTCTAGAGCGCCCCGGCTATTGGCAAGAATACCGAGCAGATTATGGACCTGAGCCAATGCAGGGGACTCGTTCGCCGTTTCCGCCAGATCGTGTGCTCGCTGGGCGAGTTCAAGCGCGTGCTCAAGCTTCCCGCGATGATGCACTGAGAGACTCCAGTCGGCATAGATTCGGGCCTGCTTCTCAGCCAGCTCAGCCTGTCCAGATTGATCTAACAGGCGCAGAGCGGTCGCGTAGTGGTCTTCTGCTAGCTCCCATTTGCCACGACGCTCATACACTTTCCCCTGTTTATGCTCTAACATAGCGTGGCTATGCGGATCAGTACACAACGCCTGAGCTACCTGATAACTTCTCAATGCACTCTCGTATTCTCCAAGGAAGATGTGCAGATCGCCGATTGTTTCTTGTAAGTAAGCTGTATCAGGATATCCTAGAGCCAGTACCTGGCGGAAGTGAGCAAGTGCCTCGCTATGGGCATAGAGGGAACGTGCGTACTCACCGGCCTGTAGGAAATAGTTCGTCGCCTCTTTCCTGCCTGCGGCCAGATAATGATGGGCAATCTGTCCTATGAGCGCACCCATTTCACGCTGTCCACGCAGGCGCGCGACCAGCGCTTCAGCGATACGCCGGTGGAGCAGGCGACGCCGGGCGAGTGTCATTTCACTGTAAACGAGCGTACGCATCTTCTCATGACAGAAATCGTAGACGGGCAAAAGTTCATGCTCTAGACCATGGGAAGGAGGCAAGGAAATTCGACCCTGATCGTGTGTGCCGTTTCCCCGCATCTCTTGTACGAGTCCCTGGTTGATTAACTCCTCCAGACCGTTGACAGTCTCCTCTTCACTGCGCCCACTGGCTTCGCGCAATGTATCAAAATCGAAGGAGCGTCCAATCGTCGCAGCCGTACCGAGCAGTTGCCTGCTCGCCTCTCTCACAAGCGTCAGGCGTGAAATGAGCAGATCGCGTACGCCGCGAGGAAGATCCCAGTTATTGTCGCCTGGTTGTAATAGGCCGCCATGTATAGCGCTGAGATATTCTGTTAAGAAGAGTGGAACGCCTTCTGTTTCCCGATACAGGCGCTGCGTCAGATTGTGGGAACTATCATCATCAATGGAAGATGCCTGCTGGACCAGGTGTTGAACCGCTGATTGATCCAGGCGTGAAAGGGTAAAGAGGGTTGCCTGATGGTGGTGCTGGATTTCGGCGAGAAGGCGCTGGAGACGTTGCAATGAGTCGCGTTGTACGTTGCGCCAGGTAAGAAGCAGGCAGACTGGTTTCCCCTCAATTCTTCTCACCAGGTAGCTTAAAAACTCCAGCGAGGCTTCATCTGCCCAGTGCATATCATCGAAGAAGAGGATGCTTGGCTTACTCGTAACCAGCGCAAACAAGGTCTGAAGTAACCCTTCAAAGAAGCGGCTCTGCGCACCTGTGGTATCCAGCAGGGGTGGGGACACTACACCAGCATCTAGATCCGCCAATTCCGGTAAGAGGCGCGTCGCTTCGCGCAGCCAGTGCGAGGGAAGTTGTTCTCGCCAATCATCGTTCTGCTGTTTTATGCCTGTTCGCAGGCCCGCTGCAATTGGGACATAGGCCAGATCCATTTCACCTTCATAACAACGAACGGCTATAACATTTGCACCTCTTGCTCTGGCATAGACGAGAAATTCTTCCGCCAGACGCGTTTTCCCAATGCCAGCCTCACCATCAAAGGCCACAACATACCCTGCTGGTATCTTTTTTTTGTAGATATGGATTAGCATGTCCCATTCGCTCTTGCGCCCTACCAGGGGATAGTGACCAGAGGGGAAGATTGGAGTAGTCTGCACAAGAGGAGGTTGCTCTAGCAGCGAAACTGGTGCTGTGCTCCTGATTGTCAAGGATGCTTCAGTGGGAGCTGTATCCTGCTTCTGAGTGGGTGGAGGGAGTCCACGATTTGTTCTAATTGATTCGTAGAGGAGTGTGGTTGCTTCCAGAGGAGCTACTCCCAGTTCTTCATTGAGAATCCTTACACATTCTTGATACTGGTGAATGGAGGCTGCACGCCGCCCAGCCCAGGCATAGAGCTGGATGAGATAGCGATGAGCGGGCTCATGAAGAGGGTCGAGTGAGAGCAAATGCCGAGCGGAAAGAATGGCCGTCTCAAACTCTCCTCGAGCGCCGTAGCCTTGAGCAAGCCGCTCAAGCACACTTGTCAGTTCGCGACGAAAGCTATCGGCTTGATAAAATTGCCAGTCGTCAAAGCTAGCGCTATCTTGTAAGGCAAAACCAGCCATGAAATCACCAGTGTAGAGCGCGGCAGCTCTGTTGAGTGGCTCCAGGCAAGCGTCGCATACAGAAGAGGCTGATTGGTGTTGGTGGTTGCGGCACTCTTCCAGATGAGCTTTGAATTCATCAACGTCCAACCAGAAATCACGATGTTGGTTCAGGCTGATTGTCTCACGATCAATCTGCAGCCATTCGCCTGCTAGAGCCTTATTGAGTGTGGAGAGGGTACGACGCAGGGTTGCACGCGCATGCGTTTGATCATAATCCGGCCATAGCAGAGCGGCCAGCGCATCTCGACTATGACGTTGACGAGTCACTGCCAGATAGGCGAGCAGGGCGATAGCCTTGCGCGTATCAGTTGTCACCGGGCGACCATCACGCTCTATATGTGGCGGCCCAAATACATATAATGCCAGACGTGACATTGCAACCTCCGCTTCATCAATAATTATATGCTATTGTAGAGATATGCACAATAAACAAGCAATATGTGATAAGGGGAGTCTTCCTCCCTGGAGGTTGCTTAGGCGCTTCTGAAGTGCGCGCCTACGGTTATTGTTCGCCAAGATACGCCTGCGTGTGCCTTGCCGCATGGGCTGCTTGGATGAGCACTGATGTGGCCCAGTGATTTTCTAGGACATGTATCCCGAATGCGTGTTCTCCATAGGACAAACAGCCCGCAAGAATCAGGCCGTTGTCCCATGACAAGGCAATAGCCTCTCCAGTACCATTGAATTAGCAATTTGAAAAGTTGCACTTGTGAATGTAGCGCCAGCTCTTTCCCCTGGCGCGTCACTCGCAGGTATGTTTTGCCGCGTGCCTGCAACCAATGGAAAGCAGGAAAAACCTGCAAGGAGGCTATCACTCATGTTATCAACTTCTTTAAAGCGTTTGAGCGGGCTGAGCCTGCTCGCTGGCAGTGTTATCGTGATCGTTGGCATTGTGCCTGGCTTTTTTGTAGACTCGGGCCCGGCTGATATGCTCAGCGTTGTCACTGCTCTGATCCGTCTTTTTGGCGCGATGCTGGTAGTGCTGGGCTTGCCTGGTGTCTCTCTTGGAGGCAACCAGAGAATTGGGATTATGGGCCTGATCGGATCTGTTTGCACGTCGCTCTTTTTCCTCATGGCCCTGGCCACGGAGCCCATCTTTGCCTTTGTCTTTCCCTACCTGGCTGTCAAAGATCCGTCACTCGTGAGTGGCCCACCTCCTGCCCCATTGTTCATCTTCTTTATGATTGACGGCCTGATGTTGCTCATAGGAGGCGTCCTGCTGGGCATCTCCATTCTGCGCTCCTCTACCCCACCTCGCTGGCCTGGCCTGGCGCTCATCATCGGTGCTCTGGTCAGTTTCGCCGGTGGCTTCTTCCAGGGCCCCATCGGTGATCTGGGCACTGTGATCGTCTTGATCGGACTGGTTTGGCTGGCCATCGGTCTGTGGCCGAAGCAAGCTGATACCTCAATCAATGCTGCCGTTTTACCAGCGAGCATAAGAGGATAATATGACTCAACCGTCATCGAGCCAGGTTCTGCCTTCCCGGCAACCTGGCACCGCTATATCACATTTACAGGGCAGGCTGCTCCTGGTTGCCAGAATCCTCTGGCTGTTCCTGGTTGTTGCGTCGCTGAGCACTTTTATCGCGAGCATCCCAGATGCTTTCGCCTCTGCCCATATCATCTGCCCTTCCGCCGTTGAATGTAGCAGCAGCGGTCTCACGCTGAATCAGGCACGCCAGCTTGCACATCTGGGCCTCTCTCTCGATTTTTATGGCGCTCTGGGTGTCGGACTCTCGATTTTCCTTGAGGTGGTCTATGTTACAGTTGGCGTGATAATCTTCTGGCTCAAAGCCGACGACTGGATGGCGCTCTTAGGTTCCTTGACGCTAGTGACCTTTGGTTCGGTTTTTCGTGGCTTCAACCCAGATCCCTCGGCCTCACTGTTTCTCTATATTCTGGCCCTTGTGATGGCATTCTTCGGCAATTGTTGCGTCGGCCTCTTTTTCTATCTGTTTCCAAGTGGAGCATTTGCTCCGCGTTGGGTACGCTGGCTCGCGCTGGTCTGGGTAGTCTACTGGGCTATCAAAACTCTGATTCTGGGTACGGTTCTCGCCGACTCTGGCCTGGATTTAATCTTCTTTCTTGGCCTGCTGCTGAGCGTAGTAGCTACGCAAATCTATCGTTACAGACGCGTTTCAACATACGAGCAGCGCCGGCAAACGAAATGGGTGGTCTTTGGCCTCTCCCTGGCTCTGCTGGGCTTTCTCTCGTTAATAATCGTGGCATCGGTGATCCAACTGCCAATCATTCCTGATCTGATTGGTGGGAGCCTGCTCTACCTCTTTCTCTCGCTTATCCCACTCTCCATCGGCGTTGCCATCCTGCGTTCGCGCCTGTGGGATATCGATGTTATTATCAATCGCGCGCTGGTCTACGGTATTCTGACCGTCTCTCTAGCGCTGATTTATGGAGGCAGCATACTTGCTTTGCAGGCTATCTTGCAAATCTTTCTCAGTGGGAACCAGTTTGCCATTGTCGGCTCTACCCTGTTGATCGCGCTTCTCTTTCAGCCACTACGCCGTCGTATCCAGACGCTGATTGATCGCCGCTTCTATCGCCGCAAGTTCAATGCGACCAGGACGCTGGAGACGTTCAGCGCTACCCTGCAAAGCGAGGTCGATCTCAACCAGCTAAGCGAGCATATGGTGGCCATAATTGAGGAGACTATGCAGCCTGAAAGTATCTCTCTCTGGGTCTGTAAAATCGGCTCGAAAAGAACATCGGGCACGAATATGTAGTTCTGGCACTATACACACAGCCCTTCTTTGGGTAGAATAAAGAGCAAACAATCGCCGCGTTGAATTGATTGCCAGCAAAGGCGGGTAAAACATGAATCTGGATCAGGCTCATACGCAATCAGGCGCGCCTCAATGCGTGCAGAGTCAGGCAGAGGCGCGCCTGCGAGGAGGCTGGCTGATCCTAGCCAGGATGCTCTGGCTGGTTGTGCTCACACTGTCTGTCGGTCTCTTCATCTCCAGCATCCCTTTCATCTTCGCCGATGCCCACGTCGTCTGTTCCGCCGCCGATTGTAGCAACAATAGCAGCCTTACTGCGATCCAGGCGCACGAACTGCAAGACCTGGGCCTCTCCCTCGATTTTTATGCGTATCTGGGTGTCGCGTGGTCGATCTTTCTTGAATGTATCTATATTACTGTCGGTGTTGTAATCTTCTGGCGCCGGTCCAACGATTGGATGGCACTCTTAGGCTCCTTATCTCTGGTGACCTTTGGTGCGATCTTCCGCGGCTTCAACCCCGAGCCATCGCTTTCGCTAGTTCTCTACATTCTCTCGCTCGTGATGGCATTCTTCGGCAATTGCTGTATTGGCCTCTTTTTCTACCTGTTCCCCTCGGGACATTTCGCACCGCGCTGGGTGTTTTGGATCGCGCTGGCCTGGGTGCTGTACTGGGCCGTCAAAAATCTGATAATGGGTATGATCACCACGAATTCTGGCCCTGACTTTGTGATCTTTCTTGGCCTACTCCTGAGCATGGTTGCTACCCAGGTGTATCGTTATCGACGTGTCTCCACCTTTGAACAGCGCCGACAAACGAAGTGGGTGGTCTTTGGCCTCTCCCTGGCTCTGCTGGGCTTTCTCTCGTTAATGACTGTGGCATCGGTGATCCAACTGCCGATCATTCCTGATCTGATTGGTGGGAGCCTGCTCTACCTCTTTCTCTCGCTTATCCCACTCTCCATCGGCGTTGCCATCCTGCGTTCGCGCCTGTGGGACATCGATATCATCATCAAACGCGCGCTGATCTATGGCGCACTCACTGCCTGTGTGGTTGCTCTTTATGTCCTGGTCGTTGTCGGGCTTGGCGCATTGCTGCAAGCCAGCGGCAACCTGCTTATCTCGCTGCTGGCGACCGGCTTGATCGCGGTCCTCTTTCAACCGCTGCGCGAACGTCTCCAGCAGGTCGTCAATCGCCTGCTGTATGGAGAACGCGACGATCCATACAAAGTTATTTCGCGCCTGGGAAGCCGCCTGGAAGCAGCGCTGGCTCCCGAAACAGTTCTGCCAACCATTGTGGAAACAGTTGCCCAGGCGCTCAAGTTGCCCTATGTCGCGATTGCCTTAAAAGAAGGAAGCGAACTCTTGACCACGGCATCCTATGGCGAACTGAGAGAGAAGCCTCTTTCTCTCTCTCTTACCTACCAAAGTGAGCAGATTGGCGAACTTATTCTTTCGCCTCGTGGACCAGCCGAACCCTTCTCAGCCACTGATCGCCAGTTGTTGAATGACCTGGTGCGCCAGGCGGGTATCGCTGCGCACGCCATTCGCCTTACCACCAACCTTCAGTTATTGACCAGCGATTTACAGCAATCTCGCACGCAACTTGTGATGGCTCGTGAAGAGGAACGACGTCGCCTACGCCGCGATCTTCACGATGGACTTGGTCCTGCTCTTGCCACGATCACGCTCCAGGCCGAAGCGGCCCGCGATGCTATTGCAACAGAACCTGATCAGGCCGTATTCCTGCTGGAAAGTCTGGTCAAACAGGCCCAGACGGCTATTAGCGATATCCGTCGCCTGGTCTATGATTTGCGCCCGCCGGCTCTCGACGACCTCGGCCTGATCGCCGCTGTGCGCGCTCAGATCATGCACTACGAGCATACCGGCCTGCATGTCACGCTCGACGCACCTTCACACCAGCCGGAGCTTTCAGCCGCAGTCGAGGTCGCAGCCTATCGGATTATTCAGGAAGCGCTCACCAACGTCATGCGTCATGCGGGCCCTTGCTCATGCCTGATCCAGCTAGACTATGACGACGCGCTCAACCTGACGATCAGTGACGATGGGCTCGGCCTCCCCGCCGCACCCTCACTGGGCATAGGTATTCGCTCTATGCGCGAGCGAGCTGCTGAACTGGGTGGCTTCTGTAGTGTAGAGAAGATGCCATTGGGTGGAACCCGTGTAATCGTGGCTCTGCCACTTGGAACAAAACAGCAGGAGTAATTAAATTATGGAGCCAATCCGCATACTGATTGCCGATGATCATGCGCCCTTTCGCGAAGGTTTGCGCGCGCTCTTGCGCTCGGAAGGCGATATCGAGACCGTTGGTGAGGCCGCTACAGGTAGAGAGGCTATGGCAAGGGTTGCAGATCTGCAGCCTGACGTTATTTTGATGGATCTGCATATGCCTGATGGTAGCGGCATCGAGGCAACACACTCCATTCTTGCTTCCAGCCCGCATATCAGCATCCTCGTACTGACTATGTTTGAAGACGATGATTCCGTTTTTGCTGCTCTGCAGGCTGGCGCGCGTGGCTACCTTCTCAAAGGCGCGCTCAAGGCCGAAATCCTGCGCGCCATTCGCGGAGTGAGCCAGGGAGAGGCCATCTTCGGGCCTACGATCGCTAAACGCCTGATGTCCTACTTCGCCATGCTCAAACCTTCCACACCCCTATCCGCGCCCCCTGCTCAGGCTTTTCCTGAACTGACCGAGCGCGAACAAGAGATCCTCGCCTTGATTGCTCAGCACCTTACCAACAGCGAGATTACCGAGCGCCTCGTGCTCAGCCCCAAAACCGTGCGCAATCACGTCTCGAATATCTTCAGCAAACTTCAGGTTGCCACGCGCGCCCAGGCTATTATCCGCGCCCGAGAAGCTGGTTGGGGAACATAGGCAAGAGAGACTCCCCAAAATCACTTTTAACGACATCCTATAGGGTAGATGAATAAGGGGACATTGATCGTGGGTCTGAAATGCGCACAACTGACCAGGCATTATCACTTTTATTCGATCTTTGCAGGTGAGCAGGAATGCCGTGCCCTTGCAGGCACACAAGAAGTTGTAACGATTTTGGGACGCAGAGATGGTAATATGAAAGGCAGAAAAGATGAGTAGAAAAAGACCGAAATGATGAGGTTAGAGTGAAACAGATCACACCCCAGAACATGGTCACGTCCAGGTCCGCGCGAGAGCGCTTACTTCTCTGGTTTTTTGTGGCGCTTTTCTTCGTCAATGTCGTCTTTTTGCTTGTGGGTTTTGCCAGCCTGCCGTTGTACTATGAGCGCGTGACAGCCCTAACCATTGAACCATACGTCATCGGTACCCAGGTTTTTATAAGCAATGCCTTTGTACAGAGTGGGGCAGCCACGCGCGGGCTGACGCTCTCCCAGTATGCCATTGAGCAAATTATCTTTGATATACTCTTTACGCTGCCGATCCTGGTTGTCGCGACCGTGATTGTATGGCGGGCGCGCAAGAACTGGTTTGCCTGGTATAGCGCCTTCGTTGTAATTTTCATCGGGGAGTACTTGTTTAACAATCCGATCTATGCCGCGAGGCTGATTCCTCTTGCGTTTTACGACGCCAATGCGGTGTGTTGGCCGCTGCTCTTGCTCTATTTCTTTTTCTTTCCCAATGGCAAACCAACTCCACGTCGCGCGTTGTGGCTGGTTGTGCCATTGTCCTTGATTCACCTGACATTGGAAGTAGTGAGTGTGTTGGCGACATACGCTCTGATACCGCCAGCGATATTGAATGATGAGTTTCTCCAATCCCTATTTACCTATCCGATCGGCCTGGAAGTATTCCTGATTCTCTTGAGCCAGGTGTATCGTTATTGGCGCGTCTCTTCACCGCTCGAAAAACAGCAGACCAAGTGGTTTTTGTTGGGATTGGCGATTTTTGCCTTCTCGTTTTTCTTGCCTGAAGACGGTTTCGCGTTTAACGAAGAACTCGGATTCTTCTTGTTCGCATTTCTCCCCCTGGGTATTGGGGTGGCTATTCTCCGCTATCGCCTGTGGGACATTGACATCCTGATCCGCCGCACCCTGGTTTATAGCATCCTTACAGCCATTCTGGCGCTCATCTACGTTGGCCTCATCCTGGCATTGCAGTCCCTTGCATATGTTCTGGCCGGCCAGGAGCAGGACCATCCGGTGTTCATTATTGGCTCGACCCTGGCCATCGCTGCTCTCTTCCACCCTTTACGCCGACGCGTTCAGTGGGCGATCGATCGGCGCTTCTACCGGCGTAGGTATGACGCGAGCAAAATGGTTGACGGGTTCGGCACCATGTTGCGTCAGGAAGTGGAGCTGGACCAGTTGAGTGAGCATCTGTTGACGGTTGTTCAGGAAACGATGCAGCCTGCGCACACCTCGCTATGGGTGCTCCCACTTTCACAAGAGACCAAAAAGCAGGTTGTAGAAGTTGGTCGCCCCTTGTGAGTGGCGTGGATAAGGATGATTAAAGGGGTGAGAGAGTTGTAGGCTGACTACTCCGCGATATTCACTCGATAAAGTTTTGAAGAACCGTAACGGTTTTAGGACACTTTCCATGCTAGAATTGGATGAGTGCGGTTTTAAAACGAAAACTAGTACGACAAGAGATGTGCCGCTACCGACGAAAGAAAAAAGAAGGACTAACCAGATATGGATCAGACTTCCCAGAATCAATCGAAAGGCAGGGCATTGCATGCTGCTTTCTCAGCTTACCCAAACAAGCCGATGAAATCAGAGATGCGTTTGAGAAGGCTGATATTCTGGCTGGTCCAGGCACTCTGCAGCCTTCTTGTCGTCTGTGATCTGTTCTATCTTGTAAACAATCTTGTGGCAGCTTTTGCATTCTATCATACGGCTTGTGCTGATCCAACCAGAGGTAGTTGTGCTCAGGTGGTTCAACTCTCAGTGACGCAATTCCCAGCCTTAGCACACTATGGCTGGTTGCCGGAAGGCTATGCCCTCTATGCCCTGATATGCGATCTGATCCAGATCGTGTTTTACCTGGGGCTGGCAACGCTCATCTTCTGGCGCACAAAACAGAGGCGCATACGTCTGTTCACCTCTCTCTGGCTCATTACCTTTGCCTGCGTGAGCATTGAGCATGTTCCTCTTCCTGGCCTGCTCGGCTTGCTGGGAGATCTGCTCCAGCCTCTGGCATGGATTGGACTGATGACGCTCTTTGCCATTTTTCCTGATGGCCGTTTTGTACCACGGTGGGCCTGGCTATTGCCTGTGCTATTCGTGGTTCTGGTTTGCTTGTCGTTTGCACCACTCTTCACCTGGTTCGGTGTTGCTGCATATGGGATTTTTCTTATCACTGTGGGAATGCAGGTGTATCGCTACCGAGCCGCTGCATCGGCGATAGAGCGCCAGCAGATCAAGTGGTTCGCTTCCGGCTTTGCTGCCTTTGTCATTGGACTGATTCTGCAGAATCTGCTCCCTTTAGTTATCCCTATCCTGAACGAACCGGACTCCTGGTATCACCTCGCCAATCCTGTTATCTGGACGGGCATTTTTGTGCTGATCCCAATAGGGATCGGAATAGCCCTGCTGCGCTACCGACTGTGGGATATCGATGTCATCATCAATCGCAGCCTGGTCTATGGTCTGCTCACACTCCTGCTGGGGCTGATCTACATTGGGTTGATCATTGGTGGGCAAGCGGTTGTTGATGTGTGGCTCAAAGCAAATGAAGCTCCAGTGATTGTCATCTCTACTCTCCTTGTGGCAACGCTCTTTCACCCCTTGCGCCAGCGTATCCAACAAATAATTGACCAGCGCTTCTATCGTCAAAAATACGATGCTGCACGCGCCTTAGAGGGGTTTCGTGCCACAGTCCAGCAGGAGGTTGAGTTGGAGCCTCTGTGTGGGCATATTCTTCAGGTTGTGCAAGAAACAGTGCAACCAGAACAGCTCTCGCTTTGGCTGATTGAGGATCGGCACCAGTCATCGTCTTCTGGTGCAGTCCCCCAACCAAACACAAGTAGGAAGTAGGATCATTCGGCTAGATTTGTAAATGCGCCGCAGGCGTAAATATCGGTAAAAGGTGCTCTTGTCTGAAAGAACCGTCCAGTTCTTGACACTTCCTATGTGCAGATTGATGGCAAGCTGATAACTGGTCTGAATCCAGCATCTTCGGGCCCCGCTGCGGAAGCATTATTACAGTTACTTCGACCTGGCAAATCCAAAGCGACGGTTACAACCGGGGCATCTCCTTTTAAGAGTCAATCGAGATCATCAAGATGATAACTGAGCCCAAGACGTCAAAGTTGCTCGATGATTGGCTTGTCAGCTTGATTGCATCATGTGGCGCAATCGATGGTAAATGAACTGCTGTCCACGATAGTTCCTGGCACAACCTGAATAAGGCCGTGCCAGGAACTACTAGCAATAAAAAGATGCGACTTGGTTGAACAGGGGGTGATGAGTGACAAACCACGCACCATGCTCTGGCTTATGGTTCAGCGCCTGCCGGATGGTGGTAATTGCCCTGATCAGATGATCCAGCCTGATAAGTGCCTTGCCCGCTACTCCTAGTATCTTGAATTTCGGCATGAAAGCTGTACAATATAAAGTAGATTCAATTATATCTATTTTGAAATTCCTACCTCCTATTATTTAGTACCTTACTGGTCCCTCTACAACCGGAGTACTCCAATGCAAACGACGGAAAGCCTTGTCGGCAAGACTCTTGCTGGCTATTTACTTACCGCCCAGCTTTCATTTCATTCACACAGCCATACCTATCTGGGAGAGACTTCAAACGATGCTCACCAAAAGCAGACCGTGGTTCTCAAGCATTTCCACGCTCACTCGCTTTCCTTGCCAGATAGTCAGCGACAATTTCTTCGTGAAGCTCAATTGTTTCAGGAATTGAAGCATTCCTATATCTTACCTATCGTTGCCTATGGGATCGAAGAAGAAACCTCTACCCCTTATATCATTAACGACTTCGCTCCTTTTCGTTCCCTGCATAACCGTATCTTGCGCCAGTGGCCTCAGCCCTTCTCGCTCGATGAAGCCTTAACGATTGCTACACGTATTGGCGAGGCGCTCGCCTACGCTCACGAGCACAATACCGTGCACGGCAATCTTACTCCACAGAGCATTCTTTTCAATGCCAATAACGAGGCACTGCTCGCCGACTTCTATTTCATTTCTTTGCCTACAAACACATCTTCAGAACCTTCCCTTAAACCTTTGCCTTCGCAACCACATGGTGAATATAGCGAGCAAAGCGATCTCTATGCTTTGGTCAGCATCTTTGTGAGTATCCTGAGTAGTGGGCAGACCTCCTCGACACCCTCTCGCAATTCGCGCCCTATGAATTCGCCTGGCAACTGGCTCCCACAGGCTCGCGTCACGCTTCCGGCATCAGTGCCGTCGCAGATCCAGGCTGCGGTGAACAGAGTGCTTGATCCCGAATCTCAGCAGGGTTTTGAGCGTGTCCAGGATTTCCTGACCGCGATCCAGACACCTGCTACGATGGAGAAGCCATCAGAAACGAAGATTTCTCATTCAACGAATGCCACCAAAGCAACTGCCATCCCACCAGTGGCGCCTCCCAGTGCCTTCACCAGTGTCAGCCAGGAGGCGCAGAAGAGCAAGGACATACACCTGAACAAGGAAACGCAGCGACCGACGCCCTCGACACGCATCACATCCACCCTCGCGCCGCGTTCCTCCTCAGCATCTCAGGATCAACCATCGCGCCCCATGACTATACCTCAGCCGACCGTTCGCAAGCCGATCGATAATAGGCAGATAACGCGTATGACCACGCCCCAACCGTCAATACCGGCGACGAAGCCATTCGACAATGCAACTTCAACTCGTGAACCATTATTTGTTGACAGCAAGGCTGACAAGTTCTTTGTTAAGGAGACAGTAGAGGTTAAAGAGACAGTAGAGCCATTATCGCCAAGCGAGCAAACAGATATCTCCATACTCACGCCACACACAGAGCCAAAGGCTCCCCTTGCAGTTTCAAAAAGGCGTAGAGGCTTCCTCATCCTATCAATTACTGTCATCATTCTCGTCTGCATTTGTGCGACAACGCTCGTTTATGCTTTCCAGCGACCTAACTCATCTACACATTTTCCGGTGCAACTTATTGCGACCACTACTCAGCAGCAACAGACAGAAGCCAATACCACACCAGGAGTTCACCCTACATCAAAAGCAACACATACATCTGGCGATCCAGGGTCGTCTGGTCCTAAGAATACCCCCCAGGCTCAAGGCACTCCCAAACCCGGACAAACGTCCTCAACCCAACCTCGTAACACCCCTAGCACAGGGAGTCCCGCCACCAATCCAACGTCGGTCTCGACACCGCCACCACCATCGGATTTCTATTCATTTGAGGGTGCCCCTCAGGGCTGGTCGTGCGATAACTGCCCCCTACAGGCCAGTTCTCAGTATGCATACGCGGGCCTATACGCACTTCAGGCAAATATCAATGCTCAATCATACACCTCTGTCAGAGCCACATTCTCTCAGGGGCAAACAATTACCGCCTATATCTATGTACCAGCAGGTTCTCCCTCGGTCTCAGCTAGTATCGCGATTGGCAACACAATTACCAGTAATTGGGCTAATGGACCGGTGGTTAGCCTCGCGGCAGGGGAGTGGAACGCCATAAGTTATACCTTATCGAAAAACATCCCAGGGATACTCAATGTAGGCATTACTATGTATGCATCTGGCAGCACCAGCATCTATATCGATGCCGTCTACTGGGAATAGAGCGTCTGCTTTGTCAGTATCAAGAAATGGCATATTTGTCACCCTTTCTTGATACTGTCGCCTCAAGAAAGGAGACACGTGTGGCTCTCCCCGCTTCAAATCGCGCAAAAAAGACGATAATGCTATGCCTCTCTCATCTCTGACTGGTTCAATGAGGAGAGGGCAAGCGGTTCGACGTGAATCTCCCAATTCCGCCGCTCCAAATTTCCGGGTGTCCCAGGTGTCGGTGTGCCGCAAAGGTTCTTGTTGCATGAGGCACGCGCTCCCGGGCATTTTGTGAAGAAAGAAAACGATGTAGTAGCGAACATGCATCGTTTTCTTTTCCCCGAAAAAAGAGACAAGCGACAGGGGATGTGGATTTTGCAAGTTTGTATTCAACGGGGAAGCCCTGGACCGAGAACAATGAAATAGATGAACAGAGCAACAAGACCACAACATATCCAGAACCAGTTGCGTATGGGCGTAACTGGCATTTTTGGGACAGTAGCAGGTGGTTTTCGTGCAACTGAGTTGATTGCCATGAGAAAAGCCGTTCCTCCGAAACTTGCCGCGGCCCCTGAGATAAGGATCAGCATTGGGCTCACCGGATTAAAGATAGCTGAGAGTGTCAGCGCTGCGCTACCCGCTATGTAGGGGGTGAAGGTCAACGTGATACGACGCTTCCTCCGACTATCAGGCCCATTTGTCGCATATCCGGCGAATGGTTCCAGGTTGCGGGCACCCAGGAATAGCCCAAGCAGGGAGATAAGAATACCTAGGAGAGTCAGCGCCGTCTTCCATAACAGAGGCGATGGTAATCCATCGACAAAACTATTCCAGTCTCCAAAACCTGCAAAAGTGAGAACCATAAGATAGCCACCGGGGATAATCAAACTGATCGTGGAGAGAAGCCAGAGGAAGTAGCGAAGGTGCGCGTCGCGTGTACGTATGAGAGACAATATGCCGAGCGCGAGGAACGCGACTATTACTTGAGCACTGCAGCCAGCAGCATCGACAACTTGCCGTTTCCAGTCAGGCACGCCGACAAAACTTACCTCGAGGTCAACCGATGAAACATGTTGTGGATGGAGCCCCAGAAGGATAGCTGCCAGTCCATGTCCCAATGCTTCATGGGTAATGGATGCAAGCAAATAGGCGACGATGCCAATTGCAGCAATAGTAAGCAGATCAAGACGAGCAATTGCTGCTTGCTTGACTGCTCTCTTTTCCTCTGACAGAGACGTCTCCATTGCCAAAATTCTCCTTTGCTGAATGATGGTGCTGCATATACAGGAAGTTGTAGATGTCAGTATATATTCAGTCTGGGCGGAAATCATCCACCAAAAGGAGGGGCAAGAGGGGGAAGCCACTTGCGTTGGTAGCCTGGGGGAGCGTCTGAGTGTAGCTCTTTTCCCTCTCGTTTGAGAACAAGCTGTTCCTAGTTATCGCTTCCATGCGACTGCAAGCATAATGACAGATAACCAACAATTCTCATGTTGAGCTCATCGCTACGTTATGCGAACGGAGGCTATCACTCGCTTGCTTAAAGGCTCATGAGAGGCACCTCTGTTTATGTAAAGCAAGCACATGAAGATCTATCTGGTCCCAACGGAGATCATTCCAGGACACTGAGATGATGTTATACCTTGTTGATCTGGATCTTGAGCATCAAGGAGAGTGTCTGCTCAAGAATCGTATCAGAGGAACATTGAGTACTTCAGTTTCTACTTGCCTTTCTTCGTCCCAGGGGATGTTACCTAACGAGTGATTTTGTACCTAAACAGAAAAAATCTGCACTCGATGTTAGAGAATACATGATGGGTAATCGCTCTTCGCGCAAGCGGCTTTCAAAATGCATGGAAATAGTTCCTTTCTTCTGATTTTCTTTGCTTCTACTATATTTGGAGTAAAATTAAAGAAAATCAGCATATGCAGTGATATGAGCAAATTCGCCTATTTTGACCGGTTTTTGTCCTGGCAGAATTTCCCTTTTCCCTGTAAGCTTCTGAAAAAGCAGACAATGATCTCAAGGAGGTATAAAACAGTATATGAGCATCATCAGATCTGCAAACCAGAAGATAACATAAAGAATCTTAGGCCATTTCTTCTTAAAGGGATTTGGCTCACCATCTGCGCCTTTTTTTCTGGATCAGCGCTCGTTCTCTAAATGAAAAGGTCATAAAGATGCTCCGTCAAATCTCCGCGAAGCGCTCAAACGCAACAACTGCTTCCTGGCTGCGGTGCATGAGATATGCAGGTTTTGCCAACCATCATTGGGATGAATGATGGGCGAGGGAAATCTGGCTTTCGCAGCCTGCCGATCAAGCCGCCTAGAGTGGCGCGGGTGAGGACAATGTGGGGCACTTCTCAGGCAGATTCTTCCGCTCAGGATATTTCATCTGGTATCGAAATTTACTTCGAGACGAAAGGCTGTTGACAGACATGACTCATTTGGTTGGCAGGTTCCTTGGCAAGCAACTTGGCAATTATACGCTGACGAAACGACTAGGTGCCGGAGGCTTTGCTGAGGTTTATCTGGGCCTTCACAAACACCTTGAAATGCAGGCCGCAATCAAGGTGCTCCAGGCACAGCTGAGTAAGGCCGATCAAGAGGGATTTCTCGCCGAGGCCCGCACTGTTGCCAGGCTGCGGCATCCTCACATCGTCCGTATTCTGGAGTTTGGCATCGAAGACGATACTGCATATCTGGTCTTGAATTATGCCGCTCATGGCACTCTGCGCCACTATTTTGAGCGCGGCGTTCCTCACTCTCCTGAGGCCATCCTTCCTCCCCTCAAGCAGATCGCCTCAGCGCTACAATACGCGCACGATCACGGACTGATCCATCGCGATATCAAGCCGGAGAATATGCTGTTGGATGAGCAGGATGAGGTCTTTCTGAGCGACTTTGGCATTGCCACACAGGTGCGCAATTCTCGCTCGCAGACGGTAGAAGAGATTACCGGCACGATCCCCTATATGGCGCCGGAGCAGTTGCGGGGCAAGCCGCGACCAGCTAGCGACCAATATGCTCTGGCTATCGTGGTCTACGAATGGCTGACCGGAACGCGCCCATTCCAGGGTGAAAGTTATCTCGCCATCGCTACCCAGCATCTCACAACACCTCCCAGATCTCTGCGCGAGTGTGTACCAGAGATCTCCTTGGCAGTTGAGCAGGTTATACTCACCGCGCTCGCTAAGGATTATCACCGGCGTTACGCCCGTGTACAGGATTTTGCGGAAGCGCTGGAGCAGGCACACCTCAGCGGGCGTTATCTCAGCCCTCAGGATTTTACTCCTGGGCCAGTCATGTCGGAGTCCACGCCTCCATATGCTCTTGTGGCACCATATCAGATAGCACAACAACTTCCCATACCACCACTGGGCACGGGATCAACGCTAGCGGTCGCCCCGACGCCGGATAGCCTCGCGCCAACGCGAACCGCTCCCCCCGCTTATGGTACACTTCCTCCCCAGTTCTCACCCATTACAGAGACACCCGCATCCACCCAAGGAGCATCTTACTCGCGACGGGCCTTGATCGGGAGCGGATTGATTACTGCCATGCTGGTTGGCAGTGGACTTACCTGGTGGGGCTCTACCCATTTTGCGTTTGGCACACATCCTGATACAACGAACAAAAGCCAGTATCCCTCGACCAATGACACGACCATCACGAGCCGCTTTCTCAATCAGGCCAGGCTGCTTCACACCTATAAGCACACGAGTAAACTTACCAGTGTGGCCTGGTCGAAGGACAGTACCTATGTGGCCTCCGTCGAAGGCGATACGCTCCTGCATGTCTGGAATGCCACCACAGGTGAGGATCTCTGGAGCATCAGCAACCTATCGATGCCGCAGATTCTCCAGATTGCCTGGTCACCAGACGGTAAAGCTCTCGCCGTTCTTGAAAATGAGGGTTCCACAACCAATGACTATCCTCTACAAATGGTCGAGATATTTGACACAACTTCTCACCAGCGACGCGCATACTTTACGCTCCCTGGTCAGCACATTGCCTGGTCGCCTGACAGCAAATTCCTGGCTGTCTCGGGAAGGAATACGAGCGGCCTGGGGAGCACGCTTCTTTGTATCTGGGATGGGAATACCAATCATGACCCCCTCTATACACTCTCTGTTCCCGATGCGGTGGAGGCTATTGCCTGGTCGCCGGATAGCAAGCAACTAGCTCTCGGCCTGACCAATCCTAATGGAGCTTTTAGCTGGACGATCATCTGGACGTTAGGAAGCAAACCTGATCCTGATCCCTACAAACACAAATTTGACCTGAGAAACACGCTTGGCGATACTGCCACGCTTTCCTGGTCTTCCACTCACAATACCTGGATTGCTTCAGCGGGCAGTACCTCTGTTGAGATCTGGGATGCCGGTTCGCTTGGCAAAAGCTATAACCAGAATTATAACCAGTATGCCACCCCCGTTGCCTGGTCTCCAGATGGTCGCTATCTTGCCTCCGCGACCACTGCTGACCAGACCATTCGTGTCTGGAACGGTCAGGATCTGGGCTTAGCCTCAACCTGTGCCGGGCACGAGGATACTATCACCGCTCTTGCCTGGTCGCCAGATGGCAGATATCTCGCCAGTACAGCCGGGGGCTTGCAACAGGATCAGACAGTACGCGTCTGGCAAGTTGGGAATTAATTATAAGGATAAAGCTAGTATGGCCCAGAACCTGATCAATGCTCGCCTGGGCAATTATCGCATCCAGCGGCTATTAGGGCGCGGTGGCTTCGCGGAAGTGTATCTGGGAGAGCATATCTATCTACAAACGGCTGCAGCAATCAAGCTGTTGTATACAGAAGAGCAGAGCACTTACCAATTTCTGCAGGAGGCACGCTTGTTAGCGGCCCTGCGTCATCCTCATATTGTCTCGATCCTCGAATTTGACCTGTACCATGACAGACCATTCCTGGTGATGGAGTATCTCCCTTATGGGACGCTGCGCCAGCGCTTCCCGCATGGCTCGCGCCTCCCCATGGAGACGCTTCTTGTCTGTATTGAGCAGATGGCTGAGGCGCTCGATTATCTGCATGGAGGGGGCTTGGCTCACGGAGATGTGAAACCAGAGAACATGTTGCTTGGGACAGGCGATCAGTTGCATCTAAGCGATTTTGGTATCGCTATTCTCGCAAATAAGCGGAAGGAGCAAACACTTGTTGGCACCATCAACTATATGGCCCCCGAACAGCTACAGCACCAACTCCAACCAGCCAGTGACCAGTACGCACTCGGTATCATCGCCTACGAATGGCTCTGTGGTGTGCCCCCCTTTACTGGAAGTTATGTTGAGGTCGCAACACAACACGCCCTCATACCGCCAGACCCATTACGTGAACGCATTCCTGACCTCTCAGAGGAAATCGAGGCTGTGATCCTACGCGCCCTCGCCAAGGAGCCAGAGCAGCGCTTCCCCAGTGTGGGTGCTTTCGCCAACGCCCTTGCCAGTGCGTACTATGGCTCGCTCGTAACTGAGCGCCGCGACATGCTCCCTCCGATACGGCTGGCTCCTACAGCCCTTTCACCCCACCTGGGGCATGAACAATTCACTCTTTCCGCGCCAATTCCCACACAGCCAGAACGATCACTCAACCCTCACTCCGACCAAAAAGTCTCTCGTCGCTCCCTGCTCATTGCGAGTGGCACTGGTATGGCAACGCTAGGGCTGATCGGAGGCGCTGGCTTGCTCTGGTGGAAGAACACACAACCCACACCTAATACGATTAGCCAGACACCTATGCCCACAGTTGTTCAACCAACTCGCCCCAGGGGCGGCGTCTACTCTTCCTATCATGGGCAGAACGGTCCCATCAGTTCACTCGCCTGGTCGCCTGATGGGATACGCATCGCCTCTGGTAGCAGCGATACCTTTAATCCCGCCTCTCCATCGAGCAATGAGCACCTGATCCATGTCTGGGATGCCCTGACTGGCAAACACCCGGTGATTTACCAGGGCCACACTGATACAATTTATGTGCTGGCCTGGTCACCGGACGGCAAATATATCGCTTCTGGAGGGATCGGGAGTGACTCGGTCAGAAGTGCATCGCTTCAGGTCTGGGAGTCTACTACTGGCAAACAGGTAGCATCGTTTGAGAACGATTATAGCACCATCACTCAGATCTACTGGCACGAGGCCAACCAGATCCTCGCGATAGGCGGCACGAGTGGTCATATCATCCGTTGGAATCCCTTTGCAAACGTGAGCGATATCCAACGATTTGCAAAGGGAAATATCGATGAAAGCTACACCTGCTCTGTTTCGCCAAATGGCAAGTATATCGTCACGCGCGACGAGAATGTTGTCTATAGCCTTGCTGACGAGCAATTGATCTCGACCGATACAACGGAGGGTGGCTACTCACCAACTCTCCCATATTTCTGGTCACCCAATAGCCAGCGTTGCATTAGCCTCCATTATCGCTATCCACCCGAAATCTGGGACCCACGCACTGGACAGCGGCTAGCGCATTGCGCCCAACAAGGCTATGCCTTTACGATCGGATGGTCACCTGATAGCCAGAAAGTTGCCTCCTATGGACAAGCTGGTGCGATTCTCTTATGGAACACCGACACCGGGAGCATACTCTACACCTATGCTCCCCATACATCGGATGTTTACAGCCTTGCCTGGTCGCCCAATGGACACATGATAGCCAACGGTGACGAGAAGGGCAGGATCGAGATCTGGCAGGCAGTGTAGGAAGACCTATTCTCTTCTCCTCAAGGGTCAGCGATACAGGGAATCATCGAGGCACCTCGATGATTCCCTGTATCGCTGACCCTTGTCAAATGCGTTTTTCACCAAATTTCGCCGCTGGAGGACCTGTTTTTCAAACATGGGGAGGAAGGAGGTGCTCCTTTAAACTCTCTGGGCTGTCGGCTCAACCGCTTCGCTCTTTTCCTCTTCCCCGTGCCTCTGAACACGGAGAAAAGCGACAGCGAGAAAAGCAAGGAGAAAGATTACAAGCGTGATCCAGAAGGCGTCTTGTAATGCAAGTTCCAGGCCGTGTTTCCGGATAAGTTCAAGTGTGGAATGCGTTGTTGGCTGTAACAGGTGAGCCAAGTCACTGCTATAAGTAGCCGCACGGTTCTGAACAACCGTTGCCAGGACGGCGATACCCAGAGAGGTAAAGACAAATCGGACGACCGTATTGAGAGACGATGCCTGCGCAAATTGGGTCCGAGGCACCCTGGAGAGAGCCGAGACTGTCAGCGGCTGAAGCAAGCAACCTAATCCGAGCCCCCGTAGCGCCATGTTTAGGACAAACCAGGTATAGGATGTGGTCTGTGTCATCTGTGTCAGTTGCCAGGTAGAGAGGGCCATAAACACCAATCCCGGAAAGAGCACCACGCGAGGGCCGAAGCGATCAACGATCCGCCCTCCGACAATTGCTGCCAGCATAGATGTAATAGACAGGGGCAGGGTGACTAGTCCTGAGTAAAATGCATCTAAGCCCCGCAAATTCTGAGTATAGATGGGGAAAAGAATGAGGCCGCCGAAAAAGCCAAAGCTGATCAGGGCACTGGCGATATTACTGCAGAGAAATGGCCCGTTGGCAAAAAGACGCACGTCGACCAGCGGCTGCTTCCCCCGCCTGGCGATGTTGAACTCGATGAGCCCAAAGAGAAGCAATGCACACAAGCCCCCTATAAGCGACGAGAGCACATAGGGTGAGTTCCATCCGGCACTGGTCGCATTGGAAATAGCGTAGAGAAGAGCAGTGAGGCCCAGGGCCGCGAAGATGAATCCAGGCAGGTCAAAAGACACCTTGTTGGCAGTGGTGTGCTCGCGTAAAAGGAAAAGTGCCAGGATGATTCCGATTACCCCAACTGGTACATTGACATAAAAGATGAGCGGCCAATCGGCATAGGTCACGATATAGCCACCAAGGGTAGGGCCAATAGCAGGAGCCATAAGCGCGGAGATACCCAGAATGCCAGTCGCCAAGCCCCGTTGATGCGGTGGAAATTCGGTAAACAACAGGGTAATCGCCAGGGGGAAGAGAGCTGCACCGCCGATTGCTTGTACAATCCGAAAGAAAATAAGCACTGGCAAGTTCCAGGCCAAGCCACAGAGTGCAGATCCTAGCGTAAAAATGGCAAGGGCAATCACATAGAACCGCTTGGTTCCCAGGCGATTGCTAAAAAAGGCAGTCGTTGGTGTGACAACCCCTTGTGTGAGTGTATAAGCGGTAATAATCCACTGCAAACTATTGAAATCGACACCGAAAGCACTTTGTAAGCGAGGTAAAGCATTGTTGACGATGGTCTGATCCAAAATACTCATAAAAGAACCGAAGAGAACAACGATGACGACGATCCATTTATAAGGTATACCACCTTCTCGATGCTTCGTACTGGTAAAAGCTTGCACACTATTCTCCTTGAATTATAATACAGCAAAGCTCACGCGTAAAATCGTGTGCCTCGAGTAAATTAGTTTGTACTAACTAACTTAAATAAACAAAAAAAGCTAGGGCTCGTAACGCTTTAAACCTCGTAGCCAGATGCGGCTCATCTCCTCCTGAATATGAGTGACTTCGCGTGGGAGGTCGAGCATTAGCCTGTACTGGAGCGAGAGAATGATACTCATATAGCCCCCAGTTGCTGCATCCAGGCTCAGGGTAGGATCCAGGTACCCCTGATCATGAGCCTGCTCTATAAGTTGGCGGATAAGGCCAAAGATCTTCTGGTTGTGCCTGTTGACACAGCGCGCAATATCAGGATCATGAGCTTCAAGAACCGCTTGAAAGAGGATACGTTGGATCTCGGGATCGACCTTGAGTGCCGCATTATAGTCATCGATGAAACGCTCAAGCGCATCGAGGATATTCTGCTCCGCTCGGCGCGAGATGCGCTCTTGTAGCAACACAAGGAATTGCGCAGAAAACTCTCCAAGCACGGCTAAAAAGAGACCCTTCTTACTCCCGAAATGCTTGTAGAGCATGGGCTCCGTTACCTCGCTCTCACGAGCCAGTTCCCCCGTACTTGCCTCAGCATAGGTGGAACTGGCAAAAACGCGTTTGGCGCTCTGGAGAATCAATGCACGTCGATCCTCACTCCGTAGTCGCTTGCGTTTTGCTGGTTGCTGTTCACTCGGCATAGAGTAGCTTTCTTTTCGTTTATTAGTTAGTGGAAACTAACTTGTGTTTGGAAGTATAGATGATAGACATCGAGTTTGTCAACTCGTTCCGGGTTGGAGTTCGGCTCTGCAATGTGGCAGCAAATAACCTCATCGCTACTGGCCTCTTTATTCCCCAGGTCTTTAGACCTGACTTTTCTACACAGAGAACAGAGGCGAAAGAGAGGCAGCATCAGATGTAGTCTGACAAGCCTGAGACGCGCAAGGTCACATTTGCTAACTCTTTTGTCCTGGACAGCATCTTCAGGCAGATTGCCAATTCAAGTTGCTCAATGTATAGAAGCGTCAGGCATGAGTGTAGGGGATACTTTATGGGATTAGCGTATCGAAACCAGAACGTGGCACACGCAGCTTTGGATGCGCTGATCGAGAGAACGTTGCGTGGACTATCATAGTTTTTTTCTCTCCGCTTTTAAGGATTGTCCTGCAGGCGAATGAAGTTGCTTGATTGCATACCCCAACAGGCCGGGAAGCCCTACCAGGATCGCAGAGCATCCAATCATCGCTGGTATCCCAAGAAGCAGAAGCAGCGTTCCAGCTCCCCCGCTTGCCAGTGGACCGGTGCTTTGCATCAGCGTGCGTAAGAGTGCGAAGACACGACCACGTAACTGCTCAGGAATGATCTGCATGCGTAGTGTTTGTGCCCAGATGGTGAGTGGTGCGCTAAAGAGGCCAAGGAGCGCCAATCCAGCCATAGCCCACCAGATACTTGGACCCAGGAGCAAGAAGCCGAGAGATATGCCTGAGAGGACTTGCGCCAGGCAAATCAGCAGGCCCAGGGAGAGCGGAAAAGTAAAACTGCCTGCAAGAATCGCTCCAAGAACTTCACCTGCAGCCAGAGTACCTAATAATATGCCATATAAGTCTGGCCCCCCTTGTAACACCTGAACGGAAAAGAGTGGAAGCCACACTGCGAGCAAGCCTTCTCCTACATTAAAGGTCATAAACATAAGGGTCGTAGAGAGAAGCACCTTATTTTGTAGCAGGAGGAAGAAGGCCTCACGGAACCGATAGGTTGTGGCAACCGCCTGCACTTGTGTGTTGGGCTCGACTTTGACATGCACTCTCGTCAAAGCCAGGGCAAAGATGGCATACGAGAGTGCATCGAGTATGATCACTGAAGGAGCGCCGAATCTGGCAATCAGCAAGCCTGCGATAGGCGGGCCAACCACCCCACTCAAGGTGTAGCTCAGGGTTTCCAATGCATTTGCGGTTGCTAACTGAGGCTGAGGGACAAGCAGTGGAATAAGAGAAGGTCCACCAGCCAAGGAGATCATCATGAAACATCCATACATAGCAGCAACCAGATAGATGTGCCAGAGCGCGAGATGACCAAAGAAATAGAGAAAGGGAATGAAGGTAACAACGGCACCTCGGAACACATTATCTATCAGCATCACCATCCGCCGGTCAAAGCGGTCTAAAAGCGCCCCGGCAAATAGCCCTCCAAACATCACCGGGCCTGTATAACAGAGGAGCAACCCGCCAACCGCCTGGGGAGAGTTAGTGGATTGATACACGAACCAGATCAGCGCGATCCGAGTCATCGCATCTCCCACAGTCGAGAATGTGAAACCCAACCAGAACCAGCGAAATGATGTATTGTGGAACATGTCTCGATACTTACCCATTTGCCATTTTGACATAGAATCCCCCTGAGAACGTCGCATATGTTTCCCTACCTGGAGTATCTGAATATTTGTGTATTTCCTTCATGTTGTAATAGCCACTGCTTGCGCTCCAACCCTGGACCGTAGCCAGTCAAAGAATCGTCGGCACCCACAACGCGATGGCAGGGAATCACTAGCACGATGGGATTACAGGCGTTCGCTGAGCCAACAGCACGATAGGCCATTGGCCTTCCTACTTTTGCTGCCAGTTCACCATAGGTCATAGTCGTTCCAGGGGAATTGCCCGAAGCGCGGACCAGATCTGTTGCTGAAAAAGTGTCCCTCCGGTGCTGACCGGAATCATTCCTACGCTGTGATAGTCGCCAGCAAAATAGTGGCGAATGCGGTCGCTGAAACCGGAGGGGTTGGCAGTTTGCCTCAAGCAGATTTCCCCATAGCGCCGTCGGAGAAGTTTCATTACGAAGGGTTCCTCGTCAGCAAAGTCAAGTGAACACAGATGCGCGCCATCCGTTACCATCATGAGCGTTCCAATGGGAGAAGTGATATGATCAAGCTGCAGTTCTTTCACCGGGTATCCCTTTCCATAGACAAAGAAGATGATCAATTCTTGTGCTGAGAACATCGAAGCGCAGGGACTCCTGATGCAGGATACGCATCAGGAGTCCCTGCACTTTGACGTTCTCATGGCGTTGATCGTTCCTTAGTCTACATGGAGAACCGAGCAGTAGCTGGCAATTTTCAGCCATGTTCCTGCCTGGCGTGACGCAACTCTTGGTCAACTCTCAGGAGTTCTTTGAATCGATAGCTTGCTCTTCTATGTGAACAGCATAATTTCTGCATTGCCAGAAGAGCATGTCCGAAACTTGCTAGCTTTGTCCCCGCCCCTGGTATATGATTGCGGTATGGAAACACAACCCATTGCCGCTGATTTCGATGTATGTTACAAAGCCATGAGCAGCCGTGATGCCCGCTTCGATGGTCAGTTCTTCATAGCAGTTATCACGACTGGGATCTATTGTCGCCCCATTTGCCCTGCACCTATGCCTTCTGCACAGCATGTTCGTTTTTATTCGTGTGCAGCGGCGGCAGAGGCTGCCGGGTTTCGAGCGTGTCGTCGGTGTCATCCTGAAGCCAGTCCCGGCTCTCCCGAGTGGAACATTCGGGCAGACCTTGCCGCGCGAGCATTGCGCTTGATCGCTGATGGAGTAGTGGATGTGGAGGGCGTTCCTGGGCTGGCTCGGCGCCTTGCTGTAAGCGAACGCCATCTGCATCGAGAACTGCTAGCAGCAGTCGGCGTTAGCCCAATCGCTTTGGCACGGACGCGCCGCGCCCAGACGGCTCGCCTATTGATCGATCAAACCAATCTGTCTCTGACGACCATAGCCTTTACTGCCGGATTCTCCAGTATTCGACAATTTAACGAGACAATGCAGGCCGCATTTGGATGCCCACCATCGTCCTTTCGTCGCAAAGCTCTTCCTCCACAGAGGGGCGAAGGAAAACTAACCTTGCGTTTATCCTATCGCCCTCCCTTTGAGTGTGCGACATTGCTGACCTATCTGGAGTGCAGGGCTCTGCCAGGGGTTGAGGAAGTCACCAATGGATGCTACCGACGAACCGTTTCACTCCCACAGTCTAGTGGGATCATTGAATTGGAGCCGATGAGATCTGCGAATGCTGTGCTGCTACGTCTCCAGCTCTCAGATCTCTCAGATCTGAGTCTCCTCGTGCAACGGTGTCGGCAGTTCCTTGATTTGGATGCAGCACCCACAACCATCGCTGAGACCTTAGGAGCTGACCCCCTTCTGGCTCCGTTGGTCAAGGCCCGCCCAGGATTGCGCATTCCAGGAGCAATAGATGGATTTGAACTTGCTGTTTGTGCGATTGTTGGTCAGCGCAGATCAATCGTAGGTGCACAAACATTGATTGGACGGCTAGTGAGAGAACTCGGTGTGCCTCTAGATAAACCGGTCGGGACGCTTTCCCACTTTTTTCCCTCTCCACAGCTCATGTTAGCAGCGAGCTTGCAAGAAGTTGGGCTCACAGGAAAGCTAGCGGATACCCTGCAAACACTTGCGCACGCGGTCGTTGAGGAGCAGTTGATCTTGTCCCGAGACGCGGACCGTGAGAGGACCGTAAGCTGGTTGAAGGGGCTTTCAGAGGTGGAGCCATGGATAGTCTCCTCTATTGCCATGCGAGCCCTGGGCGATCCCGATGCCTATCCAATTGGCGATCTGAGCCTCCAACGTGCATACACACATCACGGGCTAGCTGTGGATATACACTCCATCGAGAGACATGCTGAGATATGGCGCCCGTGGCGTGCGTATGCATTCCACCATTTGTGGGCAAGCCTTCCCCCTTTTCAAGCCGGCGAGCAGGTGTCGTAATAATATTAGCTATTCCCTTCTTATACAGTAATATAGTTACGAGGCCCTCTTAGTGGAGCTTCTACCTGAGTTCCCAGATCATAATGGTGCCGCCAACGTCGATGGATGCCAGCAAGTGACTATTCGGGGACCAACTGACGTTGACCACCGTCTTCTGAGTGGGGTTTACAAAATGCCAGGCAAAAATTCCCTTGGCAACGTCATACACGCGCACCGTCGGCTCCTTACTTAAAAAAGCAATCCATTTGACATCAGGAGAGCATTGTACTACGGTCGCGCTGAGAGTGGTTCCGGCATTATTATAGGTGGAGATGCGTTCGGTAGTGCAGTTGGAGGCATTGAAGATCATTATCAGATCAACACTTTCTGTGAAGATGCTTTGATCATTGGTTGACCATGCTAAACTGCCCATTGGATTACGATCTCCAGGGGCGTAGGTCGCTGTACAACGCGTGGCTGTGGTGGTAACATCGACCACGCGAAAAACACCATGAGATCCGAAGACCAGTGCTGATCCATCATGCGACCAGGAAACAACATCCTGCCGTTGAGCTATTGCAGGTGCTACAGTGGTCGTCATGCCACGATTCACATTCCACAGCGAGACGCTCTCGCTGGTTGCAGCGATCGTTGTAGAATCTGGCGACCAAGCGATCGTTGTCCCATTGGGGAATTTCGAGAGCTTCCCGTTAAAGGCGAGTAGATGCCTAGTCCCTCCATCAAAGATGCTGACTCCCCAGTTGGAAGAAACTGTTTGGGTTCCTGTATTGACAGCGAGAAGCTTCCCATTAGGAGACCAGGCGATCTCGACTGGCTCTGGTTCATTGTGCTGATACGCCTTTTGCCAGAGGATGCGCCCAGTAGTGGCATCCCACGTTTCGATGTGGGGGGAGAGATCTGAAACAACGGCGGTGATCTTCTTGCCATCGGGCGACCAGCTCACGTGATAAAAGGAAGCATTGGGACGATCAGTTCTCGTGCTCCAGACAAGCGTTCTGCTCTGAGCATTCCACACTTCGAGGGCGTTTGGCGTGTCCAAGTTGGCGCCAAAGATGACAATTTTCGAGCCATCAGGCGACCAGAGGATACCCGTTTCGTCCCCAGTGTTCTGGCTCTGAAAGGAGGATGGTTTGTGTGATGCCGTTCCCCTTGTATCAGGGATAGATGTAGAAGTATGGGTTCTCGTTGGCGTCGAAGCGCTTTGAGGGCCATTGCTATCGGTTTCACATGCTAACAGGCACAATACGAGGAGACATATGCCGAGAGGCGACAGGGCGTGCCAGTGAAGGATGGGCAGAAGGTTTTTTCGAAGATGCATACAAAGATGAGAATCCTTTCTTGATGAGAATATGTGTGTCATGATGCTTTTTGGGTCACTCCCAGAATACGAATCGCTCGCAGAGGGGGACAACCGCGTGAGAGAGAAGATGTTGCTTGAAGCAAGCCTCACTCTGTGTGAGACTGCGAAAGAGTGCAAGTTCTTTTCATCTACCCAAGACTAATACAGGAAAGGGAGTAAAGACCACATTCATGACTCACTGAATATTCATCATCTTCTCATTGATTGTCTGCTTTCCTTTTCAATGGAAACTGATTGTGCACAAGCTCACTTTATAAAATGTGGGTAAGCGCTATGACCTCACTGCCAGAGAAGTGAACGAAAATGGGAAGAGGACCGTTGAGAGAAGGAATCCTCTTCCCATTTCCGAAGGAAGAATCAGCCATTCAGGCGTGGGGAGTCATCACGTTCCCTGTATGGAGGCAGAGAGGGCCTGCTCCAATGTGGATGCTAAGGCCTCCGAAGCTGAGTAGACTTTGACCCGAAGATTGGGAGAAAGGGATGGGTGGAAGGTGACATAATCAAATTCTAACTGCCCCAACGTCGGGTGCTGGATAACTCGTGGCCCATCGGGTAATCCGCGTACATTTTGTTGTTCCCACCACTGACAAAATTGTGAACTGGCCTGTTGCAAGTCTTCAATAATTTCATGAAACGAGGCATCGTCGGGATAGCGAGCGTAATCAGCGCGGAATTGTGCCACCAGGCTTTGCGCCTGCTTCTCCCATGCTTGATGAAAGTTTCTGGTTTCGCTTTGAAAAAAACGCCAGACGATATTGCTTGAGTGAGGCGGGCACGGCTCATGCAAACGAAAGACCAGCTCTGCTGCTCGGTTCCAGGTGAGCACATTCCAGCATCGATCAACCAGATACGCTGGGTGAGGATCGAGAGCATCGACCACTCGTTGGAGCGCAGGAGTGATTTGTTCCTCCTCCACGATCTTCTTTCCAGATACTTCTCCATAGGCCAGGAGGAAGAGATGCCGCTCCTCGGCAGCGGTGAGCCTGAGAGCCTGTGACAGGCTGGAGAGCACCTGCTTGGAGGGATGAACGTCCTGCCCCTGTTCCAGCAGCGTATACCAGGACACGCCGATGTTGGCCAGTTCCGCTACCTCTTCGCGTCGCAATCCCGGTGTACGACGACGATTGCGCGCTGGCAAATCCACTTCTGCGGGTTGCAGGCGTGCTCGTCGTGTGCGCAGAAAAGCGGCGAGCGCCTCCCTGCGTTCTTTTTCATCCATCTCTTCGGTTCCTTATCCTGCTAGTTTTCATCGTACGATAATCAAGCGCTGGTTATACGATAAACGCATGCCTATACTAGCAAAGAGAAAATTGAAGGTCAAGGAAAAGAGGCGTACGTTGTGGCAGTCCCTCCAACCAGAGATCTCTCAAAGATACCTGGACCTGGGCGAGGGCAGAGCAAGAATGGAAATGTTGCGAACAAGCACCCATGTCTTTGCCATCCAGTATTGTCATTCTGAAACACAGATTAGTTGATAGAATGGAACGGTTCGGTTGACGCTTCTCTTCCCTGTATGAAGGAGTTTTTCATGAGTACGATGCGTGCAGTTGTTGTTGATCCTGATGTTCAGGGGCATCTGGCGTTACACGAGGTTGAGTTGCCATCCCCCGCGCCAGCAGAAGCCCTGATTCGTGTCTCTGCCATCTCGCTCAATTTGGGAGAGGTCCGTACGGCACGGCTCCGCGCCGAAGCAGGATGGCGACCAGGGTGGGAACTGGCTGGTGTGGTGGAGCAGGCAGCTATCGATGGATCAGGGCCGTCGGTTGGAGCCAGAGTCTTTGGCATGGTTGGTTTTGGGGCATGGGCGGAATGTGTTGCGGTTCCTACAGCACAGCTTGCAGAGATTCCCGATGGGGCCACATTTGCTCAGGCTGCGACGTTGCCGGTCGCAGGTCTGACGGCTCTCTATGGTCTGGAGAGAGGTGCTCTACTGCTGAATCGGAAAGTGATCATCACCGGGGGACCGGAGAATATCGGTCATATCTATGGTCTGGAGAGAGGACCCATGCTGCTCAAGCGGAAAGTCCTCGTCACAGGGGCTTCAGGTGGTGTCGGTCATTTTGCCTGCCAACTGGCCCGGCGGGAAGGTGCTCTCGTGACTGCCTTGGTACGACGCGCCGAGCGTGCAGCGAGTGTTCAAGCCATGGGGGTGCATGAGGTGGTCATAGGAGAAGACGCCGCGCTGACTCGCTCGCTTGGCCCCTATCACCTTGTTATCGATACAGTGGGCGGAAACACTTTGCGTACCGCTATGACACTTCTGGAAACGGATGGCATCTGTGTGAATTTGGGAGCCGCAGAAAATCCAGAAATGACATTGCAGAATCGATATGGCGCATTTGACTCACCAGACAATGAACAGGGATTCGTCATTCGCGACATCAAGCCCAGACGTGTGGCAAAAGATCTGGGGCGCTTGGTTCAGATGATGGTTTCAGATCAATTGCATCCACACATCGGCCAGGAGGCTCCCTGGACTGATGTTGTCGAGGTGACCCAGAGCCTTCTGGACCGCCGTATCGCTGGGAAGGCAGTTTTGTATGTCTCCTGATGGTGTGCTTGGTCTCTTGTAGTCATTCTCCCCAAGTGAAGGGTGGTAATGCCTTCAAGAGTGGTTCTGTCTCACTTTTGAAACGCCATGCGTCACAGATGCACCACTCTTGATGAGGTATACGCAACCTCAGAAGATACTGCTGGCGAACCCTCTCAAGCCGCATCGAAGAGGCGAGCAAAAGGAGAGCACCGAGTCTGAGCATGAGAACCATGCCATACTGCGAACCACATTGAGCGTGGCAGCCGTGGCGATATGCTGGGAATGCGTTTTTGTTTCCCCAACATATCGTGAACGGCGTAAGCCTATCGTGCGAACTCCTTGAGAGAGCGTTCCCTCAATCTTGGCATAGATCTGGGCAAACGCTTGTGTGTCTTCTTGCTCCCGCCTCTGCATCAACACCCGATACTGCACCCTTCGGACGAATCGTCACGGTGCGGCGTGTATGACGGCTTGATTGGGTGCACAGCGATCGAGATGAACAGGCCTGATACTCTTTTGTTGAGAACTTGATCACCTCGCTTTCCGGTTGTCAATGGTCGGAGTCCAGCTGGTGCTGGTGCATCTTTGTGGGCACGTTGCCTGTTGATGCTCCCAATCAATGGGGAAGTGGCTGACATCGAAGCCGGTGTGTCGGAGCCATTGGGGAGCCATGGGATCATACAAGGCATCAAGCAGTTCTCTTCCCTGCTCTCCGATCTCTTCAGCACAAGCAACTCGTCCTGCTCCTCCTACTGGTGAATGCGATTCTTCACTGCGAGGCCCATAGCGTTCCACCCATTGGGGGGCTGTCCCCACCACTGCTAGGCTATCCGGGGGCCGTACGCATCGTTCCCCAGACACAAAGCACTCGATTGAGGGCACACCTTGGCGAGCATATGCGTCGAATCGGTGCGTTGTCTTCCACGCGCTTTAAGCCAGCCCTTCTGTTGAAAGAGCGTAAGCATACTTTCAAGCAAACGATGTTCAGCCTGCTTGTCGATGAAACGAGTGCGAAATTCGGAGAGCACTAAGGCATCAAAACCCGCGTCAGAGAGGTCGAGATCCAGTAGATGTGCGCCAATCGATCCTTCCCCGCACCGCATCGGCGGCTTGCCGATCAGAGAGATTCTCCGCAAATTGCATGATCGTCACCAGGGCGAGTCGCCAGGTGGCTTCGGCAGGTTGTCCTTCTTTGGGAAAGAGATCGACAAAATTCTCATTCGTGTAAATACTTCCTATATACATTGCGCATTTGCATAGAGAGATTCCCCTTTGGTACACTGCTCGTGCAATTCGAGCGGTTTCTTGAGGCACTGGTGCTATAGGTTGTGGTTTGAGCGACATCGATGCAATCCTCTTTCTGAGCACGTAAAGACGTGTTAAACTGCTGCTACTAATGTGTTTTTACCGAGATTGGGCCAGTTCCGAAATGCGGGAATTCGGCGCGAATGGTTGGAATTGGCAGGCTCACTCAAAGTGAATCCGCACGGGAAGCGTCTTGTTGCATGCTCACGCTGTAAATTCGTGGCAGCGCCCTGTGATGTTGATCTGGCTTTTGAGCTTGTCAGCTGTTTTCGGTAGAGAGCAAGGCAGGAGAAGTTTTTGCCGATCGTTGGTAGTATGCTTATGTTGTTTGGATCGCTTCAGAACATTGTTGTTTGGATCATTCCAGGTCGTAAGAGAATATGGCTCTATTGGCTTGCAGCAAGCCTTAAGAGGTACACTGGAAGCGTTGTGTGACGACGCAGCTTTCTCAAAAAGGCTGATTAGCGAGTCAGGGACCCTATGCCGAAAAGCAGGGGCTTGTTACAGCAAGCCTGAACCTGACCAGTCACAGCTCGTCTTCGAGCTACGTTAGGAGCGAATGCAAAGAAACGCCTCCTTCCTTCCCATGCCTAGAAGGGCAGGGGGATCCAGAGGCAGGAGGTTTTGATGATCAACATGTATAGCTCTCGCTATCATCAACCCTTAGGGATCGTCACCCAAATTCCACGACGATCTGGGCACTCTCCAGTTCGTCGATGAGTACCAGCGATCCCCGCAGTCTCACTAGGTGTGAGCTGGATCGAAGGAGGCACTGATGTCAAACGTATCGCCTATGCCTGAACCTAAAGTTCTACTGGACGGACTCGCCTATGTTGAATCGCCTCGCTGGCACGAGGGCCGACTGTAGTTTGCCCACTGGGGGACGGGGGAAATCGTCGCGGTCGACCTCGACGGCAACAGTGAAGTTACTGGCCACGGACCTGCCGGTCTCGGTTGGTCCATCGACTGGCTACCCGATGGCCGCCTCCTGGTCACAGGCAAAGAGCTTGTGCGCAGGGAGCCGGACGGGTCGATGGTTCAGCACGCCGACCTTAGCGGGATCGCCGATTTCTGGAATGAGATCGTCGTGGATGGCCGGGGAAACATCTACCTCAACAGCATCAATTTTGAGTTCCTCAGAGGGGCTTCGCCCACGTCCGGTATCATCGCGCTGGTCACCCCGGATGGCTCGGCTCGCCAGGTTGCCAGCGATTTGGCGTTTCCCAACGGGATGGTGGTAACGCCGGACAACAAAACACTGATCATCTCCGAGTCCTTCACGGGGCGGCTCATTGCGTTTGACATCGAAGCCGACGGCAGCCTGTCCAATCGGCGGGTGTGGGCCGAGGGACTTGCCCCAGACGGCATCTGCATGGACACCGAAGGCGCCATCTGGGCCCAGACAGCAAACACACGTGCGCACACCGGTCATGACGATGCGCCAGAGGGTGCTGTCGCGCGGGTCTGCGAGGGCGGCGAGGTGCTGCAGCGCATCGAGCACGACCGCGCGATCTTTGCCGCCATGCTCGGCGGACTAGATCGCAAGACGTTATTTCTGCTGGCGGCCCAGTGGCGCGGCATCGAGCAGGTCAACGAGGCGGTCGCGGCTCGAACCGGGCAGGTGCTGATCTGCCAAGCGCCAGTGCCCGGTGCCGGATGGCCGTGATGCAGGCTCCCCTCTCGACCCAAGTACGTGAACCGGTTCACCAACAAACGGCTGCACCGGTTCATGGCAAAGCTCGTTTGCACTTCCCAAAGCATACCAATTTACAGAAAAGTGATAAAAGAAACCAGATGACCCACATTCCGCAGGGTAATTGACAGGAAAACTGAAATTGGATAAGGTAATCTCAGAACGCGCAAGGAGTAGAAAAAGCATGCAACGAGCTGAGGATTACCAGAACGAACGTTTGGACCATTTGGGCATTGTGGCGGGCGTGTGCCAGGAATTGGGCTTGGCGCAGTGGTTGGATGCCTTGGAACCCAACCAACAGCGCGCAGTGAGTTACGGGACCTCCACTGTCGCCATGATTCTCAATGGATTGGGCTTTGCCAATCGTCAGCTCTATCTGGTGCCACAATTCTTCGAAAATAAACCGGTCGCGCACCTCTTGGGAGCCGGCATCAGCGCGGACATGCTCAATGATGATTGCCTGGGACGTACCCTTGATTGGCTCTATGAGCACGATGTGACCACGGTGTTCGCTGGCATTGCCCATCAGGCCCGGCAACGTTTTGGGATAACAGCCCAGCACGTGCATGTGGATACGACCTCGTTTTCGGTGAATGGAGCCTATGAAACCGAGCAGGAACATGAGCACGTCATTGCAGTCACCTATGGCTACTCGCGCGATCATCGCGAAGATCTCAAACAGTGGATGCTGGCTCTGGCGACCACCCATCAAGGGGATATTCCGCTCTTTTTGCAGCCGCTTTCGGGCAACCGCAGCGATAAAGAGAGCCTGATCAAGGTGATTGCCGACCTGCATGCCCAATTGCAAGAGACAGAACCCGAGGAAAACCCGCTCTACGTGGCCGATAGTGGCCTCTACAGTGCAGAGAACATGCGCCAGCTCAATCAAACTGGGGTACGGTGGGTCAGTCGCGTCCCCGAAACGAGCAAAGAAGCCAAAGCCGCCGTGATGCAAGACGAGGAGGCGTGGCAACCCAGTGCCGATGGAATTCGTCACCTGGTCGTGCAGCACATGGATCTGCCTCAGGGGCCTGAGCGGTGGATCATCGTTCGCAGTGATGCTGGGATCAAGCGAGCGTTGCAGACGGCGCGCAAGCAGGCCGACAAGCAACTGGAAATGTGGAGCAAGAAGGTGTGGCATGTGAGCACGAAGGCATTTGCCTGCCGAGAGGATGCGCAACAGGCCTGGGAACAAAGTCTCAAAGGGCTGCCGCAGTGGCTGGATGCCTCGATGGAACTGAAGAGCCAGGCGGTTTTTGAAGGACGAGGCCGTCCTGCACGCAATGCGCAGCCAAGCGGGGTGCGTTGGAGTGTCACGCCCCAGGTTCTCCTCAACGAAAGCAAACTGTTGGCCTTCGCCCAGCGCAAAGCCTGCTTTGTCATTGCCAGCAATGTGGTGGATGAAGCCGAGATATCCAACGATGCGTTGATCAACCTGTATCTGGAACAGGGAAGCGTCGAACGGGGCTTCCGGTTCCTGAAAGATCCCTTGTTCCTGGCGTCCTCGGTTTTTGTGAAAAAGCCAGAACGCATCGTGGCCCTGAGCTTGATCATGGTGCTTGCCTTGTTGGTGTACCGTCTGGCGGAACATCGCTTGCGTGAGCAATTAGAGGCAACTGGGCAAACTATCCCCAATCAAGTCAACAAGCCCACGGCTCGACCGACGATGCGCTGGGTCTTCCAATGCTTTGAAGGCGTTGAATTGTTGCACATCCGCACCGCAGCCACCACGCAATCGCTTGTCCTCCGCTTGCAACCATTGCATCATCAGATCCTTTCTTTATTGGGGCCTGCCTCTCAACAATTCTATTTTTTTTCAGATTAAAACTGCGGAATGTGGGAGATGAGGAGTGGTTTCCCCCTTTGGCCTGGGGAGCCTCTTGCGTGAGTGGAATGATCTGGAGGAGGCAGAACAGCACTTGCAGCAAGGTATGGCCCTGATACATGAAGAGGTCCCAGGAAATCTGGAGGCTGCGCTCTCCTGGGCTGAGATCTGTGGTCTCACTTCTCACGACGCCGATGTATCATATCCCTTCGAGCGTGAATATTTGATCCTGGCATGGGTGGCGGCTCGCTTCGTCAACCTGGTACATTTCACCGAATTCCCTCGTGGTGGTCATTCATGGCTTGGGAAGAGCCGGACCTCTACGCCAGGGATATACAGGAATTCATCGGAGAACTGCGCCAACCCGAAATCTAGTCACTCTGGGACCTGTAGCCGCGGATTCTCGTCGTGATCAAGCAGAGGAAGTTGGATGATCTCAAGCTTCTTCTGCGCCATTGAAGGAACCAACGTTGATCTTCTCTGATGTAGCTCGCTTGGTTTTTAGGATGCAGGAGGCTGCGAAACCGGCTCCTTTTTTGCGCCCCTGCCGCTCGCCTATCTGTCTGGCATCGGTGCATCAAGGAATTCGGTGAGGATTGGGAGCAGGTGGGTGCGCGTCATGATCCCATGGTAGGGAGGAGCCCAGCCCACATGCGTCGTGGCTGGCAGTACTGCGAGTGAAGAATGCGGCAAACCGGACAGATCGCCATCCCCCTGGCCACCACCCAGCAGACCAAAAAACTCTATCACGTGTGCCAGGTGCAGGCCGTCAGCATCCCCCACCAGGATCAAGGTAGGAGTTTTGAGTGTCGCCACACCTGCGGTCCAGTCGTAGTCGGAGGTCACCAGCTGTCTTACCTTGTCTACCACGGTGGGCCAGGCTTCAGGCGCTGGAGAGGTTCGCAGATAGGCATCGTAGATCGGCGTCCCAGCGAATGCTTCGGCGCTTATGGCGCTCATGGCTGCCAGGTCTTCGGGATAGCGACCATCTTGTTTAAAAGGAACTGAGGCCACTGCCAGTTTGCGCACCACCCCTGGGTGTCGGATAGCAGTTTGCAGCGCGACGCCACCTCCCAGAGAGTAACCGAAGAGATCGGCCTGTTCGAGTCCAAGGAATGTAATGAGTGCGGCGATATCGTCGGCCATTGATTCGTAGGACAACGAGCGATCAATGTCAGCGGTATGCCCATGTCCTTGCAACTCAACCGCAATGACCTGTCGCGTCGTGGCAAGTTGTGGGACCACGTCTCCCATTGCTTCGATGGTCCAGAAGGAGCCAGGAAGCACTACCAGTGGCTGCCCGTTCCCGTGGAGTTCGTAGTAGAGATCCAGCCCATTGACCCGTGCGTAGTTGCCGCTCTGATGTTTGTTGGTGGTCACGTGCATCACCCCTTGTCTTTAAATCGATACGAGACTTGTAGCCATTTTCTTGAGGCACTGCTCCAAGCCCAATTTGGACATCTCCATCATCTGGCTCACTGGCCAATCGTGTTCGGTCACAGTCATTTCCGTCTTGCTGTTTCCCAAGTCTTTGAAGGTGACGGTATGACGCTGATTCTGCGGAAAATCTGGTGGCATCCCCATCGAGATCGGATCGACTAGATTTCCATCTTTGTCTGACAAGTTGTGGATATATTCGATCTGCTGCATGGGTATGATTTTCTCGTACTGCCAGGTGCTGTAGTGATCTCCGTATTCGGGTGAACGCATACAGACGAGTGATGTTCCACCTTCCCGAAAATTCATAGTGGTTTGTGGCGAGGTGAACCCCTCTGGTCCCCACCATTGCATGACGTACTTAGGGTCGGACCAGGCTTTCCATACGTGCTCGACCGAGGCGTCAAAGACACGGGTAACAACGAGGTCACGCTTATTTGTGTCCTGTATTGAGTGGTCGTTGCTCATTTCTTTCCTTCTCTTTTGGAGTGCCGCGCAGAAACAGTATAGAACCAGGGACCAGAAAAAACTTCTCCGATCTTGCTTTCCCACGAACAAGGCTCTCATAGAATCGAGTTGTGTTGGTTGGTTCTGACAGGATCAGTGGCAGGACGTCTTTTTGACAGCACGGTAATGGAAACGTACCACCGACCCACCTTTTCGAGAAGGTGGCACTCTTCACGTTGACGTTCATGGATCTCTCGGTGCAAGTCAATGGCGGTGGGCGTTTACTCGCCTGCCTTGTACGCTTGCTGTGCTACAAATCGACTCTATTGGCGAATGGCAATGGGGGGGCACAAAGTGATTTCTTTTACGGAGAAATAATCAGAAAAATGATGTATTACATGATAAAGAGGTAATAAATGTTGTTTGTATGCCCGAAATACCATTCGCCAGCAGAGTTACTTTTTGCACATAGTGAGTGAACTAGATCACAGCTCTTTCATTGCTTCCTTGCTATAATGGCTCCTTACCGCCTGTCGTTCGACTATAGACTCCCTGATGATCAGCCTGGAGATGACATCTATCTATAGTTGGTTCTGATGGACCATGCCATCAAATGAAGGTTATGACTCCTTATAACCTCTGCCATATGCATAGCTTGCATTGAGCATTATTACATTCCTGCTCTAGTGGCGCTGCATTCCGGCTGGCATCACGTTTTGAGGTCGTCGAGCACTTGTATCAACACTACTACATAGCCGCGAAAGGATTTGCACATGTTGAACTTCGCCTACAATTCTCAGGATCCCAATAAGATTGTTCCTCTCATTGAAGCGACGCTCCGTAAGGAACTAGGTGCCCCGACGCAATTACCGTGTCAGGTCATCCACACAGGAGAGAATGGGATTTCTGTGAAAGGTTTGCTTTTGGATGCCTTGAATTTCTCGACCACCCTATTTCTTATCCAGTTCTCCCTCTCTCTACCACGACCGTTTCAACTCCAGGTCAAGATTGATCGCCAGGGGTTAGGCGCGCTCCTCGGATCACTTACCTATTCAGCTCCGCTCGCAAAGCCTGTTGGTGGCGAGGTCAGTCTGGAGCCTCCCAAAATCTTTGGCAATTCTAAGTTTGTAGGTGAAGCCCAGACGACGGTTCGCCTGAACGCCAGTGGGGCGCTGATCAAAAATGCCAATAAGCTCACACAAACAGAGTCCGAGTTGGGCCAATACCGGTTCGAGATAGAGAGATACCTGAAAATCATCCCCCAGGCACCTAGCCCGCTTCTTGTCGTTCATTCGCTTCCCAGAAAGACAGGTCTAATAGGTCTGAGTGCGACTCTGAATTCGAAAGATTTCTTTGAGCTTCTTGCTCAGGTGGAAGCAGCGCTCTAAATAGAAGTCATCGCGGGGTCGCATGAGCCAGGCTATCACAGCCCGCAAAGTAGCACCACTGGCATTCCCTTATGAGTGTACTTGATTAGTTATCGAAGTGGATAGATCACAACTGTCTCAGAAAAGTGGAATTACTCGAAAGAGCTAATGGAACTGGTACTTTGCCACAGTAGCTTCGCTCATTTTGCCCCTACAACTGTGGTGCCCTTAGTACAGGGGGCGCCACAACTTTTGATTTTGTTGGCGAATAGTTTAAGCAGCCAGAGCAGCAAAACAGGAGATATATGGTTGAGAGGGAGTTTCTCCCATGTGCCACCGATAGAGGCGCACCACATTCATGGCAACAGCCGTCAGAAGATGTTGAAGATGGGTTTTGGCGATGCCAAGATAACGGCACCTCCAGAGATCAAATGCCCAGGCGCCTTGGGTAATGGTGCCTTCAATCCCTGACCGCTTGGCATATCGTTCTTTGAACTCTTTCATCGTTTGGCGCTGGCGAGCGGCCTGAAGCGCTTCATAGTGGGCTTCTGCGCGAAAATGCAGTTGTCGTGGATTGTCCACAGCACGACCCTATACCACATATCGCTCTAACAATGGCCTGGCGTAGTCCTCGAAGAAGGATGGATTATCCGTTTGCAGCCAGTAGAGAGGGCGAAGCAAGATTGGAGGCAGTCCTGTGGAGAGCGCCTTCTCTAGAGCTTCCATTGCCAGTTGGGGTCGACTACGGTAATAATAAGCGCAAAGCATCCCTTTCCAGAAGAGCGCATCTTGTGATGTAGCGTTCTGTTTAAATATCTTTTAGCCACAGATACACGTATCCACGCGCTAAATGGATATTTGGCTCTTAAAGCGCGCGTATAGTCAACAATGGCTTTAGCGTACTCCTTCTGATCGTAGTAAGTCACGCCCCGATTGATGTAAGCATTTACGTGTGTTGGACTTAGTTCAATTGTGCGAGACAGAGCTGATATACTCTCTTCATAGTGCTTCGCTAAGAGGCGATCTGTACCCTGCTGATACCAGGCTTCCGCGAGGGCCTCCTTCACTTCTTCTTCCTCAGGAAGTTGATTGGACGCTTTCTCATACCACTGCACGGCTTTCATGGTATCACTTGTAAGATACGCTTCTCCTAATCGCCACCAGAGCGCGGCTTGAAGCTCTTTGGGATAATTTAAGAGTGCCGGAAGTTTTACCTCTTGAGAGAAGAGTTTGGAGAGCTCTTCAAGTCCCTGTAGTTCTTCCGAAAGTGGATTATAACTGTATGAGAAGACGAGGCTTCTGGCAGCCCATATCCATCTGTTTTGCTCGCGAACTGAGAGCGCGTTAGCGAAGAAACCTCCTATAAGTTCAGCCTCTTCGTTAGAAGTAGTGTACTTCCTGGTGGAGCGATGGCTCGCCTTTTTCTGTAAAAATAAAGCTATAACGGCGGTGCAGGTGGTTCAGTGTCTCTTTGTATTGTGTTTTTGCCTCCTCTGGAGTCAGGCCGAGGGCAGCAGACATGGTCGCTGGCTGATCCGTTCGGCGTAAAAGGGCGAGAGTTTATTGCGTTCCTCTCCATCAATACGTGTGTGCTGGAGATACCGATAAACCATTTTATCGATGATTTCTTTGCGGCCCTCAACCTCTTCTGTGATCTGGTCAATCGATACCCATTCGCTATAGAGTCCAGCCGCGATCTTAATCGCAAGCGGTATGCCTTTGGTGACATCCCAAATACGCACGATCTCTTCGTCTGTCAGTGCGGGGAGTACAGGGGCGCCTGGGAAAAGCTGGCATAACTGCTCAAAGTACTCGCGGATATTATCAGGGGTAAAAGTACCTACATCTTCCGAGTTGAAGTTTATCGAGAGACCACGATCAAATGGAAGAAGGTCTTTGTAACCATAATCGGGAAAGGAGCTGCGCTCCCGTTGCCCTGGTCCAGGCCAAAGCTTATCACGTCCAGCAATTATCCAGTCAACCCGTAGATATGCATACGTTGCAAGTATGCATAGTGCCCTGGTTTGCTTGTCGTGGTACAGCTACATGAAATGGTGAAAGGGAAAGGAGGCTTGAAAAATGATGCGTTGTATACCACACTTTCCTTATGCAGAAAGAACGAAAGAGTCAATGGATGTGTCCCTCCAATTTTGCCCCAATCCGACTCGTTCTGCAAGAGGCCAAAGGGGCGAGGAAACATTGTGGTGCGTATGATCGCACGATTGCTATATGGCGTGATCGAGCTGGATAGCACTGCCAACGAGTGCATGAAGATCTTGTGCACCATGCCGATCTGACGCATGAGTCATGCCCAAGCCGGTGAGATCCGGGTTAAAGTGAGAAAGCAAGTGATCTAGATGGCCTTGGCGATGCTGGTTCCAACGCGATTATGGCTAGCTGATCAGTTGTTTGCACAGGTCCGTCAGTGGACCAAACACTACAACTCACTAAATCTTTGCTTGAGTTTCTCTCGTTGCACATCTCGTGGGCTTAATACCTCTTGGATACTGAACAACCTTTGAAGTGATGTCACTATCCACATTTGAGAGATACTCTCATGTTGGTGCTCTCATTAGCCTCTTTGAGCAGTAGGCTCTATGAGGAACGTGAAACACGCCTGAGCAGGACGGCTCATGAATTATTTCTGTAAACTACTTCGGCCATCCCTCCTCACCGCACCGAGCTGTAGGGAATGCCCATCCCGCTCGTTATTCCCCCTATTGTGCTATATCGAATATGCTCTCTAAATAGTATGTATTATTACCTTTTGTCTCCAGATAAATTATACTTATAATAGCGATTGAATTGTAAATAATAAAGAATATGCATGATTTTTGCATACACTAGAGCAGAGACGCTCTTCATGCATGAGAAAGAGAGGTGCTCCCGCTCCCAACCCTCGACCCGCCTCTCCCCGAATACCTGGCACTCAATCGTCGGCCATTGGATATTGTGCATCTGTAGTCAGGGCCTTGAAACCATTGGCTCTCCATGCTCACAGGGAGCGGGAGTAGCCATCACTGAATGGAGCGGTATGGCATGTCAAACAACCAGCAAGACTACGAGGCGTCTTCCTTAACACCGGGCCAGCAAGTCATAGCACTGGGAGATTTCAATCACGATGGAAACCTGGATATCGTCGTGACCAGCACGGACGACAACAACGTTCTGGTGTACCTGAATAACAGTGGAGATGGCACTTTCCAGGCTGGATCTGTCTCCTATCCCGTTGGCGCAACTCCCATTGCCGTCGCTGTAGGTGATTTCAATCGCGATGGAAATCTAGATATCGTCACAGGCAACGACGACGGTACGGTCACGGTTTTGTTGAACTATGGGGATGGTACCTTCCAACCGCAACCCCCCATACCCTGTAGCTTTTATTCTCACTCTATAGCTGTGGGCGATTTCAACCGTGATGGGAACCTGGATATCCTTACAGCGAACTATGACGACGGCACGGTCACGGTTTTGTTGGGCAATGGGGACGGCGGCTTCCAGGCGCAAACCCCCAGAAACGTTGAAGGCAAATATGGCAATGTCTATTACAAATATCCCTGGGCTTTCGCCGTGGGAGATTTCAATGATGATGGGAACCTGGATATCGTCTTTGTTGACGACGATAGCTTCGTCTGGATCGGGCTGGGCAATGGGGATGGCAACTTCCAACCCGCAACGCTCTACGTAGCCCCAAAGTCCTCCGTTGTGCTCCTTGGTATAGCCGTAGGCGATTTCACCAACGATGGGAATCTGGATATCGTCACCGCTAATCCAGGAAACCTCATCACCATCTACTCCGGCAATGGGAATGGCACCTTCCAACCGCACTATCCGCAACAGCAATGAGTAGCCTGGGAGATGGCACTATCGTTGGCCTTCGTACATCGTGCATCTGTATGCAGTACCTTGAATCGGCTTCCCATACTCACAGAGAGTGGGAACAGCCAGTGCTAAAAGGAGCGGGGTGGACATGTCGCAAGAAGAGATGAAGAAGCTCACAGCAGGGGAAAAGATGGGGCCAGAAACACCAGGTGAACTGGAGGGGCAGCCCCAGGGAGTATGTGTCGTCAGGAGCATAAGAAGAGCAGACTCGCAGCCGTCGTTTCCAGGCTATATATCGTACCCGGTTGGCACATCTCCCATCGCGGTCGCCGTGGGAGATTTCACCAACGATGGGAACTTGGATATGGTTACGGCCAACTATCACGACAACTCAGTCACGGTCTTGCAGGGCAATGGGGATGGCACCTTCCAGGCCCCAAAGACCTTTCCCGTTGGCCTGGGTCCTGTCGCTGTCGCCGTGGGAGACTTCACCAACGATGGCAACCTGGGTATCGTCACGGCTAACGCTTTTGACGACACGGTCTCGGTGTTGCAGGGCAAGGGCGATGGCACCTTCATGCTGTATCAGTTCTATGCAACTGGCGCATTTCCCCAATCTGTCGCCGTGGGCGATTTCTATTACGATGGAGATCTGGATGGTATCGTCACTGCTGACTTTTCTGCTAACACGGCCACAGTTCTGCTTCCAGGGCCCCCTCCACTGGAAGTGCAGGCGAACACGATTCAGGCCACAGCGACCGTCCCCTTCAATGGAGCCGTAGCCACGATTACGGGAGCCCGTAGCGCCAGCGATACGACGGTGATCATCGACTGGGGGATTTCACTCCCCCAACGCCCGGTACCGTGAGCGACAATCATGACGGCACCTTGACGGTGAGTGGGACCCACACCTATAGTGGGGAGGGTGCCTACTGGTTGTACGTCGAGGCAGACGAAGGAGCAAGCTTTGCTTCTAATATTGGCTTTGCGTTCGTGAAATCAGCAACAGCCATACAAGTTGTGCAAGTGAATACCATCCATGCCACAGAATATGTGCCCTTTCATGGGACTGTGGCTACGATTACGGGAGCCAGCCGAGCCAATGATACGACGGTGATGATCGATTGGGGCGATGGTACAGCCGCAAGCCCCGGAACCGTGATAGCCAATGCTAATGGCACCCTGAGGGTGAGTGGGAGCCACACCTACAGCCGAAGCGACACCTTTCCCATCACTGTCAAGATGAGAGAAGGCGCACATACTGCGACTGGGAAGGGCCGGGCCATCGTCAAGGCGGCTCGCCTGTATGCCCGTGCCTTTGGAGTGCAGAGTCTCATGCCGCCGCAAGGTCCCTTTGGCGAGGTCTCAATTCCCTTGGCGGGAGGCACGCACACGGCGACGGTGCCTTCGGTGCACCTCCCCGAGCACGGACTTCGTGTGAGTGCCATCATCGATAGGGTCTCCGGTGCGCTGACGACAGCGCCTCCGCTTGCCAGTGCCTCCTCCGCGATCGGTGAACTGCATGTCTTTGGCATTGCCGCCTCGGGCATCACGGCAATGGCTCACGACGACCTGTCCAGTCCCAGGGGACTCTGGGGACAACGACCTTCACGGCGTTGACCATTGACCGCATGACATTCCCGACCCACTTTATGCCGTCAGCCAATTGGGTAATGCCCTTTGCGAATGGATCGGGCACGGTAACCCTCAATGAGCAGACAGTCACCCGAGGAGGCAACCGACTCCTGATCGTGGTCAACGCGCTGCATCTTCGGATCACCACAGGGCCTCAAACGGGCACTGACATCGTGGTCGGGCATGCAGAAGCAGGTATCACCCTTTCCTAATCCGTAGCGGCTGCTCTCTCAGGAAGCTCCTGCGAGGAAGGGAGGGGCTTCCTCAGGGGAGCTTCCATTTCCGCAATCATATGCATATATCTAAAGTTCTCCTCTTGCGTTGTCTCATCCTTGTTTCTCTTAGTCTTGCTCAACTGATTTTTGGCGGGATTTATATAATATCTCGTCTTGTGTATGTTTATGCATTGGTAGAATCCATTTCCCCTGTGGCATTTCGTGCATGTCAAAAGACCGAAGTGTTTCGATATTATGAAGGCACTTACTCTCAAGTCGTGCGAACGATGGGGTGGCGACGCACGCGCTTTTTGGGGTGAAGAAGACAGCTCTCCAGCATATTCTGACAGCAGCCGCACTCAATCTCGTTCGTCTGGATGCTCCTCTTGTGGGAAAGAAGGTGACAAAGTGCGAGATCCACGTCTTTGTCACCTTAGCCCCGATCTCGCTTGTCAGTTTGACTTCGAGGTTCCCCAATGGTATCTTCTGAGGTTGCGTAAACCTCATCAAGAGTGGTGCGTCTGTGACGCATGGCGTTTCAGATTTGAGATGACTTATGTTACTCCAAACAAGTCCGCGTAGCGAGCCGAGTCTTCCTCTGGAGGGAGCGTCCGTTTTGAGGCGGACGCTCCCTCTAAATATTGAAGCGATCCAGAGCCACTTCCACTACATGGTCACTAAATATTAGATAGAATGTTTCATATATAGGTTACTGCCAGCTAAAATTATCGATGTAGATCACGGCATCGTGACCATAGAGCGAGATGCCAAGCTGGGTAATAGGGCCTTTTAGGGATGAAGGAACGGTTAGAGTGACGTTATACCATGTCTGACTATTGTTGACCTGGATATAAGCGCTCTCTGGAAGAAACCATTGACCCGTCTGGTCTATGAGATAAATACCAACCTCCACATCTGATCCCTGCGTCTTGAGAACGGAAGCGTGTATCGTCTGCCCCACGTTGAGAGACGCGGGAAGATTACTCGTACCCACAGCAGGGTAGTTATCAGCATTGTCGGGACCATAGGTTACCATCAATACATGGCTCCCGTCCACTGCGCTGCTTGTGGCGAGATTCTTGATGCTTGTAGTACCACCTCCATTGGTATGAGTCCAGCCATCCAGCCCGCCATCTTCAAAAGAGATAAATGTCGTCTGAGTGGTTGAAGGATTCGTAGCCTGCGTCGGGACCTGCGTTGGTACCACCGTCGGCGTAGAACCTGCAAGCGGAGGAGTCGGCGTCGCCTTGTGTGATGACGGCGTTAGGGAATGAGGTGACGAGACCGCCGTTTGATTTGGAGGAAGCTGTTTCCCAGGCGTGCTTATAGGCGTGGTACTCGCGGCACCCCTCTGTTGCATCTCCTGAACAATCTGATCTGGTGTTTGCGATACCTGTTGCAGCAGCAACCAGGAAGCGCCCGCAGCACCAAGCACGACCAGACAGATAATAGCCGCGATTGAAAAGCGTCTCCTCTTGTTGTTTGATGCGCTCTTCTGTAGTAGTTTCAAAGGAATGGGTGTCAAAGGAATAGGTGTCAGTGGTGGTGTTGATACCCCGTCCCAGGAAAAGGGATCGGTTTTGGCTTGAGTATCAGACGTGGAGTCATCTGGCATAAGCAAGAGAACATCTGCATCCAGCTCCTTTGTCTTCGAGGACAATAGAGGAGTGCTCAGGCTGCCAGATTGAGAGATATGGTTGGTCGCCCATGCGCCCGGAATTTGAGGGAAAGCCATCGACTGAGTCAGACTTATTCCAGAGTGAGAAGTTTCTTTTCCTGACTCTTGTAACGCCTGGGAGGAAATACGAGAAGTCTCAGGCGAAACAGAGTTTTGATCCGATTGTTTGAGGCTGTTTAGCCAGCTACCAGGTAGCGGAGGGGAATCATCCACGGAATTTGGAGACGAGGACGCTTCATCGCCTTCTGCCTTTAAAACAAGCTGATCATAACGTGCGCCCAATTGATCTAGTAATCCCTCAACTCTCTGTGTATCTTTGGCAAGGCCTGGAGACTCTTCTTCCATGGCGAATCCTTTCTTGAACAGATCATACCTTAAGCATATAGTTGTTCAATTAGAGATGGTAAACAGAATATGCTCAAGTGTAACATACATTACCTGATCTTTAAGGGGTTTGGAGGGAAGAGTAGCACAAGATAACCAAGTAGGCTGTAGTAGAAGCATTTGTCAGGCTTCGCGCCCGCAGTTGAGGGACTGGACCAGTGTGCGTGGAGAGCACCAGGTGCAGGTTGGAGGGCTGATGCTTCGGCATGAAGTGCAGGGAAGCATGAATGTTTTACCCTGTAACCAGGGGTTAGTCATCAAAACCTCCGCTTCTTTCCTTCCCATGTCTGGAAGGAAAGAAGCGGAGGTTTTGATGAAGCGGTAGCTACTGGCAGCAAGCGGCCGCTTGCTGCTCAACCAACCATCCGCCTTTCTTCCCGGATGCACCAATTAAGCTGTCCTTGAGAAAGCCTCCAATGCTTTCTCAAGGACGGCATCACGGCCCGCAGCCAGGTCTGCCTGTGTGGAATGCACCTCATCGTCAGGTGGCACGCCAATGCCATCCACGATCTCTCCAGCAGGCCCTTGCATAAATGTAACAGGTACAATCACGGCGCTCCCATCGTCGAGAAAGAATGGACTGGATGGTCCAGAGACTGCTCCCGCCGTCCTTTCGCCGATCAGGCGCCCCAGGTGGAGATCACGAATATCCATCGCAGTCGCGTCACAGGCAGACGCACAGCCTTGATCAATCAGTGCAACCAATTGGACGTGCAGCAGCGGCAAGCTCTCATCCGTTCTCTGATCTGTGCGCTGCCCCTGTTTGTCAACAAAGGAAGTAATGACCTGGTTGTGGACAAACAGACTGATAATGCGCCTCTGCTCCTCTACTTCCCCCCTCCATTCCCGCGCAGATCGAGAACCAGGCCCTTGAGTTGCGTCCCCCCTGCCTGCTGCACGGCACTGCGTATTTGATCAGCTGCGCCTCTTTGAAATGCCGTCAGTCGTATGTAAAGGATGTTCCCCGGCAACATGCGTGTAGAGACAAAGGGAATTTCTGGATACGAGGCAGGAACGAGATGCACGCTTATGATCTCATCAGAGCCTGGATGCTGCACCTGTAGCTGTACGGGCGCCAAGGAGAAGATCTGGTTCATTACCTCCGGCACTGGCTTTTGATTGAGAAAAGGGGGAAGTCCATTGACCGTGACGATGGTGTCACCAGGCCGCAAGCCCGCCTGCTCCGCCGGGCTGCCGGGATCAATACTCTGAATATAGAGCGGAGGCAGGGCGTCCGCGAACTGATCGTGGTAGATTGAGAGGCGAATGCCCAGTCCGACCTGGGGGCCAGGTTGGGAGTCTTCCGGCAAAGCGGGAAGGTAATGGGCATGATTGTCATGCAAGCCGTCCACCATCTCGGTAATCGCCGCCGCAACCAGTTTTTGCTGGTTCAACGAATGATGAGTTGTCATTGTCGCGTATGTTTGTTCAAATGCCTGCCAGTCCTGCTGACGATCACCGGCCAGCGCAGGCAAGACGGCGCTCCGCTGATCCTGATGTTGTTGAACCAGGTAGTTGACCATGCCGCTCATAGCGTGCTGGAGCAGTTTACGATGGTCGAGCGCTGTTGGGTAGGTATCAAGAATACAGTTGTATGCCTGTTTTATGGTATGGATGCTACTGGCAGCTGGCGTTGCTCCTGGCTCGAACGATCGCGGTCGAGCATCGCACGATGACGTTCCTGTCACAGTGGGAGACGCTGCTCGCGACGCGAGATACCAGAAGCTTCCTGCGATAAGTCCTACCACGATCAGCAGGCGTACCAGGGTGGCACCATCGTTGCGCCACCACTGCCTGTTAGGGAGAGAGACTGGTGTCTCTCCCTTTGAAGTCGGCTTCTCACTTACTGCGCTCATTATTGTTGCCTCCATCAGCAAATGCATTAAAAATATGCATATTCAAGTCATCCTGATTATTTAGTCTTCGCATATTTTCGTTCGCTTGTTGCTGTGTCAAAACATGCTGGTTTACCAGTACCGTATGGGCTTTTTGTACCGCAGTCACTTCTAGCGTATGAAGCTGCTTTTGTGAAACGCCGTGTGCATTGGCAAGATTGCTTAACCATTGTGCGACCTCGGCTGCGGTTATGTCTTGCTTGTTCGAACTGCTGTTTGTATGAAACGTCGATTGAAAATTGCTCTGTATTTGCTGCTCACTCATATGCAATCCCTGAGCAACCTCTGTTCTCAGAGTTTGCCAGTACACCTGTGGGTAGCTATCCCAGGAAGCAGGGTCCTGGGCAGAGTTCCCTTTACCTCCTGTTGATTGCCTTTCTGTGTTCGAAGAGACATTGTTGTTCGTGGTGTACACCTGCCAGGCACCTACGAGAAGAGCACCCAGAATAACAGTTCCTCCTATCAACAGCAGGAAAGGTGCAAAGCTCAATTTCTGCTGCCGTCGTGGCGGCTTTTGCTGGAGTAGTTCTATTGGTTGTTCGCCCTTGTTGAGCATTATTTTTCTCCTTTTCTTACGTTGTCAAAGGGCTTCCAAGGTTCCTTCCGCATAGCGATCATCACAAGGACGTGCCGCTATGCGGAAGGAGGTTGCTATTCGTAACGCAGCGCTTCGGCGGGCAAGATGCCTGAAGCTTGCTGAGCTGGGATAAACGAACACACGAACGCTACCAGATAGCAGCCAAGCAAGAGGCCAAGCGTGGGAAGCACCGGGATCGCGAAATCTTTTAAGGTGGCGTGAGCAATCTGCGAGACCAGCCACCAGGCCAGGGTCGTGCCGATGAGCAGACTCAATGTCACAATAAAACTCGCCTCCAGCAAGAACGAACGCCGCACCAATGCGCGTGAGAAGCCCAGGGCGCGCAGCATGCCGATCTGCTGCCGTCGCTCGGCCACGGCGCGAAAGGCGATGACGCCAATCGAAACCGCGCTAAAGAAGATCCCGATGATCAGGTACGCGACGAAAAATCGTGTAATGTTTGTCGTGTAGGCATTTTGTGCAGCGATAACGGATGATCCGGAGGATGTGTTGGTCACCTGCTGCCCAATACCGAGATTGGTGGTCATGATGAGCATGACCAGAAACTGCACGAGGCTGAGCAGGGAGACGGCGACCCCGGTACGGAAGCGAAAGGTCAGCGGATAGGAGAAACTGATGCGGCTGATCGGTGCCAGGCCCCGCACTTGGCGAATGATCATGTGCAGCGCGGTTGCCAGGCCGTCACTGTTCATCAGCACCAGCACCACCAGGCCAATTAGCGGCAGGAGCAGACTGAACAGGAGACTAAGCGTGACGTTCTCAAGCTCACGATGAGCATCTGTTGGTGGGATAGTGGTAAAAACGAAGAGAAGCGTCCCTGCCCCGGTCTGAAGACCATACACCAGCCAGCCCAGGCCGATCAGTGTCCCGCCAAGCCAGCGGCCCATGGATGCTGGAAAGCGAAGGATTGTGCACAACCAGGTCAGGAGCAGGCCTGCGCCACCAATTAGCACGGCCATGCCCAGTGGCGCCAGCCAGCCTGCAACCGGACTCTGCCCCAGTTGTAGCAACAGGTAGCCCATCAGCAGACAGAGTGGACCACGCACAAAGAACGACTGGAGCAAACGCAGGCTCGCGGTACCACGCCGTGCCAGCGTGGGCGCGGTTCTCAGTTCACTCAGCAGGTCTTTGAGGTGCGTCCGGCCGTGAAGATCGTCCAGATTGCGGATTGTGGTGACAATGTTACTGTGACTGATCCAGGTACCGGTCAACCAGGTGACGATGAGCGTTGTGAGCACACCGATACACAGCACGCTCAGCACGCTTTGCCAGTTTATCCAGAGTTGAAGCGGAATCCCCGCGCTGGAGGTAAAGCTCAGGGAGGGAAGCGTAGAGAGGGTCAGTAATTCAAGTTTCAGGACGCCCAGGCCGATCAGCACACCTGGAACGACGGCCAGCAGACTATAGCCACAACACTCGATTAGCAAGGTCTGGACCAGATGATGCCGTTGCAATCCGATGGCACGAGCCATGCCCAGTTCCACCCGCCGATCCGCGGCCAGGAACAGGCACAACAACATCAGGAGTAAGAGACCCGCACTCAGGAGCAAGCCCACACAGACCGGGAGCAACAGGTCAACCTGCCGGCCCGCCGACGTTGTTATGAAATCTCCTTTGTTCCCCAGTGGGTTCCAACCAGTGTTCTCTATCATGCCCGGGTTAAGAGCGTGAATAGTCGTACGATTAAGAGGGACGGGAGTAGTTCCGTGTGTATCCGTAGGCGTATGAAAGAGCTGCTCTAAGGAGGTGAGAATGGCCTGGCTATTCCCCAAACTCACATTCTTGATACAGATGGTATTTGGGGGCAGAGATTCATGGGTAGATTGCAGGGTAAATTGCTGAATCGTCGCCAGAGGCAGGATGATTTCTGGATAGGACCCATTGAAGCCAAGTTCACCTCCCGTTATGGTTGGATCGTTCGAGAGAATATCTCGCACTGTGGCATCTAATGTACCGTTCTGTTCATGTATGGTAATCCGGACGTGATCGCCCGGCTTAACATCCAAAGACCTTGCCACTGAACGGCTGAGCAACACTTCGCCAGAGCGAAGACTCGCGCTAGCCACCGTCTGTCCCTGGCTATTGTGCAGAGGACCGTAGACCTGTTCAAAGTCAGGCGGGAGCGCCAGAATATACTGATTAGTCAGGGTAGCACCAGTGCGTTGTACACGAAAATTCGCCGCCAGGGGGTTCAGGTAGACCGCCGTGGTTGCCTGCACCCCCGTTTGCTGCCGAATGTGTCCGAGAGCGCTGTCAATCTCTGCTTGTGTAAAATGGCCGGTCACAGACTCATTGACATCACCCAATTTTTCCAGACGATCAGCGGTTACTGAGTGAGAGAGGCTATCGGGTAAGCCAAAGGAGACTGTGAGAAAAATGGAAGAGAGCAGCAGGCCAGTGAGCATGATGAGCGTCTGCGCCCGGTGACGCAGGATGTTGCGCATACCCATTCGCCAGAGCAGCGGGTTGTTCATACTCAGGCCCGTAAGAATGAGCAAGCTTCCCCCCACCAGAACGGCAAGCAGCAGGGCCTGTATGGTCGCGGAGAGACCAAAAAGATTCAGCGAAAGATTCATCGTTGCGCCCCTTTCTCCTCAAATGTGTCAATACTTGTTTGCACCTCAAGGGGAACATCTTCTTTAATCAGGCCATCGGCCATCGTGATCATGCGGCTGGCCTGGCGGGCGATATCGAGCGCGTGCGTGACCCAGACAAAGGTCAGGCCCAGTTCCCGATTGAGGGTGAGCATCAAATCAATGATTTCCTGACTGGTCGTGCTATCAAGCGCGCCTGTCGGCTCATCGGCCCACACAATTGAAGGCGTTGTTGCCAGTGCTCGCGCAATCGCAAAACGCTGGCGCTGCCCGCCACTCATCTCCGCCGGACGATGACTTGCCCAATCGCGCAAGCCAACCCGCTCAATTCCGGCCAGCGCACGTCTGCGCGCCTCCCTGGATGACACGCCGCCCACCAGCAGCGGCAACTCCACATTCTCCAATCCAGTAAGTACTGGCAATAAGTTATAGGTCTGAAACACAAATCCCATCTCACGGGCGCGGAAGAGTGTGAGTTGGCGATCAGAGAGGCGGCGAATATCCTGGTTCTCAATTTTGACCGTCCCGCTCGTCACCTGGTCCAATCCGCTCAGGCAATTGAGTAATGTGGTCTTGCCGCAGCCACTGGGACCCATAATGGCGACAACTTCCTTGCGATGAATGCGCAGCGTCACCCCCTGCAGGGCCTTTACCGTTACCTTGCCAGTATCGTAGTGCTTGTGAACATCGAGAGCTTCGATAACAATCTCTTCCTGATATGTCTCGCTGGATCGTTCTAATTCCATTCCTAGTACCTCTTTCTTTAACATCCTTTGCTTATGGCAATTGCTTGCTCTGGACACAAGTGTAGCCAGGAGTGAAAGATAAAGCTATCGAGAAACTCCGCACTTCTTTCTCGTCAAACTCGGCAGCACAATGGTGCCGAAATACGCAGGTGATCGTTGCCGAGATGCGCATAGGTATTTGCGCGAATTGACGTGGTGCTCAGGAGCAGACCGATGGTATACTTGAGCTGAACTTCTCTCCATTTCTAAAACACGCCCTGAGAGGCGAGCCATGCAAGTATGAGGAGCGAGGAATATAATGACCCACATGCTTTTTCATCTCTTCATGAAAAAGGAGGAGAAGGAGCTGAAGCAACAAGATCAGCAGAAAAGGTCACTGAACTGGTTTCTTTTCTGCTGGCTTGGCTTCATCTATGCCCAGTATCTCTCGACGCGTCTGTGGGATCTCATGGACCCAGAAGGAGCGACCAAAGCCTCAAGCGCTATCGCATCTGCCAAAGATCCGTTGCCGACCAGCGACATTATCCACTACTCCCCTCTCTTTGTCTTTACGCTCTTGATGGCGCTTCATGTGGGGCTGCACTGGCTGGCTCTCTTTAAAAAGAGCAATCCGCGTTATCTGGGGCTCTATTTCCCACTACAAACTCTGTGTATAGGGCTCATCTCAGTCATTTCTGGCGCAGATCTTCGGGGGATTGTAGATAACGTCGTCTTGGGATTGTGTCTTACACTGGTCATTGAGGCAATTATCCTTCTCAAACGGACCTCCTGGATCATCATGGTAGTCACAGGGTGTCTGCTTTTTTGCCTTGCCAATCAAGGGATGCACCTGTTTGCTGCTCTGCAAACTGCTAAGCCTGCCTCGGATCTCTCTCTTGCGCCAAAGTTGGTCGGCGGAATCATGGACAGTTTCACCTTCATTCCGTTCGTTTGCGCCAGTTTTGTGCTCTACATCCAACAAACCACGGCTCATCGCAGAGACCAGGAACTCTTGCATGAGCTAGAGATGGCGCATACTCAGCTCGAAGACTACGCGACACAGGTTAAGGATCTGACGTTGACCACTGAGAGACAGCGTATGGCGCGTGAACTGCACGATACACTGGCCCAGGGCCTTGTTGGCCTGACTATGCAGTTGGAGACCATCGACTCGCTTCTAATCGAGCAGCGTTATGAGCAGGCGCGCACCATTGTCCGGCAGGCCATGGCGCGGTCGCGAGCCACCATCACCAGCGCGCGAGCCGCCATCACGGATCTGCGCACAGAACCGGCCACTGCCGGCGATCTGCTTGCGACCATCGAGGCCGAGGCGCAGCATTTCACATTGGCGACCGGTATTGCCTGCACCTGCTGTCTGCAAGCGGAACTGCCGGGCAACTCTCATGAACATCTTTTGCGCCTGGTCAGCGAGGGCTTGACCAATATCGCACGCCATGCTCAGGCCAGTCAGGCCTGGATACGGTCAAGCGTCGAGCATGGGACGATCACCTTTGATATAGGAGATAACGGGATTGGCTTTGATCCTGCACGGGTTGCAACCGGTCACTATGGCTTGCTGGGTCTGCGCGAACGAGCGCGCCTGATGAATGGTCACTTGCTGATCACCAGTGAGCCGGGCCGAGGTACGATCGTGCGCCTGAGCCTTCCCTGGAGAGAGAACGTGTGCCTATGAACGAAAAACCAGATGACGTTCGCGTCGTGGTGGTAGACGACCATCTCGTTGTGCGCGAAGGGCTGCGGATGATGCTGGAGATAGCTGGCAAAGGCTTTACCGTGCTCGGCGACGCGGCGGACGGGGCGGCAGCCCTGCGTGTGATTGAAGAGCTTCAACCAGATGTCGTGCTGATGGATCTGCGGATGCCTGGGATGGACGGCCTGGATGCGATTACCTGGATACGGGAACGCTGGCCACACATCGCAGTCGTGATCCTGACGACCTACAATGAAGACGATTTGATGCTGCGCGGGTTGCGTGCGGGCGCGTGCGGCTATCTCTTGAAGGATACTGACCGTGAGACTCTGTTTCACGCTATTCGCGCGGCGGCTCGTGGTGATATGCTCATGCAGCCTGAGATCATGGCCCGCATTCTGGCCCGCACCACTGATGCGCCTCATCTAGCACAAGCAAGTGCTGAGGCAGAGAAAGAGAACATGTTGACCGAGCGGGAGCGTGAAGTGTTGCAGGCGGTGGCACGCGGCGAACGCAGTAAAGAGATCGCCTCTCGACTTGGCATCAGTACCCGTACTGTCAGTTCTCATCTCACGAGCATCTACGCGAAACTTGGCGTGGATTCACGCGCCTCAGCGGTGGTCGCTGGCATTGAACGCGGGCTGCTCTTGCCATAGCAAAGCCCTCTCTGGCAATCCAGAGAGGGCTTTCATGAAATGCAAGGACATAAAGAGCTATAAGAGCTTATCCGAAAACCTGTAATTGTCTCGACATCTGGGAGAGCCAATAGAATGAAAAGGAAGAGGCGAAAAAGATATTTTCCCACAAGATACTTCTTCGTTCTACTTCCTTTCTCAGTGAGTGTCTTTTGTTACTGCTCTTGAGAAGGATCATCCAGCACAGTGCTGAGTGCTTCTGGTTTCGAGATGAGGAAGCGCAGACCAGCAGCCAGCAGATCGAAGCCTTCTTGAAACGAAGGAGGTGCGTCACGTCCGCTGAGCAACGCCATGAGCGTCCAGAAGCGCTGCATGCGTTCGCTCGAAGAGGGGGAAAGCTGAGCAGAAAGCTCAAGCAGAAATGCAGGTGTCATTGCTTGTTGCGTTAACGCAGCGATGAGTCTGATCCAGTGTCTCAGCAGCATTTGCACCGACTCGCTCTCGAGAGTTTCTCCCTGTAACGCGGCTGACTGTGCCTGCTGGATAAGTAGGAGCGCTTGCTGATTATATTCAGCGATATTCATCTGGCTTGTTGATTGGTGGAGTGTGGATGAGTTAAAACGGAGTGCTTCCTCAGTGAAAGCTGGGTCGTTGAGGATGTGAACAATCTCTGTCCAAGCTGCTATCTGCTTTGTCGTGAACGTCGCTGGCGATTGCCAGGTGAAATGGTCGAGGAGATGGTGTCGCCATTCCTCTGGTAGGTTGGCCTGTTCTACCAGTGCATGTAACTTCTCGGTGACAAAATGGCTGCGTTCAGCCACATTCTCGCTTAACGCCAGACCCAGCTCATAAAGAGTCTCGATGGATTGTTCTGGTTGATGGCTGGTCTCCTTCGCCTGTTTTAAGACCTCCTGAACCCGTTGAAGCTGGTGGATCTGGTGTGTGACAGCCTCCAGTTGCCAATCGATGGCAGTGCTCACCGAACGATTCCCGCCGATGATGGCTTGTATCTCCTCCAGGCTGAATGCGAGTTGACGCAGCACGCGAATCAATTGAAGTTGCCAGATCGCTTCGGTTGAATAGAGGCGAAAGCGTGCCTGCGTTCTGTGGGTGGCAGGTAAGAGGTTGATATCGGTGTAATAACGGATCGTCTTGATTGGGACCCCTGTCAGTTTTGCGACGACGCCAATGGTGTAGAACTTCTCGTGTGGCTCGTTCATACGCTCCTCAAGAAAGACTTGATTCTCCAGTAACTGGAGAGTGTACACTCTCCAGTAATGCTCAGTCAAAGGCAGCATGTGAAAAGGAGAAAAAAAGATGGAACAGCCCTATCGAGAAGAGTACTTGGTGTTGGAAGCAGAGGGGTATCGGCTTCCGGCGGCACTGACCTTGCCGCAAGGAGAAGCAGTGAAATGGAGGATCATTCTTCTTCCCGGCTCGATGGCTAATGACGTGGATGGAAACTATCCTGGAACACCGATGAAGCCCCATCTGTACGCAGACCTGGCGCGACAACTGGCGGGACGAGGGCATGCGGTCTTGCGTTACGCCAAGTATGGAGCAGGAACCGGGGCAGAAATGGTGGATGAGAAGCGAGTTTTGGCGCATCGTGTCTTTCCACGGCAACGATATATAGCCGAGGCTGCAGTCAGGAAGCTTCGCGAAATGGTTCCGCAGGCCAAGGGACTGGCGGTCGCGGGACATAGCGAAGGGAGCGTGCATGCAGTAATGATCGCGCAACAGTCCGAGATGGGTGTCGATGCTTTCATCAGCCTCTCTGGACCAGCGCTGCGCTATATGGATCTCTTTATTCATAAAGCCCAGGAAATGGCAAAGGAGCAGGGAGCGATTATCGATTTTGGAGCGTTCAAAGTCAATGCCGCGAACTATATCCGCGCCTTCGAACTGATGCGTGCAGGGGAGCCCTTCACGGAGGACATCAAAGCTGATCCGACTATGGAGTTCTTCGTGAAGAGTTGGGATAGCGATAATCCACAGGCGCGAGAGAGCTTGCAATACATGCGCGACTACGATGCGGTTGATCCATGCATCGAGATCGCAAAGGTGCCCTGCCCGGTCCTGGTTGTACAGGGAGGGAGGGATGAGTCGGGAGTGCATGCGGACAATGGTGAACGGCTCTACCAGGCCCGACATGCGGCCCATCCTCAGACAACTCGGCTGGCCTTCTTTCCTGATCTTCAACACTTCTACAAACATGTTTTACCTGGCATCACATGGCAAGAGGCGATGGTAGTGGATGAGGAAACGGATGGGCAAGTAAGTGAGGTGATGAGTGCCTGGCTGGATGGGTTAAGTGGATAGATGGGATCTTGGAGTCGAAGCAAAGGCCAGCAGAGGAGGAAAGCCATGCCACGAACATGCCGGTGGGAAGTGGGTGATGAATGGTGGGAGAACGTCAAACCACTCATCCCGCCAGCACCCTCGCATGCCAAAGGAGGATGGCCGCGTATGGATGATCGTCAAGCTTTTGCGGTGATCATCTATGTATTGCGCGCGGGCATATAATAAAGAGGTTGCGAGCAAATCCTCAAAAGAGAGGTATTTTGATGCCCATTCAGAAATTGCATGATTTTATGCAAATATAAAATGGCGCAAAGCCGATTTGCGGTATTTCCTGGTTCTGCTCGACTCCGCCGTTTGTATCCCCTGCTCATCTCATGCAAAGAAAATCAGGACGTTGATTTTTGCACACGTCTGGTTTCCTGTGACAGAGGAAAAAATGAGTAAGATGTGTTAAGGAACTGTCGATCGTGAGATATTCTTCCCGCCATTTATGGGAAGTTCTTGCAAGATGATTTAAAACCATGTTATGTGTTTCCTGGGTATGGATCCTCTTGAGCATTGTTTTTAGCAATGTTATACTCCGTTCTGGAACAGCTGTGGGAATGTTTTTCATCACTAGCAGTGTTCTGGAACAACAAGGAGGATGCCTTCACTGTCATCCCTTTTTCTTAATTCATCGCACGAGGAGAAGAAGAGCGTTGGAACGACCAACGAGGAGTGAAGGGGTCGTTGCTGGTTCGACCCTGTTCTATCGACTGGATGCCCAGGAGGGAAGTATCTCGGTTGATTCTCCTGCCTGGTACTCCTGGTTAGAAAGGGCACATTCTTTCTCTTTCCGGGGCGACGAAGGGACCTTCACCGCCCACAAGGCTCGCGCAAGTAACCAACGCGGTGGATGGTATTGGTATGCCTATTGTCATCGAGACGGCCATTTCTTCCGCTCTTATCTAGGTGCTTCCAAGAAACTCACACTTGAACGCATGCGTGATACGCTTGGGCTGTTTGTTTCCCAAAGTTCGGCACGCAGTCACGATTCATCAATTTCCGCAGGCTCACGCACGCGCTTAGAGAGCCAGACGCGAGCAGTAGCCTTTAGGCAAGGGCGGCGTTTACAACCGTATACAGAGCAAGAGCCAGTTCCCTTCCCATATTCTCTATCAGAATACCCACAGAGTGCTTTGCTGGCCACGAAATTTCACATTCCGCGCCTGCCTGTTCATCACATCGCTCGTTCGCGCCTCCAAGGTACGCTTGATGAGGTGGTAGAAGCTCGGCTGACCCTTGTTTCTGCTCCTGCGGGATCAGGGAAAACCACACTGTTGGCTGCATGGGCGAGAACAACCACTGTTCCAGTTGCCTGGCTCTCATTGGAGGCGGCGGATGATGACCCACAGCGTTTTCTTTCCTATGTTCTTGCTGCCCTCTCATCTCTCAATACATCAGTCAACAAGCTCGATGCTGTTCCGTTGCAGATACTACTGAAGGAGAGGCCACGCCTCATGTACTCTGGTAGGCGACGACAGAGGGGTGGAAGAAGCTGCCGGGCTTTAGCCCGTGCGGGGTGTCACAGAAGAAGAACGCTGATGCAAGAAGGAAAAAGAAAAGATGACTGGAAAAACGCAGTTGCCGGAAGGATTGAGCACGCGTCCCGCGACAGAGGGCGATTTCGCGTCCATCTATGAAATAATGCGCACGTATGAATTTACTCATGGTGGGAAGGCGGAGACAACGCTGGAGGATATTCGACAGACGCATCTAGCACCAGGAGTCAGTCTGGCGAAGGACTCGTGCCTGACATTTGACCAGACCGGGCAACTGGTTGGTTATATGCGCCTGAGACAAGAGCAGTACGCGAAATTCACGCTTCTTTTGCGTGTGCAGGAGGGGTATCTCGATCCGCGCCTAGGCGAGTATCTGCTGGAACTGGCTGAAACGTGGGCGCGCGAGCGGATGATTCAGGCTAAGCCAGGCGTGCGCGTGATCTTCACGAGCTTACTACCAAGCACTGATGCAATTGGTTGCCACCGATACGAGCACGCGGGCCTGCGAGAGGTTCGCCGCTACTGGGAGATGGAGATGGAGATGCACAAGGCTCCACCTGTACCGATCTGGCCGGAGGGAATAGTATTGCGCCCCTATGTCCCAGGACGCGATGAACGCCTAGCGTATGAGCTTGTTGAGGTTGCCTTTCAGGACATTTGGGGGAATATCCCTCTGCGCTTTGAGGAATTTCGTCACCGGACGGTCGAGCGTCCCACGTTCGATCCCTCGCTCTGGTTTCTCGCCTACCAGGATGCCCAGGCGGTTGGTGCCGCCCTCTGTCGAAATGAAAGGGAGTTTGGTTGGATCGATGATCTGGCGGTGCTACGGCTCGCACGCGGTAAGGGTCTGGGTACTACCCTATTGCTGCACTCCTTAGGCGAATTGTACCGACGAGGCCAGCACAAAGTGCGCCTTGATGTTGACTCACAAAGCTTAACTGGCGCACAGCGCATTTATCAGCGAGTTGGGATGCAGACGGTCAAGGAATTGGTGAGATACGAGAAGGAACTGCGTGCGGGGGTGGATTAAAAATCGCTTTATCCTGAGCGCCTCTGAAAACCCCTGCATTTATGCCTGACTCTTCTACACATTTTACAAAGCGAATTTGCAATCAGGCTGAAGAAGCTGTTTGGGAAAGAAGCGTTAACAACGTTGCCTTTGCGCATCTCAGGCTTGTTCAACCGCTTCAGATGCTGCCACTCTTTCATCTCTGTTACATGTGTAGAAGGGTCAGCCTTTAGGCGTGAGGTACTCCACGATTGAGTTTGAGGTAAGTTCAAGATACACCGGTGAGCCCCCTTGTCAAATCAGCAACGAAAACAGGACTCTTGTTGTGCCTTTCATCAAGCACAAAGAATCCATCCCACAGAAGCGCGAGCTGAATAGGCAGCGGCTCTGGGAACGGATGCAGAGGGGCGTTAGTTAGCCCTCTGTACTCCCCCATGGAACTTTGAGCGTCTCCTAGTAGAGGACACGATATTGAGCGGGAGTCCAGGCCAGAACCGCGTAGATCTGGGTTATGGCTGCCTGCTCGATAACCTGCGTCGACTGAGATCCGTTGAAATGGAATAGGCCAGTCGCCGGGTCGCGATAGGTATCCCACACCTTATCGGCATAGGCTTGCATGGTTTCCGTGTAGCGCTTATCGTGATTGATCGACTGCAAAAGCAACAGGTTCTTGAAGAAGATCGAGTTGAAGAACGCGGGTTGCCCATAGAGGCGATTATCGGTTCCATAATACGCGAGGGCAGCATTGGCGATGTCCTTTGCGCGATGGAGATAGGTGACATCACCTGTTATCTGGTAGAAGAGCACATTGACGCCCACTGGCACGCCCTGATTGTAACTCCATTGAGTTTTTTCGATATTTCCAGCAAGGTCGATATGATCCCAATACAGACCGTTGGGAGCCAGGAGGTGGGCATTAGTCCAATCGTACATCTTGCGCGCCCAATCCAGATAATACTGGTTCCCCGTGGCCTGATACAGACGTAAACCTAACTCAGCGCCCGGCATATTTGAGACCGTGTTGCGGTCATTACTCCATGTGGCCTGTGTCCAGAACACGCCACCCGCAGCAGGATGACTGCTATCGGTATCCCAGCCAGAGACGACGAGGTCAAAGATTTGTTTCGCGCGCTCCAGGGCAGAGGTGTCGCCATTCATAGCGTAAAGCTGGACCTTCGCCAGTCCAACCCACTCGTTATCGTCATAGAACTTGTCACCACCGTTACCATACGGTGGGCGAGGATAAGAGTCGTAACCAGGTAGGCCCGTCGTGCCCGTCGTATTCCAATAGCGCTCCTGTCCCTGTGAGCGGTCGACAACGTCACCCTGGTAATTCTGGCCGGTTCCGGGGATATAAGAGAGATCGATGGTAGCGATATGAGCCTGGGAGAAAGGCCACTCATACGAGTAGGCGTTATCAGAGGATGCAGAGGGATATTGCTCCGCGTAGAGGTAAGAGCCATCCTGCTTGTAAAAATACTTTTGCATAGCCTGATATGAGGCGATGGCTCGATTCTCATTCTCTTTCCTGCTCTTGGCCTGCGCGGGCGTGGCTGTCATACTAACAAGCGCGACAGACATAGCAAGCAGAAAGGTACTGACAATTACTTTTCGTACCACTGTATGAACTCCTCAATTGAGCTTACGTTGCCAGCATCCTGGATGACAACGTTGTCTTGCAATGACAACGATATCATTTCAGTGATTCAGGTGTCAAGGGGGAAAAATGAGATACCTGCTTGCAAGTCCGCAGACGCAGATCGCGCGATCTGCGTCTGCGGACTTGCAAGCAGGTACTAGCGTTCGGGCTTGATCTCGCTTGAGCTACGTATGATCAGCTTCGTGGGCAGGACAATACGCTGGGGAGGGCTCTCATCGCCATGGAGGCGAGCGAAAAGCAGTTCGGCGGCCTGGCGACCCATCTCAGTAGGATTATGAGCGATAACCGTTACGGGAATTGGTAGCATATCGGCCATCTCAAAATCATCAAAGCCAATAAAAGCGATTTTATGGGTGGTCGAGAAGAGCACACGTAGGACCGCGATACTGATACGGTTGCTGGTAGCGAAGATCGCGGTCGGAGGTTGCGGAAGCGCCAGCAGGCGGTATACTGCCTGTTCCGCTTTTATTGCATCATCGCAGCCGAAACAGAGCAGGTCCTCAATAAGGCCAAGCCCCCAGTCAGTCATGGCTCTCCGATACGCGGCGACGCGGCCCGCACCAGTATGGACTGATGGGTCTCCACAGATCAGGCCAATGCGTCTATGCCCCTGGCGCAGAAGATGTTCCATCGCTGTGTAAGAGCCGCCGTAGCTATCGAGCAAAATAGCATCCACATTCAGGTTCTCGGGAGGACGATCCAGAAAGATGACTGGCGTACCCAGGCGCATCTCACTGGTCAGGTAGGAATGATCCGCCCCAGCGGGCACGATAAGTAAGCCCGATACGCGTCGCAGGAGCAAGGCATTGACTTGCTCGCGCTCGCGTAGAGGGTCCTCGCCGGAATTGCTAATGATAAGCATATGGTTATAGCGCCGGGCGACCGACTCAACCCCATGCGCCAACTGCGAATAGAAAGGGTTGGCAATGTCTTCAATAACCAGGCCAATCGTTGAAGAGGTCTGACCCTGCCGCAGGTTACGGGCCAGGTCATTGCGCCGAAAGCCTAACGACTTGATGACATCCTCAACGCGTTTACGAGTCGCCTCAGTCACACTTGGTTCTTTATTCACCACACGTGAAACCGTCTTCAGGCTAACGCCTGCGGCTTCCGCGACATCCTGCATCGTTGGGCGCAACTTGCCTGACTCAGCATCGTGCTGGTCCGCAGCGATAGATTGCGTATTGTCCTCAGCATCTGCCATGAAGTCCTCCAGTGGACGGAACCCCTTATGCTCACTATTCACCGCGTAATCCTCCAGACAATTTGAAATTGTATCTCTTCCAATGAACGTCATTATACAACTTCCTACACTTCACGGCTTTGCACACAGTGCACCATGCAGCATCTTCTAAATTCTGCTCTCGCCCTGCCACAAAGTCCTGCACAGCGGGTCGAGGCAACTATTAGGGGCGATGTAGAGAAGGCTCCATTTTGTCGTCTATTTTTGCTTGACAACGATGTCATCGCTATGGTACAGTGATGACATCGTTGTCAAGACTTATTGATAAAACATAAACTTTGAATGACATCGTTGTCAAGACTTATTGATAAAACATAAACTTTGAATGACATCGTTGTCATTATTCGACTAGTAAAGCAAAAGGCCAACTATGTGTAAAGCATCGAGGTGGTCAACGCACGATACACCTGCAAGCAATTGTCACGCTAAAGGAAGAGGTGATGAACTTGGAGATGAGTGTTAGTGAAAGCGATGTTGCAACGAAGCAACCAGACAAGAATCTCTCGTGGGAACAGGGTAACAGAAAGAGTGCCATGCGTCGCAAGCGCTGGAATCGGCGAGAAGCGCTGATAGGGTATCTATTTATCCTCCCATCAATTATCGGTTTCACGGTATTTGTCCTCTATCCAATGGTCATGTCAGTCTATTACTCGCTCACAAAATGGGATGGAGTAGCTGACCCGGTCTTTGTGGGTTTACAAAACTTTGTCTACATGTTCACCAAAGACCCATCGTTTGTGCCTACGCTGAAAGCGACCGCGCTCTTCGCCCTGCTCAGCGTTCCCTCGTCGCTCATTGTCGGTCTGTTATTAGCGGTATTGCTCAATCGGAACCTGCCCGGTATCAAACTCTTTCGTACCGCGCTCTACCTGCCAGCGGTATTGCCATCCGTTGCCACATTGACGTTATGGAAATTCATCTACAATCCTCAATACGGCCTGGCGAATGAGGCACTGGATTTCCTGCATCTGCCAACAAGTAGCTGGCTTTCAAGCTATACTATGGCGATGCCCTCCATCGTTATTGTCGGTCTCTGGGGCATTGGTAGCACCATGATTATCTTCCTTGCGGGACTTCAGGCCGTGCCCAAGGAGATACAAGAGGCGGCACAGATTGATGGCGCAGGCCCAATCAGGCTTTTTTTGCACACCACGCTGCCAATGATCAGCCCGATCATCTTCTTGCAGCTTGTCCTCCAGATCATTGGCGCATTACAGGCGTTCAACCAGTTCAATATCCTCTCCTCACCTGCTGGCTTCACAACTGAAGTATTGATGGTACACATCTATCACATTGGATTTGGCAGTGTGAGCCAGTTCCCGCAACTTGGCTATGCCACGGCGCAGGTCTGGGTCCTCTTCATCATCATCATGGTGGTAACGATCTTTACTTTCCGCTTATCATCGATGTGGGTCTATGAGGATAGCTCTATAGATTAAGAAGGTTTCGCACGCAAAAGAGGTTGCAGATATGAGTTTGAGCATTGGTAAGACCAACGAAGTGACACCTGCTCCAAAGAAGGGCGTCATGCCCGCGAAGCTTGCTGGCAATACTCTCTGGTACATCGTGGTTATCGGCCTGAGCATTGCCATGCTGTTTCCCCTTCTGTGGATGATTACTATTGCTTTGAAGAGCAATAACGACATCTACAAGATTCCGCCGGAGTTCTGGCCAAAGGAGTTTCATCTCGAGAACTTTCTTCTGGGCGCACAGAGTATCAATTTTGGTCAACTTTTCCTCAATACCGCCACTATTAGCATCGTGAACACACTTGGCTCGGTCATGAGCTCGATGCTTGTGGGCTATGGACTCTCACGTATTCGCTTCCCTGGACGCAAACTCTGGTTCTATCTGTTCGTGGGAAGTATGATGCTCCCTGGCATTGTCGGCCTGATTCCGCTGTTCCACCTGTATTCCGACATTGGCTGGTATGATACCTGGTTCCCACTCATCGCGCCAGCGTTCTTTGGGAATCCATTCTATATCTTTCTGGCACGCCAGTATTATATGAGCATCCCGACCTCACTCGACGAGGCTGCGCGCATCGATGGCGCGAGCCACTGGACAATCTTCACACGCATCATGGTCCCGCTGACACGCCCGGTCTGGATTACGATGATCATCATGTCCTTCACAGCGTCATGGAATGATTATCTCAATCCCCTGGTCTATCTCTACACTGATAGCAAGTGGACACTATCGCTTGGTATGGCAACCTTTGCTGGCTCCTTCGCGGGAGTCGCGACCACAAAGTGGAACTACTACATGGCGTCCAACCTGCTGTATATGCTGCCGCCGTTGATTATCTTCTTTATCGCCCAGCGCTACTTTATGCAGGGTTTGGGATCACTCGGCAATTCCGCGCGGGAGAAGTAACACTCGAAATATCACGTACCCCTCTCCGCTTTGATTGAGAAGACAACGTTGTCTTTATCGGTTGAAGCGATATATAGATATACTTCACGGCAACCTCTATTTCTACCCACAAAGGAGTATTAAGATGACCAAACGAAGGTCTTTCAAGACATTGCTGGTCTTGCTGCTCTCGCTACTCTTGCTGTTGAGCATCGCGGCCTGCGGGGGCTCTGGCAGCAGTAGTGATAACACGGTCACCATCATGACCTGGGAAAGTAACGACACCAACAAGCTTATTGATGAGGCGCTCAAGAAGTTCATGCAGCAGAATCCTGACATCAAGGTTGAGCGCATTCCCTCGCCCAATAGCGACTATGGGCAGAAGCTCAGTTCGCTGGTGCTGGCGAAGAAGTTGCCTGACATCTTCTGGGCCGGGAATGATACCGAGCAGCAGTATGGCGCGCAGGGTCTCCTCTACGACTGGAACAGCAAGGCCAACGGTTCCTCCAATAGCATCGACATGACGAAGTTCGCGCCCAACTCACTTGAGAACTGGAAAACTAGCAACAAGCTTTACGGCCTGCCTACATTGATGAACACCTATGGTGTCTGGTATAACGAAGATCTCTTCAAACAGGCGGGGCTTCCACTGCCCAAGGCTCGCTGGACGTATGAAGAGATGTTCCACGATGCCCAGGTTTTGACGCAGAAAAGTGGGAACAAGGTCACGCGCTATGGCCTGTGGAGCCCACCTGCTGATCCCTTCTCGGTCAACAACTGCGCGGTTTCCGCTGGCGGCACGCCATTTGAGGATAAGATCCTCAACCCCACCAGCGTAACTGCCAGCCCGGAGTTCTTGCAGTGCGCCAAAATGATTGCCGATGCTACCCAGAATGGTTGGGTGACACCTCCAGGTTACGCGACCGATAGCGAGCAGGAAGGCTTCGCGGCGGGCAAGATTCCAATGTTCTATGGCGGTCAGTGGTTCGCGCCGGGCTTCTTGCAAGCCAAGCCAGGCTTCAAGTATGGCTTCGCGCCTCTGCCCCAGGTCAAGGACAGCGTGACGATTTATGACGCCGTTGGCATCAGTTCGCCAACCTATGTCAAGAATCCCGATACTACCTGGAAGGTGATGCAGTTCCTGGCCTCAACGGCCTGGGAGACCGTTCTTCCCGGCTCGCCAGTCGCGCCACCAGCCTATGTGCCTTCCTCCACACCCTACTTCGATACGCTGAAAACGAATGGTCTAAGTGATGTCGCGGACTCGGTGAACTATTCCCTGAATACGGAGAAGAAAGTGGGCATCCGCTTTATATCCCCCTGGTCCGCCAAGGCTGGCGATATCATTACCGCCAACTGGAACGATGTCCTGCTTGGCAAGAAACCGCTTGATAGCGGCACGCAGCAGATGGTTCAGCAGCTGAACGATCTCATTAAGCAGAGCTAATAAGCTCTCTGCGGGGAACGTCCGGCCTCTTTGGATGGAAAGCCGGACCTCTCCTTCCTGCTACAGAGACGAACGAACGTCACGAACCAGAAACCCCGACGAACACATGAGCGCCTACAAACTTTGCCGTTCTTTATTGACACCAACAAGGGAGTTTGGCATGTCTACGCAACGTTTTCGCGGCCATATCATGAGTATCGCTCTCCTTGTCTGTATGCTTGTCACGAGCATAGGATTTGCTCTGACACCACGCCAGGCGAAGGCAGCGGGTAATTATCACTCTTACGCCGATGCCAGCGCCTCCGTCCTACAAAGCTGGTACAACAGCTCAAATGGGCTTTTCAATGGTATCGGCTGGTGGAACTCAGCGAACGCGCTAGGAACTATCATCGACTACTCGGCGCGCGCAGGCTCCACAGCGTATACCAGCGACATCTCGACAACCTATAGCAAGAACGCAAGCGGAAATTTTTTGAACGACTATTATGATGATGAGGGCTGGTGGGCCTTGACCTGGGTCAAAGCGTATGACCTCACAGGCGACAGTCGCTACCTGAGCATGGCAAAGACCATTTTCTCGGATATGGCTGGCGGCTGGGATAGCACCTGTGGAGGCGGCGTATGGTGGAGCAAGAGTCGCACATACAAGAACGCGATTCCCAACGAGCTGTTCCTCGCGCTCGCGGCGAAGCTGCACCAGCGCACTCCTGGCGATAGCGGTAGCGGTAGCTATATCGATTGGGCAAATCGCGAATGGGGCTGGTTCAATAATAGCGGCATGATAAATGGATCGAATCTTGTCAATGATGGTCTGGATAGCTCATGTCACAACAATGGACAAACCACCTGGACCTACAATCAGGGGGTGATTCTGGGTGGTCTGGTCGATATGTACAAGATCACAAATACAGCATCCTATCTCACTGAAGCGGAGGCCATCGCCGACGCTGCGACCAGTACATTGACAAGAAATGGCATTCTCAAGGAGCCCTGTGAACCCTCAAACTGTGGCGGAGATGGTCCGCAGTTCAAGGGCATCTTTATGCGCAACCTGTCCTATCTCTACGAAACGGAGAACAAGCAGGCATATAAGAGCTTTATCACGCAAAATGCGGACTCGATCTGGAACAATAACCGCAATAGCTCTAGCCAGTTAGGTTTGTTGTGGTATGGTCCCTTCGATAGTGCGGACGCCACGCGGCAGAGCTCGGCCCAGGATGCGCTGAACGCGGCTATCCCCTTTAGCACAACAAGCAATGTCGCGCTGAACAGGCCAGCCACTGCCAATGGTTCCTGTACCGCCTCCGAGACACCCAATAAGGCGGTCGATGGTAGCGTGACCAACAATAGTAAATGGTGCTCTGGCGCCACTAATGGGCAGTACTGGTTACAAATTGATCTAGGTTCAAGTTATGCAATCAGCAGCTTTACCATCAAGCACGCGGGGGAGGAGGAGAAAATACAGCCTGGAATACCAGGGACTTCACGCTTCAACTGAGTACAAATGGCTCAAGTTGGAGCACAGTCGTAATGGTAACGGGCAATACGGCCAGTATCACGACCCATCCCATCGCTACGACGAGCGCCCGCTACGTCAAACTGAACATCACCAATCCGCAGAGCGACCCCAACTTTATCGCGGCACGTATCTACGAATTGGAGGTGTACGCGAGCTAGCGCATCTTAAACGGCGGTGACTGGCTCTCTTATAAGCATGAGCCAGTCACCTGTGCGGGCAAGTGGAAGAGTTTTATCATGTATAGCGCTCCATCCCCTATTTCATGAGGAAGGAAACCCACGGAACGTGTATCAATATCCAGCGATTGCGGCATTGATCGACGATGTGACTCAAAAGCTTGAGAGGCTTGATCAGGTTTTGCCATCCGCCTATCCGTCTCGACTACACGAGATGTTCACACAGTGCTATCCCAATACCCTGACAACCACCGTTGAATTGCTTGAAGATGGAACGACATTTGTGGTGACAGGCGACATCCCCGCCATGTGGCTACGGGACTCCTCGGCCCAGGTCAATCCCTATATTCACCTCGCGAAAGAGGATCAGGCTTTACAGCGTATGCTGCGCGGACTGATCCAGCGACAGGCACAATACATCTTGCTCGATCCTTATGCAAATGCTTTCAATCGTGAACCAAATGGACAGGGACATAAAGGCGATCAGCCACCAGCAGGCCTCTGGGTGTGGGAGCGCAAGTTCGAACTCGACTCACTCTGTTATCCTATTAAGCTTTGCTATCGCTACTGGCAACATACAGGCGATATGAGCATTTTTAATGAGAGCGTGCACACGATGTTGCGCAAGGTTGTTGAAATTATGCGTATAGAGCAGCATCATGATACACGCTCCTCATATACTTTTGAGCGCCCTGATCCACTTTTACCGTCTGATACCTTACCACGTAAAGGACGTGGCACGCCTACCCCCTATACGGGTATGGTCTGGTCGGGCTTTCGGCCAAGCGATGATGCCTGCAAGTACGGCTACCTTATTCCCGCGAACATGTTCGCCGTCGTGGTGCTTGGTTACGCCAGCGAGATTGCACGTATACAGTATCAGGATGAGTCGCTGGCACAGGAAGCCGAGGCGCTCTGCCAAGAGATCGAGTCCGCAATAGAGACCTATGGAATTGTCGAGCATCCGCGCTACGGACGCATCTATGCCTACGAAACGGACGGCTATGGCAACTATAATCTCATGGATGATGCCAACGTACCGAGCCTGCTCTCCATCCCCTATCTTGGATATCGCCCCATGGATGACGCGCTCTACCAGAATACGCGCCGCTTCGTGCTCAGTAGCGACAATCCTTATTACTATGAAGGCAAATACGCTTACGGCATTGGTAGCCCCCATACTCCCAACGGTTACATCTGGCCCATCGCACTCAGCATGAGTGGCCTGACCACCACCGATCCCACTGAGCAGCAGAAAATAGCGGCCTTACTGGTCAATACCACAGCGAACACGGGCTATATGCACGAGAGCTTTCATCCCGACGATCCCCAGCACTTTACACGCCCCTGGTTCGCCTGGGCCAACAGCCTCTTCGGTGAGTTTGTGCAATCTTTTGTCACCAACCTGCCCACGTCCCTGGCACCAGAGCGTCGCAAGCCATAAGCGGGTTCCGAGCATGAAATGGGATAACATTGATGCAATTCTCTTTGGGCAGGTCATTCGAGATAGGCTGGTACTTAGGAATCCGCAATGGTTCTCTCATATGTATCTGCCTTCCTTGGAGGACGCGTTGATGGCGGAACTACCAGCGTATTTTGGTCTTTGCTAGCTATCAGATAAGCGTAACAGATGAGCGTCACTACAAGTTCCAGACTTGGCCTGCGGAAATGGGAACGCTCGCAAGAGTCTGAAAGCTGCCTATGTCGCTGAAATCACCGTCATTCTTTCAGCGACATAGGGCACCTGAGTGCTCCCCGTGCTAAAGCAGTGGGGGTTCCAGAGATTCGGCCCACGCTTCCAGTTCTTCTCCCTCAAGGAGAAGAACTGGCTCTAATGGAGGTTCCTCTGAACTTTTGGGCAGACGCACTCTGGCTCGGGTCAGACCCAAGCTTTGGGGCAGGACCTGCCCCTCTCTCGCACGTTGGATGAGACACTCGTGTGCTGCCCGCAGGCGCGCCTCCGCACCTTCCCAATACGCCTGGTATCGGGCACACGAGGGGATGGGATCTGCTGGATTAAGGTAGGCGGCAAGAAATGCTGAGTAGAGATCGCGCTGCACGGGGCCGATCCCGCATTCGCACTGATGCCAGCGCTGAGAGAGCGGTTTCTTGACCTTCTTGCCACAGCCATGACACCACTGACTCAGTGCCGTGGTGCGTGTGGGGACTTCTACCAGGATGCCGCCCGTGCTTGCAACCCCCAAAGGGGGCACGGCGGTGCGTCTCAACAGTTCCACAAACATCCCTGGGGCTCGCAGTCCCACGCTCTTGCCATAGGTTTTTTGCCATGCCTTATAGGAAATCTTTTCGAGGATGATGGTCTTGCCCAGCGCCATCACCTCATGGACGTTACGGCCATGGAGGCTCTTGCGGTGTGCTGCCAGCTTGCGCTCCTTGCTCGCCTTGCGTCGTCGGGTGGCCTGGTAGCGCTTGCTCTGCTTCCACCGCAGCTTCTTCCCCTGTTTCTTGAGACGTCCCTTCTCGTCGTAGTGCTCTGGGTTGGCAGCTCGCCGCTGCCGATCCATCTGTCGCTGCAGACGACGAATGGCTTTGGCATCAGGGGCCAGTTCGGCGCAGAACACCTCCAGGCTGGCTTCTCCTTCCTGAGGAACAAGTGCCAGGGTGGAGGGACCAAGATCAGCGCCAACGACTCCTTGCCCAACGGTGTGTTTGGGCTTGTGGTGGGGCGTGCCCTCCAGGACGAGTTGCACACAGTAGCGGTTCCCTTCTGCATCGGCGCCTGCTGCTCTCTTGCTGCTGGCGGGACGCTGGAGGAGACGGGCGTACTTGATGCGATGCCTGAGCCCATGAGCCACCACTTCATCCTGCCAATCAATGAGGGCTGGCAACTGATCTCCGTTCCAGAGGAGGAACCCCGCATTTCCGGCTTCGGGAGGCTGCAGGACAAAGCGTAGGCCGGTGTCATTGCGCTTGTTCTCGATGCTGCAGAAGCCTCGCCCTCGGCTCTTGAACCGCACGCGTTTGGCCTTGCCGAGGCAGACACGATTGAGAGCACGGTAGGCGCGGCTCGCCAGGGTTTGGGCGAGCACGGCATCGATGTGCTCGGCAATCCACCCAACGCGCAAGCCTTTGACCGCTTGATGCAGGGCGGTTTCGGTGAAGCCATGAGCTGTGCGCAAGGCGGAGAACGCCGCCGCTCGCTCCGCCTTGTGGGTGCGAGGAAGGGAGCGGGCCTCGTGCCAGACGGGATCAGCCCGCATGCGGCGCAGGCGCTTCTGCCCCTCGGAAAGGATGGCATTGTAGAGCTGTCGGGCCGCTTCCAGATGGGCGCGCACCTGCTTGGCTTGCCCGGCGTTCACCACGAGAGGCAGTTCCAGCAGGAAGGTGGGTGTACGGATCTTGGTTGCTTGTGTGTGGTTGCTTGCAGCCTGACGCATCATCGTCCCATCTCTCCTGTGCATGACGCTTTGTGCCTAGACCATGTGTTCCATATGATAGCAGCATGCTGATCTCTCGTCAAGTGCCCCACCATCCGCTGTTGTGAGGATCCGCCCCTCCCCTGCGCCTTTCAAGGAACGGTGATGCATCCCTGCCATCAATGAGCAGGGCTTTCTCGCTCGCATTCTTGTAAGCACGCGTATGCAAGATCCGTCTCCTTGTATGAGTCAGATCCTATGGACGAGGATGATTTTCTCTTGATGAGCCTCCTCGATAAACAGATCGTCCAAACCAGGCTCCGTTTGTGGCCTGTCATCTCCAGTGCTTTATGTGCTCACGAGGAGCATTAGCGGCGACATTGATATATACCTTCTTGGGAAAACATGTATGGCAGAAAATATATTTTGTTTCGTTTCTCTCAAAAGAATATGGTATTTTTTGCGGCTCCCATCTGCGGCAATCAAGGAGCATTGGTGATGATTCACATCCGTTCTCACAGAGGTTCCAAGGGAGACAAAGGGGCGGCTCCTTGGGCGTGTCTCCTGCTCTTATCAGCTTGTGCTGGCTCCTCTTCCAGTATTGGCGAGAACGCGTCATCAGCTACTGATACCAACGCGCACTCTGTGGTATAATCAGAGAGGGAAAATATCGAACTGGCTCTTGAAGCTCGCTGATGAAATAGACAATGCAGGGGTCTCCCTTTCCAAGTGAAAGGGGTAGCGTTTGTGCGGATGTCTCAAGACAGCAGCTCACTTCTCACATTTCCTCCTCTCTTGGTCTGAACTACACTCGCTCACTTCCTCTGCATTCGCTGCGACCAATACCTTCAGAAATTGACATGTCACGTGCCGGTATGCGTTCCCCTCTATCTTGATCACAGATGGTACCATCTCTACATTTATTGATAAGGAAAAAAGAAGTCATGTGTTATGATGACAGCGCTCGCCCTCCGCTGCCAGCGAGGGTCACTGGGAAGGCGCATGGTGAAGATATCGTCTTGACAGCTGCTGATGGCAATCATTTTGCAGCCTATTTTGCTCGTCCTGAAGCACCGGCAAAAGGCCAGGTGCTCATTTATCCTGATGTTCGTGGCTTGCATCAGTTTTACAAAGAATTGGCTCTGCGTTTCGCCGAGATTGGTCTCTCGGCTCTTGCCCTTGATTATTTTGGACGCACAGCAGGGGTGACCTCACGTCATGAAGGGTTTGAATGGATGCCACACATCCAACACATGCAACTGGAAACCTTCTTCTTGGACGTGAAAGCTGCGCTTGACTATGTACGCGAACAAGGGAACAAGGGAGAAGCGACCTTTCCAGTTGGCTTTTGCATAGGTGGGGCTTTCTCATTCCTGTCTGGTACACAGCAAGCATTTGAGCTTGCTGGAAGTATTTCCTTCTATGGGGGTCTGCCTAAGGTATTTCCTGAAGCAGGAGCCATGTTGGATCAGATCGAGAATATAACGTGTCCCGTGCTTGGCCTGTTTGGAAGCGCAGATCAAAACATTCCAGTAGAAACTGTGCGGACGCTCGAAGCGAGGCTCAATGCAATAGGCCTGGAAAATCACATTATTGTGTATGAGGGCGCTCCTCATGGCTTCTTTGATCAACTTGCCAGCGAGTATGCAGCCATTTCTGCGGATGCCTGGAAGCAGATTCAGAACTTTATCGCAGCCCATTCCTAAGGCTTTGAGCGCGAGAGACGGGATGTTGCTAATGAAGGCGACGTCATTGGGTTTGACCTCTTGATCAAGCGACTGGCGACCCTCTCGGATGGATGCACCTTCGAGAACCCCAGGGCGCTGCGCAAGAAGATCACGATGTTACAACGCACGTCGCGATGCCATCGCCGCAAGACCAAAGGATCGCAATCGCCAGAAAGCGCGCAGTGCCTCTCGCGGATGCATGCCCGCATCGCCAACGTGCGCCAAGATACCTTGCACGCGCGCGACCGCTCAGATCGTGGCGAGAACCCGCGCCCGATCAAGAGCGACCGCGTGTGATCGTCCTCGAGGGTGCACACATTGCAGGCATGCTCAAGAATCGCAGGTTGGCTCAAGCCATCGCCGATGTGGGCATGTACGAGTTCAAGCGGCAGATCCTCTACAAAGCCGAACAGGCAGGGGTGCAGGTGCTGCTGCCCTCCCGCTGTAAACCCTCCTCAAAAACCTGTTCGTGGTGTGGCTGAGTCAATGAGGTGCTGACGATTCCTGATCGGGTCTTTGTCTTCCTGGAGTGTGGAAACGTGCAAGATCGAGATGACAACGCCGCCAAAAATCTCGCGGCGTTGGCACAATGAACACGGAGTACCGCACGTTCTGCGGGAATTGATGCCTGTGGAGCAGGTGGAAGACGAGCGAAAGGCTTGCTCTCTGCATTGAAGCAGGAACCGAACACGAAATGTGGCCTATCCATGTTTGGGTCAGTTTCGGAGAACGGTAGGAAGATCCCAATCGCGGTTGAGCCATTCGCCGCGCCGCCACCACCGTCGCATTCCTGCGCAGCCAGCGCATTCCACGCTATTTCATACTCCGATTGATTACCTGGAGACCGCCCGTTCGATGATCTCACTGCCTTCTGGATACCCCTTCTGTTTCCACTGCTCATAGGACCCGATCCACGCTCGTTGCTTCTGCAGGTATGTGGTTGCTTGCCACAAGGAAACGAGGTTCTGGAAAGGCTGCCCTGCCAGTTTCCTTAGCCAGTGTGTGCGTTGGGACTGAGCTTCGCCGACCCCTCCATTTCATAACCACGTGCTCAATTGACTCACTTAATACCTCTGTTCTTCTTGAGAACGCTATGTCCCCACGGCGTTGGCGGCTTTGCGCACTGTTCGCCACAGGTGTGGCCAATCCAAGATCTGCTCAGCATGAGAAAATGCATGCTGGCTTCCTTTAAAGCGTCAAATGTACAGGAAAGCAAGCTTACATACATTTCGTAAGTGGATACTGCAATGCTCCTGATGAAAGCTTCTAAGACGAACATGTCCCCAAATCATCAAGCTGTCGGAAGATCCATGATGCTTGAAAGGGGGGCGCACTCGAATCTTGCTCACTTCTCGAATCTTGCTTCGAGAAGTGAGCAAGATTCGAGAAGTTTTTTTCTTTTCCCTGCCGTATACTCTTGACATGCAAGTATGTACTTGCATATGCTCTTGCTATGGACGTACTTTTTAAGGCACTTGCAGATCAGACGAGAAGGACGATTCTCGATGAGCTTTCTGATCGCGATGGACAGACCTTGTTCGAGCTGTGTTCGCGCTTGCTGATGCGACACCAAATAGCATCAACACGGCAAGCGATATCGCAGCACCTGGCGATCCTGGAGGCCGCCAATTTGGTGACGGTCAAACGCCAGGGACGATATAAGTTCCATTACATCAACACGGAACCATTACATGCCATTGTGCAACGTTGGATGGAAAAAAAGAAGGAGGATGCATGAGGATTTACATCACGAGCATTCCGATAGCTGACTACAACCAGGCCCTGACCTTCTACACCCAGATACTGGGATTTCAAAAGAAGAGGGACATCGAATTGGGCGGAGGCGCGCGCTTTCTGACCGTGGTGTCTCCAGAAGATCCTGATGGCCCAGAGCTCCTGCTGGAGCCGAATGCAGACTACCCTGCCATGAAAGCTTTGCGCGAAGTATTAGCAGAAGATGGGATTCCCATTACCTCGTTTGCGGTCGATGATGTTCAGGCTGAGTATGAGCGCCTGCAGAAGTTGGGGGTGATCTTTACCCAAGAGCCGCTCAGCCAGGGCGGACCGACGACGGCCGTCTTTGACGATACCAATGGCAATCTTCTTCAAATTGTCGAGTTGAAGAAGGGAGCCTAATGGAAGGCAACAAAAATCGAATCTGGCTTCTGTGCTGATCCGATTCAAATGGCCTGTTGTCCAGGTTCCGCCACATCGGGAAGCTGGAGTTGCATACTATCTAGCTTCCCGATGTGGCTTTTTTCGCGCTGCGTCGTCAGGAAATTTCAGGAAAGCAGCCATTCATCATGTCCAAGTGTCCATAGCTTGAGCTGTGGTGACTGATGGCCTGTCTCGATGAGACGCGGATTTTTCACGCGCTCGATGTGTTTATTATTGCGCCTGTAACACGGCTAATATGTTTCCAGCAGGGTCTTTAAACCAAGCTATATCGGGCCCCATCTTGTGAGAGATGCCGCGCATGATGCCCTTCTCATCTTGCACCATTCCTTCATAGCGCTCAAAGCGAACGCTTCGGCTTTTGAGTTCATCAACCGCAGCATCGATGTCATCAACGACAAAATCTAGCATCGTGAACGTTGCTGGCTGGTGATTGTCTTTGGGATAGGCAAACGCTGTGCCCCCGCCAGGCAAATGAAGCCGGAGGCCGCCGCCCTCTTCGACCACGTGTAGCCCTAGAGCTTGAGTATAAAATGCTTTAGCTTCTGCCAGATCATTCACTGAGAACCCGCTAAATGCTGTTTTTGGTTGAAACATATCTCTCTCCTTGGTATTTGCAGTACGTTTTCCTTCGATCTCTGTATATGATTATTTTTGCATTTTGCAAGTAGAAACAGAATACTCCTGGTGAGCAGAAAAAAACTTCTCGAATCTTGCCCTTCTGCAGACGAAGAAGAGATGCTTTCAACGGAATAATTGCCCAAAAATCAGCAGTACACGAGCAGACACGAGCAGAGAGATGAATCTGTTGTAGAATATGGAGAAGAGGAGGTGCACTTGGGAAGTTATCAGTCAGAGAGTCGCTATTACCTGCATGTGCAGTTGGTTGGGATTGAGCCACCGATCTGGCGCAAAATGGTCGTGCCTGGCGCTATAAGCCTTCATACGCTTCATAAAATGCTTCAAGTCGTCATGGGGTGGGAGAATTCGCATCTGTATGTGTTCCGGCTCATTATCAATAAGAAGACAACCGTGTATGGGCTTCCTGATCCTGAGTGGGAGGATACAGGCATACGCATCAGGGATAGTCGACGCACCAAGCTCGATGCGACGGTCTGGGCCGAGTGGCTGACGTTGACATACGAGTATGACCTGGGCGATAGCTGGATGCATCAGGTGACGATTGAAAAGATTGAGCATCTCGAAGATGAGCATGTGAATGAGGATGCTTTCTGGATGACACCTCGTTGTCTGGCTGGTGAACGGGCCTGTCCTCCAGAGGATGCTGGTGGGATAGGTGATTACACTGATTTGCTCGAGGCATTGCAGCATCTGAAGCATCCTGAGCACACACGTTTGCGTCAGTGGACTGGCGCGTCTTACGACCCTGGGCTCTTTTCTGTCCAACAGGCCAATTCAGCGCTGGCGATCCTTGAATGAGAGAACCGCCTAATTTGCATTGACTTCGCGTGTTTGCTGCTGGCTTGCTAGATTGACGAAGAAAAGGTGTGTTCGTATTGATTGTTGCCAGCAGTCCACCAACCGCAGGGCCAATGAGAGAACCAACATTTGCTGCATTGCCCAACAAGCCAAAGTACTTGTCAGCTGGCCGCCTATCTAATTCTGTGACTACTCCCCATGGCTAAAGCACTGACACTTACACACAAAAATGCGATCTTGAGAAAGAGCTCGGAAGCGATGCGTTGCAGGTGCCTCGTTTTTCCCCACGCCAGAGGTGACACGCGTTCGGTGAAAACATCGCTTGTCTCGCCAAGCGAAAAGCACATCAGTGTGCATCAAGGGGTGTTTTTTTCAACACCCTTCCCTCGCATCATGCTGAGGATCTTCTGCAAACTTTCATAGTTGTGTGTAAGTGACAGGGCTAAAGCCGCCGGGGGCTTCTAGGGACAAGCCCAAGCCCTGTAGTTCCAGGGCAAGAATATTCTTTGATGCGTTGAGTCCTCGATCAAGATGTGCATGACAGCATGGACAATCTAATACCCGAAGCGACAACGGCATTTTTTGCCGATACCCACATTGGCTACAAGTCTGGCTTGTATAGCAGGGTGGGTTTGACTTCGATGAACTGTCTGCCAGCTTCTTCCGTTTTGCACGACAGTTGAGCAAAGAATGCCGACCACGCCGCATCTGCAATGTTCTTTGCGAGGCAGTGGTTATGCACCATCCGATTGACTTCCAAGTCTTCCACACAGATGATGTCAAACGTATCAATGATGGAGCGAGACTGCTGATGCGTGAAGTTTTCATGTCGCCATTTGGCACGTTCATAAACACGTGCTACGACCTTACAGAATACAACTGCATGTGGTCATAGTCGATATGAGTGATGCCCGGGAGTGACAATTCATCAGGTGGATAGTATATCTCTCCATGTATCACCTGTCTGCGAGATGGGTTATGCATCGGGCCTGCGCAACGTTCCAGCTCCCCAGATTTCGGCAACGCGTCCGTTTTCGATGCGAAAAATCTCCAGAATGAGAGGGAGAGGCTCTCCCGGAGGCATGGGAACGCCGTGAACGGTGACTCGTAGCGCGACTTTGTCGCCTTCAGCAATCAGATCTTCGACGACGAAGCGTCTCTGGGGGAAGGTGGCAAAGGCGTTGGCCACAGCTGCTCTCGCGCGCTCGATGCCAACTTCTCCCATGGCATGCCTGATAATGTGTGGATCAAAGAGTTCGTCCAAGGTCGCGAGATCCTGCCTGTTAATGGCTTCATAGACACGAGAAGCCAAAGTCTTGTTGTCTGTTGCTGTCATACCACATCTCCTGCGAATGATGCTTGTCTTTTTGATTGATTGCTTGTGTGCTGCCCATGCACTTATGGTTGCTTGCCCTGAAGTGTGCGTATGTTGGCGCGTACGTGTTGGAGAACGCGTAGCGCCGTCTCTTGCTCTTCTTTGGAGATATCAGCAAGGAGCCGTGTCTGAAAGAGGCGGTGTGCCGTGCTCAGGGCTGCAACGGTTTGTTGACCAGAGCCCGTCAAAGAGACGAGCGTGTAGCGATTATCTTGGGGATCGAGGCGACGGCTAAGTACTCCTTCGGACTCAAACTGCTTGACCAGACGAGTAATCGTGGCTCCATCAATGGCTAAGTGGTGCTGTAAAGCAGCATGGCTCATCTCGCCGAGCTCGGACAACAGAATCAGCAGTTGCCGTCGGAGCTGACTCATGCCAACATGACTATCAAAGGCGTGTCTGGATTCAGAACAGACAGTCGCCAATTGTTGAAAGAAGGTATCCTCAAGAACATCCATTTGTCTTGCCTCCGAGTTCTCTATAATTTTCCCGCTTTGGGAGTAGGTGGTACCTTTTTTTATTTATATCATCAACTATTGATAATGTCAATGGTTGATATTATCAATAATGTGTGCCCTGGTCTTTTTGACTCCAGAGACATGCGTATGTTTGAGGAGTGACCGTTGCTTTGTAAGAAGATGATTCCTTGTCCCACGTGTTGCGCAACGAGTTAAGCTCAAGTAAAGAGATGAAGAGAAGACCGCCCCATTGACCCCGCATCGGAACAATTGTCGAGAAGAACGCTGCTGATCGAAAGGTGTCAATGGAAGAAAAGCGGTCAGACCAGATGGCTTTGAAGGAAGAAACACCATCCGTGGCGGTCAGTTAGGCCGTGGCAAGGAGATCAAAGCCGAAAGAGGAAGCAAAGGTGGCTGGCAGTCCGTGAAACGTGACAACCAGTTGGGGAGCGTCCGAGGGACGGACATGCGCGCCAGACGTTGGTCCCAGGAGAGACGCCAATGCGCAAGCTCAGTTCGGGTCAACACCTTTTTAACAGGTACAAGGGCTTTAGATGGTGGGGGCTGGGAGGAGCTTTCCTGGAAGATGGTTTTGGCTGCGAATAACCTTGAGCCAGGTACGCTGAATGCCACAGCGTGGTCAGTCGAGCCCACAGCACAGGTGCAGAAGGTGGCGGTGCTGTGGCTGAGTCAGGAGGAGGCGAGGTATCTGATTGAGAGGAGGCGAGAGCGGCCACAACACTGCGCTCACCCGTCGTGGTTTATGCGTTGTGCTGCTCCCTTGACATTGCGCACGCAAAGGGCAGGAACAGCAATGACTAATGTGTGCGGCATACAAGATCCGTAGGGAGCCATTGTGCTCAGGACGCCGCTCCTGGGGATAGAGCGGGTGGCGAGCAGGACAGAGCCGCATTCCATCGGGTTACGGAGTGAACGCGGAGCCGGGAAAGCCCCGAGTAAAGGAAGGATGTGCCCATTGGGGAGGGACATAGATGACTGCAGGCATGGGCTCCTTCGCTGGCTTAGGCTCGTCGGTCGAGAGAGACTCAACCTTAAGGGCTGGAGCCAATTCGGTCGTGCACAGTTCGGTTGGAGAGAGATGTTATCCCAGCTCTGCTGGTTCCAATCCCTGAGATGGGAGAAAGCCTATTTAGACTGGTAGTGAACGTATTGCCTGTAGAATAGCTTCAATGATGTTAGGATAGGCGGCACAACGGCACAGGTTCCCACTCATAAATTCCTGGATTTCAGCAGAGGAACTGGTATGCCCCTGGTCCACGCATGCAATTGCAGACATAATCTGGCCTGCTGTGCAGTAGCCACACTGAAAGGCATCCTGGTCTATGAACGCCTGCTGCATCGGGTGAAGTTCACCATCAACTCCAGCAATGCCTTCAATAGTTGTGATTTCTTGCCCCTGGATCATTACAGCAAGCATCAGGCACGAGAGCATCGGCATTCCATCAACAAACACTGTACAGGCTCCACACTGCCCATGGTCGCACCCTTTTTTTGTGCCAGTGAGACCAATTTGCTCGCGGATTGCATCCAGGAGTGTTGTGCGCACGTCGAGCGTAATGTGATAGTCTCTCCCGTTCACACGTAAGACGTCAGCTATGTGCTGTTGTGGGTTGGCTAGAGTCACATGGGATTGAACTGACATGTGATGCACAGAATGGTTTTTCAACAATCGTTTCCTCTCTGCTTCAGCGCATGGCTATGAGTCCTCAAGTAACGTATCCGGCGTAATTGGCAGACGACGAAGACGCTTGCCTGTTGCGTTGAAGATGGCGTTAGTGATGGCGGCGGCAATCCCGTTACAGCCCAACTCCCAATGCCCCGTGAGCCTAGCTCGCTGATATGTAGGTCTGGAACATTGAGGGCTTCAATCAGGATCTCCGGCGTGTCTGCGCAGCTTGGGAAATGATAGTCGGCGAGATTACGGACGACGGGGAGACCACTGTGAGGATCGAATAAAGACTCTTCCATGAGCGTCGCGCCAAGGCCAAAGAGCATTCCTCCCATGAGCTGAGAATGAGCCGTCCTCGGATTGATGATCCGTCCAACATCATAGACCCCACACAACCGCGTGACACGAACCACACCAGTCATCTCATCGACGCGCACCTCAGCGAATACAGCTCCGAAGGAGCAGAAGGCAAACTGCTGACGCTCATCTCCCGGCTTCGCGTCACCATTGGCGACAACGGAGGGAAGCCCAGCCCGGCAGAGGATCGAGCTATATTCTTCGCCGATTGATGGATGCTCGCGTAGGTAGAGTCTCCCCTCTCTCGCATTGATTGCAGCAAGTGCGGCCTTGAAAAGAGGTGATTCATGATCACCGACTGCTCTCTTCTTGAGCACCATGACGACATTACGCGCAGCCTTGAACACTGCCGTTCCAACGGTGGCTGTTGTGACAGAGCCGTGCGTCGAGGGGGCAGCAGGGAAGGTCGTGTCACCCAATTCAAAATGGACTTGGTCGATGGGGAGATCGAGTCCATCGGCAGCAATCTGTCGAAAAATCGTATATGCGCCATTGCCTATCTCATGCGTGGCGCTACGCACCAGGGCGCTACCGTTAGCGAAAATGGTGGCTTGCGCAGATGCCTCTGAACACTCTGAAGGAAGCATCGTGCTTGCCATACCAGTGCCAATCAGATGCCTGCCAACTTGCGTCAAGCGTGGCCTTGGATTGTGCGCCTCCCATCCGAACAAGACCTTCCCTCGTGCATAGCATTCCCGAAGTCTTTTGCTTGAAAAGGGGAGGCCATCGACCGGGCTTGTTTCTGCATAGTTCCTGAGACGCAGTTCAATGGGATCAATCTCCAGTTCGCTTGCTAATTCATCCAGTATGCATTCCAGCGCCCAACTGCCTATCTGAAAGCCTGGTCCTCGCATCACTGTAGGCGAGGGGAGATTGAGATAAGAGAGCCGATTTGAATAGCCTATGTTTGCGACATCATACATCATGCGCGTCATACGTGCTCCAGGCTCTATATAGCCGCTCACTGGAGATGAATGTGTGCGCGAATCATGAATGAGCCCTGAAATCTTGCCACCCCATGATGCGCCAAGGCTGAGAGTCTGCTTTGTTGCAGGTCGATGACCAGCCACAGCATACATTTGCTGACGGCGCCACTCGATTTTGACAGGGCGCTGTGCAACGCGCGCAACGAGGGCTGCCAACACCGGATTGAAGAAGGACCAGGCCTTGGAGCCAAATGCCCCTCCAATGTAATGCGCGATGATTCTGATATTTGCCATGGGCATATCAAAGCAGTGAGCCATAACATTGCGCAACGTGTCTAACGCGCGCGTCGTATCGTAGAGGGTAAGGTAGTTCTCTCCATCTCGTCTCTCCCACATCGCAATGGTGGCAAGCAGTTCAATAGGATTGTGATGACAAATAGAAGAGTGGTACTCCCTCGATAGCTGTACCGGTGCCTCCTCGATAGCTGCATGCGCATCGTTCGCGCTCTTCTGCAATACCTCGATTCCAAGAAACTTCTCTGGGAACACCTGATGGCTTGCAGACTCCATGACGAGTTCTGGCGATTGTTTGTCGTAGGTGACGTGGACGAGCGACGCAGCATACTGGGCTTGCTCTGGCGTATTGGCGACCACAACCGCAATCGACTGAGCCCCATAATAGATGGTACCATCCTGTAATGGCAGACGCGCCTCCGCTAACCCTCCCTCTCCCATGAGTTGAAAGCCTTCCCCTCTGTCCGGGTAAGGATGCAGACGTGGCGCATTCTCATGCGTGACAACAGCAATCACACCAGGAGCGGCGAGAGACTCCGCCGTGTCGATCTCGCGAATGGCGCCTCTGGCAATCGCACTGTCCACGACTGCTCCATACGTCACCTCTGGCACATCCCATTCTGCAGTAAAGGTTGCGGCACCTATGACTTTCAGGCGACCTTCCACGCGTGGACAAGCCCGTCCAATAGAGGTGAATGATGTCGAATCGCTCATATCTTGCCTTCCTTAAAAGAAGAAATAAGGCAACATGCACATGGAAATTTAGAGGTGGTTGCACATCATGGCACTCTGCCAGTGCCCGCAATTCCACCAACACTCGATGCAAATGCTGTTCCTGGTGGTCCCTCTAAGGGCTCCAGACCTGTGGCCTCTAGAAGTGTTCGCAGAATAAGCGCCCTTCCTAACGGCAACTTATACCTGTTCATACTATATGGTTGGGCTCCTTCAAGTGCACGTTTGGCGACTTGCTCAAAAATCCCGCTACTGGGTCGCTGGTCTAGAAGCGTCGCTTCGGCCTCATATGTCCGCCACGGTTTAGGTGCAACACTCCCAAGCACAATACGAACATCTCTCATGCGCCCACCCTCCATGCGCAATGCGACTGCACACGAGACAAGTGCGTAAGCATACGATGCGCGGTCCCGTACTTTGAGGTAGTGCGAGTGACCATCGAACGCGGGTAATTCGACGGCGACTATCAGGTCCCCTTGATGGAGGTTGGTATCAAGGTGTGGCGACTCACCTGGAAGGCGGTATACGTCCTCAAAGGCAATATTGCGTACCCCATCTGGCCCTTCTACCACTACAACAGCCTCATGCGCGGCCAATGCTACCGCTACATCGGAGGGATGAGTGGCAATGCAGGTATGAGCGCTCAACTTGCCATGATCACTCTGTCCAAATATAGCATGCGTACGGTTATAGCCATCAACGGCAGAGCAACCTGTTCCTGGATCACGCTTGTTGCAAGGCTGATGAGGATCGCGCAAGTAGGGGCAACGGGTACGCTGAAGCAGATTCCCAGCCATGGAAGCCATATTGCGGATCTGATGAGAGGCTCCAGCCAGAAGTGCTTCACTAATAGCGGGATACATGTTACGAATGAGAGGGTCTTCGGCTGCAACTGTGTTCTTGACATTTGCTCCAATACGAAGTCCCCCAGATGCGGTTGGCTCGATAGTGACAAGTGGGAGCTGCGAGATATCCACTAACAAAGCTGGACGCTGGACATCTTCCTTCATCAAATCCACCTGACTGGTTCCGCCTGCAATGAACTGCGCACCTGGATTATGTGCAACTAATGAGATTGCTGAAGGAATGTCCGCTGCTCGTTGATAGGAGAATATCTTCATTGGCTATCCTTTTCGCTGGCATATTTCATCTGGCCCTATATCGTGTTACATCTCAACAATTAGGGGCTGTTACGAGGCATACTATGGAGACACGCGTTGTCAGGTCATAGCTATTTATGCGATTGGCTCAACATCATTTCTCTTATAGTCGAGGCTTACCGCACGAGAGAACGCAGAGGGACAGTGTTGACAGTATAACGATCCCTTCAACCACAACTTGAAAATTCGTGAAGGAGAATCAGATTATTCACCACTTTGAGCGAATTCGGCGTGGGAGGAGGAAAGGGGGGCGAGAAGTCTCTGGCAATAGGCTTTGGCATCGACAAAGGGAAGGGAGACGGCCTCAACGTCCTTGCGAGGCTTACTTCTGATCGCGTCTCGTAACCCTTCGACCTGGGCCGCCATTGCGTTGAGAGTAGATCATCCTCCATATGGGGGCATTAGATGCGCTTGCCCTGAGAAGGCACTCAGGGCAAGCGCATCTCAATGGGAGGTGATAAAAGAAGCCCTAAAACTGCGGAGAAGTTGGAGTTTCCAGAGCAACAAGAGGAATATACTGTGCAGATTATGGGTTCTATTACATGAAAGGCGATCACGCCTTTCAGCTAAAGTAATGTCGAGAGGTTATTTGCATGGCCGATTTGAAGAGTCCCAAAGTTCAGAAGATACTTAACTCGAAAGCGTTCGCGCATCTTGCAACAATTGGCGCTAAGGGAGAGCCAAATTCATCAGTGATGTGGTTTTTATGGGATGAGGAATACATCAAGTTTACCCATACCACTGAACGTCAGAAATACCAGAATCTCAAGCGTGATCCGCGTGTGGCTATCACGATTACTGACCCCGATGACCCCTACACGTATGCCGAGTTTCGTGGGGTGGTTGATAAGATCGAGGAAGATCCCACTGGAGCCTTTTTCAATACCCTGGCAGAAAAGTATGGCTCCTCCTCGCGCTATCGTGGCGATCCGCGTGTGGTTTTGTGCATAAAGGTTGACCGCATCCTTGGGTACGTGTAGGCGGTACTGCTCCCTCGTGTCTGCAACTTCTGCAACTAGCCAGTTGCAGAAGTTGCAGACACGAGTTTTTTAAATGCACTTGCCCTGCTATCAACAAGCGTTCGATTCCATGATTATCGCTTTTGTGCTCACTCTTCTGGATGAGGCAAATATAATGAGGAACTGAACTATGAGAGAATTCGCTTTACATTGAAGGCTCGTTGACGTTGTGGAAGCAAGAGTGTTCGATCATCAAGGGCATTCAACAGTACCAAAACTGATGCCAAATAATGACACGAGCCTTTGTTTAGACGACCTGAAGGCGTCGAGGGATAACTGCATAGCCCTCTATCCCTAGCTCGAAAGCGGTCGGGAGTGTTTTTCGCAGCAGGTTGTAACTGCCATTGATATCCGAGTGGCTCTGTCTGCCTGCTTGTGTCCTATACCAACGTCCTCGACGTGTGCCACGAAAACGCGGCTTTTGTGTGCTCTGCGGAGCATAGACGGGGATGAGATCACCATCAAGAAATTATGCTTTACTGGTGTAGCTCTCTTCCACTACCTGTACCTCAATACCCACAAGCTGCGCTTTGTAGGTGAGCATATGGATGAAGCGGCTGTGAGGAATGTTGAATAGAGTAGGGAGCGAGTGCCTTTTGCAAGATCACTCGTCACCCTCTCTCAGAACCGTGCGTACAGTGTTAACCGTACACGGCTCGCCCTCTACTCATCTCTTGAGTTGGCTCCTTCCAGGGAGGGTTCCGGCATGTAATTGTTGATGACATCTGACGCAGAGAATGAGTGTCTTTCTGCGTCTCGCCATCATGATGCGCTGCCAGAGTTCTTTTCCGTTTGCTACATCTTTCATTTTCCGAATGTGATGGACCTGGAACAGGCCTTCTTTCGTTTCGCAGTACTCGCATTGCTCCGCATTGATCCTTCGGATCAGTTCTGAGCAGCTGAGCGTTAGTGCAAACGTGTTAGGAGGAATGTCGATACTTTGATAGGGAGAAGGTGACGTTTTCAGGTCTTTCAGCCGGAAAAGCCTGATTGTGCGTGTCTTTCCTTTTTCTTGAACGGTGTGGACGTAGCCCTCATCCGTCTTGAGGTGCTTGGCGATGGTTGTCACATGGGTTTTGTGCTTGTGAGCAAGGGTTTTGAAAAGGCTTGTTTGCCAGATATGGGCAAGCTTGTTCATCTCTCCTTTTACACTGTGCGCGAGAGCGTAATACTTCGCCAAGCCCCGGAGTTCCCCATTGTAGGCAAGAATAATTTCCGCATCGCTGAGTGTTGAGAGTTCTGCTTTGTGGCGGCCTTTGACGTTTTCGTAGATTCCATATCGCTTCTCTGCACAGAACTTCTGAAGTTTTCCCTGTGGAATTTGGAGTTGGATGCGTTCAGACATAGATTTTCGCGTGGTGTGTCGCGCATTGCATTGCACCTTGACCACGCGAGCGCCTGAGTACGTCTTGATCCAGTATCCAACAAAGATCACTCCTTGTTTACTGTGCCGGATATGAGACTTGTCTTCTGCTACTTCCAGCTTGAGCGTCTCCTGAATAAATCGCTTGACCTCTTGCTGAATGCGTTCGGCATCTGCTTTTGAGCCAATCATGCTAATGACATAGTCGTCAGCGTAGCGGCAGTAGGAGAGTCTCTTGTATCCCTCATCGAATGGGTCGCTACTCGGCAGGCGTCTTCTCTGGCGTTGGATCTCCTTGATTTCCCTTTGGATAGCTTGAAGTGTTTCTTTGCAGTTCTCCTTTCCCTTCAGCCTATCCCCTTTCTTCCTGAGACGATGGATTTTGTTGGAGTGGCGTTTGTACGCTCGGTTGCCCTTGCGTCGTATTCCTTTATCGAATTGTTCTTTCATGGTTTTCATGAACAGATCCAGTTCGTGGAGATAGACATTCGCCAAAACTGGTGAGACTATTGATCCTTGAGGTACACCACTGTAGGTCGTATGGTACGTCCATTCCTCTAGGTAGCCAGCATCTAGCATGGCTCGTATGAGGCGAAGAAAGCGTTTGTCCTCAATTTTCTTTGCGAGAAAGCTCATCAACAGATCGTGATCGATTGTGGTGAAGTAATCTCGAATGTCCATATCAATGATCCACTTGGCGGCGGTCCACTCCCGTTCGATTTGATGGAGTGCCGTGTGTGGGGAACGTCCTGGTCGGAATCCATGTGATCGATCCTCAAAGATCGGCTCATAAATCTGTTCCAGGATGCTTCTGACCACTTCTTGCACTAATTTGTCGTCTCCTGAAGAAATACCTAGAGGGCGTTTCTTGCCGTTTTTCTTCGGGACATAGACACGACGGGTTGGTTTGAAGCGGTATCTTCCTTCTCGGAGTCGTTGTACAATCGATTCGACTCGTTCCTTGGAAAATCCATCGAGAGTGGTGCTGTCCACTCCTTTGGTCATTGCACCTTCATTCGAGTAGATATTGGCATACGCCTCATACCACAAGATCGGGCTTTCCATGAGTCGGAAGAGTCCGTTTAGTCGTTTTCCCTGTTTGGAGATTTCTCCAAGTGCTTCCAATCTCCTAATCACTTGAGCGGGTAGCATCAGCACACCCTCGCTTTCGTTAATTGATAAGCTGAGTAGACTGCTCCCCTTCCCCTCAGACAGGTATGGTTTCATGGCTATCACTAGCCACTTATCCGCCTGCCGATCCCGCTTGCGCGGGCTGCGGAACCCATTACAGGCCCACCTTGGGTACTGCGAGAGTTCTGTCACCATGCAGGGTTTCCCCTGTTTAGGTGATCCCGCATTTCCAGCGGCATGAGATGCGACGTGCTCCAGGTCTCCCGTTCGTTCATTTTCCCTCGTACAAGGGTGCGTCAGGAAGGTTGGATAATGCTGCAACTTCGTCATACAGCACTACTTCCTAAACCAGCGTTTCAGCCACGTTCGCTGGCATCATCAGAAAAACCGCATGAACTAGGATTTAACCAGTTTAGGCTTAACCATACACGTCCTTGCACTGACAGATCAAGAAAGTGTGGCCTTTCCTTACGCTGCCTTGCTCCCAACATGCTACACTCCCCCCTCCCTTTCGGGATTCAAGCCGTGTGGCAGGGATAAGTTGGGTGTGCAGTAGGTTTTCCAACAACCTACACAGCATATGCTGCGCTCATTTTCGCCGTTGATGCGGCGCACCAAAATTTTGATTATTCCTCCTCCCCAGTTGCACCTCTTGCTTCCAGTTACTGTTGTTTCTGATAATCAGCTGGCCGATTCCCTCCTCAAAGAGGTGATCAATCAAGCGACGGCTGGCCGTGTGCAAGTAGGGGTCTCTCCGTTTTTCCCCCTCTAAAATCCTCTAAGGCGTTAGAAACAAAACAACATCTCAGATTTTTTCCTCTAAGTCGGCCCAACATATTTTCCCGGTTCCCGCTATTTCTGCAATCCTGGAGCTTTCCGAACCCCCTTCACATAACGGAAGAAGGTGGCACGAGAGATCTCAAGCATCGAGCAAATTTCAGCAATTGAGTGCTTCGAGTCCTGGTAAGGATGTTGAGCCAAAGCCACCTTCCCATCAGTCGCCTTCCTGGGCCTGCCGCCGACACGTCCTCTGGCACGGGCCGCAGCCAATCCTGCATTGGTTCGCTCACGGATCAGGTCCCGTTCAAACTCGGCTAATGCCCCCATGAGATGAAAAATGAGCTTGCCGCCCGGTGTAGCGGTGTCGATTTTCTCTGTCAAGCTGATAAAATCCACTCCACGTTCCTGGAGGAGATCGAGCGTCTCAATGGGATCCTTGAGGGAGCGCCCCAGTCGATCCAACTTCCAGACGATGAAAATATCACCTGGTCGAACATAGGCAAGTGCTTCATCGAGTCCCTGACGTTCAAATTTCACACCGGTCATCACATCACGAAAAACTTTTCACACTCCGCCTCCTGGAGCGCATCATCTTGCAAAGCCTCGTTCTGCTCGTGCTTTGAGACACAAATATATCCAATCTTCATCAAAACCTCTGCCTTTAGTCTCACTTACTCATCTCCAAAAAGGAAAACTGAGACGCGAGATTATGATACGTTTGTTGAGACTGGTCAATCCTCAATATCACGCTTGCCAACGTGATGCGCCTTTGTACCGGAAAATCAGAGCAGAAAGTCGCAAAAAACGGTCGGTTGTGAGAGAGATCAGGAGTCGGTGAGAGGCTTCTTAATAAGTATGGGAGCAGAAGCAAACTTTCTTCCTTTTTTGAGTGGCTCCGCTACGACCAAGTGAACTCGATAGCTTCCGTACACCATCAGAGCATTGGCAAAAGCGTCGAGATGGTCATGGTCGGAAACAGCTACTTTCAAAAGATAACAGGAATCACCTACCGTTCGATAGCATTCACAAACCTCCTCGCGCTTTTCGACCAAGCGAAGAAAGCCCTCATCTACCCCTTCACGTTTTGATAAAAAGACCGCAATATACGCCATCAGTTTTGGCTCGAATTTGCTGCTATCAACTTGAACAGTATATCCAACAATAATCTGCTGGTCTTCCAAGCGATGCACGCGCTCAGCAACGGCTGGAGCAGTCATATGCACCCGCTGAGCTAATTTACGAAGCGAAAGTCTCCCATTGCTTTGAAGTTCTTGTAAAATAGCCCGATCTACGTCATCAATTTGCATAAAACACACAACCTTTCCAGATGAGACTCTTTTTCCTCTCATATCCTTACAAATGGAAAGGGAGAACTATTTATTCCCTTCTCTTTTTCATTCATCTCCATCAATTCAATCTGTATACTATGAGCACTTTAAAGAAATCATACATTCAGGAGTTACTCAAGTATGTCTCAAGATACTCACATAAAAATACACCCTCTACTCACATCTTTCTCATTAGCAGGCATCCCGTTGAAAAATCGGGTGGCCGTTGCACCGATGTCGCGAGTAAGCACCTCTGGTGACGGGGTTCCTACCGAAAAGATGCGGGACTACTATACTTCTTTCGCAAAAGGCCAGTTCGGGATGATTATCACCGAGGGGACCTATACCGATCAGGCGCAGAGTCAGGCATATGCTCATCAGCCAGGAATCGTAACACAGGCGCAAATACAAGCTTGGCGTACGTTGGTTCAGAGCGTACATACAGCCGGTGCAAGCATCTTCTTACAATTGATGCATGCTGGTGCATTGTCTCAGGAAAATCATTATCGAACTCATACTCTTGCCCCTTCAGCCGTGCTGCCAAAGGGAGAGAAGATGCCAGAGTATGGCGGGCAAGGGCCATTTTCTGTGCCTGAAGCCATGAGCGAGAAACACATTCTGGAAGCGATTGAAGGCTTCGCCCAATCCGCAGTCAATGCTCGCGACGCTGGTTTTGATGGCGTAGAGGTTCATGGAGCCAATGGCTACTTACTGGACCAATTTATTACAAACTACACCAATCGGCGAACGGATCGGTACGGTGGCTCCATTAAAGGTCGTATCCGCTTTGCGGTTGAGGTCGTTGAGGCTATTCGCTTGGCTGTAGGCAAAGAGTACCCACTAGGAATGCGGCTCTCCCAAACAAAAGTCAACGACTTCGTATATCGGTGGCCAGGTGGTCAGAAAGATGGAGAAGTCATCTTCTCAGCGCTTGCTGAAGCCGGAGTCTCCTATCTTCATCTCGCTAGTGAAGGTCGCGATTGGAGGAAAACAGCCAGTATCGCTGATGGTGTCACTATTACGCAGCTTGCCAGAAAGGTTGCGCATATCCCGGTGATTGCCAATGGAGGTATGCACGATCCCTCACTGGCAGAACAGATCATCAACGAGGGACACGCAGATATGATTTCATTGGCACGTGGTGCACTCGTTCATGCTGACTGGCCGCAGCGGGTAGCTCAAGGCTTGGCTTTAGAGGCATTCGATCCCGAAATACTTCACCCGAGAGCAACTATTGAGAATGCTCTCCGCTGGCGGACTCTGCGGGAACGCCACTAGGGAGAAATGAGTAAAGAATGCCTTCCCGACAAGACGTGAGAACGGTCAGTGCCATTGGGAGAAGCCTACCGCGCTCACGCTTTGTTGAGGCATCGAGAGCGGAACAACGTGAACACCTTTTTTGTGGAATCGCAGAAAACCAACGGTTTTGACACTCAGCAGTTCATTTTACACAAGCTACTGCGCGTTGCAATAGATCGAGAAAGATGCATCTTAGGAGTGAGAGGACACACCGCTGCTTGTTCCATCTGGAAGGTCGGAACTGCCACGATCCCTCCCCTTTCATGAACTTTGTACAGGTAGAGCTCTCGTACTTCTGTTATCCGCTAGCTTGCATCTCGTTGCGCATCACGTGGGGCGCATGAGTGTGAGCGTATATCTCTGAAGTATGACTCTGTTGAGACGCAGAAAAAAGAATATGGAGGCAAAGGTATTTTACCAACTGCTGGTAATGTTAATTATAAATGTAGTTTTTGATTACGAAAAATTGACTTTGTAACACTTATCATTCAATTAGGTGTTATAGAGGTCGTGTGAATGAGTACATATACTGCTGTTGTTGAGAGTAAGTGAGAAGAAAAAGTGCATGACCAAGAGACCCAACGAAGCGATAATGCTGGATTTCTTGGTCTATAGACGTGTGATTCGCAAGCCATATATACAGGTGTTGAATGTATTAGATCAAGCAACACTGATGCTTCATTAGCGTAGCAAACAAGCGAGCAAAAGACAAGAAAAACAGGACTATTGCCTTCTGACCTGTTTCCGAGCACCTTCTTCTCAGGCATATCTTCAATAGCATTTAGAAATAGAAGTCAGATACCCACATCTGAAGGCTGTCACCTCCACGCAACTATGCATGTTGGCAAAAGATCCTCGGCATGATGCGAGGGACAGGTGGTGAAAAAACGCCTCTATGCTTTCAGATTGGCGAGACAAACGGCGTTTTCACCCAACGCGTGATCCCTCCGCGTGAAAAAAGAGGCACCTGCAGCGCGTTGCTTCTGTATTCTTTCTCAAGATCGCATATGTGTGTAGACGTACCTGTGCTTGAGCACGGGGAGGTCTCAGCTTCTCGCAGGATGATTATTAACTTTTTAGGTAAACGTTACCCTGGATCGCTTTCCCAGGGGGAACTGCAAAGTGACCTGAAATGCCAGATGTCTTGGCTTGAAATCGATTTTAGCTACGCTTAACTGTTCAATCTGGGAAAGTAGAAAGAGAAAACTCTCGCTTTCTTTCTTGACAATGGTGTTTTTCTATGCTACTTTTCTTTTAAGGAAGAGTAAACGTTACCCCATTTCTCTATGAGAGCAGGACAAGACAAGTATAAAAGTTGTCTCTTTGACTACAGGATCTGCCGAGGAGATAGCTGTTCTGCATCTTGGAGGCGTTTGTGATTCGTATGTCTTCTCCCGTTTGAGTAATACCTTTTTCTCTGGCTCCTTGCACTCTTTTGTCGACGTTTGACGAAGAAACTCTTTATGGGGAGGTCTTTGAAGCGATGAAGCTGATACCTTTGCGGTGTGCCAAAGCCAGGGAACTCCTTAAGCTACAGCATGTTATGCAAACTTATCTATATCACGGCTCGTTTTTCACCCTGCACTTCCAGGCGTATGGTTCACATCGTCCATTTTTTGAGCACGTTCTTGTTGGGAAAAACTCTCTGACATGCTCATGACATGACGTGAGAACTACAGTTTCGTTTGTCGCAATTTAAGTCATACCTTTTCGTGTAGAGTAGCGGGTAAGATGTGACTCCTCCCCATATCTAGAGGGGGGCAGGGGACCCGGGCGTGAAGGTTCAGATGCGTCGGGGCCATTGAACGGCAAACTCCCATAAACTCCTACCCAGAGCTACTCAGGCAAATCACGGAAATGTCTCTGCGTTGGAAAAGCGAACGGAATTGGTTCAATTGACACACGTGCTCTTTATTAGAAAAGCGGTTTTGCAAAGCCCAATTTTGTATACAAGGAGGATTAATACCCAGCAGGATATACTTCCAGGGACTTAATGGAATAAGCAGAAAGGAATATATTTTTATGCAAGACATTATGCGCACGAGGCGCAAAAAGCGTCTGGCGGGGTTTGTTGCCTTGCTGCTGCTAGTGAGCGCCTTCAGTCTGGTGGTACCTTTTCCCCGCTCGGCTGCCAGTGCCGCAACGACCTCGCGTGTGACCGTCGCCGCGATTGACCCGTCGCTCGTTGCAGGACGCGGTGCCCAGCTCGGTATCATCCAGCAGGAGGCCGAGAACGCCACGACGAATGGGACGATATTGCCGTTCGACACGTCAGCTTACACGCTCTCAGGCGAGGCGTCAGGCCGGCAAGCCGTGCAGCTCAGGCCAGGCCAGTACGTCGCGTTCACCCTCACGCAGCGGGCGAACGCGGTGACTATCCGCTACGCGATCCCCGACGCCCCGACTGGCGGCGGAATTGATGCCCCATTGATTGTAAGCGTGAATCACAACGGCCGCGAGAACACGCATCCGCAAACAATCACGCTGACCTCGAAGTACTCATGGCTCTACAACCAATATCCATTCACGAACGACCCAAATGCTGATTTGCTCCACCCGGACTGGTGGATCACCGAGTGCTCATGCGTTCCAGCTTCTACGACACCGCCGCCGACCATAACAAAACCGTTCAGGCCGATGCACTTCTATGACGAGCAGCGTCTACTCCTCCATAATACCTACCAGGCGGGGGACGTCGTCCGCCTGAGCATGCCCGCCGGTTCGAATGTGGCGTGGATGGCCATCGATCTCGCCGATTTTCAGCAGGTCGCTGGTCCCGTGCCGAAGCCGAAGAACTCCGTCTCCGTGACCAACTTCGGTGCCGACCCGAGCGGCATCCGGGACTCCTCGGATGCGTTCGATCATGCGATTCGGGTGGCAAAAGCCTCAGGGAAGAAGGTCTATATCCCGGTCGGTATATTCCAGGTGGACAGGCACATCATCGTCGATAATATCACTGTCGAAGGCGCTGGTAGCTGGTGGTCGATCGTCAAAGGCCATCAGGTTACGCTCACCTCACCGGCTCCCGATGGTTCCGTGCACACGGGCGTCGGCTTCTACGGCAAGTATACAGCCGACGGCGGGAGTCGCAACGTGCATCTGTCGAACTTTGCAATCGAGGGCGACGTCCAAGAGCGAATCGATACCGATCAGGTGAATGGCATCGGCGGGGCGCTGAACGACTCGACGATCGACGGTGTCTACATTCATCACACGAAAGTCGGTATCTGGCTCGACGGGCCGATGCACAATGTGATGGTCGAGAACACGGTCATCACGGACCAGATCGCGGACGGCATCAACTTTCACCAGGGCGTGACAACGTCGAGGGTCGTCAATTCTCTCATCCGCAACACGGGTGATGACGGGCTTGCGATGTGGTCGGAGGCGATGAACGGGCAGCCTACAATCGAGGATGCCAACAACGTATTCGACCATAACACGGTGCAGAACCCGGTGCTCGCGAACGGAATTGCTATCTATGGTGGCCACAACAATACTGTGTCGAACAATATCGTCGCCGACCCCGTGCGCGAGGGTAGCGGCCTCCACGCAGGATCGCGCTTCGGCTCAACCCCGTTCGCTGGCTACCTCCGGTTCACAAACAACACAACCGTGCGGGCCGGGTCGTTCGAGCTCAATTGGAAGATCGGCCTTGGCGCGATCTGGCTCTACGCGCTCGAAGGCTCTCTCACGACGGATATCGAGGTGACCGGCGATAATTTCCTGCAGAGCACGTATAACGCGATCATGATCGTTTCCGATTTCCCAGTGAAGGATCTCTACTCCATCTCGAACGTCCATTTCCGGGACATCCATGTCGACGGTACGGGGACGTCAGTGCTGAGTGCGCGTGCCGCTGGAAATGCGACGTTCCAAAACGTCGTCGCACGCAACGTCGGGGCCGTCGGCATCAACAACTGTGGCTCCTTCCACTTCACGTTGGGTGGCTCGGAGTTCAAGGTGACCGACCTCAGTGGCAATACTGGAGGAGGGGCCACCGGGCCTTGGCTCGCACCGTGGGAACTGCCGAACACGATCACCTGTAATGATCAGCCGCCGGTTGTTCCCCCTCCGCCTCCCTTTCCCTGGTAAGCGGTTAGCTCGCGGATTATGAGTGGTCCCTGATTTTTCTGGCTACCCATGTGGAGCAAAGAGCAAGAAAAAGAGGTGAAACAACGCGGATCTGCTCGTTTCGGTACTGATTGGTTTGATTATCGAAAACCGATGAAACAAGCAGATCCGTTGTTATCCTTTTCGCGCCAGAAGACCTCCGCTTGGTGCCCTGACTTTTCTACACATGTAACAGCGATGAAAGAGAGGCAGCATCTGAAGCAGCCGAGCAAGCCTGAGATGCGTAAGGCCATATGTGCCTAACGCTTCTTTCCCGGACAGCTTCTTCAGCCAGGTGACAAATTCGCTTTGTAAAATATGTATAAGAGTCAGCCGTATTGATTAACTCCACATGAGATTGGCTATACGTTTATATCTAAAAATATATGAGGTGGTAAAACTGGTCGAGTTGGGCAGGTTCGTTTCACTTCACTACCTGGAAAGGATGTGTGATGAAGCATCTCGCTGTCTGCAAAACTACTTCTCTTGTTATCATGAGTAGTATGATAGCTTTGCTGCTGCTTATTGGTATGGCGATATCTGTATCAGCAGCCAACGTAACTGCATCAAAGAGCATCATTTTAGTTACTCGTAATGCTCCTCATCCATCAACTTGCAATTTAGGGCGAGAAGTTTCGGGACAACTAGAATGGCGTTGTGAAAGAGCATGCATTGGAAGTCAACCAGTCAAATATGTCACTTTCGGCTTTACTGCAAATACTGTGTCATATGAGAGAGCTGTTGCAAGAGCAGATGAAATGGCTCGGCAATGTGCCTATTACCGCTAATACCTACACGAATGCTCTGCGAGCCTCTCCGAGTTTGGGCTGCGCTGGTGGCGTATCTGCAGTGGATAGAGCTGCCACTATAGATAGCTATAGATGAAGGGCCAAAGCCATTTAGAAGTTTGTAGAGACAGAACATTGCAAGAAATGTCGTTTCTATGAAACAAACATTCAGCTAGCAAACAAATGATGGGGAAAACTGTTCTGCCAAAGTAAGAGAAGGAGAGCATGATGAAGAATGTTTTAAGAATAAGCCTCCTGGTGGTAATGGTTTCACTGCTCTTCACCATCCTGCTTTCAGAGGATAGAGCACAAGCGAGAAGTCGTCTCCAGAGGCTTTCTGATGTGCATCTGAGAGAGAATGTGCCATCTGTTACGCAGCTCACATTTCTTTCCCCTCCCACAAATAGTAAGGCTCCTCCTGCTGGTCTTTCGCTTCCCTCTCAAGCCGAGATGCAATCGCAAATTATCAACTATTACACGCATAGGTGCTCTGCTTGTCAGAAAAATCCTCTTCGACGTTTCATGGGTGTGAGTCAGCCCTCTCTACCAGGGTCGGATTCTCCTAAACCGATCATTGAGGTATGTGCAATGTACGAGGTATTCCCCCACGAGAAGCAGCCAACAGAGATTTTTAGCCATGCATATTATTTCCAATATGACAATCATGTCTGGCACCTTCTGGGAGTAGAGACAGGTTTCCATGGATGTGATCCTGCCTCATGGATGAAGGCAGAATGACATGCCTCTGTGTTTCTCAGGCACCAGAACATGAGAAAACGCCGGTATTTGATCCCTTCTGCTCGCGTTGAGCGCGAATACGGACTGCTGCTTATTACAACAGGAGGAACTTTACTGATAAGTTCAGTATAGCGCAGGTTTCTCTAGGTTTAGAAACATGCTGGAGCGCAAAACAGTGCTAGAAAGGTTCGTTCGATGCAGAAAAAGTTATGGCTCTTCTTAGTAGGGGTTGTAGTATTGAGTGTTCTCGTACTCTTTTTGAAGATAGCTTCCTATCCCGCCGCTGCTGCATATACCAGCTATTCGTCTCTGTCAATCTCACCTGCGTCCCAGAGGGCAGATGATCAATCACCAACTCAAGCAACACAAGGCAAATTATATGAGGGGTACCTGAAAGGCGAGTGGGCAGGCCACCAGGCAGGTGTCGCTGACTGTGAGGCGAAAAGATATAACCCACCAACGTCAACAGTGTTTGGTTCCGCAAATCAAGCTGAGTATGATCGTGGCTATGCATACGGCGAACATAGAGGGTACGAGGCCGGTTACAAATCTTGCTTCCAATAAGCTGTTATAACAGGATCAATAGTGGTGGCTGACGAACCCAAATATGTTGTTCATGAAAACAGGTGCGCCACAGATTTTTGCGTCGAGTCTGTTTAGAGATCCCAACAGAAAAAACCTTCTAAATTTTGGTAAGAGCGACCTGACTCTCGCGGAATCTAGAGAGAAAATATATCGGGATCCCGTAATGTACCTTGAATCAGCCGATCCGCGGAGGGTTACAAATAGTTTTAAAAATGTTGATATACATAGACAAAATATGCTAACTAAAATGTAGGCATAAAGTTGAGTGCATACGCACGACAACACGGCATTAGCTACAAAACCGCATGGCGATGGTATAAAGCAGGATTGCTTGATGCTTACCAGACTGAAACAGGAACCGTCATTATCCGTGATCCGCAAGCTGTACAAGCGCTGACAGGTCGCGTTGCTCTCTTTCCAGGCTCTCCTCAGATTCAGTGGCGGCACAGTGCTTCTCATGACTGGAAAAATCCCCGATAGCACATATGAGTTTCTTTGCTCTGCGGTGGCCCGGCTCTTTCTCCTCCCTCTTCCAGAGAAATGCAGGATTTTCCGACTTTCAAAAATGTTTCCAGGAGCGTATAATCGTCATTGATACTACCCATGAGAAAGACTGTGTGATGCTCAAAAATGCCTTGCTCGCAAGTAAATTCCATGTGCCACCCCTGCGGGCTAAACTTGTCCCGCGTCCGCATGTGGTCGATTTACTTGAACAGGGAACTCGGCGGTCACTCACGTTGCTATCAGCTCCTGCTGTAGCGCTTGTAGTAGTATCCTCAAACGATAGACATGACAGGAGCAATCTAGACTCAAGTACTGAGGAGAAAAAACATGAGTCTTCCCGCTATAGGGAAAAGCCTTTGCCTGGTCATGCTTAGTGTGATCGTCGCTGTTGTCTTCGTCATGAGAACGGCAGCTAACGCCTCCGCAGCAAGCCTTACCCCAACAAAAGCACAAACTCATGTAAACACGACGCAAGGCGGTCCCTGGGGTGGCTACGGTCGCTTCGGTCCCTGGGGTGAATATGGTAGCTCTGGTGGGTCTGGTGAGTATGACCCTATCAAACAGTACCTGTTTGAGCACAGAAGTATTATGGCGAAGTCCTTTTCAGGGTATGACCCCATCACACAGTACCAGTATACGCACGACCCATACTACCGCGCTTGCCTTGATCGGGGTGGGACGATGGTACGCATCCCGAATTCAATCAGTTTCGCCTGTAAATTTGTTCATCATCCAGGTCCATATCCAGGTCCAGGTTGATGATCGACTATACGGCACAACCTTCGGGATCGCCTGTGGGCTACTACTACTAGCTTGCCTAGAGATAGAGACGCGGTTTGTGTTTAGTGCTTTGCTTGCCTATTCTGATCGTGTTTGTTGTTGGCCCTCGTCCCCTTGGCAAGGAGAAGGAGCAATACCATGTCTTTGAGAAGCAAAGGCGTTGCCATCCTCTTTCTGAGTGGGCTGTTCACCCTGTTGCTCATGATTAGCTCTCCAATGCCAGCTTCTGCTGCCAGTACCAGGGCGAGTGTTTCCACAAAGGTTCTAGGAAAGCATCAACCGGTCCAAGGTGGCCCTGGTTTTATAAGGTATTACAGTGGCTATGGTAGGTTTGGACCCGCAATTGAAAGCCCAGGACTTGGTCCCATTGGAGGAGGTGGTGGACCTGCAATTGAAAGCCCAGGACTTGGTCCCATTGGAGGAGGTGGGTATGGTACGGGCATCAGACCGAGCACGTCCGTCAGATCGGATATTCTGAAAAGAGCGTACTGTACTGATTATCCCTACTGTCCGTAGAAGCATATATTCCCTTAGAGTACAAGCCCTGCTACTACACGGGTTGAATAGAAAGAGAGCAAAACAAAGCCACATGTGAGCCGTCTTCACGCGTGGCTTTTTTAGTGGAGATAGAAGAGATGCGAATTGGTAAATTGGGCATTCTTTTTCCATGATGCTCAGAGGATGACTATTGAGTGGTCGGCATTACAATTACCACATCTGAGGCATTGAATGTTGCTGGATAGCTGTTGTTGTTTCTCAGGTCTTTTGACCAGGCAATGATGGATTGCCCTTTCGCTAGATCAGAGAGCGAGGCACGTTGCGCCGATTTGCAATTGGTACCATATTGACGAAAGAAATGGGTTGCCCAGTCCGTACTAACAATGGTATGATCTCGGCTTATGCCAGGATGGATGGGCGCTCCTGGTGTGTAGAGTCTTATTTGAGCAAACACAAAGGTTTGATCTATGGAATCAATCACTCCGTGACCTTGGCCCATTGGGTCACAGGGAGAGCTGGAATTTCTCCAGGCAGAGACGCCTAGGAATAAGGCGAGAATCAGGATGGCGACCAGCGTAAGCCAAACCTTTGGCGATTTTGCTCGCTGCATGTCTTCTTCCTCCAAGAGACAATTCTTGTGAACAGTTGGAGCCTCCCTCATGTACAAGACGTTGCCACACCGGCAAAAGTTCCCAGTCGGCTTCCCAACTGAGATTCAAGGAAACTGGAGTCCAAAGGTTTTTCTCAAGCCTTCCAAGCCATGCCTGGTCACTTGCACCATTCTTTCAGAGGAGCGTTTTTCCAACCAGCCTAACTGGAAGAGCCGCTCACAAAGAGCAGCACCCAGCGCGCCAGCAAGGTGATTGCGCCGCTCGCTCCAATCCAGGCAAGGTCGGGCAAATGCACGACGTTGATGCCGGAGCTTTTCCAGGCTGATGCCGAAGTCCGAGAGGAAAGCCACACCTGGTTCTGTGACCTGATAGCACGGGTTCTGTTCCTCCAGGTGCAGGATTTCGGCATCCAGCAATGCCTGGGTGAGGCTCACACCAAGTTTGCCAGCAAGGTGATCGTAGCAGGTGCGGGCAAAATGGAGGCGCTCTGCAATGACTGAGGCACGCAGAGAACGCACTCTCGCCGGGGGAGCAATGACCGCCAGGGCTTCCAGCGCGTGTGCTACTTCTGGACCGCTCAAGGCATAGTAGCGATGCCGCCCCTGCGTCTGGAGGATGAGCAAACCACCATCGACCAGTTTTGCCAGATGAGCGCTGGCCGTCTGTGGCGAAATGCCCGCGCGATAGGTCAGTTCTCCAGCAGGGAGCGCTTGCTTATTCAGCAATGCATCGAGCATCACCGCCCTGGATGGGTTGCTGATGAGTGCCGCGACGGCAGCAATATTGACGTCTTTAGGGGTGTCATTCATATTTCGATTATAGACGAAATATTCCAAGGGTACAATGGGATCTGCTTAAGAAGCAAGAAACAAGAAGGAGATCCTTATGCATTTTGAAGTCCACTCACTTCATGCTGAACAAAAACCCTTGCTGAAACAACTGGCTCAATCTCGCGCCCAGGTGCTCTCGCTGGCCCAGGAAGGGAAGCTTGAGATAACCCAGTTCCAAGAGCTTACCGCTACAGAGGCTGCCTTGGCCGCGAAGCTCCACCTTTGGCCGCTTGACCCAGGAGAGCATCTCCTCGCTGCTCATGCCTATGCACGTCCCTACCTGGAACGTCTCGTTCAGCATGATCCCACTCATCTTGTCCTGGTTGATACAGAACACAGCTATACCCCCCGCAAAATTTTGCGCCGGATTCTGGATCATGCGCTTGATCACCTGAACCAGATCGATCAATGGCTGGCCTGGCAGCGGCAAGGCATCATACCAATCCCCACTGATGGCTGGGCCACCTCCGCAGAGACGCTACCGGAAGACCTGCAATCTCTGTCTACGGTAGAACTGCAAGCGTGGCTCTGGCGCATCGATCTGGTGGTTTCGCTCGTAGCACAACGTACCCAGCAACTAAGTATGGGGGAGCTTGACTGGACCCCTCCAGACGGCGGATGGTCGCTGCGCCAAGTACTGCACCATCTCGCTTTGGCAGAAGTCTTCTATGCTGTTTGGATGGATGAAGCTCTTCCAGAGGAACCTCTTGCCCGCTACAGCGAGGCAAACAGCCGTTTCACTCAGCGTTTGTGCCAGGTATCTACCGCTTTGGCACAGGAACAAGGGGTCCTCTTCGGGCCATCCAGCACCACGGTAACAATGCAACAATTGAGCGAGTTCGTCCTGACGGAAGAGCGCATTCTGACTGGGGAACATGCTCTTCATCCCTGAGTCACTGGACTCCTTCACTGTCCTGGGAAACCTCGTCCTGAAAACGGATGAGGTCCGGGACTGACCACCCCGAGGAAGACGATAGCCATCACAGCGTGAGCTTCGTGCCACGAATTGGGATAAAATTTAGGTCTAAACTTGATGCCTTTGGTTATCGTCGGAGATGAATAATCTCTTTCCCTGTTATTTTACTGACCATTATTCTTAAAAATACTTGAGGAGTGTTCGTTACGAAATTTTCTATGAGCCAAGCAGGTTTATGGTTTAACAGAGTTTCGAGATAGTTTGGTCTGTATCTAACGAGACTCGAAAGATAGAACATAGTTACATAGATTGACAAACCTTCTGTTATAGGGAGCCATATGGATGTTACTGGGTCTTGGTAAGGAAATGCGAGGTCAAAGTCCGCATTATCATTGTAGTAGTGCGTTCCGATATACGGGTTTAATGTATCGACAATTTTTTGCCTGAGTTGAGCTAAAGGGACTGTCCTATTATTAATCAGTGGTATGGGCGTTATATCTTGAAAAAATCTGAAGTTGTAGTTTAATTCTGGCACATCTTTATTAAATATTTGGGCAAGCATTTGTTTGTTAATTTCTATTTCTTGATAGGTATGTAAAAATTTCGGTTGCAGATTGAAGAAATTATCAAGGTCGGCTATTGCTGGGATCGCAATAATTGTCCATGCAAGGTTTTGAGACTGGTCAGTTACTACTGCTACAAGTGGAGAAAAAATTTTGAAGTTCCCATAGCCAGTGAGTTGATATTCGGAACTGATATCGCTTGGATACCCTAACATCTCCTTAATATTTAGAGTTACAGTCTCGGTTGCGGATAGAGGTCTGTTTGTTTGTGCTTCATAAAATTTTGGGAAAATCCCCTCATTTACTCTGACTGCTTCTAGTAGAAAGTCTGTGTTAGTTGTGCTTGGCCTATAGGTTAATCCATGGGTTACTGCATGACCAGTTCTGCCCATTATCCATTGAGGGTCTTCTAGTAAAAGATACGCTTTTACTAAGTTCAAAAAGCTATAATAATACAGTAAACTGCTGGACCTATAATGAAGCAGTTTGGCTGATTCATAGTAAGAATTTGCCTGTCGAATAAAAGCTCGAAAGTAATCAAATATTTCTTGTTGAAGTTGTTGTGGTTGCAATCCTTTTGTCTGAATTAAATGTAATCCGACTTCTTCTACTTCAGAATAATATTTTAAAGCGCTCCACAAATCATAAGCAGGGTCATTAATAGTATATTGCCTGACAAGATGTTTGCTTATAGGTAGTCTCATCCAACCATCAAATGAGCGCGCATTAGGTTTTGCAATTTGAGTCATATTTAATCCATTCATTTGATTTTGCTTAATCAAACCGGCTTTTAGGCATTTATCGATTGTAGCATATTGCATTTACCTCCATGGGGTATTGTTTTACCAGGGAGCATACAGTTAACGGTTCATATGGTTTTGAAGAACCGAGCCTATATATGGACTGATGATCACTCGAATGCTCAGGAACTGGTACCTGGTAATCTTGCGCTTGTTCCTGGAGGACAAAATCACCACCTTGCGTATAGTCCTGGTGCCCCCTGTATTTCACATGAGGAATTCTTAGCAAAATGTACCAGTAATGATACCTCGAGTAACCCAGACACATCAGTCTTTATGTGTGGAGCATACCAGTTTTCAGGCGATATTGGATTGGGGTTGCTAAAAACGCTTCCACCAATTCTTGTACTCCAGACAACCCCCAACGAGCCGCTACACCAAATCATTACGCTAGTCTCGAACGAGCTTAATCAACCGAGTCCTGGCCATCAAACGGTGTTGAATAGGCTATTAGACCTGCTCATTGTGTACGCGCTTCGGGCGAGCCTAGAGCAGAGCCCAGCACCTCCAGCTTGGTTTAGTGCTGCGAATGATTCGCGACTGGGTGCGGCGCTGCAAGTTATTCACTCACATCCAGAGAACACATGGACTGTTCCTGAGCTCGCCTCTCTCTGTCGGATGTCAAGAGCGGCATTTGCGCGTAACTTTGAACGGGCACTGGGTGAGCCACCTATGCGTTACTTAGCTGGTTGGAGAATGGCGCTTGCGCGAGACCTCTTACAAGCAGGAGAGTTGAGCATTACCGAAATCGCAAGGCGAGTTGGCTATAGCTCAACAAACGCTTTCTCGGCCGCATTTCTTCGACACCACGAACAACGGCCAGGTGAGTGGCGGCTGGCCCACGTTTCCCCCTTAGAGTATATATGTTTTTGACTGTCCAAAGCTATTCAAGTGTCATTCATGCGCTCCTTTTTCATGCGTATTTGAGAATACAGTGGGGTTATAATTCGTTTTTATTTCTTTAGACAGAAAGTGACAAATAGGCGCACTTGGAATCAAGCATGATATAATCTGTGCTTGCATGTGCTTTAATAAGAGTCGTTGTTCTATTGTATAGGCCTACCCCTGGCAAGCAAAAGGTACTCAGGAAGGATGCGTGGGAGGATCTGGTGGGGAGGTGCGCGCCTCCTCCACTCCTGCTCTCTGCCTCTCCTCCCTTCCCAACATTGCTCCTTTTCTCTCCCCAAATGCCAGAGGGGAGCGGTGTTGCCTGCTTGTGAGTTGATGTGATACTAGGCTTTTGCGTCAGGAGGCGTTGGGCAAAGGCGGTTGTTACCCCCGAACCCAGCCCAAACAAGCTAACGCCTGCAAGCATACAACTTCTTATGATCACTCGTCGAGAAATCCGCAAGGAAGAGTCGGCTTGATTCGTAGAGAAACGCTGGTCAAGTGCGACAGCTGGCATCTCTTCTGTGTGATAGGTCTCAGGCTCCAGGACAAAATGGCTCCCAGAAGGAAATTCGACATCAACAAAGCGGCTTGATGTCAGCAGGAGACCTTTTCGCGAGATGCACCGCAAGCGGTACGTGATGGGAGCGCCAAAGGAGTCAACCAGAGGATAGTGTAAGTGCGTTGCCAGTGTTGTCACCCATGATGGGCCAATAGGTGTCTGATCATCAACATGGATATGTACCCGAAAGGGAAGCCTCTCGCTACAGAAAGAGGCTTGCTCGATGATGAGTTGTCGTCGCCCCATAGTTTTCACCTCTCATGGCGCTATTGTACAAAGGATGTGCTACAACACATTTTCATGAGGGTGAAATCTCTTTTTATAAGATGTTGCCACACATGGACAGAATATGCTAAAATATAGCCATGAAGTTAAGCACATATGCACGACAACAGGGCATTAGCTACAAGACCGCATGGCGATGGTACAAGGCGGGCATGCTAGATGCCTATCAAACAGAGACCGGAACCGTCATTGTGCGTGATCCACAGACTGTGCAACCTCTGACGGGACGTATTGCCCTGTATGCGCGGGTCTCCTCACTTGATCAAAAAGAGGATTTAACCCGCCAACTTGCACGCTTAAAGGATTACGCAGCGGCCAAAGGCTATCAGGTCTCCAAAGAAGTGACAGAGATTGCCTCGGGACTCAATGACAAACGTCCGAAATTGGAAAAACTGCTCGCTGATAGCAGTATCGGAACCATCATTGTTGAGAATCGAGACCGCTTGACCCGCTTCGGCGCTCACTATATCGTCACGTTATTGGAGGCACAAGGGCGGCATGTGGAGATGATTTTCCAGACTGAGACAGACGATGAGTTGGTAGACGATTTCGTGAGCGTTATCACCAGCATGGCGGTTCGTATGTATGGACGGCGTCACAGTAAACGGCGTGCTGAAAAAATCAAGCAGTGTGTTGAGCACGTGATGCAAGATGAGGAGCCCGAGGAATGCTCGTCAAGCAGGGCTATCGGGTCGAATGAGACCTCAATGATGCACAACAAACGCTCGCTTTGAAGCATTGCGGGGCAGCTCGTTGGGCGTACAACTATGGTCTCCGTCGCAAGCAGGAAGAATACAAAGCAGGACGGAAAACACCCTCAGCGATTGACTTGCATCGGGAAATCAACGCGCTCAAACAAAGGGACATCCCCTGGGCCTATGAAGTCTCAAAATGCGCCTTGCAAGAAGCCCTCAGAGATGTGGACAGCGCCTTTGGGCACTTCTTGCGTAAGTGCCGTCTCAAGAAAGAGGGCTTATGGAAGGGCAAGTGTGGCTATCCTCGGTTCAAGAGCAAGAAAAAAGCGATAGGCGGCGCTCGCTTCACAGGAGCGATCAAGGTCTCTCCTGATGCTCTCCAGTTACCCCGTCTAGGATTGCTCAAGTTGAAAGAACGTGGGTACTTGCCCATGAATGTGAAGATCGGCAGCGCCACGATAAGCGAAAAAGCAGGACGTTGGTCTGTTTCGGTGTGTTTCCATAGGGAACAGCCTGAACCAATACCAGCAACGGGCGCAGCTATTGGTGTGGACGTAGGTAGAAAGATGATGGCAGTGGTTTCCGATGGTCGTATGTTTGACAACCCAAAGGCATTGCGCAAGAAAATCACCGCCCTCAAACGAACGTCACGGTGGCATTCTCGTAAGGTCAAAGGATCCAACAATCAGAAAAAGGCCCAACGCCGCTGAGCTCGTATGCACACACGCATAGCCAATGTGAGAAACGATGCCCTGCACAAAGCAACCAGCGCTCTTGTGGTGAGAACCAAGCCCGAGAGTGAACGTCCGACGTGTATCGTGCTGGAAGACCTCAACATCAGTGGCATGCTCAAGAACCGCAAGCTGAGTCGAGCGATTGTTGATGTGGGCATGTATGAGTTCAAGCGTCAAGTCCTTTACAAGGCGGCATTTGCCGGTATTGAGGTGAAACTGGTATCACGGTGGGAACCATCGAGTAAAACATGCCATGCCTGCGGTTGGGTGAGAGAAGACTTGACGCTTGCGGATCGCGTGTTTGTGTGCATGGAATGCGGCGTGGTCATGGACCGTGATTTGAACGCTGCCTATAACGTAGCTGCTTTCGCCGAAAATGGTGGTGAGAGACGTACCGTGAGTTACACGGGAAGTGACGCCTGTGGACATCGCGTAAGACCTGAAACTTCAGGCAGTGGTGGATGAAGCAGGAACAGGACACGAAATATGGCCTGTCCATGTTTGGGTAAGTTCCTGATAACGGCAAGTGTACCAAACGAAGAGTGGCAGCACAGGGGGAGGTAGCGGGAGGCTGGGTACCAAACACAGCTATGCAGTAGGTGGACGAGAAGTATGAACGTAAAGAGCGGCTTTGTGCCTATATTGGGTGAGCACCTTCTGAAGAGGTGGCGGCGACCAGGGAGGCGCAGCTGTGTTGAAGCCGCGCCGCCCTGGCAGCCTGCACATCAACATGTGCAGGCTTACCACCGCAACGTCCCTCAGGCCGCAAGGTCCACGGAGCCGAACACGCGCCTCAGGTAGGTGTCTGCGGCCGCCGCGCCGGTCGGCGTCCACTCGCTCTCGTGCTTCCTGAGTGCCGCGATCACCGTCTCCGGCCGACTTGCGTCGACCAGGAAAAGGTCATCGGTCTCCCAGGCGTCGGGGGCCTTGCCCCGATTCGCCAGGATCTCACGTGCAGGCTGGTTGGTCCGGACGAGCGTCTGGAGGTTCCAGTCGCTCTTCTCGGGGTTGTACCCCAGCCCGAGCACCTCGTACGTGTCACTCGAACCGAATTGAATCCCAGTCTCCTCCCCCAGTTCGCGGGTGGCGACCCGGAGCAGGTTCATCTGACCCAAGGCGTCGAAGTCGTCTTTCTCCATCGCTCCACTGGCTGTCACGTTGTAGCAGCCAGGGTAGAAGTCGACCCGAGCGCTACGCCTTGAGAAGACGAGCACCGGCTGTCCGTCGTCGCCTCGCGCCTCCACCAGGGTGCTCATGCCCCAGTGGTTCTGGAAGTACCTGGCGACGGTCGTCGGCTTGTCTCGGCCCTTCTTCATGCGCAGTTCCTGCAGCGTACGGATGGTGTAATAGTTGGTGTCGCCCGTGAGCAACACCAACTCGGGGTGTCCCGTCTCCAGGCGGACGGTCAGGCTCAGGATCTCCCGCCTTTCGTCTGGGAGGATGGCTCGCTCGTTGCGTGCCGCCTTTGCTTTCTCCTCTGTGATCAGGGCAGCCCTCGCCTCCCGCACCTCCGGTCGCAGGTACCTTCCCTTCGAGACCAGCGAGGAGGTGATGCTGAAGCGCCCCGTGGCCACGGGGATCCAGTGTTCTGGCGCTCCCCGGACGGTGTGTAGAACAGCTTGCCGAATGGGTGGTTGTTGCGCACCAGCTTGCTGTGCGCAACGGCGATGAACTCGTCGATGTTAACCTTACGTCCCACGGGCAAGACCGTGGAGAACTCTTCCGAGAGGACCTTAGGCCCCCAGTTTCCACCAGACACGTTGGCTCCTTCCAGCCTGTCGGTGTATGTAGGAACGAAATAATCAACTTATACCGCCTATTCGGCGGCTCAGGATGATCAGCCTGAGGGAATACGTATTCTCCTGACGATCGGGAGAAGGTGATCACTGACACGTGGCGCATCCAACAACCGCGCATGGAGCAGCAGGTTCATGGACATCTGCGCTTTACTCTCAGTGAGAGCATCATTTCCCAAAGATACTCATTGTACTGCCATGTTTCCCTCCGCAGCCCAGGGGATGCGAGGTGAAAGGTTACAACGAACCAGACAGCAAAGATGATCTTTATGAGTATATGTGTGTAAAGTGCAAAAGTCAAACTGTTGATAGTGAATTGGCCTAAGGCGTGATTATCGAGCGTTGTGATCAATGATGGTGGCATATCCCAGGGAATGCGAGAGCTTCGGTATTCCTACTGTATCAATTGTTCCTGATAGCTTCTGGTGGATTGAGGATATGAGCGGCTTCATAGAGTATCCGGTGTCTGACATTGTATGCATCATATATAGCAATTCCAAAAAACAGAAGTCCAGTTGAGTGAATTTATCGATCGAAATATTGCGTTTCATATTTAAAGACCTCCTTCGAAACTAGTAACTGTTTAGATAGGCTATGCAGTTGTAGAGAAGAACGCCGATTTGCTACAGTAAGCTCATGACAAAGGATGGGCTTTAGCCCGCCGCAAGCCATGCCGTTTTAACGGCAGTGGTCAGGCGTGTTTGGCTTCAGCCGTTGTCATACACCTAATTAAGATGTATAACAGGTGCATGGATGAGAAGAAAATACAAGTTCGCTTCCCGCCTGATGTCTGGGAAGCGCTCAAAACACTCGCAGTGCAGCACGAGCGTTCGTTCAATGGTGAAGTGATCTGGGCTTTACGCGACTACATTCAACGAGAGGAGGAGAAGAGCAAGGATGCCAATCAAAGCGTCTAAACTGAGACTCTACCCAACCAAGAAGCAAGTCGAGAAGCTGGATTGGACGCTTGCAAGATGTTGCGAACTCTACAATGCGGCGCTTCAAGAGCGAAAAGATGCATAGAGATATGCCCATGAGTCCATCAGTTTTGCAGCGCAATGCCGATCTCTCACCGTCATTCGCAATGAAATCAGGCGAGAGTATCAAGAGATCGGCTCTCACGTCCTGCAAAATGTGCTTCATTGCGTAGACAATGCCTAGAAAGCCTTCTACCGTCGCTGTAAGTGTGGCGATAAAGCAGGATACCCGCGCTATTAGTCGGTACGCAGCTATGAGAGTTTCTTCTTTCCTGATGCTGCTGGTTGGAAGATCAACGATCAGCGGCTTCAGATTCCTGGCATTGGCGCAATCAAAGTGAAGTGGCATCGTGAATTACAAGGGAAGGTCAAGACAACCACTGTTAAACGCGAGGGGTCATGCTGGTATGTGGTGTTTGTCTGTGAAGGAGAGGCAATGCCACGCACTCCCTACACAGATGAGGCAGTGGGCATTGACCTTGGGGTGAGCAAACGAGCAACCCTCTCTACAGGTGACGTCATTGAGAACCCGAAGCAGTATCGCAAGGCTGGGAAGAGATGAGCAAAGGCTCAACAAGCGCTTTCGAGAAAGAAGCGCGGGAGTAATCGCCGCAAGAAGGCTGCCCAGCGCGTTGTGAAACTTCACAGGAAGGTGTGAAACCAGCGTAATGACTCCCTTCATCGATGGTCGCGCCGTGTAGTGAATACCTACGAAACCATCGTGTTCGAGAATATCACGCCTGCCAACTTGTCCAAACGAGCGAAGCCGAAACAGGATGAGGAGACAGGACAATGCCTCCCTAACGGGGCCAGTGCGAAGTCTGGCTTGAACACATCGATCATGGATGCTGGTTGGGCAATGTTTATTGTCATGTGCGAGTACAAAGCTGAGAATGCTGGTACTGTCCAGGTGGTAAAGGTTGATCCCAAGTACACCAGCCCGTGTGTGCAGCAGTTGCGGCACGGTTCGCAAGAAGACGCTTGCTGAACGCTGGCACTCTTGCGAGTATGGCTGCGAACTGGATCGAGATCACAATGCTGCACTGAACAGAAAAGCTCTTTGGCTCGGACGGAGCCTTCAAGAGGCGCAAGCCTCCTGAGAAGCCGCTAGGCTTTAGCCTATGCGGAGTCGTCACAAAGGATGAAGGACTGGCGCACCTGCAACGCGAGAATCAGGCACTCCAAACAAGCAATCAGAGCTTGCACGAGGGCGGTTGGAGTCTATCCATACTGAAAAAGTAATATGAACATACTCATGTGAAAAAGTTGAACACGTGAGCAAATGTCTATTTTTGGAGGGAACAGACATTATGTCCAAGGGAAAAAAGCGAGGTCTCTATTTTCTGATGTTTCTTCTGTTGCTTACCGTTGAAATATTGATTGCTATTTTTGTTCATGATGCATTTGTTCGCCCCTACATAGGAGATATTTTAGCTGTAGGGGGTGTGTATTCTTTCCTACGAATATTTCTTCCGGAGCGCGTTGCATTCTTACCTCTGTATGTTTTTCTCATTGCTTTCACAGTAGAAATCCTACAGTTTTTTGATGTTGCCAGTCTCATAGGATCAGAGAATACCATCTTACAAATTATTGTGGGTTCGGTCTTTGATTGGAACGATATTACGTGCTACGCCATTGGCTGTGCCATGATCGCCGTTCTTGAGATCCTTCAAGTAAAAATGACCAGGCCCTGCGTTACGTTAGCTACTACGGGCCGCAAGGGAGAGGGCAATAATCCGATGAACACGTTATGAACTACTTTTCAAGTATTTGGCGTTGGTGAACAAGCACCGAGTTGCCAATGAGAACAGATCCGTTGGTCAGGTCGTGACGACTGCACTCCTAACAGGGGAGCACTACCCCTAACACAGAGTAATCAAGTATCTGGAGGTACTTCTCTACTTCTGCATGTACTACAATGAAGCGGAGGTTTTGATGACACTCTCTACTGATTGCAGGAGGTTCCTATGGACATTTTGATGCTCAATGAAACAGAGGTCCAGAGCTTGTTGGACCCTGAGATGCTCTTGGACCAGCTTTCCGAGGGCTTCAGGGCGCAAAGTCGCGGCCAGGTGAATGCCCCCAAACGCATTGAAGTCACTGTTCCCAACACCGGGCTTCTGCTCGCCATGCCAGCCTATCAGCAGAGCCGAGAAGTCACCGTCAAGTTGGTCACTCTCTTTCACGGGAACAAGCAGCTCGGCATTCCTGTACACCAGGCCCTCATCTGCTTGTTCGATCCAGAGACGGGTACTCCCCTCTCATTGATGGATGGGACCTCCATTACTGCGCTACGGACGGCTGGGGCTGCTGCCCTCTCTACCCGAATTCTGGCGCGGACAGATTCTCGCGTGCTGGCGATTGTCGGGGCTGGAGTGCAGGGCCATGCGCATCTCTTGATGCTTCCCCACACTCGTTCCTTCTCCGAGATTCGTGTTGCCTCGCGCCACTTCACTCATGCCGAGCAGCTGGCGGCCATCGACGCCAGGGCACGTGCGGTGGAGACTGCTGAAGAGGCTGTGCGTGGAGCCGACGTGGTGTGCCTGTGTACGAATGCCGTTGAGCCGGTGATTCGCCTCGACTGGCTCACACCTGGGGTACATGTCACCTCAGTTGGCTATGCGCCTCCGGGCGGAGAACTGGACCCCAAGGTGATAGCTTCAGCGCGCCTCTTCGTGGAGGCTCGACAGGCCTTCGAACCGCCACCAGCTGGCTGTGCTGAACTAGCTGGATTGGATGCAAGCTCTGGCACCGAGCTTGGTGAGGTTTTGCTGGGCCAGGGCCAGGGAAGGCAATCTACAGACGAGATCACCGTCTACAAGGCCATGGGGCATGCCTCTGAGGATATGGTTGCTGCCAGCCTCGTCTATCACCGTGCGAAACAGGAGGGAGTTGGCCGGAGCGTCGTGTTCTAATTCTTTGTGGGCATCTGTGCAACGTAGACAACAAGGTGGGAAGCGGGATGATGGGGGATATAATTAGTTTTCTATTCTTGAGACAGATGTAGACAATTAGTGACATGTGTCCCCCTTGCCAAAGGAGTGGTTTTCTGGTGTATTTGTTCTACTTTCGAGACAGAGGGAGAAGAGCAACAGTTGGTCCGTGGGTATCGGGGAGAACTTGATCTTAATAACACGCAAAAGACGCTCTGCCGTAAACATGCCGGAGCCGCTCGCTGGGCGTACAATTATGGTCTTCGCCGCAAACAAGAGGCCTACAAAGCTGGGCAGAAAACGCCCACCGCCATCGATCTGCATCGCGAGATCAATGCTCTCAAACCCTCTGAGCCTTGGATGCGCGAGGTCAGCAAGTGCGCCTTCCAAGAGGCTTTGCGTGACCTGGATGCCGCCTTCAAGCACTTTTTTCGCAAGTGCCGGCTCAAAAAAGAGGGCACATGGAAAGACAAGTGTGGCTATCCTCGCTTCAAAAGCCGCAAGAAAGCCATCGGTGGCGCTCGCTTCACCGGGAGCATTCGGGTGTTTCCGGATGCCATCCAGTTGCCCCGTTTGGGGGTGCTCCGACTCAAAGAGCACGGCTATCTCCCTCTGAACGTCAAGATCAGCAGTGCCACCATCCATGAGCAAGCAGGCAGGTGGTTTGTCTCGATTTGTGTGCATGGGGACGCCGAAGGAGAGAAAGACCCGCAAGCCGCCACAGGTGACGTCATTGGAGTTGACCTGGGAATCAAGCGGCTGGCAACCTTGTCTGATGGACGTACGTTCGAGAACCCCAGGGCGCTGCGCAAGAAGATCACGGCGTTGAAGCGCACGTCGCGACGCCATAGCCGCAAGGCCAAAGGATCACGCAATCGCCAGAAAGCAAAGCAGCGCCTCTCACGGATGCATGCCCGGATCGCCAACGTGCGTAACGATGCCTTGCACCAAGCGACCGCTCAGATCGTGGCGAGAACCAAGCCCGATCAAGAGAGGCCGCGTGTGATCGTGCTCGAGGATTTGCATATTGCAGGCATGCTCAAGAACCGCAGATTGGCTCGAGCCATCGCCGATGTGGGCATGTACGAGTTCAAGCGGCAGATCCTTTACAAAGCCGAGCAGGCAGGGGTGAAGGTGCTGCTGGCCTCGCGCTGGGAACCCTCCTCAAAAACCTGTTCGTGTTGTGGATGGGTCAATGAGGCGCTCACGCTTTCGGATCGGGTCTTTGTCTGCCTGGAGTGTGGAAACGTGCAGGATCGAGATGACAATGCCGCCAAAAATCTCGCGGCATTGGCACAATGAAAACGGCGTACCGCAAGTTCTGCGGGAAGTGACGCCTGTGGAGCAGGGGTAAGACGAGCGAAAAGTTTGCTCTCTGCATTGAAGCAGGAATCGAACACTGTGTATGGCTTGTCCATATATGGGTAAGTTTCGGAGAACGGATTGGTTCGGAGTTCGGAATACATCCCTATTGGCGTTTAGACGAAGTTCTTGTGAAGCCAGTTGTTGGCTGACGGGCAGTCGAATGCCTCAGAGAGGACAGCGGGGTGCCACAGAACTGGCTGATCCGCATGAGGGAATACTGACAGGGCTCTGCGCTTGAGACCAAAGGGCATGACTCTCTATGGACAGCGTGACAACTCAGGGAAGCAAAAAACCTTGTCCAAGTAGATCAGCGGCCTCTATGAGAAATTCGTGGCGACCAGTGAGAAAAGCTGTTCCGCTAACTTCAGGGATGATGGCTTCAAAGGGTCCTACCGCTGCCCGTCCTGCGACTCTCCCGCTGAAGGTATGCATTTCCCCTAAGAGACTCTCAATCACCACTGGCTGATCGTCGGCAACTTCACCCCGGGCCGCGTGGAGTGCCAAACGAGCTGACACACCAGTCCCAGTTGGAGAGCGATCTACCTCATCGTTGGCGAAGACGCAGATATTGCGACTGTGATGCGTTGGATCTTGCGGGGCGTCGGTCAAAATCGTGCCATACAGAAAGCCCAGGTCCTCTTCAAACGGATGCGTGATCGAGAGCCTGGCATTCACCGCTTTTTTGATGGCTGAGCCTGCAGCCACGAGCTGCGCAGTTGCTTCCGGCGCCACTCGCAACCCTACACGCTCCGCTGGAAGAATCGCATAAAAGGCTCCGCCAAAGGCGATATCAACCGCCAACTTCCCGTAGGTCGGCAGGTCGAGTTCGACCTCGTGTGCATAGACAAACGAAGGGACATTAAGGAACGAGACGCGTTCTACTTGCCCACTGCTATCAAGGTGCGCCGTTGCGCGAACCAGCCCGGCTGGCGTGTCAAGGGTGACAGGCGTATGTGGTCCCTGGGGGCTGATCGCGCCGGTTTTCACCAGCGTGGTCACTAGTGCAATAATGCCATGTCCGCACATGGTACTATATCCTTCATTGTGCAGAAACAGCACACCCAAATCGGCCTCTGGCGTGACAGGCGGCGTGAGCACCGCCCCGTACATATGGAAATGTCCACGTGGCTCCCACATTAATGCCTTCCGGAGGTGATCATAATGCTCTTGCATAAAGCGTCGTCGCTCCAGGATAGTTGCGCCCTGTAAGGGAGGAAGCCCACCAGTGATGATGCGCAATGGCTCACCAGCTGCATGTGCATCGATCGTACTAAGAATGACGGTCCCTTCTGCCGGACGATACTGCTTCCAATCGAGATCCATTGGTCTGCTCCTTGCGAAAAAAATAGGCCATTGAGAGAAGGGTGTTTTTCAGTATATAACAAGAAGATGCTATGATGAACGCAAGAAGTAGCTGTTGCGACTCATATCGTGACCAACTGCTTTTGCGGGAGCACGCCTTTCCATAACTGGGTACGAAAGCAAAGAGGCTAGGCGTTTTATCTCTTCCTTACATATTTCGCGTTCTCAGAAAGGAGAATCCACTATGTCCATTCTGACAAATAAAGCCGAACTGCTCGAAATGATGGAGCGTGGCTATGCAGCTTTTGAAGTACTTCTCGCCCCACTCAGCGAAACGCAGTTGACCGAGCCAGGGGTAAGCGGCGATTGGTCGCTCAAAGATATTTTGGTCCATCTGGCAACCTGGCAAGGGCGTGCTGCCCAGATTCTTGAGGCAGCTCGGCGCAATGAACAGCCGCAACTCACCCCCTCAGTGAAAACAGATGAGGACGTGGATCAGTTCAATCATGCAACATTTGTTGCCAACCGTTCGCGACCACTGGCGGAGGTCAAACAGGATTTTCATACCTCCTATCAGCAGCTTCTGGCAGCTACTGGAGCACTGAGCGAGGAAGACCTGTTTGATCCAGGGCGTTTTGCTTGGATGAAAGGGAGCGCGCTCTGGAAGGTCGCCGAGGGCGATACGTTTGGGCATTATGATGAACACAAGCTCACGATCGAAGCGTGGCTAGCGCGCCAGCGTCTCTAACCTTTTTTCATGATGCCGCTTCTCTGCTAAGGAGATGTGTATTTTTCACCCATCCGATTGTTTGAGAGGCGGCTTCGTAAGTAGCGTTGAAAAGAAAATGCCTGTTTTGTGCAATAATGCTTCAGGAACAGTGAAAGAATATAAGCTTGTGTTGAGCAACACTGCTCGATACGATGAGGAACAATTGCCTGCCTTTCTCTTCCCTCCTCGCTCATATACCTCCTTCTTCGCGCTGCGTTGCCCGCTTTCTCACACCCTTTCCCTGGTGGACGGCTGGCTCTTCTCCACCCAACAGCAGCAAACATTGGCCTGGCTCTCACCAATATCACCGTTGATGGGAAGCCAGAGAGTGAACGGTTAGCGACCATGCACCTGCTCTATTCGGATGTCTGTGGGGCGAACTGGTTGGATATTCTTCCGCTTGGTCTGTGTCTTCCTCAGGGGAAGAGTGCGAGCCTATGCACGTTATTTAGACTCCCGACCTTGCGACTGGCAGGATGTTGAGAGCACATTTCGCTGAGCGATGAGGGATCAAGACCTCCTGGATGACGGTGCTTCGTTGGATCATGGCACTTGCAACAGAACCAATCCAACAGGTGATAATGCTTGGGGCAGGTGATTTCACGTTCTGATGTGGACAAACATATGACGCGATCCTTGTTGACATGCAACGCTACAAAGTCATTGATGTTCTGCCAGCGAGGTCTGCAGAAACCGCTGCTACCTGGATAGCAACCCACCCTGGAAATTGAACTGGTGAGTTGAGACCGGAGAGGGGGGCTCTACATCAGCAGCGAAGACAGCCGCTCCCCAAGTAGTCCCAGTGTGCAGACAGGTTTCACATTCTCAAGAATCTTGGCGATGCGCTACAGGGACTGCTGGTCCGCTATTTGGCTACTTACCGTAGAGATCAAGCTGCGAGGCCTTTGACCTCCTCTCTCTAAAGGGTATGTGACAGGAATAGTTCCGTCGCGACTAGCGTATCCTGACAGAGGCCAGGATTTTCTCGCGAGCGGGTTTGTGAGGGAATGACAGCCTGTAGGGTAAACCGCCAGCGAGGTTCCTTTTCTCCTTTGTCGGTGGAGAAAAAGACCTTTTCCAACGGTTCCCCCCGAACCGGACTGGCGCGTTTCCACGCATCCGGCTCTCCAGGAGTCCCTACTTTTTCTTTCCCTTTTCAGAGCGGGATATACGCCAGTTCTCCTAATTTCAGGCCGTCATATTTCCCATTGTGGATCTTTCTGTGACATGTATGGCATACTGGGATCTGTTTTCGGTTGATAGCCCGGAGTAGGCTATTAAAACCAGTGGCCTCTCGCTTGTGTGAGAGTTTGCGGATATGACGAACATGGTGCATGACGTTTTGCTCCGTACTTTCGCATATACAGCACGCTCTGCCTAATTTGGACCGGGTTCTCTGGCGCCTCATGGTTTGAACAAGATCAATATCGGTCTGGTTTCCTCGTTGAAAGCTTTCCCGATTCTTGCTCCAGTCAGAATTGAGGTAGAAGCTGACTTGTCGGTCCTCTTTGCCCTCTTTTCCTGGAACCAGGACCGTCAGTGTTTTCCCGAAGCGTTTGAACACTTTGGGTAAGGATATTCGGTATTTCCAAGCCAGAGTGTTTGCAAGCGAGTATTGGAGAATATACTGAATCCTCTGCATGTGCGCCCAATTGTCTGTGAATCGATAGTAATTCTGGAGTCCCCGGTTTACCCCGCTATACAGGTTGACTATCTGATCCGCGTCGAGATCCATCCAAACCGTTCTTGGCAAGGGTTTTCCTTCTTTCGTGCAGAAACGTCTGTCCGTGAGTCTCTTCATGAGCTTGGGCAACGGAGCGTTCATAATCGTTTCCATACCAGTTGAGCGACGTTTGAACGCTTTTCCTGTCGCGGGGGAGGTTTGGAGCTTAATCTTAGCTTTTCCCCCATTGCCAATTTTAAGAGTGGTGCCGAGGAAGAGGGCTTCTTCGGCTCTCGCGTTTGTAATGTGGGTTTTATCCTCGCTCAACGTGAGTCGGAGGTGGTCTTGCAAGTACGTTTTCACGTCTTGTTTGATTTGCTCCGCCAGACTATGGCTCCCGCACACACCTATGAGCCAGTCATCTGCATATCTCAGATACCTGACACGGATGTATTCAGGGTCGTTGGTCTGTTTCGATGGAGTAGCCCTCATTTGACGAGTGATCTCTTTGAACTCTTTGGTGCGCGTCCTCCTCTGTTTAATCATCCTGTACCGTTTGGCTTGCAGCGCAAGGTACGTCTGATTCCGGCGTTTCTCTTTTCCCTTTTCTTGTTTCTGTCGTAGTTCCTCCACGAATTCGTCGAGTTTGTGGAGATAGACATTCGCAAGAATGGGGCTGACGATTCCGCCCTGGGGAGAACCTATTAGACTTTCCTTTTTCTCTCCATGAAGGTCCATGTATCCGGCGTTGAGAAGTTTCCAGATGAGGTTAAGGAAGCGCTCATCTTTGATCTTCTTTCGCAGGATGGCTACCAGTTTCTGATGATCCAGCTCATCGAAGCAGGCGCGTATGTCCCCTTCGATAAGCCAGTTCACCGCTGTCCATTTGTCCCGAAAGTCACGAAGCGCCGTATGGCAGCTTCGATTTGGTCGAAATCCGTGGCTGGTTTCCAGGAAATATGGGCCGTGGGGGCTATCGTAGATCGTTTCCAGGATCATTCGCATGACTTCCTGGACGATTTTATCCCTCACACTTGGAATACCGAGTTTCCTCATCTTCCCATTCGATTTCGGAATAAACTCTTGTCGTACTGGTTTGAATTGGAATTGTTCGGTTTTCATTTCCTGAATGATCTCCTGGATGCTTTTCAAGGAAAAACCGTCAAGTGTTTCCCCGTCCGTCCCAGGAGTCATATTCCCTGGTTTCGACTTGATCCGTTCGTAGGCGACAATGTACAGATCTTCCTTGTACATCAGCCTATACAGGTCGTGGTTGATCCACTCTCTGTTGCGGTTCAGTTGTTGTAGGTGTTCTAATCGTTCCAAGGTCTTCTGACTCATCCGAGTCAACCTCCTCCTTTTAGAACTGACTCCCTGGAACCCTTCCCCCTGTCTCTCCCGTTACGGTGAGCGTTTGAGTACTACGGTTCCTCCGTTGCCCTGCGCATCTCCACGTTTAGGCAATCCCCAGGTTACGTGTAATCTTCGCTTCGTATGTAGATCCCCCGTATGTCGTATTTCCCTCCCTGAGAACTGGCTCTGACGCAGGCTATATTCAGTACCCGTGAGTTACAGAATATCGTCAGACGTGGGTGATGGTACCTATCCCACGGAACGTCCAACTTTCGCCACGACTAGGGTTCAAGCAATCAGCCTTGACCATGTACGACCTGGCTGCCCATCTTCTGACCCTGGTACCAGAGTTTCAATGGGCTTTTTGCTCCATGCTCTTTTCCACTCTTTCCTTTCGGGTCGAGGTAAGGAGCTGCTTTACTCACATTGCCTGAGTGAGGTTCCGTCTGCACGGAACAGAAGATTGCACGCCTCTCTGGGCGCACCACGGGATGGACTACCGGCAGATGAACCCTGCACTCCCCATCCTCTACTCCCTCCGACCCGAAGGCATCAGGAGCTGCTTTTCTGATGATATTGTAGGACCCGTTGCAATCGGCGTGAATGAGTTGGCCATTGGATGCCCGATAGAGCCTCCGTGTGATCCGTTTGCCGCTGAAAACAGGCGCATGCTCCTGGTTTTGCTGGTAGGTTGGCAAGGGATCACGATCCAGGAAACTGGCCTGGCTGGTGTAGCTTTCTTCGGTGAGGATCACCCGGATGCCTTTTTGCTCCGCTTTGTAGGTGAGCATCTCGATGAACCGGGCATGGGGCACCTGAACGAAGTTCTGATTGGTCCGTTTCCCCAGGTTGATCTCCTGTTTCCAGCCCACATTGCGACCAATTACGAGCGTTCCAATCCCCTCAGCCACCAGCACCTCAATCACACAACGCGAGATGGTGTGCAGATCATGCTCCGCTCCATCCGCCGATTGCGCCAGAGCGTCAAGCGCTCCATGCGCCGAGTATTTCCAGGACGACCAAGAGCATGTTGGAGTTCTGCCCGCCGCTTGTTGTAGAACTGATTCGTACTTTTCAGACCGCGCCCGTTAACGACGACCGGGACAAAACCCGGTTTGTTTGATGTTAGCGCGATCAGATTGTCCAGACCAGGATCGATGCCAGCAATGAGTGCAGGATCGACGGCCGAGCTGCTCGGCTCCTGTTCATACACGATCTCAACAACGACAAAGCCGTGTTTGGGAACAACACGGACCTGCGTAATCGCCTTGGGATCTTGTTGGGTTTTCATCTGGATGCCTAGTCCCGAAGGCTGAATGAGGTGCCGGGCAAGGGTCCGTTTGCTGCGGCTGACGGCCTGCATCGTATAGATGAGGACGTTGCGGCCTGTGGTTTTGTGCTTGTATGTGGGAAATTGGGGGCGTCGGCGAAATGGTGAGGGATCGCGCTTGTAGGCATCGAGCGCTTCAAAGAAGGATTTCCAGTTGCGTTCGAGCAGCAGCAGTACCTGTTGGGCCACTTTCGCAGGCAGTGCTTTGTACGCTTCCTGCGACTGCATGCGCCGATCCATTTCATGGTAGTTGAGGTATTTCCCCTCAAAGATGAAGGTCTGGCGGATCTCATACAACGCCGTATTGTAGAGATTTTTGGACGCAAAGCAGGCCGCGTCAAGTGTGGCATAGCGTGGATCACTCCGAAGAATGATGTGCTTTTCAACCAGGTGCATGGTCGGCCTCCAATTCCTGCACAAGACGCTCTGTTTGGCGTTTGGCATGCCGTTGCCCATAGAGCCGGACGCAGAAGGAGTACACGATATTGGTGAGGTCTGAGAGCAGGTCTTCTGTGCCATGTTCGGCCTGATTGACGACCTCAATCTCACGCCCATAGGTGTGAAGCAAGGTCTCGATGTAACGGAACCCGAAGCGGGTCCCCCGGTCCTTGCGTTCAATGACAATACGCCCCACCTTGGGATCGGCCAGCAAGGCCAGGAACTTGGGGCGATTGTCATTGACCCCCGAACCAATTTCCTTGACCACCTTGCTCACTTGGTAGCCGCGAGCGGCACAGTAGGCCACCAATCGCTCCGCCTGAGTGTCCAGATTGGCCTTGTTCTCGGCTGAGGAAACACAGGTATAGATGACCGTTGTGGCTGTGGCTGGGCTGGCGGTCCTGGCTGGTTCATCGATGAGAATGGTGTGCGCTCCGACCTGCCTGCCCTGGATTTTCCCGTCGCGGAACCAACGCCAGGCTGCCTCATAGCGGACCCCATGTTGTTTGGCGTAGTCACTGAGTTTCATGCTCATATCATATCTTGATACGCAACGATTATCAGGAATTCGCTATATTTTTAATGATCGTTTTCAATACCCATTTTGTGATCAGATCCATGCAGACCATCTTCATCCGTGTTTTTAGTCGGGAACAGAGACAGATGATCAGAAATGAAGGAGCAGTGGCTGGTGAGATTACCAGAACTGTTTCATAATTTCAGAAAAGTGTTTGACAATATAGGCTACGTATTCAGGATCAGAGGTGTCATTGAGCTTATAAGGATATTTATGTTTAATCCAATACAAAGCCTGAAGCTTTCGTACTTCATCCGCTGTAAAACGCAAGAGCGAAATATGGATAATCTCTTTACCCTTTGACTGGGCGTAGTTTACTACATAAGGGGGAAGCGTAAAATCTGGTGAAGTTACCATAAGTACGATTTCTTTGGCATAATAGATGGCTCCAAATATGAGATATTCCCACCAGTTAGGATTTTGAATCGTGTTAAGTGTTTCAGAGTGCAGAGTATACCCAACGCCATCTAAGTACTCTACTTCTTTTTCAGTGGGAATCCGTTCACGATAGTTTGCACCCCATGCCGCTATTATGTCGTCAAGCATGAGCCCATCATCCACAAAGCTAGTCATCCCCAAAATTTTCTCCCTGTACACTTTCAGGAGCATATTCTGTGCATTATTCCCATTAAAAACAACCGTTTTTTCATCCTGATGGTTTTCTTCAGCGACATACAGATTCGCAATAAGTGGAGCATGCCACTCTCCGCACCATGTGTAATGCATTTCAGCATGCGGGACTTCCTTTGTAGTAGAGGTGCTCTTTTGGAAGAGCCATACAATTGGCTCCGTTCTGCTAACCGGTTTCCCCAAAGACTTTCGGCGTGTTTTTACATACACTTTGGGTCTTCTTGCCCAGTACGTACGCAGTGTGCGACGGAAATCAATTCCTGCTTCCAGTGCACCTCGAAATTCAATACTTTTTATCTGCTCCCTATGGCTATAGACCGCGAGATGAAAAGCTTTGGCTCGCATTTCTTTTTCAAAGTAGCCGCGTGGAATCCATGTTGTCACTGTCTCTTCTTGAGGACTTTTCTCCCTGTTTCTTCTGTTGGGAGGAGGACCATCTAATTCAATTTCGGTGTATCGAATGGGTTGATCAACAGGTTGATTGGGGCCATCCTTCGTCCCCGCGTGGTCTTCACTTCCTGGTATGTAGAGAATCTCAAAATGTTGCTCAAGTTCAGTGCAATTACGGGCAACAAAAACTCTTTGCATATCCTTATAATCGGTGTATTTTACTTCGTAGACCGGCTCTTTCGTGTCTACCAGTTTCCCAATTCGCATGACCTTGACCTGATCATAGTACTTGAGCAGATGCCGATAGACTCGCTCGCTAAAAGGTTTATTGAAACAACTCCTACATGCCGCCATGACTGTCTCGATGCGCGGCGAGATCTGACCTTCCCGTTCGAGCATGCTTGTGAGCATCTGAGTAAACGCTTGATAGTGTCGAATCGAAAAATCCATGTCTACTGCCCCCTCTTGTAGTCTATAGATGAGTTCTAAGAGGGCATTGCGTTTATCAAAGAGATGCGCTTTTCCCTGACCTCGCTGTTTCTCATAGAGTTCCACTAAATGAGGAATATAATCCAAATAACTTATTAAGATAGGGAGGCTCGGTGACCAGATTTTATACGAAATGGCTCCAGAAGCCATGAGCGGACTATGGTCCAAACTGAGAGGTGAAAGCCGCAATAAATGTTGGATCGGCCTGATATGGGCGGCATGGGAAATAACCAGGATGCGTTGATAGAAAGGGAATAATTGCTGGAGGCGCCTGGCCATATGAAGTTCGCGCCAGCTATCTACTGGCTCATAACGCGATGGCTCATGTGAAAGCCGCCCTGCAACGAGATCAAGATACCACTCGGCACCATGCTTCAAGGCCAGAGCATCATCGGGCCAGGGGGCATCTTCAATACAAATGCGATCAGTGAGGTGGCCGGGAGTGAGTTCTTGATCGATAAAAGCAAGCGGGATATCGCGATCGATGGCTGTGCGAATACCTTCAATGAGCGCATCAGCTGGCGTGACGGGGAAGACCTCACGTTGATCACTATCACTCACAGAGAGAATCGCCAGTGATATGCTCGGAAGTCGTTGTAGCGCTTCTCGGAGTGGTTTTTCGGCAGAAGCAGGCAATTCAACGGCGATCAGATCATGGTGATCCAAACCAAGCTCATGGAAAGCTTGTTGAACGAGCACCGCGAAATTGAGACGGTGGCGCAGCACTGGCACAAAGAAGATATTGCCTTGTCGAATATATGGATCTGGTTTCATAGTAAGAAAATCACAGCCTCCTCCCCAGGAAAATTCCAGCAATTTTCTCAAAAATAGTGGCTTTGTGCATTGCTCTGCCTACTTGCTGTTCATAACTCATGGCATAATTCATGAGGGCGAGCGCCTGTCGCACAGAAATTTCGGCTTTCTGGTTCTGCTGATACCAATTCTCGAAGCCCTCCAAAAACTCCTGCGTTGGGTTGAGCGACTTTTGAAGAATCATTCGTAAGTCTTCAAAAGGAGGGCGATACAGCTCGATGACGGGAAGTGTGCGTTGTTCAATATATTCAGGAAGTAGATGGCCGGCCTGACTCAGGCCGGGGTTAAGAGCGCAACAGAAGCGAAAATTCTTTTGTGCCTCTTCATCACGAGCACCAATGTGTATACCAGTAAGAGCTGAATAGATAGACTGCCGACCATCAAGGACTGATGATAATGGACTTAAAGCACGTTCAGGGACACGATTGATTTCATCAAAGAAAAACAATCCTCCATCATACAGGGCTGTAGCAAGGGGGCTAGCGCGCAGTATAAGTGGAATTCCATCATTGACAGCATTCATAGGATCAGGTGTTAACACCAACGCGAGGTCTTCAGGGGTCAGTTCTTCATGCCCTTGGATAATATAGAGCGGCTTCTTCAATTTCCGAGCTATCTCGTAGACAAGCTCATTCTTGCCTAGGCCGGGAGCGCCTTGAAGGCGAAAATGCAGCGGGGGCTTCTCATCAGCGACAAAATCATCTCCCTGGGCATTGACACCCCATGCAATGCGGCATAAACTCAGCTCTTCATCACGACCAATAAACGAATGTTCTGGCACATGGACGGGTTCAGCGAGTACAATGACGTTGCCTTCAATGGTAACCTCTCTAACCATGGATAAGCCTCTCAGAATTTGCTACAGATACAATACGAAAACCTAGCTTGTGAAATCGCACAAACGGGTCGAACCAACCACCGAGAAGGGTCCAGATAGCACTATTGGCGACGCCTGGTGCTCCTCCTTTTACAAAGGCAGACTCTCCTGGATAGACTGCTGTAGTTGTCAGAACATTTTCAACATAGTTAGCCACATGAGAAAAGACCGTATTTGTCCACTCCCAGACATTTCCATAAAAATCGTGGCATCCGATGCTATTGCTGGGATGCATACCTATTGGTATTGGCAGCATAGACCCTATCTGCCCTTGATAGTCTTTCAATGCCTTGTCTGCTATCGAAATCAGCTCATTGATAAGAAGGCTTTCTACTTGGCTGTCGAGTTCTTTCTGCTCTTCAACAATCTCAGCAGCCTTGTGGCGTTGCATGCTTGCTACTTTCTTCGCGTTTTGTTGCGCTATTTGTCTTTGAATGACATGTTTATCTGGCACACTCCCTTTGCGTAGTGTTTCTCGGTAGAGGGCAAGCAAGAGTTCGAAGGATCTCTCCGATCCATGGGCTGCACGGTCCCATTGCGTCACCGATGGCAAATCACATTGGACTCCTAAGCATTGTGACAACCACATACAATAAGCCTTTGCCTCAAAAAAGTTGACGCCGACCACTGGATAATTTGGGCGATTGAGTTGTCCATGGCCCCAGTAGCGTGGATACAGTGTTTTGGTACGTTGCAACCAGTCCCAACCTCGCTCTGTCCAGTATGCTTTGGTTTGATACCCTTGATCCTGGAGAAAGCGGGCAAATTCCTTATTTGTGACTGGATATTTGGCAATTCCAAAGCCAGGCATGAACTCTGATGGCTCAATCTTTACCAGAGCCGAAAGTAATCGCCCTATGTCAGGAATACGTGGGTCGAGATTCCCTAACACATGGGCTGCTTCTATTCGTTTCTCTAAAGGAATGTTCCAATCTTCAATTGATTGTACAAGTGCAGACGCTGGACGTCTTGGGAGGCCGAACATATCTGGCCCCAATTCAAGCAAGCACCTCTGTGCCAGCTGAGGTGCTTGCATGGAAAGGCTTAAAAAGTCGATAAAAGCAGAAACATCTTTTTTCTGTAACTGTTTGATAAGAATCTTAAAAACGGTTTCCCATCTGAAGGGGGGCAGACTGCAGCGTTGCATGTCATGAAAAAAGGCTGTCAGTGATGGTTCGACGCCCCTTTGCTGTATGTCATGAGCAATGTATCGGGCAAGGAAGTAGTCACGTAGGTAGACAAACTGAAAAGCAAGAACGTTTCCATTTCCTGCATTATTGGCGAGTAACCCAACTTTGCTTGCAAGAAGGATAAGCTCCGGAACGTTACGAACTTTGGCAACCTGGGCGGACCAACTTTCAAGTAGGTCATGCCTGGCAATATCAGGTAACCATTCATCAATAATGCGCTGAGCGTAACCTGGTTGCAATTGTGACCGGGCACGATGCACATATCGTTCGAGAAGATCATGTAAGCTCACTGTATACATGTCATTGAATGCAAGGCCAAGATCACATATCATCCCTAAAAGCAAAGGGTTGCGTATATAGGAGGAAATGGGCCGGGCGATTTGATAGAGGAGTGAGTGTATCTTCTTGTCACCTCGGCGTTTCGCAAGAAATTCATTGACCTGGTCCTCATCCAGTGGTTGCAATTGGGCAGAGTGCCGGTGGCGAAGAGGGGTCATCGCTCCTTCACGGAAGGCGACCAGAATATCTATCTGCCTGGAAGAAGTTCCAAGTTTATCAATATCATCCTGCAATTGTGCCTGGTCCAAAACGGTCAAGACATCGGCGTTGTCTAATAGAAGTAACAATGGCGAGGAAAATATTTTCTGGAAAGCGAAAAACGACTTCAAACCAGCTACCAGCGTATGACATTCTAGCGGGTAACGTTTCGGTCCTACATCTATGCGTGTAAAGAGATCTGAGCTCAGGGCGCGTTCGATTTGCTGCTGCAAGTCAAATGGAGAAGCGGGGAGAAGAGGGACATAGATCGGCAGATAGGTGTCTATGCTTTTCCCCATCGTTTCCAGACGGGGGAGTGCCCAGTGGTGTTCTATTTGATGGAGTGCCGTTGTTTTCCCTGAGCCGGTGTCTCCAGTAAGCGCTCCGTGCTGCAAGACAAAAGGTAAATCAGCGGCAGTAGGCAAAGAGCCTACCATCCGATCTTTTTCATTGTCTGCGTAGAGAAAGATATCCACATGTAGATGAATACTTTGTTGGATCACCTTTCGTGTAACGCAATACTGCTCAATCCGAAAAGCAATTTCGTAAAAGCCATCGCGCATGAGATAGTGCGCGAGATCGAGCAAAATTGCTATCGCTTTCTGTTCATCCTTTTCTGGAGCAACTCGAATTCTTGCTACATCACGAAAGTAGTGTGCGATGACGATTGGCAACGTGCTACTATTTGCGCTTACAAGTGGATGTAGTATGTCAGGAAAATGCAATGGACTGTTAAGCAGTTGTTCGCAGAGTGTGACACGCTCGGCATATGCTGCTGCAAACAGTCTTTCTGGTAGAAATAGCGCGTCAGTCTGTTGCTGAAGAATCACAAAATCAGTATCAGTCAATATGTATTTTGGTATTGCTACCACCACGTGATGTTGCTTTGATTTCGCCCACCTGAGAAATGTCGACAATTTTTTTATAAGTGGCGTTGGTTCTGCATCACTTGAAGGTGTAGATAGCTGTTCCGCAATATGCGTGAGTGTAAGAGAGGAAAAATCGACAAGGAACATGGTGGTTGGCCAATCCTCTATCTGCAGAGCATGCTCTTCGTGCTCTTTCCATGTGGCCAGAGCTCTATCATAGAAGCTTGATCCATCGATCCACAAGCTCTCTGGGAGTTGTTTGGCAATTTCAGATAAGGCAAACGCTATGTCTGCTGTAAAATCGAAAAAGAAGAGTAAGGGATTTTCGGATTGAGCGGTTGCAAGCCACTCTGAAAGGATCGTATCAACGGTTCTATTTTGTGGTTGCTGGATGCTGAAAGGCGATGATTTATTCACCCGTTGAAAGAATACCGATGTCATTGCAGCGAAAGAGTCATTGTGTGGTCTGGATTTCAGGAGGAGGGGGGGACGATGGATATTGCCCTGTACAAGATAGGGGAAGGTTGCCGGTACCTTTTGAAACCTGCGGTGCTTATTGTCTTGCTTAAAGAGGCTCGCTGGCATCTCCTGCCAGATGCTCCTCAGCGCTTCGACGGAAATCGCAACCCCTGTTTTTCCTTCGCCACGTCGTGTGTTGACAATTCCTATGACATGATCGTCTTCATTAACTACTGGTGAACCACTATACCCCGGCTGTAAGGTAAACTTATCTGTCACCTCCAGATCCCAGGCTTTGATGCGCTCTTGTTGCCGCCTCTGCTGTATTCCAACCTGTTCACCAAGTTGACCATGGAGTTCTCTTATGAGATGTTGCCTGCCATCTGATTGAAAGCCAGCTGTGCGAAACGGTTTTCCTATTGCGCTTGTCTCATATAAAGGGAGGGTTTCTCTCGCAAAATGCCTCTCAATGCGGACAACTGCTATATCTGCCCCATCCTCAGGACCCAAAGCAATGACCTTTGCCTGCATACCTGAGATTTCTACCTTCTCTGGCCCACCTACTTCTCGTATAACATGCGCACAAGTAACAAGATAGGTATGCCGCTCATCATTATAAATGACAAAACCCGTGCCAAAGTGACTTTCGGTATGGTCACTACTCGTGATGAGCACAACTGAATTTTTCCATCCACTCCCCATTTCACGAAACTCCAGTGTGTTGAGTCTGTTTGAGCGTCATTTTTATAACTACATTTGCCCCAAACTTTGCTTTCGTGACATAGATATTTCCTTCAACATCAAAGCTCAATCCCACTTCAATTTCAACCTGTTCAAGATCGGTGTCTCGAGACAAATCTTTCACAGCTGATACAATAGGTTGACAGGTTTTGAGAAGAATTGGCTTTATTTTGTTCATAGTGCCATCAACCTTCTCGGCTAGACCACCTGCAATCTGCTGTACCTCATTCCCACCTATTTCTACTTCTACCAATAGGCCGTCTTCTAGTCTAATGAGCTTGTTTGTCATCATCAAATCGAGGCAGGAGACCCCCGCATTCATGCGCGGGGAGGAATGCTGAGTCCTTTTCAGGCGCATGGGTGGCGGGGTCTGCCCTCTCCTTTCCGGTTTCCCTGTGTTGCCTCGCGAAGAAATGTGTCTATGTTAAGAACAGGCTAGAGCAAAGGCACTCCTCTGATTCAAGAGAAACTGTTTGTGATGCATGGATACCTGCATCAGCCAGACTGTTCAGCATGCACGGATTGGCATGAGGGTTAACGCCCTGTACGCGAGCTCAACCTGCGTCCCCTTTTGCGTATGGGGCGACGTCCTCCGGGAAGTGGCGGTTGGTTGAACCGCTTGTCACCCGTCCTCGTGGTGTTCAGGCTTGTCCTGACGGCGAACGTATCCTTCCCTGATCCATGGGTAAGCGTGAGGAGAGATACAAGCCCCCGGCAAAAGCCGTGGGGTCTGGTGACTGCACCTCACTGAATGAAATCGGCCGACTCGAAAAGAGGTATTCCGAATAGACGTCGCTTTGTGCATTTGCTCTGTAATTATGCATTGTTTTGTTTCAAAACGCCGATATGTGATTCCTGTAAAACAGGGCATTGCATACTGTGACGACGGATCAAGCCCTTGATTGTTTGTTTGCTGTGTATACAGCGATGGAAGAAGGCTGTGCATGTTACGTCAATATGACCAATCACGTTGTGAAGCATCTGGGAATATATCATGCGTAGCAGGGAGGAACAGCCTTGAAACAAGACCGCAACAATGCGGTGTCGCTCAAAACAGGAGGGCTTGTGCTTTTTTTATTCATAGGCGATTAAGTAGTGTTCAAGCAGATCGTTGCAGCGCTTATGATATTCCTCAAGTATCTTCTTAAGAAGATGTCCCAGTTTTTTGGCAGGATAGATACTGTATTGGAATATTTTGAGTATATATATAGGATATGCTCAAACAGAACAATTGTCAAGCAACACTCATCCCATGCTGTCTGCCTTGCAAAAGTATGTACTGGATGAATATAACGTATATTGAGTAATCATGTTATCTTTGATTGATAATGCGCATCTCCCTCTCTCTTCTCCCGCTGGCCTTTTGTACCACGAGCCGGACACCCGATTAGGCTCCTGTGCTGGCCCTGGAAGCTGTGAGCACCATGTCCTATACGGGTTCGCTGGTTGGGCCTCCCATGATTGGTCAAATTGCGCAAGCTATATCCCTGCCTTATGCACTCAGCTTTCTGGTAGTTCTTGGCCTGATCATTGCGCTTCTGGCTCCTATACTCCCGCGCACACCGTAGTAAGAGACTGAAGCCGCAAACGTCATGTGATTCCTTGCAGAACGGACGATAGCAGATTGCTGCCCCTCATCCAACAGACTCCCGATAGGTTGGTCTCTCGCTCTGTGAGGACATGTTCTATCCAGGGACGAACGCTAAAGGTTCGCGTTGCGCCTGGGAGGCTGGTGTTCCTTGCCATTGCAACCACCTTGAATAAGCGAGTTCGTCAGGCCTCGCGACCAGTATATGGCTCGCCCCCACGAAAGGGGTCATTCACTCAGAGAGTACAAGGAGACGGAGAACCACGCCCGCGCCTATGACTATGTTGTGGAGTTGGCGAACATCAACGGCCATCAGCACCGGCAGCGTATCAGCCAGGACGTCATTCTAACTCTGCATAAGCTTGTGATGCGCACCATTCTTGACGAAGAGCAGGCAGGCGTATGGCGCACGGTACCTGTCTATAGTAGAGGATCAAACATGACTCCACCTCCGGCCTGTGAGGTCCCTCGCTTGATGCGGGAGTGGGAGAAGTGGGTTGAAGGGAAGCAGGGCCAGCAGTATGATCCCGTGACCCGTGCCGCCATTGCCACCACGGGTTTGAAGCCGTTCATCCCTTTCCCGACAGAAACGGGAGAGTTGGACGCCTCTTGCTCAATCTTATGCTTATACATGAGGGATATCCACCCGCGCTCGTGCTCAAAGAGTGGCGCGCGCGGTATATCCATGCCCTCCAAGAGGGCAATACTGGCAATTATGACCCTCTCATTAATCTGATCGATCAGGCCGTTGAGGCCAGCCTTGACCTCTATCTGGAAGCATGCGCAACGATCCCGGCAACAGAGGAGGAGGATACCTTCCCTTTGCCTCAACTTGCCAGAGAGTTTGGATATGAGCCAGAGGTGTTAAGTTGGGCCGCCCGATATGGGAGGTTAGAGGCGCGTAAGCAAGATCGTCACTGGTTCGCCACCCGCGCCGCCGTTGCAAAGTATCAGCACAGTAGGCATGTTTTTGGCACGTTATGCTGCCGATAAGAAAATGTCCCGGCACCGTTAGCTCTCTTCACTCTTCTAGTACGAGAAATTCCTCTTTCATACCAGAAAGATGGGGCAGAAAAAAGGAGGTGGGTGGGATCGGGTCGTCACGTGCGATCAGGATGCTCCTTGCCAGCAAGACTCCGCTTTGATATACTCCTGGCGTTGGGAGGAATGAAGTGGTGTTGGGAACAATGCAGACGCAAGGAAGATTCAATGTCCAGAGCCCCTCTTCACGCCCTGATCTGGTCCAAAGAGCAACACCTCTACGAGTGGTATACCCAGGGTCAGATGACGCAACGTTTTCAATCAACTGAGGAAACCGCCTGGCTTGCCTGGCTTGATGAAGTGTCCTCATTTGCCTTCCACAGCGCAAGAGGCTCGCTCAATGTCTACCAGGAGCAGAGGCCACGTGGAGGAGCATACTGGTATGCCTATCAAACCAAAGAGGGTCGCACACGCAAGCGCTATCTCGGACAAACGAAAAGCCTCAGTTTCTCGCGGTTAGAAGAGACGGCACACTCGCTCTTGCGCGCGCAACCGTCTGCGGCTACGAAAGAGCCGGAAATGATGATGCTCTCCAGCCGACTTGCTCCGCCGAGACAGCCAAATACCCTGGTGGAGCGCGAACGCTTGCTGACAACTCTCGATGAAGCGCTTTTGACCCCGCTGACCCTGCTCTCTGCCTCGGCGGGCTGGGGCAAAACCACGCTGATCTCGGTTTGGGCGCACCGGCAAAAAAAGACGCAGGTAGCATGGCTCTCGCTGGACGAACTGGACAACAGCCCAACCCGCTTTTGGGGCGCGTTGATCGTGTCTCTGCGTCGATGCCCAAGCCTGGCTGAGAACTTTGGAGAAAATGTCGTAGCACAATTACAATCGCCTCAGCCACCACCGCTCTCCTCCTGTCTTTCTGTGCTTCTCCATGAACTGGAAAGCCAACAGGTATATCCTGCCCCATCGTTCTCATTCTGGACGATTATCAGGTGATAGAAGAGTCAGTCATTCACCAGGGCATGGCCTTCTTCCTAGAGCATCTGCCCGCTTATCTACACCTGATCCTTTCCAGCCGTGTGGACCCAGACCTGCCTCTTGCGCGTCTGCGAGCCCATGGACAGTTGACCGAGATTCGCACGGATGAACTGCGCTTTCAGATGGGCGAAGCGAGCCAATTTCTGGATAAAATGCTCCTCTCTTCGCTTTCTGAAGAAGCACTGCTGCGGCTGATGGGCCGGACGGAGGGCTGGATCGCCGGCCTGCATCTGATCGCCCTTACCATGCAGAAGCGTGCAGATTATATGGCATATCTTGAGACATTGACTGGGAGTCAGCGATATCTGCTGGACTATGTCCAGGAGGATATCCTGGCATGCTTGTCCCCTGATACACGCGACTTTTTACTCCAAATCGCCATTCTCTCGCGTCTGGACGCTGCTGTGTGTCAGGCTGTCACTGCCGCACCTACGAAGGCGGTTAGTCAGCAACAGCTCGCGTTGCTGGAGCGAGCGAACCTTTTCCTGATGCCCTTGGATGAAGAGCGTCGTACATATCGGCTGCATGATCTCTTTCGTGAAACCCTGCTTTCAGTGCTCCACGCCAACCAACCAGAAAGAGTGTCGCTCTTGCACCGCCGGGCCGCTGTTTTTTATGAGGCCGAGAGGCAGTGGACTGAGGCCATTACCCATGCGCTTGCCGGGTCTGATTTTTCCATGGCAACGCGGCTCATGGAGCAGACCGTTGAGCAGTTCTGGCTGCGTGGAGAGGCGGAGTCGGTAGCGCGCTGGTTTTTTGCGCTCCCTGAGCTCAGCGTGCGCGAGCATGCTCGGCTGGCACTCACAACCGCGCTCTATCTGCTGGCCACCGGCGCAAATACCGTCGGGCCGCAGAGCGAACGGTATCATCAGCAGGCACGGCAACTCATGGCACGAATAGAGAGCGTTTTGTGGCAAGGGCATAATGCGAGCAGCGAGGAGACAAGCCCTGGCTCCCTTGCTGGAGATCGAGAGGTGAAGTATACTCTCCTGCATTGGCGTCTGCGCTTGCTCCACCTGTATCTTGTCTTGAGTGAAGTCGCAACCAGTGGGGACTATGGGCGTTTGAGCCGCAGACAGCAGGAGATTGAAGAGGAATTGGAACATGACGAAGATCTGGTCTGGCAGATGGTCCCGCTCGCCTGCACCTTTGCCCTCCACTACTCGATCCGGCAAGAGGGTGCGCGACTCTTGCCACACTTACTCCTAGCACAAGAGAGAGTGAGTCGAGAAGCACCAAGCCCTGCGAGCTACAAGATCAGGCAATGGATGGTGCTCTGCGCGATAGAGGCAGGACGTCTGCACATCGCATATGAGGAGAGCCTGACAGCACTTAATCTGTTCAGACAGCTCGCAGGCTATACCCTGCTCAATGGCTATTTCCAACTTGCCCTGATCCAGGTATTGTACCAATGGAACCGCCTGGTGGAGGCGCGCAATCTGCTGCATATGCTGCTACCGGTTGCCAAGGCTTGGCAGCAGCTCGATCTCCTCACATGGGGGCACGTCTGGCTGGTAAAAATCGCACTTGCTATCGGGGATCACTTGCTCGCTGACCAGTCTCTCTATGAGCTGGAATGCCTGATGCAGAGTGCTCCCTTTGCGGACTACCCTGATAGGATGCCGGCGCTGCGAGCGGAGGTATGGCTGACACAGGGAAAACTAGAGGCAGCAGCCGAGTGGGCTGAAAGTATCATCTTTCCTCAAGGAGTATGGGAGGGAAGCGGGCCTTACGAGGCTCTCCCCGTTGTAATACGGATATATTTTGCGCGTCGTTGTTGGGCGGAAGCGGTTTTCCTGCTAGAGAGGTGGCGCAAGCATCTAGATCGTCCAACCAACGTCAGGATCACCATCACGTATCTGGCCCAGTTGCTGGTAGCACTGCATCAGACTGGACAGCGCAATCAGGCCTATGAGGTCGTGGCCCGTCTCTTCGCCTTGACGGAACCGGAGGGCTACCTGCGCGTGTACCTGGATGAAGGCGAACCAATGCGCCAGACACTTGAAGCACTGCTCACTTCGCACTCCCAGCAGCATGAGTTTGCTCCTTCCATCAGGACCTTCATCTCAAAGCTGCTGGCCGTTTTCGAGCAGGAGCAGCAAGGTGTAGGTACATCCCTGGCGGCACCCACTCCCAAACCTGCTTTTTCCTCTGCGCAGCAGGCATCGGCTGTTTTCTCCGCGCCAGATGTTTCCCTGACCCGGCGTGAGCAGGAAGTCTTGCGTCTGTTGGCTACTGGAGCCTCCAATCAGGACATCGCCCAGACTCTGGTGATCGCGTTGCCCACGGTCAAGAAACATGTTAGCAACCTGCTTGGTAAGCTGAGTGCCTCTAGCCGCACGCAGGCGATTAGCCGGGCACGTGCTCTTTCCCTGCTCTAGACGGGCTTCCTCTTAGGAGGTCCCCTCCTCGATGTTAGAATCGAGGAGGGGGACGTCACTGTATTTATACTAGCCAGAGGAACGGAGTCTAACCTCTTCAGAAGAAGAGGTGGTAGTGCTAAGAGAGGATTATGCATGATTTTTGCTCAGATTTTTGCATATTATCATCGTGGATACCGATTCGGCAGCATCCTCATTAACCTGGAAAGTCATCGCGTCGTAGACCTCTTACCTGAACCGCCGAGCCGAAATCGCCGCTGCGTGGATGCGCCAACAACCAGACCTGGCCGTGATCAGTCGTGATCGTGGAGGGGAATATGCTTCCGCTGCGCGAGAAGGCGCCCGTTCAATGCGCCGACCGATTTCACATCATTAAGAATTTGATTGAAACGGCCCAGGTGCTACTGGCTCGTTGTCAGGCAGAGATCCTGGCAGTTCGTTTGACTCATAAAGCCTCTCTACTTGGCCCACAAAAATAGGGGCATCTCCCAAGAGACATCAGGACACTCTACCTGTATACTAACAATGTCTTGCTCAAAGGGGAAAACTGTTCAAATGAGTTATAGTCGCTATGGCCTCTTCACGTCATGTCCTCTTTGAGCATCGTCCTTCCATCAATATTTCTCTCTTGCCCATTGTCGAAGAAGAGCAGATACGTGCCAAGCATAAGAGCGTATCAAGCGATAGATCAGCCAAATCCACAAGTCTTATCGAGATGATGCAATTGATGTGTGTCCCTATCTACTCACGTCTTCACAAAGGAGCAGGCGTCGCTCCTTTGTGAATGAATGGAATTCCCTAGGGGTCAAGAACCGCCCTGAGTATTTCTCCCAATAGACAAATGCTCATACTTTTTGTACGCTAAAGCGACGATATGGAGATATCTGATAGATCGTCATAGCATACCTCAATCGAAAGACATCTGCTGTCTTAACTACACAGATATTTCAAAAGGAGCATAACATGCGGAAACGCTTGGTCATCAGTAGTATCGCTCTTGTAGGAGCACTCTTGCTTGCACTGGTTCCCTTTTCAACCGCCTCTGCGCATGAAGTCCGACATGTAGGCAATTATACGTTCATTGTTGGTTTCCTTGAAGAGCCAGCGAATGTTGGCGTCAGAAATAGTCTTGACCTGACCATTTGTAACGGCAAAACCTGTGAGATTGCGGGCGGAGGTGATGATGGTCCAGTCGCAAATCCTGTCAATGATGCGGACAAGAGCTTAAAGGCGGAGGTAAGTACAGGCAGCTCCGCACCGCTCACGCTCACGCTGAAGCCACGTGATGAGGCCCCTGGCAAATATACGTCCTATTTCGTTCCCACACAGGCAGGCGCGTACACATTTCATTTCACCGGGACGCTCAATGGACAAAAGATTGACGAGAAATTCACCAGTAGTCCGAATGGATTTGGTGAGGTCGAAACAATTGTGTCCTATCCCTCAACGACCTCCGCTACCACAGCAAGCACACCCCAAGGGACAGAGACACTGTCCTCTCTCCAAACGCAACTTCAGGAAGCGAGAACAACAGGAACGCTTCTGGGGACGATCGGCATCATCGTTGGGGTACTTGGCCTGGGAACTGCAATCTTCGCGTTGACACGCCGCCCAAAAAGTGTGGTGCAAAGCAATCAGGTACCATCTGACGAACAATTGCGCGGATAACTCACCCTCAAATGTCGCCCCTTGGTAGATAGTGAGCGCAAAAAGAGCATGATCACTGAGTAGGAAAGCACTTCTTATCAGTAACTCATGCTCTTTTCTCTGTATGAGCCTTTGCTCCATCTCTCTGACCCCTTATATCCACTGTTCTAAGGATGTTTACGCGGCGATATGCCCATTATAGGCCTATTCTTGAAAGAACGAGGAATGCACATTTCCCTGTGCTACACGACTGCGTTCTCTGGAGAAGGTAACTGAAAGGGTGTCGCGCCCCTGAATCTTCCGCATATGCATAGGAACAAGATAGACAACTCTTGGCGTAAAAGGTGCACGTTCTGGATGAGCGACTTCACTTCCCTGGCGAGATTCGAAGAGATCCAGCAAGGCATTGACTTGTTTTGGAGTGGCGGAAAATACAACACCTTATCAGCACTGTGGGCCTTTTTTTGGGGAATCACGCAGTAGTGTCTGAATGCGAAGTGCTCCTTGTTTGCTGCCATTGTCTCTGCTATACTTCTCACTGTTGGGAGGAACACGCGGTGTGTTGGGGACAACGCGTGAAAAGAAAGGTTGTATGCCAAGGTCACCACTTCACGCACTTCGCTGGTCTACCGATCAGGCCCTCTATGAGTTATCTACCTCTGGTCATCTGGAGCACTGTTTTCGCCCAGGAGATGGGCCTCTGTGGTTAGCCTGGCTTGAAACTGCCACCTCGTTTGCTTTTCAGGGGCGCTCTGGCCATCTCAATATCTACAAAGAGGCTCGACCGCGAGGAGGAGCATATTGGTATGCCTACCACACCGCCGCCCATCGCACCGCGAAACGCTATCTTGGACAGACGGCCAATGTGACATTTGCGCGCTTGGAGGAGGTGGCTCATGATCTGGCACGCGCCACGCTGCCTCAGATGTCACATACCGCGAGGACCTCTGCCCTGCACCAGACTGGACACGGGATGGTGCCGCTCTTAACCAGGCTTGTTCGCCCGCCTGTGCCTGCTACGCTTGTCGAGCGGGAGCGCTTGCTCTCTAAGGCGGATACGGTGCTTTCTCGCCGGTTACTCTTACTTTCCGCCTCTGCTGGCAGTGGGAAAACGACCCTGCTCTCCGCCTGGGTGGCTCGCTCTGCGGCTCGATCCCGCAAGTTTGCCTGGCTGACCCTCGATGAGACCGACAATGACATCACCCGCTTCTGGGTGTCGGTGATCATGGCCTTGCGAATGCATCTGCCAGGGATCGGTGAGGTCGCACTCAACATGGTGCATCAGCCCGTACTGCCGCCTTTTGCTACGGTGCTTACCGCCTTGATCAACGAACTGACGGAACTGACCGAAGATCTCGTTCTGATCCTGGACGACTATCATGTGATTGAGGAGCAGGCCATTCACGAGGCTTTGCTTTTCTGGCTGGAACATGTGCCTGTCCAGATACATCTGGTGCTTGCCAGTCGCGTTGATCCACCGTTTTCCCTCTCTCGTCTGCGTGTTCGCGATCAAGTGCGCGAATTGCGGGATGCCGATCTGCGCTTTCAGCAGAGTGAAGCCGCTCATTTCCTCAACGGAACTATGAAGCTTACCCTCTCGCAAGAAGAAGTGGATGTTCTGGAGCAGCGTACTGAAGGGTGGATTGCGGGCCTGCAACTGGCAGCACTGGTTCTGCAACAACGAGAGGATCATGCGGCCTTTGTCCGAGCATTTACCGGCAGTCAACGCTATCTGCTGGATTACATTCAGGAGGAGATTCTCTCTCACCTGGAAGCTCCTCTCCAGAACTTTCTGCTTCGCATTTCCGTCCTTTCGCATCTGAACGCGGACCTCTGTCAGGCGGTCACTGAGGAACCGGCCAGTCAGGCGAGACTTCAGGAGCTTGAGCGCGCTCATCTCTTCCTGATCGCCCTGGATGAAGAACGACGCTGGTATCGTCTGCACGATCTGTTTCGCGAAGCGCTCCTTGCGCGCCTGCGCGCCACACACCCCACGCTCATTGTCGAATTGCATCGGCGAGCAGCGCACTGGTATGAAGAGCAGGGCGAGCTGCGGGAAGCCATCGCCCACCGGCTGACGGCAACGGATTTCGCCGTCGCCGCTTCTCTGATGAAGCGCATGGCCCGGGATACCTGGTGGCAGGGGGAGATACAGATTTTTCATCGCTGGATTATGGCATTGCCCGATGCCGTAGTGCGCGAGCACGCCCCTTTTGCGCTGACTGCGGCGCTCTATCTGCTTACTTCCTTCGCTTCGACCAGCCAGGAGCAACGCGCCCGAACGCGGGAGCAGACGAAGCAGATGATGGCACGAGTGGAGGAGGCTCTCCGATTCCAGGAGAACCAGCCAGGACTGGCAGCGAGCGATCCCGCACCTCTGGTCGATGAAGAACTACTCTGGCAGCGCCTGCATGTCCTGCGTACGTGGAGCGCGGCGGAAGACGCGGTGTTCCGCAATGACCGGGCCTATCTGGGCCTACTCTATCAACAGATGCAGCAGTTGGGGAGGGACGATGAGCCGATCTGGCAGGTGATCCCACTCTCCATCGCCTTTATGTTCCGTGCTATTCTTCTGCACGAAGCTGCCTCGCTCATCCCGCTCTTCCTGGAAGCCAGGCAGCATATGAGCCAGCAGGCACGCGATCACTTTGCGACCATCCAGGTGACGCACTGGCTGATCCATGTCTATCGGCATGCTGGACAACTGCACCAGGCATATCAGGAAGTGCTAGCGGCCCGCGAACTGAGTGCACAGGTTAATGGCCCTGCTTTCCTGGTCGCGTATGTTTCGTATCACCAGGGGCATATCCTCTACCAATGGAATCGGCTGGCCGAGGCCCGCGCCACGCTTCTGCCGATGCTTCAGCACTCGACCCTCTGGCAGCAGATCGATCTGCTCACCTGGGGATATCAACTGCTCTTCGAGATCGAACTGGCGGCGGGAGATCTTTCCGCAGCCGGGCAAGCGCTCCAGGAGCTAGAACGTTTGCAACAGCGGGGATTTGTCGTTCGCGAGTCTGTGTTGATTGCAATTCGTGTGCAATGGTGGTTGGCAAACGACAATCTGGGGGCAGCGGATGCCTGCGCAGCTCAGATGATGTTTTACACAGATACCTGGGATGTTCAACGCACAGACGAATTCTTTGCGCTTATTCACGTCTATCTTGCTCAGAACAAATATACGCAGGCAGTAGAAATGTTGGATCGCTTTCGTAAATATCTGGATCAGCCTGAAGATCTGCTTACCACTATCTCGTTTCTCACACTGTATGCTCTGGCGCTGCACCAGGCAGACAAACATGCACAGGCTTGCCAGATCGCAGCTCGTCTTTTCGCGCTCACGAAGCCAGGAGGGTATGTGCGCGTCTATCTGAATGAGGGAGAATCGATGCGCAAGTTCCTCAAGGCGTTGCAGAAAATGCCATATCAGCCTGAGGACGGCAGTGCTGCTCTCCCCAGAGACTCTATTGCCCAGATACTCTCGGCCTTCGAGCAGGCCTCCAATGCGCCAACCAATAGCATCGCTGTAACCATTTCTGAAAAAAAACTATCTCAGCGACCACAAGACATCGCTCTCACAAACGCTCCCATCGAACCCCTCACGTCGCGTGAGCGGGAGGTCTTGCAGCTTCTTTCCAGGGGAGCTAGCAATCAAAAGATCGCCCATCAACTGGTCATTTCTCTCACGACCGTCAAAAAGCATGTGAGTGCTCTCCTGATGAAGCTCAACGCGGAAAACAGAACCCATGCGGTCATACGAGCCAGAGAGTTATCTTTACTCTAGCCATTGCTCATCTCTCTTCGCCCAAGTAGCCCTGCTGTACCTCCCAACCCTTTTTCCCAACCATGCGGCAAATGGTACCTCGCAGTAGACCTTAGTGTGCTGTGCTCCCCGCTCCTGCGCAGTAGTATTTCCCCAGAAGAAAGAACCGGAACGGAGGATGACAGAGCTATGCACTGCCGTATTCGCGTCAAAGGACACCTGGACCTATGCTGGCAGCAATCATTGGAGGAATTACATATTATGCAGGACGCAAACGGTACATCTCTCCTCTCAGGTTGTCTCAAAGACCAGGCAGCCCTCTATGGTGTGCTGCTGAAGATCCGTTCTCTGAATTTGTCGCTTCTTGCTCTTGAGACCAGTGAGGAACCCTATGAGGACGCTGCATCTCCATATGTGTAAGGAATAAGAAATATTTCGATGGTGCATGGTTTGATGTGTTCAACAAAAGAAAAGAGAAGAACATGCAACAGAGGAAATACCGTTGGTGGGGGATTATTGCGTTGGGGGTATCGATTTTTCTGGTCACGACAGATATGACTATTGTGGCTCTGGCGCTGCCTTCCATCGCGCAGTACTTTCATCTTTCAGACAGCGCAGTCTCAACCATCGTGTTGAGCTACTCATTACCTGTCACACTATTGGTACTGCCGGTTGGCATGGTGCTTCATCGTCCCTACCCGCTTAGCGCCTTTGCCGGTTCAGTTGTGGGCTTCGGGCTGGGGAGTATCCTCTGCGGACTGGCCCCCAATTTCTGGATACTCCTGCTGGGACGCATGGTACAGGGTGTTGCCGGGAGCGTGATGATGACGCAGAATCTCGCCGTTGCGACGGCGCTGGCCGCGCCCTCTGAACGAGGAAGAGCTATAGGGATCATGAGTTCGCTGGCAACACTGGGGTCTGTGACCGGGCCTGGCATTGGTGGTTTGCTCTTAGGGCGCTTTGGCTGGCCATCTATCTTCTTCGTCAACGTCCCGATGTGTCTGCTGGCTGTGCTTCTTGGTTGTGTCGGCTTGCGCGGTCTCACGCTTGCGGAAGGGAGAACGTCGAGCAATGGTTGGCGTTTGATGATTAACCTGTTACGCCGTCCCTCGTTTTTCTGGGCCTGGCTTGTGATTCTGATGAGCTCAGTGGTGTCAGGAGCCTTTTATACCCTGCTGCCTTTCGACCTGAGTCGTGTGCAACGGCTTTCACCGGGGACAGCGGGGCTGGTGTTGCTCTGTCTCCCCTTTGGGATTGCCGTAACAGCGCCGATCAGTGGTTATCTCACTGATCGGTTGGGGGCAAAAGTGTTGATGATGATTGGCCTGGCATTCATGGTTGGCAGCGTGGGTGTGCTCACGCTGGCGGTAGGAACCAGGGTATCAGCCCTTGATCTTGCCTTGTGTCTGCTGCTGGTCGGCATCACCAGGGGGATCTTTGATGGGCCAACACAAACGCTGCTGATGTCCAGCGATTCGCGAGAGACGCTCAGCGCGGCCAGTAGCCTCAGCGCTATGGGGAGAAATCTGGGGCTTGCCCTGGGGCCACTGCTCATGAGCTTCACCTGGCTCTGGATGACCGGGCTTGTTCTGCAAATGGTTGGTGGTCTGCTGGTGCTCGATCTGTTGACCATCCTGGGCTTTCTTTGTGGGTGGCTCTCACTGCGAGCAAAAGCGCAATTTCCAGTAGAAGCGTTGAAGGTAGATCATGAAGGCTATCATGGACAAAACACGCACTCACGCACGGTGATATTGTAAAAAAGGTAAATAACAATAAATAGGAATAGAGAGAAAAGATGAACGAATCCAGTTATGGTCAACGCGGAGGATTGTCTCAAGGGCGTCTGGAGCGCTTGAGCAGAGCATTGGAAGGGTATGTCGAGCGAGGTGAGTTTGCGGGAGTGACTGCCATGCTATATCGACACGGCGAACTGGCATACGCTGCTGCGACTGGCTGGCAGGATCGGGAGGCGCAGATCCCGATGCAGCGCGACACGATCTTTCGTCTGGCCTCGATGACCAAGCCGATTATCGCTGCTGCTGCCCTGACGCTGGTTGAAGAGGGCAAGCTTCGCCTCTCTGACCCAGTGGATGCCTGGCTTCCGGAGTTAGCACAGCGGATGGTGATGCGCGACCCGCATGGCTCGCCTGACGATGTCTATCCTTCTCCGCGCGCGATTACCCTGCATGATCTGCTCACCTACCGTTTGGGTCTTGGTTGGGGAAAGACCAGCCTTGGACCCAGCCTCCTCACACTGACGGCTGCACCAATAGCACAGGCACTTCAGATTCCAAATGCACAGCGACTGGCTCCTGATGCATGGCTGGCCCGCATCGGCGAATTTCCTCTGGCCTATGAGCCCGGCACGCGCTGGCTCTACCATATCGCTTCGGATATTCTGGGTATCCTGATAGCTCGGGTCACGAGAAAACCGCTGGAAGTGGCGTTGCGCGAACGCATCTTTGAGCCACTGGGCATGGTGGATGCGAGCTTCGTCGTGCCAGCCGAAAAACGGAGCCGTCTTGCTGTGCTCTACGGACCCGCGCCTGAGGGTGGGCTGGCCGTGCTAGATCATCCCCAAACAACGGGCTGGGCCGAGCCGCCACTGTTCGCCTCCGGGGGCGCTGGTCTGGTTTCCACTGCTAATGACTACCTGCGTTTCGGACGCATGTTGTTGGGGAAAGGGGTATTGGATGGGGTGCGTGTGCTCTCGCACAAGACAGTGGAGGCCATGACGACCGACTACCTCACACCTGAGCAGCACACTCATGCCACGTTTGCCATGAGCACGACCGAAATGTGGGCCAATCGGGGATTTGGCTATGGGGTCCAGGTGGTGACAAAACAGACCGGTTTCGGTCCCAGCGTCGGCACTTTTGGCTGGCCAGGTGGCCTGGGCACAGCGTGGTACGTAGATCCGCAAGAGGACCTGGTAGCCCTTATCCTGCTCCAATACCAGAATGCTATTGTCGCCGCAGATTGGCGCAGCACGATTGGTGGTGATTTTTTGACGCTGACCTATCAGGCAATCAATGATTAAAAAAGAACGAAATGATGATTTTTGCGAAAAATACGAAAAGAGAGAAACATGATAGATAAAGCAATAATGGTACATCAGGTCAGCCGTCCCCAGGGATGGCCAGCTACCGAGCATTTCGCATTCGTGGAGGCTCCCATCTCCAGGCCCGAACCAGGAGAAGCCCTGGTGGAGAATATCTACCTCTCTGTAGACCCCTATATGCGCTCGTCTATGGATGCAGTATGGGATCTCCACACCCCTCTGGATGGCAGAGCGATTGGTTGCGTGGTGGAATCTCGGATTCCCCACCTGGTCAGAGGCGATCTGGTGCTTCACCGCAAAGGGTGGCGTACGCATGCGCTGGTTCGTGCTGAGGATGTTCAGGGGTTGCCACAGGTGCCAGGGGTTCCTATTAGCGCGTATCTGGGCATTCTTGGCGGAACGGGCCTCGCCGCCTACGTGGCCCTGACGAAAATTGCTCGTCTCCAAACAGAAGAGTCCGTGTTTATCTCGGCGGCTGCCGGCGGCGTTGGGAGTGCAGCAGGGCAAATCGCCCGCCTGCTGGGTGCCAGTCGAGTGATTGGCAGTGCGGGATCAGCTGCCAAAGTCACGCATCTCACGAAAGACCTGGGGTTCGACGCCGCTTTCGACTACCACGATGGCCCTGTCAGCGAACTGCTGACACAGGTTGCCCCCAAGGAATCGACATCTATCTCGACAACGTTGGTGGAGAGCATCTCGAAGCGGCGATCAGTGCTCTGCATGAACACGGGCGCGTTGCGTTGTGCGGTGCGGTGGCCCAGTACAACAGCACTGAGCCCCCAGCCGCTCCTCGCAACCTCTTTGGCGTTGTGCTGAAAAGCCTCCGCCTGGAGGGCTTCTCTGTCCGCGACTACCAGCACGTTCGAGGCGAACTGGAGGAACTGCTCACGCCACATATCCAATCGGGGCGCATCGTCGTCGATCAGACGGTGGTTGAGGGTTTTAGCCAGATCATCGATGCCTTCCTCGGGATGCTCCGTGGAGACAACAGTGGCAAGATGATCGTTCGGGTTACTCATTAAAAGAAGAACAGGAGGCTTCCTTTTAAACACATCACAGCGCATTTGCGGAAAGTAGCTGAGTACGCTAGTAGCGGGCTTTACAATACAATCCATTTGACAATCCGCCCCTGTTTTCGTTTATACTCATGCATATATTTATCACCATTCCTGATAAGGAGCGCCCCCTCTCAATGCTATTTTGTGATTATTGTGGTGCCGAAAATAGCGACACCGTGGCCCAATGTCTCTATTGTCATCAACCCCTTATTTCCAATACCACAACCGCGTCTTCCTCCTCTTCGGGGCAGCAACACATGCTACTTACAGCCAGTGCAGCCCCCTCCTCGCCCCAGGCCACTCCTCCTCCCAACCCACAAGCATCCGCTTCACTCCTGTATCAGAAATATCGTCTCCTTGAGCAGATCGGTGAAGGTGGCTATGCCTCCATCTACAAGGCTTGCGAGCGCGAAAACCAGCGCCTGGTGGTCGCCATTAAAGCCATCAACCTGCAGGGTATGAGCGCTGACCAGATCATTGATGCCACCGCAACCTTTCATACAGAGCTCTCCATCCTGAGCACGCTCAAGCACCCGTCAATTCCTACCCTCTATGACCATTTCACCGACGCCTCCCACTGGTACCTCGCCATGAGCTTTATTGAGGGGCAAACGCTGGAGAAGTATTTCTCGACTCTCACCCTGGACAAGTATCGCTATCCGCAGACAGTGTGTACTCTGATTGAGATTGCCCTTGAGCTTTGTAATGTCCTGATGTATATGCACCGCCAGGAGCCAAGCGTGATCTATCGCGATCTCAAGCCCGCCAATATCATGCTAGGTCCTAAAAACCGCGTCACTCTGATCGACTTTGGCATCGCGCGCCACTTCAAGCCAGGACAGAGCAAAGACACGATCGCCTTTGGCTCTCCAGGCTATGCCGCCCCAGAACAATATGGCAAGGCCCAGACGACACCGCGCTCCGACATCTATAGCCTGGGCGCCCTGCTCCACCAGATGCTCACAGGCCAGGACCCTGCCGAGCATCCCTTTGCGTTCCCTGCCATTCACATCACCACGCCCGGCCTTCCCTTGGAACTGGGTAGCTTCATTGCTCGTATGCTTGCATTGTCTCCTGAGGAGCGCCCCACAAGCATGGTAGATGTACAGTATCGGCTCAAGCAGGCCTACATCGGCCTTAAGGACCGACTCAGCGACAAAGTAGAGAACTCAGTCCCAGTTCCAGCACTGGTAAGCCGCCGGGCCATGGTGGGCTGGGGCGCATTTGGACTCGTAGGCCTCGCAGCAATTGGCATTACTGCGCTCTTCGACAAGCACATGCAACCTCCAGTTCCGATCCAATCCACCTCCACGCAAGCCCCTATCGCCACTCTCGTCACCTACGTCACGCCAGACGATACCATTCCACGAACTCCTGAGTTGACGAAAATTAAAGTTGTATCGAGACAAAAGGTCCCATATCAGGAGGCTGCCGCCGCCTCTGTCAACGGCGTTGACGTTCCTTTTAATATCGTAGCCAGTACCAAATAATAGCGTTCATGTTCTCTATGTGGACCATATCGTCTCTTACACTGGCCACACAAAGCCTGTCAAATACCTCTCTTACCTAGCCTGGGACACCAATGTTGCCACATGTGCTGAGAATGACACCGTTGTACACATCTGGGATTGCGCAACTGGACAAGCCACAATGCAACTTCATGCTCCTGCACCAGTTGTTGCGTTGTGTTTATGGGGCAATATGCTTGCTGTGGCCTGCAACGACAACACTGTTTACCTGTATGATATTTCAAACATCTCCGACGCTACTCACCCCACCCCTGAACGTACGTATCCAACCCTCATGCCAATCACGGCTCTGATTGTCCAGCAACCAGTAGATACCGCTTTCTACGATCATCTTTACATAGGGATTGGCTTCCAGAATGGTCTCGTACAGGTGTGGGCAGATGATGACATAGTCACTCAATATGAGCATACGAAGGCGATCACAGCGCTACAATGTTGGGATGAGCGGTATTGTCTCTTCCAGCCTCGATCAGTCTATACAAGTCTATCAGTTTACTACTAACACATCCTTTGCGCTTTACCTGGGACATACACACCAAGTCAACACAGTCACCTGGCTCACCTATAACGCCCTCGCTTCGCTCGATGAGAGCGGAGAGGTACATATCTGGACCTATCCTACAGGGAAGATCCTTCTTGCAGAACCATTACTGACGACCAGAGCAGATCCCCACTACCATATGAATACAAGTATCGCAAAATCTCACTATTACCTCTCATGCCTTACATCGCCAACCGCAATCACGACCTATCAGATTTCGTAAATTGTAGGGTCCGTGCTGGCATGGACGCGCCCCTTGACAAGTGTGGTGTAGCTCTTCCTGCATATGCTGTGCGAAGCGAAGAGAAACGTTCATGCAGCATGGACCCTTTGGGTGGAGGCACCACTAAGTGATTATCAGCTGTTCATCTGTGGCTGGCTCAGACGTTGTGAGACGAAGGTAAGCAGTTCATCAATATCAAAAGGCTTGTAAAAACAAGAATCCCCTTTTGCATTAAAACCGTTTCCTGTTCCTGAACCTCGTTGAGCGCAGCAGTACAAAGGATGAGAGGAATATGCATGGTAGGGCGATGGAGTTTGAGCTTCTGCAAGAAGTCCCATTCTGTTTGACGCTTCCCAATGGGGAGATCCAACAAAATGAGGTCAGGTTGAAGGTGTTCAACCTCCTTGAGATCCTCAAAAAGGATTTGCGAAAGCGTCACCGTGATTCTGGCGGGAATTATCCTGCTGGCCATAGGTTAAGATTGACATCCTTCCCACGGCTTTAGCCGTGGGATTCCTCGAATCACTTCGAGGGTTTCCTGCTTCGCGGAGTCTTGCCCAGCTTGGTTTTCACCGCACCGGGTCTTACGGACTCTCCACAGGCCAGGACGGCTTGCCCAGCCGCCACCATGTTTTTTGCCGCATTCACATCTCGATCATGATGGACGCCACATGCAGGGCAGGTCCAAGACCGAATCTCAAGTGGTAAGGAGTCAAGCACATGGCCACAGTCGAAACAGCGTTTACTCGATGGGTACCACTTGTCAATCTTGACCAGGGTTCGACCATACCAGTGCGCTTTGTAGTCGAGTTGCGCCACAAATTCAGACCATCCGACATCGCTGATGGCTTGACTGAGCTTGCCATTTTTGACCATGTTCTTGACGGCCAACGACTCAACACACACGACGCGGGTTCTCGCGTATGAGTCGGGTCGAGAGCTTGTGCTGGCGCGTCACGGCGGCGATCAGCGATACGGGCGTGAATGCGAGCCACCTTGAGACGAGCCTTGTCTCGGTTCTTCGAGCCTTTGTGCTTCCTAGCATGACGGCGTTGGGCTTTCGCCAACTTCTTCTCATCCTTGTGGAAGAACCTGGGATTGCCTACCACCTCACCATCAGAGAGGACCACAAAGGACGTCAAGCCAAGATCAGCGCCTATCGACGTCTCGATGGAGGGAAGCTCACTATAAAACTCTGCCAATAATGAAACGGCGCCATTATGCATTTGTGGGGTCAGCAGACCTGCGATCACCTGGAGAAACGTTTCCATATCAAAGGGTTTCTGGAGGGTTAAAACAAGTTTCTTGAAGAGTGGACAAGTCTCTCTTTCCGTTGACATCTGTTGCTCTTGCGTTCGTCCCTCGTTTCTGCGAGAATTGCTCCTTGTACGGTGAGTTACACCGGAATGTACGCCTGTGGAGATCCTGTAAGACCTGGTAGATCCAGGCAGGTTGTTCGTTGAAGCAGGAACCGAACGCCAGATATGGTTTGTCCATCTTTGGGTAAGTTTCGGATAACGGTTCTGAGACGATCTCTGCTCTGAGCTTCCTAGGGCATATTCGCACTCATCAGAAGAATGGGGATGTGCGCATACGCTTCTTGCTTCCTCAACCAGTCGACGAGTTCCAGGCCATTCATTCCAGGAAGTTGATGTCCATAAGGACGAGTTCGGGCGTCTCTGTTTGCAGCAAGCTGAGCGCTTCCTCCGCATTGAGGACATAGGAAACCTGATAGATCTCTTCCTCTTGGAGGATCTCCAGGAGGAGATTGCCAAGCATCTGATCATCTTCGACAAGAACAGTGCGTTTCATGCGGGCATACACATGAGGTCGTTGTGGATACGTATTCATAGCTGTCTTTCTCAGTGAGATGAGAGCTAGTGCCAGATCGCGATGATTCCCTGACGGGAGCGGGACCGGCCTTCAGCTGAGAGATGTTTCTCTTTCTTCGCTCGGAATGGACCAGTTTCGTCCACTGCTTGTAGATTTGGGAATTATCCGGATAATTCCCAAATCTATATCTTTCGTGCCTAAGTAATGGTGGAACGCACCGTTTCTGCTGTCTTAAGGATCATGGAACGTTAATGATTCCCGTCAGATCAAGAAGCAAAGGCTTGGGCAAGTTCGATCACATTGCCACTGTTGTCTTTGATTAGTGCGAGGTGCTGGCTGATCGGCTCAACATCGAATGGTTCCACGAAGACCTCGACCCCTCGGCGGCGCAGTTCTGCCAGTGTGTCGTTGAGGTTCTCAACGCGTAGACACAAGTGAATAAAGCCACTGCGGCTCAGATGATCGGGAATATCAACTGTGGCTGGCGCAGGGGTGAGTTGTCCATCGCCGATGATCTCAATTTTGAACGAACCCAGGCGAACATAAGCGAAACGGAGCCCTGGTGCAGCTTCGCCGAGTGTCCATTCTGTTTCCAGCTCAAAACCGAGTGTTCCAGTATAAAACCGCACAGACTGGTCATAGTCGGCGACGCGCAATGCGATGTGATCTGCGCTCTTTATCCCGGGATTTTGCTCGAATGTATCCATTTCTTCCTCCTAGAGCATGTTTCGTAATGCAATCTTCAAATGCTGGTACAAGAGTTGTTTGGCGAAGAAAAACCATACCCAGTGCTCTAAGCGACGAGAAAAGGGTCTTCTTCGCGCGTCGCATGCTCTAGCCTTCGATACGAGTTCCTTTTATGAGCCAGGTGGGACCATCGGCATAGTCCTTAATGGCTTCAAAGAACCGCTTGAAGTATTGCCCATTGGCATGCGTATGAAATGCATCAAGATCATCGTAGCCCTCATTGAGATAGAAGCGATTGGGGTTTGACTCATCGACGATGAGTTCGAAACGCCGGGTGCCCGGCTCGTTAGCACCAGAATTGCGACCATCCTCAAGTGCAGTGGCTATGAAGTCATCCCGATGTTCGGGTTTGATATCGAAGTAAACGGCGACGTGATACATGTCTCTCTCCTTCAATGTGTTTGGCCAAAGGGCCTGCTATGGAAGAGCAAGTGTGTTTTATTTTGCTCTCTGATTGGTGGTACAATAGCGGGTGCTACTTCCATCGATGTGTACATGTGTACCATGATTGGATTCGTTTGTTTCGCAACCAGAGAGAGTATGACATGGGGAAAAGCATTGAGCCATCCCCGAAGAAAGAGTAGTCTAAAATCTACTACCTTCCATGGAGCAGGTCCATGAGTAATAAGCAACGCCGAGCCGAACTTGCCCATTTTCTGCGTACACATCGTGAGTGTCTCAAACCTTCCCAGTTTTCTTTGCCTGAGGGAACAAAGCGGCGGCGTACACCCGGACTCCGACGTGAGGAGCTCGCACAAGTCGCTGGGGTAAGTCTCACCTGGTATATGAAGTTGGAACAAGGTCAGGAAATTCAGGTTTCCGCGCAGGTACTCGAAAATTTGGCTCAAGCCCTCCAATTGACATCTGAAGAGCGAACGTATCTCTATGTGTTAGCTCGTGAACAACTGCCCTTGCCAACACAGAAGCACATTCCATACATTAGTGAAGAAGTGCAAAGTGTACTTGATGCGCTCCTTCCGTATCCCGCTTTTGTCGTAAACGAACGGCTGGATGTTGTTGGCTGGAATCGTGCCGCATCTTTGGTTTTTGCTGATTATAGTGCGTTGTCGGATTGGGAACGAAATTTGGTCTGGATCATGTTCACACGACCTGATCAGCGTCAGCTCTATCCTGATTGGATATGTTGGGCTCGCAAGATACTTGCCCTTTTTCGAACCAGTGGCGGGCGGAGTCTCAATGAAGCCTGGTTTATTGAACGGCGTGATCGCCTGATGCAAGTGAGCCCTGAGTTTCGTGAGTGGTGGCAACAGCATGAAGTAGAAGAATCACACATTGGACATAAGGAGATGAACCATCCGTTGGTTGGCACTCTCCTATTACGTGCAACGAATCTGCAGATCACGGATGACCCTAACCTGAAAATGTTTCTCTATACGCCGTTGCCTCAAGCCGATACTCTTCAGAAGCTGATCTGGCTTGTCAACTCGGTACAGGCTGATGAATTGAGTGTTCCAAAGGAGGAAAGACCAACAGGCTAACTCATCTGCCTTTGTTGCTGTAACACGTGCCCAAATGCAAGATGCCCCACTCAAGTAGAGGAAGAATAGGTAGCAGTTTTTATACTAGTCTAGATACAGTTCTTGTTCATTCATTCAGGCTCTGGCAAACTCTCCATCGGATGATCACATTTACGAATATCCTGTAAGCAAAAGGAGATACGAGCCATGAGTCAATCTGTTGGGTTTATCGGACTTGGAAGCATGGGGCAGCCTATGGTGCGGAACTTGTTGAAGGCCGGATACCATGTGAAGGTCTATAATCGCAGCGAAAGCCGTGCTAGTGCGCTGGTCGATGTTGGCGCTATTGCAGTATCGAGCCCGGCTGAGGTCGTCGAGGTGGATGGAATGGTGGTGACGATGGTGAGCAATGACGCAGCACTGGAAGACGTGACGTTGGGTGCGCAGGGCCTTTTAGAGCGTCTTGGATCAGGAGGTATCCACATCTCGATGAGCACGGTCTCCCCGGATCTCGCTTACAAACTGGCGGAACTGCACAAGCAGCGTGGTAGTTCTTATATTGCAGCGCCTGTCTTTGGTCGCCCCCAGTCAGCTGCCGCTGCGCAGCTCAAGATCTGCGTCGCGGGATCTTCCATCGCGAAAGAGCGTACTCAACCTGTGCTCCAGGCTCTCGGGCAGCCTTTCGACTTCGGTGAGCAGCCGAAGCAGGCCAATGTGATTAAGCTCTGCGGAAACTTCATGATCATCTCGGCTATTGAGGCGATGGGCGAAGCGCTCACTCTGGTTGAGAAAAACGGCATGGATCGCTCAGCCGTGATGTCTCTGTTTACGCAGACACTCTTTGCTTGCCCGATCTATCAGACCTATGGTCCATTGATCGCCGAGCAGCGATTTACCCCTCCCGGCTTTCAGTTGCAATGGGGCTTAAAAGATATCAATTTTTTCCTGGATAACGCCAGTCAGGTCTATGCGCCCCTCCCACTCGCACATCTTGTCCAGAATCGCTTGCTCAGCAGTGTGGCAAAGGGCAGAGGCGAGTCCGATCTTTCCCGACTCACACAAGCTATCTCGGAAGATGCGGGGTTAGAGGTGGTTCCCTAGCCTCTATCCATACAACAGAGTTGGGCAAGCTCCTGTGCCGAATCGGCCTCTGGCAAGCTGTGTAGACAAACATTTTTCAAGTTGGGGTCATTGGCGACGAGCAGTACAGGGAGCTGCTCCCAGGCTGGACTGCCTCCTTCGGCTCACACGCCCATCCTCTACGTAGGCAAAAAGCCTGGAGCGAGGTGCGCCAGCCCTTCAGTGATCAGTAGCAAGGTCTGGCTGGTCATCTCGGAGGCCGTGAGTGCACGGTGCTCCCGCTCAAGGTGTCATGGCGATGGGCGGTGCTCTGCTAGGTGCTCTTTATGGTCCTCCTGGTCGGACTACCAGTGCTTCGGCTCGTGGTCCACGCGCAGGGACTTGCCCTCTTTGATATGTTTTTTCGGGTTGGTTCCCTCGTCTTTGGTGGCGGACATGTGGTGTTGCCGCTCTTGCAGCGGGAGGTGGTCCCTGCTGGCTGGGTGAATAATGACCAGTTTCTGGCAGGCTATGGAGCCGCATTCAAGTTCTTCATTGAGAAGTTTGATAAACACAAGTATATAACACTTTATCAATATTATGTGGTTGTGAGAGGAGTTGGAAACGACGATGCGATGAGGCTGTGTGTATACCCCGACCGTCGAGGAGCGGGTGGACTGGCATTTGGAGGATGGGATCGATACGCTCTATGTGTGTCCTGATGCCTAGGCGCTGCGCCATCGGTTTCTCCATCGGGAAACGGGTGAGGTGAGGCGTGCGCTGTGATCGCTGGTCGTGCCTCTATTGTGGGCCTCGCAAGGTGGATATGGAGCGACAAGTGATGGCTGAAGCTGAACCAACTCTGACACTATCCTGAGAATGTACGAATTTGCGTTTCACACAGGTATGGCGTCTTCACATGGGTATGGTGTGCTGTGATTTTCGTCATCTGATGTCGCCCGAAGTTGCTAGGGACCTAGAACGACTGACATGCGATCTGGCGGAGGTGTTAGGGATTACGATCTAGGAAGGGTCAACAAGGAAGAGGCGCATGGCTTTGTGCCACCTATACGCCTCTTCCTTATTGACAGAAATATTTTCCTTCGCAAGCAATACTTTCAGCCTCCTCAACCGGATCGAAGCCACTGGAACATCAATCTACCCAAGGGGCAAAAGGGATAGTGTTTTAACGTATTTTTACTTTCTTGAGTTGTTCCTCTGTGATATTTAATGCTCGTTGAATACTCGCTCCGTTGAGATCGGAATCACTGAGATCGGAATCACTGAAGTCAGTACTGGTAAGATCGGCTCCATTGAGGTTGGCTCTGAAAAGGCTAGTATTGCTGAGATTGGCATTGCTAAGAATAGTTCCACTGAGATTGGCTTCGCTGAGGTCAGCATTACTGAGATCCACTTTACTGAGGATGGCATTGCTGAGATTAGCTTCGCTGAGGCTAGCATCGCGAAGGTCTGCTTCGCTGAGGTTGGCTTTAAAGAGGTCGGCATTGCGAAAGTTCGCATAACGGAGGATGGCATCGCTGAGAGCAACGTTGTTGAGGTTGGCTCCGAAGAGGTTAGCGTTGCTGAGGCTAGCATTGCGAAGGGTGGCTCTGCTGAGGTCTGCGTCGCGAAGATCTGCTTTGCTGAGGTTAGCATTGCGAAGGTCTGCTTTGCTGAGGTTAGCATTGCGAAGGTCTGCGTCGCGAAAATCGACTTGATTGAGATTAGCTCTGAAGAAGTTGGCATCGCTGAGATTGGCATTGCGAAAATTCGTTTGGCTAAAGTCTATTCCATGAGCTATAATTCCTTGCAAATTGGCGCTTTGCATATCCGCTTGGCTCAAAGAAACGATACTTTCGCCAGATTGGGCTGAAACCAACTTTGCTTCCCGTAGGAAGGAGAGGACATGATTGATGCGAGGCGTATCAAGCTGACCTAACACCGTGAGCGTTCTGACTCGTGCCACGGTGCGAACTTCCGCATCTGGTTGAGATGTTCGTAAGTTTTCTTGCAATAGTAATTCGGACATACGATCCAGATAGTTTTGCAGTAAATCTTCTCTTTGTTTGTCCCAGGCAATTGCCTGGTCATTGCGATAGCGCTCCTCTGTATTCTCTTGTTCAGCTTCTTTTTGCTTTTGTGCAATCTGTAGATCATGTTCTTTTTGCTTTTGCGCAATCTCCACTTCGTTTTTTTTCTGCACTTGTGAGAACCAAAAGCCAGCGCCAGCTAAGGCAAGTGGAACCACAAGAAGTTGCAGCCAGTCCCACAATGTTTTGTTGGATGAACACGGTTGATTGGCGGAGCAAGCAGGAACCGAAAACCCGGTCCATGGAGCCTGGTAGCCCAGATACAGAAGATATCCGATTCCACCTAACCCCAGCACACACACACAAAGCGCCACAATAAACGAACGCCGTTTCCCAAAAGAGCGTTTCTGTTGCATGATCTCCCTCTATAAAAACACTTTTTGATGCTTGTGCCTATGTAAACGCAAGAGAGAAAGGAATATACAATAATACCTGTGGGAAGAGATAGAGTGGCATTGCTCTTTGACTTCAAAGAGATGGAAGCGTTAAAACCCTGCAACCCCGATATCATCAATGAACTGCTAGAGTCGTTGGAGCGTTCCAATTCGCCTTTTTGAAGGAACCAGAACCACCAGAGGCATGTGCAATTGAACCAGCCATTCAATCTCATGTATGATCGAGAAGGGAGAGGTTTGTCGTAAGGAAGTGAGGGGATGTACAGTAAATAGCCCAGTGAGAAGGGGCAAGCGAAAGTGAATCGCTTGTCTTGTGCTTCCACCACTACGTATGCACGTTTGCAGAGAGCGTACTCAATATCCTAATAGTCTGCAAAATCACGTTTCACACAGGTAAAACGCTTTCACATGGGTATGGTGTGCTTGGATTTTAGTCATCTGATGCGACCCGAAGTTGCTAGGGACCTAGAAAGACTGACATACGACCTAGCGGAGATCTTGGGGATCACGATCTAGAAGTGCATGATAGGGAAGAGGTGGTGTTTGAACTTATGCTCATCTCTCCTTCTTCAATGAATACCCCTTCCGTTATCTTCATGGATCTTTCTTCATCAGTAGTGAGGGAAGATCTGATCCCGGTTTCTCAGGAGATACATCTCCTGAGAAACCGGGATCAGATCTTCGTAACTGCATGCTTTCGCTTAGTCGTTATCGTTTTCGCCTTCTTGCACCACGACTGTAAGATGCTGGTCGGGGAATTCCTTAGAAACTGTATGCAAAGATACCAAGCCGACTCGCAATCTGCGTAGTATTCTAGAAAGGAGGAAGACAAAAGAAAGGGAGCAAGCTGATGGGAAATCGAGTCACCCATGCGGCCACGCATCTGTCCGAGGGCGCAGTGTACGCCCGAATGCAAAGAGAATCGCGTCCTTGGCGGCGAAAGTTATGGGAGATCATTTATCAAGCGTTAACCGCTCCGCGAAAAGCTGAGGACATTGCAAAAACGGTGGGAGTGTCAGTCTCAACCGTCCACCGGGTCATTGCCGCCTACAAGCGGGAGGGAGTGGCGGCCATCGAGACACCTGGGAAAGGTGGACGGCGTCGTCAATACCTTACGTTGGAACAAGAACACGCCTTCCTCCAGCCTTTCGTGGCCTGTGCAGCCCAAGGAGAGAACGTGACCGTGGCCGAGATCCACCACGCCTTTGAGGAGCACGTGGGACACCTGGTCGATGACAGCACGATCTATCGCCTGCTGAACCGACAGGGCTGGAGGCAGCACAGTACCGACGTCAAGACCCATTCCGGTTCCGTCTCATCTCCTGAGACCCCATCTGCTCAAGAAGACAGGATTACAAGGCGAGAGCGGAGGAAACAGCCATTCTCCCCGAAGACGACTTGCGGACGGTCATCCCGATGTTACCCCAGCGACCTGACTGACCGGGAGTGGGCCATCCTGGAACCGTTGATCCCATCAGCCAAAGAGGGTGGGCGCCCGCGAACCACAGACATGCGCGAGGTGCTCAACGCGATCTTCTACGTGGATCGCACGGGATGCCAATGGAGAGCGTTGCCGCATGACTTCCCTGCGTGGTCCACCGTCTGGAGCTATTTCCGCATCTGGCGCAAGGATGGAACGTGGCAACGCATGCATACCACCTTGCGTGAACAGGTCCGGGTCAGGCAGGGTCGTGAGCCAACACCCAGTGCGGCAATCATCGATAGCCAATCGGTGAAAACCAGTCAAAAAGGGGGGTTCGCGGGTATGACGGCGGAAAGAAAGTGAAAGGGCGCAAGCGGCATCTGCTCGTCGATACCCTGGGCCTGATCCTCCATGTGCTGGTGCATGAGGCTGGTCTCCAAGATCATGAGGGTGGGAAGCCCCTCTTGAAGCCGCTCAAAGGCTGCTTTCCTCGGCTCAAGCTGATCTGGGTTGACAGCGCCTACAAGAAAGGGGGCTTCATCGAATGGGTCAAAGAGATGCTCGGCTGGGAGGTGGAGGTGGTTGAGCATCCCTGGAGCGGCCAGCGCGGCACCTGGGCTCCAAAGGATGCGATCATTGAGAAGGAACAGATCCGCCCCAGTGGCTTCCACGTGCTCAAATGGCGATGGATTGTGGAGCGAACGTTTGCCTGGCTCTCCACCTGGCGCAGGCTGGGCAAGGACTATGAAATGCTTCCCAGCAGTGAGGAAGCCTGGATCTATCTCGCCATGATCCGGATCATGCTTAGGCGTTTGGCTCAAAACAGCTCCTAAAGCCTTTTCACACAGCTTCTTACAGGAAATGGCTTACAAAGAGACAATTTCAACGAGGTGTATCTTCCCTCTGAGCACGTCATGAGGGCGAAGAAGCTTTGTCTGCTTTTAACCCCTCTTCCATCAATGTATTGCCTGCTTGCTGTCACCTCGTTGTGCATCCCGTGGGAAGATCCGACGAGTGATCAATCGGCGCGAAGAGTGAGCAGATCAGCCATTGACTGCTTGAGAAGCTGCTCCCCATCTTACTTTTTCCATCAACGTTTTGTAAATGATCGTGCAAAGAGTGTAAATCTTGACATTAAGAGCGGCTCTCCCTGAGGAAGCTCCTCTCAGGAAGGGAGGGGCTTCCTCAGAGAGCAGCCGCTACAGATTAGGAGAGCGTGATACCCGCTTCCGCATGCCCGACCACGATGTCCGTGCCCACTTGAGGGCCTGTGGTGATCCGGAGATGCAGCGCGTTGACCACGACCAAGAGCCGGTTGCCTCGCCGGGTTACCGTCTGCTCATTGAGCGTAACCGTACCCGAACCGTCTGCAAAGGGGATCACCCGATTGGCTTGCGGCGCAAAGTGGGCCGGGAAGGTCATGCTGCCAATGGTCAACGTCGCGAAGGTCGTTGTCCCCCGCAGTTTGTGTTCCCCACTGGGCCAAGACATGTCGCCATGAGCCGTAGCCGTGATGCCCGAGGCGGCAATGCCAAAGCCATGCAGATCACCGATCTCGGAGGAGGCACTGGCAAGGGGAGGCGCTGTCGTCAGGGCACCGGAGACTCTATTGGTGATGGTTCGCACACTGAGGCCGTTCCCGGGGAGCCGCACCGAAGGCACCGTCACCGTGTGCGTGCCTCCTGTGGAGGGGATCGAGACATCGCCAAAGGGGCTTTGCGGTGGCGTGAGGCTTTGCACCCCAAAGGCCCGGGCATGCAGGCGAGCCGCCTTGACGATGGCTCGACCCTTCCCAGTGACAGTATGTGCGCCTTCCTTCACCTTGATAGTGACGAGGAAGGTGCCACCTCGGCTGTAGATGTGGCTCCCACTTACCCTCAAGGTGCCGGTGTGATTGGCTATCACGGTTCCAGGAGTCGCGGCAGTGCCATCGCCCCAGTTGATCATCACCCTCGTATCGCTGGCGCGGCGGGCTCCACTAATCGTGGCCACCGTTCCGTGAAAGGGCACGTGTGCTGTGGCCTGGATCGTGTTCACATGCACGACTTGTACGCCTGGTGCTGATTGCACAATGGCCTGACCAGTCCCCTGAGCATGGAGTGTTCCCTCATCCGCACTGACGGTCAGGGTGTAGGTCCCTGCAGTGGTGTAGGTATGCGTCCCACTTGCCGTCAAGGTACCGTCAGTATTGGCACTCACCGTCCCCGAGGTAAAAAGACCATCGCCCCAGCCGATCCACGCCGTCGTATCGCTGGCGCTGCTGGCTCCGCTCATCATGGCCACGGCCCCGCTAAAGGGCACATACGCTGTGGCCTGGATCGTGTTGACCTGCACTTCCAATCCCGGTTGCACAATGGCCTGTCCAGTCCCCTGGACAGTGTTTCCTCCGCCTCCTTCATCAATAACGCTCACGGTGAGCACGAACGTCCCTCGAGTGAGGTAAGTATGCTCCGCAATCACCGACAATGTGCCACCAGGGTTTTCACTAAAGACGTTGGGTTGGCCACTAGTGCCATCCCCCCAGTCGATCGTCACAAAGAGGGGGCCGCTGGAGGCTCCGCTAATCGTGGCCACGGCCCCGAGAAAGTCCACTTGCTCTGTGGAATAGATCGTATTCACCTGCACAGCCAGTCCCGATGACACCATCGCCTGGCCAGTCTGCTGACCACTGACTATTCCCGATGTCACACTGACGTTCAGGGGAAAGGTTCCTGGAGTGGTGTAGGTATGGGTTCCACTCACCGTCAATGTGCCATCAGGATTGGCGCTCACCGACCCCGAGGTCGTGGCAGTGCCATCTCCCCACTCGATACTCGCCGTCGTATCAAAGTCGAAGAGTCCACTAATGATAGCCACGGCCCCGCCAAAGGGCTCTTGCGCTGTGGCATGGATCGTATTTGCCTGTACAGGCAGTATTACAATCGCTGTACCAGTTCCCTGAAAACTGTTTTCTCCTAGCGAATCAGTTGCGCTCACCGTGAGCGTATAAGTGCCGGGATCATAGCTATGGGTATCGGTCACCGTCAAGGTGCCATTAGGATTGGCACTCACGGCTCCAGTGGTAGGGTCAGACCCATCCCCCCAGTCTATCCTCACGTAGGAGTAGTTCCCATTAATCGTGGCCACGGCCCCGGTAAAGGGAAAGAACGCTGTGGCGTGGATCGTGTTTACCCGCACAACTGGTGGTGGTAGTGGTGGTTGTACGATTGCCTGTCCAGTCCCCTGACCACTGAGTGTTGTTCCCTCGTCTGCAATGACAGTCAGGGTGAAGGGGCCTGAAGTGGTGTAGGTATGGGTCCCACTCACCGTCAACGTGCCATCGGGATTAGCACTCACCGACCCCGAGGTCGCGGGAGTACCATCCCCCCAGTCGATACTCGCCGTCGTATCGTTGGCACTGCCGACTCCGCTAATCGTGGCCACGGCCCCGCTAAAGGGAGATTGCGCTGTGGGATAGATCGTGTTTACCTGCACAGTCAGTGATGGCGATTGCGGTGATGGCGGTTGTTGTAGCAGGACAGTAACCGTGTTGCCATCGCTGTCAGCCGTGACGATATCCAGGTAGCCATCGTGATTGAAATCGCCCACCGCTACACTCCAGGCCCAGGGACCGGAGCCAACGGGAAAGGTTAGTGGGGGTTCTTGGAAGGTACCATCCCCATTGCCCAGCAACACCGAAACCGTGTTGGCGTTATAATTGGCAGTGACGATATCCAGGTTCCCATCGTTTGTAAAATCGCCTACAGCGACGGCGATAGGACCCTGCCCAACGGGAAATGTCAGTGGGGGTTCTTGGAAGGTGCCATCTCCATTGTTCAGTAGGATCGAGACCGTGTGGTCATCGTTGTTGGCAGTAACGATACCCAGGTAGCCATCCCCATTGAAATCGCCCACGGCTACACCCCAGGGAAATGCGCCAACGTCATAGTCCTGGTGCTGTTTGAAAGTACCATCCCCATTGTTCAGCAAGACCGAGACCGTGCTATCAAGAGCATTAACAGTGACGATATCCAGGTTCCCATCGTTCGTGAAATCGCCCACGGCTACTGCGATAGGACCCTGGCCAACATTATAGGAATATTCGGGTCCGAAGGGGGTCAGCAAGACCGAGACCGTGCTATCTTGGTTAGCAGTGACGATACCCAGGTAGCCATTGTTCGCAAAATCTCCCACGGCTACACCCGAGGGCCGTGTGCCAACGGAAGCGCTCAGTGCCCATGGCACTACTGGCCGAAGCAAGAACGAGACTGTGTTATCTTCTTGGTTAGCAGTGACGAAATCCAGGTAGCCATTGTTCGCGAAATCGCCCACGGCCACGCCCGCAGGATTTGCGCCAACGTTATAGGTCAGTGGGGGTTCTTGGAAGGTGCCATCCCCATTGTTCAGCAAGACCGAGACCGTGTTATCAAGAGCATTAACAACAATGATATCCAGGTTCCCATCGTTCGTGAAATCGCCCACGGCTACACCCGAGGGAAATCTGCCAACAGGGTAAGATGTAGCCTGGAACGATAGCTGGGACGACAGGGGGGCTGCCATTCCCATGCTCCTGACGGCATCCGACACCTGGGAATGCCTCCCTAAGACGCCTGCCGTTTCTTGCACCATCATTTCCTTTGCTGTGAGCTTCTTCATCTCTTCTTGCGACATGTCCACACGGCTCCTTTCAGCGATGGCTGCTCCCGCTCCCTTTGAGGATGGGGAGCCGATTGCTTCAAGACATTGCATACAGATGCACGGTTTACGAAGGCCGATGATCAGGCGCTGAGTGTCCGGGGAAAGGTGGATCGAGGGTTGGGAGGAGAGCACCTCTCTTTCTCAGGCAGGCGGCGTGTCACTGCCCTAGAGCATGAGAAATCATGCCTACCTCTTTATTACCTACAATACACTTGCTACTGCAAGTGTATTGTATTTGAAGAGAAAAGACAAGGATATCTACTATTTAGAGAAAATATTCGATGTGGCTCAACGAGTTGCATGAGCATTCCCTACTGTTCGATGCGTGAGGGTGAGGATGACCGGGATAATTTGTAGGGACAACGGCTTGAACCACCCTGCTCAGGCGAGTTCACGTTCCTCGTAGAGCCTCTTTCCCAGCAGGGATAATCCGGCCAGTCATTGACCCATAAACGGGGTCTCCCGCCACTTTGGTGATAAGGTCTGCAATAACAAGATCAGGAAAAGATCTGTACGGCTCTGGGAGCAGATTGCGAAAAAGGGCAATCACCCAATAAGCTCATCATTCACCAAAGGAGCGGGAGACCCGCTCTTCGCCTTACTTACCACCTATGGCAAGAGCATTGTTTCAGCACAGCATTCCACATGCGCTTCTCATATGTATATGACGGGCCTATGAATGATAGATATGGTATGTTGTAAATTTAGTCATCTGATGCGACCTGAAGTTGCTAGGGACCTAGAACGACTGACGCGCGACTTGGCAGAGATCTTGGGGATCACGATCAGGAGCGTATGATGGGAAGGAAGAGTGGTGAAGCCCACACCTATTCCTCCCTTCCCATACCATGGCCTCCAGAGGTCGTGCCTTTTCTGAAGGCAAACCCTAACCAAACAAGCGATGTTCGAAGCGCTTTCAGAAAAACAAGCGAGCTTTGAGGAATGCAAGAGATGAGATATGCACACTGCGCTGATGTTCATAGAACCTCTGCGGTGAGTGTCACAGACTCATCTCATCTCGCAGAAAATGACATTTTGATTGTGGTACGTTTTTTGAGACTGTTCAAGAATTCTTCCTCTCCACAAGCCTCCGGTCTCTCTCCATACCAGAAAAGCAGCATCATGAGTGTCAGAAAACGCTCATTTGATGAGACGGCTCAACTTTTTCTGACCAGACTTGTTGCTGTTCATGCTTGTGAAAGCAGGCTCACCTGCGTCACTCACTCCCCCTTGCAAATAGCAGAAGAATATGGTATAAACAGAATAGTCATTCGGTATCCCAGTGGTGAGAAAAGAAACACTCACCCTGGTTCTTCATCCGCGTCACGGTTTGCCGTTTGTGTGGGAAGGGAGTATTGTGTGTTCGAGGAAGGCACTATCCCAAAGGGAGAAAAGCGCGAAGCCATCTTAGAGGCGGCGTTGAAACTGATCGCAGAGCAGGGACTACAACATACGCCGATGTCGCTGATTTCCAGGCACGCCAGAGTCAGTGCGGGAGGCATTTACCATCACTTTGAGAGTAAAGAGGATCTGCTCCAGACCCTCTATCAGCGCATCATGCAGGAGATGATCAGCGCCATTGTGGGGGCCGACGACCCTTCACAACCGCTGGCAAAGCGCTTTCAAACGCTCTGGCTTTCGATGTTTCGTTATGGGCTCGCACACCGGCAGGAACTGGTGTTTTTGGAGCAATATGAAAGCGTGCCCATCCATACGGAGGAGGCATGCAACGATGCTCTTGGAGAGGAGCAAACACTCAATCGTTTGATCGTGGACCTGCGCGCCCAGGAGTTGATCAAGGATCTGCCCCTGGTGATCATCAGCGAATTGACCTATGGCATGGCGCTCAAGCTGGCGAAGCAAGTCCATGCTGGTCAGGTGCGTCTGGATGATGCGACGCTGGCTGAGATTGCGAAAGCGTGCTGGGATGCGATAGCCCGCTAAATTTTTTGTTCCATACCGAACGAATGATCGGTCTGTCTGTTCATGCGAGAAAAAGAGGATTGCATGACATCTGGTTTTTCCTCTCCGCGAGGCTGGACCATGGATCTGATTGGGATCAACGATCCGGTTGAAGCGAGAAAACAATTTGAAGCACTATCATTTCACCTGAGGAGCATTTTTCATGCGTAGCATCCATGTCTATCAGTTTGGCCCTCCCACTGTCTTCACCGCCGCAGCGGCTTCATTCAGTTTGACGACATCACGCGAGATGTGCGCATTTTCTTGCGGCATTCAATCAAGGAGGATCTCAGCATGAGTGAGGGGAAAGGCATGCTGCGGACTGCAGTGGTGACAGGTGGCAACAGCGGTGTCGGTCTGGCCGTCGCTGAAGCTCTCGGCAAGAAGGGCTACAAGGTTTGGATCGCGGGCCGGAACGCCGAAAAGGGCGCGGCCGCCGTGGTGCGGCTTCGGCCCCACTGCCCGGCGGGGATCGCATTTCTGCAACTGGACGTGATGCTGTTCAGCAGCATCGAGCAGTTTGTCCGCACCCTCAGGCCACAGCTAGGCGGGCGGCTGGATGCTCTGGTTCACTCGATGGGCACAGTCGCCACCAAAAGGAGGGTGAGCGCCGATGGCCTGGAAGAAAATTGGGCGACGCAGTTCCTGGGCCGCTATCTCCTCACCGAGGCATTGACGCTGGAACTCTCAAAGTCCGAGGATGGCCGCGTGGTCTTCGTCAGCGCGAACGCACCGAAGAAGCCGCAGTTGTTCGAGGACGACCCCTCGCTCGAAAAGAACTTCAGCACCATACGCGCGATCGCGCAGAATCAGTCAGCGTGCCGACTTTATGAACAGATGTATGCGGACGAACATCCGAGCGGACCGGCCATTAATGGCGCTGTCGCTGGTCTGGTCCGCGATACCGGCATCATTCGTGCGCAGCCCGGTTTTGCCAGGGCGATCTTCGGCATGATGTTTCACCTCTTTGGGATCACGCCTGCGCAGTCCGCGACGAATATCGTGGCGCTCGCCAGCGATCCAGCGCTCAAGGATATCTCCGGCTACTGGTTTTCAAAGCCGCAGGACCTCGAGAAGCGTCAGAAGTTGGCGTATGACGAGACGCACGTGGCGTCTTTACGCCGCCTGCTCGACAGGTACGCAGGCGTTAGAAACACCCTGCTGTCGGTCTGATGCGCAACATACAGCCGACCGCTTGGTGACCTTCGTGGCTTCCGCTGATAAAATCCAGGAACTCCTGATACATACCACACCCCGATGGTGTTCACCTTTGATGAGTCAGTCGCCATCTGAGTGCAGAGGATTGCTGCGCATAGCATCATTCCAGCGATCCTCTGCTGTTTGTCACAGGAAACCACCGATTTTGGCATAAAAAGTTGAGCTTTTTCTCAGGACCCTTCTCTTCTTTTTCTGAGCAAAAAGAGTGAGATGATTACCGATCAGGGATCAATTGGATGTGGTATCACGTCTGCCTCTCCACTCACGCCCCGCGACAAAAGGCATCGTTTCAGCACAGCTTCTCACATGCTTACGCTGTGCCTATGAATGAGAGATATTGTGTGCTGGACGTGAGTCATCTGATGTCACCCGAAGTTGTTCAGGACCTAGAAAGGTTGACACGCGACCTAGCGGAGATCTTGGGGATCACGATCTAAGGGCGCATGATGTGAAGGAGGAGTGGTGAAGCCCACACCCATTCCTCCCTTCCCAAAACATGACCTCCAGAGGTCGTGCCTTTTCTGAAGGCAAACCCTAGCAGTTCTTGGATAGAGAGCTGCTAGGGCCACATCCATCTCTATTCAGTCTTGGCGGTCAGTGTGATAAGCTCAGTTTTAGGAGCAATGTCAACGGTGATTCCTTCTTCCTGGAGTGCAGGGGTGATCTTCTTGACTTCCTCAACAAACTTTGAGGGTGACCGATACCATGTCTTCAACTCATCAGGAAAACGAGTGGATAAGAACTCTTTCAACTGACTTGGCTTCCCACTCCATTCCTGCATCTCTTGCATCAAGAGGCAGAGAGGCTGAAAGAGCACCGATGATCTCAGTGGCGCTAACGTTCTCTCTTTGTGGATCAACGTGACCTCAGTTTCTATCGCCTTCATGTTGATCTCTTTGCCTGCTGCTTGCAGCCGAGCACGTGCCTTTTTGGCATTCCCAGCCTTGGATTACCCAAAAATGCAATACACTGCCATAAAAGGATGAGGAGCCACGTTCTGTGCCAGGTCATATTCGGCCATGGCCTCGTCATAGCGCTGCACATGCTTCAGGATATCGGCCCGAGAGACGCGTAAGAAGAAGCTTTTGGGTTCTGCTCGAAGCGCTTTCTCGCAAACTGCAAGCGCCTCTTGATACGCAGCGAGCGCCGCTTCCCACTGTCCTAGTTTCTCCAGAGCTGATGCTTTTGAGCTATAAGGGTGGACATGTGAGCGATTCAGTCGGATCGCTCGGTTATAGGACTCAACGGCCTCTTCATAACGCCCCAGTTCCTTCAACACATCGCCGATTTTCTCTTGATGAGTTGCCTTTGTTGTCTCTAGACGAGCAGCTTTCTGTCAGATGGGCAACGCTTCCTCGTAGCGCTTCAAGGTGAGCAGAAGTTCACCGAAAACGTCGCTTGTCTCGCCACGCTGAAAGCACATCAGTGTGCGTCAAGGGGCGTTTTTTTCAATACCCTTCCCTCGCATCATGCTGAGGATCTTCTGCAAACGTTCATATTTGTGTATAAGTGACAGGCTTTTAGTCGTGGAGAGTCGGTCACTATTAGCCTTCTATCACAGAGTATCATGGCTGCTCCAGCACAACAATGATGTGCTTGGCCTCAACGATGGCTTGCTGAAGAGCAGCGATCAGAGGCGCAAACAACATTTCTTCCTGGTCGTAGCTCATGAGCAACTCAAGCGATTGTATGCTCGCTCGTTCCTCCGAACAGAGATCTTTCAGATATTCGAGGACATGTTGCTTAACACGTTTATCCATCTGCTTTAGCACCTCGAAGTGAAGCAAAATAGTCTCATGCACCTTCAGTATATTTATTCCGTCTACGTCAACCGTAGAAGCAGGTTGGGACGTTGAAACATAGAGAATGCAATTCTTCTTCGAGTTTGAGGCCCACAAGAGCCAAAAGCACGAACTCCTTCGTGTCTTGATCAGCTTTCCAATTATTTCTTGAGTTTGAGACCCAAAGGGGATGAGATATAAAAGACTGCCCTCACCTCATTCTCTTTAAAAGCTGTATGAAGGTTCTGTTTCCTCCGAAGAGAATGTGTTCGTGTTCCTGTTTGACATCGCTTGTGACACCTATGGAATTGGTCACTTCGTGAGAGAGATAGCAATACTCGTTTTCTCTAGGGACTGGATGGTACAACCATCATTCGCGGTGCATTGAGCACGTCAGAAAGAATCACTGGGGTGTGTACCTTTTTAGATAGAAGTGAGGCCGTTTCAGCATGTGTCCCTGACGTCTACTGTGGGCAGAGGAATGAGCATGTGAAATGGCGTCGGGAGGGTCAGGAGGGAATGTGATGGAACTTCAAGATAGCTTGCGTGCGTGCCTGCAAGCCCTAGAGAGCAGGTATCCCGAAAATTTAGTGGAAGTCAATAAAGCGGTGCTCGGTGAGAGAGTCTTCCAGTTCCGTTATCGTTCAACGGAAGACATCATGGCATGGCTCCAGCAAACCGAGCCAACCATGTTAGAGGAACTGGCTTATCTGGTCATCAATGCGCAGCACTGTGTGATCTACCTGACAGGTCGCTCTGAGCAAATACCGGCATTTTTGCTGCGTCATCGAGGGAAAATGCCTGACCGAGCAGAGCGAAATATTCCATCATTTTACATTCATCAGATGCCGGCTGTTTTTGCTGATTACCAGCGTTGTTTCCATGATTATTCCCCAGTTCTTGTCCGGAGCAGGCTCACTTCTCTTTCGCGCCGCGTGCGGGTCTCATACGATGTAGGTCATACGAGCTCACCCGCGTTGCAGGAAGAGCGTAGAAAGTTTCAACATCACTACACTCTATTTACTTTTAACTTATTGATCGTATGCTAGCCGGATTGATTGTTCTCCATATACTCAACTTTTTATGAGCTTATTTATGTTATTATTGCTTGTATTGGATATTGTATTATTTTGAATAATAATGTATACTTATGGTGTCTCATCGCAATATTCTGAAGATCTACTCCTCACATACTGGCCTCTGCGGCCTCGTTATCAGCATTTGTCATAGCACATATGATTCTTGCAAAGGGTTTGCCGAGCATAGAGCCACAAGGAGACAATAATGCAGCCGCTCTTTCTTCTGTTCCTTATCCTTGTAATCCCCCTTGGGATCCTCTGTTCCCAAACCATACGAAATGACATCAGCAGGCGAGCAAGCGAAAAAGGCAGAATCTCTTTCCCGATAGAGTGTAATGAGATACGCAATACCAAAGGGTGGCAGAAGCTTCTGCATGCGGTTGACGAGCAAACCTTTGTTGTGTCTCTGTTCAGAAAGCGAGTCATTTCTTGTCGAGAGCACCATCGAACCCCTCCCTCGTGGAGGATCAATCTCACGATCCGGTCGTTCACATTTCATATGAATGTGTTCTGCAAGAACGAGTACGGGAATCGGACTCCTACGTCTATGAAATAGCATGTGGGATCACGTATCCGGCGACAACAGGACATCTCTCTCTCCGCGTTATGAGCATGCATTCCTACCGACGAACTCCCATCAGAGAGATTCCATTTACGCGTCATGAAACAGGAGCAACAACCTATGTTGAACTGCTCGAAGGCGAGCAATTAGAAGTGAGAATCGTTACATGCGATGGAACCTACCATAAAGTCTTTTACTATACTCACGGGAAAGAACTCCTTGAGCAATATGCAAGACGAATTATTTCTACCATTCAACAGATACAGCGCGAGTAACTTGCGTCGAGAAAGAAGGTCGCGGCACGCTCTTCGTACTGGTCTTGTGCGTGGCGCAACTTAGCTGTCTGAGGGAGGGTACGTGCTCGTCCCGTTCCAGCCACGTGACGCCGCCTGCCTATCGACGATGAAGACCGACATGCCTGGGGAATCCATCACGTCGAGATAGCGGCTGATGATCACCCGGTCTTCCTTCTCCGTGTTCATGATCGCCACGAGTCTCTGCTGTGCGTTCTGCAGGGCATCGGCCCAATGTGCAAACGAAGCAGTTTGACTGCCCCCTTTCGCCTCCTTGATCTTGCCTGTCTGGACGACCGTGATCCGTCTCGCATGTTCAAAGACCAGACAAGAACCGCGATTGCCTTCCGATTCGGCGGCGCGTAGGAGCAGGCCCAATGGATATCTCCCCGCAAGTCCGGCTTGAGTATAGAGCGTCTCGATCTCACACAGCACACGGAGAGTGATGCGTTGCCACACATCAACAGCGGCAATGCGGTAGTCTGGTGTCCGGAAGGCATCGGTCAACGCATGCGTACCAGCATCCCGAGGTAACGTGTCAAGGAGGTGATAAAAGTCGGCCTTGTTTTTGAGGAGGTGAACCATTTTGCCTGGGAATCCCCACGTTTGGGCACCAAGTATGCTCTGGATCAGCGCCTCCGCTTTAGGAGTGAGATCCGGCTTTCACGGAAGTAAGATCTTGCTTCTCTGCCAAGGATGGTCGTCGGTTGCTCGATACCAACGCCGTCATTCCTATCGTCTCTGTACGAGCACACAAGCCAGAAGGAAAACAGCGTGAGCAAGCCGTTTCTTTTTGCTTAAACCACGAGAGCGAGTGTTGCACAGAAGAAGAAGGGTCGGCTCGACGTCTTTTCCATACGCATGAGCATTCCTCTTCATGGACACCGAGCATTTTGCGAGCATGGAGATGACCTACTTTCGATCCTGCTGGCGAACCCTCCTGAGCAGCCTGCTCAATGAATGGGCAGCAAGCAGGTCGAGTCTGTCCTTATGGAAGCAAAACAACACTTCTTTTTCCTTCGACACCTCAGGTTTCACAGCACGCCTGTTGCAGAACGTTTGGGCAAGAAAACTGATCCTCCCTGTGAATACACTGATGATGCCTCTTGCGCCTGGCTTTGTTACCTGTCCTTCGAGGATTCGCCAGCAGGATCAAGTTGCAGACGAACCATGAAACCGGGGCAAGGTCAGTGTTCTCAGCATCCGTGAGCAGGACGACAAAAAGAGACCAATTGAGCGGTTTCTTCTCTCGGCAACATCCACGCAAGAACATGCAAATGCTCAAAGAGATGGCGACTCTCGCAAAACAAGAGAGCATGTGCTATACTACACAGACGTCGTAGCGTGCTTTGTTGCTCCTAGGAAACTGACCGAGGTGATGGTGCGCAATACCGCAGTTAACCTATTCACTCCGCAGAGCGGAGAAAGAGAGTTCCTTTTGACTGATCAGATACTGTATTGCCGCGATTGCAATCAGGAGTTTACCTTTACTGTCGGCGAGCAAGAATTTTACGCGAGCCGTGGACTGACCAATACCCCAGGTCGTTGCCCCGAGTGCCGCTCCGCCCGCAAGCAGGCGAATGGAGGCACGCGTGGCGGCTTCCGCCTGCGCGAAGCACGCCAAATGTACACCGCTACCTGCGCGAGTTGTGGAAACGAAGCCACTGTTCCTTTCCAACCACGAGATGACCGCCCCGTCTATTGCCAGGGTTGTTATCAGCCCCGTGAAGTTGCGTATTCCAATAGCAGCAGATCGCGCTGGTAATGCTGATGTGCCAGATTATTGTCAACCCAGACAGGCCTTTTGACGTTGCGGTGAAATAGTTTCGCCGCAGCGTGCAAAATGCAGGCATCTTAGCTGAAGCTCGTCGCCGTCGCCACTATGAGATATCCCAGGCTCGACGGAAACGCAAAGCAGAGGCACAACGCCGAAGGCAGAAACGCGCTCGCTTCTCGCCACGGGTCGGTTGAACCCATAGAGATATCCTTAAAGAGGGCGTGCTTCTCCATGCAAGTAAGCCCTCTTTTCGAGATCAGGGGAGAGGCGTGAGGCGAAACGCTGGTGAGGATGGGAGGGAAATATATGCCGTCTCCTGCACTTTCTCCCGCGTTTTCTTCAGGAGAAGATCCGATGAATAGACTACCAACAGGCCAGCTCATCTGGAGTCTCAGACGATGTACTATCACTGGTGGAGAAGATTGGGATCGTCTCTGCGAGCGATGCAAACAGGCCATCCCCGTCTTCGAATATGAACATCGGAATGAGCAGGGACGCCCTTGCTTTGATTACCTGTGTGAGGGATGTGCGCAGAAAAAGCTGGCTGAATGGTTGCAATGTCAGCACAGCCCTGATTACGTGAGCACTCGCACTGTGACGGACTTTGATCTCGCAACCGTCTATTATGAGCCAAAGAATGATGGTGAGACCTTCACTCTGACTCGCTGGAGCCCCGAGCAACGGCGAAGAAGGCTCCAACAAGAGACGTAACGCATCCTCAACCGTTATCCGAAACTGACCCAAAGATGGACAAGCCCTATCTGGCGTTCGGTTCCTGCTTCAACGAACAACCTGCCTGGATCTACCAGGTCTTACAGGATCTCCACAGGCGTACATTCCGGTGTCACTCACCGTACAAGGAGCAATTCTAGCAGAAACGAAGGACGAACGCAAGAGCAACAGATGTCAACGGAAAGGGAGACTTGTCCACTCTCAAGAAACTTGTTTTAACCCTCCCCTGGCGTTCATTGCCCCTTCGGAACACCTGTGAAGGGAGTGTGGGGGCTTCTGCTTGATGGCTAGTCCTTCTATGGCAACTGCCCCCAGAGAAGCTATGGACGATGCGATACTGTCAGGAGGCAAAGCATTAAGCATGCACCTGGCAATACCGCTGTGTGACATCCCAAGCTCGCTGTGATGACCGAAGATCATCTTGGTGCTCAGGTGCTAAAATCCCTCTCGTGATTAGCAGGCGACAGTTGGCCCGATGAAAGTGTTCCTGAGGCGTATCTCCTGGAAATATCTCCTGGATATAGTGGTATCCTTGATTCTTGGTACGAGTGATCCACACCCCTTCGGTCTGGTTCAGTGTTGGTATCGCCATGCATGTTTCCAATTTCTACCGTAAAGCCTTTTTGAAGGTTCTCACGGGAATACACTTTGTTGAATGCTCCTCCTCATACGGCGAAATGAAGGAAGGAATAGGTGTCACATGCGATAGAGGCTCCGAAAAGAGAAGACGCAGGCCTTTGCATGAGAGGCTCTGCTCCATGCTCTCCTCTTTCTGTTCGCACTACGGGGCACACTGCCTCTTTCGTCTCTCCACCAATTTCTTCTTCCGAAGGCGCGTTTGCGTTTCAGGAGGGCGTTTCTCCCTTGTCGGTGATTTGTAATTGCGTCACAATATGGGGAAAGCCATCATGGCAATGTACCAGGTATCGGGCCACGCTGTCACTGGCGTATGCGTTGCCTGGTCTGCTTGGAGATCCTTTTGAGACATACTTCCGGTTTAGCGGATTTTTGCCAGGAGAAAGGATGTAGCAGATCTCTCCAGTATAGTGGCGTTCTCGCACCTGAAAGGTAATCTTCTCACCAAGTGGATATGTGCCTTCCCCCATCGGTCCAAACAACAGGAGAAGTTGTTCCTTACTTCCGTCAAGCCTGTAGGGTTCATACACGCGACGCCCCTGTTGAAGGGACTCAGTGATGGGAACACGCTCATCCGTTTCTGTCGTTACAATCCAGAGGCTTAAAAAGGCTTGTGGTTGAACAACATCAACAGGGGCCCACATCAAGGCTTTCAGGTGAGGGTGTGCATGAATAGCTTTGAGAGCTGCATGTTCGAACAGCTTGATTTGGATGGAACGAAGAAGATCAGCACTTGTGCGTCGGCTGAGGGTCAGGAGCGAAGCAATCTCGATACGATCCACTTTTACGGAAGCCTGCATCCCCAACTGTTGCCAGTCAATAGCATCGAGCGGGATATGAAGCTGTTTACAGCTGGCTGTAAGCTGTTCAGCTATGTGGTGGGCTTCTTGGTATTCGTTGCCCCTGTTTTGGAGTGCGTAGGTCATCAGCGCTGGCTCCTTTTGAGACAGATAGGAAACCTGCCTCTTCTGGGAAGAACATTCCACGGTAAAAATGAGGGGAATGCACCTCATGGATAACTTGGCCAGAACGGTCACTCCTTATGATGACCACACGGTATCTACCAGGCATATCAGGCTCTCTGCGAGAAGGCTTGTGATGGGAGAGGGGAGCGTTCAATCGTGGGATCACGAGCAACGAGTGAGCACAGATGGAAAGTGAAGAAAATTCGCACAGCATGTTTCCACCCTCAGTATGGCATCTTTGGCGAGCGATTGTCAATGGCCGCCTCCCTGAAACGCGTATTTTTTCCAAAATTGAGTAGTGCCGCCATAGGAGACAAAGCGGCGTACAAAAGGACAAAAACAGCATCGTTGCCATTTTACAAGAATCCGAGCGAGAAAGCCCTGCTCATTGATGGCAGGGATGCATCGCCGTTCCTTGAAAGGCGCAGGGGAGGGGCGGATCCTCGCACCAGCGGATGGTGGGGCACTTGACGAGAGGTCACCACGCTGCTATCCTATGGAACATATGCTCTAGACACAAAGCGCCATGCACAGGAGAGATGGGATAATGAAGCGTCAGGCTGCAAGCAATCACACACAAGCACCCACCATCCGCACCCCCACCTTCCTGCTGGAACTGCCCCTCGTGGTGAACGCCGGGCAGGCCAAGCGCCTGCGCGCCCATCTGGAAGCGGCCCGTCAGCTCTCCAATGCCATCCTTTCCCTGGGGCAACAGCGCCTGCGCCGCATGCGCGCTGATCCCGCCTGGCAAGAGGCCCGCTCCATTTCTCGCGCCCACAAGGCGGAGCGAGCGGCGGCGTTCTCCGCCTTGCGCAAAGCCCATGGCTTCACCGAATCCGCCCTGCATCAAGCGGTCAAAGGCTTGCGTGTGGGCTGGATTGCCGAGCACATTGAGGCGGTACTCGCCCAAACCCTGGCCACTCGCTCCTACCGTGCCCTCAATCGTGTCTGCCTCGGTCACGCCAGGCGGGTGCGGTTCAAGAGCAGAGGGCGAGGCTTCTGCAGCATCGAGAACAAGCGCAATGATACTGGTCTGCGCTTTGTCCTGCAGCCACCCGAAGCAGGAAATGCAGGGTTCCTCCTCTGGAACGGTGACCATCTCCCAGCCCTCATCAATTGGCAGGATGAGGTGGTGACCCATGGGCTCAGACATCGCATCAAGTACGCCCGTCTCCTCCAGCGTCCTGCCAGCAGCAAGAGAGCGGCTGGAGCCGATGCCGAGGGCAACCGCTACGTCGTGCAGCTCGCCTTAGAGGGGACGCCTCACCGCAAAGCGAAGCACACGGTTGGGCAAGGGATCGTTGGTGCTGACCTGGGTCCCTCGACCCTGGCGCTCGTTCCCCAGGAAGGAGAAGCCAGCCTGGAGGTATTCTGCGCCGAACTGGCCCCTGACGCCAAGGCCATACGTCGCTTGCAGCGGCAGATGGATCGACAGCGGCGAGCAGGCAACCCTGAGCACTACGACGCGAAGGGGCGCATCAAGAAGCAAGGGGCCAAGAAGCGACCGTGGAAACAAAGCAAGCGCTACCAGGCAACGAGGCGACGCAAAGCGACCAAAGAGCGCAAGCTGGCAGCACACCGCAAGAGCCTGCATGGCCGCAAAGTCCATGAGGTGATGGCGCTGGGCAAGACCATCATCCTCGAAAAGATCTCCTACAAGGCATGGCAGAAGCAGTTTGGCACGGTGCGATCCGTTTCGTCGAAATCGAGAAGATCGAGGGATGACGAGCTCGCGAACACGAGACAACTTGTTGCCTGATGAGAGGTGTAATTCCTCTCTCCTCTGGTGATGAGGAAACAGCATAAACCCTGGAGTAGCGACTGGTCATCAATCTCCAAAGCGGGTTTAAATGAGGATAAGACAGGAGTCTGCCCTGTTGATCTCTTCTAGCAGGCTATTACGGTCAGCAGTTCGTCTCACAAGACGGATGAAACGAATGCATGAAAGAACCATCGTTAACTGTACCAAGCCTACGCAGAATAAGAGGCTTGCCCAAAAAGGGAACATGAACTGGAGAAGGGATTTTTGCCGCTCTTCTCATCACCCAAAGAGTTCATCGGTGGATAGTGCAGACCTACGATAGCGCAAAACAGGTAACAGGAACGGAATAACCAGGTCAAGGCTCTCAAGGGAGGTCGATACCATGAGCAGGTGCCAACCGTATGCCTCTCCTGGCGAGATCGCTTAAAAAGCGAATGCCTGGAGTAACGTCCAGGATATGCTGACGTAAGCGCGGTAGTACAGAAGGAAAAGGCACAAGTACGATGGCAGAGAGGAAAGCATCCAGGATCAAAACCTCAAAGAAGGCCAATGACCCTGAGAGTGAGGCTTGGAGCAGCATTCCCTGGCGCAAGCTAGAGAAACATTGCTTCCGCATCCAAAAGCGCATTTTCCGAGCGAGTCAACAAGGCAACCAAAGAGCAGTACAGAAACTTCAGAAACTGCTGATCAAGTCGGAAGCAGCCCGAACCCTGGCGGTACGAAAGGTGACGCAGGATAATCAGGGAAAAAAGACGGCTGGGATTGACGGAGTAAAATCAGTCAAACCGGCACAAAGACTTGATCTTGTGAAACACATCCATCCTCAACAATGGCCCGAAAAATCGCCCCCCGTCCGAAGAATCCACATTCCGAAACCGGGAAAGCAAGAGAAAAGGCCATTAGGCATTCCCGTTCTCTCGGAGCGAGCGCGACAAATGCTCGTCAAACTTGCCCTTGAACCAGAATGGGAGGCCAAGTTCGAGATCAATAGTTATGGTTTTCGTCCCGGTCGTTCCTGCCATGACGCGATCGATGCAATCTTTATCAGCATCAAACACAAAGGAAAATTTGTGCTAGATGCTGATATTGCAGGTTGTTTTGACAACATCAACCATGAAGAACTGATAAGGAAACTTACGACCTATCCACAACTGACTCAGGCGATCACAACATGGTTAAAAGCGGGTGCGATTGAAAATGAAATGTTTGTGAAAACAGAAGCAGGAACTCCGCAAGGAGGAGTAATTTCTCCATTACTGGCAAATATTGCATTACACGGACTAGAAACGACCATAACAAGCGCATATAAGCCCAAGGAGGGTATTCCTCAAGTCATCCGATATGCTGATGATTTTGTGGTGTTACACCCGACAGAGGAAGGAGTAAAGAAAGCCCAGACACTAGCCATACAGTGGTTACAAACCATAGGGTTAGAGCTAAAACCAAGTAAAACAAAAATCGCCCATACACTCAAAGCACGAGGAGGTCCAGCTGGATTTGACTTTCTGGGCTTCACCATCCGACAATTTCCCGTAGGGAAAACGCACACGGGGAAGAATGGACACGGAAAACCTCTCGGGTTTAAAACCATTATTAAGCCAGAGAAAGAAAAAGTCAAACGACACCTCCGAGACATTCAACAAGTGGTACGATCACTGAAAGGAGCACCACAAGAGAAGCTTATTGCGGAGTTAAATCCTAAAATCGTAGGATGGTCAAGATACTATCAAACGGTGGTCTCGAAAGAGACCTACCAGAAATGCGATCATCTGGTCTACCAAAAACTGCGTTCATGGGCAAAATTCAGGCATCCACACAAGAACACACAATGGAGAACGGAAAAATACTGGAAAACAGTAGGAGAACGCCATTGGGTCTTTGGGAATGGAGAACTCAACCTGAAAAACCACCGCGACACAGTAATCAAAAGGCATGTGAAAGTCAAAGGAGCAGCAAGCCCCTACGATGGAAACTTGGTCTATTGGAGCCAGCGAATAGCAAACCATTCCATGACAAAAGGCAAACTCGCAAAGCTCTTACGAAAACAACAGGGCAAATGTAGGTGGTGTGAACTCATATTTCGAGAGGGTGACCTGATAGAAATTGACCACATCGATTGCAATCACAGCAACGATGTACTGCACAATCTCATGGCAATTCATCGACACTGCCATGACGAAAGACACGCGAGGTTGCAAAAGACGAGCATCAATGACAATGACTGTACAACTGAGGAGCCGTGTGAGGTGAAAATCTCAAGCACGGTTCTGAAGCCGAGCAGAGGAGGTGACTCCTCTGCTTAGGTTAATAGCGTGGGGCTACGAGCACCAGGGATGTTGGTAGCATGGTTGAAACGCACCGTTGCAAGCACGGGCGGCACCCTGGTGGAAGTCCCCACACGCACCACAGCGCTGAGCCAATGGTGTCATGGCTGTGGCAAGCGGGTGAAGAAACCGCTCTCTCAGCGCTGGCATCAGTGCGAGTGTGGTGTGGGTCCCGTGCAGCGCGATCTCTACTCGGCGTTTCTGGCTGCCTATCTTAATCCAAGAGATCCCATCCCCTCGTGTGCCCGATACCAGGCGTATTGGGAAGGTGCGGAGGCGCGCCTGCGGGCAGCACACGAGTGTCTCATCCAACGCGCGAAAGAGGGGCAGGACCTGCCCCAAAGCTTGGGTCTGACTCGAGCCAGAGTGCGTCTGCCCAAAAGTTCAGAGGAACCTCCATTAGAGCCAGCTCCTCATCCTGAAGATGAAGAACTGGAAGCGTGGGACGAACCTCTGGAACCTCCGCTGCTTCAGCACTGACACTTACACACAACTCGTGGCGTGCTGAAAGGAGATGTCAGAAACAAGCCAAGGAGGAAGGCTCATGGAACAAGACCCACTACAGCACGCCGAAGAATGGACCATCCAGACCTTCGGAGCCGCAGAATTGGGAGATCCGCGTCGGACGGATCGTTTGATCAAGATCGCCAACACTCTGGCAGAGGACCCATCGGCTTCCTTGCCTCACGCGTTCGAGACCTGGGGAGAGACGCAAGGGGGATATCGCTTTCTGAGTAACCCGGCATTCGGATATGCGGATCTCATTCTCCCTCACTGGAGCCAAACCTACCACGCGGCGACCCAACTCGTTCGAACGCTGCTGTTGGCTGACACGACTGAGTTTGACTTCACAAGGCATAACGCCCTCAAAGGTCGAGGGCCGGTGGGCAACAGCCGAGACGATATCGGATTCAGCTTGCACACGGTGCTCGCGATGGACCCTCAAACGCAGGCTCTCTTAGGATGCATGATGCTTTCCCCATTCATTCGTGAGCTCGCTCCCCTTGGGGAGACAAAGGCGCAGCGCAAAAAGCGGAAGCGAGAATCGCAGGTATGGGAAAAGAGCATTCAAGAGATCGGGCGGGTTCCCCAGCAGCACCAATGGATCTACGTGAGCGACAGCAATAGCGATGTGTACACGTTTTGGCAGACGTGTGAGGAGCTTGGATATGACTTTGTTTTGCGAGTCGCCCAAGATCGCCGCATCGAGATGTCGCAAGAAGATGAGCAAGCTGAGATGAACGAAGGTCTTCTCAAGTCTCTCGCTCGTCTTCTTTCACCCATCAATGCCCGCCCAGTCACCATTCCTGCTCAACGCGCTCAGCCCAAACGAGAAGCGCTTTTACAGATCACTTGTCAACAGGTCCATGTCCAGCCTCCTCTGCACGGAGCCTGTTTGCACAACACCGATGTCTCCGCCTGGGTGGTGCGCGTCTGGGAATCGCAGCCACCCGAAGGACAGGAGCCGTTGGAGTGGATTTTGTTGACAACGCTGCCGATCACCTGTGTAGACGAAGCCTGGGAAGTGGTGCAATGGTATAGCTGGCGCTGGCTGCTGGAGGACTTCCACAAGGCCCTCAAAACGGGCTGCCGGATGGAACAGCACAATCTGCAAAGCATACAGGCCCAATGGAAATTGCTTGCGCTGCTGACTCCCATAGCCCTGCGCTTGCTCGTCATTCGGCACACGGCGCAGGAAGCGGAGGAAACGCCTGCGACCAACGTGATTTCGCAAGAAGCCACCCAGGTTCTTCTCTTCCTGGATAAACGCCATCGCAGTATCACTACGGCCAAAGAGGTGTGGCACGCCATTGCGCGCCTGGGAGGCTACCTCGACCGTAAGAGCGATGGTCCCCCTGGATGGCAGACCTTATGGAAAGGATGGATGCGGGTCATGGACGTCTTGGATGGCGTTCATCTCGCTGCTCTTCTCCATCCTTCATAATTTGTGTGTAAGTGTCAGTGCTTCAGCACGGGGAGCTCTCAGACGGAGTGGAAACACTCCGTGCTATACTAGAGCGGGAAATGAGGGATGCTTTCCCGAGCGATTGACGAGAAGAAGACCCAACGGAATCTCGTCCATGTCCTCAAAAGGTATTGTACTTGTTTGTAAGGCGCAGAAGAGTAACAGCATGGTCAGGACCTCAGGAGAGTCATATCTGCTTGTGATGCACACCTCTCTTCGCGCCTGCCTGCTCTGTATCCCACACGATGAGGCATACGGATGCGGGAAGAAGAGGCAGGGCCAGGCCCTGTCTCTTCCTTCTTGCCCCTGAGATTGGGTATCTGCTCAAAGAAAGGAGTTCCCCTGCAACAGATGTGGAAAGCTGCTCAGAATGACGATGATGGTTCTTCTTCACCTCAGTATCATCCCGGTGATATGGACGCCTCTTTCGACAACGTGATTCAACTTCAGGCACAATTGCTCGAACGTGCCCATGATGCAGTTCTCATTCGTGACTCTCATGATGTGATTCTTTCCTGGAATCGAGGCGCACAGGAACTCTACGGCTGGAGTGCAGAAGAAGCTGTGGGAAAAACATCTCATACCCTGCTTCAGCCACGCTTTTCGCATTCACTGGAAGCTGTCGAAGCCCTGCTTATCCAGGAAGGCCAATGGGAAGGCACACTGACCCACACGTGTCGTGATGGACGAGAGGTGATTGTGGAAAGCCGTCAGGGGCTGATTCGTCGTCCATCTTCCGGGCGTCTCCTGGCTATTGTAGAGATAAATCGCGATATTACCCAACGTGAGCGGCTTCTTGAAGAGCAGGCCATTGCTCATGCAACCGAGTTGGTGCTGCGTGAAACGGTTCGGCGCATGGATGAGTTTATTGGCATTACCGGCCATGAATTACAAACCCCCATGACCACTATCAAGGGGAATCTTCAGCTTGTGAGCCGACGCCTCGCGCAATTGAGCGAGAATGCCACGCCATATCCTGAACTCCACGCCACAATCAGTTCGATGCAAACGGCCCTTGAGCGAGTGGAGCGACAGGTACGAGTGCAGACTCGGCTGGTGAATGATCTTCTTGATATCTCACGTCTGCAAGCCAATGGCTTAGAACTCCATCTTGCTTCCTGCAACTTGACCACGATTGTACGCGAAGCCGTGGATGACCAATGTACCATTGCCCCAATGCGCACCATCTCCCTACAGATGAGAGAAGAAGAGCTACTGATCCTTGCAGATGCGGATCGCATAGGGCAAGTTGTGACCAATTACCTCTCGAATGCCCTGAAATATTCGAGAGCCAGCCAACCTGTGGTGATCACGGTCACGAAAGAAGGGCATCGAGTGCGCGTAGCTGTCACTGATAGAGGGCAGGGCCTCACTCCGCAACAACAAAAACAGATCTGGGAACGTTTCTATCGTGCCGAAGGAATCACCGTCCAAAGTGGAACAGGCGTCAACCTTGGTCTGGGGTTATATATTTGCGGACAGCTTATTCAACGACAGGGTGGTGAAGTAGGGGTCGAGAGCTCCTCTGAGCATGGTTCCACGTTCTGGTTCACCCTCCCCCTGGTTGAGAGAACGGACTCCTGAGCTGAGGGAACTACGCACCATGAAGGTCGAAGAGATGCCCCAAAAAGGGGACCAACTGTTGACAGCAACCGTGCTGGAATGCTACAATCACGCTATTCTGGCAGAATATCGGTGCATAGGCTTGTTGTACGAGATGCAAGACCTTGCTGCCGAGAGACCATGGAGGCCTTGCCTTGATGCTTCTGAAGAGAGAAGCACCCAAGGAACGCTACCAAACACGCACGCAATGGTCACAATTCATCTCCACGGAGGAAAGCAACACACGTAACGCTGAGAGAGAAACGTGTGTATGAACACAACAACAGATCAGCGGGCGCTAAGCGCCTCCTCTCCTGTCTTTGGTCGGAGTGTTGCTTATTTCCTAACGTTGCAACACTGCTGAGAGGTCTCGCTCGTATCTCTCGTTACCTGTATGCACACAAACGTTCGATATGAAGAACAACATACGCTCATCTCAATCTGCCCAGGTCTCTCTTGGATCTCCCACCTCGCTCTGGGCGCAGGACGACGTTTCCCTCATCAAAGCCAGTCAACACCGTGATCAGGAAGCATTTGCCCTCCTTGTGCGCAAATATCAACGCCCTATTTTTACGCTTGCTTTCTACATCTTGCAGGATGCTGAGGAAGCCAGTATCCTCACGCAGGAAACGTTCCTGGCAGCATGGAAGGCGCTCCCTTTGCTCCCGAGAGATGCTCCCTTTTCTCTCTGGCTCTTGCGCTTGACCTATCAACAGTGTATACAACAGCAAAAACAGCAAACACCAGGACAAGGGTGGCAGTCAAAGTGGCACGCTACCTATCGACAGGAAAGACGGTCCCAGCAGACCACGATCGAGAGAGAGGATCTGTCCATGTTACCAACCATCTCTCGCGTGGTTTTGATCCTACGCTATCTTCAAGCATTGACCTATGAAGAAATAGCCTTGGTTCTCTCCCTCCCAATCCGCACCGTCAAGGCCCACCTGTTTCGGGCGAGAACGTTCCTGAACGAACAAGGGCAGTCCCGTCAGCAACGTTGAGGGTGAATGCGGGACGAGGGCGGTCAATGCAGGGAGCATGACCGTTCTCAGCAGCTCATTGAGGGAGTAGGTGGCAGATGGTATCGCCTCTGCATACGTGACGAGAGCGAGACCATGCAAGACCGCTTACTTGACGGTGCACTGCGCTTGCGCGTTGCGTGAGCACAGCACGACCTGATACCCGGTAGCTATCGGTTTGGGGCGATAATCTGTGGATGTGACGCTGTGAAATGTGGCTAGTGCCAAGAATGGAGCGCCTCCTCTGTCCCATATTCTTTCTCTGCGCATACCTTACGGACGCCGAGAGCGGTAGCCCTCCAGAAAAGCTCTTATGCACACACCGGCACGTTCATGTACAGCGACGACATTCATACGTTGATTAGATTGAAAGAGAGAGATCTGTGCAAAGTCCGCAGCCAGGATGGCGAGGGCCTCATTACTAACAACACGCTGTTGTTGGTTATGCCACTGTCTCATCTGCTGGCCTTGCGCAAATGCCTCTTGCTGAATCTGTTCCATGTTTTCTTGTATCATGCATCCCTTCTCTGTTGAACACGCTTCACAAGGGGGATTGTCCGTTTCCCCTTTCCACCGCAGAGCATTGTACTCCCGCATTCTCCGTTTCGTCAATGTTTCCCACGTAGGGTGCGACAAGTTTTTTGCGTGAGGGAGAATCCAGGCAACAATCCGTTACTACAAGCGGGTCAATGGGCTGAGGGCCTGGCCGATGGTCTTCTGGCATTTGCAGGCAAGGGACAAGAGGCGTAATGTCCCCTGCTAAACGATCTCGTCATGTATGGGTTATGACGAAAAGCGCCGTGTTCGCGTAGCTTCCCGTGCTCATTTTTCATATGGGTAATTAAGGGTTCTGTATAAAATTTTTGCATACATGGATATGGTGTATTGTAATTTTAGTCATCTGATGTCGCCCGAAGTTGCTAGGGACCTAGAAAGGTTGACACGCGACTTGGCGGAGATCTTGGGGATCACGATCTAGGAGCGCATGATGGGAAGGAGGAGTGGTGAAGCCCACACCTATTCCTTCCCTTTCCATACCATGGCCTCCAAAGGTCGTGCCTTTTCTGAAGGCAAACCCTAACCAAACAAGCGATGTTCGAAGCGCTTTCAGAAAAACAAGCGAGCTTTGAGTAATACAAGAGATGAGATATGCACAATGCGCTGATGTTCATAGAACCTCTGCGGTGAGTGTCACAGACTCATCTCATCTCGCAGAAAATGACATTTTGATTGTGGTACGTTTTTTGAGACTGTTCAAGAATTCTTCCTCTCCACAAGCCTCTGGTCTCTCTCCATACCAGAAAAGCACATCTTTTTCTCGCAACTCGTTGCAGACGCTCTGACGATAGCTCAGAGCCTGGGTGAACCATTGGTCTCCCATTTAGGTAGTCCCTCCACTTCTAGACTCTGGACAAGATGAACCTTTTCTCCTTCTGTCCGGTAGTAGAGAGAGAAGAGCAAAGATTGTTGCCTTCACCATTTTTTTATAGGATATGGGATTTGCGATGTTCACCGATGAAGATTTGTTCCGTGCCTGGCAGCACGGTGATGCACGAGCACTGGAGATGCTTGTCCAGCGGTATCATGCTCCTTTACTCGCACATCTCTATCGTGTCCTGACGGATATGCACTTGGCGGAAGATCTGGTTCAGGAGACATTCATCAGGCTGATCCGCGATGCGAAGAGCTACTGCTATCCGCGTCCCTTTCGCCCCTGGCTCTATACCATTGCTCATCATTTGGCTTGCAACTATCATACCAGCGCCTATGCTCGCCGTGTCGAACTACGCGCTGAGATGCCTGTCATGCAGGCCCGCGAACCAGATCCAGCGGAATGGTTTGAGCGCTGGGAGCGACACGATACCCTGCACAAAGCACTCACGCATTTGAGCATTGAACAACGCGAGGTGCTCAGTTTGCGCTTTGGGCAGGAGTTAAGCATCCTGGAAACTGCGGCCATTCTCTCGATTCCCCCTGGTACCGTCAAAAGCCGGACGTTCACTGCCCTCCGCCTGCTGCGTGCTCATCTGGAGGAAAGCATCAGCCACACGGAGAGCACACAAGGAGGACAACACCATGGATAGCCATTCGTTCGACCAGACTCCCATACAGGGCGATGAACTCTCCCCCGATCTGCAAGCTGTTGCCAGGAGCTATAGAGCTCAACCGGTTCCACATCCGTCCTCAGCCGAGACTGCGCAATTACTTCACACGCTTCTGACGGAGGCTGCTTTTCAGACCCAAGAAATGCGCGATGAGAGCAACGATTATCCCTGGCATATGCTTGTGCTGGCTCGCTGGCGCGTGTATTTGCTTGGTCGATGGTTCTGGATGATTGGTGCCGTGTTTCTCCTGGCTGGCATCCTCCTGGCCCGGTTTCTCACGGTCTCTGATCTCATTACCCTTCTGATTCTCCTGCTCCCTCTGGCGTCCGTGCTTGGTCTCGCCTATGGGTTACGCACATTGTCGGCTGGATTACGGGCCGTTGAGGCAAGCTACCCGGCCAATTTTGTGCAAACAGGCATGGGTATGGGTATGGCTCTTCTGGCATTCGATAGCCTGCTTGGCCTGGCTGCAACGCTTGGCTTTGCTCTGGCAAGCTGGGCACCGTTCTGGAATTTATTGCTGGCCTGGCTGACCCCACTGCTGTTGCTCACTGCCATCTCGCTCCCTCTCGCGCTCCTGCGCAGTGTGCGTCTGGCTGCGCTGATCGGGGGTGTGCCCTGGCTGCTTCTGGGCGTACTTGCTCTGACTGAGCAAGATGGGTCAGGTGTGACGAATGTGCTCTTCTCTCTCCCGCAGGATACGTTCTCGTTCTCGTGCCACCTGGTAACGATTTTACTCAGTCTCCTGCTTCTGACCGTACTCTTTCTCAGTGCCCCAAAATGGCAGCGCTTCTGCGCTTTTTAGAACTATGAAAAATAGTGGAAGGATTGTGTATGTATAACTTCTGGACTATCATGAAACTTGAATTCAGGCTGACCTGGCTCAATTGGGTCACTTGGCTCATGGTATTGGTCATGCTCATCATTGGAGCCTTATGCGCCTCCAGTAACCGGAGCGAACCTTGGTCAACCTGGGCGCACCTGGGGATCACCGGTTTCTTCATGTCGCTCATCCTGGCTTTTGGCACTGGAAATCAGATCCACCGTGATTCTGTGCAACGCCTGGACGGGATCATCCTGAGCACGCCTGTTGCCACTCCTGGTTACGTCTGTGGCAAATACCTGGCTGGATTGATGAGCCTGCCCCTCCTCGCTGGTTCTGGGCTGCTTTCCGCGCTCATGGTAGATCAACTCCCTACTGGTACGCACGCTTTCCTGATCTTCTCACCCCTCTTCTATGCGCCACTGGGGGCACAACCCTATCTCATTGGCTGGGTCTGGCTGGTGCTGACCCCAATCACTTTTGGTGCGACCTTCGTGTTGGCCTGTATGACACTCACACGCGGTCAGCGTGTCATTGCCTCTCTCGCCATCCTCCCCATCTGGATTTTGCCTCTGTTTCTCGTCAGTTCCATTCCCCAACTGCTTGATATTACCGCCGCCGTTTTCTTCCCTGCGTATTCTCTCGCCCCAGCGGGCATTCGCGTGCCCCCAAGCACTCCCATCGATGCGTTTCTGCGTCAACATCTGGTCTTGTGAAAGAATAGTCCACCGCCAGACGATCTTGTTCAGCAAGTGATGCATCTTTCTCTGGCTGCGATACCGCTTTGCTCAGAGACAGGCTCAAGTGATGAAGAAGTCGCTCCCCTGGCCTGCCCCCCAGAGCAAAAGCGATCTGAAGGAGCAAGCTTTTCTGCCGTAGCCATCGTCGTGCATAAGCTGGAGCATCAGGGTGAAGCCGCTCGACAAAGATCTTACGAGAACATGATGTATTTAGACATTTGTATCGTTTGAACCTGAATGTACCAGCGAACAGGAAGCCCAGAACAAGGGCGATCTGCAAGGGTGCGGACAGAGTGAGAGTGGATTCTCTCAGAAGAATGCTGGCAACGTGGGCAGAGAGCCCCTTTGCTGGTGGTTGTCGCATGCACAACAATGGCCTCATCTCTTCCTTCCATCTCAAGGACCTGTAGATGTTCAGGATCGGGTGAGCGCAATGCACTGGTCATGAGTTGGTTCCTTCCATTTCCTTTCAACTTATGACCGAAGTAAGCTGATCGCCAGTTAAGAACACATCAAAATTGAGTCAGGGCTCAAAAACGCACGCTAAGGAACTTACCTCTTCCACTAGCCCTGTGGCGAACCTAGTTGGCCCTGCGTTAAGATAGCCGCCTTGATAAGGGACAATTCAATGCCCCAAAACGCAGGCGCAGGACGCCGCGCACGCATGCGCGACGTCCTGCGAACTGTCTTGCTCAGTCTTGCCTCGTCCGCCAGTCAGTCCTTGGGGTAGAAGCCCATCCCCAGGTACATTGCCGGCAGCAGGAACGTCTCGTTGAACAGAGGCTCCGTCAGAGTGAACACATCCGTTCGGGTCGCCGGCACCTCCACGTACGAGCCCACCACGAACGTGACGCCCCGGATGGGGTCAGGCAGGTTCTGTGCGTCTTCGACCACGAGCGCGTTGGTGCGGGAGACGATGGCCGTGCCGTCGGGCCTCCAGAGGGCGAGCGGCCCCCAGATGGTGGAGAGGTATGTCGACCTGCCGACCTTCACTCCCCGGAACATCCGGTGTCCGACCCTGACGTTGATCTCGCTGGTCGGATGGTTCTTCACCAGGAACACGTTCTCGTCCTGGCTCAGAACAAGACCACCACTCTCGGCGTCGATGTTCACCATCTTGCCGTTGTACACGAGCTGCTGGCGGTCATTGATGACCATCGTCACCGACGTGCCGTCGATGAGCTTGAACGTTACCCGTTTCACGCTCACGTGATCAACCCTTCCGGGTTGGGGAAGGACACACTACGCATCCTTCCAGCGAATGGGACCTTGCTGAGCAATCGGTTGGCCTCTCTCCTTCCACGCTTGCCACGAAGAGCAGACGTTGGAAGGCGGTTCATCTGATGAGACGAGTGGCCCACTCATCTCGCGGCTCCTCCTGCTCCTCCGCGATGCCTCAACGTTCAAGGACGCGGAACAGCCTACGGGGACGAACCCTAGAACCCGGTCACCATGCCCACTCGCAAACAAGCAAGCTGACACTTTCTCGATTGGTGACGAACCGATCACATTCATTCTAGTATAACGCTTGACAACGTTAGAAGCAAACCAGTTCCTTCCATAAATAGGGTGATCACTGCTGGGCCAAGCCTCACACTCACCGTTCTCCGAAACTGACCCAAACGTGGACAGGCCACATTTCGTGTTCGGTTCCTGCTTCAATGCAGAGAGCAAGCCTTTCGCTCGTCTTACCCCTGCTCCACAGGCGTCACTTCCCGCAGAACGTGCGGTACGCTGTTTTCATCAGGCCAACGCCACCAAATTTCTGGCGGCGTTAGCGTCTCGATCTAGGACACTTCCACACTCCAGGCAGGCAAAGACCCGATCAGAGAGCGTCAGCGCCTCATTGATCCAGCCACAACACGAACAGGTTTTTGAAGAGGGTTCCCAACGGGAAGCCAGCAGCACCTTGATCCCTGCCTGTTCTGCTTTGTAGAGGATCTGCCGCTTGAACTCGTACATCCCCACATCGGCGATGGCTCGGGCCAACTTGCGGTTCTTGAGCATACCTGCAATATGCAAATCCTCGAGGACGATCACACGCGGCCGCTCTTGATCGGGCGCGGGTTCTCGCCACGATCTCAGCGGTCGCTTGGTGCAAGGCGTTTTGGCGAACATGGGCGATACGAGCGTGCATCCGGGCAAGTCGCATGCGCGCTTTCTGGCGATTGGCACTCCCTTTGGGCTTGCGACTGTGACGTCGCGAGGCTCGCTTGAGGGCGGGAATCTTCTTGCGCAATGCCTTGGGATTCTCGAAGGTCCGTCCATCAGAAAGCGTTGCCAGCATTTTTACCCCCAGGTCAACGCCAATGGCTTCGCCTGTGGCTGGTCGTGGGCCTTCTTCTTCCTCTCCCAGAAGTGGTAAACCATCTACATGGGACGCATGGTGCACACAGATCGACACAGACCATCTGCCAGTTTTCTCGCTGATGGTTGCGCTAGTGATCTTGACAGTGGTGGGCAAATAGCCATGCTCTTTGAGCCGAAGGACTCCCAGGCGAGGGACCTGGATAGCATCATGAAAGACCCGAATGGTGCCTGTGAAGCGGCATCCTCCAATGGCTTTCTTCTGGCTTTTGTAGCGGGGATAGCCACACGTGCCTTTCCATGTGCCCTCTTTCTTGAGCCGGCACTTGCGAAAAAAGTGCTTGAAGGCCTGATCCAGATCGCGTAGCGCCTCCTGGAAGGCGCATTTGCTGACCTCATACGCCCAAGGAATCTCACTGTGCTTCAAAGCATTGATCTCGCGATGCAGATCAATGGCGCTTGGGGTGGGCTGACCTGCTTTGTAGCAGGCTTGCTTACGTCGCAAACCATAGTTGTACGCCCAACGAGCGGCTCCGGCATGTTTGCGGCAAAGCGTCTGTTGGGTGTTGTTGAGGTCAAGTTCGACCCGATACCCACGTGCCATCTGTTTTCCGCCTCCTCTGTATCCAAAGTAGAACAAATAGACCAGAAAACCACAGCTTTGGCAAGGGGAGGAAGAGATGTCATTATTTGCCTCCATCTGTCTCAAGAAATGAAAACTAATTCTGTCCCTTTTTAGAGGATGGGAGGGACTTGACCGAGAATGTGCATTCTCCGACAAGCGTTCTCCGACAAGCTGGGAAGATAAACCAGCTTCTCCACCATCCTGCTGTGTCAACTGAAGGAACCACTCAAAGGCGCTTCGCTGTCTCTGGAGCTTGTGCCGTTTCCTGATATCCTGTCAGTTCTCCCCGATGGACCTTTGTGGAGACAACCTGGCTGCCGAGCTTACCAGCGTGTAATGGTAAATGAGCTGATCAGCTACGGCTCCTTTGCACGGAGACGATCAGATGCAGCTCCTGTCACGCTTGCAGGCTCTTCGCGAAAAAGATTATGCTTGGATCAGCAGCAGTCTACCTGGCCGAGGTATGCATCCTGGTTTGAGACAAATCAATCAGATAAACTCATCAATAGTCGACTGTTTTTTTCTCAGCCTGGAGAGCGATGGAGCATTGTTAGAAAGAGTTTTGAGGGGCATAATTTGTTTTCAAGAATAGGGACAAAAAAGGGCAAACATGGACAGACCTTCCCTTGAAACAGCAGCGACTTTGTGGTATATTTGTTCTACATTCATCGCAGAGGAAGAAGAGCAGAAGATGGTACGTGGCTACCGAGGAGAACTTGATCTCAATAACGCGCAAAAGACACTCTGTCGCAAACATGCCGGGGCCGCTCGCTGGGCGTACAACTATGGTTTGCGACGTAAGCAAGCCTGCTACAAAGCAGGTCAGCCCACCCCAAGCGCCATTGATCTGCATCGCGAGATCAATGCTTTGAAGCACAGTGAGATTCCTTGGGCGTATGAGGTCAGCAAATGCGCCTTCCAGGAGGCGCTACGCGATCTGGATCAGGCCTTCAAGCACTTTTTTCGCAAGTGCCGGCTCAAGAAAGAGGGCACATGGAAAGGCACGTGTGGCTATCCCCGCTACAAAAGCCAGAAGAAAGCCATCGGTGGTGCTCGCTTCACCGGGAGCATTCGGGTGTCTCCTGATGCCATCCAGTTGCCCCGTTTGGGGCTCTTACGACTCAAAGAGCATGGCTATTTCCCTTTGAACAGCAAGATCAGCAGTGCCACCATCAGTGAGCACGCAGGCAGATGGTATGTCTCGATCTGTGTGCACGAGGAAGCGAAAGACTCCCAGCCAGCCACAGGCGACGTGATTGGGGTGGACCTGGGGATCAAGCGGCTGGCGACCCTCTCTGATGGGCGCACCTTCGAGAACCCCAAGGCGCTGCGCAAGAAGATCACGGCACTCAAGCGAGCCTCACGACGCCATAGCCGCAAAGCCAAAGGATCACGCAATCGCCAGAAAGCCAAGCTGCGTCTCTCGCGGATGCATGCCCGGATCGCGAACGTACGTAACAATGCCTTGCACCAAGCGACCGCTCAGATTGTGGCGAGAACCAAACCTGATCAAGAGCGGCCGCGTGTGATTGTCCTAGAGGATTTGAACATTGCAGGCATGCTCAAGAACCGCCGGTTGGCTCGAGCCATTGCGGATGTGGGCATGTACGAGTTCAAGCGGCAAATCCTGTACAAAGCCGAACAGGCAGGGGTACAGGTGCTGCTGGCCTCGCGCTGGGAACCCTCCTCAAAAACCTGTTCGTATTGTGGCTGGGTCAATGAGGCGCTCACCCTTTCAGATCGGGTCTTTGTCTGTCTGGAGTGTGGAAACGTCCAGGATCGAGATGCCAATGCCGCCAACAATCTCGCAGCATTGGCACAATAAACATGGCGTACCGCAAGTTCTGCGGGAAGTGACGCCTGTGAAGCAGGGGTAAGACGAGCGAAAGGCTCGCTCTCTGCACTGAAGCAGGAACCGAATGCTGGGTATGGCCTGTCCATATTTGGGTCAATTTCGGAGAACGGAAAAGATGTACCATATGATACCGCGCAAACCGAAACAGGGTGAAAAGCCCATTCCTCATGCTCGTCCTTTGAGGGGAGCACACAAGCGGTTCAACTGGGGGGAAGCCATGTGGGAGTCTTTCCCGGAGGGTCTCATTGCGTGTGATCGCAACCAGAGCATTGTCCGGATCAATGCCGCTGCTTGCACGCTCTTTGAAGTGAGTTCCGAGACCCACTGCCAGGGAAGAGACTTTCAGCAATTTCTCACTTCCTACATCCGCACTGATGAGCAGCCATCATTCGTTTCGAGAGAGCAATGGCTGACGAACTTCGCCCGAGCTTCCGAAACAGGAGCCTCTTCGCCAGCACAGGCGCTACTGCTACATCTGCCTTCGGGGCGCAATGTCTCTGTCACGGTTTGTTCCTTTCCCGTGGGTGCTCACGGGCGCGACGCGGAAGGAACCATCTCGGTCATCCAGTGTTGGCCTGAGATCTCCCATCTCCAACGGGTCCAGGAGGCCATGGTGGACCTGCTCACCGCGATTGCGCATATTCCGGAGCAGAAGGATCATGTTTTGCCGGAAGAAACCTTCCTCCTCTCCCCGCCAGTGCTCTTCGTGGCCCAGCAGGTGGTGGATGTCATCCGGTCTGTCCTGGATTGTCTCCGGGTGAAAATGCTCGCGTTCGGTCGTCGCACGGGCCGTCTGTATTTTGTCGCAGGCAGTGGCTTGACCGTTGAAGAAGAACAGTACCAGCGAGACATCGGGGGATTCTTCCATCCCTTAGAATTGCTTGGCGACGCGGCATGCGCTCGCCTGGGCGCCAACCAGGAGGTGGTGCTGGCGAAGGATGAGCTGCACACCATTGAACGTCTCGGGAAACACCTGCCTGTTCCGGCGCATCTTCACCCCGCGTTTCCTGGCTCCGAGACCTTCCTGTTCATTCCTCTGTTTCTGGAGCAGCAGTGGGTTGGGTATCTGGTTGTCGTCAAAGCGAGTTCGGAGAGAGTGTACACGCCAGAGGAGATCGCGCTGGCGAAAACCGTCACCGCGCAGACCATGCTGCTCATTGAGGGCATCCACTGTTTCTCCGCACAGGAAGAACAACAGAAGAAAGCGCTTGCCCAGCGCGAAGTGCGTCGCCTGGCTGGCGACTTTCTGACCCTGGCCGCCCATGAACTGCGCACCCCACTGACAGGGATCATGGGCAATCTGCAAGTAGCACAGCGCCGATTGGAGACTTTAAAAAAGCAACTCCCTCCTCTTTCTACTCAGATCCGCGAACCCTTTGCCCATGTTCAACAACCCTTAGCCTCAGCGTCACAGAGTGCCCAGCTTCAGCAGCGAATGATCAATGACGTGATCGATGATGCGCGTATCCAAACCAATACGCTCACCCTCTCTTTGCGCCCTGAGGATCTCGTCACCCTGCTCAGAGAGGTGGTGGCTAGGCAGCAACACGCTGCGCCAGAGCACCCTATCGTGCTGGATGTTCCGCCTTTGGAACAAGGCGTGCCCATCCTCGCCGATACCGGGCGGATCACGTACGTGCTCACCACCTACTTGACAAATGCATGCACCGCTTCTCCTCCAGGGCGGCCTGTCGAGGTGCATGTACGGGTGGAGGAAGCGCTCGCCCGTGTCTCCGTCCACAACGAGGGAGCAGGCATTGCGAGAGAGGATCTCGATCATCTGTGGGACCGCTTCTATCGCACCAAAGGCAGTGCTGTCCAACATAGACTGGATCTGAGCTGGGGATTGCCTCTGTATTTGTGCCGGGTGTTCATGGAACGGCAGGAGGGGAGCGTTGGGGTCCAGAGTGCTCCTGGCCAGGGAGCCACGTTCTGGTTGACTGTGCCCATCACACCACCTTGAGGAACGTCGGATGCTGGGAAACACTCTTGCGTGAGGAGTGAAATGAGGTATCTTGGCAGAGAGGGCTATAGTTAGTTTTACATTATTGAGACAGGCTCCTTCACAAGACACAAAAAGGCTGAGAATATGGGAAAACAAAAGAATAGCGATCGTGCTGAGATTTTCGCAAAACTACAACATGACTCAGCGGCTTTCTTTGAGCATGTCGATGACCAGGTGGATTGGACCGTGATGGGAACACATCCGCTTGCCGGGCGATATCGCACAAAGAAAGATTTTCTCGCGCATACATTTGATCGTCTTGATAGGATTATGCGTGATGGAGTCAAGTTAACCGTTCAGCATTTGTACAATGCAGATGATACAACCATCGTGGAATTCGTGTCGACATCCACGACCCTGGACGGGAAGCCTTTTCACAATACGTACTGCTGGGTCTGCCGTTTTGCCCATGATCGGATTGTTGAAGTGCGCGCCTATGTTGATTCTGCGTTGGTGCAGACCGCCATTGATCAGAATGAATCCCATTAGGAGGAAGGTCCAGGATACGTGTAACACAACCTTGCCTTCCACACCAGCGATCTCCATCTCGCTCCTCGCTACAACCTTGTTGACCAGATATCTCTTCTCTGCTCCAATGAATGTGGGAAAACGTCTGCAAGCATCGCCTTCCTCCATCTTTTGTTGTTGCTGCTTCCTCCGTAGGTGCCTCAAGACCAGCTGGTCTTTTTGGTCTTACCCCGCGTCCACAGCCAAGTTTGCGTCTTCGTCCGAGCCAGTACCGGAGACGGCTTGATCAACGAGCCCGATCAAGCGAAGGGCTTCTTGCAAGACATTGTGTCCAGCATTGTGATCGCGATCCTGGGGAACATGAACATACGAGCAGGAGGGATTCTGACACACAAAGAGGCGATCCTTGAGGCTCATCTCATCCCAGGTCCATCCACAGCCGTGGCAGGTCTTACTGGAAGGAAAGAAACGATCGACCTTGATTACCTGTCCACCTCGTTGGGTGGCTTTGGCTTCCAGCAGACGCACCAGCGTGCCTAGCGAAGCGTCGGAGAACGCGCGCGCTAGACGTCGGTTTTTGAGCAATCCCTTGAGGTGCAGGTTCTCCACCCCGATGATTCCATAACTCTCCGTCAGCCTGGTCGTGAGCTTCTGAAGGACATCCTGGCGCAAGCAGACGATCTGGTCGTGCAGGCGTGCCACCTTTCTGCGCGCTTTGTCCCGATTCGCGCGATCCCATCTTCCGACGATGCAGGCGTTTGTTGGCTTGGCGCAGCTTCCCCAGCGCGGTTGTGAGAAAGGCTTGGTTCTCGACGTGCTCTCCCGTACTCAAGGTTGCCAGGCGGTTGAGTCCAACATCGATGCCCACCGCTGCCGCTTTCTCCATCGGGATCGTGTCCGGAAGTTCGACCTGGATGGAAACAAACCACCACTCGGCGGTTCTGGTGATGCGTACCCCGAGGACTTTTCCCTGAAAGCGCAGATTCTCGGCCATATTGACCCAGCCGAGCTTGGGCACCCAGAGGCGATGATCTCTGATCTTGCATTGGTCGTTGGCAAGATAGAAGCTCGGCTTGCTGCGTTTCTTGCTCTTGAACTTCGGGCGGTGAGCCTTCCCCTCGAAGAACGCCGTAAAGGCTTTGCCCACATCAAGAAAGGGCTGGTCAGAGGCGTTCTTGGTCACATCCCAGGTCCAGGGGAAGGATGCTCGTCGGATCGCGTTGAATTGCTTCTTGAGCTTGAGGGCAGTTGGTTGCTCCTGGGCTTCGTACTGCCGATTCCACTCAGCCAGCGCCCAATTCCACACGAAGCGAGCCACCCTGCGGCGCGTGCAAGGGCGTTGGCCTGTTCTGAGGTGGGATGCAGTCTGATCTTATGGGCGCGAATCATGCGGTTCTGCTCTTTCTCCTGCCTGTTGGTTTCATTATTGTAGAGCAAATGTTCTCATCTGTCAAGCAGCCCGAAAGCGTGGCGCCTTGCACATGATTGATCCCTTTTTCCTACTTTTTCGGTAACAGTTGCATTCTCCTTTTAGAAGAAGGAGACTGGTATGGCCTCGCGTTGGTCGATTTCCCATCTCACCTCGAGCACGCCTGGAAGACGGCATGACTCATCCCGAATTTTGAGGGATAAAGAAAAAAGGACGAGGGTCAGAGGCTTGCCAGAGAGCGCTGATGGCCCAGCGAAGTCGATAAAGCGGTACCGCCACCTGGCGGTACCGCTTCCCTGTGCGATGACACCAGTGGCGCAGGAGCCATTGGCGTAAGTCGAAGAGGAAAGGATGCATTAAGGAGAGCAAGAAGACATACGCTAAGGTCACCATTAAAAGCAATTTGTGCCGATTTTCCCCCTTCCAGACACGGGGGCTCTCCATTCCCAACTCACATTTGTTGTAACGAAAAGTCAATTCAATTTGCCAACGGCGTGCATATGCAAACACCAACTGCCAGCCCTGCTCAAAGGTGACAACAGGCTCATTGGTGACCAAATACCAGGGCTCGCGTCCATTGCCTGGGCGTGCAACAACGAGCCACAATGGACAGGCATATCCAGGATGTCGCATTGGCACAATATTGAGGCCGTAAGGGCGCAATGCTTGTGCTCGCGTATCCCAGATCAGGCGATGGTGCTGGGCTCGCTTGCCTCGAATGAGTTGCCAGATCTTGCATTCTTGCCCAGCGCCATCACGAACCACATGCCCTTTCTTCCAGCGGATCAGAAAACGCACTTCTGCTTCCTGTAAGGCTGCTAACCACGTCCGACTGGCATAGCCTCGATCAAAGACATGCAATACCCGCTCTCCCCAGGCTCCTGCAAGCCATTCGAGTAAGCTCGTTTCTACCTCGTGTTGTGTGGTGGCTTGCGCACCTCGCCGACTCCACCATTGCATACTCACCACCGTTGGCAAGGTCCTGATTCCCGCAAGCAAGACCCCTGTCCACTCCAGCCCTCGAACGACGATGGGAGGACCGCTCATTTGGTTATAGACTCCTGGCCTTACACGACGTAAACGACGTGCTTTACTCGAACGAACCGGGCTCAGTCCCTCAATGGACTGGCTTTCAGCCTTTTCGAGCACACTCCCATCCCAGATGCAGAGCGCTCGCTCGTGTTGTTGTTCTAACGCATCTAGTTGAGTATCTGCTCGTCGCCAGAGAAAAGACTCGATAAGGTGAGCATCCCACTTCTTGGATCGTAACAGGTTGCTGAGCCGTTTCGTTCCTGCGGGAGCATGAGCCGGTGAGGTCAGAAATGCGCCTAATTCACTGAGTAAGAGTCCTTGTCGTTGATTGCGGAAGGTGAGAATGATCGCAATGGTTGAAAGAAAGGTTCGAACCAGCCGAAGATCGATCTGCTGATCTAAAACGGCCAGTAAGGGAGCAAGCAAGGCCTTCAATCGGAGAGCTACCGCCTCTGATGCGATGGCAATCTCTTGAGAGGCTACCGCTTTTGTGTCATACTGCTTTAACAAAGGAACCTCCGAGATAGTTTGCGTTTGTGGTTAAACACAGTCTATCTCAGGAGGTTCCTTTTTGCCTCATCTCCCTCAAAATTCGGGATGAGTCATGCTTCGATGTGCTCAGAGTTCACTCACGGTCGGACGAGTTGCCCTTGGCTTCCAAGGAGCCGACGGACGAGGAACGGTTTCGCAGCCGTTCCTCGTAGCGGACTGAATGCCGCTCCGGATTGCAGGAATGGAGCGAACAAGTCCCCCCGTCCCTGACGCTGGGCATTGCCCAGCAGTTCAGGTGGAATGATCTGCAAGATACCGTCTCGAAGAGGCGGTATCTTGCCTGGTTGCAAATCGCCTCCCCTGGGACAACGAAAGAGATCCCCCTCCTCACGCAGGAACAGGAGAGGCGGCATCCAATTGATGTATGTCTTGCCGCCCAGCGCAACAGCAGTGAGCTGTTGGCGACCCATCTTGTACTCGCGGATTCGGCGAGCAGGGGTGATGGCACCCTTGAAGTCGCCGAAAGTGAGGTTGACTTCTTGTTCTTTCTCGGTGATCAGAACCTGATGGTTGTTCAATGAGAGTTGCCCGTTGGGGGCAACGTCGAACCGCTTCGTTTCCCCATTGAGAAATTTCACTTGCACTGCCATGGCCGATTTACCCTTTCGGGTCGAGCAAGAGCACCAAGCTCTTGCGGTGAATGTGACCTTGCTTGCAGTTGAGCACATCGGTTGGCCTAACCTGCCTGCAGTGTATGCTCAGAAAGAGCGAGCGAGCAGAGGTTCATCATTGTGACTGAACTGGCCAATTCAGTCCTGATTCGACCGTTATCCTCCGCGAAATCTCAGCGATCAAGACAGGCGGGAGAACCAGCGGGTATGAACCAGAACCCGGCCACCTTGCGAACGCAACTTGCATCACGCCCACATGAATGGATCAGTGGTGGCAACCGATAGCTCTGCTAGATACTATAATGCAAGATCTTATAGAGATGCAAAGTATGAGCGGTATTGTCAACTTAACAAGAAAAATGAAGAATATTGCTGAGGTATAAGAAGGGTCTAACGCAAAGTTGATGATTCAAAGATGTGCTCGCCTAGCGAGACATTTTTAGCCGCGTCGCAGCACCCGCTTTCGCAGGGTTTGGAAACCTGCCCGGCCATAGGACTGGCGCTTGAGCAACTTCAATCGGTGAATGTGCCCCTCAACCGGGCCCTGAGACCAGGGGAGTGTGAGTCCCGCTTTGACCGCGTCGTAGTCTTTTTGCAGACCCCGCGCGAAATTTTTCAGCTCGGTGACTTCCTGCTCTTCAACCTGGGCAAGCCAGGCATCTAATCGTGCTCCTTGGCGCTCCCGAAGCATGGTGGCAAATGCTTGGAGCAGCGTGAACGTCTGAGCAATCATCGGGTCAGCTTCACAAAGGCGAGCCAAGTAGGCGTTTTGCCAGTCCAGTCGCTGTTCCTCTGTAAAGGTCATCCAGCGCGCCACTTGAAGCGCTGTTGGTGGACGCCTCACCTGCGCATCTTTCTTGGTGGCAATGGTTTCAGGAGTTGGCTCAACCCGTTTGAAGCCTCTTGGCTTGTCGAGTACCTGATATAATGGTTCTCCCGCACTTGTCGTGCTCAACTTTTGGGTTACTGGTTCGTAAAGAAAGAAGAACGAACATTTGTCTTCATCAGGAGCCTTTTCTTGCATTCCATTCCCTTTTTCTTCCCAGGTTTTACGGTGACAGAAGTGGTCGCTACCGAAGAAAAATTGACAATCTGTGCGACCTCCCAGAAGGAACAGGCCCACTGCCCTGCTTGCCAACAGATTTCACATCGTATTCATAGCTATTACCAGCGCTGTCCACGTGATTTGCCCATCAGCGGTCAGACGGTTCGACTGCGCCTTCGGGTGCGACGCTTTCGCTGCCAGAACACAGCGTGCAGAAAGCAGACGTTTGTTGAGCCATTGCCCAACCTCGTGGGTCATACTTCTCGGCGAACGTTTCGGTTAACGCTTTTGTGGACGGTCTTCGCTCTTCAGAGTGGAGGCGAACCAGGAGCACGACTGCTTAAAGCTGTGGGAACATCGGTGAGTCCTGATACCCTCCTGCGTCTGGCCAAGACAAGCCCCATCGTGGAAAGTAGCGTCCCTGAGATCCTTGGCGTGGATGATTTTGCATTTCGTCGAGGGATGAAGTATGGGACGCTGCTCATTGATTGGGAGCGTCACCAGGTCGTTGATCTTCTGGTTGATCGAACGGCGGAAACCCTGGCGAGCTGGCTACGAGCGCATCCAGGTGTGAAGTGGATCAGCCGAGATCGTTCGAGGGAATATGCTCGTGGAGCACACCTTGGAGCACCAGAAGCCCAGCAGGTCATGGATCGATGGCATGTGATCAAAAATTGGCGCGAGGCTCTCGAACGCGTTGTCAGCCGCCTCTACTCCGAACTCGAACAACGTCTCCAGAAGCCATCGACCCCCTTCAAGAAGCGCAAAAAGCCGCGCACGATCCACGAACAGGCAACCTCTGATGCCGCACGTGGGCAGCGCCTTGCCCGCTACGAAGAAGTGCTCTCGTACTCCCAACAAGGACTCTCGATAACCCAGATTGCCAGACAGGCCCATCTGACACGAACAACAGTCTACAAGTACCTGGACGCCGAGAGCTTTCCCGAACGCCATCCACGGTCACCGTCTCCTGGAACTGGCAAGCTCATTGCTCCCTACACGGCCTACCTGCGAGAACGGTGTGCCCAGGGATGCCAAAATGCGCAACAGCTCTACCGGGAAATCCATGAACAAGGCTTCTCAGGCAATCCCAGGACGGTGCTCCGATGGTTACAAGCACAAGGACTGTTTCCTCGCCGGTACGAACTACGCCAATGCGCAAGAGGATTGGGGAAGGCCAGCAGAGCCAGAAACCTCTCACCCCACAACAGAATTGGATGGAGAAACACATCTTGTACCCGCTTCCCAGGAGGAGGGTCCTGGAGAACCAGTGGGCGACCTCCCATCGGCTCGCCAACTTTCCTCTCTCTTTGTCAAAGACCCGGCGCATGTAGAAAGCCATGACCAGCTGTCTCTTGCCTTCATTCGCCAGGAAAAAGAACTGGAACTAGCGTATCAGTTGACCCGACAACTTCTCCAACTCATGAAGAACAAACAGGGTGAGGAGGCCGCTGCCTGGATCAGTATCTGCTCCCAATCAGGGATCTCAGAACTGGAAGCCTTTGCCCTCGGAATCCAAAAAGAACAGCCTGCCTTCCTTGCTGCATGCTCTTTGGCTTACAACAACGGAATGGCTGAAGGGTTTGTCAACAAGCTCAAACATATTAAGGGCTCGATGTACGGGCGAGGCAGCTTTGAGTTATTACGCCAACGAGTACTTCTCTCGGCTGCATAACTGAGCACGACAAGTGCGGGAGAACCAAGAAAATGGGGACTTGACAAAGCCACGTGGCTTTTCATGGCTTCTTCTTTCTCACTGCCTACTTAATTACCGAAAGATCGTTATGTGGATAAGACGGCAACACATGAGAAAAATGGCGAAAATAGCACATCAAGTTCGGCTCATATGCAAGAGAGTCTCTGTGTACATTGAAAGAAGATTCGTCTTCACATGGGCATGACGTGTCTATGACTGAGAGATATGGTGTGCTGGAATTTTCGTCATCTGATGCGACCCGAAGTTGCCAGGGACCTAGAAAGGCTGACAAAAGACCTGGCAGAGCTGTTAGGGATCAGGCTCTAGGAGTGTATGGTGAGAAGAATAGAGAGGCAAATCTGCTCCTCCTCGTCCTTCTCACCATGACTCACTGAAGAGATATCTCTACAATCTCAGGCGGACCAAATCCATCTTTTGAGGATTTTTTTGCGAGAGAATTATAGCGAAGATCGCTTCTTTCATTCCCATGTATATGATGCAGAGCATCCTCTTTTCTCAGAACCACCGAAACAGCAGAAGCTATGCTCTCCCTGCAATCCCCTCAGCGGTGATTCCAATCACAAAACAGAGATCATCTTCCAAGACATACATCACATCATCTCCATGACTGCGATACTTCCAGATCACTTTGCCCTTCATCCCATTAACAAGCATGATAATCTCATTCATCCGATATACACCATCACTCACCAAATCCCCAAACACTTCTCGATAGTGCCGAAAGAGCGTCATCCTCTGCTCAACAAGATCCATGGTTCCCTCCACTTTCTTTGATCTCTTGCGAGACGCTGTCACAACATCTTGAAATACCATACCACAAAAATTTCATCTTCATGACGCTTCTGGAGAAAGCCGATGACTCATCCTTATTTTCTTTATACTGTTTTTTATCCATTTACTATGAAATTATCGTAAAACATCTATAATAATATCTGAATGTACTGTGATGGGAGAATGAGGTGTGACGAGACATGTTGCACATGGATCGCTTCGCTTTTGTGCCGCCATCTGCATAGACTCAACATCAATTGACAGGGCGAGAAGGAGATTGAGCTGGTATTGCGAAACGAGGGGGCGTGAATGGTCAATATCAAAAGATTTATGCAGAATGACTGGAATGGATATGGTCGGGAGGCATTGCCTTAACTCCTGTCAGTTTGAGGCTTCATGGAAAAATGGCAAAATGCATTGTTTTTTAACACATAATCCCCTTCTAATGTGTTGGAGAAGTATCGTTTCCCTTGTGAAGGCACATTGATTTTCAGCCGATAATACGTCGAAAGCTTCACGTGTTGAGCCAGAATAGCCGATACGATGGGCAAGACTACAAATGGTATCCAGGAGTATCGCAACGGCTCAGAGGAATGCGAGCATGAGATGCTCACGCGTGGTACACAGACATGGCAGGCATGAGCGATAGATGATAAGTTGTGCTTGTTCAGATGAGATAGGGAAGAAACGCTCTTTGTGATGGTGCTGAAATAACTCTCTTCTTTATATATGAAGCGCTAGATGCAGTAGATGCAATGAATTGTATTTTCCTTCTCAAGGAAAGACAGAGGAATGACAAAATCACTTCGTACCCTCATCATAAAAAGCGAGGCGAGAATGCGCGGAAATGCGGTGGCTCTCATGGCATTGGCTGTTTTCTCGCCTGCCTTCAGTATACTCATGAGAACAATAGGTCCTTGATGCTGTCTACCAAGCCGCAAGCAAGCAGTATACTCTGTGATCTTATGCTGCAACTATCCAAGATGCCTCGAAGTGAGATTTTTCATTTTCCTTTCTCTCAAGAGGAATGCTTGAAAGCATCTCAACGAGGAGCATACACAGACATGTTGCCGAGACATCACGATCAGGTTGCTTGAAATCCCCTAAGCGAAAGATCATATTTTGCTCTTTTTGATTCATACTCAAATTACCCGGCACCAGCAGGCTCTCTCTTTGCCACCTGTATGGTTGCTAACGATGGGTCAAAGGATTCCTCAAACATGCCCAATTGCATCCCTTTTTGGAGATAGTCAATGACGGTTTGGGTGATGAGTTCTCCTGGTGCGATGCGTGGGATGCCTGGCGGGTAAGGGGTTACCATTTAGGCAGCAATCCTCCCAGCCGCTTGCTCAAAGGGAATATCTTCTGTCTCTCCAAAGAATGCCTTTGTTGGTGAGGTGACACATTTTGCATAGAGTTCGTCGAGCTTTGGTAGCATAATATCTGTCGGCTTTTCGCGATCATGTGCCCAGGTTGCCATGGCTTTTACCGCTGCGACAAGTTTTTCAACGGTTTGGCTCGTGTCGGCTATCGTTAACAAAGCCATCAGATGCCGTTCGTTCACGAGCTCGAAATTCACCTTGTATCGCTCTTCAATCCAATCGGATGCTTCATACCCACTCACGCCAAGACCGCTGATATCAAGAACTATTTTGGTAGTATCAAGTGCTTTTGCGCCAGGAGTGCCCAGATAGGACTTATCAAGGATATGAATCCCCTCGACAGACGAGAGTTCTGTTCTTACCCATGAGGATAATGCGAGTGCCTTGTCTAACAGCGCTTTTCCTTCCAGGGCCATCTGTCGCCTCGCTGCATCAGCGGATGCAAGGATAAGCGAAGACGGGCTCGTTGACTCAAAGAGTTTCAGACAGAGTTTGAAGCGATCTGGTTGAATAAGATCGCCTTGCATATTGATGATAGAGACCTGCCCCAGACCCGCCATCGTTTTATGAATACTGCCCATACTCAAATCTGCGCCACATGACATGGCTGTGGCCGGCAAATCTGGATGAAACGCGAAATGTGGTCCCCATGCCTCATCTACAATGAGTGGTATATGATGAGCATGACAAATGTCTGCCAGGGTTTTGGTGTCGCTGGTGATTCCATACACGGTAGGGCTGACAAGAATGACTCCTTTGGCGTCTGGATGCATCGACAAGGTTTGCTCCAGAGCCTCAGGAGTAATTTCCGTTTTCTATCTGCCATTCTTCATTGATTTCAGGTTGAAGGAAGATTGGATGTACCTCGCCGAGGAGGAGAGCCGCAATCACTGATTTGTGGGTATTGCGAGCAACAATGAGTTTTTCGCCAGAGTCAGCGACGGTCAGCATGGCTACATGGACGCTTAATGATGTGCCACCAATAGAATAAAACGATTGCTTGGCCCCAAAGGCGTCAGCAGCCAGTGCTTCGGCTTTGAAACGGGTCCCTCTTGACTCTTTACGATCATCGAGCCCGTGATGGGCTGGAATGTCATTGCGATACATCACATTGCCAAATGTTTCTGACATGAGATGGTCGATGCCCGCATTTCTTTTATGCCCAGGGATACCAAAGGAAATCTCCCCTTGCTTTTGAAAGGCTTCAATGGCTTCAACAATGGGCGCTCTTTTCTGGTCTAGCCGTTTTTTATGCATTTGCCTTCCACCTTTCTCTCTTGGCTTCACTGGCAATCTTCTCGCTTTCGCTCGCAGTAACGCTTTCTAGAGAGTCAGGCGAGACGTGCTGCCAACAAGGGGCTTCAACATATGAAGAAAACCTTCTTGTGAGATTACACAGAAAGCATGCTTCAATAGAAAAATTTGCTACTCATCTTCTATTGATCATTGCGGAAGTCTTCGTCATCACAGAAATACATATCCACGCCATTGGGAATGAATTGGTGACGCGGATATGCAGGAATTTTCTCGGCCCTCAACCTTGCTGAAAACTGAGTCTGTTCTATGTAGAGACTCGTTCGCGCAAGCGACATGTCTCAACTACGTACTGGGCCCTACCTCGCATAGGGTTGTTATACGAAGAGAGCGCTTGTGAGAAGAGGCGCTAGGCTTACTCACCTTTTTTGTGGCCTTCTTCTTTGTGATGCTTCAACGTTGTACGCGCCGCAACCTCTTCAGCTCGCTTTCCATACCGACCACTTTTTTCGGCTGACTCTTTAATATGCTCGTACATGCGCTCTTCTTTTTCACCAACGCCACGGACTGGCTTGCTTTTCTTTTGTTCAGGCATAACAACCTCTCTTTTTCTTGATGCTTAAACGGAAGTTCTACTTAGTGGTGCATCCACCAAATTAACGGATATTGGCCGGGATGGCAATCCCAGATGAACGACGAGGGCGATGACGCCGCTTTCGCCCCCAAACGAAAGGATGACGATGAGCGTTCCAGTAAACTGTCGCTCGATCAATAGCATCACAGACCTGTTCCCAGGTCTCGAAGCGCCGCCCTTTGAGCGCCAGGGAACGCAGCGTTTTCCACCAGGGCTCAATCAGGTTCAAGTAAGCTGCATAGGTCGGCTGGAAGACGAATTCCCAACGCGGATACTGCAAAGCAAACAGCAGGACATCGGTTGCCCGATGCATTGCCAGATTATCCAAGATCGCGTAGATGCGTTCGATGCTTTGGGGAACCCACTGCTCAACCAGGTTGAGAAAATCGATCCAGTTTTCCGTCGTTCGCCGGTCGTAGGGCCTCGTCAACGCCTCGCCAGTGGCAGGTTGAAAGGCACCAAAGATATACCCCTTGGCCCGGCGTCCATAGTCGATCTCCTGGCTGGCCCGCTCGGCGGGCTTGCCCTTCTCTGGAGCGGGCTGAGCATGAACCAGTTTCTTCCCCAGAAAACTTTTCGCCGACTCAGGGCCCATTTCATCGAGATTCACGACGGTGCTCCTCTTTGGTGGAACCGTGTAGAGGGTGGTGATGACCCCCTTTTTTGGCGAAGTCGGGATCAACCCGTTCGCCAAACCAATGCTCATCTTTGCGCCATCGCAGCCCTTCCGCCTGCAAGATTTCGTTGATCCGGCTGCGCTTGATGGCGATCCCTTTTTCCTCATTGAGGTACACCTCAAGCCGATCTAGGGTCCAGTGCCCAAAGGGCAAACCGAGGTCATCGGGCTTGGTAAGAGCGGTCGCCACCACGACTGAGACCTCCTGGGGACTATATGTTGGCGGTCGCCCGGTTCGGTCCTCATCAAAGAGTCCAGGTAATCCTGCCTCGTTAAAGCGATGGAGCCAGTTGCGCACGGTATTCTCCGCGACTCCTAACCGGGTTGCGATCTGGGGAACACGCTGTTGTTCGCTCGCCCATTGCACTATCTTGGCTCTTTCTACCTGCCTTGCTGGCGCTGTTCTAGAACGGCTCAAATGCTCTATCATCTTGCTTTCTTCGTCAGTCATCGCTCGTACTTGTAAAATCTTTGGCATGGAACACCTCACTTTTGAGATGTTCCTATTTTACCATTACTTGGTGGATGCACCACTTAGTACACGATGATATCAGGAGAAACGTTTTTGTCTGGAGATGTGCTATGCCGATTTCTGGGAATCCTACGGTTTCGCTGGGATCTGACAATGTCAAGAAATGCTGCTATCACTTTTTTGCAGTTTCAAGCATACCATGCAGGTGAGCTGCTGCTCGTTCAATATCCGTATATTTATACTGGCCTGCTCTGCTTTCCGCAGCAATGACTCCGCAACGATGTACCTTGTGAAAATCACTGAAAGGAAATTTGTATCGCCCTTTATTGTCTGCATCTTCGTCGGTGTCAACTCCCAGGTACCATTTCCCATATTCCTCAACAGTATGCGATTGTAAATACGCATTTTCTTTTTCTGTTGAGGGATGATGTTCACTCCACTGATCTTTCTCATCAATCACACATTTTCCTTGCTCGATCAGTTTCTTTGCATGTTCAAAGGCCGGTTGATTCAGTTTGACAGTCATATATCACCTTTCCATCTTTCTGTTTGCTTGCACAATGAGATGCGTGAGCTCTTGGAAAGAGCACAAACAGCATCAGAATGCATTTGCGCGTCCATAGGTCTGCTTTTCTTCTTTGTTTTCCCTCGTTTTCTCTTTGACACGCTTGAGCGGAATGAGAGGAAGACAGAAGTGGCAACTCACTTCTTTTTTGTCGTAGGTGAAACATCCTTGGATTCGAGGGGATTCTCATCACTGTGTCTCTGATGAGGCAGATGGGATTGTGCCCGCTGAGCAAGAAAGCTGTAATGCTGTTGTAGATGCTCAAGATCTTGCTCTTCGAGGTCTTCAGTATCCAGGATGGTGTTATTGGCCTGCTTGGTGGCGCGAATCAACTCGTCCAATTTGACTTGCATTGCTTCACTGTCCCGATTCTGCGTGTTCTGGATGAGAAAAACCATCAAAAAGGTAATAATGGTGGTCCCAGTATTGATGACCAGTTGCCAGGTATCACTAAAGTGAAAGAGCGGACCACTGATCAACCAGGCGAGGATAAAAAGGGCCGCTAAACCAAAGGCCAAAGGATGACCAAGCACCCTTGCCATGGATCGCGCGAAGCGGGAGAAGAGAGCATCGATGTGCATTATAAAATCTTCCTTTATTTGTGTTCTGTCGAGTGAGAGTGCCTCTACGATGAACACGAATCCCATCTCTTCGTAGATGTACCGTAATCTTTTATGGGCAGTCTCCATCAACGACTGGTGAGCATAGCGGTGGAACTTTGCAGGTTCCTGAAAACGCTCCCGAAGGTGCTTCTATCAGTCAGCATGGGGAAGAGCGACCAGAAGCGTTTGCGCTTGGCTTCTCACATGATATTGAGGCGATGGCGGAGAGGTGTACAAGCTAGCCGCAATGTGAGCTAGAAATTACGAGAAGTACTCTTACAGAACGAACGTCTTCGGATATTCAAATAAGCGAATCTCTGATCATATGCATGTGTCAGGACCTCGCTTATTCTCTGATATTGTGAGAATGGCACACCGTCAGAAGATAACGCACCTTTGGGGACACAACACTGCCTCTTCAACTCACGCGTAGTATCAAGAAATGGTCCAAGGCTTCCCTTTCTTTTTAGGGCCCATTGAATCTTCATCCTCATTTTGTACTTCATAACAAGCTCGCCTCATTTACGGCATCTGTTTGTAAGCACAGTATTGGCTCACCCCTGTATGCTGATGGAAGAAAGGATGAGGAATGCGTCGAATTTTTTATGAAAATGGCCTGTCTATAGTACTCTTCGCCTTGTTTCTAGCCTGCGTCATTGGGCAAAGCCTGACCGGTTATCAAGTCTATAATCAGGATCAACAAGAACACCATCAGCCTCAGGTGAAGTATGAAACATACCTTGTGAGCGGGTATTTACTCGAATCGCTTGCAGAGAATTGGGAGAGTGAGTTTCTGCAAATGGGGCTATTTGTTCTGCTTACAGCCTTCCTCTTCCAAAAAGGCTCGCCTGAGTCGAATCCTCTAGAGAAACAAGAACCTTCTCATAGAGGCTCTGCCGAGTCAACGCATACGCCGAGCCTTCCCTGGCCTGTACGTCGTGGAGGTATTATCTTTGTGATTTATCAGCATTCCTTGACCATTGCGCTATTGCTCCTCTTTGCAATTTCCTTTGTGCTGCATGCTATCGGAGGGGCAAAAGCGTATTGCCAGGAACAGATGGAACATGGAAACACACACTGTCCAGATGCTCTTCATTTTGTGGGGACAGCAACGTTTTGGTTCCAATCGTTGCAGAATTGGCAAAGTGAGTTTCTTTCCATTGGCATGATTATTGTGTTAGCCATCTTTCTCCGCCAGAAAGGATCTTCGCAGTCCAAAGAAGTTGCCAGCCCTCATGGAAAAACGGGGACATAGGAAGGTGGACTGAACCCAAAGGACCACTCCAGGCTTCCCTTTAGGTGAGCAATTGCTGGTAATATCGTTGTTCAAATTTGTCGGGAGGGCAAGAGGCCAGAGCCGAATGGAGGCGACGCTGATTGTAGGCGATCATCAAAAACGGCTTAATCTGGGTTCGTGCATCCTCTAGGTTACGATACTTGTTGACAAAGATCTCTTCAGTCTTGAGCGTTTTTATGAGGCTCTCCGCGTAGGAATTTGGTATGGATTGCCCACTTATCCTATGTTGATGCGAGCAGATAGACCTGAATGCAATCGAATGCCGGAGTTGACCTGTTTTAAAAGAGTTTTGCAAAGCAAAGGGTCATTTTTTCTCGTACATGAGCAAGTAGAAAATACCTCTTTAAAGCTGTACTATTGTGATATTCTTCTCCCTCCTCTTACAAGCCCAAAATAATCTGCCAGGATGTGGCGCGTCTGTCAAGATGTGTCCATTGAGGTGCCTGACAAGCAAGAAGGGTGGTGGAGGTGGATAGGGGTAGAACCTCACTAAGATATTGTTGGCGAATTGGCAAAAGCTAGGCAGCCACCGCAGGCTTGGCAGAAGCAACCAGCTTGGCAAAACGAGAAACGGGTGTTGAAGCAGGTCGCTGGCCTTTCTGCCATTCAATCGCACGAAGGACATTCATAGCGGTCGCCGTGAAAAAAGCCTGAAGTCTCAATTTCTTGCTCCCAAGATAACGTGCCTGTCGCATCTCACAGGTGCGGACCGCTTGCGCAACCGTCCCTTCAATCCCAGCCCGTGTTGCATACAGTGTCCGAAACGCTTTTGTTTCCTGGCGTTGGCGTGCCTCTCGTAACGCGGTGTAGCTTGCCTCATCTGGACGCAAAATCAGCACTTTCGCGGCCACTGGCGTGCATTGATCATGCAGAGGACAGCAGCGACACCGCGAAAGAGGAAACCGCACACGAAGACTGGGCTTTCCATGTCGATCAGGAATGTGCCCCCAGTCACGGCTGGTGTGTCCTGCAGGACACACCGCCTGTTTGGCTTGCCAATCAAGAAGAAATTGGCTCTGATCAAAACGCCCTGCTTCTTTTGAGGCCCATGATGTATCAGGCATGACAGGTCCAACAATGTCCACATGATAGCGTCTGTGGCTCTCTGCGAGCACCTCGGTATCGACATAGCCCATATCCATCAAGTGTTGATCTGGAAGCAGTTGCTGCTCATCGAGGCGAGAATGCAGTTCCCCAATGATGTCCCCATCGGCCCTGGTCGCGCTGGTGGATGTGACCTCGACGATCAGATGGGGAGCATCGGCTTCACAGGTCTCAGTAAAATGCACTTTGTACCCGTTCCAGGCCGTGCTTTTCTTACGGCTGTAGCGTGCCTCCACGTCATAAGGAGATGTGATCAGTAAAGCAGAGGGAGGCAGTTCTTTGTCCGCTCGCCAGGGCGTCTGGTCTTCATGGGCATGAAAGTGCTGAAGCCACACCCGTCGCAGTGTTTCAATGGCGTCAAGTTCCCCGAACCAGGGCATATGGCTTTGCGCGTAAACCATCTCCAAGAGCTGACGACCATCGGCCCCAATTGTTTCTGCCAGCTCCACTCGTTTCTTCTCGTCTTTAGGCAGGCGAAAATCGCTGAAGCGTTTCTCATAGCGTTGTGCCCACTGCGGGTCCATGTGCTCCAACAGCCACGTTGGCGCGACCTGGGAAAGCACATTGAGCGTGTGACGCATGGTCTCCCCAACGCATTCCAAGCGGCGGAGCGTGCGAATCGCAGCCAGCACATGCGTCGAATCGGTCCGTTGCTTGCCTCGTGTCTTGAGCCACCCCCGCCCACGGCACAGATCCAACAGGCGATCAAACAGGCGGCGTTCTGCACCATGAGCGAGCAACCGTCCTCGCGCATTCAGAAAGAACGGAGAAATCAAAACCGCTATCGGTCAATTCCAGGCTGAGCACATACTTCCAATCAATGCGGGTGCGCACAGCGTCAGCGGCTTGCCGATCCGTGAGACCCTCTGCATATTGCATGAGCGTGACCAGGGCAAGGCGCCATGGGGCTTGGGCTGGTTGTCCGCGGCTGGGGAAGAGATCCTGAAAATCGGTATCCTCGTAAAGTGTTCCTAGCTCATCTCGCATCCGCAACCATACGTTGCCCTTGGGCAGGACGGCATGCGCAACACGGACGGTTTCTTCGGGGAGAGCTGGAATTGGCTGGGGATGCATGGACATGGATTCCCTCCTGGTTGTCTCAACGCTTCGCTTCTCGTTCTTGTTCAGTATCTCATATTTCCTTCCCATCACGCTCAGACAATTCGCCAACAATATCTTAATGGTGTCCTACCGGAAAACTGCAACTAGGCGTCTTCCCATGCACACATCCTTCTCACTTTAACACATGTGTTGTGCATCTCTGCACCATATTGCGTGAAGGATCCATTAATAGGTATATACACCCCTTATAAAGAGTAGTGTTTCTTATCCATTCCTGGAAGGAACGTTGAGACGGAAGTCTTTCTTCTCACGTGCTAGAGGGCGAAGGGAGGAAGCTGTATGTCATCTGAAGTGATGAAACAGGACAAACTGCTGACGACGTTGCAATGTTTGCTCCAATTGCCAGCGACGAACGTCGCTGACACCTTTCAGCAGACAGCGCAGCTCATCACCCAGGCATTGGATGCAGAAAAAGTTGATGTGTTCCTCTATGATCCTGACACAGAAAGCCTCATCGCCTATGGGACAAGTGCAACCCCGTTGGGCAAAAAAGAAATATCCATTGGCTTAGATCGTCTGCCACTCTCCAGTGGGGGGCGAGTCGTCGAGGTCTATCAAACGGGCCAAGTCTACTGGACTGGACAAGCACAGCATGATCCCGAGGAACTGTCAGGAATGAAAGAAGATCTGGGGATCAAGTCAGAGATTCTGGTGCCCCTCTCTGTCCATGATGAGCGGCGAGGAGTCTTACTTGTTTCCTCAAGAGGGGCTCATTATTTTACTCGTCACGATTTGCCCTTTCTTGAAGCCATCACTCAATGGGTTGGAGTGATTCTCCACCGGGCAGAACTGGTGGAACAGCACACCAGAGAAGCTGCGGAACAGGCGAAATGTACTGCGGCTGAAGAAATCTTGACTGTCATGGCACACGACTTACGTAACTATCTCACCCCTCTGAAAATGCGGCTTGATCTTCTGGAACGACGCGCATGTCGAGACCAACAGGATGCTTATGTACGTGAGCTTCAAGCGGTCGATCTGATCGTCTCACGTTTGAGTCGATTGATTGCCAATTTGCTGGATGTCTCTCGTCTGAAACAAGGACTGTTTGCGTTGCACTGTCAATCAGTCGATCTGGTTGCGTTAGTGGAAGAGCTGGTTCCTATCTGGCACACGCTAGAACACCCCATTGAGATGCAGATCCCAGAGCGGCTCATCCTAATGGCAGATCGGGATCGTCTTGCCCAAATTATCGAGAATCTGCTCTCTAATGCAGCTACCTATGCCGAGCCACAGACACCTATTAGGATCTCTCTCACTCAAGAGCCGCACATTGATGGTCCCTGGGTCATCCTTATGGTGAGCAATCGAGGCTTGCCCATACCACCAGAGCATCTGGCAAGTCTCTTCCAACCATTTACCAAAGGAGACCATTCACAAGGATTAGGGTTAGGATTGTGGGTGTCTCAACGCATCGCTCAGGCACATCAGGGGGCACTCACGGCACACACTGAGGCTACGGGCACCAATCATTTCACGCTTTCTTTGCCACTCCAATGCAATGAGCCCGGACAGGAAGTATCATAAGCTGGTTTGAAACGGACAGGTGGGGCAGGAAATGTAGTGCATCTCTAATTTTTTGCACACCTGTGCGACCTGAAATATGAAGAGATCACGAGCCCATAAACTTCCAGTAGGGCTTCTTGTAGTACACACCACAGTATAAATTTTCCATACGAAGATACCGCTTTTTGAGCGTAATATAAGATTTTTTACTAAAAAAACAAATCTTTTTGAAACTATTTTTCATGATAAAACGTGAAATAAGGGGGTGTTTGGTTCGCACACGAAAGAGCGATGTGTATTTCCCTTCAGAAGAAAGCGAGTGGGAGTTGAGCAGTGGTAATGAGCATGAGGACGAGGGTGTCTCAGGAAGACTCTATTATGATAGGTCCTATCAGATGCTCCAACTCCACGGTCAGCGACTCACCACCCAGATGTGGATAGCCATACGCATATTTCATGATTGGATCCCTGGGCAAGTGCAGAAAGACGCCGCAGGGTGGTATCTCCAAACGCCCACACAGAGTGGTATTCGTCTTTCTGCTGGCCTCACAGCACGTTTTTGCAGCAGGCCATTCTCCTCTTTTCAAGACATTCCTTGGTAAGAAGGGTGCCATTTTGGCGCTTCAAACGGTATGCCTGGTTTTGGGAACGTTTCACCGCACGCCAAGCAAGATGTTCCTTCTCCTCACATATCTGTTGTATTTCACCGATGAGAGAAACAGATGGCTCACAACCAGCCGCACTGCAATCAAGCACCAAAATTGATCCTCATCATAGAAGACAATGAGGATTTCAGCGAGATTCTCACCACCATACTTCAGCGCGAAACGGCATACTATCCTCTATTGGCAACCACAGGACGACAAGCGACAACGATGATGAACCACCTGCAACCCGATTTATTATTGATTGATTATATCCTTCCTGATATTGACGGCTTGACACTCTACGAACACGTTCGTGCACAAGAAAGAATTCCCACAATTCTCATGAGCGCCATCCCACATGTGTTTCTGGAGGTGCCTCATCATGAGCAGCTTGTCTCACTTGAGAAACCGTTTGCCTTTCAGGTATTGATGCAGCACATTCACCAGTTGCTTGCTGCGTAATATACCTTGCCCCTCATGCTCCTTCAGTGTCATAGCCTGTCATAGGAGTACCTGGAGTTGGTCCACTTTGGAAGAGTTTCTGAAGCGCAACAAGCTGTTTCCCCTCGTGATTATTGTGCGAACAGGTTATGTCTTCTGTTTCGCCGCTCATATCCCAGGACAAAAAGCATCGTTTCAGCACAACCACTCACACGCGTATGATGTGCCTACGAATGAGAGGTATGGTGTGTTGGAATTTTCGTCATCTGATGCGACCTGAAGTTGCTAGGGACCTAGAACGACTGACACGCGACCTGGCGGAGATCTTGGGGATCACGATCTAGGAGCGCCTGATGGGAAGGATGGATTGAAGAGTCCACGTCCATCCCTCCTGTCATACGGCTTATATTCAGCCAAAGCCAATGGATATCACCAAGGCACCTTCATAAACACAGCCTCTTGGTAAATAGGCTGGATCTTCGGACGCAAGTACTGGGGCTCAGGGCCTCTTGTCCGAAGATTCAGCCCAAAGATGAGGGACCCAATCTTCGGAACGATTTCCATGGTCTGACGTTTTGCAAAAGAACAAGTAATGTTTCAAGAGAAAGCTGCAATACAGGTTTCCATCTGCTGTTCGTACCACGTCGCTTTGAGAGCGGATCATTGCTCGTCTGTTCGAAGATTGGGTCTGATCGCCGAAGATTGGACCTAATTTGCCCAAACATTCGCGCTATTTACCACCTCTCTTTTGGGGTTAGGCGACTAGTAAATGGCGTGAATGTTTGTTACTCATCACAAACAGTGGCTAATTTTCATCATAATAAATGGCACTCTTCCCATTCTATATGTTCAGCAGGATGAGGGTTAGGTGACAGAATGGTATTCCTCGATGTCCAAAAAAAGGAAATCCATGCACTATTGGCATGGATCTCAAAGTGTCTAGCGTTACTCTTTACGCTTCCTGTTTTTCTGGCTTGCGTGCTCGGACAAAGGCACTGATGAATCGCCCATCAACGCCCGCTCGTTCTTCCGGCGAGAGGGATGCGACGGAAGCGCTTGCTCCACTGGAAACAATATCATCGAGCGAATAGCGCCGGGTGACTTCAATCTCGATCTCGACAAATCCTGCCTTCTCCAATAAGGCGCGATAGGTGTCTTCCTCAAGCGCGCCAGCGACACATCCGGCCCAGGACTCCATATCGCGACGGAGGGCAGGTGGGAGTTCTCCCTGCACCACAATATCCGAGACGGCAAACCGCCCTCCAGGTGTCAGAACGCGATAGGCTTCGCGCAATACCTGCCCTTTGTCAGCCGAGAGGTTGATGACACAGTTGGAGATGACCACATCAATGCTGTTTTCTGGCAGCGGGATGGCTTCGATAATGCCTTTCAAAAACTGGACATTCTCGATTCCAGCTTCTTGCCGATTGCGCTTGGCAAGTTCAAGCATGGCATCCGTCATGTCGAGGCCGTAGGCAAAGCCTGTTGGCCCAACCCGTTTGGCAGAAAACAACACATCAATGCCTCCGCCGCTGCCCAGGTCCAGAACCTTCTCGCCAGGCGAGAGTTCGGCCAGCGCGGTCGGGTTACCACATCCAAGAGAGGCCAGCGTTGCGGCAACTGGGATCTCGCCCAGTTCCATTTGGGTGTACAAGTCAGAGGTAATGGGGTTGTCCTGGCTGATATCTGAGGAGCAGCATCTTGACGCGCAGCAGGAGGATGCAGCAGGAGCCTCTGGCGCGGGTTGTGTCTCTTCAGATGGTCCACAGCAACTTGGCCCACAACAGGAGGAGGTGTTCTCTGCCGGAGTCCCAAGGACCTGTAAAGCGGTTCGTGCATACCTGGCGCTCACTTCTTGGCGCAACTGTTCATCGCTCTGGGGAACGATCTTCATAGGTTTGTGCCTTTCCATTGACTCTTGACGAGAAGGGAACCCTGTCCCTCTCGTTTGCCTTTATCTGAAGAGACGGAGGTCGGCAAAAAAGGACGCAGCGGTTGGCCTCGGCTTGCGCTAGTGTCCTCTTAACACGTTGATTGCTCGCAGCAGTCACAGCGAGGCTGATAGTCCAGGATGTGGCCGCGACGATCCAGCTCAAAGTGACAACAGGCCAGCAGCTCCTGTTTGAGTTTTTCTCGCGCGCGCTGGACCCGCGATTTGGCCCCAGAGAATGAGAGGCCCAGTCGTTCGCCCAGTTCCTTCTGAGTGAGGCCCTGATACTCGGTGAGAATCAAGGCCTGCCGGTCCTGCTCAGGCAGAGCCAAGACCATTGCTCGGACACAGGGGAGTAGCTCGCTCACAATATCATCATCGGACAGATCCTCTGGGAGATCAAGTACCTCCTGCGCATCCAGGGGCGTCATGATCTGGTGGCGACGACGATAATGATCGATAATGATGTTGCGCGTGACCTGATAGATCCAACTCTCCAGGCGTCGAGTATCTCTCAAGTTTTCCCCATGTTGGTGGATTTTGAGAAACACCTCTTGCAAGAGATCCTCTGCTGTGGCTTCATCGGCGACACGACGGCGAATGAACTGGTGCAGAGGCGCGTGAAACGCTTCCCAGGCCTGCTCAGTAATGGTCCCCATGGCTTTTCCTTTCAGCATTGCTCATATTCTCATGTATGAGAGACAGGAGGGTCGCCAAAAGGACGCACCTCATGGACGTGAGGCTGGTGCAAGCTCTAATACCATGGCTTGTGCACTCGCCGGGCAGGCGCTTGTCTATTCGACGGACGCGTAAATGGCAGGCGCAACAGCAGAACGTTCGATGAGACAAAACCCCAGGCGTTGGAAAAACGCTGGAGCTGTTTCCGTGAGCAGGTAGCGTTCCTGGATGCCACACCTGCGTGAAGTTTTTACTTGCGTCAGGACTAACGCTTGTCCCAAGCCACGGGAACGGGAGGCCGGATCAACCGCCACCGAGCATAGCAATGCCACCGTTCCATAGATTTCGAGTGCCGAGCATCCAATGACGCGACCAGCTTCCCGTGCGACGAGGAGTGTTGCACAGCAAGCATGTACCCCGTCTTGCGGAAGATGACACCGTTCGAGGAGATCCAGAACGTCTGGCATGTCCTTGATTTCGGCCTATGTGATCTGACTCATGAGCGTAATCCTTCCTGGGCCTTTGCCGCCGTGTACATCTGCTCAGGAGAGTGAAATGGTTGGAGACGGAGAAATTGGTCAAGATGATCAGCAATGCGGTCGCGAGCCTGGCGAAAAGCTGCAAGTCGTTCTTCTTCACTCCCTGCAACCTGGCTGGGGTCAACAAAGCCCCAATGCACCTGGAAATGCGCATTAGGATAGAAGGAGCAAGCTTCCGCTGCCTCATCGCAGACCGTCACCACTAGGTCCATGGGCGCAGATGTGCGGAACTCCTCCAGACTTTTAGCCTGATGGGTACTGATGTCGATGCCGATCTCCTGCATAGCCTTGATAGCCAGGGGGTGGACAACGCGAGGCTCTGTGCCTGCACTGAAGACCTCAAAGGCCGATCCTCCACGAGCGCGCAGGAGTCCTTCGCCCATCTGGGAACGGGATGAATTGTGCGTGCAGAGAAAGAGCACACGTAGCGGGGCTTGCTCAGACATAGGTCTTCTCCTCTTGAGAATGTAATGTATCCGCGCCCTCCGGTATTGCTGATGGTCCACTTGCCTCACGCAGCCAGCGGTAGATGATGGCTCCAGCAACCGCACCAAGCATCGGACCCAGAACATAGACCCATTGAGCGGTCCACGTGCCACTGATGAGTGCCGGACCAAGTGAGCGAGCAGGATTCATCGACGCTCCACAAATGGGGCCTGCAAAGAGGGCTTCGAGACCCACTGTTGCCCCAATCGCAAGAGCGGCGGCCTGCCCTATCGCACGGGTATCAGTTGCCATCGCCATAATGACGATCATCAGGAACATGGTGAGCAGTGCTTCGAGGCCAAAGGATTGCCAGGCTCCGCCAGTTCCCATCGGAAGTGTGGTTCCGAGGAAGGCGACATCCCCCAGCAGGAAGCGTAAGCACATCGCAGCAAGCACCGCTCCTGTCAGTTGTGCAACCCAGTAGCCAAGAAGCCGCCGGAGAGGAAAGTGATGGGCTATTACAAAGGCGAGCGTGACTGCAGGATTGAAGTGGGCACCACTCATATGCGCGAAGGCGTAAATCATCACCGTAATGATCAGTCCAAAGACCAGGCTCACTCCAACATGGGTGATAACTCCATGAGAGAGCGTATCGCTCATGATCGCTCCACATCCGGCAAACACCAGGGCAAAGGTACCCAGGCCCTCGGCAAGATAGGCCGAAAGACGCACTGACATTCGTTTGAGAGTCGATGGAAAGCGGGGGTGAGCGGGTACAGGATAAGAATTGGGGTGTTCATTGCTCATGTGGGCTGTTCTTCTTTCGTGCAAGTTGAGGCAAGAAGGTGCGAATACGTGTGGTAAGTTGCTGTGCGGTCCGCTCAAAAGCGTGGAGTTGTTCTTCCACGCTTCCTTGTACAGACGCGGGATCACTCAAGCTCCAGTGAATGTGCTCGGGATCGTCGGGGAACGTGGGGCAAACCTCTCTGATGCGATCACAGACCGTGATAATGGTATCAAAGCGTTGCCCCTCAAACAGGTGCAGCGGTTTAGGTGTGGCTTGACGTATATCAATGCCTATCTGCTCCATCACACAGCGGGCGAAAGGGTGAATCTGTGCGGCGGGCTGACTTCCCGCACTGTATGCCTCGACCCTTCCATGGCTCTCATGGCGAAGGAGTGCCTCAGCCATCTGCGAACGCGCGCTGTTCTCCGTACAGAGAAAGAGCACACGCGCCCCTAAACCTTCCTGGGTAGTCCTTTGCTGCGTTCCCATCGTGAATGCAGGATGGATGAGGGAAACCGCCGCTTGGTACTGTCCCTGGAATTGGTCCAGATCAAGCCGATAATAGACCTCACGCTCATCGGCGCTACTGCGACGCTCACTCACCACCAAACCTTCACGTAATTTTCGCAGATGATAGGACACCAGATTTTGTGGTAACCCGACGCGTTCAACAAGTTCTTGAACCCGATAATCGGAACATGCCAGTTCCCGGAGAATCGCCCACCGAACATCATGGGCAACCAACTTGAGAATACTAGGAAGTTGCGCTGTAGGAGTCTGCATGACCCTCCTCATCTCTATCAAAATACATTGCATCAAAATATTTTGATATATTGTAGCAGAGTCTAGTCAGGAACTCAAGCCTGTAGCAGCTATTCTCTCTTTGTGGCTGATGACAGCAACCTTGTGCGCCGTGTCGCACTCAACCATATCCCCGACGCAATCGGGATGAATTCTGAGAGATTCATGGGTCACCCAGCCCACCTCGAACCGAAAGGAGAAAGGGAAAATAGCCTGTTGTGGAAAGCAGCAAGGAGCGGAAGACGTGAAAACTCATGTGCTGCAAGACACGTGGAGTTGACCCACATAAGAAGAGTTTATAAATTGTAAAGAGGTATTTTCCCTCGTGCTCATTGTGCGAACAGGTCACGCCTGTATCGCCATTCATGCCCTGCGACAAAAAGCATCGTTTCAGCATCGCTTCTCACATGTGTATGACGTGCCTATGAATAGACACGGTGTGCTGGGATTTTAGTCATCTGATGTCGCCTGAAGTTGCCAGGGACCTAGAACGATTGACCTACGACCTGGCGGAGATCTTGGGGATCACGATCTAGGGCGCATGGTAGGAAGGAGGGATGGGTGAGCCCACGCCTATTCTTTCTTCCTAATGGCTCACAAAGGTGGTGCCTTATGTGAAGTGGTAGGGAGGAGGAAAGAACCATTAGATGGAGAGAAGATGTAAGAAAGGACAAGGGGCAGAGAGGCAGTGCTCTTTGCCCTCAATGGGTTGTCGCATTAAAGCCGGCGGTATTCTGTGAGGCTGCTCGGCTTTCGTGAAATCGATTAACCTTTTAGATCCTGTTACTGCTTGAAGCCTCTGGTGTGTAACACTTCAAGAAAGCAGTCTTGATAAGATGGTAGACCTTTCAAAGAGTCTACCATTGTTTGTGTGTGTTGGTGGACTCTTCCTCGTAAATAGAAATTCTTCAAAGGGTCTACCATTGTGATTGGATGGTAGACCCTTCGCGGGAATCTTGCACAGATGAAGGTATTGAAACGTGTTTTCCCCTTCCACGATGAACAACAGCCCATGTGCCATCGAGAGTGTCCATCTCTCATGATGTCAATAAGAAACAACACAAAGACGTTTGTAGGAGCAGGAGCGAAGAACCCGCATAGGCATTAAGTTAAGGACACCTCGCCGTAACATCCTGGGTCTTCCTCAATTGAGGTGACCAGAGTTTGTGAATACTACAATAAAGAGCATACCGAAACGTGCGCAAAGGCATTCAAGCTGCTCTTCGGCCCAAAGGCTATGCTCCTTTTTGCAGCATTCGCAAGCTTCGCTTACCTCAATTGAGAAAGACACACATTTCTTGCCTCCTTCACACACGAAAGAGGGGTGAAGTTGTGGAATAGGCGGCTGGCGAGGTATCAAGAAAGATCCTTTTCCATCCGCTCGCCGAGTAGCCGGAGGGCGTTGCCGCCCTCAAGCCCTCTAAGAACTGCACGAGCGTGTTTCCACGCATGCTAGCTCAAGCCTTTCTAACGCCCCGTGAGGGACGCGGTTTCGAGACGGTTAACCCTTGGCGATGAAGCCGTTCATGACAATCGGGATGGAGGAGTACACGATTATCTGCTTGATCCCTGCCGCCTAAGCTTCGCCAGATGATATGATGGCTGTGCCATCCTGTCAGTTTGGTGATTTTTCGGTTGCAGAGTAGGCAGAGACCACCTTGTTGTTTCCAGAGATGGAGAAGTTGCCGTTTCCCTTTGAGGTTATGCGCCATTTTCACATCGAGACGTTTTTCATAGTACGCCTCCCATTGGGGATCATACGGATTCGCTTCACTCCGGATTTTCGTATGTCGTTCAATGACGATACTTTTTGCCTTAAACAGTCGAATGGGCTGAATGGCCCCTTTTTGTCCAAGGATTTCGCCATGAAACACCCAATTTTGCCCTTCGATGGAGGTGAAGTATTTCTTCTTTATCCATTTGATAGGTTTCTTTGGGTGTCTCCTTTTGGCACATTGCCACAGGGTGCAAAAGATAGCGTGATCTACCTTTGAGAAGATTTCTTTGCTGACCACATGTCGGTGGTAGTTTGCCCATCCTCGAATCTTGGGATTGAGTTGGGCAATGAGATTGCCTGCAGCGGCCTGCTTGTTTTCTTTCACAACCTCTCGGATGCCCTCTAGAAAGGTGTGAACGTTCTTTCGGGAAGGCTTGATGAGCAGTTTCCCGTTGTATTTACGGAGATGTTGCCCAAGAAAGTCGAAACCATCCTCAATATGCGTGATGAGAGTTTTCTCTGGTGATAATTCCAGTCCTCGCTCTCTCATGAATATTTCGATGAGAGGTTTTACCTCGCATTCTAGGACCTCTTTGGACTTTCCAGTGACGATAAAGTCATCCGCAAAACGGACAAAGTTGACTTTCTCTTTACTGCTTCTGCGATCTGGCTTTGGGAAGTGCTCCCGTAGCTTTTTCTCTAGTCCGTCCAAGGTCATATTTGCGAGAACTGGTGAACACACGCCTCCTACAATGTTGCAAACTTTGGGTACGAGCACCTGATAGGTTTGATGGAGGAGTCGGATCAATCCGAAAAATCACGTTCACCTGTTCCTCATGAATTTCGACGCGTTTCACCAGCGTGCGGATCATCTCCCGACGCGTGAGCCAATCTGCTTGAGACAGCCCTTCACTCACCTTCGTGGCAAAAGTTTCTAACCGCCCAATGATCAATTGCAGCTCTTGCTCAAGACTCTCCTGATCCTGAATCTGTCGAATATGCGCTTCGAGTTGTCTGACCCGTTCACGCATCCGTGTGATCCTGGGATCAAATTCGGCTTTGTCAATGATGCCTTCGGCATAACTATCAATCAAGCGAGCAATCCCTTGTCGCAACCGCCCCAGGCTCGTTTGGAGCCCTTTCAATTCTGGAGCCATATCCGCTGTCTGCAGTTGCTGTCGATATTCGTGTTCCAATCGTGCAGGATCCTCAAGCAGTTGGCACACTTCTTGCCACACAGCTTCATCGACCAGGTCTGTGCGCAGTTGCTTGTTCCAGCACAGCCGCACGCCTCCGAAGCGATAGGCATCCGAACCAATACAACGGTAATAGGCATAGCTGCGCGGATGCCCTTTCCGCGCGCTTGGGCTAATTGGCTTGCCGTAATAAGCATATCCGCAACATCCACAGACAAGCAACCCCTGCAACAAGTAGCGAGCCCCGCGCTCTCCAATACGAGCACGTTGTCGATTTTCTTGCAGTTGCTCCTGAACGCTTTCAAAGAGTTCCTCACTCACCAGAGCCGGAACGGGAATACTCAACCACTGCTCACGCGGAACATCCTGGGTGCTCACAGCACGTTTGGGTTGCATGGGGCGTCCCCGTTGTGCGCGTAAGCGTGGTCGCAGTGGCTCAACGCTCGTTTTGCCAAAGGCGGCCATCCCTTTGTAGGCTGGATTTTTGAGCATATCCCAGACCGTCGCGCGATCCCAGACCGTTTTGCCGGTTCTCGTCTGCTCTTTGGCTGCGGTTAGCCGACGACAGACCTCACCAATGGAACAGCGATCGTGTCCGACCCAGGCGAAGACCTGACGGACGACACGCGCTTCTTCCAACAGGATATCGAACCGCGCTTCGCCGGCCCCCTCATGCTTGCCGATGTACCGATAGCCATAGGGCGCTCCACTCAAAACGCTGACCATGCCTGCCTGTGCCGCGTGCCGCTTGCCACGGCGACTGCGTTCCATGATTTTCGCTCGCTCGTATTCGGAAATCATGCCTTGCACCTGTAACAAAAGTTGATCTTCCGGTGTCTGCCCAACTTCTCGATTGAGAAAATTCACCTCGACCCCCGCGCGGAGAAACTCTTCAAGCAGGAGCACCTGATGGGCATAGTTGCGGGCGAAGCGATCGGGGCAGAGCACATAGAGCCGGTCAATCCCTCCAGCAGCGGCCACATCGCGGAGTTGCTCCAAGGCTGGGCGAATCAGCGTCGCGCCACTGTACCCATTGTCGATAAACTCATGTTCTCTGGGAAGCGACAAGCCTAGGGTACTGACATAAGCACGCAGTTCGCTCACCTGGCTGTCAATGGTCTTGGTCTCGCTTTGCTGCTCGGAGGACACACGAGCATAGATCGCCACTTGTAGATCGTTCATGAACGTTTCCTTTCTCCCACCTGCCCCTGGGTTTCAGATGAGATCGCCTCGATTCTCGCAGGCGTCAGCCGTCGTCGCCTCGCGCTGGGAAGGAGGAAGGCGTAGGCTGTATGCAGCACCTGGTGTTCTTCGCGGTTGGGTTCAAACAGGACCTGCACCTCCAACGTCATCGGTTGCTTGCGAGCGCGTTTGGTCATGATGAGCTCCTAGATCGCGCGTGCCCGTATCTTCAGCTTGATGCCCGTTGCAATCAAGGGGTGCGCCATGAAAGCCATCTCCATAGGCTGCGCACAGCTGAGCTCGCGGGATCGCTCTCTGATACACGAAACTCAGAACCTTTTTGGCAACATTGTAAGAGGCGTGCAGATGCCGCCTTGTGGGGTTCCTTCTTCTGTTGCATAGAGCACGTATTTGTCAATGTACCCCGCTTTGAGCCATTTCCGAAGAATGCCCTTCTCCATCGGGATATGAGCTAAAAGCCAGTCATGGTTGATCCGGTCAAACGATCGCACAACTCAATACCCGGTTCAAGAACCCAGATCACTCAACCCTGAGAGAGATTGAGGTCATCGATCCCATGCATCCCTTGTTCGGACGCCGTTTCAGCCTGGTTTCCATCATCTCATCCCTTCACGAGGATGGGCACGTCTTCGTGGCCTATCGCGATGGGATGCTCTTGTGCCTTCCTCTGGCATGCACTACACTGGCTCCATCTCGGTCACCAGGTTTGAGTAAACTGACTGCTGAGAGTCTCACCGATCTGTTGCGTGTGGCCGAGGATTGCGAGGCCCTACGTGATTGCATCCATTCTTCCCTCTCATCTCTGGATGCGCCTGCCTGCCCAGGGGCAGCAGTGCATCCAGGACGATCTCTCCTTGATTCTTCAGGAGGTGCTGTATGAGTACGTCCGTAAGCACAATGACCCCAGTGAGCATGCAGATGCCCATGAAGTACACATCCGAGTTGGTCACCCCGCTCCATCTGCAAAAGAAAGCCCTGGTCTACATCCGGCAGTCGACGCTGCATCAAGTGCTCACCAATCAGGAGAGCTTACGTCTGCAATATGCCCTCCAGCAGCGGGCTCGGAGCCTGGGATGGCCTCCCGAGGAGATTGAGATCATTGATGCGGATTTGGGTATCACGGGAGCCTCGGCGCACCAACGCACCGGGTGCGCACGAACTCGTCACCAAAGTGACGTTGGGACAGGTAGGGACCATTCTCTCGACCGAAGTCACGCGTCTTTCACGCAACTGCTCCGATTGGTATCCGCTGCTGGATGTCTGCGGTTATCGAGGCTGTCTCATCGCTGATCATGACGGCATCTACGACCCTGCTACGACCAATGGACGCTTGTTGCTCGGACTCAAGGGGCAACTCTCGGAATTCGAATTGCACACGATCCGTGCCCGCATGACAGCTGGACTCCTCAACAAGGCCCAGCGGGGAGAATTGGCTCTCCCCTTGCCCATTGGACTGGTGCGTGATGTGGCGGGCCAGGTACACAAAGCCCCCAACCGCGAGATTCAAGATCGCATCGATCTCATCTTTGCCTCTTTTGTGCGTTTGCGATCCGCCAGCCGAGTGCTCCACTTTCTCAACGAGCATGCCCTCCAACTGCCGCGACGTGATCGCTTTGGAGACGTGATCTGGAAACGCCCCACGGGAGCAGCCATTCTCGAGATCCTCAAAAATCCCGCCTACGCTGGCGCCTTTGTCTACGGGCGGACGCGTACCCTGCGGACAGATCGGACGACCCGTCGAGCCAAAACCATTCGCCTGCCCGTCTCGGAGTGGAGGATCTGCGTCAAGGGGGTCTACCCTGCCTACATCAGTTGGGACCTCTTCGAACGCATTCAGGCCATGCTCCTGGACAATTACGCCGAGTATGATCGCAACAAGACCCGTGGTGTTCCCCGGGATGGGGCCGCGCTCTTGCATGGCATTGTGTATTGTGGAGAATGCGGGCACAAGATGGTGGTGCAATACAAAGGCGGAACACGGTATCTGTGCAACTTTCTGCGCCAAAAGTACGGCGTTCCCGTCTGCCAGGATATTGCGGCAGATCCCGTGGACGTGCAGGTGGTAGAAGCCTTCTTCCAAGCGCTCTCCCCTGTCGAACTGGATGTGTATACACGTGCGGTCGCCACGCAACAGGAGGCGACTGCGCAGATCTTGCATGCCCACCAGCAGCATCTGGAACGTCTCGGGTACCAAGCCACCCTTGCCGAGCGACAGTTCTTGCACGTCGACCCAGAGAATCGGTTGGTCGCCGCAGAGTTCGAAAGGCGATGGGAGATGGCGCTCGCGGAACTCAAGCGAGCTGAGGAAACTGGAACACCATCGCCCGCTCAAGTGAACGCTTTGTCCTCTTTGAGCCAGGAGCAGAAGGAGCTGTTTCAAGCCATTGGGCAACATCTGCCCAGACTCTGGCGGCAAGGGGACGTGGCACAGCGGCAGAAAAAGGCACTGTTGCGCTGCCTCATTGACAAGGTGGTGATCCATCGGCCTCTTCCAGAAACGGTTCACGCACGCATCGTCTGGCGAGGTGGAGAAACGACGACGCTGAACATTCCGGTTGCAGTGGGATCCCTCAAAGATCTGGTCGGAGCGCAAGACATGGAACGCCTCTCTCTTGAGTGGAGCGTGCAAGGGCAGACAGATGAGGAGATTGCGCAGAAGCTGACCGCCCAGGGTTTTCGTTCGCCGATGCAGCCCTTTGTGTTGCCAAGTACCGTTCGAGGCATGCGCTTGAAGCACAGACAATTTCGGGTGCGTAGTCAGTCCCATCTGCGCCATATCGAGGGGGCTCTTACCATCTCACAACTGGCAGAGAGGCTTGACATCACTCCCCACTGGATCTATGATCGCATTCACAATGGCACGATCCAGATCACCAGAGAAGCAACCACGCATCTGTATCTGTTTCCTGACAAGCCCAGCACGCTCGAAGGGTTCGCCCAGCTTACCAAGGGAACGCTCAAGACGCTCCATTTTTGAGAGGAGTATCAAGATGTATGATCAAAGCAGGCTTTCATGTCTCCTTCGAGTACCCACTCTGCCGAGTTCTTGCGGCTGAGTGCCACAAAAGCTTGTTCGATGGCATCTGCTGTTGATCGTTCTTTTCGGAAACCGTAGGAGTTAAAGTCCCCACGTGTTTCCGAGATGGGATCGACTGCGAGCAGATACAAGGCTTGCATGGCCCTGTCGAGCATACAGGGCATATTCACAGCACACCACCCCCTTTACCAAAGGATCTGTGGAATGGGTAATGGTAACCCATCCTCACCACCCTCTGCACGGGCAGCGCGTCCAGCTCGTCCGCGTGCGACGCGGGCCAGATCCTGACCTCATCATTCGCATGCCCGACGGCTATCACGGGGCCATCGCAGCCAGCTTGACCGACTACGCAGGGCCAGTTGATCCTGATCTCAGTACAGTTGACCCCCCGTTGCTCTCGATTGAGGGCTTGTGGCAGATCGCGCAATGGGTCAGGCAGCAGAAAGGAGCCCATGAGATATGATAGAGCCATCTGCCTGTCTTGTGGTTTGGGCACAGCAAGGAGGTCGCTGCATGGCCCCACTTCCCTCTTCTGATCAGGAGCAGAGCGCGTTGGTCCACATCTGGGCTCACCTCTCTTCTGACCTGCAAATCCGCGTCATTGGCCTCTTAGCACAATTAGCTTTGAATGCAGTCGTAACGCGTCCTGCTAGCCAGTGTGAAAGAGAGGAGGCGTGCTATGCCGATCCAGCAGCACACCCTCAAAATCCGTCCTGATCATCTCAGCAGACAAGCGGTGATCTATGTGCGCCAATCGACACTGCTGCAAGTTCGCGAGAATATCGGCAGTACCACACGCCAATATGACCTGGTCAAGCGCGCGCACGAGTTGGGCTGGGAACAGGCAGGCATCGAAGTGATTGACCAGGATCAAGGTCAATCCGGTTCCTCGACCATTGGGCGCGACGGTTTTCAATTGCTGGTGGCTGAAGTCGGGCTGGGCCATGTAGGAGCAGTTCTGAGTTTGGAAGTCTCGCGCTTGGCCCGCTCATGCAGTGATTGGTATCGCCTGCTGGAGATCTGTGCCCTCACTGATACTCTGGTCATTGACGAGGAGGGCGTCTACGATCCCGGCTTGTACAATGACCGCCTCCTGTTGGGCTTCAAGGGGACCATGAGCGAAGCAGAACTGCATTGGCTGCATCAGCGCTTGCAGGGTGGCAAGCTGACCAAAGCCGAACAAGGGAAGCTGCGCTTCCGCCTGCCGAGCGGACTCATCTATGACCCGGTGGGCCATGTGGTCCTTGATCCCGATGAGGCGGTTCAGGGAGCCATCCGTTTGGTGTTCACCCTCTTTGAGCAGCATCAATCGGCGCTGGCCGTGGTAAGCTACTTCGCCAAACATCAGTTGCGCTTCCCTACCCGGCACTGGGGCGGTGTCCGTTCTGGTGAGTTGGAGTGGGTGCCACTCTGTCATGGCCGAGTGTTAGATGTATTGCATAGCCCGCTGTATGCCGGAGCCTACGTCTACGGGCGAACGCACACCCGTCGGCACGCCCTGCCCGGCGAAGAACCACGGATCAAGGGACGTACACGCAGAGTCAAGCAGGAGGAGTGGCCCATCGTGCTGCTGGACAGACATCCAGGCTACATCACCTGGGACCAGTTTCGGTGCAATCAGCAGCAATTGGCTGATAACCAGAATACCACAGCTGCTGCCCACCGAGGAGCGGTACGTGACGGTCCTTCGCTCTTGCAAGGGATCGTGCTCTGTGGCTCGTGTGGCCGTCGGATGAGTGTACGCTATCAGCGCGAGGGATCGGTGTTGATCTACGAATGCAGCCAGGCGCATACCCAGTTGGCGGTCAAGGTCTGCCAGACCATGCGAGGGGATCGCATTGACCAGGTCGTTGGCAAGGCGCTGTTGGAAGCCATGGAGCCAGCACAGTTGGAAGTCGCGCTCTCGGCTCTCGCCCATCTGGAGGGGCGCGCCAAACAACTCGATCAGCAGGCGAAGCGGCAAATTGAGCGGGCGCAGTACGATGCTGACCTGGCGCGCCGACGCTACCATGCAGTGGACCCAGAGAATCGACTCGTGGCGCGTAGCCTGGAACGGGACTGGAACGAGAAACTCGTGGAAGTGGATCGGCTGGAACGGGAATATCAAACCCAACCGGTGCCTGATGCACTGAGGCTGTCGGCGGAGCAACGGGAACAGATCCGCGCGCTGGCCCAGGACCTGCCGACGCTCTGGGGTGCTCCCACGACTACGAACGCCCAACGGAAACAACTCGTGCGCTGGCTGATCAAAGACGTGACCCTGGCCAAGCGTGGCGACCTGGTGGTGATCGATATTCGCTGGCAGACAGAGGCCCGCACCAGTCTGTCCATCCCGCGCCTCAAAAAGTCGTGGGAGCTTCGCCAAACCCGACCGGAGGTCATTGCATCTATCCAGAAATGGGCTCCCACCTATTCGGATGCATCCATGGCTAGTTTGCTGAATGAAGCTGGATACAGTGCTGGCGGAGGAGGAATGTTTACGGCGAAGAAAGTGCAATCCTTGCGGTATGATTACCAGATTGAGGCAGGCTGCCCTCAGGGCCCGGCAGCGTGCCCCACTGGGCAGCGTGGTGATGGGCGCTATTCAGCACGAACAGCGGCCACCTTGCTTCATGTCAATATCTCAACCATTGCGAAGTGGTGTGAAACGGGGCGCTTGGAGTATGTGCAAACGGCTCCTCATGGACCACGCTGGATTACGCTCACCCCGGAACGCATCGCGGAGCTTCGTAAGCCGACGCAACAACATTGGAAACCCCGTCAGACTGGAAAGCCGCAGCAGAACGTGGTAGAGTAGTACGAAGAGGGTGGGCTGGGGCTTCTAGTCCACCCCGTTGGCGACCATCGGTATTCCGAAACGCGCCGGGAAAGAGAGGCAGTATGAAAGACCTATCGGGATACCCAGGGGGCGCATTTTTCCTGAGCTTTTTGGGATGTAGACCCGCCTCAGCGGCTTGGGGTGATACCCGTGCTGCTGAAGTCGGAGAATGGCTTTTGCTTTTTGGCTTGGCATGGTCCAGGTTTCCCCGTCCACACCTGCTGTTTTTCTGCCTTGATTTTCCGTCACCCGTCTTACAGCAAGAGCTTTGCCGTAAAATGAATGGGTCAGCAGACGTTGCAAGGCTTTCACTTTGCCCCATCTACCTTCCTTCGTGGCCTGGGCGATACGCACTTGGAGCCGACGCACGTTGCTTTGAGCTGCATTCCAATCGATGGAATCCCACTCATCTTCAACATGAGAAACTGCACCAGCATCCGTTCCTGTCTGAGCAGGTGTGTTTGCCGTCATCTGCCTTGTTCCTTCCTCGGTTTGCCAAATTTTCTCGCTCTGAAAGACCAGATAGAAGTCAGCTTGCTTTCGCACGAGAGCATGTTTTACTCTCTATCCACTCTATTACTGAGTGGCCTTCGCTTTTTCTATCCTCCTGTATCCGCAGCCCTATCGGCTTCCCTTGCGGTTAGCTTTCCCTATTGGGAGAGCTACGGACTTACCACGTTCCGTTCATGTACCGATAGATGACGTAGGTCTCGCCTGTTCGCCGGTGGCTCTTTGTCTGCGTCAGGAAAGGAGGAAAATTCCTGAACCGGCACACAAACCATTTTGGTTAAGCCTGTCAGCACCTTTGGCTTTTCGTGGTTCACGACGTTTATCAGCGATTTACCTGAGTTGACCATATCATCTGACCCTAGTTCCCAACCGCCTTGGTGCTAGCAGTCGCGGCTCTTCCTCACGGATCGACCGCCACTCTTACGAGTGAGGCTACATTATCCCAGGGGCTTCCCACCCTTGGATTGCTCCAAACGCAGGCCCTGGTAGGATACCGATGGCAGAACATCGGGTTGAGTCCAAATTTCTCTGGCTCAACAGCTACATGAGCGACTTCGTGTCGCAATTCCCCAAACCACGCATGCACGCTTTCCATGCACGCGGCTTTCCAGTAATGGCATTCCATTCGTTCAGAATATGCACATCTCGTGCTCTTCCCGAAGAAGAATGCGACTACCTGCGCTGCTTCCCCCTGTGTGTGGCCTTCCCACACGCCCTGGTGAGGCGTAACTCTCACAAGTACTCTCGGCGCTCCGTTCCCATGAGGCTCACGCCTGGTAGGGAATCCCGTGTTCCGTCAAGATGATACGTATCGAGCATCCTGTAGGCAGCCAACTCATTTCCTTCAATGATCTCGTTGATCATCGTCCATGCTGGAGAAGGAACACCAATCAACCTTCAAGATTGATGCTCAGCATGACATCGGTTTCAGACACATTTCCGTTGAGAGGACAGATACTCCACTGGAAATTTGGCTTTGGGCAATCCAGCTCTTGCCATAGGATGCGAGTCTTGCAGCGCATGCCCTGCTGTGCCTCTAGGACATCACTGCTTTCCATCACATGCTACTTTTCCCTTTCCCTTTCGGGTCCAGGTGAGTGAGGTGACTCAAGAACCTCCTTCTCAGTTCTTCCTGGCTAAACCAGGGATATCATCAAGCGTGACACGACGCACAAGATTGCTGTCACCAGCCGAAAAGTAACAACCAGATCCATCTACATGGAGGCACGAGAAGGATCTGGCAAGGGTCTCTTTAGAAAAAGATGAGGATGATGGTAGTGAGGAAGCCAATCACAGCAGCAAGCCCTGTCCCAATGAGAAAACCCCTGAAGTGCATCCCGTAGTTTTTGTATCCAGCCATTCCCTCCGTTCCAGACAGCACCATGAAGCGAGGGGTGATCGTACACACGATAAGCCAATCCAGGATCAACCAATCCACGAGGTTAAAGAGAAAGATGGTGCCTGCCGCACTCAAGAAGATCTCCACTGCATTCCCTTGTGCTCCTTTTGTGGAAAGTGCGGCGGCCACCGGGAAACTGAGCAAACAAAGCCAAAAAGGAATGCTCCAATAAAGCGTCTGTCGCTTTTCCTGATCCGTTTGCGGTGGCACTGCTGCTCGCACATCTTTGGGATAGCTTCGAAGCATCAGACGGGGATTCACCAACCCCATGCCTACAATGATGGCGGAGAGAAGCAGGGATGCTGGGATACCATAGAGGAGAATGGGAAAGAGCACGTTCATTCCTTGTCTGTACCTTTCTGCTGTGTTTGGCCTGGTCGGAGCAGCCTCGCTGAGTTGGCAAGAATCCCCAAATCGGGCAGCGACTGAGCAGCAGCAGCCAGGATCGGTGGCAGGATACCAAAGGTGGCCAACGAGAGACCTACCAGGTTGTAGAGGGCGGTAAAGCCAATGTTCATTTTGACCACGCGCATCGTGCGATGGGCAATGGCAAACACTTCCGGTACTAGTCGCCAATCATTGCGCATGAGCGCCATGTGGGCCGCATCCATTGCTACATCCGTTCCGGCCACGCCCATTGCCATGCCCACATCCGCCTGGGCCAGCGCGGGCGCATCGTTGACCCCATCGCCGACCATGACCACCGTATGCCCTTTGGCCTGGTATTCCTTGACCAAGCGGATCTTGTCTTCGGGCAAGAGGTTAGCCTGATAGCCAATCCCCAGTTGGGCGGCTAGGCTCGCTGCCACGCGCTCGTTGTCTCCGGTCAGGATTTCGATGTGTTTGACGCCATACCTTCTGAGAGAGGCAAGGGCTTCTGGCACTTCAGGACGCACAGTATCTGAGGCTGCAAGCAAGCCAACGAGTTCACCATCGCGCTCGATAAACAGGAGCGTTTTGCCTTGCGCTTCAAGAAGAGCGGTCTCAGCTTGATTGTGCCCCGAGGAAATGAGGCGTGCGTTGCCGATGACCAGCTTGCTCCCATCAATATGAGCCTGTATCCCCTGTCCTGGAATAGCCTCAAACTGGTCAGGAGACTGAAGCGACAGTCCTTGTTTCAGTGCTTTCGACCGTACGGCTTCAGCGAGAGGATGTTCCGAATACCGCTCCGCACTGGCTGCCAAGCGCAGGATATCTGAGGGGGTGAGCTGGCTTGTGGCAACGATATCGGTAATTTGCGGTTTGCCAACCGTCACCGTTCCTGTTTTATCCACGAGCACCACGTCCGCCCTTGCAAGGATCTCCAGGTACTTGCCGCCCTTAATGAGCATACCCCGTTTAGCGGCAGCTCCAATAGAAGCCAGCATCGCTACCGGTGTCGCTAGAGCCAACGAACAGGAACAGGCAACCACCAGCACAGAGGCTGTGGCAAGCGGGTTCCGGCTGATCAGCAAGGTAAGGGCCGCAATCGTTCCCACAATAGGAAGAAAGTAGGCAGAAAAACGATCTGCCAGACGTTGCACATCGGCACGATGCGCCTCTGCTTCTTCCACCATGCGAATCACTCGTCCGAAGGTGGTATCTGCTCCCACATGAGTTGTGCGAAGCCGCAACCTCCCCAGTGTGGCAAGAGTGGCAGCATAGACCTGACTTCCTTCACCCACTTCAACGGGCATAGACTCACCAGTGATAGCGGCCTGATTGACCGTTGCCTGTCCAAGAAGCACCTGACCATCAACTGGAATGGCTTCGCCTGGTCGGACAATCACGACATCACCCGGTTGAACCTCACCGATAGGCACGAGCGTTTCATTCCCGTCTCGCTCAAGACGAGCCGTTTTCGGTGTCATCGAGGTCAGATGCTTCAGCGCACGTCGAGAACGTTCGGTGGTAAAGGTCTCCGCGATATTGCCCATATGCATGAAGAAGACGACCACCGCAGCGGTGGACCACTGTCCCACCACAAGCGCGGCAAAGACGCCAAGGCTCATGAGGGTGTGGGAAATCACCTGACGGCGCAACGCCGCTTTGATGACGTTCAGAAAAATGGGGGAACCGGCAAGCAAGACGAGTGCCCATCCAACATACCAGGGAACCAGATCCGTGATGCGTTCCATCCATCCCAGCCATTCGCCGACGATCACGACCAGGAGCACGATGCCCAGCACCATAGCAAAGAGGGTGAGAATCGGACGCGTAAAGGAGCCGAGCGAGGGAGGGGCAGAATCAGCCTCTTTTGACGCTTCTTCTGCTGTAATCGAGTACCCTGCTGCCTTGACGGCCTGGTGAAACGTGGGAAGATCAACCTGGGTGGGATCATACCGAACCGCTGCTTTCTCTGACGCAAGATACACTTGAGCTTCTTCGACCCCTGGGAGTTCTGCCAGAGCATGCTGCACATGTTCAGTACATTCGGTACAGTCCATCCCAGCGATCTTCAGTTCGATGGTGCGCAGTGGAAGCGAAAGCGTGTATCCAGCGCTCTCGACCACTTTGCGAAACGCCCTCGTATCCACTTGCGCGGGATCGTAGCGAACGATGGCTTTCTCAGAGGAAAGATAGACCTGTGTTTCCGTGACACCAGGAAGCGCACAGAGTGCATGTTGCACATGCTGAGTACACTCGGCGCAATCCATGCCTTTTACGTTCAGTTCGAGCGTTCGCAGCTCATGAGGGATTGCAGCACCCATCCTCTTCTCCTTTCGCTTCAAATCCTGGATGCTGATCAGTGTAATTCGTGCATTCATACATGCCGCGTGCAATATCACGCACAATATCCTCGGTGATGCGAAAGAGATCCGCAATCTTGGGATGGCTCAACTGATAAAAGGTGTAGCGGCCCTGCGATTCCGATGCCACGAGGTCACAGTCAGAGAGACAGCGGAGATGATTGGAGACATTGGTTCGCGATAACCCCGTCCTCTCGACAATAGCATTCACCGGCAAAGGCCCTTCTCGCAGTGTCTCCAGAATGGAGAGACGAGAAGGATCAGCAAAGCCACGATAGAGTTTGGCTTTGAGTGTTAGCGCTTGGGCTTGCAAGGTAGGCATAGGATTTCTTCTTTCTCATGTGTTAATAAGTCATTACTTGGTGACATATTAACGCATAATATTAGGAGCGTCAAGCCATGCTCTGAAACATCTCCCTTGTATGTGTTCTTACTTTGCGGCTTTTTTCGCAGCGAACTTAACTTCACCCCAATAAGCAGAGAGGCTATTTCATTCGCTGCGAAAAAAGCCATCAACAGCTATTTGTGTCGTTTGGCTCATATCTTCGCCACCTGGGCCAACAAATTGTCAATCTCGGATAAGTGGCTCATTAATTGCAAGCAACGAGGAAAAGGGCGGTCGTGACTGACATAATCACACCGTAAAGAGTACGGTCTTAATGAAAATATGGTTCAGCATACCCCATACCAATCCATTGGATAAGGAAGGCGTTGAGGAAAAATGAGACACCTGCGAGCAACGCGATACGTCGATACGTGAGGGGGTTATTGCGCATAGGTTTTCTCCTTCCTGAATGGTTGTATACTAATCACAACCATTCAGCGCTTGTATATTTTTGAGATGGAAGTGTGAGAGGAGTAGGGGCCGATGTGAAGACCTGGATATATCCCGACAGTTGAGGAGCGGGTGGACTGGCGCTTGGAAGATGGGATGGCACACTCTATGTCTGTCGGGATGCCTGGGTACTGCGCCATCGGAAAACGGGTGAGGTGAGGCGTGCGCGCTGTGATCGCTGGTCGTGTCTTTCTTGTGGGCCTCGCAAGGTGGATCTGGAGCAACAAGTGATGGCTGAAGCTGAACCAATTCTGACAATATCCTGAGAATGTACGAATTTGGGTTTCACACAGGTATGGCGTCTTCACATGGATATGGTGTGTTGTGATTTTAGTCATCTGATGCGACCCGAAGTTGCTAGGGACCTAGAAAGACTGACAAAAGATCTGGCGGAGGTGTTGGGGATCAAGATCTAGGAGTGTCTGATGGAGAAGGGGTGATTAGGGATATGCTCATTTATTCCTTCGTTCCCATCGCTTGCAGAAGTCGTGTCTCTTGTGAAATGGCTGAGAGAAAGGGAGACAGAGATCATTCCAAAGAATCTCCTCTCACTGCAAAAAAGTTGCCCCATGAGGTGTTGCCTCCTGACTCAGGGGCTATCAATCATTGGGTGCTTCATCTCGTATCATTCTAGCGTCAATCCTTGTGCTCTTTTTCCTGTGGAAGTGTGCACAGTGTACGGACAGGCGAACACCAGAGCCAGAGTTGCGCAAAAAGGAGGCTACCAACAACGAGAAATAAGGTGGAGCGTATGCCGATCTGCACTCCAAGCCATCCTCCCAAGAGCGCTCCGAGAGGCGTTGTTGCCCAACTGATGACTTGTATGGTTGCCTTCACTCTCCTTTGTAGAGCATCTGGTCCGCTACATTCTAGCTCACTTCACGCGTCACTATTGTTTCTGGTGAGAAGAAAACTCTAGCGGCTCGCCTTCCAAAAGAAGCGAGAGTAGATTGTTTTGACGACGAGGCCGATGGATACTTCATTGCCATTCATTGATGCTTGTTCACGTACCTATCTTCCCGGTCGCGCGGAACTGCACGAGTTGGCCGATAAAGTTCAATTCAGGATTGAAGACGATATGGAGAGCCAGAAACGCAGCCATAATATCATCCCGATATCCATATTTCTGCAAAACGCTCTGAAGCGCTTTCGGGTCCTCGTTTTCGATGGCAAAGACATACTCTAACACTGGGTCTGGCCACTGACTGTTCTGGTTATGTGCCGCTGGTTGGGTCATCATGCGATTCTCTCCTCCTGAGCTTCTATAGGCCTCAACACTGCTGAGTGGTCTCAGCAGCAGCTAATCTGTACCCTTTACAGCGACGGACGTCGTCGAAATCAGTGTGCGCCATTGACGTGTGCCCGCCGATAATAACGCAGAATGGACCTTTCCCTCCACGCAGCAAGGCATCCATCCCCTGAACGCTATCACCAGCTCCAATACCTGCTTCTGTGCTTGCATTCTTTCGCGCTCATTTCCTCCTGTTGATTTTGTTCTCTATTAGAAGAGTAGTCCACATGATCATATGAGTTACGCTACCCATGACCTCCGGATATAAACTCAATTCACCTGTCTCCAGCATGTTTAGCAAACTGCAAGTGGCCGTATGTGCGGAGGCGACTATTCGTGCCAGAGATGCCGGGCTGACGAAGGACACGCCATGAAGAGAGCGCTTGGAAACCCCGTCTCCAAGCGCTCTCTTCATCAAAACCACTTGCCTTCCAAAGGAGGGCGCCTAGCAAATGGTGTGTGTCGTTCCTCCTGGGAAGAAATCTTTCAAGGGGTCATACTCCGCTTCATCGGCATCAAACGTGTTCCTGTCTGTGTACAAGCATGCATGAACATGTGCGAGCAGCACCTCCCTCTCAGCGTTCCCTCTTCCTGGCTGCGAGACATCTGGACTCTTCTTGTCAAGCACATTGATTGTCTTCTCATGGGCATTGGTTCTGGGGACATCCCCAGAGAGCCCACATGGTTGAGACAGACATGAATGATGTTCCCTAGCCTTTTTGTCCCAGGCCATAACGCGGAGCAGCCACAGAACAACAGTATACGGAGAAAGCGTATTCTGCCAGACGTCATCATGAGAGATGATGGCAGGCAGGGAACCCCTTCTGAGGCTACGCATTTTTCATTCTGTGTTGACAGACACTGACCATTGGAAAGTGGAAGAGGAACCGCATGTTTTTACGGCGATCTCGCACAGGGAAGGACTCCACCGTTCAGGAAGATTCGCCTCAATCGTTTCAGGAGATCCTCAAGCAGGCACGACAAGGTGAGAGCGAAGGACTCAGCCTTCTCTATCGTCGCTTCCTACCTGGGATCTTTGGATATATCGCGGCTCGCGTCCCTGACCGGGCAACCGCAGAAGATCTGACGTCTGATGTCTTTCTCGCCATGGTTGAGGGGATTGAGCGACAGCGATATGACGAGGAAGTACGCTTTACCGCCTGGTTATTTCGCATTGCTCGTATCACAGTTGCCACGTATTACCGCAAACATGAGAAGCAGCATCCTACTGTCCCATTAGATGGAACAGCACTCGGTGGGGAGTATGCCGCTATTGAGAGCATACCCGATGAGCAAATAGAGGCTGATCCGATGCGATGGGCCGAGGAACGAGATGAATGGAAGAGCGTTGTACATGCTATGAACCAACTCACGGAAGAACAGCGTCAGGTCCTGGTTGGGCGCTTTCTGCTGGGATATGATATCGCAACTGTTGCCAAAATCATCGGGAAAAAAGCAAATGCGGTGAAAGCGCTGCAATTTCGTGCGCTCAAGAACTTGCAGCGCATCTTGATACCATTTCAGGCTTCCATGGAGCACACGAGACGGCGCAAGGGAGGATGTAATGAAGACACCATTTCATGATTTCGAGACACAGCCGGAACGGTTGTTGCAACAACAGGATTCCCAAACTGCTCAGGGAAGCCCTCAAGCAAGCGAGAGAGAAGATACCATCCAACCGCTCCGGATGGCAACCAGCAGCACACATGAGGACGCAAATACCGTGCTGCTGGAACTCCTGGCCGTCGCACAGACCTTACAAGCAGTACCGCAACTGCAAGTAGATGCCGAGTTTGCCCATCGTTTAGAGCATCGCCTCCTGGCTCGCCAAGTGACATTGAAACGAGCGTCTCGCAGATCATCCTGGTGGCAACTCTTGCTTCGCCCGTCATTGAGCCTGCGTCCGTTGGTCGGCGTGGCGGTGCTCTGCCTCCTGATAGTATTCTTCGCAACAGGAATCCTCGTCGCGGCAGCGCATACAACCAATCCTTCGAACCCGCTCTATAGCCTGAAGCGGTGGGAATACCAGATGCAGGCCCCTCTATCTGGGAAACCCACATCGCTTACACAGGCGGAGTGGGATGCTCAATTCGCACAGGACCAACTGAGCGTGCTGACCACCCTCGCCAGCACTGGGCAAGCGCCACAGTCTGCGCAATATCGTGACGAGCTGGCAACATTTGACCAGGCTATGCGGATATTTGCGCACGATATTGAGCAGCTTCCACAAGGGACGGATCGACAACGGATGGAGGGCGAATATACCTCGCGAGCTATTGATGCACGAGGGGCACTCCATACTCTCTTAGGGCATTTGCCGCTCGCGGAACGGCAACAAACAACGGTGGTACTAGGGCACCTGGGAGAGCTAGTGCCACATCTCACTACCGCCATCGTGACGACACCCGCTCATGGAACACAACTCCTGACCATTACTCTCACTGGCGATCATTTCCAATCAGGGGCACAACTCCTTATCAACAACCGGGTGATGACTATACAGGGAACGTTGCAACAGGATCAGTATGTCTTTGTCCTGACCTGGAATAGTGCTCAGATACACAGTGTCGGGTTGCTGAATCGAGACGGCACCGTCGTGCAAACTACCAGCATTGAACGTCATCAGAATGGAACCGGCGCCTCGAATCAAGGGAACTCAAACACGAGCAAAGGACATGGCAATGAGAATAGTGGTAATACCTCTGGAAGCGAGAATGGAGACAATCGTGGCAATGGGAGCAATGGAAATGGGAACAAGAGCAAACCGCCAGTCACGCCAACGCCTCCACCTCATCAGTAAGGTGTTTCCCAGAAGATGATCTATGGGGATGATATTCCAGGGCAAGAATGCACCCCAACGCTATCAGCGCATATTGCTGATAGCGTTGGTTCACGAGCAAGGCAACCCCTAAAGATCATCGCTGGGAAATCTGCTATGGATGAAAATAGCTGCAAGTGCCTATTTTGCAATCTCGGGTAAGCGATATGACACAAGAAAAAATACACATAGATGGATATGATATTTCGACGCTTCTCTTTCAGGGACCATATACTGTTCTTTACGAGGGAAGGAGGCAGACAGATTCCAGGGATGTTTTGCTCAAACTCTGGCCGACTGCCCCTCTTGCTTCAGAGCATGAGCGCGAATCTATCCAGCGAGAAATTGAGCATCTGAGGACGCTCAACGAGCATCCACATATGCTTGAAATGCATGAAGTGCGCGTAGGCGATTTCGGAATTGCCCTTATTACTGATGCCGCGCCCCTTGGCACCCTCCAAGCTCGACTCACACGTATGGCATCCCAGCCATTCCCACAAGAGGAAGCATACGCTCTTATCGAGCACATAGGCGGCGTTCTCTCCACGGCTCATTCGCAAGGAATGATCCATGCTAATCTGAGTTCGCAGAATGTTGTGTTTCGCCAGGAAGGACAAGCTGCCCTGACCGACTTTCATGTCAAGAGTATCATAGGAACGATCAAGAACTATCAGGGCTCTCTTGAAGAAGGAGTACCACGCTGCTGGTACATGGCCCCCGAACAATTCCAGGGATACGTTGATGCCTTCTCTGATCAATACGCGCTTGGGTGTCTGGCATATGTGGTGTTAACAGGCCGGGTTCCGTTTTTTGGCACTGCGCGTGCCACGCTCTCACAGCAACAGAGCAACGAGGCGCCAGACGTGCCTTCACACGTGAATCCCGCGCTGCCATCACATATTGATAGCGTCATCTTACGTGCATTGTCGAAAGATCCGTCGCAACGTTTCCCGGATGTAGAGGCTTTTCTACAGGCTCTCAGGGAAAAGAGAGAGCAGTTCCCAGTAGTTTTGCCCTCGGCTCTCTCGTCCCTCCCAACAGAAGAGACGCAAGCATTCTTCGCACTGGATGGGACGGCGAGTGAGCAGAAGGTGGCACATGCGCGAGATGGTGAGGAGAAGAAGAGTACTCCACCCTCTGGCATGGTGAGGAGGATCAATGTGAATGGCGGTGGAAAAAGCAAGAAGAACATACTTCCTCTCCTGATACTCGCAGTGATGACGTTACTCATTATTACTGGGACCATCATTGTCTGGCAGCGTCCTTTGCTGCAAATGGCCCAGGAGAAGGACGCTCTGGCAATGACTCCAGCACCTCTCTCTACCTCGACATATGCCCCAACAGGAACCGCAACCGGAACACCCACGTCCCCACCTAATTTGCATCCATCTCCGACAACAACACCAGACCAGAAGCGAGCCGCGATTTCACCGTTTATTGACTGTGTGCAACGAGAAGGTGGCACCTATGCTGCCTACTTTGGGTATGCTAACACGAACTCGTTTGCAGTCAGTATTCCTCAGGGGGCAAACAATTATTTGAGTCCGACCGGGTACAATGGCGTGCAGCCAGGCGTGTTTCAGTCTGGCAGGCAATATCGTGCCTTTCGCGTCCCGTTTAAGAATGGGACTGTGATCTGGAATCTTGATGGAGGAAGTGCCACTGCTAGTAGGCAAGGCCCAGACTGTTGAGAACTGGACCGCGCCCATGGTTTGAGAACTGAAGGAAGAGGCAAAGGGAAAAGGGAAGAGTCTGTGACGTTGTCCTTCTCCGATGAAGAGTTGGCCTGTGATTCGTCCTGATCTCCAACTCTTCAGCAGAAAGTGACAGCAAGGTCATCTTGTGTCACAATTTGTAACCCTTCTCTATTAATGCCCAACTCAGTTCACAAGGGAGCGGGGATCTGTAGAAGGGAGGCTATGTGATAGATTGTTTGAGCCTCTCCCTCCGAAGGATAGATCATTCAAGGAGACATGCTCCGTTTCATACCCATCAAGTTTGTTTACAGCAATGCGCGAGTAAAGCTTCTCAGCACGCTCTCTTCCTGACTGTGATAGAGCTCTGCTTTTCTCAATGGAGAAAGTTATCATCTGAGTCACAGGGATTATGGGTAGAACATGGGTAGTCCAAATGGAAGCGAAAGACAAATTCTGACATTCTTGTCTCAGGCCGTAACCAAAGCAGACCATTCAGCAACTCTCTATAAAGAATACATATTCCTTCGGATCTTCCTGCTGCTTGCTGAAGGGGAAACCATTCCTGATGCTGCTGAGCAAAAAAGAAGACACATGTTTCGGCTATTGCCCGTGGGGCTTTTTCATACTTTAACCATCTGAAAGCGTAAGAGGATTTGAATGTTTTTATGGCGACCTCATGGAGGAAAGGAATCCGCAGATCAGGAAGGTTCGCCTCAAGCGCTTCAGGGGATTCTCAAGCGAGCATAACAAGGCGAGAGCACCAAATGAATGACGATCTCCAAGGTAATAGCGTAAAACATTGACAAACACCAATATATAAGTATACTCTTATTAAGAGCATCAGGTGCCAAAGGAACTCTTGCTTATGATAGGTGAGTTTTTTCTTGTTGATGCTCATTGCATGTGCAAGAGGATTTTGCGCATATTTTACGGCAAGAAGCCGCCTCGCCTTACAGCCTGTTTGTGCCTTCTGCTCCTCTTGCTTGTCTGGAGTTTCGTGTGTGCTCATTTCTGCAAATGATGCCGTTAAGCGCAATTGCCGCAATACGAGTGCATGCCTTACTCCTGATTCTCTTTTTTAAGAGAGGAAGTTGCAGATGAAACGCTATTTTCGTCTTCTCTGCCTGGCAACCACTGTTTCTCTTGCCCTCCTGGCGTTCTCCGCGCCTGTGTTTGCCAAGCAGACCTCAAACGGTTTTCGCTCCCACCATGTCTGTGATCTCGCCTCATCAGGGTTTGCCCAATGCAATGCCATCCAATTGGATACTTCAAGCCAGGGCCTGACCCCCAAGGCCAGCAGCCCTTCTGGCCTCAACCCGGCAGATCTGCAAGCTGCGTACAATCTACCATCCGCAACAGCAGGCAGCGGGCAGACTATAGCTATTGTGGATGCCTACGATGATCCCAATGCGGAAGCGGATTTAGCTGTCTATCGTTCGCAGTTTGGTCTTCCTCCCTGCACTACGGCTAACGGCTGCTTCAGGAAAGTCAATCAGAACGGTGGCACGAAGTATCCACATGGTAACAGCGGCTGGGCAGAGGAGATTTCTCTTGATCTGGATATGGCGAGCGCCATCTGCCCCAACTGCAAAATCTTGCTGGTGGAAGCCTCTTCCAATTCGTTCACGAATCTGGGTATCGCTGTCAACACCGCCGTTAGCCTTGGAGCCAATGTCGTCAGTAACAGCTATGGAGGCAGCGAGTCTAGCGGCGAGTCCTCCTACGCCTCGTACTACAATCATCCAGGTGTCATCATCACTGCCAGCTCTGGTGATGCGGGCTATGGAGTGGAGGTCCCTGCAGCCTACAACACCGTCGTTGCGGTTGGTGGCACCTCGCTCAGTCGCAACAGCAGCACCTCTCGTGGATGGACAGAAACCACCTGGAGTGGCGCGGGCAGTGGGTGTAGTGCCTATATTACCAAGCCAAGCTGGCAGAGTGATACTGGTTGCTCCAGGCGCACAGTGGCTGATGTCTCAGCAGTTGCCAATCCAAGTACGGGCGTCTCAGTCTATGATACCTATGGTCAAGGATCGGGCTGGATGGTCTTTGGAGGCACGAGTGTCTCAGCTCCTATTATCGCTAGCGTGTACGCCCTGGCTGGCAATGCAAGCAGCATCAATGCAGCCTCGTCCCTCTACACCCACACAAGCAGCTTATATGATGTGACCAGCGGCAGCAATGGCAGTTGTAGTGGCTCCTACCTCTGTACCGCCACGACAGGCTATGATGGTCCTACCGGTCTGGGCACGCCAAACGGGGTTGGAGCCTTCTAAGGCGAGAGTCCCCGCCGAAGAGATTCTGCACGCGAGGCAGCAGGATCTCTTCTCCCTTGATGTCATGGCTAGGCAGTCTGTCTCTATGAACACACACAGAAGGAGGGAGATATGACACGCACGAAGATGGTTTCCCGTGTACTTGGCATCTGTATAGCACTCCTGCTCCTTGGTATACGCGTCTCGCTGAGTCAAGCCTCATCACATGTGGAAGCAGCCACCACCACGCCGATCTCAGTCTACGGTGCCTGGCAATGTAGCAATGATGGCTGTCTCTGGGGGACGGTGCGCAGTGTGACCGAGTTTGATAGCAAGAATCATTGGCTCATTGATCGAGGAGACGGCATCCCTTCTGTGAACCTGGTGGTCTTGAGTTTCGTTCAACCGCTTAAGTTGCTCAATAAAACCACAGATGCCCAGACGGCGCAAGGGCTTCCTGTTGGCATGACAGCCGATATTGTCAATTACTTCAAGAGTCATAACATTCGGGTCATGCTTTCCATTGGAGGGATTACCTATGTAGACGCCTGGAATCAGGCCCTTGCCACCAATCCTACACAGCTAGGGCTCAACGCGGCAGCGGTCGCACAGCAACTCGGCGTGGGCATTGAGATTGATTATGAAGCGTCAAGCTCCCCCAATCTGACGGGGTTACAAGCCTTCATTGATGCTTATCGCTCTGTGGAACCCTACGATGCGACAGGACAGAATCAGGCGGCTCGCCTCACCATTGATCTGGCTGCTGGCGACCGATGGCTGATCGGGTTGACAACCAAGGCGACCACATCCTGGCTCACCACGACCACTCCAGTGCTTGATTATGCGAATGCTATGGTACCAAGTCGGCAACCAAGTAGCGCAAGCAGCGCTGAAGCGAATTGGCAAGAACACATCGACGGCAAGCCACAGTATAGTCCTCCCATTCCCCCTCTTGCCCCGGCCAAATTCACAGGTGGACTCTATATTACCAGTGCGAACGGAGCTGTGCAACAGGAATGCTACCACTTCAGCGGGTCACTCATCGATACGACGGGCGGATATGTACAGTCGGTCGCACCTCATGGAGCAGGGATGACGAACGGGATGCTGGGCTATATGTTCTGGGCCGCTGAGTGCCCTTCAGCACGAGGTGACTGTACCACGCCTCCCAATACCTGTGAAGGTGGTGTTGGTGTGGGCGGCCAGACCTATGCTCTTCCAGTTCCAATGCTACAGCTACGGCAGACGTAAGTGCGTCGAATCGGGAAAGATGAATGTTCTTCAGGAGAGCAGTCGTGCATTGCTCTCCGCCATCCTTTGCTTTCAGATCGTGTCGTAGGGTTCATCGTATGCTCCCAACGTAACATCGTCATTTCGTGTTGATCAGCGGTCAAGGAAAAGAGAGGATGTATGTCGATGTACACACCCTACTTTCAGAAACACCTTGGAATTCGTCGTCTTGGACACTTCTCTTCCACCGTTCTCCCGATGATCATGCTGCTAGCAATCATCCAATCAGCATTGCTCGCGTCCGTCACCAGTGCGAGGCAGAGCGAGCATTTGACCGCTTTCGCTGCCGGGTGTCTCTCGCCCAGTGATTGCGTTGCGAAAATGACGCTCCCTGAAAAAGAGGGGCAGATGACCCAGGTGGAGAAAAATGCCTTCACTCAGGCTGGCAACTCGCTCACCGATATTACGACGTATTCCATTGGATCAGTATTAAGTGGAGGTGGCGGTGGTCCCAATGGCGCAGGTGGTACCGCCACACAGTGGGCAGATATGGTAGATAATTTCCAGCAGTATGCGCTCCAGACCCGTTTAGGAATTCCGCTGTTGTATGGCGCTGATGCGGTCCATGGACACAACAATGTGTATGGGGCGACACTCTTTCCGCACAACATTGGGTTGGGGGCCATGCATGACCCTGCACTCATTACCCAGGTAGAGCAGATCACCCGTGATGAGATGCTTGGGACTGGCGTTCGTTGGACGTTTGCCCCTTGCGTGTGTACGCCACAGGATATTCGCTGGGGGCGCACCTACGAGGGCTACAGCGAGGTCCCCTCGGATAATGCAACAGATGGCTCCGCCGCCATTGTGGGTTTCCAGGGGACGAATGGCACACTGGGACCAACGAATGTCCTGGCAACAGCGAAACACTTCATTGGCGATGGGCATACGGCCTGGGGCACCGGATCACCATATCTCAACGAGGGAGACGACCAGATTTCCGAGCAAACAATGGATGCTATCGATCTCCCGCCCTATCAGTCAGCTGTCTCAAACAAAGTTGGTTCGGTGATGATCTCTTACAGTAGCTGGAATGGGCTCAAAGATCATGCCAATCAATATCTGATCACGACCAAACTGAAAGGCACGGGAACAGACAGCTATGGTACCCCGAATCTGGGGTTTCAGGGCTTCGTGGTCTCCGATTGGCAAGCCATTGATCAGATTTCTTCGGACTACAACTATGATGTGCGTACGGCGATTAACGCTGGCATCGATATGGTCATGGTCCCCGATAAATACAAGACCTTCATCAGTACCCTGGATACCGAAATCAAGGCCGGACGCATTCCGATGTCCCGTATCGATGATGCGGTGACGCGCATCCTGACGGCAAAATTCGCGTTAGGCTTGTTTAGTCAGCCCTACACGAACCGCAGTTATACTCCTAATGTCGGGTTGGCAGCGCATCGCGCAGTAGCCCGGCAGGCGGAGCGGGAATCGCTCGTCCTGTTGAAGAACAACGGTGTACTCCCCTTATTGAAGACGGGGAACTATACTCTGGTGGTCGGAGGAAGCCACGCGGATAATCTAGGGTATCAGCTAGGAGGGTGGTCAATTTCCTGGCAAGGAGGGAGCGGCACCACCACGGCAGGAACAACGCTGTGGCAGGCCATTCAGCAGGCAGGATTATCATCCTCAGTGAAACTCAACTTCGTTGGTACGCGTACGAAGGGAAATTATCGGGGGGTATAATTCGTTTTCTATTATTGGGACATATAGAGACAAATACTGACATCTATCCGCCTCTTGCCAAAGCTGTGTTTTTCTGGTATCTTTGTTCTACTTTCAACACCAGGAGGAAGGGCAACCGATGGTCCGTGGGTATCGGGGAGAACTTGACCTCAATAATGTACAAAAGACGCTCTGCCGCAAACATGCCGGGGCCGCTCGCTGGGCGTACAATTATGGCCTTCGCCGCAAACAGGAAGCCTACAAGACAGGAGCGAAAACGCCCACCGCCATCGATCTGCATCGCGACATCAATGCCCTCAAGCCCTCTGAGCCCTGGATGTATGATGTCAGCAAGTGCGCCTTCCAAGAGGGATTGCGCGACCTGGATGCCGCCTTCAAACATTTCTTTCGCAAGTGCCGGCTCAAAAAAGAGGGCACATGGAAAGGCTCGTGTGGCTATCCTCACTTCAAAAGCCGCAAGAAAGCCATCGGTGGCGCTCGCTTCACCGGGAGCATTCGGGTGTTTCCTGATGCCATCCAGTTGCCTCGTTTGGGAAGGCTCCGGCTCAAAGAGCATGGCTATTTCCCTCTGGGCGGCAAGATCAGCAGTGCCACCATCCATGAGCAAGCAGGCAGATGGTTTGTTTCCATCTGTGTGCATGAGGAAAAGGAAGCATCCCAACCAGCCACAGGTGACGTCATTGGCGTTGACCTAGGGATCAAGCGGTTGGCGACCCTCTCTGATGGACGCACCTTCGAGAATCCCAAGGCACTGCGCAAGAAACTCACGATGTTAAAACGCCTCTCGCGACGCCAGAGTCGCAAGGCCAAAGGATCACGCAATCGCCAGAAAGCCAAGCTGCGCCTCTCACGGATGCACGCTCGGATCGCCAACGTACGTAACAATGCCTTGCACCAAGCGACCACCCAGATCGTGGCGAGAACCAAGCCCGATGCCGAGCGACCGCGTGTGATCGTCCTCGAGGATTTGCATATTGCAGGCATGCTCAAGAACCGCAGGTTATCTCGAGCGATTGCGGATGTGGGCATGTACGAGTTCAAGCGGCAGATCCTTTACAAAGCCGAACAGGCAGGGGTGCAGGTGCTGCTGGCCTCGCGCTGGGAACCCTCTTCAAAAACCTGTTCCTGGTGTGGCTGGATCAATGAGGCGCTCACCCTTTCGGATCGGGTCTTTGTCTGCCTGGAGTGTGGAAACGTCCAGGACCGAGATGCCAACGCTGCCAACAATCTCGCAGCATTGGCACAATGAACAGAGCGTACCGCAAGTTCTGCGGGAAGTGACGCCTGTGGAGCAGATGTAAGACAAGCGAAAGGCTTGCTGTCTGCGCTGAAGCAGGAACCGAATGCTGAGTATGGCCTGTCCATGTTTGGGTCAATTTCGGAGAACGGGATGTCGGGATCGTTGCGGTTGGCGAAACGCCGTATGCCGAAGGCAATGGGGATTCGAATACGCTAGCACTGAGTAACGGGGATGCAACAGCAGTCTCAGATGTGTGTAGTCGTGTGACCAAGTGCATTGTACTGCTCTTTTCCGGGCGTCCAATGATTATCAACACGCAATTGAACCAATCTTCCGCATTCGTTGCAGCGTGGGTTGGCTCAACGGAAGGCGAAGGGATCACCGACGTATTGTTTGGTGATGCTGGTTTCCAAGGCAAACTGACCTTTACCTGGCCGAGTACCGTGGCACAAGAACCTTGCAATCAAAATAATGGCTGTACGGGTACCTTATTCCCTTATGGATATGGTATGACGCCTTTCTAACAGAAATATCGCATTGGGAAGTTCCCGTGGAATCGCCTCCAGAGCTGCTCATGGGGGAGATTCCACAGGTCTAATTTTCTGCAACAAAAATACGGAGAAACATGCAGCCATGATGATCAAAAGCAGAGCTTCTTTTCCACAATGTGTCTACTCATTCTCTCGCAGATCTTCTTCTGGAGCCTCTTCTGCTCTTCTTGATTGAAAGAAAGCTATCTAACATCCATTATGGATATCAATGGCAAGCACAACCTCACTCACTGGACGATCAAGATCATCCTCAAGCCACTTAGAAAGCTGATCAAATGACGGCCATGCGGGTCTACTCATTCGTTTATCCAGTGGCAGTCTCGTGCCATGTGAGCGGGCTGGTGCGCAGGCAGGGGTGCCCGTCGATCACGATGCGAGCAGTCATATGCTGGATAGACGCGTTCCAAACACATGTTGGATCAACATGAAGCTGTACGGCATCCCCCTGGCGTTGGTGAGGTGGCTAGGCTGCCGAGCTTCCGAATGAAGTTCTTGCGCAGGCGATGCACGAACGAGTACAATGGAGACAACCTCTGACCCTTGTTCTTTCAGGAGGAAATGCACGTGAATCAACCGGCTGCCATTCGCTTTGTCCGTGAGCGAGGCAATCCCTCTGAACAGGCACGGCTCGCCTTTCTTCTCACAGGGACCATGCCTTCCTCCGAGTCCATGCAGCAGTTTTTCCAGGATCAGCAGGAGGATGGGGGTTGGTCGCCCTTCTGGGCTCCTGGTTACAGGGGACTGGATGCCACGTGTTTTTGCCTGGCCCAAGGAGAACAGATGGGCATTGGGCTCAATGAGCCGAACATGGTGCAGGCGGCCCTCTTTTTGGCCCAACGTCAGCACTCGGATGGGGCCTTTGAAGAAGATGAAGCGGTAAGCGACCTAGCTCCTCCCTGGGCGAGACCGGGTAATCTTGCGGCTCAGCTCTACCTCACGGCGAACTGCGGCTTCTGGCTCACTTTTTTTCCCCAGACCCGAGCCAGCGCGCAATTGGCGGCCCGGTATATCCACTCCTTCCTGCCACCAAATGGTCATCTGCCAACCTTCCTGCATACACACTGGTTGGCTGCTGGCCTCTTCTCTCATCTGAAACAGATCGAGCCTGCTAAGTGCCTCCTGGCCTACCTGGCAAACCGTCTACCTGATCTCTCCGCCAGTTCCCTGGCATGGCTAATGGTCACGTTGCGTCTGGCGAACTGGCCTGCCACGACTCCCCTCATTGCTCAAGCCGCTGCGCTCCTCAACCAACTTCAACAGCCGGCGGGAAACTGGCAGAGCGAGGATGGTCCAGAGCAGGATGTCCATGCCACGTTAGAAGCTCTCCGGGCTTTCATGTTCCTCTAATACCGAGAGGTACTCCAAATGAGAAGATTCCTTTGAGCTTGGCTTGTTGTGCATCTCGTGGGATATAGACACCTGTTTCATGAGGCATGGTGCTGCGTAGGCGAAGAGAGATGCACGCCTCACCATGACCTCTGTCTCTGTGCGTAACCAAAGCAAAAAAAAGACAACTGTATAAACGAGGAGGGCAGACGTACGCTGCCCGCCCAAGAGGCGTCCAGAGACATCCCAGAGTGACAAGAAAGAGCAGGCCATTCTTTCTTCGCATTGGTCTCAACACAGAGAGTTCTAAAAACGAGGAGAAGAGGACCGCTCCTCTGAAAACTGGTGCACCTTTCCCAGAAGCAGAACAAAGACAAACCATTTGAAAACGAAAGGAAACAGAAACAATGGGTATCGGAAGCGCAATTGCCACAGTCATCAAGGGCAAGATTCTTGTCACCACCCTCCTGGGCATGGCAGTCATTGGCGGGGGCACAGCCGCATTTGCGGCAACTCCAGCGGGGCAGAATATCACGAAGTCGATTACCACTTCCGCGCATACCGCGACGCCCACGACAGCCAACACCAAGGATCAGAAGAGCACGGAAAAGACCAATCCTAGTAAGAAACAGTCGACCAGTCAACAGGATGAATGCCCCGGTCTTCCCGAAGTGCAAAACCTGGCAAAAGCTTTCTCCCTGAGCACGGACAGCAAGAGCGAGACCATCCAGCTCCTTTGCTCACTGCATACGGGCGACTATAAAGGGCTTGACCACGCGCTTGGCTATGGCGAAATCAACGACCTCCTCACCTATGCACAGTATCTGGCAGGGCAGGAGAAGAATGCCACGGATGCGAAACTGAGCGATGAGACGCTGAGTACCTACATCACGAAGGTGCTGCAAACGTGCGCGAACGATCCTATTTCTGCCTGTGTGAAGGCGAACATGCCCACAGACCAGGGAAAGAGTGACTCGAACAGTGGCGACACGAATAGGAGTAAGAGTGGGACTCCTACCAAACCAACGGTGACCCCCGGAAAACCAACCGTCACGCCCACACCACATCACTAATACCACCTCTCCCTATTTGCGTCTGCTCGCGTGTCCCCTTGCGAGCAAGGGGACATTTTCTCTGCTCTCATATGAGAAGCAGAGATGTGCTCTTTCGCGAGCGCCCATCATCTCCTCGAAAGGTCTCCTTACCAATCTATCTAGAAGTACTAATATTGCTGGAATAGACGTGTGCTCCATAACTACAACGGGCCGAAATCCAACTGATATGGTAGAGGTCTTGTCCTGGGCAGGTACAGAATACGCGAATACGAACCTACGTTCATTGAGAGAATGCTCATGTGGGCGGTTCTGGGTTTAAGAGTTGCCTATCAACAGGACCGGAATCTGGTCATTTTTTCGTTTTTAAGGAAGTAAGGAATGAGCGTCCCTTCTTACAAAGAATTTCTGCGTCAACAAAGTTCCGATGAGGCCTATCCCCCTCAAGGAACATCACAATTCAAAACACCCTTGAAGGCACAGTTTGGCACCTTGCGAGAGCAAAGCCAACGTTTTCCCATACAAGGAAGCACTCCCTCTCAAGGAACATCACAATTCAAAGCACCCCTGAAGATGCAGTCTGGCACCTTGCGAGAGCAAAGCCAACCTTATGCAGCATTTGGAGCATCTCCTTTCGATAGTGCATCACGCTATCACGTGACAAATCCGTCACAACCCCTTGTACAGCAGCCAGAAACGGGGAGTGAGCAACGTGGATATTATCCTCCATTCGAGATGCCTCTCTCCAATGCTGCATTGCTAGATTCTATTCCAACGATGCCTCTTCCCAGAGTTCAGGCGCTCTCTGCTACTGATGCACGCAACACCTATTCTGCTGGCGATCCGCTGACACATACAAGGAGTGTTTCAACGATTCATCCACATCGTATTTCAACTGATCCATATATTGATATACCAGTTCCTTATTCTGCTCTAGAAGCACCGAGGCCATTCTCCCAGCTCTTGAGAGCGTCAAACCCATCCTGGCAATCGGCACTACCACGGACTGAGCCAGTGGTGGGGTTGGCATCACGGCGTACAACAAAAGCATATGTTATGATGAAGGTGATTCTCATGGGAGGAGCTGGACTCTTTGTGGGAGGCATAGCTTCTTTCTGGCTCTTGCGCTCCCCTACCTACCTGGTGGTGACCTGGGCTATCCTCATCATCGTCTTCTCAAATCTGGTCAGTCGAGAACTACGCTCTTACTATCGGTTGAAAGCAACGACGCAGGGTATGGGTGGGGGACAGGCTTCTCCTCTCTCTCCAGCTCATGAGGTGGATACGGGACGCCACCCTGTGCTCAAGGACATCAGTGATACAACTGGATATCTTAAAGCCCTCAGTCTTGTCTCCAAGCCTGGTTATCCAGCTCAGAACGTTCCCGAAAAGGAGTACAGGGTATGACGGCAAGGACAGGCAGCATCTTTCTGGTGAAGCTCATCGTCTATAGTCTTTTCTACATAGGGACCTTCTCGATCTTCATCGCTATCGTATTTCTCCATCCTCGCCCCGTGGAGTCGCCACAGGTGAATATCGCTCGGGGCATCATCATTTGTTTTGCCAGTGTCCTCCTTACCAAGTACACTGCCTATATGTTCCTGAGCCCCTGGTATGAGATTTTCCAGGCACGCACACGGCACCGTCAACTGCTCTCTGGGCTATACACTCCTCTCGTTTCCGTGATCATTCCGGCCTGGAACGAAGAGGTCGGATTGCTGAGCACAGTAAAAACACTGCTGGAAGGCACATACCGGAACCTGGAGATCGTCGTTGTCAATGATGGCTCGACAGATGGTTCAGACGCCCTGATGCGAAGATTTCTCTATAAGTATGAACGGCAGGTCGCAGGGAGGAGAGACATGCCCCGTCTGGTCTATCATTATCAATCCAATGGCGGAAAGGGGAAAGCACTCAACACAGGGATTAGCCTCTCGCATGGACAGATCATTGTTTCGATTGATGCTGACTGCCTGGTACACCGTGAAGCTATTGCGAACTTTGTCACGTGTTTCCGAGATCCGAAGGTCATGGCTGCTGTAGGGAACGTCAAAATTGGCAATACCAGGACACTGGTTGGGGCAATCCAACATCTTGAGTATCTCTTCTCCTTCTACTTCAAGAAGGCCGATTCCATCATGAACACCATCTATATCATCGGTGGAGCTGCAGGAGCCTTTCGCCGTGAGGTATTTGAGCGACTGGGAGGCTATAGCGTTGAGAATATTACCGAGGATATTGAACTGTCCGTGCGAATCCAGAAGGCTGGCTGGAAAATTGTCTATGCGCCTGATGCCATTATCTACACAGAGGGTGCGAGTACCATACGGGGATTGATGAAGCAGCGCCTCCGCTGGAAACGTGGGAGATTTGAGACATTCCGCGACCATCGTTCATTATTTTTCAGTTGCAAACCTGAGCATAATAAACTGCTCACCTGGGTGATATTACCACTTGCCCTCTTTGGGGAACTCCAGTTGGGCTTTGAGCCCTTCTTCATCCTGGTGCTCTTCCTCTTTTCAATGGTGTCCGGGGACTTTTCCGCCTTTCTGAGCGGAGTGCTGGTGGTCTCGGTGATGTTCTTCATTCAGCTCTTTGATGATAAGCACACACGCAAGTTCTCTTATCTGTTACTGTCCCCAATTGGTTGGCTCCTTTTCTATGTGACCACTTTCGTTGAGTTTAGTGCGCTCCTGCAATCGGTCTGGGGACTAATACGCAAGCGCGAACTCAAGTGGCAGAAATGGCAGCGCATGGGAGCCATTGATCAGTGAACCTACCAGGTCATTGGTTTGTAATACGGGCTTGAAATGAGAAGACAGTGTGGCATATATCTTGCAAACTCGCTGGAAGAGGGATATCGTGAAAAAGTTCATACTTATTACTTTCTGTATACTTATTATTTCCGTGCCTGTCGTATGGATGACGATCCACTTTGTACAACAGAGCCGACAGAGTGTTTCCTCGCCTGCTCCAACACCGACGCCTCCTCCAATGGCCTGGAAATCCCATGCTATGGCATGGATCTATCCTGGGTCTCCTGCATGTAATGCCGCAAATGAGTATAAGGATGGAAGGGTGATAGATACATTGAAACCAGAATACTATAAACTTAATGAGTCAGGAACACTGACGCAACTTACTACGGAGAATGCTGGATGTAATGCCTATTCTCCTAATAATGCATCAGAAGTAAAGAAGTACTCTATGCATCAATACGTGACTGTTTCGGGGAATATAGCGGGTATGGATGCACTTGTAACGAGTCAAGCAAAGATAGTCCAGGCCGTGACGACATTAAAAACCTTTGTAGATACGGTAAAATTTACCGGTATTGAAATTGATTTTGAAGGATTTTCACGCTGGACACCGCAGCAATACGATGGGTATAAAAATTTTCTGACGCAACTTGGAGGCACGCTGCATCAAAATGGCTATACACTGATGATTGATGGGCCTGCGGTTCTGGCGAAAGATTCGTCTCAATATCAGTGGCGGTATGAGGATTTTAATGCACTTCCTGTCGATTACCTTGTTGTGATGGAATATGATTGGCAATATGATTTTGGGAGTGGAACGCCAGTAGCACCACTTGCACGAGAAAAAGAGGTCACCAGGGAAGTGATAGGAAAGATAAGGGATAGCAATAAAATTGTGATTGGTATCCCTTCTTATGGATATCATGGACGCATGGGAGGAGAGAGCATTACCATTGACACTCATGCACAATCACACATGTATCCAGGATACACTACCGCGAAACGAGATACATCGTCAGCAGAAATGATGTTTACGCATGCAGGTGTCTTCTATGACTATGCTGACTCACAAACAGTAAATACCAAACGGAGTCTTCTTGAAGAGCTTGGTATTAAGAATATATCGGTATGGTCTTTGGGTGGGAATCAATGGTTTTCAGGAAAGGTGGAACCTCACTCTTAGCTCAACTTTGGGAGAAGCATGTTGACGTTCTCTTTGGTCGTCTTCTTCTTGGTATGGTCAACGTGAAGGGCCCACCTCATAGAAAACTGAACAGTATGATACAAAGACTCCATGAAAAAAAGTTTCAGGGGCTCCATACAGAGGATTCCGTTTCCCACCAGAAATCATCGGTCATGCTGTCTGGCTGTATGTTCATTTCTCCTTGAGTTACCGCAATATTGAAGAGCTTCTAGCTGCATGTGACGTTAGGGATTTGGAGGTCACCCAAGTTCCTTTTCTCGATCTTGATGCTCCTATCCAACAGACACGTCAATTGTCTTAGATGACGACCGTGGCGTCTTGTTCTACCGCTCAGCTTTAGTCTTGTGTGGTGGATTGGGTTTCACTTTCCTGCCCGGCAACTTGGCTCTCATGGAACGCATGGATGGCCTCCCGAACGCCGTAGTAGATAATAACGAGGGACGCGAGCGGATCAGCCCACCACCAACCAAAGAGGACATTGAGCAGAAGTCCCAACAGGACGGCCCCAGCCAGATACGCATCCACCAGCGTCACCCGTCCTTCCGTGAGCAGGACTTCGTTCTGCAATTTTTGTCCAGTCACACGTTTACCGAAGGCGAGTAGTAGCATCGCGATGAAGGTCGCGGCGATCCAGATGAGTCCACTAACGGAGGTGATAGGATGGAGTCCGATTAAGAATGTATAAAGGAGTTGTCCAACGATATAGATCACCAGCAAAACGAAAGCGATTCCTATAAGACGAAGCGCCATCCGCTCACGCTTGAGGTTGACACCAGTGAGTTGCCAGACAACAACCACAGATGCAAAGATTTCGATGAGTGAGTCCAAGCCAAAGCCGGCCAGAGCGACGGAACGGGCGGTATATGCCGCCAGAATCACGAGAATCACGCCAATGACATTCCATCCTAACGTGAGGTATTCGAGCAGTAATCCTCGTTTGAGAAGAGCCGTTTGATGCAAAATAGCCTCCAGTTCATACATGTGTTGCTTCTCATTGTATCTCATCCAGAACTGAGGACTACCAATTGGAAAGAGGGGAAGACTACCATCTGCCAATAAGATCATCCTCTAGCGCTTGAAAAGCTGATCAAGGTACGAAGAAGTTCGTGCTCTCGACTCTTGTGGGTTTCACACTCAAATGTTTTTTTGCTTGTATACTTTTTGTAGGGAATGTATCAGGTGGCTGTTGTGTGAAATGGCTGCGTAAGTGAAATGGTCTGACAATAGAACCTATCTCCACAGATGTGTACGAAACGTTATTTGAACACAAGCGAGGAAAGAAAGCGTATTAAAAACGATCGTTTAAAATATAGCGAATCCTTGAGAATTACTGAGGATCAAGGTATGATATGAGCATGAAACTCAGTGACTACGCCAAACAACATGGGGTCCGCTATGAGACGGCCTGGCGTTGGTTTCGCGACGGCAAAATCCAGGGCAGGCGCGTCGGAGCGCACACTATTCTCATCGATGAACCAGCCAGGACTGCCAGCCCAGTACAAGCCACAACGGTTGTCTCTACCCGTGTGTCCTCAGCCGAGAACAAGGCCAATCTGGACACTCAGGCGGAGCGGCTAGTGGCTTACTGTGCCGCTCGTGGCTACCAGGTGAGGAAGGTGGTCAAGGAAATTGGCTCTGGTGTGAATGACAATCGCCCCAAGTTCCTGGCCTTGCTGGCCGATCCCAAGGTGGGGCGTATTGTCATTGAACGCAAGGACCGGGGGACCCGCTTCGGGTTCCGTTACATCGAGACCCTGCTTCACACCTATGGGCGTGAGATCGAGGTCGTCAATCAGGCCGAACATGGCACAGAAGACCTGCTCTCGGACCTCACCAGTATCGTGTACTCGTTCTGCGCTCGGCTCTATGGGCAACGGCGTGCCAAACGCCAAACAGAGCGTCTTGTGCAGGAATTGGAGGCCGATCGTGCACCTGGTTGAAAAGCACATCATTCTTCGGAGTGATCCACGCTATGCCACGCTTGACGCGGCCTGCTTTGCGTCTAAAAATCTCTATAATACGGCGTTGTATGAGATCCGTCAGACCTTCATCTTTGAGGGAAAATACCTCAACTACCATGAAATGGATCGGCGCATGCAGTCGCAGGAAGCGTACAAAGCACTGCCTGCGAAAGTGGCCCAACAGATACTGCTGCTGCTCGAACGCAACTGGAAATCCTTCTTTGAAGCGCTCGATGCCTACAAGCGCGATCCCTCACCATTTCGCCGACGCCCCCAATTTCCCACATACAAGCACAAAACAACAGGCCGCAATGTCCTCATCTATACGATGCAGGCCGTCAGCCGCAGCAAACGGACCCTTGCCCGGCACCTCATTCAGCCTTCGGGGCTAGGCATCCAGATGAAAACCCAACAAGATCCCAAGGCGATTACGCAGGTCCGTGTTGTTCCCAAACACGGCTTTGTCGTTGTTGAGATCGTGTATGAACAGGAGCCGAGCAGCTCGGCCGTCGATCCTGCACTCATTGCTGGCATCGATCCTGGTCTGGACAATCTGATCGCGCTAACATCAAACAAACCGGGTTTTGTCCCGGTCGTCGTTAACGGGCGCGGTCTGAAAAGTACGAATCAGTTCTACAACAAGCGGCGGGCAGAACTCCAACATGCTCTTGGTCGTCCTGGAAATACGCGGCGCATGGAGCGCTTGACGCTCTGGCGCAATCGGCGGATGGAGCATGATCTGCACACCATCTCGCGTTGTGTGATTGAGGTGCTGGTGGCTGAGGGGATTGGAACGCTCGTAATTGGTCGCAATGTGGGCTGGAAACAGGAGATCAACCTGGGGAAACGGACCAATCAGAACTTCGTTCAGGTGCCCCATGCCCGGTTCATCGAGATGCTCACCTACAAAGCGGAGCAAAAAGGCATCCGGGTGATCCTCACCGAAGAAAGCTACACCAGCCAGGCCAGTTTCCTGGATCGTGATCCCTTGCCAACCTACCAGCAAAGCCGGGAGCATGCGCCTGTTTTCAGCGGCAAACGGATCACACGGAGGCTCTATCGGGCATCCAATGGCCAACTCATTCACGCCGATTGCAACGGGTCCTACAATATCATCAGAAAAGCAGCTCCTGATGCCTTCGGGTCGGAGGGAGTAGAGGATGGGGAGTGCAGGGTTCATCTGCCGGTAGTCCATCCCGTGGTGCGCCCAGAGAGGCGTGCAATCTTCTGTTCCGTGCAGACGGAACCTCACTCAGGCAATGTGAGTAAAGCAGCTCCTTACCTCGACCCGAAAGGAAAGAGTGGAAAAGAGCATGGAGCAAAAAGCCCATTGAAACTCTGGTACCAGGGTCAGAAGATGGGCAGCCAGGTCGTACATGGTCAAGGCTGATTGCTTGAACCCTAGTCGTGGCGAAAGTTGGACGTTCCGTGGGATAGGTACCATCACCCACGTCTGACGATATTCTGTAACTCACGGGTACTGAATATAGCCTGCGTCAGAGCCAGTTCTCAGGGAGGGAAATACGACATACGGGGGATCTACATACGAAGCGAAGATTACACGTAACCTGGGGATTGCCTAAACGTGGAGATGCGCAGGGCAACGGAGGAACCGTAGTACTCAAACGCTCACCGTAACGGGAGAGACAGGGGGAAGGGTTCCAGGGAGTCAGTTCTAAAAGGAGGAGGTTGACTCGGATGAGTCAGAAGACCTTGGAACGATTAGAACACCTACAACAACTGAACCGCAACAGAGAGTGGATCAACCACGACCTGTATAGGCTGATGTACAAGGAAGATCTGTACATTGTCGCCTACGAACGGATCAAGTCGAAACCAGGGAATATGACTCCTGGGACGGACGGGGAAACACTTGACGGTTTTTCCTTGAAAAGCATCCAGGAGATCATTCAGGAAATGAAAACCGAACAATTCCAATTCAAACCAGTACGACAAGAGTTTATTCCGAAATCGAATGGGAAGATGAGGAAACTCGGTATTCCAAGTGTGAGGGATAAAATCGTCCAGGAAGTCATGCGAATGATCCTGGAAACGATCTACGATAGCCCCCACGGCCCATATTTCCTGGAAACCAGCCACGGATTTCGACCAAATCGAAGCTGCCATACGGCGCTTCGTGACTTTCGGGACAAATGGACAGCGGTGAACTGGCTTATCGAAGGGGACATACGCGCCTGCTTCGATGAGCTGGATCATCAGAAACTGGTAGCCATCCTGCGAAAGAAGATCAAAGATGAGCGCTTCCTTAACCTCATCTGGAAACTTCTCAACGCCGGATACATGGACCTTCATGGAGAGAAAAAGGAAAGTCTAATAGGTTCTCCCCAGGGCGGAATCGTCAGCCCCATTCTTGCGAATGTCTATCTCCACAAACTCGACGAATTCGTGGAGGAACTACGACAGAAACAAGAAAAGGGAAAAGAGAAACGCCGGAATCAGACGTACCTTGCGCTGCAAGCCAAACGGTACAGGATGATTAAACAGAGGAGGACGCGCACCAAAGAGTTCAAAGAGATCACTCGTCAAATGAGGGCTACTCCATCGAAACAGACCAACGACCCTGAATACATCCGTGTCAGGTATCTGAGATATGCAGATGACTGGCTCATAGGTGTGTGCGGGAGCCATAGTCTGGCGGAGCAAATCAAACAAGACGTGAAAACGTACTTGCAAGACCACCTCCGACTCACGTTGAGCGAGGATAAAACCCACATTACAAACGCGAGAGCCGAAGAAGCCCTCTTCCTCGGCACCACTCTTAAAATTGGCAATGGGGGAAAAGCTAAGATTAAGCTCCAAACCTCCCCCGCGACAGGAAAAGCGTTCAAACGTCGCTCAACTGGTATGGAAACGATTATGAACGCTCCGTTGCCCAAGCTCATGAAGAGACTCACGGACAGACGTTTCTGCACGAAAGAAGGAAAACCCTTGCCAAGAACGGTTTGGATGGATCTCGACGCGGATCAGATAGTCAACCTGTATAGCGGGGTAAACCGGGGACTCCAGAATTACTATCGATTCACAGACAATTGGGCGCACATGCAGAGGATTCAGTATATTCTCCAATACTCGCTTGCAAACACTCTGGCTTGGAAATACCGAATATCCTTACCCAAAGTGTTCAAACGCTTCGGGAAAACACTGACGGTCCTGGTTCCAGGAAAAGAGGGCAAAGAGGACCGACAAGTCAGCTTCTACCTCAATTCTGACTGGAGCAAGAATCGGGAAAGCTTTCAACGAGGAAACCAGACCGATATTGATCTTGTTCAAACCATGAGGCGCCAGAGAACCCGGTCCAAATTAGGCAGAGCGTGCTGTATATGCGAAAGTACGGAGCAAAACGTCATGCACCATGTTCGTCATATCCGCAAACTCTCACACAAGCGAGAGGCCACTGGTTTTAATAGCCTACTCCGGGCTATCAACCGAAAACAGATCCCAGTATGCCATACATGTCACAGAAAGATCCACAATGGGAAATATGACGGCCTGAAATTAGGAGAACTGGCGTATATCCCGCTCTGAAAAGGGAAAGAAAAAGTAGGGACTCCTGGAGAGCCGGATGCGTGGAAACGCGCCAGTCCGGTTCGGGGGGGAACCGTTGGAAAAGGTCTTTTTCTCCACCGACAAAGGAGAAAAGGAACCTCGCTGGCGGTTTACCCTACAGGCTGTCATTCCCTCACAAACCCGCTCGCGAGAAAATCCTGTCCTCTGTCAGGATTCGCTAGTTGCGACGGAACTATGAACCCCATGATTGGAGAGAACCACACCTGGATAGGCCTTGCCCTACCCGATGGGCGTTTGCTTACCTTAACGCCAGAAAAAGCTCTGGCATTTGTCTCCTGGCTCAGCGAACAGATGAACGACTTACCTCTTGCTCTTGAGGACTGGCTCAATCAGTCAACTGCATTATGTGATCATGCTCCTCTGGAGTCCTATGCAATTGCTGACTCTTCCCCTGCGGACGGGCACTACTATTTTGTTGATTATGGCCTTGATCTTCCTGGGGATCATCTCGTGGAGTGAACGTATGGTAGAAAAGGACAACGACAGGAAGACGCTTGTTGAGCTTATTTCCTCTCTCCAGCAAGGGAGGCACGTGTGTGGGGACTTGGGAAATGGGCAGGTGGCATATGTCTTTCGCCGCGAAGAAAATGGGCATATCATCAACATCTATGGATACTGCCCTGATGATCCCTCTTCAGGCATCCTCTATGATCCTTGTGTGCTTGATGATCCTCAAGATCATGAAAGTCTGCTCTACCCCGATAGCGCCTATGAGCCGGTCTGGAGTCCATGCACCATCCCTTCCGAGCTTATGAGGCAGTTTCTGCTGAGAGCCGATGCACAGGAAGCGTGGTTTCGTGAGAATCGCGCTCGCATTCATCTCGCTTTTCTCAAGCAGCGGTACAAACACTCCGAATCTCACAACCCGGAACAGATGTGACTCTTCCCCTCTCACCGATGAGTACAGACTCAATCATTGGGGGCGTTTCGCCACATGCTTCCTCTCCGTCTTCTTTTCCAGTAGATCTCGCCTACGTTACCCTTCTGCCGAGCACTGCTGTTCCATGGGAAGCAGGAACACAACCTGCCGACTCCCAACCTCCACCCCCTCATACAATCGCACTTCGTGTGTCTGACTCTCGATCTCACCAATGGGCAGCCCTCCGCTCACGCGTGAGAAACGCGCCCATGCTCTCCCTTGCTCGGCCAATGCCTCTAATTGGGCCACTTCCCAGGGACCTGAAAAGTGGGCGACAACATTCCTTTGATGAACCACTAACCGCATAGTACCGCCTCTCTGTAACCTACCGTCGAAAACAAGCAACCTTTCATCTTCTTATTGTATCTCCTCTTGCTCTTCAGCAGAAGATACATCACTCACGTCGTATTCGCAGCTGGAGTTCCTTGGCTTGCGTTATGAGGTCTCTGACGAACAGTGAAAGGCGAAAGCTTCCTCATTCCAAACGCTGTGAAGGGAAGAGGCCCAGGCAATCAAGCGTCGCCTGGGTCTCATATGGATTGTCGTAGAATGCCTCCCTCGTCAGGTTGTGGGGTGGAGGAGATGAGCACCTGGAGCGCACCCACGTCTGATGTCACCTGGAGTTGTGAGGGACCTAAGTACACTCAACTAACTTTTTGGGCATTGGAACCAATCACTGACAGCATTTTTTCCGGGCACTGGTTAAAGCGGTCGAAGCAATCTTGGGCCGCCGTCAGCAGTGCCTGCTTGGTCTCAAACAATTCACAATGGGTAACTTCGCGACGAAAATGCCGCCAGAGCATTTCAATAGGATTGAGCCAGGGGCTATAGGTTGGCAGATAGAGCAAGATGAGCCGTCCAGCTGCCGCTCGCACAACTTCTTCCACTTCATCATCCTCATGCGTACCAGCATTATCCCAGGCGACATACATGGTTCCAGTTGGATGCTTCTCAACCAGGACTTCCAGCAACTGAGCAATCTCCTTTCGGCGCTTGCGACGCTGAAACTGGACCACCGTTTCACCCGTATGATAGTTCACAGCTCCAATGCCATAATACTTGTCCGGCTGCTTGGGCGTTGGGATCATGACCTGCCGTCCTTTTCGGCTCCACATCGCACGCAACGTTGGAAACCAACTGAGATTGAACTCGTCGGCATAATAAAAGACGTCTCCCTCTTTTAGACCGTCACGCGCCTCTTCGATCGTCTTTTTTTTTCCAGATACTCTGGATCAGGGCTACTTACTTTGTGTTGAGGACGCGAGAGCACGACCTCTCCGGCTTTGAGCACCTGACGCACGGTTTCGATGGACGCTCGAATGCCTGTTTGTTCTGCCATGTAATCGGCGAGCCGTTGCAATGTCCACATCGAATATGGCTGATCTAAGCTGCGGGGCCGACGCCGGACTGCTGCCAAGACCTGCTCTTTGTACGCTTGCGTGATCTTTGGCGGATGACCTTGACCCGTTTTTGTAGAGCCTCCACCGATTGGAGCGGAGAAAGATGGGAGATGTTTCTACGTTACATAACGTTAACGTTTCTATTATAATATGATAAAATAGAATACGTCAAACGTTACGTTTCGCTTGCTGCTCTCCGAATTTTTCATAGATAAACGGACTCATGTATCCAAGCGTTGAATGGCGTCGAAGACGATTGTAATAGATTTCCAGGTACGTGAAGAGAGCTTGCTTGGCCTCTGCGTGAGACTGATACACCGAGTCACCGACACATTCCTCCTTGAGTGTGCCAAAAAAAGACTCCATAGCAGCGTTATCCCAACAATTGCCTTTGCGCGACATACTCATGATCATCCCAGCCTGAGTAAGCTGGCTTCGATAGGCCAGACTTGTGTATTGGCTGCCTCGATCACTGTGATGCAACAGTCCTGCTTTGGGACGACGGCGGGCAAGAGCCATCTTCAAAGCATTTTCCACTAACTTTTCGGAGCATTCAGCTGACATCGACCATCCCACAACGGCTCGTGAATACAAGTCCAACATGACTGCCAAGTAGAGCCATCCTTGTATTGTGGGAATATATGTGATATCTGTGACCCATTTGGTATTGGGTGCCGTTGCTGTAAAATCACGCTCTAAGAGATTGGGAGCTACCGGATGCGTTGCATCTCTCCTGGTCGTCACCACGCGCCGCCGTTTGCGTTTGGCCTGAAGTTCTGCCTCATGCATGAGGCGAGCGACTCGTTTGCGGGAGCACTGGACTCCCCGATCTTTGAGCTCCACATGAATGCGTGGACTCCCATATCTGCCTTGATGAGAGGTAAAGACCTGCCGAATGTGATTGGTGAGCCGAGCATCTTCTCGCCTACGCTGGCAGGTTGGGCGCTTGCGCCAGGCGTAATAGCCACTTTCCGAGATATCGAGGACTCGGCACATGACCACAATGGGGAACTCTTGCTTGTTTTCTTCTATGAAATAATAGATCATTTGCTTTCCCGCGAAAAGATGCTCACCGCTTTTTTTAGTATGTCACGCTCCTGTTGTACCCTTTCGAGTTCGCGTTTGAGACGGCGATTTTCTTCTTCAAGAGCAGTTTGATGTCCACTACCCGGAAATGCATCTTTTCCGTGCTGTGCCAATTCTTTGCGCCACTGATGAATGGAGGTGTCGGAAATACCCAGCTCACGGGCTACTTGTGTAATTGATTTTCCACTTGTTTGGGCCAACCGCACTGCTTCTTCCTTAAACTCTTTTGTATAGGTTTTTTGAACCTTTGCCATTGATGATCCCTTTCCTGATTTGCTAGAGTATATCTCAGCTTTGTGGACTCTACCAAATCGGGGAAAGATCAGGAGGACCAGGCATAGGTCGATCTTTCAACCCTTCAATTCCTTCCGCCATCCAACGTTTGAGCCAGTTGCGGACCGTTTGGGTCGCTTCCCGCACAATGGGAGCAATGACCGACACTCTCAGTTGCTGTTCTCCGGCGAGCAAGATGATTTGAGCCCGGGTACGCAGTCGCGGGTCTTTTGTCGTTCGGTACAGTTTCTCTAACGCTTCCAACTCTTCTGTTGTCAGGGACGGTATCTCCAGGGGCGCTCGCATGGATCCCTCCATTTTTTCTGACAGTTTACCTCATTTCACAAAACATTGCTTGATTGTACTTAGTGCAGGTTCAGAAAAGCTCTTGTGTCATGCCTTTGAGGAGAAAGGCTTAGCCTGCCTCAAGCAAGAGTCTTCTCGGCCCAAAACAGTGCAAGCCCAATTTGACCAGGCCAAATGCGAAGCGTTACGGGCCTTGTTACATCAGAATCCCCGAACATTCGGCAAAACGACCAGTTGTTGGACCCTGGCGCTGGCCGTAGAGGTGTGCTTCGAACGAGAGTTGACAGAGAGCCAGGTGAGTATCGAAACCATTCGACTCGCGCTCAAACGGCTTGGAGTGGGCTGGCAACGAGCTAAACACTGGATCACGAGTGTGCGCCGCGTCGGTGCATATGAAATCTCCGTATGATACGGAAGAGGAAGAGAGTAAAGACCTCTAGGACAAGAGCTTACCCGGAGCCGAAAGGCAAAGGTGGACAAGAGCATGCTCAAAAAGCGGAAGATGGAAGAAGGCATGTATTCCGTAGATCCGCAAGTCCTGTGTGCATGAAACTCCGCAAGGAGGAGAGGTGAAGCTGGCCAATTGCTCAACCTAAGTTCCTGCATGATGTACATCCACATCCGTCAAACCATGTCTAAGATGACGACATCGAAAAACCGCAACCGGGCTGGTGTTGCGGCAAATCTCTCTTCGATGTGTGGCGGGTAGTGAACCCGATAAGGAACAAACAGGCACCTAAACACACTACACGTTTCATATGCGCAAAAGCGGGATCGCCTACACGTCACGAGACGCATGGCGACGGAACCCCCATAGTAAAGATTCAAAGAGCAATGACGCTTGAAGAAGAATGAAGGGGCAGCCTGCGAAGGCAGGCCAGAGTGCGTGAAAGATACCCACGCAGAGGGAAGGTATCAGGAAGTTCCTCAAGCATGGAGGTATGCGAAATGCAGGGAACCGAAAAGCTTTTAGGACTTCTCCGTGAACGAGGCAAGCAGCAAGGTATCACGTTCACGGACAGGAGACACCTGATGATGCTGGAAAGCCCGGTGCGTGGAAAGCGCGCACGCCGGGTTTGGAGGGGGCCGGTCAGAAAAAGGAGCAGCAATGCCACCTTCGCTGGCCGGCTACCCTACCCCCGATCCGGAGTATGTCAGGAAGAAAAAACGGCGGGACGCCCTGCTAGCCTTGGCCGAGCGCAGTGGATGGGAGATTGGCTACCAGGATGAGGTGTGGTGGAGCAGAGTCAGTCAACCCAGCCTGCACAGTTGGAGTGAGCAGGACGAACCGCTGCGTTTGCAGGAACTGAGCAAGGATAAGAACGATCCCGATCCCAAAGCGTTGGCCTGTTACGCAATGCTCTCTGCCACGAGTGGTCGCATGCATCTGCGCTTCGTGTCAGGCCGCCCCGTCAGCCAGGTGACCACTGATTTTCTGGAGTGGCTATGTGAGCAGGTCCAGGCACAGGGCAAACACGTGCTGGTACTGATTTGGGATAACGCTTCCTGGCATGTGAGTAAGCAGGTTAAAACCTGGCTGCGTGAGCACAATCAGACAGTGCTGCAAAAGGCTTCAACTGACACCCCTGACGTTCGCATTATCCCATGCTGGCTGCCCACCAAGAGCCCCTGGTTAAACCGAATTGAGCCAAAGTGGGCCCACGGCAAGCGCGCCATTGTCGAACCTGCTCGACTTTTGACGGCGAGAGAGGTTCGTCAGCGCGTTTGTAACTACTTTGGTTGTGAACAGGCAGAACTGCTGACACAAAAGATTTCGTGAGTGGGGCCAAGGCATTCTATGATTTACCCTACTCGCCGAGAAAATTTTCCCCGACGCCGTATGACAACAAACCCAAGCTGCTGATAAAGGCGCATGGCTCCAGGATTATTGACATTCACATCGAGGATCACTGCCTCTTTACCCTTTTCCTGCCATTTTTGCAGTGCATAGGTTGTCAATGCTGCACCAAGTCCCTGCCCTCGCCAGTTGGGATGAACCCCAACTTGAATAATATAGCCATGCTGCCCCTCGTCGGCGTTGGTGACAAACCCCACCGCCTGACCCTGGACCACTGCAAGAACGGACAGGTCGGAGCGGAAGGCAGGATCGCTAGAGGTCCAATCAACCCATTCTGCTTCACTCCAGTCAGGGAAGCCCGGTCGCTCCCGAAACGAAGCGTTATAGACGGTAAAAAAAGCATGCACTCGCTCAGGTGCCCAGTTGAGATAGGAAACCTCAAACGGAACTTTGACCTGGGGATGCGTGCGGGAGAGATCATAGCGCATGACCTCTTCAGCAAAATCCAACGTGTATCCTTTTTCCGCATAGGAGGCAATAACTTCATCAGTTACGCTTTCAGAGCGAATCTCTTCGGGGGGAACGGAATGACCTTGTACCATGATTCAACTACTTTCTTGAAAATATTTCTGTTTTTCTATGAGAAGATATGTCCCATATTACTTCATCACTTTGATGGAGGTCAACACACTTGTTCCGATTGCCAAGCATTTCCCGGCTATGTAAATAGGCGGAGCCACTTACACAAGAGCTTTTCTGAACCTGCACTAAGTACAATCAAGCAATGTTTTGTGAAATGAGGTAAACTGTCAGAAAAAATGGAGGGATCCATGCGAGCGCCCCTGGAGATACCGTCCCTGACAACAGAAGAGTTGGAAGCGTTAGAGAAACTGTACCGAACGACAAAAGACCCGCGACTGCGTACCCGGGCTCAAATCATCTTGCTCGCCGGAGAACAGCAACTGAGAGTGTCGGTCATTGCTCCCATTGTGCGGGAAGCGACCCAAACGGTCCGCAACTGGCTCAAACGTTGGATGGCGGAAGGAATTGAAGGGTTGAAAGATCGACCTATGCCTGGTCCTCCGCCAAAGATCACGCAAGCGTACAAAGAGCAGGTCTTGGCAGCAGTCCGGCGTCGGCCCCGCAGCTTAGATCAGCCATATTCGATGTGGACATTGCAACGGCTCGCCGATTACATGGCAGAACAAACAGGCATTCGAGCGTCCATCGAAACCGTGCGTCAGGTGCTCAAAGCCGGAGAGGTCGTGCTCTCGCGTCCTCAACACAAAGTAAGTAGCCCTGATCCAGAGTATCTGGAAAAAAAAAGACGATCGAAGAGGCGCGTGACGGTCTAAAAGAGGGAGACGTCTTTTATTATGCCGACGAGTTCAATCTCAGTTGGTTTCCAACGTTGCGTGCGATGTGGAGCCGAAAAGGACGGCAGGTCATGATCCCAACGCCCAAGCAGCCGGACAAGTATTATGGCATTGGAGCTGTGAACTATCATACGGGTGAAACGGTGGTCCAGTTTCAGCGTCGCAAGCGCCGAAAGGAGATTGCTCAGTTGCTGGAAGTCCTGGTTGAGAAGCATCCAACTGGAACCATGTATGTCGCCTGGGATAATGCTGGTACGCATGAGGATGATGAAGTGGAAGAAGTTGTGCGAGCGGCAGCTGGACGGCTCATCTTGCTCTATCTGCCAACCTATAGCCCCTGGCTCAATCCTATTGAAATGCTCTGGCGGCATTTTCGTCGCGAAGTTACCCATTGTGAATTGTTTGAGACCAAGCAGGCACTGCTGACGGCGGCCCAAGATTGCTTCGACCGCTTTAACCAGTGCCCGGAAAAAATGCTGTCAGTGATTGGTTCCAATGCCCAAAAAGTTAGTTGAGTGTACTTAGTGGGTCATTTGCCAACTCCGTCGATGTTAGCGACATGCTTGTAGAAGCGCACGGAACGAATCCGTTGTGGGAGGACATACAGGGGTGTCGCTCCCGATCCCCCCAGACGATGGCGGCGTGCGTAAGCCCGATCACGGCGGGCATGCCGCTTCCCTCCCCAGAGGAATGGAGTAGGATGACGATTCCACCCAGCAATGGCCTCGCGGAGCCAATCTTTGAGGATCTCCACATCATAGATGTGATGTCCCTCCAACGCCCGCCGCACAATGATGCGTTGGACCGATTCAGCCATGTTGAGCCAGGAACCGGCATTGGGCGTATAGAACAAGCAAATGCCGTGTTCAGCGCACCACTGGACCAGATCATGGCTCCGATGACCCATCAGGTTATCCAAGATCAACAAGACGCGAATGGGCGGAAAGAAGCGGTCGAGTTGGTCTGCAGATGGATAGAAATCCCAATCTTGCCACCGGCACCCCTCCTGCACTTGCTCTGGAGCAGGTGGACACTGTTTGAGGATCGTTGCCAGTTCCTTTTTGAGCCAGGGATGTAAGATGGCATGAGCACTGGTATCAACGGGCTCCGCATGTAATTCTCCAGTTGCTGGTCGAAACAGTGTTAAGAATTTGGCGGTTTTGCCCCGAATGTATTGATGGTCCTGGCGCATCGGATCACCTTCTTGACTCCAGGAGGTGCCAGAAAGAGGAATGGTTTGATAGGGTCCGGCTTCATCTTCGCACCAGACCTGGAACCCCAATTGCTCTCCAAGCAGATAGGCTCGTTCAATCAGCGTTTTTTTTGCTGGAGATACGGATCTTCACTTTGCTCAACCGTTCCATCTAGGCGTTTTCGTAAGGTGATTCCAGTCTTGCACCAGGTTCGGCTCTTCTGCCACGAGTAGCCGGCTTCATGCAACGTATGCAGAAGAGTGAATGTGCTCACCTCTGGGAAACCGTCTGGAGCTTGACGGAGTGCCCGTTGCAGGAGAGACAGGGACCAGGTCGCCGTACCATCTGCTTCTCGATCCGGTGGCCGCCAGACTTCCTGAAGGATTCTCGCCTTCTCTCCTGTTCCGTAGGTAGCAGGGCGCCCAGATCGCGGCTGATCGTCCAGCGCCATCAAGCCTTGGGTGTTAAAACGCCGGATAAGCTTACTCACGGTTTCATAGCCATGCCAACCCGCTTGCCGGGCTGCTTCTGTTCGGCTCAGTCCCTCTGCTACGGCGAGAAGAGCGACGGCTCGTTGATGACGGCGGAGTGATTCACTTGTGGCTCGTTTGACTCGATGGAGTTCCTTTTGCTCTTCCTGGGTAAATGGGCGGAGAGGCTCGACAGGAGGATGTGGCATGAGAGACTTCCTTTGTTTTTTGTTTAGCTTGCCACAACATCGATGGAATTGGCAAATGACCCACTAGTAGATGCGGGTATAGCATTGTCCCCTGCTTTTCTCTCGAAGGTGACTACAATCCGTTATCCGAAACTTCCCCAAAGAGGGACAAGCCATATCTGGCGTTCGGTTCCTGCTTCAACGAACAACCTGCCTGGATCTCCCAGGTCTTACAGGATCTCCACAGGCGTACATTCCGGTGTCACTCACCGTACAAGGAGCAATTCTCGCAGAAACGAGGGACGAACGCAAGAGCAACAGATGTCAACGGAAAGGGAGACTTGTCCACTCTTCAAGAAACTTGTTTTAACCCTTTGATTCCATGTAATTGTGTCCTTACCTCCACCGCCTCCATCAGTTCTGGGGGGTGATATTGGTATCCCAGGGAAGCTTGCTTTGCCCATATGCCTCCCTGAAACGGCCATGCGGAGCTGATCGATCCACAGGATCGCGAGAAAATGATGATATAAATAAGGCCTCCTTTTAGTGAGAGGGCGCTTCCGGCTTGAGGAAATTCATGGAGTAGAGCCAGCGATTGCCTCTACAATGCTCTTTGACAAATCCGACTGCTTGTGCTAGAGAACGAACCTGTTCCTGGCGTTGATAATGTGGATCGAGAAAGCCTTCTGTGATACAAAGGACGCCTCCTGGCTTGAGAGCCTGAAAGATCTCAGCGAGCGCTGCCTCACGATTGGATATCTCACCAAGAACGGCGAAGAGGAGGGCGCGATCAAACGCTTCATGGGGAAGCTTGCCCTCTCCTGCCCCGGTTCGTATGATGCGGACGTTCTTGAAAGAAGCCTTCTGCAGACGTTGTTCGGCTCGCTGGAGCTTCCCAGCCTGAAGGTCGATCCCCAAGACCTCTCCAGTTGAGCCTACCCGCTGTGCCATGGGGAGCGTATATCTGCCGGAGCCACATCCGACATCGAGCACGTGCATGCCAGACTGGAGGGCGAGCTGCTTCTTCGTCAAGCGGTTCCCTGCATTGATGAGCAGTAACCAAGCCATGGCATAGCCACCGAGCGCAACGATGACGACAAGGGCAAGGAGAAGAGCGATTGCTACCAAGGGTGTCATAGTTGATCCTCACTTCAGAGAGACGCATGGCATGTAGACCGTTTACATCTTTTCCTTGAAAGATACGTCCCAGAAGAGAGCGGGTTACAGATGTGACGATGTTGGTTGGGCAGCCGATACACCACGGTGCTGCAAGTTGGCTGGCTTGGTCATGGTTCTCTACTTGCCCTAGGAAGGGCGGCGTCTTCTACTATAGAGAGGCCAGAAGTTTCAATAGACCTCCTTTAGTGGCATCTTTCCCTTTTTCAAAAAGGCAGTCAGTGGATGCCAAAGAGCTAGAACATGGTGGCGGTTACTGCTATAGCGAGAGTTGCTCTACCGATCGCCTGAAGCGAGGTGCGCTCCTCTAGCTTCCAGCGTGCCCAGGCGATTAGTACCACCAAGGGCAAGAGCAAAAGATCTATCAGGCTGACGAGCAAGCACCAGACCATTACCATATCTGCTGCTGAGTCGACGTGCAGGCTGATCTTGTATTTTGCTCCCTGTATGATCAATGTCGTCAACGAGAACGCTATGATGACTGCCACAAGTGTCGCCACCAACTGACGCGAAGCAGGCAGCAAGAGCAACCTAGCCAGCATGCTTCTCAAAGCTATCAGGCAGATCAGCAGCGGAACCAGACGCTCTGTGTGACGGCTAACGTGGGATCCGGTCCACTTCCTCCTTATTCCCCACCAGAGAGACCCAAAAGGCGCAAGCAGACCCACTCCGATGATAATGAGCCACTCTGTCGCAGCGGGCGGTGGAGAACGGCAACGTAGCCCAACACGTAAAGACCAACGACAAACGGACTGCCGACCTGACTGAGCTAGTAGGCGAAACAGTCACCAGTGGTGCATCAAAGATGCAAGCTCTTTTTCGGCTTTCTCATGTGGATCAGTCAAAGATGCCATCTGTACCTCCTGGACAGAGCTGCTGCACATGTTGATCACTGCTGGTCGCAAATCTCTGTATGCGTGCGTTTTAGCCCTCTAGAATGCGGATTTCTGTAATTCCGCGAGCTCGCGAGCAAACGTCGAGCGCAAGGCAGTCAGACGGGGATCAGTACTTCTCTGGGAGGAGTTGAGCCATGCTTGCCAGGTTGAGACTGCGCTCGCCAGATGCCCTTGTCCATTCGTAAATTGAACAGCAATAGCTGCCAACTCGGCACAGGTCTTGCGACGGTGGGCCACCTCGGAATTAGTATCGTTCTGTGGCTGAGCAAGCACCTGCCAGCCAGCAGCAAGATCAGCTAGCGTTACGCCGTCAGGAAGGAGTGTGCGCAGATATCGATGCATCCCTGCCTGGTGCTGCGCACGACCCTCTGGGTGCATTTGCTGTATGACTGCCTCAAGAAAGTGTTCAAACGATAGATCCTGAGACGAAACGCTTTCGTGAGCCGAATCATTTGCCGGGAATGCGTGTTTTTTCTGCCAGCGAGAGTTCCAGGATATGGAACTCTCCTGAGACGAGGTGTGTAATGGATCACTCATCAGGATGCTCCTTTCCTCTTGTGAGGAAGACGTGAAGAGGAACAATGAACTGCGTTTTGGGGAAGGCACAAGCATCCCAGAATCTGGGTCTTGCTATCAGGGGCTCAATGGTTTCCGCTGCCAAGAGCATGTATAAGCTCCTTTGCAAATTCGATGGGATGTGCCATGAAGCCAAGGTGTCCGCCAGGCAAGTTGACAATCTCACGACCCAACTGTTTCGCGAGTATCTTGCTCGCTTGGTAGGACACCTTGCCCTGGGCATCATGTCCTCCGACGAGCATAATCTGCCTCGTGTGCGCTCTAAGCACAGCGAGATCAAACGCAACCCGTGGATATTGGCGCAGTTCGTGTTCCAACCAATAGACCGTGTTCGTCATGGTGTACGCATTCGCGTGCTTTGCTCTCGCGTGCTCCATCACCTGGCGGTCTGTGTCTCCAACAACGGCGCTCGCAAATTGGTGCAGAGCGTTGGAAACCCCATCTTTACGGTAGGTGTCGTAGACCCCGTCGAAAAAGGCCCACCATTCGGATGCATCAGGCAACAGTGAAACGACTGGCGGCTCATGGGCGACCACTGTCTGGACCAGCTTGGGATACTGGGTCAGGACTTCGAGTGCGACAATCGCTCCCGAGCTATTGCCAAAGACGATTGCCGGTTGGTTCGTCAGGTGTTCGATCAAGCGTCGGGCATCATCGGCATCGGTCGAGAGCCGGTGATCATAGTCCTGGGGCCCGTCGAGCCGACTGCGAGAGAAACCGCGACGGTCGTAGGTGAGCACCTGATACTGGGAGTTCAGTTCGCGTGCAAGTGGGCGGAAGACCTCTCCCACGCCAGCTGCTCCTGGGATCAGGATGAAGAGCGGCCCCGAGCCGCTCACCTCATACGATATCTGCGCACCAGGAGCTTTGAGAATACTCATGCTCGTTCCTTCCTTTGTCGAGGCACACAAGCCATCGTTCGATATGTGCTTGCAACAATACATTTTTATGAGCAGGTTGCATGTCCCTAGTATGCAGTGCGCCAGGGACGGAGGAAACTGCCGGGCATACGGGATGGATGATCACTGCAGGGCCTCCTTTGGGGTGACCAGATCGTCTTCTGTGAAGTTTGTTGGCTGGATCTTGCTGCCTTCGGGTGGCTGCACTATCTCGTGTAGTTTGCTCATCGCTGCGCCTACAGTTGCGACCTCTTGGCGCTGTTCGCGCAGCTGATGTAGCCCGTACCGAGTCATGCCCCGTGGTTTATACACTGAGAGTGTTGTGAGGACGAGCAGTACGATCAGGGCAGCGCTGGAGGCAACCACCATTTGGATTTGCTCCCTGCGGAAATCAGCGCTGAACGCAGTCGTCTTGACTGCGACCTCTGCCAGCAGATCAATGGGTTGCGTATGTACCAGCAAGATGATGGTGGCAACAATGGTGATCAGGAGTTTGACCAGAACCCAATAGTACTGAATTAAGCCCCACTTCGTGCCCAGCGATGAAACAATCCCACTGAGCAACGAAGCGAAGGCGAAGGGGACGATGACGAACCAGGTGGTCACTTCCATCGTGAGCGAGGTGGCTCGTACCATCTCTCGATCCTGGCTGATCAGGCCAGCGATAGCAAGCGCCTGGAAGGCGGCAACTGCTCCGAACCAGCCAATCGAGCACGTGACATGCGCGGTGAGCGCGAACTTGCGGAGGCCAGGGGCCATGATCATAGCGGAAGTCCTCCGTGGGTGCTGATCGGTATGTTGATCGACATATGCATGTGGTTGCCAAAGCCATTGCCGGTGAGATGCAGGATCACAAACAGCACGACCAAGATGATGACAATGATCACAAACACTTTCACCCAGCGTGGGGCGCCAGTGGTCGATCCGTGATCGGGTTTCCTCCGGGGGGTATCGCCAATGGGACTGTTGGCGTGAGGGTCAGGATGGATGTCTGCCATGGGTTTTGCTCCTCTGTCATGTGGTGTCTACAAAATTTTTCAGTGAGAGATTCTCCTCTTGGAGAGGGCCGATCTCTCCGTACGACATTGAGTATAGCAATGGTTTATGGACAGAAGATGAACGGAATCTCATGGTCTGTCAGGTGTCTTTATCCTGTCGGGAGCGAGAGGGAGAGTAAACGTAAAGATTGTCCCATTCTCTACCTCACTCTTCACGTCAATGGGACTGTGATGGAGATCGAGGATGTGCTTCACAATGGACAAGCCCAACCCTGTACCAGCCCTTTGGGTTCGGGCTCTATCTGCTTTATAAAATCGTTCCCAGATAGAGGCCATCTCCTCTTGCCTGATTCCTGGTCCGTGATCGCGAATAGCAATCACCGCCTGTGCGCGTGTTTGCACGATCACGTCGACTGAACTCTGGGGTGAGGAGAATTGAATGGCATTGTGCAGCAAATTGACGATCACTTGATCAATCCGATCTGGATCTGCGTAGACGTAGATATCTTGGGCTTCGTCAGAGAGGATGTCCACCGTAACCTGTTTTTTCACCCAGGCAGGTTCCATGCGAGCCACGACCTGACGAACCAGCTCCGACACATTGAAGCGAACGGAGTGGATTTCCAACTGTCCCGCTTCTATTCGGGCCATATCGAGAAGATCGTTGACTAACTTGATCATGCGCTCGGTTTGCTCTTGCATTACCATAAGCGAAGAGCGCTTTCGTTCATTGGGGATCGCATCATCGAGAAACGCTGTAACGAAGCCGTGAAGCGAGGTCAGCGGGGAACGTAAATCGTGGGAAACATTGGCCACAAAATCCCTTCTCAACTGATCCGTACTGCCCAACTCCTGGACCATATAATTGAACGTCTCCCCTAATGCTCCCAGCTCATCATGTGTCTTGATGGTGACACGTTGATCAAAGTCTCCTTGAGCGATACGGAGTGCCACCTGCTTCATTTCCCGCAGTGGGGCAGTCATCCGTTGCGAAAGATAGTACACAACGCCACCAGTCATGGTCAGAGAAAGCAGAGAAGCCAGAGCAAATAAGCCCGCTATTTGGGAGAGGTCTGAATGAAGATGCATCGTTGCGAGTGTTGTCTGGAACAAAATGTAAGAGGCAAGAGCAAGTATGAAATGGGATATCAGTAATACAGCGATACTCGTGAGAAACAGCTTCAGAAAAAAACTTTTTATGTGCAACATGGGTGGTCTACCTCAAATTTATAACCAACACCTCGTATGGTTTTGACCCGCCAATACAGGTTGTCCGCTCCCAATTTTTCTCGTATTCTTTTAATATGGACATCGACGGTTCTCGGATCTCCCTCAAAATCCCACCCCCAGAGGTGATCCACCAGTTGCTGCCGGGTGAATACACGATTGGCATGGGAGGCGAGAAAATAGAGCAATTCCAATTCCCTGGGCGGGAACACGATCTCCTGAGTTGCATAGGTAACCTTGTATTGCTGCACATCAATCTTGAGCAAAGGAAGCTGAATGGCTTCAGTTACTACAAGCATCGGATTGGCGCGCCGCAGGACCGCTTTGATCCTTGCCATCAGTTCATTGGGATCAAAAGGTTTCACCAGGTAATCATCTGCCCTCAGGTCAAAGCCTTTGAGCTTATCGCCGTTTTCGCCTTTCCCCGTTAACATGATCACAGGTGTGGTCTCATCCCTCCGTATATCCTTGCATACCTCCCAACCATCCATTTCAGGTAGCATAATATCGAGAAGCACAAGATCAGGATGGGTGGCATAGAACAGTTCCAGTCCGCTCATGCCAGTGCGGGCAATGCTCACGTTATATCCGCTTTTTTCTGCGTAGAGCGTGATCAATTCACAAATATCAGGATCATCTTCAATGATGAGAATATGTACATGTTTGTTCATGTATCGGCCCCCTCGTGGATCCATCGTAGCATCTTTTGATGAACATCATGTGAACAACATCGGCTCCTCGCTGCCAAGAATACCCAACAAGCAGCCCACGCCCCGTTCATCATCGCACAGACTGATCAGCCAAAGAAGGAGGATTCTTCTTGTGATCGTGGGAGCCATACACTCAAGGCCTTTTGCTCCTATTCCCCGATGCTCTAAGCAACGCTTGTTTTAGCCGTTGGCATGCTCGTCTGCTCTCTGCTGCTGCGCAACCTGCACGTGCTTGTGTGTACGCGGACGAGAATTCCAACAGGCACAATTGCTGCGGAGTGATCGAACACGCATCGCTTGAACGCCTATTCAGTCGCGGGACACCTCGTCGCGTTTCGTGAGGAGAAAGGAGCAATGCGCGGTGAGGAAGTGCTTCCCTTCTCTACGAGGAATAACTGGTCTTTGGCTGTGAGGAGGAAAGGTGAAGGAGCAAGGTACAAACAAGACGACCGTGTATGAGGGAAGCGGCGTTACTCAGGAAAAATTGTGCGCGTTCGAGAACGATCGGCGGTAGGGGCGCCAGAAAGGGATGAACTGGACAGCGCTTCACTGTCCAGCTTGGCGATTGCCCACCATGCTATAGAGCTGCAGCAATTCGTCAATGACTTCCTTGCTCCTGCCCTGTTTCATCCCTTCTGGCACACAATGTTGCAGATGCCCTTCGAGTAAGTGTTGTTCCAGGGCATCAATGGCCTGGCGGGCAGCAAAGGTCTGCTTCAGAATATCCATACAATAGGCATCTTCTTCAACCAAGTGCTCGGCATGAGTCATGTATTCGCTGATCGTGTCCAAATTTTTGAGCACATGTTGCTTGTTTTTCTGCATAATCTCTTCCTTCCTCCTCTCCTGCCTGTGGTAGAGATTTTAGTATAGCATGAGGGGGGGAAGGGGACAAGGGAGGTGGGAGCCAAGCACGCATGGGCGACGGTTCTAGGTGGACCATCAGGTATGTGTTTCCCCCCTCTTGTTCCATCAGTACTTCTATACCATGTTTTTCCTCATTGCATCCGGCGCTACGCATTCCTGGCTTGAAAACCAGCGTTCGACGTCGAGGGTTGCGGGCCTCAGTACTGGTAGCAGTAATTGCTTGGCGCATTGGTAGCGCGTGTGCGTTCCTCTCGCGTCTTTATGGAGGCTCTTTCATGGGGTCATCCTCTGAATTGCCACGATTGCTCAGGTGAACAGGGGCCGTTGTGTGGCATGGTTTTCGAGACGGCGTGACAACCTCTGCCAGGCATGGATGATTCGCCATCGATGCATTAACATGGTTCGTCTGGCGTCGTGGCGCCATCGTGCCTCAAGAAGAGTACATTTTCCAGCAGCGTATCTCCGCCCCACAATGACCACCTCTTTCTTACGCACGAAGAAGCCATCGCAGATTGCGGAATGCCATGGGCCTTCTTGCTGGCTTTCTTCTGATGTTGCCCATAGCAACGTTCTGCTGCTGGCGAACTCTTCCTGGCAACAGGAGACAGCCCGCCAGGCAGATGGACGATGATGAGAACATTCCTGAGTGAGAGGTGCTCTACTCTGCTTAGGCGTTACACCTGTTGTGGGTGACAACAAGAGCAGGAGGATGCTTGCTCCTGTGATTCCTGTGGCTCTTGCTGGAGATAGCTTGTTGGATCTTTCTCAAAGGCTTTCTTGCATCCAGGCGCACAGAAATAGAAGGTTTCTCCCTGAAACTCGGCTGTCAAGGTGGTACTTGTAGTATCAACGGTCATACCACACACTGGATCAATCGCATTTGCCATTCGGTTTATCTCCTTCTTCACCATTGTGAAGCATACATATCCCACACCCCGGGGATAGGGGTTGCAACAAAACAAAAAGTGGGAAGGACGCAAGGGGTGCTCCTCCCCCTCTATACCCATACCCCTCGGGGGTGGGTATAGAGGGGACTATACCATCTGCTCGCCAAAAACACAAGAGGGAGTAATGGGTGTGAGCTGGAAGAGGGCGAACGGTCCTCTGCGTGACAAGGCCACTTGTTTCGGCATCTGGTGATGTTGGCATTAGCGATCTTATCGAGTGATGAGGAGATGTCAGTTGCAGGCTTGACAAAACAAGGGATGGCACCCTATAGTAGTTATACCCCCACCGAGGGGGTATGGGTTATGAAACACAACAAAGGATTGAGTTATGACGATAGATTCACAGCATACTGCTGAGAGCGTCAGATCCGCCTCGGTTGGAGCGATTGCTGACGAGAGACAGGAACAACGTGATGCGCTCTTTGCCGTGGAGGGGATGACGTGTGCGTCCTGCGCGATGCGGATCGAGAAGGGGCTCAAAAAGGTGCCTGGTGTGACGGAGGCCTCTGTTAATCTGGCAACAGAACGGGCGACCGTTCGCTATGATCCCGTTGTGACGGATGTGACAAAGATGGCCCAAAAAGTCGATGCCATCGGCTATAAAGCGATACCGCTGACTCCCAATGAGCCCTTCTCGCCACCAGAGCAAGCACCTGAATCAGATGAGACACAGGTGCTCTTTGCCGTGGAGGGGATGACGTGTGCGTCCTGCGCGATGCGGATTGAGAAGGGACTCAAAAAGGTATCCGGCGTGATAGAGGCGTCCGTCAATCTGGCGACAGAGCAGGCAACGGTCACCTATGATCCTGCGCAAACAGACGTCACAACGATGGTGCAGAAGGTGGATGCTCTCGGCTATAAAGCAATCCCACAAACACCTATGCCTGTGAGGCTGTCCCAGGAGGCAGATCCGGCGGTTTCCGAGATCCCGACAGCCAACGTACCATCAGTCATAGCGTCTCCACCACCATCTCCAGCGGACACCCAACGTCAGCGTCGCCAGGCAGAACTGGCACGGAAACGCACCTTGTTGATTCTGGGTATTGTGCTCTCTGTGCCGGTGGTGCTGCTCAACATGTTCTTCATGAACCGCTTTCCAGGGGAGAATGTGTTGTTGCTTATCCTGACGACACCTATCTGGGCTGTCGTGGGATGGGAGTTTCATCGTACCGCCCTCAAGACGGCACGCCATTTTGGGGCGAACATGGATACCTTGATCTCGATTGGGTCAACTGCCGCGTACGTCCTGAGTGTGGTCGCAACATTCTTTCCCCAGGCGGTTGGCGCAATCACCTTTTACGATACGGCAGCGTTAATCGTCACCCTGATCTTCCTGGGCAAGTACCTGGAGGCGCGTGCAAAGGGACAGACCAATGAGGCCATTCAGAAACTCATGGGTCTTCAGGCTCGCACAGCCCATGTGATGCGAGCAGGGCGGGAAATAGAATTGCCCATTGAGCAGGTTCGTGTGGGCGATGAATTGCTTGTGCGGCCTGGCGAGAAAATTCCTGTTGATGGCCTGGTTCTCTCCGGTCGTTCGTCCGTGGATGAGGCGATGATTACCGGCGAAAGTCTGCCGGTGGAGAAGAGCGAGGGCGATGCATTGATTGGTGCCACGATCAACCAGCGAGGGCTGTTGCGGATGCAGGCGACCAAGGTGGGAGCCGATACCGTATTGGCTAATATCATTCATCTGGTTGAGCAAGCACAGGGGTCAAAAGCGCCTATTCAGCGGCTTGCTGATACCATCTCTGGCGTTTTTGTACCTGCCGTCTTAGTCGTCGCAGCGCTGACCTTTCTTGGCTGGTCTATCGCTGGAAACCTGGGCTTTGCGCCAGCGCAATCGGGTGCGATGGATATGAGCCAGATGAGCATGAGTGCTGTGGCTGCAACCAATCCTTGGGTTACTGCCATTGTGGCTGCGGTCGCCGTGCTGGTCGTCGCCTGTCCTTGTGCGCTAGGACTGGCAACACCAACGGCTATTATGGTGGGAACTGGGAAAGGAGCCGAACAGGGCATTTTGATCAAAGGCGGGGAGAGTCTGGAACGCATTCAGGCCGTGCAGGCGGTACTGCTTGATAAAACCGGGACCATTACCAAAGGGAAGCCCGAACTCACAGATGTCTTTGCCCTGTCTGAGACAGAAACAGATGAGATGTTACGCCTGGTCGCTCTTGCTGAACAGGGCTCGGAGCACCCTCTTGCCGCCGCCATTGTGGAAGGCGCCAGAACCAGGGGGCTGAATCTGGAGGGGTCACCTGACACATTTACGGCTCTGGCTGGACGTGGTCTAGAAGCAACGGTCAAAGGGCGCCATGTTCTGGTCGGGACCCGTGGATTAATGCATTTGCACCACCTTGAGTGTATTGCCTTCCATGAGCGCCTGGAACTGCTGGAGGAACAGGGGAAAACCGCTATGCTCATTGCCATTGATCATCGCATCACCGGTCTGGTTGCCGTGGCCGATACGATCAAAGTAGGTTCGCGTGAGGCCATTGCGCAATTGCAAGCTCAGGGACTTGAGGTGTGGATGATTACTGGTGACAATCAACGCACAGCGCAGGCGATTGCCTCCCAGGTTGGGATACCACCAGCCCATATTTTGGCGGAAGTGCTTCCTGAAGATAAGGCCAATCAGGTCAAACGGCTTCAGGCACAAGGGATGGTCGTGGCGTTTGCTGGTGACGGCATCAATGACGCGCCAGCCCTGGTGCAGGCGGATGCGGGTATCGCGATGGGGACTGGAACTGATATTGCGATGGAAGCGTCCGATATCACCCTGGTTAAAGGCAATCTGAAGAGCGTTGCGACAGCACTGGCACTGTCCCGGGCAACACTGCGTACCATCAAACAGAATCTCTTCTGGGCTTTTGCCTATAACATTATTCTTGTGCCAACGGCGATTCTCTCACCGTTGATTCCTTTCCTTCAGGAAAACGCCCCCATTTTTGCGGCGGCAGCGATGGCGCTCTCGTCGGTTACCGTCATCAGTAACTCGTTGCGCTTACGGCGCTTTGGCAAATAAGAACGAGGGGCAGAGCACATGCGCAGAAAAACAAGCTGAACTCAAACGACTGAAATACATTGAGGGGCATCTGGGTGGCATTCGTAAAATGGTTGATGAGAACAAGTATTGTGTTGCTATCCTGCATCAAACTCATGCGATTCGCAAAGCCATCGAAAAGTTGGAGGTACTACTCATTGAAACGCACCTGCGAATGTGCATTCCCGAAGGCATTGCCAGTGGAAAGACGAGAGGCTGTCGGGGAATTGATGTTTCCCTATGATGTTACTAGCACACAGCCAGACGTGTGGAAGGAGACGCTGTGATACGGGTGGATGTCTGTTGCAGGATGAGTCGCCTTTTTTGAGCACATTTTACCCCTTCCCAACGGGAAGGGGTAGGGATACATACTTGTTTTGTATAGAAAGAAGATACTCTTCAGACAAGGAGATGTTGATATGAAACAGCGAGCCATTTTCGGCATATTCTTGACCGTGTTCATGCTCCTACTAGCAGCCTGTGGCAGTGGAGGTGGAAAAACTGACTCACCCAATGCAAAAAACGTTGATGTGAGCCTTTCTGAATTCAAAGTAAGCGTTCCTCTCACTACATTTACTGGGGGGCAGTCGTATCACTTCGTGGTCACCAATACTGGCAAGACGACTCACGAATTTATGATTCTGCCGAAATCAGAGGGCAGCATGAGTGGCATGCCGATGGAGGATATGGACAAGATGGCGCTGGCAACAACTGGCGACATCAATCCCGGTGAGACAAAAACGTTGGATTATACCTTCCCCTCCTCAACCGTTGGATCACATCCAGAATTTGCCTGTTATCTGCCAGGTCATTATGAAGCTGGGATGAAACAGAGCATCACCGTCGCATCATAAGCTCACCTAACTAGAAGAGAGATATCCAACGTGAGAATGCGTGGGGTATCTCTCTTTTGTGACTTCCTTGCGACTCAATAGCTTTTGCCGGATTGAGCCTCCTGAAACACTCATATCTATACTTGCGTGCCCTTCCATCTGGCCTCTTGTGCCCTTCTCAGCCTGCGCTTTCGCTTGCTCGACTAGCCATGGCGTGAGTGTGAGGCGAAAGAAGAATCCCAAACTCAATCACGAGATTTGTTGAGGCAAGCTCGAAGACTATGGCTGCTGTAAAACTGGCCCCTGAAAGAGCGAGCTAGGGCAACTGCCGCATAAGAACAAGGACTGGAGGCAATGCCAAAGAGAGTTGCCAGAGTCAGGCGTTTGGGAGAATCCGTTATCCGAAACTTCCCCAAAGAGGGACAAGCCCTATCTGGCGTTCGGTTCCTGCTTCAACGAACAACCTGCCTGGATCTCCCAGGTCTTACAGGATCTCCACAGGCGTACATTCCGGTGTCACTCACCGTACGAGGAGCAATTCTCGCAGAAACGAGGGACGAACGCAAGAGCAACAGATGTCAACGGAAAGGGAGACTTGTCCACTCTTCAAGAAACTTGTTTTAACCCTCCTAACATCTGCGCCATGGTTCGATGCGATACCACTGCCTGAATGATCCCTGAAAGGGTGAAACCAAGAATCAAGAGCCTGAGAATTTCCCACAACATGCTCCAAGAAAAGGAAGCTCATGCAGCAATAGCAGGAAGATAAAAATGATTTTCTCACATTATTGACAATCTATCAATTTTGAGATATTATCAGAAACATGAAGAAAAAGACAACCAATACCCCATCAACTTTCCATGAGGAGGGGCGCGTTGCTCGGCGGCGGGCGCGTGTACGCGCTGACCTACTGGCAGCCGCGCGTCAGGTGTTCATTCAACGAGGTTATCAGGAAGCCACGATTTCAGAGATTATCCAGATCGCTGATGTGGCGATGGGGACGTTTTATCTCCATTTCCGCGATAAAGAAGAACTCTTGCTCGCGTTGGCTGAGGAGGGGCTTCAGTTGCTTCGCGAGCAGATTCACACTGCCCTTACAGCCCATCCTGATCAGCCACTGATTCCGCTGATTATTCGCACCCTCTTGCATGCCGCCTATCAGGAACGTGAACTCTTCCTGCTGTTATGTGCTGGAGAGAGTCATTTGCTTGCTCAAACGCGTACCCATCAGGCGCAGCAAGGACTCGCCGCTCACTTCATTCCACCACTTCGTGCGGCAAAGGAGCGCGGTGAGTTGAAGGAGAGCGATCCGGTCTTGCTGGCGCACCTGTTGGGCGGGATGCTTGTGCGCGCCATTACCTGGTGGTTCGATCAGGATGAGCCCGGCCCTGATGCCATGGCCGATCAGGTTTTGGGCATGTTAGCGCACGGATTGCCTTCGTCGCTTTTGACGAACAATGATGCCCCAACCTCGTAATGCTATGAGCGCATGGGGTTTTCTGGAGGAAGGACCTTGAAACATGGAGAACGACATGTATGATGCCATCATTGTTGGCGCTGGGCCTACTGGGCTCAGCGCGGCCCTCTGGTTGGGACGATGTCGAAGACGTGTCCTGGTGTGCGATACTGAGCGCCCACGCAATTCAGCGAGCCAGGCGTTGCATGGCTTTTTGACACGTGACGGTATTGCACCCGCTGAATTTCTGCGTTTGGGACGTGAACAGCTTGCCCCCTATACAACCGTGGAATTGCGCACGATCGCTGTCACTGACGCGGAACGTGTTGAAGAGCATTTTCGAGTAACCTTAGCCGATCACACGCAGGTGGAAACACGTAAATTGTTGCTTGCAACCGGCGTCATTGACGAATTGCCGTTACTCGATGGGCTGGAACAGTTCTATGGTTCCAGTGTGTTTCACTGCCCATATTGTGATGGCTGGGAATGGCGAGATCAACCGCTTGCACTCTATGGAGCTGGAGAGCACGGACGCGCCATGGCACTGCAACTCAGACAATGGAGTCACGATCTGGTGCTCTGCACCGATGGGCCTGCCGAGCTTGATGCGGCAGACCTGGCCCTGTTCTCTCGCCTCGGCATTGGTGTTTGCGAAGATCGGATTGCACACCTGGAGGGAAGTGCGGAACAACTTGAACGTATCGTATTTCGCAACGGTAAGGTGCTCGCTCGTCGTGCGCTCTTTGTGATCACACACGAACACCAACACGCTCCACTGGCACAGCGGCTAGGCTATCGCTTTTCTCCGAATCGTCTGATGCTCAGGACTGAAGGGTATGAACAGCCTGACATCCCTGGCCTGTTTGTTGCTGGCAATAGTGTCCGCAACCTCTGGGTCATTGGGGCCGCTGCTGAAGGAGCCGAGGCGGCGTTTCTCCTGAATCGGTCGTTGCTGCAAGAAGATCTGGCACGTGAACGCCTTGCTCTGATGCCTCTATCCTAGCCCCTTTGACAAAGCTTTTTAGCCATCCTCTTTTTGGAAAATAGTCATGATGACAATTCATCATGACGTAGGTGGCTTTTGCCTTTTTCTCAATAGGAAGGAGTATTTCATGTCTGTTTCCACGCACCATCCACTGAGTTTAAAAGATGTGCTTGATCCACGATACCTTTCTCATCCCTATACACTGTATCAGCAACTCCGTGAGCAAGATCCCATTTACTGGGATGCAGGTATACAGGCCTGGGTTCTGACACGCTATGACGATGTTCTTGCAGCCTTGCACGATCCCCGTCTCTCTAGTGCCCATATGGTGGTTGACACCGAGCGTTTCCCTGAAGCGATCCGAGAGCAGGCAAAGACAATCTCACGTATCCTCTCGCGACAAATGCTCTTTGCCGATGCTCCCGATCACACCCATCTACGCCGCCTAGTAAGCCAGGCGTTTACCCCTCGGCGCATCGCAGGGATGCGCACATCGATTCAATCCCTGGTCAATCAGCTTCTGGACAAGGCCCAAGCCAAAGGTGAGATGGAGGTGATTGAAGAGTTAGCCTTCCCGCTCCCCTCCATTGTCATTGCCGAAATGATAGGCGTGCCTGCACACGAGCGGAAACAATTTGCGACCTGGGCAACCGCCTTTGGCGCCCTCCTTGATGGGGCAGCGCATACACCTGAGGAACAGGGGCAGGCGTTCACGTTTGTGACCGAGTGCCTGGAGTACTTCCGTCAACTGATGCGCAAACGGCGAATGCATGCAGAGGATGATTTGCTTCAGGCCCTCCTTGATGCGAAAGAGCACGGGGCGGTGCTCAGTGAGGAAGAAGTTCTGGGCAATGCGCTCTTACTGCTGTCTGCCGGTCATGGCACCACCATTCACGCCATTGGGAATGGCTTGCTGGCTCTCCTCCAGAATCCCGATCAGTATGAAGCACTCCAAAAGGATGCCACTTTGATCCCCGCCGCTGTGGAGGAATTATTGCGCTATGATGCACCTGTGCAGACAACGCGTCGTGTCGCGAAGGAAGATCTTGTGCTGGGTAATAAGCCTATTCGTGCATGGCAATCTGTCATTGGGTGTCTGGGGCAGCCAATCATGACCCTGATCACTTTGTCGATCCCGATCAACTGAACGTGCGGCGTTCGCCCCAACGGCATCTGGCCTTTGGGTATGGCAGTCACTTCTGCCTAGGCGCTCCTCTCGCGCGTCTGGAAATTGAAGTCGCCTTGCACACCTTGCTGACGCGTTTTCCCCGCCTTCGTTTGAAGACCACGGAGCCTTCCTGGAAACCTCGCATCGTTTTTCGGGGCCTGAACGCACTTCCCGTCGTTTTCTCCTGATACAGGAATACATGAGAAGCAGGAACGACGAGGAGACCTTTCATGGGACACTCGTCGTGCCTGCCTCCAAGATGAGAAAGGAGCATCTCTTGAATGCCCAGCATTCCATGTATGAGCAAGGGGCAGGTATCAGAGGTATGACGCTTGCCAGCGTATTGCTTGCCCTCATGCTGACACTGTTCCTGGAAGCGCTCGATCAGACGATTGTGGTTACCGCGCTTCCTCATATTACGGCTTCCTTACGCGGGTTTGACCGCTATATCTGGGTCATGACCGCCTACCTCCTTGGTTCAACAGCGATGATCCCTCTCGCAGGTAAACTCTCCGATCAATTTGGGCGCAAGCCCTTTTTGTTGGTTGGGGCACTGCTTTTTCTGCTCGGATCAGCCTGTGCAGGTCTTGTTCAGGACATGAATCAGCTCATTGCCTTTCGCTTGCTCCAGGGCGTTGGCGCTGGAATAGGGATCTCTCTGGTCTGTAACGTACCTGGTAATATGGCTCTTACGCACTTTCCGTGCTCAGCAATTTCAACATCCTGGCCAAAAGCACACCCAGAGAGCGATGAGGTCAATTTGCATTGAAAAGATGATCAAAGCCATCTCAAAAGCCTTCCCATGTCTTGTGAGGCCGTATGATACCTAGCTCTCCGTATTGTTGAGCACGGAAAGTGCGGAAGATCCCACGGGATACGCAACGAGCTTGTAGCAAACGAGCAATGAGGGAATGGAAGAGGTTGTTGAAAGCAGACAGGGACTCTCGGCCCTCATGACGAGCTCAGAGGGGCAATGGCACCTCGCTCAAATCGCCTGTTTGTTCATCAGTTCCTCCTGTGTTACTTGATGGCGAGAAAGGTGGGGACACCTGCCACGGAAACACGCAGTTGCGGTGGCCCCCACCAGGCATTACAGGCGAGCCGGTCGGGCCAACTCCAGCAGTAATGCGAACGCACTTCACGAGGGGGACGCGGTGGTGGAAACACCTTTTTAGGACACTCGACAAGCGCGATGATCTCAGCGTGTTGACGACGCCAATGGATGGTCCAGGTGCGGCGAAGCGCTCGGCCTGCAACATCCACCCATCGTATTGGTCCGAGAAGGACAGGCTTTTGCTCACACGCAACCGAGGCAGGTGGGGGCAAGAGGCGACGGACAGCGCTCACCCGTCGAGCACGATTGCCTTTGGCTCCTTTTGCCAGACATTGTTCTCGCAGAGAACAGCACTGGCAGTCGGTCTGATACGCAAGGTAGACGGCACGCTGAGTGAAAGCATTTTCCTGCCGCACTTCGCTCAACCACAACTTCGCTCCCGCTGGACAGCGAAGTTTCCCATCCTCTTGGAGAGTAAAGGCATCGGCCCCGAAGCGTCCAGTGGCTCGTCCAAATGCTGCAGCCCACTCCCACGGCCCATACTCCTCAACTGGCTCTTCAATGGTGAGAAGCACAGGGGGGGTCTCTTTCGGGGACGCCCACTCGATCTCGCGCAACTCAGCTTTTTGCAGAGTCTGTCCAAGTGAGAGCCGCAGGTTCCACACCCATTGACACACAATCTGCCAGAGTTCTTGTCCGCGCTCAGTGGAGGAACACCAGCGGTCGGGATCTTCTTCGACATCTTCATCCGTAAGCACCGCCTCAAATGCCCCCCGCCCATGAGAGAGGTCGAGGACATCTTCGACAAGGAAGCCATCGATGGGTAGGGTTGTGATGAAAACCTCATACACCCACTCGCCGATGCATTTGCCCACTGACACCCTCTTGCCCGGTTCAGGGGAGCGGTGTCGAGCCACAATGATGCGCGTTTGAGGCACATCTCCATCCAATTGGAGCCAGCCTCCGTCAAACAACTCGACGACCTCATCGCTGTTCACTCTGCACACCCTCGCGGTTGGTGGATGAACCAACACATGCTGAATCTGAGGATGCTCCAGGACGCGATACCCTCTCGCTCGTGTCACCAGATGGACGCCTGCTGCCATCAGTTGAGCAATGGCGACAGTATCACCATATTGCCCGTCGAGACGAACGAGAGCAACCTCTGGAGTGAGGGCAAAAAGTTCTAAGTAGGCTGTGATGGCTTGAAGCGCCGAGGCAAGTTCTCCTTGATAGTCGCCATTGCCTCGGCCTGCATAGGTGCCGATCCATTGACGGGTATGCATCTGAAGCGCGACGGTACGTGTGCGTACCACCTCGCCTCGTTTTCGCCCGGTGTAGCCTGGTGCACAGACCGCATCGAGTCGACGTCGAGGGGGAGGCAGGCTTGGACCACAGGGCAATCCTCGTTGCCGTGCTGCCTGACGTGTAGCATCGACATCAATGACGAGGTAGCGGCGTCCTTGCCGATCCCAGATCCCACCGATGGAAGCATTCGTCCATCCTTCCGCAAAGCTGTGCTGCTCGAAGAGTGTACGAAACGCTTCCAGACAGGGACGGTCGACGCTCGCCAGGAAACGACTCAAGGTGGCACGATGGGGAAGCTCAGCACGTCCAAAGAGGGCCATGAAGGCTGGCCCAAAGGGAGCGACACGTTCAAAGAATGCCAATAACGTTCGTTCTCCACTCATTGCATACCCGAACAGGAGCGCGAAAAAATCAATTGGTTCATAGCTGCCGAAGCGTCCACGTACCAATTGGATGTGATGCGCAAAGGCTTCTAGGAGTCCTTTCGTGGTGAGATGCTGGGACACAATGACGACTTCGGCGAACCATGCAGGGAGAGAAGGGCGATCCACAGGAGAGGTTTGAACTTCTATGCTCGCGTTCGGTATCATACCCAAAGAGACCTCCTCATGAGAGTGTGTTTTGTTGTTCTCTCATTAAAGGTCTCTTTCTCGTTCCACTGCTAGCTTGCTGTTAGCTCGTTGCGTATCCCGTGGGCAGATCCGATTGGGTAGAGTCTCTGACTTTGAAATGAGCCATCACTATTAGCCATGTAATGTGTTTTCTTCTCTATCTCCGCTCCAACCACCTTGATTGTTATCTGCACGGATGCACGCTGCTGCTCCTGCCAGTGTCATTTACTTTGATGACGTTCTGCGGCAAATTTGAATATGATCCATAGGACCAACATGGACAGCGTGACGCCAACCACAATACTGGTAAGGGTCGCTCATACATCACCTCTCGTTGTCCTCTACCGCACGATTCAAATGATCTCTATTTGCTGTTGAATCTCTTGAGATCTCCTCTAGTATCATGAGTTCGTAGACGTGTGCGGAGCATCCTGCCACTCAAGCAGCGCTTGCCTGTCACTTCCAACAGGAGTGTCTTGAGCAAATATTTAGTTCTTCCTTCCCCACCTTGAGACGGTTTTGAGCAAAGAAGGCGTAATATGCTCTTGAGAGATGCTACATCCTTCAACGATCTTTTTGTTGTTAATGGAGAACAACTATCTTGGGAACACTCATTGCTGTCACGGCTTTCCTGCCGTTGTTTCCCGGAAGGAAAAGGTATGGCAACTTGCCCAAATTGTCACCAACCAATTTCATCTACTGATGATGTTTGTGAGCAGTGCGGGGCTGTTCTTACCGCACTTGTAATAACGCCTTTACATCAGACGTCAATCGTGCCATCATCACTACAATCGCAGCCCGTTCATCCTCCAGCAACCTATCCGGAGATTGCTGTTTGCCCGAATTGCCAGGGACAAATTCCCCCTGGAGAGGACATCTGCGAGCAGTGCGGGATGGTACTAGGTGCACCTCTTATATCTTCACACCATCTCCAAGTGTCTGTTGCCTCTTTGCAGCATACCGATGCCACGAGTAAGAGTGGCACGATACCCGCTCCCTGCCCTCCCTGCCCTCACTGCCTGAAGCCGTGTAAGCCAGGTGCCAAATTCTGTAATTACTGTGGGTATCGTTTCCCTAACGATACTCTCCAGCCCTCTGACTCTTCATCTGTCGCAGTACTGCAACCGCAAACTGACCCGTTGTCGGGTCAGCCATTGCAGAGAGGGGCATTACTCAATGGCAAATATAGCGTGCTCAAGGAAATTGGCGCAGGCGGTATGGGCGCAGTCTACCTGGCAGAAGATGTCGTCCTGAAACGTCGGGTGGTCATTAAGGCCTTGCTTAGTGATGATGATCCAGATCTGGTAGCGCAGAGTGTCAAAGAGCGTGAGTTCCTTGCAGCCATTAAGCATGCAAGTATTGTTTCTATCTATGATTTCATTGCCATTGGCTCCAAGGGCTACATTGTTATGGAGTATGTTCAGGGGAAAACACTCGATGAGATACTCACAGAACGGCATGGTCCACTTCCTGTCCCAGAGGCGATTGAGTATATTCAGGGAGTTCTTTCCGCATTCTCCTACCTTGCGAAACTCGGCCTCGTGTACTGCGACTTTAAACCGCAGAATGTTATGATTGAGGAGTTGAAGGATGGTTCCAATATTGTCAAATTGATCGACCTGGGTACCGTGATCAAGTATGAGCCCCATCCTCAGGATGTCTATGGCACTCATGGATTTTACGCGCCTGAAGCGGTAAAATCCCCATCGCCACAGACTGATCTCTATTCTATTTGTCGCACATTAGGCTACCTGGTATCTCTCATGGATCTGGCAAATCCTATTTTCGGGATGCCGTCCGTTGAGCATTACCCTGTGTTTCACGAGCACGCCGCACTCTATCGTTTGTTGGTAAAGGGAACACATAGCAAACCCTCACAGCGCTTCCAAAATGCGGAAGAACTGGGTGAGCAGCTTTCGGGCGTATTGCGCCAGATTGTGGGTGGTCAACCTGGGGTCCCCGTTGGTTCAAAACTCTTTGTGCCCGGTATTCTAACCACAACAGGCAAACTCGGCCTACGCGGCGAGGCGGCACTCGATGAGCATGATAGAGCTATCGACCTGTTGCGCTACGGGGATCAGGCTCTACGGGGTGGTAATTATGTGAGTGCATGCAGTTTCTATAGGCAGGCTACCAAAATCAACCAGCGTAGCATCGATGCGCACCTGCGTCTTGCCGAGGCCTACATTGATCAAGGCGAGTATAGCCTGGCATTAGCTGAGGTGACTATGGGGCAGCGCATCGCCCCAGGACATTGGAAACTTTCCTGGTATACTGGGCGCTTGCTTGAAGCGCAAAATCGCTATGCCGATGCCGCCGCTCAGTATCGCGAATTGATCTCTGACCTTCCTGGTGAATTGCCACCACAGCAGGCCCTGGCGCGTGTGCATAGCCACATGCAAGATCACAGAACCGCTGTTGACCTCTATATGAATGTGCTCAAGGCCGATCCAGGCAATACCGATGCCACGCTGGGGGCGACTGACTCGCTCATTCATTTGAGCCGTTGGCACGACGCCGCCCAACTTCTCAGCAATGTCAATGAGGCGGCAGCCAGATATGTTGACGCGCAACTCTTACTCATTGATCTCTATCTGTGTCATATGCAGCCCTTAGAAGCACAGAATGTACTACAGGCAGCAGAGATTATTATCGTGCTTGATGGCCGCACTGAGGATTCTCGCTATTATCTGGCACGTGCTGATGTCTATCGCGTTGCCTGGCAACTAGCAAAAAAGCACGCTTTTCCCTCGGGAACAGCCATCGCTGGTGTTCGTGAATGTACCATGAATGCGCTAGGCAATGCGGCTGAAAAGAGCTATCAAGAGTATCTGCGCCGCCAATCCAATCCTCCTCAACGCGAGCAGATCATCCGCTCCAAAATGGAGGTTGCGCCTTGGCGCTTCTGGTGAAGCCGGCTGTTCTTTCTGTGTCTGGATCGCTGATGCACTCGATTGCTATCTTCCGCTTCGATGCATCAACATCTCATGAGCATACCTACAATCATTTTGGATATTAGAAAGAGATCAAGGACGATGTTTTCGATTCGCGCACATCATAATCCCTATCTACGAAGAGACCAGCACATCATGCAGGCTGTACTTTCGCTCCAGCTTGATGATACTGTTCAACTGACCCCTGCTCCCCTCGCCCTGGCGATTGCATTGGATCAATCCGCTTCCATGAGCGGCCCGAAGATGCGGGCCGCTCGCGATGGCGCAATCAAGGTCATAGAGGCGCTTGATGAGAATATCCTGTTTCTGATTGTCCCCTTTAACGATACCTCGAATGTGCTTTTCGGCCCCGCTCTGGGTACACCGGGCAATAAGCGCAAGGCGACTTCTGCCCTCCAGCGCATTGATGCCTCCTATGGCACCTGCATGAGTAAGGCTTTAGACACTATTGTTACCTGCTTGGAGAGCGAGCAGGCACGTGCCTGCAAGATTCTTTTCCTTACCGATGGAAAGAATGAGGGAGAGCCACGCGCACGCTTAGATGCAGCGATTGAGCGCTGCCGCGCCGCCAATATGAGTGTCAGCGCTTGGGGGGTTGGAACAGATTGGGATGCCGCAGAACTCCGTCATATGGCGGACGCAACGCATGGGAGCGCTGATATTATTCCCCACCCACAGCAGATTGCTTCTGCCTTCACCGCCTCCTTTCAAGAAATGCGCAAAACGGCGATTCCCCATGCACGCCTCGGCCTCTGGTGTCCCGCTGGCGTCACTATTACGCATATTCAGCAGGTGTATCCCAACATCGTTGCTTGTACCTCTGAGCCTGACGCAACCAATCCGCGCCAGGTACTTGTCTCTCTTGGTTCCTTTGCGGCTGGCGAACAACGTGACTACTTGCTTGATCTAGAAATTCCTGTGCATGAGCCGGGAATGCAATTTCTCATGGCACGTCCCAGTGTGTTGTATTTGCTAGCAGGCGGAAGCGAGCAGGTGCAGAAGAGCACCCAGGAAGGCTGGGTCTTTGTGCAATGGACCGATAATCTCCAACTCGCGGCCCAAATTGAGGACCACATCGCGCACTATACTAACCAGGAAGCGCTCTCGCGCAACCTGAAAGAAGGGCAGGAGGCTCTGGTGGCAGGCGATGTCGCACGTGCAACAAAACTGCTAGGAGATGCCTTGATACAGAGTGAACAAAGTGGCAATGATAAGATTACGCGCCTGCTGAGTAACCTCGTCCTGCGCGATGCGAAAGGCACCATTCGGCTGAATACGCAGGCCGATGCTGTGGCGAGGAAAACACTGGCAATCAATGTTGGGCAAACGACCAAGCTCAAGTAAGAGCCTGCCCTCTGACATGACATACACACAATACAATGCAATAGCAAAAGATCGAGGTCACCGTGAAACAACAGGCAAAACTGGCGGCCCCATATGCCTTTCCCTCCTCTGCCCCTGGGGGAAAATCGATGCAGGCAGCACAAGCCTCTCCCGCCATCGGGTACAACAACTGGGGTCGCATTTGGAAATGGACCAGCAAGACATACAAGGGGCAATTTACGCTTCAGGCCAGTGCTCTGCTTGTGCTTGCACTCCTGCTGGCATTACTCTCCTCGCAGGCTGTGAGCCGTGCGTCCGAAGACCTGGATACTATTGGCAACGACAGCATTCCGAGTGTAGACGCAGCTCAGGCGATGGCGCAATATGTAGAAGATATCGATGCCAAAGCAGCCGACTATCTGGCTGCTGTCGGTCTCACTGAACTGCAGCCGTGTGTCGTCCCTGGACCGAACACAGCGGTAATTTCTCTGACGGTCCATGCATGTGATGATCACACCATCGACGCTGAAATACAGCTTTTTAATCAAGAGCTCTACAAGGCCGCGCACAATGTCACCTATCCGGGCGAGCGTACCGCGATTGAACGCATTACGGCAGGCTTTGAAGAATATACCTCTCATATCGCGGTCATGCGTAGCGAGTTCACACAGGCGACAAACACAGAGAATACTCATGATCCACATATGCTCAAAGCCTGGCAGGCATATGTGGCAGCCAGTAATGTTCTGCATTCGAAGATTGCCTGGCAACCTCCTGTGAATGCTCAAGGCCATGTCGTTTTCAATGAATCCAATGTGCCGTCGTGCCTCCTCAAGGGACAGTCTGCTCCTGCGACTACGTGGGTACAAGGCAGCATTGAGGATATTCTTACCTGTTTTGGCGATATTAACAAGTCGCATTTGGATGCCGCTTACAATGACACATCGAGCTTTTTGGATGGGAGCCGTGCCTTGCTCTTTGCCCTGTGTGTGCTCTTTTGCGTACTCTTGCTCCTCTGTTCACTACGCCTGGCAGGAGTCACACACCGCGTCGTCAACATTGGTTTGACCCCTGCCTTTCTGGTCAGTATCTTCCTCAGCTTTAGCGTCATTTCGCTTTTCAATGGCATGGCAGGCCGACATGGAGCGTATGGACAGATGGTGAAGGATGATTATGACAGCGTGTATTACGCAGCCCAATTAAAGCGTTCTGGCACGATGGCAAATGCTGATGAGTCGCGCTGGCTCGTTTCACTCAGATTTGGTGATCAAGAGCAGACAACACGTTGGGCAAATGATTGGAAGCAGAACGTAGTGGAAGTACAAAGCCTCCTCGCGCGTGCCAGGAACAATCGTACCTGGAAAGAGGAAGATCAACCGCTTACAGATATGCAACACAACTGGTCCACCTACTATACTATAGATGCTCGTATTCGGGATGCAGCTGGCAATGGTTCCGATCAACAACAGATCCTTCAAGCTGAACATATAAGCACGGGAGAATCGAATCAAACATTTAGCAAGTTTCTTGATGCGGTCGATCGCTTGAGTCAGGCAAATCGCGCCCACTATCAGGAAACCTTCGCTGGTATCCATAGCACTTTGGCAATTTCTCTGCTACTCTATAGTCTGCTCTATCCACTCGTTGGTCTTGCCGCTGCCTGGGGCATCGCTCGCCGCTTCAAAGACTTCTAGCATAGGACAGACTCAAAAAAATCTATGCTACTGAGAGAGAAGACTTCTCTTAGTAGCATAAGCAGAGAGCGAGGAGAGAACCCAATAAACGCGACACTGAGACGCAAGGAGGTCTTGATGCAAGCCATACAACAGATTCCACAAGTTCCAATTCACATGAGAAGACACTGGCCCCAGTATCTCGTTGACAGCTTGCTAGCGCTAGGAGGAGCACTCATCTGTACGCTCCTCATCTATGTGTTTCACCTGTATCCAACCATCCCCAATATCTCTATACTCTACTTACCTCTTATTCTAGCGCTCGCCTGTACACGAGGTCGCTATGCAGCCATTTTGACCGCTCTGGTAGCAGTGTTTTCCTTCGACTACTTACTCATCCTTCCATTGTATAGCTTTACCATCTTCCGTTGGGAAGAGTGGCTGGCACTGATTGTCTTTTTGGTGACGGCGTTCCTCACCAGTCAGCTTGCTGCCATCATGCGCCATAGTACTCAAGAAGCCAGGCAACGCGAACGCGAGGCACGTATCCTCTATGAGGCGAGTCAGGTTATAAACAGTACCGAAAAATTATCAGAACAACTCGATAGTATCGCGCTTGCCATTGTCAGAGTATTTGCGCCCTGGGGAGTGCAGGAATGTGCGCTACTACTGCCTGATCAACAGGGAAATCTCATCATACAGGCAGAGGCCCCTATTCGCATCAAGCCTTTTTCGTTATTGCCTGAAGAGATGGCGCACGCAAGGCAACTCATGGGGCAGCGAAACACCCATGATCACAAGAGACAGGCATCCACTTCGGACGTGCGAGATGGCAATTTGCGTTTAATTTCCCTCAGAACAAGCACACAGACTCTTGGAATACTCTGCTTACGTCAGGAACGCGGCATCTCCTGGCTTTCCACCAAACGACAGGGAGTACAGAGACCGCTAGCCGAACAACAAGCGACTTTTTTCTGGACCTTTCTGGAACAGGCAGTGCTGGTCATTGAACGCGCTCGCTTCCGCTCTCAGGCTCTTTCAAAAAATGAGTGATCGCAGAGACACGACATTGCCTGGGGCGGGATCTGGGCAAGAATCACCCAATTTCAAGGCCATCATGGAACATACATCTCCTCGCCTTTCTCTGCCTCGGAGAAAGGCGAGAGTTTATCAGCAAGGCAAATTACTCGCCACGTCTTTCTGGCAGCCATGTAGAACGTCAGTGATTCATTATCCTGGCGAGAAAGGCTGAATGTAACATGCGCACGCCCAATGAGATCGCGCCTTTGCCCCAAGTACACATGCCCACCTGGGCATCGTACCTGCTTGATACAGTGCTGGCATTCGTAGGTTCAATGCTTATGACTGGTATCATTGCTTTGTTTCACCTCTTCCCGCGCATTCCAAACATTTCGATGATCTATCTGCTCATCGTTTTAGGGCTGGCAACATGGCGTAGCCGCTATGCGGCTATTTTGACCTCGCTGGTGGCATTTCTCTCCTTTGACTTTTTTGTCATTCCTCCTCTGTACACCTTCGTTATGTATCGCACAGAAGAATGGATTTCCTTATCGGTGCTTCTTTTCAGTGGTATTCTGACGGGGCACCTAGCCGCTGCCTTGCGTCAACAGGCACAACAGACAACACGCCAGGAACGCGAAACACGTATCCTCTACGATTTAGTCCGGTTGATCAACCAGGAGGGGAAACCGGAGCAACAACTCAAGGTGATAGCGCGAGCCATCGTCAATGTCTTTACCTCATGGGGCATCTATGACTGTGACATTGTCCAACCAGATACGCGAGGGACAATGCGTGTGCAAGCCAGTGCTTGCCAGGAGGTGGATCACGTTCACCTCTTGCCAGGCGAGAACTCTCAGGCTGCATGGGTCTTGAAACATGGTCGCCCGGTAGCAACAATTATACATGCCTCTCCTTTGACCATATTCCCGCAACATATTCTTCAGCGATTTTTCCCTGCCACAATACGAGGGCCATTATCCCAACATATGATCTATCAGACGCAGCACGTTCTTCCGTTACTCGTCGGGGCCAATGTTGTAGGAGTAGTACGCTTGCACATGCAGGAGGATGATGAACAATTCAAGCATGATGACTTCTTCGAGAAACATCAAGAAAAACCTGATACACGCATAGCCTTTTTCTGGACCTTTCTCGACCATGCATCCATCCTTATTGAGCAAACCCGCTTGCAACATGAGAACCTGAAGATCGAAGTTCTCCAACGTACTGACGCATTACGTGCGGCACTTCTCTCTTCTGTCTCACATGACTTGCGTACCCCACTCACGGTCATTAAAGCATCTGCCAGCAGTTTTCTGGAGAAAGATATTCACTGGGACGAGGAGACGCAGCGCAGTATCGCACGATCAATTGAGCATGAAGCAGACCGGCTCAATCGCTTGGTTGGCAACTTGCTTGACATGTCACGCATTGAAGAAGGCGCGCTAAAACCGGAGAAAGAGTGGTATCAGATGACCGCGTTAATTCAAGATGTGCTGTCCCGCCTTTCCTCTCTGTTGGATGGGCGCGAAGTGCTTCTACACTTTCCAGGAGACATCCCCCCGGTGGAGCTAGACTATCTCTTTCTTGATCAGGTACTCACGAATGTCCTGGAAAATGCCGTCCGTTATACACCCCCATTCACCCCCATTGAAATAGAGGTATATCAGCAGGCCCAGGAGCTTGTCGTCAGCATCGCGGATCATGGTCCAGGTGTTTCAGAAGATGAACGAGAGCTCATCTTTAATAAATTCTACCGTGTGCTCAACAAGAAAGAAGCATCTGCCGATGAGGCATATGCGACTGGTTCGGGTCTTGGGCTGGCAGTCTGCAAAGGACTCATTGAAACGCATGATGGACGGATCTGGATCGAGCAATGTTCAGAAGGTGGAGCTATTTTCTTTCTTACATTGCCGCTTGGCACATATGGCGAATGAGGTGCTTGCATGCATAAACAAGGAGCTCATATTTTAATCGTCGATGACGAACTTGAGATCATTCGCGCGCTCTCACGAGGGCTGACCGCTCATGGATATCGCGTGCTTACCGCGAGAAATGGGGAAGAAGCCATCAAAAAGACGTTTCAAAACCGTCCAGACCTGCTTTTACTTGATCTGATGCTGCCAACCATCAGTGGGCTTGAGGTTTGTCGAAGAATACGGGCCGAATCAAACGTGCCCATTATCGTGCTTTCGGTGAAAACGAAGGAGCACGATAAAGTTCAGGCTCTTGATCTTGGTGCTGATGACTACATTGCGAAACCCTTCGGGCTTGGAGAAGTTCTGGCACGTATTCGAGTGGTTTTGCGTCATCTGGCGCAGAACGAATCAGGAGCAGACCCCAAAGTAGAGATTGGCGGACTCACCGTCGATTTTGGCCAACGTAGAGTGTGGGTCGATGGAGATGAAATCAACCTTACCCCCACTGAGTACGATTTGTTGAAAGTCTTTCTCGCTCATCGTGGCAAATTGCAGACCCGCGATATGCTAATGGAACAACTCTGGGGATCACACTCACGAGGCAAGACCCATAGCCTGCATGTTCATGTGGCCCAATTGCGACAAAAAATCGAGCCAGTGCCTAACCATCCACGTTTTATCCTCACAGTTCCTGGTGTCGGTTACCGTTTTGAAGTTGAACAAGAAGGCTAACGATATTTCATATCGTGTCAATAATGATGAGAATTTTTTTAGGAAACACGCATTTACCCGGAACGCACTTTGATGAATTCTTGCGTATACTAGCGTCAAAGAGAACTCAAGCGGGAGTGAGCGAAACATAGGGTCTAGTTTCTCTTCATTCTCCCTAAAGCGGCACGGCATGAAGTATAGTTTGACTTTATGTCCGCTCGTACTGTAGTCCGGCCTAAATAGCTTGAAATGCTGTCTGACTTACGGCGTGAATGTATTCGAGCACCGAAGCAAACAAGCCATGTATTCTCTTTCTTCGTACTCGCGCAATGTTGTTTCCCTCACCGAAGAGAAACAACATGCTTTTCATGTGTTTGCTTCTTTTGTCAGGAATGTTTCATGAGGCAATCAGGAGCATATATTTTATTGGTTGAAGACGATGAGATCCTGAGTGATGTCATCAGTCGCAATCTCCATATGCGTCAGCATCATGTAGATGTTGCTCATGATGGGCTGGTAGCGCTTAACCTTCTTGGTGCAAAGACTTTTGACCTTATCATTTTTGACCTTGATTTCCCTGGACAGGCGGGATGGGACCTATTACGGACCGTCTTACAAGAACCATATCTTCACACCAACGTTGTACTGAAGCAACGTTGGGCATTCCCTGTTGTTGTCCTCTCCGTAATGCGTGTTAGTATACAACTTTTGACAGAGTTGCAGCTTCTCGCCTATGTTCCAAAGCCGTTTGCGATGGAGGCACTACTCCATTTCGCCGCCCAGGCGACCACGCGCAGCCCAGACACTGTGCGTTAGCCGAGTGAATACGCCAACAAGGAAAAGAATTTTCCAGCAGGAAAGGAGGGGTCTATGCTTGATCTTGTGATTATTGCTGTTACTATCATTTCTTTTCTACTTCTCATCGGCTTTGCGTATGCCTGCGAGAAGTTGTAAGGGAGGTTCATTACATGAATACCCCAATTGAATATGTTCTGGTGGGTATTGTCTCACTAGCTGTTATTGCTTATCTGCTGATAGCGCTACTCATGCCAGAGAGATTCTAGCGGTAGGATATCGAGGAGACATGTATGCCTGTAACCCTGAATAGTGTCTTGCAGGTCCTGGTCTATGTCATATTGCTTATTTTGATTACCAAGCCAATAGGCCTGTATATGACCAAAATCTTCGCGGGTGAGCGCACCTTGCTCTCGCCCGCGTTTGTTCCCGTGGAACGCCTTTTTTATACACTCAGTGGAATCAAAGAGGATGAAGAGCAAACCTGGATTGGCTATACTATCTCAATGCTGGTCTTTAGCCTGGTAGGTATGTTACTTCTCTATCTCATCGAGCGGACTCAACAATGGCTCCCACTCAATCCCGCAGGGATGGGGGCAGTTGAGCCACAACTGGCCTTTAATACAGCCGCCAGTTTCACAAGCAATACGAACTGGCAGGCATATACTGGCGAGACCACGATGAGCTATCTAACGCAGATGGCTGGATTGGCATTCCATAATTTTGTCTCTGCCGCAACAGGCATTGTTCTGGCAGTTGCATTTGTGCGCGGGCTTGCACGCAGAAGCGCACAACATCTTGGTAACTTCTGGGTGGATCTCACACGCTGTGTTCTCTACCTGCTTTTGCCCATCAGCGTCATTGGTGCCCTTGTGCTGGTCTCTCAAGGTGTGATACAGAACTTTAATGCCTATACCGTCGTCCACACACTAGATGGAGCCACGCAGGTCATTGCTCAGGGCCCTGTCGCATCTCAGGAATTTATCAAGGAATTTGGCACCAATGGCGGCGGCTTCTTCAATACCAATTCAGCACATCCCTATGAAAACCCTAATGTTATCACGAATATGATTGAAATGCTGGCGATCTTCTCCATCGGCGCTGGCCTGACCTATATGTTCGGCAAAATGGTCAAGGATACCAAGCAGGGATGGGCAGTCTTTAGCGCGATGCTGATCCTCTTCTTAATTGGCGTGGCGGTCGCGCTTCCAGCCGAACAAGCTGGCAATCCTGCCCTGACCAAGCTTGGGGTCGATCAAAGTGTGACAGCCTATCAATCGGGTGGAAACATGGAAGGCAAAGACGTCCGTTTTGGTATTACGGCATCGACGCTCTTTGCTGTCATCACCACTGACGCCTCCTGTGGTGCCGTCAACGGCTTCCATGATAGCTATACCCCCATAGGTGGCATGGTGCCCCTCGCAAATATCGCTCTGGGCGAGATTATCTTCGGTGGGGTTGGTTCCGGTCTCTATGGCATGCTCATCTTTGCCATTCTGGCAGTCTTCATTGCCGGGTTGATGGTGGGACGTACGCCAGAATACCTGGGGAAAAAGATCGAGCAGAAAGAGATGAAGATGGCTGCTCTAGCGATCCTCATTCTCCCAGCTTCTATCCTGGGCTTTGCGGCTGTCGCGAGTGTCTTGTCTGTTGGAACCAGTTCGATCCTCAATCCGGGGCCACATGGACTTTCAGAGATCTTATATGCCTATACCTCTGCTACTGGTAATAATGGCTCGGCATTCGCAGGGCTGGCGGTCAACACGCCCTTCTACAACTGGACACTCGGATTGGCAATGATCATCGGACGTTTTGCCTTTGTTGTTCCGGTTATGGCTCTGGCAGGTTCGCTGGTACAGAAAAAAGTTGTGCCTGCGGGAGCTGGCACCTTCCCCACCACCGGGCCGCTCTTTGTTGCGCTCCTCATTGGTGTGATCCTGATTGTTGGTGCCCTGACCTACTTCCCTGCGTACGCATTGGGGCCGATTGTCGAACATTTGATGATGCTTTCGGGAAAGGCATTGTAAGGTGAGCACGCATATGACCCAAACACCGACATCCATACACAATCAACAGGAACCCTTGAAGACCTCTCCTATAAAAACACGTCGCAAAGGGGATCGCTCTATCTTCAATCCGGCAATTGTTCGCCGCGCGACGCTTGATTCATTCAAGAAGCTCGATCCACGCTGGCAGGTGAAGAATCCTGTGATGTTCGTAGTTGAAATCGGGAGCGTCATTACAACCATCGAGTTCATACGTTTGCTCTTTACCACGCCAAGCGGCACCTTTACGCGCGATCAGTTAACCGCCGAGACTTTTTTTGTGTTGGCAGTCGCCATCTGGCTCTGGTTTACCGTTCTCTTCGCCAACTTCGCGGAGGCGATGGCTGAGGGACGCGGCAAAGCGCAGGCCGATACCCTGCGCAGAACACGCAAGACGACCATCGCGAAACGCCTGAAAGGGCGCGAGCGCTCTGCGAGCTACGAGGAGGTTCAGGCTCCCGATCTGCGTAAAGGCAATTATGTACTTGTCGAAGCAGGCGATATCATCCCTGGAGATGGCGATGTCATCGAAGGGGTTGCATCCATTGATGAGTCAGCGATTACAGGCGAATCCGCTCCTGTTGTTCGCGAGAGTGGTGGTGATCGCAGTGCCGTCACTGGTGGTACACGGGTTCTCTCGGACTGGATTATCGTTCAGATCAGCGCGAATCCTGGTGAAACCTTCCTTGATCGCATGATTGCATTGGTTGAGGGCGCGAAACGTCAGAAGACACCAAACGAAATCGCGCTCAATATCCTGCTTGCCAGCCTGACGATCATCTTCGTCCTGGTGTGTGTCTCACTTGAACCCTTTGCTATCTATTCGGGAATGGCGGTCTCCGTCACGACATTAATCGCGTTGCTGGTCTGTCTTATCCCGACAACCATTGGTGGTCTGCTCTCCGCGATTGGTATCGCCGGAATGGATCGCATGGTACAACGCAATGTGCTTGCCATGAGTGGACGCGCGGTTGAAGCCGCGGGCGACGTAGACGTTCTATTGCTTGATAAAACCGGCACCATTACTCTTGGCAACCGCATGGCAAGCCGTCTCGTCCCCCTTGCTGGCATCGACGAGCGTGATCTTGCACGAGCAGCGCTGCTTTCAAGCCTCGCGGATGAAACGCCAGAGGGACGCTCGATTGTAAAGCTCGCGCAGGAACGATATGGGCTCTCGGAAGAAGGAATAACGGGTGCGACCTTCCTTCCCTTCTCTGCGCAGACTCGTATGAGTGGCGTTGATCTCAACAATAGCCATGGTGTTACAACCCATGCCATTCGCAAGGGAGCAGGCGACGCTGTGAAAGCCTATGTCCAGGAGCACGGCGGGATCAGCAGCGCGGAATTGGATGACGTTGTCGACAGCATCGCGCGTGCAGGGAGTACGCCACTGGTTGTCGCTGAGACCTGGGGGACGAAGACTCGCCTCCTGGGTGTGATCGAACTCAAGGATATTGTCAAAAGTGGCATGCGTGAGCGCTTTGATCAGTTGCGCACCATGGGCATTCGTACCGTGATGATCACAGGCGACAATGCCCTGACTGCTGCCGCCATCGCCAAAGAGGCGGGCGTGGATGATTTCCTGGCACAGGCTACCCCTGAGACCAAATTGAAACTCATTCGTGAGCAACAGGTTGGCGGTCGCATGGTCGCAATGACTGGTGACGGCACCAATGATGCCCCCGCACTTGCACAGGCCGATGTTGGTGTCGCCATGAATACTGGGACCCAGGCGGCGAAAGAGGCTGCAAACATGGTCGATCTCGATTCCAACCCCACCAAGTTGATCGAGGTTGTAGAGGTTGGTAAACAACTGCTCATTACACGTGGCGCGTTAACAACCTTTAGTATCGCCAACGATGTTGCCAAGTACTTTGCGATTATCCCAGCGGCCTTCGCGGTAACATATCCACAATTGAATGCGCTCAATATCATGGGCCTGGCAACACCACATAGCGCGGTTCTCTCGGCGGTCATTTTCAATGCGATTATCATTATCGTACTTGTGCCACTGCCCTTGCGTGGAGTGAAGTTCCGCCCAATTGGAGCGGGACCGCTGCTGCGTCGCAATCTCCTCATTTATGGTCTGGGCGGCATTGTTATTCCCTTCATCGGTATCAAGCTCATTGACCTGATCCTGGTTGCCTTACACCTGACACTCTAACACGAGGAAAGGATTCTCGATGAATATCGCGTTGAAATATATTCGACCAGCCATCGTCATTACGTTACTCTTGACGATTGTGACTGGGCTTCTGTACCCAGGGGTCGTGACTGCATTATCGCAACTGATCTTCCCCTATCAATCCAATGGGAGCCTGCATTATAACAATGGTACACTTGTGGGCTCTGACCTGATTGGGCAGGAGTGGACATCACCGAGGTATTTTCATGGACGCCCCTCCGCAACTGTTTCGTCAACTGATAGCAGCAAGAGTGAGCCATATAATGCGGCAAACTCCTCGGCTTCAAACCTGGGACCAACCAATCAGAATTTGACCGACACGGTACAAGAGCGCGTAAAGGAGTTGCAGAAGGAGAATCCAGGAGTGCCTGTCCCTGTCGATCTGGTCACCTCGTCGGGATCAGGTCTGGACCCCGATATCACCCCTGCTGCCGCGAACTTCCAGATTCCTCGTATCGCGCGTGAACGTGGTCTCAGCCAGGATGTTGTCAAGAAATTGATCGATGATCATATCCAGGGTCGCTTCCTCTTCATATTTGGTGAGGAGCATGTCAATGTTCTACAACTCAATCTGGATCTGGATAAGCTAACATCGTAGCTCGTCATTTGACGTATATACCCTTTATCCATTGTCCCTTTGAAGGCACGTTTCCTACCAAGAAACGTGCCTTCAAAGGGACAAAAATGAATCACCCAATTTGCTCAGATGGCGTCGTCGTTCTATGCTTGTAGGAAAGTGCCAAGCGAAGATGTGCATAAGCCAGCCCCAGGAGCAGCAGCCCAATAAAGGCAGCGCCATCGCGCATCGACGTTGGTGAAGATGAGAAGAGGAGACTCCAAATGATACAGTAAAGGCCGAAGAGTGTGCAAACGAACGGTGCCAGGAAACGTAAAACGCTCATGTTCCATTCCTTTCTTCAGACAGTTGCCCCATGACGAGCAATGCTTTTCCACAAAAGAAAAACACCGGTATTCACCTGATTGCCTGCTGCCTCCTTACGTCCTTTCCTCAGGAAACGCATGAAGAGACCACAGGCCGACCAGACTTTCCGGTGCACCTTGTTCTGTATAGAGAAACTTCTTTTATATAAGTGTGACATATCCCAACGTCTCAAGCAATCAGATCTCTCCATCAGCCCATACGAAACTGCTCAACAACGGGGCCAAGAGCGAGAACCGCAACATATGTCAGCCCAACAACAATCAGCGCGGTAAAGATGATCACCGTTCCAAAAAGGACGGAATCAGTTTGTAGCTTGCCTGGCGTCATGGGCCTGCGGCTCTGCCTGCTCAGCTTCCCTGCGAGCGCCAGCGCAGGAATAGCCAATCCAAAACGCCCAAGCAACATAACAAGTCCGGTCGCGACATTATAGAAAGGACTATTCGCGCTCAGGCCTGCGAAATTTTGCCCATTATTGGCCATCGAGGAGGCAAAGGCATAAAGAATCTCTGTCAGCCCATGAGGCCCGCCATTTGTTGTAAGACCAGCAAGTCCTGGCTGGATGACGATAGCAAGTGCGGTGGAGGTCACAACCGAGACAGAACCAATGAGCGTATAGAGCGCAAGCAGCTTCATCTCTGGTGGTTCAATTTTCTTCCCCAGGTATTCTGGCGTTCTTCCAATCATCAAGCCAGCCAGGAAAAGCCCAATGAGCGCGACCATAATGATGCTATAGACCCCTGTTCCCAGGCCACCATAAATGATTTCGCCAAGCAACATGTTCAGAAGTGGAATTGCACCTCCCAGGGGTGTGTAACTGTCATGCATGGAGTTGTAGGAGCCAGTCGCGCCGTTTGATGTGGTGATCGCCGTAAGCACTGACCCTCCAATGCCAAAGCGTACCTCCTTTCCCTCCATATTGCCCCCCTCGCTGGTCATATAGGGCGAGAGCGCAGGATTGCCATGTTGCTCTGCCCACCCACAGAGCAGCAAACCCGCGATAAAGAGGGTGGTCATGACCCAGAAGAGCACCCATCCCTGGCGCGTATTGCCAACCATCAGACCAAAGGTATACGTCAATGAAGCAGGCAGGACTACGATTGCTAGCATTTCCAATATATTTGTGAAGGGAGTCGGGTTTTCAAAGGGATGAGCACCATTGACGTTGAAAAATCCTCCCCCATTTGTACCCAGATTCTTAATCCACTCAAGCGCAGCGACAGGTCCTTGCGCGATGATCTGTGTGCCCCCTTCGAGTGTTCTCACTTCTGTGTAAGGATGAAAGTTCATAGGTACTCCTTGCCAGATGAGGAGCACACTTCCAATCAGTGAAATAGGGAGGAGTACCCAGAGAAGCGCGCGTACCAGATCACGCCAGAAGTTTCCCAGCGATTCCGTTCGCTCACGGGCTATCCCTCGTATAAAGGCGATACCAACTGCGAGACCCGCAGCCCCTGCGAGAAAATTTTGTGTGGCAAGACCAACAATCTGGGTAAAATAGCTCATTGTTGTCTCGCCCGCATATGCCTGCCAAGTCGTTGTGGTCGAGAAACTAATGGCAGTATTGAAGGCCAGGTCAGGAGTCATAGGTGTTGACATGTGCGCAGCGTCAAACCAGGGGAGAAGGTGTTGTACTCGGAGGAGGACATACAATGCCAGTGTGCCAATGAGCGTGAAGAGAATAAAGGCAAGACTGTACTGCTTCCAGTTCATCTCGCGTTCGGCGTCAATTCTGACAACCCTATACACTGTACGCTCAATCGGACAAAAAAGCGGGTCGAGCCAGGTATGCTCACGCGCAAACACACGCTTGAGATAGATACCCATCGGCTTTACCAGGAGAGCCACAATACACAGGAACACCCCATACTGTATACAAGCAAAGACACTCATCTGTTATTATCCTCTTTACGACATGCCACAAGCTGCTACCTTTTAGCTTGTGAAGAGCCATAGCGCGCATCCAGATCAACGTTGAGCTCTAGCACATTGACACGTGGCTCACCAAAGAGGCCAAGATCGCGCTCGTCAGTGTGTTTCTGAATAAGGGCTCGTAGTTCCTCAACTGAGAGTACCGTATTCTTGCCGCCTAACGCGTGTCGCACCGTGAGGATTCTATTGATCTGCAAGCGTGCAGCCTCGACCGAGATATGCGGATCAAGACCACTTCCGCTGGCAGTGACAATGTCGGCGGGGAGAAGGATTGTTGGCGACAAATTATTCTCTTTGCGAAACTGCTCCGCATAGGCTTTGACGCCATTATACGTACCAGGAAGATAGTAGGTATGCGCTTTATCTGCGATAGGGATGGCATTGGGTGGAACGGGAGCGCCAGGTTGAAGCGTGACTATACTGCCATTGCCTTCAATGAGTTGAGGGTTGGTGGGGCCAATATTGGAACCACTTGAGCTTGCCGCATTATACCCTACGGCGCTTGGGCGACCATGAAAATATTCAGGACGAGTAAACTGCTGCCCGATGAGACGTGAGCCAATCACCTGCTGTTGCTGATTGTAAATGAGGCTTCCATTTGCTTGATCGGGAAAGAGCGTTTGTCCAATCACATAGACAAGGGCGGGAAAGAGTATTCCGCACACCAACAAGAGAAGACAAAACAGCTTCAATGCTCCCCAGGAAGTATGAATGATTTCACGCCCTTCTTGAGAAAAGCAATGATACCAGGGCATGAGAGGGGCAATTGCATGCTCTTGGGCAGGTACATCGGCTTTTTCTTGGTTCTGTCGCATACCGTAGATCCTCTTACTTGCAAGATCTTCTACTGAGAAAGCAAAATGAAACGTCTGCTTTCTCATGTTCTTCCTATGCCTGGTAGTCTAGCATTCTCTATATCAAAGAGGAGTAAGAGAACCGTGCCAAGCATTCAAAAAATGCTCAAAGAACCCTGGCACGAGTAAAATATGACTTTAAGCAAGTAAAGAAGCAAAAGTAAGTAGCGCATTATAAATAGATATGCGAGTGTTGTTCGCAAAGAGCATACATCCATAAAGAAGGTATGTGTGAATGCGAGTGGAAAAGAGATACATAGATACCATCACCTTTACCAGCAATGAAACAGCATCCCCTCACATGTGTTTCCATACAAGCATAATGTGCCAAAGCCACAAAACTGCTATGTTCGCATTCCCACGGTCAGGTCATTGTGGTGAATTTTTCGCATATTCCTGGCAACAGGCACAGTGAGGATGATAACCGATGACTCAAACCGAGGCGATCAAACTCGAAATGGCAACAGTCCCGTAACTGTTACTTGAGCTTTTCACGTGCATGTAGCACCTGTGATTTTGCTCCTGAAAAAGATATGCCCAGTCGCTCAACCAAGTCCTTTTGCGACATTCCTTGATACTCGGTAAGAAAGTGTACCTCACAATAGGTGACGCTAAATAATTGATCATGGCAGTCACAAAAGGGGCAAGTTCCGCTTGGATATCCTGTTCTGGGCGGTGCCATACAGACGTAAATCAGGGCGCAGTCGAATAGGGCAAAAACTAGGGACAAAGAGTTTCCAATCCTAGATGAGGTATAATAAGAGAAGCGAATTGATGAATTGGAGAATATTTTGGGTCGAACTGTTCTTCACACACGCGGGTTACGCTTAGAATATCTGTCGCTAGGATGGAATGCTATCGCTGGAACAGCTGCCGTGGTTACAGACATCTCAGCCGCATCCGTTGCTCTACTTGGTTTTGGGCTCGATGTTGCGATTGACTCTTTGGCCTCCCTCATTCTGGTCTGGTGCTTCTGGCAAGAAGCTCACGGAAGTGCTCCGAGCAAAAAAGCCGAACAGAAAGCCACACTCAGCGTTGGAATCACTCTTCTAGTCGCGGGACTCTACATTGTGGGACAAGCCGCCCATTCTCTTCTCACACGTACAGCATAGGAGACATCGACCATGGGCGTGAGTATTGCCGTTCTTTCCGTTTGCATTCTTCCACCGCTCACCTATGGAAAAATCCGTCTTGCCGCTCCACTGGACAATGGCGTGCTGCGAGGCAATGGCGTGTTGACCGCAGTAGGTGCTGGTCCAGCAGCGGTAACGCTCATGGGTCTCCTCGTCAATACTTTTCTAGGTAGGTGGTGGGCCGACCCACTGGCAGCGCTGCTGATTACCGCTGTACTCTTACCAACTCCGCTGTATATCGACTAGGCGATGGATGGTTCCACGTACTGTAGGAGGCTGGCGGAACTGCCGATCCTGAGGAAAGATCTGCATGGGTATGCCAGGGGAGGGCCGCATCCCGATATTGGTGCTCACCTTCGTATTGGGAATAAGCGAGAGCCTATAGCGTTGAAGTAGCATCGCTAACACGATCTTCATCTCATATGTCGCAAATTCCGCTCCAATGCAACGGTGATGCCCAGCACTGAATGGCAAATACTCATAGGGAGTGCGATTGATGGTGCCCCAACGTGCCGGCATGAAGCATGAAGGGTGTTCGTACAATTCTGGTAATCGATGCGTAACATACTCACTGTAGAGAACGCTGGCTGCTGCGGGAAGGGGATACCCGCCAAGATCACACGCGGTCGTGGTGACCCGTACCCCAATGCTGGCAGGAGGGAGCAGGCGCAAACTCTCTTTGATCACGTTATCAAGCAGCGAGAGACGCATGAGTTGCTCTGGCGTTGGGACGCTTCCATGCGCTGTTCCTTCGAGTTCATCAAGCAGATCTGAGCAAATGCGTGGATGTTGATCCAGCAGGAAGAGCGTCCATGTAAGTGTGTGCGAGGTTGTCTCATGTCCGGCTACAAAGAGTGTAAAAATGTTACTCATCAGTTCATCGTCACTGAGTTGTGCACCATCCTCATCATGTGTATGTACTAAGACTGACAGCACATCAGTTGCCTCGGGCTGGAGGCGCTTTTTGGTAATGAGTGCGTGCGTGAAGGCTTCCATCTGCTTGGCTAAACGGAGCACGCGATGATAAGGGGATCCTGGCACGTTGAGTGGCAAGGCCAGTGCCAGTGGGGCTATTTTCAACGCTTGCAGGAGGCCACCAATACGTTCTATTTCCGCTTGATCATCCATCCCAAAGAGGGTCTTCACAGCTATCCGCTGGGTCAATTGTTTTATCTCAGTGAGTACATCCAAAGTCGCTCCTGCTGTGGCCCTTGCCTGCCATTGATCTAGCATCTGTTGCGTTAGTAGCGCCATGTCAGCATGGTATTGCGCGATCTGCTTCTTATGGAATGCTGGTTGCATCAAGCGTCGGTGCTGCCTATGTCGCTCACCATTTTGCAAGGGCAAACCATGGTAAAATAGGCGCCCTAGCGCGGTATCTTTCGGTAGCTTCACCAGCGGTGCAGCGCTTGTTCCAAAGAGATCAGGGTTTGCAAGCACACGAAAATTCATCTCCGGCCCAAAAACACAGATATGGTGAGGATGATCTTGAGCGAGCGCGACGATATTGCCATAGGTCCGGTGTAACCAGGGCAAATACGTAAAAGGCTTCAGGTACACCTTGAGGAGATTCATTCGCCACCCCAGCAAGGGAAGTGCGTGAGGGCCGGGGATCATCTGTGGTTGTGGGGTCGTCGTGACAGTTGCCATAGGGAGTGACTCGCTTTCTTCTCAGCCTGAGATCCAGACCAAAACTGTACATGCTCTGTATGCAGCATGCATGAAACAGAAAAGATTCCCTCGGTTCCGCTCTTCGATAAGTAATTGCGCACCGAGTGGACCTGCCGACCAGCCTTCCCGGCACTCCATACATCAACTAGGAAAGAAATGCTCATTTCTGATCACCATCCGCCGATCAAGAAATGCATCGCCCTCCTGAGATAAACGAGTCTTTCCAAATGAAATGGGGACGGGTCTGTCCTACTGGGCGAAGAAAAATAGGAAGTAGAGGAGGGCCGGGATGCTCGATACTGCAATTGGCGGCCCCCCTCAATGATGAATGGAAGAAAATGACATCAGTTGCCATCAGAAAAATTACCCAATTTGATCGGATGGTGTCATTTTGCTGTGCTTGTAGGAAAGTGCAAAACGAAGATGCGCATAGGCCAGCAACAAGAACAGCAGCCCGATAAATACGGCCCCACCACTCATTTGAATGGTTACAGACGAGGCAATGAGCCCCCAGATTATACAGTAGAGGCTGAAAAGTGTCGTGACGGACGATGGCAAAAATCGTAGCACGCTCATGTAGTGTTCCTTTCTTTAGCTATGTTGTCTCATTCAGAACGATGCTTTCCCAAAAAGAAAAAGCACCTGGTTCCATCTGATTGCCTACTATCTCCCCTATCTCTTTGTTTTGAAAACGACAAAGAGAGTGTAGACCGACCAGACTTCCCGGTGCTCCTTGTTCTTCATAAAGAACTTTCTATTTCAGAGTATAACATATCCTGCTCGTCAAAGGCCAACCAGCCATCATCAGTTGCAACAAGCCCTTTAAAACTGAAGTCCATGTGGGATGCTCTGAGAATACACACCAAGCATTCGTTGGAGCTTCTGCACAGTTGTAGCCCTGACCTCATTGAGAGCAAAACCACGAAAACATATGTAGAGAAGTCAGAGAGCTCTCCCTAGTCGCCTTGAGAACGATAAGAGAACATCACCATTTTCGATGATTTGTCGTTGACAATCATCGATTTTCAGGATATCATTCGATTGAATGGGTATTCATTTGTCTGATTAGGTATTCATTTTAGCGTAGTAGAGAGAGATCATCCTGGTAACAAATGCACACGGACACTAGTCAGCAGGATCTTTCCGTTCTCCGAAACTTACCCATATATAGACAGGCTATACACAATGTTCGGTTCCTGCTTCACTGCAGAGAGCAAGCCTTTCGCTCGTCTTACCTCTGCTCCACAGGCGTCACTTCCCGCAGAACTTGCGGTACGCTATGTTCATTGTGCCAATGCCGCGAGATTGTGAAGTAGGCGGCTGACGCGTTGCCTTGCGGTACGTTTTCATCCGCCCCTTCCCGAACCAGGACGTGCTGCTTTTACAGCATCCGGCTCTCCAGTTTCTCGTCGCTTCATGGAGGTAGGCGTTGCGCATCTCGCGCACCTCTCCATCCCCGACGATACTTCCTGCTTCCCTTCCCCCTGTATCAGGCATTGCCCTGATCGTTTGAGTACTATGGAAGCTCCGTCATCGTAGGCTTGCGCCCGTAGATGATCCCGCATTTACGCCTATCAGACGTTGAGTACGTGTAGGTGCCCCGTTCGTTTCCTTGAACCAGATCACTTCTGGTCGCTCATCGGAGAGAGGGTGACGCATATGCCAACAATATATGCGTGTTCCGATGACATCACTTCAGGTATGGTGTGATGAGCCAACGCTTAGACCGCTGGAAACTGGGGTTCAGCCAATAGAGGTTTCACCATGCGTACAGGACTTGCGGTGCGTCACAGCACATACCTTCCTGTTTAACCGCTGTAGGATAGACGGCCAGCGCGTTACCTCTCGGCACGTTTCCAACCGTCCTCCCCCGAACGAACCATGGCATGCACACTTTCTATGCACCAGGCTCTCCAGAGACCCGCATCTTTTCAATGCAACTCCCACGATGGTCTCATGACACATCCGTGTCAACCATCATTTCCTGAGTCTGGCCTCCTGTGGTACTTCGCTCAACGAATGGTTTCCCATTGGCGAACGTGAGGTAGAAGGCCAGGTCTTGATTGCTCAAGAACACCAACCCTCCCCTCCCGAACTGGACGTGCGGCTTGTCACCGCATCCAGCTCTCACGGAATCTCCTACGTTTTTTCCCGTTTGTACGGGTTGTATGCCAAGTCTGAGAGATTCAATCCGTCGTAATCTCCGCGATGAATCTTCTGATGGCATGTCTTACAGACAGGGATTTGTTTCCGGTTCAGCATCTGTAGGATCGCATTGACTCCTACAGGTTTCTTGCCTCCTGTTTTGCGAATATGGCGGACATGATGCATTTCTACTTGTTGGACACTGTTGCAAATACAGCAGGGCATTCCTAGTTTTGAGCGGGTTCGCATGGTAATGCTCCATTGGAGACGGTCCACTTCCTCCTGCCCGATCTGGAAGCCATTGCGTTGCTTTTTCCAGTCGCTGTTCGCATAGAAGGCAACGCGTCGGTCTTTCTTTCCATCTTTTGCCTTGATCATGATGGTTGGGGTTTTGCCGAAACGTTTGAAGATTTGACCGACCGGGCGTTTGTATTTGGCTGCGAACGTCATCACAAGTGAGAATTTGAGGATATATTGGATCTGGGCGAGATGCCCAAAATTGTCCGCGAACCGGTAGTAGTTCTGTATCCCCCGATTGATGCCATTAAAAAGAGGAATGATTTGATCTGCGTCGAGGTCTATCCATGCGAGCTTCGTTGTTGGGTGCCCTGTAGTTGTACAGAACCCTTTGGCGTGGAGTTTCTTGACCAGTTCATTTCGTGGAGCTGTCATAACGATTTCTGAGCCAGTGGATCGACGTTGAATCGGTCTGCCTGAGCCATTGTTGGTCGTCACGACGCGTTGGACTCCTTCTCTGCCAATGGCTAATCGCGTTCCTAAAAAGTGGGCCTGTTCTTTGCGGGCATGGGTGATCTGGGTCTTCTCTTCGCTCAAGGTGAGCTTGAGACGTTGACTCAGGAAGGTTTTCAATTCTTCCTTCACTTGTTCCGCAAGTGTACGAGGGCCACAGATTCCGACCAGCCAATCATCCGCGTATCTCAGGTATTTGATGCGAATGAAGTTGGGATCGTTCACTTCTACCGCAGGGATACTTCTAATTTGACGTACCAATGCTCTAAATTCTTTGGTGCGCGTTACTCCTTTCTTAGCTAAGCGTAGTTTTTGTGCTGACAATTTTCTCCAAAGCGGATTGGGGTGTTTTCTTGCCCCGCCTCGTTCCGTGCGTTTGCGTATCTCTTCCATTTTCTCGTCGAGTTCATGGAGATAGACGTTTGCCAAGATTGGGCTGGCTAATCCGCCCTGTGGGGTTCCTGCCAGGCTGTCGTGTCTCGCTTCTTGCAAGTCCAGGTATCCTGCTCGAAGGAGTTTCCAGATGAGATTAAGGAAGCGTTCATCTTGAATCTTCTTCCGAAGGAGGCTCACTAAAACCTCATGGTCGATGGCGTCGAAACACGCCTGAATATCTCCCTCCAAAAACCAGTTGAGAGCAGGCCATTTCCCTCGAATTTCTCGCAGGGCTGTATGGCAACTGCGGCCTGGGCGGAAGCCATGACTGGTTTCATGGAAGTAGGGGCCATGTGGGCTATCATAAAGACATTCAAGAATGGTACGGATCACTTCTTGCACAATTTTGTCGCGTGTTGAAGGAATCCCCAATTTCCTCATTTTCCCATTTGATTTGGGGATGTAAACGGTTCGGACGGGTTTAAACTGGAATTGTTCCGTTCGCATCTCCTCGATGATCTGTTGGATCATATTCATGGATATTCCGTCAATGGTCTTTCCATCAGATCCTGGGGTCATATTTCCTGGGGCCGATTTGATCCTTTCGTAGGCAACGATGTACAAATCTTCTTTGTACAGTAATCGATAAAGGTCATCATTTACCCAGTTCCTGTCTGTATTCAGGTGTCGTAGGCGCTCAAGTCTGTGTAAGGTCTTTTGTGACTTCTCCAAGTCAACCTCCTCAAATTCAAGCAGATTCCCTAGAGTCCTTCCTTCTCAAAAAAAAAAAAAACTTTTGATGAGAGAGTACTACGACTCCTCCGTGACCCTGGCCCTCACGGGCTGTAGGCCATCCCCAAGTTGCTCTAGAAGTCTCGCTTCGTGCTTCAGGTGTCCCGTCCGTCGTTTCCCACTCCTTGTGGGCTGGTCTGGGTGGGAGTTTTGCAGGAAAATAGTAGCTTTTCCTACAACACCCAGCACAGGCGATCATACCGTATCCTGTGGGCTGCGCCTGGTCCACCACGACTAGGTTTCAAACAATGCGGTCTTCACCACGCACGACCTAGCTGACCGACATCTGGCTCGCGGTACTCGAACTTCATCGGCCTTACTCACATCATGCTCTTGTCCCCTCACGCCTTTCGGGTAAAGGTGTCTCTACTTTCTTGTGAGAGTAGATAAGATGCTGCTTTAATCACATTACTCCAGTGATACCTCTTCCGAGGCAGAGACTTCTATGCCACATGGGCGCAATACTATTACCACTCCGTCGCCCTGACCCTCTCGGATGGTAGGCGATCCCCAAGTTACACATCATCTTCGCTTCGTCCTTAGGCCCTCCGTACGTCGTTTCTCGTTCCCTACGAGCTGGCTCTGATGCAGGCTGTAACCACGCCGGGAAAGTTCATGGCTACCATCAGACATGGGCGATGACACCACTCCCACAGGACGCATGTATTCCGCCACGACTAGAGTTGAAGCAATCATGCCTTGACCATAGACGACCTCGCTGCCTATCTTCTGACCCTTGGTGTTAGGGTTTCAATAGACTTTTGACCCCATGCTACAGTCCCCCCCAAACCTTTCGGCGGGAAGTAAGGGGCTGCGTTACTTACTTCGCCTGAGTAAGGTCGCGCTCTCGCACGACAGAAGATCATGTGCCTCTTTGGGCGCACTTCCGTGACATGCTATTTTCCCCTTTGGGTTTCCCCGCCAGGTTGGTCAGGTGTCCTTAAGGTCTTTTTCCTCTCAACCTCATCCCTCTTAGAGGGAGATCTGATACACGCCGAAGCGGCGCACGTTGGCGGCGTTGGCATCTCGGTCTTGTACGCTTCCACATTCCAGGCAGACAAAGACTCGATCCGAAAGGGTGAGCGCCTCATTGACCCATCCACAACACGAACACGTTTTTGAAGAAGGCTCCCAGCGCGAGGCCAGCAGCACCTTCACCCCTGCCTGTTCGGCTTTGTAGAGGATCTGCCGCTTGAACTCGTACATACCCACATCAGCGATCGCTCGAGATAACCTGCGGTTCTTGAGCATGCCTGCAATGTTCAAATCCTCTAAGACGATCACACGCGGCCTCTGGGCATCGGGCTTGGTTCTCGCCACGATCTGAGCGGTCGCTTGGTGCAAGGCATCGTTGCGCACATTGGCAATCCGGGCATGCATTCGCGAGAGGCGTTGCTTGGCTTTCTGGCGATTGCGTGATCCTTTGGCTTTGCGGCTATGACGTCGCGAGACTCGCTTGAGTGCCGTGAGTTTCTTGCGCAGCGCCCTGGGGTTCTCGAACGTACGTCCATCAGAGAGGGTCGCCAGCCGCTTAATCCCCAGGTCAACTCCAATCACGTCGCCTGTGGCTGGCTGGGGGTCTTTCGCTTCCTCGTGCACACAGATGGAGACATACCATCTGCCTGCTTGCTCATGGATGGTGGCACTGCTAATCTTGCTGCCCAGAGGGAAATAACCATGCTCTTTGAGTCGGAGCACCCCCAAACGGGGCAACTGGATGGCATCAGGAGACACTCGAATGCTCCCGGTGAAGCGGGCACCACCGATGGCTTTCTTCCGGCTTTTGAAGCGGGGATAGCCACATGAGCCTTTCCAGGCGCCTTCTTTTTTGAGCCGGCACTTGCGAAAGAAGTGCTTGAAAGCGGCATCCAGGTCTCGCAATCCTTCTTGAAAGGCGCATTTGCTGACCGTATGCATCCAAGGGTGAGAGGGTTTGAGGGCATTGATCTCGCGATGCAGATCGATAGCGGTGGGCGTTTTCTGCCCAGCTTTGTAGGCCTCTTGTTTGCGGCGAAGACCAAAGTTGTACGCCCAGCGAGCGGCTCCAGCATGTTTACGGCAGAGCGTCTTTTGTGCATTATTGAGGTCAAGTTCTCCCCGATACCCACGGATCATCGGTTGCTCTTCCTCCATCTATCTCGAAAGTAGAACAAATATACCAGAAAAACATCGATTTGGCAAGGAGGGATATATGTCCTTTTTTGCCTACATCTGTCTAGAGAATGTAAAATCAACTATAGCCATTTGTGTTGCCGAATTGAGATACCCCGGGATATCAGCAAAGGCATACAGGAAGAATTTTTACTGTGTACCTTGAGCTTCCCTTGAGTACGGGGTGTGACTCACGTTTTTGCACGAGATGGTGAGAAGCTTTTCGATCTGGTACAACATGAGCAGGTCGCACTCACAGTCTTTGGACATGACAAACAGCAATGGCCAACGCTTAAAAAAGCACCTGCCTACTACGATGAACGATCCTCTGAGGCAGGAACTGTTACGCGCTTGCTATCGCCCGTGCTGGGGATAACATCTTTTGTGAACACCAAATGTTTGTTTTTTGCAGTAGCCAGAAAGAGAAGCAACAGCAGCAAAGAGTAAATCGCAGTGGTCCACCTGCTTCCTAGATATTGAAGCAGGTTGCCAGTGAGAAAGAAGCCAAATGAATAAGCTCCGAGTACCACCATGCGCATGAGACTCAGTACTCTACCTCTTATTCTATCTGGAATAACCTTTACTGAATAGGAGGATGTAGTCACATCATAGAGTGGATCTATGGCATAAAAGAGCATGGTAATTCCTGCCAGAAGAATATAATTGAGAGCGAATAGGTAGAAGCTGAAGGTCAGAAAACTCATCAATGAAACCATAAGAAGTGATTTTTTGAGTGATATATGACTCTGTATTTTTGCTGCGGCTAACGATCCTAAAATTCCTCCGCCAGCGCCGATAGCGAAGAGAAGGCCAGTCAATGAGGACGGCGTATGGTGTTCTTTGGCAAGGATAATGATGAGTAAATAGAGCCCAGCAGAAAGAATGGTTCTCCCTGCTGTAAGAATAGTTAAGAAGCGAAGGAGTGGCTGATGCCAAAGCCATACGAATGCCTCTTTGATTTCATGATGAATGGCTGTTCGGTCAGGCGAAGTTTCCGGGCCAAGAGATGTGGTGATAAAGAAAAGAGAAAAGGCATTGATGCCATAGGAAAGCGCATCAACAAAGAAAGCCAGAGCGCCTCCTGTCGCTTGATATAACCATCCTCCGCAAGGAGGGCCTACAAGTAAAGCGATATTGCTTGCTGCGCCAGATTGTGCAGCGGCCGCTGGAAATTGTTCTTTGGATACAACCCTTGGGAAAGCGGCAAATCTGCCCAGATTAGCAAAAACAAAGCATGATCCCTCAATAGCACTTATGATATAGAGCTGGGTGACAGAAAGAGTATGGAATGCGAGTGCAAGGGTTATACTGCCCATTGCTAAACCGCTGCCAAGATTTGCGAGAATCATCACGATTTTTCTGTTCCAGCGATCAATGAGTACTCCAGCAGGAATTGCCCAAAAAATATAGACAAAACCTCGTATAGCAGCAACCCCTCCAGCCTGTACGGAGGAGCCAGTTAAAGCCAGCACAACTAAAGGAAGTGCTATCCCTGAAACCTCTGTTCCCATCCAGGAGATAAGTTGCCCGCTCCACAGGAGCATGAAATTACGTTGTTTCCAAAGCGGTGTATTCATCCTAACAGGGCCCACCTTCTTTCCGGGCATCAAGAGTGCCTCTGTAGATTCTAATGCTCCCTTCTTTCTGAATGCAAGGGCTTTGGAAAAGAGACAAACTGCACTGTTGCTCATTCCGGTAGATCTCCTTGCGAGAATGAAGCACATGCATTCAGGGCAGCGGTTTTTTGAGTACGCTCATACCTTGCGATTTCGTTGCGTGTCTCGTATACTGGAAGCAAAAGAGGATTCGTTCCTCTGCAAAAGGAGTGCCGGGAAGCCTGGTCGGCAATCGGTGCTCCTTTTGCATGCTTGCGCTTGGATGCGTCGATGTTGAGGTGGAAGGGGAGGAGAAGAGAGAAGGAGAGATAGAGGAAAGGGAAAGCGCATGCTTCACAAATCAGCTTTGAAGTATCCCAAAACGAGCCGACTTCCAGATATCTTGATTCGTCCATTTCAGGAGTTTACCCATGCCACGATGTCAAGTGGTGTGCTGCTGCTCTTGTGCACCATCATCGCCTTGCTCTGGGCAAATGGGCCCTTCTCTCACAGCTATCATACTCTGTGGGAACACCGCTTCATAGTTGGTTTCTCCAGCTTGCAACTAAATTATCCTTTGCACGTCTGGATCAATGATGGCTTCATGGCATTCTTTTTCTTGCTCGTGGGACTCGAAATCAAACGTGAAATGCTCGTGGGAGAATTGTCACAGATTCGCCAGGCCGTCTTGCCTCTCATTGCCGCTCTTGGAGGTGCCATCTTCCCAGCCCTCCTCTACACGATCTTTACCTGGGGAACCCCAGCTTCATCTGGGTGGGGAATCCCCATGGCAACAGATATCGCTTTTGCACTTGGAGTATTGGCCCTGCTTGGGAAACACATCCCACTTGCGCTCAAGGTTTTCCTGACAGCGTTAGCCATTGTTGATGATCTGCTTGCGGTGCTGACTATTGCCCTCTTTTATTCTCATGGCATCTCCTGGCCTGCATTCTTCCTTGGAAGCCTGCTACTTCTGGTATTGCTGCTTTGTAATCTGGTTGGGATTCGCCGTCGTTTGATCTACTTCCTGCTGGGCTTTCTGCTCTGGTTGGCAATCTTTGCCTCTGGACTTCATGCGGCCATTACTGGTATCCTGGTGGCATGGATGATTCCCGTGCGCTCCCGTCTGAATGCCTCCACATTTATACAGCAAAGCCAGGAGATGCTTGCAACCTTTGCCCGAGGACGTGCTCTCGGTCTTGGCCTTGTTATGGATGAGCGTCAACAAGCAGCCATTCGTGCCTTGGAAGTGCATACGGAAGCCATTCAGGCCCCACTCCAACGGATCGAACACGCACTGCACATTCCCGTCAGATTTGCCATTCTCCCCCTCTTTGTTCTGGCCAATGCGGGAGTCACGTTGACGCTCGCATCCCTTTCTCACGTCTTCATTCACCCTGTGTGTCTGGGGATTCTCATTGGGCTGCTCGTCGGGAAGCAACTGGGTATTCTGCTCTTTTCTTGGAGCGTGATCAAGCTAAAGTGGGCGCAATTGCCCACAGGTATTACATGGAAGCACATCTATGGTATAGGATGGCTGGGTGGTATCGGGTTTACTATGTCTCTATTTATTGCGGATCTGGCATTTGGGGACACACAAAGTGCGTTTTTGGAACAAGCCAAGGTTGCCATCTTACTTGCCCTGCTTCTCTCCAGCGTTGGAGGCTTTCTCCTGTTACGTCTCAGCGGAACTCCACAGGAGCCCGCTGCTCACACCATCGATCACGACATTTGCGAGCAGTAACAGTAGAAGCTTGCCATTCTGTATCTCTTGCGCTTATTGTGAGTGTGCAGCAGCAAGTTCGTTCACAAAGCCGAAAGGTGGAACCGTACATGGGAAGGATGTGTCTGTGGTTGTTTGCATCTCTATGATCCCCTGAAAGCCGACGTCTTCCTGGGAATCTGAATGTTTTTCATCTCTTCTTTATTCTAATTTATTCTAAAAGACCTATTCTTATTATGCTGTACAAGCGGGAAATGTAAATATCATTTTTCCATCCCTCTCGAATGAAAGGACAACACGATGAATATCCCCTCACTGGAGGGCTACCTGGTACTGTTTCTGGCGATTGCCTTATTGACGATTGCGATCACACGACGGATTGCCGTTCCCTATACGCTCGGTTTAGTTATTATCGGATTGGGCTTGAGTGTGTTTGGTCTTCTCCCAAATGTTCATCTGACCCCACCGCTAGTGTTATTTGTCTTTTTACCTGCCTTGCTCTTTGAAGGAGCCTGGTCTATACGCTGGCATCTCGTCCGAGCCCATTGGCGCACAATCTTTTTCCTGGCTGGACCTGGGCTTCTCCTCTCACTTGGTGTCATCGCAAGCATTTTGCATATCCTCGATGGGCTCGATTGGGGAACCGCCTTCTTACTCGCGGCTATTCTCTCACCCACTGATCCGGTTGCTGTCCTCAGCCTCTTTCGTCAGCTCCACGTAGATGAACGGCTTTCAACCATTATTGAGGGGGAGAGCTTGTTTAATGATGGGGTGGCCGGCTCGCTCTACCAAACCTTTCTTGCAGTCGTCCTGCTCACAATGCAAGGACATTCCTCTGGAGGGCTTCAAGCCTGGGGTGAGGGCGTATTGACCTTTCTGATTGAGGCTGGAGGGGCGGTCGCACTTGGTCTTCTCGTGGGTTGGCTTATGAGCCGCATTGTCAAACGAATTGATGAACCGCTCATGGAAGTGACGCTCACCATCATTACGGCCTATGGCGTCTATCTCGTAGCGGACCAATTGCATCTCTCTGCCATTATGGCGGTGATTGTGGCGGCCCTGGTGCTAGGTAACTATGGACGCCGGGTGGGTTTGTCTGAGAACTCTCGGGTTGCTGTGGACCAGTTCTGGAGTGTACTGGCATTTATTGCGAATGCATTAATCTTTCTTCTGGTAGGGGTACAACTCAATCCACTGGCACTTCCTCTGGTTCCAGGAGAGGAGATGACGACGCTGCTGGTGGCTGTCTTTGCGGTGAGTGTTGTGCTGGTCGCACGGCTAGCGTTGGTGCTGGTGGTGGCTGCTCGTTCGATGCTCACGCTCTCACCCAGGGTCAGGGCGATGGGGCCGAAACAGCACGTGCCTCGCTCATGGCAGTTAGTGATCTTCTGGAGTGGTCTGCGTGGAGCTCTTTCTCTGGCTCTGGTTCTGGCCCTGCCCACAGAGATTCCCCATCGCTCTATCTTAGTGGTCTCGACCTATGCAGTGGTCTTCTTTACCTTGCTCATACAAGGGATTACCTTACGCTGGCTCCTCAAACACATCCCTTCGCTACAGACACCTCTTCCAAGTGCAGAAGCATCGGAAGAACAGGTGGCAGAAACATCTGTATAGCAATATAAACACATAGAAAACGGCGGCACATATTGCCGCTGTTGACCACTGTACAGTACTGAACGTCTTTTCTAGGAGTATTGAATCTATGACTGCCACTATAGTGTCCAGCGGATCCAATGGCCCGGCTGGCAGAGTTCTTGAGTGATGTGACGATCTCTGCGGAAGTACGCATGTGATATGTGTACTTCCTGCCAGAGGCATCAGTCGCAAACATTCTACATCCCAGTAAAAATATGGACCGAACGATGCTTGCTCATATGCTTTCTCTGAAGGAGAAAGCAGTCGCAATGTGTGTTCAATGGCAATCCTGAAAAGATGAGCCGTCCAAATATAAGAGGCAGATGTTGTAGCATACTATGCAGTTTTTTGCACCTCGCTGCATCAGCGAAACATTACCTCCAGCCTCCATCGCCCCCTGCTCATATCAAAAATATTAAGCAAATCTTGAGATGTGCATCCGCTCTCTTGAGTCAGCTTTGAGCACATCCGCAGTAATATGTAAGAGTGAAGCTGTGAAGAGTGAGCTGTCGCGAGAAACATACGGAAAGATACTCATCGAGATGCTGCAAACACACATGTTGTCGGTAAAGGGCGATACAGTTTTGCGGAATCTGGTCGCACGCAACCTGATGCCCTATGAGTCTCACATACAATGTGCCTGTACGACTGAAGGGGCGCTCCCTCTCGTGCGTAAGCTTTCGTTTCCCCTTATTCTGCTCGATATCAATCATTCCGAACTCACTGGACAGAATACCCTGCATGTGGCTCAACTGGAGCACTTGAAGGCACCGTTCAAAGATGATGCGGATACATTGGTTGAAAAGCTTCCAATGGTGAATTTCTTCGCAATGCGGAGGAGTTCTCGACATCTGGAGTCGTTTCATTCCCTGGACTCTCTCCCTAAGCTGTTTCCAATGGATGTACGTGTGCGTTTGGCTGCCAAAGCAACTCAGAGGCAGGCGAGTGGCGCACTTCCTTCGGTATCGTCAGGAGATGAAAGAGAGGATCACAATGCCCGATATCGCGATTGATCTCATCATTGTCGTCGCAACTGTCGCCATTTTTCTGCTCTGTATCGGCTTTACGCTTCGAATGCTGAGAAGCTGTTACGAAATGAAAGCGAAAGGTGAGAAAAGATGAGAACAAGAAAATCTGGTAAATAAGCCTCCGCCAACATATCTGACAAGTGCTTATGGAATGGTCCTCAGCCCACAAATTATACGACAATGCCCCACCTGCCTAAATAGTGTCATCCTTCTCATTGTGAGCATTTCGCTCTCTCCAACTGACGTTCTTCGTCGCCACGGTTTTATGATTTTCCTCAATGCTCCAGCTTCCTCATCCTCTGACACGTTATAGGCGCACATCTCTCTGTATGCGTACTGGCGCGATATGATAAACTGGATAAGGACGAAGCATAAGATGCATTACGCTGAATGTATTTGCGAGAGAAGACAGATGGAAGAACCAGAGCAGTTTTTTGCCCGCATGGCGTCGACAGACGAGAAAAAAGACAAAGAAGGTCATGGAAACTCTCGAGACGATTTTGATCTGGCAGCATCGCCAGGGGAAGAGCGACATGGCAGCCGCCTGGGAGATATGCGCTACGTTATCATTCGCCCTGAGCACCCTGTTCTGCGGCGCGCTGGACATGGGACCTTAGAAGCGACTGAGGCGGCAGAGATCCCGGAAGGGAGACTTACAAAAGCTGCTTACTGGCTCAAACGTGGTTTGATTGGCGTCCCTCTTGTCAGCGCGAAAGCGGAACATGAACGTCTAAGCAAGTTCAAAGCCTTGCCTCTGCTCTCGTCAGACGCGATCTCCTCGGTGGCGTTCGCGACTGAGGCCATCCTTATCAATCTGGTGGCTGCTGGCTCTGCCCATCTGGGCCTGACCTTACCGATCAGTATCGTCATTGTGCTCCTGCTCTGCATTGTCACTATCTCCTATCGCCAGACCATCCCAGCCTACCCAAATGGAGGCGGGTCGTATACAGTGGCGCGTGAGAATTTAGGGAAACTTCCAGGCCTGGTTGCGGCGGCTGCCCTGCTCATTGACTATGTCCTCAATGTTGCCGTGTGTATTTCGGCTGGCGTGCAAAATATGGTCTCGCTTTTTCCCCAGTTTCATAGCTATATTGTTCCGCTTGATATTGCACTGGTTATTCTTATCACCCTGCTGAATCTACGAGGGGTACGCGAATCTGGTTCCATCTTCGCTTTCCCAACCTATTTTTTTGTTGTGAATGCCATTCTCTTGATCGGTGTCGGCCTCATCAAAGCATATGTCTTTCGGCATCAGCCAATCATTGGAACCTTTGCACCTGTGCAGACACTCGAACCATTGACGTTCCTTCTGGTACTACGAGCCTTCGCCACAGGATGTTCCGCGATGACTGGCGTAGAAGCTATCTCGAATGGAATCCCTCTCTTTAAAAAGCCGGAGACACGCAATGCAGCCACGACCCTCACCTGGATGGCTCTCATTCTTGGGGCACTCTTCCTGGGTATTACGCTGCTTGCCATGACCTATGCAGTTCAGGCAAGTCCAACAGGCAACCCAACCGTCGTAGCGCAAATTGCCCAGCAGGTCTATGGCGATACCGGGCCATTTATTGTGCTCTATCCGGTCTTTCAACTTGCAGTGCTTGGTATTCTGGCGCTCTCTGCTGAGACCAGTTACGCGGACTTTCCACGCCTCGCTTCCTTGCTCGCACACGATGGATTTCTTCCCAGGCAATTCTCGTTTCGGGGCGACCGCCTTGCTTTCTCAGTTGGTATTGTCGCGCTCGCCATCCTGGCGAGCCTCCTCCTGCTTCTGTTCCAGGGCAGCACAGATAAACTGATCAATCTTTTCGCCGTCGGAGTCTTTATCGCATTCACGCTCTCGCAAGCAGGCATGGTCAGGCATTGGTGGCTCCTGCGCGCCACCCAGAAACGTTGGCGCAGAGGTCTCATCATCAATAGCGTTGGTGCCATGACCACCGCGCTGGTTGCCCTTATCATAGCGGCAATGAAATTCATGGAAGGGGCCTGGGTCGTGATCATGCTTCTTCCACTACTGGTTGGCATGTTCCTGGGTATAGCCCATCATTATCGAGTCTTTGAACAAGAACGCGTAACGGATGTGCCAATACACCCGCAGCAGATCAAACATCGTGTTATTCTTCCCGTGGACAGACTTGATCAAGTGACGATGCAAGCCCTGGCCTATGGGCGCTCTATCACGCCACATGTAACCGCAGTCCATGTGGTCATGGATGCCGAGCGCGCGCAGAAGATACGTCAGACGTGGATAAAATGGCAACAGCACTTCGGCGAGGATGAAGATACGCATCTGCTCTTCATTGAATCACCGTATCGTTCACTCCTGCGTCCCTTGCTTGCCTACATTGACACCATTCGCCAACGCCATCCAGACGAAACAATTTCAGTTATTCTCCCGGAGTTTCTCGTGGAGCACTGGTGGGAGTATTTTCTTCACAACCAAACCGTATTACGCCTTAAAGCCAAACTCCTCTTCCGACCAGGCATTGTGGTCATCAATTTGCCACAGCATATGGGCAGGTCGCAGCGCCATGTGAGACCGCTTGCTTGGTAATATAACAGAACGCTGAGGGGGGTGCGTTTCTCGTCGCAGACTGACTGACAGGACTCATTCCGAATTTTAGAGAAACGAGAGACGAGATGACACAAATGAGCAACACTTGTCACCTTGTTGAGAAACTTGTTCCAACACCTCCTTGCCTTCGGCTCCCTTTGGTTTCTGATCTGCTCCCTCATGGTACTAGATCACGTTCAGTATGATCATCACAAGACACCAGAACAGGATTGCCGACATGAACAGGGTAGAAACCCACGCTTTTCCGGGCATTTCTTTGATCGCATACGACATCATTTTGATGGGCGTGAGTGGTGGGGCTGGCTGCTTTTCCAACGGCTGATTGAAGGCATGGAAGTAGAGCTGAAGCGCTGTCAGACCTACCAGAAAACCGGTCGTGAAGTTGAGGTATTCTATCCCTGAGCTGGCTAAAAGTCCGAGTAAGATCAGACAGAACAGGTAGAGCATGCCATCTGTGAGTCTGGATACGTCGGCTTTCCCCTCTTTCTTCGCGTACATGGCCTCTGCCATCTTCATCCGCCTCTCCTTCTTCACAATGAAGTGCAACAGGGGCTTGATGAAGCCCTGAAGAGCATAGAGCGCCAGCAAAATCTTGAGGATAAGTAATGCCATAATGTGCTCCTTTCTCATGGACATCAAGTAAGACATGTTTACGTGGACACTGGTCCATTCCTGATATGATCCTCTTGCTTTTCTGCTACCATGTCTCGTCACACCGCGCCATTTTGCGCTTCAAGCTGCCACTGCTTGATGAGTTTCGGATCAACCAATTGCAAGGAACCAGGTGGAACCTCAAGTGCCCGCAGAAGCGTCTGAGTATATGCATCAAGTGTTCGTTCGAGCCTCTGCACCATTTCTTTCCCTGGCCTTCCTCCGAGCAAGACCTCCGCCAGAGCATCACCCAGATCCAGCATCAAGGACACGACCACTTCGCCTATCTCAAGGGGCTCCTCTGTCCGAAAGATGCCCTGCTGGCATCCTTCTCGAATGATCGCTGCCAAGAGGGGGGTGAGGTGCTTGCGTCTTTCTCGACGCAGATGACTGCGGACGAGAGCGTTCTCATCGCTGTACCACCCGCGAGTTACCGCCAGCAGAACAGAGAGGCGCTCCTGTTTCCAGGAAGCCAGTGCGTCAAAGAAGCGCTGAAGCTTTTCGAGGGCAGGAAGGGCTGGGTTCTGCGAAAGAGGCAACAGGTGTCGGTCCAGTTCCTGTCCCATACGCTCTAGCAGCGCAGAGAAGGCTGCCTGTTTGGAGTCGAAGTAGTGATAGAACGCCCCTTTGGAAATCTGGAGATCCTCAACGATATCCAGGATGGTCATCTGCTCATAACCGCGACTCAACAGGAGTCTGCTGGTAGCGTCGAGAATAGCGTTGCGTCGCTGGATATACTCTTGTTCGTTGACGGTACGTACCATCCTTCTTACCTTTCAAAAACCGACCGAAGGTTTTTCTTTATGAAGATACTCTACTTGATGGAGAATGAGTTGTCAATCTTTCGGGAAATTGGAACATGACGCACATGATGTTGAGAGGGGACAGAGTTCTAAGGCGAAAACATGATTGAGTAGAGCGCCCATCTGAGAAGTCTATGGTGAGGCCACTCAATGCCATGAGAAAACAGAGCGGCTGCAAATTGCGTTTGAGTATCAGCAAGACGCTGGCGAATGTAGTGCAGACAAGATAGAGGCGGAACCGCAAATGAATCAGAAGTCCCTTTTCGTCATTGGTAAATGCGAGCGTCTGTACAGCGATATTGGGAATAGGTGTGAAGAGTGAGCCGGCTTTTTGGGTGTGTGTGGACAGTTTTGGGCGAACGGTGAACAGTTCATCTATTTCTGGTTAGCAACATGGCTCTACAAGCAGGTTTACAACGTTCAATAGTGTAAATTCACGAGCAAATTTGCTTGAATTGTGAGCATCTGTTGTCCTGTTCTAGCCTGGTTTTGGGCTGAAAGGGACGCGTCTCACCGAGTTTCCTGCTGCTCTAGATGGCACATAACAGGCAAAAATAGTAAATTCGCACGCGATCAACGTTCCATTCTGCGTGGAAAGCGTCTTTGTCCGACAAGTGACCGTTAGATGCCAGGGCGCATTCGCAATATGCTGGTGAATACGACGTATAAAGTCACTTATTACTATGGACGTCGCTCAAAGAAAACCCGTGAGGTCATTGCCAGAACGGTACCTGCTTTTGTTGATGAGAGTGCCTGGGAGCAAGCTCAACGCGTGCTACACGCTCATCAAGTCTTCAGTCGGCACAATACAAAACGCAATTATTTGCTTTGTGGCTTCATCAAATGTGGCCTTTGTGGTCTCACCTATTGTGGGACCGCCTATAATGTTAGATCTTGCTCCTACTAGAAATTGAATTGGTAAGCTGAGATCGCGGAGGTGACTATGCTGCTGCAGCTTCTCTCAGTGTTCTTCAAGCAACCCAATGCGCCGATAGATTCCACCTTCTTCAGAATCTGAGGAAGGCCCTGGAAGGAGTTCTGGCGCGTCATCTTGCGGCGCATCGGAAACAGCGAACAGAAATGACAAGAGCTGCTGCCAAATAGATTGAGATGCCATCGAAATCGCCTCTCAGCCAAGCGAAGCGAGAAGAACGCCTGGCTCGATACCAACAGGTGGTGAACCTGCGTGAGCAAGGCTTCTCGCAAACCACCATTGCCGCGCAGGTTGGGATCGGACATGCGACCGTTTCGCGCTGGCTGAGGAATGGCACGTTTCCTGAACAACAACCACGCTCCCGGAAAACCAGTGTTGATTCCCATTTGTCCCAGTTCGTCGAAAGAGTAGAAGCAGGCTCCTATAGGGTTGCTCAGTTGCGCCGGGACCTGGTAGCTGAGGGATATGGGGTCAGTTTATCCATCATGGCTTCGTTAAAGCAGATGGTTTTGATGGTACGATACTATTTTATTTGTCAAGGCATGCGGCACGTCGGTCTAGCATATTGCGCCGAGCGACCAGCTTCTCGATGCGATCGGCCAGCCTCCGTTTGACGTCGGCCAGGTCGGCGGCGATACGCCTGCCTGGCCAAGGGTGCGAACCTGGACCGGCTGCAGCAGGTCAGACGACCCGTAGCGTCGATAGTCGGAACTGTCTCGGCGCGATTCGTCGACCAGGCCGAGCAGGTGGCAGTGCCGCATGATTTTCACCGTGACGCCGGCGACTGCCGCCTGGCTGATTGTGAGACCGCTGGTTATATCTTCTGCAACCTCAGCTATCTGTCGACGGCGGCGACCTCGCGTACGGCGTTGGCGACGGCACGGAAGTCCTTTTTTAGGATAGCATCGTGGTTGCTGGCAACCTTCGCGCTGATTTGGATGTTCGGGTTGCGGGCGACCACCGCATCGAGGCTGGCGCGTATCCGTTCTTGCCCATCACCATGGCTTCCGAAGGATGTCCCCGAAGCAAGTACATACCGCACCGGGACGGTGATGTTGTCTATCACGGGACCCAGCTCACGCTCGCGAGCGAGTATGCCGAGCTCAATGTTGCAGTTCGCCATCTGTTCGGCGGTCATCCGCGGGGTCAGGCCCGTTGGGCGCAGCAGCGGCATGAACCAGCCCATCCGCCGAAACAGCTTTCGGATATGCTGCTCCATGGCCTCGTCGAGCCAGTCGTACGGTTGCGCGCCTTCAACCAAGACCGCGCCCAGGGCACGGTTCGGATTCCGGTTGGCCCAGTGCGCTGCGACAAACGCCCCATAGGACCAGCCCACCACCAGCACCCGATCCACACCCCTGGCCGCGAGAACGGCATCCACATCCCGGACGGCGGCCTCGAAGGAATAGTCCGCCGAACGCTTCGACTTCTTGCCGCGAGCCCGCTCGTCGTAGGTGATGTGCCGCCACCCTGTCCCAAGTTCAGCGATGACCCGTCGCCAGTACCCCTGAGTGGCGAACTGGCCATTGAGGTAGACCACAGGGATACCGGGACCTCCAGTGTCGGTGACGGCCAGAGCCGTATCGTCGATCGGTACCAGGCCGGTCCAGGCCGACTTTTGCAGCCCTTTCATTTGGATTGCGTTGTTTTGCATGGCCTTTACTCCTTATAGAATAGTTACCTTTGAGACATCTGCTCCTAGGCCTTTGAGCGCGGCGTATGTGAGCTTATCCATCATCGCGCCGTCAAAGTGCAGGGATTGTATAGCAGGCTTCAGAGACCAGAGACCTACTGGGCGGAACGACACATTTTTGAGGGTCGAGCCCTCAAACGAAACATCCTTCAGCGCTGGCAGGTCAAACGTGACGCCGAGAAAGGCCTGCCCATCCAGCCGCTGTCCGCTCAGGTCGGAAGAGTGGAAGTCCACGCCGAGAAAGGTACAATGTTCAAAGGTCGTTTTTCTCAGGTCGGTCTTCGTAAATTTGACATCAGTCAGCTTGACTCCGATGAAGTGTGCTCCGTCCAGCCCCGATGTACTGAAGTTGGTGCGCACAAGGATGGCTTCACGGAAGGTCGCATCCGTCAGGTCAACCGTGGTGAAGTTGCAATCGGTCAGATTGGTGCCAGCAAACGTGGCTTCACGGACATTACTGCTCCGAAACGAGCTCCCAGTTAAGTCTGCGCCCGTAAAGTCCGAGCCGCGCAATGCACTCGCGTGAAACTGTCCTTGATGCGCGATCACGCCCACAAAGTCGCTCTGTGGCAAATTGCTTGCACTAAAGTTAATGGTCGCCTGCCGCTCCAGCGAACGGGAGAGGTTGGCAACCTCCCGGACGGTTTGCTCAATATCGCCGATACTCTCAAGGGTCATGGCAAAAGCGATTTCATCATCCTTGCCCTCGGCTTTGAGTTGACGGAAGCACTCCTGCAAATCGGAGAGCAGATCCGCCTTTAATTCGGCAACGCTTTTTCCCTCCTCGTAGGGAGCAAACACACTGTTGACATAGCTGGCCAAATTCTCATTCATAACATCACCTTTCCTTGGCGGGGATTTTGGGGTAAAAATGTCGTGACCCAATCTTGTCAGCTCTTTTAGGCCCTCCTTATGGTTTTCTTGCTATCACTTTTAGTAAATTTTGCTAACTGACAAAGCAATATATTACTGACCAAAGGGATGATTGTCAATACTATGGGCAATAAATAACAAAATTATTAGCGAATTTTGCTATAAACATTTGCAACGCCTTGACAGTCAGCCAGATCAGAAGTTATTATTGCCATAATAGCTAGCATTCTCTGACAACCACTATGGCAAGAATAACCTTGACTATTCTCATAAGGAGAAAGGCACATGACAAACGAGGAACGCATAAAGATACTGGAGATGGTCGCCACCGGAAAACTTACCGTTGGGCAAGCGAGCCAGTTGATGGATACACTCGGCATGAAAAGTACGACTGATGCGGCAAAGCGACCGGACCAGGGGCAGAGATCTGGCGGATACACTCAGGAGGCAATAGGGAGAATCAGAGGGTACCGGAAAAGTGGGGATACCGTGCTGACAGAAGCGGGGCTGACCAATCTCCCAGCACGGCAAATTGCTGCTTTGAAAAACAATGGGGTAGACGCAAACTATATCAGGGCGTTGCAAGGAGCGGGGCTGGTGGCCGATATTACAGTGGATCAAGTCATCTCTTTGTATAACAATGGGATAGATGCAGACTATATCAGGGCATTACAGGAGGCAGGGCTAACCGATCTTACAGCAAAGCAAGTTATCTCTTTGTATAACAATGGGATAGATGCAGACTATATCAGGGCATTACAGGAGGCAGGGCTAATCGATCTCACAGCAAAGCAAGTTATCTCTCTGTATAACAATGGGGTAGATGCAGATGATGTGAGAGCATTGCGAGAGGTTGACGTAACGGGTCCAACGGTGGAGCGACTCCTCTCCTGGAAGGAGTATGGAGTATGAACGCTCTGAGAAATGTTCACAGCTCGAATGGGGGAAGCATATGAAATCACTGAATCCACTGATCACGCACGACCCGGTAAACGGCGATGAACTGATCGTGACGCGCCTGGAAGGCCAGCGGAGCGGTATTGTGATTGAGGGAAGGTTTAGTCTTGATTGGATGGGGCGTTTGACTCCGCAACAACTCACGTTTGTGGGGCTGCTCGTCAAGCATCGTGGGAATGTCCAGCGTTTGGCCGCAGAATTGAATGTTGCATATAACACCGCGCGCAATCATCTCGATGAAATCGTCGCCGCCCTGGAGTATCCACCTGAGTATGAGGACGATTCTTCGCGTGTGAACGTTCTTGAGCAGCTTTCTGAGGGTGAGATCAGCTTTGAGGATGCGTTAGAGTTGCTGAGTAGATAGTGGACCTGCTCCTGTGTATTTGTCAATCTGGTCCAGCGCGAGCCGCTGTGGATACGAATATATACTTGGCAGCTAATTGTTCGAGCCAAGCTGAGAGTACACAGGTCTAATTTTGATTGTTACATGCACGGATGCCCGTGTAGATAACAATCAAGGTATTGTGTATTCGGTAGCATGCAGCGTTGCTATCCCTTTGCCTAGCAAGCTTGCCCCATGTCCGTAGATATCCATTTTATCCGCTCTCAACCGCCACAGTTCATGGGTGGATGTCAACTTTGACGTCAAAGATGTGTAACACGAGTAGGCGGAGGTAGGTGCAATAGACCTGTTGATAGATCCGTTATTCTTGTATCACCCATGGGTTGCGCAGCGAGATTGAACCCAGAAGTCAAGTGACTTGAGAACATACTTTGTGACTCTCCTGCCGCTATAAGGCAGAGGTATTACTGATTCGTTGCCAGAAAAAGACGCGAGCGTTGAATGGGCCTGAAAAGCCATTTCAAGCGAATGCGCATCTCGTTACGTAACCTGTGGACAGATCCAGTTTTCGGGTCATTTACCAGCTCCCGCCTGTCTGGCACTCGATACGCATGGTGTATTTGCCATCTTTTTCTGACAAGGCCCTTTTTGGCCATCTCAAGGGGTTATTTGCCTTCCTGTGAGACGCACATTTCGGGCATATGTCAAGCTGCTGAGGAGCATGTGGGGGAGAAACTGGAAGCGTGGTTATGCCTTACATCTTCTGAATAATAGCCTCCATTTCAGTCTCGTTGTATGCACGAAGGGTCTCGGTGTGAACGTTGCCAAGGCTCCCGAGGGCGAGTAAAGCTGCCATCCCCGTCTGCTCATCTGGTGCCTCAACGATCGTGATGGAATCATACTGCCCCTGGGTCCAGTGGCAGCTGCGTAACTTGCATCCACGATGCTCCAAATCGGAACGGAATTGGTGCATACGCTGGACGGCGTCCTTGGCGTTCTTCGCTCCTTGATCCGTCCATTTGGTGAGGACGATGTAGGTGGGCATAGCCTTGCTCCTTTCTTCTCTGTGTGCTTGTCACACTTCCAGTTCACCCCAGCTATGATGCATCACGTCCCTATGGCACCAGTCGTAACATTTTTGGGGCATCTGTCTTCTCGCGTGTTTCGTCTCTGACCAGCCAGGATCTAAACCTGGCAAACGAATGTGGAAATGGGCACACTTCACACGTGACGTTTTCCTTCTTCCCTCACTGACCTCCAACCAAGGTTTCTTAGGAGACACATTTCTCGCGGATGCGCGTCAGTTACAACTTCCACTACCTGGTGAGACAACCTCGTTGCGCAACCCGTGAGTATCACAAGCTGTTTGACCCGAAGCACAGCACCCACCTGTACCTCCTTGACAACAAGCACAATGAGGGTAGTAATCGATGACTCGACCGAGACGATCAAACTCGAAATGGCAGCAGTCCAGTAACAGTTGCTTGAGCTTCTCACGCGCACGTTGCACCCGTGACTTTGCCCCCGAAAAAGACATCCCCAGACGCTCAGCCAGGTCCTTTTGCGACATGCCTTGATACTCGGTAAGGAAGAGTGCCTCCCGATAAGGGGATGGCAAACAGTTGATCATGGCTGCCACCGAAGGAGCGAGTTCCGCAAGGATATCCTCTTCTGGGATATCCTCAAGAGGAAGCAAGGGCTCTGCGTCCTCTAAAGGAATCTCCTGTCGCTTCTGCCGATATTGATCAATAATGAGGTGACGGGCAATCTGATAGATCCAACTTTCCAGCTTGTTGTGCTCGCGGAGGGTCTCTATCTGGGTGTGAATCTTGAGAAAGACCTCCTGGAGCAAGTCCTCGGCTTGCTCCTCAGTGGCGACGCGTTGACGGATAAAGTGATGCAGCGGTTCATGGAGTGCATACCAGGCCGACTCGGTAGTTCCTTGCATGAAATCTGTCTCTCCTCTCTTGGTCTTTGCTTTGTTCTCTCAGTACCATTATGAAGCACAACAGGGGGCTGTGGTAGTGGCGAGACAGTATTCCTGGACACCTTGGACAGGGGTCAACAACGTTCGAAGCAACGCAGGAATGTGGGCCATGGTGGAGGATGTCCTTTTCCATGGGTTTGAGGTCCTTCCTGCCAGCACCTGCTGGTACTGGTGGATCTGATGCCGCGCCTGCTCATAGTCTTGTTGGCGAAACTGGGCGAGCAGTTCTTCTTGAAACATAGGTTCTGTTCCTTTCAACGTGTTGTGTGATGACTCTATACCAGTTGACGGAGCGAATCAGAAAAAGACGCAACCATTTCTGATGGTGAAGCATGAACACATTCTCCGGTTATCTCATCCCGATCTCTGATGCCACTTCCTCCTGCCCTCTCTCCCCCAGGGGCAAGAATCGCACCACATGGATGTGCCTCCAGCTGTTGCGTCTTTTGGCAAAGTGTGCCGTCTCCATTGATGAACCTCTCTAAGGGAGGGTCTCGCTTCACAGTGAAGAGAGAGACAATAATGAGAACAAGCAAAGGAACACTGTCGTATGGCACATTCATCAGAGACCAGCCCCAAAGGGGGATTTCTTCAAGGACTTCCAGACGTTTCAACCCGTGTAGCACTCCCGGTCCAGCAAAGTGACTGTTGTGGCATCACTGATCAAGCAACTAGTGGCTGTTGTGGGGAGCCCGCAACGCAGGGAGCCACTGCCTCTACAGCCATAGGTGGATGCTGTAGTGAGCCAACCAGTACATCCATGTCGAGCGGAGCTACGAGTGGATGCTGTGGTGAACCAACCACGACGTCTGTGGCGAGCAAGGGAACGGGCGGGTGTTGCGGTGAACCTGTTCAAGCGTCAGCATCCACCTCCTCTGGCGGGCAGGTCCGATGCTGCTAACACCGTCACGAGACAGAAAGGAGATGCTCAATGCCTGCCATTGATACTCTCTCATCGGAACTTATGGCGGCCCTGGCGCTTCTTGATCCAGCACGTATGATGGAGCACACACGCCGTTTGTGTGCTCCCGCTTTTACGGGCCGACGTGTGGGAACAGAAGGGCATCACCAGGCAACGCGCTATCTGCTTGAAACGCTGCAAGCGTTCGGGTGGAAGCCGCGCACACATGCCTTTCCCATTGCTACTCCAGTGCTTGAGCTTGAAGCGCCACTCGTGCTGGAACACATGACTCTAGCGGAGTCGGTGGCGCGCGTCTTTGCCCATCGTACAGAGTTTTGCGAGCACCCTCGTTCTGCCTCGCATCCTGGCCTTCTTGAAGGCCAGATCATGGTGTTGCCTGAAGATGGTCTGCTGAATGTGTGCCAGGGAAAGTGGGTGCTCCTTGAGGTAGTGCCACAGGGAGAAGATCTGACGGTGTTAGCTGCGCAGTTGGCAGAGCACGGTGCCTTGGGCTTGCTCACTCCCTTGTATGCGACAGCTGAGGGCTATCTTGTCAAACGGATCGTGTCTGCTCCTGTGGTGGCTCTTCCCATACTGTCAGTACGAACTGATCTGCTATCTACACTGGTTGGAACGCGAATACGAGCACGTGTGCCGCTCGTTGCCCGGCAGGTGCAGGGAGTCAATGTTCTTGCGGAATGCGCTGGTACCGATGATCATTTTGCTCATGCTCCCCTGGTCATCGGTGCCCATTACGATGCCCTGGGCGATGATCTGGGTGGTCATCACTTCCCAGGAGCAACAGACAACGCGGCAGCGGTCGCGGTCATGCTGGAATTGGCACGCGCCCTCTCGCTGCTTGAGACACCACCGCGTCGACCGCTGATGGTGGTCGCATTTGATGCGGAGGAAGTCGGCGCTCTTGGATCGCGATCCCTCGCATCCGATCTCAAAGAGCAGGGAAAAGCGCCTCTGATGCTCAATCTCGATGGGGCTGCGTGTCTCAACGAAGCGGTCTGGGTCGAGCCTGGAACGGGGACTGAATCGCTGGTACAGGCGCTTGACCAGGCAGGACGCTGGCTCGATATTCCTCTGGTGGTAGGCACTATTGCCTCAGATCAGCGCTCTTTTCTCCAGGCGGGGTTCCCCGCCGTTGGACTGAGCGTGGGATGTGCCAAGATCCATACTCCGGCTGATGCACTTGATTTGGTGGAGCCAGAGGCATTGCGTGTCGCAGCGACGCTGCTTCTTGGGGCCATTTGGCAAGTGCTCTGGTGATACTGGTCCTCCTCATGAGAACGAAATCGCTCTTAAGAGGAGTGTGATGGGGAGGATGATTCGGGAATGGGTGGATCTGGCTTCCTTGCGCAGGTCCACCCATTCCAATTACAGCCATTTGTCACTTTTGCAGACGTGTCTCTGGAAAAGTGTCAGTTCTTAGGAGGTGTGCCATGAGGATGAACGTGTCACGACAATGCCACATCCCGCCAGTACAAAGCCCACGACACAGCACCAGAAAGCCACGTCGTAGCGCCCAAATAGATCATAGAGCCATCCTGCCGCCAGCGGTCCCAGTGCTGTGCCGAACGCTATGGGAAGACCTTGCAAGGCGGTAATGGTTCCATAGGCTTTCTTCCCAAAGTAGTCAGCCACCACCGACGCCTTGAGAGGAGAAATGGCTCCAAAGGCGGCCCCGTAGAGCAGCACGTAGAGCAGTAACCAGGGCACCGAGGGAGCGAGAATCAAGACCACAACTCCGAGCGCTTGTACGACATGGCAGAGGCCAAGCAGGAGGCGTGGGGACACACGTTCGCTGAGGAGATTGAGTCCCACCCGTCCTGGCAGACTTGCCAGTCCCAATCCACCGGTCAGTGTGGCTGCAAGTACGGGATCATAGCCCCTATTGATCATGTGGGCAATCTGGTGGGTGAAGAGAATGGTATTCCCCAGCATGGCAATACTGAAAGAGATTGTGAGAGTCCAGAAGGGACGTTGTGCCACGGCTTGTCGAGCGGTGACGCCTTCATGAAGGACGCCAGATGAGGCAAGCTGGTGAAGCTGGTTCTTCTCATGGCGTTTTTGGCGTGTGTCTTGTTGAGTTCTCGGTGCGCGTCGGAGGAGGAAACCATGCAAAGGAACCGCAATAAGCAGGTGGAGTCCTCCGAAGAGCATGAGCAGAGAGCGCCAGCCCATGAGGGGAAGAAGTACCCCGGCCAAAGGAAAGAAAATAGGAGAAGCTAACCCACCCAGAAAAGTGAGGATCGCGAAGGCTTTGCCGCGTCCACGATCAAACCATGTGGTGATGACGGTAAAGGTTACCGGATAGAGAAACAATGCCATCGCGATTCCCATGCCTCCTGCCCACAGGACCGTAAACTGCCATGACGCCTGAGAGAAAGCCAATGCAAAGAGGGTGACTCCTCCCAGCAACGAGCCCAGTGTCATCAGCAGGCGCGCTCCATACCGATCCACCAGATACCCTACGGGAACCCCAAGCAGCCCGGAGAGCAGCAAACTCATGGCATAGACGCCCGACACGCTGGCTCGATTCCAGTGGAAGGTCTGGTTTACTGGGACAATGAGCGTCCCGAAGAGGTATTGTGTGGTTCCATAGGAGATGATGGTTGTCAGGCCCAGCACGCTCACTAGGACCCAGCCGTAAGAGAAACGCCAGGAAGCATTGTCCCTGGCGTTTCTCGACGCTCTGTGCGAGGATGACCCTCCCGCTGAAGACGGAGAAATGGCCTCTTCTCCACTATCTCGTCTAATCACAGTAGTTCCCTTGCGTGGTCAAAGGGAGGCGGTTTCGTGAAAATTGCCTGACTCCGAGCGTGACGGGCACCTGAACAGGTCGGGGAGATGAGGGCGCACAGCAACCGGCGTTTTCGGCTTCGCTGCTCGCAGGTGAGCAACACGACCCTCCATCAACAGAGCAGACGCCGGTCTCAGGTAATTCCAGTTCAACCCGGCGAGCGCTCTCCCAATCTCCGGTGAGAGCAGCCACAATCGAGCGCACCTGCTCATAGCCAGTGAGCATCAGGAAGGTGGGGGCTCGGCCATAACTCTTCATTCCGACGATGTAGAAATTGGCTTCGGGATGGGTCAGCTCGTCCACTCCATGGGGGGGAACGGTGCCGCAGCTATGCACATTGGGATCGATGAGAGAAGCCAGAGCGACCGGGCTCTCCACAGCCGGATCAAGTGTGAGCCGCAATTCATTAATAAGAGAGAGATTGGGGCGGAATCCGGTGGTTGCAATGATCTCATCAACGGCTGGAAGCTCCTCGAAGCCAGTGATCTGTATTCCCTCTGCCGTCTGAGCAAGCTTCTGAATGGACACATTGGTGAGGAGACGCACTTGCTCACTTTCAACCAGATGGCGGAGGCGTGCCCCAAGGTGCCCACGTTCAGCGAGCGCGTCACTCTTGCCACCACCATAGAGCTGCCCGACCTCCTTGCGGCGAATAGCCCAGAAGAATTGCGTCGTCGGTTCCTGGTGGGCTAGTTCCGCCAGATCCAGGAGCGCATTGAAGGCGGAATGTCCGCTGCCGACGACCAGGACTCTACGACCAGCATAGCGGCTGCGATCTTTGCCTAGCACATCGGGGATACCATAGAAAATGTGCTGGTGGAAGGTTCGCTCGCCTAGGGCAGGGACACCATACGCACCGAGGGGATTTGGATGCTCATACGTCCCGGAGGCATCAATCACGGCACGAGCCAGAATATCTTCTTCGTCTCCATTGGCACGCTGTACGCGGAGCACAAATGGAGCCTCTTCACGTCCAGAGGTCTTCATCTTGTCATAACCCAGGCGTGTGACAGCAAGGACACGCGTGTTGAGGTGCAGATGTGGCGCAAGCGTGGGAACCTGGGCAAGCGGCACGAGATACTGCTCTACGAGGTCGCGTCCCAGTGGGTAGTCTTCGCCATCAGGCTTGCGCCAGTCAGTCTCTTCGAGGAGGGAGACGGCTTGCGTATCGAGCATATAGCGCCAGGGAGAGAAGAAGCGCACATGTCCCCAGCGTAAGATCGAGGCTCCAACGCTTTCCCCTGCTTCAAACACTACAGGGGTTTTCCCTTTACGTACCAGGTGTGCGGCTGCCGCCAATCCTACAGGTCCAGCCCCAATAATTGCCACAGGAAGTGATGATGATACAGTATTTGAAAACGCAGACTGATGTGACATTGAATCTATCCTTCTTTTCACACAGTGTTTGTGAGTGAGTGTATCTTGCTCTCTCTACTGACGCGATCACACGCCAAAAGACGCAGTGGAGAGATTGGTTTGGAAGAGATATTCGACAATGACGACATCACGCCAGATGCCATCAAGTTGCCCATGTTTCTCATAGACGCCCACTTCACGAAAGCCCAGCGACCGAAGGAGCCCACGACTAGCAGTATTCTCAACAAACACACGAGAAATCAGTTTCCAGAAGCCCGCCGCTTCGCATGCCTGGAGCAGGTGTTGCATTGCCTCTTTTCCTGCTCCTTTGCCACGCCAGTCGCGGCGAACATACACCGAGAACTCTCCTACTCCAGCATAACAAGGGCGAGCCCGATAGGAAGAGGTAGAGGCATAGGCAATGATGTCCTGCCCCTGCTCCACCACCACAATCGGATGGGCACCATCAAACCAGGATGCCACCATTGCTTCAGTGCGCAGTTCCGTCTCAAAGGTCCCCACACGGTCCTCTATTCCCTGGTTATAGATATGCGCAATCGCCGCCGCATCTGCGATTGTCGCTAGTCTTCTCCACATGTCGAGCCTCCGTCTACTGTTCCAATCTGTGCTGTGGCTTCTGTACTCAGAGTGAGCAGCGCCTGCTGGAGCAGTTCCAGGGAGGAGCGCACCATTGCATGCTGCTCCTCTGGAATATGCTCAAATGCCTGCTCGGCAAGAGTATTGAGAGTGCCATTGAGATCGGCCAGGCGCTCCTGACCGGTTGAAGACAGAGAAAGCTGAACCGTGCGTCGATCCTGAGTACTGGCAACCTTTTCCACCAGTCCCTCCTGAACCAGTTGCTCTACAGCACGGCTCGTCCAGCTCTTATCAAAGCCCACGCGGCGACTGAGTTCTGCCAGGGTCACTGGACTACTGCGCCCCAGTTCTGTGAGCACCGTACACTGAGTGCTCGTGGCTCCGCCACAGTAGGCGGCGCAGGTGCGTTGCAACTGTACATGTAAACGGGCAACTTCCCGTAACAATTCGCCCGTTGAAGGAATCATTGACGCCATCTTCCCCTCTTTCCTCGTTTCCCATTGCTCTTCCCAGTTCTTCTTTGTTGCTATCAGCAACGATTGGCATTGGAAGTATATCTTCTCCTTATTTTTGTTGTCAATGGCAACGTTGTGAAAAGCAACCAATGCTTGTTAATGAAAAGAAGCAGGTGGCATATCGAAGCGGTCAATGTGGGGAGGAAAATGAGATAAAGATTGCCCCTCCCCTCATGGTACCGGCGACGTTTCAGTAGGGGTACGTGTGGTCCTGCGCTCTCCCGATGAAGAGCGAATCACCTGGACAGAGTTTTAGAGCAAGAGGCTATGGGCAACCGGCGTCATCTCCAGCCTGTTGCACAGCAGCTGGAGCTGGTCGTACCTGGACACCATAGAATCTCCGTTGGAAGAAGAAGGCGATATTGACCAGGCCGATCATGACGGGGACCTCGATCAACGGTCCAATCACTGCTGCAAAAGCCACCCCCGAATGTAATCCAAACACAGCGACCGCGACAGCAATGGCTAACTCAAAGTTATTTCCGGCTGAGGTAAAAGCAACGGTCGTGGTTTTGCTGTAGTCGGCACCAATGCGGGTTCCCATCCAGAAACTGACCAGGAACATCACGACAAAGTAGATGATCAAAGGAATCGCGATACGAACCACGTCAAGTGGGATCTGCACGATGATATTGCCTTTGAGGCTAAACATCACAATAATGGTGAAGAGCAGCGCAACCAGGGTCAGAGGGCTGATCTTGGGAATGAAGCGCTGTTCGTACCAGTCACGCCCTCGCCAGCGGAGCAGGACAAAACGCGTGAGTAACCCAGCCAGGAAGGGAATGCCCAGATAGATGAAGACTGAGAAGGCGATGTCCCCAATGCTGATGTGAACCGCGCTTCCTGTCACGCCAAAGAGTGGTGGTAAGATCGTGAGAAAGATCCAGGCATAGACGCTATAAAAGAGAACCTGGAAAATACTATTTAAGGCTACAAGTCCAGCAGCATATTCGCTATTGCCTTTTGCCAGTTCGTTCCACACGATGACCATCGCAATACAGCGAGCTAGGCCAATCATGATCAAGCCCATCATATATTCAGGGGAATTATGGAGGAAGAGCAGCGCTAATGCGAACATGAGCACGGGGCCAATAATCCAGTTCTGGACGAGAGATAGCGTGAGGATCTTCCAATTGCGGAAGACGTCGCCCAACTCCTCATATTTCACCTTTGCCAAAGGTGGATACATCATCAGAATCAGGCCAATTGCAATGGGGATGTTGGTGGTACCCACCTGGAAACGGTTGATAAATCCTTCCGTGCCAGGGACAAAATAGCCAATGCCGACCCCAATGAGCATGGCGAGGAAGATCCACAGTGTTAACCATCGATCAAGGAATGAGAGTCGTTTCATAACGCTCCTAATGCACTCTTCAATGAGGCGTGTCAATATATCTCCCATTCATCGCCTATCGACGATAGGCGATGAATGGGATGAAAAAAAGTTGTTGTCCAATGCAGATCTACAGTTCCATGATGAGCTGTTTCACGTGTTCGACGGCTTCGTGATTGATCGAATAGCAGGTGCGTGGCCCATCGATATCTCCCTGAATAAGTCCTGCATCTTTCAGGATTTTGAGGTGCTGGCTGACCGTCGATTGGGCAAGCGGGAGCATCTGCACAATATCGCCACAGATACAGGCATTGGTTGTCTGTAAGAAGCGCAAGATCTGTACTCGTGTGGGATGAGCGAGCGCTTTACAATAGCGAGCCAATTGCTCACTCGTTGGTTCTGACTGGGTATGCCTTCCCTCATGAACATCCTCAGATGCTGCCACAACAGGGAGTTTCTTCATATGGCCTCGCTTTTTATCGTCAATCTACGATGAAGAGTCTATAAAAAAAACTGCTCATTGTCAAGAAACAACCAGATCCCAAAAAGGATCTCACAATGAAGCAGACGCTTGTAGTAATTCTTGCTTAATACGCATTTGAAGCGCATCACGAACCTGACGATAGACGGCAAGTTGCTCGTCGTGTTTCCCTTGAGCTTGTGCGGGATCGGGCAATGACCAGTGCCGTCGATGCTTGGCTCCAGGAAAGACGGGGCACGTTTCCGCCGCCGAGTCGCACACGGTAATCACCTCATCAAAAGGTTCAGTGAGATAACGTTCGAGTGTTTTGGATTGTTGGGCTGAGATATCAATGCCGAGTTCTGCCATCGCTTCAATAGCAAGCGGGCGTACATAGGTTGCCTCAGTTCCGGCGCTTTGTGCCTCGAAGCGTTCACCTCCTAATGCTCGAAGTAGACCTTCGGCCATTTGGGAGCGAGCGGAATTATGCGTACAGAGAAAAAGCACGTGGGAAGTCATATGGGCTCCTTTCTCAGAAAACACAAACAAGGGATGTAGAGAATGTATGAATCACTCCTTCTCGTCAGCCTTAGTATACGCGACAACGATTTGACGCGACAAGGAAACGTCCTCTTTGCTGAGATATGTGAGAGATGAATGTGTGTGTGCCAAAAAGGATGATTAGGCCAGATATGCAGATGCGTTTTGTCATGAGAGATCTGCTTGAGAAACGACGGAAGGAGAGATCCGTCGCCATATGACCACTGTTACGCGTGATACGTATCTGCTCTTTATGCATGAAAACAGAATGAATGATATCTACCATGGATGTCATAGGTAGAGTCGCCTGATGCGATCCTACATTGCTTGGGATCTAGAAAGACTGCGCACAATGTCGGAACTATTAGGGATCAAGATCTAGAAAAGCATGATGGGAAAAGAGGGATATGTAAGCATCAACCGATCCCTCTTTTCCCATTGGTAACAGAAGTAGTGTCTCATGTGAACTGGTAGGCAGAAAGAGACCCTCTTCATATGGGAATGAAGAAGCTAAAGTGGAAAAAGTGGCAGAGAGACGTTGTTCTTTGGCCTCAAAGAGAAGGGTGTCTTGAAGCCTTTGTGATGATCAGCCTTAGAGATCTTATTTCAAATCGAAGTTTCTACACATCTGGATCGGCTCTGGGCGATTGAGATCAATCTTCATTCAGATCCCTTGCAATCGACTCGCAGAGCATATCTTCCCTCAATAACGTACCCGTTCTACGAGTGCCTGCTACCAATGCTTACCTCATTGTGCGCCGCATGGAGACTACAACACAAAGCCAGCATAAGGCTGGCTCGTTCTTGAGCACGCTCTTCATGCTGGCATATACGCTATTTTCATCCTTTGAAGGTGAATTGTACACCTATTTTACAATAAGCCGACGTGGGATTGTTCCCATCGTTCCTTCTCTTCACCTCCCTCGCTCCGCCCCTCATGAGCACCATCAAGGACAATATCTCCTCGTGCGATCTTTTCCGGGCGCACCACCAGCAGTGGAAGCTTGGTTTTTTCCAGCACCCGCTCCGCAATGCTCCCCATGACCCAGCGTTTCAACCCACCTCGACCATGTGTCGCCATCGCGATAAGGTCACATCTGCGCGAATGCTCCATGTTGGGTGAAGCCTCCTCCCCATAATTGACCAGGGCAAGAGCGACCTCTGTATCCTGTATGAGAGCAGAGGTAACAGTCAGTGTCGTCTTCTGGGCTTGTTTCTGTTGCAGTTCATCTTCTACCTGTTTGAGGTATGTACGTGCCTCCTTGATAAGTTGTGCGGACTCCACAGACGTTGCGAGATCATACACAGGCAGAACACAGAGGAGATGGATGGCTGCTTTATCGGGCGCAGAAAGCGCCTGGCTGAGTGCGATAGCTGGTTTGAGTGCTTCTTCCGCCAGAGCAGAACCATCGAGTGGGACCAGGACCCGGACGCTTCTTGTGGCTTGTTCGGTCAAAGCGAGAGGCAATCGCTCCCCTTCTCGCAGGATAAGCACAGGAACCGAGCTGTGGCGCGCGATCTTGTGTGCGACACTTCCGAGCATCCAGCGTTTGAGTCCCCGCGCTCCATGACTACACAACACAATCATGTCAGCTTGCTGCGTATGAGCAAAAGCCAGGATCTCATGTGCGGTTTCCCCTTCGATCACCTTGGTCTTGACGTCGAGATGCCGCAAAGCTGGTGAGGCGGCGACTTGGGCCAAGTAGTCAGTGGCCTCTTTCCGTTCTGCTTCCATGACCTCAGGAAGCATCATAGCCATTTCCCCTGCATACCAGGCATAGTCTGCCGATGCCCCAACAATTCGAATCAGAGAGAGCGTTCCCTCATGAGCTCGCGCGATATGGGCGGCAATAGGTAATGCGCTCTCCGCACGTGCAGAACCATCGAGCGGGACAATGATCTGTCGCATCATCATATTATTCCTTTCGTTCTCTCAATCACTTTTTGTACTATTTCAAGCCTCGCTATACACAGCCTAAAGAGTATCGTATAGCGCTGCTATTTCAATACAATAACTAGAAGCGCTTATTCTGCTCGGTGAGAGTCATCAAGTGAGACAAGAACCTGTTTAAACATCTTCTTCTCTCCTTAGTGCCATCTGATCACACCCACTTCTTCAAAGCCTGATGGCTTCTCCTTTAGAACACTCGGTTCCCTCTCTCTATGGTAGGGCATCACCCTCTCGGTCCTATCACGGAACGTCCCTTTCCTCTCACGAAAAGATCACAGCGCCCTCCTCTGCTACCGCATCTTGAGGTGCTCATGGGAAGGATGCGGAAACGATACAATGAAGCTGAGGATGGCGGATGGCAATTGCAGACATCCCAATGTCGTGCTAAGAAGGTACAATTTTGCTCCGCGCTTTCTTTTGTGATCTGTTTGTGATATTTTTTTGGCCGAGAGAGAGACGCTTGTGCGGTTTTTCGGCTACAATGAGGAAATGAAAGAGGCACCTATCCTATATAAAGGAAAATCTTGTGACTGCCCAGAAGCAACCATCATGTCGCTGCTCTTTTCACGAAGAGCAGGGTTCATCAACTCCATCATGTCTTGACCTGATCATGCAGGCTCGCGTGGCAGGAAGACAACTGTCCGCCAAGGAAACAGAAGCGCCGAGCGTCGCCGGCCGCCTCCTTGGGCTTCTCTTGCATATTCTTGCCTCTTCCAAAGGTGCGCTCCTTGTTCCAATGTCCACCTTGCCAATGGAGCAGCATACGCATGCTGTCTTTGCACAATTTCCGGTGTTCCCGCGTTCCTCTTCAGCAGAGACACAACAATGGTGTCTTCTCGCCTCCCAAGCAGTCAGTATTGAGGAAGTGAGAAGAGCCGTCGCGCATCAGGATTCCAGAAAGCAACGTGATCAGTTTCGATCAGATAGTACAGGATACTCGTTCTATCATCTGCCAATCGCTACTCCTTCTCAGGCCGTTGCAGGGACACACACATTCAATCTTGAGACAACCATCCGCGATGAAGCCGAAGCGCATGTTCCCTATTTGCCACCATATGCGGTACTGCTCTTTTTCGAGAAGGACCTTCCATCACACGAAGAAGGAAGTTCGAGCCATCGATCAACACGCCCGACATCTCTGCCTGTCTGTATACAAGAAGCGGCGGGCATGGTGCTGATGATGCTGTTCCTGACGCTTCCAAAGGGGACCTCTTCGCAGGCTGACCCTGTCTTCTTCTCAGAGAGGATCGAGCAACAAGCGGACCTGCAAGCCACGCTCAGCCATGAATTGCGAAGCCCACTGGCAGCTATTAAGGGTTATGTGGAGACCTTGCTGCGTTATGAATACCGCCTTCAACCGGAAGAACGCCATGAGTTCCTTCTTGCCATCGATGAGGCAAGCACGCGCTTGACTGACATCATTCAGCATCTCCTCGAATGGTCAGAATTGGAGACAGGAGCTGTGCTGCTGTCCTGGAGCCAGGTAAACGTAGCTGCACTTGCACGAGAGTCGCTCCTGGCAGCAAAACTCCGCTGGGAGCAAGAGCCCCACGCATCTGCGCAAGAGCGCACCTTTTCCTTGTCAATCCTCGATGAGTCTGGCCTGCTCACGTTGCATGAACCAATCATTGAAGCCGATCAGCAGCGATTGCGGAAGGTGCTTGAGCAGGTGCTGCATAATGCGCTTCTCTATTCTCCCAAAGGAGGAGCGATTGAGGTCGTCGTACGCCCGGTGCCACCTGCAGAATGTCAGGCCAAGCTGGAAGAGAATCGTCCGTCCAGGTGGGGCTGGTCCCATGCCCTCGCGACCTCTCCTGTGCTTGAAATCAGTGTGCGTGATCAGGGGATTGGGATCCCTCAGCACGCTCACGAGCGCATATTTGAGAGGTTTGGGCGTGTCGATATGAGCCTCACCCGAGACGTCAATGGGCTTGGCCTGGGACTCGCCATCAGTCAACGCATTGTTGCGCTGCATCAGGGCGTTATCTGGGTGGAGAGCGAGGTGGGAGAAGGTAGCACATTCCATATCTGGTTACCATATAGGAAAGAAGAAGGATTGTAAGCTATGCCCGCGAAAAAAAACACTGTTGTCACTGCCGATGATGATGCCCAACTCCTGCGTCTGATTGCCCGCAACCTGGAATTTGAAGAGTATGAGGTGCTCACGGCCAGTGATGGGGAGCAAGCCCTCCATCTGGTGGAGGCCCATGCCCCTGATCTGGTGTTGCTCGATGTCATGATGCCCAAGATGGATGGCTTCACTGCGTGCCAGCGTATTCGTGAGTTTTCCAATGTTCCTATCATTATCATTACGGCACGGGGGCAAGATCGCGATAAAGTCCATGGCTTAGATCTGGGGGCGGATGACTATCTTACCAAACCCTTTAGCGTCGAGGAGCTCCTTGCCCGTGTCCGCGCCGTCCTACGTCGCTCACACCTCTCCTCACACGAGATGAGCCAGGGAATGCGCACAACGGCGACTATTGGCGATCTTACGATCGATTTCACCCAACATCTGGTCCGGTTGGGACCACGCGAGCTGGCTCTCACCCCGATTGAGTATCGTCTGCTGGCCTATCTGGCGCACAATGCTGGTCGTGTTGTGACCCATGATCAGTTATTAGAGCATGTGTGGGGCAACGAATATGTTGGTGAAAGTCATATGCTACAAGTCAATATTAACCGGCTGCGCCGCAAAATTGAGCCTGATCCCACGCATCCACGTACTCTCCTCACCAGAGTTGGAATTGGCTACCAGCTAGTCATCCCTGCTTCCTAAAAAAGCGTTTCGCATGAGCGCCTGGTTGTTCTGTCTTTCCTGCCTCGAACAGAAAAGGGCGTCACTTCCGGAAGTGATGCATAGGCGTCAAGTTAAGCCCCAGTATTTCCCATCAAGAAGTTGACGGGAGGTATTGGGGCGGTTTGCGCGTGCAGGAATGGAGGCAGAATCAGCCAAAATACGATGAAGAAGAGAGCAAACCCGTTTCAAGGGAAGTCGCCCTAATAAGCCATCTCGAAGGAGAGAAACGTGATCACGCAAAAGCCCAGCACATAACTGCCAACTGCGGTGGGGATCATCAAAGCACATGGTCACCAACATCCAATGCTCAACAAGCATCGCAAGTAATTTGGCGTAGACCTCACAGAGAATATGATCGGCGTTTTTGCTCTTCCATTCATCAATGTGTCCATGACTTTTCCAGACCTTGAAAAGGAGTTCGATTTGCCAACGGGACCGGTAGAGAACCAGCGCTTCCTCAGCGGTCAGCATCGAAGGCGCAACATTGGTCACAAGCAGGTTCCAGCCAGCCAGGGCAAGGGTGACAGCGGAGGGGGCATGTCCTCGTTGGCGTGCTCGCTCCATGATATGTTCTCTGCGTTTGGCTGCGGTGAGGGGATCGACAGGTAGGGCAATCAAACGTGCTGCAAGCCAGAGTCGAGGCACGCTTCCAAGCCGAACGCAGAGATCGACAACCTTTTGCGGTGATGCAGACAAGACAGCTGCCAGGTCCAATCGTTCTCCCAAAGGCGTGCTCACGACGAGATTGCCACAAGGCCGCATGAGGAAAAAGCTCCCTTGAGCGTGCAGAGAACGCAAAAACGTGATGGCATAATAGCCAGCATCAGCAATCCAGAGGGCTTTGGAGGCAAGAGGCAGAGCATGAACGCCATTGGTGGTTTCATGACGTTTTCCATCCTGCAAGATGGGGCCAAAGAGTTGGCCACTGCGCAGATCATAGCGGACGCCCAATTTGAGCGATGACGAGGACCCATTGCCACCACATCCCTTCCACAGGGGAGCAAGCAGGGCAGGAAGCTCAATCGTGGAAGCGTCTTCCAAGATGACTGCGGGAAAACGAGCCAGCAATCCTTTGCTGAGCACAGGGGGAAAGATCATCAAGCCAACGGCTTCTTGCAAAACGCGAAGAAGCCATCGAGCAGTAGGTTGAGTCAATCGTTGATCGAGAGCTTGTTTACTGATTTTGACTCCCAGAGTATGAGCAAAGCGTGCCAGTTGGGATGGTCCTGCTAGCGGGTGAGTGAGCCAACCCAGAACAAGCGTTATCAGCAGACTGCTTGCATCAAAGCATCGCTTCCTTTTCACAAGATGCTCTTCTTTGGCAAGCTGAGGAGCTCTCTCAAAAAAGAGCGTTTGCAAAGCGGCTGGTAAGGATGATATACTTGTTTTCATTGTAGGAAACACCTGTGAGATTTGGTTGTTTGGTCACTTCCATTTTCTCACAGGTGTTTCCTTTTGTCATTCCTTAACTTGACGCCTATGCGTCACTTCCGGAAGTGATGTCCTTTTCTGTTCGAGACGAGGTCTCGCTGTTTTGTGTGTCTTCTCATAAGCGCCGTACTAGCTTAACGCATGGGTTGTGACTGTCCCGTCACTATGGATCTTCTTGCTAGCAAGAGAACCCGTCCAAGGAGTGCCAAGTAGCGGAAGCAGGTACCGGTCAATACCGTAGTAACCGGCGACCCGCCAGGCCAGGACCAGCAAGAGTGCCAGAGTTCCAATGATTGGGTTAATACTCACGGTCCCAGCCAACAGGAAGTTGAGGTTCATGAAGACCCCAAAGAAGGCTGCTATCCCAGTTAATGCGCCAAAGATGAGGCCCAGGCCAATGAGCACTTCCCCAAAGGTGACCATGTAGGCGAAGACACTCGCGTTGGGGAGAACGACATGTTGCAGAAAGGACGCATACCAGCCCTGCACCGCTGGATGGGCACCAGTGGCATGAGCCAGCGCTCCTGACACAAAGCCCTGAATGGCGGTTCCATCATGACCACTGAAGACCCAAGGACCTCCTTTGGACATTTCGCCAAAGGAATCAATGGCTATGGAGCGACCTGTCAGTTTCTCGATGCCAGCGGTGATCCATTCATAACCAACATACAAGCGCACGATGAGCCAGAGCCAGGCCATGCGTGTATCGGCGAAGAGAAATTTCGCCACAGGCGGTTCAGGAATCTGAGTTGAGGTGCGTGGTTGAAGTGTTTGGAAGAGATGCATGATGTTTTCTCCTTGTCAGAAACACAAACTGTATGGACAATAAAATAAGAACGAAACTAGTTTTTTCAGGAGGCGATGAAGATCGCATCTCTATCTCACCGTTGAGTGGTGTCTGATGATCTTCATCGCTCTGACAGTCATAAGTATAGAGTCTGAAGCTCACGTCAAGATCACAATGCATCGCACAATGATCACAGCGATATCACAACGAGAGACTCATCTGAGAGAATGGAGCATAACTGTGCTTGGGTTGGGATCAGCAACAATGCGCCAGAAAGATAGGAAGTATGTTGCAATACGCTCTTTTCTCTATCGAATATGGAGCGTCGTATGGTAGTATAGAAAGCAGTAGAGAGCGTGCGTGCGAACCAGCGATGAACGTCTCTCTTACAGCATCAACACAGGCACTTGGCTAAAATGTCACCTATGAGTGGGAGACCAAACCCACAATATATTTCCTCTTCAAGAGGCTTCCCGAATGAATCAGAACCATGACGCTTCCGATGAGTTTCATCACGACCATGATGCTGCAGCATCTGCGCAGGTGAGAAGAGAGAACATGGCAGGCGTTCTTGAGGTGACCACACTGGCAACCTTACAAGACCTGCTGCATCTTTCTCCGGACTCACTACTTGTGGTCAATCAGGATGGTACCATCGTGGGAGTCAATGAGCAGATGCTGAGCTTGTTTGGCTATCCTCAAGCGGAGGTGATCGGCCAATCGCTGGAGAGTCTTCTTCCCACTCGTTACCGAGCAACCCATGTCACCCATCGAGCCACCTATACCGCTGCGCCTCGCCTACGTCCTATGGGTGTTGGACTCAACCTTTTTGGGAGGCGGAAAGATGGGAGCGAATTCCCAGTCGATATTAGTCTCCGTCCGGTACTTGTGAAAGAAACGGTGCATGTCATTGGCGCGATTCGAGATATGACCATACAACGCCTCCTTGAGCAGGAACGGTTGCAGCAAGCTGAACGTCTCCGCGTCCAGGCTGACCTCATCAACCTCTCACGCGATGCCATTTTCGTCCGTGATCCCATTAGCCGCATTCTCTCCTGGAACCAGGGAGCACAAGAGCTCTACGGCTGGACGATGCAAGAAGCGCTGGGACGTATCTCGCATACCCTCTTGCAGACCCGCTTTTTACAGAGCCAGAAAGCTATTGAGGATCAGCTTGAACGAGAAGGTCGCTGGGAAGGGGAACTCTCCCATACCTGTCGAGATGGTCGCATCGTCGTCGTCGAGAGTCGACAGGTTCTCATTCGCGATCCTCAGGGCACCATCACCGCCATTTTAGAAATCAACAGGGATATCACCGAGCGCAAACACGTTGAGCAAGCACAATTGCAGATCCACGCGACCACTCTCGCCCAACGAGCCTTTCTCCAGCACATTCTTGATCTGCTCCCAAGTAGTATCTCGGTCGTTCATGGGAAGGATGCACGTCTGCTCCTTGCCAATCACGCGTCGACGCTGATCTGGGGTGCTGCATGGCCCCTTGAGCAGCCGATGCAGGCATTTCTTGCATCGCATCACATTGCGATTGTGGATCAGCAAGGTCTGCCGTTCTCTCCAGAAACCTGGGCAACCACACGAGCCCTCCTGCACGGGGAGACGGTCATCCAACATCAGGAGGTGATTCGCCAACCAACGGGGAAAACACTCCCGATTCTGGTCAATGCCGTCCCGCTTACCTCCGACTCCTGGCAAAGCGTCGAAGCCCCGGAATGGCAGGATGATCAGGCACAGAAGTGGGAACCGTTGGCACTCGTTCTTCATCAGGATGTTAGCGCCTTAAAAGAGGCGGAATATCTCAAGGATGAATTTATTGGCATCGCGGCCCATGAATTGCGGACGCCTCTGGCGATCCTCAAAGCCTCAGCCAGTAGTATGATGGTGCAGACGGCCCGTGGACATGGACCTCAACTTGCTGACTGGCAGCAGGAGATGTTGCAAGACATCGAGCAGGCAACCGATCGTCTGACGGACCTGACGGAAGATCTTCTTGACGTCACGCGCCTGCAAGCGGGTCAGATGGTCTTACAGCGCGCTCCGACCAATGTGATTTCCCTGGTCCAACGTGTGGTAAAACGCTTCTGCCAATCTGCGTCACGGCATCATGTGGAATTGCGAACCGAACGCAGCATAATTGAAATCTCCATTGATCCTCGACGTATTGAGCAAGTGCTGACGAATCTGCTTACCAATGCCATCAAATATAGCCCACAAGGTGGGCCTGTGATTGTACAGATTGAGGTCCAGGAGAGACCCCAAACGGTCGAGATCCGCGTGCAGGATACTGGAATGGGGATCCCTCAACACCAGCAAGCCCAGATCTTTGGCAGGTTTATGCGTGCAGAGAATGCGAAGGCAGCTGGGATCAGTGGTACGGGTCTGGGTCTCTATCTCTGTCGTAGCCTGGTTGAGCAACATGGAGGCCGTCTCTGGTTTGAATCTGAAGAGGGGAAAGGGTCCACATTCTTCCTGACACTGCCACTCATCACTCCATCTCACTGAGAAAGTATCCATCTTCTTAAGAAGCGTAACCCAAAAAGCAGCGCGTTGCGAGGCGCTGCTTTTTGGTCATTGCTGTTCTCGTTGGAGAGAGCACCGTTCTCCGAAATTTACCCAAACATGGACAGGCCACATTTCGTATTCGGTTCCTGCTTCACAGCAGAGAGCAAGCCTTTCGCTCGTCTTACCCCTGCTCCACAGGCGTCACTTCCCGCAGAACTTGCGGTACGCCGTGTTCATCAGGCCAACGCCGCTAAGTTCCTCGCGGCGTTGGCGTCTCGATCCTGCACGCTTCCACACTCCAGACAGACAAAGATCCGATCCGACAGGGTGAGCGCCTCATTGACCCAGCCACAACACGAACAGGTTTTTGAAGAGGGCTCCCAGCGCGAGGCCAGCAGCAGCTTTACTCCTGCCTGTTCGGCTTTGTAGAGGATCTGCCGCTTGAACTCGTACATGCCCACATCAGCAATGGCGCGAGCCAACCTGCAGTTCTTGAGCATGCCTGCAATGTGCAAATCCTCCAGGACAATCACACGCGGTCGCTCGGCATCGGGCTTGGTTCTCGCCACGATCTGAGCGGTTGCTTGGTGCAAGGCATCGTTTCGTACGTTGGCGATCCGGGCATGCATCCGTGAGAGGCGTTGCTTGGCTTTCTGCCGATTGCGTGATCCTTTGGCCTTACGGCTATGACGTCGCGAGAGGCGCTTCAACGCCGTGAGTTTCTTGCGTAGTGCCTTGGGATTCTCGAAGGTGCGTCCATCCGAGAGGGTTGCCAGGGTTTTCACGCCAAGATCAACCCCAATCACGTCGCCTGTGGCTGGCTGGAGTGTTTTCGCTTCCTCTGCTTGCTCATGCACACAGATCGAGACAAACCATCTGCCAGCTTGCTCACGGATGGTGGCACTGCTGATCTTGCCGCCCAGAGGGAAATAGCCGTGCTCTTTGAGTCGGAGCACCCCCAAACGAGGCAACTGGATCGCATCCGCAGACACCCGAATGCTCCCAGTGAAGCGGGCACCACCGATGGCTTTCTTGCGGCTTTTGAAGCGGGGATAGCCACATTTGCCTTTCCATGTGCCTGCTTTTTTGAGGCGGCACTTGCGAAAGAAGTGCTTGAAGGCGGCATCCAGGTCGCGCAATCCTTCTTGAAAGGCGCACTTGCTCACTGAATACATCCAAGGTTGAGAGGCCTTGAGGGCATTGATCTCGCGATGCAGATCGATGGCGGTGGGCGTTTTTTGCCCTGCCTTGTAGGCTTCCTGTTTGCGGCGAAGACCAAAGTTGTACGCCCAGCGAGCGGCTCCGGCATGTTTGCGGCAGAGCGTCTTTTGTGCATTATTGAGATCGAGTTCTCCCCGATACCCACGGACCATCTGTTGTTCTTCCCCTTCTGTGTCGGAAGTAGAACAAATATACCAGAAAAGCACGGCTTTGGCAAGGGCAATACATATCCTTATTTGTCTACATCTGTCTAAAGAATGCAAAACTGATTTTAGCCCTAGCTTCTCCTTGTGAATGATTTGTGAAACAAACCGACACTCCTGAGATTCTTTTGAGAGATGAGCACCTTACACTTCTTTTCATACGATTGATTATCAGGCGGACCTATTTCTGCTCTCTGAGCCAGGAGAAGGTGATGCTTTGATCGAAAGGAAGTTGGTACGATGGATGTTTTGGCCCTTTCTCGCTGGCAATTTGGTATCACGACGGTCTATCACTTTTTCTTTGTTCCTTTGACTCTGGGTCTCTCACTCCTGATTGCCGTCATGGAGACTGCCTATGTCATGAGTCACAATGAGATGTATAAACGGATGGCCCAATTTTGGGGTCGTCTCTTCCTGATCAACTTCGCGCTGGGTGTTGTCACAGGTCTTTTACAAGAGTTTCAATTCGGCATGAACTGGTCCGATTACTCGCGCTTTGTTGGTGATATTTTTGGAGCCCCATTGGCGATTGAAGCACTCCTCGCGTTCTTTCTGGAGTCCACCTTTATTGGCCTCTGGCATTTTGGTTGGGAACGTTTCTCTCCACGCCTGCATCTGATCTGCGCCTGGATGATTGTCATTGGTTCAAATATCTCTGCACTTTGGATTCTGATTGCGAACTCGTTTATGCAGGAACCAGTGGGCTATACACTTCATCACGGGCGGGCCGAGATGACGAATTTCTTCGCGCTCCTGACCAATCCGAATGTCCGTGTCCAATTCCCACATGTCTTCTTCAGTGGTGTCGTCACAGGCGCATTCTTTGTGCTAGGTATCAGCGCCTACCATTTATTAAGAAAAAAGAGCAACCATGAGTTCTTTCGCCGTTCTTTCTCGCTTGGGATGATCGCGGCACTCTTAGGAAGTTTCCTTGTTGCACTTGTTGGGCACACCCAGGCTCAACATATGGTACAGGTGCAACCTATGAAGATGGCTGCAGCGGAAGCGCTATGGAAGAGTGAAGATCCGGCGTCCTTTTCCATCTTCACCATCGGCAATGAGCAAGATCGCGATGATGTCTTTGCCATTCGTATCCCGGACCTGTTGAGTATTCTGGCCTATAATGAGGCTGGTGGTCAGGTTCAAGGGATCAATGATTTACAGGCTGTTTATGAGGCCAAGTATGGACCAGGCGATTATGTTCCCCCTGTCGCCATCACCTACTGGAGTTTCCGTGTGATGGTTGGTGCAGGAGTCGTTATGATTCTCCTCTCCCTGATCGCGCTACTTCTGGTGCTTCGCAAGCGCCTCTCCCATGCGCGCTGGTTTCTCTGGCTACTCTTGCCAGCAATGACACTTCCCTATCTTGCGAACAGTACAGGGTGGATCATGACCGAAATAGGACGTCAGCCATGGATTGTCTTTGGTCTGCTCAAAACCGCACAGGCAGTTTCACCTACTGTTACCGCACCTACAGTCCTCCTTTCCCTCGTTACATATACCCTGCTCTATGGTGCCCTTGCCATGGCAGATGGCTATCTGTTGTTGAAATACGCGCGTGTTGCTGATCCGATGCAGACAGAAACTGAGGATGAGCATGTCGATACAGGCGAAGCACTCTTGTTAGGAGAATACTAATCATGGACCTGAATACGCTCTGGTTTATCCTGATTACCATTTTGTTTACTGGCTTCTTCTTTCTTGAAGGATTTGACTTTGGGGTTGGCGTCTTACTCCCGTTTGTTGGCAAGAACGAAGCTGAGCGGCGTGTGATGATCCATGCCATCGGCCCCTTTTGGGATGGTAACGAAGTATGGATGATTACCGCGGGAGGTGCGATGTTTGCTGCCTTCCCGAATTGGTACGCGACCCTCTTCAGCGGGTTTTATCCAGCTCTGCTCCTCTTGCTGGTTGCATTGATTGTGCGTGGAGTCGCCATTGAGTTTCGTAATCGCGATACAAGGCCAGGTTGGCGCAGCTTCTGGGACTGGATGCTCTTTGCTGGTAGCCTCCTGCCGGGCTTCCTGTGGGGCGTCGCCATTACCAATATCATTGAGGGCGTGCCTATTGATGCACATATGAATTATGTAGGCGGTTTCTGGAATCTGCTGAATCCCTATGCGCTTGTTGGTGGATTAGCATTTGTTGGGCTGTTTGTCTTACATGGAGCGATCTTTCTGAGCCTACGTATTGAAGAGCCTTTTCAGCACAAAGCACATGAAGCAGCCAGACGGCTTTGGCTTCCAGCGACGCTGCTGGTCTTCGCGTTTGTCATCATAGGCTACTTTGAGACAGACGTATTTGTACGCCTAGGGATTGATCCAGGGGTAGCACCTCTGGGGGCAGGAGCTGCACTGCTTGCTAGTGGCTGGTTCGTGTATCATCGTCGAAGCGGTTGGGCTTTCTTTATGACTGGGCTGACCATTATCCTATCGACGCTGACCATCTTTCTGGGTCTCTTCCCACGGGTGATGATTTCTACCTTGAATCACGCCTGGGATCTGACCATTTATACCGCTTCTTCCAGTCCCTATACCCTGACAGTGATGAGTTGGATTGCGCTGACCATTGTGCCAATTGTTCTTGGGTATCAGATCTGGACATATTGGGTGTTTCGCAAACGTCTCAGTGTTTCACGCATGAGCACAAGTCAGGATACCCACAAAACAGTGTAGCGTAAACGTGTAGGTGATATTACTAGTATAAGCAAGATTTCAATGGGGGAAGTGAATAACCGGCTTAGCTTTTGCTTAGCTTTTGCTTAGCGCGCTTTGGGGTGGATGGAACAGGAAAATGGTGTGATCTTGCCCCTCAAATTCGGTATATTTGCTTCAGTTGAATACGAGTTTCTAGAAAGGGGAGAACCTTGTACCAAGATGCTGTTATGTCTTTGTGAGATCACGCAATTATGATGAGAGCTATCCGTGATTTATATGGTGTATTTCATAAGTAGAGACAGAATTGCAAGGCAAGAAGAATCCAATTTGGAAGAGAAGGGCAGGTATTCGTCATGAAGATGAATGAATTGCAATGCTCTATCGTGTCTGATCTGGTTCCGCGAGGACGGCACTGCGAATGGTGTGGGAAGCTAGCAGAACATCAATGGACGGTGATAGGGGGAAAACATCATAATCAGGGTGGGTACTTCTGCGCCCCCTGTGCTCAAGAATTCGCACAAATGGTTCATTGTGCTATCACTGATGCTTCACCGATCCAGATGTTTGTCCCTACTACATATATTCCTTCACCAGCATTTACTTAGTGGATCTTTGAGGTAAGGAAGGTATGAGATGACGCTCAATGATTGTTTACAGGTTTGTCTTCTTGCAGTTGAGAGTCGGCATCCTCATCAGAGCGTATATACCAACGAATCCATCGTTGGCTCGCTCAAGGTTAAGGAAGAGGGATGCGGTGTAGAAGAAATGATCGCATTCCTGGAACGGTTTGCACCATCATTGCTCATGGCAAAGGCTGCCTTGGTTTTGGATGCTCAGGAGTGTTCCATCTACCTTCCTGAATGCTCTGCGGTCAAGCCTGCTTTCCGTATCCTTCTCAAGAAACATACTCCGACTCTACGCACGCCTATTGATCAACCACGACCAACATTAATTGCTGTTGGATAGTGCAGAAGGTGTCCTAACCAATAAATTGTTTTGCGCAAAGTTGTCCAGGGCAATCTCTCAGCGAACAAGGTCTCACCGCTGTATTAGACACAGCGGTGAGACCTTGTTCGCTAGCTGGAGCACAGCGATCATAGGCTCCATATGGTGCTGAGTGCGCTTTAATCATGAAGCCCTACATGCATAGAGCAGGGGAACGCTGAATAACACGACGGAATTTCTCTACTTGACGAGGAGCAACCCTTTTGCCAATACGTACTAACAGAACATTTGTTGGCTCCATCATGATATTTGGTTCGGTTGTGTCAAATTCAATAAAGTCTTGTGTGGAGAAGAGGCGAGCAAGCATTTGCCGATAGCGGCGAGGAGTCGTGTTCAGCCCTTCGAAGTCCCAGTGCCAGGAAAGTCCAATCGCACATAAGAGCGTATCTTCCAACGTATCTAACTCCAGAGCAAAGGCGAGTAATTGCTGCGGGATGCCTAATCAGCCCCACGAGAGGAAACAGCGTTGAGCTTGCCTGACAAGGCAAGCTCAACGTCCATGTCACTATCTACTGCACATTATTGGAGATGGGGCAGAATCTGTATTTGATGCTCTTTATCAGCGCTCTTCACTGGGTGCGTGACCAGCACAGGACAGGTTGTCGCGCTCAGGACGTGTTCCGCGACGCTACCCATGATCATGTGGAGTAGACCGCTTCTTCCATGTGTTGCCATCGCGATCAGATCTGTTCCTCTATTTCCTGTCATCTCCTGTGCTTGCTTCGCATGGTGCACAATAGTCTCCGCGATTGCTGGGCTACTTACAACGGAAGTTGTGATACGCAAATTGCCTAAAGCAGAATTCTCTTTTCTCAAGCGCGTGGTGATAGAGAGCAGATAGGCTTCCGCATCTAGCATTGCACGGACCTGCATCGCTTTATCATCAAGGTGTGGAAAGTTTTGTGTGCTTCCCTCTATTGAAGGTGGGGCGACAATACGCAGAAGATGCAATTCTAAGGTTTCCAGAGCATCCAGGCTTGATGCAAATTGAAGAGCTGGCCCTAAAACGCTCTCTGCGAGCGCGGATCCATCGAGTGGTACGATAATTCGCCAGGGCTGAGCTTCCTTTATTTCTGGAATCATACCGTGGGCATTGAGCACCAGGACAGGTACAGGGCTGTGACGGACGAGCTGTTGAGACACACTTCTGACTATCCTGCGTGTTAACCCCGTATCACCATGACTGCACAGGATGATCATATCGGCCTGTTCCAAGCGGGTAGCGGACACGATGGTAGACGTTGTGGCTCCTATTTCTGTGTCCATTTCTACATGAAGACCTTCCAAATCATGTTTATACGTAGAGAGAATAGTTTCGAGATAATGATTCGAGTGAGCGAATTGCGTCTCCAAGGCGGTTGGATTCAGACCAATCACTGCCTCCGCTCCATACGAGTCATCACGTGTAGGCGCATGAATCACTCGCACAAACACAAGACCACTTCCTGCTGTGCGTGCTAAATGGGTTGCAAATGGAATGGCTTTTTCCGCGATGTCTGATCCATCGAGGGGAACAAGAATGTGGCGAAACATATGTCACCTCTTCCTCTGCTATATGTTCATTCTCTTATCAATCTTTTTGTTCTACGGTGGATTTTATTACTTTTAATATACATATCTTAAATCACAGCGCAGTAACGAATCACTAGCCCTATTTCACAAAACCTTCACAAGCTATTCTTCTCATGAGAAACAAGACAGGGCGTTCTGCACTTTTGCCAGAACGCTCTGTCTTGGTCCTTCCTATTTTGTTGTGTTGTCGCTCTATCATCTATCTCGCGATCATTTTTTAGAAAGTGTCAGGAGTGTGACTGAGAATAGCGAAACCTCGGATTGTACAAAGAACGCTGTTTCATTCAGCCCTGCTCGTTAGAGGTCATAGGGTTGACTCTCACAAAAGAATATCATCCTGTTTACTATCCGCTGGTTGTTACACTCCCTGAACAAAAGCATCACTCCTTTCAAGACTTCTTCCTTTTTCTTTCTCTCTCTAACATACTTCTTTTATCTTGCAATCTCATCACAAAAGGGATTTGATGCATCACGAGAATATCACAGAATCTGGTGACGACTCTTCACGCTTAAAGGTGGGGTTTCTCAAGATAGATAGAGAGTTATACCAGGGCTAATATCCTTGAGGAAGATGGCTGAGGAGCCCGCTCAGTTCGGGGATGTCATGTGTGGCGGGAATATGCTCTTGTGCTGGTGCATTGCTGCGAAAAATATACAACAAGTCCTTATCACATGTTTACTTGCACCCATTGGGGATGATGCTTCCAGGGAGGTGGTGTTGTGATCTTACTGTGAGACGAGGCCTAGTTTTTGTGAAGATGACGTGTGGGCTGTGTTCTATAGTTGAATGTAGTGAGTAGTATTCATAAGCCATCCACACATCTCATTTGCTAAACCGTTTACGGGCGTGATGATCGGTAAGAATAAAGATAAACAACATGCCTAGAAGTGCTGGAGATGTGTTGACTGAAAAGGGGCTATGGTATGATTTGCGGTACAGAGACGAAGATCGATCGGTTGTATCCATTTCATTTTGAGACAAGCGATCTCTTGCTTGACCAAGCAGTGTTCATTCCTCACCTTCATGAGATGTGCGGCATGTATGAAGAGCACGTTGCCATCATTGGCTCAGGACCAGTCGGGCTCAACGCGGCAAATATTCTTTCCCAATTGGGCTACCGCCATGTGACGCTTTTCGAGGCTCGTTCTGAAGTAGGAGGTATGTTGACTGTGGCAACTCCTTCATTTGGCTTCCCTTCAGAGGCAAGCAAACACTTGGTGGAGCTGCTGCTTCGGCCCGGTATTGAGGTTCGTTTGCGAGCGAAAGTTGCGAATGAGGACGCGTTTGAGGCGATTGTCGCGAGGTATGATGCTATCTTACTGGCCATTGGCGCGCAACACAGCCTCAGTGGCGGTATCCGTGGCGAGAACGCATTGAAAGGAATATTCTCCGCACACGATGTGCTGTGCGCGCAGGAACCTGTCTCCCCAAAGGCGCTCCAGGGCAATGTGACTATCCTCGGCGGGAGTCGAACGACCTTTGACGCTGCCTTTGTGGCTCTGGAGGCTGGGGCACGCACAGTTCGCATCTTCTTTCCAGGTTCCTTGTCGGATCTTCCTCTTCAGGTATGGGAACGCGTGTCCTCTTTACGAAAAGGAGCTCTCTATCTTCATCCTTTTACAATGCCAATCAGCTTTCTTGGGACTGAGGATATGTATGTATGTGGCGTGCGTTGTCGACAGATACGATGGGCTTCACCCCCACAAGAACGCCATCTCACCTTTGTTCCTGGATGTGGTTGTCTCTATCCTGCAGATGCCGTTGTGGTAGCAATTGATGAGATTCCCGACATGTCTTTCCTTCCTTCTACATTCATTACCTCGGGTTCCTATGGCCCAGAGCTTCAGCTTGTAGGCGCATATATGACCTTTCTGCCAAATGTTTTTGCCGCAGGCGATGTGGTGTCGAATATGACATCGCTACACGAAGCTCTTGTGCAGGGGAGAGAGGTCGCATATCGAATCCATACATACTTACGGCAACAAGCTGAAAGAGCAGGACTTCGCGCTCTTCATGGGACGGCGAGTGACGTGTAATGTTGTCGCAGTGGCACCGTCCTGGAAGCAGCGAAACGGACCATTGTCTTTCTTCGGTAGATGCGGCACGCTGATTGAGTGATGTCCCGTGTCGAGAAAGGAACACATCTATGTTTCATCATATTCTTGTCCCACTTGATGGCTCTGAACGCGCTGAAGAAGCACTTCCTCTAGCAGCCCAACTGGCTCGTTCGACAGGCGCATCTTTGCTTCTGCTGCGTGTCATCCCTTCAGAGCGTGTCTATATAAGTCTCTATCCCAGTGTTCCTGGCTATATGGCTGAACAAATTCGGCGATCCTTTCTTGAAGGTGCTCAGGCATATCTGGAACATATCGTTGCCAAGACACATCTGGAAGACATTCCCATAATGCTCGACGCGAAGATTGGTATTCCAGGAGAGGTGATTGTCCATGTGGCGCGAGAGCAGCTTATAGATCTCGTTGTTATGCGCAGTCACGGCTATACAAGAGTTGCACGTTTTTTCTTCGGCAGCGTGGCGCAGCATGTGGCTCGTCATAGCATTGTTCCAGTGCTTGTGATCCGTGATGGTGCATCTACTGTGATGCTACAAGCTGAGAGACAGGTGCCTGCTCCTCGTCTCGTCGTAACACTCGATGGGTCTTCTTTTGCTGAGGAGGCACTTGTACCAGCAACACAACTCGCTGTTGCTCTTGCGAGTCCTCAACAGGGGCGAGTGCATCTGCTCTGTGTCATTGGGCAAAGCATCCTCCATGATAAGGAGGATGCGGAGCGTCATGTTCAACATGACGCGCTCGCGCGAGCCAAGGCCGCAGCGTATCTTGCTTCTGTCGAAGAACGCTTCCGTACTGGTGATCTGGCGACCTATGCGCTTTCTGTTACCTCCTCATTTTCGACCTATCGGCGAGCAAATGAGATCTGGCAAAGGATTGTTGATATTGGTACGTCCCGAAAAGATGAATGTGGTCAGGCAGGAAATGACATTTTTGCCATGACGACCCATGGGCGAACTGGGCTGCAACGTTTGCACTATGGGAGTATTACCGAACACGTTCTCGATGCAGCACGATCTCCTCTACTCGTTGTTCATGCACATATTCCGGTTGCTTCAATGCATGGAGCGCAAGACCAAAGTAAGTCTAGAGGAGAAGTGCTCCAGCGTGCAGCTGTTCAGTGGGACCGAATACTACTTGCCTGATATTCCAGATGAAATGGAGAAGTTTCCCACAGAGGGCCAAAGGCCCTCTGTGGGAAGTATGATATGCTTGGTGGCATCGAGCTCCTGGAGAGAAAAGAGCTCTTGCGAAGGTGGATCGCAAGCTATCTCATAAAGGCATTAAACATGACTGAGTTATCATTTTCTTCTTGATGTAGTATCTCAATGAAGATGGGATGATGTCTATGGGGCTCATCCACGCTCTCATATACCTATCCCGACAATCTAGTGCGAAGCCATGAGCATTTGTATTCCCAGAGATTGCCCACCTTCCTCCACTATCCGATAGGAGCAGGTGTTTGTTGGGGCTGGGGCCTTTGATCAATGACTGCCCAAAGAGCGGGCTTATGACTATTGAGAAAGGTATGGAAAGCTGGCTTGGTTGCAGAATAATCAGAGAGATAAATGGATTTTACCTGGGCATCTACAACTAGAACCGCTCTTGCTTGGAGCAGAAATGATGCGGTCTGTTTCAGTATAGTGGCCCCTCCCTCTAGTTCTAAACGCAGGGCGTATTTCCAATCGATCCGCGTTCGGACGGCCTCAGCGGCTTGCCGATCTGAAAGTCCCTCCACAAATTGCAGCACCGTGACGAATGCTAGTCTCCACGGGGCTTTGGCTGGCTGTCCACGGCGCGGAAAGAATGAGGAAAAGGGATCATCGCAAAAGACGGCGCTCAGTTCGTCTCCCATCCAGATGCATAAGCCACCCTTTGGGCAGACTGTGCGTGCCAAGTGAGCCTTTGGTTCGGGGATCGAGGGCAATGGTTCAGGTTTGAGAGATACGCCTTTCCTCCTTTTACACTGCTCAAATACTTTCTTCCTGATTGATGGATCTCTTCAGTTTCTCACACGATTCTAGATTTCGCCAACAGTGGGTCATGCCTCCTGGCGCACCACCGCGCATGAAAAAGGGTAGACTACTAGCAGGGCGGGTAACGCCAAAGATCGGTTTGATACTCGTGCTGCGAGCCGGACCAACAGTGTGATCTAGGATGCCCCCAAGCACCACCGTCTGTCGCTCGCCGTCTCGGTGAAGCACGCAAGGGAGAATTTGTCTCGCTTGGGCATCCCGTCACCCGCCCATTTCTCTCTGGAGGTGATGCATGAATGTTGTGTATGAGAGATGCGCGGGGCTCGATGTCCACAAGAGAACGGTCGTTGTGTGCGCCAGCATTCTTGATTCATCAGGCCGGCGGTACAAGGAGCGGCAAACGTTCGGTACTATGATGCCAGACTTGCTTCGATGACGCCAATGGCTCAACGATCTGGAGGTGACGCATGTCGCCATGGAAAGTACGGCAAATTACTGGAAACCAATCTTCAATGTGCTGGAATGTGCTGGAAGGTCATCTAGAAGTGCTCGTGGTCAATGCTCAGCACTTGAAGACGGTGCCAGGACGAAAGACCGATCTCAAAGACGCAGAATGGATCGCCGATTTGCTACAATATGGGCTCCTCAACCCCAGTTTTATCCCTCCCGCACCCCAACGAGAGGTACGCGAACTGACCCGGTACCGCATGAGTCTCGACTCTCGGAACGCACGCGTCTGATCAACCGCTTGCAGAAGACGTTAGAAGAGGCTAACATCAAGCTCGCTTCGGTCGCCAGTGATGTTATGGGTAGATCGGCGCGCGATATGCTGGCCGCCTTGCTGGCTGGAGAAGCCGATCCAAGCGTCTTAGCCGAACTGGCACGGGGAAGAATGCGGACCAAACGCGAACTACTTGCACAAGCCCTGTGCGTGCAGCTCAAACCGCATCATTGCTTTCTGATCGGGGAGCAACTCACTGACATTGACATGCTTGATGAAGCCATCGAGCGCTTGAACACGGAAATTGCTGAGCACTTACGTCCGTACGAGCACCAGATTCAGCGACTCTCGACGATTCCAGGCATCAAGCGACGTCTGGCAGAAATCATCCTGGCCGAGATTGGATCGGATATGAGTCGTTTTCCTGATGCGCGGCACCTGGCTTCATGGGCAGGAATATGCCCGGGCAACAATGAGAGTGGGGGCAAACGTTTGAACGCAAAGACGCGCAAAGGCAGCCCCTGGCTCCGTTCTGCTCTGGTGGAGGCAGCTCATGCTGCCATCCACAGTAAGGATTCTTACCTCTCTGCCCAATATCAGCGACTGGTCGTTCGTCGAGGGGGCAAGAAGGCAACAATTGCCATTGGGCACACGCTCCTGGTGATAATCTATCACATCCTCTCAGAAGACGAGGACTATGAAGAATGAGGAGGCAATTACTTTGATGCATGGGACCGGCAAGCGGTCCAGAAGCGACTCGTTCGCCGGTGAGAGAAGCTCGGCTATGAGGTGAATTGAGAGCCAACTTCCCCAGTAGCTTCACTTGAACAAAGATACAAAGTCGAGCTCAAAGCAAGCCGACGACATGGCGTGCCAGTCGGCTCCAGGGATTTTGTGCTCTGCGTACCTTCTCTCAGAGGTTTCCTTTTTCAAGGGAGGATCTTGTCAAGTCCAAAAAAGTGTGCCAGCAAAGAGACACAACCTCCTTCCAACTGAGTGTTGGGAAAGGGAAGAGAAACCTGCTCGAAAGGAGCTCTTTCCTCCATCATACTGAGCCATATCGCGTTTTTACGGAGACCTCTTTTGACGTCCTGTGCGAAGCCGACCCTGCTCCTGTGCTTTGAGGACAAAGTAGACTGATGCGGGTAGACGGTAATCAAGCGCTTGGTGAAGACGATGATGATTGTAAGACTGGAAGTAGTTGCGCAATTGTAGTCTCGCTTCTTTGGGCGAGCCATAGTCATGCAGGTATGCTTCTTCATATTTCACCGTTCTCCACAGTTGCTCTGTAAAAATGTTATCCAATGCCCGCCCTTTTCCATCCATGCTGATTTGTACTCCTGCTGCCAAGAGCACCTGTTGGTACTGTGGGCTGGTAAAATGGCTCCCCTGGTCACTATTGCAAATCGTCGGGATCGCCTGCGCCAAAGCCCGTTCGAGCGCGATCAGGACAAAAGGTAACTCCAATGTCTGATCCACTTCCCAGCTCACCACGTAGCGAGAGTACCAGTCGATGATGGCCACCAAATACATCCAACTCGTTCTCAAGCGAATGTAGGTAATATCCAACCCCACATATGATTGGGATATTGACTGGTCGTATGACGCAAGAGGTAGGGAAAAATCTCCTCCTTTCGGGTGCGTTTCCAGAGATTGGGACCGGGACTGATGCCTTCGATCACCATCTCGCACATATGACGCTGAACCGCTTTCCGATTGACCAGCCAGCCATCCAGCCGTAACTGCTCTGTGATCTTGCGTGACCCATAGAACGGGCATTGCGTGTAGATCTCATCAATGCGGTGCTTCAATCGGACTTCTTCTCGCGAAGGCGGCTGTGGTTGGGAGTAGATCGTTGACCGATTCACGCTCAATACGTCCGCCTGCACCCGCACTGAAAGCTCTTCACTTTCTCGTTCGATCAAGCGTAACCGTTCATCTCGGCTCACGTGGAATGCCAGATTTTTTTTCAACCAGTTGCGTTGGGTTGTTAACCTCCCAATTTCTCCATACAGATCGTTGAGGCGCTCTTCATATTCGGCCCGCATGGCTGCTTTCCCGTCTTTTTCCTCAAAGAGGCCGGCCATTCCTTCCACCACGATTGCTTTCCATCGCCTCAGTTGCGTCGGATGCACCTCATATTCTGCGGCTATCTGGGCTATCGTTTTCTCCTCTTTCAATAACTCCTGGACCACTTGCGCTTTAAAGCTGGCGGTATGTTGTCTTTTGGTGTTCATGTTCTGATTATATCTTCCCCAGCCTCTTGTTTTGGTCTCGTTCTATAGGTCCATCATAATACCTCTCATCATGCTTTAATGTTGGGTGAGGATAATCAAGTTGAGTTTCTTTATCAAATAGACATGCTTAAATGTAATGAGGACTACGTACATATGACACTCGCTCACGTGCACCTTCTCGTGAATCACTTCCCAATTCTAGGTTCACTCTTTATAACGGCACTATTCATTATTGCTCTCGTTTTCCGTAGTACCTTGATGCAGAAGGTCTCACTCTGGTTCCTCGTTGTTATCGCGCTACTGGCAGCAGTAGCCTACGCGACAGGTGACAAGGCGGAGGCTGCTGTGCAAGGACTTCCAGGTATTTCTGAACAGATGATTCACCTGCATGCCAATGTGGCTCGCATAGGCCTGGGCTTGATGTTCATCACAGGTGTGATTGCTCTGGGAGGAGCAGTTTTCTACAGCAAACGCCCCAAGCTCCCGCGCCTCCTACTAATCTCAGTATTGATTGTACTGTTACTGAATACAGCTCTCTTCGCGTATATCGGCTTCCTGGGAGGACAAATCCATCACCAGGAAATTCGTTCCGCGATAGAACATGGTCTGGCGCTACGTAAGCTGTCTGAAGGGCTTAGTAGCGATTACTCTATGCATAAACTGTAGAGTTGTTCATTGGAAAGACATGAGCATTATGGCTTCTGTCATGTTTCCTCTCATCTGGTTCTTTCACATATGGCCCACCCGGTCATAGTCACCAAAGCCATGACAAGGTCCCCTAGGGAACAGGAGCCAAAGCCTTGGTAACTACGACCGGCGCGCCCAGGTGGGCATCGCCTTCCTGATGATCTGGCGCTTCTGGACCATGAAGAACATATAGATGAGCGCACCAGCCGATGGACGCGCCACCGATGAGCCACCTGTTGGGGAGATGATCATCGGCATGATCATACCAATAGACGAGTTGATGTGACCAATAATGTGTGTGAAGAGGGGTCAGTAGAAGAACATGGTGGACCACTCGGCCTGCTCCTTCGGCAGAGCCAGGTCTTCATTGTTCCCGGAAGACCCCAAAGAACGAGATAAACAGAGTGAAACCAGGAGGACATTTGGTTGGGTTAAATCTATCAGGAACTACATCAAGAGACAAGGTGTAGAAAACAGATGCTTGGCAAACGCTCTCTTCCGCTACCATTTCAACAGATAATACGATCGCGAATGGGGATTCGGACCGCCAAACGAACCTCGTAGCAGAAGGAGACGCAACTTGATAGACGTTGAGTATAGAGAATGGGTAGCCCAAAGTGCTTGTGAATCTCCGTACAAAAAACTTGCTGCACTTTTTTTACCCATAATGGTCAGTTGGTGTCTCAAACTATTCACAATACCATCCGTGTGAGATGATGCACATTATGAGTGTGCGTTGAAAATCGTTCATTTTCTTCATAAGAAATCCCTACTTCCTCTTCCAATTGTTGGCTTGTTTGTCTCAAATATTGTCTCTGTCTATGGAATATACCAGCCACATCATATCTGATAGATCTCTCAAATGAATAACAATGATTTAGCCATGAAGCCTCTATCTTCTGAAAAGAGTAAGGGCGTTTCTTTTGTTGCATTACTTTTTCTTGTCCTACAGTCTTCCAACATTGAAGGTGAAGATGCTCATTATTCCTAATACTATGGTGGGTGTAATGAGGCAACGATATGTGGATAATCTGCAGAGAAAGCAAACAGAAGAATAGTTGGAGAGCTACAATGGAAGGAGACGCCAGACGTACCATTGTCTGAGTTGCCTTTGCTTTGGGTGACTGCTAATGAGGGACACGGTTATGATGGATGCTGCTTTCTCCGACGTGGTCATAGTTGATCTTTCACATGTGCTGGCCGGCCCGTATTGCACCATGATTTTAGGTGATCTAGGGGCAACTGTTATTAAAGTGGAACGTCCAGAGACAGGAGACGATACGCGACGTTTTGCTCCTCCCTCTGTGGGAGGCGAAAGCGCGTATTACCTGGGATTAAACCGGAATAAGTTGAGTGTGATGCTTGACTTTAATGAACCAGAGGGGAAAGCGTGTCTGCTTGACCTTGTTTGCCAGGCAACAGTGCTTGTCGAGAATTTTCGCCCTGGTACGTTAGCGAAAAAGGGGCTGGGATATGAGGATTTGAAACAGATCAATCCTGGTTTGATCTATTGTTCAATTAGTGGGTATGGACAGGAAGGCCCCCGTTCCTGCGCACCTGGCTATGATCTGATCGCGCAAGCAGAGTCAGGACTCATGTCGATTACTGGGGAGGTGGAGGGACCCCCTGTGCAGGTTGGTAGCCCCATCACGGATAGCACGGCTGGCCTGTTCGCCTGCCTATCAATTATGGCAGCTCTACGTGTCCGTGATAAGACAGGTCAGGGGCAAGCAATTGATATTTCTCTTCAGGAGGCCGCACTCTCATTGCTTGAAAATGTTGCTGCCAGCTGTCTACTTACTGGTGAAGAAGCTAGGCGCTATGGCAATGCACATCCAACAATAGTACCCTATCAATCATTCGTCACTCGCGATGGGCACATTGTTGTTGCATGCGGAAATGATAAGCTCTACGCGCGCCTTTGCCGCCTTCTCCAGCAAGACGATTTAGCTCTAGACCCCCATTTCTCGACAAATGCACAGCGTGTTCGCAACCGCGATCTGTTACTCCCTCTGCTACAGGATCATTTTTCCCAGCGGGAGACTGCAGTGTGGCTCAACGATTTGCGGTGTGCTGGCATTCCATGTGCTCCTATACAAACGGTCAGTGAGGCCTTGCATGATCCACAAATCGAGTATCGGGATTTTATCTGGGAGTGTGATCATCCTACTGCTGGAAGCACACGCCTGTTGGGTTCACCACTGCGCCTCTCTGCGACGCCTCCGAGATTGTATAAAGTCCCTCCACTTTTGGGTGAAGATACCACTTTCCTCTCTCGCCTGCAGTCGAAGAAAGCGAGGGGAACGCCATGATCGTACGCGAGGTAATGACAACCGATCTTGTGACGGTGGAGCCCGATGACACGTTGAGTCATGCTGTTTATGTGCTTCGACAACACCAGTTCCATCATCTACCAGTGGTCATCAGAGGATACACAGAACACAAGCGATATTCCACGAAGACACGACCTGCTCTCATCTATAAAGGTCTTCTGACATCGGCTGAGATTGAAAAGGCAATAGCGCTTACGCGGCAGGAGGAACAGCAGCATCCTCTTGCCCGTCCCTGGCAAGAACAAAAAATCATTGAGATCCTCTCACCAACGCTCCTCACTATGGCACCAACAACCTCTCTCACTACCGCCGCACAATCGCTGGTCGAACGCGGGCTCAATTGCGCACCTGTTCTTGAACCAGGTCAGGGCGAATACGAGACTCAGGATCTCCTGGTGGGGCTCTTAACGCGAAGCGACCTTCTTCTGGCGCTGGCGCGTCTATTGGGTGCTTTTGAACCCGGCACCCAAGTAGATATCCCGCTGACCGAGCAGCATATGGCAACTCTGGCAAAGGCACTGCTCATTGCAGATGAGTTGCATATTGGAGTGCAAAACATACTGATCACTTCAACCTCGGTGCAGACCACCCGTTGCGCATCCTTACGCCTGTGCACGATCAACCCAGGCCCGTTTCTCTGCCGTCTGGCTCAGGAGGATATTCATCCCTTTGATGCGATCACAAGAGGAGGAGCATAAACGTATGGCACATCCACCAGACGACCACCACGCATATTTACTCTTTGAGCCAGACGAGTTGCAGTATGATTTCGGCCCTTACCATCCCATGCAATCGCAACGGTTACAAGCGTTCATCGAGTTACTAGAAACAAGCTGCCTCTGGGACCCCAAATGTCAGGGGAAGAAAATTGCAGCACGAGCAGCTTCTCTCGAAGAACTTCAACTCATTCATTCCCTTGCCTATATTGAGGCTGTGCAATATCTCAGCAAGCCAGCAACCGATGCACAAGGACAAGAGGGGCGTTGCCAACTAGCAGAGCGCTACGGGTTTGCTCATGGTGATACTCGAGTCTTTCCAGGAATGCATGAGGCTGCTGCCATGATCACCGGGGGAACATTGACCGCGCTACGTTCGGTGATGGGGCTGCCTCAAGAGGGGCAATTCACAGGAGAGAGGCCGCACCATGTATTTTACCCAGCTGGTGGTTGGCATCATGCGCAGGCCGACCACGCCTCGGGTTTTTGTGTTTATAATGATCTCGCTGTGGGACTCGCTCATATACTCCAGGCCTGTGAAGCCAAGATTGCGTATATCGATTTTGATGCGCACCATGGAGATGGCGTGCAAAACGCGTTTTATGACGAACCTCGTATCATGACCATTTCGCTGCATGAAACGGGACGCTACTTGTTCCCAGGGACAGGCGATGTCCTTGAAGTAGGACGTGGAAGTGGGTATGGCTATGCCGTCAATATTCCCCTGGAGCCATTCACGGACGATGATTCTTATATTGAGGTCATGAATATGGCCCTTGCCCCACTACTCGCGTCCTTTGCCCCTGATCTTCTGGTGAGTATGCATGGATGCGATACTCATGCCTGGGATCCCTTATCCCATTTGCAGTTAAGTATGCGTGGCCTGAGGGAACAAGCGCGACTCGCGCATCAATTGGCTCATACCTATTGTAGTGGCCGCTGGGTTGCTGTAGGAGGTGGAGGATATGACCTGTATCGTGTGGTGCCCAGAGCCTGGAGCATGCTCTGGGCAGAAATGTCTCAGCAACTCGTTCCGCCACTTCTTCCTGATGTGTGGGTCAGGCGCTGGCAAACTGTCTGGGAAGCCAGTCGATACCAGGAGAGCGCGTCCGCTTCAGAGGAAGCGAAGAGAAATGCGCAGTTTCCGATCACCTTTGATGATGCTCCTGACAGCATACCCACTCTACCGCAAAGCGATGTAATGTATGTCTGTAATCGGGACACGGTTGCGCTGGTACGGCGCTTGCTGCTTCCTTCAGCCATTCGCCAAGCGTTTCCCCTCTCATCGTATCGTGCCTCGACGCCACTCACAAGTCTATTTGACCTCCTGCATCCCAATGGGCACGATGTTCCATCGCGGTTTCACATGCTGGAGACCGCAAGAGGAACCGTTTTCCTCCGCGATTTCTGCCCGGCCTCCCTGGTGGAACGTCTCCATGTCGAGCAGGGGTTGCACGCTTTTGCTCGTCTTCCCGAGCGTGAACATGACCTCCTCCTATCAATCGCGAGGAATCCCGATTGTACACTCACGCTCGCCCATACCTCAGCAGGTGAAATCATCGGACAGGTAACCATCGCGCCGCTTGATGAATGGTGGGAGGAAGTGGAGAATGCATATGAAATTGCAATCGAGGTGAGTTCACACTGGCGAGGGTTGGGGATTGCTCGGGAGTTACTGGCCTTTACCCTGGACATGGAGACTCTAGAAGAGATGCTTCTGTGTGCTCTCGGTCTTTCCTGGCATTGGGATCTCGAAGGGCTGAGGATGTCGCCTCATCGCTATCGTTTGATGCTGACCCATCTCTTTGCGACGCAGCAGTTTGTGGAATATGAAACGACAGAGCCAGATATTGCCATGGAACCAGCAAATGTCCTGTTGGTCCGTGTAGGGAAGCATGTCGATGCTCGGAGTCGAGAGCGATTTCTCCATGTGCTTTTGCGTACGTCACTCCTAAAGAGGCAATAACTTATTTGTCATAAGGGCAAAGAATTCGTGACTTTCTTGTGAGGTGATCAGCCATGATTGAGAGTGCGTTGTGAGGTCGGTGTGTTAGAGTTCTCTATAAGGGAGGCCTGAGAGTCCTTAATGAGGAGCAAAAAGAGGTGTGTATGAAGACCGCCAAGAGAAACCTGACAGCCTCACACACAGGTATGTTGTTTCGGGAAGCCACAATCTCAGAACAACTCAACTTTCTTCTGCGCTATGCAGTGCTGGCTCCCTCCGAATACAATAGCCAGCCCTGGCTGTTTCAGGTGTACAATCAGACCATCGATGTCTATGCTGATTACTCCAGAAGATTGCCTACTGTCGACCCAGAGGGGCGCGAAGTGCTGATTAGTTGTGGAGCAGTGTGTGTCAATCTCCGCCTGGCTCTGCACCATTTTGGCCATCAGGAAATGATCGACTTTTTCCCTGATCCTGCAGTCATGAATCTGATCGCTAGGATCACAATCGCTGCTCGCAGGGAAAGAGCAGAGGAAGATCAACGACTCTTTCATGCCATCTCCCAGCGGCACACGAATCGTGAAGCCTTCTCTCCACAAGCAGTTCCCTCCTCACTTCTCGAAATCCTGAAAAAAGAAGCAGGGCACGAAGGAGCCTGGTTATATGTGGTAAGTGAAGAAGACGAGAGGCAATATCTCATCGATCTCATTGTAGAAGGGAGCCGCAAGCAATGGGCGAATATGGCATTTCGCTCAGAACTCGCGCATTGGGTTCGTGCAAAGCCGGCTCCTGACGGCATACCAGCCTTTGCGCATCCGCGTGGAAGTAGCCATCCTTTCCTGGCTAGAACGATCGATTTTGGTTGGTTTGAAGAGCGCAGAATACAGCAACAATTGCAGCCACCTTCGACCGCCCTAGCGATCCTTGGCACCTTTGGAGACTCTTCCTCGGATTGGCTCCTTGCGGGTCATGCCCTCGAGCGGGTGCTGCTGACGGCGGCTGCAGATGGTGTGCAGGCGTCGTTTTTCAATCAGCCAATCGAGGTTCCAGAGATGTGTCCGCGTTTGTCGGCTTTGCTGGATCGCTTCTCCTTCCCCCAGATGATTCTCCGACTGGGATATGGTCCGTCAGTGATGTCGGTGCCACGCCGCTCCTCCGAAGAGATGGTAGTGCCCAAGCATGGGTGAAGGCGCTTCTCCCTTTTTTACCTTGAGGAGAGAGCAAGTGTTTTAGTGATGGGGTTAGGTGTGCTCCCTCGAAATGGTGTCCTTCTCGTGCGTCTCTATGAAAGCACGAAAAGCTATATGCATGAAGGCCCAGATTCACGACGAAGGGATTTTTGACTTCTGATGCATACAGAGACATATAGAGCACAAGCGTCAGCAAATATATAACTATGTTTGCTGACGTGAATTTGTCATGAGGGGCTCATAATTGAAAAAGAAGGATAGATAGCCTTGATGAGTTGAACTTTCGAGCCTTGCTTCCCAAGATGGAGCAAATATGCTTAGAAAATCGCGTCGTATCGTTGAAGCATACCTACAAGGGAACGAAACGTCTCTTGTAGAGGAGGTGTCGTTGGGAGAACTATGTGGGTAATATGAGGTTCAGAAGCGGGCTCAAAGGGTTCCCAGCGAATGGCTTGCTGATCATAGAGATCTGGGCGACCATCGGAGGCGCTCGACGCCTTAGAGTGCTGCTCTTCATGGAAACGTCTGCTCCACCGATGGGAGAGGCGCTCAATCGCGAGTTCGCGTGGGCACACACACTCAATGAAAATAACGTTCGCTCTTGATGGGATAGCCGTATATGCGGCCATTTGTCGGTTCGCCCGACATGAAAAGGTGGCATCAAGAATGACAGACTGCCATAGGCGTCAAGTTAAGCCCCAATACACCCCATCAAGAAGCTGATGGGAGGTGCTGGGGCGCGTGGTTCGCGCAGGGATAGTAGCGTTTGTGGCCAGGGCTTCGTGAATGAGTGCCAGGACCTGATCCAAAGGGAGACGCCCTCGAAGACCTTGGAGTAAGAGAGGAACCTGGTCTCGAAGCAGATCAGCCGACAACATCCAACTGCGATGAGGATCGTCCCAACAACTTTCCAGCAGGATCCAATGTTGTACGAGCATTGCCAGAAGTTTCGCATAGAATTCACAGAGGATGTGTGTGGGATCGGTGCTGGTCCATTGGTCCACATAGCCATGACTTTTCCAGAGTTTGAAGAGGAGCTCCACCTGCCATCGCGCTCGATAGAGCAGTAACACTTCTTGTGCTTCAAGCTGCGACGTGGCAATATTGGTGACGATCAGATTCCAGCCTGCCAATGCCAGGGCTTGCGCCGAGGGAACGTGCCCCTTTTTCCTCGCCTTTTCCCGCAAATGCGCTCGCCGTTGTTCTGCCACCTCTGGAGAAACAGGCAGGGCCAGTAAACGGGCAGGTAGCCACAAAGCAGGGATGGAGCCCAGGCGAATGGAGAGATCAATGACGTTTCCCGTTTGCTGGTGCAGATAGGCAGCCAGAGGCAACCGCTGGCCAGAGAGCGTTGAAACCGCCAGATTCCCGTGGGGACGAATGACAAAAAAGATGCCCTGCTGAGAGAACTGACGCAGTTCCTTTAAACTGTAATACCCGGCATCGGCGACCCAAACGCTTCCGATGGGCAAGCGCAGGGCATGCACAGCATTGTGGGTTTCATGGCTTGTGCCATCTTGGAGATATGGCCCTTGGAGCTGACCAGAGCGCAGATCCCAGCGGATCCCCACTTTGACCGAAGACGCCGAACTCTTTCCTCCACATCCTTTCCAGAGAAAGGCGAGCACATCCGGTAATTGGATGCTGGAGGCGTCTTCTCAAACCACAGCGGGAAAACGAGCCAACACGCCTTGGGCAAGAGGACAAGCGAGCACCAATGTGGACACGCCCCTTTCCAACACCGAGCGAAGCCAGTGTGCGGTTTTCCAGCACAAGCGTTCTGCAATGGCTTGTTTGCTGACCTTGACTCCCACGGTGTGGGCAAATCGCCCTAGTTGGCTTGGTCCGGCGAGTGGATGCTCAAGCCAGCCCAACACGAGGACGAGCAGGAGACTGGTGGCGGAAAAACAGCGATGTCGCTGAATGACTTCTTGTTCTTTCGCCAAGCGTGCTGCTTCTTCAAAAAAGAGGCTCCGGAGCACTTGACTCAATTGTGTTCTACTTTCCATTGGAAAAAGCTCCTGTGAATGATGAGTGTTTCGCAACCTTCATCTTCTCACAGGAGCTTTTGTTTGTCAGCCTCTTCCTTATTGATAGCTTAACTTGACGCCTATGCGTTTTTCTAGTCCATAGTGGGCTATAGATCCCCTCCTCGAAAGGACCCGCTGGATGGCTATCAAAGGGAAGCTGAAGAAGCTGTTTGCGAATAGCATCTGAGGAAAACAAAGGGCAGCAGAACTGCTGCTGTAATGCGTGTGCAAGAGTGCTCTTTCCCGTTCCCATCAGGCCTCCAACGAGCAGGAGAAGAGGATGTGGGGAAATTTTGGCATCGTGAACGATAGATTCCAGAGGATTGGAGGTGCCGTGCAAGGAGCTTTCTCTTCCTCTCTGACCCTTGGGAACTGGGGATGGGCGAGCAAGCATAGAAGTCCATTTCAGCGCCATATCCCACCGCCCATGACGAGCACTATGCTGCTGATAAGAAGTTTGCCTGAACGAATGAGCTTGTATCCCATGACAGGTCAAAAGTATTGTATCCCATGCTCTTCCATCAGGCATCATACATTGGCCGCTTTCTTTCAGCCAGTTCCTTGTATTGCCACGATGGAGTCGCATGCTAAGCACATTTATATCATTATTGCTTTTTAACTTTATTTGTTCTGCTCCCATTGGCCTTTGTATTTTCTGTTGAGGATTGGCAACATTCATCTGTATGGGCAGGCATTTTTCCTCGGTAATGAATCCAATAAGCGGGTAATTTCTCAGAGACGTCTGCGAGATAAATGGCACTTTGTTGGGCATCGATCACTAAAAGAGCCTGCTTGTCTAAGAAGGCTGGCGCCTTCTGTTGAAGCCAGGTGATCACTTCAGAGGTGGTCTGACAATGTGAGCAAAAGGCGACGTCGCCGAGGATAGGATGATTACTCTTCAACAGATGTTTGGGTTGCCAACTCGCTAGCGCGTAGAGGCATACTTGGAGTGTGTCATGCAGGTGCATTTCATTCCCTTCTACCGATAGGATTTCCCCGATTCGTATCGAGATGACTTTGGGCTTGCCATACAATGATGGGATCCGAATGGTTGCTCACTGTATTGCAGATGAAGAGCTCCCTGATATACTTATCTCTGCCAAGCATGGGACGGGTGACCAGCTCAATAGAGCGAGGCTGAATCTCTCGTGATGACGTCTGGAAAAGACTGTATTTGTTGAGAGAACGCTAAAGTCTAAGAGGACGATAATATTATCGTATCCTAACGAGCAAGTCAACTATTGTGCTGAAAAACGTTGTTTACACTGAAACGCCGTTGTCTGTCTCGAGTGATGACCCTTACGATATGGAGACTCGTTGCCATGATTTATGAGTGAAGGAGCGGATAATGCTAGTGTTGAGCCTTTCATTCTATGTAGATGCGAGAGGCTTTTACGCTCTGGCTCGCCCTTTTGCTGAAATCGACCAAATCATGCGTTGCGAGTTCTGTTGTCTAGCAAACGATGTCAGCAAATTTGACAACACGGACTAGGAGTAACTATCCTTGTTCCCCGCGAGCGAGACGGACCACGACGAGAAGCACATGCTCTGCAGATGGTGAACTATCCAGTGGCACAAGAATGGTCTGCAACAGCTCTTCTCCCTTCTTCTCTTGTGTAAACCTGCTTTTTTTGCAGCCCCACTAGGATGCGCTTGTTACGTTTGGATGAGGCCATTCGCCCAGGAGATCGATATTGAGTGCCAGATCGATCCCGCATTGCGTGAGAACCTGTTGATGCGCAGTAATGATTAGGCTAAGTAGGTCATCAGCGCTGGCGCCTCCAAGATTTGTGAGGTAATTGGCGTTCCGTTCTGTCATCTGTGCCTGTCCATACACCTGACCTCGTAATCCTACCTGTTCAAGCAATTCCCTGGCGGATGTTTTCGGGGGGTCTTTGAAGATTGGCCCTGTGTGTGGAAGGTCAGGTTCATGCTGGCGACGCTCATAAAGATAGCGATCGCTTTGGGCTAGAAGTTGTTGCGGATTGCCAGCGTGAAGGCGGAATCCCAGAAGCAGAACTATTTCCGCTGGCTCGATCAGGTGATGTGGGGGAATCACCACGTGCCCCCGTGATCGATACAAGCGGAGCGTTCGACGCGGAAACGGCTATGTCGGTAGCTCAGGTCAAGCTCATCTCGACTGTAGCGGCGCTTGATCGCTGGGGCAAATTGCTCTTCTGGTTCTATATTACAACCTCTTGCGTCTAGCACTTCAATCCACTCGAGAATCTGGCTCAGGCTCTGGTTGTGCGCCCCGGCATTACTGATAATGCCAGCCCCAAGTGTGCCAGGGATGCCAATGCCAAACTCCAATCCACTCCACCCTTGTGCCAGTGATTCGTCAAGAAGTTGAGGCCAGCGTGCTCCTGCTTCCACAGTGAAGAGGGCAGTGGTTGGTGTTTGTCTGTCAATTTGATATGAATGGAAATCGATGCGAGCAACGATACCTCGCACCCCTGCGTCGGCGAAGAGGACATTTCTCCCTCCGCCTACCAGGAGAAGTGGCCAATGATGTTGCGCGCAGAGATTGACGAGATCGATCAATTCCCGTTGCCTCTCCAATGTCACCCACATATCAGCAGGTCCTCCTACACCAAAGGCGCAGTGCGCTGTCAATGGCTCGTTGAGACGCAGTCGCTCTTGAAAATGTGGACGTAGTATGGCGTAAGCCTGTTGTAGATCAAAACTCATGATGATGACCTCCCGCTTTCAGAATACAATGAAAGAGAGGCGATGATCCGCTGCTCTCCCATTTCAAGTGTGCTCGATGAAACAAACTCTTTCTTGCAGCATAGAAACACATGCGTATGCTTATCGTCACGCTTCCTTTGCGTTGGCTGCCTCCTCTTCCACCAGGAGGTCACAGCAAGAGAGATGTGTGCGAGCATACCTGGCCGCTCTTGTGAAGAGCGTAGATGCCTCTTGCTTTGCGTGTGCGCGCTGGAGCTCCGTCACGTCAGGATCATCGAGCAAGAAGGAGATGACCTTCCCTCGAACACAGGCACGATAGCAAGCATAGAAGGGAAGGAGTGTGAGCAGGTCGTTGTCATTGGTCTCTGCAACATATTGCGCCAGAAAGGCCTTGGCAAGATCCAGGCGATGGACCAATGTCAGTTCCATGACTAGAAAGGCAATCTCGCTTGCAGTATCGCCATAGCGAAAACGCTCATTAAATTCGATGCGATCGAGGAGCACAATCTGATGGGATGTGGAAGTCTCCCCCGCTGGAAACACATAGATGTGCTCAGGTCGCAGATCCCCATGGCAATCACGGATATGCCCCTGCGCAACGCGCTGCTGGAAGAGTGGTGCTTGTTCTTTCAGCATCTGGTAAGCGTAGCGGTGCAGCAGATTGTCCGTTTCCCGATCGAGCGTGCGACCAATATAGGGACGAATCTGCCGGAAGTTCTCTTCCCAGTTGCGTTGAATGACCCTGAGCGAGCCAAAGTGTGCAATATGCGCATTTGTTGGCGTGTTAAGATGAAAACGAGCGATAGTATGAGCAATAGCGTGCATGCATGTAGATGTGGCTTGATTAGCCTCTATTAACGCTTTTAGTGTTGCCTCATCAGGCAGGCGACGCATTACCACAGCATAATCAACGATGATTCCACCGTTATAGGCTTCCCCTGGGAACGGGACGGTTTCAACAGGGTATGTGGGACCAAAGCTGAACAATCCAGCTGGGTCGTGCAGGACTGGGGCAACACCAAGGTAGATGCCAGGAGCCAGTGGGGTATTCAAGATGACCTCTTGCTGGCAGAACTGGCGGCGCAAGAGTGGCGTCGTATAATTCGCGAAGTTCAAATTCTTTGGCTTCTTGAGTTTGTAGACAGAATCAGGTGTCAAGATCACGGCGGACAGATGCGTCTGGCATATGGTTGGTTTCTCGTCACCTCTATACGTGAATGGAAATGCCCGCTGCATCTGGAGCCCCCGAGCATCTGGGCAAAGACTCGTTCTCCATCATGTTCATGGCCCAAAAGGATGTTCACTGTGTATTTGGCCCCTTTCCTGCCCGTTTATGATCGGCGAATGCGCCCTCTGGCTTGCGAGAGACACTATGGGCCTGGCGGATCACGTTCGGACGCACCAGAAGGAGTGGATGCCTGGTTGTGGCGAGGACACGTTCCGCAATGCTGCCCATCGCCCAGCGTGCCAATCCTTTTCGCCCATGTGTTGCCATGGCGATGATATCGCATTCTGTGAATTGTCCATCAGCCAGATGTCCATGTTGGCTATACTCAATGATCGCCTGCGCGACATCGACAGCGCATTGAAGCGAGGCGGTAACCTTGAGCTGTATATGAGGTGATGCCTGTCGAAGGAGCCGCTCCTCAAGCTCTTTGAGGTAGATCTGAGCCTCTCGCACAAGGGGGGACATCTCTTTTCCAGTTGCCCCATCTTGCACAAAGGGGGGTAAAACACTCAAGAGATGGATGATTACAGTGCCAGAGGGGGAGAGGTTTTGGCTCAGTTCAATTGCTGGGGCAAGCGCTTCCTCTGCAAAGGCAGAACCATCCAGAGGGACCAGGGTATGGACCACACCAGCGTGCTCTGGGAGGAATGGGACTCCAGTTGTTTGCACGAGCACAGGTATCAAGCTATAGCGCGCGATCTTCTGTGCGACACTTCCCAGGATCCACTGGCTCGCACTGTGGGCACCGTGACGACACAAAACTATCAGGTCCGCGTGTTGTTGTTGTGCACAGTCTAAAATGGCATTGGCGGGGTCTCCATAGGCCATTTTTGTTCTAACTTCAAGATTCTGAAAGAACCTGTTTGTTGCTATCTGATCCAGATATGCTTGCACACGTCGTTGTTCGGCATCAATCATCTCAGGTGAAACTATTTCGTTCTTCAGTGAGAGACAGGTAGAGGGTATTGGGAACGTGAGCGAACGAACCAATATCAGTATGCCTCTCTGCGCACGCGCCAAGCCAGCGGCGAGAGGGAGGACACCTCCTGCTTGTGGAGAACCATCAAGAGGAACGAGAATTGTGTGAAACATGGGCATGCTCCCTTTACTCACTCACATATCTGATTCATTCCAAGACCGAATATCCTAGCGTAGAATGAAACCACTTGAATTGCCTGATAAACAATAGAAAAATGGAAGCAACACGTGCCGTTTATGGGTGGCATGGAAACGTCCTATGTCACGATAAAGCAACAACAATGGCAGTGGATGATGAAACGGGCGGATCCTCTTGTGGTGCTATTACACGCGGCCCTGCTCGTTGGGTCATCGGGTCGGCTCTCCTCATATTTGTTGATCCTGTCCATCATCCACTGCCTCAGAGTCTCATAGGGCAACAACATCACCTCTTTTTCTGCCTCAACACTTTGACACTCCCTTCCATACGACACCTTTCCCCTTTTCATTTCCCATCTCCCCTCCTCTCACTTGTAGCATACTCTCCGAATATCACAACGCCATCACAAAGCGATGTGGATGTTTCACTGATCTATCACACCTTTCTTAAGAGTTTCTAGCACGAGATAGGCATAGGCGCAAACCTGGGTTGAACCCTTTGGGAACTGTTCAAAAAGGCCAGAGCCCAAAGGAAACGAATTATCTCGTGTATTAAGGATCGTGCTAATAGTGAAAGTGAGGGACGACGAATCAAACTAACGTTTGGGCTATTTTACTTGAGGGGTCTTTCATTCAGTTATCCAAGAGAGGGGCGCATACCATGAGATCCTTTGCGACAGATGTGGGGGATTACGCTGTGATCGAGCGCCAACAGATTTCGTGCCTGTTTGAAGCGCTTACCAAGATGGGATTTCAAATTATTGGACCAACGGTCAGTGAAGAGGCCATTGTCTATGATGTCATCACGTCCATCGATGATCTGCCAATTGGCTACACCGACGAACAACATGAGGGATACTATCGCCTACGAAGGCGTGATGATAAGGCCCTCTTCGGCTTTACGGTCGGCCCGCACTCCTGGAAACGCTTTCTCCATCCTCCTATGCTTCGGCTCTGGCATGCCAGGCGGGCGAAAGATGGGACAGACTTTCAGATCCTTCCAGAGCCTCAAGAGATCCCCAGACGCGCATTTGTAGGGGTACGTTCCTGCGATCTTCATGCTATTTTGATTCAAGATCGTGTATTCCTGGGAGACACATACACCGATCCTCTCTATCAGGAGCGAAGAAATACGTCCTGTATCATCGCTATCCAATGTGGGCAGGCAGGCGGCACGTGCTTCTGCGCCTCTATGCAGACGGGACCAAGGGTAACCAGCGATTTTGATCTGGCATTGACAGAACTCCTCACCCCGCAACGCCACTATTTTGTCGTGGAAATTGGCACAACCCTTGGTGCGGAACTGCTCCAGGCAATTCCTCACGCAAAGGCAAACGAACATGACATCCAGCAATCCTATGCGATGAGCGAGCGTGCTAGTCAGCAGATGGGAAAGCAGATGGAGACCGCTGATATCAAGGATCTTCTCTATCGCAATCTGGAACACCCACGATGGGAGCAAGTGGCTTCCCGTTGTCTGACTTGCGGGAACTGCACAATGGTGTGCCCTACCTGTTTTTGTACGACCGTGGAGGATACGACCGACCTTACCGGCACGCAGGCCGAACACTGGCAGAAATGGGATTCCTGTTTTACACAGGATTTCTCGTACCTTCATGGTGGGAGCGTGCGTTCCTCGCCTACCTCCCGCTATCGCCAATGGATGACTCATAAGCTGGCGACCTGGATTGATCAGTTCGGTACCTCAGGGTGTGTGGGATGTGGGCGTTGTATCACCTGGTGTCCTGTTGGCATCGATATTACTGAAGAAGTGCGCGCAATTCGTGAGAGCGAGCAATCAGTGAAAGAGGAGGACACTCAGGAGCTATGATGAGACCGGAACTAGAAGTGATCATCCAGGCGCATCCACTTTTTTCAGGTATTGAGCCACGCTATATCAGCCTCATGAGTGAAGGCGCATGGGAGACTCATTTTGCGGCTGATACCTATGTCTTTCGGACTGGTGAATCAGCGACCCATTTTTATCTGATTCGCTCCGGGATGGTGGCACTGGAAATCCATGCTCCATCTGAAGGGGCATTAAAGATTGATACCATCGAGGCTGGGGGCGTACTTGGCTGGTCCTGGCTCTTTTCTCCCTACCGCTGGCATTTTGATGCGCGAGCCGTGATCACGACACATGCCATCGCTCTCGATGGATCCTTTCTCCGTGTACAAGCGCAAAAGGATCATCATTTTGGCTATGAGTTAATGAAACGTTTCACACAGATACTCATCGAGCGGTTGCAAGCAACGCGGCTCCAACTGCTTGATATCTATCAACCCCAAAGGGAAGGCCTGAGATGAATACATCATCCTCTGAGCAAACTCTTGTGCCACGCTGCTACCGCGTACAACACCGCCGTCCTGAAATACGCGATACGGTTTCGCTGGAGCTCGAACCGACTGACAGAGGAGAGATCCCGGCGTTTGCCTGCGGACAGTTTAATATGCTCTCTCCCTTTGGGATGGGCGAGATTCCCATCTCGATCAGCGGGAACCCATACAAAGGAGGGTCGTTCGTCCACACCATACGAGCTGTGGGAGCCGTTTCGCGAGCGCTCTGTCGGCTTCAACCTGGGGACGTGCTTGGTCTACGGGGACCGTTTGGGAGCCACTGGCCGCTCGAACGGGCAGAAGGAAAAGACCTTGTCATTGCCTGCGGTGGTTTAGGGCTCCCCCTCTTCGCTCGGTTATGCACCAGATCGAGGCACAACGTTCGCACTATGGCCGCATTGCACTGCTTTATGGAGCTCGCACGCCAGCAGATATCCTCTATCAACGCGAGCTGGCGCACTGGCGTCAACGCTTTGATCTGGACATCTTTGTTACTGTTGATGCTGCCACTGGCGACTGGCGTGGAAGTGTTGGAGTAGTCACGCGCCTCGTGCCCAGAATGGCCTGTGACCCTATGAAGACGCTGGCCTTTCTATGTGGACCGGAAGTGATGATGCGTTTCATGGCACTGGAGCTTGAAAAGTATGGTCTTGCATCCGAGCAGATTTTTGTCTCAATGGAGCGCAATATGAAATGTGCCCTTGGGTGGTGTGGGCATTGTCAATATGGTCCGCACTTTCTCTGCAAGGATGGCCCTATTTTCCCCTATAGCCGTGTGCAAAGGCTGTTTACCATACGGGAGATATAACAAACACTATGAATGCTACAGGCCCTCGTGCTCGAACATCCACCCACAAGCCCAAATTGGCCGTCTGGAAATTTGCTTCGTGTGATGGGTGTCAGCTCAGCCTTCTTGATTGCGAAGACGAGTTATTGACGCTGGCTGAGGAAGTGGAGATCGCCTATTTTCTTGAAGCGTCACAAGCGGTTGTCAAGGGACCCTATGATCTCTCACTGGTTGAGGGGTCCATCTCGACTCCACAGGATGTGGAACGGATCAAGCAAGTGCGGCACGTGTCGAAATACCTGGTAACAATTGGTGCGTGCGCGACAGCAGGTGGCATCCAGGCGCTGCGCAACTTTCAAGGCAAGTCGGATTATTGTTCGCTCGTCTATGCCTCGCCTGCTTATATCGAGACACTTAGCACTTCAACCCCAATTGCCAGCCATGTCCGTGTTGACTTTGAACTGCGCGGTTGCCCCATCAATAAGCACCAACTTCTGGAAGTGATCAGCGCTTATCTCCAGGAACGCAAACCCAATACGCCTGCGCATAGTGTCTGCATCGAATGCAAGCAGCGGGGAACGGTCTGCGTTATGGTTGCGCAAGGAATCCCCTGCCTTGGACCTGTCACCCATGGGGGATGTGGAGCGATCTGTCCAGCCTATGCCCGTGGGTGCTATGGGTGCTATGGGCCGAAGGAGACGCCAAACACCAGAGCCTTGAGCGCTTATCTTTGTCAGCATGGAATGCAACCACAAGATATTGTCCGTGCTTTTCGAGGTGTGAACGCCTATGCTGAGGCTTTTCGTCAGGAGAGTGAAGTCTATGAAGCACACGAGAACGTTAAAAGTGAGTCCCCTGGCCCGCGTTGAAGGCGAGGGCGCACTCTGGGTGCGGCTCAAGGGGAATGAGGTGGTCGATGTTACGTTCAACATCTTTGAGCCGCCACGTTTCTTTGAAGCCTTACTCCGTGGGCGAGAATATAGGGAAGCGCCCGATATTACCGCACGTATCTGCGGCATCTGTCCCATTGCGTACCAGATGAGCGCCGTACACGCAATGGAGGACGCGCTCGGCGTACGGGTTGAGGGGCAGCTTCGTGCGCTTCGTCGACTGATCTATTGCGGCGAATGGATAAGCAGTCATACCCTCCATATCTTTTTGCTTCACGCGCCCGATTTCCTCGGCTATCCTGATGGTATCCAACTTGCAAAGGATCATCCTGAACAGGTAGAGAAGGGTCTGCAACTGAAAAAGGTGGGAAATGCCATCATCGCCTGCTTGGGGGGAAGAGAAGTGCATCCGATTAACGTCCGCGTTGGAGGATTCTATAAACTTCCTTCAAAATCGGATCTCGCGCACCTTGCCGAAAAATTGCGATGGGCCCGCGAGGTTGCGCTCGATACGGTTCACTGGACTGCGCAATTCGATGCCCCCGATTTTGAACAAGACTACGAGTTTGTGGCACTACGTTATCCGGGTGAATATCCCTTCAATGAAGGCACGCTGGTCTCAAACCGAGGGTTGTCTATTCCCGCACAAATGTATGAGGACTATTTTGTGGAGGAGCAAGTCCCCTATTCACATGCGCTTCACTCACGTCTCAAAGCACGAGGAGCCTATTGCGTAGGGCCGATGGCACGGTACAATCTCAATTTTGATTGTCTGTCTCCATTGGCGCAGGAGGTCGCTCGCGCTGTTGGGCTTGGTCCTGTATGCCGGAATCCTTTTCGTAGTATCGTTGTACGCAGCATTGAAGTCCTTTACGCCTGCGATGAAGCCTTGCGACTTATTGAGCACTATGAACCCCCAGATCGTCCAGCCGTTCACATGACGCCTCGCGCCTCAGAGGGCTGGGCGATTACCGAAGCCCCACGTGGGAGCCTCTACCATCATTATCGGCTTAATCAGGAGGGGATCATCGAGTATGCCAAAATTGTGCCTCCCACATCACAAAATCAAAAGAGCATTGAAGAGGACCTTCGTCGCTATCTTCCCTCCCTCATCACAGGTCCAGAGGAACAGCTTCTGCATCAATGCGAGCAGGCTATTCGGAACTATGACCCCTGTATCTCATGTGCTACCCATTTCCTTCAATTGCACATTAAGAGGCAATAATGCGATGAGAAACATGTGTATCAGCGTGATGCTAGAGCGAGAAGGAAGGAGTGTGGCATGGATATTCGGATCATCGGAGTTGGCAATGAATACTATAGCGATGACGCGCTAGGGCTGATCATCGCCAGGAGCCTGCGCGACTGGCAAATACCTCATACCCAAGTCATCGAATGTGATGGCGAGGGAACGGCTATCATAGACGCATGGGAAGGTGCTACGATCGCTTTGATCATTGATGCCATGGCAAGCGGAGCAACACCAGGGACGGTGTTTCGCTTTGATACCTACGCTGAAACACTTCCCTTGGATGGCTTGCTTTCCTCTACCCATGGTTTTGGAGTCGCTGAAGCACTCGCGCTTGCATGTGCGCTCCATCGGCTTCCACTCCGAGTTCTTGTCTATGCCATTGAAGGGATGTGTTTTGCTTTTGGGCACTCCCTCTCACCGCCTGTGGCGCAAGCGTTACCAGGCCTCATAACTCAGCTAGAACGGGATCTCCGTTCCTTTCTCCTCACAAGAACAGGTGCCTACCAGAACCTGTTCTTGTGAAGCGCATTTGGAGAAAGTGTATGTCACTGACGCCAAACACGCCACTCATGTTCACATTGCAGGTTGCTGCATCCGTATGTATTGGATTGCTCATTGGGCTTGAGCGCGAGTGGGCACATAAAGAAGCGGGTATCAGGAGCTTTGCGATTGCTGCGCTTCTTGGAACCCTTTCCTGGATGGTCTCGCCACTGCTTGCCTCTCTTCAGCTCAGTAGTATAGTGGTTATTCTTCTGCTGGTGAATGTATTTTCCATGTGGAGACATCAAGCTCTTGAGATTACGACCTCACTTGCGCTCACCGCAACAAACGTCCTTGGGATCGTCATTGGGACAGGAAACTTTTTTCTGGCGATCACAAGCGGATTGGTCATTACCGCGCTCCTCACCTGCAAGCCTGAATTCGTGACGGTCAGTGGACGCCTTAGCGTCACCGAACTTCGCAGTATCCTCTTGTTTGGTTTTATTACTGCTATACTGTACCCGCTTCTTCCACATGCTGACCTTGGCCCCTGGTATATCGTGAATCTCGTAATGATCTGGTTGACGATTGTGGTTGTCTCAAGCTTAAACTTTGCCAATTATATATTATTGCGTCAGTTTGGGTCTCGTGGCATAGGCTAGAGTGTCATTCTTGGAGGTTTGGTGAATAGTGTTGCAACAGCGGCTCTTCTGGGACGAGAAGCAAAACAGGGGGCAGTGTCTGTTCGCGATGTCCCAGGGCACCTTTTGCGTGCTGTATTCGCCATGCTCATACGTGATGGTCTGCTTCTCTGCCTGTTTCTTTTGCCTCAGTGGCCGCTCACAGGTATCGCTCCTCTGATGGTGCTTGGTTCCATGGCAGTGATCACTGGACTGCTTACCTTCTTTGTCGAGCGTTCTGGCCGGGGAAGACGTCAGCCGCCATTGCCCCACAGGCTTCTCAGATCACCCCTGGCTCTGCGTTCAGTAGGCGGCTTCGGACTGCTCTTCTCTTTGTTGTTTGTGCTCAGTGGGCTCGCCAAACAGTTCTTTGGCGCCTCGGGCTTGTTGCTCGTTGTTATTGCAGGAGCGCTGGCAAGTACAGCTTCTTCTTCAGTCCTTCTCGGACAGCAACTTACTGCTGGGGCTATTTCAGGGATCATTGCCGCGAGTGCCATGTGGCTCGTCGCTCTTGTTGGCTTGATGGAAAATGCGATCATTTTTTGGATCACGTCCAGTCAATCAGCACCGGTTGGCCGTCTCTTCCTCTTCTACATTCCGATTCTGTTTGCTGGTGGGTTCGTTGTCATCCTGGCTTCTCTTCTCAGATAGACAGAAGTGCAACTTCTGATCTTTAGGCTATTTTATCACGTTCAGCCTGCCATGAGCAGCCACATGGTACACTAGAAGTACCTGAAGAGCGCGTTGGAGCAGCGCCTCTATAGCTCCATTCTTCCGCCCGCAAAGCAGATACTTGCAGGAGCAGCGATAATGGCGTTTCCTCTTCTTCCTTTACCCATATTGTATGAGCGGTTGGGAAGCAGCGAACAAGGACTCACATATGAAGAAGCACGCCGGAGGCTAGTTGCCTATGGCCCAAACGAAACGGGGGGTATCAAGCGCAGTTCTGGCCTGATCCAATTTTTTCGCCAGTTTTTGAACCCACTTGTTATGATTCTGCTCGTTGCCAGCATCGTTTCGCTTATGCTTGGCGACCGGGTCAATGCTAGCATTATCCTCACCATCGTGCTTCTCAGCAATGTTCTTAACTTTGTGCAGACATACCACTCTCAACATGCAGTCGAACAATTGCGCGCTGGGATAGCGCCTACCGCGAACGCGTTGCGCGACGGCAAGTGGATGGAGATTCCTCGCCGCCAACTGGTGCCAGGCGATATGATCAGCCTCGCTGCAGGAGACCTGATACCCGCAGACGCCCGCTTGGTAGAGGCAACAGATATGCATGTCCAGCAGGCTGCCCTGACTGGTGAGTCACTCCCCATCGAGAAGTACGCAAGTGATCTCGATCTCTTCCCGGAGAATGCCGCCGAAGCGCCCAATAGTGTCTTTTTGGGGACCTCGGTTGTCAGTGGGACCGCGACTGCACTTGTGACTGCCACTGGTCGCAACACCACCTTTGGCGATATTGCTGCACATCTGGCTACGCGTGCACCGCAGACCGAGTTTGAGCGTGGGATCAAAGACTTTGGGATGCTGATTCTGCAGACGGTGTTCTTCCTGGTGGTTTTTATCTTCCTGGTTGGTATCCTGGGCCATCATCATCCCCTCGAGACTATCCTCTTTGCCATTTCACTGGCGGTGGGTTTGACGCCGGAGTTTCTCCCTATGATCACAACTGTGACGTTGGGGCAGGGGGCACTGCGCATGGCAAAGCAAAAGGTGATCGTCAAACATCTCGAATCGATTCAGAACTTTGGCAGTATCGACACGCTCTGCAGCGATAAGACCGGGACCTTAACCAGCGGCGAAACTCGGCTGGAAGGGCACTTCAATCTCTCCAATCACGAATCCGGTCGTGTGTTGCTCTTTGCCTATCTCAATAGCTTCTACGAGACTGGGATCAAAAGCCCACTTGATGAAGCGATTTTACGTTCTAGCACCATCGATATCAGTGGGTATAGCAAAGTAGACGAAATTCCGTTTGATTTTGAACGGCGTTGCCTCTCAGTGGTGGTACAACACGACGACGAATATGTGCTGATCACGAAAGGAGCGCCCGAAAGTGTGTTCCTTTTGTGTTCTTCCTACGAAGTAGATGGTGAGCGCAAATCACTCGATGACGCTTCAGGTGCGATGAGGGCAATGTATGTGAAGAGGTATCAAGAATTGAATGCGCAAGGGTTTCGTGTGCTTGCTATCGCCTACCGCTCAATCACACGAGGAGCACAGTATCACAAAATTGACGAACAGGGTATGGTGCTGCTGGGCTTTTTGAGCTTTGCTGATCCTCCCAAACCAGATGTGGCTCAGGTGATCCAGGCTCTCAAAAATGATGGCGTGCGGGTGAAAATTCTCACAGGAGACAATGAGCTCGTGACCCATCACGTCTGTGAGCAGGTAGGGGTAGAGTGCAACAGGATTGTGTTAGGCAGCGAACTGGATCATATGAGTGATACGGCACTTACCCAGGTCGTCGAGTCTGTCCACGTGTTTGCACGTGTCACCCCTGCCCAAAAAAATCGCATCATTTTGGCACTCAAGAAACGCAAACACGTGGTTGGCTACATTGGCGATGGCATCAATGATGCGCCATCTCTGCATACAGCGGATGTAGGCATCTCGGTCTCTACTGGCGTCGATGTTGCGAAAGACGCAGCCGCGATTATTCTCTTAGAACAGAGCCTGCGCGTCTTACACAATGGCATCCTGGAGGGTCGTAAAGCCTTTGGCAATGTCATTAAGTACTTATTAATGGGTACCAGTTCCAACTTTGGCAATATGTTTAGTATGGCTGGAGCCTATGTCTTCTTACCGTTTCTGCCTATGCTACCATCGCAAATCCTGCTGAATAACTTCCTCTACGACCTATCCCAAATTACGATTCCGACAGATACTGTAGATGCGAGCTACATCAAAAAGCCCCAGCACTGGGACATCCGACTGCTCCGCGATTGTATGATCGTCATTGGGCCCATAAGTTCAATCTTTGACTTTCTGACATTTTTCCTCCTGTTGCGGGTCTTCCAGGCAGGCGAGGTGCTTTTCCATACGGGTTGGTTCATCGAATCGCTCGCGACACAGACGCTTGTTCTCTTTCTGATTCGGACTGCGGGAAGCCCTCTGCGCAGCCGCCCCAGTTACCCACTTCTGATCACCACACTTGTGATTGTAGCCATTGGGATGTTGCTCCCGGTCACACCACTTGCTGGATCGCTTGGCTTCAAGCCCTTGCCGCCTCTTTACTTTCTTTTGCTGGCAGGGATGGTCGTTATGTATTTATTTCTGGTGGAGCTCGTCAAACGACCCTTGATGCAGAAGTACACCTGCAAAAGGGATTCCATATGATGCAGAATGGCAGGCAATGACCGCCCTCGTTTGCTCAAAAATCAATGAGTTGTTTTGGGTTCAATGCTATTCAGGCGAACAAACGCATTAAGCATAGTCATCTGGGGATAAATGATGCTGAGAATGTCTCCTCTCTATCAAACCTATCGGGCAGAGCACCTCTACCCGATAGGCTTTAGTGAGCAATTCTATACCCTCAATCTATCTATGCTCTTCCTGCGAGAAGAAATCTGATCAGACTTGGTGAACGGCATTCTCCAAGTGCTTCTCTTGCTCATGGAAACCATGAACGTTGTCATCTCTCTCAGTATCTGAGGCAGACCGCTTCTGTTTGTCGGGTGCTGTACATTTGGTGTGAAAGCATCAGGCGGTCATCGATGAAAGCGGGAAAGGGTCGGTGAACGCTCATCTCTGATGAAAGGAAGGACAGAGCGTCAGACGAGAAAAGGAGAGAGACCTTCGATGATGTTTCAAAAGATTCTGGTGCCTTTAGATGGATCCCCACTTGCTGAAGCGGCATTACCAGTCGCGGGACGGATGGCACGCTCATCAGGTGGAACGATGATGCTCTTGCAGGTGGTCGATGTATCCTATGCCTACCTCTCGTACGGAGCGATGCAACCTTCTACCTTGCATGTCATCATGGAGAGCAGTCTCGCGAGTGCCAATACCTACCTTGAGTCCGTGCTTTGTCGCCCTGATTTGGCAGGTGTATCCCTCAAAAAGCAGGTCGTGCTGGGATATCCAGCAAGTGTTATCCTTTCCACCGTGAATACCTGCGCTGTTGACCTCGTGGTCATGACCAGCCATGGGTATACAGGAGTGAAACGGTGGGTGTTAGGGAGTGTTGCGGAAAAGGTTATTCATCATGCGCCTGTCCCCATCTTTATTCTCCGCGAGGAGAAGAAACCGCTCCTTGCGCATCCTAACGACAAGAGTGCTGGTGGTGTTCGTGCCTTGATTCCACTCGATATATCAGCCCGCTCGCAAGATGTGATTGCTCCTGCTCAGGCCCTGGTGACAGCCTTGTCCCCCCTTGAGCAAGGGGAATTGCACCTCACACAAATGGTCATGGTACCCAATGGGAGCAGCAAGAGCGCGAGGGAGGCTCTACTGCATAGTGCCAAGCAGAATCTACAAGCGGTCAGTGAGTACATTCGCGAAGGTCTGGTCGCTCATGTTGGCCTCAACCATGGTTTCAAGCTCACCTGGTCGATCTCGCAAACGGAGGATATTGCGGAAGGGATCGTTCAGATGGCAGAGCATGGCGAGAATGCTGAAGATGGAAGTATTATTGCCCCCAGCAATCTCATTGCCATGACAACCCATGGATATAGCGGAATCAAAAAGTGGACAATGGGCAGTATCGCGAGTCGTGTGCTCCGAGCGACCAGGCTTCCGGTCTTGTTGGTGCGCCCTGCGGATATGATTAGAGAAGAGCAGTTGAAAGAGGAAAGCTAGACAAAGATGGTATGAAGCAAGACCGTGATCTGCATTGAAGAGGCTAAAGTACCTAATAGGTACCTCTTTCCTGGAGAGAGACTTGTTGCGGATGAGAAGTAAGCGGCTCATCTGAGAGGCATAATGTGGAGGGAGAGTGTGGTATGGCAAAATACAGAACGTTCACACGACGACAATTGTTCGCGCATACTGCGGCTGTAGGAGTTGCGCTGGCTATCTCCTGGCATTTTGATACCCGAAGCGTATTTGCCCTCCATGAAAGCAAGCGGCTGAAAAAATTCCAACAACCGCTGCGGGGTCTTGGTCCGGAGGGAATCCCGGTGGCAGCTCCTGACTCCTTCGTTGCTCCCACCACAGGAGTGACGCATTATTCAGTCTTCATCAGGCAATTCACGGATCAGTTACATCCTGACCTTGGAGAAACAACGTTATGGGGCTATCATCCAGCCGTTACGTTGGGTAGGGGTGGTCGAGGACAAATACAGAGACACCTTGGAGGTATCTTTGTGGTGCAGAGCGGGAAGCCAATACAGATCACTATGACGAATGAGCTACCGCAGAAGCACATCCTGCCAGTTGATAAGAGTGCCAGCTTTCCTGCATCCCAGAAACAGCAGAATGCTACGACGACGCATATACACGGCGGATTTGTGCCCTGGACCAGTGACGGTGGACCAGGGACCTGGTTTACGCCAGATGGGCACTATGGGCCGAGCGTTGAGAGTCAACAGGGCAACATCTACAAATTGCTCAACCCTCAGCTGAAACCTGGTCAAGCGGAGTATTACTATCCCAACAATCAGAGTGCGCGGCTCGGCTGGTATCATGATCATGCTTACGATCTTACGCGGCTCAATGCCTATGCTGGAGTTGCTAGTGCCTATATTATACGCGATCACTTCGAGTCTGATTTGCGCAATGACGGTCTGCCCGACTTTGTGGAACATGGTGGGCACGAGCTTCCCCTCATCATTCAGGATAAGCTCTTTGTTGGAACTGATCTCGAGAGCAAAGATCCCAGCTGGCCAGGCCCCAGGGAGATGGGTAGTTTGTGGTATCCTCATGTCTATGAGACAGACCGTTGGTCGTTAGGTGCCCATCCTTTGGGTTTGCCACCAGATCGCTCGATTGTCCCAGAAATGTTCGGGGATACTATGCTTGCGAATGGCACAGTCTATCCTGAGGCAACCGTTGAAGATCGCCGCTATCGCCTGCGTGTTCTCAATGGTTGCCAAGCGCGCTTTCTGAACCTGCAACTGTATGTAGATAATGGGAGTGCAGATAGTATTGCGCTCAACAGTCATTTAGAGCCAACCAATGCAGCTGGCCCCGACTTTTTTGTGCTCGGGACAGAAGGGGGATTTCTCCCCAGGCCCGTACATACCCCTTCCAATCGTCCGTTTGATCCCATCTCTTTCGGAGGAAGTCTCATCACAGCCCCTGCTGAGCGTTGGGATCTCCTTGTTGACTTCAGTGGATTTGCTGGAAAGAAGATCATTCTCTATAACGATGCTCCAGCACCATTTCCGAAGGGGAGTGCCATCAATGATTACTTTCCGGGCTCTTCCAATCCTACCCCCACGATTCCTGGTTTTGGACCGAACACTCGCCAGATTATGCAATTCAAGGTTATCTCAGCAGGCGGGAATGATCGTCCTTTGGGCCTCACACCTCAAAGTAGTTTGACCTCCACTCTTTCCCCATTTCTTGTACCGCCAGGTATAGCGATACAAAACGGAAGGTTGCACCTCCCACCAGGTGTAAAGGTGCGACAATTAACATTGAACGAGTCATTTGATGATTATGGTCGCTTGCTCCAGCTGCTTGGGATTAACCGAGAAAGGAATGGAGGCTTTGGACAAGGCTATGATGAGCCTGTCACCGAGGTGGTACAAGAGGGCAAAACGGAAGTCTGGCAAATTGCGAATTTGACGGGTGATACCCACCCAATCCATTGGCATCTGGTCAATGTGCAGGTATTGGGACGTCAACCATTTGCTGTGCGAGGTTATAATGGTTCCCCTCATTATACTGGCCCTGCACGAGGGCCAGACAAGACTGAACTGGGATGGAAAGAGACAGTGTGCATGCATCCTAGCGAAGTGACAACAGTGATCATGCGCTTTGATCTGCCAAAAGTGCCATTTTATGTTCCATCAAGCCCACGAATTGGTGGGCGAGAATATGTCTGGCATTGCCACATTTTGGAGCATGAGGAGCATGATATGATGCGACCATTGGTAATTCTCTAGGGGAAGGTCTTTTCCACCAATCAGGTAACACCAACATGCTGATAGGTAGTAGCAACTTCATAATCAAAAACAGTGTCCATATGGACGATATCGAGTGGGATGGCGTATCCATATTGGGGCAGGTCGCAGTTCATTGGGATGATCCTATACCAGTGGGCTGCGCGACACAAGGACGCTGAATAGAGATGAGATATCCTCACCTATCAGGGTATTGATAGTGGCAAAGGATGAGAAACCCCTACTACAAAGAGTTCGTGCTACTTTGGGGATTGCGAGAAGGGATCTTGCGAGAACGGCCAGGAATTTTCATCTCTACTAAGTGGAAATATGCCTTAACCCGTGAGACAAAGCGAAATGGTGCTGCTGTGATTAGTAGGTAGTTATTGTGATTATCCTGATAATTGGAGCGTTTCTTGGGGGACTATTCACAGATCCGTGATCTAAGACGAACTTTGAGCGGCCACTTTCTCTTATGGAAGTGAGGAAAAATACATGGTTACTGCTATCAATCAAGCCTATCAATTGATGCACACCCATTTTCATGACCGGGTCCGTCGAAACGAACCATTGACGCGGCATTGCTCCTTTGAAGTCGGGGGGCCAGCAGATTTGTGGGTGGCACTTGATACTCACGAAGAACTGGAGACCTTGCTCCGCCTCTGTGCAACTCATCACGTCCCACTTTTGCTGACTGGAGCGGGACGAAACGTCATTTTTGCTGATGAAGGTGTGCGCGGCATCGTTGCACGGATGGACCTTCAACGCTATGAAATCCAGGATCATCGTGATGGGACGGCCACACTGATTGCAGAGGCAGGCGTACGCTGGCCTCAATTGCTGCATCAGCTGATTCCCGCAGGCTGGTCTGGCTTGGAATTTGGGATTGGTATTCCGGGAACGCTTGGGGCTGGTCTGGTTAGCAATGCTGGCGCTCATAACCAAGAATTGGGACAGGCACTTGAGTGGATAGAGGTTCTGGATGCTCGCAATTGCAACACGCATGTTGGAGAACTCTTCCCAACACTCGTTATGCGCCGCTATCATCATGATGATATTGATCTTAGCTACCGTCACAGCCGTTTCCGTATCAATCGCTACACCCATCTTGATCGACAAGGGAATCTAATCTTTCCGGTCCGTCAGTTGATTGAGCCTGCAGAAATTATCGTGAAACTGGGGCTACGCTTGCATCATGAAGATCCTCGCCAATTGACTGCACGTTGTGATGGGTACATTGAGGATCGTCGCGCCAATGAACCGCCTCTGCCAGGAACCGGACCCATCTTCAAAGATCCTCCTGGGTCTCTGGCAAAGGATGTGATCGCGCAGGCTGGCCTTGGCGGGAAAACCATCGGCAAAGCACAGATCTCCGAACAGAATCCTAACTATATCGTCAATGCCGATGGTGCGACAGCGAGGGAGATATTCTCCCTTATCAAAGAAGCCCATCAAGGTGTACTCAAACATGCTGGGATAGAGCTGGCATTAAATGTTGACATCCTCGGAGCATGGCCTGGGCGTTCTTAAATCCTCCCGAGGTATGCCGAAGTTCTCCAGAAGGCCCCAATGAGCAGGCGTATGACCGAAAAAGAAAGAGCATGAGCGATTGAAATGGGAAAAGTGAGGCATGCCTTGTGTTTCATCTGATGGATCGTCATTGGCTGCGTGCGCTTTTCTGGCGTGGGAGCGTGTAGTTACAACGAGAAAAGAAATTGCCGAGCATGTCGGTTCCCTCTATGAGTATCTACACAGCCTTGCCCAAGACACCTCTTGCTTTTCTTTTGCCTCGTTGTGCCAGAGTCATTGGTGTATGGGAAGGTTTGGGTGAAAACGTGCGAGAGTACACGTGGAAGACGCATGTTGGGACAAAGCGCGTATGATGCAGCAGGATCAGATACTACTTTACCATGTTCTTTCCTTTGAGCAGATGTCTCCCCCATTTCGCCATTTCTTGTCCCCACAGTACGGTACTGGCAACAGTCAAGCTCAACAGCCAATCAAAGGGGTGTAAAGGCACTGTGTGGAAGGCGTTACCAAGGAACGGGAGATAAACAACGGCCCCCTGTAATAGGAGTGACAGGAGAATAGCCAGCCAGACCCACCTGTTTGCCAGAAGTGTGTGGAACACACTGAGAGTATCGGAACGGGCGTTGAAGATGTTGAACAATTGCGCGAGAACAAGCGTGGTGAACGTCATCGTTTGAGCAAAACGAAGGTTCCCATTTCCTGGGATCAGCCCGCCGGGCAAGCTCATATCGAGAATAAACAGCGTGCCGATTGTCATGATCACACCAATGATGCTGATGCTTACCCACATGGAACGTGAGATGAGAGGATGCCTCTGGCTACGTGGTGGGCGATGCATTTGGCGAGGATCGGGTGGATCAACCCCTAGGCTAAGCGCTGGACCTGCATCGGTTAAGAGATTGATCCAGAGGATCTGGGTCGCAAGAAGCGGTGCGACAATCGCTGTCCCAGCCTCTCCAATCAGTCCAATGGTACTTGCTAGAATGACGCCGAAAAACATGGTCAACACTTCGCCAATATTTGAAGAGAGCAAATAGCGTAAGCACTTTTGGAGATTAGCATAGATAGCACGCCCCTCTTCGATCGCAGCAACAATTGACACAAAGTTGTCGTCAAGGAGAATCATATCAGCGGCACCTCGAGCGACGTCTGTTCCCGCTCTCCCCATAGCAACCCCGATATCAGCCTGCTGAAGCGCAGGAGCATCATTGACGCCATCGCCAGTCATCGCAGTGATTTCACCATTGGCCTTGAGTGCCTGGACAATCCTCAGTTTGTGATGGGGGGCCACGCGTGCATACACAGCAACGTCGCGTACCATTTCTTTCAGTCTATCATCGCTTGTCTGCTCTAATTCGAGCCCGGTTACGACGTGCTCCCCCTGCTGCATCACACCGAGTTCGTACGCTATCGCACGCGCAGTGATGGGATGGTCTCCTGTGATCATGATGACTCGGACACCTGATTGCTGAGCCTGCTTGATCGACATTGCCGCCTCCGGTCGAGGTGGATCGATCATCCCGACCACACCCAACCAGATCAACTCTTGCTCCAGATGCTCGCTCATCTGCTCCAATGCCGGGCTCGTCTCCTCAGGGATCACACGCCATGCCATACCAATGGTGCGGAGCGCATCGGCAGCAAGTTCCTCAAACACAGCACGTATGGCGTGACGTCGCTCTGCTGTAAGAGGTCGCATACATGTGCCACCATGTTCGCTGCCAATCTGTTCAGACGTACAGCGTGCCAGTAACACATCTGGTGCCCCTTTGGAATAGAGCACCTTCTGCTCGCTGTCTATGCCGCCTCTATCTTTGTGTACTGTACTCATTAATTTGCGCTCAGATGAGAAAGGTATCTCGGTGAGACGTTGAAAACAGTCCTCAAGTGAGGACTTTTGGAGTCCCATAGTCTGCGCAGTGACCAAGAGAGCACCTTCTGTTGGATCACCCTGTATTGTCCAGAGACCGTTATCAGAGCGTAAAACCGCGTTGTTCGCCAAGATAGCTGCGCGTAATGCTGCTGTCACCTCCCCAAGGAGGATGGGATCATTGAGTGGTTGTCCTGCCTGCACGGCGTGACCGCCTGGATCATAGCCAACATTAGTGAAATCAACACGTCCACTGGGGGTCACCACTGTACGCACGGTCATCTCGTTCTTGGTCAGGGTTCCCGTCTTGTCTGTACAGATAACAGTCGTTGCCCCCAGGGCTTCCACTGCCGAGGCTGTGCGCACGATAGCGTTGCGCTGTGCCATACGCTGCATGCCTAACGAGAGCACAATTGTTGTAATCGCGGTCAGCCCTTCCGGAACGGCAGCAACCGCCAGCGAGACAACCAATAACAAGATGGCTACAAGTTCACGCAACGTTCCAATACGATCAACGAGCAGGATTACCAAGCTCATCATGATAGCAATCCCCATGACGAGGAGGCCCAACCACTTCCCAACACGATCAAGTTCCTTTTGCAAGGGAGTTTTCTTCTCCACGCGCCGCTGGAGCGAACCTGCGATCTGTCCGATCTGTGTTCTCGTACCCGTCTCGGTCACGAGAGCCCTCCCACGACCAGCGGCGACAGCTGTACCACAGAACACCATGTTGCGCTGATCACCTATACTTACTTTCTGCCCAATCGGTGCTGTGTGCTTTGAGACAGGCACGCTCTCACCCGTCAGAGCCCCCTCAATCAGACGCAATGCAATGGCCTCCAGTACGCGCGCATCGGCTGCAATTATATCTCCTTCCTCAATGAGCAGAATGTCACCTGGGACAATCTGCGCTGTTGCTACGACCTGTATCTCCCCGTCCCGAAGCACCTGTGCCGTTATTGCTTCCATAGCTTGCAGGGCTACCATGGCTTTATCCGCTCGATATTCCTGAAGGAAACCCAGAATACCGTTGAAGAGCACGATCACAAAGATCGTGAGCGATTCGTAAGGGAAGGGGGTCTCGTGCTCGATCCACCACACAAGCAAGGATATGAGAATGGCGATCAGCAACAGTATCGTGAGGGGGGTCCAGAATTGGGCGAGTATTTGTCTCCACAATGGTTTTGATGGTGGGCTTGGTAATGCATTCTTGCCGTAGTACCGTAAGCGGATGTGAGCCTCTTCGGTGCACAGCCCCTTCTTAAGATCGCTCTCGAATGCCGTCACGACTGTAGTTGTTGGCAAACGATATGCCGTATAAGCATTCTGAGCATCCTGAAACGTTTTGGCAATCATCCTGCCTCCTTGTATGATACGCTTATAGGACATTCCTCCTCTTCGAAAGGTTATCGCTGAGCGACAAATGCTTCCTGCTTCTTATAAGGATGGTTGGTGAGAGGAGGGATAGAGGTGTATTGGTGAACTCATCTCAGGTGAGCGGACCAAAAGTAACGGACACGTGCTTCTGGTTCGTAGCAGACGCTCTGAAATACTCCCGAGCCCCCAAGGAGGGAAGCCACCCCACCCATGGGTCGTGAGTGCGAGCAAGTCATAGGCTGGAACGGGGCGACTCTTCTCTCGCTGTATTCCTTCTTCAGCCGTTTTCAGCAGGGTTTCCGCCACGTCTTGCCCAAAGGTCAGGGACCATGACACGTTAAGGATGGGCTCTTTGCTCTGCTCATATTGAAGTCGCTCGCTTACTTGCTGTAGATATGCCCCTGCCTTTTGTTCCTGGCGTGCTGACCTGTTTCGAGCAGATGCCATTGGGAGAACATGCAGCAGATGGAGGTGCGCCTGCTCTGGAGAAGCTAGCGCTCGTATCACTTGTGTCGCAGGAGCGATTGCTGCTTCTGCAGCAGGCGAACCATCGAGTGCGATCAGCGCGCGTAGTGAATGGTCGCTCGTATTGGGTCTTTGCAGTACCGTGTAAGCGTGCAATACAAGCACAGGGATGGGAGCTTGACGAGCCACCTTCTCGGCGACACTACCTAGTACCCAACGGGAGAGACCACTGCGTCCGTGACTAGTCATCACTAGCAGATCAATGTGTTGCTCTTGTATTGTTGTGAGAATCATCGAGGCTGGTTGCCCAAAGACGGTTTTCGTTTCCGTTCTTACACTAGCAATGGGTTCCGAGTGTATGATACGCGAGAGGTAGGTGTTTGCCTGAGCCTTATCTGTGCGCATAGCCTGCTGGACAAGTGGTGGTGGGTCACCCCAAAAAGGCCCAAATTCAATTGGCATGGGAACCACCTCAAGAAGGAGCATATCTCCTCCCCAAACGTGAGCCAGACGAGCCGCCACAGGTAACGCCTGTTCCGATTGTTCTGATTCATCTAGTGGAACGAGAAGACGGTGAAACATAAGAATGTTCCTTTCTCAAGCACATAGTGGCCCTTCTCACAAAATATCGCCTTCTTCAAAAACAGCCTGGAGAGTTGCTCGATTTGGTGTTCCCGGCAAAGAAGTTTGGTATATCGCATTCACATGTGAAAAATGAATCATGCTTTCCCTATACGTACCATTCACTGGTGCCCTTCTTCCAGAGATAGGTGCGAGTGAGCGACACGAGTTTGTGGCTGTTCGAAGGATGCATTCTTCTGGTCCTCGGAAGGTGTAGTCGGTTGGATGGCTCTTCCTTCCAAAGACCCCCTTCCTGCTCGCAGTGCATTCAGAATGACAACCGCATCAATGGCTTCCTGTAAAAGCGCTCCCACTGTCGGTGGGATAAAACCGAATGCAGCAATGAACATGGCAATGACGGAGAGCCCCATCCCAACCCAGATGCCTTGACGCGCAACATGCATGACCCAGCGCCCCAGACGCACGGCGCGCGCGACGCGAAGAATATCCGTTGAGAGGAGGACTGTGTCAGCTGTAGTAGCTGCGGCGGTTAAACCCTGTGTGCCAAGCGCCATGCCGACCGTTGCCGTCGCTAATGCTGGAGCATCGTTAATCCCATCACCCACCATCAAGACGCCGTGTTTTTGTGCAACCAGCTCTTCAATGATACGCACTTTGTCCTCAGGCAAGCAGCGCGCGACCACACGGTCCACGTGAGCAAGCTTACCAATCTTCTGGGCCACCACCTCGTTATCACCCGTCAGTAAAATGGTTTCCTTGACACCAGCCGTATGCAAATCGGCAGAGAGGCGCGAGATTTCAGGGCGAGGCACATCTTCCAGCACGAGCAAACCCTCGATCTGCTTGCTGATGGCGAGAAAACTACAAATTTGTCCACTATTGACACGTCGCTGGCGCTCTTCCAGGAAGGATGGCGGGATCGCAATGCTCAGGTACTTCATAAAGGTGCGATTACCCACCGCTACCTCGATCTTCTCGTGTTTTTGTCCTCCTTTACCTTGTGTACCCTGTTCTTCTTGCCTGTGAAGCGGCACCCATCCGCGTACGCCTTTCCCAAAGATTTCCTCAAAGCCATCTGCCTCACAGAGCGGTATCCCTCGTTCCTGAGCCAGCTCCACAACAGCGCGCGCCAGGATATGCGTGGAAAGCTGCTCAATCGAGGCGGCTAGGCGCAGCAGGGTTTCCTCGTCATAGAGGGCATGCTGAGCGCATCGCGTCGACGTGGTCTTTTCCAGAGCTTCGGTGTATTGGGTCTCGGGTTGCACACGTACAATAGCGGTGACTTTGGGCATACCCAATGTCAAGGTTCCTGTCTTGTCAAAGACCGCAATATCAACCTCTCCCAGTTGCTCAATGGAGGCACCGCTTTTGGTAATAATGCCGTTTCGAGCCGCCCGGTCAATCCCAGACATGATAGCAATCGGCGTTGCCAGGATAAGCGGGCACGGTGTTGCCACAACGAGTACAGCCAACGCATAAAGGGCATCACCAGAGAACACCCATGCCAGACCTGCCAGGCCAATAGCCAGAGCAGTAAACCCGATGCTGTAGCGGTCGGCCAGGCGATGAATTGGTGCCTTTTGGTGCTGCGCTTCCTCGACGAGATGGACAATCTGTGCATATTTACTCTCGGTGCTGCGCTTCTGCGCACGAATCTCTAGGATCGTATCCAGGTTGACACTACCCGAGAGCACGAGCATGCCAGGGGCTTTCCGCACAGGGAATGGTTCACCTGTCAAATCCGCTTCGCTCATACTAGAGGTTCCGGCGGTCACAACGCCATCGACCGGGGCCAATTCCCCAGGCTTGAGGACCACCTCCATGCCTACCTCTACCTGGTCAGCCGGAATACTGACCAGTTCTTCCCCTTGCCAGATATGAGCGGTTTGCGGAACACGTTGTGCCAGGGCAGCAAGCGAAGCACGTGCACGCCTCACGGCAAAAGCTTCGAGTGCTTCACCACCTGAAAACATCAGCACAATCACCGCGCCTGCGAGATACTGCCCCAGGAGGAAGGATCCTATGATTGCCAGTAGGGCAATCACATCGACACTAAATTCTTTGTGTAGCACGTGCCGAATGGTTTGCCAGAACAGCCGCAGAGCACCAGCAAGTATCACCAGCAGGAAGCCCCAGTTGGCAAGAGATACATGCCCAATGAGCCAGAAGAGAAGACTGATGACCATCAATATGGCGGCCCCGACTGGAAGTGGATAGCGTTGGGCAGCTTGCAATATGAGTTTAATCCAGGAAGTCTCAAATTCATCTGAAAAAGGGGCTATTGAAACCTTTTTTATGAAGTGAGGTATGGATGAAGAGTGTATTCTTGTGTCATTGTGTTTGTGCTTTGCCATGACCGCCCGACTTTCAGGAAGGTTTTGTAATTCATTTACCTTGAAATTTACCAGATCTGTCTCACAAGAGGATCTCAATAGTGAAGGAAGGTCTCACAGAGAGCATACATCGTACCAAAAATGAGTATAAAGACTGGGCTTCACTGGTATGTGCATACAAACTTCTTCATCACCGAATTGGGAAAGTTCAAAGCAACAGCTAAATTTTTGTTTGAAAAGAATAATTCATGAGCACCTCTATCTGAAGGGTCAGGGTCGTACCTCATGTGAGCGGAGCCAGAAGAATTGCCTACTTTACTACTATCACTACTTGAAGAGACAAGAGCAAAGGAGAGAGCTCATCCTTTTGAGAGCCACATGCCTTGTAGATCTCAAATATTATTTGTGCCGCGAGAACAGAGAAAATAGCCTCGAACAAATTATCTAAAGGCAGGAATGGTTTCCTTCTTTAAAGTTCCTTGCTTGCGGGGAACATGACTTTTTCTTAAGAGAAGAAAGAAACGATTTAAGGCAAAATTGGATTAGATTTCTCCCATTTCTGTAACCAATATTTTCTCCAGGTCATTTCAAACAGCCAGTTTGGGAGCTACCCTTGCTATCTACATGCAATGGCATCAACAATATCTCCTAAATTATATAAATACTTGAAATTACCAACAGTTGGTATTTTACCTGGATGTTTGCTTATAAAAGAAAATGCGTCTTATCTTTCCTATCCTGATGATCCATAGAGGCCGTGGTCACTGATTGTTTCTTTGCCATATGGAAAAGCATGAACCAGTTTGGGTGGGAGGCATCGAGCGCAGATGATGCAGAGAGAAGAGACGATATCTGTGGAAGGGCTGGTTGAGCGGCAGGAGGGCATGAGAGAACATTGATAGCTTGCTTATGTGTTGGGTATACTCGCTATCATAGAGAATAGAACAAAGGTTCGATTTGTGATTGAGTCATACCAGCAAACGACGACTCAACCGTGAAGCGAGAAGACAAAGCTACTGAGAGGACGTGCCAACTCTCTTTGAGGAGGAATGTGTGTCATGGGGTGTCCATTTATCGGGGAAGTCGGAGGTGGCTTCCCCTCGCCCGCCGAAGGATGGCGTGAGCGAGCACTCGATATTTCTGAGCTGTTACAAGACCATCGGGAAGCTACTTTTTATATGGTTGTCTGGGGTGATTCGATGCAGGGAGCCGGAATTGCTGATGGTGATCTCGTGGTGGTAGACCGTGCGCTTGAGGCACAGAACGAGAGTATCATTATTGCCCTGGTCAATGATGGGTTTCTGGTCAAGCGCTACACTCAACGAGAGGACGGAGCGGTAATCCTATACTCCGCTCACCCCCGCTTTCCTCCGCTGCCCATTATGCCACAGGCGACCTTTGAGGTCTGGGGCGTGGTGACCTATGTGGTAAGGAGCTTACGCCCTGGAAGTTCTTTGCGTGCCCGGCTCCAAAGATGGGGACGACGAGAGGAGCCATGAAACAACAAATCTTTGCCCTGGTCGATTGCAATAATTTTTATGTTTCCTGTGAGCGGGTCTTCATGGCGGAGATTCGTCAGCATCCAGTCATCGTCCTGTCCAATAATGACTCATGCGTCGTCGCACGGAGCAATGAAGCCAAAGCGTTAGGCATTGCCATGGGCATGCCCCTTTTTCAGTGCCAGCGCCTCGTCGAACAGCATCACATAGCAGTTTTCTCCTCCAACTATGCGCTTTATCAAGACCTCTCTGACCGGGTCATGACGGTCTTGTCACGGTTCACCTCAACGTTAGAAGTCTATTCAATTGATGAGGCATGGCTCGATCTGAGCCATGTCCCTGCTGAGAAACTGGAGACCTATGGGCAGGAGATCCGCCGTCGTGTGTTGCAAGAGACGGGTATTCCCGTCTCAGTGGGCATTGCCTCAACCAAGGTCTTGAGCAAGGTGGCATGTGAGTTGGTCAAACGGCATCAGGTTTTTCAAGGGGTGCTCAATCTCTTTGCCTGGCCTGAGAAGGAGGTGGATGCCTGGCTCGCAGGCATTGCCGTCGAGGATGTGTGGGGCATTGGGAAGCGGTCAGCCGAGAAGTTGCGTCCTGCTGGCATTGTCTCTGCACGTGCCTTGAAGCAGTCTGACCATGCCTGGATACGCCATTATTTGAATGTGGCCGCTCAACGAGCGGTGCTCGAATTGCAAGGGGTCAGTTGTCTGCCTCTGGAAACCAGGAAGAAGCCTCGGCAGGGCATCATGGTCTCCCTTACCTTTGGACGCACCATTGAAGATCTTCGAGAGCTGGAAGAAGCGATAGCAACCTATGCGACAAGCGCTGTCGAAAAAGTACGGCGTCAAGGGTCACGAGCGATGCAGGTGAGTGTGTTTATTCATACTAATCCCTTTGATCGACGGGTTCCGCAGTATGCCAGAAACGCCACGGCAGCCTTGCCTGCTGCCAGCGCCTTTACTCCTGATATTCTGGATCTGGCAGTGGCGTTGTTGCACACGATCTATGTCCCTGGCTACGCTTATAAGAAGGCTGGTGTCTTTTTATCCGCATTTCAGACCCAGGAAGTCATTCAGACCGATCTGTTTGGCCTCTTTTCGCAGGAACGATATACGATGCAGGAACGATTGATGCGTGTGGTGGATGAGATCAATGAGACCTGGGGTCGCAATACGCTGTGCTTTGGCACCCAAGGCATGAAGCGGCCCTGGTCCATGCGACAACTGAGGCGCTCTCAACGCTACACCACCCGTTGGAGCGAGATCTTGACCGTCTCGTAGCACAAAGAGGAAGAGGGCTGATGGAAACCAGAAGGGAACAAGTTCGCCTGCGATTGCCGTTATCGGCGCAGGCCATCCGAAGCGCGATAGAGGCGTTTGAAGGACAATTTCATGAACGTTGCCATGTGTACATTTGCGGGCATGTCACGATCGACACCGGGGAACTCTGTGAGATTGCACGGTGGGCAAGGGTTGGCGATCCTGGAGATGAATTGGACCTGCTCGGTCTAGGGGCCTGGGAAGATGAGGATGAAGATGAGGATACGGTGCTGGCCTGGGTTTGGGTTTTGTACTACTTCTGCTACCACCTTGTTGCTTTCTTCCTTTCCACTTTGAGGAGGAAACGAGCCACATGGTGCTTACTCATACAAGAGAGAACCTACATGTATCATGATGGGATAGACCACTGGCATGTGGTCTCTCTCAGGAACGCCTAACTGGCTCTGCAATGCTTCTCCACACCTCCTCTTATGAGAGAGAAGAATGTTATAATTGAAATCGCTGTCAATGGGTTATGTGGCTCTCAAGATCTTCGAATTGCGTAGGGGGGTGTTGCACGACGCAGAGATGCCTGAAAACGATGAGCGGTCGGACGCAACAAGCGATCTCATCTTGCTTCGCTCATGCCTGATGCTCCAATTCATGATCCACAGGAAGCCGATCTTCTGTACGTATGCTCGTGGAAGCCAACCAGGCATCTACATCATGCAACCCCAACTGATGATTTCGTTGGCGAAAGATCGCTTGACCCCGCAGGGCATCTTCGTATCCTTGGGCTGGCATTCCGAGCAGGAGAAGGAGTTGCGCACGCCGATAAAAAATATAGGCTTGCCACAACACCTCCGTAGAGGATGGCACCAATCCCTGTAACTCCCCGATGTACTCAAGCGCTTTGGCAATATTGTGGGTACGCAAGGCAATGACAGCCAGATCATGCCACAGATGGCGGAGTAGCTTTGCCGGTTCTGAGTGAGGTGGCACTTGGTGGAGCGCTCGTGTATAGTGTTGATGGGCTGCTTCAAGGTGGTGTTGCACAAGCAACAATCTGCCACATGCTAATGTTGTCCAGAGCGAGGTATGACGTGGATTGGAGACGAGCATCAATCGCTCATGCCACAGGGCTCCTGTTGGTGAGAGGTCTTGCTCGCTCATCTCTTGCCATTGCGTGAGCAGTTGGTGTGCCTCGGTGAACCGTTGCGTGAGCAGCAGGACCTCAAAGAGCCGCTCATAGGCTAGTAAGAGAAGCACATCCAGCCGTTCCTGCTGTGCAAGCATCAGTGCTCGCCTGATTGTCTGCTCACTCATGGACCATTCTTCTCGATAGAGGAGCACTGTTCCTTGCTGAAGCAGCAACCAGCATAAGACCTCTGGACGCTGAAAGCGCTCCGCAAGCGCCACCCCCTGGTGGTAGGCATTAAGCGCAGCAAGCGTTCCCTCGGCTTCTAATGAGACAGTTCCGAGCATCTCATAGAGGACAGGAAAGAGGGCTTGCATCCTCGACGAGAGCAAAGCATTGGGGGCGGATGCCGTGAGGTGATGCAGGAGCCAGAGGGCTTCTTCACACGAAGTTTTCACATCCTGGGCATAGTGCATATGTGGATGCTCTTCAGCCATCTGGAGGGCCACGGCTGCCACTTTGGAGAGGGCGAGAATCAGGCTCTCGTCATCAGCTTCTGGCATCCTGGCATACACGACCGCTTCTCGATAATATTCCCGCGCCTGGGTGATCTTCTCGCGGGCCAGAGCACATCGTCCTAACCCGAACAAACAGGAGATTGCGTAGTGTGGATGATGTATCTGCTGGCGGGCGATGGCAAGTGCCTGGGTAAAATAGGTTTCGGCTTCCTTCCAGGCATGGTGCTGGAACCAAAACGCCGAAAGCAACTGGGTCAGACGCAACGCTTCTTGTGTATATTGGTGTGCCCAGGCCAGATCGAGCGCGGCGCGCAGCATCGCTTCCTCTGGTTCCCTCATGAGTATTTGCTGTTCCCAGTGCTCTAAGACACTGATCGCATAGGCAAACAAACGTACGAGGGCCAATGCCTGAAGATGGTCTTTCTGAGAGAGACACCAGGCAGCATAATCGCGGATAACAGGGTGCATTTGATAGCATGACTCGTGCGCAGAGAGTAAACCACTGTCAAGAAGCGCATCAAGGGTGGCAGCATCACAGCCACCAATGGCAAGTGCCATTTCCTCAGAAAAGCATTGTGGTTGAGCTGGGAGCAGCGAGAGCGTCAAGAGTACCTCTTGCTGTCTCAGGGGAAGCGCATGGACCATTTCTGCAAGGAGAGAGGCCAGCGTCAGAGATGACGTGTTCTCTGGCTGTGCCAGGAGGTCAACCTGATCCTGAAACACTCTCCCACCTGGGAACCAGGACGTTTGCGCTAGCTCTATGGGAAGGCACAAACGGTTGGATGCTTCCTGAAGATACCCAAGTGCAGCAAGGAGACGCCGTGGATGCCCACTTTGCGTTTGCTGTTGCAGATATCGTCCAACAAGCGTGAGGACAAGAGGATGCCCACCAATTGCCTCACGTAAGGTCTCAAGGGAGGCGTGATGGTCATGCACGATGATTGGCGCTATCTGCTCTAGCAACTGCCAGCTTTGCTCCTGATTCAGCTCCCGCACGGCATGGGCCTGTGAGGAGAGGGTTGCGGCTAATGTAGGGAGGCGAGTGGTGACCATGATCGCTCCCTGTGGACCAACAAGGGAAAGCAGCTGAACATCGGAAGAGGTTCTGGCATCATCGAGCAGCATCAGGAGGCGGCGCTGGCGAATGACTTGCTTGATGATGTGCGGCCAGATCTCCTGTTGGGGAGGAAGCTCGATGTTGAGCAAGAGCCCCCAGCGAGCAAAAAGGCTCACATAATTAGGAGCAGAACCTAAACTGGCCCAGAGCACCCCATCTGAAAAATGTTCAAGGATGTGCATGTCACATGCTAATGAGGCCATCAGTGCTGTTTTCCCTATCCCTGGGAGGCCATAAAGAACCAGGGGAGTAGGGTGTAGGGGGGCTATGAGTTCATGAAGGAGTGCCTCCTGTTCGTGTTCTCGTCCAATCAGCAACGGCATCGAGGGAAGCTGCGTATCCAGCACAGGGACAGGCAACGCTTTCTCAAAAGAACGGACAGGAGCGTACTCTGTTGGCTCCATCTTGAGACCCAAATCATGCACTTGTATGCCTAGAACCTGTGTCAGTTGGGAAAGATAATATGCGGTTGGTATGGTGCGCCCTGCTTCCCAACGGCTGACCGTCCCAACATTCGCCCCAATGGCTTCTGCCAGTTGCTCTTGTGTCAGACCTTTTTGGAGTCGTGCCTCTCTGATACGCTCTGCATAGGCGCGCATAGCTCGATTTTCCTTCCTTCAGAGAATAATGATAGTGATTGGCAGCCTGTTTCTCGGTGTCTTCCTGAAGGAGATGGCTTTTTGTGCTGCAAGTCTCTCCCCAGCCAGGATGTGCCCACTTCATTTCCCATTGTTGCCATGTCCTCGTCTTTTGTGTTTCCCACCTTTGAAGAGAGCTGACGCAGGAGTGTGAAAACATCTCTTTCGTCATCTTTGCATGTATTAAGTAAATAAACTTGAAAATATGTTAACTATCTTGTATCATAAAGGATAATAAAATACAAGAGTAAAGCGCTTATTCCGTTCATAACGAAAGGATTTTCACACAATTTTTATGCAGGTATGCCGTAGTATTTTCAATAACGCTTTTCTCATTAACTCTCAGAAGAAAAGGATATAATGGCATCTCATTTCATATGTTCAACCTTTCTTGCGATTCTGCAAATCGCTGTTATTTATTGTTCATAAAACGTAATGCCTTGACCCATGTCTGATGTGCTTCGCCAAAGCTGGAAGATGGCGCATGCTAGATACCTAGAGAGAAAGCAAACGATACTTTACCTTTCCGTTGAAGGGAGGGGAGCGTGCGAGAAGGAGGGACTTGATGGTTGAGAATTCTTCACAGGTGACGCGAAAACGAGGGCGTCCACGTCAACACCCTATTTCTTCCCTGTATCATAGGGAGGCACAGGGTGATGTAACAGAACACATTCTGCTTGCTGACCCTCTCTTGCCGCCCGCGCTCTATGCAGAGATTGCCCCCTTACCTGTCCCATTCGCGCATTATGCTCTCACCCGCTTACAGAAGCAGCTACCCCATGCCTCTGATACCCAGCTGCAAATGCGCTTTCTCACGGCCTTACGGGAAGCACGCGAAACAGCATTTGAGGTCCTGGATGATTTTGTCCGCAATCGTCATGAACCTATTGCGCCTGAGCTTCGCTTGAGTACAGAATGGTTGCTCAAAGAACTGGCAGCCTATGATCCTCAACGGACGATGCCCGACTCGACCTTCAAAAACTGGCAGAAGCGGGGACTGATCCGCATGGAAGCCTGGGGAAAGCCGCAACCCTCCAACGCTGCCGCTGTCCTGATGATTCGGATGCTCGACCGACAAAAAGAACACATCTTTCCCTTTACGCTCGCTGCTTCGGAGCCTGATTATTGGTGCTATGTCAAGGAATATCCCACCAGTTCTCTTGATGTGCTTCCCATCTCGCACGTCCATCTCTTACCCCCTTCTGCCGTGATCTGGACCCCCTGGGCAGGGGCCTGTTGGGGAGAGCAAGAGCGCTGGCACCTTATGGGCGAGAATGAAGCCTCCTTGGGCGCGATCCGCTTTGCGGGGACAAAAATGATTCGAGGAGAGCGCTGGTGGGCCGTCAATTGGCCGACGCTGACCACCTGGGAACCTGCCATTGCCTCCTGGTATCAGTCGTTTCCTGGGCACCATGATCGGCAAGTGGAAACTCTCGCATCGCTTGTTTTAGAACGACTGTTTCTTGAGCGGGTCCCTGGATGGATGACCCAGATTCCACACATGAGCTGCCGCCTGGATGCGGTCGCTCAGCCAGAGAAAGGAACTCGACCTGATGGCTTCATCTCATGACTCCTATGATGCCCTGAAGAAAACAGGTTATTTTGTTGATCCCGAAACCGCAGAGGAAGCAGAACGCCTACGTATCCAGGGACGGTATTTAGATCGACATATGGGCTTATTGCCAGTGGATCTCCCCTATTCGGTGATTGGACCAGAAGGAGCGGTGCTCGACATTGGCTGTTCATCAGGTGGTTGGGCCTGTGATCTAGCGGCAACCTATCCTCATCTTCAGATTACCGGCATTGATATTAGCGACAACATGATTCGTGCCGCACGAGCACGAGCCTATGCCAATCATCTTGCCCAGACCTGTCAGTTCGCCAGCATTGATGTACGGACGCTGCCATTGCCCTTTGCTGATGCCTCATTTTCTCTGGTCCATATTCGGCTGATCTTTGCCTTTATGACCCCAACCTTATGGTCTCAACTCATGGAGGATGTGTCCCGTATCCTCCGACCAGGAGGCGTCCTGATTGTGATTGAGAATGATGCGCAGTGTTGGACCACCAGTACGGCATTGGCAAATCTCTATCGTCTGGGGCATCAAGCGCTCTACAAAAATCAGAATAGTTGGGAGCAGGAGCACGTGGGGATTGTGGTCAGGTTGCCCCGTTTGATGCAGGCAAATGGTTTCCAACTCCACTCCATGCAATCCTATCGCATTGATATCGGAGCGAATAGTGAGGGCTACCGTCTTGGGATCAAAGATCACAAGTCACTCTATCGAGATTTGCGCCCTTTTTATCTCCGGCAGGAGGTGGCGACGCCGCGTCAGCTTGACTTGCTCTATGAGCAGATGTGCGAGGATATGGAACAGCCCGATTATAATGCCTACTGGCTCTTTACACGTGTGACAGGACGGAAGACCACGCATGAAGCAATCTAAGGAAGAAGAGCGTTGTATGCTCCATGACTTTTCTTCCTGCGAGGGAAAGGCAGCCACTCAAGCGGCACAGCATACCTTGGGAGAGAATCTTCGACAGATCCTCTTGCAGGGGAAACAGGGCCTGGTTTCACCCCTCCAGGTGAGCCGAATCATCAGACAGTATGCAGGGGAGATGGTGCAGGTAACTGAGACGCACCACACGCATTCTGCATCCAAAGAGCTACAAAAAGGGGCGTCTCTTTGGCGTTTGACTACAAGTGTACGCATGCAAGGTGCGAGGGTCAGTGCCTGCATGCTAACCCTCACTTCTGTCGCCCCACGCCTACCGAGCCAGGACTCGGAACCACTCTCCATTGAACCATGCGTTGCTGTCGGGCTAGGTGGAATCTTTCATCATGGGATTGAGGAAGTCATAGGGTGGCAACGAGCCCCCGAGCAAGGCATCGATGCAACTTCCCTGGAGAGGAAGGATACCCCGTTTCTTGTGCTTCCTCTCGTTGCCCCCATTTCCTTGCGCCTTCTCCAGAGGCAGCCTACCCATCCATTATGGAATGGGATTGACTGGCTCTGCTGTAATCTGCTCCACTGGAGAACGCCAACCATCATCTTTCCGGCGGAAGCATCAGAGTGCATGAGAAGATCAGGCATGGCTGAAGACGGAGCGTGAGGCTATCTCATGGTCTGATCAGACGTGGACGAAGGATGGGCAAGGCCAAAGATGACGTTTGCCCATGGGTGCGACACACTTTTTTGCATACGGTTGCATAGCTAATTTGTGCACTTCTTTGTTTATATTTATTACTAGTTTTCCAAATGGCATGTATCTGCATCATCCCTGGTGTTTGTAGACCTAGCTGAGTGCGTGTCCCCGCTGCACCGGTAGGGCTCCTGGAGATGAGATGGCATGCATGAACGCACAGAGCGTCTTTGTGATCATCACGCATGGCCCGATCTGCTGATCGATACTCGCGGTGTGAGTATTCTTCAGGAGACCGGATATGCATCATCTTCCAGGTTTTCCTATTCCCGCAAGATCCATCTCTCGTGAGAGGAAACACCTACTATGTCCAAGGCGGAGGGTGACCACACCCTGACGGTCGACCTGTCCAAGAAAGACGCGCTCAACGCGTTTTTTGACCCGATCCTCACGGAGGTCGTCTTCAAACTGCGTCTGTACGGGGGCAGCCAGGACCTTGGCCTGCAGGTCCTGCTCGAAGTCGATGGTGACCTTCTGGAGCCCAAGGTTGCCAGGTTCCAGCAGGTGCCGATGAGCAACTTTGTAGTTGCGCGGGATGAGATCAGGACCCGAATCATGATGCAGGCTGAAGCCCTACGCGTCCTGGCGGTCAAGCAGGGTGCAAAGGGTTGGCAGCGGGTCCGGCTCACCGTGATCGTGATCCAGTAGGGCTGACGTCGCCCAACCATCACCTTGTGGTGCAGGGGGATTAGCACTCTGATGCAATGAACGAACAGGGAAGGCACCTTACTGAAGAGGCGGCCTTCCCTGTTCGTACCGTTTAAGTTCTCTTCACATTGTATGTCCAGGGTCACGTGGGGATCTTGACATTATTTTTCTAGGATCGTAAACACACCCAGAGAAGGCAATCCTCAAGTGCAGTGAGGGGAAGCTGGAGAGTAATGGCTTTTTCGCCATTGCTCATGGCATCCTTCCTTGGGTCAAACATATTTTTCCCGCTGTTTTTTCATATGGTGAATACTCAGTTCCGTTATCCGAAACTGACCCAAAGATGGACAAGCCATATCTCGCGTTCAGTTCCTGCTTCAACGAACAACGTGCCTGGAGAGACCAGGTCTTACAGGGATCTCCACAGGCGTGAATTCCGGTGTCACTCACCGTACGAGGGATAATTAGAACAGAAATGAGGGACGAACGCAAGAGCAACAGATGTCAACGGAAAGAAATATTTGTCTCCTCTTCAAAAAACTTGTTTTAACCCTCTTACTACCTCTCTGTTGCTCGGATGAACTCGACGCAAAAAACTGTGGTGCACCCCTTGCTGGATGATCTGCTCTCAACACAGACCTTTGATAGCAGTGGGACGCTCAAGGCGACCTTCAGTGCCACCTATGATGCATTGAAACGCAAGGTTGGCTATAACGATTCAGATTCTGGCTCGTGTAGTGCGACACCGCTGCCTGCGGGATGTAGTAGCTCCAGCGATACCGCCTGGAAATTGACGTATGATGACAATGGCAATCTCCTCACTCAGAGCGACCCGAGAGGGCAAAATATCTACATGAGCTATGATGGTCTCAATCGCCCGCTCTGTAAAGGAACCACCTCAGCATCGGTCAATCCATGTAGCAGTGATGCAAGTGAGACCTACTTCTACGATGGCTATAACAATGGAAGCAATTGGGGCGTCACTTTCCCTACAGGGTGTGCCGCGCCAACGAATGGCAGTTCATCGTACCCGATGGAAATGCTTACCGCCGAAACATTCAAAAATAGCGTTGGCAGTGGATGGCGCTGTTACAGCTATGATGAGCGCGGACGTAAGAACATGAGTGCGCTGTCGGTCACTGCAGAGAGTCAGACGACAACGCAGAATGTGTACCTGGCCTACAATAACCTGGATCAGGTGACCACCTTAACCTATCCCGATGGGGAGAAGGTTTCAAGCACCTATAACACCGATGGATACTTCCAGTCAGCCTATTTTGGTGATGTTAATAGTCTCGACCCAGTTACCTTCCTGGTGGGTAAGACCATCTATACCAATGCAGGTCTACTGGCTGGCCTGGATCTGGGAGGAAGTGCAACTAAAACGACAACCCCGAGTCCGGTCTTCTCGCTCGCCTTTGGCTATGATGGGATTCAACGTCCATCATCCAGCACAGCCACGCGTGGTGGAACCACCTTCTGGAACCAGACACGTACCTATGATAATGTAGGCAATGTGCTGCAGGTCAATACCATAATTCCCAAGACGGATGGCAGTACCGATACTGATACCCAGTCTTTCTGTTATGATGCGCTGAATCGACTTGTCTGGGCAGGAAACAGTGGGACACCAGCAGGTGGCGATCATTGTGGTAATACGCCAACTGGTTCGACAACAGACAGCTATCAACAGCAGTATGGCTATGATGATTTGGATCGTCTGACGAGTGGTCCATCGGGTACCATGACCTATGACAGCATCCATCCGCATGCTGTCATAACACTCTCCGCGTTTCCCAATCAGTATGCAAGCTACGATGCAATGGGTAATATAACCTGCCGCACCTTTTTGGGTACAAAAGAGTCTCCCAGGATGTGATGTGTTTGTCAAGGTGGGTCCCATTGAGGTGCCTTGACAAACAAGAGGGGTGGTGGGGCTGGTCACATCCGATAGACTGTAACCTGACCAAAAGGGAAGAGAGGGGGCTGTGAGTGATGCAGTGAGAGCGTGCGGTGCGTTGTGGCGAAGACGCGTACGCCGACAGCCCGCGCACTAGGGCCTTCACTTGACCCTCATAAGGATAATTCACACACTTAAAGGGCTTCGTAGACTTGATCTATCGATAGAAAGGAGTGTAGTGCCGAATGTGGTGAGTGTGCCAAGTGTAGAGATTATACCAACGGTTGGGAGTGTTAGGAGTGCTGGGAGAGTATCCACTAGAAGTGTTGGGAGTGTTGGGAGTGCTGGGAGAGTATCCACTAGAAGTGTTGGGAGTGTTGGGAGTGTTGGGAGTGTTAGGAGAGTATCCACTAGGAATGTTGGGAGTGTTGGGAGTGTACTGCATTACCTGTGTTTGAGCTTTGCTTGTAATTGATGCCGCTTCTGGGGTAGTTCTACCAGCTAATAGCACCAACGAAACAGCGAAACTTACTGCAACTAGACAAGTTCTCATCCTAATGATCCGTATAAGCATCCTATTGTTACCTTTCTGTTGCAAATTTATACGCTTATGTATCACTCCACTCTAAGTACTACAAAAAGGCTATCTCCCACTTACGTATAGTCTATTGAGTATGAAAAATTCATGGACTGAATACCAAGTATCCCGTGGGTTTGATAAACACAAGAATACAATGCTTTTTTGAGGCATGTGTGGTTGTGAAAGGAGTAGGAAACGATGAAGCGATTGGACCATGTGTCTACCCCAACCGTTGAGGAACGGGTGGAGTGGCATCTAGAGGATGGAACCGATACGCTCTATGTGTGTCCTGATGCCTAGGCGCTACGCCATCGGTTTCTCCATCGGGAAACGGGCGAGGTGAGGCATGCACGCTGTGATCGCTGGTCGTGCCTCTATTGTGAGCTAGATATGGAGCGACAAGTGATGGCTGAAGCTGAACCAATTCTGACAATACCCTGATAATGTACGAATTTGCGTTTCACACAGGTACGGCGTCTTCACATGGGTATGGTGTGTTGTAATTTTAGTCATCTGATGCGACCCGAAGTTGCTAGAGATCTAGAAAGGCTGACAAAAGACTTGGCAGAGCTGTTAGGGATCACGATCTAGGAAAGAACGTTGGGAAGGTGGGTATAAACTTATGCCCACTTTCCTAGAACATGCAGAAGAAGCGTCTGGCATTGATTCATCAAGCAATTGTCAAATCAATCATAGGGCTTCGTCAAAACTCCTATTCAGTGAAAGTGCTACACCAAAATCCGGCGTTATCCTCTAGGTGGAGGGCACGAAGAATTGTATGAACGAGATGAGGGTTGTGGTTTCCCCTGTGGATGGGTTTTGTCAGAACTCAGATACCATCTTGGCATAGGGGCCGTATGTCTGGTATGCTGATCTCAGCATTCTGACGGAGCGAGGAACATTGACGAATGAAACTGCCCCTATTGCGCAGCAACGAGCACCAGAGAACGAGCAAAGAAAACGAAGCTTGGCTATGCAATGTTCTTCTGCCCACACTGCCGACATATTTTCAATGAAACGAACTGGTACGCCCTTTCACTACCTTGAATTCCCCACGGACATCGTCCTCCTCGCGGTCTTGTGGCGGCTGCGCTACAAACTGAGCCTACGTGATGTCGCCGAAATGTTCCTCGAACGCAGCTTTGTCTTTACGCATGAAGCCATCTGAGATTGGGAAACACGGTTTGCTCCACTGATCGCAGAGCAGTTACGAACCCGGCGACGTGGGCAGGCGGGAACGTCCTGGTATGTCGACGAAACATACCTTAAAGTGCATGGAAAGTGGTGCTACTTGTATCGGGCCATCGATGCTGATGGCCATCTGGTTGATTCTCGGCTGAGCGAGAAGAGGAACGTGGAGGCGGCTCAGCAGTTTTTCCATCAGGCTGTTGCTGTCGTTGGCCATGTTCCTGATCAAGTGACGACGGACGGCCGTATGTCCTATCCGCGGGCCATACGTGAGACGATGAGCAGCAAGGTCCAGCATCGAACAAACAAGTATTTGAATAATCGGTTGGAGCAAGACCATCGAGGAATCAAGCCACGCTATGATCCCATGCGTGGCTTCGGAAGCTTCGAATCAGCAGCCCGTTTCTGTTCTGCCTTTGATGAATGACGGAACTATTTCTGTTCCCGCTCTCCTAATAGCGAGAAACGCACAAGTAATAGATTCTCAGGACTCCTTATGAGTTTCTGTGCTCTCAGTTCTGACACTACCCTCCAGTCGTCTCTTGATGGGCTTCCATTGCTCCTGGTGACAGCTTCGTTTCCCGTGTCCTGTGTTTCATCGTTCTCCAAAGGAAAGAGATGCAGTTGAAGAGGAGACCAAAGAAAATGGTCAGTCCCAGGAGATCAAAAGACACGAACATATGCATCGCTGATCGCAGCACGGTGAGCGGATTGATAAAGAGTATCCAGGAATTGATGTGTTCAAATCTCCCCAGGACTGTGCCATAAGCAACAAAGAAATTACTAAGGATCAACCAAAGAACTTTTCGCTTTTTGAAAGCGGATAGCTGATCGATCATTTTCTCAAATGGGAGCAATGTATACAGGAACATGATGATTGCGAACCATTCCAGCAGAAGATACTGCACCAGGAGCAACATGCGTCCAGAAGCAGTCGCCGTCTGATTCCATTGAGCAGGAAGATGTCCCAGATCGGTGAACAAATACGCGACATTTGGTAAAAAGAGCAACCATAAGAAGCCAAATATGCATTTTGCGACTCTTGACTTGATACGAAGAAAACATAAAAAAAGGTACGTAAATCCGGCAGAGAGCAGTGCGACGTCACCATTTGCAACGCTGATGCTCATCCATGGAGGCTTTGCCCAACTCCCCCAAAGCAAAAAGCAGACAGCAAGCAGAAAGAAAACCATGCTGAAAAAAAACCACCAGGTTGTATCCTCTACTGGCTTTGACTGATCCACATTCATCTCCCTTCCACCAGAACATGCAAGTTGTGGACAACGGCGCAGCGGCGCAGATCAAACAGATTCTTGTAGATGCCTCGATACCGCGCACGTCGTCCCTGCCATCGACCAACATGGACCAGACTATGTTCCACCGCGACCCGTTCACGCAGATCGTTTCGTCCCTGCAAGGTTTGTTGACGCTCTCGCAATTCGATGAATAATGCCTCTTCGATGCTAATGCGCCGATCTATGGCAACCCCTTTGATGAGATGTGCTTGCCCATGTTCATCGATCTGCACACCTTGCTCTTTCAGCACAAACAATTTCGTACGTCGGATCCGTGCTACAATCTGTTCTTCCTGTACGGAAAGTTCCACTGGCGGCCGCCAATACGATGGCTGCATTTGTTTTCTCCCATCTCACCTCCTGGAATGCCCTCTCACTGTCCAGGAGGCCGTTTTTTTCTTGCTCGATGATGCGTGGAGCGATCTGTTTGCCTGGACCGTTCTTTCCTCTTCACAAGCAAGCAGATCAGGTGGGATTTAAGAGAGAAGAAAGCCCAGGAGACGGGGCTTCCCTCATCGCGATCCCGACAGCGCTGGTGTACGTTTCTCGCGCATGAGCCAAACGTAACTATCTTCTAGGCTCGGCTCGACGGGGATCGCCCCCGGATTGGTCAGTTCACCAACCACGCGATACTGCACAGTCGCACCCATATTCATGGTGGAAACCACCGTGATGTCTCCCTCTGGCTTGGGGCCGCTAGTCGTAACCATCCAAACCCTGCGACGCGCTGCGTTGGCCAGCTCGATGGTGCTCCCCTGGAAGGTGATGTGACCTTTGTTCATAATCGCCAGTGAGCGGCAGGTCTGGGCAATATCTTCAACGATGTGCGTAGAGAGCAGCACGATGCGATCTCCTCCCAGGTCCGAGAGCAGATTGCGGAAGCGAATACGCTCTTCTGGATCAAGGCCCACCGTCGGCTCATCGACGATCAGCAGTTTGGGATCATTGAGCAGGGCCTGGGCGATGCCCACGCGACGCTTCATGCCACCGGAAAAGGTCTTGAGCTTGCGATTAGCGACGGTGGAAAGCGAGACGAGTTCCAGGACTTCATCGATGCGATGCTTTCGCGTCTTGCGCTCATCGAGGCCCTTGAGGATGCCGACATAATCGAGAAATTCGCGTGCACTCAGATCCGGGTAGACACCCAGGTCCTGGGGCAGATAGCCCAGAAGACGCTTGATCGCCGGGCGCCCGCGTTCGGACTCCGCATTGTGCTCTCCCACCTGGATGGTGCCGCTCGTCGGGCGCAGGATACCAGCCAGAATGCGCATTAAGGTCGTTTTGCCTGCACCGTTGGGCCCCAACAGGCCAAACATCCCATTGTGGAACACCAGATTCACATCGGTCAGGGCCTGAATATCGCCACGATAGACTTTATTGAGATGACTGATCGTGATTTGCATCGCTTTTCACTCCTTTTGAAAACGGATCAAGAACCTTGATAAGAAGTTTGTCTTACATCAGGGCCTGTCTCCATCTGAGAAATTGGGAAAGCGCCACGAGAACCAGAACAGCGAGGCCGAGCAGCGCCAGGATACTGACCACACCGTTTATGGCAGGGTACGGTCCAACAACTCCACGATAGGATGGGATGCCAAAGAAGCTCATGCCGATCATGCTGCCGATGGGAGTCAGGACCGTCCCGTTGAGCGTGGGCAGGCCGAAGGATGGGCTCAACAAATTGCCCCAATACCAGTAGCCAAAGAAAAAGAACTGGTAGAGCGGAACCCAGATCACCGCGGGACAGGCGATCGAGAAGGCTGCAACACAGAACATACCAGGCAGGACAATCACCACATAACAGAACAAGCCCAGGGGTATCAGCAGGAAGTTGCCGGTCTGCCAGACCGCCAAGCCCAGGATCAGCAAGTACAGCAGGAAAGCTGGGGTCAGCGTTGCCAGTGTGGCTCCCAGGTATTTGCTGAGCACGCGCAGATGTAACGTGCTGGGCAGCGTATTCAAGAGCTCATCAACCTTGGTTCGCTGGTCGCGTGACAGGCGGTCGGACAGAAAGATGCCAACGCCCAGCGGGGCCAGCCAGTTGGTCAGTAGCGCCAGGAGTGCTGCCAGTTGCAGCGGTGGCAGAGACTCAGCGGTGAGATCCCTCAGGGTCGATTGGTTGGTGAAGAAAAGCGCAAAGCCAAGAAATACCAACCAGAGCGTGGGACGTCGGATCTGCATCAGAAACTCATAACGCAGTGCTCCCCACATGATTTTGAATAGGTTCATAGATATATACATTCCTTTCATTTCCCTCTTTATCTCTTCTCCACTTATTCCTCGCCCGGAGCGTGCGAGAGCAATCGTTCTGGTAGACGCAAAAGGAACCAGGCGAGCATGAGCAGGGCCGCTGCCGTGCCAAGCAGTTCCAGGCGATTCGTGAGCCAGTAGCTGGCATCAGGTGAGTACGTCAATGGAAACAGATAGACCGGATGATACAAGGGGTCCTGATCTATTGCCTGGTGGAAGAGCAGTTCGGCGACGGAGACAACGCAGATCAGTATCCCGCTAGCCGAGCGGCTGCGGAGCAGCAGCGAGAGTACCAGACCGAGAGAGACCAGCCAGAACGTTGAAGAGAGCCAGGTCATCTGCCAGGTGAGAAATTGCCAGGGCTGGCTCCACTGGGCGATCTGTGTGGGCAGACGCCAGAAGTTGAAAACGTAGAGCAGATAACTGGTCAGCAGCGAGACCAGGGCGCTCCAGAGGACGATGAAGAGAAAACGCATCGTCGCGGTGCGGTGGTAGGGGCGTGGCATCGTCAAGTGCAATTCAAGCGCCCGGTCATACGTTGCGATGGTTGCTACCACCACGCCAGCAGCCATTGGCAGCAACACCTCCAGGCTGGCGCCCATCGACTGGGCCACCTTGTCCACATTGCGATTGACCAGCGTCAGAAACAGAGCAAAGCCAATCACCACCAAAAGAGGGGTGAGAAAAACTGGCTTGCCGAGCAAGCGCAGTTCATAGCGCAAACGATCAAACATCATACGACCTCCGTAGAGATGTGAGAGTGAGACAACACAGCTTGCGAACGAGCCAGGTCTGGGCTGTCTCGACCCAAAAGACCAGAGAGAAACCGCTCAGCAAGATCATTCCCATGAAAAGCGCAGGACTGGTCGAACCAGATCCAGTTGAGGCAACGGCACGCTGACCAGGAGCGAGCGTCTGGCAGGGACAGCCGGGAAGACTTCGCTCACTACCGCGCAGAACAAAGGTTGAGCCAACAAAGCGCGACATGCCACAGTGGAACCGCTCCATCTTTTTTGCCAGTCTCCACGGCTTGGTGATCGCCGTATCAAAATGATGCCGATGCCCACGAGCAAAGGATCAATCTCCAGGCAGTTCCGCGTCTCTGGCAGTGTGCCTGCTACGGTTGTTCAGGTAACTGAGCTCCGTTCCATTGTAGAGGATAGGCAGGGGAACCGTCTTCGTCCATTCGGGGCGTTTTCCCTCGTACGTTCGTACACGGTCCGTTTGGACGCTTTTGCACCATCACCTGACATGCTATACTGGCAGGGCGGAACTGGCAGCGCAGTTTGACTTGCTCTCTCGGAGCAGGGACAGCACCTCAACTGCTCAATTATGGAAGAAAGACAAAACGTATTCTATGCAATTACTCCGCCATCTCCATGCCCATCTGCGGAACACACACCCTTTTCGGTGGCTCTTGCTCCTGTGGATCAGCCTGATCTATGTATGGGGAGTCTTTGGGGAGGGAATCTTGAGCGAACAGACCGTCCCCGGTAGGTTTTTGCTGTTCACGCTCCTGATGATGCTGCACTGGAGCCTGTATGGGATCAACAGTTCCCGCGCATCTGATTCGGTCTGGTGGCGCGGGTGCTACCTGGCCATTCAGACGCTGCTGATCATCCTCATCAGTGCCATAGCGCATGATTTCACGGTAACGTTCTTCCTCTATCTCACCCTGGTCGGAGAAATAGCCAGCCAGGTTCTCTCGATCCGCATGATCCTGCTAGAAGGGTTCGCCTGCTTGCTCCTCTTCAGCATGAACCTCAATCGGACTTTTGGAGGAAAAGTCGTCCCATTCCTTACGTCCCGCTCCGTCCCGTTCTCTATAGCATTGGCGTACGCCCTGCCTGTTTTTATCCTCGTAATCGGTTATGCTCTCCAGCAGACGCTCGTGCGCGCGCAGACGCAGAGGCTCCTGCACGAACTAGAACAGGCGCATCGGCAACTGGCCGAGGACGCGACCCGCATCGAAGAGCTCACCAGGACGACGGAACGTCAGCGTATGGCCCGCGAATTGCACGACACGCTGGCTCAGGGGCTTGCCGGCCTGCTTCTCCAACTGGAGGCCGTCAAAGCCCATCTGGTAGCCAAGCGCGAGGAGCGAGCGCTAGAGGTTGTGACCCAGGCGATGGGGCGGGCACGAACCACGCTGGCCACTGCGCGCTCCGCCATTGACGACCTGCGCACTGAGGTCATGCCTTCCACCGACCTACGACAGGCGCTCGAAGAGGAGACACTGCGCTTCACCGAAGCAACCGGCATTCTCTGTACCACACAGTTTGCGCTTTTCTCTTCCATACCATTGGCACTGGGGGAGTCAATTCGAAGGAGCGTTGCCGAAGGACTGCTGAACATCGCCCGACACGCTCAGGCGAGCCAGGTCTGGGTCTGGGTGACCGAGCACGAGCAGAAGTTGATCATCGAGGTGCGAGACAATGGGATCGGCTTTGATCCCGAATCCCTTTCGAAGCCCGGTCACTATGGGCTGCTCGGCCTGCGCGAGCGCGCTCGTTTGCTTGGAGGTCAGTTGGTGGTGCATACGGCACTAGGGGAGGGCACGACCCTGCGTCTCCTTCTTCCGGTGGAAAGGCCAGGAAAACCCGCATGAACCAGGAGAAGAAGCTCATCCGCGTCATCATTGCCGATGATCACCTGATCGTGCGCGAAGGATTGCGCTTCATCCTGGAAACCGATCCGGAGATCGAACTGGTGGGCGATGCCTCCGACGGCACCGTAGCGGTACGTCTCGCCGGGGAGATCCAGCCAGACGTGGTTTTGATGGATCTGCGCATGCCGGGGCTGGATGGGTTGCAGGCAATTGAGCAAATCCACACCCAATGGCCGCAGATCGCTCTGGTGATCCTCACGACCTATCACGAAGGCTCGTTGATGCTGCGAGGTCTTCAAGCCGGTGCGTGCGGGTATCTACTTAAGGATACCAGCCGGGAAACACTGTTGGATGCGATTCGCACCGCCGTGCGTGGAGAAACGCTCCTGCAACCAGAGGTTTTGTCGCGCTTGCTCGCCCAAACCTCACAGGTTCAGCCAGCCCCTGACACGCCTTCCAGGAGAGGCGTTACCTCAATGACACTCACCGAACGAGAACAGGAGGTGCTGCAAGCGATCGCACGAGGAGAGCGCAGCAAAGAGGTCGCTGCTCATCTCGGCATAGCGGAGCGCACCGTGAAGTCCTACCTGTCTGGTATTTACACCAAACTGGAGGTCGATTCGCGTGCGGCAGCCGTGGCTAAAGCCCTTGAGAAAGGACTATTGCCTCCGCACAGCGGATCGTGAGGTGCGCTCTTGCAACAACTCCTACTTAACCACACTTCCATTTGGTCCTATTTGACTTGTTTTTTCCTGTCCTCATTACTTGATAGGTCCTCTAGAGGCATCAAGCTCATAGATCGCTAGGCGGCGTCATCACGCGAGGGGTTGGAAGAACTCCTCTCGTTCGCGCGACCAGGTGATACTGTGATTGTCTGGAAACTTGACCGGCTGTGGCGCAGTCTCCGCGATCTCATCGAAACGCCCAACATGCCCAAAGATCGTGACGTGGACTTTATCAGCTTAACAGAAAAGCTTGATACGACGCCAGGTGGCAAGCTCATTTTCCATCTGATGGGAGCGTTGGCCGAGTTTGAACGTGATCTCATTCGTGAGCGCACCAATGCCGGTCTCGCTGCAGCTTGGACAAGAGGACGAATTGGTGGCAGACCGAAAAGGTTGGCAACCAATGGCAAAGTGGCCCTCGTCCGGCGGCTGTTTGCTGACCCCAATCACTCCATCCCGGAAATCTGCTCGACACTTGGGATTTCTCGCTCCACCTTGTACCGCTATGTAAGGAAGAGTAAGGAAGAAGCTTAGCGGGAGAGATTCTCTCCTCTTCTTCCAGATTCAAGCCTTAGCGGGGAAAAGTGTACGAAAAAATATTATGGCCCCGAAAGTGGATATGTGGCGATAAGTAATTGCTGAAACTGAACCAACTCTGACAATATCCTGATAATGTGCGAATTTGCGTTTCACACAGGTATGGCGTCTTCACATGGGTATGGTGTGTTGTGATTTTAGTCATCTGATGCGGCCCCAAGTTGCTCAGGACCTAGAAAGACTGACACTCGACCTGGCAGAGTTGTTAGGAATCACGCTCTAGGAGTGTATGATGAGGGAAGGGGTGATTGGGAATATGCTCATTCATCCCTTCGTTTCCATCGCTTGCAGAAGTAGTGCCTTGTTACCTGCTTTGCAGGCAAGCAAAAGAAGAAGGATTGAGAAAGAACCATCGGATAATACGTCATTTCATGAAACGAAGGACTGTGTTGTATGCACTCGATCCACTTTGCTATTCTCCCACCTCCAGCCATCCTCAAAAACGAGGTAGAGTGCGTAAGGATCGCCGACTATCGTGGTGAGGAAGCTGTGACCATTAACGTCTCTCCCACTGGTGCGCCAGGAATGGTCTTTCATCACAATAAGGGACACGCTGCTCTTGAACACATCGTCACCCATTCGGGGCGCAGCTTTTGCCCACCTCCCCTCTTCCTTTCTGGACCCGTGATCGAGCCCAGCGTCATGATATACAAAAAAACAGCTTTCATAACGGTGCATGTGATTTTCAAGCCTTCCGCCCTCAAAAACCTCTTTGGAATCAATGCCTCGCATCTTGCTCCCGGATGGATAGGCCCTCAGGAGTACGGGGCTCTCGATTTGGCAAATCAATTGATGGAAGCCCGGAGCGGGCAGGAACAGATGGCGCTTCTCACCAGTTTCTTGGTGGTTCTGCTCAAGCAGGAGAAACCGCGAGATATGCTCGTGGAAGAAAGCCTCCGTTTGATCCACGCACACATTGGTTCGCTGCATGTCAAAGACTTGCTGAACACGTTCCATCTCTCTGAACGCCAGTTTGAAAGGCGCTTCACACAGGCGGTGGGTCTAACCCCCCAGGCGTATCTTCGGGTAAAGCGCTTTAATGCAGCGATCCACCTCATTAAAACCAGGCGCTTTGCACGGCTGATTGATGTGGCAGCTGCTCTTAACTTCACTGACCAGTCTCATTTGATTCACGACATGAAAGCCTTTTCTGGCATGACTCCTACACGCCTTGCTCAACAGATCGATGACTTCTATCATGAGCAAGCAGGCTATGCTTTTGCCTGATGATGACGGTTTTTTACAAGCGGTCAAAGGAAAGGAAGGGTATACTCCAGCCAACGAGAGAAACATCATGGTTTCTCGACAGAAGGAGGAAAGAGTTCATGAGCAAAGTGATTGTTTTCACGAACCTGACCCTCGATGGGGTCATGCAGGCACCAGGACGACCAGATGAAGATTGCCGGGGCGGTTTCGAGCACGGCAGTTGGGGAGCGCCCTATAATGCGATGGCTCTGGCAGGGGATAGTATGCCCACTATTTCTGCCCTGCTATTGGGCAGGCGCACCTACGAGGACTTCTACTCTGTCTGGCCTAAGCGAACGGACAGCCCTTTCTCGGCAAGGCTCGACAACATGCCGAAGTACGTCGTGTCCACCACGCTCTCTGAACCGCTCCCGTGGATCAACTCCACGCTGCTCAAAGGCGACGCTGCAGAGACTGTGGCCGGGCTCAAGCAGGAGTCAGGTACGGATCTGGTGATTATGGGCAGCGGAGAGTTGGTCCAGTCGCTCATGCAGGCGAACCTCGTCGATACGTATGTGCTCCTTATTCATCCTCTAGTGCTGGGATCGGGACGCCGCCTTTTCCCAGAAGGTGGCGTCCCAGCCACGCTCCAGCTTGTCGGCACCAGGACGACGAGCACAGGCGTTGTGATCGCAACCTACCAGTTAGCCGAAGAAAACCGCTAAAGGAGCCGCTCCTTAACTGGGGTCGTCTGATGCAGCCCGAAGTTGCCAGGGACCTAGAAAGACTAACACGCGACCTAGCGGAGATCTTGGGGATCACGATCTAGGAGCGTATGATGGGAAGGAGGAGTGGTAAAGCCCACACCCATTCCTCCCTTCCTATACCATGGTCTCCAGAGGTCGTGCCCTTTCTGAAGGCAAACCCTAACCAAACAAGCGATGTTCGAAGCGCTTTCAGAAAAATAAGCGAGCTTTGAGTGATGCAAGAGATGAGATATGCACAATGCGCTGATGTTCATAGAACCTCTGCGGTGAGTGTCACATACTCATCTCATCTCGCAGAAAATGACATTTTGATTGTGGTACGTTTTTTGAGACTGTTCAAGAATTCTTCCTCTCCACAAGCCTCTGGTCTCTCTCCATACCAGAAAAGCAGAATCATGAGTGTCAGAAAACGGTCGATTGTGTAACAACTTCTCTCATCCTTCTTCTGCCCGATGCCTAAGCCAGTAGTGTGCGGCAGATTGAACAAAGTGGTGTCCATCTCGTGTAAGCTTTGCGAGGACGGAGAGAGAGGTTTCTGGTTTGAGGGCAAGCCAATATCGTAATTCCCAATAGGACGAATCCGCTAAGATATTCTGCCAGTATGGAAGAAGCTCCCAATATGGAAGGAGTGCACTCAAGAGTTCTCTCCCCCTTTGTTCTTTCTCGTTCCTCTCATGCCATGGGGGTTGCATCCATCTTCCAAGGAAGCGCGCACTTAAGAATGCGGGTGCTTTTTTGGAGACTTTGTCGAGGAGGTGCTTGAAATGGCCTGTCTGGCTGTGAGTCGCCGGGTCTATCAACTCCTCCCAGGCGAGGAGCATATGATATACATTCAAAGACGCTATATGCTGGTCCATCCCATCCCCTGCGGCAGCCTCTTGATGCTGATTGCGATCTGCAGCAAGACCGAGCTCAAGTCGTTTTTTTGCAATCAGGCCTATTACCTCATACGCGTTGGCTTTCAGTTCTTCCAATACCTTGTGGGTGAGACAAGGGTGCCAGCAGATACTTCTGAGCACTGGTTCCTTTTGGGAATACGACGAGAGACTTGGCTTCTTTAGATCAGAAAGCATCTGGAGCAACGCCTCTTCTGAGACGGCTGGATTCCTAGCAACCCACCATTGTACTGCCTCATCGTAATCGTGCAACAATTGTGACAGAGTCACCGCTGATGCCTTGGGATTCCTGGCCACAGCTATCCTTACAGTAAAATGAGCATCAGAGGCGAGTTGCCTCAAGATGGTCTCTGATACGGTGGGATTCTCTGCAACAGACCACCTCACACGCGGCTCATCATCAAGGGCCAGTTGCTCTAGAAGCGTGTTTGGAGTGTGGACGTTCTTTGCGACAGCGCATCTTACACCCGTTTCGGAATCAGAGGCAAGCTTGCATAAGATCATGACGGGCGTTCTGGGATTCTCGCCAACGCCTTCTCTGACGTATCCATATATGTAAGAATCAGAGGCAAGTTGAAGGAGGATGTCCTCTGGCACTCGGGGATTACGAGCCACTGCCCCTCTCACTGTGTGCTCATTGTCAGTGGTCAACTTGCGTAAGAGAGCGTCTGGCACATTAGCATGGGAAGCCACAGCTCTTCTTAGAAGTTCTTCCTCCTCATCAGCAAGGGATATGAGAAGTTCTATAGGCGTTTTGGGATTCGTAGCAGCGGAGTATCGTACGGAGATATCAGGGTCAGAGAGCAATTGGCGTGCAAGCTCAGGAGAAAGTGTAGGGCTTTCGGCAACGAGAGCCCGTAGGCGATAGTTGGGATGCACTGCAAGCTCAGCTAAAAGAGGAACAGGCGTTCGTTCTTGACGCGTGACCACTGCCATTTCATCAACCCCATCTTGGGAGTCGTCTTCATCCTCATCATCCCAGCCTTCATCTTCGTCACTCCAGTCTTGGGAGTCGTCTTCATTCATCAGGTAATCCTCCTCAAGATCTCTCTTTTTTGGGGTCATTATAAAATAGATGGGGTGGTCTCCGTCAATACAATATTCAAGATCAGATTTCTCATTAAACGAACGGTTTTGACATACTCCAGCTCATCCATCAGCCTTCTCTATTCTTTATGGCTTGAGAGAGGGGAGAGCGCTTGAGGCGAAACGTGAGGAGCTTGGATGTGTGCCATGAAAAATCCTCCTGGAACCAATAAAATTCATAGTTTTCTCTACTATAGGTAGTTGTGAGGCATCTCAGTAGACTGCCTCTACAGACGTTTTCCTCTCCGAGAAACAGTTTATGGAAGCCAGAGGAAAGCATACAGGATCATGGTCAGGGGACATGAACACGACTCCAGAGACGCCGGTTCTTCTGCGAAGTTGATACTGATGGCAAACTCTGAAGAGCACAATAAGGGAGCCAAGTAAATGAGGAAGCCAAGGAAGAGAAGCAACATGAAGAGGCCCGGATCTGCGACCCCTTTGCGTCAAGTAGAAGCTCGACAAGGAGGATGTGCTGATATATTTCGCATTTGAGCCGAACATTGGCGAGCTTTTCACAGGCTTGAGATGCAGGTGCAGGTAGGGAGTTCTCCGTGATGCGTCATGTTATGTTGAGGGAACCGCTTGCCGCGTGCTCTTTCCATGAAGTATACATGTTTGCTGAGAGAGTACGCAAGATCCCGATAGCCTGCAAATTCACATTTCACACAGGTATGGCGTCTTCACATGGGTATGGCGTGTTGTGATTTTAGTCATCTGATGCGACCCGAAGTTGCTAGGGACCTAGAAAGACTGACATACGACCTGGCGGAGATCTTGGGGATCACGATCTAGGAGCGCATGATGGGGAAGGAGAGATGAACGAGCCTACGACCATTCTTCCTTGTCCATAGCCCACAGAGGTAGCGCCTTTTGTGAAGTGGTTGGGAGCCTGTCAAATAAACACAATACATGATACAGAGGAGGCTGAGAGAAAATCAACCCCTCTGTTCTTTTCTTTATCAAGCGTCCATTACTACCTCCCTTTTGGCAAGTACCTTACCGATGGCCCCATCATTTCAGGCATTAACGTACAAGAGCCGAATTCCATAATCGGAGAAAGGCTCTCCAGCTCCATGTTCTCCGAGTAGCTAGTGGACTGTCACACCTGAATTGAAGGATACAGAATTTCTTGTGCATACTTCAAGTGATAAGTGCATGAGGTTCTTGGATGAAGGAGATAGTGTAACAGTGCCATTACTCCCTTTGTTTTTGAAAGAAATTCTCCTCTTGGATACTACTCAATTTGCTCCTGTAACCCCTTTCCTGCCTCGGGGGGCATCGCTTCATGGCCGTCTGCCTCGGACAGAGCGGGGAGGAGTTCCCATTGTTTGTTCAAGACCAACCTGAACCAGTAGCCAGCCATCAGAGACGTAATGATGGCCACCATAACCAGCGTCGCGAAAAAGCTTTCGCTGATAATACCCAGGCCGTACGCGACCGTCGCCAGTACGATACCTGGGCCTCCTCTCGTATTCATCGCTGCCCCTACATTGAGACTTGATAGCCAGTTTTCGCCGACGAGCCGCGCTGCCAGGATCGTTCCCAGCATTTTGAAGAACGTGGCAAACAGCAGAAATGAGAGGAAAAAGCCGATATCAAAATGATGCACTAAATCGAGTTTGAAGCCAACGAGGGCGAAGTAGAGCGGCACGAAGAAGCCTAATGCCACATCTTTGATGGAGGTCTTGACCTTTTCAAATTTGCCATTGGTAACCATTTCTAGCACAATACCCGCCAGCAAAGCCCCAAAGACGACGTTGATATTCAACAGGTTGGCGAGCGCAGCCAGGGAGAGACAGAGCAACAGGGCATAGCCCGCCGACGAAGTCTGCGCCAGGCCAGGAAGCTGAAGACGTTGAAGCATGCGCAGCAGAGGAGGCAGAAGCAGCAAGGCCAGCAGGAAAAAGGCCGCTATGAGGAGCAACGTAACGGGAATGGCGAGCGGAGAGAACGGTTGAGGGCTCACCAATGCAGTGGCCAATGCAATGGCTACCCACAACACAACATCCTCAATGGTGGCAACCGCGATAATGATCTTAGCAAAGCGCGTCTGAGCAATATTTAGGTCCAGGAATATTTTTGAGATGACGGGGATAGAGGTTACAGCGACCGCACAACCAAGAATAATCCTTAAGGCGAGAGGATTTCTGGCGCTGCCGATAAGAGCCGTGGTTGGGTAGAACTCAGGTGCGACCCACCCGGCAGCGAACGACACAAGTGTTCCCCCTAGCAGAAGAGCCACAACCAGCTTCCCCTCATCCTTGTTCAAGGATTTCTGTAGCTCAAAGCCAGAAATGAACATCAGCATAACCAGGCCAAGCCAGTAGATGCTGGAGAAGATTCCGTCTTCAGCCGCAAAGGAAGCAAAGATGTTTGTTGAAAGATGCGGAGACAGCCAGCCAAAAAGTGTGGGACCTAAGAGGAGTCCTCCAGCAATCTCCCCAATGACCTTTGGCATATGCAGCCGTTGAAAGACATATCCAAAGACATGAGCAAAGAGCAGAAGTAAACTCATAGCCAGAAAAAACATCGTGAGGTCTGCATTACTAAGAGCGGCGAGAACTGAAAGTGTCATGGTTCTGCATCCTTTCCTGAGGAGCTAGCACGACTGAAAAAACAGACGCCACAGATAGCTGTCTTTGTATCTTATAATGCAACAATAATATTTTATATATTAATATGTCAAGCTATCTTCAAACACTTCTTTATCCTGATTTTAAAAATAGTTATTAGAAAGTGTCTGAACTAAACAAGGTCGTGCTAGACTGAAAGAAAGGAGACCGCGAGAGCCAAAGAAAGGAACTGATCAGATGAGCGATCACCAGAAGCGCAAAGCCTATCCCTCCGACCTGACAGATGAGCAGTGGGACCGCTTAGAACCATTGCTGCCTCCTCAAACGCAGTGGAGTCCGCGAGAACGGGTTGAGCGTCGAGAGATCATCAATGGCATTCTCTATGTCCTGCGAACCGGCTGTTCGTGGCGACAAATGCCCCATGATCTGCCCAATGGGAAGACGGTGTACCATTATTTCCGTCGCTGGAGCCTGGATGGCACCTGGGAGCGGGCGATGAGCAGCTTGCGTCGAGATGTGCGCACCCACATGGGGCGTGATCCCGAACCAAGCGCAGCTATCATTGATAGCCAATCCATCAAAACCAGCCCTGTGCGAGGCATCGACCGTGGCTTTGATGCTGGGAAAAAAAACCTACGGACGCAAACGGCACATCCTGGTTGATACCCAGGGGCTTCTTTTAGCAGTCAAGGTCCATACAGCTCGCCTGATGGATCGGCTGGGAGCACCCTTGCTCTTGCAGGAACTGACAGATCGATTTCCTCGCCTATGTCATCTCTTCGCTGATAGTGCCTACACTGGCCCGCTCATTGACTGGATCAAAGCCACCTTGGGATGGGAAACCGAAATCGTGCCGAAAGCGGACCAGGAAGATCCCTGGGTGCTCATCAATGGTGAACCCGTTCGTTTGCCCAAGCCAAAAGGCGGCTTTCAGGTCCAACGTCATCGCTGGAAGATCGAGCGCACTTTTGGGTGGTTCATTCGTTTCCGACGGTTGGCTCGCGATTATGAAGGCTTGCCCCAGAGCAGTGAGGCATTCATCCAAATCGCTTCCATTCAGCTCTTTCTCAAGCGGTTAACTCCTTTTCGGCCCTTCTCAATCTAGTTTAGACACTTTCTTAGTAATTAGAAATAAATGATAAAATACATAAAAATATGGCATTGTTCTGGAGAAGCATAAATCACTATTTTACGGTTCATCTCTCCTATCAAATTCTGTGAATATGCGCCTCCTCTTCTGATACTGAGAGGAGTGTTGGGCTTCAAGGTCCCTCCCAGTTTTTTTGTCATCATCCAACCGGATTTGGTATCACACTCACGACAAAAAGCATCGTGTCAGCACAGCTTCTCACACTCGCTTTTCACATGTGTATGATGTGCCTATGAATAAATATGGTGTGCTGGGATTTTCGTCGTCTGACCCAGCCCGAAGTTGCCAGGGACCTAGAACGATTAACGCGCGACCTGGCGGAGGTGTTGGGGATCATGATCTAGGAGCGTATGATGGATGGGAAGGAAGAGTGGTGAAGCCTACACCTATTCCTCCCTTCCCATACCATGGCCTCCAGAGGTCGTGCCTTTTCTGATGGCAAACCCGAGCAGTTCTTGGGAGAACAGAAAGCTGCTAGGGGACCACATCCATCTCTCTTCACCCTTGGTGGTCAGTGTGACAAGCGCGGTTTTAGGAGCAATGCCAACGGTGATTCCTTCTTCCTGGAGCGCAGATGTGATCTTCTGTAACTCCTCAACAAACTTTGAGGGCGATCGATACCATGTCTGCAATTCATCAGGAAAACGAGTGGATAAGAGCTCTTTCAACTGCTTTGGCTTCCCACTCCACTCCAGCCTGGGGTATAGCTACAGTTTTGGATCATTGATCTATGATCCCCTGCCAATTTCTGTGGAGTTGATCCGCTTTAGAAGCGTTTATGCAATGCAAAGAGTAGTTTTCACTCGTGCTCATTGTGCGAACAGGTCACGTCTGTATTGCCATTCATGCCCCGCAACAAAAAGCATCGTTTCAGCACCGCTTCTCATACGCGCTTTTCACATGTGTATGACGTGCCTATAAATAAGAGATATGGTGTGCTTGAACTGGGGTCGACCCACAGGGATGAGATGATTATCTATTTTTTGTAAAAGCAATAGCGTTATGGGAAGAATGCGGTGCAGGTTATTCTGGCGTATTGTCTTGGTGATGCTTTGTCGTTGTGTAAGATATATACCTCTTTGAGAGCATTGCCGAAATGTGAACATCTCACGGGTGAGTAGGGCTGGCGAGTAACCGAGGCCGTTCCATGTTCGATCAATCCGGCTATAGGGATACGATCTCCAGAGCGAGCCACCACTAGACATTGCTCACGATATCCAACAAGGCTACCACGCAGCCTTCTCCTGTGCGCTGGACAGTCACACGATTATGGAGCAGCTTAGCCAAAGATGCTCGCCTTCAACCATCTGATACGCTCATTGGTGAATGTGAGTATTCCGAAGCAGGCATTATCCGCATGATCTATCGAATGAGTGTCGATGAGAATTTGTCCCGTATTGCTATTGCGACCCATTTGAACGCGCTAGGTATTCCGCCTGCCCACGCATGTGATCAACGCTCCATTATGCGTGGGAAGCGTCTCTGTCGGACAAGTGGTCGTTGGACGCCAGGGCGCATTCGTAATATGCTGGTGAATACGACGTATAAAGGTATTCATTACTATGGGCGTCGTTCAAAGAAGACCCGTGAGGTCATTGCTCAATTGGTACCTGCTCTTGTTGATGAGAGCACCTGGGAGCAAGCCCAACGTGTGTTACATGCTCATCAAGTATTCAGTCGTCGCAACGCGAAGCGGAATTATTTGCTTCGAGGCCTGATCAAATGCGGTCTTTGCGGTCTCACCTATTGTGGGTCTGCCTATAATGTCAAATCGTGCCCTTATTACTACAAGTGTAATGGGAGGCATAAGAGCGGCCAAACTTTCTAATATGCCCACAATTATAGCGCCAATTGTTCCGGCTTTCCCAAGGCAACCTTTTTCTTCTTTCACGATGTTCTTTATTACTTGCTCTTGATCCTTCAATTTTACATCCTCATACTTTCTCGCTTCTTTGCCAATCCTCATAGTTAATCTTCAGCCGTACCTCTCGAAGTTGAAGCAGCCACTCCCCGACGTTGATCCGTTTGCCGAGCTTTTTAGATACTAGACGTAGCTTTATTCATAGCAATGAGTGTCCAAATAAACACAATAATCCCCCAAACTACAGATGCACACATAAAGACTATAAAAAAGAAGAGAACTGTAGTCCATAAATCGGAAGGACGAAAATAGATACTCAACAAATAGGCAGCAATTAAATCGAATGGTAAAAGAGTAATGAAAGCTGACCCTAGGCAGCCTTTACGCTCTTTTTCTTCCATTTCTACCCATTGAATGAAGAGCCACCATATACCAGATTGAAGGCCGCAAATGATGAGTGAGCAGATAACATTGAGCGGGGCAAAGTCAAGCAAATTGCCACGCGTTAGAAGGTTAGGCAGTGGAATGGCAGGGATATTAGGAATTCCCAGTTGTATCTGCGGGAGTGACTGTGTTCCTGATAGAAATTGGTAAATGGCTATTAGAGCAGCCAAACCCTCCAATAGAGCTAAAACTATAGCACCAATTTTCCCCATTTTTCTAAAGCACCCCTCCCCTCTTGCAATTTCACTAATTACTTGCTCTTGATTTTCCAATTCAACCCTCCGTGGTTTTTACCTCTTTTAAGCGGATAAATCTTCTGCCCAATATAAACGCTTGGAGTACACAAAAATACAATGGCTACATTATTAAGGAAGGCGATTCAGAGTATTGGCAACTCTGTGATGAAAGCCTCGCGTGGTAGCCTGTTGTTATATGTACATGACTCTCCTCACGAATAGGGCCAACCGCTCCCCCAGCAAGCACAGGCCGATGCTCAAGGGCTGATTACGCCAGAACGAATGCGCGAGATTGCAATGAAGGTCCCAAATGTCTCAGCCTCCGTCAACTCAATCCTTGACTTCTCCGGCACTGTCCCCTTGGGGTTCGCTCCCTCGACAAGGCAAAGAAAGTTCCACCTCGTCAACTCCAACACATCCAGTCATCATTGATGTGACGTTGAACTAGTTTTACGGAGGTCTGAACAATAAGGATATGATGGTGTGCCCCCAAAGACTGCTCCAGATGATACCTTAAGAGAGCAGACCTTGGTATTATGTCTACTCAAACTTGTTGGGTCGTCGATATGACAAGGAGAAATGCAAGCGTTGCTCATTATCTCCGTCCAAAATTTTGATTGTTGTCTGCACGGATGTGGTTGAAGGCTGATATGCTCACTTAATGAGGCTGTGAACAATGCCGTTCATAGATATGCCCATTCGGTGGAAAATTCAATTCATGTAGTGTCCAACATTGGTTAGGAGAATCTCGTCCAGGGCGAATAACATTCCTTCTTTGTTTGTCAGATAAAATCGATAGGTATTTATTTATGCAATCTACCACATAAAAATATCTAGCCAGACAGTTGTGCATCCTCTAGATGTGTTGCTGGCATAATGAGCGACCAGTACATGCGTATTATTGCGTTGCTGGTCGCTTTTTGACTCTTCTCATGTATGCCGAGAGATTCCTGTGTTTGTCTCCACACATTTGCCGTGCAATAGAACTACACTCTCGGCCAATTGTGTATCTCTACTGCATGGATGGTGCTCACTTTCATTGTTGTGCTCTCCTTTTCATGAACTGAAACTGGAGCTGCAAGGCGAATATTACTTGGTGCCAATTGCAAAGACATGAGGTTGCCCGCCCGTAAATGTTGCGGGGAGGGTGACACTCTGAATGGTCTTGCCTGCTTGTAGCGTCACAGACGTATAGAAAATGTAGGTATTCCCCGTTTGCTTGCCTGTGGAGGCATTATGATAGGACATGGTTGCCGCAATGCTGTTGCCATAGGAGAGCGTTGAGGTGACCCAGTCAGTAAATCCAAGGGTAAAGGTTTGGGTGCTGCCATCGGTGTAGGTGATGGTCGCAGTGCCCGATGATCCTTTGTTACTGGCTGATCCCAGGAACGCCAGGGTGGTGGCTCCATCAATTGGAGTCACTCCAATGGTTTGCCCGGCAGCTTGGTAGTTATTGAAGTAGCCAGGCGCCATATTTGGCCAGATGAAGGTCACCCCATTGACGGTGACGTTTTGGCTTGGGATTAATCCAACTTGCTGAAGTGCCTGTGCCGAATAACTGTTTCCCTGAGCATCAAAGTTCCCAAAGGATGGGGCGCTATCATCGCTGGTGCCCACATTATTGTAGGATGACCCGGAAGCAGCGCCTGCTCGCGTTCCCACCGCGAAGATATGGAGTTGCCCCTGGTTTACTGAGGTCGGTAAGGTCACACTCTGAATGGTTTTTCCTGCAGTGAGAGCTACCTCGGCAGAGAAAATGTACGTTCGGGTATTTTCTTGCCCGGTTATGGTATTGCGATAAGGCATGGCTGTAACAATGGCGTTGCCGAAGGATGGTGATTGCGCGCCTGCATTGAGCGTCCAGTCGCTCATGCCAAGGGTGAAGGTTTGCGTTGTTGCATCCTGATAGGTAATGGTTGCAGTACCTGATGATGGACCATTGGTTGCAGCCCCCAGGAAGGCCAGGGTGGTGGCGCCACCAACTGGGGTTACCCCAATGGTTTGTCCGGCAGCTAGATAATTGTCGGGAATCACGGAGTAACTGGCAGGCCAGGTATAGGTCACCCCATTGAAGGTGAGATTTTGCCCTGCGTAGATGCGGGCTGCTTCTAATGCCTGGATGGAGTAACTATGGTTGGTGGTATCAAAGCTGGCGAAGGTTGTGCTGGAATCGTCAGAGGTACCTATATTGTTGGGATAATTGTTGTTCGCACGTGTCCCAATCATGAAAATGTGGAGATGCCCCTGATCGACACTGGAGGGAAGCGTGATGCTTTTCAAGGTTTTTCCAGGGGTCAGGTTGGCCTCCATCTCATAGAGGTAGCTGTTGAGTGCTGCTTGTCCCTGCGGAGTATTGCGATGTGGGAGAATCGCAAACAGATGATTGTTGGCGAGTGGCGTCCCTGATCCTCCATTGAGGACCCAATCGGTCATACCCAGGGTAACGGTTGAGGTGGTGTTATCGGTATAGGTAAGTGTTACGGTGCCCGAAGAACTGGGATGGGCATGATCGGCAGAACCAACAAATCCGATGGTGGTGGCCCCAGGAACGGCTGTAATGGGAATCGTTTGTCCTTGTGCGACATAGTTGTCGCCCTGGCCGGCGGGTACATTGGGCCAGGTATAATCGATCCCTTCATAGGTGAGTGTATCTCCAGGATTCCAGCCTGGACCATTGGGATCACTGAAATCTTGCACAGAGTAACTGTTCCCCGAGAGGTCGAAGTTCGCCCCACTAGGATTGGTATCGTCGCTGATGCCAATGTTGTTATAGTTCGAGCGCGTGCCGACAGCGAAAACATGCAGTTGCCCATTACTGACAGTCGTTGGTAATGTGACACTCTGAATAGTTTTTCCCGCTGGAATCGTCGTCTCCGTATAGAACAGATAGTAGGTTCCAGGTCGCGGCCCTGTCGTTGTATTGATACTGGAGAATGTAGCTGCCGGAATATTATTATAGTTTGGTGTGCTCACCCACCAATCAGTAAAGCCAAGCTGGAATGTGCTTGTGGTCGCATCGGTGTAGGTGATCGTTGCTGTCCCTGCTGAACCTGCTGTTGTTCCATTCGTTGCCGAGCCGAGAAAGGCTAATGCGGTCGTATTTGTGACCGGTGCAATGGGAAGTGTCTGTCCAGCTGCGATGGTGTTGTCTGGTTGTAGCTCGGTTGGCCAGGGAAAGCTGACACCATTAAACAAAAAGTTTTTCCCTGGTGTAATCCCGGCTGTTTGTAAGCTTTGAAGGGAGTAGCTTCTTCCTGAACCATCATAATTGGCTGCTAGCGCATTGCCATCATCGCTCACGCCAATATTGTTGAGCAAGGAACTGGCGGTACCGACAGCGAAAACATGCAGTTGCCCACCAGTCACAGTGGTAGGAAGGGTCACGCTCTGAAGTACTTTGCCTGATTGGAGAGCCACTTCAGCGTTGAAGAGATAGGTGGGAATGGTTTGTTGACCCGAAGACCGATTTCGATAGGACATCGTCGTGGCAACCGTGTTCCCAAAGGAGAGGGTCCCTGTGGTCCAATCGGTAAAACCAAGGGTAACGGTCTGGGTACTGCCATCAGTGTAGGTCATGGTGGCGGTGCCTGACCCTGCACCATTGGTCGCTGCGCCAAGGAAACCAAGCGTGGTCGCGTTAGGGACCGGCTCGACATAGAGGGTTTGTCCACTGGCCTGATAGTTATTGGCGGTGCCAGGGGCTGCGGAGGGCCAGGTATAGGCAATGCCATCACGCATGACAACCTGCCTACCGGGGACCACACCAGCGCTTTGCAGAGCCTGAGCTGAGTAACTGTTGCCTTGTCCATCTACATTGGCTGCGGTGCGATTACTGTCATCACTGGTACCAGTATTATTAGGGGCAGGCCAGCTCACACCGACAGCAAAAACGTGGAGTTGCCCTCCCGTGACAGTGGTAGGAAGGGTCACGCTCTGAACCGTCTTCCCCGCCGTAATGGGAAATTCTGCGCTGAACAGATAGATGTTTTTGGTCTGCTTCCCATCTTGCGTATTGCGATACGTGGTCGTTGCCGCAATGGTGTTGCCAAAGGATACTGTCCCAATGGCCCAATCGGTAAATCCCAGTGTGATCGTTTGCGTAGTGCCATCGGTATAGGTGATCGTGGCAGAGCCAGATGCCGCACCATTGGATGCGGCCCCCAGGAAGCCGAGTTTGGCCGCATTGGCAATTTGTAGGACTGGGATCACCTGACCATTGGCCTCATAATTATTGGCGGTTCCAGCTGTGGCACTGGGCCAGGTATAGGTAATGGTATCGTAGATGAAATTCTGCCCAGGGACGATCCCAGCAGCTTGCAGCGCTTGCGTGGAATAACTACTGCCCTGATGGTCGAAGTTGCCACTGAAGCCGTTGCTGTCATCAGCAGTGCCCACGTTGTTGTAGGCTGGCAAATTCAGTGCTTTCGGTGTGATCGTTTGCGTTTTTTGTTGTTTTTTCGTCTGGTGATGGGTGACATGAATCTTTTTCTTGAGTGCCTGTTGAAGGTCTTTGATGCTGCCAGGTGTTGTTGCTGACTGCTCAGTAGTATTGCTACCTTGCATTGCGGCATTGGCATGAAGCGGTGTTAGGGTCTCTAGAAGGATGATGAGCATTCCTACCAGGAGAGGGAATATAAGATGTCGAAGACGCCAGGCGGTAGGGCTCGCTTGGCCCGGCTGGCGTTGACGCGTCGAAAATAAGCGCATGAACGTAATGTTCTCCTCATACGTAAGATGCGCACGAGCGAGTGGCAGGAACGATGCCCACGTGTCGTTCTCCCAAAGGAAATGTGCGTGTTTTCAAGGTCCTGCCGAAAATAGTGAGTGAGAAAGTGAAATGCAGCTTCTGAGAAAAATAGACTTCTTTACTGTATTCTGAGTATTACCCCTTTATTTGCTTTTGCTAAATTTGCATAGCATACAATTGGCACAGGATATGGTCGCTATGCATGTAGTCTCTTCTTTGCATATTTTGTTATACCCAATAGAAGTGCTTTTTGTCAAGATAAAATTGAAGGAGTCAAAAATAGGCAATTTGATGCAATTTGAGTGTATTTGAAACAATATGGAGCAGAAAATAAATTCGATTTTTAATCTTCATTTAATGTGAATAATAATCTTGCTAAGAAAGAATATCAATGTATTTTGTTTGTGGCACACTGATGCTGCTTTTTTTCTAGAAAATATTCCAGAGAAAGAAGAGAATACAATAACTTTTTTACAAAGTTAATTCCTCTCTTGACATATGCATAAAATTGAGTTTATTATTTTAATGCACTGAGATGAGAGAATGGTGAGAGAAAGATAAGTAGAACTTGAGAGAATATCTGCTGCATTTGTGTACCCTCCTTTTGATTTCCTCTTCTTGAGAATAGGTAATGCATGAGATGCTCCAGCATCAGTGATACATGCCATTGCCTGTTTGGTTCCTACATTTCGATTGTTTATGTGTTGAAACAGGAATGTGCGCCATCTGAAACTGTTGATTAGAGTCCCCCCTCTTTTCTCTTCTGTCCTTTGTGAACGAGAGCAGAGAGTGGGCAACTCCAACTGCGCCTTTTGGTAGGTGAGTATGCTGTTGTTCAAATATCCCCTGTTTCATACGTTGGCAATCCCTTCGTCTGCTGCTCGCTTGTATGAGCAAGAGCGAGCTATGTGACAAATGATGTGCTCTTGCCCTGGTGACTCTTTAGGGGGAAGGGGACATTCTCATTTTGTGAAAAGGAGCCTTTTATACGTATGTCAGCGTATAACTCCATCCCGAACGTACCGAAAGAGAGTGGGAGGAAGGAACCTCCACTGCGCTCACGAGCGCGTGACTCTCATCGCTCTTTGAGCGTCGTAATATTTCTGCTGTGTCTGTCGTTATTTGGGAATATTCTGGCAGATTGGGCACAGATTCCTGTTGCCCATGCTGCGACTCAAACCAATCCGAATCCAGCGCTCAATGCTCCTTCATGGCTACAATCACCCAATGCGGTTGAGCACACATTAGTACCCAAAAATTCCAAGGAGGCTATTACTGCGCCACCCAAAGACTATCCTCGTCCTAAACAAAAAACGACACCTCCTTCTGTGCTCAGTCTGACCTCACAGGCGCAGCAGGTGGTCACAAAGGATGGGCACCTGGAGATCACTATCCCAGCCGGAACCGTCAATGCCACCCAGATCAAAGCGGCTGGTGGCGTTATTCACCTTCAGGTGACGCAGACCGATCCAGGTTCTGGTGGTGGAAGCGGTGGGCGTCTCTTGCTCGGCACCTATCAATTGCTCTTGCTCAACGCGCAGAACAAACCGTTGACCACATTGGTGCTTGTGCATCCATTGACGTTAAAATACCGTTTGCAATCATCGCAGAGCGCTCTTGTCTTGCAGGACCAGGCCGTGTATGCCTTCTGGCAGAATCTGGTCCCTCCCACCTCGAATACGACGAGCAAAAAGACAACCACAAACAGCACCCAGGCTGCGCCCTCCTCTGGGAAACCAGTGACGCATGTGCAGGTGGCGAAGAAGGAGTCGAAAGAGATTGCCTGGAGCGTGACAACCACGCTGAGTAACACTCCTCTCTCCACCTCATCGTCCAGCACTGCTAAGACCTCCAATCAGGTTGTTGCACCTGCGGAAGCCCTCTCGACCAGCACAATTACTTTTAGCACCCAGGCCCCACAGGCAAGTTGGGGGACGTCTCAGAACTTTGATGTGGGTTTAAGCTCAGGTGGTCTCCAATACTCCTATCCCTTGAGCGTGCCACCTGGGGCTGGTGGCTTGACGCCTTCGTTGTCCCTCAACTATTCCAGTGGCAGTGTCAATGAGAGCCACAATGTGCAGGCGGCTGCCTCCTGGGTTGGTGAAGGTTGGAATTTGGGATTGGGATCAATTTCCTGGAGTAACGAAAATGTGACCCCAGGCGGCAGCAATCGCCTGGAGAATGTCTGGTACATGAGTGATCCGACAGGGATCAGCGGACAGCTTATTCCACCCGACATGAATGTGTCCACCTCCTCTCCACGAACCCCTTCTCCTCTCCCCTCTCAATATATCTGGCATACGGCCCCAGAGAGTCATGCCAAGATTCAGGAAGTCTCTTTTGATGGAGGTGCGGCCCCCTGCTGGCATGTCTGGTTACCCAATGGCACGCTAGAAGAATTTGGTTGTACTGCTGATTCGCAACAAGGTGCGCAAGATAGCAATAGTAACTGGAATACCTATCGCTGGGATCTCAATCTGATCGTGGATCGTAATGGGAACCAGATCCGTGTCAATTACCAGCGTGATTTCCCCTCCGGGTTTGGAGCGGTCCGTGATGCAGTAATTTCCTCCATTGAATATGATGATCCAAGCTGCCATCAAACGAGCTTCACTGGACCGACCGCTGCATGTAGCAACTGGCATCCCAATATCCGTCTTGTCTTTGATGCTGATAACAAAGCCAGTTCGCTCACTGGTGGGAACTGTGGAAGTTGGTCGGATGGGACCTATCGGTGTGATGACCCAACGGACCTCTCTGGCTCTGGCGGGTTGGGTCGGGCGAAAGTGTTGAATACCTATGTTCTTAACGATGTGCAGGTCCAGGTTAAGGGACACCTGCTCCATAAATATGTCTTTTCCTATGAGCAGACCCAGCCACAGACCATCACGGACCCGCTCTCAGGGGCTCAGGAGAGTGTCGCAGGCTATCTGGACCTGACCAAGATTCAGGAGCAGGGAACGAACGGGACCACACTCAATGCCCCTATTACGACGGTCTCCTACACAACCAAAACACAGCGGTACGTGGACCTGTGGATGAATGCAACCAATCCTCCGTCTTGTCCTTCCTGGACGACCTCCAATAGTGGTGGGTGTGTGTTGTGGTCACAGAGCTATAACGGACGCTATATCAGTACTCTGGACAATGGACAGGGCTGGCACGAAAATATCAGTTGGAATGAGGCGCATGGGAATACTCATGGCGTGAGCAGTGGTGACCCCAACGATCCCTTTGCCTGTAACGGGCATCAAGCGGCAGGAACCTTCTGTGGAACGGCAGACGATCACAGTTGGAGCCGTATTGTGGTCACCTCGCGCTCTAGTGTAACGAATGGGGTGACCTCGACCTGGAATTATCAGTATTCGGTCAATGGTTATCAAGCAAATTGGTGTGGTGATTGCCGCTATGGCTATACCTGGGGGAACCAGAATGACCTGGACTATGCTGACTTTTATAACGGACAGTTTACAAGTTTTGCCAGTGCGCAGGTGACGCAGCCTGATGGATCCTATCAAATTGAAACGTTTTCCTCAACTACGGGGTGGGGTATTGCCCCTGGAATGACCTGTTCTGCTCCTACTTCCTGCCATGATATTCCCTATTGGAATCCTGATCCAGGAATGGCTGGTCATACAAAAACGGTGCAGAATTTTAGCCCAACCGGCAAATTACTGACGGTGAAGGATCTCACCTATGCCATGAACTGCCCTCCAGCAGGGGTTGGACATACTGGAACTGCCTATGGTGGAGGTGTTGGTGCGGCAGCGGGTAATCCTGGCGACACGCAGCGTATCAGCCTGTTGGATCAAAACAACCCGGTGGTTGTGTGTGACCCGCGAGTGACTCAGGAAGATGACTATCAGGTTGATGGCGTGACCGACGTTAATAACTATAAGACGGACAGTCGGGTTCTCCATAAAACCACCACGACAGCTTATGATGGCGATAATAAAGGGGTTGGGACCTATGACTATGGCAATATTAGCAAGGTAGACGTCACTGCAAACGATGTTGGTGGTGCCCATTTCATCGCTCGCAATACGTATTATCCGAGTGACAATCTGGGGTCAAGTCTCTTTCTCACGAATTTGCCTGCGTATTCATTCACACAGGATGCCAGCAGCAATACCTTTGGGTGTATGGCATTTGTCTATGGAGCCAATACAGCTCCCAGCCAGGCGCCACAGCTCACGCAGGCAACACAAACTAGCTCCTATCTTACCAATGGAGCATGTAGTGGCGCATCGGCGACAACACGATATAGCTATGATGCTACAGGTTCTGCACTTACTGGCATTGATGCTGACAACCATCTCGGTTGTACGAGTGGTTCCTCGCAATTTAGCACCTGCGCAACCTATGATGCTTTTAACACACACCTGCTTACGGTGACCAACGCGAAGAACCAAACGGTAACCTATGGGTATGATAGCGCAAGTGCCGCTGGCGGCTTTGGCCAGTGGCTACTGAGTACTACCGATACCAATGGGCAAACGAGTAGTTATCAATATGACGCATTGGGTCGTCTCACCGCAGTGATCAAACCAGGGGATAGTGCTAGTAGCCCAACCATAACTTACACCTATACTAATACCTGTTCGAGCGGCTCAACAGCTCCCTGTTTGGAAATTGATACCACAACCCGTATCACTGTGGGAAGTACTCAAACGACCACGACGCAACAATTGTTTGATGGGTTAGGTCGTCTCGTTGAAACAAAGACGCCTGGACCCAACATGTTCTCGAAAGTACCTGCAATTTCCTCGGTACTGGTAACGTATACTCTGTATGACAACATGGGTCGCCCAACGACGCAGAGCCTGCCCTATGCTGTCTCAGCAGCAATCTCTGGATATGTGACTCCAGATCAGAATCAGCCTCGCACGGTCACAAACTATGATAGTCTTGGACGTTCGCTGGGAAGCGTGACCTATAGCGATACGACAACCATTACCCTCTCTTCGACGCTCACCTATACAGTCGCACAGGGGATTCCTGGTTTCAGTGGCGAGAGTAGCAGTACAGCCTTCGAGCAAACAGCAACCTTCGATGCTTATAACCATAAAACCATCTCGTTTACTGATGCACTCGGGCGGTTGCGATATCAGCAGGAGGAATCGGGTACTGGTGCTACTGGTAGCTCCTATGGCCTCTACCGCACGCTGCAATATACCTACGACACCGTTGGGAACTTGCTTTCAACGAAGACCTATGATAGCTCTTCGACGCAACTGACATTCCACACGGCCACCTACGATGCCTTAAAACGGATCACAGGGTGGAATGATAGTGATGAGGGCTCATGCATCAATACACCTATGCCGACCAGTTGCGGAAGTAGCTCTGATACGGCATGGAAAATCACATATGACGCTGATAGCAATGTGCAGAGCCAAACAGATCCTCGCGGACAATCGATTTATGCAAGCTACGATTTGCTAAATCGACCTCTTTGTCGAGGTACCTCTTCAGCAGCAGTCTCGCCTTGCGGTAACAACGCCTATGTGACGTTCTTCTATGATAGTTATGACAATGCGAGTAATGCTGGGCTGACCTTCCCCTCTGGATGTGCCGCCCCTAGCGGTACTGCTGCTTCTAATCCAATTGGGCAAGAGGTTGCCGAAACCTTTAGCGCTTCAGTCGGTAGCGGTTGGCGCTGTTATGGCTTTGATGCGCGAGGACAGCTTGATAGCACAGGTCTTTCGGTGACTGCGGATGGGAAAACGACGACTCAGACGGCAATTTTGAGCTATAACGACATTGGGGAACCAATCAGTTTGACCTATCCCGATGGAGAAACGCTCACTTCGCAGTATGACAAGAATGGTTATTTCCATTCAGCCTTCTTTGGCACATCAGCAAGTACTGATCCAGTCCCCTTCCTGGTAGGGCAAACGAGCTATACCAATAACGGTCTGCTTAGTGGCTTGGCTCTCGGTGGTTCCGCAGTCAAAAGTAGCACTCCATCTCCGGTTTTAAGCACCTCGTATGGCTATGACAAAATCCAGCGTCAGATTTCTGATACTGTATCAAAGGGAGGAAGCACACTTTGGAATCAGGTGCGCACCTTTGATAACGTTGGCAATGTGCTTAATGTGGTCACCATCTTACCAACGACAAGTGGAGGAACACAAACTGATTCCCAATCGTTCTGTTATGACAATCTGAACCGTGTCGTGTGGTCAGGTAATAGCGGGACACCTGCAGGAGGCGACCATTGTGGAACTACTCCTAGTGGGACAAGTATCAGCACATATCAACAAGCCTACAGTTACGATGTTTTAGATCGGCTTATCAACGGCCCTTCTGGAACAACAACATATGATAGTCAGCACGTGCATGCTGCCATTGGCTTAAGCTCAGCCAAGAACCCTTATGCCAGTTATGATTCGATGGGGAATATGACCTGTCGCAACCTGGATCCGACGGGAGCGCAGAGTTGTGATAGTGCACAAACTGGCTCAGCCATGAGTTATGATGCCGAAGGCAGATTATCACACTGGACGGCACCCCAGGGCCAGAGCGCAAGTGCGGATTACCTCTATGATAGTGCTGGAAACCGAGTACTTCAACGCACGAGTAGTTCGACAACTGTTTCGGACACGCTCTACTTCAATGGGCTCACTGAAACCACATTGAGTGGGAGCACAACAAGCACCAGTAAATACTATACAGTGATGGGGCAACGCGTCGCCATGAAGAAGGATGGCACGCTCTCTTACCTGATTCCTGATCTGCTTAGCAGTGCCAGCCTGACGCTGAAGGGTGATGGGACTGTTCAATCAGTTCAACTGTTTGCTCCGTATGGGACGGTTCGTTACAGCCAGGGAACATCTTCAACTTCGTACAATTTTACTGGTCAGAGGCTTGACGAACTGACAGGGTTGCTGTACTACGGTTCGCGGTATTACGACCCTTATAGTGGGCGCTTTCTCAGTGCTGATACTGTAGAGACGAATGCGAGTGGATTTGATCCCTATGCCTATGTGCATGGTAATCCCGAGACATTTATTGATCCCACTGGGCATATGGAGAAGCCAGAAAGTGGAGAAGGAGGGAGTCCTGGAGAATATGGTGGTAATGGTGGTGGTGGTGGCGGCATTATTGTAGGCTTTATTAAGTGGGTGGCAAGTTGGTTTGAAGAAAATCCAGAAACCACAGAGTCTACAACTGAAGCTGTCGAAAACACAATCGAATCGACGACAGAAAAAGCTCTAGATGAGTCTGACGAATTAGCCCAAAAAGAGCTAGAAGATGAAAAAGCATACGAAAGGCAACAATTTGAAAAAGGATTAGAAGAAAATTCAAGCGCCGAAACAACGCCTGTAGACGAAACGAGTACTGATTATCCTTTAGGTAGTACTAGCACTTATGAGCCACCAGCGGACAAAAGCGTTTTCCCTCAAGAAGCTGAAGGAACGTGTGTGGCTGCTAGTTGTAGAATGCTACTTAATGACAATAATTTTAGTTTGACAGAGAAAACTGTTCAAACTTATACTGGCACTGATTCTCAGTTTGGTGGTGGCATGGAAAATGTTCCTAATGCACTTAGCAAAATTGGAGTTCGCATTCCTTATTCATTTATGAGAAATGCAACTATTGCTGATTTGCAAGCTGCTACAGGCACTGGTAATTCGGCAATCGTTTCTATTAGAGCTGGGCTTATCGGCACACATGCGATAGTTCTTGATGGCTTCGATGAATTAGGGAATGCACTTGTTCGCGATCCATATCCATATCAGGGAGCTTATGGAATCCCTATGGAGCAGTTTATGGATCTGTTTACTGGGAGAGCAGTTGTTCCTAACTTTTAAGATAGGTCAAAAGTAGTTTTGAGCAGTCTTGCTGAACAAGAGTTTTCTGTGTTAGCAAGACTGCCTATCAGTTGCGAGAGTAGAAGAATGGAAGTGTTGCATGTATGATCTTTATCTTCTGTTAGAATGTCAAACGGTTCCTGATGTACAAGATTTGGTTCAGCAGGTCCCAGCTTTATCTGATCCATCACTCCAATTGAAAATGTTTCAGCGAGCGTCACGTCCAGGTTTCCTAGGACTTGATCTCTCTGAAGAGATGGCGAAAACGCTTCTCCAACGTTTGACGTATGCAGGCGCATTAGCGCAACGACATCCTTCTGCCTATCGCCACCCACTTCTTACTCTTGAGCAAGCAACGATAATTGCTGAACAAGTTATTGGAGAACTACAAAAGAAAGAAAATTTCCATCAAAGTATAGGCCCTGTTCGTTTGGCGGCTGACCAGGCAGTCTGCTGGAGTTTCAAAGCTTTTTCAAAGCAGCGTACCATCTTTGTCAACATAGATAAGTTAGACGGTCACCTATGGCAAGATGAGGAATTACACCATCTGAACGACGAAGCCAATTCTTTACAGTTTGAAGTTTTAAGAAAAAGAGTGGAAATGGCGGATGGGGTTCTGAGTCATTGGAAGCAACTGTACAGTATATTCGATATATATCTCTTAAGAAATTGTCAAGTTTCCATTCCTTTTGAAGACTTCGTCAAACAAATATCAGCAATATCCGAACATAGAATGAATCTGGAAACCCTACAGTATCCATTTCATGTAGGCTTTTTTGGCCTTGATCTCTCGTATGAGGCGGCTGCAAGCTTACTTCAGCACCTAAAATCTTTAGGTGCTGAAGGTTGCCGCCTCCCGGCAGCGTATCGGCAGCCTCATATTTCTAGAGAACAGGCAAAACCTCTAGCTGAGCAGATCATTTCTAGACTTCATGCAACCTATATTCCTGATGATATTCTAGGACCGCTGTCCTTTGTGAGAGAAAGTGAAGTATGTTGGATATTTGGCGCTGCATCTCCCCAGCTTTTGAAGGAGAGAGGAGAGCCAGGGGTCTTATATGCTCAAATAGATAAGCTAGATGGGCATATGTGGACACCGGAGGAAATGCAATTCTTGCATAGCGAAAGCAACCACTTGTCAAGTTTCCATGCTTAAAATGTCTTCTAAGAACGGGCAAAGTTCTGCTTCATAGTACTGAGGATCGGCATTCTAGCATTGCGTATGTTCGGTATTAGGAATACGATAAAATCTCCCCATCGCATGTGCTGAAGCGAGCAGATCGCTATACGCTATCGAGGCTGTCTCAGAAGCAATCTCTGGATATGTAACTCCAGATCAGAATCAGTCTCGCACGGTCATAAACCATGATAGTCTTGGGCGTTTGCTAGGAAGCGTGATCTATACGATACCACAACCATTACCCTCTCTTGGATGCTCACCTAGACAGTCGCACAGGGGATCCCTGGCTTCACTGGAGAGAGTCGCAGCACCGCTTTCGAGCAAACAGCGATTCTCGATGCCTATAACCATAAAACCACCTCATTTACTGATGCACTCGGGTGGTTGCGGTATCAGCAGGAGGGATTGGGCACTGGTACTACTGGTAGCTCCTATGACCTCTACCGCACGCTGCAATATACCTACGACTCACGATGGAGAAATGCTCACCTTGCAGTATGACGCCCTTTTAATAAAAACGACATTTCTATTCGGCGCAACGTATTGAAACAGAGGGATATTCGTGGAGACAAGAAAGTATCGCGTGGGACCAGTAGAGAAGATCAGTCTGGAGACACAACAATTCAAATGGAGTGTGTTGAGCACCGGCAATTGTGGTATCCTGGTTAAGCCATTGATCGGACGACATGAAAGGGAGTACCACGAGAACCAGCGGCTTGGGCTCGCGTTTGCCCATCATGTGATTCAGCAACTAGATGGTGACCCTTCATCAGAGCGCCTTTCAACGCCTCAACTCCTGTTGGATGCCGCTGATGCGGTGATTACAGATCCTGATTTTATGTTTCTCCTAATGACAACCTGGCGGTATGTGCCAGAGGGTGTGGAAATCTGTTCTGTAGGGGCAAACACAGTCTTAGTCTTTGAGCAGGACACGATTGAGGAGGTGATTGTGCCTCATACGGCGCTGGAATGGCTGAAGCAACAGGGGCAGAGCATTCACGCTCCTCTCTTTGCAAATCCTGTCACCCACATGCTGGGGTCAAGGAAAAGCCAGAAAAGTTGTCGCATTGAAGATATACGAGTAGCTCTTGTTCCGTTATTGCCAACCACTACAATCGCCATCATTGCAGAGCAATTGTTAGTTGAGGCTATTCAAGAACAACGTATTCCTAGAAATGAGCTCTCATCCTTTATCGAAACATGGAGCCCTCCTGGGAGGATGCGTACCACAAGTGTGCTGATTTCGTGGTGAGATCAAATTTGTTTGTAGATAAGCTGTGTCATAAGAGATTATGAAATGAAACAGTCATATCTAATCTTTTCTGATGTCAGTTTTATTGCTAAACATAAGGCATCTTGAATTGCGAAAGAGGAGAGACAAGCAGCCCCAATCCATAGAGTGAGGTTGCTTGTCTCTTCTTGAGTAGGAGAATGCTTCATGCAGAGAAAAAAGAAGTGCCAGAGAAGGTACCAACTATTTGAGGTCTGAAGCCGTACTTGCTGAGACTGCGGACTACATTCCAAAGACCACTCCAGATGGCATTCTAGGAGAGCAGACCTTGATAAAACATCTACTCAAATTCGTTAGGTGGTCGGATACGCCAAGGTGGAATGCAATCGTTGCCCATTGTAGACATTGCGTAATAACCACTCAATGTGGCACATGTTTCCTCCAAGGTTTGATAGCTGTTGAGGTTAACCTAAGCGAATGGATCACCTCCTCTGCTCGGCTTCAGAACCTGAGGTGACACGTTAGCGTGATCCACATTCTCAGTGATCTAGTTATTGTCATGGGTACCTTGGACACGTGGGGTGTTGCTGATCATGGTAATGACGATGCAGTGCGAATTTGTTACTCAGTTCCTCTCCTCCACCTTGACTGCGCGAAGTAATATAGCAGGATTGAGAGTGCTCACCTCTTATGGGGTCGCCCGTCACCCGTCTTCCGAACCGTGAGTGCGGCTTGTCACTGCATACGGCTCGTCCTTTATGTGCTTCTTGAGATGCTTTTTGTTGGGAAGGGCAATGCTGAATGAGTCTGGTAACTAGTTCAGCGCGCATCTGGTAGTCACAGGCCAGTACCAGCATGGGCCGTCCTGTTGACGCAGGGCAAAGCATCCCTCTATGGTAGCCGTCCCACTGGAAGCTTTCAAAGACCGCTTCAAATTTAAGCATAGAGAGGTGGAACTTATTATGGATAGCCATGATAGCCAATTCTTACAAGAGTTGGCAAACAGATGGGGGAGACCAACACATACAGAATATGATGAGAATGGAAATTTGATTGCTTTAAGTCTTACAAACACAAAAGCACGTTGGCTCAATGAAATTGTGCACCTCACTCGATTGGAGCGTTTGAGTCTTTCTGGTTTCTCTAACTTGGAGGAATTGCCAGCAGAGCTAGGACAACTGAAGGCTTTAAAAGTGCTTACTATAAAAAATTCATTGATACCAAAGCTCCCAAAGGAACTTGGTCATTTGAGCTCTTTAACGTTCCTTGATTTAGGAATGAATGAGTTACAAGAGTTGCCAGGAGCAATTGGGGAACTTGAACAACTTGATGCATTGCATATCTATGATTGTCACCTCCAAACCCTTCCAGCGGAAATTAGAAATTTGAAGCACCTGACATCGTTAATTCTTGCAGGGAATGAGTTACGGGAGTTGCCAGCAGAAATTGGAGGGCTTGAAGGTTTGGAGGAGCTAGATGTAAGTGACAATTATTTACAGACCCTTCCAGCGGAAATTAGAAATTTGAAGCACCTGACATCGTTAATTCTTGCAGGGAATGAGTTACGGGAGTTGCCGGCAGAAATTGGAGGGCTTGAAGATTTGGAGGAGCTAGATGTAAGTGACAATTATTTACAGACCCTTCCAGCTAGTTTCATTAAATTACGTCTTCTTACTAATATTGATCTCTCTCAAAACGATTGGAAACTTTCTAGGCTAGAGGATATTCCTCTTCCCAAAAAACTGCTGGAATCACAATTTCCTGGTAGAGCTTATTTTTCCGCCCAATAGCGAAATGACGTTGACCCGATTTTGTGGATCTTCCGCAACTTTCGTGCTCCTGCTAGGCTGCGAGCAAAAACCGCTGACGTAACAATTCAAGGCTTCCGCGACCATACATACTCCGTTTGATATACTTGAGTTTGTTGATCTGTCCTTCAACTGGTCCATTGCTGTAGGAAAAGCTGAGGGCACCTTTCAAGGCAGAATATTCCCGCCTCAAGCCAGAGAGCGAACGTTTGCAGATCGGGAACGCCACTGGACTGACACTCTTCGAGCCAGGTGTCAAGTCGATCAGCTTGGCGTTCCCGTACCATCGTGAAGAAGCGTTGAGTCAAGTCATAGGCGATATTGATGTCTCCTACCTCTCGAATGAAGGACAACGTCAATTGATCCTGCTGATCAAGCTCTTCGGGATCACGTACAAGTAGCCACGTCAGATGTCGAGGAGAGCCTAACGGTTCAACCGTTCCCTCGGCAGGCTGCGATGGCGAGTCCTCCCGCATCTCTGTTCTGCTGGAGAGAAGACCTGGTTCAGCGGCAACTGCGTTCAGAAAGGATTGCTGTTTGATTTTCTCCTCTTCAGAGGAACGGCGTCCCGGTCTGCCCAGATACTCTCGCAGCCAGGTATTGACCACCTTGTAGCCGTGAGAGAACCCCTGCTGACAGATCTCTTGCCACAGCATGCTTGCATTTTCGCATCCATCCGCCACACGTTGTTGGAGATAAGATAAGTAAGGAGTCAGACGATACGTCTGCCTCCGTTTGTGAGCAGAATGTTCGGGGAAGGCTCCAGCATACACGAACTTGCGAACCGTCGTTGGACTCATCTGCAATTCTCTTGCAATGGCGGCAATACTTTTGCCTTGTTGATACTGGGCAACGACTTCCTCATACCATGCTTGGCGTCGTAAGCGGGCGACTTGCGATGCGGCAACCTCACTACTACTGCGTTTTTTTTTCTTGTAAGGAGTGCGAACTGTCACCCCAGCCTCTTTCTGTCGTTGCTTGAGGGTCGCATGAGCGCGGCTCACGATACGCTGGACCACCTCACGCATATTTTTGAGGAGATGCCATCGATCAAGAATCTGTTGAGCTTGAGGAGCCCCTTCACTTGCTCCGCGCATGTATTCACTCGAACGGTCACGGCTGATGTACGCAACTCCTGGATGGGCCTCAAGCCACGCTGAAAGAGTCTCAGCTGTTCGTTCGAGCAACAGTTCAATAGGGCGGTGGGTAGAGAGATCGACCAGGATCGTGCCGTAGGTTTTACCACGACGAAGGGCAAAATCATCGACGCCAAGCGCCTTGGGAACCTCCTTCAAGGACACAAGGCTTTGCTTCACAAGCCGGACAAGGGTATCCGAGCTGGTTGGCATTCCCACTTCTTTGAGCAGACGTGAGGCGAGCTGTGCGCTGAGGGCAATGGCGAAAAGACGCAATGTGGCGCTGAGCCGTACTGTCCGCTGAGCCGAGACCGCAACCACTTCTGGAAGCCGCTCAGAGAAGGTGAGGCGAGGACACTGGACGTTCTGGCAACGAAAACGCCGTACCAGAAGCTTCAATTGAACGGCTCGCCCACTACTTGGAAGATCGCGAGGCGAGCGCGTGTAGTAACTATGCACGCGCTGACTTATGTGCTGGCAGGATGGACAAAGAGCAGTTGAACGAGTTGCGGCCGCTTGAATGACCACTGTATTCTCAACATCAAGCACCTGCTTGATGTCAAAACCTGGAAGCGAAAAGGGAAGATGAGACAAGAGAACCACCTTAAAACGAAACTGAATTGAATATGTTCCTCATCTTTCTTTACGAATCAAGGTTGTAACTCGAGCACGAAAGTTGCGGAAGATCCGATTTTGTGGAGGTCTGAACAATAAGGATATGATGGAGTGCCCCAAAGACTGCTCCAGATGATACCTTAGGAGAGCAGACCTTGGTATTATGTCTACTCAAATCTGTTGGGTCGTCGATACGACAAGGAGAAATGCAAGCGTTGCTCATTATCTCCGTCCAAAATTTTGATTGTTGTCTGCACGGATGCCCGTGCATCTAACAATCCAGCAAACAACAATGCCAAACTACTGAATGCATTGTATGTATGACGTTCTTGTGTAGTAATCGCTGAATAGATCCCATTGCCTCAAAATTCATCAAAGCCTATTTGCCTATGTATCTCGTTGACTCGAAAGATGAAGATATGACTAAAAAGGATGTTATGCTTCTATGAATGAAAAAGATGATTTGCCTGGTATACTTTTCGATAAAGTGGTGAATCATAAAAGCCGCTCTTCAGACGGCTTTTATGATTCACCACACACGTTTTTAATTGAGCTTGCTCTGGCCTGTCCAGTGCCGGTCACGCTGGCGTTTGCCCTGCACCTGGCCGTAGGTGGTAACGCAGAACGGGACCAGATAGGTGATGAGCAGCAGCACCAGTTCGCTCCATGTGAAGTGGCCACCGACCAGCGCTTGACTGTGATTAATCAGCCCCAAGAGCGTGCCGATCACCAGTGTAGCCTTCAATGAACGCATAATGGTATCGCGTTCGAGGCTGTATGCTATGATCGTGTGGAGAAAGCGAGACCACTTCCGGAACCGGGTGTACAGATGCATTGCTTAATCTCCCACTTGTTCAGTGGAGACTGTTTCCACAAAGGAAGGAGAGATTTGCTCCAGAGATTGCTTGTGCGTCTGGACGCCGTAGAGCAGCATCACGAGAGCACCAATGAGTAAAGGGGCACCGAAGATAATCAGCTCGACCTGCGCAGAGATTCCCAGATCCAGCAGCACGCCGCCGAAAAGTGGACCAATAAAGGAGCCGATGCGGGTGAAGCCAGCAGCCCAGCCAGCGCCAGCTCCGCGAATCTCGGTGGGGTAGACTTCTGCGCTATACGGTGGGAAGATGCCTAGCAGGGTGGTGCCGAAGAAGAAGATGACACCTCCCACCAGCACGAGGAAGACGGGTTGTGCGGCAATTTGAGGCAGAAAGACACCCAGAATGAGCATGAAAATACCTGCAATGAGCGGATAAAGTGTCAGCACCAGCTTGGAGCCACCCTTATTTAGCAAGAAGAGTGCCAGGAAGACCGAGGGAATGGCGAAAAAAATGATCAGCATGGGATAGTTGACACTCTGGGCGTCAGAGTAGCCCAGATTCACGAGGGTCGTGGGCAGCCAGATGATGAAGGAGAACTCGAAGAAGCCAATAAAGAAGCCAAAGATCCAGTTGGCAACGGTGCGCCTGCGGTAGACGTTGCGCCAGAGCCTCATCAACCCCTCGATGACTGAGACGCGCTTATCTTCATGGGAGAGGTCTGCGCATCGTCCAGAGGGTCGTAGTTGCCGCCGGTCTGGCGACGAATTTCAGCAGCGACGCGTAGAGCTTCAGCTTCTTTGCCCGCAGCGAGAAGATAGCGGGGAGATTCGGGGAATTTGAAGCGGATCAGGACCATGAGCAGAGCCGGCAGTGCCTGAATATAGAACAGCGATTTCCAGCCGGCGACCGGCAGAAGAAAATGGGCGCTGAGCGCGGAAAACGCATAGCCGACGACAATAGCCAGGATGCCGAGCGCTATCTGGGTACGCGTGCGCAGGTGAGCAGGCAGGAACTCAGCGAGCAGCGTGAAGGCCAGTGGAATTTCTCCCCCGACGCCAACGCCCATGAAGAAGCAGGTGATGGTGAATTGTACATAGTCCCAGGCGTGCGTTTGGATGAGGTTGGTGACGGAAAATAAGAGGATGGTGTAGGTTAGGGCCTTCTGTCGGCCAATACGGTCGCCAATGATGCCCCAGAAAATAGCGCCGACACAGGCCCCAAAGAGGGCAGCGGTGGGCATGTAGGAGCCCTGGATATAGTTGAGATTCCACTCCATGCGCATCATAGGCAGAATGAACGGGCACGTGACCTGATCCATGTTATCAAAAGCGGTGCCAAGGAAGACGACAAGCAGTAAGATTTTGTAAAAATTGGACCAGCGAAACGTCTCTGGCCGGGATTGAGGCTTGGCAGTGAGCATGTATTGTCTCCTTTTCTACTCTTTTATGGGGCAAATTTGCTATTTCTTCTGTTTTTGCATCCTTTACACGAGTTGGCCTTTTTAATAGAAGACTGAAAAGAAGCTGAGAAATCATCATCAAAATACTGAAAAGAGCTTACCGGGGTCTTTCTTTGCAGGTTAGTTTCCTAAATAGCGCAGAGGAGGAATGTTGCGCGCTACAAGTGCTTCTCATGCTGCTGTGGGGTACCACCAGAGGCGATAACCATAGCCTGCAAGGAGAAACCATGGCCCAGGAAAAAGCCAAACACCCATGCTTGTCTACATCGTCTCTGGTTCACTCTTTGTAGGATCATTTCAAACCAGAAAACATGTCTCTGAAGGACTTGAGCATGATAAGCAAAGCGTGCAGCATGCTCGCCAGGACCTTGAGGCTGAAGTACAGTAGCAAGCTGTCGATTTGCTCGCGTCGCTAACTCATACCCATCAAATCACCAAATCTTACTTTTAGATTTGCCTTCGAAATCTGTTGATAGGCGAGCATCACATTCATCCCCAAAAATGGTTATGGCTCCATTAAGCCAGCCTCAAGAATGTGATCTGTGAGGATTTTAAGAAAATATCCCTGGTTAATTGCCGAAGCAGAACGCATGGCGGAAGCGCCAAAGAAAGTTGTTCCTCCCAAGCGCAAAGAAGCGTTTCCCTACAGCAACTCTCTCTGTTTCAAAAAAGAAACCCGTAAAAGAGAGCACTGAGTTTTGACACGAAACTCAGTGCTCTCTTTTGTATTGTATGGATGAGTTTGTTAGCTCATGCAAAATATACATGTAACGTTATTGATGTTACCTTACTAGCAAGCTTTACGAATAAGGGTGGAATAAGAATCGTGTGTGATAGATGATTATGCATCATCCTATACCACCTGATACCCCCTGGATCTTGAGAAGATAGTGTTCCCTCTCTAGACAATATTATTCACCTTTATTCTTATACGATGAAAGGAGTGCACAGGTCTTCAGGCGGGCTGAATCGCTGCTTGTCTGTGCGTAGTGGATTGTGTGGAAATGGTGACTTTTGTGCGTTGAAGTGCATGAAAGGAGCAGAGAATACTATGAAAATAGGCTCTAAGCGTTTTCTCTTTATATCGATTATAGTCTTTTGTTTCTTACTAAGCATTGCGATTCTACCCCTGACCATGCGTGCAGTGCATGCCCAGGATAATAGTAACTCTGGACCAGCGAAAAAAATCGTCGTAGACATTTCGGATAGAGAATTGGTTGCTTATGAAGGCGATGAGGAGGTCTTTCACACCCTGGTGACAGCCGGACGTAAGGGATTAGAGACCCCAACCGGAAATTTCAGTGTTTTGCAGAAACTGAGCCCAACAACCTTTACTTCCCCCTGGCCCAAAGGCTCACCTTATTATTATCCCCCAACCCATATCAATTATGCTCTGGCTTTTAAGGATGGCGGTTACTTTCTGCATGACGCGACTTGGATCACACAATTTGGACCGGGTGGGACAGACGATAATCAGAATTCACATGGTTGTGTAGGTATGCCCCTGGATGCGGCAAAATGGTTGTATAACTGGGCCCCTGTTGGAACACCAGTAATGATTCAGCTCTGATCCTGTTGTGTTGTACGCCACCTACTAGCACATGGCGTACAACACCCTTGCCCCACTTATTTGGTTGTCGCTCCTAATACAAAGGCCTCACTTGCGTTCAAGCGTCCACACCAGTAGGGCGACTTCGTTTTATGTCCACCACTTAAAATGGTAATATTACGTAAATGAACGTACTCAAAGAGCACTGGCAGTCCGGCAGGCCCAATCTCGGGCTGGTTGGCTGGTAGTACCAGATTTGTATAGAACATGTGCAGGAATTCGGTTGTGATTGGGTCCTCTTTGCGATACATGTCCTCATATTTTGCAACACTGCCGGGTCATGTGTATAAAATTGAGCGCCAATTGACCGGTGAATGCTCTAGTATTGTGAAAGCAGAAAACAAGCTCTATTGGACACAAGAGTATTTTTTGGAGCAGCAGCATACTGTGTGCTATGTCTTGGAGGCAATCGACTCTCACGACACCCCTTGTTTGACTCAAGAACAAGGGGTGGTGATCCATCATGAATGCTTTTCCGCAAGTATCTTATTCGGATGAACGTGGGCGCTTGTCCTGCTCTGTTTCTGCTTGCTGTACACGCCTGACGCGCATGCGATGACGTAGGAGGAACAGCGGAATGCCAATGATGAGGATTGCAACTAACACAGAGGGGATCGTGCTGGGAAGCGTGTTCCAAAACGACGGTTGCTGATGGTGGATGAGATCAATGAGACTTGGGGTCGTCATACGCTGTGCTTTGGCACCCAAGGCATGAAGCTGCCCCGGTCATGCGACAGATGAGGCGCTCTCAACGCTATACCACCTGTTGGAGCGAGATCTTGACCATCTCGTAGCACAAAGAGGAAGAGCACTTATGGAATTTAGAAGGGAGCAAGTTCACCTGCGATTGCCGTTATCGGCGCAGGCTATCCGAAGCGCGATAGAGGCGTTTGAGATACGATTTCACGAACGTTGCCATGTGTACATTCGCGGGCATGTCACTCTCGACACCGGGGAACTCTGTGAGATTGCACAGTGGGCAAGGGTCAATTGCCCAGGAGATGAATTGGACCTGCTCGGTCTGGGAGCCTGGGAGGATGAGGATGAAGATACGGTGCTGGCCTGGGTCTGTACTACCTCTGCAACCACCTTGTTGCTTTCTTCCTTTCCGCTCTGAGGAGGAAACAAGCCACGTCGTATTCGCTCATACAAGGAGTGAACCCACAGCATCGTGATAGGACAGACGACCAACGACATATGGCCTCTCTCAAACACGCTCAACAAGTCGTATGACAACGACATACATCCCTGACGCTCACGACTCTTTCCGTTCAGGAGATAGCCTGACCCCGGCTCATTCTCCTGGGAGACAAATTCTCCTCTCAGCACACATGGTGCCACCAGGCATCAAGGTCTTGGAGACCAATGAGATGTCCTTGGCGCTCAAAGATAGCTCGACTTTGTTCTGCCTCTCTGCGCGCTGCCTGTGGCAACTGAAACAGATGCATACATTGCGCACGCAAGGCAAGGACATGACCCCGCCAGAGCCCCTGGAAGGTGTCTGGAATATATTCTTCCAAATCGCCGATGAGCCTGAGTGCCTGTCCTGCGTTCTTTCTGGCAAGCGCCACCGATGCTCGATGCTGCATAATGAGCAGAAGTAATTCATATTCCGTTGGGAGGTGTCGCGCCTCTTTGGAGGCATGCATGAAACACTGATCAGCGGTTTCGAGATCATGCCGCACCAACGCCAGCTTGCCTTCATAGAGTGCGTCCCAGCCGTTACAATGCTCAGTGCTGAGTGCCTGGAATCGCTCATGCAGGGCTGTTTTGCTCGATGCATCTGCAAGTGAGCCCGTGTGTTTCAATCGTTTGAGCACCTGCTGTGCCTCCTCAAGACGATCCGTTGCCAACAACAGGTCGAGCAGCCCGTAATAGCTCAGTCGCACCAGCGTACCAAGGCTAGCCTGGGTTGCGAGGGTGCGGGCTCGATGCAGGTCTTGTTCGCTTGCATGGTAGTCTAGACCATACAACGACGCTCTCGCACGCATGATGAGTAAGAGGCACCACGCCTCGATGGTCTGGAATTGTTCTGCCAGCGTGAGCCCTTGTTGATACATCTCTAATGCTGTCTGTCTTCCAGCGCCTGTCCACAATTCCAGAGTTCCTCGCATCTCGTAGAGGAACGGGAGTGCCTGTTGCACATGAGAGGAAAGGGTTTGCGGGACAGGGAGTTGATTCAGGAGTTCACTCGCCTCCAAGCAACAGGCATCGGCCTTCTGCGCATATGGTTGATAGAGCCCGTGGCGAGGCGTCTGCATCAAGACCGCAGCCAGTTGAAGCAGCAATGTGAGCTGCTCCTCCCGGCTGCCATGAATTCTGGTCAAGATGAGGGCTTCCTGGTAATCCTGTATCGACTTTTCGATGTGGTGGAGCGCGAGCCAACAGCGCCCTCGTCCTAACAGTATGGTGATAGCATCGCAGGGTGTGTGACTGCGAGCTATGGGCAAGGCTCTGCTAAAGGCGGCTTCGGCCTGCTCCCATCGATGATCTCGAAGCCAGAACGAGGTGAGCAAGGCGGTGAGGCGTAGTGCTTGCGGTTGAGCGTTGAGACTCCAGGCAAGGTCGAAGGCTGCCTGGACCACCGCTTCTTCGCGTTGGAAAACGGAATCATCCTGACCTTCCAGGAGCAGCATCGCATACAAAAGATACCGAGTATGTGCATGATGTTGGTCGTGCGGAATCTGTTCAAGGCTCATGGCTGCATAGGCTTGTACCAGGGGGTGCATCTGGTAACGGTCATGATGGGCTTGCAAGAAGCCACTATCCGTGAGCGTGTCAAGCATTTCGACCGAGCACGCTGCAATATGGAGTGCTGCCTCCTCAGAGAAGGTGGCTGGAGCAGGTGGAAAGACCGAGAGGGTAAAAAGAATCTGGCGATGGCGTGCATCAAGTGACGAGGCGATATGAGCAAACAGTGATGCAAGGGTGAGCGCGTGGTCGAGGGCTCTGAGGGTGGCATCTGGTACCGGCTGTCAAGATGCAGTGGGAGGGCCAGAAGATGGCGTGTCTTGCTGAGGTAGGTCAGTGCTGAGGCAATACGTCGGGATTGCTCATCGCGGGCATGGTACTGGAGATACTGCCCCATGAGGGTTACTGCGAGCGGGAGCCCTCCGGCGGCAACCAGCAGCCGTTGGATGGTGGGGGATCGAGATGGGTGCTCATTGGGGCAACATGCCGTAACCAGAGGTCGCTCTGGTGTGGTTCCCATGGGGGGATGGGGAAGGACACTGCACGCAGGGAGGCAATCAATGAGGGAAAGCACGTCGTGATGACATAGGCGCATCGTGGCCCTGCGATCAGAAGAGCGAGGATATCTTGAAGATTCCACGCGTTATCGAGCACGAGAAGCATCCGACGAGTACGTAATGTCTGTCGAAGCTGCTCACGCCATGCTTGCGGATTACCATCTGTTTCCATAGGAAGATGAAGAAGCGCACCCCAGCGAGCCAGATGCATGTGGAGTTCAGGAGAGGGGCCAAGGGTTGCCCACAACACCCCGTCTGGATAGTGGGTGAGGAGATCTTGATCCTGGACGATGGAAGCGATAATGGTCGTTTTTCCGACTCCGGCAAGCCCTGTCAGACCCGTGAGCAGAGACGGTTGTGGCTGCATCAAGCACGCTTTGATGGTTGCCTGTTCGTGCTCTCTCCCGACACATGCCAGCGATGTAGGCACAGACGAATCTATCAGGCGCTCAGGTGCTTGTTCTCTCAGCGTGAGTGTCTCAGCCAGCCCCAAGTCCTCAGCGCTCTTGTGGAAGAGATGGCACAGACGGATTATGTACATTGGGGCTGGCATATGATGCCCAGCCTCCCATCGACTCACCGTTGAGGTACTGACACCAATGCGCTCGGCCAGTTGTTCTTGCGTCAACCCCAGGTTTCGTCGCTCTCGTCGTAAGAGCATGGCGCTTGGCGGCAGAGCAGTGATCGGCATACCATAAATATCCCGTGGGAAGAGAACAGAGATGTGCTTACTTGACACATGCGTGCGGTGGGAATCATACGGTTGCATAGATGATCTCTTCTGGTTACAGATAAGGCAGAACAATAAGGAAGAATGCAGACAAAAACGAGCAGCAGGCAGCGACAGGGACGCACTCGTCGTCCATGACAGAGAGCAGACCACGTGTGTTGCAAGTAGTGAAGAAGGCCAAAGCATGGTCGTTGCCTGAGAGAGTATTCAGAGCAAGAAATAGAGAAGTATGCGTTTCTTTTGATCCATTAGAGAGTTCTCCATGTTTCCCATCTCTTGTAGAACAACACTAAGAAAGTGTCTGAACTAAACAAGGTCGTGCTAGACTGAAAGAAAGGAGACCGCTAGAGCCAAAGAAAGGAACTGATCAGATGAGCGATCACCAGAAGCGCAAAGCCTATCCCTCCGACCTGACAGATGAGCAGTGGGACCGCTTAGAACCATTGCTGCCTCCTCAAACGCAGTGGAGTCCGCGAGAACGGGTTGAGCGTCGAGAGATCATCAATGGCATTCTCTATGTCCTGCGAACCGGCTGTTCGTGGCGACAAATGCCCCATGATCTGCCCAATGGGAAGACGGTGTACCATTATTTCCGTCGCTGGAGCCTGGATGGCACCTGGGAGCGGGCGATGAGCAGCTTGCGTCGAGATGTGCGCACCCACATGGGGCGTGATCCCGAACCAAGCGCAGCTATCATTGATAGCCAATCCATCAAAACCAGCCCTGTGCGAGGCATCGACCGTGGCTTTGATGCTGGGAAAAAAAACCTACGGACGCAAACGGCACATCCTGGTTGATACCCAGGGGCTTCTTTTAGCAGTCAAGGTCCATACAGCTCGCCTGATGGATCGGCTGGGAGCACCCTTGCTCTTGCAGGAACTGACAGATCGATTTCCTCGCCTGTGTCATCTCTTCGCTGATAGTGCCTACACTGGCCCGCTCATTGACTGGATCAAAGCCACCTTGGGATGGGAAACCGAAATCGTGCCGAAAGCGGACCAGGAAGATCCCTGGGTGCTCATCAATGGTGAACCCGTTCGTTTGCCCAAGCCAAAAGGCGGCTTTCAGGTCCAACGTCATCGCTGGAAGATCGAGCGCACTTTTGGGTGGTTCATTCGTTTCCGACGGTTGGCTCGCGATTATGAAGGCTTGCCCCAGAGCAGTGAGGCATTCATCCAAATCGCTTCCATTCAGCTCTTTCTCAAGCGGTTAACTCCTTTTCGGCCCTTCTCAATCTAGTTTAGACACTTTCTAAGCAATATTATAATAAAAAAAGTACGGATATGCAATAGCGCTATTAACGAAATAGAGTGAGAATGGGTCAATTCTCTTGTTGAACCTTTGTCAACATGTTTTCCTGTGCGTTTGCATGCAAAATAGAAAAAGGTGTATTTGCCTAGGAAAAGTCACCTGCTTGGCGTAGAAATGTACAAACAATGCGAGTGTATCTGATGATTCAAGAACGAGAGAGACGTGGGAAGAACACCAACATTGTCGTACATTGTTCATTATATCTACGATTATGTAGATTTTATGTTATACTGTGAAAAAGTTGCAGAAAGGCGAAGACGCCATTAACATGGAATCACTACCCATTCAGTTGTATCCAGAAGTTGCGCCTCTATGCGTTCCTATGGCGCATCATCTTCTTTCGCGTCTTGGAAGAAAAAATCGTAAGAGTGGTTCTGAATTGCTTGACCTTCTTCTTCAGGAAGTGCGATACAAAAGGCGCTACGCATTTGGGTATATGGATGTGTATGTGCGCAATCGCCATAAAACCGCTCGCGATGAATTGAGTCTCTCTTCATCCTGGCTCCGCCAATCCCTTGCGATGTACTCGAACACGGTCATCCCGAACAGTACCTTCAATGATTGGATTACGAAAGGGGCGATTCGACTCGAACGCAAGGGACGACCTCATCCTCAGTGGGCGGCTGCAACCTTCATTGCCCGCATGATTGATGATGGCGAGCGATCCTTTCTTCCCGAGAAGATATCTCTTGATGAGCCCCCATTTTGGTGTTATGGACAATCACCCCAGGGAGCAGTCATCATCATTCCCGTCACAGAGATCCACCAGCAACCCAAAAACACGATTCTGTGGACGAACTGGCCTGGGGCAATTTGGGATGATGATGGCTGGCTCCTCATCGGCGAAGGAGAAGACTGTATAGGAGCCATACGATTTGCAGGGGTCAGAAAGGTGCGCGACCACCTGTATTGGGATGTGTCCTTAGAGGACATTCGGATGTGGGACGCAGAAGTTGCGGCTCTCTTTCTCGATTTTGATGGTAATACCATAGCTCAGATCCAAAGCCTTGCGACCCTGGCCTTGCATCGGCTGGCAAGAGAGCGTATCAAATTGTAATGAAGGAAGATGTGATGAGAGACAATAGGCGCTATATTTTTGATCCAGAAAAAGCCGAAGAGATGTACCGTTTAAAGTTCCAGGGGGAATATTTTACGAAAATCACCGGGCTCGTTGAAGGTCTTAATCCTCGTGACATCACTGATGTGGTTGATCTTGCCTGTGGTACAGGTGATTGGTTGATCAGTCTCATCTCGACCTATCCCCATATGCGAGGTGTCGGTGTGGACATTTCCGAACGAATGCTTTCCTATTGCCAGGCTCAGTCAATCGATCAGCCACGCCTTTCCTTTCAAAAGATGGACATTCTCAGTCCGTTGCGAGCGTTTGATGACAACTCGTTTGATCTTGTCAATGGTCGAGCCCTTTTTGCCGTGGAGACGGTCAGCGGTTGGGCGCAACTCTTTCGAGAAGTGCATCGTATCCTGCGTCCTGGAGGCATATTCCGCTTGGTCGAACCAGATGTTGTCGCTTCTTCAAACAGTCCAGCCCTGGAAAAATTTCAATTTCTAGAACAAGCGATGCTTCATGCAAAGGAGAAACTTCCATCACCGCACTCACATAATATCGCACCCTATCTTCACGGGTTCCTGAAAGAAGCGGGGTTTGTTGCTATCAAAAAACGGTCATGGCTCGTTGATACCTCCTTCGAGGATAGAGAGGGCTATAAGTACATGAAAGATGTCCATACTGAGCTCCTCGCAAGAATGCGACCGTTGTTAGTCCCAACCTATATCTCCACGGAAGCATATGAGCTATTGGCAAAAGACGTTGAACGCGATCTCAATAAGAACTTTATGAGCATGGCATACATTTGGGGGTTCATTGGGGCAAAGCCATGAGATAAGCAGGAATATCGTTCTCCCCTACGAACCTTTGGTGAAAGCTGAGCGTCTCGTATGGAATGAAGAAAGAGGGTGCTATGGCAGAGAACAAGCGCTATATTTTTGACCCTGAGAAGGCTGAAGAGATGTACCGTTTGAAGCTTCAGGGAGAATACTTCACCAAAGTCACTGGACTCATTGAAGGTCTTGATCCTGCTGAGATCACCAATGTGGTCGATCTTGCCTGTGGAACAGGCGATTGGTTGATCAGTCTGATCGCAGCACATTCGCATATGCAAGGCGTCGGTGTCGATTTCTCTGAACGAATGCTTTCCTATTGCCAAGCACAAGCACTTGAGGAAACTCGCCTGTCTTTCAAAAAGATGGATATCACCCAACCACTTGCATTTGCAGAGCATTCCTTTGATTTGGTCAATGCGCGTCTGATCATCTCAGTGGAGACAGTTGGTGGTTGGCCTCTGTTATTGCGAGAAATCTACCGTGTGCTACGGCCTGGTGGAATGGTGCGCTTCATCGAGGCTGATGTCACCTCGTCTTCTAATAGCCCAGCTCTCGCACGATTTGAGTCCCTTGTCCAAGCGATGCTGTATGCCAAGGAGAAACTCCCGGCGCCTCATTCGCATAGTATCGCACCCTATCTTCCCGGCTTTCTCAATGATGCTGGTTTTGTCGAGATACAAAAACAATCCTGGCTTGCTGATACCTCATATGACCATCGGGATGGTCATAAATATATGCGGGATGTCAATGCTGAGTTGCTCATCAAAATGCGTCCATTACTAGTTTCGGCTTCTCTTTCCTCAGACGCTTACGACCAGTTGGCACAAGACATCGAACATGAATTGACCAACAACTACGTAGGTATGGCCTATATTTGGGGCTTCATTGGTACGAAACCATAATATTCCCAATGGTATTTTCATCATCTTGGATGGATTCAGAATGAGGAGAATGCAATGACAGAGAATAAGCGCTCTATTTTTGACCCTGAGAAAGCAGAGGAGATGTATCGTCTCAAGCTTCAGGGAGAATATTTCACGAAAGTCACCGGGCTCATCGAAGGACTTGATCCTCGTGGGATCACCGATGTGGTCGATCTTGCCTGTGGAACAGGCGATTGGTTGATCAATCTCATGGCGACCTATCCCCATATGCGAGGAGTTGGCGTAGACATCTCCGAACGGATGCTTTCCTCTTGTCAGGCGCAGTCAATTGATCAGCCAAACATTGCTTTCCAAAAGATAGACATTCTGAAGCCGTTATTAGAGTTTGACGACAACTCATTCGATCTCGTCAATGCACGATTGCTTCTTGCCGTGGAGACGATGAACGGTTGGCCTCAGCTCTTTCGAGAAGTGTACCGTATCCTCCGCCCTGGTGGCACATTCCGCCTGGTGGAATCGGATGTCGCTGGACAATCCAATAGCCCAGCACTCGATCAGTTTCATCATCTCGAACAACGCCTTCTCTTCGACAAAGAGAAAATACCCACACCGTATACGCTTGGAATTACCCCTTACTTCCAACCCATGCTCACGGAGGCCGGTTTTCATCATATTCAACACCAATCCTGGCTCAATGATGTGAGTTGGAGCCATAAAGAAGGCAATAAGTTTGCCTCTGATATTTATATAGAATTGTCACTTCGACTGCGCCCGTTGTTAACCCCCACATATATTGCCCCAGAAGCATATGATCAATTGCGCAAAGAGATGGAACATGATTTACGCCATCAATTCGTTAGCGCGGCATACATCTGGGGGGGCATCAGTACAAAAGACGAATGACAGACATGATGCATTTCCTCCTATGAGCCTGTCGTGAAGGAGGGGCAAGACATATGCCTCTGATCTATACTCCAAATCCCTATATGATCTTGTTTTGGTTGCTCCTCTTGCTTTGGTGCGCCTCTGAATTTTTCGGGCCTGGACGATGGAGGAACGCATCAGTGAAAGTGCAACAAGATCGCCACTCAACACTAGCAATAGCGGTTGGCACGGCTGGGGGGTTTGTGCTCGCTTTCTTCTGCCCTCTTCTCTTTCCGCAATGCAACTTTTTCGTACTGATCGTGCCAGGTATTGCCTGTGTCATCGTTGGAACGTGCTGGCGGTGGTATGCGATCTTGACGCTTGGCTCCTTTTTTACGGGAAAAGTGATGATAGCGCGAGACCATCGATTGATACAGCATGGCCCCTATCGGTATCTTCGCCATCCTTCCTATACAGGAATTCTCCTGGTGATCTTTGGGTTTGGGTTGATGACAACGAATATTTTGAGCGCCATTGCACTGACACTTGGAATGCTTGGTGGGCTTCTCTATCGTATGCAGGTTGAAGAAAAAGCGCTCCAGCAGACCTTCGGTGAGACTTATCACGAGTATAAGAGCCGTACATGGAAACTGCTTCCATTTCTCTTCTAAGATGAAAGGTGTGAGGGATGCTGTTGGGAGAAAGGCCTATCTCACGCCTGACATCTCGTCAGGGGCAAAAAACATCACCCTGGAAGATGAAACCATCGAGCTATGCCTGTGTGGGTGTGGATGTTCCTGTATCCATCAACCTATAAGATTGGGGGACGTCTATTGAAGGTGCCCATTGCAAGAAAAAACGGTCCGAGCGTTTGACAAAAAGAGAGAGAACGTGTAAAAAGTGCTGGTGAGTTTTCATGAGCTCAGATGTGAAGAAAGGAGTGGTCAACCACTACTGGAAGTTATGATGATCATGGCTGCCAGAGAGACCGAAACGTGTCATGCCGAAGTATAACCATAATGAGCACTATAGAGATTTGCTCCTGCGTCAGGTCCCTTCTCATTGCCAAAATGCGTTGGATGTTGGATGTGGTGATGGTAGCTTCGCAAGGAGGCTTTCCGATCAGTTCAGTGGTGCAGTCACGGGAATCGACAGCGATCACACGATGATCGAGCGAGCCCGTGCTGAGACAGGAAACCGGTCGATCCGGTTCATCGAGGACGATTTCATGCGTTACTCCTTTGATGAGCAGTTTGATTTCATCTCAGCCACCGCCTCACTTCATCACATGCTGTTCGAGCAGGCACTTGAAAAGATGGCTTCATTACTGCGACCCGGCGGTACGTTAGCCGTGCTCGGCCTGTTCCGTGAAGTCAGCCTGGCTGACAGGGGGATCGCACTCGTTGCTATTCCAGTGAATATCTACTATGCTCGCAGCCGTGGATGGTCAGAGAGTGGAGCACCGATCAAGCCAGCAAACATGACCCTACAAGAGATCCGCAAGACGGCTTCTTCTCATCTGCCCGATGCCCATCTTCGTCGCCTGTTACTCTGGCGATATCTTCTTAACATGGCAGAAGCCGCAAACATAGGCTGTGGTGTGCCAGATGCGTCGATGGTGTCCCTGTGGAGAGCGATGTCCCTATAGATACAGCTGTTGTGGATGCTACTCTCTTGTCGAATGGCCTATTCATCTTCGTATGCTGACACCAACTCATAACATGGTTTACACATATTGAAAGTATTCATTGCGATAAAATTGTGACTGGAGAAGAGGGGAAGTTGGAAAGCGGAAAGAGGAAGCCGGGGTTTTACGTGGCCCGGCAGCACGGACATGAAAAAGAACAATGCGTTTCCCTAGAAGTTCCTTGTGTGGAAACAGTCAACGCAATTTTGACCATGCCTCGTTCGTAAAGTAGTAATCGCCGTCGAGATCCGCCAGCAGACCAGGTTGCACGGGCTGCCATCCCAACCGTTGTCGGGTCAGCGTGCTCGATGCCGGTATGTCCAGTGAGAAGACGTGCCCGATCCAGCCGAAGTGTGAGCCTGCTTCCTCGATAGGCAGAGAGACGACCGGAACGCCCAAGCGTCGGGAAATTTCGCCTGCGATCTCGCGCACCGGCACCCCTTCGTCTGCGACCGCGTGCAGCACTGATCCCGCCGCGGCCTTCTCCAGCGCCAGCCGGTACAGATGTGCCGCATCGAGCCGGTGCACAGCGGGCCAACGATTCGATCCGTCGCTTGGGTACGCCGACACGCCTTTCGTGCGAGCAACGCTGATGAGGGTCGGGACGAAACCGTGGTCGCCCTCGCCATGGGTCGTTGGCGGCAGTCGTACGATTGACACGCGCACACCACGCGAGGAAAGCTCCAGTGCCGCTTCTTCTGAGGCAACGCGAGACGCCCCAAATGAGTTGGGAGACGCTGCGTCCTCCTCCGTCCCAAGACGACCCGGTAGGAGAAGACCAATAGCGGAGGTCACGACAAACGGGCGACTAGAGCCAGCAAGTTCCGCGCCAAGCACCTTGATGGCGCGCAGATCCGCTTCACCGGACCTCGCAAGATCGGAAGATATCGTGAAGTAGGCGGTATGAATCACGCCGTCGGAGGCCGCCGCTCCGCTGCGCAGGCTGTCAAGATCATCGAGGGAACCGCGATGTACCTGTGCTCCGACAGAAGCGAGCGATGTGGCAGCGGCATCTGAGCGAGCCAGGCCGAGGACCTGATGCCCGGTAGCTAAAAGCTCGCGGACGATAGCCGAGCCGATATACCCAGTCGCGCCGGTAACAAAAACTTTCATAGGAAATTCCTCCATCATAACGTAGGGTAGGGTTTCGGTCGTGTGGACACATCGAGTCAGGTAGTACAGCATGATTGCTTGTGTCGTCGCTCATGCGTGCGCCGGTCTGGCAAGCAATGCAGCCAGCATCACGCCCTTCGACAAGCGTTCCTTGACCGAATAGGTATCGATACCATGCCCTTGTCGCGCGAGCGTTGTTTTCGACACGTCGAAAGTGTATATTGAAAGGGATCCTAGAACAAGATGAGCATTTATCATAGGAGTGAGACTCCTACATTCCCGCAATCTACGAGTAAAGGAGAGAGGAAATGATGGCACGTGAGCAGGAGGAGCAGCGCTTGCAAGAACTGGGAGATTTTCTGCGCACCAGGAGGAACCGGATTGCACCTGAAGATGTAGGGCTGCCGCGAGGAAGCAGGCGGCGGGCCCCAGGACTCAGACGCGCAGAAGTAGCCCAACTCTCAGGCGTCAGTGTGGACTGGTACACCTGGTTGGAGCAGGGACGCCCGATTAGCGTTTCGACGCAGGTCTTAGAAAGCCTCGTGCAGGCTTTACACTTGAATGCCGATGAGCGAGCACATCTCTTCTTCTTAGCTCACCAACAATCCCCTCCAGCGAGGTCCCTGGAGCCTGAAACCGTGAGTCCGGCCTTACAGCTCTTCCTCGATCATCAGGGTCTCAGTCCAGCCTTTGTGACAGGACGACGATGGGATGTGGTGGCCTGGAACGAAGCGGCCCGCGTCGTCTTTGGCGATTATGAGCAGATGACCGCTCACGAACGCAATGTCGTCTGGCGAATGTTTACCTCACCAATGTATCGGCAATTTCTTGTCGATTGGGAAGGGCATGCGCGACGGCTTTTAGCACAATTCCGGGCCACTTGTGGTCGCTATCCTGGTGATCCCTGGTTGACCGGGTTGATCCATGATCTGATGAGTGCCAGCCCTGAATTTCGGGCCTGGTGGCCAGATCATGAGGTGCTCAGTGCATCAGAAGGTCACAAAACGTTCAATCATCCGCAAGTAGGCTATCTCGTGTTTGAGCTTGTCACGTTTCAGGTGTTTGACGCCCCAGATCTCACCATGACTGCCTACATCTCGTTGGACGAAGCAGATACACCAGCCAAAATCTCCCGACTGCGATCTTCGAGATCAAGCGTCTCAAGTGGGTTCTGAGCAACCTTCCACAGTCACGATTTCATTGATCAGCCATCCTGCGCGGGTTGACCACAGAACTTGCCACGAGACCCTGCGGCATTCGCGCAGGTTCCCTCAATTTAAAGTCGCCAATCACTGGGATCCGCCGACTTTCGCCACATTCTCAGATAACGAATCACGGATGTTCAACATTCGGGCATTTACCACAACTATTTCCATAACATACCTGCGTTGCGCATCAGAATCCCTTTATGACACGTCAAACAACGGTGGCTGTATAACCAGAATGTGACTTTTGCGTTTACAGCGACGAGACCGAGGCTGATCACGGATGATCACAAACCATTCGACTTCGTCAGGTTGCCACAGCTCTAATTGTGCAGACTGGTATCGATGATCATAGAGACGCGGATAGCCGACACGGATAAAATTGTGATCATCTGGTGCCCACTCCACTGAGTACCGTGAGTGTCGCTCCTGGTTGTAGTCAAGTGTGAGCACATCTTGAAAGATATCGACCTGGACAGTTTCTCCAGCCAGATTCCGCTCACCATAAAGCAAGAAGTTGCGAAATCGCGCATAACTCGCCTTATTCAAGCGTCGGGTTTCGCACATGGCAGAGAATGCCTGGTACACCAGCTCTGGCTCTGGCTGCACACCTTTGATCCATTGCAGGACAGCAGCAGGACTATGACATCCATCATCTCGATTCTCATGAGCGAGATGGCGCTGGAAATTGTAGTCCCTCATCCATTTATCGTGAGCTGCCAGCAAATCTTCCCAGGTTTGTGCTTTTTCAAACGACCAATCAGCCATACGTCTTTGTACACCAAATGCCGCTTATATATGATTTTGATAGGGTCGTCCCTTCTTAATTTCCTTTTTCTCAATTCCAAGCTGCTCACACATCCAGCGCGTATCGTGAGAGGTAAAGATGGTACCATTGTCCGAAACGAGCACCTCTGGCACACCGAAATGGCTTATGGCATCATAGAGAACCGCAAAGAAAGCCTCATTATCTTGCCTGCGAGAAATGGCAGAGGCGAGAATGGCCCGTGAAAAGTTCTCCAACACGCTAATACAGTAAACCATGCCTCCACCAAGACGATGCATGTCAAGATAGCAAACGTCCACTGACCAGTACTGATGCCTCCGCTCGGCTCTAAACGGCATATCAGCCTTTGGGCGTGGTTTACGTGGGACTTGGAGATGGTATAGTTTCCTGTTAATCGAAAGGTAGCGGCCACAAGTCGCACGAGAGATTTTCATGCCCATCTGCTCTAATGCTGCACTGACGCGGTACGCGCCAATATCAGGATTTTCTGAAAGCCTCTTGATTTCTTGAATGGTTGAAATATCAACTTTCCTCGGCTGCTTACGAGCACGCGATTTGTCGGGCATCCCTGCAAACTGTTCTTCTGCAAATCGCCTGAGAATAGCGTGGACGGTTGTTCTGCTTACGTCCAAGTACTCAGCAATTGATTTGGCATTCTAGCCATCTACATGGAGCCTGATAACGGTTCGTCGCCGTGTTTCTCCATCTTCGATTTCTGCATAGCGAGGATAGCGGCGCTCTGTGGTTGTCGGTTTGGGACCAGATGCTAATATGAGCTTAATGGTCGCTGGGGCAAGCTTACGATTGAACTTCACGAAACAAATCGTTGCAATCTCATGAGGATGGAAGGCCGGGTATTGAGCATAGAGATCTATGATTTCCTGCCTGACGTCAGGAGGGAGTGAACGTTTGTCTACCTTTGGGACTGGTGGCGGCGGTTCTGCTGGGAGCAGAGAAGCCATACCAGCCTGATCAAAAAGATTGGCGCGGTAATAGATGGTCCGAGGGGAAACGCCTGTTTCTGCACCTCGCTCTTTTGGTGTTTGACCCCAGAGTATTACAGGTCTTATCACTTCATAATTGATCTGCGCTGTATCTTTGAGTAGAGGTTTGATCTGTTGCCAATCATGCGTAGGTTCGCGGCGCTCATATCGTCGTTTGGGCATAGATATCCCTCTTTGGATGTAAATACAGCAATTCCCCTAAAGGTATATTACACGGATTCTCTTGCCCAAACAACGGAGGCTCTATTTTTATCGCAATGGATACTTTCAATATATGTAAACCATGTTATGAGTCGGTGTCGTATGCTCTTGTTGAGCGCACTTGTGCTTTGGCGCCGTGTCACTCCTAACACGATGAGATAGGCTGATACATCAGTCATACCTGATTTTTTGTCATTTTCACGTCTCCGGGCTTTGTTGTCCCATTCGAGTGCGCACCCCTTGCAAGCATCATGTAACGAGGTATCCTCACGCCTCCTGGGAAACACAAGCAGATATGTGTTTCCCAGGAGGAAGTGTCTTTCACGACAAGAGAGACGTATGCTTCCTGGTTCGCTAGATTCTCGCAAGTAATATCTCTTTCTCGGCTCGCTGAACGTACATATATATACCTGCTACCTTTAATCTCTTCCTCGTGAGAGTCGTTGTCCACCTCTCTCTCTTCCTGTATTTTCCCTTGGCAACCATCCTTCTCACGCTTCTCGATCTATGGTCTGTGCGTCGTTGAATGGGCCAGTCATGAGTGACGCCATCTTGTCTACCTCTCCTATAGGTTGGTGCTGATCTCCTCGCGGCCAGTGTCAACAGATTTGCACGCTTACAGACCTGGAATGACCTTCTTTCCTCAAGAGTATGCTCCTGAAAAGGAGGTCTCTACCGCAGGAAAATGGTTCTGCAAGAAAATGCAAGAAAATGCCTAGTGATGCTCTGTTTTTTCGCTGTTTCCTTTGACATACTGAAGCAGAGAGAATAAGGTCTACGAGAGGAGGAATGAGACCGCGATATGCAGCACCATCCTATGATCAAAACTGGCCCCCAACGTGTCGAAGCGATACCGCTCTATACACTCAAGGCGATCTACTTTCATGACAACTCCCTGTTTTACATCCATCACAAAAAATGTTTCAGGGAAGGGTATTTGCTCTACTGTACTCCGCTCGAATTTCATATCGTGCGCCGCCTGATGGAGGGTATCGATCAGGTACAAACCTATGAGGTGCTCTTTGCGCATGTGACGCCGACCTGTGATGAGCAGGATATTCTGGCGCTACGCAAGCATATGAGCCGGATCAAACACAAGCTCCCATCCTACTTCACGCTGGTAAGCATAGCGCACCAGGGCTATCTGCTTCGCTATGATGGCCCCAAGCCAACCCGCAGACGACGTTCGTCTCGTAAGCCTCACCGCGCTCGACGAAAGATATAAGGTCAAGACGCTCTCTCTTCCGTTGGCGTCTTTTGTCTTGCGACACTGGAGATTGGTATGATACATTCTTTTCCTTTCGATGAGTGCCCCTCTCCTGTTCGACAGGAGCAGCCCTCAGAGGGCGCACTCCACTCACTTCTTCTTCGGCAAACCGATCCACTGGAGGTTGCGGCGCTGACAACTCAACCACCTCTTCACTCACCGGAGAGGGGGGAGAATGGTGGAGAGCCGAAGCGAACCACACTTAGGCATCTGCTCACCACACCCCTTGGACGCATCGGCATTTTTGCCTTGCCGTTGCAACTCCCGCCTCATGAGGCACGCTCGGATGCCTTTCAGCAAGAGGTGCTTCAGCAGACCAGTGATGCCATTGCGCTCGCGCAGGCCTGTGGAGCACAGGTCATCGCGCTCTGTCAGTGGCTTCCTCAGATGACCAACCATGGCTTGTTGGTACAACAGTCTCTGCCTCTCCGTGCCGGGCAGCGACCACGCCTGACCACTGGAGAAGCCAGTAGCCTGGCTGCCCTCTTCTTGCATCTGGAACAGGTCTTGCCCATGCTGCGGCGTGATCTGCGCCAGGAGCGCCTTGCCCTGGTTGGAACCACCGATGCGTTGGCGGCCATGCTCCATGCGCTCCTGACCGTTCTGGCACATCCTCCAACCATCATTGTCAGACCCCTTCCAAGCAGCGCACCACCTGACATAGAAGCCTCTCTGATGCTGCTCTCGACCCTGACGCGGCATGGCTTTGAGGGAGAGGTCATGTGGGCTTCGGATATGGGGGAGGTGATGGCCCACACGACCTTGTTGCTCGATCTGACTGCTGATGGTCTCGTGCTGGACAGCGAGTCCATGCAGTCTGGTGTGGTGGCGCTCTCACGAATCCCCATTCGCTGGCGCAACGACGAGCACTTCCACCAGCGCCTTGCGACCCGTGAGGATGTGCTGCTCATTGAGGGAGGACATCTGACCTCCCATGACCCCCTCAATGAGTTGTGGCTCATGCCTGATCCCCCGGCGAGGGAAGACATGCACCCACTCGTTCGTCGTGCCTCCGGGTGGCACACACGAGCAGGACGCATCGCTCCGCTCCTAAGTGTGGATGCGCAGGTGCTCTCAGGAGCCATCGTGCAGCGTGGAGGACCTGCGGTGCTTGGCCCTCTGGATGAATCTGCGGTGCTGTTCCATGTTCTGGCATTGCAAGCTGGCGGCATGCAGGCAACTCCACCCCATCATGGTCCTCATACTTGGACTGATGCTTTTCTGCATGCCTTTCGTGCTCGTTTTGGGTATCGTTCTCGCCGTTCATCGTAAAAGAGAGGAGAAACCACTATGTTACGACCACACCAACCACCTCGCGAGGCACTCATCTCACGCACGCCACCCATTCCTGCCCCCATAGACGCTCCCTTTGTGGGGAGTTGGGAGTGGGTGCTCAACTGGCCGGAGGAGGCGCAACGGTTCCTGCTCCAGTTTGCCGCTGATGGCACGCTCACCCTGATGTCGCATCGACAGCATCTCCCACTGGGATTAGGACACTGGTGTGCGCTCGGAGAATGGAGCTGTCAGTGGGAATGGTATGCGCTGGTGTCCTCTGAGGATGCCCCCGATACCTATGGAGGAGAGTGGCATCTATGGGAGATCTACATCTCTCCAGTTGGCACTATGCTGGGAGTCGTGTAGCAGATGCCGAGGTCATTGATGCCCATGGGCATGTGCTTATGCGGCAAGAGCGCCTTGCTATCACGGCTCGTCGCCTGCTCTTTGAACACCTCCAGAGGTCCGTCGAAGATGCCAGAGAGCCGCTGCCGGTGACCAATGTGCATGAGAAAGGAAACTAGTGCATGAGAGAGAGACGCTTATCTCACCAGCGCATTGCGTTGGTCACATCGAATCGACACTATTATCAGGTAGGTGATGATCTGGCGCTGCTGCACGCTTTAGATCACGTGGGCATTGAGGCTGATCTCGTTCCCTGGACTGATCCTTCCTTTGACTGGGAAGGCTGTGATCTGGTGGTGTTGCGCTCCACCTGGGACTACTACCAGCAGCGGACCGCCTTTATTCGGTGGGCGAGACACGTTGCCCAGTGCAGTGTGCTGCTCAATCCATTGCCCATCGTAGAATGGAATACCAACAAACGCTACTTGCATGACCTCTCCTTGCAGGGTATCCCCACGATTCCGACACACTGGATAACTCCAAAGCAGCCTCAATCTGATTTGCGTGACGTGTTAGCTCAGCGTGGATGGCAGCAGGCGGTCCTTAAGCCAGCTATTGCGGCTGAGAGCTTTGGGCTCTCTCTGGTTTCGACAGACACTAAAGAGAGCATGCAGGCTGGGCAGACACATCTGGCACAGATGCGTGCGCGAGGCTACCCAGTGATGATCCAGCCCTTTTATCCATCCGTGGCCCAGGAGTCAGGGGAACATTCCCTCATCGCCATTGCCGGGCAGATCACCCATGCGGTGCGCCGTGTCTGTACGCTGGTTCCTGATATCCTCACACAGGAGAGGTGTGTGCCATTGGAGGAGGATGAAGTGTGCCTGGCACGTGCCGTGCTCTCGCGCCTTCCTCCGTTATTATATGCGCGTGTTGATCTGATTCGTGATGAGACAGGGCACGTGCGTTTGAGTGAACTGGAACTCACTGAGCCTCGACTCTTCTTTGCGTTCAATGTCAAAGCCTGTGAGTACTTGGTGACCATGCTTGCTGAGATGCTTCGCACCTTGGGCGAGGAGGATCTTGAGGATGGTGAGGATGATGAGAGGACTGCCGTCATCACCGCGCTTTTCCCTGCTCGGCAGGTGGATCAACAAGGGAAAGCCCAAGCAAACAAGTCGTAAGAGAAGAAAAGAGGACATATCGCTTCCCCTTCTATCTCTTGAACGGAAATAATCACATTGTTTCCTCTTCGTTTACCCATTTCTCACATGAATTATCCACATTTCAAAGGAGAAATGTGGATAACTGCTCTTTTGACAACCATGGTTGGCTTTGAATGAGCAAAAAAACTGGCTCATGATGTGTGCAGCTGCGGCGAGGTCTTCCCTGTCATCGACCAGTGGTACCACGCAGGTAGTCGATGATTGGATCTGAATCGAGGCTTCCTCCAGTGAGGCCGATATATCCGTCAGGGCGTACCAGGATGAGCGCCTCATTGGTGATCCCATAGGTGTGGTGGGCATGTCCACTGGTGTCGATGAGAGCGCCATCGGAGGCCGCAATTCTCTCCCCCGGACGCACGATGGTATATATCCGCAGGAAGTCGTTGGGGACATCGGGAAGTTGGAGCGTCAGCTGGCACCCGAAGACGAGGAGGGTGAAGTGTGTCCCACGGAAAACGTCGAAGAGTCGAACCTGCATGCCATTGCTGGCATGGAGTCCAGGCGCATCGGGGGCGCGATCTCCGGCGCGGATGATTGTCGCCTCATCGAGATCACAGGCAAGTGTGCTGCCTCGGTAGTGGATACTCAGTTGAGTCGTGTCAGCGAAGGCATCCTTGCTGGTGGTCACATTCGTGACGGTCTGTGTGATAGAACTAGGGCGCATGAACGCCTGAGAGCGAGCGGAAGTACTTTCTAGCAGTTGCCGAGCAATAGGGAGGCGTTCGTCCTCATAGGTATCCAGGAGCATGTCTGGGGCTCCACGAAGCGCAGAGGCTATTTCCCACCCCAGATTGTACGCATCCTGAATACCTGTCTGCATCCCTTCCCCTTCAGCAGGAGAGTGGACGTGGGCAGCGTCTCCTACCAGAAAGATCCGGCCGTTACGATAGCGATCAACCATGCGTATGTTTGCTCTCCAAAGAGAGTGCCAAGTGAGATTGGAGAAATGGACACCAGGTATCCCCACCCGTTCATCGAAGAGGCGCTGGAGTGTCTCAACTGTGGAAGGTAATACCTGGTACTCGTCTGGCGTGAGGCCGGTAGAAAACCACCAGTTGCCATCGCGGACCATGGGGTACAGCGTCATCAGGGGTCCCGAAACCGGGTCTATTTACAGATACCTCGCAGTGGGATCTAACCCACTGACATTAACACTGCCAAGGAAGAGATGTTCATTTTCTCTGGTCTCGCCCAGAAATGAAATGCCAGCACATTTCCGAACTGTGCTGGCTCCTCCATCGCAGCCTACCAAGTAGCGTGCCTGAATATCTTCAATCATTCCCGCACGGGCGATTCTTGCGACAACATACTCACGATGTTGGGTATAGCCGACGAGCCGAGAGCTTAGCTCGACGAAGAGACCAGAGGTAGCCAGATGTTCACGCAGGAGGGTCTCAGTTCGTTGCTGGCTGATAATGAGGTTGCCGCGATAGGGAGCATCAGGGGTCGAGGATGCAACGGCGTGAGAGGCAGAATCAACCTCGCGTATGAGTTGGTTCTCACGATTATAGAAGCGCATGGGCAAGTGGGGTTCGGCGTGAGCAAAAAACTGTTCGAGCATATCGAGATCGTCGAGGATCTCCTGTGAGCGAGGACTTAATGCCCTGGCACGCGTACCAATGTGATGGGTTGCTTCCTGGTCAATAATGCGACAAGAAACATCTCGACGGGCAAGATCGCAGGCCAGTGTCAAGCCAGTTGGTCCTGCTCTAACCACAAGGACATCAATGATGGGTATTTGGGTCATGGGAAGTATGCTCCTTTTGCTCTTCTTTGAAAGAGATGGTCCCTCTGATAACAAGGCAGCAAGGTATCAGAGGAGTGCACATACGCACCTCTGAAGTATCTGTGATCTTGCTGGGTTGCTTGTCTTACATATGTGTCTCAGGAGATGGTTCTGGCCCAATTTTGGTGAATGATGAGCTTATCTGGCAGCCGTGCTCCTTTGTCTGAGCGTGTAAAGAAGAGTTAAGCTGCTGCTCCCGATGTGTTTTCACCGAGATTGGGTCAGTTCCGCGATGTGAGCAGGTTTGGCCCTCCGACATAAGCACGTGCCCTCCAATGTGAGCACAGGGACAAAGGTTCCTGGGAAAAGCGCTCCACATCTGGTATACTCCTTCTGAAACGTGTAAATGACGTGCATGTGTCGAGAGACGATACTTCCCGTTGGCACGTTCCCGCTGTTCGGTTTTCCAGGAGAAACGCTGATGGTCGCACCGGCAAGCGAAGGTATTGATCTGTTTAAAATAGCGGGCCGCTGGAATGATAAAAGGAGCCAGGGGTGGCAGCGATGCATGCGTGCAGCGCACCCGCCAGTTGAGGCTCGCATGCATGCACGTTGAGATGACTAGGGCCGGTTCCATCAGCCATTCCCTCTGCTCGTTTTTTCGGTGCTAAAGAGGAGTCCGGGCCCGACCAACCACCTTTTCCGGCCCGGTGCTACGTATCATAGTAATTTGCCTTCTCTCTTTTTAGCGTAGCACCAATGAGGAACAGAGTACGAGGACACTCAATTTCTTACAGTCCCAATTCACTCAATCCTGGATGGTCATCTGGACGCCGACCGAGCATCCAGAAAAACTTGCGATCCGATTCTTTAATCGGCCTATCGTTAATGCTTGCATAGCGGCGCATCATCAAGCCTTGCTCATTGAATTCCCAATTTTCATTGCCGTAGCTACGGAACCATTGATTGGAATCATCATGCCATTCGTAGGCAAAGCGCACTGCAATGCGATTACCGGAATACGCCCACAATTCCTTAATCAAACGATAGTCCAGTTCCTTTGACCACTTGCGTTGCAGAAATTGGCGGGCCTCTTCGCGCCCAACGGGGAATTCAGCTCGGTTGCGCCAGCTTGTATCCTCCGTATATGCCAGCACAACCCGGTCAGGATCGCGCGTATTCCAGGCATCCTCGGCCAGACGTACTTTCTGTATTGCGGTTTCTTGTGTAAACGGTGGCAAGGGCGGCATGGTTTCCATCATTCCCTCCTCACTAGTCATTAAATGACGCATGATCGATAGCGGAACAGAAAAACCCTCGTAAGAAGATCGTAGCATTTTTTCATATTCCCACAACGAGGTTCAATTCAGATACGCACTCTGCTAGCTAAAAGTTTCTGTTGTAAAAGCCGAACGACGAGTCTGAGCACGAGTATGACCGTCGAACCATGCCATGCATCGAACCACATGGTAAATGATGAAGTGGTTCTGGCTCACTTGTGGTGATGAACGAATATTCTCTGAGAAAGAGTAAATGAACAGAGAACATTCCGTTCATCTGTTTTACAGTGCGTGAAGAACACGTTGCCGTAATAAAGGAAATGCAGCCCTTCCGAACATCATACGCTTAATGAGCTTCAGCTTGTTCACTTTCCCTTCAACGAGACTGTTTAAACGAACTGTCAACTACACCTAATAACACGAATGGTGAGCATTCCTTTACCATCACCCATCCCTTTCATCCTCTCAGTGGTCATAGCTTCCCTCTGCTCTCGCAGAGCCGCGCCTGGGGAGAAGAGCGCGTCTTCTTTACAGATCCGCAGACACATCAGGTCCGCTCTCTCCCTCTGGCCTGGACCAGTCTCGCCCCTCCTGATCCCTTTCTGGTTGTTGCCGCAGGGCGAACCATGCTTCGTTTTGAAGACATAGGACCCCTCAACCAGCTACTCAAGACTCACCAGAAGGAGGATCACTAAGATGACCCAGCAGGTCAGCGCTCATCATCTCAGTCGCCTGGCATATCTGTATGTGCGGCAAAGTACACTTCAACAAGTGCTCGAAAATACCGAAAGCACTGCTCGCCAATATGCGCTCCGCGAACGGGCGCTGGCGCTTGGCTGGAGCCAGGAGCGTATTGTCGTGATTGATCAAGATCTGGGTCATTCGGGAGCCTCAACTGCTGATCGTTTAGGCTTCCAGCGCCTAGTGGCTGAAGTTGGCCTTGGACAGGTTGGGTTGGTCTTGGGGCTGGAGGTTTCTCGGCTGGCACGCAACTCCAGCGACTGGCATCAGCTCCTGGAAATTTGTGCGCTTACCCGCACCTTGATCCTGGACGAAGAAGGGCTCTATGATCCAGCGACTTTCAACGACCGGCTTTTGCTTGGCCTGAAAGGCACCATGAGTGAGGCTGAGCTTTTTATCCTGCGTGCTCGACTGCAAGGCGGTATCCTCAACAAAGCGCGTCGGGGAGCCCTCAAATTGACCTTACCCATCGGATTTGTCTACACCGAAACGGATGTGGTGGTGCTTGATCCCGATCTCCAAGTGCAGGCCAGCATTCGCGAGGTCTTTCGCAGTTTTGCGCACACTGGCTCGGCCTTTACGACCGTCCGCCACTTTCGTCAACAGCATTTGCTCTTCCCGCGTCGCTTGCGTCGGGGAGCGCATCAAGGAGAACTGGTCTGGGCAGAGATCGAGCATCATGATGTGTTGCGGCTCCTGCATCATCCAGCGTATGCGGGAGCCTATGTCTACGGGCGTTCACGTACGACGAAGACGGCTGATGGCAAGCTCCACATTCAGGATGTTCCCCGCGCCAACTGGGTAGCCCTTGTGCGTGAGGCTCATGTTGGGTATATTAGTTGGGAAGACTTTGAGAGAGAACGCGTCACAGCTTGCTTTGAACAGCCAAGCGTATGCTCCCAAGCGTTTTTCCCCACCACGAGAGGGACCTGCGCTCTTGCAGGGTTTGATCCTCTGTGGCTGCTGCGGCGAACGGATGACGGTGCGCTCTCACCAGCGCAGAGGGCAGCGTATCATCCCAGATTATCTGTGCCAGAGCCGAAGCATTGCCCAGGGGAATACTCCCTGTCAACGCATTCCTGGGCGAGATCTGGATCAAGCCGTTGGGGCGGTGCTCCTGGAGCGCATGACCCCCGAAGCCCTCGCCTTGACCTTGGCAGTACAGGAGGAAGTCATCCAGCGAGCAGATGAGGCTCGTCGCTTGCGTCATCTCCAAGTAGAGCGTGCGCAATACGAAGCGGAGTTAGCGCAACGGCGTTATCTCAAAGTCGATCCGAACAATCGTCTGGTAGCAAGCGTTTTGGAAGCGGAATGGAACGCGAAACTGGTCGCCTTGGAGGAAGCACGAGCAGTTGAAGAGCGCTACAACCAGGGCGATCAGCAGCAAGTGAGCGTGGAAGAGCGGACGGATATTGAGCAGGTACCCGAACGGTTTCGCCGGTTCTGGAACGGCCCCAAGACCACCGCACGAGAGCGCAAGCGTGCAGTTCGGCTGGTCATTGAAGACGTAACGGTCCACAAAACGGATCAGATTGTGGCACATATTCGCTTCAAGGGAGGGGCTACACAGACGATCATGGTAGAACTCCCTCTGCCGTTGTCCCAATCGCGTTTGACCCCTCCAGAGACATTGGCAGCCATGGACCGCCTTCTTGAGGAATATACGGATGCAGAGGTGGCTGAGCAGTTGAACCAGCAAGGTTTCCGCACCTTTGAGGGGTTGCCTTTTCTCAGCACGCATGTCTATCAACTGCGTCGACATCACGGGCTTGCAGATCGATGTACCCGCCTGCGAGCTCAAGGGCTGCTGACCGCTGACGAATTGGCGCACTCCTACGGTGTTACAGCCCAAACCATTTGGCGTTGGTATCGTCAAGAACGTATTATTGGGATCTGTTACAATGATCGTGGATCCTGCCTCTTTCTTCCACAGGAGAGGCAACCGCTTCTGGCTGAAACGATATGATATTGATCCAAGTGACGAGGTGCATTATGCAACGTGATCGTTGTTTTGAGGAAGAGTAAGTCCTGCTAGCACCGCTGCTTTGTCACGTTCCACGCCAGCAACAAAGCCTTGCAGTTCGCGAATCTTGCTGGCTTTTACCCGTTCGAGCCAGTCATCGAGCTGTTCTCCTGTGCGCGTGCGTACCATCTGAGCGAATTGCTGAACCAGCTCGTAAGCCAGCTTCACCTCTGTGTGCAGAGACTGGAGCAATGCCAGCGTTTCTTGTTCGTCTGCCTCCAGTTCCAAAGGTCTGCGAAGAAACAGGAAGACAGCTTGCCGTGCTAGCACAGGAGGCCGTGGAAGCTGATCGGGCTTTTGTGCATTCTTCCGCCCTTCTGGAAGGTAATGAACCAGTTGCTTGTATACAACCTTGTAGGTCAAGGGGGCACCAGAAGCGACCAACTCCCGATGCAACTGAGCGATGTTGTGACAGCCTGCCTCCCACCGCTTGCTCACCTCTTTGAGATAGGGATCAAGGCGGCTTTTTCGCGGACGTGGTGGTTGTTCGGGAAACGCATCACTGCGCAACCAGCGCGAAACGGTGGCATGACCGATTCCAACCTGGTTGGCAATGGCAGTCTGCGAGAAGCCCAGTTTCCGTAGGGCCACGACTTGCTCGTATTTCGCCAGGCGTTCCTCTCGCTTCGCTTGGCTCAGTTCGGCTTCCTTTGGGCTCAATTTTGGTGGTTGTATGGGGTGCGTAGTGGAGAGAGGAGTGGCCCTTGATTGCTCTGCCTGACCTCTGCGGTGAATGGCAAGATGACGTGAGAGGACTCCCTCCAGAGCCTCTCCAAGGTTCTTCAACACATGGAAACGATCTGCCGTCTGCGTGGCTTCTGGAACCGCTTTCCTAGCTGCGGCAGCGTAGTCTCCTCCTCGATCTCGGCTCACTACTTCAATTTCTGGGTGGGTTGCCATCCAGGCGGCGGAAGTGTCAGTCGTCCGGTCTGGTAGCACATCGAGTACCTTATGTGTTCGTAAATCCACGATGATGGTGCCAAACTTGCGACCACGCCTAAAAGCAAAGTCGTCAATGCCAATCTGCAGCACCGGTCCAATTGGCTCTGTAGGCAGCGCCATAATGCGTCGGAGAATGGTATGGCGCGAGATCTGTATTCCGAGCCGATCTGTGACACGAACTCCTAGCCTGCCGCCGGTTGCTAGCCCAATAACTTGCACAATTTGAAACAAGCGCTGCGTGACTCGTGCAAAGGTATTCACGAAGGGCGTCAGGCGCTCCATAAAGATTTTTCGGATACAATCGGGTGTCTCACAAAAGCATTTGCGCACCTGCACCAGAAGACGAACTTGCCGTCCGCCGCAGGGCAAATCGGCTACCTGACGAATGTAGCGGCTATGTATCCGTGCGGATGGTTTGCCACAGAGCGGACAACATGGGCAAGCCTGTGTTGAAAGAGAAGTGATTGTAAGCACATCATCACTTATTTTGATATTCATGATTGCGAGCTGCTTTGGGAGAGCGGCTACTTGCTTCACTTGCATCTTCATCAATATCCTTCCACAAGTGTCTCTTATTCATGTAGGACGATCTATCAATGTACAAGTAGCAAGCAGCCTGAATCACCAAGAGTGAGCCAGAACCAGGAGATGAGATGAAATTTCCCTGTCGATGAGCTTCTGGCTGAAGCATCCTCAGGAGAATGCTTGCGTCAGGACAAGATTGTTTGAACTGCTCCGGGTTATGTAACGCCAATCTGGTTAACCCTTCAAAGCAGGCGACAAAAGCGGTCACTAACTGCTCTGGATCGCCTGCTGCAACCGAGCCTTCGGCCTGGCCCTCGATGATCAGTTGCCTCATTACATCGTGAAACGTCTGACTCTGCTGGTGGAAGCGTTCACGTAGGTTGAAAGGCGTTGCCTCAGCATTTTTTACCTGATCCAGAATCTGGTAGATTTCGGGGTATTCGCGTCTGGCTTGTACCAATCTCTCTATCAACAAGGCAAGGTGTTCCGCTGGTGATCCCGGCATTTCAAGAACATATCGCCATCCGGATTTCACTTTTTGTCACACGACGATTGATATTGGGGTTTGTCTTTATGCATTGGCATGAAGACACCATATGTTGGCATCTTTGGCAGACGACGATCAAGTCTTGGGTTCACTTATCGATGCTTCTGATGTTGGAGCGGAAACAGATGTAGGGGTCGTCGCTTCATCCAGATCCGCGAAGTAGTCTAGCAAGAATCGATGGGTGAAGCGATAGCTCCCCCCACGCGCTGGAGCAGGTGGCGAGCGCGGGCATCTTCGAGAAAGGCTCCAACCTGGAATGGGAAGCAGCCAGCTCTTCTCAACCAGAAGCGCAGGAGCGTATGCTGGATGGTGGCAAGGAGCCCTCGAAACAATCCAGAGACCAGTAGGGCGGCCAGTCCAATGAGCAACCCGGGGATTGGCCCGGCAACTAATCCAGCAGTCAGTCCAGTAAGCGACCCGGCAAGCAGCCCAATGAACAATCCATTCCAGAGTGAACGACGAATGCCTTCGCCAGGGGAAAAGGTATGGCGTTCAAGAGATTGCGATGGTGCCAACCCACCGAGGAGCAATCCAAGGAGTCCAGCGACCAGGTAGGCAATCCCTACGATGAACCATCCGATGCTCAAGTCTTTCACCGGCCCCGAGTCCTGCCTGACGAGTAGCCCGACGAATGACAGGAGCAATGGCTCAGCACCAAGCCCAACAAAGAATCCTTTTCCAGCCCTTATCCAGGACCAGGTGATGTGCTCAGCCAGTGCTATTCGACGTTCTTTCCCGATGACCTCCCTGAACGCCAGCCTGACGATCGTTATCGCGAGCATGCCGCCGAGCAGCCCGATGCGCAACCCTAAGCGAAACGTGACGAGGAGAGTAATGTTTAGCCCGATGAGCACCGCAACAAATATGCTGAGACTCTGATGATACATGGACTGGTATTGCTTGGGAAGCCAATCTGGTTGGAGCAGTTCCACCGAGAAGATCGTCTGGTTCTGCTGGCGCATCTGCCTCGCCAGAAAGCTCAGCCAGTGCACCGTGGGCTTGAGAGGATAGCGTCTCCTGTCTCCTTTCCGTTCCACCATTCGCTGGACATATTGCTCAAAGAGGTTCCGCCCTTGATCGGAGCGTCGTTGGGGCAATGTCTCAACGGAAGAAGCATTTCTGAACATCAGCAGGAGCACAGCCAGCCACAGAGGCGTCCTGGCGAGTTCCCGCAACGCTGGATTCGCTTTGAGCGCTGCTCGCAGCGGGGCAAACGGCTTGTCCGCCTGGTTGAGCGTGGCCTCCAATTGCGCAGGAGAGAGAGGCTGAACCTCAACCGCGCTTTGGAGACGTAATCGTTCCGGCTTTGAGGCCGTTCTGTATTCGTTGCTTCGACTACAGACCACCAGCGGACGAAGAGGATGTTCGCGCCGATAGGTATTGATGGCGGCAATACAGGCTGGCCGCGCTGTCTCTTCCATTTCATCCAGGCCATCCAGAAGCGGGAGAATCTGCTCATCCTGGACCCATTGCTGGCTCAACTTTCGGGGAACCTCATAGAGCGGGGAAGCCAATTGCTCCACGATCCACTCCTGCAAGGGAAGGCGCTTCTGGGCCCAGGACGAGAGAGGAAACAAGACAGGTAAGGGATGCCTCGGATGTTTGATTGCTTCCTTGAGCAGATCATGACCAAGCTGATACAACAACGTCGATTTCCCCGTGCCGGGTTTGCCTAGAAGCAAAAGTTCCTGGTTGGCTTCCTGATAGACTTTGGAAATGGACGTGCCAGGAGGAAGGGGATGGGCAGGTCTGGTGACTTGACGCAGCCAGAGATTCGTCGCGTTCTGCACCGCATTCGGCTGCATGGAGAGGCCTAGTTCAATCCATGCGGCTTCTTGCAACGAATCTGCCAGGAGTTCATGGTACATCGACTGCAAACGCAGCGCCATATTCTCACGGCTTTTGGCCGTGGAACGCGAAACAGGAGTCGGAGAAGGATGATACTCGATCAGGGCTCGCAGACTCTGTTCCACTTCCAGAAATGCGGCGTCCCGATTCCTCCATGTCGTGATAGCCTGTCCATTGCGAGGAAGCGCCTGCAATGAACCAAAGGGAGCACTTTGCCAACTACAGGGACGCAGGATGATCGGAATGACACGAGCCTCGCCGCGTTCATGGCGCTCCATTGCCCGTTGCATCTCGTGCTCATAGCAGTAGTCGGAGGCGAGAAAGTCGGAGCTCAGCAGTAGAAGGATGATCGTTGCGGCATTGAGATGCTCATCGATCTCTTGTTTCCATTCTGCCCCCGCTTGGATCTTGCGGTCATGCCAAGGAGCAAGCAAACCCTGACGGTGCAATAGGCTCAGATGCTTCTCCAGCATGGTGCGGAGGGCTTCATCCTCGTGGGCATAGGAGTAAAAAAGTTGCACAGGTTCTGGTTGTGTGCGATTAAGCATTCCCCTCACCTTTGATAGCATTAAATATGGTACTGAGAAGTATAACAGTTTTCTCAGAATGCAACAAGTGAATAAGAAGGATTGGGTGTGATTCACATTTTTGCAAATCGGTTTGGAAGCGCCTTGCGAGAAAAGGTCATGCGTCCCCAGCGCTTTTGGCCTTCGGTTCTCCCTTTGTGGGGAGTCTGTTGCGCCTTCGCCTTTCCACGCGCCGACAGCAGCAAGATCTCGATAAGCTGTTCCTCCAGCACCTGTTCCAGTTGTGCTCGTCGCCGCTGGCTGCGCTGCACTCGTCGGGCATGATGCTCTTCTCTTTGTCGCTGATGTTGCTGGTCCCAGACTTCTTCCCAGCGGTGATTACACAGGGCATCGCGTAAAGCTAGCAGAGGATTCACGTTGGCGGGCTCCCAATGCATGCCTGCTCGTTTGAGCCGCGCCTGCATGACTCGCTTGTTGGCGCTTTCCACCATGCCTGAGCCAATGGGCCAGCCTTGGGTTTGGAACTCTTGATACTGCATCTGAGGAAGGCGCTTGCCAAAATAACGCACCGCATCGCTGACCGCAGGCAAGGGGCGGTGTTCTTGCCACCACGCCATATGCTTCATGATGCGCTCTGGCCCATGATGTTTGAGCTCATGAAGCATGGCTCTTAGCCAGCCTTTGGGCACATGCTGACCTGCCAATTCCCCTTGTTCGGCGATCCGACCCAGATACTCGGCTGCATGGGCAAAATCTAAAATCCGCACGGCATCGAAGCGATGCCCATCCACAAAGCCTTGAAGCCATTCGGCTCCATCTTGCACCGCACAGACCGCTGCGGCTCTCTCAATGCCTCGCCGTGTGATCTCCACTGATGCCAGGTCGGCAAAGGTGGTTGCATCTGCCAGCCGCGAAAAGCAGGAGTGGTTGATGGTTCGTTTGTCCGTCGCATCTTGATGGCGTGTGTGTGCAGGGAGGACCTCTGCAATGACCACCGTTTTGACTTCTGCCCAACATCCTCCTCGTAGGGGAACCATGGCTCCATCTCCACTCATTGCCAGACGGCAAGCCACAGGCTCTGTGCCTTCCCCGACCAGGGCGCAGGCCGCGCTGGCTTGCTCGGTTTGCATGACCAGGACTCTGGCTCCTGCTTGTAAGGTCTGCCGACGCACCAGCGAGTCGCTGACCTGGATCCCCAACAAGGCATGCAGTTCACTGGCCGCTTCCTCAAAAGGAAGACGGGCTCCCAACCGAACCAGGCTTTGATGGGCATGGGGCATCAAACCTGTTTGAGGCAAGTCCAAGAGCTCATCGAGGGGGAAAAAAGCTGTACCCACAATGAGGGCAGCTCTGATACTCACGAATCAGGGTGACTTCTTGTCCTCCTTGCGTTTGCAGTCGGCGCTCTCGCTTGCCACGCACTTGCATCCGTTTCCCACACTCTGGACAGGCCACCGGCTTACTCCGACCGGTTCCTTGGTCTGCTTGGTTGGCTTGAGCGAGATCCTCGATCATTCTCGCTCGTAGCTCGTTCATCTGTTGGTCAACCGCCTCCTCGATGTCGGCTAAGGTCGCTTGGGGATGGGCAAGCCGCCACTCTTGCATACTCTTGGCTACCTGCTGGCTTCTTTGCTCCCATTGCTGATCGTCCTCTTGCTGCTTCATACCCTCTCCTCTCTTTTCTCTCGCTTGTCTCCTCCTCAGTGTACCATCTTTGTCTTTTTGCAAAAATCTGAATTACACCCAGAAGGATTGACAGGGCTTTTCAAGAGTCAAGGAGAGGTAAAAAAAAGATCGTCCCTTACATACCCAGCGTTTTTTCTGCTAGAAAGCGCATCAATATGGTGGAAAGTATCTGTTGATTGTCTTTGGCAATCAGCAGACGATGCGAGAAGGTCTGGAGCTCTTTATGCAGGGCATGGACCCTTATGACTACGTGGGTGGCAATCCAGAGTCGCGCACCGATCCTACCGGTAACGCCTTTATAGGAAACAAGGACGAACGAGCCTGGATCAGTGGAGGCAAGCTCTACGAGACCGTCCCCTGGAGTCCAGCCCCTCCAACGGTCATTGGCACCTGGAACAGTGGCGTCTATCGCCCCGTGGTGCATCCAGCCTTCCCACCGCCACCACCAATGCCCAAACCCAGACCAGCGGCACCACCTCCTCCGCCACCAGACCCTATCGTCTCATGGGCAACCAATGCCGGGCACCTGCTGTGGTCTGGCGTGGATATGTTCCTGGGTATCTCCTCCATGGTCAACGATGTTGGGACCCTCACCAGCAGCGATACCAGTGGCTGGGATAAGCTGTGGGCTGCCGCCGATCTGGCGATGAACCTAACCATGGAGATGTCCATGGTTGCCGGCTTCGGCGAAGAGGCTCGTATCGCAGAACTGGCTGCCAAGGGCGGCGAGGAACTACTCGCTCATGCGGCGGAAGATGCCGCAGCTCATGGAGCCGAAGACATTGCTGAGCACGGAGCAGAGGACATTGCTGAGCATGCCTGTAGCTTCACCTTCGATACCCCTGTTGCCACCGCCACTGGCGAGCAAGCCATTGGCACACTCAAGGCCGGTGAGAAGGTCTGGGCGTATAACCCCACGACCAAGAAGATGGAGCTCGAGCCCATCAAGCATGTCTGGATCAACCACGACGATGACTTGGTCGATCTTGCCATTGCCTACACCACCAAGGATAAGCAAGGTCATCCCGTCCAGCAAATAGACACAGTGCATACCAACAAGAAGCACCCCTTCCTCACCCAGGAAAAGGGCTTTGTGGAGGTGGCGCACCTAGATGTTAGCTTACACCTGATCCGCGCCGATGGCAGTGTGGGTACACTCGTTGCCTGGAATGTGGTTGCTGGCACAAGCACTATGTATAACTTGGAGGTGGCGCAGGATCACACCTTCACCGTCAGCGATGGGCTTGGGGTTGTACACAATTGTGGATTTGAAAATGATACTCTAAAAGAAAATCACTTTCAAAAACATATCTGGCACCATCTTGGAATGGAGAGAATCCTTTACCTTGACTGAACCTGGCCCGGAGATGCATGGATTTTATATTTAAGTGGAGATAATGGAACAGTGGTTTATCAGACAACGTCTTTACTAAGGCTTATCTGGGCCAATGCTGAATGGAGAGACAACTTACTCTCAACCTTCAATTCTTGGGTTCAGGAGGGAAGCTCTCGACACGACGCGAAAAATACATTGAGGTCCATGATTTCTGCCAGCATTGCAGAGCATACCATTGGTCCTTCTTTGGATATGGATCTTCATAACGTCAATTGGGATCAACTGGCAGAATTTTTCTGCTACTGCTACTACAGAAAGCGCTCAAGACGTCCAATTCCAGACATTCCTTCAGATGAGATCTGGATTCAACTTTCCAACCCAGATGACTGGGGAACACTTTCTTTGCACCCTCAACAGGAAACACCTATTCAAGAAACCGTTCCTGTCCCATTACTTCCTTTAGAGCAACAATTACTTCTTCTCGGAGGGAAGCGAATGGTTTACAGATACGAGCCGGATATAGAGGCTTTATTAGAGCGAGGAAAAGCCTTTCATGGACCTAGAGAGCTCATACCTGGAGAAGCTCGTGAATGTCATTCCAATGTAGCCTGGCATTGGGAGAAACAGAAAGAAAAACGTAGTATTGTCACTGGGTACGCGCTTTCGATGGATGGTCTTTGGCGACAGCATAGCTGGCTCGTTCAAAAACAACAAGAGTGTGAGAGATTTTCTCTGCTAGAAACGACAATGGAGCGGTTACAATATTTTGGTTTTCTTCTGACAGATCAAGAAGCCGAGCATTTTCATAAGCTGTATCGATAAAACGCTATTATGTTTCCTCATATTGAGGAACGGTTGATTTTATCCCTCAAATGGAAAGCGGGAATAGCTATCGTATATTGTAAAGAGGCTTAAAATCTTCTCTCGAAGCCCCTCGAATGAGCATATTATGGGTCTGGTTTGGCGCTTCTTAAAGAAACAAGATCAAAAGGAGAACATGATAATGCCTGCTCCAGATTGGCATGAGGTTGAGGAGAGTCTTTTTCTTGAGGGAAAATCAGCACTTCTCCAATTTGCGGAAGAACATCCCGATGAGACTTGCTCTTTTTTCGCGTATGGGTGGATACCCACAGATGGAGATTTCTCTCTTTTTCTTGACACGCCTCACAATGCACTCCGCATGGCCCAAGACGACCAACAATCTATTTTTAAGCAAAGGGAGGAGATGCTTCAAAGCGCAAACTCATGGCAGTATGCTCGTTACTATCTCTCTCAAGACATTGTTGAATATACTGCAAATGTCGACCTCTTTGCCTATGCCCCCTATAGAGAGGTCTATTTTGAAGGATGGCAGGAATTCGTTTCCAGCGATGCCTATCCCGAAGGGCGTGAGAGAGCCGACGATTACATGGAAGGGAATATCCGGATTGTCATCTGGCATGTGTTTGAGCGACTGATCGAAAGCGGGATCTTTTCACAGATGCATCTGTCCTCACCGTTTCGCCTGGGATATCAGTTCCATGACGATGCACTGACTGTGCTGTACATCCTCAACTGGCCGACAACCAGCGCTCCAGAAGACAAGAAATGATTCCGGTTCCTTCATGAGAAAGGGCGTGCTACAGCGTGCGCACACCCTTTCTCCTTCTCTTTAGAGTCATCAGACCAGAATGGGCTATCTTTTTACTTCGCATCGATGACATGCGATGAGGTGGTATGGATATGCTGGACCATCTTCTGTACCTGCTCAAGGAGCGCCTCAATGCGCTCCAGGGTTGTCCAATCCTCCATCTCTAGCCCTTCGAGTTCTAATGGCGAGGGCTGCTGGGCGATAAATTGCGTGCCACTGAGAAGCATGTCTGCTGCCACTTTGCGCCAGCGCTGACGAAACTTCTGTGCCGCCGGGAGGGCGTTGTGTTGCAGTACAGCCCCACGCATCTGCTCACCCATCTTCGCAACCTGAGCTGAGAGGGCATCTCGTTGGGTGGTGAGGGTCTCAATCTGCGTGTGAAGCGTATGCAGGCGTTGCTCGATGTCTGGTGGAATGATTGGCTCTTTTCCCTCCTCATGCATCTCTTGCTCCCAGCTCTGCCGTTCCCCTTGTAGGTGGAACAAAGCCTCTTGTGCATCCGTCCGTGCACGCTCGATCTCCTCGGAGCGCGCTTGCAGGTTTGCGAGTTCCTGTCGCATGACCTCCGTCTCTCGCCTTGCTTGCATCTCAGCTTCTTGCGCGGCTTTGAGGTCCGCTTTTGCAGCCCGAATGGCGTCGATGGTGGTCGGGATCTGAGTCGTCTCGACCTGTTGGCGAATCGCTTCAGGCGCGGCTGCCAGCTCATAGAGCACTTTGAGCGGGAGCTGCTTGGCGAGATGGAGACGCTCACCATAGGCAGAGGCCACATTCAGGAAATTCTGGCAGGTTTGCCGTCGCATCCCCAGTTCACGCTGCACCCACTGCATAAACTGTCCATGCGGAAGCCGTTCACGCACCGCCTGGAGGTTATAGCCAATGGCAATGGCCCCCTCCGCTGTACGTCGCAACAAATGCAGGGTTTCGGCGGTCTTCTGCTCGACAAAGGCGCGATCCTGGGGCGAAAGCGCCTCATACCCAAAGGAAAGAGTGTCAGGTTGGATCTGCTCAGTGATCGGTATCGGCTGGGCGACTCCCGATGTCTGGGAGCGAGGATCATCGTGGTTCATGGGGGGTCTCCTTCTGATGTATCGTCTTCTCCAGGGTGGGTGCTGGTGGGATGACCAGCGACTGAGGTGGAAGCAAGACCCACTCTCTCCTGCAGCCTTGGCTTCCACAGCAAAGCAGTCCAGCGCGCGAGCGCTTCGGTGAGAGCGGCATTTGCTCCAATAACTGCCAACTCAGCCAGAAATCGCTCGGTGTGGCGATAACCGTAGGCCCGAGGCCGACCCGAAAGCATCGCTAGAGTCTGACCAGTGTAGCCACCTGAAGCTCCCCGTGCTAAAGCAGCGGGGGTTCCAGGGGTTCGGCCCACGCTTCCCACCCGTCCCACGGCTGTGGGAGGACGAGCTCTAGTGGTGGTTCCCCTGGACTTTCGGGCAGACGCGCTCTGGCTCGAGTCAGACCCAAGCTTTGGGGCAGGTCCTGCCCCTCTTTCGCGCGTTGGATGAGACACTCGTGTGCTGCCCGCAGGCGCGCCTCCGCACCTTCCCAATACGCACGCGTATCGGGCACACGAGGGGATGGGATCTCTTGGATTAAGATAGGCAGCCAGAAACGCCGAGTAGAGATCGCGCTGCACGGGACCCACACCACACTCGCACTGATGCCAGCGCTGAGAGAGCGGTTTCTTCACCCGCTTGCCACAGCCATGACACCATTGGCTCAGCGCTGTGGTGCGTGTGGGGACGCGCCACCAGGGTGCCGCCTGTGCTTGCAACGGTGCGGTAGGATAGGCCGCCAGCGAGGTACTGGCTCACGCCAGCCCTTTTCCAACGGCCCTCCCCCGAACCATGGCATGCACGATTTCCATGCACCAGGCTCTCCAGAGGCCTGCGTCTTTTCAACGCAACTCCCACGATGGTCTGCTGACACATCCGTGCCAACCATCGCTTCTTGAGTCTGGCCTCCTGTGGCGCTTCACTTTGTCACAAGATGACTCGCTACTACCGCCACTCCGTCGCCTTGATCCTCGCGGATGGTAGGCGATCCCCAAGTTACACCTGATCTTCGCTCCGTCTGTAGGCACCCCGTTCGTCGTTTCCCGTTCCCTACGGGCTGGTCCTGATGCAGGCGAGCACAACGCTTGAGACGTTCATTGTGCTCATCAGGCATGGGCAATTCTACCAATCCCATCGGACGCATGAATTCCACCACGACTAGGGTTCAAGCCATCAAGCCTTTGCCTTGGACGGCCTCGCTGCCTCTCGTCTGGCTCTTGGTAGTAGAGCTTCAAGAGACGTTTCAGCAACCATGCTACAGTCCCCCCATACCTTTCGGCTGGAAGTAAGGTGCCGCGTTACTCACCTCGCCTGAGTGAGGTCGTGCTCTCGCACGACAGAAGATCAGACGCCTCTTTGGGCGCACTCTCAACCATGCTACAAACATCCCTGGTGCTCTCAGTCCCACGCTCTTGCCAAAAGTCTTTTGCCAGGCCTTGTAGGAAATCTTTTCCAGGATGATGGTATTGCCCAGCGCCATCACCTCATGCACCTTGCGACCATGCAGGCTCTTGCGGTGCGCCGCCAGGCGACGCTCCCTGCTGGCTTTTTGTCGCCGCGTGGCGTGATAGCGCTTGCTCAGCTTCCACCGCCGCTTCCTGGCTCCCTGCTTCTTGAGGCGTCCCTTCTCGTCGTAGTGCTCTGGGTTGGCCGCTCGCCGTTGCCGATCCATCCGTCGCTGCAACCGACGAATGGCTTTGGCGTCAGGAGTCAACTCCGTGCACAACACCTGTAGGCTGGCCTCCCCCTGCTGAGGAACGAGCGCCAGGGTCGATGGACCCAGGTCAGCTCCCACGATCCCTTGCCCAACCGTGTGCTTCGGTTTGCGGAGAGGAGTACCCTCCAGGACCAGTTGCACACCGTAGCAGTCTCCTTCCGCATCGGCTCCGGCCGCTCTGGGGCTGCTAGCAGGGCGTTGGAGGAGACGAGCGTATTTGATGCGATGCCTCAGCCCATGAGCCGCCACCTCATCCTCCCAATCGATGAGGGCTGGAAGGCAGTCCCCGTTCCAGAGCAGAAACCCGGCGTTTCCCTTCTCGGGTGGCTGCAAGACAAAGCGCAGGCCCGTGTCATGACGCTTGTTCTCGACGCTGCTGAAGCCTCGTCCGCGGCTCTTAAAACGCACGCGCCTGGCCTGGCCGAGGCAGACACGATTGAGGGCACGGTAGGCACGACTCGCCAGGGTTTGAGCCAGTACCGCCTCAACATGCTCGGCGATCCAGCCCACACGCAAGCCTTTGACCGTGTGATGGAAGGCGGCTTCGGTGAAGCCATGGGCTCTGCGCAAGGCAGAGAAGGCGGCCGCTCGCTCGGCCTTGTCGGTGCGAGGGATGGAGCGAGCCTCTTGCCAGGCGGGATCAGCGCGCATGCGGCGCAGGCGGCGTTGTCCCAGGGAGAGGATGGCATTGTAGAGCTGACGGGCCGCTTCCAGATGGGCACGTACACGCCTGGCCTGCCCAGCGTTCACCTGAAGCGGAAGTTCCAGCAGAAATGTGGGGGTGCTCGTGGCTCGTGGGTGTGTTTTTGTCGCCTGGCCCTTCTTCTTCATCCCAGCTCCCTTCCTCCTGGCTCATGTGACGTTGGAACAGATATTCTATGCAAGAGCAAGTATAGCAGCAACGTCGCATCTCGTCAAGTCCTTCACCATCCGTTGTTGTGAGGATTTGCCCCACGCCTGCGCCTTCAAAGGAACGGCGATTCATCCCCGCCTTGAAAGACTGTCTTTTACCCACATCTTACAAAGAGAGGTGAGAAGCAAGATGAACGCCTTCAAGCAAGGTTTGTACCTGGAGCCAGCCCTTCCAGAGCGTTTTCCATCCCGGCGGGCCATCGCCAGCACGAGCCAGATACCCCCCCATGCGGGCGACCTCGATCCAAAAGGCTTTTCCCGTCAGCATCGAGGGTGACTGCGCTGTTCGCGTCGCGATGATGGCAACGGCTTGGACTTCAACCACCTCAGATGCTGGACGATCCGGCGTCTGTTGGGAGAACGTACGCAGTTGCAGCAGACGCACGGCCACTGCAGAGAACAGACCCAGCAGGCGCATCAGGCGATCCGCGCTTTGCATCTGTCGCTCCTCGATGCGACACCCGGTTTTCAGGCACTGATGATACTCTTCGACGATCCAACGGCAGCGATACCATGCAACCCGCTCCCAGGCTTGCTCGTCGGCATGTATGGGCATTGAGGTGAGCAAGATCCACTCCAGAGGCTCCACGCTTTCAGGTGGCTCTGGTTCCCAGACACGGACCACCCACAAGGGCAGAGGGTCCTTGCTCCCACGTGGATCATTGCAGGGGGGCAGAATACTGACTTGCCCAAAGCTGATCTGAAGCGTCGTTTCTCGACCTGCTCTCCCATGAGAGGCTGGGACCGCAAAGGGACGCTGATCCTGATTGGACCAGGCACGAACCCGATCCAAAAGATGACCAAGCTCTTCCTCTTGGGCCTCGACTCGGCGATTGTGAGCCGCTCTCACCACAAAGTGCGTCTGAGTCGAGACGCAAGCCCGAAAGAAAGGAAACATATCCGCTCCTCGATCCCCCACATGCACCAACAGGCCATCAGCAGCCGAGGGGCCAACGTGCTCGATCATCTGCATCCACACATCCGTTTCGCGCTGCTCTCGATGCCGCCTCTGATACCGTTGCTCGTTCTTTGGAGCTGGGAGACGAACAAACGGCTTTTGGGCCAGGCATCCGAGAACGGCTCTGGTCTCCGGTTGTACCGCCAGTACTGTTTGCAGATGGAAACCACGCCCTTTGGCATTGCCAATTTGCCCAATGCCAGCCATCTTGCCTCGGTGGGAGAGATCAATCTCGGTTGTATCCTGCACAGCAAGGACAACTCTCTCTGCTTGCATGCGTTCTCGGGTCTGCTGCTGATGAGGCTGCACGAGCGCTTCGAAGGTGACGTCGGGTTCATGAAGCCAGCGATACAAGGATGCGCACCCCTTTCCAATTCTGTTGTTGTTTGGGCAACGAGGCTGAGGCATCACGTGCAATGGCACACGCCGCCTGGACAGCTCGCCTCGTCCGCCGCATATCTCGCAACTGCACTTGCCCAAATGTTTGTTCTGCCCATGCTTCCGGGTCCAATACTGTCTGGATGTTCATTTCCCCATTGTAGCAAATTGTAAAATGTGGGTAAAAGACAGCCTTGAAAGAGCGGGGCTTTCTCGCTCGGTTTTTGTAAGTCCCAGGTTCGTCGGAGTCCGACGACTTGCAAGAACAAGAGCGTAAGCAACAGGCTACGTAGGATCGCAGGAAACCAATGGAACGTGAGTGTCTGCTCAGTGGGACTCACCTTGGACAGCAGATAAGCAGAAAATAGAATACATCGCTTGCCCATTAGTGGATGGAGGTTTGCACTCCTCTCAAGAAGCCAAGAGGACAAGCGATATTTGCTAGCAAGCTAGCGTAATAGGTCGATTCCCTTCTCGATAGCAGGGTCCTGCCCTGAGGATAATTCTTGCGCTGTCTGCGGAACTTCATAATCTGGAGCGACGCCAGAACCATCAAGTGTTTCTCCGTTGGCACCCAACCCGCGCTGTGTGGTGATACCCAACGTACTTCCATCATTCAGGAGGTAAGGGGTGGCTGCTCCGGCTATCGCTCCCGCTGTCCTCGATCCCACCAGGGGCGCAATTTTCAGATCTTTCATAGCTCCAGATAGCTCCTCGCAGGCAGAGGCGCAGCGGCGGTTGGTGAGCAACACTAGCGGTTGATGCAACAGGGAAACCGTATCTGTGGTAGGCAAGATGGTACGTTTGCCTTCGCTATCGACAAGGTAGCCCAAGGTTTGGCCATGGACAAAGGCTCCGAGGAGTTGTGAAACACCTTCTGGAGAGCCACCGCCATTATCACGCACATCCAGGATGATCCCGCGCAGACGATTTCCCAGGTGCAGGCTGTCAATGGCTTTGACTACTTGGTCGCCAGCGTCGGGCGAAACTTGTGTCAGCTTGACATACGCCAGCGTGTTGTCCACTACTCGCGCGCTGGCGACAGGAGCCATAGAAGGTGCGAAAAAGGTTGGAATAAGAGTCACTGTCCAGATGCGCCCTGTCTTGGGTCGCGAGAGTGTCACATGCACGACGGCGTTGCTCGACAGTTGGGGATTGAGCCAGGACATTACCCCTGGATTAAGCTGATTATTGGTAAAAGGGGTGCTACCATTGACCGAGACGATACTATCCCCTGGCGCGATGTGCTGCTGTTCCGCTGGCGAATTAGGCTGTACTTCAGTCACAAAGAGCGGAGAGCGTGCTTCGGGCAGGTAGAAAGCCCCGTTTGTGGCAGAGGTAACAATTCCCAATCCATAGTTCACGCCTTGAGGATACTGCTTGAGCACGGAAGCTGGTGCCGAGATATTCCAGAAGGTGTGATTATCGTGCAGGCTTTGTACCATGCCCTGCATAGTTGCTGCCGCGAGCTCCTGCTGAAGTTTTGCATCTTGTGATAGAGCCTTACTCACGCGTTGGTAGACCGTGCTAAAGGACGACCAATCCGCCTCTGCGTCACCAGTGAGCGAGGGCGGCATCGCGGTGGACTGGTCCAGGTTTTTGCTGAGCAGTTCCTGCACCATGGCGCTAAAGGCCCCGCCGAGCAGTGTTCGGTTATCAAGCGTCTTCCTGGTCACATGATGGTCCAACAGGCACCAATAGGCTTGTTCAAGTGTAGACAGGGTGGGAGCTGTGGGAGTGGGAAGCGCCTGGGTCGGATCAGGAGACGTACAGGCTCCTGATCTTTGCGTTGATGGAGTTGACGCTTTTGAGCTTTGCGTGTTGGCCTTCTCGGAGGAGCAGGCACTGAGCACGCACAGACTCAAGACGAGCAGTACATGCCTCCAGTACGACTGGCAGGGTCGATCTAATTTCATGACTCTTCCTTAAGAATATATTTTGCTTGTGATATATGTGAATCTGGATACAGTAATTAGGTGGTCTTGACTGCAATTCTTCCATCCTCCACATACAGGCGAACATCCGCCGCTTTGGCGATACTATGATCGTGCGTCACCACAATCACCGTTCTGCCTTGTTTCGCCAGTTGCTTCAAGAGTTCGATGATTCTCTTGCCAGTTTGGGAGTCCAGATTTCCAGTCGGTTCGTCGGCTAGAATGACCTTGGGATCATTGGCGAGTGCGCGCGCGATAGCAACGCGCTGTTGTTGCCCTCCTGAGAGCCTGCCTGGGGTATGATTGTGCCGCTTCTCGTCGATGCCGACCTGCTTGAGGAGAGCGCTGGCTTGATTTTGCATAGCCGCGCTCGAAGCGCCTCCTTTGAGTTCCATTGGCAACATCACATTTTCAAGGGCGGTCAGGCTTGGTATCAGGTGAAAGGATTGAAACACAAAGCCAATCTTGTGCCTCCTGAAGCGGCACTCCTGCGCGGCTGAGAGCTTTTTGGTATCCACGCCGTCAATCACGAGTTCCCCGGCATCGGGCTTATCCAGACCACCAAGAAGGTAGAGCAAGGTTGACTTCCCGCTGCCACTCGGCCCCAGGAGCGCCACAAATTGCCCCTGGGTAAAGGCAAAACTGACATCGTTCACCGCCTGGATCACCTGGCCTCTTGTCTGAAAGGATTTACTAACGGCTGAAGCTTGTACCATCACGGAGTCCCTCGATGGATCTGCTTGTTCCGTTGAAACACCTTGTGTATTCATCTGAGGATCTTCTCTCTTTCTTTTGCGCTGTTTTAGTTTGTTTTTCTCAAGACCTGAGCGGGTTTGAGGCGAGCAACAAACCAGGTTGGGATGAAGCTTGTCAGCAAGGCCAGCCCTATGCCCACGCCGAGAATGATCAACAGTGTTTGCACATTCAAGGTGGCGGCTGCCAGGTGTACATTGCTGAGATTGGCATCGACGGTGCTTGTTGTGCTTGTTGTAACGCCATTTTGCATAATAAGTGGGTGATCAATGCTGGGGCCGCCGGCAGCGGCTTTCACCAGGGACGCCGCGTCAATATCGAACAAATGGGCAAGGAACGGTCCCATAGTCACAAGCAGAAGGATTGCTAGTGCGGACGCCATAATACTCAAAGCGAGAATTTCGGTCCAGAATTGTCGCAAGACTTGCAGGTGTGACGCGCCAATCGTTTTGAGGATAGCGATCTCGGCTATTCGTTCCCGAACGAGCATGAGCACCGCGAAGATGATGACGGCAGCGGCGATGAGGAAGGAGGCTACCAGAGCCGCCCGGATGCTATTCTGCGCGACGCGGAGCGCGTTCAACACACCGTTGTACTGGGAAGCCTGTGTAACGACATTGAAATTCTGCCCAAGGATTGTGCGCAACTTGGCGGCTACCGCTTCGACTTGCTCCCGGCTCACGGCAGTAACCGTAAGAGCATCCACGCCATCGACCTGATAGAGCTTCTGCATGGTCGTCAGGGGAATGACGATGCTGTCATCGGCGCTTTCACTCGATGTCGTATACAAGCCAATGAGTGTGAATGTTTTTCCATGCAATGTGAAGGTTGAGCCAAGGCTGAGATGATTCTTCTGCGCCAGGGGCTGGCTGATCATGGCGACGTAGGCATTGGCATCGCTAGCGCGGAAATTGCGCCCGGAAACGAGGGTCGGTACGGTTCCACCAGCCAGAGTGAAATTGGTGGCGTCCTGGGAGATTCCATTGATTGTTACGGGAATAGGCGTGGGAATTTTCGAGGCGCTTTGTAGCGTTCCTTCCGTATCGGGTCGGAAGAGGCGCTGTTGTGCGCTAGCCACTCCTTGAGTCCTCTTCACTTTGTCCACCATACTCCTTGTGATGTGAGGTGGCGTAATGTTCACAGATGTATTTCCAGGGCCATCGACCGGGGTTGCTTCGTTCGCTGAATCTGAATCTGAAGAGGAGTCCTGGTCTGGTATATATTCGATGTTAATGGTTGTGCCTACCTGTTTCTCCACCATGGCAATTTGCTGTTGGGAGCTTGTATTTAGGCTCACCATTGACGCGACAAATGTCAGGCTTCCTCCTAGCAGCGCGACGACCAGAAGCAGTCGAACCGGGCTGCGAAGCACATTCCTGATACTCCGTACGATGAGTTTCATAGAGGTGAACTCCATTTTCTGTTTTCAATGCGATATTCGAGATCGTCATGCGAGAGAAGCGATCGCTTCTCTCTGACAGGTAGAGGATAGCGAATAGGCGTGAGGAATGATCGAGGAATGTGTGAGGAAATTGTGAGGTATGGGTGCTGATGATGCACAGCACCCATACCTGATGGAACTGTTATGTGGTGGAGATGAGAGCGACCTGTGAGGAGCCCTTCTCATCAGGGCTCTTGGGAACTGCGGGAAGGGAAAAGGTAAAACAGGTTCCTTTCCCTGGCTGGCTCTCGACGGTTATTTGTCCACCGTGCGCCTGAATCATTTGCTTCACAATAGCTAGGCCCAGTCCGGTGCCCCCTGTGGCACGGGAACGGGAAGAGTCCGCACGATAAAAGCGGTCGAAGAGGTAGGGAAGATGTTCGGGTGCAATGCCCTCTCCCGTGTCTAGCACACGGATCTGGACCATCGCTGCACTGAGACTGGCAGTAATAGTGATCTTGCCAGGAGGGGTAGTATGCATGATAGCGTTGCTTAGGAGATTGCGCAGAATCTGGGCAACCCGTTCTGGGTCGGCTTCAACGGGAGGCAAATGAGAGGGAAGAGACACGCAAAGCATCAAGTGTTTCCTCTCTAGTTGCGGTTGGACAATCTGTACTGTCTGGCTCACCACTTCCGCCAGTTCGATAGGCTGGCGCGCGAGGCGCAATTGACCAGCCTCTGCCAGGGATAAATCCTGCAGATCGGAGACCAATCGGCTCAAAAGCGAGGTCTCTTCGTAGAGCGAGGCCAGGGTTTCCGGTGTTGGCTCAAGTATCTGGTCTGCAAGCAGTTCCAGAGAGCCGCGAATATTCATCAGAGGATTGCGCAGCTCATGCGCGACATCGTTCATCAGATTGCTGCGCACTTGCTCTGAGCGGCTCAGGCTATCAGCCATCGTGTTGAATGCGTGGGCGAGTGCGCCAATTTCACCTTTGGCGGTGATGGAAACCCTCTGGCTCAGGTCGCCTTGCTCCATCCGCCCAGCAGCGGCTTTCAGCGTATGCAGCGGTTTCAGGAGCGTACTGGCAAACCCCAGAGCCAGCAGCAGTGCAAGCAGCCCAGCGATGAGGACTGCCATCCAGAGAGCATGATTCACGGAAGTCAGAAAGGTTGCTTCGGGCGAGTTATTACTGAGCTGAAAGTCGACATGGGCGGAAGATTGGGCGGGCTTATTCGTGGAAATATAGAGCAGGTCTGAGTGTGAAGAGGAGGTTGTAGAAGGCGAGGAAGAGACTGGCGAGGTAATGACCTGTCCGATCAACGTGTGGTCAGAATCGGCGATGACACGATTCTGCTCATCGAGCAGGATGAGACGTAGGTGCGAAGCGTGCGCTAATTGTTCGGTGAGCGCTTGTAATGTTTGCTGGCTCTGATGCTGTTGGTAGGCAGCGAGCAACGTTGAAATGATCTGCTGATTGTCCTTTGCCTGATTGTAGACCTGCAGGTTGTTGGTCGTTGCTTGATTCGCAATCAGGGCAACCGTGCCAACTGCTACCATGACGACAAGCATAAACATCAACGTGAGACGCAGACGCAGGCTATGCAGCATTAAGATGAGGCGCGGGTAGAAGCTACTCAACATCACCCGCCCTCCTGAACTTATAGCCGACGCCATGCACGGTTTGGAGAAAGGGAGGATGTTCAGGATCAGCCTCGATCTTCTTACGCAAGTTCCCCAGGTGAAAGTCGATGGTGCGGTCAAAACCATCGTAGTCCAGGCCATAGACTCGCTCCACCAGTTCTTGGCGACTAAAGGTTCGGCCAGGAGAGGTGGCAAATGTTTCCAGAAGCTTGAACTCCTTGGGGGTAAGACGGATTGGTTGCCCGGAGAGACAGACCTCGTGCGCCTGCAAATCGATGAGCAGATTGCCAGCACGGAGCGTTGCTGGACGTTCTGCCCACCGGTGCGTTCGGCGGAGCACAATGCGTACACGTGCCGCCAGTTCACGCAGACTAAATGGCTTGGTCAGGTAATCATCAACACCCAGATTCAGACCTAGGAGTTTATCCTCTTCCGTCGCTTTGGCAGTCAACATAATTACCGGGATAGTGGACTCAGAACGTATGATACGGCAGAGGTCGGGACCACCGATATGCGGTAACAGCCAATCGAGGATAATCAGGTCGGGAACCTCACTCCGAGTCAATGCCAGGGCTTCGAGACCGTCATACGCCTCTAGGGTTTCAAAGCCTTCTTTTTTCAGGGAAAGTCGGATCAGATCTACAGTTTTTTTATCGTCATCCACGATAAGAATTTTCCATCTCATAGGTATGTTCCCAACCTTTAAATTTTTTTGTTGGAGAGAAAAAGCGAGATGCGTCGATATTTTGCATTATACAAGGAAGTTGTGAGGTTTTTATGAGGAAAAGATCAAGCAGGTTCAGAGTTTCGCCCCTCTCTCGTGTGAGGTATGCACAAGGAGAGGAAGGTTCAACCTCTTTTGGCCTCGTGCCTCGAAAAGGAAATTAGCGCATGAGAGCAAGGTGCTCATCTCACCAGCGCATTGCGTTGGTCACATCGAATCGGCACTATTATCAGGTAGGTGATGATCTGGCGCTGCTGCATGCTTTACATCACGCGGGCATTGAAGCTGATCTCGTTCCCTGGACTGATCCTTCCTTTGACTGGGAAGGTTGTGATCTCGTGGTGCTGCGCTCTCCCTGGGACTACTACCAGCAGCGGACAGCCTTCATTCGGTGGGCGAGACACGTTGCCGGGTGTAGTGTGCTGCTCAACCCATTGCCCATCGTGGAATGGAATACCAACAAATGCTACTTACATGACCTCTCCTTACAAGGTATCCCCACGATTCCGACATACTGGATGACTCCCAAGCAGCCTGAATCCGTTTTGCGCGGTCTGTTGGAGCAGCGTCAATGGAAGCAGGTGATCCTCAAGCCAGCTATTGCGGCTGAGAGCTTTGGGCTCTCTCTGGTCTCGACAGACACTAAAGAGAGCATACAGGCCGGACAGGCACATCTGGCTCAGATGCGCGCGCGAGGCTATCCGGTGCTGATCCAACCTTTTTATCCGTCCGTGATCCAGGAGTCAGGGGAACATTCCCTCATCGCGATTGCCGGGCAGATCACCCATGCGGTGCGCCGTGTCTGTACGCTGGTTCCTGATATCGTCACACAGGAGAGGTCTGTGCCCTTGCAGGAAGATGAGGTGCGCCTGGCGCATGCCGTGCTCTCACGTCTTCCTCCGTTATTATATGCGCGCATTGATCTCATCCGTGATGAGACAGGGCACGTGCGTTTGAGTGAACTGGAACTTACCGAACCTCGTCTCTTCTTTGCGTTCAATGTCAAAGCCTGCGAGTACTTGGTGACCATGCTTGCTGAGATGCTTCGCACCTTGGGCGAGGAGGATCTTGAGGAAGGTGATGATGAGGATGAGGGGACCGCTGTCGTCACAGCGCTTTTCCCTGCTCGACAGGTGGATCAACAGAAGAATGTATTCGCTTCCCAAGCAAGCGAGTCATCAGGCAAGAAAAGAGGGCATGTGATTTCGTCCTCGATCTCTTGATCGGAAGAGCACATCGTTTCCTCTTCTCTTCCCCATCTCTCACATCAGTTATCCACATTTCAAGGGAGGAATGTGGATAACTGCTCTTTTCCCTGAGTTGCCCGCAGGATGCGCAACGAGAGAGACGTCTCAGGCGAAGTATGGGTGTCCCACAACTTTTGATCCTGTTGGCAAAAGGACTAAGGGCTAAGAGCAGCAAAGCGAGAGCTACGAGTAGTATCAAGAGGAATACCCATAATCCAGTTAAGAATACGAGAAAAGTTGATAGCAGTAGCAATCATCACATGCTGTAAATGTGTCTTCATTTGCCCAAAATAGCGACTGCGGCGTAAGTCAAAGGCTCGGACACCTTGGGAAATGGTTCCTTCAACACCAGCTCGCATGGCATAACGCATTTGAAACTCGTGTGTTGTCTTCTGTTGTCGTGTTGCTTGAATAGCCTCGTATTGAGCGTGAGGACGCAACGTTAATTGGCGAGGATTGCTTGGTGCTGTCGTACAGAGCGCACGACAAGGACACTGCTGGCAGTCTTTTTTGCCAAACTCGACGCGAATGACATCTGCCCCGCGTTGGCTCCGTGCCAGTTTCCATTTGCGACTGGTGTGCCCGACAGGACAGGTAGCTTTGTGTGCTTGCCAATCAACGGAAAAGTGAGCTGCGTCAAAGCCTTGTCCTGCACGGGCCTGCCAACTGGGATCATTGGCGACTGGACCTATCAGTTCGACGACGTAGGTGTTTTGGCAGTTGACCAAGTGGTCTCCATCTACGTATCCAGCGTCCATTGCATGTTCTGCGGGTAAGAGGGCCTTGTCGGAAAGGCGCTGATGGATAGGTTCAGTCAAGTCCGAATCTTGGGTGGTTGCAGGCGTCGTTTCCACATGAATGATGAGATGTGGTCGTTCTTCATCACAGGTTTCTGTTAGATGAGCTTTGTATCCTGTCCAGATCGTCTCCTGCTTGATACTCATATGAGCGTCAAGATCATAAGGAGAGGAGAGAAGAATGGCAGCCGGAGGAATATTGTCATCTGAGCGCCAAGAGAACGTGTCTTGTGTGAGCATATATTGTTGAACCCAGATGCGTCGTAACACTTCAACCGCCGGGATATCACGTAGCCAGATGGGAGCACCCTCAGCATAGCAAGTTTGGAGTAACTGAAAGCCATCTGCTCCGGTCTGTTCAGCGAGGGCTTGTCGTTTGCTCTTTTCTTTAGGGAGGCGAAACTCATCTATGGGACGGGCGTAGCGCTCATACCATTCCACTGGTACATGAGCACGGAGCCAGTCAGGAACCACTATCGCCAAACTGTTGAGAGCTGCTCGCAGTGTTTCTCCTACACATTCAAGCCGATTCATAGTGCGAATGGCTGCCAGCACATGGGTCGAATCAGTACGTTGCTTTCCACGTTCTTTGATCCACCCTCGCTCTTGGCAGACATGTAACAGCGTGTTGAGGAGCACCTCTTCCTGCCCTCCCCCAAGCAAACGTTGGCGAAATTCCGAGAGGACAGAGAAATTGAAGCCTGGGTCGGTCAATTCCAAATTTAATGCATATTTCCAATCAATACGCATTTTTACCGCTTCTGCCGCTTGCCGGTCACTATAGTTTTCCATATATTGCATCACGCATACCAGTGCTAAACGCCACGGAGCTTCTGCATAGGAACCACCTTGAGGATACACCTTGAGAAACAGTTCATCTGTGTAGATAGTTCCTAACTCATCTCTCAATAACATATAACGATTGCCTTTGGGGACAATTGTGCGAGCAACGCGAGCTGTTTCTTCTGGGATGGCTGGAATGGCTTCTGGTTGCAATGACATCTTTTTGCTCCTGTTTCCTTCCTTCTTTTCCTTCCTCTTTCTTTTCTTCTCTCTTATTTTAGCAGTCTGCTTGCTTTACGGCGAATCCCTTTTGCCAACAGGATCACTTTTTGCACTGCTGAGCGAGATCAAGGACAAGGGTGATACACTACATCTATCAGAGAGCAAAAGGAGCATGGAGAAGAGGATGGACGAACACACTTGGCTGAGAACAGGTACTGCCATTTTGACTGAGATCAAAGAGTGGCGCCGTGCGCACCCCACGGCAACGTTCGTGGAGATGGAAGACGAGATCCATCGGCGGATGATGGAGTTGGAAGCCCAGGTGTTGCAAGATGCAGCCCAGGCGAGTGAGAGCCAAGAATGGGGGCAAACGCCCGGCCAGCCAGCTCCGACGTGTCCCACTTGTGTCGTTCCTCTGCAGGCACGGGGACAGCATCAGCGGACCCTGCAAGGCAATGGAGGACAATCCGTCACGCTGAACCGAACGTACGGCACCTGCCCCACGTGCCAACGGAGCTTTTTTCCCCCTCGATAGAGAACTCCAGTTACTGCCAGGAAGCTTGGCGCCGCGTCAACAGGAGCACCTCGCCCATCTGGCCAGTTGCTTGCCGTTTGCGCAAGCTGCTCAGATGCTCGGTGATCTGTTGGGGGTCCAGGTGAGCACCGAAACCGCCCGCCGCTTGACTGAGCAGATGGGCGCGTGGATGGATGTTGCTCAGACAGAGGCGTCTCTGGCTCCTCCGTCCGAAACACGCAAAGATGTGCCAGCGCCGAAGCTCCGCGTGGTGAGTGCCGATGGCGCTATGATTTCACTGGTGCACAAGCAGTGGGTTGAGGTGCGCACCGTCGCTATTGGGGAATCTGTGAGCAAGCCCGATCCCAACAGGAAGCCTGCAACTCAGGAGATCCACGTGGACCACCTCTCGTATTTTTCCCACCTGTCGGGCGCCGCTACCTTTACCGCACTGGCCAAAGGAGAGATGCAACGGCGAAAGGTGGCCCAGGCAACACAGGTGTGCGCGGTGACGGACGGAGCGGAATGGTGTCAGGCGTTTGCCGAACGATATCGACCGGATGCGGTGCGCATTCTGGACTTTCCCCATGCTGCCGAACACGTGAGCGCGCTGCTGGAAGGATGTACACAAGCGGGAATACAGTTGCCTGACCAGATGCTCTCGCGCTGTTTGCATGTGCTCAAACACCGTGGTCCCCGTCCTCTACTGCGTATGGCCAATCATTTGGGGAGCGATCTGCTCCAGCAGAAGGGAATCCAGGAACATCTCGATTATCTGCGCAAGCGGGAGCCCTTGATGCAGTATCCCACCTTTCGGGAGCACGGCTGGCCCATTGGCTCGGGTATGGTCGAAAGCGCCAATAAACTGGTGGTCCAAGCACGTCTCAAAGGTTCAGGCATGCACTGGCAACGCGATCATGTCAACCCCATGCTGGCCTTACGCAACGCCGTGTGTAATGAGCGGTGGCAAGAAATGTGGCGCAAGGCTCTCACCAAGGCGCTCAAGCAGGCATATCTCTCAAGGGAGCCTTGTTGTGAAAGCCAGCCCCAATCTCGATCGCGCTCATTCCGTCTCAGGGATCGCTCCTGCCTGCCAGAGCCCTCTTCGCCTTCTCTTCTCTCATCGACGGCATCTCAAGAACTTGCTCCGCCGGTTTCGTCCTTGGAGACAACCGCTCCTGTGGTTGTCTCTCACGAGACACATCTGCCCTCTAGAGAGCGCTCATGCCGTCCAGGACGCTCTCTCGCAGCGTCGTCATCACAGCGCCTCGGGCAAGACACCTGCCTCTGTGGAGGGCCTCTGAGACGACAAAAAGGGCATCGACCCAAACGGTACTGTTCTGGGCGATGTCGGCAACGGGCCTATCGTGAGCGACAGGGACATATCATGCGACGTATGACGCCTTTGCCTCTGGTGCCACCAACACGGCACTCCCGTTCCATGCATCCTTGCGGCCGTCGTCAGCAGAAAAAGAAGGAGAGGAGCGTTCCAAAGCGGGTGAATGATCTCTTTCACAGGGCAGGAGGCGTGCAGGGAGAAACGTGTCTCTTCTGTGGAGCAGAGCTGGTACAATTACGTGGTCGTCGGCGTGGAGGGCGACAGAGAGCGTACTGTTCTGGGCGGTGTCGGCAACGGGCCTATCGTGAGCGTACAGCCTGAATCATATGAGAGGAAAAGAGCGAGGGTTCGTTGGCCTCTGGAGACAAATCTTCCCACCGTATGGGCTCGTGTGATCTCTCCGTCAATGAAGCTCCTCGCGACCAAGTCATCTTCGTGTGCACAGAGATGCATACCCATATTGTGCCTGACATGGCCTATACTGCTTGGCAGCAAGATCGGTTTCCATCCACCTGCGTGCGTTCGCACCACAAGGGTCGCAGAAAGCGTAGTGCGTGAAGGAAGCCAGGGAGAGGTGTTGCTGCAGTTGGCTTCTATCGCAGCAAGAGCGCGGTAAGCAAGCACAGGAAGCAAGAAACCCTCCAATCTTCCCCTGGCAACCGCCAGAGGGAACCCGACGACGATTCTGGGAGGAATCGTGTCACTGGAACAAGACAAGGCATACGCGAGGGCCATCCGGGAGCGCCTTCGCAGGGCGCGTGAGGCGAGTGCCAAGAAGGAGTTCGATCTCGTCAACATCCTCGAGACGCTCTCTGACGGTCCCGAGGGGGACTTCATGACCATCTTTGGTCTGAAGATCCTCCACGGTCGCGAATTCCCGGCGCTCCACAAGGCGGCGCTTGACCGGGCTGGTGAGCCTGAGCTCGATGAGCAGATCAAGAAGCTGCTGAAGGAGCTCGGGGAGGGGCTCGGAGATCGGTTCAGGTCCATCGACCTGTAACCATCAAGACGCGCTGGAGGAGGTCGTGGTGGCCCTCCTCCAGCGCTGGAGGAGGGCCACACGTGCGATGGTGCAGCTCTCCTTGGTCTCACCCTTGCCTCTTCTGCGTTCCTTCTTCCTTTCCAATCCTCTTCGAACCCCTCCAATCTGGTGAGGAGTCTACAGTATCTTAAAATGATGACATCTATGCCTTGCTCCGCTTCGTGCAGCGACTCTGTTGGCGAATAGCATTGGCTGAGAGAAAGAGAAAAATGGTAAAATTGCTGAAGGAAGGTGAAAAGCCAGCAAGATAGGCAAGATGTGAAGGAGAACGCTCATGTCCCTGCATCCGCAATCACTGCCAGCCATTCCCGAAGAAACCGCTCGTGTCGCCAGAAGCCTCTTTCCAAAGGGGAATCGGTACATGTGGTTACGTGATGAATTTGGTGCACTCTATCATGACGAGCAATTCACTTCACTCTACCCCAGTAATGGTCAATTCGCCGAGCAACCGTGGAGACTAGCCCTGATAAGCATCATTCAATATATGGAGAATTACTCGGATCGTCAGGTAATTCTTGTTTAAACTAACGTCTATCTACCAGAACTCATGAAAAAGTTCCGTGAAATGAGCCAGGATCGATGAAAAAGCGCCCAAATTGGTTATTTGGGAATCAGGGGAGGCAATTTTGGCGTCTTGTGAACGACCGGAAACCGCTTCGCTTTGCCAATCTGCACCCCCATTTGGCGGCCTTTCGATTTTCCGCGCAGTTGGACCGGCTTGGCCGGGGTTCCCAAACGAGGCAACAATTTGCCAATCCCGCGTCGCACTTGCTGCGGGGTAGACACCCGTTGCTTGTTTTCCCACGGACGCAGTTGCGGTTCGACCACCGAACGTGCCAGAACCACCTGATTGTGAGCAATCGCCACGATCAGGCTCCAGCGCTCAAACTGCTCTGGAGTACGCAAGCGCGGTTTCTCCCACAACAACGCCTGTTTGTCAAAGCGATAGCCATGTTCTTGTCCAAAGCGGCGCACATAGCCCAGGGCGATGGAGGCAAGATCCACCGATGTGTCTCCGATCCAGACAAACCAACTGACGCGGGGATCGCGCTCTTTGTTGGTCGCATGAGGCCGCACGACCTGCAGAACCGTCACTTCCAGCCAGCGTGCTTGCTTGACGTGGACCTGTTTCCACCACGTGACCGTGACCAGTCGACCTTTGGCATCCTGACCCTGCCATGTCCCATCTGGACTCCCATGGCTGCTCTCCTCCTCAGGTTGCAGTTTCTCTCCATCTTTGCGTGGTGCTCCTCGTTTGCCCGAGGGAGCAGGCGCTGCGCGGTAAAAACAGCGGTTGCCTTTGAGACGGATCAGCGTCCCCTGCAAAGGCAAGGTGCTGCATTGGCACCAGAGCCAGATCGCGTTGTATCCCCGATCCAGCACCACCACCGTTTCCTTGGGCAACAACGAACTCAACTGCTGCAATTGGGCAAAGGCCATCTGCGCTGCGGTCGTCCCCGTGTTCACTCGCTGCTGGTCCAGGATGTAGGTCCAACTGCTGGCAGGATCAGGCAAAGCGACGACCGTCGAGAACTGCCATCCAAACGTGACTGGCTTCTCGCACTTCGGCAGATTATGGACCGGCAGCGCACTGCGATCTCTGGCGGTGAGCGATCTCGGACGAGCTATGCTACTGGTATCAATCCCGATCCACAAGCTGGAACCTACTTCCTTCTCGGGTAAATACCGGATGAACACCTTTCGCAGCGCCTGTTGATCAATGCGACCATCTTCAAACGCTTCATAGATCGACGACCACTTTCTTTCAAACCAGAGCGATTGTGTCACTTCTGGCAACGATTTGGCTTGCGTTTCCGTCATCAGTGCATCCACCGTATTGAACAGCGCATCTTTGGCTCGCAAAAAGCAGTCATAGATCTCGTGACGAAACTCGTTCCATGTGGTAAGGTACATGCGAGTTCTGCTCCTTTTGTTTCTTTGATACCGGAACAGTACTCGCTTTGGCAATCTTTCGCAAGAGAGATTGCCTTTTTGCTCTACATTAGTCTACCTAAGTTTCGCCCAAAATAGCGGCAGGGTTGTCCCGGTAAAGACGAGCTTGCCAAAGCCAGAAGAAAAGTGATGACTCTGATCTCATGAAAAAAGCCAAATTCGCTGACATGAGAAGGAGCATCACTATGAACAAGTCTATCATAGACACCACGAACCATTTTAGCCCAGCCGCTTCTCTGGCGGCCATAGGAGTGAAGTTGCGTCAACTCGATCTCTTTGGTCCGATTCGCGCCCAGGTCCAGATCAAGCAGAAAACCGTCAAGCATGCCCCCATCGACAAGCTGACAGATGCGTTTATTAGTCTGTTGGCTGGAGCCCATGGGCTGGTCGAAATCAATACTCGACTGCGAGCCGACCCAGGCTTGCAACACGCCTTCGGTCGAGCGGCCTGTGCCGAGCAGTCAGTGGTACAAGAAACGCTGGATGCCTGCATGCCTGAAAATGTGAGCCAACTGCATCAGGCGCTCGATGAGATCTATCGCTCCCACAGCCAGGGATTTCGGCACGATTATCAAGCCGGTTCCCAACTGCTGGATGTGGATCTGACTGGCATGCCCTGTGGACCCAAAGCGGCTTTTGCGACGAAGGGGTACTTTGCCGGACTCTATCACCGCCGAGGGCGGCAATTGGGTCGCGTGTTGGCTACTCGCTATGAAGAAGTGGTCGTCGATCAACTTTTTGCAGGCAACGTTCAGTTGATCAAAGCGTTGCAACCGTTGGTGGAGGCTGCGGAAGCCACCTTGCAACTGGACGAAGCCAAGCGCAGGCGGACCATCATTCGTGTGGACGCAGGAGCCGGAACTGAGGATGACCTGAATTGGCTGCTTGCGCGAGGATACGAGATCATGGCGAAAGAATATTCGGGACGGCGCATCGCGCGTCTGTGCAAGACGGTCAACGAGTGGATCCAGGACCCCAACTGGTCGGAGCGCTCCTTTGGCTGGGTGAGCGAGCCAGCGACTGGTTATATCCGTCCCGTGCAGCGCATTGCGGTACGTTGTCGCCGCATTGATGGGACGTTTGCCTATGGCATTCTAATTTTTTCGTTGGAAATCCAGCAGGTGCTCACCATGCTGGGATGGCAAGCAGCACAGGCCAGCGATTCGGTGGCTGTGCTCTTGGCGTATGTCACCTTCTATGATCAGCGAGGAGGAGGGATCGAAACGGCTTTCAAAGGGGACAAGCAAGGGTTGGGTCTCACCAAACGCCGCAAGAAGCGCTTTGAAGCTCAGCATATGCTGGTGCTGCTTGGCTCTTTGGCCCACAACGTGGTGGTCTGGGCACGCCAATGGCTGAGTTGCCACAAGATCCAACACTACGGCCCCCTGCGGATGGTCCGTGATGTCTTTCACGTGAGTGGCTTGCTCCGCTTTGATGTCTCCGGAGCCGTTGCTGAGATCGTGTTGAACCAACAGGCTTGCCTGGCTCATTCATTGCTCCATCCTTTGCAGAGCTTGTTGACACCGTTACACGTTGTCGTTACTTTGGGCGAAACTTAGGTAGTCTAAACAAGAAAGGTAACTGAGGCGGTGAAAACGCGTATTGATTTCAAATACCTCTTAAGTTTAGAATTGACCGATCCGGGGTGTGATTTTTCCGTGTTGAGCGAATTCCGCAGCCGTGTCCTCAAAGGTGGCTTAGAAGAAATTTTTCTTACCACCCTCCTCTCGATCTGCCGAGAGCGGGGTTGGGTAAAAGAAAGAGGAAAACAACGCACGGATTCCACCCATATTGAGGCGGCCATTCGCACCATGAATCGGATCGAGTGCGCAGGAGAAACGTTACGAGCCGCTCTCAATAGCTTAGCTGTTGTGGTTCCAGACTGGCTGCGCGCTCACACGCCACAAGCCTGGTATGATCGCTATGCACTGCGTATCCAAGACTTTCGCATGCCCAGAGAGACTACCAAACTGCAAGCTCTGGTAGAACAAATCGGACAAGATGGATGGGAGGCGCTCAATTGGATATGGGAGACAGATGCGCCTTCCTGGTTGCGGAACATTCCGGCAGTGGAAATTCTGCGGTGTGTCTGGCTCCAACAATTTTGGATCGAGGATGGCAAGATAGGATGGCGCTCAAATGATAATATACCTCCTTCGTCTCTTCTGATCGCTTCCCCCTACGACACACAGGCACACCTCAACATCAAGCGCGATATCGTGTGGACTGGGTATAAAGCCCATCTGACTGAAACCTGTGACGATGTCTCTCCACACCTGATTCTCCATGTGGAAACGACAGCAGCTACAACACAGGATATGGAAATGACGAGCATTATTCATCAGAGATTGGAGCGAAAGCAGCTCCTTCCCTCAGAACACCTCATGGATACAGGGTATGTGGATGGAGAACATCTCGTAACGAGTCAGAGAACGTATGGGGTGGAGATCATAGGACCAGTTGCCGTGAATGGGAGTTGGCAATCAAAATCTCCAGAAGGACTGGACAATACCCAATTTCTGATTGATTGGGAGAAGAAGAACGTGACCTGTCCACAAGGGAAAACAAGCAAGAAATGGACCGTGAAGCAAGACAAAAACGTTTCAGATGTCATTCGTGCCCAATTTAGCAAAAAAGACTGCCTCGCTTGCTCGGTTCGTTCACAATGTACCCGCGCAGCAGTCAATCCACGGCAAATTGTCTTTCGGCAACGGGAACATCATGAGGCTATTCAGGCGGCTCGAAAGCGTCAAACCACGAAAGCGTTCAAAGAACGTTATGCCAAGCGATCTGGGATTGAAGGCACAATTTCTCAAGGGGTACGCGCTTTTGGTCTTCGTGTTTCCCGTTATCTTGGCCAAGAAAAAAAGCATCTTCAACATGTTCTGATTGCCACGGCTATGAATGTGGTTCGCCTCTTTCAATGGCAAATGGGTGCGACACCTTCTCAACGTCATATTTCCCATTTTGCTTCCCTTGCTCTTTAAACCATTCGCCAACAGAGTCAAAAGCTGTGGCGCACCCATTGCTATTGGGTGCGCCACAACTTTTTGCAACCAGTGAACACATCAGGATGGTTCGAGCTTGCTTTCGTCCAACAGTCCTTCTATACTAAGCGTACGAGTATTTCGGTTGTCACCATCGAAGGACGTGAGTTTGCGGCTTGCGCGCAGGCTTAAAGGTGACCGGGTTGGTTCATCCCCGCTGGTTTCCCTCGTGTGTCTTGATCGTTGAGACCTCGCGGAGGACACAGGCGCACCAGGAGAGGACAGTAGTCATACCTCTCACAAGATGAACCCCTTCAACATGCGCTCCCACAGGCATGAAGAAAGAGAGACCACCGATTGCTCAGTGTCAGTACGTCCCAGTTCTGTCCGTCCAACTCAAAGGAGGAGATCGCGATGAGCGATCGCCAGGAAGCTGCACGATACGTCCGCGAACTTGCCGGGAGCCCCCTCGCCACGCAGGCTGCGACCCTGCTTCGGTTGGTGAGCATGCCGAACATCGCCGAAGAGGAAATCAAGCTCCTCGCCCAGTTGCTGGTCGAGTCCCTGACCGGCAACAATGCGATCGAGTCCCTGATCGGCAACAATGCGATCGAGTCCCTGACCGGCAACAATGCGATCGAGATGCTCATCAGCGCGTTGGCTCCCATGTGGGACAACCCGCAGGTCGAGGAACTCGTCAAGCAGATGATCGTGGCCATGCCCGAGGATCGAGCCGAGCGGCTCTTCCAGGCGATGGACGCGAGGATGCCCTTCGGCCTGCGAGTGCTGCGGGCGCGGAACCGGCGCTAGCGACCATGGGCGGAGCGGCTTCACGCCGACCATTTCTGCTCAGTCTTCGCTGAGTAAGACACTGTGCAAGAGGAGCGTGAGCGGACTCGCGACGTGCATACGCCAATCTGGCGCGTGCATGGCGCGGTCCGCTCGCGTTTTTTGATTCAGACGATTTGGGCTTGACGCTCACGATAGGTTCGTTGGCGTCATCAACCAGAACAGTACTCTCTGTTGTCCTCCGCGTCGATCTTTGTGTGACAGACTATCGTCGCATCTTTCCTATTGCCCGAACAAGCTCGACGCAAAAACGTGTGGCGCACCCTTTGCAAGACGTAACACAGCAGACAGCCTTTACGATTGATATCGATTATCCCTCAAGCCAGATGTATGCTGATTTTATTGTGGAAGATCCCCATCTTGATTCCACCGAGTATTCAGCACCACTGTACCCTTTCCAGCGATTTACCTCAGTGCCTTTTACCAAGGCACATGTTCGTTATACTGATGGGTGGCATGCAATTGGAGCATTACGAATGATGCAGGTGACAATGATCCAAAAAGGAGAAGTGATTGCCTATCCGAGTGACATTGCGCTCCCTGATTCATTCACTGTTCTCTCCGCCCCATCTTGATTGTCAAAATCTGTGCATTGTAGCGAGGTGTGTGGTGAACCCCGGAAGTGAGAGGCAGACTATGATCAAGGAGGTAGAAACAGTTGAAAGAAGGACCTATCACGATGGCTGAGATTGATATTCCACGAATTTGAACGTACAAAGGGAAAATAATGACGATGTATGACACGCAACAAGCTGTATACCTTTTCAATAACTTCCATGATGGATGCATTGTTGGCTTGCAGGGCAAGATGCTGGCTTTTATCGACTATGACAACCGAATGATGGCCAAGCCTTTCAAGTGGATCTATTTGGGCAAGGCGTTGGCCGTTTAAAAGGATGGTGGCGATGACTCCTCTTTCCTCTTCCATATCTAGAGAACCTACGTGTATGTATCAAGGACATGCAGATAGTGTATTTGCAGTGGCTTGGTCACCTGATAGCCAGCGCATTGCTTCGGCTTCCTGGGATGGGACAGTGCAGATCTGGAATGTGGCAAATGCAAGTCACATCTTGACATACTCGAGACATGCCCACCGGGTCATTGCGGTCGCGTGGTCGCCCGACGGCCAGCATATTGCCTCTGGCTCCTGGGATCAAACGGTCCACGTCTGGGATGGTGCCACGGGCAGCCAACTCTTCACCTGCCCCATGCAGATACGGTGTTCACGGTAGCCTGGTCACCTGATAGTAAATCCCTTGCCTCAGGGTGTTTTGATCGAACCGTGCAGCTCTGGAATGTGCTGAGTGGGAAACCATTCTTGACTTATTCAGGACACTTGCCCAATCATGATCCAAGACCGCCATGGCCTATCACGGTGGTGGCCTGGTCGCCCGATGGTCAGCGTATCGCCTCTGGCTCTTGGTTGCACATCTGGGATGCCACCACAGCCGCGACCCTTTTGAGCTATCCGGGGTATCAGACTCCTGTGAATGCCTTAGCTTGGTCACCTGATGGCATGCGCATCGCCTCATCCAGCTATGAGGATGAGGCCGTTCGAGTCTGGGATATGACCAGAGGAGAGACGCTCTTGACGTACCCAGGAGGACCCAGTCCTGTAGCCTGGGCACCTGATGGTCGGCGCATTGCCTCGATTTCCGATGAGAGCGTCCATATCTGGGATGCCACCACCGGAGAGACGCTTTTGGCCTACTCAGGACACCCATCGCAGAGTATGGCCCTGGAGTGGTCACCCGATGGTCGACGCATCGCTTCCGTCTCCGAGAGGACTGTATACGTCTGGGATGTGCCTAAGTACCTGTAGAGGCGTTGCAACTGAAAGACAACCAGCAATTGCCTCATGCAAATCGTATGAGCGTCTTCATTCCAGAAGAGTTTGATCCTTGGCCTGTTTTTGATTTTGCTGCTTTTCTAGTATTAGGAGAAAAAAGTGCTACATGTCCTTCAGGCTGCGGAGTTGCTGTGCTCATCCTCGCAATGGCTAGTAGATTCACATACCTTTCAAACGCTTTCTCAAGAGCGGCAAGACACACTTTACGCCGCTGAAGGGTTGTTTTATGAACCATCAACCTATCGTTCGCTGACTTCGCAAGAAGGGAAGGTTCTTGCGAAGTTCGCCCTTCAGCTCTATGATGCAGGAGTCTTCGTTGAGCCAGACAGATCAACAGATGGCTTTGATTTCCTCCCCTATTCTATGCTTACCTATCTTGCAGATATCGTGCCCGGCTCATTGGATGGGTTATATGCACAATTGTTGACTCGTAACTTGAACTTTCAATCGAATAGCATCTTTCGAGAGGCCGATCCTGAGACACGTGACCACATTATTACTCTGTTACAGACCGGCGAGCCATGTCCATATCACCCTACAGCTCTTTTGAGCGCTTTGGCATGGATTGGAGACCGTCGTGTCCAGGAACAATTCTCTCAATGGCAATATCATCCTGAGTATGAGCAGTGGAGGCAACGGGTCACCTTAACCCCAGCCTCATTTGCGCATCAAGCTGGATGGGAACTGACTCCTGATGGGGGACGACGAGATCTGTATTTCCATACTTGCTATGATCTTCCACGAAGAACGTCAGAAGAAGGACTCAGAGTGAATCTCGGATCGCTCCAGGAAGAACACTGTGGATGGTGTGGAAGGCAGCTCTTCTCGTGTTTTGATTGCTTTTTGTCAGATCTCCCACATGTCTCAGAGGAACTCTTTCACCAACGAGGAGAGCGCCTCCGCCTTCCGCTCTGCTTAAATTGTTTCTCTACTCAGAGCTTTAGGGAGAATCGCGTGATCATGGACGTCGATTTCCATGGAAAGGCTCAGTGGAGTACCTCGAATGGAGCACGTCCTCAGCATGTTCAAGTCTATGAGCCAGATGATATCAGGTATATTGCTGGATTGCAGCCACAACAGTGTTTTCTTGGGCCACAACGCCGTACTCCCTATGATGTGAATGGCACGCATATAGGTGGTTGCCCCAATTGGCCTCAATATTCAGATTATCCTATATGTCCCTCGTGTGAGCGCTCTATGATGTTTGTTGGGCAATGGGAAGAAGTCCCTATATATCTTTGGGAGGGGTATCTCTATGCGTTTCTCTGCCTGGAATGTGGCCTCTCAACCATTGGGCAACAACATTGAATGCAGGATGAGAAGGAGGATATGTACATGCCTGCCCCAAATTGGCATGAGGTGGAGGAGAGGCTTTTTGCTGAAGGGAAATCAGCGCTTCTCCAATTTATGGAAGAACATCCCGATGAGATCTGCTCCTTTTTCGCGTATGGATGGATACCCATGGATGGCGATTTTTACCTGTTTCTCGACACACCACACAATGCACTCCGCATGGCCCAAGACGACCAACAATCTCTTCTTAAGCAAAGGGGGAAGATGCTTCAACGCGCAAACTCATGGCAGTATGCTCGTTACTCTCTCTCTCAAGATATTGTCGAATATGCTGCAAATGTCGACCTCTTTGCCTATGCTCCCTATAGAGAGGTGTATTTTGACGGATGGCAGGAATTCGTTTCCAGCGATGCCTATCCCGAAGGGCCTGAGAGAGCCGACGATTACATGGAAGTAGTTTACTGTAAAAGGGAATATCCGGATTGTCATCTGGCATGTGTTTGAGCGACTGATCGAAAGCGGGATCTTTTCACAGATGCATCTGTCCTCACCGTTTCGCCTGGGATATCAGTTCCATGACGATGCACTGACTGTACTGTACATCCTCAACTGGCCGACAACCAGCGCTCCAGAAGACAAGAAATGATTCCGGTTCCTTCATGAGAAAGGGCGTGCTACAGCGTGTGCACACCCTTTCTCTTTCTCTTTAGAGTCATCAGACCAGAATGGGCTATCTTTTTACTTCGCATCGATGACATGCGATGAGGTGGTATGGATATGCTGGACCATCTTCTGTACCTGCTCAAGGAGCGCCTCAATGCGCTCCAGGGTTGTCCAATCCTCCATCTCTAGCCTTTCGAGTTCTAATGACGAGGGCTGCTGGGCGACAAACTGCATGCCACTGAGAAGCATCTCTGCTGCCACTTTGTGCCAGCGCTGGCGAAACTTCTGTGCTGCTGGGAGGGCGTTGTGTTGTAGCACGGCTCCACGCATCTGCTCACCCATCTTTGCGACCTGCGCTGAGAGAGAGTCTCTTTGCATGGTGAGGGTCTTAATCTGCATGCGAAGTACTTCCGATCAATGACACAAGCATCCCGGGCAAACACTCCCGGTATTATAATTGACCAATCAAGCGAGCAAGGCGCTGTCGTTCCTCTTTCGCGTTCGCTACAATGACGGGCATCACCAGCAATTCATCCAGACCGGAGGCCAATAGTTTCTTTAAGTGCTCCGAAATCGAGGCGTCATCCCCTATGATAACCAGATTCTCAAGCAGCGCGTCACTCAACTCACCTTCGGGCGAAACGGGGAAACCAGCCTCAGCAAACATACTGGCATAGGAGGGAAATTGCCCATAGTATCCCAATTGCTTGCGTGCCGCCATGTTCACCGCTTGCCGATCCTGGCTGAAAGCCACCGGAATATGCGCCACCAGGGACGGAACCGGGCGTTCAGCCTTTGCAGCCCCAGCTCTTAACGCTGGCAAAGCCTTCTCAAAAAGGTAGGGAACCGGACAAACCCAAGAGAGAGCGCCATCGGTCAGCTCGCCTGCCAGGCGAAAAGCCCCCTCGCGCAGGGCCGATACCAGAATCGGCGTATGCGGCACACGTGGAAGTGTGCCTTTGACCGTAAAGAAACGCCCCTGACGCTCAACTTTCCCATCCCAGAGCGCCGCTCGTAAGATAGTCACGTACTCACGCAGGTGCCCCTGTGGGCTTTGCATTGAGATACCAAAGCTTCCCTCAATATTCGGCCGATTGCTTGGACCCACACCCAGGCGCAAACGCTCTGGAGCGATGTCACTGAAGGCCAGGGCTTGCTGCGCCAGTGCCAGGGGATGGCGTGGATACGTCGGCACAATAGCTGTTCCCATGCGAACATGCTTCGTCTGCGTCGCAGCGGCTGCGAAGATCGTTAGCGTATCGGGAGATAGCCCCCTTGCGCCATCCATATCTGGCGCACGCCAGCCTTTTCAGCCGCTACAATCGCGGCAATAGCTTCAGATGATGTGGTGCCAGCTATCGACATTCCTACGCGCTCACGTGTGGTTTTCTCATATGTTGACATTCTCTATATTTCCTTTCAAGCTTTGTAATCGTGTACATTTGGGAAAATAAGCTGGTGATGCTTTGCAGCTACGCTGTTGAAAACATTTCTACTTTTTAGCCGGTAGAACTTGCCCTTTGAGACCGCTTTATTCAGCCACAACAAGTCGCTCAGAAGCGTTGTTCTCTCCTTGTTCCGCAGGAGCGTGTTTGGGAACCCGAAGAAAGCAGACAACGATAAAGGCCAAAACAAACGCTACCAGCGAGAGCCAGAAGGCGTCCTGCACGGCTAGATCCAGTCCCTGCTGGCGAATAGCGGGCGATATGGTTCTCAACTGGCTGGCTAGAGCGCTGACGTGCGTACTCGCTCGGCTCTGGACGAAGGTCGCCAGCACCGCAATACCCAGGGAGGTAAAGACGAAGCGTATGACTGTGTTGAGCGACGAAGCCTGGGTATACTGCTTCGGTGATACCTTTGAAAGTGCCGAAACGGTTAACGGCTGGAGCACGAGGCCAAGCCCAAGACCGCGTACAACAAAGACCAGAATAAGCCAGGGGTAGGAAGTTGTCAGCGTGACCCCGCTCAGTTGCCAGGTAGCGAGACCCACCAGAATCAGGCCCGGTAAGAGGACCACGCGGGGGCCGAAGCGGTCAACCAGACGACCGCCAATCAATGCGGCCAACACTGAGGCGAAGGCCATAGGCAATGTGTACAAACCAGACATAAAGGCGTCGAGACCGCGCAGTTCCTGCATATAAATTGGCAGAAGAATCAGGCTCCCGAAGAAACCAAAGGAGACCAAGGCGTTGGCAATATTACTACTGAGAAATGGCCCATTGGCAAAAAGGGAGAGATCAACCAGCGGTTGCTTCCCACGGCTGCTGAGATGGAGTTCAACACGAGCAAAGAGTGCCAGCAGACCAAGACCACCAATCAGCGTCACAAGAACGGAAGGGGAACTCCAGCCGGAAATGCTGGCATTGGACAACGCGTAGAGCACGGCTGCCAGACCGCTCGCCGCCAGGAGAAATCCAGGAATATCGAAGGAGAAGCGACCTGCGGCGGGACGTTCGCGTAAGAGCAGCCGCGCCAGAACGATAGCAACTATCCCCACTGGCACGTTGATAAAGAAGATCAGGGGCCAGCTAGCATAGGTCACCAGGTAACCGCCCAGAGTCGGGCCGACAGCGGGAGCCATTAGCGCAGAGATGCTCAGGACACCTGCCGCCAGGCCACGCTGTTGGGGCGGGAATTCAGAGAAGATGAACGAGACCGCCAGGGGGAAGAGTGTCGCGCCACCAATAGCCTGGATGATCCGAAAGACAATAAGTGTTGGCAGGTTCCACGCGAGACCGCAGAGCGCGGAACCCAGGGTAAACAGGATGAGCGAGATAACGTAGAAGCGCTTCATGCCAAGACGATTGGCAAAAAAGGCCGTCGTTGGCGTGATAATGCCCTGGGTGAGGGTATAGGCGGTGATCACCCATTGCAGGTTATTGAAATCGACCGCGAAGGCACTCTGTAAATGCGGCAAAGCATTATTCACAACGGTCTGGTCCAGAATGCCCATAAACGAACCAAAAATGACGACGAGAACGACGATCCATTTGTAAGAGAGTCCACCAGTATGTTTTGTGGATTGCATCACAAACCTCCTGTCCGATGATAGATATGAAACATCTTGTAAATCCGTTTTTTCCTTCCCGTCGTAGATGAAAGATACGCCCCTTTGGATTTCTTCCTCTCGTTATTTCTTGAATAGAGAAGGCGTTAATTAGTGATAACTAACTTAAGGAGTAAAAATTTTTTAGCTCGGTTGAGCACGGAGGCCACGTAACCACACTCGACTGATTTCTCCCTGAAGAGGTGCTGTGCGACTGGAAAGATTCAGCATCAAGGCATACTGGTTGGCCAGAATCATGCTCATGTAGCCCCAGGCCACAGCATCCGGATCGAGCTCCTCATCGATAGACCCAGTGGCTTGCGCCCGTTCAACCAGGTGATGAATCATCTCGTAGATCTTCAGATTGTTTTTACTCAGCCCCTGACCGATCTCGGGATCTGACGACTCAAGAACAGATTGAAAGAGCACGCGCTGCGTTTCCGGGTCTGCGTTGATCGTCTCACGAAAATCAAGAACCACATGTTCCAGCGCATCGAGAATATCTTTCTCTTCTCGCTCTGCCAGACGCTTTTGATAGAGTTCAAGAAATTGTGAACTAAATTCCCTCAGAACAGCCAGAAAAAGTCCCTTCTTACTGCCAAAATGTTTATAGATCATGGGCTCGGTGACCCCGCTCCCATGTGCCATTTCCCTTATACTTGCTTCCGCGTACGTCGAGCGAGCGAAGACCCGTTTGGCGCAATGCAAGATGAGTTTACGCCTTTCTTCACCGCTCATGCGAGAACTCTTGACTGGTTGCGGCTGCTGTGCATCGGTCATGTTGTAAAGAGGCTCCTTTATATCTAGGTTAATTATCGTTAACTAACTTATGTGGCATAATAAACCCTACCTGGGAGGTTTGTCAAGTGTTCATTAAGTCATGCCTCCCCAGGGCTATTGAATGGCTTCTAAACGTAGATTTCAAAAGCTTGGCTATCTGCGCAGACCACTCAAGGAGATCGTTGCCATTTGCCTGATGGATGCTTAACGATTTCCCCTTGATCAGTAAAGATGTGTTATTTCTACCTCTCTGCAAAGAAGCACATGAGAGGGAGGCAAAACGGATCATGCACCAACAATGGGTGCCTCCACTCGTTAAAAAAGACGAGCTTTCTTGCATCAAGTTCCTTTACTCTGCATCGACGATGTTCGATGCAGAAGCGTGGATATGCTGTACCATCTCATGTACCTGTCCAAGGAGCGTCTCAATGCGCTCCAGAGTCGTCCAATCCTCCATCTCCAGCCCTTCAAGCTCCAGCGGAGAGGGCTGCTGGGCGACAAACTGTGTGCCACTAAGAAGCATCTCTGCTGCCGCTTTGCGCCAGCGTTGACGAAACTTCTGCGCCGCCGGGAGGGCGTTGTGTTGCAGCACGGCTCCACGCATCTGCTCACCCATCTTCACGACCTGCGCTGAGAGCGTGTCACGTTGGGTAGTGAGGGTCTCAATCTGCGTGTGAAGTGTATGCAGGCGTTGCTCGATGTCGGGTGGAATGATTGGCTCTTTTCCCTCCTCACTCGTCTCTTGCTCCTGTCTCTGACGCTCTTCTTGTAAGCGGAACAACGCCTCCTGTGCGTCAGTTCGTGCGCGTTCGATCTCCTCGGAGCGAGCTTGCAGATTCGCGAGTTCCTGTCGCATGGCCTCCGTCTCTTGCCTTGCCTGCATCTCAGCTTCTTGCGCGGCCTTGAGGTCCGCTTTCGCAGCCCGAATAGCGTCGATGGTGGTCGGGATCTGAGCTGCCTCGACCTGTTGGCGAATCGCTTCGGGGGCGGCTGCCAGTTCATAGAGCACTTTGAGCGGGAGCTGCTTGGCGAGGTTGAGGCGCTCACCATACGCAGAGGCCACATTGAGGAAATTCTGGCAGGTTTGCCGTCGCATTCCCAGTTCACGCAGCACCCAGTGCATGAATTGTCCATGCGGGAGTCGTTCACGCACGGCCTGGAGGTTGTAGCCAATGGCAATGGCTGCCTCCGCTGTACGTCGCAACAAATGCAGCGTTTCAGCCGTCTTCTGCTCGACAAAGGCGCGATCCTGGGGTGAGAGCGCCTCATACTCAAAGGAAAGGGCGGCAGGTGGGATCTGCTCAGTGATAGGTATCGGCTGGGCTGCGCCCTCCGTCTGAGGGCGAGGATCATCGTGGTTCATGTGGTGTCTCCTTCTGATGTATTATCTTCTCCTGGATGGACGCTGGTGGGATGGCAAGTGATTGGGTGGGAAGCAAGGCCAGCGGCAAGTGCGTGCCTTTGGGCAGTGGTGGGAGCGGTGGAAGGGCTTCACGGATCTGCTGTGGGCGATCCCGCAGTCTGGTTGCCTGGACATCAAAAAGGTGCTCCACTAATTCTTTGGCCTGCTCAGGTTGCCGCACAATATGATGGATGGCTTTGGCAATCTCAATGGTCATGGTACCAAGTGCCAGAAGCATCCCCATTTCCAGCGCGACCCAGCGATCCGCGAAGGCATCCACATGCTCATAGGTGAAAGCCGTATGTTTGGCCTCCATGATCTTGCGCACCACCACGAGCGCGGTGACCTGTTCAAACCATTGGAGTTGTGCGGAGGTGGTCAGCCAGCGATACCGCTGGGTATAGGTGGTCAGGAGCCAGGTGCGATAAAGTTTGACTAGTGGTTCGGCGCTCTGGGTCAGGGAGAGCAGAGGAAGTGGCTGGGTCAGCGAGGCCAAAAACTTCTGCCAGGCGCGCTCATCAGACAGGTTCTTGCCATGAATGATATGCGTGGAACCACGCGGATCGACCACTTCCAGATCAGGGGTGAGTCGATGCAGGAGCAGGCATTGGGTAAAGGTCGCCCCTCGCACCGCGCCAAGCGCCTGTCGCTCGGCATATTGTTCCAGGACGCGAGACTGATCAGGCACAGGTCTACCTGAAGTGAAAGACGAGACGTATGACATGAGAGCATCCTCCTTTGGGTGTGTATCGTGTATGCTCTGCTCCATGTGCAGAGCATGAGAGAAAGTAGACGAGACGAATGCGATGTGCCATCACGAGAGATGGTCTTCTGGTGCGTCCCGATGCTCACCTGTACCGGGGGGCTCTGCCTCTCGCGAGGCGCGACGACGCATGCGTTTGGGTTTGGCTTCTGTCGATGGTGTCGGATGCGCGCTCGCTGCTGCGGTCTCGTCCTTCTCGCCTGTTTGCGGCATCGCTTCTGGCTCCTGCGACCATGTGGGAAGCAGCAGGGCGTTGTTCTGTGCTTGTGGGCGCGTGCCATGACGAGCCATGAGCGTTTCCAGAGTCGCATCCACCTCAGTAACTGGCACCCCATAGCGGCGAGCCCCTGCCTCTCGGAGGCGTTCTGCCTGCTCAACTGGTCCCTGTGGCGGCAGATCCAGCGTCAATGAAAAGAAGGGCAATCGCTTGCCAGTGAGCGACCAGCGAGCATAGCAGGTATAATCGGGCAGTGCGGTCACATCTTCGGGGGTCAGCAGATGTCCCAGCTCATGGCGCAAGAGGTAGGCATCCTCTCCCGCGAGCGTAAACACAAAGAGCTGATCCACGTTGGCAAAGATGGTGGGACGCAGGAGTCGATCTAGCGCGTCGAGTTGCGCGAGCGACTGGGTTGCCAGAACCAGGAAGGTGTTGGCTTTGCGCAACTCGCTCAAAATGTAGCTGTAATTGATCGGGTAGTTCCGAAATTCATCCACCAGGACCAGGAAAGGAGAACGAGCATGGACTGGCTGCGCGAGCTGGCGTGAGAGTGCCGCCGCGAAGAGACCCAGCAGCGACGCCCCAATGAGGGAGGAGACATCCTGTCCCACCTGCCCACTGGCGGTATTGACCAGCAGGATTTGCTGCTTGAGCACCACCTGTTGAAAATTGATCGTCGAGACAGGTTGGCCCAGAATGCGCCGGGAGATGGGGGAACTGGCATAGGCGGAGACTTTGGTGAGCACCGGGGTCGTAATCTCATCCTGGATTTTGGTATCCAGGCGCTCGTAGTACTGATGCCACCAATCCAGCACATGTAGATCATGCACCTGATCGAGGAGGCGGTGGCGGAAGCTCTGTTTGTTGAGCAGCACAGTGAGATCAAGCAGCGTGTATTGCTGTGATAGCCCATCTAATGGGTCCTCAGCTACCAGTGTCCGATTGGCCTCAATGAGGGCTTTGAGGGAGAAGCGCATCACGTTTTCCACGCGTGGTCCCCAGGCTCCCGTCCAGATGCCTTTGAAGGTCGTCAGCAGATGGCTGACGACGAGGTCCGCCTCTTCTTGCGAAGCAATCTGAGTGGCATCAAGTGGGTTGATGCCAACGGGGCGTTCCTGATGGGCCAGATCAATGAGGATGACGTCCTCGGTACGTTCTGGCGGCAGCAAGGACAGGAGATCCTTGACCAGATCCCCATGCGGTTCAATCACACACAGTCCAGGCTGCCCGAAAGGCGAGGTGTGCAGGTGGGCCAGGGCCAGATGGTGAAAGAGGGTGCTCTTGCCCTTGCCGGTGCGCCCGATTACAAACTTGTGCTTCATCAGCTCAGAGGGAGGGAAACGCACCGGTAGAGTCATACCTGCATGGGTCGAGCGACCCAGAAGCCAGCCAGGGCCATGGGTGAGCACGCGAGGCACCAACAGCGAGCGTTCCTGACGCTGCTCACTGGTGGTTGCTTCGGCCAACTGTTCTCCGGCTGGCAGATGCCAGAGCGTCGCGATCTCGGCTCCACTGAGGAAGTGTCCAGGTCTGGTTCCACCGGGCCATCCAAAGATCAGCCCTCGCTGCTGCCACCTGCCATGCATGAGCAGCCGCCGAGCCCACCTGCGAGGAAGACGGCGCGGCACAAAGTAGACGGTCGCGGTCTGGACCTGACGGTAAGCCGCAATGAGCCTATTGTGCTGGTCGTGAGCGTGTCGCGTCCAGACGTGCGGTGAGGACCTTGTTTCTGAAGGCATGATCACATAAAGACGCAGGCGACCGTAGCAAGCACTCTTATTGATCTTTTCAGCAATGCGTCGCATATCGTAGTAGCGCGTTCCCCAACCCAGGAGATCCCGTAGCGCCACGATTCCTCGCGCCACCAGGAGCAGGAGCATCAGCGTCCCGAGGAGACCACCCACAAGGAGCGCCTGTTGCCCGGCGGTGAGGTGAGGCATTTCCCCACGCAGGAGCGCCATGAGTGCTTCGAGCAGCCAGGGAGGGAGCAAGCGTTGCAGATGCAACTGGTCCCAGGCGACCAGCACCAGCACCAGCACACCGAGCAGGATCAGTTGTTCCGTGCTGGGCACACTACGCCGGGAGCGCAGGAACTCGCGTCTGCGTTCCTCACGCTCTTGTTCCAGGGGATGTTCCACGGCCAACCGTTGATAATGGCGTGACCATGTGGGAGAGAGAGGCAGAAGCGTCAATTGACTTACCACGCGCATGCCTCGTTGCTCTTTTCCATGCACACGCACCGCTTCGAGCAGTCCTAGTAAAGGATCAGGCATCATGGTTCCTCGTCCACGGGGCTGCCAGCTCCGCAGAGGTTCATAGGCAGCTCCTCCAGAGCAGAGTTCTACCGCCTGAACCACCTCACCCTCTGAGAGATGCAAGGGATCATCTTCACCCTTAAGCTGCTGAAAGAGCGCCTGGGGATAGAGTGCCTGGAGTTGGCGAAGAGCGGCATCAAGGGCGTGCTGTGAGGAGGCGCGTAGCAAGAAGTGGACCTGCGTGTGTTCCTCCTGCTCACCTGGCATGCTGGCAAGCTCCAGCGCCAGGGTCTCGTGATCGAGCAGCAAGGACTGCATGGTGGTTTCGAGCGCGGAAATGTCCGCCATTGCGGTCGAACGCGCGGGAATAACCCGTGCCACAAAGTGGGGAACAGGCGTGATGGAGAGGCAATGTCGTCTCCTGTGCTGGCGGAGGCGAGAGAACCAGTGCTGGAACTGTGTCGAGCATGCCATCATCTGAAGAGCTCCTTTCGGTGTGGTCTCAGGACAGCTTGCTGACGCATCGCCTGCGAGAGCAGGGCCTCACGCTCACGAGGATCAGTGGTGAAGAGCGCATGCTCCTGCGGGCTCGCATTCATCTCCACCAACATCCGTTTTGCGCCCACCATCAGAAGGGCCTGATTTTGGGGGAGAGACAGCAGCAAGGATTGCTCCTGCTCAGTAAAGCCGAACGCCTCGCGTGCCGCTTGCACCCCTACCGCATCCAGGCGCTTGAGGACTTTGGTGAGCGCGTTCTGTGCGATGACAGAGCCGTAGGGATTGGCGATAAACTGTTCAGGATTCTGGGTGATGGTCACCAGGGAGAGATAGTGCTTACGCGCCTCACGAGCCAGCCGTTCCAGAAAGCGTCCCCCTTCCTCATGTTCGATGAGGGACCAGGCTTCATCAATGTAGCAGCGGCGGGGACGCGCATGATAGCGTGCCTGTGACCAGATGAGATCGGCAATGAGGAACATGCCGATGGGACGGAGTTCACGACTGCCCCGCATTTCGCTGAGATCAAAGCCGATGAGAGAGGTCTTCAGCGAGACACTGGTCGCTCGGTTGAAGAGCCCGGAGAGGCTTCCATGCACATAGCGCTCCAGGCGATCTGCCAGCCCGTACTCATCCTGGCCCACCGTCCCACTTTTGAGCACGTCGTAGAGGTCGCGCATGAGGGGCGCTTGCCGATCATGTGTGCATGGATCTGCCGTAATCCCGACGCGGCGGTAGCACTCATAGAAGGCACGGTCAAGCATGGCTTTCTCGCGGGCTGAAAGGGTGGTCGGGACAGGCACATAGTCAGCCAGCAAGAGGTCGAGGCAGGTATGCAGTTGGGTAATCTTCTCGGCGAGCCGGTCTCCCTGGTACTGCTCGACATAGCGCTGCATCTCAACACCTGCTGGCAAGAGATCGAAGGGATTGATACATGCCTCTGACCCGGCAGAGAGACGAATGATGGTCCCTCCAAAGGACTCGATCAGCGGGACATATTCACGCGAGGGATCAAGGATGAGGATCTGGGTCTCAGGATGACGCACATGCTCATGCGAGATGCGTAGCTCGATGCCAAAGGATTTGCCACTGCCGGTCACGCCTGCACAGAATTCATGGGGAGACTCCAGCGCCCAGGGGTTGAGAAAAATTGGCTCTCCACCCGTCGTCACGCCGACAAATGTCCCATCTTCCTGGGAGAAGGACTCACTGATGAAGGGAAAGAGACAGGCGGCAACCGTACTGGTGGTGGTCATGGTGCGCATAAGGGTATCACTGCCCTCCGGCTGGCACGAGCGGTAGGCGTCGGCGTGCTCTAGCGTGGTGGGATGCACCACAAAGAGCAGTTGATGCAGCAGGGATCGCACCCGACGCGTGCGCTCTTCCAGGCTCCGCAGATCTGGGGCACGTACCAGCAGGTAGAAGCCCAGTTCCAGCACACTTTCCTCTCCTGATGCCAGCGGCCCAATCAGCGCTTCGACATCGGATTCCGCCACCTGAAGATCAGGGTCTGGGTGTCGTCCTCGTCGCAAGGAGCTGCGCTGGGATGAAGCGTATTGTTCGCGGCGGAAGAGCAAACGTTTGAGCAACTCGGCATTGCTCTGTGGCGTCAGATGCAGCGAGATATCCACTGTCTCATCGAGTGCGAGCAGGGGGGCAAGGCAGCCTTCCATGATCTCGCGAGGAAAGCCAATCACCACGAGTCCTCGCACATATTCCTCGCCCACTTCAAGCTGATGAGACGCCACCTTGACGCTTGGGGGAGCCAGCAGGTCGCGCAGCGCGATCACATCCGCAGGAGCCAGCAGCCGATCACGTGCTGATGGCAGTCGTAGGCGTTCATCCAGGGAGACCTCCTCATGGGGAAGAGCTTCGGTGCTTCTCCGATGTCCTGCTTGCTTGCGCCCTTTGCGTGCAGCGGAGTTAGTGAGGAGTGGCCCTTCAGAGGGAGTCGGTATGCCATTCGTCGAGCGGGCGAGTGGTCGGCCAGCCAGAGAAAAGAGCGCATCAGGCAGAGGCGCATGAGCCGCCGTCTCACCTTGCAGACACAGATGGGCCAGGTCCGCCAATTCTTTGCCTGCCAGGCGACGGCTCTGGAGCCCCATGGCGCTCAACTGATGCGTCAGGCTGCCCACACGGGTGGAGAGGGTTTGCTGTGCGTCATCCAGCGTGAGCTGTTCCTGCCGTGTGCGAGCACCGGGACGTAGCCAGCGGGACAATCGAGCGGTCCAGGCATCGAAGGAGGTCAGGGCCTGCTCATCGGCAGGCACCACCAGATAAAAGTGCCGGTCAATGAGTGTGCGTTCAGACCCCAATAAGGCGAGGGCGTGTTCGTGGCTTTCCACAATCAACGAGGCAACCTCGCTCCAGTTCGCCTCCTCTCGGTGCTGCTGAAGGATCGCGACATAGTCGGAGAGATCCATACGACGGGCATGCACCAGAATCTGGACTCGAAACCGGAGTGCTCGCAGGAGGGCGCGGAAAGCGGTGATCATCCCTCGGCGCTCGTCCGCAGAAGTCAGGGTGTAGTTAGTGGCCCGGATATCGAGAATTGCCAGATAGTCCTTCCCTCCAGTGGGTGAGGCTGGCGAGGGACGCAGACAGAGGATATCCTGTTCAATCGCTTCCAGACGCACAAAATCACGCTGCACACTGCCAGAAGCACTGCGTCTCCTTGCCGTCTGTTTTCCTTTGCGCGTGCGGGTCACCACACGGCGAGGCACAGAAATGTGTTGCTCTCTTCTCATGGGTAGGGCTCCTGTTCAGGCATGTGCATCCATCCTGGCATGGTCGTGGTGTGCCGTTGGGTGTGGATCCTTCCTGGCTGTTTCAGGGCCGCATGCTTCGGATCTGCCAGTGAATCTTCGCCCTCCTCTTCATACTCCTCATCAAGAGGAGGCCAGGAAGGTGGCAAGAGGGTCACCTCATCATCGAGGTGTGATAGCGCAGCGAGATCCACATCCACCTCCTCTCCTTCCTCATCAAAAAACTGCCATGAGATCTCGTCGTCGAGGTGCGAGGAGGAGGTGGAGGAAGCGTGATCTGGAGACTCCTGCTGTTCCTCATCCGCCTCTTGCATCCAGGAGAGGCCCAGATCATCAAGGTCAACTGGTAGCTCTTTTTCTGTGGGCTCCCATTTGCTGGCACGCCACACATAGGAACGTGGAGCGGTGCGAGTACGCAGCCAGACGATGAGCCAGAGTTCCAGTGGGCGATCTGCGATCTGGATAAAGGTCGTGCTCAACGTCAGCATGACTAGCGGCAGCACGCCAAGGCTTGCCAGCACCAGAGACCAGGGAGGCATAAGGCCCCAGGAGAGGGCAATGCGTTCCCATTGCAGCCAGAGCGCATACGCCAGGCTCCCACCCGTAAGCAATACCAGCAATTGTCGAGCAGTGAGCCCAAAGAGAATCTTATCGGGCGTCTTGAGGTGCGTGGGCACCGTATGCTGGGGGGAGACGTGTTGGTCGGAACGGGTCGTGGTCATACAAACCTCCTGGACAGGTGTTATTGGGGAACGGCATTGCGAATGATGGATGAAAAGGCGGTAGCGAGCAAAGCCAGGGCGAGCCCTCCTAGCGCCCGGTAGAGTGCGGCTTTGGCGTGATCCTGGGTCCTTTCCCCTGGAAACATGAGCCCAATGGCTCCCCAGGCGAAGAAGAAGAGTGCGATAGCATAGACCACCGGCTTGATGCCGTTATCATACAGATTGATAAAGAACGTCGAGATCTTTCCCGCTTCAGGATCGCCGGTTGTGGGCGTGGCAAACGGGTTCACCGGGTCAATGAGATCTTTGAATCCAGAGAGTCCCTTGAGCATCGCGTCAGTGGTGAGCGGATGCTGCTCAGGCACCGATGACACAATCAGCCCGCACCAGTGGTCGTGTGAGAGCAGATGAAGGTGACTCAGCAGCCACAAGAACACATTCCACATAGATGTGATACTCCTTTTCCATGAGAGGACAGCCCAGCTTGGCGCAAGGCGTGTCCGTGTTATGAGAGGGTGAGGGCATGCAGGTATCCCATCACCGAAAAGGCATTCCAGTAGCCGTTGGCCGTATTGACACTCCCGTCGGGATACAAGGGCAAGGTTTGAATGGGATACTCTCCATTGGCCTGTGCGAAGGTCACTGAGCGATGGGCAGGATCAGATCCCAGCACAATGCTCACATGCCCGAAGGGGCCGCCCGACCAGACCATGATGTCGCCTGCTTGTGGGAGGTGCCCCTGTGTGGGAAGGCGTTGCCATCCTGGCATGGCGGCGAAGTGCTCCCAATACTGGTTGGCGTTCTGTCCCTGTACGGGTAAGGGACGAACAGAAGCGTAGGCGGCGATGACAAAGACCACGCATTGATAGTTGTCTGAGCGCCAGGATGCACACCCTGGGCAGTGGGTATTTGACCAGGCGACGATCTGGGGTGGAAAGCCTTGATCGTAGTAGTGATCGGCCCCACTGCCCTGACAATCGTTGAGAAGACGCGCAGGCGTGCAGTGCAGGTGCGCAGCCATCGCAAGCGCCCAATGCACCACCTCGGCACGTTTGCCTGAGCCATGCGTGTCGATGAAGGCCGTTCCTGGACCACCGCCAACTCCACCATCCTGCTGTTGTAGTCCCTGAGCATCCATGGTCACGGTGGTCGTGAGCAAAAGCCCCATGCCTGAGAGCAACGCCCCACCGATGAGTATGAGTTTGAGCATCCCTTCTCTCCTTCCCTATACACAGGCGCGAGGTGTGTTTAGAGCACCGCGACAGCACGCTTGAGCATCTGCGTGGTTTCCTGCGTCATGGTCTCCACGGCGCGTTGCACCGCCTGTTCTTGAGAGCGCTGCGCCATCAGGATTGGGCGGAGCGCATATTCATGCAGGGTGTTGGGTAGACGTGGCACCAGATAGAAGACCGCGCCGGAGAGCAGGATGTCATTGACCTGCTGCAACCCGAGCAAGTTCTGGGGCGTCAGCGTGGAAACGGCACTGGTGCTATAACTGATGAGCAAGCCACCCAACGAGAGGGCGGCAAGCTGGAAGAATTGCATGATGACCGTACTGACAAAGGCGGAGAGCCATATCTGCCCCAGCGCTGGGTCTGGGGCAAGGCCAGGCACATGAGCCCCAGAGGGGAAAGCATGGTCAGAAGCGCGATGAGCGCCAGGCGTACCAGCATTTGCCAGAAGATCCAGAGCAGTTGCACGAAGATGTACATCACGATCCAGGCGCGTAAGAGATAGCCGATGAACGCTCCCGTCGTGTCGCTCGTTCCCACAAAATGAATCATGGTGCTGATGGTGTCTTTGAGATAGGTCTTGAGAAACATCTCATACACCCCGATAGCAAGCGCATTATTGAAATCGATCAAGAGGCGACACACATACAGGCACAGATGCGCGGCGACAAAGGCCACCAGCAGACGAGGCAATGCTTCCTGAAAGGTGGGCACATTCATACCAATGCTGCGTCCGACGATCAGGTTGTAGGAGAGAAAGCCAACGAGTAGCGCCAGCGCGCTATCAATGGCCCCCAGTTCCCAGGTCACCATCTGTTGCACCTGCGCATTCTCATACGTGGCTTGCGGTGGCGTCTGAACCACCACACTGGCGGGGCTGAGCATGGAAGCATCGACAAAGGGTTTGAGCGCATTCCAGGCTTGCTCCGTCAGGAAGGTGGCAAGTCGGTCGCAGTAGCAGGCGATATCGCCCAGTCCGCATGGCGGCTTCTCCTCCATCATGCCTCCGGCCTCATGCATAGCCGTGGTCTGTGTGTGGCTTGCCTGCGCGTGCTGTGCGAACTGCGTGAGTGTGGCGGGTGAGGCATGCAGAAGCATGAGAAGCCCGCCAGCCGTGAGCAGGAGGAGGAAAGCGTGACGAAGCGCAGCAAGGTGAGCCGTTCTCCCTGATGACAGGTCGAGAGTTGCTGTGTGAGAAGCTCGAAGTGATCGGGTCCAGCCAAAGGGCAAGAGCAACACAGAGCACAAGAAAGTCCACACAAAGATCGTCCTTTCGGTATAACAGAAACGCATGGAAGGTCCATTTCCTCTTGTGGTGAGTGTAGCCAAGAAGACAGGTATGAGGGAAGGCAAAAACGACCCAATAGTCCGAGATCAGGGCGTACATCCTTCCTTGAACACAGGGGCATGGATGCAGCAGCCTTCTCAGGCAGGACGAGTGGGTACAGAGAGGAACTACATGAGAATGGAAGAGAGCAGTACGGCGAGGTAGAGAATAAGGGAAAGGCAAGCCATCATCTTGTGGGCGAGATGGCATCGTGTCGCCTCTCATCGCACTGGAGCAGGAGGGCTTCGTGGTGCTCCCCTCTTAGCGCACAGACAGGCGTCTTCTTCAACATTTGGGTCGTCGAAGGCTTCCGAGGAAGCAGCAGGCTCACGTACACTAACAAACGTGCGATGCTCTGGTGGACTTGAAGCTCCGCTCTACCTCATGCCACCAGAAGGATCGTCAACGAACGATATGTTTTCATCGTGAAAGAAGGAGACCTTCGCATGCCTCAATCACTTCGATGCACCTCTCTCGTGACGGGATTACGAATGGCAGGGATGGTTCTGTTCCTTGCCTGTGTGTTGCTCCTGGCAGGAAACGCACTGTCTACGCGATCAGCAGTCCAGGCAAGCACTGAGTCAGTGGTCACTCAGGCTGTCCCCTCTTCATCTGCCATGTTCACACAAGTGATCCCGGCAAGTTTTGATCCCTATGCGCACCTGCGCGAAGGGGTCTACTGGCGTGATGCCCACACACCTCAGCAGGTGCATTCGTTTGCCTGGTGCAGCAGCGTCAGCAAAAGCGCCTTCTGCTAGCAGTTGGGAAAGGCTGAGAGAAACCGCAAGGAGAAGAGTGCATTAATTGCTGCCTCTTCTCCTACAAAAAAATGTGTGAAAAGTGTGTAAAAACAGTGAAAAAGGAGTTTGATTTTTTTTGGCATTCCAGATCACTTCCGGTACACTCAGTTGCAGGTCCTACGCTGTGTGGGATCTGTCACCTGTTCATGAAAAGGAAGTGTCTCGATGTCTCAGATGGTTCTTCCCTCCAGTTCGTCTTCTCCTTCTTCCCTTGCGCCTTTAGAAATAGGCACGCAGCACACGTTTGTCCCTTCCCATCAGGCGTTTACCGATCTTGATCTGTGCGTTACCACATCCCCTGTCATCCAGGGGGAGCGCCCCTACCGTTCAGATTATCTCACCTGCAAAACAGATTCTACGTGTGATGGGGCTGACGCATGTTAGCCTGCCCTTCCAACAGGTAACGACGCAGACCCATAGGGGGTTCAAGGTACTCGGGCTCCTGCTGACGATCTCCAGCAGGAGTCCTCTCTTTGGAGAGATATATGGAGCAATCCTTGCTTGCTGGTTTCATCACGTCTACCTGGGAGCTCTCACTTGACCATGCACTTCAGCAGCAGGTCATGGAAGTGCTGCTGGTGCTGGCGGAGCGGTTGGCTGACCCTGCTGTGGTCCAGACCCATGTCACATCACAGCCCAAAAATCACTGGTCTGCCGCCACGCTGTTTTCAGGGCTTCCCGGCCTGGCGCTCTTTTTTCTCTTCTTGGCGCGCATCACCAGGGAGCAATGCTGGTTTGATTGTGCCCTGCGTTATGCTCTGCTGGCCCGAGAGGCATGTGAACGTCAATCGTCGATTTCCCTACGAGACCTGAGTCAGTGGTGCGTCTTCCTCTTCTGCTTTGAGCAGGTAGATGCCTCCTCTCAACGCGCGCGGCTCACGTTGCAAACCAGGGTGGCGCAGCAGCTCGTGGATACGCGTCAGCAGTTTCCAACGCCGCTTGCCTACGACGTGATGGGGGTCTCTGGCCTCCTTGGCGCGTTGCTCCTGCCTCATTCAGATGAGGATGATCTGATACCCAGGGCTTGCGAGGTCGCTGCAAGCCGCCTGGTGGCTTTTGTGGCTCCTCATGATCCACAACGTGAGGCTGGATGGGCAGTTCCTGCATCCTACTTTCCTGCACAGGTAGCACGGTATCAGGAGACGCCAATCATCAATTGTGGGCTGGCACATGGGATTGCGGGTCCGCTGGCGGCTCTCTCGCTGGCGCGCCTTGCTGGTTGGAGCATGCCTCATCAGGAAGACGCGATTCGTTGCCTGTCTTCCTGGCTGTTTCAGCATAGGCTAGAGATGCCATGGGGCATAGATTGGCCTGCGGTCATCCCCCTTGATCTTCCTCTCGAAGAGGTGCAACGCCTTCCTCCAGCGCGAACCGCATGGTGTTATGGAACGCCAGGTATTGCGCGTGCGTGCTGGCTGGCGGGTCATGCCCTTGAGGAGCAGGAGCTACAAGCGCAGGCTCTCTTAGCCATGGAAGGAGTGATGCGCCGCCCCGAAGAGACCCGGCAGATTGCGTCCCTCTCGCTCTGCCACGGCAAGGCTGGTTTCTTGCTTCAGGCGACGCTTTTTTACCAGGAGACCCATCTCCCCTCCTTGCGGGAGGAAATCGCGCTGTTAACGCGTCAGATGCTCTCTGGCTTTGAACCAACAGCCCCCTTTGGGTTTCGCTTTCCCTTGTCAGGAGCACATATCGATGCCCTGGGGCTCATGCTTGGAGCAACAGGAACCGCGCTCGCGTTGTTGGCAGCGTGTTCGCCATGCGAGCCCCAATGGGCACGTGCGCTCCTTCTCATTTAATACATGCACGACCACTCATGAAAAAAAGAAGGAGGTCCACGGTGACATGAAAGCATCACAGAAGAAGACAGAACGGTCAGCGACCCAGCAGACTGAAATGGAGAACGATACAGGAGGGAAGGGCGCGCCCTTGTATCAGGATGCAGGATACTTTCTCGTGCGGGCACCATTGTTCTCAACGCGCCTGTTTTCACATCTTGCACAGAGTGAGGAACATGAAACCCGCTCTTGTGCGCAACAACGGCACACAGGCTATACGGCCCTTTACGAGCTATTTCAGCAGAGTCCATCCCTCCAGGTTGCGCTGGTGACGGCAAGTCTGGACCTCTACGATGGGCTGGCTCGCTTGCCCTCCACCCTGTCCACTCTGACACGACGGACCCAGCGGACCCTTTCACGGCTGTTGCGCTATGGCATTCGCGGTTCCACCCGCTCCACCCCCTTTGGCTTGTTCGCGGGGATCGCCCTTGGCACCTTTGGCGAACACTCGCAACTGGTGATAGCGCAACCAGTGGTGAAGCACATTCGCCTGCGTCCCGATACCGGATGGCTCTTTTCCATGATTCGCCTGCTCGAACAAGACCTCTCTTTGCTTCCCCACATGCAGGTCCTCGTCAATACAACCACTGTCGTGGTGGGTCCGAGAGTGATTACATCGTGCGCCAATATTTCCGGGGAAGAGCACAATAGCCGCGTCTCTTTCCGGACAAATCCCTTTGTGTTGCGTCTTCTGGAGTTGACCCGCCAGCCCATCGCCTATGAACAGCTTGTTGCTCATTTGTGCCACGACTTTCCCCAGCTTCCAGAAGCCTCCATCTCTCAGCTCCTTGCGCAATTGTGGTCTTCACATGTGCTTCTCCTGCCACGTCCACCCTTGACGACACCCGAACCCGCGCGAGACTGGCTCCAGTGCCTGACATCGCTCCCATACACCACACGCATGCACGCTGAGGTGGAGGGCGCATTGGCGTTTGCAGAACAGATGAATACAGGGGGGCTGACAACGCTGATTGAGCATCAATCTGAACTTCTTGCGTGGCAACGGCGCATCTTCCAAACGTATCAGCAGCAGGCATTTCAGGTAGATGCAGCGCTTGCGGTGCAGACCCCGGTCCTCTCACAGCGCCTTGCTCGCGTTGCGGCCCAGGCTGCCGAGCTCTTGCTTCGGGTGAGCCCCTGGCCCCAAGGAAGTCCTGTGCTTGCCGCCTATCGAGCGGCCTTTGTCCGGAAATATGGCACGGCAGAAGTTCCCCTCCTGCAATTGTTGAGTGACGAACACGGCCTGGGTGCGCCTCCCACCTATGGTCAACCATCTAGGGAGGCCCCACTGCTCCCAGCGCCACCAATGCCCTATGATGCGGCACGCATTCGTCTGCTCTGTGCATTGTTGGTCCAGGCGGTCCAGGCCCACACCCTGGAAGTCCAGCTCACAGATGAACAACTGGCACGCCTGGCTCGCTGGTCCGCGAGCCCACAGCATCCAGCTCCCCCATCGTTGGAGGTCTTTCTCCAGGTGCAAGCCACTTCCAAAGCCGCGCTTGATGAAGGGACCTGGGAGCGCGTGGTTGTACCCATGGTCACCTTTGGAGGGCGCACCATGGGACGCTTTGTGGACCTCTTAGGAGCAGAGGGGCTCGCGCACCTGCGCTCCTCGTTGCGTGCGGAAGAGGCCATGTATCCTGATGTCCTCTTTGTCGATCTCAACTATCTCCCCATGGATGGGCGCTGTGCCAATGTGGCGTTACATCAGCCCCTCCACACGCACGAGATCGTGGTGAATACCTCGCCTTCCTTGCCGCCAGAGCAGGTTATTGCATTGGATGATCTGGTGGTGGGGGTACGCCAACAACGGTTCTATGTACGTTCCTTGCGACTGGGGAAGGACATCAAAGTGTTTCAGCATAACATGCTCAATACCCGCTATGCGCCCAATGTGTGCCGCTTTCTGTTAGATGTGGCCTGGGATGGCTCACCCTCTCCCAGTAGTTTCGATTGGGAGACGCTGAGCGAAGCCCCCTTTCTTCCTCGGTTGACGTATAGGGATATTACCTTCAGCCTCGCCCAGTGGCAGGTTCAGTGGACCGATCTGTGCTCTGGGGACATGGATGGCACAAACGAAGATGATCGGTTTGCCGCGCTGCAACGCTGGCGGACGAAGTGGCAGGTGCCACGATATGTCTGGATGACGCACCTTGATCAGCGTCTCCTGCTTGATCTTGAAAGCCCGCTGATGGCCCATGAGCTGTTTGAGGAAATGAAACACCGTCAGAAGCGAAGCAAGAAAGTCCAGCTTCAGGAAATGCTGCCTGACCTGTCTCATCTCTGGTTGCATGATACCCAGGGGGCTCCCTATGTGGCGGAACTGGTCGTGCCAGTGCAGCTTCGGCAGCCCGGAGAAGAGCGCACCGCAACGAACTGCAAAGAACAGCATCCTCGTCATCCAGTTCCATCCCGCTCTGAACGACTCATTTTGCCAGGGGAGGCATGGATCTCGTTGAAGCTGTATGCGGCTTTCTCGTTCCATGATCTTATCTTGCGTGAGCGAATCGCTCCACTTATCGCGTCGCTGAGAGCGCAAGGGCGCTGTGACCAGTGGTTCTACGTGCGCTATGCTGATCCTGAACCGCATCTGCGTCTCCGCTTGCATCTGGGAGAAGGACGGGCTCCAGAGCAGCTCTTCCTACCAGTGCTGGCCTGGGTCCGGGAACTCCTCTCTGAAGGGTTTCTCACTGATGTTCAGGTTGCCTCATACGAGCGGGAGATTGAGCGGTATGGTGGGCCAGAGGCCATTGAGCATATCGAGCGGTTCTTTTCCGTCAATAGCGATGCTATGCTATCCCTCCTCGATGTGCTGACCAGCAAGATGCTCACTCTGGACCCCATTGTGGTGGCGGTGATCTGCCTCGATCACCTCTTTGCTACCTGGGGCTATGATCTGGAGGCCCGTCTGCATTATGCCCGGCAACGTACCGAGCCGTATGAAGCGGGAGAGGTCTTTCGGACCCATCGTGCTCAATTGCTCGAATTGTTGGTCCCCTGGCGCATGCACTCGACCGACCCCTTGTGGCTTCAACGTGAGCACCTGCTCTCGCTGCTTGCGCCACAAGACGCCGTCGTGGAGGTCGTGCGACCCCTTCTTGATGCCCTGCTCGCACGCGGGGCGCTCTGGCAACCCAAAGAGGCGGTGATTGGGAGCCTGGCTCATATGCAACACAACCGTCTCCTCCCAGTCTCGCCCTCGCATGAGAAGCAGGTCGTCGCGCTTTGGCGGCAGAGCCTGGAAGCGATTCACAAACGCCCAGGCTCTGCCGCTCACAAGACAAGACATATCCCATCCCAGTCTGAGCAGGGTCAATGACATGATTCCTATTGACAAGACACAGGGCAGGAGAAACGCTCTCTCCATGCTCTACACTAGAGAAGAATCGATGAGCAAGGAGGAAACGAGGAAGTGACGAAAACAGTGGAATTTGCGCATCTTCACGTTCATACAGAATATTCGCTCCTGGATGGACTGAGTCGGGTGAAAACGCTCGCCCGGCGGGCGAAAGAGCAGGGCATGCACCATCTGGCGATTACCGATCATGGCACGCTCTATGGAGCCCTGGACTTTTATAAAATCTGCCGAGCCGAAGGCATCAATCCTGTACTTGGGGTCGAAGCCTATTTAACCGAGCAGATCCATGATCATAGCAAGAAGCGTGGTGACGATTACACCCATTTATTGCTGCTTGCCAAAAACGAGACGGGATACCGCAACCTCTTGAAGTTGACGACCATTGCCAATACGGAAGGGATGCGGGCCAACAAGCCTCGGATTGACAAGGACCTGCTTGCGACGTACAGCGAGGGGATCATTGCTACCTCGTCCTGTTTGGGAGGAGAGATTCCCCAACTGCTGGTCAAAGACCAGTATGAGCAGGCGTGTACGGTGGCGCGCTGGTATCAGGAGGTGCTGGGACCCGAGCACTATTATCTGGAAATTCAAGAGCATCATGGCGTCGATGAGCATGGCCCCTCACCACAGCCCAGAGTCAATCAGCAGCTCTATCGCATGAGCAAAGAACTGGGTATACCCCTCCTCGCGACCAATGACCTCCATTATGTCGATGAGCGCGATGCCAATGTCCATGAAGTGCTCCTCTGCGTGCAAACGGCCAGCAGACTGGTAGGCAAGCATTTTCACTTTGATAGCTATGAGTATTACTTGCGGAGCCCGCAGCAGATGCTTGGACTCTTCCCCGAATTGCCGGACGCGCTGACCAATACGGTGCGCCTGGCGGAGCAGTGCTCTGTCAATCCGCTCTCCGTGAAGGCATCATTGCCCCACTATTTTCCGGTGCCCCCTGAATATGCGACGCCAGATGATTACCTTTACGCCTTGGCGGTGACAGGTGCCAAACGACTCTATGGCGAGCTCACGGAGCAGGTGCAGCGCCAACTGGACTATGAGTTTCGCGTCATCGCGGACAAGGGCTTTGTTGATTATTTCCTGATTGAGTGGGATTTTGTGAATTTCGCTCGCTCGAATCACATTCGCTGTTCGGCAAGAGGATCAGCGGCAGGGTGTCTCCTCGCGTATGTGCTTGGCATTACCAATGTCGATCCCCTGCGGTATCAGTTGCCGTTTGAACGCTTCTTCACCCCTGAACGTGAGGACATGCCCGATATCGACATGGATTTTCAGGATAACCGAAGAGATGAGGTGATTCGCTATGTGGCGGACAAATATGGCTATGAGTGTGTGGCGCAATTGGTGACCTTCAATACCATGGCAGCTAAGAATTCGGTCAAGGATGTGGCGCGTGTGTTGGGCCAACAGGAGCTTGGTGAACGTATCAGTCGCTTGATCCCAACCGGACCCAAGGTCACACTGCGCAGTTCCCTCGCTGAGGTCAACGAGTTACAGCTGCTCTATGATTCACAGTCACCCGCTCGTGAGATCCTCGATCAGGCATTAGCACTAGAGGGAGCGGTGCGATCCACCGGGGTCCATCCCGCAGGCGTGATCATTGGCAACGAACCCTTAGAGCGCTTCGTGCCCCTGCGGGTGAAGGATGCCAAAGACCCAACCCAGTTGCGCATCACGCAATATGAACAACGTCATCTAGAAGAACTGGGGCTGATCAAGTTTGATTTTCTGGGGCTTTCCAACCTGACCATCCTTGATACCACGATCCAGTTCATCAAGCAGAGCCGAGGGGAAGATATCGACCTGGAAAGTATTCCACTCGATGAGACTGGCGACAGACAGCAGGATAAGCGGCGTGCCAATGCGTTTGCGCTCCTGGCGGCAGGCGAAACGACGGGAATCTTCCAGTTGGAGGGAGCCAAGATGCGCGAATATGTCAGGCAACTGGTCCCCAACCGTATCGAAGATCTCACGGCAATGGTCGCGCTCTATCGTCCGGGTCCGATGGAAAGTATTCCCGATTTTATTGATGCCAAGCACGGGCGTAAGAAGGTAGCGTATCTTGACCCCCGCCTCTCAACCTGGCTCGACGAGTCCTACGGCATCATTGTGTATCAAGATCAGGTGCTTTTTATTGCCGTCAATATCGCAGGCTTCTCCTGGGGCAAGGCGCACAAATTTCGCAAGGCCCTCAGTAAAAAGAAAGTGGAGGAAGTCGCAGGCTACCGCCAGGATTTCATCCAGGGCTGTATCCACAATGGGATGCGACCAGAGCGTGCCGAAGAACTCTTTACGCTCATTGAACCCTTTGGCGGCTACGGGTTTAACAAGCCACACGCCGCGAGTTATGCTGTGGTTGCGTTCTATTGTGCCTATCTCAAAGCCAACTATCCCGCCGAGTTTATGGCGGCAACGATGACAGCGGAAGCCGCCGATGCGAAGAAAATTGCCAGCGCAGTCGCTGAGTGTAAGCGTCTGGGAGTCGAGGTTCGTGGCCCCGACATTAACGCGAGCGCCAAGGGCTTTACTGTGGAAGGCGAAGCCGTGCGCTTTGGGTTGCTTGCCATCAAAGGCATCGGCAATGGTCCCATTGATGCGCTTCTTGCGGCACGCGAGGAGGGTGGCCCCTTTACCTCACTGGCTGATGTGTGCATACGCGTGGACGCACGTTTGCTTGCCAAAGGGGCACTGGAAACGCTCATCAAAGTAGGTGCTCTGGATAGCTTCGCCGATGGACAACGACAGGTTTTGCTGGCCTCTGTGGAACGAGCGATGCAATACGGCAAGAGCGAGCGCGCCGCGAAAGAGCGCGGGCTCATCAGCCTCTTTGGCGACGATGAGACGACAACCACACTCGCCTTCCGTCTCTCGGATGACGCACCGTCCATCTCACGCAAGCAACTGCTTGAATGGGAAAAAGAACTGACCGGGATCTATCTTTCTCGCCACCCTCTCTCCTACTTAACGGACCTTTTCCAGGAGCAAGGAGTGCAGCCCATTGCGGATGTGACCGCAGAACTGGAAAAGCAGCAGGTTGTTCTGGGAGGGATGCTCAAAGAGGTTCATCGCATCACCACGAAGAAAGGGGATCCGATGTGCATGGCTCACCTGGAAGATATGTACGGGGCTATGGCGGTGACAGTCTTTCCCAGAATCTACAAAGAGACCGGAGAGCAGTGGGTGGAAGAGGCGGTAGTGATCCTACGAGGAGAGGTCCAGATCCGCAATGACGAGCCCAACTTGCTCTGTAGTAGCATCATGCCCGTGCAGGCGCTGGAAGAGGAAATGAACCGCGAGCGGCATCACCTCTGGCTCACCATTGTTCGGAGTGGAACCGATGAGGTGTCTGTCTCGAATGACATTATGAAAGTACAGGAACTTCGTCAATGTCTCCAGGCCCATCCAGGGCGTGACCAATACGACATTCTCGTGACCAGTGGTGAGTGGGAGGTACGCCTGACCCCAAGCGAGAATACCGTGAAGTATACTCCGCAATTGCATACAACTCTTGAAACCATTCTTGGCCCGCACACGGTTGAGGTTCACGTGATGGAGTGATGAACAAAGCCAGGGAAACAGCAGGATGACAACGGAAAATCATCCTGCTGTTTCTCTATGATCAAGCAGAGGAGTCTCACAAACATCCTCCCACGGAACTACAACTGGAGAGGGCTATGGTCCCTAGAGGACATGAATCATAGCCATTGCACAGCTGCGCGATGTTCTTCTTGAAGACTGGATGGCGTTCCAAATCCAGTTTGCGGTAGGGAAGGTAGTGTTCCTCTTCATAGGGGTGAGGGTTGTCGCAAATGCTTGCCATGAGAAAAAGATCACGAATCTTCTTCCAAATTCTTTGCTTCCTCATCACGCCCCATTGCTTGTAGTAAGGACGCATAATTCGTGCGCATCTTTTGGGGCATGGGATCTGTGCCCTCTAACTGCTGCTCATAGATTGAGAGTGCACGCTGGTATAACGGTTCTGCCTCCTTGTATCGCCTCTGGTCATGGTAAAGTCCAGCTAAATTGTTCAAGCGATCCGCTGTGTCGGGGTGCGAAACTCCCAATTGCTGCTCAGCAATCAAGAGAGTCCGCTGGAGCAGTGGCTCTGCTTCCTCGTATCGCTTCTGGTCACGGTAAAGTTGGGCTAAATTATTCATATTGCGAGTGGTATCAGTATGGGTGATCCCCAATTGCTGCTCATAGATCGAGAGAGCACGCTGATACAATGGCTCCGCTTCTTTGTATCGCTCCTGGTCATGGTAGAGTTCTGCAAGGTTATCGAGGCTATCTGCTGTATCAGGATGCGAAGCTCCCAATAGTTGCTCACGAATAGCCAGTGCACGCTGGAGCAGCGGTTCTGCCTCCTCATATTGCTTTTGGTCACGGTAAAGTTCTGCAAGGTTATTGATGCTACAAGCTGTGTCGAGATGTGTAGCCCCTAATAGCTGCTCACGGATAGTCAGGGCACGCTGATATAATGGCTCCGCTTCTTTGTATCGCTCCTGATCACAGTAGAGTTCTGCAAGGTTATTGAGGCTGACCGCCGTATCAAGATGCGAGGCTCCTAATAGCTGCTCACGAATAGCCAGGGCACGATAGTATAACGGTTCCGCCTCTTTGTATCGCTCCTGGTCATGGTAGAGTTCTGCAAGATTATGCAAGCTACGAGCGGTATCGAGATGCGTGGCTCCCAATTGCTTTTCAGTAATGGAGAGCGCACGTTGCAGGAGTGGCTCCGCTTCTTCATATTTTTGCTGTGTTCGGTAGAGTCCTACCAAGTCATTAAGACGCTCCATCGTATCGAGATGCGTGGCTCCCAATTGCTTTTCAGTAATGGAGAGCGCACGTTGCAGGAGTGGCTCCGCCTCCTTGTACTTTCTCTGTATTTGATAGAGAACTGCCAGACGATGTAGGCTGATCGTTAGACGAGGATATGGGGACTCCAATGGTTGTTCATGAATCGAGAGGGCACGTTGGAGCAACGGTTCGGCTTCTCCATACTCCCCCTTGCACCAGTGGAGAATTGCCAAGTTTGTAAGTGCCGAAGCAGTGTCGGGATGCGTAGCTCCCAACTGCTGTTCATATATTAAGAGAGCATGTTTTGACAATCGTTCCACATCCTCATGCTTTGCGACTGGAGGCGTTTTTCCTCTCACCTCGTCAATGATCTCCCGACAAAGATAGATGCATTCGTCACAAATGTATACTCCTCCGGGCGCGGCTATGAGGCGCAGAACTTGATCTTGTTCCTTGTTGCAGAAGGAGCAGTGATAGTCTCGCTCCTCCTCTATAAGGATCTCTCGACATCTCTCGACACATTCATTGCAGATAAAGGCGCCATTGGGTGCCTCTATCAAACGCTTCACTTGACTCTGCTCCTTATTACAGAAGAAGCAACTATGTGTTGTCTCCTCTTTTAGAACGATCTTTCGACTCATGTCTATGCATTCATTGCAGATATAGACACCACCAGGCCCTGCAATCAAGCGCTTCACATGTTCTTGACTATGACCGCAGAAAGAGCAACGATAAGTTGTACGCTTTTGTGTTTTGTTGTTTTTCCACATATATCTTCCGTTCTCTTCTCATGAATCTTCGCTTCTTATTCTCGGAGGTGGGTTCTGTTCGCACTCACTCTGCTATTTTGACTTTTCAAACAGCAGAATTCTGCTAGCAACAAGTGTCGCGAACGCATGGAAATCAATTTTATGTCAGGAATGCTGATGAGAGCTTTAGAAGCAGAAGGAGAGCTACGTCACCAAAATTAAGCCTACCTAATAGAGCAATACATGATTATGTCAATTTTCTTTGCAACTCTACTCTAAAGTGACCTTGCTACAGGAATAACCTGCTTTTGGAGTCTCTAATAGAGAGTGTGATTAAATATTTGCATGTCGAGATCATAGTAATGTGAAAAGAAATAGTTGTCTATGTAATATATCACCTTTAGAACTTACAAAATCCTGGTAGCAAACGGGAAGTGATAGGTGTGCTTCATGTTCTACAACAGTCTGGAGAATTCTATCCCACAGCAGCATAGAACCCTCAAAACGATTCTTGGTTCCAACGCCGTTGAAGCGCATATGGTGTAATGATGAGCAAAGCCGCAGAAGACAACAGAATGATAACAGAAAGTCATCCTGCTGTGTCTGGTGTGAGAGTGCAAAGTGTCTCAAATATTTTCTCCCAAGGAACCATCAGCGGAGAAGGGGGCTTTTTTGGTTCATGCAGGACATGAATTCCGTACTCACGGAGAAGCGCAAGATTTTTCTTGAAGGCTGGATGGCGTACCAGATCCATTTTGAGACAAGGAACTGCAACAATTGGCGGCGTCCCTCTCCCAAGGGCTTCACACAAGATATTTGCGGCCAGCGTATCGCCAATACCTTGTGCCCACTTATTGATCGTATTGAAGGTGGCAGGCATAACCAATATAGCATCGGCTTTGGGAAGAGGATCAGCCTCTCCTGGTAATTTATAGTCTGTTCGCACAATATACCCTGTTGCATCTTCTAAAGCTGATTGATCAATCTAGCGGCTAGCTTGAGGCGTCGCAAGCACACACACATCCCATCCCGCTTCTTGAAGTGGGATGACAACATGGAGGGTTTGCTGTGCAGGAGGAGCTGTGCAGACCATAAGATAGAGGACCTGCAAACGACTTGTTGATTTTTCTATCATACGCTCTCCTTACATAGTTATGAGGGTGAGAGTGGTGTTCACGTATTGGTCTAGATCGTGTGCTGCGTTCGTAGCCTTCTGGGCCTCCAGTTCTGTACAGATCATATGAACGCGATCTAAGACTGATCGTGATTTCGTCTGTTGTGTGATCGAAAATGCCCGACTTGCCAAATCATACGCTTTTTAGATATTCCCTTGTTGAGCATAGGCAATACCCATATCAGTCAAAAGAGTAGATTGCTGACGCAATGCCTGTGCATCAAGCTGAGAAAGCGCTTGCTGTAAAGCAAGGAGCGCACGACGTGGTTGGTAGAGCCGTACATAACAAGCCCCTTCGTATCCCGCTATGCGCGAGGCACTTAGTCCGGTTGCATAGCGATCTTCACCCAGAACCTTCTTCTTTAAGAGGGTCTTTGCGGTTGTAAGTGATTTTTCGCAGGCGTCCTGATTCCCAAGTGCTGCATAGACCTCTGCTTCCACTACGGCAAGCCAACAAATGGTGCATGTGTGTTGAATCGTCAATTGATGAACCTCTTGTAGGAGTGGAAGTGCTTGTTGGGGCCGCTTCCAGTAGAGCAACAGCAAACATCATGCGCCCGATGCCAACCGCCCAAAGATCATGATTAGAGGCTGTTTGTGCAGCTTTTAAGGAGAACTGATAGTAAGACCAAGCCAGGGGTATAATTTGTTTTCAAGAATATGGACAAAAAAGAGCAAACATGGACATACCTTCCCTTGAAACAGCAGCGACTTTGTGGTATATTTGTTCTACATTCATCGCAGAGGAAGAAGAGCAGAAGATGGTACGTGGCTACCGAGGAGAACTTGATCTCAATAACGCGCAACAGACACTTTGTCGCAAACATGCCGGAGCCGCTCGCTGGGCGTACAATTATGGCCTTCGCCGCAAACAAGAGGCCTACAAAGCTGGGCAGAAAACGCCCACCGCCATCGATCTGCATCGCGAGATCAATGCCCTCAAACCCTCCCAGCCTTGGATGCGCGAGGTCAGCAAATGCGCCTTTCAGGAGGGGTTGCGCGATCTGGATACCGCCTTCAAGCACTTCTTTCGCAAGTGCCGGCTCAAGAAAGAGGGCACCTGGAAAGGAAAGTGTGGCTATCCCCGCTACAAAAGCCGGAAGAAAGCCATCGGTGGCGCTCGCTTCACCGGGAGCATTCGGGTGTTTCCTGATGCCATCCAGTTGCCTCGGTTGGGAAGGCTCCGACTCAAAGAGCACGGCTATTTCCCTCTCAATGGCAAGATCAGCAGTGCCACCATCCATGAGCAAGCAGGCAGATGGTTTGTCTCCATCTGTGTCCACGAGCAAGCGAAAGCACCCCAGCCAGCCACAGGTGACGTCATTGGAGTGGATCTGGGAATCAAACGACTGGCAACTCTCTCAGATGGACGTACCTTCGAGAATCTCAAGGCGCTACGCAAGAAGATCACGGCGTTAAAGCGCACGTCGCGACGCCACAGCCGCAAGCCCAAAGGGAGTGCCAATCGCAAGAAAGCACGCATGCGACTTGCTCGGATGCACGCCCGTATCGCCCATGTTCGCCAGAACGCCTTGCACCAAGCGACCGCACAGATCGTGGCGAGAACCCGCGCCCGATCAAGAGAGGCCGCGTGTGATCGTCCTAGAAGATCTACACATTGCAGGTATGCTCAAGAACCGCAGGTTAGCCCGAGCGATTGCCGATGTGGGGATGTATGAGTTCAAGCGGCAGATCCTCTACAAAGCAGAGCAAGCAGGGATCAAGGTGGTTCTGGCCTCCCGTTGGGAACCTTCCTCAAAAACCTGTTCGTGTTGTGGATGGGTCAATGAGGAACTGAGGCTTTCTGATCGGATCTTTGCCTGCATGGATTGCGGAAGTACACTGGATCGAGACTTGAACGCCGCCAGGAATTTGGTGGCGTTGGCCTGATGAAAACAGCGTACCGCACGTTCTGCGGGAAGTGACGCCTGTGGAGCAGGTGTTAGACGAGCGAAAGGCTTGCTGTCTGCACTGAAGCAGGAACCGAACACGAAATATGGCTCGTCCATGTTTGGGTAAGTTTCGGAGAACGGTTGCACACTTCCATCGAATGGAAGGCTTGGGAAGAGGATCAATCGCTAAATGCTGCATCGTTGGTGTGAGGTGAGGACATCGCAGGTCATGCCCGCTCTTTACCAGGACTCCCTTGCACCACCGCAAGCACATTGCGCAGGCATTGCAAACGCAAATCTGGCTCTTATGTCAAGGGAGGAAACTACAAGTTCGCAGGGGGCGTACAAATGTTGGTTAGCAGGTACAACTTTCTACAGCAGACTGAAAACTCGACGTGATTCTATTGGGAAATATACAAATTGGCGTGTCGAAAGGTGAATTTCATGGAAATATGCTATACTTTCGATATGAAACGACCCACCAATGCCTTTCCCGAGGCAATGTTGTTTGATATGGATGGCGTGTTGCTGCTGATCACCCAAAGCTCTGACCAGAGCTGGTCTTCGGTCTGTCAGCTCTTTGCCTTTTCACTTGGCCTTGCTCCTGAAACGCTCCTCGATGCCTTCCGCCAAAGCCGAAAGATATATAAGCATAAAATTAAATATGATCCTGAAAAGTAGAGAAGAGATCGTTTTGACCCTTTTGCAACTCAACGAGAAATGGTTGAGTTCGCCCTCATAACTTGTGGCCAGGTCGAATGAAGTTATAGGTGATCTCAAAGACCCTGAATTGTTTGTAATATGTGTTCTACCCATTTTGATAAATATGTCATAAGATAAGAAAGACTGCTGTGAATTGTGACGTATGATTCAGATGATGCTGTATTTGATAGATGAAGCACTCTAACCCTTCAAGCAGGAGAGAAATAGGTGACACATCAATCAGTCTCTTACAATTATCTTTCGGAAGATTTCCTTACAAGACTTGTAGCTGAACTTGATAAGGAGACGGTTCGAGCGATCATTTTACGTGGAAGTTATGTAAGAGGCGATGCCTTTCCTCCATACAGCGACGTTGATCTTACAATCATCACCCAAGATACGGTCAAGGTATTGCCGCCTAAATACTATATTTGGCGAGAAGGCTACGCAGTAAGTATCTCTACATGGTCGATTGCATCCTACAGAGAACGTATTCAACGGCCTGAAGAAGCTATCTTTGCTGTACCAGGCATCCAAGAAGCTCGTATTCTCTTAGAAAAAGATGATGCATTTCGTGAATTTCAACGGGACGTGCAACAATTTCGCTGGGAACCATTGCAAGCAGCAGCCAATGAGTATGCAGGACAAGTGATGATGGAGCAGACGGAAATTGTATTGAAATCACTCAAAGCACTTCATATGCAGGATGCGCTTTTGCTTGCGGATGTGTTGACGCTGGACCTGCTTCCTGCTGTCACTGAGGCTTTTGTTGTCCAACGAGGTCTCTTGATCAAAAGTGGTAATACCTACTTTCATCAAGCTCAAGAGGCGGCAGGACAACACTCAACCTGGACGCATTACCATCAGATAGCACTTGGCATACACTCTGATGTAGCCCCTTCGCTTGTACAGAGAAGTATTGCATCTCTTCATTTGTTTCAGGAAACAGCTCATCTCTTATTTCCCTTTTTCCAAAGAGAGCATAGGGAAGCCATTGAACCACTCATCGAGAAGATTGGGCATTATCTAGCGTCGAAAGAGATCGGTTAGAGATTGCACACGTCGCTCATGCCCCCAGGTCGCTTGCATTTGTTGAAATACTGAGTACGCCTCTTGAAATCGCCGCTCACTTCCAATAGACAAGGACGCTTCGACTGCGGATTCGAGATAAAAACAAGCAGCTTCAAGATTCATGGAAGCCATAAATGCTTCTACCTGGCAATTTAAAACATCGATGCGAATACGCTCGGGCACAGGGATCTTCGGATGTAACCCATCAATTTTCTCGAAGCTTCTTTCAGCATTTCGCGCTTGTTCAAAGGCTAGATGATGTAACCCTTCACATAGAATAAGCGTCGAGTATCTGCAAATAGTACTCACATAGCCTGGTTCATTATGTGTATTTTCTGGGAAATGGTCATAAGCCATATTTAAAAATGTATGCGCTTCCTGTTGTTGGTGAAGCTGGGTATAGGAACCAGACATATCGGCATAAATACACGCACGTAGAAGTGGAGATGCTTTGTGAAGGTGAGGAAGAGTGAGTTGATAGACTTGTAAGACCTTCTCAGGATATCCCAGATAATCAAATGTCACCGCAAATTGCCTCAGTGCTGCAATTTGAAGATCAAAGTCATGAGCGAGTTTCCCATAAAGTAACGCCTGCTCACTCAACTGGTATCGTGCTTGTAGGTCATTGCGGTGGCCTGCGAGCGATGCTGCAAGGAGATAGCTTTGTGAGGCAACGCTTGCAGCTTTTTGTTGATGAGTAAAGGAAAGCTTTGCAATTGCATCGACTCTTGGAAGATACGACCAAAGGGTACGCTCAGCCGTTTTAAGTTCGCTTCCTTCACTGAGACGCCGACAAAGCGTTGTCATCTCCTCGAAATGCTCTAGCATATCTGGTGATGTTTCTATAAGAGAATCTTTGAGTTCGAGGAACGATTGTCGTGTCTCCGGTATTTGTGTTTCCAAAAAAGGATGTACAGCCGAAGCAGAGGAGGTACTGGCGTATTTTGCCGGTTCAGTGAGAGAAGGTTGGAGTCCTGAAGTTTCCCAAGGGGAAACCTCATTCTCTTGCTGACCATTTCTCAATTCATTATCAATGAATTCATATGTAAGCGGGAAAATCTCATCAACTGGGCGCTGTAGCAGTTCAGCACATTTGGCCCGTAGATCATGAGGTACGGCCCGGCGGCCTGTCACATAATATGAGAGCGTCGTATTGCTAATCCCAAGGGCTTGGGCAAAGCTGGCTTTCTGCAAGCCTCTATGTCGTATTAATTGATCCAAACGATTCGGAAAGGCCCCTGGAGCCAATTGTTTGCGTGCGCTTTTCTTTTGTGCTCCCATATTACACCCTCTTTTGATTCCTCATCATTCCATATGCATATCTTTCGTATAAGAATGACCCAATTACCACATGTATTGCCCGCCATCAGCAAAGATTTTTTGTCCATTGATCCACTGAGCGTCGTCTGAAATAAGCCACGCAACCACCTTGGCAATATCATCAGGTGTACCAATTCGTTGCAACGGAATTGTTTCTATGCGCGAGCGAAGGACGTCAGGATCATCTAAACGGAAACGATGTGCAACTTCTTCTGTTCGGGTCAAGCCAGGGACAACCGTCAAGGCACGTATCTTTGGTCCTAATTCTAACGCCAGGCTTTGGGTGATCAAATGGATGCCAGCTTTCGATGCACAGGTATTCACACCATTTTTGCGTGCTCGTATTCCTGTCGATGCGCCAATATTGATGATGCACCCTCCCTGCTCCTGCTGAAGCATGTGGGAAGCAATCAGTTGTGAGCACAGGAAGGTTCCCTTCATATTCGTGTTGACCACGGTATCCCATTCATCTTCGGTCATTTCGAGCAGGGGCTTATCGCGAACACGTGCCGCATTATTCACCAGGACGTCCACACGCCCAAAATGATGAAGCGTTGCTTGAAGTAAGTGCCCGACCTCTGCGCGGTGGGCAATATCGGCTTTGACTAAGAGGACCTGGAGCTGCTCTTGTTGGAATTGGCGCAAGGTTTCCTGTGCTTGCACATCATCCATCGCATAGTTGAGCACGACTCGATGGTGTTGCCTTGCCAAATAGAGCGCAATGCCTTTTCCAATCCCCTTGGTACTTCCAGTGATGACGATCGTTTTCTGGTTCAATGGTCGTCTTCTCCCTCTAAATATTCATGATCGCGTGATTTTAGTGACTTGTTGCGACAAAGAGGTCGGCAATCTGTTCGAGTCGCTTTTCATCTGGATAGCGCTGCTTCATTGCCTGGTACGTTTCCCATGCCTCTCGCCTCCGTTTCTTACTGCCAAGCTGCTGCGCCCCTTCTATTCCTTTGGCGAGAAACTCGCATGCCATATCAAGCTTTTTCTCGTACAGGTCCGCTTTGGCCTGATAATTAATCACTTCCATACGAATCCGTTCAGGAATAACGCATTCTTCTGGGGTCGCCGAGAGGCGTTGGAAGGTCTGCATCGCTTGGTGATCATAGCCAGCATCAGGAAAGTATTCATGTAATGCGAGGTAGGTTCTTCCATTCTCCATAATCAAGGAGGAGGGGCTAAATTCAGCGCAGAGAAAGCTCGGATCGCGCTCCTGTTGCTCAGGATAGAGATCTTGTGAACGCCTGAGATATTCAAGTGCCAGTTGGTGCTGTTTCTTCTTCGCAGAAACGACTGCTAATTCTGCATAGAGGCGAGATTGAAGCAGTGGAACCTGTGTATGATCTAAAGGAAGGGCTTGCTCATACACGTTTCCTGCATGGTTGGGATTGGACTGATGATACGCCAGGGAGATGAGCGCTGCTGTGCGTAGATCGGGAGCATGGAGCATTTTCCCATAGAGAACAGCTTGCCGAAAATAGGTTTCGCGTGCATGTTGATCATCACGATGTAACGCGAGGATGCCCCGCAGACGAAACACTTGGGTTGCCAGTCGAGCAGCTTCTGTCTGATAGGCTGAGGGATGTTGAGCGAGATATTCCAGAGCAGGTACATATTTGGCAATGATTTCCTCTACGATGGCAAAATCACTGCCCCTCATGAGATGCCAACAAGCCGTCACACTGGCGGCACAATAGGGTAAGAGATCTTCTGCACCATAGGAAGGGGTCTCTGCACCCTTCCCTAATCTTGCAATAAACAAGATGGGCAAAGCGGCAATGGAGACAAGGGATTGACGGCGTGAGTACATATATTCCTGATCAAGTTGGGATTGAAGGGTACTACAAGAGGCGACATCCCCTGAATAAGATTCAACAAGCATCTTCCATTGTTTTTGTTTTAGCGCAAACCAAAGTACACCTGTGGTCGAGATGATATCGACCGAAAAAACATGAACTGGCAGAAGGGCTTGCTGATGGGCGATGCGTGGATGATGCTGTCGTTGTGTGTGCAACTTCTCTTGCAAACCTACCTGCGAGGGAGTCTCTTGCGCATAGGGAGGGAAAAGCTCATCAACGGAACACGTGAGTGCGCCTGTGTGCGGTGTTCGCAGGTCATGAGGCACTGCACGACGACCCGTCACATAGAGAGAGAATGTGGTTGGACTCACGTCAAGCTCTTTTGCAAGCCGTGCTTTTTGGAAGCCCAGATGACGAATACGTTGGTCAAGATGATTTGGGAACGTACCCGGCGGTGGGAGTTCGTTTCTTTGCCTCTGCTGTTCTTCCATGTCCATCTCCCTTCTGCAACGGCGAGAGCATGAGATCACTGTGGTGGAACTGCCTTTGGAGGGTGCTACAGGCCATCACCATCCATTGATCGGAGTATAGCACACTGTCAACAACTGTTCTATCTATGCTTTTGCACGGATTTTGCTGTATACAACCTTCATGTTAAATAATGCTGTCTAAATAGCTCCCATAATTAAAAAAGACGCAAAAAAGAGTGAAAAAAACGTGAAAGAAGAGTTTAAAAAATGGCGAAAAATTGCCAATACATGTGGAATGATTTCTGTATGGGAAAAAGAACATGCTCTTCTCTAAATATGTGGTGGAATTCACATTAAGAGCTTCGGCTACCATTATCTTTAGTAGACCTGACACTATATGCGTTGATCAAATTATTCGGAAAAAGTTCCTGGTGTTAGTTTCTTCCTAGTTGCCTTGTGCCAATGGGTGTCCCACATTTTTTTGCGTCGAGTCTGTTTAGGCCAAAGGAAAGATGCTACGATAGTCGGATCTGAAAGAAAAGGAGCAGGCAGAAGAAAAATGGATGAACGTGCTTGGCTTCACAAGAGCGCCGAGATCCTGACGAACATCAAAACGTGGCGGCAAGCCCATCCTATAGCGACCTTTGTGGAGATCGAAGACGAGGTGCATCGACGCATGATGCAACTGGAGGCACAGATCCTGCAAGAGGCTGCTCAGGCGAGCGCGAACCGCGAGTGGGGGAAATATCCGAACAGCCAGCCCCCTTGTGTCCTACCTGCGCCGTTCCCTTACAGTTACGAGGCAAGCGCCAGCGAACCCTACAAGGTAATGGCGGAGAATGCGTCCAGCTGGAGAGAACCTACGGTTAGTGTCCCATCTGCCGACATGGTCTTTTTCCCCTCGATGAGGAGCTTGGCTTGCTGCCAGGAACACTGGCTCCTCGCCAGCAGGAGCATCTAGTCCACCTCGCCGGTTGGATGCCTTTCGAACAGGCAGCACAGATGCTCGCCACACTCCTTGGCATACTGAGTACTGCCGAAACTGCCCGCCGACTCACTGAGCACATGGGTGCATACATGGAAGTGGCGCAAACAGCAGAAGCCGAGATGGCTGCTTTGGTTTTCGGGAAAGTGATCGGCCCTAGCAGAGCGGATGACTGACTCTCGGTGCATGTGCAGTCGTCGTGCAATTTCCCGATGGCTGATTCCTTCCTTCACCAATTTCTGCACGGCTTCATAGCGCTGGACAAGCTTCTCTATTGGTAAATGCCGTACCAAGTGAGCGGGTTTTGCCCGCCGATGGAAGCACTTGCCCTCCCATGTGAGCACTGGTACAAAACTCCTTGAGCAAACCGCTTCACATCTGGGGTATCAGCAGAGAAGAGTGGAAATAACAACGAGATCCACACCCCTTATAACCCCCAGCGGCGCCGGGAGGTTATAAAGGCGTCCCACGTCATGCCCAGCGCTTTGCGGCGACGCTCGGCAATGAGCTTGAAAGCCTCTTTGAGTTCGGCGGGGCGGGGGGAAATGAGGCCACTGAAGGTCAGGCGAATGACTCCGGCCCGCAGGAGAAAGATGTTGTAGAATTGCAGATCTAGGGGAACCCTGGTAAGAGACATGCCGGGGTCTATATCAATGGTGAAGGTCCCTTCGGTGCAGATCAGATCGGAATCTTCGATGAAGCGGGTGAGAGCCTTGAGCCGCGAAGGACCCAATTCGCGCGTCTCTTGTTGAAAGTTGTTCTCAATGGTATCGTATCCCTGGGTGACGGAACCGCCGCTGACGGAGATACTGATAGTGTCGGGGTGATAGAGGGTGCGAAGTTGGGCGAGATTCTGTGCCTGTCGAGCGGTCCAGTAGCGACGGTGAAAGTGCTGCTCAGGTGTGGCTGGGGCTCCGAGATGGAGTGGAGTAGCGGGCTGACGTGGCGAAATCATGCCGCTGAAATGATTGCGTATGACGCCTGCCTGGAGCAAATAGATATCATAGGCCTGGCGGTTCTGGGTGAAGCGAGTAGACTGGGTGGCCTCGACACAGATAATATCATCCGAGAGTTCAACGAAGCTCTCAATGGCTATCGGTTTGATGGGACTGGTGACTGAGAGGGTCTGTTTGATGGTTGCCATGATGGCGGCTCGCCCCTGGATGATCTGTCCAGTCGTGAGGGAGATCAGGGTGGCGTCGGGATGATATAGAGTTTCCAGGGTGGCAAGATCCTGTGCTTCGATAGCGCTGCTCAGGCGATAATAGAACATCTCTCCCGCTGTTTGTTGCATTTTGTTATTCCTTTGCATCCATGTGTATCTCTGCTTTTAGGCTTTATTGTAGCATATGTTGTATCCTGACTGAAAAAGCGCTTGCGCCTCATGTCTGCGCGTTGACCCCAATGGAGAACCGCGCACCTGTTTACTACTAGCGGCGGCGACGAGGATAAAGACGGATCTGGCATGGGTCCAGTTGTTGCTTGACTGCGGCTGCAGCTCAGGTCAACGCGGAGAGATCAGGCCGCTAAAACGCTGTCCTACCTAGCCTGCATGCAGCACAACCACCTCATACGCCAGTGTGTCAAATTGCATACTCCCCATCGGACCAACTAGGGGTGTAGATCTCGTTGTTATTTCCACTCTTCTCTGCTGATACCCAGATGTGAAGCGGTTTGCTCAAGGAGTTTGGTACCAGTGCTCACATGGGAGGGCAAGTGCTTCCATCGGCGGGCAAAACCCGCTCACTTGGTACGGCATTTACCATCTATTGCTTCCTGCTTCCGCATGACACGATCAGGACGTTCATAGCACACTGCAAGCCCTCCAGAGGAGGGCTTGCAGTGTGCTAGATGAAGCACCTTTTGATGTTGATGCCAGCCGCGCTCCCAGAACATATTCTCCTCCTCAGCTCGACTTTGTACAAAATGACGAAGAAGGAAGGCATGGATTCCTCAATGAGATAAGATAGAGCTGCTCAAAGCCAATCTGATCTCAGGAGAAATGCATGCCCCTTCCAGAAACTATTTTAAACGTTGTGGCCGAAATGGGGCCACTCTTCACTGCTCCAACCTGGAGAAAACTGATGATCTTACTCACGGGAACGCTTCTCGCGCATGGCCGCCGAACCGTTTGTAGTGCCTTACGCTTTAGCGGGGAGCAGCACACGGAGAATTGGAGCTTGTATCATCAGGTGCTCAATCGAGCCCGTTGGTCGCCATTGGCAGCCAGCCGGTGTTTATTGCAGCTCATCCTTGAAACGTTTGTCCCGGCAGATGCTCCCATTGATATCGGTATTGACGAAACGCTGGAACGACGATGGGGAGCCCAGATCAGCAAGCGCGGGCACTATCGCGACAGCCACCTTTCCAGCAAAGAACGCTCCGTCAGTAGCCCTGGGTTGCGCTGGATGGTCATGGCCGTGGTCGTCACCCCCAACTTTTGCAAGCAGCCCTGGGCCTTGCCCTTCCTGGTGGTGCTGACTACCTCCCCCTCGGTGAGTGAAAGCCTGGGCAAACGGCACAAAACCATCGCCATGTGGGCGGCCCAGATGATCAGCCTGTTGCATCGTTGGCTTCCAGACCGCCAGTTTCGGGTGCTGGGCGATAGCGCCTACAATGTGCTGGAATTGGGAGTCCACGCCAGCAAACGCCAGGTGAGCACCATCACTTCTATGCGCTTGGATAGCGTCTTACGAGAGCTTCCCCCTCCCATCGAGCAGCGCCGCAAGGGGGGTAAGCCCCAGGTGGTGGGACCACGCCTTCCTTCTTTGGAGCAGGTGCTTGCTGATCCTGAGACGTACTGGCAAGAAGAGGAGCTCCTCTGGTACGGGCAAGGCAAGCGAAAGGTGCAGTGGTGCAGCGGGACGGCTCTGTGGTACCGCTTCGGCTCTCCTCCTTTGCCTATTCGCTGGGTCCTGACTCGTGATCCAGAGGGCAAGCGGGAATCGAAAGCTCTCATGTGTACTGATCCAAGCCTTGATGCCCTCCGGATCATCCGCACCTTCATGAAACGCTGGAGCCTGGAATGCACGTTTGAGGAGTCACGTGCCCATTTGGGCATCGAAACCCAGAGGCAATGGTCGGATCTCGCAATTGAGCGTAGCACGCCCTTGTTGTTAGCTACCTACAGCTTGGTGGCCCTCATTGGCCATCAGCTCGCTTGTCACAAGTCAATCCATATTGAGCAGACTGCTTGGTATCGCAAAACAGCTGCCACCTTTCATGATGTGCTGGCGGCGGTACGGCAGCTCATCTGGCACCAGCAGATTATTCCCACATCGGGGTCTGATCCTGATGTGGGATTGCTCCCTCGTTCCACGCTTGATCGTCTGCTTTTCGCTGCCTGTTTTTAGTTGGAAATGTACAAAGTCGAGCTCAGCTGTCTGGAACAATAGGTGAAGCCCACCTGCTTACTTCCGCCTCTTTCTCAAGCCAAAGAAGAGAAAAAGGCCTAGCCACAGTGGGGAGGAAATTCCTCCAATGATGATAGATGCCCCTATTTGCTCAACGAGTACTCCAAAGGACAGATGGTTCGAGATCAGAGCAGATCCTCCTTTGATGAATACCCATCCTAGGAGTATTCCAACGACCATGGCTAAGGTGGATGCATGTACGAGATGTTTCCATTGCTGCCACCAAATTTGGCTCTTGGGTGTTTGGATTTCAGTCTTTTGCTCATCGATAGATGTGTTGTTTCCCATGCGTGTCCTCATAGGCCATAGAGTGTGCTTTCGTGTAACCGTTCCTTGTCTCAGTCCTCAGCTCGTGTTCCGATGGTCTTTGGACTCGGATGGATCGTGACGATTCTCAAGTTCTCCGAACCCGCTCTGCTGAACTTGTGAGGCACATTGGCTGGGCCGATTACGACGTTTCCTGCCTCGACCTCTAACGTATTCTCACCCACCGTGAACGTGGCGCGACCCTCCAGAACGATAAAAATCTCGTCATATGGGTGGTAGTGTAGCTTGGGTTCTCCATCAGGCGGAAGCTGCATCCAGAAAAACGAAATGGGTATATCTCCATAGTTCTTTCCTTGAAACAAGTAGCCATTTTCAAGCTGCTCTTTGGGAAGAATGGTTGCCATAGGTTCTTTCTCCTTTGTTGAAAACACGCCTTTCCGGGGCGAATCACACTTCACTCTGGTTCAGCAGGTTGAAAACTGACGCGAAACCCCTCCAGACTGGCAAGCATGTTGGACATGAGATGGTATGTGTTTCCTTTTCTATTCCGTTTTTTTGAATCTCGTTGTGCAATCCGTGGGTCCCACAGAGCCGATGGAGGACACGGATTGCAGACGCATTCAGGGAGATTTACGCGTGAGCAGATCAAACTCCTGATCAAGTTGGGATTGAAGGGTACTACAAGAGGCAATATCCCCTGAATAAGACTCAACAAGCATCTCCCATTGTTTCTGTTTCAGCGCAAACCAGAGTGCCCCCGTGGTTGGGATGATATCGACCGAAAAACATGAACTGGCAGAAGGGCTTGCGGATGGGTGATGCTGTAGTTGTATGTGCAACTTTTCTTGCACACATACCTGCGAGGGAGTCTTTTGCGCATAGGAAGGGAAAAGCTCGTCTACGGAACATGTGAGTGCGTCTGCGAACACTGCACGCAGGTCGTGAGGCACCACACAGCTGCCCGTCACATAGAGAGAGAATGTGGTTAGACTCACGTCAAGCTCTTTTGCAAGCCGTGCTTTTTGGAAACCCAGATGACGAATACGTTGGTCAAGATGATTTGGGAACGTACCCGGCGGTGGGAGTTCGTTTCTTTGCCTCTGCAGTTCTTCCATGTTCATATCCCTTCTGCGACGGCGAGATCATGAGATCACTGCGGTGGAACTGCCTTTGGAGGGTGCTACAGACCATCACCATCCATTGATCGGAGTATAGCACACTGCCAACAGCTGTTCTATCTATGCTTTTGCACGGATTTCGCTCTATACAACCTTCATATTGAATAATGCTTTTCAAATCTCTCCTATGGTGAAAAAAGACGTAAAAAAGTGTGTAAAAAGTGTGAAAGAAACGTTAAAAAAAAATTCTGTTTGTCTGGAAATACACGTAAAATAGTCTCTGGCACTGCAAAAGGAATTTGCTCTTCTCGAACATGTTTCGCTAATGGGAAAGAACGTTACACGTCTCATTCTGTTGGAGGCTTCCATGCGTGGATCTATAGCTATTATCGACGATTCCCCGACGATCAGGAGGATCGCTGAAGTGTTCTTAGCACACGAAGGTTTTCTCGTCCAGAGTTTTCCAGATGGCGTGGAGGCGCTCCATCACTTATCACAACCACATACGCCTCTTCCTGATCTGGTGTTTCTGGATCTTAATATGCCGAAGTTAAATGGGTATCAAGTGGCGCTTCGCATCAAACACTCTGAGCGCTTGGCACATATTCCTGTGATTTTCCTCACGCGCTATGATGGCGTGATCGATCACCTTAAATGCCGCTTGGCAGGTGGGGAGGGCCACATTTCCAAACCATTTCTTCCCGCAACGATTTGTGAGTGTGCCTCCCAACTGCTCATATCGAGAAGCACACTGAGAGAGAGGGGCACACATGTTACATCCGTTCTCTCATAGCACGTTGTTTGTGCTGCTTGTGCGCGAGGGCAGCACCCAACAATTGTTTGAAGAACTTCAAGATCATATTCACATCGAGGCTTCCCAAGCAGCGCGGATTATCTATAGTGGTGTGAGCAAGCGCCGTCATGAAGGAGTTATCTGGCTCCTGGTGAAACAAGAAGCCACCACATTCCGGCAGCGTGTGAAGCGGATACTCGAACGCGATGAAGATGTCTTCGCCTATCAGGAAGTTCCGCTCTCTCATCTCTGGGAGGCCATCGAGAGGGTTCCCTGGAATCGGAAAAACCAGGATGAGAAGGAAGGACAAGAGACGCCATTAGAAGGCTCCTGATGCGACCTCTGATGCCACGAGAATAGGAAGCTTTTTGTGTGATGGTGATGATCAAGGATTCTGCATTCATGAGAATCGATATGCAGCTTGAGGAGGAGACAATACTATGGAGCCACATATCTACCAACTCCCAGTGCGCATCCTGCTTGAGACGATGCGTACATTGCAGGAAACCGCATCGCTTCAGGCGACCTTCTCGCTCATGCAGCAGGGACAGACGCTTGATGCGCTCATCCAACTCGTGCTTGAGAGGGGCGAAGTGCTCTCGTGTGACATTCGCTTGCTTCAGGGTGGGGTCTGTCTTGCTCAGGGAGATGCGGCATTCCATCTGCTGGCTCAGGCAGGAATCCTCGATTGGCAGGTCATGCCGCGCCAGCCGCTCTCATTGTTGACACCTGAGAATGCTCTAAGGCAGGAAAATAGCACGACAGAGAGAGAGGTTGTCTCGTCTACCGTTCCTAAACAGGCAGCAGATCTCCATGACCGTCGTGTCACGTTGTTGTCGCCCAAAGGTCGTCAGGTCTTTCTCTTGAGTAATGGAACGCGCAGTTGTGATGATATCGCTCGCTTGCTTTGCCTCTCAGGAGAAAGCATGCAACAGGTGATGCACACACTCTTGGAGCAGCAGTTAATTACCTGGCAAGTGTTATCAAGCTGAACGAGAAAGGAGGTGATGTGCTTTGCACCCCTTCAGGAGCTCTTTCATGTCAGTATTTTGTTTCTCAGAAAGGACGTTGTATGTCTCATTCACCGCATTCTTTGCCCCCTTCAGGCAAGGGAGGCACTGTCTCCACGGACACATGGTCCTATAACAGTTTTGGCGATCAAAACTTTTGGCGGGGAGGGATGCTCGCCTGGTGGTATCGGGTCAGTGCTCCCGCAGACGCGCCACCAGGAGCCACCTTCGCACAGCGTGATGTCGTGCGTCGTGCTCGTATTGCTAGTGCCGTTATGTTGTTTCTTGCCATCATTCTTGTGGCCGTTGCCGCTATCGGTTTCTTTGGACCAAACAAGCAGATCTTATACACAGCACTCATTGTATGGGTCGCTATCGGTATTGGTGTCGTGCTCAACCGAAGAAAACATGTCAATCTGGTTGGGCTTCTGCTGTGTCTTTCCATCAATACGGGGATGTATCTGAGCATCCTGCGTGCTCCTGGTGGATTGGGGCTCATGGACAAAGATATCCTCTATTTGCTCGTCTTTTCCGAGCTGTTCATCGGGGCTATCCTCCCTTCCCCATGGATCACAGTGCCACTCGTCATCAACCTGCTCTTTAGCACCTATGAACTCTTCTTTGCCCCACATGCTGCTGATCTGGCGGCAATGTCGTCAACAAGTCTCTTCACGATGCTTATTCGCGTCTTCCAGGTCCATCTCTTTATTGCGGGAGTGCTCTGGATTCTCAATTCTCACGCCCGCTCGAATACCCAGCGGGCAAATATGGCGGAAGAGACTGCACGATTGCATCATGATATGGCGACGCTGAGGGCGCAGCGTGATCAAGATGCTCAATCTTTGCAAGAGGCTCTTGCTGAAATTGAGGCCACGCTTACCCAGGCAGTCAGTGGAAAACTAAACGTTCGTGTTGCCAATCAGCAGGGAGGGAAGTTTTGGGCACTGGGAGGGATGCTCAATGGCCTCCTGACCCGCTACGAGAGAGCTGTGGTGGATGCGAGAGAGGTCCAAACTCTGCGGCTGACCGTCCATCAGCACAAAGCATCCCATCACATTACCCAACGTCTCACACAGGAGCAGGCGCTGCTCAAGGAGGCGGTGGCTCAGGCGCTCTATGAGCAACGCCCATTTGTCGTGCCGGAGCAACTGGTGCTCCTGGAACCCTTCTTCTCTCCCTTGCAAGGATATTGGCTCCTCCCCTCGACAACTGAGCCAGCGCGAGCTGGAGTCGCAGGCGCTCTCACGCCGACATATGTATCCGGGTTGCCTGATCCTGCCACCTTGCCAACTCAGGAGAACAAAGGAGGTGCGCACTCGTTGTCTGCTACCCCTCTCTCTTTGCAGCCACAACAGCAGTTTGTCGTTCCAGCTTCGTTTTCATCGCCCATGCCACCCTTCCATGCCACTCACAAGGAGATTCACGATGACCGACAATATCTCTAATACCCACCGTCTTCCTGATCACGACCCGTTGCTTCTCCAGGCAACGACGGAGCCTGAGGAATCACAGGAGCACCGGCTCCCGCACCCACCGCAAGAGATTGCTGATCCCAGGCAATGGGGGCGCTATACGAGGGTCGCATTTGCTCAGATCTCACCTCTCTATGAGAGCTTCGCACAACAGCTTGAGGAGGACCATGAGATGGAGGCACTGGTTGCGCTTGTCGATCCTGATCAACCCATCCTGGTCACGTTCTTTACGGCGGTCAATGTTCTGCTTTACGGTGAGCCAGGCGATCCGCTGGCGGCCTTTTACCCTTCATTCACCTCATCTCCATGCCCAGTTGGGGAGGCGTACCCATACTTTCGCGACTTTTGCCTTCGGCACCAGAAGGCATTCCAACAGATGCTGCCCACTATGCGCCTGCAAACCAACGAGCCGACGCGGTGTTCAAACCTCGTTCCAGCCTTCGAGTCTGTCTTTCGGTTGGGGCATCGTCGCCCCCTTGCCATGATTGAGATTGGCTGTAGCGCTGGCCTCAACCTCAGATGGGACCAGTATCGCTACTATTATCTGGATGGTGACGACCCCCAGGATGAACAACCACGAGTGCTGGCTTCCTTTGGCAACCCGCTTTCTCCAGCATTAATTCGTTGCACGCTCGCAGGGGATATGCGCCCCCCCTTGCCGTATGGCATCACCATGCCGCCAGTTGCTCAACGTGTCGGGATTGATCTGGCTCCTCTCGATATTGAGAAAGAAGAGGATCAACGTCTGTTGAGGGCCTGTATTTGGCCCGAAGAAATGGCGCGTCATCAGCTCTTGCGGGCGACGATCAGTATGGCCCGAAAGGAGCATCCTCTTTCGATTATCAAGGGCGATGCCTGTGAGATGCTCCCAACGGTGCTGGAAGCATTACCTCCGGGGGTCACGCCCTGCATCTATCACAGTTACGCTCTGGAGCAAGGGCCAGTGCAGGTGCGTGATCAGATCCTTGCGCTCATTGAGGAGGCGTCCGCGACACGTGATCTGTATCGTGTCTCTCTGGAGATAAACGCGGCGCAGTGGCAGTCTCCTCGCCTGGAACTCTTTGCCTACCATAGCGGGAAGCTCGCTCGCTATACGCATCTCGCAGACTGCTCGGTGCATGGAGAACACATGCGCTGGCTGACCACCTTCTAATAGCCACCTCGCGCAGGAGAGCACCTTCCCTCTCTGGAAGAGTGAGGGTGCCATCTGCGCCATTATAATGAGAAATGGAGTTTCTGGTATGTCTGATGCATCCTTGCCATCACCATCCTCTCATGCAGATCCTCAGGGGGAGAAGAGGGGCTCTCTGAGACACCGCTCTCAGCACAGGCACCAATCACCGATCCGCACACGGTTTCCGTCGCTCCTCTCACAGTGCGCTTTCGCATCGCCTTTACCCTGGCAAGTGCCGTTGGCGGCCTTTCGAGCGTGTGCATCAAGCAGCTCCTTTTGCCCATTCAAGTCAGTGCTCTTGATCCTGTGTCAACCAATACGACCTTCGCGCTGGTGGCTTCCATTGGAGCGTTTGCCGGGCTCATTGCCTCTCCCCTCTCTGGGGCGCTCTCCGACAGGACCACTCATCGAAGTGGACGCCGCCATCCTTGGATCAGTGGTGGCCTCCTGGTTGCGGTCTGTGGGTTGCTGCTCATGGCTCGCGCGACCAGTATTTCAGTGTTGCTCATCGGAGAGATTCTGGCGCAGATCGGAGTTGATATGGTGCTCTCCTGTGTGACGGCCATTCTGCCCGATCAGGTTCCCTCAGCGCGTCGTTCGCTGCTGTCCGCCCTCAATGGGATGGCTCCCATTGTTGGTGGCATGCTGGGGTTGCTGCTGGTGACCCTGTTCTCGCAGCCGGGCGATACCTCCCAGGGCTATCTGCTGCTGGCTGGAGCTTCTCTGGTCTGCACAATTCCCTTCTTATTCCTGGTCCGGGAGACGCCACTGGCCCGCGAGCATTGCCCACCCTTTCAGTGGCGCACGTTTCTTGGTGGGTTTGTGGCTCCCTTACGCGTCCGTGATTTTACCTGGACGGTGCTCTCGCGCTGCCTGGTCTTTCTCAGCTTTACCATTCTGGGAGCCTATCTGCTCTTCTCGCTTCGTGCCCGGCTTGGCTTCTCGCTGGCTGAAGCCAAAGCAGGAGTGACGCTCTTTCAAGTGCTGTCTACGGGATGTGTGCTCCTCTTCTCGATCATTGGTGGTTTGCTTGCGCACCTGGTCCAGCGCCTCAAGCCCTTTGTGCTTGGTGGGCAGTCATCATGGCAGGAGGTTTAGCTCTCCTGGCTGTGGTGCCTTCCTGGGAGGTAGCACTGAGTGCAGCGGTGATCTTTGGCTGTGGTTTCGGGCTCTATGTAGGGGTCGATATCGCCCTTGCCATTCGGGTCTTGCCCAAGAATGGGAGTAGTGGAAAGGATCTGGGTTTGCTTTATACCTCGATTTTCGTGCCGCTCATTCTCAGCCCCATCATTGGAGCCTCTGTTTTGAACGTATCAAGCAACAATTATGCGATGCTCTTTCTGGTCGCAGCGCTCTCAAGTGTGCTGGCGGCTGGACTGATTGTGCCCATCAAATCCGTTCGCTAGTCGTACATGCTCTCTGCTATGTGTTCCTTCTTGGAACATATGGCAGGGCGGAAGACCGTGTGTTTGGGTGGCTTTAAGAGAGGAGGCACGTCCGATGAGTGGGTGGCAACAAAAGAGGAATACAGACAAAGTGAATGGTTCTGCGTGCAAGGAGTTGGGAATCGAGCGAACACGGTTGCTCCTGCTTGGTTCCCATCATGAGGCATCTCTGCTCATCCCATTGCTGGTAGGAGGAGCGTTTGTTATCACCCATCGACAAGAGGTACCCTCTGCCATGGCTCTCTTCTTCTTGCAACCAGAGGTTGTGCTCTTTCGCTGTATCACTGCTGATGAGGTCCAGCACCTTCGTCAACTTGCACCTCATTTGCCTCTGGTTCTCTACGCAACCCAGGCAGACGAGGTACATCTTGCGCGCATGCTCGATGCTGGGGCTGATGATTATCTGCAACTCAGCACCTGCGGCAGAGACGAACTCCAGGCCCGGCTCCGCCGCCATGTGAAGCGCGCACGTGAATGCCAGGTGGAGCTTGACGAGCCACCCGGACAGGGAGAAGTCGTCTTCGCATTGGAGAGCCAGGACAGACAGATTCGTCTGATGCCACATGAACGGAGTGCCTTGGTTCGTGGGCACGCTGTGAGTCTGACGACCACGGAATGTGCTCTCCTCTACCTCTTGATGCGTGATGGAGGCACTGTGCTCACGGGACTGGCTCTGTTACATATGGTGTGGGGCGAGAGGTATCGAACCGAGCTCGATTACCTACGGGTCTATATGCGTCAGCTCCGCCTCAAGCTTGAAGCTGACCCCAACCACCCAGCCTATTTGGAAACCGTGCCCAGGGTGGGCTATCGATTTTGTCAATCATGTAGACGCCTTCCACGCACGCCTTAGAGGTGTCTATGGAAGGACGGATATGATGAAAGAGAATGGTTCGTATGAAATACCCACTGCTGCTTGAGAATGAGGCAGCACTCAAACCGCAACAACAAACACACGAGAAGGCTGATGAGGAGAGATCCTCTTCTCCCTTTTGCGCGTCTCATCCCTCATCGATCCCGCTTTCGTGCCTGCTTGAAGATCTGGCTCAGTTTGCAATGAAAATGGAAGATGTGCTCGATGACATAGATCGCGGGTGTGATGCTCTCAGCGGGTTGCAATGTTGGGAGCCAGTGATACGAAATGTCGTTCCAGAGCAGCATGCACTGTTGCAACGGGTGGCTCAGGCCAAGCAAGCCATCCCTCAACTCAGGGAAGTCGTAAGACAGCAGGTGTGTGGGCCATTGCGTCAGGATCTGCTGCTCGTAGCACACTACCTTGGCAATCCATCCTGGCGTCTCCTTGAGACACCACAAGATGAAACATCAGAAGAAAGGTGCAACCCCCGATGAAATGGCTGTTCTTTGTGCGTTGTGTCTATACATCCTGGTTGCACCTTTTCCAACGTATGATCTTGCGCCGCTGTCCCATTTGAGAATGGCATTGGTCTTGCCTGCCCATGACTTCAGCCTCCATGCTTCTCACAAACGGGCAGTGATACGATTGCAACCGTATCACTGCCTTCTTATGCCAACCTTCGGTGTGCATTTTTCCACTGACACACATGAGAAAGGCGTGGGAAACAAACGGGAATGGACGCAAGTGGATACGATGGCAAATTACCAACCGTTGGTAATTTCAATTATTTATAGAATAATTAAAGACATTATATGTTGTTTTACATGTATTGATGATCATCTGACCCATATTCATAGTGAGGAAGATGCTTCCTCATGTGAAATCTCTCCGAATAGGAAATGAAGGGCTGATTTGTGATGCATGGAGGTCATTGAGGAGCAAAACACCAAATCGCTCGGTCTGTGAAGTTGCGTTTCCCGCCTCCCCTTTCATATTGTCAATACTCGCCTTCATCTCTCATCGGCTTCACGAGCCAGCTCTCCCTTACACTGATCTCAGTGATTCCATTCTGCTCTTAATATCACACTTTACACCTTAGCAATTGCTTCTTGACATACTATATGCAAATACTTACTATAGATGGTATTATGAGCGAAACATCACATCTTAATGCATACACAGAGGTAACGCTTGATGCAAGATCGAATTGAAGAGCTCTTCGGCCATTATCGTTTGGCCTATTTCTTTGGACAGGGCGCTTTTTCGAATGTGTATCTGGGTCACCATCTCTATTTAAATCGACAGGTTGTCTATCATCTAGGTTCAGAAAGCAGTATTTTCACACCACGATCATGCCATCTCTTGAGAAAAGCAGGTACTAATACCGAACTCAGTCATCCCAACATTGTGCGTTTGCTTGATTTTGGTATCCAGAAGCATGTGCACCTTTTATTTCAGGCCATGAACTATGCTCCTTATGAACCCCTCTGCCAGCATATTCCGCAAGGAGTTGTTTTTTCATTGCAGGAGGTTATTTCCTGTATTAGAAACGAGTTGCATCTGTCCTGCATCATGTTCGTGAAAAACGTATTATTTACTTGTAGATATCATTTTCAACGTTATTAGTGCCTTTCTGATAGATCTACAAGAATCGATCGACTAGGTTCTGTAACAGATCATGTTAAGCAGCTTTACCCCGATACTCTCTCTGCAAAGAAGCAAAGCAAAGTAAAGGAGGGTTTATGGCAAATCAACGGCAGGTAAACATTCTGAAAAAAGGGTTTAATCATTGGAACTCCTGGAGGCGTGCGCGTCCTCAGCAACTGATAGATCTTAGAAATGTTGATTTGCATGCAGCCTATATACCTTCAATCCATCTCTATGATGCGAATCTTAACGAAGCCACGCTCAGTGAAGCCAATTGTAGCAACGCCGATTTTCGTTATGCAACTCTCTATGATGCCAATCTCTACAAAGGCAATTTCAGAGGCGCTGTGTTAACTGGTGCAAATATCACAGGGGCTGATCTAGGGTATACAAACTTTGCCTATGCAGATCTCAGCCGTGCCAACTTCTATGACGCCAATCTTGAGGGAGCGAATTTGACTGGAGCGAATCTGAATGGCGCGAGTTTTCTTCATGCTAATCTCACCAATGTCAATTTGGACAATGCCATACTTGGATGGACTATCTTCGGCGACCTCGATCTGCGAGTTCTCAATGGGTTAAAAACGCTTCAACATGAGGGCCCATCGCCGATAAGCATTAATACTATTTTTCAGTCACAAGGGAAATTGTCCGAAATCTTTCTACGCAACACGGGTGTTCCCGATATCTTTATCGAATATATCCATGCATTTACCAACCAGCCAATTAATTACTACACCTGTTTCATCAGTTATTCCAGCAAAGATGCGTTTTTTGTGCAACGTCTGCACGCTGATCTGCAGGCTCAGGGAGTCCGCTGTTGGTTCGCACCTCACGACATGAAAATTGGAGACAAGATCAGAGTACGTATTGATGAGTCTATTCGTCTTTATGACAAACTACTTCTGGTGCTCTCAAAACACTCAGTAGCCAGTGACTGGGTCGAACACGAAGTAGAGATGGCATTAGCCAAGGAACAAAGAGAAAAAAGAGCTGTTCTTTTTCCAATACGCCTTGACACAGCCATTTTCGAACAAGGTCATAGTGGTTGGCCAGCACTTATACAGCATCAACGCCACATAGGAAACTTTACCTGTTGGAAAGACTATGACCACTATCAGGTAACATTTGATCGGCTCCTGCATGATCTTCAAGTGTAAATTTAAGAACTTAAAAGAGAAATACGAGCGAAAACCCATTTACCTTTCAAGAGGCTATAAATCTTCAAAGATGTATTAGTGTCGTAATCGCAATTTTTTGTACTAGCAAAGAACCATTGAAGAATGGAGGCTTATGTGGCCAATCCAGAACACGTTGAGATACTCAAACAAGGAGTCACTGTATGGAATGCATGGCGTGAAGAGCATCCAGAGGCACGGCCACTTCTTAATGAGGAAGATCTCAGTGAACTTAATCTTAGCTTTGCCAACCTTCGCAGTGCTAACTTGAGCTTTGCAAATCTGACGAGCACAAGTCTCCGACGCGCCTGTTTAGAATCTGCCAATCTCTGGCATACTCGACTTCACCACGCAGATCTTAGCATCTCGGATCTCAGTGTTGCTCTTTTTCAAGACGCCAAGCTTCACCAGACGCGTTTTCATCATGCCCTTTTTTCTAGAACGATATTTGTTGATGTTGATCTAAGCACGGCCCAAGGACTCGAAACCGTTCGGCACATGGCTCCTTCTCACATTGGCATTGATACCATTTACCACTCACAGGGAAACATTTCGGAGCGCTTTCTTCGAGGAGCAGGTATTCCAGACCCTTTTATTACTCGTCACGCAATTGCACCAGAGGCGGCGCAAAGTGCGATCCTCTCAGGCGTTGCAGCGCGTGTGTGCCTTGTTAGCAGATGCTGCTCCCATGGAATCAAGGGAGGCTCTCTCTCGTCATGAGCATCACACAAAGGAAACGGACCAGCAGTTGTCTCGAAGGCAGATCGAGAAGACATCAGAGCAATACCAAAGTGAGGAACAAGAGCGCTAAAGCCCACTGCAAGTCAGGGAGATGTCCCTCGCACACGCAGTCCATGAGATGGCCCAGGTGATGATGCACACGTATGGTTTCACGGTCCCTGCATCGCTCAAGGCTCAGATGATCCAGATTCTCACAACTCATCGGGTGCGGCAAGTTTTTTTGCGCTCAGATACACAACCAATTTGTGCTGGTCATTTTCTATAATCGCCTTTGACACTGCCTGCTACTTCTCCACACAGGGAAGCTACAGGTGGGGAATAACTCAAGGGTCTAGAAGCCACACGCTCGATCCCGCAATGTTCCTCAAAGCGACCTGCAAGGGCAATCTGCAGCTCTGAGCGCGAAGCCCTGATCGGTTACAGTACATTCACAAACATCTCTTATCTAAGAGGCCACAAGCCTTGAGGGGATCATAGACGCGAAGGTTATCACCTTCCAGGCACAACAAGCCATCCACCCCTACCAACCGAAGGGAGAGGGGCAGTGACATCATTGCCTCTTGTGGTTGAAGCTCGCAGGTGGTTCGACGAAGTCCGCCTGGCGGACTTCGTCGAAACTCTCATGCGGCTTGCCGCCATCGCTTCCGGCACCCAATATGTGCCGGGAATCAACACAAAAATCAGCTACTACAAGGAATGGCTGGAGGAGCTTGGCTTCGAGGTCATGCTGTATGACGTTCCCGAGTACGGGAACAACCTTGCAGCTACACTGAAGGGCAGTGGTGACGAGGACGACGTGTCCCTCGCCTTGATCGGGCACGTCGATACCGTGTACAGCCGAGAGCAGCTCACGCAGAACCCGCCCCATATCGAGGAGGAGCGTCTCTATGGGTTGGGAACCTCGGATATGCATGGGGGGAACTTGCTCATGCTTGAGGCTCTGCGCTTTCTGCACGCTCAGAACTTCACAGGTTTCAGGAAGATCCTTGTCATTCTCAACAACGACGAGGAACAGACATCGCCGCACTCCCGCCCGTGGTACCGACAACTCCTGAGAGAGCACAGCATCGATGTCGGGTTCGAGTTCGAGTCGCAAGACAAGAGACTCGGCGACGGCATCCATGTCACCGTTGCGCGACGCGGCGTACAGGTCTACAAGTTCGAGGTTCGAGGAAAGGCAGGGCACTCTGGAATTGGAGGCGGGATCTCCGCGATCGATGCGCTTGCATCGAAGTACATGCGTCTCCTGGAACTGGTAGCGCAGCATTCCGGCATGAGCTGCAACGCCACCAGCCTGAGCGGCGGAGTTGGCATCCAGATCACCACTATCCCCGAAAAGGCAGAGGTAACAATGGCCTTCCGAGCCATGACGCCGAAAGAGTTCATCCTGATCTCCCGCTTCATGGAGACAATCAGGACGAACAGAGGAGGCCTGGAGGAGGGTGTTGAAGCAACGTACAAGCTCATCGCCTTTACTCCGCCGCCCTATACCCCCACCGAAGGGATCAACCGTCTGGCCAGGATGGCGCAGGAGGTAGCCGAGAGGCTTGATCTTCCCTTCGGCACTGAGTGGAAGGGGGGGACGTCGGACGCGAACGCGTTCGCCGAGTTTGAGGTACCTGTGCTTGCGAGCATGGGCCCGCTCGGTGATGGAGACCACAATGGCGCTGAGGAGCACATGCTTCTCGGCAAGCCGCTGGTCGACAAGTTCGTCTTTGTGGCGAGCTTTATCGGCTACGTGTGCTCGATGTGGAAGATGGGAGACTGATCATCTGCCATCCACTGCTCTCCCTTCGCGCTGATCAGACCTGAGCACTACCAGCGCTCGGGTCATGCCCTCGGCTCACAAGGCCTAAGAGGAGGTGGAAGGAGCCGTTCGGGAGCCACAAGCTCCCGAACGGCTCCTCTTTTTGTCAGATTTGCATACTATGTGGTACTGGTACATACCGCGTCGCCTAACGAACCGACAGAACTGTGCAATCTGGCCGATAAAGGGGAACAGCGCTTTCCAATGTTAGAAAAGGAGATGAAAAATTTTCTCCTTTCCATGATCTCCTTCATACCTCTCAATTTCAGCAAATCATACCATCGCGACCGCTCATAGCAGGAGGAGACATACCTCGATGGGCTTTGAGTCTAGAGAAAAGGTGGCACAAAGCGTTGGTACATCTACGCGCAAAATTTCTTGTCGCACCCGTAACACTCTGCTTGGACAGAGCATGAGTCCCGGGGCCTTACAAGCCCTGGTCCAACGCTGTGCAACCCATCTCATTCCTGTTGAGGAGCGCATCAAAGAGGCCTTAAAGGCTGCAGAGGTGCTCCATCAAGATGAAACCGGCTGCTACGTGATGGGGCAGTGCCACTGGGTGCATGTGAGTGCCACCGCTCGCCTGACGCATTATGCTTGCCATCCCAAACGAGGTGGTGAAGCCCTCGATGCCATCGGTATCTTGCCCACCTTCCAAGACATCAGCGTGCGCGATGGCTGGAAAAGCTATCAACGCTACGACTGTGCGCACGCTCTGTGCAATGTGCATCACCTGCGAGAGCTCACCTTCATGGCTGAGCAACACCACCAGATGTAGGCAAAAGAGCTCAAGGATCTGCTGCTCCATATGAAAAGAGAGGTGGACCTCGCTACGGCCTCTGGAGACTGCTGTCTGGATCCTCCTATCTTTGAGGAGTTGGTCACTCGTTATGGGCACCTGCTTCACCAAGGCTATGAGGCCAATCCACCAGAGTCTGCTCCAACCAAGAAGAAACAAGGCAAAGCCAAGCAGTCAACAGGAAGCGGTCTTGCGCTTTTTGTCCAACTTAGACGTGCCATTTGATAACTCGCAGGCTGAGCGCGATATTCGCATGTTCAAGGTGCAACAAAAGATTTCAGGCTGCGGAAGCAGCCTGCTTGGGGTGCAAGCCTTTTGTCGGATCCGTGGCTACCTTTCCACGCTGCGTAAACAAGGGATGAATGTCCTCACAGCGCTTGAACTCGCTTGCGCTGGTCATCCCGTACTCCCTTCTTTCTAGGCCTCCTGAATGGTTACAATAATGCGATCGTTATCTCGTTTTCAAGAACAAGTCCATCAGCGCTGGTATTTGTCATTTGACTTAATTATTGGATCTGACACAATTGGCGCATTTCCTGTCGCTGTTCACGAACAATAAAGTTGCGGATTGAAGGCTGTATGAACCCCACCTTCTTGTTTCCTGCCGAAACCTTTGAACGGATGTCACTGTCCACGTTTGAGAGATACTCTTGTGTTGGTTCTCTCATTATCCTTGCTGGGGGAGAGGCTCTACGAGGAACATGAACCCGTCTGAGCAGGGTGTTCATGAATTATTTCTGCAAACCAACCCAGCCCTCTTCACTGTACTAGATAGCTGGGAAAGGCTCATGCGGCTCGTTGCTCCTCCCATTGCACTACATCGAATATTTTCTCTAAATAGTGCATATCCTTGTCTTTTTTCTTTAAACACATTATACTTACAATAGTAAGTGTACTATAGATAATACAAGGTATGCATGATTTCTCATGTTCTAGGGCAGTGACACGCAGCCTGCCTGAGAAAGAGAGGTGCTTTCCTTCCAACCCTCGATCTACCTTTCGCCGGACACTCAATGCCTGATCATCGGCCTTCGTAAAACGTGCATCTGTATGCAACGTCTTGAAGCAATCGACTCCCCATCCTCAAAGGGAGCGGGAGCAGCCATCGCTAAAAGGAGCCGTGTGGACATGTCGCAAGAAGAGATGAAGAAGCTCACAGCAATGGAAATGATGGTGCAAGAAACGACAGGCGTCTTAGGGAGGCATTCCGAGGTATCGGATGCCATCAGGAGCATGGGAATAGCAGACCCACTATCGTCCCACCTGCCGTTCCAGGCTACACCTTACCCTGTTGGCCCACGACCCACCCCTGTCGGCGTGGGCGATTTCAATAACGATGGCAAACTGGATATCGTCACTGCTAACTATGGTGGCAACACGGTCACGATCTTATTGAACAATGGGGATGGCACCTTCACAGCCGCTCCGGGCTCCCCCCCTGGTGTTGGACAAGGTCCCTACGCGTTAGCCGTGGGCGATTTCAATAACGATGGCAACCTGGATATTGTCACTGCCAACTATGACGACAACACGGTCACGGTCTTGCTTGGCAATGGAGATGGTACCTTCGCGGCTGCTCCGGGCAGCCCCCCTAGTGTTGGCACCAATCCCACCTCTGTCGCCGTGGGTGATTTCAATAACGATGGCAACCTGGATATTGTCACTGTCAACTACGGTGACTACTCTAACGGTGCTGATGGCACGATCACGGTCTTGCTTGGCAATGGGGACGGTACCTTCACGGCCGCTCCGGGCAGCCCCATTAGTTTTAACTTTGCTGGTCTCCCTTGGGGCATCGGCGTGGGCGATTTCAATAACGATGGCAACCTGGATATCGTCACTACCATCCCTGCCAGCACCATATACGGCAATCAGGGTGTGGCCGTGGTCTTGTTAGGCAATGGGAACGGCACCTTCCAATCCCCACAGGCCTGGGGGGCAGAGGACATCTATTGCTACAATGTCGCCGTGGGCGATTTCAATAACGATGGGAAATGGGATATCGTCACTACCAACTATTACAGCAACAATATCGCAGTCTGGCTGAACAATGGGGACAACACCTTCCAAAGCGCACGGTTCTATGACGTTGGACAGGAGCCTATCGGTGTTGCCGTGGGCGATTTCAATAACGATGGCAACCTGGATATCGTCACTGCCAACTCCGCCGACGGCACGGTCACGGTCTTGTTAGGCAATGGGGACGGTACCTTCGCGACCCCTATAGAGAGCCCCTATAGTGTTGGACAGGGTCCCTGGAGTGTCGCGGTGGGCGATTTCCTTAACAATAGGGAGCCGGGTATCGTAGCTACCAACAACGGCGACAATACGGTCACGGTCTTACTACAGTTACCCGTTGTGCAGGTGAACACCATCCATGCCACAGTGAATGTCCCCTTCAATGGAGCCGTGGCCATCATCAGGGGAGCCAGAAGCGCCAACGATACGACGGCAACCATCAACTGGGGGGATGGTACTCCCAATACCTCAGGGACGGTGAGTGCCAATTCTGATGGTACGTTGACGGTGAGTGGGAGCCATACCTACACCACCCCAGGGACCTACACGTTGTATGTCATAGCGGAAGAGGGACCCAACGTGACTTCCGGTTACGGTCAGGCGATGGTGCAATCGGCAACGGGCGTACAAGTTGTGCAGGTGAATACTATTCATGCCTCAGCACACGTGCCCTTTCACGGGACTGTGGCCACGATTAACGGAGCCTTCAGCGCCAACGATACAACCGTGACCATCAACTGGGGGGATGGCTCTGCCGCAACCCCTGGAACGGTGGTGCCCAATCATGACGGCACGTTGAGGGTAAGTGGGAGCCATACCTACAGCCGGGGCGGCACCTTCCCCCTGACTGTCAGCGTAAGGGAAGGCACACGTACTGCCACTGGGAGTGGTCAGGCAATTGTCAAGGCGACTCACCTGCATGCTCGGGCCTTCGGGGGCAGCATCTCACGCCGCCGCAAGCTCCCTTTGGCGATGTCTCGATTCCCTCGACAGGAGGCACACATACAGTGACGGTGCCTTCGGTGCGACTATCCAGGCAAGGTCTGCGTGTGACAGCCATCACCGATAAGGTCTCTGGTGCGCTGACGACAACGCTCCCCCATGTCGATGCCTCCTCCGCGATTGGTGGGCTACATGGTTTGGGCATTGTCGCCTCGGGCATCACGGCTACAGCTCATGGCGACCTGTCTTGGCCCAGTGGGGAACACAAACTGCGGGGGACAACAACTTTCGCTACATTGTCTATCGGCAGCACAACCTTCCCGGCTCACTTTGGTCCGCAAGCCAATATGGTGATCCCGATGGCTGATGGTTCGGGCACAGTCACGCTCAATGAGCAGACGATAACACAGGATGCCAACCGGATCTTGATCGTGGTGAACGCGCTGCATCTCCGGATCACCACAGGGCCTCAAGCGGGCACGGACATCGTGGTCGGGCATGCGGAAGCGGGTATCACACTTTCCTAATCCGTAGCGGCTGCTCTCTGAGGAAACTCCTCTAAGGAAGGGAGAGACTTCCTCAGAGAGAAGCACGCTTCATGGCTGTTCAAAGAGCCGACGAAACGCTTCCAGACAGGGACGATCGACGCTCGCTAGGAATCGACTCAAGGTGGCACAATGAACGGTGGCGTACTGGAGCCCATGCGCTAGTGGGCACGTGCTTTTGCCCTGCTCGCACAAAAGACAGACAAGCAACACATGTGAGCGTCTCAAGACGGATGGCTGGGAGGTTGCGTCGTGGAGAATGGATTGGAGTCTGTCTGTGCTTGCTCTTCTGCATGGTGTCTCTGACTGTCTCAATTCTCCAGTTCCCATTTGTGGACTGGCAAGCGTCGTTTGTAAGGTGTGCCACCTGCGGCGAGAGAAGGGAGTGCAGAGGGCTGACACCACCCTTCTCTCTTGTGCTTTGACAGAGTACGAGTGACCCGGTCATGACCACCTACTCACCATGTGCCGGCTCTTCTTAGCGCATGCCGCCATACATGCCGCCATAGGAGTACGGACGGGAAGATCCACCATAGGAGTATGGACGGGAAGATCCACCATAGGAGTATGGACGGGAAGATCCACCATAGGAGTATGGACGGGAAGATCCACCATAGGAGTACGGACGGGAAGATCCACCATAGGAGTATGGACGGGAAGATCCACCATAGGAGTATGGACGGGAAGATCCACCATAGGAGTACGGACGGGAAGATCCACCATAGGAGTACGATCGAGGATATGCCTCTTGGTATCGTTTGGCTGCTTCTGCTGCGTACCGTTCGCGTTCAATTGGTTCTAATGATGGCGTGATGAGATGTGTAGGCACGTCACCATCTAGCTGAGCCATTGCAACTTTCGTTGGCATGTTGGTCTTGACACTGGCAGCTGATGCCGAATGGGCCGTCCCAAGGAGCAGCAAGAGAGCGAGCGAACTGCTGAAGACAGTCAGGTAAACAAGCTTCGCACGAACTGAAAATTCCATCAAATTCCTCTCTTTGGATGAGAAGTCCTAAAGGGTATTTAGCACATCTCATCTGATGCAAACGAGCATTTTTATCCTAAATGATGCGAGCGCTACAATCTCCGTTCAAGGTCTCTTTGTTTTTATAAAACTGAAGACAAACACAAGAAATATTGGGCGAGTATAACAAAAACGGAAGTCTTGTTGCTGCCTTGCTGAATGGTTGCATCATTGTGCAAGGGGAGCATGCTGGAGTTCCACACACCAGCGGGCAAGCGCACCTTCGAGTTTGCACTGCTCGCACAAAAGACAGGCGAGCAACACATGTGCGAGTCTCAAGACGGATGGTCGAGAGATTGTGTCGTGAAGAAGGGATTGGAGCCTGTCTGTGTTTGCTCTTCTGCATGGTGTCTCTGACTGTCTCAATTCTCTAGTTCCCACTTGTGGACTGGCAAGCGTCGTTTGTAAGGTGTGCCACCTGCGGCGAGAGAAGGGCGTGCAGAGGGCTGACACCACCCTTCTCTCTTGTGCTTTTACAGAATACGAGTGACCCGGTCATGACCACCTACTCACCATGCACTGGTTCCTCTTAGCGCATGGATCCGTGGGAGTATCCTCCATAGGAGTACGGTCGATAGGACGACCCATAGGAGTATGGTCGGTATGACGATCCATAGGAGTATGGTCGGTATGACGACCCATAGGAGTACGGTCGATACGATGATCCATAGGAGTATGGTCGATACGATGATCCATAGGAGTATGGTCGGTAGGACGACCCATAAGCGCGCTGTTGAGCAGGTGCCGCCTTTTCTTCGACTGCCCTTTTTGCGATTTCCTCTTCTTCGAGCCGTTGGCGTTCATAGTATTCTGGCAGTTGAGTTCTCGGTATGACGCCTGAAGCGCCTGGACCATCTGGCAGAGGTATTGCAGCTTTCGTTGGCACGTTGGTCTTGACACTGGCTGCTGATGCCGAATGGGTTGTCCCAAGGAGCAGCAAGAGGGCGAGCGAACTGCCCAAGACGGTCAGGCACACAAGCTTCGCACGAACTGAAAATTCCATCAAATTCCTCTCTTTGGATGAGAAGTCCTAAAGAGTGTTTAGCACATCTCATCTAATGTAAATTTTTATTTACATCTTCAATTGGGAAAACGCTACAAATTCTTTTCCAGGTCTCTTTGTTTTTATAAAACTGAAGACAAACACAAGAAATAGTGTGAAAGGAAAGCATTCGCCACCAGTCTTTCGCGACCTGCTGCTATGGTACATCCTCTAGAGTCTGTTCAAGCGACACATGAGCTCACGTTCCGCCTTATTGAGTGTTTCAAGCTGCTCATTCGCAAGATGCGGGAGAGTACACTGAGATTTTTCTCCACAGCGTTTGGGTTCTGCCTGAAAGATGGTGCAAGAGATATTTTCATTGTTGGCTCTGCCCCTGCCTGAGCAAAAAGCGATCGGCATCTCGACAACAGATACCCATTTCTGAGCTTTTGCCTCTTTCTATAGTAGAAACCGGGGAACGGTATTGTAGTAGCTTTCGTAGAGATTTTTGATGCTGAAGTGTAGAGAAGAAACGGAGTGACCATTTCCATGAGAAAGATTGCCTGTTTTATTGTCGCAAGTATAGTCCCGGCGTTACTCCTTTGGGCAAGTATCACTACTCCTGCGTCTGCCTCGACCTCATATTCAAACACACGTGCAGGGCGCACGGTCGCGGTGCCTAGAGGTCCAGGATTGTTTGGTGAATATGGCCGTAGCGTCTCTAGCAGAAGCAGGTTCATGCGCAGTGGCGATTTCTATCGTGGTGGCGACTTCTATCGCGGTGGCGGTTTCATTCGTGGTGGCGGCTTCATTCGTGGGTTCAGGTTCTATCGTAGTGGTGGCTTCTACCAGGGTGGCAGCGTCTACCAGGGTGGCAGCGTCTACCAGGGTGGTGGAGTCTCTAGCAGTGGCGTCTACCAAGGTGGTGGAGTCTCTAGCAGTGGCGTCTACCAAGGTGGTGGAGTCTCTAGCAGTGGCGCCTACCAAGGTGGCGGAGTCTCTAGTGGTGGCGGAGTCTCTAGTGGTGGCGGAGTCTCTAGCGGTGGTGTCTACCAGGGTGGTGGCGGGAGCAGTTTCTACCAAGGCGGCAGTTTCTATCGTGGTGGCGGCTTCATTCGTGGGTTCAGGTTCATGCGCAGTGGCGATTTCGATCGTGGTGGTGGCTTCATTCGTGGAAGCAGATTCGATCGTGGTGGTGGCTTCATTCGTGGGAGCAGATTCGATCGTGGTGGTGGCTTCATTCGTGGCCGTAGCGAGTTCCGTGGCATGACACGGTAGCTTTGGCTCTGGTGCTAGGTTTAACTCTACCAATACTGATACAGCGCCGACACCGATAGCCCTCTCCAAGGCGCGCCTGAGGACTAACCAACTATTATCATTACGAGTGCCATATTATGGCACTCTCTTCTTGGCAATTCTATGTGTGATCGCGAAGGGGATTCACAGTGATTTCCATCACCATCAAGCCTTCGTTTATGGTCGTATGCGAGATGAACTCATTGACCACCTCCCGTTCTCCGAAACTGACCCAAACATGGACAGTCCACATTTCGTGTTCGGTTCCTGCTTCAACCCTCGAGGGGGTACAACGCAGATTGCAAGCGTTTCGCTCGTCTTACACCTGCTCCACAGGCGTCACTTCCCGCAGAACTTGCGGTACGCTCTGTTCATTGTGCCAAGGCCGCGAGATTGTTGGCGGCATTGGCATCTCGGTCTTGCACGCTTCCACATTCCAGACAGACAAAGACCCGATCCGAAAGGGTGAGCGCCTCATTGATCCAGCCACAACACGAACAGGTTTTTGAGGAGGGCTCCCAGCGCGAGGCCAGCAGCACCTGTACCCCTGCCTGTTCGGCTTTGTACAGGATTTGCCGCTTGAACTCGTACATACCCACATCGGCAATGGCTCGGGCCAACCTGCGGTTCTTGAGCATGCCCGCAACATTCAAATCTTCTAGAACGATCACACGCGGCCGCTCGGCATCGGGCGCGGGTTCTCGCCACGATCTGAGCCGTCGCGCGCGTGCAAGGCATCTTTGCGCACATTGGCGATCCGTGCATGCATTCGCGAGAGGCGCTGCGCGGGCTTTCTGGCGATTGCGTGATCCTTTGACCTTGCGACTATGGTGTCGCGACGTGCGCTTTAACGCCGTGATCTTCTTGCGTAGCGCCTTGAGATTCTCGAAGGTACGTCCATCTGAGAGGGTTGCCAGTCGTTTGATTCCCAGATCCACTCCAATGACGTCACCTGTGGCTGGCTGGGGTGCTTTCGCTTCCTCGTGCACACAGATGGAGACAAACCATCTGCCTGCTTGCTCATGGATGGTGGCACTGCTGATCTTGCCATTGAGAGGGAAATAGCCGTGCTCTTTGAGTCGGAGCCTTCCCAACCGAGGCAACTGGATGGCATCAGGAAACACCCGAATGCTCCCGGTGAAGCGAGCGCCACCGATGGCTTTCTTCCGGCTTTTGTAGCGGGGATAGCCACACGAGCCTTTCCAGGTGCCCTCTTTTTTGAGCCGGCACTTGCGAAAGAAGTGCTTGAAGGCGGCATCCAGGTCACGCAATCCCTCTTGGAAGGCGCACTTGCTGACCTCGCGCATCCAAGGCTCAGAGGGTTTGAGGGCATTGATCTCGCGATGCAGATCGATGGCGGTGGGCGTTTTCTGCCCGGCTTTGTAGGTCTCTTGTTTGCGACGAAGACCATAATTGTACGCCCAGCGAGCGGCTCCAGCATGTTTGCGGCAGAGCGTCTTTTGCGCGTTATTGAGGTCAAGTTCTCCCCGATACCCACGGACCATCGGTTGTGCTTCTCCCTCTGTGTCGAAAGTAGAACAAATATACCAGAAAATCACGGCGCTGGCAAGGGGGCACATGTACCTATTTGTCACTTTCTGTCTCAAGAAATGAAAACGAATTATAGCCCTACATGTTAAAGCTGGAAAACACTACCCATCACGATGATTGCCATCTCACCTCATCTCACGTGTCAGAACTGCTCAGAGGGGCACACATCTTAAAAAGCATCTGAGTGTGTATCCACAACTGTACCAGTTGCGGTATGGTGCTCAACAGGGATCACCATGCTGCTATCCTCAACATTTCACAAGCGCAAATGTGGGATCGCCGACGGGCGTGAGCCTATGATGACGGAGGTCTCATCGTACCCAAATGAGACCAAAGCAATGTTCGATACAAAGGGAAGGTGGTACGATAGCAGAAAAGGAAAGTATGCATAATGCAGAGGGCCGAGCTGGGAAGCTATCGGAAGCTGGAAAGCAGTGTGCATGAAAATTGCAAGCACTGGTTCGGAGGGTGGAGAGTGGAAACGTTCCGGAAACGGCAACTCGCCAGCCCTCTACCCTACAACTGATGCACCACTGCGTGTATGAAACGCTTCTGGACAGGAGGGTCGCTACAGTATCTTAGCTATGCGATCCTGCAAGCCACTTGGATGAAGAAAGTATCCGTTATCCGAAACTTCCCCAAAGAGGGACAAGCCCTATCTGGCGTTCGGTTCCTGCTTCAACGAACAACGTGCCTGGATAGACCAGGTCTTACAGGATCTCCACAGGCGTACATTCCGGTGTAACTCACCGTACAAGGAGTAATTCTCGCAGAAACGAGATGCGAATGCAAGAGCAGCAGATGTTAACAGAAAGAACTATTTGTCCACTCTTCAAGAAACTTGTTTTAACCCTCGTGCTTGACGGAAGGGGAAAGTATCAATCTTATGCATGGGGTATCTGACTGTCTCAATTCTCCATTCTCCAGTTTCCACTCATGGACAATCAAACATTGTTTACATGGTGTAAGGTCTGAGGCGAGGGAAGGGGGTGTAGAGAGGCTGACACCGCCCTTCTCTCTTGTGCTTTGACAGAGTACGAGTGACCCAGTCATGACCACCTATTCACCATGTGCAGGTTCTTCTTAGCGCATGCCGCCATAGGAGTACGGATGGGAATATCCGCCAGAATATCCGCCATAGGAGTACGGACGAGAGTACCCGCCATAGGAGTACGGATGGGAATATCCGCCAGAATATCCGCCATAGGAGTACGGACGAGAGTACCCGCCATAGGAGTACGGACGAGAGTACCCGCCATAGGAGTACGGGCGAGAGTACCCGCCATAGGAGTACGGGCGAGAGTACCCGCCATAGCCACCATAGTGCGGAGTGGAAGATCCATAGCCACTATAGCTGGGAGCGGAAGATCCATAGCCACCATAGCCTGGACCATCTGGCAGAGGCATTGCAATTTTCGTTGGCACGTTGGTCTTGACACTGGCAGCTGATGCCGAATGGGCCGTCCCAAGGAGCAGCAAGAGGGCGAGCAAGCTGCCGAAGACAGTCAGGCACACAAGCTTCGCACGAACTGAAAATTCCATACAATTCTCCCTTTGGATGAGAAGTCCTAAAGAGTTTTTAACACATCTCATCTAATATAAACGAACATCCTAAACCTAAATGAGGGGAACGCTACAATTTCTTTTCCAGGTCTCCTTTTTTTTATAAAACTGAAGACAAACACAAGAAATAGTGTGAAAGGACAACAAAAACGGAATTCCAGTTGCCGTGCTAAGCCTCAGCCATTTTCAGCGTTTACCTCTTTCTCTGATGGAGCACGTGCTGCCCATAGAGCAATCTTGTTCGCAAGACAGTGAAGCTCCCTTCCCCATGGGAAATCCTACGATAAGTAAGTGTAGGTAGATTTCTCTTTTTAGCCCACAGGCTAGACTGCCAGTAGATAGTGTCTTTGCCGTAACGAAGTAAGGAAAACAATGCTTCTTCTTCTTCGTTATTCGCTGTAAAAAGCTGCTTATTTATGTAACTATCTACTAGACGTACGGATGTAAGAACATCGTGCTCATATCCTTCAAAAGGTGCAAACGAAGATGAAATCAACACGATTTGATGCATTCGCCGAAGCTCCGACCTCGCGGCGAAAGGTTCTCCAGGCTCTGGCAGCCCTCGCAGGAACCAGTTGTTTGGAAGGATTCCAAATAGCTGGTCTCGATGATCATGCCATGGCTGCTCTTCACGATGGAGGACCTGGTGAGTCGGGGACCAAGCTAACAGGGCGTCTTGTCTTTCCCAATAGCCCGGAGTATGATAGCGCTCGTTTGGGCTGGGCCAGGCAGTTCTCCAAGTTCCCCATCGTCATCGTCTTTTGTCAAAACGTGCAGGATGTCGTGAATGCGCTCAGTTGGTGCCGGGAACATAATGTCGCCTTGCGAGCACGAAGCGGTCGGCACTGCCTGGAAGGATGGTCATCGCTGGATGATGGGGTCGTCATTGACGTGAGTGATATGAACCAGATTCACGTTGATACAAGCGCAGAGGTCGCGACGGTCCAGACTGGGGTCACCCAAGGGGCGGTCGTCACAGCGCTGGGGAAGATCGGGTACGCTATTCCCAGCGGAGGAGAGAAAACCCCTGGTATAGGTGGAGTGACGCTCGGTGGAGGCATCGGCATGCTCGCTCGATCCATGGGCCTGGCTTCTGATCACCTGGTTGGCGTCGAAATGGTGATCCCCAGTGGCAAACAAGGTGCCGAAGTCATCCAGATCGACGAGCATAACCATCCCGACCTGCTGTGGGCGTGTCGTGGAGGGGGCGGAGGCAACTTCGGCATCGCGACCTCCTTCACCTTCACCATTCGCCCTATCTCCACTGTTACGATCTATGAGGCAACCTGGGGTTCCGCCGATTGGCAACATGTGAGTGAGCTTTTGAGCGTCTGGCAGTCCTTGACTCCCTTTGCAGACGATCAACTGGGCTCGGTCTTCAACGCGAATTCCCAGAAAGATGGCACCATTACCTCCTCTGGTCTCTTCATCGGATCACAGGAGACACCGTTGCGCCAGTTGCTCCAACCGCTGTTTGGGATTGGCACGCCCAAAGTGACGATCCAGACCATGCCCTATGTTGATGCCTGGCTGCACTTCGCTGCCCCTCCCGATCCACCGCGCCCTGACAAGTTTTCCTCGGTCTGGGTCTATGACGCCTTTCCGCCTGAGGCACTTGAAACGGTCCATCGTTTCCTGGCGAATGCCCCCATCTCGCAGGCCAATATCTGGTGCTTGAGCTGGGGTGGCGCGGTGAGCAGGATACCAACCGATGCCACGGCGTTCTACCATAGAGATGCGCAGTTCTACATGGAGTGGGACTGCCCCTGGACGAATGATACGGAGGAGGGTCCGGCTACCGCATGGGTTGAGCAATTCCGTGAAGCGCTGCAGCCCTATGTCAATGGATCTTACATTAATGTTCCCGACCGCAGCATCACCGACCTCACGGTCTATTATGGCGACAACCTTGCCAGGCTCCAGGAGGTCAAGCGTATGTATGACCCTGAGAATGTCTTCCACTTTGAGCAGAGCATTCCTCTCACTTAGCATTGGAGGTGTGCGTTTGAGAGACGCAAGAGCCAAGAGCACGAATCCCTGCGTGCCTTGATGAGCTTTCAAGCTGCCAATATGGTTCACGGGAGCCGCGTCGTTGTCGGCGGCGCTGATATGCGCGCCTGTGTTTCGGACCCAGAGAGATCTTTCTTCTTGTGGTGAAAAAACAATGCACAGTCCTTCACCTTTTTACAGAAAGATGAAGGACTGTGCCAATGATGCGGCAAAGGATGTTTCATGCGGGAGTTTGTCTTTTATGGGTTGCTTAGATGGGTGTGTTATCGTAGGCGCTTGCCAATGGGTGTCTGGGTGAGGCATGTGACTAGGGTTGTGGCGAGCAAACGCACGAGATGATGAAAGTGGGTTCGATCCCATACGGAGGGCATGGAAATGCCTTCCCACCGCGCAAGACGCTCCAGCAGGGGAAACGGAGGATCGATGAGACGCTCGCCAGGTGTAGGCGGATAGGCTTGCCGAAACAAACCAACGGGTTCGAGCCCATAGACGCGACAAAATGAGACATACAAGGTTGCTGCGCAGGCATCGCAACTGGGATCATAGGGGAGTAGCACGGTAAACGGGCGCGCCGAGAAGAACCGTTATCCGAAATGGCTCTTGGTAACGATGGGAGCTCAATGGCTTGCAAACACCAGCGTATAGCAAGGTAGTCGATATGTGAGGAAGTCTGCTGCCCAATACACTCCCGCAGCCCTTTGAAACGTCATCTCTTGTCATGAAGCATCCACCATCTCACGAACCATGGTAGACGCTTCATGGTCATGGGAACTTTTGCAATCATTTTGGTTGATGGGCAGACAACGCACCTTATTCACGTAGAAGCACCCTTGCAAGCAAGAAATGAGCGGACTTGCATGATATTGAAATTCTATGTAATATAAACTTTTCCTATTTTAGACCATTCATAGAAGAAACAGCTTAATATTATACAAAGCAGCATTTACAGTGATAGACTCATTTTGGTGCTGCCAGAAGCAATTTTGTAAGAAAGGAAAGGTATCCAGAGACCTCTGGCCTCGGATGCGGGAAGCTTGCCATGAAAACAAGCGAGTGTCGCGTCATCACACTGCCTAACCAGCATTTCGCCCAAGGTCGTATTGTGCCCTTTTTGAGGTACCTGCAAACAAGATTCTGAGTTGAGAGGCAAGAAATGCACAACCAGGCAATGGCGGGCTGTGGGCGAGAGATCATGAACGCTCACAGCCTGTTCATTTTTCCCGTCTGTCCAGGCCGTAAGTGCTCGCTCGCGGCCTTTTTGTGTCCTGGATAAGGCCCGTCACCACACCATATAGAAAGAAGGAGAACATCGTATGAGTGAAAAAGCTGACCAAGCCCTTTTTGATTTCCTCACTGAGGAGTACAATCATCCCTTCACTGGTTGGGATTTCTCGCATCTGAACGGGAGAATGACAAGCATCAAGACCAATCCAGCTTGGGATTACACACACACGGTAACAACGGCAATGAAACAGGCTCATATCCTGCTTGATATGCACACAGGTGGGGGAGAAATACTCGCGCAGTTGCTTTCGCTCCAACCTGTCCCTGAAGTGTATGCCACCGAGTTGTATGCCCCGAATGTCATTGCCGCACGACAACGGCTCACCCCGCTTGGCGTCACTGTTTACACGGTTCGCGATGAGTGTTTGCCCTTTCCAGATAAGACGCTCGATTTTGTGATCAACCGTCATGGGAGCTACAACCCATCGGAGGTATTGCGCATTCTCAAGCCAGGACAGGTATTTATCACAGAGCAAGTCGGCGATCAGACCAATGCCAGGTTGCATGAGTTGCTTGGGCGTAAAAAGCGGTTGGAACACCCATGGAATAGCGACTACGCAGCGCGGCAGATGGAAGATGCTGGCGGTCATGTTATCGAACGCAAAGAGGAATTCTCCATAATGCGCTTTCATGATATAGGTGCCATTGTCTACTACCTCAAGGCCGTTCCTTGGGAAATGCCCGATTTCTCGATTGAGAAGTATTGGCATCAACTCGTAGAAATCCATCATCTCCTCCAACAGGAAGGGTTTGTTGATATTCCCATCCACTCGTTCTTGCTCGTTGTTCAAAAACTTTAATGCTCGCTGGAGAGTCACGTGGCCGGGAGATTCTGCGGCCTTCGTACACACCTGTTTGAGATCCTTCGCCTCAGCGATGATCTACAAGATGCAAAAACTCCGCTCGTATCTCTGGTTGCCCAAGAAAGGCACCACGTGTAACAAACGTCGTCATGGTGCCAGAAGTCCGAATGCCCCTGGAGTTCATACAGTGATGCTCACCATTAAGATTGACAGCGACGTCTTGCGTGCCCGTAATTCGGCAAAGCTCGTCAGCAATCTGCATACCAAGTTGCTCCTGGACTTGCAACTGATGTGCAAACTTATGTGCTATGCGAGCAAATTTTGAGAGTCCGAGCATCACATCTTTTGGGATATATCCAATGGATACCCTACATGTGAATGGCATCAAATGGTGCTCACAGACACTGTTTACTGATAGACCAGAAATGCAAATTATTTGATTTGATGTAGAAGATGTAAAGCAAGTTTCTGTATTTCCAGGTTGATATTCAATAAATTCTTGCCAGGCGTCAGCCCAGCGTCTCGGTGTGTCAAGCAGCCCTTCGCGGTCGGGATCTTCACCCAATGCAAGTAACAGTTCTCGACCAAGTGTCAGTAACTTAGGATAATCTACCTTCGGCAACAACTGTGGCCTGCCATGAAGTGCTTTCTGTCCATTGCGCGAAGAGAAATTACAAGAAACCGAGCGAGAAAGCCCTGCTCATTGATGGCAGGGATGCATCGCCGTTCCTTTGAAGGCGCAGGGGAGGGGTGGATCCTCGCAACAACGGATGTTGAAGGGCTTGACGAGAGGTCATTATGCTGCTATCCTAGAGAATATTTGTTCCAACTCCAAAAGAGCGATGCGAGAGGGAGAGGATGACGAAGCGTCAAGCAGCAAACGACCACACACAAGCCATAACCACTCGCACCCCCACGTTTCTGCTGGAACTGCCCTTGGTGGTGAACCAGGGGCAGGCTAAGCGCCTGCGCGCCCATCTGGAAGCGGCCCGACAACTCTACAATGCTCTCCTCTCCCTGGGGCAACAGCGCCTGCACCGCATGCGCGCTGATCCTGCCTGGCAGGAGGCTCGTGCCCTTCCTCGTTCCCACAAGGCTCAGCGAGCGGTGGCGTTCTCCGCCTTGCGCCAAGCCCATGGCTTTACCGAGGCGGCCTTGCATCAAGCGGTCAAAGGCTTGCGCGTTGGGTGGATTGCCGAGCACATTGAGGCGGTGCTGGCGCAAACGCTGGCAAGCCGTGCCTACCGTGCCCTCAATCGTGTCTGCCTCGGCCAGGCCAGGCGAGTCCGGTTCAAAAGCCGAGGGCGAGGCTTCTGCAGCATCGAGAACAAGCGCAATGACACCGGTCTGCGCTTTGTCCTGCAGCCACCCGAGAAGGGAAACGCAGGGTTCCTGCTCTGGAACGGGGACCGTCTCCCAGCCCTCATCGATTGGCAGGACGAAGTGGTGTGTCATGGCCTGAGACATCGCATCAAGTACGCTCGTCTCCTCCGGCGTCCTGCCAGCAGCAAGAGAGCGGCTGGAGCCGATGCAGAGGGCAACCGCTACTGTGTGCAACTCATCCTGGAGGGCACCCCACACCGCAAAGCGAAGCACACGGTTGGGCAAGGGATCGTTGGCGCTGATCTTGGTCCCTCGAGCCTGGCGCTCGTTCCCCAAGAGGGGGAGGCCAGCCTGGAGGTGTTGTGCGCCGAACTGGCTCCTGATGAGAGAGCCATTCGTCGTCTGCAGCGGCGGATGGATCGGCAAAGGCGAGCAGGCAACCCTGAGCACTACGACGAGAAGGGACGTATCAAGAAGCAAGGGACCAAGAAACTGCGGTGGAAACAGAGCAAGCGCTCTCAGGCAACAAGGCGACGCAAGGCCACCAAAGAACGCAAGCTGGCGGCGCATCGCAAGAGCCTCCATGGCCGCAAAGTGCACGAGGTACTTGCGATGGGCAAGACCATTCTCATTGAAAAAATCTCCTACAAGGCATGGCAAAAAACCTATGGCAAGAGTGTGGGACTGCGAGCCCCAGGGATGTTTGTAACACTGTTGAAACGCACCGTTGCAAGCACGGGCGGCACCCTGGTGGAAGTTCCCACACGCACCACGGCACTGAGCCAGTGGTGTCATGGCTGTGGCACAAAGGTCAAGAAGTCGCTCTCAGAGCGCTGGCACCACTGCGCATGTGGCATAGGTCCCATCCAACGTGACCTCTATTCGGCGTTTCTGGCTGCCTACCTTGATCCAGCAGACCCCACTCCCTCGTGTGCCCGATACCAGCCGTATTGGGAAGGTGCGGAAGCGCGCCTGCGAGCAGCACACGAGTGTCTCATCCAACGTGCGAAAGAGGGGCAGGATCTGCCCCGAAGCTTGGGTCTGACCCGAGCCAGAGCGCGTCTGCCCAAAAGTCCAGGGGAACCACCACTAGAGCCAGTTCTTCTCCCTCAAGGAGAAGAACTGGAAGCGTGAGACGAACCTCTGGAACCCCCGCTGCTTGAGCACTGACACTTACACACAAGTTGTGGCGTGCTGAAAAGAAAAGGAAGGCCAAGCGAAGGAGGAAGGCTCATGCATCAAGAACCTTTACAGCACGCCGACACATGGGCCGCCCAGGTCTTTGGAGCGGCGGAATTGGGAGATCCGCGTCGCACGGATCGTTTGATCAAGATCGCAAACGCCCTGGCAGTGAATCCCTCAGCCTCATTGCCTCACGCGTTCGAAACCTGGGGTGGGACGCAGGGAGGATATCGATTTCTCAGGAATCCAGCATTCGGATATGAAGATCTCATTCTCCCCCACTGGAGCCAAACCTACTACGCGGCGACCCACCTCGCTCGTACGTTGCTGTTGGCTGACACCACCGAGTTTGACTTTACGAGACACAACTCGCTCAAAGGACGGGGGCCGGTGGGCAACAGCCGAGACAATATCGGGTTCAGCTTGCACACGGTGCTCGCAATGGACCCTCAAACACAGGAAATCTTGGGATGTATGATGCTCACCCCATTCATTCGCCAGCTTGCCCCACTTGGAGAGACGAAGGCACAGCGCAAAAAGAGGGTGCGAGAATCGCGAGTCTGGGAAGAGAGTATCCAACAGATCGGACAAGTGCCAGAGCACCACCAATGGATCTATGTGAGTGATAGCAATAGCGATGTCTACACGTTTTGGCAGGCATGCGAGGAGCTTGGGTATGATTTTGTCCTACGAGTGGCTCAAGATCGCAACGTAGAAATTTCGCAAGGAGAGGAGCAAGCCGCGTTCGATGAAGGGCATCTTAAGACATTGGCTCGTGCCCTGCCTGGCGTGGATGTTCATTTGGTGAGCATTCCTGCCCAGCATGCTCAACCGAGGCGAGATGCCCTTCTCCAGATCAATTTTCAAAAGGTACGTGTCCAGCCTCCTCTGCATGGAGCGTGTTTCCGCAAAACGGAGATTGTCGCCTGGGTGGTACGGGTTTGGGAATCGCAGCCACCCGAAGGACAAGAGCCGTTGGAATGGATCTTGTTGGCCACCCTTCCAATCACTTGCCCAAGCGAGGCATGGGAAGTGGTGCAATGGTATGGCTGGCGCTGGCTGTTGGAGGATTTCCACAAAGCCCTCAAAACGGGTTGTCGGATAGAACAGCACAATGTGCAAAGCATGGAGGCTCAGTGGAAATTACTTGCAGTGTTGACTCCCATCGCCTTGCGTTTGTTGATTATTCGGCACACGGCGCAGGAAGCAGAGGAAACGCCTGCGACCAACGTGATTTCGCCAGAGGCCGTCCAAGTGCTTCTCTTCCTGGATAAACGCCATCGCAGCATCACGACGGCCAAAGAGGTGTGGCACGCGATTGCGCGTCTGGGAGGCTACCTCGACCGTAAGAGCGATGGTCCCCCTGGATGGCAGACCTTATGGAAAGGATGGATGCGCGTCATGGACGTCTTGGATGGCGTTCATCTCGCTGCCCTTCTCCATCCTTCATAATTTGTGTGTAAGTGACAGTGCTTGAGCACGGGGAGCTCTCAGGAATACTCATACTTCCTCCCATCCTTTTTAACGGCCTCTGTTATACGCCTCGTTGATTGCCCCATAAAAGGACATGCAATTGCGGAAGAATGGTCACATTGTGCCACTGATCCTTATGCACGCGCGCAATCAGCCAATCCAGTCGGTTAAGAACGCCGGAAAGATCCACCTGCTGGGCCACGTGTGGCGGTGTGTGATTGCCTACCTGTAAGCACATCTGAATGCCAGGATAGCGTGAAGCAACATATTTAGCGTAGGAGTAATCCTCTTCATCAAAGATGACAATTTTGAGGCTGGTTTGAGGCCCCCTGTCTTCCTGTGTTCCTCGAGCATACGAGACACACAGGTCCAACCGTTCCCATTTGGTTGGCTGAGTTCCAATCATTCCCGGTGGCTTGGGAGAAAGTGTTAGGTAATCCAGTTTGGCAAACCAGGGTTGAGCAATACTACCTTGCGTTTCGAGTGCAAATGTATAGCCAGCGGCATGCCCCATATCAATCAGGCTCTCTAACGGTTGGATGGCGGGATTGCCACCTGAAAGCGTCACGAGCAGAGGCGTATACTTTGCCAGGCGTTGTACCTCAGCAAAAATGGCTTCTGCTGTCATCGGGTTCCATTCAGAACGATATTGCGGAAGGACAGCATATAAGCTATCACAATTCACGCAGCGGTAATCACATCCCCCCGTACGTACAAAGACTGTCGGCTTCCCGATTAAAATTCCTTCCCCTTGCACTGTGTTCCCAAAAATTTCAGAAACGAGAATAGATCTCGTCTTTTGGGGTAGATCGGAAGCTTGAGGAATATACATATTCACCCCCCATCAGCGTTGTATGTGTTTACCGCTCATCTTGTGTGATCTCCACATAGCCATTTTCCGTTTCCCAGAGGCGCACACGATAAAGCATCTCCTCAGAAACGCCCCCGGCAATCAGCCTCTCCCAGATCCAGTGAACGAGATTTTCTGCCGTTGTGCGGATACCTGTGAGCGCATTGAGATCATTATGATCCATTCCCCCCTGGTGACAAAACGTATCACTTCCGGCAATCTGTTCGAGAATGGCGGTATTGACCAGTTTCTTCAGATCGTCAAAATCCATGACCATACCCTCTTCAGATCGTCCAGGCGTCATGTTGAGCAGGCCACGTAAGGATATTTCTAAACGATATGAGTGTCCATGAGGGCGTGCGCACTTTCCCCGATGTCCCGGTAAATGGTGCGCGGCATCAAATTTGAACACTTTGGTAATAATCGCCTGTTTCATTTCATGCTCCTTGAAAGCACTTCTTTACTACTCAGAACGATCCTTGACAATCATACCAGATCTAGACAAATGAGCCTGGGCCATGCACACTTTTGAAACGTCATGTGCTATGAGCGCACCACTCCCGATGAGGTTGTAAGACAACTTCAGAAGATACTGCTGCGAAACCTTTTTACGCTTTTGATATCAATGATTATTTGTATTATTGATATGTATAATGCTATTAAATCATTTGTTGCATTTGCAATATACAGAAGAAGTGTAGAACTCCGGTTTAAAATGAGGCAGGAATATGGTATCCCCTACAGAAAGAAGCCGTCTGTGGAGGAGAGGATGCTTCGATACATGGAACGTTTAACGATTCACTTTTTGAAACAAAAGGCTGGGCCAATAGTCAGATTGCCAAGTGTACAGGACATCGTCGTGGCACAATGCAAGCACCTCTGCACGACCTCATAGAGTTCTATCACTGCATGATTGTCAAGGATCGTTCTGAGTATGAATGATACGACATATTCGTGATGAGAGAAGTCTTCAAATCATTGTGCAACACGAGAATGATGTTATCAAAACTGTGGTACTGTTACCTTGAAAACATGTTTAACTCTTTCTCCCTACGGCATTCTTTATTTACGGTGATATACACTAATGAGTTTTCTATCGTGGGGAAAAATGAAACATTATGAAGAGAGGATATCAGTGCGAAGCACCTCAGAAAAGGAGAATGTTATGACAACAAGGATCGATCGTACTGCTGTCTTAAGTGTCAGTGGGGGCATGGATAGTTGTGTACTCGTCTACTATTATGCTTCGGCAGGCTTTAATCTGCATTTGCTTTCATTTGATTACGGTCAGAAAAATGTGAATGAACTAACCTACGCTGAAAAATATATTGCCAAAGCACGAGAACATTTCTGCAAGGGTTCCAACGCGATTGAAATTAGGCACCGTGTGATCGAATTGCCCCTTGCACAGCTCCTTGAAAACTCTGATTCTGCCCTCATCAATGCCAGTCGTTCGATGCCTTATGGACCTGCTACCACTGAGAGCCTCAAGGCCATTACCGTTCCTTACCGTAATCCGAACATGTTGATCCAAGCTACTACTGCTGCTTGGGATGTGGAGGCTAGCATTGTTGCCTATGCAGTTCATTATAACGAATATCCACTTCCTGATGCCCAAGAAGCCTTTGTGAAAGCCTTCAACCAAATGCTCACTGTGGCCATGAACACCAGCACGATCAAAGTAGAAGCTCCTTTTCTGTCCTTCACGAAAGCGCAGATTGTTCGTTTGGGAGCCAGCTTCAATGCTCCCTTTGAGCTGACCTGGAGTTGTTTTGAAGGCGGAAGTAATGGGTTAGAAGAAAAACATTGCGGAAAATGTGCAACATGTTTAGACAGATATAATGCCTTTAAACTTGCAGGTATTGCTGACCCTACACGGTATGCAAACAATCCTAAAAGCTATCCGCCTCTTGAGAGAAAGCAAGGAACAGCAGGAGAAGGAGCATGAGGTTTTGGACGTATTTGATCCTATTTCTGCCTGATGGCTGTTTCAAAAGGTACACCATCGAGGCTGGGGATCGATTTGGAAGTCAAAAGTCCACAGTGTTGGCGTAAACATGGCTAGTCATGCGCTCTCCATCCTCCTTAAAAGGATCGAGGCAGCGCACACAAACGCAAGTGTGTTAAATTTAGGCACGATGGCACCTACAGCGGATGATAGGGTCTATAGTTATCATTTGTTAAAATCATAAGTTTACCTATACCGAAGAGTTCCTTAGCTACCTTCCTCACGTCCTTAACCAGTGTTGAGTTTTTTGGATCCACGCCTTTGTCGATGCTCACAATGTCCTCACGATCATATCTTCTGGCTGTAACGGTTGCATGCTGACTCTGGATGTCAATAAAGTACCCATGATACTCAACACCGTACTGAGGAGTATCAATAACGTCGTCAAATCGTCTCAGCGTCACAATATATTTTCGAGAGTTCACAGTCATCTTTTTCATTACCTGCGTCCTCGGCGAAACGAAAAGTCGTCAATTCCTAAAGCAGTGACCAAACCGGCGCTAGGGGTGGGAAGATCCATGATGCGTCGCACGAGAGTCATCCATGAGGTGGAAATGCCCAGATGCGCTGCTAGTCGCGCTCCCAATCTTCCCGAAGTGGAGAGACCAATAGCTTGGATAGCGGCAATCAAACGAAGCGTCATCTGCGCCCAGGGTTCCACGAACGTAGGCAGACGCTCTGTGAAGATCTTCCGCTGGCAAGCAGAATTGCGACAAAAGAATTTGCGCACTGCCAGGCGCAAACGAACGTTACGGCCTCCACAAGGCACATCTCGTACGGTTCTGCTGTAATGGCTATGAACCGAAGTGGATGCTTGAGCACAGAGAGGACAGCGTGAACAAGGACGAGTGCTTGCCACCGAAATGGTGATTTCCTCTTGGATCTGCATAATGCATAGTCCTTCCGGAAGAGACAAGAGAGGCAACCCTTCCATCACCAGTTCCTCGTGAACACTAGAGAGCAGCATTTTTCACAAAGAGTATATCATTACTTCTCAATGCATGTACTGTAACAGAAGTAAGTAGGCAGATTCACCAAAGTTGTGTATGAACCTCCGAAGCTCATACACATCCCTATTGCCTATTTTTGGCAAGGATCTTAGAGTTCCCTCAGCTTCACCCGCCTGAAGCGGGTCACGTCGATGGTGCCCACCTGAGAAAAAATAAGGGATTTTACCGATAGGAGATAGTGCTAATAGGACTTGACGATTTTCTGAAATTCGCTAAAATCTACATAGACACTTAAATTTATTGAGATTTTTGAGGTTTGCATGGATATTGTTGTTGTTGGTGCCGATCACACGACAGCACCTATTGCGTTGCGTGAGCGCCTTTCATGCTCCGCGCGCCAGGTTCCTCAAGTGCTGAGTGCGGCGCGCCAGATTTCGCAAGAGAGTGTGCTGCTTTCAAGCTGTAACCGCATCGAGCTTTACGCTGTATGTGAGGATAAAAAGCAAGGAATTGCCGACGTATTGCGTGTATTGAGTGAATCGCGGGAGGTAGCAGGCGAGGAACTCCTCGACCATTGCTACACGTTCACCGGCCAAGAAGCCGTAACCCACCTCTTTAGCGTGGCTTGTGGTCTTCGCTCTCTTGTTCCCGGTGAACCTCAGATTCAAGGGCAGGTCGTAGACGCGCTGGAAATTGCGCAGGGCGCTGGCCTGAGTGGCCCCATTCTCTCGGCGCTTTTTCGCGCCGCTGTCACGACCGGGAAACGCGCGCGCAATGAGACGGGTATCAGCCGTAACGCCGCCTCTCTTAGCCACGTTGCCGTGCAACTAGCACGTCATCTCTTTCCCAGGCTTGAGGAGGCGGCTGTTTTATTGGTTGGCTCAGGCCAGATGAGTGAATTGGCGGCGCGCAATCTCTATGACAATGGGGCGCATATTTTGACGATTGTCAATCGCACCTACGAGCACGCTACGGAGCTGGTCAAGGCAATAGGCGCGAAACACCGTACCTTTGCTGAGCTACTCCCAGCGCTAGTAGATGCTGATGTAGTAATTAGCTCGACGAAGGCTCCACACGCCCTTATTAACCTGGATATGATGCAGCAGGTTATGGACAGGCGTGCCGGCCGCCCGCTCTTACTGGTTGATATTGCGCTTCCTCGTGATGTCGAACCAGGGGTCGCTGACCTGCCTGGTGTGCATCTTTATAATATAGATGATTTGCGGTCTGAGGTGGACAGAGGTATTCATTTGCGCTGGCAAGAGGCAGAGCATGTGCGTGCAATCATCGTACACGAGGCCGAGTTCTTTGAGCGTTGGCTCTCTTCACTGAGCGTGGTAGGCACGATTAGTGACATGCGTAAACAGGTCGAACTGTTGCGCCAGCAGGAACTCGCTCGCACACTGCGTCAGCTCTCTGCCTCGCTCTCGGAGCGGGAAGTGGCGGCTATGCAAGAATTAACCCATCGCCTTGTCAATAAAGTTTTGCATACACCGACGTTACGTTTGAAGGACGCGGCCGCAGGTGGGCAGGGACATGTTTACGCCGAAGCTATGCGCTATCTCTTTGCATTGGAAGATTATAATGAAACGAATCACGCTAGGAACACGAGCCAGCAAGCTCGCCATGATACAGACCCAGTCGATCATCGAGAAGATACATCAGCAGTGGCCGGACGTTGAAATCGCGATTGAGCAAATTCGCACCATAGGCGATCGGGTGACAAGTATGCCGGTTTCGCGCATTGGTGGCGATGGTGTCTTTGTCACTGAAATAGAGAACGCGCTTCAAGAGCGGCGCATCGATATCGCGGTGCATAGCCTGAAGGACTTGCCAACCGCGCAACCCGAGGGGCTCTGTGTGCTCACGCCAGGACCGCGCGAAGATGTGCGTGATGTGCTCGTATCAAATGGGACACTGCGTATTTCCGCTCAGGGCGTTCTGGAAGGGACAACGCCTGGGCGCGCGCCTCGTATCGGCACCTGTAGTCTGCGGCGTACGGCGCAGATTCGTTATCTCTGTCCAAATGCGGAGATCCTCTCGCTGCGTGGGAACGTAGATACACGCCTGCGCAAGTTTGAGGCTGGCGAGTATGACGCGATCATCCAGGCGGCTGCGGGGCTGCATCGCCTGAACCTGCAAGCCACCTTGGAAGGGAAGCTCAGTTATTTCCCGGTCGCTCAGATGTTGCCCGCGCCAGGACAGGGCGCATTGGGCCTGGAAATTCGGGATGAGCCAGCTTTCCGTGAACTGCTGGCTCCTTTGCAAGATAAGAATGTACAGGCAGCTACCAGCGCCGAGCGTACGTTTATGCGTCGTCTGGGCGCTGGGTGTTATCTTCCCGTAGCGGCCCACGCGTATATCGTCCATGAACGTCTGGTGCTCCGCGGGCTGGTAACGAGCCTGGATGGGCAGCGACGTATTCTCGTGCAGCAAGAGATGGGCTGGAATGAGTATGGCATCCTTGAGAATGCCGAGCGCTTGGGTATTGAACTGGCCGAGAAAGCGCTCGCGCAAGGTGCGTATGCTATTATAGCTGAGATTGATGGAAGTCGCGTGCAGGAGCAGCAACATGTCTGAAATGCAGGCATCCACGCTCCCTTTACAAGGTAAGCGTATTCTGGTCACGCGTACACGCAAACGGACCTCCGCCTTTAGCGCCCGGCTGCGTGCGCTGGGAGCGCTGCCTGTCGAGTTCCCTACCATTCGCATTGCCCCCCGCAGGACTGGCGCCAGTTAGACGCCGCCTATATGGCGCTGGGCCGTCTCTGGCGTATGATTGGCTGATTCTGACCAGCGCGAATGGTGTCGCCATCTGTATGTAACGCTTGCGTACACTGGGCCTATCAGTGTTTTTCTAACGGAAAAGTATTAACCATATGACTGAGGCTGAGCTTACCCGTTTTTTCTTCTCTGCGTTTAAAAACTGGATTTCTCTCTTCGCTAGCAGGTCTTGTCAGATATCGAGTGTCTCATGAGACTTCGGGCTTAATGCAACGAAATAAACATTTTCAAGCAGTATGCAATGGCCTCTAGAGCCGATTTATCAAAAGCTCATATGTAGTTATATGGTACATAATACTTTTCCGTTAGAAAAACTCTGATAGACCTATACCTCTCGAAAGGATGGTTCATAACATGAGTATTTTACGCCATTTAGAAGTAAAAGATCGCAGCACAATTATTCGAGTAGTAGACGAATGGTGGGGAGGGCGGCCAATGGCAGGCCTTCTTCCGCGGCTCTTCTTCGAGCATTTCCAGCCAACAAGCTTTGTGATTGAGGAGGATGGAAAGCTTCAGGCTTTTCTGGTAGGCTTCCGTTCTCAGACAACACCAGCGGAGGCATATATTCATTTTGTCGGTGTGCATCCTGGCGCACGAGGCAAAGGTGTTGGTCGCAGCCTCTACGAACATTTCTTTGAAACTGTACGCCAGCTTGATTGCACCGAAGTGCACGCTATCACCTCTCCAGTAAATAGAGGATCAATTGAGTTCCACACCAGCATGGGCTTCGAGATTCTGCCAGGGGACGCGGAAGTTGATGGGATCGCAGTAACCACAAACTATGACGGATTGGGCAGCAATCGTGTCCAATTTCGGCGCTACCTGGAAAAATAGAAATCATCGATGATGTGAAATCTGTTTTCAGTCGCATCATGGGCTTTGCCTGACCGGGGCCACGAGCCGTTTCATGCTAGGATTTACTCAAGGTCTATCAACGATTACAGTATTTTCCTGATTTGCAGACGATCATAGGCTTCTTGGATGCGCACGCCCGCATAGATCAGCAGAACGAGCAAGGCCTCATCCCGCAGGCGTAACCGGAGATCAAGAGAGCCACGGGCGGTACGCAGCAGGGCATCGACAGCCTGATCAGGCAGCGAGCGCGGCGAGACAGGCGTCGAGGGAATGTCAGGGATCTCCTTGGTGGGATTCTCGGTGAGCAGTCGCTGTTCAACTGGCCAGGAACAGACGCAGCGCAACGTCGAAAGCCCGCGATTAATCGTTGCGGGGGCTGCTCCCTCGTCTTGTTGGCGAAAGGCTTTCCACGCGCGCAGATCCCTCTCAACCACCTGTGTCAGGTCGAATGGTCGCTGGGACATATGCTCCCACCAGGTGCAAAACTGCAAGAGATCGGAGCGAATTGCGCGTTGGGTGGTGGGGGCCTTCCCTGCGGGCGTTAAAGACGCACATACTGTTCCAGAATGGGATCGAACATACTGCTCCTCTGGTGCTGCATTGGGCCGTTGACGGCAGTATTCCAGACACGTGCATCTTATCGGCACCGAGAATCTACCAGAAACCACCGGGAAACGCAACACCTTATCGGCATCGTGGACCTCTTTTTGGGGATTCACGGTGCTGATAAGGAAAGTTCTCGGCAGCGTCATTCTTTATCTTTCTCCTTGAGCCCAGGCAGAAGGGAGATGGACCATCTTGCCCAAAACGGTGGGGGCAGGACATTTGCCTTCCGATTTTTTCCTTGCTATACTATGACGTGTTGGGAGGGACGTATACAGTGTTGGGAAGAACGGAGGAAAGGAGAAAAAGGTCAATGCCCAGGACACCTCTTCACACGATCAGCTGGTCCCAGGATCACGCATGGTATGAACTGGTTTCCCCTAACCAGGTCTTTGTCCCAGGAGATGAAGAAGCATGGCAGGCCTGGCTTCTCGGCCACGACTCCTTCGCCTTCCAGGGACGAGCAGGGCGCCTCAATGTATACAAAGAGGCTCGGCCACGCGGAGGACAGTACTGGTATGCCTACCACACGACGGGCAAGCGGACAGACAAACGCTATCTCGGACACACGACAAAGCTGACGTTTGCACGTTTAGAAGAGGTTGCAGCGGGACTCACCCAGGGAAAACCGTTCCAGAAGACAGAATCACCGTTGGGAGGTACCCCTGAGTGCTCTGTCCCCCCCCAATGCAGCCAGAGAGGGAGACCTCTGCACCTCTTTCTCCGCGTCCGGAACAGGTGCAGCACGTCTCCCTCCTGCTCCCGAAATTGCGCCCGCCGCGTTTACCCGCGTGGTGTGTCTCGCGAGAGCATCTGCTGGAGCGCCTGAAGACAGGCGGCCAGGACAAGCTGACCCTGGTGCTGGCCCCAGCAGGTTCTGGCAAAACCACCCTGGTTCGTCAATGGATCGAAGTGCAGGGTCAGGACACGCAAGCAGCATGGCTGTCCCTTGATCCAGAGGATGATGATCCGATCCGCTTCTGGCACTATGTGTTGACCGCCTGCGAGCACTTTGAGAGCAAGCCAGGTCAGGAGGCGCTCACGCTTCTTGCAACCCACCGGTCCCTGTTTCCACAACTGGTCCTTAAACAGATTCTCACCTCCTTCCTGAATGACGCTGCTCGGCACGGCTCGCGCTTGCTGCTCATCCTTGACGATTATCATGTCATCACCTCTTCGCAGATCCATGAGTCGTTGACGTATCTCGTCGACCATCTTCCTCCGACGCTCCACCTGGTCATCCTCAGCAGGCACGAGCCCGCCCTGCCGCTGGCTCGCTGGCGTGCCCGTGGCGATCTCCAGGAGATTGGGGCCGCCGATCTGCGTTTTTCGCTGGAGGAAGTGGGCGCGTTCCTCCAACAGGCCTTGCCCGTTCCACTCTCAACAGAGCAGCGTCAGACGCTCGAAGCACGTCTCGAAGGCTGGCCGACAGGCTTACGTCTCCTGGCCCTGGCTCTCCAGGGGAAAAGCGAGCGGCAAGAGATTGAACAAGTGCTTGCCGAATTTGGTGGCAGTCATCGCTACCTGCTTGACTATTTTGCTCTCGAAGTGCTCTCCTCGCTACCTGAAGAACAGCAAAACTTCCTGTTGCAAACCAGCCTGCTTGGGCGCGTCACGGCCTCACTGTGCGATGCGGTCACAGGAGCTCGAAACAGTGAGCAGACGCTCCGGGAGATGGAACGCTCCGGCCTCTTCCTGCAAGCGCTGGGGGGCGAGCCTCCGTGGTATCGCTATCACGCCCTTTTTGCCGAAGCGCTTCAAGCACAGGCCCACAAGAGGCTCGGTGAAGAAGCAATGCGGCAGTGCCTGAGTCGGGCCAGCGACTGGTATGGGCAGGAAAAGATGTTCGCCGAGGGGATTGAAGCCCTGCTTTCGGCGGAGGCGTGGGAGCGGGCGGCAACCCTGATGGAACGCATGCTCACGATCCAAAAACAGCCAGCCCTCCAGGAACGCGTCACGCTGCTGCGCTGGCTGGAGTTGATCCCTGAGCAGGTCTTAGAAGCCCACCCGGACCTGTGCGTCCACTACGCCACTGCGCTCCTGTTGACCCTTGACCCCAGTTCACCAGGCACGCTGGGCCTTATCGAGGAGCCATTGAAGAGCGCTGAACGCACCTATGAGCGGGAGGAGGCGTGGGGAAAACTGGGCGAAGCGCTCTCCTGTCATGCCGAGGTTGTGCGCTGGCAGGGAGACTTCCCCCTGGCACTGAGCATTGCCCAGCGCGCGCTCACGCTCCCGCCGGAGTCGCCGATGCTCTGGCGAGGGGCTAGCATTCTAATCGTCGTCACGAGCGAGATGCAGAAAGGGCGACTGGAGGAGGCTCGGCGGTTGATCCTGGAGGGGCAGCAAGAATATGAGACGTTCCAGGTGCCTGGCTATAATCTGCATGGAACCACGTACATGTTGGGCGAAATAGCGCTCCAGCAGGGCAGGCTGCACCAGGCAGACCGATTCTTCCAGCAGTTGCTCGCGCTTGCGCCAGAGAACCCGGTCGAGCAGATGATGGCCCTGTTTGGCCTGGCGCAGATTGCGTATGAGTGGAACCACCTGGCGGAAGTCGAGCAGAACCTCGCGCGGGTGCTTGAGTTGGGAAACACGCACCGTGATGAATTGGGGAAACATGTTGTAGAGATGGCGCATCGCTTCCCGGCTTTGCTGCTCCTGGCCCGTGTGCAAGAGGCCCGAGGGGAGTATGCGCAGGCGCAGCAGGCATTACAACACCTGCTGGCTTTCGCGCAGGAGCGCCAGTACCCCCTCTATGCTCGCCTGGTTCTGATGCAACAGGCGCAACTTGCCCTCGCCTCTGGCGTTCTGCCAACAGTTGAGGATTGGCAGGCGACCGCGAACCCTCTCGGCGACGCGCCCATTGCCATGCTGCAAGAACAGGAGGATTTGTTGCGCGCTCGCATCCTGATTGTGCGAGGTGAAATGACGGGGGCGCTCCACCTTCTGGACAATTGGCAGGAAGAGGCGCGGAGCTTTCGGCGTCTGCGGAGCGAGGTAGAGATTTCCACCCTCCGGTCACTCGCCTACGCAGCCAGCGCGCAGCCTGTTCAGGCCGCGCAGGCGCTCAAAGAGGCCTTACGCCTTGCTCAGCCAGAGGGTTTTCAGCGCATCTTCCTGGAGAAAGGGGAGCCGCTTGCCACCCTGCTGCGGACACTGTTGCTTGATTTTCGCGAAGAACCGTCCATTCAGTTTACGCGGAGTTTGCTACTCGCCTTTGTCAGTAGATCAGGAGTGTCAGCGGTGCCCGCTCACGCAGGTTCGTCGTTGTTGCTGGAGCCCCTGACAGAAGCCGAGCAGCGTGTGCTTCGCTTGCTGGTCCGAGGCCGCACCAACCTGGAGATTGCGGCAACCCTGATGGTCTCAATCAACACCGTCAAAACACAGGTGCAGAGTATCTACCGCAAACTGAACGTCAAAAGTCGCTGGGAAGCGAATGAGGCTGCGCGTCGCCTGGACCTCCTCTAGCGAGAGCCGTGTAACCTTTTCCGGCATGCGTTCAAAGATCACCCGCTCAATCACTCTATATGAGGATGAGCCATCCCCTCACAAGCTCTATACTTCTTTCATACACACCAAGCACACATCGCTACCTGGTACGAGCGCAACAAAAGCGACTGGGAGTATGTCAGGCGCTTGCTGGATAGCCTCTTATAAAGGAAAGGTACTGGTATGAATGAGAAATTGACCACCTATATCAACGACGTGTTTGCTCCCTGCGAGGGAGTCAAAAGCGCCGCCGAATTAAAGACGGACCTGCTCTCCAACGCGCAGGAGCGCTTCCGTGAACTCAAAGCCGAGGGCAAGGATGATGAAACCGCCTTGACCATGACCATTGAGAGCATCGGCGACATTGAGCAAATCGCGCGGGAAGTTGCTAACCTCTCCCACGCGCTGGAGCGGCAGGTATTGATAGATTTTAGCGGGAGCAATTTGCCAAAGAGCGACTTTGTGGGCGTGATCGCGCAAAAAGGAAATTTTCAAGGGAGCGCGTTGCGGGGCTCGGACTTTACGGACGCAGACCTGACTGGCAGCTCGTTTTCAGGCAGTGATGTACGTGAGGCCACTTTTGACCGCGCAAATCTGACAGACTGTAACTTTTCCGCAAATGATCTTGTGAGTACAAGCTTCCGCGAATCAATCCTTGTTCGCACCAACTTCAGTGCGTCGGGGCTGGACGGAGCACAATTCATCGGCGTCAAGTTGAATGATGTCAAATTTACTGCGACCGACCTGCGAAAAACCACCTTTGAGCGCTGTACCTTTCTCGGCGTGGACTTCTCATGTTCCGACCTGCGCGAACTGCGATTTGATGGGCAGACCTTTCTCGGTGTCAGGTTTGACCAGACAACACTGAAGGATGTGTCGTTTCAGGGCGCGATCCTTAAACAGGTGTCTTTCCGCTTTGCGTCACTCTGGTCGAGCGGCAAGCGTGCTGTACAATCCATTCACTTTGACGGCGCGATGATGGATAAGCTCACGTATGCCGCACTCAAAGGCATGGGAGCTGATGTATCGAAGGTAACTGTTTTATAAGCATAGGAATATTGTGCAAAGCACTTCTATTCAGGTAAAAGATCTTACAAAATCACGAAAGAAGCCCACTACCATAAAAGGAGTGAATTTCACCGTGGAGCAAGGCACAAATGGTGCCCTGCCGAGCAGCAATGGTACGGGCAAGACAACGATAGTCAAACTACTTAAACGCAGATTTTCTCGGAAAGGCGGTACATTATGGCAAGCAGAACATTAATACAGGGACACGTCGAGGACGGTTGGGGGAAGGTTGCCGATGTCTTCCGTGCGAACTTTGAAGGGAACCCCGGCGAGATCGGAGCGGCGTGCAGCGTCTACGTTGGAGGTCGCCCCGTCGTCGATCTGTGGGGTGGCCTCGCAGATCGCGAGGCGAACCGGACGTGGGACAAGGATACCATCGTCGCCGTCGCATCCACGACCAAAGGCGCGGCCGCGATCTGCGCGCATTTGCTGGTGCAGCGCGGCTTGCTCGATCTGGACGCTCCGGTGGTCAAATACTGGCCCGAGTTCGGCGCTGCCGGTAAGGAACAGATCACGGTGCGCTGGCTGCTTTCACACCAGGCCGGCCTGCCATTCATCGATGGACCGCTGACGTTCGAGGAAGCCTGCGAGTGGCATCCAGTCATCCGGGCCCTGGAGGCGCAGAAGCCGCTGTGGAAGCCGGGCGCCGAGCACGTCTACCACGCCGCGACTTTCGGGTTCCTGGTCGGGGAGGTCGTGCGCCGGATCGCCGGCAAATCGCTTGGCACCTTCTTCGCCGACGAGGTCGCGGCCCCGCTTGGGTTGAATGCATGGATCGGGCTGCCCGAGGAGCAAGAGGGAAAGGTGGCGCGGGTCGAGTACGCTGCTCCGTTCACGTTGGAGGAGATGATCGATGGGATGACCGAGAACTTCGGCCTCGATAGGGAGACGGTCGTCGCCTGGGTGAACTCCATGTGGGGCCCGGACTCCGTACAAACCCGCGCCGGCCTCCTCGGAGGCGCGATGGACCCCAGCACCGGTTATATGAACACGCGTGCCTGGCGCGCTGCTGAGTTCCCCTGTTGCAACATGTACGCTGACGCTCGATCTCTGGCACGGATGTACGCGGCCACGGTGAGCGAGGTTGATGGCGTGCGGCTGCTCGATCCGGCGACGGTCGAGAGGATGACCGTCGTCCAGACTGACAAGACGCGGATGAACGGGCTTCCGGCGGGACTCAATCTTCCGGCTGAGCGCTCCTTCTACATGTCGCTCGGGTTCTGGCGGTCCTGTCCGCCGATGCCCATGGTAGGGCCAGCCTCATTCGGGCATCCCGGCTCCGGCGGATCGATTGCCTTCGGCGACCCCGATGCTGGCGTTGGCTTCAGCTACATCATGAATCTGTGGTCATTCCGCATTGGCGAACCACGGGCGTCGGACCTGGCTGCGGCGGTCGTGGCCTGCCTGGGATAACAGATACTGCACGTGACCGACTTCATTCCCCGGGTTCCTTTTTCGGGAGGGAGGACCCCACGAACAGGTGAAAGGATGGGGAATTGAAAAGCGGTGAACGTCTGCGTGCCCATCGCGACCTGGTACCGAGAGCACTTAAAGAGGCACTGCGCTCCTACGCGCCAGTCAAACTCATGGTGCGCTGGGTTGTGACCGAGACGACGATTGGCGATCAGCGCAGAGAAGCTGGTTAGGTACTCTTTGCCTGGATCGCCTCGGCCAATCGGGATGAGGCCCAGTTCCCCGATGCCGATCAGTTCATGATCGAGCGTGTGCCCAATCGGCACCTGGGCTTCGGATGCGGCATCCACTTCTGTCTGAGTGCTCCCCTGACGCGTTTGGAGGCGAAGATTGCGCTGAACGCGCTGCTCGACCGCCTGCATGACTCCTGGCACGTGCCCGATGTGCCACTGTCTATGCTCAAGAGCATATCCGCTTTTGGGGTAAAGACGTTGCCCTTAACTTGGGAGAAGGAGTAGAACGGGCATTCTGGCTCGCAGATCCCTCTCCTATGAGTGGGAGGAGCCCTCCCAAGCGCTCCTCCCACTCAAGAGCTTCATCTCATCACCGCTCTCTCTCAAAACCATGAAGAGCCGGCTTCTGCCCGCCTCTGGACTCTTTTAAAGGCTTAGCGTTGTAAATTTCTCGCGCGGGCCTAATAGGCCCATATGTGCACCCATAATACGCACAAACGCGGCTTGCCAATTGATGTGCCGAAAGCAAGCCATCACGTTCGACCACATTGCGCTTGCCGTGGACCCACTTGGGTTCAATCGGGTTGAGCCAGGGGCTTTGCTTAGGCAACAAGAAGGGCAAAATCCGTACACCGCTTTCCGAGGCTTTGACGTGCTGATTGTGCTCTCTGATCCAAGTGCGTACCATCTTGCTCACATGCCAGGACGCATTATCCCAGATCAGCAGCCAATGGTGTTTGCCTTGCTGGGCCAAACGCTGGCAGCACCAGTCGAGAAACTGAAGCGTGGTGCCGCTGACAGGACGCCCCGTGACAAAACGCAACCACATCTGATCGCGCACCGGTTCTTCTGCGGTGCCTTCTTGCCAGAGGACGCCATAGCAAGCCAGTGCTTTGGGATCGAGGTCACCTTTTTTCCAGGATTGCTCGACGAGGCGTATCGGGTGCTCGGGATCTTGCCAGGCGTGAAAGCGCGGCAGGGCAAATCGACTCCACCAGACCTCATCAAGGAAGCCAATCGCCCAATCCGACCGGGGGTGAGCGTATGCGATCAAACGGTCACGAGCCTTTTTTTTCGCACATACTCCGGATCGGGGTAGGGTAGCCGGCCAGCGAAGGTGGCATTGCTGCTCCTTTTTCTGACCGGCCCCCTCCAAACCCGGCGTGCGCGCTTTCCACGCACCGGGCTTTCCAGCATCATCAGGTGTCTCCTGTCCGTGAACGTGATACCTTGCTGCGTCTGTGTGGGCGTCCATGTTGAATGTCCATATGGCAGGTATGGCAGAGGATGAGCGTTTTCCTCTGGCGGGCGGCCATGATTTGAACCCATTGCGGTTTCTCTCGACCATCGTACTTTTCCAGGTCTTTGAGGGCTCGGATGTGGTGAACCTCGATCTTCGAGGTCATGCGGGTGGCCCCGCATTGTTCACACACCTGGCCCAGGAGCCGCTGTTCGAGTTCTGACCGCTTCCAGTGATATCGCTCTATCTTGTCCTCTATGGGTGTAGTGACGTCCCAGGTGAGCGGGATGCCTCCCCAGGTGGCTACCAGTGGTTTCTTCCCTTCACGTGGGACCACAGCTTGTAGTCCCTTGTATTTCTTTCCGTTGACATCCAGTTCTGCCTGGTATTTTTGATAGACCTTGCGAACAGATATCTTGTGTTTGTGCGCTAACGTCTTTGTCAGCGAGTCCTCCATGACCCATTTGAGTTTTTGGAGTGTGTGAAGGTTGTAGGCCATTCGGTAGTAGTTCACCAACCCCCGATATTCAAGCTGATACGTTGCGATGATGGTGTAGTCGCTCTCGTTGAGCAGTTCTGCTCGGTGGATCGGTTTGCCCTTTCGCGTGTATCTCTGGCATTTGTCTTCGACAACCTTTCGCGGGACTTTTAAGCCGATTCCTCCATTGATACTTCGGCGTTTGTGTCCGCGCGTTCGAGTTTGCTTCGTGTCGCTTTGCAACGTGACGATTTCGTAATTCAGAAATTTGGCAGCGCTGTCCCGTGTGTGGGTGATCAACGTCTTTTCTTCCGAGAGATTCAGCTTGAGTTCTTCAAGCAGGAATGTTCGGAGACGCTGTTTGATGGCTTCTGCTTCATCCTTTGGCCCGATAAAGGCTAACGCGAAATCGTCGGCGTATCTGCAATACCTCAGTCGTCGGTAATCGGGGTCTTGAGGGTCTTGTGAGGGGAGTTTCTGAGCCTGTTGTTTTACTTTTTGAGCAGCCTCCTTCTGCCCGTTCTTTCTCAGGCGGTAGGCGCGGTGCATCAGGTTTTTGTATTCCCGATGCTCTCTTCTTTTCTCCCCTTTGTTGTATTGTGGCATGAGTTCTGCTTCTACGAACCTGTCCAATTTTGAGAGCAGGATATTGGAAAGGATCGGGCTGAGGATCGAACCTTGCGGTGTACCGCTAAGAGTTTTATTCAGTTTCCAGTCCTCCACGTATCCTGCGTCGAGCAATTTCTTGACGAGATTGAGGAACCGTCCGTCCTGGATGTGCTCAGCGAGTGCTGAGATGATGAGGCTATGGTCCAGGGAGCCGAAGCAATCGGCTATGTCTCCCTCGATGATCCAGGTGCAGCCTCTCCAGGTGTAGTAGATTTCTCGCAAGGCTGTGTGACATCCCCATTCTTCGCGAAAGCCATGAGAGTGCTCGCTGAATGTCTCCTCAAAGTAGGCATTGAGGATCATTCGCATAACCTCAGCCAGGAGCTTGTCGCTCCAAACAGGCACGCCGAGCGGCCTCTTTTTCTTCCCTGTTTTCTTGGGATGTAGGTTCGTCGTGCTGGTTGCCATTGGTATCGTTCCTGCCTTAGTGCAGTAATGATGGTGTCAAAGGTTCCCAGTGATGTGCCATCAGCCGTTTCTTCTGTCACGCCGGGCGTCATCGAACCGGCGTTGCGATAGATACGACCGTACGCGCTCAGATACAGATTCGTGTTGTAGAGTTGCCGATAGACGCGGTGGAGTGGCAAGCCCTGCTTGCCTCGTTCACGGAGAAGTCCTAAAAGCTTTTCGGTTCCCTGCATTTCGCATACCTCCATGCTTGAGGAACTTCCTGATACCTTCCCTCTGCGTGGGTATCTTTCACGCACTCTGGCCTGCCTTCGCAGGCTGCCCCTTCATTCTTCTTCAAGCGTCATTGCTCTTTGAACCTTTACTATGGGGGTTCCGTCGCCATGCGTCTCGTGACGTGTAGGCGATCCCGCTTTTGCGCATATGAAACGTGTAGTGTGTTTAGGTGCCTGTTTGTTCCTTATCGGGTTCACTACCCGCCACACATCGAAGAGAGATTTGCCGCAACACCAGCCCGGTTGCGGTTTTTCGATGTCGTCATCTTAGACATGGTTTGACGGATGTGGATGTACATCATGCAGGAACTTAGGTTTAGCAATTGGCCAGCTTCACCTCTCCTCCTTGCGGAGTTTCATGCACACAGGACTTGCGGATCTACGGAATACATGCCTTCTTCCATCTTCCGCTTTTTGAGCATGCTCTTGTCCACCTTTGCCTTTCGGCTCCGGGTAAGCTCTTGTCCTAGAGGTCTTTACTCTCTTCCTCTTCCGTATCATACGGAGATTTCATATGCACCGACGCGGCGCACACTCGTGATCCAGTGCTTGGCCCGTTTCCAACTGACACCTAACCGCTTGAGCGCGCGGCGAACACTGGCACCAGTGGTCGGGGCAGCTACAAGTCCTTGCGAAAAACACATCTGTGCTGCCAGTGGTAAGGACCAAAGATTGCGTTGGATGCCGAAGTCGCGAGGGCTGCGATGGAGGAGATCCCGCAAAGCGGGCAGGTTCTCGTCGGGAATGCTGGTACGTAGCCGATGGGGCCGGCAAGACGTCTTTTTGAGCACGTCGAGTCCTTGCTCGTTGAAGCCTTTGATGACATTGCGAACCGTCTGGTCGTCGCAGCCCAGGTGCTGCGCAATTGCGATGGCTCGCGTTCCACGAGCTGAAGCCAGAAGGATCTGGCAGCGGCGTAGCACAAAGGCCGAGCAGGAGCGTAATCCTGCCTCGATGTGAGCTCGCTCGCTTTCGGTCAGTGGTCGAATGAAAATAGGTTGCATGCCTTTTCATATCGGCAACTTTCCTACTTTCTTTTGCACGATTGCACTAGGGAGCCTGAAGACTCCTGCCATTAGATCATGAATCGAGGAAATTCTTCCTTCTCTTCCCCTAGCTCTTTTCCTAGAAAAGAGCTAGACTTAAAGCTGAGTACCAAAACCACCTTTCAGCTAACGAGCTAGCTGAAAGGTGGATGACGGTCACACAATTTGACCGGGTGGGGTTTATTTGCACCTCACGCATTGCGAGCGGCATCGTTGCAAACGCGCCGTTTCAGCGAGCACGAAAAAGCAGATGTAGGGAAGTTGCAAGGCACAGCACGTTCAACACACTCCGGGAAGGGGCAACATCATGGCACAGCTTCCGCAGTACTTGGCAGGACACCGAGATACCTATATGGGCATCGCAAGTGCGCTCGCTGAGGGAAAGCTGCCCCAGGTCGACGGCTACAACCTCCTGCGTCCTGTCTTCCGAGGGCTGACGGGCGACCCTGCATTCGTCGCCTGGCTCAACGAGCAGGTCGAGAGCCTCAGCGGCGGTCAATACCACCTGGCCGAGAGTTCGGTTCGCCCCAAGTCATTGGGGATGGCCATGAACCTCGACCTCACGGGGCCGAACGGAACCAAGAGGCTGCGGATGGGGCCGTACAACCCCGGCTTCCGCTGGGACGAGTGAGAGAACAGCTCAACTTTCCACACTGAGCGAGGGTCGGTCGGAACATGCCTGCATGGCAATCCGGCCGGCCCTCGCCGCGTAATGGGAGATTGGCCCTCCTCGCTCGTATTTGTTGACGCAAATCCTTCAATGTATCTGGTTGCAAAAAGTTGTGGCGCACCCATAGGTTGAGGTAGCTCTAAGATAAGTCATATTTTAGGAAATAGCGTATCAGACTGACTGACATGATGCTAGATCTTTCAACAAGCTGATGAGAAGAGAATGGCTCTTGAGTATTCTGGTCTATTCATACTCAAGAGCCAATTACCTGTGATTATTTATGAAAGAACTTCTCGACGAGAAAAAGCATCTGACCCGCCTTGGATTCAGCACTTCCCACATACCGTTGGTGCATCAGTTGGTTTTGGCGATTCCGCTCCTCCAGGGACATTGCCTTGCGCCTTCGCTTGACGAAAAAAAGGACCAACAAGCCAAGGCCTGGCACAAGTAACGCGCCGAAAATTGCCGCATTCCCGTCGTATAGCGGGATCAGGCTGCCAACAAGAGCACCAATGAGAAGTCCTAACAGAATAGTCGCAGCTTCGATGTATTTCATAGACGCTCCAACGTCTCTCTGTACGGAGAACACTGCATCGGTCTCTTTTCGCCTTACCAGATCCTGATGAAGATACGCATCACAGAGAGAGAACAAGAGATTAAAGAGCGTGGTGAAGGTTGGTGGTGCGTCTTCCAGAATCAGCAGCATTTCTTCGGCGTATCGGTTACGCCAACGCGTGGGATACCAGCGAATCAGGCACCTAGCACAGCGCTGGGAAAAGGTCGATTTCGTGTCGCGCATACGGATCTCTCCACTCTTTTCAGTTCTTTAGGCGGGGGCAAGCCGTTGCAACCCGGTTGCTACGACCTTACTCAGTGTGGCAAGTTGTTGCTGAAGGACCGCTCTCCCTTCCCCTGTCAGACGGTAGGGGCGACGACGCTCAATCACTTCCAAGGCCTCGATCCAGCCCTGCTTCTCCAGACGGGCAATCGCTCCGTAGAGCGTCCCTACTTCTAGACGCGTGCCAGAGAATTGCTCAATATCCTGAATCATAGCATAGCCATGTTTGGGTCCACTCGCCAAACTGGAAAGAATTAGCAAAGAGGGATCGGAGAACCGTCCCAGATCTGAAAGCGAGTTGGAGGTAATACGCATGAGAAGCTCCTCATCTTTACTTCGCATTACTTAGTACGTATAAGTATATAGTATAACGAAGTAGAATGTTTGTCAATAGAGGAAACCAACGTCAAGGTGCGCCCCATCCTTGTTCAATGGGATAAATCCGGCCCTTGAGTATGAACGGACTGGATTCAGGTCAATAGAGGCTCTAAATCCTTGTCAAAACACGAGAGAAGCAATGAGAAGAAGCAAATGAGAACAAAAATACGCTATTTCCTAAAATATGACTTATCTTAGAGCTACCTCTACCCCAGGCGCTGATAGACTTTGAGCAAGATCATTAACCCAAATTTTTGGGCTGGCCCACGAGCAGTGGTGGCAACAAATGCGATATCCGTTGGAGTCGGAGTATAGAGCGTCCGCAGTTCCTTGACGGAAGGGGCGCGGGTGAACCGAGGGTAAGCAGTTCGCTCAATTGAGGTCATAGCAACACAATCCTTCAACCCACACAGATTCTTCTCGCAACCAACGAGAGCGGTGGGTCCTGTGCCTATCCTAAAGGGAGAAGCAAAGCACGCGCAATGGAAGGGGTGCCGCAGTGGGAGAAACGTCACGAGAGGGCCGAAGTTGTCTAGGGGAAAACGGCCGTTATGGCATAGACAGGGCCGGCCCGGTTTCGGCTCATTCTCGACGTTTCTCCTACTTCTGCGCCTCTTCCATTGTGTGTGCTTCACTTCTCCCTTTCTTCGTGTGATGCAACAACAACACCCAGCGCTCCTTCCTGCTTTTTCGTCAGAGGAAGGAGCGCTGGGTCAATGAGATGGAAGATGAGGTTCAATACGGGAGCTTGCCTCTTCTGGACAGCTCAGATGGAGGTGTCATCGCAGACGCTTGCCAATGGGTGTCTGGATGAGGCGTGTGACGAGTTGTGGCTGTGGCTTGAGCCCGCCGCAAGAGATGATGAAAGTGAGTTCGACCCCAGAAGGACGGCATGGAAATGCCTTCCCACCGCGCAAGACGTTCCAGAAGGGGAAATGGAGGGTCGATGAAACGTGCGCCCGGAGCAGGTGGGTAGGTTTGCCGAAACAGCCCAACCGGATCAAGCCCATAGACACGACAAAATGAGACATACAAGGTTGCGGTGCAGGCATCGCAACTAGGATCATAGGGACGTCGCACGGTGAACGGGCGCGCCGAGAAGAAGCCCTTCTGCTCCAGATCATGAAGGAGTTGCCCTTCATCATAGGCAGGTTTGATCCCGTCATGAAAGCGAACGCCACCAAGGAGTTTGCGTTTGATCTCCACCTGGTAGTGTCCCGTTGGCAGCCAACGGCTATTGATGAGCACATCCTCGTCGATCTGGACCAACTGCGCCTTTCGCCCAGATTCCTCAACCAGATAGAGAATCGTTCTCATGCTCGTCCTCCTTGCTGACGAGCGGCCACTTCCGTCGCTCGAAGCACGATGCCTGCCACGAGTTGAGGCAGGCGAAAAAGCAACCCATTAAGCAGCACTTCATTGGGATTGAAGCTATTCCTGATCCCGAAGCAAAAGTACCCAGGAGAGACTCGCTCACGTCCATACGGGCTGGTCGCACCAGGACGATGTGCTTCTCCATCGTAGTCCATGTCTACCGCTCCCAGGTAGTGATTATTGACGACGAGCCCCATTTCTTCCAGCAAGGATGCCTGTGGACCATAGCCAATGAGGGTGTACAGTTCATCGCAGGTAATCTCCTGCTTCGAGCCATCCTCACAGCGGAGGCAAGGTGGTATGAGCGTTCCCCAGTTCCAATGTGAAAGCTGATAGTGCCCCGTAGCTGCCTGCTCTACGCCGGGTGGATCAGGGACAACATCTGCACAGTTTGTAGCCCGGCAGACCCCCCACCATCCCTTTTTGGGCCAGGTGTCTCAGCCACTTTCACCTGTTGCTCGTAACGACGCCTCAAACGCAGGTTCCTCGCGTTAGCATAGGGCACAGGACTGGTCGGTCAACCGCTGTGTGGCTCGCAGTAGCCGAACGTTTGTCCGCAGGCTTCAGACCCCAACGAGTGCCGCTCGTTGACGCCTGCTGTGTGGTCCTCGTCCCGTTGTCCAGGGACGGTTCCTTCTGGATGGAGCAATCTTTCACATCGTTAAAGGGCGCACCACAAAGTCAAGCTACTAGGAAGCTTTTGAACCCGAGATATCTTATCGCAAGGTGCTGTGTGGGCTAAATCTGTTCGAGATCAGGAGTAAGACGCCCAGCACAACCAGGGCAATAATGTAATACAAGACGCTAGAGAAGAAGTATGCCCCTGAATTATAGAAGAAGATGGGTTCTGCTAGAAGACCACTACCAAACACAAAGACAGTCACGCCAAGGGTGCTCAAGCCAATGGCTTTGACACTACGATAGTTGCCACGTGTGACCACGAATGCCAGTCCGGCGATAAAACCCAAAAGTAGAGTGGAAATGCACTCTGACACAATAAGGTTGAAATGGCCATTCAACAAATGAAACTGAGCTATATCCACGATCACGGGAACAAATGAGGCGACAATCGCAACCCAGGGACCATACTTTGTCGCCAGGAAGAGGATCAGAGCAAAAAAGGCAATTATGGTCCAATAGGAAGCAAAGGGATAATCGTAAAAAATCCAAAAAAATGCGGTAGCATGAATGGCAGCGTAGCTCGAAATTTCGAGGAAGCCACCAAGGGATGCTCCAACAACCATGGCAATAAGCTGTGTGCGGCTGAGTCCCCAGGCGCTAGATAGCGGCTTCTGCACTTGCGATGCCTGCGCGTTGGCATCACCAGAAGCTTGATTACGGATGCTATCGGGCAGAGAGGTCGCGGCGGGCGTCATTGGTGGGCTTTGGGTCGCCTGCTGCGGCTGCTGTGTTGACTGTGCGTAGGGTGTGGATGGAGTGTGTGTTGGCGTAGGCGACGCCACTTGCTCAAGCGGAGCAGGCACGTTAGGCTGGTAAACCGTCGATTGCAAGGCTGGTGCTGGCTGGATCGAGGGTGTGACAGGATAGGATGGCTCAACTGAGGGAGATGAGGAACGTCCCTGGCTGGCTTGCTCAAGAGCATTGGCGAATGCTTGAACACTCCCGAAGCGTTGCTTGGCCTCCTTCGCCAGCACGGTTGTCACGACCTGTTCCACCTCCGCTGGAACTGTGGGCAACTTCTCGCGCATGGGCGGCACAGTGGCGAACATGTGTTGCGTACATAGTTCCGTGAAGGAGCCGTTAAAGGGACGATCCCCTGTGAGCCATTCGTAAATGAGGATGCCAAGTGAATACTGATCGCTGGCGGGACGCGGCTTGCCCTGGATCTGCTCTGGTGACATATAGGCTACAGTGCCAATGACATCCTGTGTGTTCTGGTAGCGCGAACTCTGCGCGACCAGCGCGATCCCGAAATCGCTGAGGAGTACCTCGTCCTTGCGACCAAGCAGCATGTTCTCAGGCTTCACATCCCGGTGGATGACACGCTCGTCATGCGCGTACTGTAAGGCGGCAACCTGCTTGATGTAGGGCACAATAGTGGAGAGGGGGAGGCGCGTGCCGCGCGGGTGGCGCTGGCGGAGCGTGCCATGGGACGCATAGTCCACCACCAGGAACGGAACGTGTTCCACAATCCCAAAATCAAGGACACGCACGATGTTGGGGTGCACCAGATGCGCGATGAACTGCGCTTCTCGCCGAAAGCTCTCAATGTCATCCTCTCCCGAAAGCTGCGCGTGCAGGACTTTAATGGCGGCTGGCGTCTTGAGATAGATATGTTCGCCTTCATAGACTTCCGCGAAGCCGCCTCGTCCTACAAGCTGCTTGAGCGTATAGTTCCCTAGTTTCTGCCCTATGTAGTCTACCACTTTTACATCCTTTAAAATAAGGCAATAATCTCTTACATTCAGTTTCGCAAGCTCGAAAAACAGCGTCATCCAGGTACTAGATACTTATGACTCTTGCATGCTTACTAGCAAAGAACACATTCTAAGTACGCCCTTTCCGTATCTGGGGGTTGCCCACAGTTGGAACAGAAAGTCGGAATAGGAATCTAGCCCAAAAGAGCTACACGGCGTTCCTGGATGACCTAAAGCCGAGTGTAAATTTGCTCGCACGCATTGGGAGGAATTTCGCTCATTATGCGGGAGGTTCGGCCTCTTTGACGTAGCGACACAATGTCGCGCCAGCCCATGGCACGCGCAAATTTCCTCCCAATGCGCGCGAGCAAATTTACACAATACCCTACCTTGAAAAATGCGACGGGACACCTGTTAGCATTTTTCCTCCATCATCTAGCTGCTTGATTATACGGACAGGGTTGCCAGCCACAATCACATTGGGAGGTACATCGCGAGTAACGACACCTCGAAAGCCCACAATAGAGTTATCGCCAATCGTAACTCCTTTCAGGACGGCCGTCTGGCCCGCTAGCCAGACGTTGTTGCCAATAGTCACAGGCGCGCTACGCACTCTGGCATCAGGGTTAGTGCGACGGTCCCAGTCTATACTATGAAAATCGGTGTCCGCTACCACCGCCGAGCCTATAAGGCAATCACGACCCAGAGTAATGCCGCAAGCCGCCATCAGCCCAGCACCATTAAGGCGGGTATTATCCCCGATTTGAATGACCACACTGGAGCTATAGGTAATGAGCACATTTGGTTCCTTATGTGCCCAGGTATTTACATTGGCCCCAAAAATCACGCGTCCAGGCCCCTTGATCTGTAATCGACCATTCGATATAAAGCCCGGCCCAAATTGGACGCGCTTGCCCCACAACAAACGAAACTTGATTATCGTGCAGGCCGTCAAGATAGCAATAATCACAGGTTTACTGATATTTTTTATGAAATTCATGCAACTATCCTCAATGCTTTCTCTCTAAGACTATTGATAAGCATATCCATTTTTAGAGAGATGCACCACGTCTTTCTCGACACTGCCAGCAATGGCGCTTTTACCAGTGGCGGAAACGCCACTGGCGGAATGATGGTATCGAAAGGGGAGAAGAAATGCGATAATCAAGGGAGCATACCGCGTCCACAAGAGGGGCATAGACAAAATAATACCTAGAGAAGTAAGGAATAGATTATGAAGCAACTTCGTCCCATCCGTTTGCTGAGCTGGTTTTTCCTGCTTTGGCTAGGAGCAGTTATCATCTATTGGAACATCTGGGATTGGAAATTTACCACCGACTCTCTAGCCCTCCGCAGCCTTGTAAGCCTGCTTATACTCACTCATCTTGGCCTCTATTGGATCGCGTTTTCTGTGGAGATGAAGAGAGGTCACCAGTGGCTAACCTTGTGCATTCAGGCAGTACTTATCCTGGTGCTAACCCATATGACACGTCTAGCTCTCCTCACTCTTGTACTCTCACCCTTACTCTTCATCCTGGCTACTATCATGCTCAAACAGATCCGCGACATGCTCTTCTTCATAGGGAGCTACATATTTCTCATCTATCTCTTTATGCAAACACTTGGCCCACCGCGAGATTGGAGTGATATCTGGGGAGGTGGCTACGCGCCAGGGGTTGGCTTCCTGGGCCTGTTTTTTCTGCTCGCTCTGCTCTTCTATTTACAGCGGTCCCAGCAGGCTCATGAGCGCACGCTGATCCTTTTACGTGAACTCGATACTGCCCATGCCCGGTTATCTGCCTATGCTCTGCGTGTCGAAGAGCTAACAATGATCACCGAGCGCCAACGCATTGCACGAGATCTGCATGATACCCTCGTACAGGGGGTTGCAGGATTAGTAATGCAGTTGGATGTGGTACGCACACAACTCCAGCATCAGAAGACTGAGCAAGCACAAAGGCTTTTAGAGCAGGTTATCGATGCTGCCAACGATGCTCTAAACGATGCTCGCTGCGCCATTGGAGATCTACGCACTGGACACATTCGACCAGATGATCTGGTCGAGGTTATCCAGGAAGAAATCAGCCGCTTTACCGCCACAACAGCAATTCCCTGCCAGGCTGACATCGCAGCACTCTCTGCCACGCCCGCAACATGTTGCGAGCATGTGCTACGAACCATTTCCGAGGGGCTGACTAATGTGGCTCGTCATGCGGCTGCCCGCACAGTCTGGATAGAGGCAATGCAGTATAAAGAGACGTTAACTCTCGAGGTGCGCGACGATGGCATCGGCTTCGATTCAGATAAAATCAGTATACAGGATGGCCACTATGGCCTGATGGGCATGAGGGAGCGGGCAAAGCTGCTTGGAGGAAATTTGGAGCTGATCAGCAAGCAAGGCGCAGGAACCATCCTACGCTTCCACATCTCAGTTGGTTCTGCGCTAGAGGAAAAGGAGAAGGAGAAAGCATGCCTCAACATATTCGGGTCCTCATTGCCGACGACCATCTAATGGTGCGCAAAGGGCTAAGCCTGATGCTTGAAGAGAAAGGGGATGAAGGCATCGAACTGGTCGGAGATGCCGCTGATGGCGCTGCAGCGGTGGCTATGGTAGAACAGCTTCAGCCAGATGTTGTAGTGATGGATATTCGCATGCCGGGTCTGGGTGGTATCGCTGCGCTTAAGCGTATTCGTAGAGCATGGCCTCACATCGCGGTCCTGCTCTTGACCACCTATAACGAAGACGAATTGATTATTCAGGGGCTTCAGGCTGGTGCTTACGGCTACTTGCTTAAAGACATTACTTCGGATACTCTGCTTAACGCTATTCGCACGGCAGCACGAGGTGAAATGCTGGTACAGCCAGAGGTCATGGCGCGTATTCTCGCATATAAGACTTCGGCTTCCACGTCTCTATCCACGCCGCTATCCCAGTACCATCCAGAGTATATAGAATTAACCAGACGGGAGAAGCAGGTGCTGGTAGGGGTTGCACGTGGAGAGCGCAGTAAAGAAATTGGAGCGCGCCTGGGCATCACTGAGCGAACTGTGCGAGCCTATCTGACCAGCGTCTACACCAAATTAAATGTTGATTCGCGTGCATCGGCCGTTGCGGTCGCCATCGAGCATGGCATATTATCAAAGACGCCATAATATATTCCATTATTACTTTACCTCTCTCAGGCATAAATTCGCTCGGCTTTAGGTCATCCAGGAACGCTGAGTAGCTCTTTTTTGCTAGATTCCTATTCCGACTTTTTGTTCCAACAGTGGGCAAACCCCTGTATCTCTCGTGTGCATGTGAAACACGATCTGATTATCACTACCCTTAGAGCCTTAAGATAAGATCATTGAGTGCTTCGAGAGGCATATGCCTCCACATGTGTTTGCCTGAAGGCTGCTTTGCTTGCAGATACGATCCGCTCTGCTGGTCATGAATTTCTTCCCAGACAAAATCCATGACCGCAAAGGTGTCCATATCATGGTCACTATTTGGCCCAAAGCACCCAGCGGGAAGATATTCTACAAAGATGACATTTGCCGGATCGAAGGTGACAGGTTCTTCCTCGCCGTTATGGATGGTGACGAGAGGTGGCTGAAAGCTCTCCGTGCTAAAGCAGCGGAGGTTCCAGGGGTTCGGCCCACGCTTCCTGATCTTCTCGCCAAAGGAGAAGATCAGGCTCTAGTGGGAGTTCCCCTGGACTTTCGGGCAGACGCGCTCTGGCTCGAGTCAGACCCAAGCTTCGGGGCAAGACCTGCCCCTCTTTCGCACGTTGGATGAGACGCTCGTGTGCTGCCCGCAGGCGCGCCTCCGCACCTTCCCAATACGAGCGCGTATCGGGCACACGAGGGAGTGGGATTTGCAGGATCAAGATAGGCGGCAAGAAACGCTGAGTAGAGATCGCGTTGCACAGGACCCACACCGCAGGCACACTGATGCCAGCACTCTGAGAGGGGCTTCTTGACCTTTGTGCCACAGCCATGACACCACTGGCTCAGTGCCGTGGTGCGTGTGGGGACGCGCCACCAGGGTGCCGCCCGTGCTTGCAACCCCCAAAGGGGGCACGGCGGTGCGTTTCAACAGTGCTACAAACATCCCTGGGGCTCGCAGTCCCACACTCGTGCCAAATTGCCTCTGCCAGGCCTTGTAAGAGATTTTTTCGAGGATGATGGTCTTGCCCAGTGCCAGTACCTCATGGACCTTACGACCATGCAAGCTCTTACGATGCGCCGCCAGCTTGTGCTCTTTGGTCGCTTTGCGCCGTCGCGTCGCCTGGTAGCGCTTGCTCTGTTTCCACGGTCGCTTCTTGGAGCCCAGCTTCCTGATGCGCCCCTTCTCGTCATAGTGCTCGGGATTGGTGGCTCGCCGCTGCCGATCCATCTGCCGCTGCAGGCGACGAATGACTCTCGCATCAGGAGCCAGTTCCGCACAGAATACCTGCAGACTGGCTTCCCCTTCCTGGGGGACGAGCGCCAGGGTCGATGGGCCAAGATCTCCTCCCACGATGCTCTTGCCAATGATGTGCTTGGGCTTGTGGTGAGGGACCCCTTCCAGGACCAGTTGCACAACGTAGTGGTCCCCCTCGGTATCGGCACCGGCCGCTCTCTTGCTGCTGGCGGGACGCTGGAGGAGGCGAGCGTATTTGATGCGGTGCTTCAAACCATGACACACCACTTCATCCTGCCAATTGATGAGAGCTGGGAAACGATCCCCATTCCAGAGCAGGAACCCTGCGTTTCCCTTCTCGGGTGGTTGAATGACAAAGCGCAGACCGGTATCATTGCGCTTGTTCTCGATGCTGCCGAAGCCTCGCCCTCGGCTCTTGAACCGAACCCGCCTGGCGTTGCCGAGGCAGACACGATTGAGGGCACGGTAGGCGCGGCTCGCCAGGGTTTGGGCGAGCACCGCCTCAATGTGCTCGGCAATCCACCCAACGCGCAAGCCTTTGGCGGCTTGATGGAAGGCAGCTTCGGTGAAGCCATGAGCTGTACGCAAGGCGGAGAAAGACGCCGCCCGCTGAGCCTTGTGGGTACGAGAAAGGGAGCGGGCCTCCTGCCAGGCGGGGTCAGCCCGCATGCAGCGCAGACGTCGTTGCCCCAGGGAGAGCATGGCATTGTAGAGCTGGCGAGCTGCTTCCAGATGAGCGCGCAGGTGCTTGGCCTGCCCCGGATTCACCACGAGGGGCAGTTCCAGCAGGAACGTGGGGGTACGGATGGTGGTCGTTTGTGTGTGGGTGCTTGCAGCCTGACGCTTCATTCTCCCATCTCTCCTGTACATGGCGCTTTGTCCCTAGGCCATATGTTCCATAGAATAGCAGCATGGCGACCTCTCGTCAAGTGCCCAAACATCCGCTGGTGCGAGAATCCGCCCCTGCCCTCAGCCATGCAAGGAACGGCGATGCATCCCTGCCATCAATGAGCAGGGCTTTCTCGCTCGCATTCTTGTAAAAGTTCCCAAAAAAGTTGAGCACGAACGTTGCGATGTCTTCAATAACATTGACAATCGAAATGTCACTATCTCTCGTTTGTGTGAGGATGGCAAGCACCTGCTTAGAGTAGCGATTTTTGCTTGTTAACAATAGCAAATGACACCATCCTCCCGAGGAGGGGCGGGCATAATTGGTAAAGTAGGTGATCTTGCCGTTATAGAGAACTTGCTCTGGATGTATGTTGGCAAGGGAGAGTGAATATTGTCCCCCACTAATGGTTGAGGTCAGATGCTGGAGTGAATCAGAAGTACGAGCGATAAGCTTCCCTTTCTATGAGATCAGCAGAGTGCTATGATTGGGACTGGATCCATGCCACAATACGATCATATGCTTGTTGGATATGGATGAAGCGTTGAGGATCGCCACCTGCATCGGGATGATGCTGTTTGACCAGTTGTCGGTAACGTTGACGAATGCCATCAAATGGTGTTTCTGGCGCGAGGCCCAGTACTTGAAAGGCTTGCCTGACCTGGTCAGGCATGAAAGTTGTTTGCAAACGACGCAGGATCTCAGCATGCATTCTTTTCGTTCGTTCTAGCTCCTCTTGCTTGGCGGCTATATCTGCTTCATGGCGGCGGAGCATGTCTGCTATTTGAGCAGCCCCATCTTCGGCAATTTTTCTGCGCTTTGCTTCTCCTTCAGCGCGAATGCGATCAATTTCCTGGGAGACCTGCCTCGCTTCGGCAATAGCATCGGGGTTAACAGTAAGAGGGCCAAAGAAGAGATATTTGGGCCGGATGGAAAGGAGACGCTTTTGGATGAGAGCACGCAACTCACCTTCTGCAGTGCCTGTACGAAGAGCAGCCTCCGGTATGGTACACCTGGAGCGGTTGGTAAAGTAGGTTCCGGTTGTTGTCACCGCCACCAGAAAGAGACAGAGAAGAAGAATGCTGCCTATCATCGGGTACCTCCTTGCTGTGTTGTGCCTGACGATGATTCTGGCTCTTTCTCTTGGTCAGGATGTGGTTGAACGCCTAGGGAAGAAATCAGAGAGTCGCTATAAACCCGGTTAGACGTCACTCCTACAGAAGCCTCCTCACGTATGGCCAGGATCTCCTCCACAAATTTTGCAAAAGCTTCGTCTTCCGTGAGTTGTTGATAGTCCCCTATGGCAAGCTCATATCGCTTCGTTTCCCTGAACAATTTCCACCGTGCTCGATAGAGGAGCTTCGATTGTGTGCCCAACCCTCCGAAGCGAGTGAGAGCAGCAAAGATGGTCGCAAGAGCGCTGAGAAGAGCAGCTAGCAGTTTATTGTTCTCGGCGAGGAGTAAAGAGATCGGTACGGAGGTGATACAGATCAGGGCCAGGATCTGAAAGCCAATATTTAGCCCCAAATAGAATCCAGCTCGCCTGAGATAATTCGCTGTGAGTTGATCTGTCCATTCCAGAAACTTTTCTTTTTTGGTAGGATCTGGAAGACGCATTATCTTTCTCCTCACTGTTATACATGCAACGCGTACAGGTCTTGGGCTCCTGAGTATTAATGAACTGGTATACTGCGCTAAGAGCTTGGATGATGATAACGAACCAGCCTGTTGAAAAAGTCCAATCAATCTCATAAATTTATCCTTGAAACGCAGAAATTGAGCGGGAATAGCAGCGTGATCCCGTGCTATGCTCATCCATTGGAGACTTTTTCAACAGGCTGGAACGTTTCTACCTCTCCATTTTGGCACGCTAAATAGTGCGGAAGATGCATACAAGCTGGATATGCTTTGTGAGAAGAGAGAGGTTAAAAGGCTTCATATTCTCCTTAGCGTGGTTTTCGTACAGCTACTACTCGACCCCATCTTATGGATGTTCCATAAAACGAAATTGTCGAGCCGTTGTAAAGGCTTTTTCTACGGCTTTGACGCCGCATTCTATTGCAAACAAGGCAATAATGTTCATCTCGCCATTGATAATGTCTGTTGCCTCTCCCCATTTATCATTTGGACCTGGAATGTTGCCCCATATGATCGTGATTGGCTGCTTTGTTTGCCAGGTGAGGTGGGTTGCCTTTGAGCGTTCATCGTATGTCGGTGTTTTGCCTTTAATCTCGACCCAGTGTTGAAATTCTGGGAGATAAAAGTCAGGTAAATACATATGACGTTCATAGCGGTCCTGGTAGGCTCCTCTAATGACATCTGATCGATCGTCATATGTATTTTCATAGAGCGCTTCTTGGACATACTCCCGAAACTCATATTCATCATCGAGCCATGGTCGTTTGCGCCCAAAGTCATAGTGCTGTGGCTCATAGCGCCAAGTTACTGCTAACGTGGTAAAAACAACGGCCCAGCGGGCTTCGATCCGCGACCGAAAATGTTTTCCAGCGTACACCGTCTCTTTGGCTTTGATGAATCCGTAAGTCATGAACCCCTCTTGTTCCGGGCCTGATAGTATAAGGAATGTTGTTGCTCTTGTCTCTCGACCATGCTTTGAGTGAGACGGTGAATGTGTTGAGTATCTTGCTCCACTGTTTCGCGATACAGAGTTTCCATCTGCTGGCGGTGCTTGGGAACAAAGGTTAGGATGGCTTTTACAAGAGCAAATAGACATGCGAGAGTGATGCCTATCCCCAATAGCATGGCGACCCAATAACTCTGTGGACTATTTCCGGCGAGAAGCAATTTGCCAATGAAGAGAAAATATAGGAGAAGCAAGATCAGCGCGAGGAGCCCATACCATCGTATTCCCGGGATAGAAAGTACGAACTTGTGATGAGTTCGCTCAGCTTTGGAGACCTGAATGATCCAACGCTCGATCCGAGAGAGATCAGACAAAGGAGTGTCTTCATGTTCAGGCATAGTCTTTGCACCTTTCCCTTTATGGCTATACATTCTCACTTATTTTAAACTATTCTATGCGAGAGATGCAAAAGCGGAAAAGTGCAGTTAATGGTATTTTTACAACTTATTTCTACTGGACTGCAATTAAGAAGAAAACACTCTTCATGTCATCGGGCAATTTATTCATTGGATAAGAGCACATTATATGGCTAATGCCCACTTCGGGGGCTTACTGCTCGCTTGTCTGGCATAATATTGGGAAGCAGTGATATAGTCCTTTCCAGAAGCGTCTTTCATCACAAGAATGAGGTTATGATGGAAGGGACATCCTTGTTTTCTCTCCCAGAAGGGATGCTCGTCGAGTAGATCCAGATCACCGAAGACAGCCTGGTCGTCGAGGTTGTTGCCACTTCCCCACGTCACGCTGCCCGCTTTGTTACGAAGCATCGGACTCGATCCATTGCCACTATCGCCGGGTTCTGCGTGATGTTCCCTGCGCAGGCCGTCGCGTTCAGTTGGTGCTGACCGTGCGCAAATTTTCCTGTCGTAATCCTCTGTGTCAACGCAAAGTCTTCGCCGAGCGTATCCCTGCCTTTGTGGAGCCATGGGCCAGAGCGACGATCCGTTACTACCAGCACATTACTTCCATCGGACTGGCCACCTGCGGTAAAGGGGGAGCCAGACTCGCTGCTCGTTTGGACATGCAGACCACTCGCCAGACGATCCTACGCCGCATCATGGATCTTCCCGATCTCCCTCCCGGCTCTATCCTCTATCTTGGGATAGAGGATTTTTCGTTTCGACGTGGCTACCGCTTTGGGACGATTCTCGTGAATCTGGAGAACAGGCGGGTCGTGGATCTCCTGCCGGATCGGGAAGCAGACTCCTCAGCAGCCTGGATGCACCAGCACCCAGATCTCATGGCAGTCAGCCGGGATCGGGGTGGTGCCTATGCCTCTGCGGCTGCGCAGGCTGCTCCACAAGCCATTCAGTGTGCGGACAGGTTTCATCTCCTTAAAAATCTCAGAGAGGCTTTGGAGGGGCTTCTCGCGCGTCATCTGGCCACTCAGGAGAAACAAGAGACACAGACCATCCTTGAGGAACAAGTACCAAAGTGGCAACCAAAACAAGCGGTTAGCATTTCTCCGGCACTCTTGCGCCTGCAACAAAGCCGACGAGAGGAACGTCTGGCCCACTATGAGCAAGTGATCGCTCTGTGTAAGCTCGGTCTGAGTCAAGCAGCTATTGCTCGGCAGGTGGGAATAGGCGCGAGCACCGTACAGAGTTGGCTGGCTGCTGGGAAGTTTCCTGAGCGCAAACCACGAGAGCAAGTGTCGGAAAAACCATAAACTCGCCACTTCCGGCGCATAACTTCGCCAGCACTTTGAGCTTAAATGGATGAGTCAATAACGTTTTTCCGGCGTATAACTTCGCCCAAAAGCCAAATTGACCCATAAATAAACCCGCCGTAAGAAACTGCGTACAAAAATTAGCGAAAATCGGGCCAGAATCTTTGTTGACCACCTCTTTTTGGGCGGATAATTGAGTCAAAATGGCAATCAAATGCGCCAACACCTTGTTTTTGATCAGAGAATGAGGTATACACTGGAACAATATCCCTTTCCGATCGCATATCGTCGGGTGGTGAGTTCCTCTCATTGCGCTTGCCATAGCCGCGAGAATGGCGAGAGTAGTTTCCATCGATTGGAGGTAACTCGTGGCTGTCTCATCCCGTTTTCTCCCCTCACCTCTGCTTGCGGCGTACGTTGAGGCTTTCAGCATTTCGGAAGGGGAGACAGAGCTTCCCACCAGGGAACGCTGTCTCCCCAATGGTCTGATGGCGATGGTGATCAATCTGGGCCATGACACGCTTGCCGTCTCCACTCCACGACATGGCGACCAGTTTGAGAGCTTTCATGGCGGCGTACTCCACGGTGCCTTTTCGCAAGTGGCTGTCATTGATACGGCCACCTTGGTTACCACCATCAGCGTCTGCTTCAAGCCAGGTGGTGCGCGCCCGTTTCTGCCGATGCCTGCTACCGAGTTGACCAACCAAGCGGTGGACCTTTCTCACGTCTTCGGCCCTGCCGCCCTTGAGTTGCGCGAGTGCCTACTAAGAGTCCAGACGAACACTGAGAGGATACAGATCCTCGAACGCTTTCTCCTGGGGAGGATAGCCTGGGAACAGACACGACCTTCTGCCGTCACGTTCGCGCTGGCTTCGTTCCAGACAGAATTAAAGGGGCGCCCCATCTCGGAGGTGACCGCACGCCTTGGCGTGAGTCACAAGCGCTTCATCTCCCTGTTCGAGGAAGCGGTCGGACTCACGCCAAAAGTGTTCTGTCGCCTGCTGCGCTTTCAGGAGGCACTACAACGGACCCCAAAAAGGCCACCCGTCCAATGGACAGACCTGGCACTCTCCTGTGGGTATTTCGACCAGGCACATTTCATTCACGACTTTCAGGCGTTTACTGGGATGAGTCCGAGCGTCTACTTGGCGCAGCGAAGTGAACATCACAACCATGTTCCTCTTCCCTGACCTGGGACAAATTTTTACAAGACAGGCCTCTTTTCCTGCGATAGCATAGGTGCTATGCCACTAGCTCAATGCTTCTCGCGCTTCGCGATGGTGATCAAGATGATCTCCCAACAGAGATCCAGATCAGGTCGCGAGGTACGGGAGAAGGCAAGAAACCGAGAAGGAGGAACAAGAGATGACAGAGACAGATGACCAGACACCAGCGGAAAGCGCCAATCTGAGCGCGCTGAGCGATCTGTGCACACCCTGGTGTATCCATGTGGTGGCAACCTTGCGGATCGCGGACCATATCGCCGCTGGCATCACCGCTATCAAGACCCTTGCCGATAAGGCAGAGTGCAATGCCGACTTCCTACAGAGGGTGCTCAGGCACCTGGTGTGCAAGGGCGTCTTTGTCGAGCCAACACCCGGTCAATTCGCGTTGAATGAAGCCGCTCGGGGATTGCTTGGCCCTACGCAGCAATTCCTTGATCTGGGTGGGATCGGCGGTCGCATAGCCTATGCCTGGGGCAGCCTTCTCAGCGCTGTTCGGACAGGCGCTCCCGCCTACCACGAGATTTTTGGCCTGCCTTTCTGGGAGGACCTGCAAGCGCACCCGGACGTTGCGGCGAGCTTTGATGCGCTGATGGGGTCGGCAGGTCACAGCACGCCCAACCCAGAGGTGCTCCTCACGGGAGACTGGGAGGAGGTCAAGACGGTGGTGGATGTCGGCGGTGGAACGGGAGCCTTGCTTGCGGAGATCTTATGTGCCCACCCTCAGATCCAGGGCACCCTGGTCGATTTCCCTGGGACGGTGGCCCGCGCAGGCTCGATCTTGCAGGAGGCTGGCGTGAGTGAACGTGTCCGAACGGTTGGGCAAAGCTTCTTCGACCCGTTGCCGGCCGGGGGGGATCTCTATCTCCTGAAGTCTATCCTCAACGATTGGCCCGACCGAGAAGCACAACTCATCTTGAGCCGTTGTGCCGAGGCAGCACGCCCGAGCGGCCGCCTGATGATCCTGGGCGGGGTGTTGCCAGATGGCAGTGTGAATTCTCTTCTCACACCGGAAATAGTCTTACTTGGAGGCAAGGACCGCACGCTCAACGAGTTTCGAGAGCTTGCCCACCAGGCTGGACTCAAGGTTCAGGCTGTCGGGCAGCTCCCATCTGGTTGCTTTGCTGTCGAGTGCCATCCAATGTGATGCCATTGGCCATCTCACTGGATAATCGCTTGAGAAGCAAGAATGAAAACGGAGCGCCATCGCCGAAAGTGATGGCGTTCTTCTATGATCAAAATTTGACACATATCTTGGAACTCCATCAACTTTGATGAATACAGCCTGTCTGCTTGAAGAGAGAGGTCTCTTTTCCGAGAGGAAAGAAACAAACTGAAGAACGCCTAGACGGCTTGGTAGAGAATCCGTTGGCGGAGGAGGGGAAAGGAGGCTCGCCCGTAGCCCTGGCGTTTGATGAGCTTGAGCCGATGGACATGACCCTCGACGACGCCATTGCTGTAGGGAAGAGTAAGAGCTGCCTGGACAGAAGCCAGATCTCGTTCAATGCCTTTGGCAAATTGGGTGAGTTCAGCAATCTGGCTGTCGCGTACTTGTTTCAGCCAGACTTCTAAACCCGTTCCTGTGCGTTCTCTTGCCATCTTCACAAACGTCTGAACCAATTGATAAGCTGTCTCAAGGGAAGGATGGACCTGCCGGATGAAGGCCACGTGCTCTTGCTCCTTCGGTTTCAACTCGTCAGGAGAGCGGATATAGAGCCAAACCGCTTCCTTGGCCTGGCACTCATCGAATGGTCCTGGAGGAGGGGCCGTCTTTCTTGGGCGGTGCTTTCTCACCACAGGTTCCTCACAATCTGTTTGAGAGGGACGCCACCGATGAAGATAGCGATAGACCGCACGGACGGAGCCAGTGTAGCCTTTTTCGAGAAGTTCCTGGTACAACTTCTCTGCCCGCTGCTCTCCTTCTTCCCAGCGCCTCCACAGATGGGAAGCGTAGGCATCGAGCGGACTGGGGCGTCTGCGTCTGGGAGTGGTTTTCACCCCATCGGCGAGCCATTGGCGAATCGTTCGAGCAGAACACCCTACGCGCGGAGCAATCTCTTCGGGAGAGAGTCCTTGACTCTTGAGAGTGAGTATCTGCTGATAGCGATCCAGTCGCTCTTCCTGGCGGGCCGCTTTAGTTTGCTCTCGAACGGTTTTGCGTGCTCGCCGCTCTTGCCGTCGGGTGTCCCGCGCTTGTTCGCAGGCTTCTCGTTCTTTCCAGCGAGCTTCTTCGAGAGGGTCTTCTTCTCTAGGTGGAGCTTGCTCCTGGGACGTTTTACGGATCTGCGCACGCATCCGTGCTAAAAAAGTGGTGACGTGTTCGCTGAGATTGCGAAGCAGATGCCACCGATCACACACCTGCAAAGCTTGTGGAGCGCCAAGAGTGGCAGCAGTGGCGTAATCTGAGGCCCGGTCGCGGCTAATCACTTCGATGTCTGGATGGGCAGCAAGCCAGGCTGCAACAGTCTCAACTGTCCGGTCAGGCAGCACATCGATCAAATGATGGGTCTCCAGGTTCACGATGATCGTGCCGTAGGTGCGACCACGACGAAAGGCAAAATCATCCAGACCGATCTTCGTGAAGTCCGCTGGTGGAGCGAGAGAGGCGGCCTTCTGGCAGCGTAAGAGAGTAGAAGGTGATCCCTTCATTCCTAAGTGCGGAGCCAGGCGTGAACCCGCTTCGGCACAGGTCGCAAAGCTCAGGACACCCAGTGCCTCTCGAAGCCGATTGGTCATCTGTGCCCAGGGCCGAACCAGTTCAGGGAGCCTTTCGGTAAAAATGCGACGAGTGCAGAGAGCATTGCGGCAAAAGAAGCGGCGCACTGTCAATTTCAGGATGACGAGCTGGCCGACTTCAGGAAGGTCGGCCACGGTTCGCTGGTAATGGCTGTGAATAGATTCTGAAACAGCGGCACAGAGTGGGCAACGAGCAAGAGCAGCGGTGGAGCGAACCGAGATGATGATCTGCTGTTCCTGTCGGCAGATCTGCTCGATCACCAGGCCATCGCTCAAAGGGAGCAAGAGAGACCCTTCCATCTGATACCTCGTCCTTGTGATGAAGAGATTGCATGCACAAATCTCTTAGCGATGAGTATATCAGGATGGGTCTCTTCAAGCAGACAGGCTGTATTCATCAAAGTTGATGGAGTTCCATATCTTCGCCATTTTTCTCTTCTGATCCATATCTCCCCGTTTCGGCGAGGTTATGGTATTTTTGACAGTTACATGTGGAACTATTGCTTTCTGCGGATTTTGATTGCCACTGGTTTGTCCAGATCTCACGTTCAGATGGATACGTCACCCATCAAATGCGTTTGCCAGATATCCCGAAAGGTTTGGTCTGGACTGTACAAGAATGGCTTGGATCTGGTCAAACCATTGCGATCTACGCTTCCTCACATCGAGACACTGATGAAGATTTTATCAGTTTGCAAGTCAATGGAGACGCAACGCGCCTGGTGATGGAGTCAATAGAAAATGAGATAGAGTTAATAGATTTTCAAGCGACTATTGCTGATCCACCACCCTTGAAGCAGCGCATTGCCATGTAACATGATGCTTCCTACTTGAGGCTATTGTTGAGAGTGAAGAGAGCATTCGTTACAACCTGGTGGGACAGATCTGCAATGATGATTGCTCTCTTCACTCTCGCTTATGCCATCGGTTCATAGGTGTTCCCTATATTGCGAAAACGCATTTGCAGTCCATCAACACTCACCACAAGATCAGGATGGTAGGCATCGCCTGAGAAGGTCAGCGTTACGGGTGCAAGATCTGCTCCTGATCCAAGCAGGCGTGGCCCTAGGAGCAGATGGGTGTGCTCTGTATCTCCTCCTGGTATCTCAAAGATATACACCTTCCCTTTGAGATTGATTGCCGTGAAGTGGGTTGGGATCGATGTATCGCGCTCGTGCCCCACAAAATGATCGATCTGGGTAGTGCGCGGCCGACCGTATTGGAGATCATCTTTGAGTGTTATGCCCCGCTCCATCAGAAATTGCGTGCCGATGGCAAGGAGGAACGCGCAGAGCATTCCTATCCCTATCAATAATGGCCAGAAGCTGTGTTGCTTTCGCACTTTCGTGTGCGAGGGGAAAGCGGCCCGATGTTGCCAGGGAGGAACGTCGGCCGCTGACAGTGGTCGCGACCTGATCTTTGTCAGTTGAGACGCACGCGCGACCTGTACCTTCCCTGCTTTCTGTGTCTCGCTTACGGGGTGACGGCGAATGACCAGGCTTCGAGGCGCGAGACGAGTTTCCCCTTCGATGGAGACAGGCATGGCAACCCTCCTTCAATCTGTAAGGCACAACAAAAACAAGGATAGAAATAAAAGGGTCTGAAGGATGAGAACCATGAGATGGGTGATCTGGGAGAAGCATACCTGATCCAGGGGAGTGGAGACAACCCAGTTATCCACGAACTTTTCCAAGTGGGTGTGGAGAGATTGTGGATAATTCAAGAAGGAAAAAGTGCAATCGTCATGGGTTAGATCTGTGCGCTATGCGTTCGATGTGACGTTTCCGGTTGTTTTTAGAGAACGACCGCGCATTTCAATTCTCGCTATCACAGAAACCTTCTGTTGAGATCACTGAAAAAAAGAAATGTTAGTGATCTCAACAGAAGGTTTCTTGACTCGTGCATAGAAGAAAATGACACTCGCCTACTTCTCAAAAGTGGGAAATTTTACGCCCCTGCGCCTGACACAATGAGGTCCCCCGATGCACCATCAAAAAGCATAAAGCCATGTGTGAGTGCTTTTCTTGGATGTGTGTTGGTATCCGGAGTAACTGAGTTCGTCATCACAGGATTTTGAGCCATATCGGAAGGGACACCCTGAAATTCAACATAACATACAATTGCTGCAGTATCTTCAAACGTTGCCTCTATTTTTTTTGTTGCATCTTGAGGTGAAATGAAAGAGACTGTGTAGGGAAGCAAATTCTCCCCATAATGGTCTTTCAGATACGTATCGACTTCTGATTTTCCATACGTTGGCAATGCATTTATTTGCAATTTCTCTTGCGCTGGTATGATAGCAGGCTGGCGCCCAAGAGGGGTTGTGTGGGCAGGAGGCGTAAACCCATGAGGTTGAGGCAAGCTTCCACCTTGAACAACCAGGTTCGTCCCAAGCACTAAAACGACAAGTAATAAAGCTACTATCAAGCCAATGCCTGCAACACGTGGACTGAGTTTCATGCCATTTCTCCTTTTTTACACGAATGAGAGCGTAAATCATTGCTATCAAGCTTGCAATCATATTGCCTTTCGTTTAATTTGCAACAGTACGTAGAGCACGCGATTCCTCTTGGCATATATTCCTTTAAACGTGTGTATAGAAGCTTCCACCTGTACTTGAGGAGGAGGGAGGAGGGCTCCATACACCCGTCACTTGGCTATCACTATGAGTTGCCCCATTTTGGAATTGATAATAATAACCGTCGTTGTTTGCATTACGATATTGATTTTGTGTGAAGTAGATGTCAGCGTCCTGAGTTGAGTAACCAGAATAGTAGACTCTCTCCCCTATTTCGATATCATTTGGAAGCCCTGAACTCGTGCTGAAATGAGCTGGGAAACAACATGGTATCCAGCTAGAGGCATTACCTGTAATGGCAGCATGCCATGTATTTGTTGAACCGCTTGAGGTGTATATAGCGATATAGGCGTCGTGGTTGAAGTCACCGCTGGGACCAGACTTTAAACCAGAAGAAGCATATTCTAGAACCTGAGTTGAGGTCGTATATCGCCAAAACCAGTATTGATAATTGTGGTTGTGATCAACACGATAGCCAGCCTCGACATAGTTTCCACCTTGAGAAAAATCGATGCCATCTCCAACTAATAAGGTCACGCTAGTCATGGCAGTGCCTCCTCCATAATTACTTCCGGCATGGAGTTGGACCACTGAGACCTGTGTATAGCCCCCATGCACAAAAATATCATGATTGTACCAACTATTGATTCCTTGGCAGTATGTGCATTGAGTCATTGTTGTTGCAGCTTTTGCTTCCTTATAAAATAGAGAGATGCTGATGGAAAAAACAATCGCCGCTAACACAATGGGAAGGAAAAGGAGATACCACTCATTGGGGGAGGAAGCAATTTCTTGCCTGGGAACAGAAGGAGTGTTTTTCTTTTCTTTTTTGGAGTCGTCTTTGTGCTCTTTTGTCATGCGACACTGAATCCTTTCCAAGCTAATGCAGTCTTTGCCTTTTTCGTGGAATCTGGACCAACTCGTGGTGCAAAAAGAGGTTTTATCTCTTATGAATGTTTAAAAGTTACCTTCTCCTCTCTTAGCACATAACCAAACAAAAATGTGATTGTTTTAGCTACCGGATATAAACCTTATGGTAGGCAAGCAGTAAAGTATTCTATGTACATAGAATACTTTTTATTTGAAAAAAACTGCAAGTAAAATACGTATAATTCTACTTGCGTATAAAATTCTTTTTGCTTGTTTTTATTAACTATGCTCGTAAACCTGAACATAAGAAGGATGGTAGGTGGCCCTTGAGCATTAACCGTACGAAAAAATACACTAAGATCTTGGATGGCAAAAACGATCGACCGTTATCGCAATTCAAGCTCAAAAAATCTTACTGCACAAAATTGTCAGGATCTTAGTCCACCCTCTACAACGCTAAGCGCTTAGCGTTGTAATCCGATATGTTAATACTTGAGGGCCATCGCTCTGTGAAATATCCTTCTCTTTCCCTTGGTAGGCTAGCATACGGGTGCTATACTATGAAGTCGATAGGCTGGCTGTACGCAGGGGAATAAGGGTTCATGAGTTGATCGATGAGGAACGAGCTAGCCGCCAAAGAAGAAGGTGGTACTCAGTATGGAAAATACATCTGATTTTAACAAAGGGAATGACCTTCGCAAGCTTGGACAACTTGAGGAAGCACTGGCTATGTACGAACAGGCGATCCAACTAGAACCCACGAAGGCTGATGCTTATACTCACAAAGGGAATGTCTTTGACGAGCTCGGACGGCTAGAGGAAGCATTGGCCGCGTATGAGCAGGCGATCCAGCTGGAACCCATGGATGCTGGTAACCATTATAACAAAGGGAATGACCTCCGCAAGCTTGGGCGGCTAGAGGAGGCGTTGGCCGCGTATGAGCAGGCGATCCAGCTGGAACCCATGGATGCTGGTGACTATCATCGCGCAGAGCATTTCCTCCTGAAGCCCACACTTGCTCGGTCCCCATTTGCCGACGTCTATAACAACAAAGGGACTGTTCTTGAGGATCTTGGGCGGCTAGAGGAAGCGTTGGCCGCGTATGAGCAGGCGATCCAGCTGGAACCTACGCACGCTCAAGCTCCTCATAACAAAGAGCGTGTCCTCAACAAGCTTGGGCGTCATGAAGAAGCATTGATGGTCTATGAGGAAGCGTTGCACCTCAATTCTCAGAATGCAGACTACTGGTATAACAGAGGGAATGCGCTGTCTCGGCTCAAACGCTATGAGGAGGCCCTGCATGCCTTTGAAGAGTCACTGCGTCTTGATCCAGTAAAAAAAGAAGCATGGACCAATAAGGGCATTGCGCTTGATTATCTGCAACGCTATGAGGAAGCGCTGGCAGCTTATGATCAAGCCCTTCAGCTTGATCCGTTGCATGTGAATGCCTGGTACAACAAAGGGATTATCCTTGGTTTCCTTCAACGTCATACGGAGGCGTTAGTAGCTTTTAAGGAGGCGTTGCGCCTCAATCCTGATAGCGCAGATACCTGGTATAGTATGGCGAGTCCCCTGAAAGCACTCAATCGCTATGAGGAAGCGTTAGCAGCCTATGACGAAGCGTTGCACCTCAGCCCTGATGATGGGGATATCTGGTATGACAAAGGGCGTTTGCTGCGTACCCACGGGCGTCTGGAGGAAGCGCTGAATGCCTTTGAAAAGGCGTTGCGCCTCAATCCCCAAGATGTGGATGCTTGGAAACAGAAAGCACATGTTCTCGACTCCCTGGACCGCCATGAGGAAGCACAGAGGGCCAGGGAGGAGGTGTTGCGTCTCAATCCGCATGATACTAAAGCCTGAAAGCTGATATTCCCACGGATTGCGCACCAAAGTGTCTACTTGTCAACCCCTTGGGAGGCGGCGAGCCGCAGGCGAATCCGCGCATCCTTGTGAGCTTGAGGCTTGGGAGAGGTTGCTGAAATGCCAGTTCCAGCCAGGAGCGTGCAACAAACGATCCCGAGAGCAGCGACCCTTGACTGGGGTGGGAAAACTGGCAGAGCGAGAGCGAGCGGGAGATGGGAACGCTCTAGGCCCTCGAGTATTAACGGACCGGATTACAACGCTAAGCGCCTAGCGTTGTAATCCGGTCCGTTAATATTCGAGGGCCAGTAAGTAAAGCACATGCAGATCTTTTAAGTTGGGCCTGTGAAAGAGGATACAGAACAGCGTCAAATTATGATTTGACGCTGTTCTGTGCTATACTGCTCATGGGACTCACGCTCACGGGATGCGGTCCCTTGAACAGCTAAGAGCCAAAAATAACAGCGTCAAATATAGGTGTGCCACAAAGAGGGCTGGAGGACCGCCCAAGGAAGGATACTCATATGACCAAAGCGACTGCGCGTATTCACCCCATTCGCCCTCAGACTGAGCAAGAGGCAGCGCTCGCCTTCAAGACGATCGTCGACCTCTGGAAAGATCACCTTACACAGGAGGACCGATCCAAGGGGACGATCAAGCAGTATCGTCATGCACTGATGAACTTTGCGGGCTGGTATGAAGCATATGAAGGGATACCTCTGCAGGTCAAAGATCTGACTCCCATGGCCTTTATCGCCTATAGAAATGAATTGCAACATGAGCAACGCTTGGCGCCCGCGACCATCAATATGCGCCTGAATGCGTTGCGCACCTGGTGCGGGTGGTTGGTTGAAAGGCATGAGCTTCTCATGGACCCTGCTGCTCGCGTGAAGCTGGTGAGCGGTGGGACCATCTCCAAGCGAGAGGGCCTTACCAATACACAAGTCAATGCCTTGCTGCGCCAGGCAGAGCGCTCACGCGACCATGAACGCAATTACGCCATTCTTCAGGTGTTACTCCAGACGGGCATGCGCCTGAGCGAATGCGCAGCGCTGACCTTTGGGGATATTGTCTATGGGGAGCGTAGTGGAATAGCGACCGTCCGTCACGGGAAAGGGAACAAAGCTCGATCCGTTCCTTTAAATAGCAGCGCACGTGAGGCACTTGTCCCAATAGTGGCGGAACGCCTCGAGGTCGCCGAGCCTACGATCAAAGCCGTGGCCGCAGCCTGGTCTAAAGCACGTGAGCTGACTGTACTGCCCATCTGGGAAAGCCAGAAGGGGGCAGGCTCACCACCTCAGCCATGGGGCAGATGATTGGCGAACTTGTGGAGGCAACAGGCAGGGACCGTGTGCCACCTGAGACGAGTGCTCACCACTTGCGTCACACCTTTGCCCGTCGCTATCTTGCCCAATACCCTGACGATATCGTAGGCCTGGCAGAGCTGCTGGGACACAGTTCCCTGGAGACCACCAGGCTGTATACGAAGCCGACGGGCAAACAGCTTTCTTCTCGGGTGGAGCAAATCGATATTAATGCCTATTCGTGAGCGCATAGGGTATTGTTCGCAAACGAATGATGCGTTGATTATTCACTTTGCTCTCTTTGCTTGATACATTCGTCTACGCGTGGTCATGTGTAGCTACACGCTGCATGCCACGCAGTGGTAATCTTGTCGCCCCAATAAGCAAAAAACCGATGATGCAAGACCAGAATCCAAGCCCACTTCCATTGATCAAGATGCTACGCCACCACCCTATTTGAGCATAATTAAGCCATGAAAGGATGAAAATGATTCCCATCCAGAGAAGGCCTATTTGGCCGATATTGTTGTACAATCGATGAGGAGCAATCCTTTGATGACGCCACAATGTCCACATTTCTCCTCCTACCTCAAAAATGATAAGTGCAGCAAGGAGCCAAAGAGGAAGAGTCACAAGGAATGCTCCGAGTTGAGGGCTCGGTTGAGTGATGAAGGGAAAGATCATGAGATTCCACGCAGAGGGGCCGTTTAAAAGATTCCACGCAGAGGGGCCGTTTAAAAGATTCCACGCAGAGGGCCGTTTAAAAGATTCCACGCAGAGGGGCCGTTTAAAAGATTCCACGCAGAGGGGCCGTTTAAAAGATTCCACGCAGAGGGGCCGTTTAAAAGATTCCACGCAGAGAGGCCGTTTAAAAGATTCCCGTGATTATTATAAGGAAGAACGTACAAGGGTAAAAAGAAAAAGCCAATCAGAAGGAGAAGGTTGCCGAGAAAAAGGAGGGCAATGTTTGTTCTCTTGTTCATGATATCTCCTCAGTGGTGCATCTGCCAAGCTATGGTAAAAGAGAAACATCCTAACAAAGAGATGTTCCATGCCAAAGATGCTCTTCCAGGTGGCTCAGATACTACATAGTAAGTGTCCCTCAGTGATCATCCCTGCCTGCACCACACTCAGCTTCGAGACGTGCCGGTAAGGCAAAATGCAGATCTGAATAGCAAACATGCATAAAGAGTCTCCTTACCCTCCAACCACGTTCCAATCCATCTCGCCTTCTCCCCTAGCCCACCGCTTTCCAGTATTGGGGTGATAACATTTTTTCGTGCCATTTTTCCCGGCTTCGGCCCCTATGAGCTTTGTTCGCGAAGTTGGCGTTTGGTAATGTAGGTATTAAGCGCGTGATGGTTCGTATATCCCAAAAAGGTGGCGATTTTACGTACCGAGAGTCCCAACTTGAGAAGTTCTTGGATGCGCGTCAGATCGGCGTCAAATTTGCTTTTCTGGAGTGTGCCCCTCGGTTTGCCCAACGTGATGCCCTGTTTCTTTTTGGCCGCCAATGCCTCTTTAGTCCGCAAACTGATCATATCTCGTTCTAACTCTGCAAAGAGCGAAAAGAGGGTGATAATGATTTTGGAATGCATATCATGTTGGGAGATATCCAGGTTCTGCTTGAGGATGATCACCCTGATATTGCGCGCGACCAGTTCATTGACTAGGGCGATGACTTCCGCTGTGCTGCGGCCCAGACGAGAGAGCTCAGTGACAATCAGCATATCAGAGTCGGCTAGCATCTCCAGGACTTCTTCAATGCGCCGCTGCTTCTTCGTTTTGCGTGACGACATGGTGATTTCGACAAACTCGTCTATCTTCACCTCTTTTTTTCTGGCCCATTCCAGGATCTCCAGTTTTTGGTTGTTGAGATCCTGCTTATCGGTGGATGTCCTCAAATACGCGATGGTCTGGCTCATTTTTGAGCTGTCTCCTCTTAACCTGCTTTCTCCCACAAAACCTAGACAATCTGTCTAGGTGATACCAAGTATAACACAGGCCAAATTGTCTGTGTGATAATGGCTGTTATGGCATAGACAGGGCCGGCCCGGTTTCGGCTCATTCTCGACGTTTCTCCTACTTCTGCGCCTCTTCCATTGTGTGTGATTCACTTCTCCCTTTCTTCGTGTGATGCAACAACAACACCCAGCGCTCCTTCCTCTGACGAAAAAGCAGGAAGGAGCGCTGGGTCAATGAGATGGAAGATGAGGTTCAATACGGGAGCTTGCCTCTTCTGGACAGCTCAGATGGAGGTGTCATCGCAGACGCTTGCCAATGGGTGTCTGGGTGAGGCAGGTGACGAGTTGTGGTTGTGGCTTGAGCCCGCCGCAAGAGATGATGAAAATTGGTTCGACCCCATACCATAGGCATGGAAATGCCTTCCCACTGCGCAAGACGCTCCAGAAGGGGAAACGGAGGGTCGATGAATGGTGCGCCCGGAGCAGAAGGGTAGGCTTGCCGAAACAGCCCAACGGGATCAAGCCCATAGACGCGACAGAACGAGACATACAAGGTTGCCGTACAGGCATCGCAACTAGGATCATAGAGACGTCGCACGGTAAACGGGCGCGCCGAGAAAAAGCCTTTCTGCTCCAGATCGTGAAGCAGTTGCTCTTCATCGTAGGCGGGTTTGATCCCGTCATGAAAGCGAACGCCACCAGGAAGTTTGTGCTTGATCTCCACCTGATAGTGTCCCGTAGGGAGCCAGCGGCTATTGATGAGCACATTCTCATCGATCTGGACCAACTGCGCCTTTCGCCCAGGCTCCTCAACCAGATACAAGAGCGTTCTCATACTCGTCCTCCTTGCTGACGAGCGGTCACTTCCGCCGCTCGAAGCACGATGCTAGCCACGAGCTGGGGTAGGCGAAAAAGCAACCCATTGAGTAGCACCTCGTTGGGATTAAAGCTATTCCTGATCCCGAAGCAGAAGTATCCAGGAGAGACACGCTCTCGCCCATACGGGCTGGTTGCATCAGGACGATGTGCTTCTCCATCGTAATCCATGTCTACCGCTCCCAGGTAGTGGTTATTGACGTGAAGGCCCATTTCCTCCAGCAAGGAGGCTTGTGGTCCATAGCCAATGAGGGTGTACAGTTCATCGCAGGTGATCTCCTGTTGCGAGCCATCCTCACAGGTGGCTTGTATGGTCTGGTGCCCTCGCTGCCAGGCCGTGACATGGGAAAGAATGTGCCCTCCATCACGAGCTTCACGAAATGCCTGATCGACTTCTGCAAGGTCTCCGGCGACTCGCAGCAAGTGTGTGCGCTCAATACTCCGGTAGAAGTGGTACGTCGTGCCATGATGCTCGACCCGCTGTGTCGGGTTCGCCAGAGAGACATCGGGATAATGGGTCAGGACTCGGTAGCCAATGTGTGCTCCTTGTCGGTTCCAGCGCTGGATTTGTGAGAGCATGGCGAAGGTGGCATTCGAGAGCCCAACAAACACAAGCTCTTTCCCATGCCATCTGCGCACCTCTGTTTCGGTCAGCGTATGCTGCCAGCGCCTCCCCGCTTGTTCTGGTGTGACATCCGTGTGCATCTTGCCAGGACGATGTGGGTGTAGTGGCTCTCCGACTCCGATGGCATTGATGACGATAGGGACCACCATCTCCTGCTCTCCTTGTCGGTCGCGATAATAGATTCGGTGGTTCAGGTCGCCAGGAATGATGCCATAACAGGTTCCTTGATGAGCGGGAGGGAACGGCCTGGCAAGCGCATGTAAAAAGGTGAGCACCTCTTCTCCACGTCCAGGGGCTGCTCCCAGCGTCTGTTGATGGAGCGCCACTGGGAAGGGGTTCGCGCGAGTAGCGTCTCTGAGCGCGTCTGTACGCCAAACTCCGCCAAGGAGCTCCTCTTTTTCCAGGATGCGGACCTGCGTAAAACCGCAGCGCCGTAAGGCATGCGTCAGCAGAAGCCCTGCGGCCCCTGCTCCGATGATGATGGGTACCTGCGCAAGTGCGGTCCCGGTGACAGCGAGGGTTCCATGCCAGTACGCACTGGCGGCTCCTCGCCAGATGAAGGGACGCATCCCTTCCTGCTGGTGCTCTGGGCTCTCCGTAATGGCAACATCGATCAGGCGATTTTGCACACGGTTGCCTTCATAGGTGAGAGGAAGCGATGCCTGGGAAGCAGAGGCAACGACAGCGAGCCGTTGTTTGATCATGGTTGCCTGCTGCATGGTTCCCCATCCATTGAGGTGATGGAGCCACCCTTGCAAGAGGGATGGTGGCAAAGAGGCAAAGGTCTGTGCTGCATGGGCACTCGTTCCTTTCTCAAGGAGTATCTGATGCACCAGGGAAACAAAGAGGTCTTCATCAGATGGGCACCATGTTTTGAGGGCCGCAATAGCAGGGATCGTAAGAGAAAAGCCTTCATTCATACCACAAGATTCCTTTCACATAAGAAAGCCCCTGACCTCACACGATGATGAAGCCAGGGGGCTTGGAAAACAGTTCTCCCTTAGAGGGACAGCTCACGAGAGCCAGCGCACAGAGCGCAAGAACGATAGATGCAGGAAGCACCGAATGAGCGCATCTGGTTCCTGCATCCACCTGCTTAGGAGTACATGATGTATTGCAGAAGGCAGAACTAGATGCGCCAGATGCCAGGCGGCAGTCCAGCGGACCAGCGCATGCCTATCGCACAGCGCTGTTTCGAGCGCGGCAAGCAGATCGGACTCATATCCCTGGCACGCCACCAATGCCTCCAATGAGGCACTGCGAACGAGGGGATGATGCAGCCACCGCGTGCTCAGAAGGACCACTTCTGCCTCTGGACGCAGGCTGTGCCCAATGAGATGGAGTGCTAATACTCGTTGAGGCACATCGGCATGCATAGCAATCGCATCCAATCGCTCGAAAGGAAGCAGATGTGCAAGAGGCAGCTGCAGTTGCGCGCTGATGGATCTGACGATGGCGTCGAGATGGTGAAGCTGCGCAAAAAGCCAGGGCACAGGTCTCCAATGCGGCTTGAGGCGGGAAAGATGCGACAGCAGGCGAAGCATTTCTTCTGCTTCCTCCCCGGCTGATGAGAGCAAGGGCGCAAAGTAGTACATTGCTCGTTGTTGCTGCTCACGAACGGACGATGGAAGCCCCTCCAGAGGCAGATGGAAGAGTGCGTCAAGCCCTTGCGTGCGATGGCGCATCGCCTGCTGATGCAGCGGGCTCTCCGCCGCCTGCTGCTGCCAGTAAGTCAATGCTTCACGAGTGAAGGTCAGCCAAAGTGGCTCTCCCAGCATCTCTGGCGTCAAAATGAGTTGCCCCAGGAATCTCATGATTGCTGGAGACCGCGTTGGATTATCCATCTCCGTCTGCTCGATGAGCAGCACTGGTGGCAACGGCTCCCCATTAGCGGGGTAATGCATGGTGCCCAGCCTGATGTGTGGTGGTTCCGCGAGCATAGAGAAGTCGTCTGATCCTGCGACAAAGTGTGTCTGTGGGCTCTCTTGCGGGATCGAGGCCGCAGAGAGCTCCACGGCGAGATGTGTATGCAACAGCGTACAGTGCATGGAAGGTTCCTTTTCTGCTGGTAGAAAAAAAGCCAACCTCGTGAGGGGTGAACCTTGAGGCTGGCTGGTTGTGGGAAGGAGAAGAAAAAAATCACTGTTGATGTGGTGCGGATGCCTGAAGCCGCTCCAACACATTCACCAGGGCATCGGCACACTCCTCATCCTGTGAATCGTGGCACAGCACCCGCCACAGATCATCGAATGCCGCACCCCAGGAGCCGAGTTTCATATACAGGAGCCCGCGAACCTTATAGAGCCGGTTGTTCGCGGGATCAATGGCGATGGCCTGGTGCAGAGCCAGAAGCCCACGGTGCTGGCATCCCATCGTGGTGAGCACGACGCCTCGTTGGGCATAGAGCTCTGCCAGCGTTGGTCGATAGGTGGAGGTGCTCTCCATCTCTAGGGAAAGCACCTCCAGGGCTTCGGTCAGCAGAACGTGTGCCTCCTGCCAGCGAGACAGACTGATGAGTGTGGAGACCATCACCCACACGAGCACGGGATACGCGATATGGGCTTGGAGCGTGGCGTCGCGTTGGTAGGCTTGCAACACTGTTCCCAGATGCTCAGATGCCAGGAGATACTGCTCCTGGACCATCTCCAACAGCCCAAGAAGCAGTGTTGCGAGTGTCTGCATCAGGTCAGAGGCATGATGCAAGAGCGGCAGAAGCTCATGGCGAGCCAGGGTCTCTTCTCCCAGGAGCGCATATGCTGCCCCCCGCGTGAGATGGCGTGTGGCCTCGGTGGAGGGAGAGACCATGGGCTCGTGAGCGTGCTGAAGCAGGGTGTGCAGTGCCGTGTGGTTGACCTGTCCCGAAGCCGAGAGGGCCACGAGGACCTCTTGGAGAGGGTGATCAGGTGAGAGCGGGAAGATGGATACCAGGACATATCCCAGATGGGTTGTGTCTTGCATGAAGACACTCCTTTCATAAGGCTACAGACCCTAAGGAGCAGGCCACGTGCTGAGGGGACCTGAGCCTTGGGTCACGCAGTGGATGGTGTCTGTAGGAACAAGATCAGGCTTGGCGGAGACACTCCTGAAGGGTGCGAAGGCGTGCGTGGGTCTGCTGTGCAAGCAGGACCCGCAGCAAGGCTCGCTCTTTCTGAAGGGGGGATTGCAATGCCACCTTTTCCTCGCTATCTTGCTGTGTGTCCTCAAGCCACTCGATGGCGTCATCGTAGCGTTGAAGCAGTGTCGAGCCCTGGCGTTTGCTCATCCATGCGATGAGTGTGGGGACCAGCAGGTGTGTTGTAATCTCTGCTCCGTGTGGCGGCAAAGGTGTAGAAAGTGCCCGCATCTGTGTCTCTGCCAGACGCAGAGCATGTCTGCCCTCAGCCTCATCGCTGAGTGTGATGGCGTTTATGGCACGTAATACCAACAATGAGGGGTCCCCAGGTCGCCACACGAGCGCCTCTCGGCATCTGTGGTAGGCATCCACAGAGGGGTTGAGCAGAGTTTGGGCAATACAACGACAGAGTATGGCAGTGCCAGGGTGAAAACCGACTCGTTGCATGATGGCCTCATCGTGTGAGAAGGCTCGATGTTGGAGTCCAGCATGCCAGCGGGAAAGCGCTTCTTGGGGTTTGCTCTGCTCGCACCACAGGCAGGCAAGCAACACATGCGCAAGCCTCAAGGTAGATTGGAGTTGATGTGCGGCGTCCTGCAGGAGCGATTTGAGGACATCCTGCGCCCGTTGTTCCTCAGAGAGCAGGAGCAGAGCAGCGGCCTGTTGCAGCGGTGTGCTGTCAGCGCCTGTGGCAAGCGTTCGCAATGCCTGGTATCGTTGCTCAGGATCTGACACATCCTGCATGGCCCGACAGATTGGGGCCAGTGGATGCGCTTGGTGCATGGCTGGCAGAAACAACTGCATGAACACGGTCATAAGAGTGGATGTATGCATCGGTGCATCTCCTTTGTGCAGAAAAAAGACCCTCGCTCCCTCCTCTGGAAAAGAAGAGAAGACGAGGGTCAAGAATAGACAGATGTGAGAGGGTGTTTTCTACGGCCAATCGGTCAGCCGTTGTAAGATGGCACAATCACAGGAAATGTGGTGTGCCCGTAGATGGGCGAGGTAGGCGTCGGCCTCAAGCCCGTTCTGTTCAAGCCAGCGTTGGGTATGTTCGAATGTATGGGCACAGGTGTAGTGGACGCCTGAGAGCGTGTGCCGCTCTTTGCATCGTTCCTGGAGCCAGGTGAAGAGGACATCAAATGTTGCTTGGCTGAGAAAGGGTGGTACCTTATTGCTCATACGCTCCTCCTTGTACGGGCTGCTGGGACGCTTGCGCAGAGCCTTCATGCCACAGCAGTTTTCCCTGGGCCATGGTGTGCAGAATTTGAAGCTGTCGATAGGCGCGATGGTGGCTGGTTCGTGCGGGTGGTTGTGGCAGGGGAACCCCGATGTGGGAGCACAGGGTTTCCAACCCATAGCCGATCTCGCCAAAGTACGCTCCACAATGGGGACGAAGCGACGCTCCAAGCATGGTCAGTGGGACAAGCTGGCGGCGTCGGGCCTCATCCATGAAGCGATCTCGATAGGGTTCAAGCAGAAAACTGATCACATACCGGCCTGTGAGGGTGGTTTGAATGTGTGACCAGACAGTCTCCAGAGCGGATGCGGTGGCAAGTTGTGCCTTTGTGATCCCAGCCAGGTCGAGTGCGACCTGTGACGGTACGTGTGGTGGATGCACGAGAAGATCGTCCACAAGTTGTCCCACCCCATTCAGCAGGGTCACCCGAAGGATGAAGGCTGAAGTGGACAGGTTGGTCATATCGAGTTCCAGGATAGCGAGATTGGGGAGGGCAAGCACGCCTCTGGCCCATTCAATCTCCTGGCTGGATGGGATATGGGGCAGGGAAGCCATGGCCTGGTAGAGAGCGGCAATGTCCTGTTTTGCCCGCTGAGGAAGTTGAGCCAGCAGGTCGTTGATACGCCGCCGTCGCTGCTCGCAGGATGCAAGTGGCGCGCGTTCATGAGGAGCAAGTATCTCATGGCTCTGCCGCTCTTCGAGGAGCAGCCGACGGATGGTTTCTACGGTCTCATGAAATGACATACGTGTTGATTTCTCCTTGAGCACAAGCACCTCACCATGATGGGGATGGCAAGCGAGTATCTCGAATCCTACAATCAGGGACTCACAAGATAGACCCTCTTGCGTTGCCCCTCACGGTGAGGTATATTGTGCTCATACATGAGAAGACCTGTTGGTGCAGGTCCTCCCATACACTAAAGTCCCCTCAAGGGTGCGTTTGCAACACTTTGCCCTTGAGGGGACGTTTTATTGTTACGAGGGATTCTCAAGAACGCGCTGTGTCTCCTGCTCTAAGAGCAGAAGTTGATGGCGAACCTGAGCCAGGGTCTCTGCTTTGACGTGATAATAGGCGTACCTCCCTTGTTTGGTCACCCCAACAAGACCCACCTCACGCAAGATGCGCAAGTGCCAACTGATCGTTGGTTGTGTGAGCGTGCAGCGTTTCACCACCTCCGAGACACAGAGGGTTCCATGTACCTGGGCCAGGATCTGTAACAGGTGGAGTCGAACCGGATCTGCCAGGGCTTTCAATTGCCTGGCGGCGCGATCCATTTCCTCGTTCATCCTGTCGTCATGGTCCTGCTCTCCAGACGCGGGGGTGGTCATCGATGTGGGAAGGAGGATAAGTTGGGGTAGTTGTTCATCATGGTTCATCGGTGAGAATTCCTTTCTCAATCTCGCAAATTTCACTTCGATGTCGTGCTCATAAAGCATGTCTGCTGGTGGCCCACGACATCGAAGCACGTGAGGAATGATCAAAGGGGCCTCTCCTTTCAGAACACAACAATACCCTGGTGAGACAGACTCACCAGGGCGATACAACAAGGCACTATGAAGGGCACATGGTGCCTGAGAAGACACGTAGTAGTTTAGTTTAGTTGCACCCTTTAATGGGTGCTGTACCTCTTCATGGATGAAACCACTGTTCGCTCAGTTTGCCCAACGGTTACCGGAGGTAGTACGTGAGCACGACATCCTCACGGTTATGCCCAAGCGCTCGTGAGACGGCCAGCACTGCCTCATGATCTACGGAGCCTGCAGGCAGACGACCCAAGGTGGGAGGCAAAGGGCGACCCGATAACTGTTGATAGAGAGCCTGTGCATAGCGGCGGCGATGGGCGTGGATGTCCAGGTGTGACGGGAGCCGGGGAAAAATCCGCTCTTCATCAGCGCGCCCCTGCACGACTGCCTGTATCTGACTCTCCTTCCCAGCAAGAATTGGGACATAGCGCGTTTTTCCTCCTTTCCCACGCCAGACCCACACCTGGATGCGCCCATCAGGTAGCAGAAGCACATCCGATACACGAACCTCTCGCGCCTCTCTCCGCCTTAGCCCTGTGGCATCCAGAAACGTGAGCAAGGGCTGCCAGTTGGCTGGTTGGAACGACGCCACACGCTGCTCAGGCTGACGTGAACGACGAATAGCATCCCGTCTGCGCGCTGGCAGCGTCACATGTTGAGCCAGCGTTGGTGTTGAGAAGAAGAGGCGCAACGCACTCCGCTCGGTGGCAAGCGTCCATGGGCTATAGCCCTTTTCGACACGCTCACGCAGGTAGGCGCACGCCAGTTCCTCAGCACGCCGATCGATATCCTGTAAGCGGCTGAGATGATAGCATGCACGTACCCAGTTGAGGAACTGCAGCACCTGTTCCTGGTAGACGGAGCGTGTCTTGTACGACAAGATCCTGCCTGTAGAGAACGCCCAGGTCGATTCCCCAGATCGACGGCGGCGCGCTTTGGCCTCTCCCCGACTCTCTCCAATTGCCATGAGGCTGTCGAAGCGCTCCAGGGCTTCCTTGATCAGGCTTTTTCGATGCGCACGTCCCATGATGATTCCCTCCTGTTCTGGAAAAAATGGGCAGAGCAAGGCTCGCCCGACTCCAATCGGTGGTTGGTTCAGCTGTTGTGCGTACGACGTTGCCTGAGAAGTCAGGCGAGGTGCCTACGAGACCTCGTGTCTGCAGGTGGCGTGACGAGAAGATTTGCTCTCTAAACAGTCACGCCACCCGGCATACATGCTCACCATGCGTTACTCGCGCGGTGAGCATGAGGCTCACACCACCCAAGGAAAGGGGGTATCTCACCCGGGCATGGTGCATGGTGCATCGAGTGCTCCAGCAACAGACCCCCTCTCAGACATTGGCCTGATGGGTGGCGCCGCAAGGGAGTTCTCTCCAACAACAGCTGAACAGAAGGGAGATTGGGAAGAAGCGATGGGCTTTACATACGTAGAGGTATCAATGGTGTGGTTGTATGCATACCATCTTTCCGGCGTCCTCAATACGGCGGAGAAGGATACCAATTGAGAGAGGATGATGAGGAGTTGCTCATTGCCTCCCTGCAATTGATCGAGTCAATGACCGGAAACTTGCTGGTTGTATCACTCAACTGTGTGCGTCTCAGGCCTTTTGTGATGAGACGAGCTATCATCGATGATCGTGGGAAAGCGGAAACAGTAACTCACGAAGGACCGAAGCACCTCCTTTTATTTGCGATGCGCATCATACTTATGGGGGTAGTTCACACCAATGGCTATCAAGCTATCGAGTGGCTTCAGGGCCTCATTGGTTGGACTCCTGTGGGTATGACTCTCTCTTGTCTTGAACACCTCCTTCAATACAAATGGGTAGAGCAACGTTTGCCCGATCATGCCTGTAATTGGTTCAGCCGCTATGCGTGCGACATTCCCTACCAAGCCAGACGAGGTACCTACGAGACTCCATACTGTATGGATTGATTCATCACTGTTTAGGCGGCGATCCTCCCCCTCCTGACAGCGACATCGCACCTATATGCAGTGAGTATGAGGCTCACACCGCCTTTGCACTCCATTATTCGGACTCTAAGCGCTGAGCGATACGAGAGAATCTGTCTTACTTCGATGGGTCTTTTACAGCAGCTATACATGAGGAGGATGGCTATGGCTGATGCGTGTCTGAGAGATCTTCAGGTGATGGAGAGAGATGTTCGGTGGGTGGTTGTGTGGCTTCTGGCTGTACTGACGGTAAGCTGCGTGGGAGTTCCTCGCGTACAATCACCACCTCAGGTGGCGCAACAAAGCCCAGTTTGACGCGGTCACCCTCGACCTCAAGGACTCGCACCAGGATAGAGCCCCCAATCACCACCGTTTCACCTTTCTTTCGACGCAGAACTAGCATGCATTTCCTCCTTCTCCTTCGTATTCTGATTCCTTGACAGGATCAAGATCCGCAACAAACATGATCGCATCTGGCGGTAAAAGTGGACCTGATTGCATTACGCCTCCTATACTACTTGGCTGAGGTTCCTGTGCTTGATAGGTGTGTGCCACCGCCTGTTTGATCACGCGGCGCTTGCGTTTCTCGGGTCGGAGCAGAACCACCCATTTGGGCTCATGATAGTGCACCGAGACTTTGCCCTCCTGGCGTGTCCCATCTTTACGCCTGGGATAGGCTCGCACATAGGGATCTATGGTGCGCCGTTCATAGAGCAGATCCTCAGGACGAGCCTCGGCGAGCCAGTTGCCTCGCTTTCCGTGCGCTTGCTCGATGGTCTCAGGCGAGGATGGAACGTCCTGCTGAAGTGAGACCTCATAGCGCAGGTGGGTGTAGGTGCGCGTGTGACTCACCCATTTCTCCTTTGGCTTTCCACAGCCATGTTTACGCGGGACACGCTCTTTGGTTTGGTAAGTTACCTGCTGTACAGGGAAGTCAGGCTCCTGGGGACTGCGTGCATAGCGTTTCTGCATCATGCCGTGCATCATGGCAAGCCACTGCATCCATTCCTGGGCAGTAATGAGATCCAGATCCTGTGGCAAGACCCAGCAATTGAGTTCGCTATCATAGCCAAGCGTCAGTAAAATGGTCGTATCCTCCCCGATGACCTTCATCTGGCAGCGTTGGTGGGCTCGTCCCAGCAACGCATGCATCTGGATCCACGTCTCCAGATCCTGGGATGGATTGAGCACATCATTAATTTCGCGTTCCAGATACCCCGGATGCACAAGCACGGCCTTCACCGTTCCCACCAAGGTTTGCAGTGGCTCCTCATATTCGATCCAGAGGCGCGGCTCCTGCTGGAAGAGATCGCTCACCAATGCTCCATAGTGAGGAAACAGTGCTTCCGGGGTTTCCCATCCCTGTGCGGTACACACATCCTGGTCATAGCGTAGCAGTGCCTGGTGCATAGCGTGCGCCGAGGCACTCACACGCCAGAGCTGCGTATACTCCAGCAAGCGTTTGGCGATTGCCGCAAGTGGTTGAGATGATCGTCGGGGAAAAAGGGTACCTGGATGGAAATGCTCGGTGGAGAGTGTCATGGCATACACATCAATGAAAGGAACCCCCTCGGCAAGGAGCGTCCGAACCGAGGCAAGAAGCGATGATGATTCTTGCACCGGGTCGGATGCTTCATCCTCTGGGATCTCATAGGAAATGAGATGCGGCGTGTGTGTTGTGAGCATCTGTTGACGGCGAGCAGATTGCATGACCTCATAGTCTTTGCTCATTCGCTCTCGCAGTAGCGCATCAAGGATGGCCTCAGGGAGGGTCACAAAGGGCGTATAGGGAAGAAAGACTTGCTCGATGCGTTGCTGGTCAGTTGATGAAGGAATCTCTGTGAGGCTATAGATCACAGCATACTGGTTGCCTTCCGTCATAAAGGTAACCACACTGACCACGCAGCTAAGCGTGGACAGAAGGCGTTCGCAGAAGGTAAAGAGGGTGCGTTGCTCATGCGATGAGGGCACCCGGACGGCGCGATACCAGCCTGGTGACAAGAAAGATGACATACAAGGAAACTCCTTTTCCAGAACAGAACCACACCTGCCACCTCCTCGCACCGGGACGTTCCGTTGCAAACAGGTGGCGGGATGATGGTCATCATTGAGGTTGATGAGGAAGGGCAGAGGAAGGACCAATACAGAGAGGCGCCTGGTCCCACACGGATTCGCTAACGAATCTCTTCACTGCAGCAGAGCAGGGCATCGCCAGCAATCCAATCAACTTCAGTGGTCAGATCCGTTAGAGTCTCACCCGTCCAGATAAGGTGGACCCCGGCCTCTCGCAGGGCTAGCATCTGCGTCACGATCTGGCTGGGTGGAGCAAAGCCCACCAGACGCGTCGCGCGCTCGTTGCGAGGCCTGGGCGCGAACTTGCCCTCATCGTCGATGACAAGGATAAGGGAGGGCGTTGGGAGCTGGCAAATCTCGATGATGTCGCAGGAGAGGAGCGTTCGCAACTGGGGCAGATGAAAATGCTGTCCATTCTCGGGAGCCACCCAACGTATCAATTGCGTTGAGTCGGCAGGAATCAAGAAAGCCATATGTGTTCAACCTTTCGACAAAAATGAAGGGTGAGCCCATCACGCGATGTGATGGGCTCGCCTATGAATGCAAAAGCAGAGGCATGGGAGCAGGAAGCATCTATGGTGGTGATCTGGCATATTCACCAGAGGGCGTCCATTCATTCGAGCGTCCAGCCAGTCATTGCAATGATACGAGGAAGCAGATCCTGCCAGCGGGTATACAAAGGAAAGATGGAAAACGGCATCTGGGTGGGCTGAATAGCTGCCAGCAGAAGGATGAGAGGGAATGGGGACAACCTCAACCTCTGTGGAGGCTGCCAGAGGAACCCCTTCCACTCACCCCCTGGCGCAGGAAGCTCAAAGTGGGCAAGGCATCTAAGGTGCTCAGCAGTCAATGGGTGGCATTCATCTTGCCGAGGGAGAGGAAGCATATGGTGCGCCCAATCCAACTGGATAGCCATAGCGTCAAGCTCACATGGCTCATCCGTGAGGCAGGTCAGTAGATGCTTGCCGATGGCATCCAATGATTGGTCTGTTTCCTGTGATACTTCGAGGAGCGCAAAGAGTGTGCTCTCTTTCCCCATCTCAGGAGGAGTGGAGGCATGTGGCAACGATTGCCAGAAAATCTGGCATCCCAGGGGCCCGGGGTAGACCTTAATGCTCACGATCGCACCCACACATTCAGGGCACTGCCGCCTGGGGAATGCTGGAATGCTTCCATCACGGGGCACCTGCGCATGTAACCGATGCCCGATCTGGACGAGTCGCTCATCTGAGAGATGGAGGGCAACGATGCCATCGGCTTGCCACCAGGCCGAAGCACATGATGGACACCACCACAACAGTTGGCGATCTCCGTAGATCGTCTCAGGACAACGTTGTCGATAGTCTCGCAAGAGTTGGAGGCGTTGCCTCGTCCGAAAATCATCAGCATGCTGAGGCAGGACCCCATTGAAAACATCCTGTAATGATGTTATCCTAAACATATTCACCGTCTTTCGTTCATGCAAAGTGGGCAGAAAGACATGGCACTCATTGTATTGCAGTACAATGGGTGCTTTTTGCTGCCCACGAATAGATGCGGAAGGACGTTCCGCAAACGTTTATCCTAACGCGATATATTGGGACATGACTCCGGTGAGTTGGATCAGGCTCACCCATTCACGCGTGGTGATGGGCCGAAAGGCGAGGTGAGCCTCTCCATAAGCATCTTCTAACAGCAGAGTGAGGACTGGTCCCTGGCGCGTCCACCGAACCTGGGTGATAGGGGAGGCACTAATCCGTGGAATGATCAGTCCATCAGATCCCAGCGCCTGGTTGAGCAAGGAGAGGACCGTTGGCAGATGAATCTGGTCGGCAGAAAGTGGCCTTCTACATGCATGTAAAAGCGAGCCAGAAGATGTGGGGGGATCATAACAACCATTCCTTTCGTGGTGCTGTACACAAGCGAGCGCTCACCCGCCATCATGCGAGCAAGGATGAGCGCCCTGGACACAAAAAGCCCCGGCAGGATCTCTCATCTTCCTGTCGGGGCGGTAAGAAGAGGAGCACAGGCATTATTCGTGAGGAGGAGAGGGGTATAGCGGTCTGGTTTGCCTGTGAGCCTGCGGCCCAGATCCTCGCGATGCACGCCCCGGGTCTCTGCCTTGCAGCCACTGCCAGAAGAGTCGTCCACCAACAAGTAGAAGTGTGATCCAGATGGTCAGCGCCATGCTCGTACACCAGGCAAAGATCCAGAGAGTCTGAGGGAGGAGAATGGCAACAAGCAGGGTCCAGAGCCAACACAGTCCGCCCAGCACCTGAAGCAAGCGCACCTCCTCAATACGCCCACGCAGATACCACCAGAAACCAAGACACGTGAGTAATCCCATCATTTGACTCGGGGTGGGTGACACCTTCCAGAGCACGTACATAGTGATTCCCATCAGCAGCAGATCAATGCTTCCGTGTGCCTCAAGCTTCTCCTCATTGGAAGACGAGAGGCGCAGCCAACACAGTCTTCCTAGCATGATGAGCACGGGCATAAACACTACCAGGGTTATCAGATCGGCAAGGGCAAGCACGAGTTCCAGAAGTGGAACCACAAAGGTGTGACGCATCCCTTCACGAAGGGCCATCGAGAACCACAGGCTGCACCAGATCAGCAGGAGCATGAGCGCAAACCAGTAGCCAACCGGTCGCCTGGATGCCAGATATCTCATACAAACAAATCTCCTTTGGCAGAAAACACAACAACAAGAAACGTCGAAGGTGAGAAACAGCTCTATACGGAGGGGGCTACGACAGCAGTGACGCTGCATACCATTGGCTCCTTTCGGGTAGAAAAAAGCCCTTGCCCCACCGCGCAGAACGCAATGGGAGCAAGGGACTCAGGACACAAAAAACACCAATGGGCGAGGCTGCATGTGCCTCATCCATTGGTGTTTGGTATGAACGTTAGATGGTAAACGACGAGAGGATTAACGCACAAAGTGATGCGAGGTCGACGGACGCTGGTGGCTCAAGTGTGCCTTGGAGCTTGTACCACTGTTCCAGCAGTGTCGTCAGGACCGTCATATGTGACTCGATCTCTATGCGTTGAATAAACAATGTCCAGGTCTCACGCCGCAGGGTCAGAAAACGCCGAGCATGTTGTGATGAGAGGTCCAGTTGCCGCTCCAGGACACGGAGCGTATAGTGAGACTGAAGGTGCGTCTGGGGGACAGGTTTGTTGCTACCAGTGAGAATGAAACGCACCTGCTGACTCTGCCCCAATTGAAGTCCCGCTTGATAGGCATGAGGCACCTGTGCAATCTCATGCTCCAGACGTGCGCTCTCCCGCGCCCATTGCTCTTCCCAGCGAGCATGCATCTCCTGATTGGAGAAGTGGGTCTGCGAGAGTTGCTCCAGCAGAAGCTCACGTTCTTCGATGACGTGAGTAAGACCGTGAAGACAGCGCGGGAGGCATTCCGTATGCAGATGAAACCGGGAACGCAGCGTCTCAAGATAGGAACGATAAGACGCGATGCCATGTTTGACCTGTCTCAAGCGATGTTCCCATTGCCGACGTTCGCCATCCTGCCATCGTTGATGCGCACGCTCTTCCCGTTCGACAAGAGCACGCGTTGGAACGTTTGGGCGTAGATACGTTCCAGTCCCAAGTGCCAGGTTGGCTCTGCCAGTTTCGCACCTCTGGACTGCTTCAGACCAGTGGTGCAGACAGGTGTCCATCACTGTTACTGTATACCCCAGGTCAGTCAAGATAGTGGCTATGGAGACATCTTCCCGCTGAAACTGGTGGTAATGTTCCATGGTCTCCATCATCTCGCGCAGGGTACGTTCGGCAGTACAGATGGTGCCGCAGGGACACTCAGGAGCAGAGGATGCACGACTCATAGGGCTCGATTCCTTTCGCGAACGAACGATGAGGCCGAAAGGAGACAGACCCAACAGACCAGACAACAAAGGTTGCTGGTCCACGGAGAGCCGTACGCTCTGTTTGGGGTGGTTGCACCTCCTTTCGGGCTATCACACACTTCGGACACGTCTTGTCCGAGAAAGATCGCCAGATCCCACATGGTCGGTGGAGTGACTCAACACCTCTCACGTGGAGTGTCACTGGTCCACGGTGTGCCGGAGAGACTCAACAGCACACCGCAGACTCGTGGGTCACCAGAACTGACTCCGCGACGAGAGAGCGGAGCCATGCTCTGGTCGTGACAAGACCCACTTCCTTGTCCTCCCTTGGGGAGCGACAAAGCGGCCCTGAACTCAGCCAGGATCTATTCGTGCCAATGACGAATAGCATATCACTATCCCCAGTTATACCTAAGAAGTGCGTATTCGTCAATATGGGTTTTAACTGTATCCCATATCAAGTCGTGTTATTTTGTATCGCCTCCAGAGCATGGTGTCACACGCAAATGTGACACACACATTACTCCCTTCTCCCCTTCCAGCGGCATGGCAGGCTGCTCGACATACTGAGACCGCAAGACAGAAAATCTCGAACGTTCGAGACATTTTTTACAGGAAAAGGTCCAAAAATGTCTCGAACTATTGGGATGCGTTTTTGTTCCATTTTTGCCCGATTTCTAGTACACTGAAAAGGGAAGCCAGGCGAGCAGCTTCGTGAGAAGAACGGGCTTGCCTGCGACCAATGGATTGGCTTGATTGTGTAAAGAGAGGCGACAAATGTGGATCTGGCAGTGAAGGGGGTGAGGATATCGTGTCTCTCAGAACAGAGTTGTAAAACAGTTTTACAACTGGGAGCGAGAGATGATGCAACGAACACAGACCGCGTTCCATGAAGGAGGGGCCGCTCCCCCTCAGCATGTCATGTCTTCGGCAAGAAGATCTCCTTTTGAAAGTATGCATCTTCCACTGGCACTTCGAGAACGGGTGCGGAGCATCTTTGGCTCGGACCAGGATCGGCGCAGTATCAATGGGGATGCGTTCCTGACCTGCTTTGTGCGCCTGGGACAGATGGAGCGCCTGGTGCTCTCACCTGGACACGCGCCGAGCGAGGTGGTCGTGGTCCAGATTCCAGGTGTGCGTGCGCTCTGTACGAACCCAGTGTATCAATGGCCCTTTTGTTACGAAACCTCAGCCAAGTACATCGCTCTTCTTTGCGCCGCTGGTATCTTTCTCAAACCCAGGCGCAAGCGTGGGACGGGCGTATGCTATTACCTACCTCTGATGAGCATGCCTGGGCTCCATCCTTCGCCAGAACTCATCACGCAATTGCACCAGAGGCGGCGCAAAGTGCGATCCTCTCAGGCGTTGCAGCGTGTGTGTGCGTTGTTAGCAGATGCTGCTCCCATGGAATCAAAGGGGGCTCTCCCTCACCAAGAGAGGTCCATTCCCTCTCGTCATGAGCATCACACAGAGACAACGGACCAGCAGTTGTCTCGAAGGCAAGTCGAGAAGACATCAGAGCAACACAAGGATGAGGAACAAGAGCGCCAAAGCCCATTCCAAGTCAGGGGGATGGACCTCGCACACGCAGTCCATGAGATGGCCCAGGTGATGATGCACACGTATGGTTTCACGGTCCCTGCATCGCTCAAGGCTCAGATGATTCAGATTCTCACAACGCATCTGAGTGGGGATGCATCTTCCTTCACGACAAATTCTCCTGTATCTGAGGAAACGCCGCCCACGCAAGAGCACCAGAAAGAGGATCAACAGCATCAGAAACCACCTGCTCAACGAACACGGACCCAGCGTCAGATCACAACTGGTTTCAGTTCTCTGCAGGATCTGCTCTCTGAAAGACAATTCCAGAGAGAAGGACGACATCGCCATGTGACGAAGAATGGTGCGAACGATCTCCTTCTTTCTTCTGAAGAATCTACCATTTCCCCAAAGAATCTACCATCTTTCGAAAAGTCTACCTTCTCCTCGAAGGGTCTACCATCTTCCGAAAAGTCTGCTATTGCCAGGAGCGTCAAAGGTCTACCATCTTCTGAAAGGTCTGCTTTTGACACAAGAACAAGCCTGCCATCTTCTGAAGGGTCTACCATTTCCGTGAAAGGTCTACCATCCTCTGAAGAGTCTACCATTTCCATGAAGAGTCTACCATCTTCTGAAGAGTCTACCATTCCTGCAAAAAGTCTACCATCTCGCGAAGGGTCTACCATTCCCTCGAAGGGTCTGCCATCGCCTGTTGATGAGTCCCAACGTGCGCGGGCGTATACACACGCGCGCGGTGAATTCACTCTTTCACATAATTCACTACACTCACTCAAAGGGAATACAAGTGAAAATAGTGAAAGTGAAGAAGAAAAGAGGCGCGCGTATACCTTTCACAAAAAGTCTCGTGTTTCTGGAATCAGTGAGATGCCTCTCGCCCACGCATCCATGTCGTCACTCAACAGCATCTCTCCAGAAAGGCAGATGACGCACCAGAGCGAACGACAGACCGATGCCATGACATGGCAGCCTGTCGCAAAAGAGCAGAAAACACCAGGTGAGCTGCTCCCAAAGTCCCATGCATCTGGCAATATGCTAGAGGATGTGACCAAGACATCAGGCTCTCCTCTGCGTCAACATCTGGCTGAAATCGGTGCTGTCTTGCGTGACCTGTCACCAGCCCATCTGCGAGAACTGGCCCAGGACTGCTCCCAACGCTTCAGCCAGAGCAACGAGAAGGCCGGCGTCTATCTCAAACGCCTCCATGAACAGCCTGAGATCCTCCATCTGGCCGCTGTAGATGCGCTGGTACGCACCTGGTTTCCTGATCCTGGACATGAACCCACTCGGCTCAATGCTGGCTGGGTCTTGTCACGCTATCGGGCCTATAGCGAGCAAGGAGAAGAGCCTCCAGCAGACATCTTTGCCTGGGCGCGCTGGGTGATTGAGTTCGGCTTCAATTATGAGGCGCTGGAGATGGTCCTGGAGGCCGCAGCTTGTCAGCAAAACGCCGAGGTGCGGGGATATGTCCGTCCGCTTCCCCATGAGCTCGTGCTCAATGGGGCGTGTCTGGATGCTCTGAGACGGCAACGATTCTGGAACAAGGGAGCAGGTGCAGGCATGCTGGCACACGGGCTGGTCTTTGTGGATCTCGATGGTGCACTCTTCACTCCCCAGGAATATGAACAGTATCGTCGCCAGGTGCTTGAATATGCCCTCGCAGGCCGTCCTGGAGAAGAACCGCTCGATGATGGGGAAATGCACGCCTATCTCGCTTGGCTGGCTCTCCATCCAGAGGCGAGAGAATCACCTGAAGTATCGCTCTCACGGCTTTCGCCTCCTCTCTTCCACCTAGCCTCTCAGCTTGCAGAACAGATCGATCACCAGCGTTTCAAGCTCTGTGCATCCCAGCATCCAGGGACTGGGGAAGAGGTTATCCAAGTGATCGAGCGTCACTCTCCCGACAATGATTGGCTCCTATGGACCCAGGACCATGTCTCGCTTTGGCTTGAAGCCTATCAGGCTCAAGAGTCTGAGAAAGAAAACCACTTCAATGGACACAACGTTACATCCACCAGCAACAATGCACACAATGCCGCAGGGGAAATGAGCCAGACCAATACACCAACACACACGAGACGAGGTGCCATATGAAACCCGCAAAAAATCAGTCGAGCAAGACCCAGAGCAACAAGGATGAGACAACGCAAGAGGAGGTGATTTTAGAGAGACGTATTGGGTTGCGTCTCTTGTGGGGAAGAGAAGAGTGAGCAACTATTCGTGTCTATCCGTACTCAGTATGAGCAAACACCATCATCGAAACCGAAATGAAGGCCCCGCGCTTCGCGGGCATGGTGCAGGCATCTATCGCGGCCTTTCAGCCCTCCGCTTCTCTGACGTTCCCCTTTTCCTACTTTTCTAGAAAGGGCTTCTCTTTCATGAAATGCTTGTTATCAAGGCAATTTATCAAAAAAAGTCTGATGAGTTACAGCTCCCTCAATAGGAGTGCAACGAGTTTCTGGAAGCGGCAGGTTTTAATATCGAGCATTGGCCTGCCGTCTACTGGAGTGTCCCCGGTTCTTTCATAGCCGTCCTCCTTCTTGATGTTGCTGAAGGAATAACTTATACTGCTATATAACACAAGAAAAATAAGAGGAAAACTATGGCAAATGAAGAGCAAATCAAGATATTGCGACAAAGTATTGAAATCTGGAATAAATATAGGCAAGAAGAGCAGTATCAACGTCTGAAAGAAGGGTATAAAAACCGGGATAAGAAAAGTGATGAAGAGCACCTCATGTTTTTGCGGCTGGGCGCCGCATCATAGAAGAAATATATACAACAACGAGAAGAATGGCATGGTATGGACGAGTATTGTGCAGACCTCGATCCCAGGAATGTTCATGATCTTCGCTATGCCAATCTTAGCCATGCTCATCTCAGCAATGCAGATCTCAGCTACACTGATCTCACCAGTGCCAATCTTAGCCATGCTCATCTCAGCAATGCAGATCTCAGCTACACTGATCTCACCAGTGCCAATCTTAGCCATGCTCATCTCAGCAATGCAGATCTCTTCAACGCTGACCTCACTGGTTCCAATCTTAGCTACGCTGATTTGAGCAATACCGATCTCCGCAATGCTGATCTCACTGGCGCTGATCTTACTGGCGCTGATCTTACTGGCGCTCGTCTTGACGATGCTGACCTCAAAGAGACTATGATGAATGGTGCGTCTCTCGTTGAAACCCGGCTCTATGATACTGACCTTACCAATGCCAACCTGAAAAATGCCGACTGCCACAACGCTTCTTTTGGCAATTCCAATCTCAGCAATGCTGATCTTACTAATGTCAACCTTATGTTTGCCACCTTTACTGATTGTTCTCTCTGCCGCGTCAACTTGAGACATGCTGACCTCAGTGCTGCTCTTCTTGTGCATGTCGACCTCACCAATGTTGATCTCAGCGAAGCCTCTTTCAAAGATGCCATATTGTTTAGAACAAACTTCAAAGGGGCAAATCTCACTGCCACACGCATCGGCAATACGACCTTCTCTAACTCCAATTTGCAGCACGCTCAGGGACTCGAAGCAATCATTTCACGAAGCCCCTTCGACACTTGATCTTGATACCTTTGTGCGCTCTGGAGGAGACCTTTCAGAACGTTTTCTCAAACACATTGGTCTCTCTGATGAGATACTTATGACCCGATTTCTTCCCCTACAGAAAATCATCAAGGAGCAAGAATAACTGATTCTGCTGGAACTTGCTCCTACGCAACCTTCTTTCTACAATCGCTTCCCAGTCAGGAGAGACTGCCACAAGTTGTATGACTCCTGCAACCGCAGGCCGTCAAAAAACAAACCACTACACCGCCAAGTATAGCAATACCAACAGGTCCCGCCAGACATCGGTGGCTCATGTACCCACAACGATGAGTGCGAATCCTTGCCACCCGAATGATGCTCTGATCCAGCCCTACTCAGGGCACATGATGTGGCAATTACTCGAGCTCTACTCCAGGCTTTCGCTCTCTGACGCTCAACCGTCTTATAATCAAGCCATGGAACGCTTCCCGATTCAGTAGGAGTGCAGGACGACACGTACATTCTCTCCTATTCGCGAAGAAAGGTAATATATTGATGTTTCAAACAAACATACCTGATGCATTTACATATGCGTCCTGGACTATCTATGGTGTTGAAGACCAGGAAGTAATCTTTAAAAATTTTTTCCAGCGGTGGAAAGGTTTCACACCAGATATTCTTGCCCAAGTGCTTCAAGAGACAAAAGAAGACATGCATGATAAACTGTTTGTGCTCTCGGCACTTAGGTACCTGGCTCCAGCAGAAGCATATACTCTTCTGCTCCCTTTTGTGCACTCACATAAACGAAGTGAGCGGTGGATAAGTACGCTCTCATTAGGCCGTCTTAAAGAACCGATGGCTTTTCCTCTTCTTCAACACCTACTTCTGGAAGAATTGCTCAACCCCAACACGTTAGATAATAAAGGTTTTCAAGATGCCGATTGGTACATGGATCGCCGATTCGAGATCGCGTTACTCCTTGGTGATTGGGGAAATCCAGACGCCATTGCTCCGTTATGCGAAGCTATTCGGCAATGTTGGGCCATGGCAGCCAATCCAGGTGTGTATTTGGGTGTTCCTTCGTTCCCAACAATTGAGGGGTATGATACCACTGCTTCAATATGGTGGGATCCCTTTCTCTCTCGACTTGCCTATGCGCTTGGTCAGCTAGGCGCACGAGAAGCACTTACGAGACTCCCTCTTCCACCAGCTCATTTTCGTCTTGCAAAATTATACTTTCTCTATGGAACTTTAGAGATTAATGAAAATATTTTACGCCATAAAGGATCGGTGTACATTTTTCACCACCCTCTCGTTGCTCAATTGCCCAATGGGACCATAGAGACAAAGTTTTATCCTCTTGCTCAGATAATGCAAGTCTTACAAACTCACTTTGAGCTCTCTGTGGAGGAACAAGATGCCTTTCTTCGTCAAGCTGTCATTGCATACCAGCAAAGAAAATTTGAGCGTTATCCACGTAATATGCCTGGGTATGAAGATCGTTTTCCGCCACTCGTCTATTACCCAGAAGTAGTCTGGCTCGTGGGAAATACATGGAAGGAGTTTACCATAGATGAATTTCTTAATGAAAACAAAAATACAGAATAAAAACCTAATTTAAAGATACCATCTTGCCTGTCAGAGCATGGGAAACGTTTTTCTTCCTCTAAACTGGGGGCCTGAGACCCTTCATTAACTGGTATCTTCTGCATCGCCCTTCAAAGAGACGTTGACTGTATTCAAGCAAGCGAGCGCTTCCGATCCAATACAAGTGACAGTACGCATATGCTCCTTTCAATTTGAGAAGAAAGGCAATCTATCCATGTCCCAAACAGAAATACCCGATGCACTTATACAGGCCAGGGCTTTCCAATTCTAGAAGATGGAAAAGCTCTGCTGTATGGAGAAGGAGCGTGCGTTTGACGAAACTGTGCTATAATAAATTGCCCGTTCGTTTTAGCTCGACAAGGTTGCGTAGAAAAAGAGAGCGCGAACGCGAGGCACCACACTATGATTATTCGTTGCAGTCATCTCCATGAAATTGGTGTGCTGAAGCACTCATGCTGTTTCCATTGTCATGGTCCGGCAGGCTGTGTAATGACGATCCTCCCCGGCGGGCATCAAACCATTTACTGTTGTGCTCGGACTACTCCTTTGACACCGGAAGAGGTAGAAACGATTCTCGCAAATATCCCCCGATGGGAAGCGTTGCTGGTCAATCCAAAGTATCATAGGAGGCTCCGTCAGGAGTATGAAAAGGCTCAAACCAGGCTGCGCTTACTTGAAGATTTGATGCTTGATGCGCAAGTTGAACTTGAACAGGCCGATATTTCCGCGCTTCAAATTCATCTCTCTGTTGACCAGTCCTTGTCCAAGGAGAGTACGGAATAAGGTTTCAGAGGAGGTATCCTCTGGAGCTGAAAAACAGCCAGGGCCTTGCCATTCTAATAAACTGAGCAACAACCGGTGAGCAGGAGGGCAAGAGCTTGGTCGAGATGAGCGCCAAAGTAGCACATCTGTCGAGCGACATTGCGAACGCCCGCTCGATCCATCAGCATTAAGACGGTGCTATTCAGTTGAGCCAGAAGACTGGGAAGAGAGCCTGTGCGTGTTTGGCAGGCATCTTCCCCCAAGCTCACATCTCGGCGATGGTGAAGACGGTTTTCGATAGACCAGTGGTCTCTGACTAGCCGGAGCAGACGTTTTGGTGGACCCACGCAATATGCCTGGATATGAGGAATGTTTTATCTCAATATGTGAGGAGAACGATCCATTTTAATCACAGAAGCCACGGCAGCACACTCCCTTAAAAGAAATGCTATATCCCACTAGGATTATTCATCCCAATTCATGTTTAGCATCACCGTGATCTATGTGCAGGTGCTCTCATCTGCTATGCACTCAAAGCGAAATGGGATAAGTGCGATCGCCGATCTCGACAAGTGCGCAGCATTTTCAATGCGTTTGGTATTTAGCTCTCCCCTCTATCAATATCACCCTCCGATGAGGTTTCATCATCCTCAGAGAACGCTTCCCACCAATACTCTCGCTTTCGATTATCATCATAGCGCGCATCAAGAACTGCTTGACTCTCCTCTGGAGATAAGCCAAACTGAGCCTCAAACACAGACACCACTTCTTGTCTTAAGCTATCATTGATCGTTACTGCTGAGATAATATTGTCGAAACGCTCATCTGCTTTCACATAACCTAACGCAAGATAGAGCATCGCTAAGCGCCTCCGATTTGGTGGCAGATCAATACCATGCAATGCTCCAAGTGCTCCGCGCCTTCCAAGGGCATAGCACAAGGCATCGTGGGTATGGAACTCACTCTCACCCGGTTGATAGAGCTTATCTTGTTCCCAGATCCGAATAAATGCTTGTCTGAGAATCGGCGTCATCGAGTCTGGACCCCAGGTCGCCAGGACCATTGAGAGCACACTACGATATGCCATATACCACACCACTGACTCTGACACATAGTGACCGCTAGATGGATCCAATGGGGGATCTTGAAGCAAGTATTCTTCCAAGACAGGAAGGGCTCTTTCGTCTTTTCTCAGTCCCAGACAACAGGCTGCCGCGCACCGTTCTAACAGATCGGGACTCTGCAACAGTAGGGCAAGCAGATCACTGGCCTGAGCAAGCGGTCCGCTTCCAATCGCAAAGATGGCAATTAACTTATCCCCTCCTTTGCCTTCATGGAAGACGCGAAGAAAGGTGGCATCATCCAAGCCTCCCCAGCGTTGCTCAAAGGATATCACGGCCTCTTGCATCAATATTGGATACGGACGATCATCTTCATCATCGATATTTCGGTCATCATAGGTCACCGCGACAAACGCTCGTGCTATATGGAGCGGATAGCGCGGGTAGAGATAGCCTTCATCGGCAAAAATCAACCCATTTGGTAACGCCATGTGCTTCTTCTGCTACCTTTCTCATGCCCAAAGTGTTTCTCGACGAGTCTGCATTTTATCTGCTTGCGCATGCGGCGCGAACCTCTACTCCGGTTGGGAAAACACCGGTCTTCTCGCTTCCACTCACTCGTGACCACGTCTCAGCGATTGGAGCCATGACACTTGATGGACGGCTGTTCATGCAGACGCAGAGCACCACTCCTACAAAAGTCCCGATGTGATGAGCTTTCTCAATATGCTCTTGCGAAAAATCAAGGGCAACTTGCCTGTCATGCGGGGATGGAGCAAGCATTCACCGTTCCCAAATCATCAAGGACTTTTTGGCGCATGGGGCTACCAAGCGCATTCACCTGGAAGGCTTGCCCAGCTATACCCCAGAACTCAACGCCCTCTTGGGCGTGTGGAATTTGCTCAAACGCCGAGAACTCAAAAATGCCTGTTGTCAGACCCTTCAACAGCGCGACCGCGAACTCCTGCTTGCTCGGGCTCGTCTCAGGCATCGCCGATCCATCCTTCATCAATGCTTTACTCACACTTTGGGCAACGTTTAATTAACTATGCTGTGATCAATAATATTATGTATTATCAATGGGATGGTTTTAGCTTCTCAGTAGCACAAAGTAGACAGATACGCGCTATCACAGCACTAAAGAAAGTACTACAGAGACAGGCGGGAACTTAGGGATACCAACTAGATTAGCAATAGAGTTGTACAGGAAGGACGCGAGGCAGCAACAATGATTATTCCCCGTATTATCCCCATTAAAAAGGCTTATATTGGCTTTTTAAGCTGATGGAAGGCATTTTGACTTTTCTCCATTTTGTACAAAATGGGACTTGAGACCCACATTCCGCAGTTTTAATCTGAAAAAAAATAGAATTGTTGAGAGGCAGGCCCCAATAAAGAAAGGATCTGATGATGCAATGGTTGCAAGCGGAGGACAAGCGATTGCGTGGTGGCTGCGGTGCGGATGTGCAACAATTCAACGCCTTCAAAGCATTGGAAGACCCAGCGCATCGTCGGTCGAGCCGTGGGCTTGTTGACTTGATTGGGGATAGTTTGCCCAGTTGCCTCTAATTGCTCACGCAAGCGATGTTCCGCCAGACGGTACACCAACAAGGCAAGCACCATGATCAAGCTCAGGGCCACGATGCGTTCTGGCTTTTTCACAAAAACCGAGGACGCCAGGAACAAGGGATCTTTCAGGAACCGGAAGCCCCGTTCGACGCTTCCCTGTTCCAGATACAGGTTGATCAACGCATCGTTGGATATCTCGGCTTCATCCACCACATTGCTGGCAATGACAAAGCAGGCTTTGCGCTGGGCGAAGGCCAACAGTTTGCTTTCGTTGAGGAGAACCTGGGGCGTGACACTCCAACGCACCCCGCTTGGCTGCGCATTGCGTGCAGGACGGCCTCGTCCTTCAAAAACCGCCTGGCTCTTCAGTTCCATCGAGGCATCCAGCCACTGCGGCAGCCCTTTGAGACTTTGTTCCCAGGCCTGTTGCGCATCCTCTCGGCAGGCAAATGCCTTCGTGCTCACATGCCACACCTTCTTGCTCCACATTTCCAGTTGCTTGTCGGCCTGCTTGCGCGCCGTCTGCAACGCTCGCTTGATCCCAGCATCACTGCGAACGATGATCCACCGCTCAGGCCCCTGAGGCAGATCCATGTGCTGCACGACCAGGTGACGAATTCCATCGGCACTGGGTTGCCACGCCTCCTCGTCTTGCATCACGGCGGCTTTGGCTTCTTTGCTCGTTTCGGGGACGCGACTGACCCACCGTACCCCAGTTTGATTGAGCTGGCGCATGTTCTCTGCACTGTAGAGGCCACTATCGGCCACGTAGAGCGGGTTTTCCTCGGGTTCTGTCTCTTGCAATTGGGCATGCAGGTCGGCAATCACCTTGATCAGGCTCTCTTTATCGCTGCGGTTGCCCGAAAGCGGCTGCAAAAAGAGCGGAATATCCCCTTGATGGGTGGTCGCCAGAGCCAGCATCCACTGTTTGAGATCTTCGCGATGATCGCGCGAGTAGCCATAGGTGACTGCAATGACGTGCTCATGTTCCTGCTCGGTTTCATAGGCTCCATTCACCGAAAACGAGGTCGTATCCACATGCACGTGCTGGGCTGTTATCCCAAAACGTTGCCGGGCCTGATGGGCAATGCCAGCGAACACCGTGGTCACATCGTGCTCATAGAGCCAATCAAGGGTACGTCCCAGGCAATCATCATTGAGCATGTCCGCGCTGATGCCGGCTCCCAAGAGGTGCGCGACCGGTTTATTTTCGAAGAATTGTGGCACCAGATAGAGCTGACGATTGGCAAAGCCCAATCCATTGAGAATCATGGCGACAGTGGAGGTCCCGTAACTCACTGCGCGCTGTTGGTTGGGTTCCAAGGCATCCAACCACTGCGCCAAGCCCAATTCCTGGCACACGCCCGCCACAATGCCCAAATGGTCCAAACGTTCGTTCTGGTAATCCTCAGCTCGTTGCATGCTTTTTCTACTCCTTGCGCGTTCTGAGATTACCTTATCCAATTTCAGTTTTCCTGTCAATTACCCTGCGGAATGTGGGTTGAGAGACCAGAAGCAAGCAGACAATACACTCTGCATAATAGAGCATCTCCTTTCATCGATATGAGCTAGATGGTTGTTCTATCATACATAAGAAAGATGAGGTGCATATTGTTGGAGATAGGTGCTGAATGTGCCGTTTTCCAGGTCTTTTTTGGGCATTAGAGCCATTAAAGGGATAGAATATGCTCGCCGTAGTACTTCGGCTTTGGTTGTTAATAGAGAGCAACGCTCAATAATTGCCAAGTGCTGTTGTTTGCCTTCGAGAAATTTGATGTTTGTTGTGGCAGGGATTCGGAGAATAAAGGAGGTGCTCGTACGAAAGCGGGATAATCTGACTATCCGTTCAATATTCTCCCAGGGAGTATAGATTCGGTAATAGCCAGGGTTTGTGTAGGTGACACCTTCTGGCGAGAGCTCAAGGCGCGTATTCCATAGAGGAATGGTTCCATAGGCAAAAAAAAGCACGAGACCCAGGCCACATAGCCAGCCAAAGAGCCCTTCGAAGGAATGGGTTTGTAACATCTCTACAAGCAACATTGCAAGACAAAATCCCGAGAAAGCCAATGGGATATAAATAAAACAGAGTAAGGATCTTATCAGTATGTTATAGTAATATACCTTCGTTTGGAGTTGAACAGCATCTTTCATGCGTTGACATCCTTGCTTTATTTAGAGTTACTGATAGTATCATACGTATGTTTGGGAGGCAAAACAAATTCTGGCATTTTTCTTAGCCTCCTCCTCTGTCTTTCCCCTGCTGACAGCCTCATTGCGTAGCATTTCATCACGCGCACATGCCACGTAATGGCCCTAAGAGGCTAAATGGAGCGTTTCCTATGCGGATGTAGCGCAACATCCACGCTGTAACAGGACCTTAAAATCGTGCATCAAGGACAAATAACAATATATTTGTGATATGTAAGGGTAAAGAGGGCATAATAAAAGCTCCTGGTAGAAAAGATGGTGTTCTTCCAGTTTTTCGAGAAAAGTGAGGCCCTCTCCATACAAGCAGTCTGCCAACACCACCTCAAACTGAAATCCCCAAGCGATGGGTTCTTCAACGAGTGGTAAATTAACTGAAGGGAGGAATTTGCACCGAAGGATAGAACTTGGCGCTTCGATGCTAGGAAAAACCACTCCATATCGGCCTAGCTACGTTTTTTCCCCTCTAAATTACTCTAAGGAGTTCAAAAGACAACATAGGGGAAATATCTTTCCTCTCTGCGAATACTTTGCGATATGTCTCAGAAAACGTTCGTTTTTGAGACATATCGCATTGCTTTTTTCAAGTCGCGGCGCATCACCTCTGCGAGCGTGAGGTTCTCTCTTGACGAATCTCATAACTTATCTCATAATCAAAATCTCAAAACATCACATGATTGATGGGAAAACTGAGACAAAAGGAAGAGATTATGAAGATTGGATATGTTCGTGTCTCCAAGCAGGAACAAAACGAGGAATTGCAAATCGACGCTCTCAAAGAAACTGGCTGCCAGAAGTGGTTTACGGACAAGATGACCGGATCAAAAGCAGAACGAAAGGGATTAAACGAAGCGTTGGAGTATCTGCAACCTGGTGACACCTTCATGGTGTGGAAATTAGATCGAGCAGGGCGTTCGCTCCCGCATTTACTGGAACTGCTCAAGGATCTAGAGGCACGGAGTATTGAGTTTGTCAGCATCACCGAGCAGATTGACACGACCACTCCTGGCGGCAAACTCATCTTTCATCTGATGGGAGCCCTGGCAGAATTTGAGCGTGATCTCATTCGAGAGCGCACCAATGCCGGATTAACGGCAGCCAGAGCCAGAGGGCGCGTCGGTGGACGACCACGAAAGCTTAAAACGAATGGAAAAATGGCTTTAGCTCGTCAGATGTTCGTTGAACAGAGTCATTCCATCCCAGAAATCTGTGCAACGCTTGGGATCTCTCGTGCCACATTGTATCGGTATCTCAAAGAGATGAAAGAGGAAACACCAGAAACACACCCTTAGCGGAAGAAATCAAGGCCTTTTCTCTGCTTGCTCCCCCTTAGCGGAATTTTGAGGGGTTTTATGTCGGGGCCCCATACGCATTAAGTTAGGAAAAACTGGCAACTGAAAGCTCCTTGAGAGAAGATGAGGGTCGATCAAACTCTCATCGATCAAGGAGCGAGCCTGATGACCAGCGTAACACAGTGTGAAGCCATGTTGAACCACGTCTTGAACGAACGAGCCAATGTGCTGGCGAGAGAAACCGGCTTTGTCAAACGCGAGCGCAAGCTGACGGGAGCCAGCTTTGTGCAAGTGATGGCGTTGGGCCATCTGCATCAGCCAGAGGCCACACTGGATCAGCTGACCCAGGATGCCCAGGTGTGTGGCATACAGATCAGCGCTCCAGGACTGCATCAACGCTGCACAGAAAGTGCCGCGACGTTCCTGCAAGCTGTGCTCACGGAGTTGATAGAGCAGGTGGTCACGGTCAAAGCCGTCCCGGTGGCCTTGTTCAAGCGTTTTAAGCAGGTCATCATCGAGGATGCTTCGACGATTGTTTTGCCCGCGGCTCTGGCTGAACGATGGCAGGGGTGCGGGGGCAGCAGCCCAGGCTCGACAGAGCACACGGCCTCCGCGCTCAAACTGCATGTGCGTCTGGATCTCAAACGAGGTCAGCTTATCGGCCCGCACTTGTCTGCCGGACGGGTGCATGAACTGCACGGGCCACTGCGAGAGCAGCTGCTTTCGGCAGGCAGTTTGTATGTGGCTGACCGTGGCTATTGGAGCCTCTCTCGCTTGCGGGAGTTGTCCGAGCAAGGCGTGCGCTTCTGCCAGCACCCAAAGGCCAACACCGTCTTCTACGACCGACAGGGAAAGCGCATCGATCTGGAAACGGCGCTGCCACGAACCATTGGGCAGGTCAAGGTCATGCACGTCTCGCTGGGAAAACAAGACCGCTTACCAGTGCGCCTGCTCATGGTGCGCATTCCAAAGGAAGTAGTTGAGCAGCGTCGTGAGCGCTTGAGTGAAGAGGCTCGTGATAAAGGCAAAGAGGTGAGTGAGCAGCAATGGAAGCTGGCAGAGTGGACCCTGGTGGTCACCAATGCTGCCGCCAAGCATATTAGCGTGGAGCAAGCCCTTATCCTGCTACGCGAACGCTGGCTCATCGAACTGCTCTTCAAACTCTGGAAGAGTCAAGGTCAGATCGATGCCTGGCGCTCGCAACTGCCCTGGCAGGCATTGTGCGAATTGTATGCCAAACTGATCGCGGTCGTGCTTCAACACTGGCTCCTTTTGTTTGGGTGCTGGCACAATCCCTGGCGTAGCCTGGTCAAAGCCTCCGCCGTAGTCCGTGCTTTGGCTCTGGACTTGTTGGAAGTCCTCTCTGGCATCTCTCGCTTGCACCTAATAGTTTGCAAATTGCGCCGCAGGATGCAATCGGGCTGTCGGCTCAATCGACGAGCCGCTGAACCCTGCCTAGCTCAGGTGCTCCTCGAAGGGCTCGATTGGCTCTTAACTTAATGCGTATGGGGGTTTTATGTCGGGGCCCCAATATGCCATAATCGTCGAAACATCATCGAAGACATCCAGAAGCTGTGCGGAAGAGACCGTCAACGAAATCAGAGCGAGACGCGTGCGCACACAATGACAGAAATAGGATCTCTTTTTGATGTCTCTATGCATTTCCATAAAGAGGAGTCTTTTATGGTAGAAGAACAAAACATGAATAGCCCTTTCACTCGGGAACCCATCAACGAAACGACACGAAGGTATCTTGTGAATATTGGCGGAGAAGGAAGGCTAGATGGAGGTCAATCGTTAAGGCCTCGCAAAGATGATGGTTTTCCTCTGAGAGGGGATACATCATTTCCCCTCTGGGAACGCATTCTTGCGTGGTGTCGCTACGCCAATTGGTTTGGTCCAGATTATCATAAAGGCAGATATGCAGGACATTACTATATGGATGGACATTTGCAAAGTCGTGTCTGTCTTCATAATCCACGTGAAGGGTTTGAATTTGCCCCTGTAACTGAACAAGAACTTCTTCACGTTGAAGAAGCTTTCGGCTTCGTTCATCCTCCTCTGCTTCGCGATCTCTATCTGCACATTGCTAATGGGGGCTTTGGACCGGGAACTGGGCTCATTGGCATCCCTGGAGGCTTTTGTTACTGGCTCTGGCGAGATCTCCGCTATGATAGGCTCATGAAAGAGCATTTGCTTGAAAAATGTACACCTATCCATGGAGAAGGGTTTTGTGAGCGAACGTGGCCCGAACTATTTGCACCTATCCCCTTTGATTTGGAAGCATACGAGCGCTCTCACCATCAACCCAACCGCGTTTCCCTTGTTAGGGGAGAATGGCCTACCTGTTTTTTAAATATTTCTGAATCGGAGGGTGATGGATCATACTATGTGCATGCCAAAACAGGGCATGTCTATCTTGTCGACAATAGTTTTGATAAGGCTCCTCTGCGTGACGGGCAAGAGGTTGTATACGAATTGCATCGGCAAGCAGATTCTCTGGAAGAATGGTTCGAGCGGTGGCTTAATGGTGAGCTGAAAGATCTCTTTTTTCATGAGAACGATATTTAGCTCGCAAAAGGGCTCCTAGAGCCTAGACCTGAATAGTAATACGGATGAGACGTTGATCATAGTAGCGATACACAAGCCTTCCTCAATGGGATACAAAGTGTCGTTCAAAAGAGAGTAGCACGCGCGTGCTACTCTCTACTGGGAATCCAGTCGGTAACTTGTCCTTCCATAAGAGCCAGGCGGAGTGGTCTCAGGTTCGTTAAAGAGTAAGTGGACTGGTTGGTAAAGGAGTATTGTCCGATGAGATTGATATGTTCCCATCCTAGCGGCGTGATATGAGGAAGGTATTCTTCTGCAATCTGCTCCCCTCGCTGCCTTAGTTCACCCACGGCCGCTTGCAGATAGGCTGCGTTCCATGTCGCAATAGCTGCCATAAGCAAATGAAGGCAACTGGCACGATGCATCTGGTCCTCAAACGCTCGATCCCAGAGTTATCCATGTTTGCCAGAAAAGAGCTGGCGAGCCAGGGAGTGCAGTGCTTCACCTTTGTTCAACCCAACCAGAATACGACGACGGAGTGACTCATAGAGTAGCCCTGTGAGAAGAGGCAAACTGAGGTGAATCTGTACAATACCTTGGTGCGTTCGACATCATCCGTTTGATTGTGGGACCTCAATCTGTTGAATCTCCAACTATTGACTTTGTATAGTGTCTATACTATCGGATGCTTAATACTCTACGCTTCTATTGCCATTTCGCCTTTCACTAAACGATCTGGAGTTTCTGGCCCCAAGAAAAGATGCTTGGAAAGAGAATGAGAGGAGCACAAGAAGCTGGCTTGATGTGATGCATCACATCAAGCCAGCTTCTTGTGTGTAGGTCAGGAGAAAATGTACATTATTGGGCGGTGAAGGGAGCCTTGCCGATGACATTGCCCCCCGCAATCAGCTCAACCTCATATGTTCGCCCACTGACGAGATTCGCCGGGGCGGTTACTGTCCTAGGAAATTGACAAGCCGAGGCCAGGAACTGTGAAGTCCCTGTCGTGGGATCATGCCAGACAATAGACGGTTGCAATTTAACACAGATGGTATTATTCCCATTGTTGCTAAAATTCGGAGATTGTACCGAGATACTGGTGCCAGTGCTTCCCGTGGTAGGCGTGATGATTAGCGGAACGTCAATGACCAGGGGAACCCTTACACTCACCGTACCATCCGATACAGAAACACTTGAAGGGCCTCCCATAATGTTCGATGGGATGGTCAATGAGCCTGTAAACGTTCCATCATCGGCTACGGTAGCAGTGCTCACAACACTCGTCGACCCTGCAAGTTGAATATTGACGGTAACATTTCCATTAAAGCTTCCACCGCTGATACTGACCGTATCTCCCACCAGAATGCTCGTTGGGTTGAGGGTGAAAGCGGGTTGTGGCTGCACTTGATAAGATGCCATAAACGTGTTGGTAGAAGCAATTGCTTCGATTGTGGCATCGCTGGTAAAAGGACTGCTCGGGGTCGTAAGGTCAAAAGTGAATGAGCCATCGGCGGCCGCCTGCACTGTTCCTACCTCGACCTGTCCAGCTTGCTGATAGTTCCAATAGAGCGCTATCTGTTCATTTGCTGGGAAGTTCTGACCACTGATGGTTCCAGAAGAGCCATAGGTGGCAGTACTGCTCTGATTGTTACTATCTGTACTGGCCCAGCTGATACCTGGCGCAAGAATATAGAAAAAGTTAGTCGCTTTCTCAGAACCGTCGCTGTTTGTTGCCTTGATATGATATTGTGGGCCAGGAGTCAGGCTGAGAGGAGCGACGAGATTGATCTGAAAGCTGCCATCAGTCGCAGTCGTCACGGAAACGCTGGTCGCTTTTTTCTGATCGACAATAAAGACATTCAGCGTTTCCCCAGCACGAAAACCGCCGCCAGATACCGCAATGGTAGCACCTGGATTGTTAAACACATTTACCTGGATGCCAGGTCCAACATTAATTGGTGCACTGACCTGCAATCCGCTGCTTTCGCCAGTAAATGTAAGGGTATACGAGCCAAGAGGGGCCGAGGGGATAAAGACTTCTCCATAACTTGGGCTCGCAAAGAGACCATAATTGTTCGTTTGAATCACGTCTATTTGTTGGCCGCCATTGGCATCCCAACTGATAGCAACATTTTCGTGACCCTGAAAGCCTTTGATCTGGAATTTTAGCAACTGCCCGCTACGAATGCCGCCTGCCGCAGTCACGGCAGGAGGCACTACGGTAAAAGTTGTTGTGGCCGTAGCTGGTTTCTGGCCTGAGCGCACAACTGTTATAGGGTATTTGCCAGGAGCAACATGTGTTGGCGTGGTAAATGGAAAACGGAAAAAGCCACTATAACTGTCGCTTGTGACTGTTCCGAGAAGCGTGCCTGTCGCATCCCCCCAGTAGACACTGACAGTTTCATTCAGCTGAAATCCCGATCCGGTTATTACAGTACTGGTTCCGGGGCCTCCCTGGTTAGAATGACCCACAGAGGTATCAAAGAAAATGGTTGGATTGAGGTTGATAGGCACATTTACAACCTCTTCATCAGGTTGGGAACCTTGGGCAAGGAGCATGTGCTGCCCCTGCGGGCCGGTCAGTGGTATCGTTACCGAGCCTGAGCAATTGCCATCGCTATCACAAGTGAGATTTCCCAAAGAGTAATTCAGTTGATCTAGAGAAATAAATACTGTGTCATTGGGCGCAAATCCCAGGCCAGTGATTGTGATTTTCTGCCTGGGATGTACAGTGTGAGCCGACACGCTAATGGTTGGGGTAACAGTGGCAGCAAGTACCTTCGACATCCCACTTTTTGTGAACGGAATGCCAGTTACGAACGCCACTACCAGGAAAGCGGCGACCAGCAAAAGCGCCGGGCGGCGCACCCATGTCTTCATCGCGTTTAACCTTCTTTTTAAGAAAACAGTGATACAAGATATTCAATAAAAATAGTCCCTAAATGGAAAGGGACAACAGGTACATAGACGTCTGTAAATTATGCTCATCAAATGGTTGAGTTTAGCATCACTTCTTATTGCCAAAATGGTTGTTTTTTCTCTCGAAACATTGAGATTTCTTAACAATGTCAAGGGGCGACCTGTGTGCGTTCAGAGCGCAAAAAGTGCGAGGCGGACGGAGTGATTGAAATGGATATCATCTATGGCGTACATAAATTTTTCTTTTATAGTGATTGAAGAGTCGCAGTAAACGAGCGGTAGCACAATAGACTATTGAAGATATAAGGCTTGTTGAGGCGCGTTCAAAAGAGGATGTGGAGCAAGCAAGATTGGAGAATTTGATCTAGGTGATACAGTAGTCACCCAAGGACGTTCTAATTGTTGAATGACAATTACGTTTTGAGGTGGTCCAGTGCAAACGCTAATATCTATACCTATCGATACTTTATCTCCCGCAAAGACTCGACTTAGCCGAAAAGAGATGCTTTCTGTTGCCGTTGTTTTGTTTTTAGCCACCGGGTTTCGGCTCCTACTCATCTTCTACAACTGGCCTGTGACTGATTCTGAAGAGGGAAAATCATTTTGTCACTTGAATGGAATTTACAGAATAAAATGGTCCTTTTGGCCGCCAAGGCTCTCTCCTGTATTCGCCCTAACCAGAGGACAAGAAGTGTACTTCAAACGATCTATGAAGATAAGCAATCTATTAGTATGTGGAGCAAAAAGGGACACCATCCCGATAATTGTGTAAGGATACAGAGAGTATTTCCAAATCGAGTAGCATGAGTTCTAGGTTGGGAATGCCCTCGGGAGAGTCTAAACGGAGAGGTACAGTAGCTCATGCTTCACCGAAAATCCCATTTTTGCAGGGTGTCTGTCATTTTCTGCAAATCGTATCGGAGGGCACTCACCTACAAGTTCGAAGCCCTCCAATCATTTGACGGCGTTAGCGATGATGGATCTTGCGGGTCTGGCGGATCTCGTCGAGGTGTGCAGTCGTATGCTCGATCTGGATGGTAATCATGTCGCTGAGCGTGGCTGTATGGCCCTCATCCTCTGTAGTAAACTTCCTCACGATGGAGTGATCCCAACTATTGGGCACAGAGCGTAGTAATTGGGTAATATGAGCCTGCACCGCACTGATGAGAGCCAGCGACGTCCCGATGGGTCGATGCTTGTAATCGAGCACCTCAACCCATTTTTCCTGGTCGTGGGGAGGTCGTACAAAGACGCTTCCCGGGCTCACCAGGACGGTTTCGATGGACATCAAGGACAACGAAGTGCTCAGAGCAAGATGATGGATGATCTGGCGAATCGACCATTCATTGGGGGCGCGCTCCAGATCGAGATCGGCTTCGGAGAGGCCGTCAAGCGCTGCTGCAATCTCGTCGCTGAGCCCCGCGTAGGCAGCTAGCATTGCTTCGGGTGAGCGTTTCACCGGGATGACGAAAGCGAAGTGATAGCCGTTGGGATCGGTCACCAGCAATTTGCGCTCACCACGCTCATTTTCCTCGACGCGTATATCGGTGAGCCCATCCTCGACCAGTCTAGCATGCTGCGTTTCAAACGTGTCAACAAAGAAGTCAAGGGTATCACCGGGCTTGAAGACTTGGCGGGGTTCATCGAGAAGGCTGTGCGGATCTTCAAGATGTGGGGAAGCAAGTAACACTAGATCATCATCGCTATCCCGTATGTAGGCTATTCCCGCATCTGGCTGAAACTCCACCAATTCGAAGTTCAGCAATGTGGTATAGAAAGCAATGCTTGTCTCCAGATCGTGGACGGTGAGGGCTACTCGTGCTTTGTTGGACATCTGTTTTGCCTTTCTTGACAGAGCGGGATTGAGAGACGAGAGGGAAATGGGTTTTCTCGCGTCGTTCAGTATACCACAGAGAAAACCATTGTTATACAGGACCGTCTGCAAACGCCACCTCCTCCCACACCAGCCTTTCCGGCTGGTTGCTTTGACATCGGCCGCAATGAGCGTTCAGCTTTTAGCCGACCGAAATCTTGGGCAGGTGAATATCTTGCATCACCGCCCAGACTATGGTCAGACAACTGGTTTCCGTGGTGAAAGCGTCAATCTGATCCGTGCGCTGCCGGACATTGCTAAAGAAACTTTCAATCGCATTGGTGCTGCGAATGTAGCGATGCATCACAGGTGGAAAAGCATAAAAGGTTAAAAGATGTTCCTTATCTTCGACCAAGCTGCGGATCGCTTCAGGATAACGCTTCTGGTATTTGGCTTGAAATGCCGCCAGATTGAGCAGCGCATCTTCTTTCTTCTCCTGTTTGAAAATTCCGGCTAATTGCGCGCTGACCTCTTTGCGCTCCCGATGGGGAATGGCATTGAGCACATTGCGTTGTTTATGCACCACACAGCGTTGTCGGGGAGTCGCGGTAAAGAGAGCGGAAACGGCAGCCAGGAGTCCTTCATGCCCATCGGTGACAATCAGGTCCATCTGTATCGCCCCACGGGTGCGCAGGTCTTGCATGAGGCAACTCCAGCCGTCTTTATCTTCCTGCGCACAGGCCCGCAAGGCCAACACCTCCTTGTTCCCTTCCAGATCTACGCCAAGTGCCGTTAAGATGATGGTTGAATCGGTTTGGGTTCCATGACGAACCGTAAAATGAATACCATCCAGGTAGAGGATGCGATAGTGGGCGAGGAGGGGGCGCTCTCGCCACACTTCATACTGCTCAGTCAGCGTTTGGTTGAGCCGACTGACCGCGCTGGCACTGGGAGCCACCCCCATGAGGGTTTGAGCCACCTCTCCGACTTTGTGCGTGCTTGCCCCACTGACAAACATTTGGGTCAGCGCCTCGGCTACCTCCGGTTCATAGCGGTTGTAGCGCTCGAACACCTCACTGTGAAATGCTCCCTCCCGATCTCTTGGCACCTTCAAATCCTCAATGCGTCCAGTTGAGGTGACGAGATCACGGGTGTAGTGACCATTGCGATAGCCTCGACGATTGGGGGTGATTTCTCCCCATGACGCTCCAATACATTGCTCCAGTTCTTCACGCATGACTTGTTCAATCAAGACTTGGACAGCACTCACAGCAAGATGCCGTAGATACTGACGAAAATCCTCCTGTTCTGGTAGGACGTTTGACGTGGACTCTGGCGTTGAAACCTCAGAGGCTGATGTGGTAGGCTTTCTCTTGGATACAGGCATAGTACCCTCCTTTTTGTGAAATGATCGAAGCATTCTAAAAGGAAACTCTATGCCTGTATTATCATCTCAAATACACCTCTTTGGAAGGTTTTTCCTTTACACAACTATCGGCATGGCGTCGGGACTGATGCCTTCGATGCCCATCTCGCGCATATGACGCTGAATAGCTTTCCGATTGACCAGCCAGCCATCCAGTCGTAACTGCTCTGTGATCTTGCGTGACCCATAGAACGGACATTGCGTGTAGATCTCATCAATGCGGTGCTTCAATCGGACTTCTTCTCGCGAAGGCGGCTGTGGTTGGTAGTAGATCGTTGACCGATTCACGCTCAATACGTCCGCCTGCACCCGCACTGAAAGCTCTTCACTTATCCATTAATATATTCACAGACCCTCTCGACAAAGGGTCGGAGCAAGCGGTAAACTTGCTCAGTGATCTATCGAACAGGGAAGACGAAAGCATCCTCTTCACATCAGGCTCGACCTATTGAGAAAGTCCTCGCTTCGTCTTCCGGTGTTCCTGGGTAAACCGATTATTAGGAGATCGTGCCTTGATTGAGCACCACAGGATAAGTACACGTTGCCCCCAGGAACGTTTGTCTTGAGAAGGGAGCCTTCTATGTTCTATGCAGGCATAGACTGGAGCGATACGCATCATGACGTTCTGGTCATCGATGAGACTGGTTGCCAGGTGAATGCCCCGCTTCGAGTCAGCCATTCACCCGATGGGTTGCAAAAGTTGCACCTGTTCCTGCAAACTATCACTGGCCCAGAAGGGAAGGAAAACATGGCTTGCGTTGTCGAAACCTCTTCTGGTCTGCTGGTCACTTTTTTGCTGGAGCATGGGTGGTCGGTGTATCCAGTTCATCCGACCACTGTTGATCGTCGTCGAGCAGCTTCGGGAGTCAAGACCGACGCGATTGATGCCTATTTGCTCGCCAAAACAGGGCGAGCTGATTTTGCCGAACTGCGCCGTCTGACTCCAGATAGTGCGAAGATTGCTGAGCTCAAAGCGCTCACCCGTGATCAGGATGCATTGGTCCAGATGCAAACTCGCTTGGTGAACCAACTCACCGCCTGTCTCAAGGCATACTACCCCGTGGCTTTGGATCTCTTCGCCAAGCTTCAGCAACGTTCGACGCTGCTCTTTTTGCAGACGTATCCCACTCTGCAAGCAGCTCAGGCGGCCTCGGAAGAGCAGATCACTATGGTCCTCAAACAAGCGGGTCATACCTCGGCAGCCAAAGTGGCCCCAAAGATCGTTGAGCGCCTGCATCAGCCCCAGTTGGTGGCGAGCGTCATTACCACGCGCACCAAATCGCGTCTGGCTCTGGCGTTGATCGCTCAACTGCTGCCTCTGGTGGAGCAGATCGCCGAGTATGAGAAAGTGATTGAAGACCTTTTTTTGAGTCACGCCGACAGCGAGATCTTTAGCAGCTTGCCTCGTGCTGGCAAACGTCTTGCACCTCGTCTGTTGGCAGAGGTCGGGGATGATCGAAAACGCTACGTTGATGCGACGAGCCTGCAAGCACTGGCCGGGACCTCTCCGGTGATTTTTCAGAGTGGGACGTATACCAGGATTCATCGACGCCACGCTTGTATCAAGCCATTGCGCAATGCTCTGCACCAATTTGCCTGGCAGACCACGCAAACCGAGGCTTGGGCACTGGAGTATTATCAGCGCAAGCGCAAGGAGGGAAAAAGTCACAGTGTTGCGGTACGCGCCCTCTCCAACGTCTGGGTCCGGCTGATCCATGCGATGTGGCTCAAGCAGGAGTGTTATCAAGCAGCTACCTTTGAACGTGCGCGCCTTGAACACGCTCGACGAGCTGCCTGAAGTTCTTATTGCTCTAAGCAGTTCAGACGTACTCATTTGAGGCGCGAAAAATCCCTTCGTTTTTTCGCTTTCAATCTGGCGTGCTTTCTTCAGACCACACAAGTGAAGCGGTGTCAAGGAAAACGCAGTGGCTTGACACCGGTGAGCGGTGTGGTACGCTTGTTTGCGCCTGATTGGAGCGTCTTGCTCTTTTCGGTCCTTCACTCACTTTCTCCTGATGGGCTTTCCCCTATTGACATAGGAGGAGATCTTTCTCGTTCGATCAAGTGCAACCGCTCATCTCGACTCAAATGCAATGCCAGATTTTTTTCAACCAGTTGAGTTGGGTTGTTAACCTTCCAATTTCTCCATACAGATCATTGAGGCGCTCTTCATATTCGGCCTGTATGGCTGCTTTCCCGTCTTTTTCCTCAAAGAGGCCGGCCATTCCTTCCACCACGATCGCTTTCCATCGCCTCAATTGCGTCGGATGCACCTCATATTCTGCGGCTATTTGGGCTATCGTTTTCTCTTCCTTCAATAGCTCCTGGACCACTCGCGCTTTAAAGCTGGCGGTATGTTGTCTTTTTGTGTTCATGTTCTGATTGTATCTTCCCCAGCCTCTTGTTTTGGTCTCGTTCTATGGGTCCATCATATGTATTGGACTTGAGTTTGTTCTTAATATTCTCTTGACCCTAATAAGGATAACTCACACAAGTAACGATTTGGAGATGAGCATCGCTCAGGATACTTTACCTCTGATTTTGCTTATTAAGCCGCGAAGACAGGAAAACAGATCACTCAGAACAAACAGCGAACCAACAGAGATACAGAACAGCCAAGCTAGCCCAGGATCAAGGCGGGCATCCTGTGGATTATTTGGATGATACTTCACGGTTACTGTTTTACCCTCATAGTACTCATACGAGCTTACCCCTGATTCAAATGTAACTTCCTGGCCTGCTAGGGTCTGAAAGCTTACCGTCGGAAAGCAATAGGTTTCACGATAAGGAGAATCCGACATCTTGTCACAATAGCTAATAATGCCCATCGTTGACACAGTGCCAGGTAAAAATCTTAATGTGTCCCATTCTATGAATACCCCTATTGCAATGATAATCAATCCAATAAATATTATCACGCACCTTCCTGCCAAAGGGCTCAAAGTAGGTGTTTTGGTGGACACTCGTGTACGAGCACGTTTCGCCATTTGGCTAATTTCCTCCATTTTTTGTTAAGGAACGTTCCCAGAGAAGCGTAGATCAATGTGACTCTTTGAACAATCTAAAGCACCAAAAAGACACTTGAAATAGTTATCTAAGTGGCTTCAGAATAAAACGTCGCCTGTTCAAACTGCCATAATCTTTGGGTGCAGCTTCTGTTCCTCGTAAATTGCATATTTCTCTCTTCAAACGTTTGATTAGCTCAAGTATACAACGCTTTTTGTGTGATGTGGTTAAGAGGAGGCGAAAACGATGAAGCGATTAGACAGTGTGTATACCCCGACTGTTGAGGAGCGGGTGGACTGGCATTTGGAGGATGGGATCGATACGCTGTATGCCTGCCCTGATGCCTGGGCGCTACGGCATCGGTTTATCCATCGGGAAACGAGTGAGGTGAGGCGTGCACGCTGTGATCGCTGGTCGTGCCTCTATTGTGGTCCAAGAAAGGTGGATATGTGGCGACAAGTGATTGCTGAGGCTGAACCAACATTGCATATCGTCTTGACGAAAGCAGGGAAAACGATGGAAGAGGCGTCGCGTGCGCTCACGACCTGGGTGCAGGCGTTGCGTCGAGGATCAAAGGGGCGTGGTCGTGGACATGTGGGTGCTCGGCCTGCGTTCCAGATTGAGTACCTAGGCGTCTCGGAAGAACATCAGAACTTTGAAGAGAACGGCTTCCACTGGCATCTGCTGGTCAAGGGAGCCGATTATATTCCTCATGAGCATCTGGTGGCGTGCTGGAAGCCAGCGACAAAGGGGCGTGCCTCGGTGGTATGGGTGAGTGCCATTCACAATACGCGTGCGATTGGGTATGCGACCAAGTACCTGACCAAAGACATCACGCGGGCGAAGAAGGGTCACAAGACGGTGGTTCGGGATGGGTTGGTCCTATGCGTGGGTGCGGGTGGAGGCGTTGATGGAGAGTAAGGCGCGTCGTATTCGCTATTCGCGTGGCTTCATTCCTGAGACGGTCAAAGAGATACGTGCGCGGTTGTTCACTCGGTCGGAAGAGAATGGGGATGCGGCGATGGAAGAAGCGGAGAGCGATGGAACGCTCTGGCCTGAGCTTGAAGGGAAGGAAGAGGGCGGCGACGAGAAGGGAGATGCATCTGAGGGCGAGGTCGAGGAGCAAGAGGTATCAGTCTGGAAGTTGGAAGAGGTAGCAGCGTTTACCAGAGAGAGGGAAGTCGCCTGTGAGGAGGGTTCATGGTCAGCCAAAAAGAGGAGAGACCCCGGAAATGGCCGATCCGTCGTATGCCATCCTTGACTCCTTCTTTTGAGGTGGAGAACGTCTTCACAGGCGGCTTGAGAGCAAAGGCTTTAACTGCCACCGTCCGTATTTTTTCGCCGTAATCCGGCACAACTACCGTCAGAACTACCGTCAATAAAAATGGTTCTCAAACCGCCTCATATCAGGGACGAGATGGATACCTATTTTTTGCAAAAGCAATGCTATTTAATCATCAGCAGGTCTCTTGCTAAACTACTCCATGTTGGCTTCAGTGGTAGAGCCACACTAGGATATTGTTGGCGAATTGGCAAAAGCTAGGCAGCCACCGCAGGCTTGGCAGAAGCAACCAGCTTGGCAAAACGAGAAACGGGTGTTGAAGCAGGTGGCTGGCCTTTCTGCCATTCAATCGCACGAAGGACATTCATAGCGGTCGCCGTGAAAAAAGCCTGAAGTCTCAATTTCTTGCTCCCAAGATAACGTGCCTGTCGCATCTCACAGGTGCGGACCGCTTGCGCAACCGTCCCTTCAATCCCAGCCCGTGTTGCATACAGTGTCCGAAACGCTTTTGTTTCCTGGCGTTGACGTGCCTCTCGTAACGCGGTGTAGCTTGCCTCATCTGGACGCAAAATCAGCACTTTCGCGGCCACTGGCGTGCATTGATCATGCAGAGGACAGCAGCGGCACCGCGAAAGAGGAAACCGCACACGAAGACTGGGCTTTCCATGTCGATCAGGAATGTGCCCCCAGTCACGGCTGGTATGTCCAGCAGGACACACCGCCTGTTTGGCTTGCCAATCAAGAAGAAATTGGCTCTGATCAAAACGCCCTGCTTCTTTTGAGGCCCATGATGTATCAGGCATGACAGGTCCAACAATGTCCACATGATAGCGTCTGTGGCTCTCTGCGAGCACCTCGGCATCGACATAGCCCATATCCATCAAGTGTTGATCTGGAAGCAGTTGCTGCTCATCGAGGCGAGAATGCAGTTCCCCAATGATGTCTCCATCGGCCCTGGTCGCGCTGGTGGACGTGACCTCGACGATCAGATGGGGAGCATCGGCTTCACAGGTCTCGGTAAAATGTACTTTGTACCCGTTCCAGGCCGTGCTTTTCTTACGGCTGTAGCGTGCCTCCACGTCATAAGGAGATGTGATCAGTAAAGCAGAGGGAGGGAGTTCTTTGTCCGCTCGCCAGGGCGTCTGGTCTTCATGGGCATGAAAGTGCTGAAGCCACACCCGTCTCAGTGTTTCAATGGCGTCAAGTTCCCCGAACCAGGGCATATGGCTTTGCGCGTAAATCATCTCCAAGAGCTGACGACCATCGGCCCCAATTGTTTCTGCCAGCTCCACTCGTTTCTTCTCGTCTTTAGGCAGGCGGAAATCGCTGAAGCGTTTCTCATAGCGCTGTGCCCACTGCGGGTCCATGTGCTCCAACAGCCACGTTGGCGCGACCTGGGAAAGCACATTGAGCGTGTGACGCATGGTCTCCCCAACGCATTCCAAGCGGCGGAGCGTGCGAATCGCAGCCAGCACATGCGTCGAATCGGTCCGTTGCTTGCCTCGCGTCTTGAGCCACCCCCGCCCACGGCACAGATCCAACAGGCGATCAAACAGGCGGCGTTCTGCACCATGAGCGAGCAACCGTCCTCGCGCATTCAGAAAGAACGGAGAAATCAAAACCGCTATCGGTCAATTCCAGGCTGAGCACATACTTCCAATCAATGCGGGTGCGCACAGCGTCAGCGGCTTGCCGGTCCGTGAGACCCTCTGCATATTGCATGAGCGTGACCAGGGCAAGGCGCCATGGGGCTTGGGCTGGTTGTCCGCGGCTGGGGAAGAGATCCTGAAAATCGGTATCCTCGTAAAGTGTTCCTAGCTCATCTCGCATCCGCAACCACACGTTGCCCTTGGGCAGGACGGCATGCGCAACACGGACGGTTTCTTCGGGGAGAGCTGGAATTGGCTGGGGATGCATGGACATGGATTCCCTCCTGGTTGTCTCAACGCTTCGCTTCTCGTTCTTGTTCAGTATCTCATATTTCCTTCCCATCACGCTCAGACAATTCGCCAACAATATCACTAGCTGGTGAAAAAGTCAGGAGAGCTTGAAAAAGCAAGCGTCCATTGGCATGCTGTAGTCTCTGCAAACAAGCTCAGGGCCAATGGACACATCGAAACAATTTTGCCCAAACTCGATGTGTTGCGCAAGAGGCAAAATGGGAGAGGGCAATATCACGATCCATGATCGCAAGCGGCAACGCTATCGGTGTAAGATCTGCAGACAGACATTCAATGCGAAATGTGGAACCATGTTCGAGGGCTTACGCAAACCAATGGAGGTCATTGTCATTGTGGTGACCCTGCTCTCCTATGGATGCCCGGTTCAAGCCATTGTCCATGCGTTTGATCTGGATGAGCGAACGTCGCCAGTTGGCGAGATCGCGCAGGGACCCATTGTGAACAGGTCCATCATGCATTGGTTGAAGCCGGAAAACTGGATCTGGTCCATGTGCAGGCAGACGAGCTTCGGGTGAAGGGGCGGAACATGATCGCATGGATGGGTTTGGCCATGATGGTTTCCACTCGGCTCTGGTTGGCTGGAACAGTGCGTGCGAGCCGAGACAGAAGGCTTGCGGATGCGTTGATGCAGCAGGTGCGCCGATCGGCCCAGACGCTGCGCCCCTTGCTCGTTTTGACGGATGGTTGGGTGGCGTATGTGCGCCGTGTCGGCGCTTCTGAAATTCCCGTGAGACACGGGAGAGGGAGAGAGCAAGAACCTCTAGGACAAGAGCTTACCCGGAGAGGAAACTCAATGGCGACTGTAGCATGCTCATAAAGCGGAGAACGAGAGAAGACATGTATCACGTTGCTCTGCAAGTCCTGTGTGCACGGTGAAACTGGACAATTGTTGAACCCAAGTTCCTGTACGATGATGCCCACATCCGCCATTCCATGTCAACATGGCGACGCCGGGACACGCATTTTGGGTATGCGAATGCGCAATGCTCTCTCCGGCGAGTAGCAGGTAATGAACCTGAAAGGGAACAAACGGGCACCTAAACACACTCAACGTTTCAGAAGCGCAAAAGCGGGTCTTATGCTCTACCACCAGTTAGCGTGGCTCTACCTTCCTTTGTAGCTTGTTGGTTTTTGTATTCTCCAAGGAAAACTCTTCTTTTTCACCCCTTTCTTAGAATTGGAAAGCCCTGCCCTGTACGCGTTATCTCTTGACGCATCCCCTTCCTCGGCGTAATATAGAGGCATCAACATCTCCCCGTACCCATTGCCACCGCGTTTTCGCTCTCGCCAGACGGATGAGATCGCAGAATTCGCGAGCATGTGGTATTGGGACGACAGGGTATAGATCGCGATTGGTTGCAAGGAGTTCTAGCAGACAGAGGTTCATTTCTTTCTTCAGGGAAAAGCGCGTGAATCGAAGGTCTCAACCCCGTTGCATCTCAGAAGATGTAGCGGGATCCTGATAGTCGATCCACGACGACAACCGACCCCTCTCTAAACAGAGGGTAGACAGGTACCTGGAAGGAAGTGGCGCTATGCTCAAACCTTCGGATGTGCGCGATGATGATCGCACGCGTGAAGCCGCGGGCGAGGACGCTCAGACGTTGAGGGCCGAGTCCAACCAGGTTCTCGACTCCGTGCCGCTCAGGGACGCCGCTACGTACGCCGAGGCGGCGGTGAGGGCACTCGCGAGCGGGAACGTGCGCATGGCCAGGAGTGCGTTGGTGGAGCGGGATAAGTGCCTCGCCCGCATCTCCGTCAACTACCTTGAGGGGATGGCCGCTCAGGTGCAGAAGGCCCTGGAGGATCAACCCAACCCCAAAGCTGTGCCCTCCTTCAAACGCGCGGCGGACCATTACAAGCGCGCTGCGAACGCGGCGGGGCGCGGAGAACGGTTTAAGGCCGCCAGGGAGGCGCTATGGGGGGACCTGGAGTTCTCCGGAGCCCGCAGGAGGAACCGCCGCGACTGATCGCGACCCTGTGAGGAGCCGGGAACCGCCACAGGGGCGGTTCCCGGCTCCGCTCACTTTCCCTCTGGGCGAGAGCTCACTTCCGTTATCCGAAACTTACCCAAATGTGGACAAGCCATATTTCGCGTTCGGTTCCTGCTTCAACGAACAACGTGCCTGGATCTACCGGGTCTTACAGGATCTCCACAGGCGTGAAATCAGGTGTAACTCACCGTACGAGGAGTAACTATAGCAGAAACGAGGTACGAACGCAAGAGCAATAGATGTCAACGGAAAGAGATATTTGTCTGCTCTTCAAGAAACTTGTTTTAACCCCTCTTTAATACTGGATTCTTCTTATCCCGTGGCGCGAAGGTTAGAGTTCTTGAACTCCGGCTTAGATCTGGCCCAGGCCGCCGTCGATGGCGATCTCGCCGCCCGTCATATAGGACGAGTTTGGAGGAGGCGAGGAAGAGGACCGCTCGCGCGACCTCCTCGGGCTGTCCCCAGCGTTTCATGGGTACGGTCTCCGCGACATAGGAATTGACCGCTTCCAGCATTGCATAGGTGTCCTGGTTGGCTGTGAGCGGGGTATAGATCGCACCAGGGCTGACGACATTGACGCGAATGCCCCGACTCAAGACGTCTTCGTCCGCCGCCAGAGTGCGTGCCAGGCTCCGTACCGCCGCTTTGCTTGCGGTGTAGAGCGGGTCGCCGGGTCGCCCACGCTCATGCGCGACCGAACTGGTGAAGATGACCGAAGCGTCCTGGGCGAGCCAGGGGAGCGCCTGGGTAAAGGTAAAGAAGACGCCTTTGACGTTGATGCCCATGATATGATCGAAGAAGGCATCGTCCGTCTCCTGAATGGGCGGGCACTCCGAGATACCGGCATTGGCGAAGAGAATATCGATCTGCCCGAAGTGGTCGCCTATTTGCCGCATGGCCCGCTGGATATCATCCAGGCGCGAGACGTCCGCGCGGATGGCGAGGGTAAATAACAGCTAAACAAAACATTAACTTTTGATGACATTATGCTATTCTCTCCCTATGAGATTAAGTCAGTATGCAAAACAGATGGGAGTGAGCTATAAGACCGCTTTCCGTTGGTGGAAGGCTGGTAAGCTTGATGCCTATCAATTGGATACAGGAACCGTCATTGTTCGTGAGCCAGACTCGCCAATTCAGGCGAAAGGTGTTGCGCTCTACGCTCGTGTGTCCTCTGCCGATCAAAAAGAGGATTTAGAGCGACAAATGCAACGGCACGACTGGTCTATCAGGATTGAAGGATGTAGAGGGGCACGTCTTCACTGGTATCAAAGGTGGGCGTTTAAACGCTCGATATACTCTGAGGATGTATGATAGGCTGCTGCAAAAGGCTGACCTCCCTCATATTAGAATACACGATCTGCGTCATAGCTACTCAACATTGATGGTGGCAATGAAGGTACATGGGAAAGTGGTGCAGGAGATACTTGGTCATAGCGATTATCGATTGACGATGAATGTCTATGCACAGGTAGATCTGGCGATGCAAGAGGAACCTGCACGGCTCTTAGATGAGTTCTTTGAGAAAGTAAGCCTACACCAATGGAAGAGGACGAAAAAAGCTAATTGGTGTCTGGATTGGTGTCAACTCAGGGGGGATAGCTCTTGACCGAGAAATCAAGTCGCCTGTGAAGATGTTTCATGGGCGGCTTAAAGAGGAGAGACCCCGGAAATGGCCGATCCGGGGCCTCAAATGTATCGCCCAATTGCGCACCCCAACACGTTTAAGTCGCGGGCTCATTCTTATATCGCCTGTTCTTCTATTGAACTACCGCTCAATGGTGATTCAATGATAACGAGAATGGCTGAGCGGGCCAGAATTGCACTAGCATCCGACGATTACCGGCCTCGACCCTTGATTTGGAGTTCGGCGATGAATGCTGAAGCTGGAGTGATAATCTCAATTTCAGGTGATGCCAAACGCTGCCTCTGCCAACTGGGCTACCCCGCCTCGAAGTGGTGGGGGCAGGACTTGAACCTGCGCTTACACGTTGCCATCACATCGGTGAATGTGAGTTTCAATCTCAGTTTGCACTCCGGTATCTAGTGTATAGCAAGTCGCGAGAATGCGCAAGCCCCTATTTCGTCAAATGGGGGCTTGCTAGAGGCCGCTTTAGGAGAAGAGGTAGTTGAAGACCTTGTCCCCAACCTTCTCTTCGGTGACTTCTATGTTGTTGGCTTCCTCACGGGCGAATTTGACTGCTTCCTGAAGCTTCTCAACGCGCGCGAGCAGTTCGTTGATGCGACTGGCTGGCAGCGCGCCGGAAAATTTGACCGTTCGCCAGTAGCCTACAACGATATCTTCATAGTAGACCTCGACCTGGGCGGGGTGCTTTTCGGTTGCTTCCGCTTTGACGTGGTTGCGCGGTACCTTCTTGGTACGAGTCGTCTGTAAGGGCTCGGAAGCCCAGGTGTCCGTCGAAGAGTCGAAGTTCCAGAACTCAGAGGCGTCAAGGATGGGTAGCTTCTTGATAAAGGTGTGCAGGTCGACCAGTTGTTTTTCAAGGAAGAGCAAGTAGGTAGCTGGTACCTGTGCGAGCAAGGTGGTGCCATCTACGACGACGTCAGCCCGAGCCTGACAGTTCGCCCAGTCCTTTGTCGCGGTGACGTCGAAGAGTTTTGTCAGGGTCTCAATGGTCTGACGGATGATCGCTTCAGCTTTGATCTGGACACGAGTGGATTCGGGTGGCAGTTGCTCGCCCTCTTCGTCTTTGGGGCGATAGGTTCGAGAGATACCTGAGAGGATCGCGGGCTTTTGTAGCGCCTGGTGTGCCTCGGTCAACTCCTGAAAGCTTCTGCTCTTGGTTCCTTTTTCGATGGCGATGATCTGGTTGAGTTTGGTTGCCATGTATATCCCCCTTATGAATCTGCTGTTGAGTCTAATGCTTTCCAGTATAGTGGGGCATGTCAATATAGACTCTTGTAATTTAGGGGCTATAGTTAGTTTTATATTATTGAGACAGATGTAGGCAAATAGAGACATCTATCCGACCTTGCCAAAGCTGTGGTTTTCTGGTATATTTGTTCTACTTACGATAAAGAGGGAGGAAGCGCAACCGATGGTCCGTGGGTATCGGGGAGAACTTGACCTCAATAACGCGCAGAAGACGCGCTGCCGCAAACATGCTGGAGCCGCTCGTTGGGCGTACAATTATGGCCTTCGCCGCAAACAAGAGACCTACAAAGCTGGGCAGAAAACGCCCACCGCCATCGATCTGCATCGCGAGATCAATGCCCTCAAACCCTCTGAGCCCTGGATGTACGCTGTGTCGAAATGTGCTTTTCAAGAAGGATTACGTGACCTGGATGCCGCCTTCAAGCACTTCTTTCGCAAGTGCCGCCTCAAAAAAGAGGGCACCTGGAAAGGAAAGTGTGGCTATCCCCGCTACAAAAGCCGGAAGAAAGCCATCGGTGGCGCTCGCTTCACCGGGAGCATTCGGGTGTTTCCTGATGCCATCCAGTTGCCTCGGTTGGGAAGGCTCCGACTCAAAGAGCACGGCTATTTCCCTCTCAATGGCAAGATCAGCAGTGCCACCATCCATGAGCAAGCAGGCAGATGGTTTGTCTCCATCTGTGTCCACGAGGAAGCGAAAGCACCCCAGCCAGCCGCAGGTGACGTCATTGGAGTGGATCTGGGAATCAAACGACTGGCAACTCTCTCAGATGGACGTACCTTCGAGAATCTCAAGGCGCTACGCAAGAAGATCACGGCGTTAAAGCGCACGTCGCGACACCATGGCCGCAAGGTCAAAGGATCACGCAATCGCCAGAAAGCCAAGCAGCGCCTCTCGCGAATGCATGCCCGGATCGCCAATGTGCGCAACGATGCCTTGCACCAAGCGACCGCTCAGATCGTGGCGAGAACCAAGCCCGATGCCGAGCGGCCGCGTGTGATTGTGCTCGAGGATTTACACATTGCAGGCATGCTCAAGAACCGCCAGTTGGCCCGAGCCATTGCCGATGTAGGCATGTACGAGTTCAAGCGGCAGATCCTCTACAAAGCCGAACAGGCAGGGGTGCAGGTGCTGCTGGCCTCGCGCTGGGAACCCTCCTCAAAAACCTGTTCGTGGTGTGGCTGGGTCAATGAGGCACTCACGCTTTCGGATCGGGTCTTTGTCTGCCTGGAGTGTGGAAGCGTACAAGACCGAGATGCCAATGCCGCCAGGAATCTTGCGGCATTGGCACAATAAACATGGCGTACCGCAAGTTCTGCGGGAAGTGACGCCTGTGGAGCAGGTGTAAGACGAGCGAAAGGCTTGCTGTCTGCAGTGAAGCAGGAACCGAACATTGTGTATAGCCTGTCTCTATATGGGTAAGTTTCGGAGAACGGCGTTTGCGTGCGAAGATGTAGACACGCTCCGTCTGTACCTCTATCTCAGGGTAGGGGGGCCTGGCGATGCTCTCCTCTATATCAAAGCCAGAGTCCTGTAGATCGCCTTCCATTACGTCGCGCTCGAAGAAGAAACCATCGATGAGATCAGAATAGCCCCACCAATCTGCAGGATTGATGTTCTGTCCCTGGTGGAAGGCGAGTAGGAGCAAGCCGCGCGGTTGAAGAACGCGGCAGATTTCATGCAGGGTGGAGACAGCATTTTGGCTGGAAAGGCGATTAAGGGTGGAGTAGAAGTCTACGACACCGCCCAGGCTGTTATCCTCGATGTCGAGTGTGATTATATCTCCCAGGCGGAATTCGATGTCGGGGCTGGCCTGTCGTGCCAGTGCGATATTGCGTGACGAGGGATCGATTCCGTAGATAGAGGTGCCGAGTTGATAGAGATAGCGGGTGACATCTCCAATTCCGCAGCCCAGATCACACGTGGGGCCGTCTACCTCACGGGCGAAGCGGGCGAGTAGTTCTCGATCAAGAGGTTTGGACGTTATCATATTCGCCATGATGCGTGTCACAAATTCGTCATAGCTTTGATTATAGGTTGGCTGGACATTTGAGGTATCTGGCTGATCCATGTATACACTCTCATCGGTTTTAGAGGGGCGTCAGTGTTCTGCTGGTAACGTGGCGCTTTCCTCGGTTGAGACTTCGCGAATCTGGAAGGTGTGTGTGATGGAGGCGCTCTTCCCAAGCATGATGTTTACACCGCAGAACTGGGTGGTGTCGAGGGTTATGGCGCGTTGAATGCTTTCCGGGCGCAGGTTGGTACCTGTGAAGATATGCTCGACGGTGATGCTGGTAAAGACCTTGGGGTGCTCATCTGCGCGCTCGCCGTGGACCTGGATCTCGTAACTGGTTACATCCTGGCGCATCTTGCGCAAAATAGAAAGGATGCCGATCCCCGCACAGCCTGCCAGCGTTGAGAGCAGCGTCTCCATCGGGCTAGGTCCCTGGTCATCCTCGTTTGAGCTGAGGATAATGCGATGCTGGCTGCCAGAATCGATAGCGAATGTGCTTCCCCCCATATTCGTTGCGCGAACCGAGAGTGGTGCGGTCATGCCGTATGCCTCCTTTATAGAGATGACTGATGTTATTCATACAACAGGGGCGCGTGTGCTGTCAATAGAGGAGTGAGAGGTGATGCCAGTAGTAGGTAAGAGGGCTATAGTTAGTTTTATATTATTGAGACAGATGTAGGCAAAGAGTGACATCTATCCCACCTTGCCAAAGCTGTGGTTTTCTGGTATATTTGTTCTACTTACGATAAAGAGGGAGGAAGCGCAACCGATGATCCGTGGGTATCGGGGAGAACTTGACCTCAATAACGCGCAAAAGACGCGCTGCCGCAAACATGCTGGAGCCGCTCGCTGGGCATACAATTATGGTCTTCGTCGCAAACAAGAGACCTACAAAGCTGGGCAGAAAACGCCCACCGCCATCGATCTGCATCGCGAGATCAATGCCCTCAAACCCTCTGAGCCCTGGATGTACGCTGTGTCGAAATGTGCTTTTCAAGAAGGATTACGTGACCTGGATGCCGCCTTCAAGCACTTCTTTCGCAAGTGCCGCCTCAAAAAAGAGGGCACCTGGAAAGGAAAGTGTGGCTATCCCCGCTACAAAAGCCGGAAGAAAGCCATCGGTGGCGCTCGCTTCACCGGGAGCATTCGGGTGTCTGCGGGTGCCATCCAGTTGCCTCGGTTGGGAAGGCTCCGACTCAAAGAGCACGGCTATTTCCCTCTCAATGGCAAGATTAGCAGTGCCACCATCCATGAGCAAGCAGGCAGATGGTTTGTCTCCATCTGTGTCCACGAGGAAGCGAAAGACCCCCAGCCAGCCACAGGTGACGTCATTGGCGTTGACCTTGGCGTGAAGACCCTGGCGACCCTCTCTGATGGACGCACCTTCGAGAATCCCAAGGCGTTGCGCAAGAAGATCACGGCGTTAAAGCGCACGTCGCGACACCATAGCCGCAAGGTCAAAGGATCACGCAATCGCCAGAAAGCCAAGCAGCGCCTCTCGCGAATGCATGCACGGATCGCCAACGTACGCAACGATGCCTTGCACCAAGCGACCGCTCAGATCGTGGCGAGAACCCGCGCCCGATGCCGAGCGGCCGCGTGTAATTGTGCTCGAGGATTTGAACATTGCAGGCATGCTCAAGAACCGCCGGTTGTCCCGAGCCATCGCCGATGTGGGCATGTACGAGTTCAAGCGGCAGATCCTCTACAAAGCCGAACAGGCAGGGGTGCAGGTGCTGCTGGCCTCGCGCTGGGAGCCCTCCTCAAAAACCTGTTCGTGTTGTGGCTGGGTCAATGAGGCGCTCACGCTTTCGGATCGGGTCTTTGTCTGCCTGGAGTGTGGAAGCGTGCAAGACCGAGATGCCAATGCCGCCAGGAATCTTGCGGCATTGGCACAATAAACATGGCGTACCGCAAGTTCTGCGGGAAGTGACGCCTGTGGAGCAGGTGTAAGACGAGCGAAAGGCTTGCTCTCTGCAGTGAAGCAGGAACCGAACATTGTGTATAGCCTGTCTCTATATGGGTAAGTTTCGGAGAACGGTGGCACCGCGCTTGCAATGCCAGTTGGTGTAGGGTGAGAGCTTCCTCTGGTCAAAAGTGGCGACTTGTGCTATGCTTATTTCAAGGACAATTATAAGTGGATTCACGTCCTCAAGGATGGTATACTACCGGCGCGCATCCAGTGAGTATCTTCATCTGGAAAGTGGACGGTAGCAAACACTGAGAGGAAAAGAGGGATTATAATGGATAGTTCTCTTCACAGTGCTAGCCTCACAGCAGGCGAGTTGAATCAGCATTCTGTTGCCGATGAGGCTGCGGAGGTTGAGAGCGCGGAGGAAGAGCATCATATTCACCTGCCCAATCCCAGCCTGTGGCCGTTAGTGCTCAGTGCGGCTATTCTGGTCACGGTCGCGGGATTGCTGGGTCTTCCTGATAGTGCTTTATTGACGTATATCGGCGCGCCATTCGTGGTGGTTGGTATTATGGGCTGGGCGCTGGAAGATCCAATGGTGGCACGCAAGGAGCGCTATAAAGTCTTTGATGCGAATGCTCGTTTCCAGATAGGCCAGGAGGTTCTGGACAGGAATGGGCAGTGGCTCGGGACTGTACAGGCGCGTTTTGGTCAGTATTTCCTGGCCGAGCGCGGTGATGTGGTTGCTCAGGTGCTCTATGTACCGTATTCTGCTGTTGAGGAGATTATCAAGGGAAGCATTGTACGCTTGAATATCAGCGAGGATACTCTGCTGGATCGCGGCCTCGATGTGGTTCCTGATGATCTCTATGACGATGCGGACGATACGGCGCTGCCTTCCCTGAAAGGGGTTCCCATGTTTGGGCAGAGCACGCTCTCTCCAGCGCAGACGGGACACTATAACTATGGTCCGAACTATCCTGGTATCAATACCGATGCCAGTGGTTCGTTCCATCATGATGAGGTGACCCCAACTCCGCAGAAGTTTGTCGGCGAGCGCCGCAAGGTCGTTACACGCGGACGAAGGCCCGCTGCTCTTCACGCCTAGAGTCAGAATACTAAAAAGAACAGGGTTCGCTGGCATTTGCCAGCGAACCCTGTTCTTTTTAGTATTCGTAGAAGCCGCGCCCGCTTTTGCGTCCAAGCATGCCGGAGTTGACCATGCGGCGCAGGAGAGGTGAGGGGGCGTAGAGGGGTTCCTTGAATTCCTCGTAGAGAGCTTCGGCAGCCCAGAGGGTAGTGTCGAGCCCGACGTAGTCGAGCAGGGTCAGAGGACCCATTGGATAACCACAGCCGTGTTTCATGGCAGTGTCAATATCCTCTTTGCTTGCCAGTCCGTTCTCGTACATGCGGACAGCCGCCAGGAGATAGGGGATAAGCAGGAAGTTGACAATGAAGCCAGCGGTATCCTTGGCGACAACCGGGCTTTTGCCAAGCGAGGTGGCGAATTCACGTACGGTCTCGATGGTCTCGTCTGAGGTGTTGATCGTGCGTACAATCTCGACTAGCTTCATGACGGGAGCGGGGTTGAAGAAGTGTAACCCGCAGACCCTGTCAGCGCGCCGCGTGACCGCGCCCATCTGAGTAATATTCAAGGATGAGGTATTACTGAGAATAAGAGCTTCGGGCTTGAGGGCGACATCAAGGGCGGGGAAGAGGCGTAGTTTCTCTTCCATATTTTCGATGACGGCCTCAATGACAATATCGCAATCGGCGAGGTCCTGTATGTCGAGGGTGCCGCTCAAGCGTTCCCGATTAGCCTCAAGTTGTTCGGAAGTGAGTTTGTTCTTCTTTGCCATCATATCCCAGGCACCGTGGATGCGAGCCATGCCTTTGTCCAGGTACTCCTGTGCGACCTCGCGCACAATGGTTTCATAACCTGATTGGGCGCAGGTTTGCGCAATGCCGCTACCCATCAGTCCGCAGCCAATGACACCTACTTTACGAATCGCCATTGATTTTTTGTCCTTTCAAAATAGAGCGTAGGTTGTGAGAGTGGGCGATCTGGCCCTGCCTCTGCTGATACTGTATCACAAAAGGGCAGGGGAGGGCACTTCGGCAGATATGGATGGAGCGAGCCAATACCGTATCTTGAGGTACATCGTGGTGGGTGTTGCGTTTGGCTGCTTTCAGGAATTTTGTAAAGCAGAATATGTGCTACAAGAACTATATTGGGGAAGATGAGCAAGAATGGAGAAGATTTTTTACGCCTATCTGGTATGCTTTCTCAAGATGTGCATTCTTTCACCATGTAAGTAAATTTCGCGGGAGAATTCGGCGGAAGCGCTGTTCTTCCGACTGTAGTGTGATGAAAGGGGTTACTCTTGAAGAACACAGAGCCTGTTACAACCATTGATCCACGCTTCAGTGATCCATCTGCCGTTGCTACGCCGTGGGAGGAAACGCGCCGCGTGCTTGAAACCGCAGAACTGTTCTGGGTCACGACGGTTCGAGCCAATGGTCGACCGCACGCCACTCCGCTGGTGGCTGTGTGGCTTGAGGGCGCGATTCATTTCTCCACTGGTGCCGATGAGCAGAAGGCCGTAAATCTGCGAGAGAATTCCCATGTGCTTCTGTCGACTGGCTGTAATAGTTGGGAGAGTGGGCTAGACGTGGTTGTCGAGGGCGACGCAGTCCAAACCACTGACGAGGCTACGCTCAAGCGACTCGCCGAGGCCTGGACAACCAAATGGAATGGGCAATGGCAATTCGAGGTACGTGACGGTTGTTTCTATCATGAAGCAGGTGGGAGCGCTCTCGTATTCTCGGTTACGCCAACCAAGATTCTCGCGTTCGCCAAAGGGAATTTTGGCTATACACGCCACCAGTTTTAATTGCTTACTCGCAAAGTTCATACATTGAGACAGACAGGGAGGAGAAAGGCGATGAATAGCGGAGGATTGTCGAAAGCGCGGCTTGCTCGCGTGCACGATGTTATGGCTAGTTACGTTGAGCGAGGGGACGTCCCTGGCCTCGTCACATTAGTTAGTAGGCGGGGTGAGATCCATATTGATGAAATTGGGATGCAGGCGTTTGGGAAAAGCGTTCCCATACGGCATGATACCATCTTCCGCATTTCGTCTATGACCAAGCCAATCACGGCTGTGGCAACGATGATGCTCGTAGAAGAATGTAAGATCCGGCTGGACGAGCCAGTGGATACCTTGCTTCCCGAACTTGCTGATCGCAAGGTTCTAAAGCGACTCGATGGGCCACTTGAAGAGACCGTTCCAGCGGAGCGACCAATTACAGTGCGTGATTTGCTCACTTTTTGTATGGGCTTTGGGCAGATGATGCAGCCACCAGATGTCTGCCCAATTCTCGAAGCCGCGAATGAACAGCAGATTGGCATGGGGCCACCGAGCCCGTTGCATATGCCCACTCCTGATGAGTGGGTAGCGCGCCTGGGCCGACTTCCACTTATGTACCAACCGGGCGAACGATGGGTGTATAACACGGGGTCGGATGTGCTTGGCGTGCTGATCGCGCGCGCCTCCGGTCAGTCATTTGAGACATTCTTGCGTGAGCGCCTCTTTGAGCCGCTTGGTATGAAGGATACCAGCTTCAGCGTGCCGAAGGCGTCGCGTGAGCGACTGGCGACGAGCTACTGGACTGATGCATCCACGGGAGAGCTTACGGTATATGACGAGGTCGTAGGGAGTCAGTGGAGCCAGCCGCCAGCTTTTCCGTCTGGAGCGGGAGGATTGGTGTCAACTATTGATGATTATCTGGCCTTTGCTCAGATGCTGCTCTCCCAGGGCAAGTACAATGGCACACGTATTCTCTCTCGGCTCTCAGTTGAAACCATGACGACTGATCAGTTGACACCCGCGCAGAAAGCGGTATCTAGCCTGGTTCCTGGTTTCTTTAATAGCCACGGTTGGGGATTTGGCGTCTCCGTAGTTACCAGGCGCGATGATATCTCGGCGGTGCCCGGTCGCTATGGCTGGGATGGCGGCCTGGGCACCTCCTGGTATTCAGATCCCAGAGAGGACATGATCACTATCTTGATGAGCCAGTGCGCCTTTTCGTCTTCTCATCCTGCTAATGTCGCTTTCTGGACCTCAGCCTATCAGGCGATTGACGACTAGCAAGCTTTATGATGCCTTGCCCTGCTCGATAAAGCGCTGAATGGCCTCGGCGGGGGCGGGATCGACGCCGAAGATGATGATATAGTGGTTGAGCGTTGGGTAGTTGATGTATTGGCAATTGGCGATGGAGTCGCGAATCTGATGGGCATCTGCCTCGGAGAGGAGCTGGTCGCTCTCACTGGTGAGGCCCTGACCCGCGCGTAGGAGCAAGGTAGGAGCCTGGACATTGGCCCATTGCGCTTCCGGCTCGGCCTGGGGATAGTTCTGGCTCTCTTCGCGAATGCCCTGGGCGAAGGCCTTGGAGCGGACGGAACCATTGGGTTCAATACGGATATCGTGCTCGAAATAGAGGTCGATATAGGGGTTCCAATAGGGGCCAAGGTAAGGAGCCTGCTTGAGTCGGTCCAGGTATTCCTGGTAGGAGGGGATGGAGATTCCGAGGCGCGAGATAGCGGCAGTGAGCCAGAGTGGCATCTCGCTGGCGTCTTTCCAGGGCAGTTTCGCACCAGCGTCGATGAGGACGAGTTTACTGAGCTTTTCGGGATAATGGGCGGCGAAGTAGAGGGCGATGAGCGCGCCCAGAGAGTGCCCCACGATGATCGGGCGGTCTAGCTGTAAGGCATCTAGTAATGCAAGGAGGTCGCGTGCGTGCTGGGGAACGCTATAGCCTGTAGATGGTTTGTCGCTATCGCCTCGCCCACGCAGGTCATAGGCGATGACACGGTAAGAGGGAGCGAGGACATCCGCGAAGGATTGGAAGCACATGGCGTTCGCGGTTAAGCCGTGGAGAAAGACGATAGGGGTTCCTTCCTGCCCCCATTCAACATAGTGTAGATTCACATCATCACAAGCGATGAGACCGTTTTTGAGTGGTTCAGTGAGCATAGCCCGCCTCCTGTTCTTGCTGCTCGAATGTATGCCAGTGCGCGATGGTGCTTTGGATGAGTGCTTTTCCTTCCTCAATGCGTTGGGCGACGGGTCGCCACTGGGTATGACCCTGGCTTCTACGGACCACGCCTGGGCGCAAGACCTCCTGAATGATACGCATATAGGGCTCTGGCTCAGGTGGGAAGATCATGGCATGCTGGGCATCTTCCAGATAGAAGTAGTGGCCCTGATGCTGGAACCAGGCGCGAATATCGTTCTGGTCTTCCACCATATGTTTGTGGAGATTCTGCGAAAGGTCGTAGGTCACATCGCCGAAGGGGAAGCAATGCAGGTGCGCATGGAAGACTGTCTGGTGAAAGACGCCATGTTCCCAGAAGATGATGGGCGCATAGTAGTGTTGGAAGAAGCGCGCGACCTCTTTTTTGAGTGTGAAGAGTTCTGTATCCAGGTTAGCGGGTGTGTCGCCGTAGCAGCGATAATGGGTTTTGGGAATGATGAGAATATGGCCCTCAACGAGAGGGGCGTGATCGGCGACGATATGAAAGTTGGTGGTTTCTTTCAAGATATTTGGCGCGAAATGGGCGCGCTCACAGAAGGCGCAGCTTTTCTGGTCAGCGGATATAGCGCTGCTCCCTTGTTGCATGACGACTCTCCTTGTTGTAAGCGGTTGCGAGAGAAATGGTGACCTCATCCACCTCCATAAGGCACTATTATTTCACACCGGCCCGTGTCGCGCAAGGGGCAAGGGGAGGAAGAAGTGGAAAGTGTGATGAGTCCAGGAAATGAGTGCGGGATACGATAGCTTCTCGCTCAACATCGAGCAAGGTAGTTGTTATGAGCTACCTCGCTCGATGTTTGGCTGCTAGCCAGCGTGGCGAAAGCCTGCTTCGCTCATGCTGAGTGGCTGGCCCTCCGCAATCATGCCCGTTTCGACGACTTCCGCGAGAAAGAGGATAGAGTCGCCAGCGTCGAGGCTATTGCGTACCTCGCAACCGACCCAGCCGAGAGCATCGTGGAGGATGACAAAGCCGTCAGGCTGCAGGTCATAGCTAATGCCCTGCAGCTTGTCAGGGTGTTTAAAGGCGGTCTTCCCAAGTGTGCCCGCGAGTTCGCGCTGTCCTGAGCGTAGAACGTTAACTGTGAATTTCTGGCTACGCTGGATCATAGGGAGTGAGTGGGCATCCTTCTCGACCGAGACTGTAATCAAAGGGGGATCAAACGAGACCTGGGAGAGCCAGTTGGCGGTAAAAGCGTTGACCTCGTTCCCTTCGGCGCAGGCCACCGCGTACAGACCATATGTGAACAGGCGTAATACCTGCTTTTTGATTGCCGGGTCCATAGCCTATCCTTTCGTGTAGTCGTGAGAGGTTTTCAGATTCCTCTTCTATTGTACGTCATGGCGAAGGATATGGTAATGATGTAACCCGGTTGCTTCCTTTGGTAGCGTGAGAGTCTTAGCGCTGACTGAAGTGCAACGCCTACATATATAGGCAACTACGCTCTTTCTGCTATCTATCAGAGAAGGTCTTTTCAGGATCTTCTCTGTTTTTTGTTATTGTGTCGCCGTTTGAAATTGCCCTGAACGTGTGCGCGTGGTGCCGAGGGGCGTGAAGACATGTGAGCCTGGGAGTCCCATAAGCCCTGGGGTGGGGTTGTGCCTGGTTGGGAGGGATGTATATCATTGGCGGCTGATTCTTCAGGAGCGATAGTGGGTGGTGGATCAGGGTCGGGCTCAGGGAAGTGATAATGGGCCAGGAGTTCAGGAACAAGTGGCTCAACGAAAGGGTCGATGGTATAGCGCCCATAGGAGGTCGTACGAAGCATGCGTGCCATGACCATGGCATGGAGAATCTGGCGTGTATTGACGGAGCTAAGACCCAGTGCGCGGGCGACATCAGCAGGTGTGAGTTCATCACCGTACGCGTGGAAGAGGCGCAGGATGCTCAAGCGTTCGCGTGAGAGTGCTTTGTGTCCGTTCAGAACAGAGATTGCTAGCGTATCCTCGCGCTCGGCAAGCTGGAACTGAATCGCGCCTGGAGGACAGTAGAGCAGGTGGGTTGTGGGCTGCATCTGCTCTCCCTGCATGCTAAGGTGATAGTAAGAGGGGATGTTGAGGCGTTTGAGGTGGAGATGGTTATCAGCGTAAGCGACCAGGGGCGAGGAGGGCTTGCAGGTATGTAGGAGAAGGATGCAGAGATTATGCTGTTCTGCGAGGCGGCGGAGCAAATCAAGCAGGTCACTGTCGCTCCCTTTGAAGCGGCGGCGTAGTTGCGCTAGATTGTCGATGACTAGCAATCCGGCATCCGCGTTATTCGTGACCCAGACCTCTAGCCTACGCAGACCTGTGTCTGGTTCGAGTGCCTCCCAGGTATTGGTAAGTTGGCAGTGAACATCTGAAGGGTCGACCCCCGGATGTGAGTCGAGATAGCGCGAGTGAAGCTTTTGCAGCCGTAGCATGGATTGATCCAGGGCGCAATAGAGCGCGACTCGCTGGGTAGTTGGAAATTCGTCTATACGCCCGAAGGCATGTGTGCCGAGTGCGACATGCATCATGAGCTGAAAGGCGAGCAGGTTCAGTCCTACATGGGGGTCGCCAGTCATCAAGGTGAGGCCCGGTGCGAGCAGGTTTTGGATGGGCCAGACCTGCTCCTGCACTGAGGGGAGATATTCTAAGGCGAATTGTTTGTATGTCAGAATGGGGAGCGAGGGGCGGGAGAATATTTGAAGATTCTCGCGTGACATGAGACCTCCTGGCGCGTGGTGTGCGCTCTATGGGTAGGCTTCAAAGACATATGGAGTTTCAACCACACTACTAACAACATCACAACCACAGCATAAGGAACATACAAGTGTATATGTTGATAGCATAAATGATAACATAGCAATTGTCAAGTTTTTATGTATTGTATTAAAATAATTGGATGAAAGGGCTAGTTGTCGATTAAGATGCGCGAATATCAGCCTCCTTGTGCGTAATATATGTTTGGCTTTGTGATAAGGCAAAGAGGATTGAGATGGCGCTCGGAAAGCAAGAGGAATATGACAGTGGATGTCAGGAATGGAATGATATACTCTGGAAAGGAAAAGCACTGCAGAATTAACATTCGCTTTCTCTGTACAAAGGAGTTGTCTTTTAGGTGAATCAGCACAACATTCAAGTGGTTGAGCGGCTCTGGAAGCTCATAGATACATTCCAGTTTGAGGACATGGCACCATTGTTGCATGATGACTTTATTTGTGAGTGGCCGCAATCAAAGGAGCGAATTCGGGGTCGCGACAATTTCATCGCATTGTGCAAGCATTATCCTGGTCAGTGGCGGGTCGCGAGCTTGAAGGTTACCGCTGCCAGCGAGCAAGTGATTTCAGAGGTTATGATGCAATATCAGGAACAAAGGATATACGCCGTCTCCTTTTTCGAGTTTCGCGCGGACCAGATTGTCCGACAGTGGGAATATTGGGCGGATACGTATCCCGCGCCAGAGTGGCGAGCACAATGGGTTGAGGCGATGGAAGAGGAGGCCTGAGTAGTCGCTCAAGCCCCCTCTTCTACCGTCTCTAATTGCCCTGTCCCCAAGGACCAACACCGCTGATGCGTTCGGGCGTAATGTGGGTGATATAGCCTTCGGGGCCACCTTCAGAGACGTACTCAGCCCCCTCTTGAATATATGTCTGAGCCAGCTTATTCAGCAGCTCAGGCGCTCCACCTTCAGTAATCCTGGCGCGCCCATTGATGATCAGATAGTTATCCAGCGCGCCAGTCTGCCCTCCGGTCTCCACTGAGAGCGTGACGCGTGGGTCACGCTGAATGTTCTGCAACTTCTGGTAGAACTTCAAGTGACCACAGACAATGTCATCACCATCCAAGCCGACCCATACCATCGTCACCTGGGGGCTACCGTCCTTATTGATGGTGACAAGGTGAGCTGGATGGCCCGATGAGAGGGCCTTGCGGACTTCGTCGCTCAGTTTCATAGATGCTATGTAATCCTTTCGTGAGAAATGTTCTAGGGCAACTATACACAGTGCCATTACTATTTACAAGTATGCACATTTTTGTGTTATAGTATCAAAAAAGGTACCTATGGAGGCTCGTGCATACATGAGTAATGAGCAATGCCAGTATAGCTGTCCGGTGGAGGCGACGCTTGACGTGATTGGCGGCAAATGGAAGGGGATTATCCTTTATAAGCTCCTGGAAGGCTCCCAGCGCTTTAGCGACCTGAGGCGTCAGATGCCAGCGATCACACAGAGGATGCTCACCCTGCAGTTGCGTGAACTCGAGGCGGACGGGATTGTGCATCGTGAGATCTACAAGCAGATTCCGCCCAAGGTCGAGTACTCCTTGACGGAATTTGGTAAGACTCTGGAGCCTATTTTGCTTGCGATGCTGTCCTGGGGCGATCAATATACTACTCAGATTATTGAGCGTAAGGTAGCGAGACAGCCGCAGCCTGCGTAGTGGTGAGATCTACAGAATGTCAGAGGGCATGTTGAAGTGAGAGCAGAGAGTGGGGGGGGTGAGGTAATCTCACACCCCCTCTCCATTTAGCCCTGGCGGGCGCGCAATGTGTTGAGCAAACCGACAAAGAGGGGGGCATTGGGCAATTCGCTGGTAGAGAGGTTGAACCAGGGCAAGTTCGCGGGCTGTTTTGTGATCAGAATGGCGAGGGGCGAGACCTGGACGCTGGCGATCTCATGCCAGGAAAGGTTCTTATTGCCATCGCTTAAGCCCTGGGGGTAGATAGTGACTTTGCCGAAGGGAAGCGATCCGCCCTGCTGGAAACTCTCCAGAAATTGCGGCAGACGACGTTGAAGCAATTGCTCTTCAATGAGCTCACCCAAGCCGGCATAGGCATTGAGACTGGCGTAGCCGCTGATCTGGACGAAGCCGCCGCTGGACGATATCTCGCCCGCGCCAGAGGAGATGCTCATGCTACCGCTACTATTCTCCACCATGTCTATGAGTCCCGCATAAGGCCCTGTGAGCAGGTTGAAGGCGAAAGTTGGCCCGTTCATTGGCTGCACACTATAGCCAAGGATTGAGGGGACGCCATTGAGGATACCAGCCTTGCGCCAGACATAGGCAATATCTTCCCAGCGTAGCGCGGAGAACTGTCCTCCCTGAGTATAGACGAGTCCACCGGGACAGGCCCAGGCGCGAAAGTCATGCTTGCCACCTCCACCAAAGCTGCCGCGCGTGAGCCGGATCAACATAGGGGCGAATGGTAGGAAGACCACCAGTACCACGCCAGCGGTAACCAGATTAAAGGGGAACGGCACGACCAGGAGTGGGACCACTATTCCGACGAGCAGACCGATGCCACCTCCGATGAGGCCCATGAGAAGTGGAATTTGCAGCGCGGATCTCCCCGCGTTGGAAGTGTTCGCGCCCCGATTATACTCGCGCACTGGCGCTCCCAATCCTGCGGCTTCAGCAACCTGAAAGACGGCTGGCGGGATCTGTGCGGGTGGGGTCGTTCCCCCGAATGGGGATGTGAACGGATTGTTCACTTGACCTGGATATTGTGGCTGCCATGCCATTGGTATGAACTCCTCTGTAGGCTGGGTCTAAATAATACGCGCTTACTGTGAGGGTCAAGAGATTGCTATAGAGGAAACGTGGATGTGAGGTGTTTTTACAGGGGAGAGTTGGAGCGTCTATACTCTCCCCTGTGGGGCTTGCAAAATGGGTCTACGGTCTGGTTTCTTCTTGGAAGCGCTGGATGACTTCATCGATGGAGCCAGCCATATAGAAGAGTGGTTCGGGAATGACGTCGTGCTTGCCATCAAGAATTTCGCGCACGCTACGTATGGTCTCGCGTAGAGGAACATAGCGGCCCTCGCGACCCGTAAAGACCTCCGCGACCGCGAAGGGCTGCGAGAGGAACTGCTGAAGCTTGCGGGCACGGGCGACAGTCAGCTTATCTGCTTCGCTGAGATCATCAACACCCAGAATGGTAATGATATCCTGAAGCTCGTTATAGCGTTGCAGGGTACGCTGAAGGCTGCGTGCTGTGTTGTAGTGTTCTTTGCCAACCACCAGCGGATCAAGCACGCGACTGGTCGACGCGAGTGGATCGACCGCCGGGAAGAGTGCCTTCTCAGCGATGGCGCGGTCGAGCACGACAGTTGAATCAAGGTGCGCGAAGGTGGTCGTGGGTGCGGGATCAGTATAGTCATCGGCGGGTACGAAGACAGCCTGTAGTGAGGTGATTGACCGTTCTCCGAAACTTACCCAGATATGGACAAGCCATACACAGTGTTCGGTTCCTGCTTCACTGCAGACAGCAAGCCTTTCGCTCGTCTTACACCTGCTCCACAGGCGTCACTTCCCGCAGAACTTGCGGTACGCCGTTTTCATTGTGCCAACGCTGCTAAGTTTCTTGCGGCGTTGGCATCTCGATCCTGCACGTTCTCACACTCCATGCAGACAAAGACCCGATCCGAAAGCGTCAGTGTTTCATTGATCCAGCCACAACAGGAACAGGTTTTTGAGGAGGGTTCCCAGCGCGATGCCAGCAGCACCTTCACCCCTGCCTGTTCGGCTTTGTAGAGGATCTGCCGCTTGAACTCGTACATGCCCACATCCGCAATGGCTCGAGCCAACCTGCGGTTCTTGAGCATGCCTGCAATGTTCAAATCCTCTAGGACAATCACACTCGGCCGCTCTTGATCAGGTTTGGTTCTCGCCACAATCTGAGCGGTCGCTTGGTGCAAGGCATCTTGGCGCACGTTGGCGATCCGGGTATGCATTCGTGAGAGGCGTTGCCTGGCTTTCTGGCGATTGCGTGATCCTTTGGCCTTGCGGCTATGACGTCGTGAAGCTCGCTTGAGTGCCGTGATCTTCTTGCGCAACGCCTTGGGGTTCTCGAAGGTGCGTCCATTAGAGAGGGTTGCCAGGGTTTTCACGCCAAGATCAACCCCAATGACGTTACCTCTGGCTGGCTGGGGGTCTTTCGCTTCCTCGTGGACACAGATCGAGACAAACCACCTGCCTGCTTGTTCATGGATGGTCGCACTGCTAATCTTGCCACCCAGAGGGAAATAGCCATGCTCTTTGAGTCGGAGCACCCCCAAACGAGGCAACTGGATGGCATCAGGAGACACCCGAATGGTTCCGGTGAAGCGTGCTCCACCGATGGCTTTCTTCCGGCTTTTGAATCGTGGGTAGCCACATTTCCCTTTCCACATCCCCTCTTTCTTGAGCCGACATTTGCGGAAGAAGTGTTTGAAGGCCTGGTCCAGATCGCGGAGTCCTTCCTGAAAGGCGCACTTGCTGACCTCGTATGTCCATGGGAGAGAGGGTTTGAGGGCATTGATCTCGCGATGCAGATCGATGGCGCTGGGTGATTTCGCTCCTGCCTTGTAGGCCTCTTGTTTGCGGCGAAGGCCATAATTGAAGGCCCAGCGAGCGGCCCCGGCATGTTTGCGGCAGAGTGTCTTTTGTCGATTATTGAGATCAAGTTCTCCCCGATACCCACGGACCATCGGTTGCTCTTCCTCCTCGGTGCTGAGAGTAGAACAAACATACCAGATTACCACGGCTTTGGCAAGAGGGGGAGATACATGTCCTTATTTGTCACTTTCTGTCTAGAGAATAGAAAACTAACTATATGCCCTTCTTTGTTGAGGTGATACGTTCCTGCAACTCGCCCATCTCCTCGGCGAGGTTGGGCTGATAGCCAACGGCAGAGGGCATACGCCCAAGCAGGGCTGAGACTTCCGCGCCAGCCTGCGTGAAGCGAAAGATATTGTCAATGAAGAGCAGTACATCCTCAGGGCAATCGCATCTAAATAAGCTCAACAACAAAAAAGAAGAGGAGGTGATAAAATAAGCAAAAAGAGCGGGAGACCACGAGATGGAGGAGAATGATCGACGAGATCTGGAAAGCCTGTTTGCGCAAGTAGAAGACCCTCGGATGGAGCGAACCAAGCTGCATCGATTACGAGATATCATCATTCTGGCGATCTGTGGAGTCGTATGTGGAGCAGAAGGTTGGGTTGAGATCGAGGAATTTGGGAACGCCAAAAAGGCCTTTTTTACGGATTTGCTGGACTTGCCCAATGGAATTGCGTCCCACGATACGTTCGGGCGAGTGTTTGCCCTCATTGATCCCAAACAGTTTGAAGCAAGTTTCATCCGATGGGTGCAAGGGATCAGCCAAACAGTCAAAGGAGTGATCGCAATTGATGGCAAAACGCTGCGCCGCTCGCACGATCAAGCAGCAGGAAAAAAAGCACTGCACCTGGTGAGTGCCTGGGCGGTCGAAAATCGCCTGGTATTGGCTCAACTGGCAACGGAAGAGAAGTCCAACGAGATGACCGCCATCCCGCTGCTCTTAGAGCAACTGGCGCTCAAGGGCTGTATTGTGACCATTGATGCGATGGGAACGCAAACGAAGATTGCCGAGCAGATTATCGAGCAAGGTGGCGACTATGCTCTGGCTCTCAAAGACAATCATGGAGACCTGTTTGACGAGGTGAAAGCAACGTTTGCTCTTGCGGAAAAAGACGGCTTTGCCGGCCCATACTGGGAGTCAGATCGACAGGTCGAGAAAGGTCACGGCCGATTGGAAATCCGTGAACAGTGGACGCTCAGTGATCCGGAAATTCTGGCGTATCTCGATCCGGAACACCTGTGGAAAGGCTTGCGAGGCATTGGGGTCGTACGAGCACAACGACGCATGGAGCACAAGACCACCAAAGAAACGCGCTACTTCTTGCTCAGTTTTTCGTCAGTCAAAACCTTTGCCACCGCGGTCAGAAGCCACTGGGGCATTGAAAACAGCCTGCATTGGGTCCTCGATATTGCCTTTCGGGAAGATGAATCGCGCATCAGGCTTGGTCATGCTGACGAAAATCTCGCGGTGCTCCGCCATATCAGCTTGAATTTGTTGCGTCAGGAACGCTCCTCCCGTGTTGGCATCCATGCCAAGCGTCTCAAAGCCGGCTGGAACGACCAGTATCTTTTGCGCGTTCTGGATGGGGTTAATTAGATGCGATTGCCCTGAGTACATCCTTGTGCTCCTGGTCGCGGAAGTACTCGGCCATTGTCAGACCAGTCAGGGCCACGCGGAGGCGCGCTCCGGGCGGTTCATTCATCTGACCAAAGACCATCGCCACGCGGTCAATCACTCCACGCTCGATCATCTCATTGTAGAGATCGTTGCCTTCGCGGGTGCGCTCCCCGACGCCCGCGAAGACGCTATAGCCGCCATGATTGAGCGCGATATTTTTGATAAGTTCCTGAATGATTAGCGTCTTGCCTGTGCCCGCGCCACCGAACGCGCCAATCTTGCCACCCTTCATGAAAGGGCATACCAGATCGATGACCTTGATACCTGTCTCCAGAATTGCCGTGTCTCGACTCTGCTCCTCTAGCGCGGGCGCGGGTCGATGAATGGGGAGCGTTGGAGCATCCACAATGGGCTCTTTGTTATCGATAGCTTCTCCAAGCACATTGAAGACGCGTCCCAAAGCCTTAGCTCCAACGGGAACCGAGATCGGGTGCCCCATATCACGGGCCTCCAGACCTCGCCCCAGGCCATCAGTTGGACCCATCGCTACGCAGCGTACCCAGTTGTTGCCAATATGTTGCTCTACCTCGCAAGCCAGTTCCTTACCACTATGCGGATTAGTAAGGCGTATCTCGTGGTAGATACCTGGCAGATGCTCGCCTGGGAATTCTATGTCCACTACCGGTCCTAACACCTGTATAACCTTGCCAATGCGCTCCGCTGGCGTGCTCCTCGCCTGTTCCCGCGTCTGATCCGTCGTCTGTGCCATATCTTCAATCTCCTTCTGCTTACTTGTAGTGTTATTTTCTTTTGTCTACCTCTACTGTATGGCAAGCGCGGAGCTTTCACCTGACGCAAATAACGTATCTTTTGCCAGCGTGATGTGAGCTTTGTGGGGGCAGGGTAGGCAATATAACGTAGACCCGCGTGTGAGAGGTGATTGGGATTTCATATACGGCTGAGTGTTGCGTGAGAGGAGAGAGGACGCGTATACTACGCTAGCGCGAAGCAAGCGCACACCGTGCATTGGAAGAATCTCTATGGAGGAAAAGGCATGAAGGCTGTTGAACCACTTAGCCCAAGAGCATATCAGGTCGCGGAGGCGTACAACCTGGGAGAGCCGCGTGCTGAGTTTCTTGATAAGAAACCGTTCTATTGGTTATCAGCGCTAAAGTTACTTGGTCTCGGCATCTTCATAGTGCTTACTGCTCGATACATCCTTCCTTTGTATAGTGGGGCTGACGGTTTGATCGTGGTCGTTGAAGTCTTGGGTAGCCTTAGCATTATCTGTGGATTTGTTAACGTTGGATTTGTGGTAAAACAATGGGTTCAAGGCGACCCATGCTACTATCTTTGCGCTGGTGGGTTGGTCGTTGCTACGACAAAGCGTATTAAAGATGTGCTGCTGTGGAAGGACATGTTGGGTGTTCAGCGTCACCTCATGGTTTCACCAGATAGTAGTATAACCAATGCCGCGCCTGATCCTCCTAGCTACAAGTTTGTACTCCTGACGAAGACTGGAAGGCGATATATCCTTGAGGACTCGATAGGAAGCCAGTTGTCTTATAGCCTGATGGAGGCTCTATGGCCTGAGACGCTTGAGCGCTATCTGGCTGGTCGGGTGCTCACATTTGGTGATCTCGTTCTCGACACGGAAGGGCTACGGCTTACATCTGGAGGATTTCTGCCCTGGCGAGAAGCCGAGATGCCCTGGTTTGATGAGGTGAGAGGTACACTTGTCATTAGTCGTAGCAATGATACTCAGCATTGGGCTGTGTTGCCGCTCCACGAAATCCTGAACGTGGATCTCTGTCTGCAACTGATCGAATATGTGTTGCAAGATATTGCCGAGAATGCAGAAGGATGAAGTAATGATGGATCATATTTCTTCAGCGAGTATGAATGAGAATCAAGAAACGTCGCATCTAGGCATGCTTGTCAGTCAATTTGGATTACGTATGAGCCTCCCTGATAAGATATTTTGCTGGTTCACGGGAGCGATAGGTCTGATTATCCTGGGTGGTTTGTTATTTGTTGTATACGCTTATTTTCGTGACCCATATCCCCTGACCTTCTCTTCGTATATTCCCCTGGGAGTAATGGCATATCTCTCATTTCAGTCATTTATCCTTTTGTGCAATCATGAGGCACTAGTAACACCTTTTCGTCGTAAGATTACTATTTACCTTTACGAGAAAGGTTTTGTGTATTGTGAAGGGTGTGAAAGGCGAGAGCTTCTCTGGTCTCAGGTGAAGAGTGTGGAACGAGGAGCAATAACTATGTGGTTTGGGGTATTTCCCAGGTATATTGTTTGCCCTTCGAGCGGGAAGGCCGTTGTCTTAAACTCTATTATTGGAGATGTAGTTGAGCTTGGTAGAGCTATAGAGCGTGGTGTAGCTGATCATCTTTGGCCTGAGGTTCTCGCTGACTTCCAGGCTGGGAAGCCGTTTGTCCTACCTGGTCTCGCAGTGTCCCAAAGATATGCCAGCAAGAGCGATATCAAACTTGCCTGGAGGCTGGTAGAAGTGGTTGAGGCAGATATGGAGCGGCTAGTTATCAAGGGAAAAGGCTCTTCAGGCGCGTGGTTGTGGCTACCAGTCTCGCAACTTATCAACCTGGGCATCCTGGCAAAACTTTTGATATATATTAAAGAGGAACAAGGGCTTGATATGCGCGTGGAAGTGTGATGGATCGCGGCAATGCCTTATAACTGATCCTGTTCGGTATAGCTTGCCAGTGTGAGGGCATACTGGCGTAGAACGTCGCGTAATTCGTGGGGCCGGTGGATTTTCAGGGGAACGCCGAGCCCGCGAGGAAGTGAGCCGCCCATTCCAGATCTCCTACATCCCCACGGATCAGGACCCCATCGGGAACCTCTATGAACTGGGCTTTGGAGAGTCGCGTCTGGTTTTGAATTCTTTCAAGGGTTGTTCCTAACCATACTTCTATCTGCCAGACACGCGGAACGGAGGCTAGCGCGTGCTGTACCGCTTCTAAGGCCTGGAAATTCTCGGGTCGTTCGAACGTTTCGCTGGTCACCTCTATATGCTGAACGCGATCCAGGCGAAAGAGGCGCCTCCCCTGGCGTAGATGGCAGTAGCCAATGGTATACCAGGCCCCTTCGTGATAAACAACTCCATAGGGATTGAATACACGCTCAGTGATTAGCCCTTGCGCGGAGCGATAGTGGAGCCGCACGGCTTGCCCAGCGCGTAATGCCGAACTAAGCACCGCTACCGAGAGGACAGGGGGGGCGACTCGAAACGAGCGATCCTCGAAGATCACCGCTTGCTCCACAGCCTGAATCTGTGCTCGTGTCGTTGGGGGAAGGACACGCATAATTTTGGCGAGCGCCCCCTCAAAGGCTGGTGAAGCCTGCTCAAGTCCATGCTCCCGAGTCATAAGCAGGCTTAACGTAAGGGCGAATGATTCATCCTCTGTAAAGATGAGTGGCGGAAGCTTATAGCCGGGTCGCAGGCGGTAAGCCCCATAGCGACCCCGTTCGGCCTCTACGGGAATGCCGAGATCTTGTAGTGTCTCGACATAGCTGCGCACGGTTCGAATATGGACCTCCAACCGGCGGGCAAGTTCCGCGCCTGTCATGTGCCCGTGAGATTGCAGTAGCTCTAGCACCGTCAGGATGCGAGCAGTCGGGCGATACACCAATACTCTTGAATCTCCTCGCGGTTCTCTTAATTAGGGCCAATTCTAGCACCATTGAGCACTACAATCAACCTTGTGAATGCGAAACACACATAGTGAGATCCAAGGAGAAATAACAAATGAGTCGATCAGAAGCTATGAACCTGCAACAGCTTGTGGAAAATTATATGGCCCTCTGGAACGAAGCCGATGCTGAAAAACGTCGCGCAGGTATTGCCTCGCTCTACGCGCCCGATGGTGTGCAATACACTCCGCAGAATGAATATCGTGGGTATGAGGCGCTTGAAGTGAGGGTGAGCGGAGCCTATGAACAGTTTGTAAATAAAGGTGGTTTTCTCTTCCAGTTAGCTAGTGAGGTGCAAGAGCATCATGGCGGCGTGACCTTTACCTGGAAGATGGTGCCTGCTGCTGGTGGCGGGGTGGCGGGAAGCGGCACTATCTTCTGGCTACTGAACGAGAACAGCCGCATTATCTATGACTATCATTTTTAAGCAAACCTGCCTGTAATAAAAGATTGCAAGGAGCGCATTATGAGAAGTTATCATATAGACAAAGGCTCCGGCCTGTCCGGACTGGCTATAAAAGAGCATGAGATGCCAGTGCCGGGTTCGCGTGAGGTGCTGGTCCGCGTGCGAGCCAATTCACTCAATCAGCGCGAACTTATGGTCATGCAAGGGACCTACCCGTGGCCTGTCCTTCCAGACGTGGTGCCAGTATCTGATGGGGCTGGTGAAGTTGTCTCGGTCGGTTCAGATGTAACACGCGTGCATATTGGGGAAAGGGTGATGTGTGCCGTGCTTCCCTACTGGACAGACGGCCCCTTTGGCTGGGAGTATTCCAAACAGCTTGGAGGCTCGATGAATGGCCTGCTCACCGAGTATGCGATCTTACCAGAAGAAGGCATGGTCACTATTCCTGAGCATCTCTCATTTGCAGAGGCCGCTACGCTCCCCTGTGCCGCTGTTACTGCCTGGAATGCTTTGACCTGGGGACGACAGATAAGCGCGGGGGATACGGTGCTTACTATGGGATCTGGAGGGGTATCGCTCTTTGCGCTTCAGTTCTCTAAATTGTTCGGGGCGCGTGTCATCGCTACCACATCCAGCGACGATAAGGCGCAACGACTCAAGGCATTGGGCGCGGATGAGGTGATCAATTATCGCACGAATCCAGCATGGCATGAGGCTGTGCTTGAGTTAACGCGTGGTCAGGGTGTGGAGCGCGTCATTGAGGTCGGAGGTGCGGATACGCTTGAGCAATCTATCAAGGCGACCGCTGTAGAGGGCCAGATCAGTATGGTTGGCTGGCTTGCCAACACCTCCTCAACGATCAACATTCGCGCTTTGATTGGGAACTTCTTTACCCTGCGTCGCATTGCCCTGGGGAATCGCGCGCACTTTCTGGCAATGAACCGCGCTATCTCGCAGCATCGCCTCAAGCCGGTCATAGATCGCGTATTCGCATTTGATGACGCCATAGCAGCCCACAAGTATTACGCTGAGCAGCCACGTTTCGGGAAAGTTGTCATCAGCCAGGATTGAGTAGTCTCTCTATCGAGAACATGTAGTCATCAAGCCCTGAGAAAAGATTATCTTCTCAGGGCTTGATTTGTATGTGGAAGTGTGATGGATCGGAGAAATGTTGGGTCAATGGCTGAGTATTGCGTGTAAGGAGAGAGGAAGCGTATACTACGCAGGCACAAAGCAAGCGCGCACTGTGCATTAAGGTAAAATTCTCTACGGAGGCGAAAGCATGGAGGCTGTTGATATACTCAGCCCAAGAGCATATCAGGTCGCAGAGGCGCACAACCTGGGTGTGCCTCGCGTTGAGTTCCGCAGTAAGAAGCCGTTATTCTGGCCGTATATATTTGCAATTTTGTGGTGGGGTGCGATTTTTTTTGTTGTAAGTTCACGCTTATCCTTATTGGTTGCCCCGATGGCGGTTAAGTACGATGAATTAATGTTTGGTAGTGATATCACAGGTGGCATTTTATTTATCTGCGGCCTGCTGGTGCTCTGGTTTCCTTTGAAGAAGTGGATGTGGGGTGCGTCGCGTTTCTATTTGTGCGCGGGCGGGTTTGTGATTGGTACGACAAAGTATGTCAAAGAGGTGGTCCGTTGGGAGGATATAGCGGGCATTCAGCGTTATAGCATACTTCCACCAGAAAATAGTATGCTTTCGTCTACTCCTCTTGGTTGGGGTCATGTATTCGTGACCAGTGGCGGTAGAGGATATACATTTGATGATGGCAGGGGACGACTGCTCGTTCAATGCTTTACCGAGGCTTTGCTTCCTTCGATACTTGAACGTTATGAGGCGAGTCAGGCATTTCAGTTTGGCGCCCTGACGCTCAACTCGGAAGGAATATGGCTCATTCCCGACGAGCGCGAATCCCTTTTTCAGGAGGCGCGATATTCGACTGGAATGAACTGGATAATGAGAAAGGCATTGGGGCGATTAGATCGAAAATTCAAGCTAAGGGGGATCGGCGTCGAGGCGGGCGAGCACTTTATATCCTGGGAGGGGATGCACATGCCGTGGATTGATGAGAGTCAAGGCGCGCTCGTTATCAGTCGCGGGCACGAAACCTGGCATTGGGCGATGGTCCCACTCCACAAGGTGACGAATGTGGAAATTTGCCTGCAATTGATGGAATATATCCTCTGTGGTGAAGTTCTTCAGGATGAATCCCATTCACTAGCCACTCACACTCTTGCAACTGATGCTGAGCAAGCTGTCGAGACATCTCAGTTAATTGGGGTGTATAGGACAAAGATGAGGTATTCTGATATGGTTCGGTTTGGCCTGCAATGCCTCTTATATTGTTTCATGTTAAGCCCTTTTGTCTTCTCTATTTTTTTATTTTATGTCATTCGGATTTTTGGGCCGTATCCTGTGCCCCTTATTAGCCTGCTTCCATCTGCATTTTTTAGCTTAAATGGTTTCGTATTTGTATGTTTATCGGCAGCAAGCACGCTTCGGAGGCATAAGACCTTGGTGACTCCTCTCAGGCGCAAGATTATCGTTCATCTCTATAAGGACGGTTTTGTGTATCATGAGGGACGTGAAAAGCGCGTGGTCGCCTGGTCACAGATCGAGCTTGTGAGGCGGAAGTCCGCGCTGCAAGGATATGGTCAGATCCAAACAGATTATATAGTGCGGCTTAAGAATGGGTCGGCGATTACCTTGCTAGCACTGATCAAAGATGTTGACGAGCTTGGTAGCGTTATAGAACGTGGTGTGGCAGAGGCCCAATAGCCTCGCATTCTTGCCAGGTTCAAGACTGGGCGACCAATAGTCTTTCCCGGTCTCGCGGTCACTTCGCATGACCTGAGCAGGAGCGAAAGCAGACTCTTCTGGCCCCAGGTCGGCTCGCTTCATCTGGAGAGCAATCAACTGGTCATCAAAGAGAAAGATGTGTGGTTTGGCTGGTTCATTGTTTCCTTAACTCAAATTGCGAATCAGGGGCTTCTGGTGAAGCTTGTCACGTATGTTAAAGAAGAGCAAGGACTAGCTGTGCGTATGGACGTGTGATCGATTGCGAAAATGGTCAGGTGAGTTTGTGCTCAAATGCGAGGCGGGCGGCGGTGGTCCGAGTGCTGACGCCGAGTTTGGCATAGATGGAGCGCAGGTGCGTGTTGACGGTGCGGCGGCTGAGGACAAGTTCGCTTGCTATACGCATATCGGGGTAGCCAAGCGCGAGCAGGCGTAAAACCTCGCATTCTCGCGCGGTGAGACGGAAGGGGTTTTCTGTGAGTGGTGTGATTGATTGTGGTTCCGTGCCCTGAGTTGGTGGAATAGTGATATGTGTTACGAGGTCCACGACCTGGGCGAGGAGGAGCGAGCGCCCCATATGCCAGTTCTCGTTCCAGGTCGCGGGACTGATCTCGGCCCGGAGCGCGTCATGTAGGTGTTGATATTCGGTCCGCTGCATGGGGTGTAGGGGCGTTTGAAGCGTGTCGCGAAGATTATCGGCGCTACCGAGCAGTTGCGTCGCCAGTTCTGGCTGTTGCGTGTGCAGGCAGAGGTACGCCATGCTCTCAAGCTCGGTCGCGATGGCGATATGGTTCCCAATCCGCCATGCGAGTTGTACGCCCTCCTTCAGGTGATTGCAGGCTCGTGGGAAATCCTCTGCTTTGTGGGCTAGCATTGCCTGCGCGCAGAGGACGCGCGTGCGCGTCAAATTGTCGTTCATGCGCCGGGCTAACTCTAGACTTTCCTCGTAGTACCCGTTAGCTGCCTGCCGATTACCACGCCAGCGTTCTACATCGCCCAGGGCGAGCAGTGTATGCGCTTTGCCTGGAAGTTGCTTGAGTTCGCTTGAGAGGCGCAGGCTTTCTTTGAGAGATGTGGTGATGATAGTGAAGTGTTTCCCTTGCCCCTCGCTCTGGTAGAGGTGGATCAGCCCTAGTTCACGCAGAGCAGAGGCGCGCCCCTCTCGATCCCCAAGTTGTTGAGCGAGGGTGAGCGCCTGCTGTAGGTATTGCTCAGCTTCATGATATAGGCCTTGCGCCGCGTGGGCTGCTCCCATGCCGGTGAGGCAGCGTACCTGCCCTTGCAGGTCAGCCAGTTCCTCAAAGGATGCCAGTCCGTGTCGGTAGAGGTAGAGGGCGGTGCGTAGCTTACCGCGCAGGTGCATAATGGTCGCCTGGCTGATGTAGAGGTCAGCCAGTTCGCGTTTGCCACCGCTTTCGCGTAGGAGCATCAGGCTGAGGGAATAGTGTGTCTGGGCTGTTTCTAAGTCTCCCTGACGCGTGGCGATATTGCCATACATGCGGTGGAGTGCGGCTTTGCGCCACTGATTTTCCTCGCCCTTGAGGTGTCTCAAACCCTCTTCTATCAGGGAGCGCGCATCGCTGTAGGCTCCGCGCTGCATTTCAAGGATCGCGAGCATTCCTAATGAAAGAGCTAATGTTGATCCCATTTTACACTGACGAGCTAAATCACGGCTGGCTTCCAGGCGTTGCCATGACAGGGCTATCTCTCCGCGTAAGAGCGCCAGGCAACCCGCGCTATAGAGCACGCGGGCGCGGCATGCTTGTAATTCTGTGTTTCCCTCTTGCCAGTCTAGCGCGAGGAGTCTTTCGAGGTCGTTCTGGCGCGTATGGCGTAAGAGCAGGTAGTCGCTCAGGGTGTCGCCTAGTTGGAGCGCCATCGTCGCATCCTGGCGCTGAAGCGCGCGACGAAGGGCTAGTAGCAGGTTGGGGGCATCTTCATCTAAGCGTTTTACCCAGACCTGTTGTCCGGCGCCGTGCAGATGCATGTCAGCTTTACGAGCCTGTTGAAGATAATGTATCGCGTGCCGTAGCTCGCAATCTCGCTCTTCACCGCTCTGTTGCAGATGTGTCGCGGCATACTCATGGATTGTTTCCAGCAACATAAAGCGCGTTCCCTCTATCGTGGAAGTCACTGGGCGTACCAGGCTTTTGTCAACGAGGGAGGAGAGCATGTCAAGTGTCGCTATGTCGTCGAGATCGCTGGCTATGCAGGCCGAAGCCGCCGCGATGTCCCAGGTGCCAATGAGGCAGCCCAGGTGGCGGAAGGCGCGCTTCTCTTCCTCTGAGAGCAGTTCATAGCTCCAATCAAGCGTATGGCGTAGCGTCTGTTGGCGTTGGGGCAGGTCGCGAGGTCCGCCAACGAGAAGTGCGAGGCGGCTATTCAGGCGGGCTAATAGCTCCTGTGGTGTCAGCAGCTTGATTCGGGCCGCAGCCAGTTCAATTGCCAGGGGTAGGCCATCGAGGCGTTGACAGATTTCCGCTATGCATATGGCGTTCTCATCCGTCAGATCAAATCCGGGTCGCACAGCCTGGGCACGCTCAACGAAGAGGCGTGAAGCGGGTCCAATTTCGCTGCTCCTGGTTGGGTGTGTATCTCTGATTGGTAATGGATGTACTTCTATTTCGCGCTCGCCATAGAGGCGAAGGGGCTCGCGACTGGTTGCCAGGATTTTGAGATGTGGTGCTATCAGCAGTTCAGGGATGAGATCCGCTACGTCCAGCAAATGTTCAAAGTTATCGAGGAGCAGGAGCATTTGGCGCGGATAGAGGTAGGAATGTAGGCGATCCAGGGGGCATCTTTGCTGCTCTCTGCGATTCCAAAGGCGTTCAGGAGTGCGAGGAATACCTGTTCGCGTCCCCGAAGCGGGGCGAGCGAGACAAAGCATACACCTTCGGGGAAGTCTTGATACAGGGCGCGTGCGACTTCCAGGCTCAGGCGCGTCTTACCCACACCACCGGGACCTGTGAGCGTGACGAGGCGTGCCTCCTCTTGTCGCAGCAGTGCAGTGAGCGTCTCGATTTCAAGCTGTCGCCCAATGGTTGCTGTCATTTGGAGCGGTAGCTTGAGCAGGGCGTGGGTGGATCTATGCATATTTTTCCTTTAGATGCTTTCCTTCTTCGTATTATAGCTATGTGAAGGGGAGGATGCGCAACTTTCGGAGTATTTGCTGGATGATAGGGAGAATTGCGGTATCTCTCTACGTTTATATGATATTGAGATAAAATGCTCAATATATGTGCCGGATTGTATGAAACGTAGAGGTTGAATATGTCTGTTCTGCGAGATATTGAAAAACACAATGGTAAAGACATTGAAATTCTGATAGAGGTTGATGATTCGACAGCATTGCTGCCAAAGCAGCCAGCAGTGCTTCCACCAGGGCCATTTAGTGAGGCATATGAGGCTCAGGAGCAGCAACTTCGCGAGGCGTTTAAGAGCGCGCGTGAGCTTATTAGTGTCTGCGCCATCAATGTCAGCGAGACGATCCAGAAGATGGCGGTGAAGACACGCCCTAGTGAATGGGAGGTGCAGCTTGGCATTAAGTTCAACGCCGAGCTGAACGCAGTTCTGGCGAAGGCCCAGGGCGAATCCCAACTGCAAGTTACCCTCCGTTGGCAAAGCCCTGAAATCCGCGATCATGACTCAGGCCGAAGGTTATGAGGTCATGAACCTTCGGTCTGAATACCGTACCTACTTACAAATGCAAACTTGGAAAGAAGAAGCTGCTATACGGTAGAGGGAGTTTCATTTTTCTCCCCAAGGTTCATCCACTCGCTATTCTTTTTAGCGCTAATGATACGATACAGTTTCGATGCACAAATTGGGCATCGGGAAGCTAGTGCCGGATGCCCATTTTTTAGACGTACCAGTCTTGGGTTATGCATATCGCGCTTGACATGACATTTTACACAGTAGGCTTCGATATGTAGCTTCTCTGTATTTTTGGTGATAGAGGCGACTATCGCCTCAACATGTTCATGATTGGCTGGTACCAACTCTTCGTCATCGTCGTCATCGTCATCATCAGGAATCTGCCCTGGCTCAGGCGCAACTAATGTCACATTCGACAACGGGATCACTTCGCTAAACGTTTTATCGCCACCAGAAGGTATCACGAGAACTGGCTCAGATTCTTTACTAGCTGCCTGAGGAAGTGTTTCAGCTTTGGTTAGTATTGTCTTTGCGCTGGTCTCTTTTTGTGGTGCCTTTTCTGACGTTGCTTTAGGATTCGCAGAGACCGCATCTTCCTGCCGGGCGAGGTTTTCTGCTGGCTCTTCTGGCTGTTTGGAAACAGTCGTGAGGATGCGCGTTGACCCGGTTCGCGCCTGCCAGAACCAGTGATACCAGGCTGCCGCGAGACAGATACCCGCCAGGACACCAGTGATAAAACTGATCACCAGACCCGCTCGAATCACAAGCCAGAAGATGAAAAGGGCAATAAAGACACAACCAAAGATAAAAAATTCCCAGAACCGTTGTCTACGATCCACTGAAATAACTTGTCGTTTACTCATCTATAAACCTCTCTCAAGAAAAGAGTATCATCAATGCGCCAGTATTATCACTCAAGTTGTCATCAGGGATACCAACAGTTAGAGGCGTTCCATTCCACACTTTGAGCTTCACTTTGTAGGTATGAGAAGGATTATAAGCAGGCACCTCTTCTAAAAAGGCTTTCGCAGGTTTTCCATCAATATGCAGTGTCGCATAAGCTGGCGTGAGTTGTGGTTTTACTGTATTTCCAAATCTATCTGTGTAGACATAAAAGGCGTCAGAAAATCTTTTTCCGGCAGCCTGCCCGGAGCCTGTGACGGTGAACTGATTGCCCGTTATCATATCCTTGCTGATCTGCCCACCATCCTGCCCCTTCGCAAAGAGAATAGTGAGTGGGCTTGCAACGGTAATCACAGGTGCTTGTGCCGTCGCTGTGGGTTGTATTGCCTGTTCATTTGGTTTGCTTACGTTCGGATTTGCCAAAGAGGAATTAGCCGAGGCCGCTGGAAAAGAAAGGGCCCTTCCCATACCCTGAAATGCTTCAGGCCGCAAAAGGGCAAGGATACAGGCGGAAACGATGACAAAACAGAAAATTATTCCTAATATGGCAAGCCAGGTAAAACGATAGATGCTGCGATTCCAATTCGCATTATTCATCTTCTCTCCCTTAAGGTCTTATGCGAAAACCAACCCTCATACGAGGGTTGATGTTTGTTGTAACACACGCGCTCAGGTTTCCGGATAAGGAGTAAATAGATAAAAGCAGATAGATAAGGATCAGAAACATTGCGATGCTTTACGCTCTCGCGATAAACAATAGCACAGAGACGGGAAAAAGAAAATTGTTTCATGACTAATATGCCAAATTGCTTTTTTCATGAACTTGAGAAATAGGCATGCGAACACTGTCCTTATGGACAGGTCAGGGGGCGATCATACTGGTCAAGTGTTGGATGTGACATAGGTTATGTTGTTGGTAGAATGGTGAAACTCGTTCCAGGCGAGCTATTTTGTAGCAAATGAGAGGAGAAACCCCTTTGACGGCACAAGAACAATGGCCCACGACATTACCAGTCATACGCGCCCGCGTCGCGCGCCCTACGGATCGCCTCGATGAAGTTGTGCGTTTCTACCAGGAAGGAGTGGGCTTACCCTTTATTGAGCGTTTTGAGGGCGCGGGCTATACCGGCGTCCTGCTCGGCCTCCCTGGAGTGACCTATCACCTGGAGTTTACTCAGCATGTAGATGGGAGTCCATGTCCCGCACCATCGCGCGATAACTTACTGGTCTTATATATGGAGGATCGTGAGGCGATGGATCGCATTGTAGCGCGGTTGGCGGACATGGGTTTTCCATCTGTGCCACCTGAGAATCCCTACTGGAGTGCTGATCGCAGTGTAACGGTCGAAGATCCAGATGGTTGGCGCGTGGTATTTATGCAGATCAAGTAGGCGTCAGGCTTTGCCTCTTGATTCTCTAATATTCTAGTTTGTTTAAACTTCCAGGTAGGGTCTGGATAAGCACGGGCATTGGTATTTTCTTACCAACGCCCATGCTTATGTATGTGGGTTGCAAGAAGGATTATAAAGTTTATATCGGCTATTTGAAATGTATCATTTGTGATGCTGCATATAATGATAAAAGATGGTCACTTAGCGATATAGAATCCTAAAGTGGTGAATCTAACTAAGTGTCACTTTATGATGGAAATAAGCAAATGAGTTTCTACAGAGCATTTCTTCTTTCTCTGCAAGGGTGGCTATCGAATATAGGTTGAAATTTAAGAAGGGAATATATCTAACCATGCAGTTTATTAACATCGATGCCTTGAAAGATGGGCTTTCCAAATCTGCTGATATTGCTGAGCTGAGCGATGCCGAGTTGGAGAAGGTAAGTGGCCGTGGCGGTAATCCTGGCGCGACCTGTGAGCCGGTTACAGAAGAAGATTGGTCCTGCGATCGTAATTACCGAGGCGTATGGGTTTCAACCTCGGCGTGTGACATCTGGGGGCGCGACGGTTTGACCTTTTTCCGCTGGTAAATCTCGTACCTGTATTGGCATATCTGAAATTGGGATATGGTAATGCAGGGATATCCGCTGGCTGCTAACATTGCCTGAAAGCAGGCACCTTATCCCATACATAGTATGAAACGAGGTGCCTGCTTTGTTTTCATGTCCTGGGACCCGACCGGCCCTATGCTGGCTCTGCTCAGCAGAACCATGATTCTGTCAGGTGGGGAAGCACTTCGCGCGGACCATAGGCTGCAAGTGCCTCCTCGACTGAGAAGTCTTTGCCCTGTGCGGCGAGCGCGAGCGCTTTGACCTGGAAGAAGGTCAGAGCCGGGTCTTCCTGTCGTCTCTCACCTTCCGCGACCAGGGTTGCAACTCGCTCGTAGAGTTGGTCCATACGAGGATCGGAATGTTGCCAGCGATAGGTGTAGTTCTCCGCGTCCAGATCGCGCAGCCATGCCTGACTCTCCTCCTGCTCTAACAAGGCAGAACCAGGCGGGATGAGTAAGCGAATTGAGAGGTGGACAGGGTCAATATGCTCGATGTAGTGCTCCTGCTCAAAGAAATCAAGAATTTCAATGTAGCTTTCGAGGCTCTCCCAGGGAGAAAAGGGGAGGAGTGAGGGGCGAAGTATGATCCCAGCCTCTCGGGTCAGGGCGAAGGCGCGGCGTGCTTCTTCGGCAGTATGTCCCTTATCCAGGCGGAGAAGCGCGTTATCGTTGAGTGACTCGACGGCTGAGACAATAAAGACGCATCCAAGCTCGCGCATCTCGGGAAGCAGATGCGCATGCTTGAGCAGGTGCTCAATTTTGATCGTTGCGTCAAAGGTCACATCGGGGAACTCGCTATGCAGGGCGCGTGCGATGCGTAGCGCGTGGGTTGGACCGTTCCAGAAGTCTGGATCGCCGAAGGTGATATGCCGCGCGCCTCGTCTAACCTGCGCGCGAATGTCAGCGAGCACAATCTCCTGTGGAATCGCGAAGAAGCGCCCTTGATACACAGGCGTCACGGGACAATGCAGGCAGGTATGCTTGCAGCCGCGTGTGCTTTCAGTGTAGCCCACAATGCGCATGTCATTGCCCCATTGCAGGCGAGCGTAACGTGTGAGTGCTGGAAGCTGACGGCGTAGAGGAACCATGAAAGGCGTTCGCTCGATCCAGGCTCCACTCGCCTGTTGGCGTGTGCGTACGCCGGGCGGGAACGTGACACCTTCCTCAAGCGCCTGTACCAGTTTGAGGAGCGGAACATCATACTCGCCGCCGATGGCCGAATCAATCGCATCTCGCAGCAAGTGATCGGCATTCAGCAGGGCATAGAGCCCATACAGGCAGATATGGGCCTCTGGATTGACCTCACGCACGCGCCGTGCCAGTGCCTCACCCAGGCGGAGCGCGGTATGCATGGGAACGGATATAGCGATAAAGCGAGCCTGACGAATAGTCGAGTCGCTGAGAGGGTCCAGGGAGGTATCCACCACCCTGGGGGCGTAGCCTTCCTGACGCAGCATCGCATTGAGCGATGCCAGGTGGAAGGGCTGGTGCCCCTGCTCATAACAGGAAACGAGCAGGATCGCTCCCTCTTCTCGTAAATTGGGCATAGGTGAAGGGTTCCCTTTTACTTCTTGCGTGCCGCTCCGCCGCCGCCGCCTTTACTGCGAGGACCTGCGCCCGCGCCTACCTCTTCGGGCGACCAGCCTTCGGGCATGCGCGCGTCCTTGCCGAAGAAGAACTCCTCCATTTGTTCGCGTAGGATTTTGCGCGCCTCTGGATCGGCCATATTCAGTCCGTAGTGATTAATGATAAGCGTACTCTGCGCAGGCCACATGTCCCACGCCTGTTGTGAAATGCTCTCATAGATACGCTGTCCGAGTGCTCCGGGGAAGGGTGGTTTCGCCAGTCCTGGGAGTTCGCGCTGAAGTTTGGCGCAAAAGACAAGATGTGACTGTCCCGCCGCTTGGGCTGCCTGTGGCTGCTCACCTGATCCGAAGAAGAATTTCTCCATCTCCTGACGCAGGGTCTTGCGTGCCTGAGGATCAACCATGTTTAAGCCACGCTCGGAGATGATCTGCGTGCTCTGTGCGGGCCACATTTGCCATGCCTGTTGCGAAACGTTGTCATAGATGCGCTGTCCTAGCTCTCCAGGGAAAGGTGGTTTATCCAGTCCTGGGAGTTCGCGCTTTAGTTTGACACAATAGACCATACGTGGCATGATGAAAACTCCTGATTGAGCATAGGCTATGCTCATACTACAACGTCCCAGTGGCTACATACGCAATGAACGAGTCGCTGAGAGTGAGTGATACTGAGATACTACAAGATGCTATCCGCCATGTCAAATAGTAGTGAGCTTGAGTCACCCCCGCGTGTGCTTTTCTTTGGTATGCCTGGGGCATTCTCCGCGCCACCATTGGCAGCATTATTGGACGCTGGGATTGAGGTCAGTGCTGTTATTCTGCCTGTAAATCCTTTGCAGGGCGCGGCAAGCGCTTCTATAGAGCGGCACGAAGTACCCACTCGCACTCGTACAATCTTGCCTCTCGCGCATAGCTCACTACATACCAATATTGTACAAATAGCGGCGAAACATAGCATTCCCATCTGGCGCGTGAGTCGGCTGAGCGACGCTCTAACTCATGCAACACTCGCTGGCTATGAGCCGGATCTGATCTGTGTCGCCTGCTTTTCGCGCCTGCTTCCTGCTTCGCTTCTCCATCTTCCCCGGCTTGGATGCCTCAATGTGCACCCTTCGCTCTTGCCAGCCAACCGGGGACCGGAACCGCTCTTCTGGACGTTTCGGGAGCACGCTCATGAAACTGGTGTTTCGATCCATCTCATGAATGAAAATATGGATAGTGGTCCCATTGTCCTCCAGGAGCGCATTGAGGTGCTTGAGGGGATCAGCTATGAGCAATTGGAGGAGCGTTGCGCGCGCCTGGGTGGAGATCTGCTGGCGCGTGCCGCCTGGCAACTGTATCGTGGCGAAGTCGAGCTTATTGAGCAGGACGATACCCAGAGCAGTTATCATCGCTTTCCCGGAGAAGACGACTTCATTGTTCATGTGGACCAGTGGGACGCACGCGATGTCTATAACTTTATTCAGGGGGTTGGTCACTGGGATGCCCCCATTCGCATCGAAGCCCCCGGTCACGAATGGAACGCATTCGAGGTCCGCAATTGCTATTCTTATAGCCTGGAGCCAATGCCCGGTCAGAGTCGCATGATAGTGGAGGATGGTGCTTTCCTCATACGCTGCGCGCGGGGTTGGGTTCGCGTCGTGTAGCATTTTCGTTTTTAGGATCGATCACACTTCCAGCGGCAATGTTTTAAGTGTGATCGATCCTAAAAACGGAGGCGCACTAGCTACCATGCTTTCTGACAGAAATGGGCTTTAGTCCTTGCTATGTAGCTAGAAATGTGCTAAAATAGCTACATGAGTGAGCACAAAAAAGACGAAACAATCAACATCAATACGCGCTATCCTCAAGAGGTTCGAGATGCTATGAAGCAGTTGGCAGAGGATCATGGACGTTCGTTCAATGGTGAGGTTATCTGGGCTTTGCGTGAATACATCAAACACCAGCAGAAAGGGAGAGGCAAGGATGCCAATAAGGACGTATAAATATCGCCTCTCCCCTACCAAAGCACAGATGGAGAAGCTTGAATGGACCCTTATCCGATGTTGTGAGCTGTATAATGCAGCGCTTCAGGAACGCAAAGAGGCGTGGAAGTACGCTCATGAGTCGATGAACTTTGCGGGACAATGCCGCTCTCTCACGAGTATTCGCAATGAGATCAGACAAGAGTATCAAGAGATCGGCTCTCACGTCCTGCAAAATGTCCTTCATCGTGTGGACAATGCATTCAAAGATTTCTTTCGACGGGTGAAAGCAGGAGAAAAGCCCGGATACCCACGGTATCAGTCAGTACATCGTTACGATAGCTTCTGTTTCCCTGATGCCGCTGGTTGGAAGATCGTCAATACACGACTTCAGATTACCAACCTTGGCAGTATCAAAGTGAAATGGCATCGGGAACTACAAGGGAAGGTCAAGACAACCACAGTTAAGCGAGAAGGCTCATGCTGGTACGTCTGTTTTGCCTGTGAAGTGGAGGCGATGTCACGCACGCCCTACACTGATGAGACAGTGGGAATAGACTTGGGAGTATCAAAGCTTGCCACCCTCTCCACTGGTGATGTCATTGAGAACCCGAAGCACTACCGACGCGCTGAAAAGCGACTAGCGAAGGCCGGGCAAGCACTATCGAGAAAGAAGCGCGGGAGCCATCGACGCAAGAAGGCAGTTCAGCGCGTGGCAAAGCTTCACCGGAAGGTGCGCAATCAACGCAACGACTCTCTTCACCAATGGTCGCGAAGGCTCATAGATACGTATGAGGTTATCGTTTTCGAGGATATCGCACCCGCCAACCTCTCTCGAAGAGCGAAGCCGAAGCAGGATGAAGAAACGGGGCAATATCTTCCCAACGGGGCCAGTGCGAAATCTGGTCTGAACAAAAGCATACTCGATGCTGGTTGGCATCAATTCATCATGTTCTGCACCTACAAAGTGGAAGAGACTGGTGGGCGCGTCGTGTTGGTTGATCCCAAGTACACCAGTCAAGTGTGCAGCAGTTGTGGCACGGTTCGCAAGAAGGCGCTCTCGCAACGATGGCATTCATGCGAGTGTGGATGTGAGTTGGATAGAGACCACAATGCGGCAATCAACATCAAAGCTCTTTGGTTCGGACGGAACCGTCAGGAAGCTTAAGCCTCCTGAGAAGCCGCTGGGTTTTAACCCAAGCGGAGTCGTCACATGAGCATACTTATGATGAGAGTCTTTCGCAAAGAGGAAGGAGTGACCTATGCCCGAAGCACTGCCTATTCCAGGCTATTTTAGCAATAGCCCCTTTCACCTGGATACGCACGCGAGCCTGAGATTTTCGGCAGCCGAAACAATGGAGATGTGTGTGATGGTTGCTGGTCAACCTATCGCGCTGGCTAAAGGATATTTCTCCATCCAGACGCATACGCGCACTTCAGCACTCCTAAGCTGCTTTGGCTTAAAAGAATATGCGCCAACCAGTGTCGATGCGTGCCAGGGCCAACCAGTCGGCACTCTGGAATCGTTTAGTGTCATGGTGTCCTGTGAGCAGGATGCTTTTGCCTTTAAGCAGCCACCGCAAGGGGATGATTGGAACGCTGATGAATGGCCCTGCGTCCTTTATCGCGTTCGATATGCTTTTGCGTTTGATCCATTATCTCGTTTGCAAAGAGATAATGCCAGTACTTCATCAGGGATGGGTTCAGAAGCATCAACCACTGGCTACTACTATCGCCAGAATGATATGCAAAAGCTTACCATAGGCCAACTCAAGAAGTTAGATATCTTCACAAAGTGAGAGACGCAGAAGAGCAAATGGAATCTTACACTCTAGAAAAGCGAATTTGGACCCAAGATGATTTTGAGGACATGGGATGGCATGATAGTACCATACATGCAATGGCTTTTCTTCTGAATGAATGGGATCTCGGTTTTGATATTGACTATCTTCTCCAATGGATTCCCCCCACTCCCCCTGAAATCTCTTTTTCGTTTTGGGTTGCTCCTGCTACGCTCGTTTTTCATGATGTGTCTGAGGTAAAATGTGATTTCTCCTGGCCTTGTGCGACACATTTGACCCTGCAAGGCATTGATCGTTCAGATGAACGGCAAACTCCAAGTGGGTTGTCAGAATGGCTTTGGACTCTCGATGGGAATGAGGGCACCATGCATTTTTTTGCGACTGGGTACACGCAATGCTTTCGCAAAGCACCATCTTTTCAAGCATTACAGAAACTGCCCCTTGAGAAAAGGGGGGGCATCTCCTTTGATTACACGCCTGAGAATGCATAACAGACCTGGGTGCAGCGTACAACTGGCCTTCATACAGAGCGCAAAAAAAGAAAGATGGATCAGCCCCTGGTCTCTACAATCACCCTTTAAGTCAGAAATAGAAGAAAAGAGCTAATAGACGTTCAGCTTCAGTGAGTGACGGGCTCAACTCGAATCCAACCTCTCCGAAACTATTGCATCCTGGTATATCGCTTCAGGTGTGATCGATTGAGGAAACGAGGTCTGTGTAAAGAGGGATAATGATGATACAGGGAGTATGTATAGAGGCAGATAAATGATTTAGGCGTGAGGGTATGCTGTCTATGTGGGTCGGTACGAATGGCCTGCGACACACTCATACTACTGTGCATACCTCGCTTTCCGCGAATACCAGAAAGAGAGAAGCCTCTCCCTTCTCGCTTTCTGGTATTTGTTTTATCTGGTCTCAGAAGGATCTACTAGGGATGGGCTTTCCGGGCGATGGTAGCGCTGGCTATACTTGGCGGGTTAGGTCAGGCTATGGTATGATCGAAACGACGCTCGTACTAATTTGCTTGGAGGAAGGGACCGCGTTGTGTATTTAAAACGCCTGGAAATGCTTGGTTTTAAGAGCTTCGCATCGCGTACAGTGCTGGAGTTTAGCTCTGGTATAACGGCAGTGGTGGGGCCTAATGGATCGGGGAAGTCGAACGTCGCGGACGCTATGCGCTGGGTGCTTGGTGAACAGAATATGCGCCAGTTGCGTGGTAAGAAGAGCGACGATATTATTTTTGTGGGTGGACAGGGAAAGGCGGCACTCGGTATGGCCGAGGTATCTTTGACGATTGATAATAGTACGGGCTGGGTCCCTTCTGAATATAGCGAAATTACGGTTACGCGTCGTTCATATCGCTCGGGCGAGAATGAATACCTTATCAATAAGCAAAAGGTCAGACTCAAAGATGTGCTCTTGCTCCTGGCCCAGGCTCGCATAGGGCACGATTCCTATACCGTCATTGGGCAGGGGATGATCGATGCCGCTCTGAGTCTTCGAGCCGAGGAGCGGCGCAGCCTCTTTGAGAACGCCGCTGGCATTCGCCCTTTTCAAGTGCAGCGTGCCGATGCTGACAATCGCTTACGCCAGACTGAACAGAATCTTGAACGTGTGCGAGACATTGTTAGCGAGATTGAGCCGCGTCTAGGGCCTATGGAGGCGCAAGCCAAACGTGCGGTAGAGCATCAGCAGGTGAGTGCAGAGTTACAGTCCGTGTTGCTCGACTGGTTTGCGTTACAGTATCGTCGCTTACGCGCCAGCAGCGAACGAACAGGTCAGGTAGAGCGTGAACAACATCACCTGCGAGGTGAGCTAGAGCAAGCGCTGCAAAGGGTAATTGATCAAAGCGCGGCGCAGCGCTCCACGCGCCAGCAGACCCAAGCCAATATCGCAGAGGCTCGCTCCGCCTGGAATGCGTCGAATGACCTGTTTCAACAGAGCGAGCGCGAATTAGCGGTGAGCGAGGAGCGGCTTGGTGGCTTCGAACGCCAACGCGGCGACTTTCAACGAGAAGAGCGTCGTCTACGTGAGCGCCTAATAGCACTGCAAAAGCAGGTCATTGACATGGAAGAGCAGTGCGATCTGGCGGATGAAGCGGTTGACGAAGGCGCGTCTAAACTGGCTGAATTGGAGATGCGTGTCTCGCGTGCGCAGAAAGAGTATGAGTTGGATGAGCGCCGTTTGCGAGGATCTCAGAACGATCTTGTGCAGGTGCAGGCGCGCCTGGGGTCCAGTCAGAGTGAGCTAGGACGTCTGCAAAAGCAGCTAGGGGAGCGCAATCGCACTCTCGCCTCCCGTCGTGATACCATCGCCCAAGCACAACAGGCGCAGCGAACCCTCGAAAGCAAGCTGGCCGAAGAACGTGAGCGCCTGCAAGCCGCGCGTGAAGAAGAAGGGCAGGCTCAGCAGCAGAGACAGCGTCTCGCGAAAATCATCGCCGAAGGACAGCAGGAGATGGAGCGCTTAAAGGGCTTGATCGCGGATGCTGAGCGGAAGCGGCGTGCGCTCTCTGACCGTCTCAACCTGCTTAAAACCTGGCGTCAAAGCCTGAGCGGCTATAGTGATGGGGTGCGTGCTCTGTTGCGTGCGCCCTCTGGCAAGTTGCATGGAATGCTTGGTCCTGTACCTCAACTTGGCGTTGTGCCCGAAGGGATGGAACAGGCATTGGAAGCCGCACTCGGACCCTATATGCAGGCCGTGGTTGTCGAGACCCTTGAAGATGCGCTCCAGTGCCAGGACTACTTACGAACCACGAAGAATGGCAATGCTCTCGTTGTCTGGCTGGAACGTGAGGGCGAAGACGAGAATGGCATAGAGGTTAGCGGGATTCAGGGTCAGGAAGAGGAGGCAGTGCTACGCCGCTTCCTTGACCAGCGACCCCAACTCCGCGAGCGTGTTATTGGCTTTGCCGGGACGCGTATTGCCTGTGATGCCAGATACAGGGCGCTCTTCCAGCGTTTGCTGCGCGGCGTTGTCATCGCGCGCGACCTGGATGCCGCCCGCGAACTCCTGTCCTGGGCCTTGCCCTTAAGCATTTCGTCGGTAAGTGATCTTCCTTTTACGACCATTGTTACTACTCAGGGTGAGATTTTGCATGTCGATGGCTGGCTCTCTGGTGGAGCGGGCAAGGGCGATGCGCAACAGGGCCTACTCGCTCATGAGCGCGAGCTACGCGAACTTCCCCAGCAGGTGGAGGAGCGCAAAGAGGAACTCAATGGGCTCAATGCCAAACTGAGTGAGGTGCAGCGCGCTCAGGAAGGACGTCGTATTGAGCAGAGCGCGCTCGATAAGCAATTGCAGAAGTTGAGCATGCTTGTCAGTGAGCGGAATCGACTATTCAATACCACGCAGCGCGACCAGGAGCGCTTACAGACTGAGATCAAGCTCTCTTCCTCAGTTGAACAGCAGTTAGCCGCTGAAGTCGCGGGTTTGGAGCAAGAAGTCGCCGGGGGCAGGAACGCGTTCAGGCACATGAGAAAAAGCAGCGCGAACTCAGCGGACTGGTCGAAGATTTGCGCTACGAGATGGAGGAGCGGGCAAGTGCCTATCGGAGACAACAGGACGAACTGGGACGCGCTCGCACCGCGCTCGCTGTCAAGCGCCAGGAAGCCAAAGCATTGCGCCAACAACTCACGCAATATACGGGCCAATCTCAGGATGTGAAAGCCCAGATAGGGCAACAGCTAGAGCGTGCTCGCGAGCTAGAGCAACGTGAACAGCAACTGCGTGAACGGCTTGAACAACAGCGTCAGCAGAGTGAAGAGTATCGCCAGAAGGCGCGAGAGCAGAGCGAGCATTTGAAGAGCATCGAAGCGCGTTTTGTTGAGATTGAGCAACAGATGGCGGCTACGGAACAGGAGCGCACCCGCCTGCAGCGGGAGATGAGCGAGCGTGAAAGTGCCTATCGCCGGGCGTTGCTTGAGAGCCAAAAGGCACGTGATGCGGTGGATACGCTACTCGGTCAGATCCATGAGGAACTGGGAATTGAGGACCCGCAAGAACTACTCCGTCAGGCAGAGAGTGTCGAAACTTCAAATGAGGCCGATCTATCGGCTGTCGATACCGGCGAGCGCTTGACCGAAGAAGAAGAGGCTCATCTGCGCAAACTGCGGCGGCGCGTTGATACGCTTCGGAGCCGTTTGAAAGCTATGGGTGGCTATGACGAGAGCGCTCCTCAGTTGTATGAGGAGACGAAGACGCGCTATGAGTTCCTCAGCTCGCAGATTTCGGACCTTGATCAAGCCGCGCTCCAATTACACACTATTATAGACCAGCTTGACGCGACGATGGCAAAGCAGTTTGACTCCACTTTCCAGGCTATCGCGGCCCGTTTTGGGCAACATTTTACGACCCTCTTTAACGGTGGAAATGCGCGCCTGGAACTTGTACGAGCAAAGGTTAGCGAGGAGGAGGGTGATACTTCTACTGCTCGTCCATCGAGCATGCCCACTGGCATCGAAGTAATAGTGCAACCTCCGGGTAAGAAAGTTCAGGACCTCTCTTTGCTCTCAGGTGGGGAGCGCGCGCTTGTATCGGCGGCCCTCCTCTTTTCCTTGTTGGAAGTCAATCCTCCGCCCTTCTGTCTCCTAGACGAAGTTGACGCCGCGCTTGATGAATCTAACGTCACTCGCTTTAGTGATATTCTCAGAAGCCTGGCACAGAAGACGCAATTTATTGTCATCACCCATAACCGTGTCACCATGACAGGTGCTCAGGTCATCTATGGAGTCTCGATGCGTGAGAGTGTCTCGCGCATGCTCTCGATCCGCCTGGAAACGGCCGTAGCGCAATAAGAGTAAAGCGGATTGGCAATTCCTTCTTCTTGATGGGGTAAAAATAGTATATCTGTATTTGTGATGATCCCTCGTCGCACACGCGATGAGGGATCATTGTGTATTTAGGGGCTCGATAAACTGAACAATAGCTGCTAGAAAGCAATAGCTTTTATGGGATGTTAGACCGCAATTTTACTATTAATTTGACCTATGTCAATAGATGATGGTAGAATGGCGTCTGAGTATTTAAGAGGCAGCACATAGGAAAAAATATCCTGAAGAGAAATCGCCCGTTGATAATGTGTATTTGTGTATTTGTGTATTAGGAGTATAATGAACGGGAAGGTCTATTATCTTGACCTGCAAACATTGCTGGATTTCCTCTCTGTGCATGGAGAATCTTGCCTTTTAAGCAAGCCTCTCAAGGAGAAGGGGCGAACTGGCTATGTTGCGGTAAATGCTGGATCCATGACTTCCTGCTACATTCAAGAGAGAGAAAGAATTGTCTTGCAGGGAGAGCAGGCTTTTAAGGTATTGGCCCAATACTCAGAATGGCATGTACAGCTCCAGGATGAGCGACCTTCGTCACCACCTTCAATGTCTCCACCCAATCTCTCACCTGCACCCAATGGGCCATCCTATCCTGTGCCAGGGATTGGTCAGCCAACCTCTACGAGTGGGCAATGGCCCGCGATAAGGTCAAATACACCCAGCGGACAATGGTCTTTGCCTGGATCGAACTATGTGCCTGACTGGCGTCCTCGCATAAAACGCGACCTGACACAAGAAGAGTATCTATCTCTTACTGTGCGCCAGCGTTTTGTGCTCCGCCTCGTATTGACAATGATAAATGGTATGCGAGCCGTGCCAGAGATCAAAGCACAGTTGCAACTCTCTCCCGAGACTGTCGATAGCGTGCTAGCGTATTTGCAGGCACGCTACATTATTGAATAAAAACATTCTACGAGGAACCAGATGTGTCAGCCATGTTAGGGCGTCGTACACGCTTTAGAACATCTGGATTTCGCGGAGACCCTGAGTCAGGAGGAATGGTACCATGAAACGATTTATGGCCTGGTGGTATGCATTGTCCCTGCCAAAGCGCGGGCCAGACAAGACCCCAGGCGAGCGCGAGCGTACTCGCTACGCGCAGTTAACGAGTAGTTTCCTATTACTTATTTCCGTGATCTTTGTCCCGCTCTCGCCAATCATGATCTTCTTTTCGCCCAAGAGTCCCTCATCACCACCAATTGGGATCGCTGTCCTTATAATGCTGAGTTGCTCGTTTATATTTGGGAAGATGGGATGGAATTATGTCAGCGCGGCCTTCCTTGTCGGATATAACTTAGTCTGTATTGGCGCCGTCCTGGCTACGAATCCCCTGGACCCCTCGTTGTTACCGCTCTATAGCGTCTTTACCATTGCTATTATCCTGGCAGGTGCACTGATGCCACCGATCTCATCTCTGATCGTGGGCGTGTTGTGTTGCATAATTATTGCCCTTTTAAGCATGTTTGTCCCTCATACAGCCGCGTATCAGCAGATGCTTGATGATGGACTGTTCACAGTTACATTGATTGTGCCTATTACACTTCAATTGATTGTGGGCGCTATGACATTCGCGATTATGCGCAACATGATCAATACCATTCGACGCGCTGACCGGGCTGAGGAAATTGTCTCATTGCAGCAAGAGCTTGCGCAACATGTACGCACTCAGATGCAGCAGAAGCAGCAACTTGAAGAGGGTTTCCAGAAGATCGCCGAGACCCATGCACGTATCAGCAACGGCGATTTGACGGTGCGTGTGAACTTGAGCGAGGGCCATATGCTCTGGCATGTCGCTGGCTCGCTCAATAATCTGCTCAATCGCATGCAACGTATGAAGAGCGATTCAGATATGCTCGTCGCGACGCGCCAGGCTGCGTATCAGGTTTCAAACGTGCTACACCAGGCGGTCTCAATGGGACGATTATCTGATGTTCGCCTCCCCACCACTGGCACTCCACTTGATTCCGTTATCATCGAACTCAATAATGCCGCTCGAAATGCCGTGACGCACTCACTTCCCCGTTATGGTAGCACGTCAGAGCCACAATATTGATTCGGTATTTACAAAATAAAGCTGTAGAAGGAAAAGTTATATTTATGCGTATTCTCGTAACCGGAGCTTTTGGTAACGTTGGCTTCAGTACTGTGCAGGCCCTTATTGAGCAAGGGCAAACGGTTCGCTGCTTCGATCTCAAGTCGAAGAAGGCCGAGAAGAAGGCTCAGCAAGTTGAGGGGAAAGTCGAAATTATTTGGGGTGATATTCGCGATGCTCAGGTCGTCGCGGAGGCTGTAAAGGGGCAGGACGTTATCATCCATCTTGCCTATATAATTCCGCCCGCCGTCGACGAGAATCCTCAACTCGCCAAGGAGGTCAATGTTGGGGGGACACGCAACATCATCGAGGCCGCGAAAGAGCAGAATCCACAGCCGAAGATGCTCTTTAGCTCCAGCCTGGATGTTTTTGGCCCCACGCAGGATAAGGAGCCTCCGCGTCGTGTGACCGATCCTGTCATAGCGACTGATGAGTATACCCAGCATAAGCTTGAGGGTGAGCAGATGCTGCGAAATTCTGGTCTGGTCTGGGCTATCTATCGCTTTGGCGATGTGCCTCCTTTGGAGGAGCGTCAGATGCACCCTATTATGTATACCATTCCTCTGAACACACGTATTGAGGTGGTGCATACCTATGATGTGGGCCTGGCAATTGCCAATGGGATGCACAGTCCTATCTGGGGTAAGGTCTGGCTAATTGGTGGTGGTTCTAAGTGCCAGATTCGCTATCGGGACTACCTCAACCGCACCCTTGGTGAACTTGGTATTCAGCCGCCACCTGATAATGCCTTCGCTCCTGATAGTAAGCCATATTGCACCGACTGGCTTGACACTGAAGAGAGTCAGGCGCTTTTACAGTACCAACGCCATACATTTGATGAGATTATGCGTGATGTGGCGGACGCGACTCGCCCTAAAGGGGTTGTGGGTCTGGTCTTGCCATTGCTCCGCCCTGTGGTACGTAGCCAGATGTTGAAGATGTCGCCCTACCTTCAAAAGAAATAGTTTAAGCACCAAGAAGGTTTCAATACCTGCGAAAGTGCAAGGGGTTGGCTCAATTTGCTACTTACAATTGAGCCAACCTCTTACACTTTCGCAAGCTGACCATATCTGAAGACGTTGATACTTCTTTATCACACAAGACTTACTCGGTTAGAGCGCGTGGAACATGGCATGATTCACGAATGACGAGCCTGGTGGACAATTCAACACGCTCTACTTCTGACTTTGGATTGGCAATATATTTTAGGAGCAGATTGGCCGCGCTACGCCCCATTTCGACCAGGGGCTGACAGACGGTCGTGAGTGGTGGATGCACATGCGCCGCTTGTGGTACGTCATCAAAGCCAATAATTGAAAGATCATCGGGAATCCGAAAGCCGAGATCGCGCGCCGCCTCCATCGCACCAAAGGCCATGACGTCGTTCGAGACGAACAATGCCGTGGGTGGCTTAGGTAAGCTGAGAAGATGCTGAGCGCAGTGATAACCCTGAGGTTGCAGGAAATTGCCCTCACTTACCAGTTCTGGATCAAAGGGGATGCCATGCTCAGCGAGCGCGGCCTGATAGCCTGCCAAGCGTTCCGGCGAGCAACCATAGGCCATTTCCCCCGTGATAAAACCGATTCTGCGATGCCCTAAGCCAATTAAATAACTGCAAGCATCATAACCTCCCTTCTGGTTTGTCGTAATGATAGAAGGAACATAGCGGTTATAACCCTGATAATCTATCAATACGTAAGGGAATTTGCGCTGCTGCAAGGTCTCCAGATAGGCTTTTTCATTCCGAGGCACAATCAGAATAAGGCCATCAGCAAAATCGTGCGTGAGTTTGGTCACATAGGCGGCTTCCTTGTATTTCTGGCGATGAGTTGTATAGAGCATCAGGTTATAGTTATGGGCTTCGAGTTCCTCATCAATTCCCCGGATGATCTCACCCATATAGCCAGTATTGAGATGATCGACCAGTAAACCCACGACATGTGAAGAACCTCTCGCCAGGCTGCGGGCAGAGACGTTACTGACATAGCCGAGCTGTGTCATTGCCTGTAAAACGCGCTCGCGTGTTTCCACATTCACATTGTTTTTATTATTGAGCACACGTGATACGGTGGAATGCGATACTCCCGCCTTCTCGGCCACATCGAAAATAGTTACATCGCGTGCGAGGCCATTTTTATCACTCGTTATTTTTCGATTCAATGGAAGTCCCTTCTCAATGGTGCCTGGAGCGTGCAAGCGGTTACATAACACTACCTTTATCAATACTCTATACTGCCTTTCTCAATCTACTCAAAAGTGCTCACGCACAGTCGAATAGCTTCAATTGCTGCACTTGTCCCTGACAGGAAGCCTCCTCGACTCCTCCGCTGCTTTGGATCGTATGCAGCACACCGCACTCAGGCTGAGTGTGTGGCCCTAGCCGGGCAAGGAACCTCGTCAGAATGTTTCGAGCGCTATTGTCGTCTCGATCCATCACGAGTCCACATTCCACGCAAGCATAGGTTCTCTTCCACAATGGCATGGCTTGTAGATGTCCACAGCTACTACATTGCTTGGAGGTGTTGCGCTCATCTAAGAACTGAAGGTCTTTCCCATACAACTGGCATTTGTATGTGAGCATGTGCATGAAGGTAGCGAGTCCCCATTCATTAAAAACTGCTCGATTCAGATGCTTGTTGCGCTTGCGATGCTCTTTCATGACCATTTGCCTTTGGGAAAGGTCTCCGACCACAACGGTTCTCTCAACCATTTTGTGGGCTATGAGATGGGATGCCTTATGCAGGCTATCTCGCTGCTTCTTGCGTTTTTTCTCGCTCACGCGCTTGTACACCTGAGAAAGATGCTTATAGCGGCGTGACTTTTTCTTACATGTGTCTCGCTTCGATCTGATCTTATCCAGTTGGCGGGTATACCACTGTCTTCCTTTGCACCCGCCAATGTGGTAGAACCTGCCTTGTTCATTGACGCCGGTTGCCAGTGTCTTGATTCCTAGGTCAAAGGCAACCACTCCATCGTACTCACACGACTCTCCCCCACGATCAGCCACGAATGAGGCGTAGTAGTTGCCTCTGGCGTCCCGACTAATGGCAACCTCTCTGTATCCTTCAGGTGGTATTTCTGTGAGATGGGCGACAATGTTGGGATATCGCTTGTTTTTGCCCTTCCCTCCTGTCGGCAAAATGAGCGTATCACCTTCAACCTTGATGTACATGGCTGGATAGCAGAGCGTGAAGAAAGAGTGGCATGGGCGCACTCGCGGGAAGCCCGGTGTTTCGCCTGCTTTCACTCTGCGGTAAAAGGCTTTCATGGCAGAGTCAAGACGAAAATACACCTCATGAAGCAATTTGCCGTACACCTGAATAAGCTCAGGATCATGGACCTTGCTCGCTTGCAGGCTCTTCTTGGCTTCATAGAGATTCCACTTCTCGCCCTCTCGGAGCCTCATCACCTGCCAGTTATAGAGTAGGGTAGACTGGGAGCGAGGTTTCACTTGCTTGCTCCTTTTCTCTCAGTCTCCCTCAGAACCGAACTTGAACCTTTCGACTCATCCGGCTCGCCAGTGATGTTCAAGGTTCGATGCCTACGTTCCTGTAGGCCACGTTCTTGAATGATACTCAGGACGGTTTCGGCTGTCCTTATCTCAAGTACCTCGCTTTTCTGAGTATCTCATCACCTCACCCCCTTTGCCGTGTAGAAAGCTTTCCTTTCCTCTGACTACTATGGGATGTCCGTCATCGTGGGGATCTCTCCCTGTAGATGATCCTATGGTACGTCATCGTAGTACGTCCGAGCGCGACGTAGGTAACCCATTCATCTCTTTAGGTGGCTTCGTTAGCCATCGCTCATGAGAAAGAGGTTGCAGGGGTCGCGGACTCAGGCCCTTGCATCTCATGACATTGGTTTCAAGCACTCTACCAATGGGGGAATGTGAACCCCAATGGAGATTGGGTTTCAAGCAGTTTAGCCTTTACCATATCGCGCGGGTCTTGCGAGGCGCATCTTACAGTGCTTTCAGATACCTCTCGCGTTATCGGCATGCTACTGTCCCCTTAGCCTTTTCAGGCCAAAGGTGAGCCGTCAACCCTAGAACATTCCTCTCAGTTCTACCTGGTTGGGCCAGGGATACTACGATGCGCCTCATAGCGCACGCCCCCGGCACTTCCCCTGCATGAACTCAAACGTGGCGGCGTCCTGCTCACTCACCTTAATCTTGATCTTTGTACAAAGCAGCATGGTGGCGAGTTCCTTCCCGTTGCAAACGTTCAAGCTCCTGCGAGACAAGACGATCAAGAACATCAAGCATACTCTCCTCTGAGAGCGCCGCAACCAGTTTTAATTTCCTTTGTGTGTCCTTGCGAATGCGCAAGTTGCTGTACTCATTTGCATTCATGTATGCATTGTATCATGCTGGAATGGGAAGGGCAAATGTGTTTGTCTTACCTATGTTAGAACACATTTGAGCATGAAATGAATCACTGTTGTTAACTCCTGAGACTGTCAAGCGCTGATGATACCGCTTTCGTCATGGCTGGAGATAAAGGGCTATAAACTTTTGTAGTATGGTAACGCGGTTCTTAGCGCTTGAGATCCGTGAGCATCTGGGGGATTGTCACCAGTTGCAATCCGCGTTCCTGTAAACCTTCAATGATGGTTGGGAGGGCCGCGACCGTATTCGCTCGATTGCCGTTGCCTTCATGAAGCAAGAAAATTGCTCCATTGTCAGCGGCGTCAAGGATACTCTCGGCAATCTGAGTTGATGATGGTTGGGGGTCATGCCAATCGCTGGCGTCCGCGCTCCAGGTAATGACTGTCAGATCAAGTTGGTTGGCTATCGTAATGACCTTCGGAGTATATTCTCCGTAAGGAGGGCGGAAGATAGTTGTGATTGTTTCTGCTACACTCAGGATTGAGCTTTGCGTCCGCGCCAGTTCTTCATAGATGGCCGTGGACGGGAGGGTTGGGAGGTGGGGGTGCGTGAACGTATGGTTCCCAATGGCGTGCCCCCCGGTGAGCGTCCGTCGCACATACATAGGATATTGCGCGACATTTTGTCCTATGAAAAAAAATGTCGCTTGAACGCTATACTTTTCGAGAATAGCCAGGATTTGTTGGGTGTAGATACCAGGGCCATCATCAAACGTCAAGGCGACCTTTGGTAAAGCACGATTCCCATGAGTCATACTCAAATTTATCACCATCCCATTTGGGCCAGGTCGAGCTCCTTTGGCGGCGTGGCGGTCAGCTTGCTTGCCGGGGAGGTGAATGCTAGAGTTTGGATTTGTCCATGCCGAAGAAACCAACAGCCCAATTAGCTATCTTCATTGATGTGGTATGATAGCGCTCACATGACGTTAATGAAGATATACTCTATTCTCGGGCCTGTTGTCAAGATTTCTGTTAAAAGAAATGATAACGCTATCATTTCTCTCATGCGAATTTACCACACACCTATTTAGCAAAAGCCATGCTGACAAGCTCGCAATTCCCCTCTCTTCTTCAAAAATTTGCTATTTTGTAAGGCGGAATCCCTCCATATCATTTTGCAAGCGCTATCAGCTTTTTCTCAGTAAAGGCTTGACATCATACCAATAATAGAGTATATCTTGATTAGTGTTATGAAAGCGCTATCATAAATTTTGCCAATTCCGAGTAGCAAAGAGTATACCTTTCTTTCGCAAGACGCCATTGTCTGGGATGCTTCGGCGTCAAGGCGTGTATGCTTTTCGAGTACGGTAGAAAGAAAGAGGCTTGGAGGAGCTAAGCCTCTCATCCAGTACCTAACATGGCTGTATGTACTGACGATGTGAGGAGTGAATAACATATGTACTTGAAAGCAGTTTCGTCTCAAGTGGACACCTTGATGGAAGGACAGAAAGGAAAACAAGGATGTTTTGTCGTGTTCTGCACAAAAGAGTATTTATTATTCCACTTGGGTTGTTGCTTTTCACTGCGATCAGTAGTTTGTTTTTTACCAGAGCGTTAGCCGCTACTACTCTTGGTGCCGCGGCTGCGGCGCAGGGTCGGGTCTTCGCGGCAGCCGTTGAGGGCAATCGACTTGGCACCACACCCTATACCACTGTCTTTGACCGTGAGTTTGCTGGTACGACTCCTGGCAACGAGATGAAATGGGATACCACCGAACCATCGCGAGGATCATTTAATTTTGCCCCTGCCGATGCCATTGTGAGTCATGCCCAGAGCCACAGCATGAAGATTCGCGGTCATACACTGGTCTGGTACAGTCAGCTTCCTGGTTGGGTCAGCAATATCAGCTCTGGTTCTGATCTTTTGCAGGCTATGAACAACCATGTGACTACTGAGGTAACGCACTTTCAGGGAAAAATCTGGTACTGGGATGTCGTCAACGAGGCATTTAATGAAGACGGGACACGTCGAAGCAATCCATTCCAGAATCTTATTGGCAATGCTTATATTGAAGACGCTTTCCGGGCCGCACGAGCCGCTGACCCAAACGCCAAATTATGCATCAATGACTATAACATAGAGGGTCAGAATGCGAAGAGCAATGCTGTCTATGCATTGGTGCAGGATTTCAAATCACGGGGTGTTCCAATCGATTGTGTGGGCTTCCAGGCCCATCTGATTGTGGGTCAGGTCCCATCAGATTTCCAGGCTAATCTGCAACGTTTTGCTAACCTTGGTGTTGATGTGCAGATTACAGAACTGGATATTCGTATGCCCACACCGGCCAGCAGCGCGAATCTTCAACAACAGGCTACTGACTATTCGCGGGTTGTCACAGCATGTCTGGCAGTGTCTCGCTGTAACGATATCACCGTTTGGGGCGTGGGCGATGCTGACTCCTGGATTCCAGGCTTTTTCCCTGGGCAGGGAGCTGCCCTCCTGTTCGATGATAACTACAATCCGAAACTCGCTTACAACGCCGTGCTCCAGGTTTTGAATGGAGGCGTGGGCGGCACACCTACACCGACGACGACACCAACACGTACCCCAACGCCGAGTCCTACCTCAACGCCTATTCCGGGGGCTGCATGTAGTGTACATTATGCGATTACCAACCAATGGGCAGGCGGTTTTGGGACTAATGTCACCATCAATAACACAGGGTCATCAACCATCACAAGCTGGTCTCTGGCATGGACGTTTGCCAATGGTCAGGTGATAACTCAACTCTGGAATGGGAGCTATACGCAGTCCGGCAGCTCGGTCATCGTGACCAATGTTTCCTACAATGGCACAATCGCGGTTGGAGGCAACACAAGTTTCGGTTTCAATGGCTCCTGGAGCGGAACGAATAGCATACCGACTACATTTAAGCTCAATGGTGTTACTTGTAATATTGCCTAATTCCCGGCAGCAGTCATCGCCTGTGGGGTCTTTCTGCGGGCGATGATTGTTGGAAAAATATTGATTATGAGCGCTTATTTTGTATGTTTGAAAGGAGTTTTTCCGTTTCTGAGGTATCCCAAATCAGGATGTTTTTCCCAGCTACCTTGAGGATATTCATATCATAGGAAAGTGCGCCTCTCCAAACACCTGTTGATATGAATATGGTTGTTAACTGCCCAACGTCGGGCAACTCTCCATGGACATTTTTGAAGGGAGCATGCAACCTTGAAACGACGCGATTTTCTTATCTCAATGGGCGCGACTGGAGCGGCTCTGACGTTTCCCCTGTCTCTGGCTGCTTGTGGGACTCCTTCCTCATCCGGTGGGTCTGCGACGATTAACTGGTGGCATATTTCCACGACTGATCCAGCCAAATCCAACTGGCAAGATCTCGCGAACCAGTATATGAAGGCTCATCCCAATGTAAAAATCAACATCACCGTCCTTGAAAACGATGCTTTTAAGACAAAACTGACCACTGTCTTGCAGTCGAATCAGCCACCTGACCTCTTTCATAGCTGGGGTGGTGGCGTACTGTACCAGTATGCACAGGCCGGGCTGGTACAGGATCTCACCTCTGCTCTTCAGGGCGAGTGGGGAAATTCATTTAATGCCTCAGCGCTGAACGTTTATGGGCAAAACGGGAAATATTATGGTGTGCCCTTTGACATGGGCGCGGTTGTCATGTTCTACAATAAAGCCCTATTTGCCAAAGCTGGTATTACGCAACTGCCCAGCACCTGGAATGATTTCTTGCTCACTGTGAGGAAGCTGAAGAGCGCGGGAATTACACCAATCGGAATGGGTGAAAAAGACAAATGGCCGGGTCACTACTGGTGGGTCTATCTGGCGACACGAATAGGTGGCAAAAGCGCCTTTGAGAAAGCGTACAATCGCTCTGGCTCGTTTGCCGATCCTCCATATGTCCAGGCTGGTCAACGTTTGAAGGAATTGGTTGCTCTTGAGCCTTTCTCAAAGGGCTATTTAGGCTTAGCCTATACCGATCAGCAAGCGATAATGGGTAATGGGCAGGCGGCGATGGAATTAATGGGACAGTGGGCACCGGGCGGTGACGCTGCCAGCGCGGAGGATAAAAAGGGTCCCGAATTTGGCTTTTTCCCATTTCCGATGGTCGAGGGTGGAGTTGGCAATCCAACCGATGTCATGGGTGGTGGTGGTGGCTTTGCGGTTGGGAAAAATGCTCCTCCAGAGACGATTGATTTTGTGAAATTTTTGACTAATGAAACGAATGCCAAAAATCTCGCCGCGAAAAACATCTCATTACCTCCGATCAAGGGCGCGACCGATTCCCTCGCAGATCCTCTCTCGAAGCAAATCGTTCAGGTGGCTGGAAGTGCTCCATATTACCAACTGTACTATGATCAGTACCTGCCGCCTGCGGTAGGTCAGGTAATTCTAGATCAAACGCAAGGGTTGTTCGCCGGTACTATAACTCCAGAGGCCGCAGCCAAAGCGATTGATGATTCTGTCGCATCCTCACTTAATGCATAAGTTGTGACGTTCCTTGTAAATGTCTCAAGTAGCAGGGTTTTCATTAAAACAGATACGTGGCAACTAGCGCGAATGGGCATAATAAGGAAGTTCATGTGAGACCTCTCGTTCTGGATAGAAGCAGATGGCGTGAGTAACTACTCGTAGAAGACTGGAAATGGTTATTGAGTTGTTCAGGCTGCCGTCTTTTCTGTCCAGAATTGGGACAGGCTCAGGCACATAAAAAAATGCTTAGCAAGCTAAAAGGATGTTCTTATGCAGGTGATTTCTCGTCCTCCTGCGTCTACTGACGCGGACTCGGTTCAATTGTCGACACAGACGCGGCGCAAGAAAAGTCGGCGAGTGGGCACGCTTCTCCTTTTTCTGTTGCCCAGCCTGGTGTTATATTTTGTGTTCATCCTTTTTCCGGTAGTCCAGGCCATCTATTACAGCTTCTATCGCTGGAGTGGATTCGGACCTCTGACAGATTTTATTGGTCTGAAAAACTATGTGACGGCTTTCCAAAACACCACATTTGTAGCGGCTTTTGTCCATAACATTGAGATTCTTGTCCTTTCCCTCATTTTTCAATTAACATTGTCATTCATTCTGGCCCTGGTGATAGGAAAAACGCTACCGGGTCGGGCCATCTTCCGAACCATTTTCTTCATGCCCTTCATTCTCTCCGAGGTGATAGCCGGCTACATCTGGATGTTTATTTATAACCCGAATGGCGGCCTGGTGAATGTGGCCTTGCAGCATATCATCCCAGGGTTCCAGTCGCAAGAGTGGCTAGGGAATCCCAATATTGTGCTACTCTCGATATTTGTCGCCATGATCTGGAAATATTTTGGATTGCATCTGGTGCTCTTTGGGGCTGCGATCCAGAATATCCCAGATGAAATTGTTGAAGCCGCACGTATTGACGGCGCATCGATCTTCCAGGTAGTTCGCTATGTGACGCTTCCTCTCCTGGGCAGTACTGTCCGCCTGAGCATATTCCTCTCCGCGCTGGGATCCCTGCAATACTTTGACCTGATCTGGATCATGAGTAATGGTGGCCCAGTTCACGCGAGCGAAACGATGTCGACCTACCTCTACAAAGCTGGTTTTCAGAGCTTTCAGCTAGGCTATGGTAGTGCTGTGGGCGTGATTATGATGCTCATTTGTTTTGTTTTCTCGATTCTGTATCAGCGTTTCATCATGCAGCGCGATCTGGCTGGTAGCTTAACGGCGGCGGAACAGGTGTAAAGGAGACTATCTATGTATTCAGTACAGCAACGGAGCATCAAGCGGGGAATGGTTTATAGGAATTTAGCACTGCTGGCTCCGCGCTACCTGATATGCGGAGTGGTAGCGTTTTTTGTGCTTATTCCTATTGTGACAGTCGTTATTGGAGGATTCAAGACGAATGGTGAGCTGAATAATGCGCCATTTGCTCTCCCAAGCATCTGGCATTGGGAGAACTTTGCCTCTATTCTTTCCCAGACGAGCTTCTGGCAAGCGCTGGCGAATAGTGGAATTACGATGCTAGCAACTGTGGGTTTGCTTTTGCTTGTTTCCTGTCCAACGTCCTTTGCGTTGTCTCGCATCCCTTTCCGTGGTCGTGAGGTCGTCTTCAACATTATTCTGTTTGGGTTATTGTTTCCGGCATCGATGGCGATTCTGCCACTGTATATCACGCTGCGTAATTTTGGCTTACTCAATACCTTGATCGGTGTGATTCTTCCCCAGACGGCTTTTGCCTTGCCTACAACCATCCTGATTCTACGCAATTTCTTTCGGGCTATTCCACAAGAACTGGAAGATGCAACCTATATTGATGGTGGCTCGACAATCGATTTTTTCTGGAGGATCTTATTGCCTTTAGCCCGGCCTTCATTGGCTGTCGTGAGTATGCTTGTGATGGTTGCGAGCTGGAATAACTTCCTGCTTCCTCTGCTTGTACTTAATGACGCGAACCTATGGACGATGACGATGGGCGTGATGCAATTTCAGGGAGAGCATAGTACCAATCTGGCGCTAACACTGGCATACATTACTCTGGCGATGATTCCTGCCATCGTATTCTATCTCTTTGCGGAACGCCATCTGATCGCTGGCCTAACGGCTGGAGCGGTGAAGGGGTAACCCAGCGTCATGGGTGGGCTGGCTATGCTTCTCATTGCCGTTTGATCTATTATCGTCTATGATGTAATCATGCCAAATGGTCCCGGAGGCGCTGAAGCCAACAACTCATCAACTTATTTGCCAGTGATCATTCCTGCGTTTGCATCTTGCTCCGGTACTTTGGATTAAATCAGGACAAAGGGCCTCCCAAATTTGTAGGTCCTATAGTCTTGAACATGTTTGTCGTGAGCACGGATGGAGATGATGGATAGAACAACCATTACGGCGTTTTTCCAGGAATTAGGCAAAGAGTTGGAGCAGTTAGCGGTTACCCAACCGGTGCGGCTCTTTGTATTTGGGGGGGCTTACCATGTAGTCCATGTGGGGAATCGCTCAGCTACGGAAGATATTGATGTCATACTGCTTGACCATCAAGATACCTTCGCTGATCCGTTGACTGATAAGGTGACCAGAACCTTTAAGAAGGCTGCCAGCACAATCGCGCGTCGGCATCAGATGAAACGACACTGGCTCAATGATGACGCTGCCATCTTTATGCGTGATTATCTTCACGCTCCTGAATTTCAGGAGTTTTGCACCTTTGGACCATTACAGGTGCTCTTTCCAACCAGTGAATGTGGGCTCGCAATCAAGCTATTGATCTATCGTCCAAAGGATTATAGTGATGTAGATGCATTACTGGAGCAAGTGGGTATAGAGACGCGTGAGCAGGCACAGGCCCTCCTTGACCGCTTTATTCCTGATCACCGCTGGCAAGACGAGTATAATGTTGAGCAAACATTGCGAGAATTTTTTGGCTAGCACAAGTGAGGTTGGTAGATTGAAGTTGGCGTCACCTTGCATCATTCGTTCGTCCGGTGGCCAATTTTCGTTTTGCCCATGGTATAATTTGGGGTAGAGGAGTGGAATATATGATGCGTGAGGCATACTCAATGGAGCTAACATCTACCATCAATTCGATAGAGATTCAAGAGCAGTGGGGCGATTCGCAACTGTATACCCTTGCCCATGCTTATGAACTCATGCTGCATGGAGAGCGTGAGTGGACCGCGCTTGGCAATTTCATGAATGATTTTTTTCACTATTTTGTGGATCAGCGCCAGGTTCTTCTTGATGAGCCTGTAAAAGAACCAGAGATAGCTTCACTTGAGCAGCATCGCTGGGCAGTGTTCTGTGCTGCCTCGGCTGAGCATCTGGCAACAACCTATAGCCTGCTGGTACCAGCGTGGGCGCAAGAGCCTTCCCTGGCGTGCCTGACTGAGCGCTGGTATCTCTCGCCACGTGCGCTGAAAAATGAGGCAGTCCGAGCGTACTACGATGAGAGTACGCCGCGTGCCTTCACGCGCAGAAATATCTTCTGTGGTGAGCGGGTCTTTCTCTACAAGACGGAGCGTCCTCAAAGTCTTCCCAAAATAGCATAGGTAAGAACACAAAGGGCTCTCTTACCTATGCCTTTCCACTTGTTTATGGGAATCTTCTAGTGTCTGTCATTTAATGTGTGTTATCCCTTTTTTCAGCTTATTGTTGTTGTTATGGATCTAACACTTTACAAGCAGCCGTTCGCCATCACTTATGCCATTTTTGTTCAGTTCTTGTGAGACAGTGTCGCTATTGAGAACGTAAAACCCTCCCTTATTCCTCTTTATCACGATCAGTGTCTGGTAATCCATATTTGTTTGATGCTGCCCAATCATATAATACACGCACTTGAAGAGATTGGTTATAGCGAGATCGCTGTCATTCTCAAACTTGAACACACGGTAATATTTTGCTCCGATGTGGCTATTGAGTTCCATGACTTTGTGATTCGGCCACTTATCGATGCTGCTCTCTTTGCTCTCAAGTGCTCCCTTTATGGTGCTATCAATACATTGCACATGGATATGTAATTGATCAAAATCGCGGGTGCGTGCTCCACTTCCAGATTGCTTTGCATTGATTGCCATGCCAATCTTCTCCTTTTCTTTGGAGAGGAATGGGAGGGCTAGCTTCGTCCACGCAAAATTCCAGTAATTGGGGGTTGTACCATCCCAGGCAGCAGGACATTCAATGCCAGAAACACAAGTTGTCGCGACTAAAAGATCAGGTGTAACCGCATCGTAAGGCGAGAGTGCATATCCCTGTTTAGGATCGATCCATTTGCAGTGATTTGGGTCGCTCTCGCAATCATGAACACGTTTTTCTATATTTTTCCAAAGCGGATCGGTTGTGACGCAGCAAGCCATTTATTATTCTCCTTTCGAGAGATCAGGAACATGAATTGAGACCAATGCAGGTAGTCTCATTATCATTCTACGCTTCGTCACATACTGTAATTGTGTATTGCTACCGATGGATTCTCTCTTCCTTGAGCCATATTGCGTCGATGAGGGGCGCTTAGTAGCTATGTGCAAGCGTCCCCTTCTAGCCTTCAACTAAAAGGGGGTATAATTCGTTTTCTATTAACCATTATTCATCCAATTTATAATGCGATGGACTCGCTGTGAAATTGCTTCAGGAGCCACTTTTATCAGATTGTAACCCAATGATGCGTAGGTTTCAGCATGGATTTTCTCGAAAAGGAGCGACTCTTCAAACGTGATTTTTCGGGCCTCGGTGGGTTGGCAGAATCCAAGGTGTTCAAGAAAGAATACTTGTCTCTGATAAATATTCTCGCGCTCAATTCTTTCCAGTTCTTCTAATAGGCAATCAGAGGGAGGATATCCTAGATATCGACTCAAGGCTAAGGTGCATATTGGCGAACGATCGTATATTTGTGATTCATCAGGAAACATTGAGGCCTCTATTTGCCTCATTTTTTGTAGGCTGGTAATCATATCAATAAAATTAGCCCGCCTCCACGGCTCAAGATTGCCACGCCCGTGCTCAAGGGTGATTATGTCAGTTGCGGCTTCCTCCACTACCGAATAACCTTGCCTTTTCAACGCATGAAGAAGCGAGGTTTTTCCCGAGCCTGGTGTGCCTGTAAGAATGTATCGTTTCATAGATGTCATCCTTGCATTAAACGCTCTGAATATGATACTCTCTCTTCTGCTTTTGAGCGAAACCCCAAAAAACAAGGGTTGTGTATTTTGATGAGAGGGCGATGTGTTATCAAGTGTAAGTGGTGATAGTTAAGGATTCTTTGGAGTAGTGATTGAGGGGTTGTGATGGAAGGTGAAAATAAGGGAGCATTTCGCGATCAGTCACAAAAGACTCTAATAATTATACCTGATGTGGATGGAAAAGTCAATATGATCTCTTGCCATCTTGCCATGGAAAGAACGGAGGGTGTTCTAACACTGCTTTAGAGATATCATTCCCTTTTGAGTCAGATTTGACGTTATACTTCTGATAGATTGATTAATCTATTGACTGTCGTAAAGAGCCCCAAAATTCATTAGTGTTATTTATTACTCTTGACAGATAAATGAGTGTCAGATATTCTCTGTATGAGTTATTACTCAGTAATATGAGCATAGGCTCAGTGCAGCTTTAAATTATTAGGAGTGGAGCAGATTGCAAAGCTGTGATGATGCTCTTTTTTCTAACGAGAGGCTCTGAGGCCAGGAACCAGATTCATTGATATTGTGAAGAGGAAAAGGAACGCTTATGGATGAGCCAATAGCTTCGCAGAAGCAAACTTCACTCATCGCCAACCGAAATTATGCATTACTCTGGATTGGGCAAGCATTTTCTTTGGTTGGTGATTATTTTTTTTCAGCGACGATCGCGATATGGATCATTGATCGATTGGCGAGAGGGGCGAGTTGGTTGCCGTTAGCGACAGGCGGGGTGGCGATGGCTGCGACGCTGCCTTCGCTCGTTGTTGGCCCTCTGGCTGGAGTCTTTGTGGATCGTTGGTCGCGACGGTTTACAATGATCTGGACGGATGGGATACGGCTGGCATTGGTCTTAATATTTCTGTCACTCTCCCTGTCAGTCACGAATAATGTCGTCTTGCTTATCAGTTGTTTATTCATACTTTTATTGATCGCGAGTGGGCAGCAGTTCTTTGCTCCAGCCCGTGTTGCCGTGGTAGCAGATGTGGTACCTCGCGAGCAGCATCCCCAGGCTTATGGTTCTCTACAGCAGGCGAACTATCTCGCGCAGATTATTGGCCCGTCGTTGGCGGCTCCGCTTTATATCGCCTTTGGTCCTACATGGGCTTTTGGGTTAAACGCTCTCTCGTTTCTTGTCTCATTTCTGGTCATTATGGCAATCAAGCTCCCAATAATAAAGGAGGATACGGCAAAGGAGAAGCAGGGATTTTGGTCTGAGTTTATGGAGGGCCTGCGCTTCTTTGTGGGGAGTCGTATTCTTATTACGTTACTTATTAGTGGCATGATTTTTATGTTCGGTGGGATGGCATATAACTCCTTTGAGTACCTCTACGGAGTAGAGAATTTGCATATACCCGAAGTCTGGCTAGGGTTATATGTTGGGAGTTTTGGTATAGGTGTGGTGTTGGGGCTTCCATTCATTGGGTACCTAGCAAAGCGCTTCACCGAAGTGCAGGTGCTCTGGATTGGTTTGATCTGTAGTGGCGTCGTGATGATGATTCTCTCAAGGAGCACCACCATGATTCCAGGTATGATTTGTGGTTTCTTATTTGGTGTTTTTAGCTCCTGCATATTCGTTTCTGTACGACCATTGACTGTCCTGGTGACGCCTCGCAAATTGATTGGGCGTGTCATGGCTTTTGAGACACCAATGATTACCGTCGCGTCCCTGACAGGAGGTTTGCTTGCTAGTACACTCGCCTCGACGCTTCTGGCTAATTTAGATGTTACAGTCTCAGGCATGAATTTTGGTCGCCTTGATACTATCTTTCTTCTGATAGGGATCATGAGTATTAGCGCGGGAATCTTCGCGCGGTTGACCCTTTACCGAGCTGTGAAGAAGTATCGAGCTGAGCAGGCAAATGCCGGCTAGATTTGCAGATCTTAAATGCATACAGGAGGTATGCAAAGGCTGAGTGGCCGCTTGTGTAATGTGATCGACCAAGAACAAAGAGCGTTCGCAGGAGCCTGGATTGAGGGACGAGCGAACGCTCTCTAATTAAGAAACAGGCGAAATACCTAGAGTCTATTGAAAAGCATCCCGCCTTCAGCATAGATCTCAGAACCAACCACGAAGGAGGAATCCGAGGATGCGAGGAACAGAGCAACCTTGGCGATCTCCTCAGATGTTCCTAATCGTTTGACAGGCGAACGTTGCCCAATATGTTGTTTGAACGCGGCATATTGTTCTGGTGAGAAACTTCCCAGGATTGGGGTTTCGGTTGGGCCAATCGTGATGGTATTGACGCGAATACCACGCTCAATTAACTCAGAGGAGAGAGAGCGAGAGAGCGAGTGGATCGCGGCTTTGCTTGCCGAATAAATTGAACTGCCAGGAATTGCCATGTGGGCGTTGATCGAGCCATTGATAATGATGGATGCTCCATCATTCAAAAGGGGCAAGGCTTTCTGAATGGTGAAGAATGCCCCTTTAAAATTGGTGTTGATGACCGCATCAAAGTCTTCTTCCGTGACTTTCCCAAGCATGCCTTGAATGACAATACCTGCATTGACAAAGAGAATATCTAAATTGCCAAAGGTGGCTTTTGTTTGCGCCATCAGCTCATCAATATCACTGAGCTTTGAAACATTCGAGGGAACAGTCAGCACACCTTCACCCAATTCTTTCTCGACAACCGCTAATGTTTCACGGTTGCGCCCTGAGATCACGACTTTTGCACCCTGGGCATGAAACTCCTTGGCAGTAGCGAGGCCGATGCCGCTATTGCCTCCAGTTACCAAAGCCACTTTTCCTTGAAGTTTAGACATAGATATATCCTTTCGATAAAGAGGTCGAGAGACAGGCTTATCTGTCCTTTTCGAACAGACGACCACCAGACTAGAGAGCATGAAGGAGAACTCGCCTGTATCGGCTACTTTATGGTATAGTATTAGCGGACGACAATCCGTTTCTTAGGACATTATACGGACGACAATCCGTTTTGTCAAGAGGACATAGGAGGCTTTACATGGAGCGACCAGGGAAGGCTGTTGAGCTGAAACAGAGGCGTGAAGAGCGTCGTGACGCAGTAGCTAATAAGCAGCAGTTGCTGCAAACAGCGCAGGAGCTTTTTGCAGAGCGTGATATTGAGTCGGTCACGATGACGGAAATTGCAAAAGCGGCTGGCGTTGGGCAAGGAACTCTATATCGACATTTTGCCCACAAAGGGGAACTTTTAGAAGCATTACTTACCCCACATTTTGAGCAATTTCAGAAAGAGGCGAAGGGCAATTTTGGTTTTGAGCAGGGTGAGGCACAACCAATTCAGCTCATCTATCTGTTCCTCAAGAAGTTCGCGCGCTTCATTGAAGAGCATACAACGTATCTGTTGGCTTTATACAGGGCATATCAGGCGCAGGAGGATCGGAGTTTTTATCAGTGTGAAGGGTTTACCTGGAACAGGGAAAGAGTTGTATTCTATTTCCAAATTGCCGTGAAGATGGGGGCATGTCGTGCAGATCTGGATTGCGAGTACCTCGCGGAGTGCTTGTTGGCGGCGATTCAGGTGGACCTCTACCTCTATCAGCGGCATACGCTTGGTTGGAGTGAAGAGCGCATTGTGAATGGTCTTGCTCAACTTCTTGACGGTCTGGCCGTACATTGAGGTATTAATTGCGAATGTGCTTGAGTTGGAACGCCTATGGTTTTTGGGAGAACAGTGAGTCAGAGTCTCTTTTTCGTAGGCTGCTCTCGAAGAAAGCACACACCTCTGCGATGCTTCAGAGATGCGTGCTTGAGGATGCCTTCAATCTGTGTCATCGTCGATGGAAAGTTCGATCTCGTTGATATCGCTATTTTAAACGTAAATGGTGTCGCGGGACAAAATGTGGGTTATGGTCCGCTCAAGTTCTTGTCGGGGATGACTATGTTGTTGACGTGAGCGCCAGGCAACGAAGCCATCTGGACGTACTAAGAGAGCACCTTGAGTCGAGATACCTGCCTTGTTTCGCCAGTGGTCATCAGGGTCTCGCAGATCACCAGCGGGATTGATGCGATAGGCACATAGATCAATGCCTAGCCGTTGCGCGACAAGGGGCGCGGCCTGGTACCACGCATTGCCGTCCGTGCCAGTTAAGAGTACGAAGCCTTTGCCGAACAGATCAAGTGTCGAGATGCGCTTACCCTCGTACTCGATCCAGGCATGTGGGGCACGTGTTCCGGGGCGTCCGTCGAGTCCAAGCTTGCCGGAAAGTAACTGCCAAACGATGCCCCTGGCTGTTGTACCATCCGATATTACAGCCTTTGAAGCGTATTCATAGCCATAGCCGAGAAGGCGTGGTGCTCTGCGTATCATAGGGAGAAGTGCGGTCATTTTACTTTTTGAGAGTAAGCCTCTTGCATCGGCTGCTGCGGCTGACTCATCAGCCGCCAGGTACCCAACAGGGCGACGTTCGACATCATAGGTGTTCAGCAGGGTTGGTCCGGCCTGCCTTTTTAGGACTGCCGCGAGTTTCCAGGCTAGATTATGTGCGTCGGCGATACCTGTATTTGCTCCCTGCCCTCCCCATGGGGGCATCTGGTGAGCGGCGTCACCCGCGAAGAAGACATGCCCATGTTGAAAGTTGTCAACAACGCGCATAGCGGACTCCCATGGTAGGATGCTCTTGATTTCAAGCTTAATTTCCGGCATTCCCAAGGCCAGGCGCAAAAGCTTTTCGCAGCGTTCGAGTGGATAATCTTCGGCTCTTTCGCCTTTAGCGTAGTCATAGGAAATGTGGAAGACCCAGCGATCACTGTTATTAATCGAGGTGAACAGCCCTCGAACTTCAGGGCGATCAATGATGCATAAGCTAAATTTGCGACCGCGTACAAGCTCTCTCAAATCTGCTTGAAACAGGACGTTCAGCAGATGACCCAGTGAGCCTCGCCCGCTGGTCGTTGCGCCAAGTATCGAGCGTGTTCGGCTGTTTGCGCCATCGGCAGCGATCATATAATCAGCATGTACGGTATATTCTGCACCACTTTTGCGCTCACGGACTGTAGCTGTTACGCCCGTATCATCCTGCTCAAATGTGCGTAATTCTGTGAAGAAGCGTAGATCACCGCCTCGTTCACGTGCAGCTTGTAACAGAACTGGCTCAATTTTGTCCTGTGTACCGCGTGCCGCTGTGCTTGGGCTAATTTTTGCAAGCATACCGCCGCCTGGAAGTTTCTTTTCTCCATCTGGCTTGCGTGGCCTGGACTCTATGACTTCTCGTAAGGACTGCCCCTGATGGAAACCAAAGGTATCGGCCAGTTCCGCGCCAGCGGCTCTCACTGCGTCGTCTATTCCTAACTCTCGATATAGTTCCATAGTACGACTATTAATGCCGCGTGCTCGCGGATGAATTGAGGTTCCTGCGTGTCGCTCGATCAGGAGGGAGGAAATGCCCTGGTGAGAGAGAAAAAGCGAAGCAGAAAGGCCGACTATTCCGCCACCAACAATCAGGGCTGGTATGTGTATCTCTTTATCCGATGGTCTGTCTTGCATAGACGTTCACTGTCCTTTCATCAATCGTATTGTTGCCTCTGCTGCTCAGTATAGGGATGTTGAGGGAGCGGAACATCACCTGACTGGATGGTTTGAGCAGGTGATTATGAGGGCATGATAGTGAGATTATGTTGAGATGTGAGGGTGTTGGGGAATACAGTATTGTTATGGGAGAGCATCCTACGAGAGTAAATTGAGCGTGCGCGCGACCTCGCTTGCCTCAACGCGGTTGTTTACTTTGAGCTTACGATAAATGCTTTGAACCTGGACCTTTACTGTGTTTACGGAAACGGTAAGCCTCCGTGCGATATCAGGGTTAGAATGTCCAGATGCGAGTAGATGGAGTACCCGCTGTTCCTGTGTGCTGAGTGGCTCCAGAAGGAGAGATTCCGATTCTGTTGTGCTTCTCTGTTGCGCAAAGGCATGTAGTAGACGTTTGAGCATAGCTCGTTGTGCGCCTCCACGTACAATGGGGAGCAGCGATTGCAATAAAGCGGCTAGAGGTTCGCCTTCATTGAGGAAAAGTCGAATATAGCCAGCAGCATGTATATGCGTGAGTAGTGATTGGAGCTGTTGTCGAGCGGTGGGAAGATGCTTGAGCGCTGCATGTGTTAAAGTCATGCATAATTGAATTTCCCATACAGTTCCAGTGCGCCCCTCTAATTGTGCTTGAGGCAGCATCGTTTCAAGGAGATCTAAAGCAGCCTCCGCTTGATCCTGACGAAGTAGCCAGCGGGCTTGGAGCAATGTTTCGCGATTGCGTTGACTGTGTGGAAGTTCATGTACTGGGGTTAGATTTCCCCATATACGCTCGAAGGCCACAAAGTCATCTTGCGCGAGAGCGAGCTGGGCTTGCATTGCTTGAAGCTCGCGCATAAGCCTGCTCCTTTGGGGCAACGCGGCTGGTAGAGAAGTCAATTGCGCGATACAGCGTCTTTGAGCCACCGAGAAATCTCCGTATGCTAGTTCAACATGTGCCAGAATGAGAGTTGCCTGAACCTGAAGTTCGGAATTGTTCAATTGTTGAGCCAGATCGAACGCATCTCGTGCCTGTTGTTCGGCGGTTGCCAATTCATTCCATTCGTAAGAAAGTTGAGCCAGTCCTAACAATGCGTCACATATATCATCGATATCCTCTGCCAATCTGGCTTCATCCAACAGTTGACGGTAAGATTCAGCCGCTTGTTGTAGCTCTCCAAGGGCATAGTAGAGCCCGCTTAACCAGACCGTATTAGCTCGTTTGATGGGGGCATGTCCAAGCGCTTCGCAAAATGCTTGGACCTCTAGAAACGCTTCGAGCGCAGTATTGAGATTGCCCTCTTCTTGCTCACCCATGCCAACAAACCATCGGCTCATCATTCTACTCGCGACTGCTTCTGCTGGCAGCAAGGCAAGGGCTTGCCTTGCGTAACTTGCAGCCTCATGCATTGCTCCTGGTTGCCGGAGAACCATCGCGCGGAAGGCCAAGACCTCACCAAGCCGGGCTTGATTGCCTGAGTGTCGCCAGCCGTTTTCAGCCATTTGAAGGGCTTTCTCCAATTGTTGCATCGCTGGCGGCAAGGGGGCGCTTTGGCGCATGATGGCGACGAAGAGGATGGCTTCCGCGTGGCCCAGGCAGAGCAATGGATGTGCGCTCATGACTTCCTCTGGCAACTGTTCTAGCCAGCGTCGTAAGGTGTGAAATTCGGGGGCCCTCTGGAAAATTGATCTGCCGAAGACAAAATTCTCGCTGGTCTCTAGCAGGTGCTCGATGAGTATTGTGACTCGCCCGATATCCTGGGCCTGGAAGGCTGTTTCGATTGCTTCTGTATACAAGTTCTGTTGTTCGTACCAGAGACTGGCTTTGAGATAGAGTGAACGATATGTTTCTTTGTCCAGGAGGTGTTGGGCCTCGGCTCGCATTGCCTCGGCGAAAAGGGCGTGGTAACGGTACCATGCTTCAGAACCGTCAAGTGCTTCGAGGAATAAGCCAGCCTGCTCTACTTTTTCCAGAAGAAGTTGGCTGTCATGCCGCCCCAAGAGGGCATCGCAGAGCGAGGCAGTGAGGGTGGTAAGAATGCTAGTGCGCAGCAAAAAATGCTGAATCTTCGGTGATTGGACATTGAGGACCTCGGTAACAAAATATTCCTGCAATGAACGCTGATTCCCTGCGAAGCTCTTGAGGACATGTTCGAACTTTGCTTGCTGCGAGCGACTTTGTATGCTTAGTGTCAGGAGTCGCAAGCCAGCAGCCCAGCCTTCGACGCGTGCATTAATCTGGTGTAGAAGCTCATCTGAGAGCGGGATTGGTAATGAGGGAAATAATGTTTGTTGGAAGAAACTTCGTGTCTCTTCTGGTGAGAAGCGCAGTTCTGCTGATTGTATCTCGCACAGTTCTCCTCTGGCTTGCCAGTTTACCAGGGGAAAGGCTGGTCGGCTACGCGTGAGCATAATGATATGCATATCCGGTGGCAGATGATTGAGGAAAAAAGTGAGTGTCTCATGCAGGCGTGTTTCTGTGATCAGGTGATACTCTTCTAGTATTATAATGCCTGTACAGGTATTGCGTGCCAGTTCATTGAGGAATGAGGTAAGGATCGTTTCCAGTGGCTGGAATCCGAGGGAAGGAGAGAGTGTGGGGGAAAGGAGTGCCAATGAAGCGTGACCGATGTGAGGATGAAAACGCTGGCAGGCGGTGATGATTGAGCGCCAGAAGCGTAAGGGATCATTGTCTCCTTCATCTAGCGAGAGCCAGGCAACTGGTATGGTAGTCACACATCGTTCATTGAGCCACTGGCTTACCAGTGTTGTCTTGCCGAAACCAGCGGGTGCGCAAACCAGAATGAGCTTACTTTGCAGCCCCATATCCAGTCTGTCCCAAAGGCGTTCGCGAGCTACAAGCGTTGCTTGCAAGCGTGGTGTGCGAAATTTTGGTTCAAGCGCTGTCGTCTCATAGGGCGGGGATGGATGTGGAATTTCTACCTGCAAGTCTACTTTCAAGTTTACTTTCGGAAGTCCAGGTTCGGGCGTACCAACCTTGTGAGGTACAGTCTGATTGATAAATGACTCAGCCAGTTCTTCCAGGAGCGCGATAGTCAGATCAGCCGTGCGCCCCGCGTATTTCTTGCTTGTTTGTCGGTTCTGGCTGCGATAGGCGTACCAGTAGTCAGTGCCCCGCTTTCGGGCTTCTTTCAGCAAAGTGATATGCCCCTGCCTTCCCTGAAAGGCAAATGATTTCTGTTGCGTAAGCCAGGAGCGCCACCACTTCTCATCTTCTTGGAATGGAGTGTGGGTATTACTGTCTCGCTCTTGTAGCTCATAACGCCCTGTTTCTTCAGACCAGATCAGTAGATAACGCGTACGTTTTGGCATACATCCATCTCGATATTGCTTCTGTATTCCCCAACATCTCTACAAGAAGGAGTATAGCAGAGAAATACTTGCACTGGAAGAAGCGATATGTATTCCCTTCTCTGGTCCTAAGGTTTTTTGAAGCGCTAACCTTTGAAGTTTTTGTGAAATAAAGAGAGTCAGTACTCTATGCTATACTTTGGGAATGGGGAAATAGCATGAAGAGCGTATTGAAAGATATGCTCATATTCACGATGGATAGGATGAATAGGATGCATACAGAGAAAGTATATGATCTTCTTGTGGTTGGCGCTGGCATTTTCGGGTTGACAACCGCTCTGGAAATGAAGGCGCGTGGATATCATGTTGCTGTTCTCGACCCAGGCCCATTGCCACATCCTTTAGCTGCTTCTACCGACATTAGTAAAATTGTGCGCATGGAATATGGTTCAGATGAAGGTTATATGGAACTGGCTGAAAGGGCATATGCGAGTTGGTTCCAATGGAATGAAATGCTCGGCGATACATTTTTTCATGATGTTGGTGTCACAATGCTGACACGTGCTCCTATGGCTCCTGGTGAGTTCGAATATGAAAGTTACAGCCTTTTGCGCCGGCGTGCCCATACTCCTGAGCGTCTCTCAGCGGAAGCTATAACCCAACGTTTTCCGGCTTGGAAAGCCGGAGCCTTCGTCGATGGTTTCTTCCATGCCAAAGGAGGCTATGTAGAGAGTGGGCGCGTGATAGAGGCAATCGCACGATTTAGCCAAGCACAAGGTATCAACCTGTATCCAGAGCATAAGGTCGAAGCCTTGCTTAAGGAGGGTCAGCAGGTGCGGGGAGTATGCACCTCTACTGGAGATACCTTTTATGCAGAACATGTTCTGGTCGCTGCCGGGGCTTGGACCTCACTTCTTGTTCCAGACATTGCGCCATTCGTAAAGGCAACGGGACACCCTATATTTCATCTCAAACCAGCCAATCCCGACCTTTTTTCACCACCGAATTTCGTCGTTTTCACCGCTGATATTGGCCATACAGGTTGGTACGGCTTCCCTCTTCATCCTCGTGAGGGGGTAATTAAGATAGGCAATCATGGAGTGGGTCAGAAACTCCATCCTGAGCGGGATAAGCGTGTCGTGACTGACAGTGATATTGAACAGTTACGTGCTTTTCTGGCTACGACTTTTCCCGCGTTACAGGACGCGCCAATTGTGAGCACTCGCCGTTGCCTCTACGTTGACACACCCGATGGGGACTTCTGGATCGATCGCCACCCCCAATGGGCAGGACTCACAGTAGCGACAGGAGATAGTGGGCATGGGTTCAAATTTGCGCCGATACTCGGTGAATTGATTGCTGACGCTATTGAAGGAAAACCAAATCGCTGGTTGCCTCACTTCCACTGGCGTAATGTCTCCTGGCATACTGAAAAGAAGGAAGCGTCACGCTACAAAGGTAGCGAAAACTGAAAGCTCTCCGTGCTAAAGCAGCGGAGGTTCCAGGGGTTCGGCCCACGCTTCCTGTTCTTCTCGCCAAAGGAGAAGATCAGGCTCTAGTGGGAGTTCCCCTGGACTTTCGGGCAGACGCGCTCTGGCTCGAGTCAGACCCAAGCTTCGGGGCAAGACCTGCCTCTCTCTCGCACGTTGGATGAGACGCTCGTGTGCTGCCCGCAGGCGCGCCTCCGCACCTTCCCAATACGAGCGCGTATCGGGCACACGAGGGAGTGGGATTTGCTGGATCAAGGTAGGCGGCAAGAAACGCTGAGTAGAGATCGCGTTGCACAGGACCCACACCGCAGGCACACTGATGCCAGCGCTGGGAGAGGGGCTTCTTGACCTTTGTGCCACAGCCATGACACCACTGGCTCAGTGCCGTGGTGCGTGTGGGGACGCGCGACCAGGGTGCCGCCCGTGCTTGTAACCCCCAAAGGGGGCACGGCGATGCGTTTCAACAGTGCTACAAACATCCCTGGGGCTCGCAGTCCCACACTCGTGCCAAATTGCCTCTGCCATGCCTTGTAGGAGATTTTTTCGAGGATGATGGTCTTGCCCAGTGCCAGTACCTCATGGACCTTACGACCATGCAAGCTCTTACGATGCGCCGTCGCGTCGCCTGGGAGCGCTTGCTCTGTTTCCACGGTCGCTTCTTGGGGCCCTGCTTCCTGATGCGCCCCTTCTCGTCATAGTGCTCGGGATTGGTGGCTCGCCGCTGCCGATCCATCTGCCGCTGCAGGCGACGAATGACTCTCGCATCAGGAGCCAGTTCCGCACAGAATACCTGCAGACTGGCTTCCCCTTCCTGGGGGACGAGCGCCAGGGTCGATGGGCCAAGATCTCCTCCCACGATGCTCTTGCCAATGATGTGCTTGGGCTTGTGGTGAGGGACCCCTTCCAGGACCAGTTGCACAACGTAGCGGTACCCCTCGGTATCGGCACCAGCCGCTCTCTTGCTGCTGGCGGGATGTTGGAGGAGGCGAGCGTATTTGATGCGGTGCTTCAAACCATGACATATCACTTCATCCTGCCAATTGATGAGGGCTGGGAAACGATCCCCATTCCAGAGCAGGAACCCTGCGTTTCCCTTCTCGGGTGGTTGAATGACAAAGCGCAGACCGGTATCATTGCGCTTGTTCTCGATGCTGCCGAAGCCTCGCCCTCGGCTCTTGAACCGAACACGCCTGGCGTTGCCGAGGCAGACACGATTGAGGGCACGGTAGGCGCGGCTCGCCAGGGTTTGGGCGAGCACCGCCTCAATGTGCTCGGCAATCCACCCAACGCGCAAGCCTTTGGCGGCTTGATGGAAGGCAGCTTCAGTGAAGCCATGAGCTGTACGCAAGGCGGAGAAAGACGCCGCCCGCTGAGCCTTGTGGGTACGAGAAAGGGAGCGGGCCTCTTGCCAGGTGGGGTCAGCCCGCATGCAGCGCAGACGTCGTTGCCCCAGGGAGAGCATGGCATTGGAGAGCTGGCGAGCCGCTTCCAGATGAGCGCGCAGGTGCTTGGCCTGCCCCGGGTTCACCACGAGGGGCAGTTCCAGCAGGAACGTGGGGGTACGGATGGTGGTCGTTTGTGTGTGGGTGCTTGCAGCCTGGCGCTTCATTCTCCCATCTCTCCTGTACATGGCGCTTTATCCCTAGGCCATATGTTCCATAGAATAGCAGCATGGCGACCTCTCGTCAAGTGCCCAAACATCCGCTGGTGCGAGAATCCGCCCCTGCCCTCAGCCATGCAAGGAACGGCGATTCATCCCTGCCATCAATGAGCAGGGCTTTCTCGCTCGCATTCTTGTAAGGCTCTCAATGGATGAAATAATCGCAGGAACACCCATCCAACGTTCGATGCGCTGCGCTAAAAAAGATAGTATTTCAGGCATGGCACTCTCTCTCGAAACAATATAAAGTGCTTGCATAACAAAACCTTCTACTCCGTGGGGTTGTTTGTTTATATACCGTTCTCCGAAACTGACCCAAACATGGACGAGCCATATTTCGTGTTCGGTTCCTGCTTCAGTGCAGACAGCAAGCTTTTCGCTCGTCTTCCACCTGCTCCACAGGCGTCACTTCCCGCAGAACTTGCGGTACTCCACACCTTTTAGGCCAACGCCACCAAATTCCTGGCGGCGTTATAGTCTCGATCCAGTGTACTTCCGCAATCCATGCAGGCAAAGATCCGATCAGAAAGCCTCAGCTCCTCATTAACCCAGCCACAACACGAGCAGGTTTTTGAGGAAGGTTCCCAACGGGAAGCCAGGACCACCTTCACCCCTGCTTGCTCGGCTTTGTAGAGGATCTGCCGCTTGAACTCATACATCCCCACATCGGCGATCGCTCGGGCTAACCTGCGGTTCTTGAGCATACCTGCAATGTGTAGATCTTCTAGGACGATCACACGCGGCCGCTCTTGATCGGGCGCGGGTTCTCGCCACGATCTGAGCGGTCGCTTGGTGCAAGGCGTTCTGGCGAACATGGGCGATACGGGCGTGCATCCGAGCAAGTCGCATGCGCGCTTTCTTGCGATTGACACTCCCTTTGGGCTTGCGGCTGTGGCGTCGCGAGGCTCGCTTGAGGGCGGTGATCTTCTTACGCAATGCCTTGGGATTCTTGAAGGTCCGTCCATCAGAAAGCGTTGCCAGCATGTGTATCCCCAGGTCAACGCCAATGGCCTCGCCTGTGGCTGGTCGTGGGCCTTCTTCTTCCTCTCCCAGAGGTGGCAAATCATCTGCATGGGACGCATGGTGCACACAGATCGACACAGACCATCTGCCAGCTTTTTCGCTGATGGTCGCGCTGGTGATCTTGACAGTGGTGGGCAAATAGCCATGCTCTTTAAGCCGAAGGACTCCCAGGCGAGGTATCTGGATAGCATCATGAAAGACCCGAATGGTGCCTGTGAAGCGGCATCCTCCAATGGCTTTCTTCCGGCTTTTGCGCGCGGGGATAGCCACACGTGCCTTTCCATGCGCCCTCTTTCTTGAGCCGGCACTTGCGAAAAAAGTGCTTGAAGGCGGCATCCAGGTCACGCAAAGCCTCTTGGAAGGCGCACTTGCTGACCTCGCGCATCCAAGGCTCAGAGGGCTTGAGAGCATTGATCTCGCGATGCAGATCGATGGCGGTGGGTGTTTTCTGCCCGGCTTTGTAGGCCTCTTGTTTGCGGCGAAGACCATAATTATACGCCCAGCGAGCGGCTCCGGCATGTTTGCGGCAGAGCGTCTTTTGCGCGTTATTAAGGTCAAGTTCTCCCCGATACCCACGGATCATCCGGTTGCGCTTCCTCCCTCTGTGTCGTAAGTAGAACAAATAGACCAGAATAACACAGCTTTGGCAAGAGGAAGAGATGTCACTATTTGCCTACACCTGTCTCAAGAAATAAAAACGAATTATACCCCTTTGATGGTTGGCTGTTTTACCTTTACCAGAAAATTAGTATTAGGTGATGCTAATATGTAAGTCAAGAGAAAAGCCATATAAAGAGCCTTCTTAATATTCTTGTTTAGACTAAAATAAGCTCAGGCTATTCTCCCTTGCAGAAGGTTGCCCGATAGAGTACTGTTTCACTGAAACAAACCATGCAAAAAGGAGGAAGCATGTCTTTCTTCTCAGGAGCCTCTTCAGCCCTCATAGCTGAGCTGTTCTGTTTTGATCCTAAAAGGTGCGCCAGTTTTAGGGAGAAGCGACAAGCTGGATGAGCTTGCTGGCAGTGTCTTCCTCTGGAAGCGGCGTATAGAGAAATAGTTTCAGGTGTGGTGCATCGGCCACCTGCAAGGTGGTGGACTGCAACACCAGCGAACCGACAACCGGGTGATTGAGTTCTTTGCGTCTCATATGCGCCTGATTGACGTCGTGGAGAGACCACCATGCGCGAAACTCGGAACTCGCTTGCATTAACAAATCTCTCTGTTCAAGGAACCAGACATCTTCACGATACAATCCTTCGCTCATACGAAAAAGGGCGAGCATGCGCTGCGCTATGGCTTCCCAGTGCACAAAGAGCTTGCGTTGTGCGGGATGAGTAAAGATCAGCCAGAGCAGGTTGCGGTCGGCAGGGGCCAGTCTCATTGAAGGGGTAAACACCTGAACGGTCGCCTGATTTCGCGCAATGACATCCCAGCGTTCATTCGTCACAAAGGCTGGATTGGGCAGAAATGAATCGAGTATCGGCTTCAGGTAAGAGCATTCCTGTTGCGGAGTGGAAGAACTCGGCAATGGAAGTTCCTGACGCGCAAGCGCAAAGAGATGGAGTTGTTCGTCGGCAGTAAACTGAAGCGCACGGGAGAGACTTTCCAATACCTGAACCGAAACCTGAATATCCTGTCCCTGCTCCAGTTTGATATACCAGGAAAGGCTGACATCAGCAATCTGCGCCAGTTCCTCGCGCCTAAGCCCTGGCGTACGACGCCTTCTTCCCAGCCTGGGCAGATCAACCTGAACAGGTGAGAGGCGCTCACGCCGGGTTCGCAGAAAGTGCGCGAGTTCAGATCTCCGCTCAGCATCGTTCATCCTGTACTCTCCTCAAGGTAGTAGTGCTTATCCTATCCTAAATTCGGTTCTTGTTCAACCCTTCCCTCTCTGGCATACTCATGGCACAGGAACAGGAAAGCGTGGTACCACCAGAAAGGAAAATTTATCATGACACACCCGAATCATCTTCAGTTTCTTATCCCCGATACATTAGCACCTACCCCAGGATATGCACAGGTGGTGAAGGTTACAGGGGGACAGATGATCTATACTGCCGGTCAGGTTGCCCTTGATGCATCAAGAAACCTTGTTGGCCGAGGCGATTTCCGTGCTCAGGCCCAGCAGGTTTTTGAAAATCTCAAAGCAGCGCTCGCAGCCGTTGGAGCAGATTTTCGCCACGTCGTGAAGTTAAATATGTATGTGGTTGATCGAACGCATTTGCCTCTTCTCCGAGAAGTGCGCGATCTCTATGTGAATACGCAGGCGCCCCCAGCCAGCACTACTGTTGAGGTCCGAAGCTTGTTCAGAGAAGAATTCTTGCTGGAAATCGAAGCCATTGCTAGCCTGCCTGCATAGAAGAACGGTCGTATCGTCTTGTGAACATGGATGAGGGTGGCGGGAGCCTTCCCTGCATGTGGTGGAGAGGCTGCATTCTGATGCAGCTTCTCCGTTGGTGAAGAAAAAGCGCCAATGTCTTGCATGTTCTCAGGGACAGAAAGAGAGTGACAGCAGTGAAATTTGGCCTCTTTTCGATGAATAGTTTTGTGTGCAGTTCTCCAGAGGTCGCCGTAGGGATAGCTCAGCTTGCTGAAGCTGCTGGGTTCGAGTCGTTATGGGCTGGCGAACATGTCGTGCTCCCTGATCCGCAGGTCCCTCCCTCGCCAGCAGCGCCCTCTGACCGCTTTCTCGATCCAGTCATCGCGCTGACCTATCTGGCAGCCCACACCCGCCAGGTCCGCCTGGGAACAGGGATTCTTATCCTGCCCCAGCATAACCCGCTTGTCCTGGCAAAAGCACTGGCCAGTCTGGATACCCTCTCTGGTGGGCGCTTGATCTTTGGCATCGGTGCTGGGTATCTGGAGCCGGAGTTTCGTGCTCTGGGTGTCTCTTTTACGGATCGTGGCGCACGCACTGATGACTATCTAGCAGCGATGCAGGCCATCTGGACGCAGCCTCAACCAGCCTACCATAGCCGTTTTGTTTCCTTCGAGCACGTCCAGGCCCATCCACAGCCGCAGCGCGCTCTCCCAGTCGTCGTTGGTGGTCAGAGCGTTTCCGCCTATCGCCGGGCGGTCAAGCTCGGAACTGGCTGGTATGGCTGGTCCCTTGATCTCGCCGGGACAGCGCATGCTCTCGGCGAGATCAAGGAGGTTCGCAAACAGTACGAGCGCCCGGAGGAGCTCGGGAAACTGGAGATCAGCATCACACCTCCTCCCGGAGGGATCACGCTGGAAGACGCCAAACGGTATGCTGACCTGGGCGTTGATCGGCTGATTCTCCTTCCGCTCAAACGGTTCAGCGAAGTCAAGTTGAAAGAGTTTGTCTCGCAGATGGGCGAGACTGTTCTTGGTCGCCTCTGATTGGCTGATGGCCACGGCTCCCATGGGATACGCACAGCGACGTTCTCGACTTCCCAATCACGGGGGTAGCTCATTGCTTGAGTTTGTCCCGTTGCGCATTCCGTGGTCAATGGGAGCAGACTCCAGATGAACCTTCACACATTGAAAGAGTTTCGCCACGCCGTGTATCACAGCTTTGAGCGCGCGGGAGACGCCTTGTTCAATACAATCGACGCGTTGCTCACCGAAGATCAAGCCCGTTCGTTCCCAGAGCTGTCGCTGTCACCGTATTTTGAGCGTCGGTGGCCGAGTTTGTATGAAGCCTTTGAGGATGGTCGCATCGACGAAGCGCGGTTGAAGCGGGTGTTGGCTGCGTATCTGCCCAGGCCGGAAAACGGGCAGTGGCTGTGGACAGGAGTAGATACCACCGGGATCGCTCGTCCCAAAGCTGCAACGAGCGCGGACCGCAGTGCCCAACATGTGCATAACTTGCCGGAATGTGACAAGCCAGTGACCTATGGATGGCAATTTTCGACCCTGGTCACACACCTGGGAGTTGGACCTATGTGCTGGATCAACAACGCGTGAGCACCGGCACCACGGCTTCGCAGGTCGCCTTGGAGCAGTGGGCACGCTTGTGCCAAGCGTTTCCGGAGCCTATCATTGGAGTACTGGACCGTGCCTACGACGCTACCTGGTTGTGGTGCCAATTGAATGATCTGCCCCTGAAAGGCTGCCTGATTCGCTTGAAGCTGAACCGGTGCTTTTATCGCGCCGCTCCCGCCCCCACGGGCAAACGAGGAGCTCCGCGCAAGGATGGGGACAAGTTGCAGCCCAACGATCCCACCACGTATGGCAACCCATCGGGACAGCAAGAAGTCCAGGATTCTCAGGGAAGGACGATTGAGATCACCTGGTGGCAACACCTGCACCTCAAAGAAGCTCGCTGGCTGGAGGTAAGCGTGATCCGCGTGGCGCGCCCTCACGCGGCCAACAGTGAACGTGATCCTCGCGTGAGTTGGTTTGTCTGGATCGGAGACCAGCAAGCCGATCTGGTGGAGATTGCTGTGGGCTATGTCCGCCGTTTTAGCCAGGAGCATGGATATCGTTTCCAGAAACAAGCGTTGCTGTGGGCTAAGCCCCGGCTGCGCACTCCTGAGCAATTTGAGCGGTGGAGTCACGTTGTGGCCATTGTGCTCAATCACCTGGTTCTGGCGCGCGACTTGGTGGAACCCGCGCTGCGCCCTTGGGAGAGCACTCACCGGACCCCAACCCCCCAACAGGTGCGTCGCGCGATGAACAAATTGTTACCACAATTGGGCACTTCTGCGTGCGCCCCACAACCCCGAGGAAAATCGCCGGGGCGAGCCAAAGGCGTCAAGATTGGCAAGGCAAAGCGCTTTTTGGTCGTTCGCAAAACGCCAAAAGTGCCTCCTTTGATCCCAAAATGACACCGATGTTCGCTTTTGCATGGGTTCTGAGTCCTTGCACGGAACTGCTCCAATTAATGTGGGAAAACGTCTGCAAGCATCGCCTTCCTCCATCTTTTGTTGTTGCTGCTTCCTCCGTAGGTGCCTCAAGACCAGCTGGTCTTTTTGGTCTTACCCCGCGTCCACAGCCAAGTTTGCGTCTTCGTCCGAGCCAGTACCGGAGACGGCTTGATCAACGAGCCCGATCAAGCGAAGGGCTTCTTGCAAGACATTGTGTCCAGCATTGTGATCGCGATCCTGGGGAACATGAACATACGAGCAGGAGGGATTCTGACACACAAAGATGCGATCCTTGAGGCTCATCTCATCCCAGGTCCATCCACAGCCGTGGCAGGTCTTACTGGAAGGAAAGAAACGGTCGACCTTGATCACCTGTCCACCTCGTTGGGTGGCCTTGGCTTCCAGCAGACGCACGAGCGTGCCTAGCGAAGCGTCGGAGAACGCGCGAGCCAGGCGTCGGTTTTTGAGCAATCCCTTGAGGTGCAGGTTCTCCACCCCGATGATTCCATAACTCTCCGTCAGCCTGGTCGTGAGTTTCTGAAGGACATCCTGGCGCAAGCACACGATCTGGTAGTGCAGGCGTGCCACTTTTCTGCGCGCTTTGTCCCGATTCTTCGACCCCACCTTCCGACGATGGAGGCGTTTGTTGGCTTGGCGCAGCTTCTTGAGCGCGGTTGTGAGAAAGGCTTGGCTCTCGACCTGCTCTCCCGTACTCAAGGTTGCCAGGCGGTTAAGTCCAACATCGATGCCCACCGCTGCCGCTTTCTCCATCGGGTTCGTGTCCGGAAGTTCGACCTGGATGGAAACAAACCACCACTCGGCGGTTCTGGTGATGCGTGCCCCGAGGACTCTTCCCTGAAAGCGCAGATTCTCGGCCATATTGACCCAGCCGAGCTTGGGCACCCAGAGACGGTGATCCCTGATCTTGCATTGGTCGTTGGCGAGATAGAAGCTCGGCTTGCTGCGTTTCTTGCTCTTGAACTTCGGGCGGTGAGCCTTCCCCTCGAAGAACGCCGTAAAGGCTTTGCCCACATCAAGAAAGGGCTGGTCAGAGGCGTTCTTGGTCACATCCCAGGTCCAGGGGAAGGATGCTCGTCGGATCGCGTTGAATTGCTTCTTGAGCTTGAGGGCCGTTGGTTGCTCCTGGGCTTCGTATTGCCGATTCCACTCGGCGAGCGCCCAATTCCACACGAAGCGAGCCACCCCTGCGGCGCGTGCAAGGGCGTTGGCCTGTTCTGAGGTGGGATGTAGTCTGATCTTATGGGCGCGAATCATGCGGTTCTGCTCTTTCTCCTGCCTGTTGGTTTCATTGTTGTAGAGCAAATGTTCTCATCTGTCAAGCAGCCCGAAAGCGTGGCGCCTTGCACATGATTGATCCCTTTTTCCTATTTTTTCGGTAACAGTTGCATTCTCTTTTCAGGGTTCTGGAAGGTCGTCGTTAGTCTAAACAAGAATTAATAAGATAGTGAATATGCAGCCAATTGCTTGTGTTGTTGGTTGCATATATGAGAGACCTGCACAATTCATACTCAGGACTGCTACAAATTGAGTCTGAAGCTTTGGCTAAAGCCTGATATGAAAAATTAATATATGAGGGCTTTCTGCAGGTGGAGCGCCCCGTTTAGCAATACAGCCAGGTTGCATGATACAATGGGCTCAACCATATCAAATTCCAGGAGTATATACATTACATATGCCTATCGCTATTATTGTTCATGGAGGAGCGGGAACTATTGCTCCCGAGATAATAGAGGGTGCACGTAAAGGCTGCAAAGAAGCCTCAGCCATTGGCTGGAAGGTGCTACAGAGTGGCGGGACCGCGCTTGCAGCCGTTGAAGCTGCTGTGAGATCTCTGGAAGATAACCCACTCTATGATGCAGGTACTGGTTCCTATCTCTCTCTGGACGGCAAGATCGAAATGGATGCTGGCATGATGGAAGGCCACACCTTGCAGGTTGGATCGATTGCTGGTGTTGAGTTGATCAAAAATCCTATTTCGCTGGCTCGCCAAGTATTGGAAAGTCCACATGTCTTACTGGTTGGTAAAGGAGCACGACAATTTGCTCAGGAAAGGGGCATCTCACTGTGCGAGCTCGAGGACCTGCTTACCGAGTTCCAGCACCAACGTTGGAAGGAGGCTCATAAGGCGCTTAATGAGGGTAAGCTCCTGGAAGGGGAGAAGCATGGCACGGTCGGCGCGGTAGCCATCGATAGCCAGGGACATTTAGCTGCTGCAACCTCAACTGGTGGCATCTTCAATAAATATCCCGGACGTGTTGGCGATTCACCGCTGGTAGGCTGCGGCTACTACGCTGACGAAATTGCCGCTGCTTCCTGCACAGGCGATGGTGAGGATTTCATACGCCTGCTCATCGCCAAGCGTGCCAGTGATTTTGTCGCTGATGGTATGAATGCCCAGGAGGCAGCTGAGGCTGCGATTAAAGTGTTGGGTGCCAGGGCTAGCGGAACTGGGGGGCTGATTACGGTCGATCGCCGTGGCAATATCGGGTTTGCTTATAGTACCCAACAGATGTCCAGGGCTTATATGCTGGATGGTATGCAGGAGCCGATTGCTGCGTCGTAAAAGGATTATGTTGCAAAAATGGGAGATGACTGCTTGACGAGAGCAATCCTCTGTAGAGGTAGGCCGCAAATGGTGTTTGGCGGTGTTTGAGCACCCTATTTTTGTCTCGACAGATTGCTTGAAGAAAGAGTGGCGGGCAGGGCAAGGGCACAGTGTGTATCAAGAGAGCTCCGTTCAGGGGAGAAAGAGTGGACATGTTTGGCTCTCTGTGCGAGAAGTCTTGTTTTGTGCTCTTCATAGTGGGCAGGCAACTCCCTGCTGAGCATGAGAAAGAAGTGTCAAATGAACGACCATCTCGATTCGCCTGTTTCTCTCCAAGCGTGCTGGCTGCAGCTTCTCCATATGCAGGAAGAGCTTCTTGCTACCCAGACCGAAGCCATTGAGCAAGCGGCGCAAGCCTGTGCCGATTGCATTGATTCTGGAGATGTCATTCATACCTTTGGATCAGGGCACTCACGTGCCTTTGCAGCCGAACTGGTTCATCGTGCCGGTGGTCTCGCGCCGATGAATCGCATAGATTTTGAAGATCTTGCACTTTATGGTGATTGGCCATTAAGTCGAGTTCGTAGTTTGGAATGTGAGCGTGACCTGATGGCTGGAGCGGCGTTACTGAGCATGCATCGGATTGAATCGCACGATGTTTTTTTGATAGCCTCACAGTCGGGGGTAAATGCCGCCATAGTGGAATATGCTCTTCAGATAAAACAGAGGGCGAACCAGCTCATTGTCCTCACCTCGCTGAAGCATACAAGAGAGACTCCTTCACGCCATCCGAGTGGTCAGAAGCTCTATGAACTTGCTGACATTGTGATTGATAATTGTACAAGTTGTGGTGATACGCTGTTGGCGTTGCCATCATCGGAGCAGATCAGTTCAGCTTCGTCGTTGATAGGTGTTCTAGTAGCTCAGCTATTGAATAGCGAAATAGTCAACATATTGCAAACGCGAGATAAAGAAGTTCCAGCATTTGTTTCAGATAATATTGAAGGGGGGATTGAGCGTAATCTTACCTTGCAGCGGCGCTATGAGAAGCGTGTGCGCTATAAAGGTTAGCAGTTGCTCCTATTCTGACAGATATCACCACAAGTTCTGGGCCACCAGGCATCTGTGCCTCACATGTGGCCAGACCTCCGCCAACGAGCTCAAACATCGATGTAGCCACACTGGAGACAAGTGGCATCTTGATGAGGTGTTTTTGACCATCAAAGTGAAGCGAAGCTCACTTTGATGGTCGATTAATATGGCAACATGCTTGATATTCTGGTTCAAAGCAAGAGAAAGAAAAAGCTGTTGTAGAGAAATGAAAAGGGGGCGAAATGGTTCCGAATGAGAAAGAGAGGGAGGCAAGAGGAGGAGAAGCCAAGGCGAGTGAGAAAGAAAGGGGCCGCAGCCGTGCTCGTAAGGACATGCGGTTGTAGGTGAGAGGGGAAAAGAAGTGAAGGAGGAACATGGGACTGTGAGTGTGAGGAGAACTGAGAAAGAGGGGAGCCACAAGGGGGAAGTGAATAGATGCATAGAGGCATATGGAAGTATGGAAAGCGATAAGAAAGGGTTGTCAAGGAAAAGGAGATTGGGTAACTTTAGAGGAGAGATAGGTATCAATAGATGAAAGGAGTGGAAGGTGTCACTGGGAGGAGAAGAGTGTGAAGAGATACGGTGGGCATAGTATGTGGAGCGGAAGAGTCAGCGGCAGATTGCGAAAGAGGGGGGGAAGAGTCGAAGGCGGGAGAAGCAAAGAGTAGAGGGAAAAGAAGGCGAGAAGCGAGGGGGCTCGAAGGGGGGTATATGAGCCGTATCGGGAGCGAGTGGAAGCGTTGTTGGTGGAGAATGAGGAGTTGCCGATGAAGCAGCGGTATACAGCGGCGAAGATGTACCAGATGCTTTGTGAAGAGGGGTATACGGGGTGTGAATCAAGAGTGCGGCAGGAGGAGCGTGAGATATTGTCAACTTGATGAAATAAGAGAAGAGCTTTTTAAGGAAGAGACAAGAGAGAGAAAAGAAGCTGAGTATCAAGGAGGCAGATTCGGCCTTATGCGACTGTTTCCCTTCCAATTACCTCATTCCATATCTGGAATCGTTCCTGCATGATGGTACGATACTCCCCGGCCTGGAAACGATGTCGTTTGGGACGAAAATGATCAGAGATCAAACCAAAAGCAGAGAGAAAGCGTTGCGCGTGACCAGGGGATTTGAAACGGCGCATCGTACGTTCACGTTGCCGTGTTGGCTGGTGCGAGTTCTCCGCTTGGTTATTCAAGCCCTTGTGCTGGCGATGCTCGACGCCTGGCATGATGTCTTTCTTGGCGGCAGCATAGCTCGCCAGTTTGTCGGTGATGATGACTCGCGGAACGTATTGGAGTCCTTTGAGCAGCTTGCGAAAGAAGCGTTTGGCCGCTTTTTTGTTGCGCCGACTCTGCACGAGGATATCCAACACATTGCCATGCTGATCGACGGCTCGCCACAGGTACTGTCTCTTCCCACCAATGGTGAGGTATACCTCGTCCATATGCCATTTGTCACCACAGCGAGGGCGGCGACGCCGCAGTTCATTGCCGTAGGTCTGACCGAATTTGAGGCACCACTGACGCACTGTTTCAAAGCTCACGACGATTCCGCGTTGTGCCAGCAGTTCCTCAACATCGCGAAAACTGAGCGAGAAGCGGAAATAGAGCCATACTGCGTGGCTGATAATCTCCGATGGGAAGCGATAGCCTTTGTAGTCCTGAGAGGTCAGGATTGTTTTCATGACTCTATTCTAACACATTGTTCAGGTATGTGACCAAGTTGACAATACCGCGCGTCCTTGCCATCTGCCTCTCCTTGATTCGTTTTTGCCTGGTATTCTATCACATGGTTTTCGGATAAGCTCTTAGTACACTGAGGCAGAGAAACGTCCATGATAGATTAGGAGGAAAAGGCAAAGGGGAAGAGCCGATTATCGCCCTTCCCCGATGTCATACAACTGGATTCACCACGCTTTTCGCTCAAGGGTTTATCAGGGAACGTTCTGAAGTGGGCAAGAGACCGAAAGGCTTCTCGCCCGCTGCGGAATAGTACGAAACCTCCAGAATCTCAGCAGGGTCCTGCCCCAGGCCCCCTTGTGTTACAATAATTAGCTGGTACTGATACTACGTTACAATAATAAGCTGATGCTGACCTGATATACGGGTTGTGCCAACAAGCGACATACTCCAGACTCCTCACTCCAGTTTGCGCCTGGGCTCCACTGACCTCCTTTAGTTCCTCATCGCTCAGTTCAAACTGGCCAACTGGGTTCTCCGGCAGCAGAGCTTGCTCTGCGGCGCTTAAACTCTCACGATAACTACGATCCTTCCACGCACGAATGATGTCAATGTTCATGTGAAATCTCCTTTCTGCTCCTGCTCTATCACGCTTACCACTCACATCGCGCCTGCACGGCAGCTATTGTTGCGTTCGCGGTAAACGTATCAACCTGGGCCTGGGTCAATACACCCTCTTTCAACTGGAGAAGCAGGATATCTTTTACTGCAGCCAGTTTATACTGCTCAAATGTCTCCACCGAAACATTCAGGCGGTTGGCCAGGTCGCTCAGGAAAAGGGGGCAATACCGCTCGCCTGCCGGTGCAGCAGGCGCATGCGGCGCGATCATCGCCGAGACCTGCGCCGGACCAGCGAAGAGGAAGCCAGCGAGCAGAGACAGTTGCAGCATCATGGTACTACCAATGAAGAGGAACTTTCCCATTTTACCGCGTATCCTTTCTTAACCTATCGAAGCTGTGTATTGTTCAGCAAACGATTAAAACACACCATCAACGCAACACAAAGTCGGAAATCTTCTCTTCCCGCCTATGCATCCTTCACTCTTTGTCTTGCACAACAGGAGGAGCCACTAACAGCACCGAGGGTACTTTCTCAGGTTCCGCCAATCTGAGTAGTTCATATCCCATGCCAGCCAGGCCGGTCATTAAACCTGGTACCTCTACGCCAAGCGGAACGCCTGTCACCCAAGCTTCCGCGTCAATGCTACCCAGAATCGTGGCTATAGCTTGCTCTAACCGCTCATGATCTTCCTGCCGATTGAGCAGGCGTGCTGCGGTCAGAAGGAGTTCTGCATTTCCCAGAGATCCATGACAGAGCGAATGATTGCTATCCAGCCCCTGCGTCATCGTCGTATTCAAAGCAATGTCTATTTCTTCTCGAACTTGCTCATCGTCCATGTACTCCAATGCCCCCAAACGTCCCAGTCCGATGCCAGACGCACCATGACACCAGGCGACCATACATTTCTGGAGTGGTCCCGTCGCCATGGTGTCGGATTGCCTTGTCTTTGAAGTTGGCTTACGCACATCAGCCCAGTTTTGTTGAGCAGGAAGAAACAGGCTGCGATCATACGCCAGCGCACTCAATGCTGTTTGCCGGAAACGCTCTTCCCCGCTCACACCTGCCAGTTTGAGCAGACTCATGGCAATGCCGGTGCTGCCATGCGAAAAGCCACCCAGCGGCTGCTCCTCTTTATCGATCACCCAGCCCGTTCCTACGGGCATGGCCTGCGCGATGGCACGTAAATGATCGCCACATTGGAGAGCTATTTCCAGCACGCGGGGAGACGAGTGGACTGCATAGAGACTCAACAAACTCAGGATACAGCCCGCCGAACCAGTGAGAATGTCCGGGTGCTCATCTTTAGCAATGAGCGCTGGCAGATATTCGAGCAGTTTCTCTGCTTCACGAATGAGTGCAGGCTCATTCCAGAGAACGCTCAGGTGAGTGAGCAGATAGAGAGAAGAAGACCATCCCTCAAAGACTCCAACACCCATATTAAAAGAATCATCCTTCTGACCATCGATCTGTTCACAGAGCGCCGCGACCTGTGCACGAACGGTGGTAAGCGCACGTTTCGCCAGGGATGTAAAGCGGGCTTCGCTGGTAACAGCACCAAGGTAGGCCAGAAAAAGGGTGATACCGCCGATTCCATCGTACAAATCTGTCCCCGCGGGGAAAAGACCCCATGCCTTTTCGCGGAAAAGGTTCACACCTAACCAGGAAACCATTTCGTCCTCCTGCAAAGCCAGGTCTTCCAGGCGTGCTCCTATGGTCTTCGCCAGAGCAATCATACGCTCGCGGGTGGCAGGCTGGTGTATTGGATGCAGCGACAGGGATTTCTCAACGAGTCCTTCAAAGCCCATCTGGGGGACAGCAAGTGAAGTCGCAATGATCCAGACCTGTTGGGCAAGATCCTGCTCATTCAGGTGTTCGATCCGCTTCCGCATCTGATCCAGGCCGGTTGTATCGAACAGATCAAACAGGGGCTCCCTATCAGATGAAAAAAGCGTGTGACTGTCAGGAAACGTTGTAAACAGGGGAATATCTCCTTCGAGCAGTTCGCGCCGTTCCGCAGGGATAACTTTAGAGAGGTCGGACCACTGCTCTACTCCTTGCCATAAGCGATCGAAGAAGCGGTCTCGCTCAAGTCCATCGCGCAAAAGATCAGGGTGGAAACTGGCAGCCAGGAGCAAGGTATAAAAGTGTGTCGAACGCAGGAGTATACGTATCTCATCGTGAGCAAAGCGTGGCAATTGTTCGGTAAGGAAGGCCTCACGCACATTCATCAACAGCCGATACATACGTGTAAAACCTGTAATAATGTCACTGCGATAATCCAGAACATTGACATCCTGACCGTTCAGCTGTGGTCGATTCTGGCCTGTCCACATTTCTGCCTGTCGCAGAGTGAGATGCATCTGCTCAGTCCTTATTTCATCCCAGGCTGGCAAGGGATGGGGCATGATCTGTCCTGCCTGTCCCCCTAACCCGCTAAGATCCACACCGGGGGAATTCTCGCTTGCCCACGTCCATTGTGGCAACAGGCCCACTTCCAGGACAGATTGATTCATCAAGCGAGCAGCGAAATCGATGCGTGGAGTCGCATCACTTTCAGCAAGGCGTGGAAGAAGAAGAGTCTCAAGATCAACGGGCATAGGATGTTCACCAGAAGCAATCACATTCTCAATATGCAGGTCAGTCGCATTAAGTGTGTAGAGTAAAGCGAGATACTCTCCCTGGCGCTCGTAAAAACGAACAATCTCAGCCTGGGATGTGCAGGCAACCGCCTCGACAAATTCAGACCATCCATAATCGCCGCGAGCGAGCAATTTCAGAACGCGGAAAGGTGGCTGCGCGCCGTGTTCGTTCAACCATGCCAGCAGTTCTTGAAAGTGTTTATCTATCGCTAAAGGTTTTGGCTTGTAGAGCAGTTGCAATCCTGAGCTAAATCTCAAGATATGGACGCTGCGTCCTCCGCGATGTAAATCGCCGACTCCCCCCTGCATATCAACCAGCAGCCCCGGATCGCCTCCCGGTGTAAATACGCGACAGATATCCGACCAATCGGCGCAAAGATGATCGAGTATTTCGATGGCGTAATGCGTCCAGCGGTTAATGGTAGTTATGAGCAGACGTGCCAGGACAGGATATTCCGCGAACAGAGTTACTATCTTCTCTTCCTGGCAAAGTTGCCGTATAAAATCCATAAACCGCTCTTCAGGCGTCTCTCCCTGCAAATGCCCCTGAACACGCGCAACGTGCATTTCCAGAACCATTGTTTTTCCTATTTGGAAAAGGAGTTGAGGGATAATATTTTTTAAAAATCTTTCACTAACTTGTTTTTCATCAAATGGCAGAAACGCATAACGTTGTTGTAACTTTTGTATGCCTTTTTGCAGGGAAGTGAAGCCAGAGAGTAAGAGCGGGTTGATCGTTTGCATATATGGTCCCAGAGGATGATTTTTCAGAATTTCCTGGGAAACGGGCAGTATCTGATCGCCATCATCTGCTTCTGAAAATGCTTCTATGAGCGCGTTCAGCCAATCGGGAACAGATGGAGTACGAGCCTTTATCTCGGCGGCAGATTCCGCGAGGAAAGCGAGAAGATCCTCTTCAGTCAGAGAGTCGCTGGTCAGGCGATCCGCGAAAAACGTGCCATGGTCGAAAGGAGATTGCGCTTTCCAGGCGTTCAAGCGCTGCGTGGCTTTATCGAGATGTTCTTCAGTAAGTGTATCTTGCGGACGCCCCTGCCCCCGAACACAACGCTCAGTGAGGGATAATGCAGTATACCATGCCGGAGTCTGCCATAACGCTTGATTTTTTCGGCCGCATTGTTTTTTCATGTTTTCTTCCCTCCAATCCTTTTTTACTATAAATATACTATAAATCTATCAAATTCATCAAACATTCGTTTCTATACTTGCACTATGATTGCATATGTATATCATTACAATTTTATTTTGTCAATCTTAAGCAAATTACCTGCATATAGATATTTAGTGACTTAAAGCCTAATATACAGGTTTTCCCTGAGAAGTATGTATCACTCAAATTGATGCGCATCAATTACCTTCAACTCACTGCTGGCGAGCTGGCTTTGCATCAATCTCTCGTAATGCCCCTTTTTCCTGAGCAATTCTTCGTGTGAGCCGCACTCCACAATCCGCCCTTCATCAAGAACGACAATACAATCGGCGTTACGGATAGTACTGAGGCGGTGCGCGATGATGATTTGTGCACACTGCAAATCTCTGAGGTTTTGCGCAATGATACGTTCTGTAACGACATCCAGCGAGCTGGTCGCTTCATCAAGCAAGAGGACAACTGGCTCGTGAGCCAGAGCACACGCGATAGCGAGTCGCTGGCGTTGCCCACCGGAGAGTGCTCCGCCACCTTCAGCAACTGCTGTCTCATAGCCCATCGGCATCTGCATAATATCATCATGCAGAGCGGCCATTTGTGCCGCCTTGATGACCTGCTCCAGACCAATATCGGGATGGTTGAACGTAATATTTTGCCAGATCGTCCCACTAAAAATGTGTGCGTCTTGCATCACAGCACCAAATTGCATCCGTACTGCTTGATAATTGAGGCTGCGTAGTGAGATACCATCATAGAGAATCTCTCCTTCCGTTGGTAGGCAGAGCCCCAATAACAGCTTGCCCAGCGTGCTTTTCCCCGATCCCGTTCGCCCAACGATAGCGATCTTTTGTCCCGGCTCAATTTGCAGGTTTATATTTTGAAGAACAGCGGCATCAGTGGAGTTATATCGAAAACTCACATGCTTGAGCGTAATTTGTCCCGTTAGGCGAGGCGGATGCTTTACCTTTTTTACATCCTGCTCCGGGTGGGCTTCTATTACATCAGAGAGCCGTTCGAGATGGGAGCGGACTGTTTGCAATAATTGTCCACTGCTCACTAAAGATGCAAATGGAGTCAGGAATGCTGTGGTTAGCGCACTTAATGCAAGCATTGTCCCTACCTGCATGCTACCGTTCAGTACTTCAATTGCTCCTACCCATAATAATGCGAGAGGCGCAAGTGTATTGAGAATACCCACAGACAAGGTAATGAAGCTTGTGAGGTAGTGCAGGCGCACAGATGTATTGAGCTGATTAAAAAACAGATTGTACCAGCGCTGAAATGCTTTTTGTTCCGCTCCAGCGGCCTTGAGCGTGGTCATACCTGCTAACATCTCCGCCACGTATCCTTGAGATATTCCTATGGTCTCTAATTCGCGGCTGGTGAGCCGGCGAATAGGCCCATATGTTCCCAACAACAGGCAAATCTGGAGCAGACCAATCGAGATCGCCATGATGCTGAATAGGAAGGATTGCGAGAATAGAATGAACAAATAGGTAATGACGATCCCTCCATCTATAATTGTCGAAATCAATTGATTGCTAATAAGATCGCGAATGACGTTATTACTCGCCACACGCGTTAAAATGTCTCCACTCGAACGCTGCTGGAAGAAGCGCAGGGGGAGCGTGAGCAGATGTTCAAAAAAACTTGACATGATAGACGCATCAATACGCGCCTGTAAATAGACCAGGAGCGATGAACGGATGAGTGTCGTTACTAGTTGAGAGAGCAGGACAACAAGCAGACCAATACCTAAAAGAGAGATGATATTGACCATTCGATAGGGCACAATCCGGTCTACAATCACTTTCGTGAGCAATGGAATAACCAGTCCAAAGGCCTGCAGAAGGAAAGACGCCCCAATGATTTGCAGAAACACCAGAGGGGACCGCTTGACGTATTGTACAAGATATTTTCGTAAGGATATCACCGGCGCAGTTGTATGAGGATCAAACTGCACACCTGGCTCAAGCATAATGATTATGCCCGTGAAACCTTTATTGAATTCCTGTGCCGTCAGACGTTTTCTTCCGGTAGCAGGATCAACCACATCAACGAAGGATGGAGACCAGCGCTCAACGACCAGGAAATGGTTAAATTGCCAGTGGACAATGGCAGGTAAGCTCACAAAACGAAAATCGATACCTGGTGATGATATGGCTCTCACCTTCAGCCCATAACCACGAGCGGCTTGAACGATACTCCACGCTGAAAGGCCGTCCCGACACACACCAGAGTTTTCGCGTATCTCTGATACGCTTGTCTTGCGGCCATAATATGCAAGAATCATGGCCAGACAGGCCGCGCCACACTCCACATCGCTCACCTGTATAATCTCTGGTACCCTGCGTCGCAACATATTCAGAGTCCCCTTTATTGAATTCATCTTACCGGCCTGAAAAGAGCGATAGTAACCGCTGCGAACCAATTTGCACCTGCGCGCTCACCGGATCACCGGCGGACAAATGAGCCGGATGTACCGCTGCCGGAAGAATTGTTGCCGCAACAGAAGATTGCGCTATGCTTTGCGCTGCTCTGTCATTCAGCCGATAGCGTTTGCGCGCCTCATCCAGGCCGATAGAGCCTGCTTCAATGTGCTTTATCGTACCAGTAAACTGTTGTCCTGTTGGCATTACCTCCAATTGTGCATATGCATCGACGCGAATCTGAGCAGCATACTGTGCCGGGAGAAATACCATGATAACCGCTGTGTTGTCTTTGAAAACATTGGCTGATTCCCCAGGAAGAATAATTCCTGATCCAGCAGCAAATATGGGGATCTCTCTGTATGATATTAGAAAGCCGGTAATAAGAAGGAGGCAGAGCAGTACATATAAGAGGAGAATAAGGGAGGGGGAAAGAAAACGAGGAAGAATATCCCTTTCTCGTTTTTGTATATATTCCTCTATAGCCTCTTCGCGAAAAATTGAATGATAGGGTTTCATGTTTGCTCTCCCCAGATAAATCATGGGTAGTACGCATTCTCTATAGTACGTCCGGTAGAGCCACCATAACTAGTGGATGAGCCAAATCCTACTCGAAGTATTTACGGTATTTACGGTCAAGTCTGGACAATTTTTACTCATCAACTAGTTAAGGGAGTTCTACCTTTATCTTTGTGAACGCGCATATTTATACGAATAACGGCGATAGACCTCATCAATATCCTCGCCGGTTGTCACTCTAATATATATAGGCATGAACAAACACATGTAGTACAGAGAGATCAATGCCTGCTCTCTTCTTCATAATCCCGCCGTGAGCGGATGAACTGCGCGGCGGCCGGTTGGATCATGCCGGTGAGGGCTTGGCCGCAGAGGGCCAGTGAGATGAGAAAGTCGTCGTGTCCGTCGCCGGGCTGGACGTAGAAATTGATAGTTTCGGGAGCCGGTAGGGCATAGCGAGCCTTATGGATCTGGCTCCAGCACTCGTTGAAAATCTCTGCTGGAGCGCCTTGCTGGCGATACATTTTGGGGTAGAGCTCATATAATAATTGGCAGAAGGATCCAAGATAGCAACTCACTCAAGGAGTACAATGACGGAGGTAGCGGGAGAGCCAGGGTTAGCGCTTGAGGCCTGTGTGACACTGTGACCTCCTTACGTAGACGGCTCCCCACTCATCAGGGTCAAGGGTCTATGAGGCTTGTCGCAACAGCCAGGCTGTTTCTGAGAAGAGAAATGCCTGGTGAGATTGCCGATCCAGCATGAGCTGACGCTCGCTCTGATTGGTTGGGTTTCTCGCTGCCAACAATCGCGCATGTTGCGTCGAAGAAGATAACGAAGACGAGAAATGGAGAGAGCACCAGAAAGCAGGTGTGTGATGAAAATGGTGGCAGCGACATTCTCTCCTGAGGAAATGTCGATCACGTATGTTTGTGGGATTGACATGGGAAGCCAGTCCTGCACCGGTTGCATTCTCCGGCTTGATAAAAGGGCATTGTCAACTTAAAAATTTTTTGTTGATGAGCTTTCACCACATTGATGCCACATTCGCCAAGATTTTCCAGAAAACACGGTCAGAAAAAGGCCATCATCCCCACTTTGGGATCTGTTTCTTTTGCTTAAGCTCTACAATTTTGCTTAAGTTGACAATACCATCCGTCGCACTGGTTTGGCTTTCCATATGGTGTAATGAGCGAGCAGATCGACCATTTTTCCACGGGCTTCTGGTGTTTTGATGACCAGTTTATCCATTCCAGGCGTTTTTCTCCCAGCGTTCATCTGCGTGACTCGTCGGACGCTCACGAGTCGATTGGAGTAGCTTTTCAACATGAGTTTTTGGAGCGAGTGGACCTTTTTCAAGTTCCCCTCTTGTGTTGCCCGAAAGATACGCTGTCTCAGGTTACGAACAGTCCGATTGGCTTTGCGCCAGTCAATGGCGTTCCATTCGGTCTGCGTCTCGGTTCCGTTTGCTAAGCGTGTGTGTGCTTGCATCTAACTTTTTCCTTGATGAGTTCCTTCACATCGTTCTTTGGGTGGTGTACCAGGATCACGTCAGCCGCCTTTCAGCGTGGGTATCTCCGTTGTCGGCCCTATCTGCCCAGTTATGGATTTCTGTTGTCTTTCGGCGAGCAGCCTTCGCTTCTTGATCCTTCCTGTTCCCACTAAGGCATTCGGCTTCCCTTACGGTCAGCTTACTCAAGAGATTGCTGGTCTTTTGAGACCTTATTGGGGTTTTCACGTTCTGCGCGATTGAGATGCAACCGGGGTGGGTGTCTCCTATACTGCGGGGAGTGGGTGTCCTCAAAGCCGATTGACAGCACGGCTTCCCAATATTCCCATCATCATCGTTTCAACCACTTTCGATGACCTCACATAACGCAGCCTCATCAGAGATTCACTTGCGTTCTCCCGTCCGGTTTTCCTCTAGCCCGGTTGCCTCTTGTGGTTTGAGGCTCCCTTCGGCATTCCCCCTCGCTTTCCACCCCACCGTTACCAGTGACGCAGAGAGAGGTGAGGACAGGCCTGGACACTGCCTGAAGGCTTTCGCCTCACTCAATTCGTGCAACCTCGTGTCGCACTGTCATTTGTGATTGTACCATTGAACAGACTTTTCGGTACAACAAATGCGAATTGGGTATGGAAAGTCCTCGTGTTTGGAAGGGGGAGAATCGACGCAAATTGCTCTTAATGGTCACTTTAGCCTATGTTTTTCTCCTCTCCTTGATGCATCCTTTCCTCCTCGACTTGCGCCAATGGCTTCTGCGCCACTGGTGTCACCGTACAGGCAAGCGGTACCGCCAGGTGGCAGTACCGCTTTATCGACTTCGCTGGGCCATCAGCGCTCTCTGGCATGCCTCTGACCCTCGTCCTTTTTTCTTCATCCCTCAAAATTCGGGATGAGTCATGGCAATGAAAATCCAATTATTCTTCTTGAGTTACGCCAACACCTGTTCCCTGAATAATCTCAAGCAGTGTTTGCGCCTCAAACTGCCAATCAACCACACCGGGACAGCGAGCAAAGGAAGCAAAGAATTCGTGCACACCATGGCGAGGTGTAAGTGCCAGCTTCACTATCCCCTGGAGACTCAGACCGCACGTCCTTCCTGCTTCCACGACCTGTTGCAGCGCTTCAAGCAGCAATGTCACATCGTCAATGTGTCCAGTTCTCCTCGCATCGGCACTCTCAACCTCGAAGAGTGGCTTCACGAGAACCAAAATCTGCCCTTTGGGTGCAAGCAATGCGGTTGCAACAGGCAATGCTTTGGTGAGAGAAAGGTACGAAAGATCCAGTGTGATCAGCGTCGGTGGAGGAAGTAGCCTATCCACTGTCAGATCACTGAGATTGGTTCGCTCGAAATTTCGCACACGAGAATCAATGCGGAGACGACCAAGGAGCTGACCATAGCCGACATCAACAGCATAGACCAATGTGGCTCCTCGTTGTAAAAGGCAATCAGTAAAGCCTCCCGTAGAAGCGCCACAGTCAAGAGCGACCTGCCCGACAGCATCAACTCCAAATGCATCCAAGGCGGCTTCCAATTTGTATCCAGCTCGACTTGCGTAACGAGATCTTCCACGCACGTGAACATGGGCATCACGAGGAACAAGCATCCCTGGTTTGTCCAAACGCTGGTTGTTCACCACAACCTTTCCAGCCATGGTCCATCGGCGTGCCTCTTCAATGTGTCCAAAGAACCCTTGCTCTACGAGCAGTGTTGCAAGAGGGAGCTGGCGTTTAGCAGATACGCCTCTCTCTTGCTTGGCTTTGCGATCATTCGCTTGAACATCTGAAAATGAAGACATCCTTTTTTCCTTTTTCTTTTTGCATGGGAAATGTACAAATTCGCCAAATGGAAAGAAAAAGGAATGGAGGGGCACGACCATATGGACGTTGGAGGCAACACAAAAAGATCCAGTCGCCCCAAAGGGCGAGGATCAGCCAAGAAACAGAAGTTGTACCGAGATGAAGATATTACTTTGAAACCAATCCACTATCAGGGAGCATCAGGGGCTGTTACCTCCTGTGCCCTCTGTCAGAGCCTACGCTCTTGGTTCGTCAGTAATACATCACCCAGTTCCAACTACTCGCTTGTCTACAAGGAGACAGAGGGAAAAGAAACATCCTTTTTTGGGTAATACTTTGCGAAATCATCGTTCTCATCCAATCTAGAGCGAAGAAAGAGCGCTTCTTCTCATCTTGAGATCCACGGCGTATCGACGTTCAAGGGATAGACGTAGCCATCACATCATCGCTTCGCTCAACAGAGACAATAGTGCAACGCCATCTTGAACAACGCAGGAATGTTTGCGGCTAGCATACCATACATTCAGGGACATGTGGCGCAGTTTCAAGGACATTGCCACAATTTTTATCGTTCTCGTAAGAAAAACTTGACAAAAGAGCAAGCGTACTTTATGCTCAAGAGACAGATATCTCCTCAAGGAGGCCAAAAGCACGTATGCCTAACCACTACTAATACATGCTCAACCACAATGCTGGTGAAAAAAGCAGGAAACCGCTCCTCTCTCAAGCACTGCTATCTTCCTGATTGTCAGGAAGCCCGCGTCCTTGTGTAGGAGATGTTCCCAGTCGCTTGCCTGTGTGCATGTGTAGTTTTGGTGAGACATGAGTGTGAGGTCCATTTTCTCTCCACTATTGTATTGCCTCTGCTCGCCATCCTAAAAACGATTTCCCTTTGCATCTTGGTGCGCGCCTACGCGTGCTCACGCATCAGCATGATATGGCCGTTTCCGGTGTTACACAGATACATGTTGAAAGGACGAAAAGAACATCATCTCTTTTCGAAGAAAAGGTATCTATGGAATCACAACGCTTCCCTGAAAGTCCGCGCATACACGCTGTACAACAAGCACTCACACGAGGGAATTCCACCGCTCTTGACCGTTTCTGGCAAGATATTCTTGCCCATGGAGCACCGCTGATAGAAACCATTGAAGGAGATGAGAAGCACGCTCTGGTCACGTTTCTCTGGAGAGACAGTGGAGACACACACAACGTCGTGATCTGGGGCGGACCAGCAGGAGTAGACCATCCCGAAGAGCATCAGATGACACGCTTGTTAGATACCGATCTCTGGTACAAAACCTACCGTCTCCAAATGGATGTGCGTGGAGTTTACACCTTCTCCATCAATGATGCTTTGACTAATCAGGCACAGGGCGGGTTCGGCACCCGTTTTCTCCCTGATCCGCTCAACCCCAAGCAATTTGTGGCTCACAGAGACGAAGAAAAACCTGATTCGCAGGAGGTCATCTTCTCCATTCTGGAATTGCCCCATGCTCCTGCTCAGACCTGGATTGTACCTTCCCCTGACGGAGCAAAGGGCCAACTGCATGCCCATCGGTTACACAGCCATATTCTTGGCAATGAGCGCCGCGTCTGGGTGTATACGCCTGCCGAGTACACCCAGACAGGCGAATCCTACCGTCTCTTGCTCCTCTTTGATGGCTGGACCTACCTAGACCTCATTCCAACACCGACCATTCTGGACAATCTTGTGCGAGAAGGGAAAATCCCTCCATTGGTTACGGTCTTCCTTGATCACCCAGATGATGAGACGCGTAACCGTGAGCTAGTCTGCTACCAACCCTTTGTCGATTTTCTCGTTCAGGAGCTGATGCCGTGGATGCATGAACACTATCATGTCACTGCTGATCCCGCCCAGACGATAGTTGGTGGCTGTAGCTATGGCGGATTGGCAGCCGCGTTCGCAGGGTTACGCGCCTCAGGAACTTTTGGCAATGTGCTTTCGCAGTCTGGCTCGTTCTGGTGGGAGAAGGATCCTGAGGACGATATTCAGCAAGAGTGGATCATTCAACAATTTATCGCTAGCCCTCGCCTCCCTCTTCGTTTCTCTCTGGAGGTTGGTTTAAAGGAGGATGTGGGATGGATCTACATGGTGGGCTGCAATCGGCATCTGCGTGATGTGTTGCGCCTCAAAGGGTATGAGGTCCAGTATGCCGAGTTTAACGGATATCATCACTCCGTTTCCCATCGCGGCTCATTCGCAGATCGATTGGTCGCCCTTGTGGGCAAGGAACCAGTGAGTGGGGTGAAAGAGAGGGCAAGTGATCGTTGACCCACCTCAGGAGAGAATGATGCCGAGAGCCTCGTTTCTCAGCTCATGCACACGTTCCCGCAGGAGAGAACGCACTTCTCTCAGAAATATGATGATTGCAAATCACTCTCGGTCTTATTGACCAGAAAGAAATAGACCTGAGGTTTGTCAGCATGCGACCAGTATGCACCTCTGGTAACGTATTTCCCGCCGCTCTTGGCGAATCACAGGATAAAAATATGAGGAGATTGCTTATGTCTCATCACAGAGCTCTTTCTCTTCAGCATCGAACTGAGCTTCTGAAACATATTGCCACGGTTTTAGAGAAGGATGAACGTTTTGTCGCAGCTTGGTTAGCTGGCAGTTTTGGTCGAGGTGAGCAGGATGCGTTGAGCGATCTCGACCTCCATGTTGTGGTTGCTGAAGCATACAGTGAAACACTCTGCGCAACGCCTTGGCCATATGGTGCGAGAACTACTGAAGAGAGACTGGCGCTGTTTCAACAATTTGGAACGCCGTCGGTTCTTTTTGAAGCCCACAGTAACAATACGCTTGGTGGGACGTTTACCTACGTGTTATACCAAGAATCAGCCATCAATGTCGATTGGATGCTCATCCCCCACCATCTCGCGCATCAAGAACATCCATCGTTCCCTCTTTTTGATAAAGTTGGAATTCCTGAGCCCCCTCCTCTCGAGCCAATATCTTCTCAGAGGTGCATTGAGGATGCCTCTGTGACAACAGGCTTCTTCTGGATGATCGCAGCGAGTATTCTTCCACTTCTGGCCAGGCATGACCTGATTGGTTTCCACAATGGGCTGTTAGGTCTTCAACGAAATGTGCGTGAGGTGCAAGCCGCACTTCAGGGAGAGGTGCTTCCTTTTCAAAAGCGTCCTTCTCAACTGTACGTCACCTTAGAAGAACAGATATTGGCGCTTCGTGCTGTATGCGATGAGATGGAAGCATTGATGCCTCAGGTTGTTGCTGCTGGTGGGTCTGTTCCGTCCTCGCCTCGTCTGGCAATTGAAATGCGTCTTGCCATGCTTTCATAATGGCACATACTTGATTGCTCCATCAAACGCGCACCAGGGCAACAGATGTGAGCAAAGCATTGAAGCAGGAGAGGCGTTCGTTTTTGACAGAAAAAACATCCAGAATTAACAGAAGGAGAATGGAGGGGAAAAGATCAGCCAGAGGAAGCCCGAGCACTTCCCCCAAGTGGGAGAGCAACACCTAAGCCAACAGGTGCCGCTCTCCCATGCTATGGCATCCCTGTTGCAGCAGGTCATGTCGAAGCACCTTGGAGGAAACCTCAAGCAAGGAGGGAAGTAAGGCAAAAGTGAAGCTGGCCCTCAGCAAGCGCTTTCTGTGGTGCTCCCATGCCCACAGGCTTGATTCTTCCCCACAATATTTTGAAGCGGCGTAGCAAGCGAAACACCTGGTCAATGCCCTCACACCTAACAGGTCTGGCCTTCCCATGGAAGCATTTGTCCTCCGATATGAGCACTGATGCACCTTGATGTGCGCAAACCTCTTCACGGCTGAGAGACCGGCAGAGGGAAGTGTAAGGAACGAAGAAATCTATCCTCCTTTGATGTGTCGTCGATCTCCGCCGGCCTCTTGCCATCCACGAATACATCGTCTACAGTCCCACCGTGAAGTCCGGTATCCGCGTATCATCCTCGGCGTAGACCTCATGGCAATTGCGGGGAGGACGCCAGGAGGTATGACAGGCTATGCCAGAAACTCGATTTGCCTGGCTGGTGATGCTAAACATGTGCGTTTTTCACCAACTTTCTTCAACTCAACCTTCCACTCTCGATGGTGGATTGGTCTCAGAGCAGCTCTGAACCCGAAGCAATATAGCATTGCGAGTCAAAAAAGGGTGTAGATGCATTGGAAACAAATGTTTCAACGTAGGTGATGCGAAAACCTGCTTTCAGCAGCAGTGCCAGAGAAGGATGCGGACCAGGAACATCAATCCGCAGAATAGCCGCTCGTTGACGCGCCCAATCAACCGCCGCCAGCACACAGCGTACAGCGTCTGCTGGTGTCCGCGCGCCGATAGGGCCAAGGGTACATGCCTCGGGAAACCAGAGGGTACCAGCTCCCAAGCGAACATAACCATAGCCGATGGTCACCCCATTGTGCTGAAACCAGAGCGGCATTGCCTCCTGCTCGCTGATCCAGTAGGCGTGATCCTGTGGACGGTGGCGGCCACTTACCTGGGCATCCCATTCTACCAATTCCGGATCACCTGGATGAGCTTCCACAACCTTCAAATCGGTCGGCCATTGTTCACCTAACGCGTCTTTCTCCAAACGCAGGCAAAAATTAGGCCATTGTGGGTGCATCCCCGAGCGAATATAGAGGGCGAGCGCACGCGGATCAGTCGAACTCTGTGTGCAGCGTACTCCATCTGGCGAGGATGACAGGACTGAGCGGAGGAGCGTCTGCCCGAGGCGAGACGACTGCTGGTCGGGACGCACAAAGAGGTCGGTCAGATAGGTCACCTTGCCACGCGTCATCGCAGCGGCGAAGGCAAGCATGTGACCATTGTCCTCAGCAACGTATACTATCCCGGTTCGCAAGATATGTGCCAGTGTCGCTGGTCGAGCATCAGGCAGAGGAGGGGGAGAAGATTCACCATGAATTTCATTTTCGTAAAAAATTTCGAATGCCTGGGCGAGATCATCTGCATGTGCAGGACGAATAGTAATCATTGAGTGCGCTCCTTGGAAAACATACAAGCTGCATTCTTGCTCTTCTCTCCCCTAATTTACCACACGGAGAGCGGGTGAGTATCACCCTCCGGCCACATCCGAGTCTGTTTCTCTTTCCCTTCTGGCTCATCGCCGGCTGGTATTGCGAGTGTGTGTTTTCCGTTTGGTGTGTGCTTTGAAGCGCAGCGCTCCGCCGCTTGGCGAAAGAGTCCACGCTCTTCCAGAGCTAAGGACATGCCATAACCGAGTCACCGCTCTGCTAGAGGTAAATGCTTCCATTGGAGAGCTAGACCTGCTCAAGTGTGAGAACTATCCCACTTGTAGTGAAAACACATCAGCAACAGCGGTTTAGTTCTTCTTTCCATGCTCAGAAAAAGCAATGAGCACATTGGATACGCTCAGCCTCACAAAAAAATGAGATAGAACCATTTTGAGGGTATTGACCATCTGCCAAGCGAAAGATGCTTACCTGACATTCATATCGGTACTCAAACCACACCTCATGGCTCTCCCCTTTTGCTCCCATCCAATTCATGACGCGGGTCATAGGATATGACAGATAAATGGGTAGTATCTTCTTTTTATTCCCCCGCTCTGTGGCAAGCTATCTTTCCCCTTGTTACCTCTTCTTTTCCCTATGCTTGTGCTCAAAGAGGAAAACAGGTATGCTTCTCTTCACAAGGGAGGTGCCAACTCTATCACCTCTCGGCGCTTTTTCTCTGAGGAGGACATACCATGAGGCTCACCAGTCGGGCTGATCCTAGCCTCGATCAAGAAATGTTGCGGTCTTTCATCGACACAACCTTTTCAGCCGACGTGACTTCTGTTCACAAAAAGGCTGAAGGCGCTTTTGGGATTATTTATGTGGTCCACATGACCCGCGATCCCGGACAGGTCGTCATCAAAGCACATAAATTTCCAGGCCGTGGTCTCGCCGAACAACGACAACTTGAAGCATTACGAAAATATGCTCCTGTTCCTGTCCCGCACGTCTATGCTCTGCATATCGCTCCAGATACCTCCTATGAAGTCTTGCTCATGGAACATCTCCCTGGGGTCGAGGGGCGGCAACTTGGAGAGCTCGATGAGAAGGCGCGTGATAAAGTTGCGCGTCACATGATCGAGGTCCAACGCGCTCTCCACGCTGTTCGTAGCCCCCATGGGTATGGGCCTATCGATGGACCCTCCTATGAGACCTGGTGGGACTATTACGGTCAACGGGTCAGAGCCATCAATCAGCTGATCCAACACCCACGCTCTCCCGAAGAGGCACTCCCCGCTCTCATTCGGGAGGTCGCTCAGCACGCACTTGATCGGGCAGAAGAGATTCTGGGCCATCGTCAAAGAGAAGCCGTGCTGATTCATAGCGATTATTGTCTTGGCAACCTGCTCTTTCATCCTTCAACCTACCAGGTGACTGGTTTGCTTGATCCTCTCGATGCTGAATGGGCAGACTATGAACTCGATCTGATTCACCTGACCAAGAGTCAGGGCAAGCGATACCATCTCCTTGAGACCTATCAGCAGATGCTCGCACTGGATCAGGACTTCGAGTTGCGATATTGGTTCTATATGTTCTGGACGTGGCTCTACTACTATGCCCTCATTGGCCTCTATGATGCACAATGGTATCCCGCTTGCGCAACCCATTTGAAACAAGTGATGATGGAGAGAGGGCTCATGGAAGGGTCAGCTCGCAGCATGATAGTGGAGTCGTAAGCACCTCTCCCAAGGCACGAATACCTTGGAGAGATGGCGCTCTCGATCTCTTGGAGCAGAGAAACGTATGTGCAACACCTCGCAACCATCGTTGCTCTTCATTTCATTCGTATGGCTCGCTGGGAATAATCATCCCCCATTTCTTCTCATTGAGATGGGATGGCCTTGGATCTCAAGCATTATCGACTTGACACAGATGGAAGAAAGAACATAAAATGAAGGTACCGATCTAAAAGGGGGAAATTGCTGATCATGAGCCTTTGCTAATCGTGTACCACGAAGTCACTCACAAATTTCTCTTGCGACTTTTTGCACGCATATATCGGCGTGCAACTATTTGCTGGTGTGGCTGGTACATGAACATGCAGAGCACATGACGCATGGCTTTTCCCTGCCACCCAGCTTCACCTCTTTGCCATGCCTTCTAAATTCCTACTATGCTTGTGCCTGCCTCCTCATGTGCGAACGCTCGCCAGTGTTGTGTCATCGAATGACATCCTTTGGAGAAGAGGCATATGGTTGAACTGTTTGCAACGACCGAAATTGATGGGATAACACCGACCTGGCTCACACAGATCCTGCGCCATTCGGGAGCTCTCACCCAAGGCGAAGTGCATGCCATTGAGATCCAATCAACAGGCGCTTTTAATTCCCACACCAATTACCTCTCACTGCGCTATTCGCCTGAGGCACCACCAGAGGCGCCAACGCACCTTGTCCTGAAACAGAATACACAAGAAGAGTGGTGCAAACAAGCGCAGGCGCGCGAGGTGCGCTTCTATCAGACCATCGCTGCACTTCCCAATCATCCACAGGTGATCGCTCCCTGCTACGCCGCAGCCTATGATGAGCAGAGCGGCAATTCCTATCTGTTGCTTCATAATCTCTCAGAGACGCACCGCCAGCCTGTGACGCGCGATGAGTCCATTGATACGAGCGGGAGCGTCCCCAGTCCCGACTATATCGAAGCCACCATCGAGACCCTTGCACGTCTTCAGGCCTTCTGGTGGGAGCATCCTCTGCTCACAACCGAGGTCGCACGCGCCGGCATGTGGCTGACGCAAGAGGCTCCAGCAATCCGCTATATCCAGACTCGCACCCAGGCATGGGAGCAATTCGTCACACGTCAAGCAGGCGCAGCCCTGCCGGTCGAGGTGCGTGCAGGCTATGAACGATGGCTTGCTCACATGCCTCGCTACTGGGAACAGCACCTGGAGCCTCGCTTCCGTACAGGCAGCAAACAAACATTGCTGCATGGCGACGCCTACTTCTCGAATTTCCTCTGCCCGCGCCACCTTCCTGGGGCCACCTACTTGATCGATTGGCAGGGACCAGAAGTGCACATCGGAGCACTGGACCTTGCGAATATGCTTGCCACCTTCTGGACCCCTGCCCAGCGTCATGAGGAGCAACGAGAGGTCCGTGCTCTACGGCACTATTACGACACGCTCACTGCTCACGGCGTCCGTCACTACAGCTGGGATGAGTTGCTCGACGATTACCGAATCGGTCTCATTGAATGGCTCTACATGCTCGTCTGGGATGCGAATAATGGCTCATCACACGATTATTGGTGGCCGAAAATGTACTGCCTGTTTCAGGCAGCTATGGAGTGGCAGTGCCTGGAGTTCATGGCGAAGTGACGGAACCGTTCTCTTCCTTACAATCAAGACAAAACATCTCGTGAGCAAGAAAAACTGCATGTTCTTGCTCACGAGATCCAACACGCTTGCGAAAGAACTGAAGCTTCTCTTGATGACCTTGAGGAGGGAGCCGATGCACACATCAGGTACGCTACTGTCAACCCATGCTTTGCGCCGCTTTCGGCATCTTTGGAAGCAGTATCTTGCAGCCCAATGGCGCCTGGTCAGCTTGCTTGCACTGTTTTTACTTGCCACCATTGGGCTGCAACTGCTGACCCCCTTCATGCTTGGGCTCTTCATTGATGCTGCAACGGGCGGGAAACCAACAGAGCAGCTCTTGGCGCTCGCGGTGATGTATCTCGGCCTTGCATTTCTCGCACGCGGTGTGCGAGTTGGCGAAACCTATACAGCGGAGCGACTCGCGTGGATCACGACAAACGCCCTCCGTCTTGATGTCGCACGCCATTGCCTCCGGTTGGATCTGAGCTTTCATCATCAGCACCCTCCTGGTGAATTACTTGAGCGTGTTGATGGTGATGTCAGCATGCTCAACAATCTCCTGTCGCGTTTTGTGCTTGTGCTCATCAACAGCACCCTTTTGACGGTGGGAATGTTGCTTGTTTTATTGCACATTGATCTGCGCATTGGTCTGACCCTGCTGGGGTACACGGCGCTGTATCTGCTCATCAATATCTACATATCGCGCTTCCCTCCACCCTATTTTGTGCAGGCGCGCCACACCGAAGCAGAACTGTATGGTTTTCTCGAAGAGCGGCTCAGCGGAAGAGAGGATATTCGCGCGAATGGAGCTGTACACTATGTCACCCAGCGCCTTACGGTTTTTCTCCGCCAACGGTTTCGCCTCCAGAGGCGAGCAGAACTGGTCAGCCAGGCCGTGAGAGGTGTACGCATGCTCATGTATATTCTCGGGATGCTCATCGCGCTTGGCCTCGATGGCTATCTCTACCTCAATGGGGCGCTAACGCTTGGGATAGTGTACCTCATTTTTGCCTACACGATGCAACTCTGGGACCCGCTGCGCGAGATGACCAACCAGCTTGGCGACTTCCAACGAGCTGTGGCAGGCCTCTCTCGTTTAGATGAGCTTCTGCAAACGAACACCCGTCTTGCTGATGGTGAGCTGGAATATGTGCCAACAGGGCCACTGACCGTGTCCTTTGAGGATGTTTCCTTTGGCTATCAAGCAGGAGAGCCTGTGCTTCGTGATCTTTCCTTTCGCCTACCGTCGGGCAAGGTACTCGGTATCCTCGGGCGCACCGGGAGCGGGAAGACAACGCTCACGCACTTACTGTTACGCTTTTATGATCCCGATAAAGGATGCGTCCGGGTGAATGGCATAGATCTCAAAACGATCAAGATCGATGTGTTACGCTCGCGCGTGGCCATGGTGACCCAGGATGTGCAGATCTTTCATGCCAGTGTACGCGACAATCTCACGTTTTTCGACCAGACAATCTCTGATCACACGCTGAGGCAGGCCCTTGAAACGCTCGGTTTGTGGGACTGGGCTGAACAATTACCGCAGGGGCTAGACACAATGTTACGCTCTGGGGGCGGCAATCTTTCCGCCGGACAGGCACAACTGGTCGCGCTGACACGGGTGTTTCTGGCACATCCAGATCTGGTGATTTTGGATGAAGCCTCTGCTCGTCTCGATCCGGTCACTGAGGCGCTCCTCGACCGTGCGATGAGCGGCCTCTTCCATGGTCGCACGGGCATCATCATCGCGCATCGGCGAACGGCTCTGAAGCACGTCGATGACGTGATGCTCATTGAACACGGACAGAAGGTTCACTATAGCCCACGTGAACACTTCGTCCTGGATGCAGAATAACACGTTTCCTGACAATTTCCAGGGGAGGAGAAGCGAGGAGACAACATGAAACTGTGGCAACTTGCCTGGCACCTGTATCGTTTTCAAACGGGGATGTATCTTTGCTTGCTCCTTATCGTGGTGGGGGGCTGGGTGCTCTATATCCCCTTGGGAGTCCTCCCGAGCCTCTTTTTCGATGCCCTGTCAGCTCACTCGCCACAAGCGATGGAGGTGTGGGGTATCCTGACGTTATTGTTTACGGCTGAGTTCATACGGGCCATCGACATTCTCGGGTGGGAATTACTTCTCACCGTGACCCACTCCATTACCAGTTCACTTCTGCAACACAATCTCTTCCAACGCCTGCTTGCCTTCCCAGGTGGACAGGTACTACCGTTCTCAACGGGAGAGATACTCAATCGCTTCCGTGACGATGTCAACGTGCTCTGCCAACTCCTCGCGTCGTGGTTCAACCTCGTTGGAGCAGGCGTCTTTGCGCTCGTTGCGCTGGTGATGATGGCGAGGATTTCACTGTTGCTGACCATCCTTGTGTTCCTGCCTCTGACAATCATCATCACCGTAGCGAAATGGGTACGGCCGCGCATCGAGCAGTATCGCCACAAGAGTCGGCAGGCAACCGGCGAGGTCAGTGGTGCGCTTGGCGAGATGTTCAATGCGGTTCTGGCCATCAAGGTCGCACGCGCAGAAGAACGAGTGATTGAGCATGTGGCAGCGTTAAGTCGTAAACGCCAGCGCACGTCACTCCAAGATCTGCTGTTCACGTCGACCGTCGACGCGATCTTCGGAGGAACACATGAACTCGGGATAGGTTTGATACTGCTGTTTGGCGCCAGCGCACTTCACCAGGGAACATTGACCATCGGTGAATTTGTGTTGTTTGTCTTCTATCTGGAATGGGTTCCAGGGATTCTTGCCTCGATCAGTCAGGTACTGCCAGCATATCGGCAGGCGTGTGTCTCGCTTGAACGTCTGGTGGCCCTACTGCAAGGCGCACCACCAACCACCCTTGCAGCGCATCATCCAGATCTGCTCAAGGATGCTCCAGCACAGGGAAGAGAAAAAACACCGCAGCGCGATCCAACAGAAAAACTCGCCTGGATAGCTGTCAACAATCTCACGTATCACCATCCAGGCACGGTACATGGAATTGAGCAAGCGACATTTTCCCTGCCACACGGCTCGTTTACCGTTGTGACGGGTCGTATGGGTGCGGGCAAGACGACATTGTTACGAACATTGCTTGGGTTACTCCCGAAAGAGGCGGGGGAGGTTAGCTGGAATGAGAAGAGAGTAGAAGATGCGGCGTCGCATTTCGTTCCACCATATAGCGCCTACACCCCACAGGTACCCAGGCTCTTTAGCGACACGCTGCGCGACAATGTGTTGCTTGGTCTTGCCACAAAAGATGCAGACCTGGCAGAGGCTCTCTCAGCCGCCGTGATGGAACAGGATCTTCAAACCCTACCAGAGGGAGTAGGGACACAGATTGGTCCGCGTGGAGTTCGCCTTTCGGGCGGACAGGTCCAGCGTACAGCCGCTGCTCGTATGTTCATACGCGACCCAGACATCTTCATCATTGATGATCTTTCAAGCGCGCTGGATGTGGAAACAGAGCGTCTCTTGTGGGAACGGCTTTTTGCTCGTACAAACAGCACCTTTCTTGTGGTCTCACATCGTCATGCGGCATTGCGCAGGGCGGATCATATCCTCCTCTTAAAGGACGGCAAGATTGAGGCACAAGGGACATTGCAAGACCTGCTTGTGGAGAGTGAAGAAATGCGTTGGCTCTGGTCTGGGGAACACCCACACAAGGAAACACAAGAGACGTTGTCTTGAGAGGTTGCATGGAGCATTTCTTGTTGTGAGGAGAAACACATGGCAGAGACCCCTTCCCTAAAAAATGAATGGCTTCACACAAGGCACAACCAGTGGACAACACCGGCCAGTTTGATCCAGGATTTCCTCCGTCGGGCAACAGGAAGTACGATGGCGCACATAAGCCGGGTAGCTCTTGGGCAGGATAACGAAGTCTATGAAGTGGCCACGACCAACCATCACCACGTAATCGTGAGAATTTCACGCAAACCGAATCATCGTTTCGAAGCTGAACGCTGGGCACTCGATGCCGCACGTCGAGCTGGTGTCCCAACGCCCCAGGTGTTGCTCATCGAGCAGGCGACGTATGATGAGACGACTGTCATGTTCTGTATCGAAGAAAAGGTTCCAGGCACACCACTTGACGTGCTGCTCAAAGCAGCGAGAACGCCCAACGTGGACAAAGCCATTCATCAGATTGGAGAGATCCTCGGCAGAATGCATAGCGTCAGCATCGAGGGTTTCGGCTATCTCCAGCCTGATGCAAAAGGGCAACAAACCTCTTTTACTGACATCATGCTGATGGCGAATGAACGAGAGACTGAACTGTCTACAGCTGCAGCGCACTGGCATATCCCGGCACAGAAGATTACGACGTCTCTGGAACTGTTAGACACGCATCGCGAGTTGTACACGTTTTCGACGCCGGTCCTTGTCCATGGTGACTTTGGGCCGCAACATATCTTTGTCGAAGACGATCACATCAGCGGTCTTATCGACATGCAGGATTGTTCCGGCAACCACCCGGTCATCGATTTCGTCAACTGGGATGCCTATTATCGTGAACGTGTCCCAACGAGCACGCTGATGACCTCCTACGGGAACCAGGAGATCTTTACAGACAACTATGAGGCCCTTTTTTACCTTGCTTTGCTGCGAGAAGCACTCATCATGCTCATGGTGAATGCTGCGCATCAAAATCCACATGGCATACAAGGCTTTCTTGCCGCAATGGAGCGTGCTTTGAAGTATTTCGCCACTGCTCGCTAACATGACAAGGGCGAATGTTCAGGCATATGGCAGAGAGGGGGCACTGAAATTGAGGTGGATCATCTCATGAGCAAGCGACTCTCCAGTATGCCCTCTCGGCAGAAGAGATGCAAACTGGAGAGTCGCTTGCTCCCCAGTTTCTTTGGGGAGAGTTCTTGCTTCAATCTCACCCTCGTCATAGTAGTTCTACCAGTCAAACACGCGTTACTGCTAGCAGTAACGCGTGTTTATTGCTAGACACGCGCCTCGTCTCTATGGTACGATGCTTTGGGACGCAACTATGATGTGCCTTGTCTGTGAAAAGAAAGGTCAGGGAATGACAGCCGATTCTTCTCTTCTGAGCCCCCGCCTTGCTCAATTACAACGAGAATTTGAAGAGGGGAACTCGTATGCTCTCCATCACTTTTGGGAAGAAGTGACAAAGCAAGGGACTCCGCTCATCGAATCACTTCCTAATGACCCACTCCATTCGTTCGTGACATTCCTCTGGAAAGATGCTGGCAACACACAGAATGTCGTGCTCATTGGTGGGCCAACACGCTGGGGCGAGTTGACACACAATCAACTCCAACGCTTTCTGAAAACCGATCTCTGGTTCAAAACCTATCGTCTACGCTCTGATATGCGCACAACCTATCAGCTTTCCCCCAATGATGCATTGACTGATCTAAAAGAAATCAAAGACTGGAAGGCGCGGACGGCAACCTTTCAAGTCGACCCCCTCAATCGGCATATTTTTCTCTATCCCAAAGATGAGGACATGGCTGATGATGAAGAGTATCAGGCATGTCCTCATCTTACCTCAAGCTCCTTCGCACTATTGGAGACGTATACGGCCTGGGATCGCCAAGGGAACAGTTGCAATGCATCGTTTCCGCAGTGCTCTTCTCGCCAATGAACGGCGGATATGGGTCTATACGCCACCAGGATACACCGCATCTGGCAAACCATGTGATATACTTCTCCTGCTGGATGGCTTCTGCTATCTTCATGTGATTCCAACACCAACGATCCTTGACAATCTCCTGAGTGAGAAAAAGATTCCTCCCCTCATCACCGTCTTTATTGATTCATTGGATGCGCAGACGCGCTTACACGAAATGCGTTGTAACCCAACATTCGTCCACTTTTTGCGACACGAACTTCTTCCCTGGCTTCGAGAGCACTATCATGTCACCTCTGATTCTGCTCGTACCACCATCGGAGGAGTCAGTGCTGGTGGGCTCGCTGCTGCGTTCGTTGCCTTTGAGGCATCGGACCTCTTTGGGAAGGTCCTCTCTCAATCAGGCTCCTTCTGGTGGGGACCTGAAACCGAAAGAGAATGGCTGACAACACACTATGCAGCAAGAGAAAAACGGCCCCTTCGCTTTTCGCTGGAAGTTGGCCTTTTAGAACGAACCGCCACCGTTGACCAGGTCATAGCAAACCGACATTTTCATGACATGCTCTGTAAGAAGGGATATGATGTGCATTATACAGAGTATAATGGAGGCCATGACTATCTCACGTGGCGCGAGTCAGTGGCGGATGGGTTGCTCGCTCTCATGAGAAAGAGCCTACCAGAAGGATCAAAGGATACCATATGAAGAGAAAAGGGGAGAAGTTTTTGATGAGTAGCATCCCCAACGTCCCTCCTGGCCGACACACACATGGCGCACAGTCGCCCCTTCCGACGTAGGGGCCGACACCGCGTATCTGGCTCAACTCGATCAATATGCTCGCGGTATCACTGATATGCGCAGCATCCTGATTGTCCGCTCAGGCTATCTCCTCTTTGAGCAGTATTACCAGGGTGCAGGACCACTTCACTATCATAACATCAACTCAATTACCAAGAGTATTACATCGGCCCTGGTGGGGATCGCTCTCCAGGAGGGATTGCTCTCATCGCTCGATCAATGTCTATTGCCATTCTTTCCACACTATTTCCCTGACGATGTGCGCAAACAGGATATTACGATCCGTCACTTGCTCACGATGAGTAGCGGCTTCCAGGAGCCCTCAGATGATATTTTGACCTTTCTGGAGGATACGGCCTCGACGGAGAAGATACTCGCGCGCCCGATGCGGCACACACCTGGCAAGGTGCATCGCTACGACGATGTGAGCCTGCATTGCCTTTCATTGATACTCACCTCACTTACAAAGATGCCTCTGGCGGCCTATGCACAGTCTCGTCTCTTTGAGCCTTTGGGCATCTGGCAAGACGAAGAAGGGCGGAAATATCCCTGGCGAAAGGGAACCTCTATCAAGGCAGAACCACATCCACTTGGTCTATGGACCAAAGACGATACGTTGCTGTGGAGCATCGACACACGTGGATTCAATCCGGCAGGATACGGTTTACAGTTGACCCCTCGCGAGATGGCGAAATTTGGTTATCTCTGCCTCAATGGAGGGTCCTGGGATGGTCTCCAGGTTATTCCTGCGGCCTACATGCAGGAGACCTGGATGAACCATATGACAACACCAAAGGGAGAGGGTTATGGCTACCTTTGGTTTCTACCACAATGGAATGGCTGCAGAGTCTGTTGCGCGGCTGGACATGGAGGACAAGTTATCGCAGTGGTGCCGGACCTTGATCTTGTCGTGGTCATCACGATGCAGACCCACATTGGACCAGACGGTCCTCCTCTCCCACCTCTGCTCATGAAAGAATTTGTGCTGCCCGCATTTTCACCACAGGAGACGACACCATCGGTGTAAGCGTCAGGTACCAGGCTCTCTGAAACAGTCATACAAGAAGAAAGAAGCTCTGAGGAGCATCAATGGGCTCCCCAGGGCTCTATCATTTCATACTCTCAACAAAGCATCCATACCACCCATCGTATTTCTCTTAGTTCTTCACGGCGGTGACTTTGATGCTGCGATGACGAGCATGCTCCGCCTTGTGCAAACTCCGGGTCGGTATGCCATCCTACTCGCTCATCAACGATGCTTCGTATCAACAATTTCCAACGAGGTGAGGCCTTATTTGAACATGTCATCTTTTCTCGCTTCCAAGTGCCCCGGTGTGTTGCTCGGTATATCCGATATAGATATATGAATGTGCGTAACAGAGCTTGTCAAAAGGTCTGGATAATGTCTCACGTCTTCATTTGCCAGGGGAAGAGATCAAAAGCATTAGCCAAGGTTATCTCCTCCTCTCCTCTTGGAGCACCTGATCCGCTCTCTGCACCTGCCACCCCTTATAAGATCACGTTTCTTTTCCAACTCATTACAGCACCTCAAAATAGGCGGAATATCAAGGAGTAGTGCCAAACATCAGCAAATAGGGTAGAAATCACATTTTGCATTAAAACTTTATGCGTGTTTCTTTTGCAATATACAAATCTCTTAATATGAAATAGGGTAGTAGATGGGCAATATTTGTTGGGATCGTTATCCTCTTACCGCTCAATCCACATACAGAAATATCTGGCTCACGATCCAGGTGAATCTGGGCCTTGCACAAAACACTATTCATGCCCATGGAGGGCATTGGATGACTTTTTAGCTTTTAGCGCTATTTTCGGGCCATGGTGGTTGCCACCATGCTGAGAGCGTGGTAGCAACCCTTCTCTCAACAACTACTCAAGCCATTGTGTGGCCCACTCTCGTAAAAATACCAATTCTCTGTCGAAAAAGCGATCATTTATCTCTTCCCACCCCCAGTAGTCCCAATTGGCTGTATGGAGCCCGAGAAACCAAAAATGCCTGAGCATGACAAACAAGGGAATGGCTTGAAGATCCGGCCCACTAAGATTCCGGCGCTCCAGATAGCCTTCCAAGTACGCCGTCCACAAGCGCTCAACCTGTTCGTTATCCCAACCTAAGCGACTTTTCCCTAAGGTCATTCCCCAGTAAAAGACGGCAAGGTCGTAGGCTCTCCAGCCGCTCCCACTCACATCAAAATCGAAGAACGTCAGCATCTTTCCCACAGAGAGTACGGCATTCCCGCCTTGCGCGTCCCCATGGCACGTGCCCTGATCCAATCTCTGAATTGGCAAACGCGCAATGCGCTCTTTCAAGAGGTTCGCAAGTTGCAGCAAGTCGTTCCAATCATTGGCACGGTGAGTGAGCAGCGGTTGGATCGTTTGGAGCGGTGTATCAAGCAAAAAAGCCAGATCCAGATGGAAGCGAGAGTGAGCACTGACGAAATCATCGGTGATCTCATGAATCTCAGCCACGGTACGCCCGTAGAGAGCGCTCAACAGCGGTGTCTGCTTGGGAGGAGCCAAAGGTTCTCCTGATGCGTAAGTAAAGAGCACGACAACTCTTTGGCCTTCAGGTGCATTGACAGTACCGAACAGTGTTCCATCCCGCCTGGCAAGAGGAACTGCAACCGAGGCTCCTTTGCGCTTGAGGTGTAACAACAAATCGAGTTCATAGAGAATATCGGATACAGATCGCCATGTTCGACCAGCCGGACGTGGTGCTTGAGAAACACGGAGAATATATTGGTAATTGTTGGTAGACACGAGGTAGGTATCATTAAGATTGTGCGAGAGCAATTTACACTCAACAAGATTCCCAATATCGTAATTGGAAAGCACTTCTGTTATGAGTGCTTGTGGAGAGAGAAGTGACTGAATCACGGGAAAAAGTGTGGAAGCGTTTTCCCCCTTGTGAAAGGTGCTGCGCATGACAAAATTGTCTCCTTATACGTTGAGATGGATGGTTCAAGAAACAGTGTATGGCCCACCCCTGTCATGCTTTTTTCAGCCAAAACGATAATACTCTCTGGGAGGTTCTCGTTACAACGCACTCGCACAAGAAGAACGAAGAGAACGGAAAAAGGTGGTGGCTATGACAGAGATGATGGCGGGATGTATTGTTTGCATAGACGCCTCCTTTCCTCTTCTTTGCAGCTAATTTTCTGATATGGAAGATGTAGAGAGATTGTATCAAACAGCTGCGGCCCTGTCTAGGGACCGCTGGAATTTCTCCCCGATGAACATCTCAAGGGCTCTTCCCGCTATTGCATTCGGCGAGGATGTGTTACAATACCGAGAACTAAGAAATGCTCTTCTTCGTGAGTATATGTACCAATGTAGACAACAAGGTGCGGAGCAGGATGAGTGGGCGAGCAGTCCAGATTTTGAGAGGACTACCACGGGACGCCCACGGATGGCTCCAACAAAGAGCTCTTGAGCTGACGCATAGAAATTGTCTACAACGACGATGGCAAATATTGTTCGTTTCATTGCTCTCCCCGTCGCGACACTTGTGCGAGCCGTGCTCGCAAGGTCTGCGCATGCCCAACGCGCACACTTTTGACCACAAACGAAACCACTCCCCATACCTCAAAGGTCATCCGTGATGTGACAGGCAATGGAGGAAAGCGAGGATGCGCCGAGGCTAACACAACCTTGCCATTTTCAACCAGATACCGCTTGACCACAAAGCCCCCATTGAGCAGCGCGATGATGATACTGCCCGGTTCAGCCTTAAGTGCACGGTCTACCACCACCGGATCCCCATCTCCGATTCCAGCTTCATCCATCGAGTTGCCTCGGACTACCATGAAGAACGTCGACTCGGGATGCTCCTGTAATACCTCGGAGATTTCCAATGATCTTTCGCGCCACCCTTCCGCTGGCGACGGAAAACCTCCTCCTACGCTCCCAACATATTTGCACTCCATGAGTTCCTCCTTCCCAGCGCTCCCTGCCCATGCTTCTTGCGCTTTCCATGCGGAACGAACATATGTTCTACTATTTATAGTATCATTCTATCCAAATAGCAAGCGATCTGTCAATATATTCCCCTTTGTGATCTCCCTCGTGCTTTTGCTCTCCCTGGTATTCGTCTGTGTACTCATCTTATCGTGGGTGCATGATACCTCATGATACCTTGTGTCTCCCGAATGATGCCTCCTGACGCCTCACATGATCTCAAAACTGACTCCTCATGACGTTCCCTTTCGGGCGATTTCAAGGCACACTTGAAGCAGGCCGCACACCGTGAAAACTCGTATTTTCTGTGGAGGAGCATCTATGGCGCAAATTATTCGCAAATCGCGCACCCCTGCGTACTGTGACGTGTCAGCGGAAACGCTGCATTATGTGCTTGAAGGGTTACTCCCTCCTGGGCAGGTGCTCGCGCTCAATTCCACCTTTGGCATTCTGACCGTCTTAAAGACGCAAGGAGGACTACCACAGCAGGGGGCGATGCAGCAGTTTACCGCTGCCGAGCTGGGAGCGCTCTTACCACTTCTGACCAGCTATCCCCACTATTGCCCATATGAGGTGTTGATGGCAGGGTATTATGGAAACATTACCGAAAAAACCATTACCTATTACCGGAATATCCTGTTCGATGCGGTTGAAAAGCACGAAATTGACATGGTGATACGTCCTGTTCGGCGTATCCTCAGTCGAATTCGCTTCAAACTACGCAAGTTTGACATGACGGTCAATTCCATTTTCGAAACTGGATATATTTTGCGTCCAACGCCACTCATGCAGGCGACCCTCCTCCAGGAACACATCAGCTAAATAGGATCGCTCGCAAGGAGGGCTGTTTGTATGACACGCAAAATGCACTATCAACACATGCTTCTCCATGAGGGGGATCAGCAGTACTACCCAGTTGTTGATCGGAGAAGGTTCCTGGCAACCGGTCTTTTAGGTGGATGCGCTTTCATTGGTCTGGCTTCTGGAACAGCAACGGCATGGGTTGCACACGCTGCTGACCACTACCCGGATGGAGGTCCACAGGCAATGTCGATGGGAGGATCGCTCCAATTCCTCCGTCGATTTTCAGGACATCAAGCTCCCGTCCGTAGCCTGGCCTGGTCTCCGGATGGCCAGATGCTGGCAAGCGGCTCGGATGATGTCTCCCTTATCCTCTGGCAAGCCGATGGAACCATCTTGTCTCACATCGCTCATCCCGCGGCTGTCACGGGGCTCTGCTGGTCGCCAGACGGGACCATCGTGGCAACTGGCGCGGGAACAACGCTCTCCTTCCTGCAGGCAACCACGGGGCAAATGCTGGCGCAACATCAGGATCATCAGGGAGCCATTACCGCCTTAACCTGGCTGGCAAAGATGCCCCGCCTGATTTCTGTCGGACTCGATACGCGAGCAGTTGTTTGGGAGACGTCTCACTACCGCCCTCTTCGTGTGTTTCGAAAACATACAACGCCGATTGAAGCGGTCGCCTCCTCTCACGAGGTGATTGCCTCGGCCTCGCGTGGTGGTGTGATCCGCATCTGGCAGGAACATGCTCAGGAACTTCATGGCCTGTATCAGGACACGCAGAAGGCGTTCCATTGTCTGGCGTTCTCGCCCCAGGGAGAACTGGCCGCAGGTGGTGACGATGGCATGATACGCCTCTGGCCGACTGCCTCTGTCTGTCAGCAGAGCGCATTGATAGAAGGAGAGCAGCGCTGCGTTGATGAGCCTCAACGTTGGCAAGCGTCGGCAACGCCTCTTCGTAGCCTGGCCTGGTCGCCAGATGGTCGCTATCTGGCAACTGGCAATGATGATGGGATCCTTTCGATCTGGCAGATGCGGTCATTCTCCAGGCGGCTCGTCGCGCAAGAAAAGCATGCGTATCCTCTCAATGCAAGCGCCTGGTCGCCTAACAAACACTTGCTGGCTGTTGCCTCCGGGCAACTGATCTATCTCTGGCAATGGAGTTCATAGTATGAAACAGACACAATTGCTCCATCACCACCCGTCGTTTCCATGGTGGGGGAGTGTGCTCCAGGCGAGTGGCCTGGAGAGGCAACGCATCCTGAAACTGTTGGCTTATGGAGCATGCCTGCTGGTGAATGTGCTCTATGCTTCCTTCTCCATCGTTGCGAGTGAACCACTTGAGCGGATTGATGCTGTCATCTTTACCGCATTGCAATTTGCTCTCCTGCTTCCTGTGGCGCTCTCTCTCTTATGCCGCTTCCGGTCTCTGCTGACGCGGCAGATCTGGCGTCGTGGTGCCAGTTTGGGAGTATATCTCAGCCTCGCGCTTCTGTGCCTCACCTATTCACTGCAAAGTACAGGGATTACGGAGACCGTTGTCTTTGTCTGCCTCAATGGCATTATGGCGACATTGATCGCTGTCTGTGTTCTTCGCCAACCACAATCGCGGTTCACCTGGGGGGCCTGTTCCCTGGCGCTTCTCGGAGCACTGTTCGTTTGGCAAGCACACCCACAGCACTGGCGGGCTAATATCACCGCTCTAAGTGGTGGATCTGGGCTGACGATCTTTGCTTTTCTGGTTGAACGTTGGCTGATCACAGGCCAGGACGAGGAGCACAGTCTATCTTTGTGGCCGCAGCTTGGCGTGTTGCTTCTCACATTAGCGGGGACCTCTCTGCTTGTTGCCCTATGCTTTGGCAATTGGTCATCTCTCCGGGCGTGGCATCAATCGGATGCGACCATTCTCGCCTATACAAGTCTGGGCACCGTCTTGCTTCCATTGCTGCTGACGATCAAAGCGCAGCGCTTTCTCAATGTTGTCACGGTTTCTTTTCTCGCTATCCTTGAACCCATCATCAGCGCTTTGTACGCGTATTTTGGGGGCGGGGAACGGCTGACCTCCCTGGCGTATGTTGGGGGAGCGATCATCCTCGTCTCAGTGGTCCTCCAAACGCTACAGAGCGCGTTCACACGTACACCTTCAACCGCGCCGAAAAAGACTCAAGAGCCAATGGTCTCACCACAACAAGAAAGGTCTCAATGCTCCATGTCAACGATACCAGCGCTTCGTCTGTTGTGCTTCCCGCCGCCAGGGCAAGAGGCGTCGCTTTTCCGTACGTTCCCAGATCTGCTTCCGTCCAACCTGCAAAACCTGGTCGAGGTGTGTCCACTTCAACTTCCTCAATGGCATCAGGACGTGTCATTGGTACCTGATGGAGCTACGCTGAGGGCGCTTGCGCATGCCCTCGTTCCTGAGGACGAGGCACAATCCCCTCTCTTCTCAGAACTGCAGGTTCCTTTTGCCTTGCTTGGCCTGGGCCTTGGGGGCGTATTGAGCGTGCAGGTCGCGCAGTTGCTCGCACAGCGCTATGCCTGTTCCCCACAAGCGATGTGTATCGCAGCCTGCCGCCCGCCTGTTCCTTCTCTTGCGCCTGGAACATTGCAGTGTCCTTTGACCGTCTGTGGTGGAGAAGATGCTGCTGTGTCCTTACAAGAGCTTGTGGCCTGGCGCGACTATACCGATGGCCCTTTCCGTGTGCATCTCGTGCCCGGGGACCCCTTGCACATGCCTCTTCTTGCCCGGTATGTGGTGCGGACGCTCCAACATGTGCTTGCGCAGCAGGAGCGACCTCAAGGCCTTTCTGTGCAAGAACGGTTGCTTGCCTAGGGAAAGGAGACACTGATGATTCTGCAAGACGTGACCCCGTTTCTCGGCGACCATGCACCTTTGCCTACCCCACTCAATCTCGCAGAGGTTGAGCCAGAAGACCAACTCACGGTTGTACTCATGATGTTGCGCCAGCAGCGAGGGGCAGTCTTTCTGGTCTTACCGTCACATGGATCTGCGTTTGCTCAGACAGAAGATTTTGCTTCCCTTCGTCGTCTGGAGCGCGAGGAGATGGCATTGACCATTGTTGGTGTGGTGATCCCACCAATTCGCGCAACCCTGGCAGCCTATGCTCATCAACATGGATTCGTCCATGCTCCTTCGTTAGAAGAGACCATACAGCGTGTCACGCAGCAGCAACAAAGCTCTCAACCATCTGAGGCTATCATTCGCGATCCACACGCCTCGCAGGGGCATTTCTTCTCCCGTGATGAGGAAGCGTCGCCGGTGCTGGCCCTCCCCAATACCCCTCTTCCTGTCGCCTCCTTTGCAAGCAAGCCTCGGTCGCCGAACAAACGCCCGATACTTGCCAGTGTGCTTCTGGGGGTAATTGTGCTTGTGCTCTTCAGTACAATCCAGGTGTTCTCCCCCAGGCAACAGCCAGCAGCTTCTCAACCAGTAGCTGTAGGGACGCTCCAGTTCATGAGTAGTGGCCTGCATGATCCCTTGAATAGCAAAGGGCTCAATGATCAACTGCGCCTCGATCTTCAGCATCTAAGAGAGCCTGCCTCTGGGCACAATGACTATGCATGGCTCCTCCCCGATGCCTCCAATGATGAAATCAAGCCATTATTGCTCGGAGCGCTCTCGATTCAGGGAGGCAACGCCCACCTGGAGTATCACAGCCCAGATCATGCCAATTTGCTTGTCACCTTCAGCCAGCTCCGCATTACGGAACAGGCACAAGGAATCGTGCCGGTGGCACCTGCGGCAGATCCTGCGACATGGCGCTATGGAGGGGCGTTTCCCAACACATTGGCATCCGGGGACAGCTTTAGTTTTGTGGCGCATCTCAGACACCTGCTTGCCCAGGACCCAACGCTTATGAAACTTGGTCTTGCGGGCGGACTGGAGGTCTGGCTGACCAGGAACACGGAAAAACTGTTGGAATACGCGACAGCGACACGAGACGATTGGGGCAATGCAGGCGCGACCAACCTGATGCATCGCCAAATTGTGCGCATCTTAGATTACCTGGATGGGGAGGCATATGTTGGACTGGATGTCCCTGCTGGCACCCCGTTTCTTATTGATCCCAAGATGGGGCGTATCGGCCTCCTCGAGGTGCAAGAGGACCAGGCACTGCCGAGCTATCTCACCCATGTCGATCTGCATCTGCAAGGGCTCGCGAATGCCCCCGGCCACACGGATGCGCAGCGCCAATTAGCGATCCACATCGACCAGGTCACCGCTCCTGTCAGAGGATACATGCAGCGTATCAGGAACGATGCCCAACTCCTGGTCTCTATGAACCAGGTGGCTCGTGATCAACGCGCCCTTGACCTCATCAACGATATGGTGACCAATGCCACGCTCGCGTATGCAGGGCAGCCCACCAGTTCTGGCGAGAATACCGGAGGGGTGCTGTGGATCCATAACAAGCTCCAGGGACTTGCCGTGATGCCTATCTTTCCTCTCACCCAGTAGTCAGTACTCTCCATTACATGAGAGCTAGTTCGATGAACGTGCTCTCTTCCGCACTTCTCAACCGTCGCGAAAATGAGAGACGACTTGCTGCCGTTTCGTGACGTGATCGTCTCCTGATCTTTACCATATTTTCCAGCATCAAAAGCCTCTCTCCAAGTACACTCTGAATAGCAATTCGCTCCAGTTACTCTCACAACCGTTGTACCCACTCAGAAGAGGAGAAGTTATGACAAAGATTTCTAAATGGTTTTGCGGAAGTTTGGTGCTCGGCCTCGTCGGCATCGGGATGTTGACCATGGCACTGCTTCCCCAGCCAGATGTTATTTATTGGCATGGGGCGTTGGATGCCCCTCATCGCGTCGCTAGCTTTGATCCCTACAATAGCAGTAATGTCGTCTATCCACATGGTAGCCAACCAGATGCTGTTTATCCCCATGGTGATGTTACCTATGCTCTTTATCCCTATACCAGTCCGAATGTCATCTATCCTCATAATTAAAGACATCCTGATTTCTTTATGTTCATACATGCGTTTTACAACGAATCCAAGGAAAAGAGGTCATGCAATGTCCCACTATGATTAAGGTTTTTTATGGCTATACTTTCTGTTGCTGTTGCGTTCTTTCGGCTTCATGTCTCAAGTAGAGTAGACATGAAGCCGAAAAAATACGAAAGGAGGTTATTATGCGCCTATCATTGAATCAGATAGGAATAGGAACCCTTCTCGTTCTCTTGCTGCTTCTCTGCGTTGTTTTACTCGGCCTCTTCTGGGCAGTCACAACGTTGCCTATGGAGCATCTTTTCAGAGCCCTAAGTGATTTGCAGCCCAGCGTTGTTTATCCCCGGACGATGATTTATCCGCATGGTGGGCCGAGTGTTATCTACCCGCATGGAATGATCTATCCGTTGAGCGTACCGAGTGTTTTCTATCCCCATTCTTAAGGTTTCTTTGCTAGCTCATCAGGAAGGGAGTATAGGATGCAACTTGCTGTACGGAAACAGGGTATCATTCTCTTTGCTTTATTCGTTCTGCTTATCCTCGTTCTTGCTGGAATCCTTGTCTTCAGTGCTTCTTTGGAAGGATGGTTTGTATTTAGCCTCGGGCATCCTAATGCCATATATCCTCATGGAATAAATCCTTCTGTTGCCCCTGGCATGAGTGTGGCGTATGGACCTCATGTAATATATCCTCGTACCTGACAGAGGACAAGCCACATTTGGGCCCTTGAAAGGATGGGTTGCTCGTGAATGTCATCGCGTTGCACAAAAATCGGATGATTGCTCTGATTCCGCTCGCTCTACTCATGTTCTTTATTATCTGTCTTGTTTCCTATAGCATCATTGCCCATACTGATATGGGATACATGGCCGCTGCTGGCAGTGGAGCTACACCGAATGCCATTTATCCACATGGTTAGGTCAGGTGTGAGAAATACCATCTCTAGAAAGAGCGGTAATGCTCGTCGCAGAGCATTACCGCTTTTCTTTTCTACATCTTCATACAAATCGCAATGCCTGGTTTGTTGTCAACAATCTAGGTGCATACTCAGGCAGAAATGACGCGGAGGTAAGCTCGCCAGGGAAGCGCTCTTTTTTTCGAAGCCAGCACGATGCATTCTTGCTCTTCTCCTTGCATACGTTCATATCTGTGTGATGTCCTCAATCAGGATGGAATTTTACCTCTTTCACCAGTATCATGAACAGTATATGGCTTGTATGTAACATGTTCATAGAGAAAAACGGTCTGATGCGAAAGGAAGAATGAGTGACTACTGATTCCAACGTGAGTGTTCCTGCCCATCAACATGATGAGATGCTCTTTGGCTGGGATCCGACGCCTGGCATTGTCTCCATCTGGGCAACCCGAACAGGGAAAGCGCTTATCTGGCAACGACAAGATGAGCAGGTGATCTGTACCCAAGCATCGTTTCGTTCCTGGCTCTTTGCACGAACGTTAGAGGATCTCCCCATGCTTCACTCGCAGCCTCCAACGACGCTTTCCTGGGACATGGATCACTCTCCAATCAGTTATCGCATATTGGACGGCTCTGTAGGCTCATTTCAGTATCTGCTGTCAGCTCGTGATGGTCGAATACTTGAACGGATGCTGCTTGCGGGAGCCTCACAACGCCTGGGACGGCAGGTCACCTCGCTAGGATCCTTGTGGGAGGACTATTATCGCGTTGGCTCTGTGGAACAGTATCTGATGCAGACTGGCCGTGTCTTCTTTCGGGGAATGGCGTATGATGATCTGCACCGCTTGCAATTTGATCTGGAAACGACCTCACTTGACCCTTCACAGGGTCGCATTTTTCTGGTGGCGATCCGAGACAATCGGGGGCATGAACAAATTTTAGAAGCAGCCACCCCTCAAGAGGAGCCTACCCTCATTACCGAGCTGTGCACTTTAATTCGCCACCTGGATCCTGATGTGATTGAGAATCATAATCTGTTTGGTTTTGATCTTCCCTTTCTTGAGGCCCGAGCTCAGGCTCTTCATGTCCCGTTGCTGCTTGGACGAGATGGAGCTCCGCTACCACTGGAATCATTTGAGGAAGCAGGACCTCATCGCAGGAAACGCAAGCGCTATAGCATTGCCGGACGAGAGCTGATCGATACTCTGGATGCTGTTTTTCGGTATGATTTCGTTGCGCGCTCTTTGCCGTCGTATCGTCTCAAGGAAGTTGCCCGCTACTTTGGCATAGCCGCTCCAGAACGTGTGTACCTTGAAGGGAGCAAGATCTACGAGACCTATCAACACCATCCAGATCTGGTACGCCGATATGCGCTTGATGACGTGCGTGAGGTAGATGGGCTCTCACGTCGCCTGATGGGGGCTGCCTTTGCCCTTGCCGCAATGGCTCCTCGTCGCTATGAGCGAGTAGCCTCAGCCGGTCCTGCCATGGGCATTCTTGAACCGATGTTGGTTCGGGCATACCTGCGAGCAGAGGCCGCCTTGCCGCCCTACACATCCGGGCAGGAGGAACGTTATGGACAGCATCAAGGTGGTGCCTCATATTTGTTGGCAGAAGGTGTGGCGGAGCATGTCGTCAAAGCAGATGTGGCCTCGCTGTATCCCTCGCTGATTCGCGCTTTTCGAATTGGACCCAAGTGCGATCGCCTGGGGGCGTTTTTGCATTTTATGGATCGCTTAACAGAGCTACGCCTTGCCCACAAACGAGCAGCGCGAGAAGCCCCTTCTGGTTCAATGGAAGCCAATCAGCATGATGGCACGCAGGCTGCTATGAAAACGGTCATTAATGCTGCGTACGGGTATCTGGGTGCCACCTCGATGGCGCTCTTTGCGGACCTGGAAGCGGCAAATGAGATCACCAAGCGAGGCAGAGCTCTCCTTGATGGGATTCTTGGAATCTTGCGAGAGCGAGGCATGGTGCCGATTGAAGCGGATACCGATGGGGTATACTTTGCGGTTCCCCGTGAATGGGGGGAAGCGCAAGAACGGACCTTGGTCAATGAGGTGGCCGCGACGTTACCTGATGGGGTGAAGCTGGAATATGAAGCGCGCTATGCCGCGATGCTCTCGTATGCGATCAAGAATTATGCTTTGTTGACCTATTCGGGCGATATGATTGTGCGAGGGGCGGCCATGCGGTCGAGCCGCTCAGAATTATGTGGGATTACTTTCCAGTCTCATTGTTTAGCTTAGCATGCTGAAAGGGTACACCGTGCAGCTGACGCCAGTGAACCACGAAGTTATCCGTAACCGTTACGGATGGAGCCTCACGAGTATCCATCAAGCAGCATCAGTTTCCAGAGATGGGCAAACTCCTGCAGATCCTCTTGTGAATAGTGCTGGCTGCGCATTCTTGACTCATATCCTGCGCGGCTCCCGCGTAACAACAAGAGGTCATCAGCCAGGATGCGTTGACCCAGATCCCCTCTGACCTGCTGTGATTGTTTCCTCAGCCAGCCTTTGAAGCCTCTGACCTGCGTGTCTTTGTGGTACCATCGGTCCACATCGAGCTTTCTTCTGATCTGAAACAGTTCCTGCTCTTGCTCCTCTAAGCGCTGCGCTTGCTCTTGGATGATGCGCTTCTGGTCCTCTTCCTTTGCGCGGAGATCGGCCAGTTCGGAAAGCGTTTCTGTGAGCGTAGCACCTTGCGTCTGGTCCTGCTTGTGCTGCTCACGCCAGTAGGCCATCTTGCACTTGTTCTTGTTGTCGCAGAACTGTTGGTTCGCTCGACCGGTGAGTTGAGCCCCACACTTTTTGCACGTCCCCATAGCGAGCCATCTCCTGTCCGCTAATCGTAACCGCTAAGCATGTTACGGATAACGCGCGTATCCAACTATCCAACGGGTGCGGCAAGTTTTTTTGCGTCGAGCTCATCAAGGGCAATGGAGAGATGAGACGATGGGAGAGAACAACGCTATCAGAAAGACAAGAAGAGAAGGTGAACCTCTTCTTCTTGTCAGTTTCACATCGAGAGGCCAAAGGTATGACTGGTAATTATCCCGCTTCGCCGATAAGGAAGAATGTGATGGCAAGCCCGATGAGAAAAAGAAGCCAGCGGATGATGACTCGAACCTGCGGTCTGGGACCTGCGCACAGTATCTGGACACCCTGTGGTATGAGAGCAACACAGAGCCCAAGAGTGGCAACGACAGAGAAAGGCGTGGTACCTTTGAGGATGCCAAGAGGAAGTGTTGCCGTGAGTCCCAATGCAACGGAGCGAAACCACCCCATCGTCCTAGAGCTATATGCGCCAATTGCAAGTACCACCCAGCCCAGGATAATGGCAGGTGAGGCGGCATGGAAAATGTGATAGGTTCCGTAGGAATCAGCAACCGCCTTCGTCGCAAGCTCTAGATTCTGGACATGGACTAATTGGAAGGCAAGATGGTCCGCACCAGCATGAAATGTGCGAGCAAAAAGTCCGAAGATCACAAAAGCACCACCAAACAGCGCCCAACCTGGTCTTGTGGTTCCAATACGCCTCGCAAGCAAAAAAATGGCAGGCCACAGAAGGACATTCCCTGCGGCGAAAGCACTGTAAGAGACAAACATCAGTGTCGGATAGTTTTCAAAGGCTGCAAGCTGCGCGGGAAAGAAGAAGGAGAAGGGCAGCCGGAGAACAACCCCTATGAGCAGTAAGAGGGGGCCCAGGATCATGGTACTTCCTCCAAGCCATCGTCCAGGGAACTCAAGGCCTTCGGCCTTTTCTATCGGCAATAGGACAGCCAGGTTTTCCTTCATAGAGAAGAGAAATTGCAGGCGGTTTTTTTGAAGCATTTTGTCAGTATTCCTTCGTTTTCGTCTATGTGTCCATGCAGTGTCTTGCAAGTTCACTCAGATCGTGATATCTTAACGTCGTTAAGATTATAGGCGAAGATCTTAACACTGTCAAGATATGCTCGTAGGATGAGCAACTATTCTGGTCAGGAGAAAGGACTTATGCCCAATGCGGATCATCACAAGCCGCAACGCTATCATCATGGCAACTTACGCAATGCCTTAATTCAAGCCGGTTTGGAGCTTCTTTCAGAGGGGGGGGCGGCTGCTCTCGATCTGCGTAAAGTCGCTCGCAGAGTCGGAGTCAGCCAAGCCGCCCCTTATAGCCACTTCGCGGATAAGCAGGCGTTGATCGCTAGCATTACCGAAGAGGGCTTTCATCGACTGGCGAAGCGTATCCAGAATGCGCTTGAAGAGGCCTCTGCTGACACCCTTGGCCAGTTGCAAGCTCTCGCGCGAGCGTATGTTTCCTTCGCTCAAGAGAATCCTTGGTTGATGCGTGAGATGTTTAGTGGTTTGGCTATTGACCGCAACCTCTATCCGACGCTCATTGCCTCAACCCATGACGTACTCAAAATGTTTATGAGAGCTATCAAGCATGGACAAGAGACCAATACCATCGTCAAGGGGGACATAGGCGAATTGGGAGCTGTACTCTGGTCGTTACTTCACGGTATCGCTATCCTCATTATTGAGAAACAGACGAGCCCCTATACCGACGATCCTGAAAGTGTTGAGCATTTTATACACCGGTGCGTGCAGATGCTCTACAACGGCTTGGGTTCTCTCTCAGGTAACCATTAAACGAGGCGAGCGAAAAATGTATCTGCCTGAGCAGTTTGGAAAGATCCCGTGAGAGCAAATCTCAGGCAGCAAGATGGGAGAATAGTGCGCCGGTGGCACCACACTCATCACGAGTGCGATACGCTCTGTTCTCCAACAAGAGGTATGACAAAGATCCTGGAGAATATGCCTCTTGCGCATATTCTCCAGGATCTTTGTCATACCTCTACACTGCTTGTGGCAGTGGTTTGTTGCATGACTCCGGCGAGGCAAGGGGAAGATGTTGGCCGACTCTTTTCCTGCCATGCTTGTGTGCTCACCGGTTGCAAAAATTCTTGGCGCACCCCTATCCAACCGTAACGTTACGCTATCGGATTCTGGTCAAAGTAGATCAGCTATTCTGGTCAGTGCTGAGTGAGCTGTCGACTGGCACCGGCAGTTTGCTCTCCCGCTCCTCAATCTTTGCGGCCAGAGCTGCCATACGCTTCTTGAGGGACTTCATAGCGACACTGCGCAGGTCAAATTTTCCGGCTTTTTCCGCCCATTCGGCGGTCAATGCTTCCAGATCTTGCTTCATCTGCTGCAGGTCAGCATCACTGCTGCGAGGAGGCACGTTTTTGTTGAAATGATAGGCTGGGGTAGGCACTTCTGGGGCGGGAAGGCACTTCGTAATTTCCTCACCCACTCCTTCCTGGTTGAGGTTTTCTTCGACCAGAGGAGGAGTGGGGATATGGACCTCAATGATTAATGTGCCTGGACGACGCTCAATGACTTCGGCTTGCTCGGCTTCGACAAACATTTCGCATTTCCTGCATTGCATCTGGTGGACACAGGTACTGTAGTCAGGACTCGCACACAAAGTGGGACGGCCATCCTCCCCAGTGCCCAGATAGTAGAATACCGCCGGTTTGCCCGCCCCTCGTTTGATGGCCTCTGTGTCCAGAATCGCGGTCACCATCCGGTTCAGTGGATTGTGCTTGCGCACCTCACGCGCAAATCGATGTTTGTCTTCACGCATGTACCAGGGGAGCGATTTGAGATCCGTGTATCCCAGCAGTTTCGCGATGTAGGGAAGTGAGAGTCCGTTACTGCGCAGCCAGGTGGCTAGCGTGGACCTGGCGCGATGAGATGTAATTTTGCCGACAGCATCACGCAACGGAACGTCATCTTCGTCGACCAACTTTGAGATCTGGCACAGCAGCGGGATGATTGAATCGTTCAGAAATTTCTTTCCCATGAGCTGATTGCGCATCATGAAGAGATACTCGGTGGGTTTATGCTCCTTGCTGTCGATCTGTGGACCCTGCAACTTCGGGCGGAGTTGTTCCCACATCTCAATGGCGTCAGCCGTGTACGTCGGTATGGGGATCCAGAACTCACCTCGCTTCTTATTGACGGGAATCCGTAAATACGCGAAATGTTCCTCTGGCTCTACCTGGTTGCCATCCTCATCACGCATCTCTGGTGCCCATTCTCGGCTCACGCACCCAATCTTTAAGCGCCTGATTTCATCAGCACGTCTGGCCCCAGTCACCCACACAAGAGCTACTGCCCTGTAGAAGGCCAACGGATACATAATACCGCCGTAAGCAGAGAGGTCTTGTGCGCTTAATGTTGCTGCTGCCCAGGTTAATTTCTGCCACCAGGCAGGATCAAGCGTGCGTGGATTGGGACCGATCTGCCTTTTGATGTTTTCTGGTGTGCCCAATACCTCAAGTGGGTCCCAAGGAAGTACCAACCGTTGTGCTGTGTACCCACTTACTTGATAGGGTCGTCTTTGGAGTGCAAGGAAGAAGCGCCTAACGGAACCAATGCGATCATTAATTGTTTTTGCCTGCAATGGCACCTGAGCTTGGGATGTATCACGAGGGATACGAGGCGACTCTAACACGAGTTCAGTCCTTTTCGCCTGACAGACCCAGGTGACATATTCGTATCCGATAGGTTCATTCCATTGGGCAGGCTCGACAATCTCTGGATGATATCTTTTGAGCCAGCGTCCGGCGAGGAGCAGATGATGGAATTCACCTTTTCGGTAATGCTCATCTCCTCTCACCGTCTGAGTGATATAGGCTTGCACCCAGGCTAACCAGGTAGGATCGACATCTAGCTTTGTGTACTCCCACCAGGCAGAAGCTTCTTCAACACTGCCGAAGAGATCTGCAAAGGCTGTCTCTTCGACAATCTTGAGGTAGACCAGTGCACGGATCATCCAACGAAAGACTTGTTGATAACCATAGTACGTCAGTAGCTGTTGAGTAGCTTGCAGGCACTCAGTCGTGAACACCTCAATATGGGGATTCCGATTAATGAGCATAGCAAGTACAAGTGTTGCTTGAAGTTGGTTGTCTCGCGTTCTGTTTCTCATATACCCAAGGCCATCGGAACCATAAATGACAGTAGCTACCTTTTGGTATTCCCTGGCTACCTCCGTGGTTCCAAAGACCAGACGTGCTAGATGGGCAGCAAAATACCGATCTTCGATAATGAGCAGACCACACAAGAGATAGGCAGTCACGCGCATCGTAATTGCTACCCCGGTTTTTTTGTAAGTAATATGCGCACTTGTGGCGCCATTGAGCCACTCTTCCTTCGACCAAGCCCAAAAAGACTTATTCATCTGGGACATCTGCAAGCACATGTGGCGAAGATAGGGAATGCGACCCCCAGGATGGCACTGCTTGAGATCATACGCATCCTGAAGTGGTCGCAGGAGACGAGTCAGTGCTTCAGCCGAGAGGACCTTGCGTACGAGGTCATACCGATGGCATGATGGTGGGAGAATTGCCACTTCAGCCAGTGCTTCTCGCTCGGCTGGAGTCAACGCAGGGCTTCGATCATACTGCTCTTGGTAGAGCGGCATCTGCCATTCCTCTTGTCTACTGACCTGCATCGCTGGTAATTTACCCATGGGACTCGTTCTCCTCAATCAATCGTTTCACCTGCTCATCGCGCCATTTGGTGGCTTTGCGAACCTTGCGTGCCACTTCCTCACGTTGCGGATGTAGGTAGGGGTTGGTGGACTCCAATGAGGCATGTCCTGCGTAGTAGCTTACCTCATGAAGCTCCATCCCTCCACGCAGAAGATCATTGAGCCCCAGGTGACGCAATTTGTGGGGAGTAAGCGCTGGCGTACCAACCAGCTTACGCACCTTCTTGATGACATCCTGAAAGGTCCAGACAGAGAGGGGCCGGCCTGGGTTACGATGGGATTCAGAAAGGAAAATGACCCCGTTGGGGTCACCTCCGTAATCCTCAATCAAGCGAGCACGCTCACGCGTCACGTACTGATGGAGTTTCTTGTAGGTAATAGGTGAAAGTGCTACCAGGCGCTCTTTCCGATTCTTGGTAATATCCGCTCGCACGGTGATTGTGACGGAAGCATCATCGATATCCTCGACTCGTAAGCGCAGGCATTCTTCTCGTCGCAAGGCCCCATCGTAGCAGACAAACAGCAAAACCTGGTTACGTAGCGATTCGTGGTCGAGAAAGTGACGCAAGATCCGTTCCCAGGCGGCGTCATCAGGGAACCAGGGTTCTTGCCGAGCTGGTGGAACGGGACCTCGACTCTCTCCCTTTGCCCCCTTTGGAACCGGGTTGACCAGATCTGCTCTCAGTCGGCGGTCGATGAGCCACTGGTAGAAACGTCTGGCGGTCCCAACGCGCCGCCGAATGGTGGCCAAAGATAGACGAGTTTTCGTGATGCGCGTAATCTGGGGCTGTGAGCTTGCCCCATGTTTGGGAGGACGATTGTACAAACCATCAATGTACTGCTCAAGCAGACCGCTATCAGCTTCAATGACATCCGCGAAGGGCAGATTCGCAAAGTCTTCGAGGAGATCGTCAAGATCTCTGCCGTATGCCTCAAGGGTCTGTCGGGCTTTTTGCAAGCGTGCCTGGGAAAGCAAAAAGTTACGGGTGATCTCGTGAGCGGCGACACGAGGACACCACTTCCAATCGATCTCGTTCATGGTCCATTCCTTTACTGCTTGCTAGCTACACCTCACCATTATGTGGCAGAGATGCAACCAGACCCTAAAGGAATGGTTTTGAAGCTGCCGCCCGTGCGGGATGGGAAAGTGTACCATATCGTGTCAAGACCGCGCAGGCGGAAGGGCAAGGAGGCGGGGGGCGCGCTTGTCTTGACACGATATGGTACTTGTGAAGTAACCCGCACCGGGCAGGCGGGGACGCGGTGTGGGCTCGGCAGACGGCTGGAAGACACCGTGGAGGGAGTATGCACGGTGGGCAAGGAAGAGATTGTGCGGGGACCGTTTGGCGGCTCCAGCTGGAGGGGGTCACCTGTTAGTAAATGATCCGAAGAGTGAGCAGCTTTTGCCCAAGAGAACAAGCTTTTGCCCCGAAGAGCGAGCAGAAGCATTTTGACACCAGGAGGAAGAGCTTCTCACCTGGATTCGCCCATCACCATTTTGTAAATTAGGAGCACATTCGGTGTAAAGGTGATAATTCGATGGTTTTCCGCCATTGAATGAAACAATTTACAGTCACGGGCCGCCAAAGAGGCGGCGAACTGGAAGTGTACGAAGTGCGGCGCGGTGCATGGTTCCAAACGGTATAGCGAATTTTTAGAGCGTGATGTCTTTGTATGGCTCCAGGCGCATAACCTGAGCTATGAGCCTGAAATCCTGGTGGTCGTGTGTACTCGCTGCCACTGGCGAGAGTACCACAAAAAGCAAGGCGGTCGGCCTCCGTCCTGGCTGCTGGAGTCGATCAAGCACCGAAAGCTGATCGCGATAGCGTACTTGTCATGATATAATGGCCCTGGCCGACAATCGGCCAGGGCGAGTTAGAAGGGGGAAAAACGCATGAACGAGCAAGCACCGGTAGTCGTCGAGCCGGTTACCGATCTGGTGCTGCTGAGGATCCTGACGGCCGCTGGTCTGCCAGCAACCGGCGGCTTTGTTTCCAAGGCCGGCTGGGTGAGCCGGGCGTGGGTCGGCGACGAATACGTCGTACGACTGAACACCGACGAACGGCACCGCGACGCGTATCGCCACGAAGCTACCGTCGTCAACCTGCTCGCCGGCAGCGAGGTCCCACACGCCCGGCATCTCGCCCACGGCGACGGCCCGGACGGGCCGTGGTACATCTCCGAACGCCTGCCCGGCCGAACCCTGCACGAAGCATGGCCGACGGCGGACTCGCAAACGCGCCAAGCAATCATCGAAAGCCTCGGCGCTGCGTTGCGCGCCCTTCACTGGATTCCTGTCCCGGCAGGCCTGCTGCCACCCTGGCTGGCCCACGCAATCGCCGGGAAGAAGCCGTGGGCTGCGTTCCACCCACCCGTGGTGAGTGCGGCGCTCCAGCTGGTCGAGGATGCCCGGCGACGGCCCGGCCATGACGCGCGCCTGCTCGCCGACGTCACTGATTGGATCCAGGAGCGGCTGGCGTTGTTCGCCGCCGACGAACCCGTCCTCGTCCATGGTGATTTACATGGATCCAACGTGATCGTCGACCAAGGACGCGTCACTGGTCTTATCGACTTCGCCGAGGCGTTGGCTCAGCCGGCGGATGTCGAGCTCGACAATATCCTGCACTGGTGCGCGAAGGCGCGAGCGTTCCCACCCGTATCCGGCGAACAGGGACTCGACGAGACCACACTCACCGAGGTTCCCGGATGGCTGCACGGCGCGTATCCGGAACTGTTTGAGCGTGAGCATCTGCGTGAGCGGTTGAACTTCTACGACATGTACGGGGAACTCGCGCAAAACGCACACCACCCCCAGCCTGACGAACGCGAAGCGGCGCAGAAGCGCATCGCTCGCCTGCTCTCCGGCCATAACCATCTAGATGGACTCGTCTGGTAGGTCGTCGTCTTCGCGCCTACACGGGACATCGTGACCTGCACCCGAATCTGGGCGCGTGAGCTGGCTCAAGTCCGTCACGGCCGACACCGTCGTCGTACATACGCGGGACGGGCGGTCGATCCGAGGCGTCCTCGTTGGTGTGTACCGCACCGAGGTCGCGCTTGCGCACGTGTCGAGTCGCGTTAATCCACGCCGCGCAGAACTTTGCGCAGCTTGACGATATCTATGGACGCGCCCGCCATCCGACCATTGTGACGAATGCCAACACGCATATTGTGTTGCTAGGCACCGGCCAGGAAGAGGCTGTAAATTGTTTCACTCAACGGCGGAAAACCATCGAATTATCACCTTTACACCGAATGTGCTCCTAATTTACAAAATGGTGATGGGCGAATCCAGGTGAGAAGCTCTTCCTCCTGGTGTCAAAATGCTTCTGCTTGCTCTTCGGGGCAAAAGCTTGTTCTCTTGGGCAAAAGCTGCTCACTCTTCGGGTCATTTACTACCTGTTCCTCCCCACCACATGATGCTTACTCTTGAGGTTATGGGCAAGTGATCCCACTTAACTTTAACCCTATGGAGAGCGTTTTTGCGTCAGGCCTTGCGTTGTATAATGCAAGGCAATCTCGTCGAAGTCGAGCAACACTATCAGGAAACGCTCCAGGCGCTACGGACACGATCACTTCCTGCCTCCGATGTCGCGACACGTCTCCGATTGACCAAAGATACGCAGGCCTATCTTGCCAGTCGAACCAAGCAGAAAGAGGCGCAATACGAAGCGTTGTTGGCAGCGGGAAGAAAGCAGTGGAAGAGCGGAGAGCGTGTTCGTTTTTATCGCGCGTCGAATGGTGCTCCTGTGTGGTTGCCCGATGAGGTTGACGATATTTCTCCTTTGAAAGACGCTGAAGAAGACAACGAGGAAATGGCGCAAGTGCCCCTTTCCTTTTCTGTGCCCAGGCGTTCCACAGATCTACTAGCCTATGATAGTGCGTATTATCAACAAGTATTGTTGAATTCCTATGCGGAGCGCTTGCGTGTTGCCCTGGAGCCAGAAGATTTCTTTCAACTCTTTCGTGTAGACGCACAAACAAGTTTTTTTGATCGCCCCGTCGAGGAGATGCAAGTACGGTGGATTCGGTGTGCGCCAGGTGTCTCTAGTATAGAGGAACAAGGATGAGGCTGTACAAGAGTTGGAGTGAACCCGACCCGCCCTCGTGGGTTCACTCCATGCGTTGTGATTTATGTTGGAAGGAAGCGGATTACAACAGGAGAGGGCAAGACGAAGAAAGCAGCAGCAACACAGGCTGCGATGGAGATGGTCTTCATCTTGGAGGGGCAAGTGGAAGCGTCTGTTGTCCCCGAAGAGAATGAGAGTGCGTCTGGAGATGATGAAAAAGGACATCATTAAGAGGTGAAAGCGGGCAGTAACGAAGGAATGCTTTGGTTTCTGTTCCGTTACTGCCGGCTCTGTGTATGATCTCTTGCTCGTTCCAGTTGGTACTGACAATCCCTTCTTGGTCGTAGGGGGCATAATTATTTGGCAGTAGTTACAAGGCTTCTCCCAGAAATGAATAACTCTTGCAGTAATTATGGGATGTCTCTCGTTGTTTCAGCCTCTGTTTGGGTTGGCATGATTGTTCCTTCACGTGATTTGGCTTGAAGAAGTTGTGCCATAGTAACATTTGCTGCCAGAAGATTAAGCCCATCAAGGTTGGCCCCGCGTAAATTAGCGTTGCTCAGGTTTGCTGTGCGCAGATCGGCACCGCGCAGGTCTGCTCCGCTGAGATCGGCCCCGCTGAAATTGGCCTTGCTTAAATCGATGATATTAATCAGGTCAGATTCCGCTAGAAACGTGAAGAGGATGCTTCTGCGATCGGGGTCTAAGAGCCGTAATATGGTCCATGTGCGTGTGCGGGCAACAGCGCGCACCTCTGCATTGGTTTTTGATTGGCGTAAATTCTCACTCAACAGGAGATCCGCCATTTTGTCGAGGTAGCCATGGAGGGCGGCTTCTCGCGCCTGTTCAGTGCTAATCCATGCCGTCCCCACGCCGACTACTACTGGAATTGCCAGGACACCAAGAAGGTTGAGCCAGTCCCAGAGCGTTCTCCCTTGAAAACCAGTCCAGTTCAGGCGATAGCCAGCCACAACGGCGACAATGGAGACGACTAGCGCAATGGCTATCCCTTCACTGAGTACCCTATGCCGCAGTAGAGATGGCCACCACATCGAAAATCGTCTTTGCATCTTATGCCTCCAGCACGCATGACGCATAGTAATCCGCTTGTTGTACATTGAAAAGCCAGGAGAGATAAAACAAGACAATTACTTGTTGTCTCGAACCCGACAGGAGGGCAAAGCAGATGCATCGTTGTCAAGCACCTCTCTGTCCTCCATGTGATTTTGCTCAAGGCATACAACCGCTACCTGCGCGCATGAACTTCCTCAGGGACCTCAACCCTGACCGCTTCAAGCGTAAACTTGCCATCCTTCACATCAATGACGATGGTATCGCCGTCACGCACTGTGGCGTCAAGCAGCTCGCGCGCGATGCGGTTCTCGATCTCCCGTTGAATGACGCGCTTCAGTGGACGAGCACCAAATTCCTCGTCGTATCCCATTTCGGCCAGTCGATCACGGGCAGTGCTGGTGAGTTGGAGCGTAATGTGACGCTCGCTCAGGCGCTGGCGCAGGCGATCCAGCTGGATATTGACGATATCTCGCATCTGTTCGCGCGAAATCGGGTGGAAGACGATGATTTCATCGATGCGATTGATGAATTCTGGACGGAAGCCTTCCCCGCGCAAGCGCTGGCGGACTGAGCGCTGGACCTCATCCTCTTCCAGTTTCTCAAGCTCAGGCAACCAGAGTGCTCCGACGTTACTCGTCATGATCAGGACGGTGTTCTTGAAGTCAACAGTGCGGCCCTGCCCATCAGTCAGGCGACCATCATCGAACACCTGGAGCAGGATGTTGAAGACCTCTGGCGCGGCTTTCTCGATTTCGTCGAAGAGCACGACGCTATAGGGACGACGGCGTACGGCCTCCGTCAACTGACCTCCCTCCTCATAGCCGACATAGCCAGGAGGCGCGCCTATCAAGCGTGCTACACTGTGCCTCTCCATATACTCGGACATGTCGATGCGAATAATGGCATGCTCGTCATCGAAGAGGAATTCGGCGAGTGCTCGCGCTAGCTCGGTTTTCCCCACGCCCGTTGGACCTAGGAAGAGGAAACTGGCTAGCGGCCGGTTGGGGTCCTGCAGTCCAGCTCGCGCGCGACGTATAGCGTCGGAGACCGTTTGTAGTGCGTGGTTCTGCCCAACAACGCGTTTACGCAGGTTATCCTCCATATGGACCAGCTTCTCTATCTCACCCTCCATGAGCCTGGTCGCGGGAATATGGGTCCATTGCGAGATAACCTCAGCAATATCTTCGGCATCCACCTCTTCTTTAAGCATACGAACGCCTTTGATATTGGCGAGCCTCTCCTCCATCTCGTGTAGTTGCTGCTCCAGCCTGGGAATGACGCCATGGCGCAGTTCAGCTGCGCGGGCAAAGTTGTACTCGAGCTCGGCTTTCTCCAGCTCTATCTGAGCCTGTTCGAGTTCTTGCTGTATATTGCGCATGGTCTCGACAGGTCCGCGTTCGCGCTCGAGAGCGAGCTTCATGGCATTAAGCTGCTCTTGCAGATTGGCAATCTCCTGTTCAACTTTTGCACGACGTTCCTGGCTGCCAGGATCGGACTCCTTTTTCAGGGCTTCATGTTCAATCTGCAACTGTCTAATACGCCGATCCAGCGCGTCGATCTCGGTAGGGGTGCTATCCAACTCGACACGCTTGCGGCTGGCCGCCTCATCCACCAGGTCAATGGCCTTGTCGGGTAAGAAGCGGTCGGTGATGTAGCGCTTGGAGAGGACGGCTGCGGAGACCAGGGCGCTGTCGGTGATGCGTACTCCATGGTGGGTCTCATAGCGCTGCTTGAGGCCGCGCAGGATACTGATGGTATCCTCAACAGTTGGCTCATCAACCATGACAGGCTGGAAGCGGCGCTCTAGCGCGGCATCTTTTTCAATGTATTTGCGATACTCCTCCAGTGTGGTCGAACCGATGCAGTGGAGCTCGCCACGGGCCAGCAAGGGTTTGAGCATGTTGGAGGCATCCATGGCCCCCTCCGCTGCCCCGGCACCGACCAGGGTGTGAAGCTCGTCGATGAAGAGGATAATGTTGCCGTTGGAGTCGATTACCTCTTTGAGCACGGCTTTAAGTCGTTCCTCGAACTCACCGCGATACTTGGCGCCAGCGATGAGTGCGCCGAGATCGAGAGCGATAATCTGTTTGCCGACCAGTGTCTTTGGCACATCGCTGCGCATGATCCTCAGGGCTAATCCCTCTACAATAGCGGTCTTGCCGACGCCCGGCTCTCCAATTAGGACCGGGTTATTCTTGGTGCGACGACTTAGGACCTGGATGACACGCCTGATCTCCGCGTCTCTGCCGATGACTGGGTCGAGCTTTCCCTGCCCTGCCAGCAGCGTGAGATTGCGGCCATATTTTTCGAGCGCCTGGTATTTCCCTTCGGGATTCTGGTCGGTCACGCGTTGCCCTCCTCGGATGGACGTGAGAACCTGTAACACCTTGTCACGTGTAAGCCCTGCCGCTTCTAGCGCCTTTGGCCTTACACCATCGCTTATAGTAAACATGGCCAGCAACAAGTGCTCAACGCTGAGATACTCGTCGTGAAAGGCTCCCATCTCCTTAAATGCATCTTCCAGGAGCTTGCGCAGGCGCGGTGAAATGCCTGGCTCGCTTCCACCATACACCTTTGGCATGCGCTCAAGTTCCTGGCTGACCAGGCGCTGCGCTGCCTCAAGATTGCCTCCTGCCTTCGCGATAACTTGCTGTACCACTCCGCCTTCCTGACTGAGCAGAGCTGCAAGGAGATGCTCTACATCAACCTGACTATGATTGTTTGTTCTCGCGATCTGGCCAGCTTCATTGATGGCTTCACGAGCTTTTTCGGTGAAACGCTCAATATTCATACTCTCTCGTTTCCTTTGTTGGTGTACAAATGAACGATTCTTGTCAGTTGAGCACTACAATGATCACGAGTCTGTTTTCTCAGTCGCCAGAAAATTGCCATGATGAAGATTGTATCTGAGCCATTTGGTTTCGCGTTTCTTCCAGTTCTTGCTGCAACGTTGCCAGGCGCTTAAGTAAGTGGAGAACGACTTCGACGCCCCCCAAATTCACTCCTAATTCATGCTGCAAGCGGCGAATACGCCGCAGGCGTCGCACATCCTCTTCGCTATAGCGCCGGTTTCTACTGCTGCCTTCGCCCTGGACCAGGCCCGATGCTTCCAGGGAATGCAGCGCACGCATGTTGAGGCGGCTCGCGGTGACCGCCTCATGCGCGCTATATGAGCGCGGTACAGGGAATGGCTGTATTACGATACGTGTGATGTGTGGGTTATCCATGGCTGCTCCTTTCTTTTACCGGCTTGCCTGTGGAACGTAGCCAAGTGAATGAGTGAAGGCTTCGAAAAGCTGACGTTGCTCTGGAGTGAGGTCTTTCGGTATGACCACGTGCACATCGGCATAGAGGTCGCCCCTTTTATCTGGTTCTCCCATAACAGGCATGCCCTGGCCCCGTAGACGCAACGCAGTACCCTCCCCGGTCCCGGGTGGAACCCGTAGCAGTAGGCGGCGACCATCTGGGGTCGGTACCTGTATCTCTCCGCCCAACACTGCTTCGGCGAGAGGAACCTCGACGCGCGTATGCAGCGTCGTCCCCTCCCGTGTGAAGCGAGAGTCAGGCGCCATATGTACACGCAGGTACAGATCACCGCGCCCAGCAGGCCCCTCCTGGCCCTGACCAGCTATCCGTATGCGCGAACCCTCGTCAACCCCAGGGGGGATTTTTACCTCCAACCGACGTGTGCCGCCATCTGGAGTGGCCAGTTCTAAAACGCGCGTCGCGCCTTTATAGGCTTCTGGAAGTGTCACGGTGACTTCAGCCTCGACGTCCTGGCGGGCCGGGGCACGAGCCTGGGCCCGCGTATGGCCAGCCGCACGCGATCGCCTGGTTCCCGGACCTGCACCAAAGTAGGTCTCGAAGAAATCCGAGAACGGAGACGCGCCACCAAAGAGGTCGTTTAAGTCTTCTTCGTTGACGGTACGATAGTGGGTGCGTCCTCTACCAGCGCCTGTTGCCCCCGTTCCAGTCGCATAGCCTGCACCCGGCCAGCTCCCGTACTGCTGGTAATACCTATCTATCTCGTCGTAGCTCTTCCGTTTCTCTGGGTCGGAGAGCACTTCGTTGGCTTCGTTGATCTCCTTGAACTTCTCCTCGGCAGCCTTATCATCTGGATTGATATCAGGGTGATATTGGCGCGCGAGTTTGCGAAAGGCTTTTTGAATATCCTTCTGACTTGCGTTCCTGTCCACGCCCAACGTCTTGTAGTAGTCCTTATAATCAACAGCCATGGGTTGTTTCTCCCTGGAAGAGGAGTTTTAGAGGATCCGAATGATATCGATCTCCTAAGCCCTCTTCGCAGCAACGCTATATTCTTTGTCAATGAGCTCCTGGACAGCCAGGAGATCTAGACCTGCCTCTGTAAGCGTTGCTTCCCCGACATACTGACCCATACGGGCAACGTGCAGCATTTCGCGAAATTCAGATTCCCCTAAACCGCTCAGGCGCTCTGCTTCCTCCCACTGGTGAGGCTGCATACGGACCTTGCGCTCTTTCACATAGAGTGTCCCCACCTGCCGGATAGCGGCGAGCACGCACACGAGGGTTGGCGTAATGGGATGCCCGAGGTGCATCGCCCCGCTCACAGCTCTGGTGAGGAGTTGCCCCGCCTCCGTACGTATCATCTGACAATCAACAAGTCTGTCAATAAAGCCGCGTGCTTCGAGCTTTTCCAGCGCCCAGTTGCGTTTTTCTTCGTCAAGCCCTTCTCGGCTGTTGCTGCCAAAACCACATGATTCCCCTTCGGTGTCGGGGAGTTGCTCCAAAAGTTCGGCCTCCTCTCGTGTAAGTGCAAGCCTTCGTATGCAGTGGTTGGCGAGATTGGCGTAAAAGCGGCCCGATGCCGTGATCCCTCCAGTGCCAATAAGCTCTTCCTCACGTGCCTGCTCAATCCACCACTGCGCAGGAACGCCCAGGTGGGTTTCGGCAATCGTTAGAGCTTTAACCGCTGTAGCGCTGATTTCGCGTGTGTTCCCTTCCTGCTCTTCCACAATTTTTTGACCTGTGAACGTTAGGCGATAGCCCATATTACGGCCTTCCACTTCAGCTCTTAGCAAGTCAAAGGCCTCCAGGCCAACGAGGAGCTCCTCGAGATCCCAATTGGTGTTAAACCACTCATCGTGCTCTTTTACCTGCTCTAGCAGTGCCACCGCCTGACGCTTCAACGGCGTTCTCTCTCGTAAGGTTCGGCCACGGCGTCCTTCCAGGGCGCGATAGCGTTTGACCATACGATTAACTAGCACGCGATGTAGGGCCTCTTTATTGGTGGGTTTATGATCCTGAACCAGGTGATCGATGGTCGTGAGTAATTCAACTTCAGGTTCGGTGATCGCGAATGTACGCGTCTTTTCTGGTACCTCTTTTTGTAGAAGAGAATATGCTTTGAGCGCTGCATAACCTGCTTCGCTCAGTTTTTCATCCGCATCGACATAGCCCAGCAATTGGAGGCTGGCTATTTGTTCAGGCGTTAAAACGGAGCTTCCCTTATCAGCTAACTCTGCTAGTACCTGGAGCAATGGCTCATCAAGAGCCACATCTAGAGGACTATAGCCTTCTTTACGCAAAGCATCATAGACGGCCTGGCCTAATGCCGTTAGGACATAATTATTCCCTTCAGGAATCGACCAGGCCAGGAGGTTCATGGCTTCCATGAGCGCTAGTTGTTCTGCGGTCATGTGAGCGGCTGGTTTCTGGGCATAGCCAGGATGTATGTGGCGGATCGCATTTGCGAGATCGCCATAAATCTCCAGACGTGGACGATGGTGTTCAGCGAAATCCCTCCAGGCCTCGCCATAGCGATTTAGACAGGTAAGCTGACGCTTTTCGAGTGTAACCTGCACCTGCTTTGTGAAGCCGCGTGCACGCAGCATATCTACTGTTACCGGACCAATCTGCCCCTTTTTTAACGTTGCTGCGTGTAAAGCGGCCAGAATATCTGAGCCGAGAAAACGCCAGTTGTGTTCGAGACGATCTATAGTAGGAAGCAAGTTCTCCGCATGCATTGCTCTCATGAGGTCAAGCGCCTCACGCCCGGCATAGGAGAGTTGGTAGGCGCGAGGAGGCTGGAGAAGGATAAGGCCCTGCAATTCAAGTTCGCGATAAATGTGTTCCTGAGGATCATCTTCTGCCAATGAATGTGTTGCGTGTCCCGCAGCCTCTTCGGCAGCCAGCTCTTGTAACGCGATGAGATGCGCTGAAGCTAAGAGCATAGTGCACATCCTTTCCTGCTCTCCTGAGTGCATCCATAGAGAGCAATCTTGTATGTCTGCATTCAGTTGTAACTGTAACGGTGCGCTTGCTATCCTGGAGGTGCTTCAGAGCTAGAGAGGCAGCCCCCAGGATATCTATAAGTGAATCAGGTGAGTCGCTAGAGTTCTCGGTATTCTCCTTCGACGGTCCCTGGCTCGCTGCCAGAACTGGCTTGCGCTCTTGCTTCAGTGGCTTCGTTGCCAGCTGGAGCGCCTGTAGAGCTGGCAATCTCCTGTTGCATGCGCTGATAGGTGTTCTCCAGTTCAGCCATGCTGCTTTGCACGCGTGCGATGTCACTTCCAGTTAGGGCGTCGCGCACAGCCTTGACCTTGCTCTCGGCTTCATTGCGCATACTGGGTGAGAGTTTCTCCGTATTCTCCTTGAGAGTACGCTCTACCTGGTAGGCCACACTGGAAGCATTGTTGCGTGTCTCGATCTCCTGGCGGCGCTGGCGATCTTCCTGAGCGTGTTGCTCCGCTTCACTCACCATGCGGTCGACATCGCTTTGCGAGAGACCACTGGAAGCAGTAATAGTAATCTTTTGCTCACGACCCGTGGCCTTGTCGCGCGCGGTCACGTTGAGGATGCCGTTTGCGTCAATATCGAAGGTGACTTCGATTTGTGGCATGCCACGCGGCGCAGGACTGATACCCTCCAGGCGGAAGTGGCCCAGGCTCTTGTTATCGCTTGCCAGTTCGCGTTCGCCCTGGAGTACATGAACGTCCACTGCTGATTGATTGTCCTCTGCTGTGCTGAAAGTCTCGCTCTTGCGTGTAGGAATGGTCGTGTTGCGCTCAATGAGCTTGGTTGTCACTCCACCCAATGTCTCGACGCCAAGTGAGAGTGGGGTGACATCCAGGAGTAAGACATCCTTAACCTCGCCTCCCAGCACACCTCCCTGGATAGCGGCGCCAATGGCGACCACCTCATCGGGATTAACGCCCTTGTGCGGGTCCTTGCCGAAAATGTTTTTGACAAACTCAGCTACGGCTGGCATACGGGTCTGCCCACCTACCAGCACATCCTCGTTGACGTCGCTTGGCTTGACCTGCGCATCCTCCAAGGCACGCATGACCGGACCACGCGTGCGCTCGATCAGGTCGCCCACCAGTTGCTCTAGCTTGGCACGTGTAAGTGTCATCACAAGGTGCCTTGGCCCACTGGCGTCAGCTGTAATAAAGGGGAGGTTGATCTCGGTCTGAGTCGATGAGGAGAGCTCGATCTTGGCGCGCTCAGCTGCTTCTTTTAGACGCTGTAGCGCCATGCGATCGTTGCGTAAATCAATACCCTGATCCTTGCGAAACTCGTCAGCAAGCCAATCCACAATCCGCTGATCAAAGTCGTCGCCACCCAGATGAGTATCACCATTGGTGGACTTGACTTCAATGACACCCTCCCCAGTTGTAGGACGGAGATATCAAAGGTGCCACCACCAAGGTCATAGACACCAATCAGCTCGTCATGCTTCTTGTCCAGCCCATAGGCAAGTGAGGCCGCGGTTGGCTCATTGATGATGCGCAAAACCTCAAGTCCTGCGATGGTACCCGCGTCTTTCGTGGCCTGGCGCTGTGAGTCGTTGAAGTAGGCTGGGACAGTGATGACGGCCTGCGTAATGCGCTCTCCCAATTTGTCTTCCGCATCGACTTTCAGCTTTTGGAGGATCATGGCCGAAATTTCTGGCGGACTATACTCACGCCCTCCCATCACGACACGGACATCACCGTTCGCAGCACCTGTAATCTTGTAGGGAACCATTTTTATCGTACGCTGTACCTCAGGATCGTCGAACTTACGCCCCATGAGACGCTTAATGGAGAAGACGGTATTTTCTGGGTTGGTCACGGCCTGGCGTTTGGCGACCTGCCCCACCAGGCGCTCGCCACTCTTGGTAATCGCGACGACAGAGGGCGTAATCCGCGCACCCTCCCTGTTCTCAATAACGGTTGGCTCGCCTGCCTCCATGATTGACATGACTGAGTTTGTTGTTCCCAGGTCAATGCCGAGTACCTTTGCCATTGTTGCCCCTCTCTCTCATATTGTGTCCACGGCTCCTCTCGACAAGGAGCCAGAGCACGTATGTGGCCTGCTCACGTGAACTGTCGAATGCCAGAAGCTGCTTCTTTTCCTGGCATCCTCGACTCCAATGAGGCGTTGTCACAACTCATTCGGCTTGCGTTTGCCTGTTATTAGTAGGATCAGTCTTTTCGTGCTTCGTGGGCGTTTCGCGTTGTGGGGAGGCTCCCGCGACACTCACCCTGGCTGGACGAATGACGTGGTCCTCGATGATATACCCTTGTTGATGTACATCGAGAATGGTCCCCTCTGGCGCATCTCTTCGAGCCTCGGTCGCGATGGCCTCATGCCAGCGTGGGTTGAATTGTTCGCCGATGGCACCAACACGTTGCACACCCAGTTGGTCAAGCGTTGACTCGAGTCTGCGCGCGACCAGAAACAGACCCTGCACCCAGGAATGCGGACACATCTCCGTAGGTGCCGAGCGCAGAGCTATTTCAAGATCGTCCAGGACCGGCAGCATCTGATAGAGCAAGCTACTCTGGGCTGCGATGCGCCCCTCGACCTGTTCCTTGCCCATGCGACGTCGATAATTGGCAAAGTCTGCCTGCGTCCTGCGCAACTGATCCAGGTACTCTTCCGCTTTGCGGTGCTCTTCCTGTACCGCTTCGCTCGGGGGAACTGACTGGATGGCTGTCGTCGCTTCAGGTGGAGTCTGCTGTTGCCCTGGTTGACCATGTTGGGCTGCCTGGGTGGCTGTCGTGGTTCCAGTTGTGGCCTTTTGTTGTTCCGGATTGTTTGACTGCATAGCATGACCCTCTTCTTTTGAGCACTGTTTTTGACTCTTATCAGCGGCATCTTGCCAAACAACAAACCAGCTATGAAAAAGCAACTGTGAGCACCGCTTCGTAGTGGCTGACGGTGCCGCCATATCTCACCCTTGAGATTTCGTCTCTCAGAAGCGCACTTAGTCGCCTTCCCGGCAGCTTCGCTCACTTGATTGCGTGTTACGCCGAAATACCTTTGAGGTTGCGATAACGATGACGCGGCAATCCATCTAGATACTGAAATTTAGGTGCATCTCTCGTCATTGAGGGTCCTAAGAGAGAGGACCTGCGTTACGACGGTACATTGGAAAACAAGAGTGTAACAATGATCGCCCTTATAGTTCCTCGGAATGAGACTTGCACCAATTGGCTGATCAGTATTTATTTATGCTCTACTGTTGCTCTTTTCCTTTCATTAAATTAAAGATAGCACCAAAAATTAAAGATAGCACCAAATGAAAAATATCTCTATGAATTATTGTCAGTAGTAACACTAATAAAGTATTTAATTGTGCTGGGCTGCAAACCCATGATCCACTATAAATAGCATGCTATCTAACTATTTATAGTAGAGATCATGAGAGTACGACTTCTTGCCCCTATTCCTTGCAAAGCATGTGCTGAGGGGAAGGCGAGAGCACCCTTTTCAGGGACACCGCCCTGCGAATGACCAGTGGGGGTCTGTGTGAGAGAACCCGGCCCCCTTCCCCACATTCATCGGAACCTCCGCCTCTTTCCTTGGGGTAGATAGGGCCGGGAGTACTCCCAACTTAACAAAACACGTTATATATGAGATACATTCTCTATGGACAGAACGATTGTTTTGCAACTTACTCCGACGCACGAGCAATCCACTCTCTTGCAGCAAACGTTGCAGGAGCATACCGCTTGCTTTCATACTGTGGCTGAAGAAGGCTTTACCCCTCACTCAGTGCAGTAATGGCATTGAATTGCATAAGCGCACCTACTACGATTTGCGCCGTGAGTATCCCAACTTGCCTTCGCAATTGGTATGTGCCGCTCGTGTGAAAGCCACGGAAGCGGTCAAGAGTGCGCTTGACCGACGCCAGAAGGGGCTCAAGGCGAGTACACCACACTCTCGTGTCTGTCCTATCCGCTATGATGCTCTCTCGTATTGGGTGAAGTGGGAGAGCCTGCCCTGTAGCCTTGCCACCGTTGAAGGACGAGTTCAGCTTGCCTTTACCGTTCCCAAACATGCTCAAAAGTACAACGGCGGGAAGGTATGCAGTGCTGATCTGTGTTCTCGCAAGGGCAAGTACACGCTGCATGTGGTGGTGAGTCTTCCTGACCCTCTTGTTACCCCCTCGCAAGAGGTTGTGGGCGTCGATTTGGGCCTCAATCATCCTGCTGTGACCTCCAATCGCCACTTCTTGGGAGAACGACGCTGGAAAGAGCAAGAGCGCCGTATCTTCCGCCTCCGAAGAAGTTGCAAGCCAAAGGCACCAAGAGCGCGAAACGTCACCTGCGCAAGCTCTCTGGCAAACTGTTTCGGCAACGCAAAGACCATGACCATGTGCTCTCCAAGCGTATCGTGCAACACACGACCCCCGGTTCTACCATTGTGCTTGAGAACCTGACTCACATTCGCTCTCGCACTCGTATGTGCAAGGGGGAAGGGTAGCGCCGCTTGCATTCGTGGTCCTTTGCCCAATTCCATGCCTTCCTCTCGTACAAAGCGCAAGAGAAGGGCATTGACGTGGTGAAGATAGACCCGCGTCACACCAGCCAAACATGCTCTCGCTGTGGGCATCAGGCGCGCAATAATCGTCGTTCTCAAAGTCTCTTCCTCTGTCGTGTGTGTGGATTCAGCTTGAATGCTGACCTCAATGCCTCTCGCAATATTCGAGAGAAATACCTTGCTAGCCTCGGTACATCTTTGGCTAGTGGGCTGCTGTCAGACGACCTATCGTTTCACGCTTCGGCGTAGGGACAAGCCTCCGGCTTTAGCCGTGAGGTATCTGACTGATTACAGGCACCATCGCCTTGAGCCCGTCAACGTGGCGCCTCTGTTTGGCTATCTTTCCGAATTCCTACTACCCGGCGCAGAGACATCAGCCTGGCAGGTGAAGATGCGTTGGAAGTTGGATGCGCTGCAAGGCATAGAAGGAGTGGTCAGAGGAGCCAATGTAGGCAGTGTCTTCATCGGCCGCCACTGAGGCATGGATTGCCCCTTTTGTAGGGTAGCACCAGCGTTTCTCTCCTGAATGAATGTCGAGTGCATAGAGATTACCATCTTCCGAGCCTGCATAGACTGTTCCATCGGTTATTCTCGGTGAGGAGGCTACTGCGCCGCCTGTTTTATATTGCCAACGCTTTTTCCCCGATTGTGCATCGAATGCGTAGAGATGGTGATCGTGTGAGCCAACATACACAATGTCATTGGCAACGGTAGGAGATGAATCCACAACGTTGCCTGTCTCGAACTCCCAGCGTTTTGTTCCTGTCCTGGTATCCAGAGCATAGAGCTTATAGTCGCGTGAGCCTACATAGAGGAGTCCTTGCTCTACAGTGGGCGAAGAATGGACTCCTCCTCCGGTCATGTACGACCATATGAGCTTTCCATCGCAGGCATTGAGCGCATAAACTTGCTGGTCAAGCGAACCTATGTAGAGAACACCATCAACAATGCAGGGCGAGGAAGTGATGTTTCCAATTGTTTCATACTGCCAGATTTCTTCGCCTGTCTCTACATCGAGGGCGTAGACGCAATGATCAGCTGAACCAACATAGACCATGCCATTCCATTCGCCAGGCGAAGAGATGATGTGTCCCGCGGTAAGGAAATCCCACAGGATAGCTCCTGTGCTTGCGGCCAGGGCGTAAAGCGTAAAATCATTTGACCCGATGTAGATGACCTCGCGTGCGCTATCCGCCAGGGGAGAGGAGAAGACCTCCTCGCCTGTTTCTATGCTCCACTGCACTTCACCAGCCTCTCCTTCAAGCGCGTAGACGTTATGGTCCGTTGAGCCAAAGTAGATCATGCCATTTGCGGTCGCTGGCGAGGATTCGATGGCATTGCCGGTAGTAAAGGTCCATCGGTGGTCGCTGGCGAACTCGTAGAGGTAGGTGTCGGTGGAAGAGACAGACAAGATGCCTTCCGCGATGCTCGGCGACGTATCTATTGGTCCCCTGGTGGCATAACTCCAGAGTTTCTCTCCTGTGAGTGCGTCCAGAGCATAGCAGGAGTGGTCGAAAGAGCCCACAAACAGTGTTTCATCTGAGAAGGCAGGTGGTGCGAGAAGAGGCCCATTGGTCGCATACTGCCACCGCAGCGTGCCAAATCTGGCCTCCAGAGCATAGAGTGTGTAATCATTGGAGCCAACAAAGACCATCCCATAGGCAATGGCTGGCGAGGCGAGAATGGCGTCCCGAGTGGTATAACTCCAGAGCTTTTGCCCGGTTTCACTATTGAGCGCGTAGAGCGTGTGATCTTGCGAACCGAGGTACACCGTTTCATCTACGACGGCCGGCGCTGCGCGCACTGTATCCTGAGTTGCATAACTCCAGATGATGGCCCGGCGAATGGCATCAAGGGCGTAGAGCCTGCTTTTCTCCGCTATGTAGATAATGCCGTTGTTTACTGTCAAAGGTATGTGTGCACGTTCTTGCAAGTCATAAGACCAGAGTACGTCACCTAATCCAGCGTCTAAGGCGTAGAGTGTTTTGCCTGCGACAAAGTAGGCAACACCTTCAGCTATGGTGGGCGCGCATAGTAATGCCCCTTGGGGCTGGTAATACCATAGTACACCGCCGGTCCTGGCCTCGAGTGCGCAGACTGTGCGATCAGAGGATGCGATATAGAGGACATCGTCAAGCAGAGTTGGTGCAGATAGAAGATCCCCCTGTGCTTTATAGCTCCAAAGTGGCTTGTGTGTATGCTTATCCAGGGCATAGAGCGTGTGGTTGCGCGCAGCAATGTAGAGCATATCGTCATTCAGAAGCGGCGGCCATAGCGGAGTATCACCAAGCTGAAGCGTTTCAACCGGTCTCAGGTAGGGGACATTTTCCTTATAAAGTATGGAATGTTCCATGATCCCTCTCCTTAGCCACACCTGGAGCGACTTTTCTCGCATAAGCAGTAAACAATTGGATGAAAACCACTACGTTCTGAGGGCGATGTTATCCAGGTAACGATGTACGAACATGACCGCCATGGCTCCCTCGCCGACGCTGGAGGCGACGCGTTTGACAGAACCGTGGCGTACGTCGCCGACGGCGAAAACGCCGGGTACATTTGTCTCCAGGTGGAATGGCTCACGATCAAGCGCCCAATCCTCTGGAAGCTGCCCTTCGTGAATAAGGTCCGAACCGGTCAGGATAAAGCCTTTCTCATCCACCCGCACTATGCCTTTTAGCCATTTCGTGTGAGGTTCAGCTCCTATGTAGATGAAGAGTGAGGTTGCGGGCAGCGTTTGCTCAGCCTGGGTGATGTCATTGAAGATTGTGATGCTTTCGAGGTGCTGTTTGCCATGGGCGGCAATGACGTGCGTACTCGTTTTGACCTCGATGTTGGGTGTGCTCGCAATCTGATCAATGAGGTACCTGGACATGTCTTTTGCAAGCGAGTCGGCACGTACCAACATGGTTACATGACGAGCGTATTTTGCAAAGTAAATGGAGGCTTGACCAGCCGAGTTCGCGCCACCTACGATATACACGTCTTCATCTATACAAGTCATGGCCTCGGTAACGGAGCCGCCATAGTAGACTCCCTTCCCCGTCAGGTGTCCAATTCCTGGTACATCCAATCTGCGGTAAGAGACCCCGCAGGCGAGCACGAGGACATGGCAACGTAATTCTGTGCCGTCACCTAGCTCAACACAACGGTACTGTCCTTCCAGGCGCACTTTTGTGGCTTTTTGCGGCGTGATGATCTCTGCCCCAAAGCGTTTGGCCTGGATAACGGCGCGACAGGCGAGATCGCTTCCCGATAACCCCACTGGAAAACCGAGGTAGTTCTCGATTCTCGAGCTGGTTCCAGCCTGTCCCCCTGCTGCTTCCTGATCTATGAGCAGGGTGTGCAGCCCCTCTGAGGCGCCGTAGACTCCCCCTGCAAGTCCGGCAGGCCCCGAGCCAATGATGATGAGGTCATAGAAAGGTTGCTCTGCATGCGTCTTGAGGTGGATTTTCTCCGCAAGCTGAACTAAACTGGGTTTGACCAGGTAAGAGCCATCTGGACAAATCACAACAGGCAAATTCCTCAGACTGAGACCTAGCTGAGTCAGCACCTGATTCGCCTCCGAGCTGTTTTCGACATAGAGCCATTGGTAGGGGATGCGGTTACGTGCCAGGAAGTCGCCAATCTCATGCATCTGGGGTGACCAGCGATGGCCTACAAGGCGTAGCTGATCCTGGGAGGTTTCATAGAAAGCCAGCCAGTCAGACAGGAGATCGTCGAGCGCGGGATAGAGGTTGGCCTCTGGTGGTTCCCATGGTTTCATGATGTAATAGTCTATGAGTGCGGAGCTGATCGCCTGAATGGCTGCTCGGCTATCCTCGTAGGTGGTGAGCAAGATGCGCCTGGCCTTGGGATAGAGGGCGCGTGCGATTTGTAGAAACTCTGAGCCCTGTATCTCTGGCATGTCCGCATCAACCAGGAGAGCGGCAACTGGCTCGTTTTGCACATTCATCTCTCGAAGTTGATCAATGGCTTGTTGACACGAGGTCGCTTCAAGGATGCGAAAGCGGTTTCCGTATTTCTGTTGGAGATCATGTTCAAGCTGATGCAAAGTGGTGGGCGAATCATCCACTACAACGAGAGCAGGCTTCGTCATATTTGACCCCAGTTCAACTAATAGTGTTAATGCTCTACAAATCGCTCTCTCTCAGCCTATTACACGCTTGGTCGCCAAAAGAGGTTTCTCCCTTTCGCATCTGAAGATCTTAGGAAATTCAATTCTTACAAGAGTCATGGTCTCTCTTTAGGAAAATTCTCTATTTATGACTTTGACAAAGATTTGCATTTATGATATCTGTCATTTGAGTTAATAAAATAATATACATGCGTATATGGTAAAGATGGGAATGAAGATTTCATCTCCCTGCAAGGTTGGTTATCAGAACCTTATAAAGCCAGGAGAGTAGAAAGGCTCTTCAGCAGTGCCTTAGCGAAGTTTGTCTACCAGACAAAGGAGAATTATCATGTCTGTTGCCATGCGCACGATAAAGCTTCCCTCCCGGGAGGCAATTCCAGTGCTTGGACAGGGGACCTGGGGCATGGCGGAAGACGCGCGACATCGAGATGACGAGATCGCGGCATTACGCCTTGGCCTCGATCTCGGTATGATACTGATAGATACAGCTGAAATGTACGCTGATGGTGCTGCTGAAGAACTTGTTGGCGAGGCGATTGCCGGGCGGCGTGACGAGGTTTTTCTGGTCAGCAAGGTGTTGCCAGAGCATGCAACACGGGGCGGGACAATCGCGGCCTGCGAGGGTAGCCTGATGCGTCTCGGAACAGACCGCATTGACCTCTATCTGCTACACTGGCGCGGCCTTGTGCCAGTGAGAGAGACGCTCGGTGCCTTGGCGGATTTAGCTCGCGTGGGCAAGATTCGCCATTGGGGCGTCAGCAACTTCGACGTGTTCGATATGAAAGAACTTGTGATCACGCGTAATGGCGCGGACGTCGCGACCGACCAGGTACTCTACAACCTCACGCGTCGCGGTATCGAGTATGATCTGTTTGCCCTGATGCCGCGCACGTAGCCTTCCAACCATGGCCTACTCGCCGATTGAGCAGGGTCGACTGCTTAATCATCCCGTGCTTCAGAGAGTAGCTGCCAGTCATGGAGTGACGCCGACTCAGCTGGCAATTGCCTGGGTAATCCAGCTTGATGGAGTGAATGCTATTCCCAAAGCCAGTACACAAGAGCACACCCACGCGTTTCCACCGCCAACCGCGAAGCGGCCGCTTGAGATGCTCTAATGCGGATCATGACATGCATGGTAAGCATTGAAGGCTGCACCAGGATCAGATTGAAACTATTGTTTGATAGAACGGAAACGGTAGGTGTTGAAGACTCTACGGTGAAAATAGGAGAAAGAGGCACACACCATGGCGATTAGCCCACGTACTGATGAAGAAATTGAAGAGGATGTGCTGAATGAATTGAGTTGGGAGCCACGTGTCCGCGCAAACGAAATCGGCGTCATTACCAGGGATGAGGTCGTCACGTTGCTGGGCTGGGTCGATTCATATGTGCAAAAGGTTGCTGTCGAGGCCGCTGCTCGCCGTGTTCGCGGTGTTAGGGATGCCGTCAATGAAATTGAGGTTCGCCTGGCCAGTTCCGCTCAGCGCACCGATGATGACCTCACTAAACTTGTAAGAGATGCCCTTGCATGGCATACACCCGTTCCGATTGATGACCAGGATGTGACGGTAAGCAAGGGCCGGGTAACGCTTAAGGGTGAGGTCGAGTACAACTTCCAGAAGAGAGAAGCAGAACATGTTGTTCAGCGCATACCAGGGGTCAAGGGCCTCAACAAACTTCTCACAGTCAAAACTCATCCGATACCAGGTGACCTGAAGTTAAAAATCGAGGAAGCCCTTGTTCGCAATGCGGAGACGGACGCAAAGCATATTACGGTCGAAGTTCAGGGTAGCAAGGTTATCCTCCACGGGAAGATACATTCCAATATGCAGAAACTGGTAGCGGAAGAGAACGTATGGTCAGCTCCCGGTGTCACCTAAGTTGAAAACCGGATCGAGGTTGATCCCGCCTTGGAGCCCGTTACCGGATAAGATCCTGTCAGAAACCCCATATTGTTGCTAGGCAGGGGTATAAGACGAGAATTCCATTAACAGCGGCCTACTGAGAACAGCTCTATCACCTTGAGCAAGACAAATTGTGCCTCACATATGTATGAGATGGTGATGTGGAAATGCCTGCGCATTTCCACATCGCTTTAACTAACGCCTCACCCCTGTCCACGTTGCTGCTGCGTCGTTTGTCCACCTTGTGTTTGCTCAGTTTGACCTGCTCCCATAGCTTTTGCTTGCTTGGTACTGGTAACACTGATGTGACGCGCTTTCGCCTCTTCGCGCGCAGGAATGTCTAATTCCAAGATGCCGTTTTCGTAGGAAACGGTGATATTATCAGGATCAAGTGGGCGATCAAAGGTGACGTTACGCTCAAACGCTTCTGTACGAATTTCTCGTCTCAGCAAATTCTTTCGTTTCTGCCGTTCTGTTTCTTCCTGCTTAACCTCTCCTCGAATAGTCAGTGTGTTTGGCTGTGCAATGACCTCAAGGTTTTCTGGGTTGAAACCTGGAACGGATAAGCGAATGTGATAGCCCTGGTCAGTTTCTTCCACATCCATAGGAGGAAGCATTTGTGGCAAGGTTTCCGGCCATCCGTGACGCACAAGACTTTGCTCAAGCACATCATCCATGGCCTGACGTAAACTTGCCACTCCGCGTAGTGGATCTGAGCGAATGAGCATTAGGATAAACCCTTTCCTTCCTTTTCAATCTCCCGCACTTCACTTGGTACGAACGAATGAGATAGGCTCGAATAGTTCCTGCTCCTTGCTTGTTCAAGGAATACTGATGTCGAGCTTTTCTCTTGTGTTTTGTTCTATGGAAACTACGTTTGGAGAAAAGGGTATGTAACATCTCTGGCACATGTCTCCACTATGCCCTTTTCATTACGATGCTACCTGACTGCTACCTCCAAACGGTGTCTGTTTCAATTTTGAGTTATTCTTCAGTTCATTTTTATTAAACCAAGATGATATACTAATAAGCTTCCAATTTTCGGGACTATAAAACGAGATTGGGAAAAAGAACAATCACTTGTTTATGAGGATGCCGATGAACATGAGTCGGCCGAGGAGTTACGTGAAAACTTAGAACGTAAATACCGGTTGCATGATAGACATGAAAAAGAAAGCCAATTGCCAGTTGGCACCCAGGTACTTTATGTACCGATCCAGTCTGATCAGAAGAAAAATACAAATTTGGCTTCCCCTGGATGCTCGTGTCGAGGAAGATGAAAAACGGCACTCGAACGGCTGGATCGCGTTGAAGTCATTGCCAAACGCTATATCACCAAGGTAACAAAGCGCATCCTCAAAGCACGCCAGACAGGTGTGGCAATCGTACGCGAAGCGCAAGAGCGGGCCATAGATATGATCCTGATAGCAAATAGCCCGGCGCGTATACGTGGTGGTGGGCATCAATTAGACCCAGCTGTAGAGTACGTTCTGAAAAATGCACTCTGTGAGGTCCTGGTACTCAGTGCAGGATAAGCAACCATAATTACACAGGAAAGAGAGAACGCGAAGGAACATTCTGTGACTTAGGAAAAAAAACATGCCTACTGATGAGGAAAACGAGAAAAAAGCAGACGCGAGAAGGGCGAGTGACAATCAGCGGAATGCAGCGCGAGATGCTATCTTCTCTACATCTCCCCTGAAGGATACAACCAGGCAAGAGCACCAGCAACCCTGGAATATTGAACCCGAGATTGGGCCGGAACGCCAGGAACAATTATCCCGCTAACTTGCAACAGTTCCGGACATTATACACAGTCGTTATTCGTTCAAAGGGGTCAAAGATCTCGGCGATTGACCTGGTTGGCCCCACATCCAGCCCATTCCCGCCAGCAACTAAGACTGGGCCATCTTGCAAGAGTGTCGCCGTATGGACCCGGCGTGTCTCATTCATTCTGCTGACTGTTTCCCAAAATCCCGTCAAAACAGCTCTCCTTCTCGTTTCTTCGCTTCTATCGAGGAAAGTGGATTGAACTACCTATCGACCAGTGTTCAAAAATAGACCCGCTCATACTAGCCAGCAACAATATCCGCAGGCCTTCATTCACGGCCGCCCCATTATACTTTGTTTGTCTTGAGTTCCTTTATACATTGCACAGTACGAAGCAGCAAACTTCTGTATGCCCTCCACTTGGAGTTGCTGTGTGACCTTCTCATAAGAGATGCCTATCTGCTCCAGCGATGTAAGTACATGGCTCGCCTGGGCAAGATCCCGCTCGATACTTAAATGCACTTTCCCATGATCACGGAAGTGCTTTATAGTTTCCAGCGGCATGGTATCTACGGTGTTCGGCCCGATCAATTCTTCCGCGTACAACACATCGCGATATGCCGGGTTCTTCGTACTCGTACTGGCCCACAGTGGGCGCTGCAACTTTCCTCCTGCTCGCGCAAGCGAGGCAAAACGTGCTGAACTAAACACCTGTCTGAACTCCTGATAGACCAGACGCGCGTTCACAATTGCAGCTTTCCCGCTCAATGTGGCGATTTTGTGCTGCTCTAAGGGATCTCGTGTGTTTTTGACCTTCTCTTCAAGCAATGAATCAATCAGCACATCCAGGCGGCTGACAAAGAAGCTAGCAACGGATGCGAGGTGTTTTATATCCAGACCTCGCTGCAGACGAATCTCTAAGGCGCTCACATAGGCTTCCGCCACCCGGCGATAATTCTCCAGAGAGAAGATAAGCGTCACATTGACATTGATGCCCTCCGTCAATGCCTGCTGAAGCGCGGCAATCCCCTCCGGCGTTCCTGGTATTTTGATCATGAGGTTTGGGCATGCAATCATATCCCAGTACCGACGCGTATCTTCAAGAGTTCTCGCGGTATCGTGAGCAAGTTCAGGCGAGACTTCCAGGCTGACATATCCATCCTGTCCATCCGTTGACTCATAGATGGGATACAGCATCTCGGCCACTGTACAAACATCGGTTGTCACCAACGTGTCGCAAATGTTGCTAGCGCTTTTACCCTCACGCATCAGCTGCTGCATCTGCTCGTCATAGGCATGTCCAGCTCGTATGGCTTTTTCAAAGGTCGTGGGATTGGCCGTCACTCCTACAACGCCATCCTCCTCAAGGAGACGCTGAAGTTGTCCCGACTTGATCTGGGCACGATCAATATTGTCATACCACAGGCTTTGTCCCAATGGCCTCAATTGAAGTAATGGATTGCTCATAGCCTCATCCTCTTTTCTGCTTGCTGGACTCCGTCCAAGTAAACACGTAGCTCGCCTGTTAGGCGTTTCTCCAAAAAGAGCTTCAGAGTATCAGACTCTTACTTTCCCAAGAAGCGCTGGGTGAAGGTCGCAATACAGCTGGCCTCGATCAACAGACCCAATACTGCTTCTATGGCAGCCAGGCGCGCGAAGGCATCTCCTAATGGCATGTTTTGCAGCAAGATACCACGCCCATGAAAACAGACCACGCTCAAAACGAGTGCCTCGTCCCAGCTAAGATGGGCGGAGGGGCTACAGCTAGTTTTATATTCTTTAGACATATGTAAGCGAATAGGAACAAATATGCCTATTCGCCTCTGCCTTCTTGCAAAAGCGACGGTTTTCTGGTCTATTTGTTATACTTTTGATGCAGAGGGGCGAAACACCCATGACACGTGGCTATCGGGTCGAACTGGACCTCAACAACACCCAACAGACGCTGTGCCGCAAACATGCCGGAGCCGCTCGTTGGGCGTACAACTATGGCTTGCGACGTAAGCAAGCCTGCTACAAGGCAGGTCAGCCCACCCCAAGCGCCATTGATCTGCATCGCGAGATCAATGCCTTGAAGCACAGTGAGATTCCTTGGGCGTATGAGGTCAGCCAATGCGCCTTCCAGGAGGCTCTCCGCGATCTGGATCAGGCCTTCAAGCACTTTTTTCGCAAGTGCCGGCTCAAGAAAGAGGGCACATGGAATGGCACGTGTGGCTATCCCCGCGCGCAAAAGCCGGAAGAAGGCCATTGGAGGATGCCGCTTCACGGGCACCATTCGGGTCTTTCATGATGCTATCCAGGTCCCTCGCCTGGGAGTCCTTCGGCTCAAAGAGCATGGCTATTTGCCCACCACTGTCAAGATCAGCAGTGCGACCATCAGCGAAAAAGCTGGCAGATGGTCTGTGTCGATCTGTGTGCACCATGCGTCCCATGCAGATAATTTGCCACCTCTGGGAGAGGAAGAAGAAGGCCCACGACCAGCCACAGGCGAGGCCATTGGCGTTGACCTGGGGATAAAAATGCTGGCAACGCTTTCTGATGGACGGACCTTCAAGAATCCCAAGGCATTGCGCAAGAAGATCACCGCCCTCAAGCGAGCCTCGCGACGCCACAGCCGCAAGCCCAAAGGGAGTGCCAATCGCCAGAAAGCACGCATGCGACTTGCTCGGATGCACGCCCGTATCGCCCATGTTCGCCAAAACGCCTTGCACCAAGCGACCGCACAGATCGTGGCGAGAACCCGCGCCCGATCAAGAGCGGCCTCGTGTGATCGTCCTCGAGGATTTGCATATTGCAGGTATGCTCAAGAACCGCAGGTTAGCCCGAGCCATCGCCGATGTGGGGATGTATGAGTTCAAGCGGCAGATCCTCTACAAAGCAGAGCAAGCGGGGGTGAAGGTGGTCCTGGCTTCCCGTTGGGAACCCTCTTCAAAAACCTGTTCGTGTTGTGGCTGGGTCAATGAGGCGCTCACCCTTTCGGATCGGGTCTTTGCCTGCCTGGAGTGTGGAAGTATCCTAGATCGAGACGCTAACGCCGCCAGGAATTTGGTGGCATTGGCCTGATGAAAACGGCGTACCGCACGTTCTGCGGGAAGTGACGCCTGTGGAGCAGGGGTAAGACGAGCGAAAGGCTTGCTCTCTGCTGTGAAGCAGGAACCGAACACCAAATGTGGCCTGTCCATGTTTGGGTCAGTTTCGGAGAACGACACTAGATGAAGCGCCAATGCGCTAGCTGGTTTCTTTGAGCACGCAAATACTCCAGTCGATGAGCGCTACTATATTACAACGCTTACTCCACCAGTAAGCAAGATCACGTGTTGGGACCAGAGAGAGCCCCTGTGATTTTAGTAGAATACGGAGATTATGAGTGCCCATATTGTGGCATGGCTCATCTCATTATTAAAGAGGTTCTGCAATTATTAGGAGATCAGCTACGTTTCGCCTTTCGTCATTTCCCACTCATCCAGATCCATCCCCATGCCGAGCGGGCTGCGGAAGCGGCGGAAGCCGCTGGCGCCCAGGGTAAGTTCTGGGCAATGCATGATATCCTCTTCGAGCATCAGCGGGCCCTCGATAATACGCATTTAGTCTTCTACGCAACCTCACTTGACCTCGATAAGGATAGGTTCGTAAGGGAACTGACTGAGCACAAGTATGCAGATCACGTGATTAAGGATCTCCTAAGCAGAGCGCAAAGTGGTGTAAACGGTATACACCCACCTTCTTCTTTAATGGTTTACGTTACGAAGGTGTTTATGATCTTCAAACTCTCCTGACGGCGATCAATGCCGTTGTATAGACGTAAAAGTGCATTAATTGCAATAGGGGAGAGTGTTATGGATTGTGTAGTGGTAAATGTGGGTAGGAATAAGAACTGGGCTTAAACCTGGTTCTTATTCCTATCTTTTTCCTTTTTCTCTTTGATCTTTTTTACCCTCCAATGTTGTTCGTCGATTTCTTCCCGAATGGTTCTAGCGAGCTTTTCAGCCTCGCGAAATGTCACTTCCATGCCTTCTAGGTCATGTTCAGCGGATGCGAACATGTCTTCGGAAGGAGGCCCTTGAGCCATCAATTTGATATTTGTTTCTAGCGAATCAACTGTATCCGCGTATTGTGCTAGAGCATTAACGATAGCTCGTATTTTTTGTAAGTTGATCAACGCGTAGTTCATCTGTCTCAACTCCTTTCTATCACCAGCCTATGCAAAAGAAAAAACACTGGGATTGACAGCAGCAAAATACAGTTGTTAATAACGATTGCCCCGTTTTTGTAGGAAGTTCACACTGGAAGAAGAAAGCTCTTGGCTTCTTCTCCATAAACTGTACAATGTATTGTCTATCAACACAGCAGTATAAAAAGATGCTCATTCATTTCATAAAAGATGGCCACGATGAATGAGCGAAAGCAGAATGGAACTTCAAGTGGACAAGGGTTACCAGCATAACGATTGCTGTGCTATGTCAAAGCAGAAACGATCCAAGATTGTTGCGCCAATGAGTTTATTCAAGGCCGCCGTCACATCAATCGCAGATGGCATTATTATTTGTGACCCTGATAATGTGATTGTGCTAATCAATCCTGCAGCGCTGGCAATGTTTGAAATTTCTGGAGAAACATCCTATCTCGGAGCAGACTATAACCACTTTCTCTCCCATTATGTCATTCACAATGGAGATCAACGCCCAACTACATTGGTACAAGATCAAACCTCTGATGCTGGTGACGTGCACACTATATCTATCAAAACTCCTTCAGGGCGGAAGGCATATGTGCAAGTTCGTTCTGTGCCTATTTTCGATCAGAGGAAGCAAAAGAGAGGAATGATCCACGTCTTTCACGATGTGACAGAGCTTCGCCAAAAAGAACTACAATATCAAAAAAGCAATCAATCCCTGCAGGCGTTGCTTTCTTTGCTCACTGCAATCACCTGTCTTCCTACCATTGTTGATCTTCTCCCACGTGAGGAGCAAGGGCCGTTCCTGCTTCCTCCAAGTATGCATTACATTGGGCAGCAATTGACTAACCTGGTGCTTCAGATACTACGCTGTAAGTTGGTTATGCTTCTCTCTCTCAGGCCGCCTGAGAATCACCTCTATTACGTTGCTGTGAGCGGACTCGAGCCGGAGCAGGAACAGATTCGGCGCGAGAACAGTGGGCGTTACTCTCTTGCTGACTTCTATGACGAGCAGATTAGAGCCAAACTATATTCAGGTGAGATTGTCATTTTGCCATACTCGCGTATCCATCTCCCATTTTATGAGCGCTCTGATAGGAATGGTTTGTTGACACTGCATGTCCCCCTTTTTGTTGACAAACAATTAGCGGGAATAATGCTTATAGCCAGAAGCGATTCTGACAACGCCTATACTCCTGAAGAGATCACGTTAGCGAAATCTGTTGCAACTTTGATAGTATTTGTGATTGGGTGTGTCAGTGCGTTGAATCAACTGAATGGAACGCGTGGCAAAGCACTCATGCGCCAGGAAGCAGATAAAATCATTAATGAATTTCTGTATCTTGCCAGCCACGAATTAAGAACCCCTCTAACCGCCATTATCGGCAATCTCCAGTTAGCTCTGCATCGTTTAGATGTTTTACAACGTCAAGCTAGGGATCATCCAGAGATACTCGCGCAGAGATTTGAGTACCTTCGCCAGCCCTTAGAGCAAGCTGCGCAAAGTGCACATTTGCAAGAGGGGATGATCCAAAACATGATAGATGATGCTCGTATTCAGACCAATACGCTTATGTTGCACATGAAATTATGCAATCTAACTCAGATTGTTCAAGAAACTGTGCGAGAGCAGCAGGAGCGGATACTAGATCATAAGATTCTTCTAGAAATTACGCCTTCCAGCGAAGTCATCCCCGTTATCGTTGACGAGAAAAGTATTCGCCGGGTGCTTATCATTTACCTGAAGAATGCCCTTACCTATTCACCAAGAGATTTCCCCGTGCGTACTCAAGTCGCGAGAGAGGGCACATTGGCGCGTATTTCAGTACATAGTCAAGGGGCTGGCATTTCGCTACAGGAGCAAGAGCACGTATGGGATCGATTTTATCGCACGCAGGGGGTTGCGGTACAACATGAATTAGATCTTGGCTTAGGCCTAGAACTCTACATTTGCAAGGCCTTTATTGAGCATCATCATGGGCACGTTGGCATGCAAAGTGACTCTGGTCATGGCACAACATTCTGGTTTGCCCTACCAATTGTCGAGACCACTCAAGAGAAAGCCGACTAATCATCTATAAAAGAAGCTCTCATAATGACGAAATTTCTAAAAATAAATTTGATAATTTCAACTATTAGTTGCAAATCCTAGAATATTACCATCCTGCGAACCAGCTAAGTTGAATAGATTAGAAAAGCCGCGATATTACAAGCTTTGTATGCGTTATTATAGGTTTGCGACATAGCATATTCATATAATTATTTGTTACATCAATGTCGATGATTTATAGAAAATTATGTACTCATATGATATGGTTTTCTTTGAAGGATCGTTTCGGAAGCAGAGCATCAAGGAGGGGCGATTGACGGAGCTATATGCATCAAGCTCAGGCATTAAGAGAGAGGTTATGTATAACATCCCTCTTCTTTAGTACCCAAATCGAGGGAGACTCTTTCCCTAAGTAACTCATCTAGATCAGTAGTAGCCGTGAGGGAGAGGCGAAAATGGGGGTGCCATGCTGCAAGATAGACATACAACATCAGAGTCCAAACGGAGAGCCGGAACCGCTGTACAAACGGAGCAGCCTGGTGAATTGCAGAATGCAATTACCCCCAGCCAAGAAAAGCCGTCTGTTACTATGGCTCTGAGTAGTTCTTCCGATAGAAGCACGAATCAGGCTACACAGCGCACATCATATAGGGCTTTGATCACATTCTTGCAATGAATTGGTGAGCTATTCCAAGTAAAGAACTTCAACGCCAGCATCAGACGTGAACGAAAGGTTGTAGTTGAATCAGGTGCTAGTATTTTTCTTAGTATAATTCTTCACTATGAGGAGAGAAAATTGGAAAAGAAAGCGAATGAAACGCATAGGAGGCTGCGCTTCTCTCTGTGGAGTGATGGCCGAACGACGGCGGGTCAACCGGTAACAACTACAACTTATGAAGAGCTTATGGGTGAATTTTGCCATGCCGACCAGCTTGGTTTTCATGGCGTATGGGCCTCGGAGCATCATGGCTTTGATGACGGCTATCTTCCAGCTCCTCTTACATTTTTGGCTCATATAGCTGCTCGTGCTGAACATCTTCATCTTGGTACAAATTTACTGCTTCTACCACTCTGGCCCGTTCGCCTTCTGGCTGAGGAGGTGGCTGTGCTGGATGTACTTAGCAAAGGGCGTTTCACGCTGGGAGTGGGGCTGGGATATGTACCTCACGAGTTCGCCGCCTTTGGTGTGCCGCGCAGCCAGCGCAAGAAACGCATGGAAGAAGCGATTCCTTATCTTCGGGCAGCCTTCCGAGGGGAGCGCGTCCCTGATGGGTATAATGGGGCTCCCCTTCCGATGACACCCCAGCCAGCACAGGGGGCGCGTTTACCGATTTACATGGGTGCCAATACGGAAGTTGCGCTTGACCGTGTGGCACGCCTTGCTGACGGATTCCTGGCATCGGGTTTCCTCTCCGATGCTCCTGAACAAGAGGTGGTGAATCAGTGGCACGTGTTGCAGTCTCACTTGAAGAAGTATGGTCGTGATTCCACGTCTTTTCCCATCGTTTTGAGTACCCATCTATGGGTCAGCGATGACCCTGAGTGCGATTGGGTGACGTTGCTTGCTCCCTCTCTGGCTTATCGGCAATATGTCTATGCTAAGATGGGGAAAGATGTGGGAAAGCCTATGCCGCCGGAGCCTGATCCCAAATCGTTTAAGCGCGAGCATTTTCTAGTGGATACGCCAGACAATGTGGTCAAACGCTTACAGAACCTCCAGGCTCAGGTTCCCTTTAGCGAACTATGCTTCTGGTTTCACCCGCCAGGAGTTCCCCACCAGACCGTCGTGGAAAATCTTGAACGTATCGCACAGAATGTATTGCCAGCTTTTAAGTAGGCAAACATGTTTCTCTGAGCGCAGAGTGGTCGAGCGTAGAGAACGAATAGCTGAGAGGAGCAGGCACATTGAAAATGAGTGTTCACATAGGAGGAGGCAAATGCAGTATTGTAATTTATGCCCTCATACCCCAGAATAGGCACAGCTCCTGCGCCACATTGATCAATTAGCGGAGCGTATTGATGCACTGGATGACGAAATTTTGTATTACCAGGACCGCGTGAGCGATTTCCAGAGCGTGCAAGTATTTTTTCGGGTGCTGCATCGTGTGGATTACCTTACGCGTGAGGAGCACGCGCTCTATAACGAGATTACGGCTGAAGAGCAAAAGCTGTATCTTCTGCGGGAATCCTGCGCTTGGGGGATCGATGATTAGAAGGCGTGCAGGGAAGTCATGATGAGTTCGCTCGGCGTTTCGTGTAAGCGATCTCGTTGTGTGAGGGCGTGTTAGGCGACGATTTCCTGTGCGCCTGCAAAAACGGCAATGATTTCGGCATCACGCAGAGCCAGAGAGCGTTCAGTATCAAGGTACTGATGAGTATAGTGCAGATGTTGCGCTTGGATGAAGATCAACAGATACAAATGGCCCATCGCTTGGGAGCAGTAGACCCCCATCTCGCCATTGGGACCAACCCACTCTTTGATTGCGAAGATCTCCTGATCGCCAAACAAATCTCGAACAAATTGGACAGTACTCATGCATGCTTCCCCTTTCAATGCTAGTATAGTCATGTGAGGGAAGCAGATCTAAATATTCTGTAGCGTCCGTTTGTGTTGTAGAGGGTGAGAGACCGTAAACGATGTTTTTTTCCTTCCGCACTTTCCACCGTGATTGTCCTACCATAATGCTTGACGATTTTTTTTGCAATGTGGATTCTCCCATACCCAGACCAGGAAAGATTTTCTCACTCGCACCATCGCTCCCCCGATTGAAGCGTTCAACGACCGTACTTTGAAACTCCTTGGGGATGCCAACACCATAATCCTGTATCTTGATTACAACGATATCGTGTGACGCATGTTGCATGTACCCAGACATCAACGGCGTTTGCTTGTGACGAATATTTGATCGCATTCCTGATGAGGTTGGTGAAGACTTGCGCGATCCGGCGTTTATCCGCCACGATGTACTGATGAGTTGTTCCATACAGGCGCAATGTATGTGTAGTGGTTGTTTGCTAGAGTGTTTCTACCACCTCACGTATCACAGCATCAATATCAAGCTGTTCGTCAGTGTAGTCGAATCTCTCCATCTGAATTTTGGAGACATCCAGCAGATCATTGATCAATTGCGTTAAGGTCGTGACTTGTGCCTCCATACGAGAGAGTATGGGTGTTACTTCCTTGTACTCTTTTTGTTTCAACTTCTTCCTAAGCAGATGGAGAAGCATTTTGAGGGCAGTTAATGGTGTTTTCAGCTCATGACTTGCGAGAGAAATAAACTCGTCTTTCCTTTTCTTTGACGTTTAAACTAAAATAATATCAGCAATCCTTTCACAAGGATTGCCAAGGTGGAGTAATGTATCCAAATAGTAAATTGGGTGCGCATCAGCACACTTTTTGAGGCGAAACGGACGAAATCAGCGCGAAACAGGGAAATTAACTCTGGAGAATTGAGAGAAGTAGCCCCAGAGACGAATGGTTCGCACTATTTCGGGAAGTGGGTGAGGGCAGCGCAGGGGACATCTTGTGTTTACAATAGGTGTTTGACGTTTCCCATCTCCTTTGCGATCTATGTCAGCTTCGCTGGTACTGGGCATCCATGCCCGTTGAGAGAACGTTCCAAGGTTGGCCCTCCCCCAAGATTGCCTTTCGACTTTCCAGCGAAGCCGATGTGCATACTCAACAAGCGCACACCGTCGTCAAGAGGATTGGCTCCTCGCCGAGAGGTGACATAACATCTTTCAGTCCCGACTCGGCTTTGTTTTGATTCCAGCGATGACGAACGAGATCGAGCATGCGGTTGGCCCCATCAGAATCGGACGCGCGTTCATTTACCAGGGCGATTCCGTAGGCGAGTCGGATCACGTCGAGAATATGGACATCCGTTCGGACTTGTTCTGCGCCCTGGTCGTTTCGATCGTCAGGTGGTAGTCGATCGGCCAGAGCGGCGCGGCAGAGAAGCGATTCTCCGCATCCACACACGTCACGTTCCTCTTACGGCAGATGTAAACCTGGAAGAACTGGCTCGTAGAACGTCGAGCTTTTCGGGGGCCGATTTGGCCAACCTGGTGAACGAGGCCGCGCTGATGGCAGCGTGTCGGGGCAAGATGCGGGTCGATAGAGGGTCGTACGGGAGAAGAGGTGGCTCTCGGTGAGATCGCCTCGGGAGCGGAAAATGACCTTAAAGAGGCAACACGTCTGGCTCGGCGTATGGTGATTGAATGGGGTATGGGTGAGATGACCGGTCTGGTAGCCTATGATTTAGATGGGGAGAATGCTTTCCTTGACCAGCGGGCATTGGAAGGACAGAGTCGGATGTATTCAGAGGCGGCAGCAGAGCGAATGGACGCAGAGGTGGAGGGACTTCTTGAACTGGCGCACCGGCAAGCGTACACGATACTTACCGAGCATCGGATGCCCTTGGAGCAGTTGGAGCAGGTGCTGCTCCAAGAGGAAATGCTGAAACGCGATCAGGTGCTTCCCATTATTTTCGGCACGTCGGTTGTAGGTCTGTCAAGTATTTTGTGGAAGTTGAGTTTTCATTGCAGAAAGCGCTCCGCAAATCGATAGCAAACCGATTGAGCGCACGCTTCCTTCCATTCACGAATGGGCATAGTCCATTTCTTGGAGACGGCTCGCACTGCCAAGTACATCATCTCGAAGACAGGCTCGTCGGAAGGGAAAATGCGCCGGTTGCGTGTCATCTTACGTAAGGTCATGTTTAAGGACTCAATGGTATTGGTGGTGTAGATGACCTTGCGGATATCCTCAGGAAAGGCAAACAGTGAAATGACACACTCCAATGGGCTTTCCAAGAGGCACTAATGGTTGGGTAAAGCCGATCCCATTTTTCGGCGAACAGTTCCAGATTGAACTCCGCTTCCGTCTCCGTTTACACCTCCACATCCGCAAGAGCCTCTCGTACCCATGTGGGACGATAGGGAAAGCGCTCTGCCTGTTCTCGCGTGGTAACGCCTGTGAGTACCAGAATGGTTCGCATGCCGCTCTCAATTCCAGCGATAATGTCGGTATCCATGCGATCACCAATCATTACAGAATCCCCAGAATGCACATGAAGGGAGTGCAGAGCAGTGCGCATCATCAGCGGATTCGGTTTGCCAATAGAGTAAGGCTTGACACCTGTCGCGGCAGTGATCAGCGCTGCCACGGCGCCGGTTCCAGGAACAATTCCCCCTTCTCCAGGACTCGCTACGTCGGGGTTGGTGGCAATGAAACGGGCACCCGCATTGACGAAACGAATTGCTCGCGTAATGCGCTCGAAGCTATAAGTATTCGTCTCACCCAGTACCACATACTCAGGTTCCTGATCAATCAGAACGTAGCCGGTGTCATGTAATGCCGTCGTTAACCCAGCCTCGCCAATGACGTATGCCCGCCCACCGGGTCGCTGCATATGCAGAAACTGGGCGGTCGCCAGGGCGGAAGTAAAGATTGCTTCGTGCGGCACATCCAGCCCCATAAAAGACAATCGCACTTGCAGATCGCGCGGAGTGTACCGCGAGTTATTTGTCAGAATCAAGTACGGGATCTTCTGAGCCTGGAGCTGCTGGATAAAATTTTTTGCACCAGGGAGAAGTGTGGTTCCCAGTACAATCACTCCATCCATATCTATCAAGTAATTTTTGCTCCCATCCATACTGTTTCTCTCTGATTCATCTTTCATTGAAATACTACTCCTTTTCATATGAGACAGAATAAGAAAACAAAAATCCCTCTAACAGATGCTATGCATGAAATGTCACTACTGTCATGTTTTTTCGTTCTGATACCCCTTCTCTCAGGATTCCCTCCCGGGCTTCGGGTTTGCCATCGGCTCTGGGGCACTCATGTGCTGTGACAGCTCGGTCTCCAGGCGCGCAGGCTGCTCTCACAGGCGGCGATCGTTCCGCGCCGGGTCGCGTTCTGAGGCAAGACCTTGCTCACCAAGAACACCTCGTCGCCTCGTCCCGCAAGCGCCTCGCCCACGAGTTCTTCAGCGGCGCTATCAGTGTACATCTTGGCGGTATCAATCAGGGTCATGCCAAGATCGATCCCGAGGCGCAATGCCGCTATTTCAACCGCTCGAGGATGCAGACCTTCGGCCAGGTGCCACGTGCCCTGTCCAAGGACGGGAATCGGCTCGCCAGAGGGGCGTTGGAGTGTGCACATGGCAGATACAGGCATGGAAAATCTCCTTCTCTTTCTCTCCCTGGATAGGCTGCTGGGGAGTTCCGTCCGTGTTTCGTTAAGGCGTGAAGACGGCCCGTATGCACCCATCCTTCTTATGCTTGAACATGTCGTACCCCAGGGGCGAATCTTCGAGCGAGAACCGGTGCGTCGCGAGGAACGAGGGGTCGAGTTCGCCGCGCGTCACGTGCTCCAGCAGACGTGGCACGTATTTCTGCCCGTGTTGCTGAGCCGTACGCACCGTCAGCCCCTTGTTCATGATAGCGCCGATAGGGAACTTGTCCATAATCCCATAGACGCCCAGGATCGACAGCGTCCCGCCCTTGCGGCAGGCCAGGATCGCCTGGCGCAGCGCCTCGCCACGGTCCGTTTGGAGATGGAGGGCCTGCTTCGCGCGGTCGTAGGTGTAATCGATGCCGGTCCCGTGCGCCTCCATCCCTACCGCGTCGATGCAGGTATCAGGGCCACGTCCACCAGTCATCACCTTCAATGTTTCGACGACACCATCGACCTCGGTATAGTCGATTGTCTCGGCTCCCACCTTCTCCCTCGCCATCCGCAGTCGCTCTGGAAAGCGGTCGATGCCGATGATCCGCCCGGCTCCCATGTGGAAGGCACTCTGCATCGCCATAAGTCCCACGCCGCCCCAGACGGCGACGGTGTCCCCTCGTTTCATATCGCAGAAGTCGGCACCCATGTAGCCAGTCAGCGCTGCATCTGAGAGGAAGAGGACCTGCTCATCACGTAAGCCCTCGGGTCAGTCGTTGTCGGCGTGGGGCACCCGTATGTACTGGGCATGTGAGCCCGCGTAGCCACCGAAGGCGTGCGTGTAGCCATAGATGCCGGCGGTCGGATAGCTGAATATGGGCTCCTGGAGCTCTGGATTTGGATTCGTGTTATCGCAGAGTGAATAGAGTCCATGATGGCAGTACCAACAGGTCCTGCAGACAATGAATGATGGGACGACCACGCGGTCGCCCTTTTGCACCTTCTTCACCTGAGGTCCGACCTCTACGACTTCACCTATAAACTCATGTCCGATCACGTCTCCCGCGCGCATCGTCGGGATGTATCCATCGATGAAGTGCAGGTCCGAGCCACAGGTCGTGGACATCGTTACCCGCAAGATGGAGTCATGTGGATTTACGATCTCGGGATCGGGTACGGTCTCCACGCGGAGATCGTTGACCCCGTTCCAACAAAGTGCTCGCATCTGTATGTCCTTCTTTTACTAGGGCTAGGCGGCCACACGGGCGGATGGGTTGCGCTTGAGCGTCGGGATCTCACCCGTGTCGGCTAGACTTTTGAAACGTCGGAGTATCTTCTCCGCGAACAAGAACGGCACGGTGTGTAGGCGCTTTGCCGCAACCTTGCCCAACTTGCCGCCCGGCGGGTTGAGGCGGACGGAGAGGGCCACTTCCGTTCCCCAGTCCTCGGGTGCCCGACGAAAGCTCACTGAGCCTTCATTGGGCAGTTGTGCTCCAGGAAGCTATTGCCAGCGTATGATCTCTCCAGGGCGTTCCTCTACGATCTCTGTGTCCCATTCCAGAGTTCGCATGAACGGACTCTGCACACGCCAGTGCATACGATTGTCGCCTCCCTGCGAGACCTCGGCGAAGTCTCCTAGAATCCGCGAGAGATTCTGGGGATCGCGCCATAAATGATAGAGTTCATATGCGGGCTTCTCAATAGTTATAGCCCTCTTTATCTCGGGAGCACCTGCTTCACGCTGCCTACCACCAGGCGCTGAACTTATGTCAAGCAGCTGGTAGAGGAAACTATGCCCGGTTAGACCTCGATAGAGCAGGGCAGTGGCTAATGTTGCCTGTGTGAGCGAGCGCCGAGTAAGACTTTTCAGCAGGAGTGCTCCGCCAAGTGCAGCAGAAATTCTCCGCTCCACCGGATGGACATTCTCTTTTGCCCTCTTCATCTTGCCTCCTTTGATAGTGGCACATGCGGACCTATATTTGTAGGTTAAGCTGCGGGTTTGAGCACAACCTTGATCCAACCATTATCGCGCGCATCAAAGTGTTTGTATGCGTCGGGGGCTTGCTCTAAGGGTAACCTGTGCGAGACGATAAACGATGGCTTTGCCTTCCCCAGGTGAATGAGGTCGCGCAGGTGACGATTGTAGTCTTTCACATTGCACTGTCCTGTCCCGATACTCTGTCCCTTAAACCACAGGAGACCCCAATCGAAGGCAATCTCGCCTTGCTTGTAGAGGGGATCTTGTGGAGCTGGATCGTTAGGAACATAGACGCCAACGACCCCAATCCCTCCGGTGAACTTTACTGAACGCACCAGATTATTCATGGTCATGTTGGGATGCTCACGACCCTGAGGATCATGTGCCTGATAACCCACGCACTCACAACCTCGATCTGCACCCCTCCCATTCGTAAGTTGCAGGACACGCTCGACGGGATCTTCCTTTGAAAAATCAATTGGGATGGCTCCAATGGACTCGGCAAGCTTGAGTCGGTCCGGGTGGAAATCGACAACCATGACCTTGCTCGCCTCCTTGAGCGTCGCAGAGTAGGCTGCCATTAATCCCACCGGGCCTGACCCATAGATGACGACGGTATCGCCCGGTTGCACACAGGCTAGCTGTGTTGCATGCCAACCAGTCGGAAAGATGTCAGCAACCATGACGTAATCGTCCTGCTTCTCACGGGCGTCCTCTGGCAACCGTAGGCAGTTAAAATCGGCATACGGGACGCGGAGGTATTGTGCCTGCCCACCCTGGTATGGTCCCATATCAGCAAAACCATAGGCTGCACCAGCCATCTTTGGATCTGGATTGGTCGTGAGGCAGAAAGCAGTCAAGCCCTTCTCACAATTGCGACAGAAGCCGCAACTCACGTTAAAGGGGAGGCAGACCATGTCGCCAACCTTGATCCTGTCAACAGCATTTCCAATCTCAACAACTTCGCCAAGATTCTCATGGCCGAAGACTCGGCCCTTTTCGAAGTCAGTGCGACCTTCGTACATGTGCAAATCGGAACCACAAATGTTGGTCGTGGTAACTTTTACCAACGCATCGGTCGGGCGCTCGATTTTTGGATCTGGCACATCTTGAATACTCACGCTACGCGGTTCGTTGTAGACAACTGCTTTCATTATGTACCCCCATGCACACGGGTGTGCGTTTTTCTATGGTAGTGCCTACTATGCTCTCCTCTTCTCGTTGAGAAGAAGATAACGTTTTCATAGTAAAGAGACGTGGAAGCAGGAAGCATATACTCAAGTGCTAAGCAAACCACTGTGTAGCTTTTTCTGCTCATTCCATACCAAACTAATCAAGTTTATTATTGTACAGAATACAGTCATTTGCTCACTTAAGCATCTATTTTACATAGAGAACACATAATGGAAAGACCAAAAGTAACGATAAATTGGTGTCTAGACAAACGGTACCACCATAGATCAGCGAATCATTGCTGGACGACATGGTGCGTTGATATGAGCGTCTTTCTCTTGGCCTCCCCCTAAGGACGAATGCAACTTGCAAGAGAAGAGAACTTGTGCGGTCCCATCGTTGTGCGTAGGGAGCAACGCAGTGACTCGCTGGCGATACTCGAGACTCTCTATTATGCCTTCGATACCCGGAGGGAATGGAAATGCCCGACATCCTGGGCAATCTGAGCGCGCTGACCCCGCAGGAGCGGCTGGAAATGGCCCTCGCCAGCGCCAATCAAACCTACGTGAACGAGCACCATGACGACAGTATGGAGATGCTGGCAGCGGATTACCTAGCGGTGCGGCACGAAACATTGGACCTCCTGCAGCAGTTTACCGATGATCAGCTGACCGCGCTGGCACCCACTGTCATTGGAGACCAGGCTGTCGGCAACTTGTTTGCCGGGAGAGCGGAGCATGCAGCCACACACATGCCCGGATTGAGGGGGAGATTCCGTTGGTTGCTCCCTTGACATTTTACTTACTAGTAAGTAAAATTAAAAGCATGAGGACACAAGCGAATACAGCACAACAGATTATTGAGGTCGCGCTCGGCCTCATGATAGAGCGAGGATACAACGCCTTCAGCTATGCCGACATTAGCGAGCGGATGGGAATCAGGAAGGCCGGTATCCATTATCATTTTCCTACTAAAAGCGACCTGGGGCGTTCGGTTGTCGCCTATTATCGAACCCTGGCGCAGCAGGGACTCAACCAGATTGACCAGATCTTGTCTGATCCCAGAGAGAAGCTCACTCTCTACACAGAGCAATTCTACAGGCAAATGAAGGAAGCCAACTTCTTTTGTCTCTGCACCCTCCTGGCCACTGAGCTTCCGACCCTGCCTGAATGCGTCCGTGACGAGATTGAGGGCTATTTCCGCGAGCACACAGCCTGGTTTGCGACGCTGTTGGCAAGCGGTCGAGCACAGGGCATCTTCAGCTTTGGTGGTGATTCCACGATCAAGGCTCAAAGTGTTCTCGCTGCCATCCAGGGAGCCATGATTGCCGCGCGCGCCTATCAAGATCCCGAGCACTTTCGCACGATTGCGCTCCAGGTGTGTGCAGATTTGTAAGCGCAGAGGACATCTCTTTTTTTGGGATATAAACCTACTTACTAGAAAGTATATATCTGAGAGCATTACTGAAAAGAGGAAAACATGTCGATATTCAAATCATTGGGAGCTCACACGAGTGCAAACACGGCACTTCTTATGCGTAATCTGTACTTTGTGCGAGCCGCTTTTGCACTGGTCTGGGCGCTTGGCGTTTTCTCCCTGATCAAAATGCCTGCACTTGTCCCCTTCCTACTCATCCTTTATCCAGCCTTTGACGCTGGTTCATCCTTCTATGATGCTTACGTTCATCGTGCCTCAAAGAACACTCTGGCTCAAACAACAAATGGAGCCATTAGCTTCCTTACTGTTCTCGCCGTGCTCGTTGTGATCTCGATGGGCGTTCCAGCTATCTTACGCGTATTCGGTATCTGGGCTATTCTCACGGGTGGAATAGAATTCGTAACGGCCATACGACGGTGGAAAGAACTTCGTGGTCAAGCGGTCCTCGTCTTCGGCGGAGCCGTCTCTGTGCTTGCCGGAAGCTTCTTCATTGCCTCTGCTGGACAGCCCACAGCTGGCCTGAGCAGCCTGGCTGGTTACGCCCTAATGGGAAGCTGGCAATTTCTTGTTTCTGCTCTCCGTCTGATCAAACAAGGCCGCCAGAATACATAAACTGATCTGCATTAAGATGTAGGTGTGCTCGCGCGCATGGTTCTGTCTCCATGGAAGCATGAAGTGGAACTCCATCAACTTTTCTCATCAAAGTTGATGGAGTTCCATATATTCGCCTGTTTGATCTGTGACGCATTAACGCCCCTTTCGGCGAAGTTATGGTATTAATGACACTAAAATCACATATATGTGCTAATATATTGATGATTTTGGTGGCATAAATCAAAAAACAAAGAGGCGTCCGATATGAAAAAGAATAGGCAAGCCGATAGTCTTAGGGCTGCTATATTATGCATAATTGTCCTTTTGCTCTTTTACGTTTATAAGCAAACGATAGGCGCGGACGTAATTGGACCGTTAGCGGACCAGAGTATGAACGCATAACCATAGGCAATAAAATCTATGTAGCAAATTATGCGAACAACTACACCAGCGCGGATAAAGGGGACTTTTTGGGGGTCGTTCGTGGTGGTGATGTTACCTTTAGAATTTACTCTGTAAAGGGTGATAATGACCATAAATACATATATAGACTATCAGATTATGAGGGGCTTTTTATCGTTTGAAAGAATAAACTCTAGGCTTGCAACTAAGCAAGCCTATTTCATTACTGGATCACTGGGACATTGCCTTGCTGCTCGCGGGGTCTCCATTAGCCCGGACCTGCTCCCCTGGTAACGTTGACAGTCGACCCCACTCGTGCCTGTGGTGAAGAATAGCGTTGCTGTGTCCTGGTCCGGTAAACTGACTATGAATCCAACTGTGCTGGCTATTTAGCATATCCGTTCCAAAATCTCTGACCCATGCCAAGAAACGAAAGGCAGAAAAAGCACGGAAAGGGTTTATCTCAAGTGGATACACTCCATCGTTAGCACGCCAGACCTCTGCAATGAGGCAAGAGGACTTGTTCTCTTTGCTCAATGAGGCAAAGGGTCAGACTGCACAGAAACACATTCGTACATCTTCTCTTTTCTCTGGCTTTTGGCTATTTAGGCGGCCCTCCGGTAGTCATGGTGTAACCCACCCAACATGGGAATGGCGATCACCCGGTTTGGAGGCTTCAGAAGAGAAGCAGACGAACCGATGGCACCGGAATGCGTTGCCCCAGTCCTTGATGGGGTCGAGCCTGGTTGAAGTAGACCGTATAGGCATTGAGGAGCGGATGGAGTTGCTTCTCATGGAAGATCAGGGAATGATCCAAGCATTCTCGCCTCACACTTCCCAGAAAGCGTTCACACACAGCATTGGCACGCGGCGTTCGGTATGGTGTGCGAAGCACCTTGATCCCACTCGTTGCGGTCACGCAAGCAAAATTCGGCCCGAATTTACGATCATTATCCCTGATCAGATACTTGGGTGTTTGCCCATACGGAGTCGCTTCGCGCAGTTGTTGCGCGACCCAGAGATCGGTCGGCGATCGCGTCACGTTCACATGGATCACCTGGCGCGACTGGAGTTCGATGATGAAAAAAGCAAAAAGTGGGCGGAAGAAGAGATCAGTCACCTGTAAGAAATCACAGGCCCACACGCCTGCCGCGTGATTGCGCAAGAACGTTTTCCAACTCTGCCCATTCGGTCGTCTCCGGCGAATGGGCCTCATATATTTCTGGATGGTTCGTTTGCTCACGCGAATATCCAACTTGAGCAGTTCTCCCCGAATACGCTCCGCCCCCCAAAGTCGATTCTTCACTGCCATTTTCTTGATCAAGCAGATCGTCTCAGGTGAGAGCTTTGACTTTCTCGCGCATGCCTTCGTTTTGCGCTTCCAGAACAGACGGAAGAGTTCACGATGCCAGCGCAAGAGCGTCTCTGGCTGGACCAGGAAGAGTGCCTGTTTCCAGGTTCGGGCCATCCTGGCAAGAAGCACCAGGAGAAGCCGGTCCGTCTTGCGGTAGGTCGGTCGCTTGACTTGTCGACGGAGAATGATCAGTTGCTGCCGTAAGAGCGCATTTTCCGCCAGCAGTTCCAATTTCCCTTTGGTCAGATCGGCAAGCGTACCGGGCACAAGGAGGTTGCCGATGGTTTGACCCAACAGAGAACGCGTTCGAGAAATGTTTGGAAGTTGAAAGACAGGCATCGCTTGACCGAGGAAAATACCCACCACACAAATAGAACCTCTTCTTTGTAAAAATGGCATATGGTTGGAGTGCATACACAGAATGAGCAGTGTTGATTGTACACGCATCTCACGTGCTTGGCAAGAAAGCTCATTTCATTGTCCATAACAGGCTGATTTCCCGAACAGATGTCCCAAGTAGCCAGCACA
>NZ_BNJF01000003.1 GCF_016587355.1 Ktedonospora formicarum | reverse complement strand
ATGCTAAAACGTTCAAAGAATTCTATTCGGAAATTCTACCTTGTATGTTATGTGTTGGCGGTCAGCTCTCTCTCTCTACTGCTAGCTGCCTGTGGATCGGCTGAATATGGAAATGGAACAGCTAATGCTGAAACGTCGCCGAACTCGGCGTTGACGACTATGAGCCCTGCCATAAAGTCAACGAGTGCACCCGGCAAAGTGCTCAGCACTTATAACAGTAGTCATGGTGTTGCCCTGGCTACAAGTTGGTCGCCCGATGGGAAGCGCGTCGCCTCCGTGGGTTTTGACTCCACTGTCCAGGTATGGAACGCGACAAGTGGGAAGCTCATCTGGCAGCAGTCGCTAACAGGTACGCATAGCGTCGCCTGGTCGCCAGATGGAAAGTATGTTGCCGTGGGAACTATGGTCATGGGTGGTGATGCCGGAGAGGGCCTGGTCTATGTGCTTAGCGCCACGGATGGCGAGCGGCAGTTCATCTCACAGAAGCATAATCATGGCATCACCGGGGTCTCCTGGTCGCCTGATTCCACGCGTATCGCCTATGGCGTTGAGAACGGTATCGTCGAAGTGCTGGACTTGAAGAACAACGGCAGGGACAACAAGACCTATCACTTAGACGCGGGCGATCTGGTTGGGGCCGTGGCCTTCTCGCCCGATGGAAACTGGCTGGCATGGGTCGTGACCACGCCGGGCACGCCCAAAGTGACGGTAGTTGATATCGCCTCTGGTGAGGCGAAGAGCTACCAGGAGCATACCGACCTTATCAACGCTATCGCGTGGTCGCCTGATAGCACGCGTATCGCCTCCGTCAGTAACGACAAGACCGTGCGCGTCTGGACCGTCACAACAGACGAGACTCAGCAAGTCTATACAGGTCATAGCGATATGGTGCTCAGTGTCTCCTGGTCGTCCGATGGCAAGTACATGGTCTCCGGTTCCACGGACAAGACCGCGCAGGTCTTCAATGCCGCTACGGGGAAGAAGCTCTTCACCTTTAAGAAGCATACTGGGAGCGTGTTCAGTGTCTCCTGGTCGCCTGATAGCAAGCGGGTTGTCTCAACGGGCGAAGGTGGGACCGAGTATGTCTGGCAGGCTGTGTAAGTTATAGTCGAGCATGATAAAGGGCGAGCGGGGGATTATTATTCCCCGCTCGCCCTTTGCATACTTCTTAGTAGTAGGCGGGATTAAAAAACGGGGATTCTCTGGATGTTCTGCCCCTCGGTGATGGTAACCAGTGTCACGGTTGTTAGCGAGGGTGAACTGGTCTTCCAGGGCTGCTTCCAAAGGACGCTGCCATCCCGCTTGTTCAGGGCGACCAGGTTTTGGTGCAATTCCAGTGGACTGGGCTGGATGGTCTCGACGACAATCAGCGCGTCCTGAGAGGGGCTCAGACTAAAGAGGCTGGGTTGCAGAGTATTCTGGCACCAGCGCTCTTTCCCACTCGCCGGATCGAGCGCGCAAAGCTGTTTCTGAGCTGTCGGGACGTTGCCGTATCCCTTGTAGGCATAGATCATCTCCTGGCTAGAAATCAGTGTAAACTGATTATAGTCGTGGAAGCGTTGCCAGAGCAGCTTACCCGTGTTTGTATCCAGGCGCATCAATATAGCTTCTTGCCCCTTTGGCGCTTTGGGATTATAGTTCAGGCCATTGAGGTACAACTGATCGCCGAGCAAGACCACACTCATGCCACTGATGTCAACAGGCATTCGTGTCTCCCAGAGTACTTTGCCACTTGATGGCTGAAGCGCCTGTACGCTCGTTATATGACTGATATCGATTCCAGAGGGATTTTGATCTATCTGCTTAATGGCGAAGGCTGACTGCTCGGTCGCGAGAAGCTTGAACTTCCACACATCACCATCATTTTGATAATCCTTACGCCAGGTTACTTGGCCGTCAGAGGGGCGTAGCGCGATGACCTGTAACTGATTTCCCCTCTGTTCTTCCATCGCATAGAGAGTTTCTTTTGTGGCAACCAGGGATGAATACATGCGCATTTTCTCACTGGTATAGGTCCAGAGATCCCTGCCATCGGTAGCGTTCAAGGCATATATGCTGTATGTGGGGTTGATACGGCGCTCCGCAGGGCTCATCGTAAGATAGATTTGCCCGGCGCAGATTTCTAAATTGTTGACGTCTAGCTGCTCGTACTCGCGTTGCCAGAGCATATGCCCGTCCTTCGTATCAACGGCTAAGAGCAGGGTTGGCTTCTGGTATGCAGACGCGAGGATATAGAGCACGCCGTCAACGATTTTATTGGTACTCGATTGATACATAGTGGTGATCTTGGTGGGGGCTTTCTGCCAGAGCTGTTTCCCGTTTGTTGTGTCGAAGGCGGTGACATACAAGGTTGAGGTGCCCTGGTTGCTGTCGGCATCCTTCGCGATGGCGTCCCATGAGATTGCATATTGGGTATGGGTTGATTGATTGTTGCTGTTCGTAGAGCATCTCCCTTCTTGTTTCTGTGGTGACGTTGTAGTTGGTGGGGAAGCTGTAACGTCTGACGAACCACAGCCAGCGAGTAGATACATAAATAGCAGAGTAATAAGGCTATAAATGCAATTTAATATCCCTGTTACTTTCTTTTTAAACATAGGGTGTTGATACATAGAGTAGCCCTCTCGTATATGTGCCACAGATGTGTGTCTGGCATTCATATACTTACTATAAATCAATTTACATATCAAGCTGATGGTGCAAATGTCCCATTTGAAAACATATGAACCGGTAAGGCGAATAAGTCTGCACTAATATGTGAAAGAGAAAATTAAAAAGCTTTACAATTATATAGAGCTGCGATTCTATAGAGAAAGAGAGCTATTTGCCATATGGAGAAGACGTTACTTATGCGCAACCTGGGCGACTCATCCCTAAAAGTGGTGCCGCTCTGCCTGGGTGGCAATGTCTTTGGTTGGACCGCTGACGAGCAGGCGTCCTTCAAGGTGCTGGACGCCTTTGTGGAGGGAGGCGGTAACTTCATCGATACGGCGGATGTCTATTCGCGTTGGGTGCCGGGCCATAAGGGTGGCGAGTCCGAAACGGTGCTGGGAAAATGGTTAAAGCGCACTGGGAAGCGCGACCAGATTGTGCTCGCGACGAAGGTTGGCAAGGATATGGGCCCTGGGGGATCAGGTCTTTCGCGTAAGCACATTATGCGAGCAGTAGAGGAATCGCTCAAGCGCTTGCAAACAGATTACATCGATCTTTACCAGTCGCATGACGATGATGCCGAGATCGATCTTGCCGAGACGCTAGGGACCTACGATGAGTTGTTGCGCCAGGGCAAAATCCGCGCGATTGGGGCTTCGAACTATAAGTCCGAGCGACTACAACTCGCGCTTGAGGTAAGTAAGCAACATGGCTACCCACGCTACGAGAGCCTGCAACCAGAATATAACCTCTATGATAGAGAGGGATATGAGCATGATCTAGAAACGCTCTGCGAGCGAGAGCACCTGGGTGTTATCAGTTACTTTAGCCTGGCAATGGGCTTCCTGACTGGTAAGTATCGACCCGACCAGGATCTACCCACAAGCGCGCGTGCTCAGGGCGTTAAGCAAGCTTACTTTAATGAGAGGGGATATCGTATCTTAGCGGCCCTGGATAAGGTCTCCGCCGAGTATAACGCCACCCCGGCCCAGGTTTCGCTGGCGTGGTTGATCGCGCGCCCTAGCATTACCTCGCCTATCGCCAGTGCCACCTCGGTTGAGCAGTTGCGAGACCTGATGAAGGCTCTTGAACTCAAGTTGGACGCCTCCGCGATCAAGACGCTTGACGAAGCCAGCGCGTGGCGCTAATGCGCAATGTAGCGAGCGTTGACTAAAGCATCGCGCCTACATATGAAGAAGCTCAGGACTGCTGAACACTGCTATAGTAGCTCCAGCGGGGGCGCCGCTGCACGGATACTCTACTACTTATAATTGCTTATCTTCACATTATGCGTGAAATAAAGTATCATAGGTATGTAAAGTAGATTACGCTGAAGCTGTGAGTGGGCTTCTGTTGGTGTGGTTGCGCGAGGTCCTACTAACGCCTCTCGCTGCATCTCATGCGGGAAACCTGTCACACAATAAGCGCGTAATACCCGAATCGATCTGAAGGGATCGAGATGTACGGTGCGTATAATAAGGCACGTGGCTGGAAGCGCTCCCTGCAGAACTGTGGAGAGCTCTTCATGGACGGCGTGTGCTGGGTCCGGGACATAATCGTGAGCCTTCTCATGCTCATGATCGTGGCCGGGGTCGTGGTCGCAACCCTCAGCATTCTGTTGGAGGGGTTTGTGATGAGCACGCTCTGGGGATGGTTCATCGTGCCGATGCTTCACGGCTCAGAGCCTAATGTTGGAATCTTCAGTGGGCTCATCCTGAGCGTGGGCATGGTCATCAGCCAGATGTCCTGTGCCGCTGGACATGTACTGAAGCGATCGGAGCGACCGAAATACGGCGTGAAGGAGATGGTCTTCCTCGTCGTCTCCATCATCGTTGCTCCTCCGCTCTACGCCCTGGTCATCGGCTACGTGTTCCACCTGTTCGTGTAGGGGAAGCTGAAGCGAGAGTGCTGGATCGGGAAGGTGTTGCTGACACCGGACCTCCAGCCTCTCGCTTTGGTGTTTATACAGCATGTAACCTGAAGGCTAGTTGCCGATAGAGAGGAGTAGAATAGAGAGAGATAGAAGTTCATAAAGAAGCTAGTTTTTTCCCTCATGGGAGGGGTTATTATGCATACATCGTCACTCGATGAACGAACTGAAGAGCGGATCGCGATGGAGCGAGATACACGCACGCACCCCGAATCTGCTGACACTTTCTTACATAAGTATGCCTTTGTGGCTCCCTTTATACCCGCGCCATTCCGCTCATTGAAGCTTGGCTATTTACTCACGCCTCTCCTCCCATTCATCGCATCTATAGCTGTGTATATGAGCCTTCATGCCTTTCCACATATGCATTTTGAAGAGGCTCCAATCCTGCTTGCCGTGATTCTGGTCTCGGTCTGCTGGGGTCTTCTGCCCGGGCTCATTGCCAGTATGGTTGGTATCCTTTTCTTTGTGTATGTCATTACGCCACCCATCAACCAGTTCTCTCTCACCGACCACGAAGATTTATTCAGTTTGGTGATGTTCGGGGTGACCTGCCTGAGCTTGAGTTTACTTACCAGCCAGTTGCAGCGCGCGCGCATTGTGGCACAGCAGGCGCGCAAGGAGGCCGAGAAGGCGAACCTCATGATGGACGATTTTGTGAGTATCGTCGCGCATGAGCTACGAACCCCTTTGACGGGTGCCAAGGCCAGCATTCAGCTTTCAATGCGCCAGATACAGCAGGCTAAAGTTACACAACAGGATCGAGAAAAGATGCTAAAGTCCCTACAACGGCATATGTCGCGCGCGATTCAGCAGCTTGATCTGCAAAATCGCCTGGTGCGAGATCTTCTCGATGCCTCGCGGGTGCGTACAAAGCGTCTGGAGATACACCCGGAGTGTTGTAATCTGGTTGACATTGTAAGTGAGAACATTGAGAACCAACGTCTGCTAAATCCTGAGCGCGTTATATCCTACTCCGGGCCTTCTGTGGATATGATACCGCTTGATGCTGACTCGGATCGTGTGGGACAGGTCCTCGCCAACTATCTAAGCAATGCGCTTAAGTATTCAGATGCCTCTAAGCCTGTTGCCGTAGATGTCAAGCTTGAGAAGACACAGGTTCGAGTCTCTGTCCGTGATCAGGGGCCGGGCCTGACACGTGAGCAGCAGCAGCACATCTGGGAGCGCTTTTATCGCGTGCCGGGTATGTATGTACGTAGTGGCTCTGGCGTGGGCCTGGGACTCGGTCTCTACATCTGCCGCTCCACAATTGAGCTTCATGGTGGACATGTTGGCGTCCAGAGCGCTCCGGGTCAGGGCTCAACCTTCTGGTTTACCCTGCCCCTGATCGATACCGCCTCAAACGAGGAATAGTACTCTACACTTGAGGGTTGTATAGAGAGGATAATCTTTTTGCAGTGTAGAGATAAGGAGATAGCGAGTGAGAGCAGATATTGTTCCGGGGGCGCGTTTCCCCGACTTTGAGCTGACTGACCACACCAGGACACGGCGACGTTTGAGCGAGCTACAGGGCATCGATCCTATGATCCTCATTCTCTCGCGTGGACATTACTGCCCCAAGGATCATCAGCAGCATCTTGAACTGGCGGCATTTTATCCCAAGATCGCCGTATCCTATACAAAGATTGTGACTATCTCAACCGATAACATCCTGGAGACAAACGAGTTTCGTGACGCGGTAGGCGCGCAATGGACCTTTCTCTCGGATTCCGGGCGCAAGGTTCAACAAGAATTGGATATCCAGGAATACACGGACCCCCATCATAACCCGATGATTCCCCATACGCTTGTATTGGAGCCGGGCCTGGTCGTCTACAAGATCTATAACGGTTACTGGTTTTGGGGTCGCCCCTCACCCGAAGAGCTACGCCAGGATCTACGTGCCGTGATGCAAAAAGTTCGCCCCGACTGGGATCTCTCCAAGCCGGGTTTGCACGAGAACTTTGAGGGCGATAAGTCGCTCCACTATCCCTACAAGGCTGCCGGGAAATAGCGATACTATGTGACGGTCGTGACCGCGACCGTCACATAGTATCTTCACCAGAATTATTCGGCACGTTCCAGGTGTTCGGGTTGAAACTCGTAGCGCCAGATAGGGATGTCGCGCCACTCCCAGGGGGTGTTCACAATCTCTTTGAGCGTGGAGTTGCTTGTATGCCAGTAGGCAAGCGCATATTTTGTGGCCCGGTGCCCGATGACTACGATGCTCTTGCCATCATAGATGCGTATTGCTTCTCGTAGAAACGCGCCCACCCCCCGCACAACCATCTCGACACTCTGCCCACCAGGAAAAGGTGTATGAATGCGACGTGGAAATTCCTTATCAATCTCAATGACAGGATGTTGGGTCAATTTGCCATAGTCACATTCGCGCAGGCGTTTATCGGGAATAATGGGTATATCTCGACCCGCGAAGGCTCGCTCAGCCGTCGCGGTGGCACGCAGCAGATCCGAGCAGAAGACCGCGTCCAGGTCCTCTTGAGCGTAGTGTTGTCCAAGCTCCAGGGCACTTGCCCAGCCAGCCTGTGATAGGGGCACGTTCGCGTGTCCCGAAGCGTGCCCGGCCTCATTATCCACACTCGTCATGTGGGGTGAATAGAAGAGAGTCAACACGGTTCAAAAACCTCCTTGCGGGGGACAATTGGCTTATTTGCTTCCTACATCCCTATACTATCACTTCGGGCGCTCGCGCGCATCAGTTCATTTCCGCACCTACTTCTCCACCGCGCAACCTCGCCTGTATTGTGCCGCAATGCTCATTGGAAGGATTGACAAATGGGCTGTTGATGGTGTACGTTTTGAAAGGATGTGAAAGTAAACGAAACCCAGGAGAGGATGATGCTATGACCGAGACGACTGCACAGCGAACACTAGCCCAACTGGTCGCGCGCTCGCGACGGTTGGGGGAAGATCGCTCTATTTGTAACTGGGGGGGAGGTAATACCTCCGCCAAGACCGACGCCATCGACTTTCGGGGCCGCGAGACGCGTATCCTGTGGGTGAAGGGGTCTGGTTCTGATCTGGCGAGTTGTACCGAGGCCTCCTTTACCGGCCTCTATCTTGATGACCTGTCGCCTTTGCTTGAGCGCGAGGCGATGAGCGATACCGATATGGTAAACTATCTCGCGCACTGCTTCTATGAGCCGGGGCGTCCGCGACCTTCCATCGAGACTTTGTTGCACGCCTTCTTGCCCTTCGCGCATGTCGATCATACCCATGCCGATGCGGCGAACTATTTTGCCTGTGCCGCCGATGGTGAGGCCCTGGCGCGTGGCTGCTTCGGCGATGATCTGATCTGGATACCCTATCGCCGCCCCGGCTTCTCTCTGGCGCGCGAGGTGGCCCTGGCAGTACGCGCTAACCCACACGCGAAGCTTGTTATCCTGGCGAAGCATGGACTGATTACCTGGGGGGAGAGCGACGAGGAGTGCTTTGCATCAACCATGAGCATCATTAAGCGTGCGCAGACCTATGTTGAAGCCCGCATCGCGCACTCTTCCGACGCGCTCTTTGGTGGAACCAGCGTCGCGGCGCTTGAGGAGGGCACGCGGCATGCTATCGCGTCTGGTATCGCGCCAGTGCTACGTGGACTCATCTCGGCGAACGCGCGCCAGGTCTTGCGTTTTGAGGATGGCGAAGACATTCTGACCTTCGTGGGGAGCTATGAGGCACCACGCCTGACGGCGATTGGCGCGGCCTGTCCCGATCACCTTGTGCATACAAAGCCCTGGCCCTTGCTCGTTGATTGGGAGCCCGAGCGAGGTGTGGAGGCGCTACCAGAGGCTTTGAGTGCGAGTATCGCTTCCTATGTCGAGCGCTATAACACGTATCTCGCGGCCAACGCGGAACAGGATCTCGACCCTGACGCTCCTGAGACAATCTACCGTGCCAGTGACGCCGCCGTTGATCCCTTCCCGCGCGTGATCTTGCTTCCCGGCGTGGGGATGTTCACCACTGGTAAGGATGCCGCGCGGGCTGATGTCTCCGCTCAGCTCTATCATCGTGCCATCGCCGTCATGCGCGGGGCTGAGTCCTGTGGCGGCTTCATCTCTCTCAGTGAGGCGGAGAGCTATGCCGTCGAGTACTGGCCCCTTGAGCAGTACAAGCTCAAGTTAGCTCCGCCCGAGCGCGAGTTTGATCGGCGTGTGGCTCTGGTAACTGGCGCGGCTGGTGGTATTGGCTCGGCTATCTGCCGCCGCCTTGCCCGTGATGGCGCGCATATCGTTGCCACCGACATCGATCTTGAGAGCGCTCAAGAGCTTGCCTCTTATTTAAACAAGCAATATGGCGCGGGTAGAGCTGTCGCTATCAGGATGGATGTGACCAGCGAAGAGAGCGTTGAGACGGCCTTTGAGCAGGCCGCGCTGGCCTTTGGTGGCCTGGATATTATTGTTAATAATGCTGGTCTGGCGTCAAGCGCGTCTATCGTCGAGACGACTCTCAAGGAGTGGAACCGCAACTGGAACGTGCTGGCGACTGGCTATTTCCTGGTGGCGCGTCAGGGCTTCCGCACGCTTCAGGCACAGGGGCGCGGCGGATCACTCGTCTTCATCGCCAGCAAAAACGCCCTGGTCGCGGGCAAGAACGCCTCCGCCTATTCGACCGCCAAGGCCGCTGAGGCGCACCTCGCGCGTTGCCTGGCTGAAGAGGGGGGCTCGACCTCTATCCGTGTGAATACTGTCAACCCCGATGCCGTGCTCTCGGGTTCGCGTATCTGGAGTTCGTCATGGCGCGAGGAGCGTGCCGCGACCTATGGTATCAAGCCCGATGAGCTTGAGGAGCTATACCGTAAGCGCACGACGTTGGGCGTCAACATCTTGCCAGAGGATATCGCGGAGGCGGTAGCCTTCTTCGCTTCGCCCACGCGCTCTAGCAAGAGCACCGGCAATATCCTCAATGTTGACGGGGGCGTTGCCGCCGCCTATACTCGCTAACAAGATTGCCGCTGCTAAAGCGACGCGGCTACATATGGGCCGAATCGCGCGTTGATGCATTGCCGGACCCAAGTTACATATGTGCCAGGTCGCGTGGTGACACAATGCCGGCCCCCCAAGCAATGCGCTCGCTCCAACGCCACCATCATATGTAGCCGCGTCGCTTTAGCAGCGGCGGCGCAACACAGGAGGGACACCTATGCCGACACGCAATGTCGCGGCAGTCGATCTCGGAGCGGAGAGTGGGCGTGTAATGCTGGCTCGCTTCGATGGGCAGTACCTGCAATTGGAAGAAGTGTATCGCTTCCCCAACCGTCCGGTTACTGTAGATGGACATCGCTTCTGGAATATCCAGGAGTTGTGGCGCGAGACGCTCGCTGGCCTGCGCAAGGCGCGGACAGTGGCGGGTTCGCTCGATAGCATCGGCGTCGATACCTGGGCGGTCGATTATGGGCTCGTCGATTCTAATGGCGAGCTGCTCGGACAGCCTTTCCAGTACCGCGACCAGCGTACCAAGGGCGTGATGGAGTCGGTCTTCGCACGCGTTCCGCGCCAGGAGATCTATGCCCAGACGGGTATCCAGTTTCTCCCCTTCAACACGCTCTATCAGCTTGCCGCGCATCAGCGGGACCAACCGGAGGATTTGACTCGCGCGCGAAATCTGCTTATGATTCCTGATCTACTTCATAGCTGGCTCTGCGGCTCCCAGGTCACCGAGCGTACAAACGCCTCCACGACCCAGTGCTGGAACCCCGTGACTGGCGCGTGGACAACTGACCTGCTTGCGCGACTGGATATACCGAGTCCCTTCCTGCCCCCGGTCGTTGAGCCAGGAACTGTGCTCGGCGAGGTCCTCCCCGAATTGCGCGCTGAACTGGGGAATCCGCGTATCATCGCGCCCGCGACCCATGATACTGGTTCGGCTATCGCCGCCGCCCCGTTCGCGCAAGCTCTTGGGCGAGGCTATATCAGCTCTGGAACATGGTCATTGGTGGGTCTGGAGTTACCCCATCCTATTATGACATCGGAGGCGTGCGAGGCTAGCTATACTAATGAGGGCGGTATCTGCGGTACGACGCGCTTCCTCAAGAATGTGATGGGCCTGTGGCTCTTGCAGGAGTGCCAGCGTCAGTGGCATAAGGCAGGTCAGGCTAGCGACTATGATACGCTTTTGGCGCAGGCTGACAACGTCGAGCCCTTCGCCGCGCTCATCGATCCCGATGATCCGCGCTTCCTGGCCCCCGAGCACATGCCTGACACCATTAACGCATATCTGTTAGAATGTAAGCAGTCGCCGTTGCAAGCGCCTGCCGCCTTTGCGCGCTGTATTATGGAGAGCCTGGTCTTGCGCTACTGCGAGGTCTTACTTCAGCTTGAGCGGTTGAGTGGGACGCCGCTGGAAGCCGTGCATGTACTTGGTGGCGGCTCGCGTAATGTTCGTCTAAATCAATGGCTAGCCGATGCCAGTGGGCGACCCGTCATTGCCGGACCTGTCGAGGCTACCGCACTGGGTAACGCTCTCATGCAACTTGTCGGGCTGGGCGAACTACGCGACCTGGACGAGGTGCGAGCCATCGCCCGCGCGACCCCGACGCATACCTTTATGCCGCGCCAGGAACAGCGAGCGGCCTGGAACGAGGCGGCACAGCGTTTCCGTTCCTTGAAGAAAGGATGAGCTGATGCGTGTAGCGCTATTTATAACCTGCTTTAACGATACCCTCTTCCCCAGGGTAGGTATCGCTACCACTCGGCTTCTAGAGCGCCTGGGGCATACGGTTGAGTTTCCCGAAGCTCAGACCTGTTGCGGACAAATGCACTACAATACAGGCTACCAGCAGGAGGCAATTCCCCTGGTTCGCCATTTTGTTGAGGTCTTCAGTGATGCCGAGGTGGTTGTCGCGCCTTCCGCGTCCTGCGTGGGCATGGTGCGTGACCTCTATCCGAAAGCTGCCGTGCTCTCTGGCGATCCCAGGCTGATTGAGGCCGTCGAGCAGCTTGTTCCGCGCGTCTACGAACTCTCGGAGTTCCTGGTCAAACGCCTGGAGATCACGGACGTTGGCGCGTACTATCCTCACCGTGTGACCTACCATCCAACCTGCCATAGCCTGCGTGTCCTGTGCGTAGGTGATGCGCCTCTGCAACTGCTGCGCGCCGTTCGTGGCATCGATCTTGTAGAGTTATCCAACTCTAGAGAGTGCTGCGGCTTCGGCGGAACCTTTGCCATCAAAAATGCCGACACCTCGCTTGCCATGCTCAGCGATAAAATGCGCTGCGTGCTGGATACGGGGGCCGAGGTGCTCTGTTCTGCCGACACGTCCTGTCTGATGCACATTGGGGGTGGGCTACATCGCCAGCGCGCGGGTGTGACAAGCATGCACCTTGCGGAGATCTTGGTCAAGACCGAAAGCGAGGACGAGTAATGGCTAGTAAGGCTCTGCCGATGTTTCCCCAGGCCGCGCGAACCGCGCTCGCCAATAGCCAGCTCCGGCGTAACCTGGGCAAGGCCACCGGGACCATTCGTACCAAGCGGCTCAACGTAGTTGGTGAGCTGCCCGATTGGGAGGAGTTGCGCGCCGCCGGGTCCGCCATCAAGGCGCGTGTGATGCGCCATCTCGACGAATATTTACTTCAGCTTGAGGCGTCCGTACATCGCGCCGGGGGCTATGTCCATTGGGCGCGTGACGCCGCCGAGGCTAACCGCATCGTGACCGAGATCGCTCAGGCCAAGGGTGCTGACCGCGTAGTGAAGGTCAAGTCACTGACGACGGATGAGATTGGGTTGAATAAGGCCTTGGCGGAGGCTGGCATCCGCGCCATTGAGACCGACCTCGCGGAACTCATTATTCAGCTTGCTGGTGAGGGCTCGTCTCATATCCTGGTACCCGCCATTCACAAGAACCGCAGCGAGATTCGCGATCTCTTCCGCCGCACCATCGCGCGCGACGAGGACTTGAGCGATGACCCGGCTCAACTCACCAGCGCGGCGCGACGTTATCTTCGCGAACAGTTTCTCTCAGCTCAGGTCGCGGTAAGTGGGGCTAACTTCGCTATCGCCGAGAGCGGAACCATTGGCGTCGTCGAGAGCGAGGGCAATGGGCGCATGTGCCTGACCCTCCCGCGCACACTCATCACCGTCATGGGTATCGAGAAGATCCTACCAACCTTCGCCGATTTCTCGGTCTTCCTACAACTGCTGCCCCGTAGCTCCACGGGCGAGCGCATGAATCCCTATACCAGCCTGTGGACGGGTGTCACGCCCGGCGATGGTCCCCAGAGCTTCCATCTTGTCCTGCTCGACAACGGGCGCACGAGTGTTCTTGCCGATGAGGTGGGACGGCAGACGCTCCACTGTATCCGCTGTAGCGCCTGCCTCAACAATTGTCCGGTCTACTCCCGCACCGGGGGACATGCCTACGGTTCGGTCTATCCCGGCCCCATCGGCGCGATCCTCACGCCGCAACTACTCGGCCTTGAACGCGCGAAGACGCTGCCCTACGCCTCTAGCCTGTGCGGAGCCTGCTACGAAGTCTGTCCGGTGAAGATCAACATCCCCGAGGTCCTGCTACATCTGCGCGGCGAAGTCACGCGCAAAGCCTCACCCCTGGACCCCGAAAAGGCCGCTATGCGCCAACTAGCGCGCGTCTTTGCCAGCCCCAAACGCTACGAGCAAGCGCAAAAGCTTGCCCGAAGCGGTCAACGTCTCTTTGTCCACAATGGCACAATCGACCACCTACCCGGCCTGCTCGCTGGCTGGACGACGGCACGCGACCTGGCCCCCATCCCTCAACAGAGCTTCCGTGATTGGTGGCGCGAGCGCGCAAAAGGAGAGCAAGTATGAATCAGAGCCCCCGAGAGGCCATTCTAGCACGCGTGCGTGGAGCCATCGCGCAGGCACCCGCCGCCCCGTCCATTCCACGCGCCTACCGTGAGCGCGACGAACGCGACCGAGTTGCTATCCTGAGCGACTTCGTTGACCGCCTGCTCGACTATAAGGCCCAGGTCACCCGCGCCGATGAAGCAGGTTTGCCCAACGCCATCGCTGAAGCCTGCCAGCGCCATGCCATCACGCGCCTTGCCATGCCCAACGACCTGCCTTCAGACTGGCAACCCGCCGGAATCACCATCGCGCGCGACGAGCCGCCACTAGACAACTCCGCCCTCGACGCCTGCTCAGCCGTCCTCACAGGCTGCGCAGTTGCCGTCGCCCAGACCGGAACCATCATCCTTGACGGCGGAATGCGCCAGGGGAGGCGTGCGCTCACGCTCGTTCCCGACATTCATCTCTGCGTTGTCTATGAAGAGCAGGTCGTCGGACTGGTACCCGAAGCCATTGCCGCTCTTGCCGAGCGTTCGACGCGCCCCATCACCTTCATCTCCGGCCCCTCAGCCACCAGCGACATCGAACTCAACCGTGTCGAAGGTGTCCACGGCCCTCGCACCCTGCACGTCATTCTCGTCACTAAGAGCGCTCATACGTAGGATGTGAAAATGCTCTCAGAGCCTGCCCCCCATATGCCCGACCATCAAGGCTCCCATGTGAGAAAGAGATATCACTTACCTCTGGCATAAGTGGGTATGCTAGAACTGTTATCAGTGTTAAATGTTGGCTCGATTAAGTGTTAGAAAGAGAGATGTACTTTGGACGTATTTGATGCGGTAAAGACAGTTCTGGCTGTACGCCAGTTTCAGGATAAGCCTATTCCTGAAGCCATTGTCCGGGAGATTGTGGAAGCGGCCCACTTAACCGCCAGCAGTATGAATGGGCAACCCTGGCATTTTGTGGTGGTGCAAGATAGGGAGATGTTGCGCCAGCTTGGTGCGCTCGCGCAGACTGGCCCCTATATCGCTCAGGCTCCTCTGGCGGTTGTTGTGGGTATGGAGGAGAGTCCGTTCGCGGTCTCCGACGCGAGCCGGGCTGTCCAGTCCATGATCCTGACCGCCTGGTCGCATGGCGTTGGCTCCAACTGGGTTGGCTTTGAGAACCTGCCACAGGTCAATCCCGTGCTAGGGATTCCCGCTGAGATTAAGGTCCTGGTGATTGTTCCTTTCGGCTATCCTGTGGCAAGCATTGGCAAGGGGCAGAAGAAGCGCAAGCCAATCGGCGAGGTTGCGCATAACGAGCGCTGGGATCAGCCCTTCAAGTAGTGTGTGGTGTCAAAAGAGTCGCGCACGAGACTCTTTTGACACTCTTTCGACTCTCTCATGTTCATATGGAGGGCATATGTAGGCGCTCAGCTTTAGCGAGCGCCGAGCACCCCGCGTGGGTAGCCCTGCGCAGACTAAAGCTCTGCGCCTACATATGCAGGGTTTAAGCCTTTTGAGCGCTGTTGTAATAGCTCCGATGAAGCATGCATGTGTTGCGGCTTGTAATTGCACTGCATTGACATCCCACAACGCAGAAGGTATACTAAAGCTAAGCTTATATGCAAATTCCGGCACTCTTAAAGTGAGAAGGCGGGTCGGGTTTTGCATGAGAAATATATCAATTATGGAGGATCACCCATGCCAGTATCATGCCAGCTTCGCCTCATACTCGCGCAACTTAACGTTGAGCGTGCCAGGCAGGGCGAGCCTGCCATCAGCTTGCGACGTATGGCGGACGAGAGCGGCGTCTCCCTGAGTGTGCTGGTCGCGCTCCACACGGGGCGCAGCCAGCGCGTTGATTATGCTACCCTGGACCGTCTGCTTACCTATTTGAACCGTTTCTTCCCCGTTTCTATGAGTGACTTGCTTGCCTGGGAGACCAGCGAGGATGAAGTACGCGCGACCGCCGTTTAGCGCTCGGTGTGAACTAGTCGAGAGGATAGATAGAAGGTGTCTTTATACCCAATTGTGATGCTGGGCGATCCTATTTTGCGCCAGAAGGCCAAGCGTATCAGCCGTTTTGATAACTCGCTCCACAAGCTGGCGAAGGATATGTTTGAGACGATGCATGCCAACAATGGCGCGGGACTGGCCGCGCCCCAGATTGGGCTATCGATCCGCATGTTCGTCGTGGAGCTTGACGACCCCAAGACGGAGAAGCACTATAAGATCGCGATGACGAATCCCGAGATTATCAAAACGAACGGCGAGCAAATCGGCCTCGATGGTTGCCTGAGCATTCCTGGCTACTATGGCGTCAATGTGCGACGAGCTGACCGCGTCGTGGTCAAGGGCCAGGACTTGAACGGCAAGCCCATGCGCGTTACAGCCGAAGGCTATTTCGCCTGGGCCCTTCAGCATGAGATAGACCACCTTAATGGCATCCTCTATCTTGACTTGCTCGACCGCAAGGAAGATCTGCGCGAAGTACGCGAAAGCGAAGCCGAAGAAGCCTTGAGCTAAGGTTGCGGCGTCCAGCTCACGCGTGTACATGCTCAAGGAAGTTGTGAGCGGGTTGAAAGCCGAGAACGCTCTCAGCCCGCTCAGAGTCGTAGACGCGGTCGATGCTTTTGGGGAGTTCCCACCCGCGCGCTGCGAACACGTCCAGGACTTCCGGCAAGCGCTGACGCAGGACCGCTACGGGGTCGCGTAACAGGAGAGAGGTGTCCTCTCTCTTAAAAGGTGAGCGTGCCGCAATTGTTAGGATGTCAAAGGTCTGCGACTCGTTGAGGGCTGCCAGCACGTGCGCCATCGCACCATCCCGCACGTCCAATCCCCGGTAGAGCCGATGCAGCGCCATTTCGCGTGGCGACTCCTGAAAGAAGCGCGCCACGCGCAGACAGATCGCGGGCAAGCCCCGCTTGAGCGCAAAGTGCTTACAAAGCGCCTCGGCACTCAACTTGGTCCGGTCGTAGATGTCGCGTGGACGTGGGTGCAATTCCTCCGTGACCCATACCGCGCCTCGCCAGGAGCGCATGGCCTTTCCATAGACCGACGTGGTACTGGTGTAGACGAAGCGTCCGACGCCTGCCGCTTGTGCCGCCTCCAACAGATTGAGCGTTCCATTCACATTCGTCTCAACAAAGTCGGACTCGCTATACCGTGCCATGTCTGGCTGGTGGAGCGAAGCGGTATGGATCACTACGTTGGACCAGCGTGCCAGGCTAAAGAGCGTCTCACGCTCGCCAATATTGACAAGCTCCCGCGTCCAGGGACCAGCCCTTCGATCAATGCCATAGACCTCGTGCCCCCGCGCCGTCAGTGCTTCCGCGATAGCGCTTCCAAGCTGTCCCGAGCTTCCTGTCAATAAGACGCGCATGATCTACTCCTTTATATATAATCCTAGCTGACTGTCCCCAATTGCCAGGAACGCGCGTATACCTCCTGCTGCTCATTCAGGCTGTCCAGTTCAATACCCAAAGCACGAAGCTTGAGGGCCGCGACCCGCTCATCGATAGCGGCTGGTACGTCGTGTACGTCGGGCGTAAGGTGCTGGTATTCCTGTAAGAGATAGCGGGTACAGAGGGCCTGGTCCGCGAAGCTCAGGTCCATGATGGCGGCGGGACTGGCCTCTGCTGCCACCTGACCTACGAGCCGTCCCTGAGCCAGCAGATAGAGCTTGCGCCCATCCGGCATGCGATACTCCTCAAGGTGCTCGCGAACCTGTGCTCGCTCGCTGGCGCTGTCAGCGAGGGCCGCGATATCAATCTCGACGTTGAAGTGTCCCGAGTTCGCCAGGATGGCCCCATCCTTCATGCGCTGGAAGTGCTCGCCCCGAATGACCCCGGCTATCCCGGTCACGGTCACGAAGATGTCGCCCAGTTCCGCCGCCTGAAGCATGGGCAGCACCTGAAAGCCATCCATGACAGCCTCAAGCGCTCGCGTGGCATTGACCTCGCACACAATTACGCGTGCGCCCATGCCACGCGCTCGCGCCGCGACTCCTCGCCCACACCAGCCGTAACCCGCGACTACCAGCGTAGCACCCGCGAGCAGAGTATTGGTTGCGCGTAAGATGCCATCGATGGTGTTCTGTCCCGTGCCATAGCGGTTATCGAAATAGTGCTTGGTTGGTGCGTCATTGACGGCGACCACCGGGAAGCGTAGAAGCTTCTGCTCCGCCAGGGCGCGAGCGCGAATCACGCCCGTCGTTGTCTCCTCAATCGCGGCGATGGTCGATCCGCTCTCGGCTCGCTGGTGAAGCGCGACTATCAAATCCGCGCCATCATCCATGACGAGGTGTGGATCGCAGGCGAGCGCTTGCTCAATATGACGACCGTAGGTTTCGATGTCCTCATCATAGAAGGCATAGACTGAAATTCCCTCCTCGACGAGCGCCGCGCAAACATCGTCTTTGGTGGAGAGCGGGTTGGAGGCGCAGAGCGCTACTTCCGCTCCACCCGCACGCAGAGCCAGGAGTAGAACCGCCGTCTCCGTCGTAATATGTAGCGCCGCCGCGATCCGCTTGCCCTCGAATGAGCGCTCAGCGGCGAACTCCGCGCTGAGCTGGCTCAGGACGGGCATGTGCTGCGCCGCCCAGGCAATACGTCGTTTCCCCTGAGCAGCTAGAGAGATGTCGCGAATGTCATAATTCATGTTGTTGAATCCTTTCCTCTTATGAGTTGAATTGCGCGAGATCGCGTTTGTCTTTCACGTTCCAGAGTTGGCGCTGCTTGCGCTCTTCCCATGCCAGCCACTCCGTCCCTGACTCACGTGCAATGATTTCCGCGCCTACGTGATTGTTTGTGAGGCGTTGGTGCTCGAAGTAGCCGCGTAAGGTGAGGGTAAGCGCGGGATTGGAGGTCACAGTAGCCTGTGATTCCAGCGTGCCAACCAGGGAGAGACGTTGGTCGCAGAGGACGAGCACGCTATCGGGCGCGCTCATAGCCGAGGCCGAAACCTGATAGATGCGACAGCCACGCTCCTGAGCCTGCCATAGATCCTCCTGCATTTCCGCGAGATGCGCGGCTGGCATGACTAGATTTACCTCCTCTCGTGCCTCGCTCAACAGGCGATGAACTCGCTCGAGCGTATTACGTTTCCCGCGCACAACCCAGAATTCCCCGTCAGCTTGCCTATGTTGGAGGAGTGTCAGGGAAGTAGCGAGCGTGTTCAAGGTATGCTCCATCGACGCGCGAACCTGCCCCAGAAAGTATTCTGGCTCCTGCGCCCGGTAACGTGGTGGCTCCCCAGGCTGTACCAGCACCAGCCCCCTCTCTAACAGCCGCTCAAGGATTTCATATATTCGTGAGAGCGGAACATGTGATTGCTTGCCAAGCTCGTAGCCGGTCATAGAGTCATGCTGGACAAGCGTCGCGTATGCCTCCGATTCATATTTCGTCAAACCTATCTGCTGTAGCTGTTCTAACACGTCCATAACGACCTCTAATACTATTAACCACTGTAGTAGTTAATAGTATACACGCAAAGGGGCAGGACCACAAGGGGAAGAAAAATATTTCTAAGACGCCACAATGGGGGGTGTAATATCCATATCTTGACCGTGGAACCTGATTTATCAAGCTCCACTTGGTTTAGCTTGTTCATAGGCCCCTACTCTTCTTGAGTGAGCTGGAGCAAGAGTGTGCTCTTATCTATTGTTAGTGTTTGACTGTCTTCGCGAGGGTTATGTGGGGAGAGGAGTAGATGCAGAGGAAGAACTCCACTGTGATACTTTCCAGTTGTTGAGAGTAGGGGAGCGCGTGGGCGAGCCGCACTCTGAGATGAGTGCGGCTCGCCCACGCGCGTCAGTACGGCTACGCCCCGCAGATCTCCCGCAGGGTGTTGAGCGCCACCTCCTTCGCCTTCGGCATGTACGTTTCGGCGTAGGCGCGGCGGTACGCCTCGTCCTCCTCGGCGCGACGCCCGAGGTTGGACTTAAGCGTCGCGTCCAGCAGCTTCTGGAGCTGCGGTCCCATCTTCTGCTCAAACAGCTGCGGGTACCGCACGAGGGAAGCCTCGAAGCTGGCGAGGTCCCGGTCTCCGTCGAGGAAACCCTCGGTCCTTGCGACCAGCGCGTACTCATGGGCGAAGCGGAGAACATGCGCGATGGATTGCGCGTCCTCCATGGCGTGCTGAACTGCACGCCTGGCAAGTTCGCTCACAACAACTCCTGTCATCGATGCGGGCATGCTGGCGTAGCACGGACCTTCGCAATGGGTGCGAAACCCGCTTTGCTCGTCACAAGTCAGCACCTATTCACATAGGGCGACAGATGTAAAGAGCGCTACATTGCGCCTAGTATAACATCTATGTGAGCAAGAGTGGAGGGGGAAGGAGGGGCAGATAGTCATCATACCATCATCTTTAATAACCGATTAGGCTTCCTGGTCATTATGCTTCGTTGAGCATGCGCTGAGAGATTCCCCATAATCTTCGAGCGTTATCAGGGTCAACGGCATAGGCGGCGAACCCTCGACGAATACCGGGCTGATGCGGCCCGGCTTCATTGCAGTCCTCAAAATAGCGACCGCTAACGCCCTCGATCAGTGGTGATGCCGCCAGTAAGACAGAGGTTGCCGCGCCTTGTTCGATGTTCTTAACTGATACCCCTGTGCTTGCAGGACCTGATAGAGCTGGATTGACCGGGACTTCTGGCAGGTTTCGCCCAAGTTTGGTATTGGCGATGCGACCAGGATTGAGGGCGTTGGTGATAATACCATCGGCTGTCCAACGCCTGGCTGCTTCTACCGCGAACAGGATATTGGCTGTTTTGGACTGCCCATAGGACGACCATGTGTCATAGGGGCGATGCTGGAAGTCAATGTCTTCAAAATCGACCTCGCCGTTGATATGCCCCACTGAACTGACCGATACAATACGGGCATGACCTGTCGCCGCCAGCGCATCATGCAGACCAAGCGCTAACGCGAAGTGCCCGAGGTGGTTGGTAGCGAATTGCATTTCGTGTCCCTGAGCACTGACCTCACGCTCAGGAATAGCCATCACTCCGGCGTTATTAACAAGGATATCCAGGGGCTCCTTCCAGTTATTAACAAATGCGCGTACTGAAGCGAGATCGGAAAGGTTGAGCATTCCAACATAGACGTCCTGATTACCTGTTGTCTGCATAATTTCCTGCGCAGCTTGCTCGCCTGCTGCCATATCGCGGACGGCAAGTATCACCTGAGCGCCAGCTTGCGCCAGTGCGCGAGCCGTTTCCACTCCGATCCCACTTGAGCCGCCCGTGATAAGAGCGCGTTTGCCGCGTAAATCTATCCCCTCAATAACCTCCATCGCGGTTGATGTGGCACTAAACGGTGTTGTGAGTAATGTTGCCATAGGTTTCTTCCCTTTCCTGATTAGGTCTTATCCGAAAATCTGAGCGCGCTCTCATTGAAACGAACCCCAGCGCTGCCTGAACGGCGGCTAGCGCTGATACGCTCAAGGGTTTGAATAAGGAGTTCGCGCTAGTCGCGACAGCGACGTTGATTTTCGGATAAGAAATTATCTTAAATCCTTCACAATATTTTCGTATTCCAGGGCGATGCGTTCGGCTTCAGCGAAATCGCCACGGGCTCTGGCGTCCCAGTAGGCGACTTTAAATGCCAGGTAATGCTGACGAATTTGAAGCTGCTCAATCTGCGTGCCTATTTTTTCGGCGTGAGCCTGAAAAAGCTCTCGCTTTTCGACGGCTGTCTCGTCGCCCTGCTCGCGAAGAGTCAGGTAAGTACGCATCTCATCAAGGCTCATACCAACGGCCCGCAGGTTGGCTAGTGACTCTAGAACCTGGAGCGTATCAGCACTATAGCGCCGGTGACCACTGCTTGAATCACGCCAGACATGAGGAACAAGCCCGATCTCTTCGTAGTACCTGAGAGTTGGAATACTCAAGCCGGTTCTTTGAGCCACTTCATGAATGGTATAGGTTTTTTGCTGTGGAAGCGATGACGAATTCTTCATGTCCGTAGTATAAAATACCTCAAGCACTTGAGGTCAAGGGGTATCTTTTTGACAGTAGGTTTATGCACGTGAAGGTTGGGGGTCAAGAAGAGATGCCGCTTTAATAATAGACATCTACTAACGCGGCATCTCTAATCAAGCGGGTTGTAGTTCCTCAAAGGTCTGCAAATGGAAATGGTAGCGCAAGTTCTTGCCCTCGGCGTCACAGCGGCAGGGAGGCATCTCTGGCTGCTGCAACTCGAATTGGATTGTGACACGATAGATCGTCCCGTCGCTGGTAGCTTGAAAGCGCACCGTATCGCGGCCCTCGGCCTCTGTCGTGCTATCTAACAGGCGTAGCGCATCCATACGCGTCTCACCTGTATGCTCACGGATGTAGTGCTCGGCGGCCTGGACTGCGTAGGAATAGATCGTACGCCCGCGACACTTGCGCGTATAGAGCCTCCTGGCGCGGTCAGCCTCGATGATCGACGCGACCTCCGGCACTGTCACGCGGCTGTAGTAGACGCCATGAGGCAGGCAGAGGAAATTGGCGGCAAACTGGTCCCAACCGATGTGGGTACAATGCCAGGTATGCTCACTATCGATGCGCGAAGCCTCGCGATGAACGGGGATTCCAAAGCGGGCGCAGCACATATCATGCTTGCCATTGGTGCAGACAAGGTACATGGGATCGGATGAGAGATAGGCGTCATACTCTGGGGAGCCTGTGCGCAAAGCCTCAAGATCGAGCTTGGGAATCTCCTCATAGCTCGCGAAGTTGAAGGCATATATCGCCTCGCGCTCCTCGCGTGTCACGCCAACGAAGCAGCGTATCCGCCCCAGAGGCCGCATGTCTTTCCTGATAAAGGTTACGATAGTTTTCAGGTTCATATAATCGTTGGCAATTGCCTTCAACCATTCCCGTACATGCTCGGGCAATTTGTTGTTATACACCGACATGTATTCCCAGGGGCCGGTATACTCGACCATAAGCCAGAGATCGGCAGGCGTCGCCAGACCTATGAATGGGTCCTGACGTACCTCCGAGATATGGGCACAAAAATGTTCTTCTCGCATAATGAATTCTCCGATGCATTGAAAGGACTATACCGTCTTATCCCAGGACAGCGTACCGAGCAGACCCGCGCGCCAGCAGAGAACAATGAGAAGTGTACAGAGGAGCCAGAAGCCCAGCACAAAGAGATAGTCGCGCGTCTGGAAGCGGAAGCGCTTGAAATATGTGCGGCGCGCGAAGGCTCCGAAGGCTCGACCATCCATCGCCAGGGCCGTCCTCTCGGCTCGCCTGATGGCGGTTGCCAGCAGGGGGACCGCATAGCGGCGCAGACGCTGATAGAAGGTGCGCACACCGCCCTGATCAGAGATGCCACGCACCTTATGGGCCGCCTGGATCAGGCGTAGCTCGCTCTGGAGTAGGGGCACAAAACGGAATGCCGCCAACGCGCCATACCCTAGCTTATAGGGAAACCTCCATTGCTGAACCAGGGCGCGAATGAAGTCACTGGCGTCTGTCGTGAAGCTGAAGCAGAGCGAAATCAGGCATAGCGCATACGCCCTCAATACCACACTGAAGCCATAGAATACCGCGTTGCGGTAGACCGTCAGCGGACCCAGGTGGAAAAGTACCGGCGTACCTACGACCAGTTCGGGCCGGATCGCGATAGGGTAAAAGATCAGGAAGCCAATCAGCATAAGCAGAATCGGCCCATTGACGCTCATGAAGCGCTTCAGCGAAACGCGACCGAGCATGAATGTCACGCATAGGGTAAGCAAAATAAAGGCCAATGGGACCCAGGCATCATTTGTCAGCGCGACAAAGATTAGCGGCGGGACAAACGCCGTAAGTTTGCTCAATGGATTGAGACGGTGAAGAAGCGAGTTGGTTGGCTGGTAATAAGTGTTCACAGGCTTCTATATTGCTTTCTAACATCTAAAGCAGTATGCAGGCCGCTTGAGCTACAGTGTAGGCTAAAGCGCATATGAAATAGCTCAAGTCTTCCGCACACTGCTATGAGAGAGGCGCGGGCAATGGGTATCGGGTGCGCCAAGTTTTTTCGCATAGGTACCTATTGCTCTGGTGCTCCGCTTTCGGTATACTCAAAGGTACCGAGTTGTATCTCCTCCTGCTACAAGTGTTCGCGCTGGTCTGATCTACCGAATAAGCCAATCGCGGTTGAATCATCCGCTGAAATTGTGGTGGAAGAAGGAGGCTGCCAGGGATGTGCTTAATGCGCCCTGGCTTCTTGACACGGTTTCTATCAGTCAGCATTCTACGACCTTGGGACGTGAGATCAATGGGGTTCGTCTGGTTGCTCATCAACGCGATCATCAGTTTGCTCATCACCGGGGCCGTCTACGCGGTCAACTCCCTGCTGCTCCACAAGAGAAGCAACGGGATCGTCTACGTGATCCCGATGGTGATCATCTTCATGATCGTCAACATGATCTTCGGTCAGATCCTCGGACGTGCCTACAGCGCGATTTACAACGAGCTAATCGGCGCGGTCGTCGGACGGGGATAGCGACGGTTTTCCCGGTCGTAGTACTGAGGCTGGGAGCCTTGTCGCGGGAGGCGACGCCACATGGCGTCGCCTCTGCGCACTCTCCTTCTTTGCGATACGATTGTCACCATCACCCGCATACGATTAGCCTCAAGTTGTAGGGCAAAGCACCGCATATATTCTTTCCACACGACGCCAAAGAACTTGCCGCACCCGGTGAGCATTAAACATTGCCCATGATTGCTGGCGAGGCTAAATCTCTTCGATCTCCTTGCTCTTGAGAGCCGTACCGGAGAGCACACCCGTGCGCGCCACGGCATCAGCCAGGTATTTCGCGATGATCGCGCCAACTATGCTACTCAAAATGGTAACGGCGATGACCCCAATCAAGATGGGGAGCGCCAGATTAAAGGACGTGGGATAGAAGACGAGGTAGATCAGCAGCATGACCACGCCACCCGCCGCGCCCGCCAGGATCATCGAGGGCAGGCCAAAATGACGATAGCGCGTGCCAAGCAGGACTCCACCTTCACCCGCGACGGCATAAATAATACCTGTGATCATGATCGATGGTCCGTATGGCGAGACAGGTAGCATGACAAGGCAATAGAGCAAGGCGATCAAGAAGGCTGCACCCGCGCGCCTGAGAGCATAGGAAATGAAGAAGCCCGGCAGAATGAAGAAGCCGACCCAGGCCCACGCGACGATGGGACCAAATACAACCGATAACATATAGGGATACATCAGTATCGCCAGGAGGATACCGAAGACGACGCCAATCGCGGCGATAATCAAGATATCCCTTGTGCTCCACGCGAGCCAGCCGCGCTTCTTCTGCGCAGGTGCCACTGACTGTTCATTCATTGTTTGCGTCCTTTCGCGATCAAAATATTTACTTGTCCAAATAAAGCTGTTAAATTGCCTTTGTGCTGAAAATCCATGCCGAGATTCCCAGATATTAGGTCTTGCTAATATCCGACCTCTGCACTAAGATATTAGGGCATGCTAATATGTTTTGTCAAGGGACAGAGTGAGGCTTGCCTGAATCCAATCGAGAATACAGGGGAATTGTAAAATGGCTTTAATCGATATCCAGGAATTGACCGTGAAGTATCGAGGGCGTAAGCAGCCCATTTTAGAAGATGTGAATCTGAGCTTATATGCTGGCGAGACGGTATTGTTGCTTGGGGCTTCGGGGTGTGGTAAGAGTACGCTCGCGTTGACCCTGAACGGTTTGATCCCGCACGAATCAGGTATTATTCTGCGGGGACGTGTTCACGTGAATGGTTTAGAGACGCAGCGCGAGAGTGTGGCGAGGCTGGCGCAGGAGGTTGGAATCGTCTTTCAGGACCCCGAAGCGCAGTTCGCGACCCTCACTGTCGAAGATGAGATTGCTTTTGGTCTGGAAAACCTCTGCGTGCCAGTGAGCGAGATGGACGGAAGGATTGAACAGGCCCTGCTCTCAGTTGGCTTACCGGATCATCGTCAGCGCCCGGTCGATCAGCTATCGGGTGGGGAGAAGCAGCGCATTGCCCTGGCGTCGCTCCTGGCGATGGAGCCGGGCGTTCTTGTATTTGATGAGCCCACGGCGAACCTCGACCCGGTTGGCACGCGGAATGTCTTCGCGCTCTTACGCCAGATCAAAGAACAGAGCGCCCATACCATCATCTTAATTGAGCACAAACTTGACGACCTGATGGACCTTGTGGACCGCGTGGTTGTGCTCGGGCGTGCTGGCTCTATCATCGCCGATGGCACGCCGCGTAGCGTCTTCTATGACTCCATTGAAACGCTACAGGAGTATGGTGTGTGGGTGCCTCAGATAGCGCTCCTGGCCCAACGATTGCGGGCGCAAGGCGTGACTCTACCTCATAATCCTGTGACGCTGGCTGAAGCTGAGCAGGCCCTACGGCAGAGTGACTTCGTGATTGCCGCACCTTCACAGAGCATACCCGCGATAGATGAGCAGGTGACGCAACCAGCCATCGAGATACGCGACCTTTCCCTTCATCATGGCGCGCGCACGATTCTCGATCATATTTCGCTCAGTGTCCCTCAAGGAGACTTCCTGGCCCTGGTGGGAGCGAATGGCGCGGGCAAGACGACCCTCGCGCACCATATGATGGATATCCAGCACGCCCCTGCTGGCAAGGTTTTGCTACACGGCAAAGAGATTACGCGCTTCAGCGCGCGTGAGCTTGTACATGAGGTGGGCTATGTCTTCCAGAATCCCGAACACCAGTTTATTACCGAGTCGGTATCGGATGAGATTGGCTATAGCCTGCGGGTCATGGGCCTCTCCCCTGACGTGGTTGAGGCGCGCACCAGCGATCTGCTTGAGCGCTTTGGCCTGACGCGCCTCGCACGCGCTAATCCCTTCACCCTCAGTCATGGCGAGAAGCGACGTTTAAGTGTCGCGACAGTTCTGGCGGCGGGACAGCGTACCCTTATCCTCGACGAGCCAACCTTTGGGCAGGACCAGCGCAACGCCGATGCCCTGCTCGATCTGCTTCGCTCGTTGCATGCGGAGGGGCACACCATTGTTGCCATCACGCACGACATGACACTGGTCGCGCAGCATGCGCAGCACGTTGCCGTTATGAGCAGTGGTCAACTGCTCTTCCATGGCACACCATCGGGCCTCTTCGCCCAACCAGATCTCCTGACACGTGCTAACCTGACACCGCCCCCGCTGGCGCTGCTGTCCACGCGAATGGGCTGGCCCAATCTGCATACTTTGGATGCCATTGTTTCCGCTAGTCAACGACCTATAATTCATAATGACCCTATTTAGGCGTTGTAATGGCCTACAATATCGTATATACTCCTCCTGAAGCATAGATATAGGCTGATGTGATGCTCTGAAATTATCTGGTGCACGGAATTAGGGAGAGCATCCTTCACAAATGCCCGGTGCGGAGGGCATAAGGCTACCCGGATATTTATATTTATCATTGGCTGCATACGATGCTTAATTCAACAAAAGGAGTTGTGGCAAACAATGACAAGGCTGATTTATCTTCTCTTTGGCAAGCGCGTGGGACGCATTGTCGCTGGCGTTATCTTCCTGCTGCTAGGCATCCTCTATATTGGGCTCAACCTGAGCGATCCCACCCTTACCGACTCTAAAGACTGGATCTATTGTGTTATTCTGCTCGTTGCTGGTGTTGGCTTCCTGGCATTCGGTATCCTTAGCAAGGATAAGAATGAAAGAGTGTCCGCCCGTGATCAGGGCTATCAGCCTCCTATCAACAGATAATCCCTTCCAATGAAGAGAAGCCAGGATGAGATCGAAAAGCAATCTCATCCTGGCTTCTTCCTATTCTAAGCTTATATCCTTTTTAACGCTATTTGCAGTATTTATTAAATAAACTTCAATTGCAATATCTTCGCAGTGGGACTCTTTTCCCCTAGAAGAACGATGTACACTGTCCGCATTAAAACACGCTTTAACTCATTCATAATTCCTAACCTCCCTAATTATCTATAAACTAGATAATCCTATTCCATAGTTATATGCACGATAATTTGAAGCTTTTGGGCAATAATATATACAAGTGCTATTGTTAATAAATGTTAAAAATCATTTCTTTATTGATTTAAGCATTGACATATCAAATGGAAGAGGCAATAATATATTCAGTAATAAGGGATGCAATGTTAAGGATGGCATCATTATCAGTATTTTGCGCATGCCTTAAGCAAGCAATTGTGGTATATGCGTATCTTTCTGTTCTGCTACCCGCTTGAGAAGATTCTTCAGTTTTAAAGTTCTTCGGGGTAGGTCGTGCTCACACCGTCAGACTGAGGCACGCTAGCCATCCGCGCTAGAGCGTTGCCCGAGTCATGGAGTGTGGATGGGAATGCCGTTGGCAAACCCGTCCGTGTGCCCTGGTTTCCATAGCCACTCAGGTGGCGAGGATTCCTGGTTAGCAACTCCTTATGAGAAAACCTGAGCGCGTGTGTTCCAACGAACATCAACCCTCATACGAGGGCACTGCGCTGCCTGAACGGCAGCTAGCGCAAAGCGCTCAGATGTTCGTAGAAGGAGTGCGCGCTAGCTGCGAGGAGCGGCGCCGTGCCCTCGTATGAGGGCTGGGTTTCGCACAAGATCATAGCAATGTATGGGAGAAAGCCATGAAGAGATGGCAAATTCAGCCTTTGGCGTCTGAGGACTATACTCGTAAAGCATTGCCGCAGAAAACCGGCAATTTCGATATGATGATGTCTTTCATGATGATCATGTTCTTTATTTCTAATCCTGTCGGTACCATCGCGGCAGGACCTGTGTCCTTTGTCTACTGGGGTATTGGCGCTCTTATTTTCTTTATTCCCTGCGTCGTCGCAGTCGCGCAATTGGGAAGAATGTTCCCACACGAAGGCTCGACATATAACTGGACACACAAGGCGCTTGGTGGCTTCTGGAGCCTTTTCGCAAGTATTTCGTTCTGGGTCCCTGGTGTGCTCGCGACCGTGGGTTCGGCCTCTATTGGCCTGACATTCATTCAAGGTCTGCATCCCGGCTGGCTAGCTGAGCCCTGGCAGCAAGCTGTCGTGCTGGTTGTTATTTTCCTTTTTGCCTGTGTTCTCGCGTTGCGGCCTATGCGCCTGCTTCAGAACATGGTAAATATCGCGACCTTGCTGACCTATGGCATCGTGGTTCTCCTTGGAGTCGCGGCAGTGGTCTGGATCGCTACTGGCCATGCTTCCGCGACCCATTTCGCGACTCCTGATAGCTGGACAATCAAGCCTGATAATTTCGCGCTTTTCGGTAGTGTGATTCTGGCCTATCTGGGCGCGGACGTGCCAATTATCATGGCGGGTGAGACCAACGAGAAATATCGCACGGGGCGTCCGCTGCTGTGGGGCTGTATCTTCGTTCTGGGGGCCTATTTTCTGGTCACGATGGCGCTGATGGTGCTCCAGGGACCAAACATTGTCAATCTAGGCAATTTCTCGATTATTGGTTCAATCGATATGGTCTTCGGACATACAGTTGGCAATATTGCGGCAACCTGTATCATTATCTTTTTCCCAATTTTCGTGGCTCTGGATCAAAGCCTCTTCGCGCGCCTGCTCATGGTGACCAGCATTGATAGGCGGCTCCCCATCTCATTGAGCAAGCTCAATAAGCATCGCGTGCCATCCAATGCGATTATTTTCCAGACGGTTATTGCTATTGTCTTTACGCTGGTCCTCTTCCTTTCACCTTATGTCATCCCTATTGCTAATCCTGCCGAACTTGGCGCGAATGTGCAGGCTGTAAGTCTGGCGACGCTGGTTCTGGTATGGGCTGTATCGACCATATTCCTGTTTGTCGACTTGATCGTGCTGTACTTTAAGGACCGCGTCTGGTTCCGTGCGCATCAGGTGATCCCTTCAGTTATTCTCTGGGGCAGTGTGGTCATCGCGCCTATCGCCTCTGTTGTGGCTATTGTGGTTACCCTGAACTATTCGCAGGCCCTTACAATCCCGAATGACCAGTGGCGACTACTGGTCGCAGCCCTGACTGTGGTGAGCCTGGTTGCCTCCGCTATTGGTAGTATCTTCGCGACCAGTGAGGCATCCTGGCAGGATCAGGTCCAGGAAGCCGAGATGTAGTAGCTTCTTCTAGTTGTGTTCAGAAGTCTTGAGCTGTGAGATCCGGCGCTTGCTCCTACATAGAAAGGGCTCAAGATTTCTGAATGCCGCTATAAAACGCAGGTGGTAAGTGGGTGGAGCATGCCGGTCACGAATACGACCGGCATGCTCCACTCACTTACCCAATCTGCTCATATGAGTTTCTTTGCTAATAGGGAACTCGGTAAGCGCGGGCTATAAAGTTCTGTGTCTTAATATGGGTGGATGTGTGATGATGGGCTTTCATAATTTATTCTCTCTGTTTTTTCTTTCTTTATAGAGTAAAGGAGTGCTCTGCTATGTCTGCTGAGACTTCAGCATCAGTGCCTGTGGAGGGAGAGCTTCGCCGTAATAGCATCGGCCTTCCAGGGGTATTATTTCAATCTATCACGACAATGGCTCCAGCTTCGGCGGTTGCGTTTAGCCTGAGTCCGGCACTGGCGAATACAGGCATTACGCTTCCCCTGGCCTCATTGCTCGCTCTTGTCGTCTGCGTCTTTATCGCTTTGACAATCGGTTCGTTGGCGAAGCATTTGCCCTCTGCGGGTAGCTTCTTCACCTACGTTAGTAACGCGCTGGGTGTCCAGCTTGGCTGGCTGACAGGCTGGCTCTTTAATCTGGCCTACCTGTTGATCGTGCCTTTCCAGCTTCTGGTTCTGGGACCCACAGCTGAATCTTTTGTAAGTCAGTATTTCCATGTTTCACTGGGCTGGTATACCTGGGTTGTGATCTTCGCGGTTGTGATCTTCGCTCTGACCTACTTCGGTGTGAAGATTTCGGCTGACGCAGGTGTAATCCTGGGCGCGATTGAGATTGCCGTCTTTGTTGTGCTCTCGATCTGGCTGATCGCCACTGGTGGTAGCAATAACACCCTGGAGGTGTTCAATCCCGCCAATAGCGCGGTCTCCGGCCTGGGTGGCTTCCAGGGTGTCTTCATGGGCATCGTCTTCGTACTGTTAGCCTTCGCGGGCTTTGAGTCTTCGGCCTCGTTAGCGGAAGAGGCGCAGAATCCTCGCCGTACAGTGCCGCGCGCGATCCTGCTGGCAGCCATCTTCGTAGGCCTCTTCTATGTCCTCTGCTCTTACGCGGCGGTCGTGGGCTGGGGTCCAGCCAAAATTGGCACCTATGGTACCGACGCCGATCCCTGGGGAACGATGGCGCAGCGCGTCTGGGGTCCTTTCCAGATCATTGTCATTCTGACGATCCTCAATAGTGCGCTAGCTAATGCCAACGCTGGCGTCAATGCTGCGACTCGCGTGCTCTACGCGATGGGTCGTGTTGGCACATTGCCACGCATCTTCTCCCATGTGAACAAGCAGCAGGTTCCCGATATCGCGATCTTCCTGTCTATCGCGGTAGCCCTGGTCTGTTCACTTGTTCCGGCCTTTGCATATGATCCGACCACGGCTTTTGCGCTGCTGGGTACGATTCTGATCCTGCCCATCATTCTGGTCTATCTGCTGACATGTGTCTCGGTTCCGGTATTCTACCTGCGCAAGCATCGCGCGGAGTTCAATGTCCTGCGCCACGTGATTGTGCCAGTCATTCCATTCATCTTCCTGCTCTTTGTGCTCTACTATCAGTTCTTCCCGGCACTGCCCCGGCTCCTCTGATGTACGCGGGTCCAATCGTGCTGGTATGGCTGATCATCGGCGTCATCATTGTGCTCTGGCTCAACTCCTCGGCTCCTGAGCAGTTGCAGCAGAGCAACAAGATCTATGTCGAGGGCGAAGAGGGTGACCTGGAGGTTGCCCCCGTTGCTGTAAGCAGCGAGGCTCCCGCCGCTGAGGCGAAGGAAGAGGCTTCCACCGAGGAGACAACTCCCGCTGAGGAGACGACTCCTGTCGCTGAGGAGGCGACTCCTGTCGAGGAGACAACCGAGGAGACAACTCCTGTCGCTGAGGAGACGACTCCTGTCGAAGAGACAACCGAAGAGACGACTCCTGTCGAAGAGACAACCGAGGAGACAACTCCTGTCGCTGAGGAGACAACCGAGGAGACGACTTCGACCAAAGAGAGCGTGGAAACTTCCAAAGAGTAATGTGTAACCCGGCGCTAAGGGCTGATCGGTAGGCGCGGAAATTAACCTGTGCTTTCCCCACGTGGGGAGCCCGCCGAAGCAACAGCGACGTGGTAACATATATGGGGTCGGGGGCGGAAGCTCGCGGCCCCATTTATTTGTAAGAAAGGTTGCAGAACGAACTATGACGAATCCACGTACAATTCATATCCATCGGGACAAATGGCATCTGGCCTGGGATCACAGCATTGAGCCGGTCGCGTCCATCGAGTCCGGCGAGACGGTTTCGCTTGACATGACCGATTCCTCCTGTGGGCAGATTGGCCCAGACAGCACTGTTGACGCGATCAAGAATCTGGACTTTGGGCGTGTGGATCAGGTCAATGGCCCGGTCTATGTCGCGGGTGCTGAGCCTGGGGATACGCTGGAGGTTGAGTTCCTCGATCTGCAACCAGCGAACTGGGGATGGAGCGCGATCATTCCAGGCTTTGGCCTGCTGGCTGACGAGTTCTCGGAGCCCGCGCTCAAGATCTGGCGTCTCGAAGGTGGCGCTGAGGGCTGGGCTGAGTTCGCGCCTGGCATTCGCATTCCTGTCGAGCCCTTCTGCGGCGAGATTGGCCTGGCTCCCGGCGCTCCCGGCGCGCTCTCGACCATTCCGCCCTATCGCCACGGCGGCAATATGGATACCAAGCACATCACAAAGGGCGCGCGTCTCTTCCTGCCAGTTGAAGCCCCCGGAGCGCTCTTCTCGATGGGAGATGGGCACGCCGCTCAGGGTGACGGCGAGGTCTGCGGAACGGCCATTGAAGCCCCCATGCAGGCCACGGTTCGCCTGACGGTGCGTAAGGACCTCAAGATCAACGAGCCTCAATTCGTGACGGCTGGTCCTCTTGCTCGCCGCACCAATACCGCTCCCTACTATGTGACGGACGGCATCGCTCCCGATCTGCTTGAGGCGACCCGCAAGGCCATTCGCCATATGATCGAGCACCTGCAAAAGAACTATGGTCTTTCGCGCGCGGACGCCTACATGCTCTGTAGTGTGGCTGTGGATCTGAAGCTCTGCGAAGTTGTGGACCTCCCAAATTTCCTGGTTGGCGCGTTCCTTCCCCAGAGCATCTTCACCGCCTAGCCGCTTACCAGCTAGCACAAATAGCGAGACCCAGAAACATGTTTTTCCGGGTCTTTTCGCGGTCATAGCTCCTCTGTTTAGCGGGGAGCTTTCCACACTTTCACTTCGATTGCATTGGGTTGCTGCTTCAACGATACAGAACGACCATTGTTCGCGGTGGCTAGCAGTGTATCATCGGGCGACCATGCCACACCTCGCATTTCCCCACTCTTTTCCTGATAGGTGAAAAGGGCCTTCCCAGTCATCGGATTCCAGATCGTAACATTGTTGATTAGTGTTTGCTGGCCTTTAAGTGGGCCACTGGTGATCGTCTGTTCCCAGTTCTCAACCGAGGCAATGCGCGTACCATCATGCGACCAGGCGAGATAATACACCGGTTCAGCGTTTGGCAAGGAAAGGGGATAGGTTATGACAGGTGTGCCCGTCGACGCCTTCAAGACCTGGATCTGCTCTTTGGTCTTAATCTCTCCAGAGGCATTGTTTCCATCCTGGACGGTCATACTGACTGCTAGATACTGGCTATTAGGAGACCAGGATAATGACAACGTTGCTCCATAAGCTTTCGCGGGGACGCTATACATTAGCTTACCTGTGCGTGCATCCCAAACACGCGCTGTTGCATCCCAATTCGCTGTAGTAGAGGCGATATACTTACCATCAGGCGACCAGGCTAAACTCTCTGCATCGGCAGTATTGCCAATCAGTGTCTTGACAACAGCACCAGTGCTGCTATTCCAGATGAGAATCGGGTGATCCTGTGGGTCTTGAGACATCGCGTTGGGGTCATTCAGACTAGAAACGATCAGCTTGCCATCAGGAGACCAGGCCATTGCCCGTATCATGGCACTTCCCGGGCTCTTAGGAAGCAGGGGGGTCAATACACTGGTAAGAAGGTTCCCGACGTTCGCCGTAGGTGACTTTGGCCCGGTGGCGAGAACTTTACCAGTATTGGCATCCACAATCTGCACCGTTTTGGTAGCGATGGCTACTCGTTTGCTGCCGTTTGGTTCCCAGGCAACATTTTGAATAGGATACGCGCCTCCATCGTTAGGATGATATGTTACCTCGTTTTTTCCGGTCGTGGCGTCCCAGATGTGCGCATTTTCGCCCACCAGGACGATGCGCTTGCCATCGGGAGACCATTGTAATCCCATAATAGTGTCATCGTTCACTTTATGGCTAGAGACAACCTGGCCTGGATGACCCTGGGGAGATGGGGTGGGCGTGGGCGACCCGGCCTGTCCGTTTTGGGCTAAGCGTGCTTGGTAAAGCACTGCAAGCAAACTGCCAACCACCAGTGCTGCTACCACGGCTGCGGCAATGAGCGAGAAGGTCCGCCGGATAGAGGCGGAGTGTGTTTTATTCTGTGTTTGACCTGAGATGGGTGCTGAAGGTATATGCATGGGGATGACCTTCCCTTCTGGATTATGGGATCGCTGCGAGCGATGTCCCATACGAATATGTTGCCAGGCGTAGTTGAGCGATTGCCTATCCGCCTGGGCGTCTGCCTGGTAGAACTGTTGTAAATCGGTCACCAGTTGCGCATTAGGGTCATTGGTCTGAGTCTGTGCCAGAGATCGCTCGATCTGTGTGTCGATGTCTTTAGCATGAAAATGTTCGTTCGGTGTAGCCATAGTGCCTATCCCTCTGAGTGTTTTTCATAGATGGAGCGAAGGGTATTGAGGGTGCGTGAGAGCAACATGCGTACTGTGCCCTCGCGTTTGTTGAGAATTTGCGCGATTTCTTTGCTGCGCAATCCATTGACAAAGCGAAGGTGAAGCAATTTGCGCTGAAGCTCTGGTAGTCGCTGTATATGCGAACGCAGCAGTGCATAGCTCTCCGTACGCATAAATTGCTGTTCCGGCTCCTGATTCTCATCAAAGTGGAGCGAGTCAGCAACCTGTTCTACAGGCGATACCGGGCGGCGCTTCAGGCGACGATACACATCGTTCGCCTTATTCTGTGCCACCCGCCACAGATAGGCTCGCTGTTTCTCGATGGGCACTTTCTGAAAATTCTTTTGCTCCAGCGCTGCCAGGAAGACATCAATGAGCACGTCTTCAGCATCCTCGCGTGTTGGCGTATGCATGCGTAGGTAGACAAAAATCTCCTGGGCATAGCGCTGGTAGAGTTCAGCCGCGAATGCGTCATTCCCGGCAGGCATGTGCAAGTGTTGTTGCATGGTTCATGGTTCCATCCCATTAAGTAGTACTTCGTGCTAGCGATTTCACTGCATGTATCGCTCAAGGGCGAAAAATGCCACATAGTGTGGTTTTCTTGCCAAGGACATGCCGCTGCTGAAGCGACGCGGCTACATATTTCCGTCCAGACCTGGAGAATATAGGTGTTCGTATTGATTAATGGAATCGTATAGTTATAAAGAAAGGAGATCATATGCAAATTGATCGTTTAGACCATCTTGTTCTGACGGTGCGGGATATTGAGGCCACATGTGAGTTTTATGCACACGTTCTGGGCATGCAGGTGATAACATTCGGTGAGGGGCGCAAGGCGCTTCGTTTTGGGAATCAAAAAATCAACCTTCATTTGCGGGGGAAAGAGATCGATCCAAAGGCTCAGTATCCAACTTCTGGTTCCGCTGATCTCTGTTTGCTAACTTTGCTGTCCATTGAAGATGTCATGGCCCATCTTCAAGCGTGCCATGTTCCTATTCTTCTTGGCCCTGTGGAGCGAACTGGGGCGATCTCGTCACTGACCTCTGTATACTTCCGCGACCCTGATGGAAATTTGCTGGAAGTGTCAAATGCTCACTGATTGGCTCCTTGCATATTGGAAGAGCGCAAGATTAGAGAAGTTTTAACCCTCTCGGGCCTGCTATACTGCTTCTGGTCGAGCATAGATGCGTCCATGAACTCTGATTCTGACTCGACTGAGAACAAAGCGAGAGAGGTAAAATCATGATCGATGGAATACTGGCGACGGTGATATTCGTCCGAGATTTGCCCAAATGTACAGCTTTTTATAAAGATGTGTTCAAGCTTCCGTACGCGGGAAGTGACGCCAATTCTTCCTCATTTAAATTGCAGGATCGCTACCTGATCCTGCTCTCGCTCGCGGGTGCTGCCGACCTGCTGGGTGCCGATCCAAATGAGTTTAAGATAGATGGCACGCCGCGCGTCGTTCTGGCGGCTGGCGTTAAAGATGTCAACGCCACCTATGATGCGCTCAAGGCAGAGGGTGTGACATTCCTTCGACCACCAACCGATCAGTCCTGGGGATTGCGCACAGCCCACTTCACCGATCCAGAAGGCAATCTCTGGGAGATCAACCAGGAGATAGCAGCAAAGGGTTAGATGGAAGCCTAGAGTAGCTTCCGGTCACACATAGCTTTTTCGCATGCCATCATGAATGTATCGGAAGCCACAAGCCTGGTAGAAGGGGCGAGCCTCATCCTCGGAGATCAGGTCGAGTCGGGTTCGCGGATAGAGGAAGTGGCAGGTATCGAGGAGGGCTCGCCCGATCCCGCGCCCCCTGTATTGGGTGTCTACCACCAGTTCGGCGATAAACATGCTGATTGTGCCATCAGTAAGGCCACGCACAAAGCCAACAATCGTTTCGCTTTCCACAGCCACCAGCGTGGGCCAGGAGTTTTGCCAGGACTGTAGCGATTCAGTGGGGCGTTGTGTAGGCGAGGGCCAGCCTTCCGCGCTGCTGAGTCGTTGGATGGCGGGAAAATCATCTTCGTGCCAAGCGCGAATGTTGATTCCCTCCGGTAATGCGACCTGCTCCAGGGCGGTTGCGAGGTGTTGAGAGTATTCTATATTCATACCGTTATTGTATCCGCCTTCTACCTCTTGTAGCAACTACATCACACACCTCGCGACCAATCCTTCTTACGCCGGTTTGCGCGCGCTCACTAGCTTTGTCGCTGTCCAGGGGCTACCGTACCAGAAGCGCCAGTCAAGCGTCTGGTGCTTCACATCAAGCATGCCAAGTTCTTGCAGGCGCCTTTCGTAGGCTTGCGTGTTGCGGAAGTCGGCAATCCGAAGTTTGCCGCCAGGCTTGAGCACACGTACGGCTTCGTCGATGGCGTGACTACGGCCTGCGGCTTCGGGAATATTATGAATTGCCAGGCTCGATAGGATAACATCAAATGTGTTGTCGGCAAAAGGTAATTTTTGCATATCAGCCGTATGGAGTTCTACGCGCTCGGCGACGCCCTCTAGTTCGGCATTGCGCGTGGTTACCTCCATAGCATTGCCTGATTGATCGTTGGTTTTCCACAGATCAATGCCGGTGGCTTTTCCGGTGGGTAACAACTTCGCCGCCATCAGGAGGACGGCCCCTCGACCACAACCCAGGTCGAGAACCTGTTCATCGCCTCGTAGCTGAATGCCGCTTAAGATTCCCGCCCAGACCTGAAATTTACCACTTCTTGTTGTATAATTGTAACTATTCAGGTTCATGAAAAGGAAGGAAAGAGAGGAGACCCAGCGAGCACCGTTTGCAGAGCAGAAAGCAGGTGGTGACCCTGTTTGCGCATGGTGGAAGCATAACTTCGTACGCGGCAAAAGGCATCAGCTCCGTGGACAGAGCGGAAACAGCCGGAGATTTTTTGTTGGACCTTGAGCATGCGGAGATCACGCTCGGCCAAATTGTTGTCAAAAGGCACGCGGAAATCACGCATGAAGGCCAACACGGCATCAGCATGGGTATGCAGCCGATCTAAGAGGTTACGCGCAGGATGTTGCTTGGGCTTGCCTCGTTTTCCTGGCCGTGCGAGAGGTGGGGCGGGAACTGATTGATAGCCTTGCTCAAGAATCTGCTGATAGTGCTCAATGAGAATGGTCTGCATGTGCTCAGGAAAAGCCTTCCATCCTTGGGCTTTGGCTTGAGCAACGAGTTCTCGCATCAACAGCAGCAGCACTTTCATCTCACTGGCCCACAGGTGATGCTCTTCTTCAGCGAAGAAGGTCAATTCTCGCAGATGATGCACATTGCAAAGGGCATGGCCCTTGCCGTAGGTCCAGTAGCTGCTCCATCCATCGTGCATGCTCAGCCCTTGCAAACGTGCAGCGATGCCAATGGCCTCAAGGGCTTCTCGTCCCCGCTTGGGATGGTGAGCATAATGGGTGAGTTGAGGCGTTGAGACCACATGAACCCAGTGGCGTTTGCCTTGGACATAGAGGCCCGTCTCATCTTGATGGACGACCTCCTGGGTGACAAGAGCTTCTTTGAGGGCTGCTTCAACGGGTTCAAGACGCCGATGAGCACGGATGACAAAGCCCTCGATGGTGGCAACGGAAAGGCGATGGTCAAAAAGATCTTCAAGAACCTGGCTCACACGGGCATAAGGCAACAGTTGGACGTGGCTCAGATACACGGCCAAGGCTTGCAATGAGGGGCCATATTGCACGGGGGCACTGACCCCCGTTGGAAAATGAGCCTGGCAAAGCGCACCACACCCAGGGCAGACGACCTGCTGGATCTGATGCTCAGTCACCTGTAATGGTTGAGAAGGCAGGTCAAGCACATGTCGGCGAGTGGTGCGGGAAGCAGGCGCCAAGCGTAGATCAAAGGCGCAATGTGTACAGTGCGTTGGACGGTGAACCACGATCTGATCGGGGTCGTGTCGTTGCAGTAACGTCTGGCCTTGATGCCCAGATTGACCGCCGGGACGTTTGCCGCTGCGCTCACGTCCAGAGCGAGGACGACGCGCAAAGCGATCCGAAGAAGGTGGCAAGCCACTATTGTGGCTGTCTTTCTTCTCTTTGCGCTCAAGCTCACAGATACGTTCTTTCAGACGTGCATTTTCTTGAAGGGCTTCATCCAAAGCACGACGCACATTCGTCAGTTCTTGGATGAGCCAGTCGATTTGAGCATCTCGGTCCATAGGCACAGCGTACCTGATTCCTTGTGTACAATGCAAGTCTTTTTAGACAACCTGAATAGTTACGTATAATTATAGCTTGCCACAGAGAGAAACATATATGCGGCATAAAACAGGCAGATAATTCCCACGACAAGCCATTGCAGCCAGATGAAGAGTGCTCCCACCAGCAGCAAAACCGCGCCGATAGCACCAAGTATAATTACCACATAAGGGGCATCAAAGCCATATTGTCCCCGTCGCTCAGCCAATTGTTTCATTGATGAAGAGAATGTAGCATCCATAGAGTAGTCCTTGCCTTTCATATTGTTGAAAAATTTATAAAATTGTGATAATAATTGCTATTTTCCAGAAGTAAGCATAACACAATTGTTAAATATTATCAATGAAATGGAGTATTTCCCCAAATAGGCCAAAATGGCCTGAACGCCCAACGTGCTTGCTAGATACAGAAGAGAGCAAGATTAGAGAAGTTTTTTGCTTGCCCTTCCCGCTATGATGGGAATTCCTGGATATCAGAAACGAGAGGAGACCGGGCATTATGAAATATGATTCTTTGACCCCATTGACTGATGTTGGTCTTGCCGCGCCTGCTGTGCGGGCATTACATGGCGCGGGCTATCATACATTGGGCGATGTCGCCAATGCCAGCGATGCAAAGCTCGCTTCATTGCATGGCTTCGGCCCAAACGGCCTGAAACGCTTGAGGCTGGCGCTGGCTGACGTTGGCTTGCGCGATCAGGGAGATGCGAAGCCAACCGAGCCTAACCCATCATCTACTGAGCGAAAGTAGCCCCTTCCATATGTAGGCGCAGTGCTTCAGCCTGCGCCTGGGCTCACCTTTAATCCTCTGCCATAGACACTCCTTATCGCCAATTACCTCACCGCATCGGGCCACAAATTCCATCTTTGTGATCCCCCTCTCCGTTACTTCCATCTTCTCCCCTTGCGACTACAACAACTCCATGGTATTATTTTTTATAAGCATAAAAATTAGATTTAAATATTTTAAAAGAAAGGTTTTGGAGATGAAAATTACCTTGAAAACTCTGATAGGAGGGATAGTTCAGATATTGATCTTCCCCCTGGCTTTCTTTCTGGCGGCGGGTACGCTGGCATGGTCAGAGGCGTGGATATTTCTACTCCTGTACTATGGCTTTGTTGTAGCGACTGCGCGCCTGCTTTCCAGGCGTAATCCGACTCTGCTGGAGGAGCGGATGAGCATCTTTAAGCCTCGCCCAGGTGGCCTGGATTGGATGTTTGTTTTGCTGTTCTTGATATCAGCGCTCTGGCTGGTTCTGATGCCGCTCGATGCTGTGCGTTATCACTGGACTCATATACCATTCTGGCTTCAGGTGGTTGGTGCTTTCGCCCTGGCTGGCTCGTTTGTGCTTATCTATCGCGTCTTTCAAGAGAATGCCTATCTGACGCCCACTATACGCATTCAATTGGAGAGGGAGCACAAGGTTGTATCAAGCGGCCCCTATCGCTTTGTGCGGCACCCGATGTATTCCGGTGCCTGCCTCTTTCTGGTAGGTACAGCCCTCCTCTTGGGATCTGTGTTTGGGCTGCTGCTCTCTCTGGTCATTAGCGCTCTCTTTGCCAGGCGTGCGGTCATGGAGGAGAACTTGCTGAGGAGCGAATTACCAGGCTACGAGGCATACATGAGTAGAGTGCGCTATCGCTTGCTCCCGCGTGTCTGGTAATCTCAATTCCGAAGCCTGCGGATATATTGGTCTTCGTAGATGCTTGACATCTCCCTCTGGTGGAACTATACTTACTTTGTAAGCTTACAAAGTAAGTATAGTTCCACCAGAGGGAGGTAGACAATGGCGCGAAGCGAGAAGGGGCGATTGCTTAACCGTCAGAAGGTGCTAGAGGCAGCTTTGAAGTTGATCGATGATGAGGGGGTAGAGGGGTTCAATATGCGGAAGTTAGGGGCGGCGCTGGGTGTGGAGGCGATGTCGCTCTATAACCATATCGAGGGCAAGGATGATGTGCTGGATGGGGTCATTGAGCTTCTACTTCTGCAAGCCTCTTATCCACAGCGTACGGATGTCACTCCGCGCCAGGAGCTATGGGACTTCGCACATGAGTACCGCAATGTTTTGCGCGCTCATCCAAGGGCGGTTTCTCTGGTGGCGGCGCGCCAGTTGCGAACAGATGCCTCGCTGGCAATTCTTGAGCGGCTTCTGGAAACCCTGCACCGCGCGGGTGTGGAGGGCGTCGATGCCATCTATGCTGTTAATAGCTTTGCGGGCTTTATTATTGGTCATGCTCTCTTCGATGTTGGGAGCGTTGCCGTCGCTGGTTTTGAGCAAGAGGTCAATGAGAAGGCAGTGTGGCAGAGGCTTTCACCAGATCGTTACCCTACGCTACGTGCCGCGATTCCAGTGTTTGAGCATTGGAGCGCTGAGAGGGAGTTCGATTTTGGTTTGCGCGCCCTCTTGCAGAGCATTCTACCCCAGAGAGAGTGAGGTTGGGGGATCTTACCCCAACCATTCATTGTCCCTCATCACCTGAGCATTGAAAAATATTCGCTTAGTAGTAAGGCATAGTTCTTATTGATTTATGTCTATACATCCTTATGTGTTCTTGTCTGTAAGAAAGAGGAAAAGCATTGAAAAACAAGCATGTTCTTATCTCGGGCGCGAGCCTGGCGGGACCCGCGCTGGCGTACTGGTTGAGTCGCTATGGTTTCCAGGTTACGGTTGTAGAGAAGGCTCCGGCGTTGCGAGAAAGTGGCTATAAAGTCGATATTCGCGGCGTGGCGGTTGATGTGGTGGAGCGTATGGGGATGCTGGCAGATGTTCGTCAGGCCAGCACCGCCATGCGAGGCGGCACATTCGTCAATAGCGATAACAAGCCACTTGCTACCATGTCCGCTGATTTCTTTAATGGGCGCACCGAGCGCGACGATGAGATCATGAGGGCCGATCTGTCGCGTATTCTCTATGAGAGGACGCAAGATCAGGTAGAGTACATTTTCGCTGACTCCATTACGTCGATGTTGGAGGATGAGGGTGGGGTCCAGGTAACTTTCGGGAGTGGGATACAGCGCACCTTTGATCTGGTTGTGGGGGCCGATGGTCTGCACTCCAATGTCCGCAAGCTAGCCTTTGGAGATGAGGCGCAGTTTATTCACCAACTCGGCGCGTATGTCTCGATCTTCACCACTCCTAACTTCTTAAACCTCGATCACTGGGAATTGTATTACTATGCTCCTGGTAAGTTCGTGAGCCAGTACAGTTCACATGACAGCAGTAAGGCGATGAACTTCTTCTTCTTTCATTCCCCGGCGCTGACCTATGATTACCATGACAGTGAGCAACAGAAGCAAATCCTGGCTAAAGCATACGTGGGAGCAGGCTGGGAGATCCCACGGTTACTTGACTATGCCAGGGTCGCGCCCGACTTCTACTTTGATTCGATAAGCTTGATTAAGATGGAGCACTGGTCACGTGGTCGAACGGTCCTGCTTGGGGATGCGGCCTACTGTGCGTCTCCCGCCTCTGGTCAGGGGACTGGTCTGGCGCTTGTGGGTGCATATGTCCTGGCGGGCGAACTGGTGACGGCTTCAGGAGATTACCAAACAGCCTTTGCGCGCTATGAGCAGGCCATGCGTGGCTATGTCGCGGTAAATCAGAAGCTTGCGGGTGCGGTCAAGGATTTCGTACCGCAGACACAGTCGGAGATCTGGCTGCGTACGCAGGTCCTTCGGGCGCTACAGTACTTGCCCTGGAAGAGTATTATCGGTGGCAAGATGATGCGGGATACGCAAGAGGCTGCCAATGCTATCACTCTCAAGAGCTATGAGCATGCAGAGGAGGTTGTCAGTCGCGTGTGATTATGATCGAGGGGCGAGTGATCGGCACAGAGCTTTAACCTGTGCCGACTTGTGAACAGTCTCTGGATGCAAGCAGCAACGCCTATCGCTTGACAGTTTTATATTGATGACATATAATCAATGATATGTAATCGATGTCGAGTCATTAATTAAAAATGCGAATGGGAGAGCGAACGTGCGGATTCATGCTATTCAGACAGGGACTGTCGCGGTAAAAGAGCGCCAGTTGAGTGGGCGGGGGAATGGGACGTTGCGCCTCGTCAATACGATGCGCGATCCAGTCTGGACCAGCCCACTTCCTATATACGTGTGGGTGATTGAGCATCCTGAAGGGGTGATAGTTGTGGATACAGGGGAGACGGCTCGGATTGCGGAGCCGGGCTATTATCCCCGGTGGCACCCATATTATCGGCTTGGTGTACGCGCCTGGGTACAGCCAGAGGAGGAAGTTGGGCCACGGCTCCGCGCCCTGGGTATCTCGCCCGATGATGTACGCTGGGTGGTCATGACGCACTTGCATACGGATCATGCTGGAGGGCTGCATCATTTCCCTAAATCCCAGATTCTTGTCTCGCGTGCTGAATATCAGCTGGCAGCGGGTATTCGAGGGCAATTGGGCGGCTATCTGCCACAGCATCAGCCCCGCTGGTTCGCGCCAAAACTCATTGACTTTCCATCTCAGGCGTTTGGGCCGTTCACTGGTAGCTATACGCTAACAAAGGCGGGCGACGTCCATCTGGTTCCGACACCGGGACATTCCGCTGGTCATCTATCGGTGATCGTGCAGGAGGGGGCGCACGCCCTTTTCTTCGCGGGCGATACGTCATACACTCAGCAGTTGCTTCTAGACCAGGCGACCGATGGCGTGACAACCAATATGGCTCTTTACCAGGAGACACATCGACAGGTCCTTCGCTATCTTCGGTCAATGCCGACTATCTACCTGCCTAGCCATGATCCGGAGTCTGCGCGCCGCCTGGAGGCACGCGAGGTCGCGAAGTTGTAAGAGGGGGCTAGGCGCAGGCAAAAGCACTGCGCCTACGTTTATAGCCGTTGTCTATCAGACTTTGACGACGGTGATGGAGCCGCTGCCGGTCCTCACTCGGACCTGGGCGCGGGGACCATCTACTTGCGTATTTTCAAAGGCGTTGATAACCTTACCGGAGCCGGTTGAGGCGTTGAGCGTCAACGCGGACTGCGCTGGAAGCGTCATATTAATAGAGCCGCTTCCCGTGCGCAGTTCGTATGTGCCAAGCGGATCAATCTCACCGGAATAAGAAACGGAACCGCTACCCGTTTTGACGAAAGTATTGCCCGCGAGCGTCGATTGCATAATCGTAATTGAGCCACTGCCTGTCTTGATAGTAGCTTTTCCCGTCAGATTGGACTGCGAGATAGAGACGGAACCGCTGCCCGTATTTAGCTCGGCGCTCCCATTTAATTCCTGAGCTATGATGCGTCCGCTGCCAGTCTTGAGAAAGAATGCACCTTTGATCTGATTGGCATTTACGGTGCCACTACCTGTACGAGCATCGACGCGCCCTTCCAGGTCCGAAAGTTCCATGCCGCCGCTGCCTGTGCGCAGGCGCATATCTCCTTTAAAGCCACTCGCCTCGACACGGCCCATGCCAGTCTTCATTTGGATATCGCAATCCTTCGGCACCGTAATATCAAGCTCGAAAGTTCGCCATCCGAACTGGAAGAAGGATGTGTCGGCGGTACTTCTCATCACAATCGTATCGCCCTGCTGCTGGTAATCTATGTTCATCGAATCGAGCGTCATGCCGATACCACTGGCGCGCTTCATGGCGTTGACCGTTACGACATTATCCTCGCCACGCCGAATTGTGACGCGACCAGCCACATTATTAATATCTAGCCGCGCGTGCTCTTGAATCGTAAAGCTTTCCATGGGCATGGGGAGCGTGGTGACACGCCAGTTGAGGACAGCGAGGTATGCGCCAATTCCGATCAACACCAGAACTCCTGCCCAGATAAACCAGCCAGATAACAGACCTAGAACATTGCTCGCGATCAAGGCCAGACAGAGAATGCCAATGAAGACGAAGACGCTGCTCGCTTTCCGTTGTCTGGGTGCCTGGGGCTGTAACTTCTCACCCTCCTGAAACCAGCTATCCTGTGTATAGTTTCCCGCATAGCCCTCTTCATACGAGCGCTCCCGAGCTTCCACCCGTTCCCCTTCCGCATAGGACGAAGCCTGCTCACGCGGGTCTCGATTGACCGCGCGCTCCTGCTGCGAGGCTTGTCGCTGTGGTTCATAGCCACTTTCCTGGCTCTGCATAAACGCCTTCTCTCCTTACACATCAATATAGATATAAAAACATCATTGTAATATACGCCTCAAACGCAGTCGAGGTTAGACCGCATTGAACGGCATAGATTTAAACATGGCTAGGTAAATTAGGGCTTGTAATATACGCTCTAATATAGTAGGATGCAGGCATTCAAGCAGTATATTTTTTAACACTACTTTAAGCATACAAGCGGTGATATTTGTGTGTTTTCTAAATATCTGGTATCCGACATGTAGGGACGAACTTGTAGGTCAATCTCAAGGAGGAGAAGCGTGAAAGAGGAAATCACGCAACAGCTCGGGAACTATCGTCTTGTACGTCTGCTCGGCAAAGGCGCGTTTGCTGAGGTCTACTTAGCGGAACATATCAATCGCGGAGCCAGGGTAGCGCTCAAAGCCCTGCGTATGTATTTGCCCGATGAACGAACGCATCTCGTTCGTCAACAAGCCCAGGCGCTTGCTCGTCTCAGTCATCCAAACATTCTAAGCCTGATAGACGCGGGGCTTCAATTCAGGCAACCGTATTTGGTGATGGAGTATGCGCCGGGCGGAACCCTGCGCCAGCGGCACTTTCAGGGTGAGCGACTGGGCATCCCAACGATTCATAATTATGTCAGGCAGATAACACAAGGTCTATATTATGCCCATGAGCATGGGTTGGCGCATGGAAACCTGAAACCCGAAAATATCCTGCTGGATGCGCATGGCAAGCTCGTTGTGAGCGATTTCAGCATTCCTGCACTGACATATGGCGCGCAAACGGGAGCGATAGGCTCCCTCGCATACATGTCGCCTGAACAGATTCGGGGTGAGGTTCACGCCTCCTCAGATCAATATGCGCTGGGTATCCTTATCTATGAGTGGTTATGCGGTGAACTTCCCTTTCAAGGAACCGCCACGGAAATCGCAAAGCAACAAATCTCTTCGCCACCTCCACCAATTCGCGAGAAATTACCCAATCTGCATCCAATGCTGGCGAGAGTCATTCATATGGCACTTGCCAAGGAGGACGCGCTCCGCTTTGAATCCATTCAGGCCTTCTCAGAGGCATTTGAACAGGCTATTATCACACACAATGCTAACTTCACAGGCATGCTAGCAGCCGTCCGCCCACAATCTTCGGCCACTCAACTCGAACAGATGGTTGAGAAACAAGACCCGAAAGAATCACGTAAGAGGTCGAGGCGCGCATTAATCGCCGGGCTGGTGGGATTGGGCGTCTTTGGAGTCGCGGGAACGGGAATTACCTCACTTATCTTCACTCAGCAAAGGTCGCAGGGGCGCGTCCGCCTTACCTATCGGGGGCACAATGCAGGGGTGCTCAGTTTCGCCTGGTCCTCGGATGGCGCGCGTATCATCTCTGGAGGCGAGGATCACACCGCGCAGGTCTGGAATGTCGCCGATGGACGTACAATTTATACCTACCGTGACCAACCAGAATATCTCATCAAATGTACAATATGGTCGCCCGATAACAAGCGGGTAGCCTGTGCTAGCAATGATCAGACTGTTCGCGTCTGGAACGCGGTCGATGGAGACAACCTGTATACTTTTTCGGGGCACTCGGGACCAGTCAATAGTGTCTCCTGGTCGCCCAATGGTGCGCGGATAGCCTCAGCCAGCGATGACCATAGTGTACAGGTCTGGAGCCCTGCTCAAGTTGGAAGTGTCTATTCGTATTTAAAGCACACCCAACCCGTTACCGATATCGCCTGGTCGTCCGACAGCAAACTCATCGCCTCTTGCAGCGCCGACCAGACTGTACGTGTCTGGAATTCTAACAATGGGAATGAGGTAAGTTCCTACAATAAGCACAAGGCTAAGCTATATACTGTTGCCTGGTCGCCCGATGGACAGCGCATCGCTTCCGCCGGGGCGGATCACACAGTTCGTGTTTGGAATGTCGCCGATGGCAAGGATGTAGCTATATATACGGGTCATACCGGTGCCATTTACGATATCGCCTGGTCGCCCGATGGACAGCGTATTGTTTCTGGGAGCGCGGATCACACCGCGCAAATCTGGAATGCCGCTAATGGAACTCTCGACTACATCTACCAGGGCCATTATGGCACTGTCAATAGCGTCGCCTGGTCGCATGATGGCATGTGGATCGCGACTGCTGGCGACGATCACACTGTCCAGATCTGGGACGCGGGTGGGATCTTCCACTTCGGGTAAAGCTCATGGTGGGTTTCATACGAAGGGTGGGTGTGGGAGCGTGGCGCGGCGCAGGCTAAAGCGCCGCGCTACGCTCCTTGCGATCTTAGGGGATGAGCATAACCTTGCCAGTTGTCTGGCGAGCTTCAATGGCGGCATGAGCCTTAGCGGCCTGCGCAAGCGGATAGGTTGGGCCTATAAGAGCCTTTAAGCGCCCGGAGGCTGCTTCAGCCAGAGCGGTTTCGGCATCGATGCGTGCCTCTTCCGGTGGCCTGGCAAAGGCGATGGTTAGGGGGGCAAAGATGGTGACGCCATGCGCGGCTAGTATTCGCGTCTCGATCTTCGTCCAGCTACCAGACGAGAATCCGTAGACACCCAGGCGACCACTATCTCTGGCCGCCGCCTCGAACGCCTGGTATCCAATGCTTCCTCCCACCCCATCCAGCACCAGATCGGCCCCTTTGCCATCCGTGACTTTGTGTATTTGCGCTACCCAATCATCCTCGCTGTAATCGATGGCAAGGTCGGCTCCAAGCTGAGTAATCACTTCAAGCTTCTGCTTGCCATGCGCCGCGCCGATTACCGTTCCCGCGCCTGCGGCTCTGGCCTGTTGAACTAACTGTGAGCCGAGGCTACCTGCGGCAGCCGTAATTAATACCGTGTCGCCGGGGGTAATGCTAGCTGCTTTGATGACGCACGCAGAAATTGCTGCGCGAGGCATTGGTTGACTTGATTGAGGAGCGAGGATTCGAAGCTCTCACCATTGGCGAGATTACACAGCGAGCTATGGTGAGCCGGGCGGCATTCTATCGCAATTATCAGGATAAATATGATCTGGTAGAGCGGATTTTTGAGGAGGAGATGAGCAACCTGCTGAAAGCCGCCGGAGACATGGGGCCAGAGCGACCTCCGCAAGCCTGGGTAAAATTCTTCGAGCATATCGCGGAATATGAGCGATTCTATGGCGCCCTGCTTGGTAGAAGGGGGAGTCCCTGGTTTGTCTTAAAGATGCGCGCGTCCCTGGCTGATATGGTCAAAGAACATGGGCGAGAGCCCTCCCTGATGGGCGTCACGTGTATGCATTTTCCGACGAGTTTGTGCCAGATATGGTATCCACTATGTTTGTTGAAGCCATTACCTGGTGGCTTGAGCAGGGAAGACCTTATACACCCAGAGAGATCGCCACACGTTGCGCACTGCTAGCCTCCGCGCTCTTCAAGGAAGCAAGCACCTGGCAATAATCCCAACGTGACCGAGGATAGCCAGGGATGAAGGACGGCGCAGAGTGGGAGAATCCCTACCCTGCGCCGTATTTCATTCCCGCCGGACTGATCTCAGAATGCAGCCTTACGCGCCGGGATAGCCACTGGCACCGCCTGCGGCCTGGGGGCGCTCGCGGGCAACGCGCTCGGCATAACCACTGGCGCGGAAGGCTCGAATTGGATCGGGATCAAGGCCCATGCTCTCACGTGCTTCGGCGAGCAGGGGGCGCACATCAGTCTCGAAGGCATCGCGTAGCACACGATAGGCCGCGAGGGTGTCACCTGCCGCTTGAGCCTGGGCTAGCGCCGCATAGTTGACCAGGAGCGCGCGAGTATGCGCGGACTGGATATGCAGGATGGATTGGATCATGGCTTCGACCTTGGGCTCAAGGTTATGGGATTGGTCGATCATGTAATCCACGCGGGGAATGACCCCTTCGCGCGCGGCGGCAACCAGTTCGGTGAAGATCAGAAAGAGATCAAAGGGGTTCTGCGAGCCGACAATCAGGTCATCATCGGCGTAGCGCCGGTCATTGAAGTGGAAGCCTCCAAGTTGCTCCTCGTCGATGAGGTAGGAGACAATATGCGCGATATTCGTTCCCTGCGCGTGGTGCCCGGTATCGACAAGGACTTTAGCCTGCGGACCCAGTTGCCGCGCCAGGGTAGAGGCCATGCCCCAGTCGGCGAGATCAGTATGATAGAAGGCTGGTTCAAAGAACTTGTACTCAATCAGCAAGCGCAGATCAGAGCCGAGCGCCGGATAGATCTCGCTCAGCGTCTCGCGCAGGCGACGCTTACGAGCGCGCAGGTTGTCCTGTCCGGGATAGTTCGTGCCATCGGCTAGCCAGAGGCTAATAGTATCGGAGCCGATGGTACGCGCGATTTCAACACATTCCAGTATATGTTCAATCGCCGCTCGCCTCACCGCTGGATCATAGTGGCAGAGGCTCCCAAAGCGGTACTCATCATCCTGAAAAAGATTAGGATTGACGGCCCCGAGGCGCAAGCCAAGGCTCTCGGCATACGCTTTAGCCTCCGACCAGTCGTCCTCCTTATCCCAGGGAATGTGGAGAGCCACACTGGGGCAGATGCCTGTGACCTTCTGCACCATCGCAGCATCCTCTAGCTTCTCGCGCAAATTGCGTGCCGCGCCAGGCCAGTGGAAGACCTTAAAGCGAGTTCCCGAATCACCATATCCCCATGAGGGCGTCTCGACTCTGAAACTCCGTATCTCCTCCAGAACCATGTCTTTGTCAAAATATGTGTTCATGATGGTTTCTCCTTACTCCTACGGAAGAATGCTTTAATCGAGGTGAAAGACCTCTTCGAGAGGCTCTGGAAGACCCGTCTCGCCTTGAACTTCGCGGATCAAAATATCGCTCATATATGCCTGCCAGCGTTTGTCGGCCTCGCTGCGCGCCATTTCCGCCTGGAAGCGCTGCGAGTCCTCGATCTCCATGTAGGCAAAGAGATCCTCTCCACGCAGATAAATGGAGTAGTTATGGCATCCGGCCCGCTTGAGATCAGCAAGCAACTCAGGCCAGACACGCTGATGCCGCGCGCGATATTCCGCTTCCGTTCCCGGTTTGATCTTCATCAAGAAGGTTACTCGCTCCATGATGTCTCCCCGCTTTCCGTTGTCATGAGAGGGGATGTCGTGTAATACCACATCCCTGTAGTTTGAACACGCTCCATTGAAGCGTTTCAATGGAATGAAGTGTAAGCAATGCATTGGAAGCTTGTCAAGTGAGGCTGATACGGAGGGCAGGGCCAGCGCTGGTCAAGCTCAATATCAGCATCCGCACTTGATCTAGCGCACTCGCATGATTTGATACGCGCCGAAGCACTTCACGATAATGAAGGAAATAAATACGTGAATGCGCTTCTAGAGCGCGATGACAGCCATTGTGTGAGTGGCATATATCGCGCTAACGATCCTCTCGTTCTGGTGGCGATGTGACACTTTAAGTAGAGGGGCTACGTTATCATGCGCAATTTAGCTCTGGTGAGCATATCCGATTTGAGGGCTAAGCCCTCGCTGAAGCGGCATTTCCTCTCCATACCATGCAAACACTTGTGCAAGTGCGTTCATTGTGAGAGACTAAGGCGAATGAACTATAGAACAAGTGAATAGCATCTCATTTTCTTTGATGAAAGGATATCACGCGCATGAATGAGCAAAAAGCCAGGCGCATCTTATTGACGGGCGCGGCGGGTGGGATCGGATCGGCCTTCTTTCGCTCCGCTTCGGAGCACTATACGTTTCGCCTGGCGGACAAGAACGCCGCTCCCTTGAAGGAGTTAGCGCAGGGGGGACATGAAGTCGTTGAACTCGATATCACCGACCCGGAAGCATGCCAGCAAGCATGCCAGGGAATAGATGTTGTAATTCATCTCGCGGCGGACCCCGATCCCAAAGCCGACTTCTATCAGTCACTTCTCCCCAACAACATCCAGGGAACATACAATATCTTCCGCGCCGCCAAAGACCAGGGGTGCCAGCGGATCATCTCAGCCAGTAGCGTCCAGGTCTTCATGGGCTATCCCGACGATTTCCAGGCCCATTGGGATACCCCCTTCCGCCCGGCGAACATGTATGGGGTTTCCAAGTGCTTCGGTGAGGCTGTAGCTACCTATTTCGCGCACACAGAGGGGCTATCAAGTATCGCAGTCCGTATCGGTGCCTACGATAAGCGGAGCGAAGGCTCCAACCAGTCGAGCGTCTACCCTGACCCACGCAACCTCTCCGGCTACGTAAGCGCGCGCGACCTGAACCACCTGCTCATGTGCTGCATCGAGGTCGCCAATATCCAGCACGCCGTCGTGCATGGTATCTCAGACAATCTCTTCAAATGTGTGGACCTGACCAATACCCGCGCCCTGGTCGGATACGAACCACAGGACGACTCCTTCCAGATCTTCCGCGAGAACCTACCCCTCTGGTTACGCCTCTAATCCCTACCACTCTCAATGTATGAATCAGCACATCCTCAGGAGAGAAGAGGGCATAAAACACGGATCGGAGGCGGAGAGGATAGCCCTCTCCACCCCCGATCACTGTGTGTTCAGAATCGCGTTGTTAGCTGGAACGGGTTAGCGCTCCTTGGTGCAATCGGAGTTGGTGCACACTCCACCCGAGGTGAGTTCGTTGCCGCAGCGGGTGCAGTACCGCTTCTCTTCCGGCTTCTCCTCGTTGCGCTTGTCGTTCGCGCTACGGTGCTGCGCGAACACCGCGACAAGCGCGATGATCGTAGCTAACGTCCTGAACATGTCAATCCCTTCACAAATTGTTTAGCAATGGCGCACTTACATAGGAACTGAGAATACCTGCTCCACAATGGTGGCAAGCATTCCCACTGGCGTTGTGGGTGGAAACCTAACAACTGCTCAAAAGAGAGGCGGTGCTAAGGTTCCGGCCCCTTCGGCATCCCAGTCATGCAACATGACCTTCCGTGAATAGGGATAAAAGCGACCGAGTTCTCCGCCCCACAGGGGAAACGGACCAGGACGATCAGGCCTGGGGTCAAAGGGGAATGATCACTCTCCAAATGAGCAGAGAGGATTTATTACCATCGCGCGAGAGGAGCATGTATCCTCCAACCGCGCGTGAAGCAGCAAGGTTTAGAGTCTACAAGACCAGCGCTGTATAGCAAGAGCAGCATTCCCGATTCTGCTCGAAAACTCTGTGTAACATCCCTCAGCAATCCCAAAGGAGTGAGGTGAAGTGGTTACGAAACGAACCAGAACAGAGTGTAAAATCTTATTTAGTATAGAGGATATGAGAAAAGAAGATAAGATATAATTAGGGTCAATTTTGCGAAAAATGTGTGAATATTGGAATGGGGTATTTAGGAATAAAAACGTGTGAAAGAGCAAGTAGTCGGTAAAAAAAAGTGTTGAATTTTCCGGCCTGTGGAACAAGCCCTACAGCGGTATAGCGCAGGCTCAAACTCTGCACCATGCCGCTGTAGACGAGGCATCAGGCAAAGGCCACCCAGAGGCAGAGCCCGATGTAGATTATCTGCATAAACAGACGCAACCAGAATGGCGTTGGCGGCTTCCCACGTAGGGGGATTTGCTTACGAGAGGCATTGAGGTTGGCTGGATACATCGCGATCAGCAGCAGTGCCAGACAGATGCCAGCCGCCATGCGGGTCATTGGTAAGAGCAGACCCACAGCTCCCAGAACCTCCAGCACACCCGTCACATACACAATAGCCAGAGGATTGGGTAGCCAATCCGGCACCATATTCACCAGATCCTTTTTCATTGACGCGAAGTGCGAAGCCGCGACAAAAATGAAGAAGAGTGCCAGGGCATAGGTAGCGGCACCTGACCAGCTCGCCAGCGCGGCAACCCCCAGCAGCCCAATTCCACGGAACGCCAACCATGAGACAAGCAAGAGTATAAAGGGGAACATAACCTTTAGATCCTTCCAGTGAATATCATCTATATACAAGAAGAGCTTCGATATAGTGTCTTAGACATGGACCGCGATCAAGCCGTAGATCAGCGCTACAAAGGCCACAGCCAGCAGCAGCGCCCCCAGAATCGTTACCATATGACCCGCCGAGAGACGTCCCTCTCTCTTCGCTGCCAGATGCAGGAAGAAGCCCCCGGACTGTGCCAGAATACCCAGCAGCAGCACAACACACACAACCATCTTCACCGTCTCGTCAAAGGCTACCCGGTCGAGATACATGTAGTACAGCAGCGAGACCGCCAGCAAAACGCCCGCATGCGCATGCCCGGCCCGGAACGTCCCCTTGCGCTCAGGCGTTAGCCAGGCAACTCTCTTCGCCAGCAAGCGTAACAGCGAATAGCCTCCAAACATCACCGTCAACAACAAAATCCATGAGATGACCGCGAACAAATCCGTAGTATGCATAATCCTTCTCCTTCTATTCCCAAGCATCGTTCAATTTCCGAACGATGTTCAGTAAATCGCATGCACTTATAACGACAGACGTATAATGAAAAGAAAATCCGAACATCGTTTGAATTCCAAACACTGTTCGGAAAGAGTATACACCATGCATTGCTAAAAAAGCAAGGGGGTAAATAGAAGGGCATTGAAGAATAGAGGAAGGGTTAAAAACAAAGCGCGAGGGAGCGCCACCCGCAGGCGACGCCCCCTCTTGCTTGTTCCATCCCACCCATGTGAAGCGGTGGGCTGAGGGAAGCGCCGCCCGAAGGCGGCCCTCCCCCCTTGTATGTCCTTCATCCGCCCGTACGAAGCGGCGGATCACGCGGCGGTCAGTTGCCCTTCTTCCTCTGGATCAGGCCCCCGATGAACAGGGCGAGACCGAGGGTGCTGGTGACGAATTTGCCGAAGGAACCCGGCATCCAGTCCGTGATCCCCGCGATGAGAAGCATGGGCACGGGTGCGAACAACAGGTGCATCCCCATCATCTTCAGCGTTCCCAGGATCTTCTCCTTCGGGCCATTTCCCTCGACCGAAAGAGCCGAGAAGATGATCCACATGAAGAAGAAACCCATCCCAGCAGGGACCAGCATGATACTGGTCGCGCTGAAGTGGTGCTGCAGGTCGCTCAGGGACTTGAAATACGCAGCCCCCTTGCTGGTCACGCCGCTGATGACGTACCCTGCCTCCCACGAACCCGCGAAGATGAAGAGCCCGTTCGAGAGGCTCGTCGCCCCTTCGGACATCACGTACAGCAGGAAGGCGACTCCCACACACAGGGACGGACCGAGAAGGTGCACGAACCAGCCCGCCTGATCCTCGATGAACTGCACCGAGAGGCCAAGGCTCAAGGCGAGATGCACCGCGCCCATCATCAGCGTCCCCTGGATCTTCTCCTTCCGGGTCGACGCTCCCCACTCCACGGCAGCCATGTACGAGAAGGCCACCAGGAGCAGGAACAGCGACAACTGCGGGATGGCGATGATGACGTTCGCCACCCACCCCCAGAAGCCCTGGCCGCTGGAGCTGGCCATCTTGCCTGCCGGGTGGAAGTACCCGTCGCCCATCCTCTGCAGGTTGACGACCAGGAACCCCGCGACCCAGGTGCCGAGGACGACGTCCACCAGCATCTTAATGCTGAGCAGCTTTTTCACCAGGTGCCCTTTCCACTCGGGATACTCGGCTTCCTGCCGAGCAATATGCACTCTCTCCTACCAAGGAAAAAGTACATACCGCACTACAGGGAGATACCCTGAGCAAAGAGGATTTCTGGCTTGGTGCGATGGAACAAACATTGCTAAAGGCTGCGATCCCGGTCAGACTACAACCAGACGAAACCAGGGAGCTTAACCTGATCCCTCAAAACCTCTAGCACTCCCAACAACTACGATCTAGCCATCAGGAGATATAAATTGATGATTATAAGATAACATGCTAATACGGCAAACACAAGGGGTAAATAGGCCGCTTGTTCTTTCACATTTTGCTGGCATATAAACTTCTCACCCCTCTGGTAATGAAAAACTAACACTTTTGGGAAAGTATGCCCTATGCCATATGAAAAAACAGGGGAAAGTAGAAAGCTCTTGCAGAGTGGTGTAAGGAGCAAAAACGTAAAGCTTGGGGGCGCCACCAGCTGGTGACGCCCCCTTCTTGCTAGTTCCATCTTACAGGTGTGGGTAGTACTGGTCAGCCGTTACGGCGCTTGACTTCAGCCCAGACGAACAGCGCGAAGGCGAGAGAGGCGTTAATGAAGTCGCCAATGCCGCCCGGCAGCCAGTCCGTGAGCTTGGTCATAAGGAACGCGGGGACTGTTGAGAACATCAGGTGCATTCCCATCATTCCCAGCGTGCCCTTCACCTTGTCCATCCTGGTACCACTGCTCTCGACGGAACGCATCGAGAAGATGATGAACATGATGAAGGTACCCATCCCAGCAGCGGCCAACGTGATCCGCGCGAGGATGCTCCCACCGTCAGTCAGTGAGCTCAGGGGTTGGAAGTAACCGGCCCCGTGTGCCTTCAAAGCAAGGACTACAAACCCAGCCTCCCACGCTCCACCGAAGATGTTGAGCGCATTGGGGGAAAGACTAAGTAGCCCTTGCGACGAGAGGTACAGCAGGAACGCGATGCCCACGCCCAGAAGAGGACCGAAGAAATTCACGGCCCAATCGGGGAGAAGCGCGATGTACCGGCCAGTCACCATCCCGCTGAGCGCGAGGTGAGCCAGAATCATCAGCAACGTGGCACCAACCCTGTCCTTCCACGAGTTGGCCCCCTCCGTCGTCATGAAGGAGAAGGCCACCAGGAGAAGGAACAACGACAGCGCGGGAATCAGGAGCATGACCCTTGCGAGCCACGCCCAGAAACCTCCACTGAAGTCGAACACACCGCCTAGTGGGGCGAGGTATTTGTCGCCCTGCTGCTGCACAGCAGCGACGAAGAACCCCGCGATCCAGATGCCGGCAAAGATGTTGATTGCCAGCCTCGGGATCCTGTCAACGAAATTACCCACGGTCGCGCCCTTCCTCTCTGGACCCTCGACTTCCTGCCGAGGGATACACGCTGATGCCGTAGAATCAGCGTGTATTGCCCGTCAGGTAGTGATATCCTGAGCGAAAGGAGGCGCTTGTTTTGTGCGATGAAACTATGTTGCTAAAGGCTGCGATCCCGGTCAGACTACAACCAGGCAAGGGAGCTAACCTGATCCATCAAAGCCTCTAGCGCTCCTGACAACCACGGTGTAATTATCAGAAGACACAAAGTGATATCTTAAGATTACATGTGTATAAAACATATTACAAGGGGGAAATAGGCCAATTGTTCTTTTCACGTCTAACTGATATGTGAACTTCACACTATCCCCGGTCGGGAACGACGCAGACTGCCCACTAAGCCCAATATACCCGCGATTAAAGCGAGTAGCCCTCCAACCATACAAACCCACCAGCCAGGGCCAACGAGCGACCCAAAGAGTGGATTGGGGGTGAACATTGATTTCAATGTTCCTGGTGCCAGCACGAAAAATTCATCCAGCGTCAGCAACGTCGCAATGATTAATATAACTGATAGGATGCTACAGAAAATAGGCAAGATGGGCGTGGGCCGACGTCGCAATATCCAAACTAATGCTAGCATCGCAATGATCAAAGAGATAATGGGTATGGCCCACATTGACCCATAGCTTACGATGAACGCTCCAAAGGTGCCATCGTACTTCAGGTCGGGAATCTGCATATATCTTGTCAGGCGTGTACCATCCAGCAGTAGGAGCCCAGGCGCGGTATCCATACGAAAATAGAAAGGGTTCATGGCAAAGGGGAGAAGCAGAAAACAAATAAGCGCGGCCAATCCTCCCAACATTACGAGCAGCGCGTTGATACGAATAGATGAGTTCATGGTAAATCCCAGGGCGGGCATGCTTCATTAGAAGGAAGCACGCCGTCTCTCCTTTCGCTTCTACAGAGACGCATATCAATATAAGTTTAGCGCTTTGATCCAATTATGCCATACTCTGTAGTATATTGCGATGCCCTGCGTTTTTGCTTCTAACGCTGGTTTATTACAATGCCAGTGCTCACAAGTTTGTTTAGGTTTTGAAGTTCCTCGTTGTAGACGCGGCGCATGATGCTGGGTGCCATAAGTGCTTCGAATACGCCCATGAGACCTGCGTGTGCCTCCCAGTCGGTGGTGATGGTGAAACGGGTCCGCTGTCCATCCTCGTAGGGCTCACTGCGGAAGGTGGTGACAAGGGGGCGATCCAGGTCGGTCTCGACAAGCAGGCGTCCGGGTTCAGTTTTGTTCACACGCATACGCATCTTCTGCTCGCTGCCACCCATGCTCGCGGTCACGCTAAAGACAGTTCCCAGCCCCTGCCCCCCTTCCTCTATGACCAGTGATTTAAAGTTTTTTGGTGGCAGGATGGCTGGATGCCCCTTCTCGGTATCCAGATAATTGGAGATGATGCCGTACACCACCTCTGGTGTCGCGTCAATGATGGCTGATGCCTCACAATGTAAGCGTTTCATGGTTGTATCCTCTCTTCTCATATAGTTTTAAAGTTCTCTTTGAAGAGAGTATAGCCTGGAGAATGCACAGATTAGCCGTGCATTCTCCAGGTTAGAATATTATCGTAAGGGGTTAAAGGAGGGGACGGCGTAGGGCTTCAGCCTACGCCGTGCCACTTCCGCGAGATGCTCTTTACGCTTCCGCGCGCTGGGTCTGGTCTGGTTCGGGGGGGCGATTGAGGCCGAGGCTACGGCGAACCTCAAGGGCTCTTAGAACGGTGTCACGGCTGAGGATGCCTAGCAGGTGCCCATTCTCGACCACTGGTAACTGATTGATGTTATGGCTGGTCAACAGAGTGACGACATCGCGCAAGCTCTGATTGGGTGTGACGACTTGGAGTTGTGAGACGGGCTTCATGACGAAGCCTACGGGGGTTGTAGCCCACTTCTCGCGCGGGATATGACGTATATCGCTCAGGGTAATTAGTCCCGCGAACTGCTCGCCCTGGGTAATCATCGCCGAGCGTAAACCCTGGGGCAGGATGTAGTCATCGATGAGCTTTTGTAGCGAGATGTTGGCTGGTATGAGGATGATATTGCGACTCATGACCTGCTCAACGGTTGTATGGCTGAAGGTCTCCTCATAGGTGCTTTGATAGCGTGCGCCCTGGGCCGCGCTCAACATGAACCAGCCAATGAAGGCGATCCAGATTCCCCCAAAGCCGTTGCCACTGAAGAAGAGGAAGATTCCCCAGAGGATAAAGCTGAAGGCGACGATCTGGCCGACGGTCGCGGCAATACTTGTCGCGCGGTTGATGTTGCCCGTAAAGCGCCAGATGATAGCGCGCAGGATGCGTCCGCCATCCAGTGGATAGCCGGGAATGAGGTTGAATATACCAAGCAGCAGATTGGTCGCGCCCAGGTAGAGGAGGATTGCCGCCAGTGGATTGTTCGCCTGGTGTGTTATAAGGTACCAGAGCGCGTAGCAAATGCCACCTATGACAAAGCTCATTAGTGGCCCAACGACCGCGATCATAAAGTCCGCCCCAGGACTACGCGGCTCACGCTCGATGTTTGAGACTCCACCGAAGATGAAGAGCGTGATGTCCTTCACTGGTATTCCCCGCGCGCGCGCCATCAGCGAGTGCGCCAGTTCATGCAGAAGTACCGAGGCGAAGAGCAGAATTGAGGAGATCAGGCCCAGCAGGAAGTATGTTCCACTGCTATAGCCAGGAAAGGCTCTGGGGAACCAGCCAGCCGCGAGCGATACAGTCAGTAAGAGCAGAATGATAATCCAGCTTAGATTAATGCGAATATCGATACCAGCGAGCGTAAAGACGCGAAACGAGCCAGGCATAGCCTTCCTCCTTCATAACACGCGTGCGATCTTCCCTACTACTCTGAGCACGCATACTCTGCCTGGATCGTTTCTTATTCGTTTTTTTGCTTTAGCAGCGGCACCAGGCCCCACGGCACCACGGAACCGAGGGGGATATGTAGCCGCGTCGCTTTAGCAGCGGCATCCTACCAATAATGTTTAGCCCACGGCCTGAAGGGAGGCGGAGCGCACGATCTGTTCTGTGGCTCGCAGGGCGGTGGTGATATCTTCGCGTGTGATGCCCAGATGTGTGATACCACGAATGATGGCAGGCCCCATAAGGCTAAACTGGCTGAAACGCACTCCATGCTCACGGATCATCTGGCGCGCGAACTGCTCCCCACTTAGGCCCGTCTCCGCCACGTCAAAGATCACGATGTTCGTCTCAACCTCGTTGGGATTGACACGCACGCCCGGCAATTGCGCCAGACCCTGAGCCAGCAATTTCGCGTTTTCGTGGTCCTCCGCCATCCGCTCTACATGATGCTCCAGGGCATAGATACCAGCCGCCGCGATGATGCCAGCCTGGCGCATGGAGCCACCCAGGAGTTGTTTATAGCGCCACGCCTCGCGGATAAAGCTCTCGGAACCCGCAAGGACGCCCCCAACCGGCGCGCCCAGCCCCTTACTCAGGTCGAGCCAGAGGCTATCGAAGCTACGTGCGTACTCCCGCGCCGGAATGCCCGTGGCGACGACCGCGTTCAAGAGGCGCGCGCCATCCATATGTGTTGCCAGCCCATTGCTATGCGCGACGTCGCAGACTTCGCGAATGGTCTCCAGGGGCCAGCAACGACCGCCGCCAAGGTTCGCCGTCTGCTCTATCGAGATAAGCTTGCTTCGAGGCTGGTAGCGGCTGCGAGTGTGCAGGGCTTCACGAACCTGCTCGGCTGTGAAGATACCATGATCTCCGTCCACAGGCTGCACCAGGATGCCGCGAAGGGTCGTTGGACCGCCGCCCTCAAAGTGCAGGGGATGCGCGGTCCGATCCATAATTATCTCGTCGCCGGGTTGGCAATGGACGGCGTACGCGGCCTGATTACACATGGTGCCAGAGGGGAGAAAGAGCGCGGCCTCTTTCCCAAGCAGTTCGGCGACCATTTCTTGCAAGCGATTGACCGTTGGGTCCTCGCCAAGTTGCTCATCGCCCACTTCGGCGTCGCACATATAGCGGCGCATAGCCAGAGTTGGTTTGGTGACTGTATCGCTATAAAGATCTATGGTAATGCTATCCGTCATAAATAAATGTATTTTCTCCTGTAGCAGTGTAAGAAGTCAGCCACTTCTCGCCATCGCAGATGGCGGTCAAGGGGGTGGGCAAGTTTGCCATAAGCAAACTCGCCCACCCCTTGAACCTGCGAAGCGCTTGAGCACTGAGGGCCCATGAAACGCTGGAAAGCTTTCCTACTCCAGAGGTAGAGTCGTCGTGAACTTGACCTCTGAGAGTACGAGACTGGTATGAATGTGGGACATGCCAGGAATGGGCATCAACTTCGTCATCACAAACTGCTCGATATCTTTGTGATTGCGAAAGGCGACCTTTAACAAATAATCATAATCGCCCGTCAGGTGATGGCATTCCAGCACCTCTGGCAGGGCCAGAATAGCCGCGCGAAACTTTTCCACCATCTGATACTGATGCACTTGCAGGCTAATCAGCACAAAGCAAACAAGGTCATAGCCTGCCTTCTCCCGATCCAGAAGAGCCGTGTACTTCTGGATATATCCTCGCTGTTCCAGGCTGCGTATGCGCGCGTGGGTAGCGGGTGGAGAGAGATTGACTTTCCTGGCAATCTCCACGTTTGATAACCTGCCATCGTCCTGCAAGAGCCTTAGAAGCTCCTTGTCGATCTCGTCCAGGCCACCAGGCGATCCATTGCGTTTATCTTGTACCATATGGCATACTCCTGTCAACAAATATTTGGTAGTATGCCATAAACGCCGAAGAAAAGAAAGCTACGGAGACGAATAACCATGTATTCTTCGTCAGGCAGACTGCTGACCTTCACACTCGATAATATAGGAGGTCGCATCCGCAAGAGGGAAGTCTTTATCGGACGGCGACACCGATTGCAGCCTGAGTTGTAGAGGGGGAGCGCTATACTTGCTCGGTAGGCGAAGGAGAAAGCGCTGCTCTGAGCTCTGCTCAAGAGGTATAAGCTGCACTATATTATCGTATGTGCCACTTGTTGATGTCAGCAAGACGGTCGTGCCAAATTGCTGCCAGAGACGATAGGCCAGGACGCGTGCCTTACGCTCATCAGTGGTGAGCACATCCAGTACAATCAGCGAAGGAGTCTCGGGAAGGGCCGCGATCTCCTCGGTTAGCTGCTCAGTCGCGATAAAATAATTGTCGTCAGAAAGTGTGCCGAGCTCATAGAAAGAAATGGGGGTCTGAGAGACAGGCAAGTCGATTTCGGATTCATAGGTTGTGTACCATGCTCGCGCTCTGCCCCCCAGGCCTTGTAGCTTTTCGGAGGAGCAGTATGCGACCGAACCGGAACCTACATGATGTCCAAACCAGGGCTTGCCCGTTGCATGGCAGAAAGCCCAGTCTAATAGCAACAGTGACCTGCCAACACAGGAAGGACTCTGCACAATTAAGAGTTCGCCTTTCGGAAGGATATGCTCTATGAGCCAGGTCAAATCAGGTGTACTGTTTTCCATAGTATGCCCTCGTTGCTGTCGAGTGTATCGTTACACCCCGTTAAGAACGCCGTGTGCTGGCTCTCGCCAGAGAGAGCCAGTGGATATGCTCTCCCTCTATTATTCATTACATTCCCTCTATAAGTCAAAGGGTTGCATAATAGATTGAGCTAAAGTAGTTAAAATAGATATCTGCGGCTCTACCCTCTAGAGAATCACGCGCGCGACCAGAGCCCTGAGCACAGATTTGCATGCATAGCATAAAGCCAAATAATACATACAAGGTTCGCTTGGACCCTGTATGTATTATTTGGCTTTATCTGGAGAGAAGATGAGAGAGATGAGGTTAGATGGTGAGGCGTGCGCTTGCCTCGGAGGCTGCGCGAAGATTATTTGCGTCCGGTTTTAGGGAGTCATGAAATGTCTGCGTGACCTGTGCCCTGGTTTCTTCGGTCCAATCGTCTCGAAAACACACATTTTGGGCCAAATAGATCACATCTTGCGTGACCCGTTCCCAGAGATAGTAGGTGAGGAGGCTCCAATCTATTTCGGCGTTGGCGTACCCTTGAAAAAAAGCGCCAGCGTGTGGCTCTCTGATAAAGATAAAATCACGTTCTTTAGGGGCGAGCATCACTTCATCCCAATCGATGACAAACACAAGACCCGCTTGATCACGAATCAGATTTCTCGCGTGCAGGTCGGCATGACAGATGACGTAAGGGAAGGTTTGCGCCTGGAGTGTCTCTGCCAGTGTTTCTAGCATACTCACAGCCGTATGAATCGTGGGCAGGTGGTACTTCCAGGAGGTGCGAAATGCGCGCTGCGCGGCACTTGCGCCGTTGGTTTCCTCTAAGTGTTGCGTCTCAAAGGTGCGTATCCATTGGAGATACTCCGTTGGATCAAAGCGCTCCCTGCGTAGCGACTCAAACCCCACAGCGGGTAGGCTTATCTGGTGAATGTGCCGGAAGATGCTTCCTACCTCCGTCCACTGGGTATTCGTCATCCCTGTTAAGCTGCACTCCCCGCTGATCCAGGGGTAGAGGAGCACTGTCCAGTCCCCAAGCTTCGTCCACAGAGCGCCATTCCTGGTTGGAAGAGGAGCCACGACAGACTTGATTCCCTGATCTTTTAGATACGCTGGAACCAGACAACATGGTTCATAGAGTAAGCGAGTGGTTACTTTGAGCAAATACGCCTCTCCCTGCGCGCTCACTACTTGATATACGCCTGCGTTATAATCATGTCCCAGAGGAAGAAATTCAAAACGCGTCGATGTCAAATCATATTGATCCTGCACACAGGCTCGCAGGTCTTTCTCTACTATGCCAGGTAATTCACGCATCACACCTTCTTGTCTCCTGCTCTCTTTTCACATTTTACGGCTCGACTGAATGCTGCCCTTGCCCACTCACAGGTGGTTTTTCCCTCATGGTCACTCAATGTGAGAAGTATACCAGACGGATAGCAGCCCCTTCATATCTGCGGTATAGTATTCACCCTTTTTGTTTATTATGGATGAGTGAGTATAAGTGGGGATAGTATAGCATCAGTGTCAGGGGATGGCGCGAAATTTCAGGCACCCCTGACTCTGATGTACGCATTCGATATGCTTACCCTTAGTCGGTCCAGACCCAATCACGAATCTCTGGCATATCTTCGAGGTGGCTACGAACATAAGCATGGTGCTTGGAGAGTTGATCGTTGCACTCCTGTATGAGTGGCGCGGCAAGCGAGCGAACACGCGGCGAGCGGCGCAGGGCCTCGATACACAGGTGGTAACGACTCATAGAGTTGAGAACCACCATATCGAAGGGAGTGGTGGTCGTGCCCTCCTCGTTGAAGCCGCGCACATGGAAGCGTGGGGCATTGGCGCGCCCGTGGATGATTTCGTGAATGGCGCGGGGGTAGCCGTGGAAGGCGAAGACAACCGGCTTATCGGCGGTGAAATGCGCCTCGAAGGTCGCTTCGTCCATGCCATGTGGGTGTAGATAGGGCGGATAGAGTGTCATGAGGTCAACGACGTTGACGACGCGCACTTTTAGTTCGGGGATGTGCTGGCGCAACCACCACGCCGCCGCTACTGTCTCCAATGTTGGAATGTCGCCTGCGCAAGCCAGCACCACATCAGGCTCAACATTTTTAGCATTGCTGGCCCAATGCCATGTTGAGAAGCCGCGCGTGCAGTGGTCGATGGCATCCTGCATGTTGAGCCATTGCAACTGCGGTTGCTTATCAATGACGATCAGGTTGACATAGTTGCGACTGCGCAGACAGTGGTCTCCGACCGAGAGCAGGCAGTTAGCATCAGGTGGCAGGTAGATGCGCGCGACATTGCCCTTCTTCGAGAGCACGGTATCGATCAGGCCGGGACCCTGATGGCTGAAGCCATTGTGGTCATTGCGCCAGCAAGTCGAGGTGAGCAGAATATTGAGCGAGGCGATATCCTGACGCCAGGGGAGCTTGACGCCCTCTTCGAGCCACTTGGTATGCTGCGTCGTCATTGAGGCCGACACCATCGCGAACGCCTCATAGGTCGCGAAGATGCCATGCCGCCCGGTCAGCAAATAGCCTTCTAGCCAGCCCTGACAGAGATGCTCGCTCAGGACCTCCATGACGCGACCATCGGGCGCGAGATTGTCGTCATCGCTGATAATCGGTTCCACAAAGCGGCGGTTCTCGACCTCGAAGATGTTCCCCAGGCGGTTCGAGTTGGTCTCGTCGGGACAGAATAGCAGGAAGTTGCGCTCCTCCTTATTGTTGGTGAAGATATCACGCATCCACTTGCCTAGCTGACGCGTTGACTCATGATGCTCGGTGGCAGGCTTCTTCACATCAATGGCGTAATCGACGAAGGGGGGAAGATTCAGGTCTTTGAGTAGATAGCCCCCATTGGCATGAGGATTGGCTCCCATGCGCCGCTCGCCTTCGGGGCCAGTTGAGCCAGTTCTGATATGAGTTTGCCCTGTTCATCAAAGAGCTTCTCCGGGTGATAGCTACGCATCCAGTCTTCCAGTATGCGCAGGTGCTCGGCGTTCCCCTTCACATCGGCTACGGGTACCTGATGAGCACGGTATGTCCCCTCGATGCGCTTACCATCAACCACTTTGGGGCCTGTCCACCCCTTGGGCGTGCGCAGAATGATCGCGGGCCATGGGGGCACCGTCGCGGTACCGCCTGAGCGTGCCTGCTCCTGATATGAGCGGATTTTATCATGGCAGGTATCGAGCAGATCGGCGAAGGCCTGATGCATCTGCATTGGATCGTTGCCTTCTAGAAAGTGGACATCATAGCCATAGCCCGTAATCTGGTTGCGGATCTGTTCATCCCGCTCGCGACCCAGGACGGTAGGACCCGAAATTTTGTAACCGTTGAGGTGTAGGATTGGCAGGACCGCGCCATCGCGCGCGGCATTGAGGAACTTGATACTCTTCCAGGCTCCCTCAAGCGGAGCGGTCTCGGCTTCGCCATCGCCCACGACAGCTATCGCGAGCAGGTCAGGATTATCAAAGACAGCGCCAAAGGCATGAGATAGCACATAGCCAAGCTCGCCGCCCTCATGAATGGAGCCGGGTGTTGGTACGCTCACATGACTGGGGACGCCACCCGGAGTTGAGAACTGGCGGAAGAGACGCCGCATCCCTTCGCTATCCTGCGAAACCTGCGGATAGATCTCGGAATAGGTACCCTCAAGGTAGACATTCGCTAAGAGCGCGGGTCCCCCATGTCCAGGTCCCGCGAGATAGATAGCATTGACGTCGCGCTCCTTAATCAAGCGATTTGCATGCACATAGATAAAGCTCAGTCCGGGTGAGGTTCCCCAGTGCCCCAGTAGGCGCGGCTTAATATGTTCTGGACGCAGCGGCTCGCGCAACAAAGGATTCTCTTGTAGATAAATCTGCCCTATTGTCAGGTAATTTGCCGCGTCCCAATAACGATCCATTAGTTCTAGCTGAGACTGACGTGTTCCCGTAGAGGTGACTTTTTGAGCCATTACACTCTCCTTACAACGAAATCACTCGACTCTTCCTGCTACTGATTATACACGTTTAAGAGGTACCATAATGTCTCACCTGAAAGCGAAGCCCAAGCTCTGTACGTATTTAATACGGGTGAGCTTGTACTGTTGAGCCTTGAAGCTCATTGGAAGCCCTATAACGGGCATTCAGTATTTACGGCATAAAAAGTAATCACAACAAAATTCGATATGCAAAACAAATATGGATGCAATGTATACAATTGTTCGTGCAATTGTTTTGAATATAAAAGAACATGGCCTATTGACTTACTAATGAATTGTGGTATAAGTATAGTTAAAAGAAATTACTTTATACTCTTTGATGCTAATACGGTTAAATACGTATTATTGATAACGGCATAATAAATCCTGTTTTAAATGTTCAGGTTTGCCAAGTTACAACCTCTGAAGTGGCTCACAGCGTTGGAAAAAGCGCAACGCCAATATCTGAAAGAAGTGGCTCACGGCGTTTGATGAAAGTGGCTCAAGTTGTTCGATTGTTGCTGTAAGAGATTGTTGGAAAGGTGGCACACGCATGGAAGAGATTCATGGCCTCCATCCCCTGGACGCGGACCTGGGGGCTTTCCCACGTGGCGCCTCTATCGCCGAGCAACTGCGCTTCCTGGTTCGCTACGCAGTGCTCGCACCCTCGGAGCATAATACGCAACCCTGGCGTTTTCGTGTAACGAGGCAGAGCCTCGAAATTCATCTGGACCCTTCCCGGGCCTTGCCAGCAATCGATCCTGACCAGAGAGCGCTCTGGATCAGTTGCGGTGCGGCCTGCTTCAATCTGCGCCTGGCAATGCATTATTTTGGTATGCAAGAGTTATTGGAAGTCTTGCCCGAACCCGATCACCCGACCCTGGCGGCGCGCCTGACAGTCATGCTTACAGAGTGTGAGACAGCCTGGGAGGAGAAGCAACTCTTCCGTGCCATTCCCCAGCGCCGCTCCAATCGCCAGCAGTTCACTAACAAGGAGATCCCTTTAAATCTGGTTGCCTCCCTGATTTCGGCGGCAGGCAATGAGGGGGCCTGGCTTTCAGTTGTACGCAAAAAGGAGAAGAGGCGCGAGATCGCGAATCTTATCATGGAGGCTGAAGGGCGTCTATGGGCCAGCGATAGTTTTCGTATGGAACTAAACCGCTGGACACGGGCGCACTATGCTGGCGAGCGCGATGGCCTGCCTGCGCATACTTCCCCGAAGAGGATAGAATGCGAGCCACACGTACCTACGAGCCATCCAGGCAGGATGAAGAGGAGAATCTGGTGCTTGGCGCGTCTCTCTTCACGGTGATGGGAACCTTTGGCGACACTCCAGTTGACTGGTTTATTGCTGGTCAGGCGGTAGAGCGTGTGCTACTACGCTCCTGCGCGGAGGGGGTGCAATGCTCATTTCTCAATCAGCCTATCGCGATTCCCTTTATCCGCTCCAGGCTGCGTGCGACGCTCCAACGGAGCGACTATCCCCAGGCTGTACTCCGCCTGGGTTATGGTTCTCTTGCTCCCGCTACCCCTCGCCGCCTGGTTGCTGATATGCTCATAGAGTGAGGCCGCTGCTAAAGCGACGCGGCAACATATGGGTTGTTAGCTGTGGTGATTATAGGGTATTGTGGGGTGGAACGCCGCGAATCCCTCTCGTTAAAAGGAATTCTACCATTATATGTAGCCGCGTCGCTTTAGCAGCGGCCTTCCCTACTTCCAGCACAGTATCACATAGGAGAGTATGATGTATCCAGGCACTCCTGTGCGTGGATATAGTAGCGCGAACATTGGCTGAGGTTTCTGGCAGGCAAGGAGTTTGCGATGAACTTTCCTATTGATACGGCATACTCCGTCCTCTCAGCGTGCTTCCCAGGCGCTCTGAGACGAAATGAACCGCTCTCTCTTCACTGCGCGATTGGTATCGGTGGGCCAGCAGATCTCTGGCTACCCTTACGCACACGCGCGGAACTCATACATCTGGTCCATCTCTGTGCTGAGCATCACTTTCAGTTGTTGCTTGTTGGCAATGGAACGAACACTATCTATCCTGATGAAGGAGTGCGTGGCATAGTTGGACACGTCACGCTCAATTCACACACCATTGAACGGGATTCGCATGATACCGCCCTGCTGGACGTAGACTCTGGCACGCGCTGGCGACATCTCGTAGAAGAGATAGCGAGCGAGGGTTGGGGTGGCATTGAATTTGGTCTGGGAATCCCTGGCTCACTTGGTGGCGCGCTGGTTACCAATACTGGCGCGCATAACCGCGAACTTGGGACCGTCGTCGAGTGGGTCGACATTTTGGATGCGCGTGGCGCGAACAGTGGAGATGAGGATAGCCTCTCACCGCCATTGATGGTACGTTACACACACGACGAGATCGATTTTAGCTATCGCACCTGCCGCATGCGCTCGCATCGTCTTGTGACCTTTGACCAGCGAGGGCGCGCGGTCTGCATCCCGCGCGCCCTGATTGAGCCTCCTGAGGTCGTCGTAGCCCTGGGACTCCGAGTCCGTCGTGTCGACATTGATGCTTTGCGTGAGACTATTCAGCGCTTCCGCCAGTCACATATGCCAACTATAACAGAGCAGTTCCAGACAGATTCAATCTTCATCGATGTCCCCGACTACCGAGTCCATGAGCTTATCGAGAATGTCGGATTACAAGAGGCTCGCTGCGGTCAGGCCCAGGTCGCGCCCGGCAAACTCAACGCCATCCGCAATTTAGGTGGAGCTACTGCCCGCGATGCTCTTAATCTCATTGAACTGCTTCACAGAGAGATTCTCATCCGCACTGGCATCGATCTTCCCCTCGACGTCGAGCTTCTCGCCTTCGCGTGAGTTACAACAAGGACCCGGCGCATAGCCGGAAGTGGATAACGCCGGGTCATTACTCAATTTTTCCACGTAGGCGCAGAACTTCAGTTTGCGTCGTCCCTCCCCAACAATGCAGCCATTCCCCATTGACCTCTGTAACTTTTTGGCGCTTTGATGAGTGTATGGGGTAGTAAAGCTTTCGAGTAAGATGTACAAGTTCTTTATCCAACCAGCAAGCAGTAACTATCTGAGCGATAAGAGAGAAAAACTTCATTAGCGCTTTTGCATATGCTTGCTGTGTGATTGGTTAAGGATGAATTTCAAAGGAGAATACTTATGAACGAAGAGCATAAAGATCTTGGTACGAAAGGGAAAGAAGATACCTTAAAAGGGAAAGTCGATCAGGCCGTTGGGAAGGTCCAGAGCAAGGTCGGCGAGATGACTGGCAATACAGAGCTTGAGGCCAAAGGTAAGGCCAAGCAGGCAGGCGGTACGCTACGTTCGACGGCTGGCAATGCCGAGCAGGCGATTGATCACAAGGTTGATGAGGCCAGAGGACGCGCCGATGAGGCCAGAATGCGCCACGAAGAGCGCAAGATGAAAGATGATTATAACGAGTAGCCATCCTTTCCGAATTACAAAAGAAGCGCTCTCCTACCACATTGTGAATGGTAGGAGAACGCTTCTTTTTGGATAAGTTAGCGCTTCCGAGCGCGTGAAGTGGTCTTCACTTCGGCATACTGCTGGAGGGTCTCATCTTTAGCCTTGCCTTCGTAGTATTTGAGATGATCTAGAAAGGCCACGGCTTGCTGATGGATGGCCTTGCGCTCCTGCTCGCTGATATTGCGCAAGCCAAGCACATTGGGACCCAGGCGCGGATTTGAGCGTAGAAGCTCCTCGTTTTGAGCGAGGAAGTCCCAATAGAGGAGATTATAGGGACAGGCTTTCTCACCTGTGCGCTCTTTTGGCGAGTAATGGCATTCGCTACAATAGTTGCTCATCTTGTTGATATAGTTAGCCGATGAGATGTATGGCTTGGTCGCGATGCGCCCACCATCGGCGTTCAAGCCCATACCAATCACATTGGGGAGCACCACCCAGTCATAGGCATCGAAGTAGCAAGCAAGAAACCATTCAGCAACGTCGTAGGGTCGGATGCCAGCGAGCAGGCAGAAGTTACAGACGATCATCAGGCGCTCGATATGGTTGGAGTATCCGGTTTCGAGTACGCGCTTGGAGACGTGGCTGACGCAATTCATCTCGGTTTCGCCGTTCCAGAACATCAATGGCATGGCACGCTTGCCGCCCCAGGTATTGGTCGTTTTGAGATCGGGCATAAGCTGCCAGTATTGCCAGTACATATATTCGCGCCATCCAAGAATCTGGCGGATAAAGCCCTCCGCCGAATTTAGCGGTACTGAGCCGTCATTGTACGCCTTCTCAGCCTGACGTATCATATCCATTGGATCGAGCAGGCCGATATTGACGTAGAGTGAGAGCTGAGAGTGAAAAAGCTCGCTCTCCTGTGAACTCATCGCGTCCTCATAGGGACCAAACTCGCGCAAGCGTTCATTCACAAAGCGTTCCAGGGCATCATTAGCGTTTTCACGCGTCACAGCCAGATCAAAGTTTTGGATGTTGCCGACGCCATGACGCATTCCCTCAACCAGTTTGATGACCTCATTAGTGATCTTGTCCGGTTTATACGAAGGCTTCTCGGGAAAATCGAGCTTTTTAGGCAAAGGCTCGCGGTTCATGGCATCATAGTTCCACTTGCCCCCCGCTGGCTCGTCGGGCCCATCCATCAGCACATTGAAGTGCTTGCGCATCTGACGGTAGAAGTTCTCCATGATATAGTGCTTGCTGCCAGTTTCGGGATGTGGATTGAACTGCTCAACCAGGAATTGAGAGTTGGGGAGTAGTGTGGTTGGTACCCCAATGGCACTCTCAAGATGTTTCTCCTGTATGGTGCGTGCATCATACTCACTGGCAGCCATCGTATAGAGGTGGGTAGAGTGCCGCTGTTTCAGATGCTGCTTCAGGCCATCCGCAAAGCTTGAGGTACAAATATAATCGACCTCATAGCCTGAGGAGCGTAGCTCGTCGGCGTAGTGGCGCATGGCGCTGAGCAGCAGAACGAGCTTCTGGCGCTGGTAGGGAAGCTGATGGATACGCTCGTCGCTCTCGATCATAACGATGTGTACCTGCTCGCGACCATGCTCACGCTCGGCAGCCTGAAGCGCGGGATGGTTCTCAAGAAGCTGATCGCCGAGAATCCAGACGGAGACGGGTTGCTTTGGCATTTGCTATTACTCCTCTATTATAAGTATGGTAAATAAATCTCAACAAGTCGTCTCTGTCCTATGATACAGAGGTAGCAAAAAGGATTTTTTTGTTAGTCTTTGTGAGACCCCTCAGTGCGGATCGATTGGGCGGTGAGGACGGTGTGGGCTGAAGCGCTGTGCCTATATATACCATGAAAAGTCTTCTGAGCGCTGGTGTAGGGAGGATGCGCCACTACTTTATGCAAAGTGAGGTGCGTTTGCGCCAAGGCAGGAACCTTAGGGACAGCGAAAAGCATTATTGATAGTGTGAGCTAATTCACAGAATCAAAGTGAAATAGATAACATTTTTTTAGTAATGCAAAGTCTATAATAAGCCCGACCTTATTCGCTGGCACTCGAATCAATCTTCATGTTCTGATCGCCCCTCTGGCTTCTGGCGAGAGATGTGTGTTGAGAGGAACATGTGATTGTTTGATATGTGTCACAAGTGGGAGAGCACGTTGCCCACTTCTGTCTCGAAAGGCAGGATCATGGAAAACGATCCCCAGCTCGATGCACTCACGCGCGCACACCAAGAGGCGAAGTCCAGTCAGCGACCGGCCCCCGCTCCGGTGGACCCGGCCGCGCTGACAGGCACCGACCTGACCAGTACGGAAGGCGTCGACACCTCCGACGACGCCTGAGGTGATGCGTCCTGAGGTGATGCAGCGCCTGTGTGTCTGACGCGCTGACATCGCTGTGCTCGCCCAACACCGGGAACCCACGATCACTCGTGTGGTTCCCGGTGTTGCACCTCTTTCGCCTAAACGCCTTCTTCACCTATGCCCCGCCGTTGTTCCCATCATCAATTACGCTCTAAAAGAAATTGTGACAGCTTTCCTTCAATTTGTTACCCCCGATGCAGGGGGAGGCGGTCTCTTCGCTCACCTGGAGAAAATGACGTTTTGATTGTTACGTGAGCGGGCTTGACTGCCGAACAAGGGCATGTAGCGGAGGGCATCTCGTCAGTCAGGAAGTACCGTCAGACGCAACTGGTGCAGGCGCGCGGGATCGGCGACCATATCGATGGTAATGATCTTGCCATCTCTGATAGTGAGACGTAGGAGGAATAGAAACCATCCACGCGGGTCCACAGGGTCGGCTATAACGATTCCTACTGCTCCATCCACAAGTACCAGTTGTGCGAATTGAGTGCGTTCCAGGAGACGCTTGAATGCCCTGGCGACAGCCTGCGCACCACTGATCTCCTTTGCCGCGCCTCTGGACACAGCTACGCTGTCGGTTCGGATCATGACATCTGGATCGAGCACTGACAGCAGCGCGTCGAAGGACCCCTCGCGCGAGGCGGCAAGGAAGGCCGAAACCACTTCGCGGCTTCGGATGAAATCCACGTCCGAAGCTGTTGGCTCTCCCCGCACCCTGCGGCGGGCTCGGCTGGCGAGTTGTCTGGTCGCCGTTTCTGAGCGCTCCAGCATGAGCGCGATCTCGTCGAAAGGAATGGCGAAGAGGTCATGGAGCACAAAGGCGAGGCGCTCGGCTGGAGAAAGCCTGTCCAGGACTACCAGCAGCGCAAGGCCAATCGAGTCTGCCAACTCGGCTTCTTCCTCAGGGTCAATCCCGCCAGCTTCTGTGGTGATGAACTCGGGCGCGGACGCTTCCAGGGGCTGCTCGCTCCGCACTTTGCGCGTGCGCAGCATATCAAGGCAAATCCGTGAGACCGTCCTTGTCAGCCATGCACCTGGGTTCTTGATAGAGCTTCGATCCGCGCGGATGAGGTGAAGCCAGGATTCCTGTACGGCGTCCTCCGCCTCGGGAAGGGAGCCGAGCATCCGATAGGCTATTGCTTGCAGTTGGGGACGCTCAATCTCGAAGCGCTCAACCAACCAGTTGTGTTCATCCATTCATTCTCTTCCTTCTTTTTTTCGTCATAAGAACGACGCGTGAGATCAGGTTTATGTGACAGGGGACCAGCCCTATTGCCAGGAATTCTTAGAGTGCTGGAAGCCTCACCACAATGACATCTGCCAGGGGCGTGGGAAGGTATGTCACATTCTTGCATTGATATGCGTCGGGTGAGTGATGAGGTAAGCCAGGCCGATGTGACAGGGAGATACACTCTCACGCGCGCAAAGCACCGACAGGGCGACCCGTCAAGATCAACCCGAAAAATCAAACAACAGATGAGATCCTCATCTAGACGTAAAGACGTCCTGATGGAGGGACGATATCCAAAGGAGATGAATGATGCAACAACGAATGACCAACCCCACAAAGATTCTTCCTGGTGTTGCGCAGGGCTTCCAGGCGCTGGTCAAGGCGATACAACAGGGTGGCGGCGTGCCGCAGACGGTCCTCGATCTGGTCCACATGCGCGCCAGTCAGATTAATGGTTGTAGCTTCTGCTTGGACTACGTGGCGCGAAGTTTGAAAAAGGCGGGCGAAACAGACGAGCGCCTCTTCGCGGTGGCGGCCTGGCGGGATGCGCCCTACTTTACTGATGCCGAACGCGCCGCCCTCGCGCTTACCGAGGTCGTCACCCGCCTCGACCCCGCAGACCCGGTGCCCGACGCCATCTGGGAGACTGCTAGCCGACACTATGATGAGAAGGGGCTGGGCGCCATCGTCTACATGATCGCCATTGCCAACCTTGCCAACCGCGTCAATATCACGATCAGGCAGGTAGCGGGCTAGTTGTGATCCGCGTGGAACAGGATTACCGTCTTCTGTTCGCGCCACTGGAGACATGCGGCTCGCGGGCTTGATAGAGGCGATGAGACAAGATGGGTGCACTTCTCTTGGCACCTGATGGGGAATAGCCTGCTCATTAGACCTCTCCAAATTTCTGTGACCACAGGAGATTGGAGAGGTCTTTTTCTCCCATCAAACCAACGATTTTGCAACTCAGCCCTTCCACCCGTTACGGAAATAGGCTTATCATTGGTGAGACGCATTCTGTTATGTCACTGTGACAACAGGAGACAAGCCAGCAACGACGATAGTCAACACGTGATGGGCCATGATCTCTTTCGAGACGCGTTGGCCTCCACGGCACCATTGTGCTGCGGGACCGAAGATCGCCCAACTGATAGCCTGCGCCGTGGTTTCGATGACCTCCACAGGGCTGGGAATCTCCGATGGAACCTGCTGGAGCCAGCACAAAAGGAGATCATAGAGCTCCTGCTGGACCACCATCTCATAGAGTGCCTCAAACTGCCTATTGGATGGCCTGTAATATCGATGCGAGAGCGCCATAAAGTCGAATACGGCCAGGATCAGGCTGTGCAAGGTCTCTCTCCGCAAGGCGGAGCAAGCAGGAAGCTGGTGCACAAGGGCCCGATGAAACTTCTCGCGTGACCAGTCCTCCATAAGCGCATATTTGTCTTCAAAGTGTGCATAAAACGTGGCCCGGTTGACGGTGGCACGCCTGGCGATCTCCTGGATGGAAATGGAGTGGAAATTGTGCTTTTCCTGGACCAGGGTCATGAACGCTTCAAGCAGCAACTGGCGGGTCCGCTGCACTCGTGGGTCGCTGGAATTTCCAACTCTGGTCATCTTTTACCTCGCAATCGTTCAATTGTGTATGCCCCTAGAAAACCAACACGTTCCCCTTGTTGTTGTCTATGCAACGATCCGCGCTCTTTGCTGATTGCTCGAACGCGTAGGCGTGCTTTATTCTTCCAACTGTGTAGTATACACGAAAATGTTGTTTACACACGATGTTGTGTGCTGACAAACCTCTCCATGAGCATGGTGAGGTTTGGGTGCAGCAACTCTTCCTGGTCAGACTAGCAAAAAGGAGGCGCATTCAACATGGATGCAGAAGCATTACAAGCATTTCTCGCTCAACCTCATGATGCCATCATTTCAACGAACCGGGTGGGGAAGGGGGCGCAACTCAATCCCGTCTGGTTTATATGGGATGGTGAATCTCTCCTCATTAGCACCCAAAAAGCGAGCGCCAAATACGCCAATATTGTGCGTGACCCCAATATCTCGGTGATTGTCAACGATCCAGTTACACGTGCCTATGTGGTAGCCTACGGACGCGCTGAGATTGTTGGGCTTGAGCGCTATCCTGAGCTTTGGGACGCGACGATGGAGAAATATATCCCAGCAGATAAACGTCAGCAATTCGCGGAGGCATCCTGGACCCAGGCCACGCAGCAGGCTTCCCGCGTGGTTATTGTGCTCAAGCCGGACAAGGTGGTTGGTCGGATCTGGACTGCTCATTAGCACCGAGAAAGCAAACAGCCGGGAATAGCTGAGGGAACTGGCTCCAGCCATCTCAACATGCATGTGTGCGAGCCTTTTGTGGTGCAACTGCTCTCGTGGAGGGCAAGGTAAGCGAAGACCGCCTCCCCTGCGCAGGGGAGGCGGTCTCCTGGCTTACATCACATCACGCGGTTTGCTCGCAGGTGTGCTTGGGCGGGTCGCCCATCGCCCCCCTCAGGTTGTCGGGGGCGTTCTCGTACGCGCAGCCGGGGCAGCCTTCCCCGTCGTCCCGCCGCCCGATGCCCTCAGGCGAAGTGCTCAGTCCCCTGTAAGTGAGCCTTACACCTGCAGGAGTTGTGGCACCTTTGCGGTGACTGTGACTCGCTTTCGCCATTCCTTTACCTCCTTGTTCCACCTGGTTCTCTGCTGAGACGGACCTGATAAAGCATCCATTCCTCACAAACCATTCGCCTTCAGAAGGTTCCTAAGTCGAATAGCAAATGAAGATCAGCAATGGTAGAGGAACAAGCAAGTTCACCCTGTGATGTGAACTCCATCTCCTCCGTCTACAACTTTTACGGAGCCAGAGGAAGATGTACAAATTTAGTGTGAGTATAACACACAAATTAGCTGTATATCCAGGCGCAAGGGGGAAATGGGGTATCATTCAGATTTTTTGTAAACACAACAATATCAGGCTCGGATGAGAGCTGACATCTTTCAGGACGCTAGCACGAATGCCAAAATATGATCCGCACCTGCTAATGATGGTGGTTCATATCTTGCATCACTGCAAGATCTTGCGTTATAGTATCTAGCAGAGTCTATCGGTTGCCACCACTGATTCATTTATGCGGACGTGACGCAAGTTGCGTTGGCAAGGTGGCCGGGTTCTGGTTCATACCCGCCGATTCTCCCGCCAGTCTTGCTCGCTGAGACTTCGCGGAAGATGACGGTCGAATCGGGACTGGACATGATCGGTTCAGTCACAACGATGAACCCCTGCTCATACGCTCACATGTTGAGTGGGTGAAATGGGAACGATCAACCGATGTTCTCAGCAAGCAAGGTCACATTCACTGCGAGAGCGCAACAAGGCTCTCGCCCAACCCGAAAGGGTTCATAGACCATGCAGGTACAAGTCCAGCTCGTCCGCGAGGCAGCAAGGACCTTCAGCGTCGACAGGAGTGGGCAGATCACCTGGAACGGTGAGCCCATCGAGATCGTCGCCGAGAATGGCCAGTACGTCCTCAAGTTCCAGGGCGCGGAGCACCGGATGGTCTCCGTGGGCGGCAAGCTGGAAACCAAGCGCCTGGGTGGACAGCAGATGAAGGGCGTGCTGCTGGGTGCGGAGTGGTTCACCAACCTGACGGGAAGTGACATCTACTACCTCACGAAGGATGGTCGACTGGCCTACTTCCCACACGCGGGGCAGACGATCCCGACCAGCATCTCCTGGCTCCCGCCGGCCAGCGGAGGCTTCTTCTTCATCCTCCCGCCGAAGATGAAGGATCAGGCCATCCGCGCGGGACGGACGGATGTCATCGCTCCGGTGATGGATGACGACCCGGAGTACATCGGCCCGCTGCACGGAGTCCAGCAGCAGCCGGTGATCCTGCGCTTCTTCCGCCGCCCGGGTGGCGTCCTGTTCCAGCCGGCCGCGTAAGCGCTGAGCAACATCGGTTCGGAGGGGTCACACCTGCCAGGTGTGGCCCCTCCGGCCTGTTTTGGCAGAGGATATTTACTAGCGCTAGTAAAATTAAAAAGCCCTTGCCTCTATCTGCACCTCGCTTGTTTTCCCTCCCCCCACCGCTTCCACATTCTATTTCCCCCAAAGGACGCACCGAAGCACAAAGATGTTGGGTGTGTAGCGATTGATAGCCTTTGTGGTGGGCTTTCTTGACATTACTTGGAGGGCTGAGTATACTTGACTTATTAGATCAAGTAAGTTGTATTTGACCTGGAGAGATGATTCAGGTCTTCAACGGAACGAGGTGCGTGGATGTTTTTAGGTTATATTTATGTGTGCCCCTACTGTTGCTCCTGCTAATATCACGCCTCTGCCACCTGTAAATCACCGTGAAGATGCTTCCACCTGATGTTTTCTTCTCTTTACTGGGGAGGCTTTATATATTATTGAAGATGTAATTAATATTTTAAAGAGTATTTGTTAGGAGAATGTGGAATGGTTGCACCGCTGAAGTTAATGTGCGTGCTGGCGCACCCGGATGATGAATCAATCGCGTTAGGGGGGACGCTGGCGAAGTATGCCGCCGAGGGAGTAGAGATCTCGCTGGTCGTGGCGACGCGTGGGGAGCGCGGCTGGTTCTTCGATTGGAGCGAGTATCCCGGCGAGGCAGCTCTGGGGCGCATGCGTGAGCGCGAGTTACGCGCGGCGTGCGATGTGCTGGGAATCAAGCGGCTGGACTTCTTGAACTACATTGATGGGGATCTGGATCAGGCCAATGGGCGTGAGGTAGTAGCCCAGGTGGCGACACTCATTCGCGAGGTGCGCCCGGATGTCGTAGTATCATTTGGCCCTGATGGTCTCTATGGTCACCCGGACCATATCGCTATTTCGCAGTTTACGACCGCCGCCGTGCTATGCGCCGCTGATGCGAGCTCTCCCTGTGGCGCGACCCTGGCTCCTCATCGTGTCGCCAAGCTGTATTACCGCGTTTCAACTGAGGATTGGTTCGCAACCTATGTTCCGATCTTCGGCGACATGATTATGCACATTGACGGACAGGAGCGGACCTCCCTTTCCTGGGTGAAGTGGGCCGTGACGACACGCCTGGATACGAGCGACTACTGGCATGAGTCCTGGGACGCGGTTCGCTGCCATCGCACGCAAATTCCCCGCCTGGATTCTCTGCCACCTATCCCAGTTGAGGTACATAAGCGCCTCTGGGGACCGCAAGAGTTCTATCGCGCTATGAGCCTCGTTAACAGTGGGCGGCGTGAAGAGCATGACCTCTTTGAGGGGCTACGCCCGGTGGGAAGTATGCCTACTGTGACCCTGCCATCCTTGCAGATAATATAGGGTGCGGGAAGGTTTTTGGAGAGGAGCGTCACAGGCGCTTTGCGCGCTTCCACATCTACACTAGAGACATGAGCCAATTGGTGGTCACCATTCTCTGAGGACCCACAAGTTTAGGGTATAATTGTGCCAGACAAACTGCTCCCTCAAAGGGGATTAGAGGTGCCTGCAAGTGGTTTGCCAGTTTGGATGCGCGAACTGAAGTTAATTGCGCATCATCCTCGGCTGAAACACTTATTTTGTGCCTTAAGCAGAGTGAATATGTGGGAGAATCTTCATGCAGGATGCAAAGACAATCGCTACCAGCCCCAGACCAGTATCTTCCTTTAAATACGCGCTTCTCACGGCCCTTGCCATATCTGGGCTGAGAGTTATTCTCTATGTGATGATGCAAAAGACTGTGTTCATATACCATTCAGATGCGACACTCACTTTCAAGAGCGATGACGCCATCGCTCTCATAGATACTCTTGTTCTGGGCTTCGTGAGCCTTCCCTTTTACGCTTTTGTAGGATGGCTCATAAGCAGGAAAACAGGAAGCATTCGCACAGGCTTGCTGACAGGGCTAAAGGCTGGCCTTTATAGCGGATTGGCTATCTATATCGTTTTTGCGATCATTGTCATTGGGTTTGTTGTGTTGCTCATGCTTCTAGCATCGGCATTTCCGCACAATCAAGACTCTTTTCTCCAATTTGGAGGTAATGTGACGTGGTGGGTTTTCAGAGCAATACTCGTCAATAATCTCTTGTTCGTTGCCTTCGACATGGTCTGCGGTACTCTCATAGGCTGGTTTGGGGCCATGTTGGGCTTTATAAGTAAGAAGCCTTCTTACGCGTAAGGGACATTTACTGGCTTCATCGAAAATTGGGGATAAAATCGAAACTACTCACATTTGCTCATTGTGGTTGATGAACGAACGCGCCTATCGACCCTTCCTGACGAGAAAGGTTGATAGGCGCGTTTTTTGTCATATTTTGGGGGAGAGGTGGTAGTGGATAACTCCTCTTCCTTGATTATTTACTATTTGCGAGTCAGTACGATAACCGGGATTTTGCGCGTGGTCTTTGCCTGATACTCGGCGAAATTGGGCATAAGCGCGGCCTGCTTGGCGTAAAGTTCATCGCGTTCCGCGCCTTCCGCGACGGTGGCTCTGGCCTCAAATGTTTCAGCGCCGACCTCAACGGTCACATCGGGATTGGCGACGACATTGTGATACCAGTCAGGATTGGTTGGCGCGCCACCTTTGGACGCAATGATAACCAAACGCTCGCCGTCTGTTGTGTATGCCAGCGGGTTGAGACGCTTCTTGCCGCTTTTGGCTCCCGTCGTTGTTAACAGGAGCACGGAATTGCCCCCGTTTACCTTGCCATTGTTCGCGTGAAATTCTTCGATAACCTTGCTATTCCAAGCATCAAATTCGCTCATTATTCCTCCTTTGTTCATGCCAACGGCATCAACAAAATAACTCACAGGATGCTCATCGTTCTCTTCTCGCCAGTCAGCCCGGCGGTTTATGTTTCGATTACAATAGATTGGCATCTTATTAATTATAAGTGAAAAGGATACAGAGTTTATTCCCGAAAAGCAGTGAATTTGTGCTTTCGCGATGAAAAGAGGGCTTATTCACTTTCAGTAGAGGTTATTTGCCCAACCAGGAGTAATAGAGCTATTTGAGGATCTCTTTCATGAAAGAGGGTGAGTCGGAAGCGTGGTATCTTCGCTCGTTTGTCCATGCGAAAGGGAGGTGGTTGAGGTGGGATCTGGAGCTTGCGTCCATCGTTCACCCCATTGCCTGAGTGCTTTAAGCACGGCGTTCATATCGGCTCCTTTCTCGGTGAGCCGATATTCAAAGCGCTCTGGTCGTTGCTGATAACACTGCCGCTCAATCAAACCATGATCCAGCAACGTTTGTAAACGCACGGTCAGGATATTGCGCGCAATCCCCAAATGTTGCTGAAGGGTGTCGAAGCGATTAATCCCCTGCGCCAGATCGCGCAGAATGAGCAGGGTCCACCACTCTCCCACAATATCTAAGGTGCGGGCGATTGGACAATCCATAGACGCGAAACTCTGTCGTCGCATGTGCGCCTCCTATCCTGGAAATATACAGTGTCCTCTCTTCTTTTTCTTAGGATACCACAGTGGGTTGCATAATGCAACCCACTGTGGTATAGTCATGGTAATGTAAGTTGCATGATGAAACTAAATCGCAGAGCTATCGTATGATGACCTTTTTCGTCACAGAACAAAAATCATAAGGAGAAATCCATGGGAAAGTTAGAAGGGAAAATAGCCCTCGTTACTGGTGGTACGAGCGGTATTGGCAAGGCCACAGCGCAGCAGTTTGTGAATGAAGGCGCATTCGTCTTCATCACGGGACGCCGCGATAAAGAGTTGGCTGCGGCGATAAAGGAAATCGGGAGGAATGTGAGCGGCATTCGGGGTGATGTGTCCAATCTTGGCGATCTTGATCGTCTTTTCGCACACATCAAGCAGGAGAAAGGCAAGCTCGATATTGTCTTCGCGAATGCCGGTATTGCGAAGTATGCTCCCCTTGGTGAGATCACCGAAGAGTTCTACGATTCGATCTTCACGATCAATGTGAAGGGTCTCCTTTTCACGGTGCAGAAGGCGCTTCCACTGCTGCCGGACGGTGCTTCTATCATCTTGAATGCGTCCATTGTCGGGAGCAAAGGCTTGCCGTCGAATAGTGTCTATAGCGCCACAAAGGCTGTTGTGCGTTCGTTCGCGCGAACGTGGACAACGGATTTAAAGGATCGGCGCATTCGTGTGAACGCGGTCAGTCCTGGCTCTATCGAAACACCCGGACTGGATGACCTGCTGGCATCCTCAGAGGTGGGCCTGCAACGCAAGAAGATGATTTCCACAAGTGTTCCGCTTGGTAGGCTTGGCACACCAGATGAGATAGCCAAGGCCGTAGTATTCCTTGCGTCAGACGACAGTAGCTACATCACGGGAATAGAATTGTTTGTGGATGGTGGTTTCGCGCAAGTGTAGGCTGTGAAGAGCGGCGGGGTATGAATGAAGATAGAGCGAGACCCCCTTACTGTAGGAGTCTCGTTCTATCTTCGTCTAGGGGCATACATGAGTGAGAGCATTGCCCATTGGTACAGGTTGGAAACTGGTCAATAGGCGTGTGTTTTGCCCGTGGTCTGCGTGTTATAGTTAGCCGCGATGAAGAGGCTAAAGGAGGTCGAAGGGGGATTATCCATATCAATGAAAATGAGGATGTAATCATGACACAAGATATGATGCAGGCGATTCGAGTGCATCAGTATGGAGGGCCAGAAGAGCTTCGGCTTGAGACGGTGCCGCGCCCGGAGCCACGGGAAGGCGAGGTTCTCATACGTGTCTATGCGACAGGCGTGCTACCTCTGGAATGGAAGATCCGTTCGGGGGCGTTCCATAACGTGATGCCCGCGACCTTTCCCTATATTCCTGGCAGTGCCATCGCGGGCGTCATCGAGGCTGTTGGTCCCGACGTCGTAGGTTTTCGGGTTGGACAGGCGGTATTTGGGCGCGCTAATCGGGGCGCGTATGCCGAGTACACAACTGCCGCCGTAGAGAATCTGGCACCCAAGCCAGAGGCGTTAAGCTTTGAGGACGCAGCGACCATCTCGGGCGGCGCGACACCTGCCTGGACTGCTCTCAATGAGAACATCGATCTGCAAGCGGGGCAACGCATTCTGATCCATGCCGCCGCAGGTGGCGTGGGCCTCTTCGCCGTACAGTTCGCGCGTCTGAAGGGGGCTCATGTGATCGCTACCGCTTCAAGCGCTAATCTAGACTATGCGCGCTCGCTTGGTGCGGAGATTGTGATTGATTACACGACCACGCAGTTTGAATCGGAGGCGCGCAATGTGGATGCGGTTCTGGATATGATCGGAGGCGAGACCATGCGGCGTTCGATGCGCGTAGTCAGGCATGGCGGTATCCTGGTCTCGCTCCTGGAAGAGCCACCCCAGGATGTAGCGCGTGAGCTTGGTATTCGTGCTATGAAGAATACCGCTGCATTCCCCTATCCCTCAACCCGCCTCCTGGGCGACATCGCGCACTTAATGGCTGCTGGGCAGGTGCGCACGGCTATCGAACATACATTTCCACTCGCGGAGGCTCACCTCGCGCACGAACGCAGTCAGACCGGTCATGGACGCGGGCGCATTCTCCTTTCGATTGCTCACAGCAACTAAAGCGCCGCTATACAGCGCTGTCCTCACTCCCGCGCAGACGGTCGGCGAGGGCGGTATAGCGCTCGCGGTCCATGACGCGATTGACTGCCATGCCGATAGCCCTGGTGGGACCAACGAGGATGGCGCGTCGTTGGGCGCGCGTAAGGCCAGTGTAGAGGAGATTGCGACTGAGCAGCATATAATGCTGGGCGAAGAGAGGGAGGATCACGACGGGGTATTCGCTGCCCTGCGATTTGTGGATGGTAATGGCCCAGGCGAGCGAGAGTTCGTTGAGGTCGGCATAGTCGTAGGTGACTTCGCGCTCCGCGAACTGGACGCGGACCTCCTGCTCATCCAGGTCTATCCTGCTGATCGTTCCCAGGTCGCCATTGAAGACCTCGCGCTGATAATCATTGACCTGCTGAATCACGCGGTCACCCACACGGAAAGCGCCGGAGCCGCGCGCGAGGGTTGTTTTGCCTTCTCCTGGCGGATTGAGCGCCTGCTGAAGCATGGTGTTAAGCTGGCGCGTCCCCACGTCGCCGCGTGTAGCAGGTGAGAGGATTTGCACATCGCGTACGGGATCAATGCCGTGCCTGGGGAGGTATTCATTGACGAGATGGGCGATTCCTTCGGCTCCCAGTGTGGGCTCGTCGGCCTCCAACCACAGGCAATCTGATTTTTCGAAGCGCGTGGTTGGGGTAAGTTGCGGAAACTGCCCGGTGTTGATGCGATGCGCGTTCTGGATGATGTGACTCTGAGCCGCCTGTCGGAAGATCGTTGTCAGTCGGACCACGGGGATGCGCTCTGAATGAATGAGGTCGCGCAGGACCATGCCCGGCCCGACACTGGGCAACTGGTCGATATCGCCGACGAGCAGGATTTGCGCGCGCTGGGGTACGGCCTTGAAGAGCGAGTGCGCCAGAAAGAGGTCCAGCATGGAGGTTTCATCGACCACCAGGGCATCGGTTGGCAGGGGATTCTCTTCGTTGTGGCGGAAGCTCATAGACTTGGGATCAAAGGCAAGCAGGCGGTGAATGGTGCGCGCCTCATGTCCACTCATCTCGGAGAGGCGCTGCGCGGCGCGACCAGTTGGCGCGGCAAGCGTGAGCGTCTTCCCCATGGCCTTCCAGAGGGCGACGATAGTTTTGGTGGTGAAGGTCTTGCCGCAACCCGGCCCCCGGTCAGGATCAGGATACGCGAGGTGGCTGCTAGCTCGACGGCCCGGCGCTGCTCATCCGAAAGCTCGATCTCCTTCTTGCGTGTGTAGCCATCGATCCAGCGCGTGACGCGGGAGGCATCCACCTCGATAGGCTGGCGCGCGAGATTTGTCAGGCGCTTCGCCAGGGCCACTTCGGTATGGTAGAAGGCGGGGGAATAGCAGATGGGTTGGTCGGCAAGCTCGCCATAGCCGGGCTGCGTAATGAGCTCTTTGGCCTCGGTCATACGTGTGAGGAGGTCCGTGATGCGCTTGGGGTCCACAGGCGTCTCAGGTAGGGCCAGTTGCTCAACGGAGCGCTGAACCAATTCGGCTTCGGGTAGGAAGCAATGACCATCCTCCGATGCCTGACTCAGCACATACAGGATTCCAGCTTGATAGCGGAAATCGGCGTCGGGAGCGATCCCGATATGGCGCGCGATGGTGTCGGCGGTAATAAAACCGATGCCATAGATATCGGCGGCAAGCTGGTAGGGGTTCTTCGAGACAACGGCGATGGCGTCGTCTCCATACTGCTTGTAGATTTTGACGGCATAGGTTGGGGAGACGCCATTGCCCTGCAAGAAGATCATGACCTCCTTGATGGCCTTCTGTGCCGCCCAGGCTTGAGCGATCATACGCACACGACGCGTGCCGATGCCTGGAATCTCGCTCAAGCGCTCGGGCTGTGACTCGATGATATCCAGGGTCTCTTGCTGGAAGTGGGCCACGATGCGTTTAGCCGTCACAGGTCCGATACCCTTGATAAGCCCGCTGCCCAGGTACTTCTCAATGCCGGTGAGCGTGGCTGGTTTTGTCTCCTGAGAGTGCGTCACCTGGAATTGTGCCCCATATTTGGGATGCTCGCGCCAGAGCCCCGTCAGGCGCAAGGTCTGTCCCGGCGAAATTGAGGGGAAGCTACCCACAATCGTCACCAGATCGCGCTGACCGGGCACATTGAAGCGCGCGACCGTATAGCCAGACTCTTCCGCGTGGTAGGTTACGCGCTCAACGACGCCCAGGATACTCTCCTGGTGGGGTTGTGAGGAATGCACCAGACCGGGAGATGACATGCCACTCCTACTCACCTTTCAACAAAATATGCTCTATCAAATGTATTGTACCATATGGAGTTTGATGGGAAGGGAGACATCGTAAAGAGCCTCTATTGGAGATGGTGTAATTTGTCTGGATTGACAATCAAATCGAGCTCCTGGATACGCCCCTCCAGGAGCTCACATGTCACAATGGCATCGACTCTCCCATAAGCATGAACAACGATGCCAGGCTGCCCGTTGACGGTGGCGAGCTTCCAGGACCACTCCGTTTCCCGCGAGACTCTTTCGACTACCGCGAGTAGGTAGCGTGCCACTGAAGTCGCGCCATGCAACGGCATCGGCCAACGCAGCTCACCGCCATCGCTGTAGAGCGTCACATCTTCCGCGAGCAGATCCAGCAGGGCTTGCATCTCCCCTTGAGAGCTTGCCTCCAGGCAGCGTTGCAAGAACTGCTCATGCTGCTCTTTCGAGACAGAATAGCGGGGTCGTGAAGATGCCAGATGTTGGCGGGCGCGATAGATGATTTGACGACAGCTATGCTCGCTTTTTCCAACTATCCGTGCAATCTCAGCATATTCGTAGTCAAAGACCTGACGCAGCAGGAAGACGGCTCTTTCCAGCGGCGAGAGTTGCTCAAGCAAGCGCAGAAAAGCAACCGAGAGGGTTTCTGCAATCTCCGCCTGCGTCTCAAGATCAGCCGTGACCAGTGGTTCTGGTAGCCACGCGCCCATCGGCATTTCACGCTTCACGCGTGCTTTGCGCAGGTGATCAAGGCACCAGTTGGTCGCAATCGTACACAGAAAGGCCCGTGGAGAGTGAATAGCCTTCGTTTCTCCCTTACTCTCAGCGTGCTTCCAGCGCAGGAGTGTTTCTTGTACACAATCCTCGGCATCCATGACACTTCCCAACATGTGATAGGCCAAAGAAAACAAGAGCGGGCGATACTCTCGAAATATCGTTTCTGTATCCATGTTCGTCTCCAAAAGGAATCCAGGTGCTTCCACTTACTCTGCTCTCGCCAGAATCATTTTTGCTGCCTGCGAAGCGCTCACCAAACTCGCGTTCGCAAGATGGTCAACGTCTCCGACCCAATCGCCAGCGACGTACAGATGGTTGACAGAAGGAACGGCTGGTCCAGGTCGTCCCGCCAGACCCTTGCGTCTTGCCTGAAGCATATCAGAGGAGACAAGGATATGCGGCAAGAACTGCTGTGATACCACTTCCTCTCTCCAACCTGGCTGCAATTGATCGAGCCAGGCTTCCAGCTCAGCGTGGTCGTTATCAGCGTTGTTCTTTTCATCGGGTCCCAGATATTTGATGAGATGAAGTAATGCCCCACCTTCTGGCGCTAGACGGACATTAGGAGCATGGTTGGCATAGAAAAGTGGGCGGTCGAGATGCAGCACGGTAAATCGCTCAGGATTGGGCACGCGCCGAAGTGCGAGATCCAGACAGGCGGCGTACAACGGGATGGTCTGCTCGGCATAGGAATGCAAGATCTCTCGTGGTCCATTGACTACCAACTGAGCTGCCAACGCTGGCTGAAGTGCCAGCACTACCGCCTTTGCCTGAAATGCGCTTCCATCGGCCAAACGGATCAGATGATCCTCCTGGCCTGTTTCAATGGCGACGACTCTGGCGCGAGTCTCAAGCTGCGCGCCAGCCTGACGGGCTGCGGTTGTCAGTCCATCGACCAGGGTTTGCCAGCCACCATCGATGCGCAGGGCATCAGGACGCTTACCAATAAACTCCAGGGCGACGCCTGCATCAAGCAACTGAGGAGCATGCGTGTAGGTTGCCAGGCGTGCTCCGGCCTCAACAAACTGTCTCACCACAGGATGGACAACTGACTGATCCAGCCAATCTTGCAGGTTTGTACCCATGAGCGTCTCTGGATTGAGCGTTGCCAGGCGCATCAAGAGCTGACCAAGTTCGGTACGGCTCTCATCGTTGAGCAGACTCGTGGTACGCAAGGTGACAGCATTGCTCGGGAGACGGTGAAAGTTTCCCTGAGAGTCGACCTCATAGCGTTCTCGTTCTGATCGCTTCCCCTGGTAGGTTACATTGAGGTCGCGCAGGACCGCTTCGCCAGGGCCGGTCAAATAGAGGGCATGAATGCCTCGATTGAAGAGAAAGCCGTGGCGCTCCGTGGTTATGGCGCGCCCCCCTAATTGGCTGGCCTTCTCAAGAAGGAGGACTGAGCGTCCGCCTCGGGCCAGATAGGAAGCCGCCGTTAAGCCAGCCAGGCCCCCTCCGACAATAACTACATCATACGGTGCGGGAGATAGTTCTTGCATGGATGATTTTCCTCTCTTTTTGCGAATGTGCGTGACGTTTTCTTCAGCGCATACACAAGACGGGAAAGGGTCCATTTTTGTCACCCATGCTGAGCAGACTCATCAATGAAAGGGTTAGCGCAAGGGGCATGGCATTGGCTAAAGCCCAACGCCTACATATGGGGTGGGGATAGAAGATGGCTTGGTGATGGGAGAGGATGGCATTGGAATGGCACAGGATCAGTAATCGCGATATGTGTACGCGACCACTTTGCGTTGAGGGAGGCACAGAGCTTGTGCCTGCGTTGTGCCTACCCCCACGCTGTCCTCACCCAATGCCGACAACTGCTTATTTGTATGGTTGCATTGATGCTAAATCCGTTTTAGCGACGAACTCGCTAGCTCTATGTGTCACTGTTACTTGAGCGTTTCCAGCATTTGGCATCCACAAAATCAGCCGAAGCTGTCTCAGTTCCTTGATCTTTGAACACTGCTACACCAAGGTTCCCTGAATTCCCAAGGTCATTATCGCTCACAGTCGCTAGTTCTGTGCCATTGGCATAAAGCCCAATGCTCTGCATATGTTTGTTGACAACACCAATACGTAGTGGAAATGAAAGTTGTCCCTGTAGCTTCCCTGACTTGAGCACATCAAAAGATTTATGTTTACCTAATTGATCGTACACAGACAGAGCGTAAGTTCCATTACTATAAATGAGCAAAAAATGGAAGAAAGGATCATCATCATTCTTTCCGCGAAAGATCAAGCCAGCGGCATATGCATGCATTTGCTTGATCGTGACCTCATACGTATAATTATCAGAAGTATCGAGAAATGGGCTATAGGTACTCAAACACGGATTAAACGTCCCGCTCGTTGCCTCGCTCACATGCAGAGCGCCACCCTGAATATTACAGCCTGATCCAGTTTTCCACTTCCCCGATACAGTACTCAATCCATCCGCAAAACGGATTTCTGTTCCGAAAGGATAGTGGCTGGCATTGTAGGTCGCTGTCGCCTGCACTCTTGGTTCAGCTAAAAAACCTGTTATTTGTATACCATCTCCGATAGAAAAGTCAGCATTTGCACAAAACCATCCTGAGAGAGAACAGACGACTAGCAGGATGGGAAGGACAATCAGGATGGCTTTTCCTTTCTTCTTTGGCGGAGGAGTAGGCGGATAGGGCTGCATAGGTCCCTGCGGATAAGGTTGCATCGGTCCTTGTGGATAGGGTTGGCCTTGTGGATAGGGCTGCATAGGTCCTTGTGGGTAAGGTTGTCCTTGTGGATAGGGCTGCATAGGTCCTTGTGGGTAAGGTTGTCCTTGCATTGGGCTGTAGGGGGGGCCAAACGGTGGAGTGTGTGGCTGGCTATCGCCCCGTGGTCCATACGGGTTATACATTCATATTTCCTTCATCTCATATGTTTGATCGATGTTCAGACAACACAAATAAACTCTTTTCATAATGAACCGAGCAAACAATTTTTATTCGCACCAATCGATTTAAAATGAAAAAAGCGCTCCTTTTGTTGCCATTGAGTATACATGAGGAGGATGAGAATAACAAGCTTATATCAAACGCGTAACTCTACGTTCTTGTATATAGAGGCCACATGAAGAGGCCTTGATATTATTTGAGAGAAGAGTACCGTGACTATGGAAGCTTCGACCCGCTTTTGCGATCAGTGTGGCGCGACCAACCGCTCCGACGCCCGCTTCTGCTATTCCTGTGGACAGCCACAGATGGTCCATGCTAGCACCGCCACTGGCCTGCTTACCACCTCCCACCAGTTGAAACAGCGCTACACCATCCTTGAGAAACTCGGACAGGGGGGCTTTGGCGCTGTCTACAAGATGGAGGATACGCTCTTTGGTAATGCCATCCGTGCCGTGAAAGAGATGGGCATGCGTGGGCTCGACCCCCAGGAGACGCGGGAGGCCATCGCCTCCTTTAAGCATGAAGCGCAACTGCTCGCGAGCCTCAATCATCCTCATCTGCCGCGCATTTACGACCACTTTGAAGAGCGGGGGCGCTGGTATCTGGTCATGGACTATATTGAGGGCGAGACGCTGGACAAGCGCCTCGCGAGCGCTCTTGACGGCAAGCTTCCTCTAACAGACGCCATTCAGATTGGCCTGCAACTCTGCGACGTGCTGGATTACCTGCATGCTCACCAGCCTCCTATCGTCTTTCGTGATCTCAAGCCTGATAATGTCATGCTCGCCGCGAACGATCATCTGTATCTGATAGACTTCGGGATCGCGCGTTTCTTTAAGCCCGGTCAAGCCAAGGACACTATTAGTCTCGGCACGCCCGGCTATGCCTCTCCTGAGCAGTATGGGCGCATGCAAACTACTATCAGGTCCGATATTTATAGCCTTGGCGCGACCCTGCACCATGCCATTACCGGCATCAATCCTGGCTCTACGCCCTTTCTCTTCCAGCCTCTCGACCTGGACACGCAATCTCCGGGCAATGCTGAATTGGAGGCGCTCATTACGCAGATGCTTGAGATGAAGGAGGCGAAACGGCCCCAGGACGCGCACGCCGTCGCTGAGGAATTGCGCAACATCCAACGGCTACGGGCCAACCGTCAGGGATTCGCGCCACCGTTGGGGCCACGTCCACATGTGACAATGAAGCTTCAGGAGACACTTGTGGTTTCGCAGGAGGGTGACGGTGATTACACATCGATAAGTGAAGCCATTGAGCACGCGACACCGGGTACGCTGGTGATGGTACGGGCGGGAGTTTATAGCGAGCATGTGCTACTCGATAGGGATGTTCAGATCATAGGCAATGGCCCTCGCGAGCAGATCATTCTTGAGAGCCAGGACCAGCATACAATTACGATACGAACAGAGCATGCCAGCATAAGCGGCCTGACTATTCGTTGTCAGGTAGGTGAGCAGGGTGAGAGCTATAACGCGCTGCATATCCCTGAAGGCGAACTCTTCATCGAAAATTGTGAAATTAGTTCTGAGTCCTCTACCTGCGTAGCCATCTATGGCGAGGGGACGCGACCCACCATCCGCTACTGCAACATCTACTATAGTCCCGCCAGCGGGATCGCGGTCTACCAGAAGGCCGAGGGCATCATCGAATACTGCGATATCTCCGGGCACGCTCAGCATGGGCTCTATATCGCCGAAGATGGTAATCCAACTCTGCGCCACTGTACCCTGCATTATAACCAGCAACACGGCCTGCTGGTACAAGACTGGGGCCGAGGGACGCTCGAAGACTGCGAACTCCACCATAATGCCAAAGCAGCGGCGGCGATTGTTAACCAGGGCAGCCCACTTCTGTTGCGCTGCAAGTTGCACCATAATGAAGGAAGCGGCCTCGAAATTCAGCAGAAGGGGAGGGGATCATTTCAGGACTGCGATATCTTCGCCAACGCTGGTGACAACGTTCGTATCACGACAGGTGGCACACCATATCTCTACCTCTGCAAGATCCATGATGGTCAGGGGTATGGCGTCGCCATCGAGGAGCAGGGGCTTGGCATCATCGAGTACTGCGATATCTTCGCCAATGCGCATGCCAACGTCCTCATCGCCAGTTCTGGCGAACCCAACATCCGCTATTGCAAGATACGCGAGGGGCTTCAGAGCGGGATAGTGGCTATCACAAATGGTAGAGGAACCATTGAACGCTGTACCATCACTGGCAATGCTCACCAGCCCCTGAATCTCGCCCCAGAGAGCCAGGTCGTGCTCAATGCGAACGTTTTTTAAGCGGGCAAGCCCCACATTATCGGTGCCGTTCGATAGTGTGGGGCCTGGAGCAATCCTTGAGATAAGGCTTAACGACCAGCGACGGGGATCTTATCCACCACCGGCACGATGTTATTGAGGACTTCAAATGGCTCAGAATCAGCGATATTCTGAAGACTGAATAGGGCGTGATCGATTCCCATTTCCGCCAGGGCCGCGAACTTCTCAATGGCCTGCGCTGGGCTTACCGTGCCATTTCTGCCATCGCGAGTCAGGGCGAAAGAATCGATGGTCGTCTTCTCAATGGCTTCATAGGGGCGACCCTCAGTAGCGCAGTGCTCACGAAGAACGTTTAGCTTGTGAGCCACAACGTCCGCGCCGAGGCGCAACGTGAAGTTACAGGCATCGCCATACTTCGCAACCAGGCGCAGAGTTTTCTTCTCGCCCGCGCCGCCAATCAGGATCGGGGGGTGTGACTTTTGCACAGACTGGGGCGAGTTGAGGGGCCGTTGAAGTTGATAATGCTTGCCCTCAAATGGAGTCTCGTCCCCCGCCCACATTTGATGCGCGATCTGCAATGTCTCCTCCAGGCGCTCAAAACGCTCCTTCAGAGGTGGGAAAGGGACACCCAACCCTTGATGCTCTTCCTCGTTCCAGGCCGCGCCAACCCCGAAGTATGCTCGACCCTTCGACAGAACATCCAGCGTGGTCGCGGTCTTTACCAGCAAACCAGGATGACGATATGTGATGCCAGTGACCATCGTACCAAGTTTGATCTGCTTTGTGCGACCAGCCGCAAATGCTAGAGCGCTCCATCCTTCAAGCATCTCCTGCTCAGGCGGACCAAAGACCGCGATCTGGAAAAAATGGTCCATCACCCAAAAACTATACAGTCCAACCTGCTCGGCCCTTTCAGCGATGAGGCCAAACGTGTCGCCCAGGTGTTCCTGACCTTGCGGAAATGTAAAAACCGGAACCTGTAATCCTAATTTCATGAAAGTATGCCTCTCCTAATTAGTAGTTTGTAGGACACCGGCAGGTTTTGGACCTGTCGTTCTTCACTCATAGGCAGCAGTCTACACCTTAGAGTGCGCTCAAAGTCAATAGGGATGATAGCCAATTTGAGAAATTCCATACAAATTGTCTCATAGAGGTTCAGTATGCCAGAAAACTCCAAATCACCACTCCCTTAGAAATTTAATTCACAGCCTCACATCTCTTGAGTGTCGGCTAAGTAATCACGGTCGCGACGGCAGTTGTTCCTTTCACTATCTTGCAGCACAAGATACGATGTGCTATACTTCGCTTCAGTATAATGTACTGCAAGATAGTGAAAGGAAGACCTTCGTGGAGGCACACTTGACCCAATTGCTCAAGGGCACGTTGGATATGTGTCTGCTAGCCACCATTGCTCAGAGGCCCTGTTATGGCTACGAGATGGTCCAACGCCTGGCCCAGCAAGGGCTCTCGCTGGTGAGTGAAGGCAGTATTTATCCTCTTCTCAGCCGTCTGCAACAGCGTGGCTACCTGGAAGGATATCTTGTCCCCTCAACGGATGGCCCTCCGCGCAAATATTATCGTCTTCTCCCCAAAGGAGCCGAACAACTGGCTGAGTGGCAGGCTGAGTGGGACAGCTTTGCCCAGGCCGTTTCACAGATTTTGAAAGGAGCACACGCTGATGTTGATCCTCGATCAGCCCATCCGCAGCCAGATCTCCGACCTCGGTGAGGCATGTGGGAGGTACTGGGAGCTGCGAGGGATTGCCCAGGAGCACAGCAATGAGATGCGACTGGAATTAGAGCACCACCTTTTCCAGGCAGCGATGGATGGAAAATCTCTGGAAATTGTTGTTGGTCCCAATCCTGCCGCCTTTGCCGAAGCCTGGGCCAGAGAAATGCATCCCCATGCCTTGCGAGGAGGAATTCTACTCTTGCCTGGACTGGTCTATGCCTTGAGTATCATCAGCACCACAGCCATTGTGGAGCCCCTGTTTGCCCACACCTCTTCCTTTACCTTGACCCTCTTCAGCGCTTTTGTGCTTGGAGGCAGTGGGTTGGCGGCACTCTTGCTTCCGCTGGCAGGATTCCTCGCGGTGCGCATGAGAACCAGGGCGCAACGGAGCATGCTGTTGGCTGCCGTTTTCGTCCTGGTGGCGCTGGTTGCTCGTTTGGTGGGGGTGCGGGTGAACTGGAGCACGACTCTGCTATCCTGGAACTGGCCGTTGACGTTCTTGTTCGTCACCCTGGCGGTGGGGCTGGCTTCCCTGGAGTGCTGGCGGCGAGCCTCCCATGAGCGAATGTCCTCTGGTCGTCGGGGGACGTTGTGGCGCTTTATGCTGACATTGGCAAGCAGTGTTGTCCTGTTTGACCTGTTTCTGGGTGTGAGCAGCATGGTCTTCTTCAACGCCTGTGAGTTTGCATGCAAGATGCTTTGACTGAAATTGAGGGGAAGCCGAAGAGCGGTGTTCCCCTGGCGAAAGAGTGTGAACGATGGAACGTATCTCAATTCCTCTTGCGTTTCTCATCAATTGGGGATGGATTCAAATCGATCCATACATCCATCTGAATATTAACCCGGTCCTCTTCTCCGTGGGTCCGCTGGCTGTGCGTTGGTATGGGCTGATGTATGTTGTCGCCATTGTGATGGGCCTCTGGTTGATTCGCAAGTATACCGAGCGCCAGGGCCTCAAAGAAGAAAAGATCTATCGGATGCTCTGGTGGTGCATCGTGGCTGGTATTGTTGGCGGGCGTCTCTATTTTGTCATCCAGCAGCCCAATCTGGTGCAGGATTACCTTCTGAAACCCCAGCGTATCCTGGCAACCTGGGAAGGCGGCATGGCGTTTTACGGTGCGGTTTTTCTGATCGTGCCGGTGCTGTTCTGGCGAGCCCTGAAAGAGCGGCTAAATCCCCTGGTGGTGCTTGATGCAGGCGCTCTCTTTGCCGCGTGCGCCCAGCCATTCGCGCGAATCGGTAATCTCATTAATGGCGATATCATTGGCTATCCCAGCACGTTTCCCTGGTCTACGGTGTATGATAATCCAGCCAGTTGGGCGTGTCAGAATCTGGAAGCAGGCACCTGCCATGTCCCGGTACAACCGGCTGCCGCTTACGAGATCCTGTTCAACCTTCTCCTGATTGGAATACTTCTGCTGCTGGCCCGATGGTATCGCCGCCCCGGTACGCGTTTGCTCATCTATCTGGGTGGCTATGCCATTACCCAGTTTCTGGCCTTCTTTGCCCGTGCGAATGCCATCGTGCCTCTTTTTACGCTGGATTGGGGGCTCAAGCAAGCCCAATGGACCTCGCTCATTGTCTTGCTGCTCTTGATCCCACTGACGTTGTGGATGAGGCATTGGCGTTTTGCTCAGCCTATTCCGGACGGGGAGATTCCCGCAACCTACGGCATGCCCCAAGCGAAGCACAAAGCGGCGCGAGCAAATATCGAGGAGAAGACCGCCAACGTTTCCCACCTGGAGTAGCGTGCCTATTATAAGTACCTTGACTTAGAGCGCACTCTAAGCTATATGATAGTGCATAGGAAAGTGACGCCTTAGCCATTGCTCTCAGCGATAGTTAAACGGGAGAAAGGTATTATGCTAGAAAAGCCGCAGAATATAGAGGGTGGTTTAACGATCCAGCAGATGGCGGAGTTAACCGGGCTAACTCCTCACACTCTGCGCTATTATGAGCGCGCGGGCTTGATGCAAATTCAGGTTGGGCGCGACGATGCCAATGGTTATCGCCTGTATACCCAGGAGCATGTCAATTGGATTCACTTTATTAAGTGCCTGCGTGCCACAGGCATGCCTATACGCGACATCAAGCGCTATACCATGCTTCTCCATCAGGGGGAACAGACCATGCCCGAACGTATGGCTCTGCTCAAGCAACATCAGGATCGCATTGAGGAACATCTGAGGGAAACTGAGCGCTATTCTACCGCCATCCGCGCCAAAATAGACCTCTACGAGCGCCGCATGGCAGATGTTGAGCATGGTGAGTACGGTATTGTGGGAGGGGGTAGCGCAGGAGAGCACGGCGCAGTCTAAAGCGCTGCGCTTCCGTTCTGGCAGAACTAGATACATGCGTCTACCTATGGATTAAGACCCACCTGTACTAATAGTCATTTGGGAATGAACGGAGAAGAGGTTGGTCGCGGCCTGCCGTGTAGGCAGAGCGACCAACCTCCCCTGTGCGCAACAGCCAGGAACGTCATGCTTTGGGCACCAGCCCGTAGCCTCCCGCCGCCAGGGCGAAGGCGGTGGGCTTCTCTCCAGGTTTGACGAGGTTGAAACCCACCCCTATACCCATGAGTCCCGGAGGGACGACGTCCTTCATCAGCTCGATCTGGTGTGACCCCTTCTGCACCTCGACGAAGCCAGTCAGCCAGAGCCCGAAGGCGCGCCCCGAGTCAATCAGGTGGCGCGGGGCATACAGCCGTTCCTCGTGCAGGAGGCACTCCAGGCCCAGCAGTAGATCCTTCTCGCGCAGAACAGAGACGGCCTTGTGCCCCACTTTGGAAAGCTCCTTGGGTTTCTGGTACGGGTCCGGGAGCGTGAGCTCCACCAGCCCCTGGAGCAACCCCTGTGCGAGCAGAACCGCAGCCGCCTCATGGGCAGCCTTGATGCGGTCAATCTTCTCCTGAGACCAGCTCAGCGGGAACTCTTCCCTGGGGAAATCTGCCGGCATGGCAGTTCCTCTCTACGAGACTGTTGATAACTGGAAATTCTCTTGCATGAGATGCAACGAGAGGCGAAAAGGCCGCCTCGCGCAACCACACCAACAGAGGATTCCAGTTCTTTTTAGACCATATTATTATAGCATAATACTGGCCTTATCTTAACAGGCATTGTCCGTGGTCCTCCTATAAGGACCAATAAGTCTGACCTCGAACAATGTGTTGTACGCGCTACATGCTAGAACTGGCTCTGTCCATATGCGTTCGCTTTTTGCTGTTCGCGATATGCCTCCAGGTTAGCGGAGAGAACAGGTTGCATGTAATGATATAGAGGGAGCTTTCCAGCGCTTACACCAGTGTACTGAAAAAAGCCTGAGATATAGATGCCACAAATAAAAAGGAAGACATAGCCAACCAGACGAACCCAAAATACCCAGCCCTGGCTCGCGAGAGGGAAGAGAGGGCTAAAAAAGACATTAATTGCCAGCCCGATAAGGAAGGTAATCAGCGCGATCAGGAGCAAATTGAGACGCCTGCTCTTACGCGCTTGTAGGCTAGCTACCTGAAAATTGAGTTCTTTCTGGCAAGTTGGACAGAGTAACGTGACAGGCTCGCTGGCGGTAGCGACTGGCGCGATAGGTAGGACATATGAGTTTCTACTTCCTGGGGGAGCATAAGAACTTCCTGGCTGTGCATCATTGTGCGCTATCGCCACCAGGACCGTTCCATCAGGCAGCGTTTCCCGCAAGCCATTTCTTCTCCACAAAATATACTTGACCACCGCCAGAACCAGTAAAAGCCCGGCTACGATGAAGAAGAAGCCAGTAACTACATTGAAAAATCCTAATGTATTCCCTAGACCGATTAAGCCACAAGAGGCTCCCATGAGAACCCAGAGAGCAGCATACAGGAACACCCTCCGAGGTCCGCTTACAAATGCAGTAATTATGCCGTTGATGGTCCCTTTAATCGCACGTGCAGGATTGGCGACAAACATAGAGTACCTCTCAATAAATATTTATTATGCATCATATTATACTCAGTTATAAGATAATGGTAAATATTGAATTCCTACAAATACCTGATAAAGCTTTTTCCTGGTTGGGCACACTCCTAACGTGGAAGTGCGCCCGATTGTCTTATATAATTATGCTGTAGCTATCGCGCTCTGCTCCTCTACAGCTTTGATAAGGGCTAGCACCAGGGCGCGCAGATTCGCTCGCGTCTCCTCATCCTGCAAATTTCCATCGGCGTCGAACTTCTCCCAGGCTTTAACGATATGCACCACAGGCTGTTCCAACACATTGACACCGAAGCGACCAAGCGCCAGGCGTAATTGAGCCTGAGCACTCGCGGTCCCGCCTCCGGCACCAGCCCCGGTGATGATTGTCGGCTTACCCCGCAACGGTGAAGTCTCTCTGGGACGTGATACCCAGTCGAGAGCATTCTTGAGCACGCCGGGCATACCGCCGTTAAACTCTGGTGTCACAATGAGAGCTCCGTCCGCTTGCCGTATCCGCGCCTTGAAAGCGCTTACAGCCTCTGGCTCGTTGGCCTCCAGATCCATGTTATAGTAAGGCAATTCTTCTGGCGCGAGGACCTCAAACTCGACCCCCTCTGGCAACATCTCGCGCACTTCGCGTAAGATTCCCTTGTTCAATGACTTCTCGCGTAAGCTTCCCGTAAAGGCCACAATCAACATACTCTTCTCCTTCTCACTACCCCGGACCCACCGAGGTTATATTTTGTTGCATGTCCAAGTATTTGCATAAAAAAAAGAAACTTTACGTTTCTGTGTCTGAGGCATCTAGTAGATAGAAAGGGGCTATCCTTCTTCCAGATTAGCTGCGACAGTCGAGAGCAGGCGATGCAGCAGTAGTCGTTCAGGCTCGCTCAATCCCTTGATGAGCATGGCTTCGGTATCGAGCCATACCTGGCGTGCCGGTACACATAGTTCACGCCCCCGTTCGGTCAAATGGACGCGTGAGGCGCGAGCGTCCTCTGCGTCGGGGCAACGCTCGACCAATCCGGCTCGCTCCATACGTTGCACGACCTTGCTGATCGTTGAGAGATCCAGGTTATGTTTACGCGCAAGCATCGAGAGGGTCATCCCTCCCTTGTCCTCAAGTGTAAGTAACAACAACTCCTGACCTGCGTGCAGCCCCACCTGCCTGAGCATGCAGTCACCCACGCGATGATGGGCTCTCGTTGCCCGCACCAGTTGCCCACTGATAAGATGCCCAACCTGTTCAAGATCCACGTTTGTGCCGCCTTTGATTACTTGGATGCCCACATAATAACTGGCTTACCCGACTAACGTCAAGTGGGATGGTGTCTATATTTAGCAGCATTGTTCTGCTGCGACACCATCCCTTTTTCATTTAGCGGACATGGCGCTTTAGCCTGCGCCATTTACTTTCGGCCAAATCCAGGGTTACTACCGGGATTTGGCGGGCCTTGGGTAGGTTGCCGCTGGGGCTGCTGGGGGGAAAGTTTTTGCAGACCGAGGGCATAGACCAAGGGCAAAATCTCTGGAATATTCCGGCAAGAGGCTGGAAGCTGGAACGCGGCACCGCGCCGCACACGCTCAACCTCCTGGCTCAAATCATCAAGCGCGATCTTCATTTGCTCAATATAGCGAGTCGATTGCCCCTGCTTCATCAGACGATCAGCCAGCAGATTCAAGCTGCCGGTCAAATCCCAGAGCACTCCCTGCTTGAGCTGGGCGCGCGCGCGCAAATTGCCATTTGCCAGGCTGGTCTGAACTGCCTTCAGGTGGGCGATGCCCTCCTCTAGCTCAATATTGCGCTCCGTGATTAATCGGGCCTGCTGCTCAATCTGTTTGATGGATTGTGCCTGTAAGGCTGCCAACCGCTCGTTGTCACGAATGGTAAGAATCTGACGCAGAACGACCAGAGCCACAACAATGATCGTCACGATCATAAAGACCGGGCGAATACTAACCTGCCCCGCATCCAAGGAGAGCACATTGACAGCCAGTGCTATGAATAGCAGCGCGATCAGCGCGTATGGGATAAGTTGTGCCAACCCCAGGCTCCTGCGCTCTAGAGTCCTCTGCTGCCTCTTTCCCAAAACTTCTTCCGAGGTCATAGGAAGGGCATAACGCAGATAGCCAGCCATAGCGATAGTGACCAGTCCGATAGGCCAGAGATAATCGGGCAAATTTCCATTTGCCAATTTCTCCGCCTGCTGCTCCAGATTAAAAAGGAAATCTCCAGAGGAGAAGAAGCATAACCCAATCCCGAGTGTGAAGAGACTATAGCGCCGGGCCATTGCCTGATATACACGCCCCTGACCCCGTAGTAACAAGAAAATAAGGCAACTAATCAGAGCGACATCGGTTGTAGGATAATATAGACCTAGAAACTTGCTCAAACCCGTCGTCTCGGGGTCCTGTGCCAGTGCACCCAGAAGCAGATACCAGCCGATAGCCAGCAGCGCGCCCATCGCGATTAAGCTATCAAGAAAAACGAGAAAGCGCTTCTGCTTATCGTCACCCGGCGATGGCAGCAAGAGAAAGCCGACAAAACAGCAGATTGGGAGCCAGACATAGCCGAGATCGGCGTACGAGGGAAACTGGTCTACGCCGGTCGCCTCATTATAGCGCCAGACGGCCTCGCCGCAGCCCCACAGGATCAAGCCGAGCCCGACTAAAAACCAGGCCCCACGCTCATTTTGTAGCCAGGGCTCTTGTTCCCACCCACCCTTTTTAGGTTGCCTGAGAGCAAACACACAGGTAAGCAGGCCCCCAAGCAATGACGTGGTGAGCTGAATATAGCGATAGGACTCACCGAACGGATGGAAGAAGACGTAAGCGACAATGAGTAGATTGATCCCTAGAAAGAGAAATATGATTCTACGTACTTGCTCAGGCATAATTAGATATAGAATCTCCTTCCTTAGAGTGCCCCATGCAGGTATCGTGACTTTGTACCCCTTGAGAAATTCTCGTCATCAGCGCTTGTTTGTTGCGCAATAGAAGTGTGGTGGAACTGATACAGCGATATCAGTTCCACCACACTTCTATTGCGCAGCATTCGGGCATTGCTCCCAGTCTAATGACAGCTTACTCAATTATTGACTGCGGTTCGAGCCATCATAGACGAGTCTGTCTATACCCTATGCTCTTGCGAAGCGCTTACGCGCCGATAAATCTCCTACCTGAAGAGGTACATATTCTTACGTCTTATGCGAAAACCTGAGTATGTTGTTTTTCGCATAAGACCTTAAAAATTACATACATATATTAAATAAGAATGCCTGCACACTGGGCAACAGTGGGAGAAGCACTTCCTATTTTTACCTACTTTTATTGTACGGGCAAATGTTTTATTGTACAAGTGTTTCGCACTTTTGGGGCTTAATCCCTCTTTTTCCTACCTGAATCTCCTACTCCCAACACACCTGTTCGTCCTATATCCCCTACTCACACCTCTAAACGCCCATACAGGATAGCAAAACGCGGAAGGGGGAGCCGCCCGCAGGCGACTCCCCCTTCCTCATTGCACGTCAGGGACGGCTACACCAGCCTTCCCAGCTGGTTGAAGAGCCGTATTTCCGGGTTGAGGTCCTCCTGGTGCAGGCGCTCCACCAGGACTTCATAGAGGTGGTTGCCTCTCTCGGTGCCCGAGATGAACGACCCCACCAGGTAGTCCCCCTCACGACTGACCTCGATCCTGAAGTCCGGGGGAAGGCCTCCGAGAAGGACTTCCCCTTCTGGAGGGACTCCTTGATCGCGCTCACCAGGCTCTCCACCAGCTCGACGTCCTCCGGCGTGATCGGGCCGTTGTTGTTCCTGTCACTCATCCTTGCCTTCTTCCTGCTCGGGCAGGCGATCAAGATAGACCACCTGGAGGATGGAACTTCGTCCAGAGCCTCATAAACCACTCGCCCCTTCCGGGTGCGAATAGCAAGTGAAGATCTGGCACAGGCATACCATGAGCGTATCCCTATTTTATGCAATGATGATTCTCTATTAGATTAGAGTCGCATGCGACGACTCCCTTTATCTCCCCAATCTCCGCGTGCTTTCAACATGCGATCAGTTCAGGTGATAAAGCCTCCCAGAGGCGAACCAGACCTCTTGGAAGGATATTATTGCAGAGCATAAGCATAAAACATTCTATGCTGAAAAGCAAGGAGCGTTTTTCAAAGTTCAGGCATGGGATACCTCATGCTATGCCTTCACATCCGCGTTATTCGACGCGAAGGATCAGATGCGCGGGATCGTCAACCAGTTCGGTGACCTCACCTACGCGGCGGAAGGGCACCTCGTCTTGCTCCGAGAGCTTGGACCAGAGCGCGGGATCGATGGAAGCGAAGAGTCCCCGGAAGTCTGAGGATCAAAGAGGATCGCGCGCGTATAGGGCGCGAGCCGCTCGCTGATTCGGGTATAGCTGCCTACGGAACGCTCATTGCGCGCCGTTCCACCTGGGATGGTGCCCTTTTCGGCGTAATAGTGTGCATTGGGAAGCAAGGGAAGGGACTCAAAGTCGAAGCGCATACTTGTCCGGCTCTGAGTCGCCATTTCCCAGGCATGCCCAAGCAGGCTGAAGCCCGTGATATCTGTCGCGGCATGCACCAGGGGGCCAGCCTCGACCAGCAGTTCACTGGCGCGCCGGTTAAGCGTTGTCATGGAGGTAATCGCCGCCGCCATATCCTCCTCGCGCACAACGCCGCGCTTCTGAGCAGTGGTCATCAAACCCGTTCCCAGCGGCTTACTCAAGATCAGGATATCGCCAGGCTTCGCGCCTCCCTTGGTCAGCAGGTGTTCAGGATCAGCCATCCCGGTCACGGCGAGGCCATACTTTGGCTCCTCATCGGCGATAGAATGTCCACCCGCGATGGCTCCTCCTGCCTGCTCGACAATATCCATCCCGCCGCGCAATACTTCGCTCAGGATCGCCGTATCCAGTCCTTCAGGCCATGCCACAAGGTTGATCGCCATTAGTACCCGTCCACCCATCGCGTAGACATCGCTCAGGGCGTTGGCGGCGGCGATTCGACCAAAGGTATAGGGATCGTCCACTACTGGCGGAAAGAAGTCGGCGGTACTGATGATGGCTTGCCGCTCGTTGACCTTGTAGACGGCGGCATCGTCTATCGCCCCTAACCCGATCAGCAGATTCTCTGGCACATTCCGCTGGCGCAGGGGACGCACCACCTGCGCCAGGATATCCGCCCCAATCTTCGCCGCGCACCCCGCGCAACTCGCAAGCTCAGTTAGCCTCACAGGCTGCTCTATACTCATAAAATATTGCTCCTTACATGGACCAGTCATATTGTCAGCAAGCGCAAGACGCTCGCGATACCATATTGTGAATCTGACATGGGTATGCTCCCGCTATGCGCCTCACAACCCATATCACAGTAAACCACATCGGCCCAGAATGTGCCAATAGACCACATTTAACCGATGTATACGGAACGCACAATACCTGGGAGGGGTAGTGTAGGCTTCCTACCCTCGCTCTCAATATTTGCCACCAACTAGGTTGTAATACTATCTAGATTGTGTTACTATCTAGATATGAACACAGAAAGAAGAACGCAGTGGCTGCGCGGAGTTCTCGACCTCTGTGTCCTGGGAGTGCTTGCCAATGGCGAATACTATGGATACGCCATCACGCAAAGACTGGAACAAGCGGGACTGGGGCATATCAAGGGGGGAACTCTCTATCCACTCCTGGCGCGCCTGGAAGAGGCAGGCCTGGTCACAAACCGGTGGGCTGTCGGCGAACAAGGGCCAGGGCGCAAATATTACGCCCTGACTGAGCAGGGTCAACGGACCTTCGAGGAGCAAGCGGGAGAGTGGATGCTTTTCTCTAAGCATGTTGTGAATCTGATCGATCAAAAAGGAGAGGAATAGCATGATGCATGATGCCTATATTGAGGAACTTTCGGCCTGTTTACAGCGCTACGGCCTGGAAAGCAAACAGATTAGTGAGATCGTCGCTGAAGTTGAGAGTCACATAGCCGAGAGTGGGGAGTCACCACTTGAGGCATTTGGGCCGCCAGAGGCATACGCGGAAGAGCGCGTGATGGCCCATGAGCGAACTGCCGGGGGGAAGACTCAGTATCGCACCTTTCGCGCGACAGCCTTCGACGAGATGGGTATTCTGAGAGAGGCGGGGAAGGCTGGTTGGGAACTCCTCGACGTTGCCGCCTTGGCGCTCTACTGTCAACGCCCGTGGGACCTTAAGGAGGCTCGTAAATGGGAATATGTGCGCCGTGTTGGACTCAACCGTAACGCCATTATTCAGGAGATGATGGCGGAGCAATGGGAGCCTTGTGGAAACTGGACGCCGTTCCACTACTTCAAACGTCCACTCAAGGGAACAATCGAACTCTAAAGGGCTCTCTATAAATAGGCGCGGCGCTTCGGTCCGCGCCGGACTCACAGCTAGAAAATGTAACAATTAGATGTTTCCCTCGTCTCTAGATATTGCATACAAATGCGGTGATATATGGTAACATATACCCGGCGCGAGAGAGAATAATGAGAGGAGGGAATGCTCATGCTAAGCATCAGGCAGATAAAGCCAGAAGAAGTTGACGAATTGCATGAGCTGTTACGCAAGTGTGGGGAGGATATGCGCGATCGCTTCGGCCTCTCTCATTGGGTACCTCCTTATCCTCTGGATCAGATGCGTGAGTCCACCGTGAACCAGCGCGTCTACGCCGTTGAGGGCGAGACGGGATTGGTCGCGACGTTTACGCTCGATACCCAGGCTCCTCCCTATTATCGCCCCGATATCTGGGAGGAGCCGAATGCCCAGGCCATCTACCTGCATCGCCTGGCTGTGCTACCTGCTCTGCAAGGGCAAGGCATTGGCTCATGGTGCCTCAAGAGTATAGAAACACATGCCCTGACCGAGAACTATGACGCTATCCGGCTTGATGCCTTCGCTCCACATCGCACATTACTCAAATTCTACCGTAAGGCGAACTACCATTGGCGAGCCACGCTCACGATCCAGATTCCGCGTCGGGGCAGCAACGATATCGCCTGCTTTGAGAAGACTCGCCGCGACTTCGCGGGACCCAGGTCATGACCCTGATCATGGATTTTGAATGTCAGGCAAAAAACATTATAGTAAAGGGGTGGCTATGGATCTTGCTCACTATACAGAGGTGATCGCGCGTGAATTTCCGGAGCTTGAAGTCAGGACGGCGCGACCGATTACGGCTGGTTGGGATAGCTTTGTGCTGGACGTCAATGATGAACTGATCTTCCGCTTTCCTCTGCGCGCCGACGTGATGGTACGACTCTCGTTGGAGAGGCGCTTGCTTCCCGCGCTTGAACCATATCTCTCGACGCCCATTCCCCATTTTCTCTATTTTGGTCAGGACAGCGATAGCTACCCCTTTGTGGGGTATCGCAAGATAGACGGCGTGCCCCTGATCGCGTCCAGCGCGCTCACACCCCCGCGCCTCGACGCGCTTGCCCCCGCCATCGCGACCTTCCTGAGCGAACTACATAGCTTTCCCCTCGCCAACGCGACTGGTTTTGAGGAGCGCTCACCCGCTCAATGGCAGGAGGTATGGCGACAGGATTACCGCGAGCGCTATGATGACCTACGCGCTAAGGTCTTCTCCCTGCTCGACGAGCGATTACGCGAGGGGGCACGCGCGCTATGGGAGGGCTTTCTAGACGATGATGCCAATTTCCTCTTCCAGCCTGTCCTGATCCATCGTGATCTTGGCTGTGAGCACATCTTCTGTGACCCTGAGCGCGGCACCGTGACCGGTGTTATCGACTGGGGTGATGTCTCGATTGGAGATGCCGCGCTGGACTTCGTGGGGCTACATTGGGGGCATGGTTGGGCCTTTGTCGAGCTCGTGCTTGCTCACTACAAGAGCTTGCCTGACGCGACATTCTGGCGGCGTATGGATTTCTATCTTCGCTATGCTCCCTACTCTGAGTTGCTCTATGGTGTGTATAGCCAGAAATCAGATTTTATCGAGCGTGGTATCCAGGGCCTTCGCAACCAGTTCAAGAAGTAAATCTGGAAGCGGTAAGCAGAACCGAAATAAAGAGCCTGCCATATGTGTTCTCTTCAATAAGATTTACAACATTGAAATGGTCATAGGAGAAGCGTATAACATGCCAGATATTCAGAAGCCCGCGCATGTGGCCGAGTTGATTCGTACGCAGCGTGCTACACGGCAGTATAGCCAGCGGGAAGTACCCGAAGAGGATATCCGCACCATTTTAAATGCGGGCCGCAGAGCCCAAAGCTCAAGAAACCTGCAACGCTGGTATTTCATTGTTGTGCGTGATCGCGAGAGGCTACGCAGGCTCGCGGAAGGCGGGAAGTACGCGGAGCATGTGCGCGATGCCGCCTTCGCTATCGCGCTCGTCACTTCGGACGGCGGGTCTGCCGAGTTCGACCTGGGGCAGGCAGCCGCATACCTGCAACTTGCAGCATGGGATCTGGGGATTGGCTCGTGCGTTACCTCGATGCATTATCCAGAGAAGGCCAGAGAGGCCCTCGGGGTTCCCGCTGATCAGAACTTGAATGTGGTCCTTTCGTTTGGTTATCCCGCGCCTCGTGAGAATGTTCAGCCTCCTAAGAAGAATGGGCGCAAGCCATTTGATGAGGTGGTGCGCTGGGAAAGCTGGTCCTAGCGTTTACCACGAAAGCAGAGGCCCGCGCGCTCTACGCGGGGCCTCTGCTTCTTTTTATTGTTTTGGCGTTTCGGGTGTAGCGAGTGTGTGCCAGAGGTAATGCGTGGCGTAGCCGCGCCAGGGCCGCCAGGACTCGGCGCGGGCCGCGATATGTTTCGGGCTGGCAGGCAGATCGTGTCGCTCGAAGGCGCGGCGTAATCCCAGGTCCGTGACGGGGAAGGCATCGGGATCGCCAAGGGCGCGCATTGCGATATACGATGCCGTCCAGGGTCCTACGCCAGGTAGCGCCTGAAGCCGGGTAACGGTCTGCTCACGGTCCGCGCCCCGGTCGAGCATAATCTCGCCTGTCTGTATGGTGCGAGCCAGGGCTTTGAGTGCCTCTATCCGCGAAGTTGTGATACCCAGGCCGTCCAGGCTACCCGCAAGCAATTGCTCTGGCGTTGGGAAGTAGTGCGTAAGCGTGCCGCCCTCTTCTGGCAGGCTCTCGCCACAGGCTTTGACCACGCGTCCAGCAAGCGTCCGAGCCCCCGCGACCGAGACCTGTTGTCCAAGGATGGCGCGAACCGCGAGTTCAAAGCCATCAAAGGCCCCAGGGATGCGTAAGCCCGGATTCGCCTCGACAAGCGGCGCGAGTAGTGAATCCGCCCCCAGAATCGTCGAGATGGCGGCGGGATCAGCGTCCAGATCGAAGAGGTTGCGGCAACGCTGGACGATAGTATTCAGATCTTCCAGGGTGTCGAGCGTGAGGCGAATCTGGATGGCGTTCGCCTCCGGGTGCGGGGTCAATTCGATAATACCCCGCGAGCGAGACAAAGCCACACTTCGGCGATAGCGACCATCCACGACCTCTTCTACGCCGGGAAGTGCTCGCTTCCCCAGGTAGTCGAGGAGCGGTTCGGCGCTGAAGGGGGGGCGATAGTGCAGGCGCAATGTCAGCTTGCCGCCACTGCTCCCGGCGACAATCCTGCGACGACGAAATTCCGAGGGCGCGCAGTGAAAGAGTTCGCGCATCGTGTCATTAAACTGGCGCACGCTGGCGAAGCCCGCGCTAAAGGCAATCTCAGTCAGGGGCAAGTCCGTCTGGTCGATGAGCAGGCGCGCGACCTGTCCCCGGCGACTGCGTGCCAGGGCGAGGGGGCCGACGCCGACCTCGGCTGTAAGCTCGCGGTGAATATGGCGCTCGCTGACCGCCAGACGACTCGCCAGACCTGCCACGCCTTCGTTATCCACCACACCATCCGCGATCAGGCGCAGGGCGCGAGCCACAAGGTCGGCGCGCACATTCCAATCGGGCGAGCCGGGACTGGCCTCTGGATGGCAGCGCCGGCAAGCGCGGAAGCCTGCGGCCTCAGCCGCCGCCGCGCTGGTATAAAAGCGCACATTCCGGGCCTGGGGAGTCGGCGCGGGACAGATCGGACGACAATAGATGCCCGTTGAAGTAACCGCCGTGAAGAAGCGACCGTCGAAGCGCGAGTCCCGACTGAGGAGCGCGCGATAGCGCAGATCAAAGTCTGTGTCGTTGACACTCGGTATATTAGCTGCTTGCATATGCCTCATCCTTGGAAATTATACGACGATCAGTGGTCCAGGCCCAGTCCAGCAAACACAGCGCAGGCACAAGCCCCGCGCCAACATATGTTGCCTGTATCATACTCCATCTATGTCCTGATGACTAGCGGATTTCGGACATGCACATCATTTAGCCCTATGCAAGCTTATGCTAACAGCTCATTCTTCTTTCAAAAAGCGCGCAGGGCGCGACCATCTGGTCGCGCCCTGCGCCTGTGCTCCACATCACACATCGTGGCGGTCGCGGACCCCTCCGACGTTCATGACCTGAGTTTTGGCACACTTGAAGCACGCCAGTTGCGGGTCATGCGACGACTTCGCCTTCCGAGGAAGCCATTCCTTGAAGGCGTTTCGCGCCTGCCATTCGGCATATTCCCACGGGAGGGTGAGCCTCCACGTCGTGTCGTCTTTGATCTGTCGCGGGTCGGCATCACACTCGGCGACGACGACGATGTCCGGCGCCACCAGGAGGCGGACCGTGCGGTCGCCGTCGCTCCCTCGCCAGTTCAGTTCCGCGAGGATGCCTATGTGGCCGCTCTCGGGCCAGACCTTCACCGTATACCACGTGTTCGGGTGTTGAACAACGTGGAGGCGTTGATGATGACTCCTCGCCCCGACCTCGTGTACGGGAGGTTCTCATTTCCCCTTCCCCTGGGGTTCAGGTCGAGGTAGAGCGAGTTGCCCACCGCGACGAGGATGAGACCGTCGCCCACCTTCAAGGCATGGCCCTGTCCCTGCCGGGTGTTGACGGGCGCGTAAGTGGTCTGGGACAGGCCCGTGAAGGGCCGCCAGCGCTCCTTGCTGATGCTGCCCAGCAGGTGCCTGTAGGCGCATTCCTCGTTGGGAAAGACCTCTGCGGGCATCTTGAAGCCAGTCATTACGACTGTATTCCTTCCGATCGGGCTGTTATGGATGTGGTGCGGGTTGTCCTCCGGAGGGAGGACAAGATGTATCCAGAACTCATTCTTGAGATGCTGCGATAGGAAGTTCCTCGCGCAAACTCACGACAAGAGCCATCCCTTTGCAGGTCACTCATTAAGGCAACCCAGCAATGTTTCCATTCGGCCTTGCTAGTGTCGCATGGCGAGTGGAGAACATCTTCCAGGCGGGAATGCTGGACTTCACCTGGAACGATCTTCATTGGGCCAGGCTGATGATCAGTAAGAACCTGTTAATGCTCCTCTAGTGTACCTGAACTGCACTTGAAAGTAAATATATTTCTTCCCTGTACCGCCCTGAAACAAGCGCATGCCAGGAGCTATTTCTCCCTACAAAAGCGCGCAGGGCGCGGCCAGATGGCCGTGCCCTGCGTGTGCGCTCCACATCACTCACTGCGTGCGGAAGACCCCGCTGACGCACAGAGTGTCAGCGTTGGCGCATGTGAAGTGTGCCAGTCGCGGGTCTTTCCGCACCTCCACGTTCAGAGGAATCTCGCCCGGGAAGGTGCGTCGCACTTGCTCGTAGCCTTCCTGCGAAGAGAGCGTGAGCTTCCCCGGCGTTTGATCGCCGCTGTACGTGGAGGCCTTCCGACACTCGACGACGGCGGCGACGTTCTCTGCTATCAGGAGGCGGACCGTGTGGTCGCCGTTCTCCCACCAGTACAGCTGAGCGACGAAGCCCTCGGGGCTGTCGCACATCTCCGCACGATAGCTCGCCTGGGTCCCTTCGCGCTTTGGGAAGTTGTTGGCGCGTACACCCTGTCCCGAGTTCTTGCGCGGAAGGCCCTCTCCCACGGCGTTCAGGTCGAGGTAGAGGCACCTGCCCGAAGCGGGGGCGATGAGGGCGAGCCACATGTCACCGACCTTCAGGATGTGGGCCTGCCCTTCTCGGGTATCGAAGGGCGCAAGGGAGGTCCACTCCATGCCCTTGATGGGTTCCCAGCGTTCCTTGCGAACCCCGCCATTGCTCAGCAGGTCGCTGAGGGCAGGATGCTCGGCCGTCTGGAATTTGATGCCAGTCACGGTATGCCTTTCGGTCGTGATCGGTTACGGATGTGGTGCGGTTTGTCCCTTGAAGAGGGACAAGGCTATCCAGAACTCGTGCTTGAGATGCTGCGATAGGGAAGTCCTCGCGCAAACTCACGGCAAGAGCTATCCCTTACAGGTCATTCATAAAGGCGACCCGTAATGCTTCCACTCAGCCTTGCGGGCGAGTAGAGAACATCTTCCAGGCGGGAATGCTGGACTTCACCTGGAAACAATCTTCATTTGGGGCAGGTTGATGATCAGTAAAACCTGTTAAAGCTTCTCTAGTATAACTGAAGGGCGTTTGAAAACATATTTGATTTTGTCCCTATAGAATCCCAAAAGTGACCTATACCAACAACCCCTTTTCCTTCAGGTAATCGAAGATAATCTGGTCAACGGGTGAGGTTCGGGCGCGGTCGGTGTAGCTGAGCCAGACGACCTCTTCGATCTCAGAGGCTGCTTGTAGCTCTCCGCTAAACTGAGCGCTATAGCAGCGCATTTGCACGATCATGCCTTCGGCTTTCCCGTGGGCCTGGGCCTCGAACTGCCCCACAAATTCTATTGTCTCTGGTAGAATATCAACCGTAAGCTCCTCTTTTATCTCGCGGATTAGTGTCTCCTGATCCGTCTCCGCTCCTTCGCGCTTGCCCCCTGGTAGATAATATGTATCCTTCCCCTTTGAACGTGTGCTTAAAATACGTCCACCCACAATATATATGAGCGCCAATTTATCGATAATGCCTTGCATTGTTTATTCTCCCTCAAAGAAATAGTTGGGCTATTTATATGAACAAGGCTACTAGATCTCAGCTCCAAAAGCAAGCTAGCCAGCCCTGTCAACACAGCCTGAGATGAGAGCCTTTGACGATATTGTCCGAAAACCGCCAGCGCGAACCTATGCGATGCGCTATGATAAACCTACGGAACAAGAAAGTGGTACATGTGTAGCCGCGTCGCTTCAGCAGCGGCACCAAAGAAAGAGAAGGAGTATCATGAAGCGCTTGCATGTAGATACGCTGGAATCAGAGATTGGAACGATAGTACTGGTAGAGGATGGGGGACAACTCTGCTCGCTTGACTTCTCGGATTACGAGCAGCGCATGATGCTGCTCCTGAAGCGGCGCTATGGCTCCGTAAGTCTGGAAACACTCGCTGATCCACATGGCTTTACCAGTAAGGTTCGCCGCTATCTGGATGGCGACCTGTCGAGCCTGGACGATATACCCGTCAACACAGGTGGCACGCACTTCCAGCAGCAGGTATGGCAGGCATTGCGCACGATTCCTGTCGGGAGTACCTGGACCTACGGTGCGCTCGCGGCAACGCTTGGCAAGCCTACCGCCTCTCGCGCCGTTGGTCGCACAAATGGGCTGAACCCTGTGGCGATTGTCCTGCCATGTCATCGCGTCGTAGGTGCCGATGCCTCGCTTACAGGCTACGCGGGCGGGCTGGAGCGTAAACGCTGGCTCCTTCAACACGAAGGTTATGCCCTCTAGGATCTTATGCGAAAAACAATGTTGCGTGAGTAGTGGGTCGCGTTGGTGTGTTCAGGTTTTCAGAAAAAAGAGTAGGCCGAAGCCGCCGAAAGCGGGTAGTCACCTTGATGACTACCCGCTTTCGGCGATCTGGATGGATTGCCTGAACTTAATCGTGAGCAGCATCACAGCGGGAATAGGCATAAGTATGCTAAACTCTGCGCTAAAAAAGAAAAGGTGGTCGAGAAAACTCTATGCCTCTTGCAGTTAAGGCGACTCCAGTTCAACTCTCACGTCGCACTGCCCTTGCAGGGCTATGGTCGGCTGGTACGCTTGCGGTCGCGGGCTATGGATTCTGGCAATATGCCCACGAAATTTCTCAGCGTTTTACCGGGCTTCAAGCCTGGCAGTATATCTGGTCAAGAGATAGCAAATATATCGCGCTTCATACAAGCATGCAAGGCCGTGTCAAGCTGTGGGATGTGCGACGTAGGGCAATAGTATACACGCTCGCCGATACAAACGTAAATGGCGTGACCTGGTCGCCAGATGGGCGCTATCTAGCGACGACCGCCGAGGGGACCGGGCAGATTCAGATATGGAACGCCATTACTGGTCGTGCTTCGCGTACGCTTCCTCTTAACATTAAACGATTCTATCCACAAGATATTGCCTGGTCATCTGATGGGCAGCGTATTTATGTCAGTGGCAGTGATTACAATGACCGCACGGTGATGGCGCGAGCCATTGACGTTGTTACAGGTGAAGGGCTTGCCATGTATACAGGGGATGGTAAGATGCAGCAGCTCTATGCCGCGCTCAATCTCTCGCCAGATGGACGCTATCTCTCTGGGGTTGCTGACCCCGAAGAGTTCAATGATAGCGATGCTAGAGCCATTTATATCTGGGAATGCGCTACGGCTCGACGTGTTGCGACCTACCGCGTTACCTTTGATCTCCCCTATATAAATAATAAGTATGCGGGGGCGATGTGGCTTGGTGGGAGCGAGCGGTTTGTGATCGCGAATTTTGGAATGAAGGCGGCTCAAATATTTGAAGTGAAAGAACGACTACCTGTCCTGAGCTATAAAGAGCACGAGTTCAGTTTGGAGGCCGTCGCCTCCTCTCCGAGCGGTGAGTATGTCGCCTCGGCTGGTTATCGAGGTGATTTGCGTATCTGGCATGCACGAACCGGTGAAACCGTCAAGGTATTCGCTCACTTACCCAGCAGCATTATCACGCTCTCCTGGTCACCAGATGCTCGCTACTTGGTAGCGTGCCTCAACGACGGCGAGACCCGGCTGTGGGACATGACCGCGCAACAGGGATTATTTGGTCCCGTTTTACGGTAAGGAGGCCTATTATGGTCACAACTATCAAGAATCCTCAATCAAGCTCGTCCATGAAGGTACGTTTTGGTGCGCATCTAGGACTCATAACCTTGAACCTTGTCGCCCTCTGGTTGAGAGGGAAGTTCCTATGGGAGAAGCGGACCGAGGTCAATGGCTTCACCATCGCGACTTTCGGGCTTCTGCTTTTCTCGCTGGGCATCCTGATTTATGCCTATTCTCTCAGGCGAGCGTACCAAAAGCGTTTGGCGGGCAGACGCGAACAGGCTTGCCAACCTGATAACACCCTTCCTCTGCTCGCCATCATTGAGCAGGCGGAGAGCGAGCCCTTCACGTTAAAGATACTCCCATACAATGGGCGCTTAATGGCAAAGCGCTTTCTTTTCACGCTCCTATGTATGCTTCTCTTTCTTCCTGAACTGCTGTCAGGTGTGGATATAGCAAACATCAGTAATTTTTCGACTATCATTATCATTTTGGGTTTCTTCACGCCCTTCGCGTTTCTAATCTCACTCATCGTGTTGCCTCACAGGCCCTCGCCGATGCTTGTCTATGATGAGGAAGGCGTGCTCTATAATGGGTTTCGTCTACAGCAGCGGATTGCATGGGGAGATATGACGCTCTTCGCAGTTACTGGTCCAGCATATGGCGCATGGTTGTATTACGAATTGCATAGCGCCGAAGAGTGCATCAGTTGGCGTGCGTTGAAGCGTCCGCGCGATATAGCATACGCTAAGAGTATGGACCGATTGGTCGCGAGCATTGCCGCGAGTGCTCAACTTCCGTTGTATGATCTACGCGACACAGAGCTTATATTTTAAAAACTAGAGGGTCGTGAGCGGAAGGTGATAGAAACGAGCGGCGGCAAGGCCACGCTCATGGTTATCATAAGACCCGAAGGTAATCTCTGGCCCCTCGCCAAAGACGAAATCGCCTACTATCTGGAAGCCAGCCTTGGTAATACCGCGCTCTGAAGCTTCGTTGTCAGGTTTAAAGCCAATCCAGAAGCGGTCAGCATCAAGGAGTTCCTGAAGGATGATAGTCTGAAGCAAATGAGGGTAGATGCCACGCCCACGCCACTCCGGTAAGGTCTGAAAATCCCAGAGATAGCGCTCGCGTGGTGAGATGGGGAAGCGAAGTTGTAGTTCCCTGATGCTCCCCTCACGCGTGGCAACCCAGCCATAGCCGGCTGGGGTTTCATCCATGTAAGCTAGATAGAAGAAATGCCCCTGGTCGAAGCGCCGTTCAATCTCTTCATTTGTCAGTTGATTCATACGCGCGATAGTGCCTTTATCGGTGCTGATACCCGCCGAGAAGGAGGGCAGTGTCGAGAGTTGGGGAAGAGTGTCGCCACGCCACCAGGTTCCTAAAGCCATAGTCAGATAGACTCCTTTTCATGATTCTCAGGCATTATTCAATTGTAATCCTACCCATATACTCCGCAATAAACTATATATATGAGTATACTGGTAGTATACACCCAAAATCATTTCATCGCAGAGATTTGCGTAACGGCTCGGCATTTCCAGTTTAATGCTGTATTGATACGAGAAAGTGGCAACCCTCTTCACAGAGTTTCAAAGTTTGCACTGGAATAAAGGATTGTTGTGGGTTTCCTTGAATAAGAGGAAACATCATTCTGATGGTTGTAACTATAGAAAATGAGGGGCACAAATGGACTGTGTATTCATATGCAAAGCATCAAGTTGCCAGGTCTGACCAGTCCCCTTCGATGCCTGTCGACAATGCCTGCCTCTACTTGCTATGCAAACCCACCCAATCGGTCGTCAATCTCGCGTACCGCTTATGCCTCGCCTGAACTCGCTACGCCTATTTACCTCGATACTTACCTACGATGCGGCTAACCTCGTCGAGGGGAAGGGCATAGACTGTGCGCCCTCGATTGCCAACCATGGTTTCGGCGGCGGTAAGGGCGTTCAGGATGGCTTCTTCAGTCGCTTCAGCGACAGCCTCGATGAGGGGGTCCATGAAGTCGTGGGGAGCATTCGCAGGTCGATAGGGCCTTGCGCGCCGAAGGGGAGGTGGTTTCCAGTGGCGAAGGCCAGAAAGATGTCGCCGCTTCCATTAAAGCCCATGCCACCGACGCGCGCGAGTCCTACCGTGGCACGGCGCGCGAGGCGCTGGCACTGGACCGCGATCAGGGGGGCATCCGTGGCGACAATGATGATGATTGAGCCTCCCTTGGGCGGCTCGATCCAGGGACTCGCGACCAGCGAGTAGTCAAGCTCGCGCCCAACGGGGACACCGTCGATGGAGAGGTGGCGACGGTTGCCGTAATTGCTCTGGACGAGTACGCCAACGGTATAGCTGTCGTGTGGGTACTTCACGACTCGCGAGGAGGTTCCGATGCCTCCTTTAAACTCATGGCAGATCATACCCGTACCACCGCCAACATTTCCCTCTTCCACCGCGCCACCGTGCGCGTTCTGGAGCGCCTGGAAGGCATGCTCCTTTGTGACGTGGAAGGCGTCAATATCGTTGAGCCAGCCGTCCCAGGTTTCTGCTACGACTGGCAGGCTCCCGGTCCAGGTTGATGCGATAGATGGCGGGACGGCGAATCTCGCGGCTTCCTCAATGGGGTAGGCACAGAGCGCGTCGCGTACGATGCCGACCGAACCAGTATTAGTAATGCCAATGGGCGTATGGATCAAGCCTGCCTCCGTGATCCAGGGCAAGCCAGTCATCTCGCCGCAGCCATTGAAGCTGAAATAACCCGCGAAGGCATGGTCAGCCCAGATCCCTCCATCACGCGGTACGATCATCGTTACCCCGGTCCGGGCCGTTCGCCCCTCATCGGAGATGATCGTCTCATGCCCAACCAGTACACCCGGCACATCGGTTATGGCGTTGTAGGTCCCGGTGGGATAGGTGCCAATCGTAATACCCAGGTCGCGTATACGCGCTCTTGTCATTGTGGTCTGCTCCTCTTCTCTCATCAAGCCAGCTTGCAAGTATGTATAAAAGAGTATATTGTTCACATTTTTCCCAAACTGCCTGCTACCCCATCTCGGGACATTGTACAACACACCTTAGCTCGTGGTACCCCTCTGGAAGCGGCCCGTATATACTATACAGTCAGGCGCTACCTGTGTTATGCTCTATGGAGCAAGCGTTCGGTCAGGTAGAAAGTCCTCCTTTATAGAACTCCCCTTTCCAGGCGTGCAGCGAGCAGGTATTTTGAAGCATAGAAAGAGAATGAGCAGAGATGATTCAAGATGACGTATTGATCCATGATTGGCATGCGCTCGCGCGTTCCGAGGATGTCGTGGCGGCTGGTAAGCCAGTGGCGGCGCGCCTGCTTGGCGAGGATCTGGTATTGTGGCGCAGTAAGGATGGTGTCATCCATGCCTGGCGCGACCTCTGCATCCATCGCGGTGCCAAGCTCTCACTGGGCAAGACATCAGGTGAGACGCTAGCCTGCCCCTACCACGGCTGGGTCTATGACGTAGAGGGCCACTGTATCCGCTTTCCCGCCCATCCCGAGCAGAATCCGCCCGCCAAGGCTCATGCCAAAGTCTACCAGGCACGCGAGCGCTATAATACTATCTGGGTCTCACTCGGTCAGCCTGAGCACGATATTCCCGCCTTCCCTGAATGGGATGACGCCGCGTTTAAGGCTGTCGTATGCGGCCCATACAAAGTACATGCCGGTGGGCCGCGCCTTATTGAGAATTTCTTGGATGTCGCGCACTTCCCCTTTGTCCATGAGGGCAGCCTGGGCGATCCCGAGCATACCGCGCTCTCGGACTACACCGTTGATGTTACACCTGACGAAATCGTAGCCAACGACATCAAGGTCTGGCAGCCTGATCCTCTGGGCGTAGGCTATGGCGCGTATATGCATTATGTCTACAAGGTCTTGCGTCCCCTCACGGCTTACCTCGCCAAGCGGGACGAAGGCTCCTCCGGCCTGGCCCTGCTCTTCTCCATCACCCCTGTTGAAGAGGATCACTCTCTGGCCTGGACCTATGAGGCGACCACGACGAAAGAGGAATCCGACGAAGAAATCATCAAATTCCAGGAGAGCATTCTTATGGAGGACATTCCCGTCGTTGAGTCCCAGCGGCCCGAACTCCTGCCCCTGGACCTCCAGGCTGAGCTTCACTTACGCTCCGACCGCCTCTCCATCGCTTATCGCCGCTGGCTCCGTGAGAAGGGTGTCACCTTCGGCACCGCGTAAACAGCAGGCAAGCGGTATATTGGGAGGGAGCTCCCCGATGTCATCACCCCAGAAGTAGGCACTCGCTCAAGCTGAGCGAGTGCCTACTTCTGGGGTGATGTTGCGTTTAAAACGAGACGGGAAGGGCTTCGATGCCGCGCAGGACGAAGCCACCACGCCAGCGGATTTGCTCAGATGGGATGCTCAGGCTCAGGTTGGGCATACGTTGGAGGAGGGTCTGAATAGCGATCTGACCTTCGAGACGGCTGAGGGGCGCGCCGAGACAGTAGTGTGCGCCCTGTCCAAAGGCCAGGTGCCGGTTGCGCTCGCGCGCGATGTCGAGCTCATCAGGATTATCGAAGTACTTGGCGTCGCGGTTGGCGGAGCCTAGCACAGCCATAACCAGTTCTCCATGTGGGATAGTTACTCCGGCGAGGGTGATATCCTCGCGAGCATAGCGTTCGGTTGCCATCTCGACGGGGCAGGTAAAGCGGAGCAGTTCTTCAATAGCGGTCTTGATGAGCACGGGTTCGGCTTGTAGCCTCGCTAATTGGTTGGGATGCTCCAACAGGGCAAAGGTGCCGCTCCCAATCAGGTTGACGGTTGTCTCATGCCCCGCGACCAGCAGCAGGAAGATCATAGCAAGGATCTCGTCTTCGCTAAGGTGGTCGCCTTCGTCCCGCGCCAGGACCAGGGCTGTAATCAGGTCGTCAGTGGGTTGCGCACGGCGGGCCTTGATGAGCTTTTTGAGATAGCCCAATAAGCTCATGATGGTAGGGATGAGGAAGAAGGGATTCTTGAAATTGCTCGCTGAGAGAAAGGCCTGGGTCCAGCGATGAAACTTCGCGTTGTCCTTAGCGGGTACGCCCAAGATACGCCCGATCATCGTCAGAGGCAGGGGAGGGCGAAATCGGCGATCAGATCCATGCTTTCTTTGGCTTCCACTTTGTCGAGTAGCTCGTTGGTCAAGACCTGTACCTGATCGCGCATCTGCTCAATCATACGTGGCGTGAAGGCTTTGTGGACGAGGGCGCGCAGACGGGTGTGATCGGGACTATCCAGGTCAAGCATGTTGTACTCAAGTGGCTTGAACATGGGCGGCATCCAGGGCATCTTCTTCAACTGTTCAGGGGTCATAGCTGTGCGACGATCCTTGGCGAAGCGCTCATCCTTCAGGACGTTGAGAACGTCATCATAGCGTGTCACCAGCCACGCGCGCTTATGACCGAACAGAGGTACCGGGAAGACGGGCGCTTCGGCCCGGAGCCGCGCGTAAAAGGGGAAGGGATTGGCCTTAAACGACGCGGAGGTGACATCGACAGGCGCGATAGTGTTTGGGATTGTTGTCGGTTGTGTCATGCTTGTGTACTCCTCAATCCATCGAGAATTAGATCGGTGATGAAAGCCGGGAGGGTTTCCCACTCCTCCTCTAGCGTCTCATCACCCATGACGTACTCCACCATAAGACCCAGGATCAGACCTGAGATGGCGCGAATGGTTAGCCTGACATTGGTGGGCCTGAGAACGCGCTTCTCTGCCCATTGCTGGAAGTAGACTTCCGCCATCTTCATTGTTGGCTCTACAATCTTCTGACGATACTGCTCCCGTAACTCCTGATTAACCATGATTTCTGAAATGAGGACCTTAAAGATCCTGAATTCGTCCGCCTTGAAGATAAGCATGCGGTGCGCGATATAGGCCATCATAAAGCTTCGGAATTCGCCCTTCGATACCTGAGAGATGTCCGTTAACTGGGAGAAGTCCGTTGCACGCTGGTCTGTCTCGTTAAGGCGGTCAAGGATGCCAAGTAGAAGGGCGGTTTTGTTTGTGAAGTAGTTGTAAATCGTACCATCGGCGACCCCCGCTTCGCGCGCGATATCCTTAATCGTCGTTGGGTGAAAGCCCTTGGTAGCGAACACGCGGGTAGCGGCGTCGAGGATCTGGCTGCGCCTCCCCGCGATAAGCTGCTCCTGCAATGCCTCTTTGAGCGGATCTTTCATTTTCTTGCCTCCCCATGAATGTATATTCACTCTGAATGAACACTCATTCAGAGCATAACATAGAACCTGGATGAAGGTCAAGGGGTGGTGGGCCTGCACCATACCCTTGTCCTGAAGGCCCGCGCGATGGGCCGAGGCAAACGCCTGGGAAGCATAAAATAGCCCTGAGCCTATGGGAAGGGGTTGCACGGCGCAGGGGATGGTACTAATAGTTGTGGCTATTCAGATGAAGGTGAATATGGCATAATGGCGTAAATAGGCGATATTCTATCTATTTTTTATGAAATTGAGGACAGAACACATATGCAATGTCGAACATGCCAGAAGGAGATACCGCAGGGAGCTGCGGTCTGTCCCGCCTGCCTGGCTCCTGTGACTTCGGTACCTGCGCCGTCAGAGTTTGTCGCGCCGCAGGGTGGGGCTCCCTTGCCGCCAGGAAATGCCTATCACGCGCCCTATTATCCCTATGTAGCACCACTCGCGCCACCAAAGAAGAAGCGCAAGACAGGGTTGATCGTAGGGCTCTCGATATTGGGCATAGTACTCGTTCTGGGGGGATGTGGCCTTGCGTGCGGTCTCTCGGCTCAGGGATTTGTCTACCTGGTCAATCAAGCGGGGACCACAGGCACTATGCAGCCTATAGAGACGACCGAAGCGCGAGCGGCCTATAATGAAGTGATGAATCTTACGCCTAAGATTAGCGATACGCTTGCCAGCCAGGGAAAAGACTCGTTATTTGAGGTCGATTCGGATGAGACGAGCAGTTGTGGTTTTCAGGACAGCTCTTATCACGCGTCAATTGACCATACGGGCTACATGAGGAACTGCCATCTGGATAAGTTCTGTGTGAATTTCGCTGTTCAGGTTGAGGTCAATCTCCTCAAGGGCGATCTGGCAGCCCTGATGTTCCGCGCCGATGAAGATATGAATAACTACTATTTGTTCCAATATGATGCGCAGGGGACATACGAGCTTATTGGTGCTGACAATCGTACCGATGATTTCGCTTATCTGGCGTCAGGCTCTGCCCCGACCAGGTTCAATGCAGATTATGGGAAGAAAGTTCTTGTGACCCTTATTGCCCGTAATGATAAATTCTATATCTATATAAATCAGCAATATCTGACCCAGGTAACTGACGAATCCTTTACTGTTGGCTTTCTGGCCCTGACGGCTGTAGATAATCAACGCCCAACTGAGGTGGCATTCTCTAACCTAAAGGTCTGGGAGCTCTAACAGACGGCAGAAAAACGATCAGGGGAACATGGTCGCAAAACCACGTTCCCCCTGACCGGTTCAACTCAACGGTTTACACAAAAGGCAATATCAACAACGAAGGCAGCGAGTCCTGGGTGTCGCCCTATTCGCTACTCGCCTCCTCCCGCTCACTACCACATGATATTTATACAGTAACGAATCTTTTTGGCGGCACGCTCCGTCTTCTGCCGCACCTCATTCAAGATATGGATCTCGATTTGGGTGGCATCGGTCAATCTTGTCCTCTGCGCCGCCTCGTTCGCGTCCTTGACCATTCTGACAGCGTTTCTGAGGCTCGACCTGACCGGGTCTACACCTTTGGAAAGACGATTTGCGGCTGTCGCCATGTCTTTAGCAGCCGTCTCGGCCTGCGTTGCCGCTTCTGCCTTGCCTTCCTCCTCCTCTGTACCCTTCGCCTTGTTGGCTTCCTTCCTGGCTTTGGTGGCGGCCTTCTCCAGCTCGGCTGCCTCCTTGCGCGTAGCAAAGATGGTCAGGCCACCGCGTGTGTGCTTGTCTGCCTCTCCGAGTACCAAATTGGCTGCGTCAATCTCGGCGAGGGCCGATTTGATGCGCCCTTGCTGCTTCGGTGGTAGGCCCGCCAAGCGCGTTCGCGCCTCGCTCAGGAGGTCGCGGGTGCCCTCAATCACCTCCAGAAAGGTATTGAGTGTTTCCATAGAGCTTGACAAACTCATTCCATTGCCCCCAGTAGGTTGAGGGTGCTTTGGATGTCCCGATGAGCCTTGCCTACTTGTTTGTTTGGTTCCCTCCTTGATTCTAAACGTACGTGGAACGGGGTAGTTAGCGGCCTGGTCGAAGTGGTAACCTCCGAGCCTTCGGCTACAAGGTTTGGCTATCATGCCACCTACGAACAAGTGACATTTCGCCAGCTCGCTATGTGCTACCAGTTCCAGTACAAGCCTCCATTGCGTTTGGCCTAACTGTGGATACCTCTGACTGTGAACAAGACAGTTTCATACTTTCCTTATCACGGAATGGCTTCCTGGTGCGCGATCCCATGTGCTTGCAGGCGTTCAGCAGCGAACCCAGGAGCCTCTCACGACAAGGATGGTTCAGGCCTCACTCTGTATTGAGAGCAAGAAAGCATACCCCCTTCCAGGCATGCGATAGGTAGTACGTCTCAGCGGTCGTTACGAGTCCATGTGGAATCGCGCAGAGCGAAACACACTTTTCCCATCGCGCCAGAAGACAATGGGTATATTTGAAACATCTATACTATACCTAATACCTTATATAAAAGGCAAGGACAACTTTTGGTTGTTTTTGTATATGCTCTGCTATACACTACGATTGTCCCTATTTAAACCATGAGTTCTGTGAAGGTTGCCATGTTATGCCTACATCTTGGATGAAAGACAAGATAGCTATGTTATTTTCAATGGTGCCAGGGGGATTGTCATATAGAATGGTAGGGGAGGCAAAGTCTGGGGTGTTGATACGTTTGGAGCATGGGAGACTGCGCGGGGAGCAGTGGTGGCGAGGCTCACGCCCCGCTCCACTGCTCGCCACGTCCGTTCTCAGGCTCCGATGCGAAGGTGGTTGAGCACGTCCTCTGCGGCCTCGGCGCGCTGCTCGTCGTACTTCTCGTCCAGGAGCATCGAGCCGCTGACGTTGAAGCTCGCCCTGTGCCGCCGCATGAGCTGCAAGATCACGTCGCTGGAGGCCGCGATCCCGTTGCTGCTCATGATCTCCAGAGCCACCGTGGCTGCCGCCAGGATGAGCCGCTTGTTCTGCTCGCGCAACTGGGTCATGGCCCAGATGCAGGCCAGGATGAGAGCCAGCTTGCGGTCGCTCTGCAGGCGGTCGCCCTGCAGGCCCGTGAGGGCGACCAGGGCGCTTCTCCTGTTCAGCATGTTGTGGATGTCGTCGAAGAACGCACTGTAGTTCGCCTGGTTGTCGCTTCCCAGCGGCAAACCCTTGGCGAGTGCGATCAGTTTGTCCGTGCCGGTTGCGCCCATGATGGGCTCCCCTCAGTCGAATCGGATAAGAGTGAACGTGGCCCATCCTCATTGGAAGAGACCCTGCCACAGGAGACTCTTAACGCCTGAGCGAAGAGCCTGCGACTTGTTCGTTATGACTATACCATATGCCCGATTGTGCTACAAGCGCTTGAATTGCAGTATTACACCCCTATACATTGCATAGTGGGAGCCTTAAGTCCGCCGCGTGAGCCTATTTATGTGTTCATTGCACATTGTTCTGCTAATTATTGCTTGTTATATTTTCTGCCGTATATTGCAATTGTCCCTATTTGAACCATGAGCTTTGTGAAGATTATCAGTATTAAACATATATGCTTTCCTCTTATATGAAAAGCGGGATAGCTATGTTATTTTCAATGGTGCCAGGGATAGGTGTTGTCAGGGGGATTGTTATATAGAAAGGTAGGGGAGGCAAAGTCTGGGGTGGCGATACGCTTGGAATATGGGAGGGCTGTGCGGGGAGCGCCGGAGGCGGGGCGCGCATCTCTGAGAGATGCAGCGCCCCGTCCCGGCGGCTCGACCGCGTTCAGTTCACGATCGCCGTGAGAATCTGCGTCGCCACGTGCGCGTCGCTTGCCTTGTCCTGGATGCCCCGCTTCGTGCCAGGGACCTTGAAGTTCTGCCGGAACAGCTGGCAGACCCACAGGAGGCTGTCGCGGGTCAGTTCGACCCGCTCCTCCTCCATGATCGCCAGCGCGATTCCGGCGGCGTCCTCGACGAGCTGTTCGTTCTGCTCGCCTGCCCGAACCTTGGCCCAGATGCAGGCGATGATTAGGGCAAGCCTGGGCTTGCCCTCCAGATCGGTTGTGAGCTGCGAGATTCCGTCCCGTGTACTACGGGCACCGAAGAGGTCCCCGTAGTACGGCTCGCTTCGGGGGAGGCCCAGCGGCAACCTTCCGGAGATGGCGATCACTTCAGTCGTTCGGCCCACGATGGGCTCCAATCAGTCGATACGGTTGTGAGTAAACGCGGTCCTATCCTTGGCGGATGAGACCCTGCCACAGGAGACTCTTGACGCCTGAGCGAAGAGCCTGCGATTTGTTCACTATGACTATAGCATATGCCCAATCGCTGCACAAGCGCTTGAATTCCAGCCTAAACGCGCCTCTCCACCACCTGGGATGGCCCTCATTCCGCCGTGTGAGCCTGTTTATATTCATTGTTAGGCTCATCATTTATTGCTATATATACCTTGCTGGACATTGTAATTGTCCCTATTTGAGCCATGGGTCATGTGAAGGTTCTTTTGCAACATTTTGCGAATATCAAGCGTGAGAGACTTATAAGTGGGAGAGATGTAATGTAGAGATGAGGTGAGGCTGTGCGGGGAGCGCCGGAGGCGGGGCGCGCATCTCTGAGAGATGCCACACCCCACCCCGGCGGCTCGACCGCGTTCGCGCACTTTCTTCTCGAGGAACTGCGAAGTGACGTGAGTGTCACTTCCCTCATCCTGAAGGCCCGGCGAGACCACGTCATAGACGCGGAAGCCCTGCCGGGATCACTGGGAGGCTTGCAGGAAGCCCTGATGGGCTCCCCTCAGTCGATGCGGTTCTGTGTGAGCGCTCGTCTCAGAGCCTGAGACGAGAGAGCACCGTCGTGGCGATCTCTGCGTGGTCGGCCGCAGTCGTGAGAACAGGCATGTAGCCGCCGGAGACGTCGATGTTCCGCTCCTGCTCGCGCATGACCTCCAGGAGAGCATCGCGGTTCAATGTGAGCTCCTCTGCATCCACGATCTCCAGCGCGGCCCTGGCTGCGTCCTTGACGAGCGGCTCGCCCTGCTGCCCCATCTGGGCCTTGGCCCAGATGCAAGCCACGATGAGGGCCAGCTTGCGCTTGCCCTCCAGCCTTGCCCAGTTGGCCAGGATGCGCTCCTGATCGTGCATGGAGTGCAGCCTTCCGAACTTACTGGCGTAGTTCGTCCGGGCGCCGCTGTGAAGCGGCAACCTTCCGGCGATGCTGATCACTTCGTTTGTGCCCATCACGGGCTCCAATGGTCGATTCGAATACTGCGTGAACGCGGTCCTTTCCTATAGGATAGGACCCTGCCACAGGAGACTCTTGACGCCTGAGCGAAGAGCCTGCGATTTGTTCACTATGACTATACCATATGCCCGATGGTTACACAAGCGCTTGAATTCCAGCCTAAGCCGCCTCCCTATTGCCTTAAGTCCGCCGCATGGGCCTGTTTATGCGCTGATTGCACATTGTTATGTTAAATGTTGCAAAAACGCCAATAATTTGTTACATTTATAGACATGATTGTTGAGCTGTAAAGTCGGTTTGAAACTCTTCTTGTGCAATGTATGGCTTATATATGTGATTTCCCTATCAAAATCTGGCGGGAATAATTCTGTTTCTTCTAATGTGTTCGTGCAGGGGAGAGGTTTATTTTGTTCTGGGGTAAAAGATGCCACTTGATGGATTACAGGTTCGCCACTATCTATTGCTCAAGCTGATAGGTAGTGGTGGTATGGGTGAGATCTATCTCGCCAGGGATCAGCGCCTTGATCGTCAGGTAGCGGTCAAGGTTGTGCGTTCCGATCTGGTGCTGGAGAACGATGAAGAGCAGAGCGCGAAGTTTTACCGCCTCTTTCAAAGAGAAGCGCGAACCATCTCTATGCTCGACCATCCGCATATTCTGCCACTCTTCGACTATGGCGAGGTCTCGCATAATGAGGCCCGGCTGACGTATCTTGTTATGCCCTATCATCCTGAAGGCTCGCTAGATATCTGGCTGCGCAAAAGTGGGAAGACTACCCCCTTCCTCTACTGGTTGTTGCCTCGATCATTCGTCAGGCTGCCGACGCGCTACAATACGCGCATGAACGGCATATCGTTCACCAGGATGTGAAGTCGTCGAATTTTCTGGTACGCGCGAGCAGTGTGAGCCCGGAGGCCCCTCACTTGATGCTCTCGGATTTTGGCCTGGCTCGTTTGCGCTTCTCCTCTTCTCATACCAGCACGCAGGCCCGTGGAACACCAAGCTATATGGCACCGGAGCAGTGGCGTGGGGAGGCAGTGCCAGCGAGCGATCAGTATTCGCTGGCGATTATGGCGTATCGGCTGTTGACCGGTCGCTATCCCTTCGTGGGGGATTCGGTCAATGTGCTCTATCAACATATAAACACTCCCCCTCCTGATGCTAGCCAGATGAACGCGCGAGTCCCAATCCAACTTGCCACTGTCCTGCAACTCGCGATGGCAAAGCAGTCGTCAGAGCGCTTCCCTACTATCGCCACCTTCGCGCAAGCCTTTGAGCAGGCGGCTCGGAGCGCGCCTATCGAACTTGGTGATAGCCTTGTCTCGCAGCCATTGGATGAGGAGCCGAGCCCTACCAGTGGGTCATGGTATATGGGGAGCATATCGGAGCCCTCCGCCCGGAGTACCTCCCACCTCTCCCACGGTAGGCGAACGCCCATTACGATTGGTGATCTGCCCGCAATCGCGCCAGAGATCCTCGAAGATTCTACTACGCCCCCAAGCATGTATTGCCCAACGCGATCCCTTTTTCTGGCGTGCATAACAAGACAACAGAACCTTCCCCAGGCAATGTACCCCCTTCGAGTGTGCCTCCATTTACGCGTGAGGGCGACCCGAGGCGGAGGCGTAAGCGCCTGCTCATCCTGCTAGCCGCGCTGCTGTTGCTCTTCGCCATTGTGGGGGGTATCCTGCTCGACATATCGATAAAGGCTAATACTGGTCAGAGGGCCGTGGCGACGCGCGCCCCGGAGGAGACGGAGACGAAGTGGAGTGGAACGACGACGACGGGTCATAAGCTCACACCGGGCGCGACGGTGACAGTCCCTGCTCTGGCTCCTGCGACCTCTACGCCCGGTGTTACTCCTACGCCTACGAAGAGCGAGGAGCCAGTCCCCTTCCAGGTCCAGAGCGTTGAGATTACCTTCGATCCGCCAGAAGCTACTGGCTCATGCCTCAGTATTGTTACAGTGACCTATATCGCGACCATCATGGTTGCCCCTAACGGACCCGGCGGTATCGTCGACTTCGACTATTCAAGCAATAATGGTCAGAGCTATGAGCATGCCGAACTGACATTCGCGCCCGGCGAGACCAGTCAGACCTTCACCTTCAGTCGGCAACTGACGCTCTCGATCCAACTCGGCTCCCTGGCCCTGGACGTCAAGCATACCGGCATCGTTACCACCACCAGCCCCAACACCATCACGCAGCAAGCCACACCCAAGGTCGGCTGCTCATAACCTCCCAAATGTAGGCGCTCAGCTTTAGCGAGCGCTGCCCCAGCTTGGTGTAGGGCCAGCGATTCGAGCACATTGGGACTATTTGGGCCTTTTCATTTGAAAGCAGATTATTTATACTATCTGTATCTATAAGTGTTGTATTGGCCAACCGTAAGATCGAATGATCAGCCAGATAGGAGCGATCCCTTCTTGAAGATCGGTAGGCACAGCACCCGGTCTGGATGATCGCTATGGTAGGGTGATCAGCGAACTCACTGGCAAGCATGCTGTGTTGTTCGTCGCACTACCAGGTGGAGCATGTCACTCCACACGTTGAGTTCATCGCGTACGTTTTCCGGAAAGGAAGTGCCCCTGAAGGAGGATATGACAACAGAGGAGGTAAATAAGCTCTAAGTACGACTGCCAGGGTTTGTCGAAGGTGCAGTCCGCCAGCGCCATCTGGCGGGCCGTATCTCCAGCAAACCCGCTGGGGACACATCTCTATCCCTCCGAGGGAAAGGATACCCAATGGCAATGGTAATGAGAAGGTCGGACGCAGCGATCCCTTGCGACTGTGGTCGCCGTTGCAAGTGCGTCTCCTGTGTCATCTGTCGGCGGGACAACCGGAGCCCGCTCTCGTCCGACAGGGAGGTGCTGTCGGCATTGGCCGTCGCCGTCAACAACGAGCGTCAGAAGCTGGAGGAGGCGGTAATTGCCGCGTTCACCAGATTCTTCCCCGAGCAGCCGGTCGCCAAGTTCAAGCTGCAGGGGGACGAGGAACTGCCCCAGCGCCCCAGCCGCTTCGTGATGAGCCGCTCGAGGCTTACCGTAAGCGGGTGGACGCGTACCTGGACGTCTGCGCCAGGGCCCTCCTCGACCAGCGGGTGGACGAAGCCACTGAGGACAAGCGTGTGTCCGACGGGCTGACCAAAAATGAGGAGCGTACGTATCGGACGCAGCAGCAGCGGCTGCTGAACCCTCCGATCCAGGCGCTGCTCAAGCGGTTCCGCACGGAGCTCGACCACGTCTGGAACACGTTCGAAGGCCAGATGCGGCGCGGGCTGCCGAACACGGTCAAAGTGCCGACCGTGATCGGGGAACTCACCATCGCCTGGCAGGGCGAACGCTGGGTTGTTCTGTCGCCGAGGGACAAGCAGTACCCGACTGAGGAGCCCAAGAGTGGTGGGCCGTTCCGTCGACGCTGAAGGCCTTCGCGTGGCCTGAGGCCGTAGTTAGAAATTTATCTCCTTAGCAAGAAGGTGTTGCCCCTCATTACGGGCGACACCCTTCTAGCGTTTTGGGGTGGAAATGTGGCTATGTATTGAGGGGAAGTATGAGAATGCGAAAGAACATTATATTGCTCAGCTTGAGCGAGCCTTGGCCCCCCTTGTGACAATACCCCTTTAGATGCTCCCCAACGTAATGTATGTTGCCAAAAACGCGGAGCGGGTGCGGCGCTCATGAGAGCGTCGCACCCGCTCGATGGAACGATGGATGGCACTGTACTTGTAGGGCGGGTCTTCAGCCTGTCAGGCTGCAGTCCCGCCGGGCGATCAGACCGCCGTGGTCAGGTCGGTCTGGCGGAGCTTCGCGGCGTTGTCGAGCTTGATGGTGATGGCCTCGGCGCGCAGCTTCTTCCCCATGGCCTCGTCGGCCTGCCTCTGCAGCGCCTGCCGCTTCCGCGGATCCGACTCGCGCGCCATCTGGCGCTCAAGCTCTTGGTGCTTCGCCTCGGCCGCCGCCGCTTCCGACTTGGCCGCGTTCCCCTCCTTCTCCCACTTCGCGGCGATGGCATCGCGGTGCCGCTCCCAGTCCGCTTCCATGGACTCCCGCGCCACCTGCGGCGCGGTGGACTCGTCCAGGACGAGATCCTTCTTGGCCGCGAGGTTGGCGCGGAAGTTGCGCACCCACTCGTCGGGGTCGAACTTCTTCTTCTGCTTCCCCTGCTGCTCCTCCAGCCACGCCTGGAGCTCTGCCTTGGCCGCAGCCTCGGGCCGCAGCTTCAGGCGCTCCACCTTGGCCTCATCCAGTGAGCTCTGGGCCACCCGGAGGAGGTCCTTGAGCTCCGCCGGCGTGGTCAGCCGGCGACCCGGAAGCAGGCTGGTTACGTCCTTGATGCGCGGCGTGCGCTTGTCATCGACCAGCGCGAGGAAGAGGGCGCCGTATTGGCGGCGGTACTCCTGCGCCCGCTCCTGCATGTGGGAGCAGGCCTGGTCGGCAAGAACCCGCAGCTTGCGGTCCATCTGCCAGCTGCGGACCTGCCGGGCCGCGTCCAGGATGTGCACGAGCTGGAGGACGCCCTCGGTCTCGTCGAGACCGTGCTGGTTGCCGCGCCGGATGCCCACGTTGTAGGCGTGGGTGACCATCCGCTTCAGGTCCTCGTCGGACGTCTGCAAGAGACGCTCGACGGTCCAGGCCTCGCCCGGCTTCGGGCTCTTGCCACGGCCAAATGCCATTGCAACTCCTCGTGAGAGGGGTGAACACCTCCAGCGTCTGCCGGAGATGTCGCTCGCCGGAGACCGACGAACGACACACTGCTACAGGCGTAGGTGTTCGCTCTGCGCGAGGGGTACAGCTTCCATATATTCCATCTGGTGTGTTGCCTTTGTATGTTCCTCCTGATGGTATGACCGCGCTGATAGTGTTGAGAGGATTGTTGGTCAATTCCAACTTCCTCGCGCACTCCGCCGCAGGTCATGTTCAGACTAGTAACGGTGACGGAAGGATCACACAACCTTCCATCGCACCTACTTGCAAGCAAGCAGGCTACAAAGTGATGTTGAGTGAAGCTATTGTAGCATAAGCCGCAAGAGTATGCTAGGCCAAAGTAGGGACAGTTTCTCCTCGCCGACAGTGTAAATATTATCTTCAAAGAAGGCATGTTTCCCTTACAAAACCATGCTTCATTGCCAAATGTAGTCGCTCAGCTTTAGCGAGCGCACGGGCGTAGCCAACACACCAACTGACCCCCAAAAACGCGGAACGGGTGCGGCGCTCATGAGAGCGTCGCACCCGTCCGATGGAACGATGGCACTGTACTGTAGGGTCAGCGGGCACTCAGCCACTCAGGCTGGGTTCCCGCCGGGCGATCACGCCGTCAGGTCGAAGTCCTCCGACCCCGCCCGTTGCGCGTTGCGCACGTGGACCTCGCGGACGATGCCGTGGACCTGGTGCCGCTTGGCCTCGATGGCCTTCTGCACCAGGTTCTTGAGCGTCGCGAGCAGGCCCGCGATCTTGGTGACCAGATCCTCGATGGCCTTGCGGAGGGTCGCAACCTTCTGCGTGAGCGAGGCCTTCAGCGACTCATTGGTGCGCTTGTCGTCGATCTGCTTCTCCAGGCGTCCGATCTCCTGCTCCTTCTTGAAGATCTCGGTCTCGGCCCTGACGCGGTTGCGCATGGAGCTCTTGAGGTCGCGCTCCGCGTTGTGCAGTACGACCTCGGCGGCCTTGCGCTCCTTCGTGGCGGCGCCGCCGAGCTTCTTCTGCTCCTTGATGTACGCCGTCCGCTTCTTGGTCCAGTCGGCGGGGTCGATCCCGTTCTTCTGGGTCTGGAGCCAGTTGTAGAACACCTCGTTGGCGTCGTGGTCGGATCGGGCTTCCAGGCGGATGCGGTCGAGCTTGATCAGCTCGCCGAACGAGGTCGTGGCGCTGCGCTCCAGCGTGCCGATGATGCTCCTGACGTTGCTCTCCAGCTTGGGAGAGCGTTCCAGGTCACCCACGTACTGCTCGACGAGCTTGGTGTAGGAGGTGATGACGACCGCCTCCTGCTCCTCGACCAGCCTGCAGGCGTCGTCGGCGGGCTTCTTGCGGAGCTGGACCTCCTTGTAGGCGGCGGCCAGCGCCGCGTCGACGGCCTTCACGCCGCGCCCCTGCCAGTCGCCTCCGGCACTCAGGTAGGCCTGGAAGACGGGGGCGTTGGACTGCACAGTGGCCTGCTTGCTGCCCGTGGTGCGGGTGTCCTGGTTGGCCATCTCGCTCTGGTAGTTGTGGGCCGCAGCGCTGTCCTTGTGGTTGAACCCGCCCCTGCCGTCGGCCCGCTGGTCGCGGAAGAGCTCACCGACGAGGTACTGCTTCTTGTCCCTTGGCATTGCTTGCTGCTCCTCGTGAGAGGGGTGAACATCTCGGTGTCTGCCGGAGATGTCGCCCGCCGGAAGACCGACGAACGACACACTGCTACAGGCGTAGGTGTTCGCTCTGCGCGAGGTGTACAGTTTCCATGATTCCATCTGGTGTGTTGCCTTTGTATGTTCCTCCTGATGGTATGGCCGCGCTGATAGTGTTGAGAGGATTGTTGGTCAATTCCAACTTCCTCGCGCACTCCGCCGCAGGTCATGTTCAGACTAGTAACGGTGATGGAAGGATCACACAACCTTCCATCGCGCCTACTCGCGAGCAAGCAGGCTACAAAGTGATATTGAGTGAAGTTATTGTAGCACAGACTGCAAGAGCATGATAGGCCAAAGTAGGGACAGTTTCACACGTCCAATATGTAGGCATTGAGCTTTAGTCAATACCGATCCTGCCCACGGCGGGGGGCATGGCGCAGGCTCAAGCTCAATGCCTACATATTCGCCTGGCTGGTTTTGTCCCTATATTCCCCTACGCATACCGTGTTCAATGTGCTATGATAAGCACAATTCACTGAACCCATCCGCTGACTGCTCGCGTCCTTTGGGGACTCGCTTTTTGAGTGGTCTAACTTCACATGGATGGTGCGCGAGGTTATTCTATGACTTCGCGTGTGCGTTTCGCTTGTGGTGCGAGGCATGTGGGCTAACTCGTTGGTGATGAGGGCGCGAAGAGAATTTTTCGCGACCTACCTGCGAACGAACAGAGCTCGCTCTCAAGCGTGCAAGGGAAATGAAAGGTACCATTGACGGATTTTCTCCCTAACCTATTTGTAGACGTTGCCCTCTTCCGGCTACCAGAGCGTATCCGAGACGGGGCTTCACCGGCAAACCAGGGTCGGAAGAAGATAAGGAACTCACACCCCTGAGGGGGCTAATCATGTCGGATAGCCGACTGACGCCTAGCCTACTGGTCAAGGCGTGCAAGCGGTTCCGCAAAGACCTGGTTCGGGGACGTATGTTCTCGACCTGTAGCGGCAGGTGCTACAGAGAGACTTGCACGAATTGCCCGGCCTGCCGGCTACTTTCTGACCGTCCGAGTGAGGACGGCCTGGATGAGTACCGGGTACTCGAGCTCCTTGATTGGGAGCCCGAGAAGAAGGCCTGATCCGTGAGAGCTTATAGGTGGTCTCCCTCTGCCGGGGTAACCCGATGGAGGAAAATCACAGGTAAGCGAGCGGGGATTCCCCACTTGCATCACGGAAGGCAATCTGCCATGAAGAGGTTCGGGAACCAGAGCGACCTGAACAAGCTCATCGAGCGGCTGCACGCCAAGGACCGGCGGATGGCGAAGTTCTGCACGAGCCACGCGGCGTGCCGCGTGGCGAACGGCAACGCGCTGGCGGCCGACGACGCGGCCGTCCAGCGCGAGATCGAGGAGATGAACCACAAGGACCAGGCGGCGGCGGCGGCCCTGACCGCCAAGGCCGAGGAGGTCGAGACCTCGATCTCCGGCGCCGAGGATGCCCTCGACGAGGGCGACCTCAGCGAGGCCCAGCAGAAGATCCGGGACATGGCGTCCTATTTCGACGAGCTGGCGGCGCAGTACGAGGCCGATGGCCTTCCCAAGAAGGCGGCGGCGACCCGGAAGGAGAAGCAGCAGCAACTGGACCGCCTCCGCAAGATCGCGACGGACACCCAGAAGGCGGACAGCGTCGAGGCCAGGAACCGGCTGAGGACGGCCAGGAAGGAGCGGACCCAGCAGCAGTTCGGGTGGCTGCTCAAGCGCCTCAACAAGAGCTGACAACCCCTGTCTGAGCGCTCAACCGCCGGCAAGAGAACCACCGGCAACCTGATGGCTACGGCCTGAAGGTGCCACCGTCAAGCAGGAGTGGCGTGACCCCCACCGGGGGCCACGCCGCTTCTGTGTTTTGGGAGGGGCCGCTGCTAAAGCGACGCGGCTACATATGGTGCATTTCAGGGGCGTGATGCCTGGTCGGAATCCGAACCATCTTCAATGTCACGCTTAGGCGTCAAGCATGAGTCTTATATGTAGCCGCGTCGCTTCAGCAGCGGCCTCCAACCCATTCGAAATATTCGCCCTCTCGCGTTCAAGCATGAGTCTTATATGTAGCCGCGCCGCTTCAGCAGCGGCCTTCAACTACATATGGGGTTTGGGGCGTTGGTAGACACCGAGCCAGGCAAGTTGCATTCCGAGCGTGAGGAGGAGGATGAAGGGCAGGAGCAGGTTGAGTCCGAGGTATTGGGTAACATTGCCCGCGCCCCAGGAGAATATGGCTCCGCCGATATTGCCCTGGCTGGCGAGTAGCCCGATGACGTTGGGGAGTAGCAGGGGTGGAACACGTGTGCCCATGATAGCGAAGGTTGTGGGGAAGATTGGTCCCAGGCTGAAGCCAGTCAGGAACAGGCCCAGAGCCGCTACTAGCGGCGTTGGCGACCACCATGTCAACAGCAGACCCACGAAGGAGCCGAGGAGACAGCCCTGTATGAGTCGCGTATTCCCCACCCTTTGGCTGAACCAGCCAAGCACGATCCGCCCACCAGTTAGGCCAAGCCAGTAGCCGCTGACCATCCAACTTGCGTACAGGGGCAGTGCCAGGCGTGCTCCGGTGAGAAAGCTATAGCTCCAACTACCCAGCGCGACCTCCACTCCACCGTAGAAGATCAAGAAGAAAATAGCGAACTGGACCACGCGTAGCCTCAGCGTTCCCGCGAAGAGCGCGCGCAGGCGGGGGGCCTCCTCTGCTTCGTTCGGGACATGCTTTTCGTAACTGAAGAAAATTCCAAGCAAGATCACAACACAGAGCACAGCCATCACAAGATAGGTACTCCCCCATTGCCAATCGAGCGCCAGTACGCCAGTTGCCAGTAGAGGCCCTAGCCATGCGCCCAGGCCGAAGAAGGCGTGCAGATAGTTGAGTAGCATGGTGTTATTGGGGAGCCCGACCATATAGGCATTCAGACCGGCATCCAGGCAGGCCATGCCGAAGCCAGTCATGACGAAGGCGCATAGCACCAGGGGGTAAGGTGGTGCTAGAGTTATGAGCGAGGCTCCCCCAATATAAATAAGCGCACCACCAAGCAAGACGCGGCGTAAGCCAGCGTGCGCGATCAGGCTACCCACGCTCAGGGAGCCGCTAAGATAGCCACAGGTAGCCGCCAGGAAGATCAAGCCCACCGTCGCGGGCGTGATATGGTACGCGCCCTGAATGCCAGGTAGAAGGATACCCAGCACGCTATCGTTAAGTCCAATCAAGACAAAGACCGCGAAGGCCAACGCTATTCTGAGGCGTACTAGCCTCGGACCGGCGCGTCGTGCGTCCAATGCCTCCTCGTTTTGCGTTTCTTTATTCATAACTACCCCCTTCTTGCCATTGTAAGCGTTGTGTCTAGCCTCTTACTGGCATTTCACAGAGACGGCGAACCCTCGATAAGCTACCCGGACGGTAGCTCTCGAGGGTTTAGTTGAGACAGCGTCGAAACTACTTGTGCCGCCTGAACCTGAACTTGTATAGCGTCCAGAGCAGGCAGGTGGATGACAGGGCGAGCCTGAGCCCCCTGGGATGGAGCACCCAGACCAATCCGACAAAGATCAGCCCTGACCCGGTGAAACCGATTGCGACGGTGTGCACGCCCGCGAATTTGAACGTCTGAAGCATCAGGCAGACGAGCAGGCCGTTGAGTAGCATCCCGTCGTTGGCAGCCATCATGTCGATGGCGCTCATGCGACCCTGGATATGCTCTGGCACCTCATTCACGATCAGCTCTGTCGCGATGATGTTGATCGCGTTAAGGCCGACACTTGCCACCGCCAGGCAGAACATTGCCAGCCAGAGCGATGTCGCGCCCCTGCCTAGCATGAGGAAGAAGCACAGCCAGGCCGACCAGCCCAGCAGGCTAATCACGTTCGAGTAACGCCTCCTGCCCCGAAGCGATTGCACCAGGGCCGTGCAAAATTCCCCGATGCTGGCTGCCGTTACGAGCAGGGAGTACGCGTGAGGGCCGCCGAGCGCGTAGCCAGTGAGCTGCTGAAGCATGGAACCGCTCATACAGGTCGTCACGACGAAGTACACGACGACTGCGAGCCGTACCTCTCGCTTCTGGCCCAGGTACTCCAGGGCCTCACGCATCTTCACTTTCTCTTTCTTCTGAACTGGTCTAGCACGTTTTCCCTCCCGCATATGGCGTAGGACACGCATGAACGGGAGGAAGCTTGCTGTGTTCAGCAGGAAGAGCCATCCCAGTTGCCCCGGCGCGGACAGAAGTCCACCAATCACGGCCCCAAGCGCTATCGCCAACTGGCCAGTGAGATTATTGATGTACCGGGCATTGTTGAGCAGGGAGTAGGGGACTAGCCTCATGATGTACACCGGCTGGGCGGTGCCGAACACCATACTCGCAACGTTCCCGAGCAGAATCAGCGGGTACAGCCCCCACAGGTTCAGGTTCCCCGTGAATTGGAGCACACAGAGGCCGAGCGCCTGCCCTAGTTGGACAGAACTGGCCCACAGCATGACCTTGTGATGGGGATACCTATCGATGATGTTCCCACCCCACGACCCGAGGAACATTCTGGGCGCAAGGCCAATAGCCACCGTCCCGAAGAGCGCCCAGAGCCCTCCCTGGAGGGCGATCATTCCGACGACGATTGTTTGCCCCCAGCCCCCAGCTCTTGAGAGGAAGAGGGTAGTCATATAGCACCGGAATTGACGCACTCGCAAGCTTTCAGGAAGCGTCAGGCCCCACACATTACCACCTTCTTAGTGATGAGATCTTTCTTGCAGCTTTCCCACGAGGTCTTGCGCGATTATTTGGCTCAAGTATTCTCTATCGTTTCTATCAATCCTTTCGTCTGGTTGCTGTCTCTCGCCTGATTTCTTGACTGTGCTGCCGCAGGGATAGAATCCCGCGCGAGCCACCGCAAGATCCTCTCTTTGAATCTCCCTTCAAGGACGTCAGACCCAGGCTATGACGTCCCACGCGAACGTGTGCTCAGAGCAGCGGGATGAGCATGAGCTGATCTCCGTGAAGGGGGAACAAATCTGGAGGATGCGATGCTTTCCCGCCAGAGGACGAAGAAAAGGCATCGGAGAACTCTACTCATGTTATACTCCGCACGCTTCCTCTTATCAAGCCTTTTTATCTATGCGGAGCCCCAATTTGATGCTTCGCGTGTTAAAGCGTATCGCGCCATAGGTCATCAGCGCGCGTGAAGCGAGGCCACCACTCTGCCTCCTGCTCTTCGTCGACCTCTTCTTCGGGGGGCCAGAGGTCGATACCAGCCGCGTCATCGATGATGACGGGAGCATGGCAAGTGAAGCAGCGGCGTGGCGCGTCATGCTTAAAGCTCCCACCACAGGCACATGGCTTGAGGCGAGCCTCTATCACCCGCATGAGTGAGGTATGACTGTCATTTTCCCTGGATGCAGCCTGATCGAGGGCCTGGAATGTCTCATCGTAGTAGCAAACCTCGACATGGATGGGGCAGGTATCGCAATAGAGGTAGTGGTAATCGATGAAAGGTGAGTGATCGATACGTTCAAGTGGACGCTGACAGGCTGGACAGGTGATCCGCTGCCGATTGAGCCAGTTGTCGTCCTCAACATCCTGCGTGTTCGTTTGATCTTCGGTCATGGTAAATCCCTTTATATATGAAGTGCTTGCAATCATTGTCATTGATCGCTCTCGCTCTTGTCAAGAAGCGTGGTGATGAGTTGAGCATAGGAAACGGTGACACCGCATTGCCCATTTGGGGATCCACATATCGATTAGGAATAGTGTAGTTCATGGCCTCAAGGAGCCTCGTTGACTACACTATTCCCAAAGAATAGGTGACCTGTAGCCCGTAAGTACAGGACACAAGCTCAGAGAGAGGTAAATTAGTACTAACTCCATTCTTTTAGGATTAGAAGCAATTGTTGAATTACGTGCGTGTGTGTTACATTACTACTGTAAATTTTGAGGCTAATCGGGTGGTAACACTTTGATGCTGGCTTCATATCGCACGGCTCGTCTGATCGGGTCTGTTGCGAAAAACGTCAGGTGGTATTCGCTTCACGCGATTTCCACATGCTGGCGCGCACATATACAACTTGCTCCGCGATCCTTCCGCCTGTGCCTCTGACTTTTCTGGTCTGGTTGTGCGCGGGAAGTTCTGAGCGCGAGACGCAAGAGAATAGAGCCATTTCAGCAGCGACGTCGCGTGTTCCTTGTACGAATACCAGGCACGTTAGTGGCGATGGTGTTCGCATAAGAATTGTGCGATGGATAGCGCGGATGGCGCTGTACATGTAGGAGATAGGGAAAAATTGCATCCCTGACTGCTCCCTCGCATGGCGAGGAACAGGGGGGTGCGCAAAGAAGGGAGCTACTATGGACAGCTCGCGTCACCACGACGCGAGGATAGCACCTTAAAAAACATATATACCTTCAACTGATCTTAGGAGGATCAGTGAACCGTACCGAGCAAGAGAACCGTACCGAGCGAGTGAGCCGTACCGAGCGTTTGAAGCAGTTCTACCAGTTCATGAAGCTTCTGGTCTGTGGTCGGCGTGCGGCGCTGATTGCTATGCTGATCGTCACCGCGATCAGTGTTGCGGCGGCCTTTGAGACGCCCATTCTGATCAAGGAGGTCGGCCTGGCTGGCACGCTCAAGGACGCTGAAGTCCTGGCGGGCATTCTGGTTGTCGTCGGCGCAGTTAATGCGTTGATGACACATTGGAGCAACACCATCGGCGCGAGCCTGGTGTACACGGGGATTGCCCGCATTCGGTTGCAGCTTCGGGAGCGCGCCGAACAGGCCCCTCCCGGTCTGGACAGCGACATGCTGGGTAACGTGCAGCAGACGGTGTACCGGCGCCTGAATAGCGCCTCGAACGCCCTCATGAGCGGGCCCGTCCCTTTCATGAGCGCTACGCTGGCCTTGATGGCCAACGCCACGGCGGTTGTGGTGATTGCTGGTAAGTTCTCACTGCTCCCGCTGGTCACGCTGATCCCGTTCCTGGTAGTGGCGATCTGCATCGGGCATGCACGGACGAAGGCGATCGCTGAGCGCAGTACCGCCAACCGTTTCCTCACTAACGTCGTACAGGCAGTGCTGGGCTCTGCTGGGCTCAGGCGCATGCACCTCCACACCGCGCCGTATCTTGTGGAGCGGTACGAGAAGGATGTGGAATCTGTCCGGGACACGTCGTTCCGCACCGAGCGCGCGGCTAGCGCAATGGTCATGCCCCTGGGCATGGGCACCACTGTCGCTACGGCTTCGCTGCTGATTGTGGCGGCGCATGTGAACATGCAGTCGTCGGTTTCGACAGCTATCCTGGCGGCCCTGACCCAGATGTCCGCGGCCCTGCTCCAGGTGGCTCGTTCCTGGGTGCGAGTTCAGGAACTGCGTTCGCCCATCGAGAACACGCTGAAGGCCCTCGCGTTGCCGAGGCTTCCGGCCTATGAAGAGCCGGAGACCACGCCTCGCAAGTGCGTCTCCCGCCTGTTCTCCCGTCGGGAGCGCAAGCGCCTGTACAGCGTCTGGCGAAGCGGGCTGGTGTCCTGCTTCAAGAAGGCATGGAGTGGCCTGAAACTCAGGTTGCGGCTCCTGTGGATCTCGATTCGCTACTGGAAGAATGCCGAGAAGCGGCACCACTTCAAGGGCGTCGAGCTTCAGCGCAGGATGGTAGCCTCCAGGCGGCGGTTCCTGATCAGAAGCCTCTTCGCCTATCGGCGTAAGCGGAAGGCGACTAAGGGTAAGGTGTGTCTGAAGAAGGCCGTATCTCCCCCTGCCATTCCCAGCCTGCGTCTGGAGAATGTCAGCTACACGGTACAGGACACTCCGTCCGGGGTGGAGGCGACGATCCTGCAACCGTGTTCGCAGACCCTCACAGGTGGGAACGTCTACGTGGTCACCGGGAAGACGAGCCACGGGAAGACTACGCTGGCGAAGATGCTCGTTGGTCTGCTCACGCCCACAACTGGGCGCGTCCTGATCAACGGCCAGGATATGGCGGGTCTCGGATATGATGAGATCCGAGAGCAGAGCATCGCGCTGTTCGCGCCCGAGTTCATCAAGGGCTCCAGCGTCCACGATGTGCTCTCAACCGCGATGGACGGTGCCGCCAACCCTGAACTTGTCGAGCGCTTGCTCGCCAGGGTGGGGCTGGCAGGTCTTGATCTCGCCCTGGACCCGACAAAGTTGAAGTCTCCTGGCACCAGGCAGCGTCTGGCTGCCGTTGAGATGGCTCTGAAGCGGGAGACGAATCCGCACTGCAGGATTCTCGTCATGGACGAGCACACCAGTTCCCTGGACCCGGAGGCCCGGGAGACTGTGGAGCGACTCCTGGCGGAGTACTACCATGGTTGCCTGGTTGTGATCATGGCAAGTCGGAAGTGGGAGCCTGTCTGGTCGGGTCACCCGCCGGTCATCTACCTCAACCTCGAAAACGGTCAACTTATGCCTGAGTAAGCTCGGGCAGCCAAGCTCACGGAGGCGATCCCTCCAAGAGTGAAGCCGTGTTCTATGCCACCCACAAGGTGAGCATAGAACACGGCTTCGTGGTTTTTATGGGGATAGGTTAGCCTAGCGCGGCTAGACGGCGTTTGAAGTCTTCGCAAAAGGCGGTCAACTCTGGGGCCTGGATGGCGTGCTCTGCATCGACTTGCAGGAAACCGAAGACGCGCGGTCCCTTGAGTTCGGGCGCTAGATCAAAGGGACGGGGAACGACGTGGATGTGGACGTGATGGAAGCCTTCGCCCTCTGCGAAGCACATGGTATATTCCTTCTGCACCGAGTCATAGCCGCGCATAGCCTGCACAAGCTTGTATTCTATCTCCGCGCGCTCCTGGTACTCCTCTAGCGTTAACTCATGCAGGGCCTCGACATGGCGCTTGGGCAGGATCACCAACCAGCCAGCATGCGTAGTGGGATAGGCATGATCGACAACCCAGTGCTCGCCCTCATAGATGAACGGTGCGGGCGATATGCGCCGCTCACCACTCAGGTTCAGGCAGGTAAGGCATTCCATTGGAAGGTCCTCGCTTCTATAGTTATACTTATCAATCAAGTTATTAGTATAACATGTTGTAGAGCGGCTAATACTGCTGCCCGAAGGCGTAGCCAAGCCCCCAGTTGAGGACAAAGACGAGGGCGAAGGCAAGGCCCCAGGCTGGCTGCTTTGCCAGATAAAGGGCCAGGGCTGCCGAGCCGAAGAAGATTATCCCTAGCACGATCCGCCAGATACCATTCAGGTGCCACTGCGCCGTAGGCGCGCCAAAGAGAGCCCAGACCACAATCGCTAAGACGGGCATCCCAATGCCAAATAATAGCTTGAAGGGCAGGTTAGGCCCCACGACAAAGCCCCAGTAGCCCCACGCGACCAATACACCCAATTCCAGAAAGAATGCCAGCGCGAGATTGCTGTTTTTAATGATAGCCATAATGATAAATCCGTTCTTATATATTGTAGCCGTGTTGCTTCAGCAGCGGTGCTACTGCGTCATATTGGTCGCCTATTATTTCTTCTGCTGTTCCAGACCATCGATATAGAGTTTAATCATCCAGTGGAAGCTGGCGTCCTTGTTTATAGCCATACGAAAGCCCCCGGCGAGATCCAGGGCAATAAAGCCGTGAACAATGCTGCGTAGAGAGCGGATAGCGTGGATGGTGCCTTCTTCCCCCAGATTATAGGGGCGAGAATGGCCGCGATCACCTCCACAATCTTTCCCGCAACCTGCTGGGCCTCTGGATCGTCGGGGTTGGGTGCCAGCGTCAGCATGTAGCGACCCGGCATCTCCCGGCTGTACGTTAGATAGGCGTTGGAGAAGGCAATGATAGCCTCTTCGCGCGCCTTCCCAACCGCCGAGCGGAGTGTATGATCGAACAGGTCGCGCAGGCAGTAGAGGGCGAGATCACGCTTGAGTCCCCCCAGTCCCGCGACATGGTTATAGAGTGAAGGCGTACGCACCCCGAGGCGTTCGGCGAGGCGACCGAGAGACAGTTGTTCAAGTCCATCCTCATCAATCAACCTGGCGGCCTCTTCTACCACCCGTGCTTTATCAAGCCCAATCCTATGAACCATGTAATGCCTTCACTCCTTTACACATACCGCTGCTGAAGCGACGCGGCTACATATATTAGGTTTTGACCTTCATATGTACGCATCCGCTTTAGCGAGCGCTTTCCCTTCCTCATGGTGCTATGCTTCCTGCGATTCTTTATCCTTCGCGACGACTCGCTCCATGACCTGGATGGCGCGCTCCATCTCCGCCTGGGGCTGCTTGAGGACGCGTCCATGACCGACTGAGAGCGAAGAGGGCTGAAGCGCCAGCAACTTGCGTGCGCTTGCCAGGGCGAGACCCTTGTTCCAGGTTGCCATAACGACCAGGGGGAAGAGTGGTACGAAGGTGCCACAGACCGCTACGCCGCCCATCGTTTGAAAGGCATCACCTACGATAAGCGCGCGGTCACGCGTGTCGAAGTAGGCGACCTGTCCAGGTGTGTGACCTGGCGTGGCAACCACCTCCAGCGAGCCGACGCGATCACCTTCATTGAACAGCAGTGTGGGCTTTGTCTTCGTGACCACGTATCCGCCGCGTAGCTTCGTCTTTGGCTCACCGGGGTCCATACTCATATCACCCGAGAGGAAGCGAGCGTCCCGTGCGCCGATGCCAACCTGTGCGTCCGGCAGGGCCTCATGCAACTCATCCAGGGAGCCTACGTGGTCAGCATGGGCATGTGTCAGGAGCAGGCGCGTGATAGGCAGGCCCAGACCGCGTGCTATCTCGATGATCTTTGGCCCCTGCCCGCTCATAGCGGCATCAATCAGTGTAAAGCCATCGTCCTCGCGCACAAGGTAGCAATTGATAAAACCCAGTTGTGTCAACTGGTAGAGATTCTCGCTATGCTTGGTTACTTTCATGATAATACCGTCTCACCCTCTCTTGCGAACTGGAATTGTTTATTAACTAATATGTGCATATATTAAACTAATCACATTAGTTTGTCAAGGGGAAAAGAGCGGAGATTGTGGTGAGCTTGCTAGGATGCACCTTATGAGGCTACGGTGCTTCTGATGAGATGATTATCAGAAGCACCTTGTAATGTTGGCGCTTCCCAGGGGATTCGCGCTTTAACTGGAGCTATTCAGGAAGAGAGCACTTGAAGAGCAGACCGAGTGGTTTGCGAGCGGAGATAGTGAGGCCCGACTTCTCGTTGAGCGTTTTCTCGTCGGGGTAGAGGTCCTCTGTTTCGACTATGAAGCCGCTATCCTGCATTGCTTTGAGGTAGGTCACGAGCGGACGGCGTGAAACTGGGAGGCGAAGCCCTCCCGCTCCTGGCATGGCGAACAATCCATGACCAAAGTCGGTCAAGGCCCCTTTCTTCGACAACGAATGGACAAAATCGGGATGTGGTACAGCCGCGATCAGTTGTCCCCCCTTCGCCAGAACGCGAGAGCATTCCTTCAATGCCTGTTCCAGGTTGCGGGTTATGAGCTCATTGAAGAGCATACTCGCCAGGATGAGATGAAAACTCTGATCGGGGAATGGGAATGGGTCGGAGACATCCAGAATCTCATATTCAGCCCCATCGATGAAGAAGTTGGATTGGGCAATATCAAGTTGCTCTGACGACTGGTCTGTGATAACTAAACGGCTGGGGAGTTGTCCGGAGAAGCGTCGAAGCAGCATAGGCACGAAGTAGCCGTTGCCGGCCCCAAGCTCAAGAATGGCGTTCCCCGCGATACCAGGGATCTGTTGCAGGATGCGGTCATTAAGCACATATCGCTTGAACGGGCCGCCGTGATATCCTGTGAGACGATGCCATTTTTTGGCGATTTGATCATAGTAAATGGTTCGGGCTATGGTTTCTTTTCCCTTCTGAACTCTCACCTCTGCGGGCGAGAGCGCTAAGGTCTTATGCGAAAACCAACCCTCATTCGAGGGCACGGCGCCGCTGCCGCGGCTAGCGCACGCGTTCAGGTTTTCGGATAAGGAGTACGTAGATAATCGAGCACTTAACTGTGCCTGCCTAGTATACCTCATCGCTTTAAGCGGAACAATGGGTTTTTGCGCTTTTTTATGCCCGGCGTGGCAAAAGCGCAACGCCGGGCATCCTAACTCAATTGTTCCGCACCCGGCTTTAGGCGCGTGCGTAGCGCATGAGTACTACGCCTGATGGGAATTGCTCAGACGCGATCAAGCGCAGAGAAACATTCAGCCCTTCAGGAAATAGCTTCTTGCCGTTGCCGAGGACGATTGGGTACACAAGCAGGCTATATTCATCGACGAGGTCATTCTGGGCCAGGGTATGTACCAGCACGCTACTGCCATCGATGACGATGTTCTTGCCCGGCTGCTCTTTTAAGGCGCGTATTTCATCGACAACGTTTGCGCGAATCAATGTGGAGTTGCGCCACGCGGAGGTCGATGTGAGGGTGGTGGAAACGACATATTTAGGCGTCTTGTTCATGACATCGCCGAAGGGGTCGCCATCTGGCATGGGATTGAATGCGCCGCCGTGGGTCTGCCATGTTTTGCGTCCCAGAAGCATCGCGTCACTCTGGCTCATTTCCTCAAAAAAGTGCTTTCCTATATCGTCGTGCCAGAATGGGCCTGTCCATCCGCCATGAGTAAAGCCGCCTTCGGTATCTTCTTCCGGGCCTCCTGGGGCCTGGATAACATTGTCCAACGATACAAACTCTGAGACAACTATCTTGCGCATGATTCCCTCCATATAATTCTTTATTGACGTATAATCGAAAGGGTGTTCCATAGATTTTTGTCAAATGCTACCCCTTCCATCAACCTGAACAAGGATAGTATGCCTCAAAGAAAAGGAGTTGTCTTGTACAAAAACGAAAGCTGCTCTGGTCGGCTGTGTTGAAGGAGTTGCGCGGGCGTTTGCCCGATGAAGTGTCGCAGTGACCGTGTGAGATGGGGCTGATCGTAATAGCCCGTTCGCTGAATGGTGTCGGGAATGGAGGTACCTTGCTGTAAGAGGAAGGTCGCGGCGCGGGCCCGTTCGATTTGGCGGATAGTGTTCTGCGTAATTCCTGTAGATTGCAAGAAGCGATACTGAACCGAGCGCGTGGTCAGATCGTTGGGTTGCCCCTGAAGCGCTGCCTCTATGATGAGATCACGAACCAGTAATCCCTCATGTACCAGTCTGTCAACAAAAGTATCGGCATTCTCATAGGTAGGGAATTGCCATGCCGAGCCGCCTAGTTGGAAGGTGTTGTTGGTTGCTTCTGGCAGATCCACCGAATCGTCCACCAGCGATCTTATCGGCAGATGGGGCAAAGATACCCCCGGCTTTAGCAGGATACCTACCCACTCTCCATCCGTGGGGCAATCTCCAACCGGGGTGAATCTGGTCTCTGGTCCCCGAATGCTCATGGTCATTTTGCCCTGAAGCTTGCTAATAACCAGTTCAACGCGGCTGACGGCGATGGAGAGAAACGGGTGAGTGCCCTCACTGTGAGAGCACCAGATCCTTTCAACAAAGGGCGAGTCCGAGAGTCGTAGCTCATCAAAGTGAATCATGCATCTGCCTCCAACACTTCCCAGAGGGGACAATTAACGGCCTACAGCAGCGCTCAGAAAGCTATACGTAAGCGCAGAGCTTTCTCCATCATAGCTCAAGATGAGAGGAGGCACAATCACCCAAAGGGAGTAATCTATCAGGTAAATAGTTGGCATGATCGCGTGACCATGCCAACTGGAAAGAGAAACAGACTAGGAGATGAAGCGGGTCAGGAAGGTCTGAGTAGCGCTCTCGTACGCGGCGGGGTCAGTCGTGTAGGCGAGGGCGTGACCCGCGCCGGGAGTGATAACCACTTCCCTGTGGAGCGCGGAACATTGCTCGTAGAGCTGATGCACCATCGCCGTTGGCACAAAGGTATCCTCCGCGCCGTGGATGAAGAGGGTCGGGAGGCGGTTCTTGCGCACCTGCTTGATGGCTGAGGCTTCGGCGAAGCTATAGCCAGCGTGCAGCTTGCAGAGCAGGCTAGTCAATGGGATCAGGGGGAAGGCGGGTAGCTTATACATGCGCTTTAGCTGGTAGGTCAGGATATCGAGAGCGGAGGTGTAGGCGCAATCGGAGATGACGCACTTCACCTCCTGCGGTAGCGGCTCGCCACTGGTCATGAGCACCGTCGAGCCCCCCATTGAGATCCCATGCAGGACAATGCTCGCGCCCTCACCCGCGCGCTGGATAGCGTAGTGAATCCACTTGATGTAGTCGAGGCGATCATGCCAGCCGAAACCAATATAGCCACCCTCGCTCGCGCCATGTCCGCGTGTATCAGGCATAAGCACATTATAGCCGAACTGCTCATGATACATGCGAGCGAAGAGCGCCATATCATTCCTGGCGTGACCCATATAGCCGTGGGCCAGGATCGCGGTACGTGACGTCGGAACCTTTGCGGGCAGATAGTAGCCACGCAAGAGCAGGCCGTCAAAGGACATCATATCTATATTTTCGAATGCCTGCTGCTCAACCCAGGGAATTTCGGGAAGTGGCACATCACCGCTGGAAGATGTTCGGTTCGCCTCCAGGTCCGGACTCTCCAGCAGAATATCCTTGCGCTTCTGGCGAATGATGCCCAGGCGATAGAAGTACACAGTACTTATAAGCAATACGAGAAAAATCAGGGTAACGATGGTGAGTAGAATCGTAAGAACAGTCGACACGCTTTTTTATACCTCACTTGAGAAGGCCATTCATATTGAAGATATCTTATCATTGAAGCCTGGCGATAACAATGGGAGCAGGAGTTTGAGGGCAGGAATGTCGGCAAAGGTAGGACCAGGTTGGCGAACACATCGGTTTTGACCGGCGCTATTGATACTCAAAAAATACGCCTGTAGCGCGAACCCATGTCATTTCTTGTGTTTGTCGCTCTATTTATAAAAGAAATGTCCGCCAGTCAGAACTTTTGTCGTGTTTAGCCCCCTCAAGAGCAAGGGTGGCTTTAGCTTAGATTAGATGTGACGAAGTGCTGTACATATCTAATCTAAAGAGAGGGACTTCATGAAATTTTCAGTTAAAGCAAAGATCATTTGCCTGGCTGTATTCAGCAGTTCGCTTGCCCTATTGCTGTTAATCAGTTCAGGCCATTCGGCATCAGCCGCCAGCGTAAAGACCAATGAATCCGCCAAAGCTGTAAAGCCCCAGCCCGATGGCGAAGGCATCTCGCTCTACAACACGGGCACCTCACTCTACACACCAGGAACGTCGCTCTACAACACGGGCACCTCACTCTACACACCAGGAACGTCGCTCTACAACACGGGCACCTCACTCTACTATCCACATTATCCATCCTATCGTCCGTACTACCCGTACTATCGTCCGTACTACTATCCGTACTACCGGCCATACTATCAGCCGTACTACTATCCGTACTACCGGCCATACTATCGCCCGTATTACTACCAACCTTATCGCCCATACTACCGCCCGTATAGCACTTATTCTCACCCATACTATGGTTCATCAGCCCGTACAGCCGTGCACTCATATTACCAGACCATGTTAAGAGGTTGGTAATGACCGGCTAGCTAGAAAGAGCCGCGACTAAGGGGGCACGGTACACATACTCCGTGCCTCCTCTCTTCATGATGGGAAGCCGTGTCGCTTGAGCAGCGGTGCCTCTCCCTACGGATATGCTCACTTCAACGCTCCTAATTACTCTTGCCCAAAAACAAAACGTCGCGGAACCCCTGGGTGTGGGGACCGCGATGTTTTGGTTGTCTCTCGCTTGTAAGCAAAACAATATGCAAGCTGCTTGTTAGCAGCGAAAACATGAAAGCCAGTCATGCAGCGTCGCACATCTCGTGAGAGGGCGCGCCATAGGGTTCCAGCCAGTGGTCATCGAGGCCCTCGAAGAACTTGGACGCTCGGTGGTAGATCTCCCAGGCAGGGCTCCTCAGTTGCTTGTAGACCCACTTGAGCACATTCGTCGCCTCGACGAAGAGTTCACGGTTCGCCTCCAGGCGCTCGCGCACCTCGGTGGGTAGCCCAGGATCAGGCTCAGGTGCGGCGTATTTCTTGAGGAAGGCGAGCCCACCGGCGAAGTCCACAATGGTATCATCCTTACGGACACCCATTCCAGAATGCACGGCCTTCCCAGTTCTCTTGCGGTACGCCACCGTGAGCGCGTCGTACGTTATCAGGAAGATTGCGTCGAACATCAGGCAATACCCCAGGAGACGCAACTCCGAAGCCCTTAGGAGGCTATAGGTTTTGTCACCATCTTCTAGCGATGCCCGCACATCCTTGGTCGCCTTCATGGCAGCGACCAGCGCCTCCTGTAAGGCTTCCAACCCCTTCGGAGTTGGTTGTACGCCTCTTGCCTCTGCGCCTTTCTTGCGTCTCGGGCCTGCTCTGCCGTTACGTGCCGAGGCCTCCGACTATGACTGCCTTCTGACATTTTACATCGCCTCCAGTGGCCGATGTCTTTGTCTTGCTTATTCTTTTGTGGCTGGTATGGCTCTCCCAGAGGATTGCCAGCAGCCTATTCATTTAGCGTTCACCTCGTTTCTAGTTCTATGCGTTTACCGAAATTCTGTCCAATCTGCTGATCATTTTTTGTCTCCCCGCGCACACATTACGTGGCAACCAATGACAGGAGTGAAGTTCGGAAACGAAGGGGATCAAGCCTACCCTCCGCCTGGTGAGCGCTCCGCTCCAAGCTCTTCCGCGAAAACTGGCTCCGCTAATACGGTTAGTGCTGCCCCTTGTGAAGGGACGACTCGCTCAGAAATTTGCGAAGAGAACCACCTGCTATCATCCATCAATATTTGGTTATGATGAACAGCGACCCGAAATATTGCATACAGACGATTATACCCAATCAAGCGCTCAAGAGCAAGGGGCGCGCGTTATACCGTAGAGTCTGCCATCCGTAATCTTATGCGCTCTAATGGTTATGCTAAATGCCGTCCAGCATAACGGTTAGAGGAGAACTGAACAGCCCTGTGCGGAGAGTTGTTCGAGCCAGGCAGGGAGCGCGCTGAGCTTGTTCCAGCGTAGATCAAGCTTTGCAAGATGGGGAAGCTCACCCAGGCTCGTTGGGAGTGTGATCAGTCGGTTAGCGCGCAGATCCAGATATTCCAGGTTGGCGAGCTTGCCTATGCTCATTGGGAGCGTAAGTAGATGGTTGTTGCGCAGGTCGAGATGGGTCAGAGAGTGTAGAGAGCCAATTGATTCCGGAAGCTCGATCAGGTGATTATCACTCAAGCGTAACTCTTTGAGGTCACGCAACTCACCAAGTGACGTGGGAAGCGTCGTGAGCCGGTTTCGCATGGCGTGTAGCTCGCGCAGGTGTATAAGTCTCCCAAGTGCTTCGGGTAGTGTGGTGAGTTGGTTGTTATAAAGTCGGAGTTCGCGGAGGCTGGTCAGATTGCCAAGTGACTCAGGAAGCGAGGTGAGCTGGTTGTCGGTAATATTGAGGTAGGTCAGGCCTGTCAGCCGGGTGAAGAGGGATGCAGGCAGTTCGCGCAAGTGATTATCACTCAAATAGAGATAGTCCGTCAGTTCCGAGAGAGTACCGAGCTCCTCCGGTATCTTCTCCAGGTCGTTATGGCCCGCGTCCAGCATTCGTAGCCTTCGCAGGTTGCCGATGTGCGAGGATAGGGCGGTTAACTGGTTCTCGGCGATGTTGAGTGCTTCAAGGTCATGTAAGCGCCAGATAGACGAGGGAAGGGCGCTCAGGTGATTATGTCCAACACTGAGGTCCTTGAGTGCTGTCAGATGTCCGATGCTCGCCGGGAGCGAGGTAAGCTGATTGCTATAGGCGCGCAGAAGCGTGAGATGTGGGAGTGTACACACGCTTTCGGGTAGCATGGTAAGCTGGTTCAAGTCGATGTGTAGCTCTTCCAGTGACATGAGGTCACCCAGCCACTCAGGCAGGCTCTTCAACTGGTTCGCATCTAGCCTGAGCACGCGTAGTTGTGTCAGGGTTGAGAGTGTTTCTGGTATGGTATCCAGGCGATTACCGGAGAGATCTAGATATTCAAGTGACGTCAGTTCTCCCAGGGCTTCGGGTAGCGTGGCAAGCTCGCAGTAGCGCAGCGTCAGAGCCACCACGTGTCCACGCTCAAGGCGTGCATGAACGCGCCCGCCGTCCTCGGTCAGTGTGATAGACTTAACCTCATCGAGCAGATTCCGCGCTCGTAGCCAGCCCTCTATTCGACCAAGCGCTTGCACTTCAACTTCACTATACCGTGTCGTATCTGACATATTAACCCTTTCCTATATACATGCTAGCCGCGATCAATTAAGCCATACGTGTATGGTAAATATCAAAAGATAAGCAGAGGAGGAGGCATGGTGAGTAATGTCCTGTCATGTAGTGATTCGCAGCATAGCCTAATAAAAAGCTAGAGTCAATACGGTATTGAGAAGGCTAGGAGCAAGTATTAATGATTGAGCGAGCCAGGGGCGGGGCCCCGACCCATGTCACAGGTCGAGGCCTCGCCACCACGCGCAGATGCTCACTCCCACTGGAACATCACACTGCCAACCACGCCATACCCCCGCGAGATGCGGATCAGGGCGTAGGCCGGGTCGTAGACGGCGGCGTTGAGCCGCACACGGAGCCAGACCTCCGGGGAGTTCTCCCCGGTGCAGACCTCCGGGGAGAACTCCCCGGTGCTCGGATCGCGGATCTCGACCCCGTCAACTGGCGGGCTGGTGTACCTCTTGATGTCCTCGGCGTCGAGCTGCTCGTCGTCCAGGAAGCCGCAGTACGTTCGGACCACATCGAGCTGCTCTTCCAGATTGGCGAACGCGTCACCCTCCAGGTACGGGTGCAGCAGTTCGATCATGTCGTCCATGCCCCGCAACAGGACACGGTCGATGGTGAACGACTTCTCCGGCCCCGAAAGGGCGGAGAGACGAACCCAGGCATGGGCCGCCTCTGAGAACCACACACGAACCCATACCACGTGGTAGGGCTCGCCGCCCTCGCCCTCGACGAAGGTGCGGATGTCACCGTCGTTGAAGCCGTAGAGGACCGCCACCTGGCGGAACCACTCGCCGAGCTCCTCGCTGGAGAGGGTGGTGCCCTGCATCCTTACCCTATTGGCAGCACCGATCAGGTTCTCGATGCGCCTGACCGAGACCCTTGTTAGGGGTACTTTGCTCAGTCGGCCAACAGACACGACTTCTCCTTGGGTTGTGAGCCGCAGCGTGCGACTCGTAAGGGTGAACGTTTTCAGCGGATGCCGTGGCGCGACTTACTCAAACGCCGTGGGACACGCTCAATCCCACTTGGGTGATTAGAGGATCATCGATAAGGTGATCCATCCAACTACCAGCCCCTAATCACGTATCATGCACGCAAAGAGGAACGATACATTACGCAGCAAGTATACTCTCAAATGCTTTTATAAGCAAGATTAGGCCGCATTCGAGCGTGAGGAGAGGATGTGTAGTTGGAGGAGGGTAAGCGCTCGCTCAAGCGTTGCGCCTATATATGTAGGAAGACGCGACCCTGTCATAAGTAGACGCGGAGCTTCAGCCAGGGCAGTCCACCTCTTCCGTTTTTGTTGAGCAGATGGGAATGAGAGAGCATGTGGTTGAATATTTTTTAAAGTGTAGGATTGAGGGGTGATAAGATGGAAATTTCTATGGAGGGGCGAGCTTCGGATTCTCCATATATAGATATGATCTGGCGTGGACAGGCGGGGAAGGATTATGCTGTGATCTGTCCAGCCGCCAGTCGCTGGCATCTGCTCTTCCATAAGCAGGATGGGCGTGTGAAGGTTTCCGCTGAGGGGCCGATTACCAGGGCTCGACCCACGACTCAGCCTGAGGGGGCGGAATTTCTGGTTATTGAGTTTAAGCTTGGTATATTTCTTCCAAAGCTACCGGTTGATGGCCTGGTAGACACTGAGACTGTCCTTCCGCTCTCGTCTAAGGCGTCCTTCTGGCTGCATGGCTCTACCTGGCAACTTCCCGATTATGACAATGCCGAGATCTTTGTGGCGCGGCTGGTACGTCAGGGTTTAATGGAATGTGATCCGGTCGTGAGCGCGGCCTTACAGGAGCAGCCGCAGGAACTTTCAGAGCGTACAGTACGCCGCCGCTTTCAGCGCGCGACTGGTCTCACTCCTACGACTATCCAGCAGATCGAGCGGGCGCAATACGCGATGACTCTCTTGGGGCAGGGACACTCGCTCCTCGATGCGACCTATCAGGCAGGTTATGCCGACCAGCCGCATATGACGCGGTCCCTCAAGCACTACATCGGTTACACGCCTGCGCAGATCGCGAGCAATGGCAAGGTCGAGTAAGTGTCCATTTTGTTCAATACAATTTCTATTTATCATGCTATACTCAGAGGCATAGAAATGGACCAGCGTCGAAAATGGATTATAAGATGTGAAGGAGTATAGAATGCGTAAAGTCGTTTCCCTCATACATATTTCGCTCGATGGCTATGCGGCTGGCCCCAATGGCGAGCTGGAATGGGCCATTGTTGATAAAGAGACTTCAAGCTTTGTCGATGGCTTTATTGAGAGCGTCGATACTGCTATCTATGGTCGGATAACGTACCAGATGATGAAGGATTATTGGCCTACCGTTCCGTCAGATCCTGAGAGCACCCAGCATGATCTTGACCATTCGCGCTGGGTGGAGGATGTCACCAAGGTTGTGTTTTCGCGAACGCTCGACGCGGTGGATTGGAACAATACCACGCTTGTCAGGGACCACTACGCGGACGCGATCAATTCGCTGAAACACCAGGAGGGCGGCGACATCATGATCTTTGGTAGCCCGCGCCTGGTTCACGTTCTGGCGCAGGACGGCCTGATCGATGAATATGTCATCAATCTCAATCCTCTGCTCCTGGGTGGTGGGACGCCTTTCTTCAAGGATATCCAGGGAAGCGCCTCCCTGAAGCTTGTTACAGCAAAGCAGTTTCACTCCGGCGTAGTTGGTTTACACTACCAGAGCGCAGGTTAGAGCTGCTTCTACTGCGGCTCGGGCTGAAGCTGAGCGTCTACATATGAATGGAAGGCTTGACCTTGTCACATGTAGGCGCTCAACTTTAGCGAGCGTAGAGCCTATCCTGCGATGTTACTCTGGGAATTACCTTTGCCAGAGCCAGGTGCGAATCTCATCGAGAGGAGTCGCCAGGAGGTCCTCGACACGTGCTTGGACTTCATCGGACCAGGCTGGCGAGGGCCGACAGTGGCAGCAGTGGTGTGGTGCCTCTGGCTCGTCGCCTGGATCGTGATAGAGGAAGACGCAGCCGCAATCGGGGCAGCCGGAGCCCATAAAATCTATATTCTCATTCACACCTGCCTGGACCAGCCGTTTGCTTAGTTTCCTGCGCTGAGGAATGGGGAAGCTGATCCGGCTGGGGTGATCCATAGGCATTGTGTTGTCTATGTGCTGCGCTTTCGCTTCATGGGCTGGCTCTTTGTCCGCCAGCTTGTCAGGCAAGGACGGATTCGGAACTGGATCAGGTTGTTCCTGGGCGGCCTGGGGGCTCTCCGCAGTCGGCTGGTCTGCCCGCGCGGTCTCGTCGTGCGCTTTGATCGCGGGTGGATTGGCGAGGGCTTCACCACTCGCGGCCCTGGGGAGGTCGCGAGCGACACGTGCGACATCCGGCGGCAGTTCGCCGCGTCCAAGCGCGGCGCTAGCCTGGAGAATGGCGTTCTTGAGGGCGGTAATAAACCAGGGCATAGGTTTGACTGCACCCTGATCGGTTCGGGCCCGCAGGTCTTTCTGATGGCTCGCCATCTGTATGCAATGGTCAACGGTATTGTACAACCATTGCTCGATGACATCCTGGCGTTGTTCAATGCCAGCTTCTCTGGCGCAAATGAGCAGGCGTTCCATGGAGTTGGCGAGCATAGATTGTGTCGAGAAGGGGTTGGTATCATACAGGCGTTCAGACGCCTGATAACCCAGGAGCATCAGGCGGTGCGTGAGAGGCTCACGCGGAATCATCTTGCCGCGCTCCTCGCTGGATGGCAGGAGTTGGGCTGGTTTCCAGCTCTCACGGCTATTGGTTCGCGCCTTGCGCGAGCGAGCACGCTGATCCATGTCGCTCTGCAAGAGAGGTCGCAGCGGCATGAGGTTCTGGCGCTCACCTGACAGGAAGCGCGGGTCGACGCCACCCGGCCTCGCCTCGAGCGGCTTTGTTCCCTGCTCATTCCGCGCTGTCTTCTCAGGACGCGGCGCGTTCTGCCAGCCTGACAGGTCGGGTCGGTAGAGGCGCTCCCCATCGGGGAAGAGTTCCGCTGCCAGGGCCTTAAAGGGGTTTTCATCCAGCTTTCCGTCGCACGCATGCTGCCTGGATGCTTCCATCGGTTCAGTGATTGGTTGCTGCTCGTTAGGAGAATCTTGCGAGGGAGCAGGGGCTACTTCTTCTCGCTCAGGATCTAAAGCCCGTTCAGAGGGCTGTGTGGTTGGGTCAGGAGACGCACTGATGGCTGATGCATCGCTGTTGGTCTGGTCGTCGTCGGTGGGAGCACCTTCCAGGGGGGGAAGCTCGCCTGTGTGGGGTCGGAAGAGGCGCTTTGTCGTCTCATCTGGCGTGTCTGCCTCTTCTCCCGCGCGCTCAAACTCCGGCTCCTCGACCTCCCAGGACTCATGTTGATCTTGCCACATACTTACCTGTCTCCTCTCTTCTGTCCACTTGCTCTCCTGCTGGACCCCCTTGCTCGGTGCGCCTGCTTTGTGCTTGCTTGCCTGCTTGGGGCCAGCTTCTCCATTGTTGGGATTGCTTAAGGGCTGGGTATCGCTCGAAGTGGGGACTCTGGGTTGGAGACTGGCTGGCTCGTCGGTCTGAAAGTCATGGATACTCCCTTCAGGGTTGTCATAGATTTGATAAGATCTTATGCGAAAACCAACGCCGCTGCTCGCGGCTAGCGCTGCCGCGCTCAGGTTTCCGGATAAGGAGTAGGCTATCTTTTCGCGAAGGCGCTGATATTCTCGAATAATGGCGTTAGCCAGAAAATTTATATTCTCGAAATTCGAATTCGAATCATAAGTCTTGCTATATTCATGTGTTTCGGTCAACTTCGAATTCGAAGTATAAGTCTTAACTACGTTAAGATTTCGATTATATAGGGGATAATCGCGCAGATATTTATTCCATAATGCGCGCATTTGGCATTTATCATAATCTGCTATATCCCTGGCATTTAAAACATCTATTGCCCGTAATCGTAGTTCTGCGTGTACACTATCCTCGCCCTGGTAGCACAGGGGGCAGGCGATATCGCGACAGCGGATCGGAAGTCCGAGCGCGGGTTTACGCGGCTGAGGACCGGGAGCTTTCTTTAATAAGCGCTGATAGCGTGCCCAGCCTGAGACGCGTTCGCGAATGTGTGGATGGTTCTGGATGAACTCGGCGTACTCCCGCTCAGGGGGAACATAGTCGGGCGACTTCGTCCAGTACAGGTAGGCATAGGCCATGTCGTAGAGCGGACCGAAGTCCTTGCAGCGCACGCGCATGGCATGGTAGCTACCGTCCTGCCCCGCTCTGAGAATCCAGTCCTGTTCAATGAGCAGGAGACCGCGCTCGACAAATCTATTCAGGGTATTACGGATCGTGCGCTCGCAGCGGCCCATATATTCCGAGAGCGTATGTACGCCAACATAGGCCTTCTGGTTCTTGGCCTGAAACTCGGTGACGGACCACCAGAACTGGTATTGCGCGCCCGGTAGAATAGTGTGCAGAATTTTCCTGAGCAGGTGTAGGCCCGGAGCCCCCTCAAACTCCTGGTAGCCAAAGCGAAACTCACCTGGCTCACGCGGGATGGGAATTTGCTGGCGCGTCTCCATACGCGGTTTAACCTGACCACGACTGGCATAGAGGGCAGAATGTGTGATGCGTTCCATACATGTTGTACCCGACGGAATGGCCCTGTGTAGCTCCCAATGCCGTCTGAACGGCGGCAGGCGCAAGCGTGTTCAGGGGTTCTCATGGGAAGAACCGGCAAAGATTGCCGGTAGCCCCTTAAGCACAAGGCGCTCCCGTCAATCCTTTCTATGCGGCTATGCCATTGGCGGAGTTCGCGGAATTGTGGGTAGTAGTGATAGAGAGAGGATCAAAATGGTGAAGTTGATTGACTGTATCCGAAACTGAGGTTGGGTAAGACTGTTTGTGTATAAAACTGTTACTCACAGGCGTTTTCCCCTTCCACCTATCAGCCACATTTTCATGTTTAAGTGGATGCTTGATCCAGACTCAAACAAAAAGAAGATTTATACTCCTTCCATAGTATAGCATGTAAATTAGCATTTGTAAAGTATACGGCACCAGTTCCGGCTCAAAGACTACATATGAGATTGAATAAATCTAGCATGAATGAATGGCAAGAAGCGTCTGCTGAAACTCATTGTTTACTTGTATAGATGAGTTTATAAATACTATAGGTAGGCATAAGTTCTATGCCTACCTATAGTTCTGATCTAAGTGATGGCTACTCTTCGAATTTAAAGGCTTCGATATCGAGCTCGATACGTGTTTCGAAGCCGAGAAGCGAGATGCCACGCTCAAGCATCTGATTCCAGTGCATATCAAAGAGGCGACGATCAACGACGCCGACTGCGTTCATCCCGAGTTTCCAGTTATTGTCAGCCATCGGGTCGCGTGAGTAGCCTCGGAATTCGACCTGGAAGCTGACGGTGCGTGTGATACCTCGTAAAGTCAGATTGCCAGTGACGCTACAGCTCTTGGCGGAAGTGCGGCGGACACGGGTGCTCTCAAAGGTAATCGTTGGATAGCGTTGCGCGTCAAAGAAGTCGGGGGAGCGTAGATGTTCATCCCTTTGCGCGATCCCTGTATAGATGCTAGCGGTCTTTACATTTGCCTTGACCCAGGATTTCTCTGGTTCCTGCGTATCGAGATGGAGTGTGCCCTGAACCTCGGAAAAGCGCCCCTTGACAAGGTTGATGTTCAAGTGCGTCACAGAGAATTCCACCAGTGTATGGTAAGGATCGATTGACCATTCCATAAGTGTTACTCCTTAACGTATAAATAATGCCAGCTTACACAGCACATATAAGTCACAGCCGCGAAGCCTGACACGTGTGGCGAGCAAAAAGCAGCGCAGGCGTGAGGGGCAACGCCTTTAAATAAATACTTGCCTTTTCATACCATTATTGGGCGAATAAATCAATGGGGAAAAAGGGTGAGTTTAGGTGTATTGTTGGAGGGAGTAACAACTTCTTGTTGGGCGCAATGCTCCTGGAGCAACGGGTGACGAAAGCTGTAGCCTGTGCCAATGCGCTTTAGCAGCCCACTCGCGCAAAACCTTTCGAGGAAGTCAATATATGTTTTGGGGATGATACCATTGCGTATGAGCCAGTAACGCAAAATAATGCGTTCAATGATGATAGAAAGCATGCCCCATGGCTTGCTAAGCAGCAGAGAGAGGAGTGTGATCAGGCCCCAATTGAGGACAAGGATGAGGACAATAATGAAGAAAGCTGGTTGTAGTAGTACTTTAAGCATATTTCCCGATAAGAATTCCAGGAGAACAATGATCAGACCAAAGCCAATCACATTGCCTATAACCGATTTGAACCCTTTTATCACCCCTCCTGGTTTATTCTGACCTACTCGTTCTATTCTCATATCGACCCTGTTCTTAACCAGCCAGTTAAGCCCTACAAATACGAGTGTGCATAGTAACCCAGCTATCAGTCCAGCCACCGCACTCCCTATGAACCAACCAAGCAAAGGGAAGAAGAGGATGACGACAATTCCGTAGGCGAGGCTAACACTTACCAAATAGGCTGTTCTGGTCTTTGCAGGCAACCAGCTTGGTTGCAGGTCTTCCGGCGTGAAGATTGTGAGGCTGTTTGCTTGCATCTGTCGCGCCAATAAGCCAAGCCAGTGTAGGCTATCATCGGCACTATAACCTTGCTCTCCTTGCTGGTCGCGAACGATCCGTTTCATGTAGTCTTCAAACACTTGCTCTGCTTGCAAGGGCAATGTATCTGGTGCTCCATCAGAATAGGTGAGCGTAAGTAGTTCTAGTAGCAGGGGCGTCCTCTATAGCTGGACGCTCGACATCCCAGGATGAGAGAGGCAAAATAAAGGGTAGGGGCTGTATCTCATCCGCCTCAACTCGCTCAGCTAAAGCAACTGCCAGCTCTAGTAGCAAGGTCGATTTACCCGCCCCTGGCTGCCCCAGAATGAGCAATGCCCCCTGGGCCTGTGCATATGCGTCCTGAATGGAGGTTGATGCGGCTTCTTTATGATGTGGAGCTACCTGTTGCACCGCGTCGGGTTGAAGCTTGAGCGCTAATGTGAGTCCTAGGGTCTCGCGTGAGGATTGCGCGAGCATCTGTGTATAGCGCTGACGTAGCATTTTTGCCACCTGCTCCCGAACCAGCGTACTCTCTGGATCTCTTCCTCTCCGGCTTCTGCTCACTATCCACGCCACCAATCCCAGCAATAAGAAGGCGCTACCCAATGTTAGCAAAAAATACGAATGGAAGAAGACCCATCTAGCCGGAGCTTCTGGCGGAATGCTTTTATCGTTGGCTAATAGAATTGCTGAGCAAATGCATAGATAGAGGAGGAGACCAGTGAATGTGGAGGAGCGCCAGAGCCAGCCCCGCCAGGAGCCAGCGTTTTGATAGTATTTTTGCGGTATTTGCGGCATTTAGTATTAATTGCCCCTTTTTATGATTATCGTATTTTAAGTATTCTATTTAGATGGACGTAAAGGTTGAGATAATTTAAAAATGCGCACAAGACTATTTCAACGGTTACTGATGCCATAGGGTGTGGTTCGTTTCTTTGCAAACATAAAAACACCAAACGCAGGTAAGATAGCCTCCTCTCGATATTCGGGTACTAATGCGAAAAATTTGAATTACCCCTAGCTTCTTCTCTCATTGCATAGGCGACAGGATTGGGATATACTTCATATGTGGATTCACGTCTTTCCCCTAACTGCGCGTGTGATGCACTGCTCTACACGCAGAAGATTCTGCCCGCGCGCAAGCTGCGAAGAATCTCAGGCGAATGACAGCTTCCAGTGCAAGATCCAGTTTGTCCGTCCCGACGACAGGAAGGCCATCATGGCCAACTACATCAGCAGTCGCCCTCCGGGGGAGAACCGCCAGTTCCATCTGCCCCAGGATCTCGCCATCGGCACTGCGGAGAGCATGACCTTGCGGCAGTTCAACGACGAGGTCATCGGCCTGAACAGGGCGAAGCCCTTCCGCATCATCGGCTCTGCCAGTGACACCAACGACACGAACGTCGCGCGACACATGACCGAGCTGGTGGGTGATCGCGTCACTCCCAAGCGCGACGCGATCACCCTCAAGGCAGGCGACGTGATCTACGTCGTCACGTTCCAGGGGAACACGGCGCAGTACGCTCGCCATCGGGTGAGTGGGAAGTAGCACAACAAGGAAGCAAGGCACCACGGCGGCCAGATGGCCGCCGTGGTGTTTTTGGCCCCTTTTTATGGATACCAGGGCTTCTCAGTTCTGTGACAGACCCTTCCTCTGCGAACGAGCCTTCGGCATTCTGCAACAGAGAATTGGTCAGAGGGCGAGCGCGAATGCAAAAATTTGAATTACCCCCGATGCCATATGTACAGCAGGAGCGTCCTTTGAGCCGTGCCCTCCAAACAGCGCTCTTCCCTTGCAGTTACCATCATGTCTACGGTATGATAGGCTCAACTACAAAAATCCTTCTTATCCAGTCTTGATACTGGGGAAGGCTTCGCGATCATCAAACCTTAACGCTGCACTTCGCGCGGGGAAACGGTTCGCGAAGGGATCGCTCTTGAGAGCTCCAAACAAGCGAGTATCACTGTATGATTGGTGCGCTTGCTGGACGGATAGTAGCCATGACTTCAATTGCTGCTCGACCCGAAAAGGACGCGAGCAGGGTGTTGAGGTTCTGGATGCACATTGTCCACCTCCGGGAGACATACCGTCTCCTGAAACTGCGACCAAGGAAGGTAATCCATGTCGCGAGGGGCGGAGTTCATGGTGCCCGACAGCCAGGGCAACCTCGTGAAGGTCACGGTCGAGGGCACGCCCTCGACCGGGTACACCGGGAAGATGGAGGGGGGCTCGCTTCCCACCATCGATGTCGAGGCGAGCCTGGAGGCGGTGGGCATCGACCCCGACCAGGTCAAGTGGAAGAAGTGACCTGATCGCACAGTGAGAGTGGGGAGTCGCCGGAAGGCGGCTCCCCGCCGCGTTACGGTATGATAGGCTCAACTACAAAAATCCTTCCGATCAGGTCTTGATACTGGGAAGGCTTCGCGATCATCAAACCTTAACGCTGCACTTCGCGCGGGGAAACGGTTCGCGAAGGGAGCGCTCTTGAGAGCTCCAAACAAGCGAGTATCACTGTATGATTGGTGCGCTTGCTGGACGAATGACAGCCATGACTTCAACTGCTGCTCGACCCGAAAAGGACGCGAGCAGGGTGTTGAGGTTCTGGATGTACTTTGTCCACCTCCGGGAGGCTATACTGTCTCCTGAAGTTGCGAGTGAGAGAAGGTAATCCATGTCTCGAAAGGTAAAGGTTGACGTCCCCACCAAGGACGGCGAGGGAACGGTCGAGGTGACCGTCAAGGTCGACGACAACGGATTTGTCACCTACTCCCACAAGGGGAAGGGCACGCCCGACCCCGAGCTGCTGGCGCGCGCGCTGGAGCCCTGGAACATCGACGTCAAGTAGTCGGTGACGTCGAGACCCAGTGATCTGGCAGCGGAGTAGTTCGCGCTGCCACCAGTACACAGTGAGAGAGGGGGGAGTCGCTTGCGGGCAACTCCCCCCTCTTCGCGTTTATAAAGTGCTTTCGGACGATTGGCCGGAGGCTGGACATTTGATGACGACCTCAGAGGAGGCGCTGGCAGGGACCTGGCGGTAATCGTTCTTTTCCTGGTAGTTACCAGAGGCCACGCCACGGAAGGTCATGGTCTGACCCTGAGTGCAGGCGACGGACGCGATAGCATTCAAGCCCTGAGCGTTGGAGGGACCCGAGGTACTACTCTCACTCACTTTGTACCATGAGCCACCGACGTTGACCTCGATTCGCGAGGTGACCTGAAGATCAGAAACGGGACCGTCGCACTTCATGCTCCCTATACCTACAAGTTGCCCTTGCATGAGAACTGGCTTGTTGGGAGTGACACGGCAGCTTGCCGTTGGCAGATGAGTGCTTGCCTGCGTAATGATACTTGTGTTAAGAAGAAGCGCGAGACTCAGAATAAGTGCGACCAGGGCCGCGTGCCAGGTTCTTCTTTGACGAAGCATTTCCGATATGTCCTTTCAAACTCATCGTACTGCCCGGTGATTGGCGGCAATGTAGAGGCGCTAGCGTCTACATTTGCCAGATTTATTACTCAAGCACATGCATATTACGCGTATACGCCACCAATGCTTGTGCTTCACCTATCCCCCATTCTCACAACGCATCGGCCTCTCACGATGTGACACTTGCTCCCATTTTCCCTCTTGATTTAATGCGATATATCGTTTACACTTAGCAATACGATATATCGCATTAATGATGCCGTAGAGAGAGCATGGCGCGGGCAAAAACACCTTGTCCTACATATGCGAAGGCACAATGCTTCTGATAGTCATTGTAGAGAAAAAGAATTACCTAACTGTGACCGAGGCAAGATTTAGGTAATAGGGCTGCCCGGCCTCATGGAACGGCGCGGCGACTGTTCGTCTGCCTGGTTGTGGATGATAGAGATCCGCGAATTCATCCGCTATTCATCACAATGGATGATGCGAACTCATCCAGACTAGCCTTACACTTATACACAGGAGCAACTGAGAGCGTACCGCGACGAGCGTGAGGAGGGAGTTACCTTGAGTACATTGAAGCTAAAACATAAGGTTGCCGTGATTACCGGAGGGAATAGTGGGATTGGCCTGGTGACGGCCCACCTGTTTCGAGAGGAGGGCGCGAGTGTCGTGATTATCGGGCGCAATGAGGAGACACTTGAGCGTGCGCGCCGTGAGCTCGGCGGCGACACCCTTGCCATACAAGCGGACGTCTCGCGTCTGGATGATATCCAGCGCGTCATGCGGCAGGTTGGAGACCACTTCGGGCGGATTGATATTCTCTTCGCCAACGCTGGAATCTCGGAATGCCCGCCCATTCAGGAGACGGACGATGCCTTCTTTGACCATATCATGGGGATCAACGTCAAAGGAGTTTTCTTTGCCTTCACCCAGGCCCTTCCCCTGCTCACCCAGGACGCCTCGGTGATCTTCACCAGTTCAGTAGCGCATGAACGTGGGCGACCCGGAGACCCGCTCTACTCCGCGAGCAAGGCAGCGGTGCGGAGTCTGGCTCGTACCCTCGCGGCGGACGAAGAAGTATTGAGCCGGGGAATTCGCGTCAACGTCGTCAGCCCTGGCGCGATCTACACGCCGCTCACGGCGAACCAGGACACCTATGCCATGCTGGAAGCGGTCAATTCCTATGTCGCGGAGACTGTGCCTATGAAGCGTTGGGGGCAGCCCGAGGAGGTCGCGCGGTCCGTGCTCTTCCTCGCCTCTTCCGATTCATCCTACATGACCGGTGGTGAAATCGCCATCGATGGCGGTCTGGGCCAGATCTAAACGCAAAGAAGGTTAGTAGAGCGTGGTGAATCTAACGAGGAAGGGTCACCGGGGCGGGTTGTACCTGCCCCGGTGGCCCTCACCTCTACCAGCGGTGTGCCATGATCAGCGGGAATCCCGCCCCAGCTTGCGGACGTCCTCCGCCGCCTGGCGCTTTCTTTCCGCCTTCTGGCGAAGAATCGCAGCCCCAGTGGGGTCCGGCGGGTTCCTCCGCATCAGATCGTCGGCCTGCCTGTCGAACTCCTTGGCCTCGTTATCGAGCTGATTCGCGTGGTTCACGAAGTGCTCGCGATCCTTTTCGGCCACGATAGGTCTCCCTACTGTCCTGGTTTCCCAGGTTGGGCGCTTTGCCCTAGAAGCGGAACCTGTTGTTCCAACTCCTGAAAAGCTGCTCGTTTACATCTCTGTCGAACGGCAATTCAGGTGCTAGAGCATATCATGACGCGACGGTGAAGCGTTCAGAACTGCTGGTTAAATTCGTCTGCGTTTCTTATATACACCGTTCAGAATGTCCCTACAAGACCACGTGCAAAGCACACAGGAGGCGACATTCTGCTATGCGAGAGAGCGAAAGAACGCAATTCCTTGATTGCATCATTGTATCCTTTGTATTGCCGAAAATCAAGAATAATCTTCTACACATTTAAAATTCAATCTGGGAATGGTGATGCATAATGTGAGGAGAGGGAGCATTATAGCGGGGCACGGCGCAGGCTCAAGCCCTGCGCTTACATATAGCAGTTGAGCACATAGGCGTTGCGCTTCAGTCTATGCATGGCACCCGACCCAATCAAATTCCCTTCCGCTAAAGAAAACGCTTACACACCAATCTGAAAACGATGGCGAACAAACCAACGAAGCCGGGAGCCGCCCTTGGGGGAGGTTCCCGGCTTCATCTACTCACGTGGCGCTGCGATCAGCATCAGCAGGGGGGCTCGTAGTTGCCCGGCCCTCTGAGGAGGGCGTCCGCCTGCCGCTTGAGGCTGTCCGCCTGGGTCGAGTCGCCGGTGGACGCCGCGTCCGCCGCCTTCTCGCAGAGCTCGGCGGCCTGCTGAATCGCCTGCTTCTCGGGGTTGTCGTAGCGCCGCCTGTCGGCGGCCTCCTTCAACTCAAAGGCTGCCAGCCGGAGTCTATCGGCACTGGCCATGGTGTCGTCCTTCCAGGAGTTTGCTTCTCCCCCTGCCTACCAGGAGGAGTACTGGCAATGTACCGACTGCCAGAATCCCGACACACACGATGATATGCCGGGGTTTACAGTGGCTTCCTGTAGAAGAAATGCACCAGATCGCTCGCCCGTGGGGATCTCTGTCTGCGATCAGCAGTGAGTTCCCTGTTGTCCCAGTTTCTCTAGCTCGCGAATTCAGCGATCTCATCAGGCGAGAGCGAAAGCGCGTAGGCCATAGATGTTGGGGGATGTTGATGAGATCATACTACTATGAGGCTCGATGGAGCGTCAAGTTACACTGCGCTCAGTTGGCAAACTGGGGGTATGGAGGGAAAAAAAGCGGATCAAATCGCATAGGGCATGTACAATTTAGCAAGCTAATAAAGTAGTACATTGAGCAGGGAAGTCGGCGGGGCCGACCACGCAGCGATGATGCTGCTGCGTGGTCGGCCCGCGACACTCCCCGATCCCTCGCGAGGGAAGAGGGCCTCAGCGTTCTTCGGGCTCCGGGAGCGGCTCCCACCCGAGTACGTGATCGACTTGGTAATGGGCCAGGGAGAACTGCTCGTCAGAGTCGATGGCCCTGCCGAGCTGGCTGAGCGCGGTAGAAACCTGCTCGTCGCCCAGGCGTTCGACGAGCCTGTAGAGCTTGTGGAGCTTGAAGGGCTCCCAGTCAGCGGGAGTGAGGTCCAGGTCAGTCAGTTCTTGAATGACGGTGTGGTCCTCGCCGCGAAGCTGGTCCTGCCCTTTCAGGGCCTCGACGAGCTGACCGCGCGCCTTGATCATGTTGGCGACCAGCATTTCAGAGGCATTGTTGACGAACAGGGATGCGCCCTTCAGGATTGCCTGTACCTGTCGGACGAATTTGATCTCCTCGTAGGAGCCGGTCTTGATGGACTGGCGAACCCCGGCGATCTCCTCGTTCGCCTCTCGCCACAGGTTGAGGCTTTGAGTTAGCGCCCAGTCGTCAAACTCGAACTTGCCACCATCGAAGTACCCGCTGTTGCGAGTGAATTCGGCGATGTTCAGGCGGAAGCCCTGAAGGAGTTCCAGTGCGACTGCCTCGAAAAAGGGTCCCATTTCAGGTCCTCTTGTCATGGGGATCAGCTTATCTACTGCCCCATATCGTAGGGATCATCCTTTCTCCACCACAACAGTCCACGGAATAGACTGCTTCGCGTGATGTAGAGAGAGGATATAATTGAACGGGTCTAGTATAAACAGTTATTGCCGCCAATGCAAGTTGGTGGGAAAGATTCGTACCCGCTCCTCCTTTGTATGTTGCATTTGTTCGGCTCTTTCCCTATACTTGGAAGCATTCGAGTAGATCTTCTTCTGCTGCAAGTGTTCGCGATGATCCGCTGAAGGTGTAAGTTTAGAAGAAGATCTCCAGGTATCTTTTGATGAGACCTGGACGGCATGGTGGAGAGTGCCAACAAGCTCGTCGTTCAAGCGCGCCTGAAAGGCTCGGGGATGCACTGGCAACATGACCATGTCAACCCCATGCTTGCCTTGCGCAACGCTGTGTGTAATGAGCGATGGCAAGAGATGTGGCGCAAGGCTCTCACCCAGGCTCTCAAGCCTGCGCATATCCCAATGGGGCCTCGTTGTGAAAGCCAGCCACAGCCTCAATCTCTGTCTTTCCGTGTGAGAGACTGCTCCTATCTGCCAGATCTCTCTGCTTCTGCACTTACATGTGCTGCGCCTCAGGAATTCGCCCCTCCGGCCTCCTGCTCTGAGGCAGCCTCTCCCGATGTCCATCTGTCTTCCACCAGGCGCACACATCATCCAGTGCGTTCTCGTGTGGCATCTCTATCCCAGCATCTGGTCAAGGGACCTGCTCGTGTGGAACTCCTCTGACGCACGTGAGAGGACATCGACCGAAATAGTACTGTTCTGGTCGATGTCGCCAACAAGCCTATCGTGAGCGTCAAGCCCAAATTGTCTGAATCAACAAAACACGGGCGAACCGCGCCATGCACGCGCCGGATTGGCGTATGCACGTCGCGAGTCCACCCGCATTCCTGTTGCACAGTGTCTTGCTCAGCGAGAGGAGAGGCTCGGCGCTTCCCTCCGCAACTTCAGGAGATCAAGGCCGGATCACGAAGCCCCGCTGAGTCAGTGCCCTCCGCAGCTCCAGGGCCTTCTCCTCACCCAGCTGCTCGAACAGCATTTGAGACATCGCCTCGGCTGCATCGAAGGGCCACCCCATCAGCTCATCGGCCTGCTCCTCCGCCGTGCGGAGGAGCAGGTCTTGCACGACACTGCGCACCTCGCGCATATAGTTTTGGTAGTCGCTCATCGCGATCTTTCTCCCTCGATTGGATGGGACATGACACTGAGCAATCGGCGGTTTCTCCTTCTCAATGCCTCTGGGAGCGCACGTTGAAGGGGTTCATCTTGTGAGAGGCATAACCACTGTCCTCTCCTGGTACGCCTGTGTCCTCCGCGAGGTCTCAACGATCAAGACACACGAGAGAACCAGCGGGGATGAACCACAACCCGGTCACCTTGGAGCCTGCGCGCAAACCGCACACTCATGTCCTTCGATGGTGACAACCGAAATACTCGTATACGTAGTATAGAAGGACTGTTGAACGAAAGCAAGCTCGAACCTTCCTGATGTGCTCACTGGTTGCAAATAGATGTGGCGCCCCCTACATACCCCCTTGAAATTCTCGCTGAAATTGGGTAAGATTAGAAGAGTAGTCCTCCACACAGAAAGGTATCTTCTCCGATGACGTGGACTTTAACCTGCTAATCTCTCCACTGGTTGCAAGCCGCTGCTAAAGCGACGCGGCTACATATGGTGCTGTGCGCGTTTGCGTGCGATCCACTATGGAATGTGTGACCGGTGGCGGACGTTGAGCAGGAGGAGCGACCCAGGTTCATCGCGAGTTCCCCTTCCTTTATACTCTGCCCAGTCTTTATGTGAAAGCCAGTGGCTTTGTCGTGCCACGCTCAGGTTTTCTTAGCAAGGGCATCCCACAACCTCCTTATGCTCGCGTTCGACGTGCTTTCCCCAACTCTTCCACATTATTGTATTGCGAGTTCGCGCGCCCTTTCGGGATGCGTGCGTAGAGAGTAACATAAGGAGCACATTTATGCCCGATCTCAGACCCATTGTCAGCCAGGAGCAGGCGCTTGCCGCGCTTAGCCAGCACTTTGCCGAGCCTATTACGGACATTGAGCCCCTGGAGGGTGGTCAGGTTATGCGTACCCTGGCCTTCCGAACGGGTGGTTCCGCCTATGTGGCACACTTCAACCGCGACAACATGCTCTCTTCCAACCTGCCGAAAGAAGCGCTCTTATTGCGTAAACTGGCCTCATCGCCGGTTCCGGTCGCGCCCACCCTACACATAGGTCGCCTGGGAGCGCTGCACTATTCGATCCAGCCCCGTATACCCGGTCAAATGCTCGAAAACCTGAAACCGTGGGAGCAGGAGCGCTTCGTTCCGCAAATCATCGACATACTGGATGCCATTCATCACATCGACGTGAGCGAGAGCAGTGGCTATGGCGTCATTGATGACCAGGAGCAGGGGATGGCTTCAAGCTGGCATGGCTTCCTGCGCAGGATCGCGGGTGAGGATGACGAGCATGACTACTATGGGAAGTGGCATCATCTCTTTGATGATACCTTCCTTGAGCGAGATCGCTTTAATGACATCTATCAGCGGATGTGTGGCTTGCTTGCTTACTGTCCTGAGGAACGTTACCTCGTACACGGTAACTACAGCACGCGCAACATCCTCGCCGATGGCGACCAGATCACTGGTGTCATTGATTGGGTCGATGCTCGCTATGGTGATTTTGTCTACGACATCACCTGTCTTGATTTCTGGAATCCCTGGCTCAACATTCGCGAGCACTTCCAGAATCACTATCGCCAGCGTGGTATCGAAGTGCCAGCCTTTGAGCAGCGCCTTCTATGCTACGAATGCTATACGACCCTGGATGGTATGCGCTTCTTCGCCAAGGCCGGGAACGAAGATGCCTACCGTATGGTTTGCCAGCGCTTCGACGCTATTCTGAACGAAAGAGCCAGCATGTAAAATTCCCAAAGAGAACAAAGTGGCAGGTCCGCCCGGACCTGCCACTTTGTTCTCTTTGAGGATTACCTACTCGCCGAGGGCTACAGGCATCTCGGTAGCCTGGATCTCCTCGCCGTTGGCGCGGGCACGCTTGACCGCCTCAAGCGCGGGATCGCGTCCGAGCACCAGAGCGACGACGACGCAGATGGCGCATCCGATCAAGACCAGCCAGAAGGTATCATTAAGGCCCATGATCGTGACATGCTGGGTCACGCAGTCCTTCACCGCGCCGGCTTGCCTGCCTACTGTCGCGGCGCAGGAGGCGGCGATGTTCTGTGCCGATTTGGCGTGAGATGTGGCCTGTTGGCTCAGGTAGGTCGTCAGAACGGCGACCCCTACCGCTGAGAAGACCATACGCATCACATTGACCAGCGACGAGGCACGCGCCATATCCTTGTTGCTCACAGCTGCGAGTGCTACGGTCTGAAGAGCGGTATTGGTTAGCCCCAACCCGACTCCGCGCAGGATGAGCCAGCCCTGAAGCGTACCACCAGTCGTCGAGATGTCGAGTTGTGTCAACCCATAGGTGCCAGCACCCAACAGGATCAGCCCCACAAACGCCAGGGGACGTGGCCCCACCCGGTTATACAGGCGTCCACCGAAGGTCATTCCTACCGCCGTCGCGATTCCCTGCGCCATCAGCCAGAGACCAGCCTCAAAGGGCGTATTATGCTGCACATTCTCGAAGAAGAAGGGGAGCAAGAAGAGGCTTCCGAAGAGCACCGCGCTCACAACCCACATCAAGAAATTGGAGATCGCGAATGTATATTGCCCGAACAGGCGCAGGTTGATCACGGGATCGCTAGCGACAAACAGCTCGACGAGCGCGAAGACCACCAGGATTACGCTGCCCGCGATCATAAAGCCAATCACCAGCGGATCGCCCCAGCCTCGCGTGCCAGCCTCGGTAATGCCATAGACCAGGGTCGTGAAGCCTAGCATCGAGAGCAGGAGTCCCGCGATATCGACGCTTTGTCCTAAGCCTGGGTGCTCATCGCCTGCTGCTATGCGCTCCTGATCGCGATTACGCAGGATGAACAGCGCCAGAACAAACGCGACCAGCCCGATTGGGAGATTGATTGTGAAGATAGAACTCCAATCAAAGGTCGTGGTCAGATAGCCACCAATTGTGGGGCCAAAGGCCGGAGCCAGGAAGATTGGGATGCCAACCGTTGCCGTAACTGGACCTCGCTCAGTTGGCCCGAAGAGACGATAGATCAGCGTGAAGGCCGTCGGCATCATCGCGCCGCCGCCGAGTCCCTGGACGACCCGGAAGGCGATCAACCACTCCTCGCTGGGCGCGAAGACGCAGAGTGCCGACCCCACAGTGAAGAGGCCCAGAGCCGTGAGATACACCACTTTTGTCCCCAGGCGATCACTCAGGTAGCCTATGATCGGAATAACCGCTGCTTGCGAGAGAAAGTAGCCGGTCGAGACCCAGGTGACCGCGTCAAAGCTCGCGTTAAATGCTTTCTGTATTTGTGGTAAAGCTACGCTCACAATCGTATTGTCCAGAACCGCCATAAAGAGGCCCAGGACCAGCACGATTGTTGCCTGCCACCGGTAATTAGTTTGCATGGATTGCAGTCTCCTTACTGCTGTCGAAAATCTGAGCGCGTTCCTATTGATACGAACACCAACGTCGCTGTCGCGGCTAGTGCTATCCGCCGACCAGGCGGCGCCGTGCCCTCATATGAGGGTTGGTTTTCGCATTAGATTTTAGAAGAAGCCATAACGCCATGAAGCACCAGGATCACGATTTGTTCGCGGGCCTGTGCGAGTGCTTCGGGCGAGGAAAAGTCGCGTTCAGGAAAATGTAACTGGTAGCGTGGGATTGAGAGGACATGGAAGAAGCACATATTCAACACATGCGCGACGAGAAGCTGAGGGTCGATCTCCGGGCGAACAATGCCCTGAGTGCGCGCCTTCTCCAGATAGTTGCTGACAACCTTGAATTTATTGCGGAAACAGTGCGGTCCATCGCCTGGTTCAATAAGCATGGATGTTTGCCAGCCCTCCGCCATCTCCCAGGCCAGTATGCGCACCTTGCGAGGTTGACTGATCTGGTAATCGAAGTATTGCCGGATCACGGATGCCATGAACGACCTGAACTGTTCAGTATTGATCTGCTCGTCGCTCTGGATACTATTCTGCATAATCGTGATCAGGTCATCCTCCACTTGCTCCTTGCAACTGTACACCACCGCCTTGTACAGGCCCAGCTTATCTCCGAAGTATTGGAAAATGAGGCTCTTATTATAGCCAGCCGCCTCGGCCACCGCGTCAACGCGTGCCGCGCCAAAGCCATCGCGCGCGAAAATCTCTTTAGCCGCCTCCAGGATGGCTGCCTTAGCCGCCTGGGAGTCCCGCTTTTGTTTCTGTCCCATGTATCCTTGCTCATCCCTCCGTTCTAACTAACCAGATAGTTAGAATATACACGTTCATTCCTGCCTTGTCAAGATCTAACTAACTGGTTAGTTTTGCAATCTCAAATTTTTTGCTCACCTGCCTAAGCATTTTTCTCGCGGATAACTCAGGCAGATCGCGCAGTACTTTCACCGCCAGCATTGCACCTCACGCTGGCGAAAAGATATACTGAGGGTGATTGTGCGTTAGCATAGGAATGATATGAAGATATTTTATAATCGGATCGCGGGCCAAAACCTGGATCGGCTCGCAGCCCTCTCTGACGGCATTTTTGCCGTCGCGATGACCCTGCTCGTGCTCGATTTGCGCACCCCTGCTCTGGCGGACGGGAGCGCCAGGTTTAGCACTCCACTCCTCTGGACCAGCCAGGGGTGGGGGAAGGAACTGGCTTTACTGGGTGCGTTATGGGTGATAGTTCCCCACTTTCTTCCCTATATCATGAGTTTTCTCACCCTTGGTATCTTCTGGGTTGGTCAGCAGACGCAGCTCAGCCATTTTAGGACAAGTAATCGCCATCTCACCTGGCTTCACCTGGCCTTTTTATTCATCATTTCACTTATGCCCTTCTCAACGGGACTCCTGGCCGAGTTCATCACCTATCGCCTGGCTCTCGCGCTCTACTGGCTCCACCTCCTCTTGCTTGGAGGTATCCTCTTCGCCAGTTGGCACTATGCACAGCGAGCAGGCTTGCTGAAAGATGAAGTGACAGACGCGATCCGTGTCGCCACCCAAAGACGCATTGTCCTGTATCAGGTACTATACGCGGTCGCCATGCTCTTTTGCCTCATCAATAACTACTTCAGCATCGTGATACTTATTCTGTTGCAACTGAACTCAGCAATTGCCCCCAGACTGGGCTGGCTTGATCACGCATGACTTTAGGCGAGAGATCTATACCCCGACCACCATTTTATGGTACAATAGTTCTATGCAGACGACTTCAAAGGATGTGAAGAGCATCTTAACACCACAGCGTAACGGCTTCCTCGCGGCAGGACCTTATCCCTTCACACACGCGCTCTCGGCCTACCTGGGGTGTGGCTTTGGGCAGACTACGTGTGGTATGTATTGCTATGCTCAATTCCTGCCTAACTGGACCTTTGGCGGAGGCGGTGCAGCCTGGGGAGAGGCGGTACAGGTCAAATCTAACGCCGCCGAATTGCTAGACCGTGCCCTGGGGAAGATGAAGCCGGAGACGAGGCGCAAACTGCGCATCTTCATGAGCAGTACCACCGATCCCTATCAGCCACTTGAGCGGAAGCACCAGGCTACGCGCCAGTGCCTTGAAGTCTTCGCGCGCTATCCCGACCTCGACCTGCTCGTTGTACAAACTCGCTCGCCGCTCGTCGAGCGCGACCTGCCACTCTTGCGCCAGATTCCCTACGCCTGGCTCTCCATGACCATTGAGACCGACGACCAGACCTATCTCAAGCGCCTACGTGGGGGACCAGCCCTCGCAGCGCGCAGGGAAGTAGTGCGAACCGCGAGTGAGAGCGGCATCAAGGCTCAGATCACCGTCAGCCCATGCCTGCCTTTTAGTAGTGTGGAAGCCTTTGGGCAAAGTCTGCTCACCAGCGGCGCGCGGCGAATCGTCGTCGATACCGTCGTGGATGGCGATGGCTCCGGGGGACGGCGTACCTCCCATAGCACCTATGCCGCGACCGTCCCCGACTGGTCCGAGACCAGCGACGCACATAAGCTCTATGCCTATCTGCAAACTCAGGCAAACCCACACACCTGCGAAATCGCCTGGAGCAACGCTGGTTTCAACGGCATTCCTCCCATCAACCAGCGCCATACCCTCCCCCATATGTAGCCGCGTCGCTTCAGCAGCGTCGGCGGGTAAAGTGCTCGCTAAAGCTGAGCGCCTACATATGGTAAAGGTAACAAATACCATGCATATGTAGCCGCGTCGCTTTAGCAGCGGCGGCAGCTATTTCCCTCTCTGAGCCAGCAAACGTGCCAAACGTTCGTTATCCGATTTCAGGCGTGCTTCAGCCTTCGCCATAAGCTCCGCGATCCGCTCTTGAGGCCAGATTACCACCCCATCATCATCGGCGATCACCAGATCACCATCGCGGATAATCTTGCCGCCAATCGAGACCATGCCACCTATGACGGCTGGTCCATTCTTCTTTGGCGCGATTGGCGTAACACCGCGACACCAGACCGCGAAGCCCATCTCACGAATCTCGCGTGAATCGCGGACAAGCCCATCAGTAACTAGACCCGCGATCCCACCATTCTGCATTTCCAGCGCCATCAAGCCACCGAGAGTCGCCCTGGATGATGCGCTCCCACCCGCGAAAACCAGAACTGTACCAGGCGCGGGCAGATTTTGCAATACCTTGTTTACAGATAGATTCTCATCCTGACTCATCAGCGCCACTGCCGCTGGACCCACAATCAGCGAATTAGCCTGTAGAGGAAGAATATTATTGGGGAGAACTCCCTCACCCTCGCTCGCGTCTGACGCCAGTGTCGCGTTCAACCACTCAGGAAACTTTTGCATAAAACCGTATACCCTTCTCATAAAGTATTTGCTTACTTGCCGAGTATATCTTTCATGAGTGGGTAATGCAATGCCGGATCAGCGCCGCGCACAGCCGGGCATTGGCGACGCGCCCTCGCGGTCGCTTCCACACCCCATCCATTCTGAGCCACAGGCGACCCCCAATGGCGCTAACATCCTCTATCACGCCCAACATACTCACACGTCCTTCATGTTTGATCTGCTGCTTGTCAAGAGTGGTCACACCAAATCTTGACGCGTCAAAAACAATTTCCTCACCGCGCTCCAAACGTTCAAGTGCTCGCGGCAAGAGATAGGGCAAGAGCGCATCTTCAATAGCGTTCCAGAACACCTTGTTTATATAGGTAAAGCCCCATGATGAATGTGAGGTTCGAAACAGGCTTGCATCCCTCGCCAGGAGCACCAAAGCCTGCCCGGTATAAGCATTCCCAATCAGTTTGACCTCCTCCACCTCATCCCAGCGTATTGTCTCGCTATTGCCGCCATCGCGAAAGAGCAAGCCATCGCTACAGAGATACAGGCGTTTGTTACGTTCCAAAATGGCTGCTCGGAAGCTGATTACCGCGCCAATGATGCATATTGCACACATAAAAAACATAGGCCACCACCTTGGATCAGAGCTGTAATCTGGATAGTAATGATAATTCATTAATGCTATTAACCCCAATAACAAGGGGTAAACTAAGAATTGGCAACCGCTTATAAGCGGCAACTTGTTACGATACACCCTGAGCGGCGTGCCGAGGTTATAGGCGTCCGCTTCGCTGCGAATATGGGATGGGAAGGCCGATTGTTTCATAGTGCGCGCTCCCTGCGATAATGAATGATATGGGTGGTCAGCCCAATGAAGCTCTGCTATGGCTTTCACTTGATAGAACGTATGGCAGTACGATTGGTAAAAGAGGGTGATAGAGCCGTGAGGGCAGGGGATGTGGATATTGTTTTATCTACCTTGCGCACCGGGCAGGATAAGATCGACGACGCGTTCCGGTAGTATCTCGGGAAGTGGTTCTGCCAGGAGGAAGGCGCGCACATAGAAGACCCCGATGAGGGTTTCCAGAAGCAATTGGCAATCCGTTTCGGGGGCAAGCTCACCACGCTCAATGGCGCGTTGGAAGAGGGTGTGTAGGCCTATGTGGCGCTGCTGCCAGTACTCCTGGTGGAAGGTCCGAAAGGCAGGGATATGCGCGGTGGCGACACCCGTGCGTACAAGGGCCTGCCCCTCAGCGGTCTGAAGGAAGGTGCTCACCAGGCGCAACAATTCTATGAGGTCAGAGCGTAGCGCGCCCGTATCAGGTATGGGTACCTCGCGAGCCGCCCGACTGGATATGGCGTCGAGCAGCAGTTGCTCACGTGTTCCCCAGCGCCGATAGAGCGAGCTTTCATGCACTCCGGCACGCTCTGCGATGGCGGCGAGACTCAACGCCTCATAGCCACGCTCCTGCACTAGCGCGATTACGGCATCATATGCCGCCGCCTGGACACGAGCGCTCCGCCCGCCCGGACGGCGGCGCGGCCCCTCTTCACCGCTTTCCATACCCTCTAAGGCGTCAGGTCTATGTGTGTTCATAGTGACCAGTATACCTCACTCTCTCCCTTAACGCAAGAAAAACTTGCATTAGGCAGGCAGGCATGGTATGCTTAACGCAAGGCATTTTCGCGTTAACGACCAGTTGAAGGGAGTAGATATGGCCGACCAGCATTTAGCCTCCGAGAAGCCAGAGTTTGAGAAGGCCATCCGGCATCGGGAAGTACCCTTTGCGCTACCCGATGCCACCACGCCCGATGGGCAGCGCATTCTCAAGCGTTTGCGCGACGAGCAAACTATCTGGTTCACGACCGTCGATGAGGAAGGAAGCCCGCACGCGCTCCCGGTCGCTTTCGTATGGGATGAGGCGCGAGGCACGCTGCTCACTTATAGCGCGCCGCAGGGGGAGCGTGATCGTCTGGAGCATATCGCGCGCAACCCGCATGTGGGACTCCATTTTGAGATGGGCCATGACGCTGACCTGCTCGTCATGACCGGCGAGGCGTCCGTAAGCCGCGATGATCCCCCATCCAACGAGTGTCCCGCCTGGGTGGAGAAGTACCGAGACTACTTCGCGCGCCTGGGCATGAGCCTCGCACGCGCGGCAGAAGCGGCCCCGGTCTCTCTGCGCATACGCCCCCAAACCTTGCGCTACATGCGCAGCCCGTTCTAAAGGCTTCCAAATAGACCTGGAAAAAAGGAGGAATAATGGTTTCTTTAAAGGCTTCTACCGGGACCGTCGCGACATGGCGCGATAGGGTCGCAACTGGCCTGATGCTGCTTGCAGCAATAGGCGCGTTCATCTCGTTCGTGACTTCCATCACCTCGCTTGCCACGGCACATCCAGCCACACAGGTGGTAGAGATCTGGCGTATGTATGGCTTCTTCGTCTTCTCCGGTATCTATGTGCTTCTGGCGTTCTGGCCACGTAAGTATCCTGGCATCTGGGAATTGGCCATATTAGACAAAGCTGCTCTGGGCATAACCGGCTTTGTGCTTCTCGGTCGAGGGGTGGCGGATGCCCAGACCATTCTGATCTTCGATGGGAGTTTGGCTGTGATCACGTGCGTAGCCTATCTTCTCACCAGGGGATATACTGGTTGGTCAAGGCTGCGAGAGACGAAATAGACCTGATCTGAATGTTTGGAAAGCGGATAACCTCCCAGGCGAGAAAGATATGAAAGATGAGTAAGAACGAAGAAGCTAACAAAGCCGTCGTGCGACGCTATATAGAGATGTGGAACACGGGCGACGACTCGATAGCCGACGAGGTTCTTGCGCCGGGCTACATCGACTACGCGCACCCGGAGGTAGTGGGTCTCGCGAGCGTCAAGCAAGCGTTAGCCGCGACGCGCAAAGCCTTCCCCGACTTCCATATCAGCATAGAGTTCATGATAGGCGAGGGTGATATGGTCGCCCTACGCGGCACCATCCGCCGAACCCAGCAATCCAGCCTGCTCATCTCGCATGTGCTCTGGTTCGCGCGCCTCATGCAAGGCCAGATGGTCGAATGGTGGACCGGCACCGAGCGCGAAGGCTAGCAACCCTTTAATAGGGGAAAATAGTTTCTCTTCAGGGAGTGATTTGTAGAGAATGGGAAGTGATAATTTATAAAGTTGGATGCGCAACGTTCATTCAGTATAGGAAGAAAAAGGTATTTTTGATGGCTTTGTCTGATTTTATGGTGACTCTGGCTGATCGCACGATGACCTGGGTCTATGAAAAGAGTAATGGGCGGATCGGGAGTCGCCTGGGAAAGATGGGGATGTTGGTGCTCCATACGACTGGGCGCAAGTCTGGTGAGAAGCGCAGCCATACTTTGCAATATATGCCGGATGGCGATAATTATGTAGTCGTAGCCAGTAATGGCGGACAAGATCGTAATCCAGGTTGGTATCATAACATTCTCAGCGACCCGCATGTACATATCCAAATTGGAAGCCGTCAGCTAACCGCGCTGGCAACCGTGGCTGAACCGGAGGCGTATTCTCAGTTGTGGCCCCGGTTGATTGCTCAGAATTCCGTGTGGGAGACATATTCCAGGCGCACTACGCGCAAGATTCCCGTGGTGATTCTGAAGCCGTTGGGTTGAGCTGCTGCTGAAGCGACGCGGCTACATATGGGGGGCTGCTGAAGCGATGGGGCTCCATATGTAGCCGCGTCGCTTCAGCAGCAGCACTATTTCGCGGGCGGGATGCTCTGGGCGAAGTGGAAGAAGTTGTTGGGGTCGTAGCTGGCTTTGACATGCTTTAGGCGCGCCAGGTTGTCGCCATAGTAGGCTTGCTGCCAGTTGTCCAGGTCGGGATCGATGTAATTCTGGTAGGCGGTGCCGTTGGCATGTTGATTCATAGCTTGCCAGGTATCCTTCAGCCAGGAGCGATTCGCCGCCACAAGGTCATCGGCGTCGCCCGGCTCGTAGGTCGCGGTATATTGGGCCGCGAAGAGCGCGTCGCGGTGCGCGAAGGCTGTGGCATCCTTCGCTACACGGTTGATCACACCACCATAGGCGTCGATGCCGATGCCGCCTCCGACGAAGCTCCCGTTATTCTGCCTCTGGTTAATGGCGTTTACCAGGGCGTCGATGCCTGCGCGCGGTAGCTTGTTGCTGAAGTAGTGGGACTTGGCGATGTCGATTTCGCGCTGTATCTGCCCCTGGGGGTCCATACTGGGCAGGCGGCACTGCTCAACGCTCTTGCCATAGCAGCCAGCCTCGTAGAGCATGGCGTCGAGTACACCCGATTGGAAGACCGAGTTGCTCGTCGGTGCTATCCCGATCTGATTTATAAGTTGCTGTAACTGGGCGTTCGCGCCTGCCTCGTCGCCGACGTAGACGCCATTGACGCGCGCGAGTGGACCCGAGTTCTTGTCGGCGAGGAAGAGGAAGTTGGACCAGACCTCGTCCGGAGCCTGGGGGGCCCAGTTCTGCCAGGCATCGAAGGCGTCTGCCGCGTGCTCCCAGGCCCAACCAAGCGTAAAGAGGGTCACGGAGGTCAGGGGTTGGACCTTGAAGGTAAAGGAGGTCACGACGCCGAAGTTGCCGCCACCACCACCGCGTAGCCCCCAGAAGAGGTCCGGCTCGCTATTTTCATCGCAGGTTACGACGCGTCCATCCGCTAGCACGACCTGGGCGGAGAGCAGATTATCACAGGTCAGGCCATACTTACGCCCAAGCACGCCGATGCCTCCGCCCATAGTCAGCCCTGCCACGCCCACGGTAGGGCAGGAGCCAGCGGGCATGATCACACCCTGGTCCGTTAATGCCGAGTAGACGTCGATCAGGCGCGCGCCCCCACCGATGGTCGCGGTCCCGCCACCTGCGTTGACATCGATCTTGTTTACACGCGTCATATCGATGATCAGCCCGGTCCCCGTCGAATAACCCGCGTATGAGTGCCCACCTGAGCGGGGGGTGAAGGGCAGATTGAAGCGTTTGGCGAAGGAGAGGCAGGTCTTAACGTCGTCTACCGAGGTACAGTAGGCGATTCCGGCGGGTTTGATGCCGTCAAAGCGCGGATTAAACAACTGGCGCGCGGTCTCGTACTTTGAGCTATCTGGGCGTACAAGTTCACCCTTGAGATTCTGTCCCAGGCGCTTCCACTCGCTATTCGTTAGCTTAGGCGGTTGGGTCGGACTGGGTGAAGGTGTGGGGGTTGATGTGCTTACTGGCGCGTCCGTTCCACCACAGGCGACCAGCAGAGCCGAGAGTCCCCCGGCTCCCAAGGCGATAAAGCTTCGTCGATCAATACTGTGCAAGGGGCTGAATTTTGACATAGGTTTGACTATTCCTATTGTATAACTATGTATTCATATGAATAAAAGTAGTAGCTTATCTATAAGAACGTGAAGCGGAGTCAAATCGTCTCGGCAATAGCTCTTTAACCCTTTTCTCAAGCCCACGCGCGCAGCATCATCTTCACCCTCTCGCCCTTTGAAACTCATGCAAATCCCCCTGGTACTTTACCCGACTATATAGACCATTCCATGATGAGTGCTGACAAGCCTCCAAGAGATTTTCGGCGTGATTTGTATGATGATAATAAGGCTCGAAATGCGAGTCTACACAATTATATATATATAAGGAGTGCTATATTATTATGAAAGTCAGCATTTTAAAGAAACCCTATCGCGTCGACGCGGCCCCTCAGTTGCCGCTAGCGCGTCTGCTCTTCCGCGATGTGCGCCTCTCCTGGCTCTGGTTGCCCCTGCGCCTCTATATCGGTTACGTCTGGTTAAGCGCGGGCCTGACCAAGCTCACTGGCTATAGCTTTAGCCTCGACGCGCCCGTTAAGCCTGCCCCTGGTGGCGCGTGGGTCTTCAACGCGCATACGGGTGACGCCTTGCGGCATTTCCTGCTGGGTGCGCTTCAGAAGGCAGGGGGCGAACATGCCAGCGTCCAGGGTTGGTATGCGGCCCTTCTACATGGCTTTGTGCTGCCCCAAGCTGAGATTTTCACATATCTGGTCACCTTTGGCGAAGTGCTGGTGGGGCTGGGGCTTATCTTCGGCTGTTTCACGGGCCTTGCAGCCCTCTTCGGCCTCTTTATGAACCTGAACTATCTCTTCGCGGGTACCATCAGTATTAACCCGACGCTTGCCATCGCGGCGGTCCTGCTCATTCTAGCCTGGCGTGTCGCGGGCTATCTTGGTGGGGACCGTATTCTCCTTCCCCTTCTCCTGCCACGCATCGGACTCGATAAGATACCCCAATCAGGCTGGCGCGCACGCGAGCACAAGCTTGCCTGGGCCGACCGGAGTTGATGCGAAATAGAGAACGTTTCCACTTTACCTTGGTAGCTTGTTTGTGTATATTATGCTTATAAGTTATTTCTGGGTAGGAAGGGCTGCTCTGGTTGCGAGTGATGGAAACGTCATCAGCATGAGAGTGGTCAAGTTCTTCTCAGAAGAGGCAACCGCTCTGAAGTGCAGCCTATGGAGTGGTTGTTCTCGCTCACTCCGCTGCTAGCTTGCGAAAGCGTGTGCGCGGAGAGTGAACCGGAAGAGATTGGCTAGTACTGCGTGCGAGATCCAATCCCAGCAGCAGGCATCCAACACGATGCACTTGCGCGGGATCGTAGAAAGTGAGCGTTTTGCCCAGGGTTTCTCCAATTTAGGGAGTTTATATGGCCATCATGCTGGCGAAGGGTCGCTTTCGGATATACCAGATGTTGGTTGGGTCCGGGGTATTTGGCAGCGTCTATAGGGCGTATGATACCTTGAAAGATCGTGAGGTAGCAGTCAAGTTGCTACTGCGAACCCCCGCCAAGTTTCAGAATCTATACTCAGGGGAGGAGGAGTACGAGTTCATCGTCAAAGAGGAATTCAAGCTCCTTCAGGAACTTGCCCCTCTGGGAGTGTTCCCGAAGCCTATCGGCATCATCAGACAGAACAGGCTGCTGGGCATCGTCATGGAGTTCATTGAGGGTGAGAGCCTGATGGAACTCCTCAATGACGGGCCTCTCCCTGTGGAACGCGTGCTTGACTACGGCGTCCAGCTCGCGGAACAACTGGAAGCACTGCACACGGCTGGGGTGATCAATCGCGATACCCATCCGGGAAACATCATGGTTGTTCCCGATAGGACGATCCGTCTCGTCGATGCGGGTCTGATCAGGCGGGCAAGGAAGCGCGACCTTCGCCGGGAGCAGTGGATCAGCGCCATGCGTCTCAAGCTGAAAATCTGGGCCACCATGTATGGGCACGTGCCACCGGAGGTTGTTCGAGGACAAGGGCTGTCAGCGTCTCAAGAGCCGCTAACACCTCAGGCTGATGTCTATGGTCTGGGTGGAGTCCTCCTCGATTCGCTCCTCGGGCACAAGGTATTCGCGCCCAGTGAGCTGTGGCGCAAGGGAAGCGAGGACTCGCCCTCGTTGCCCATGGCGCTATGTGAGCTCATAGAGGCGATGCGGGACTCGCGCCCCGAGTACCGTCCGCTCATGGCGGAGGTGGGGTGGACACTGCGGACTCTGCGCGGTCAATAGTATCCGGGGAGCGCCTTCACTGGCGATGACGCTCTCCGGATATACCGGTCTCAAACCTTCTCCACAAATTAGCCTCAAGAGAGGAGTTTTGCCATCATATACTCATCGATATAGTCGCCATCGATCAACATCGTACGTCTCATCGTACCCTCAATCTCAAAACCACATTTCGTGTAGAGTGTAACTGCGGCTTGATTGTGGGTCATAACAGTCAACTCTAGGCGCAGGATGCCTTGTTGATGCGCCCAGTCTTCCATTGCCCTGAAAAGCTGAGTTCCAATTCCCTGTCCTGTAAAAGCTTGCAAAATGCCAACCACGATGCCAAGGCGGCTCCTATTGCGATGGCGCACTCCTCGTTCCCCAATCAGAAACCCAACCAGTCGCTCATCGTGTTCAGCTACAAGGATGAGCAGATGATCATGTGGAGGTTGGCTTAGAAATTGTTCTAGTTGTTGCTGTGCAAGCATAGCGTTTTCATCAGGCTCACGCAACATAAAAGTTGTTTCTTCGTTGACCAGTTTCCTGAGTTGGAGGAATGCCCCGGCATCAGACTCACAGAGCATACGGATCTTCATAAATAGTCTTCCTTTATTGGTACTTGGTTCGCCATATTATACTCCTTGCTCTGTGCTTGAGCCGTCTTTTTGTCGGGATTGATTATGCAATGGCTCTGGCTTTGCGCTGGGCATTAAAATATTTCACGAGCAGCGTGATACCAGTAATTAAGCTTACGAGCAGGACAATACTCAGGGGAATCCCTATCGCGTTGTAGATCTCCTCCTGCTGATCTATGGCCTTGTTCTTCTGCTCCACAATCGCGTTAATGCGATTATCGCTCTGGACCTTCTTCTGCGCGTCATACGTCTTGTCGATCTTTGAGGTTGAGCCATTCGTGGTGATTTGTAGCTCGCAAATATCGCTGGTCTTCATGGGCTTGCCATCGCAGGTAACTGGCGCGTCAGGTTGAGGGTCCGCTATCCCCTCGCTTGTGACGTGTTTGAGTTGATTGCCCCCCATCGAGAGGGGTACCTCCGCGAGTATGCTGATAATTGCGATGGCGAGAGCGATCAACCCCCATGTGAGAAGCTTGCGCGCTTGTGCGCCCCCAGTTTGTGCTTGCATCCTTGTCTCCTTCTTCATGTGGAAGAGGTATCTTGAGATTATTGAAAATAAGGTCTTATGCGAAAAACCAACGCCGCTGTCGCGGCTAGCGCAAAGCGCTCAGATTTTCGGATAAGGAATAAGTATGATAAACCTGGAACTTTAGCATACCTTGCTGTATAAATTCATGCAATCCTTTAGATAGGAGTACTATCGCGCTCTATCCTGCCTTTCTTCCCGCTGCCCTCCAAACGCTCCCAGATATTCCTCAACACCTTGTCTATGATGAGATTCGAGAAACTCACAATCTCGCCAGGTAACAGGGTCAACCTTGACCGCTTTTCGTGAGATACTACTCACTAGCGAAGTTGTTGTAGCGAAACATGCGGAAAAGGGGATATCTATGACTACACAGTCGATGAAGACCATCATCCTCGATCTTTTGCGACAGAGCCAGCGCGATGCCGTCGAGTTTGCGCAGGCGCTCGACGAGACCGAACGCAACGCCATTGGGACGCCGGAACTCTGGTCGGCGAAAGATCATCTGGCGCATATGACCTACTGTCTCCATCAGAACCTTATCCAAAAGGTAATCGGCGTCCTTCAGCAGGAGGAGGTAGCGCCGCGCGAAGCGGACGTTAACCAGATGAATGCGCGAGTGTTCAGGGAAAACCAATATCGCCCCTGGTTAGAGATTCACGCCAACTTTGAGCAAGTATATGCTGACCTCATCAAGTTAGCCGAGCGTGTCAGCGAAGCGGATATGATGGATTCTGAGCGCTTCCGCATCGTTACAGGAGGCTCTCCGCTCTTTACGGCTTTCCTGGGCAATGGTTATGAGCACCTTCTAGAGCATTTCATGCAGTATTATTCCGAGAGACAAGATCCTTCGCGAGCGCTACAGATTCGTGAGCAGTGTACCAATCGAGTCGTTCAGACCGACGCGCCTGCCTGGGTGAAAGGGTGGTTCCTCCTTAGACTGGCTAGCATTTACGCGCAGCAGAATCAGCGCGAGCAAGCTATCGCTCATTTACAGGAAGCATTGGCCTTTGAGCCTGATGTCAAAGAGTGGTTAGAGGAAGATCCTGAACTGGCTGCCTTATATGAACAATCAGCCTAGCTTGCTTTCTATGAAATGCTTCTCAATAGGGTGTTTTTTGTTATAAACCATGCGAAAGGGGACTACAATGGTCGCACACTCTTATAAGGCCCTTATCCTCGACCTCTTGAGCCAGGGTCATCATGAAGCGGAAGTCTTTGTACAAGAGCTCAGCGAGAGCGAGCGCAATGCGGTTGGGACCTCGGAACTCTGGTCCGCCAAAGATCATTTTGTGCATCGAACATTCTGGCATCGTGATCTCATTCACCAAATAAGGTCTTTCCAGTCGCATCAGGAGATGCCGCCGCGCGAGAAAAGCGCAGAAGAGCTGAACGAGATGGTCTTTGAGGATCAGAGGTATCGCCCCTGGTCTGAGGTCTACACCGAATCTGAGCAGACCTACGCCGAACTCATCGCCCTGTATGAAGAACTGAGCGAAGAAGATCTAACTAACCCTGAACGTTTCGCCTCGATTACTGGTGGCAGTCCGTTGTATAGAGACTTCCTGAATGGTTGCTATGAGCATGACCAGGAGCATCTTGTGCAGTACTATGCCGACCGTAACGATCTCCTGCGAGCCATTCAGATCCGCGAGCGGTGTGCTGAGAGAGTCCTACAGTCTGACCTGCCGGAGTGGTCGAAAGGGGATTTTCTCTATAATCTGGCCTGCTTCTACGCGAAACTAAACCCGTACACGAAGGCAAATGCACTCTTACAGGAAGCAATCGCTCTCAATCCCAATCTCGAAGAGCACGCCAAGAGCGATCCCGATCTAGCCGCCTTACGCAAGCAATGAGTTTTATCTAAAGAGGGGGAGCCATTGCGTCCGCAACGACTCCCCCTCTTCATTTCACTCCTCTACTTTCCGGCGAGACGAGCAATGACAGGGGCTAAGTGTTCCATTTGCGCGCTGGAGACCTGGATGTAGGAGAAACCATAGCGCTCGCGTCCCTCTAGTAGATGTTCTATGGCCTGCTCGGTACTCATCTTGCGCATGGGCATGCGGGGTCCGCCAGTGCGATCACCGATTGGTGCAGAGCTATCGGTCAGCTCAATGTCGTAAGCGACCTGGCAGAGTTCTATGTGCGCGAAGCGCTCGCCTGCCGCTTCGCGTATCCAGCCAATCTTCTCTTCAAGCGTGGCGTCCTGTGTGCCGGGCTGGCCCCAGCGTAGATTGGGCGCGATACAGTTGGCATGACGCGCGGCGAAGGTTAGCAGGCGACGTCCGGCGCTTCCAATAAAGATTGGTGGGTGAGGCTTCTGAGTGGGTGAGGGTGTGCCGGGCGCGTCCTTGAGAGTGTAGTATTTGCCCTCGAAGCTCACGCGCTCCTCCGTAAAGAGCCGCTTGATAATTTGTACCGCCTCCTCAACGCGCCCGACACGTGTACCCGCCGACTCAAAGGGAATGCCTAGCCGCTCGTAATCGTCGGGTCCCACGCCCGCGCCGATACCCAGTTCCAGGCGACCATCAGAGAGGAGATCGAGCGTTGCGGCATCCTTCGCCAGAATAGCGGGATGGCGCAGGTCGTTGCAGAAGACATAGCTCCCGACGCGCAGCGTGGTCGTAGCCTCGGCGGCTATGGTCAGCGCCGGGAAGAGCGCGAGGGGCAGCATGATGCGGTCGGGCATGAGCAGGCTGGAATAACCCAGGTCTTCAGCCCGGCGCGCGAAGTCAATCCAGGCCGCGCGACTGGCCTCCCCGCCTGTGACGACCCCAAAACGAAATGGTGTAGCCATAAAAATGCTCTCCTTCACTACTATTGTAGATGTATCTTTACCAGGGCAAAACCGCCTTGAAGTGCTCGGCGCAAATCCTCACGGTTCGGACGTCCATCGGCCTCGGCTTTAATATGCGCGAAGCGAGCCTGGGTTGGCGTCTGAGCCAGCATGTGCGTATAGAGGTCTGCGGCCTCCTCCTCCCCGGTGACAACCTCTGTCATACCGGATCGCACCTTCCCCTTTAACGCCACCTTTACCTTTGCTCCACCTCGCAGGTTCTTCCACCAACTACCACCAACTCCAATTAGCAGTGCATCAGCGTCGAGTCGCGCATAGCCAATCGGGATGTTATAAAGCTTGCCGCTCTTGCGGCCTGTAAATGAAATGACCAGCAGTTGACTATCCAGTAATCCATGTAGTGGCGAACGTAATACTGTGCGTGCGATAGGATTGAAGATCGCCTGTATAAGGCGATAGGATGCCTGATTGGTTGATGGTGTGGCTTGCATATTACAGGACTTCCTCTCTGCCGTGTGAGCTCTGGCTCTTTACAGCGGCCTTGGTACCTATTATTATATAGACACTCTGTCCAATGAATATTTAGCTAGACAGAATATACAATCAATTTCGTGAGGTGTCAAGTCCTATGAGTCCACGACCTTATCGCCTGGGGCAGCGTCAGGCGGCAATAGAACAGACGAGAGGCCGAATCATTGAGGCGACGCGTGAACTGCTTATGGAGAACGACGGTTTCAGCCGCTTCTCTATCGACTTGGTCGCGCGCCGGGCCGATGTTGCGCGCATGACCGTCTATCACCAGTTTGGCTCGCGCGTTGGGCTGCTTGAGGCTCTATGCGATACTCTGGCGGCGAATGGGAAGATGGAGTCGCTTGGTGGTGCCTTTCAGCTTGCCGACCCCTTTGAGGCTCTCAAACGCTATATCGCCGTCTTCGGCCATTTCTACGACACTGATCGGCTGGTCACGCGCCGCTTGCGCGCCGTGGCGACGCTCGACTCCGAATTTGGACAGATTATAAGCGAGCGCGATAGCTGGCGGCAGAAAGGCCTGACTGTGCTTATCCAGCGCGTTCATGAACAGCGTCCCTTTCCAAGTGCTGAAGCTGTCGCCGAAACCATCGCCGTCATGCTTACCCTGACGAGCTTCGAGAGCTTTGATACTCTGGCTGGTCCTGAACGCAGCCTGGAAGAGGTCGCACCCCTCATCCAACGCCTGGCACTCGCGACCCTCGACATGGCGTACAAGTCGTGAGTACGAGACGTATGGTAGCGCCTATGGGGTTGCTGGTTAGGAGAGAAAGTCGAGAGAGAGATGGGTGTGCTGCTGGGCTGCCTGATAGACATGCCAACATGCTACCAGATCCTGGAAGGCCAGTCCGACGCCTCCAAAGATGGTGATCTGCTCGGGGCTGCTCCGACCCACGCGCTGCCCGGCGATGATCTCGCCCAGTTCCGCGTGAATGGATTCGCGACCCAGGCCCACATTGCCGACCGCACCCATTGTTAACGCCAGTTCACGGTCATCGCACACGAAAAGGCCTGAGCGTAAGAGATCCGCCGCGACCTCTACCTTGCCTGGTTCGTCAGGCCCGAGAGTTGTGATGTGTGTTCCTGGTTGCACCATCCCGGCGAAGAGAAATGGCTGGCTTGCCCATGTTGAGGTGACGACTATATCGGCCTCGCGTGCTGCCTCTTCTGGCGAAGAAGCGATCATGACAGGTATACCCAGTTCAACCTCCATGTCCGCTGCGAAGCTCTCCGTATTCCGCTTGATCGTATCATAGACCCATGCTCGTTTTAGCGAGCGCACAAGGGTCAGACAACGCAATTGGAGGCGCCCCTGAACGCCCGCGCCGATGATCGCGGCGCTCTCGGCGCCTGGTCGAGCTAGCACGTCAGCGGCGAGCGCGCCCGCCAATCCTGTGCGCACAGCAGTAATCGCCGTTGAGTCCATAATCGCTAGCAGGGAGCCGTTCTCCAGGTCGTGTAGCAGTAGTACACCCTTGAGTGCAGGTTGAAGGCCGGGATACTTGGCATGCACCTTGACGGTATAGGCCGGGATAGTGGGGACCAACCCAGGAAAGATGAGCATCGCGCTTGCTGTCTCCTGCCCTGGTAGGGAGGAGCGCACTCGTAAGGCTGGCACTGAACGCTCTAGCGAGTAGGAGGCGAAGGCCGCGCGTAAAGGTGGCAGTAAGCTAGGTAGGTGTAACAGTGGCTCGATCTCTGTGCGCGTCAGAAGCATCGTCATGGTTTCTCTATCCTCTCTCTTTGATAAGCAACCTTTCTGCCATCATTGCAGAGCAAGCCTCACGATACAAGAGCCAATCGCGCTCTTCAGACCGAGCCATTTCTATGTCTTACAATGCGAACCAGCCTGCGCGACCTTGCCAGTGCTTTCCTGTGCGCAGATGGGCCACAACGGCCCGTTCGAGCGTGGTACGCTGGGGTAGTTCATTGAGATCAGGTTTGAAGCGCCTGAAGACAAAGCGCATTACGTCGTCATCGTCGCTCGCGATTATTCCTGGCACAAGGTGGAAGCGTTGCTGAAACTGGACCACATTGGAGGTCGCGGGCAAATATTCCGCGAGCTGGGGATCGAGCAGCCAGGAAGAGCAGCGCGCAAAGTGATAATCCTCTTCGGGGAAGTAGCGAGCGAAGAAGTCACGTGCCAGCCCAAGCGCCTCGTCAAGCGCGGCGGGTGAGATAGAACCCCCGGACTCAGGAATGTGAAGCGAGAGCGCGGGAGCGCCGGGAGTGGGCCATGAGGGATCGTTAGGTCTGTCATAAATGGGCCATTTGGAAGAGAAGCGCCAGCGCTCAAAGTGTAAGCGACCGAGCCGATAGAGGATGCCTCGGAAGTGGAGCGTGAACCACTCAGGCACATCGAGACCTGCTGTTCCAAAAATGCGTCGATGGATCGCGAGATGCTCGCCAAGGTCCGCGAGGGTCGCCTGGACCACTTCGGCGGGAATCCCACGCTCCTGGTGCAGAGCCTGTACAGCGGGAAGGGTCGCCAGGAAGACATAGACATAGAAGAGCCTGCCAGCCGTCCCCAGGGACTCCGGCAGCATACGCCAGGACTGACGCGGCGTGGTAATTGGCTTGTCCATGCGCGCTACAAGTTGCTGATGACAGCGCTCTAGCAACCACCAGAGTTCAGGCGTTCGCTCCGGTGAGGGCCAGTGCTCGATGATCTCAGCCGCGTCGGCGGGCGCGATACCCAAGCGCTCGAAGAGGGCTTCAACCTCACTCATTGCGGGTAGCTGTACTGGTGCCTGTGGCGCACCCTCAGCCTCCAATTCCAGCAGTAGAGGGCTGAAGGTATCATCCAGGCCCAAACGTGCCTGGACTGCCGCCGCGCTCAACAAGTCATTTTTCATATATCCATACTTATTGGTTTGTGATTGATCTTGCATAACTGATACCACATATCCTTATCTATCAATTTACATAATTCACTGCTTATAACCCTACCTTACTGTCTGCTTCCTGTCAATTTATGGGAGGTCTGGTTGCCCCTTTTCCTTCTTGACGCCTATTCTCTTTTACTCTACAATACATAGCAGGCAATTCATTCTTTATAAGAAGCAAGCTACCAATAATGGGCTAATAGTAACTGTGTCTCAAGGCATGTTTGAAGAACGTCTATGCTGGAATAGAGAACAAGAGGGTGTATTGTGGCTAATCTTATCGGGAAGCAATTGGGGAACTATACCCTGACGCAGTTGCTCGGGCAGGGAGGGTTCGCGGAGGTCTACCTTGGCGAGCATGTTTATCTCAAGACGCCCGCCGCCATCAAGGTCCTGCATGCCCAACTCTCGGGGCAGGACGATACCGAAAGCTTTCAGCGTGAGGCGCAGTACATCGCGCGCCTGGTCCATCCCAACATCATCCGTGTGCTCGATTTCGGAATTGCCGAGCAGGTGCCCTTCCTCGTCATGGACTATGCTCCCCGAGGGACGCTGCGCCAGAAGCACCCCCGAGGGACGCGCCTGCCTCTCAACACGATCCTTCCCTATGTGAAACAGACCGCCGCCGCGCTGCAACATGCCCATGATGAACGCCTGATCCACCGGGATATCAAGCCCGAGAATATGCTGCTGGGTCGCCAGGGTGATGTCCTGCTCAGTGATTTTGGGATCGCGCTGGTGGCGCAAAGCTCGCGCTACCAGAACACCCAGGACGTGATCGGGACCGTCGCCTACATGTCACCAGAGCAGATCCAGGGGAAGCCGCGATCCGCCAGCGATCAGTACTCGCTCGCCATTGTGGTCTATGAGTGGTTGACGGGTGTGCGTCCCTTCAATGGCTCGTTCACCGAACTGTGTACGCAGCATATGTTCGCGACCGTTCCGCCGATGCGCGAGCAGGTACCCGATATTTCGCCGCAGGTTGAGCAGGTCGTCAACATCGCCTTAGCGAAGGACTACCATCAGCGCTTCGGCAGCGTCAAAGCCTTCGCCAACGCGCTAGAGCAGGCGAGCCAGGGGCAAGCGCCAACCACCCCTCCACCTTATAATGTCTCTTCACCTCATAATCCCGTCATTCTCCCGCCCCCGAACTCGTCTAACCAGCCTGCTCATTCGGGCGAGCGCGCTCCCTTTCAACCAGCCGCCGTCGCGCCTCAGGAGCACGCCACGCCCTCTCAGCCAGCCGCCACGGTGCCGCAGGAGCATGTGACGCCCCCGCAGCCAGTACCATCGCATGCCCAACTACAGCGTAATGTGACGCCATCCGCCGCCTTCGTGCCGCCTGACAAACCACGTCAGCAGGGAGAACTACCCTCTACTCCCCAGGAGCAAGCCACCCCGGAGCGACGCCCTAATCCCTGGGGTCTCAGGGGGCCACAGATCACGGCTATGGTAGTTGCGGTGATTCTCACTTCCATTCTGGAATACATTGGCAGCAATTGGTACTTTGATGTCTACATCTCGAGTTTCGTTTTCAACTACTTGTTTGCCACTGCTATCGCACTCCTCTTTTTCTTCGGGACAAAGTTTGGCCCCTGGGTCGCTTTGGTGAGCGGGGTCGCTATCCTGGTCACGGACATCATGATCAATGGCTCCGGTTTATATTACAGTTACGGCATCCTTTACGCCGCGATGGGCTTCGTGGCCTCACTGGCCTATCTGAGCACGCTTGGCAACTATCGCCGCTTTGGGGCTCTCGCTCTCGCGGTTGGGACCAGCTTCGCGGGCTTGCTCCTCTATGTCGTTGGTATCAGCTATATATATTCCCGCAGTAGCTATGTTGCCACGAATAGTGGCATTTTTTCCCTGGTCCTGCTCGTCATCATGCTCCTGATCGCCAATCGTTTCAGCAAGTCGGGTATAAAGCGCTAATCGCGCCAGAGAGCGGGCATATTTTGTCGTGTACACGATGATATATGCCCGCGTAACCATGATAGTCGCGTCGCTAATACTCATTTTCCCTTTTCATACGTAGCCACATCGCTTTAGCAGTGGCATTCCTCTCCCCGATGCTGTATTCCCCTCCCCGAAAAGCCCGATATGTAGCCGCGTCGCTTGAGCAGTGGCACGCCCTTTCTTGACGAGCCTCAACTGATACTCTACAATACACAGCGGGTAATTTATTCTTTACCAGGAAAATAGCTACTAACAACGTATTATTATTGAGTGTATATTAAGGCAGGATTGAGAAACACTTACAATAGTTTAGAGAACAAGAGGATGCATTGTGGCTAATCTTATCGGGAAGCAATTGGGGAACTATACCCTGACACAATTGCTCGGGCAGGGAGGGTTCGCGGAGGTCTACCTTGGCGAGCATGTTTATCTCAAGACGCCCGCCGCCATCAAGGTCCTGCACGCCCAACTCTCGGGGCAGGACGATACCGAAAGCTTTCAGCGCGAGGCGCAATACATCGCGCGCCTGGTCCATCCCAACATCATCCGTGTGCTCGACTTCGGGATTGCTGAGCAGGTGCCCTTCCTCGTCATGGACTACGCACCCCGAGGGACGCTGCGCCAGAAGCACCCCCGAGGGACGCGCCTGCCTCTCAACACGATCCTTCCCTATGTGAAACAGACTGCCGCCGCGCTGCAACACGCGCATGATGAACGCCTGATCCATCGAGATATCAAGCCCGAAAATATGTTGCTGGGTCGCCAGGGCGATGTCCTGCTCAGCGATTTTGGGATCGCGCTGGTGGCACAAAGCTCGCGCTACCAGAACACCCAGGACGTGATCGGGACCGTCGCCTATATGTCACCAGAGCAGATCCAGGGGAAGCCGCGATCCGCCAGCGATCAGTACTCGCTCGCCATTGTGGTCTATGAGTGGTTGACGGGCGTGCGACCCTTCAATGGCTCGTTCACCGAACTGTGTACGCAGCATATGTTCGCGACCGTTCCGCCGATGCGCGAACAGGTATCCGATATTTCGCCGCAGGTTGAGCAGGTCGTCAACATCGCCTTAGCGAAGGACTATCATCAGCGCTTCGGGAGTATTAAAGCTTTCGCCAATGCGCTAGAGCAGGCGAGCCAGGGGCAGTCTCCGACGCCACCAACCTACAACGTCTCTTCACCTCATCATCCAACCGTCCTCGTGCAACCGAATCGGCCTCCTGCGCCTGCTCAATCGAACGAGCCTGTCTCTTTGCAGCAAGCCGCCACGGTGCCGCAGGAGCATGCGACGCCCCCGCAGCCAGTACCATCCCACGCTCAATTACAGCGTAATGTGACCCCTCCTGCCGCCTTCACGCCGCCTGACAACGCGCGTCAGCGGGGGGAACCATCCTCTACCCCTCAGGGGCTAGCGACGCCCGAGCGACGCCCAAGCGCCTGGACCCTTTCGCGTATCCAACTGACGGCTATGCTGATTGGTGTGCTTCTCAGTTTCATTGTGGCCTATATTGGCGTTCGATCTCCTGACGAACAACAGGAAGCACTCCTCTTTGCCGGTTCCTTTGCCCTGGCCTATTTCTTTGCTACCAAGTATGGACCCTGGGTTGGGATGCTGACCGCGCTCACTACTATGCTGACAAACGCCATATATTATAACGACAATTCCCAAGTAGCTATTTCGTTTATTATGCGCTTCACTGCCATGGCCTTTGTGGCCTCGCTGGCCTTCCTGAAAACGCATGGCAACTATCGTCGCTTTCTCGATATAGTTCTCGCCGTGTCCACAAGTTTCGCTGGTTGGGTAGTCTATGTGGCTGGTGCCTACTTTACACGTTTATTTTACAGTTCAGGACTGAGAAGTGAGCTCTTGTATGCCGATAACACCTTATCTCAGCTCTCAACTATCATTGAGCATATCGTCGAGGAAGTTACCGATAACTGGACCTATGATAGTAGTGGCCTGATTGCTCTTGTTGTGCTTATTGCTGCTCTCCTTGCCGCCAATCTCTTTAATGGCAAGACGAACAAGGCATCGTAGTGGCTAGCAATTCATTTTATGGCATGATGGTGTTTTACCATGCTTGACTATTGCCGTTCATCTTCTATACTGGATGCAGTATCAATGCGATGTACGGTCAGAAGTCAAGAAAAGAAAGATATAGCGTTCCATGACAAACTCAACCATGCAGGCTGTTCGTGTCTATAGCTATGGTGGACCTGAGCAACTCAAGCTTGAACAGGTGCCCCGACCCGAAGCGGGTGAAGGAGAAGTACTTCTACGGATACACGCGGTAGGGGTCGTGCCCGCCGACTGGAAGATCCGCGAAGGTATGTTTCAGAGCTTCTATACCCCCCAGTTTCCCTACATCCCTGGTAGCATCCTCGCTGGAACCGTCGAGGCTGTTGGTCCTGGCGTGACTGCCTTCAAGCCGGGCGATGCTGTCTTTGGCCAGAGCGAGCACGGCGCGTATGCCGAGTACGCAACCTCGAAGGTCAGTACACTTGCTCTTAAGCCGGAAGCCCTCAGCTTTGACGAGGGCGCGACCATTGCGGGTGGGGCTACGACCGCCTGGCAGGCCCTCTTTGAGCGGGGACAGCTTCAGGCGGGACAGAGTGTCCTTATCCACGGCGCGGCAGGTGGTGTCGGTCTCTTCGCCGTCCAGTTCGCCCACTGGAAGGGCGCGCGGGTCTACGCTACGGCTTCAACCTCCAACATCGACTTCGTGCGCTCGCTTGGAGCCGACGAAGTGATTGACTACACCACAACACCCTTTGAGCAAGTCGTGCGCGACCTCGATCTTGTCTTCGACACCATTGGTGGAGACACCCTTGAGCGCTCTTTTGACACCCTCAAGCGCGGTGGACAACTTATCTCTATCAACGCCGAGCCATCGTCAGAGAAGGCAAGCGCGCGAGGTATCCAGGCCGGTTTCTTTAGCGGTAACACCACCAGCGCCAATCTGAGCGAGATCGCCAGCCTGATTGCCGAAGGTCATGTGCGAGCCTTTGCCGGACGTGTCTTCCCCCTGGCTGAGGTGCATGCCGCCCACGAACTTAGCCAGCATGGGCACGGACGCGCCCGTATCGTCCTCCATCCCTGATCACTCCCCATACATCGTGACCCCTCAGCCTGAGCACCCTGGTACATTGTTCTTCGGAGAAACCCCAGGACGATAAGCGTGCGAAGCGAATGGTGATGCTTTTCAGGAGGGCTAGACTATGAATTGAACTTAGTCAGGAATCAATCCTGACTGAGCAATCAAATCTTACCAACATAGCCCCCTGGAAAGTGTTCCTCGTAGTGTAGCCCGGCGCGAGCCAAGGCTTAGCGCCTACATTTACAGAGCTCAGAAACCAGAAAGAGGCAAAGCTATGAATCTATTCGTGCTGCGTAAAACCCTATGCCTGGTTCTGCTCAGTGCTGTCATCGCCATCGCCTTCGTTATGGCAACGGCACCCCAAGCCTCCGCGACCAGTATCGTGCCTACAAAGGTTCAGACAACTGCAACCGAGAACAGAAGTAGCATTGGTCCGTATGGTGGGGGAGGCGGCTGGGGAGGTGGTTGGAGAGGTGGTTGGGGAGGCGGTTGGAGAGGCGGTTGGGGAGGTGGTTGGAGAGGCGGTTGGGGAGGCGGTTGGGGAGGGCGATGGGGTTGGGGAGGCGGTTGGGGACCTAGATGGGGCTGGGGAGGCGGTTGGGGACCCAGATGGGGTTGGGGAGGCGGTTGGTGGGGACCCAGATGGGGCTGGGGAGGCGGTTGGTGGGGACCCAGGTGGGGCTGGGGAGGCGGCTGGTGGGGTCCGAGCTATGGCTGGGGTGGTGGCTGGGGTGGTGGTTGGTAACCAGAACTCTTGTATTAACAGCATTAAGTAAGCGGAGATATGCGGTTGCATATCACTTCTTCAACAACCAATTGCAACCGCATATCCCCACTCCCGCATCCCCATATGCAGGCGCTCCGCTTTAGCGAGCGGCGATTCCAGCTTTCTCGGTTCCACCCCTGCTCAATGCCTTACCGACTTTGAGCCTGCATCATCTCAGGCTGGCTCTGCTCATCCTTCGGCGTGGCGGACGAGATGGTGCGCGAGGCACGCACAAGCATCACTCCAATCCCTATGGTCAGGGTCAGAGTCAGCAGCCCTAGAGAAATCATGAATGGGTAGCCCTGATTGTTCATGATGCGTCCGCTAGCTGTATAGTAGGATATTGTAAGTATCGAATGTGCATCTATCTGTGCCTGCCTGAGGATATTCCAGATCAACGTCGCGAAAGCGGAAAGTGCGAGCAATGCCGTGAAAAGCGCTGTATAGCGCATGAAACGACGCAGTAGTGGCTTGCTTAACTCATCCGTCATAAGCGCGAGTAAGAGCGTGCCAAAGCCCAGGAAGGGCAAAAGGTAGTATTGCAGATATATTATAGGGCTAAGATTAACAACAGAGGGCAGGTCGCTGAGAATATTTGTTCTGAAGAATGCACCCAGGAAGTAAATCAGTGCTGGGTGTAGCACGACCAGTGCCACCGCTACCAGCACCCCATTGCGACGTTCACGTATTGCCTCCCAACCTCTTGTCAAGCCAATGAAGAGCCCACACCCTATAAACTCAAGAGTGGCTATAATGGCCGAACGCGCGAAAAAGATACTAATGCCGTTTTGGAATATATGTGTTGGTAGAATGGTATTGGCATACGTATCAAATGCGGGAAAGAAGCTGATATGCGCGAAAGGGATATAGAGTAAAGGCAAGAGCAAGCAGGCTGCCGCGAGCAAGGCCCGTGCTCTGCGCCTGGATGGGGATGAGCTCTTAATAATACGGAGCACAAAGTAGAAATTGGCTGCTAACAGCAAAAAGAATACCAGATGTAGCGAGTAGATAGCCATACTATTACTCAGGAAACCCGGATCAGACCATGAAAACTGGGTATATGGCGACCCTATTTCGATTCCCATGAGATTGCTTCCAGGCTGCGTTCCCACAATTTTTACTACATCAATGACTTGTGTGTATGCCACCGATTGAGCTTGCCAGAGGAAGAGCGAAGCGGTGAAGGTCGCCAGTATGGTGACGAAAGCGATAACGATCTGTCTGGGGCTCAGGGAGGCGAAGAGGCTCTGTCGGTTTCGGTAGTGGGGATCGAGACGCGCATCAATGGCCCCGAAGAGCAGGTCAAGCAATGTCATTGGTGTTGCATCATGCTGCTCAAGCACGGCGAGCATTTCATCCTCATAGCGCTCACGCCAGGTGCGCGGATAGAGTTTGAGTAGGGTTCGATTGACTCTCATATGCGTTTCCTTGCTTCTATCGTGTGGCGAGCGTACGTCAATGCGCTCGCCGGGCGCTGTTAAATCGCCGAAAGGCGCTCGGAGCCAGTGGCGACAATACGGCTCATCGTGGCGATCTGCTCACGTAAGGCGGAAGCCCCGGCGGCGGTAATACGATAAGGTCGCCTCCGTTCCTCAGCAGGCAACGGCTCAATCCAGCCCCGGCGCTCAAGGCGCGCCAAGGCCCCATAGAGCGTACCAGGCTCAAGCTTCGTCCCGCTAAACTCGGCGATGTCTTCCATCATGGCATACCCATGCTTCGCCCCGCTCGCCAGGCTGGACAGGATCAGCAGCGAGGGATCGGAATAGTGCCCCGACTCAAAAGGGCTCTTTTCTCTGGCCATTGTTACTCCTTGATCTGTTATATAGTGCGAATGTATATCGTAAGAATTAGTAAGTGTGACTGAATAGTAACACATGGATTGCTCGATTTCAAGAGTGTTGACCAAATGGGGAATTTCCGGTTTGCGGCATGGAGGAAAGCCGCTGCTAAAGCGACGCGGCTACATATAGGGGGAGCATTCAAGGGAGAAGATACAAACGCGATATGTAACGGAGGTTGCGCTCACCTTCACGACCTCCCTCATCATATGTAGCCGCGTCATATGTAGCCGCGTCGCTTTAGCAGCGGCCTCTAAGCATAGCCACAATCCTCGCCCACATATGTAGCCGCGTCGCTTTAGCAGCGGCCCCTAGAAGACGCTGCGTACCACGCCACCGTCCGCGCGTATGGCTGCTCCATCGACGACTGAGGCCAGCGGACTACATAGCAGCGTGACCACAGTAGCCACTTCTTCGGGACGAATCAAGCGCTCAATCAGCGACGTGGGCCGATTCTCCTGCATAAACTTGCGCTCGGCTGCGTCTGGTTTTAAGTCAGGGAATAATGACTTTAACCAGTCATTGACACCCTCGGTCCGAGTGGGACCCGGTAGCACACTATTGACCGTGACATTCGTGCCCTTTGCAATCTCAGCCAGACTGCGAGCAAGCGAGAGCTGCATGGTCTTGGTCGCGCTATAGTGCGCCATTTCGGGCGCGGGCGCGATTCCTGACTCGCTGGATATAAAGATGACGCGCCCCCAGCGTTTCTCCATCATCCGCTTGAGATAGTGACGGCTAAGGCGAACTCCACTCATAATATTGACTTCAAAAATCTTCCGCCACTGCTCATCAGTTGTCTCAAAGAAGTCTGATGCCTCAATGAGACCCGCATTATTGACCAGAATATCAACATCGGGCTGCTCTTTGATCGCCCGCTCACATCCTTCACTTGTTCCCAGGTCAGCCACCAGGGTCGCGAACTGCGCCTGGGGGTCATTCGCCTGAAGCTCCTGCGCCGCCTTACGCACATTCTGTTCTGAACGCCCATTGAGAACGACCAGAGCCCCTTCATGCGCTAGAGAGGCAGCGATAGCCTTGCCGATGCCCAGAGAAGAACCCGTTACCAGTGCCTTTTTGCCTTTCAACTGCAAATCCATCGGTTATCTCCCTCAGTATGTAAATCGTACAGGTAATATCAAAAAAATCTATGTTTATTATATGAGACTTTCCAATCCATAGGAATAGAAGAGCTTTATTGTAGAATACACGTAGTAGTGTACTCAATTTGCACTTCATCTAGTACTAATATGTGTCATCATATACATATATTAGATGTCTATGTTATACTTGTTATAGTGCGTTGGGTGCCTAAACGCTTGCCAAGTTCATTGTCCTCTCTTCTAGGGTAAATTTCTTGTAAGAAACGAGGAAATACTCATGCAGGATGCAACTTCGATGAACCCCCCTTCAGAGGAAAGAAGACACCTAAGGACGGTATTTAGTACTCTATTCTCCATCATCGTACTCATTGCTTTTAGCCTGTTTGTTTCATCAAACTCCGCCACACACGCCGCTTCATCGACCCCCACTCAAACAACGATAACCCTCGATGGAGTGACACTCTCTGTTGATAGTAAGGCCGTGCCAGCGCCATTTGTGGTTTCTCAGCCAGATAACGCGGTGCAAATGGCTTCAGCGGTCGCCCAGAGGCCGTATCGCGAGTTCCAGATTGAGTCGATTCCCTTTTCAACCACTTCTTCAGTAGAGCGCTTCCCTGTCGCGGCGAGTGGGAAAGAGGGCAGTTTCCGCTCAATCCTGCACTCGTATCGCCTCTCCCAGGGAGGAACCGGGCTTGCCAGTCCCCCGACGATCACGATCTTTGGCAAGCAGGTTCAGGGAGAGACGAATCTTGTGCGTCTTCATCTGACGGATGCTAGCACGCTGCAAACGGCAGTTATGTCAGAGTATGTGGTTGAGGCTGGTAGCCGACTCTGGCTGATTCGCATCTCGCAGGAGCAGGTAAGCGATACCCAGATTTCAACTCTGGCTTCGCAGAGCGCGACCTTCGCGAATACCATCTCGGCTACTAAGATTAGCAGTACAAATCTCGGTCATCCCTCCACTCTGGTCGCTTCCCTGGCGCAAGAGAAAGCCAGAACGAGCGCTGTTTCTCCCAACGCCGTCAACCCTAATGCTATTGGAACTCCTAGCTGGTGGAGTGGTACATGTAATTACAATAACTTCTTGCGCGATACCGGCTGGGAAGCCTGGAAGATGAATAGCGGCTATAATGGCGTCTACCCCTGTGGACCTCGTCCCTCCGCAGGCGGACCCGACCATCTGGTGCAGTTCTATTCGGGCTCCTGGGGCGCGTACGAATTTGAGTGTGTGGAACTGGCATTGCGCTGGATGTATCAGGCCTATGGTGTCAAGCCCTACAAGGCCAATGGCAACCAGATCGTGAACAACTACAGTACCTCATACGGCGGGGGCTTGCGTGTCATCCACAACAATACCGCCTGCTGTGGCTACCCCAAGCCCGGCGATATATTGAGCTATTGCTCGACCTGTACCAATGGGCATACCTCTGTGACGATGAGTAGCAGCGTCAATAGTAGCGGAAACGGCTCAGTGACCGTAATGGAGGAGAATGCCAGCTATGGCGGTATGCAAACTCTGACTGTGACTAACTATGAGGTGCAGAATTCGCCTGAAGGCTGGATCTATGGCTATCTACGCCACGACTAGCGACAGGTAGTTATCCCATTCCCACCCAACGCACATAAATTGGAGGGGGAGAGACTCCCCGGACGCAGGTACACGTCCGGGAAGCCTCTCCCTACTGCCCGACTCAGACGCAGAGGTGGTGCCCCTGCGGCCTCGGCACGAACGTCTTGCCGGACGGGCAGGCGTTCGGGTTGCTGTCGCTGCCACCATCGCAGCTCGCGCCCATCGTCATCAGGGTGACGACTGCGACGAGTGCCAGCGCCAACAGCCTACGGCCTCGGGTCATCTTGACCTCCTCACACAAGGCGAAGGACCATCCCTCGCCTTTGACCGTATTATTCCACTCTCGTAAGAGCGGACCAGGACGGTAAACCTGGAGCATTTAGGCACGACAATATGCTTGTCGAGACCTCTCTCCCACGTGAGCTGCACAGGCAGATGTGTCCACATCCCGCGCTAATCACACAGACGGAGAATTGTTAGTACAGCGGTATTTTAGCACTTTCCACGCTCCCATATCCATAGCGCTTGGATTCACTTACTCATCTTGATGTATTCCCTCAGCTTTTCGGCAAATGGTGCCGGATATTCTCCGTATCCTCCATGCTTTCCCGGAAACTCCACAAAGGGCACATCCAATACTTCCGCCGCCTTTCTCGCTCCTCGATAGGGAAAGTACTCTCGACCTTCTGCTCCTCCGCCAAACAAAATTTTATCTTTAACGTGCCTCAATCCGTCCAGGTCAAGTTCATAGCTGTTTACAGCTTGAGCCTCATGGTAGATAAAAAAGGCCGCATTCTGACGTTTCCTCTCAGGAGCCATCGCCCGAGCCTGTCCACTTTCGTCATGGACTAGTGAACGGTCCAGACCAAGAGAAGCAGCGAAGCGCTGAATGGTCTGCTCTGGCGTTTCGTTCCGCCGAGGGCGTAAACCCCTGGAGGGTTCTTCCTCCAGGAATTTTCTCAGGGGTGGTTCGTGGGCGACGAGCAGGCGAATCTGTTCCTGGTGCCTCATTACTAAATCCAGACCAATCAACGCGCCGAGGCTACTTCCGAAGACATAGGCTGGCTCTGTGGTCAGGGCGGCAAGGAGACGATGCGCGTCATCGCTCTGGGTCTCTATGCTTACGATTGGTACCTCGCCCGGCTGGCCCAGGGGACTGCGTGCATAGCCACGACGATCATAGCTCAGTATGGTGAAATGCGGTTCAAGGAAAGAACCCGCTGCCTGAAAGCTTTCCGCGTCGCCTGATCCCCCGGCAATGATGAAAAGGACTGGACCTGAGCCGCGTGCCTCATAGTAAAGTTGTGCACCTGGCACCTGGATGAGACCTGACGTTCCTTTAGACATGTTGCCTCCTACTCCCGGTTCCCCGCATCCATGAAAGCAGCGCGATACCGAGGATGATTATACTCAATCCCGCGACCTTTGATACCAGGAGAAATGTGTCTGTAGACAGAGTGAGAGCCAGAATCAACTCAACAAGCGCATGAGCAGTCAACAGGAGGCCAGTACCAACGGTCAGCATGGTCACTTTTCTCCGCGTGAGAGGATTACTTGCTACCGCCTGATGGGTCTGGGCATTTACCCATTGCTCTGGTCGTATGAGCCGGAGGATGGAGAATAGAAGTGGTCTGCCTATCATGGAGGAGACCAGCAGGGTAAGACCGAGCGGCCCGGTCAGGAGCACGCCATGAGCCTTGAGAAAGACCGGATTTCCATTCAGGAGCCATGTGCCGAGGAGCCCCAGGGCAAAGCCCAGAGAAGCAAACGCCGCGATCCACTCGATCCTCCGTTTCCAGATCCACCAGAGCGCCACCCGCAGAATGGGAATCGCCGCCGGGATAGCGAAGGCAACCAGGTCATTGAGGCCCATGAAACGCAGAGCAAAGTACAACCCTATGGGGAGCGCTGTATCTACCACAAGCTTTAGTATTCCCCGCGCCGAAAACCAGCGGCCTGGTGGTCTGATTGCTGTTGTTGTTCCATATGAAGCTTATCCTTTCTACTCTTTCATGCTTGAGAGGATGGTTTGAATAACTTTTGTGATGAGGTTCGCCATCCTGTCTGGCTGCGGCAGCCCGTTATCAATCCAGGTCAGGAGCATACTAATGATCGTATCGCGGAGTAAAGCGGCGGCAAAATGGCGGTCCTGCTGGTCAGGAAGAAGTAGCTTGAGCCCGTTCTCGATAAACGTTTGCCGTAGAAGATGAAGGGCATCAGCATGAGCGCGGAAGGCAGGCTCACGCACGGCGTGTCGAAAGAGGAGTCGGAACGCATTCGGCTCTGACTGAGCGATAGCTATCAGAGGCACGAGGTAGTCCTTCAGATTCACCTCGTTGTGGGAAGATGACTGATCCTGATGCATTTTGTGCCCGAAATCTTCCATGATTGCGAGATAGATCTCTTTTTTGGAGTCAAAGTGCCTGTACAGGATGGACCGGCTAATACCTGCCTCTCGGGCAATATCATCCAGAGTCGTCGCATCATATCCATTTGCCACAAATGCATTCGCCGCACCGCGCAGAATGGACTCGCGACGTTCTTCGCGCTGCAATTTGGTATGCGTCTTTGCCTGTTTTATTTCCGAATCTGCCATAATACACCCCTCTGGAATGCCTATTTACCCGACTCCCGGTGTTTGAAGATAGAGCGAGCAACACAAAGATGAAAAGAATGGCTTCCTTTACGAAGAAGGAGTGCATGTCTACGTCATCGTGCCCGCGCTCTGAAGAGCCAGTACATGAGTCGCTAGAATATTTTGTATACTTTAGAGTGTACACTCTAAAGTATACAATGTCAATGCCCGTAGAGAAGCCCAGGATACCAGTAAAAATCGCTCATAGTGATTGGTATCCTGGGCTTCTCTCAGCTTAACGTTATCAGGCCCGTTGGCCCCTATCTTAGCTCATAAATAAATCCCTTTACGCCCGCAAGCGGCGCTGGCGACCATAGACCGCGAGCAAGAGCAGCAACACAACCCCGTAGACGATCATGCGTAGCGCCTCCGGCAACTGGACCGTCGTAAGCAGGCTGGTAAGTACCGTGAGGACCAGCGCCCCCGCCATAGTTCCGCCATAGCCCCCAACACCACCCGCCAGCAGGGTGCCGCCCACGACGACCGCCGCCACTGAGGGTAGCGTATATTGCTCACCCAGGTTCAGGAAGACCCGGTGCGTATAACCCAGCAGGATTACCCCGCCCAGGGCGGCGAGCAATCCGCTTAGCGTATAGGTTAGCACTACAACCAGCGAGACACGCACCCCGGAGAGCAGAGCAGTCGCGCGATTGACGCCAATCGCGAAGAGGTGCTTGCCATAGCGTGTGCGTTCGAGTAGGAGCCAGGTTCCCAGGCCAATGATGATCCAGAGCGGAAGCACCCCTGGAATGCCAAGTATCAGGGAGCCAGAGACTAGATCCGTGATAAATGGTGGTGCGTCCCCGATCATCTGCCCCTGGGTGACTGCCAGAATCAGGCCCTGTACCACCCCCGTCATCCCGAGCGTCATGACCAGGGGCGGGATGCGCAACGCGGTCACACCTATCCCGTTAATCAGGCCGATGAGCGCTCCCACTCCCAGCGCGAGCAAGAGCGCTGGGAGAAACAGCTCATTATGCCCATTGGTGAAGCGATAGATGATGATCGCGCCCAGGGTCACGACGGCCCCCACCGAGAGGTCGATGCCCTCGCCGCCGCTGATAATAACCAGCGTTTGCCCGATGGCGACAATGCCCAGGAAGGCCGCGAGGCGCAGAATATTGATCACGAGCCCGTAGTTGGCGAAACCCGGATGCAGTATACCCCCCAGCACAAACAGGACCACCGCGAGCAATAGCGCGCTCAGTGCCGAACTAATATGTATTCTTCTCATACCATGCGCCTCCTGACGAGCGAGACAAGGCCGGGTCCGATCAGCGCCACGATGATAATTAGTCCATTCACCAGCGTCTGCCACCATGTAGGGACATTCGCGAAGGCGATAATGCTCAAGATGAGATAGAGGATCACCGCCCCGATCATCGGCCCGGCTATCCCTCCCTGTCCCCCGCGCAGACGCGTGCCACCTATCACGACCGCCACGATAGACGAGAGCGTCAGGGGGTCGCCAATATGCGCGTCACCAGTGCCCGTGCTCAGAGTCAGGGCCAGGGCCGCGCATGCCGCGATCAAACCCGCCAGGGCATAGGTACTCAAGCGCATAGCGGAGACTGGCACGCCCGAGAGATAGGCCGAGGTCGCCACACCACCTACGGCATAGAGATAGCGCCCGTAGCGCGTGGAGCGCAGCAGGAGCCAGAGCGCCAGCGTGAGTGCAACAACCCAGAGCGCCAGCGGTATACCTAGCGCCGGGCTGCTATAGAAATCGAGCAAGCCTCCAGGCACACTTCCCCCTGGCGTTGGCAGGACAGTGAGAGCCAGCCCGGTGAAGATAAAGCTGGTCGCGAAGGTCGTGATGATTGGTTGGAAGCGGAGATAGGCCACGCAGAAGCCATTCAGCAGACCCGCCAGCAGGCCCGTTCCCATGCTTGCCATGATCGCCAGCGCCACCTGAGCCGCCGAAGGATTATTTCCCAGCAAGCGAATGAGCACGACGTTGGTGAGAGAGACAATTGTGCCTAGTGAGAGATCGATGCCACCCGCGATAATGACAAGGGCCTGCCCTGCCGCTAGGATCATCAGAGGCAAATAGGTGCCCAGATTGTTGTTGAGGGTCACTGGGCGGAAGAAGCGGGGCTGTAGGAAGTAGTTGATAAGTACCGCGATTACCAGGAGCAGCAGCGCCAGGGCAAAGGATTGCCGTGTGATGACGCGTCTCCACTGTGGCGCGCGCTCGCGAGTCAGCGTCTTCATACGCGCGAATCCTTTCCAGCGCTGCCCAGGCTGGCGGCGACCAGCTCAGTGCGCGTAAGTGTCTCGCCGCTCAGTTCGGCTCGGATGAGTCCATCATGCAGCACAAACACGCGATCACTCAGGCCCAGCAGCTCTTCATCCTCGCTGCTATAGATGACAATAGAGGCTCCCTGAGCGCGTAGTTCCGCTAGAAGTTGATAGATCTCGCTCTTCGCTTTGACATCGACCCCTTTGGTGGGATCATCGAGCAGCAAGATACGTGGCTCACGTAGCAGCCATTTGCCGAGCACCACCTTTTGAGCGTTCCCACCGCTCAAACTCCTCACAGGGTCCTGAAGCGATGCCATGACAATACCCAGGCGTTGGGTGATCTCGCTCGCCTCCTGACTGGCACCTCGCATATTGAGCGGCAAGCCATAGTGAGCCCAGGAGGGGAGCTGTAGGTTTTCCAGAATCGAGCGCACCGGGAGTAATCCCTCCTGTCCCCGGTCGCCGGGCACATAGGCCAGTCCCGCGCGCATCGCCTGACTTGGATGTGTGAAACGAACGGGCTTGCCTTCTAACGTGATTGTACCAGTTTTGGGAATCGCGCCAAAAAGGGCTTGTAGCACATCGCTCTGGCCCTGCCCTCGCAGCCCTCCCAGACCAACAATCTCCCCTTCATGAACCTGCAAACTCACGCCGCGTAATACCTTCGTGCGGAGATCCTGGACCTCCACGCGCACGCCGGAGCTTAGCGTCTCCTGCGTCTGTTTGGTATAGCGCTCCACTGCGCCTTGCTCAACCATGAGGCTCACAAGCTCGCTTTCGCTTGTCGTCGCAAGCTCTCGACTATCAACCGTGAGCCCATTGCGCAAGACGGTTGCCCGCTCGCACACGCGAAATATCTCCTGCATGCGGTGTGAGACAAAGATGAGCGCCATTCCCTGAGCCTTCCATTGTCCTATAAGCTCAAAGAGGCGCTCTACCTGCCGCTTATCCAGGCTCGCGGTCGCCTCATCTAGAATGAGCAACTCTGGCTGATGGCTCAAGGCCTTTAGAATTTCGACGATCTGGCGTTCATCCGAGGAGAGTGCTGCAACCAGGGTCTCTGGTTGTAGCAGATCGCTGACAGTTCCCGCGAAGAGATTGAGTAGATCGCGTGTCCGACTCTGAACCTCGCGCCGCCGGATCATGCTCAGGGCTAAGAGCGGCTCATGTGCCAGCCAGATATTCTCAGCCACCGTCATATCAGGAATCAGGCTCAACTCCTGAAAGACCTCAACGATTCCATGTCTTCGGGCTGCCAGCGGCGAGGTAAAGCGTACCGCCTGCCCATTCAGCACCAGTTGTCCCTTATCGGGGGCAACCGCGCCTGTAATGATCTTGCTTAAGGTACTTTTGCCGCTCCCATTGGCCCCCATCAATGCCAGCACCTCTCCTGAGCGGACCGTCAGGCTCCCGTTCGCTAGCGCCGTCACGCCTCCGTAGCGCTTGACAAGCCCCTGAGCCGAAAGTGACAACTTTCCCATACTGTAATAGACCAGCCTTACTACATCCATGCACACAACGATCAAGCCCATATGTAGCGAGGCCGCTGCTGAAGCGACGCGGCTACATATGGGCATTTTTATTTACGAGAAGTAGCTTTTGGCCTCGTCGTCGCTGATGTAGCCATCCAGGCAGTACGACGCGGGTTTGTCCTTCACCTTCGCGAACTCGCTCTCGAAGCTCTCGGGATCGACCTTGCCGGGAATCGGCACAAAGAGCGTGTTCTTCGGGGTTCCCTGTAGCGCATCCGCCTTGAAGTGCTTACCTTGCAAGAGTTGTAGCGCCACGCGAAGGCCGCTCACAGCCGCGCCCGGAGGATTCACCACGCCATAGGAGAGGAAGTCGCTATGCTTGCTCTTTACCTGCTGCCACAGTTGCATATAGCCTGCTCTGGCTTCGCCAACGACGATGGGCAATTTGCTCAGGTTGGCCGCTTCCAGAGCTTGCAGGACACCTAGCGCCATACCATCCTGTGACCAGACGGCGTCAATGTTGGGCTGGGATGCCAGCACGTCAGACATCTTCTGCTGTCCCTTGGCCTGATCCCAATCGGCGTTAATCTCGTTGACGACCTTGATACCGGGATATTGCGCCAGTACCTCTTTGACGCCGTTATAGCGGGCCTCATTCGCCGGATGGCCCTTGATGCCATTCACGACGACGATATTACCCTTGCCCTTCAGTTGTTCCGCCAGCCATTTCGCGCTCATGCGCGCCCACTCAGTCTGATCGATGACCACATTGGTTACATCGGGAGAGGTTACGGCCTGATCGACGCTGATGACTGTGATTCCGGCGTTCTTCGCCTCCTTAAATACCCCGTCGAGACCCGAAACGCTGTTCGGATCAACAATAATGGCGTCCACGCCCTTGTTTATCAGATTGCGGATTTGCTGAATTTGTCCCGGAACATCGGTATCGGCACTCTGAATAACGAGGTCTTTTGTCAGCCCCTGCTTCATATACTCGGCGTTAGCGCTTTGCAAATCTTGAATCATTTGTGTACGCCATTCGCTGCCCACAAAACCATTGGAGACGCCAATAGTAAAGGGGCCTTTGTTGTCACCATTTCCCGTCGCGTCGCCGCTCCCACCGCATGCCGCCAGCATTGCTACCAGCATGATGAGAAGCGCCAGTGGAGAGATATACCGGAAGAAGTGGAGTCGTTTCACCGTGTGCATTGAACCTCCCAGTTCAATAAATAGCGTGAGCAATAGAGTCTTGCTCAGCGAGGAACAACCCATTATGTAAGCGCATCAGCATTGATGCAGGGAACGTTCACAGTCATAATTCACGGATGAAGCGTGGTAAAACTAATAGGGGGAGATAAACAGAAAAACAAACTCTGGCTTATACAAAGGTATAACATATTTCACCCGTTTTGTGAAGCCAAAAGCGCGCGAACTCTTGCAAGGCTGCAATATGTTGCAACGAATTTTCGTGAAGAGGATACAAACGAGGATGGAATATGGTACAAGAAGCACTTCGATGCTGGCGAAGAACGTGGTTAATTACCTTTTCTTCAGGGGACGCGAATGAGCTTTACACGAAGGTGTGCCACACCTAAGAATAGCTGGGGATGGTACCCCGGCCCGCGAAATGCGGACCAGGGTACCCCCGCGCGCGATATGGCACGATCACCAGTACAGGCACACGACGTTCACGCGGAAGCCCTCCTTGGGCAGGCGGTCCGCCACCACCATGAACTCGGTGGGAGCGTCGTCTCCTTCCGGCATCTGGACCGTGAACTTCACCTTGCAGTTGTTGTGGTCCACCTCGACCGCAGAGGGGTTGAGTCCGACGGCGATGGCGGCGCGGTCCTGTGTGACCGCGCCCCAGGTCATGTCGAACAACTCGTCCAGGCCGACGAGCCGCTCCCGCTGCTCGTCGAGCCACTCCTCGCCGCCGTACAGCGACAGGACGGACAGCGAGTCACGGACTCCGTAGAACACCACGGAGGTGACGACGAACTCGCCTCCCGGTTCCGCCGAGGCCTTGAAGGCGACGAAGGTATTGCTGCCGAGTTCGAGGAGGTCGATGTAGAACTCGATCTTCCAGACCCCGGCGGAGGACTTCTTCGCCTTCAAGGTGGAGCCGAGGGTCGCCTGCCAGTAGATGTGCCTGGCATTGTCCTGGTTGAATTTACCCCGCTCAATGAGGTCATTGAGCCCCTTCAGAATGGCGGTCGCCATTTCGAAGACACTGGCGAGTTCCTTTTTCTCCTCGCCCTGGGACGAGAGGAATGACTGCATGGCACCCAGTCGAAGGATGGACATGATTCTCCCAATGGTCGTGCGGAAATCGCGGCTTGGTTGGTTGACGTCTTTTGGCGAGGATTGCTCTACGCCGGGAATAACGCCTCTCCCAGTGGTTCATGGAATGACAAAGCATCCCATCGGCTCGCCGAAACTGCGACTAGCCGCTTCCACTCTGCTTCTACTTTTCAGGAGCTAGAGCGGAAATTAAAAGTGTCGTTATTATATCATGCATCTATTGCCATATTCAACAAAAACTATAGCGTATTTAGCCTACACAGAAGGCCGAGAGTTTTGGGGGATAAGAGGGAAATAAAAAGACTGGTCTTTGAGGTGTGGATAGTGTATAAATAAACCCATAGCAGTAAGGCGTCGTTTCTAGCTCTTTTAAGGCCAAAACGGCGTCTCCTTTGGGGTATCGTTCTGCTCTCCCCAGAGGTCAGTTCATGTCATTTCCATTTTCCTGAGTTTCGGATCACCTGGGAATTACGGAGCATGGACGAAGAGATCGGCGTGCGAAGCGATCTTATTGAGCACTTTGTAATGACTCGCGCGAGCAACTCTGCGGCAGCATTGCAAGGGAACTACCAACGGACACTCTCGAAAAGCTCGTTAGAGCGTGAAGAAAGGGAAAATCACTCTGAGCGGGACAAGCTCAGGTACAAATAGAAACCTGGACATGAAGTGGGAGGTTGGGGATCGTGAATGTTCCCCCGAGCCTGCGAGTGCATAGCTTTCGCTGGTTCGCCGGAGTGCAATTCGTCTCGCAGTGCGGTTGGTGGGCGGAATACTTCGGCAAGAACATGCTGGTGTACAGGAACGAGGGCCTCTTGGGCCTCTTCGTTGTAGTTATAATGACCACATTCGCGCGGGCAGCTACTGCTCTGTGGGGTGGTCGCCTGGTGGACCGATTCTCGCGCTGGAGCGTCGTGGTTTGGACGCAAAGGCTGTTGATGGGAGAGGCACTGGTCCTGTGCTTGTTGCAGGGGATTGGTCTCCTGAGCATCTGGGTGCTCTGGGGTATGGCTGCCTTTGCCAGCCTGGTAGGCGGCGTCAACGCCAGCGCGGTAGGCGCGGTCGTGCGCGACCTGCTCGATGAGCGTGTCTACGCGAATGGCCTGTGGGTCAACTCGTTCGTGTTCAACATCGCGGGCGCGTTGGGAAGCCTGCTTGGCGGTGTCTTCTCGAACCCGCAATGGGTGATGTGGCTCTTCGCGTTCAACGCGGTAAGCTACCTGCCTATGCTCAACTTCCTGTCGCGTATGAAAGCCAAGAGGAGCGAGCAGGTCGCGAAGGTCGAGCGAGTCGACAAGGCTCCACTCTCACCAGCCCTGCGGTATATCCGTGGTCACAGGGAGGTCCGGTGGGCGCTGTACTTCTCCATCGTCTCCACCGTCTGCTGCACGAACGGGAACCTCATGCAGCCGCTGATCGCGGATAAACTGCTAGGCGGCCCGCAGGCGTATGCCCTGCTCCTTGGGGCGAACTGCGCTGGTCCCGTTCTTTTCACCTTGCTGCAAATGCGAGGTAAGAAGAATGCGACTCTGGGTCGTCTCTTCATCAGTACTGCGCTATATGGAGGGCTCGGCGTGCTCTATGGCGCGTCTTCCTGGATACCGCTCTCGATGGTCGCGCTCGCGGGTGCTTGTGGTGGTAACTGTGTCACTCAGGTCATGACGACGGCGCTGGTGATGTCGGGCAAGGACCGCGCGCTCGATGGTCGAATCCAGGGAATCATGCAGGCGATCTCGATTGGCGGTGGGGCTCTTAGCTCTATGCTCGCCAGCGGTGGGGTGGTGCTCTACGGCGTACGGTTTGTCGCTGTCGGGGCACCGCTTCTGCTCCTGTGCATTGCCATCGTGCTGTGGGTGATCTATCTTCGTTCTTCTCGAAAACTCTAGGGAGATAAGCGTCCCAGTGAGTGCCAGTAGTGTTGGCGCTCACTGAGGATGGCTTATTCATCATTGCACCCTCTGCCCGAAAGGAGATCTCGGCATAAAAAACTTATAAATCTACCAGGGAAGCAAGCAATGAACAAGCCCGGTACTCAGGCTGAAGCTGTAGACGAAAATATCTATTGTTGGGCGTTTAACAGACAACACAGTTCTTATAAGAATACTCTTGTTCTATCCGCATCTTCAAAAATGGAGGCATCCTCTATGGAACTCGTTCAGCAATACTGGTCTGCCTACTGGTCATTTGTGCTGCAAACCCTGGGTGGCTTTGGCATTCCATCAGAATATCAATTTCTCAGCGCGGTCGTTGTCACCTTTGTCCTTGCGATGCTTGTGCTCAAAGTTCTTAGTTCGATCTTTGGCGGTTCGTCGCATGGTTCTTCCTACTACCAGCCGAGAAGCGGATTCTCTGATCATGGATGGCACGCGATGAATAGCGCTCACCGAGCGCATCAGAACGCAGTGGATAGTGCTCACCGAGCACATCAGAATGCGGTACGAACACATAATAACATGATACATCGGCACTAATCGTACTGTGTTTGTATACCCTGGAAGTGTTTGAGAAATTGTAGAGATGACCCTAACAAGGATTCAGAGAGCTTCTTCGACGCGGTCTAGCCATTCGCCCATCAATGCATTGAAAAGCTGGCTCTGCTCGATATGTCCGTTGTGTCCGGCACGGTCGAGGACCGCGAAGGTGCCGCGAGGATAATTCTCCAGGATGCCCCAGGCATCGCGATAGCCGACTGAGGCATCCTGCCTGCCAGTAAAAATTAGCACAGGTTTTGCGAATGGTTGCGGTAGCTGATTCACCTCGAACGAAAAGCGGTAGCTCTGCTGGATTTTCTGCAAAAATGCCTGATCAGCCACGCGAAGGCCGGGGCGAATCTCGTCCCGAAAGCGCTGCCAATTATATTCGTCCTGGACCACTGCCATCGGAGCGAATTCTTCCGTGTCTTCTGGAGAAAGTGTGGCAAGAAACTCGGGATTGGCGACAATCGTCGTATGTGGTGGCAGGTCACGCCGCGCATGATCGGCAATCACCGCCGGGCAGATCAGAGCCATGCCTGCTACCTGCTCAAATTTGCGTGTGAGCACACCCTGACTGAGATACCCACCATAGGACTCGCCCGCGAGCAGGAAGCGCTGCTCAGGAATGATCGCATCGATAAAATCAAGGACCACCGCGAGCATATCATCGCTACTCTTGAGGTGCTCCGCACCCGGCGTTCGTCCCATGCCCGGCAGGTCTAGATAAATACGCTGCCAGCCTGGACGACCAGCAAACAATGGCTCCATACAGCCTGTCATTAAGCGATGGTCGGGGGTGAAGCCATGAATGGCAAGTATTGGTGTTCCACTTCCGTACGTCTCATAATAAACGGGGATGTCGCGCACAAGGCATTCCATGAAGAAAGAGTTCCTTTTTGTTTCTGTTTTTTGCAACCCATAGATTACTGTAGCTCAATGGCGTTGTGCTAGCTTCTCAAGCTCAGGAGAACTGAAAAATGGGTCGCGCTCTCAATAGAACAAAAGATTGATGGGTTTGTATTCCAGCACAAGACTCTTTTCCTGGATGTGTACTCACCCGGTCTCGGATTAACCCTCTCAATGAAACTGCTCTAGAAAAAGAGTGTCATAATACCCAATTTTTCGGCTAAAAACAAGGAGGTCACGTTCATTAATAGGCTTGACATCGGCGTTGCGCATGAGGTATGATTAATTCATCTTATTTATCGGAGGTACTATTTCATGGCTTTAACGACAGCGAAGGTGTTGCTAAGCTAAGTGAGCTGTGTCTACATCTAGTCCTGGTCGTTTGTTGTCTGCCGCTGCTAAAGCGACGCGGCTACATATGAGATGCCGTTGTTAAAGCGACGCGGCTACATATGGCATTGGTAATATAGCGACTGGACCACTATCGTTAGTTTGCTTGCGGAGAGGTTTCGCCCTCTTCGGTTTGCTTCTTTCCATTCTTCATCGACAGTCCACTTTGCTTCTCAGGCTTCACATGCGGCTTTATGGGTTCGCGCGAGTCAATGCTTCTCGCCAACATATGCTGCTTCCCGCCTACTTTTCAGCATCACCTTTTCCCCACCTTCTATAGTTGCGCCTTGTCGCAGCTATTCTTCGTGTACAAGACCCATTGAGCATAGCGTGTGCTTACACGTTGACAGCATAATCCCATATCCAGGCAGAAGATGCCTAACGTGTAATCGCTATGTTCTTGAGCAGAAGGACATAACTGTTTTGAAATTTCGCAACTGGCGTTTACTACTTACCTCTTTCTTTCAGACATTGAATCGCTACTGGCGGCTACTGGCTAACTATCTTCAGCCACAGTGGCTAAGAATGATCCTGCTGACCATCGTCCTCTTTGCGACCATTGGCGTACAGGTTGTCACGCCGCTGGTGACAGGCTACTTTATCGATCAGGCGACCTCTGGTAGAGCCATGAACGACCTGATTCTCCTGGCTTTGCTGACCATCGGTCTGGCACTGGTGGGGCAGGGGCTCGCGGTGGCTGAGACCTATGTGGCAGAGAATGTGAGCTGGACCGCTACCAATACGCTTCGTGGGGACCTGCTGGCTCACCTGCTCCGCCTCGATGCCTCGTACCATACCGCCCATACGCCGGGCGAGCTAATCGAGCGAGTCGACGGCGACGTAGGAACGCTAGCGCGTTTCTTCTCGCGCTTCGTGGTCTATGTGCTTGGCAACGGCATTCTGTTGCTGAGTGTGCTGGTGCTCCTCTATTCTGTAGACTGGCGCGTCGGGCTTGGGATGACCATCTTTGTGATCGTGGCCTTGATCGTCATGGCGCGCATCCGCTCGGTCGCGACTCCCGCGTGGGCCGCTGATCGACAGGCAAGCGCTGATTTCTATGGCTTCCTGAGTGAATATCTGGCGGGCCTGCAAGATATTCGCTCTAGCGGGGCTGGCGCGTTCGTGATGCGTCGCTGTGCCGAAATGATGCGCTCCTGGCTGGCAGCGACACGTAAGGCCATGATGTGGGGCTATGCGCTTGGGGCGTCCAGTCAGGGCCTATTCTTGCTCGGTACGGTGACCACTCTGGTCATCAGCGCTATCCTGTTCAGGAACGGTTCTCTGACTATCGGTATGGTTTACCTGATCTTCCAGTATACCCAGATGTTGCGCAGACCAACCGAGCAGTTGCGCAATGAGATTCAGGAGTTACAGCAGGCGGACGCCAGCATTATCCGTATCGAGGACCTGCTAAGTAGGGAGCCGCGCGTGCTCGATGGTCCTGGTGTCGCGCTCCCGTTGGGTCCCCTGGCTGTGGAATTTGATGGCGTCTCTTTCGCCTATGCCGAGGATGCTCCCCTCCTGCGTGACGTTAACATTTCGCTCGCGCCAGGTCGCGTGCTTGGCGTTGTCGGGCGTACAGGTAGCGGTAAGACGACGCTGACGCGGCTCCTGCTGCGCTTCTATGACCCCACGGCTGGCGCTGTGCGCCTGGGAGGTGTGGACCTGCGCGAAACCCATATCGCGGACGTACGGGCTCGTATCGGGCTGGTGACTCAGGAAGTTCATCTCTTTCAGGCGAGTTTACGCGATAACCTGACACTCTTTGACGAGAGTGTACCAGATGAAAAGTTGCGCGCTGTGCTCGATAACCTGGGGCTTACGGACTGGCTTCGGGAGTTACCGGAGGGACTGGATACCCAACTTTTATCCGATGGGGCGGGCCTCTCGGCGGGGCAGTCCCAGGTGCTTGCCTGTGCCCGTGTCTTGCTGCGTGATCCCGATCTTGTGATTCTAGACGAGGCTTCCTCGCGCCTGGACCCCGCCACCGACCGCCTGCTCCACACGGCGCTAGGTCGGCTGCTCGAAGGCCGCACCGGCATTATCATCGCTCATCGGCTGGATACTATTGCTTATGCCGATGATATTCTAGTTCTGGAGAATGGACAGGTGCGTGAATATGGCTCGCAAGCCGCCCTGATCGCCGATACTAACTCGCGCTTTGCAGGCTTGCTGCGGGTCGCGACCGAGGAGGTGAATGTATGAAAGCACTCCCAACTATCCGCTATGTCTGGATCATGACCCGTTACCGCTTCTGGCTGCATGTGGTTCATGGGGCCCTGTGGGGCGTCGCCGACCTGACAGATCTGCTTGTAGGCTGGTTCATCAGCATCTTCTTCGACGCGCTTACTCATCACGCGCTTGTACCCGAAGGGATACTGGGTGTGGTGCTGCTCCTGGTGCTGGTCGCGGTCGGTCGCGCAGTCATCATGCTCTGCGCTGGCCTGTCCGAGATCATCATGCGCTTCACAATGAGCAGTCTGGTTCGCCGTAATCTGCTACGAAACGTCTTGAAGCAGCCTGGTGCGCGGGCTCTGCCCTATTCCATAGGCGAGACCATTAGCCGCTTCCGCGACGATGGCTACGAGGCCGAGGACATCCTTGACTCGACCGACGAGATTGTCTGGGGGGCCCTGCTTGCCATAGTGGCCTTTGTTGTGCTCCTGTTTGTCGATATGCGTATGACTCTGATTACCATCGTGCCCTTGATCGCGGTCTCGGTTTTCGCGCGCTGGATGAGTAATATCCTGGCTCGCTACCGTGAAGCTAGCAGTCAGGCAACCAGTCAGGTCACGGGTGCCATTGGCGATATGGTAGCGGCAGTGACGACGCTTCAGTCAGCAGGGGCCGAAGAGCGGGCCTTGAAGCGATTTCGTCGCCTGAACGAGCAGCGACGTTCAAAAATGCTGATCGACCGCGTGGCGACGCAAGCCCTGGATGCCATTACGTCCAATGCCGCGAGCATCGGTACAGGCTTGATTATGCTGCTAGGTGCCAGCCGTCTGAGCGAAGGCAGTTTGACGGTCGGTGGCTTTGCGTTCTTTGTGACATACATGACCTTCATCTCTGACTTTACCTCCGGGTTCGGCAATTTCCTGGGTCGCTACAAGCAGGCAGGTGTCTCGTTCAGTCGCATGAACACTCTCTTAGGGGACGCTCCGCCCGAGGCCCTGGTCGAGCATATCCCGCTCCACCTGCGTGGTCCTCTGCCCAGTGTGCCACCTGTGGAACGGAGCGAGTCTGATCGCCTGAGTCTTGTGGAGGCGCGAGGCCTGACCTATCGCCATCCGCAATCGGGGCGTGGTATCTCCAATGTTGACCTGAGCTTGCCACGTGGTAGCCTGACGGTAGTGACGGGTCGCGTCGGCTCAGGCAAGACCACGCTGCTGCAAACGCTGCTTGGCCTGCTCCCGCAGGACGCGGGTGAGGTGCGCTGGAATGGTCAGCTTGTAGAGGACGCGTCCACCTTCTTTGTGCCGCCACGCGCCGCCTATACGGCCCAGGTGCCGCGCCTCTTTAGCGAGACGCTCAGGCAAAATATCCTTCTGGGTATGCCTGAAGATACCGTGGCTCTCTCCAGCGCTGTCCGTGGCGCGGTCCTTGAGCGAGATGTGCAAGCCCTGGAAGAGGGCTTTGAGACGCCAGTAGGCACACGCGGCGTCAAGCTTTCGGGTGGACAGGTGCAACGCACGGCGGCTGCACGTATGCTGGTGCGTGAGGCCGGGCTGCTCGTAATCGACGACCTCTCAAGCGCGCTGGACGTCGAGACTGAGCGAGCCCTCTGGGACCGCATCTTCGAGCGCGAGGACGCGACCTGCCTCGTCGTCACGCATCGGCGCATCGCTCTACAACGCGCTGACCATATCATCGTCCTCAAGGACGGCAAGGTCGATGCTCAGGGCACGCTCGCCGAACTCCTTGCTACCAACGAGGAGATGCGTCGCCTCTGGCACAGCGGCGATAAGGTTGAGCAAGTTTAGCCCGTGATGAAGAAGGGTGCAAAAAAGTTTTCGCGAAAACTTTTTTGCACCCTTTTCGGGGAGTGCCGCTGCTAAAGCGACGCGGCTACATATGGGATGTTGTGGAAGCCGCTGCTAAAGCGACGTGGCTATATATTTGGGGTGCTGTGGAAGCCGCTGCTAAAGCGACGCGGCTACATATTTGGGGTGCTGTGGGGCGCAACATCGGTGGACACTTACGATCCCGATTCTTCCCCATATGTAGCCGCGTCGCTTTAGCAGCGGCACTATCTACCCCGTTCGTGAAGTAGCTTGAGGACGCGTTCCATTCTAGAGCGAGCGTTTGGATGCTTGGGATTGAGCCGTAACGTCTGCTCATAGGCGATGAGGGCCTGCTCATAAAGCCCTAGCTGGTAGAGCGCATTCCCTCTGTTATAGTGGGCTGAAGTTTTGTTAGGATCAAGGAGGAGCGCTTGCTCAAAGGTGACGAGAGCCTGCGCATATTTCCCTAGATCATAGAGATTAAGCCCTTTATTGTAATACGCATTTGTGTCCTTCGGATTGATGCGAAGAGCCTGGTCATAGCTAGCATTAGCCTCTTCGAAGCGCTTTAACTGGCTGAGCGCGTTTCCTTTGTTGAAATAAGCGTCAGCCTGATCAGGTTTGAGGAGAAGAGATTGGTCGAAGGCCGAGATAGCCTCTTCGAAGCGCTTTAACTTGTTAAGCATTCTTCCCTTGTTGAAATATACATCAGTCTGGTTAGGCTTGAGGAGAAGAGATTGGTCGAAGGCTGAAAGCGCCTCCTCGAAGCGCTGTAACTGATCGAGTGCATTTCCTTTGTTGAAATACGCGTCAGCCTGGTCAGGTTTGAGGCGAAGGGACTGTTCAAAAGCCGTAATGGCCTCCTCGAAGCGCTTTAACTTGTTAAGCGCATTCCCCTTGCTGAAATACGCGTTCGTCTGGTTGGGTTTGAGGTTAAGAGACTGGTCAATGGACAAGATAGCCTCTTCAAAGCGTCCTAACCTGTGAAGTGCATTCCCCCTGGCTAAAAACGCGTCAGCCTGATTGGGCTTGAGGAGAAGAGATTGGTCGAAGGCTGCGACGGCCTCCTTGAAGTGCCCTGACTTTTGAAGCGCGTTTCCTTTATTGTAATACACATCAGTCTGATCAGGCTTGAGGCGGAGAGACTGATCGAAGGCCGCGATGGCCTGCTCATAGTGCCCTAATCGGTTGAGTGCATTCCCTTTGCCGAAATACGCCTCCGCGAAGTTGGGATCAAGGCGGATGGCTTCCTCATAGGATGCGAGAGCCTCTTTATAGCGTTCATTTTTAAAGTGCTCAATTCCTTGCCGCCTGCATTCTCGCGCGTTCGCCTGGGGCGCTTGCGTGGAAGGCTGCTCCTTCTGTCCACCCGCGACTATAGTTGGCAGATGTTGCAAGGGAGCGTTGAGGGCCTTGAGGAAGGTCTCTATATCTGGATAGCGCTGGTCGCGCTGCTTGGCGAGCGCCTTGAGAAGAACCGACTCGCATTCGGCGGGGAGCGCGGTGTTGTATACGCGAGGCGCAGTCGGTTGGACATTGAGATGGTGATATTGGTAGGTTGGGATGCTTGGGACTTCCAGGTCAAAGAGGTGATGCCCTGTGAGCAGTTCATAGGCGATACATGCCAGGGAATACAGGTCACTCCTGGGGCTGACATAGCCCTCGAATTGTTCTGGAGCCATATAGGCGGGCGTCCCGCTTATCTCTCCTATATTTCGGGTGCCGCTGGTCTCCAGCATGACCGCGATCCCAAAGTCAGCCAGCAGGGCCTCGTTACGCGCGTTGAAGAGGATATTGGCGGGCTTGAGGTCGCGATGAATAACCGCGTGCTGGTGAGCATAGGCCAAACCATGTCCCATGTGCAAGATCCATTGCATCGCTTCATGAAGGGGGAAGGGATGTCCGGCCTGAGCGCGAATTCGCTCGTTAAGCGAGCCGCCCGTGGCGAATTCGGTCGCTAGATAGGGCTGGCCCTCATAGATACCAGCGTCAATGATCGGCAGGATGAAGGGATGCTGCAACTTTCGCAGTAATTTGGCCTCTTGCAGAAAGCCCTCCCGCTCCTGTGGAGACGTCAGGTGCATGTGAAGCAACTTGAGAGCTACAGGTGGGTCATCATCAAAGATAGCGTGTTGGGCTCGGAACACGCTCCCAAAGCTGCCACTTTGAACTTCAGCAATTAGTGTATAGTTCCCTATCTGTCGACCGATGAAGGCGCGATCATGAGGCATCGTAAGAACACCTTTACATTCTTTGTGGATGTATCTTCTTTGAGGAACGTAATTGTGTCTTTATTATAGTCGAAATTTTATACTCCCCGCAACTATAGAACAGGTAGCTAACTATAGGGTGTGAGATTAAGAAGTTACAAAGCCGCTGCTAATGCTCATTTAAAATTTCATCTGCCAACAATAGCGCTCAAAATTAGGGATGAAATATGAAAAGGGCATTAGCAGTGACATTCATCATGCGGCCTCTGCTCAGGCGATGGCTTCTGGGAAGAGCTGAGGCAACTTGATCGCTATCGTCATATCGCCCTTTACTTTTAGCTTTCCTGTCATAAAGGCTTTCATAGAATCAAGCCTTCCCTCCGCGATAGCCAGCCAGTTCTTGGCGCTTACGGTGAAGATAATATCGGGGTCCTCTGTGCCACCTGGGATCATCTCGCCCACACCATTCTCGATCTTAAAGGCCCAGGTTCCAGTTTCATCGCCAGTGATATTCCACTGGATGGTTTTGGTCATCCCGGCGGCAGCCTCGGCGTTCATTCGGGATGGCATCATAGTAAAAAGCTCGCTAATAGTCATGATTGTGCATTCCTTCCTTTGCTATTTTCAGGCATGCTGAGGCAAATCATCCTCCATGGGAAGATTGCCTATACTGTCTTGTAAAGACTATTTAGGCAACTTACTTGAGAATGACTTGCCTGGTAATTTTTTCAATGCCTTAGAATTGCAAAGCCTGAATACGCACAATCGTTTCTGCTCGCGAACGAGTCTGGAGCTTCTCATAAATATGCGTAAGATGCTTCTCCACGGTTTTTTCTTTGAGCGAGAGGCGCTGAGCTATGTGGATATTTGATAGGCCCAATCGAAGTAAAGGCAATACCTGAAGCTCGCGCTTGGTAAAGTGGAGTGGCACATGCGAAACACGATCATTCAAGATCTCGCGTGCGCGCTGATCCAGGAAGGTGTTTCCAGAGGCGGCGGCGATAAGGGCTAACTCCAGGTCTCGGCAGGACGCTTTCTCACTCAGTAAGCCTTGAGCACCACTTTTGATCAGAGGAAAAGCCGTTTCGGGACGCAATTGTTGCTGAATAACGACAATTCCTGAGATTGTTTGTGCTTTGCGCGTCTCGCGGATACATTCCAGGCAGTCGCCAACACCAATCGAGCTGCCTATGACCAGTACGTCTCCTGGTTTGATGGTCTCAGATGCCTCTTGTGCCTGACTTACACATGCGGAGATCCGTATTTGAGGGAGGCAGCGGATCATCTGTTGTAATCCTTCTCGCAGCAGAACATGCGCCTCGACAATGACAACCTGTACGGCTAGTTCCTTTCGCCCGTTGTCATTACCGCCGGCAATCGTGTTCTGCATGAACGAAGAAGATGACCTCCCCAGCTCTTGAAGCATTGTCTCTCCCCTCTTTACTACAAGATTACGATGTTTCGTCACGAAGAAGAGCGCTCGCTTGGCATGCTCCTTTCAATTGCTTTTTAGTTACTGCCAGGGAGTCAATAGAAAAATTGTTTTTTCAGGCGTAGCATACATGACACTTCTTCGCAATAGTTTCGCGAGGATGTGCGGTTTTTCGCATCGGTTTCGCAAATATGACCCTTTTGCGCGCCCCACATTTTCGTTTTCTTGCCTATTTTGATACCAGGCGCAAGGAGTGAGGCGACCACTTTCCAGACATTTAGAAACGATATCGCGCTTGCTCTCATGAGGTCTCTGGCTTGTTTTCGCGTTTGTCGAGCTTCAAGAATATACGCGAATAGTGCATATGTGAGCACATGGTACAGGGATGGTTATTCATGCCATCAGTGCGAAAATAAATATAATGCGCGCTAGGGGAAATCCCTCCTAAAACTAGCGGAATGGCAGGGTAGTGGCATACACTTCATTTCGCTATACTTACCAACAAAGCAATCTTTTAGAAGGGATGTCTGTCTATTTTCAAAATCATCAGGAGGTTATCATGCAAGCGACCTCAATCATACAGAATGCAAGTCGTGAGCCTGTGCATCCGCGAGAGTTTGAATACCAGGCTGCCTACCGCGCCTATCTCTTTGGCCCATTCCGACTTTTGCACGGAACTCAACCAATTGGTGAGCTGATGCGGAGGCGGAATAAGGCGCGCATGCTCCTCAAGTGGTTCTTGCTCAACTCCGGCAAATTGGGATCTACGGACGAGTTTATCGACCTATTCTGGCCCGATATACCACCAGAGAAGGCCCTGAACAATTTTCACGTCACTATCCACTACCTGCGCCGCATGCTTGAGCCCTCATTGAACTCCAGGCAAGAATCACACTTTATTCATCGGAAGCCCAACAACTTCTACTGGTTTGAAATTGACGAGAGCTGGTGGGTTGATACAAATGACCTGGAGCTGCTGCTACAACGTGCCCGTGAGTATGATGCGCGAGGCGATGAGCGCCGATCCGCTTACTATTACCGCAAATCCGCGCATTATATCAGCCAGGGATTTCTGCCAGAAGATGAATGCGAGCTCTGGCTAGGTCCGTATCGCAATCGCTATAAACATACCTATCTTCAGGTGTTAATGCGTTTGATCCAGATCTACAGCCAATTGAATGAGTTAGAAGATATGCTAGAGTACGCCTATCAATCGATATTGATAGACCCCTATAGCGAAAAGGCGGTGCGAGCCATTGTCGAAGCCCACTTACAGCAGGGAAATATCACGCTTGCTCGGCAGCGACTCGATACGTTTTGGAATTTCTTGCACGCCAATCTGGGGCTACATCCGAACAAAGAGCTCTCTCTGCTACGTGAGCGGATTCGCGCCTTCGCCCCTCCGACACTCGAATAAGAAGGCACTGATGGTAGTAATTAAGCAGTGCGGCATTAACCATCGCGGACACTGGAGGTACCATGTCACCTATGTTTGGAAGTTCTTTCGCACGGAAGGAACATCACCCATCTCTCGCTTCTGCTCATTATAGTGCGTACCTTTTTGGTCCATTCCGCGTCCTCCACGCGAAGCAAGCACTGGGGGAGCCTACATGGAGACGCAATAAAGCCAAGGCGCTCCTGAAGTGGTTTCTGCTCAATCCGGGCGAGCTTTTCTCCGTAGAACAGCTCAGTAAATTGTTCTGGCACGACTCACATCCGAAGGTCGCGGCTAGCAACCTGCATGTCACGCTTCACTACTTGCGCCATGTATTAGAGCCTTCTCTCACTTCTGGACAGCTCTCGACATTCATCCACCGCAATCGCTACAACTATTATTGGTTTGATCTACATGACGACTGGTGGACCGACATTGCCGATGTATATTACCTTTCGACCCAGGCTAAGGAGGCCGAACAACAGGGAAATCTTGCCAGAGCGTTCGCGCTCTACAATCAACTGATCGCTTATTATAAGCTCACATTCTTGCCGGAGGACATTTACGAGGACGCTTTTTCTTCCTATCGTCGCCAGCATGAATATGCCGCGATCCAGACGCTTGAGCATCTGATGCGGCTTTCTACCAGGATAGAGTATTACGATGAAGCGCTCTCCTGCGCGCTCTATACCCTCTCCATTGATCCCTACAATGAGAGGGCGGTGAAAACGCTGGTCCATGTGCATCTACAACAGGGCAATACCACCGGGGCGCTCTGCCAGCTCAACGAATTTGAGCAGATGTTACAGCAGGAAATGGGGATTCAACCCGGCAAAGAGATTATGGCGCTACGCAACGTGATCCTGAACGCCCGTTAACGCTTGCTCTCTGCCCGCCCAACAAACGCTCTTTGACGACTCAAAGGCGATCTTCCGCATAGTTGTCCAGGGCATGTCATGTCGCTCATCAATCCAGGCCGAAAATCTATCACGTAGAGGCCCCTGAAATCTCCTCACCCGTGAGTTTTGTCATGGTCAAATGGGGAGGAATTTCACTTCTCCTCCCACGCGAATGCGGGTACACTCTTGAGGAGGCAAGATGCGGGCGCAGGGAGAGAGTGTAGAGACTCGTCTGAGAGCTAGAAAGAGGTAGGCGACATGGCAACGAGATTCAGCTCAAAATTGAGGCTTCATTTTCAAGCAGGCTCGCGCCTAAATCTGAAAATGGCAGGCTATTGGGTGACCACTATCATCATCACGCTTGAGCTTCTGGCGGGTGGCGTGACAGACCTGATTCATGGACCAGCCCTGCTCTTTGTGGGCGACCCTGTTGTTCTCGTCCTGGCACAGCTTGGCTACCCGGCATACCTGCTTACGATCCTGGGGATGTGGAAACTGCTTGGGGCTACTGCTTTGCTTATGCCGCGTTTTCCCAGGCTCAAGGAATGGGCCTATGCTGGCACCTTCATCGAGCTAACGGGAGCCGCCGCGTCAAGCGTAGCGCGTGGTGGTAGCCCGGACCAACTTATTGCCCCCCTTGCCTTCGCGCTGCTCACGCTCGCTTCGTGGGCGCTTCGCCCTTCGGACCGTATCCTCGGCGCTCTCCTTCCTCAGAGGGGTGGTGATACAATGCAAGCGGATGTCCAGCAACAGCATTGACGGTAGCGGCAAGAAGGGACACTGCTATGCGAGCACAAGGCGAGGGCTCATGGGGCACAAAGCAACACACCCGGCAGGCGACGGACACAACGAGCGACGAAGTGATGAGAGAGAGTGGTATCACCCTCCTCCTCTGGCGGCTCTATCAGATCTTCTGGATGTTGATCTGCCTGTACTTCCCCCTGGCATCTCTGCTAAGCAAACCCGATGCCGGGCTACGCCTCGCGGTGAGGAGTGCTGCTCTGCTCTTCTTCGCGATCAGCTATACCTGGACCATGTGGTCACATCCCGCGAGCCAGGTCACGCGAACCCGCCACCGTTCCCACGTGTCGGTCCTTCTCCTGATTGTCCTCTCTCTTCAGGTCGCTATATTCGGCATCCTCGATGATTCCGCCTGGCTCTGGTCCTTCCTTGGAGTGAGTGCCATCGCTGGCGCAGTGCTTCCCATGCGCCTTGCGGGTATCATCGTCGTACTCCTGACAGCCATTCCGTTCCTTATTACTATCAGCACGCATGGCGGTTTCGCGGGTATTGATTGGTGGTGGCTCATCGCGCTAATGCTGCTGGTGCGGGGGCTGGGTCTGGACATGATAGGCGTATCGCGCATGGGCAGCGCCATTCGCGAATTGCACCTGACGCGTCAGAGGCTTGCTCATTTGAAGGTGGAGGAAGAGCGCCTGCGCCTGGCGCGCGATTTGCATGATTTGCTAGGGCAAACCCTTTCGGTGATTACCCTCAAGAGCGAACTGGCGCGCAACCTGATTACGGAAGATCCCGCGCGCTGTGCCAGAGAACTCGCCGAGATCGAACAGGTTGGGCGCACGACGCTCCGCGAGGTGCGTAAGACCGTCGCGGATTACCGCCAACCACGCCTCGCGAGCGAACTGGACGGAGCGCGGCAACTGCTCGAAGCAGCGGGAATTGAGTCCTCCATCGAAGCGTTTGCCGGAGAACTTCCCCAGTCGCTAGACTCAGCCCTCGCCTGGACCGTGAGAGAAGGGGTCACCAATGTCATCCGTCACAGCCGGGCGCGACACTGCTGGCTACGCTTTGAGCGTAATCAAGAATATATAGGAATGGAAATGCTCAACGACAGACCAGAGACAGAAGGCGCGGACGTACAAACAATCAGCCAGGGGAGCGGATTAATTGGCCTACAAGAGCGGGTAGGTGCCCTGGGAGGAAGCATGGAAGTTGGTTCACTCCTGCTAGCAGGCGAACCCCATTTTCGTTTACGCGTCGAGCTATCAACGCAATCCCAGCTAGAGGTAGCAACAGGACCGGAGGAGCAACCATGATTCGAGTACTTTTGGCGGAAGACCAGGCGATGGTACGTGGGGCCCTGGCGGCATTGCTGAGTCGAGAAGCCGATATCGAGGTCGTCGCGGAGGTTGCGCGAGGTGATACCGTTGTCGAAGCGGCTCTGACCTCGCGCCCCGATGTAGCGTTATTAGATATCGAAATGCCAGGGGGAAGCGGACTCGAAGCATCCCATGCCTTACGAACTGCTTTGCCAACGTGCCGCATAGTGATACTCACCACCTTTGGGCGGAGTGGCTACCTGCGCCGGGCGATGGAGAGCGGAGCCGTTGGTTTTCTACTCAAGGATGCCCCCGCCTCCGAACTCGCATCCGCGCTGCGACGCGTCATGAGTGGGGAGCGCGTTGTCGATCCTGAGCTAGCCTTGCTGGCCCTCTCAGAAGGAAACAACCCCCTGACTCACCGAGAGCGAGAGGTGCTCAGCGCCGCGCTCCCAGGACTCAGTCACGCCGAGATCTCCACGCGCCTGAGCTTGTCCGAAGGGACCGTTCGCAATCACCTATCTGCCGCAATGCAGAAATTGGGCGCGCGTAATCGTATGGAAGCGGCACACATTGCCGAACAAAAAGGGTGGTTATGATCTAGTTTCGCTCATATTCACGTTGTTTACTAGAGAAGATTGAAAGAGAAGCATTACTCACAATGAAGCATGAAGCATAATACCCTTACTCTTTATAGGTTGCTCGCTTCACGCCTCAAATCCACCGAATACGATAAAAAATATAGAACAAATGAACCTCGTTGGGGGCCTTCTCACGCATATTAAGAGTTGTATTTTTCGCAAAAATATGCTACAGAGATAAGTGTAAAGTATTAGCGGTGTAGCTCTCTTGACACAAGATTGAGCAGGATAACAGTGCTTCCTTGCAGCCGTAGGCGCGGAAGTTCGACTTTCCCTCTCTTGCGGTACAAGATGTGAGCAGCGCCCAAACAATCCTCGCAGCCATAGGCGCGGATTGCATTTAGTGATTCCTCAATTATTAATCCACGTATCCTCAAACCGCTAAGTAGTTTTCCCAGCTTAAGAAGAGGAGACTTAGAAGCGTGAGCTTCAGAGCCTTCACTTTGCCGTGCTCAGGGCGACCAAAGAGGAGAGAAGCAGCTCTTAATAGCTGAACCGTCTCTTCTCCTTCCTGGTCCTGATCCGGTAGCCAGGAACCACTTAGCCACTCACAGAAGGGAACAGTAAAAGCCAGCAACACCTTTTATCCACTTTCTCACCCTGCACCAAGCCTCTCGATTAGTACCGCGAGAGGTTCCCCTACCCATTCCTAACGGAAGGATCCGTAGTGTCCTACGCAGGGATCGACGAGATCTACCATCTAGGGACTCCCTGGTACAAACTCCCCTTCGGGGGAGCCCAGCAGGCGATCTCGACCCTTGTCGAGGGTCAGGTCGAGCAGTCCAGCGCGACGGTCTACGTGGCCGGGCCGCGTGGAAGCGAACTCCCGCGGGGAGCAAGGCTCATCGACATGGGCCGACCGCTGTCGGAGTGGACCTCGTGGACGGACCTTAACAAGGCCCACGAGAAGCACGAAGAGATGCTCGGCAAGCTCGAGCGGGAGATGGCACGGCGCCCGAACGCCAGGAGGATCATCAACGTCCACTTGAGCTACTCCGAAACCGAGCTTCTCCTGAGGCTCCGCGAGCTGGAGCTGAGGGTACCGGTCGTGATCACCAAGCACACCGTCTACCCGTCGCTCCTCCCAGGCGCCAGCGGCTGGGACCGGAGCAAGGACGCCGGCATCATCAACCAGTTCCCGACGATCGCGATCAGCGAGCACGAGCGCCGGACGGCCCCGAGTTTCTTCAAGATCGTCGGGGTCGTTCACCACGGGCTACCGAAGACGTACTTCGACAACCAGTGGCACGGCGAGCGTGAGGGCGGTTGCACCCTGGGGACCTGGTTGCCGCGCAAGGGCTTCTATCCCGCCTTCCAGGCGGCGAAGGAAGCTGGAGAAGAGCACTTCCAGGCCGCGGGGATCTGCAACACCCGCGATCAAAGGGCGTATCGAGCTCTAATCCAGCGGGACTTCATCGACCAGGGATTCGGCGAAGACGTAGGCACCATCAACGACCTCAAGAAGAAGCTGAGGTGGCTGGACAGCCATCGGTACAACCTGACGCTTCTTCAGGAGCCCGAGCCCTTCAACTACACGCCAGTCGAGGCTCAGGGGCGAGGAAACATCGTCATCGCCACCAACGAGGGGGCGATGCCGGAGCTGATTGAGGACGGCGAAAGCGGCTTCATCGTCCCCAGGGGCGACTCCAGGGAGGTCATCAGGAAGGTCGCGGAGCGCATCCGGGACATCAACCGCATGTCGTCTCGCGACATGGACCGCCTGGCGCAGCGCATCAGCGCTGGAGCCGAGCGTAAGTTCTCCGCGCGGGCAATGGCTGCGGGGTACGGCAGAATCTACAGGGAGGTGATCCGGAACTTCCGGGGCTGACGGTCTGATTACCTGACGCTCTCGGAAATACTACCGGGAACCAAGTTTTATCCAACTTATTCAATTACCAATGGGTGTCCTGGGCGAGCCGAGCATATGACGGCTCGCCCGGGCGCCTGCCCTGTCCGACTCCGACTCAGAAAGTGGAAAACCTTACAACAAGTTCAACAAGTTCTGCAAGCACAACGGCAACAAAGGCAACACCTTTTATCCACCATCGACCCTAAGGGGTGAGTGCTTTGCGGCACACAAGGGGCTGGCTCGGCCGGCTCTCGCGCAAGACAGAAAACCGGTACTTCTGGCTGGCTACCAGGGTTCCGAGTCTCATGGCTAGCGTGCTTTTTACAACTTTTGTTCTGTCCCTACTGGCTCTCTACATCGCCGGGGGCGTCGGGTTGGTCAACCTCGACACCCTCCACCTGCCCGGGTTCCTCAACCGGATCTGGGGCTTGTTCCTGGAGGACCCCGGCACATGGAGCGCCATCGCCAGTGGTGGCTTCGCCATGTTCTTCTCCCGCGTCATCGTCGTCACCGTCAAGCCGCTCGAAAAGGACATCGCGCGGATGTGGTGGATCGACGACAGGCTCATCCCGGTCTTCAGGAAGCGTAACCAGTCGCAGCAGCGCCTGCGGTTCATGGTCCGCGTGGTCTACGCCGCGCTCACGCTCCCCTACGGGGGCATGATCCTGACCATGATCAGCCTCTGGGGCGGCTTCTGGCTGGCCGGATTCCTGCTGGCATCCTTCTACACGTACACCGCAGTGGACACCGTGAAGACGGGCGTCTACGCGTTGCTGCAGCAACCGCCCGGCGCGGTGCTGTATGCTCTGACCCGGATCTTCATGTTTGGGGTCGCGCGTGGTAAGGAGAAGGAGAAGGCTCGTGCGACCCTCCAGGAGGTACGTGCCAAGGACCCGCAGCTCTTTGGGTCTTTCGGTCCCAAGCTGCGGCTCTCCCAGGAGTTCTACCTGCGGTGGGTTCCACGGATACTGGGCATCTCCCTGGCCCTCTTCGCGGGCTACGGTGCCCTGCTGTTCAGTGGCTTCGCCTCCGGTACGTCCCCCCAGGCGTGGCAGATCACTTCCGTGTTGGTCTGCTCGATCGTGGCGGGCATTCTGATCGGCTGGTGTGGCTGCTGGCTCTCCACGCTGGTCGTGTGGGTCAACACCTTCGGTCGGCCGCGCACGAAGGAAGACTGGTGGGGGGTCAACAAGGCAGCGTTTGCCGCGATGTGCGGTTCCACACTCGGCCCCATCTCGCAGGGTGTGGGCTTCCTGATGGCAGCGGTGCTCGGACACGGCCAGTCCCAGGCCATCCACCTCGGTCTCTACGTGTTCTTCGGGCACGTCGTCGGAGACCTGCTCTCGCAGATCGTCGTCCTGGCTACGGCCAAGCAGATGAGCGGAAGCCCGAAGCAGGGCGACGATACGCAGTGAGCACCTCCCGGGGAGCCGATCACGTGGTCGGCCCCCCGGGAACGTCCCCCGACACCACGGGGTGAGGCATCGGAGAACTTCTCTCCGGTGACCTCCTCACGTCATCGCGGGATATGACCCAGAAACACCTCCCTGATCCGCAAGTCGGACGCGGGAGGTGTTTTTGGCCTACCATTCTATAAATAATCGTTCCTTAAAAATGAATTTATTTTGTCCCTATTTTCTCCTGGTAGAGGCAACGCTAGAATGATAAGGTTCAAGTTGCGGCTTCTCCTGTGCTTTCATGCCAAAGGACGACTGAAATTGCTGCTCCACCTGATCGCTGAGAAATAAATGCGCGATATCCTGGCAGTTATCGTTGCGACCTTGCTGCATATAGGATCGTCCAATGTAAAAAAGATTAATAGATTGTAAAAAAATACTGAGCAAATGAATCGGCCTGGGAAGCGCTTCGAGATACCAAGCAGGTTGTATTTTTAACAAAAATATGCTACAGAGATAAGTGTAAATCTTTAGCGGTGCAGCTCTCTTGACCCAGGATTTGAGCAGGATAACAGTGCTTATTTGCAGCCATAGGCGCGGACGCACGACCTTCCCTCTCTTGTGGTACAAGGTGCCTTGTACCCAAACAATCCTCGCAGCTGAATGCTCGGATTGTCTTCAAATCCCCTTAAATTTTCACCCATGTACATCCAACTTCGTACAGCTAAAACCGCTCAGCGGTTTCTCAAGCTTGAGAAGAGGAGGCCTGGAAGCGTGAGCTTCAGTGTCTTCGCCTTATAGTGCTCAGGACGAGCAAAGAGGAGAGAAGCAGCATTGGGCTCTTACGCGCATCCCTGCGTCGCCATTCAGGCGACACCAGGGGTCGGTAGAGAGCGCGGTTGATCGTCTCTCTTCCTTCCTGGTCCTGATCTCTCGCAACCAGGAACCACTTGGCCGCTCTACAGAAAGGAGCAAAGCAAGAAGCCACACATCAACCGTGTGGTCCTGCAAGAAAAAAACAACGACCCCGAAAGGGAAGAAATGCAGCACTTCACGGACGCCCAGATCGCCGAGATGCAGCGCAACACGGCAAACGGTGGCACCACCCTGGTCCTCAGCGACTTCGACGGGACGCAGTGCGAGCTCGACGACAAGAACCCCGACAACGTCGCTATCGACCCGAGGTGCCGGCAGGCGATGCGAGTGTTCTCACGGCTGCCGCTGGTGAAGGCCGGTTTCCTGTCCGGTCGCGACATTCCGACCTTGCAGATGCTGGTCGGGGTCGAGGGCCTCATCTACGTGGGCTACCACGGGCTCGGCCGGGCCGATAAGTTCCCGGCGAGGCTGAACGACGTGACCTTCGTCCCCGAGGCTCGCCCGTTCATCGAGCGGAACCGGACCCTGGGCCAGCAGGTCGGGCAGGTGCTCTTCACGCTGGGGCTCTCCGAGTCCGTCATCATCGAGGACAAGGTCGTCTCGCTCGCCATCAACATCGGCGGCGTAGGCACCAAGGCGACCCAGAAGAAGGTCGCGGCGGATATCGAGCGCGGCCTGCGCTCGTTCGCCGAGCAGCTCGGCTACCGGTACACGTATGACCTGACCACTATCGAGTTCCGCCCGAACGTGCCCCGTAACAAGGGCACGGGGTTGATCGAGGTCGTGCGTTCCGTCGGGGCCGACTTCGTCCTGTTCTTCTACGACAGTGAGACAGACCTGGACGGGCAGAAGGCCCTCGGGTGGCTGCGTGACCAGGGCATCGGCGGCATCGGCGTCGTCGCTGAACGCAACAACACCGATCGGGAGCTGCTGGCGGCGGCGGACCTTCGGGTTCCCGGCGTTCCCGGCGTGCGCGACTGCCTGGTGGACCTCACCACGAAGTTGCGTCGGCGGGTCTGACGCCATACAGAGCGCTTCGACCTGAAATCAGTTCTGGACAAGGGTTGGAGCGACAAAGATAGCGGAAAGCTTGTTCGGACATATATCCGAACACTGGGTAATGTAGTGGAGGAAGAAGTGGCGGATTTCCGCTCCGAGCACCAGCGGTTCGCGCGTACGCGCGCGCTGCTGCGTAAGCTCGTCATCAAGCGCGAGTGGTTCGCGCGCGGCAGTACCGCGTTGGGCAAGCTCGTACTTGTCATCGCGGGTCTCGCCATGCTGGGCGTCTTCTGGCGTCCCGGCCTGACCCTCTGGGGTCTGGGCACGGCGATCCTCATCGGAACGTCGGCCATCGCCGGTTTCGTCGGCATGCTCCTGGGTGGCCGGATCAACCTCTACACAGTTGAGCTCGGTCGCCACCTGCGGGAGAACGTGGACGAGAACGACGCTACGCCCCGCCCTCGGCTCACCATCCGGAGCCTGGGGTCGACGATCCTGATGGGTTGCACCATCTTCGTCGGCTTCATCGGCCTCGGGTGGCGTGACCGGTACACGGACTACCGGGCGCGTCGTCTGCAGCAGAAGGCGGGCGGGGAGAAGTCCTCGTCCCGTCCGACGCAGCAGACGGGACCGATGAACGGAAGCGAGATCTGGGTCGGCCTCGTCGACCCGGTGTGGGCTGGTGGCCTGGGCTACCCCATCGCCAACCTGCTCGCGTCGAAGCTGGGTCTCGCCTTCGGCTATATCCCGGCCATGCAGGCCCTGCTCAGCGACATCACGGGGCTGCGCAGGTGCGACCTGCTCTACGAGCGCGACGAGCAGCCGTCGAAGAAGTGGCACATCTACGCCGCGTGGACGACGGCCCTGCTCATGCTGCTCTCGGGCGCGGGTCTGGTCCTGGCCCTGCTCGGTGTGCCGCTGCTGGGGATCAACCGGGGGGCGTTCGTGTTCTACACGCTCGTCCCTCTCAACACGGGGCTGCAAGCTCTGTGGGGTCCCTGGCGCTGGGCGCGCAAGCACGACCACAAGCTGGACGGCCCGTTCTGGAAGCAGTTCTTGGCGGGCATGCTGCCCATCCTGGGTGGCATCCTGTTCAGCGCGGTCTGCGGCATCACGGTCGCGGAACTGATCGGGCACGCCTTCAGCAGCGTGTACTCCGAGGCCACATACGGCCACCTGCTGATGTACCACTACGTGCAGAACTTCCTGTCCATCCTGGGGCAGGAGACGACGCAGGTGATCATCGGCGGGATCGGGGTGCAGATGCTGCTCAACCCCAAACTGCGACCCGTCTACTGGCGGGTGTGGGGCGGTCTGGTGGCGCGCGCCTTCGAGCTGTTCCGGGACTGGCTGATCGGGCTGGTGACCCTGCGCTGGCTGCGGAGTCAGATCCGTAAGCGGCGTCGGTCCAACTAGCCCGGGCCGGGCACGCGAACCACAACCCCGACGAGGTGGCATCGGACTTCTCCGATGCCGCCCCGTCTCATCCCCATCCCATCCCCTGAGGGGTTGACCGTATACCGGTGGCCCCTCCTCCTACCCTCTAGGAGCGTGATTCTGGTGCCTCGTCGCATCATCGTTGTTTCCAACGCTGGTCCCGCCAAGTTCAAGGGCAGCGAAACCGAACTCTCCGCTGGCGGTGTCGTGACCGCCCTCAAGGGGCTCGGCTCCGCCCTGAACACCTGGATTCAGGTCCCGTCGACCTCCACCGAGTTCGGCATGGCCTCCAGGGGGGGCACGGCGAGCGTCGACGGGATCAAGGTTGCCTTCGGCAACCTCTCGCCGGCGCAGCAGGAAGCGCTGTACTCGAAGGTCTCCAACGGAGCCATCGTTCACTACGTTCTGGGGCAGTCTCGCAACGCCCAGCACGTGGGTGACGGTGACTGGCGCCTCTTCCGGGAGGGCAGCCAGGCGATGGCTCAGGCCGCTCTGGAGCAGGTCCTGGCGTCCAGCCGGGGCACGAAGTTCGGGCTTTTCATCGATGACTACCAGATGGTCCTCGTGCCCGGACTGATGCGCCGCCTCCTCGTGGAGAACGGCCGCGAAGGGGACGTGCACCTCCAGATGCACATCCACACGACGTGGAGCTATCCGGAAGACTGGAACGGCCTCTCGGCCAACTACCGCGCCGAGATCGTGCGTGGCATGTTGGGAGCCGACGCCATCGGCTTCCACACCGCGACCGACGTCCGCAACTTCGCGAACTGCGTCGGCCGGTGGCTGTCTGGGGCGAGCGTCAGCGGCAACTCGGTGCGGTTCGAGGGCCGTACCATCAAGCTGGTCGCCAACCCCCTCGGTATCGACACCAGGGGGATGACGAGCAAGCTGAACAGCAGCGGTGGCCGGGACGCGGTCAGGAAGATCGCTCGCCTGATCGACGGGCGTACCAACGTCGTCGCCAGCATCGGGCGCACCGATCCGACGAAGAAGCTGGATACGCTCCTCCTCGCGTACGAACGTGACCTCCAGGACAACCCGGAGAAGGTCAGCGACACCGTGCTCCTGCTCCACCTCACGAAGAGCAGGCTCAACGTGCCGGTCTACGCTCGGCACTTCGACCTGCTGAATCGAGAGGTGGACCGGATCAACGGGCGCTTCTGGGAGCAGGCCGGGGGTCGCAACGTGGTGGAAAAGTACGTCGAGAGCGACCCGTTCCTGCCGCTCGGGCAGTATGCCCAGTACACCGTCCTGGTCATCCCGTCCGAGCGGGATGGCCTGGCCCTCACGGCCCTCGAAGGCCCGTGGGTCAACCAGAAGGACGGTGTGCTCATCCTGAGCACGGGCGCCGGTGCGTACACGCTGCTCTCCGACGGTGCGCTACGCTTCGTGCCGGGAAGCGGCGAAGTGGAGCAACTGGCTGGTCTGCTTCAGCAGGCCAGCGAGATGTCCCCGCGGGAGCGGGCGCGCCGCCAGCAGAGCCTGCGGGCGAACATCCGCAGGTACGACATGGGGGCGTGGCTGAAGCAGCGCCTGAGCCTCATGTAAGAGGCCCAGACCTGCGAGGCCGACCCTCACCCCATGATCCGGCCCCATCCGAACACGTACAACGTTCGGGTGTGGGCCGGGGCATGGCTGTTCCATGAAGGACGCTTCCGCACCTGGGTTCCAGGTGCGGAAGCGTCCTTTTTATGTGTATATCTATAAATAGTCGTTTTAGGGGTAGAGACATTTTGTCCCTATTTCCTTCTGGTAGGGGTTAGGGTAGAATGGTAGGGTAAGAATGGCGGCGACTCCACCGTATAGAGATAGACACGGCCGCCGCTCTCTCTGTTGTGCATCGTTGCCTAGAAAGAGGATTGTGTGCATCCTTCCCCTTCCATTCAAGGCTTGCGTATTAGCCTTGCCAGCCCTGAAGTGATCCGCGCCTGGAGTTTCGGCGAGGTCCGCGAGGCCGAGACTCTCAACTATCGTACCCTCAAGCCTGAGCGGGATGGCCTCTTCTGCGAGCGCATCTTCGGCCCCGTGAAGAGCTTTACCTGCGCTTGTGGCAAGCACACAAAGAAACCCCGCAAGCCTGGATTGATTTGCGATCAGTGTGGGGTACCTCTCATACCAGCGAGTATGCGCCGCACGCGAATGGGTCATATTGAACTGGCGGTCCCTATCGTGCACCCCTGGTTCGTTCAGGGCAACCCTGGACGCCTCAGCCTCCTCCTCGATCTACCGCAACAAGAGCTACAAGATATGCTGTATACCGGGGCGGGCGCGGAGGCCCTTCAGCCCCTAATGGCTCAACTTGATCTTGACGCGCTCTCCCAGGACCTCCGCCACGAAATTGCCGAGAAGAAGCAAACGCGCCGCAGCCGTGTCATAAAGCGCCTGAAACTTGTGGAGTCCTTGCGCGCGTCTGGTGTGCGGCCCGAATGGATGATTATGTCCATCCTCCCGGTTCTGCCGCCTGATTTACGACCAGTGCTCAGGATGGGCAGCGGGCACTTCGCATCGACTGACATTAATGTGTTGTATTGTCGAGTAATTCAGCGCAATAATCGCCTTAAGCATCTCCTAGAGGTGGGTGCTCCGGCTCTGGCGCTCCAGCGCGAGAAGCACGCGCTGCAGGTCGCGTGCGATGCCCTCTTCGATAATGGACATAGCCGCCAACCTTTTGTGGGCGCACGTAAGCAACCATTGCGCAGCCTCTCTGATACACTTGTGGGCAAGGGTGGGCGCTTCCGCCATAGCTTGCTTGGCAAGCGCGTCGATTATTCTGGGCGCTCGGTCATTCATGTTGGCCCAGACCTGGAACTCCACCAGTGTGGCCTCCCTCACAAAATCGCGCTTGAACTCTTCAAACCGTTCCTTATACATAAGCTTCTTGCCTATGGGCTCGTTGAGACGCATCGACAGGCTCGGCGTGCGATTGAGGATCGGTGCGAAGAGATATGGGCGCTTCTGGATGCGGTGATGCGCGATAAGGTGGTCATGCTTAATCGCGCGCCTACCCTGCATCGCCTCAGCATTCAAGCCTTCGAGCCCGTTCTAGTAGAAGGGGACGCGATTCACCTGCATCCCCAGGTGTGCGCGGCCTTCAATGCTGACTTTGACGGGGATCAAATGGCGGTCCACCTCCCCCTTTCGCCTGAAGCCCAGGCAGAGGCGCGTGAGCATCTGCTCTCTATCCACAATCTTCTCTCGCCCGCCTCGGGTGAGCCATCCATCGCTATCGCCCAGGAACAGGTGCTTGGGTGCTACTATTTGACGCAGGAGCGCCCACAGAAAAAAGGCGAGGGGCGCGTATTCGCTGATGAGCAGGACGCCATCCTGGCCTACACACATGGCATTATTGATCTCCAGGCCCCTATCCTGGTGCGTATGACGCTGGATACTTGCTACGATCAACCTCCTCCCGCCGCGCCAAACGTCCTTTTTCAAGGGACCCGCCTGTGTACGACCGTAGGGCGTATTCTCTTTAATCAGGCGTTACCCAGAGCTTTGCGCTTTCGCAACTATGCCATGAAGAAGGAGGCTCTCCACCAATTGCTCTGGGACTGCATCAAGATCTGTGGGCAGGAACAGACTGCTAGCATGGCTGATGCGATCAAGCGCCTTGGCTTTCAGTACGCGACCAGGGCAGCCATCTCGTTCTCTATGGCCGATATCGTCGTGCCGCCCCAGAAGCAGGCTATCCTAGAGCAGGCTGATGCCAGGGCTCTTGCTCTCCTATCCGAATGGCAGGAAGGGACCATGACGCGCGAAGAGCTGTATCAACGAACGATTACACTCTGGCAGGGCGCTACTGAAGATGTAGAGCGGCAGGTCCAGGGCGTGCTCGATCCATATGGCTCGCTCGCCACTATCGCGAATTCGGGAGCCACCAAGGCCCGCTTACAGCAGATTCGCCAGCTATCGGGTATGCGCGGTTTGATGGCGAGCCCATCCGGCGCGATTCTCGCTACCCCCGTGCGTGGCAACTTCCTGGAAGGGCTGACTGTCGCGGAGTACTTTCTCAGCAGCCACGGAGCGCGTAAGAGTATGATGGACCGCGCCCTCAACACCGCCCACTCAGGGTATCTGACCATTCAATTGGTGAATGCCGCCCAAAACGTCGTGGTTACAGAGGAAGACTGCGGAACGCAAGAGAGCATAGTTATCTCGCATGCGGAGAGTGTGGCTATGGGATTACCAGATAGTTCAAGCCGCTTACTGGGCCGTGTTCTGGCCCAGGACGTGCCGGAGGCAGGGCTCTTGAAGGGTCATGAGTTAGATGAAATCGCCATCATGCGCCTCTCGCAAGCTGGTGTAACTCAGGTATCTGTGCGCTCGGCTTTCACCTGTTGGTCGCGCACAGGAATCTGCAGTAAGTGCTATGGCTGGGATCTCTCGAAGCGCGCGCTAGTGTGCAAGGGGGTCGCGGTGGGCATTATCGCGGCCCAATCTATCGGCGAGCCCGGCACGCAATTGACCATGCGAACCTTCCATAGCGGAGGAATCGCGGGTGGTCAGGGAGATATTACGCAAGGTTTGCCACGCGTCAAAGAGTTGTTTGAGGTCCGCCCCCCTAAAGATCCCGCTCTTGTGAGTGCCATCACGGGCGTCGTCTCTATTACCAGGGATGAGCGTACTAAGGGCCACATCGTGCGCGTCAGAGCGGATCACAGTGAAGAGAGCGAGCAAGGAGAGGCTCAAGGCTGCTATACCATTCCCGCCGGACGGACCATGCTTGTCCAGCATGGGCAACATGTCCAGGCAGGCGATCCCCTCACCGCTGGAGGATGTGCCTTACAAGATATCCTGCGCTACAAGGGGCGGACAGAACTGGCGCTCTATCTCTTGCGAGAGCTTCAGCAGGTCTATCGCCTCACCGGAGCTTATATTCACGATATTCACTTTGAAGTCATCATTCGCCAGATGCTCCAATATGTGCGCGTAGAAACGTCGGGGGATACGACATTTCTTCCAGAAGATATCATCGACCGCTTTGTATTTACTGATGTCAATGCACTCCTTCAGGCGAAAGGCGGAACACTCGCGACAGCCAACCCGGTCGTGATGGGTCTGATACCTGTCGCCCTGGCAACGGATGGCTGGTTAGCAGCAGCCTCCTTCCAACAAACGACGCGTGTGCTCACTGACGCGATGCTTGAAGGACGTGTCGACTCCCTCAAGGGGATGAAAGAGCATGTCATGCTAGGGAGAATGATACCAGCGGGAACGGGCCTGCTCCCTCATCCAGTGCGTACGGCCCCTCGGAAGCGTGGACGCCCCCCCAAATATCCCCAGGTCCCAACCCTCCTGTGACCGCGCTCCAACCGAACAGGCATGCTAATTCTGCCCACATTTCGCGTGTTCTTACACCTTTTCATTGGCTTGCGAGCTACCATTGATATTCGCCCTTTCAAAATCTTAGTGACTATGCTACAATAGCTTTCAATGAATCATTAAACAAAGTTGTGATAAAAATAGCTTAGTCATAAAGAGAAGCGTGGCTTGTAAGGAGGCTCACAAGTTGTCAAGGGATAATCAGGAAAAGCCTGCTGATAGACGAGGCGAACTGGCACGCGAACTCCGGCAGTTCCACGGACTGGGCGCATCCTTCTTCCGGGCGGCAGCTGCTAGTATCGGTATGACCGTCACAGATATGCAGGTTATCGACCTTTTGGAGAGCGCGGGACCCGCGACGGCGGGTCAACTCGCCGACCTGACGGGCCTCACCACGGGCGCGATCACGGGCATGCTCAACCGCTTAGAGGAGACTGGTATTGTACACCGGGAGCGCGACCCCAACGACGGGCGCAGGGTTATTGTTCGGCTCGCAAGCAATAAAAGCGAAGATCGCAAAGTTGGGCCGCTCTTTGCCTCTCTGGATCAGGCATGGGGAACCCTGACGTCAGACTACGACGAGGAGCAGATAGCCTTTCTATTAAATTTTCTCAAGCGCAGCAACGCGCTTGCGCGTAGCGAGATCGTCCAGTTGCGAGAGGCACCTGAGAGCGATGAGGGGATTTCCTCCGCTCCGCTGGGAAGAATAGAGAGCGGTAAACTCGTCGTCTCATCCGGTCTCTCGCGCCTGAACATACGCGCCGCTGGGAATACTGACAACCTCTATCAGGCTCGCTTTGAAGGGCGTATGCCAGACGTGAAGGTCAAAGAAGGAGCGGTCACCATTCGCTATCCACGACGTCTGCTGGCCCTGAGCAGCAAGCAGGAGGCGGCGGAGGTCGAGCTCAACGCCAACATACCCTGGCGGGTCGCGATCCAGGGTGGTGGTCTGGAGGTTGACGCCGAACTAGATGGTCTGAACCTCGCCGGAGTGGACGTCAAGGGGGGATATAGCATCATCCGCCTGAAGCTTCCCGTACCAACTAGCGTCGTTCCTGTACGATTCACCGGGGGAGCCTCGGAGATTGACATTCAGCGCCCCGCAGGGGTTTCCGCCCGGGCGCACCTCAAGGGCTGGGTCTCTGCCTTCTACTTCGATGACCAGACCTTTAGCGATATTGGCAACAACATACATCTACAAAGCCCAGGCTACGAACCCGCCGGTCCATACTACGATATCGAGGTTGCCAGTTCCGCCAGTTCCGTTACTATCACCTCTAGGTAAGCACCAGACGAATGTGCTGCACTTAACGCGAAATTGGGGGTGAATAGGGAACATTTTTCCTCTTTTTGGGAAAGAAATGGAGTATCATAAAAGATGTTCTGACTTGTTCTCGTTCCGTCCGCTCTTGTCGCCGAGAACAGATTGGTTACGATCTCACCTGAAAGGAGAGAACTTATACCAATCCCGGAGTTGTCCTATATGACTCCCTAGACAAGCTCCATGCCGCACTTGCGCGAAGGGTTTTATATAAGAACCCCACCGCAGCATTTCGCGCAGGAGAAATGGACATTCACAACGAGTTGACTGGGAGGTCAACGTAATGCAGCGGAAAGTCGACGTATTCGGCAGCAAGCCCCAAACCGGGGGCATCTTTCCCCGACAGTGGGAGTGCTTCAAAGCGTGGGCCGAATGCGGCTCAGTCGTCGCGTTCGCGACCTGGCTGGTGGGCGGCTTCATGCGGTGGAGCTGGAACGCGGACCACCGTGGCGAGGGCTACAACGTGCGGGACTACGACAACTGCTTCGACAGCGACTACTCGTGTGAGCGCTGGGTCAGCGCCCAGTGGCCGCACTCCGCCGCCGCCTGGGCCTGGCACGCTCTCATGGCCTTCGTCATCGCGGGCCTCGTCTGCGAGGTGATCTGCGCCTACGCCCGCAAGCGTCACGGCGCGTACAAAGACCTGGTGGAGATCTACCGTACAACGCCTCCCGTGGACGACATCTCGGGCGGCGAGCAGCACCAGCGCCAGCCGGTGGACCTGCGGCGCCAGCGCACGTGGCTCACCGAGGTTCCGCTCCTGGGGGCCGTCTGGGGCGCCGCCATCGGAGTCGGGATCGCGATCCTGACCTGGTTCGTGAGCTCGCAGGTGTTCGGGCTGCGGGGCCTGCCCTACGGGTGGATCTTCCTGGGCGTCGTGCTCGGCACAACGCTCTTCACGGCGTGGACGGCCAGGTACTGGGCCGTCCACACCGACGAGCTGGCCATCACCGAGGCCCAGAACCAGCCCTACCTGCAGGGCTGACCTCTCAGAACAACCGCGCGCACGGCGGGCCGGGAACCCCGGCCCGCCACCCCTGGGGGAGCATCGCTCCCCGGTGGGTGCGGCGCGTCACCTTATGTATCTAAGCGGGAACCACGGCGATAGCATCTATCTCCACCAGAAAATCCGGGTGCGCCAGCCCCGCGACAAACATTCCAGTGATTATGGGTGGATTGGGTTGACGACCCCAGAATTCTTGAAAGGCCTCATAACCTGCCTGAAATGATTGCCCCTGAACCAGATAAATATTCCATTTGATGATATGCTCTGGCCTGGCACCAGCGGCGTCGAGCACTAAGCGCAAGTTTTTCAAGACCTGGCGCGTCTGAGCGGCGAGGTCACCCTTTCCTACGATATTGCCATCAGCGTCAACGGCATCTTGCCCGCCAATATAGATCGTTCTTGTCGGTCCTGTGACGGTGATTGCCTGCGTAAACGCGGGATTCTTATGCATAGTCTCAGGGTTTAGGTGTTGCACTGAGCCGTGGATAGGGCTCTCCTCTGGATGCTGTGTCATGCATATTCCTCGCTTTTCTGATTAAGCGCGTAAGGCCGCTAGATCGGGATCGCTCTTTGAACGCTCTTCGAGTTCGGGTGTGGCTGTCACCGCTTCTTGGAGACGTGTCGCCGCTTTCTCTAATTCATTGTGCTGCGCGTAGAAGCATGCCAGGTTATAGATAAACCACCCCTTCACCCATTCTGGTACCCCCGTCTGAAGGATGGTGTTAATGCACCGCTCACGTACTTCAATCGCCTTCGGGAGGTCGTGATGATCAACATAGTATTGCGCGAGATGCTCATGCTCATGCTCGAAGAGCGCGCCAAAGAAGGTCGTGTACAGTGGATTTTTCCCTGAAATTGCGGGGAAACGGGTGGAAGTCAGATCATCCTCGCTCAATTGCTCTGCCAGGCGGAAAAGCTCCGCGTAGGCGTGCTCAGAGTCGGCATGGATATCCAACCAGGGGCGCTGAGATTGCGTCTTATACGTTGACTCATTGAGATGCTCTTCGTCCTCATCGGTTGAAGGTATCTCCTGCTGCTGTACAAGCGCGGTCAACTTCCGGTTAAGATCCTGACGCCAGAACGTCCTATGAGCTATATGATCCTTGGCGGACCAGAGTGTCCACTCCCCGGCGGCATTGCGCTCGGCCTCGCTCATCCCCTGCCAGAACGCCTCTTCATCAAGCTGACTCTGCCGCACTAAGTCGAGTACTATATCCTTGAATGGCTGTGTGGTCATTGAGATACCCTTTCATAATTCGCTTTAAATATTTGCTTATGGATAGTATCTCATTTAAACCGGACAAGTTTGGTCCGGTTATGCGCGTTTCTGGATATCGCCAAAAAATTTCGTGAAAACAAAAGGAATAATAGGGGTGAATGGAGATCTATAATGAATTTAAGGCCAAAAAAGTAGGCGCTGGCTAAGAAAGTGTCCGAAGAAGAAAGTTTAGTATCGGAAAGGAGCTAAGCGAGAAAGCATGAGCCGGATAGAGGCAAGCTGGATGAACGCCTCGGAACTGGTAGGTAAGCCTTCGTAATCGCGAGCGAGCCGACGAAAGCGCGTAAGACACGCGAAAGTGCGCTCAACGATCCATCGTTTGCGTTGTACCAGAAAGGTCCCCTTGGGCTTCTTCGCAGGCCTGTAAACTGGTTTGGCATTGATCCAAACCCATGTGCCAGAAACCGGAGTGATTGGGCTTGGACGGGCAACAATTTCCGTCCTCCATCCCAAATGCATCCTGATCCAGTCGGTCAGAGGCCCTTGATAGCCACGATCAGCAAACAGGTGCCGCACTCGGGGAAAGCGACCCTGCTGGTTTTGCAGCAGCAAGGGAGCCCCCAGGCAATCGACGATCTGTGCTGAATGGACTTTCACCGCAAGCAGGTGACCTTGGGTATCAACCAGAATATGGCGTTTACGGCCGGTAATTTTTTTTCCACCGTCAAAGCCGCGTTCAGGCCCTCTGACGGGAGCGGTTTTGATGGACTGGCTATCAATGATAACCGCGCTGGGCTCAGGATCTCGTCCCATAGCGGCACGAGATCGTTTGCGCAGATGGGTCATGATGGGCTCCCAGACCCCTTGCTGGCTCCACATGCGAAAGTAGTGATGTGCCGTCTTGCCATGAGGCAGATCATGTGGCATTTGCCTCCATGAGCATCCTGTACGCAAGACATACAAGATCGCATTGACGAGTTCCCGTCGATCAATGGTTGGGATGGTGGCGTTGGCTGACACTTTGGGTATGAAGGGTTCTATCAGTTCCCATTGGGCATCCGTCACATCCGATGGATAGGCTTTTCGCTTGCTCGTCTCACACATCTCGTTCGTTCCTTTCGGCTCATCTATTTGGGGCATTGCTCCTTTCTTTTTTCTATCGGCTACTCTTTGGTCTTAGGACACTCTCTAAAGCTCAGCGCCTACTTTTTTGTCCTCTTCCTGTATCCTCCCACTTGCGACATTTAGCATGCGATCTACGTCCACTCCACTTTTAGATGTTCATAGCCCCGGAAGAGAAGGGTGGGAATATGTGTGAGATGCTGTCCCGGTACGATGCGTAGCTGTGGAATGCGCTGGCTGAGCACCTCGAATGCTATCCGCCCCTCCAGGCGAGCCAGGGCAGCGCCAACACAGAAGTGTACCCCATGACCGAACGCGAGATGATGGTTAGGCGTGCGTTGCGGCTGAAACTCATGCGGACAATGGAACGCGGCCTCATCCCGATTTCCCGATCCATAGAGCAGTAGGAGTGATGCCTCTTCAGGCAAGATCACGCCGTCTACTATAACTTCTCTGGTTGTGGTACGGGCAAACATCTGAATAGGGGCATCATAGCGCAGGATCTCTTCGACGACCTGGGGAATTGACTGAGGATGTTCACGTAACCATGTCCAATGCTCAGGTTGTTCTAGCATGACCTGTAGCCCGGTGCCAATCATATTGGTCGTGCTTTCGTGGCCCGCTAAAATAAGCCCCTGTAACATAATGACCAGCTCGTTCTCTTCTAACGGCTCCTCTTCCGGCATCTCAAAGTGAATAAGCGTGCTAATTAAATCGTCTTTGGGCTCCCGCCTTCGCTCCGCGACCAGCGCGGCTAGATAACGCTGGAAATCCACCGTTCCCCGCGCGTACTCAATCTGGCGCTCCTCCTCAATCTGGGTAGACATGAGAATAAGCCAATCCTGGCTCCATTGCCGAGTTTGCTCAATGTCGTTGCTTGGAATTCCCAATAAGGAAAGCACGACTTCGAGCGCCAGGGGGTACGCGAATTGACTTATGATCTCTACCTGCCGTCGCTGGATAAAAGTGTCTACCAGCCTGTTCGCCACCTCGAATACAAAGGGCTCCATCTTTCTGATTCGAGATGGCGCGAAGGCTTTGATCAAGGGCTGGCGGAAGCGTGTGTGATCGGCACCATCCGTATTGAGAACAATAGGGACGGGGAGGTAACCTTTTATTAGCTCCTCAAGCACGCGTGGAGAAAAGACCACGGGAGATGTTAACGCGTTGGATGATGAGAAGATCGCGGGCTGCAAAAGAATTTGCTGAATATCCTTATAGCGGGTTATGATCCAGGCATCCAGTTCGGGACTGTACATTATTGGCTCTTCATGCCTGGCCCTGGTATAAAATGGATAGGGATCTTCCGCGAGCGGATCAAATGCGACTCCAAGAGCTTCTGACATTGCTCACTCCTCCTTTCTGAAGATCTGTTGCCACGACAAGTTATAACGCGGATGTCAGAACGGTTCTTACTGCCTGGAGTTCATTCAATAGAGTCTCGAAGCGAGAGAGCCCAAAGTTGTTCTCAATGTAGTTCTGAGCCTTTTGCCATAAAGGCCAGGCATCTTCAAGAACTAGCAGCCCTTCCGGAGTCATGCTCAAGGGCATGGTGTAGAGATCATTCCCCGCCTCAAATGAGATAAAATCTTCATTCGCCAGCACTTTCAAGTGACGCGAGAGGGTACCCCGATCCATGCCTATGATTTTGATAAGGCGATTAGTGGTGATGGAATCGAACGTGTCGATAGCGCACAAGATCGAGAATTGCAGGGCGCTGAGGCCACTTGGGGCCAGCATCCCATCATAGAACTGTGAAACCACCAGATCCGTGCGCCGCAGATTGGCGCAGGCGCAGATATTCGCGGCGGAGGTATCGATCAATTCTTTCATTCTGCTTTGCTCCTTGAATTTCATGAAAGGTCTTCCACCAATGGTCGATGCATGAGCTTACCCGCTACTTACATCGCGAGGAAGCATTACTCCTGACGCTTTTCTACGAAATCCTCTCTCAGGCGTCCCGTTGCGACAAGCCAGCGGGCAAAGACCAGACGGTGCCGCTCTTCCCGCTCCTGTTGCTCAAGAGTAGTGCAGAGTTTTTCTAAACGCTTGATCTCTTCTGGAAGAAAGCCAATCGCGGAGAGGCTCTGGACATTCTGATAATTTCTCATGCGATATCTTCTCCTGCCTGCCCTAATGCGGATAGCATGACTGGCGCGACCGATGGTTGAGTAGCGACCTGTCTTGACTGGATGTATTGCTCTAGTTTGTCTGGCGTATCGATAGCGAGCGCGGTGGCCTGTGGTGCGATTTTGCGCACAAGTTTGGTCAGAACCTGGCCCGCGCCGAGTTCGATAAAGGTATCGCAGCCATTCGCGATAAGCTCTTGCATACAGAGAACCCATTGCACGGGACTCGCGATCTGCTCAATTAGCTCTTGCTGGATCTCAGAACCCTGGGTGAGCGGCTTTCCGGTCGCGTTCGCTACCAGGGGCACATCGGAGTTGCGCCAGTTCAGCTTACTCGTCTCTTCTCGTATCTGCTTCTGCACCCCGATCATCAGGGAAGAATGGAAGGCACCCTTCGCTGAAAGCGGCAGGACGGTTATGCCTTTGCGGATGCTTAACAACTCTGTCAGGCGCTGGACACCGCTCATGGTTCCCGAAACAACGAGTTGCTCTGGCGCGTTCCAGTTGGTGACCTGGACGAGATCGCGCCGGGATATTTCCTGGCATATTGGCTCTAGCTCGTTCTTAGGGAGACCCACAATCGCTGCCATTGCTCCAGGGTGCTCATCTTGCGCCGCCTTCATCAGATGCCCACGCTTGCAGACGAGCTCAAGTCCCTCCTGAAATGAGAGCGCACCCGCCGCCACGGCTGCCGTATATTCACCCAGGCTATGACCAGCTACCATATTGGGCCGCAGATCCAATTGCCGGGCATATTCGGTTAGAGCCAGTGAATATGTGAAGAGAGCCGGTTGGGCGATGTGCGTCTGGCTTAACTGCTCAATGGACCCCATCAGACTGATGCGGCTCACTAACTCGCCGGAAACCCGGTCGCTCTGCATGACGTAGCGTTTAAATAACACAGGATGAGAGCGTAATAGTTCTTTACCCATGCCAACTTTCTGCGATCCCTGACCGGGATACAAAAAAGCGATCTTGCTCAAGCTCGTTATCCTTTCTTGTGTCTGCACCCATGACGTGACGCAATATTGGTAATAGTTCTGGAAGACACTGTTGTTCCTCCTTTTTACCCCTGACTTACCGTGATCTTAAATGATTTTCTCGATTGGTAAGAGTCCGTGCAAAAATTTGGGTGGCCGTGGATTTGCCTCTGATCGATGGTTGGGAAATGTTCTTACCTCGAAAGTCAGTAGTTAGCAAGATTGCCTCAGTAGTGTTCACAAAGGTTGTACGAAGACCAACGAGCTGCCATGCCCGCAAGGGGTTGCGGCTCAGGTTTTCCGATAAGGCGGAAGTGAAAGAAAATCCGAAGGGAGATTGCTAATGGCTTTTGTGATTACTCAACCATGCATTGGTAACAAAGACGCTTCATGTGTTGATGTATGCCCTGTAGATTGTATTCATCCCCAGCCTGGGGAGCCGGGCTATGAAGATGCCGAGCATTTGTACATCAACCCGAATGAATGCATTAGTTGTGGCGCATGTGAGCCAGCCTGCCCCGTAACGGCGATCTTTGAGGAAGCAGCAGTCCCCGTAGAATGGCGTGGTTTTCTGAAGAAGAACCAGGATTTTTTTGTTGGCGATCCTCTCGCTCATTGAGGTGAAGGAGAAAATCTTTTATGAGTGATGTATACGAACGTATTGCAGCCCTACCAGCGGAAAAGCGTGCCTTGTTGCAACAGCAATTGCGAAATCGTAAGACACAGAATACAGCCCATGCCACTCAGGATGAGAACCACACGCCAGATCAATATGATGTCGCGATCCTGGGCGGCGGGATTTCTGGTTTGACCCTGGCGCTCGAATTGAAGAAGAATCGCCCCTCGATGCGCATTCTGGTCATTGATAAACAAAAGCACCCTGTGCCAGAGGCCGCGCACAAAGTGGGGGAATCGTCGGTTGAGATAGCCGCCCACTATTTGCGCGATATCCTGGGCCTGAAAGAACATCTAGAGACGCAGCAGATACGCAAATTTGGCCTGCGCATGTTCTTTACCAACGCCGATAACAAGGACATCACGCGCCGAGTCGAGCTTGGTTCAACTGAGTTTCCACCACTCGCTACCTACCAGATTGACCGGGGCCGCCTGGAGAATATGTTGGGCAAATTGCTGCCTGAGCAGGGAGTTAACTTTCTCGATGGAGTCAAGGTACAGCAGATCATGCTGCGACCAGAGCAGGACACGCATTGTATCACGGTAAACCAGGGGGGACAGGAGCGTCAGATATCCGCCCGTTGGGTTGTCGATGCCAGTGGGCGCAGCGCTCTCTTACAGCGTCAGTTAGGGCTCGCGAAAAAATGGGGCCATGCCGCGAACTCGGCCTGGTTCCGGGTCAAGCATCCCATCGACATCAATACATGGTCAGACGACCCGGCCTGGCACTCACGTATCCCGAAAGGTGACCGCTCACTCTCAACCAATCACCTGATGGGTCCGGGCTATTGGGTCTGGATTATCCGCCTTGCCTCTGGCTCAACGAGTGTCGGGATCGTCGCCGATGCCAATGTTCACCCCTTTGAAGGATTTAACCTCTTTGAGCGAGCAATGGCCTGGCTGCATGAGCGGGAGCCGCAACTGGCTCAGTTGATTGAGGAGCATCGGGATGAGGTGCAGGATTTCCGCGTGATGAGGGACTATTCCTATGGCTGCCAGCAACTCTATTCTGGCGAGCGCTGGTGCCTCACAGGCGAAGCCGCTGTCTCTCTGGACCCGCTGTACTCCCCCGGTAGCGATATGATCGCCATTAGCAATGGCCTGATCTGTGACCTGATTACCAGGGATATGAAAGGGGAGGACATCCAGAGCCGCGCCGCGATCAATGACAGGCTCTTCTTAAATCTAGCCAGTATATGGATAAACATCTATGAAAAGCAGTACTCGCTGATGGACAAGGCTCAGGTCATGGTGTCGAAGATTATCTGGGATACCGCCTTCTACTGGGGTGTCTTCGGCCTGCTCTACTTCCACCATGCCTTCCGCGACATAGCGGAAAGCCCCGGCATAGCCACGAACCTCGCGAAGATCGCTCAGTTGAGTAACCGCGTCCAGGCATTCTATCGCGAGTGGCATTCTATCGCGGATAAAGAGGCGGCGGATACTTTTGTTGACCTCTATTCGCCTATCAACTTCATGGTGAAGCTGCATGCTGGAATGGATGCCAAACTCTCCCCCTCTGAGCTTGATGCCCAGTTCGCGGCGAACGTGCGCCTGTTTGAGCAGCTCGCCGGACAACTCATGAGTACGGTAATCCAGACTTACGCGTCTCGCGCTGGAGATGAAGCTGTGCTCAAACAGATTCAGCGCTGGCAAACCGAACCTTATCTGGCTGAGCTGATTGCCACGTACCGGCGCGAGAACCGCGTCAATCCCACCAGCACCGGCTGGATGATGCTAGATCAGGGTGTACGAGAGAAGGTCGAGGCAATTAGATAACTTGAGTTCTCTCATCTGGCACAAAGCGACAATTTACGCATCTGGTAATAGAGCGGTAAATGAAGCAAGCGATTTTGTCTGCTAGATTGAGCATACCTGTTATCCAAGAGCACGCGCAAGATGAAGAAAGGTGAATTACTGATGAGTGAGGCGACAGAGAACACCACTCAAGAGCAACAAACCACTCTGGACGAGTACGATGTAGCGATCCTGGGCGGAGGACAGGCGGGTCTAACCCTGGCTTTGCAGATCAAACAGACCCGACCCGAAACCAGCATCGTCGTGATAGAGAAGCAGCGCTTCCCGGTTCCCGAAGCCGCGCACAAGGTCGGCGAGTCCACCGTCGAGATCATGGCCCATTACCTGCGTGACATCCTGGGTCTTCAGGAGCACTTGCAGACCCAGCAGCTCCGCAAGTTTGGGTTACGCATGTTCTTCAGTGCCGCAGGCAACCAGGATATTACCCATCGTGTCGAGTATGGACAAATCGCCGAAGCCCCCCTGCCATCCTATCAACTGGATCGCGGACGCTTTGAGAACACGCTGAGTCAACTTCTCCCAGAGCGAGGAATCACCCTGCTCGACGGCACCAAGGTCCAGCAGATCGACCTGCAACCCCAGAGCGAGACGCACCACCTGCGCCTTGACGGGGAGCAGGGAGAGCGCGAGATCAACGTGAAATGGGTCGTGGATGCCTCGGGCCGGAGCTCGCTACTCAAGCGTCAGCTTGGACTGGCGAAGAAGGTCGGACACCATGCTAACTCCGCATGGTTCCGCGTCAATTACGCGGTAGACATCAACGACTGGTCCGATGATCCCGAATGGAAGGGACGCGTCACCAATGGCGAGCGCCGCCTCTCGACCAACCACCTCATGGGGCCGGGCTACTGGATCTGGCTCATTCCATTGTCCTCGAACTCGACGAGCATAGGCATCGTGGCGGACGCCGAGATGCATCCCTTTGAGGGCTTCAACCTCTTTGAGCGAGCGCTGAGCTGGCTGCATGAGCGAGAGCCGCAACTGGCTCAGGTAGTGGAGGAGCACCGGGAGCAGATTCAGGACTTCCGCGTGATGCGCGACTATTCTTATAGCTGTGAGCAGGTCTATTCCGAAGAGCGCTGGTGCCTCACGGGTGAGGCCGCCGTCGCCATTGATCCGCTCTATTCGCCGGGTGGCGACCTCATCGCCATAGGTAATGGTCTGACGTGCGATCTGGTAACCAGGTACCTTGACGGTGAGGATATCGAGGACCTAGCCGCCGCCCACAATCAGATCTTCCTCATCTTCAGCGAAGTCTGGTTGGTCGCTTACGAGAAACAATACCCACTGATGAGTAACGCGCAGGTCATGGTCGCCAAAGTCATCTGGGACACCATCATCTACTGGGCCTTTCCAGGCTTGCTCTTCTTCCATGATAAGATTCGCCGCCTGGGAGATAGTGATGGAGCCCTGGCGAACCTGTATCGCTGCTGGAACCTGCATACTCGCGTGCAACAGTTCTTCCGCGAGTGGCATAGCTTCGACCAGCCAGAGGCTACCGATACCTTCGCCGACCCCTATTCGCTCATGGATTTCCTGGTGGACCTCCATAACGGAATGGCGGCAAACCTGCCGGATGACGAGCTTGAGGCGCAGTTCGCGATCAATGCGCGCCTGCTAGAGCAACTCTCCGGACAGCTTGTCCAGACCGTTATCGACAAGCACGAAGGTCGCGTGGAGGATGAAGCCGCTCAAGAGCAGATTCGGAAGTGGCGGGAAGAGCCCTTCATCGCCGAAGTGCTCGCGATCTATGAGGAAGAGCAGCGGACCAACCCGATTGATAATAGCTGGATAACGTTGGGATACCAGAGCGAGCGCGAGAAACAGGAGATCACGCGATGACAGATTCTCAACAGCAAACGCAAGCAACTGAGTACGACGTAGCGATCATGGGAGCGGGGCAGGCAGGTCTGACTCTGGCCTTGCAGATGAAACAGGCCCGGCCCGAAACCAGTATCGTCGTGATAGAGAAGCAGCGCTTCCCGGTTCCCGAAGCCGCGCACAAGGTCGGCGAGTCCACCGTCGAGATCTCTGGTCACTATCTGCGCGATGTCCTGGGGCTTGAAGAGCACTTGCAGACGCAGCAGCTTCGCAAGTTTGGGCTACGCATGTTCTTCAGCACCGGAGACAACCAGGATATCACGCGCCGCATCGAGCTTGGTCACGCCGTCCTGCCACCGCCCATTGTCGGCACCTACCAACTGGATCGCGGACGCTTCGAGAACGCCTTGAGTCAGATGCTTCCAGAGCGAGGGATCACCTTGCTAGATGGCACCAAGGTACAGCAACTCGATTTGCGACCCCGGAGCGAGACGCACCATCTGCGCCTTGACGGGGAACAGGGGGCGCGCGAGATCAACGTGAAATGGGTCGTGGACGCCACGGGCCGTAGCTCGCTACTCAAGCGTCAGCTTGGACTGGCGAAGAAGGTCGATCACCACGCTAACTCCGCCTGGTTCCGCGTCAATTACCCCGTTAGTGTAAACGACTGGTCGAATGATCCAGAGTGGCGGGGACGCATTAAGCAGGGAGATCGTCGCCTCTCAACCAATCACCTGATGGGGCAAGGCTACTGGATCTGGCTCATCCCACTCGCCTCGAATTCGACAAGCATTGGTATCGTGGCAGACGCTAATATGCATCCCTTCGAGGGGTTCAACCTTTTTGAGCGAGCGCTGAACTGGCTGCATGAGCATGAGCCACAACTGGCTCAGACAGTGGAGGAGCACCGGGAGCAGATTCAGGACTTCCGTGTAATGCGGGATTACTCCTATAGCTGCGAGCAGCTCTATTCCGATGAGCGCTGGTGCCTCACTGGCGAAGCTGGCATCTCGCTAGACCCGCTCTATTCGCCGGGTGGTGACCTCATCGCTATTAGCAATGGCCTGGTCTGCGACATGGTCAGCAAGTACCTGGACGGAGAGGATGTCGAAGACCTCGCGGCGACGCATAACCAGCTCATGCTGCTCTTCACCACTTCCTGGCTGAGCACCTATGAGAAGCAATATTCGCTGATGGGCAACGCGCAGATCATGGTCGCCAAGGTCTTCTGGGATACTGCTGTCTACTGGGCCATTCCGGGCTTGCTCTACTTCCATGACAAGTTGCGCACCTTCTCTGACTCGCCAACCATCCCGTTTGACCTGTTGCGCTTCTCTGTTCTAAGCGAGCACGTTCAGGCCTTTTTCCGTGATTGGCTGGCCTTTGCTCAGCAGGATGCCTCTGACGGTTTCATTCGCTACTACGATTATCAGTTTACGTCTGATCTCCATATTGGCATGACGGCTGAGATCGCTGACGATGAGTTTGATACCCGCTTCGCCGCGAATGTGCGCTTCATTGAGCGCTTAGCAGGCAAGCTTATCAAAACGGCCATCCAGGATTGCCTGGAGCGCTCGGACAGTGAAGAGGTGCGCAATCAGGTTGCGCGCTGGCAGGAAGATCCCTTCTTGCAGGAACTTATCACGCTCTATGACGCTGAAGCCGAGACGGCCCCGATTGAGGGTGGTTGGGTGACATTGGGCCGAGTACTTCAAGAGAAACAAGAGGTTGTCAGATGACAGATCTTGCCACACGTATCGCGGCGCTGCCTTCAGAGAAACAGGCGGCGCTCATTCAGCAACTCAAACGAAAACAGCTTAATCAGCGGAATATGGTGAAGCCTTCACCCTCTGAGAAGTGGATCGTGCGCTATCGACCCAACGATCAGGCCCGCTTACGCCTGTTCTGCTTCCCCTATGCTGGTGGGGGGGCCTCGGTCTTTCGCTCATGGGCGGATGGAGCGTTTGAGGATGTGGATGTGTGCGGTATTCAACTTCCGGGCCGTGAGAATCGCATCGGGGAACCAGTCTACACGCAGCTAACCACTCTGATTCAGACCCTGGCGAGTGTCATCCAGCCATACCTGGACCGGCCCTTTGCCTTCTTCGGCTATAGCATGGGAGCCCTGATCAGTTTTGAGTTAGCTCGCGAACTGCGCAGGACTTATAAGAAGCAACCAGTCCATTTAGGCTTTGCAGCCTTTCGCGCGCCCCAGTTGCCCAATCCCAACATCAAGATCTATCACATGCCGGATGAGGTCTTCAAAGTGGTCATGCGCGCGGACGGTATCCCAGAGCAAGTGCTGCAAAACACGGAATTAATGCAGGCTATGTTGCCTACACTGCGAGCGGATTACGAACTCTGCGACACCTATCAGTTCAAGGGTGAACCCGCATTCTCTTGCCCATTTTCCCTATACGGTGGACAAGATGATGTACGCGTGAATCAGGTTGACCTGGACGACTGGCGAATCCATAGCACCGCGCCTACGTCGCTCATGATGCTTCCAGGCCCGCACCTCTTTCTCCATAGCGCGCCAGATCTTTTGATGAGCGCCTTCGCTAATGATCTCGCGCGGAGTGTTAGTGAATTTAGTTCTGCTATAAAAACACGTCAGGAGGGTTCCTATGCGTACTGAAAAAGACGCTGGGCATGATCCCGCGTTGACTTCACAGGTTAGCGATGCTCAACCTGTCGCCACGCGTGAGCCACTCGCGATTGTGGGTATTGGGTGTCACTTCCCAGGCGAAGCGAACAGCCCGCAAGCCTTCTGGGATCTTCTGTGCGCCGGAGTCGACGCCACCAGAGAGGTGCCGGAGAATCGGTGGCAGGTACGAAAATTCTATGATCCCGAAGGGAAAAAAGCCGGTAAGATGGGTACATTTCGGGGTGGCTATTTGGAGCGCCTCGACCAGTTTGACGCCCAATTCTTTGGCATCTCCCCGCGTGAGGCCATGTGGTTAGACCCACAGCAACGCCTCCTGCTTCAGGTGACATGGGAAGCGATGGAGGACGCGGGACTGATTGCTGACCGCCTGTCGGGCAGCAATACAGGCGTCTTCATCGGCGGCTTTACCCTGGACTATCAACTGCTACAGAACTACGGCGTGTACAGCCGTTATGAGTTGCAGACGCACTCAGCTACAGGCATGATGATGACGATTCTGGCGAATCGTATCTCCTATGTCTTCAATTTTCGCGGTCCAAGCATGGCGATTGATACGGCCTGCTCTGGCTCACTCGTCGCGACCCATCTGGCCTGCCAGAGTATCTGGAACGGCGAATGCTCCCTGGCTATCGCGGGTGGCGTCAATGCCATGATGGCCCCCACCATGACCATCGCCGAATCAAAGGCAGGCTTCCTCGCGCCCGATGGACGCAGCAAAACCTTTGACTCGTCGGCTAATGGATACGCCAGAGGCGAGGGCGCTGGTGTCGTGCTCATCAAACCACTGGCGCAGGCTCAGGCCGATGGCGACCCGATCTACGCCCTGATTCGAGGGACCGCCGTTACCCAGGATGGGCACACCACAGGTATCACGGTTCCCAATCCAGAGGCGCAGCAGGCAGCCATGCGTCAAGCCTACGAGCGTGCGAATGTCTTGCCGAGCCAGATCCAATATGTGGAGGCCCACGGCACAGGCACGCCAGTTGGCGATCCGTTGGAGGCTCGCGCCATCGGCACCGTCGTCTCCACCGGACGCCCGGAAGGCGAAGAATGCCTGGTCGGTTCCGTAAAGACCAATATCGGACACCTGGAGGCCGCCGCTGGCGTAGCGGGGCTGGTCAAAACCGCGCTTTCCCTGAAGCATCGCCAGATCCCGCCTCACCTGCATCTGCGCATCCCCAATCCCGACATTCACTTCGACGAGCTACAGCTACGCGTCCCAACCACGCTTGAGGCCTGGCCTGAAAGCGATGGTCCCGCCCTGGCTGGTGTCAATTCCTTTGGCTTCGGCGGAACCAATGCCCATGTCGTCCTACAAGAAGCGCCAGCGGAAACAATTGGCGAGAGCGACGGCGAGCGGGAAGAGCGTCCCTACCTCCTGCCATTCTCGGCTCGAAGCGCGGAAGCCTTGCGAGCCATGGCGGAATCCTATCGCTCCTTCCTGGCAAGCAGCGACGAGCAATTTCATGATATCGTCTATTCCGTCTCGCAGCGTCGTAGCCACCACGACCACCGGATGGCCCTGCCCGCTCGCTCAAAGGCCGACGCGGTCAGCATTCTTGACGCATACCTCGCCGAGGAGCCGCGCCAGGGAACCACAAACGGACGCATCGCGCCCAACGGACGACCGCAAACCGTGTTTGTCTGCTCCGGCATGGGTCCCCAATGGTGGGCGATGGGTCGCGACCTTTTAGAGAACGAGCCCGTCTTCCGTGCTAGCATTGAGCGCTGTTCCGCCGAGCTTCAGCGCTATACTGGCTGGTCGCTTCTGGACGAGTTCGCCGTTACCGAAGAGAACTCGCGTATGGCGGATGCCGAGGTCGCCGAACCCGCGAACTTCGCCTTACAGATTGGGTTGGCGGACCTCTGGCGCTCCTGGGGCATCGAGCCCGACGCCTTTATCGGACATAGTACGGGCGAGTTCACCGCGCACTATCTGGCGGGGGTCTTGAGCTTCGAGGATGCCGTAAAGCTGGTCTACCATCATAGCCGCTTGCAACAGCGCAATAGTGGACAGGGCCGGATGCTCGCGATAGGTATGTCCTATGAAACCCTGAGCAAGGCTGTGCTAGGCGAAGATGATCCCGTCTCGGTCGCCGCCATCAACGCTCCCGCTTCCGTAACGATCTCAGGCGACATCAAAGTGCTTGAAAACTATGCCCAGCAGCTAGAGACCTTCCAGGTCTTCCACCGCTTCATTCAAGGCAGCGTACCCTACCATAGCCAGTTTGTGGAGCAAATTCGCGAGGAGCTGCTTGCTTCATTGGCGGACCTGCGGCCCCAACATGCCACACGTCCCCTGTATTCGACGGTAACTGGCACACGGATTGACGGCAGGGGCGCGGATGCTGCCTACTGGTGGCAAAACGCGCGCTCTACGGTGCTCTTCTCATCGGCCCTGAGCCAGATGATTCAAGATGGCTATACCGTCTTCGTTGAGCTTGCCCCGCATCCCGTCCTGGCCCACTCGATTGACGAACTGCTCACCGATCAGGGACAGGAAGGCCATGTCGTCGCCTCGCTCCGGCGCAATGAGGAGGATCGCTCCTTTATGCTCGGATCGCTTGGCAAGCTCTATACGTTGGGCTACCCAATTGATTGGGCAACCCTTAACGAGCACGCGGGACGCTTCGTGCGCCTGCCTCTCTATCCCTGGCAGTTCAAAACCTACTGGACTGAGTCACTCGAAGCCCATGAGGACCGCTTCCTCACTCAGGTTCACCCCTTATTGGGCCAGCGTATGGGGGCTGTGCATCCAACCTGGGAGTGTGAGATAAGCTCCTGGCTGCTGCCCTACCTTGCTGATCACCGCATTCAGGAGAGTGTCCTGCTTCCTGGCGCGGCCTATGCTGAGATGGCGCTGGCAGCCGCTAAAGAGGTCTTTGGCGAGGGCATGTATGCCGTAGAGGAATTACAGTTCCGCAAGGCGCTCTTCCTCCCCGACACTTCTGATCCGCGCATTCAGACTGTACTCGATCCTGAGCGCGCGCTTGTCGAAATCTCTAGCTACGTTCCCGATGCCAGCGGAGATGCACGCTGGACGCTACACGCGACCGCCAAACTGCGTCAGCTTCCGGTTGGTGAGAGCACGCCTCGTCTCGACCTCAAGGCGATCCGTCAGAGCTGTACTTCGCAAACGACAAGGGACGAGTTCTTTACGCTCACGCGCCAGATGGGCTTCCAGTATGGGCCAGCCTTCCAGGCTATCGAGCACTTAGAGGTTGGCTCAGGCGTCGCGCTCGCGCACCTGCAAGTTCCCGCTTCCATTGAGTCCGACCTGGATGCTTATGCCTTCCATCCCTCAATGGTAGACGCGGCCTTCCAGGTATTACTGATCGCGACTCAATCGCAAGCGACGGCTACCAACCAGCCTTCCATTTCACCGTACCTGCCGGTTGGTGTGGATCGTATCAGCATCTTCGCGCCTCCGATGGAGCAGATGCGCGCGGTCGCTCGGGTCGTCAAAGCCGATAGTCAGGTCGTCGTTGGCGATATCGAGGTTACAGACCTGCAAGGGAATGTCCTGGCGACGATTACTGGCTTCCGAGCGCAATCATTGGAAGCCTCTATGAGTCAGAGTCCTGAGCGCATTGATCGCGGCTTATATGAGCTAGAGTGGCAGCCGCAAGAGCGCCCAAGCGAGCCGAGCGATGCCACGGAGGGCGCGACCCAGGCTGGAAGCTGGCTCATCTTCGCCGATCAGAGCGGCGTCGCGACAGAGCTTGTCAAGCGTCTTGAGCGCCAAGGGATTCCGCATGTCACGGTGACGCGAGCCGATGTGACCGAATTGCGCTCACATGATGCACGCCAGTATGCGTTGAATCCAACCGTGCCGGAGCAGTTCCAGCAACTCGTCGCGACCCTGACCGAGAAGGAGCAAACTACCTTCTCCACCGTCGCGCATCTCTGGAACCTGGATGCTACCTTTGAAGAGGACTCTCCGCTTGTAACCCTGGAACAGGATCAAGCGAATGGCACCCTGAGCATCATGTATATGATGCAGGCCCTTGCGCAGAGTGGATGGTCGCAGTCCCCTCGCGTCTGGCTGGTTACCTGCGGAGCGCAAGCCGTAGGAGAAGAGGCTCGCCCCCTGGCGGTCTCGCAGGCACCTGTCTGGGGCCTGGGTCGCGTGATCGGTCATCAGGAGTTCCCCAACATGTGGGGCGGAATGATCGACCTGGACCAGACCTCTATCGAGGAGCAGGCAAGCTCGCTGTTCGACGAGTTGAGCCAGCCTTCCCAGGAAGACCAGATTGCCTACCGCGCTGGGCAGCGCTACATCATGCGCATGGTGCAAAGCGCGCACCTCACACCTGCCATGCCGCCATCCTTCCGCGTCGATGGGAGCTATCTCATCACTGGTGGTCTGGGAAATCTGGGCCTGCTGGTCGCGCGCTGGATGGCGACGCAGGGCGCACGCAGACTGATCCTCATGGGACGCACAGCCCTGCCTGAGCGCTCAACATGGCAAAGCATCGGAGTCGATCATCCCCAGCGGGGCCAGATTGAGGCCATTCGCGAACTGGAAGCCCTGGGCGCGACGGTCCATCTGGCAGTGGCGGATGCCGCGAATGAGGAGCAACTTACCACCTTCCTGCGCGACTATGAGCGAGAAGGCTGGCCCCCCATCCGTGGTGTTGTCCACACTGCTGGCATCGTTAAGGATGAGCTTATGGTGCGTATGACCACCGAGGACTTCCAACGTGTCCTGCGCCCCAAGGTCTATGGTGGCTGGCTACTGCACCGCCTGCTGAAAGATGCCCCGCTGGACTTCTTCGTCCTCTTCGCCTCAACGGGCTCGGTCATCGCCTCTGTAGGTCAGGGCAACTATGCCGCTGGAAACGCCTTCCTGGACGCCCTGGCGCACCATCGCCGCGCGCTTGGCTTGCCTGCTATGAGTATCGGCTGGGGTCCCTGGTCCATAGGTATGGTGCAACAGCTCAACCTGGAGCAGTTCTACACCCGGCGCGGCATCGACCTGATCACGCCGGAGGTTGGAACGCAAGTCCTGGCCCGTGTGCTGGACCAACGACCCGCTCACCTGACGGTGATTTCGGCGAACTGGGCGACAGCTCGCGAGACATCGCCAATGAAGTCGATGCCTCCCATGTTCTCGCAACTGCTGGAACAAGCCGAGGATGCCGCTGCTACGGAAGGACAGGGCGATGATGGGTCGCTCTTGCAGCAGTTGAGCGAAGCGCCAGTAGGAGAGCGCCAGCCCATGCTGATTGCCCACCTGCAAGGACTGGTCGCGCGCGTCCTTCAACTCGACGCTACCCAGTTTGGTCCCCAGGAATCGCTGACCAGCCTTGGACTTGATTCGATGCTAGCCATCGAGATCAAGCACAGGATCGAAGCCAGCGTGAAAACCGAAATCTCCGTTCTGGAACTGCTCAAAGATGTGACTATAGCTCAACTGGCTACGCGCCTTCTCGCCTCTCTCCAATTCGCGGGTGAGCCTACAGCCGGAGCAGATGCAGACTCGTTCACAGAAATCCAGCAATTGGTCGAGGGTGCAGACGGTGAGGATCTTGAGAGCTTGCTCGCTGAACTGGAACAGGGACCCGAAGACAACCTGGAACAGACACTAGCCGAACTACAGAACGAAGACATCGAAAGCTTGCTCGCTGAACTGGAACAAAGCCTCGATAGCGAAGCCAACGTATAAAACCGCCACCTCCGCGCCGGGCCGACCCCCGCGCGGAGGTTACCCAGCCCATATGTAGGCGCAGAACTATACGCAATCCATGAAGGAGGAAGGCATGGCAATTTCTCTTAGCAAGCTGAAAAGATCTCTCATAGGGGTCTCTCCCAAGGAAGCAACCTCTTTTATCGCGCAGGATAGCGAGGACCTGCCCCACCTGGAAGCCGTAGTGCTTTCAGCGCTTGAGGGCTATCACGCCACCCTCGACAGCAGCCGTTTGGAGAAGCTTGTCCCTCAACTGGACAAGGTGCCGCTCGCGATGCGCGGGTACGCCTATGAAGGCGCGGCAATGGGGCTGACAGGGCTTGACTGTATGATGCCCTGGAAGAACCGCCTTCAGGAATATATCGAAGGCCCTGGCTCGCCGCATTTGTATATGGTCCACATCGGAGCAGGCGAGGCACTCGCGAGGCTAGGCCGAAAGCCAGAACCCTTTATCAATAAGATGAAGGACCACTCGGTTTCCTGGCTTATGTTGGAGGGTTATGGCTTTCATGAAGGCTTCTTCCGCCGCCCGCGCTATGTGGAGGCGCAAGCCATCCCATCCCATCTTTCGGCCTACGCGCGTTGCATCTTCGACCAGGGGGTGGGACGTAGCATCTGGTTTACAGAGGGCGCGAGGATAGAGCGGGTCGCCGCGATGATCGAAATCTTTCCAACTGAGCGACAGGCCAACCTCTGGCTTGGCGTTGGCGTTGGCTCAACCTATGTTGGAGGACTGGAACGTCCCCGGATCGAGAAGTTGCGCCAGGTCGCGGGCTCTTACGCGAACTACATGGCGGTAGGCGCGGCCTTTGTCGCGAAGGGGCGGCAGCGAGCAGGTAATGAAGTGCCTCATACTGACCTCTCCTGCGAGGTCCTCTGTGGACTCTCAGCGGAAGAGGCCGCTCACCAGACCAGCCTCGCCTTTCTAGATTTGCCTGCCGAGAGTCCACAGATCGCGTTTGAAACGATCCAACAGCGACTCCTGGCAAAGTTCACTACTTCCGCCTATCAGCAACAAGGAGGCTTGAAATGAGCGTCTTCGGAGCAATCTTGCGCCCGCTCTTCGGCGTCTCTCAAAAAGAATCGACCGAATTTAGCACAGGCGACAAGCGAGCGGCCTTGCGCCTGGGGACCGTTGTCTCTTCTGTCACAAAGGGCTGTCATCTTACCTTTCAGAATAGCGACTTCGATGTATTGGTTGCTCGGATGAACGAGTTTGATCCAGAACTGCGAGGCTATGCCTACGAAGGTGTGGGTATCGGCCTCATGGCCCTGGATTGCATGCTGCCCTGGAGGAATCGCATCAAGGAATTTCTGGCTGGCCCAGGTGCTCCCTATCCTTACGCCATCCATATCGGTGCTGGTCTCGCGCTCGCGAGAGTGCATGTCCAGCCTGAAAAGTTCCTCAAGCGCCTGGACCCGGTGGTTGGCTGGATCGCCTTAGACGGGTATGGCTTCCACAAGGGCTTCTTCTCCCGAAAGCAGGCCATAGAGAAGCAGATCGTTCCCAGCCATCTCTCAGCCTATGGTCGCCGTGTCTTCGACCACGGCATCGGGCGTAGCATCTGGTTTGTTGGTGGCGCGAAGGTCGACCAGATTGCCGCAACCATTAACTCCTTTCCCGAAGAGCGGCATGCCGCTCTCTGGAGCGGTGTCGGGCTTGGTTGTGGGTATACCGGGGGGTAGGTCGCGAGGAGTTAGAGAAATTGCGTGCCGCCGTCGGACCGCACCTCTCGCAGCTCGCGGTAGGCGTCGCCATCGCCGCGCACGCTCGCCTCCTGGCTCATACGCCCGCGCCCTACGCTGAGATTGCCTCTAGCGTGCTTTGCAACACCACGATTGAGGAAGCCTCCCAAATGGTTGAGTCCGCGTATGCGGATATCCCAACCAACGATACCAGACCTGCCTACCAAATCTGGCGAGAGCGCATAGAGGCGCAACTAGGAGCTTTAGTAGAGTACGGAGTAGGTTAGAGAAAAAGTACTTGCTGTATAAAGATCAAAGCATGATAAAGCGGTGTTACCATACTTATTACGGAGGGATAGAACATGTCTAACTCAGAATTGGCGATCCTCTTTACCCTGCAACTCGCCGTCATATTAGGCGTCTGTCGCCTGGTTGGTTTCCTGGCGCGCAAGATTGGTCAACCCCAGGTCGTTGGCGAAATGATCGCGGGCGTCTTGATGGGACCCTCGTTTTTCGGCCTTTTCTGGCCCGATCTGCAGCATATGGTCTTCCCCAAAGGCGCGCCAATGGGCATCCTGTACTCTGTCAGCCAGGTGGGACTGGTGCTGTATATGTTTCTGATCGGCGTCGAGTTTGATACCAATCTCATTCGCAGCCGCCTTCGTAGCGCCGTATCTGTCTCGCTAGCTGGCATTATAGCTCCGCTCACCCTTGGAGCCTTGCTTGCCTACATGCTGGTGAATCAGACCGGGTTCTTCGGACCAGGAGTCGCTATTGCCGAGTCAATGCTCTTTATGGGGGCTGCCATAGCTGTGACGGCCTTTCCCATGCTTGCTCGCATTATCTATGAGCGCGGCCTATCGGGAACATCTCTGGGAACACTGGCCCTGGCGGCAGGCTCTTCGGACGATGCAATCTCCTGGTGTATTCTCGCCGTTGTCCTCGCTGTCTTCAAGCAAAATATGACGATAGCCCTGCTCGCGGTTGGTGGTGGGATCATTTACGCTGTGAGTGTGTTAACCGTAGGGAAGCGCATGTTGAGTGTCCTGGGCAAGATGACGGAACGACGCGGTGGGATGACCGGGGGAATGCTGGCGTTTGTGTTACTCCTGGTGATGCTTGCCGGATGGGTCACGGATACTATCGGTATCTATTCGATCTTCGGTGGTTTCATCCTGGGCGTTGCTATGCCTCGCGGCCTCTTCTCCAAATACCTGAAGACCACATTGGAGCCGCTCGTTACCAACTTCCTGCTACCCCTGTTCTTCGTCTACTCTGGTCTGAATACGAGCCTGGGTCTGGTCAATAGCTGGTTGTTGTGGGGAGTTGCTATCCTGATCTTTGTCATTGCTGTGTTTGGCAAGGGCGTAGCCTGCTGGGCTGCCGCGCTCTTGAACAAAGAGCCACCTCGCGAAGCATTGGCGATTGGTAGTCTGATGAACGCGCGTGGGCTTATGGAGTTGATTCTGCTCAACATTGGTTTGCAGCAGGGTGTTATTACCCCCACGCTCTTCACCATGCTTGTCCTCATGGCGATTGCGACGACCTTGATGTCCTCCCCACTCTTCGAACTCGTCTATGGACGCTATAGAAGGGAGCGTGCTGTCGTTAAAGGCGAGGATGTTATTAAGACTGAGACGCCAGCCGAAGTCCAGGTATAAAAACGCTCAGTGAAAGGAGACAATACAATGGCTCTGACATTCGGAAAGTTGTTGAAGCCCTTCTTCCGCCTCTCGTCCGATGATTTTCCTAAATTGGCGACTGAGCGCTATGGGCAGAATGATGACATGGACCAGATCTGGCTGCAATTTGAGCCTGTAGCCCGTCATCTAGTGGGTGGATTTAAAACGACCCTCGACGACGACCGCTTTGAAGTTCTGGTACCACACTTGAACTCACTCGAAGGCGATTTCCGTGGCATCGCGTATGAGGGGGCTGGCATGGGGCTCATGCTACTTGACAGCCTGGGACCCTGGAAGAAGCGCCTCATGCCCTTCATCGCTGGCCCTGGTGCTGCGTATGACTGGCTGCTCTACATTGGTGCCGGGCTGGTTCTGCCAAGGGCCCCGATTCGACCGAAACGCTTTCTAGCGACTCTGGACCCCTTTTTGCGCTGGTTTGTCATGGATGGCTACGGATTCTATGAGGGCTTCTTCAATGGAGAGCGTGCGGTCAATCAGCACCGCCTACCAGCGAGGATCACCGATACAGGCTATGGGCTACGCGCCTTCGATCACGGCCTGGGGCGTAGTATCTGGTTCTCAACCGGTGCCAACGTCGAGCGCATCGTCTCGACTATTAGCACCTTTCCAGAAAATCGGCACGGGGACCTGTGGGGAGGCATTGGTTTAGCCTGTGCCTATGCCGCAGGCGTCGTTGATCGCGAGGCGATCAAGACCTTGCGCGATGCGGCGGGACCCCACGCACCCCAGATGATCGCGGGTGCGGCGGTCGCGGCTACTTATCGTATGCAGACAGGCGAGGTCGCGCCCCATACGGACCTTGCTTGCGAGGTCCTCTGTGGCCTCTCTGGCGCGCTCGTCGCTCAAATCGCGAACGTCGCTCGCCAGAATCTGCCGAAGGATGGTCGTGAGCCGGCCTATGAGATCTGGCGTCAGCGCCTGGCGGAGCAGTTCGCGACCTCTACGGTGGGCCAGCTAGAGCGACAGGAGAAAAGATCGTGACGATAATGGGAAAAATCAGCCGAACCCTCTTCGGCATTCCATCGGAGAGAGCCGTCTTTAGTCGTCCGGGCTTCGCTCCAGAGGCGTGGACGAGATTCCAGCCAGTCGCGCACTCGCTTGTGGAGGGCTATCATGCCACACTGGAAGATAGTCGCTTTGAGAAGCTTGTGCCGCGCCTGACGGCCTTCGCGCCCGAATTACACGGCTTCGCCTACGAGGGTGCGGGCATGGGCATCGCCGCCCTGGATATAATCGCGCCCTGGAAGGATCGCCTGACGGCCTTTATCGACGGACCCGCCGGACCTCACATCTACCCTACCTATGTAGGTGTTGGGCTGGCGCTCGCGCGCTTGCACAAGGACCCCGAAAAGTATCTCACGCGCCTCGACCCGCTGCTAGGGTGGGTCGTTGCTGACGGCTATGGTTTCCACGAAGGCTTTTTCCGCCGTCGCAAGTACGTCGATCAACGAGCCGTTCCAACGCACCTCTCGCCATATGCTCGCCGCCTCTTTGACCAGGGGCTTGGGCGCTGCATCTGGTTCTCAAGTGGCGGCTTGGTCGATCTGGTGACCTCTATCGTCACCGCGTATCCACGGGAGCGGCATGCCGACATCTGGAGTGGCGTGGGCACGGCCTGCGCCTACGCCGGGGGCGCGACTCGCGAGGAGGTCGAGAACCTGCTAGAGATTGCTCATCCCTACCGGTCCCTGCTCGCCAGTGGCGCGGCGGTTGCCTCCCAGGGACGCCTGCGCGCTGGCAACATGGCGGAGCACACCGAGATGGCGTGTCAGATCTTTGGTCGTCTCACCGCTCGACAGGCCGCCGATGTCGCCAACTCCGCTCAGGAGAACCTGCCCTTCAATATGCACAAACCAGCCTATGAAATCTGGCACGAGCGTATGCAAGAGCACTTCTCCGCCCTGAGTCTTCGCTAAAGCCCATCAGGGCGAACCTGGGATGGGAGATCCGTAAAGCGCGGGCTAAAGCTCCGCGCCTACATATGGGAGAGAATGATCCCGTGTGTAAGCGTTGAGCTTTAGCCAACGCAATCCCCCATCCCGCCTTCCAATAGGAAAAGAGATACATATGTAGCCGCGTCGCTTTAGCAGCGGCATCCCCATATGTAGCCGCGTCGCTTTAGCAGCGGCACCCCCATATGTAGCCGCGTCGCTTTAGCAGCGGCAGCTTCACACTAGATGATGCTCCAGAGCGTAACGGGTCGCGGCACTGCGTGAGGAGACCCCGAGCTTATTATAGATTGTACGCACATGCGAATTAACTGTTGTGAGACTGACGAAGAGTTGCCTCGCGATGACCGCGCTACTCAGGCCCAGAGTCAGCAGCCGTAGCACCTCCCGCTCGCGTGGCGTGAGCCTCTGGAAGTAAGGAACGGTCTCTTTTTCAGAGGGTGCGGACGATGTGTGAACCATAGACGACTCCGGTTTTGCCAGCAATTGTTTGGGAGAGAGGGACTCCCCTTCGGTCCACGCGGTAGCCAAATCCCGCTCATCGAATTGCATCTGGATTGTCTCAAGCATCTGCGCGTAGGAAGGGTTGTCGCCCAGAATTGAGCGTAACCATTCGTAGGGACGCGACTTAATATGCTCCTCCCTCTCCTTGGTGAGCGCCCTGGCTTTTCCCCACAGGCGAATGGCCCAGATGTAGCGCTTTTGTGTCGCGAGAATGGCCCCCATGACCAGAAAGCAGATTGCTTGTGCCTGAGGCGAGTGCAACTCAAGAATGCGCATCCTGAGCGCCTGCTCCCTCTCTTGCGAAGACAGAAACCAGCTAAAGGAGGATCGCAGATTTTCAAATTCCCGCCTGATCCATTGGAGTGTTTCTTCCCTGTCGTTCTTAAATTCCATGATCTGGGTGAGGGACAGGTAATACTCGGCATGAGCCTGCGCGACCTCTTCCTTCTCTTCGCTGTTCTGCAAGCATTCCGAGGCATACTCTCGCACAGCCTCTAGCATCGTGAAGCGATACTCCTTCTGCGTGGCTGACCTTTCGCGGTACAGCAGGCTTTGATTGAGCAGAGAGGAGAGCGTATCAAGCAGTGTCGCCTCATACTTGTTATTGGCCCCACAGATGGCCTCAATGGCATGCAGTGAATAGCTGCCAGCGAAAATGGAGAGATGGCGGAAGAGTCGCTGCTCCTCCTGGTTGAGGGCGTGATAACTCCACTCTATCGTTTTACGTAGCGATTGATGCCGCTCGGGCGCGTCGCAAGGTCCCTCAGTCAGAAATGAAATCCGCTTCTCTAGCCTTTCCAGGAGTCCATATGGCGTAAAGAGCTTAATACGTAGCGCCGCCAGTTCCAGCGCTAAAGGAAGTCCATCCAGGCGATTGCAGATCTGAGCAATCGTTAAGGCGTTCTCGCGGGTCAACTCAAATTCGGGATGAGCGGTACGCGCTCTCCGCACAAAGAGCGAAACCGCTGGCATTCTGGCAAGCTCCTCGTAAGAGGGGAGAGGCGAAAGTTCGAGCATAGGTAGCGGCTTCACATAGAACTCTTGCTCCCCCTGAAGCCGGAGAATCGTACGGCTGGTAACCAGAATTTTCGATTGAGGCGAGGCGGAGAGTAGCCTTTTTAACTGAGGAGCCGCGCCCGCGATATGTTCAAAATTATCGAGCAGAAGTAAGCAGTTTCGCTCATGCAGTAGCGTTTGAATATGCCTCAAGGTAAATTGACTGGATGGCAGATCAAACGCGCTAGCGATGGCAGGCAAAACCTGATCGACTGAATTGACAGAGGCCAGTGAGACAAAACAGATGCCATCCGCGAACATGAGACTCATTTCATGGGCCACATGCAGCGCGAGGTGGGTTTTGCCAACGCCTCCCGCGCCCGTGAGCGTCAATAAGCGTGTCGCTGGCTGTTGGAGAAGAGCGCAGATCGTATCGACCTCCTTTTCACGACCAATCAGCTCGGTCAGAGGAATGGGAAGATACCGCTCCGTGAAGAGAGGAGAAGGACAGACACGCTGAACTCCTTCATTCTCAGGCAAGTGAATTTGAAGAGTTTTCATTGGCTTAATCAAAGGTCGTCCTTTTACTACTACTCGCCCTATGGCCTTATCCGCCAACCAGCTCTGCGCTTAGATGCTATAGCATCAGACACGGTGCCAGGTTTTGGGATACAGAACATAGAAGCTGCTCTCTTGCTTATTAAACATCTATATCCTGTGGTTCAAGAAAAAGGATAAGCCTGAGATATCCACGAAGTCTTCGCAATTGTTTCGCACCTGCGAAAAAACTGTCCAAAATCTGGGCTGGATGGTGAGATTTTATTCGGGGTAAGTGGGTGGTAAATTCTATCCTCCACAGTTGCTTTATGTGGCAAGCAGCGCTATCTGGCGCTATTGCGTGTGGCTCATGAAGGAGGCAACGCCGTGACAAATTCTCTTTTTAGAACGCTTCGTAGAACCATTCTACGTTCCGTCCCTAAGGCCCAGGGGTCCGACCAGAAAGTCATGGCAGTGGTCATGAAGGGCTTTCGCCTGACCCTGGAAGATGATCGCTTTGATGTTCTGGTCGCGCAGATGAATGAGGTTGATGCTAATTGGCGCGGGTTTGCCTACGAAGGCATAGGGTTGGGCTTCACCGTCTTTGATTACTTTATGCCCTGGCGAACGCGCCTGCAAGAATTCGTGCGTGGGCCAGGTGCCCCATACATTATTCCTATCTATATAGGCGCGGGGCTGGCGATTGGTCGCATGGGAGGTAGGCGCATCGAGCGCTTCATGGCGCGGCTCGACCATCCCGCTTTCCGCTGGATGGTGGTGGATGGCTATGGCTTCTATAAAGGCTTCTTCGCTCGGCAGCGCTATCTTGAAAAGCAGGAAATACCCTCACATCTCTCTCCTTATGCTCGCCGCGTCTTTGACCAGGGCATGGGCCGGAGTATCTGGTTCGCGACTGGCGAGAGTGTTGAGCAAGTCATCGATGTGATAGCCGCCTTCCCCGAATCTCGTCAGGCGGACCTCTGGAGTGGGGCCGCATTTGCCTGCGCTTATGCCGGAAGCCCTATGGAGCGCGAGGCGCTTGGGCGTTTGCTCGCTGCCGCCGGCTCGTATCGACCTCAACTGGCTCTGGCTGGTGCCCTAGCGGCGAAGAGGCGCTATGGCTTTGGTCATATTACGCCCCATACTGAGCTTGCCTGCCGTGTCTTCTGTGAACGCTCTGGTGAGACTGTCGCCCACATCGCGAATGAAGCCCTGGAAAACCTTCCCTCTGGCGACACCGCGCATGAGATCTGGCGAGAGCGGATTGAGCAGCATTTTCTGGATGCCGTGGCGAATGAGGCCCAAAGTTAAGCATTCTCATGCCAATTGTTTTGTACCTTGAAAACTCGGAACTCTGCCTGTTCTTATTTGCATTGATGAACATGCCTTTCATTAGCCTGAGCGTAGCCGCCTGAGATGCTCAGACATGGCACTACACCAACTCAGCTTGAGGTGGAACCATGTGGCGGCTAGCTTCGCCGCCACACCGGCGGCGTTGGCGAATGCTTTTCATAACATGGAGGTAGCAAAAACGATGGGAATAACAGCATCGACAGCCGAGGAGACAAAGAAGCGGGAAGGTACGAACTGGCTGACACCCAAAGAGTTTTCTCTTCTGGAAGCCATTTGTGATACCCTCCTTCCCTCGCTTCAACCTCCTGCGGGTAGCTCCGAAGCGCTATCCGCCTATTATCGACGCTGTGCTCACGATTTACATATCGCCGAGCTGGTTGCCGACAAATTGGGCCAGGAAGGTCCAGAAGTACAGGCGGATATTCGCCTCTTCCTGAGTCTCTTCACCGCCCCTCCTATGGGCCTGCTGCTGGCGGGGAGTGCCCGTCCCTTTGTGGATCTGCCACAGGAGAAGCGCGAGCAATATTTACTAGCGCTCGCCAATAGCCCTGTAAAACCCTTCCGCCAGGGGTTTCAAGGACTCAAGCGCCTGGCTGGCTTGCTGTACTTTTCCGCCATTGATGAGCAGGGAAGTAATCCCAACTGGGCCACCCTGGAATTTGAAGCGCCACCACCACCGCCGGATACTCCACAACGCATAACGCCTGTGGCGATCTCGCGGGATACCACGCTGGAAGCTGATGTAGTGGTGATTGGCTCTGGCGCTGGTGGCGGCGTAGTCGCGGGGGAACTCGCGCGAGCTGGTAAACGCGTGGTCGTGCTGGAGAAGGGGGGCTATAACTACGAAGGCAACTTTTCCTGGCACGAAGAACAGGCGATGCCGGAGCTTTTCTTGAAACGGGGAGCGCTTTCGACGAAAGATCTTGGCGTCATTATGCTGGCGGGTGAAACCCTGGGAGGCGGCACCGTCGTCAACTGGATGACCTCCTTTCGTACCCCCGATGATGTGCTCGCGGAATGGGAGCAGAGTTCAGGGCTTACAGGCCGCTTTACCAGTTCTCAATTACAGGACAGCTTTGCCGCTGTAGAGCGGCGTATCCGCGTAAATGTTGAAAACAGTCAGCATAATCCGCAAAATCAGAAGCTCTTTGATGGTGCCACGCGCCTTGGATATCATGCCGGAGTCATACCGCGCAACGCCGTTGGCTGCGAGCAGCGCTGCGGTTCCTGTAATCTGGGGTGCCGCTATGGATGCAGCCAATCTACGCTCAAGACATACTTGCAAGACGCGTATGACCATGAGGCGCAGATCCTGGTTCGCTGTAGCGCGGAAAAGATCCTTATCGAGCATGGGCGCGCCGTTGGGGTGCAGGCAAGCGTCAGGGATACGCGCACAGGAGAAACCTCCTCGCTGACTGTTCGCGCTGGCGTCGTCGTCGTTGCGGCGGGCGCTCTGTACTCTCCTTTACTTCTGCGACGTTCGGGAATTGAAAATCCACACATCGGGCGGCACTTGCGCCTGCACCCGACAGCGATCAGCGTAGGCGTTTACCCTGAAAAGATCAATGCCTGGCAAGGGGTTTTACAATCCGCCTATTCTAGCCAATTTGCCCACCTGGACCGCAACTACGGCTATACCCTGGAAGTTGCTCCAACGCATCCCGGTCTCTTCGGCCTGGCGACTCCCTGGTATTCCGCGCGCAACTTCCGCGATGAAATGATGGCTGTCTCGCATCTTGCTTCGGTCATCATCTTAAATCGAGACAAGGGAGAAGGCTCTGTGAGCATGAACCTCGCCGGTGAGCCTGTCGTGGACTATACCGTCTCTCGTTATGATCGCAAGCATATCTTGCATGGTCTGCGCCAGGGAGCGCGGATTCATCTCGCGGCAGGCGCGGAGAGAGTGATTTCCCTGCAAAATAAACCAACCGACCTTATAAGGTCAGAGCAGGAAAGCGAACAGAGGCAGCGCTTGCGCGACTTTGACCGCCTTATGCAGCGTCGTGGCCTTGGCGCTAACCGCGTGATCATGTTTTCGGCTCACCAGATGGGTACATGCCGCATGGGAGCCAGCGCGAAAACATCGGTTACGGACGAGCATCAGCGAGTACATGGAGTCGAGGGCCTGTTTGTCTGCGATAGCAGCGTCTTCCCCTCTGCCTGTGGCGTCAACCCCATGCTCTCCATTATGGCCCTGGCTCACAACGCGAGTCAGTACATGAAAACGCTTGTTCTCTAGCTTGTTCGCCAGATTCCTGGCGGAACTATCGTGAAGATTATCGCCTTTTTAGAGGAAAGGAAGGATTCAATGAAGACGCTTATTGTCAAATATCTACCCAATCCAAGGTCCCGTACCAGGAAGATGCTAGATGCCTTTCTTGAAGAGGCATCAGGCACGGAGATTGAGGAACTCGACCTCTGCCAGGACGTACCCGATCTGTTCTCTATCGAGGCGCTAGGGGGCTACTTTGGGCGTATCACCAAAGCCATTCCCCGCGATATCCCCATTCCAGCCCTCGCCAAGATGGATCGCATGACAGAGCAACTCAAATCATGTGACGTGGTGGTCCTGGCGACCCCTATGTACAACTTTTCTCTGCCTGCTACCGTAAAGGCCTGGTTTGATTCGGTCATGCTACAAGGCGATACCTTTCTGCCCAATCCAAAGGGAGCCTTTCTGGGACTGATGACCGGCAAAAAAGCTCTGGTCTTGATGACAGCCTTTGGAACCTACAGCACAGGAGACGGAACCGTTGGCAGTCTCTTTGGTCCAACCTATGACCACGGTTTCTCCCTGGCAAAGCTTGAGTTTAAATTTATGGGCTTCTCTGAAATTCGCGGTGTGTTGGGCGAGGGCATGAGCCCTTCGAAAAGCGAGGATGTGAAAGCTCGCTTGCTTGATGAGTCAATTGAAGAGGTGCGCTCCATTACCCAGGAGTGGTATGGAAAGAAGCCACTTGTGGTAGGCGAGCCAGCCTATGGCGACGCGTCAAATGTAGGCGCTCGCTAAAGGTTGCCTGCACCAATGCCGATGATCGTGAAATTTGTTGTCGCGACAACAACTGGGGGGAGGGTCATGGAAAAAGTTGTTGCGACGACAAATGGGGCTAGCGAGCGTTTATGTTGTCAGATGACAATGGCAATAGTTAACTGAAGGCTAGCCTTTTTAGAGAATGGAGTACTGGTGTGCTCGCACATCCGGTTCTTTTCTTGTATAAATGTGTTAATATGTTTGCACTCCAAGGAAGAATTATCCTATGCCTTTCATTAGTCTGAACGCAGCCGCCCGAGGTGCTCAGACATGGCACAACACAAACTCAGCTTGAGGTGGAACCATGTAGCGGCGAAGCTAGCCGCCGCCCGTGCGGCGTTGGCGAATGCTTTTCATAACATGCTGTGTATGCTTGCCATACGAGGGAAAGGAGGACATCGTGTCCTGGAAAACACTCAACAGCATACTGGGTTTAGCCGCCGTTGACAAACAATTCTGGCGAGAATTGAGAGAGAATCCTCTCGTCTCGACTCAAAAGAGAGGATTTGAGCTCACAGAAGAGGAGAAAGCTGTATTCAGCACAATCAGCGCCGAAACTCTCTCAGAATTTAGCCAGTGTTTGTTAGACGCCTTTAGTGATAGCGATGATGTGGAACCTTCATAGCTGGTGCTGCGCAAAGGAGCACACTTGTTTATTTCTGAAGAAACATAGATCCAACATTTTCGCTATCAGGCAAGATTTCTTGCCAGTTCAGAGACTAAAGGTTAGTCAAACAATGGTACGTTCAATCACTCAGCGGCGAGGCAGGTACTCAAATGACTTGTGCCTAGATTCCATAATCAGCTCTTGATCAGGAGTCATGATTTCCAGCCACGCCGCGTTATAGTGCCCACTATTTCCATCCTTATTCCTGAAATTCTCGCACTGAGAAAGACTTTGCGTAAGCAACCCCCACTGCCGGCCCCTTCACACTGGTACACAGATCGCGTACTACCCGTTCATCATCTGTTAAGAAATATATTTCCTATGATGCATATATTAGCTCTTTATATAGTGACCTACGTGCAAAGATCGGATTTGCGAAGTAACTGCGAAGAAAACTATTTTATGGCGAAACAAGCGCGAATAGCTAGCGAAAGATGATGAGCTATCCTATCCTCAGCAATTGAATGTGGTCACTGAAAATTCTCTTTAAAGGAGCAAACATCATGCACGGACAGCACTGCTTAACCACCCCCTCTCTCCAGGCTCACGTCACGTTGTGGTCAAAACTCATTCTGCTGATGATTACCGCGCTCGTTCTATTTCTGCTCAGCCTTTCATTTGCATTTCACTTTCCCTCTGTCGAGCGTGTGCATGATTCCATATTTGGTGCCTACCAGCTTGACGAGGGACCTCCAGATAGCCCAATGCCCATTTACGTTGGCGACGAGGGACCTCCAGACAGCCCAATGCCCATTTACGTTGGCCCTGTATTATAGCCATACGTGACTATTATAAAGCCATGAGCGCTCCCCAATGTAAGATAAAGCGCTCGCTAAAATTGAGCGCCTACATATTGCTGGTTAACATGATCAGCACCTATGTAGGCGCTTTAATCTGCGTCGTGCCCACTCATAATACAGTGCTCATCACCTACGCCGGGGGCTTCTCTAATGCAGGCTCAGCGCATTAGCCCTATCTTCCGCAAACTCAGCTATTTCGTTTGTTTAGGATGTGTCCGTTTAATCCCCATTAGTTTTATTCGCATTTATCGCATACTCAACAGCAAAAAATGGTAATATGCCCCGTTACCTATATAGTAATTGCTGTCTTTTTCTCTGATTCTTCAGCGAAGTCAGAAATAGCGGTTACATGGTGTGGATGCGCCAAATGCTATTTGATCCCAATATTTGAGGGGGGAAAGGAAAAAACTGAATACAAGATCTGGCACATCTCTTCAATTGGTAAGCGCGAATGAGTCGCGAACATGTCGAAGGAACGCTTTATTGTTAGACCTTAAGGATGAGGTACTTGTGTAACCAAAAAATTTGCTTATACTTAATTGTAAGACATGGTACTGAATATTATTGACATTTGAGTTTGTTAGTAAAAATCATTCAGCCATACATCATGTCTTTGCATCTTCCATAAGCGAAGATAATATACCAAGTTCTTAACAAGAACCAAACAACCTCCATCCCCCTTTCCCATGTCAAAATGCTCTGCCCCAAACCAGAGTATTTTATACATCTTCATGCTAGAAATTAGTATGGCCTTGTGCGAAAACCACCGCGAAGGATGCGTTGAAGGTCGTATCAACAAAAACGCGTTCCGGTTTTTGGATAAGGAGCTCAGGAAAGGCAGCAACTTGTGAACGATTTGCTTAATCAAAGGAAAATTACTTGTCCACCCTTGACCGCGACCCATGTGCATCGTGATGGGCTGGTACAAAAACTCATCAACGCGCTGGGAGAATCAGGGATGGGAACGGAGAAAAAGGTTCGCCTGCGCCCCTATAAATTGGTTCTGCTCCAGGCTCCCGCCGGTTATGGTAAAACAACCCTATTGACTGACTTCGCTCACCAAACAACGCTCCCTTGTTGCTGGTATATTCTCGATCATACCGATGCGGATCGTATGACCTTCCTTACGGTCCTTCTCGCCAGTATTCGCCAATGCTTTCCCAATTTTGGTAGCGCTTTGGACTCCCTGCTCAATAAAAATTCTTTGGAGTCCCGGAAAACAGGCTATTTTGAGAGGACCGTTGACGCCTTCGCCTCAGCGATAGAGGCTGAGATCCCTGAGCGTTTCGCTCTCTTGCTCTGTAACTATCAGGAGATCAATGACCTTGAGGAAATGAACCACCTGATAGGCTCACTGCTCAAAAAGCTTCCGCCACAGTGTACTATCATCATCGAGAGCCGTGTCATTCCTGCTCTCAATTTTGCCTGGCTTCTCGCGAAGCAAATGCTTTTTGGGGTTGGAGTCGATCAGCTCCGCTTTACCGCCCAGGAGATTCATCAATTGGCTCAGTTGCAGGGCGTGGAACCGCTCTCGGATGCTGAAGCCAACCAGTTAGCTCTCGCCTTCAATGGCTGGGTCGCTGGCATCTTGCTTGGCACACACCTGAGCCATATCTCGCAATTCCAACAAAACCTCATGACTTCACCTTTTACGGATATACCCACGCATCAGGCAGCCTCAGAATATCTCTTTTCGTATGTCGTCAATGAAGTCTTCCAAAAGCATGAGGATACCTATGCCTTTCTCAAGGAGGTCAGTATCTTACAAGAGATGCATCCGGCAACCTGCGCGGAACTTCTCGACATCCCACCCACGGAAGCTCTCCACCACCTGCAATATTTGGAGCAGCAAAATCTATTTGTCACGCATAACGGCGAAGGGCCGAATGTCGTGTATATCTGTGCCCCTGTCCTGCGGAAGCTCTTCATTGAAGAGTTACGCCACGAAACTCCTGAGCGCTTTTTTTACCTGCACCAGCGAGCCGCTGAGCTGCTAAGCAGGGCTCATAACTATAAACAGGCGATCTACCATGCCCTGGAAGCAAAAGTCAATGATACCGCCGCCAGCCTGATTGTTGCATCCTCTGAGCAGATGATGAGCCAGGGCAATATGGAAACGGTGGCACGCTGGATCGATGCCTTTCCGCTATTCATAATGAAGCGGTATCCAAAGCTGCTGCTGATTCGCGCGAACATTTATCTTGGGCAAGGTAATATTTACGCGGCTCTTCCCCTGGTTGAAAGCGCCGAAAGCGCTATACAGACCTTGATGACTCATAATTCCCCGCTCCACAACCAGAATCTTCCAACCTTGCAGGCTGAGGCGAGCATTATGCGGAGCAAAATTTTATTTCGGCAGCGAGAATATAGCCAGAGCATGGATATCTGCCAGCAAGTCCTGACCAGCCTGCCAGTCGACGAAGTGCGACTGAGAGCCGAAGCCCTGACTCGGCTTGGTGTGGGTCATATTCTGCTCGGCGATTTCGCCTCTGGGATCGCTCACATCCAGAAGGCGTTACAACTCTGGGGAAGACATACCATTCAGCGCGAGGCGGCTAGCGGGCATAGTGTGCTCGCCAGGGCATATTGTCTCCAGGGTAATTTCTCCCTGGCGGAGCATCATATGAGCCGCGCCATCGCCTGCTGGGAGAAGCTTGAGGAGGATGAAGGCAAAGTCGATAATCTTGTCCGCCTGGGGAATATCAAAGTGCGGCAAGGAGCCTTCGAAGAAGCTGAGCCTATTTTTCAGCAGGCATTGACCCTGGCGAGAGGTCCACTGCATTACCTGCGGGGTGAGGCGTATGTCCTCGACTGCCTGGGGATCTTCTACCAGCGCCAGGAGCGCTATGAGGCTGCCCTGGAAACAACTGAAGAGGCTCTAGCCCTGGCGCGACAGCTTCGCGACCAGGGTCTCATTTATGATGCGCTCTGCGATCTGGCGATGATTTATCTGGCGATGGGCGATACCGCGACGGCCCTCATCCTCATTTCTGAAGCCGAAGTTCAGACTACCAGCGGAAACTCCATCGGGTATGAACAGGCCCTGCGCGACTTGATTTTTGGGACCATTTATCTCTATCAGGGCTACTATAGCAAAGCCTGGCCCTACCTGATTGAGAGTGAAGCCACGCTGCGTACAGTTGGACTCAAGCAAGAACATCTGCGCGCCCTTCTCTGCCTGGCTTCTTACCACATTTTGCAAGGCCAAACCTCTGACGCGATTGAGCGCCTGAAAGCAGCCGCGCGGATCATTACCATTTGCGAAGGCTATGAACAACTGGCGCGACAGGAAATAAGCCGCCTTCCAGGCTTATCTAAAGCCTTCGCCAATCCCGAGTTCGCGCGCGAGAAAGCCTTATTTCACCTGAGCCCTGACAGTCAGATTACTACCACAGACGAGGAGCAAAACTCTATACAGGAGAAGCAACGGCCCACGCAATCCGCGCCGTTAGTTACTCCTGCTATTGAAACGACTGGCCCCATAACATCCAGTAGTTCGCCAACTCAAAGCGCACTCACGATTACAGCCTTTGGCGAACCTGTGGTTGCTATTAACAAGGAGCCAATCACTCGTTGGCGCATGGCACGCGCGATGGAGCTTTTCTTCTACCTGCTTGACTGTGGTCGCCCCATGCGTAAAGAAGTGATTATCACCGCCCTGTGGCCTGACGTAGACGAGCAGACGACGCGCACATTCTATTCCACTATCTACTACTTGCGCCAGGCACTAGGGGGAGAAGCGGCAATTGTCGCCAAAGGTGGCACCTATATGTTCAGACCAGAAGCCCTCTATGGCAAGTCGGTATGGTACGATGTCGAAACGTTTCTGGATGCCCAGGTACAGGCCAAACAAGCCCTCGAAGAGGAAGACGACGACCAGGCGAAAGCCTCTTTCACGTGTATGGTTGAGCTCTATCGCGGCGATTATGTTCAACCTTTTTATAGCGATTGGTCCACGATTCGTCGCGATGAGTTGCGTCGAGCTTATCTGGATGCGCGCCAGCAGCTTGCGTTGCTTGCCTGGCAGGTTGAAGAGCTTGATGAGAGCATCATCCACTGGCAGCATATGCTAGCCATCGATGAGTGGCTGGAAGAGGCTCATTATGGCCTTATGCGTTGCTATGCTCGTCAGGGAAAGCGCGGGCTCGCACTGCGCCAGTATCAACGCTGTAAGGATGCTCTGGAGCAAGAGTTTGGGGCCGCCCCTCCCGCTAACATTCAAAACCTCTATCAGCGTCTTATGGGTTAGCCCTAAAAATGACGAGAGATGATAATCAAGCAAGTGAGCGGTAGCATGGGAAGAAACGGGTCTCTCCATGCTACCGCTCACTTGCTTTGCCCTCCTCTTCTCCCTTGTGATATGGCATCTAAACTATGAATCGCTTATCTCCGCGTTGTTTGTGGATGGCGAATGGCGTGGATGCCAGAGCGGGACCGCCAGACCCGCGATCCGATTCATAATGAAGCCCTGACAGGTGAGCAGAACAACTGCCGCCATCAATACTAGAAGTTGCCAGGGTTGTGTAAGGAGCCCTAATGAAACGATGAGCGTCGTTGAGCCTGCCGGGGGATGTGGAACCTTGAATAAGGCCATCAAACCCGCCGTAATCCCAAGTGACAGCGCGGCGGCTACGACTCGCGACCAGGTGACGCCTGTAGACAGTGCTGGTGCCGCCATAGTCAGGCCCGTGACCACAAGACTAAAGTAGCCAGCGAGCACACCGATACCATGCCCAAGAATCGTGTTGCGGGGCGAGGCTGAGGGGGTTAACGGAGCATAGAAAAAGAGAAACGCCGTTGGTCCCAGGGATGGGAAAACAAACGGAGAGTGTGTAATGACCGCCAGCACAGCCATAAGCCCGATGCTTACACCACCATTGAGAAAACCAAAGCTTGCCAGGATGGGCGATTGAGCGGAACTGCGCAGGAGCCAGAGGGTCCCGAAGCGCTTGAACAATCCTCTGGCAACGGCGGACGTACCACCTGGAATCTCTAAGAACATAGGTGCTCTATCTTCTGCTTGCTCGCTTGCCGACGTGTCTTCCGGTGCCTTAATTTCTAATTTCATGCTGATCCCTATTACAGAAGTAACGTAGCTCTCGCTCTAAATAGAAGCATTCAAGATGTGACATAATCCTCTCACACACTCTCTCATCGGTTCCATTTCAATTACAATATCTAGCAAGAGGATTATGCCTCCTATACTCTTCGCGCGACGCTCTTACCTGTAGGTTACTTCCCATAAAAGTCGCGCCCTGATACCATCTGGGGAACGTCTCCCGTTGGAGATCCATATTTTTGCCATAGGAAGAGAACACCTGGGACACATCGAGGACGATCATTGCTGATCGTCCTCGATGTGTCCCAGGTGTTCTCTTCCTACAATGACTTTCTTAGGCGTTCTTTATCTCCAGTAGACCTTGCCAGCATACTCCCTATTTCTTATATTCCAGAATGTCTCCAGGTTGACAATCTAAAGCTTTACAAATCGCCTCCAACGTTGAAAAGCGGATAGCTTTTGCCTTCCCATTCTTCAGTATCGAAAGATTCGCCATGGTTATACCTACCTTTTCGGTAAGTTCTGTGACACTCATTTTTCGCTTAGCCAGCATTACATCGATATTTATTATTATTGCCATACTGTAGCCTCAAACTGTTAAGTCGTTCTCTGATTTAATGTCTACCGCGTTTTGTAGAAGCCTTTGAAAAACAGCAGCGGCAGTTGCAATAACAAGGGCTGCGAAAGATACAAGCATTCCAAGTGCCGTTGGGCCTGCTGGATCATCACCATGCGCAAAGAAACGGATATAAACCTCCGCTAATGCAATAAAACCGATAAGACTGAGAGACGCAAATTTCATATTCTTGAGTGTATTAATAGCGCTTTGGGAAAAGGCCTTATCAGCATCAATGAGGTTTAATAATTTGAATGCTTGATACAACCCAACAAAAAAAGGAATCGAAGCTACATACCCATAGATAATAAATGGATCTGTATAAATACTGATGAGATCTAGGTTAGTCGCTCTTCCTTCAGTCTGAGGAAACCAAATCAGGCCAGCAAGTGCGCCGATTGCGATAAGTAAAAGAACAGCTTTCAAGAAGAATGTCGAACTTCGTTTCATAATTATCACCTCAATTCGTATTTGATAGCCATATTTTAGCACATAATTTATTGTTTATCAATATATTATTATCGTTATTTGGTAATTCACTGCGTATTTTCAAAAAGATAGCCCAATCGTTGAATCCCTCGGGAAGGCCAGGCGTTGGCTTCACTTCTGTCTTCATATGATCCTTCTACAAAAGCCTTTTACTCCTTATCCGGAAACCTGAGCGCGCCAGCGGCGCCGTGCCCTCGTATGAGGGTTGGTTTTCGAATAAGAACTTATTGATGTAGAACGACGGTAAGTGACTGGTAAGCTTCTTTTCGCACAATTGCTAATACAGTCTTATGCGAAAACCAACCCTCATACGAGGGCACGGCGCTGTTAACGCGCCCAGGTTTTCAGGCAAGGAGCACAAGTCTTAATGTTGTGAGAGAGCTGAAGTCGAAAGGAGCGCCAAAAAAGCCCATGTTTTCCATGACTCCTAGTGTAAAGATCTCAACACCATCTCTCCGCAAACTACCTAAAGATATCGTGATAAAGTGCCCACGGTGCAAGGAAATACTTCTGGAGAGAGATTGCAGGGAAAACCACAAGATCTGCCCTGAATGCCAGTATTATTTTCATCTGGGCGCGTATGAACGCCTTGAAATTCTGGTAGACACGAATAGCTTTGTTGAAATAGATAAAGGATTGACCTCCGAAGACCCGCTCGCTTTCGGCAACCAGTCGCAGGTATATAGGGAGAAACTCACGCAAGAGCGCCACAAGACGGGCATCAAAGATGCCGTCGTCACTGGTTACGCGACTATTGAAAGAATGCCTCTTGCGCTTGGAGTTATGGACTTCAACTTCATTGGTGGGAGCATGGGAACTGTCGTGGGGGAAAAGCTCACTCGCGCCATCGAACTAGCGATAGCGCGCCGCCTGCCTTTGCTCATTGTCTCCGCGTCCGGCGGCGCGCGTATGCAAGAAGGTCTCTACTCGCTGATGCAGATGGCGAAAACCTCGGCGGCCCTGGCGAAATTAAGCGAACTGGGTTTGCCATACTTCAGCCTACTTACCAACCCCACCACAGGAGGCGTCACCGCGAGCTTCGCGATGCTTGGTGACGTCATTTTAGCGGAACCGGGCGGATTGATCTGCTTCGCCGGTCCGCGAGTAATTGAGCAGTTTATGCATGAAAAATTGCCAGATGGAGCGGTAACAGCCGAGTTCTTGCTCCAACATGGCATGCTTGATTTTATCGTCCAGCGCCAGGATTTGCGGTGCACTCTTGCGCGATTGTTACGCTTCTATGACCGGGCTGGCTCATTGCCAGCAACTAAAGAGAAGGGCGGTTCACCATCGCTTGAACACGAAGTGTATGCATAAAAACTCAATCGCAACGGAGCGAGCAGGCACACCGCGCCAATGAGAAAAGAAGGGCCTTATGGAAGCATTAGAATTCGATCTCGAATTTGAGAAGCCATTGATGGAACTGGCGAAAAAAATCCGCCTTATGCAAAAGGAGAAAGGCGAGCCAGGGAATCCTACAAAGCTTCAGGAGGCGCGTGAAGAACTATCCTCACGCTTGCAGGAGATCTATGCCAACCTGAGTACGTGGGAGACCGTCCAGGTGGCACGGCACAAAGCCCGTCCGCACGCCGCTGATTACATTCACCTGATCTTTGACGATTTTATGGAGCTGCATGGTGATCGCGCCTTTGGCGATGACGCTGCCTTGATTGGTGGGCTAGCCACGTTTAATGCTGAAACCGTCATCGTGCTGGGTCACCAGAAGGGTCGCGGACCAAAGGAGCAACAGCTCCACAACTTTGGCATGCCTCATCCAGAGGGCTACCGTAAGGCCTATCGCCTCATGCAAATGGCAGGGAAGTTCAAATTTCCGCTCATCTGTTTTATTGATACGCCAGGTGCCTTTCCTGGCCTGGCGGATGAAGAGCGAGGCCAGGCCGAAGCCATTGCCGCCAATCTCACCTTGATGGCTCGCCTACCAGTGCCGATAATCGCGGTGGTTATCGGCGAAGGAGGCAGCGGCGGCGCGCTTGGTATCAGCGTCGCGGACCGACTTTTGATGCTCTCATATAGTATTTATACAGTAGCCTCTCCAGAGGCCGCGGCCTCCATACTCTGGCGTGAAACATCCTTCGCGCCTCAGGCCGCCGAGGCCATGCGGATCAGTGCCCGCGAGATCATCGCGACCGGGATCATTGATGGTCTCGTACCGGAGCCTGTGGGGGGCGCGCATCGTAATCCTGTGCTGACCGCCAGTTTCTTAAAGACCGCTTTGAAAGAACACATGGCGGACATAAAAAAGTATTCCATCGAGGAATTGTTAGAAATGCGCTATCAGAAGTTTCGCTCGATTGGCAATTTTCAGCGCCATAATTCCGCGCAGCAGAAGGGCACAATCTTGAATTTTGAGCGACACTTCGTAGCAAGCACTGGTCGTGAGGACACCTAGCACTCCGAACATTCGCCTGAGCGCGAAGCGGTAGCCGCCGAGGAGGCGGCGTTGGCGAATGCATTTAGAGGACACTCCGAACATTCGCCTGAGCGCGAAGCGGTAGCCGCCGAGGAGGCGGCGTTGGCGAATGCATTTAGAGGGCAAAATTTTCAAGAGCAGGAGGACAATATGAGCAAACAAGAGTCGTCGAGAGCACAAAGAAAACGCGAAGCCTACGCAACTTTTGAGAAGACCGTTTTGGATCTCTATGAGCAAAGCACGCTCACCTTGGAGCAATTGAACCGTATTGCCCGCCAGTACCAGGATGTAGAAATTGATAGCGCGGGGAGCCAGCAACGCCTGACATTTGATGAGAAAGATCTCGCGCAGGTGTGCATTGAACTTGAAGATCCCTCTTTCCCGCTCGCCACAAGGCGATCACATGATGACCATGATGAATACTGGGAGCGAGAGCTTCAGAAGTGGGAAGAAGTTATTCATCAGCGTTGGGGCTGGAACGCTTACAACTTCCCAGGGATCGCCTGATCCCTGGGAGGGACGGCGTGAGCGTCAGTGTAACGCTTATATGGTGTAGGTCGCGTTTCTGGGGGATGAATATGGGTCCTCAATCCTGAGGATTACAGCGAAAAAGAAACTCTTGTCGAGAAATCATCAGGATTGAGGATGCTAGTTTAAGGAGAAATTACTACACTTATTGATAAAGGCTGATAAAAGGCGTGTGAAGCGATGGGAAGCGAAGGCCGACATCCTTCATGCGATTTCAAATTATCAGCCAGACGCTCTGGATATGTTCTAGTAGCGAGAGAAGAGTGGCACACTCGCCAGAGGTGCTATTGTTCAGCTCTTCCCTCGGCATTCAAGGAGGTTTTGGAATGGCATACCATCGTTTTGCTGTACTTACCGAGCAGGGGGAAAGCGGAATCAATTCGCCTGAGTTCGCGGCCCTTCTTGCGTCAGATGTCGTCTTTAACGGCCCTTTCCTGATGAAGTCACTGCGTGGCAACAAAGAGGTCACCCAGCGTCTCCTGAGCGACGTATATACGATTCCCGCGAATATCAAATATACGCATCAGCTGGAAGACAATCAAGGCTCAACCCTCTTCCTGTGGGAAGCGACATTCACGGGACCGGACGGTCGCGATTTTCCGCTTGAAGGATCAATAGTCATTACGGAAGGGGAAGATGGCTTGATTCATGAGGTGACGAACTACCTGCGCCCTCTACAGGTTGGCGGACTTCTGAAAGAGAAAATGGTGAAGTCCATCGCTTCCGTCCTGCCTAGAGAGTATTATGACCCAACCGCCACGGGCGCGAACTAAGACAGCCTACTATGTATATTGACCGTCATGAATGTGGGAATGAGTGGCCCGAAACTGCGCAGAGGAGAAGACCACCATGTCGTTAGAAGAGAACAAGGCGCTCGCGAGTAGCAGTCTAAGCCTGATAACCGAGAAGAACTTCGCGGCTATCGACCAGATCTATGCTTCTAGCTATGTGCGCCATGATCCGGATAGCCCTCAGGTGACGAACCTTGAGAGCTATCGAAAATATCTTGCCGGGCTTTGCACTGTCTTCCCTGACCTTCACTTTACCGTTGAAGATGTCATCGCGGAAGGCGACCAGGCTGTCTGCCGCTTCCGTATCCGTGGGACGCACGCACAGCCGTGGAGGGGTCTCCCAGCGACCGGAAAGCAAGTAGAAATCACAGGCATTAACATCAGCCGCATCGCCGAGGGCAAGATTGTCGAAGATTGGTTTAACACAGACATCTTTGGCCTGGCTATGCAACTTGGGGCGATCCCCTCGCCAAAATAGACGATGTCTGCCCTCTCAGGAGGAACGCGCCCGCATTGATGTATCCATTGTAGATGGTTCGCTCTTGAGCCTTCCACTATCGCTACCCTCAGTAATGAGGAGTTAGAAATGAGGAGAATATAATGTCATACCAACGTTTCGCGGAACTTACAGAGCAGGGAGAAAGCGGCGTCAAAACAGAGGAGTTCGAGTCTCTCTTTGCCCCCGACGCGGACCTGTATAGCCCCTTCCTCGTCAAACATGTCGAGGGAAAATCGCTCACCCTGCAATTTATGACGGAAGCCTTCTCCAACGTCGGCTATCCCAAATATACGCATCAGTTCTACAATGGGACGGACACGGCTGTCCTGCTGTGGGAATCCCAGGGCCGGGTCCGTGGTCATCAGGTACAGGGCACCATGGTCCTGACCTTTGACGAGAATGGCCTGATTCGCGCCGCGAAGAGCTATTTGCGCCCGCTCCAGGTCGTCAATATGCTCCGAGAGTATCTCTTTGCCTCAGCTGGCGCGAAGCTGTCATCCGATTATTGGAAAGCCTCACCTGTCGGTTTCGCCGGGGATCCCTCACTGTTGACGCACCCAACTTCACAGGGAAACACTGTTAAATCCGAATCATAGGGCCGTATGTAAGTAATGCACTGCTTTCATGGCGACACGGGCGCTCTGGCATCTAAACATAGGAATGAGATGCCAGAGCGCTCTGGCGTTATACTAAACGTTAGCAAATCACCTGTAGAAAGGGAACCTTCCTATGGAGAAAACAGCGCTTCAAACCGGCCTATTGAACATAATTCGTCAGGCATGGAAGGCCGAAATCGCCTGGATCGGCATCCTGCGCACAGATGAATATGAGGCGAACGGAACGCTCGAGAACTGGTCGGCCAAAGAACTCCGGGCTCACCTCGCGTCCTGGCGAAGGCGAGGGGTAGAGGAACTTCAAGCGGTCCGAGCGGGCGAGATGCCACCTCCTCCGAGGGACATGGATCGGTCCAACGCCGAGACCTTCATCGCTTCGCAGGGACGCACCTGGCAGGAGGTGTGGGATGAATCCGAGCAAGCCTTCGCGGCCCTTGTAGAGCAGGTAGAGCAGCTTCCAGAGACGATATTTGTCGAGCGAAAGGAGGCCATTGGACCCATTGTTGCCTATGGTGGCAAGCATCCATACCGGCATCTGGCGGAAAACTTTTTGCGGCGAGGTGAGCTGAAACAGGCGACCCGACTGTACGAAGAAATGATCGAAGAGCTGCAGCTCATGCCCCTACCTCCACAGGAGTTTGGGCGGGCATTGTACCAGTTAGCCTGCTTCTATGCCGAGGCTGAGCTGCACCAAAAGGCTGTGGAGGCGCTCAAGCATGCTTTCCGGCTTGAGCCCAAAGTCGCCGCCTGGCTGGAACAGGATGATGCCCCGAACTCGCTACGCGCCATCCTCATAAGCGAACTCAACTAAGAGTAATTGGAACATGGTTGCTTTTGTGTAGGCTGACTCCAAGGTTACTCGTCTTCTCAGGCCCAAAAAAACAGCGACGGGGAAGGGGGCTCCTGGACTCTGCCAGAAGTCCCCTTCCCCGCGCACTGATTACTTGACGTGCCAGACTGGCCGGGTCCATCCGGCCCGCCTGACGCGCCATCTTTGCGCTTGAGAGGGGGGCGATCCATGCCCTGGTTTATCGCGCCATTGTAAGGTTATGGGCAAGCGCGTTGGACACTCTTATTAGTCAGACACGCCTGCCTCTCTATGTCAATGGGGGATGACTCCTCCGGGCGCTTGCGCTAGGCCGCCTTTTTTACGCGCCTGTATATACTATTTGGTGGCAAGCGGAGTGGTAAGAGATTGTACTCGCTTGTCACGCCAGGGAGAACGACGTGACTGAAGCCCTGACCCATGGGAATACGATCTGCGTTCTCTTCAAATTGCAATCCCCGAACCTGGGCCAATGAATCGATCAAATCAACGTACAATTTGGGTTGTCCAAGCACAGGATCGTACATCTGCGTTTGATGTTTCCAAAGCGCCTGTTGGGCAAGAGAGTGCGTTGATGAGATGTCCACTATGAATTCAGGCACATGCACAGGGTATGCCTCAGCGAGGAGATCGCATGCGGGAGATGCCCAGATACTTCGCTGTTGTAGGCCAAACTCTACATCATGAATGAGAAGTGTGGGCGCTTTTCCACCCGCCCGGGTGTACATTCCCAACGCAGCGATGGTCAACAAAAAGCTTTGCGCGTGGTCAGGGTGATCGTTTTTGGGAGGATGCACCACTACGATACTTGGCTGGATCGCTTCTATTTCCTGTGCAAGTTGCGCGATCAAGCGTGCTTTCGTTCCAGGAGCAAGCGACGAAAGACCTCCATCTGGATAACGAAGAAAGTGCAGGTTGCTCTCGACGACCTGTGCCCCAGCATACGCCTCTTTCATCCTTACTTGTCTCGTTCGCTCAGGATGCCACCCATCGACCCCTCCCTCGCCGTCAGTTAAAAGGACCTCATGAAAGCTATTGCGATAGTGCGTATTGCTTGCCACTTTGAGATAGGTGGCATAGAAAAAATCGGGGCCATCTCCCGGATGTGCGGCAATCTGCATGACAGGACCGCTTGGATCAACGTCAAGTGGCGAGAGAGACGTTTCCTGTTCGTAGCCATAGCCTGGAGGTGTAGCAATGCGCACCTGGTTTTCTCTCCCATTCCTGCTGAATATATCAGCCAAGAGAGATGACTCGGCCTGGTAAGTTTGTGCTTTTGCAAGGGTATCAAGGCATTCCTGTAAATGAGCTCTCAAAAGCGTAAGCTCGTCTTGCAATTGAATCATATTTTCTCCATAAAACTGACTATGCCTGACGGCCATTGAGCACGTTAACGACCATTGCTATGCGCATGAGCTAGACCATTTTTGTAATGGAACTGTAATGTGCCTACATTACCGGAAGATTACCTTTTTCTTAAGATTCTATTCTGTGAGATCGATTTGTGAGCTTTCAAACGAGAATAACATTGAATGAGGAATGGGATCGTAACAAATCCTCTCAAAGAGGCGAAAGTTGGAGCGTGACCTGGCGCTACACAAGCTGTTGAGAGACATAACGCAATGGGTGTAATTCACTTTAGTCAATACAGCTTACGCATGTAGTAACTGCCACTCTGCCCTTCATGGCAGCTTATGTAGCGCCAAGCCTTCTTTTTTCCTACTTCTCTGGAAACCTGAGCGCTAGCCGCATCAGCGGCGTTGGTTTTCGAAGAAGACCTTAAGGAAGATTTTCAGTAGGAAAATTTTCAGCGATTTGTTTAATCTTTTGTAGCCGTTCATCCCAGAGCGTTGCAGCCCGTGATAGTTCCTGGGCTGCAACACTAAGTCCATCTGGCGAGAGGCTAAAGAGAACCTCTTTGCCAGCTTTGCGCTCTTTAACGAGACCTGCCCTTTTCAGAACAGCTATGTGTTTACTCACCGCCTGGCGGCTAAACGGGACTTCATCCGCCAGCTTGCTTGCAGTTGCTTCACCTTTGAGAAGCAAAAGCTCGATGAGCTTCCGTCGGCTCGGCTCAGCAACGGCAAACCAGAGCTCTTCATTAAAAGGTGCAGTTGATGACATGCTTACGCCTTTGTTGGGATATTCTGGGCAACATTCTGCAACTTGGACAAGAAGTCGACCCAGCCGGGGGTATGGTTGGCAATCAGGTTCGCCTTCTGGGCCTCAGTAAGCTCAAGCTTCTCGAAACCCCTCTCCGCGAAGCTTACCTTTGTCTCCGCACCATTCTCTGTGAGCTTGAACTCAATTAGGGTTTGCTGATTGGTGGGTTTGGTCTCCTCATCGGGTGCGACCCAGAAGAAAGAGAAATGATGGGGCTTGTCTACGTCTACAACTTCCAGGGGAGCCTGAAAGTCCTCGGCCCAGACCAGTCTGCCTTTTCCACCCTGCCGCAAGTCGAGTTCGACCTGGCTACCAAACCACTGGCTGATGTATTCAGGTTTTGTGATGACTTCCCATACTGTTGCAATTGGTGCCTGAACGCTGATTTCTCGCTCGATCATATCGGTCATCGAAATTCTCCTGACTACTTCTTATCCGGAAACCTGAGCGCGTAAGCGGCGATGGTTTTCGCATAAGACCTTATGTAACGTAACTATCTGACGTAACTAACTATCCGGAGTGTTTATGTGCAACCTTTGGTTGCACGTGTTATTAGTATAATAATGTGAAAGAAGCATTTTGTCAAGGGGAGGGCAGGCTGATTTCAAAAACTTGATAAAATCAGAATGCTGCCCTCGCTTTGGAAACTGCTTAAAGGGGCCGCTAGAGCCCATCGGGCGCCAGAGCACACAACTAGAGATTGCTGATAATGCGCTCAAGTTGTGCAAGCTCTTTCTTCTCATCTACGACTGGAACATGCGTGATATTGATTTCACGCAGCTCTGACGAGAGAATCTGGCGGAGTTGCTGCTCTACCTCGGCGGCACTTCCCTGCACAACCAGGGCATTCAGGAGCCGCTCCATTCCCTCGTTATTGGGACCGAGGGGCAGACCGGCAGCTTCAAACAGGCGCGGGAAGTAAGGGACATCCAGGTAGATCACAAGCTGTTTAAACGCCTCGCGTTGGACCGCTGGCTTATCTTCGCTCAGTGCTACCAGCACACTCGCGATAATGGGAGGAGCCTGGCGCTGGCGAGACTCGGCACCTTTTCTGATCGCTGGAAGGGCTGTGTCATGCAGGTAAGAAACAGGAGCCAGCCACGGCAGCGCGGCATCAGCGATCTCACCGGCGGTTTCAAAGGCCTTCTCGCCCAGGGCGGAGATCATGAGCGGAACATTGACAATACGGTTGTCAAGCCAGTGATAGTGAGCATGGAGGTATTTCCCCTCGAAATCTACCTGCCCTGTCTCAAGCACCGGCCTCAGGATGCCCATGAACTCTTTCAGATAGGTGAGAGGCTTCTCTATCTGGATGCCATACATACCCATGAGACCCTGATTACTGGACCCGATGCCAAGGCGGAGCCGTCCAGGTGCGATCCCGTCGAAGGCGACGACCTGCTGAGCCAGGACCAGTGGATGACGGGTATAAATGGGCACAATGCCAAGATTAAAGCGGATACGCTTCGTCTGAAGCGCGGCTGCGGTAAAGATGGTCATTGTATCGATGCCACCGACCTGTGGTACCCAGACTTCCTGGATGCCTGCATCCTCCATCGCTTTGATTTCGTCAATGACTTCTTGTACCGAGTATCCCGGAGTGAAGCCTTCTTTTTTGATTGATATACCAACGCGCTCTCGCATAGGCCGCGTCTCAATATCCTGGATAACAGATCGCTCTTGAACCATCGTCTTTTCATCCTTTCTCTGTGAATTTAGCCTAAACACCAGGATTTATCCCCCATGTTAAGAAAAGCATTTGCCAACGCCGCCTGTACGGCGGCTATCTTCGCCGCCACATGGTTCTACTTCAGGCTGAGTGTGTGTCACGCGACGTCAGAGAATCTCAGGCGGCTGCGCTCAGGCAAATGTATGGCAAAGGGATTCTGGTCTTTCGAGACGTTGAGCAAGGCAAACAGGGAAGCCACTGCTTGCCCTAGCCCTTTGTGACGCATGAGCAGAAGCCGACCTGTGGCATTGATATGCCCATGCTTAGCGCAAACGGGTCCAATTAATCGGTTGGAAGAACTGGCATGAGCGAAACCAGTTCCGTTTGCATAAAGGGGTAGAGTGGGAACCCTTGCAGCGTTTTCTCTACCTCTTCTTGCGTCTCTCCCCGCAGAACGGTATACCCTCTAATCCCGTCCTCGGCGATATAGACCTTCTCCAGGATGCCTAGATTTTTTAAGCGGGTGATGTTTTCCCATTCAGCTGGAAGAGTGGCGTTGAAGGCCTCCTGGTCGCTCTGATCGAATTTGACAAGCGCGATAAATTTCTTCACAGGGATACTCCTTTCTCGTACACACAAAATGCTTGTTTTTACAGATATCTCTGTTTTTACGCCCAATATCGCATGGTTCTGCCTCAAGTATAGTGTCCAGTCGCTAGCCCTACATCGTGAGAACTGAGGATTTTTTGAAAGTAGAATTCCCTGAACATTTCTCCTCAGAACTGGGGACATAGGCTGGAACACCCTTGAGGCCACGCGAGACGAATCCATCACGGTGTACTGGTCTGGAATCGGTATGCTGGATGCCCAACGTCACTTTGCATGGAGTGCCCGGCGCTCGCGCTAAAGCGCAACGCCGGGCATGTCTGCGTCAGGCTTTCCTAATCGGCGATTGACTCTGATGACATAGCTTGCTCAGGCTGACTGGGTTTTGGCCCTTTGAAGCCCACAAGAGCAACAACTATTCCCAGCAAGCCAATGACGGCGGCAAGTAACAGCGCTGGCTGGAAACCAGTGACCAGAGCCTGATTGACGGCCTGGACTGCAGGATGCGCTCCTACTACCACAGGCGTGAAGACGGCGGCGACGAAGATGATCACAGCCAGTCCAAGCGCACCGCCGAGCTGACCAGCTGTCGTGATCAGACCAGAGGTAAGCCCCTGATTAGTGGCTGAGGATTCAGACATGGCAGCAATCACCACGGCTGGGAAGGCCAGGCTTAGGCCACCACCGAGTAGCAGATGCGGCAAGATGATATTCCAGAAGGTGCCATTAGTCGTGAGCATCCAGGGCATAATAGCGATTCCAGCCGTGAATAGGACCATACCGATAATGAGCGTCGGCTTGATTCCTATGCGATTGACAAGCGGGGGGGCCAGGTTGGAAAAGATCGCGGCTTCAAGGCCCAGAGGCAGGAAAGCCAACCCTGTTTGGAATGGTGTGTAGCCGAGCACATTCTGTAGATAGAGCGTCGAAATGAATACCACGCCAGTGAAGCCTACGTATTGGATGAAGCCAATTATGTTGGCGCTGGCAAGCGTGGGCAAACGGAGAACCCCAAGTGGGAGAATAGGTGTGCGCACGCGTGACTCAATCACCACAAAGCCAATGAGCAGGATGATTGCCGCGACCAGCCCTCCAATTGTCAGACCCACAGGCGCGCTATGTGCTTCGCCTATGGTATAGACCAGGAGTAGCAAGCCTGCGGTGACTGAGAATGCCCCGGCGAAATCGATACCTCGGGTCGCGGAACTAGGACGCTCGCTCTTTGCCACCAAAGCAGGTGTTAGCGCGATTACCAGGACGGTAATGATGACATAATCGAAAAAGCCCCAGCGCCAGTTCAACAAACTTGTCAGCATACCAGATAACAAAGCTCCAATAGCGAAGCCGCTCCCGCCGACCATACCATAGATCCCCATTGCCTTGTTGCGCTCGGGACCTTCAGGGAAGGTTGCGGTGATGATCGCCATTGCTGCGGGAGTCGTAAAGGCCGCCGCTATTCCCTGGACGGCGCGAGCCGCGATGAGAATCGTCGGGTTCCCCGCCAGACCAGCCGCTAACGAGGCCACTCCGAACACGGCAACGCTACTGATAAAGACAAGGCGACGGCTGACCAGATCGGATATACGACCACCAAGTAATAAGAACCCGGCATAGGCTACCTGGTAGGTGCTTACCAGGAACTGTGCTGTTACGGTTGTGAGACCAAGATCCTCGCTAATAGCAGGGATCTGGACATTGACGCTGGAAAAGTTCAGGGCCTCTAGAAAGAGGGCCACACAGAGAACGATGAGACCGGCCCAGCGACGCCAGTCTGCTGCGACTACCTGCTGGGGAGCATCCCCGGCAAGGCGTTCCACCTTGGATGACATGCTTTCTTACTCCTTGTCATACTGAAGAAACTGTGAAATGCTGGCGGTAGTACTACTCTCGTCGAGCACGTTGGTACCAGCGCGAAGAAAATGTGCGCAGAAACAGCTTTCAACGGTCTCCTAGTCTTTTGCGCCTACCCTACCATCCTACATTCAGGATAGCGTCTAGCTACGGAAGCGACACCGTCAGAACTGAGGATTTTTTGGCAGGAAAAGCGTCCCACTATTGCTCCTCAGATCTAACGATGCCTGTTTACTGATTAAAAGACTATACTTGTACTAACATCTTTATGGATAGGTATGGTCTACGCTTGGCAAATGCCATTGATAATAAGGGGAAGGAGCAACATGGGTAAGGTACGTCGCACCAACAAAGTCGTCACGTTGATAGTTGCTTGTCTTGGCTCGTTTATGATTCAACTGGATAATTCGATTATCATCCTGGCATTGCCAAAGATTCAGGCGAGTCTCCATACGAGCCTGTCGGGTCTGCAATGGACAATCGATGCGTACACCCTGATCCTGGCCGCCCTTATGCTCACAGGTGGAACTCTTGGGGACCGCTTCGGGCGCAAGCGGTTCTTCCTGATAGGGCTTGCCCTGTTTACCATCGGATCAGCGCTGTGTGGCTTCGCATCGACGCTGAGTTGGTTGCTCTTTGGTCGCGTGGTGCAAGGCGTGGGCGCGGCGGCCCTTACAACCAACAGCCTCGCGCTTCTGGCGGTCGCCTTCCCTGAGGCAAAGGAGCGTGCGCAAGCTATTGGCCTCTTCACCGGCCTATCTGGTGTGGCTGTTTCCGTAGGACCGCTCATTGGCGGGGTTCTTACCCAGATTGGAAACTGGCCGACGATCTTTTTCGTGAACGTGCCTATTGGGCTGCTTACACTCCTCCTGGCTCTTCCAAGTCTCCCTGAGTCGCGAGATCCGAATGCTCGCCGGATCGACCTGCCAGGTCAAGTGCTGGTAATTGCCGGGCTGACGTGCCTGGTCACCGCGCTCATTGAGAGTTCCTCCGCCGGGTGGACCTCTCCGTTGATTCTTGCCCTTATTGCGCTCGCTGTGGTGTTTCTGGTCGCTTTCATCTTCGTTGAGGCTCGGGTGCGCGAGCCACTGGTTCCATTGCAATTGTTTGGCATACGCGTGTTCACAGCGGCTAACCTTCTCACGCTGATCCTCAGTTGTGGCACCGTGGGTCCTGTCTTTTTCCTGGCTCAGTACTTTCAAGAAGTGCAAGGACATAGCGTGCTTGAGGCCGCTCTGTGTACCCTCCCGATTAGCATAGGTGTCTTTATGACAGCTCCCCTGGCAGGTCGACTCGCTGCTCGCTTTGGCGTACGCCTACCGATTGTTGTGGGTGGACTGATCTATGGATGTAGTATGCTTCTGCTCACGCGCCTGGAGCCTGACTCCCCCTATATCTCGGTGTGGTGGATACTTGGCATGGCGGGTATTGGCTTTGGGCTCTGTCTGAGTCCGCTGGCTGCCGCTGTCCTCAGCGCTACGCCCCCTCAGCGAGCAGGTCTGGGCTCATCTCTGTTTAACGCGAACCGTCAGGTAGGACTCACGTTAAGTATCGCTGTGCTTGGAACCATCGTCTTGCAGCAGTTTCCCACCAACATTACAGGCCAACTCATTGGGCGAGGCGTGCCTGCGTCGATGAGTGAGGATATCGCGCATAAGGTTGCTGCCGCTGGTGGACAGGCCAGCCACAGCGCCGCGTTAGGACAACTTCCGATTACACCCTCTGCGTTACAGCAGGCTCTTAATCAGGCATTTGTTGACTCGCTGCATGTGATGTTCTTCATCGCAGGCATTGCTGTGTTTGCTGTCGCTATCATGGCTGCGGTCCTCCTCCGACAAACTCGAAGGGAGGAGAAGAGAGAAGTTGCTGACGCGCCAATGGCGACAGAAGAGCCTCTGGTTATCGCTACGATTACTGAGGAGAGCTAAGCGTTACAGAGACAAAAGCAAGATGCGAAGCCGCCTGACTTCGCATCTTGCTTTTGTCTCTGCTCTTTGATGACTCTCTGGCGAATCTAGATTGGCTTATGCTCGCACCTGGGCTGTCAGGATGCTGTCATCTGTGCTCGTTGGTGTGTGACTGACAACTTCAAACCCTGCCTGCTCCAACAGACGTTGGAGTTGTGGCACTGTTCGCTGATAATCTTCATCAAACCACTGGCGATGAATCAGACCTGTAACAAGGTAAGGTGTGAATTTGGCGGGTGGCGTTTGAAGAATATACTCGATGACATAAAGCCTGCCAGCAGGAGCCATCGCCTTGCGGCAATTGTTGAGAATCTTCAGGCAAGCCTCATCATTCCAATGGGTAAGAATTTCTTTCAGTAAGTACGCGTCTCCGCCCTCTGGAACGCCTTCGAGGAAGTCTCCCGAGTGGTAGGTATAACGACCAGCCAGCTCTGATATGAATTCCTGAGCCTTTACATTCTCAATCATTGGAGGAACTTCGAGCAAGGCGCCTGTCGTCTCTGGATACTTTGAGAGAAGGGTCGCGAGGAAGCTTCCATCCCCTCCACCAACATCGACGAATGAACGGCGGTCTGTCAGATCCAAAACCTCAGCGATTACTTCGTTGAGCGAATCGGAAAGCGTAACCACGGCACCATTAGCGATGGCAAGATCCTCCGGATGCGTCCCCAGGAAGGACCAGAGATTTTCTCCAAGAATGTGCTCAAAGGCCGATTTCCCTGTTCGTATGGAGTAAGCTAGCGCCTCTGGTGTCCACACCGCCCTTTGCGAGTCTGAGCGTATCAGCTCGGACACGCTTACTAGCGAACAAGGGATATCGGTTTGCAGATAGCGTGATCTTTCTGTATGGGCAAAGACTCCCTCTTCGATTTCAACAAAAATGTCTTTACTGCACATAGTGCGCATATGCAGCGCGAGCATGTCTGCCTGTACGCCAACTTGCTTCGCGAGCACTTCTACAGATTGAGGGCCCTCGCTCAAGTGGTCCGCGACTTTCAAATGCACGATCTCTTGCAGGCTCATAGAAAAGTACATGTCCAGGAGCATACCATAAACCGCGAAGATGTGGTCAGCGGCACCTCGATCAGGTTGTTGAAGCATCCGTCAAAATCCTTTCTAAGAGGAAAGTTGACCCGGCTTGTTCGGCTCCTGGCATCGCTCGATATCCCGAAGAGCTCTTAACCAGCAGCGGACTGGCTGCCATGACCGGGTCAACGGCTGTTTCTTCGGCTCCTGGACCTCCAGGACCAGAAACGCAGGCTATGAGGTCATTATTCGCCCACTTCAACCCATAGATGTTTGAGACCACGCAGGACGAGTCCGTCACGGTACTCCATAGGCTGATTAGGAACCAGGCGCATATGAGGCAAGCGCTGGTGCAGCACTTCTAACGCGATGCGTGCCTCTACGCGAGCCAGGGGCGCTCCAATGCAGAAGTGAATACCTTGCCCAAACGTCGCGTGACGAGTGTTCTGTTCACGGTGCGGATCAAACTGATCAGCATGAGCAAAATGGTGCTCATCATAGTTGGCGGAGGTCAAGGATGTATAGACGAGCGCACCAGAGGGAATTGTCACACCACTCACTTCCACATCCTGGGTCGCGTAGCGCATGATGCCAAGAATTGGAGTGCAGAGGCGCAAGCCTTCCTCTACCAGCATGTTCAAATGCTTGGGGTCCTCATTCAGATTCTCCCAGTCAACATTTTTGAGCAAGAGAGCAATAAACGCAGCCATAAAATACTGCGTGCTTTCAAAGCCGGCTACAAGCACTGAGACCAGGACGTCGGCTAGCTCCGCGATGGTCGTCTGGGACTGCTCCTTTTCGACTTCTTGGATCAAGGCTGAAGGGAGATCGTCCTGCGGGTTCCGTTTCCGGTCTTCCAGCATATCCAGCACATATTTATAGAGCTCGACGGTCTTGGTAGCGTATTCTATTTGCTTCTCAGGCGTGACGGCTGCATTGAGCAAATCAATGAGCGCGTCACTCAAGACACGTACCTTAGTGTTTTCGCTCTGTGGGATACCGAACAGATGACAAACGACGTGAAGCGGCAGAGCGTGAGCAAAATCCTCGACAATATCCACCTGGCCCTGTTTGGGAAATTCATCAATCAATTTTGATACCAGTTCGCGCACACCTGGCTCAAGCTTGGCAACGCGACGTGCGGAGAAAGCTGCGGTAAGCGGACGGCGCAGGCGGGTATGGATTGGCGGATCAGCCATGATCAATCCACCGGATTCCGTCCCGAACATGGTATCGCGCAAAAGTTCTTTGGCCTCTGGGATCAACTCGGAAGGGGAAGCGAACGCCTTGGCATTGGTAAACGCCTGGTGATCTTTCAAAATCCGTACAACGTCGTCGTAGCGAGAGACGAACCAGAAATTAAACGTTGGGCTATAAAAGATGGGTTGCTCTTCCCGGACCTGGGCAAAGTAAGCGTAAGGATTGTCAGTGAATGGGGACTGAAAGGGCTGGAAATCGAGCTTGGGCGTTTCTATCGTTTTGTCCATCAGTACCTTTTACCTCCATGAGGGTGCTCTAAAAAAGCCGATTATTGTGTTTTTTGCCTAAGATGAACGATAGTATCACCAGACGCATACGATTAACAAATTGACTGTGAAGCGCCCATTTCTCTTATATGCATCTCACGCTTTTATAAGCTCTGCATGGTCCTGCGAGTAGTGCCACGCATCCCTCTGGCTCCATCACTGTCATAGGAGAAAATGTGCCGCGATCGTTGTTATGAATGCGTCCTGTCCCAAGTATAGTGTTCAATCACTGTCCAAGCATCGTCAAAAATAACTAACTCCTGGGAAAAGAGTCGCTGATTGGACAATCATCAGTTTTAACGATGTAAACTCGACCGTCACCCTCCTATAATTGCGAGTAATTGATCAAGGATCAAAAGAAGGTAAGCATGCCTGCGGCATACTGGTGTTGGCCATTGTATAAGCCAGTTTCGTCTTCTTGAGGAAGTAGATAGTTTACTCAGAAGACTCTTCAAGGGTTTATGGAGGTACCCATGAAAATAGGAATTGCGCTCCCATCGGCCTTTCTTAACGTTCCTGGCGAGGTGATCCGAAAATGGGCCAGACTTGCCGATGAAGGTCCATTTTCTAGCCTTGCGGTTCCGGATCGCCTGGCCTACAAAGATTTTGATGCGCTGATGACTCTGGCGGTTGCCGCCGGGGAAACCAAGCGGGTGCGGCTGCTAACAAGCGTGCTTGCGGCCCCTTTGCAAAACACAAGCATTCTGGCTAAACAGATGGCGACCCTGGACGTTCTCTCCAATGGTCGTCTGACCCTGGGGCTTGGTATTGGTATTCGGGAAGACGATTACCGCGTCGCCTCGGCTTCGTATCACACACGAGGCAAGCACTTCGAGAAGCAGCTTGCAGAGTTGACGCGTCTGTGGTCTGGTGAGCCGTATGATGAGGAGACCGGGCCAGTTGGTCCCACTCCGGTGCAGACGGGTGGACCTGAAATCTTGCTTGGTGGCTTCGCTCCTGCCGCTATCAATCGCCTGGGACGGTGGGGCAATGGCTATGTTTCAGGTGGTGGTGACCTTCAAATGATCAGTGGATGTTTCCGCATGGCTGAACAGGCCTGGCAGCATGGGGAGAGGTCAGGAAAACCGCGCCTGGTGAGTGATGCCTTCTTTGGACTTGGGCCAGATTCCGCCGCACGCTCCGCCGCGTATATCCTTGATTATCATGCGCCCCTGGGTCCAATGGCCCAAATGATGGCGGCTGGCGTTATATCTTCTCCACAGATTGTGAAAGACAAAATCAAAGCTTTTGAAGATATTGGAACGGATGAAGTGATATTCATTCCATGTATTCCTGAAGTGGATCAGGTCCGTCGGCTGATTGATTGTCTTGGCTAGCTCTTGACTTCCTCATACATGAGCGCATTTAAAGGAGATATAACACATGAGTAGTTCTGTTGAGTCCAATGAACGGGACGCGATGAAGAAGCAGTTCGATGACTGGAACACTCATAATATCGAGGAGTTCCGCGCCAATGGAGGCAAGATCGGTGGTCCACTCGAAGGCAAAAGCATTCTCTTGCTTCACACCATCGGAGCCAAGAGTCATCAGCCGCGTATCAACCCTTTAGGGTATATTCAAGAGGGTGATGCCTTCGTTGTTATGGCGTCGAAGGGTGGCGCGCCGACCAATCCCGATTGGTACCACAATATCCTGGCTCATCCCGAGACCTGGATTGAAGTGGGAACTGAGCGCTTCAAGGTCCATGCCACGGTTCCAGAGCGAGAAGAACGTGATCGTCTTTACGCCAGTGCCGTCGAGCAAGCACCAGAGTTTGGGGAGTATCAGAAAAATACTTCTCGCATTATTCCTGTTGTTGTTCTCAAGAAAGTCTAAGGCCTTACGCGGAAACCACCGCCGTTAGTCGCGACTAACGGCGGTGGTTTCCGCGTAAGGAGTAAGAATAATGGCGGGAGGATACTCTCATCATTGGAGTATCCCGCTGTATATTGGTGCGACGCGAAAATAATTTGGCCCTGGTCAAGCAATCTCCTGTGATAGCAGAACTACTCTGTTGATGCTCGGCGAGCTTATATACATTGTCAGAGTTTCGCAAACCACTTTCGATTGCTTAACCGGGTCACTGGCAGTATCGTACGCAGGTCTACCTACCACGCACTTTCTTCGCGTGTAATTCGCCGGTTATCGAACCACCCCCATGAGGGTTCATGAACCAGCATATCAATGGCTACTGTGTTCGGTGTCTCGCTAGTGCGGCGGGGAGGTGAGTGCCACTCATGGCGGAGTGGTTATACACGCGCATGCCCCTGTTCTTTACGGATGCGGGCGAGTTCTTCGTGGACGCTGACATCTTCACCAGCGAACTTGAAGAGCAGACGCATGGCGGTTTCATCGCTGAGCCAGCCTTGCGTGCGAGCGCTGGTGAGCGCCTGGACGAGCGTATTCGCGGCTGTGGCGAGTTGCTGATTATCGTCCAGGTCGATTTCAGGGAAGACAATCTCGTAAGCGAGTTCCAGGCTGGCATCGAGGCGTCCGGCGTGGCGGGCTTCTGCGAGCACGCGGTCGAGGATTGAGCGCAGGATATGTTTCACAACACGCTGGCGGCGCTGGAATTTGAGTAGAGTGGGCATTCCCATCTCTGCGGCGGTGGCGCGGTTGCCATTGTTGCCATCCGCCAGGAAGTGTTCGGGCAGACCCGCGCCAGCGGCTATGAGCAGGCGAAGGGCGCGTCCATCTTCTTTCGCGTCGTTGGCATTGATGGCTGGCTGGACCGCTTGCCAGTGCTCGTTATCGTTGTGGATGAGGATGGAGCCGGGAGGGGGAGGAGTCGCGTACTCCATACGTTTGGCATCGATGGTCTTGCGGTCAGCGCCGCGTATGGTTACGTCCCACAAAAAGGCTCCTTTGAACTTGTTAATGCGCACGCGGTCGGTCAGCCAGTCTTTATAGCGGCGCAGCCAGGGGAGCAGAGGCGCGAGGTCCGGGCTACCGCGCCGGGCATTGGAGACCTTGTTAATAGCGAAGTGCTGCATCTGGTCTCCGGCGCGGAACCATGTGCCGGCATCGGCGTCGGGGGAGGCATCGAGTGGACGCTGGTGGAAGCGAAGCGGCGTCTCAATATCCTCTGGATCGCACTCAATCTGATCGATAAGCGAGGGATCGGTCAGACGGACGCGGACGCTACCATCGAAGCGGTTAACGAAGTAGCGCACAAAGAGTTCGCCATAGAGAGCAAGCTCATTACAGATGGCGTAGACGCGTTCGTCCATCTGGTTTGCCTGCCAGAAGTCATCAAGGACGCACTGAACGCGTGTATGGCTGGCATCGAGTTTCACACCGCGCCCGAGGACGAAACTTGTTGTTGTCTCGATAATGGAGAAGGCGAGCGGATTGGTGTGATAGGCTTCGTATGCCTGGTTGTGGATCTCCAGGTAGGCGGAGGGAACGAAATCTTTGGGTGAGAGATTATCTGAAAGGCCGCGCCATGCGTAGTCGTCCTCGCCAGGGCCTGCCGTGTATGGGTAGAGTGAGGGGATATGTTGTTCTTTTATGCGCTGGCGTGTTCGTTTAACGAAGCTTTCGCGTAAGCGCCCGAACCAGGAAGTCGCCATCCGATATTGATCTTCCACACTACCATCCCTTCATTTGTATAAGCCGTAAGTTGATAGCGCACATGTAAGCGGGTAGACGTGGCGCTCGCTTGCAGAGCGTCAGCATGCGTTGGGGCTGTCGATGCTGTGCGCTTGTATATGTGCTTCTTATAGGCAAAAGGGTGTGTAAAAGTGCTTGCAACTCGGTGGTTAGATGGTCTGGGTGGGACCGAGCTGCAAGCACTTGAGAAAGCGGTGAAGCGTAAACGGTAGGAGCAAGCAGGGAACATTGTGCTCGCTGCACCAATCGGAGACCTCGTCATACGCGGTGGTCACCAGGGTTGGTACGGGGCTAGAGAGCAGCGAATCCAGTGGGATACCTACTTTAAGCAGGCAATCACTACTAACAACGAGCAGGCTGAAAACCTGATCTTGCTCACGGCGAAAATGGATCATGCTAGGAAAGCTGGTAGCGGGAATGTGCTCCATTTCGAGAAATTTTTCGAGCACATAGGCGAGATCGTTGTTGTCTTGCACAAGGGCAATCATGAAGTTCCTTCTCCTTCTCCTTATCCACTTCAACCTGACAATTTCCTTGGTGCAAAGCCAATGATACCATTTTACTACTGATTACGCAAAACAAGTGAGTACTATAGTAATGTACGATTTTATGCTTCCTGATTATCATTCATCTCATCGAGTGTACTAGCGGCTGAAGCTGCTGTTCGACTACGCATTAGACTCTTAATATGCTCTAGCCGCAATCGCGCTTCATGCTCATTCTCTTGCGGTTGTTGCGCCTTTTCCTCTTCTATGGATTGGAAATTCTGGAGCACGCCAAGGTACTTGATGGCGAATTCCAAGCGTTGTCTGCTGGTCAGCTCGCTGATTTCGATGCCCGAGAGTAGCTCGTCAACCTTCTCCCCCAGGCGCTCGATCCAGTATTGCGTTGAATAGGGTTGTTTGCCAGAGTGGTTGGAAGGCGAGTCTGTCATGGGAAAAGTCCTTTCGTTATTTCAGGTCATTATTTCAGGCGGGAGCGTCCCTTTTCACACAAAGGAAAGGGGCGCTCCTTTACATCACATAGCCATAGACGTAGATCAGGACGTAGGTGGTCGCGCTGACGGTAACGCCAAGCTGACCACTGGAATTGAGCGGAACGAGACAGCTCATATCAAGCTCTTTGCTCGCGGCCTGAACGACCATGCTACAGGTGGTCGCGCCGGGAGGACCGAAGGTCGCCTGGGCCGTCGCGGTGGTGCTACTGATGGCGATATTGCAGAGAATGGCGTTGGCCCTAGCGGGAATATTATTAATGCCTCCCGCCTGGATCGTCGCCGAGCCTGTGCTGATATTGCCATCCTGAAGCTTGTATTTTGGGATAAAGGCCATGCGCCCCGGAGGATAAGCCGGAACGCTGCCACTTGTCGGGCTGGTATAGCTCGCGAAAACTATAGCCTCCGAGAGATTACTTTCATCGAAGAAGAGGACGGCGCAGTACGCCCCATTGAGCATGCTCGTCGCGTCAACGTGGAGCGCGACGGGTACGTTATCAAGCGTGATAGTCTGCGCTTCGATAAGGTAGACTGAGCAGGTATAGGTGCTCTTGTCGAAGCTGGTGATAAAGCCGCGCTTGATCGTATGCGCCATCCTGTGTACTCCTTTGCTAGAGTGCCGCTGCGGAAGCGACGCGGCTACATATGGGGCCATTGCTGCGGAAGCGATGCGGCTACAAATGTTCGATAGTATTATGCATCGTTGCAGACTTGGCCTAGCTGGCTAGCGGACAGGGCATCGGTTCCGGAGCTGTAGGCGTGGAAACTAGCGGCGGTGTAAGCGCTACCCAGAGCCGTGTTGATGGTGCTGGCAAGCGTGGCGATGGGCAAGCTCGCGTTTGTACTAACGAGATGCCAGATGCCAGCGGAAGGAAGCACGCCGTCGCTTGCTTGCTGATAGTAGGCGAGCGTGCGCATGTTGACATAGGTGCCAATGGGGCTGCTCTGAGTGCTGCCGAAGCGCCCGAAGGCCAATTCCATCGCGTTGAGCATGTGTGTCCTCCTAAGACCTTAGATCTCGATCCATCTGTAGGTGACTTTCCAATCCCCAGCGGCGGCGAGGTCGAGGTAGAGCGTTAGGTTGGTGCCGCTGCTGGCAGGCAGGTATAGAGAGTTACCCTGACTGAGTATCTCGATGGGCTGAGTCGTGGGTGTGGCGAAGGCATCGAGCGGCGTCCCACTGACTGCCTGATTACTATTGGCATAGGTCACGCTGCCGAGCGCCAGGGACGAGCTTGATCCGCCCAGGCTGGTATTGCTTACATAGGCATTACTGCCGAGGGCAAGATTGCTGGTCCCGCGTGTTAACTGGTGCGTTTTCGCGCTGCTTGAGAGGCAGGTGAGCGAGTAGAGCAGAACACCAACGGCGCTATTGTTGTAGAGCGAAAAGGCGACGATCATTGCCCCACTCGCGTTCTGCTTACCCGTAGTAGCGACAAAGCCCTTCCCGCTCTGAATCGCGCTCTGGATGCTGCCGCCTGAGACGAGCAAGTTGCCACTGGCATCCAGGCGTAAGGACTGACCAAAGTTTGTCGGACCAAGTGCCCCGATAAGGCCCGAGCCATCACTATTGATATAACTGGTCATGTTCGCGTCCTCCAATCATATCCGTGACGAACCGCCATATGTAGGCGCGGAGCTTGAACCTACGCAACCTTTCCCCGCGCGTCGCGCCTACATATGAGCCTTCCAAATGCTAGTTGCCCCGGTAGAGTCCGCGATAATCGACGACCGCGCCACCGTACTCATGCCGGATCTTATACGTGATGACATCCTGGGTGAAGTTCTGGCCCGACGTGGGCTGATCCTGAATGAAGAGCGCAGGATTGACCTGACCGCCCACAAAGCCGATCTCAATGGTGTCAACCTCGCGCGGATCGGCGGCGAGGAACCACTGGCCTGTGTTGCTTAACTGGGGCGAGATGATAGGCTGGACGTAGCCAAGCATGGGATTGATATCGTTATTGTTGCTGCCAGGAATGTTCGCCGAGCGCGTCTGAATCATCGCCAACCACTCTAACTCAGGAGGCACAATCAGGAAGCGTGGACGCAGACCCAGGCGCTTGCCTGCTGAATTGCTCTGTTCGCGCATAGCAGTGACACCGCTTTGCAGGGTCGCCGTCGAGAGAGGAGCGGAGGCCGCAAGGTTGTTATGACCAGCCGCGAAGAGGTTTACACCATCGTAGATGACCGGGTTGCCACTGAGGAAGCCATAGACGAACTCGGCGAGAGTGTAGGCCGAGGCGATAGCCAACTTGGCTGGTATCTGGCGAATGGCCTGAAGATCATCGTTGATGATGGCCTCGCGGGTGATGGGAACGAGATTGCCTCGCTTCTGCGCCACATAGACGGCGGCACTATCGCCCGTTGAGAGGGCCTGATAGGGGGTATCTTCGGGAACGATAGCGAGATTGCCGAATGCCCCCATGCGCACGCGGCTCTGCTGCTTGAAATCCTTGATGGAAGTCACCATCACGAACTTCTGCCAATCGGCGGGCCAGGCCTGATAATCTTTGAGCAGGCGCTTATTCATGCTTGACCCCAGCAGGAAGGCAAAGTTCGCCGTCGAGAGGTCGGCCTCGCTGACGTAGCCAGTAGGGGCGAAGGGGCCGGAGGGCAGGAGCCCAAGCTGACTCTGAGCGCTGATACCGCCGCGCAAGTGGTTGTCTCCGGTCACGCGTCCATAGGCCTCGCGAATGCCGCTGAAGGGACGGATATTGCCGAAGCGGGTTGCATCGACCTCCAGACCGAGCATCGCGTCGAAGGCGGCCTGGACCTTCTGCGCCTCGCTGACCATCCCGCTTACCTGGATTTTCTCATAGCCGTGACCACGAACGAGGCCATCGCGCGTGAGTTGGGCCATCAGATCGAGCGCCGAGGTGAGCTCAAGTTCTAGCTCGCTCTCCTCAAAGAGACGGCCTTTGAAGCGCCCCCGCACCTGAGCCTTGATCGGTTCAGGGAGGATGCTCTCTTGCAGACGACGCTCAAGCTCCAGGTCACACTGCTGAAGTTGAATATCCTGACGCATGCGCTCAAGTTGCCGGCGCTGCTCCTTGAGTGATATTGGTTTCTGAGAGGGCTCGAAGGTGTGGTGAGCTCTGGACGATTCCTGTTCAAGGTGGGGAAGGCGAAGCTGTGACAACTCATCGTTTGATTGCTGCTCTGCCATAGGTGAAGAACCTCCATTGGGCATGGTAGACGTGGAATCGTGATGCAGGATATGACGGATACCGCCCCCGGCGCTTGGTCGCGTCACCACATCGCATGAGTTGAGTGCGTGAATGGCGGTAATCTCGCGTGAATTCGTGGACTCGTTGACCTGCCAGCTACCGAGGAGATCAACTGACAGCCCGATCAATTCGGGACGTTCAAGCTGGCAGACTTCGCTCATGATGGACCAGAGCCAGCCAGCAGCCTCGAAGATGTGGAGCGTGGCATCAACGCGGCCCGGCTCTCCATCCGCGCCCGCGTGAAAGGCTGTATCATGGTAGAAGCCCACCACGTCGCGCACACTCCGAGGTCGTATGTCTGCCTCTTCGCGTGAGTGATCAGCATAGGCGTGCGCGCCCTCCAGAAGCGCCGCGATGCTTTGTAACGCCGCGTCGTCATAGACATAGCCGTTTTTGGAGCGCCCACCCTGGATGACCGTCACCCGCACGGCATGTCCACTCTCCTGAGAGTCCGACAGGCGCTCAACTATACGCGCGTCGGTGATGGTGATATGCTGCCCCTCGCGCGGGTCGCGCGCCGGATGACTCAAGCGCACGACTCCTGATCATCGATATCGCGTTTGCGCTGGTATGCCTGCTCGTTGGCTTTGCGCTGTTTCTCGATCTCCATCAGCTCATGTCGGAGTTCTTGAGCCTCGTAGTACTCGACGGTGCTCTTTGGCACGCATTGCTCGAAGGAGCGCAGGGGCCAGCCACGTTCTTGCATCTCATGCGCGAGCATCTGCTCCATTGGTACATAGGGCAGGTTATCGAGGGTATACCAGCGGGGAGCCTGCTCCCGCTCTGGTTCCGTAGGCTCTGCTTCAATACCCAGCCAGAGCGCCATCTCCAACTCATCCTCAAAACCCATATCTTCCGCGCTCGGTAGCTCGGGCGTGAAGAGCGGTTGGAGTGGATCGAAATGCAGGCGTGATGAACCTCGCACGCGACGCGGACGCGTATTCGTAGTTCGTGATGTCCGAAATGCTTTGCGGAATGGTTCAGGTAGGTTTGATGTTGGCTGTTCTGTATTGCTCATAAGATTATGTGCTTTCCCTTATAACATGTTCTAAAAAGCATTCGCCAACGCCGCCTGTGCGGCGGCTAGCTTCGACGCCACATGCTTCCAACTCAAGCCGAGTTTGTGTTGTGCCAAATCTGACCATCTCAGGCGGCTACGCTCAGGCGAATGAATGGCTACACATTAGAAGGCTTGCGTATCTCATATGCAGACATATGTATCAACAGCGCCGCTCAACCACTCTCCATCTAAAAAGGAGGGGATGTGTCACGTTAGCGCAGGCGGCGCAGGTAGACGCGCAGATGTGTCCCTCCGGGCAGGATGCCAGCGGGTACACAGGAGACAATCTCATATATTGGAGATGTCTGTACAGCCAGGGCGGTCGCGGTTGGCGTATCGGCGATGAGCACCACACCAGCGAAACTAGTCCCCAGGGGCGCGAGCATAACCGTATCCACGCGTGCACGTGGGGTTTGCCCCTCCTGGTCGGGTATCTGGGGATCGATTGCCAGATCTGGTCGGAAGACCACCGCCTGCGCGTTATAGCTATAGCTTCCGGCGCTATTAGTGACCAGAACGACGCTTCTCTGGCGTCCGGTGAAGCTTTTGTTCACCATTTGCTGAATGTGGCTTGTCTTGCGGTTATCGAGTGGCATAGCGAACCTTTTTGCTCGCCAAGGGGAAGCGATAAGAGAATGGAGAATTGGTGAAATGTGTGATCTCTAGAAATCTATTGTCAATGCAAGTGATAGTCATGGTGGAAACCCCTCTCATCCCAACTTCAACATTACCCATATGTGCCACCGGGCCGCCGGAGCGGCATAAGTCCAGTTATTTCAGGGGATAGTCGCATTACAATGGACGCACTATCATCGTTATTATCGTGATCTAAGGAGTTTAACAAGAAACAAGACCCAGATCCCATTCCACTAGGAGTAAGTATAGCATGGATAAACAAAAAATGCAAATAGATGAAAAATGATATAGCGATTTATATAAAAGGTGTTTTTGTAACGCGTAGATGAGCTGTGGCGTGGGAACGAGCACGGCAAAGGGTAGAGAGAGGGAGAGGTCATGTTACCTTGACAGAAGTTCAGCAATGAACTACCATTCAAAGCGCATTGCCACGGGCTTGATGGCACATCTTGCGAGAGTTACCACCAATTTAAACCTGCGCGCTAGCAGCGACAGCGGCGCCGTGCCCTCGTATGAGGGTTGGTTTTTGCAGAAGATATAGTAGGGAGAAGCATGCAACCGATTGAAGAATTACGCTATCTTATACTTGCTGCCCAGCGTGAGGGTAACCGCATGTTCACCGAGGCCCTGCGCCCCCTGAACCTTACCTCTTCTCAGGCGGAGGTCCTGCGGGTACTTCAAGAACGTCAACCGTTGTCGCTTGTTGCGCTTGGCAGTATGCTCATATGTGAAGGTGGCAGTCCGAGCCGCCTGGTGAATGGGCTGGTCGAGGGGGCCATATCAGGCGTATTCCCTCAAAGACGAGTGGGCGTCAAGTCACGCTGACTCTGACTCCCCAGGGAGAGAAGATGGCGGAGCGGGTCGCCTCCGTTGAGGCGGAATTTTATGCCGCGTTCGGCAATATTCTTGGGGACGAAGCCGTAACGGAGAGCCTGGATCTGCTGCGGCGTTTAGTCGAGGGGCGACCTGCCGGAGAGGCGCTCAATCGTCGGATGCAAGCGCCTCTCCCAGAGAAAAGCTAGGCGTGATACTTCTTCAGGAAGGCGCGGACTGTTGCCAGAGTCGGTTCATAGCTTTCGCGGTGGATATTGTGCCCTGTCCCAGCGATGTGTGCGACCTCGCCCTTGAGCCAGAGGTCGGCACACTTGCGCGTGGTTTCTGGCGAGACGATTCCACCTCGCTCGACCTCTCCCGTCAGTAGGAGGAGAGGAGTGGTGATCCCTGGCAGAAATTCGCGCCAGGGGAGATCCCCTGGTTCCATATGCTCCAACACTTGAACCGAGAATTGCTCCTTCGAGCGGGACCAGGGGGCTATCTCCTCCTCCGCCCACTGTGGATTATCGGCTCGGCAGCGTGCCTCGCGCTCCTCAGCGGGTTGCGCCTTTACATCAAATATCCACTGCCAGTTGCGGGGCTGTCCTTCCCTTGTGGTCTCAAGGAGTGGCGGGTCCTCCAGTACGACGGCCCGTAGAGCGGGACTGGACGCATTACTCAGGATATGTGCCACACTGAGCGCGGTTCGTCCGCCCATAGAGTGCCCCCATACAAATGGCCTGTCGAGGTGTAGGGCCTCGATCAGCGCGATGGCGTCACGCGCCAGAGTTTCATAAGAAAATGCGCTGATGCCGCTTTGCGTTTGCCCATGTCCCCGTGCGTCCGGCATAATTACATCGTACTCCTCCGCCAGATCGCGCGCGACCAGGGGCCAGCATTCCCCGCTATCAGTCACACCATGCAGCAGAACGATGGCAGGCTTATTACTATCACCTGTGCCCATGCGGTAGTAGTGAATATCAATGCCGTTCGCACGTATTGTCTGGTCAAATACGTTTGCCATGAATATCTCTTCTCCTTGCCGTTCTGGTGAAAGTACATCCATTCTTTTTAATCTATCACGCCTACACTAATGGTAGCAATGGGGCGCGCGAAAATATTGGGGCGTGGATGCCTGGATGGAAGTGAGGAAAGCAAGATAGGAGAAGTTTTTTTCTTTGCAAGGTGGTAGCGTATATTTGTTCGCAACAGGTCTGGTCTCTATCAGACAGGAGAAAGAGAATAACTATGAGAAAGCTCTGGGTGAAGGCGTGGATGACCCTGGATGGGGTCTTTGACGCGGACACGATGGATCACTGGTGGCCCCCTGCCGATGAGGCTGCTGTGGATTTTGAGAGTCGGATAGAATACATTACGGAAGAGTACTCGAAAGGCGATGTGTACCTGCTGGGACGGACCACCTATGAAATGCTCTGGCCGGGCTGGTCCACACAAACCGATACTCTTGGATTAATCCTCAACCGGATGAAAAAATGTGTGGTCTCGACCACGCTCGAAAGCGCTCCCTGGAAAGAATCTACCATCATCAGAGAAAATGTGGTGGAAGAAATCACCAAATTGAAACAGCAGCCAGGGAAAGATATCATTATCGATGGCAGCGCGAGCCTGGTCCACTCGCTAATGGGAACTGATCTGATCGATGAGTATCGGTTCTTAGTTGTGCCCTACATCATGGGAAGAGGAAGGCGGTTCTTCCCAGATGGGACGCCTCCGACGAAGCTGCGGCTTGTGAGCAGCAAGATGGTCAGTGCCGGGACCCTTGCTCTTATCTACCAGCCAGAGAAAAAATAACCACCTGAGTTCGCGGAACAGGCACTGGCATTCTCACGCCCATTCAGGAATGATATGGAAAGCTTCCCCCTCCGTGTCATTCCCGAATGGGCATTCATGCATAGAATCAGCGTTTTCGCACTGGCCCTTATTCGCAAGCCCACAGGCGTTATGCCAATTCGAGTGCGCACCCATTTCAAGCATCTTATTGCGCGGCACCTCTTAAAATCAGCTATGAGCTAGCGCTTGATTAGTGCTTGCCTCCCTGAGGGTCACGCGCATGCCATATTTGGGACGCAGAGTAACGCCGGGTTTTAGTTCAATGGGATGACTGGGAACTGGCTCGGGGAAGAAGCGTTGGAGGATAGTTCCCAGCAGGAGCCGTGTCTCCATTTGCGCGAAGGGCATACCAATGCAGATGCGAGGGCCGAGCCCGAAGGGGAAGTAAGCCCCGCGCGGCACCTTCTCGCCCTTTGCCGGGTCCCAACGCTCAGGACGGAAATTTTGGGGATCGCCCCAGATCTCAGCGTCGTTATGCGTCACCCACTGGCAGAGCAGGACGATAGTTCCCTCTTTGAGATGGTAGCCGTTCAGATCGAAGTCGCGTGTCGCGCGGCGTCCAATGCGCCACGCAGGCGGCATGACACGCCAGGATTCATTGATGACCCATTCGAGATATGGCAATTTTGGTAGATCGGCGACCGTAGGAGCGCGGTCCCCAAGCACGCTTTGAAGCTCTTGTAAGAGCTTGCCCCGCACATCGGGATTTTTTGCGAGCAGGTAGAAGGTCCAGCAGAGCGTGTTCTGTGCCGTTTCGTGTCCCGCCGCCACCAGCGTCATGATATGATCATGGGCCTGCTGGTCGTTCATACCATGCCCCTCTTCCTGTGCCGTGAGCAGCATATCGAGGATATCTCCCCGGTCGCCTCCCTCGGTTCTGCGCTGATGGATCAAGCCATAGACGAAAGTGTCGAGAACATGTTTACCCTGTACATAGTCCTTCTGGGGGCGCGAGAAGCGGTCGATAAGGGCGAAGGGACTGAAGCGGGCCCGCATCCGGCGAGGGGGGCGACCAATTACAGCCGTGAAGGCGTGGCTCAACTCTTGAACCTTGCTGAACTCCTCCACGCTAAAGAGGGTATTGACGATAATACGCAGGGTGAGTTGCTGCATAGCTGAAGAGAGTTCTAATTCCTGCTTCGGACTCCACTCCTCAAGCATCTCCTGCGTATATTTTACCATCACATCGGCATACTGGTCGATGCGCTGGCGATGAAAGGCTGGCTGCACCAGTTTGCGCTGCTGCCGGTGGTAATCGCCCTCGATGGTCAGGAGTCCATCCCCCAGGACCTCGCGCAAATTGCTGTGATTCTGGCTCTGAAGCGAGATGAAGTCACGCGGATGCTCTGTAAGGCAGTACAGGACATGTTCAGGCGCGAAGCCACAAACGACCGGCGTTCCCGCGAGCGAGAGACCGACGATGCGACCATACTGAGCGCGTACATCGCTCATATACTTTAAGGGTTCACGCTGGAAGCCTGGTATATTCCCTACCAGGGGCAAGCCTCTAGGCCCTGGTGGGAACGCGTTATCATTTCGCATGTGTCATCCCCTCTTCTGGTAATCCTTCCAGCCCTGGGAAACCGAAGCTAATTGATCGCTACCTCGAAGTTCGGTGTTGGTGAATGCTTTTCATAACAAACTATGACCGACTAATCAACGTTCACTAGCTATTCATTATACGCATAATACCATATTCCAATATCTGAAAGTGCGCGCATGGTCAAATTGCGGAATGCCGTCGAAAGGAAGCCGGAACACCGCGAAAAGAAGTCGCGTCGCTTGAGTCGGGACTCCTTTTCGACGGCTCACATTTATTTGATAGCTTATTCCCATGGCGTGCTGTTTGCGCCGTGCTCACTCCTCAAGCAATCTAATCTTTACTTTTGGAGAAGACACCGAAGTAATGCTTCAGGAAACCTTCGACATTAACGGCGAGCGCGACCTCATGGCGAGTCTGGATGCCGCCTGGCTGCCAGTAGGTTTGTCCGGACTTTGCCTCGTCCTTGATCTCGACGGAGACATTGCCATAAGAGAAAGAGCATAGCGAGCGGTCAAAGATTGTCGCCGCCGCCAGAGGATCATGAAAGGTTACTGTCTCGCTTTGCTGGAACCACACCTCGGCGAAGTCCAATACTGGTCGCAGGAGAGGTGTATCACAGTGCTGACGGAACTCGGACGCGGGCATACGAACCTGAGTTGTCACGTCCAGCCCGATAGAGCGATGCACAGCGACGGGAGCGCGATAGACTATCTCAGCCGCGTAGGGATCATTGAGCGCGTTCCACTCGCGACCAGAGGGCGCGAACTGTCCGCACATCAGCACGAGACTCTTGAGCAGGTAGGGGATATCGGGGTAGGTCGCAAAGAGCAGAGCAATGTTGGTCATGGGGCCAATCGCGAGCAGAGACACCTCGCCGGGATGCGCGCGAATAGTTTGTTCAAGGAAGGTAATGGCCTCGTTCTGGGGAAAGTCCTGTTTATGCTGCCAGCGTGCGAGGGCCTCGGCCTGCGGCGCGGTTGGCTGCTTAACCACTGAAAGCAACGGGCGCTCAATACCGGGATAGATTGGCACATCTCGACCCGCAACCTCGCAGAGGGCGCTAGCGAGCATCGCGCGTTTCTGTGCTTCGCCACTCACGGTTGTAATTCCCAATAGATCGCACGCGGGCTGAGCCAGCAGATAAGCCAGACAAATGGCGTCATCGATATCGCTACCAATGTCAGTATCCAGCAGAACTTTTGTCTTTGTAGAAGCCTCTAACGTCATGAAATTATACTCATGCCTCCTCGCTGTGGACAATTGTTGGCCTTATTGTAACATACCGTCTGAGGATGCGTATGAAAGAGGGACTACTATCTCAGGAGCCGCAGGGAAGCCGCTGCTGAAGCGACACGGCTACATATGGGTGATCGTGTGTGCCGACGATCAACGACATCTTGAAAAAAGTTTTCGCGAAAACTTTTTTCAAGATGTCGTTGATATTCTATCCTCTCGCGAAGCGTTGCGCGTTACGCTCGCGCGCTTTGGCTGCCTCCTCCTCGCGATTGCGTGGGGGAGCGTTTGTCTCAAGCGAGCTTAAAAGGGTCTGCTCAATGGCCGTAATGGCGTCAACGGCGGCATAAAACGCGGCTTCGTTGGTCTTGGAGGGCTTATTGAAACCGCTTACCTTGCGCACAAATTGCAGCGCGGCGGCATGAAGCTCTTCCTCTGTCGTCGGTGGATCAAAGTTGTAGAGTGGCCTGATATTTCTGCACATACTCACTTCCTCATAAATATTTTCAAAGTTTCTCGTTATCAGTGGTAACTACTCTCTACCATTCTTTTTCTATAACGAATATGCAGAAGCCAGAGAACCTGATGACCTACCTCGAAATCATACGCAGAAGTCGAGCTATCTGAAAGGGGGAGAAGGGAGGGTTAACAAATAGTAGAAATTTATATGCAGCGCCCGATGGAAGGGGCCTTATTTCTCATCATAATTATAACACTTCTGTCAAGGATCTGGCATCGTCCATATGGACGATGTTTTTTGTTTTTGCCTCCGATATACTCTCAACCTCACCTGTTGGCCTGAGAATCACGACGATATTGTTGTGTTTTGCTCGTTATGCAGGTAGTTATAGATTAAATATGACTTGATAAATACTAGAAAGGCCCATGTGCATGACAGAGAATTCGGCTGACGTTCAGAAGCAGACAGATCTGGGTCGCGAAGTGGTTCCGGAGACACCGTCAGCAGGGAAATGGGTGGAAGGAATGTCACGCGCCTTTACCTCTTTGCAGCAGCGCAACTTTCGCCTCTTCTGGTCTGGACAGATCGTATCGGTGCTGGGTTCGTGGATGCAGAGCATCGGTCAGGCGTGGCTGGTGCTGGAACTAACGCATAATGCCTGGCAACTCAGCTTTGTCGGAGCCTTGCAGGCGCTTCCCATTCTGCTCTTCTCGCTCTTTGGTGGTGTCTTCGCTGACCGCTGGCCCAAGCGGCATGTATTACTCATTACAAAGTCGGCGGCAATGCTTCAGGCCTTCCTGCTCTGGTTACTGATCTATACTGGCTCGGTCCAGGTCTGGCATATCTATGTTCTGGCCCTGCTCCTTGGATTGACGAATAGCCTGGACTTCCCCACGAACCGGGCCTTTGTGGTTGAGATGGTCGGGCGCGAGGATTTGCCGAACGCTATCGCGCTCAATTCCTCTGTCACTACCCTGGCACGCATCATTGGGCCGAGCCTGGGAGGCATTATCATCGCTGCTAGCGGCGTGACCATGCTCTTTCTGCTCAACGCGGTCAGCTTTCTGGCAGTCATCATCGCCCTCCTTCTTATGAGGAGTAGCGAACTGCATGCCCAGGTCCGACCTGACAGCGAAAAGCGTCAAAGTACCTGGCAAAGCCTCGGAGAGGGATGGAGCTATGTTCGGATAACCCCGGTTGTTCTCTTGCTCATCATGGTTGTGGGCCTGGCGCTGCTCTTCGGCTCAAACTTTAACGTAATTCTGCCGCTCTTCGCGACCAACGTACTCAATGAGGGCGCTCCTGGTTATGGCTTCCTCTCGGCTGCCTTTGGGGTGGGCGCGTTTCTCTCGACGCTCTGGCTAGCCTGGGGAAATCAGAAGGCCAGCATCCGCCGCGTACTCATCATAATGCTTGTCTTTGGTGGATTAGAGATTGCCTTCGCGGGTTCGCGGATCTATTTGCTGTCGCTGGCGCTCATCGCGTGTGTAGGTTTTGTGGAGACGGCTTTCGCCTCTCAATCTATGGCGACGCTTCAGGCGCTGCCACCTGACCACCTGCGCGGGCGTGTCATGAGCATCCAGGTACTCCTCTTCGATGGGAGCCTCCCACTAGGATATGTCCTGACGGGCTGGCTAGCGGGTCTCTATGGCGCGCCCATCGCTCTGTTTGTCTGCGCCCTGCTCGTCCTGGCTGTCACACTCGTGGGCTGGCTATGGCAACGGTCGCTTGAGATAAGTAAGCGGTAGGGGAGGGAAGTTTTCAGAGATTGGTGGACCTGTACAACACCCGCGAAAGCGGTGTTGCTGTATAGGTCCGCCTTTGCTACGTAGACTTAACTTTACTTGATTGCAAAGATTCACCAGAAAAATGGTGCTTTTACCTTATACTGGCGCGCTCTTAATGGCGCCTGTCCGGGCATTTCGATCTATAAGCTCAGCTTACCCGATTCCCTGAGCCACATGCAAGTCTTGCATTCTACCTGAATAGTTGCTGCCTGCCTTCACTACTCTGGCAAAACTGGCGCATGGTAATGTAGTATGAACGTGTGTCGCTCGTTATGAGCTTATTTAGAGAATGTGGGGCACATTCTTTCGCAGTTTTGGAAGCATCCTTGTATGAATACCTGAGCGCGCCAGCACTAGCCGCTGGTCAGGCGGCGTTGGTGTTCGTATCAGCACTTTGAACGTGTGAGGTAGTCTTGTGTCGAAGACATTTTTTAACGCTCACCATTCGCCAATCGGAGCCTTTGCTTCGTTTACGCTGGGGTTCCCTGGCGCGAAGGGCGGGCTAGGACTTGAGCTAGACGGACCCGCGAACCAGAATGTATATATTGGCCTCCAGGCGCGCGATGAGTCTTATTTTGAGGCGCTTCCCTTCTTCGCGGCGGCGGAGGAGGACGAGAGCAAGCGCTACAGTGTTGAGCAGCAGGGCGAACAGCCTCAGAGCACGCAACTTGTCAGGCCCTTCGCGCAGGGGCAGATCACGCGCGAGTTTGATGTTGCTATCGATAGCTGGCGAGCAGGAGATCTGAGCTTTAGTATCTACTCTCCCGCGCGCTTGCTGCCTGATCCGGCGATAGCAGGCGCGGATGAGGTCAAGCGCGCCATCTTGCCCGCTGTCTTCGCCGAGTTGAGCATCGATAATCGAGAGGGAACCAGTCTACGGCGTGCCTTCTTTGGCTTCCAGGGCAGTGACCCTTACAGCTCAATGCGCCGCCTGGATGTCGCGACTGGCGGTGAGATTGTGGGTATCGGGCAGGGGCGCATCCTGGGTATAGTGGGCAAGGGCGAGGGCTTGCGTTCCGCGCAACACTTCGGTATGGAAGAGATTCTCAGCAGGCCCCCGGAGCAGTGGGGCTTTGGTCTGGGCTCATGCGCCGCGCTGATAATGGACGTACCCGCCGGGGAGTGCCGTACCTACCAGTTCGCGCTCTGCTTCCATCGGGCCGGGATCGTGACGGCTAACCTGGATACGAGTTATTATTATACGCGCTTCTTCCCCACGCTCGAAGCGGTCGCGAGCTACGCGTTAGAGCATATTGACGAGCTCATCGCCTCCTGTCGTGAGGATAATCGGTTTCTGTCGCAAACCAAGCTGAGCGCCGATCAGCGCTTTATGTTGGCTCACGCGATCCATAGCTACTATGGGAGCACACAACTCCTTGAGCAAGATGGGAAGCCACTGTGGGTGGTCAACGAAGGTGAGTATCGCATGATGAATACCTTCGACCTGACGGCTGACCAACTCTTCTATGAGTTGCGCTTCAGCCCCTGGACGGTGCGCAATGTGCTCGATCTGTACGTCGAGCGCTATAGCTACGAGGACCGGGTTCACTTCCCCGGCGAGGGAATGGAGTATCCAGGGGGTATTAGCTTCACGCACGATATGGGTATAGGCAACACCTTCTCCCCCGCGCACTACTCGTCCTATGAACAGCCGCTTATTGATGGCTGCTTCTCCTATATGACAACCGAGCAACTCCTCAACTGGATCTGTTGCGCGACAACCTATGTGGCCCTTACAGGGGATCAGGAATGGTTACAGTCTCGCATGGCGACGCTCATCGCCTGCTTTAATAGCCTGCTCAATCGTGATGATCCTGAGCCGGAGCGGCGCAATGGCCTGATGGGCCTGGATTCCATACGAGCCATGGGTAAGGGCGAGATCACGACCTATGATAGCCTGGACACCTCATTGGGGCAGGCGCGCAACAACATCTATATCGCGAGCAAGACCTGGGCAGCTTATGTCCAACTTGAGCGCTTGTTCGTGGAGCATGGGATGCAAGATCCGGCTCAAACGGCGGGACTTCAGGCCGAACGCTGCGCGAACACGGTCGCGGACCACCTCACCTCCGATGGCTATATTCCCGCCGTCTTTGAGGATGGCAACACCTCGCGTATCATTCCCGCCATCGAGGGCCTGATCTTCCCCTATGTGACAGGGAATCGGGAGGTCTTGAAAGCGGATGGACGCTTTGGGGCATATATCCGAGCCCTGGCAACGCATCTTGAAACAGTGCTGCAACCAGGGACCTGCCTCTTCCCCGATGGAGGTTGGAAGCTCTCATCGACCAGCGACAATTCCTGGCTAAGCAAGATCTATCTCTGCCAGTATGTCGCGCGCCAGATATTCCAGGTGCCGCATGATGAACATATGGCGGTCGCGGACGCCGCGCATGTCCACTGGCTGACACGTCCCGAGAGCGCTTATTATGCCTGGAGCGATCAGATAGTGGCAGGAATCGCACGCGCTAGCCTGTACTATCCTCGCGGTGTCAGCGCTATCCTCTGGCTGGATGAGTAAGCAAACGCACCAACAAGAAAAAAAGAGACACCTACTTCTCATGGAGCCTGCTTCTGAGAGTGAGCTTTGTATAAAGGATGGTGGGGCCACGCCAGGCGTGGCCCCACCGAACCGACACTGTTCAGTGCCAGAGACGCATCACTCACACGGGGCGATTTTTGCCTCCTAGTGGTCGATCCCAGCTTGCTTTAGCAATGGAACAACTGCCCTCACTGCTCGCAGAGAAGTGCTTGTCGGTGACGGGGGGCTGTAGCCAGGAGGGGTGTGGCACGAATACGACCATCATTTACGGTCAGTAGCCAACTGTGAAACGCTGGCGGTTATGGTGAGGCTCCTCAAGTTCGTCGAGGACCGCGATGGCAAAGTCCTCGACAGAAATATTGCTCTCACCCTGCGCGTTGGTGACAAGTTGATCTGTCGCGGTCCGATAATGGCCCGTACACTGACCCGGCTCAATATTGGCGGCGGGACTAATAACCGTCCAGTCGAAAGCGTTGACCGGACGATAGTAGGCAAGGGCCTCTCTATGCGCGCGCGCTATCGCCTGCAAGTCCTCAGGAAAGTCGGGAGTATCCATCAACTGAACCCCAGGCTTAACTTCCAGGCTCCCTGCCCCTCCTACCGCTATGAGACGCGGAACACCTGAACGTCCAACTCCCTCGATCAGCGAGCGCGTCAGGTCAACAAAGGTAGAGGCGGGCGCGCTCGCTGAGGGACCAAGCGCACTGACAACGACATCATATCCCTGAACGATCTCCGCTACATCGGCGGGTACACTCGCGTCCGCTACTGCCACTTCCAGGCGTGGATGCGAAATCGTCAGATAGGTGGAGGCACGTACGATAGCGGTAATGCTATGCCCACGCTTCAATGCTTCACGTGCGATACGCTGCCCCACCATACCGCTCGCGCCAAAGAGTGCGATTCTCAACAATGCTTGCTCCCTTCTCTACAGGTTACATTAATCCCTCTCCTTTTAGAGTAGCCAACGCACCTAGCCCAGTAGCAATAGCAAATGAGTAGCGTGAATGGTGTCATGAAACCATTGGGGATGGCTCAATCCTGCACCTTTGTTCAGTGTGGCAACTCAGGTCGCTATGGTAAAGTAGGCTCTGTCAATTCTCATCCAGATTAAGAAGTTGCTACATGTGCCAGCTTAAGAGGAGAAAGCCGTTGAATACGCAGGACTATCTCGAACGCATTCGTTATCAGGGGCCGCTTACGCCTGATCTGGAGACACTACAGGCTTTACATGAAGCGCATATGCTTGCTGTGCCCTTCGAGAATCTTTCGATTCACTATGGGCAGCCTATCGTCCTGAATGAGGAGGTGCTCTACAATAAGATTGTGAGCCGTAGGCGTGGCGGATTCTGCTATGAGCTGAATGGCCTCTTCGCCTGGTTGCTAAGGGAGCTTGGCTTTCGGGTGACGCTGCTCTCGGCGGGAGTGGCGAATCAGAAGCAAGACGGGGGCTACAATCCAGACTTCGACCACCTGACTTTACGCGTTCACGATCTGGCGGGTTCGGACTGGCTGGTTGATGTGGGCTTCGGCGATTCGTTTCGGCTGCCACTTCGCCTGGAGTTGGAGGTTGAACAAGATGGCGCGGATGGTCACACCTATCAACTGATAGAAGAGGGCGATTACTGGATTTTGCGGCAACGCGACGGGGCTGGTTTTGAGCCCCAATACCGCTTTACGCTCCAGCCCCGTGCCCTTTCGGACTTTAACGCTCGCTGTCACTACCATCAGACGTCGCCCGATTCGGGCTTCACGAAAAAGCGGGTCTGCTCCTTGGCTCTGCCAGATGGACGCCTCACCCTCAGCGATTTGCTACTCATAACTACCCTTCAGGGGAGGCGCGAAGAGCGCAGCCTGTCAAATGAGCAAGAATATGTCGCGACCCTCGCCAAACTCTTCGATATAACTATCTAGGAACGCCGCTGCTGATGCCTCCTTTTATAAAGAACCAGAAAAGAGCGTAGCTCAAAAAATTCCGGGTTCAAATTGTAAAATAGCATCAGCAGCGGTATTTCCTATGGTGGTGTCCTCCTCTCGGCTTCTTCCCATCCACATCTCATCACCCCCTTGACTTTGAGCTTCTTTGCTTGTATAGTTAGTTACATGAGTAACTAACCAGTTGAGTGATGAACTATGGCATACTTTATTGATGACAATCGACCGATCTTCGTGCAGATTGCCGAACGGATCGAGAATGACATCCTCGACGGACAACTGCCAGAGGAGTCGCAGGTACCATCTACCAACCAGTTCGCCTCCTTCTATCAGATCAATCCGGCGACGGCGGCAAAGGGGGTCAATATGTTGGTAGACCAGGGCATCCTATACAAGAAGCGCGGCGTTGGCATGTTCGTAGCAACTAGCGCCCGCGAACAGCTATTGCGTAAGCGTAAAGAGCAGTTCTATGAGCAATATGTTGTTACTATGCTGCAAGAGGCGCGTAAGTTGAATATTACGACTGAAGAGCTTGTCGCCATGATTGAGAGAGGGGAGCACTGACCATGAGCAATGTCATTGAGGTGCATGGATTGACGAAGACCTATGGTGACGTTACCGTGGTCGATAACGTCAGTTTCAGTGTTGAGCCTGAGAAAATCTATGGGCTGCTCGGACGCAATGGGGCTGGCAAGACCACCATTATGCAGATCCTCACGGCACAGACCTTCGCTACCAGTGGGATGGTAAGTGTCTTTGGCGAGCAGCCGTATGAGAATAGCAAAGTGCTCAATCAAATCTGCTTTGTAAAGGAGAGCCAGAAGTATCCTGACCACTTTCGTGTCAGCGACATTCTGGATCTCGCGGTATCATTTTTTCCCAACTGGGATCGTGCGTATGCTTATTCCCTGGTTGAAGAATTTAATCTCCCCCCGAAGCGCCGTATCAAAGCATTATCGCGGGGTATGAGCTCGGCGCTTGGGATTATTGTTGGTCTCGCTAGCCGCGCTCCCCTGACGCTCTTCGATGAGCCATACCTGGGTCTTGACCCGGTGGCGCGAAGCATCTTCTACGATAGGCTGATTGAGGACTATGCTGAGTATCCTCGCACCATCGTCCTCTCAACGCACCTGATTGACGAAGTAAGTCGCTTGCTAGAACACGTTCTGGTCATCGACCAGGGACGCCTCATCATAGATGAGGAGACCGATGCCCTGCGCGAACAAGCCTTTACCCTCGTCGGGTCCGCCTCAAAGATCGATACCTTCACGGCGGACAAGCAGACACTTGGGCGCAAGTCCTTTGGCTCGCTGGCTGAAGTTACGATCCTGGGGCATCTGGACGCGAGCGAGCGGCGGAACGCAGAAGCGCTTGGGCTGGAACTCGCTCCCGTCTCACTTCAACAATTGGTCGTTCACCTGACAGGTAAAAGCCAGATCGCCAGAAAGGCGGTAGAAGTTTAATGAATAGCTTAAAGAGTATTCTGCATTTGCACGCTAAGGATTGGTTCTACTGGCTGCTGGCTCCTTGGGTTATGATCGTCCTGCCATCCTTTACCGTTAACATGATCATCAGCCTTTTCGCGCGGACGGACACCGGCATCTATACCGGTGGTCTGGCGGGGATCTTCATATATATGCTCATCGTAGGCATTATCCTTGTCTCTCGCACATTCCCCTTCGTCCTGGGCTTTGGACGCAGGCGCGTTGACTACTTTGTAGGGACAGCGCTTGTCGCTTTTGCGGTCTGTCTTATCGAGGCACTGGTGGTCCTGCTGCTCTCGGTAATCGAGTATTACCTGACAAATGGTTGGTTCTTACGCCTGCATTTCTTCCACCTGCCCTTCTTAAATGATGGCTCGCTACTGGCTCAAGGCTGGATCTACTTTATCAGTATGGTCTTTCTCTTCTTCCTGGGCTTTACCATCGCCTGTCTCTATCAGCGCACCGGGCGTAATGGCATGCTCATCGGCGGAGGCCTCGCCTTGCTACTCGGCACCATTGGTTCTTATATATGCACTTACTATGGTCTGTGGTTTAACGTCTTCACCTGGATGGTGGATCAAAAGGCTGTGGGACTGGCCTCCTGGCTGTTGCTTCCCGTGGCTCTCTGCCTTCCTGCGTCATACCTGCTCCTTCGTAAAGCAACTATATAACCCAGCCACCGAAAGGTGGCGTTGGCGAATGCTTTTAAACGCAATCGGCTTCGGGGCTGCTGCTCTCGCCATTTTCATCATCGCCGTCGTGACTATCGAAAAGATTCAGTAAGGCCGCTAAGGGTTGGCGGGTCTCTCAAGTCAACTTCAAAGCATAAACTAACGAAAGGATTCACCATGTCGCTTCCATTGGAACATACAACCACACAACCTATTGAAGAGACACAAGAGGAAATACAGATCGCGAATCGGCCTGCGCGCCTCTTCTTCATTGACCATATCCGCGTAGTGCTGACGATGCTCGTCATTGTTCACCACCTCGCCTTAACCTACATCTATGCACCACTGTGGTACTATATCGATCCAACGAAGGACCCGCTAGTGAGCGCCCTGCTGGGCTTTATTGTCCTCTTCAACCAGTCCTTCTTTATGGGGAGTTTCTTCCTGATCTCGGCCTACTTCACCCCTGCCTCATATGAGCGCAAGGGGGCGAGGGCCTTCCTGCGTGACCGCGTCCAGCGCCTGGGCGTGCCGTTGGTACTCTTCACCTTTGTCCTGCAAGGCCTGACTCTCTACCTTGGCGCGGGGACGCCCCAGCCGATAGGAGACTTTATCGCCCACAATGGCATCGAACTCATTGGCACCGGGCCGCTCTGGTTCGCCGAAGCCCTGCTGGTCTTTGACTGCGTCTATGTGCTCTATCGCTGGCTGACCCGCACGCGAACCGTGAACGCACCCGCCGAGCGCAAGCCACTCACCTATCGAACCATCCTGCTCTTTACGCTGGCCCTCTCCGTAGCCGTCTTTGTGACGCGCATCTGGGTCCCCTTTGGCTGGACCATCCCATATGTGAACCTGATCCCATCAAACTTTCCGCAGTACATCGCCCTGTTTATCGCGGGACTCTTCGCCTCGCGCCACGACTGGTTCCGCACCGTGTCGGGCGCGAAGGGTAAGGTCGGATTGGGAGTAGCACTTGGTTCTATGCTGATCCTCCTCCCGCTCTCACTGAGCGGTGGAGATGCCTTCGTAAGCGGTCTGCACTGGCAGGTCTACACCTATGCCCTGTGGGAATCGCTCATGGGTGTGGGGATGAGTCTGGGCATGATCGTTTTCTTTCGCCGCGTGTGGAACCGCTCAGGGCGCGTGAGTCGCATCTTTAGTGAGCAAGCCTTCGCCGTCTACGTCATTCACCCGCTCATCCTGGTCTGTGTCGCCGAATACCTGCTTCACGCCCTGCCCCTACCCACACTAGGCAAGTTCGCGCTGGCGATTCCGCTCTCAATCGCTTTCTGCTTCGCTTTCGCCTACTTGCTGCGTCGCATCCCGTTCGCGCGCCGGATCTTCTAGCAGATTTTGCGAATTTGAGTGATGCTAAAGCGATGCGTCTATTCTGATAGAGAGATGAGTAACACATGGGTCCCTAAGAAGATGAAAGGATGCTAATTGATGGCAACGAGAGACATACGCGATTTTATGGGCCAGCCTCTAGAGTGGAAGCAGCCGAACATCTTCCAGAGAGTGTATGAATTGCGCGTTGGGGATGAGGTTCTGGCGACACTTGCCAAGCAGGGCGTATTCAAAAGCGCATACGATGCCTGGACGCCTGAAGGTCAATGGACAATACGTCGTGAAGGTTTCTGGCAGAAGGATTTTGCTGTTCTCGACACCCAGGGCAACACGATTGCCAATGGACATACACGGATGTCAGGTAAAGCAGAGCTCTGGACCGCATCCGGCAATGGGTATCAATGGAAGAACACAAACTTTTGGGGAACTCAATGGGAGTGGCGTAATCTTGAGGGTATGTCCCTCATAGCCTTTCACAAGAAAAATGTCACCATATTGCCAGCCGCGACAGATGTGCCTGATCTGGTCTTGCTCGCTATCCTGGCACGCTACTTGAAGATCATACAAGACGATGCCAACGCCGCCGCCACAGCAGCGGCAACAACCTGATCCCGTTATTCCTAAATGGAGACGCAGTGTTGTTGCCTGCGTCTCCATTTGGAAGTTATTTCTTTGTTATGCTTGCTTATCTTGTTGGTCGAGTCGGCGCAGAATGGCGTTGCGGCGACGATTAGCATAATAGCGGATATCCGAGCATCTCCGCTCAATCTCGCTTACCGAAGCATTGGGAGCGAGTGTCATCACCCACTTCTGTTCCTGTACCTCTAGCACCTCTAACTTGTCCTGTAGCTCGGCGCGTGGGAAGATCTGGGTGCCAGCGAAGGAACCATCCGCCTCCACCATTGCCGCGATGACCTGATCGCTCTCCTTCGCCTGACACGCATCGGCGATCACTGCTGCGTGCTGGCGCAGAACTTCGGTCGCCTCCATGGTTCTTTGTGCTCGTTCAACGGCCTCTCTGCTAAAATGCATCGCTTGCCTCTCTTTCCTGTCTACAGCCTGGTTCTATAGTTTCTTACTACCGCCTACCAGGGCTGCCGGCCGAGTGTCGTGTCTATGGGTGAGTATGCTAAATGAAAGATGGGAAATCACTTTACACCTTATCCGGAAACCTGAGCGCGGCAGCGCTAGCCGCGACCAAGCGGCGCCGCGCCCTCGAATGAGGGTTGGTTTTCGCATAAGACATTAATAGTGTAGCACGAAACGCCTTAGAATGCGAGATAGGAAGCCCCGCGCAGGCGAAAGCGCCGCGCCTGGATTGGGGGAAGAACCCTGCGCAGGCGCTAATATGTAGGCGCTCTGCGTGAGCGAGCGCTTTCCCTCCCGATTACATATCGTTCGCTTTCGTTGGATTTTTTTGTATAGTACACAATGCAAAAGAGGTAACATATTGTATTACATCTTAATGGGGCCCCTCTTTTTGTGGTGTGTATTATAACGACAAGAGAGGAGCAAAAAGAAAAGTATTCCTGTTAGTGTTAGCATAGAGGAGGTTCAACATTACATTGTCTCTGTACGAGCAATCTCCTCAAAAAGAAGACAGCGACTCCAATACACTTGAGACGAAGCCCACCCATAGCAATGATTTCGCCGGGCATGCATCGCTTGGGGAAATGAGTGAAGTCCAGGTGCAGCTTGCGTTAAGGGCATCAGGGGTGGGTATGTGGGATTGGAACCTGACCACAGGCGAGCTTGTATGGACGGATCAGAAGAAGGCGCTTTTCGCCTTTTCGCCTGAGACCCCTATTAGCTATCAGCTCTTTCTCGACACTGTTCATCCCGATGATCGCGAACGCGTTCACAAAGCTAACTTGCGTGCTATCGAGGAGAAACAAGAATACGACAAGGACTATCGCATCATCTGGCCTGATGGAAGCATCCACTGGCTCACAGACCGTGCTCAGGGCATTCTTGATGCTTCTGGGCGAGTCACTCGTATTGTTGGTGTCACGTTCGATATTACCAATCTGAAACAACATGAAGTCCAGCTTCAGGAGGCAAACGAACGCATTACCACTATCCTCGATAGCATTACCGATGCCTTTTTAGGTATTGATAACCAATGGCGCTATACGTATGTTAATCGACGTATGGAAGCATATATGGGGAGAAGTCTGGCAGAGGTCATGGGGAAGCCAGTATGGGAGGTCGTGCCTGAAATCCTGGGTACGGACTTTGAACATCATTATCGTAAGGCGATGGAAACCCGGCAGGCACAGCACTGTGAAGGTTTTCATCCAACCTTTCAGCGTTGGGTTGAGGCATATATCTATCCAAATCCAAACGGACTTTCAATCTATTTCCACGATATCGATGAGCGCAAACAAGCTGAAATAGCTCTCCGTGAAAATGAAGAGCGGCTACGGCGCTTCGTGGACTCAAATATCATCGGCATCATGATTACTGACCAGGATGGAAACATCTGTGAGGCGAATGATGCCTTCCTCTCCTTGATTGGCTACACACGTGAGGACCTGGCGGCAGGCAACATCCCATGGCCTTCGATAACCTCACCAGAATTCCAGGCTCGGGATGCGCTCGCCATTGAGGAAGCCGTCAGGACAGGCGTCGCTCAGCCCTATGAGAAGGAATATATTGCCAAAGATAGTCGACACGTCCCCGCCCTTATTGGACGCGCACTCTTTCGTCAGGAAAGCTCAACATCTTTTCTCATTTGTTTTGTGCTGGATCTGACCGCTCGCAAAGAAATAGAGCGCCAGAAAGATCTCTTCCTGGGGATGACGGGCCATGAATTGAAAACGCCTCTCGCCGCGCTTCAGGGAACCATCCAACTGAATCTGCGCCGCCTCGAACGCATCACCAAAAACAGCCCCTCACCTCCTCCTGAGCTTGACAATTTTCTCACCAAACTGGTGAGGAGCCTGACGGATAGCCTACGGTACATCGAGATGCAGACCCGTTTGATTAATGATATGCTTGACGTATCACGCATAGCCTCTAACACGCTTACGCTCTCCCTGAAGGTGTGCGATCTTGTCGCTATTGTGCGCGATACGATCAGTGATGTGCGCCTCGCGCATCCCAAGCGCTCACTCCTGCTTGATCTGCCGGAACATACTCCCGTAATGGTATTTGTTGATAGTAACCGGATAAGTCAGGTTGTGATGAACTATGTCAGCAATGCCCTGCGTTATTCGCCTGCCGACAAGCCAGTAATGATTGGACTGGATATAGAAGGGGTATGGGTTCGTGTCTGGGTGCGCGATCAGGGACCGGGCCTCTCAAAAGATGCCATGAAGCGTATCTGGCAGAGCTATTATCAGGCCAGTAATGTTTCGGTACAGTGCGGTACCGATAAGGGGCTGGGGCTAGGCTTATATATATGTCGCACTCTTATTGAGCAACATCAAGGTACCGTTGGCGTAGAGAGTATCCTTGGTCAGGGCTCGACCTTCTGGTTTTGTTTACCTATCAAAAAGTGATAGGTGTGAGTTTGTTTTTTCTTCCCGAACATTCCCTGAAGAAAGTTCTATGCAAAATTTTCTTCAGGGAATGCTCCTTTTCTCAGTGGTGGCGTAGTAGCGAGCGCCTGGTTGGGAGTAGTTCTAGCACCTCCTCAGGTTTGGCTAACCACTTGCTTAGCGCGGGCGCAAGCGTTGTGGTCCGGTGAGAGCCAACTCGCAGCGTGGAGAGATAGTCATCGTAGGACGCGAAAGAGGCGACCCAGACAAATATATGTTCACCTTCGCGCACTGGCAGCGCCGGGAAGGTATTCGCGGCATCCTCCGTCACAAAGTATCCTTGAATGGTAGAGCCAGCCTCGCGTAGCGCGGGTATGATGCTTTGTTCAAAGAAGGTGATGAATTGCTCGTCCGCCGAAGTTTTGAGCGTGTACATAGTAACCATACATATGCCACCTGGAACTTCTGGCCCACTCAAGTTCGGGCGGCTTTGTGAATCTAACTGGAAGCCGGACCCGGCGCGTGCGGGCTTGAGTAATAGCACGTTATCCGAGTCAATCATGGTATCGTTGGCTTCATTACGATGCGCTTTCCAGATCGGACCATAGTAGAAGCCTTCAAGGGCCTGGCGACGCGCTTCCATATCGGCAAAGCTACGGAACCAGACGAATTGATCTGGGTCCGTGCGCTTGCGAAACTGACCAATTACACGCATACCGTATTGTTCCTGCCCTCGATAAAATGCTCCTCAAACAAGGTTATCAGCTCATCGCGCCGCCCTGGCTTCAGCGTGTATTGCCTTAGCTCGACGATAGAACAACATTCTGTTAGAGCTTGCTCCGCAGTTTTCGTCTCCGCCATTTGTTATATCTCCTGGAACTGAATAGCAAACAACAAACTATTCGAACATACACTAATCATGTTCAGGATGCAGCCTGACGAGTAAAGCGCATAATCCAGTTGGTGTTCCACTGTTCACCTTCATCAAAGGAGAACGCCTGTTGCCAACGAGCACTGGTCGCCGTCATCTCGTCCCAGATAAAGCGTACATGCAGTGGCTGTCCATCGGCTGTTTTGGTAACTTGGTAGAAGGTACCGACGCCATTTGTAAAGGTGCCATGTAGAGGCTGAAAGTCCAGGGGATTGCGATTATCGATCCAGATAATCGACCACTGTTGCGTCTCCGGCTCAAAGGCTTTGATGCTTAGCCCGAGCGCCTGAATTCCATCTGGTAGTGTCGCCTCCCAGTGCTCGACAACTGCCCGACCATTGAGCTGCGGTTCGAACCTATCGTGCCCTGTGAACTCTTCCCATTCAGGCTCGTTTCCAGGTTGATTGGGCAGGGCATAATTCCCCTTCACACGCCGATTATGCACGTTCCAGGTACCAATCAGCGAGTCAAAGGCGTTCGCGCCGGATGCATAATTCTCCTGTTGCATACATCTCTTCCTATTCTAGTAACTTTACTTGCAGGCTCAATCGCTCTTACATCTGGAGTATATAGCCAAAACATGGTAATATTGACCCTGTTTAATGCGGAAATTTCTAGAGAAGGAATAGTTTTGTGGTTTACCGTCCAACGGCGCGTGTGCTGACTGTGCTGGAACTATTGCAGTCCTACGGGCGTATGACAGGTCCGGAACTCGCGAACCGGCTTGAGGTCAATGTGCGCACAGTACGCGATTATATTGAAACATTGATCGACCTGGGCATCCCAGTGGAAGCCGAGCGGGGTCGCTACGGCGCGTATCGTCTGAGACCGGGCTACAAGCTACCCCCTTTGATCTTTACCGAAGATGAAGCCCTGGCTTTGACTTTAAGTCTGTTGGCTGCGCGCGAGACCGGACTCGCCCAGACCTCGCCTGCCTTCGAGGGATCGTTGGCGAAGATTGAGCGTGTCCTCCCATCAGCCACGCGCGAGCGCGTCCAGGCAGTAGAGCAGACCGTGGTCTTCGAGAATAGCACTCCGTATGCAACCCCTTCGTTCCCGATTGTGATGGCTCTAAGTTCGGCTGTCCAGGGCGAGTGCTGTATTTACTTACATTACCGCTCGCCGAGCGGTGAGACGACGGAGCGTACATTTGAGCCCTATGGCGTCGTCTCACACGACGGATATTGGTACACCATCGGTTATTGTCGTCTGCGCCAGAGGCGACGCCTCCTGCGCGTGGATCGCATCATCCAGGCCGACGTGACGGACGAGCCCTTCCAGCGCCCACCCAATTTCGATACCCTCGCCGAGGTCCAGCGCGCCCTCGCCACTGTACCTCGCGCCTGGCGGATTGAGGTATGGCTAGAGACGACCCTCCAAGAAGCTCAGGGCAAGACTCGTCTTTCAAAGGGACATTTTACCGAGGTTGATGGAGGTGTCCTTGTACATAGCGAAGTGCAAGATCTTCCCTGGATGGCTAGCTTGCTTGCTGGTCTGGATATTCCCTTTGTTATCCATCATCCGCCCGAACTCCGAACCGCTCTCCGCGAACATGCCCTCACCATGCTCCGCTACGCCGAACAATGAGAGGCCCTGCACCGCTGCTCGCATTAGGCACGCTCGTTCTCAGATTGAAGCGGTGGTTCCTCGCTCCTACCGACCCTGATTAATCGCGCCCAGTATCGTTAATGCGATCATGCCTGCTACCAGCAGGAGCCAAAAGAATATGCCGATGCGCATAATCCGACTCGATGGACCGAAGATTAAACCCAGTGCCCCCATCAGGAAAAAGCCTCCAATACCAATAGAAAGCACGATATTAAGGACATTCCCCCAGAGGGGATCGCCTGCAGGTACAAATTGGATGTTTGAGGGCCGTTTGGGATCGTAGGCGATTTGGGGGCTATCTCCCACCTGAACACCACAATGCTGCATAGCATGCACATTAACCTGGATATCACGCCCATTCATGGAATAGCGAACGTTTTCCGCGCAAATCTTTGTGCCCTGGAAAGAGGTATTATTTTGTGAATCATATTCAGTGTACGTTTCCTCGTAAACACTGAGCACCTTCGCATGTGTGATGGGGTGTGTCCTTTGAAACTCAAAGGCTTGAAAGCCAGCTATCACGCCATTGGCGGCGATTACGATTCCTACTCCTCCAATCAATATTGGTAGCAAAGACCAGATGATTGAGAACAACCCAAAATTTATACTCCTCCACCACTTTCTCGAAGTACTCATTGTGCTATCCCTGCCTTCCTGTTCATACTCCTTACGCGAAAACCTGAGCGCGCCAGCGCTAGCCACGGCAGCACGTTGGTTTTCGGATAAGACCACACTCCTTCGTTACAGGAAACGCAATAGTGAGTCAAATGTCCCACTACTATTATAAGACTCAATTTGCATGTAAAACCTGACAGATTATCGTTTTCGCTCCACTTTCGATCTTTCGAGACTGATATCCAGGCAGTGGATTGCTCTCCCTCATTTTTCTATAGCACGTGTTATACGCCTACTACCTCTATATATTGGGAGTGCTATGCTGAAAAGAAGAAAGGGGCTATAGCAATGAATGTTCATGGTTCGATTGCGCTGGTAAGCGGGGGCAACCGTGGGTTAGGCAAAGCGTATGTCCAGGCCTTGCTCGACGCTGGAGCGCGTAAAGTGTACGTTGGAATGCGTCATCCTACAGATGTGAGCGATGCCCGACTTCAGCCCATCAAACTCGATATTACGAACGAGCAGGATGTTAACGCAGCTGTGAAGGCATGCCAGGATATTACTATCCTGATCAATAACGCTGGCGTCGCGACCGAGAGTCCTCTTATCGAGGCTCCATCGATGGATGGCGCGCGCCAGGAGATAGAGATCAACTATCTGGGAACATTGGCGATGTGTCGAGCCTTCGCGCCAGTTCTCAAGCGGAATGGTGGAGGCGTGCTCGTCAATATGCTCTCAGTCGTAAGCTGGTATGTCGATCCCGTAGTTGGTTCATACAGCGCATCCAAGGCAGCCGAGTTCGCGATGACGAATGGCGTGCGCATAGAGTTGCGAAGACAGGGGACGTTAGTCGTAGGGGTATATGCTGGATATATCGATACCGATATGACGGCTAATTTTAAAGTGCCTAAGTCCAGACCAGAGGATGTCGCGCGTAACGTCATCAAGGCCATTAATGCCGGAGAGGAAGAGGTACTAGCCGATGAGCAGAGCAGGAGCATCAAGGCGGCACTCAAAGCCAGGCCGGAATCGCTTAACGAGCGCTCACAGCAGGATTGGGATCGTGACCACCCCAGCGAGGTACCTTCGACTTCTCGCACGACCGGTCAGCGGAGAAATGAGGGGGGATAAGCATCTGGCATAAAAACGCGAAATATTGGTACCATGACCTACTGAGCAAGAGGGATGCCAGCCGTTTTGCGCTTCTGACTCTTGCTCAGTTTCGGACTTAGCGTTTTGGGCCAACCAGCATCACCCATGCAGTGCTAAGCGCTCACATTGTATCAGTGGTAAGGAGGCGCAAACGCTCTCCACTCTTCCCTCGCCCTGCTCAGTCCACAGATAGCCTCCGTGCTCTTGAATGATCTCTTTGCATAATGCTATGCAAAGGTCTCTATCTCTATCGTCAAGTGTCTGAGACCATGTGCCGAATGGTTCTCCCCTCATATCTGTGCTCCGTCTGGCATGTCGTTCCCTGGTATAGATACATATTATAGCTGCGTCGTGATCGAAGGTATTATGACTGCGTCCAAGTGTGATCTGTGCTGGAAGGGAGCCGCTATGGGCCGCGAGATTATGGCAGAAGATATGCTCTAGTGCCAACTCAAGCCAGAGGGGATCGCTTTTTATATAGAGTGCCTGCCCAGGTAGGTCTACTTCAATATGTTTGTGCTTGAAAAGGAGAGAAAGTCGATTGGCAAGGTTTTCTATTAACGAAGTAAGGTCAGTTTTTACAAGCGTCTGAAGAAATCTCGCATGGGGGGCTTGGAGTGCAAGGCTACGAATTTGCGTCAGAAAGTCGTTGAGCCGTTGTTCGCGATCCTTGATCGCGTGAAAATAGAACTCACGCCTGCCATTATCTGGTTGACCTAGTGGAAGCGTTGCTCGATAGAGAAGTTGCGTATAGCCCGTAATGGCAGCCAGGCCATTACCTACCTCATGATGCATAATCTCAAGTAGAGAGTAGTTCGCGATATTCTCTTTCAATGTTTTGCAGGTGAGCATTTTCAACTCTGGCATGGCATTCTCATTTTCCCTTCAATTATCTGCATATATAGAGTATATATCGCGAGAAATGCTTCAGGGTCATGCCGCTCGAAGGAGCATGAAGAGCCAGAGTGTGCCAGGTCTCCGCGACTCCATTACGTTTAGAGAATATGTCAATGTCGTTCTAGTATTGATAAACTCAGCCCATTAGCGATATCACACCTAGCTGTCTCAAGTAGAGAAGGCCGTTCTTGACGTCTTCAAAGCGGAGGCGTGGCAGCATGTCTGTAATTTCAGCTACATTTCGTTGACCATTAATCAACGAGAGCAACCACTCTAGGAGGAATTTTTCATTGGTCGACAGTGCATTAGGCCAGATCACATCGGAACTCTTTACAAGAGGAATTGGGATGGTCATTGGCGAAATCGATTCACTAAATTGCTTTGGTACCTGTGGGTGCGCAGGCTGTTGCTGCTGATATGGCGCAGGCTGTTGCTGCTGATATGGCGCAGGCTGTTGCTGCTGATATGGCGCAGGCTGTTGCTGCTGATATGGCGCAGGCTGCTGCTGCTGATACGGCGCAGGCTGTTGCTGCTGATATGGCGCGGGCTGCTGCTGCTGATATGGCGCAGGCTGTTGCTGTTGATATGGCGTGGGCTGCTGCTGTTGATACGGCGCGGGTGGTGGGTTGTATGGTGATAATTGGTATGGTGGAGCCTGGACCGCTGGCGGGGTAGCCGCCTGAGGTCGTTGTGGCTGTGATGTTATCTTGGGATGAAAGTTCCAGGCAAATGGCCCTTTCTTATTGTCTGTCGCGATAATGACATCTAGCGCAATAGTAAAACTCTTTCCAGTGGCATCGACGACTATGCAGGAAACGATTTTGCCTCCGTTTATTTCAATAGAACAACGACATTTGCCACGAATACCAGGTAAACTATTAACTTCTGCTTGAAGTATGCCATTTTTGCGAAGACGCTGTAGTGTTATTAAGGCAACCTCTAATCCAAGGCTGGCGTCTATTCCCTTATCCAAGCTATCCCCCCTGTCAGCTCTTTTATCTCGTAAACATATTAACATAGTTATTTGGGAGTATGCCATATTTTTCCTAAAATAGGAGTATATGGGTACACAAAAGATGTTTGGGGAATTATTTCTATGAGGGATCTTGCGGGAATTGAGGGATTACTGGAGGGCAGGATGCAGCCAGCCATCCAGAAGGGAGGGATCGGGATAATAGACCCCAAATTGCAGGAGGCCCCAGAGAGAGACGATCAGAGCCATATATTGCAGAGCCTCATTGAGGCAATCGTTTTCAAGCGATGTCAGAGGACGAACGTGGGTATATCCGTCAAGAAAGGCCGCTTGCAAAGCCGTGTCGAGGGTCGCGGTCCCCTCGCGATAGCGATAGCAGTAGCTCAACATAGACATCGCCAGGTCCATGAGCGAGGCGCTAATACCAACCTCTTCCCAGTCTACAAGCGCGACAAAGCGCCCGGCATGGAAGAGCGTGTTATGTCGCGTTGCGTCTCCGTGCACAATTGATTGGGGGAGGCGCGTGATTGGAAAGGATTGCAGACGCTGGTAGGCTCTGGTGACTGGTTGGAGCGTCGCTGCGTCGAAGACGCTACCGGCCAGGGTCAGAGCATCCTCAACGTAGGATGCGCCAAGATTGCTGCGCGTAGGTGGCAATCCTTCTGTAGGCAAGCTATGGAGGCAGGCAAGGTGCGCGGCGATATCGCGGCAGGATTCGGCGTTCTTCTCAGGAGGCAGACCCTTGAGCCTGGGTTGTACGACGACATGTCGCCCCGCGATCTCCGAGCGAAAGACCCCGGGTTGGTAAGGGAGATAGTAACTGGCGGGGAAAGAAGTGCGTTTGAGGTATTCAAGATAGATAATTTCGTTGTCGATGTCGATTCGGGGGTTGAGCAAGAACTTGACCAGGAACTCGCCCTCGCTGGTCTCGATCAGATAGTTCTTATTGGAATAGCCACCTGCCCAGGCACTGGCGCGAATCTCCCCCAGGCGAAAGGTCCCCGCGACGGCGGTAAGTTCCTCCATTGGCAGCGGTTCATCTCTCCCCCAGGGCATGCGTAATCCTTTCTCAGAAGTCTTATGCGAAACCCAACACTGCCTGAACGGCAGCGCCGTGCCCTCGTATGAGGGTTGAAGTTCGTAGCAACAACTGTGCTCAGGTTTTCGCATAAGGCGTAAACTCGATATCGCGAATATGCGCATAGATGCGCTTCAGGTCAGAGCAATAGACGCTTGGGTTCGCGAAGCGCCGCGCGCGGGACCAGCGGTGTGGCAGGTAGCCACCCTCGCATGCCTTGAGAAAAGCACATTCCTGGCAGACCTGCGGAAGCTCAATACTCGCGCGGTAAGCCTCGCGCCAGCATGGATCATCCTCCAACGCCTGCAAGGGATGCTCCAGGACCGAGAGCTTTGTTTGTGTGCTATTGTATCCGGCGATACGTAGCACGTCAACTGGCTCTAGCGCACCATCCGTCAGGACGGTCAGTGTTCCCACGGGATTATAGCCGCTCGCGTCTGTATTCTCCTCCTGTAGACCATTGAGAACGCTCCGCAGATAGCGAATGGTTACCTCGCGCTGGCGATAATGCTCGCGCCAGAGATCGAAGAGACCGATATAGTAAGGCGCGATGGAGGTGGGAGCATCGTCATGTGTGGCGTCGGGAATCAAGATATCGAAGGAGGAGAAGCCAAGCTCGTCTACGAAGTGATGGAGCGTCTCGGCGGGGTCGCTGGCGGGATCACACACCGCGAGCACGCCAGGTTCAAGCCCCTGCTCTCGCAAGTGTGCCACCCCTTGCAGGACGCGCGTGTAGGAGCCTCGCCCCTGGAAATCGAGGCGCGCTCGATCATGAACGGGCGCGGGACCATCGATGCTCACTGTCACACTCACCCGGAAGAGGCGAAAGAGCTGTGCCCACTCGGTATCGACCAGGACACCATTGGTTGTGAGCGAACGGTAGATTACGCAGCCGGTGCGCTGCTCAATGGCATCGAGGGCGTCCATCAGCGCGACAAAGCGTACTTTTCCGAAGAGCAGAGGTTCTCCACCATGCAGAATGAGCGAGAAGCCAGTGAGGTCATGGGCCTGGATATGCTCTTCCAGGCGAGCCAGGAAAGCCGCTTCAGCCTCCGACGTCAGAATCGGAGGCTTACTATAGACCGAGGCATCACGAAACCAGTAGCAATATGTGCAATTGAGATTGCAGCGCGCTGCCAGCTTGAGCAACGCCTCGCGAAAGATTGGAGCATTCATCAACAAGGATGCTAGCGCACGCGAGCCCGAAGGCGTGCCAGGAGAGCGCGATCCGCCCCAGGATTAGGGGAAGAAATGTCTTTGGGGATGGGGCGGTAGTCGTCGGTTTTGCTGTAGCCAGTAATAGCCGTAAGAGACTTCGCATGTATACGAGAGGTTAGAGTAGAAGCGATACGCGTATTCGCTGTCACCATGTTATCCTGCCTTTCGAAGAAGTCACTGAGAGCCAGGAGGTAAAATAAGCAATCTCCTGCCCCTCGCTATCTACGCTCAAGCATGTTAAAACTGTATTAACATGTGTTAATGTTAACATGTATCATCGTGTTGCGTCAAGGAAATAGGTGAAACACGCTGAACACATATTACGGGGGAAAAGAGAATTAGATTCGAATGGTGTTAAAGAGCACCTAGAGTCGGTACGGGGCAAGACTCCCCGTACCTATTCCAAAGTATCACCCACGGAAAAGAAGAGGACGCGACGAGTCGCGTCCTCTTCTTTTGCACCATGTTCCCAACGTATTTAAGCCAGTGTTAACGCTGGCTGCGTGAAGCCTCGCTCAATGCCTTATTAACGGCGGTTGGGTTCTCGTAGTTCTTGTCAGGCAGATTGTTCAGGGCGTCGCGAACCATGTCGTTCGCGCCATGCTGACTCGCGTACTCTACGATTTCCTGCTTGTCGCAAGGATAGTCGATGCCTTTGAGGCATTTCTCAACCTGTACTGGATTAATTGGCTGCTGTGGCATATGGATTTACCTCCTGATTGCGTGCTCCGTTGGACGCATACGTCTATTGGTACCTTGACGTGCGCCCTGGAGAGCGACGCTACATAAATAGTTAACACTTACGGAAGCAAGAGACCAGTTCATAACGCGGCGAAAGATCGTCGCTTGATTTCTTGCTCTGTTCACAGTATGGAGAGGGACACGAAATCATATATATCAGCATATAAATTGTGATGCATTTCACAGTGTATGTGCGGTTTTTCGATTGCGGGAGGTGGAAGTTCATAGTATACTTGAGGGTAATAAGCTATGTCCGTTTCCTCTGCATCACATTGTGGTGGGGGTTTGTACACGGACCCGTTCCTAGTTTAGAAAGGTTAGCAGTTCTTCTTCCTGACCATCTCGCTTCGAGAGAAGGAAAATCGTGCCGAAGAATGGCAGCAACGCACCGAAGAAGCACCCGATCCGTAAAGGCCTGAAGAAGTTGGGCCTGTGGTTCTGGGACCACAAGGTTCTCAGCTTGGTCTTCATCTTCATCCCGGTCGGCGTCCTCATCGCCGCGATGGTCACCGCGCTCACGCCAGCGCCGAGGGGCACGTCCGAGACGTCGGACACGTCCAGCGGGGTCGTGATCGTGGGGACTCCCACGCCGGACACGTCCGTCGAGGTCGTGGAGAGCCCGACGCCGTCGGTGTCGGCATCTTCCGCACCGGAGACCCCGACCTACCCGGGCAGCCGCGAGGTCTGCTTCGAGTTCAAGATCGAGTACAGTGTGTTCAGGGGTGAGATCAGTGGCGTCGACAAGCCGTCGATGCAGCTGTACGACGCCGGGATCAAGCGGGGCGAGCAGGAGCACAACAGCTCCGTCTGGAACTTCAGGGACAACGCGACGGACGATGTGCAGATCAAGACGTACACGTCCGGCGACCTCGTCACCGTGGCGTCTCTCAGCAACCTCGACATCGGGGACTTCAACCTCTGCGCCACCGTCGGCGAGGACAGCCTCTACGCCGTCAAGGGCAACGCCCAGTTCGACGGCAACGAGCTGACCGACCCGGTCGTGTCTCTGAACGGCCCGACGGGGGACAATCACCCCGGCAAGGCCGGTGCCAACCTGCGGTACGACTACACCGAACCGCTGCCCCTCAAGGGCAGCGTCTTCCTCCGCGTGAAGGACGGAGGGAAGGGGAACGCGAGCGTCGAGCTCAAGCTCGACGCCCTTCACAACTAGAGCACAAGCGAAGAGGCTCCGGGATCGCCAGCAGCGCTACGCGCGGCGATCCGGAGCCTCTCCGTGTTCCCGTTCCCAATGGTCTTATGCGATAAGGCGTATAGATATAGCCGTGAGCGGATGTATCTTCTCTCTAGCGCCCCCTCCACCAGTACACACCCATCTTCCACATCACATCAGCCCAACTCTCACAACCCTACCATCTTCCAGGGCTGCTACACAGACCGATGCACCCACTTCCGGCTCTGTTGTCAAGGAGAATCTTTCCCGTAAAAAGGATGACCACTATGCTATAGCAAGAACACACTACAATTGATGCACTACTATGCTCTTTATTATGGTATGAAGTATATATTATTATTACGCAAAAATCAAGGCAAATTTACTATAAATTTGATAGATGGTAACAATTAATGTAATATCCATATATAGTAATGATGAAGCGCCGATTGCAATTGCTTCGTTGTTTTTATATATAGATGCGCAGAATTATTGAGAAAGTAGAGAGAACGGAATGTCTTCAAAGGAAGATTTGTACAAGCCAACACACTGTAAGCGCTACCGTACTCATGTGTTGGAAATATAAAAACTGTCCCTATATTAACCCTAGTATTCTTGCTTCTGAACTGGCATACCGATATACTTGATATTATCCTAATTTGTCGCTTCGCGGCCGCTTACATGGTCGAGGAGTGACATCACAATGAAGTTGAAGGCATGCGCTCGCGCGTGCTCCCTGGTAAGATTGCCTGCTTGAGTCATCGGCTCGCGCTTCCTTGCCGGGAGGCAGAGCAGCAGTAGCACCGGGCATATTCATGTGTGACACAACGAGCACTTTCCCAATCGAACGCCGAGAGAAGGGATACAGGGTTGTGAAATCCCTGTTTCCGGTCCTGAGGCAGGACCGCATCTTCACGCTCTACCAAATCTTCCAGCAACCATCCAACATGTGTTCGTGGGTTCAGATTGTGGCAATGGGTCTGATCGTGCACGAGCTGACGGGCAGCGCGGTCTCGCTGGGTGTCTCCCTGCTTCTGGGGAGCATCCCGCAGGCCATTCTCGGGCTGTGGGGAGGCGTCATCGCCGACCACTATCCGCGCCGGACGGTCATGCTCGTCACGCAGTTTCAGATGCTGCTGCTGGCGGCGGTGATGTCTGTCCTGGTGGGCTTCCAGGTCGTTCCGGTCTGGTCGCTCTACGTGAGCATCGCTCTGACGAGCGTGTTGCGCGCGTTCAACCAGGGCGCGCAGAGAGGCTATGTCGGTGAGATGCTGGTCGGATGGAAGAACCCGGACCAGGAGGACGCGCCGAACTCCGGCTGCAAGGAGCCGAGTTGGGAGGACGCGCTGGCCTCCGACGACAAGGAGCCGAACCGAAAGGACGCACTGACCTTCGACGCCAAGGCAAGCCAGGTGACCTGGGTGCTGGCGAGCGCGCTCACCGGGCTCTTCGCGTCCCAGGGCGACTGGTTCTGGGTCTTCGTGTTGAACGCGGCAAGCTTCGTGCCGATCCTCTGGTTGATCTGGCGCGGCCCGTATGGGCGTGAGTACCCGGTCGCCAGGAATGAGGAGCGGCTCACGCTCCTTGGGATGTGGCAGCAGATCAAATCCCTGGTCGACGCCGTCGAGCACCTCAAGGACTCGGCGGCGCGCGAGCTCACCCTGTTCTGTGTGACGACGTTTGCGCTTGGCACTGTGGGCGCGTCGATGCCGGTCATCGTGCAGGAGATGCACGGGGGCAAGGCATATACGGTCCTGTACGCCGCTCAGGCTGTGGGGTCGTTGCTGGCCTGCTTCGCGATGCGGTGGTTCCGGCAGGGGTCTGGCTGGCTCCTGTTCTGTGGGGCCAGCGCGGTCTACGGTCTGGTGCTTCCCATGTGGTGGGAGGCTCTGGCTGTGATTGCTTTGTTTCTCCTTCTGGACGTCACTACCATGCGCACGAAGGTGTTCCTACAGCACAAGACTCCCGACGCCTTATGTGGGCGCGTCAGTTCCGTCTACGCGCTGATCAACACCGGTGGATGGGGCGTCAGCGGCTGGATCGCGGGTATGCTCATTCCCGAAGTGGGGGTGACTGCTACCGAACTCGGCGGTGCGGCTCTCGGGGCGCTCGGCGTTGGGATCGTGCGGCTGAAGTTTGGGCCACGCGAGCGCGATGCCAAGTGAGAGAGTGTTCGTCTGCGTGAGCGGCCCGGTACCTGTACCGGGCCGCTCACCTTTTTGCTCTGTGAATCCGCATGTCTCGATCTTACTCTCCGGCTGTTGCTTCAATAGGAAGAGTGGCGAGGGGCAGGCGCGCATTGAATGTACGGCGAATGCGACCCAGGACGAAGCAGCCTGCCGCGACGAAGAGTCCGACGACGAAGCAGCATTGCCAGAAGATGGCTGAGCCCAGGGATTGTAGCGCGAAGCCGCCGAGCACTGGTCCAATCACAAGTGCGCCAGAGCGTACGGTCTGGAAGATGCCTTGATAGGTCCCGCGCAGGTGCTTCGGCGCGATGTCTGTGATGAGTGCGTTGGAGATTGGGTCGTAGAGGATTTCGCCAAGCGTCCAGATGAGCACACCGACGAGATAGCCAAAATAGGATGTCCACCAGCTAAAGATGCTCATCCCTACACCAAGACAGATCGCCGCGATTGCGACCGATGTATTGAGTGAGCGACGATTGAAGAAACTTGTAAGGGGGAGGCTCACAGCGACCGCCAGCACCGCGTTGAGCGCCATCACTGAGCCATAGGCTAGCGGGTTGAGTCCGTGCGCCAGCATATCAAGAGGCAGGGTGGTGACATGTTGAAAGTAGACAGCCTCGAAGAGCAATCCCAACAAGGAATAGCTCCAGAGCCAGGGGTCTTTCAGAGCGTGGAGGAGGTGTAGAGGCTCCTCGCGACTGGCTTCGGCTTTCGCCTTGCGAGGAAGGCGCGTCTCAGGTACACCAAACCAGACCATGATACCGAACAAGAACGTCGTTAGAGAATCCCCAAGGAAGAGCAGCGGATATGAGATTGGCGCGAGCACACCCGCGATGACAGGACCGATAGCCGAGCCAACGTTATTCGCCCAGTAATGCAGACTATATGTCTCAGAAAGCTTACCGCGTGGTGCCATATCCGCGACTGCTGCCGTAGTCGCGGGTAGTGATAGATTACTGAACAGCTCATAGAGGATCGCCAATGCGATAATCAGAGGCAGGCTCCCAGCGAGGCCCAGTGCCAGCATCAGCCCCGCCGACGAAAACAAGCTCACAAGGATGGTTACGCGCCGACCCAGGAAATCTGCCATCATGCCGCCACAGATCCCCGCCATCAGTGAACCCAGCCCCATCAATGAGATTGCAAGTGTCGCTTCGCTAATTGTGAAATGGCGCTCCGAGGTCAGGTAGAGCGCGATAAAGGGCATAATAAATTCCCCCGCGCGATTAATAAAGGAACCAGAGATGAGAGTCCAGAAGGGGCGAGAGAATTGTTGGAGGTTTTCATAGATGATAGTTAAACGATCTATAGGAGATAACACAGAAGATCCTTCCATAAATATAGTAAATGCAATTGGCGTAAATAGAACTTCTTCAGTGTATAGCTCTCGGAGAAAAAACGTCAAGAATATGAGCGAGAACGAGTGGGTAGGGGGCAATAGGTACTACTGGGGAGAATACACGAAAACAAAAGTTTGCCGATCTTTCTCCTCTTGAACTATGCACCTATTTGCTTGCTTTAAAAGCCGTAATGAATGTATAATATGAGATGTATTTATCGGTCTGTCACCAACGTAAGTGCGAGCCTTATTATGCAGGCTTGCAGGTGGCCGGGTCTGGTTCATCCCCGTGTGTTCCCCGTGATCTTGCTCGCTGAGACTTCGCGGAGGATAGGCGGAACCATAAGGCATATTAGTCATTGCCTCGAATGATGAACCTCCCTTCGCATCTTGAAGGGAATGACTCTACCGATTGCTCAGTGTTAGATACGCTCCAATTAGTGGAAGGAGGGGAGTGCGATGTGCGCTTCCCTGAAACCGACTGACAAGTTCGGGAAGGGCCACCTGACCCACGTGTCGATGGAGTCCCCGAAGGGGGTCCTCGTCAACCAGCAGGTTCCCTGCTCTCCGTGCAGCATTGGTGCTCACACAGACTGCAAGCACCTCAAAGGTGGCGAGACCACCTGCTGCGACTCTGAGGCGGACCTGGACCTGCCCGGAGGCCTCAAGATGATCACCGGCTCCTGACCCCTCAGGAGCACAGCACTGCGCATACTGGAGCGCGAGCGGAATTAAACATCCGCCCGCGCTCCCACGGTAGCTTCTCTTCTCCCATCATATCTTCTTCTATCTCTCCTCTCCCCGCGCGAATATAGATAACGCAATTGCCCTCGGCTGTATGGTATACTTGCCTTGAGAACGCGTTTGACAGGTCAGCAGTCAAGCTTGGAGGCAAGAGGATATGTTCCAGGTGTTCGCGAGCAAAGACGCACGCAAGAGACGTTCTAATGGTGTGGGAGAGTCAGCCCCTGAGGAAACCTTACGCGAGAGTGAGGATGGTACGCGTGTTGCGCATATGCGCGTGGCGATCCTGGGGACGGGCTTCTCGGGCCTGGGGATGGCAATTCGCCTCAAGCGGAGCGGCGAAGATGATTTTGTGGTTATCGAGCGTGCCAGCGATATCGGCGGGACGTGGCGCGATAATACCTATCCGGGCTGCGCATGCGATATTCCTTCCCATCTGTACTCCTTCTCCTTCGCGCTCAATCCGCGCTGGAGCCGTATGTATTCTCCACAGAGCGAGATTCGCGATTACTTGCGCGCTTGCGCTAAGCGCTTTGGCATTCTGCCGCATATCTGGTGGGAAAGTGAACTGCTCGACGCCTCATGGAGCGAGGAGGAGCGGCGCTGGCATATCCAGACCTCGGGTCGCGAGCTTACGGCGGATATACTTATTTTAGGAAATGGGCCGCTTTGTGAGCCATCCCTACCTCAAATTTCAGGGATCGAGGACTTCAAGGGGACGCTCTTCCATTCCGCGCGCTGGCGACATGATTATGACCTGGCAGGCAAGCGCGTAGGCGTGATCGGGACCGGAGCTTCGGCGATCCAATTTGTACCACGCATCCAGCCCCAGGTGGCGCACCTGACCCTCTTCCAACGCACTCCCCCCTGGGTTCTGCCGCGCATGGACCACGATATCCCTGCCTGGCAGCAAAGACTCTTCCGTATCTTACCCCTGGCACAACGTCTGGTACGCACTCGCATGTACTGGGAACGCGAGCTTACAGCGCTAGGTATGGTCTACAGGCAGGATGCCCTGAAGTCGGGCGCGGACATCGCCAGCCGCTACCTTGAGCGCTCAATACTCGATCCGGCGCTGCGCGAGAAGCTTACGCCGCGCTACGCCATGGGGTGTAAACGCATCCTCCTCTCAGACGATTTCTATCGAGCCCTCAACCAGCCTAATATTGAGGTTGTGACGGAGGGGATTCGCGAGGTGCGTGCGCATAGTATCGTCACCTCTGATGGCATCGAGCATGAGGTGGATACCATCATCTGCGGAACTGGCTTCCACGTCACCGATACGGAATTCGCGCGCCACATCCACGGGCGCGATGGGCTGGCGCTGGCGGAGGCATGGCGCGAGGGGACGCATGCTTATCTGGGGACGAGTGTGGCGGGTTTCCCCAATATGTTCCTGCTCATTGGACCCAATACCGGCCTGGGTCATAACTCAATGGTATACATGATTGAGTCGCAGATTTCCTATATCCTGGGTTGCCTGCGCTCGATGAGGCGTAGGTCCGCGCGAGAGGTCGAGATCCGGCCCGGAAGCGAGGAGCGCTACAACGAGGAGATGCAGAGGCGGATGCAAGGGACCATCTGGTCTTCTGGTTGTAAAAGCTGGTATCTCGACGCGCGTGGACGCAACACCACTATCTGGCCCGGCTTCACCTTCGAGTTTCGCCATCGGACTCGCCGCTTTGATCCCCGTCCCTACGATCTGCGAGCATAGAAGAGGAGGAGTTCTAGCCATCTATCGCTTGTGCGTTCCTTCCTGCTTCTTGGCGCGGGTTTCAGTCCGCGCCTTACTCCTGGGGGCAGAGCGCTTACCTTCCTCTTCCGCCAGGAGTTCGCGCACGCGGGGGACCACTTGTGTCCCGTATAGTTCGATATTGGTCATAATGTCCTTATGCGTGAGGGCACCCATACCGTACTTCAGATCGAAGCGGTTTGCGCCAAGAGCCGTGAGTGTCTTCGCGATCTTCTGGGCAACGGTTTCTGGCGAGCCCACATAGAGCGCCCCATGTGGCCCAATTTCATGCAGAAATGATTCCTTGGTTGGGATGGCGAATCCGCGTGTCTTGCTATAGTGGCGCATGACTTCCAGGTAGCGCGGCCAGAACGCTTCACGAGCCTTCTCGTCGCTCACGTCGACATGTCCCGGCGAGTGTATCCCCACTGGCAACAGAGGGCGCTCAAAACGTTCCAGGGCTTGCCGGAATAGTTGTGAGAAAGGGGCGAAGCGCACTGGATTGCCGCCAATGATAGCCAGCATCAAGGAGAAGCCGTAGCGCGCGGCGCGGATAACCGACTGCGGGCTTCCGCCGACACCGATCCACACTGGAAGCGGTCCAGATTCAGTGTGCGGCACGATATCCTGGTTATGAAGCGACGCGCGCGTCTCTCCCTCCCAGGTAACCGGACCACCTTTGACGATTTCAGCGAAGAGAGCGGTCTTTTCCTCAAAGAGAAGCTCATAATCGGCAAGGTCATAGCCGAAGAGCGGAAATGAATCGATACTGGAGCCTCGACCAATGATGACCTCTACTCGTCCATTAGAGACAGCATTGAGGGTTGAGTAGCGCTGAAAGACTCGGACTGGATCATCTGAGCTCAATACGATAACGGCTGGCCCGAGATGGATGTGAGAGGTCTGTGCTGCAATCGCGCTCAGTACCACATCTCCCGCTGGCATCGGTATATCATCGGTATGATGTTCGCCAATGCCGAAGAATTCCAGACCAACCTGATCCGCAAGGACCCCCTGTTCGACGATTTTGCGAATCGTTTGAGCATGCGAGAGTGGGTGATCCTCCTCATCATGCATGACATCACCGAAGGTATGAAGACCAAAGGCAAGTGGGAATTTATCTGATTCAGCATTGGGCTGCGTAGTTGTCATAACTATATTCTCCTTCTGAAATGGTCCGAGCTTTATCTACACAGCCTCAGCGCGGACAGCTAACTCAAACTCGGCGCGGTGTAACGACGCTCCGAAGACGGGACCTCCTGGTTCAAACAGGCGACCCATGCGCAGGCGCTCAAAGCGCACGGCATCGTATCCTATGTGCTCGATGAATTCCGCCACCATATCTACAGCGTGTGGATCGTCGCCAGCCACCCCGAGCGCGCGACGTTCCGGCGAACCTTCCGGACGGCGCTCGTCCGCTAGCTCATGGTAGCCAATGTGATTAAGGGTTTTGACGACTGTTGAACCTGTAAGCCTACGTTGAACTATTTCGCTGCTACTATATTGGTCATCCTCAAACAACTCCTGAACGCCATCGACAGGAGGCCAGTAATTCATCACATCGACGACGAGCTTATGGTCCAACAGAGAAGGATCGAGCGTCGTGAACCTGTGAAGCGGAATCGCTAGCACAACAATGTCCGCCTCCTTAATAGCGTCCGCTATCCAGCGTGGCTCGGCTCCTGGCGCCAACACTTGCGCGATCAGCTCGATCTCATCAGGATTACCTGAGGCCGCGATAGATACCTTGTAACCTGCCTCGATGGCGATCCGCGCGATGACCGGGCCGACGTGACCTGCCCCAAGCACAGCGATTCGCGGCAGCCGTGCCTGTGGCAAAGCAGTGGTTGTCATCAATAGAAACCTCCAGTGTAGCCAGCACTGCCTTCATGAGAGGTGGCGCTGGCTCTTACGACAAGATGTCAGTTAAGCGCTTCCAACTCGTTAGTAGTTGGTGTGCCAACGAAAAGCATCTCCAAGAGTTAATCTCTCTTCCAATTGCCATGTCTTAGGTATGACATGGCAATTGGTTAAGAAGCACTATATGAGATGGCTTAGAAGCCAAGGTTCTCATTGACAAGAATGACAGAGATGCGTTCAGGGAAAATTTCGCGATTGATGATCATCAATTTGTTCACCGAGCTATTGACTCCATAGGCGGCTAGAGCCCGCTCATTTTCAAGTGGCAATGTGTATTCATACACGCGGCGGAAGCCTTCATTGAGGTTTCCAACCAGCTTTTGGGTGCCAACCACATAGATGACCTTCGCGGCACCAGACACACCAGAGGCAAGCTGGCTTCCGCTCATGGAAGCAACTAGTAACTGGCCCTGCTCTGTGACTGCATGTACGCTGGATATAAGCACATCCGGGGCGGCGCCTAACTGACGTTTGGCGCGTTCTTGTCCTTCCTCATCTAACTCAACCAGGCGATTGCGCACGACATGATAGCGACCGGATGACTCGATCTCCTTATCAACGCCAATCTGTTCAAGCGTTCGAGATGTGGCATTGAAAACTTCAGCACCATTAGGAATCAGTTCAAAAACCTTTTTGCGTGCCTCCACAGCGTTCGCGACCACGAAGGCTTTCATACCGTTGGCTGTAAGGGCCTCGGCGGTCCTCGCTATGCGCTCCTGAGGCGCGAGATAACCGAATTCCTGATTTGGCACCAACTGAGAATGGCTCATATCTTTATTCCTTTACTGATTACAGCAAAGGGCCTCTCTTTATAGAAAGGCGACCTTTGCTCTAAGAAACATTTTAAAGCGGATATCACCGGAATTATGGTTTTTTACTAAATTCGTTTAACTGTAAACCAGTTGGGCAAAAAAATTTAATCGGGTCCAAGCTTCCGATCAAGGGCATGCAACAACTGGTGAAGATCGTGCTGATCTTCAGGCGTTGAGAACGCCATATGCAGAGCAACCAATCGCTCCTGCTCTGGAACCACCTGCGCGGTAAGAGCCCTGCCACGTTCTGTCAAAGAGACCACATGCATCCGGCCATCTTGAGGGTCTGGTCGTCGTTGAACTAAATCCCGACACTCCAAACGGTTAAGCAGTCCGACAATGTTTCCCTTCGTGACAAACAGCAGATCAGCTAACCGTTGCTGCGAGATATCAGGATATGCCTGAAGATGAGCTAGCACCCCAAATTGTGCTGGTGTGAGGTCATACTGATCCAAATGCTTACTAAGGTGTTGTTCTACCTTAAACCTGACGCGGTTAAGATGCAGCCATGTTCTGACACCAAGATTGAGTTCATGCTTCATGCCTTACCCCCTATCCTTGATGGTTTAAGTGTAAACTAATTTATTGTTTCTGTCAAGGAGGGGGCTTGGCAAGCCGCATCTGGCATAGGCACTGCCAGCGGTGTTATTTTTGTCCTGCCTCTTCCACAATGCTCTTCGCCAGGGTGTCGAGCTCTTGTAGCCAGAGGGCACTACTCGCGTCACTAGGCATCCGCCAGTCTCCTCTAGGCGAGAGCGCGACCGATCCTACCTTTGGGCTATCGGGCATCGCGGAGCGTTTAAATTGCGAGGCGAAGAAGCGCTGATAGAATGTTCGTAGCCAGCGCAAGATCTCATCGGGCGTGTGGTGCGTCTCGAAGACCTGGCAGGCAAGCCAGAAGATTTTGCTCGGCGCGAAGGCATGGCGTACCGCGTAGTAGAGGAAGAAGTCATGCAGCACGTATGGCCCGATGGTCGCCTCCGTTTCCTGTAGTAATGCCTCGTTCTCACCCAGGGGGAGCAACTCAGGACTGATGGGCGTAGCGCTGATATCGTGCAAGACCTCGGCGGTCGTCCCTGCGTACACGCTCTCCGCGCACCACTCGATGAGGTAGCGCACCAGCGTCTTCGGCACTCCAGCATTCACGTGGTACATAGACATATGATCGGCATTGTAAGTACACCAGCCGAGTGCCAACTCTGAGAGGTCCCCGGTCCCCACCATGATGCCACCTATCTGGTTCGCCATGTCCATCGCGATCTGGGTTCGCTCCCTGGCTTGCGCGTTCTCATAGGTCACATCGTGAACATCGACGTCATGTCCAATATCCTTGAAATGTTGTAGGACCGCCTCGCGAATAGGAATATTTCGCAGCGTGATTCCAAGCGACTTCGCCAACTGTTCGGCGTTGTTAAGGGTGCGGCTCGTCGTGCCAAAGCCCGGCATGGTAATCGCCAGGACGCCATCAAGCGGGAGCCCGAGTTTTTCAAAGGCTTGTTGAATGACCAGGAGGGCCAGTGTTGAGTCGAGACCACCAGAAAGCGCAATTGTGACGCGCGTAATGCCCGTCTGCTTGAGCCGCTTTGCCAGCCCGATAGATTGCAAGTGAAAGATTTCCTGGCAATGCTTCGCGCGCTGCGTCGGATCGTAAGGGACAAACGGTGTTGGCGAGAGGTCGGGACGAATGAGTTCCAGTTGCTCGCTCTCTACGATCTGATTGGGCATACTGAACTGAATGGTCCTGTATGCCTGTTTGGGAAGAGCGGAAGAGAAACTGCTATTCCTCACGCGCTCATGAGCCATACGTGCTACATCAATATCGGCAATCGCGATCTGTGTAGAGAAGTCGAAGCGCTCTGTTTCAGCCAGCACTACGCCATTTTCGCAGATCATGCTATGACCGTCGAACACAATATCCGTGGTAGATTCACCTGGACCCGCGCCAGCGTAGAGGTAAGCCGCCAGACAACGGGCCGCCTGCTGCTGCACCAACGCCCGTCGATATGCGTCCTTGCCCAGGATTTCGTCACTCGCGGAGGGATTCAAGATGACTGTCGCCCCGGCTAAGGCCATGCCGCCGCTTGGAGGCTCGACCGCCCAGAGATCCTCGCATATCTCAATTCCCAGAGTACACGAAGGGAAATTACTTGCCGAGAAGAGGAGGTCCGCCCCAAAGGGGAGCGTTTTGCCATTCAGTTGAATTTCACGCAGGGGGCAATCTCGCGATGAGCTAAACCAGCGCTCCTCGTAATATTCATTGGTCGTGGGTAAATATGTCTTGGGCACAATCCCAAGTACCTCGCCCTCATTCATAAAGGCGGCACAGTTGTAGAGCTTGCCGCCAACTTCCAGAGGCAGACCAACCACCGCCGCGATCTGAAACTCTTTTGTGGCCTGCGCAATCGAGAGCAAAGCCTCTCTCGTCTGCTGGAGCAAGAGCGCCTGATAGAACAAATCAGCGCAGGTATATCCTGTGATGCAGAGTTCGGGGAACAGGGCTAGCTGGCAACCGCGAGCCGCCGCCTGCCGCATGGCGTCGATGATCGCGCGCGTATTATACTCAACATGAGCAACCTGTAACTCTGGTGAGATAGCAGCTACGCGCAGAAAGCCCAGAGACGCTGGGGAGAGCATATCCTTATGCACTTTATCCTTATTATCTATTGTCATTACTTATGATCCGCCTTATATGAAACTCATATTTGACTGCCCTGGGATTGTATGCCCTCATCTTATCACCATTTACCCTCAAGCGGGACCGGGCGCGCCATATATACAGAACTATTCACTTCACCGCAAACCGTTGTCTCGCCAAAAATTGCTATAATCTATTGAAACTCACTATAATTTGTGACACAAGGAAGATGTTACTATGCAGTATCCCGTGAAAAAGACGCGAGAAGCCCGCTTACAACTTGCGCAAAAGATAGTAGAAAAGTTAAAAGAACGCTATGAGAATGACCTACTGGCGGTCGCCGTTTTTGGCTCGGTTGCACGCGGAGAAGATAAGGACTTCTCTGACCTTGATATGATAGCTGTCGTCCAGCAGGGTCAGGGAGTCGCGGATGATTTTAATGCTATAGTTGATGGCCTGAAGTACGCCGTTGACATCTTTAGCCAGGATATAGTGCTTGGCAAGATGACAACTGTACATATGCGCTGGCCCTTCCTGGCAGGTAAATTTGTGACCGCAGTCCCTCTATATGACAAACAGGGAATCTTTGCCTCCTACAAAGGAATCTTTCAGAAATTTATCCAGAACGACTTCGCGCCCTATGTGAGGCAAGTATTTGTAGAGGAGATCTTTGAGGAGTGCAACAAGTTTATTAACACAACCGACACTGGCGACAGGGGGCGCGTCCATTACAACGCCTACCATCTCTTCACCAAGCTAGCTATTTTTCTTGGCATAGTCAACAAAACCTATTTTACCAGCGCGGTGGCTTTACCCGAACAAGCGCTAAAACTCCCCATCAATTTCCCATCTTTTCAGCTCCTCGGAAGCTTTGTCACTGGCGATGCCAGCTATGACACCCAACAGTTAAGGAACATTGTGGTGGAGCTACTATGCGAGATTATAAGCTACCTGAGAAGTAGCAACATAGAGTTCGAGGTAGAAGAAATCATCTTTAAAAGCATGTAATTTTGAGCGCGGTATAGTCTAAAGCCATTTGCTTAAGAACATCGCATACGAAGGTCTCTTCATATGCGATGCTATGCGCCTGATTTATCCTATCCCAGGAAGCGAGCGTGCCAGGATCGCTTCGGCGTCGGTGGTGGGTGGGAGCGTGCCGAAGGCGCGGCCCCATTCGCCTCCGAGTCGCGAGAGGCAGAAGGCGTCGGCGAGCGCTGACGGTGCGTGCTGAACCATGAGCGCCCCCTGTAGGACCAGGGCGAGGCGCTCGACCAGGAAGCGCGCGTGCCACTCGATATTCTCCTGGTTCGCGAGTTGGCGCTGAAGATCCTGAGCGGCGGAGTCAAGATGTGTGTTCGCGCCGCGTGCGGACTCAATCTCCTTGAAGTAGCTTGCGAGTACCTGGGGTTGCTTTGCCAGAGCGCGCAGAACGTCCAGGCAGTTTACATTCCCCGAGCCCTCCCAGATCGAATTGAGTGGCATCTCGCGGTAGAGGCGCGGCATGATGCATTCCTCGACATAGCCATTGCCGCCCAGGCATTCCAGGGCTTCCGCCACATGTGCCGGTCCGCGCTTCGTCACCCAGTATTTACCTACCGCCGTTCCCAGGCGCTTGATATGCTCCTCATGTTCATTGCTTGGAGCCTGCTCACAGGCGCGAGCCAAACGCAGGGCTAGCATGATCGCCGCCTCGACCTCAAGCGCGAGGTCCGCGAGCACGTTACGCATCAAGGGTTGGGTGAGCAGTGACTTGCCGAAGGCGTTGCGGTAGTGAGCGTGGTGTAGCGCCTGCGTGAGAGCCTGCCGCATCATAGCCGCGCTTCCCAGCACGCAGTCCAGGCGCGTATGATTGACCATCTCAATGATCGTGCGCACGCCCTGCCCCTCCTCACCAAGCAGAAAAGCCACTGTATCCGCGAACTCGACCTCGCTAGAGGCGTTGGAGCGATTGCCAAGCTTGTCCTTGAGCCGCTGGATAGCGAACGTGTTGCGCGTCCCATCGGGCAGTACGCGTGGTAGGAGGAAGCAGGAGAGCCCGCTGGGAGCTTGAGCCAGCACCAGGAAGAGGTCGCACATGGGAGCCGAACAGAACCACTTATGCCCGGTTAACAGATAGGCCCCCGTACCCAGGTCGGTGGCAGGGACGGCCCGTGTAGTATTCATACGCACATCTGAGCCGCCTTGCTTCTCCGTCATTCCCATACCACACAGTCCCCCGCGCTTCTCCGCGAGTGGGCGCAGACCAAAATCATACGCGAGGGAGAGCAGTGGTGGGAGCCAGGAGGCGGCATGTCGCTTTAAGACAGGGATGGCGGCATGGGTCATCGAAATAGGACAGCTATGCCCTGCCTCAATCTGGGTCAGGAGGAAGAAGCCAGCGGCACGGGCTACCTGGCTGCCGGGCTGGTCCTCACGCCAGGAGAGAGCGTGCGCGCCCCAGGAAACCGCCTCGCGCATGATGTTGTGCCAAGCCGGATGAAACGTTACCTCGTCAACGCGGTTGCCAAAGCGGTCATGGGTATGGAGCGTAGGAGGATTCTCATTAGCCTCAAAGCCCCACTGAATAACCTCCGCGCTGCCGAGGCGTTTTCCTAGCGCGTCCAGGCTCGCGCGCGCCCAGGAGGCACCCTCGCGCTCGATGCCATCGCGCAAGGCCGTATCAAGATTAAAAAGATTGTACTCGCTAAGTGGCGGGGGCTGATTCTGTACTGTATGCGTGGCGCGTCCAGGCGTAGTGGCTGTCGAGGTGTGCTTCAGTGCGTCCATCGTACTAATCCTTCTTGCGTGCGAGCTACGCTCAGGCGACATTGCCCAAGCCTTGCGACCTACCAGACGAGAAGTATATAAGCATAGTGTAGCATACGTAGCTGGCAACGCGAACGGCAAGACTCATCATTGGCTCTTGATCGCGGCGCGAATGGCTGTAGCAGAGTCATGCTCTTTCCTCTACAATGAGAGCGTAATAGGTGATGGAATGGGTTCGGTCAGGCTCTCGAAGCGTGTTCAGTATTACAAGGAGGTCACTGGTTATGAGCTTACCAGTATTTTTTGTAGATGCCTTTACCCACAAGCCCTTCGCGGGAAACGCCGCCGCTGTCTGTATATTGGATGGCTCTCGCGAGGATGCCTGGTTGCAGCGCGTCGCCAGCGAGATGAATCAGGCCGCGACGGCCTTTCTACTTCCCGAGAATGACGGCTACCGCTTGCGCTGGTTCTCGGCGAAAGTCGAGCTTGAACTATGCGGACATGGTACGCTTGCCAGCGCCCATACGCTCTGGGAGCAAGGCTATCTGCCACTCGATACCGAGGCTCGCTTCTATACACGTGGTGGAGCCTTAACGGCGAGGCGTGATGGCGAGTGGATTGAACTCAACTTCCCCGCCAAGCCAGAGGAAGAAGCCGAGAATCTGCCAGTCTTCGCCGAGAGCCTTGGGACAACTCCCCGCTACATTGGCAAGAGCCAGCTCGATTACATTGTCGAGCTTGAATCAGAAGAGGCTGTGCGTGGCATCCAGCCCGACTTTCAGCGACTGGCGACGGTCCCGGCGCGAGGCGTGATCGTTACCGCTCCCGCGACCAACTCCGATTCAGAGTATAACTTCGTTTCACGCTTCTTCTGTCCCAGCGTCGGCATCAACGAGGACCCTGTTACTGGTTCCGCGCATTGCGTCCTCAGCCCCTTCTGGAGCAAGCGCCTGGGCCGAGAACAACTGACAGGCTATCAGGCGTCAGCGCGCGGCGGAATCGTGCGAGTTCGTCATGATGGTGATCGCGTTCTGCTTGGAGGTCAGGCAGTGACGGTGCTCAGCGGCACTTTGTTATAGTGAAGATAGTGCTCGCTACAGCGGAGCGTCAACATATGGAGCGGCGTTACAGGTACAATAAACCCCTATATGTAGGCGCAGAGCTTCAGCCTGCGCAGACGATCACCGACGTAGTAAGGTGTAAAGCGCTTGCTAAAGCTGAGCGCCTACATATGTAGGAGTTTGGTGTATTGCGATAGATAATACGCAAAGGCGCGTGAGCTTCCATATGACTGAAGGCTCACGCGTCTATCTGCCTGCTATGGTCTTACGCGAAAACCAACGTGCTGTGGTGCCCCACATGGGTTACGGCTAGTGCGGTCACCTTATCGACCCTCTGAGCGCGTCCACATGTTCCAAGCACCAACGTCGCTCTCGCGACTAGCGCAAATGCGCTCAGGTGCTCAGAAAGGAGTAGGTACCAGGAGCCTGGAAAGTGAATATTGAGCACACACCTGAGCTATTCATTGAGGTGGCGATTGAGGAAAGCCAGTAGTTCCTGTACATGCTGATCCTGTACGGGATCGCACACGCGCAGAGTATACTGACAAGTTCCATCGTCAATCATAAGTGTATAGCGCTTCCGATCCGCTCCTTGTGACGGAATCTTGACCATATTCGAGCGGTCGAAGATGTGTGCATTCGCGAGCAAGTGTTCAAGCTCGTGAGCTTCCTGAGAGGTGAGTGCCGTGCTATCCAGAACGCGAGGTCGCGTGAGTCCTGGAAAGTAGGCAAGACCACCTTCAGTCCGCAGCGTCACTTTCATGAGGATGTTCCTCCTGTGTCTCCTCTGGTGTCGTCTCGGGGACAGACGATGTTTCGATAGGCATACGTGTTGGTGGATGAGTAACTTTTGCTTTGAACACCTTCACTGTCTCCCAGGCCTTCTGGATTGCCTGCTGTTCCGGACTATTGGTACCGTAGAGCTTCTCAGCCTGTTTGACCGTCAGATTCGCGAAATCACTGAATTTGGATGTCGGCTTCAGAGATGAATCGCGTAGCGTCTCATACCACACGCGCCCAGCCTTCTCCCATGCAAAGCCACCGATAGCGGTCGCAGCCAGGTAAAAGGCGTGGTTAGGAATCCCCGAATTTATGTGTACACCTCCATTATCATCCTCGGAGTCAACATAGCCATCCATCGTCGCTGGTTGAGGGTCCTTGCCCAGAATGGGATCATCGTAAGCCGTACCAGGGGCCTTCATTGAGCGCAGTGCTTTCCCATGAACCTTGCTCGTAAACAGACCCTTACCAATAAGCCAGTCGGCCTGATCGGCTGTCTGCTGAAGAGAGAACTGCTTGACGAGTGAGCCGAAGACATCGGAGATGGACTCATTGAGCGCGCCTGGCTGCCCTTCGTAGTTCAGATTGGCCTCGTTATCGGTCACACCATGAGTTAGTTCATGCCCGATGACTTCGATGGCGATGGTAAAGCGGTTGAACTGATCTTTATCGCCATCCCCAAAGACCATACGTTCACCATCCCAGAAGGCATTGTCGTACTGTTTGCTGTAGTGAACGGAGGCATTGAGTGGAAGACCTTTGTTGTCGATGGAGTTGCGGTTATAGCATTTCTGAAACAAGTTGAAGGTCCAGCCGAGGCCATCGTAGGCTTCATTGACCGCGACATCCTTGTTGGCGGGCTGCTGTTCACCCCGGACGAGCTTACCGGGCAGGTCAGTCGATTGTTGGGCGTCATAAATCGAACGATGGGGAGTAGGAGTCGTGCCAGGGGTATCCTCACACTGTTGATTTGGGATTAACCGCATGAGACCGGGGTTAGAAGCGCGCGCAGCCCGGACGGACTGATCGAATGCCAGAGCCCGTAATGCTCGTAGGCGCTGCTCGCTGGAACCGCGCTCCGCGATGGACGAGAGGATGTGGGGGGGAATGATGCTATGGATGTGCCGTGGGAAATGCTGATTCATGAGAAGAGTGTCTCCTTTCAACTTACAACATGTTCAACCACCACCGGTTGACACTCCGAAGCCTTCCTACCGAACAACAGAGCCTATCCAGGTTGAAACGAAAGCCATTAGTGACGAGTGCTGCCGAGCTCTGAATCTCATAGAAGGAGTTCGCGCCAGCCACGACAGTGGTTCCATGACCCGAAAAGGACCGATCTTCGGATAGGATTCCTGAATCCAGATGACATGCGCAGAAGAAACAGTTACATTCTGATATCAACTATAGCATATGAAATGTGTAGGTGCAACAAAATCACAAAATGTATATATAGTGTATGCACATTTTACCTGATGGAGTGCAAGCAGATCCAGTCTTTCAACGTGTGTATAAAGCGAAGGATTCGACTTTTACGAAAGCGCTGAAATACGCAAAAATTGGCCTTGACGAAAGAGTGCGGAGGGAATAAACTGTCTCTATAGTATGTTTTTAGTATCGTATGGCATCAGAGAGAAATTGTATCGCTCCTGTGAGAATTGGTTTCCACGAGCGTCAATTCGTTGAGAGATGTCAGCACAGGAGCAGACAAAGATGAGAATTTACGTTGGGGGCATCCCTTATCAGACAACCGAGCAAGATCTGACTCAGCTTTTTGAGCAGATTGGCCAGGTTACCTTCGCCACGGTTATCATTGACCGCGACACTGGCCGCAGCAAAGGCTTCGGCTTTGTTGAGATGAGCAGCGACGAAGAGGCTCGCGCCGCGATTGAGCAGCTGAATGGTACGACGCTTGGTTCACGCACCATTACTGTTAACGAGGCCCGTGAGCGCCGCGCCCCCGGTTCTGGTGGTGGTTACCAGGGTGGTGGCCGTGATCGCCGCTCGAATGGCGGCGGTGGGTATCGCGACCGCTACTAGTTCGCCTAATACTTCTTTAGGGAGTGGAAGCGCAGAAGCTTTAATGTCTGCGCTTCCACTCCCTGCTTTTTGGGGAAAGGGAGGGCTTGCCGTCCCTCCCTCCCTGCACGCTCGCGAAAGCGGAGCGTCTGCGTATGAAGAAGCCTCTTCCCTCAAAACGTAAACCAACGAAATGTAGTCGCGTACACTTTAGTAGCGACTGCATATTGCGGCATTCTTCTTCTCAGTCGGCGGCGCTCTCCTCGTTGGAGGTGTGTTTGTGAGGAAGAACCTTGACGGCTTCCCAGGCTTGTTGGACGGCTTCTCGCTCTTTACCTTCATCGCCTTGGAGGCGTTCGGCTTGTTTGAGTGTGAGATTGGCAAAGTCCTTAAAGGTTGTTTGTGGACCCATTGCCGAATCTGTCATCGCCTTGTACCAGATGTGTCCGGCTTTCTCCCAGGCATAGCCCCCCAGAGCCGTCGCGACCAGATAGAAGGCGTGATTTGGAATGCCTGAGTTGGTATGCACCCCTCCATCATCGTCCTCAATCTCGATATAGCCATCCATCGTCGCGGGCTGAGGGTCCTGTCCTAGTATGGGATCATTGTAGGCTGTACCGGGTGCTTTCAAGGAGCGGAGCGCGACCCCCTGCACCTTGTGGGTAAAGAGCCCCTCCCCGATCAGCCAGTCGGCCTGATCGGCGGTTTGACCTCGCGAAAACTGTTTGATAAGTGAGCCAAAGACATCGGAAATCGATTCGTTAAGAGCGCCTGATTGTCCCTTGTAGTCTAGATCAGCCTCATAGGCCGTGATACCATGCGTCAATTCATGACCAATCACCTCGATGGCGACCGTAAAGCGGCGGAAGAGATCGCCGTCGCCATCTCCAAAGACCACCCGTTTACTTCTCTCATCCCAGAAGGCGTTATTGTAATCCGAGCTATAGTGGACCGTCGCTTTGAGCGTTTGACCTTGATTATCGATGGAGTTGCGCCCAAATTTCTGTTGATAGAGCCTATAAGACCAGCCCAGACCATCATACGCCTCATTGGTCGCGCTATCGCTTCCTATGGCCTGCCCTTCCTTACGTACAATCTTCCCCGGCAGGCGACCGCTATGGTGAGCATCATAGATGGTGCGCCTGGGTGTGGGGGACTGAGTCCTCTGAATGCTTCGCCTCCGCCCCGCTGCCTGTCTCGTGGGATGAGTGCTGAGCGCGACTTGCAGGGCCCTGAGAGCGTGCTGACGCTGCGTTCGCGTGCCCCGATTCGCGATGGAGTACAAAATGTACGGTGGAACAATCCCATAACGGGAATGACGGGGTATATGTTGCTGCATGAGAGAGTAGTCTCCTTTCATCTCACAACCTCTACTTCCAACCAGCACAAGACAACCCTCCAGGGGGAGTCAGTAGGTGTCACCTGTGGAGCGCTCCTGCATGCTTCCAGTCGGGAAGATGGCCCGATATTCAGGATCAGGCAGTGTAGAATGAGAAGACGCTTGTTTTAAAAGTATAATATATAGCATTAGGATTTACAAGAGCAATCTGTCTAAAAGGTATTATTTGTGAATATGGCGTTTCAATAATTTGTGAATTTGTGCGGTGCAGGCTACAGACTCGTTTAATTTATGAGCGAAGAAGGGTTTCAAGATCTGTGTTTAGTACCATTATCTGATGGTGGGTATAGCGGTCAAGAGGGCGCTTACGCAAGCTCCTGGCGAGTGCTCGCACATTAATAAGCAAGCTCTCAAGACATATATACTGTTCGATAGATGCGGGGAGAGGTGCCAGGTCGGCATAACCGTGCATGAGGGCAGGTGTAAGGCGGAACGGTAGCCGTTCCCCATCGCGCATGGAGAAATGCCCAAGATCATACCATGGGCTAGTGCCTCGGATCTCGCCGAAGTCGATAATACCGCTATAGTGTCCCTCATGCTGGAAGATATGGGTCGCGTCCAGGTCGCCGTGTGCTAGATGAGCCTGGGGAATATCTAGCCAGGACGCATAGCGCGTTCGTACCAGATTGAGGCGCTCAATGTCATCTATGGGCAGGAACTGTTCTGCCAGGAAGGCCAGGTCTGCCTCCCAATATTCCAAGGCAAAGGCGCTGTGCATCTGATGCTCGCCACGTAGCGAGCCTGGATGTGGATCGTCCCGAGCAATCCAGCCGAAACCCTCGACCAGCACGCTATTAATGCGGGCTAGATCGCGTCCACCCTCGCGTGCTATAGACTCTTGCTCTGATTGATTTAGCTCAGGCGATTGGCTAAGAGGTTTCCCCTTGATCTCGCTGACGACCATGATTGAGCGCTGAAGTTGTGCCTCACAATGCTCGAAGTAGATTATTTCTGGCACCCTGACACCAAGCGCACGCAGGCGCTCATGTACTGCTATTTCAGGTGCGAAGCTCTGCCCCTCTTCTGGAAGTATGCGTAGATAAAATGTCTCCCTACCATGAATGATGCGATAAACAAAGGTGGATACTCCCTCTTCCACGCGCTCTATGGAGCAAGATGAAGAAGGGAACACACGCTTTGCGATTCTCGCGATTGCGCTCAGGTCATTCAGTTTATGTAAGTTCTCTTGTGGCATTGATATCACCCTTTTATATAGCGACCAAGCATGATCGTACCCGCAATGAGTTCAGCGCGTCAAGATCCTATGCGCATAATTTGACTCTCAGGGGTGCCTTGACAGGTAAGATTATGATAGCCTATACTGAAAAAGTTATATAAATGACTGGTTGCCCAGGAAAAACGTTGAGAGAAGTAAGGAGTGCCCCGATGCCTAAAGTTGTCGATGAGCAGACACGTGAGGCGACACGACGTCGCATCTTGCGTCAGGCGGCAAGCGAGTTCGCGCGCCTGGGCTTTGATCAGGCCAATATTAATATTATTGCCGAGCAGGCTGGCATTGGTAAGGGCACAATCTATCTGTATTTTGAGAATAAGCGCGAACTTTTTCTAGCGATGCTGCGCTATATCGCTCAGGATCACCTGTTAGCGATTCGCGCTGCCCTGGCGATTGATGGCACGATCCAGCAACGCCTGGAGCGCCTCTTCCTCGCCTTTGCTCGCCTCGCGCGGGACGAGAGCGATAGCTTTAACGTCTATATGAGCGCCCTCTATGGAGTTAACCGCGCTTTCCAGGCTGAGGCAACTAAGCTTCTGCGCGATTATCTGGCGACTATCGCGCTTACTCTGGAGCAGAGTCAGGCGCGTGGTGAGATTCGGTGCTCTGATATCGAGGCGACGGCGCTGATGATACACTCACTCACCGAATCATATATTCTCTCCGCAAATGTGCTGGGTCAATCAGAGCAGGCTGTTGCGCGTCAGGCTCACCTTGTCACGGATATGGTACTTCGTGGTATTGCGGTCTCAGCAACGAGCTAGTGGAGTCGCTGCTCTTTTTTTTACCTTTTATTGGCTGACCGCCCACTCATGATTTAGGCGCAAAACTGTTACAATGAATTGGAGGTTCTGATACAAGCTATGAACTCGTCTGTCCCTGTTACATTTCTGAAAAGACTCTTTCATATCAGGCGCAACGCGCGTAGCTTCGAGAGCCCTCGCTATCTGCTCAAATGGCTGCTTATCAGTACGCTCATTGGCCTGGTCGCGGGGTTAGGCGCGATTGCCTTTTATGCCGCGATCAACTACACGACTGACCTCTTTCTTGGGCGGATAGTCGGTTATCTTCCACCCAGTCCAGGCGGAGAGGGCGCGCAACAGGGAGTCATGAACTTCTGGGCGTCCGCGCGTCCCTGGCTCTTGCCATTAATTACGACCCTGGGTGGTCTGGTCTCGGGTATCATTGTCTTTAGTCTGGCTCCCGAGGCTGAGGGACATGGGACTGATGCCGCGATTGCGGCCTTCCATGAGGGGAAGGAGATTCGAGCGCGCATCCCCCTGGTCAAGCTGGTTGCTTCGGCGATAACGATTGGTTCGGGGGGCTCGGCTGGACGTGAGGGACCAGCGGCCCAGATTAGCGCGGGCTTTGGCTCTATTCTGGCGACTGTGCTTCGCCTGGATGTACAGGATCGTCGCCTGGCGCTCGCGACAGGTATTGGTGCCGGGATCGGAGCCATCTTCCGCGCGCCCCTTGGGGGGGCAATCCTTGCCGCCGAGATTCTCTACAAAGATGATCTTGAGGTCGAGGCCATCATTCCGGCTCTCATGGCTTCTATTGTTGGATATAGTGTCTTCGGAGCATGGTCGGGCTGGAATCCAATCTTCACTGTACCCGCTGATCTGGCCTTTACTCAGCCATTGCAACTCCTCTTCTATGTGGTTCTGGGTATCCTTTGCGGCTTGCTGGGCATTGGCTACGCACGCGGCTTCTATGGCATCACACATATCTTTCATCGCCTCCCGCTTCCTCGCTGGGTCAGGCCGGGTATTGGCGGCTTGCTTGTTGGCTTGATTGGACTAGTCCTTCCACAGGCGCTTGGTATGGGTTATGGCTGGGTACAGGTGAGCATGGGTCCCGGCCTTATGGGGTTACCTCTCTGGGTTATTCTGCTTTTGCCCTTCGCCAAAATTATTACAACTGGACTTTCGATTGGCTCTGGTGGCTCTGGTGGCATCTTCGGTCCCGGTATGGTCATTGGCGGCATGGTGGGAGCGTGCTTCTGGCGACTCTGCTATGGGGTAGTGCCCGGAGTACCCGCGACACCTGCGCCTTTCGTGATTGTAGGTATGATGGCCCTTTTCGGTGGGGTTGCGCACGCCCCCCTTGCGGTCATGCTGATGGTCGCGGAGATGACAGGGAATCTCTCGATGCTCGCGCCAGCGATGATCGCCGTTGGTATCGCCAGCATCCTTGTAGGCGAGACGACGATGTATACCAGTCAGCTTCCGACACGGGCCGATTCCCCCGCGCACCGCCTGCAAATGTCTTTCCCTCTCCTCTCAACACTGAATGTACGTCAGGCAATGAAACCGCTCACACTCCAGTTCGCGCCTGGCGAGGCGCTCTCACGGGCGGCGAGCACATTGACGGAGAAGGGATTGAGTGGCGCGTCCGTTATCGATCAGCAGGGTTGCCTGGTTGGTGTCCTGACGCTAGCCGATATTGAGCGCGTGCCCATCGAGAAGCGCCAGGAGAGCTTTGTGAGTGATGCTATGCATCACGATCCGTTGACCTTCTATCCCGTTGCCACGCTGGATGAAGCGCTTGAGCGTTTGAGCAATCAGCGTGTGAGTTGGGCTCCGGTCGTGGATGTGGAGTCATTGCCGGGACATGTCAATATCCTTGGTATCCTCGCGGTGAGTGATATTGTGACCCTCTATCGTCAAACACTGGCGAAGGCTTCCAGGCGTATGCGCGGGTTGGTTACGGGAACGGTCATGCTGGAGATAACGGTTGAGCCGGGTATGCTCCTGGCGGATGTTCCTCTGCGCGAGGCCCAGTTACCGCATGAATGTCTGGTTGTCTCGATTCGCCAGGGAGGTGACCAGCTCTTCCCACGGGGCGGAAGCGTGATCCAGGTGGGCGACTTCGTGACCTTTATGGTCAGCCCCAGCGGGGAAGAGCGCTTGCAGAGCTACCTTGCGCAACGACGTACTCCCCCGCTATCCTTGAGTACCAGCAACTAAAGGCTCTGAAGGGTTGTTGTTGTATCCAAACAAGAGTACATACATGTGTATATGCCTGGGCAAAGTGTGCTCCAAGCATTATACTTCATCTATAGTCAATAGCGTTCTAAATGAGTAATGCTTGAAGAACTGACAGGATTGGGTATATGCAACCACTTTTCGCTCAAAATCTCTTGTTTCGGAATGTTCTTCTGTTCGGCTATGTTTTATGGGCGGTGATAGAAGTGATTTTGGCGATCAGGCAACTCATACATGTACATGCGGGCGCTCACCTCAAGGATAAAGGATCGCGGGTGGTGGTCAGCGTCACGCTCGGACTTGGTATCTTGCTCTGCTTGCGGTTGCCTTTTGCTGTCCCTGCTACCAATATTACGAGTGCGATCAATTTGATCGCCTGGTTCGGCATCGCCTTGATTTATGCTGGTCTTGCTTTCCGACTTTATGCCGTTGTAGTGCTTGGTCGTTATTTTACCCCCAGTGTAGCGGTCGTTGCCGATCAGCATGTGGTAGAGAATGGACCCTACAGGCTTATTCGTCATCCCGCCTATACTGGCCTGCTCATCATGTTTCTGGGCTTTGGACTTAGCTCAACCAACTGGTTGAGCTTGCTGGCAATTATGGGCTGTGGGTCGATTGGCTTGAGCTACCGTATTTATGTTGAAGAGCGTGTCCTACAAGAGCATCTAGGTCAACCATATCGGGAGTATATGCGGCGCACGAAGCGGCTCATACCCTTTGTGTTGTAACTCAGATATGTAAAGGAAGTTCGCCATGCCTTGACTGTATGACGGACTTCCTTGTTTCAGCCGCGCTTACTTGACAGCGATACGGACGCGGTAACTCACATACCAGGGGACAGGTGTGGTGCCGATATATTTGTGCGCGGCTTCGGTCAGGCGATCTAAGCCGGTCTCTTGATCGGTGAATTGGAATTGACTGAACGCGGAGCTACGTGTCATATCCAGATATCGACTCGCGTCTCCTTGCTCAACATGATGAAGCAGCACCGCATGAGTGAAGCGGAAATGCCCACTCTTACTCATGTTTTCGAGGTGTTGCTCTTTCGACCAGAGCTTGAAGGCAGGGGGAAGTCCGCGCTCCTTTATAAGTTCCACAAAACGTAGACTAACTTCACGGGAGATGCGATCAAGATCCCAATGGATAGCTGGTGGCATGTCATAGTCATAGGCCGCGAAGATGCCACCGGGTCGCAAAATACGAGCGATTTCAGCCAGGGTCGAGGTTGGCTCCATCCAGTGGAAGGACTGTGCGGCGGTGACGATATCGGCGCAGTCATCGGGTAGCCCGGTCTGATGCGCCACCCCTTCCTGATAGCGAATATGGTCCGCGTGGGGATGGCCCTCGATTTTGTGAAGTGCCTCTTTCCGCATGTCGGCGTTGGGTTCGATCCCGATGACCTGTTCGGCTCTCTCTCCCCAGATGGCGGTTGAGATCCCGGTTCCGCTCCCCAGGTCTACGACCAGGGCGGGATGCGGCAAGTCAATCAATTGAGTCAACACATCGAGCAAGGCTGATGGTGGAGTTGGGCGTACCTGATTGTAGCTAGCGGCTTTACCAGTCCAGATTTTGCTGTTCTCTGACATGTTTTGTACTCCTTCCGTACAGATTAAATGCGTGCCTCTTTGAAACCTTTTGCGTGAATGAAGTGCTAGCCAAGAAGCTCGAAAATCTGGGAGCGTACTTTTCCCAAGACGCCGAAGGTGTCGAGAATATCCGCGCCGATACCACCGCCATCGCGCACGATTCCCAATAAGATATGTTCGGTGCGCACATAGGCGCTGCCCTGGCGCTCCGCTTCATCCATTGCCAGTGAGAGCACTTTGCGAACGCGGGGCACATAGTCTATTTCCCCCTCGACGGGTTGGCCCCCATGCTTAATTTTCTCTGTAATCGCGGCCCGAACGGGCTCAAGTGTGACACCCAAATTCGCCAGAGCCTGGGCCGCAAGACCATTCTGCTCTCGCAATAGGCCCGCTAACAGGTGCTCGGTTCCGATAAACTGGTGATTGAAGGACTGCGCCTCCTCGCGGGCGAGGGCGAGCACATGCTGAGCATGCCCATTAAAGCGGCTGAGATGTTTGCTAGGTATCCATGTCGGCTGATAGTTCTGCAACGCCTGGAAGAGTAGCTGGTTGAGGACGCTAGTAATTGTGCGATCCTCGGTCTCGGCGATCTTCGCGAGTTGCTCATAGAAATGATTGGGAATTTCGACCCGTTGTCGATCTTTACTGGACGGCATACAACCCTCCTTCTCAAGTACTTACCACCGTAATTACGCTGGTGTACCTCTATTGAGAGAGTACCATGGTACTTACCATGGTGTCAAGGGTGAAGCATGTGGGTATAGCGCAGGAGGGCATGGTGCAAGCTCAAAATTTTGAGCTTGCGTATGGTGGGAGGACATACGAATTGGGCAAAGGCGCATTCTAGAAGATAGTCGATATCAGGGTCGATCATGACCGCTTTTGATGGTAATATGCAGGAAAAGAAGCAGAAAGGAACACACGTTATGGCTGAACAACCGATGGAGACGACATTGCGCACCGCTCTGTGGCGACAGTTCGGCGCAGCTATCGATATGCTTGAAAACGCACTGGTGGCTTGCCCCGATGTGCTCTGGCAGGAGCATCTCTGGACCGACCCTGAGGGACCGGAATATGGAGCTTTCTGGGAGATCACTTACCATACCCTCAGTTCGCTTGATCTGCATCTTACAGGTTGCTCAATGGAAGAATTCACTCCCCCTGCGCCCTTCAATAAGAGATCTGATGATGTCATCTCCCAACAACCCTACACCAAGGATGAACTCCACACCTATCTGGTGATGTTACGCAAGAAGTGCCAGATCACGATTGCTGAGTTGTCCGATGAGAAAAAGCGCCAACCGTTCACTTTCCCCTGGCCAGGAGGAGCAACTATAAACTTCTTAGAGCTCCAGTTGTGCGGCATGCGTCACGTGCAGGAACATGCGGCCCAACTCAGCCTGTTTCTCGGTCAGCATGGCATCCCAGACAAGGCTCTTGACTGGGTTCCGCAAGCCAGGGATGAAGCGAGCCTTTGAGGCGTGGGAGAGGAAAGAAGTCGTAAAATGTAGTGCGCGCTACATCTTACGACTTCTTGCTTATAATCATTGAAGATGAACCAGCTTAGGCGATCCGTTCAAAGGTGGTAATCCAGTTGGTTTCCCAGGTTTTACCACCATCGGTTGAGAATGCTTGCTCCCATTGGCATGCGCTGGTGGTGGTCTCCGACCAGATCACACGGCAAAATATGCTTCGGCCCTCGAAGTATTCTTGCGAATAGAACTCGCCTCGCCCATCTTTGAATTCGCCGATGGCCGGTTGCGTGTCCAGTCCACTCGCGCTATTGGCTAGATAGATGTGCCATTGCCCCGATTCAGGCTTGAAGAAGCGCAAGGTCATGCCATACACTGGCCCTGTCTCGCGCTCAAGCGTAAATTCTTCTATGTTACCGAGCCCGCCTAGAATCTTTCGCATTACCGTAGTGCCACCAAACTCTTCCCAGGTCGTCGATCCCTTGAGCCGCTCCTTCAGACGCCGATTGTGTACCTTCCAGGTGCCAACGAAAAAGTCAAAGTCCGCGCGTCCATCCTTTTCTGTCATGCTATCCTCCTTTGCTTGTTTAAGGCTGATTATAAGATAGTTCCTGTTGTTCAAGGTGCCACAGCCGAAATGCTGTCTTGAGTATACTCACATATGCGGACAAATACGGCCTGATTAAGCATGATTTTTATGGACTCGCATTTTTATGGAAATTCGCCAGATTCAAAAATCTGCTCCTGAAAGCCTTGCGTTTCTTGGATTCCGCTGGTATACTCTTTACTAGATAGTGTTATTTGTACACTATCTTCGAGATTGTGAGCAACTGGCTTTGCCTCGCTGTGACGTTGGCAAATGCTTGCTTTTTTTTAGCTCTGACTTAGTGTAAGTTTGACACTATTAAAGGCGTATAAGAGAAAGGGGGAGACTGCATGAGCTTTCGCATATGTGCGGGTAGTATCACCGGGCGCGATCATTTGTTGGATGGGCGCAACTGCCAGGACGCGCTCCACTACCTGGAATTTGAGGTTGAGGGTGCGCCCTATGTCGTGGGCGTGGTCGCGGATGGTTGTGGAGAGGGCCTCTACTCTGAGGTTGGAGCACGCCTTGTCGCCCCTTTCGTCTGCCAGAGTATCCGGAATAGCCTGCGCAACAATGTTCCGCTGGAGGACTTGCCTAACCTGCTCTTGGTCCAGGTCAAGCGTTTTCTCTATCTCCTGCTTGATGGTTATGACTTCAGTGATGAGGGCGAACGGGACATATTCATCCATAATCATCTGCTCTTCACCCTGGTTGGTTTTGTCATCACGCCACAGGAGACGCTGACCTTTCTCGCTGGTGATGGGCTGATCCAGGTCAATGATGTGAGTCATTGCATTCGCGAGGAGGCTCCGGCTTACCTCACATATATGCTTGTCAAGCCAGATGGACAGGTGGGTGACTTACCTGGATTCACCCTGTACTCATTGCCGACTGCCGAGCTTGAGCGTTTGATGATTGGAAGTGATGCATGGCTCGATGAGCCTGAGTTGCGCGCTGAGGTCTGGCGAGGTCGCACGCCAGTCGCCATGCAACGCCTGATGAATCGCTGGTCGGACGCTCAGCACTTTCGCGACGATGCCTCACTGATTACGGTAGTACGTGAGCGGGAGGAGGTGCGAGCATGAAGGTACGCCTGGATGGCAAAATCGTGACGCTTCAGCAGAAGGACGTGATAGGTTCTGGCGGCGAGGGGATGGTCTTTCGCCTGGAACAGAAGGGGCAATCTCTGGCGGTCAAGCTCTATCATACGCCAACCCCGGAGCATGAGCGCAAATTGCTCTCTCTGACCACGCGCGCGTGGTCCCTGCCTGGTGAGATCATTGCAGTGCCAGGACAGATTGTCAGGGATGTGAACGCAGATAACGTCATTGGGCTGGCGATGCCCTACTTTGGCGCACCTGTCGCTGAGGTTGCGCTACTGGCGAACAAGCGCCAGCGCGCGGCTCGCGCCATCTCGACGCGTCAGGTATGCGACATCTTTCTCAGTGCCGGACAAGCGCTGCTTGCTATTCATAGCGCTGGTCTGGTAGTGGGTGACCTGAACGACCAGAACTTGCTTTTTCGTGAGCGAGAGGCGCTCTGGATCGATGTCGATGCCTGGCAGTTCGATACCTTTCCCTGCCCAGTCGCGTGCGAGGATTATCTCGCGCCTGAGCTATATGGGGTGGATTTAAGCCTGCATCCGGCCTTTGCTCCTGAGCATGACTGGTACGCCTTCGCTGTGCTGCTCTTTCGTAGCCTGCTCCTGGTTCATCCCTATGGGGGAACGTATCCGCAGTTGCCATTATTGACGCAGCGCGCGACCCAGGGCGTTTTCGTCCTTCAGTCCGAAGTCACTTATCCCAAATTCGCCTATACACCCGAACTCGTCAACGAAGCACTACTGAGTGTCTTCGAGCGCTACTTCCGCCAGGGGTGGCGCGGTACCTTTCCCTTGACGGAACTGGAAGAGTATCGCGCTAGCCTGATTACCTGCCATGCCTGCAAGCAGGACTTTCCTGGCGAGCGCCAGACCTGCCCGCACTGTCAGGTGCGTACTCAAAGCATCACACGCGTTGCGAGTATGGAAGTCGGCGGAGTCAAGTGTGAGGAACTTATGCGAACGGAGGGGAGCATCGTCTTTCATGCTCTGGCAGGAGGGACGCTGACAGTCGTGGCCTATGAGCAGGGGAATGCTGTGCTCTATCGCAAACGCCCACTGGCCCCGCTTGAGCGCTTTATACTCTTCAAGGCCATCCCTGGCGCGCAGTACGCCCTGGTTGGGGATACACTTATCGTCAACCCAGCCTACTCGACCCGTTTGCTCTGCCTTGACATCAGTGGTGATAGTCCGCGCCCTCTGTATCAGTCGGCAACATCGCTCTTTAGTGGCAGCAAGCAAGCGATCTTTCAAGGATCACCCACACATCTCTATGCCATTCTCAATCACGCCCTGGTCGCGAGTCAGGTGGAGGAGAGTGGAATAAGTAGCCGTTCTCTGCGCGTGGTCATGGATGAGCAGACGTGGTTTAGCGCCTCCCGCCTGGGGATATGCATACTGTGCTCGGCTACTTCCAGGTCTTCAGTCAGCAACTCTTCTGGCTGCAACATGGCGCGAACACGTTTGAGCTTGAACTCGCGCCCCTTGAGACGGGAGAGGCCCTGCTCGATCTCGCAGCCTACTTCTCACCGCAAGATATTCTACTGCGCCGCCTAACGCAAGAGCGAGGCGTCGAATACCTACGAACTGAAATTATTGACTTCGCGGGTCGCGTTCTGCACTCCCTACCCAGAGTGAAGCGCGCGGAGCATCCCGCGCCTGCTCTGCACGGAGCGACCTATGCCGCTGGAACGCTCTTGCATGCCAGCGACCAGGGAATTGTACAGGAGCGCGTCGCCCAGCAGATATTCAAGACCCTCTCGAACACTCAGGAGTTTGTACGCGCGGGGGCTACGCTCGCCAGCTATCAAGCGGGTCTGCTCGTCATCGACGATCACCGTGCCCTCGCACTCACTATGTAAGAGCCCTACACAAAGAGGAGGAAAATTACATGTCGCATTTAACAACCCAGCAGCCATCACTTTATAACGCTCAGGATGTCTATCGTGGAGCGTATCCCGCGCGTACACAAGCCTTTGCCGAGGCTGGACAACGGGCAGGGTTGACGCCAGCGCACCAGGATAGCGAGAAGATCGCTGTAATACTGGTCGATTATCAGTTTGACTTCGTTGATCCGCAGGGTTCGCTCTATGTGCCCGGTTCTCAGGAAGACATGGCGCGTTTCCTGGCGTGGTTCTATGCCAACGCACACCGCATTACCTCGGTCTATGCCTCGCTGGATACGCACCTGCCCTTCCAGATTTTCTTTAGCTCCTGGTGGCAGGACCCACGTACCGGCGAGCATCCCCAGCCCGGAACGATTATCAGCGCCGAGGATATCAGTGCTATGAAGTGGGTACCACTCATCCAGCCTAACTGGTCCATGCGCTATGTGCACCTACTCAAGCAGCAGGCTAAGAAAGACCTGATGATCTGGCCCTATCACACGATGGAGGGCACGCTAGGGCATATGCTCTCTACGCCGATCAGTGAGGCTATCGCGTGGCATAGCGCGGCGCGAAAGACCCAGCCAACTTTCATTGTTAAGGGGCGCACCATACGTACCGAATATTATGGCATCTTCGGTGCGGAAGTCAACGATCCACAGGACGCTGAGAGCGGCCTGAACGTCTCTCTTCTCGATGCGATTATGAAGCACGAGCGGGTGTATGTCGCGGGTGAGGCCAAGTCGCATTGTGTGTTGGAGACTGAGCGCCAACTGGTTACACGCTTTAATCAGCAGCCAGAGATGATGCGGAAACTCCATTTCCTACGTGATTGCACAAGCTCGGTCCAGCATCCCGCCATCGACTTTGATGCCATTGCCGAGGCCGAACTCACGAGCATGGAGTCCCAGGGCGTACGTATGGTCCTCAGCGCCGACATGATTTAAGCTGAAGGCCGCTGCTAAAGCGACGCGGCTACATATGTGGGAAGGTTGGGCGCGTTGGGGCTGGTTTGGGACCTCATCGGGTATGATTCACTGCGCGACAAGGCCCATATGTAGCCGCGTCGCTTTAGCAGCGGCGGTACCTTCGGCAATGTATCACATTGCGGTCGATTTAATGAGAGGAAGAAGCAATTATGACGGACAATCAGCAGAATTCGCAGTTCTCAGCCAGTGACATACAGGATTTGTTTCAGGATGCTCAGGCGACGCCTAATCGGCGCGGCATTAGCCAGCAGACGCGCGAGGTCCTGGTCCAGAATCTTACACCCGTGACTATTGCGGGCGCGCAAGGCGTTTCCAGCGATGTGCTCGGCGGGGACCGTGCGCAACTCATATTCTCCCTGCTTGATATGACTGGTAGTATGCTGCATGCGCGTAAGGACGTCATCAAAGCCTACAACGCGCTTCTGGACACATTGAAAGGTAGTCGTCAGGCCGACCAGATGTTGCTCTCAACCTGGACCTTTAATACCGCGCCTTACCTGCTGCACGGCTACACACCTGTCGAGTTCGCGCCTCCGCTCGACATGAGCAACTACGAGCCTGACGACGCAACCGCGCTCTATGATGCCGTGATGCATGCTATCGTTGGCGCGGTTGCCTATGGGCAGGAGTTGCGTAATCAGGGCGTGCGCACGCGCATTACCTGCGTCGTCTATACCGATGGTTATGATAACGTCTCCCAGACTCAGGCGCAGCAGGTGCGCCAGATCGTCACTGACCTGCTCGCGCAGGAAATGTATACCTTTGTCCTGGTTGGGTTTGGGCATAACCTGGCGCGCAAGATCGCTGACGAACTTGGCTTTCCCAATGCGCTTGAGGCCAAGTCTGACGCGGACTCCATCAAGCAGGCCCTCAATCTGGTTTCGCGTTCGCTTATCCGCAATGCTCAGGGGACGGCAACCAGCAGCGCCCCCAATGCCTTCTTCCAATAGCGATCAGGCTACTCCTGATCCGAGTGTGACTTCATACGTCCGGCGGCGGTTGATCTACGACCGACCGCCGGAACCGCTTTTCCTGCGGCGGCAAGGCCAAAGGCTGGCATATTGTTGTACACCGACTCAAACGCTCCAGGTTCTACACGGTAGGTTTCATGCCAGATGCCAACCGAACCATTGCTACCCACTTTGCGATTAAAGTCAACCCAGGCTGGAAAGTGCCCAGCATCCTTGTTTCCTGCATAACTCACAAGGGCGTCGAAGGAGCGCCAGTACTGAATGACGGTCACATAGGGAAAGGTAAAGTAGGTGTGATAGTGGAGCAAGCCAAGCTCAGGATGCTTACTCAGTTCACGCAGCATTTTCGGCATGGCCCGTGACACTGGCAGCCACTTCCAGAACTTCCAGGGCTGATTGACCCGCATCCCAATCATGAAGACGACAAATTCACCTTCCATCTCGGCTGTCATGCGCTCCTTGATAATCTCTGCCATAAGATCCCTCCTTTGGACTAATAAAGTGCGAAAACTACTTATCGAACAGCGTTTAGAAACCGAACATCGTTCAGAGGGCGCTAAAAAAGGGGGTCAGCTCAACCCGATGACATGTCTAAGCAGGGTAGTTGCTGACCATATACACTGGCTGCTAGCGCGGGCGAAGAGATGTTACCATTTCGCCTAGCACTCTTTGATTTAATGCATCGATAGTGTCACCTGCCTCCTGAAGGTATGTCAGGCGCAGCATTGCCATGCCATGCACCACAGTCCAGCACAGGTACGCCATCTCATCAAGGCCAAAACCAGCACGTGTCTGGAACTCGCCTGAGTCGATACCCACCGTAATCACGCTCTTGAGTTGCTGATAGGCCGCGTCCGAATCGGCTCCCTTCAAGGACTGAGGATCACTCCCAGTCTTGCCAAACATTAGCAGGTATAGCTCGCGATGCTCGCGCGCGAACTGCAAGTACGCGGCACCGGTAAGCGCGGTACGCTCGGTCGCTGTGAGACCAGTAGGTACGCGCAGAAGGTATGTCTTCAGAAGGGCTAATCCTTCTCCGCAGCATGCATTCAGGATCTCCTCTTTGCCACTGAAGTACTCATACAGACTGGCGGGGCTATACTCGATACGCTCAGCAAGGGTCCGTAGCGAGAACTTCTCAGGGCCAAGTTCCGCGATCAATTCCTGCGCGGCATCCAGAATGACCTGTCGTGTCCTGGCATGCCTGCGTCCTCGCGATGATTGTTGTTCTGTCATGTGTATCCTAACAGTGTTTGATTACCGAACGATGTTTGGAATTAGTATAGCATATTCAACACATCAATCGCAAACAGCGGTTGATGCTTTCGGTCTTGTCATGATAAAGTGCTCAAAAACCTTGTCTATAAATGATAGACTTGAATATGTTTTAGGAATACCACATAGTAGAAGAAGCTAGAAACGAGAGAAGCATGAGCCTGCATATTCGGCCTATGGCTGGTGATGATCTTGAAGAGATTGTTCAACTGTCATTATTAGCCTGGTCCCCGGTCTTTGATTCATTCAGACAGGTATTAGGGGCCAGGATATTTGTATCTGTTTATCCTGATTGGAAAAAGCTACAGCAAGAAGTGGTTGAGATGATATGTAAAGATGAGAAAAACGTCGTCTGGGTTTCCGAAATAGATAGCAAGGTGACAGGATTTATTGCTTATACAATAGATAATGAGACGAAAACGGGTGAAGTTGAGCTACTTGCCGTCCATCCCGACTACCAAAACCAGGGCGTTGGAACGGCCCTGAATAAGTTTGTGCTGAATGAAATGAAAGAACGTGGGATGAAGATCGCTGTTGTCGGAACAGGAGGAGATCCAGGACACGCGCCTGCCAGAAAATCATATGAGAAGGCCGGATACACTGGCTTGCCTCTAGTCCGATACTATCAAGCTTTGTAGCAATACAAAAGCCGCGATATACAGTCGCGTACGCTTTAGTAGCGACTACATATCGTCGGCTCATTTGTATCGGAGTTAGGCATATGGAGCCGCGTCGCTTCGGCAGCGGAACTACAGCGTAGGAGGAACAGGAGCTGTGAGGGCCTGGGCCTCCTCGACCGTGAAGCCAGCAGCGCTCAGTGTGCGTAGTAGCTCCTCACACTGTAAGCGATTGCGCGTCTCCAGCGTAATGATTGCCTCATGCTGCATAAAAGGCAGTTGCCTTGAGACATGCTGGTAATGGACATCGATAACGTTGACGCGCATCCCGGCGATAATATTGAGCATACGAGCGAGTTCTCCGGGTCGGTCAGGGAAGCTGGCATGGAGGCCGAAGTAGCGGCTAGCGCCAATCAAGCCATGCTCGGCGAAGCGCCCCAGAAGATTTGTATCGATATTGCCACCTGTCAATGGGGTCAATATGTGTTTGCCAGCAAGCTGAAGCTTATTACTCATGAGAGCCGCGACGCCAGCCGCGCCCGCTCCTTCAACCAGAACTTTATGCTTTTCCATCAGGAAGAGAGCCGCCTCGATGATCTGCTCATCGCTGACCAGCACTATATCATCAACGAGCTTTTGAATGAGCGGGAAGGTCACCTTACCGGGCTGCTTGATCGCGATACCATCGGCGATAGTCGCGAGGGCCGGGAGAGTCGTAAGCTTGCCAGCACGAATCGAGGCGCGCATACTTGCCGCGCCCTCCGCCTCCACGCCGATAATCTTGATTGAGGGCTTCATGGCGCGCGCTGCGATAGCGATGCCAGCGATCAACCCACCACCGCCAATCGGCACCACAATCGTGTCCGCGCTAGGAACCTCGTTAAGCATCTCAAGACCAAGGGTCCCCTGCCCAGTCACAACATCGATATCATCGAAGGCTGGAATGTAGGTAGCGCCAAGCTCTTGTTGCAACTCGGTACAGCGCTGTACCGCGTCATCATAGGTAGCGCCTGCCTGTATCACAGTCGCACCATAGTTCTGAGATGCCGTCACCTTGGTCAGAGAGGCGTTCTCAGGTACGACAATCGTGCAAGGAATGCCATAGGAGGTGGCGGCGATAGCCACACCTTGCGCGTGATTGCCTGCTGAGGCTGTAATGACGCCTGCCTTGCGCTGCTCCTCCGGTAGGCGCGAGAGCTTATAGGTCGCGCCGCGAACTTTGAACGAGCCTCCCCGCTGCATCTGCTCAAGTTTCAAATGCACTTCACTCTCTAGAAGCGTACTCAATTCGCGTGAGCGGATCATGGGCGTGTGCTCAATGAGCGGGTGGAGGAACTGGTTTGCCTGCCATATATCGGCGAAGGCGATGGAGGGCGCGGCCTCTGACTGTGTGGGCTCTGCTTCAGGCGCGTTCTGGGGCGCGACGGCTTGCTTATCTCTGGATGGCATAAACGAAAATACTCCTTCTGGTTGCGTAGCCTCATTGCTTACTGCTCATTCTAGCAGTAATCCACACGTAGCGCTAGATGGGTTTTCGCCGCGATTGAAGCAACTTGATTACCTATACAGTGGTAATTTGTTGGATGTCCACCTTATCATATGTAGGTGTAGTGCTTCAGCCTGTGCCGCGCTCACGGCTCAACCTATTTGCTCCCCTCTATAGGTGGTCAGAAGCTTGCAATATTTACATCAATAGATATAATGGGGAGAATTAATCATTACTCAGTGCATGCGAGAAGAGGAATATGGCGAAACAAACAACCCAGCCCCAGACTAAGAGGCAGCGCCAGCATGGGCGGCGTGAGGAGCAACGCAGGAACAGGGAGCGCCAGCAGCGTGAGCAACGCAACAGGTGGTACATTATAGGTGGCACCATTCTAGTTGCCGTTCTGATCATTGCTGGTATAGTCTATGGCGTGACCCGCAATAATCAAAATCAGGCGTCGAACAACAGTTCAACCAGCTCCACGAACAATGCATCTACGACCAATCCAGCTTATGCTGCGGTCAACGGTATTACATGCGACGCGCAAGAGCAGCTTAATTATCATATCCACGCACATTTATCTGTCTATATCGATGGTCAGCCAGTAGCAATACCTCAGAATATTGGTATCGCAAGTGATGGTTCCTGTATCTATTGGCTACACACTCACGACACTACCGGTCTGCTCCATATCGAATCCCCTACGACCAAGACCTATACTCTGGGAGATTTCTTCACCGTCTGGCAGCAGCGCTTCTCCAGCCTGGGCTATCCTGCGCAACTCAAGCAGAATACTGGTTGGAAGATCTATGTTGACGGCAAAGAGTACACTGGCGATTTCCATGATATTAAGCTCGGTGCTCACAGCTTAATTACAATGGGCTATAACTCTCCCAATATGCAGCCAGATACCACCTACAACTGGGGTGATAATTAACAGATTCTTTCCCCAAATAGCTGAGACAGGTTAACCAAACAGGACACATGTAGCATGGCATGTGTCCTGTTTGGTTAAAGAGGTTTTATTTTAAGCTGGCTTTTTGCCTTCCAGGTAGAGCATGGGGACCGTCAGACGTAGTTCTCCCTGCTCCTGCTTCACCTGATCGAGCTTGTTCGTCAGGAGTGTGAAAACCTGCTCTTCATCCTCCGGGTCGACCACGTTTCTCCAACCATCTAAGAAACCGACCTGTGTCAGGATATGGTTGAACAAGGCGTTTGCATCGGCATAGCGGAATAGGGATGTCTCTTCTTGAATGTTTGTGATCTGGAAACCGGCGGCCTGCATGGCCTGACTGAACCCCTCTTTTGAGCCACGATGCTCCTCCTGCCGTGTCAAGCGCTCCAGATATTCAGGCTTATCGAGGCCCCGAAGTACTTCATAGAAGAGGGTATAGAGTTCGCGCATATGCCCGATAGTATTGGTCGTGAGCACCAGACTGGCACCGGATTTGGCGACACGGAAGCACTCGGCGAGTGCCGCTTCTGGATTGTCAAAATTATTGATTCCTAGATGAGAGACGATCAGATCAAATTCATGCGTCTGAAACGGTAGATGCGCCGCATCAGCCTCGCTTATTCGCACGTTCGGCAACTGGTAGACCTGCTGTTTCGCCCTGGCCCGCTCAAGCCCTTCCTGCCATATGTCTACCCCTGTCACCTGACAGGAGGGGCCATAGATCTGTGCCAGCTCGAAGAGGGGAAAGCCGGTTCCGCAAGCCAGATCCAGTACGTTCAGGTTGGGTCTAAGTGTCAGGTGCTTGAATAATAGGATGCCAAAACGAGCTGACCAGAGCGATACCTCATCAAGCGTTGAAGCAAGCCCTGTTTGACTGAAATCATATGTACGATGGAGAAAATCTGGCATGTATCTCTCCTGTTCTTCTAAGATTTTACGTTTTTATCGCAAACCTGAGCGTTAGCCGAGACTCGCGGTGTTGTTTTACGGAAAAGAATTGGATTATTGCGGCTGGCGGATTATATTCAAGCGCTGCTCCGCGAGCGCATTGGCAGCCTTGTGAGTAGAGATATGCAGCTCATTGGCAATGGCGAATACCTGGCGTACTGTCTGGGAGATGCGCTCAATTTGCTTCAGTGCTTGTTCTCGTTGATAACCACCAGGGGTAAGGCTCTGTGCGCCTACAATAATGCCGCCTGCGTTCACAATAAAATCGGGGGCATAGAGGATACCGCGCTCGGCGAGCAGGTCGCTCTGGTGTTCCTCTGCGAGTTGATTGTTGGCTCCTCCGCACACGATTTTGCAGTTTAGTGCTGGTATCGTCTGATCATTGAGACCTGCGCCGAGTGCGCAGGGACTATACACATCGACTGCGAGCCGATGGATCTCTTCAGGCGCTACGACCTCCACTGCTTGATAGCGCGACGACAGAGCCTGTGCCTTTGATTGGTCTACATCCGCCACGGTCACGCGCGCCCCCGCCTGGACCAGGTAATCGACCAATGTCGCCCCAACGCCTCCTACACCTTGAATCGCTATCGTGCGCCCAGCCAATTCGGTTGTACCATAAACCTCTTCCAGGCAGGCATGGATTCCTTGCAGCACCCCCAAGGCCGTCACGGACGATGTGTCACCCGGACCACCTGATGCCTCTGAAAATGTGACAATATAGGGTGTTTCAGTCCTTATTATATCCATATCCGCAATTGTAGTTCCAACATCAACACCCGTCAGGAAGAGTCCGTTGAGCCGGTGAATAAAGCGTCCCAGTGCCCGAAGCATCCCCTCATCTTTGGTTCTATGAGGGTCCGCGAGGATTACGCCTTTCCCCCCTCCATATGGAATACCGGCTGCCGCGTTTTTATATGTCATTCCACGCGCCAGGCGGAGCGCGTCGTTAAGCGCGGTCTCATCGCTCTCGTAAGGCCACATCCTCATGCCACCCATGGCTGGCCCCAGCGTCGTATCATGAATGACGATTATAGCTTTTAAGCCGAAGCTACGCTCCTGACAGAAGATGATTTGCTCATAATCCTCTGCTTGCATCTGCTCAAAAATGTGCTTCATAGCTATGCTCCTTGTTCTCTATGTGCGTCTGCCTGCCTGCCATGATATCCAAGTCTCTCTGAAATGGCTTGAGCTGCTTTGACGATGACTTCTGTGTAGTGTTCTTGCTGGCGATAGTAGCGATAGGCTGGAATGCATAAACTGATAGCTGCGGGGACTTGTCCATCTTCGTCAAGAATGGGAGCCGCCACGCAGCAGAGGCCAGTTGATGTTTCTTCGTGATCGTAGGCGTACCCTTGCTGTCGCACTTGTTCCAGTTCTTGAAGGAGGTGGTCACGAGAAGTAATGGTTCGTGGTGTGCGAGGGGCAAGTGTGAGCCTATCCAGTAATGCGGGAAGACGGTAAGGGGCTTGAAAGGCCAGTAGCACTTTGCCAACGCCTACCTCATGCGCTGAGAGCCGCGCACCAACTCGTGAAAGAAGGATTTCTACGGCGGGCGTCGCTTGCAGTTTTTCAACGAAGAGCACTTGTGTACCGTCGAGGACGGCCAAATGCGCAGTTTCGCCCCATCGCTCGACGAGTTCCCGCATCTCGATTCGGGCCTCTATACAAAAGGCCGTATGTTCGATAAGCACATGGCTTAACTCAAATAAGCGCCAGCCAAGTTGATAGCGCCCGGCAGGCGTACGGTTGAGTAATCCTTGTTGTGCCAAACTGAGTAGGAGATCGCCCATCGTGGATCTGGGAAGATCCAGCGCTTCAGCGGCCTCGCGTACTCCCCATTCGGGCTGCTCAAAAGTAAAGAGATTGAGCAGACTACCGACTTTCTCCATGACGTGTGGCTTCATACTATCTTCCTTGATTAGGGCGCTTTCTTACTCATTTCTACATCTGTAGTATAAAAGGCAGCCCTATCTTGTACAAGAGAGGTGTCCGCTCTGACCGGACATAGGGAAGACGCTATTGGTCGCAGAGGAGGTGAGCATAGTGCGGTTTCGGCTTCTCGTTCTGGCGTTATGCTCTACATGACATTGCAGGGCGAGAAGGGTTTTCAAATTATGCCATGTCGCATTACAATGCGAGGCCGAGGCGGGCCGCGACCTGGGGATCAGCCACGGGATAGACCATCTCACGAGGCGTGAGCAGTCGATCATAGTCGCCGCTAAGGACGTGCTCGTATTGCTCTCGCACGAAGTCGGAAATATCTTCTATATCCAACAGCCACTCGCGGGCATAGCGCGCCAGGGTGGGGCCGCGCATGCCAAGTTGAATCGCACGCCGCTCGACCTTCTGTCCTTTCGGATCGTGGTCCGGGTCCCATTGCAGGCGCGTGTCACCATCCTCCGAAACCTGCTTCCAGGCTGCGTGACTACTATAGACCTCCTCGACATAATTTGAGTGTACGGCCTGGGTTAGAATCTTGTCAAAGGCTGCACGCTTGAGCCGGACTGCCAGGACGACCTCTTGATTATGCTTGCTTGCCCAGCCGCAGCGATACATCATCCAGAGAAAGTTTGGCTTCACCCAGCTCATTCGCGAGAGGGAGAACGAGCCACCGAAGTAGCCGTTGCGCGCCGCGAAATGCCCGATGCTCCTATTGTATGCCTGGTAGACTACGACCGAAGTGTCATTATACTGGGCCAGGATGTGCCTCCCCTGCCGAGGCCAGCGGGCTTGCTGTTCCAAATAGGCTTCTGTCTCTAGTTTCATGAGGGTCAATGCCTCCTTTATATGTTTCTATTAAAGCATATGAGTACTGAGTCCATATACACAATGTACTTCTAGGCAATCAAGCAGGCTACGACTTGTGTTATCTACTGCTTTTACGCTATACTAAGTTCACAATCAAACACACATCTTTGCACGTTCTTCATCGAGAGATCGGTGGTTGTGTAGGGGATGTGAAAGCTTTTCCCTGGGAACCGTTACACCAGGGAGGTTTTGCCTCTTCCTCGCTGTGGCTTCATTGCTCGCGGAAGTAGCGCAAGCCTGACTTTGTGGGATGCACGCAAGCCATTGTTGTGCTTCTGACAAGTCGAGTAACGATCCAACAATCGACACCCCAACCGTTTTGGGGTGAAGGGACGTGGTTTTCCATGCGCATCACGCGCAAGCTGATAGTCGGGATCGTGCTGCCGGCGACGGCCTTCGGTTCGTTCACGCTCACCGCGTGCGGTAGCGACACCGCCCAGCACCACAAGCAGCAGTGCGAGCTGCTCGGCGACAAGGTCGAGGGTGAGCAGCCCCTGACCAACTCCGACGTGAAGTTGTGGGACAACTGCCTCAAGTGGGCGGGGAGCGAGAACTGGGACACCAACAACCAGGCGGCCGGGTGGTACTACCTGGGTGACACCTGGTACTACAACTACTACTTCGGCACCGGCTACACCGGCCACTCGCTGAACAACTGGCACAACTACGGCGGCTGGACGAACGTCCGACCGACGACGCGACCGACGGGTGGCACCCGCACGCCGACCACCAACCCGACGACGCGCCCGACGACCAACTCGACGACCAACGTGCGCCCGCCGGTCGCGCGACCGACGAGCAACGTCAACCCGCCGGTCGTCACGCGGCCGACGCCGCGACGGACCCACTAGCGCCGAGCCGTGCCGACCGGGACAACTGTCCCGGTCGGCACGACCGGCCGCCCTTCCAATTTCTCCAAATATCCAACCTTACTCACCATTCGCTATGCAAATATCATTATCCCCGCTTCGAACGCTGTTCGTTTTCTGAACAGCGTTCGAAGTGGGGATTGTATAGGCGGAGGGTGTATATATTAAAGCTACTCAGGCTCTTCCTGCGGTGGGAAGGTGAATTGAGCCTTCTCGGCAACCAGGGACGAGGGGTCCTGACAGTAGCGTTCCAGGCGCGCGATGCATTCATCACTCCAGCCGCTCGCTCGCCGTGTCTGGGCTAGCAGAGCGGAGAGGCCCAGGCGGCGCAGGCGCTCATCCTCGCTATGTGATAGGGCTGCTTCCAGGGTGAGGTGATCGGCCTCTGGTCGTAGATAGCTCTCCTCGATGGCTTTCGCGGTCTGCGCCAGGGCGTCGGAATGCAGGTTTTCGACGAGCGCGACGAGGGCTGGCTCAAGCTCCGACCAGGGGAGACCCGCGACGCATATTTGCGCGCGCAATGTGATGGTCAGGGGATCTGATTCGAGCACATTCAAAATGGTTCGCGTGGCTGGCAGCAGGCGACCACGACCAATCCGCAGGAGCGAGAGAAGTGCTTCACAGGCGCTATGGAGCGCCCTCCGGTCGGAAAGTAGACCGCGTATGGCCTCGCCGATGAGCTCGGGTTCTTCTTTCGCATAGGTCCTCAGGGCTACATTTGCCGCAAGCAGCCTCATACCCTTTAAAGGCGTGCTCAGTAATGCAAGCAGACCAGGATAGAGTACGTGTTCCTTGTCGCTAACGGGTGATTGAACGCAACGCCTGAGCGTCTCCTGGCGTATATGGGCGTCAGGATGCTCAAGCAGGGTTGCGAGCAGGGATACCAGACGTGCGCGAGCCTGACGAGAAAGACCATCTGCGGGTATCTGCATGATGCCCTGAGCGATGGCGCTATCCTCTGAGTGTGCGGCCTCTGAGAAGATCTCCCAGCATTCCTGCCGGTCCAGGTAGGGCCAGAGCGCGCGCAAGAGAGCCACACGTACATCTCGATGCAGATCTTCGCGCTGGTTTTGGGCCAAAAGCTCACGATAGGCCTCGTCAGTCTCCAACTCGCCAATCAAGCGAATGGCTTCTTTGGCGACGGTGACGCGCTGCATTGGCACCTGGCGCAGGGTGGCGAGTGCCTTGCTTGTCGGCATGGAGAGCACAGCCTTGCGCAGTGCGTAGATAGCGATCCGGGCTCGCTCATCCCCCATTGCCTCCAATAGTGTAGGGATACCCCGTCCCGCGTCTAGCCTTCCAAGCGCTTGCAGGGCCGCGTCGCGTATGGCCTCGCGTTTGTCGTTGGCGAAGGAGACGACATGGGCGGCATCGAGCGCTGGCATGGAGGCAAGGCGCGCGATGGACTGTAGGACCTCATAGGTCGCGCGCTTCTTGTCTCGTGCGATCTCTAATAATGTCTGGGCGAAGCTCTCCTGCTGGCCCGATGTCCAGCGGTAGAAGCCAGAATCTACCCCAATCACAAAGCGGGTCTTGCCTGTGCTGAAGCGCCCCTTATAAGCGCTTCGACCCAGGAAGGGCGGTAATAGATCCTGCCGCTGTAGATGCACATAGGCGTGGATCTCTGGAATCGTAATGCAACTCGGATCTTTCTCTAGAAGGTGTGGAATTAGCTTACGCAGGCGCTTGGGTTGATACTTTTCCAGTACATAGATGATCGAGCTCAGGATACTTGATGTGCGCGTGTCCTCGCTAATATCTGCCAGGAGCTCTACCAACTCGTCGTAGATATGCAGGCGATGACCAAGCGTATTGGCCAATACATAGAGCTGATACTCGTTCTCCTGCTTGCGCCATTGGCGCAATACAGGCGCGAGGTGTCTGGCGAGTATAGGCACATGCGCCTCGCTAAGATAGGCGTAGAGCTCCCTGGTGGTAATATATCCTCGCGCGCGCCAGAGTTCCGCGAGTTGTTGCGCGCACCACTCGGGATGGAAAGGCAATAGATGGACAATGAGCTCTTCTGCCTCGCTCGCGGTGGCGCTTGAGAGGTCGCGCGCGGCAAGCGTGTCGTGTATTACGCCTGCCAGATCGGGTAGGTGTTCTGCCTGCCATGCGCTGTGGGGAAGGTCCATCAATGCTTCCAGCATCGCGTAGCGCACGGGATCTTGCTCATTGCGCCGCGCCAGGACCAGTTTTAGCACCTCTCCTAGCCGCCCACGCTCGTATCGAGCCACTGTGATAAGCGCTTTTAACGAGGCACCTCGAAGGTCCGCATTGGGCGTGTTCAGAGTTTCGGTGAGCGCTACCCGAGCCTCGTCCCAGGGGAGGTAGGCCGCGTAGTCTAGACGCCTTTCGGGCTCTGCTTGTAGGACAGGCAGTTTCATATGGCGGCGTGCCTCTTCCGCGCGTTGCTCTGCTGGGAGGTAGGCGACAATCTCGGGTGAGAGTGTGCCATCGCTCATGCGCCAGCCATGTCCGCAAGCGTTGTAGAGTGCGAGGCGCTGTCGTGGTGTATAGCGCTCGAATGCATCGAGGTCCATGAGACCCGGAAAGCGCGTCCAGAGCGTCAGCAACCGCTCGTCGTTTAGCAGTGGGGCCGCGTTATCGAATTCGATGTTGCTCTCTTCTCCCAATTGGATGATGAGGTCGGCAATCTCGTTTGGCCGCTGCTGGATGAGGGACTGGAGGCTCAGTTCATGCAAGGGGAAGCTTGCTAGCGAGGCGCGTACAAGCTCCACGCCCAGGTCTGGGTCCAGACGAGCAAGCGCAGGTAGGACCATGTTAATCTGGCCTTTAAGCTGCGGATCGTATTCGCCCAGTGCCGCACGCCCCTCAAGCCATTCAGAGGTCAGCCTGGGATGATGCTCTGCGAGACGCTTCCATTGATGTAGCTCAAGCCTCTCCGCGACCTGCTCCAGGTGCCGAGTAACAACCTCACGCGAGGCGAAGGGCAGCAGGATTGGTAGTTGGCTGCTGGCTTGCGTCGCCCGTTGTTCAATATAGGCATTAATGGGGCATGCCTGTGAAGTTTTGTGAGCCTGTTGAGCAGTATGAAGCGCAGATCGTGAGGGATTGTCTCTAGCGCAGTGGCTAGCTCCTCATCGCTACAGATGTACGCCGCTATGCTTACTGCTTTTCCTCGCACATCGCGAGCGGGATCGTTCAGCGCACGCGCGACCAGAGCCGCATCTCGACTTCCGTGGCTTGCCTGAACTGCCAGCACGCGCTCGTAGACATTTCCCTGTGCCAGCTTTGCGATCACCTCGCCTACTTCGGCATCCTTTGCCGCCTGGCGACCAAGCTCCACCATCCTCCGCATACGTTCGATATAGGGCAGCGCTTCCAACTCGCGCAAGAGCTGTTTAAGCTTCATTTAGTTCTCCCGTACAGCATTCGGCCTGTTCACCTGGGAGCAGGCATACATCCATATGACGCGTATCGTAAGGGGAGGTGAAGCGCGCTGTCAATTGAGTAGCTCACAGTTGGTCTCAACTGTGACAGCCATGAGCCGCATGTCCCCAAATAGCCCCAAATACGCGTTGAGGCTTGCTTTCCTGCATGTACTCTGGTAAGAATTATGACAAAAGCAACAATTATATGTAGGAGCGTTCTATGCAGAAAGACAATATCTCCCTTCATTCTTTGGGATCTTTAGTGCAACGACAAGGAATTCTCCTTGCCTATTTGCTATGTGCCACTTTGCTATGTGTCACTATTTTAATATTTCTTATGCTCGTGCTTGGAGCACCATTTTCTGATAATGTTATAAACAGCATCCTCACTCCGATACTGCATCTTGTCATAGTGGCGACTCTCTTTTTCTTTGCGGGGAGAATCATCGTACGTCGAACGGGAAAGGTCAAGTTTGCGCTTCTTGGGGGACTCCTCATAAGTTTCATCTATGGCCTTTGCGCTTACTCCTTTATTGGAATGCTCATCTCTGAATATAACGTGTATATGAATTGTGGAACGTTCTTTCCGAGCACCCATCAGATTTGTACATTAGTGGAATACTATCCATTTTCGCTAGCAATAATCCGCATGGCGATTCTCGTGGAAGCGCTGCTCCTGGGTTGGCTTATGAGTTGGCTTGGAGGATGGATAGAGATGCATCAACGCAAGCGTCATTTCAAGAATATAGATGCGCAAGCCTTTTGAGAGCCGCTGTAGTTGTTGTTGTCTCGACAACAACGATGATCGTCTACACTATTCAATTGTTTTCGCGACACCACTTAAGTGATGTAGATGGTAAATAAGGCGAAACTTCGACCGATTTTTTGGCCCTATGTCGGAAATCGGCGCGAAACAGGGGAATCAACCAAAGTGCGTGCGGAGGGTGGCTCTAGAAGCGATTTTCGACACTCGACAAATAGAAATTCAATGCCAATGGGCATGGTTGTTTAGCAATGGAGGCTCTCACGACATGTTTACACATTACGAAGACTTGCTCCTCGGCATGGTTGAGGAGATCAAGAAGAAGCCGGCTTTCAATGTCATCGAGTTCAGGCAGGGGCCACTGGGCGAGTACTTGGGCGACGAGGCAGCAGCCCTAGGGATAATTAAGAAGCTGGCAGAAGTAGACCTTGACGTGTCCATGAACCGTTGCTATCATCGCTTCTCGGATTTCGCCCTCTACTGGAGATCCCGAGACAATTCGTCGCTTGGGGGCGAGTTCAACCTCAGCCATCTGTTTGTATCCATCCTGCAAGGTGTACCGGCGTGGCTCACAGCTGAGAGATGGCCAGAGGAGGAACGTGAACTGCATGCGGGATTCCGAATCTTCGATAGCCAGCCGCATGGCGGAACCGGGACATTTGCCGCGATTCGCATACCCAGTGCTTCCCGCGAACCATTGAACCCGGAGGTGTGGTATTTCGACATCACAAACGGTAGCACCAAACTCGACATCGATTATTGTGACTATCTCCACATGTTGCTCCTGACCAGGGGTTGCTACTATTGGCAATACTTGTTTGCCGATCCGAGCGCGGTGAAGCACCACTTCAACAACCTCAGCAGCGTCGCGAAGTATCTCGGCGAGCTGCTTGATTTCCTGTCACAACAGTTTCCCGATCAGGATTACACTCCCCTCCGTCAACGGCTGGTAGAAAGAGTCGCCGCCAACTCATGAAGCCACGAAGCAGAGATGGCACCGAGGTATCCGAGCCGAAAGGCAGATTTGACTTCCATAATTATCTATTGTGTTGTCCTCCGTCGGCGTTTTCAGAATGTCCTCGCTCTTCAGGTTCGATGCTCACGGTTCCGCTAATGCCATCGACAGTTATTAATTGTCCGGTAGTTAGGCGGTCTGTGGCGTGGGGAACGCCCACTACAGCGGGAATACCATATTCGCGCGCCACGACGGAGCCATGTGACATGGGGCCACCCATCTCCATTACCAGTGCGCTCGCGGTCAGGAAGAGGGGCGTCCAGCCTGGATCAGTGGAGGGCGCGACCAGGATTTCGCCCTGCTCCAGTCGTGCTCCCGCTGGATCAAGGATCACGCGTGCCCGGCCAGTGACGCGACCTGGCGAAGCAGCGATTCCGCGCAGTGAGTCTCCTCCTTCCGCGTGTGGAGCACTCAGTAGCGTCTCCGGGTCCGTTCCATCGGAGAGCAGGACGCGCGGGACGTGCTTGCGCCTGAGTTCATAGGCATAGGTGTCGTGCCTTGCGCGTACTATCTCGCGGAAGTCCTGACCATTGAGGGCTGTGCGTACCTCTGGCAGATAGAGGAAGAAGATGTCGCCAGCCTTTTCCAGGCGTTGCGCTCTGACCAATTCCTCACCAATGGCCCAGAGATGCGCACGCGCGTAGGCGAAGGTCTTAATAACGAAGAACTTCGGAAACTCGCGAATTCCAAGCAGGGCGCGCATACGCGAGAACGCGAAGTTGAGAGCCTTGCCGCGAAGCCAACTCTTCTGGCGTGCTCGCTGCCGCAGGGTTGCCATCATCTCCTCCGCCTCCCGCGCGCCGCGCTCGAACTGGATATCTGGTGCTTGCTCCGGTTGGGTATGGTTCAGGTAGTTACCCAGGATCTCAATGATCGGCTCTGGTTGCTCCGACCAGCGCGGGAGGCCCATGTCAATTTCGGCTACCCCACGATGCCCATAGGTACGCAGAAAGCTTGCCAGTCCTTCCGCGAGTACAGGAGGAAGCTTCCCTTCGCGATAGTCGTGCGTTATCTGAGCGGAGTTCGCACCGCGCATCACAGCCAGGGACACGGCGTCCCGCTGAATCTTTTGTGCCAGGGACCAGAGTTCGAGGTCCATTTCGGTCGTAACGTTGAGGGGCAGGCTACGCATAGTGGTCTGAATCTCATCGCCACTCGCGATCCCATCCAACAGCCTGTATGTCAGCAGAGTTGAGATCATAGCCGGGCCCATATACGTTAAAATTCTCCGGATATTGGCTGGGAACGTTGAGCATAGCTCCTCAACTTTCGCGAGCCGCTGCTCCGCGCTGGCATGCTCGGGAATGTGTGCCTTTTGTTCCAGTTCTGCTACAAGGTCAGCGCGCATTCGCATAGCCTGCTCAGGATGGCGAAAGCCATAGAGCACGCGCCGGAGGATCCCTACTCGTAGCAGGATGCGCGCCAGGAAGAGCAGCGAGGCCGGGCGAGACTTCTTCGTCAGGGGAAACCTCTTATCGTGGCTCAATTCCTCAAGGATAGGTTGGCTGCGCGCCTCCATAACGCCCATCAACGCGGTCAAAATTGGGCGACCTAGCCGATTGCTAAAGGGTGTGGTCATATCCAGGTAGAGACGCATACCAGCTTCAAGCATGAATGTGGGCTCACCTGGAATATGAGGAGGCATGCCAAGGAGGGTGGCAACCTCTGAACCTATCCTGCGAAAAATTGAGGCCCCCATAGGCGTTAAGGGGCGGAAGACACCTTGCGCGACATTGAAAGAGAAGTAGGCGTGCAATGTCTCTGGGCTAGTGGGCTTGCAGGCAGGCAGGGGATAGAGCGTCGTAATAGGACGCGCCTGGGTAAGCCAGAGTTTGTGCTGATCATCGAGCGCCCATTCAATATCCTGTGGAGCATGATAATACTCCTCTACGCGCTGTCCCAATTTTGCCAGTTCTTCAAGTTGATGCTCATCCAGGCACACCTCCTGAGATGCTTCCAACGTGACATGCTCGGTTCCGCCGCCAGCTGTACCGCGTATCAGCATCTTCTTCTCGCCAATGTGCTGCTCAACAACCTCGCCCGTCGAGGTGTTGACCACGAAGTGGTCCGGATTGACCGCGCCTGAGACGACGGATTCGCCCAGACCAGGATTAGCATCGATTACGGCCTGATTCCGCTTGCCAGTCAGAGGATTGGCGGTAAAGAGGATACCCGCGACCTGTGCCTCTACCATGCTCTGCACCACGACAGCCAGTTGAACGCTGTGTGGATCAATCCCATTGCTCGCGCGATAGCTGACGGCGCGATCCGTCCAGAGCGAGCCCCAGCAGCGTCGTACCGCATCCAGCACAGCCTCGACCCCTACCACATGCAAATACGTATCCTGCTGCCCCGCGAAGCTCGCGAAAGGGAGATCCTCAGCTGTTGCCGACGAGCGCACTGCTACGGGGAGCGCTTCATCTCCCGCGAGTTCGCGGTATGCCTCTTGAATTGCCGCGCCAACCTCTTCCGGCATGGAGGTGGCAAGCAAGCGGGTGCGCATAGTTGCTGCCAGTTCATGCAGGCGTGCTTGATCGCTCGCAGGTGTCGCCGCTAACTCGTCCAGGGTTGCGTCCAGGTCTAGAGTCCCAGTGACCTGCTTATAAGCTGATGTCGTGATACAGAAGCCGGGCGGCACCGGGAAGCCTGTCTGCGTCAGTGCTCCCAGGTTGGCCCCTTTGCCACCGACCCTGGCGAGCATACTTTCGTCTACACACTGAAATGGCAGAATGAATCCATTCATAGAATGTGTCTCCTTTGACTAATCTATTTGGAATAGTCTCTTAATTAACTGGCTGATCAATCAAAAATAGGTGTAAAAAACTCAGTGCGGGTTAATCCCATCGAGCATGGTGCGGGTGAGCACCAGAGCGATCTCCTCATGGCTATAGTGCGCGAGACTCAAATCACCGACTAGAAAGCGGCGCACAACGAAGCCCATCAGACTACCAGCGAAAAACTGAGCCACGAGCGCGAAATCAATATCATCGCGAATGGCCCCTTTCTCACTCTGGATGCGTAAGTAACGCTCAAGAAAGCCAACGATGCGCTGGACTAAGCTCTTTGCTGCTTCGCTCAGATCGGAATTACGAGAAACCTCGGAGATGATGACGCGCATCATGCCCGACACTTGCTCACTCTCGACAATGGGTAGCACGCGTCGAATCAATTGGGGCAAGAAGATCTCGGGGGCTGGACCAGCATCTCCTCGGGAATATGCGCGAGCACCTGGACCGGAGAACGCTCTTCCAGAACCGCTTGCAACACCGCCTCTTTGTTCTCAAAATAGTAATAGATCAATCCGGGTGTAATGCCAGCTTCACGCGCCACATCCTTATTGGTCGCTCTGACAAATCCCTTCTCCACAAACACGCGCATCGCGGCATCCAAGATCTGTTCCCGTCGATCCTCAGTCTCATGTGCCCAGCGTGGCATAGCCCTCGCTCCTTCTCTGTTTGACTAATCGATTAATCAGATTATAGACAATTGAGAATATTAAAGTCAAGGGAGCAGGCTTGCTGATGTTGTTTATCTAAAAGCAAAGAGGGAACTGTTTCGCGTGAAACAGTTCCCTCTTCGGTGTAACGTAGAAAGCTAGAGGTGGGCGTAAGTTGTGGAGAGTTTGATGGTCGCGGCGTTCGCGTCGAGCTCTGTCCAGCTATGCAGGCCCTTACCGGCATAAGCCCAGACCGAGCCATCAGATCGCCACTGGTACACATTGCCATTGGCTGTGATAGCCTTGGTCTTTATGTTATCATCTAACTTGGTCCAACTGGTGCTGTTGCGTACCCAGACACTTCCATCGCTATGCAATTGATAGAGATGGCTCGCATCTGCCGTGATGGCGGTAGTGGCGGTATTGTTATCTAGCCTGGTCCAGGTGCCCCGATCAATTGCCAGATATCTCCTTTGGTGTGGAGAACATAGAGGTTATTCCCTCCTACCGCTATAGCCTTGTTGGAGGTATTCTGATCCACCTGTGTCCAGCTATGCAAGCCCTGACCAGCATACTTCAGGACCTGCCCGCTGGAGCGCAACTGGTAAAGCTGACCATTGCCGCTCGCCGCGATAGCCGTTGTCAGGCTATTATCATCAAGCTCAATCCAGTTATCGACTCCATTGCCTCCATACTGCCAGATCTGTCCACCCTTGCGCAACTGATAGAGATGACCGACGCTATCCGCTGTAATCGCGATGGTCGATGTATTATTTCCGATGATACGCCAGGCGTTAACGGTTCCGCCAGTGTAGGTCAGAATGGTGCCATCCTTGTGCATGGCGTAGATGTAGTTGTCGTTCGCCACCACATTCGCCAGAGCCGTATTGCCAGCGATGCTGGTCCAGCTATGCCAGCCCTGACCATTGTAGAGATACATATAGCCATTGCTCTGCAACTGAAGCAAGCGTCCGTTATTGGGCTGTGGGCTTGTCATGGTAGAAGCGAGCCCAACCAGATTGGGCACGCCAAGGCCGGTCACAAAGTCCCACCCGGCGGTTGTCGTATAGTAGTGATTATCGCCACTGACGACATCATAGTAGGCAGAATTGATGCGCGCCTGGGCTGTATTCAGATTATAGAACTGTTGGGGTCCGACAGGTAGCGCGACCTTGGCGCTCAACAACTTCTGGTTTACCAGGACCATCCCCGCCGCGAGAACCGGGGCTGAGATACTTGTGCCGCCAGCATAGCCGTTGATGCCGTTGAAGGTGAAGGCTACATTGATAGCGATAGCCGAAATGTCTGGAGTTTGACGCTTTCCATTCGTGTAGGTTGGGTTCTCGACGCCAAACCAGCCCTTCTGCCAGGCGGGACGCGCGTAGACCTCGCTGAGCCCCCCGGTGGAGCCCCACGAATTGTTGCAAGATTGCCCGCTTACAATCGGGCCTGACCAGGCTATTTCGTTTGTGCGATTGCCAACGCTATCCGTGTAGAGGCGCGTCCCACCTACAGCGACGGCATAGGGTGAGCTAGCTGGGAAGCCGACTTCCAGGTTATTGGTATTGCCGCTCATGTAGGCTCCGCAATCCCCACTGGAGACGTAGACAGTCAATCCCAGCCCCTCGGATAACACCTGCATGCTCTGGTTGATCGCGTCGCGCACATTCTGGTCGAAATAGGTTTCGCCCCCTATCATACTGACGCTTACGACATCGCCAGCATGGGCTGTGCCAGTGTTGTCATCGATGATGCGGTTGAGCGCGTCGTCAATGTCCAGCCAGGCGCCCGCCGTATGGTTGCCATTGCCGGTGCGGTAGCTCTGATAGTTCTTGATCGTGATCTCAGGGGCCATCGCAGCCGCCATCTCGATGTCTAGCGCGGTCTCTCCCATTTCGGGCATAACGCTTTCATGGACATTGATGGTCTCAAGCGTCCCGCGAAAGCCGATACAGTCAAAATATGTCTGCGTATCGCTGCTATCGAAACTGCCGATCTCGACCAGATTTATCGTGCGTCCCTTCCCTGTGAAGCCCTGCTGCCAGAGGCTATCGGCCCCATAGGCATGAGCCATCTGCGCAGGTGTAATCGCGCCTGAAGCATAGGTGCAGGAAGCTTGAGCCTGGCTCGACTTTTGCGCGGTTGTGGGATTAAAGTTGAGTGAGCTCTGCGCCACTGCCCCATAATTGTCCAGCCCAGTGACCGCGAGAATCTTCTCCGCGATATCATTGGGCAATTGTGGCATCTTCTTGGGATCGGGCGTAAAGAAGGTCTCTCCGTTAAGCTGGTGGACTACAAAACGCGTCTGCAAGATCTTCGCTAGCGTGCCTGCTGGCGCGTCGATGGTCATTCGCGTGCGTGACTTGCTCAGTTGGAGTTTAGCGCCCGGACCTTGAAAGAACTGCTGGATTCTCTGGTAATCACTATCCTTGATGCCCAGAGTATCCGCGAGGTTGTTATTCTCAGCCAGTCGATGATCTTTATTTTTTGCCTGCTCCATCGCCTTGGGATCAATCTTAAATGTGAGCGCGGCATGCAATGGTTGATTATCGGGCAATACGCCTGTAACTGGCGCATTCAAGGCTTGTGGTGGTAAATGCAAATCCTGAGCGGTCATATGAGGAGAGACCGCGCCTACGATCTGGGTTGCACCATACCCCAGGAGGACCACAATTGCCAGGGCGAGAACGACACTCATCCACTTCCATAAATGAGATCGCGCTATAAATGTTGGCAGTTTGGACGCCATACAGTTGACACCTTCCATGTTGCTACACTGTATTAACTACCCCTTCAGATGAGCCTTCTATCGCTATAAAGAAGGGTAGTATTATAAAATCTAATCTCAACGATTATACTTGAAGCTGTCCTTAATAAGTGGATTTTGGGAGCTTAGTCCTAAATTCCTTCCCTATTTAGGGTCATATAGGAGTGCCGCTGCTGAAGCGACGCGGCTACATATGGGGGGAGATGACGTAGGGTGGTCTGAGGGAAGGAGCAGGCTAAAGCGCTGCGGCTACATATGTGCTTTCTTGCGTATCGGGACGGCCTCCCATTGGATGTGGAGTTTGGAGGCGTGAGTGCAAACGTTTGAATGGATAAAGCAGTCCAGAACGCCCGCAAAAAGAGCAATGGCATCATATGTAACCGCGTCGCTTCAGCAGCGGCATTCCCTTTATTCAGGCTTGATGGGGAGCCAGACCTGCATTGGTCCGGGCTCGCGGTTGGCCCAGGCGTAGTACGGAATGGCGGTCAATTGCGTTGGGGTGTAGGTTGGCTGCTCCTGCCCATAGGGGCGGTAAAGCTGCCCCTGCCAGCCCTGGTCGGTGTGGGCGAGGGCCTGCGTTTGTGCTGTAACAACTCCTCCTAGTAGATTAGCGTCAAAGTGCTCACTCCACTCAAACTGGCGCGGCAGAGTGATATCCCAAACATCGGCCTGATGGTCGGCCTGCTCTACACAGTAGAGCAGGGGGCCGCGAAGTAGCGCGACACGCCCATTGTTGTTTGAGACGTGTGGATGGCTGGTCACGGCGCGCATCGCCAGAGGCAGTACAAGCTCGACGCGGTCACCAGCCCGCCAGTCGCGTTCGATATGGTAATAGCTGCCGGGCCGTACTGGCGCGGTAAGGGCTTCTCCATTAACGTTGACCGTCGCGCCCTCCGCCCAGGCGGGGATACGCAGATTGAGCTCGAAGGTCGTTTGACCCGTCTCTGGCTCAATGCTGAACTCGATCTTACCATCCCATGGATAATTGCTGCTCTGTCTCACAGTGAGCGCGCCGCCCTGGGGGAGATGCACATTGGCCTCGCTGCTAGCGTAAAGATGAGCCCAGAGCGTATTCTCAGAGGTCGTGTAGAGGTAGCCCGGAAGAGAGGCAAGCAGACGAGCGATATTGGGGGGGCAGCAGGCGGTTCCAAACCACGGTTGGCGGCGATGCTTGCCCCGATCCGCCAGGGGATTCTGATAGAAATAGCTCTCGCCATCCTGCGAGATGCCTGAAAGCATCCCGTTATACAGAGCCAATTCCAGCGCGTCGGCATAGGTGGACTCGCCAGTGAGCAGGAGGAGTCGCCACGCCCACATGATATGCGCGATGGAGGCGCAGGTCTCGGTATAGGCCCGGTCATTAGGGAGTTCATAGGGCTCGCCAAAGGCCTCACCTTCGTAGCGTGAGCCCACGCCGCCCGTGATGTATACCTTGTGCTCTTGCAGATCGGACCACAGGCTATTGACGGCGTCCAGTAGCGCTTGTTCTCCCGTTTGCGTATAGGCATCGGTCGCGCCGGAGTAGAGATAGAGCGCGCGGACCGCGTGTCCCACTACCTCATTCTGCTGCCTGAAGGGCGCATGATCCTGATGGTATGTGCTACCACCAACGACAGGCGGCTCAAGTCCGCGATTATCGATGAAGCGCTGCGCCAGTGCTAGATAGCGCTCCTCGCCAGTCTCGCGAGACAATTCGACCAGGGCCATCTCAATCTCAGGATGCCCGCATGTACCCGCGCGCTCACCAGTCCCAAAAACGCTATCGATATAGTCCGCGAAGCGTGTCGCGACATCCAGCAATGTTGTCTTGCCCGTGGCGCGATGATGGGCCACGGCAGCCTGGAAGAGGTGACCCGCACAATACAGCTCGTGCATGTCGCGCAAATTGCTCCAGCGCTGGTCCGCGTTCTCAAAGGTGAAGTATGTATTCAGGTAGCCATCTTCCCCCTGAGCGGCGGCGATCAGACCGATGACCTCATCCACCTCCGCCTCAAGCCTCTCATCCTTCTCGGCTGCCAGCGTCCAGGCCACCGCCTCGACCCATTTATAGACATCCGAATCGTTGTAGAACATGCCCTGGAATGGCCCCTGAATCTGTCCTGCGGCTCGCTTGAAGTTATCGAGACGTCCAGTCGTCACGCATTGTTGGTACTGTGAGGGCAGCGTAATCTCACGGTTAACCTGTCGGCGTGGCTCCCAGAAGGCATCTTGTAGGCGCACCTGACGCAGATGGAGTGGGCGCAAACTGGCAAGTTTGCTGCTAGTGGTATCGACTATGAAGGGTTCATGGGTCCGTGTGTGCTGTAGTGTCATAAAAGAATATATCCTTTCATGGTTCAGGGCACTTCTTAGCTTTTGGTCGTGAGGGCGAAGAAGTCCTGAAGAACCAGGCTACCCGCGCCACGTGCCCAATTGTTCATTGTTGTATTCGCCTCGATAATGAGCGATAATTCTCGCCCTAATAGCGAGAAGGTGTGCTCCTTCAGCGTCGCGAGAATGGTTTCCTGCATCATCTCGACGCGGTGTCCCTCGCCGCCATAGATCATGATCTGGGTTGGATTATACAGATTGACCAGGGTTGCCAGTCCCATACCCAGATAAAAACCAGTTTGGCGAAACGTCTGGATCGCCGCTTCATCGCCGTGCCGTGCGCGAGTGTACAGCTCATCAATCATAAATTCATCCACCTGATCCCTCGCGAGATGCTTGAGTTCGCCACCCATTTCGCGATAAGTCTCGGTGATGCCATTATCGGCGATATAAGCCTCCAGGCAACCCCGATTGCCGCACTCACACAGGCGCCCATTGGCTGAGATCGGGATATGTCCAAGCTCCGCGCCGATGCCCTGCGCGCCCCGGTAGAGCGCGTTATTCACCACCGTTGCCAGACCGAGTCCCCGCCCAAGCGTCACAATCAGGAAATCGCGCCACCGCTGACCTCGCCCGTAGAGTTTCTCATAGCATGCCAGACAATTGACAGCGTTGTCAACAAAGACTGGCATATGCAAGCGCTCTATAAGAGGATCACGAATAGAAATGCTGTGCCAGTTCAAGAACCAGCTATCAATGGCCTCTCCCGTGTGCGTATTGACCGGCCCTGAGATGCCGCATCCAAGCCCGATGATCTTCTGGCGTGGGACCGCGCAGCGCTGAATGAAATCCTCAACGCACGAAGCGAGCAGAGGGATTGCCTCTTCCCCTCTATCGCGAAGTTGAAGCGGAAGATGACTCAGCTGGCGAACCTCACCCTGCAAGTTTAGCAAGGCCGCGATGACCCGGTGCTCCATCAGGCTCAAACCAACGGCATAGCCGCCTTCGGGGTCAAGTGCGAGTAAGCCTGCTTTGCGACCACCCGTTGAGGCCGCCATGCCAGTTTCAACAACCAGTTGCTGCTCTATAAGGCGCGTAATCAAGCCTACAGTTGTACCCTGGCTCAGCCCGGTCAGCTTCTGAAGCTGAGTCCTAGAAATAGGAGCGTGGATGCGGATGAGATTAAGAAAAGTATTCTGATTAATCTCACGCGCTTTGTGACGCCCAATTGGCGGTATTTGCATTTCCCTGTACCTCAGTTTCTTCCCTGAACTATTGTCATTCATTGACAAAAGTGAATAGAAAATGCTATCATTCCTCTACAGAATGAAGTACAGAGAGGATTTGCATCGTTAAGGGAAGGAAGTTTTGGCAATCATACAGTAAGCATATTATAGCCCATAGTTCGTCAGCTATGGAATACGCATACCCTATGGTGCCGCTCTTAATGAGCGTTGGGGCTATGTGAGATGTTTGCCATCGCCTTCTAGTGTGAGAACTCTCCAACGCGGATGCGTATGTCTACTATACATGGGAGACGTGCTTCCGCGAGTGTAACAAACCTCTGTAACCCGCACATTGAAAAACTCGAATACTGGATCAATGGAAGTTGTAGCGATAGTTGGTTCTAGCAACAATGAGTTCCGGCTCGATGTCGAGTCGGGTTGTTGTCGGCATTTTCATTGTTTAAATGATATCCCTCCGTCAAGCTCACTACACACCTTATAGCCTGTGGCCCCTCTCTTGATCGGAGTTATAAAGCTCTTGTACTATTTTGGCCTGTGGCTTCTCATCATCCAGGCCCTTCGCTGATGGTGCTTGGCCTTGAATGGTGTTCGGCGTGTGTAGGAGCGCGACCGCTTATATCCCTGTTGGGTACTCAATCAGCACATGGTTGAGTGTTCGGTTACATTGGTGTACTGAAAGTGTGACAAGGAGTATCACGTATGTCTCAACAGCGAATTTTCTCGGACATTACGCGTCGTCGTTTTCTACAGTATTCGGGTTCTGCCATGCTGGGCGGCTCCCTGCTCGCGGCCTGCGCGGGCACCGGTGGCACCGGCAATACTAGCGGGAATGGTCCTGTGCTGACCCAGTGGTATCACCAGTATGGTGAGCCGGGAACGCATGAAGCCGTCCTCAAATATGCCAAAGACTACACCAAGGCCAAAGTCAACGTCAGTTGGGTGCCTGGCACGGGTAACGAGTACCCAAATAAGGTACGAGCAGCCCTGCTTGGATCGAGCGCGCCCGATGTATTTGAAAATTCCGCCCTCTCGGTTGACCAGGTCAAGGCTGGTCTGCTCGCGCCGCTGGATGACATCATCGTCGATGCCAAGTCCGACTTTAAGCCCTCCTCGCTAGCCCCCTTTACCGTGGACGGCAAGGTCTATGGTATCAAGATGATCAACGATCCCACCTTTGTCTACTATCGCAAGAGCATGTTCCAGCAGGCCGGTGTCGAGGTTCCCAAGACCATAGACGAGCTTATCGCCATCGTCAAAAAGCTCTCGAACGCCGACCACAAGGCCCTGTACCTGGGTCCCGATGGCGGCGTGGACGCGCTCAATCAGATCGCTGGCTGGGCTGCTGGCGGCGACTTCCTCTCTCCCGATAATAAGCAGGTTATCTTCAACACGGATCGTATGGCGGCGGCCTATGAGAAAATCTACGAGCTCAACGCCACAGGCGCGGTACTGCCGGATGCCCCGACCTTCTGGTGGGACTCCTCGACCTTCCAGCAAGGGCAGGTCGCGATGCAGTGGTGTGGCCTCTGGGCTATGCCTCTGATTCAGAAGAGCGCTGTTAAGGATGACTTTGGCATCTTCCCCTGGCCCGCCCTCGATGGTCAGAGCCAGCCCGCCACCGTCAATGGCGGTTGGGCCGAGATGGTCAGCGCGAAGAGCAAGAATCTCGACGCGGCCAAGGCGTATGTCAAGGAACTCTGGATTACCAATACCCAGGTCCAGAATGACTGGAATGTCGCCTATGGCTTCCACGTGCCTCCTCGTATCAGCACATCGGAAAAGACTCCCAAGCTCACGGTTAGCCCGGCTTCTGACGCGGTAGAGCTCTTGAACAAGTATGGGCATGCCAATTCCTCATACTGGAACGCCACTATGGGTACAACGCTGGCGAACGCCGTCAGCACGATTGTCAAATCGGGCAAGAACGGTAAAGCAACCCTGGACGCGGCGGCGGACAAGTGCAACGATGAGTTGCAAAAAGAGCTTAGCTAACGTCTCTGTCCAGATGGTGTTAAGGTGTGCCACTTTTCATGGTACCCTTAGCACCATTCTTGTTCCTATGAGAGCATGCGCCTTCTTGTTGGACATGCCTTAGCACTCAAATGCTTCGTGGTGTCCTGAGCTGTTCTCTTGTGCTTACTCCTTATGAGAGCAGGTGGAAAGGATAGACATATGAAGTCTTTAACTGCCTCTACCCCCACCGAGATGCAATCCGAGCAGGAATTGCAGCAGCGCGCACGCCAACGTGTGCAGCGCCAGAAGCTAAAGACGGCGCTGATCTTCTGGGGGTTTGTCGGTCCATTGTTTCTAGGATTGATCATCTTCTTCTTTATCCCAATTATCTGGGGGGTGGTTCTCAGCTTCTTTGAGGCCCGAGCTACCGTCCTGCCAACGCAATTTGTTGGCTTGCAAAACTATATTACCATGCTGAATGATGCCGATTTCAGGCATTCATTGCTGGTTTTTACCATCTTTGCCTTCTTTATCGTGCCTACGACGTTCGCGCTAGCTCTGGGTTTAGCGCTGCTCGTCAATAGCGTCAGGTTCGCTCAAGGCTTTTTCCGCTCGGTCTTTTTCTTGCCAACCGCATGTTCGTATGTGCTAGCCTCTATCGTCTGGAAGATGAATATCTTCAATGGCTCTACCTATGGTCTGGCGAATGCGATACGGCACGCCTTTGGCCTTGATGTTATCGTCTGGATATCCAGTCCCAACCCGCCCTGGTACTGGCTGGTCCTGACAACGGTACGCCTCTGGCTGCAACTGGGTATCTATATGATTATCTTCATTGCGGGCTTGCAGGAAATCCCTAGAGAGCTCTATGAAGCAGCCTTTGTCGATGGCGCGAAGAAGGGCTGGCAAACTTTCTGGTCCATAACCTTTCCTTTGCTGCGCAACGCGTCAGTCTCCGTTCTGTTGCTAAATATCATCGCGGCCTTCCAGGCATTCGACGAGTTCTTCAACATCATGACAGGTGGTAACTCCATTCTGGCGCGTCCGCCCCTGGGTGTGCTGTACGACGTGGCCCTGACCAATCAAGATTATGGCCTGGGGAGCGCGGGTGGCATCATCCTGACCTTAATTATCATCATCTTCAGTCTGATACAGGGGCGCTTGCTTGGTTTTGGCACACGTGATTAGAGTCTTACGCAGCAAACCTGTTGAGAAGGAGGAAATTGGTTATGGCGACTGAGGCATCGAGAATGGAGCAAACATCTTCCGCGCCTGAAAGACGCGCAAATGGTTTGACACCTGGAAAGCTTATTAGCATTATCGCACGTTATGGGGCGCTGATTATTCTGGCGATCATCTTCCTATTGCCGTTCTATCTGATCATACGCAATGGGCTGGCAACTGATATGGAGATTACCTCTCCGCGCTGGACGTTTTTCCCGACGACGCTACACTTCGAGAACATTTCAGAGCTCTTCAATGATAGTGAAGTGCTCTTCCTGAGCGGCATGGAAAACTCTGCCCTGATCGCTGTTCTGCAAACGGCGGGCCAGATCTTGATTTCCGCGCTTGCTGGCTATGGCATCGCGCGCATCCCCTATCGCTGGGCGAACCTTGTGCTATACGCGACCCTGCTCACACTGATGATCCCTTCGCGGTCATTTTTGTGCAGGTCTATCTGGTCGTATCGTATCTCAACTGGGTGAGTACCTTGCAAGGACTGGTTGTGCCGGGCCTCTTTAGTGGCTTCACGACCTTCCTGTTCCGCCAGTTCTTCCTGAGCTTTCCCCATGAGTTGGAAGAAGCCGGGCGTGTGGATGGCCTGGGCTACTGGGGCGTCTTCTGGCGCATCGTTGTGCCCAACTCCTATGGAATCATCGCGGCCCTGAGCGTGATTACGTTTATCGCGAGCTGGAACGCCTTCCTCTGGCCCCTGGTCATCGGTCAGGACTCCACCTCTTATACTGTGCAGGTGGTACTCTCAAACTTCCTGAACGCGCAGGTGCTCAATCTGCATGAGCTCTTTATAGGAACGGCTATCGCGATTCTCCCCCTGGTAATTGTATTCTTCCTCCTACAACGCTACATCGTCGAAGGATACAAACAAAGCGGCCTAAAAGGGTAAAACCCTTTTTGATTCGGGACTCCTCAGCGCTAAAGCGCTTCGCGGGGTAAAGGGGTGTGGGCTGGTTTGCTGAAGGCAAACCAGCCCACACCCCTTTACCCGCGAGCCACCGCAGGTGGCGAGAGTTCCCGAAAAAGGATAACTTACCCCTGTTGATGAGAGAAGGGAGTATCTTCATACTCCTCATCCTCATATTCTTCTTCCATGGTGGCGAGGCGAGCATCGGTCTCCTTTTGGCGTGCCTCAAGTTGCAGCATCCAGCGCAGGAAGAGGATACTTGCCATTACGATCATAAAGATCGCGCCTGGAATCCACATCACGGAGCCGCCAATCTGCTGGTCCACGCTGGGCGCGATGCCAAGTGGATTGCGCTTGTAGACATCATAAAGCGGTTGCATAAAGGTCAGGCCCGCGCCAATGACGACCATTGGCATGTCGCTGAGCAGGATGTAGAGCATCTTCTCCAGGATATTGAGCTTATATGCCCGCGCGACCGAAGCTCCGAAGAGGGGCCACCAGAAGATGACACCAGTAAGGAGGTAGCAGGCCTGGGCAATGGCATGTAAAGCGTGATTTTGCATCATGGCGTTAAGGATGGGGGGCGCATGCCAGATCCAGATGTTGGCATTAAAGAGGACCGGCGCGATAAAGGGAAATGTCAGCCATTTCCAGGCGAAGCGCATGAACTTGCCATTGAAGATGGCCTGGGCCAGCCATCCTGGTATGCTCACAACCAGCAGAGGAGAGACAACGAGTGAGACCAGCAGGTGTTGTGTCATGTGTCCGCTAAACAGGAACATCGAAAGTGTGTTGATGGGCGAGATCAAGGCGATAAACAGAATCAGTATGCCTGACGCGAAAGCCACAATCTGGCCCCGGCTCACACGCTCCTGGGGATGAGCCGCTGCCCGGTAGGGTCCAATAGCGTAGAGGTAGAGTCCTGCGATGACGAGAAGGGAAATAAGAAAGACCGGGTCCCAGGCCCACTGGACGTACCAGGGGCGAGCCAGGCTCAGTCCCATCTCCCGCATATGTTCAACCATATTATAATATCCTCTATGATAACCTGGAAAAGGTAACTCTTGCAGAATATATCAAAGCGTGTTGTTTTTAAATGGCATAACTACTCAGTATTCTCGCCTCCTACGGTGGCTCGCAGGGGTCAGGGGATGTCGTCGGGTTTGCCTTCGGCAAACCCGACGACATCCCCTGACCCCTGCGAAACGCTTTAGCGTTGAGAAGTCGCTGCTCTGTATAGTTATTCTATGTCTTATATCATAGAGCACTTCTGACGTTCTGACCAGGGGTCATCTTTGACTATTACTTAGTGACGGCTTGTCGGAGAAGTGAGCAGAACGCTTGAGCGGCCTTGCCCTGAGGAAGAGGAATCGAGCGCGTGATGAGGCCGAAGGGGAGGTGGAGGTCCCAATCCTCGATATTCCTGATGATGGTGCCGCGCGGAGCCTGCCGCGTCGAGATTCGCGGTAGGATCGCCACGCCCAATCTTTCCTTTACCGCCTGCTTGATGACTTCAAGACTCCCAATCTCGATGCTCGCGGAAAGTGATAGTCCCCGCGCCATGAAGGCCTGCTCAATCGCGCTCCGGTAGGCGCAGGGGGGATGAGTAAGTAGCAAGCATTCGCCTTGTAGGTCGCTCAGGGTAATGCTCGCGTGCTCTCGCAGGGGATGCTCGCCTGGTAGGAGCAGGACCATGGGCTCCGTGAGCAGCGGCTCGAAGACGAGACCCGAATTGGTTGGCGGGGGTGTAGAGATTCCCAGGTCAATCTGGTCCGCAAGCAGTTGCTCATGTGTGCGAATAGTGCTTAGCACCTCTATAGTGAGCCGGATGCGTGGATAGCGCGCGCGAAACGTGCGCAGCACTTCTACCAGATGCAGGCGTGCCACCGGCTCAATCATGCCTACGCGTAGCGTCCCGCTCTCACCAGTCGCAAGATCCGAAAGGTCCTGCTGCATCTGCTCGACCTGATTCAACACCTGTTGAGCGTGGACAAGCATTGCGCGACCAGCCGCCGTAAGCTGGATCTTGCGGCGCTGGCGATCAAATAGCTCGACGCCTAGCTCCTCCTCAAGTTGCTGGATCTGAAGCGTAATAGTGGATTGTGCGTACTGCAAGCGATCAGCCGCTTGTACGAAGCTTCCCTCTTCCGCGATAGCCTTGAATGTCTGTAGATGCCGCAGATCCATACATCTTGTCCCCTTCTTTAGATAGATGTGAGTTGTTGTGCTATCGCTCCTTACGGCGTAGTATCATAGACTGGAAGTGCCAGGAGCGCTCTTCAAGGGGGATGGCTTTGAATGACACGATGTCGAAGTATGGAGCGACGGCTTGCTGTAGAAACTCGTCAGAATGGAAAGCGAAGAAGCGTGGTGGCTGGTGCCAATCGTCCTCAATCGGCCCCTCTTCCTCCGCGCCGCCATAGACTCCCAGGAAGAAGAGACCATCGGGGCGGAGCAGTTCACGCAACTTGCCCAGGACGGTAGGTAGGTCGCGGGTTGGCACATGCAGGAGGCAGTTGAGCGCGTAGAGGGTATCGAAGGATTCAGGCGGGAAGTCCAGACTCAGAAAGTCCATCACATGCGCTTCCAGGCCCTTCGCCCGGCAAAGATCGACCATGTCGGCGGAGAGATCGGTGCTAATCACATTCAGCCCGTTATTCTGGAAGAAGAGGCTATCAGTGCCCGTTCCGGCTCCGACCTCAAGAAGCGATGTCTTACCTTCCCACTTCAGGAGATTAAGGAATGTCTGCCGCTCTTCGACCTTCCAGCCATCCTTCTCCATCTGATCCCGATCCTTCGCCATCTCGCGATTATATGAAGCGCGTAGGCTCTCAATAATTGTCTGATAATCGCTCATGTCCTGCTCTCATCCCCTTTTGAAATATCTGATGCTTCTACCTATCAGTAAAAATGAATAGTTGCTTCTAAAAATTTACCTTGTTCAATATAACACATCCTGCTATGCTTGTGAAGCGAAACGAAGTTGCAATAGCATGGAGGTAAACGGAATGAAGAGACGAGTCGGCTTTTTAGGGCTAGGCGCGATGGGCAAGCCCATGGCGGAGCGGCTGGTACGGACAGGCTATGAGGTCATCACGTGTGCGCACCGTAACCAGGCAGCCGTTGATGAATTGGTTCAGCAGGGAGCGCGGCAAGTGGGTTGCCCGGGGAAGTGGCGGCGGAAGTCGATGTTGTCATCACTATGCTACCGGACTCACCCGAAGTTGAGTCGGTCTGCTTTGGTCCGCATGGCCTTGTTGAGGGCAAGACCGGCGAATTGGTCTTGATCGACATGAGTACCGTCTCGCCCCTGGCAACACAGGCTCTCGCCAGTCGTCTGAGCGAAGTTGAAATTGTTATGCTGGACGCACCGGTAAGTGGTGGGATCTGGCGAGCTGCAAGCGGTGAGCTAACTATAATGGTTGGGGGTGAGGAGGAGCAGGTTGAGCGCTGGCGTGAGTTGCTCAATGTACTTGGGTCGCGCGTGCTCCATGTTGGCCCCACTGGACATGGCGCGCTCATCAAGGTTATCAACAACGTCATTGTTGGCATGCTATTGCCTGCCATCTCCGAAGCGCTCACGCTGGGCGTCAAAGCGGGCGCGAGCCTGGATACCATTCGTGATGTTGTCGCGACCTCTAGCGGCAATAGCTATGTCTTCGAGAACTGGCTCCCCAACACGCTCTTCCGCGAGGACTTCACGGGAGGCTTCGCTCTCGAACTGATGCGCAAGGATATTGGTCTGGCCCTGGAGGTTGGGCGCGAACTAGGCGTGCCGTTGCCCGAAGCCGCCCTTGCCTATCAGATCTTCACCCAGGCTCAAGGGCTTGGCTATGGACGCCAGGACATGACCGCCATCAGCAAAATCTACCAGCAGGCAGCCAACATCAATATCGTCACTGGTCAGCCCTATGGTACCGCTACTCAGGAGAGCGCTCTCTAGTCCAGCCCCAAAAAAGCGGAACGGGCGAGGAGCCGCCTCCTGAGAGGTGGTCTCCCGCCCGTTCGCGCCAGAGCGTTGTTCCGGGTGAGCAGCCTAGAGCAGCTGACCGATGATCTGAACCTCGATCCTTGTGTGCAGTTCACCCGCCATCGCGTCTGGGTAGGCCTGATAGAAGTGCGTCGCGAAGCTCTCCCAGGCTTTGTCCAGCGCGCCCATTGCCGCTTGTTCGACGTGGAAGAAGGTGGCCTCGCCGAGGTTGTCGAGAGTGGCGAACTTCTCGACAGTCACGGGGTAGTGGCTCGCGTATCCAGGCACGTCGAACAGCAGATGGAATCCGATGACTCCAGGACGCCCATTGTGGACGTAGGCGACCTCTGCCAGCAGACGGGGCAGCGGGTTATTGTTAGTGTCCCAGTAGAAGGGGTTCCAGAGTGGCACAATGTAGCCTTTCGTCGTTTCTCTATTTGGGAAACCAAGGATGTAATGTATCCGACTCCCGGGAAACCTCTCGTCATTCATGGAGAAGACGGCTGGCAACCTGGAAATCGGAGTCAGGTACAATCGCGTGACTCAGTGCTTGCTCATTCCTTGCATTACGCTCTGTGCCTTTTTCTCACTGCTCTAGCCAAGAGCCCCATCAATGCTGCTGATGATGAGATCGCGCACCAACAGTTCTACGACCAGCCAAGACAAGTGGGAAGAGAGGCAATAGTGATTGCCTTGAGTATAACAGGCTTGGATATGGGGGCGCAAGAGCGAAATGGGGAAGATGCGCAAGCCGCCGATGCTGTCACATAGTCATCCTACACCCCAACCAATGGATGCTGATAGACGGTGCCCAAAAAGCGGAACGGGCGGGGAGCCGCCTCCTGAGAGGTGGTCTCCCGCCCGTTCGCGCCAGAGCGTTGTTCTGGGTTGAGATATTCAGAGCAGCTTGCCGGTGATGGTCAGATTGACCCTGGCATGCAGTTCACCCTTCCTTATCGCGTCCGGGTAGGTCTGGTAGAAGTGACGTGCGAAGAAGAACATGGCGTCGTCGAGCACCACCATGGCATAACGCACGACAACAGGGTCGGTGGCTTTACCGAGGTTGGCGAGGGTGTAGAAATCATCGACGACCACGTTGATGGCCAGATAGCCATCCACCTTGACCTCTATGTGGAGCCCAATGTTTCCGTACCGCCCGTTATGAGTGACGGCAACCTTTGCCAGCAGGCCGAACAGCGGGCTCTTGTCGGAGAACCAGTACGACATGTCCGACACAATATGGCCTTTCGTCGTTCCTATTGATGAGGAAACCGATGATGTAATGCATCCAGCTTCCGGGAAACCCTCTCGTCATTCGTTGTGAAGACGACTGGCAACCTGGAAATCGGAGTCATGTACAACTGCGTGACTCTGTGTTTGCTCATTCCTTTCAGTAACGCTCCGCGCCTCTTGCTCACCGCTCTAGCCGAGAGCCCTATCGATGCCGCTGATGATGAGATCGCGCTTCAATAGTTCTACGACCAGCTATAATAAGTGGGAAGAGAGGCAATAGTGATTGTCTTGAGTATAGCAGGCTTGGATATGGGGGCGCAAGAGCGAAATGGGGAAGATGCGCAAGCCGCCGATGTTGTCACATAGTTATCCTACACCACCCGCCCAATGGATGCTGATAGATGGTGCCAAAAAAGCGCTGGGGAGCCGCGCGCGATGCGCGGCCCCCAGACCAGTGTTGCTCAGTGTGCCGTCACCCGATGGTGAGGTACGCCATCACCTCTCCGCGCTCGTTCAGCAGCGGGTTGTGGAGGGCGACGACGTGCGGGCGGCGCGCCTGCTTGGCCGTCGGCTCGTCCACGATGAAGCGGAAGTTGCCCCCCGCCTCCGGAAAGTCGTCGGGGATGACCTCCCCTGACTCCGGCAGTTCGTCGAGGGTGATCACGCCCTTCCCGTCGGGGTTGAACACGATCTGATCTCCCTCCGTGGTCAGGAGATAGGCGCTCGTCCCCGTGCCGTTGACGTGAAGCAGGTTGCCGATGCGCGTTACATAGAACCAGCGCCTGCCGACGGGGCGCTTCTCCTCGAAGCCCACGCCCGGGTCGACACTGACCCAGCCCTCCGTGTCCGAGAACCTCGCCCAGAGGCCCTGACGGAACCTCACGGTCCGGACGGAGAGGTCGACCCGCTCCCCGTTGTGGGAGAGGTAGGCCCCGGCCCCCTGCGGGACGACGTCCAGCACTCGCGGCTGGTTCTCGCCCTCCAGGTGGAGCATCTGACGTGTCATGCGAACCCCTTAGGGTCAGGCGAGGATGATCCTAATGTATCTTCCTCGCGGTGAATGGGTTTCTCACTGAGTAACTGGTTGCTTGGCCTATGTCTCCCCGAAAGCTGCACCTATGTACAGCGCCTGCTTCGGAGTGGTTCATTATATGAGACGAGGGCCAGTCGTTCTCCGATTCTTCCTGTTATCTTCCGCGAAGTCTCAGCGATCAAGACCACACGATGAACCGATACGGGAATGAACCAGAACCCGGCACCTACTTTGTCAGCGTAAGCCAGCATAAGTGAGGTGACAACCAATTATTTATAACTATAACACATATGTTATATAAAAGATAGGGATGGGCAAATGAATAGTATAACTGCAAAGAATGGTATTGGTCTGTTTATGGGGAAATGGGCCTCGATCATGCATCGATAGACTGTGATATAATGCCATCTACACCCAATCCTTGAGCCTGTCCTTGCCTTCAGGTGCGCTGGTCGTCTTCTCATTGCAGGTTGGTATTTTGTATTTCTTATATACAATATTGAGGGAGATTAATGGATATACGACGCGATTATCCTATTCTTGAGTTTGATCCTGATCCCCTGGCTATGCTAGAGCCTCATAAGCTTGTCCAGCCACGCGATATCCCGACCCGAGCAGTGGCCTGCTTCTTCCAGGATGTGATTGGTACGCTGGTGAAGGAGCACGGCGCGCGTCAGTGCTATACCCTGGAAAGTGAGATGGGGGAGGTTCCAGTTTATGAGCTTGAGTATCAGGGGCAGCGCTTGGCTGTCTTCCATCCTGGCGTCGGCGCGCCCCTCGCGGCGGGCTACCTTGAAGAGATGATCGCGGCTGGCGCTCGTACCATTATGGCTTGTGGAGGCGCGGGAGTACTGGACAATACCATCAATGTCGGTGAGGTCATTGTACCCTACGCCGCTATACGCGATGAAGGAGTCTCGTATCATTATCTCCCCCATCACGCGAAATCGAGGCAGATCCCAATGTCATCGCGACCATCGAGCGGGTGCTCAAGAGCCACGACGTGCCCTATCTCCTGACCAAGACCTGGACAACAGACGCCTTCTATCGCGAGACTGTGGAGAAGGTGCGCCTGCGCAAAGAAGAAGGCTGCAAGGCCGTCGAGATGGAGACCGCGTCGTTTCTAGCTGTCGCCCGTTTCCGTAATGTCACTTTTGGACAACTGCTCTACGGCGGCGACGATGTGGGGAGCGATGTCTGGTCCGACCGTGAGTGGCGCAAGCACGCCATTCGTGAGCGCCTCTTCTGGCTCGCCGCCGAGACCTGCCTTGCCCTCGATGCTCCCAACCGCTGCTAAAGCGACGCGGCTACATATGGGTGGTGGCGTTGGTGCAGCGCTGCACCAACGCCACCACCCATGATCATTCTTCTCTGACTCGTGCCCTCCCACTCTATATGCATCTCATCCCGAAATGCTCATCATATGTAGCCGCGTCGCTTTAGCAGCGGCCCTCAGGCGAAGATGGCGCGCAGGGCTGTCAGGAGGCGCTCTACATCGGCGGGCTTGTTGTAGGCTTGTATCGAGACGCGGATGAAGCGGCGACCATTCCAGGGGGTGATGGGTATTTCGATGTTCCACTCTTCGCGCAACTGGCGGTGGAGGGTGGTTGCGTCACCGTCAGGGACCTGGATGGCGACCATCTGGCTCCACCATGTGGCGTCATCGGGGCTGATAGGTTTGGTACCAAACAGCTTGTTGACCTCTTGGCGCGCGTGGATAGCCAGATCATGGCAGGCTGCGCGAACGGAATCCCAGTTATGCTCCCGCTGGAAGGCGATAGCGGAGGGCACGCTGAGATAGGCGGCGGGATCATCGGTGCCAAGCCAGCCGAAGTGGTCCTGGAAGAGCGAAGGGCCGGGGTTGAGGCTCTCATAACCCCAACTGACAATCAAGGGCTGGAGGAGCGCCTGCCGCTCAGGGTTGGCGTAGAGGAAGGCCGACCCCTTGGGGGCGCATAGCCATTTGTGGCAATTGCCGATGTAGAAGTCAGCACCCAGTTCGTCGAGGTTGAGTGGAACCTGACCGGGAGCATGCGCGCCATCAATGACTGTCAGGATACCCTCAGCACGCGCTCGCTCGCAGATGCGCGCCACAGGGAAGGTAAGTGCCGTCGGCGAGGTGATATGGCTGACGAAGATGACCTTCGTGCGAGGTGTCACGCCCTGCCAGAGGTGCTCAACCATCTGCTCTTCGCTTTCAAGCGGCAGGGGAATAGGCTGGTTGATGTAGCGGATATCGCGCTGAGTGCATTGGAAGCGCCAGGTGCGGTCGGAAGCCCCATATTCATGATCGGTCGCCAGGACCTCATCGCCGGGCTTGAGCGCGAGCGAGCGTGCGACAATGTTCACACCAACCGTAGTGTTGTTCACGAAGACAATGTTGTCAGCCTGGGTGCCCAGGTAGGCCGCAAGCGGCTCCCTCGCCTCTTTGATTAAGCCTGTGATCTGGCGACCCAGGAATTCTACCGGGTCATTTTCAAGGGTGCGTTGCCATTGCTGATAGGTATCGAAGACTGGGCGTGGACAAGCTCCAAAACTGCCGTGATTGAGGAAGGTGATGTCGGGTCGGATCTGAAATTGCTCTGCCGCGATTGGCAAACTGGCTACTGTGGTCATAAATAAGCTAACCTTTCGCTTATGTAAAATAAGTGCTCTCACTATTCGGGCGCGAAGTTGATGACTTGTTTCTATGATACCCACATTAGTTTAAGAATTGCCACTACCAATACTTGTTCCTTCGCTGGATTGGCTCACTTGAATATTGCGCGCAAAGGCGTCTATATAGATAGGTAACGAAGATGAGATTTACGGACAGCGATTGACCTGGAGGAGTATACGAACGATGAGACGACCAATAACCTGTGTTACCAGTCTAGTGGGAGGTATCTTCCTGTTAGTGGGCCTACCCTTCGCAGTAATTGCCCTCGTAATGTATCTATCTGCGACCACATTTATGCAGAACGCCATTACGACGAGTGGAACAATCGAGAATTGTTATTGGAAAGATAGTACCGACTTCAACAGTAAGGCCAACGCGGCTGTTAGTAGTACGTGTCAGCCTACGGTGCGTTTTCATACGCGCGAAGGGCGAGAGATAATCTTTACCTCAAACTTCTCCAGTAGCGATATGCATGAGGGACAGGAAGTCCTGGTGAGTTACCATGCGGATCAGCCCCATGATGCGCGCCTGAGCACGTTTACGGCATTGTGGCTCTTACCTATTATCTTTGGGGGATCGGTGGGTTGCTAATGTTTGTCGCGCTCATCATCATCATCGCTGGCTTCATCGGTGGCATGCGGGCTCGCGCTTCCGCCAACCCTTACAATAACTATTATCGTGGGACCCCAGATATGCCTCTCGATGGTTATAGCGGTCCACCTCGCTAGCAGATCGATTGGCCTTTGACAGCAACCGCCTCTGAAGGGGTATACTACTTCAGGGGCTTTATCTTGTGTGTGCAGGCAATAATTCACAACAAAGCTCACCCTTCAATCTATCCGCCCCGAAATGAAGCTCAATGACAATACATGGAGGATACTTATGAGTGGCATCAAGATCACATGGTTGGGACATGGAACGTTCCAGATGACGACTGCCCAGGGGACAAACATCCTGATTGATCCCTGGCTGACAGGCAACCCTAAATGCCCGATTCAGGTTGAGCAGGTTGAGAAGGTCGACCTACTTCTGGTCACGCATGGACACGGCGATCATGTCGCAGACGCGGCAACCATCGCCAAGCGCGATGGCTCTACCGTTATTGCCATAAGCGAACTGCTGACCTGGCTTGAACAGCAAGGGGTAGACGAGAACAACGCCAGACATATGAACATTGGTGGCTCAACCACCTTCAAAGACGTGACTGTGAGCCTGACCCGCGCCCACCATACGTCGGCGGTTGTGACGGATGATGGACAGATTATCTATACTGGCGAGCCTGTTGGCTTTGTCTTGCGCATCCAAGATGGCCCGACTCTCTATTTTGCCGGAGATACTGATGTCTTCGGGGATATGACGCTGATCCGCGCTCTCTATCATCCCGATCTTGCTCTCCTGCCCATTGGCGACAACTTCACCATGGGCACAAAGGGCGCGGCCCTGGCGACCGAATTTCTGGGCGTCAAGAAGGTTATCCCCATGCACTATGGAACCTTCCCCCTGCTCACTGGTACGCCCCAGGGCTTACGCGACGACCTGAAAGAATTCGAGGTGAATGGGGTTGATGTCATCGAAATGACTCCCGGCGAAACGCTCACCTTCGAGTAATCTCCTCACATGAGAAAAGGGAGGAGTGGACCAGCATTAAACGGTCCACTCCTCCATAGCGTAGTTAGCCCGCAATTGCTTCGGTGGTTATTTGCTCAAGCTGAGTGCTTACTTCAATGAGAAGATCATTGAGGGCGGTGAAGTAGAAGCCATAGATACCGCGCATATTCCTTGGCTCCTGGGTAAGTTGAACTCCAGCCGCTTTGAGACGTTGATATATCTGGTCTACCTGAGCTTCGGAATCCTGAAGGAAGCCAATATGGAAGCCACCAGGATAAGGTTGAATCTCCTCTACATCTTTGAATGCGAGAGGATTGCTCAGAACGAGTGTGAAGCCATGTCCGTCGGACATAATGACGATGGCTTTGCCCTTCTGATCCAGAAATTTGAGATCGAAGCAGTTCTGGAAGAACTCGCGTGCTTCAGTAAGATCGTTGACACAGAGATTGATGTGATTGAGTCGCATATGGTTCTCCTATAATAACGTAGTTAATGTGACGTTGATTGTGTGTTGGTTGTTCCGGACGAGCCTGTAACGCGCTCGCGCAATTTTGCGCACCACTCAAGCTCCACCTTCCAGCTATCAGCCGTGTAATGCATGTAGTCTAGGACACTATCGAAGAAAGAGCCTCCCATTTCAGCGCGACGCTGCTCCGGGTCTTCAAGAAGTTCCCGAGCCTCCTGCGTCTGGTGATGCATTGCCGTCTGACAATAGGACTGATAGTGGCCAATAAGGTAAAGTTGCTCGTCGAGCGGTAGGAAATTGAGATGCATGGCCTTGATATGGAAGAGACGACGATAATTATGCAGACCAGAAGTGGTATCGAGCATCAATTCCAGGAAGCGCTGCCGACCAGCCTGCGTAATCTCATAGCCTTTTGACTGGCGATCCGAAGTGTTATATCTTTCGTCGTTGAGCTGCGTTTGGCGGATAAGCCCTCCCTGTTCCATCTTTCTCAGAAGAGGATAGACCGTCCCCCGGCTCACCTTCTCCCAGGGGCCGATAATTTCATTGCTGATCTTCGTGATGAAGTAGCCATGCAAGGGCCAGTGCATAAGCAGAGCCAGAATGATCAATTCATACATGTAGTGTCAGTTTTCCCCCTTTAATTTAATTGTCCTCGCCACCTGTGCATGGAGTCTGCGCTAGATTCTGGCCATCCCTTTTTGCTTAATGATAGCATCTTTAAATAGTATTAAAACACCTAACGATGAGAAGTATAAAGCATAGAGGACGGATTGTCAAGAAGCAAGAGCATTGACGTCTCTTAATTCAAACCTTACAATAAGGTTAAGTATTATGTATCGAAGTTATGAGGGCAGGAGCCATCGCTAATGAGATCAGCCAACCCCACTGCTCGCGATCTGCGACGAATCAACCGTCAAACCGTGTTTCACTACCTATATACCAAGGGGGCGATGAGTCGGCTGGAACTGAGCCATCTCTCAGGGCTCAGCGCCGGGACTATTGCCAACGTCGTCTCAGAACTGCTCGCGGAGGACCTTGTGTTAGAGGCAGGCTTTGAGGCGTCGGAAGGAGGACGCCCGCGCACTATTCTGACGCTCAACCGGGAGTATGGCTATTTTATCGGGGGGAGATTGGCGAGACGGAGATCGTTGTTGAGCTCTTCGACGTCACATTGAGGCTGCTTCAGAAGGTGCGTCTGGCCCTCTGCGAGAGTGAGAGCAATCCCGAATCTATTGCCCAGAGGTTCGCGCAGTGCGTTCAACAGGTCCTCGCGGAGCAGCAGATCACGCAGGAAAAGCTGTTAGGGATAGGGATTGGGGTCCCTGGTGTAGTCAAGCAGGCGGAGGAGGAGACAGTCTCAGCGCCCGCCTGGAACTGGCGGCCTGTCCCATTGAAGGCCCTGCTCCAGAAGGAGCTTAGCAGCCAACTCTACGTCGACAATGGCTGCAAGACGATGGCGCTTGCCGAGATGCACCTTGAGCCGGGTTTGCGTCATGAGACGTTGGCTGCGCTCAACATTGGAACAGGGGTGGGCGCGGGTATCGTCTATGAAGAGAAGCTCTACCGAGGGGGCAGTAATAGCGCTGGCGAGTGGGGTCATACGCCGATGGTGCTGGGTGGTGATCTCTGTCGCTGTGGCAGCTATGGTTGCCTCGAAGCCTACATCGGCGCGCCCGGCATCATTCGACGCCTGAGTACCCTTAGCCCCACAAGCGCGGCCCTACGCCATGGAACCGAGGAGTGCATCATTGGCGCGATAATCCAGGCCGCGATCCAGGGCGATCCTGCTGCCCATGAGATTATGCAGGCCACAAGTCATTACCTGGGAGCGGGAATCGCTAACCTTATTAATCTCTTCAATCCCCAGCGCATCATCCTGGGAGGCAAGATCGGCCTCTTATTGGGGCAAGCCTACCTGCCAGAGATCGTCCAGCAAGCTCGCCGTTACGCGCTCAAAGAGCCGTTTGAAGCAACGAGTATCACGGTGAGTAGTCTGGGTGAGGATGCCGCGAGCCTTGGGGCAGCACGCCTGGCCCTTGAGGGTTTCATGGTTCAAGTAGGTGGTGGGGCCAACTTCGCGCGGCTGCATATGTAGGGATGTCACTTCTCTATTGGTACTCGATTCGGTTGAGTTTGGGAGATTATAGAGATGAAACCGCATAGAGATTATGAATGCAGTATGCTACAATAGTAGGCATCATATCTATCTCTTCAAGGTCTGATTGGACTTGAGAGACGATTCGCTAGTATTTTGCTCTGATCGCGCCTTTTGCGCGGAAGCATACCAGCGAAACACAAGCTCTGGGCGATGTGGTATGTCATCAACTTCTGGACTCTGCGGAGTCGTCTGAGAGATACAAAGCATCCCTCAGACGAGCCCACGGAGCCTTGTACGTTGAGGTCCGTTTCTGGAAGTGGTCGCCAAGGACCCTTCCCCTACCTGACCGGGAGGTCAGTCATGCCGCAAGACGGTTACACTGCCGAGAAGGCTCAGGCTCTCACCGCCGATGAGATCCTGGGAATGACGGGCCAGGAGGTTCGTAAGAGCCTCGGGCCCCACGCTCACCTCCTCGATGAAGGCCAGATCGATGCCGCGAACGAGAGGCTCGTGGCGGACCAGGCCGGTTGCATCTTCTCGATGGGCATCGGGGTCATCGGGATCTGATCCCAACCACACCGCACAAGGCACCAGGCGAACCCGGGAATCTCCCGGGTTCGCCTGCGTTAGTGTCGCCGCTGCTAAAGCGACGCGGCTACATATAGGTGGAGGCGTTCGGGAAGTGGATACCAATGTGGGATGCAGTTGATGTTGTGCTCACGCTCACAAGCCTCTTCATCATATGTAGCTGCGTGGCTTTAGCAGCGGCATTCTCTCGGTTGTTTCCCACAAAAAAGAGGGAGAGGCCTTTGGCTAGCCTCTCCCCCCGTCTCCCAAACAGGATGGTAGGGTGTATTCTTTTCGATCCTGATGCTTCAGCTATAGGAGCTTACTTGCTGTGGGCCTGGTTGAAGGCTTTCAGAAGGCCAGCGTACCAGTAACCGCTCTCCTTCACAACGCGCTTCTGCGTTGGATAATCGATATAGACAATGCCGAAGCGTTTGCTATATCCCTCAGCCCACTCGAAGTTATCCATCAGAGACCAGACGAAGTAGCCTCGCAGTGGTGCCCCTTGCTGGATGGCCTCGGCGAGACCCGCGATATGCGTGCGTAAGTAATCGACGCGCCTGGGATCACTCACATGCCCATTGCCGTTCCAGGCGTCCTTGAAGGCCGCGCCATTCTCGGTCACATAGAGCTTCGAGACCGCGTAATCTTTTGTTAGACGGAGCAGGAGATCTCGCAAACCGTTAGGGTAGACCTCCCAGCCCATCTCGGTATAACAGGCACTGGGAATGGGTGCGACCAGAGAAACCTGATCCGCCAGGGGGATGCGCTCTGTATTGCCCTTGACGAGCAGGCGTGTGTAATTGTTCACGCCCAGGAAATCGATTGGGGTTGAGATGGTAGCGAGATCACCATCCTGTACAGGTGGCGCGTTCAACCCAAGCTGTTCAAAGAAGCCCTCGGTATAGTGCCCACGCAGGATGGGATCGAGGAACCAGCGATTAGAGAAAGCATCAGCGAGCGCGACATCACGCTGCGTCTCAGGGCGCTCGTCATTCGCGTAAACGTGTGCCAGATTTAGGGTAATACCAACCTGTGAATTGGGGGCGCTATGAGCGCGGATACGAGGCACCGCCAGCCCATGACCGAGCATCAGATGGTGTCCGGCATCGAGCGCGGCCTGGCGATCCTGCACTCCCGGCGCGTGGATGCCAATGCCATAGCCCAGGTAAGCGCTACACCAGGGCTCATTGAGCGTGATCCAGTTTGTCACTCGATCACCCAGGCGCTTCGCGACAACTTCGGCGAAGTCGGCATAGGCGAAAGCGGTCTCGCGCTTGACCCAGCCTCCCTCCTGTTGCAGGGGAGAGGGTAGATCCCAGTGATAGAGCGTCACGTAAGGCGTAATGCCCTTCGCCAGCAAGCCATCGACGAGACGATCATAGAAATCCAGGCCCGCGTTATTGATTGCGCCCCGCCCCTCAGGGAGGATGCGAGGCCAGGCGATAGAGAAGCGGTAAGCTCCCAGACCCAGGCTGCTCATAAGCTCGGTATCCTCGGCGAGACGGTGATAGTGGTCGGCTGCCACATTCCCGTTCTCACCCTGGAAGACCTTACCGGGGGTTGCCGAGAAGTCATCCCAGATCGACGAGCCGCGTCCATCCTCGAACGCCCCACCCTCGATCTGATAGGAAGCCGTAGCGGCACCCCAGAGGAACCCTTCAGGGAAGGCCCTGGCTAGCTCCAGATCAGCCGAGGTTAGCTGGGACATATTGTGTATATCTTGCATAGTGAAATCCCCTTGTATTAGTAAGATGGCCCGCCTGCGCTGACAACCCCCATTGGTAGGCTCGCCGGAAGTGATCCGACATGGAATGTAGTCGCTACGGTTTCTGTCAAATGTGGACATTGAGCTTTAGCCAATGCCAGCCCCAAGGCTCAAGTGTTTCAGGCACTCTTATGCATCCTGAGCGGTCTTGATGCCTAGAGGATAGATTTGAGCGAGCATGCGTTTGAAGCCACGAATGCTGCGCAGATTGGGATTAGCAATCTCGTCGATACCAAAGTTGATCAAGGCGAGACCCGCGCCGAGCAGAGCGATGCACAGACCGGGCGCGACATACCACCACCAGGCACCCAGCAGTAAGGCATCATTGTTCTGAGCCCAGTAGAACATGGTTCCCCAGTCAACGACGTTTGAATCGCCCAGGCCCAGGAATTCCAGACCCGCAGCCGCAAGAATAACGTAAATGGCGGTTCCCACGAAGCCCGAGGCCACAATCGCCACCTCGTTAGGAAGAATTTCAAAGAAGATGATACGCCAGGTTGACTCGCCACTTGAGCGAGCCGCCTCGACGAAGTCTCGGTGGCGCATCGTCAAGGTTTGCGCGCGTAAGACGCGAGCCTGATAGGCCCAGCTTGTCAGGGCGATCACCATCGCGACTGTAAACGGCCCCTTGATCGGGACGTAAGCGGCGAGCACGACCGCCAGGGGGAAGCCTGGAAGCACAAGGAAGACATTGACGAGCAGCGTCAGAGCATCATCAACGATACCACCCATATAGCCCGCAACAAGACCTACAAGCACTGAAAGAACGGTCACGAATAGCCCGGTCGCGAAGCCCCAGAGGATGGAGACACGCGTGCCCACCAGCACTTGCAGGAAGACATCCTGACCAGTTTGGGTGGTGCCGAGCCAGTGTGTAGCAGATGGCTCCTGAAGCAAATCAGGGGAGAAGGCATTGGGATCTGCCTGAACGAAGAATGGCCCAAAGATCGCAAGTATGAGGAATATAGCGACAATACATACACCAATGGTCGCTTTACGGTTGCGCCCCAGGCTCTCCAGAGCATTGCGAACTGGCAACAAGGCTCGCGAGAGACTCGAAGCCTCGCTCGGAGTGAGCGTCGCGACCTGCGCGGAGGCAGTTGGTGGAGGTAAGATGCTCGCGGAAGGAATGGTCTGGCTCTCAGCAGACTCTTTTTGAGGGGTATTCATATGCGTAACTCCTTTCTTCCCTTATGACCGAACCCGAGGATCAAGCACAACATAGACCAGATCAGCGATAAAGTTTGCCCCTAAGACCGCCAGAGCGATCAGCAGGAAGATACCCTGTAGAAGCGGATAGTCGGAGTTCTGCGCCGCCTGAAGCAGGGCGAAACCGATGCCTGGATACGAAAAGACGATCTCAGTCAGCAGTGAACCACCAACGACGAAGCCCAGCGAGAGCGCGAAGCCCGTGACATTGGGCAGGATAGCATTACGAGCGGCATAAGCATACATGACACGTCTCTCGCTCAAGCCCTTGGCCTTCGCTAGCAAGACGTAATCCTCAGAAAGTGTCGTAATCATCGCATTACGCATACCAAGCATCCAGCCAGAAATCGAAGCAATGACAATCGTAAAGGCTGGTAAAATACCGTGTTCGAGAGCGCTGAGAATGAAGTCCCCATTCCAGCCGATAGTGACTGATGTCGAGTAGCCACCATTGAGAGGGAACAGGTTCAGGGTATAGCCCAGGACATAGAGGAGAATTAAGGCCAGCCAGAAATAAGGTATGGCGGAGAAGAAGGTCAAGATAGGCGGGAAGAAGCTATCAAGGAAGGAGCCTCGACGCCAGGCGATAAAGACTCCCAGGAGCGACCCTAGCACAAAGCTGATAATCACCGAAATGCCAATCAACGCCAGGGTCCAGGGCACCTCTTGAGCCATAACGGTCGCAACCGGAGTCGGAAAATAGGTAAAGGAGGTTCCAAGGTCTCCATGAAGGGCTTTGCCGAGATATTGGAAATATTGGACCCACAGCGGATCGTTGGTGATGCCAAATTGTAGCTTTAGCGCGTCAATCGCGGCGGGATTCATACGCCCCTGAAAGCGTGCCAGGAGATTGCCAGCGGGATCGCCGGGAGCCAGGCGAGGTATAAAGAAATTGATGGTAACGGAGGCCCAGAGAGCCACCAGATAGAAACCTATGCGGCGGAGTAGATGCTTCATCCAGGTTTTCCCTTCCTTGATTTGTTTCTCATTATGCAAAAACCTGAGCGCATTGCACGATGGTTTTTTGTATAAGAGCTTTTCAACACCCCTGTTTGGGAAGAGGTGGTATTTGTGGGGCACTTTACGGCCCGATTGGGAGGTCCCCATTTGTAGATACTGAGCGCAGTTCGCTAGTGTCCACAAATGGGGAAGCACTGAGGGCTGTTTAAGGCCCTCAGTGCTCGCGTCGAAATGAAAGACCTAAGAGGCAATCTTAAGGTTCAATGCGACGATTTCTGCATCCGGGAAGTCGAAGGGTGCGGGTGAAGCGTAGGCATTGTCCTTGTCAGGCCAGCCAGAGAAGTTAGACGTATTGTACTCATACCATGTCGCGCCGTACACCAGCGGAATGCTGGGGATCTGCTCGACCATGATCTTCTGCAATCCGTTCAACGCCTCTTGCTGTTTCTGAGGATCAGCCGTAGTGGCGTACTGCGTCAGGAGCTGGTCTGTCGCAGGGTCCATCCAGCGCTCGAAGTTCGAGGAAGCCGACTGACCAACAGGCGCGCTATTCTTGCTATTGAGCAGTGAATAGTAGAGGTAGTAAGCGGTTGGGCCAGGGTTGGTCCAGGAGATAGCCATGTCGTAGGAGCCCATCTGGAGGGCGCTGAAGTACGAGTTGAACGCTACAGAATTGACCTTGGCCTCAATACCAATGGCCTTGAGGTTGGCGGCCATGATCTGACAGGCGCTGACCCAGTCGGTCCAGCCAGTGACTACGTTGATGTTGAACGAGAGCTTCTTGCCGCTCTTATCGACATAGATGCCGTCCGAGCCCTTCTTGTAACCAGCGCTCTCCATCAATGTCGCCGATTGGGCAGTATCAAGCTTGAACTGGGTATTGGCGTAGTCGGGGTGCAGATTGCTCTGGTTGGCGGGCAGGACCAGACCTGTTGGGCTGGCGACTGGCTCGTAGCCGCTTTCCGCTACCTTGTAGATCTGCTCGCGATCAATGGCGCTGCTGATAGCCTGGCGAACCTTCAAGTCATTGAAGGGGGCCTTCGCGGTGTTGAGGTAGAGCATGACGACGTTGCGGTTGGGGAACCAGTACTTATTGTGTGCCTTGTCCTTAGCGACAAACGTCTTCTCAATGTCAGGTGTGAAGAGACCGGTCCAGTCGATGCCGCCGCGAGAGAGCAGCAGTTCCGCGCTGGTGTTTGAGTTGAAGGAAGGATAGCGAATCTCCTTCACCTCTGGCTTGCCGGGCTGCCAGTAGTTAGTATTTTTTTCCAGATCGATCAACTGAGGTGTGAAGGACTTCAATTTGAAGGGACCGGTGCCAACGGGCTTGGTGTCAGCATACTTGCTGGGGTCACCGGCGTTGGCCCACAGGTGCTTCGAGACGATCCAGGTCTGACCAGCCAGGTACCACAGGAGTGGAGTATAGGCTGTTTTCAGGTTCACGACAACAGTGCTCTTATCGGGAGCCTGTACGTCTTTAATCGTCTGCCAGAGGCCATTGCCATCGGCTGAAGGATACTTCTTGAGCATCTCCAGGGTGAAGGCAACATCATCAGAGGTGAACTCTACCCCATCGCTCCATTTCACATCGTTGCGCAGGGTAAAGGTGATGGTCTTGGCGTCGCTAGAGAACTTATAGCTCTCTGCCAACCAGGGCTTAACACTTCCATCCATGCGGTTAAAGAAGAGCAGGGTTTCGTAGATCATGCCCTGTGAGCCATAGTTGGCGGTCGAAGAATAAGGGCTAAAGACATTAGTGAAGTCACCCTTAGGGCTGGGAACAACATTCAGGATGCCATCTTTAGGGCGCTGAATCTGCTGCGACCCGCCGCCGCAGGCGGAAAGGATGAAGAGACAAATAGCGAGAAGAGAGAAGAGAACTGTCGTAGTTCGCTTTTTCGCCTTACTAAGCGAAAAGGTAGGGTTGGGAGACATGAAAAACCTCCAGACAACAAGGATCAAACGTTGATCCAGACATCTTGGATGTGGCACTCCTTATAAGAAAACCTTGCCCTCGAATGAGGGTTGGTTTTCACATAAGACCTAAGTGCAAACGAGAAATTAATACTACGCTGTAAAAATGGTCGTTATAACAACAGGCCGTCCTATCATAAGCATTGAAGAACGAACCTCTGTCTGGGTATAAAATAGAGAAAGTTGCGAGCGGCGAGCCTCCCGAGAAGTGCGTAAACTGCTTCGAGGGTGACTATGTGCCTCACACGTTTGGGTATCCCTCCTTTCGCGTGAGCCCAATTCGGGGTTCTAGCATCTGTCTTACGTCTTAGTATAAGTATTAAATTAAGGGTTGTCAATGCGTAAATGATGAGCAAAATGCCCTATTTCGCGAACTCCTTACTTGCCTGTTGGCGAGGTACAAGACTGCCGCTCAATCAAGCGTGTAGGAAGGATTACGCGGCGCATATTCAATGGCTCCTGGTTGATTAAGCTCAAGAGCATCGTCGTGGCAATCCGCCCCAATTCAAGGCGGGGTACCTGCACCGTCGTCAAAGGTGGATTCATAAGCTCCGTAAAGGGCAGATTATCGAAACCGATTACACTCACAATCGAAGGAATTGAGATACCAAGCTCATAGAGCGCGCGATAGACGCCTGTGGCTTGATGATCGTTGCCCGCGAAGATCGCCGTTGGTGGGTCTTCGAGTGCCATCAGTTCCCTGGTCGCGATATAGCCATCGGTCGCGCTAAACTCTCCCTCACGCTGTAGGGCGGGATCGAGAGGGACATTCGCCACCTCTAGCGCTGTGCGATAGCCCGCGAAACGCTCAATTCCGTCCATGGCATAGACGTTCTTGCCGATGTAGGCAATGCGCCTGTGACCAAGTGCGAGCAGATGATTCGTGGCGGCAAACCCACCATCCCAACTGGTAATCGAGACCGATGGCACCGTTGGGGGTGTCCCGCCTTGCTTATGAATTATGACAAAGGGCAGACGATGACGAGAGAGGGCCTCGATGACGTCGTCCGAAGGCAAGACAAAAATGATGCCATCGGCGGGTCGCTCTTTTTCCATCTCCAGCCACTGTAACTGCTGCTCTACCGCATAGTCGGTTGTCGAAAGTACGAGACGCATACCGGCTTCTTTGAGCACCTGCTCAACGCCTTCGAGGATTGGGAAGAAGAAGTCGTCATCCAGACGTGGGACGACCAGATCCACTAATCCTGTCTTCCCCTTCCGGGGGGAATGCGCGGGACGATGACGGGTAAAACCATACTCCTTAATAACGCGTTCAACACGCTCGCGCGTTGGTGGTGAGACATCAACGCGACCATTCAGGACCTTCGAAACCGTCGCCACCGAGACCTCCGCCGCCTGCGCGATTTGGGCAATGGTCGGACGCGCGTCCGCTTTATGCCGTTTCGCCATGCAAGACTCCCTGTGATGAGAGCAATGCCTTTAAACTTTCGCATATTACCGAAAGTTTTTTGCATTTACTATTCGTAAGTGTAGTCAATAATGGCTAGTCTGTCAAGGCTTTTTGAGCTTGTTTTGTAAGCCCTGCAATTCTGCTTAAACGCGAACTTAATGGTTGCTCTGAAGTAGCTGACGCAGGCTTTTTTGAGCTCAGGCTGAGCACTTATAGCCTCTGAGCCCGCATGGGGGGAGGGTGTGCCTTTCGCGCTTTACACTCGCATTATTGATTTTCGAAAACTTTCGAAAATTTAGATAGGGCTTGACAATTTGTTCACGATGTTCTATATTTTCGAATATCAATATAATGACTAAATATGCTGAATTAGTCAAAAAGTTGGGAGCGAAGGAAGGGTGCGACAATTGGCTGTACTAGAAGAGCGCGAGGCGCGGGCGCATCGCATTTTGGATGCTGCTGCTGAGCTTATCTTGCGCTGGGGCTTTCAGAAGACGACACTCGATGATATTTCCAGGCTGGCAGGGGTGGCGAAGAGCACGATGTATCTGCACTGGAAGACGCGCGAGGAACTCTTTAAGGCCTTGCTCAGGCGTGAGAGAGTGGGGCTGGCGGAAGATATCGAGCGGGGAATCGCGAGTGACCCTCTGGGGGTAACGCTGGGAGGTATTCTCAGGCATTGCGCTCTCGCTACTCTGAAGCGTCCCCTGATGAAGGCTATCCTGTTGCGCGATATGGATGTGCTGGGGAAACTGGCGCATAGAGAGCAGCATACTCCGATGAATGTGAGTCGTCTACTGGGCTTCAAGCACTATATTGCCTTTCTGCGTGAGCATGGATTGGCTCGCACCGATATGAGCCTGGAGGAGCAGGTGGTGGTCTTTAGCTCTATCTTTATGGGCTTCTTTATTACAACCCCACTCCTACCAGATGAGTTCGCGCCAGCAGATGAGAAGATGGCGGCATTGATGGCGGAGACCGCGCACCGCACGCTTGAGCCCGCTGAACCTATTTCGCCAGATAAGCTACAAACAGTCTCGGAAGCCTTCACTCTCTTTCTGAGCCAGGCCATAGAGGCAGTGCGGGAGCAGTTTCAAAAGTCGTTATAAGACCTTTAGACTCTTCAGGAAGAAGAGGGGAGCATGGAATATGAGCATAGAGCAGGGGACACCGCTCGTTGTAGCCTTGGATGAGCCTTCGGTTACTCTGGAACAGGTGGGGGGTAAGGGGGCATCGCTGTCCAAATTGGCGGGGGCGGGCCTGCCAGTGCCGCGTGGGTTTCACGTCACGACGGCGGCCTATAAGCGCTTCGTAGCCGAGAATGGATTACAGGAGCAAATCCTGGCTATCGTACCTACCGATGCCTCCGATATATTGGCCCTGGAAGCGGCATCAAGCCAAATTGGTCAGCTCTTCGCGCAAGGCAAGGTTCCAGACGATATCGCCGAAGCCATCCAAACCGCCTATATGGCGTTCGGCGATGAGCGCTTATCTGTGGCGGTGCGCTCATCTGCTACCGCCGAGGACCTGCCCGGAATGTCGTTCGCGGGTCAACAGGACACATATCTTAATATTCAGGGCGTCGATGAGGTCCTAAATGCCGTCAAGCGCTGCTGGGCGTCACTCTGGACCGTCCGCGCCCTCGGGTATCGCGCACGCTACCAGATTGCGCCGCAGGATGTAAGCCTGGCGGTCGTGGTGCAAGAATTGATTCCTGCTGACGCGGCAGGTGTGCTCTTCACGGTGAACCCGCTTACAGGCTCGCGGAATGAGGTGATGATTAACGCGACCTGGGGCCTGGGTGAGGCGCTCGTCAGCGGTCAGGTCACGCCTGACACGCTTGTAGTTGAGCGAGCCAGTGGGAAGGTTATCAAGCAGGAGATTGCGGACAAGGCCGTTATGACTGTGCGCGTGCCCAGTGGCACGCGCGAAGAACCTGTCCCCGAAGATAAGCGCTCAGCGCCGGTGCTCTCTCTTGAGCAGACGCGCGAATTGGCAAACCTCGGCGTACAAATCGAAGCGCTCTATGCACAGCCCATGGATATCGAGTGGGCGCGGAAGGATGCGGGCCTCTTCATATTGCAGGCTCGACCTATTACGACCCTGACCGCCGATAAAGTTGAAGTCGAGGAATGGAATGATAGTCTGGCTCACAATTATCTGTGGTCAAACGGGAACCTTGGTGAGGCCGTGCCGGATGTGATGACGCCCAGCACATGGTCGCTGATCCAGATCTTTATGTCGGAGGCGACCGCGCCGATGTACGCGAAAGGTATCCGGGAGTTTCAGCCTATCGGCAATATTGGTGGGCGCTTTTATATGAATATCAGCCTGACCATGAGCATTGCCGGGGTCTTTGGGATGGGAAAAGAGCACTTCAAGGCGAGTATCGAGGAGGTCTTTGGGCGTATCCCCGCGAGTATTGATGTGCCTCTGCTGCCCGCTTCGCGCTGGCGGCTGCTCAAGGGCGTTTTCTCGGTCTTGAGTTGGTTCCCGAAGCGCCTGCGAGCTAATCAGAAAAGGATGCGTCCCTTTCTCGCTACGGCTACGGAGCGTTGCGAGAATCTGCGTACACGCCTGGACTCCGCGTCCAGCATTGCGGAACTGGTTACGCTGTGGCGGGAGGAGCTAGAGCCGCTCTTCCGTGAGAGTAGCGCGATGCTGGAAGCGGCAGCCAGGCAGGATGGCAACGCGCTCCTTAACCTCCGTCAGAAACTTCGTAAACTGGTAGGGGAGGCTGATGCCAACGCCCTACTCTCTGGCCTGAATAGTAGCACAAGCCAGCTAGCGAGCCTGGGCCCGCTCCTGGGTCTGGCCCAACTGGAGCGGGGCGAGATTGACCGCGAGACATATACGCTGCAATATGGACACCGGAGTCCACATGAGTTCGAGATCTCTATTCCACGCCCGGTAGAAGATCCAAACTGGATTGAAGGTCAGCTGGCGAGCCTGCGCGAAGCCCCTGTGGATATCGAGACTCGACTTGCGCGACAGCAGGAGGTTCAAGCTAACGCATGGATGCGCTTCAGGCAGCGCTATCCGCGCAAGGCCGAGAGCATTCGCAAACGCATTGAGAAGACTACTGCCGTCTTCCGTGACCGGGAACAGGCACGCTCGGAGGTCGTTCGCGTCATCCGGGCGCTGCGAACCTTCGTCCTGCGCGCTGGCAAGCTTACTGGCAAGGGAGACGATCTGTTCTTCCTCTCTATAGATGAGATCATATCTTATCTCAATGGAGACGAAGCGTCCCTGGCGCATGTCGCCACGCGCCGCGCGACGTATGAGCGCTACCACGCCATGCCAGCTTATCCGGCCCTGATCTGCGGTCATTTTGATCCCTTCAAATGGGCGGCGGATCCCCAGCGCCGTAGTGATTTCTACGACGCGAACCAGCAGCATCAAGCGCCGGCCAGTGCGACCATTACTGGCTTTCCAGGCTCGGAGGGTGTCGTAGAGGGTCTGGCGCGCGTCATTATGTCCACCGACGAGGGCGACCAGTTGCGCCCTGGTGAAGTTCTGGTTACAGTGGTAACTAATGTTGGTTGGACACCACTCTTCCCCCGCGCCTCCGCAATCGTTACAGATGTCGGCGCACCTCTATCACATGCTGCTATCGTCGCGCGCGAACTGGGTCTTCCAGCCGTGGTTGGCTGTGGTAACGCGACTATGCGCCTGCACACCGGCGACCGCGTACGTGTCAACGGTAAAGAAGGCACCGTCGAAGTGCTCGCGACCGCAAGTATTGCGTAGAGCGCAACAAGGGGACAAAGCGAGCGTATCACAAGCTCGCTTTGTCCCCTTATGGCGTGAGGTGATGGGCGCTCGTACCACCAACTCAACATTTGTTAGTGCTCCCTATAATGAGAGTGAATAGACATTCTGGGCCGAAGAAACGCGACTTCGCGAAGTAAAGCGAGCAAGCGGCCTATTTACACAAATATGCACTCGGTTACGTCAACAGGCTTTTAGCTAGGATAGCATGTACTGATGTAATGATGTTATGTCATGCTCTGGCAGCGTCTTTTTTGAAGTAAATTGGTGGATGAAAGCCAGTTTTTAGAGCATTGCCCGGATCTGCATGAGCCAGTCGTTGGAATTTTTGGTTTCAGTGCCCTAAATAACGTGACCTGCTGCATGAGAAAGGGACATCTATGTCACACTCGTCCATGATAAAGGGTGCGAGGTCAATAGTATTGTGGGGCGTGTGTGCAGCGCTCCTGGTTGGTATGCAAGAGCGTATTGCCATAGCTACCGATACGACACCAGCCCAATTAACTTCTAATGCGAATGCCACTAAGGTTGCCAAAGCGCAGAATGGTTGTCCGGTGAACATTGGCTATGGCACGACGCCAATATCTGAGGATGGACAGGCTAGCATTGCCATCAATGGTGGAACCAGCGTAACGGTTGAGATCGAGATGGATACCGGGCAGGCAAGCCCATGCAAGATGAAAGTCAAGTTTTCGGCACCTTCAAGCACCGATGATCCTGGCGCTAGCGATAGCACAGACAACAAAGATAACAAAGATAACAAAGATAACACAAGTAAGAGCGGTAAAACAGACTCCAAAGGTGGCGCAAATACCGGTGGGGGCGCGACTATGAAGGGCGGCATGCCGTCGGATTCTGATTATGACTTAACACCCACTCCTACTGAAGATGACAGCTATTACTATTATGAGGGACCCTAAATCCTCATAAGTTTTCAGACATATACAGAAGAGGCGATACCATATGGTATCGCCTCTTCTGTATATGTCTGCTATCTGTGCTCTCTCGTAAGCCAGTTTCCCTATTACTCTGTATGGTCAGCGCAAGCCACGTTCTTGCAGGACGGCTTTCATCAGGTCGGGGCGGTTGGTGAAAAGTCCGTCCGCGCCCAGGTCGAGCAGAGCATGCATGGTGGGCTGGTCGTCGATAGTCCAGTAGTAGACATCCATTCCCAGGCGGTGCGCACCATCGATAATGCGCCGATCCTTGAGGGAGATGCCATGACTCCTGAGCGGAATCTCAAGCGCGTGGGAGTAGCGGCGGTAGAGGCCAGGTAGACCAAGTTTGTGGGCGAGGGTAAAGCGGGTGACCTCAGCCGTCCCTGCTCCCAGCACAGCCTCACCTTCGGCTAGTCGGTTGAAGCGCTTAACGATCTCCTGCTTGAAGGAAGCTACGATGACCTTTCGCTCCAGGTGATATTTTTGGATCAGTTTCCATAGTTCCTCTTCGATGCGCGAGGGTTCGCCTTTGGGGTATGTATCTTTAATCTCGAAGTGAAAGTAGTGCTTCGAGGCATACTTTTCAAAGACTTCCTCAATCGTAGGAATGCGGACACCTTTCCCCGGTAGTTATATTCCCCATGTAGATCTTGAAAGCGATAGCCCGCATCAAGCGCCTGTAGCTCTGCCAGGGTATAGGCATCGACGCGTCCACGCCCATTGGTGGTGGCATCCACAGTGCTATCATGAATGCCAACGACATGCCCATCCCTGGTAAGATGCACATCGATGTCGAGGAAATCTACCCCTATGGCGTCGGCGACCTCAAAGGCCGCCATTGTGTTCATTGGGGCGAGGTCCGCGCCGCCCCGGTGCGCCAGAAGATACGGTTTACGCAACTCTGCGAACATAGGTACCTGCTTTTAACTATCGAAAATGACGGAAGGTGCGGCGCAGGTCGTCAATCCAGCCATATGGGATTTCCCAGGGAATGAAGTGACCACCACGCTCATGCACGTTGATGTTCACATGATTGTACCAGGAAGCCCGGTCACTACTCAAGAAGTGCTGGACCCTATTCTCCGTTGAGACGCCAGGAGGGTTTTCATAGCCCACGAACGTGATCCCGGTTGGAGCTTCGATAATTGGCTGACGTTCATGAGCAGGGGTCCACGGATAGCGGTTTGCATTGGCGTACATGCGCATGGAGGTTTCAATGGCGTTATTGACCCAGAAGATCATGGCATGGGTAAGGAGATCGTCTTTAGAGAAGACCTTTTCAATGTTGCCATCGTTATCGCTCCACTTCGCCCACCGCTCAAGAATCCAGGCCAGCATCCCTACTGGGGAGTCACTGAGACCATAAGCCAGGGTCGTCGAATCGAGCACATGCACCGCGAGATGAGACGCGAAACGGCGATCATATGAGATAATCCCGGTACGAATATGTTCTGGTATATTCTCTGGAATGGGTTGTCCACCACTGAGATCCCATCCCCGATCACCATTGAAAAAACTCAACTTTAGTGCGGAGCCAATATGGATGGCGTGCAGTTCGTCGGCGTATTTATGCCCCAACTGGCCTGTAACGAGGGCTCCAACATCACATCCGCCAGCGGCATACTTCTTGTAACCAAGAATAGTCGTCATCAGTGTGTGCCAGAGGTCCGCCACCTTCCAGAAATTCATGTCCGGGTTGTTGGGGAGTGGCGTCGAGAAGCCGAAACCAGGAAGCGAGGGCACGATGACATCGAAGGCTTCAGCTGGATCACCCCCGAAAGCTCCAGGGTCTGCCAGTGGATCAATAACTTTTGACCAGTGCCAGAAGGTCCACGGCCAACCATGAGTCAAGATCAAGGGAATCGGCTTCGGGCCTACACCAGGTTTACGCATGAAATGGACAGGTACGCCCTCGACATCTACCCGGTAATGCTCGTAGTGGTTGATCGCGGACTCCGCTTGCCGCCAGTCGTAGGTATTAAGCCAGTAATCAACAAGCTCTTCCAGGTAGGCTCGACCAACCCCATAGTACCAGTCGTCATTGCCAGCCGCCAGGGGCCATCTGGTATGCTTCAGGCGTATGCGCAGGTCAGAGAGCAGTTCGTCCGGGACATGAATCTGTATGGGTTGCAGAGGAAACGAGAAACCCGCTACAGAGGTTTCTTCCTGGCTTCCGGGCATAGTTTACTCCTTCGTTTGTTCTAGCGGGTGCTGTTGGGTATTGGTTGAAGAGCGCGGGTGTAATGGTAGCTCGGCCTTTCTGCCCAATTCGACCGCATGGGCCAGGGCTGGTAGGGCTTCCGCGATGGACTGACGCTCATCCTGGGACAATCGGTCGAGCAAGCTAGAAAGCTGGTTCACGCGTGCAGCATGGCGCACTTCGACGATCTGTGCCCCTCGCGGAGTAAGTTGGATCAGTACCGCGCGGGCGTCGCGGGGATCTGTTTGACGCTCCACTAATCCATCGTCTTCCAATCTCCTCACCAACTGGGTAATAGCCGGTTGTGTCATTTGCTCCGTGACAGTCAAATCGGTTAGCCGCATGGGGCCCTTGCGTGAGAGCGTATGTAACACAGACAGGCTCGTAAAGCTTAGTTTTTCCACCGAAGGCAGGCGAATGAAGATCGTCGTAAATTCTTCAATGATGGTTGTCAGATCACCGACATTCAGGTCGGCATCAGAGAATTGTTCTGTCATAGAGAAAATTATATCACAGATTTATATAAATATTTTATGCAAACATAAGCCTGTCACAAAAGTTCACCCTCAACCCTCTTCCAGTATGAGTCTCTTTTTTAAAGGGGGGTCTGGATATTGCAATAGAAACGATTTTCGAATATAAAATTAACAAATGCACATACACGGAAGAAGAGGACTTAGCCCGCTACATGATGTGTCATCTTGATAAGACTGAGGTCTTATTCGAAAACCACCCCTCATACGAGGGCACGGCGCCGCTGGTCGCGGCTAGCGCTCACGCGCTCAGGTTTTCAGATAAGGAGTAAGGGTTAATAAATCGAAAGGAAGATATATATGTCAGAAAGTAATGTTCAAGTGAGCAGAAAAGGCTTACCCCGTAGGCGACCGCCGTGGAATTCCTATGTCCTGGCTCATCCTCTCGTCAGGCGTGTGATGCGGTTCGCGGTCCTCAAACATACCGGGCGACGTTCTGGGCGGGTCTTTGCCACACCAGTAAGCGGACGACCGACAGCCAATGGTTTTGTGGTCCCGCTAACCTTTGGCGAAAAGACTGACTGGTATCGTAACGCGCTGGCTACGAACGGATGTGTAATACAGTGGGAAGGCGTTGAATATCGGTTGATTGATCCACAGATTATAAGTCCGAAGGTGGCCCTTCCAGCCTTCAATCTTGCTGAGCGGATACTGCTGCCGATGCTCGGAATCAAGCAGTATATCCAATTCCGACACGCCCCGGCTGGCGGAGAGGATACGGCTTCACCTAAGGAGGCATCCAGCCAGTCCCAGGTGAAGTGATACGCTAACAGAGATGAAACATGAATGAAACTTTTGAAACATACCGGTCGTACCTTTTTGCCATTGCCTATCGCATGCTTGGAAGCACGATGGATGCGGAGGACATGGTGCAGGAAACTTATCTACGATATCAGGCCACGCCGGGGACGATTCTCTCGTTGAAAGCGTACCTGACCACAATCATCAGCCGCCTGTGCGTGGATCAGTTGCAATTGGCGCGGCGCACGCGGGAGCAATATCTGGGGCCATGGTTGCCGGAGCCGATCGTCACCACAGATGCGCCAGAGTTGGTTGGAGTTGAGAAGCGAGTGGACGAATATGAGTCGATCTCGCTAGCCTTCCTGGTAATCCTGGAGCAGCTACAGCCGCTTGAGCGGGCCGTCTTTCTGCTGCGTGAGGTCTTTGAATACGATTATGCCGAAATCGCGGCCATACTGGACAAAAGCGAGGCCGCCTGTCGCCAGTCTTTGAGCCGGGCAAAGAAACATCTAGTCGATCACCGTCCACGCTTCTCGGCGTCGCCTGAACTTCAGCGTCAGTTACTCACCAGCTTTTTACAGGCCATTGACGCGGGCGAGATGAATGCCTTGATCGATTTACTTGCGCTGGATGTGACTTTCTGGAGCGATAGCGGTGGCAAAGTGAAAGGTTCTCCGACACGACCTGTTTTGGGCAGTCAGGCGGTCGCAAGTCTCTTTATCAGGAAGACCAGCACATTCAGAGGCACTTTGCCAGAAGGCGCGCGGGTGGATTTGGCGGAAGCCAACGGTCAACCCGCGTTGATTATCCGCGCTGGTAGTGATGCCTTTGCTGTGCTGACTATCGAAGTGGTGGCTGGGCGTATCCAGACGATTCGTATCGTTGCCAATCCCGAGAAGTTGACCCACGTCTAATCTCGCAAGTTTGTGGCAATTTGCGCACATTATCAGTTACTCCTTCTCCGGAAACCTGAGCGCGTGTGCTACAACGAACATCAACCCTCGTATGAGGGTTGGTGTTCGAATAAGACCTTAGAGGATGGCAGTGAGGTGTGATTCCAATAGGGGAGGTAGGCGCTGAGCATCAGCCAGCGCCTATTTATGGTTTAGGGTTGGACTTGAGTTTCGGTTTGTGGTTCGGATTGGTTTCGAGCGCGCACGCGCAGGGTCAGCAGGATCATCAAAATAATTGTGATGACAACAATGACCCCGTGAAAGCTCTGATTGAGAATGTCTGATTTACTCACTCCGAAACCAATGGCGCAGTAGTTCAGCAGCGCAGCGAAGGCCAGCGCGACCCGGTGTCTATCATTCCAGCCCCGTCCCGGTGCGGACCAGCGTGTGATAAACAGGATGGCGAGCGCAGCCAGCATCAGGTAAATCAGAGCTGCAACTACCGCTGGTAGTGAGGGGAGCAGTTCAAAGGACCGATGGAAGAAGAGGAAGGCAGCTCCCACAACGAGGCCAAAGAGACCAACCAGCCAGGAATTAGGCGCGTTCTTCTGAGTTGGCTCGCTGTTCTCAGTTTCGTCATGTTTCACAGGTAGGAAGAGAGCTAGTGAGATGATAATGAGCGCCAGGAGTCCGGTCACAACCAGCCAGAATGTATCAGGCTTGAAATTCGGCGTGACGAAGTTGGCATATACATAGGTCAGGAAGGCCATACCTAGCACGAAAATGATGCCGATAATGGAGAGGCCGATGTTGCCAATCCAGCTCTCCTGCCGTACGCGCGGGAAGATGAGCTCGGTCACCAGGATCGGCACTGAGATGCTCCACACGGTATGCAGTCCCAGGACATAGGGGGACCAGACCCAGCTTACCCCCAACGCGTGCCCAAAGTAACCCATAGCACTGATACCGGGGAAGTTGGGGTTAAACAATGAGTGCAGGACCAACCCTTCCTCAATCAAGCCATAGGCGAAGGCCAGTATGGGTATCCATCCCCAGTGCAGACCTCGCCGACGCACGATTTCGCGAATAATGATCGCGCCCGTCCCATAGTATGAGACATTGAGCAAGAAGAGGAATAGAATCGAGGAATTAAGCTCCATATCGCCTAGTAGTAGCTCGGAGATCGCTGGCGTAAGAAGAAGGAGAACAAAGAGTGGCAATAGATGGCGTTTCCGCCGGGGCTTACTTGCTTGTATGCTCTCGCTAGTTATTGTGTTCATAGCATATAAATCCTTTTTAATAGAGGGTGTTCTGTTTTAATGTCATATAGATTTTAGACGCAAAAGAGGCTCAGACGAAAAATGTAGGGCACGAGACAGCTTCGTGCCCTACGTTTTATTCCTTGCAGAGCAAGCGCGCCATAACGCTTGCCAAAGCAGGCTGTGGTTCGGCGATGAGTTCAATTGAGCGCCAGGCAACAAAGCCGTCGGGTCTAACCAGGAGCGCTCCGGTTGCGCTGATGTCAGCGTCCTGCTGCCAATCAGTGTCTGCGACTACAAGGTCCCCATCTGGTGCGATACGGTAAGCTGCGAGACCAAGGGCGCGTGCGGCCTCACACCATGACGCGCCCTCTGCTCCAGCCAGCAAGACAAAGCCGCGTCCGAGCAGATCGAGCGAGGAGACGCGCTGGCCCTCGTGCTCACCCCAAACATGCGGGACGTGGGTGCCGGGCCGACCGTCGATACTTAGAATGTTTTGTTCGGGTAGTTCTCGCTCCTCGGATATTATGGCTCGCGAGTCATACTGATAGCCAAAGCCCATAATACGCCCAAAGCGTCGTTTGAAGAGCTCACCAGAGACGCTGCTCATCGTGAACAGGCCATCCTCTCCCGCCGCTTCAGCAGATTCCTCAGCTGCAAGCGTACCAACGGGGCGGCGCTCGATATCGTAGGTATTCAGCAGTGAGGGGTCGGACTGACCTTTGAGGACTGCTGCAAGCTTCCAGGCTAGGTTATGCACATCTGCGATGCCGCTATTCGCGCCTTGACCACCCCAGGGGGGCATCTGGTGCGCGGCGTCTCCAGCGAAGAAGACGCGTCCATGCTGAAAGCCATCGGTGATGCGTACGGCGCAATCCCAGGGTAATACGCTCTTGATGTTGATGTCCAGGTTGGGCATTCCCAGTGCCGAATGTAGCAGGTCCCGGCAGCGTTCCGGCGGGTAATCCGCTGGTGTCTCTCCCTTCTCCACATGATAAACGATATGGCAGACCCAGCGATCCGTATTGTTGATTGAGGTCAGCAGCCCTCGCATCTCTGGATGATCTATCAGGCACATGCTGAACTCTCGCCCACGTATAAAGTCGGTTAAGTCAGCTTCGAAAAGCACGTTGAGCAGATGCCCAAGCACGCCTTTTCCGGTTGTAGCAATGCCCATTTTGCTGCGAACGGGGCTATTGGCTCCATCGGCGGCGAGCATATACGTAGCACGTACCTGGCTCTCCTTACCGCTCACCCGGTCGCGGATGATCGCGGTCACTCCATCTTTATCCTGCTCGAAGGAGACAAGCTCTGTAGAGAAGCGTAGGTCGCCTCCACGCTGGCGCGCGGCTGCAAGCAGTTCTGGTTCCAGCAGATCTTGTGTGCTCCGTGAGGCGGTTACTGGGCTGATATCAGGGAGGGGCGCTCCACCTCCACTACCTTTTAGCATAGCGGCACGCATGGCCTCGCGTTGTTCAGGTCCAAAGTCTTTAAGCGCCTCTGTCAGCGTACTTCCTTTTAGGATGCCCATAGCGGGATTAAGCAGGGCACCCGCTCTCTGTACTTCAGCCTCCAGCCCTATCTCGCGATAGAGTTCCATTGTCCGAATATTGACGCCACGCGAGCGGGGATGGATCGAGGTTCCCGCATGCCGCTCAACCAGGAGCGAGCCAATGCCGTGATGTTGAAGAAAGAGAGATGCTGATAAACCAACGATGCCACCGCCAACGATGAGCACCGGAACATTTTCCTGTGACATATGAAAACCCTCCGCACTGCTTGTAAAGTCTGAGAGCGCTCTTCTTCGCGCTGCTGTTGATGCAAGTATAGAGCGGAGGGGAGGGGGTAAACATCACCCACCTGGATAATAGAGCGGGTGATTATGGTGGGTGACTACTTAATTTATAGCAGATTGAGCAGGCTAGCAACCTTGCTGGCTTCGACGCGATTATTCACATCAAGTTTGCGGTAAATGCTTTGGACCTGCGCCTTGACAGTGTTGACAGAGACGACCAGCTCACGCGCTATCTCGGGATTTGTATGACCTGCGACGAGCAGGCGCAGCACGCGTAGCTCCTGTGGCGAGAGTGGTTCAAGGAGTGGGGATGCCGGTATGGTCAGTGGTGCGGACCCGGTTTGCTCCCGCTCGAAGACTGCCAGGAGCCCCTGGACATAGCTCACCTGGGCCTTCGCGTGCAAGTGCGGCAGAACTGAGCGCAGGAGTGTTGCCATTACCTCACCTTCATCAAGGAAGAGTCGCGTATAACCCTCTATGTGGGCGCGTGCGAGCACCTCCAGAAGCGCGTGGCGAGCCTCCTGCACCCGTTTCTCGGCTGCGTATGCCAGAGCGCTCAGCAGGCGTGCCTCAAGAGCATGGCGCATACGCCCACCCTCGCGTGCGGCCTCTTCCAGACCTTTGAGATGCTGTAGGGCCTCGCCGTTTGGTTCCTGTGCCAGGAACCAGCGCGCAACAAGGAGTTCTTCGCGATCCCGTTGTAGGCATGGAAGCTTTATTCGGACCTGGGCGCGTTCATCCAGCCAGCGTTGCACGGCTGATAAGTTTCCCGAAGCAAGATGTATGCTGGCCTGAGTGGTTTGAATACTGCGTTCAAGCTGGGTGAAGAGAGGGTACGATGGTTGTGCCTGGAGGTTGGGTGTCTCAAGCCATTCTAGAGCGCTCCGGGTATCTCCTCTGATCTGCTCGATCTGTGCCAACACTAGCACGCTCTGTACCTGGAATTCCATATTTTGGAGCGTGCGACCGATGTCCAGCGCCTCGCGGGCCTGTTTCTCTGCTTCCTCCAAAGTGTTCCACTCGTAAGAGAGGCCCGCGAGACCAACCAGGGCATCGCCAATGTCATCCAGATCTTGTTGCTCTCGCGCCTCATGCAGAATATATTGTAAGTGTTCGGAGGCGCGGTGGAGTGCTCCCATGTCGGTCAACACGCCACTGAGGAGGACGGTATTGGCGCGCATGATAGGCGGCAGATTGAAGGCTCTGCAATACTCGCGATTGCGTTCAATAGCTTGTAACGCGTCATGAAGATTCCCCAGGAAGATTGCGCCTATTCCCACGACAATATGACACATATGGCGCCATGCCATATCCTCTTCAGGCAAGTAGGCAAGAGCCTGCCTGGCCCAGTCCATACCACGCTCAAGATCCCCCCGTTGCCGTGCCAGCAGGGCGCGAAAGGCGAAGACTGAGCCCAACCCCTCTGTGTCCTGGTCGCGCCTCCAACCTTCTTCGGCGATATCAAGCAGGGTATGAATATGCTCGAAGATTGTCGCCGTGACGGATGTTTGAGCAGTGACTATGATATTCAACAATGTGGTGGCGTAGCGCAGGCAGAGGGCAGGATGTTGATGAAGCAGCGGTTCAGGCAAGCGTTCGAGCCAGCGCCGCAGCGCCTGGGGCCCTAGTGTACCTCGCGTCGGTATAAGTTCTGTCCCTAGCGTTTGATGTTGAGTCAGGCGTTCAAGCAAGCCAATCACTCGTTGCATGTCCTGCGCCTGGAATGCCGCCTCAATGGCCTCTGACAATAACTCGCGCGCTTCGTACCATTCACTCGCCTTTAGCGCGAGCGCTCGCAGCGTCTCATTGCCTAGACGCTTACGTGCCTCGGCCTGCATGGCCTCGGCGAAGAGTGCGTGATAGCGATACCAGCCTTCTCCATCGGCAAGTGGTTCTAGAAAGAGGTTTGCATGAGCTAGAGTTGTCAGCACCCGGTCACTCTCTACCCGTTCCACTAGAGCATCACAGAGAGGACCAGTCAGGCGCGCGAGAACGCTTGTGCGCAAGAGGAAGTCTTGAAGTGGCTCCGGTTGTACACTCAAAATCTCGGAGACAAAGTATTCCTGAAGCGCGCTCTGGCTTCCAGTAAAGGAAGAGACAACCGATGCAATCTCACGCTGATCTCGACAACGTTGTAGGGCGAGGGAGAGAAGTCTCAGACCAGCGGGCCATCCTTCCAGGCGGTTGTAGAGCTGTTGAATCATCTCTGGCGAGGGAACATTGATTGCTCCCAGGCTCAGAAAGGCCTGAGCCTCTTCTTGTGTAAATCTCAGATCGGCACTGTAAAGCTCGATGAGTTCTCCTCTAACACGAAAGCGAGCCAGCGCGAATGGTGGATCTGCACGCGTTATCAAGATAAGATGCAGATCAGGTGGAAGGTGTTCGATAAAGAAATTGAGTGACTCATGGATCTGGGGTGTATCGATGATGTGATAGTCATCCAGCACAAGCAACCCTGGCTCAGATATTTGACTTAGCTCGTTGAGAAGGGTGGTTATAAGGCCTTCCAACGGAAGCGGTTTGAAGGGGGAAGACATAGCATCAAGCTGTGATAACGCATCGCGCCCAGGTTGTGATGGTAGTCCAAGGCAGGCATGGGCTACATAGCGCCAGAAGTGGAGCGGATCATTATCATCAATATCGAGCGTAACCCAGGCTATTGGTGACAATTGTCCTTGTGCACGCTGACCCTCCATCCACTGCCGCACAAGGGTTGTCTTCCCTGAGCCTGCCGGAGCTGAGATCAGAGTCAGACGACTCTCAAGCGCCCTATCAATACTGATGAGTAAGCGCTTGCGCTCAATGAGGCCTGATGCCAGGCGCGGTGGCTGCAATTTGGATGTCAGTAGTGGTAAGCTCGCTAAACGGTTGGATTCTGGCTTCTTGCACTTCACAACTTCGGACATTCGATCTCCTCACGACACTTAGATACGTTTCTGACAACCACCATTTGCCAGCCTACAAGAGTATAACACATGTGATTGTTTATGGCTGCGTGCGGAATGAGTGGGCCAGGCTTTCAGCAGTGGACCAAGGATTTGAGCAAGATAAGAGAAGTTTTTTCCTGTCGCTGCGGTAGAATAGATTGTACTTACAAATCGTAAGAAGTCCTCCGCTCCCTGCCTGTGAATCATCCCTGATACAAGAGGGAGAAGGAAAGAAGGAGACACCTATGAATACACCAGACCTGCACGATTTCGCCAAAGTCCTCGACGCTTCTGCGCGGCCTGCAGTGGTCGACCGGGCTACCTGGCAGGCGGAACTGAACACGCTGCTGGTACGGGAAAAGGCTCACACCCGTGAAGGAGATGCTATCGCGGCAGCTCGCCGACGCCTGCCGATGGTAGAGGTGGACCCCTCCACCACGCTGATCGGCCCGCACGGACCGGTCTCGCTGCTGGAGGTCTTCGAGGGCAGAAGGCTTCTGATCGCCTACTTTCACATGTGGCACTTTGATCAACCTGCCGAAGGCCAGTGCGAGGGCTGCACCTTCTCTACCACCCATATCACCGAGCTGTCCTATCTGCATTCCCGCGACGTCACCTACGCGACCTTCTGTGAGGGACCTTACGAGGAGAGCTCGCGCTATCACGACTTCATGGGCTGGACCATGCCCTGGTACTCGGTGCCGCAGGACTCAGTGGACCCGCTGATCGCAGATCGGCACTTCGGCATCCTGGTCAGCTATCTCCGAGACGGTGACCGGGTCTTCGAGACCTACTGGACCACCGGTCGTGGCAATGAAGTGATGGCACCATCGTACGGACTGTTAGATATGACCGTGTATGGTCGGCAGGAGGTCTGGGAGAACTCGCCCGCTGGTTGGCCGAAACGATGGGGAGAAAACGCCAGCGAACCCAACGGCTTCCGTCTAAGCGGACGCCCCATCTCCCAATGGTCCCGGCTTGCCGCCGGACGCTCCGATGACCTTGGTACCGAGACGACGGCCACTGCCTCACATTGCTGCCAAAACGAGCCGTAACACCCACGGAAATGCAGCGAGTTGGCGCTGGTCATCCGGCTCGTTGCCCCCTCCTGAGTCTCACCCTTCCAACGATTTTGGCATATAATTTGAGCTTTTTTCAGGAATCCTGATCTTCTTTACCTTGTATCGTTGTGTGTCGTCTCTTGCAATGTGGTACAATTGTGGTACAAGCGTCATTCTATAATGAAAGGGCGATGTATGGTCAATGGCCTCAAACTGCCGCAGAACGCGAAGAACTCAATGGCCTGGATGCTGACCCACTTCTTAATGATGCTCGCCTGGATACCAACATTGGTTCACATTTGGAGTATGCCAACAGGACGGATGAGTGGACCAATGGGAATGTCGCTTAGCGCTTTCCTGCCCTACTGGTCGTTAATGATGGCTGCGATGATGTTGCCCGCGCTTTCACCAGTCCTCTCCGTCCAACTGGAGGCGCTCGCGGAGCGAGGCTACAACTTCGCTACGCTTATCGTGCGCCTGGGGGGCTTCCTCCTTGGCTACTTGCTGCTTTGGTCACTCTCTGCCCTACCCGTCTACCTGCTCTCGCTACTGGGCGAAATGCTCGCCCACAGTGCCCCTGCGCTGGGCGTGCTAGTGGGTGTGGCGCTGCTCGTACTGGTTGGACTCTACCAGCTCGCGCCGCTGGCTGGACGCTTCTTGCGCCACTGCAATCCTACTCTATTTCAAGAGCCTCAGCATGATTTTTCGCTCGGCTGTCCGGTAGAACTCTCGCGGGGTCGTTCAGTGATCAAGGGAGGTTTTCGGCATGGTTTGCACTGTATGGGGGCGTGTGGCCCTCTCATGCTGGTCATGGTTGTAGTGGGGTTGATGAATTTGCCCTGGATGCTGCTCCTGACCCTGCTGATCTTTCTGGAAAAGACATGGGACCAGGGCCAGCGACTCGCGCTCGCCGTTGGCCCCGCCCTTCTACTCTTCGCTTTGCTCGCCGCTTGCTATCCCACGCTGATGCCCGGCTTCTCCTTCTGATAAACTCAGATGCCAATGGCTTCTTTATAACGGCGTAGCGTCTGCATATGTTCGGTAGGAGATGTGTAGCCAGCATTCATTGTGTTGATGGAAATGTGGGTCGCGCCGAGCTTGCGCCACTCCTCTGTCCAGCGGACCAGGTCGTCGAGATTGCCTTGCGACGCGTCTATTTTGGCTTCGATGCCGAATGTGGAGGGATCGCGCCCGGCGTCTCTCAGATAACCTCGCAGGTGGTCAATCGCCTCGCGCATCTCCTCGCTGAGGGCGCCAAGGGGAAACCAGCCATCCGCGAGACGAGCGGCCCGCCGTAAGAATTTGTCGCCACTGCCACCCATCCAGATTGGGATAGAGTGGTGCGGGGGAAGTGGGTTCAGACCCGCTTGCGGGATGGTCGTAAACTGGCCCTTAAAGTCTACGACCTCTTTGCTCCAGAGTTGGCGCAAGACTTCGACCTGCTCCTCGATGGCTTTTCCGCGTGTTCTAAAATCCATCCCCAGCCCTTCATATTCGATGGCATTCCAGCCAACGGCGACGCCCAGGCGAAGTTTACCACCTGAGAGTACATCTATCTCTGCCGCCTGCTTGGCGACCAGGGCTACCTGACGTTGAGGCAGGATCAGGATGCCCGTGACCAGTTCCAGGTGTGTGAGTGCGGCGAAGTAGCCGAAGAGCACGAACACTTCATGGAACATAGTCTTTGAGGTATATGGTCCGCTCCAGTCTGGGCGAGTTGAGGTATCCGCGCCAAGAACATGATCATAGGCCAGAATATGCTTGTAGCCCAGACCTTCTACCGTCTGTGCATAATCACGGATGACGGCGGGATCTGACCCTATCTCTGTTTGTGGAAAAGTGACGCCGATTTGCATGGCATAATCTCCTATTATCAAGCTTCGGGATTGTCAGCCGCGAAGGCAAGCACTTGTCTGAAGGCAGTAGAGAAGAAGCTTTCATAGGTATCCTTCTCGACAAAGCCAATATGAGGTGTGCAGAGCGCGTTGCTCAGGTGGAGAAGAGGGGTGTCCGTAGTGGGCTCACTCTCGTAGACATCGACTGCCGCGTAGCCGGGGCGCCCCGCGCGTAGCGCTTCCTCCAGTGCCCCCGCTTCAATCAACCCCGCTCGGCTGGTATTGACCAGGAGCGCTGTGGTCTTCATGCGTGCCAGATGGCTTGCTGTGACTGCTCCGCGTGTCTCGTCAGTCAGTTTGAGATGCAGGCTAAGGACATCTGACTGCTCGAAGAGTTCATTCTGGCTGGTGGCGACGGTTAGATCATCCTGGCGCGCGCGTGTCAACGAGCCCTCACGTCCCCATACCAGGACCTTCATGCCAAAAGCCTGCCCATAGCGCGCGACAAGGCTTCCGATGTTTCCATAACCGAAAATACCCAGTGTGCGGCCATGCAGGCTTGTACCTATCTCTTGTTGCCATCTACCTGCTCGCATATTCGCCACCTCCTGGGGAATATGGCGCATCGCTGCCAGGATCAGCCCCCAGGTGAGTTCCGCCGTGGCATAGGGCGAGCCTGTGCTGGCATCTCCCCGAACGACCTTGATACCGCGCTGCTCACAGGCTGCGAGATCAATATGTGGCGCCCCCCGCCCGGTCTGAGCGATAAACTTGAGGCGTGGAAGCCGCTCCAATAACTCCTCGGTGATAGCGGTGCGCTCGCGAATGAGTACAAGAGCATCCGCGTTCTGAAAGCGCTCCGCCAGCGCCGCTACATCTTTCACATTATCGCGATAGATGGTTACTTCGTGCCCATCGAGTAGATGAAAGCAGTCCAGGTGGCGTACAGCGTCCTGGTAGTCGTCAGGAATAACAATCCTCATCTATAGCTTCTCTCCTCACATAATGTATTATGTTGCCAGCATACAACATTGTGTGAGCCTCGGTTGATTGTTCTTCTTATAGTAAAGAGCTCTGAGAACGCCATTACAAAGGGATGCTCTCAGAGCTATCTGTATGGAGCTATCTAGCAGGCATTGCGGCCTGGACTGCGCGTCCATATGCTGTTTCAGCGAAGTGCGTTTGTAGTTCATCTAAGTGGGTATCTACGTTTAATGTCAGGGTGGCGATCCTGTCGAGTAGTTCCAAGTCATCCGGAGTCAGGTCCGCCTCTGGTTTCGTGATCAGGTCGCCCCAGTCGTCGCTCCCTAGCATCTCGCACCGATTGAGGTAGGCAAAATCTTGTAGTAGGGCATAGCGGATCGGCGGCATACCTCGATCAGTGGGGCTATCCCCAAAGTCCTGCGGATCACGTTCACCCGTCCGACAGCGCTGCCAGACTTCGCCTGCCTGCATGAAGGGATCATCCGGGCCTATATCAAGCGTGTTGAAGGCGACATTGTTCCTGTGGCGTATCACCTCATCGATCATTGGGTCTACGCGTACCCAGCGCCCCTGCTCTTCCTGCCAGAACTCAGCGAGCCGGTGGTCCACCGCGTAAGGTTCCGCGAAATAGCTCCCGAAGCCAACGCGCGCCCGAGCCGGGACGCCCTGGTGTCGCAGAATCGATACGAGCAGGACCGCGAAGTTGCGGCATATCGCCCCAATGCGCAGAGCGGGGGGACGCTCGACCGTAAGTGGCATGTTGGAGCGGTTCTCGATGCGCTCCAACATGTCCTCCATACGCCTGATACCAAATCTGGTATTGTCGATCTCCTCTAGTTCGATGTGGTAGCCTTCGCGCAACAATTCGGTATAGGGAGGGATCAGCACGTTCTGCACAATCTTTACTATGCTTGCCATGTCATATGGCAACCCCTCATATAACCGGATCTGGCGACCTGGATTGGTCAACACGCTCTGTTGACGGTAATAGTCTTGAGTCTTCATGATGAGCCCTTTTCTCCTGAAGTGTTCATACTCTGCCAGAAAGGTATCACACTCCTCCTGACATCTCCTGTCAGGAATTTTACCTCGCCATGTTCCTCACATTGAAGGCGCTCTCCCTTTTCAGTTACAATACCTACCAAGCGGTAGGTTGGTTTGTAAGGAGAAGAAATATACAGCGAACTAGCTCTGATTCGGAGGCCCACGAACGCGTGTTGAACACGGCTGAGCGCCTCTTCGGCGAGCGGGGCTATCAGGTGGTGACGTTACGCGATATCGCGCATGAGATTGGTATTCGGCATACCTCGCTCTACCATCATTTTCCGCGTGGAAAGGAAGAGCTTTTTGTGGAAGCGACAACCCGTCGTATGCATGCCTATACAAAGTGAAAACATTGCCAGCGCTATCGTCTATGCTTTGGCACAACCACCTCACGTCAGCGTCAATGAAATCCTGATTCGCCCCACCGAGTCAGAACGCTAGTCATGATATTAAACAAGCCCTGAAAACTCTGCTCAGGGCTTGTTGCTCTTCCTCTCTGCTCATCCATTTAAGCTCAGCTCAGGTTTGGGCACTGTAAATATGAACTAGCAGTGCTCAAGTTATTGCGCAGGTATCAGGCGTTCTTCAAGCTCTTGACGAGTCTCTAAAAACCACACTTCATTGCCACGGTTGGTCTCATATACATAGTCCTTGAAAGCCTTGCTTTGAGCAATGTATTGGGAGATGTCGCCAAGAATGACGAGTCGCCGTCGATATTGTACAAATTTCTGCACGATCTGACCGGCAAGACCTGTTTTGAGCTGAAAGAAAGCCTCATCAAGCCGCTCCACGGGAAGAATGACCATCTCGGCGTGAAGGGAGAATGCATCACCAATCAGATCCAGAGCCTCACGTTCGCTTTTCACTGTTTCCCCATTGGCCTCACAGTCGAGAACCTGAACATCATGTATGGTTGTAAACGAATACGACATTATTCCCTCCATTGCTCTTATTTCGCATAAAAACCCGGTTCCTATATGCGTAAAAATCTCTTTTGGATCTTAACATATCCCCTTGCCTCAGACAATATTCATTGCTATCAATCATAATATTCTTGTCAAGGAATATTCCTTGACAAGAATATTCCTTATGGGTTATACTGTGGATATGAAAACACTATGGACTGCTCTGATGGAGCCAAACCGCTTGCACATTGTCGAGCTGTTGCGCGATGGCCCATTGACAGTAGGCGAGATCACCGAGCGTTTGGCGATCCTGCAGCCGCAGGTATCGAAGCATCTCAAGGTTCTGAGCGAGGCAGACATTGTGGAGGTGTTGCCACAGGCGAACCGGAGGATTTATAAGCTGAGGCGAGAGCCCTTCCAGGAGTTGGAGACCTGGTTACATTCGTTCCATCGCCTCTGGGAAGAGCGCTTTGACCGCCTGGATGACTACCTATTGGAAATACAGGCTGACGAGCAACAAAAGTGAGGATAGTGATGTTTGATAATCAATCGTTAGGCCCTTTTACCAACGAGCGGGAATTCACCGTAGAGCGTCAGTTCGCCGCCCCTCGCGCCCTGATGTTTCAAATCTTTACCCAGCCAGAGCATCTCAAACGCTGGTGGGCACCGCAGCCATTTACTGTCCCTACCTGCACTATTGATTTGCGCCCCGGTGGCATCTGGCATTATAGTATGCGCTCACCTGAGGGCCAGGATCATTGGGGACTCAGTGTCTACCGTGAAATCGTGCCGTCAGAGAAACTTTCCTATACCACGACGTTCGCCGATGAGCATGCTAACCCTATCGAAGGCATGCCTGAGCACCTGACGACCCTGACCTTCACGGAAGAAGATGGTAAAACCCGCGTGACTGCTCTGGTTCAGTTCAGCAGCGCAGCGGATCTGAAAGTCGCGACGGGCCTGGGGATGCTCCAGGGTATGAATATGACCTGGGATTTCCTGGTTACATATGTACATGAACTGCTTTAATATTGAATGGAATTAAAAGTAAAAACAAGGAAGTGATAGTATCATGAGCAATAATGGAAAAATAACCACGGCTTTCTCAATGTCACTTGATGGCTTTGTCGCCGGGCCTAATGAAGATTTTCAGCAACTTTTCGCCTGGATGATGGGCGGCGATACCGATTATGCCCTCAAGATAGGCGAGAACGAGCATAAGCTCAAGATCTCGACAGAGAGCGTCAAAATGTATGAGAACGCCATCAACACGACCGGGGCTCTTGTGGCGGGACGCCGATTGTATGAGCTCACCCAGGGATGGGGAGGTCATCATCCCATTGGTGCTCCTGTTATCGTTGTGACGCATCGCCCCAGGCCGGAATGGGTTCAGAATGACTGGCCGGTGACATTCGTTACCGATGGGCTCCAAAGTGCTATCGAACAAGCCAGAGAGATCGCTGGCGGTAAATCGGTCGCGATAGCCTCCGCAACAATTGCGCAACAGTGCCTTAATGCTGGTCTGCTCGACGAAATCCATATTGATCTGGTTCCCTTCCTATTGGGTGATGGTGTGCGCCTGTTTGAGTATCTCAAGGTCGCGCCCGTAGCCCTTGGAGATCCCCATGTGAGTGTCGGTCAGGGGGTTACTCATCTCACCTACTCCATTAAAAAGTAAAATGAGGAGAATAACATGGGAAAAGTCATGTTCGGCCTGTCAGTATCGTTGGACGGATTTATCGCTGACAAGAACGATGACATCACGGAAGTCTTTGCCTGGTTTGCCAATGCCTGGGATCGTTTCCATGAAGTGGTGGGTGATTCGCTAAACGAGACGGGCGCTGTGGTCATGGGGAGGCGCAGCTTTGATCAGATATACAACGAAAATGGGTGGGTCTTTCCCGATGGCACGGCTCCAGATTGGCCGGTTGTAGTCTTGCAATCGGCACCTCGCGAGGCGGAGCAGAAAGGCAAGACACGCTTCTACTTTGTCAATGACGGTATTGAAAGCGCCATAGCGAAAGCCCAGGAACTTGCGGGCGAGAAACATGTGGCCCTACACGGTGCCAGCGTACCCCAGCAGGCTTTGAAGGCGGGCTTGCTCGATGAGTTCCATATGGCGACCGCCCATGTGCTGCTGGGTGAGGGCGTCCGCCTCTTCGATCACCTTGGTTCAAAGCCATTGCACTTGGAGCATCTTCGCACGCTCGAAACGCCGGGAGCCACCCATCTCTCTTTTCGCGTGGTCAAATAAATCATCATCCGATTATGACCTCTCAGCGCTGAAGCGCTTCGCCGAATCAGGGGATGTGGGCGGGTTGCCATTGGCAATCCTGCCCTCATCCCCTTCTCTCACTTGTGGTAGTGGTCTGTGAGCCATTTTATGTATTCACGTAAGCGCAACCATTTCCACGCCATGATAGGCTAAGAGTATTAGCAGGCTTTTACACGATTACGCGAGAGCGCTCGGCCTCACATATGTAGCCGCGTCGCTTTAGCAGCGGTTCAAAGAGGAGAGATTTGGCGTTGGAAGAAGTGTTGAAGCTGTGGACGAGCTATCTGGCGTCAGGAGTTGAGGGGGTTGCGGGGCTCATTATCGCCTTCGCGGCCTTGCAGGCAACAATGCGTACCATAGGGGTCTTCTTTAGCAGCTATAAGAACGCGGGCCATATGCAAGAGCCCCAGCCTGAACGCATTCGCTTACGCCTGGGGCGATGGCTGGCACTGGCCCTTGAATTCGAGCTTGGGGCCGACATCTTGCGTACAGCCATCGCTCCAACCTGGAATGAAATTGGGCAGCTTGCCGCCATCGCGACGATACGAACGCTATTGAATTATTTCCTTCAGAAAGAGATTGACCGGGCTGCGCAACGCCAACCCTCCTCACCAGACACGTCCTCCCCCCCGCCAACTACAAAGGGGCCGAATAGTATCATGCGGGAGCTATGACTATGCTCTTGTCTCCAGTCTTCAATTTCGTGTTCTGGGCGGCGCTTATCGAGTTCATTGGCGCGTTGCTTATTGTTGGCTACATTGTGGCGGCCCTGTTCGCGCTATTGCGCAGGCGTAGCATACGGCAGGCACGCCTGCTGGTCACCGATGGTGTTCTCTATGCTCTTAGTTTCAAGGTGGCTGGAACACTCCTGAAGACCATCGAGTTGCAGTCATGGCGGCAGATTCTCATGTTTGTGGCGATCCTTGCCCTGCGAACGGCGCTTAAATACGTCTTTCAATGGGAGCGCGCCGAACTTGCCAGCGAAAGGGAGAGCTTGATTGAGCGTTCCAGGTGATATAATGGCTCCTGCTAACGTATGCTCCATACAAATGTATTTCTGTGTGGCTGATCACTATATATGACTGTATCGCTACAAGCCAATCTGTGTGAGGAATTGCTCTTGAAGATTCATTACAACCTTTTCGCGGGTCGTAGTCTGGAACGGCTATCCGCTCTGAGCGATGGTATTTTTGCTATTGCTACTACTTTACTTGTGCTCAACCTGCACGTGCCCCAGGCAGCAGAGGCGGCGGCGCACCTCGATTCGGAGCAATTACTCCTTGGGGCTCTGCTCAGGCATTTACCGGAACTCGTTACCTATCTCATGAGCTTTATGACCCTGGGTATCTTCTGGATTGGGCAGCAGACTCAAATGAGTCACTTCACGGAGAGCAACCGTAACTATTCCTGGATACAACTGGGCTTCCTGGCGACGGTAACGCTGATGCCCTTCTCTACCTCGCTGCTAGCGACATTCATTCAATTGCGCGTAGCTCTGATCATCTATTGGCTGAATATCCTCCTCATGGGGATTGCCCTCCTTGTGGGCCTGATCTATGGGCAGCGCTCAGGTCTGCTCAAAGAGCAGTCAAGGCAGGAGACGAGGCACCAGTTCAAGCGTATTGTTATCGCCCAGGCGCTCTATGCCGTTGGCGCGCTACTCTGCATCATTCATCCCTATGTGAGCATCGGCTTCATTGTGCTTGTTCAGCTCAACTATGTCATCGCGCCCAGAATCTGGAAACTGGACCGCATCTAAGAGGAATCCTTCCTTCATTGTTTGCACAGAGGCTAGAATTGTCCTGCTGAATTATCTGCTCTGATTGGACGGCTGCAAAATAATAATAATGTAGAAAATATTTAAAGAATTTGGAATGAATATTATGTATGTCGGTTTTAAGCTGATACTGCGCAGAGAAATGTTATGAAAAAGAACCGGTCTGCCTCCAAACGGCCAACGGCAACAGCACAGATAGGACAAGAGCAAAACACATCGGAGCTTATCGAGCAGCCATTAATAACGTTTGTTTCTCTGCTTCAAGCACTACCAGTTCTTCCATCCTTAATGTCACCTCAAAAAGCCTGGTACGCGCTGACAGAAATGAAGGATCTGGCACAGCACCTGATCCTACTTGCCAAGCAGGAAATTGATTGTGATCAAATCGGTATGTTTGCGCTCTCGTCTCCTGGAGAATATTTACATCTTGTGGCGGTCAGTGGATTTGCGCCGGAAGAAGCTCAATTCCTACAGGAAAGAACTGGTATTCACTCCCTCTCGGACTATTTTGATGCAGAAGTGGTAGCCAATCTTCATGTGGGACACGTATGCCAATTTTCTCGCGATCGCGTCCATATTCCTCCCGAATACGAGAAAATGATGCGAAATCAGAACGTTCTTATTGCCCCTCTCTCTACCAGAGATTCCTTCATAGGCGTTCTTATTACAGGAAAACAAGGTCACGGAAATGTCTATTCTCAAGAAAATATTGAGGTTGTAAAAGCTATCGCCACCTTGAGTGTGTTGGTGCTTGAGCGTTTCTTTGTGATGTATGAATGGATGCAATCTCAAGCAAACGCGATGGCGCTCGAAGAGACGAATCGACGCATGAACGATTTTCTCAATTTGACCAGCCACGAGTTGAATACACCACTCACTAGTTTGATGGGAAATCTTCAGTTAGCTCAACACCGGCTACAACAATGCGAGAGCGAGAACACCGATAAGCCACGGCTGGCAAGAAGCTTTGAGCGTATGCAACACGTTCTTGAGAAAGCCTGGTCAAGTGCTTGGCAGATGAAGCACCTCATTAATCACATGATTGATGATTCGCTCCTCCAATCTGGGAATCTTGTCCTCCATAAGCAACATCACGACATGGCAGAACTCACACGAGAAATTGTTGAAGATGTACAAGAGACTCATCCACAACGTGTTATACGCCTCTCCTTTGCCGAGCCACAGCCAGATTATCAAGTATATATTGATAGAGCGCGTATACAAGACATTTTATATTGTTTTCTCGATAATGCTCTCATCTATACGGCAAACGAAAGCCCCATCAATGTCTGGGTGGGTAAGCAAGATGTGTCTGTTCGGGTGGCGGTGTGCGACCAAGGACCAGGTATACCACCCGAAGAACAACCTCATGTCTGGAAACGCTTCTATCGTGGAAAAGGTGTGAGCATCCAACACGAGCTTGATTTAAGTATGGGTTTGAGCCTCTATCTGTGCAAGCGCTTTGTCGAACTCAATGAGGGGCAGGTTGGTCTTCATAGCACACCTGGAATGGGTGCCGTGTTCTGGTTCTCGCTCCCTCTGATCAATCATGATTCTGAAATCTCGCATCAAATACAAAGCAACTGATCTAAGCACAATCAAACACTGTTTAGTGAAATGAGGTAAAGGAGGGATACATAACCTATCTTCTCTTAACAATCCCAAACAAACCAAATCACTCTTTTAAAGTGTGAAGCGATATCGCGCCCGTGTGAGGCCCATGAGTTGCGCAACGAGGTATCTTCTGTAGATTTCTGCCTCTCCCGAATCACCTGCCACAAAGAAGCCTGGATGGTATACTCCCAGGAGAAGGTCTTTTCGCCATCACGCAAGGAGAGAGCTATGACGCAAGCTTCTTACAATGATATCGCGGAGTGGTATGATCAATTCCTGCAAGAAAGGCCAGTGTATAAGGAAGTGATTCTGCCCAACCTGTTAGCACTCACTGGAGAGGTCAAAGGAGAAATCATTTGTGATCTGGCTTGCGGCCAGGGCTGGGTCGCTCGCGAGTTGGCCCGACGCGGAGCGCAGGTCACTGGTCTCGACCTGGCCCCAAACCTACTGGCGCTCGCCCAGCGCTATGAAGAGCAGGAGCCACTGGGAGTTAGGTATATGCAAGGAGACGCTCAGCGTGCTGAGGGGCTGAACGACCAGCAGTTTACCGGCTGTGTCTGTGTCATGGCGCTGATCACTATTGCTGATTTGCAAGCAACCTTGCTGAGCATCCGACGGATTCTCCAACCGGGAGGCTGGTTGGTCTTTGCCATTCCTCATCCCTGCTTCGAGACCCCTCACGCTCAGTGGACTTCGTTGCCTGATCCAGAGCATCCACTCGGCAGGATTGTCACCGGCTATTTTGACGAACGGCAATGGTTCTCATCGAACCCAGATGGAGTTCGTAGCCGGGTAGGAGATTATCACCGCATGCTCAGCACGTTCCTCAACCAGCTCGCCACCGCCGGTTTTACACTGGCGCGGGCCCTCGAACCAGGCCCGTCAGTCAAACAGGCTGAGCGAGTGCCGGGCAACCGCGAAGTCCCCACGCTTCTTCTAATCCGTGCTCATCTCTCAGGCGGTTGAGACACATCATTCTCTCTTGATTACTGCCATTGCTCACCTTGGCAACGCCACAAGTATTTGGGCAAATGAGGACTGCGTACGGATGAAGATTGCGCGTATTGAGGGTGTGAAGAGGTGTCCACATCGCGCTAAGCGCGACGCGGACCTTGAGTAAGGCGTGTCTCACTTCTTTCGATCAGGCGAAGGATGCCGCCATGGACCGAGATGTGCTCAAAGCGCCGACCCTCTGGTTGGTAGCTAGCTAGATATTCGCGATATCAACTGGATCATTGCCTGATTGCCGGGATCAGTGAGCAAGAGCTGATGACAGATGGACAGAGCGGCTTCATCATAATGCAGATAGGCAAGGATATGCGCCTTTGCTTCGAGCGCAGGAGTATTGCCTGGTTGTATGCGTAATACTTGTTCAAAGGCTGCTAATGCCTCAGGATAGCGTTCAAGCTGAGAGAGGCATATTCCTTTGTTGAAATAGATGGAAGGGAACTGTGCTTTATAGAGAGGATCGGGAAATTGTCGCGTCGACAGTGCAATGATGCCTTCAAGTTGATCCAGAGCTTCACGGTAACGTTTTTGATTCATCAGCGACTTTATCATGGTATTATAGCTCTCATCTACAATGACAGGGTTTGAAATTGCTGTGTCTTTTGGGGTGTTGTCAAGGACATGTTGAGCAGCTTGCATGTTGTGAATGACTGAATTCTTCGCAGGCTGTACTTGCAGAATTTTCTTATATACATCGAGAGCGGCTTCATAATATTGAAGAGCCAAAAGGGTATTTCCTTTCTCTTCAAGGGCATAAAGATTTGATGGATCAATGTAGAGGGCCTGGTCAAAATCCTCTAACGCCTCCTGGTAACGTCCCAGGTCAAAGAGGACACCGCCCCGGTTATAATGAGCCTTTGAGTGGCGGGGATCAAGCTGGAGCGTCGTATCTAAGAAATCGAGGGCTTCGGCTGACCGTCCATATCTGCCAAAGATACAAGCGATATTATAATAGGTGCTTGCGTGATCAGGCTGAATGTGAAGCGATTGTTCATACGCTTGTAACGCTTCTTCAATACGATTGAGAGCGCTTAACAATACGCCTTTTTCATAGTACACACCATTGTATGTTGGATCAAGCTGAATGCACTGATCATAGACGTGAAGCGCTTCCTCTTTTCGTCCAAGTTGCTCTAATGTTTTGGCCTTATTGAAGTATGCAGCCAGGTCTTGTGGGTTGGCGTTAATAACCTGGTCAAAGGCGGCTAAGGCTTGCGTGAATTGGTGGTTATTAAACAGGCTGACGCCTTTTTGAAAAGCGGGACTTTCCATTCTGTTCTTCCCTTTCTGAGTATCAAGATATACCTTAGCGGGTGTGGGCTCAAATCCTCAAATGAGTATCTATATTGAGCAATGGCAGATGTGGTGAGGTGTATAGATAAGTAAGCAGAGGATCTCTATCTGTTATGAATACCACAATAGCAAGAAAACGCCATTCCCCCTATGGCATAGATCACATTTGCGTGATCGCTGTGGAGTAAACTACTTTGCTGGACACACGCGGTGTTGGTGGAAGCAGGAACCAGGCACTGAATATGGCATGTCCACAATTGGGGAAGTTCTGGATAATGGTTTGACTATTCAGGGAGTCTACCTGAGGTCCCTCTGATCTCTACACTCGTTTGGTGTCAAGAGCCAGGTGAGTTACGCCCTCCATGACGATCAACAAGACATCATCGGCCACCTGTTCCGCCGAGAGCTTGATGCCCTCCTGGTACCAGTGGGCCGCAGCTCCCAAAATTGTCCAGCTTATTACCCGGGCGATCGTTTCCACTGGGACTCGAAATTTGGTACCAGCGCTCATCTCCTGTTTGAGCCATGCTAACAGGAGATCGGCCAGTGCATCTTTGGTGGCCCGCTCAATCAGCGGATCAACCACCTCCGTCGGATCGCACTGATGATACTCATCCTCGAAGTGTTCCAGTACAACCTTCATGAGAAGACGCAATGTCTGCTTATTCCAGCGCGACTCTGGCGGAAGACTCTTCTTTAGGAGTTCTTGAAACTGATCATGAATCAGCTCATCCAGTAAGGCGTATTTGTCGAGATAATGGGCGTAAAACGTTCCTCGATTGACATTGGCCCGGTCGGCAATATCCTGAATCGTCATCGCCAGAAAGCCTTTCTCCTTCATCGTCTCGATGGCCGCTTGCCGTAAGAGTTGATGTGTGCGTTGAACGCGCCGATCCATACTCTTCGGTGGAGTCGCCATAGCGTGTTCTCCCTTCTTCACGGTGTATCTATCACCCAACAAAATTCACTATTTGTCCCCTACCCGACAAAAGCGCGAGTTTGCCGATTGATTGCCTCCATTTCAAGCCCTAGTATTATAAACGACCGTTGCTTCGGGAGCAACGGCTGATCACTATCCACCAGATGTAGGAAAAGGAGAAAACGTCATGCAATATACGACACTGGGAAAGACTGGTTTGGTCGTCTCCAGGCTCATGTTGGGCACGATGACCTTTGGTGAAGGCACCTCTTACGGCTTCGATCATCCGGTGAATCAGGAGCGTGCCAACAATATGGTCTCTCAGGCTCTCGAAGCTGGTATTAACTTTTTCGATACAGCAAACAACTATGGTGAAGGGCGTGCTGAGGAGTATCTTGGCCGTGCCCTTGGTTCACAGCGCTCAAATGTTATCATCGCTACGAAACTTGGCGCTCGGACAGGACCGGCCCTCACAGACGCCGGCCTATCCTACCGTCATGTTATTGCATCAACAGAAGCCAGCCTCAAACGATTGGGAACCGATTATATCGATCTGCTGCAACTCCATGTTCCCGATCCCCTGACACCCTTTGAGGAGACGGCTCGAGCCCTTGATCATCTTATCCAGCGTGGCCTGGTTCGCTATGTGGGATACTCCAACCTGAACGATTGGCAGGCTGCAACCTTCCTGGCAACGCAGCGCCAACATGGGTATGCTCCCTTTGTTTCCGCGCAGATGTATTACTCGCTCTTAGGGCGCGACATTGAGTATGGCGTGGTGCCATTCTTGCGCTATGAAGGGTTGGGGTTGCTGGTCTGGAGCCCGCTTGCAGGTGGTTTCCTGAGTGGGAAGTATTCGCGAGAGCTGACTTCAGAAAGTTCTGGACGGCTGGCCTCATTCGATTATCTCTCCATCCTCTCTATCGACCGCGAAAAGGGCTACACGGTTATCGAGAGACTCCGTGAGATTGCAGCAGCTCATGGGGAAGCGACCCCTGCTCAGATTGCCCTGGCCTGGTTACTGACAAAGCCCGTCATTTCCTCGGTCATTCTTGGGGCTAGTACACCTGAGCAATTTGCTGACAATATAAATGCTTCCAACCTTTGCCTTTCGCCAGAGGAAGTAGCGTCCCTCGATTCCCTTACTGAGCCAAAGCCGCTCTATCCCTATCGATGGCGAGCAAGCGGCGGCGATTCTGTAGTACGACAAGCGCTCAACATAAGCTAAGCTGTGCAAGTGAGGCAGCCTTTCCACGGTTTTCGTAAATTAACTTCACAAATTCGCCCAGGAATTCCTGGGCGAATTTGTGAAGTCCCGGCTTTCTCAAGCTCAAATTTATTCAAAGATTGATCCCAAATACTACATGCTCTTGCAGTCTCAAAAGGAGTGGCGTGCTTACTTTTGCCTGTAGGCAGGTGGTACACGATCATAGAGGTCGTGAAAGTAGAGATCTCCATGAGCAGAAAGCAAACAGATCCAATGTCCGAGAAACATGCCAAAGAGCATGACACATGTTTTGGGCATCGGCCCATTGAACCTTTTGGAGTATCTGCGGTACATACGTATAAGGAGGCAAATCTCATGATAATCATAGGATGCCTTAGAGCAATACCCATCCAGGTTCGTGTCAAACCCAGCCCACCGGAAAACGAGCATACGTTACTACAACGTGTAGCTCGCAAGGATCGCACAGCTCTGGCTGAGGTCTATACGCGCTTTCAGCGCCCCCTCTTCGCCTACCTATTTCACCTGTTAGGGCACAAAGAGCAGGCTGAAGACATATTACAGGAGGTAATGCTCGTTGTCTGGCAGAAAGCACATACGGTCAAGGGCAACGGTTCCATGTCTGGTTGGATCTTTGGAATAGCTCACCATCAGGCATTTAAAGCCCTACGTCAACCTTCACGAGTCATGCTCATTGAGATTGAGGCTGCTTCAATGATACCCGATACAGCCCTAGAGCCAGAAGCGCACGCGCTCTATCAGGCAAGCCAAGAAGAGCTTACGCAAGCGCTAGCTTGTCTGACTCCCGAACATCGCGAGGTCCTGGAATTGGCCTTCTTTCAGGATTTCTCCTACAAAGAGATTGCGGCGATTATTGGCATCCCAGAAGGTACTGTCAAGAGTCGCCTTAGCTATGCCCGGCGCGCTCTGAAGGCCGCATTACTTCGGAATGGATGGGAGATATAATCATATGTTCAACCCATATAGCAATTCTTCGACCTCCACTACCTGTCCACGAGAACATCTGGAAGCATACATCAATAATACTCTTGCGTATGAAGAGCGGCACATGATAGACATCCATTTCAAACAGTGCGCTTCCTGTAGGAAGGAGTTTGAGCACTGGTCTCGGATATATGAGACACTGCAGGCAATCAAAACCCAGACTCCCAATCCTAGACCCGATTTGTTTCAACTGGTGGAGCAACGCATTGATGAGCGGAATGTTGCCGCCTCTCTGCACAGACTAGTGGAGCATACATTCAGGCTTGGTGGCATTGTAATGGAACATGTTGGGGCACAGCTTCGCCTTGTTCGTCACGACCTCTGGTGGATGCCACTGCCACTGATTCCTCTGGCTCTAGCCATAGCAATCTTCGCGCGACAGATGGAGTACTCTGCCCCTATATTAGCCTTTCTTGGCTCACTCATAACAGCCCTGGGTCTTGCCTTTCTGTATGCTCGCGAGAGCGATCCTGCGCGGGAGGTGATTCTGAGCACACCCATGCCTGCTCACCTGCTTCTCTACTTACGTAGCGGCATCATGTTCACTTATAATCTGTTGATCAATCTGCTCTGCCTCCTCCCGCTGCTGCTCACGCAAGGAACACCTACCCTCTCCTGGTTTATCACGAACTGGCTGGCTCCTCTCTGCTGTCTGACCGCGCTTTCGTTACTGGTAAGTGTCCTCTGCAACGCGAATGCCGCCATCTTTCTCTGTATGCTGCTCTGGATTCTACGCCTACTTGCAAGCTCCACACAATTTCATCCCATCAATTTTGCACAGCAATATGAGAGCTTCTGGCACCAGAGTCCAGCCCTCTTTCTCATCGCCTTTATAGCCGCTTGCATATCATTGCTTTTTATCAATAGAAGGGAACGTTACATACTATGATGCCAATATCACTGCTAGTTCCCAAACCAGGGCCACGTGCCACGCTTGGGCAGCTTTGGGCAACCATCGCTGCTGAGATACTCATGCAATGGCGACGCTGGGGCTTCTGGCTCGCCTTCCCTCTGGCAGGCTCGCTTGTTGCCCTGATCTACATCCAGAATGCCATAGACATGCAGAATAATGGGGTCCTACTCACACAACGTTTTGCTCTGGATATGGCAGGAATTGTCAACCTCTTTACCTTTCTCAACACCTATTACAGTACTGTGCTCTATGCACTCATCGCATCCTTGTTGGTCGCGGACCGCCTACCACGCGATAGGCAACTTGGGATGCTTGAATTACAACGGGCAGCTCCATTTGGTCACGGGGTCTATGTGCTTGGCAAGTTCCTGGGGAACTATATCGCCATTCTGGTTCCGGCCTTTCTCAGTTACTTGATCTGTGGCAGCATTCTTGTCTGGTTGGGATTGTCAACAGACATCTTCTGCAAACTGGCCTTGGCCTTCACGCTCGTTTTCTTACCTGCGTCTGCCGTAACCGTTGCCCTGACCCTTCTGTGCTCAAGCCTGTTCCCCTTGCGTGTTGTGCAGATTGGCTTTCCGTTACTCTGGCTCGATGCAACCATCTCGCTCTTCGATTGGCCTACGATTAGTAGAACCATCTTTAATCCTGCAGGTCGCTACGTCTATCCAGTATTCTTCCCGACCTCTTCAGTGGGAAAGGCCATTTCAGACCATCCACTTGTAATGGCACAACTCAACATTGTCATCCTATGGCTCACCGCTAGTATCTCTCTGATAGTGCTCTATATCAGCCTGCACTATCAAGCACGAAGGAGCGCAGGAAACTAATGTCGAAATCAAGAATACCGCTTGGGTATGACTCATCGCCCTCTTCACATGCCATGCCCTGGCGAGAATATGTCTTACTCGCCTGCTATCATCTACGCCTCCTAAACTGGTGGCTCTATGCGCTTATGCTTCTAGGTTTTCTTGGTTCTTGTGCCATCTTCTGGCTCCAGATACGTACGGGTACAATAGAGAGCATCCATCAAGGCGACTCCTTAAGCCGTTTCATACTCGAAACGGGTGCGGGACTGATCTCAGGGGCACTTGCCAGTACCCTTGTGATAGGTGATCCTTTGCTCGAAATTTCAATGGCGACACGAACGGGCATCCTACGCATTCTTTTGTGGCGCTACCTACTCACCTGCCTTACCCTGTTCGTCTGCTCAGTAGCCTATCTGGGCTGGACATTACACTTTGGGGCAACGTACACACAACAACAAAGCCCCCTTTCCTTGCTTTTGGTCTGGCTTGCTCCAGTCGCACTATTGAGCATGTTGAGCATGCTAGGAGCATTTTTTACATGCAATGCGACGCTGGGCGCAACCCTCTCGATCATCCCTCTTGTGGCTGACGTATTCTTGCATGATGAACTACTCAGCATCGCTGCGATGCGCCCCATCTTCATTCCCTATACCTATTGGGCACATGATGCCCCCGATTGGTGGGTCAACCGTCTCACCTTACTTGGAATCGCTGGCACGCTCGCGCTCTGTTCTTGGTGGCGACTGAGGCACGAAGAACACCTGCTCAGTGATGCTCGTTAGAAGAATGAAAGGAGGCTCTCAATGTCTATCACTATAGAAAATGTGAGTAAAAACTATAGTTCCGTCCAGGCATTGAAAGGAATCACACTACATATTGAGGATGGCATGTTTGGTCTACTTGGCCCTAATGGCGCAGGAAAGACGACCCTACTGCGTATTCTGGCGACGCTGATCCGCCCATCGAGTGGGCAGATAACCATTGATGAATATAATGTCCTTACGCAATCTGGATGCAAAGCCATTCGTAGCCAACTTGGTTATCTCCCACAAGAACTTGCCTTTTACCCCGATCTCACTGGTCGAGAGTTCCTCGATTATATGGGTCTTCTGAAGCGCCTGTATGACAGACCCGCGCGCCGTAAGCAGATGGATGCGCTGTTGGATGTCGTCAGCCTGAGCGCAGTAGCCGACCACAAGGTAAAGACCTACTCAGGAGGGATGAAACGCCGCCTCGGTATCGCTCAAGCCCTATTAGGCAATCCTCGCCTGCTGATCGTTGATGAGCCAACTGCAGGCCTGGACCCAGAAGAACGCATTCGCCTGCGCACATTGCTCTCACATCTGGCCCACAGACGCGTCGTCTTGCTTTCTACACATGTCGTCGAGGACATTAGCCAAACATGCAGACACATCGCTGTGCTGAATAAAGGTGAAGTTGCCTTTCAGGGTCTCACTTACCAGATTACAAAGGAGGCCCAAGACCATGTCTGGCAATTCCGAACAGACACTCCATATACCCCATCACTGGAGCAGAGCACCATCTCAGTTCTACCACAAGAACATGGAACCCTCTATCGCATCGTAGGACCTCGCCCAACAGCTCAAAACATCACAGATCTTCAAGCCGTTGCCCCCTCTCTAGAGGATGGCTATATCTGGCTTCAACAACGCCACACCCTGAGCAAACGAACGCCTACAAGGAATCATGAGGAAGCCTCACTTACTTGAAACCATCATGATGCATTGCGTGGGAGCAGGAACGTGATTGCTGATAGGAGCATACTGAAGGCCGCGAGCCTTCGCCCTTTCCATTGTGGCCTGAATGAAACAACCAGAGTATCCAATGCTTTGTAGTCCCCATGCCATGTGCGAACCATTAGCGATCATATTGTCCACCTCGCCTTGCGCGTCTGCCGGTTCCGCTACCAGAATGAGCAAGGTCCACAACTATCTTTGCAGAACACATACCCGATGGTCAGCCTTGCTTTTTCTATATCGATTCGGTATACTGGATGTAGTAGTATCGAATCGATATAGAAATGCAGGCAGAGCAATGACAGAGAAGCAGAATCTACCAGAGAAAAAGGATGTTGGGCGAGTCAGTGGTGGACGTAGCCCGCACCCTGCATATGAACTGTTTGTGGTGGGCGAACTCATGAATGGCCCTCAACATGGGTATAAACTCCATGCGATTATACAGCGCATTCTGGGTCCATTTCATCGGCTTAGCTGGGGGACGCTCTATCCCCTAATTCGTCGACTTGAACAACAAGGCCTGATTACCTCTGAGCATGATCAAGCTGAGGTTGCAGAGGGGCAGAGGCAGACACGCAAGCTGTATCATCTCACTGAAGCTGGTCGAGACCGTTTCTTCGCCATCATGCATGATCCGGGCGAATATACTCCGGACTATCCAGACCTGTTTGCTGTCAAGCTCTCGAAGTTCAGCCTGGTAGATGCATCCCTACAGCTTGCTGTATTACAGCAGTATCGCGAGTACCTCCGCGTTTTGCGTGACCATTACATGCGCGGAAGCGCTATGGTGCGCTCGAACCCTGGAATTGAGGCACAGGAACGCCCTTTTATTCTGCAGTTGGCTGATTACCACATTCACTCATATGATGCGACATTAGACTGGATTGAGACAAAAATTAGCATTCTGATGGAACAACAGGAAAAAAACGAGAAGTGAGAATGGCGAACATATGAAGAAACCACAAAAAATAGAACAACAAAAAAGTATCATCGCACCTCAGGAAGGGGAGCCGGGTACGAACAAATGGACGCGAAAGAACAGAGGCAAGCGCATACTTCTAGGCGTACTTTGTCTCCTCCTCATAGCTGGTGGTGGCATTGGGTGGGGCGTATGGTCTTCTCGCTATCCTGATAGGATCAATATGGGGACCGCCTGTCAGATGGACGGTATGAAAGACATGAGTATGAGCGATATGGAAAAGATGTGTCAAGCTGGCAATGCTGGCCCTGGTACACCTATAGACACGCTCCAAGCGCCACAGACAGCCCCACGCATTGATACATTTACGCTTACCGCCCGATCTGCGCATCTTTCCTTTGGTTCGGGCAATTCCAGCGATGCCTGGACATTCAATGGGACCTCGCCTGGACCCACCCTTCACGTACGGCAGGGGGACCTGGTGGTTGTCCATCTTGTCAATCATCTTTCCTTTGGGGTCACCATCCACTGGCATGGCATGATCGTCCCCAATAGTGCAGATGGGGTCGCAGGCGTCACCCAGGACGCCGTCAAACCAGGTCAGACCTATACCTATCGTTTTCTGGCAAAAGAAGCTGGGACGTACTGGTATCACTCACATCAGGAAAGCTTTGAGCAAACAGGCCATGGTCTTTATGGAATAGTCGTCGTTGATCCTATCACCTCAACAGTACATGATGACGTCGATACAACACTTGCGCTCCATTCCTGGAATAGCAGCCCAACGCTCAATGGAACCATGGGAACGGTGCATGTTTCGGCCCAGCCTGGTCAGTGGGTTCGCCTGCGTCTGGCCAATACCGATAATTATCCCTATCATGTGACCCTGCTTGGAGCATCCTTTCTGGTTGCTGCGCTTGATGGGCACGATCTCAACGGACCTACGCCGTTGGCAGCGGTTCCCCTCTCGATTGACGGAGGACAGCGTTATGACCTGCGCTTCCGTCTCCCTGAGTATGGTCCAGTCGCGTTGCTCCTTGCCAAAGATGGTGACCAACAATATACGAAGGTACCCGCAGTGCTTGTGGGGCAGGGACAATTTGTTGCCAGTGTCCTTCCCTCTCTTAGCCAGAACGAATTTAACTTTGCGACCTATGGGCAACCACTAGCAGATCCCATTACCCTTCAAAGCCACTTTGATGTGACCTCTACCATCTCGCTTGGCTTCACGATTGGTTTTTCTAATGGTCGACCCGGGCCGGTCTTTACCTTAAATGGAAAAACCTTCCCGGATAGTCCTGAAATTGTGGTCAAGCCGGGGCAACTCATTCGACTCCATTTCGAGAATAATGCGGATAGTGGTATTCACCCAATGCATCTGCATGGACATACCTTCACTGTCCTGACAAAGAATGGTCAAGCACTGGCCGGCAGTCCTATCCACCTTGATACGATCAGTGTGCGACCGCATGAAAGCTACGATGTAGCCTTTTACGCAGATAATCCTGGACTATGGATGCTCCATTGCCATAATCTGTATCATGCGAATCATGGTATGGACATGATGATCGTATATCCCAACATCTCTACTCCCTATACCATTGGCAATGCATCGGGAAATTTTCCCGATTAAGAGAGAACGAGTGGGCAAACTGATGCAGCTTCCATCTCTCACACCGGGCTGCATCAGCCCTTCGCCGTCTCGCTCGGGCAAGCCTCTGCGAAGCAGGAAGCCCTCGCGAGGTGACTCGATCAACCCCTCGCTTTCGCTATGGGGAGGATGTCAATAATTGTGAGCTGAAACAATCACAAATGGACATTCTTCCACCCTTCAGGCCGCAGGAGTGTTCTTATCTTTGTGGGTAATGCTCAGGTAGATGACCAGGCCTATAATCACAAGCCCTAAAACCAGGCTCACCAGCCCTGTCCCTAGCCCAACCCCACCCTCACCCTGAGCTTTCCCAAACCAGTCGGCGAATGAAGCACCGAGCGGTCTTGTCACTATGTACGCGAACCAGAAAGCAAAGATCTCATTCAGCCCCAATAGCCAGTAGGCAAGAGCTGGTAGAGCGAACAATACAGCGAATAGGACCCCAGAAGAAATGTAGCCTAAACCCAGCGTTGTCGCGGTCATGTCGCCTAAAGCGGTGCCGAGCGCGAACGTCGCCATGACTGTCGCCCAATAAAACAGCTCGCGACGACGTGTGTAAATGCTGTGAATAGAGAGCGTTTTCTCGCTCACATACCAGGCGACAAAGATGACGACAAGCGCAATCATAAACATCACAGTCGAGATAAGATATGGTATGCCAAATCCAACGTGCAATACATCAGCAGCCATCGTGCCAAATATCGCGACCATCGTGACAGTAAACCAGTAAATTGCCGCCACATAGCGCCGTACCGAGAACTGTAGTATGAGTGCGATAAGCAAGCCCACACCACCAAGGGCTACAGCGATAACCGGATCAAGTTGGTGAGCGAGATAATCCGAGGTCGTTTCGCCCATTGCAGTCGTCAACAATTTAATGATCCAGAAGTAGACGGTAATTTCAGGAACTTTTTTCATGAATTGAGTCGCGCGGCGCGGAGGTTCGACAATCCCTCGCTGTGTGTTTACAATGTCAGGTTTGTCCAATTCAGTATCCATGTTTGATTGATGTTGTTGTATGCTTTGATTCATGTACGCTATTTCCTCGCTCTCTCTGCTTATAAAATAAAAGAAGCTATTACTTCCGTAGTGTATTGGACCACCAGATAATTAGGCGAATCTCTCATAGAGGCACGCGCTCCTCGATAAGCAAAGCAACAATGATGAGAATAACCGTTGCAACGAAGAACTCCGTTCGCGTTAAAGTTAGCCTGGGATGTCCTGATAAGCATCTATCGCTGAACCAAGAAACCTGCCCACTACTGCGCCAAAGAGTGCGAAAATCAGGCGTAGCGATGATCCAACGAGTGCAGAAGGACGGCATATTTCCTGTCATGAGTGTCGGAAGACACTCGAAGATTGGGAGATTACCGCCGATCATACAGAACAATTATGAGAGGAGCGTGAGAAGAGACAGAGCGAACTCTCATTTCTTGCTGAAAATTGAGCCAAACCACGGGTCAGCCTGGTTGGCCATTACTGGTGCAAACGATGCGAGGGAGTTCATTCAAAGTGATGGTTGGGGTGAATGGAGTTGATTGGCCTGAGGCGTGTTCGTAAAGGCAAGGCTTAGTTTTCCCTCACCACTGTTTCCAGTCATATCATGTTTTCTGTTTTGCCACTTGTGCGTCATTGGGAAAATATCACTTCCGGAGCTCTTCTGCTACGAAACTGGGTCAATAATGTCTTCAGGACGTATTTCTTTCCTGCGCCAGAGTCTCTTTGCCCTGTTTCCCATCAGAGCCAGAAGGCAATGCAACCCAAAATGTGGTCCCTTGTTGCTCTGAGGACTCTACCCAGATTCGTCCCCCCTGTTGCTCAACCATATATTTACTAATCGTCAGGCCAAGCCCCCACCCGGTGATGGCGGAATGCCAGACATGATCGCCCCGATAAAACGGCTCAAAAAGTTGTTCCTGCTGTTCAGGAGCAATAAAGGAACCATCATTATGGACCGCCAAGAGTACTTCTTCCTTCTTGGTACATACCTCCACTCGCACAGTGGTATGAGCCGGTGAGTATTGGAGCGCGTTGCTGATCAGATTGAAGAGAACCTGATAAAGCCGATCTTCATCAATTTGAATGATGATCTGGTCTGAGGAATATATGAGCACAATCTCATGATTGGTCAAGGTATCAAAATAGCTGATGACCTCACGGCAGAGACCAACCAAATCGCAGCTTCTTCTTCGTAAGGGAATGTTTCCAGTATGGAGATAGGTGAAATTGAATAAATTGTCAACTAAGGAATGCAAACGCTGTGTTTGCTTTTCTATCTTTGCTAAATTTGTTGGCAAAAAGGCGTAGTTTGCAGGCAATGGGGTTCTCGAACAAGGCGACGTAAGGTGAGTTGCTCGATCCCCCGGAGGCTCGTCAGGGGGGTCCTCAATTCATGTGATGCCTGAACCACAAAGCGATCGCGAGCGCCGCTCGCTCGCTCCAATTGCTTGTTAATCTCCTGTAATTCCTCCACATGGTGAGAGATTATCTTATTGGCAATGAAGAGCTGGTCTCGATAATGTTTCTGGCGAACGACCACCCACAGCGCCACGAGTTGGATGACGATAAACTGACCAAATAAGAGAATATTGGGCCAAATAAAAAATGTGATGCTTCCAAGGGGGGAACAATCCAGTAATCTAAAGCAAGGATCTCAATCACTAACGAGAGGAGCGCTGGACCAATTCCCCAGATCCCTCCAACCAATAACGTAACAATAACAAACGGTGGCATAATAAAAAAGTTGCGGAGGCCAGATACGCTCTCCAACCATGGGATCAAAAAGGCCACTCCGGTCAGCGAGAGTGCAACGGAATAACCAATGAGAGGCGAACGCCACCATTGATGAGGATGACGGGCCAGTTGAGATGCGTGTTGCTTATGAACTCTCTGCATACTGTGCACCATAACCATTTCTGCGAAAGAGTTGGAGGTATGCCATTTTCTATGCCAAATATTCCCGCGAAGCCGATTTCGGTTGTGGGGGCTTCCCCTTTCCCTGTTCTTCCCTAAAAAAGTGCCTTCAATTTAGATCAGAAGAACAGAACGAGTGCACATTATCCTTCCTTCACTATCATATCACGCTACCCTTCTCGATCCAGTAACAGGATATATGTTGAGTTTTTCGCCATATATTAGTTTCCTGAGCTTGAAGGTCAAAACGTGAACCCAACAACAGTCCAAGGAAAATAAGAAGAGTGGGAAAGAGGTTGTTACAGCCTTCTCTCCATTCCCACCGATGAATCGTGCTGGTACGCCTCTTCTCCCAGAACGAGAAGAAGAACGCAAAGTTTATTCCAGAACACGACGCTGTTCCATTTGCGCACGAGAGCGGATGTGGCGCTTCATCCCTGCCATCAATGACCAGGGCTTTTTTGCCACCTTCTCTGTAAAGAGAATGAACACGATAAGAATTGCAGCAAGGATGAACGAGGAGCCGACAGTGCCAAAACCCAAGCCACCTTGTGCATGTGGTTTTGTAAGAAGATCACCCATTGTCGCACCGAATGGGCGAGTGAGAACAAAAGCTATCCAGAACAAGAGGGTTTTAGAGATGTTGGTGAAAAAAGTAGCGAAAAGTATCAGCGTTAGTAGACCTGAAATGAGAAGCACGCCTCCCATAAATCCGAGGTGAGAATCATCTGCCAGGAAATCACCCAGAGCGGTCCCCAAAGTGTTTGAAAAGAGGATTGCGGCCCAAAAAATACACTCAATTTTCACTGTGGTGATAGCGTTTACCGAGAAAGAAGCTTTACTGAGTCGCCAGAACCCAAAAATAGCGAGCAAAAGGGTGCAGAGAATCAGGGAGCCTTGAGCATAGCCCAGCCCTAAAGTGCGATCCATATAATCGGATATGGTGGTACCAGCGGTACTGGTTGTAAGAATGACGGTCCAGTAAAGAAATGGATGATACTTTTTCGAGAGAAGTTGCATTACCAGTGCAATGACAAATAGCCCAATAAAGAGCAGAGAACTCATCGCATAGCCGATATGCATGGTCATAGATAAAAGATCGCCACCCGTTTCACCCAAAGTGGTTGCACAAATCTTCATGATCCAGAATGCGATGGTAATTTGAGGGATTTTCTTCATCAGCATGTCCTCCTCCTACATAGTTTACTGAAGAAGAGAAGTGACGCAGAGAAGAGTACTGACTCTATCGAAGTAACTGTACAGAAGTAGATGTGCGTTGTAAATAGTGTATACTTCCTTTGCGCTTAATTGCTACATTCCATCATGATTTCATCAAGGAGATTCCACAAATGCAGAACATTCCACCACAATCAGTGTATCCACCACAGGTGATTCCTCAGCAAATATCACGCTCGGGAGGGCGTGTTGCACTTAAATATGGATTTATTGCAGGTGCTATTTTGAGTGCCATCTCCATTGTCGTATTTATCACTTTTCTCATTCCAGGTACGAGCGATGCGCTCTACAATATGTTCCCTCAGGCTTTACTCGGCAACTATATCAGCCTCTCTAGCACCATCGTCAGCTTGTTTGTGGCCCTCTTGAACATGATTGTCTACTTTTTTGTTGGTCTACTTACAGCCAGAAGTACAGGAAAAATGGGAGCTGCTATGCTTGCCTGTCTATGGGCGCTTCTCTGTTTCCTCGTCATTGATATCTGTACATATGTTATCGGTGCCTTCATGATTCTTCCTCTTATAGATGTACAAGTACAATCCATAATTTCTCTGCTGATTTCCTATGTATTCGCCTTTATGATTGATCTGGTTCTAGCCCTCGTGCTGGGGTTTGGAGCAGGAGGATTGGGAGCGTTGATCGGGAGGCAAAAAAACAGCTTCGAGCCTCTTCGCTAATGCTCTGTAGATGCTGTTCCTCGTTTTTGCTCTCAGTTTGCTACATTGACAGTGAATAATATCAAAAGAAAGCCGCTTGTGTACTAATTTCACAGCGGCTTTCCTCCCTTGGCCCTCTCTTGCCTAACGCAGAATAATCCTGCCTGTGGATGGCCCCAGGACAGGGAAACACGAACCATCATCGATGTGCTTCCATCAAGTAGGATGCGTTTGACCTTCACGAACCTTTTGTGGCTCTCGCTCGTAACAGGGAACAGCACACGGCGGAAAGGAGTCCAAAAGTCGCGTTCTATGCAGGAGAGAAGTGATGAACAATTAATGGCGGCCGTGATGGCAGGCGATCAGGCGGCATTAGCCGGGCTGGTGACCCGCCACCACGGTCCACTCCTCGGCTATCTCTACCGTCTCGTCGGTGGTGATCGGCAGCTTTCGGAAGATCTGGTTCAGGAAACCCTGCTGCATGTGTTACGGCAGCGTACATATCAGGCTGAGCGCCCCTTCAAGCCCTGGCTCTACATGATTGCCACCAATCTGGCACGCGACTATTTCAAGTCTGCCCCGGTGCGAAAGTTGTGGCAAGGGGGGAACTCTGAGGAAGCCCTGCTGCGCCTTTACGATAGCGAGCCTTCCCCGGAGGAACGCGTCCTGGCGGCAGAACGGGGCAGCGAGGTGCGGGCGGTGCTCGCTCAGCTTCGGGAGGAATATCGCATCGTGATAGTGCTCCGCTTTTATCAAGGTTTCAGCTTACAAGAAATCGCTGAGACGCTGCAAATCCCTCTAGGTACGGTCAAATCGCGTCTTTCGGTGGGCGTTCACCGCTTGCGCAGTATGCTGGCCCCAGTACAGAAAGGAGTGGACTAGATGCTCGATCCCCAATCATCCTGGCCGTTTGAGCGACCAGAGCAGTTGACTGACGCACTGCGTGAGCAGGGAGCCACGCCAGAAGAGCGTGCCGAATTACTCCCCACCTTGCGTCGCCTGTCCGAGTGGCAGGCACCACAGCCGTCACCCGCAGATACCCGGCATCTGCTCGCCCGGCTGACGAGTGCGTTGCCTGCGCTCTCGCCCGTACGCCAGGCCATTCGCGAGCAAAAGCTCCGCCAGCGCACCAGCATCGCCTTTCTGCTGGCAATGGCCCGCACGCAGGTCAGCCTCTTTGGTCTGGGCTTCTGGCTGGTGAGCGCACTTATCACGTTGATCGGCGCAGGGGTTGTGTTAAGCAAGGTGGTTTCAGATCAGGATGTAGTGCTACGCGCCAGCGGGCCACTACTGGCCTACCTGGGAACCATCGCCGCCTTTCGCGGCAGAGATGCGCGGGTGCTGGAATTGGAGCTGGTCTGCCTGCCTTCCCCACCGCAACTGGCCATAGCCCGGCTGGTGATTGTGCTGGGTTATGATGTTGGCCTGGGCCTCGCTCTGAGTCTGGTGCTCTGGGCGGGTGGCACCGAGCAGGTGCTGGCGCTGACACTCTCCTGGCTCATGCCCCTGCTCCTTGTCGCGGGACTAGCCCTGCTGCTCTCTTTGCGCCTCTCGATCCAGACAGCAGCCTCCCTGGCCTATGGGATCTGGCTAGCTATCCTGGCCATCACCACTACCTCTCATCTCCAGGCGCTTCTGCTCGCGCCTGCGCGGGAGATGCTACTGGGTTGCATCGGCCTGACGGGGCTTGCCATCGCGCTGCTGCGCATGCACACCGCCATGCACCGCCTGCTCCCCCATTCCTAATGTTTGCGAATGCTTGCCGCGCGTTCGCGAACCTTTTCCGGGGCTGGCTCGTAAGAGGGCACGTGCAACACTCGCTGCACCTCCAAAATCGAACACATAAAAGGAGTGTACCATGAATATTACTGCGTTGACCAGCACCGGGAAGACCACCCGAGCAATCGATAGCCCGCATCCGCTTTTGAGCGTTATGGCCTGGGAGCTTCGTCGTTTCTTCGCCAGCCGCCTCTTCTGGCTTCAGGCCCTCGGCTTCTTCTGTTTCCTGCTCTTCGTAATATGGGCTATGAAGATGCCATCCCAATTCGGCAGGCCGACCATGCCCGGCAAGGAGGCGTTGGATGGTTTCATTACCGGAACCAGCGCCTGGGGACTGCTTATGAACCTTCCATCAGCGTCTTTGCTGCTGCTGGTTCTCCTCCTGCCCTTTGTCACGGCTGATGGCGTGACGCGGGATCTGAACCGACGTACCCACGAACTGCTCCTGACGACCTCGCTACCGACCTGGGCGTATGTCTGGGGACGCTATCTAATAGGCCTATTGGTCAGTCTGGGGCTGGCATTGCTCTTGCTAGCTGCCATCCTTTTGATGGGCCTGCTGCTGCATCTGACCATCCCGGCGTATCCCCTGCCACCAACCAATGTCGTGCTGCTCCTCTGGGTCGGCATGGTCTTACCAGCAACGGTCCTGGTCAGCAGCCTCGGCTTCGCCCTGAGCACTTTGTTTCCACACCTGACCAATCTGGTCAAGATCGTGATCCTGGTGGCGTGGGTCATAGGAGCGGTGATTCTCCCCGCCGGGCTGCGCGGCACCACCCTCCCTGCCTGGTATGTCAATTGGGACCCAACCAGCGCGGTTACAGCGCTCGGACTGCTCCCCAAGTATTCCCTTAACCTCAGCACGATCACTAACCAGACGCAATTTCAGCAGATCCTCCTCACTGTTGAGAACCAGATGCCCGACATCACAGGCTGGTTCGCGCCCCATCTGGTATTGGCCGGTCTCAGTCTACTGCTAGTGCTGATTGCGGCCCTCGCCTTCAAACGGTCCCGCGACGTGCTAAGCTAAGCTGTTCGTACACTACGGAAATGATTATGAGCGGGAAAAGAGCAGAAGCAAGGAGTTTTTTATGGAATTAACGATTGAAAACCTGAGCAAGCGCTATGGGCAGAATTGGGCTCTACGTCAGCTTTCGCTGCGCTGCGGGCCGGGCATGCTTGGACTGGTTGGCCCCAATGGCGCTGGTAAGACGACCTTAATGCGCATGATTGCAACTCTCCTGACTCCCACCGAGGGGACCATCCTCTGGAATGGGCAGGATATCCGCACTCACGGCGCTGCGCTCCGGCAGGTATTGGGCTATTTACCTCAGGATTTCGGCGTCTATCCAGAGTTCACCGGACGACAGTTCCTGCGCTACCTGGCCGCAATGAAAGGACTGCCCAGGTCGCTGGCTTACCGACGCGTTGACGAGGTGCTGGAGATGGTGCAAGTAGAGCAGGTAGCCGACCGCAAGCTGCCCACCTATTCCGGCGGCATGAAGCAGCGCATCGGTATTGCGCAGGCTCTACTCAACGACCCCGAACTCTTGATTGTCGATGAACCAACTGTCGGACTCGACCCCGCCGAGCGCGTGCGTTTTCGCACCCTGCTCGCCAGCCTGACCAGCAACCGGATCATCATTCTCAGTACCCATATCATCAGCGATGTGGAGGCGGTTGCCAACCGCTTGCTGATTTTGCAGGAGGGTCAGGTGCTGGCCGATACGCCGCCGCAGGCATTGCTAGCCCATGCCACCGGGAAGGTCTGGAGTGTGACGACCAATCAGACCACTGCCCTGCAGTTACAGGCGAGCTATCAAGCCAGCACGATGGTCAACCAGATGGACGGCGTCACGCTGCGGCTGATCAGCGCCACGCGTCCGCACGAAGCCGCCATCGAGGTTTCCCCCAGCCTGGAAGAAGCCTATCTGCTGGCGACGGGTAGGCAAGAGGTAAGTGCCAGAGAGGAGGACAAATGATGGAACCAAAAAGAACCGATAGCCTTGGCTTCGCGCAAGTACTGCGCTCAGAGTGGACCGCATTCTGTCAAGTCCGAGGCTGGGTGATCGCAATGGTAGTCGCGGCGTTGGTGACAGTGCTCTTGGGACTCGCGACGACAGGGTTCATGAATTGCGAAGGTCCGAACGGACGTGCCTGCCCCCTATCCCGATTGGACCAGGCGGTGAAGCAGTGACGGACAAGTTCTACTTCGTGCATCAGCCCCTTGTCGGGGATGGCAGCATTACCGTGCGGGTCACCTCGCTGACCGGCCTGATCACCTACCCACCACCCAACCACGACCAGATTGTCCCTGGCGTCGTGCCATGGGCGAAGGCTGGGATCATGATCAAGGAGAACATGAAGCAGGGGTCAGCCTACGCAGCCATGATGATCACCGGCAGTCATGGGACGCGGATGCAGTACGACTTCACTCAGGACACAGCTGGCAGCCCAGGCGGTGTCTCTGCGCAATCCCCACGCTGGCTACGGCTAACCCGTTCTGGTGACATACTCACTGGTTACGAGTCAACTGACGGCACGCGGTGGACCCAGGTCGGCACTGCTCATCTGGTCGGGTTGCCTGCTACAGTGCAGGTTGGACTCTTCGTCACCTCACCGGGCGACGTGACTGTACAAGAGGGGGCCAGCCGCCTCACTCAAGCCACCGCTACCTTCGACCACGTTAGTCTGCATGACAATATGTGGACCGGTACCAGTGTAGGAAGCCTCCAGGACACATCAGCTTCCTCTGGGGGAAACCTCATCAATGGTGTGCCGGCTTTGTCCATTGGAGGTTTCAACAGATCTGGCGATACGTTTACTGTGACCGGATCTGGCGACGTTTCACCGGGGACTGAGGAGGGCTGGACCACCGGGCGCTACCTCATTGGCGCGCTGGTCGGGCTGATAGTGGTGATCGTTGTGGCAGTATTCTTCAGTACTTCCGGACGTCCGCTTGAGCGCAAGTACTTGATTCATCAATGGGGGCAAGTGTTGGCCGCGAAGGCTATCGTGATTGGTCTGGTCACTTTTACTACCCAAGCGGTGGCCGCCGTCGTCACGGTCCAGCTCGGCAAGTACATCATGCTCTCGACTGGCAAAACTGTCCAGCCGGTGGTTCCCCTCACCGAACTGCGTGTCATGTTCGGGACCGCTGCGCTTGTCGGGGCCGTTGCCATCTTCTCCCTTGCTCTCGGTGCCTTGTTCCGGCGTCGTGTGGTGGCTATGACTGTCAGCATCGCTCTCATTGTCTTCCCTTTCATCCTTGCCAATCTCGCCCCCCTTGCTGTATCCCAGTGGTTGCTCCGGCTCACGCCTGCCGCTGGATTTGCGATCCAGCAAAGCCTTCCAGAGTACCCACAGGTGATCAGCCTCTACACGCCAGCAGTTGGGTACTACCCACTGGCTCCGTGGGTTGGCTTCGCTGTGCTCTGCGGCTATACAGCGCTCGCTTTCAGCCTGGCCGCTTTCCGGCCTCCCCGCAAGGACGCATAAAGCTTCTGCCGTCATTGCCCCAATCTGGGAGACACCTATCTCTGCGGGCCCCAGGTAGGCCAGATCTTCAGGTCTGGCAGAAGGGAGCACTCATCGCCATGTAGCACGGCTGCACATCGCGTCTAGGCCAAACTGTTTTTCTGGCTTCTCCTTCCCCGCATCTTGGCAAGGAAAACAGCTTGGCTCCCTTTGGAAGCGAGGTGGAGAGATTGCCTCTCTCCACCTCTCGCAAAATTGACAGATGTTTCTTTTGCGAAAAGTACGCAAGAACAACAAAGGAACTTCTATGGCTAAGATCCTGGCGATTGTGTGCAGGAAGGCACAACAAGTGACAATGAATGACGTTGAGCGGTGAATGACCAACTCCCAGTAGCAAGCACTTGCAGTAAAGTCAGGGTACCAAAAAGCAAAGGGATACATGATTTATCTCCTTCCATGTGATGGTGACTGGACAGATGAACTTGTTGTGTGTGCCTAATATAGACTTGAAAAGGTCTAAGGAGAAAGAACAGGCGATGTATGAAGCCGACAGAGAGCACACCTCCAAAGCAGCCTACTCTATTGGGCTCACCTTCCGGGCAAGCCAGAAAGCGACTTGTGACTTGGTTGTGGCAGTATAATATGGAACCAGGGTTCCTCCCCTTTCCATTGCGCCACCTTGCCATTGGTTATGGACTGGCGCTTGTGCTTCCGTGTGTTGCAGGCTTTCTTGCCATTGTGTTGCTGCAACTCGTTCCCCAACTCCAGTTTTCTGAGTCACTCATCTTGCTTGCCATCCTGTTGATCTCGTCGTGCTGGGGTCTCCTCCCTGGTCTGCTCGCAAGTTTTGTTGGCATTGCTTTCTACCTTGTGATGTTGCTGCCCCCGCGTTTCCCTTTCGTGATCGAGGCTCGTGTAGATATCTTTAGTACCGTGATGTTCACCCTTACCAGTCTCTGTATCAGTTTGCTGACTAGTCAACTTCAACGGGCACGCCTTCAGGCACAGCAAGCACAAGGGGAGGCTGAACGAGCGAAGCAGATGATGGACGACTTTCTCAGCATGATCACTCACGAATTACTCACCCCACTCACCGCTTCCCACCTTAGCTTACAAATTATCAAGCACAAGATGAAACAAAGATCTCCAACACAGGTGGCGGAAAGAGTGGCCCGAGAGCATTTCCTCCAAGTGACCATCGAGCGTGCTCTCCACCAATTGGATGTTCAGCAGCGTCTCGTCTATGATCTGCTGGATGCTTCGCGCATTCGCTCGAAGGGCCTGGAGCTTTCTACGCAACGCTGTGACCTCGGAGAGATTGTGCGCAATGGTGTCGAGGTGCAGCGTCTCCTTCATCCTGAGCGTACTCTATTGCTGACCGAAACGTTGAATGAGATCATTCCTGTGGAGGCTGACCCTGATCGTGTGCATCAAGCTCTTGGCAATTATCTCTCCAACGCGCTCAAATATTCTGCTCCTGATACCCCAGTGTCCGTTTCGGTCACACGTACTCCGTCTCATGTTCGAGTCTCTGTTTCTGATCACGGACCGGGTCTGACTGCCGAGCAACAACAGGAGGTCTGGAAGCGCTTTTATCGCGCTCCTGGCATTTCTGTCCAAAGTGGATCGAGTGTCAGTCTTGGTTTAGGTCTTCACATCGCACGTAATGTTATTGAACGTCTGGGGGGACAGGTTGGCATACAGAGCAACCCAAGTCAGGGATCAACGTTTTGGTTTTGCCTGCCCTTGACTTATGAAAACGGCTCAGAGGAAAGAATGCCACTGTAAATGTGAGACGATTTCATGAAATCGTCTGATGTTACCTGAAGTTGTGAGGGACCGAGAAAGACTGACACAAGTCCTGGCGGAAGTGTTGGATTCACGATTTCACCCACTTGAAATCATAGAATCACTTCTCTCAATGCATAGATGCGTTAGGACTGAGGCGGTTAAACCGTCCATTCTTTATCAAGGAGTTCAGGGATATAGGCGCGCGTTGGTGCCGGGCCACCATGTACCCCGTTATTCCGAGAGAAGAGCATCCGCTCTCTCCCTCCTTTTTTTCAGCGATAGATCTCCATGCCATGTATGTCATAATTTCTCACCCATAAAGCTCTGCTGGCATGTTCTGTTCGTCTGCTTCATTTTTGCCTGGTTTCCCGGTCCAAGCAAAAGTTTGCGAAACTCAGGTGGGCAAGCAGAAGCAATACAGCAGGTCATGATTCCAACCAGTTCTCTGTTTGCTCCCCGCTTGCCCGTGTTCCGGTACCTATCCGTTGTACAGATGGAACGCTCGTTATTATCTCTGCACCCATGCGTGCAATGCGTCTCAATCGCGAATGACGGCTTTCGCGCGCATTAAGAATTCGCCGAGATAACCGTCATGCGGGATGCCTGGCGCTATCCAGTACGTCGGGTGGTTGCCGATATACAGGTTTCGGATCGTCGGATCTGCGAGCAGTTCGTCCAGCAGCTTCTCGTCATGGGTGACTGCTGTGAGTACCAGGGTATCTTTGAATGGAGCGATTCCAGCCTCCCGTGTCCATGGTGCGATCCACACGCATGGAAAGGCAAGCTCAATATTCGCCTGCTCCGCAAGCGGATTGTCCAGTTGGTGGACAGCAGGCCGCAGTACCGCACTGCCATCGCCCAAGTCATCAACGATCCCGTTTCCTCCCAGATAGGCCCGGGTCCCGGCTGCTTTGTCCAGCAGGTACCGCTCGATTTTCTTCGCGGTCTCCAGAGGGTAGGCTGTGAGAACCGCTTGATCATTTTCCGGCGGCAGGCTTGGAATTGCTGCAAGCCGCTCGGCTATTGCCTCAGCGACCGGCGTGGGATCGCCCTCTACGAACACAGCCGTGGTGTTAATGCAGGCCGTTCCACCCATGTTGCTAATCGAATCAACTATCATGTCGAGAGACGAGTGCCAATCCGAGTCTGCGGTGACCAGGATTTTTGATCGACCTGGTCCATTGGGCAGAATGGTGGGATTTGCAGCATACTTATCGATGACCTCCTGTCCCCCATAGACCATACTCAGATCGGCCTGGCGCAGAATCTCGTTGGCTGCGTCGTAGTCGGTAGGGAGCAAAACAACCTGATCATCACCGAACCCACAGGACCGCAGCGCGCTTACCAATCGATACGGGGTAAGTGGTTCCCGCCTGGAAGGACGGACGGCCACGCGGTAGCCCAGCGCAAGTGGCTCAAGCCAGAGGCTATGTACGCCAGGTTCGTTGCCAGGAGCATGTACCGCGAAGACGTTTCCGCGCCGTATCCAGACGGCTGTACCCTCATGGGCCTGCGGATCGCGCCAGTCATTGACCGCTCCGATAGGTCGGGCCTGCTGCGAGCTCCAGTAGACGCTGGCTGCATAGTGAGCAACTGCCTCGACGGCGCTGCGTACATTGGACAGCGGTGTGCCGGATATGCGGCATACCATGTGCTGGTACGTTGCTGAGGACATGCCATCAACTTCACCCGTTGCAAACAGTTTCCCAGCCCTGGTAAGGGCCGTCAGACGATCATTCAGAGGGAGTGTCTGTGCTTTATGTAGCGCGGTCATCGCTCGTGTGACAAACAATTTGGGCACCAGACTCAGTTCGGCCATCGGATGGCCTGTTACATCCGTGATGGTCTGGCGATTATGTGTTCGGTACGCTCCTTTAGGTCCAAGCGCGTCTATACAGCGCAGTTGACTACTTACACTCATCAGTACACCCCCTCGATCACTACTTCATTGCCAAACCGCGCGACAGGAGACACGTCAGCAACTGAGTCGCCGACCTGGCCTTCTGGCGGTTCGATTCGAAGAGCCATGTCGCGTTCCAGGTTGTTGGGAAGCAGCATGTTTTTGCTGATGTGGTTCATCACGACCTGGCCTCGTTGACCGTAGTCTACCGGTTGCCTGCTGTCAGGATCGATGATGGAAAAAGTTATAAAAGGTGAGGGCGGATCATAGATAGAGGGATCGTCGTCGCTAAGACCGGGGCGCTCAGGGACGCCGCCGAGGATCATCGTGCTTCCATACACTCCCACGAGCTTCACATTGGGAAAAATCTCGGTCCGAAACAGATGGCGAGTATCGAAATCCATGTGCGCTCCAGCCCACAGGATTCCTTTCACTTTCCGATTGATTAATTCCACCAGATCGTCGTGCTGAGCGATGCGCTCCAACAGCGGTGGAGTGGTTGTGAGGGCACCGATGTCCTGGCTATGCAGCAGGAATGAGGCTTGCTCAATGAGGTGATCGACATAAGCGCGTGCCTCATCGCTTTTACCAGCAGCAATGAGTTTCTTGACCCAGCGCGGATCCATGTCGATGGTGAACGAGAGACCGCCGCGCGTGTTAGCCTGCAATTTAGCGAATGCGCCAACCATATGAGGTCCTCTCGGAAGAAGGGCAAGCCAGTTCACATTTCGCGGGAAACCATGTGCGTCGAGTCGTGTGTCCATCCATGTCCCCATCTTGCTTGCCCAGTCACGAAGAATGACCACTCTCTTGGGGACACCCGTTGTACCACCGCTTTCAGGGACGCCAGCAACATCTGGATGCGCACCATATCCTCTGGGAATGAGGTCTTCCGCCCGGACGTTGCGCAATTCGTCAACAATATTGGGGAAACGTGCCAGATCTTCGAAGCGTTTGATATCCTTGCGTGGGTCGAAAGGCAACGACTTCGCCCGTTCCAGCCAATATGCCGAACCCGTCTCCGGATTGAAATGCCACTCCATGGCGGCAGAAAGAAACTCCTGGGGGTCTACTCTGGCATCAAGTGGGAGATCCAGGATGGATGAGAACACGGTCATGTAAGACTACCTCCTTCTTTAGATGCTTTCCGAAGGTGATGCACCACCGAAAAGCAAAACGATCCTCTTCTACCATCATTTGAGGTCTGCGAAGGCAACCTGCAGATGTTCCGGACCATGCAGGGCGACTCTCTTTGAACGAGAGGTGTCTCTTGACAGTATGAACCCAGGGACAAAGATCAACAAAAGAGAACTTTACGATGTTGCCCAACACTATGAGAGTAAGCCATCCTCTAAAAGCACGCGGTGATTGAACAATTGCGAGACCAAATGTTTGCAGCGCTTCCAGGGATTGAGCTTTCGTTTTTCTCTTTCTTTGTGAGGACATGTTTCACCATCCAGAGCAGAAAAATCAGAATGTGCTTCAGAAAACCCTTGTATTCCAACTCAATTCTCTGACTATAATCAGAGAATGAGCAGTCACTTTTTCAGCACATCTGGAGGTTAGGCGTGGAAATATCCTTAGTCGAACAGGTTCGCCGCTTCAATCGAACCATGACCGAGCGCGTCGGGGTTCTCAACGATCACTTTCTGGGTCGAGACCATCCGCTTGGCGAAGCGCGGCTCCTGTGGGAGATCGGAGAAAAGGGGACTGAGGTTCGGGAACTGAGACGCAGGTTGTCTCTTGATTCTGCCTACGTCAGCCGCCTACTGCGCTCGCTTGAGCAACAATGCTTGCTGGTGGTGAGGACAAGTGAACAGGATGGACGGGTTCGCCTTGTCCATTTGACCGAAGCTGGCCTTCGTGAGCGAGTCGCGCTGGATCAGCAAGCTGATGCCTTTGCTCGTTCCTTGCTGGAACCACTCAGCGAGGGCCAGCGTGTGAAACTAGGGGCAGCTATGGCACAGGTCGAGCGGCTTCTCATCGCCTCAATGGTCCAGATCACCGTTGTCAATCCAACCAGTCAGGATGCCCGATGGTGCCTTGAGCGCTATTTCGCTGAACTGGGCCAGCGCTTTGAGGCGGGTTTCGATCCTACCTTGAGCATTACGGCGTATGCACACGAACTTACGCCTCCTGCTGGTCTGTTGCTCGTGGCCCGTCTGCGAGAGGAGCCGGTAGGCTGCGGTGCGTTAAAGTTTCACGAAACCGCTCCAAGCGAAATCAAGCGCATGTGGGTCGCGAAAGGGGCGCGTGGGCTGGGGTTAGGACGGCGGCTCCTAGAAGCTTTGGAGCACGAGGCAAGACAAACGGGCGTCAAGATCCTTCACCTTGAAACGAACCGCACACTCACGGAAGCCATTGAGCTGTATCGCCACGCTGGATATCAGGAGGTTGAGGCTTTCAATGATGAGCCCTATGCCCATTACTGGTTTGAGAAGCGCCTTTGAACTTAGGGAAAGGCGCTTCTCGCAGCGCGACAAAAGGGAAAATCAGCTCTTCTCCAAATGGAGGGCCTACGAGGGGAAAATGCTCACTAGTTGCCGAACGCCAGCTTGAATCTCCTGCTCATTGACGGCTCCATAGCCAAGAACAAGGCCACCTCGCAGAGATGAGCCGAGCGTCATCGCGGACACAGGGATGATCTCAACCCCGCAGTTCGCTGCTTGTTGTGTCATGTGCTGATCATCAAAGTTCGGTGGAAGCCAACCCATAAGATGTAAACCGGCTTGAGGAGGCAGCACTTCTATACACCCTCCAAGTTCCTTTTGCAAGGACTCAATGAGGAGCGCTCTTCTCGCTGCATAGAGATCGCGCATACGGTGGATATGACGCAGCATATGCCCTTTGGTTATCCAGGCTTCCAGGGTCAATTGGTCAAGAATTGGCACATGAATATGGGTATAACTACAAAGGGCGAGGAAGGGGGGGATGAGTTGAGGCGGAAGGATCAGATAGCCAATACGAAGTGACGGAAAAAGCACTTTGCTAAACGTTCCAATGTAGATGACGCGTTGGGCGAGATCAAGACCCTGTAAAGCATCAAGCGGTCGACCACTGAAGCGATACTCGCTGTCATAATCATCTTCGAGAATCCAGGCATTGGCTTGCTTCGCCCATTGCAAGAGGGCAACGCGTTGCGACAGATGCATGGTAATACCCAAAGGAAATTGATGTGATGGAGTAACGTAGGCCAGGCGTCCATGTGGATACCGCTTTTGCCCAATGGCAACATTGATCCCTTCCGAGGTCACAGGGATAGGGGCCAGTTGCGCGCCTGCGTTGAGGAGAGCCCGTTGTGCTCCTGGATAGCCTGGATTTTCTATCCAGGCAAGGTCTCCAGGATTCAGAAGGAGGCGTGCCGCCAGATCTAACGCGGTCTGTGCTCCTGGCACAATAAGAACTTGCTCTGCCTGGCAATGCACGCCTCGGGTGATGCTTACATGAGAAGCAATCGCTTCACGGAGCGGGTAAAAACCTGCGACCTCCTGATACGTCCCCATGTGTTTTAGGAGAGACCGGGCGCAGTGAGCTGCGACCTGGCTCCATTGTTGAAAGGGAAATGCATGTAGGTCTGGAGTGCCTGTGCGAAAAGCACGAGGGGGAGTCGATCGACGATACGTCTGGATGGAGGATGCGGTAGCCTGGCTCATTAAGGCTTCTCCCAAGTGAGATAAGAAAAGGGTAGTGTGTGGGGTTTCGTCGAGGGCTGCGTTTCTCTGTGGACATCCTTTGGGAAGAAAAAAGGTTTCTGGAAGATCACACGCTACCCTGGTCCCCTGTCCAACCCTTCTTTCGATGTAGCCTTCAGCACAGAGTTGATCATAGGCATTGTTCACTGTATTGAGCGAAATCCCTAATTCGCTTGCTAGAACCCGTGTTGATGGGAGGAGATGACCTGGTTGCAATTGGCCGCTGAGGATAGTGTGACGTAGTCGATCATACAACTGGCGATGCAATGGCATCGTGAGTGTGCGATTGAGGGCAAAATCCGCTGTGTTGTGAAGGGCTTGTCGTTTTTTTGTCATGATTGACAAGGAAGTTCTTCGCAAATGAAACCATGAAATGTGCAAAAATGATTCTTGAAAGGGCTCTCTTTCTAGAGTATGCTTCCTATAAAGGTCAGCACACATGCTGGATACAAGGCTTCTTAGTGGTCGAGATTGCCAAAAATGAGAAGGGAGTATGCGCCATGATGGAGAAGGCATTTGTCGTTCTGGAGTGTCAGTGGACTGGGAATGACGTACATCGAATTCGACATTTACAGCAGGAGCAAGTAGCCTCTAGTCCCTATGCTCTCGTTCCTGGCACTATGCAGACGTTGCTCTCCCCATTATGGCGAACGTTGCATGCCGGTGGCAAGAGCTGTTTACCTAGCATCAAATGGGCAGGGTATAAAGGTTAATTATGTCCAACTCATACATAGCTCGACCAGCAAATGATACCATAAAATTTGCAAAAATGATTCTTGAAAGGGCTCTCTTTCTAGACTATGCTTCCTACACAGTTCAGGATACAGGTTGGCAGTAAGGCTTCTTCGTGGCAGGGATTGTTGAGAATAGAAATGCACATTAATACAGGCATATTCTGCGAGAATACCCATACCGAACTGGTGGATCTGTAATTGGTAAGAAAGGTTTTGATGAACTTTTGTGGAGTGTCGACAGAAGACATATTCAAGGCTTTCCAACACGCATCAGCCTATGTTTAAATATTACAAGCCCGACTCATGGGCAAAGAAGTGAGAGGTACAGTATGAAGATTGTGGTTATTGGTGGCAGTGGACTCATCGGAAAAAAACTTGTGAGCAAGCTTCGAGAGCATAACCATCAGGTCATAGCAGCATCACCTAGCACAGGCGTCAACACCATCACCGGTGAGGGGTTAGCTCAAGCGCTTGTTGGTGCTCAGGTGGTCGTCGACGTCGTGAATGCGCCTTCGTGGGAGGACAAAGCCGTTTTGGATTTTTTCGAGACATCAGGTCGCAATCTCCTGGCCGCAGAAGTAGTTGCCGGTGTAGGACATCATGTCGCCCTGTCTATCGTTGGTGTTGACCGTCTTCCTCACAGTGGGTACTACCGAGCGAAGGTGGCCCAAGAAGATCTGATCAAAGCGTCTATGGTTCCCTATACCATCCTTCACGCAACGCAGTTCTTCGAGTTTGTTGGCGGCATCGCCCAGGAGGCGAGCGATGGACAAACGATTCGCTTGCCGCCAGCTTTTCTCCAGCCGATCTTGTCTGATGACGTTGTGACTGCGCTGGCTGATGTCACCCTTGGATCACCTGTGAACGGCATCGTTGAAGTGGCTGGTCCTGAAAAGATCCATCTTGATGATCTCGTGCGTCGATTTTTGAGTGCGAACAATGATACACGCCAGGTCATTACAGATGCCCATGCGCGCTTCTACGGCACAGAGTTGGAGGAGGACTCCCTCATACCAGGCGACAGTGCGCGGATTGCCCCAACACGTTTTGGGGACTGGCTCAGTCGCTCTCACCCCCAAAGTTAAGTCAGGAAGGGAGGATAGATTCCCGACCACAACACACCTCTTCCTCACCATCGATTCCTGGGTGCTTCATCTCTTCGACGAAAGCAAGGAGAAGCAGAGTTTTCTTCAGCCCAATGAGCGGGAAGATGTGACTTCTTTCACTTAAAGAAAGCAAATTACTCAGATACATAGGGTGGTGATGATGCTTTTGCCTCAAACCGTCGGCAGACCATGAATGAACTGCATGTGTTTACGAGGAGGGGCTATCTTTTCACATCTCTCACTCCTGTTCCGAGTTATACGAGCAAGGAAGCATCTTCCTTGCCAGGGATGGGACCACATGAAAGGGATAGTTACTGCGTGATGTCGAATGGAAAACAGACCAGGCACCTCGACCTTGAACAATGTGAGGCGCGCATCAAGCATGTTGATGCGCAAAAGCAAGCGGAGCAACAACTCAAAGAAAGCCAGGAGAGCTTGCGGGTGCTGGCTGAAACGGTGCCACAGATGGTATGGGTGACACGATCCGACGGTAAGCACGAGTATACAAACCAGCGTTGCCGTGATTACACTGGATTAACGCTTGAGCACACCCAAAGCGACAGCTGGGCTCATCTTCAGTTCGTCCACCCAGATGATCGTACAGGCAATCAAGTTTCCTGGCAGCATGCCCTGGACACAGGAACCATGTATGAGCACGAAGAGCGTCTCAGAAATGGCCAGAATGGAGGATATCGCTGGTTCTTAACGCGCGCCATGCCGATGCGCGATGAAGGTGGTCACATCGTCAAGTGGTTTGGCACGAGCACCGATATCGAAGACCAGAAACGAACGGAGGATGCCTTACGCCAGAGTCAGGAGCGCATCCACGCCCTGATCGACTCCAATATTATCGGCATTACTTCTGTCGAGATGGAAGGAGAAGTGATCGCAGTCGCCAATGAGGCGTTCCTGAGCATGACCGGTTATACCCGAGAAGAGGTGCAGAGCAGGAAGTTGAGCCGAATGAACATTGTCCCCCCAGAACAAGTGCCGCTCTTCGAGCGCGCGAACCAGGAGCTCTTTGAACGCGGGCAACACACTCCTTTTGAGACCGAACTGGTGTGTCAAGATGGCAGTTGGCTGCCTGTGTTGGTGGGTGGCGTTATCTTCCAGGAGCAACCGCGTCAGATGGTCACCTTTGTGCTGGATAATTCAGCGCGCAAGGAACTGGAGCAGCGCAAAGACGACTTTATTAGTATGGCCAACCACGAGCTGAAGACCCCACTCACTGCGGTCAAATTGCAGATCCAATTGGCGCGCAAACGATTCGAAAAGCATTCCCAGCATGAGGCGAACACCGCACTTGCCCGGGTGGAGGGGCCTGTCAAGCAACTGGAACGCCTGATCACAGAGTTACTGGATGTCTCCAGGATGCAGGCAGGGGGCCTCGAGTATCGACGGGAGCAGGTGATCTTTGACGAGTTGTTGCGGGAGACCATCTCCACCATTCATCACCTCCATCCAAGTCATACCATCCTGGTTCGCGGAAGCGTGCAGCCCACCCTGATGGGGGATCGAGACCGGCTGGGGCAGGTCTTTACCAACCTGCTGAGCAATGCCATCAAGTATTCGCCAGATGCCCAGACCGTTGAGATAGATCTTTCAGCCTCAGACGATGCGGTCACAATCCATATTCGCGATCATGGTCTGGGTATCCCGCGAGAACTACGCGACAAAATTTTTGAGCGATTCTATCGGGTCACTGATTTCAAGCGGAAAGCAATTCCTGGCCTGGGCATGGGGCTCTATATTGTGGACAAGATTGTCAAACATCATGGAGGAGCCATCTCGGTGGACAGTGCTGTTGGGAAAGGCTCGACCTTTACAGTGACCCTTCCTCTCATGAGGGATGTCTGAGCAGTTGACGCGTGGTGTCCACGCTAACTGAGAAGATGGCGGGCACTGTTTCGGTACAGTTGTCACCATCACAGGCCAGATTCTTGCGAACACACTGGGTTCTGAGTGTTATACACAAATTCTGCTGAATTACATTATAAGCTCAATTTTGCTCCAAGTGTGCTGAAGGGAATCAACGGAATGTAGATGCTCTAGCACAAAGATTGCGAGGTTATTCATTGGCTCAATCAGATTTTGAAATGACTCTTACGCATATCGCAGAAAAGCTGGAAATAACAATTCCAGTACAAGGATGGAAACGAGTTGAATTTTTACTCCCCTTTTTAGAACAAATGCGTCAAGAAGGGGCTATAGTACTCATTAAATTCGATGGAGAGAAAAGTAAGGTCTACGGCACTGAGCCTTATACGGTCTCGGTTATAGGAGCTTTCATGGGTGAAGATTTTTTCCGAATAGACTCCTTCTCTCTTGAAGAGGCTTTGATACACACGATCACCCATTACACCCAAGTAAAGTGGAAACATTTACTATAGAGGCCGACATAAGATAAAGGAATAGGAAAGCTGCAAATATGAAGGATGGGCTGATCAAACATCAACCTACCCTTTTTTCTTTCTGGCAAGCGATATCCCACGGGATGCGCAACGAGACCCGCTAACTGAACAATAATGGCGAAAAGGAAGCCCATCGACTCATATTATCCTGGATGAAAAGAGACAAGATTTCTCGGTGCAACATCTTGCTCAGTCTACGCAAACCGTCGTGTTTCAATCATCAGCCCTTCCCGTCTTCTCGGATCGAGACTCCCTCCTCTCCTGGTATTCCTGAACATGATTCAGCCCACTGATCTTGTCGGCCACTCATCCCGGACACTCGCTTGTGCCAGCGACTTGACTCTGACATGATGTCATGGTTTAGAATGCTGAGGACGAGATGAACACGGAGGTGAGAGACACATGAACATTGGCGAACTTGCGCGCCAGACGGGCGTCAGTATTCGCTCCCTGCGCTACTACGAAACCAGGCAGTTGTTATCCTCTCAGCGGGGGGAGAACGGATATCGCTCCTACGGTAGCACGGCGATTGAACGAGTGAAAACAATCCAGTTTTACCTGGGCTTGGGACTGACCACCAACGAAATACTTGACGTGGTGTTTTGTCATAAACCTGAAGAGGATGAGGCCCTTTGTGAGCAGGCAGAAGCATCCCACTGCCCAGATGAGGTGAACTTCTGCCTGGAAAAGCTCGCAGAAATAGAGCAACAAATTACTTCCCTTGAAAAGGCAAAAATGTACCTCAAACAACGTCTAGAGCGGGCACAGAAGCCCCTCTCTGTGTGATAAGAAGATCCTCTTACCCATATTTCCCCATCCCGCAGCGGGATGGGGAGTAATCTTCGTGAATAGGACGAGGGTGTGCCTGATTTTGGAGCTCTTCCAGAGACATATAAAGGAGATCAGAGAAGAAATGCAACATATGAGTGATGTATCTGTTATTGGTTTAGGACAAATGGGTAGAGCGCTCACGCATGCACTGCTTGAGCATGGCAATCATGTCACCATTTGGAATCGAACCCGCCCGAAGGCTGAATCACTAATTCAGGAGGGGGCGGTTCTGGCAGAGAATGCGGCATCTGCGGCAGACGCGAGCCCTGTTGTGATTATGTGCGTTGCCGACTACGAGATTGCGGACAGCATATTGAAAACGGAAGAGGTCGTTGCTGCCCTGAGAGGTCGAATCCTGGTTCAACTGAGCACTGGCAGTCCTCAGCAGGCACGAGAAAGCGAAGCGTGGGCACGAGCACGAAGCATTGACTATCTCGATGGAGCCATCGCGGCTACTCCAGTCCAGATAGGTAAACCTAATTCCACCATTTTTGTTTCGGGCGTGCAGGCAGCGTTTCAAAGAAGTGAGTCGCTACTAAAAAGTCTGACTGGAAACGTCGTCTACCTGGGGGAGCTGATCGGGGCGGCATCTGCTGTCGATCTCGCGTTTCTCTCCTATCTCTTCGGCTCGATGCTGGGCTTCTTTCATGGGGCTCGTCTCCTGGAAGCCGAAGGCCTTCAAGTAGCGTCCCTGGGTCCCATGATTGCCAGCACCGCTCCAGCCATTGGGGCAATGATGAAAAATAGCGCTGATGCCATCGCCAGAGATGCCTATGAACACCCCGAAAGTTCACTCAAGATCTGTGCGGAGGGAGTCGAACTCCTTTTGCGACAGGCACAGGAGACCCACATCAATAACGAGTTCCCCAAGTTCGCCACACACCTCTTCGGGAAAGCCGTTACTGCGGGTTATGGAAACGAAAAAGCCGCTGCTCTGATGAAAGTGCTCCGCGCCGATGCGCATTAAGGCCCTCACTTTTCCCTATTTGGGGGAGCAAGGGGAGTGGTTTCTCATACATTTTCTGCAAAGAGATTCGATAACGAAGGAGAAGCGAAATGGAAAAATATAGAGGGAAAAAGGCTGTGGTCATCGGTGGGACGACTGGCATGGGACTCGCAACAGGTATGGCACTGATAAAAGGAGGTGCGCAAGTCCTGCTCACCGGTCAAACGGAAGCTCATCTCGAAGCCACACGAGGACAGGTGGGAATGCAGGCAGACGTGGTCCGATTCAATATGGCGAGCATTGCCGATATCCACCGCCTTTATGAGTTGATCGAAGAGAAGCTTGGTCAGGTCGATTTTGTGTTCATGAATGCCGGGGTCGCGCGCCTTGAGCCGTTCGATCAGGTCGCTGAGGCCACCTACGACCAGGTTTTCAACGTCAACACCAAAGGCGCGTTCTTCACAGCACAGCGGTTGGCTCCCCTTGTCAAGGATGGAGGAGCGTTCGTTTTCACATCCTCCATCGCAGACGGGAGGGGGACGCCTGGTATGGGTGTCTATGCCGGGTCAAAGGCGGCGCTCCGTGCTTTTGCGCAGGTACTGGCTGCTGAACTGCTGCCCAGAAGCATCCGAGTGAACATTGTCAGCCCTGGCTTTATCAAGACAGAGACGATGGGGGCCGCTGGGCTTTCCCAAGCGGAGAGAGAAGCGTTTGAGAAGGTGGGGGACCAGATCACCCCCATGAAGCGTCATGGAACCGTCGAGGAGGTGGCTCGTGCAGTCTTGTTCCTCGCCTTCGACGCGACCTTCACTACAGGCAGTACGTTCTATGTCGATGGGGGGCTCGCCCAAGGTCTCACTCCCCCACGTCAGTAGAGCCAGCGATCCGAGAGAACATGAGAGGGAAGGAGCAACACCCGATGAAGTGGCTCTCCTTTGAGTGAGACGCATTTTGTCAATATTTCTAAGGAGGGATGCTGTGGAGGCAGATGTCTGTGCAACATCTGCCTCCACCTTGTTATTTTTCACCTTTCCAGCGAATAAGGTGAGAACAAGGTAACAATATCACCTGTCACGCCTCTCGATATCGCCTCGTGATACAGTCAGAGCGAAGCAGGCAAGAGGACTTGCTCAGGTTCCCTCAAAGGAGGTGCGCCGATGAAAAAATGGTGCAATCTTATGCTCCTTGCAAGTTGCCTCCCATTGCTCATCCTCTGGAGAGGGGCAGCGCCCACGCCAGGAGCATACACACCGCACACGCGTTCCATCACATATGCCCTCTATGGTCGGAGAACTGGTTGTGCTCCCTGATCGAGAAGCTGTTTCGGGCGCATAGTGGACAGCGCAGATCTCTTGTGTGTTCGTCGCGGAGATACCATGTGAGGATAGCTTTCGTATCTTGGTGGCTTCTGTTGAGAGGAGAGTAGCAGTCCATGACCATGCCAAATACCGTCACTGCCGACGCCATTTTTCAGATTGCGAGTGGTTTTATGGCCTCCAAACAGTTGTTTGCTGCCAGTGAACTCGGACTCTTTGAGCATCTGGCTGATGGCCCCATGACGTTAAAACTGTTGGCGCAACGGATAGGGATTCCCTGCCACCACGTTCGTATCATTGCCGATGCCATGGTGGCTTTGGGCCTGGTCGAACGCCACCATCATCAGTATCAGAATAGCCCAGTGGCTGCTGCCTTTCTTAGTGGACACTCTACTCCTGATTTGCGTCCATACTTGCGCCTGTGGAACCAGATCAGCTATCCAGCATGGCAGCAACTGGAGATGCGCCTTCGTCCCGATCACATTCCTTCTGAACTGGTGAATGAGAAGAAGGTCAAGGTCTTTTCGGAAGGGGTGGAAGCCATCACCAGTGGGGCAGCCCAGGCTCTTCCTCGCACCTACGATTTTCGCCGTCACCGTCGGGTGCTTGATCTTGGTGGGGGAACCGGATCGTTTCTCCTGGCGCTCTTACAGCAGCAGCCTGCTATCGAAGCCACCCTCTTTGATCTTCCGCCAATAGCGAGATTCGCACGCCAGCGCTTGCGAATGGCTCCTGGGGCTGAGCAGATCACGGTTGTGGAAGGTGATTTCTTTCACGATCCCCTTCCACCTGACCAGGATTGTGTGCTTATTGCCCATGTTGCGCATATGTTCTCACCTGAACGAAACCGTGCCTTGCTCCAGCGCCTCCGTGTCTCGGTCGCTGCTGGCACACGCCTGCTGCTGGTTGATTTCTGGACCGATAGTACCCATACGTGCCCTCTGTTTGCGGCTTTACTGGCAGGTGAGTTCCTGGTTGCCACTGGCGAAGGCGATGTGTATAGCGAGGAAGAGGTGCGAACATGGCTGGTGCAAAGCGGCTGGCATTACCTGGAGCACCAGCCGCTGAGAGAGGCTTCCAGTCTTATCGTCGCTGAAGCCCACCAATGAGTGGATCTGTTGGCCTCATTGCAGACGGTGCCTGTCGATCTCCTCTTCTATTCTGCTCTTTAATCCGCAATGGCCTGATAGGTCAGCGCCAAGAAATCGTCGCCAACTTGTGTGTAGAACGGATTGGTGCCTACAACCTGAGGCAAGAGCGTGGCTATCAGATCTTCTTGCGGGTCTGCCATCCATGTGGTTCCAAACGCTCCCGGCCAGTAAAATGAGCCAACAGAAGGCCCTAGTCCAATTTGCCTGGTCCTGACCGCAACCCCATAGCCAAATCCCCAATTGTCCCACATCGCGGCTGATCCATCTATATGGTAGCGATCAAACGCAAAAGAAGTGTGTGTGTGCTGCTCAGGCGTGAGATAATCGATTGTCATCGCCTCGACAGTCTTGCGCGAGAGGATACGGACTCCATCCAGTTTTCCCTTGTTCAGCAACATTCGCCCGAACCGTTGGTAATTGTCAGCCGTAGAAACGAGGCCCGCAGCTCCAGACGGGAAAAGCGGCGGCTCAGCCCAGAACGTAGCTTGAGGACGATCCCGCATAGTAAGCCCTCCATCAGGAGCTTGCGCATAGAGAGTAGCCAGCCTGTGACGCTTTTCTGCTGGCACTGCGAAACTTGTATCTTCCATTCCCAGAGGCTCGAAGATGCGCTCACGCAACGCTATTTCCAGCGTTTTGCCTGTGATCCGGGCGATCAACACGCCCAGGATATCAGAAGCTACTTGGTAGTGCCAATTCGCTCCTGGCTCATTGAGCAAAGGGAGTTCGCCTAAATGGGCCATCCAGTCATCAGGAGCTAAGTGCTTCGCGCCAGGAATCAGCAGTGCATCAGCTATCGGTGCGGCGATCATGGCAAAAAGGTGGGGTCTCAGGCTGGATTTTCCCCAACCAATGCCCAGACGATATGTCAGCAGATCGTGCAGGGTGATTGCTCGTGGAGAGGGATACACATCATTTAGCGAGCCGTTAGGGTCACGCATGACCATCCGATTGGCCAGCTCTGGGAGCCAGGTATCGATCGGATCGTAGAGACGTATCTTGCCCTCTTCAACCAATGTCAAGGCGGCGACAGCGACAATTGGTTTGGTCATCGAGGCGATCCGAAAGATCGTATCGCGCTTGATGGGGAGCTGTGCCTCCTTATCCTGCCAGCCAATGGTCTCGATGTAGGCTTCTTCACCGTGTCGGTGAATGAGTGCGACGATCCCGGCGATCTCGCCGCGCTCTACATAGCCCTGTAAGGTTCTCCTTAGACGGCGCAGACGTTCTTGTGAGAGTCCATGGTGCTGGATTGTAGTTGTTGTATTCATAAGGATCTCCTGTATTCTCAGGTTCGTTCGTCCGCGTGTTGCGGTAGTGCACATTTCTACCATACACACCAGGAGAGCATAGCAAACGAATGGCGACATCCTTATGTCATAATTGGAAGGAGTGAGAGGCAATGATGAGGGATTGACATAAGAGCTCCTTCTTCGGAAGAATTGGAATGCTCTGAAGCTCTTGACGCCCCAACAGTAAGGAGCCGAACAGGTTGCGCTATCCCTGATTAGCTTACCCAAATTGTGCTTAACAAGCAAGCGTATGAGCTGGCAGTGGTGCGGGATGGAGGGCTACGGGAACTGAGACAAGATGTGACGACAATACGTGTGTGAACGTGCCGATCGATCATATTTCAAGTCGAAAAAATTCATGAAAATCAATGCAGTAGGAAGATTAAAAGCTTTTGGAGCGGATTGACCCAAAGTGGCCGGTTTCTGTCCTGGGAAGAGATTTCATTTCCTGGTAAGCTTTTGTGTTGTTGGGATCATTCTTGGATTCGCACACTTTACTCTTTTAAATCAAAGCGCAAGGAATGAATATCATGATGAATCGTCGTATTGTTCTCAAAGGTCTCGTATTGCTTGCAGGTGTAGCGCCATTTGGCGTCCTTACACAGTGGTCTTCAAAGGGGGAGCATGCGCTTGCCCTTCCCAAAACGTCCAAAGCCCTTGTAATTGCCTCCACAAAGGATCTTGGTACCGTTGGTCATCCCAAAAGCGTAGCATCACGAGACGGTGGCGCTACAGCTCTGATTGGAGGACAACTGCTCTGGACATTCAATGACACATTAGTCTCTGGTGACTCACATGTCCGTTCGAATTCTGCTGCTCTGGCATCTCCCACGAATCCTCTTGTTGTGCATGAGCCGCTAGATGCCAAGGGCGCTCCCTATCAATTTGTACCATTCACCGCCGATGAGCAAGCGTATAATGACTCAACCGGCAAACCAGACGATAGAATAGCTCTCTGGCCCGGTAGTGTGATCAATTATCAGGGAGGTGGGCTCGTCTATTCTTATAAACTCAAGGTACAACCCGGTTTCCTCAATTATCAATTCATGGGCATCGCTCTCGCCCGCGTTCAGGCAGGCAAAACGGTAGCTACACGTGAGCCAGGCCTGCTCTTTACCTATCCTGAGCCAGATTTTGTAAATGCAATGATCGATAACAATACCATTTATGTCTTTGGTCGCCCACACAATATGGATACGAGTAATGGCCCGTATGTGGCTGCGCGCGCGCCGCTGGCACAGGCAACTAATCGAAGTGCCTATACCTTCTGGAATGGCAGTAGCTGGACATCAGATGTAAATCAGGTCGCGCCGCTCTTCACGAATGTCCCTGGTGCCATGACCGTCTCCTATAATTCGTACCTGGGGCAGTACCTTGCAGTATATAGTCAGGGACTCAGCAACAACGTTGTACTGCAAACAGCCCCAAGTATTGTCGGCCCCTGGAGTTCCCCTGTTGTCGCCTTCGCTGGCCTTCCACCATACCAGGGGGGAACGGATTACGCAGGTATTGAGCACCCAGAACTCGCCAAAAATGGAGGTCGGACGATTTACATCAGTTATTACCGAACACTGAGCCAGCTCACAGGAGAAATGCATCTCGTTGAGCTCAACTTCCAATAAATTTTGAGGACTGCTTTTCGACTTCGCCGCCAGTGGGTCATGCGCCCTGGCGCACCACCGCGCATGAAAAAGGGTAGACTACTAGCAGGGCGGGTGTAACGTCAGAGATCGATTTGTTACTCGCGCTGCGAGCCGGACCACCAGTGTGATCCAGGATGCCTCACAAGCACCACCGTCTGTCGCTCCCACTTGGGAAGCACGCAAGGGAGCATTTGATCCAGCTTGGGCATCCCGTCACCTGTCCATTTCTCTTCGGAGGTGACTCATGAACGTTGTGTATGAGAGATGCGCGGGGCTCGATGTCCACAAGAGAACGGTCGTCGTGTGCGCCAGCATTCTTGCTTGTTGATATGCGCGATATCAACAGGTAGTAGAACTTAACAGGCAGGGGATAGCGACGAAAGAGATTGCGGGCGCATTGGGCTGAGTGATCGAACGGTTCGCGACTGGCTCAAGCAAGGAGCCTTTCCCGAAGCTCAAAAACCACGCAAAAGGAAAGCGGTTGGATGCCTGGCTGGCCAGGGTCGCGGTGAGTGAGCTGCCAGAACTCCGGTCCTTTGCAGCAGGGATAGAAAAAGACAAAGACGCAGTACAAGCTGGTTTAACCTGGGCGATCAACAACGGAATAGTCGAAGGACATGTGACGAAGCTAAAGCTCATTAAGCGACAAATGTATGGAAAAGCCGGATTTGCTTTACTTCGTCAGTGCGCCCTGCATGCTCTGTAAAGGGGCTCTATGAGCCTTGGAGATGTTTGATAATGAAGCTTGCTCCGGGATGGCGTCTTTCTTTCAGTGCGGCAATGGCCTCCTGGCGTGGATAATCCACGCGCTTGTGCTCAATAGAATATCCCGATGCTTCGGCTGATAAGAGCACATAACTGGCTCGAACATCGGGAGGCAACGCGAGACCAACACTTCCGAGATTGACAACGTGCTTTCCCTGGACCACGATCTGCATGGGCCGATGGGTATGTCCAACGCACACCAATTCAGCCTGACACTCGATGAGCAGCGCTCCTATCTCGTCTGGGCTTAAGTCATCATGAATCCCTGTTCCATCGTCTTTTCCTGGGGCGGCGTGAACGCCGAGAAAACGAGTGCCATCAGGAAGCTCCTCTCGCAATTCCAGGGGAAGATTGGTCAACCATTCCAGCCATCCCTTTGCGGTAATGGCACCTTGCGTCCAAGCAAAGGTTTCCGCTACCTCTTTAAAGATGGGTAGGAGAGCTATGTCCTCTTGCACTTGTTCTCGTGTTGGAGGCGGGCGATCTCCTGTTACCACATAGCGGTCTGTATTCCCACGTGTACATCGAAGGTTGGGTAACTGAGACAGTCGCTCGAGTACCCCGACCGGATCATGACCCAAAGCGACGAGGTCACCCAAGACCCAATAGGCATCTATACCTCCTTCTTCTCGCAGTGCCGCTAGAACAGCATCCAATGCAACGGAATTGCCGTGAATATCTGAGAGGAGAGCAATACGCATGATTCGTCCTTTCGAGGGCATCCTTTGAGAAAAATATGATGCTCTACGAAAGAAGTATAGATGAGGAACGCTACTCTGTCTATCTTTAGAGGGAGGGCTTCGCGTTTCTCCTTGCTTGTCTGATGTCCTTGACCGTTTCCTTCGTGCTTCACGCAAAGCACTATATGGGTTTGTGATTGAAGAGCAGGCTGCACCGACGGCTTCCGCAGCGAGCAACGTTCCATCCTCCGATGAATCGATTCTGGCCACCATCTATCGTGAGAAGCAAGCCCACAACTATACGACGGACATGGACTTTCTAGCAGGATTGGAGTTGATACTTGCTGAAGAGAAACAACAAGTCAGTAGCCAGCCGCCATCATAAACCGATCACCAGCCTTTTGTTTGCTTTGGGCTGCCAATAGCACGGTTGCATGTTTTTGTTCCAGAGTAGCTCGACTGGGAGATCATTCAAAAAATCGAGCCATTTCACTGCGAAAGTTGAGGCGAAATGAAAGAGAAGGGTATCAATTCTTCAAGCAATAAAAAAACCTCGGCTTTCTGTCTCAGATTTCCCGCCGAGAGGAACATGTTTTGAGACGCATGAAATTGGGAACAAGACCCTGAAAGTTTCGGGTGTTTGGCGGTCTCAACAAACACCCGATTCTGTAACTCATCAATCAGCTTCACTTACCCGTTTTATTTCAATATGGTAGAAGGCAGAAGTCTGGTAGCCTCCTTTTCCCCTTGCTGATAATCCCTTGGAACCAACGAATTTCTGGTGCTGCCTCCCTATACACCCGAGGTCGCTTGACAGCCTCCCTTTTCGCCTGTTATGCTATGACCGACTAGTCGGTCATAGCTAATGGATAGCAGCTTCCCTCTGTTGTCTTTAGGCCAGGAGCAGCAGCGCGCAGGTTCCCGGTCTTTCGAAGGAGATACTCATGCTTACGATCGAAACACGTGTTGGACGCGTCGCGTATGAGGAGCAAGGGGCAGGTCTTCCGCTCGTGCTCCTGTCCGCAAATCCAGGCGATCATCATCATTTTGACAGCATCGTGCCCCAGCTTTCGCGTTCTTTCCGCACGATTGCCCTGGACTGGCCCGGCTACGGTAACTCTCCTGCGCCAGAGCCGCCTCAGTCGGCCTCGGCCATGTTCCTAGCCGATGTGCTGGAGGAGGTGGTAGATAGTCTGCACCTGGAGTCGGCCTTTTTTTTAGGCAACTCGGTTGGTGGCTACGCGGCAGCACGGCTTGCCATCCGGCATCCCGAGCGCGTACGCGCGCTCATCCTGGTGGATTCGGGCGGGTTTAGTCCGCCAACGCTCTTTATACGGCTGGGCTGCTGGCTCAAAGGGCGCGAGTTCGTGACCCGCCTGATGGCGACGAGCTTTGCCAGGTTCTATCTCAAACGGCGCACGCCTCTGGTGAACCGGCTGATTGCCGAGATCGACGCGGGGCGGGCCATCCCCTCACGCATCGCCGTCGATGCTGCCATCTGGCGCAGTTTTACCCGCCCCGACCATGATTTGCGCGCGGCGGCGGCTCAGATCCTCGCCCCCACCCTGCTGATCTACGGACGTTTTGACCCGGTGATCCGAGATGGGGACAACGCGCGCGCGAGTATTCCGCATGCCCAGTATGTGGTGATGGAAACCGGTCACGAACCCTTTGCGGAGGATCCTGACGCCTTCCTCAAAGCGCTTGAAGCCTTTTTCCTTTCCATTCCCGACGATCGGAGGTCCCATGTCTCATCCCACTCGTCAGGCGCTCGTTGACGCAGGACTTGATCTGGCCACCAGCGGTGGCCTCTCTCGCCTCACGGTCGATGCCGTTGTCAACAAGGCGGGCGTTGCAAAAGGCACGTTTTATGTGCATTTTCCTGACCGCACCGCTTTCCTGGTGGCGCTGCACGTACAGTTTTATGAGCGGCTGCGTGACGCTCTTCTCCAGGCCATTGCCCCACTCTCCCCTGGCGCTGAGCGGCTACGCAAGAGCATGGAAACCTACCTGGATGGCTGCCTGCACGAGCGAGCCGTCAAAGCTCTCTTGTTAGAAGCACGCTCTGAGCCGCTCATCGCTGCAGAGGTGCAACGGCGTAGCGGGGAATTCGCCGCTATAGCACAGGCAGACTTTCAGGCTATGGGCTGGCCTGATGCTGAAATCAGCGCCCGTTTCTTTGCCGCTCTGGGTGCCGAGACGGCCCTGGTGGAACTGGAAACTGGACGCAACGAAGCTGCACGGCGCGCCCTCTGGCATTTCGCGCGCATTGAAGAAGCCTCGCAAGAGTAACCTCACAGCTATGAAAGGAGATACAGGATGAAAATTGTTCGCTTTTACGAATGTGGTGAACCGGATGTGCTGCGGCTGGAGGAAACCGCGATCCCTCACCCCAAAGCCGGGCAGGTGTTGCTCCAAGTTGAAGCGAGTGGCGTCAACTATACTGATGTTGACCACCGCCGCAGTTCCTCTGCCTCAAGAGAACCGCTCACTTTCCCCTCTACCCCAGGAGTAGAGGTCGTCGGCGTCATCGTCGAAGCGGGCGAAGGCGCAACGGCTCTTCCTATGGGAACACGGGTGATCGGGTTGCTCTCGCACGGTGGTTATGCTGAATATGTGGCGGTGCCAGCCGCCTCAATCATTCCAGTGCCTCCTGGTCTGGATGCCGCTCAGGCAGTGGCCCTCCCTATCCAGGGACTGACCGCCTATCACATTCTCGCTACTTTGGGGCACATCCAGCCAGGGGAGCGTATTCTCATTCAGGCGGCGGCAGGCGGCGTGGGCACGCTGGCCGTTCAACTCGCCAGGCTCCTGGAAGCCGGGCAGATCATCGCCACCGCTAGCACCCCGGCGAAACTTGACCTCGCTTTGTCGCTGGGCGCAGATGCGGGCATCAACTATACCCAGCCAGACTGGGCCACGCAGGTCTTGCAGGCCACCGATGGCAAAGGGGTTGACCTCATCCTGGACATGATTGGCGGGGTGCAGTTTTCTGAGAACTTCACGTGTCTCGCCCCACTGGGGCGCATCGTCACGTTCGGCAAAGCCAGCGGGCAGCGCGCGGTCATCGACCCCGAAAAGCTGACGGCGCGTTGCTCCACCGTGACCGGCTTCTACGCGGGATATGTCGCAACGCGCCCCCATCTCGTGGTGCCAGCGTTGAAAAAGCTGTTCCAGTATGTGCTGGCGGGGCAGTTGCACGTGCAGGTCCATCACCAATTTCCATTGGAGGAAGCCGCAGACGCGCATCGCTTGATGGAGACGCGCCAGAGCACCGGCAAAATCGTGCTGCTCCCTGGGTAGCACAGGAACTAAAGGCGGCTGCGTGAAATGAGCTTCCTCTCATCGACGCCGGTACGTGGGCTTCGAGACACGTCTGTTTCCCCTCGCATTGGTGTTGAGGGAGGAAGGAAACCACACGCAGTTATTCATTCAGGAAGGAAATTGGAGCGCATGAGGACCGTGTGGGCGACTGTCCATATCTGCTGGCTAACGCCCCACGCCTTTCTCTTCGTAAATGAACGGAGTTGGCTGCCCCTCGATGCATGGATACATCTCAAGAAACCAAGGGTTTTGAGACAACTATCCTCCTGCTTGGGGAAGGTAGCCACCATGCCGGAACCAGCCCTGTGCATCCTGTGCTGTCGCTGTTCGTAGTGCTTGAACAATGGCTTCTTGCAGCGCTTCACGCGTGCGAGCTCCAGCCCGACGCAGGGAGATCTTCAGTTTCGAGAAGGTTTCTTCAATCGGCGAGAAGTCCGGCGAGTAGCTCGGCAAAAAGAGGAGCTGGCATCCCCTGGCCTGGATCAACTCCTCCACCCGCGCGGACTTGTGGGCTGCCAGGTTATCCATTCTCGCGTCGTTGCTTGAGATACCGCTTGATCGTGGCTCGTGAAACTCCAAAGAGTTTGATGATGTCTGTTCGCTTGTATCCCTGATCAACAGCTCGCGCTACCCGTTCTCTTAAGTCTTGTGAGTAGGCTCTCATCAGCTCTCTTCTTTCCGTCCTTGCTCGATTCTCTGGTCCTTTTTCCTATTCTATCATTGGCTCAAGCTTTTTGCCAGCCGCGGTAGGGCAGCTTCGCTTGCTCAAGCACGCACAAGCGATCAGCGAATCGGCTGTTTTATTTACTGAGCAATATGAAGTGATGGCGAAAATCGAGATACGCGGTCAAGTCCGGCTGGAGGATACGACCACCTGTCTCGTCTTAGATTGGGTAACAGTCTCACAGCTTGATGACATGTTCGATCTACTTGGTTTATGAGATGCGACGGAACTGGAAGCCGATGAACGCCTCTTGTGGGCCTCACCCGAAAGAGGGGAGGCAAAGCCCTCAGAGCCTCCTATGCTTCCTCCCTACTATGAAGTGTCGCTCCCTCCAGCTTAAATGCCTGGTTGATCGTTTCTAGAAGGAGATCGATATCAAAAGGTTTGTACAAAATTTGAATACCTTGCGAAACTAAGTAGCCTTCTTGCTCTTGCACCTCGTTAATAGCGGCTGTACACACGATTACAGGGATTCGGGCTGTGGGATGGTGCATTTTGAGGAGCTGGAGCATTTGCCAGCCAATCTTCTGAGCACCAAAAATGAAGTCAAGAATGATAAGGTCTGGCTGAATATGCTCAATCTCTTGTACCTTCTGGAGAGGGAAAGATGAGAGGATCACTTCAAACCCTTCAAATTCTAAGATTTCCCGAAACATCTCAAGAATAGACTGTGTGTCATTCACGACAAGTATTCTTTGTTTGGTTTGTTTCTGCTTTTCCGCTTCCAGTTTCTCTGCCATATCTGACCTCCTCATAGGTCAATCACGTTTCGAGTAACCCTTGGGTGGACACGTGCGAAAGCGCGTTGTCCCGCTCCTTTTCTTGATGGGAAAAGGAGCGGGACAACCCTGAAGATAAGGCCGCCAGAAGCGATGGATGCAATATTTATTTCCATTTCTTCTTAAGGATAAACGCGAAGGATGATAGGTCACCTGTCGCACGCTTATCGTAAAGAGAGAGGCAAGAATGTGCAAAATGCGGTGGCTCTTATAGATATGGTGCACTTGAACTAGTGTCGTCTGATGTCACCTGAAGTTGTGAGGGACCGAGAAAGACTGACATAAGACATGACGGAAGTGTTGGGGATCACGATCTAGGAGCGTAGAGTGGGAAGAAGGATAGAAATCTTCATTGAAAGGTGAAATTTGACGCTTCGATGCCTGGGAAAACTGCATCCCATCAGGTATACTCGGGGTATGGTAAATATTCTCACCATGCTCGCCGGCTCACATGTTGTGCAAGGAATTATCGTCGGCGCCGTGTTAGCGTTTCTCACGGCCAATATCATTATGAACGCGGTGGTGAAAGCCATGACCACGACCGTTAACGGGTGGAGCACCACCACCAAATGCGGCCAGCCCGGCAATGGCATCCTCCTACGGGCCGCTTGCGCCAGAAACCTGCCCGCCGTCAATGTGGTGCAAGAGGCTGCGTACTGGACGACGACTGTCGACGGTGCGGGGCACAGGCTCTCCGGCCAGCGCAATTACGTCCTGCATTTTCCTGAAGGACAACTCCCGCCCAACGATGCATTCTGGTCGCTGACCATGACCGATGTGGTTGGGTACATGGTCAGCAACCCCATCGATCGCTCTAGCGTCGGCACTCGCTCTGGCCTGGTGCAGAACGCCGATGGCTCACTTGACATTTATATGCAGAGCACGGCTCCCGCTGGGCACGAGTCCAACTGGCTGCCGGCACCGACAGGCTACTTCAAGCTGATGCTGCGCGCGTACCTGCCCGGCCGTGCTGTCCTCGACGGTGAGTACCACGTGCCACCAGTCATGAAAGTGTCATGAGATGAACAGGTTGATTCTAAAATACAAATATCCCATCACGTTCGCCATCCTGGCAGTTCTCGCCTGGGTCGTCTATAGGTATTTCTCGCTTGGGGGAAGCCAGCTCATTTCGTTCGTCGTTGTAGCAGTTCTCGTCTGGGGACTCGGCACGTTCGTCTTCCTTTATTTTTGGCCGTCTATCACGTACAGTGCCTACAAAAGAGCGGTCGTTGTGCATGGGCTCGGCGGCGACCCCATCCCCATCAATACGCTTTACGCGGTGCCCACTCCCTCTTCGCCCTCAGCGTCAAACTCCAGCTTATTAGCAACAGGGACCGACGATGTACTCTACATCGGCGGCTTGCTCGACCTCTCCAAAGGGCCGCAAATCTTGCACGTTCCGGACATGGCGGGCCGTTACTACAGCGTGCAGTTTACTGATCCGTCGGACGGCACGAATTTTGCCTATGTCGGCAAACGCACCACGGGAACTGAGGCAGGCGATTACCTCATTATTGGGCCGAGCTGGGAAGGAACCGTGTCGCAGACAATGACACAGATTGCTTCACCGCACAATTCGGTGCTCGTTATTGGTCGTGTATTTGTCGAGAGCGACAGTGATCTGCCGACTGCCTACGGACTTGCGAAGCAGATCCAGCTCACAGCACTCAGTCACTGCTAACCCAATGTGTTTCAGGATTTGCGCTACAGAGGCGCATAAGCAATTTATTTACAAGAATCTCTGGCTTCTACCCTGGATTTAGAGCGGTTTTCGAGGCGCCGAGGCGTCAAGTTTCACTGAAAGGTGAAACTTTCCATCCTTCAATGCAAAATTGGTCAGCCCTTCAGTGCATTTACCAAGAATCTTCTCGCGGTTTGAAGCCACGGCAACAAAAGGGCCACCCCAGAGTCGGTCGGCCTATAGACGTACAAAATCCTATAGTGGTTTCTCGGCAACATTTCTCCTTTCCTTGAGGTCAAGAGTAGAGTGGGAAAAATACTTGCTTGTCGTTCTTTGTCCCACTTGAGAGGCGTCTTGTAGCAGGTAGCGTTCAGTATGACCAAGGGGCGCGAAGAAGAAGGAGCACCCATCTCATTCTCTTGACAACGGTCTCTCAATGGCAGTCAGTAGATTGTGACCATTGAGAGACCATATCCACACAATAGGGACTCTTATTCCTTCGCGAGCACGTAGGCACGCTCCTTCTCACGTCCTGCTCGATCAACGGGATCAAATATGTCGCTTCATCCCTTGAGATCCCATGAAAGAAGGGGGAAAGCTCAAACATAGCTTCCCCTGCACCTTCATGAGAGCAGTTTCACTTCTTGTTCGTCCCACATCGCAAACAATGATTGCATCTCAGCCCCTACGTAGGCACCAACCACTCTTACATGTCGGTGCACTAATTGGACGCCTACGATGATCGAGGTAAACTCGTCTTCTACTCGTAGTCGGGCAATGCTCTCTTTTTCCCCTCTGAGCATCACAAAGCCGTTGAGATCACTCCCATGGGGCTCTAGAGCGATGGCCTCAAAGCTCTCGATCTTTCCTTCTCGTTGCAGGCGGATGCAGTAGTGCATCGCCGCATTGAGCGTTGCTGCCGCAGCCTTTTCACGCCCAGGGATGATTTCACCCCAACCAACCAATAAAGCGCCTTTTGCCATATCAAAACTTCCTTTCCTCCTAATCTGCTTCCCACGAGGTATGGACCTCTGCTAGAGGCTAGCGGGAATGCATCTCTCGTTATAAGTACATCTGGCTATCCTAACGTCTGATCAAGCCATGCAAAGAGTTCCTGGTTTAGACGAGTAAGCGCCCCAAAATGGCAGTGTGCTCCTGCTCCTTCTTCACTGGAAAAGGCAAGATAGGTCTTGGGGCAGGTGACAGCATCATAGAGCTTCCTGGCTTGCCCTTGGAAAAAGAGGTCCTCTTGGGCATCACAGACCAATAATGGACAGGTGATCTGCTCGGCACATCCCTGCATGGTATAGTGCCTGGCTTCTTGCATGACCTCAAAAGGCGATGAGGCAGCAAACGTCCACATGCCTTGTGCTATTGACCAGCGCAACAATGTATTCTGCTGGCTTTGCGCGTGAGCAAGTGCATTAGCCACCGCTTCTTGTTCTTGAGAAGAGTGCCCGGTCGGCGGCAACGACATCATCTTCTCAATCGCCTCCCCAAAGGAATAAATGCCATCAATTGCCACACATGCCGCCAGGCGATGCTCATAGGCAGCCGCGCGAGGAGCCAGATACCCACCCAGGCTGATGCCAAGCAACACAAGACGACTGGGATCGACCTCAGGGCGGGAAATCACATAATCAACTACTGGAGTAATGACGGCTTCCCAATCGGGGCGAAATGGCACGTGTTGTTGGCGAATCACGCTTCCCTGCCCAGGTCCCTCGAAGGCAAGACAATGGTAGCCGCGTGCTAATGCCGCATACACATGTTCGCAGTAGAGTTCCTCTCCAGTAGAGTCGTAGCCACCATGCAGAATCAGGGTTGGCCTTGGCGTCTCTGAAGCATCGACACGATAGAAATAGCCTGGCAGCGTCGTTCCTTCATAAGGAATCTCGACTTCTTCATAGGGTGACTCAAAAAGAGCAAGTGCCTGACGGAAACAGGATCGACTCTGCTCCCATGTTGGCAAACTGCGGGCATCGTCGGGAGTGATGTGCAGATAGAATTCGGCGCACCGGTAGTAATTGGATGCTCGCAGATAGGACTCCCGCGCGCTGATACGTTCACCACGCGCTAACGAGGCATCGGCAAAGGCGTGGACACGCTCCGCCGTCCGTTTCCACTCGGTATACCAACTCTGGGTATCTCCTTCGCGAATGCGTGATGCCGTTGAGAGGCATTCGCCTATGTCGGCTCCCCCAGAAACGGAGTAGCCCAGGGCACGCAGCAATTCAAAGTCAAATGAATGATCCTCAAAAACAAGGCTCATAGATTCATCTCCTTCCTCTATCAGCAGACGTTGAGACAGAACAAGCAGTTACCCGAACGCCTACCATGTATACCTCAATGTATATATATTAAATTTGATATATTGCAATTCTAAACGAGAATTACTACAATGTCAAGTAGGATATATATTAAATTTGATATAAAGAGAGGTGAAAGCAATTGAGCCCCGTTCGCTATGCGCTCTTAAGCCTGCTTGCACGTGAACCGTTGACTGGGTATGATCTGGCGCAGCTTCTCAATGCGCGTATCGCTCCTTTCTGGCCGGTTCGCTACAATCAGATCTATCCAGAACTTGCGCGTCTGGAAGAAGAAGGATTGTTGAAGCACCATGCCGTCGAGTCAACTTCTTACCGACCCACGAAAAAGGTCTATGAGATGACGGCAGCCGGGAGAGAAGCATTACGAGAGTGGGTGTTACTTCCCGTTGAGCCGACCGTCATGCGTGATGAATTCTTGTTGAAGATCTACAACCTCTGGCTGCTAGAGCCAGAGGAAACCATCCATCAACTGCATGAACAGAGAGCATTGCACGCTGAGCGCGCCAAAGCGTACGAAGAACATCTGGAAGAGGTAAAAATACAGATGGGACCAAACACTCAGAACCACCGCGATCCTCTCTTTGCCAGTATTGCCGTGATTGAAGCAGGGATGACCTATGAACGGCAATATGTTGTCTGGTGTGATCATGTGCTCAGCCTACTAGCGTCGGAGGTGCCATAACACGATATGCATTTCTCATGGCGGTGCTTGTGGAAAGCACAAAGGAACATCATCCGAAAATCTTTCCACAAGCACCAGCAGAGGCTAGCAGGGATTGATCGAGGGTTTGTGTATCAGGCGAAGACCGGCGAGACATCCATGTAGATACGGAGATCTTGAACGAGGTTATCTCTCTTGCGCAAGATTGACGTGCAGGGAAGAGAGGCAACCTTCCCATCGTGGCGCGTGTAATCGATGAAATGTTGGTGGCCCAGAAAGAGTTGGGTTGACGAGGATGCTGGGCCAACTGAGAAAGTTGGACGTGCTCATTCTAGATGAACTGGGATTCATTCCATTGAGCCCGCGATGGAGCGCCTGCTCGCGAAACTCGAGGGCTGACGCCCTGAATTGTACATGGCGAGTCGGCAGCCCAAACCAGGGAGACGCGCGCAACGCGTCCGCCGCTCCTCGCACAGCGAGCATCGTGTTGTCAAGCCGTGCTTCCTTAGCGAATATACCATACTCCATATGCACGCATTCGCGCCCTCTACCTCTCGCCCTCCCCTTTCCAGTTTTCCACTTGCTCAGATGAGGCGAGAGCAGTTTCTTCCCTCTGCGCGTCTTGTGTTTGGGCATGTGAGATGGTATCATATTGATCTCATCACTTTCTCCGATTGGTTGCCTGTGTGACCAGGGAGAAGCTTTGCTGCAGCCTTTTCGTTACGCTGCACATATGCGCGGAGAACTGGCGCGTGGAGCAACGGAGCCGAGAAGATGTGGTGAGTGGTACAAGGTCAGGACTTCGCACGATGCAAGCCAGGTGTAGAGTCAGGGCAAGCAAGGCACGAAAAGCCCGGAAGTTGGTCAGTCGAGACCACTTCCACGAGCAGCCAGGGAGGCTGACGTGGCACTATCACGGGATTGGATCCGGAAGCGGACGCCGGATCAGATCAAGGATCTGCTGGAAACGCAGGTCAAGGGGATCAAGGTCGAATGGCTGACCCGCGAGCAGTTCGAGGCGCTGACGCGCCAGCAGATCGGATGGCTGCCGAAGGAGCAGTACCAGAAGATCAAGGTCGAGTGGCTGACCCGCGAGCAGTTCGAGGGGCAGAGCGGTGGGCTGCTCGACAAGCTCACCAGGGGGCAGGTCCAGAACCTGCTGTACTGGCAGCTCAGGGCGTTGACGTCGTGGCAGGTCGCCGGCCTCAACGTCGGATGGCTGACCGTCGAGCAGATTCAGTATCTGCCCGTCAGTTTGCTCACGAGCTTCCCGGCCATGCAGCTCCGCCAACTGACGGTCAAGCACGCAGAGCATATGACGGAGGATCAGGCCGCTCAGATGCGCGAGCAGATCGAGCGGCTGCGCAGGAGTGATCGCGTTCTGTGGATGGATCTACAGGTGCTGCTTCCGGCACTCAATCGGCCGCGTCGCTGACCAACCATCACCATCACATCAGCACCACAACGGATGGCCCTCCTGGGACACCCCAGGGGGCCGCCCCGTTGTGGGGATCATGACGCCCTTTGAGTGGCGCCGGTAAGAACTTGTTTATGTCTCTCATTTCTGCTATACTCACCCGTGTTGGGGACCTGGGAAAAGCCTGTTGGGGATCTGCTGTCCTGGTGGGTACCTGTGGTTTCTCTTTTGATGCCTCTTGTTGTGTTCAAGGAGTCTATGCCAAATCCGTCTGCTCATACACTCATCTGGTCTGCTGAGAACCACCGCTATTTGCTCTATACCCCTGATCATCCACCGCAGGTGATCACGTCGGAAAACGAGGACGTGTGGCATGCCTGGTTGGACACGCATTCCTCTTTTTCCTTTCAGGGGCAACACGGTCATCTCAACGTCCTCAAAGAGACTCGGGCACGTGGAACTGGCTACTGGTATGCCTACTCCAAAAGCGCCGGTCAGACCTCCAAGCGCTATCTCGGACACAGTGCAAAGATCACCCTCGCGCGTTTAGAGGAGATAGCCCATATCCTCCAGAAACACCATTCGGAACATGCGCAGGCCGCTCCTGCCCTTATCTCCACGCAGACAGCGCATGTGAGCGAGGAAACCTCTCGTGGCATGCTCCAGCAAGGGAGCGAACTCCGGGAAACAATGGTTGTGACCAGATTTTCTCCCCCACGTCCGCCTGCCCCGCTCGTGGTCCGAGAACGATTGCTCTCTCTGTTAGATGCTGCCTTCTCTCGTCCTCTGACCTTGCTCTCTGCCTCCGCAGGGTGGGGCAAGACCACCCTGCTCTCCGCCTGGGCGCATCAACATCCTCATGCTATTGCTTGGCTCTCATTGGAAACGTTGGACAATGACCCCAGACGCTTCTGGCTTTCAATCATCGCTGCCCTGCGCCGATGTCGACCAGCGATTGGTGGGCGTGTGCTCACTTTGCTACAAGCACCGACCCCTGAACCGCTTTCTCTGAGCGTGACGACCCTGCTCAACGAGTTGGCAGAGAGGAATGAAGAGCCGCTCCTGCTGATCCTGGACGACTATCATGTGATTGAGGAGGCGACGATTCACACCTTTCTGGCCTTCTTTCTAGAGCATCTGCCGATTCACGTCCATCTGGTGCTCGCGAGCCGTGTTGATCCTGATCTTCCCCTTGCTCGCTTCCGTGTGCGTGGTTCTTTGGGCGAGATTCGCACCACCGATCTGCGCTTTACGCGGGAAGAAACACAGCATTTTCTTACACAGCGCATGGAACTCGCTCTCTCGGAGACGGATGTTGGGCTGCTGCAAACGCGTACCGAGGGCTGGATTGCCAGCTTGCAATTGGCCGCCCTTGTGCTCCAGAACCATGCTGACCCATCCATCTATGTGCAAACACTGAGCGGAAGCCAGCGCTTCGTGCTCGATTACCTGCGCGAAGAGATCCTTGCCAGCCTGTCAGCAGAACTGCAAGCCTTCTTGTTACAAACGAGCTGGCTGAACCCGCTGAGTGCCTCGCTCTGCGATGCCGTCAGGGGAAGAGAGGATAGTGCGCGCCTACTCGAACAGGTGGAACGAGCCAATCTGTTTCTCCAACCCCTCGATGAGCGTCGGCAGTGGTACCGCTATCATGCCCTCTGGGCGCAAGCCATGCAACATGAAGCACGGCTTCGCCTGGGAGCAGCCGCGCTTCGTGTATTGAGGAGCAAAGCGAGTCAATGGTATGAGCAACAGCAGATGCTTCCTGAAGCAATAGAAGCAGCGCTTGCTGGGGAAGATTTTGGTCGTGCGGCGTCGCTGATCGAGCGCTTTGTCATCCCGCAGAGTTTTCGCAATGCGTACCATACATTGTCTCGTTGGCTGAAACAACTGCCTGAGGAGATCGTGCGAGCCCAACCAGATCTCTGTCTCCTGTTTGTCCTCGCGTTGACGTTTACAACCGATCGGCGTTCGTCTGAAACCTGGGAACAGGTCGAACGGCTTCTTCAGTGGGCGAAGCAGGGTTTTGAGGCAACACGACAGTGGGAGCAACTGGGGGAAGCACTGCAACTGCACGCCGAACTGGCCTTTTTTCAAGGGGATCTCGAAGACGCGTTGCCATTGTCTCGTCAGGCTCGACCGCTGCTTTCCGAACATAGTCTGATGTATCCGGACAATGTTGGGTGGAGTGGATTAGAAGCCTTTCTGGCAGGCGAGATGGAGGCAGCCTGGTCGCGCCTTCTCGAAGCGTACAGGAGAGCGAAAAATCTCAGTCTGTTCTCCTCGGCGATTTCCGCGTCCCTTCTGTTGAGTGCCGTATGCTTGGAACAGGGCAATCTGCGCAGGGCCTCATACTATTGCCGGCAAGCTCTTACTCATATGAATCAAGATCAGGAGATATCCCGCCAGCAATTGCTCTTGGAAACAGGGGAGGAAGAGCCTTTCTTCGCCTCCTGGGCCTATCATTGTCTTGCTCAACTTTCGTATGAGTGCAATGAGCTGGCAGATGCGCGGCAGACGTTGTCTCAAGCTCTGGCGCTCCGAGAGAAGCCGGAGACAGGGGTTCACGTTCTGGCATCGGGTTCGTTTATCCAGGCTCGCTTGTTGCATGCTGGTGGAGAGACCACTCTGGCTCAGGATGTACTCTCACAATGGGAGATGCATACGCATTCCCCCTGGTCTTTGAGAGTACTACGCGTCTACCGGGCACGACTCCAACTGGCCGCTGGAGATCCGTCAGCAATCGAACTATGGGCACAGGAAAAGGATCAGGCGTTCAGCTCCCAGGCACCCGAGTTGGAGGAAGAGCTTCCACTTATGCTCCAGCAAGAAGAAGCGCTGCTCCTCGTGCGGTTGCATATTGCGCAAAAGAGGGGAGAGGCTGCGTTGAACGAGTTGGCCCCCTGGAAAGAGAAGGCTCTGGCTCAGGGACGCAAACACAGCGTTCTGGAAATCCAGATTCTGGAGGCTCTAGCCCACTTCGTCCGTCAAGAACACAGCCAGGCGAGAATCTCTCTTCTCCATGCCTTGCGACTGGCCCACTCTGAAAACTATCAACGCCTCTTTCTGGATGAAGGTCCAGCGATGGAAGCGCTGCTGAACATGCTATTGCCAGAACTCCGCGAGACTTCCCTGATCTCCCATGCGCGAACCTTGCTGAGCGCATTTGCTCAGGAATCAGGTGCTCAGCCCAAAGAAGAGACGGCGTCTATCAGGAAGGATGTGCTGCTCTTGGAGCCACTCAGCGAGCAGGAACAACGGATTCTCCGCTTGCTGGTCGCCGGGCGCTCCAATCCAGAGATCGCCAACGCCCTGGTGATCTCTGTCAATACTGTGAAAACCCATGTCCAAAGCCTCTACCGCAAGCTGGATGTCCATAATCGTGTGGAAGCAAGCTCGGTGGCGCAGCGCCTCTCCTTACTCTAACTTTCCCCATTCTCCGCTCACCCATTTACAACCACTCCATCGGGCGATCACAACTCACCCGATGGGGCTGTATCCTTCAACTATCCCGAATGAAAGGAAAACAATTGAGAAAACTTGTTTACTATGTTGCATCGACCTTAGATGGTTACATCGCCGGACCAGCCGGCCAGTACGATTTTTTTCCAGCCGCTGATAGAGCCACTGATCTTTTCCCCTATCTTTTCGAGGAATTCCCAGAGACGCTCCCTGCCCCTGCCCGCGCTCACTTCGAAATCAGCGCTGCCAATAAACATTTTGATACGGTTGTCATGGGGCGTGGAACGTATGAACCAGGTTTGAAGGCGGGTCTAACCAGTCCCTATCCACAGCTCCGCCAGATCGTCATAAGTTCCAGCCTGTCAGCAGAGATCGATCCTTCCGTCGAATTTATCTCTAGCGACCCTCTCAAGAAGGTTCAAGAACTCAAGCAGGAAGAGGGGATGGATATCTGGCTCTGTGGAGGTGGTAAGCTTGCTCAACAGCTTCTCCCTGAAATAGATGAACTTATTCTGAAGCTCAATCCTATCGTGATTGGCAATGGTATACCGCTTTTTTCTGGTCAGTTTCAGGTAAAGAAGTTTCGTCTGGTTTCTTCGAAGACCTTTGAGAGTGGTGTGATGATTTTCCAGTACCATAAACTCTAGCAGGCCAAAGCATTGGTTGAAGGAGGAACACATCTCCACTATGTTACAACGTATTCAGACAGCTCGACTTCAATTTATTCCCTATCTTCTGAATCACCAGTGGGAAAACCAGTTGAACCCTCGTCGAGAACTATGATCCGTTGACCTTCGCTCTATCCTGCGCTGCGCAGAATAGAGCGAAATACCGTGTGAGTCCCTGATGAGAGAGCCAGCAAGAATAGGTACCGGCAGTGAATGGCCAGGAGCAGCGCCTGGTCACTCCATGTCCAGAGCAGGTACCTCCTGTTGTTTTTCGTCCTTTTGAGGAAGATAGCGCTCGGCGTGTCCCAGAGGCGTAAACGAGAAGCCGAATGGGATGAGCATAACCAGGATGCCGATGCCCGCGTAAACCAGCGTCACATTCCCGGTCAGACTGATGATAAATCCTCCGAGCAACGAGCCCAGGGGGATGGCCGACCAGGCCAGGAAGGTGGCAATACTCATGACGCGTCCTAAAAGCTGATTGGGAACGATCGCCTGGCGTAGGCTTCCCGTGTTGATGTTAAAGAGAATGCCCAGACCCTGCGCAAGTGCTTGAATGAACAGAGCCAGCCAGTACCAGGGAGTGAAAGACAGAATGAGCGTAAAGAGGCCCATCAACATGAGCGCACTCAGGGCAACCTTGCTAAAAGACCACCTTGTGCGCAGGACTCCGGCCAACAAAGAGAGAACCACTATTCCAATACTTCCCGCCGTATAGAACAGTCCAACCTGGGTGTCGCTGGCGTGGAAGCGGTCTTTTGCAAACAGGACAAGCTGCGCATTCTGTGTGGCCTCCACAAAGTTGACCAGGGCCATCATCAGCGAGATATTGCGCAGTACAGGATGCCGCCAAACGTAACGTAATCCTTCACTGACATCCTGGAAAATGTGTTTGTGTTCCGCTTGCTCGTCTTTGCTGGCATTGAAGCTGATGGTAATGAAAGCAAAAGAGAGCGCCGAAAGCATAAAAGAGAGCGAATCGAGAAGCATAAGCGACACCAGAGGTACAAAAGTCACCAGAACCCCTGCCAGGACAGGTCCCAGGATACTGGCCGCCGAGTAGCTGGCCTGAATACGCCCATTGGCCGTGACGAGATCATCCTGGTCAACAAGGTTGGGGATAGCCGCAAATTCACCTGAGGTAAAGCTGATAGTCAGGGTTGAGTGAAGAAAGCCGACAAGATAAATCCACCAGACGGAGAGCCAACCCAACCGGGCTGCCATGGGAATGCTCGCGATGATAGCCGCGCGGCCAATATCAACCCAGATCATCATACGCTTGCGGTCAACGCGATCAGCCCACGCGCCGAGGAGTAAGCCAAAAAGCAAATAGGGCAGCATAGTTACAGCCGAGGCTATACCCAGGTTGAGTGCTGAACCGGTGATTTTATAGACAAGCAGGGGCAGGGCAAAAAGCGTCACCGAACTCCCAAGATTCGAGATGGTCTGGCCAGTCCAGTATTTCCAGAAGTTCGTATTGATTTTTCGGGGGATGCGATCGCTCGTCTTCTGTTGCATTGTCGTCAGGAGTTCCTTTCCTCATGCTCTGCTTCTGCGGAAGATGAACCAGGGTTTTGTAAGTAAGGGGGCGCTAAAAAGAAGGCGGTACAGAGCCCATAAACCTGCCCCTCGGGATCTGCTGGTTGGGTCGCGAACTCGTATATCAGGTCGGAGAGTCGCTTGCCAAATTCTTCGGCGTGCTCCCGCGAGAGCCGGGCGTGCGGGAAGCTCGTTGTGCAGAACGAGAATACTTCTTCCTCATCCAGCACCAGAGAATCGGCGAGTTGTTCGCGCGCTTTTGTGAGGAAACGGAGTGTTTGCTCTGCGCGCGGCGTAACCTCCGGGGGAAAGTCGAACTGAAAGAGACGAGCAGTGCGTGTATAATACTTCGCCACAATTCCATGGACCAGGCGGCGCGCGACGACCCGGGCAAGTCCCGCCGCTTCCAGGACTTGCAGGTGGTGCCCAATTGTGCCCGGCGGGATGTTCAGTCTTTCACCAATCTGCTTAGCCGTGGCTGGCGTATGCTTGATAATATCCAGAATGTGCAAACGCGTATCATCACCGATTGCTTTAAACTGCTGCGCGGTATATACCCTGAGCGTTGCTGGAAGTTCGGGCATAGTTACAGCAACGCCCTCAGGCAGCAACTCCTCATTATCTTTCTCTGGTTGTGCAGGCATAAGTTTTCCTTTACCACTTACGTGCGTTTTATACTGCTCGTATGATAAATAGAGAACGTACGGTAAATACCGTACGTCAATAAAATTATACCTGCTTTTTTGCCTGGATGTCAACGTCTGAACACAAAACGCACGCTATCAACCACAGCCAGCCAGAGTCCCACGATGAGAAGAAATCTTGCGCATCTGGACAGCAACGAGTAGAGAGAGTTGACTGGCGATCTGAGACCTTTTTCAACTTTGCCTCCCCTTTGAGAAAAGATTTGTTCGTTTTTCTCTTTAGAGGAGGCACGTTTTTTATTAACAAGTGAGCTGCCTTAAGCTCCAACAGTATCTGTCTTAACTTCTCCGGCTCGCTCATAATTGGCGAAAATCACACCATTTGGTGTAACCAAACTGTCTGTTAATGTAAAGGCCGCAGGAATAGTGCCCTCACTTAACAAACGCTTACCCATGCCAAGCGTGATTGGGAAAGTTTTGAGCCATAGCTTATCAACCAGATCATGTTTGAGCAGTGTCTGGATCAGGTTACCACTGCCGTGAACCTGAATATCAGAACCTTCTGAGTTCTTGAGATTTTTGATGTCATCGACGCTTTTCAGAAAAACTGAGTTTTTCCAATCTGATTTGTCCATGGTATGACTCATCACATATTTTGTGACGTCATTGATGCCAGGCCACATGTCTGCATGCTCAGGCCAGTAGGACGCAAAAAACTCAAATGTTTTCCTGCCTAAAAGAAGATCTGCAGGCTTCATATATTTTGCCATGAATTCACCAGCCGCTTCGTCAGCTTCGGTAAAGTACGGCGCAGTCCAACCGCCATATTTGAAGCCGTCTGAAGTGTCTTCGTCAGGTCTACCAGGAGCTTGCATGACGCCATCAAGCGTGAGGAACATGTGGACGATAATTTTTCTCATAAAAAGCACTCCTTATCAATTGTTGGGTGATGAGAGAAAGGCAATGCCGCCAGGTCTCTCCTCCGGATCTCGTGTTTATGTGTGAAGACAAAGCTCTGCGCGTTTCTTCTCTACTCGGCTCCAGATGACGAACGTTGCTCGCGAAAGCGAGCATAGCATGAGGGCGCGAAAATAACTTCTCTGATCTTGCTTTCTTCTCAAAGAGACGATCTTCCGCAGAGGTCTGGATGCGGACCAAGGTATCGGCGATATCGTTCATAGGTACCTCGCTTCTCGATGGAGTACAAGTCTGTGTTTTCTCATAGGATCGTTCTTTCATCTCAGCTTTTGTAAGCACGGACGAGGATCGCTCCTGGAAAGGTAGAGAAGCGTGGGGGGAGCAACTCCTCCGTTTCTATCTGACAAAAACTGGCTTCCTTGAGGAGAGCTTCCAGTTTTTGTATATGGCTCCCTCCGGCATGAAAATTCGCTGCTTGGCCTGCACGTTCCTGCTTGGGTTTGAAGTCAGCAATGACGAGTCGTCCACCAGATTTGAGGACACGAGCGATTTCCGCAAGCCCCTGGCGTTTGAGAGGAACTGGCAAATGATGCATCATCAAGGTCGAGAACACCACATCAAATGTCTGATCTGGGAAGGGGAGTTGTTCAATCACCCCAAGTTGGAACTCGACTGGAAGGTTGCGCCGAGCCGCTTTCGCACGGGCACGGGCGATCTGCTGGGCTCCCGGATCAATTCCCTCAATGCGGCCCATGCGGCCAATGTGGCGCGCTGCTTCCACCGCGAGTGTCCCCGTACCACATCCCACATCAAGCACCTGCTCCCCCAGTTGCAAACGTGCCAGGCCGATGGTCCTCTGCCTGAGCTTTCGAAACGCTCCATGGAATGAAAAGGTATCGTGGAACCATTCCCCTAGATCGTAACGCCAGCCATCATTGAGAACCAGCCCTTTTGTGTCTTTCGTTGATCCTTCAGCCGAGGAACGGTGGCGGTGGCGTGCAAATGAATGCATAGATTGTTGCTCCTTTTCAGCGAAAAATGCTCTTTTTCTAGAAATACCTGTTTGTGTGTAGGAACAGGCTCAAGACAGAGCGAACGATCTGGCTCGTTTTCTGAATACGTTTGTCTACAGAGTGTAGCCTATCTTTACATCTGTTCCTACTTCGAGTATGCTAGAAAAAGCACGACGAATCAAGAAGCAAAAAGAGCACTATTGTAGCATAAGAGACACAAGAAAGGAATGCGTCGATGAAGATCTCTGAAGAGCACGCAGATTTGCGTGTTCGGCGCACTCACAAGTTGCTGTGGGAAGCACTGATGGCGGAACTTTCCGAGCGGCCATTTGAGGAGGTTACTGTCAAAGATATCTGTGAGCGAGCGATGGTTCATCGCACCACATTTTATAAGCATTATGAGGATAAGTACGCCTTACTTGAGCAAGGAATGCGCCAGATGTATGAAGCATTGCTTGCGGAAGGGCATAGGCCACCCGGCGCATTCTCTCTGAATGATCCGCCACCCTATTTTATTCGCCTGTTTGAGCATGTCGCACAGCATCAACACTTCTACAAGTTAATGTTGTGTGGGGAAGGGATTGGTCGGTTTCAGGAACTGATCAAGAAGTATGTCGCAGAAGTGGCTTTGGTCAAACTGCACAAATTAGCTCCTGCCAATGAGTCCTTCACCTTCCCGCTTGCTATGCAAGTGCAATGTTTTGCGGGAGCCGTCCTCAGCCTCTTAGCCTGGTGGCTTGAGAATGATATGCCTCTTTCTCCTCATCACATGGCGCAATATTTGCTCTCGTTCCACAACACATTGTTCGCTCACCATTGACCAGGGCTGTTCACTTTTTCACCTTCTTAGCCTACCTGGGAGCGGTTAGCTCACCTGTTCCTAACGGATAGCTTGGGGCATTGGATTAATCGATCGCCATCTGTTACAGCCGGAGGCAACGCGTTTGTCCTTACGTTGGCTACAAGCTGATCGTGCTCCTTACGCAGGAGGTTTCTGGAACCTGCACGAGGTGGGCACCATCTCACGTTTAAAGCTATGTGAAGAACATTTTCCGTTTTAGAAGGGTTCATGAAATGCAAAGACCTGCAGTCCAAGAAGAGACGACAGCAGTTATCAGCCCACATGGAACACACTCGAAACAATTGTCGTTGCTCCTCCACCCTTTGTCTCTGAGCCAACACGATAGTCTAACCGCGCTCGATATTGACCTGTCGGCCATTGATCGGAAATGGCGAAATTGACCTCCAGAGTTTCTCCCGTTTTCAAGAAATGGAGTTGAGGCATGAACTTGCGTGCGCAGGGCGCAACAGGCTCCCAGGAGTTGGCACCCTGCCGCTCCAAAAGGAGCACGGTGCAGTCTGTTCGAGCATTGAAAAAAGAGATTGCCTGCTTGCTCTGATTCTTGATTGTCACGCTCATGTCGCTCCCTACCTGATAGCTAGCTGCTCCTACCTGCAAGGTGACGGAGTCAGGAGGAGCCGTAGGAACTGGAACTGTTGGCGATGTAGACCGTATGCTCGTCGGAGGCGCTGTCGCGTCACTTTTCGCGTTATACTCGCATCCGACCAGGAAAAACGCAATCATGATACTCATAAGAAGAAAACATCGTTGAGAGATAGATAGAGAAGTATGTATCAATATGGGCCTTTCTTCAGTGTTGAAGTACGATATTTCAAGAAATACTCCTAGACAGGAGACGGCTCTGCATCTTCAGGAGTTCCTTTTCTTATCCAATGGGCCACTGGTAACCGTGATGGGGAGGGTTATAATATGTTTTAAATACATATGGTATATGAGGATAACTATGCCCATGTGTCCCCTTGCTGCCTTGTGACACGTGTTCATCAAAGGGAGGGATCTCTTTTATGTCGAATAAAGCCATTGCGGTCTGGTTTCTCTTGTGTGTACTTTTTCTCATAATGGCTGTGGCTCTCGGTATCTATGCCAATGTTGTCTTAAACCCCGATCTTCACCAATATTGTCGCTCTGCTCAACATTCTGGAGAAACAACGTGCCGAGCCATCATCGAAGATGATTTCTCTGGTTCTGTCCTGGATATCTATTTCCTGGCAGTGATAGTCTTGCTCATGGCATTGGTATGTGGCTGCATCACCTGGATTGGTGCTCTGGTAAGGCAAGGCAGGCAAAGACAATGGGGCTGGTTTCTTGGGACGCTGACCTTCAGTGGGATCGCAATCCTCATCTACCTGTTAGTGGTACCAAAAACACAACGGATTCCTGCCCCCTCTCTCGATCAGCGCCTCCCCCCAACTTCGTAAGCCTTTCAACATGGAGCCTGATCGAAAGAACCGAGTGTGAAACATAGAGGTCTTCTGGGTCGGATAAGATAAAACAGAATATCCTATGATTCTCCAGCCTTGCCAGAACAGGATAGAGTGAAAAGAAGACAAGAGTAGAACCATGAAATTAGTATCTACAGAAAGATTGAATATTTTTCGTGAAGACATCACACCCCCCTTTCACTATGCTCCTCACTGAATTGGCCGACCCGGATAGCCAGGTGCGCCTGCAGGCCATCAAAAGCATTATGCGCCGTCGTACCGAGTGAATACAGGCATATAGTGCGTTGTTGACATTAATCAATGATTCTGAATATCACGCATGTAAAGCCGCAATTAAAGCGTTAGGCATGCTCAATGATATGCGAGCGTTTGCAGTACTGGCTTCAATGGTCATGCACAATGATGCACGCCTGCGTCTACTCATACTCCAAACCATGGCAAAGCTGGATCAAAATTGTGCATCAAGAAAGCCCATGCGAGATGCATCTCAGGACGCATCTCGCATGGGCTTTCTTATATCCAAAACACTATTTGTTCCGGGAGCTAAACGCTTCAAGAAGGGGCATAAAGTGGGTAAGCTGGTTGCGAGCCCAGATCCCAAAGGAGGTGGTTGGGACGAAAAAGCGAGCGACCTCTGGTACACGTGCCTGGGTTGGCTCTACAATGGGCCGCATTATCTTTTCATATTGCGTAAAGGCTTGACGATAATCTGCGTGGGCTCTGGCGAGTTCCTCCGCAAGTGTAGAGGCTCCAACCATAGCCAGCGTGCTTCCCATGCCAGATAGGAAGGCCGCGCAATGGGCGGCATCACCGATGAGCGCGACCCTTCCCTGTGACCAGTGCGGCATCCGAACCTGGCTGACCTCATCAATGTAGAGGTCGGGCGCGTCTCTGACCGCATCTAACAACTGAGGAACTTCCCATGCCGATTCGCCAGCGAAGGCGTTGAGCAGAAGGTGTTTCTTCTCCTGAATGCTGTGGTAGTCATAATGTAATTTGGGTGAGCGGAAGACAAACATAGCGTAATCCTGATCTGGATAGCGAGAGAGGCCCGCCATTCTTCCGGGTGTATTATAAAACGTGACCCGGTTTGCCTGTGCATTGGTCTCTGGGCCAACCTCGACAATGGAGACATACATGCCAAGGTAACGGACAAATTGCGCCTCCTCTCCGAAAACGAGTCGCCGTACCGCCGAGTGCAGGCCATCAGCCCCGATAACCACGTCGAACTGACGAGCCTCATGATGAGCAAAGGTTACATCAACACCCGTCTCGTCTTGTTTCAATGCCGTAATCGTATCCTGGAAAAGAAAGTCCACAGACTCTTTTGTCAACCCATAGAGGATGTCAACCAGTACATCGCGGCGAAGTTCCACATCCTCACCGGGCTGCTCGTCGAACTGATTTGGGTTAACCTTTCCTATGGGTTTGCCAGAGGCATTTACAAAGGTCATACCATCAGTGCCCACCTGTGCTGCCTGGACCTGTGGTAAAATCCCCATGCGAGCGGCTACATCCAGGGCCTGACCTCGTACATCAATCGGAGAGCCACCCATGCGAGGCCCTGCACCTTGTTCAACTACAGTCACGTTGAAATGATATTGCTTGAGCCAGTAAGCGAGCGTTAATCCGGCGATGCTAGCGCCGGAGATAAGAATATTCTGGATTGGAAGTTGTTGTGACATTTTCGTTCACTCCTTGAAGGATCTTAAAAACAGGCGAGAGGACTACCTCCTCACAAGCGTGAGACAGAGCGCTAATGTTGACACTATTCCCATTTCGTTACATAGTGAAGTATTCGTAATACCCTATCTGTTGTGAGTCTACTTAATCCAAGAGCTAAAAACGAGAAGCAATCAAGGGAAAGTGTTACCTATGTAACAGGGAGCGGAATGTGTCACATATCTCTGGTGATCTGCGAGTTCGGCGCACGCAGAAACTTATACGGGAAGCGTTTATCGCCTTAATAGAGGAGCGCGGTTTTGACGCGTTGACAGTAGCTGATATCGCGAGCCGGGCGATGGTCAGCCGTACAGCCTTCTACCGCTACTATGAAGATAAATATGATATGGTGTTGAAGCTCTTTGAAGAGATTGTCGCCGCGATGAACAAGGAGCTCGATAGTTCCCGGCGCGAGGCTGTAGACAACATGAACGCGCAGACCTCATTGCAGTCATGGGGAGAGCTTTTCCAGTATACAGAGGAAATATTGCCTCCATATGTGACGCTGTTTGAGCATGTCGCGGAATACGAGAGGTTGTATCGAGCCTTGCTTGGCAAGAGAGGGAGTACCTGGTTTGTCATCAACTTGCGTGCTTATCTTGCCAGGATGATAGAAGAACGTCTCCAAGCCCTTCTGAAGGGGCTTGTGAGGCAACAGAAAAACTCTTTACATGTTTTCGAAGATGGCTTTGTGCCGACTCAGATCGCGTCCCTACTTGTTGATACGATAACCTGGTGGTTGGAAGAGGAGAGGCCATACTCACCCAGGCAATTAGCGATCTATTATACCCATATGATGTGTGCCATTCTTAAAGATGTTCCTGCCTGGGATCCAAGTATGTGAGGTGAACTCGCCAGGCGCAAGAAGTGGGTTGGTTGCATCAGGGGCCGATTATTTTCCCTATTTTAAACACATCTACTATTGATGAAATATCTGCTTTTCATCTTCTATCCGAATTTTTCTAGAGTCTGTTAGTGATTCAATTTTGAATTCTGGTCAGGGAGCACATATTTTTAACTTCAATTAGCCTCAACGCCTGTGCGTAGTTTCTTCATTTGATTTAGAACCTGGTAGAATAACGTTTATGAAAAGAAAACCTATTGTTTATCTAATTTGTGGATTTATCGGTGCTGGTAAAACTACTTTTGCAAAGAAGCTAGAAGAAAAAACTGGCGCAGTAAGAATCACGAAGGATGAGTGGTCAATTCGTTTAATTGGAAACGATCCTACAATCGATGGATATGAGGAATGGGATCATAAAATCTGTGAGTTAACAAGGGATGTTGCATTCCAGCTTGCTGAGAAAGGTATTGATGTCATTATTGACGAGGGATTTTGGGAAAAAGAACAACGAGATGAGATGAGAAGAAGAACAGGTACAATTGGTGCTAAGGCGGTAATGTACTATGTTGAGACGCCGATAGAAATGATACGAGAAAGGGTTGTGGGAAGAAACAATAATCTCACGAAAGACTCGTTTAAGATTAGCCGAGAAATGTTGGATAATTATCTGATGTATTGGCAACCTCCTGGTGAAGATGAAGATTACATTCTCGCCAGTGAGGTGAAATAATTGGAGGGGAAGATGCATGCCTTTGTCCTCTTAGCTGGTGTACTTGATCAGGGAAAGAAGGTTTGCCAATAGATTGCCATGTTCTTGCAAACAGCCTTTTCTAGAGGATCTATGCAAGAATATGTTTCTGGCCCAAAAAAACTACGACTTCAAACCTGATCTGCAAAGGCACTCTTCCAACGAGGCAAGATAGGTCTGTGGATCACGGCGAAAGCGGAGTCGGCGGCGACGGCCCTCGTGGCGATAGTCGAGGGTCTGGAGAAGTGCTCGCCAGGCGGTAATATTGGAGGGGTGGAGGTCCGCAGCCAAGATGGACCAGAGCATACTCTAAGGCAGTTGAATGGGTTTAGGGTGACTGTTTTTGCCGCAAAAAGAGCGCAAAGCAGCATCCAGGAAGTCTTTTACTATTGAGGCGAAGCCGCTTGAGAAGTGCATCTGTCGCTTAGAGTATGTTCTGCCCCTGTCAATCGAGTGATCCTCTTGGCATATCCACAGAAAAATCGCTACGCTTATATCGTATCACCTGTTCTCGTGGAAGCGAAACTGGATTTCAAAGGCCTCTGCGTCGTCGGCAATCCAGCGTAAGAGTCGCTCCCCCTCCTGCTGCAACTCGTTTTGAACAGCGAGCGAAAGTGGCCCAAACGGCTCTATCACAAGTGTTACTGAGGTGTCTCGCCGTTCAGTCTTCCACAAACCATGCACAAAGCCATCGACCAGAAAGACTTGAACCACAATATTGCCATGAGAGATAAAAGGTCGATAGGCGTTGGTTATTACACGAAGGCGGTCAGCGTAGCCATATATAAGATTGTCAAACGCCGGGAGGAAACGTACCGGTGCGGGTGTCTCAGCGGGAGGGATAGGCGCATCCAGCAGATCAAAGAGTTCTTTTCCCTGCTCATCTCGATATATTTGCAGTTCTGGCCTGAGAGCTTCAAGGGAGCTCTGAATACCGGTCAGCCCCGACCAGGCCTGAATATCTCTGGCACTAGCCGGGCCGAAGGCCGCCAGATAACGGCGAATAAGGTCATGCAGCCCCTCCTGCGGGGAGGCAAATGGTTGTCCGAGCCAGGCCGACGCCTGGATGTGAGCTGGCTTGCCTGTGAACCCCCACATGCCAGCAGGGAGTATCTGGATAAGCGCCAGGTGCATTCTTACGGCGTCGGCGATCTGCTGCTTGCCCATACCGGGGAAAAACTCTTCCATCTTTGCCCGCAACTCGACTCCCGTACGTGGCTGTTCCTGGATATAGGCTTGCATCACCTTGACGAAGCGATCCAACTCAAAGCCCTGCGCTTTGCGAGCGAAGAGATGGAGATTGCGGTTGAGTGTGGATCGAAGGAGAGGATGGATCCACAAGTAATCCTCTGCCATCAAAAGATGCAGGGTCCCACGCAGCGACGATGCTCTCACTACATGTCTCGCCTCAAGAAGATTGCTCAAGAAGTCACGCTCAAAGGCGCGCAGGCGCGTCCACAGGCCAATATAGGGAGCATTAGACACCTGCCCTTGTAGAGCAATGAGATGCTTTATGGCATCTAGGAGTGATTGGCTCACTCGCTCTAGCAGGAATTGGCGCGCAAGAGTGGCGCGGTTGAGTTCGCGCAACGTCAGTATACGTTCTGCCATTATCTCTTCTTTTCCCTTTGTTATGATCAACTTGGAACAAATGAAAACCATGACGGCGGACCAGCCTGTCGCCGATGGCGATCCATAAAACGGTTATTTATACAGCTCGCTAAGGACAATATAGCGTCGAAGGAGGACGGAATCAGTCCTTTATAGAGGATCATAATGAAGAGAAGGAGAGGAGAATTATTATCCTTGTTCGCGATAGAGACAGAAGATCTACAGATAGCCATTTCTGTAGATCTTCTGTCTCTATTGATGGAGGTGAGCAAGAATATGAGAGGGGAGGTCTTCGTTAGGCACAACAACGTCGGCATCCTCAACAACTTCGACTACAACCATTAACTCCAGGTCACAGCATCGATGTATATGGTAGCTTGAACGCCGTATAACTGGACACCCAGTGTCCTGGCTGAGCCTGGCATTGTGGCAGGAATGGTATAGCTCAGGCGATACCAGGTTCCACTGGGAAGGGTGACAAAGGAGCCACCATACCATTTCCAGTTCTGGTCCATGACAAAGAGTGTGGCCTGAACATCGGTGCCTTGAGCCGCGTAAATATAGGCGGTAACCGTTTTCCCCGCTGGGAGGGAGGTGGGTAGCGTATCGTTGAATACGAATGGGAAGTCTTGATCGTTGGCGGAGTTAAACGCCACCAGCAGAGATTGCCTGCCATCCATAGCTACATTTGCGCTGCTTGCTAGCTGTGATATGTTCCCGTTTTGTCCCCATCCGTTTGTGCCGTTCTCAAACGAGAACGTATAGCTGTTCGTTGGCGCTATAGGAGTCGGCGTTGCCTTTACAGATGTGGGGTTTGCCGCTACCGTTGCTATTGCTGTTTGCGTTTCCGTCACGGACGGCGTTGCCTTCTGCGTCGCAGGCGTCTTTGTGGGACGACTCCCAGAGGTTCCGTGTGATGTAGCTAGCATGCCAGGCGTGCTGGTTGGCGCGGTATTGGCGGTGTCTTGCCGCGAGTTCGCGTTTGACCCTGGTGTTTGCTGCTGCAACCAGAAGATGCCAGCCCCGCCAAGCAATACCAGACAAATGATAATCTGAATGATATATCGTCCTCTACCGGGCCGGGAGACTTTGCGCGGCGGATCTGGCGGGATACGTGTCACGGCTGGGGGAACCTGCACATCCTGGGACGGGGTGATACCAGCCATCGCGACTGTGGGGGTGCTTGCCTGCGCTTGCCCATCAAGCTTTCCCGTCGTTTTTGTCTTTGACTTCGTTGACGTGGTGGATGTGCCCTGTATGCCAGAGAGGGAAACATGATTGCTTGCCCATACGCCTGGTATTTGCGGAGAGATCGGCGGTGGGAGCGTGATCTGTCCTGACGGTATGCCAGGGGATGAGACCTTATCGTTAAGAGATAACGTCCTTTCATCTAGGGCTTGAAAGGGGTTAGAGATCATCGGGTCCTGGGTGATCGGTCCGTTATTATGGCTTGCCCGTCCCTGATCTTGCTCTGCTTTCTTGAGATCACTAAGCCATGTACCGGCAGTTTGCAACGGTTTACTCACGAGAGCGGAAGATATAATTGCTGGATTATCCAGTTGAGCTTGCGATTGATCATAACGTGTTCCCAACTGATCGAGTAGCTCTTCCATTCTCTTCTTATCTGAGATTGCCTCAGAAGATCCTTCCTCCATCACAAAACCTTTCTCATGTTGATTGTATCAAAAATAGAATATTGGCATATAACGAGAAATATGGTTATTAGCGGAAACTGCCGCTAATAACCAATAAAGAAGCCTCGATTTTCTGCATGTGTACATCAAGTCCAGGTCACAGCATCGATATACACGGTCGCTTGAACGCCGTATAACTGAACACCCAGTGTCCTGGCTGAGCCTGGCATTGTGGCGGGAATGGTATAGCTCAGGCGATACCAGGTTCCAGCGGGAAGGGCGACAAAGGAGCCACCATACCATTTCCAATTCTGATCCATGACAAAGAGTGTGGCCTTGATATTGCTCCCCTTCGCTGCGTAAATATAGGCGGTGACCGTTTTCCCACCTGGGAGGGAGGTGGGTAGCGTATCGTTGAACACGAATGGGAAGTCGTTGCTATTGACAGAGTTCAGCGAAACCAGTAGCGATTGCTTGCCATCTCTGGCAACACCTGCGCTGCTTGCTAGTTTCGATATGTCACCATTTGGCTCCCATCCGCTCGTCCCATTCTCAAACGAGAACATATAGTCGCCCATTGGTGTTGTAGGGGTAGGAGTTGGTTTCACGGGAGTAGGTGTCGGTTTTACAGGCGTAGGCGTTGGCTGTACAGGTGTAGGCGTTGGTTGCGCGACGGTTGGCGTTGGTGTCGGCGCTCCCTGAGAGCCATCGAGCGCGATGTCGAAAGAGACGACGCTGAGGGGAGACATCGTATAGGCGAACTGCCCATTTGCATATGTCCCGTTCTTCCCGCTCAATGGTAATGTGCTCCCATCAAGCGTATAGGCCGAATAACGACCGCTCACGCTGCTGTTTAAGTTGATGGTCAATGCCTGCTGGTTTTTCATATCCTTATTGACCACCGTGACAAAGATCTTCTTCCCATCCGCCGAGCGGCTTGCCACCAGGTCGAGCATACTGCTCTTACCCGAACTCTTGAGCAGGGTGGTTCCTGTATGGTTGCCAAAGAGGAAGAAGGTGTAATAGGGGGTATAGGGGGCGAAGCTCTGATTATTGAGCAGGCCCAGATTGTTATCCCCTGCTTCTGATAGAGCATAGAAGTTGAACATGTCGGCTTTGGCCTGGATGCCAGTCATAATGGTGCTCGCGGCATACACGGCATCATAGTTTGTGTGATAGAACTGGTTATTGCCGCTGGCCAGATTGTTCCAGGCCATATTGTATTCCGTGAGGGCCGTTCCGAAATGTTTCCCAGACTGGCTCTGGATTGCCTGAACCTTGTGTACTTCATCGGCATAGCGCGATGTATCGGTCAGGCGCTTCTGATCGTCCGACTCTTCATATTTGCCATAGTCGTGCCAGCTTAAAATATCGAGCAGGTCGTTGGTATTTTTCGCGGCATAGTCAACGACGCCACCTTGACCGAGATCGGCCCAGGGAGCTGCGGGACCGACAAGATGGATGCTTGCGTCCACGCCTTTCATCGCGCCGCCTACGATTTTGACAAAGTTGGCCCAATCGGCCTTATCGGTGATTTTGCCATCCTGCTCGTTTGTCGGCTCGTTCCACATCTCCCAGTAGCGTACTTTATGGCCCAGGACAAGCTGAACATTGTAGCGATTGATGACCTGTTTCATAAAGAGGGCGTAGCTCTTCCAGTCATGCTCCGCGATGCCTCCTGGATAGCCTGCGATGACGAAGAGTGGCTCCGCTCCCGCGTCAAAGACGCTTTTGAGAACCGCATCCATGTGGGTAAAATTACAAACCGTTGGCGAGCTACACATTGGCGCTCCTCGGTAAATTGCGTACTGAATAGCCCCAACGCGCACCATTTTGATATTGGCGTCGCGGATACGTTGAATCGTGGTTGGGTTTCCCGCCCACGCAAGATACTTATCTGGAGCATTTACTCCCCAGACAAAGGGATTCACGTTGCCGTTGTTTGAGTTCATATCGATGGATAGCGTTGTATTGTTTGCTGCGAATAGCCGTATAGAGGTAGGTATGGCTACCCCCAGAGCCACCAGCGCGACGAGTATACCAATCAATAGCGGCAAGCGCTTCTTAAATAGTCCAAACATCTACGATTTCCTTCCCTGCAATGTAAGATGTCGTGGTGTGAATACAAAGGTTTGAGCTTAGGGATGTGACGAGGTGGAGCGAACACACTGGTTCTTCAGCGAGTGTGAACAGGCAGTGTTCGGAAAGATGGCAACGGAGGGGATGCATTACTCCTTTTCCCCTATGAAGCATAGGTATAAAGTAAGCGAATGAAGTGAAGGATGGCAATGATATGTATGAAGAAAAAATAGAGTGGCTCTACGTTGAGAATCTAGATTTTTCCCATCCTGCTAACGAGTAGCAAGGACCTTTGAGCAAATAGTACAATGAGAGGAATCATGGGATCAAGGGAATAGTAAAGATGTCTTACCTCAACCATTCTTCACTTCAAGGGTGGCAGAGAAACAAGGCTCCCTATGCTCTTGCCCCTTGTGGGCCTCAAACCCAAATCAATTATTCTTTCAACAATATCTATAGGTCATATGACCCTTGCCCTCGTTTGCTCCCCTGCCTTATGCTCTCTGCTATCGACCAATAAAGTTACGACAAATCCTCATCGAACCTTGCCAGAGCCTGAATAATAGCCCTATGTAGAAATGTCTGTAAAAAGATCAGCCCTGTTTCGCCTGGTTCGAGTGTGTGAAACACTACGGAAACCACTATGGTGTCGTTACCAAAGTCGTGGCAAGGTTTGTCCTGTTTCGAGAGGAAAGGTACCTATTCTTACACTCTTTTGGTGTTTTCTATTAGATGCATGGAGTGCGACAGTATGCAATTTTTGGGACTTGAGATCGGTCACTATCAACTTACCCAACTCATCGGGAGTGGTGGTATGGGAGAGGTCTACCTTGCAGAGGATCTGCATCTTTCTCGTCAGGTAGCCATTAAATTATTACGTATGGATCTTCTTGCTACCACAGATACACATAATTTGCAAGAAATGCTCCATCTTTTTCAACATGAAGCTCAAGCTATTTCCCGTCTTAGCCATCCTCACATTCTCCCTTTATATGAATATAATGAGCAAGATGTCCAGGGGACGAGAATCTCCTATATGGTGATGCCCTTCTGCTCACAAGGCTCGCTTGAACAATGGCTGTTGAGGAGGCATCATCCTCTCCCACTTCCTTTATCAGAGGCTCTTCCCCTCCTGCGCCAAGCAGCAGACGCGCTTCAATATGCACATGACCATCATATTCTTCATCGTGATATCAAACCCCAGAATTTTCTGCTCTCAGAGCAGGGTTCCGCCAGTCATCCTCATCTCATGCTTACCGACTTTGGAACGGCAACGGTCATGAATGCCCCAACAACTTCCGGAACGGTCGTACGTGGGACGCCTGCCTACATGCCACCAGAGCAATGGACTCAACGCGCAACCTATGCATCCGATCAATACGCGCTGGCGGTGATGTCCTATTATCTTCTCACCGGGCATATGCCTTTCCCTCATACGAGCAATCTAGGGGTTCTGATGAATCAGCATATTCATCAACAACCAGCTTCCCCTAGTACACTAATACCTTCTTTGCCTGAATACATTGTCTCCGCCATCCTCAAAGCACTTGCAAAAGATCCAGAGCAGCGCTTCCATTGTGTCTCAGACTTTGTGAAAGCGCTGGAAGGGGCTAGTCCAGATGATGTTATCCAATCTTCCCAGGCCTTAATAGTCCCATCAGTTCCACCCCCACCAACACCCTCACCCACCACGTATCAGCAGCCTGCATCTTCGCAGACATTGCACTCTACTGACACGCTCGCTTCTCCACACCCACTTTTGACGCCCGTGCGTACACTCCCACCTGCGCCTTTGGGCGTGCCATTCCCTATTCCAGGAAGACCTTTTCCTCCACCAAATACATCGACTTCTCGAAGAAAAACGTGGACCATAGTCATCACCCTCCTGATACTCGTACCTTTTCTCTGTTGCGCTATCCCGAGCCTTATCTTTACCTCACTTCATCTGGACTCGGACGTCACCAATGCTCCCACCACCACGACTCACACAGAGACACAGGTTCCAACCACAACAACACGCACAAGATCAGGCCAAGCGGGCCCTGGTGATGCTCAGCAAACAGCTACTGCGGAAGTTCAGCAAACAGCCACCGCCATTGTTGCCCCAACGGCAACAGCCTTGGCGCAAGCTCAGGCAACCGCCGTTTCTCACATATCCCTCACCGACGCTACCCAGAATGCTCCCGAGTATAGCGATACGTTGAATGATCCAAACCAGGGCAATACCAGTAGTAAGGGCTGGGTTCAGGATAACTGGTGCCAATTTCACGAGGATGGATACCATGTCACGCAAGACGACGAACACAACCAGCATGCGTGCGTAGCTTCCAGGACTTCCTATACCAATTCGACGATTTCCGTCGATATGCGAATCCTCCGGGGGCATAGCGGAGGCATCTTTGTTCGTTTCCAAGACAACGGTGGGGTGTATGGAGGGTATCTCTTCGAAATCAGCAGCGCCGGAGAGTTTAAGATCTCAAGCGTGGATTGGCAGGCGAATGCCTTAATCGACTGGACCGCCTCATCGGCTATTAAAATGGGTGGGAAAAACACGCTTGCAGTCATCACATGTGGTCACCATTTTAAATTCTATGTAAATAATATCTTCCTTGGGCAAACGTCAGATGACAATAATTCCTATACCTCGTCTTCACCCATTGCCCTCGCTGCTCTTGCCGACAATTCACCAACCGAAATCACCTTTAGCAATCTAAAGATGTATTCTTCCATTTGTCCGCCCATAACGCAAAAAAATGTATAAGATTACTGATAAGTGCTGCACGTAGCCGATTCTTTATCCGTACATCGGTCTGAACCCCTCCAGAGAGTACGCAACGCCTTTATACTCTATAAAGAGGGTTTGATACTCATTGAGTCAAATCATAGATGTATTTTGTTTTGAGACCGCTGTCAATCACGAGTTCCCTTGTGCACTGGTCTCTCTCAGTGTGCGATTGGAATGGGAAGAGAAGGAGAGGAGCATGGTTCCCGCATTCAAGAAAAAAGGCGTATTTCGCATGATGGTAAGCCAATTCCTGGCAATGGTATTGTTGTTCAGTACAACCTCAACGGTGTTGGCCTCTTCAAGGCTGACGACAGCCCACATCCGTTCCAAAGCAACAACTTCGTTCATAAGAGGGTCTAGTAAGAACGGAGAGGATGGGAAGTGGTACTCTGGGGGGGATCAACAGGAAGATAGTGTAAATGAGGGTCATAACTGGGGATATATTCAAGACAACGTCAGCAATAGCGGAGATAACAATGGAAATTTCATGCGCAATCAAGGACGCACGCTAGGAACGCAGGTAAACACACAAGCGAGCGACTTTCCTTCCCCAGGAAACGGCGATGTGAGCGGCGGGTATTCTGGGGGAGACAAACAGGAGAGCAGTGTGAATGAGGGTCATAACCGGGGGTACATTCAAGACAACTCCAGTAGTAGCGGAGACAATAACGGAAATTCGACGAAAAATCAGGGGGATACGATTGGAACCCAGGTGAATACCCAGGCGAGCAACCAAATAGATGTGCGAGTCAATGTACAAGTAAACGCCGGTTTTCGCGATCGATGACAGAGAGTACGGCTTGTGCTTGGATGCTCTCTCACGCAAAAAAACGGAGAGTGTAATCTGACTTGATTACTGGCGAAACTCTGTCATGAGATACAATGGTGTAGAATCTATGTGCGTTGGCTTCATGAGAAGTTACTTTTCTCAAGATACTCCATCGTTGAGTTATCGCGCCAATGGTCTTTCGTGGGGAAATTGAGTATCCAGGGAGTACTTGCATTGTAAAGGCTCGGTTGACCAATACGCAGTTTCCCCTCTCGGCACTCTTGTTGCTAAGACACAAACATATGCGGGTTATATACCCGGCTCGGTTTTGTCGAAATCGGGAAATAAAGAAGTCATTCCAGGGCTCTTTAGTACTCTTTTCGAGAAAAAAGATTCTCAAAGGCATCGAGAAGGTGAGATTGCAACACCTTTGTTAGATGGTTTCGGATTGATTGCGTTATGCAAGAGCGTCATCTCTCCTCACCAAAGTAGCCCATGAGTCATGAATTGCTTCACAGAGCCATACAACGGTGTTCGCAAAGGTTGCGCCACCGCATTCTTCAGCCAGTCTTGTAAACCAGCGTGTTCGCCCTGGCAACTTGTGTGTGATGAGATTGCCAGCTTTTCTCCACGACGTATACAATAATGGTATGTGAGTTCTCTTTTTCTCGGCATGCAACCCGATTGAGCATTTCTAAAAGGAGCTTCCAGGTGAGGAAAAGATGGCAACATGTCTCACCGTGCACACCGAAATGGAGTGGAATGCTGAGGGGGAAGCACTTTCCTCATGCTCGCCCTCTAGAGGAAGCACGCCAACGACTCAACCAATTGGAAGCCATCTGGGAATCGTTCCCGGAGAGCCTCATTGTCTGTAATCACAACCAGGCGATTGTACGGATTAATGCCGCTGCTCGTAAACTCTTTGAAGTGAGCTCCGAAGCTCAATGCCAAGGAAGAGACTACCAGCAATTTCTCACTTCCTACATCCGCCCTGATGAGCAGCCACCATGTGCCTCCTCAGAGAAATGGTCGATGAACCTTGCGCTTGCCGGGACAGCAGGAGCTGATTTGCCAGAACAGACACTGCTGTTGCATCTGCCTTCCGAGCGTAAGGTATCGGTCACAGTTCGCACCTTTCCCGTGAGTGCTCAAGGGCGCGATACAGAAGAAACCGTCTCCATCTTTCATTGGGGGGATAAAATCTCCTATCTCCACCGTGTTCACGCATCGATGTTGGATTTGCTCACCGCGATTGCGCAGATTCCCGAGCAGATGGAATGTGTCTTGCCAGAAGAAACCTTCCTCCTCTCGTCTCCGGTGCTCTTCGTGGCCCAGCAGGTGGTGGATGTCATCCATTCTGTCCTTGACTGTCCCAGGGTGAAAATGCTCGCGCACGGTCATCGAACGGGCCGTCTGTATTTTGTCGCAGGGAGTGGCTTGACCGCTGAACAAGAACGGTATTGGCGGGACATTGGGGGAAACTTCCATCCCTCAGAAGTGCTCGACGACGCGGCATACGCTCGCCTGGGCGCCCATCAGGAAGTGGTGCTTGCATATGAACAGTTGCACACCATTGAACGTCTAGGAAAACAACTGCCTTTTCCGGCATCTCTTTACTCTGTGTCTCATGACACAGAGACGATCCTGATCGTTCCTCTGTTTCTGGAGCACGAGTGGGTTGGTTCGCTGATGGTCATCAAAGCGAGTTCGGAGGGAGCGTACACACCAGAGGAGATCGCGCTGGTGAAAGTCGTCGCAGCGCAGACTATGCTGGTCATCGATGGCATTCATGGTTTCTCTGCCCAGGAAGGGCAAAAGAATAGAGCACTTGCCCAGCGCGAAGTAAATCGCCTGGTCGGCGAATTCTTGACCCTGGCTACCCATGAACTGCGCACCCCACTGACGGGGATTATGGGGAATCTGCAATTAGCACAGCGCCGCTTGGAGACCTTCAAAAAACAGCTTGCTTCTCCATTCGCTCAGATACAAGAACCTCTTACTCACGCTCAGCAACCTCTAGCAGCCGCCTCGCAGAGTACCCAGCTTCAGCAGCAGATGATCAATGACTTAATCGATGATGCACGGATCCAGACCAATACACTCACATTGTCCTTGATCCCTGAGGACCTGGGGGCCCTGCTCAGAGAGGTGGTGACCAATCAGCAACACGCTGCGCCAGAGCACACTATCGTGCTGGATGTTCCGCCTTTGGAGCAAGGCGTGCCCATCCTCGCCGATGCTGGGCGAATCAAGCATGTGCTCGATACGTATCTGACGAATGCACTCACCCATGCCCCTCAGGACAGCCTGTGGTAGTGCTGTTACGAGTTGCGGAATCGCTTGCCCGCGTCTCAGTTCATAACGAGGGATCAGGCATTGCGAGAGAAGAGCTTGATCATATCTGGGACCGCTTCTATCGCGCCAAAGGCAGTGCTATCCAGCATGAATTGGATCTGAGTTTCGGATTGCCTCTCTATTTGTGCCGAGTGTTCATTGAACGGCATGAGGGGAGCGTTGGGGTGCAGAGCGCTCCTGGTCAGGGAACCACGTTCTGGTTTACCTTGCCCATCACCTCATCTCGGGGAGCGTGACACAAGCGCTCTTATCATATAGCTCAATTTTTGTGAATATTGCTGTAGCTTCTCAAGAAGGTTCCTGAATACCTTCCCCAAACAGCTTACAAAAGTGAACTCTCGTCACCAGGAATGGTTCTTCAGTTTCCGCTCAAGAATAGCCACTCCCTCAGTCGCCTCTCACTACAAGAGTGGTAAAACAGGTATGAAAAGTAAATTTTCGCGTATTTAACATAAGTAGAATAATGGGCAATAAAGATATAGAGTGTACAGGAGAATAGAGATCCTTTCACCTTCACGGCCTATCAGGCCCGCCGGGGAATTCACAAGTACTTTACACTTCGCTGGGTAATCCTGTCCGTAAAGCCATGCAGTAGTGAAATCGCGAACCCGTCAAGATGCAAGAAGAGCAAAAGTACACACAAGAGAAACCAGATCGCAATGGTTTTCTTCGACATAGAAGAGATCCCTACATGATACTGGGTCTTGCACATTTTTTGGCACTTCCCGTGACGAAAAAAGAGGGATAAAAGGCATATGCTGTCTTCCTGCTGGTCGGGATCAACCGATTTCTTGTTCATTCGCACATACGGCTTCTCAATGGTATACTACAATCTCTGGTTTCTTTCGGAAATTTAGGAGTCTTTGCAGAAGGAGAAAAAGAATTTGGTCGCTATCACAGATGCAGAGAAAGATGGTTTACGACGAGCGAATCAAACAACAGCGAAGCTCTTACAAAATCTTGCGGCGCTAGCTCGTCCAGGAGTAACAACAGGTGATCTCAACGACTACGCGATGGGCTACATCGCCCAACTAGGAGCAATACCCGTCTTTGCAACAGAAGAAGGTTTCCCAGGCTGTATTAATACGTCAGTGAATGATGTTGCTGTCCATGGAGTACCAGGCAAGCAGAAGTTGAAGCTAGGGGATGTGCTCAGTATTGATGCAGGAATGCTGTTAGATGGGTATGCTGGCGATTCGACGATTACCATTGCTGTTGGCAGGGTCGCTCTAAAGCATCAATATCTGATCGAGACAACACGCGAGGCTATGATGGCTGGCATTCAGGCCGCACGGCCAGGAAATCATATTGGCGATATTGGATACGCGATCCAGCGTGTGGCTTGGGCACACGGCTTTGACGTCATACGCGAATATATTGGACACGGCTTAGGCCATGTTATGCACGAAAAGCCTGACGTGCCAAGCGTTGGTCATCCTGGAACTGGGCCGGTAATCCCAGAAGGACTGGTGATTACGATTGAACCCACCCTGGTTGAGAAATCTGCACGAGTGAAAGTTGATGCAGATGGATGGAGCGTTCGGACGAGAGACGGCGGCTGGGCAGCACAGTTTGAACATACGGTGATGGTAACTCGACAAGGGGCAGAGATTTTGAGCACACTCTAGCCTGTTCACTGTCGCAGCGTGTGCTGCTCGAATTCTGGAATGGGCAGTTGAATCGGGTTAACAGGTTTGTGCATCCTGCGCGCTGCGTAGTCAGGTCACTTCTTAAAAAACTGCCATTCATCAGGGTCGAGTGTGCCTGCTGGATCTCCGGTCAGGTGCGTGCATTGGAGAACTTGTGGTTCGCGAGCCTCCGCTGGATCGAGAACAATGTTTCGGCATAGATCTGTCAGGGCTGCCCAGGATCAATACGCTCCTTTCGTGCAGAACAAGGCCCTTGCCTCACCGTTGCCTTCTTTTTCCTTTGCAGCCCTCTTTTATTGGATCACAATGCGATACGCACCTCAACAAAATACTATTTTCGCCGCAGACAGCAAGCTTTTCGCTTGCCTTCCGCCTGTGGAGCAGGCGTCACTTCCCGCAGAACTTATCAAAATGTAATTCGGGTATTTATTGAATTCGCGCGCGTAGAAATGATGCGCTTTTCCCCTTTGCGATCGATTGAAAAAAGCAAAGAAAATGTCGATTAGTAACGTACCAGTCTGTTTTCGGACATCGACACTCTGCCCAACACTATCAAGTCTCTCTCGTCGTCAGATGTCTTTACGTGGATTCTGTAAAAAGGCTATCGATACGCTATGAAGAGATTCCATGCCCGTCGCACTCGGCAACTGACGCTCGCTCCCAGTGAGACGCTTACCACCATTCTTGATACGCTGCCCGATGCGGTGTTCCTCCTCGATAAGAACGAGCGGATTACCTATGTGAATGCACAGGCGCGCACCTTCGCCGGAGGCACTTCAGCGACGATCGCGGGCAAGCGGTTCTGGCAATGTGTGCCGCAACTGGTTGCGCCCTCACTCTATCAGGCTGTACGCAACGTGGAACAAGCACAAACGCCCATTGAGATTCAGTACGCTTCATCCGTCACTCACTCCTGGTTCCATGTGCAGGTCTCCCCCACTGCTGCTGGTCTTGTGCTGCGCTTCCGCGAGGAGAAAGCACATCCCCAGGTAAGCCCTGAGCTTTACGCCATGATCGATACCATTCCGCAGTTACTTTGGATTGGGCAACCAGACGGACAAATCAGCTATTGTAACCAGCGTTGGCGTGACTATACAGGGCTATCCATGCAGCAGATACAGGAAAATGAATGGCTACAATACATCCATCCAGATGATCAGCAACGGACTCTGCATAGACGACAAGAAGCTCTTCAGGCAGGTTTGCCCTATGAAATCGCGATACGCCTGCGCCACGGTGCGACTGGCGAGTATCGCTGGTTTCTGAGCCAAGCCATCCCCTACAAAGACGCGCGAGGGAAAATCATTGCCTACATTGGTGCTTACACCGACATTGACGAGCAGAAACGGGCCAGGCAGCAACTCGCGACCAGTGAGCGGAATTTTCGTGTGCTGGCCGAAACAGTGCCGCAACTGGTCTGGACCACACTGCCCGATGGCCGTCTCGATTACTGTAATCGGCGCTACTGCGACTGTACACAGGCTCCCTTTGAACAACTGCAAGGGTACGGATGGCGCGCATTCTTGCATCCAGACGATCGTGAGCGTATCATCTCTCGGCGCCAACAGACCCTCGATTCCGGCGAACCCTTTGAGAGTGAACACCGTCTCAAAGATGGTCAAACGGGGACCTATCGCTGGTTCCTCGTCCGCGCTATACCGATACGCGACGAAACAGACCACGTGGTGAAGTGGTTCGGTACGAGCACCGATATTCACGACAAGAAGCAAGCTGAGAATGAATTGCGCGCCCTCATTGAGGCGATTCCGCAATTTGTGTGGACTATGTATCCTAATGGTGCATGCGAATACTGTAACAAGACGTGGTGCGACTATGCCAATATGTCGCTCGAACAATTACAAGGAGATGGTTGGGTCAACATGCTCCATCCTGATGAGCGAGAACACGTTCTGGCGACCTGGCACACAGCATATCAGACCAACATGCCTTATGCCATAGAGCACCGCATCCGTAATGGAAAGACGGGCGAGTATCGCTGGTTTCTTGCTAGAAGCATGCCCCTACGTGATAGCTGTGGCGTCATCCGACGCTGGATAGGAACCTGCACTGACATTGATGTTCGCAAGCGGGCCGAGCAACAACTTGCGGCTAGTGAGCGAAACTTTCGCGTGCTGGCCGAAACAGTGCCGCAACTGGTCTGGACCATGTGGCCCGATGGTCGTCTTGACTATACCAATCAGCGCTATCGCGACGTGACGCAGGCCAATCTGCATCTCGAAGGGGACGATCTATGGCGCGAGTTTGTCCATCCTGATGATATTGAGCACACGCTGGCACTTCGACATCAGTTGCTTAGAACAGGTGAGATCTATGAAAACGAATATCGTCTCAAGGATGCACGGACGGGCGAGTATCGCTGGTATCTCACGCGGGCACTACCGATACGCGATGAAGCGGGTCACGTCGTCAAGTGGTTTGGCACCAGCACCGACATTCACGACCAGAAGCGCATTGAAGAGGCTTTGCGTCAAAGCCAGGAACGGGCCAATGCCCTGATGAATTCAACTATTATTGGTATCATTATTAGCGAAGGCGAGCGCATTGTTGACGCGAACGATACCTTTTTGCGCATGACAGGTTATACCCGCGAAGACCTGTGCAACGGGGACATGTACTGGAGGCGCATGACGCCTCCAGAGTACCAGGAACGCACGCAGCAGGCACATCAAGAACTTGCTGCACGGCAATACTGGACGCCTTACGAGAAGGAATACACCTGCAAGGATGGTAGCCGCCTTCCCGTGCTCATAGCGGGAATCCGCTTACAACATCACCCTCAGCAAATTATCGCTTTTGTGCTGGACAACTCGGCACGGCAAGAACTTGAACAACGCAAGGACGCTTTTATCAGCATGGCAAGCCATGAACTCAAGACACCGCTCACAGCCTTAAAGATGCAAGCACAACTGGTGCGCAGGCGTCTGCAACGTCAGGAACACACTGAGGCCGCCGCACTCCTCTCTCATGTGGAGGGGCCCATCAAGCAACTCGAACGCCTCATTAACGAACTCCTCGATGTGTCGAAGATGCAGGCTGGACGCCTGGAATATCGCCGGGAGCAGGTTGAGCTTGAGGCATTGCTGCGCGAGGTGGTAGAGACGATGCAGCATATAACCCCGACACATACACTTGTACTGCATAGCTCAGCTCCCTGTGTGCTTCTGGGTGATAAGGATAGGCTGGGACAGGTCTTTATCAATCTCATTAGCAATGCCATCAAATATTCACCAGGCGTACGAACCGTCGAGATTGACCTGAGCGCGACACACAACACGGTAAGCATTCGCGTGCAAGATCATGGCCTGGGTATTCCCCAGGAGCAGCGCGACAAGATCTTCGACCGCTTCTATCGCGTCACGAGTGCCAACAGCACGGCCATTCCTGGTTTAGGCATGGGCCTCTACATTGTCGCGGAAATTATCAAATATCATGGAGGGACCATCACGGTAGAAAGCGAGGTTGGACAAGGTTCCACCTTCCAGGTCACGCTCCCCTGCTCAGATACTCCTCTCACTTCTCGGAAAATGAAACTTTGATTATGGTACATGTTTTTGAGACGGAAAAACTGAGAAGCTCTGAAAACAGTATCAAGCAATGGTGACAAAAACGCCATTCCTCTGCAAATCTACCACCATATCTGGCTCATCTTCATCATTGCCGGTGTCATGCACTTCGAGCAGATCTCCAATTGTGATATACTCAATAACAATGATTTTCGGGGGGCCTTCTATGCCTACACAGAGCCGTTTTACAGGGATAACCCAACAGTTTAAGGGCCTGATATCGAGGCAGGAAGTGATTTCTATGCACATTTGTTTGGTCGCGAACCTGATGTTGAGCCGCGCGAGGATTCCGACGCATGGGACCTCGCCCTCATGAGCTGGCTCCAACGAGCGGAAGGAACACCAGAATCCGCAGGCTGGTTGCGTCTGGAGGTGGACGATCTGGCAAGCAGACGGGCGCAGGTCCAAACGGAGCAGGGAATCACGTGTAGCCATAGCAAGCGCATCTCAGGGCGAGCTGTGTGATTCAATTTTGAATCCTTGGGGCAATCTCCTTGGCTTCTTGCAAGATCTGGCTGTCAATAGTGAGCCTTTTCTTCCTGGTGGGAACGTGAACGACACTTTTTCAGAAACGCCGAGAGTTAAAGAGGAGAATCCCTGTAAACTTCGTTCATCGTCACGTTACCTATAAGGCTTCGGAAGCGCTCTCCTATTTCAACGAAAAGGTGAAAGACATGCCTTTCTCTCCACAAATCGTGGCAATCGGAGCCCTTCTCTTACTCATCCTGCTCTTTGTGCTCTGGCTCCTTCTTGGGCGACGTCGCAGGCACCGTCGCAAGAGACATCATGAGGCCATCGTGCCCAGGAGAAGACGAGGAAGGGACCATGGGGCACGAATCGCAAAAAAACATGGGAAGGAACGAAGTGGTGAATGGTCCAGAGTGCAGGATGAGCACCTGCTTCGAGAACCTGCCTGTAGAGCCTGTGGCTATAAGGGCAAAAAAGTCCAGGTCCATCATATCAAACCTTTCCACCTTCACCCAGAACTGGAGCTTGACCCGAGCAACCTGATCACGCTCTGTCAGGTGAGAGGCAAGCACCATCATATGCTCCTGGGTCATCTCAACCTCTGGGCATCCTACAATGCCGAGATTGAGCACGATGTTAAGCATTTTTACGGCAAGAGTGCCAGGCAGATCAAGGCGAACCTGGAGTGGAAGAAGAAAGTGTTACAGCGACCATAAATCTTTGATGGTCGCCGAATTGCGGAAAAGGTGTGTAAATCATTCTTACTCAAAGGCAGAGGCAAAGAGAGCCCAAACAGCTCAGCAAGTTCCTCTGTCAACTTCCACATGGCTCTTAGCGTTACCGTGAATCCATGAATGATGGGCCTTCGGTGATATTAGAATGCAAAATTACTGATAATAAGCAATAGTGCATTTTTAAGGTATATAGATGCATTATTACCCAGAGAAGCATAGCTAATCAGATTGAGAGGGAATAACCAGCGAATGGAGAGGTTCCCTCTCATTGTTTCTTAAGCAAGAGTGTTGGCAATAACGAACGTGAGCATGGCGGTGCGCAACACTTGACCGAGAAGCACTATTCTTGATCAAGCATTCTCCGACAAGTTCCGGGTCTGATGACTGCTTGTAGCAGCTTCAAGAGACGTGCTATACTCATCGATGTTGGGGAGTTGGGGAAGATATTTGTTGTGGACAAGGAGCCTATGCCAAAATCACCTACTTACGTGCTCGTGTGGTCTGCCGAAGACCACATGTATGTTCTCCATGCGCCCGAATATCCACCACAGTCGATCATGCCCGGAAACGAAGAGGTGTGGCACGCTTGGCTGACAGCCCATACTTCGTTTGCTTTCCAAGGGCAATCTGGTCACCTCAATGTGCTTAAAGAGTCCCGCTCACGCGGCAGCGGCTACTGGTATGCCTACCACACAAGCTCAGGGAGTACTCGCAAGCGCTATCTCGGACACAGTGAGAACGTGACGCTTGCGCGTTTAGAGGCGGTGGCCCAGGACCTCCAGGAGGGTAAGCAAGAGTCTTCGCTACAGCCCTCACATCTGCCTGCTTCTCCTGTTTCTTTACAGACCATGCATGGTGGAAAAGAGATCCCTTCCAGCACTGTGCAGCCAGGCCATGAGTTCCATGATCCCAGCCTCATGATGGTAGTGACCAGGCTCTCTCCACCACATTTACCTGCCACACTTGTTGTGCGAGAGCGGTTGCTCGCAGCTTTAGATGCCGCCCTCTCTCGCCCGCTCACTCTGCTCTCTGCCTCCGCTGGTTGGGGAAAGACCACTTTGCTTGCTACATGGGTGCAAAGGCATCCTCAATCAGTGGCCTGGCTCCCTCTGGAGGAAATGGACAATGATCCGATGCGCTTCTGGGTCTCGCTGATTGAAGCCCTGCGCCGATGCAGACCTGCGATTGGGGAACGCGCGCTCACCCTGCTACGGGCGGCTGCTCCTTTCGCGACCAGTTTGACAGCCTTGCTCAATGAACTGGCCGGCCAGCACGCGGAGACTTCGCCCATTCTGCTAATTCTGGATGACTATCACGTCATCAATGAATCAACGATTCACTCCTCGTTAACATTCTGGCTGGAGCACCTACCGCCACATGTGCATCTGCTCATCGCTAGTCGCACCGATCCAGATCTTCCTCTCGCCCGTCTCCGTGTGCGTGGGCACCTGGGAGAGGTCCGCAATAACGAGTTGCGCTTTACTCAAGAAGAAACGCAGGACTTCCTCACTCAGCGCATGGGGCTTGCCCTCTCGGAGACGGAAGTCGCGTTGCTACAAGCTCGCACCGAGGGGTGGATTGCCAGCCTGCAACTGGCTGCCCTCGTTCTCCAGAAACATGCCGACCCGTCCGCATATGTGCAAAAACTGAGCGGCAGTCAACGTTTCTTGCTTGATTATCTGCGCGAAGAGGTCCTCGCAAGTCAGCCTGAAGTGTTGCAAGACTTCTTGTTGCAGACCAGCGGGCTCGACCTTTTGAGTGCCTCGCTCTGCGATGCTCTGACAGGAAGAGAGGATAGTCACCGCCTGCTTGAACAGGTGGAACGGGCCAATCTCTTTCTCCAACCCATCGACGAGAGTCGACAGTGGTATCGCTATCACGCCATGTGGGCGCAGGCAATGCAGCACGAAGCTCGCCGCCGCCTGGGAGCAACCGCTGTGGGTGAGCTTTACAATAAGGCGAGCCAATGGTATGAGCAACAGCGGCTACTGCCGGAAGCGATTGAAGCAGCTCTCAAGGGCGAGCATTTTTCCCGTGCAACGGTGTTAATTGAGCGTTTTGTGGCTCCTCATAACTTTCGCAATGAGTATCCCCTGGTCAGCTCCTGGCTAAGACGCATATCAGATGAGGTGCTGCAAGCCCAACCTGAACTCTGTTTCCAATCAACATTGGCTTTGATGCTTACGACCGATCGGCGGTCATCTGATACCTGGACACGTTCTGAGCAGCTCCTCCAGTGGGCAGAGCAGGGTTTTGAGGCCAGAGAACAGTGGGAACGGCGCGGGGACGCTTTGCAACTTCACGCGGTCCTGGCCTTCTTTCAAGAAGACCTGATGCATGTATTTGCGTTGACCCACCAGGCTCAACCATTCCTGACAGAACACAATCTCATGTATCCTAATAATCTTGTAACCAGAGGCATTGAAGCTTTGCTTGTGGGTGAGGTGCAGATGGCCTGGGAGTACCTTCTTGAGGGGTACGGGCAGCTAAAAAAACTCGGCGATCATGCTGGCGCTTTCGGGGCAACTCTCTTCCTGGGTGAGGTGTGCCTGGAAAAAGGCGAGCTGCGCAGGGCCTCACACTTCTTCCATCAAGCGCTTGGTCACATCGATGAAGATCAAAGTCTTGTCCGACAGCAATTTCTCCTGGAAACAGGGGACACCGAGCCGTTCTTCGTCTCCTGGGCCTTTTATTGCCTGGCGCAGCTTGCGTATGAACACCATGAGATGAACGAGGCGTGGCGGTATCTGTCCCAGGCGCAGACATTGAGAGAGAAACCGGAGCAAGAGATACACGTCCTGGCATCAGGTGCGCTCATTCAGGTTCGTCTGCTATGTGCTTCTGGAAAGCCTGGACAGGCACTAGATCTACTTTTAAAATGGGAAAAGCATACACGTTTTCCCTGCCCTTTGAGCACCATACGCACATGTCGAGCACAGATACAACTGGCACAGGGAAATCTGGCCGCCGTAGAGCAATGGGCTCAGGCAAGGGAAGAGGTAGTTAGTCCCCCATCGCTCGCACAAGAGCAAAACCTACCACTCTTGTATCAGCAGGAAGAAGCGCTTCTCCTCGCGCGTTTGTACATGGCGCAAGAGAGAGGAGAGATAGCATTGGAAGATCTAGCTTCCTGGAAAGAGAAGGCCCAATCTCAGGGACGCGCGCGGAGCGTCCTCAACATCCAGATCCTGGAGGCTCTAGCCCATGTTGCCTGCCAGCAACACAGCCAGGCCAGATCCTCGCTCCTCCAGGCCCTGAAACTGGCACAACCAGAGAATTTTCAACGCGTCTTTCTGGATGAAGGCCCTGCCATAGAAGCTCTGCTGCGAACGCTGCTGCCAGAATTGCGCGAGCCCTCCCTGCTCCTCTTTGCGCGTACCATCCTGCAAGCCTTTGCTCAGGAAGCTGAGACGCCATATGCGAAGAATCCCCCGTCCGCAGCAGAGATGCCGGGGCTCCTGGAGCCACTAAGTGAGCAGGAGCAACGTGTGCTGCGTCTGCTGGTCTCTGGATGCTCCAATCCAGAGATTGCGAATGCCCTGGTAATTTCGGTTAATACCGTTAAAACCCATGTCCAGAGTCTCTATCGTAAACTGGGTGTTCGCAACCGTGTCGAGGCAAGCAAGGTGGCACGGCACAACTCTTTGCTCTAGTCTTCCCTCTTTTCCTCTCACCCTCTCAGAACCACCCTATTGGGCGATCACAACTCACCCACTGGGGCTATATACTTCAACCATCCTGAACGGAAGGAGGATGGTACCGTACATGCGATGCCATATAGCTATAAAAGGACACCTGGACCCATCCTGGCAGGAATGGTTTGAGACCCTTGAAATTTTTCCCGAGGCCTCCGGTAGAACAGTGCTGCGCGGACAACTGGTTGATCAAGCGGCGCTCTATCGAGTTCTCCTGAAAATTCAAAGCCTCGGACTCGATCTGCTCTCGCTGGACACAGATGTGTTCTTATCTGACCAGGAGGAGCAACTGCCATAGTGGAAGAAAGTCGTTTTGTACATCCTAAGATGTACAAAACGACGACACCAAAGCTTGTTATGGACACATGAGATGTTAAAGAATGAACCGAGCGCAGGTTTATCGAGCAAAGTATCATCATCAAAATAGTACATTGACAATCACAGTACTATATCGTATAATCTCCATACGAGGTGATGATATATGAGTGAAAACAAACTGACGTCCGATCTGCTACGCGGTCATACCGATACGATAATTTTACGGCTCTTATCGGAAGCTGACCGCTACGGCTACGAGATTGTCAAACTGATTGCTGAGCGCTCGGGTGGCGAGTACGAACTCAAGGAAGCCACCATGTATTCCAGCGTCCGACGACTTGAGATAGACGAGGATATCGAGTGGCATTGGGGTGATGAATCTCAGGGCGGGAGAAGGAAATACTTCCGGATCACGGAAAAAGGGAAAGCGACCTACGATCGCAACACACGAAACTGGGGGTACGCCAAGCGCGTGCTAGAGGACCTCTTGTAGCTGAAGAATTTCTTGTAAAGGAAAGGTATTGATATGAACGATACATTGACCAACTATGTCAACGGCGTCTTTGCTCCCTACGATGAGGTCAAAAGCACGACCGAATTAAAGGCGGATCTGCTCTCCGATTTACAGGAGCGCTTCCGCGAGCTCAAAGCCGAGGGCAAGGATGACGAGACCGCCTTTGCCATGACCATTGAGAGCATCGGCGACATCGAGCAAACCGTCAGGGAGGTCGCCAACCTCTCCCACTCGCTGGAGCGGCAGGTGGTTACCAACTTGAGCGCGAGCCATCTCCCACAGAGCGACTTCGCCGACGTGGTTGCGCCGAAAAGCAACTTTCAAGGCAGCGCGTTGCGTGGCTCTGACTTTACGGGCGCGGACCTCACCGGGAGCTCGTTTCGGGGCAGCGACGTCCGTGAAGCCAATTTCACGCGCGCCAATCTGACCGATTGCGACTTCTCTGTCCTTGACCTCGTGGATGCGAACTTCAGCGAAGCCATCCTGGTACGCACCAACTTCAGCAAGTCGGGACTGGTTGGAGCGAAATTCGTCGACATCAAGCTGACGGATGTCAATTTTACCAAGACGGACCTGCGCAAAACGACCTTTGAACGCTGTACCTTTCTCGGTGTGAACTTTGCCTCTTCCGACCTGAGCGGACAGCGACTGGATGGGCAGACCTTTCTTGGTGTCACGTTTGACCTGCCGGCACTCAGGGATGTGTCGTTTCAGGGTGCGACCCTCAAAAATGTCTCTTTCCGCCAGACGGGCATCTGGTCTCTGAAGCGGGCCATCCAATCCATTCGCTTTGATGGCGCGATGATGGATAAGTTAACGTATGCCGCCCTCAAAGGCATAGGGGCTGATGTCTCGAAGGTGACTGTTCTCTCATAAGGAAAAGATTATGCACAACATTTCCATTCAGGTCAAAGACCTATAGAAATCATACAAAAAGCTTGATGCTTTGCAATGCGTGCATTTCACCGTGGAAAGCGAACCATAAGCGATGTGTCTGAGTTTTCCAGGAAGAATGAGCAGATAAGCAAGAATAAGGAATGATCATGTCAACTACTTTGAATCCAGAGGAATTCGCACCGGCCAGCACGCCGGAACAAGCAAAGCAGACAGACGAAACGAACGCACAAAAGGGTTCGATGGAAAGCGCAACGCAGCCAGACACAGCCAAACCAGTTGCTGGAGGGATGATGCGGCTCTTCAAACAGCGCAATTTTACCCTGTTGTTCGGTGGTCAGACCATCTCGACCTTCGGTGATGCGCTCTACATGGTGGCCCTGCCGTGGCTGATCCTGACCACGGGCGGCAATGTGCAGGAGTTGGGCGTGGTGCTGTCTGCTTACGGCATTCCCCGCGCGCTGTGCATGCTGGCGGGTGGCTGGCTCTCCGATCGCCTGCGCCCACGGCGGCTCATGTTGATTGCTGATACGCTGCGCCTGCTGTTGATGGGAGTCCTGGCGGCGCTGGCCTTTGGTGGTCATCCTCCGCTCTGGCAGCTCTGCGCCATTGCGGTACCGCTGGGTGCCCTGGGAGGCGCATTCACCCCCGCATCCATGTCCATGGTGCCAGATATTCTGGGCAAAGACGAGCTGCAAGCTGGCAATGGGCTGATGATGGCCTCAATGCAGGGCGCGAACTTGATCGGTTCATCAGTTGCTGGCGTGATCGTTGCTGGGCTCACATCGGCGGGAACGCTGGCTCTCGACGCAATCACCTTTCTCGTCTCGGCAGGCTCGCTCGCGCTGATGCGGGGGACCACACACGCCACCCCCGATGCAAGCCAGGCCGAAACAAGCCAGGCTCATCCACAAGCCAGCGCGCAGGACGCGGAGACGCAGATCAGCTTCTGGGGATTTCTGCGCACTTCACGGTTGATTCAGATTGCCCTGTTCATGTTCATTGTGAGTAGCCTGGTGACAGGCGGGTTGATCGAGGTGGCCCTGCCCGCGCTGGTTCAGGGTCCTATGCATGGGAGCGCGAGCGGATTTGGGTTCATCATGGGTGGGTGGGGCGGCGGCGCGCTCATTGGGTCTATCCTGGTTGGCATGTTGGGCAAATACAAACACAAAGGACTGATAATCCTCCTGGGAGGGTTCATCATCGCCGCCATGTTTGCGCTACTGCCAGTTGGAGGGGTGCCAGGAGCTGTGGTCTGCATGCTGATTGCAGCTATCGCCAGCAGTGGCTTCAGCGTCCTGTTCTTCACTGCGGTCCAAATGAACATTCCGAGCCATCTGATGGGGCGTGTCATGGGCTTGTTGATGTTTAGTTCATTCGGGCTCTATCCGGTCTCGACGATCCTGACCGGTGTGCTGGCGAACCATTATGGTCCAGTGATCATCTTCCCAATCGATGGGATTGTGCTGGCTGTGGTGATGCTGTTCGGTTTGACGCAAAAAGTGCTGCGAGAGCTCTAACGCAGAGAGCAGAGGGATGATGCTCTCTTGAAGGAGTCCATCATGGAAGGACGTGGGCGAAAAGCGGGGACACGGCGTGAGTGAGGGTTTGGCTTAATGGTGAGCCTCGCACATTCAGGAAAAGCACGCTTGATCTCTGCGCCTTGACGCCCACGTCCGGGTCCGATGTTCGCCCGCAACGCTTACCAACAGGGAACACGCGCACAACGACAGTACTCCGCGCCTCCGAGCAATGCTTCACGTGTGAGGGCCGGATCTGCTCATGTGCGTGGGATATGTTCCATCAATAAAGTAGAAGAGAATACAAAGGGAAAGAAGAAAGAATATGCAGGCTAATTCCAAGCGAGCAGAGCTCACAGCCACTTATGACTGGTATCGTCAGATGCGCGAGACCCAGCCTGTGCTCTTTGACCCAAATATCCAGGCATGGCACATCTTCCGCTACGATGATGTGCTACGTGTGCTCAGTGATCACGCGACGTTTTCATCCGATGAGAGCAGCTTCCTGCCACCTGAGTACCGCAATGCCACTCCGATCAGTTCGAGCATGCTCCGTATGGACCCACCACGTCATCGCAAGTTGCGCAATCTCGTCTCGCTCGCCTTCACGCCGCGCATGGTGGCTCACATGGAGTCGCGCATCCAGGAGATCACCAATGGCTTGCTCGATCAGGTGCTGGCATCGGGTGAGATGGATGTCATCAGGGATCTGGCCTATCCGCTGCCTATCACCGTCATCGCGGAGATATTGGGAGTTCCCGCTGAGCGGCGCGAGGAGTTCAAGCAGTGGTCTGATGCGTCCGTTGGGGGAGAGGCGGAATCGACACCAGAGGAAACACAGGCGATCATGCAGGCCATGGACAGCATGAAAGCCTACTTCAACGAGGTCTTTGAGGAGCGACGTGCGCATCCCCAGAATGATCTGGTGAGCGCGCTGCTCCAGGCGGAAGTAGATGGCGAGCGCCTGAGCAACGAGGAATTGCTGGGATTCTGCGTGCTGCTGCTGGTCGCGGGAAACGAGACCACGACCAATCTGATTGGTAATACCATCCTCTGCCTTGATGAGCATCCCGAAGCGGTGGAACGTCTGCGTGCCAATCGCGAGCTGGTGCCAGGTGCGCTTGAAGAGGCCCTGCGCTACTACTCGCCGATCAAACTCACGATACGCGGGACCACGACCGAGACGATGATAGGCGATCAGCGCATAGAAGCTGGCAAGTTGCTCTTTGCCTGGATTGCCTCGGCGGATCGTGATGAGGCTCAGTTCCCCGATGCCAGTCAGTTCAATATCGAGCGTGAGCCCAATCGGCACCTGGGATTCGGGCGTGGTGTCCATTTCTGCCTGGGGGCTCCCCTGGCACGTTTGGAGGCGAAGATTGCGCTGAACACGATGCTCGACCGCCTGCCCGGTTCCTGGCACGTGTCCGATGCGCCATTATCTCCGATCAAGAGCTCGTCCGTCTTTGGAGTAAAGCAGTTGCCCTTAACCTGGGAAAAGTAACAGAACGTGGGTTGATCCCTCTCCACTGACTGATTGGAACCCTCCTCAACGCTTCTCTCAGTCAGCGGAGGGGATCAACCAATGCGTTTGACGGCTGTTATTGCGTTCTCTCGACGATGTGTGCCGCTCAATAATTGGCACTAAATTGCCAACCATTGAGCGGCAGCCCAAACTCCTTGCTTCTCGGACGAGTTGACAAGCAAGCCTCATTCCGAGGCAGCGCGCTTTTTTCCTGAGCTGAGAGAGGATATACTGAGAGAAAACCTCGGAGGCAAATGCTGGTTATGAAACGTCTTTTTCATATGAGCCAGGTCGTGTCTCATCCCTCGACACTGGCTGTTTTTTCTGGTTTGTTTGCTGCGATCATCGCCTTCCTCATCAATCTTCTCAGCGGAGGAAATACTTCAGGTCAAATTGTCACCGCGTTGGTTTTCGCAATGTTGCTCAGTCTGTGCCTTGCCGCCTGGCAAATGTACGCGCAGGACCAGAGTGGAAAGCAATGGATGGCGATGATGCAGGAGATGGTCTTCCAGACCTACTTCCTCACGCTGCTTACCGACAATCCAGAGGTCTCGCAGATCGCACAACAACGGCTGGGCCAGGTATTGAAAACCTTAAATGCCGATCAGCAGGTCAGCATGGTGAAGTTTTTCAGTCACAACGGCTTGCCTGCGACCTTTATCCGCGATGGTTTGCAGGGAAGCACGAGCCTGGTCGGAGCTGATCTCCAGAAGATAGTGCTGCCGCAGATCAATTTAGCCCAGACGGATCTGAGGCGTGTGAACTTCAGGGAGGCTAATTTACAAGGAGCTGACTTCAGTGGTGCGAACCTCAATCGTGCCGACCTCTCTGGAGCCAACCTCTCACATGCGACGCTGAAGGGTGCCGACCTGAGGGGGGGCGATTTGCGCGGTACCGATCTCACGGATGCTGATCTGAGTGATTCGAGCTTCGGGGAGGCGAAGGAAGGCCATGATGCTCCTGGCTCTCAAGGCGAGAGAGGGAGGGCGAGCCGTCCCGATCTGCAAGCAGATCTCTCACATGCGCAACTCGTTGGCGCACAGATGCAAGGATCCTATCTCAGCGGCGTTGACCTCAGCCAAGCAAATCTGCGAGGCGCGGACCTCTCGAAGGCGTATTTCTATAGAGCGAATTTGCAAGGGGCCGACCTCAGCGGTGCGAATCTCACAGAGACGACTCTCACGGAAGCGAATATAGAGGGAGCCAACCTGACAGAGGCAAATCTGAGCAATGCGACCCTCATTGGCGCGAACTTGCGCCAGGCTGACCTCAGCGGGGCGACGCTCACCAAGGCAGTTCTCATTGAGGCGAATTTGCAGGGAGCTGATCTGGGCGGTGCGACGCTCAGCGGGGCGATCCTTGACGACGCTGATTTGCATGCGGCAAAAGTGACGGAAGAGCAATTGCAGACGGTAGTCTCTAAGAAGAACGTGAAGCGAGGGCCTTTCATTACAGAAAGCCTTTCGACTGACTCATAGGGGTTACGGCATATTTTTTTCACTGTTTTGGCTCTGACTCATGTGTAATGCCCATTTTGACGCGATTTTCAAGAGCAATTGGTGAGATTGTGGTCATAAAAGAGGAGGAGCGCGTTCTGTTTCTGCTCGTGTGATCAGAACGTTCTCCCCCTCAAGCGCAGTTCAACTCAATGGAATAATCGAGCGGTACTTACCACCGGGCGACTGCAGAGGTAGCTCCTCTGTACGCTCAAGCGTGATATGGCCCGCCTTGTGTTCGGTGAGAACACGCGTTACCTCGGTTTGTACCTGCTGCCACACATGGTCAGGATCTGTACCTGCTGCGTACCGCAGGCGTAAACGCAGGTTGGTAGGTGTGGTCTGCACGATCTGGAAGAGCGTGATTCCTGGCAAACTATCAATCAGAGTGCTGAATACTAAGGGGGCGATGCTCACTTGTTCGCCTCTTTCCGTGGGGAAGGTGAGCACATCTGCGATTCGGCCCTGAACACGGACTGCCGGAAATGGGTTGCCACATGGGCAGGGATCGGGCCGTTGCAAGACGCTATCCCCCAGGTCATAGCGCAGAATTGGTTGCACTCGATTAGCGAGATTAGAGATCAGTACCGTGTGCGACTGCGTTCCAGGTGGGACGGGCCGATAGTCGGCATCCACGGGCTCAAACACAACCCAGTCGCTATTGACATGATACCATCCTTCCTTACAGGATACACTCAGAAAAGGGCACTCAGTTGCGGCATAGGCGGTGCTGACCTTCGCCTGAAACGCCCTGGCTACCCGCTCAAATTCGCTTGCGGGGAGCGTCTCTGCGCCAGCTTGCACCAGAGCCGGGTGAATGTGCAGGCGGCCCGCCTCTTGCTCTCCAGTCAGCATTATGATCTGGCTTGCGTAGCCGAAGAGGATGGCCGGGCGAAACTGGTTGAGCTGCTCGACCAGTTCGGGCAGGGGGGTGCGCACCGAGAAGAGTTTGGCCCTTTTGCGGTATAGTGCGCTTTCCCTGGCCGCCCGGACGCTCCCGGCGGACCCCATAAAGTGTCCGCCAGTAGCAATCACCAGTGCCATGCGTCCGCCATGTGCGAGAAGCCTGATGAGATCGCTGGCTCCTAGCCCGGAGACCTCTCGTGGAGCGAGGGCAGATGTCACCGCTGCACTCCACGCGTCCTGTAGAAAGATCCCACGCATCCCGCTGGTGCCCGAGCTGGTCGCCATCAGATACTTGTCCAGGAACCGTTCTCCAATCAGGTCAGGATTGTCAACGAACTCGCTTACCTGCTCGATGTTCACCTCTCGGTCAGTCACCCAGTCATCGAAGTGGGGCATCAAGATCTTCTTGCTAGTGACAGGCAAGAGCGCAGGGGTTTCGATCCGCTCTGGCAGATCCTGATAGAGCTTGCGATAGTAGGGGGAGTTGGTGCGTGCGTAGGTCACCATCTCAGCCAGGCGCGTATGCTGTCGTTGCATGATCGCGTCCAAACCCTGCTTCTTGGCGCGACGAGCATCAAGGAGCAAAGGCAAGGTTTGGACATGATCTGGAGTATGAGCGTGTGACATCTTAAACACCTTCCTTTGTGTCTCTTGTTTGTCCGTGAGAGAGCCTCATGTGCTTCATTTGTCCTTTCGTTTCTGCAACAATCTGGCGAATAACATCCTTGCCTGCCTCGCTGTTGCCTCCATCTTCTGGCAACAGCCAGCGATCCATCATGTCGGCAAGTGCTTCCATGACCACAGGAAAGGGTGGAAGCTGATCAGGTGATTGAAAGTCTGCTATCGTTAACTGTCCATACGAGAGCGTTTCGATGAGGTGCGCTGTAACCTCTGGATCAAGGTCCTGGCGAGCCGCTCCTACCGCCTGAAGCGCTTTGATCCAATCGACGGAGGTCGAACCAGACTTTATCCTGGCAACTAGATTGTCTGGCTTGCGCAGATAATTGCCAAGCACACGCCGATCCCGTCGCATTATGGAGGCCATCAAGGGGCGGCTGCCCACAGCATGAAAGATTGCTCGGTAGAACCCTCCAATGGTGCCGCCGCGTGGATCGGACTCGATGGCTTCCAACCAGATTTGGGAGTACTGCGTCCATTCCCAATACAGGAGGGCTTCAAAGAGTTCCTCCTTTCCTTTGAAATAGAGGTAGACTGTCCCTCGACTGACGCCAGCTTCATCGGCGATATCGCTCATCGTGGTCTTGTCATATCCCTGACGGATAATAACGGCTGTTGCCGCACGGAGAATCTGAGCCTCTCGTTCGTCATGGTCGGGCATTGGCTTCTTCCTCTCGTCCTGCCGTGAACACATTGAACAATCTGTGATATTTTGTTCATTATAACAACAAGAACGATTCCGTGTCAAGGCGTATGATGGGCGATGAATCATGAGTTCCCAAGTACATTCACCTCTAGCGTGTTTTTCCTGGTCGTCTGATGAGGCTTGTCTCGAAATTGATGGGGTATTTGCTATCGGTCACACACTCATATGACATGAGCAAAGTTGCTATTTAACGTGATGCAATTTCAGCATGAGTGGTGAGGTGGAGTGGAGAGAGGAAACAGCGATTCTTTCCATACCCCAAGTTATCTATTATTCATAACAGACTCTAGAGAGATGCAGTCATGGGTAGAAGGGTGCTCTTGCCCAGGGCAATCGCATCTAAATTTTCAATCGGCTCGTAGGACGCATTTGCACTGCAGGGTTTTGAAAGTCTCCTTGTTGTGATGCAGCCTGTAGAGCCGGTTCCAAAAATGAGATGCGATTGCCCTGGGAGACGCACTGGCCGCACGCTTTTGGGGAACCAGATGGCCTGGTCCTGCGCGGCTTCCAGGGGCCTGCGATGAAAGGCGCTAAAGAACAAGAGTGAGGATATTGCAAGGTGCTTGTGTTGAGAGAAAGCGCCAGCTGAAATCAGGACCCAGAGCTTGACAGACCCATTGGATTGATGTGTGGGATGCCGCCCTGGTCTATAATGCGCTGGCTGATGGGCTGGGCGAGAGCCAGCAGGCGTTCGGATTGCTCTCTTCCCAGGTAGTGCCAGGGAGGCAGGGCCAGCAGATCGGTACGATCCTCTATCGCTTGGCGCACCTGTTTCCCAGCGGATGTCAGAAGCCCATGCTCATCCAGCATGCCACGCTGCTGCAAGCGTTTGGCTGCTGCATCCCATTCCTCGTCGCTCCAGCCGCGTAGGGGCTGCATCGTCGCTCTGGACACCTCGCCTGTACCAACATAGGTGAGGTGAGCTTCGCAGCCATCGACTCCCTCTGTCAGCAGCGTCGCCATGTGTCCATCCCAGCGATGCTCACGCAGGAGCGTCGTGGCGTGCCAGAGCACAAGATGTGGCTCCTTGGGCCAGGGCAGTTGTGAGTACCCTGCAAAGAGCGCTCGCCCATTGACGGAGCAGCCGCGTGTCGCCTCTTTTGCCAGGTCCGCCGCCTCCGCCATCTCAACGGACGCAACCTGGTCACCGAGGAGACGGCGCAGCGCTGCATCGGCAGCTTGGAGACGTACCTCCAGTACCTGCTCCGGGCTAGCGATGCGCCATGCATCGGGGAGAGCGCGAGCAACCATATCGGGATGGAAATGGTAAAAGATACCCGTTACGACAGCTGCAGAGGCAGGTCCAAGTGGTGCGGATCGTGAGGCAAAATAGCTCATCCAGTAGCCTTTTAGCCCGATATCAAGAAATGCCTGCCGCGCCTCCGGTGCAAAGAAAATCATGGTGTGATACGGCTCAAACATCCGCCGCGCGCGTCTTGACAGCGCGAGATCCGTGGGTTGTATGTGAGAAATCATGGCAAATCATTGCCTCCTTACCAGGAAATATACTCTAGAGATCACCTCAAATTGTTTTCCAGCTTTCCTCCCACGCGGGCAGAGAGCCTGGAGCACCGAGATGACCCATGATTCTTCCCTCTATCTTATCTCCGCATCTGTTCAACTAGCAAACAAGAGCGGCGACGAGAAAGCCGAGGAGAACGTATGAGCTGCTCACGGGCCAGGCTGTTTTTGATGGAAGAGATCCTGCCTCGCTTCTGTATCAGCATGTCCATGGTGTGCCCCGTCTCTGTTCCATATGTTCAGGTCCTCTCTCTCGGTATGATCAATTTTCCATCTTGATTGGTATTGATTTGTGGCGCTTTGACATGCTTGAAGATGCATCGATAGCGCGGAGCGTGGAACAGCTTGGCAGTCAGTACATCGTGGATGCCCACCAGATTCAGCGATCGAAAGAAACCGACGGCCAACAGCGCCCCGAGGGGAGAGGCGAGGTAATACACCCACTGGTCGCGCCAGAACCAGGAAACCAGAGCGGGACCGAAGCTGCGAGCAGGATTGAGGCTAGAGCCAGAGATAGGCGCTGCCAGCCAGTAGATGAACGCCATCAGAAGCCAGGTCATGAAAGGGGTCCAGTGCATCAGGCGATGGTTGCTGAGAAAGAGAAATATCGCCAGGACCAACAGGCAGGTAAGTCCCATCTCGATGAGCATAACGCTCCAGATGGAATATCCCATCCCTGGAGCGGTGACGCCATTCTGGATACTTGCCGCCCACGCCCCCCAGACCAGCACGGCCACACCCGCTCCAAGCACTGCTCCGAGCAATTGGCTCGCTAAGTAACCAGCAAGATCGTGTGGATGCATCTTGCCTTGCAGCCAGAACGCCAGCGAGAGAGCTGGATTGAGATGGGCACCGCTCAGCTTGCCCAGAGGCGAGATAGCCACGAGCGGCCCGCTTGCTGCCAGGATCAGTCCCGCAATGAGCCGACGGGCGCTGCTTTTGGGAAGCGCCGTTGCCAGCGGCGAACATGAACCGAACGTGAGGGTGACCACACTTAACGCGATAAAGACGAGAAATGCGGTTCCCAGCAGTTCTGAGCCGTATTCGGGCCAGTGGGGTCGTTGCCACCAGGAATGCTTCGGCATGCCTCTGTTCCTCTTAGATTATTGCGCGTGCCAGGGGTGTATGAACGAAGATGCTCTCGTGCAGGGCTGTAGATGAGCATGTGCATCCCATCTTTTCAGGGGTTCAGGACCCTTCTTCCACCTTTTCGAGATGACCACCGAATTCCAAACGCATAGCCGACATCAGCTTATTGGCGAAATCTGCCTCGCCACGCGAAGCGAAGCGCTCATAGAGCGCGGCGGCTAGCACATATGCGGGAACTCCTTCATCGATCGAGGCATGGATCGTCCACCGGCCTTCGCCCGAATCAGAAACACGGCCTTCAAATTGGGACAGGGCCGGATCTTTGAGCAGCGCGCTCGCCGTCAGATCGAGAAGCCATGAACCAATGACGCTCCCTCGCCGCCAGACTTCCGCAACATCCGCCAAGTTAAGATCATATTGATAATATTGTGGATTGCTTAATGGCGCTGTTTCGGCATCAACCTGTTGCTGGTCCTTGCCAATGTTCGCATGATGCAACACATTCAACCCTTCAGCATAGGCAGCCATGATACCATACTCAATCCCGTTATGCACCATTTTCACAAAGTGGCCCGCGCCAGTTGGCCCGCAATACAGGTAGCCTTTCTCTGCTGTGCCTCCCACTTTTTCCCGCCCCGGTGTGCGCGAGGTAGCGTCCACGCCAGGGGCCAGCGCCTCAAAAATCGATGAAAGGCGCCCCACCACCTCTGTTTCCCCTCCAATCATCAAACAATACCCACGGTCCAGCCCCCAGACACCGCCGCTTGTGCCGACATCAAGGTAGTGGATACCTTTCTGCTTCAACTCGGCGGCCCGACGAATGTCATCATGGTAATAGGAATTGCCTCCATCGATCACGACATCATCCTGCGCGAGCAAGGGAACCAGATCTGCCAGGGTAGCATCGACAGATGCGGCAGGGACCATCAGCCAGATGGCTCTGGGGGCATCAAGTTGCGCCACAAGGTCTGCCAGCGAGGTCGTTCCTTGTGTGATTGCTCCCTCCTGCAGCGCCCCCTGAACAGTACTGTCGTGGCGAGCCATGCCAATCACTGTATGCCCATGGTGAAGCAGGCGTTTGGCCATAAACCCGCCCATGCGCCCAAGACCGACTAATCCAAGTTGCATACGATTCTCCTTTCTCCAGATGTCTTAGAGAGAAATGCTTATCCACCTCTATCTATAAAGTATATCTCTCAGAGAAATCTCTTCGGGCGGGAGTACTCTACCATCGACAATGTTGACCATACCAGGTTGGAGGAATGTGACCGCGCCATAAAGAGCTTTCTGAGCTCCTGTCAGCGGTGCCAATTACAGTCTCCTCTTGCGGATAGAATTATCTGATACCCTAATCATTATATTAAGAGATTTATAGTATGTCTTTCTCAATAAGTTCGATTAGGTTGCTCCTCTGGTGGTATCAGTGTGTCGATGTTTATGACTGTTTCTCGTCTGGTATGGCATATTATTGTTCTAAACATTGTTTTTACGTCAAAAGCACAGGGATTTTCGAATAGCAATTGCGGGTTCTAGAGCTTGAGGGGCTCTCCATGCGTCAATGTGGGCGTATAAGAGCTGATAGCGTCCTGTTGTTAATGAAAATCACTCATATTATCATGACAACAATGATTTGCGTTCATCGTATGAGGTCCAGTATACTCCTGACAAGCGAGAGAACAGAAAAGAGCATTTCAACCTGACATTCGGTACTACGGACGTCAGTAAAGGAAAGAGATATGACTTTATTGAATGAAACGATTATCGTGCTTGGGGCAACGGGCCGACAGGGTGGGGCAACAGCTCGTCATCTTCTGGCAAAAGGCTGGCGCGTCAAGGCGCTCACTCGTGACCCGAACAAGCCTGCGGCACGCGCGCTACAGCAGGCTGGCGCTGAAATCATCCAGAGCGATAGTGAAGATCGTGATTCGTTGGAGGCTGCTATGCAGGGTGCCTACGGTGTCTTCAGTGTCCAGGGCTATGAGCAGGAGGCTCGCCAGGGGAAGAACGTTGCCGACGCAGCCCGGCAAGCTTCTATCCAACATTTCATATATTCGTCGATGCAAAGTGCGGAAGGCCAGGCCCGCGCGGGCAGCAGTGCGGCCATGTCCAAATGGGAGATTGAGCAGTATATTGAGGCATCTGACCTACCTGCAACGATTCTTCGTCCTGCCACTTTTATGGAAGATGTGATCGGCCCGAGCTTCGGCGTGTCGAATGGGACGTTTGCCATTGCGATCAAGCCTGATGGCATGATGCGGCTGATAGCTGTGGATGACATCGGCGTATTTGCAGCGCTCGCGTTCGAGCGCCCGGATGTCTACCTGGGTCGTATGATCGAGATCGCAGGAGATATGCTTACACCGCCTCAGATCGCCGCCGCCATTTCGCGTGCAACCGGGCGCATGATCCTTACGTCCAGATCCCGCTTGAGACCATCCGTCAGCAAAGTGAGGAGGCTGCTCGTGTGTTCAGATATGCGAATGAGGCAGTCTACGATATGGATCTTCCTGCGCTACGCGAGCAGCACCCTGATCTGATGGCCTTCAACACCTGGCTGAAGCTGGAAGGGGATGCAAAATTTGTGATAAACGATCCATCAGGAGATCACTCTTTATGAGAGCACTTTCATACGAGGGAAAGAAGAATGCAAGAAAACACACAAAATGAAAAAAAAGTAAATGGGAACTTGAGAACCTTCATCGTCGGCGTGTTAACTGTTGTGGCGGCCCTGGTTGCGAACCTTGTGATACGGGCACTGGCATTCGCAATCTGGCCTATCTCACCGATCTTTCTCCCATTGAAGATAACTTCAATCGGTGCTTTTACCATCGTCCTTGTCGGAGGCAGCGCGCTCATCTACATGTTGGTCTCGCGTTTTTCCAGGCAACCAACTCGTATATTCACGTGTATCGCACTAATTGCGCTCTTGTTGTCTTGCGTGCCCAACGCCCTGCTCTTTCTCAATCCTGATACCCGGATGTGGCCTGGAATCACGCCACTGGCGATCACCATTTTGATTGTTCTACACGTAGTGGATGCAATTATCGTTATCATGATGTTAACACGATTTGCACCTTCCAAAGGGCGTCCCGCAAAGGCGTAGGACGCTCTTCAAACGAGGTCAGTATCAAAATTGGCGAAGTTCCGTAACTTACCTTAAGGTGTAGGCTGACCAGTATAATAGGCATATTGTACAAAATAACGGTCAGGAACAAATGATGGCCATGCCATGATAAGGCTTTGCTGATAAGCGCATAAAGTGGGAGAGGCGCCGGCACCGAAATCGGCAATGCGTACTTTTCCAGACCATTGGGCTCCATCAAAATCGGCATACCAGAGATTACTCGTTTTATTCAGGAGATAGTCTTCTTGCCATGCCAGATAGAGACGATCATTGAAAATACCCAGAGCCGGAGCACTTACTACTTTATAGTTGTAGATAGAAAACGGGCCGTCTAGGTGATCGTAGGCATCGAGACGAGCGTAGAGAAGCTGATTGTCGTATCCTTGCCACACGAGGTGGAGTTGATCATTGTGCGCAACGACAGCTGGTGAGGAGCGAGTGTATATATCTTTATGCTTCTGAGCAGTCCAGTGACCGTTGCCATCGGTGCTCGCATACCAAATATTGGAACCCGCACCTGCGCCTTGCCAGAACACATATAATTGGTCCGCAAAAACCGCCAGCTTTGGTGTGCTTATCGTGCGTGCATCATGAGGAATATGAAATTTACCAGACCATTTGTGGAAAGCATCAAGAAAACCAATATACATGTTGCCATTTGCTTGATCATCTCGCCAGGCAAAATACAGACGGTTCTTGTAAGAGGCGAGAGAAGGATCTGCTTTTGTCCTTACGTCATCAGGCAGAGTCCCATGAAGTGTCCAGGTATATTTACCATTGTGGCTATGAGTGCTAATTTCTATATGATTATTCTCCGAGCGTTTTTCGCAGAAGCGAACGCAAGTGTATGTTTCTATTTCATGTATCGCATCTAACGCACCTTGTCGTATATCATCGGGACAATCTAAGGCAAAAGTATAGGGGATTTTCCAGGAAGGCCAGAGTTTCAGTGGTTGACTGGATGCTACCATAGAAATTGTCTCCAATGCTTCTTACTCTTATTCGCATTTTCAAGCTCAATCGCCTTAAGTAGGCCAATGTTACCTGCTTCTTTTCTAGAATAACCTGAGAAATTTCTTTTTAGCAACAATGATGAGCTTTCACCAAAAGTGACACTGCTGGTCCATATCTTCGCCAGTTTGATACATTTTTTCATGGCTCTTGACCAATTATGGAGCTTACCAAGCCCGTTTCAATGGTTCTATCTTTATTGTTCCGATGGAGATAGAAACAATTTAGAACTGAGAATAGGGTGTCTCGGCGTGCATCATCTCTCGGTATGTGGCTACCTCCTCAGCGTCGCAGGAATATCCTCACCAGTATCTTCGTAGCACTTGAATCTTCGTATGGGAGCAACACAGAAAGTGCTTGCTGATCTTTCCCTGGTATCGATGACCAGAGCTTTCTCGCCACGTTCTCTGTAAGCTGCTAACTAGTATCAGACTACCGGTTATCGTACATCAGGTGTTGACATTGGCATAGGGTATAATTTGTTTTCAAGAATAGGGACAAAAAAGGGCAAACATGGACATACCTTCCCTTGAAACATCAGCGACTTTGTGGTATATTTGTTCTACATTCACCACAGAGGAAGAAGCGCAGAAGATGGTACGTGGCTACCGAGGAGAACTTGATCTCAATAACGTGCAAAAGACACTCTGCCGCAAACATGCCGGGGCGGCTCGCTGGGCGTACAATTATGGTCTTCGCCGCAAACAGGAAGCCTACAAGGCAGGGCAGAAAACGCCCACCGCCATCGATTTGCATCGCGAGATCAATGCTCTCAAGCCCTCTGAGCCTTGGATGTATGCGGTCAGCAAGTGCGCCTTCCAAGAAGGATTGCGTGACCTGGATGCTGCCTTCAAGCACTTCTTTCGCAAGTGCCGGCTCAAAAAGGAGGGCACATGGAAAGGCTCATGTGGCTATCCCCGCTTCAAAAGCCGGAAGAAAGCCATCGGTGGTGCCCGCTTCACTGGGAGTATTCGGGTGTCTGTGGGTGCCATCCAGTTGCCTCGTTTGGGAGTGCTCCGACTCAAAGAGCATGGCTATTTCCCTCTCAACGGCAAGATCAGTAGCGCCACCATCCGTGAGCAAGCAGGCAGGTGGTTTGTCTCGATCTGTGTGCATGAGGATGCAAAAGACCCCCAGCCAGCCACTGGTGAGGTTATTGGAGTTGACCTGGGGATCAAGCGGCTGGCGACCCTCTCGGATGGACGTACGTTCGAGAATCCCAGGGCGCTACGTAAGAAGATCACGGCGTTGAAGCGCCTCTCGCGACGCCATAGCCGCAAGGCCAAAGGATCACGTAATCGTCAGAAAGCCAAGCAGCGCCTCTCGCGGATGCATGCTCGGATCGCCAACGTACGAAAAGATGCCTTGCACCAAGCGACCGCTCAGATCGTGGCGAGAACCAAGCCCGATGCCCAGAGGCCGCGTGTGATCGTCTTAGAGGATTTGCATATTGCAGGCATGCTCAAGAACCGGAGGTTGAGCCGAGCCATCGCCGATGTGGGCATGTACGAGTTCAAGCGGCAGATCCTCTACAAAGCCGAGCAGGCAGGGGTGCAGGTGCTGCTGGCCTCGCGCTGGGAGCCCTCCTCAAAAACCTGTTCGTGGTGTGGCTGGGTCAATGAGGCGCTCACCCTGTCGGATCGGGTCTTTGTTTGCCTGGAGTGTGGAAACGTGCAGGATCGAGATGCCAATGCCGCCAACAATCTCGCAGCATTGGCACAATGAAAACGGCGTACCGCAAGTTCTGCGGGAAGTGACGCCTGTGGAGCAGATGTAAGACGAGCGAAAAGCTTGCTCTCTGCATTGAAGCAGGAATCGAACACTGTGTATGGCTTGTCCATATATGGGTAAGTTTCGGAGAACGGTAGCTTCTGGGGTCATTCATAACATCGGGCCAGGCTTTACCATTGATAAGAAAATAATCTGGCTGATACTGGACCCAGTTGGGAGCCATTGCCATGCTATTGTGGATAGTGTCATAGTCCTCTTGATGCATCTTGCTATCCATCTCGCTGAGCAAGAAAGTATACTCTTTGTCGTAGCGTGGCGTTCCAGCGTAAACCTGGCTGTGGGTACCACGGGGATAGATAACAATGGGGCCATACATGCCCATCTGAATATGCTCTGGCGCTCCTTCGTGGCAGTGATACCAGTAGGTTCCTGCATTCTTTGCCGTAAACTGATAGGTGTAGTCGAAGCCCTGTTTTATCGAGCCACCCACTGTCATTGGGTCGCCATCATACTTGCTGGAAACGTCCAGGCCGTGAAGATGAATGGTATGCCCATCGCCCATGGCGTTTCCCGCTCCCATAGTAGGATCCTGGTTATTCTTTAATGTGATGATGACCTGATCCCCTTCATCTGCCGTAATCATAGGTCCAGGAATCTTAGCAGGTCCTTTAGGATCGTCAGTGTAGCCAAAGGTGTAGATCTTCTTTCCATCGGGCATAGTGAGCCAGGCGCTACGCACATAGAGCGTGTATCTGTGTACCCTGGCAGGAGGCGTAGTCTGTGTCTGTGTCGCGCTCGCGAGTCGTTGAAAACCGCTATATATTCCTATGCCGATCATTCCCAGTAGCGTCAATGCTATGAGGAATAGCATGCCAATTTCGCGTTTTGTGAGTGTTGTCATGAAAGATGTATCCTGCAGTTGTAGGAGTAGTTGAGATATTATGCGAAAAGACCAACCCACATACATGGGTCGGTCCTTCGTATTAGCCTTGTTTATCAGCCTGATAAACCCGCATTACCTATGAACTGGCTCGCCTGTCGTGGGATCGAGCGTGAGATTCCGGTTGTTGCCGTGGCGAGAGAAGTCGAACATATTGTTCACACTCCCTGCCAGAGCATCGAACGATTGATCACCGATACGGCCTGTGTTCCAGTTATCCTCAATGAAGCGGAGAACGGAGGTCTGATCCGTGGTCGAGTGGTCGACGAAGTTCTCTTTCGCAAAGGGCGAGACAACCAGCAGTGGAAGGCGGGGACCGTAGCCACAGCGACCAGAATAAGCACCAGCCTTCGCAGTCCCGCAGGCTCCTGTTCCGGTGAGCGCATCATTGGGATCGTTTGACTGATTGATTACTGGGGGCATTACGTGATCGTACCAACCGTCGGAGTCATCGTACGAGATAACCACGGCAGTACTACTCCACTCGGGGGTGCGCTGTAAGCGGTTGATGGTATCGACCAGGAAGCGCTGCTCATCCAGAGGATCAGAATAACCAGCGTGACCATCCTGGTAGGCTGAGGCTTTCAGAAAACTGACCGCTGGCATATTGCCCTTGTTTATGGCAGTCCAGAAATCGCTGAGGTCATACTGGTGGTTCGCCTGGTCCGTCTTACCAACCATCGCTGGCGAGGTAGGGGGCAGGTGATGGGGATTGGCGGTCGACTGATAATACTGGAAGGGTTCATGGTGAGGGATGTAGTCTGTAACCGACGCATTGCCCATGTTGGTATGCGTCGAACCACAGATCGCCTTATTATTCGTAGTTGTCGTGGGACGGAAGCCGCCCTCGAACCAGCCCCAGGTGGTATTCTTGGCATTGAGCAGATCGCCAATGTTCTTGCCAGTCATCCCACCGACGCTTCCGGAGGAGCAATCATCATACAATGGATCGAAATCGTTGAGGACAGTACCATTGGAAATCATTGGATAGCCAGGTGCACTCAGTGTGGTAGGAGTCGCGCCATGCGTTTGTCCTGCGATCAGATTCAACGCGCCGGGGGTTGAGGGGCCAAAGATCGTATCAAATGAGTTATCGCTCATCGCATAGTTTTGCGCATAGTTCCACAGCGCGGTCACGGTGTTACCATCGTAGTAGTCCATCACGATGGATTTATCTGAGCATTTGCTCCCGCTGGCCGACTCGACAAACTTATCGACTAGGCCATGATCATACGCCTTTTGCTCATCAGTGTAGGCATGATCCTGATCGCAGGTCATGTTCTGAGCGAGCCCAAGGCGCTGTGGGTTGGCCGAGTTGGGGTTATTCGTGAGCAGGCTTGGGGTCAGGCCATTGACGGAAGGTGTGCCTGGGCGAGCGTGGAACGCTGGTTCCCCCGCCGGATTTGTCGCGTTGGGATACGTTCCAAAGTAATGATCGAATGAGACATTTTCCTGAAAGATAACGACCACATGTTTAATAGGGGTCGAGGTAAGCGACCTATCATCTTGATTCGTAGAAGTTGAGGAGGCCGCATTTGCCGCCTGGGTAGCATAGAAGGAAGCGAGCAACGCCGCCACTATCACTACGCCGGCCAGAATCGATATAATCTTGCGCGGGTGCCTTTTCATGAAAATACTCCTGTTATGCGTCCAGGGGAATTCCCTGTCAGATTGATTGTATAGCGATATTGTTAACAATCTGCTAAATGGGCGTTAAGTGAGAATGTGATGAAAGGTGCCAGTAATAATCTTTATCGGGTTAGCACTCTAACTCCTTCTCCCTCACGAGGTGAGGAGATCAGTTCAAGATAGTTGTTCTGACCTCTCGCTAAGTGCCCCACTCGTGAGCGAATTGGTGAGAATCTCTCAATTGCTCCTCATTTGAACTTTGGTCGGTAAATTTCGTTTGTGCAGAAAAAAGAAACGGTCCTGACGCGAATACCAATTTTGGTATAATAGCCTAGAATTCCTCATTATTATGCATAATTACAAAAAAGATCGTATCTTCTCAATATATATAGTATACTTTCTTATATCATTACAGAGTGTATTGCTCATATTCAACATATCAAGGAAGTACGTCCAACACTAACAATAAACACATCATTAGCATCATGGATGGAGCATCAAAAATGTCCACAACCACCCCCACGATTCGCATTCCTGGTCCCGCAGGTTTTCCTTTGATCGGAGTATTGCCGTATCTCTCAAGAGATCCATGTGGTTTCTGTTTGAAGGCGGCTGCCGAAGGTGATGGGCTTGTGCGCCTCAATGCCGGTCCAATCAAGGTTTATCTGGTGAGTCACCCCGATTATGTACAACAAATCCTGGTAACCAATGCGGCCAACTACATAAAAGGCAGCATGATGGACGGTATTCGGCTCGCTCTGGGCAATGGATTGTTCACCAGCAATGGCGACTTCTGGAAACGCCAACGACGTCTCATGCAGCCAGCGTTTCACGCCCGGCGAATTCAGGATATGGTAGAACACATCAATAAGGTCGTTGCCGATGGCCTCAAACGGTGGACACCAACTATAGAGCGTGGCGAACCAATCGATATTCTGACGGAAACAATTCATCTAAACATTGAAATAATCATGAATACGTTGTTTGGCGCGACCGTCGAATCTGAGCGCTCAACGCGTCTATTAGACCTGACCAACAAAGTATTTCATGGCATGACGGAACGCGTGTGGACCTTCTTCCTTCCACGCTGGATTCCCACACCCGGAGCCACCGCGTATCAGCAGGCGATTACTTCACTTGATGAGGAAATCTACAGCATCATTGCCACGCGCCGTGCCAATCCAGTGGAACATGAGGATCTCCTAGGCATGCTGCTGTCCATCCAGGATGAAGAAACTGGCGAGCGGATGAGCGATGGACAGATACGCGATGAGATATTTACGCTCTTCCTGGCAGGCTATGAATCGACCGCTAGCGGCTTAACCTGGACCTGGTATCTCCTTTCCCAACATCCCAAGGTCGCCGCTAAATTGCGAGAAGAACTCGATCAGGTACTTGGTAATTGCCCACCAACATACGAAGACCTGCCTAAACTTACTTACACACGACAAGTTATCGACGAGGCATTCCGTCTTTATCCGGCCTTCCCGATGTTCTTCCGTAGTTCCGTTGATACCGATATACTTGGTCCATACCAGCTACCTGGCGGATCTCAGATCATCCTCAGTCCTTACGCGACTCACCGCGATCCTCGCTACTGGGATAACTCGGAGACGTTTGATCCAGATCGCTTCGCACCAGAACGCTTCGATGCTCGCGTACGTCACGCATATTACCCGTTCGGCAAAGGCCAGCGAATGTGCATTGGCGAGCCAATGTCTCTCACTATCGCTCAAATCCTCATCGCGACAATTGTTCGCGCTTACGAGGTTGAGCTGGCGCCAGGGGTAGTCATAACTCCCCGCTATGCGATGACTTACCAGCCCAGGCATGGCCTCCCGCTTATCCTACGTCCCCGTTCAGACAAACACTAGTACCATTTTATAGCTCATCTAGTTTTAGAGACAAGTATGAGCGACCCACGCCACCAAGATATAAGCGAGGGATATGTAGGCGCGTACTTCAGAAGCGCACTACATATCCCGCTCGATATCTCTTGCTCCGTAGCGTTCCCCAAGCGAGGGAGCGGAGGATTGAAGCCTCCGATATTACTCGGAGGCTGATAAAGTGCGAAGTAGCGGACCCAAGTGAGGGATGGGCCTGGGAGAGGAGGAGTGTATAGTAAATATTATGAGCGCAGTGATGCGCTGATGTACGAGTTGACGCTTGATGCAGCAGGATTTGAACAAGCCGCACAGAAGGCAGAGCAACTGTGCCTCGTTTCCAACGCTTTGCGCACCAATGTTGCCATTCGGCTCTAGGTATATCTGGCTGCCTTACCGTTCTGAGTGGAACCCAGAGGAGGAAATGAGATGAGCAAGCAGCCTATTATTATCGTGCTCAAACGTGTCTACGACGAGCCAGCAGCGAGCGATGGGACGCGTGTGCTTGTGGAACGCCTATGGCCACGCGGGATCTCCAAAGAGCGCGCCCATATTGATCTCTGGCTCAAAGAGGTCGCCCCAAGTCATGAATTGCGCATCTGGTTTGGGCATGATCCTGAAAAGTTTGAGGAGTTTCGTCGCCGCTACGAGGCTGAATTGGCGTCTGGGGTTGGACACAGTGCCCTCTGCACACTGCGGGATCTGCTCAGAGAAGGATCACTGACTCTTGTGTTTGCCGCCCACGATGTCGAGCATACCAATGCGGTCGTGCTGCGTGACCTCCTCATCAGGAACGATTTCTCAAACAAATATGAAGAAAAAGAGAAAGCCAGCAATTGAGGCAGCGGCGGGGGATGGGAAGAGGTGAAGGGTAGATCGACGTGCGAAGCGTCGGGGCATGTGCCGTAGGTGCCGTATCGGTGGCGTGAGCCAGGGTCGAGGAAGGTGCAGAGTTCATCGATATGGGCGCAGTGATGCGTTATTGTGTGCGTTGGCGCTTGATGCGGGTCTGGAGCCATCGCGTTGATGAGTAGGTGTGACAGGTGTGGTGGTGGGAACATGTGTGAAAATGTGGCGGGCCTGGTATGTAAGAGGCGTAGCAGCGCGTGTGCTGCTGCGCTTGGCGTGTCTGTGTCCCGTTCTCGCCGCTCGACGGTGTCTGGTGGCATTCATGAATAGTCGTGCTGATTGCGAAGCCTGGAGCGTTTGGTCTATTTTTGTGTTCAGGCGAGCGGCAACAATGTGCTGTTCTTCTTTTATGCTCATGGCCTCGGCTGGTCCAGCCGCGATCCACGTGAAACCGCTGCGACTCAGCCGAGTTCTTGGGCCAGCCCGATGAGAAGTCCTTCAGGTCCGCGGATGTAGCAGAGCCGATACGCGTCTTGGTACTGGACTACTTCGCTGCTGACAAGCTCTGCGCCGTGCTTGCGGAGCCGGGCGAGCGTATCGTCAATATCGTCCACGGCAAACATGACACGTAGGTAGCTGAGAGCGTTAACTGGGGCGTTCCGGTGATCGGCGACCACAGGAGGCGTGATAAATCGCGAGAGTTCGAGCCGGCTGTGGCCATCTGGCGTGCGCATCATGGCGATCTCTACGCGCTGGTCGCCCAGTCCAGTGACGCTCCCTGCCCACTCGCCTTCTACCATAGCTCGCCCTTCGAGCTCGAGGCCGAGCTCAGCGAAAAAAGAGATAGTGGTGTCGAGGGATTCCACTACGATGCCGACGTTGTCCATTCGTTTAAGTCCCATGTGTCCATTCTATAATATATTGCCCGTCCTGTCAACGAGCTCAGACCAGGAGATTCCACCAACAATCGGGTGCTAAGCTGCCATTACGTTGTATCCCGATGTGCTCTCTCTGTTGAAAGATACCTATCGTCTCGGGCTTGCCACCAATGGAAACACCTACCCAGAATGCTGCGGCTTACCGGGTCTGTTTGCTTTTACGATTTTTGCTCAAGATTATCAAGTACAGAAGCCTCAGCCTGAATTCTATGAGCGAGTCCTTTCTAAGACGTACACACATGCCCTCTGGAGATCATACATGTTGGCGATTTCTTACACAACGACGTAGGTGGAGCGCAAGCAGTTGGCATCCTTATCGGACCTCCTCTGCTCCTCGCATTCCTGACTCACAACGTGTTTTTCCGTCAAGCGAATAAGCGCCGCCATGAGCTACAACGGCAGGAGAGGGCGCGCTGGCAATATCTGGTGTGCCAATGGGAGCAATTCTGCTACTGCCATCGGTGCGATTGCGTCTTCTCTGCGAGTACCGAGAAAATCGCTGTACCTGCTCAAATACAGCAACTCTACTGTCAGTAAAGGCCTGCACGGTTTCTCTCTTTTGCCATCTAAAACTACCAGAGCCTTGAACCTCAGCATCTTTTCACATGGGACTAGCACCAATGACCCAGGTGCGTGCCTACGCCAGGTACGAACAGAAGGGTGGTCTCGCAAGCTGTTTTCTGGCATTCAATAACGAAGGCCATGTCCAGATCATCGAATTCCCTGGGAACGATGCCCCCATGCGAGTATCTACTTTGGTCCGTCGCTCACTGGTCTTGATGCCAGTACGGCTCCAGTGACGTTGCGCTTCAGTGATCCGAGGGAGATAGGACATCCTGCGAGCCCGTCTTCTTTGTTGCCTAACAGAGCAAGCTGTGCTATATTTGTTGGGTCACAGGTGTTAGGCAACATGATGTGCCTCTTGTCATTGCACAGAAAGTACGCTCTATGCCCAGATATGCCCTCGCTCAGTTTTGGTGGTCCGAGCACGCACAGACCTATGTCCTCTTCATGAATGATCAGGCCAGTACACAAACACTCACAAGTGATTGGCTTGAGCACGTTTCCTCCTTCTCCTTTCACAGCCGTTGGGGCATATCTTATACCGTCCGGAAGCAGCGGGTGCAACGTGGGAGTAGCTACTGGTATGCGTATCGACGCTTGCATGGGCGCCTCGTCAAGCGCTATCTTGGTTCTGCCGTTGCCATCACTTTTGCTCACCTGGAGGACATGGCCCAGGTCTTGAACGGCATTGCCCAAGAACAAGACGAGAGCACTATCAGCACCCCAGGCCCCAAAGAACGGCTGTTTGTGAGAACACCCGATGTTGTCTGGCAGCAGGGGGGGACAACAGTACGGCAAGCCCTGGAGAAAGATGCTCCAAGTTCCTCTCAAGAGAGAGGAACTGTTCAGCTTCCCAAGTTTCAACGCCCTGGCTTGCCTGTCTCACTGGTCGAGCGCCCGCGTTTACTTGATCTGCTAGATACCGCGCTCGTGCACCCTCTGGCGCTGCTCTCTGCCTCCGCTGGTTGGGGGAAAACCACCCTGCTCTCTGCCTGGACTGCGCGCCATCCTCGGCAGGTTGCCTGGCTCTCTCTCGATGAGCAGGATAACGATCCTGCCCGCTTCTGGGTGACATTTATTGAGGCCTTGAGACAATGTCCTGCCTGCCAATCAGGGATCGGCGAAGCCGCTCTCAGCCTGCTCCAGACCCGTCACTCCCCAACCCTTCGCACGATCCTGGCGACGCTCATCAGTGAACTGACGTTGCTCTCGGAAGAAATAGTACTCATTCTGGATGATTATCACGTTATCCAGGAGCAAGCTCTTCACGAAAGCCTGCTTTTTCTGCTCGAGCATCTGCCATCCTCTTTGCATCTGATGATTGCCAGCCGTGAAGATCCTCCGCTTGCTCTTGCACGCTGGCGCGTGCGTGGACAACTTGTCGAGCTTCGAGGCACAGAGCTTCGTTTTAGCCAGGCTGAAACACACGCATTTCTGATCCAGGGTATGGGATTGCACCTCTCGATAGACGATGTGCAGATACTCGAAGACCGTACCAAAGGCTGGATCGCCGGTCTCCAACTGGCAGCACTCTCTCTCCAAAAGCATGATGACTCTTCTGCTTTTCTTCAAGCATTGAGTGAGAGCGACCGTTTTTTGCATGAGTATGTGCAGGAAGAGATTCTCTCGCGCCAACCTCCTTCTCTCCAGGATTTCTTGTTGCAGACGAGCGTCCTCAGCCGTTTAAGTGCCTCGCTCTGTGATACCGTCACAGGCCGCAACGATAGTGCTCTTCTGCTTCATCAGGTGGAACGAGCCAACCTCTTCCTGCAACCGCTGGATAGCGAATGGTATCGCTATCACCCGTTGTGGGCCACGGCCATCCAGCGTGAGGCCAAGAGACGCCTGGGGGAGGCCGGAGTGCAGTGCCTCTATGCTCGAGCAAGCCATTGGTATGTAGAACACGACAACTTGCCTGATGCCATTGAAGCGGCGTTTCAGGCCAGAGACTTTGAGCAGGTGGCCACACTGCTTGAGCGGATGCTGGCTCCCCAACATTTTCGCAAAGACTACGCCGGGCTACGCCGCTGGCTCGAACGTTTCCCAGAATCCCTGCTCAGTGCTCATCCGTTGCTCAGTTTTGCCTATGCCGAATCCCTTATTTTTACATCGCAGCGGCGCGATCCTGCGACGAGAACACGTATTGAACAGCCTCTGGCGATGGCCGAACGGAGCTTTCGCTCCCAGAAGGATGAAAGCAAACTCGCCCAGGTTCTCTCTCTCCGTGCCACTTTTACCTTCTTTCAACACGAACTGCCCACGGCTTTCGCGCTCGCTCATGAGACCTTGCGCCTCCAGCCGGAGGGGGAGCAGCATTGGCGTGGCAGTAGCCTCTCACTGCTCGCCGTTGAAGAATTGCTTGCCGGACGCCTGGAAAATGCCCGACTGAAAGCCCTGGAAGCACGCGTGGCTTATGAGGCTGATCAGTCGCTGCCGGGGCAGTACGCTGTTCTGTGGATTCTGGGCGAAATCGAGGAAGGTCAGGGCAGATTGTCACAGGCCTCCCAGTGGTATCAACAAGTATTGAGATCCACAGAGCAGGAAACTGGGGAACTGGCTCAATTCCAACTCACCACAGTGAGTGGAGACCGGGAAACGTTTTTTATCCGCCAGGCTTTGCATGGTCTGGCGCAACTGGCTTACGAGCGCAACGAATTAGATACTGCTGAGCAGTTGCTCTCCCAAGCTCACCATCTCAATGCTGCTCAAACAGAAGAGTTGCACTTCTTAACCGATGGATCACTGCTGCTCGCCCGCATCCTCCAGGCACGTGGACAGACGCTCCAGGCACAGGAACTCCTGGGCCGATTGGCTGCTCAAGCACACTCCCCGCAGTTTCTGCGTGAGATCCAGGCTCACCAGACGCGCATCGCGCTAGCCACAGGTGATCTGGCCAGCGCCCAGGTGTGGTCACATCGTGTCTCAGGAGATCCCGCCCAGTATCACATCCGCCGTGAAGAAGAAGCATTTCTTCAGGTTCGTCTCTCCATTGCCAGGGCAGAAAGCAGGCAAGCACTCTCTTTCCTGGCATCCTGGAAAACAGACATGCAGGAGCGCCAGCGCTCGCTCTTCGAGCTGCAGCTGCTTGAAGCCCTCGCGTATGCCGCAGCCGATCAACAGACAGAGGCCAGAAAAATCGTGCTGCATGTGCTCACCCAAACCAGGAGTGAAGGATACCGGCGCCTCTTTCTTGACGAAGGTCAGCCCATGGAAACGCTGCTCAAAGCGATCGTCCCTCAGCTCCAGGATCTCGCATTAGCAACGTATGTGCGCACCCTCTTACACGCCTTCGCATCCAAACGCCGTGTCCCAGGTGCCGAAGAATCCTTGCTCCAGACAGGATCTTTGAGTCCACAAGAACGACGTGTGCTGCATTATCTCTGCGCCGGGAACACCTACGACGAAATTGCCCAGATCCTGGTCGTCTCCTCCAATACCATTAAAACTCAGGTCAGGAGTATCTATCACAAACTGGGCGTGAATCGCCGTGCCGAAGCCATTGCGCTGGCTCAACAACTCCACCTGCTCTCACCTGCTGCTCGTTTGCTGGTCTGATCTTTCCCTGCTGGGGTTCTCGCAAACAGGCAACCATCGATATCACCTGCTCCTTACCTCTGAAAATCACCCGCGCTATCACCAGAAGTGGCGAAGTCAGCTCGTCCATGAAAAGCTATACTTCAGGCATACTCAAAGAAATACATTTCCAGGGGGGAGCAACCGAGTAGGCCCTGGAATAGGATAAGGAGTGAACAACGAGTATGATCAGCGCAGAATTTCCCTATCAAAAAAAGCGGAAGCCTGTTCTGGGATTAGAGATGGCATATGTAGATGAAGGTCAGGGCGACCCAATTGTCTTCCTGCATGGAAATCCCAATTCCTCTTATAGCTGGCGCAACATTCTGCCGTATGTGCAGGGTTCCGGGCGCATTATTGCCCCTGATCTCATCGGCATGGGCGATTCACAGAAGCTGCCGGAGAGTGGACCCGGCTCCTATACCTTCGTTGAGCATCGCCGCTATCTCGACGCGCTGCTTGAAGCGTTGGGGGTACGTGAACGAGTCACTTTGGTTGGGCATGACTGGGGATCGGTCCTGGCTTTCGATTGGTCATATCGCCACCCGGAGGCGGTGCGCGGCATCGCCTATATGGAAGCGATTGCCATGCCGTTCTCCTCCCATGAGTCTTCAGAAACAGCACGCAACGTCTTCCAGAAGTTGCGCTCGCCAGCAGGCGAACAGATGGCGCTGGAACAAAATTCGTTCATCGAGTTCAACATGCCAGCTGGTATTCTGCGCGCCCTTTCGGAGGAAGAGATGAACGAATACCGCCGCCCCTTCGCAGATCCTGGTGAAGGGCGCCGCCCCACGCTCTCTTGGGCACGTCAGCTTCCGATTGATGGAGAACCAGCCGATGTGATCGAGATCGTCACGGCCTACGGAGAATGGCTTGCCAGCAGTCTCGTCCCCAAATTATATATTCAGGGAGATCCAGGTAGGGTGGTGCCAAGTCAGCATGCGTTTTGCAGCGCCTGGCCTGCACAGAGCACAGTGATCGTGAAAGGGCTGCATAATCTCCACGAGGATTCTCCTGACGAGATTGGACAGGCCATCGCGAGCTGGTTGCAGCATCTGTAAAAGCAGTTTGGCAATCTTTCATACATATTGTCCGGTTGACTTTTCTCTAAGAGAGTTGTGAGTGCATATTCACACCCATGTTTCCAAGGCAGAAAGAGCCTTGAGTTTCTCAACGTACGAAAGGATAATACGATGCAAAACGTTTTGATTGACATCTTTATCGTTCCCGAGGAATCGAGAACTGCTTTTTTGGAGGGTACACGTGGCATACTAGCCTTCCTCAAAACCTTGCCGGGCTTTGTTGAAGGATATGTCTATGAAAAGAAAGCGGGAGCAAGTCGGTACAACATCATAACGACCGCCGTCTGGGAAAGCGAAGAGGCCTTTAAGAACGCACAGAAAGTTATGGCAGCGGAAAACCAACGACAACACTTCAATCCTCAGGAAAAATTGAAACAATGGAAGGTTGAAATTGAACGAGCGGTTTATGAAAGATTTCCATATTGAGATTGGCCTAAGACCCCGGCGACAATGTGTTGGAAGCTAGGCTGAGCCGGTAAGAGGCAGGAAATAGGTGGGAAGCTCGATTCCCGCCTGTTTCTTTCGTGAATCCTGTGGAATGACCGTTCTCCGAAACTGACCCATATATGGACAGGCCATACACGGTGTTCGGTTCCTGCTTCAACGCTGACAGCAAGCTTTTCGCTCGTCTTACTACCAATTAAAATGTTTGACAATCAAACTCATTAAAAAACGAGCTGAGAGCTAAAACTTACCAACGAGCAGTGGTGGGATAACATGGAGGATGATATCGCAGGCAAAGTGCGCTACCATTGCCAATAAAATGCCACGCTTCCAGTAGACCCACCCAAAGGTCAGACCAACAATACCATTGAGCAGCAGAATATTGAGCACCATCGCCACGCCCGATGCGCCAATAATAGCCGCATTCGTGAAATGCAATGAAGCGAAAATGAGAGCCGCCAGAATATTTGCTATCCAGAATATGGATGCCGAGAGACGCCCACCGCGAACAATCTTTGTTCCGAGCCAGGCGAAAAGTGTCAGTAGACCTAAGCGTGTCCAGATCTCTTCACGAATACCTGCTGAGATCGCAGCAAGAAAGCCCTGCCAGGCTGAGGGAAGGTTAGCAGGCTCACTAGTTTTCATAGGCGCAACGAGAGAAAGGAGAGCCGCCAGGATGAAGACGATAATTCCAGCCAGGAGCCCGATAATGAAGGCCAAGGGGAGTCCTTTAACGAAGGCACGTGCCGCCTCGCGTCTCCCATTCAGCCAGTCTTCCAGCGGTGGCGCGCCTAATCCAATGCCACTTCCCAACCAGAGACCTATGCCCGCGCCAATAGCTGAGAAAATAACGTCCTGTACAATCTCTGCGATAGTAGTGATTGTAATAACTGGCATACTGGGATTATTGATACCGAGTAATGCAAAGGTATAGGGAATGATCAGCAGGCTACTCATAGCTGTACACAGGAGCAAAAACCAGAATGCCTTCGCATGCGAGCGTTTTGCTGGGAGGGAGGGTATTTCTTCAGGAGAGGGAACCTGTATTGGCTCTGAGGAAAAGTTCCCTTTCCCAGATGGGGGCGTCGTTGAATCATGCATCTCATCCATAAATAGAGATTCTCCTTCCTTAACAGCAGAATAAGAAACGGCGTACATTAAAAAGGACGCATACCTGCTGAATCACTCAAAATCACAATCTCCGACCAAACACGTTTTCACTGGATGATGAGTACACCCATAACCACAAACCAAGCCAGGACCTCAATGGCCAGGTTGCGTCTGCCACCCCGGTTTGCATTCCTTCCACAGTGGGCGAGAAGGTCATGAAGAACAGGACCACCAGTGCCAGTGGACTGCCCAGTAGTAGCCAGTTGCCGAGGCCCGGACGAGAACCCGCCCTACACGGGATTTTACCTCTAGCAGTACCGTACGAAGATGCAAGAGCCGCGTCACCCTCCGAGGTGGCGCGGCTCTTGTGCGTTTCGGCCCAGGATACACACGACCAAGATAATACAATGCATAACGGGCATGAGATGAGGCTGAACAGTGTATACCATTCATTGTCCCACATTGTTTGAGATTCACATAGGAGATACGTGTAATAGAAAGAATAGATGTTATAGAAAATGCGGAATCATGCCTATCCTGCTCTTTCGAATGAGGATTGGAGAGTTGCAAATGAAACCTGTATCGTTAGACTCCCAATGGTATGACTATCAAAGCATGGTGGAGACCTACCAACTAGGGGAACTACGCAGAGAGTTTGCACCCAATGTCAGAGTGTACATGATCCTCCTGGCGCTGCTTCCTATTGTAATGCTGTTTGTGTTCTCTCACTCCTATGACCCTGAAAACAAGTCTTTTTTTGCTCTCTGGCTGCCTATCTATGCCTTGATCGTCCTGAGTTGTCTCACAGGCTTGATGATCCTCTATCGAGGACGTAAGAGGCGCATATTTGTCTACGAGCATGGCTTACTCGCCGTGCGTACCAATAATATCGAGGTCATTCGTTGGGACGAGATTGTTATTGTCTGGCATAGGTTTACAAGGAATAAGAATAGTGTGACCCATGACTATACCCCTCAGCGTAGAGATGGTCGTCAATTTAAGCTTGGCTACTTCTTCTCGACAAATCAGGCATTGGGAGGCATAATTGAGCAGGAGACCACACATCTGCTCTTACCAGAAGCCCTAGCGAGCTACCAGCAGGGGCAATCACTTTTCTATGGTCCATTCACTCTCGATCAATCGGGTCTCAGCTACAAAGGAAAATCACTCCTCTGGAGCGAGGTCGCGAATTTCCAGGTCGCGCGAGGTCATGTAGTGATCAAGAAATATAACAAGCTCTTTGCCTGGGCTGATGTTGTCTATGGGGAGGTTCCTAATCTGCGTGTGTTTGAGCGGCTCTGTAAGATGATTCTACATAGACCAGATGAGAGATATACTTAGCAGCGGCGTGACAATAGACGCCACACGACCACTTAAACAAGTGGTGGATGAGATTCTTACGTGTACCCACGTAGCGTTCTGATATCATCTTCAGTTGGAGTCATCTACGAGATTGCCGTTCCTCTGTTTCGCGCCTATTTCCTACTATTCGCCAAACTCCGCTGCTGGATGCCTCTATTTTTCAAACATGGATAGGAAGGCGGTGAATGCACAGATGGCCGTGCTCTGGCACCAGGTACCCACCTCCTTTGGGAAAGGCTCGATGGGCAATTCGGCTTGTTGTTTCTGGAACTGCAACTAGACGCTTTGGTTTCATGGACATGGGGATGCTCCACTATTTCTCATCTTCTACTCCATTTCAGTCAAGGTGATACTTTTTCTCACCTTACCACCTTTGCTTTTTCTTGACGAATTGTCTGAACAAAAATTCCCAACAGAGTCATCAATCACAGGGATTTTCTCGCTCGGGTTTCTGTAATCCTCTTTTGAGCAGGGTACGCTGGTTGTCAACAAGACATGTTCTCAGCAGTATCGTCTTTTCTTTTGCCAAAAAGCGCACTGATGGAACTCCTCGCACAAAAGAGCGCACAATCCAACTAGCGGACAGTACACAATCCAACCAGAGGGCGATCCATTCCGATCGTTTTCCAGGTATGCTTCCTGGGAACAAAACAGGACTTGGCCTGCTACCGCATCTGGCACTTGTTGCCCCCGTCGTTGTTGTTGTGTCTGCTCAGAGTGAAAGGAGCTTACAGTATGCGAACGAAGGAAACAGGACCGTCAATTGCTCTCGCGAGAGGAGATGACCTGATTCAGGTTGAGCATCTTTGCCGAACAATTGCGACCCATGCTCAGAAAACGGTTCTCCTCGATGATATTACCTTTATTGTGCCTGCTGGCAGTCTCTTTGCCATCAATGGCCCTTCCGGCAGCGGTAAATCGACACTCCTGAACATGATCACAGGGATTGATCGACCTACCAGCGGGCGTGTGATCTTTGCCGGTGAGGAGCTACGGGCCAGGAATGAGGATGCACTGGCGCGCTGGCGCGGACGCCACGTTGGCATTGTCTTCCAATTTTTTCAGTTGGTGCCTACACTGACCGTGCGGGAAAATGTGTTGTTGGCCCTGGAATTAGGAGGAAACTTGCCGCGCCGGGCGTGGCAGGAGCGCACCCATACCTGTCTCGCGGAAGTTGGGATGGAAGCCCTGGCTGGGCGCCTGCCATCAGAACTCTCGGGTGGTCAGCAGCAGCGCGTGGCCCTGGCTCGAGCTCTGGCGAATGATCCACCGGTTCTGGTGGCTGACGAACCCACTGGCAACCTGGACTCAAAGACGGCTCAAGCAATCTTCGAAACGCTGGTGAGCCTGACCAGGCAGGGCAAGACGGTCATCTATGTCACGCATGATCCTCAGCTGGCGGCACATGCCAATGCTCGCATCGACCTGCTTGACGGCCATATTATCGGACAACAGAGAGCCAGTGCGATGGTTACTGCAGCCTCAGAGGAGCTCTCATGAGTTATCACATAAGTGCAAGCCTGCGCAAATCATTGGCCGACGTCACGAGACGCAAGGGCCGCACTCTGCTGGTGGTGCTGGGCATCTTCATTGGGGTCTTCGGGCTGACGGCGATTACTCTTACCCAGGATCAGCTCTTTGCCGCCTTTGCCTTTAGTGTTGGTAATCAAGCGACACAACCAGACCTGGTCGTGGATGTGAATCGACTGGACTCACGACTCGTCCCCGCTCTCCTCGCAGTTCCTCACATCGAGCGGGTGCAGGAGGAGACCACGCTCATGACGCAGTGGCACGTCAGCCGAGCTCCTGGGCACGTTGATTTCACGATCATCAGCTATCCTGATCTGCAACATCCTCCCATCACGCCATTTGAACTAGTCAGCGGACACTATCCGGGGGCGGGCGAAATTGTGATGGAGTACGGGGATGTTGCCATCCAGCCTTTCGCCATCGGCGACCTGATAATGGTGGATACCGCTCACGGGGTAGCACGACTCCGCGTCGTGGGATTGGCGCGTACGCCTGGAGTGAACCCTGCTACGACGGATAGCGCGCGCGGCTATATGGGTGAGAATGCCCTCCAAAGCCTGCCAGCATTTACCGATGTGACCACGGCCCCTCCGCTGGGACCGATCCGACTCTCTCATCTCGCGATCAAGCTCGCCTCGATGACACAGGTGAGCACGACAGCTCAGGCACTTGGCCCGCTGTTTCACAGTCATGGAGTGACCGTACTGGGAATCAGCTTCCCAACGCCGATTATCGCGCAATTGCGCCAGCTTGATGGGATTTTCACTCTCTTGCGTATCCTGGCGCTGCTTGCAGTGGTGATGAGCGCCATCCTGCTCTTGAACACGGTGGCGACACTCGTTACGGAACAAACGGCTACTATTGGCATTATGAAAGCCATCGGCGGTACACGCTTCTCTATCCTGCGTGGCTACGTGCTCTCGATTGGTCTGTACAGTCTGTTGGCGACGGTCCCGGGGCTTGTACTGGGCATTCTTAGTGGTGCCGGGCTCGCCTCTTTCCTTGCACAAAGAATTCCTCTGGCGCAAGGCCCGCTGATCGTAACGCCACAACTCATTGCGCTTAGCCTGATACTTGGGTTTGGCGTGCCCCTATGTGCTTCACTCTGGCCGCTCTTGAACGGATCGCGCATTACCGTACGCGCGGCCCTTGCTGCTTATGGGATCAACAAAGGCAAGGGTGCCAGTGCGCTGGCACGGATTGGAGGGTATCTTACCTGGGTCCCGCAGATAATCTGGCTGGGACTGCGGAGCGTCTTTCGCAAGCGGACGAGCGCCGCCCTGACGCTCCTGATGCTCACAGTGTCTGGGGCGAGCTTTCTTACTGTGCAAACGGCAGCAGGCTCAGTCAACAAGACAGTTGGCTCGGCTTGGACGCACATCCATGCCGACGTCGAGGTCTACGTGGATGAATCCTACAGCCAGGCACGCACCCAGCTGGACACACTGCCGAATGTGAGACGTATAGAACGCTTTGGGGTTGCTGGAGCGCAGACGCCCTGGGGGAAACTGGGGCTCTGGGGGGTCGAGCCGCAGACACAAATCTACCATTACCAACTCACCAGCGGGCGCTGGCTGCGCGAGGGCGATACCAATGTGGTGCTGATCAGCGATGCGGTGGCTGCACAGACAGGCTTGCATGTGGGCAGCAGATTGGTCGTCACGAGCCTTGAGGGCAACAAGCCTATCAACTGGACCGTCATCGGCACATTGAATGAAGCGGTTGATAGTCTGGGTCAGATTGGTACTGCTGTGGTGCCGGTCACGACCCTCTACCAGTTTGAGGGCACACCTCCCGCCAGTGTTGCTGATTACGTCAATAAGCTACTAGTCCAGGCAAAAGATTCCACACCTGCCGGGGTGAACCGGCTCGCCAACCAGATCGATACGGTTGGTACCAATCTCATTCTCAGTGGCTCGGTGGGAAGAGGAACTGGGCTTGGGCCAGTGTTTTTGGTACAGGATGAGGCCCTGCGACACCAACGGAACTTTTATGTCCTCTACGCGGTGCTCTATGCAGTTGCATTGCTCACCGGTGCGGCGGGCATCCTGGGACTGGCGAGTACATTGACCGCCTCGGTCGTGGAGCGCCAGCGTGAGGTCGGTTTGGTGCGCGCAATGGGGGCCAGTAGCTGGCGCGTGGGGCAGATCTTCTGGGTCGAAGGTCTGACACTTGGCGGTATTGCCTGGTGCCTCGGCGCGTTGTTGGGACTGCCTCTGGCCTACGCCTTCTTGCAGTTCTTCAGTCGCCTGGTCATCGCGGTTGATTTTGTGGTCGATCCCCTGGCCTTTCTCGTTATGCTGGCTGCTCTGCTTCTGATTGTTACGCTGGCAAGCATTATCCCTGCTCGACGCGCCTCCCGTTTGCGGATCGCTGATTTATTGCGCTACGAATGATTATGTTCAATAAAACTAGGATTCGGCGTTGTAATGCTATACTGATGCAGATATTACACAGAACTGTCTGAAGTCTGGAGGAAGATTCGATGAAAAGCATACGCTGGCGACCTGGAGGGATCTCCCGGCGATTGGCCTTGTCCTACCTCATCGTCACGCTGGTTGCCACCCTGAGCACCGGGATAACGCTGACGCTCCTCCAGTTCGTGCGAGAGACGCAACAGTCCAGCGTTTCCTCTCAGGCTTCGGCGCTGGAGAAACAGCATATTGTTGAGGTAGCTCCTTATCTGGAGCAGACAACTCCCGACCTGGAGGCCTTGCGTTACTGGCTGACTTTTGAGGTGATAGGCAGGAACGCTGGGGGTGTGCAGCTTGTGGTGGTTCTGGATCAGCAGCGGCGCGTTCTGGCTTCAGCTTCCTGCAATCAATTCGCACTGCTGTCGACCGGGTCGAAAACGTGTGCTGCGGATGCAAACAGCAGGACCACCACATACTTGGCGCAACCCCAGATACGTGCGACCATACAGCGCGTTATGGACTCTCCTGGAGAGATGGCGGGGACAACCTCTGATGGCAAGAACTTCCTGGTCGCTGCCGTGCCAGGGCAGAGAAAGCAGGTGATTGGGGAACTGGTCGCCGTCTTCTCCGACCAGGCCTCCACTCGGACGACGACTGGTCCAGGTGCTGTGCTAGATGACTTCTGGACGATCTGGCAGCCAACAGGTTTCTCCTTTCTCCTGCTCGCTCTGCTGTTGGGTACTGTGACAGGACTCCTCGTCTCACGCAATCTTGTTCATCGCCTGAACCTCATTGCGCTGGCTGCCTCTGCCTGGAGCCGTGGTGACTTCCAGGCCGTCGTACAAGACCGTTCACACGATGAATTGGGGCAATTGGCTAGCAACCTCAACAGCATGGCTGAGCAGATCAAATCGCTCCTCTCGACGCGTCAGGCCCTGGCTGTGGCTGAGGAACGCAATCGCCTGGCACGCGAACTGCACGATTCGGTCAAGCAGCACCTATTTACCAGCGCGCTTCTCGTGCGCGCTGCACGTAAGTTGTTTCCACGCGATCCCGAAGGTGCGCAACAGCACCTGGTCGAGGTGGAGCAGATTGCTGAACAGGTACAGCAGGAACTGAGTGCCGCAATCCAGGCGATGCGACCCGCTCCCCTCGAAGACCTTGGCCTGGCGATAGCGCTGCAGAATTACGCACGCGACTGGTCTCATCGTGTGGGGATTGCGGTTGATGTCAGCGTGCAAGGGGGATGCACGACTCCTCTTCAATCTGAAGAGGCTCTCTTTCGCGTGTCTCAGGAGGTGCTTGCCAACGTAGTTCGCCATAGCAGAGCAAGTGAGGTGAAGATTCAATTGAGCTGGAAGGAAGAGGAGGTTGCTCTGAGTATTTGCGATAATGGCCAGGGCTTTGACACCGCGCGAATAGTTGGTAAAGGTCTTGGACTGACGAGTATGCGTGAACGCATGGAAGCACTCTCTGGCCGCCTTACCATATCTAGTTCCAGAGAAGGAACCAGGGTAGTAGCTCAGATCCCTCTGGTGTGGGTCGATACAAGCACGAAGGAGGGAAGTCATGGGTGAGCCAATTACGGTTCTGATCGTAGACGATCATGCGGTGGTGCGCCACGGGATTCGGGCTCTGCTCGAAGCAGAAGGAGATTTTGTGGTGGTGGGCGACGTTGGTTCAGGCGGTGAGGCCGTGCTGTCAGCCGCTGACCTGGCACCTGATGTTGTCTTAATGGATTTGGTCATGCCAGGGGTAGATGGTGTGGAGGCAACTCGCCTGTTGAAGCAGCGTAGCCCTTGTTCGCAGGTCATCATCTTGACCTCGTACCACGAGGATGAACATATTTTCCCGGCTATTCGTGCTGGAGCCCTTTCCTACCTTCTGAAAGGAGTAGGGTTGGATGAACTGGCGGATGCCGTGCGCAAAGCAGCCCGAGGTGAGGCCGTTTTACACCCCCATGTGGCTGCACGCCTGGTGCAAGAGTTGCACGGAGCCTCCAGAGAACAGGCCCGGCTCTATGCAACCTTGAGTGAGCGCGAGCGCGAGGTGCTGTACCTGATTGCGAATGGTCTCTCCAATGCGCGGATTGCCGAACGCCTTGTGATCAGTGAACGCACCGTGAAGAGCCATGTCAACAATATTCTCTCGAAACTGCATATTGGGGATCGCACCCAGGCTGCTATCTATGCCTGGCGTGAGGGATTCATGGACCATTGACACTCCCTGGCTGATACTTCCACACAAAACATGAAGGATGAGAAGAGTGGTGCCTTCCAATAAGAAGATGACAAGGTCATGGTGGGAAAATACGGCTTTCTGAATCTTGATGGCAGCCTGCTGGTCTAGAGAGAGGTGGTGACCCAGATACACATCCGCAAACGCGTCCTGCCCAAGGAAGTGGACTAGACGATAGTGGCCAAAGACTTCACCAACGCGATTTTGCATCAAGCGTTCCCTCTGAATATGCATGAAAATATGTTATTGCGCTCATAATGGGTACAGCCCCACTAACCGGTGAACGTGCTCAAGCGAGCTTGCGGGGACGCCCTCGCGGTCGCTTGGGCACCGTTGGATCAGGCAACGGGCGTGAGCGAGGACGTCCCCGCCGTTTCGGCTCAACCCAAGGTGCTGGAGCAATCTTGAAGGTCAACACCTCGCCAATGCCCCAGATATGATTGGTGAGGCCTGACGCCATCGCTGGCGTACAAGGAAACCCGAAATGCTTGGCCGAACTCAATTCGTGGTGTGCAAAGCACAAATTGTAGGTGCAGCCGAGCAGATACATGCCCGTTTCCAGCGCGTGTACACGATGGGCCGCATGGCGACATTTACGCGTGAGGCTCGCGAGCCGTTCGCGCATGGTCCCATTGAAGCGCTCGATAAAAGCGGTGTTGAGCACCGTTCCGCCTCGTGACTGCTGTAACAGCTTTTCGGCTGAAGACAGCAGACCTTGTGTCATTCTCCGCGTGATTTCCACTACACGCTTTTTCTCCGTGCGCTTGATGACCGTTGCAATCACGATGTCAGGCCACGGCATCAAGCATGCTCTTCCTTTGCCTGCGGTCTTTTTCACCTTTTCACGGAAAGCTCGACGAATGCTGCCCGGATACGATGCCCATCCATCCGTGCAGACCAGTAGCGTCCGCAACGATTGGCTGCACGCTCGCACCTGCCGCAGAAGGCAATCAGCGAGCTGGTTATCGCGCCTTCGGCTCACTACCCCAGCCAGCCACAGACGCGTTGAGACCATCATCGCTAACCCCATCCAGGCAACCATTTGACGCCCTTTCACCCGGATCTCATCGGCCTGCACATGCACTAGATCAAGCTGTCCTTGCTGCACGATCGCCTCATGGACCTGCTTGCAGTGCTCGCCTGCTCGATCACGCCAACTGGCGACGGTGCGTTCGTCTAACCCAAACGCCTGCACAATGGCCTGGACCGGACAACCATAGGCCACTAACGTCATCACAATGATCACCAGGCTCGCTGGCCTGCGTAGGCCTTCCAGCATCGTCCCTTTGCGGGCACTAAAGGTCTTTCGACACATCTGACATCGATATCGTGGTCGCTTGCGTCCATGAATACTGATGTTTCCTGCCCCTTTTTTGCCTCTTGCGCAACACATCTCGTTCGGGCAAAATTGAGAGGATGCGTCCATTGGCTCTGTACTTTTTTGCATAAGCGCAGCATCTCTTTGGACGCTGCTTTTTTCAAGCTTTCCTGACCTTTTCACCAGTTAGCGCAGTGCTACCTCATAATGCCATCTATGGTAAGTATTTGCATATATTCTGTCAAGAAGCAATTGCTAAGGTATAATGAGTGGTATCAAGAACAGAACACGTATCACTGAGGATTGAGCGTGAGGGGCTCTCTCGTGAACTCTATGATAGGATAAAAATGCATATGTACTCTTTTTGCAGAGCACACGTTCCAATCTCGCCGAGCGTAGCAAGAGAAAATGCTTAATGGCAAGAGAGACAGCCTGGATATCCTCTCATCTCTTGGGAACGGAAATGGGTCACATGGTGTATTGCCATATGACCCATTTCGTGAGAGTATCCAACTTTGTGGCTGCCGGAGCAGGTCTGGAACGGTGAAAGCTTCCAGACCTGCCCGGTTGGCGTGCAATGTTCACACGCTCCGTGTTAGCATAAGCAACTTAGGCTAGTGCAACCCAATAATAGCTCGTATTAGCAACCGCAGTCGCAGGCACCACGGAGGCACTCCATGTGGCGACCCATCTGGCAGTTGTGGCACCGAGCACGCATCGCAATCACGACGCGCTTGATCTTGGCGATCATGGCCTTGCACCTCCTTCCCTGGCAATCAACGCCGTGTTGACCACCACATCTCAGAATACACTCACCGTATCCATCCGGTGAAACGAGTGCACCCTGGGTTGCGAGAGATCACCTGGTGTTGGCTTAGAAAGGAGAGAGCCTCATGCAGTACCATGTTAGACACATTCACTGTGTGACTTTTCAGTCCCATCACTCCAACAGCCTGTCTCCGAGCTGACGCGAGCCAGTGACCGAAGGAGTGACACGCGCTCAGGACACACCACAACCTGAGCTAGCGTTAAGGTTCAGCGACCCGGAAGGGGCGAAAGGGACATAACTCTACGAAGAGTGTAACATGACATTCATGAGGATGGTAGGGGGAAAGAGGGAAATAAGTTGGCGAGTCTATCTCGGAACGATCCCTGCGGTCATCTGGTGGAGTAACGATCATCACTCCCAGTAAAGAGGCGGTCAAACGTCACGCTGCTGATATGAAGGGGGTGATTGACAGAAATCGACATGCCCAACAAGAGAAACTCAATCACGTGAACCGGGGATGGGCGAACTACCATCGCCGAACAGCGGCGGGACATGTCGCTTGCTCGAACGAGTCTTTGCATAGCGTATCACGCAGTTGCATTACCACATTTCCACGAGGGAAAGCTGCACGAGCTACACGGGCGGTCTCCTCTGGAATTGGGAGAATGGAGGTTGGCTTTAAGGACATTGAGAGGCTCCTTCCTCGTTTTTCTTCCCATCGTCTCCCTCCAACATTGCAGAGTTCCCATACTTTTTACAGCTCAATGATTTTGCCACCAATATCGAGAATGTGTAAGAGCCCAAACTCCTGCGAAATTTGGGTGAAACCCAGGATACCAAGGAACATCCTCTTTGGCGTCGCCAAAGAGGATGTTCCTGCCTCTGCCGCTTCGTAGGGGCAAGACATGTCTTGCACTCTTATGAAACCATAACACTATCCCTTTCTCGATCGGTACTCCGAATCGGGAAAAGAGTGCTTGCATCCTCACTCGTAATACTCCGGCAGCTTTTTCAGCCCTTCCCATTGTTCCTTGTCATGACCGAAAATCACAAGCTCGATATGCTCCCGTTCGACCAGATCAAGCAGTTTAATCGTACTGGCGCGGATCGCTTCGGCGTCCGGGTTGCTACCGTCGTCCTGCTCGTCACGGGTAAAGCCCTCGCCGAAGGGTACAGCGTCAATCGGCAATAAAATCGCCCCCGTTTTGGGCAGCCGCACCAGCACCGATTGATGTCCTGGCACATGCCCGCTCGTCTCAATCAGCTCCAGCCCCGGCAGCAGTTCCGTGTCCCCATCCACCAGCCGAATGCGCTCCATTGGCTGATCCCATTGGGGCCGATTGGCAGCAAAACGTGGGTTGCTCGCCGCATCCAAATGATGCACACGCTGAACAACATATTGCGCCTTCGTGAATGCCTTGTGTCTTCCGGCATGGTCGATATCATAATGCGTCGAAATAACAGTATCAATATCATCCGGTTTTAAGCCAATGCTCGCCAACTGCTCGATAACGTCCTGCCCATTCTCGAACTCCGATTCTCCTTCAGGCATAATCTCCGGTAGGCCACTATCAATCAGAATATTCTTGCCGTCAACCGTTTGCACCAGATAGCACACAATCGGAATCTGGTATTCCGGCATGGACCCAACCTGCATCAGATAAAGATGCTTCATGGCATTCTGGCTCATAAGCCCCTCCTCGGAATTTAAACATATGTTCTATCACATCAATCGCGTTGGCGTTCGTATAAAGCTAACGCCGGGCCGATACGAACGCCAACGGTCTTCCGCTCCCTCATTGCATGCAAGGCATTCTACTGTCTTACTAAGCAAAAAACTTCTTCAATCTTGCTCAAATCCTCGGTCCGGCAGGGCAAACGCATGAGAAATTGCGCACAATAGGCAGACAGGTTACCGTATGGTCGCCGTGAAATCCGTCATGATCGTATGCAGTCGCTCGCTATTTTCAGCAAAGGCTTGCATGCGCTGAATAAGAAGCTCGTAACTTGAAGCGAGTCGTTCAAGCACGAAGCATTCACGGCGATCACCTCTCACCATCAAGGATGCACACGTTGGATTTCATCGGCTGGGAAAGGCACCGTTCGGCTTTCCCCATGCAATTTCCAATACAAGTCGTTCATGATGGCTGCTATCTGCCGCTCATCTTCGACGGACACGCTGGACAGAAAATACCGCTTTTCTGCCGTAGTGACTCCGTGCGACTTAATCATACGAATCGATGCCACCGCTAGAATGCTTTTTATTCCTGGCCAGTCTTCAAGCACCTGTAGCTCGGTGGGTACTGCATGCACAAACACCCGGCGACGGGTGAGACGACCATGACTCTCGTCAAAGGCATCCAGCACCGGCTTCAAGGAGGTCGGCACGGCAAAGGCATGTTCCTCAAACCAAGTTTCCACTTCTTGCAAGGTGTGGTGCTGATTTCCTTTCACGGTGATCACATAGTCGGCTTGCTGGTCGCGAATCGCCTGGGTGATAGCTTTCTGACAGCCTACTGCGTAGATGGTGACCAGCTCACCGGGGAGTGCCAAACCTGCGAGCAGAGCGGGAATGGCGGTGATCTCATTGGATTTGCTATCCACCGCCTCTTGCCCTTTTTCATGCGTTTACCCTGTTACCATGCCCAACATGAAACAGGAAGAGCAACAAATCCTTCACTTGTCTCCTCGGCTTTTGATAAGCACGCTCTTTGAGAGCAGCCACGGAGAACTTGCCAACGTGAGCAAATCCATGAGCCAAATAGGCCTGAAGAAAACCGGAAAGTCAACCGTTGCGCGCTCATGAAGAGGACTTTGGTCGCCTATTTGCTTCACCATGGAGCACCGAGCTCTGCTCCCAGTGTATCCACCATCGGTGGGGCCTGGCTTCTCCGCGAATTATCCAACATAAGAGATATCGGAAGCCACAGCACCACAGCAGCATAGTAAACGCTAGCAAGTGCAGAGCATCCCTTCTCTGCGACATCTGGGAAACTAACCTGCAAAGAAAGTCCCTGGCAAGATCTTTTCATTATCTTTGCTGATGACTTTCAGCTTCTTTTCAGCCTTCTATTAAGAAGGTCACATCCGTAAAAAGGATGCGAAGGCAGAAGAAACAGCACTTTTGTCCCATAAGAGAGTAGAAAAGGAGACAACACATGCTCACTGCCAAGCCTCAATCCCGGCCAGAGACGTTTCGCTGGTCCAATTTCTACAAAATCTTGCTGCTTGTCGTCTTTCTTGGTACCGCTTTTGATAACATGGATCAGGTCACGTGCTCGTTCATTCTGCCCATGATGCGCATGGAGTGGAACCTCAACTATATCCAGGGCTCCTACATGCCCACCGCCGCCCTCTTTGGCACCTGTGTCGGCGCCATTTTCTGGGGCATCATTGGCGACCGTATTGGCCGACAGAAGGCCCTGACCTACACCATCCTCTTATTTTCCGTCACCAACCTCATCCAAACGCACGCCTGGGACTATGTACAATTCACCATCACCTGCTTCTTCATGGGCGTTGGCGTCGGGGGAGAAATTCCACTGGCCTTCACTCTGCTCGCTGAGTTCCTGCCTGCTCACCTGCGCACGCGTACCCAGGTGGTGCTCGGCATCCTGGCTATTGTTGTCGGCTATGCTTTTTCCGCGCTCAGTGCCCATTTTCTCCTGCCAGTCGCTGGCTGGAAATCGCTGTTCTATATTCAGGCACTGCCGGCTCTGCTTGTGGTCCTGATCCGCTTCAAATTTCCCGAATCTCCTCGCTATCTTCTGACTGCGGGCAAAGAAGATGAAGCCCTGCGCGTCGCTGCTGAAATTCGCCGCCAGACCGGCAACAACTACGACCCTCTGGACGATGCGCAGGATGACCTCTCCCACGAAGATAAGCGAGTCTCAGTCATCGAGGGGCTGATGAGGCTCTGGCGCAGCGTCTACCGCAGGCGCACCGTTGCCAACTGGATCTTTGGCTTCTTTATTGGCTTCTTCGAGTTCTCCTTCATCATCTGGCTGCCCACAACCCTCGTGAATCTGGGCTACTCTGACGCCCAGAGTGTCAACTATCCCATGCTGATCAATTTTTTTGCCATTCCCTCGGTCTTCCTGGCACTCTTCTTGCTGAATAAGGGCGGCTCCAAGCTGGTGCTGACGCTCTACCCGCTGATTGCAGGCATTTTCATGCTCATTCTGGGTGTCTTTCTGCCTCAAATTGCCGCGCAACCCGTTTTCCTTGTGCTGGTGGGAGGTGTCATCTTCTTCTTCGGCACCACGCTGCTTGGCATCTTCCCACCGTATAGCGCAGAAGTCTACCCCACCGAGATCCGTGGAACTGGCGCTGGCTGGTCTGCTGGCTTCACCCGCATCGGCTCCTTTATCGGCCCACTTTTCGGCGGCGTGCTGCTGGATCTGGGAATTTCTGCGCAGGTCGAGCTAGTTATCTTCGGTGCCCCTTTGCTCATTGGTGCTCTCGTGATGCTGCTCTACGGCGTCCAGACGCACAAGCAATCCCTGGAGCAGATCTCTCCTTCCTTTGTGGAGACAGCCTCTGCTGAACAAGTAGGAGATTAAGCGATGCATCCGTGCGCCCGGTTCCATAAGTGGTCTCGTTTTCTCCACACGATCATAGTGTACAGCCTTGAACGCGATACCATCATGCGCTCGTTGAAGGCTGCACTGGTGATCGGCACGCTCTTGGGACTGATTAATCACGGTCAAGCGCTGGTCAGCAGCCACTTCACATGGAGCGAACTGGTGCCGCTGCTCATCACTTATCTGGTCCCATTCTGCGTCACCACCTACGGTCAGGTGCAGGGCAAACGCCAGCGTGACAGGCACTGGACAGGCCAGAGCAAGCTCAGTTAAGAACGTGTTTGGTGAAACATAAAAGCCGCCCTTCAGACGGCTTTTATGTTTCACCAAACACGTTCACAGAAACTCATCCTTCACCGAGAGTGGGTAAGAACCACCTGGGGAAATCAGCGCGAATTGTAGGAATTCATCATGGAGCATCTGGAGAAACAGCTTCCCATCTGAGGTACCAGCAGAAAATATTGTAAATAACTTGAGGCGCGTGGAGCAATCATTTAAAGAGAGGCAGTGAAGGCCACTGTCATTCACCGCAACGTAACCAAGAGAAGAAAAGTAGAGCAGATTGACAACCCTTCCCTTATAATTTTAATATGTTATTAAGTAATGACTTGTTAACCTATAAGGAAGCACCATCATGCCAACACTCCAAGCGCAAGCCCTCACCCTCAAAGCAAAGCTGTATCGTGGATTTGCTGATCCTTCACGCCTCTCCATTCTTGAAGCACTGCGCGCAGGCCCTCTGACGGTCAGTGCTATTGTAGAGCAAACTGGCTTGTTACGGACCAATGTCTCCAACCATTTACGCTGTTTATCTGACTGTGACCTCGTGACTTCTGAGTCGCAAGGACGTTACACCTTTTACCAATTGAGCCACCCCAAAATTGCTGTGCTGTTCTCCTTGACGGAAGAAATCTTACAGGACATTGCGCGCGGCATTTACGAATGCGCCAACTACACAGAAGAACATCCGCGCGTTGACGGAGAAAAGAGCGAACTGTGACGAATGCAACTCCTGATGCTCTACGCACAATAGAACTCCCGATCTCGGGGATGGATTGCACCGAGTGTACCCAGCATGTGCAACAGGCGCTCTGCGCACTTCCTGGAGTCGAGCAAGCGCAGGTTTACCTTTCCTCTGAGAAAGCCGTCGTGCGCTACGATCCGGTTCAGGTAGATATGAGTACTTTTCGCAAAGCAGTGGAGGGGGCTGGATACATCCTTTCGCTTCCCTTACGCACAGTTGAGCTGAAAATCGCCGGGATGGATTGTACCGAATGCACAGAACATGTGCAGCACGCGCTAGCGGGATTGCGAGGCGTCGAAGAGGCTCAGGTCTATCTCTCATCAGAGAAAGCTCTGATCCGTTACGATCCTACCCAGATTGATTTTTCTGCCTTTCATCAGGCGGTCGAGAAAGCAGGGTATTCCATTGACTCAGAGGGAACAGCACAAGAGGAAATATCTGCTTTTCCTTCGCTTGGCTCCTTCACCCGTCCCATTCTCACGCTTTTTGCTCTGGTATTGGGCATCGTGCTCCTAGTCGTGATTGTTGGCGAGTGGTTGGGCTGGATGAAACGGGTCACCGACCTGATTCCCTGGTACGTCGGCTGGGCACTTGTCCTGCTTGCTGGATCTCCCATTTTTCTGAATGTCATCAAAGCCGCTCTGCGTCGTCAGGTGATTTCTCATACGCTGATGAGCCTTGGGGTCGTGGCTGCCCTCGTCGTGGGACAATGGCCCACGGCTGCGGTCGTGGTCTTCTTTATGCATGTGGGCAATTTTGCGGAGAACTTTACCACCGAGCGTTCTCGACATGCACTCAAACATCTGACCTCGATGACACCCAAAACAGCTCGCCTTGAGCGCGATGGGAACGAAATCGAGGTGCCTATCGGTGAGGTGCAACCAGGTGAGGTCGTGATTGTCAGACCAGGCGAAGCCATTCCGGTTGATGGCCTGGTGCTCATGGGACAGGCCACGATCAACCAGGCTGCGCTCACCGGTGAAGCCATGCCCGTTGAAGTGAGTGAAGGAAGTCAGGTCTATGCTGCCACCATTGCCACGTTGGGGAGTCTGCGTCTTCGCACGACCCACGTGGGAGCTGATACCACCTTTGGACGAGTGATCAAGATGGTTGAAGAGGCGGAAGCTCACCGTGCCGACGTGCAGCGCCTAGCAGATCGTTTTTCTGCCTACTTCCTCCCGGTGGTGGCTGCCATTGCAGCCCTGACACTCCTCATCAGTCGAAACCCACTCGCAACCGCTTCTGTTCTGGTGGTTGCCTGCTCCTGCTCGCTGGCACTGGCGACCCCTGTTGCTATGCTTGCCTCCATTGGAGCTGCTGCGAAACGAGGCATGCTCATCAAGGGTGGCAAGTATCTGGAAACGCTGGCACGAGCCGATGTAGTCCTTCTAGACAAAACCGGGACTGTGACCGTGGGCGAGCCACAGATTGCCGATGTCATTGCGACCAGCCAGATGGGCAAGAACGAGGTCTTACAGCTTGCCGCCAGCGCCGAGCGCTATTCGGAACATCCTCTCGCTGAAGCGGTACGGGAAAAAGCAAGGAAGCTCCGTCTTCCTCTCCTTTCAGCAGAACAGTTTGAAGCCATTCCAGGCCAGGGGATACGGGTCTGTGTGGATGGCAGTCAACTTGCCGTTGGTAATACACGCCTCATTCCCTCCGGTCGCGATCAAGCTGAAACTGCTGCTCTTGAAGCACAAGGCAAGACGCTGTTGTTTGTCGAGCGTGATGGCGAACTCGTCGGCCTGCTAGCAGCCTCAGATACTGTGCGTCCTGAAATGCCGGAAGCTCTCGCCCATCTTAGACGGTATGGAGTCAAACATATCGAAATGCTGACAGGCGACAACGAACAAGTAGCAGCGGCTCTCGCCGAGCAACTTGGCATTGGATACCAGGCGAATCTCTTGCCCGAAGACAAGATTCGCCTCGTCAAAGAATACCAGGCAAAAGGGCATACCGTCGTCATGGTCGGCGATGGGGTCAATGATGCGCCTGCGTTGGCGCAAGCGGATGTGGGCATGGCAATGGGAGTGGCTGGAACCGATGTAGCAATGGATGCAGCTCATATGGCGCTCATGCGCAATGATTGGCGATTGGTCCCAGAAGTCTTTGCCATCGCGCACCGAACTATGCGTGTGGTCAAGATGAACATTGGTTTTACAGCCCTCTACAACGTGGTTGGCCTCTCACTGGCTGCCTTTGGCGTTCTTCCACCGATTCTTGCTGCCGCTGCCCAATCACTGCCCGATCTGGGTATCCTTGCCAATTCAGCACGATTGCTAAGAGCAGGGCAGAAGCTACAGAATAACAGGGAACGTGTTTAACCTGTCACCTTTCGTGAAGCGTATCTGAGTCCAAGAAGGATATTTAGCATGAGTGAACATCGAAAACGAGTGTTGTTTCTCTGTGCCCATCGCTCAGTCCGTGCACTCATGGCTGCAAGTTTGCTTGCAGCACGAGCACATGGTCTGTGGGATATTTGGAATACGCCATTCCAGAGTAACGACCATGAGCTAGATCTTGCTCGCCAAGTCCTTGGTGAGGTGAACATTCCGCTTCTCACGTCATCACAAACGACAGAACCAAACTTTGGTCTTTCTTGGGATGAAGGAGTCATTCTTTGCAGTGGTTTGGCGAATACCTGACCTATCGTGCCAGGTGCCGGTCGGCATCGCTACTGGGCCATAGAAGATCTCCCATCCACTCAGCTTGGAGATGAACAGCGGCTTCTTGGTTATCGCAGTGCTCGTGATGCGTTGCGTTCCCATATCGATCTAGAGCTTTTTCTCCCCTCACTTCGTCGAGGTCTTCCGCTTCGGAAATGAGCCTTGGAAGAAATCCATTGCAAAAATCTTGCCTAATGAAAATTAGGCAAGGTTTTTGCAATGGATATTGCACAGAGACGCAAGATCAAGGATCAAATGACGAGGTCTGATACAGTGTGATTTACGTGATAGGCGTCCTCATTATTTCCATTCTCTTTGTTTCTCTCGCGCGTCGCTTTCCCTATTTTCCTCCAAGTTTTACTTTCTTCAAAGGAAATGTGTATAACATTCATAAAGAGCATAGAGTCCAAAAAGATATGAAATGATGGAAAAGCATGTGAGAATAGACAAAAATAAGGCGTACTTCACTATGTTATTACATATATATGTTTAAAGTGCAAAGACTGATGGATGCTCTCTACGGATATCCTTATCCGTATGGCATAGCAAAAAACGTTCTTTTGCACACTTCCTCTTTCTTTCCATGAGGAGTTTGGCATGATGTATCAATTGCTTCAGCAGAGAAGAAGCATATTCGTCTATGGGGCAGCTTTCCTGTTCTTCATTCATCTCATCACCTATTTTCTTCCTAGTATTCGTGATGCCACAGTAAGTAGTTCCTGGATTGTCGCTGAGTTGAACGCACTGCTTGGTGTGGCTGAACATCTGCTCCTCTTTCCTGTAATTGCAACCCTACCCGCACCGCGTTGGGGGAGAGCAGCTGGATATGGATGGCTGGTCATCGATATGGCAACCGAGATCATGCAGTTAAATGGTGCTACTAAGATCGTCTATCTCACCCTCCGCTATGGGGGGCATATCGCAGCAGCACTGTGGACAGCGTCCGCGTCCTGGCAACTGAAAGGGGCGTTTCGCATCATTGGGGTGCTCTATGCTGTCGATCTGGTCATCTATTCCTTTGTGGCTTTTGTACCTCTCTCCTTCCTCATTCTGCTTCCTTCGCTTATTTTTCTTCCGGTATGGTTGGTGCTCGTTGGACGTGTCATTGCGCAACCAAACGAGAAGGAGCAGCTCCAACAAGGGGATGCTGAATCGCTGCTCCCAGAGATCTAGCTTCATTCCCACCTCATAAGAAGCGAAAACAAAGGGGGAGGACGTGGAACTGAACCAACTTTAGTTCCACGTCCTCTCCCAAAGGAACTTCTGAAGATGCAGAACCGTCCTTTGTAGGAGTATCTCTTGAAACATTGTGCCTCAACGTGGTCAAGCTCACCATCTCCAATCAATGGCCGACAGGATATTACCGGGCACGGCTGGACTATAGTGGAGGCTCAGAAACGAAGGGTGGTGGTGCCGCGACGGTTGTTTCAAGTGTGTTTCGGGTGGGCTGATAGCTGCTGCCGTCTTTTCTAGAACTGTAGGTATTGTAGGAACGTATGTGCTATCTTGGCTGCTCACCAGGAAGGGAATGGCCTTTTGCAACCATCTCCTTCTCCGATGCTCTGCACTACTCTGACAGTCACCCTAATTCACATTGATATCGTCAAAGCGTGTATAGGTCGCATCTCCAGCATAGTTGTCATTGTGGCTGGTCAAGGCGAGTGTGTAGGAATGGTTCGCTGTCATTCTGGCAGTGACCTGTGTCCATGTCGCACTGATGTTACAGGTATTTGTCGGGATAGTCGAGGTCGTATTGCTCATGTTGCCCTTAAGTATCGCCGTTGCCTAGTCGTACATCACCGTGTCGCCTTGAAATGAGGACACATTTTCCACAAATGAAGAGCTTCGGTTCAAGAAGGATAGTGTGGAGGGGCCCTGCTCTATTGCCTCATGGCTTCTGGGTAAAACTGGCCTAGCTTGTCCCCAGGTCGTGCCCACGAATAGCGACGTTCCAATGAGAAAGCCTTCTATCAAGATGCCTACTGAGAGCTCCCCGTGCTAAAACAGCGGAGGTTCCAGGGGTTCAGCCCACGCTTCCAATTCTTCTCCCTCAAGGAGAAGAATTGGCTCTAATGGAGGTTCCTCTGAACTTTTGGGCAGACGCACTCTGGCTCGAGTCAGACCCAAGCTTCGGGGCAGATCCTGCCCCTCTTTCGCACGTTGGATGAGGCACTCGTGTGCTGCCCGCAGGCGCGCTTCCGCACCTTCCCAATACGGCTGGTATTGGGCACACGAGGGAATGGGGTCTGCTGGATCAAGATAGGCAGCCAGAAACGCCGAATAGAGGTCACGTTGCACAGGACCCACACCACACTCGCACTGGTGCCAGCGCTCTGAGAGCGGTTTCTTCACCCGCTTGCCACAGCCATGACACCACTGGCTCAGTGCCGTGGTGCGTGTGGGAACTTCCACCAGGGTGCCGCCCGTGCTTACAACCCCCAAAGGGGGCACGGCGGTGCGTTTCAACAGTGCTACAAACATCCCGGGGGCTCGCAGACCCACACTCGTGCCAAATTGCTTTTGCCATGCCTTGTAGGAAATCTTTTCGAGGATGATGGTATTACCCTGTGTAAGCACCTCATGCACCTTATGGCCATGCAGGCTCTTTCGATACGCCGCCAACTTGCGTTCTTTGCTCGCCTTGCGTCGTCGCGTCGCCTGGTAGCGCTTGCTCTGTTTCCACTGTCGCTTCTGTTTGCCCTGCTTCCTGATGCGTCCCTTCTCGTCGTAGTACTCCGGATTGCCTGCTCGTCTTTGTCGATCCATCTGACGCTGCAGACGACGAATGGCTCTCTCATCAGGTACCAGTTCCGCACAGAACACCTGCAGGCTTGCCTCCCCTTCCTGAGGAACGAGCGCCAGAGTCGAGGGACCCAGATCAGCGCCAACGACTCCTTGACTCACCGTGTGCTTGGGTTTACGGTAAGGGGTGCCTTCCAGGATGAGTTGCACACAGTAGCGGTTGCTCTTGGCATCGGCACCAGCCGCTCTGGAACTGCTGGCAGGACGTTGGATGAGGCGGGCATACTTGATGCGATGTCTCAGGCCATGAGCCACCACTTCGTCCTGCCAATCGATGAGGGCTGGCAACTGGTCCCCGTTCCAGAGCAGGAACCCTGCGTTTCCCTCCTCGGGTGGCTGCAGGACAAAGCGCAGGCCAGTGTCATTGCGCTTGTTCTCGATGCTGGAGCAGCCTCGCCCTCGGCTCTTGAACCGGACTCGCCTGGCGTGGCCCAGGCAGACGCGATTGAGGGCACGGTAGGCGCGGCTCGACAGCGTTTGCGCCAGCACCGCTTCAATGTGCTCGGCAATCCACCCAACGCGCAAGCCTTTGACCGCTTGATGCAAGGCCGCCTCGGTAAAGCCATGGGCTTTGCGCAAGTCGGAGAACGCCACCGCTCGTTCCGCCTTGTGGGTGCGGGGAAGAGTGCGGGCCTCCTGCCAGGCAGGATCAGCGCGCATGCGGCGCAGGCGCTGTTGCCCCAGGGAGAGAAGAGCATTGTAGAGTTGTCGGGCCGCTTCCAGATGGGCACGCAGGCGCTTAGCCTGCCCCTGGTTCACCACGAGGGACAGTTCCAGCAGAAATGTGGGCGTACGTATGGTGGGTGCTTGTGTGTGGTCGTTTGCTGCCTGACGCTTCTTCATCCCATCTCTCCTGTGCATGGCGCTTTGTGTCTAGATCATATGTTCCATAGAATAGCAGCATGGTGACCTCTCGTCAAGTGCCCCACCATCCGTTGGCGCGAGGATTCGTCCCTCCCCTGCGCCTTGCAAGGAACGGCGATTCATCCCTGCCATCCATGAGCAGGGCTTTCTCGCTCGGTTTCTTGTAAGATCAGTCCAGCCAGCGCCAGATAGAAAAGGAGCATTCGGGAGTGTGCCATAGGTGATTTACCTTCCCTTCGTCGAAGACGTGTTCTCGGTCGGCTTCTTTGCGGGCGCCCCGCTGAGTGGGGTGCTGAGCCTGTCAGCGGAGTGGTGTCGAGGTATCTGACTTCGTAGACGCGTTCGCAAGTTGGGTAAGCTTGCTGGCCGTCTCCGCTTCGGGAAGCGACGTATAGAGAAACAGTTTGAGATTCGGGTCGTCTGCGACAAGCAAGGCCATGGGTTGCACGACCAGTAAGCCGACGTCCGGGTGAACCAGTTCCTTACGCTTGAGATGTTCCTCACCCACATCATGTCGCGACCACCAGGTACGAAACTCCTTGCAGGATTGCATCAATCGATCTCTGCGCTCAATAAACCACTCCTCATCTGCGTGCTGACCACCACTCGCGCGAAAAAGACCGAGGATGCGTCGGGCCGTTTCTTCCCATTGAATGTAGATCTTTCGTTGCTCTGGATCAGTGAAAATAAGCCAGACCAGATTGCGTTCCCAGGCCGGCAAAGAGGCATAATCCGCAAAAACTCGCGAGGCAGTCCGGTTCCAGCCAATAATATCGAGCCGCTCGTTCGTCACAAACGCGGGGTTTGGAAGAAGCGCATCCAGGACATTTTGGAGTTCTGCACTAATGTTCGGAAGAGGGGTATGTATAGGCAGGGGAAGCTGCGCACGTGCCAAGAGAAAAAGATAGTTTCGCTCATCAGGCGTAAGTTGGAGTGTGCGGGCAAGACTCTCCAATACCTGAGCTGAAACCTGAATATCCTGGCCTTGTTCCAGTTTGACATACCAGGTCAGCCCAATCCCAGCAAGGTGAGCCAATTCCTCCCGTCGCAGCCCTGGTGTCCGCCGCCTCCTTCCTTCATCTGGGAGGTGAAACTGCGCTGGCAAAAGGCGCTCGCGCCGTGTTCGCAGAAAGTGTGCCAGCTCCACTCTGCGTTGTTCCTCATTCATCTGCTCACCTTCTTTCAGAGGTAGTAGTTTTTATACTAGCTTATCTTCGGTTATTGTTCAACTCTTCTCGATCCAGCATACTGGTGACACGAATGCGACGAGACCCAACGATGAGCGTGACTCGCCGTCGTTGACAAGTAACAAGCGTATGAATATGAGCAGAGAAAGATGAATATTATTTATGACAACTCCCCGACTTCAACATGTTTCCCTTCTTGTTCCGCCTGAAACCCAGGAGACCGTGCGCGCATTTTATGGGCGCCTGATCGGCCTGGAGGAAAAACAGCCACCATCATCCCTGGCGCAGTTCAAACTCGTCTGGTTTGCGGTTGGCGAAGGTGAAATGGAGTTACATTTTCTTCCTACCACAGACCGTCCCGCTGAAAATGATCAGCACATCTGCCTGATGGTCGATGATGTAGACGCGTATCGGCACCGACTGCGTGCAGCGGGTGTATCTATCATTGAGGCCGAGCTGATCCCCTTGCGCCCGCGTTTCTTCTGCCGCGATCCATTCGGCAATCTGATCGAATTTACGACCCTTCTGAGCGAATATTACTCCGCCCGATAGAGCAAAGAAAAGAGAAGAAAGATGCTCTTTCAATCTGACAGAGTGTATGGAACAGGGAGTGGTCGAGATCTGCGGCTCGATCTGTTTCTTCCCGATCCACAAAAGAGCCTGCGTACAGTTGTGCTCCAGTTCCACGGTGGTGGATGGCGCATGGGAAATCGTCAGATGATGCATGTTCATGCGGAAAAACTGAGCAGCCTCGGCTTCACATGTTGTGCAGTCGAGTACCGGCTCGTTCAGGAAGCGCCCTGGCCGGCCCAATTGCATGATGTGAAAACTGCTATTCGCTGGGCGCGCGCTCATGCTGAAACATTGGGCATTGATGCTCATCGCATCGTTCTCCAGGGATACAGCGCTGGTGCTCACCTGGCTCTGATCACGGCGGGAACACCCAACTGGCGTGAGTTCGAGGGCGAGGGAGGCTCGCCCAGCCATTCTACCCAAGTCGCTGCGGTCATGGCTGTCTACCCTCCTACGGAATTCTTTGTTGATCCGCAAGAGGTGGTGTTTGGAAATCAGTATCCACCTGAAGACAAGGGTGAATGGGATCGACACAAACGCTCGCAGGAGGGGTTTCCTTCCTGGGTGCTGCTTGGTCCGAATGCCTCGCCAGAAGACATTCGGCAGGCCAGTCCTTTCACTTATCTCTCGCCTGCGTTTCCGCCAACCCTCCTGTTGCATGGAACCGCCGATGTTCATGTGCCTCATCCACCGACCGTTCGTTTCTACCAGCAGCTCGTGGAACTTGGCGTCAAGAGCGATTTGCACCTGTATAGCGGGCAGTCCCATGGGTTTGATCTCCTCAATGGTTTCCAGCAAGTCATCCAGGAAGAGGCAGCGCTCTTTTTTCGTCGCATAGTGAGTTCGACAGAGGGGGCGGAAACTGTTTGAGAAATCATTAGCACCGAACGAGGAAGTGGGAACAGTGTTAAAATGGGCGGGTGATCTGCCTTCCCATGTGGAAAACTATGAAACGCCAGAGCGTGCTTTCGGCTCTTGAAGAGCGTGTGCTCTTGGCCCGACGCCGATTTGGTCAGTACGATCTGATTGACTTTGCGGTTGTTTTGCTGGACTAAGCGATCAGCGGCGAACGCACGTTGGAAGTGTTCTATGAGCGCGTCCAGCCCTTTGCTGTTCCATTCACGGCCCTTTTCGGGCGAGAGCGGCTCTGCCACTGCTCGACGCTCTCTCGCTTTCTTGCCATCTCTCTCGGTTCGAGATCGCTTCTTCGCGCGCTCGACGCTGTGTCGGGCGACCTCCTGGGAATGACGCGATTCTAAGACCGAGTTGAGTGAATCGCAGAGGTGACCACATATGATAGACTGGAAAGGGTGAGTATCAGTTATCCCAGTAATCTATTTGATACGGAGTGGGCGTGTCTGCAACGTTCTCTCCCTCCCTTGCCCAAGCGAGAGAGATCACCAATTTACCCATTGCGAACCATCTTCGATGCGATATTCTATGTGCTGCGCATGGGCAGCCCGTGGCCCTACTTGCCAGCCAACTTCCCGTCCTGGCCGACGGTGTTCTCCCATTTTCGCCGTTTGCGCCTCAAAGGCATCTGGTTTCGGCTGCTCATGGCGCTACGAGCACAGCGAGCGGGAGGATTTGATGGGAGGGAGAAAGCCGCTATAGGGAGAATTGAAGATACACAGGCAGACTGATGTACTGAAAGAGAGGAAGGGGAAATTCATGATTATTTCTCAACGAAAGAAGAAAGGTGAGCAGAGATGAAGCATGGAAGGCGGAAGCGTCCCATTGGTATCACCAGGCTGGCGCTATTTGAGTTTTTGGGAGTGTTGGGGTGTTTTGGTCTGCTCTTGTTCACGGTGCCAGGCTCGCGTGATTATATTGCGTTGCTGATAGGAGGATGGGTAGGGGTCGTGGTGGTCTATGGGCTCTGGACGATGCAACTCTGGGCCTTCTGGATGACAGCATGTTATGAAGCAACGGAAATCTTGTATGAGGGGTATCTTCTCACGCAGTCTGAATATAGAGGGCTTCTGCATATGGCGGGTCCGTTGGTGGGAATACTTATGAGTGCAATCACATTAGGATACCTATTCCTGGACCGGACGATGAAGCCAGTGTTCAGCAGGCAGAGTTCAGTGTCGTAGCGCTGGATGTTCGGGTCTGAGGAGTGGCTCATTTACGAGAACGATAAAAATTGCGGCAATGTTCTTGAATGTGTGCCACATGTCCCTGAATGTATGGTATGCTATCCGCGAACATTCCTGTGTTTGTTTGAGAGGGCGTTTCGCTGTTGTCGCCGCGGAGCGGTGATGTGATGGATACGTCTATCCCTCATCTGGTCCCGGACAACATCAACCCCTGAAGCGTCCGCAGCAGCGTTGGCTTCGGTGGAGAAAGTCCTGGCGCTCACGACTCCTCTTGGGCGGATTGGCCAAGCCGACGAGGTCGCCAAGACGGTGGTGTTCCTTGCCTCCGATGATGCCTCAAATATCCAGGCTGCCGAAATTGTCGTCGATGGCGGCGCGGTTGGAGCGCCATTTGGTGCTCCAATTTATCGGCAATAGATGCTTTTGTCAGCCGGGGAATGAGAGGACAACCATTCTTCGGCTCTTTGAGGGCCAAAGCGCTTTACATTACTCCGGCAGACCTAATAGGCCGTCACGGCAACAGAATTCCTATTCACAAGGTCTGCCAGTTGGAGCGGGCAATTGATTTAGTACATAACTTGCTGAGAACTCGTTTCAGTAAGAGCCATATCCCGACTGTGGGCTAATTCAGATTTCATTTTGTGTTTTATCTTCCCGAATCACCTACGACGATCCTCCCCAGTGGATGTCGGATCACCCTCTGTCTTTCTGTATTTGTCTTTCAAAGGACACAACAACGTATCTATCCGCACAGTCTTGTCGTTGATCAGTATGTGTACTTTACGATTGTATAACAATCTCTGTTTATTAGGGCCCAAGTCAGAATGCCTTTTGTCCCGAGCCGCGTCCAGGTGCACGCTCTCACGTTAAGGATTCTTGACACATCTGTCTTGCTATCTGATAAAATACAAGCCATGATTATTTTGCTGCATTCATCGAAAACGATGCGCCGCTCTCCGAAGGAAGCTGTCCGCTTGCGAGAGCCCCTGCTGCTAGAGAAAGCAAGGCGGCTTGATACATACCTAAAAACGCTTTCGCCTCTCCAACTCACGAAGATCATGAGCATCTCACCTGCGTTGGCTGAAAAGACACACGCACTCATTGCCGCGTGGGCGGCTAAGCCAGAGGACCAATCGTTGGCCGTTGATAGCTTCGTGGGCGACATTTATAGTGGGCTGCATGCCAACGACCTTTCGCCCGCCGATCGCGACTATGCTGACCAAACGTTGCGCATTTTATCGGGCTTGTATGGAATTCTTCGTCCCTATGACGGCATTTGTCCTTATCGTCTGGAGATGGGGTATACGTTGCCCGATCCGGCATTTGCCCGTTTGCCAATCTATTGGGGGAGTCGATCGCAGCCTGCCTCCCTGAGGCGGGACCGATCATCAATCTGGCTGCGGGAGAATATGCCCAAACGGTGACACCTTTTGTTGATGCGTCGCGCCTTATTATGCCGAGATTCTTGACAGTGAGCCCAAAAACGGGTGAGCCAACCTTTGTTGTTGTCCATGCCAAGATTGCCAGAGGCGCTTTTGCTCGCTGGCTGATCCGCACCCGCACGAGCGATAGCGCAGCCCTCACGCAGTTCGATGATCTTGGCTATCGCTTCGCTGGGGATCTCAGCAGCGCAAACAGCCCAACATTTGTGTGCGAGACCTTTGAAGGCAAAGGGCTGAGCCTACGATTGCAGTAGACTCTAGGTCAGAGAAACAGGGAGTGTTGCAAAAAATAAGCTCATCAAAAAGAGGCATATTCGAGAACCTTCTGTTGATAAAGCACATAAAAAGAGCGCTCTTTTTATGTATGGGAGAGTTTAGCACGCGAGTTGGGGAAGAGCCATGTTTCCGGGCCAATTCCAGAGTGGAACAAAGGTATTCTTTATGATCAGTGCTGGCCTGATCAACCGTGATCAGCCATGCCTGGTATGAGGCTGACGAGAGACATCTTCTGTGTCAGGCCGATACCTCTGAATCAGCAGATCAAAACTTGGAAGCTGGACGCTAAGGGACGAGGAAGGAGAGAACCTTGACGGGCGTGATCCTTCCATTGGTCCCTGTGATAGGAATGAACCAGTGAAACAAGGGGGCTATTTGTTGATGCTCTCAAGATACCTTGTGTATACTCTATTATATGCTGCTACTCGTCCTTTCTCAGGTGCGGCGATAAGGGATGTATGAGGGGCTATCGAAGTTGTTTCCAGGGCATCGGCCCAGATACCACTTGCGATACCACTCAGTAAAGCAGCACCTCGCACGGAAGCAGCAGGCGTATCGACGGTGAGCAGTTCCCGGTTCAGGATATCGGCCAGCATCTGACGCCAAGCTGGATGTTCGCTCCCTCCTCCAGCTAAGCGCAGGGCGGTTGCCTTGTCAGCTTCTGGAAGAGCCTCGAAAGCGACACGGATGCCGAAAGCGACTCCTTCGAGCGCAGCATGCAGTAAATGCTCACGCCGATGATCGATACGCATACCAAGGAAGGCTCCCTTGCTAGATAGACTGGGATGATGCGCGCGTTCTCTGGTCAAGTAGGGCAAAAAGAGTAGGCCATCAGCACCAGGAGACACAGCAGCACTTGCGTAGACGTCATCCCAAGTGACATTGAGCATCTGACGTACCCAGTCGAGGGCGAGTCCGGCATTTTGCACAGCCGCCATGGTATACCAATGAACGCCGTCAGCAGCACGGTAGAGATGAGTCCGCCCTGTTAGGTCGGCAATGGGTTTCAAGGAGAGCTGTATCAATTGTGCTCCTGTTCCAAGGGTGAGTTGGATGGGACCTGGAGTGAATAGACCAGTACCAAGTGCGGCTGCGGCAGTATCAGCAGCCCCAGTCGCTACAGGGAGTCCTACAGGGAGGCTGAGCGCTTCAGCAGTTTGCGCAGAGAGCCTGCCAGCGATAGTCCCAGATGGGAGAATTGGTGGTAGGAGGTGACGTTTTAAGCCGAGTAAGGCAATAATGTCATCTGCCCAACCGTCTGCCTGCAGATCATAGAGCAGAGTAGCAGAGGCATCGCTGGGATCTGTGGCAACCTCACCAGTCAGGCGAAGCCGGAGCCAGTCCTTCGGTTGGAGTGCCCAACGGGCCTTCTGATAAGAGAATACTTCGTGTTCTGCTAACCAGCACAACATCGGACCTGCCATACCTGGCACAAGTGGATTTGCCAGACGTTCTCTGAGAGAAGCAGGGAACTTCCGATACCGTTCAAGCTCCGCTTGCGCACGTGTGTCAGCCCAGAGCATCGCTGGACGTTGTGGCAGCCCTTTCTCATCCGTAAGCACCACGCCATGCATCTGCCCAGAGAGACCGATAGCGGTAATCTCGGCCTGCGGAACCTGCGCTATCGCCGTTTGTACAGCGGATACTGTAGCAGACCACCACTCATTGGGATCACTCTCGGACCACCCTGGCTGTGGAGCCATGACCGTATAGCCTACTTTGCTCACGCTCAGGGTACGACCCTGCGTATCCTGGACAATGACTTTGACTGAGCTTGTGCCCAGGTCGATGCCCAATAGTGCCATTCACATAACTCCTTGAAATTCCGCTAGAACCATCTGACACATATCTTGGCGAGACCTGTTTCTGTATCAATAGTGTCGAAGATTGAAGAAAAGCAAAGCATTTGATAGGTGACAATGGCGTCTTTGCCAAATTATATTGACAGAGTGTAAGAAATGCAATGAATGATTCATCCTCTGAAGGTAAAAAAAGAAGAGAAATCTGGGCTATGCCAAGTTATTTGGCATAGCTTGCTTGTCTGAATCTAGCAAAATCGTCGCCAAGTTATAAAGTGCCTTCCATATTCATTCAAACTGTTCGACTTTGTACATTCCCAATTCAGGAACAGACGCCCAAAGAGCGCCACTTGATGACGTTCGCTGTGGAGGAGTATGTCAGGAATCGCGCATACCATCGGTTCATAGGTGTTGCCTGTGTTGCGAAAACGAATTTGGAGGCCGTTCACGCTTACTATCAGATCAGGATGGCGCGTACCTCCAGAGAAGGTGAGCGTGATAGGGGCAAGGTCTGCCCCTGGTCCAAGCAGGTGTGGCCCAACCAAGAGATGTGTGTACTCTGCATCGCCTCCTGGCACCTCGAAGATATACACCCGCCCTTTGAGATTGATCGCCGTGAAGTGAGTTGGGATCGATGTGTCATGCTCATGCCCCACAAAGTGATCGATCTGGGTGGTGCACGGTCGACCATTTCCACCTCCACAAAAATCTTGACGAGACGTTAGAGGTGCTGCTGGCCCGGCATCTGGCGGCACGATGACCAGGCAGTTCTTGGCAACCCCTCTGGGGGGCGAGTCAACCAAATTGCCGCCGAAGCAGAGTCTCAAGGAAACCCTTCAGAGTCAGGCGAAGCAAGAAGAGCGCTTGGCACAATACCACCAAGTGGTTGCCTTACGCGAGCTTGGCCTGAACCAGACAGGCGAGCAAGAGCGCCCACAGAAAGCGAGCCGGTGATGGCGGTGCCATCCATGTCCAAACACCTTCTGCCGCTATCATCGATTCAGATGACGTACGTGGCATGCGCGTCATCTGCTCAGGCATCCCTCTTCTTGGGAAGAGTGACCGTAAAGGTCGATCCTTTCCCGACTGCGCTGTCCACCGTGATCGTTCCCTTATGGCGCTTGACGATCTCCGCCACAATGTAGAGCCCCATGCCCAAACCGGGGATGGCTCTCTGCTTGGGATCAGCAGTTCGATAGAATCGCTCAAAAATCTTGTCGCGCTGCTCGCGTGGGATGCCCAGGCCATGATCCTGCACACGGATCGTGACCGACTCAGCAGAGGCGGAGAGATCCATCTCGACGGCCTCTGCGCTGGGAGAATACTTGACGGCATTGCTGAGTAGGTTGATGAAGACCTGTCCGAGTCGGTCTCGATCCGCCATCAGGCTGGTCTGCACCGCGCCACGCACCAGGATGCGATGGCTGGGGTGGGTTTGCTGCATGGTGTTGGTAATCTCCCGCAGCAGCGCATCGAGATCCGCCGTCTCCCAGACGTACTCCAGCCTCCCCGCCTGGATCTTGGAGACATCCAGCAACTCTTCTACGAGCCGGGTGACTTTGTTGATCTGGGTCTCCATGCTGGAAAGAGTCGGGGCAGAACCCTGGAGACCTTGCTTGGCCAGTTGCCGGTGCAGCAAGGTGGTGTGCAGTTTCAAAGCCGTGAGCGGGTTCCTCAGTTCATGGCTGGCCATGCTGATAAAGTCGTCCTTGCGTTGTTCGAGCTCCTTACGGGCCGAGTTATCCAACACAAAGCCGATTGCTTGATGTGGGTGATGCTCTAAGATGATACCGCCCACGAGCACCGGAAGGCAACTGCCATCTTTACACACATACTCTTTCTCATAGGGCGTCAACGATTGCTGGGTGACAAGTTCTTGATGGGCCTCTAAGGTACGAGCCAGATCGTCTGGAGCTGTCATGTGCAACCAGTTCATACGCCCTTTGCACAAATCTTCCCGGCTATAACCAGTCATACGTAGAAAGGTGTCGTTGGCGTCCACGATCTGCTCACCTTCGATGATATTGATCCCAATAATGTTGGAGTTCATCAGGACGCTCGCGCGCTCCTGACTCTGACGTAAGGCTTCCTCCGCCTGTTTCTGCTCCTCGATATCGGTGTTGGTGCCAAACCATTTGATGATCTGGCCTCTTTCATCACGTACCGGCAGGGCGCGGGCTAAGAACCAGCGATACTCTCCAGTCGTGTGCAGGCGCAGGCGCAGTTCCGTTTCATACACCCCGCCGGTCTGGACAGCGTGCTGCCACGCGGAGCGGACGCGTTGCCGGTCTTCCGGATGCAGACACTGCATCCATCCCTCCCCCTGGGCCTCTTCGGGGCTCATGCCGGTATAGTCGTGCCAGCGTTGATTACATGAGTAATGAGAGTCGTCGGGCCGCATGGTCCAGACCAGCTGGGGGATGGTATCGATGAGGGAATGGATTTCAGCTTCGGCGCGCTTGCGCTCGGTGATGTCGATGCCGGCGATAATGAGGTACGCGATGTGGTGATCTGCATCCCTGTGGGGGGTGATCGCGATTTCCAGATGGCGGTCCAGGCCTTCCCTGGGGGAAATGACCGTCTCAAACCGTACTGTTTCCCCCTTGCTAGCGCGCGCGATGGCGGCACACAATTGCTCTTGACTGGCCGGAGTACAGGACCACCACCGGGCTTCGGCCAGCGGCTGGCCAATGACCTCCTCGCGTCGGACGCCCGCCTCCGCCAGGGGATCCTCATTGATTTCCAGGACGATCCCCTCGGGGGTCAGCACGCCGATCCTGCTATACAAGCCATTCAGGTCCTCGATGGAGAGACGCTTGCCCTGGGGAACTGGCGCCCCTCGTCGGGCTGCGGCTCTGCCCTGGTGGACCTGCACCATCAGCCCCCCCATCGTGGGAGCGAGCTGCACATGCAGCCAGGTTCTGGTCATGGGAGACACATACTCCACTTCGCTAGGTGCCTGGGTCTGTCTGGTCTGCTGGACGGCCTGGTAGAGTGCGGTGCTCACCAACTGGGGAGCGCCGCGCCACAAGGGCTTGCCCAAGACGTCCTCTCGTGTGACGCCGAGCAGGGCCTGCGTGCTCGCATTGGCATAGACAATCATGGCGGCGTCATTGACGACAAACAGGGCACCTGGAAGCGTCTCAAGCAGAGGAAGGAGCGTGCCACTCGATGCAGGAGTGACACGCTGGGTCTGTTCAGTATTCGACATCGTGCAGTAGTTCTCCCTTTCACGTACCCCCATCCCTGAGAATGAAGACGCATTCCTGCTCTCACCTCAAGAAATCTATGTCATCTCCCCCTTTCCTCGTCCTCTACACGCAAAATGATTTTTCCGCGCGTGTGCCCCTGTAGGGCCTGCTCAAACGCCTGGGATGCCTCTGAGAGAGGGAAGATCCGCTCGGTGATTGGTCGGAGTTGGCCTGTATCTATCAGGTTCCCGATGTGTATGAGTTGTTCTCGATTGGGCTTGACAACAAAAAAGAACGCACGCACACCAAAGGCGGCAGCCTGCTCTTGGGATGGGGGCTAAACACACTCAGGAGCAGTCCGCCCTTTTTTATGACGCGCCAGGAGCGAGCTACTGTCTCACCGCCTATGGTATCAAGCACCATATCAACATCACGCACCACATTCTCGAAACGCGTGGTGGTATAATCAATGATCTCATCGGCTCCCAACGTGCGTAGGAATTCATGATTGCGTGCAGAGGCGGTCGCGATCACCGTGGCACCAGCCCACTTTGCCATTTGAACCGCCATGCTTCCCACGCCACCAGCGGCACCATGAATGAGAAGAGATTGCCCACTGGTAAGCCCTGCGTGCTCAAAAAGCGCTTGCCAGGCTGTCAGTCCAACCAGAGGAACTCCGGCTGCCTGTATGTGCCCAAGGGTTCGTGGCTTGGGCGCCACATCAGTCGCGCGTGCGACAGTGTATTCCGCAGCCGCGCCATCCAGCCAAAATTCGGTGAGCGCATAGATAGCCTCTCCTACGGCTATACCAGTGACGCCGGGCCCCACTTCAACGACTTCGCCAGAAACATCATGACCTGGTATGGGATGCTGACGTTCGATACCAGCTGGTGTTTGCCAGGTTTCCGACCAGGTAGGTTCCTGCCACATCACACTTGTCGCATGGACACGAATCAGGACTTCTCCCACTCCTGGCTGAGGTTGCGGTGCATCTTCGAACACAAATTGATCAGGTCCGTTCTGACCATATAGGCGAATAGCTTTCATCTCTTACATATCTCCTTGTTCTTCCCCATTCTTCTAGAGCGTTCCCAGGCTGATTTCTTCAGCAGGGCCTACACATAACTCACGAAGTGCCACAGGCGCTGAGAAGTCTTGAGCCAAAGGGGAGCTTCATAGATACGCTACGTACCAGCATGGGGCTCCGAAGTGCCTTACCTGGCAAAATTATAGAATGATAATGGTCTTCCTACAAGGGCCATTTTTTATGGATACTACGGAGCCATTTTGCTATGCCAGGTTTTGGAACTGATCTCTTTTACACATTCCCCTGTTTCCAGAGACAGATGTGTGTCTTCTCCCATGTTATTATCGATCTGTAGACGCTTTGTGCCGTCCGCCTATATACGCTCCCATAGCGTTGTCAGCCTTCGTAAACGAGTCGCGAGTATTACCATCTTCTTTCTTCCTCTCTTCATCACAGATGTATCCCTTTCGGCCATCGGGGCTGACCAACCTTCCATCGCCAGCCCCGAACGAAAGGCTAGGAGGTAGCTGTGATGTGCTTGAGGTCTGTTTCGAGATTGCTTAGCGCGGCATCGACACTAACTTGCCTCTTGAGAGCCTGGTAGATATTCTGCTGAATAGCCTCCGAAACGTCGCTATATTTAGGCGAGACTGGGCGAGGGAGAGCATTCTTGAGGATAGGCCCCAGTTTGGCAAAAAGCGGCTGTTTTGCTAGTACTTCGCTATCCGTGTAGATGCTTTGCAGCGTTGAGGCCCGGCTTCCCTGGAGAGCAAGTTGCTTCTGGGCATCATTTTGCAGCATGTAATGGATAAACTCCCAGGCAGCATCTGCGTTTTTAGAGAAGGCATTGATTGCCAGATTCCAGCCGCCAATCGCAGAATGCCCAACAGTTCCGCTGCCGCCATAGGGTAATCCCGTAATATCGAATTTGTTGGCAATTTTCGACTGGGTGGAGTCATTGCCCAGGGCATATGCATAGGGCCAATTGCGCATAAAGGCGGCATCTCCGTTCTGCCAAATGTTGCGTGTGGGCTCTTCCTGAAATGTAGTCACGGACAGGGGCGAGATCGTGCCAATCCACTTTACCATGCGTGCCAGCGCTTGCTTTGCTTCAGGACTATTGACGGTGACTTTGGTTGGATCGTTTCCATCCAGAATGGAACCATGATAGCCATATAAGACTTCAACAAAGTCACATACGAGTCCTTCGTACTGGTCCCCCTGCCAGACATAGCCATATTTCACTTTGGAAGGCGAAACAGCAGACGCGGCGCTCGTCAAATCATCCCAGGTCGTCGGCTTACTGGGAATTACGTCTTTACGGTAGTAGAGCAACCCGAGATCCGTGTACAGCGGTGCGGCCCAGAGTTTTCCCTGATAGGTGCATCCTTGAATTGGCCCTGATAAATATTTCGCGCGTTCGGAAGCTGGCCACTGGGTATCGCTGATTGGCACCGTCCACTGGCTGGCGGCAAACGACGCCGGATAGACAATATCCATCGAGAGGATGTCTGTACTGGCGCTACGTGCACGCAGCATGGTCGTATACTGGATAAGCAACTCATCGGTCTTGGCTGGCCCTTGATGCCAGGTGACGTAAATGCCTTTCTGTTGGCCAAGCGTCTTGTTGAAAGTATCCACCAGCGTTTGATAGGCATTCGACGGATCTGGCTCGCTGGTCCAGAATAAGCTCGTTGCCGCCCCATTTCCCCCACTGCTGTTACTATTTCCCCCACATGCCTCCAACAATGAGATGGCTGCGCTGCTCGTCAGGCCAATAGTCAGAGTCCGCTCCAAAAAACTGCGCCGGGTCAGGCGGCCAGCACGCATTTTAAGAAGCATGTCATCCAGGGCAATACGCTGTTCAGGCAACAAAAACGTTCTCCTTTGTCATAGCTGAACATTATAAAAATATGATTAAAACGATATATCGCAAAAGGCACACCGTGTGCCAGGAAATTTGATGTACACTCTTAATGTCCCTCTCGAGAGTGTCGAGAGGGACATCACTTGCAGTGTAAATAGTGTGATTTCTTGTTCCTACGTCTATCTGCTGTTTCGTTGTCTCGTCTTTAGGTGATACGCTTGCCATCCCTCTTGCGACTGAATTTCCTGACTCTTCCGCTAGTTTGGAGATCTTCCTGTATGCCAAAAGACGGGCTTTCCTTCTCTGCTTAAGGAGAGTGAAATTACGCCGAATCGCGCACCACTCACTCCGGCTCTAACACAAATTGACGATCTCCCAGTACTTCACATGCGGATACACGTCCTTCGATACTGCTAGCTCTTCCTGATTCATATTGTTGACTAACAACTCCAGCAGTAGTTTCGATAGTTCACCCATAGGCTGACATATAATTGTCAATGAGGGAGTCGCAAAAGGCTGATCGTCAAAACTGGCTACAGCAATCTGTCCCAACGCTTTTCCCACTGAACACCCTCTTTCTCGGAGAGCACCCAATACATACAAGGCAAATTGGTTATTGCCTGTTACTATTGTGCTTGGAACGCTCCTAGATGCTCCATAGCGTAGACATGCTCGACCAACTTCCATACTCCAGTCTTCCCATCAATATTGACAAAAGGGCAGGAAAGGTCATTTTCATCCAATAGGCGTCTAAAAGGAATACCTATCTTTTGTTGCAGAGGGATGCGCATATCTTGCGGTTGAATTGCAGCCAGGATGATACCATCCACACGCCCAGTTCCCGCCAACTCCCAATACATTTCAGCTTCATCGTGTTCGGAGGAAGGCAGAGTCGCCAGCAGGCTGAGGTTGTATTGGAAGCTATCAAAAGCCAGTATACCAATAACTCTTTTGAAGAAGAGCATCGAATCGACATGCTGTGACAACCAGGGGCAAAGGCAATGGTCTTAGTCTTTTTGATGCGTAAATTGCGTGCTGCGGTATTCGGGTAATAGCCAAGTTCTTTGGCGATACGTGCGATGCGTTAGCGTGTGCTCTCACTGACATCTCAATGTCCATTCAGAGCACGTGATATAGTGGTAATCGAAACTCCAGCAGCTTTTGCAACTTCACAGATTGTATGCATTGATCCCGTATCTCCTCCTTCCCTGACGGGAAACGCTTACTATCCAACATTATCCAAAAACATTTTGGATAGGCCTCAAGCATATATCCAAACATTCTGGTTGTCAATTACGCATTCCCCCCAGAAACCCCTTCTGATCTCCCAATAGCTCGATATAGTGTGTAAGCTTGTATAAGGCTTTTGGTAATTTTGAAGGTGATCCATTTGATGGCAACTATCTTACAAGAAACCGAGCGAGAAAGCCCTGCTCATTGATGGCAGGGATGCATCGCTGTTCCTTGAAAGGCAGAGGGGAGGGGTGGATCCTCGCAACAGCGGATGTCGGGGCACTTGACGAGAGGTCACCATGCTGCTATTCTATGGAACGTGTGATCTAAGTACATTCAAGAAGCTTTTTGGGCTTGAGAGCCAATAATGGATAAGATTTTCTCAGGGCTCTGATTGTAGCGGTCAAAGAAATCCTGTGCCGCAACAAGCAGAGCCTGCTTCGTCTCAAACAACTCGCAATGGGTCACTTCTCGCCGAAAATGCCTCCAGAGCATTTCGATAGGATTGAGCCAGGAGCTGTACGTTGGTAAATAGAGCAAGACCAGGCGTCCCGTAGCAGCTCGTACTCTCTCCTCAATCTCATCATCTTCATGCGTATCTGCATTGTCCCAGGCGACATACACCGTCCCAGTCGGGTGCTTCTCGAGCAACGCTTGCAGCAATTGAGCAATCTCCTGACGTCTTTTCCGACGGCGGAAGGGCACCAGTGTTTCTCCTGTGTGATAGTTCACCGCTCCGATTCCGTAATACTTGTCAGGCTGCCTAGGTGTGGGGATCATGACTTGCTGACCAACCGGACTCAACATCGCTCGTAAGGTGGGAAACCAACTGAGATTGAACTCATCTGCGTAGTAAAACACGTCCCCCTTTTTCAAGGTATCTCGTGTTTCCTCAATCGTCTTTTTTTAGCAGATAGTCTGGGTCTGGACTGCTCACTTTATGCTGGGGGCGTGAGAGCACAATTCCTCCCTCGAGCAGCACCCGACGAAGCGTTTCAGACGAGACACGAATGCCTGTCTGTTCAGCCATGTAATCAGCTAGACGTTGATAGGTCCACATCGAGTAGGGCTGGCAAAGGGCACGAGGCCGACATCGAACAGCCATGAGTGCCTGTTCTTTATATGCCTTGGTCACCTTGGAGGGAGCATCTGGCATGGGACGATCTTTGAATCCCTCGATGCCTTCTGCCATCCAACGCTTGAACCAATTGCGTACGGTTTGATCGTCGGTACGCACAATCCCGGCAATTTCGGGAGCGATCATGCCCTGCTCTCCCGCCAGCAAAATGATTTGGGCATGTGTCCGTCGCCTCACATCTTTTGTCCCCTGATACAAGGCGTCTATAGCTTCCACTTCTCCTGCTTTCAGCGTGGGAATTGAGATTGGCCTTGGCATATTTCCCTAACATCCTACCTCATTTCCGAAATCTTTTTGTGAGTGTACTTAATGGTACAAAGAAAGAGGGAAGCCGTTATGAGCCAACCGGCCCTCCCTCTCTCCTCTCCTCTCCTTTCATCTGCGCCCACATGTTTGGCATTTTTCACGCCTGCGATAGTAATATGCAAGTGTTGCTGTTCCCAATGCCAATCCCCATACCGGCCACAGGAGTCCCGGAAGATAGGTTCCAGGATTTTGTGCTGCAAAAGCAAAGGCTCCATTGAGGGCATGGCGTATCATTCCCAGGCCAGCCTCCAGGACAAAGAGGGCAACGAGAGAGGCTGGAATGATGGCAAGGGCCGGAGGTACTCGTTTGCCAGCCAGACCAATCATCCAACGAGGAAAGATTTCACCCCAACGTTGTACCAGTCCTAAGGTGAGGAGAGCGCCGACGAGACCAATAGTTGCGATAGCTGCACCTCCCAACCAGATACCGGGATTCTCGCGCTCCATTGTCCTTAGGAACGTCGCACTTACCCCCAATGGGATTCCTAAGACAAAGGCCCAACGTGTAACACAATATATGAGCGGGGTTATCACAGCAAGAGCTACAGCCCATTTTCCCCATTGTAGCATAAGGTTCGGTTGCAACTGTTTTGTCATCTCGTCATCTCTTCGACCACAATACAGGCACCGACGACGAATATATCGTTGATAGCTAAAAGCCATAGCACTCCAACAAACGCCGCCAATAATACAGAACAATTGGTTTGCAACCGTCCAGTCAAGCATCTCAAAGTGTCCCAACAGAACGTGAACAATACAAGCGAGAACACGGTCATCAGGGATCATAAAAAGGAGTAGAATGGCAATTACACTGGCAAAGGTGAGGTAGACGACCGGCAGGATGCCACGCCCCTGTCGTTTTGCCATGAAAAAAGCTATTGCTGTCCCCATTCCACTCAGTAGAGCGATGGCTGGCGCTCCCACCTCGACAGGCATTCCACGAAAAATCGAGTATTCGGGATGAGGATCTCCCACCCCAAGAGGGAAGCCACTCCTGGCGAGCATCCAATACAGAGCCAGGAAACAGTAGCACAGCGACCAGAGCGCGGTCGCATAACCAACCCAATGCGGCCAGCGCGAAAGAGGGCTCACTCTGGAGGGAACAATTAAGTGAGATGTTCTGATCAATTTCATACTTCCTTTATACCTTAAACTTGATCCATCTTCCCGACTGATGGGGACAGCCTTCTTGTTCATCGGGCTGTCCTTCTGGACATATAGCCTCGGCATTCGTTCTCATGCAAGCATACTGGAAGGAGAGCGTTTTGTGATGCGTCAATTGTCCTGTTGGGAGCAAGACATTTGGCCTGCTCCCATGAAGCGTTACTCTTTATGGACCAGTCCCTGTTGCCAGGCAAAGACAATGGCTCGCGTGCGATCCATGAGATGGAGCTTTCTAAAAATATTACTCAGATGTTCCTTGACCGTCTTCACGCTGATGGTAAGCCGTGCAGCAATCTCAGCATTAAGGAGACCGCATTATATTCGGCCAGAGCAAGCATCTTTGCCTTTGGTTTCTCCACTCTATGCTGAATTGCATGGCTTCCCTCCCAGCTTTATCCAGGTAGGTCAAAACGAAATGCTCTATGATGATGCATGTCAACTCGCCAAAAGAATCAAGGAACATCATGGGAGAGTACATTGTGTCGTGTGGGAAAATATGTTTCATGGGTGGCATTTATTTGCTGATGAACTGCCTGAGGGACAACTTGCCCTTGAGCAAGTTGCAGCCTATTTTGAAAAATATTTTGAATCATCAATTTGAACTGCTTAATATAAACACACAAAGATTGTTAAGAAGAAGTCTCAGGAAATATGAGTTATCCCGAATTATTGACTCATGTTTCCTGGACTTCCACTATTCATAGGACCTCTCGAAATATTGCCTCATGTGATGCTCAAAATCGTCAGAATGTGTACTACTCCCATCATGATGGGAGTCTTGGGGTGAGCTTGGTCAACATGCGGTAATTGGCCGAGAGCGTGATGAACGCCTCGCTCGTCTCCAGTAAGTTCTCGTGGTCGCAGCAGAGAAGCCGCCAGCGCACCATCCACGAAAAACTGCGCTCGATGGCCTATCATCTGGGCAGTGGGCAGAAGTTGGAGGAAAGAGCTTACCCCAATCAACGTCTTCGCTTTCATGCGCAAGTAAACCGCGCTTGGGAACCATGAGCGTCTTTATCGTCTGCATCGTCCATCCAATGCCGTATTTGAGCCAGTTCACGAACGTTCCTCCAAAGTAGCTATCCCCTCAAAATCTGTTCGTGTTGTTGCTGGGTCAATGAGGCGCTGACCCTTTCGGATCGAGTCTTTGCCTGCCTGGAGTGTGGAAGCGTGCAAGACCGAGATGCCAACGCCGCAAAAAATCTCGCAGCGTTGGCATCGCGAGGCGTGGAGTACCGCACGTTCTGTGGGAAGTGACGCCTGTGGAGCAGATGGAAGACGAGCGAAAGGCTTGCTCTCTGCACTGAAGCAGGAACCGAACACGAAATGTGGACTGTCCATGTTTGGGTAAGTTTCGGAGAACGGATTCTTCTAATCTTCCACATTTTGAAGATCAACGTGTGGGTTTGGATAATTAGCTCCATAAGGAGCATCTGGCCTTTCAAATTCTCCCATTAATGCACGCCGCAAAGGCGTCGTTCGCTGCAAAAATTCTTGAGAGTTCTGCAGACGATCAGAACTTCTTATCCATGGTGGACTATATATGTAATGCATGGTAAAGCGATCATAATCCCCATCATGGGCGTAGGTTCGATGCCATAGCGCGTTATGGAATAGCAGTACAGAGCCTGCCGGTGCACAAATTACATGGCCGATTGGCACCTCAGTTGCTCCCTTGCGAACAGTGTCAGGCAGAACCACCATACTTCGGTGGCTTCCAGGGATAAACTCCATATTACCGGTCCGTGGTTTGCTTTGATCCGTTAAGAGGTAAGAGGCGCGAAGCTGAATGAGCGGGATGGGGGAACTCACCTTGTTAAAGTTATATGCACTTGAACCATCCTGGTGCCACCCTCCCATCTTGCCATGCGCTGGCTGCATGGTATTCCATCCGGATTGTAAAATAAAACGATCTCCATAGATGCCTCGTATCTTTGGGAGCACCGCCGGATGATCAATTAATTTTTCCAAAGCAGCCTCTGTCTCATATCCACGTCCAACCTGACCCCAACCTTTGGTACCTGCGGCGGCGTGTAATCGCTTGGATGCTGCAAGGCATTCAGCTACTTCATCTTTCGAGAGAACATTCGGAATAATAAAATAGCCCCAAGATTCAAAAATGAAGCTGTCAAGGTCGGTAAAGCGACCTGGCTCGACAATAGGATCTAACATCGACAATCACTCCCTTCGTACAAGGAAACAATAAGATACCTGCGAAGAACTTAGAGTGTATCTCGCTGTTTGCGTACTTTTACTCTAGTGTTCTGCCCATCTTCATGTGCAAGGTATGTCACCTGCGGTGGCTGGTGGAGGGAAGACACAGAGGGGCTTCACCCCCTCTGTGCTCCCCACTTCTTCAACCCTTCTATTGAAGGTAGTCAGAGTACCAGTGATCGCACAACCTGGACGCTCTTATTGCTTGACCGGTGGTAGATTATAGGCTTCGCGGACAAGTTGGAAATACTGGTCTCCGCGTACCACCGCGTAGCTGTTGTCAAGATGCTGAGCTATGTAGACTGCATCTGTTGGGGTTGTATTCCAGGCAACCAGGGAAACAGTGATAAACAATGGTGAGTTTCCATCCCAATTCGCGGCTTGTTGCTGAATAGCATTTATCACAGCATCATTGCTACCAACATTCATCTGAGTAGAGACTGGTAGGTTTCCATTGACAATGGATGTTGTGCTTTGATTGTAGTTGTTGTAGAACATGCCATTCAGTTGCGTTTGTGCATAGGCTTTACCAACTGATGCAGGCATCGTTGGGCTTGAATCCAATGCATAGATGATATTTGTACCCATAGCACGCAAGTACTTATTCGACTGCTGTAGATAGAGAGGTAAGTCCTTCTGGGGCCACTGCGATGGATAGAAATATCCCGCACCTGAAGGTGCTGCAATCAGGAGATCGTTCGGTGTTGCAGTACGTTGGTAGTAATTCAAGAAGAACGGTGCGGCATCAATGAGCAAAGGACTAATCGACCAGTTCAACGGTACCTTTCCTCTATCTGGATTACTCCAGAGCATTCGCATGTAATGTTCGTCGTACTGGAGATTGTCGCCATCACTTACTACAAAGGTGACATAAATCTTGTTTTGCAGTGGTGGGGCAGCGATTGGTTTGATCTTATGTGGTGGGGCAGGGACACCAGACCAGACAGTCAAGTTAGAGAACCAGTCGGCGGCCAGGACATATACGCCATGTTGCGATGCCATCGCCACCCCGGCAGGCTCATTATCAAACCAACCCAGGTAAGGCGTACCAGGCTTGACTGCCGCCAGAATTTTGTTGAACAGCGCGACCTGGTTCGGGTCCGTGTTAGCTGTGAGCCAGAAGACAAACGCATGGTTGGCGACTGCATAATCTCTGAGATAGCCAAACGGTACCTGCTGGTCGGACGAGGCTGCTGGTGTAACTTTGGATGCAGAAACCAGGAACTGGTTCCACATATCTACTGAGACGGTTAGCTGTTTCGTTCCAGCAGGAGGAACAAAGTGGTACACAAAATAGCTTTTGCCGTCAGCAAAACGATGTGCATTGGTCTGGCTAAGATCACACGATGAGCCACCATGGTCAAAAATATATTGCTCTTCTTGTTGGCTGCAACCGGTAAACTGTGCGATAATGTTCCCATCTGCCTTTACCGTTGCTTGATGTACGGAGGGGCCCCACCCATCATTGGAGAAAGCATCCTGGAAACGTAGATAGACCCCGTCTCCACCAAGGAAATTTGAGAGATCTATCGTATAAGTCTGTTGGTTTGATCCATCAGTAAGCTGCCTGCTCTCTTGTAAAACCGTCTGAAAATCTTTCCAATTGTCCGAAGGTACCTCAATACTGGTAGTGGGCACTAACCCGATCAGCATGCGGTGAGTCGTCTGGGGCCAGAGATTCTGGAATTCCCAGGTATATGCATCGAGGGCGCTGGAAAATTTTCCACGCAAATCATCTAAAACAGGCATATGATATGGCGCTACGGTGAGCGTTTGTGCCAGGGTTGGACTCACAACAAGACCATCTTTGAGACCTGCTAACGTTGTTGCGACATCTATTGAATCCAGCAGGTTCGGATCATAGATAATGATGCCCTTTGCTTCATGATAGTACTTATTCACGATTTCCCAGGGGTCCTGGTGTACTTGATAGGGGATATGCGAATCATTTAACCAGGTATACGGGCCTTCGTCGTGATTATGCTCCAGTAAATATATTCTTGGTTGTGTCCTGTTGACAATTCCTTCCAATGTAGACAGCAGCAGGCTAACATCGCCTGGTCCATTTTCAAGGTTAACCACATCCAGGTGATGAGGCATTGAGAATCTGGGTAGAGCCTGGTTGTCCGGCCATTGGACTCCCCTCGTATTCATAAAACTCGATGCGTTGGAAGCTGCATGGGCAGAAGGGGGGGTGCCTATACCTGTAAATCCGAAACAAACGGAGAGTAGCGTTGCGATAAGTAAACTAAAAGACAGCCGTCTCAGGAGAACAGTTTTCACCATAAGGATCCTTCCTTTTCATCAAACTTACAGAGAACGCTTATCTTCGATTTTTGTACGAATCACCAGTCTTATTGTCATCCTGACTGCAGTCAAGCACAACAATTGTCTGGATCGCCTTTCGTTTTCTTAGCAACTTTTTTGACCTTTCATCCATCAGGCATCGTAGGAAGAGCAGTTTTCCCCCCTTTGGAAGCTGTAAAAATGCCAGTTGGAGAGGCAGAGCTGAGAGGATACCAATTTCACAAAATTAGCACGACAAGTATTACTTCATAACTGAGACAAATACTCCTTTCGACCATTAAAGGTATAGGAAATCAAATACAGACATTTTATATTGTCTATACAAAATGATAACTAGCATACATGGATTTGTCAACACATATTATTAGCAGTAACGCCATTTATGAGATTAGCAGTTACTTTGGGTTTTATAAGACAAAAAAGTTCGTCAAGGGCAACCTGGCGCTGCGCTGGTTTTGCCGGGTCTATTTTGAGTGCGTTCCCAATGATATGATGATTATTCTCTAACAAAAGAGGTATTATATGTAATTTACAATGCCTCAATATTCTTCATGTATTGAGTAATCGCTCTCGCTTTTGCTTGATACATCAGCTATAATATACCTCAATGTACAATATTCGTATATAAAATATGTACATAACTTTCCCATTGTTTTTCATTGTCTGCACCGCTTAGAGGAACTTTTCTCGTGTTGTCGGAGGTGAAACGAGAATGATAAAATTTGTATAGTTGTTTTGGCTAATTTGAATGAAATACTTGACTTTTTTTGCACAACACAGCTTACTGTGGGTACTACAAAAGTAGAATAGGTAGCAAGTTAGCTATTGGTTTTATAAGGACGCTCAGACTGTGCAAAACCCTAAAAAAGGCCCCCATTCACAGGCACTCTATTCTCAGATCTTGAATGAAATTCGGGGATGTATCCTCTCTGGAGATTTAGCGGTAGGAACCCGTTTACCTACTGAAGCCGTAATTGCGCAACAGTACCAGGCCAGCCGAGGAACAGTACGTCAAGCACTCACTATACTGGTAACTGAAGGGTTACTCGAACGTATTCAGGGGAGTGGCACATTTGTGCGCAAATTGCCAGCAAAGCAGGAAAGAGAACCACAACAGCCGCCTGCCAAGAAAAATGTTGGCTTAATATTAAGCCAGGCAGACGATGAATTAAACATGGATATCCTGCTGGGTGTAGAACAAGTTGTCAAGCCAAGAGGCTATCAACTGAGCTTTGCATATGCTGAGGAAGACCCATTGGCGTTGGCCGTTGATATTGCACGTCTACGCGCAAATACGGTAGGGTTAATTATTTTCCCTATCAGTAATAGTTCTCGCGATGCCTCTATCGAACAACTCAAAACTGACAACTTCCCGTTTGTGCTGGTTGACCGCTATATTCCTGAGATAGATTGTGACTACGTCGCATCGGATAATACTGGTGGGGGATATAGAGGCACTGAACATTTACTTATTCTAGGCCACACACGAATTGGCTTCGTGTATTCTAGTCGAGGAGGATTGTTGACAACATCTGTACGAGATCGGTGGGAAGGCTATCGTAAAGCCCTGAAAGAGTATCGTCAAGTATACGATGAATCGCTTATTTACGACAATGTTCCGACGCCCGCTCCTGATCCTCCAAATGTCTACGATACTATCATGCTCAACCCAGATCGTCCAGGTGCGTTCTTAGCCATCAATGATGCAGTCGCATTAGGATTACTTCAGGCAGCGCAACGCCATCATATACGAGTGCCCGAAGATGTTGCGCTCGTTGGTTTTGATGATGTGAGCTATGCGGCACATCTCAGTGTGCCACTAACCACTATCGCTCAACAACGTAAAGAACTGGGGGAACGGGCCGGGACATTACTTATCAATCGCATTGAGGGCCAGGTTGTAGGAGCACCGAAACATATTAAGCTGCCTACAAATTTAATTATTCGCCAATCATGTGGCGCACGTCTACGAGTCTCTAGTTCTTCATTTGATGAGCGAAGCAATAATATCATCTAGCAGAGAAGTCGTTCTACAAGCTTTGCACTTTCATACTTGCGTGAAAGTATAAAGCTTGTTGGCATTTGACTATGCCTTGTCACTGAGATCAAGCAAGAGTACGACGGTCTACAGAGCATGACGCAAGCGCCGCATTCTCTATCTTCAGAAATGTCTATACAAATTATTTGTATGTACTTTTTCAATTCGCCATGCTCTGTATTCTGACATTTGTTGACGCTCTGAAGTCTGGATATGGTGATGCAATCAGGGGACACGAAAGACTTGTAGCATATAATCTTTATACCCATAACGACAGAGCGAGAGGCAAGTTTTATTGCTCAAAATCCCGTAGTTCAGAGGAGTAATCAGTGCCAGAGAACGGCTATCAGGTGACCAGGCCAGTTGCTCTGGATTTTTCGGTGCGCTATAGGTAAACAGCGCTTGACCATTGGAAGCATCCCAGAACTGAACAACTGAACGGCCACCATTGTCCCCTTGCGCCAGTTCACCGGAGCCGACAATATAATTTCCTGCGGCCAGGTATTTCCCATCGGGTGACCAGGTGACGTAAAGTGGCTGTCCACTGACATGTTGACAGGTAAAAAGATGCCGACCGTTCTGAAGAGACCAGACCTCAATCGCTGAGCCTATATTATTGATGACGCCAAAGGCCATACGTGTACCATCGGGAGACCATGTGATACGCTTGTCTTTCCCATTTTGAGCGGTGACACTGACATCTGCGTTGGTTTGCAAACGTACCTGACCGGTACGTGCATTCCATACTCCCAGCAAGCTCTTGCCTGTCTTCCCAGTGGCGGCAAAAACAAGAGCGTTCCCATCAGGCGACCAGCCGAGCACAGAGCATGGCTCGGAACTCACAGAGGCATCGTAGCGCCAGAGAAGATGAGCATTAGCTGCACCCCAGACATGTACTGAACCGTCCTGATATATTGACGCGATAAATGCTCCATCCGGTGACCAGATAATATCATTGAGTCGTGCAATCCCCTGTCCTTTTAGAGAGGCAGGATACCGCGAGAGCATCGTACCATGCTCTATGTCCCAGACCTCTACGATATCTGGCTGATGAGCAGCATTGGAGGTGTTCTGCGATAGGCTAAAGGCAATACGAGTGCCGTCAGGAGAGAGGGCTACACGACGTTGTGGAAACGGGGTATAGCGATGCGTCCAAATGTTTTCTCCGCTCTCTATATTCTGCACCAGGAGCGCTGCATCTCCAACATATGCAACAGTCGTGCCACGCTCCGCCGTTGATATCGCCCATGTGGATGTATACTCATAACCAGGCCATATTTTCTGTTGCCAACGCCGTTGTCCATTTTCCACATTCACAACGAACAACCCGCGATTGCTGGCATAGGCGATATGTAAGCTATCTGGCAACCATGAGAAATCGAGTCCATCCCAATTGATACTACACAGCAAATGGTTACTTGTGGGACTCCCCTGGCTCTTTCCCTGTGGTAATAGGCTGAAGCCACAACTTGCATTGGCAAGAGCCACCCCCGACATGACTCCCCCAAGGAGTAAACTCCGCCTTGAGAAGCTTTTTTGTGCGAATGGAGGAGCTTCTCTCCCTTTTGATTGACTACGAAGTATCTGTTCATCCGTGAGGGAAGATGAGCTCTTCTGAACGCCCAGCATGTCTAGATGCTGTAACCGCTCTCTCGCGCAGTATCTCATAGGATAGTGACCTCCCTGCCAGTAATTTTCTGTCATTAGTATACCAAATTGAGGATAAATGTACGAGACAAAAGCATGTATAGGTATGTATCAATTATCACTATTGACAAATCAATCAAAGTTTTATTAATATAATTTGTATAGATGATTACTAGTGAATGAATCTCTTGTTATTGGCAAGTTTGATCATCTTTCATTTTCAGTAATGGTGAGCAGGAGTTGTCAGGAAAAGACGATAGGCAAAGTATCTTCTCATAGGTCGTTTCATAACGCGAGAAGGAAGATAGAGGAGATCAACAAAACAACTCATCTTTGCACATAGCGATTATTCCCTGGTAAAGATGTTCATCCAAGCGCTTCACTTCGATACACGCTCTCTCTAGCAACAAACACTGACATGGCTGTCAGATGCATGCCCTTGTATCCATGTATCTATGCGTATACACACTGGCAGAGTCATTATTTTTATTTGATGATACGACTCTCGTCCAGTTGCTATTGCCGCCAATCTCTGTAGATTGGAACGGGAAAGGGGTATTTTTTATGACTGAGCGACCCATGAACAACGACGAACTCTCCATGACCAGACGACAGGCGTTGCAGCTTGCGCTGGTGACTGGGGGAAGTATCGTTGGCGGCAGTTTCTTGGCTGCCTGTAACGATAGCACAAGTCCGACAGAGTCAATTACGCCAACCCCACGCAACCAGACACTTATCGTCGACCAGTCAGCACAATTCACTGTCTTTGATAGTTTCAACCCATTTATTCCCAACGGGCAACAATACCAAACTGGCTTTGGTCAAGTCTGCAAAGAATTCCTTTTTTACTACAATCTCATTACCGGTGAAACCAAACCCTGGCTCGCCAAAAGTTGGGAATATAACTCAGACCACACACAACTCACGCTCAAACTGAATCCCAAAGCACACTGGAATGACGGGACAGCATTCACAGCCAAAGATATTGTATTTACACTGCAAATGCTGTTACAAAACGACGCGTTGATTGGAGCATCCAACTATATCCCATTCGTGAAACAGGCCAAAGCGTCAGATGATCAGACAGTGGTGATCGATTTGAAGATTGCCAATCCCCGTTTTCATTACAACTTTATTTGTGGGATCATCAATGGGATAGAAATTGTTCCTGAGCATATCTGGTCCAAACAGAATCCACTCACCTTCAAGGCCGGTCCGCCAGTCTGGACTGGTCCATACAAATTGGACCGCACCATCCCTTCCCAATTCATGTATATCTGGAAAAAAGACCCCAATTACTGGAACAAGGACGAGCTTGATCCCAAACCCGAATATGTCGTCTATCGTACCACTCCAACGACAGACTCTGAGGTTGAACAATTCAAACGCGGCCAGGTTGATGTGCCAGCCTTCGACTATCAGCACGCGGTTGCGATCAAAAATCAATATTCAAATATTGCCATCGAACAGAAGTTTCGCGATCCCTGCCCACGAGCCATTGCCATTAACTGTGATCCATCCAAGGGCTTATTGGCCGACCCACGTATGCACTGGGCTATTTCATACCTGATAGATCGCAAGATGCTTGGTAGTACTGTCTGGTCTGTTCCTACACCACCCGCGCAGTTCCCCTGGGGCGACTACCCCTCCAATGAGAAGTGGTCGGATCAGAGCATTGCCGCAAAGTATCAATTGACGTATGATCCCAAAAAAGCGGCAGCTCTTCTCGACGAAATGGGGGCGAAGCTCAATAGCAGTGGGAAACGCACATACAATGGTCAACCACTGCAATACGAGATCATGACATCAGCAAAGGTTGGCGATCCTGAATACATCTATGGGCAGAAGCTAGCCGATGAACTCAACAAGATCGGCATCAGTGCCAATGTCAGATACTACGATGGGACAGTCTGGACCAACAAGTTCAATAATGGACAATTCGATATCACAACGTACTATATCTGTGGCGAGGTGTTAGATCCTGGTCAGTTATATAGCAGTTTCGAGATCAGCAAAACCAAACCAATCAACCAGGATGCAAGTGCCGGCGGTAATTTTCAGCGTGTCACATACAAAGATCTTGATAGCCTGGCAAAGGAACTGGATCACACAGATCCCGGCGACACTGCGAATATGGCCTTATTCAATCAGGCGCTAGACACATTTTATAAGGACCTGCCGATCATTCCGGTGACACAAACAACCTATCCCACCGTTTTTAATACATCATATTGGACGAACTGGCCTACGGATGACAATCTCTACCAGGTACCATCCAACTGGTGGGGTCAGTTCTTATTCGTCGTTGGCAGCCTTAAGCCCACTGGCAAAGCATAAGCTTCATCCAACATCCTCATTCCTTCATTCAGCAAGCAGGCTGGGCAGAGCTGTTTTCTGTCCAGCCTGTTCTGATCCTAGAAAAAGGAGCATTGTATGATCAAAGGCATGACACGTGAGCTTTCACCGGGCAAACAAAATATGTTCTCCTCTCTGCGCACATGGCTGGCTGCTCACCCCCTGATAGCCTATGCTATCCGCCGTTTGGGTGCCTATATTCTGTCGCTGTGGGGATCACTCACCGTCACCTTTTTTTTCTTCCACCTCATTCCAGGCAATCCAATTGCTTCTTATGTCCAAAGCCTGCAATCGCGTCAGGGCTATAACGCCCATGCCAGTCAGGGCGTTGTACAGTATTACAACAAGATATTTGGACTCGAAGGCAATCTATTCCAGCAATATCTCCACTACATGTACCAGTTGGTCGTAAAACACGACCTGGGGCCGTCGCTGATCAGTTTCCCCAACTCTTCGCAGGATATCATTGCGCGTTCTCTCCCCTGGACGATTGGCCTGTTAGGACTTTCAACCATCATTTCCTGGATTCTCGGCCTTGCTCTTGGAGCACTCATTGGTTGGAAACGCGACAAGCACGTATCGGAATGGTTAACCAACCTGTGTATCGGGCTCTCACATATCCCCTATTACTTTGTCGCGTTGATTCTCATCTTCTTCATCGCGTATCGGCTCAACTGGTTTCCCCCAGCATCGGCCTACGATCCTAACTATGCAGTAGGGTTCAACTGGAATTTTATCCTGAGTGTCATCAACCATGGCACACTACCCGCGCTCTCTATTGTGATCATCAGTGTATGTAGTTGGATGCTCTCAACACGTATGCTGATGGTGACCATTGTAGGAGAAGATTACCTGACATTCGCGGAAGCGAAAGGTCTCAAGCCGCGCAATATCCTGAACCGGTATGCTCTACGCAACTGTTATCTTCCTCAAATTACCGGTCTGGGCATCACATTGGGAGCTATCTTCAATGGCAATGTGCTCGTGGAACAGTTGTTTGCTTATCCAGGTGTGGGCAACCTTTTCGTCACTGCCATTCAACAACTTGACTTCAATACAATTCAAGGTATTGTCGCCATGGCGATCTTCGGTGTCCTTACTGCCAACTTGATTCTTGATTTGTCCCTGCCAATGCTCGATCCACGAGTCAAATATTACTAAGAACATGATGAAAAAGGAAGGACCAATGCGGAGATTTTTACTTGCGCTCTGGGGATTGTGGACATCTAGCCGCAAAGTTCAGGTTGGTATTCTGATCCTGGTATTTTTTCTCTTGCTGGCTATGTTTCACCCGCTCATCAACGCTATCATTGGGCATGGGCAGGACCCGCTTGCTATCTCGGTGAATCCTCCCTGGGAGCTACCGAACGCGCACCACTGGTTGGGGACGGATCGTTATGGGCGTGATATTTTGGCAATGACGGCAACGGCCTTGTCGGCTTCGCTCGAAGTCGGAGCAGTTGCAGGCGTGCTCTCCACCTTAATCGGGGTAGTGGTCGCTTTTATCGCTGGATATAAAGGCGGCAAGGTCGATAGCGTGCTCTCGACCATCACCGATGTCTTTCTGGTTGTGCCGAGTTTCCCGCTGCTGATCACTCTCTCTGCCTATTCGAGAGAGGTGAGCTTGCTTTCTGTTGCAACTCTCTTATCCGTATTCAGCTGGCCGTTCGCTGCCCGGACGATTCGTTCACAAGTATTGAGCCTGCGTAGCCGCCCCTATGTTGAACTGGCAAAAGTGACTAAGCTAAATGATTACGAAATCATCTTCCTGGAACTGCTGCCTAACCTCTTACCATTTATTGGTGTTGGATTTGCCTCCGCTTCGCTTGGCGCGATCTTTGCCCTGGTCGGACTTGAGGTTATTGGATTGGGACCTGGTAACACATTGGATCTTGGACTTATGCTTAATTGGTCCCAGGATTGGGGCGCGTTAAGCCTGGGTGCCTGGCCGATCTTCGTCGCACCTGTGGTCGTGCTGGCACTCCTGTTTTTCTCTGTCAATCTGATCAATATCGGACTTGAAGAGGTCTACAATCCCAGACTGCGCAAAACAGCAGGAGCATAAGCAGGGAGGCATAGGAATGGTAAAATCAAACAATGCATCGCAAGGGACGCAGACAACGGGAAAAAACACGGACGAATCGCTTCTGCTCACGGTTGAAGATCTCAAAGTATATTATGACACTGTCGGCGGGGTCTCAAAAGCCGTAGATAGTGTCAGCCTGCGCATCAAGCGTGGTGAAATCCTGGGCATTGCCGGGGAATCCGGCTGTGGCAAAAGCACCCTGACAACCGCGCTCCTGCGGCTCACACAGCGACCAGGGTATATTGCGGGAGGAGCCATCCACTTCTATCCACAAGAAAAAGGCCCAATCGACCTGATCACGGTGAGTGGCGAACAGCTACGCGCAATCCGTTGGCGCAATCTATCATACCTGCCACAAGGTTCGATGAACTCGCTGAACCCGGTACTACGCATCGCTGACCAATTTTGTGACGCAATCCTTGAGCATAGCCAGATGAGTAGGCGCCAGGCTCTGAACATGGTATCTGATCTGCTCCAACAAGTCGGCCTTGAGCCTCATGTCGCACGGATGTACCCACACGAGTTATCAGGAGGAATGAAGCAGCGCGTCACGATAGCCATGGCTATCGCGCTTCGTCCCGACCTGGTAATTGCGGACGAGCCAACTACAGCACTCGATGTTCATAATCAACGTATTATTATCCAGATGCTCAGCGAGTTGCGCGATAAGCTTGGGATGACCATTATTCTGGTCACACACGACATGTCTGTACATGCTGAACTGGCGGATCGCATCGCGATCATGTATGCAGGTACGCTTGTTGAGGTCGGCAATGTACGTCAGATATTTAAAGCACCCAAGCATCCCTATACGCAGGGACTAATCAACTCAATTCCGCGAATTGGTGGACAGAGAGTCCGCATGGAAGGTATTCGTGGAAACACGCCCAGTCCCAAAAACTGGCCAGCAGGATGCCGCTTCCATACACGTTGCCCACAGGTGATGCCACAATGCCGTGAAAAAGTTCCACAACTCCTCACGATAGCCAATGAGCAAGATGCTCAGAGCAAACAATCGATGCTCGTTGCTTGTCACCTGTATACACAATCTGGAGCGGGAGGTACTCATGACAACTAGCTCTTGTAATATCGAATTGCAAAACATCACACAGGTTTTTCGTGGCCCCGCAGCACGCAGCACCGGTGGCACGTTTACGGCAGTGGACGATGTCTCGTTTCACCTGACGTCTGATCCACCTGGCATAACCAGTCTTGTAGGGCAGAGTGGCAGCGGTAAGAGCACGATTGCACGCATTATCCTTGGGCTGCAAAAACCAACGCAGGGCATCGTGGCATATCGAGGGAAAGATATCTACAAGCTTTCACGCCAGGAATATGATATCTATCGGCGAGAAGTTCAACCAGTATTTCAGGATCCCTATGGCATTTTCAATCCGTTTTATCGCATTGATCGTATCTTCTGGACGGCCATCAAAAAGTTTCAACTTGCCTCGACACGCCAACAAGGATTAGCACGTATCGAGGAATCGCTCTACGCGGTGGATCTACGACCAGAAGATGTATTGAATCGCTACCCTCACCAGATCAGCGGTGGACAGCGCCAGCGCATTATGCTTGCGCGTGTTCACCTCCTGCAACCAAAGTTCATCATTGCCGATGAGCCAATATCAATGCTTGATGCCGCTGTACGTGTACTCTTCCTAAACATTCTGCTCGACTTCCAGCAAAAATATGGCATGTCCACGCTTTTCATTACCCACGATCTCTCAACTGCGTACTATGTCGGAGGCAACATCCTTGTGATGTCACAAGGGCAGATCGTCGAATGCGGAAATGTCGATGATGTCTTAACGCATCCAACTCATGCCTACACTCAGATGTTACTCTCCTCCATACCGGTCCCCGATCCTGATGCCAGATGGCAAGAGAAAGCAGACATCGCACTAATGGAGGAAGCACCGCCAGTCGTTACAGGAAACGAGTGAGAAAGCCCCACTCTTCGAAGGCTGTCTTTTATCCACATTTTTCTAGCTCGTCTCCATCAGGTGCGCTCCAAGCCAAACGTCACTTTGGAAGTTCTTGACACTCCCCTGGCTCAAGCACAGGGGATTCTTCCTTCATCCAGGTGGCTTGCAGGATCGCATGGCTGAGACCCTGTAGCGGCCCTCCTGTCCAGAAGCGTTTCATGCACGCAGCGGTGCATCAGTTCCCGTCTGCCGTGCCGCCGACCTGGATGAAGGTTTCTACAATGCAGGTGAACAACTGACGGCTCACGACCAGAGGCGACCAGCGCGCTCGATTGAGCACTTGATGGAATGTGGCTAAAGTTGGTCTCCCTCTCCAGGCCGGTGTGGCGCAGGGCAGCAGCAACCGTGCGGCATCCATGAGCTAAGAGCGTGCCAGTCAACAATATGATCAGTTTTCTCCACGTCGGAGCAGTAAACAATGGTCGAAAAGCAGCAAGAACCTCTAGAATGGGATTGGGAAGCGCCATGCGTTTTTCTCGCTTTCAGAGAGAGTGGGAGATACCTCTTGTCTGTAAAAACTGGTAGTGAGGCCAGAGAAAAGGTGCCTTTTCGGCTCAGGCGAAGGACCCACCTTACCCCTTTTGAGAGTGAGGTGGGGTCGCCACGACGATTGTTGAGGATCGGCATTGAAGGATCAGGAAGGACGACTGGAGGAATCAGGCGAAAATGGGAGCAGACCTGTTGCTCATACGTTAGCTTACCAATCTTGCGATGGTTTCGCCCAGGACCAACGCTCGGACTGCTGGGTCTGGGGTAATCTGCTCGACCATGGTCCGGGCGACCAGAGGATTGCCATTGGGAGCATCCGAACTGAAAAGCGAACGCTCTGGGAGTTCACGAATGGCCAGAGTAGGTGCCAGGGTAGTATATGCAGCAGAAAGGTCCAGGTAGGTTTGTGGATGCTCTTTCGCTAGTTTGATGGTCTCCATCCAGTTCAGTCCACCAAGATGGCCGAGAATAACCGGAACGCTTGCATACCGTTTGCTCAACGTGGCCAAAGCGCGAATATCGTCAAGTGTGAGGGGATCGAAGGTATGCACCCAGAGCGGCAGGTTGCCCGCTTCACTGGAAAGCGCGAAGATGGGGTCCAACAGGCCAATCTGGCCTGATGCGAGGGTGAACTCGCCGATGCCACGCATACCTGGCGCGATCACGTATGTTTGCAACCAGTTCGCCGTGTCGTTATACGAAAGGCCCACAGGGACCCAGCCAAAGCCAAGAAAGCGCGTGGGATGTGCTTGCAGTACCTGAATCTGCTCCTGAATGGCACCTCTTGCGGATTCTAGCCCGTTATTCCATTGCCCACTGATAATGGCAAAGAGTGTGGACATTTCTTGCTCGAATGCCTCTAGATCGGCGGCTTGTTCTGGATGAACGCGCGTACTAAAGAGAATCGTCCGTTCAACACCCGCACTTTCCATCAGCGCGAGCTGTTGCTCAACCGGCAAGATCACGTGAGCGTGACTGTCTATAATCATTGATTGACTCCTTTTCTTGATCAGGGGACATGACTGTCAGATGGTGCGCAATGCGCTCACGCAGTTCTTGCAACGTCTGAATGTGCTCATCCAGTTCCGCAAGTTTCTGCTGATACCGTTGGATGCTCACCGCGCAGAGCGGCGCACCCTGTTCTGTTTGCAGAAAACAAGGAACGAGCAGTTGAATGTCTGTGAGCGAGAACCCCAGATGCAACAGATTACGAATGCGCTGCACCTGTTCAATGGCCTCTGGACCATAGCTCCGATAGCCATTCCCTTGCCGTTGTGCGTGCAACACGCCCATCTGTTCATAGTAATGGAGCGAACGGACGCTCGCCCCTGTGCGTTTCGCAAGTTCTCCAACATGCATACCCTGTTTCTCCTTCTGGACAGATCATACACCCTCACATTGATGTCAGGGTCAAGAGGTTTCTGGTCGTATCTTACCATTTGTGATGGGCTTGTCAGGAAGAGAAGGTCCATCTGCCAAAAATGTACAAAGTGGAGATGAGGAGAATGGGAGAAAAATACGTCAAGAAAGGGATATCAAGTCGAAGCGACAGCAGAGCAGACATTGATCCCACAGCGCAGACACTGCATCGTGTGCGGCCAACCCATGTGGGTCGCTTATCATACGCACTGGTCTATTACAGAGAAGATGGCGAGAAAGCCCTGGTCATTGATGTCAGGGATGAATTGCCACATCCGCTCTCGTGCGCGAATGGAACAGCGTCGTGTGTGTCCTGCAATGGAACTTGTGTTCTTCTCCTCGTTCTGGTAGAATAGGGAGATCAGCACGACGCATCAGTGGGAATGGAGAGAAGGAGCCGACATGCCTGGACCACGCCAGAGACAGCAGAAGCCACCACCTCCCAAGGAGAAGCGATCGGCAACGCCGACCTTTCTGCTCGAATTACCCCTCGTCGTTGATCCAGGACAAGCCACTCGCCTCCGCGCTCACCTGGAAGCCGCTCGTCACCTCTACAACGCCATCCTCTCCCAAGGACAGAAACGCCTGCGCCGCATGCGTGCTGACCCTGCCTGGCAAGCGGCTCGCGAGCTTCCTCGCACGCAGAAGACCCAACGAGCAGCAGCCTTCTCTGCCTTGCGCACGCAGTATGGGTTTACCGAGGCGGCATTGCATGAAGCAATCAAAAGCTTGCGCGTGGGATGGATTGCTGAACACATCGAGGCAGTGCTCGCCCAAACGCTGGCCACCCGCGCCTACCGCGCCCTCAACCGCGTCTGCCTGGGCAAGGCCAAACGCGTGCGTTTCAAGAGCCGAGGGCGAGGCTTCTGCAGCATTGAGAACAAGCGCAATGATACTGGTCTGCGCTTTGTGTTGCAAGCCCCCGAGGAAGGCAATGATGGGCTCCTGCTCTGGAACGGGGATCGTCTCCCAGCCCGTATTGATTGGCAGGATGAGGTGGTGTGTCATGGCCTGAGACATCGCATCAAGTACGCTCGCCTCCTCCAGCGTCCCGCCAGCAGCAAGAGAGCGGCTGGTGCCGATGCAGAAGGGGATCGCTACTGTGTGCAGCTCGCCTTAGAGGGTATGCCTCACCGCAAACCGAAGCACACGGTTGGGCAAGGGATCGTTGGCGCTGACCTGGGTCCCTCGACCCTGGCGCTCGTTCCCCAGGAAGGGGAAGCCAGCCTGGAAGTGTTGTGCGCCGAACTGGCCCCTGATGCCAAAGCCATTCGTCGTCTGCAGCGGCAGATGGATCGGCAGCGGCGAGCTGCCAACCCAGAGCACTACGACGAGCAAGGACGTCTCAAGAAACAGGGAAAGCGGAAGTTGCAGTGGAAACAAAGCAAGCGCTACCAGGCAACGAGGCGACGCAAAGCGGCCAAAGAACGGAAGCTGGCAGCACACCGCAAGAGCCTGCATGGTCGTAAGGTCCATGAAGTGATGGCACTGGGCAAGACGATCATCCTCGAAAAGATGTCCTACAAGGCATGGCAAAAAAACTATGGCAAGAGTGTGGGACTGCGAGCCCCAGGGATGTTTGTAGCATGGTTGAAAGTGCGCCCAAAGAGGCGCCTGATCTTCTGTCGTGCGAGAGCACGACCTCACTCAGGCGAGGTGAGTAACGCGGCACCTTACTTCCAGCCGAAAGGTATGGGGGGACTGTAGCATGGTTGCTGAAACGTCTCTTGAAGCTCTACTACCAAGAGCCAGACGAGAGGCAGCGAGGCCGTCCAAGGCAAAGGCTTGATGGCTTGAACCCTAGTCGTGGTGGAATTCATGCGTCCGATGGGATTGGTAGAATTGCCCATGCCTGATGAGCACAATGAACGTCTCAAGCGTTGTGCTCGCCTGCATCAGGACCAGCCCGTAGGGAACGGGAAACGACGAACGGGGTGCCTACAGACGGAGCGAAGATCAGGTGTAACTTGGGGATCGTCTACCATCCGCGAGGATCAAGGCGACGGAGTGGCGGTAGTAGCGAGTCATCTTGTGACAAAGTGAAGCGCCACAGGAGGCCAGACTCAAGAAGCGATGGTTGGCACGGATGTGTCAGCAGACCATCGTGGGAGTTGCGTTGAAAAGACGCAGGCCTCTGGAGAGCCTGGTGCATGGAAATCGTGCATGCCATGGTTCGGGGAGGGCCGTTGGAAAAGGGCTGGCGTGAGCCAGTACCTCGCTGGCGGCCTATCCTACCGCACCGCCGTGCCCCCTTTGGGGTTGCAAGCACGGGCGGCATCCTGGTGGCGCGTCCCCACACGCACCACCGCGTTGAGCCAGTGGTGTCATGGCTGTGGCACAAAGGTCAAGAAGCCCCTCTCCCAGCGCTGGCATCAGTGTGCTGCGGCGTGGGTCCCATCCAACGCGATCTTTATTCCGCGTTTCTTGCCGCCTACCTTGATCCAACACATCCCATCCCCTCGTGTGCCCGATACCAGGTGTATTGGGAAGGTGCGGAGGCGCGCCTGCGGGCAGCACACGAGTGTCTCATCCAACGTGCGAAAGAGGGGCAGGTCTTGCCCCGAAGCTTGGGTCTGACTCGAGCCAGAGCGCGTCTGCCCGAAAGTCTAGGGGAACCTCCACTAGAGCCTGCTCTTCTCCTTTGGCGAGAAGAACAGGAAGCGTGGGCCGAACCCCTGGAACCTCCGTTGCTTGAGCACGGAGAGCTTTCAGTTAAAATCACTGCCCACCGGTGTCAATTCTCATTAGGCGAGGAGGCGTCGAAGGCTGGCCTCTCGTCCGGGTAGGGCTTTCTATCCTCATGGCTCTCTCGATCATATGAATCGCAGGCTTGACACTCGCCTCTTTCGCTGCTAAACTACTACTAGTATATTAGTAATTTAGTATATTAGTAGTCTAGTACAAATCAGAGCCTGGACATGATCGAGTTTCATCTGGAGAAACGCACTGGCGTAGCACCTTATATGCAACTGGTGCATCAAGTAAAACAAGCTTTGCGCCTGGGATTGCTTCAGCCGGGAGAGCAGTTGCCAACCGTGCGTGAAGTGGTCTCAAAGGTTGCTATCAACCCCAATACTGTTTCCAAAGCCTATCGAGAACTCGAACATGAAGGACTAGTAGAGAGCCGCCCTGGGATAGGGACGTTTGTAAAGAAGAGTCTGGTAAACTCATCCCCTGATCTACAAGAAGCGCTACGGCATGAGCTGCTGCAGTGGTTGTATAAAGCATTTGAGGCTGACCTGGATAGTGAAGATATCGCTGCTCTTTTTGCCAACACACTTCGCCAGTTCCAAAAGGAGGAGAAGCCCACCCACACGTCGTGAGGGGGGCATACAGTATCGGGTCTCTGCAACTTTGATGAATTGGTCATTTCAAACGGATGGAGAAAAATTCGTGATCAATGCGCTGCACACACATCAGCTTGGAAAGCGTTATGGCACGTATTGGGCATTGCACAACTGCAACGTACAACTTCCCCAAGGATGCATTGCAGGGTTGGTTGGAAGCAATGGCGCAGGCAAAACTACCCTGCTACACCTTGCCTGCGGACTGCTCAGGCCGAGCGAGGGGCGTATAGACGTGGTAGGTATATCTCCACATGATACGGCGACGTTGCTTCCACGTATTGGCTTTGTCGCTCAAGAACGCTCGCTGTATCGCCAGTTCACGGTAAACGAAACGCTTACGCTAGGGAAGAAGCTCAACCCGGCTTGGAATGAAACCCTTGCTCGCTCCCTCGTTGATCGCCTCAAGATGCCATGCAAGCGAGTAATCGGCAAACTATCAGACGGGCAGCAGGCGCAAATGGCAGTCATCATGGCGCTAGCGAAAGACCCCGATTTGCTCATCCTTGATGAGCCATTCGCCAATGTTGACCCGCTAGCAAAACATGAAATAAGTAAAATCTTAATGGAGATTGCTGCTGAGCGTGCCCTAACAATCCTCATCTCTTCGCATATTCTTGCCGATATCGAGCAGCTTTGTGATCACCTGATCATCCTTGCAGCGTCACAGGTGAAGCTGGCTGACAGCATCGAGCATATTATGGAGCAACACAAATTACTCGTTGGGCCATCTGAAAGTTTTGATATCATCACAAAATCACATACGCTTATCCAAGCCAGCCACATCGGCAGGCAGAGCACAGTCCTCCTGTGCACGGATAAAGCTGTAACCCATCCAGCCTGGGAGCAGCAGGATCTGGCACTCGAAACGATTGTGCTTGCGTACCTCGCCGCTCAAGAAATCTCTCTCCCCTCTCTGGAGGCCCACGCTTCATCGACTCCCTCAGCATTTCAGAAAGAGGTATGCTCATGATTTGGCTGATCTGGCGACACTATCGCTGGCTGGCCGCACTCGGCATTCTCGCTCTTGTGGTCATGATCCCACTCTTCGTGCTGAATGCACATGCGATCAATGTAGCATCTCAGCAACCCGATTTGGCATATTGCTTTCATGAAGACAATCGCTCCTGTAACCTTGTGGTTTTTCCCGGAATGACAACACTGACGTGGTATTTTCTCGTTGTTCAGACGTTTCCCCTGCTTCCCTTTGTTGTAGGCATCTTTCTCGGTGCTCCCCTACTGGCTAGAGAATATGAGCAGCGCACGCATAAGTTTGTCTGGATGCAGAGTGTGTCGAGCTCACGTTGGCTGAGTACAAATCTCATGTTCGTTGGAGGAGCGGTAGTTCTCGGCTTTGGGGCGCTCTCCCTCATAGCGACATGGTGGAGCTTTATTCAGGATGCTACAGTTTCTTCTCCCTGGTCAACCTTCATGATACGGGGAAGTGTCTTTGTAGCCAATGCACTCTTCAGCCTGATGTTTGGTGTTATGGTTGGAGCCGCCATTCGCCGTGTGTTGCCAGCTATGGTTGTTACGCTTCTCATACTTATTCCTCTTCAAATAGCTCTCTCAATGGGATATCCTTACCTGTTTCCCCCTTCAAGCCAGCTCGAATACAACTTCAAAATAGTGCACGGGGAGGTCATAGGGCTTCTTGATGACCAACCGCAGGATTTAATTGTATGGAAGGGACAGGTTGGTGCAGATGGCAAAATCCCTATCGATGCGCTCTATAACCCCTGCCCAGACGACAAGTTAACTGGTGAGGCACTTCGGCGGTGTAACGCAAGCAGCTTCCATGAACTGGTGAAGTATCATCGTTTCAATGAACATTTCTGGCCACTACAACTGATCACAACAGCCCTGTTGCTAGCCTTGGCCGCGGTGTGTACAGGCACAACCTATTGGCTACTGCGGCGTTGAAGTTGAGACAAATCTCTATCGTTTCTTGGAACGCATTGATGTGTTAATGCGCTAGAACAATAATGAGACTCGTCGATTGCTACTTAGAAAATTCCCGGTCTGATCGGGAAGCCACACCCATGACACAGGGAAAGCTCAACGGTTATGCTTTGCAGAGAAAGGGCAGGGATACACATTGCGTCCTCTGCCGAAAGCGACAAACAAAGATCGCAGGAATTTCCTGCAAGGAGGCAATCTCTCATGTCATCAACCACTTCGTACCGTCTGAGCGGAATCGCACTGATCGTTGGAAGCGTGCTTTCAATCGCCTACCTGCTCATCCAAGGAATGTTTCTCAACGGCAATGACCTCGCAACAATCACCGGCTCGTTGTCTCTGGTCAGCAGCATCATCGGGTTTGTTGGGTCTGTGCTTGTTCTGCTTGGGCTGCCAGGGATATATGTCCGCCAGGCTGGACGCGCAGGCATTCTGGGGTTGCTTGGCTTTTTGCTCGTCTGGTATGTTACTCTGTATCAGGGCGTCATCATTCCTTTCACCTCTGTGACCATCATTTCACAGATGACCGCTCATATCATCCCGCAGACAGTTTCGGTGGCAACGACTCCTCCGCCAGCATGGGCACCGTTTTTCATCGCGAGTATGCTCAGTGAGGTCCTGGGTTTTCTTTTGCTGGCTATTGCAACCCTGCGCGCCAGGGTCTTCCCACGCTGGATTGGCTGGCTACTCATCGCCATCCTGGTTGTCGGCGTCGTGAGTTTCGTCCCGTTCTTCCCTCAAGCCCTGTCAAATCTTGCGGGCGTTGTCGCGAGTGTGGCTACAGCCGGGTTTGGGTTCGCTCTGCTCTCACCAGATCAGCGTACAGCGGTGGAGACGATATCGGCGAACGCACAGGTGGAGGCTCGTGCCTGAACGTGCTTGCAACCTTCTAATGGATCAGAACCGGGGAGCGCCTGAACATGATGAGTAACTTCACCTGGACAGGTGCCCCCTCTTTGGATAGAATAGAAGCATGACGTGTGAGAACCAGACCGATGCTGTGAAAAAGGAACGTTTCATGAACCAGACGAAGACGCAACAACAGAGCGCAAGCGCATCGATCGCTTCTCACGTCGCGCATAAGCGCCTTTCGGGTCCCTCCCTCGTAATGGCTCGCGTAGTGTGGCTTGTACTGGTGCTCTATAGCCTGGGGCTCTTTGTCGTTGGACTTCCAGCATACTACCAGCAGGTTCAAAGGCCTTGTGTTGATCCCACAACATGTAATCTTGCCTTCGCACTGACAGCAAAAGGGCTGCATGCATTTGCCGCACTTGGGGTCTCTCCCGGTGAGTACGCCGCTTTTATCACCCTCTTTTGGGTCGCTATTGTTGCGATCTGGAGTGGGATCGGCTTCCTGATCTTCTGGCGCAGGTCTGATGAGTGGTTTGCTCTGCTCGCCGCCTTTGCTATCATGATGTTCAATCTCACCTATCCGGGGCTTTCTGCCTCTGTGCTCTTGATCTCCTACCCGCTTCTCAATCTTCCTCTTACGATACTCGATTTGCTTGGACAAGTCTCCTTCTTTTTGTTCTTTCTTCTCTTCCCCAATGGGCGACTGGTCCCGCGCTGGATGGGGCTGATTATCCCACTCATTGTGGTCCAGGCTGTCACAATCGTCCTTCCTCCCACGTCACCATTCAGTCAGAATAGGTTGCCTGCCTGGCTCGACGGACTACTTTCTCTCGCCATCTTTAGCACAATTATCTTTTCTCAAGTCTATCAGTACAGACGAGTGTCAACCTCTGTAGAGCGATTGCAAACGAAATGGGTCGCCTTTGCCATCACCACTGTAGCTACCGGGTTTCTTGTCTTTGGCCTGCTTTTCAACGTCCTTTTTCCGGTACTCAATCAGCCAGACAGTCCATATGTTGTGATTGGGATCGCCTATCCGTTCCTCTTGCTCTTGATTCCTGGCTCAGTTGGCGTCGCCATCTTACGCTATAGGCTGTGGGATATTGATCTCATTATCAAGCGCACTCTAGTCTATGGTATCCTCACTGCCTGCGTCGTAGGTTTCTATGTACTGGTTGTTGGTTATCTGGGCGCACTCTTTCCCACTGGAAGCAGCCTGCTCATTTCCTTATTTGCCACGGGGCTGGTTGCTGTGCTCTTCCAGCCGGTACGAGAACTCCTTCAGCGCGAGGTGAACCGGTTGCTCTATGGGCAGCGCGACGAACCCTACCTTGTGATTACGCGTCTCTCCCAGCGGTTGAAGGAGACGCTGGAGCCTGATGCTATCCTCTCTACCATTGTCGAAACGGTCGCCCAGGCACTCAAGCTGCCCTACGTAGCTATCCTGTGGAAACAGGAAGAAACCTTCCAACTGGCCGCGAGCTATGGCGCGCCGGCTGGAGAGCCGTTGACGTTCCCGCTTGTCTATCAGGCGGAAACTATTGGCCACCTGCAGTTGGCACCGCGCGCACCTGGTGAAACCTTTACTCCCGCAGACATACGCCTGCTCGATGAGCTGGCCCGTCAGGCCGGCCTTGCTGCCCACGCCGTCCGTTTAGCAACTGACCTGCAGAGGGCTCGTGAGCGACTGGTGCTGGCGCGCGAAGAGGAGCGCCGCCGCCTGCGTCGTGACTTGCACGACGGTGTTGGCCCAACGCTGGCTAGCCTGTCTCAGCGTATCGATACTGCCTGTCACCTGGTCAAAAGCGATCCAGATACTGCCATCGCCCAGTTAAACAATCTCAAGGCTCAGGTCAAATCCACTGTTGCCGATATTCGCCGCGTCGTTTACGCGCTACGCCCACCCGTCCTGGATGAACTTGGCCTGATCTCAGCCATCCACGAGCACGTCATGCATCTGCAAGGAGTAAATGGCCTCCACATCTCTGTGGAAGCACCTGCTGATGTGCCGCCTCTGCCAGCAGCTATTGAGGTTGCGGCCTATCGTATCGTACTGGAGGCTCTTACCAATGTTGAGCGCCATGCGCATGCGCAGCACTGCTTTGTTCACCTGGAACTGGCGAGCGAGCAGTCCCTGAGCCTCTTGATCAGTGACGATGGTCGTGGCTTGCCCGGTGATTACCAGGCGGGAGTGGGTATTGCTTCCATGCGTGAGCGAGCAGCGGAACTTGGAGGAGACTGCACGCTCAGCTCGCAGCCTGGAGGTGGAACGAGCGTCCAGGTTCGACTGCCCTTGAAATCGTAAAAAGAGGTATGAAGAAGTGGAAGGAAAAAGCCCAACAGATCCAATTCGCCTGGTCATTGCCGATGATCATGCATTCTATCGCGAAGGTGTGCGCACAATGCTGCTGGGGATGCCAGACATGGAGGTGATTGGCGAGGCTGCGGACGGCGACGAAACGATTGCCAAAGCCGAATCTTTGCAGCCAGACGTGATACTCATGGATATCAAAATGCCAGGCACGAATGGCATTGAGGCCACGCGGCGTATTCTGCACACAAGCCCACACATCAAAGTGTTAGTCATCACAATGTTCGAGGATGATGACTCGGTCTTTGCAGCTATGCGCGCGGGCGCTCACGGGTATCTGCTCAAGGATGCCGATCGGGACGAACTGGTGCGAGCAATCAAAGCGGTCTCCAAGGGCGAGGCCATCTTTAGCCCTGCCATAGCACAGCGCATGATTCGTTACTTCTCCGCGCTGCCCAGGACAGCTTCAGCGATTGCCTTTCCTGATCTTACCGAGCGCGAACGGCAGATCCTTCACCTGATAGCACAAGGTGAGAGCAACATTGCTATCGCGAAACGCTTCACCCTGAGCCTCAAGACAGTGCAAAACCATGTTTCCAACATTTTTAGCAAGCTCCAGGTGGCCGATCGCGCTCAGGCAATTGTGCGTGCCCGCGACGCCGGTTTAGGGTCAGGATGAGGAGCAGCCGAAAGGGGGTAGGTGGTCGGTGATACCAGAACTTTGCTAGGGTGAGATCAGTCCTTGCTCAATACCAACGGCCACTGCTGAGATGCGCGAATCCACTCCCAGTTTTGTATAGATGCTTGTGAGATGGGAACTGACAGTACGGATACTGATGCCAAGCCTAGCGGCGATTTCTTTGCTGCGTTCGCCGTGTGCTACCGCCTGTAACAATTCGCGTTCCCGCTCGGTCAAAATGCTCTCTTTCTCTCCCTCAGTGCCTGACGATGGCGGGTAGGGCATATCAGTGGTATGAGCCAGAATGCGGGCCATAATTTCTGGTTGGAGGAGCATATCACCATGAGCCGCCGCGCGAATAGCGTGAAACAATGTCTCGCGGTTGGTATCCTTGAGCAGATAGCCGCATGCGCCTGCCCGCAGCCCGCGCAGCATCAAATCGTCTTCATTGTAGGTTGTCAGGATCACGACCGCAATGTGCGGCCAGCGCTCTCGTATTTGGGCAATCGCCTCCAGACCGTCCATACCGGGCATACGCAGATCCATCAGCACGACATCTGGCTGGAGTTCTTCAATGATACTCATAGCCGTGGCTGCATCCTCCGCATCGCCGAGCATGGTAAAGCCTTTGCCAGCGATCTCCAGCATCATTCGCAGCCCTTCGCGCACGACGAGATGATCGTCAACGACCACGACGCGGATGGTACCCCGTCTTTCATTCATAACTTGATCTGCGTTTTCAAGCATATATGTGTCAACTCTTCTTTCCTCTTTGCAGCAATTTGGAACTGGCGCTTCATGCTCCTGACGAATTTCATCTGGTACCGCTCCAGGCCTTCTCTCTTTGACTTAGTCTCCATACTTGAGGCGCATAGGTGATTTTACGGGCTGTGTCTGAAAAGGCAGGTAGAGGCGCATAGTTGTCCCCTGGCCCGGTTCACTATTGATCAGTAGATGACCATTCATCAGGCGAGCTCGTTCCCGTAGCCCCAGCAGGCCATAATGTCCGGTCATGACCTGTGCGGGGTCAAAGCCAATCCCATCATCTTCTATATCAAAGGTGATTCCCCCGTTCTCAATGCTTGATCGTATCCAGGCCTGACTGGCCTTGGAGTGACGTGCGATATTAGTTAAGCCCTCGCTGACCATACGCAAAAGATGGGTATAATAGTCGCCTGGCAACACCGCTTGTAGGCAACAAGTGCAGGTGATACCAGTCGATCGTGTGAAATGCTGCGCCTCGGCCTCGATGGCCTCAAGAATGTCGCTGGTGGAGATGGGTTCTGTGCGCAGGTCCGTGATGATGGCACGCGCGCTGGTGATGGTGGCTCGCGACCGCGACATTGTCTGTCGAACAATGGCCTGCGCCTGCTCATATCCCTGCTCGGTGAGAAGCGAGTCGATGGTTTCTAGCTGCATCGTCAGGCCAACGAGCCCCTGGGCCAGGGTATCATGCAACTCACGCGCCATGCGCTGCCTTTCGGCGGCCAGTGTCAACTCCTTGACCTGTGTCGCGTAATCTTCGAGCTGTCTATGCGTAGCCTCTAATTCGTGGAGAAGGTGCTGATCTCTCTGGTGAGCCCTGGTTTGTTGAATGTAGAGCATCACGCTGGCACAGACGAACGGAATAAGGTATGAACTTTCCGTGAGCCCCCAGATGAGTTTGGGTTCCATAGGGAAGCTTAGCTGCGTCGGAAACCCAAGCATCCTTATTCCTTGAATAGTAAGGCAAAAAAGCAGACATCCAGTGGCTGTCGCAATGACCAGAGACATCCGTTTGAACAGGAGCATTGCCTCAATAGCCAGTATGAAGCACAGTCCTGAAAGGACGTTATCTTGTCCATCGATCATGAGATAGATGAGCCAGATGCACATCGCCTGGAGTGGAAAATAGAACCATAGATAATGCTGCCTGCCCTTTTGAGTGCTGCTCGTTTTGAATAATGCCAGCCAATGCAGGACGCTATGCAACGCCATTAAGAGCGTAAAAACGAGAAGAGCAAGGATGATGGCGTTGCTATTGTTTTCGGAGAGTGCTTCAACAAAAAACAACGACGAAGCATTTTCGTCTCTGCCTTGCGAGAGCGACGGTAGACGTGGGAGCACATATTGTAGATAGATGAAACCAAGGCAGAGCAAAAGAAACCAGTTCAGCGACCTTTTCTGTTGCCCATGTTGCTCGGTTGCTTCCCCTTCTTTTTTCGTGAAGAGATGAAAAAACATGTTTGCCATAGTGTCCTCGCTCTTTGTACTTGCAAGGTTCGCATTTCAGACATGAGGAGTGGTTGTGCTCAAGTATACCATGGTCTACCCGCGAGACACCACGTCAATTCGCGCAAACACTTCTGCGTATCTCGGCAGATCACCTACCTTTCTCGGCAGATCACCTGCCTTTCTCGGCACCTTCTGGCTTCCGAGTTTCTCGATAGCTTTGTCGTTCACTTCAGGCTACACTTTTGTCCAGGGCAAGCGATTGCCATACATAAGGGATTCTGAAGAAAGAGGTACCCGCAATGGAGTTGGAACGATCTAGCAATATACAACCAAAAGAGGTTGTCATCGAGGCTAGCGATGTTCACAAGCACTATGATACGGGCAAAATCAAGGTGAAGGCTCTGCAAGGAGTGTCTTTGCGCATCCAGCGCAAAGAAGTTGTCGCCATCATGGGACCCAGTGGTTGCGGCAAGACGACCCTGCTCAATTGTCTGAGCGGACTAGATTGGGCGACGGCTGGGACGGTCAAGATTGCGAACCAGGATATTCGTCAGCTCTCAGATCGTCAGCTCACACTCTTGCGTGCCCGCGAGATGGGCTTTGTTTTTCAAACCTATAATTTACTGCCGGTGCTCACCGGGCTGGAAAATGTAGAATTGCCTCTGCTGGTCAGCGGCGTCTCGGCCAGGACGGCACGTACACGCGCGCTCGCCAGCATTGAGCAGGTTGGCTTGCTTGACTGGGCGGGTCAGCGACCAGCAGAGATGAGTGGGGGGCAGCGCCAGCGCTTTGCCATTGCGCGAGCGCTGGCGACAACCCCTTCGATTGTGTGGGCCGATGAGCCTACGGGTGCGCTGGACAGCACGACCAGCCAGGAAATTATTGATTTGATGCTCACACTTAATCGAGAACTGGGCCTGACCTTTGTCTGGGTCACGCATGCGCTTGATGTCGCTCGCCAGGCCAGCCGGATGATCACGATGCGAGATGGCCTGATTAGTAGTGATGTGCTCGTTGAGGCACAAACGGAGACTGGAGCGTTCGAGGGGAAAGGGGTACAGTGATGAATCTCTCCCTGGATCTTTTTGGCCTCTCCGCTACGACCCAGGCCCTGCTACTGGTTGTTCTGGTAGGGGGGAGTTTGCTGATACTTGCAGGGCTGAGTGTGAACAACCCTCTGCTATGGCGGATGGGTGTGCGCAATATCGTGCGTCACCGGACGCAGACGCTTATCATGCTCTCCGGCCTGTTGCTCTCTTCCATGTTTCTAACCACCTCCTTTGGCTTACCAGATAGTCTTGCTCACTCATTGGTAGCTGACCGTTTGCTAAAAGTTGGCGATGTTGATGAGTCTGTTAGCGGTCACTTTACACAAGCCCAGCTTGATAGTGCCCTCACTCAGATTCGACAGCAGGCGGGAGTGCAGGCCGCAACAGCAATCTATCTGAGACCCTTGGGTGTCGATTTTCGTGTTCAGCGAACTGGCGCTACCCAGACCAATCAGTATATTCTGGCGGTCCCGCCTGACTTTGAACATACCTATGGCTCTTTACATAATAGTCAGGGGCAGACGGTGTCGAGCGCGAGCCTACGCCCCGGAGAAGTATTGCTCAGTCGCACAGTCGCAAGGTCATTGGATATCAAGCCGGGCGATCACATTCAGTTGACCATGCATGGGCAGGACGGGACATTAGATGCTCTTGTACGAGACATTCTCTCGAATGACCCGGTCGTGACGGGAGGCGAACTCGCGGCGAATGGGTCCTATCCAGAAATCCTGCTTCCTCTGGAGACGCTCCAGCAGTTCAGCCTGCGCACTACCCATCAAGCGCTGCTCCCTGATATCATCTGTATCAAGAATGCTGGTGGTCCGAAGAACAGCCAGGCCATGCTTACCTTCTTAGAACAGCACTTTCACACACCAACAGATACACATGGTCGGCTCCCCGTCAATTTTAATAGCACGATCATTCACCCTCTCAATCCAAAGTTTGTCGAGTACACTGGTGGGAACCCGGTCGCGAACAAAGGTGATTTCTTGACAACATCGGCTGGCCGACAGGTTGATCTGTTCCTCCCGGTCTGTACGGGACTGCTCATCAGCATGGGTCTCTTGCTCCTGGTGTTGTTGTGCCTGTTCCTGGCGGCGGATCGTCGGATGGAGATGGGCATGGCGCGGGCTATCGGTCTGCAGAGGCATCACCTGGTCCAGGCCCTGCTGATCGAATGTTATGGCTATAGTTTGCTGGCCGTTGTCCCAGGCGTACTGCTTGGCCTGGGTGTCCTGAAACTTGAATTACTCACGCTCTCTACGCTCCCCTCCCTGAGTTTTACCTCTAGCGTGGGTTTTCCGCTTCAGCTCTGGATAAACTGGCAGAGCGTGCTGATGGTGCTGTGTATCGGCGTGCTAACGACGTTTATCGTGACTTGGTTGACTGGCATCTGGATCAGTCATAGTAATGTTGTCACAACCATCCATAACCTGGATGAGGTTCACAGTCAGGCGAGCCTCAAGGACCTTCTGGGCGAATTGAGAACCGCGCCAACCCTGACACTGTATGGTGTCGTTCTCCTGCGGTTGTTCCAGGCGTTCTTCGTGCGCGGTCCGCTCTGTCTCCTGGCGGGTTACGTGGTGCTGCGACTGGGGCAACACCTGGTTGTGGGCTGGCTGGAACAACTAGGTATGAGTGTGCTGATTGGTGGCGCGGGACTGTTCTTTACCTGGCTATGTACTGTCCTCCGTCTACCAGTAGCACCGAGCCGCTGGCTTGGCCGAACACTTATGGGCCTGGGCTGGCTTCTCTATGGCCTTCAGACCGGGGCAGGGACACTGCTCTTCGTTTTTAGCACCACATTGCCACCATCAGGCCAGCTCAACAACGAGGAGCTTATACTTGGCCTCCTGCTCAGCCTGCTCTTGCCGCTGATTGGCCTGGTTGTGCTGGTACTCAACAACAGTGACGGCCTGGCAAACGCATCGCACATCCTACTTCGGCAGGTGCGGGGTCTGGCACCTATCAGCCGCACAAGTCTCTCCTATCCGCTGACCTTTCGCTTTCGTACGGGGGTCGCTGTCTCCCTGCTCAGTCTGGTGCTGTTCCTGGTCATGCTCATCATGACCAACAATTTTGGTATTGGGCAGCAGATGGTGGACACATCCTCCAGCGCGTCAGATGCCCAGTTTATCGCCGCGCAAAATGCCTACACAATGAGCATTACACGGTTTCTCGTCTCATACCTGGTCATCGGGATCCTCTTTAGCGCGGTGTCGATTGGCATCATTGCGATTCGTGCCGTAGCCGAGCGGCGGCAGCAGATCGGTATGCTACGGGCGCTTGGCTTCTCACGCATACTGGTGCGGCGCTCGTTCTTGTTGGAAACAAGTTTTATCGTGACATTGAGTCTGCTCATTGGCACAACCCTGACCTGGTGGCTGGTCTCGCAGATTGCCTACGCCACCTCGAAAGACTTCTCAATCCCGCTGCTTCCAACGCTTGGCCTCTTGTTGGGCTGCTACCTGGTGTCGTTTGTTTGCACCTTCATTCCCGCTCAACAAGCCTCTGGCATCACCCCCGCCGAAGCGTTGCGCTACGAAGACTAGAGACACAGTTGAGAGAGCAAGAGAAGGAGGAAGAGATGCTGAACAAAGATGAACATCACGCGAACCTGCTCCAGCAAAAGCCACAGCGGCAACAGAAATTGCGCCTAGCGCCTTTTCTGTTCCTGCTGGGAGGGATGGTTATTCTGAGCGTTCTGCTCCTGGCAGGCTGGCAAGTATACATCACGAACACAGCCCCTTCGAGCACAGGAAACATATCAACCCAGCATGATGATCCTGTCCATAAGCCCTGGGATGATTACCCTGATGTGTACTGGCAGACACTGAGAGCGCAGATGGCTCAGAGATTGCATATGAGTGAGCAGCAAATAAGAGACAACTTACACGCAACCCTGCTTGCGAATAATTCTGCCGATGGGAACAAGACAAACATCAGTTCAGCCGATGCTGCGAAATGGATGAAAGATCTTGCCAGCGCGCACGGCATTTCACAGGAGCAGCTCCATATCATCGAGCTGACCGCGGTTCGACAGGCCCACAAGACCCTGGTCGATCGGCATAAGTTGACACAGCAGCAGGCAGACGAGAATATGCGCAAGATGAACCAGGATGACTTAAACTTTCATATGGTAGATGCCTTTTCTGGAGGAGACGATACAAATGGTACAAAGCAGTGAACAGCCGCAGCGTGAGGGACAAGAGACAAGGGTGCCTCTCCCCAGCAGGCAATGGTGGCAGCGCGATAGTGTCACGTTGGTGCGTCTACTGATTACAGTGGTGCTGATCGCAGCGGGTTTCTGGTATCTCGCGTGGCGAGCGGCACCTCCCACCGTGTTTGGTCTGGCATCGTGCGATGCTGGTCCTACACCATTTGCGCCAAATACAGTTCTGGCTGCCAGCAGTGTACACACCATAAAACAGGCGTATAACTGTATTCTCGATAGATATCCAATCCCCCTCGATCACCAGAGGCTACTCCAGCATGCGATGATCGGTATGGTAAACTACCTTGTGCAAAAGCACCAGGATCAACGTAGCGCCGTCTTGCCTGCACTGACGGGTGATCGTCAGAAGGATTGGCAGGCGTTTGAGCGGACATATACGGCGATGACCGCGCATCGTTCGTTGAATCAGCGAGAATGTGTTGCCGCAGCGATATTAGAGATGGTGAACAGTTTGCATGATAACCACGCCTATTACCAGCCAGCCCCGACGGGCGGGAACCCTGCCGGACGTGTGCAACCTGGCACCCGGATCGGGCTGGGCATTCGCCTCATCGTCGATCCCGACCAGTTCATGGATGCCTTACCTCCGCTCTCTATTCTCCAGGTTGATTCGGGCAGCCCTGCGGAGAAGGCTGGTGTGCGTCCTGGTGATACGGTTGTTACCGTCAATGGGCTCCCCACTTATATCGGCCAGCAACCAGTGCAGCAGGCCATCCTCCAGCTCTCTGCCCAGGCACCTGTGCAGCTACAGATACAGCATCCCGGATCTGATAAGATCATAAGCGTACATCTGACCCCTGCCGCTTTCCCAGCCGAGCCCCTCGTCACCACACGGATGCTGCCAGGGAACACCCTCTATGTGCATTTCACCGCCTTTGAGCGAGGTGTCTATGAGCAGATCCACAGCGCCGTGCAAGAGGCGGGAGCGCAACTCAAAGGCGTCATTCTCGATCTGCGTGGCAATGGTGGGGGAGATGTCGAGGAACAGAGGCGCGTGATCAGTCTGTTTGTTCACAACCAGATCATTGCCTCCTTTGTTGATAAACAGGGGCAGCGTACAGATCAGAAAACAGATGAGAGTATACCGCTGCTCCACGTCCGGCTTGTTGCTCTCATTGATCGAGGCTGCGCTTCTGCCTGTGATGCGACCGCGATGGATATTCGTGATCTCCACCTGGGACGGCTGGTGGGAGAAAGAACGGCTGGTGTGGTCTCTGGACCATCGAGCGGGTTCTTTCTCGACGATGGGAGCGTCGTGATCGTCCCTGTTACATTTATGCAAGGGCCTGCTGGAGAGATCATCGATGGTATTGGCGTGCCACCTGACGATGAAGTGCGCCCCACACAGATAGACCTGGCTAGAGGTCGTGATCCTGTTCTTGAGAAAGCATTGGAGGCATTCTAACATGTAGTCCATTGTTGTTTGATACATATCTTGGCCTCTACGACAATAAAATTGTCAAAAAGAAAAACGTGGCCAAGATATGGTCAATCGGCTGTTCTACGAGAACAAAGACCTGTTTCAATGCTTGGCGCTAAGAATACTCCTGTTCTTCAATAGATGGGCTGAAATTTGCAGAAGCACTAGATAACAGCAAAAGAAGCAAAAATAGGGAAGGGTACAGGTTGCGCGAGCATCTCAATTGACAAAGACCAAATCGCGACCAACGTCAGCCATCGACGTTCTTCCTTGGCAACACCAGACTACTTCCCCTCAAACACCCTGAGTGCGGCGTCCCTATGATTCCAGTTGCGATGTCTGCACAGCAACCTTGTCTGTCTCGTTTTGTCGCGTCTCTGGGCTTGATCCAGTTGGACTGTTTCGGCAAGCCTGTCCCCCTGCTCCGGGCGTACCATTCATCGACCCTCCCTTTCCCCTCCTGGAGCGTCTTGCGCGGTGGGAAGGCATTTCCCTGCCGTCCGTATGGGATCGAACCAACTTTCATCATCTCGTACGGCCAGCTCAAGCCACAACCACAACTACCGGGAGGGTTCTCTCCTCCGCTAGGAATGGCGTACCCGATCTTCCCCAGCGCTGTGACCACCGCTCCTTGCGTGGCCCCAGTCTGGACCGTCGCGACCTCTGCGCTTGTATCAACGTGAATCTGGTTCATATCACTCACGTCAATGACGACCCATCATCCAGCGATGACCATCCTTCCAGGCAGTGTCGACCGCTTCGTGCTCGCAAGGCGACATGGTGTTCCCGGCACCAACTGAGCGCATTCACAACATCCTGCACGTTTTGACAAAAGACGATGACGATGGGGAACTTGGAGAACTGTCTGGCCCAGCCCAAACGAGCACTATCATACTCTGGGCTATTGGGAAAGACAAGACGCCTTGTTAGCTTGGTCCCCCTCACCAGGTCCTCCATCGTGAAGGGCAGCCATGGCACGATCATCGAGACCAAGCTATTGGGAGTCCTTCCAAACAGCTGGTTCCTGCGAGGGCTGCCAGAGCCTGGAGAGCCTTTCGCCGCGAGGTCGGAGCTTTGGCGATTGCATCAAATCGAGTTGATTTCATCTTCGTTTGCACCTTTTGGAGGATGTGAGCATGACGTTCTTACATCCGTATGTCTAGCAGACAGTTACATAAATAAGCAGCTTTTTTACAGCGAATAACAATGGAGAGCGTTGTTTTCCTTTCATCGTTACGGCAAAGACACTATCTACTGGCAGTCTAGCCTGTGGGCAAAAAAGAGAAATCTACCTATTTTTACTTAGAGAGGAAGTTTCATGCAAAAGGGAATTTTACTGCCTTGCGAACAAGATTGCTCTATGGGTAGCACGTGCTCCATCAGTGAAAGAGGCAAATGCTGAAAATAGCTGAAGCTTAGCACGGCAACTAGGCTTCCATTTTTGTTGTCCTTTTCCCAAATTTCTTGTGTTTGTCTTCAGTTTTATAAAAAAAAGGAGACCTGGAAAAGAAATTGTAGCGTTCCCCCCTTTAGGCTTAGAATGTTCGGTTGCATCGGATGAGATGTGTTAAATACGCTTTAGAACTTCTCATCCAAAGGGAGGATTATATGGAATTTTCAGTTCGTGCGAAGCTTGTGTGCCTGACTGTCTTCGGCAGCTTACTCGCCCTCTTGCTGCTCCTTGGGACGGCCCATTCGGCATCAGCTGCCAGTGTCAAGACCAACGTGCCAACGAAAATTGCAATGCCTCTGCCAGATGGTCCAGGCTATGGTGGCTATGGATCTTCCGCTCCCAGCTATAGTGGCTATGGATCTTCCCGTCCGTATTCCTATGGTGGGTACTCTCGTCCGTACTCCTATGGCGGGTACTCTCGTCCGTATTCCTATGGTGGATATTCCCATCCGTATTCCTATGGTGGGTACTCTCGTCCGTACTCCTATGGTGGATATTCCCATCCGTACTCCTATGGTGGATATTCCCATCCGTACTCCTATGGCGGCATGCGCTAAGAAGAACCTGCACATGGTGAGTAGGTAGTCATGACCGGGTCACTCGTACTCTGTCAAAGCACAAGAGAGAAGGGCGGTGTCAGCCTCTCTACACTCCCTTCTCTCACCTCAGACTGCACACCTTCTGAAGCTCCCCGTGCTCAAGCAGCGGGGGTTCCAGAGGTTCGGCCCACGCTTCCAGTTCTTCTCCCTCAAGGAGAAGAACTGGCTCTCATGGAGGTTCCTCTGAGCTTTCGGGCAGACGCGCTCTGGCTCGAGTCACACCCAAGCTTTGGGGTAGGATCTGCCCCTCTTTCGCACGTTGGATGAGACACTCGTGTGCTGCCCGCAGGCGCGCCTCCGCACCCTCCCAATACGGCTGGTATCGGGCACACGAGGGAATGGGATCTCTTGGATCAAGGTAGGCAGCCAGGAAGGCCGAATAGAGGTCGCGTTGTACAGGGTCCACACCATATGCACACTGGTGCCACCGCTCTCAGAGCGGTTTCTTCACCCGCCTGCCACAGCCATGACACCATTGGCTCAGCGCGGTGGTGCGCGTGGGAATGCGCCACCAGGGTGCCGCCCGTGCTTGCAACCCCCACAGGGGGCACGGCGGTGCTCCTCAAGCATGCTACAAACATCCCTGGGGCTCGCAGACCCACACTATTAACCTAAGCAGAGGAGTCACCTCCTCTGCTCGGCTTCAGAACCGTGCTTGAGATTTTCACCTCACACGGCTCCTCAGTTGTACAGTCATTGTCATTGATGCTCGTCTTTTGCAACCTCGCGTGTCTTTCGTCATGGCAGTGTCGATGAATTGCCATGAGATTGTGCAGTACATCGTTGCTGTGATTGCAATCGATGTGGTCAATTTCTATCAGGTCACCCTCTCGAAATATGAGTTCACACCACCTACATTTGCCCTGTTGTTTTCGTAAGAGCTTTGCGAGTTTGCCTTTTGTCATGGAATGGTTTGCTATTCGCTGGCTCCAATAGACCAAGTTTCCATCGTAAGGGCTTGCTGCTCCTTTGACTTTCACATGCCTTTTGATTACTGTGTCGCGGTGGTTTTTCAGGTTGAGTTCTCCATTCCCAAAGACCCAATGGCGTTCTCCTACTGTTTTCCAGTATTTTTCCGTTCTCCATTGTGTGTTCTTGTGTGGATGCCTGAATTTTGCCCATGAACGCAGTTTTTGGTAGACCAGATGATCGCATTTCTGGTAGGTCTCTTTCGAGACCACCGTTTGATAGTATCTTGACCATCCTACGATTTTAGGATTTAACTCCGCAATAAGCTTCTCTTGTGGTGCTCCTTTCAGTGATCGTACCACTTGTTGAATGTCTCGGAGGTGTCGTTTGACTTTTTCTTTCTCTGGCTTAATAATGGTTTTAAACCCGAGAGGTTTTCCGTGTCCATTCTTCCCCGTGTGCGTTTTCCCTACGGGAAATTGTCGGATGGTGAAGCCCAGAAAGTCAAATCCAGCTGGACCTCCTCGTGCTTTGAGTGTATGGGCGATTTTTGTTTTACTTGGTTTTAGCTCTAACCCTATGGTTTGTAACCACTGTATGGCTAGTGTCTGGGCTTTCTTTACTCCTTCCTCTGTCGGGTGTAACACCACAAAATCATCAGCATATCGGATGACTTGAGGAATACCCTCCTTGGGCTTATATGCGCTTGTTATGGTCGTTTCTAGTCCGTGTAATGCAATATTTGCCAGTAATGGAGAAATTACTCCTCCTTGCGGAGTTCCTGCTTCTGTTTTCACAAACATTTCATTTTCAATCGCACCCGCTTTTAACCATGTTGTGATCGCCTGAGTCAGTTGTGGATAGGTCGTAAGTTTCCTTATCAGTTCTTCATGGTTGATGTTGTCAAAACAACCTGCAATATCAGCATCTAGCACAAATTTTCCTTTGTGTTTGATGCTGATAAAGATTGCATCGATCGCGTCATGGCAGGAACGACCGGGACGAAAACCATAACTATTGATCTCGAACTTGGCCTCCCATTCTGGTTCAAGGGCAAGTTTGACGAGCATTTGTCGCGCTCGCTCCGAGAGAACGGGAATGCCTAATGGCCTTTTCTCTTGCTTTCCCGGTTTCGGAATGTGGATTCTTCGGACGGGGGGCGATTTTTCGGGCCATTGTTGAGGATGGATGTGTTTCACAAGATCAAGTCTTTGTGCCGGTTTGACTGATTTTACTCCGTCAATCCCAGCCGTCTTTTTTCCCTGATTATCCTGCGTCACCTTTCGTACCGCCAGGGTTCGGGCTGCTTCCGACTTGATCAGCAGTTTCTGAAGTTTCTGTACTGCTCTTTGGTTGCCTTGTTGACTCGCTCGGAAAATGCGCTTTTGGATGCGGAAGCAATGTTTCTCTAGCTTGCGCCAGGGAATGCTGCTCCAAGCCTCACTCTCAGGGTCATTGGCCTTCTTTGAGGTTTTGATCCTGGATGCTTTCCTCTCTGCCATCGTACTTGTGCCTTTTCCTTCTGTACTACCGCGCTTACGTCAGCATATCCTGGACGTTACTCCAGGCATTCGCTTTTTAAGCGATCTCGCCAGGAGAGGCATACGGTTGGCACCTGCTCATGGTATCGACCTCCCTTGAGAGCCTTGACCTGGTTATTCCGTTCCTGTTACCTGTTTTGCGCTATCGTAGGTCTGCACTATCCACCGATGAACTCTTTGGGTGATGAGAAGAGCGGCAAAAATCCCTTCTCCAGTTCATGTTCCCTTTTTGGGCAAGCCTCTTATTCTGCGTAGGCTTGGTACAGTTAACGATGGTTCTTTCATGCATTCGTTTCATCCGTCTTGTTAGACGAACTGCTGACCGTAATAGCCTGCTAGAAGAGATCAACAGGGCAGACTCCTGTCTTATCCTCATTTAAACCCGCTTTGGAGATTGATGACCAGTCGCTACTCCAGGGTTTATGCTGTTTCCTCATCACCAGAGGAGAGAGGAATTACACCTCTCATCAGGCAACAAGTTGTCTCGTGTTCGCGAGCTCGTCATCCCTCGATCTTCTCGATTTCGACGAAACGGATCGCACTTTGCCAAACTGCTTCTGCCATGCCTTGTAGGAAATCTTCTCGATGATGATGGTCTTGCCCAACGCCACCGCTTCATGGACTTTGCGGCCATGCAGGCTCTTGCGCCGTCGGGTGGCCTGGTAGCGCTTGCTCTGTTTCCACCTCAGCTTCTTAGCACCACGCCTCATGATCTCCTTTCAGCAAGCTTGGGTTAGCTCCATGGAAATTCCCACATGGACACAAAGAGAGCGATAGGTGTACTTCACACAATGGTTTTGAGTTAAAATGGGTGGTTCTTTTCCCCTGTGAGTTTCGCAGCAGGATCAATCATTGGTAATTTGCCTATACGCTTGCCTTCTCGCTTTGGCTTCTGAAGGCCACCAATACGGATTGAAGATGAGTTTGGTTTCATCGTCAAAATCGATGATGGCTGTACGCTTTTCGGGCTGCTAGAGCTTTTAGCGTGGCGGTGATATATAGTATGCTGGGACACGGTCTATTTGAGCGCCTGATGATAGTTGTGGATCTGACTGGCTCTTGCCACTTTTTGCCATTCTTCATGTCTACTAGAGATATAGATTGAAAAAACTATTTTTTTGTGTAAGGTTTTGAGGTTCAAGCACGACATAGAAGCGGAAAGCTAAAGAGAGGTAATTTGACTCTATATTTGCTATAAAAATGCCTATGTATAACAAAGATAGCTCAATAAATGAAGGGGTTCCCTTCGAAGAGGATGAGTTCACGATACTCACAAACGATCTGGAAAAGCTCTTGGAGGCGGCTCAGCCGCGCCTCACTCGCATTGCTCTGGCATATGGTGTCGCCCCTGATGGCGTAGAGGATGTTGTGCAGGAGACGCTTATAAATGCCTGGCAACATCTTGCTCATTTACGCATGCCCGCTCACTTTGAAGCCTGGCTCAATGGCATTTGTCGCAACATGAGCATGCGTTGGACACGGACGCAGGGAACTATCAATCGTCGTCAACAGCCCTTACCAAGTGTGCAGGAGAGCGACATTGAGAGCGATATTCCTGATCCACAGATGCTTGATCTTGCGGAAGAACTTAATCGTCAGGATCTAGCAATGCTTCTTGATCGGGCCATGAATTACCTGCCAGCTACAGCGCGTAAGGCTCTAGAGATGTACTACATTGCTGAAATGCCACAACGTGAGGTTGCATTGCAATTGGGTATGACGATCAATGCGTTGGAGGTCAGACTCCATCGTGCTCGTCGCCAATTGCAAGGGGTTCTTAATGGCGAATTGCGCAATGACGCACAGGCATTTGGCCTGCCACTCAGTAGCGATAGCCTCGTTCAGGGCTGGCGTGAGACCAGTATCTGGTGTTATATCTGTGGACGCCGGCGGCTGCAAGGTCTCTTTGAGGAGCAGACTGGGGGGAAGTTGGTCTGTGGCTGCGTTGCCCGGATTGTTCCTCAAAAACTGGTATCGACATTATTCGTCCTGGTAATATCATCTCGTTCTCTGATATACGCTCCTTTCGCCCCGCCTTTAAGCGGGTGTTACAGACTGTGCCAGCCTTTTATGCGCAAGCATTTGCGGCTGGCTATCAACATTGTCCAGGCTGTAATGAGCTTGCGCCATTAGGTGGCATTGAGCCTGAAATCTTGCCTGCGCCTTTCTATAGGCGGCTTGGCATTGCGCTTGAATGTCCTTCTTGCGGGAAGACCACATCTGGCATCTTCTCGCTCTGTGTGACCTATCCTCCTGCCTATCAATTTGTTCTGGAACATGAACGCTGTGTTATAGATCCGGAAGAGTTTATTGAATATGAAGGGCAACCCGCTATACTTGCCAGCATAAGCGACGTTTTGAGTTCGGCGCGAATTACACTGATCCTTCAGTGCCAAACGCTTGAGCTACTTGCCAGTTTTAAAAGATAGGCCTCTTCCTTGCCTCTCAGGTTTTTCAATCTCTGGTATGGAACAGTTTGCCTTGTTTCTCATCATTACCCAATCTTTGTGAAGCATAACAGACCTTTGATCGCAATGGTTTTCTTGATCAAGGAGTGTTGTGGATCACCGACAGAAAGAGGACCGATATGACTTTTCTACGTCGTCTGCTATCATTAGCACTTGTGCAAATGGCAATCGAAGTCGCGGCGGTTTCTATCCTGGTCATCTTACTTCAATCCCTGCTGAATATATTCCCTGAAGCGTTTCTTCAGAGCCCCTTTGGTGACACACTCGCGAACGTCTGCTATGCCTGCGTCATCGTTGGTGTTCTGTTCCTGGCAAGTAGGTGGCTTGAGCATCGTTCACTTGCCGATATGGGCTTGCCACGGAAGCGTTGGGGCCGCCCGCTCTTCCTTGGTTTTCTGTGCGGCGGTGGTTTGATAGCCAGTGTCATTGTCGTGTTGGCAATAACTGGCGGCTATCATATTACAGGTATTCAGCCGCTCAATGCCGTTCAACTTGTGGTGCTCATTATCGCATCGGGCTTGCTTGCCTTACTCCTTTGGAGAAACAAGGGGAAAAGGAAGCTTGGTTTCATTCATTATCTGCTCTTTATTGCCATTGGATTTGGCCTTCTGCCTATCGCGGCCCCTCTGCTTCTCTTGTTGGCAGCGGCTATACAGGAAGAACTGGTGTTTCGTGGGATGATCTTCCGTTTACTGGAACGTGCTCTTGGCTCATGGATTGCGTTAATAATCAGCGCTCTTGCCTTTGGCATACTTCACTCGACGAATCCAGGTGCCACCCTGGTGAGCACGCTAGCAGTTGCGCTCACGAGTGGAGTTGTTATGGTGGCTATCTATCTACTGACACGAAACCTGTGGTGGGTGATCGGCCTGCATTTAGGCTGGAACTTTTTTGAGGGACCCTTCTTTGGCGCGCAGGTCTCAGGACATGCCACGTATGGCGGCTTCTTCTCGGCCTCTATCACCGGGCAAGAGGTGTGGACGGGAGGGGCTTTTGGGCCAGAAGCCGGGCTGGTAGCCATCTTCATTGTCTGTATGGTAGGGTTTCTCCTTTGTATTCGCGCAGCGCAGCAGCATCGCATTGTGAAACCAACTTGGCGACAGCAGGCTTCTCAAGCAGCGCAATCAGAGGTTACAGAAGAAGGAGTAGAAGAACAGCAATCAAAACTATGAGCAAACATGATCAAACGTGCGTTTGTTGCGCACAGTGAGATGCATTGACAGAGAGACGATAGCATGGTACCATACACGCAACAAGGAAGAAAAAACGTTCTATATTGGACATTTCCTTTCTCTGGCAAGAGAAACGCTTTCCATCTCTTGGAGCGTTGTTCGAAGGGGAGGGGTCATCGTGCTACTGTGTAAAAAGATCAACGAGTGAAAACTTCGTAACAGTTGCTCAAAACTGAGGTGGTTGTTCTTTTGTGCAGATCTTGACGCGTGGGTAGGCACCATCCTGTTTTCTCACTCACTCAGACAAATTCTGCGTCGCTTCAGATTCCATACCTCCTGATCAATTTGCATTCTCTCTTAAATAGAAGAGGAGAGATAGAGCGTGCCTGCCTTTTCTGTTCATTCTCAGCCCCACCTTATTTTGAAAGAGCCAGTCCAAACAACTCAGCCAATTCCTCCGTCAGTCTCCTTCTAGCTGTTAGCGTTACAGTAGATTAATTAATGACGGCTCGATGGCGGATTAAGAATATCAATTTATTAGTAGCATATTGTACTATCTTTCCAGTGCCTCGTACCCTAAAGAATCTATCAGATCGAGTGGTGTTGCAATTGAAGGTGATGACCTCTCTCATAGCTGTCAAGTTGTTTTACAAAATAGCAATAGTTCGGAATGCACGCCTGTGGAGATCCTGTAAGACCTGGTCTCTCCAGGCACGTTGTTCGTTGAAGCAGGAACCGAACGCGAGATATGGCTTGTCCATATTTGAGGAAGTTTCGGATAACGGATGTGCTTGTTTCCTTTCATTGCTGATCCTCATTTGCTCCTCGACTCGGGAACCTTCTGAACGCGAGTGGTTTGTGAGGAACTGGATGCTTCCACAGATCCGCATTCAGAGGAACCAAGAGGCCATTGAATGAATCATAGGAGGTAACAGTGGCAAAGGAAGAGAAGCAGTCGTCTGACTCCACGGACAGCTCCAGCGGCGACGAGGTCACTATGGAGTTCTTGAGGGCAGACGCACAGTTCGGGGGTGGCGAGCTCGCCCCAGAGGTCGCACAGCACATTTTCGACAACCTCACGGGTGAGTAGCCCTTTCTGAGTGATGTGAGCCGAGAGGGCGCCTCCTCAAGAAAGGGGAGGTGCCTTCTCGGTGTCTGGTTTGCTGATTGCTGTGCGCTTTTCTGTTTTTCCTTCGTTGTTTTGCTGATTGTGAAAGGAGCTTGCTGCATGCCATCTGACCAGATTTGCATATATAGCAAACAGAGATATGTCTTGTGTAAATCACGAAAGAGCCCCTTCTTCCACTTCTCAGCTCTCGCGCGATAAGCTGGTCTATCTCTGCCCTTTCCCTGGCATATTCATCGCAGGATTTCCTGCTTCTGTCGCCATTTTCTCCCGCTCAGGCTCTCCGCAGTGGTGCGCCAATCTGGTATAAATGTTGGAGTATCTCTTGAAAAGACTGTATGATACCCGTCTCGTGATAGGGGATAGCGCGCTCCTGGCAAAATGTTTTCACAATATGCTGTGCTTCTTTCAACTTATTGCGAGGCATGCTTGGAAATAAGTGGTGCTCAATCTGGTAATTTAAACCACCATAGAGAAAATCGGTCAGTGGGTGTGCATGAATGTTACGGGAAGTCATCACCTGACGATGTAAGAAACTGATTTGGCTCCCTTTCTCAAGGACAGGCATGCCTTTATGGTTGGGAGCAAAAATCGATCCGAGGTAAAACCCAGTGAGCGCCTGGTGAATAGCAATAAAGAGGATGCCCGACCAAAGCGATACATGCGAGAAGACAAAGGCGAAATACAAGACGTAATGCGCAATCACGAGAAGCCACTCAAGGCGTTTGTACCTGGCTTTCTGGTGCAAGAGGAACGCGATGCTCTTATATTGGAGATCGGCTGCGACCGTCATTAACGCCGGAAAGAAGAGCAATGCCTGGTGCTTTACCAGAAATTGCCGTGGCGGGCCCATGTGCTTCACATCTTCCATGCCTGTAAATTCAAGCAATGGAATCTCAATATCAGGGTCCATATCCACTTGATTAGGATGACTATGATGCTTATTATGCTTGTCAAGCCACCAGGCATAGCTCATGCCGATCAAGAGGTTTCCTCCTACTAGACCCAGCAGATCGTGTTTCCACGAACGAGTAAACATTTGGCGGTGACCTGCCTCATGGCTGAGCAAGCCAATCTGAGCGAAAACAAAGGCGAGATAGACCGCATCAAGGAGTTGTAACCACAACATCTGGGCAAACAGAAAGATGAAGACTCCAATAGCAAGTAAACCCAGAAGAAGAGCAACTCTATAAGTATAATAGATAGGCTGTTTGTCCAACAGCCCTCTTTGCTTCATCAGTTGTTTGAGTTCGGCATACTCATTCCCAATGCCCTCTGGCGTAGCATAATGTATTGGGGATGACGTCATATCATCATTCGATAACACGGATGTGGAGGATTGTTTCGCTCTCATAAAAATGCATTCCCTTATGGAGAAGTGCTTTCTCCTTATCTATACTAGTGCCTTATCAGCACATTGGATATAGGAGCAAAGCAAGAGCGAATTTGTTTCAATGTAGTATTTATGCCGTTTTTTCTCTCCCGTTGGCTAAAAGTAATAGAGGTTCTAATATTAATTATACAGGCAATATTCAAATAAGCAAGTATACTACCATAATACTGAATATGAGAAGAGATATGATTGCAAAGTATAAATATTGGTATGAAGCGTGGTTGCTCCCTCAGGGAGCAACCGCTACGGATTAGGAGAGCGTGATCCCCGCTTCCGCATGCCCGACCACGATGTCCGTGCCCGCTTGAGGTCCTGTGATGATCCGAAAATGCAGCGCGTTCACCATCATCAAGAGTTGGTTGGCATCCTGTGGTACCGTCTGCTCATTGAGGGTTATAATGTTTCCTCTTCTTGAGACAGATGGAGGCAAATAATGACATCTCTTCCTCCCCTTGCCAAAGCTGTGATTTTCTGGTATATTTGTTCTACATTCAACACCGAGGGAGAAGAGCAAGAGATGGTCCATGGGTATCGGGGAGAACTTGACCTCAATAACGCGCAGAAGACGCTCTGCCGCAAACATGCTGGAGCCGCTCGCTGGGCCTTCAATTATGGCCTTCGCCGCAAACAAGAGGCCTACAAGGCAGGAGCGAAAACGCCCACCGCCATTGATCTGCATCGCGACATCAATGCCCTCAAACCCTCTGAGCCCTGGATGTATGATGTCAGCAAATGTGCCTTTCAGGAGGGGCTGCGTGACCTGGATGCCGCCTTCAAACATTTCTTTCGCAAATGCCGCCTCAAAAAAGAGGGCACATGGAAAGGCAAGTGTGGCTATCCCCGCTTCAAAAGCCGGAAGAAGGCCATCGGTGGCGCTCGCTTTACTGGGAGCATTCGGGTGTTTCCTGATGCCATCCAGTTGCCTCGTTTAGGAATGCTCCGACTCAAAGAGCATGGCTATTTCCCTCTGAATGGCAAGATCAGCAGTGCCACCATCCGTGAGCAAGCAGGCAGATGGTTTGTCTCCATCTGTGTGCACGAGCAAGCGAAAGACCCCCAGCCAGCCAGAGGTGACGTCATTGGAGTGGACCTGGGGATCAAGCGGCTGGCGACCCTCTCTGATGGACGCACCTTCGAGAATCCCAAGGCACTGCGCAAGAAACTCACGACGTTACAACGCCTCTCGCGGCGCCAGAGTCGCAAGGCCAAAGGATCACGCAATCGCCAGAAAGCCAAGCAGCGCCTCTCGCGGATGCATGCCCGCATCGCCAATGTGCGCCAAGACGCGTTGCACCAAGCAACCGCTCAGATCGTGGCGAGAACCAAGCCCGATCAAGAGCGCCCGCGTGTGATCGTCCTGGAGGATTTGAATATTGCAGGCATGCTCAAGAACCGCAGGCTGGCTCGAGCCATCGCCGATGTGGGCATGTACGAGTTCAAGCGGCAGATCCTTTACAAAGCCGAACAGGCAGGGGTGAAGGTGCTGCTGGCCTCGCGCTGGGAACCCTCTTCAAAAACCTGTTCGTGTTGTGGCTGGATCAATGAAGCGCTCACCCTTTCAGATCGGGTCTTTGTCTGCCTGGAATGTGGAAGCGTGCAAGACCGAGATGCCAATGCCGCCAACAATCTCGCGGCGTTGGCACAATGAACGTGGCGTACCGCAAGTTCTGCGGGAAGTGACGCCTGTGGAGCAGATGTAAGACAAGCGAAAGGCTTGCTGTCTGCGCTGAAGCAGGAACCGAATGCTGAGTATGGCCTGTCCATGTTTGGGTCAATTTCGGAGAACGGTCACCGTACCCGAACCAGAAATGTTGTCTTCCTTCCATAAGGAGGGGCTCACTTTGCTCGTTGCCCATCCCTTGAGCAGGTTGTTCGGAGAACGGAGTGGAAGAAACGTGTTCAAATGGGGCGCTTCACTTGTGTTTCGCCTTTTTTTGTTATTTCTTTTTCTTAATACTGTATGGCTTCCCGTTTAGGTGCTGCCCACTAGCCTTCAGTATCTGGCGATAGTGGAGTTGGTGCGAGATCTGCTAAGATGTGTTTGGGGAGCTTACAAATCATGGTATAAGCGGGATTATAGACATTACCTACCTCGTATTCCACACCCATTCCCATCAACACTGAGATGGTACGCGGATCGAGCTGATATTGCTCCTGTAACCAGAGGTACATCTCCGTTGTCGCATGCCGAAGAGCCACCTGGAGTGGATAGGCATTGCCGACGGTAAAGAGGTACTGTGCATTTTCCCCGCGTGGCCAGCCAATGCGATGGCCTTTGTGCAGGTCCACTGTAAACTGGACCTCAAAGGATGTTTCAATTCCTGTCCCAAGAATTTCCCCATCCCCCTGGGCTGCATGACCGTCACCCAGAAAAAGCAAAGCCCCAGAAGTAAACACGGGTAAGTAGATGGTGGTACCTGGCCCAAACCCGCGATAATCCATGTTGCCTCCATATGGACCGGAGGTCGCCGTCGAAATCGCTCGACCGCCTGAGGCAAAGAAGTGACGCGGCCAACGTCTCCGTCGAATTAGCAAGGCGGTCCCCGATACAATCTGGCTCCTGGTGGGAGCCACGCCAAAACAGCCGAGCATAGGAGCCAGAGGCACGGCCAGCGAGTGGGGGATCACTGCAGATGGGCGCATTGTGCCTATTCCCCGGGTTACATCCAGATCCCAGTCAGCAATGGCCTCTCGCAGATGCGTCTGCGCAGAAGGAGGATCGAACACTTGGCGAGAGATAATTGTACGCGTGAGGCCGGTAGAGCGCGAAGGAGAAAGACGATCCAGATGAATGATCAGCGTATCACCCGGATTGGCTCCTTCCACAAAAAACGGACCCGTTTGCGGGTTCCCTCCTGGGGTAATATGCTTGCCATGTTGATCTCCTCCAGCAGCATCAACCGTCGAGGTGATCACTGTATCACCCGGTGCAATGCGTAATACTGGAGGATAGTCACCGATCGCGGTGAAATAATGGGTCGGCTGAAATTGGTATGTGGCCATGATGCTGCTCCACTCCAAGCTTGCTTGTTCTTGACGTACTCTATCATCCTGCAGGGAGAGTTGTCAAAGAGAGGAACGTCCATTGCTCTGCAGCGTCTAGCTTCCTGCTTAGAATGTGTTTTGTTAATCGCGGAGATAACCTTACATGATAGGCCGGAAGGATGAGTAAGAGTTCTCCAAGCAATCTTTCTGATGCAGAGTGGGAGTGTTTGCAACGCCATTTTACCGCCCTTGCCCAGACGAGGGAGACCACCAAGTCACCATATTGCAAGGTGACGCTGTAGCTGGTCTTCCTGAATGCGGGCCATTCGACCGTATGATCTTTGGGTGTGCGATCTCCCAGCCTCAGGTGGATCAACATCTCCTCGACTAGCTTTCAGATCTCGCTGACATCGTCGTTCCCACTGGTACATATAATCCGGAGCGGCGGGTCGTCGTGGGGGATCTCCTCAAGGTCGTGAAGAAAAAAGGGGAAGTTCGCCAGCAGATAGACGATGTCTTTGCCGGGACGCTCTATTTCTTCCCTCTCATCTCACCTAGGCCGATTGGATGGACCTGGCAGAAGGAACGATTCGTACCGTCGGATCAAGCTTCGCCTAAAAAGTGGTGGCACATCTGGCGCGCTTCATAATTTTCTAGATACCAGCGGAACGCGGGCGGACCGCGCCATGCACGCACCAGGTTGGTGTGCACACGTCGCGAACCCACGATTGCGAGGAGAGGCCTTTTTCTGTGCACATCCCTATCGGGAGCTTTCCCTTCTTTGGAGGCGGCGTGATTGGTTGTGGGGTGTTTTCTTCTGACATTTCAATCCCATGTATGATCGGGAGAGGATAAGGTTGTCGCAAGGAAGCAAGGGGCGTAGAGTAGCCCTGTGAGAAGAGGCAGACTGAGGTGACCCTGTGCAATCCCTTGATGCGGTCGACATCGTCCGCTTGATTGGGGTCTCTCAATCTGCTCAATCTCCCAAGATCGTACGGGTGCACCACGCCGAATGAAATGTGGCGTTTGCCTGTATCATTCTTCAGAAGAACCGTTGGTAGCGTCGATTACAAATTAAATTCATTGCAATCAAAAATCGATTTTGTTACGCTTGTCATACAAGCAGATGGCATAGAGATAATGTGAAAGAGCAAACATAATTGTTGTTGAGAAAAAGTGAGAAGAAAAGGTGCATGACCAAGAGGCCCAACGAAGCGATAATGCTGGATTTCTTGGTCTATAGGCGTGTGATTCGCAAGCCATATATACACGTGTTGCATGGATTGGATCAAGCAACTTTGATGCTCATTAGAGCATCAAACAAGCAAGAAAAAGACAAGGAAAATGGAACTATTGTCTTTGACTCCCCCTGAGAACGATAGTGTTTGCCTCCAAAAACGCAATAAACAGTGCCAACCAGTCAGAGCTCCTTTGGTTTCAAGAACAACGAATATTTCTACTGCGATTAAGGTAGGGCTAGGATCTCCCCTAGAGGCTAAAAGTGACGATCGTACCTGGTAAGAGGAAGAAGGCGGTGCACATACAGTTATAGCAAGGTAGTAGAGGAGGAATGAGTTGGCCAGCGGCCAGGGAGCAGTCCTCAGACTGTCCCCGGCCGCTGGCCTCGCCGCGATGAGATCAGGACGCGTTGACTCCACTGGCGAGCGTCTTCCGCATGTCCCGCGTGAGCAGGTGCGCTTGGACCAGCCACTGGCCCAGCTGGGCGCAGGGCAGAGCGATGACGGACAGGACGATTCCCCTGAGGATCCAGGGGAAGGAGTCCATGACCTCGTAGGACACGACCAGGTACGCGGTGAGTCCCGCAGCGGCCCAGCCGAGCCACCCCCACAGGTACTGCGAGGTGTTGGTCCGCTGCCTCTGCAACACCTGCCCGGAGACCGCCTTGGCCGCCTCCACGTGCTGGTTGTCGGCAAACTTGACGCGCTGGCGCCAAGTCGCGACCAGGACGATGATCAGCAGGGGCGTCATCACAGGCACCGCGATGCGGTCGGGAACGATCCAGCCGACCTCCATGACCGGCACCGCGATGAGCATGTAGCGCAGGAACTGCTTGTGGCCCCGCCGGACCACAAACCCAAGGGCCTGCAGGAACATCTGCATGTACTTGTTCATTGATCCTCCCCGGATCGAGTCTTGCATGATAGGCTGTCTTGCGTCGTGCGAAGGAACAGCTTTTCTTGGCGTCTCCTCTCTTTGCGGCAATGGCAAACGTGTGTGGTTCATTTCTCCTGCGCGAGAGGTTGTCAACAACCATATCGGCGAAGAATGTTCTGCTTCAGATTGTGGATCGGAATTGTTTGCCGCAACTCCGCGATCTTTTCGCGCTCCAAGCTCTTTCGTGTGCTTTGAGAGCACAACAGAGCGGGCGGCGACTTCGGAGAGAACGATAGTGGCCCAGATTGGGGTCCCGACATAAAAAAACCTCAAGCGTAATGTCTCTGCGGACAGAGAAGAGGATGAAAATGAGCTACAATAGCAGCGAGGCCAATGAGCTCGCCTCATGACCAGTGTATCGCACGAGAGAGGGGGAAGACGAGCAAACAAGAAAGCATCAAGGCCACTGGATGCCTGGTTCGCATGCCCATATTCCTGAGAGGACATCACTTCATACGCACGAATGCTCGTAGGGACATCCTTCAGTAGTGCAAACTGGATGATTGTTGCTGAAAGCTCTCCGTGCTAAAGCAGCGGAGGTTCCAGGGGTTCGGCCCACGCTTCCTGATAGCGCTCGACCCACTCAACCGGCACATAGGCACGAACCCATTCAGGAGCCACTTCCGCGAGTACATTCAAGACATACTCCATGATTTGCGCAACGCAGAGGACACGGTTCAACGCGTGAATCTTCGCTAGAATATGTGTGGAATCAGTGCGTTGCCTCCCATGGGCTTTGAGCCATCCTTCTGCTCGGCACCGTTCCAGCAGCAGGTCCAACAGACGTTGTTCGGCATTGCCAGCAATCAGGCACGAACGAAACTCGGAGAGGACGGTATGGTCGAACCCTGAATCGGTCAGTTCCAGGCTGAGGGCGTACTTCCAGTCCAATCGGCTTCGGGCCGCATCAGCAGCTTGCCGATCCGTCAAGTGCTCCATGAATTGAAACACCATGACCAAAGCTAGGCGCCACGGGGCTTCTGCAGGCTGGCCATGCGTCGGAAACAGATTCGCAAATGCTTCATCAGCGTACATGGTTCCCACCATATTACGCACTTGCATCAGCATATTGCCACGGGGAAACACAACGCGAGCTACACGAACGGTCTCTTCAGGGACAGGTGGCATGGGAGCAGGTTTGAGTGACATGAATGATTTCCTTTTGAGTGAGCAACGACAGTTTATTTTCTGCATGCTACTGGATGAGATCTAGTACTCCTGATTTCGCCACTGGTATCAAATCTGTGCCAGATCCTAAATAAACATGAGCAGTTGCCCTCAATGTTGAGCAGCACAACCATTGATCAGTTGAGAAACCGCCTTTGGATCCGTTGACGATGAATCGTTTTTGGTAATTCCAGGCGCTATGGATAGTAACAAAAATGACCCGAATGTTCGGGCAGCTCTTTCAGGCCGGACTTGTGCCCGAATATTCAATACCAAATTTGCCGCTTCTAGAAATGTGTTCGAGCAGAGAGTGTAAGTCCCAGGTTGAAACTGGTCCTTTTCCAACAAATCTCCTGGTGGACAAGGAGTTCCAGAGGCGTTTGCCCACCAGGAGATTTGTGTGAGTTTAGCCAGAATACGGTCAGGATTTACACGCTCCTTGTAGAGTTGTTTGGTAAGTTTGGAAAAGAAAAGTTGCTTCCCAATCCCCAGAAACTCTCCTTTAGATGGATGCGTTGATGCCAGGTAGTGAGCTATTATTCAGGCATCACAAACAAGCAGTTTATCAGAGAGGATGCAAAAATGAGCGAAACGCTGACACGAACGTTGGGCCGCAGCGGCATAGAAGTGAGCGCATTAGGTATGGGCTGCTGGGCTATCGGCGGTCCGTCCTGGCTCGCACCTGATCTACCCACCGGCTACGGGGAGGTGGATGACACCGAATCCATACGCGCCATCCATAGGGCACTGGACCTGGGTGTCACACTTTTTGATACTGCGGATGCCTATGGAGCGGGTCACAGCGAGCGAATTCTCGGACAGGCATTAGGTCAACAGCGTGCAAATGTGCTGATCGCTACTAAATTTGGTAATCAGTTCGACGAAGAAACGCGCATGAGAACTGGCGGGCTCTCTGATCCTCAATCTCAAGTTCGCCGGTCCTGTGAAGCCAGCCTGCGCCGTCTGCAAACCGACTATATTGACCTTTATCAGCTTCACGTTGGTGACTATGATCTTGAACGTGCTGTTGAGGTCCGTGATATCCTGGAGCAACTGGTTACTGAGGGGAAAATTCGTTTCTATGGATGGAGCACCGATGATCCCGATCGGGCGCGTCTTTTTGCTCAGGGACAGCACTGCGTGGCTGTTCAGCACACGCTTAATGTCTTTGAGGACAACCCCGCCATTCTTACGGCTTGCGAGGAGAATAATCTGGCAAGTCTCAATCGCGGGCCTCTCGCCATGGGCCTGCTGACCGGAAAGTATACCGCACGTGATCAGGTTGGAGAGCTAGATATTCGGCGCTCCTCATTCTCCTGGAATCCCTTCAATGCTGAGCGCATGCCCGGATTTTTGCGCCAGCTAGACAAGGTTCGCCAGATTTTGACACGTGATGGCCGCACTCTGGCTCAAGGAGCACTTGGGTGGCTCTGGGCGCACAGTGGTCACACTATCCCCATTCCAGGCTTCAAAACAGTGCAGCAGGTGGAGGAAAACGTTGCAACCATGCGCTTTGGCCCGCTGACCTGGCAACAAATGAGCGAAATTGAGCAACTCCTACGCCCCGCTTTCTGATGCTAGGCAACCTAAAGTTTCCCATACCATCCAGAAGTTCAGAAGGGCCGAACTTCTGGACGCTGCAAATGAGAACGAAAGGGTCATGAATGTCTGCCAGCTCTTCTTCAATGATTGGGCTAGATTACAATTTTTAGGTGAGGTCGTGCCTCATCCGGCGCTGGTTCCCTGCTTCTATGCTGGAGACAAAGCGCATGGGCTAATCGTCATGGTGGATATGTCAACGGGAAACGGGCTCCACCATCTGCTGCTCGCGGATGCGGCAGAAGAGGCAACTGTACAGTAGCAACCGTAGGGAAGATGCATGCCGCCACGATTGGGAAGCAAGAGACTTACTCCTACATTCGGAAGGTGCTTGGGTCAGTAGATCTCCCAACTATGCCTGGATTTCGTCAGTTTTGTGGGAGACCATTCAGAAGCTGAATATTGTATCTGCTGCTGATATCGAGGATGAATTGAAGCAACTGACTTCTATCATGGAAAATCCAGGACCTTTCTCAGCGTATACGCATGGTGACCCTGAAGCTGATCAGATGCCTTTGTATCCAGCATTCCGCTAGCAATGATCATTGTGGCAGGTTTCTGGGGCCTATCTCTGTCCTATGAGAGTGAGCAATGCCCATCCCGAACGGATTTTTTTGTGCCTGGCCTTTGTGCCAACAAGGTAATAGACCGGCGCGAATAAGATAAGCGACCCACATGGGTTGGCCGCACACGATGCAGTGTCTGCGCTGTAGGATCAATGTCTGTTCTGCTATCGCTTCGGCTTGATATCCCTTTCTTGCCATAGTTTTCTCCCATTCTCCTCATGTTCTCCTTTTTGATGGCATGACCTATCTCCTTGAGAACGGGATCGTGAGGGGCAGAACCCTCCTTCATTCCTCACGATCCCGCCTGAAACAAACGTGTTCCTGCGACCACGCTGGCGGAAGATGGCAGAGTGCCCCAGCCAGCTAGAGGGTCGTCTTCGCTTCTTTTACTGCCGGCATAATCTGTTCAGCCAGGAGTTGCAGCGTTTCCCCATCACCTCGGAAGAGTGAACAGATAAAATACTGGACACCCGCAGAGGCCAACGCCTGATAGGAGGTGATCACCTCTTGTGGTACTCCTGCGATGAGGCTTGATCCGAACATCTTGAGCCATCCCTGTGGAAGCTTCTCGAGTTTGAGACGCAATGCCTCGTGCGTTTCAGCCAGAACCAGTGGGAAGGTCAGATGGCTGCGCAAGACCGAGTTGTACGGTCGCGAATGCGTCTCACAATGTCTCCGCAAGGCATCGTACTTGCGCACCACATCGGAAATGTCATAAGCTCCGCCTATCACAGCATGTGCGCCAAAGTTGGTGACATCGGCATACTGTGCCGCCTGTCGCAGCGTCACGCGCTCTCCCCCGCCAGCGATCAGCAGTGGGATACGAGGCTGTTGCACTGGCACTCCAGGCAAACGCATCTGCTGTGTTTGAAGAGGTGTTCCCTGCCAATCGAAATCCTCGCTTTGCCACAATCCCACAATCATCTGGATCGCTTCTTCCAGCGCTTGCTGCCGTGCTTTGATGCTCTGAAGCGGAAGACCAAGGCGTTCAAACTCCTGGGGCAAATCCCCGATGCCGATGCCAAGAATAACGCGTCCGTTGCTCAGGCGATCCACGTCGGCGGCCAGGCGTGCAAGTAATGCGGGACTGCGGTAGAAGACACAACTGACCAGGGTACCCAGGCGAATCTTCCTGGTTGCTTGAGCCGCAATAGTCAGGGTGATCCAGGCGTCCTGAGACAGGAAAGGATGGTCACTGGCCCAGAACGAGTCGAAACCAAGATCTTCTACCATCTGTACCCAATCGCGTTGCTCTTGCCAGTCGGCGCCCTGATCGATCATCTGAGCACCAAAGCGGATTGTGTGCTGTCCTTCGGCGACCCAGGGATGGGTGATCCACGAGGATGATGCCTCGTTCTGCCAGGTCTGACCGCTATTGTGTACATTCTGCGTTTCCATATGGTTCTCCCTCATGGTGTAATCGCGTTGTCGGTCGCTAGATAGCGACTGTCTTACTACTCATTGCTAGAGAAGAAGTGTAAGGGAGAAACAGTGACAATCCTATGTCACTATTGATGGTGGCGGTCCACAACTTCCTGAGCCATTTCTCGCACGAGATTGCGCAGGGGTGGAGGCGCGAGTACTTCTGCGTCGGGGCCAAAGCTGAGCAGCAGGCGCGCGAGCCAGTCGTTTTCGGCTGGCGGCCAGCGAAAGCAAAGCAATCCTTCCTCCTCACCCAGCGGTTGGATCGCGTCGCTGAAATAGGGATTGCGCTCCATGAGGAGGGCGCCTCGTGCGGTCAGCCGGATACGGACTTCCGGGTGTGAGGGATGCTTGTAGGGAAGCCTGGAGGGGAGTGGCGTTGGGTGTTCTGGTGGCTGGGTCGCGCTCACGGCGATGAAGCGGTCCACGCGATAGGTCCGCTCTTCCTGATGCTCCTGAGAGTACGCTTCACAGTACCAGAACCCCCCAGAGGAAGAGAGGCGGCGAGGGAGGATGGTTTGTTGAGAGGTTCTTTGCTGAGAACGATACATGACACGAAGCCATTGTTGCGTGCGTGCGCTTTCGATAAACTGCTCGATGAACGGTGTGGCATAGCTGCGAGTTGGGACATTGAACTGAACGGTCTGCAAGAGCTGATCGGTTTCAGGCCTGTGCTGCGGGGGAATGAGGGCTTGGACCTTGGCAAGCAAAGACTCTCGCTCCTGTTTGAAGGGAGTTTGCGCCAGTTGAGAGATGCTACTGAGGGCCAGGCGCAACAGCATGGTTTCATGGAAGGTCAATTGGAGTGGAGTCAGAGAGTAGTCCGGCATGAGCGTATAGCCGCCATTTGCGCCCGCTTCGGTCACAATGGGTATACCCATCTCACAAAGTGCCTCGATATCGCGAAACACCGTGCGTTTGGATACTTCAAAGCGGCGAGCGATCTCCCCAGCGGTGCGTCTGCCTCCCTGGAGAAGCAAAACGATAGCCGTCAGACGATCCATGCGATTCACCCTCGTTGCTCCCTCTCTTTTCTTCACAAAAGATATAGTACCTCGGTCAGAGACCCCACGCCCTTTGGGCGGGGACTTGTCCCTCGTCGGAAGACGGAGACGAGAGGCCGTCCGACGGCGACCCACCAGCCAGGGATGTACCGAGACTGGCAAGGTGTTTCTCAGCAATGTTGCGAGAGGCGTTCAAATCAGCATGTTCGCTCAACCCACAGAGACGACAGAGGCGCAGGCTTTGAGAACGGCGATTCTGGCGCGCCTGATCCCCACAACGCGAGCAGGTCTGGCTGGTGTGACGAGAGTCCACCTTCACCACGCTGATGCCCTTCTCTTGCGCTTTGTAGATCAGGAAGGAGTGAAACTGCGCGAAGCTCCACGAGTGGAGATGGCGCTGCCCTTCTCCCTTGCGCAGGAGAGCACGAGCGCGAATATGGGTCAAGTTCTCAAGCACGATGGCCGACCCAGCAGCGGCATGCTCTACGATGCGTTTGCAGAGCACATGGTCATGAGAAGGGGAGATAACAGGATCGGGGAGGCTCACCACGACATGCAGTGTGTACCTGCCTTTGCGGGAGCACAGCTCAGCGCTACACACCTTGCTGCCAAGGTATTTGTGAGCATGAGCAGGAATGGCAAAGGGAAGGTGCACACGTCCCTTGATAGTGGCGAGACTACAGGTGCGTGTCTCCCACTTGACCCAGGAGGAACGAGCATCGTAGCGGATAGGACAGAGACGCGAATGCGGAGCACGTGTTTTGTGTCCCTTTTTGAGGCGAGCAAGGGCACTTTTCACGGCTTCAGTGGCTTTGACGCGAGCGGCACACACCAGTTGCGAAGGCAGATGGGGATGCTGCGCGCGCAGATCATAGTAGGTGCGCTTATGGAGTTCGATACCGTTGCTACACCCCGTGTGAAAGCCCTCATCGGTTACCGCATTAAAGCACGCGGTATGCTGGTGCAATGTCTGCTGCAAAAGTGCTGCTTGCTCATCGGTCGTATGCAGGCGTGAAACAAGTGTTCTATCCATGCAAGCAGTCTCTCATAGTAAACCTGTTTTGTCAAGGAGATGGGCTTTCCACCGCCATCTCCACCCAAAGAAAGGAACGCTTCTTTCCTCCCCATGTCTGCAAGCACAGGGGTATCCAGAAGCGGAGGTTTCGATGAGAAGTAGCCGCCTGCCCTCATCTCGAAGAAATCACCTGCCTTATGCTCTTGTCCACTCTCTACCTCCCCTTCCCTCTCTCTTGCCTGCCCCTCTCCTGCCTCCTGTGCAGAGGTATGCTCAAGAACAGGCGATGCATGAGGAGAGGTTAGGGCTGAGTACATGAGTACATGTTCCATACGTTGTGGGGCATGTACTCCACTTTCCTGTACTGATGGCATGTTGTAGTAGTTGTACATCACTCTGTGGCATAGGTCCACCACTTTATAGAGCCTGTGTCTCAGAGTATGAGTCATAAAAAGGATGGCTTTGAAGTATGCTGACCACGTTTCTCCTCTATTATGCCGGATTTGAGGTTGGTTCTGGATTTGCGGGCATAAAATTGCTTCCCGCCGATGGGCTGACGCTGGCGCAGGACCTCATTACGCTCCCAAGTTTTCTCGCGGACGGTGAGGTTGCAACTCTTCTCAAGGGCAGCGATCCACATGCCAAACTCGCCGATGTTCTTCAGCCGGGCGATTATGTGCTCTCGTTGGAGGATCATACTTATTTCCTTGGGCGTTTGCTCGCGCATGGCACGCATAGCCACAACGCGTTTAATGACGAACGCCGGTACTGGTCTGAGCACGCCCAGATCTTGCTCCTCTGCCTGGCCTGCCTCCTTATTCCGGAGCGCTGTTTTGAGTTGCGTCTGGTGACGGCGTTGCTGGTGAGCCTCTACGAACGCACACGACGGCAGCGTGTCAGGCAGGCGCTCTCGCGGCATTATCGCTTTAGCTTCAATGGGCGGAGTCGTAAGGTTGTTGTCAAGTGCGGCTATGTCGCGATGGAGGGACAGGGCATTCTCATTCATTGTGGAGATGAAAGCAGTCAGCAGGCGGTCATCGATGTGGGTGAACGCACCACCGATCTGGTGGCTGCCGATGGGCAACGGTTGCTCATTCCGTTGTGCAAAGGCGAACAATTCGGCGTTGGTCATTTGGTGGAGGATCTTCAACAGTTGGTGTGGAAGTATCATCGGAAGCTCCCTATCGAGAAGGCGCACGCGTTGCTGAGAGCCTATGCGCATCATCAACCCTATCCGTCATCGCCACTGGGGCAAACGACCTTCCAGATGAGGAGATCACCGAAGTGATTACAGGCTCGCTCAAGCGTCTGACGCGCTCCCTATCCTCATTTCTTATTGGGATGTGGAATGTGGAAGGGGCTCATGCCGGGACGCAATTTGACAAGATCTATCTTGGCGGCGGAGGGGCCTATTACTTTGAAGAGGTGGTTTGCCAGGCGTTACAGGGATGTCAGATCGTCACGGTGCCTGATCCAGAGCATGCCAGTATCTGCGGGTATGCCGAACTTGCTGCCTCGCTGGATGAGGATCGCTGGGAAGAGGGATATTAAATGCGCAACGATGATGATGTGTACTGGAACACGAGCCTTCCCAGGCAGCATGAAGCCTTGCAAGCGCTCGATACCTTTTGCAAAGAGTGGGGAGGGCTCAGCCGCGCCGAAGCTACCCGCCGCATTCTCATCGAGTGGGACAGGCTTCGCCGGGGCAAAGATGTCTCCGCCTGGGCACCAGCCGCCTCGGCTCAATGGGTGCTGGCTACTCCCCAAGAGCAACAACGAACGCCGCGACCTGCTCAAAAAACAGTTATGGTGAACCAGGTTGCCAGAGCCGCAAGCCAGGTGCTTGATGAGTGAGACTCGTTTCTGCGAGCAGAAACTCTATGGTTGCAATACATCAGGCAAGGCAGCTTTCCTTGACACTCCCCTGGCTCAAGCACACCTTCTTTTTCAGCAGACAGAAGCTGGAAACACACAGACACAAGGAACGGCGATGCATCCCTGCCATCAATGAGCAGGGCTTTCTCGCTTGGCGTTCCGTAAGGACAGAGCGGAATACACCTTCAAGTACCGAGGGTGTGTTCCGCTCCATTCATAAAAATATTCTTAATTTGTTTGTAAAATGGGTACTTATTCACGTCTACTTCTATAGAATACTATTGCTGACAACAACGGTATCAATTCTTCGTAGGAGACGAGATGAGCCACCTTCTTTCCTTTGCCATTGCCCTCTTCCATAAAGGTCTATTGACTGGTCTACAGCCTACTCCTATTGCTACGCCAACTCCAATACCGCAGCCGTCTCCTGGCGAGTGGCTTGCATTTGCAAGTGCAGTCATTGTCGCTCTCATAGGTGGATGCTTTGCTGTGTATTCACTTCGTAAGGGCCATGCCAATACAAAAGAGCTGAACGCGGAGCAGAATAGTCGCGAGGAGGTGCGCCAGCATCGACAAAACGAGAGCGAGCTCGAACGCACGCATCGTGAAGAGCAACAAAAACTTCTCCGCAGGCAGCAGGAACGTGAGCAACAACTGTTAGCGGCCACGAGCAACCAGCAGGTTCATACTGACGCCGAGCTTCTCGATATCTACAAAACAGCGCTACACGCAGATCCGCGTATCTCTCAGATGAAGATTCTCGACATGAGTCATCCCTTGCAGCTTGAACATATTTACGTGCGCCTGCATTTGCATGAGGAGACGCGCTCTGGCTATGATATTGAGCCTATGCTTTTTACAGCCCAGAAAGAGCGTGATCCTAATGCCTTCTTCCTTGCTAACCGTCACTTCCTTGAGACTCGCGTGAGTACTGCTATGACACCTGAAAAAGCGCTGCAAAAGTATCAGCGCTGCATTGTCCTGGGAGATCCCGGTGCTGGTAAATCCACACTGCTCAAGCATCTTGTGCTTCAATCCATTGATGGACAATTTCCCTATCTTCCCAAAGTTCCTGTTCATATCACCCTGAGTACGTTTGTCTCTTCCGGCCTGACTGATCTCATTGCCTTTGCTGCCATTCATTGGAGTGAGCTATACCGTATAAGCGAACAAGAAGCATATAGGTTTATCCATGCCCATTTGATGCGAGGTGATGCCATCTTGCTGCTTGATGCCCTCGATGAGACGGTCATTGGCGATACGCCTATCCCTGTGAAAGATTCTTACGGCCATGCTCTAAACGCTATTACTCGTGTCACAACTCAGTATCCACAAGCATGTATTATTGTAACTACACGTAAAGCTAGCTATCAACAGCGGACGCGTCTTATGGGCTTTACGGAACTGGAGGTCCTTGATTTCCGTCAGAAGGAGATTGAGCAGTTTATTACCAACTGGTTTGATTTTCATCCTGCCCCTCGTCGACATGCGACCGCAGCTCATCTTCTCTCGTGTCTCAAGCAGAATCCACGCATTAAGGTGCTCGCTGCCAATCCGTTGTTGCTCTCTCTCATCGTGCTCACCTACGAGGTGCAGCACGATTTACCTGAGCGACGTGCTGATCTCTACAAGCAATGTCTCGACACACTTCTCTTTAGATGGGATACGTCGCGCGATATCCGTCGTCGGCGCCTTTTTAAGGCCGAACATAAACAGCAGCTTCTCATCGAAATTGCCTGGCATTTTCATAGTCAGGGGCGGCGCTATTTCCCTGAAGATGAGTTGCTTGCTGTCATCACGCGCTTTCTGCCAACGATAAATCTTCCAGCTGAACAAAGTAAGCTTGTGTTGCAAGAGATTGAGGAAGAAAACGGCCTGTTAAAAGAACAGGCACGTGGCTGGCATGGCTTTCTGCATCTCACTTTGCAGGAATACTGCACAGCCCTCTACATCCATCAGCACAACAACTGGCAGGAACTATTGAAGAATTGTGGTGATCCCTGGTGGGAAGAGGTCCTTTCCCTGTACGCAGGTGTGACACCTGATGCCAGCGCCTTGATCTCACAACTTCTCAGACGCCATAAACGGCAATGGTTATGGCGAGATATTTTCTCCACGCATCTGCTTTGGGCTGGACAATGTCTTGTTGCCCGCCCTCGCCTCACGCAACCACACCTGCGTTCGGAAGTGGTTTCTTGCCTCATTGCCTCATTGATCAATTCAAACTATTCTTTAACAACAGAACATCTCACAGCTATCTTGAGGCAATGCTCCGATGAAGATATAAAAAATCATGTATTCTCTCTTGCCAAGAATACCGAAAAAGACACATTTGTACGTCAGAAAGCGCTATGGGCAGTAGGAAACTTGGAGGACACAAGCGTTGTAGCTGATTTGCTTGCGCTTCTCAAAGATCCTCAGCAAGACATAGGTGTACGTATGCGAGTACCAGGGGTTGTGTTGAAATTAGAGCGCAAAAGAGTGGTTGGAGATCTCCTTACGCTTCTCAAAGATCCTCAGCAAGACGCGGCTCTCCGTGCGCAAATAGCGCGAGCATTGGGTGCTTCAAGGAATAAAAGAGTGGTGGATGATTTGCTAAGACTTCTTAGAGACCCTCAGCAAGATATAACTATGCGTAGGCAAATAGCATGGGCGTTGGGGGACCTGGGAGATACATGCGTGGTTGGAGATCTCCTTACGCTTCTCAAAGATCCTCAGCAAGATACAACTATGCGCATACAAGTGGCATGGGCACTGGGGAAATTGGGAGACAAAAGCGTAGTTGGAGACCTATTCATACTTCTCAAAGATTCACAGCAAGAAACAATTGTACGTGCACAAGTGGCATGGGCGCTGGGAAAATTGAGTGATAAAACCTTAGTGGGTGACGTGCTGACGCTTCTTAAAGACCCTCAGCAAAATGCATCTGTACGAGGATACTCAGCACGCGTGCTGGGGAATTTGGGGGAAGAAAGTGTGGTTGCTTATCTGCTCACACTTCTCAAAGATCCTCAGGAAGAAACAATTGTACGCAGGCAAGTCGCGCGAGCGCTAGGGGATTTGGGAGATAGAAGTGTGGTAAGTGATCTGCAGAAGCTTCTCAAAGATCCTCAGGAAGAAACAATTGTACGTAAGCTAGTGCTATGGACATTGTGCAAGCTCGGGGAGAAGCCGTTCGTCTCTGACTTGATTTCTCCCACTCCTGCTTCTTTGGGTTCCAATGAAATAGCCATTCTTGAAAATATTACTCAAACAGAGCGGGATATTTACTTATGCGCTTGTTTGATCACAAAAAGAAAGTTTGCAGATGAAATTCATCGTGCGCTTTGGACAATTAGCCGCCGTGAGAAATATTCTATTTATCTTCTCAGATGGAACCGCCTCAAGTTTGTACGTGTGCGCCATTGGTCCACACTTCATTGATTTTTCTGCTCATCGCAGTATCTCAACCAAATGCTCTTTGCTGTGAAAGAGAGGCAGGTGCATTCTGAGAATGCGTCCGAAAATCCCCCTTAATTTTGGCGCAAAAAACAATTTGCGAAATGGAAGAAATCCTCCTCTAGCTGGTGAGCCGCCACAAAACCATAGGCGGGCCGCTTTAACGAGAATCGTCGTTCTATTGTATATGCCCACCCCTGGCAAGCAAAAGGTACTCAGGAGGGATGCGTGGGAGGATCTGGTGGGGAGGTGCATGCCTCTCCACCCCTGCCCATAGCCTCTCCACCCTTCCCAACATCGCTCCTCTTCTCCCCCCATCAGCTCTCCACGGCTACTTGCTAGACTCTTCTTTGGGAATGTGTGAAGGAGCCAGGAAATATACCAACACACATCCAAAGCGCCTTTCCTCAATGCTTCATGTAGAGCTCCATATATGCGAAAGAAACGAGGTATCGTCCGTGGCATCAGAAGATTCTACAAGCAGCAGTCCTCAAGAACAGGTTGTGCCCGCCCCAGGTGCTTGCAAAGTTAGGATGGACCCAGGCTGGTCTCTCTCTGGGTGACGCCATGGAAGCGCTGCGAACAGGGGCCACATTTACCGATAGGGAGATGAGTTATGATTACCGCATATTGGCACTCCCACCAATCACAGTGGAACGCAGACTGGCTCCACGTTCCTTCTGACGCCAGGGGGGCAGGTTCGCTTCGCCAACAATGATGTGCGTGTGATCAACAATGTGCTCTATGAGAAGATACGGGCTGGCAAGATCATTCAACAAGTCGTGAATGCGCATTCCACCCTGGTGCAATTTCAGACAGCGTCAGTCCAGGGGAAACAACGGCAATTCGCCTGGGTCAATGTATCCTTTGCCTTGCTCCAATCAACGATTGATCCTGCAAGCGGGAAACGCACCGAGCGCCTGGATCAAGATCCCGCATCCGGTCAATCGCGCCTGCACCATATGGTGGTGCTCCTGGTTCGTGTGCCTCTTCAGGATCAGGGGGCCAACGCACCGATGGGAGGGACAGGGTGGTTGGTCAATACCTATGCCCTCGATCCACAAGGGCTTTCAGTGATTGCAACCAACTCATCAGTCTAAGCAACAGAGAGGGGGGCTGGCCTTCATTTTCAAGAAAAAGGCCGGCCCTCTCTCTGAGCATGCGTCATATCAACATGTTTGGTGCTAGGTCGTACTCGCATGGAGCGGGATGCTGGCAAGTTGTTGCCATTGCAGGCTGAGCCAGAGGCTTTCGCCAACCGTTGCTCCGCCACTTCCAGGTATGACGAAACTCCTCAATTGTGCAGCCTTTTATATCTCCCAATCCTGATCGAGGTGCAAAAGACTGTTTTGGGACATATTGCTATCACCGGTCATGACGGCTATGCCAGGGGATAGGCAGGTGGACGTGAGCAGCGACCTTCTTCCACCACGCGTAGGACAATTTTTCCATGTATATGGCCAGCTTCACCGCGCTCGTGGGCTTTGCGTGCCTCTGCCAGAGGCACAACCGTATCAATAACCACATGTACTTGTCCAGTATCGATCAGTTTGCCAATTTCGGCCAGTTGTACACTACTGGATTGCAGCGCTTGATGATGGCTTGTCCCAATGGTGATACCCGCGAGGGCGGCGTGTTCAGTGGAATAATTGCCGATATTAATTGGTACAAATCTGCCACCACGCTTGAGTATGGAAAGCAGGCGATTATTCTCGCCGCCTACTGTGTCAAAGACAACATCGATATCGTGGATAACCTGTTCAATAGGGGTGACAGTATAATCAATGAATTGATCGACGCCCAGTTCACGCAAAAATGCTGCGTGGCGCCCCGATGCCACGCCAATGACACGCGCACCTTTCAATTTCGCCAGTTGAACTGCGAAGTGACCAACTCCACCAGCTGCTCCATTGATCAGGACCGTCTGGCTCGCCTCCAGATCCAGGTAGAGCATCTGCCAGGCTGTCAGGGCTGCCATAGGGACCGCTGCCGCTTGGAGATGATCTAAGGTCACCGGTTTGCGGGCCAGGTCTGTTACAGGGGCTCTAGTATATTCCGCATAACTCTTGCCCCCATGTGGGAAACGCACCATGCCATAGACAGCATCGCCTTCACGAAACTCGGTGACACCCGGCCCGACAGCCTCGACAATACCCGATACATCAAAACCCGGTATGCTGGGCCGAGGAATTGGAGGAATGGCGTGTCGGAATTTCTCTGGAACGTCGGGGAAGCCCGCGCGCGCACGCCAGTCGGCTGGGTTGACGCCTGCGGCATAGACACGAATCAGAACTTCGCCCGGCCCTGCTGTAGGGCGCGGCACATCCTCGTACACTAAGACCTCTGGATCTCCCTCGGTATAGACTTGTATAGCTTTCATCGTTTCACTGGTTCTTGTACTCATGTTTTCTCCCTCAATACACTTCTCAAATGGTGTTGAGCATCGTCTATCGGTTGCTTGACGTCACGACCGTTGTCTATAATGCTAGAGTGGAAGCGTATGACAATCAATGAGCAATCAAGCCTTTTTGTAAGATACTGAACACAAAAGGGAAACTGTCAGGAAGAGATGACACTCGGTGAATCCTCGTTCGCCAAAACGGCGAACGAACGCTTGCCTACGTGAAGAGAGATGAACAGAGAAAGGCAGTATGAACAATGGCGATCTCCTCTAGAAGTGAAGATCGGCGTGTCCAGCGCACACGTCAGTTGTTACAGCAGGCTTCTCTTGATGTTATGCAAGAAAAGGGTTTTAAGGCCACGAGCATCCAGGAGATTGCCGAGCGAGCCAATGTCAGTCGGGGAACCTTTTATGCCCACTTTGTGGATAAATATGCGCTGTTGGAGTCGCTTCTCCACGAGGAAGTATTTCAGAACCTGATAAGCCCGCTTCCTCCCGTGTCCCAATGGGACAAAAAAACCTTGCAACGCTTCATTCGGCTCTTACTGGAACACTTCAGGGATGTACAGCGCCAATGTCACCCATTAGGGGCTATTGACCCATTGATCGAACGCTTCTTCCAGGAAGCAGTAGCAGGGCTTCTCTTGATGTGGCTGAAACAAAAGAGACGAGAAGAGGTCCGAGGGACAGTACCAATGGAAACAATCGCACAAACCATGAGTTGGGCCATTGTGGGCGCGGCGCTTCAATGGAGCCTGGAGCCAGCCACCATACCCTCAGAACAGATGGCCGAGAATGTCTTGCTGACGCTTATGGAGGGAGTCGAGCGTCTGGCACCTGATGCGTTACCAAAGTAACTGTTTAGATGGGCTATGTAGTTGCAGCGAAGGAGGTACAGGCACCGGCGCAATATGGAACAGACATTCAGACCGTCGCGACGTATCTGGCCGCTGGTCAGGTCGTTCCCTATGCATGTGCCAGTCAACTGCTGCATGATCTCTTCGGTGTTCATCTCTTTCCCGCAAGCATTGCCTAGTTTGTGACCTGTCTGCTACTGCTAAATGCGAGGCTGCCAGTGATTGTTGACTCTCCCGTGTGCGATGGTGATGGTGTTGAGAGGAAAATCAGAGGAAGCAGGAGAATACTTGCTACAATGAGGATAGCGAGCATCACGATAAGGTGGTATGACGGTTTTCCTTCTGATAGGCGCTGGGTGGAAACTATGCCCAAGCTGAAGCATACTTGCAGGAAGGTCTTGAGCTTGCGAGCAAGCTAGTTGGGCAAGAGCAGTTAGCAATAAATTTACTCCTCAATCTTGGTTTCAATGCTGGACAGCAGGGAAATCAAGATTGAGGCTGCTCTGTATTTTCAGGAGGGTTTAGAGTTGGCGCGTCGTATTGGTCATAGTCAACGTATCAGCGCTTTACTAGCGAATCTGGGAGCTTCTGAGATGGAGCTTGGGCGCTATGTTCAAGCCGAAACCTATTTCCAGGAGGGGCTTACAGTTGCACGCTGTATTGGGCATCGTGAATGGCAAAGCATCCTTTTGCTGAACCTTGGAGAGACATCCATAGCACAAAATCACATATCACAGGCTGAGACGTATTTGCACAATGCTCTATCCTTATCTCGTGAAATTGGCAGACCTCAGATTATAGCTAAAGTGCTTTACGACTATGGCAACGTGCAATTGAAAAAGGGTGAAATTCATGAGGCGCATATAACCTTCGATGAAATGCTGATGAACATTCCTGGAGGAGATAAAGAGCTCAGATTATTAGTTTATTACGGCCAAGCTCGTGTAGCAGCACTACGAGGAGATGTACATAAGGCCGTAGCATTAGGAGAACAATGTGCTAAGGGTTTGGAAAATATGGGGCATGGAAGTGCTCAAGAAGTACGTATCTGGTTAGAAAGATTGTTGTTGAACGCACAATAAAGTGTTTTTATGCAGGTATTACGCCTTTAATACTCAAACCTACAACGGTAATGTTGATTAGAAGCATGAAGCTCTGCATGAGATCGTTGCTATGGGAGCCAGTACGAATTTGGATGAATATGTCCTGGTTGTGCTTGTTGCTCTGTTGCATAACTTGAAGCGTTTACTCCAGCAGCGTGAGTGACTGTGACCATAACTGAACCGATGACCACTGCGACGACGATGACAGCCAAAATAAACAGTGGTGAAATCCAACGAATGAGTCGTTTATGCATACTCTTTTACTCCAAATGTACTTACAAAAAATACTTCTGCCAGTGATACTGCTTCTCTGTTTCGGGTATACCTGTTTTGTGAGCATGTCATAGAGGATCATAGATGATTTTATTTGTATTATCATGTTTTTCTACAATTTCTACAGTAAAGTACCATCCTCTCATCTATGATTGTGGCGGTTGAGAGGATGGTTGGTGAAGACATATTGCCTGCCCTTGGTCGAGGAAGCTTTATTGGTATCTGATTTTTAGTCTGTCTCGTACGGGGAGTGTCGCGAGCGGACTGAGATCTATCGTTGCCATGTGATGGCCAACGAACGATACTTCTTGCAAGTTGACGCTCTTGCTTAAAGGGGTGAGGTCTTGTATTGAATCGCAGTAATGTATTTCTAATTTTCTTAAGTCTGTTAAATAGCTGAGAGGGCTAATGTCTTGCAATTCTGGACATGACCACACGCTGAACTCTTGTACGCTGTCCAGATGGGATAGTGCCTGGATATCCCGAAGCGTTGAGCAGTCGACAATGTCTACCTGTTGAAGCGACGGAAGATGTGCCAGGCCCTGCAAGCTCGTAAGGCTGGTACTTCCCCACAGCTTGAATTCGCACAGTTGGGGAAGATCCGCCACCCCGGTCACATCAGTAAGCCCATGAACGTTCTTGATGTTGAGGCGACAAAGATTGGGATGGCCGGAAAGACGCGTTAGATCAGGAGTATAGGTGTCACCGTCTTTCCCTTCGATATGGAGCTCTTTAAGACTTATCGGAAGTGGAGGGAGTGGAAAGGAACCACAAAGCCAGAGATAGGTGAGATGAGGAAGCTGTGCAAGGCATGTCAACTCCTGCTCTGAAGCTGATCTTGTGTTTGTGAGCCATAATGTGCGAAGGTTCTGTAATGCACTTAGAGGACTGATATCATCCAAAGAAGAACAGTCTAGCTGAAGCAGTTCCAATTGCGAGAGACAAGCAAGGCTACTGATATCGTGTACCTGATCAAGGCCATTCATGTGAAGATCATACAGTTGGGTCAGGGAGGCAAGACTACTGATGTCTTGTAATGCTGTGCAATGATCTAGATCAAGGGTCCGTAACTGCGTCAGGGAAGCAAGACTGCTGATATCCTGCAATGCAGCACAATAATCGAGGTCGAGATGTTGAAGTTGCGTCAGGTGGGCAAGGCTGCTGATATCTTGCAACTTTCTGCAATTGTGCAGGTTAAGCCACTTGAGTGCCGGCAAACCGGTAAGCGGCGTGAGATTCTCTAATCTTTCGCAATGGGCGGCATACAGTGTTTCCAGAGCAGGTTTGTCAGAGAGCCCGACAAGGTTACGCAACCGTTTGCAATTTGTAAGATTGAGCTTACGGAGCTTTGTCAGGCCAGCCAGCGAGGCCACACTGGTAATTTTGCCGCAGTTCTCAAGAGTCAGTTCCTCTAGTTCGGTCAAGGTTGCCAGTTGGCTGATATCGTTGAGGTGTTCACACTGATTCATAATTAATTTTTTCAGCGTCATCAGATGTTGCAGGCCCCGTAGCGACTTCAATTGCACCTCATCGCTCCACCGCGCTTTGCCTCGACAGATAATCAGCTCGGTTCGGCCTTCGCGTTGAAAGAGCGGAGCCAGGACCCTTTCGGCGAATCGCTCAGGATCAATCGCCGATGACCAGAGCTTGAGGCAGGCCTCACCGTCAGGCTGAGGCGCTGTCTGTATATAGGTATTTAGCACATCCAGGGCATCATCATTGTTTATGAGCACTAATGCCTGAAGACAGGCAAACCGCGTTCTCTTTGAGAGCGTAGGCAAGGACAATTGCTGCTCAAGTGGTTTGACTGCCAGCGTTCCCACATTTGCTAGCTCCTGGGCAGCTTTCGCATTGTGCGGCGGAACCAGTTTGCCCAATCGTTTCTCGACCGCTCGAACCAGAGTGGGAGATGGTTGGTTTCCAGAGGGTGAAGCGAGGGCGGAACCGCCCATGGTATCCAGACAGGCCGCTGCCAGAAGATGCAAATGAGGGCGCTTCTTCGGAGCATAATCACCGAGCCGAAGCAATTCGTTGATCAACCACTCGTATTCGTGTGTTGAGAGTTGTGAGAGCACGTTCAGAACAGCGCGTTGCCATTGAGGCCATGCGACCTCGTGAACCTGTGTCACAAGCATGGAAACATTCATAAAACATGTTTTGTGATCGTTCTATATAAAAAAGGATCACATACTCCTCTCGCTGAAATATGGCAAGGTGGAAAAATTACAGAAATTCTCTTCCGCTCTATTCTTACAGAAAAAAGGCAAAGAGGAAACTTCTGCATATGGCCCCTGAGTATTAATGCTTGGGAAAACCAAAAGGCACCATTCAGAAAAGTAAGTTCGACGCAGATTTGGAACGGACCAAGGATCTCCTCAAGTTAGGACTCTCCGTGCGCAAGATTGCCAAACTGTTTGGCTATCCCAACCACCTTGCCCTCAACACCTACATCAACAAACGTGAGTTCCGTGAAGAAGGTTCAGAGTTGGCTTAGCAGGAGGAATGATGGGGGTCACTTTGTGCCTGGGAGAGCCTTAGCGGGAAAAATCGCACGAAAAAAATGGTATCACTCCATCTTGAGGTTTGCATGAAGATCTCGTCAGAGTTACTTTCCCTCCCCCCAAATGTACTCACCCATTTCTTCTCTCTCCCAGAAAAAAGAGAATAATTAATTGTACATGGTGGAACTCTTGAACTCATGGTAGAGATCTTCTGGAAGAAAAGAGTATTGGAAGAAAGATTGGAAGGCATCTTTTCATGCACAACCTCAAGATAGGTACGATGGTCCTTATTCTGAATGCCCAATGGCAGTCGTATGAGGGGAAGAAAGCACAGATCATATCCACCACCGATACCAAAGTGGTGGTGGAAGTCCATGACTGGTTTCAGCGGGAAGCCGTTGAGCTGGCTCCTGAACAGGTGATCACACTGGATCAGATCAACCCAACAACGGAAGGCCCTTTTCATACCGGTGACCTCGTTTTTCTTCACGAAGCCGTTTATGGGCAGGCAAGAGATCAAGGGCAAATTGGCAAGGTTATCAGTGCATTTTCCGTATGGCAGAAATGCCTGATAGAGCTGGAAGAAGGAGATGAAACAGAAGAAGATAAAGAGAACAGGAAACTCTGCGATTTTGATGACATCAGTTTGATGTTGCCCGAGCGCCGCCTACCTGACGAAGATTACCTGAGAGCAGTCGCGCGTGCAGTTTCACGACGAGGATATTGGCAGCGGTACTATGAATGGTGGCAACAACAGGCGGAGAAAAAACTCTGGCCCATTGATGAATTATCCGATCTCTATGCTGCCTCCATAGATATCAAAGCCCACATCGAAGCTGAAATAGCCACCGAAGCCGAGCGACAAGGCCAGTTGTTGGAGCAAGCATTTGGAGGTCTGACCCATGCTCAAAAGGTCAAGAAATGGCAGACCGAATGGTCTTCATGGACAGAATATCGCTCCTATAACAATGAACCTACCCCTGAAGAAAAACTCTTGAAAGCGATTTTCGGGGATGATGCTTCATCAGAAGAAGAAAAGAGCGAGGGGCAGGAGCCCCAACCCGAAACGCCTGAGGAGCATGGTCAAGAGTATGGCTATCGTAATTCCGGGCTAGAGCTTTTAGAGCGCTGTGAAAAGCATATAAAGCACCTCGCTCAGCCAAGAGGCTATGCCTATGATGCTATTCCGTTTCGCGCAATCCCCTCTGAAGTCGTTACCAATGCACCTGGCCCCATTTCTTCTCCTCCAGCGCTTCCACCAACCACTTTCCAGCCCGTTGAACCGTTGACCTTGCCAGGACGCGAACAGGCTCTTACGCTCTTAGAAGATGAAGGTGAGCATTTCACCGCCGCTCTGGCTCGCCTCGCTAGCGATGCCGATGACGCAGCCGTGGTTACACTTCTGGAAAAGTACGAAGCCTTACAAACGAGAGAAGGCTATGACAACCTACGGTATCATCACATCAACAGCGTGGCCTTGGCGCTCCTCGCGACCCAGCGTGAAGCAGCGATAGATGCTGTCCTTAAAAAGGAGCTAAACATGAAATTTTGGGGTGATGCCTCCTCATATAGCGTGCAAGGAATCATGTTCAAGGGAAGCACTCACGCGCTTTTCTGGGATGAGGAGAACCCTTGGCACATCAGCGCTGGAGAAGAGGTGCAGACTGCCATCGCACGCATCTGGGCATCGGTTGCACGGTACGCGCCGCGTTTTGTTGCGCTTTTGTGCGAGTACACCTGTGGACTGGCTCTCTTCAAACATCAAGCAACTGGCGAGTACTCTCTTGGCTATTTTCATCTCGTGCCCTTTACATCCTATGAACTGAGGAAGTATCGTGTTGAACCCAGAGTTCCGGCCGACACCAGCATCCATCATCTCGCAGAATGGCTCAACCAGGGGGACCTCTGCCTCCTACTGGGCTATCCCCCCGCGATCCTGACAACGACGGCTTAGAACATCTCCCACATTTTCGCTTGCCTCTGGCCCTCCGCGAGGTGTATGCGATCCACGGTGGACTGGACGGGGCAGGTGGGCACAACATTGATCCTCCCCATCGAATTCACCGGCATCTGAGTTGGATAGACAAGAAGGATACCTACCTCCTCGATCGGTTTCATGCGCGAAACCTGGGCCTCTTGCCGGATCAATTCGTTGCCTTTGCGCCTGATAGTTTTGGCAATACGTATGTGTTTAATCTGGATTGTCTCGATGAGCGACATGACCCACAGGTAGCGGACTGGGATCACGAAACGTGGGAAGTGAGCAAAGGTGTGCCTTTCTGGCCATGGTTCGCAGACTTCGCACCCAGGTCCTTGCTTGGCCTCAATGAGGAACATGTGGCAAGCATCGCTGATAAATAGAGGTTTATTGGCCCTTTTCCCACATTCACCGTCCAAAGGAAGAAGACAGTAGACTGGTATGAGCTATAAAGGGAGGAGACGAGACATTCACCTCGTCTCCTTTTTTCAACCAGGGGTAGTATGAAGGTTCCTGTCACCAGGCCCAAAGTAGGAGCATGAAAAGTTCCGCTTTGCATAATGGTTTCGGAACTTGGGCACTTTTTACTGGTTTCAAGTGGCTAACTTCCAGGATCAGCGGCTTTTCAAAGCTGAATAGTGCCATCTCCAACAGAAATAGGCACTTTCAAGTCGACTTGCCATAAGCCCCTTTGGGCCTGGTGACAGGAACCTTTATACTACCCCTATTTGACAGCAATAACCTCCAAGTGCTTGCTTTTCGAGATCTCCTAGGATTTTTGGGCTGTTTTCCTATGTACGTGGGATGAAGCTTGTAGCGACTTGGTTTGGGTGAATTGCGAGAGCGCATGATATATCCTCGCTTTTGTAGGGAGGAGAGCAGGCGATGAAGGCATCCACAAGGTATGCCAGTGGCGTGTTGGAGGGTGACAAAGTCCGCCCCATGAGGTGTTGACCAGAGGGAGGTGAGCACGAGATGAGCGCGTCTTCCCATTGGGAATGGTCTCCTGAGGTGAAATTGCCCTCTTGTCTGTGTGTGGAGAGTATGAAAAGGCGCTTGCGGCGAAACAGTACGAGGGGTAGGTAGAGATGATCTGTCGACACGACTGGCAAGCGCTTGTAGGAGCGTACTTCCTACGGCGAATGCGGCTCCGAGATAGGCCAGGGGTGGAAAGCGTTCGTGAACAAAGAAAAACGCCACGATTGCTCCGGCAATAGGCTCTATGGTGGAAAGAAACGTGAGCGTCACTCCATTGACGTAGTGTCTCATGACGATCATGGTTACCATGGGGGCAAATGTGGTGACCAGGCTGATATAGGTGAAGGTGAACAGATCGGAAGGATAGACGAACTGGAGCGATTGCCAGTTCCCAAAGAGTAGCGCGTACAGAAGCATCTCTCCAGCCATGGTCAGGCACTCGATGCCTAACACCGCTCGCCGGGAGAGTGGGTGCCTGTCTGGAGATGGTAGGCAACACTTTTCGACGAGAAATGAGTAGCCTGTGAGCAGGAGTCCTCCAAAGAAGGCAAGCAGGTCTCCTTGCCAATGCATCTCTGAGATAGAGAGTAGGAGAAGGATGCCTGCTATCGAAAAGAGGCAGGCGCACCAGGTCAGGCGCTGTACACGTTGGCGAAATACCAGCCAGGAGACAAGCACCACAAGAATGCCATTCATGCAGGAGAACAGGGCGGTTTCCGTAATACTGGTGAAAGCCATAGCCAGCGTCAGGCAGAGAAGCCCAACTCCCATACAACTGCCAAGCGCCATGCCACGCAGGATGACTATGCGCGTTATGTGGCGTCGTGACCAGAGGAGCAGGGCAGGAGGTACAAGCCAGGCCATTTGGATGGCCACAAAGATGGAGCTGTTCATCCGATCAAGTACAGGCTTGGCAAAGGGGAAAAATGAGGCTGAGAGCAGGCTCATGCAGAGGAAGGCTCCATAGCTCCAGAGACGCATGTGTCTGCGCGACCAACCGGCAAACCAGAGAGAGCGTGCTGATTGCCTTTGTGGAGGGGCGAAGCCAGAGAGCATGGTGACGGGAATCTGGGTGACATACATTGAGCATACCTGCCTTCTTTTTCTGCAAGCCGATAATGTCAGCCTACAACCAAACGAAACACTGTGCTGGCATGAGGGCAACCTCCGCGCTGACCTGCTTTGTGTCTGATCCTTATCTGGATGCTAGTTTTAAGCGTTGCCTGCGAATTTTATTCAACTCCTCTTTCGACGGTGGGTGTGGACGCACATAAAAGCGTTCTTGAAGCCTTGCTATGTCATGTGGGACTGAAGCAAGGATTGTCGAGGCATGCGTAGCGGCGTTGTGTTGGGCTGATGGATGCCGTTCGTGCGACCGTTGCTGCGGGCGGACATGAGGGGCTAATAAGAGAGGATGATTGTGGGTTACCTGCTCATCGATGGCCGCACAGATCGTATCGCGTGCAGCTTCCCACGCTCTATCTTGCTGCCGTGCCTGCTCAAAGGCGTGGCAAGCCTGCACAAAGACCTCAAAGAGTCCTCTCCCGTATGTCTGATCTAGCCCCCAGTCCAGGCGACCGAGTATGCCCAGTCCGAAGGTGGCATCAGTGCGCTCGAAGGCGGTGATTGAGGCTGCATTGGACTGCGCACAGGCGGTGCCACAGTCTCTATTGCTTGATGGGGCATAAAGGACAACTTCCACGGCTCTGGTTCGCCCTCCTGTGCCCGTACGGCTGGTTGAAGATAGGAAGCCAGGCGGATTTGACTGCGGACACGGATCATATGACGCTCCCAGTTCTCTGGTGTCGTGGGTTCTGGAGGCGATGCGCTGGCTGGCACCTCTTGTATTGTTCCACCCAGAGCCACATTCCATTTTTTCGCTCCATCGGCGATGGCAAGAATGGGCATGCCAATGAAGGTTGCCAGTTGCATGAGCGCCATCTCCCAGGTGAGGGACCAGATCTGCGGTCCTGGACGGTTTTCGCGTTGATGCCAGTGGGTAGACCAGTGCGCTCCTTGAGTGCTGGCAGGCAGAAGCAAGCCATCCATACTTCCCGTTGCAAGAGTGCCTCCAGACGAGAAGGCGACCGCTCTGAGGGTTTGCAGGGTATCAAAGTAATATCCATGGATCTCTTGCTCACTCGTCGCATTCCAGACCCGAGCGACCCCACCCTGCGATGCGGTCACGACCGTGTCCTGTAGCGTCGCGAGTGCTTCAATCGCCGCAGTATGCCGTCGAAAGGTTCTTTCTGGTTGATGAGAGCGCCCATTCCAGACAATCGCTTTCTTATCTGCCCCGGCGGAGACGATATGCAAGAGCCCCGATGGCCCTTGCACCCATCCAAGCGCAGTCACCACATCCGTATGGTGCTCAGTATCCCTGGCGAGTTGCGTGCCTGTATGCGCGTCAAAGAAGGTAACTGTCGTGCTGGCTCCTGCTACAAGCTGAAGGCCATCGGGTGACCAGGCAAGGGCGCGTACATGTGCATCAAGCATATGGGTGCGCAGGAGCGTGCCATCCAGTTGCCAGACCAGCGTGAGGTGATCATTGCCTCCGCTGGCGAGCATCTGCTCATCAGGAGACCAGGTGAGCGCTTTAACAGTCTGTTGATGCTGGGTGAAGATAGCCTGGGCGGAAATGCCAAAGGGGGCTGGTGTTAGCTGCTTGTGAGTTGGAAGGCTGACCTTTTGCGTTAGGAGGCGTTGGGCAAAGGCGGTTGTTACCCCCGAGCCCAGCCCAAACAGGCTCACGCCTGCAAGCATACAACTTCTCATGATCCACCGTCGAGAAAGCCGCAAGGTGGAGTCTGCCTGAGGTGTGGAGTGGTGCTGGTCAAGCGTGGCAGCGGGCATCTCTTCTGTGTGGTAGGTCTCCGGTTCCAGGACAAAATGGCTCCCAGAAGGAAACTCGACATCGGCAAAGCGGCCTGACGTCAGCAGGAGGCCCTTGCGCGAGACGCACCGCAATCGGTAAATGATGGGAGCGCCAAAGGAGTCAACCGGAGGATAGTGTAGGTGTCCTGCCAGTGTCATCACCCATGATCCGATTGGTGTCTGATCATCAACATGGACACGTACCTGAAAGGGAAGCCTCTTTCTGTAGCGAGAGGCTTGCTCAATGATGAGTTGTCGTTGCCCCATAGTTTTTACCTCTCGTGGCGCTAGTGTGCAAAGGATACGCTATGACACTTTTTTCTTGAGAGCAAGTGTACCAAGTGAAGAGTGGCAGCACAGGGGGAAGGGCAAGGGGAGGTAAGGGGAGGCTGGCTGCCAAACACAGCCATGCAGTAGGTGGACGAGGAGTAAGCGGTAGAGAAGGAAAAGACTATGGGGTGCATATGGAGGAGAATATTTCTTGCGCCCCTTCCATATGCGCTCCATTGTCTTCGTAGAGACGAATCAACTGTTGTGCGTCACAGGGGTGATGAGCGCATCACGGATTTGTGTATCATAAATCGCCTGATTGAACCAGTGTGGATAGATTGCTTGTGGCATGGTCAAGCGGCCAAGATCAGCTAATTCCTCAGCGTTCAGATGAAGCTCTGTCGCCCCGAGATTTTCATCAAGTTGCTTGCTTTTGCTCGCTCCAACCAAAACAGAGGTCACGGATGATTGAGCGAGTAACCAGGCTAAAGCCATCTGAGCTGGTGAGACCTCATGCTTTGCGCCCATAGCGCGTAGCATCTCAACGACCGTATAGCCATGGTCACGATCAAATGGGATAAGATCAAAGCCACTAAGTCTTCCACCATTACCTCCAGGGTTGTCTTGGGTATATTTGCCGCTGAGAAACCCTCCGGCCAGTGGACTCCAAACCTGGATACCGATTCCTGCATCCTGGGCAAAGGGAATCATCTCATACTCAAGATCGCGCCCCAGAAGAGAATAGTACATCTCAGCTGCGCGAAATGGTGCCCATCCATGTTCACGTTGGAGTCCTACCGCCTTGGCTGCAAGCCATGTAGGCCAGTTCGAGAAGCCGATGTAGCGTACCATCCCTTGCCGGACAATATCGTTGAGGGTTTCAAGCGTCTCCTCAAGAGGCGTGTAAGGATCGAGTCGGTGGACAAGATAGACGTCGATATAATCAGTTCCTAGCCGTTGTAAGCTGGCCTGTACCGCTGTGATGATGTGCTGTCGCGAGAGTCCTTGATCAATGAGTGCTTCACTCATGCGATTGCCCACCTTTGTGGCAATGACAACTTCCTGGCGGCGCTTCCCTAATGCCCGTCCCAGCATTTTTTCTGACTGCCCATTGGCATAGGCATCGGCAGTATTGAAAAAGTTGACGCCAGCATCAAGTGCCTGGGCGACCAGGTTGTTTGCACTGTCTTGATCGACTTTATACACGGACCCCAGGGCCCCTTCTCCCGATCCGAAGGTCATACATCCAAAGGCCAGTCGGGAAACGACCAGTCCAGTATTTCCTAAGCGTGTATATTGCATTATCTACTCCTCAGTGTTGATAAACATGATGCCAATTCATTGAAGTGGAGGAAGGTATGGTTCTTGTTTCTTGCTTCTCAGGATACTTTAGCCTGTTCTGATTGTCCAAGACATGTTTTCTCTTACGTGATAGAATGCCTCTATCACACAGAGAGAGTCTCAGGCAAAAGCGATGTGGGAGAAAGATGGCTGATGGAATTACGCGTTCTCCATTATTTTGTTGTGCTGGCTGAAGAACTGCACTTCAGTCGAGCTGCTACACGGCTTGCTGTTGCTCAGCCATCGCTGAGTTATGCGATCAAAGCACTGGAGCAGGAGCTTGGTGTTGCGTTATTTGAACGTGATCGTCGGCATGTCTCGCTGACAGAGGCAGGTGATGCCGTTTTGATTGAGGCACGGCGTACCCTTGCACAGGCCAAGCAGATCCATGTCGTGGCTGAACAATATCATGCCAAACTCGCAGGAATGCTTCGCGTGGGATTTGAGGCCACCGGAGCTGGCCCGATTGGAGCGGCAGTACAGGCGCGCATGGCCCAGGAATACCCCGATGTCAAGATCATTCCCAAGCGATTTGATTGGGGTGCGGAGGTCGATGCTTTGCGCAGAGGTATCGTCGATGTCGCGTATGTCTGGCTCCCTGCTCAGATTGAAGGACTGCATACAGAGGTCATCGCCAGTGAATCCCGTTTTGTGGCTCTGCCTCTCGCTCATCCTCTTGCGGCGCGTTCTCAGTTGCGAATTATGGAGCTGGCAGATGAGCCGCTGATGTGGACCAGGAGCGCGCCGAAAGCCTGGGTTGATTGGTGGGCAGTCAATCCGCGACCGGATGGGAGAGAACCAGTGTGGGGGCCAACCAATGAAAATGCTGAGGAGATGCTTGAGCAGGTCGCTGCTGGACGAGCAATCTGTTTTGCCCCTGCCTCCATGTCTTCGTATTATGCGCGACCTGATCTTGCCTGGCGTCCCATTGTCGATATTGAACCACTGCATATTGCATTGGCCTGGCGAGTAGACGAGAGGAATCCGTTGATCGAGCATTTTGTTTCTATTGTGCGGCAAGTACAGTCCTCTTCACGTAATCAGGAACTTTGACAGGTTTCTATGGGGTCATCTATATTTATTTGTTTTGTTATTATTAATGAGGGATGGGTGAGGGAAAAGGTTTTTGTTGTGCTTATATCATAAGAAGATCTTTAGCAGAGCCTCTTCACATACAATACGGGATTATCACACATAGTAAGGAAAATAGGAAAGGAGAATACGGTGAGGCATCCTGTCATTAAAATGAACGCTCATCTCGTCATACTGACTAAAGTGGTGACATTGCTGTTCGCGGTTGGTGCAATGATTGGCACAACGGTACCAGTGTCAGCCGCAAGTACAAAGGGAACAGGAGCGGCCACTAGCATAAAGACGGTAAGAATAACCGAATACAACTACAATGAGTGCGGCTCGTATTCAAGTGACGTTGGCAATATGAAGTATTGGTATTGCTGGAACACCCCAGCAGACGAGAACACAGCGTATCAATACGATCAGTGGCAGCAGCTTGTTGATACGCCGTGTTGGACCCATTCCACAGGTTTCGCAGCAGGAGGTACAGGACCGGCGTACCAGTCCTCCCTGAATGTTGAGAGTGGTCCTCCCACGCCTGAATGTTAAAACAAACGGTCATCGGAAAGCTGGCTTAGTGCCTAGCTATAATCCTCTTACAAGAATCCGAGCGAGAACTAGATGGTGGGGGGCGAGCGGGGGAGCAGCCCGAAAGCAGCTCCCCCTTTGCTCAGTTCCGCTTCTTGGGCCCGGTGTAGCGGTACCATTCGCCATCGTCGTCGCGCCAGACGAGGCGCAGAGGTCGCGCCGGGTCGGATTCGAGGGTGATGTGCGGCTTGCGTGCTTGTACATCCTTCACCGGGAGGAGATTCCACACCTGCTGGAGCCCAGAAGGTGTGAGTATTTTCCTTCCTTCCAAGTGGAGATCGAGCTCCTTATTGGGATCGAAGGGCATCGGTCACTCCTATGTTCAAGCCTCGGCACGCCACTTCCTGAGCATCTGCCCATCATCCTGCCAGCGTTGGCAGAATACACGGAGATCTGCGTCCGTAGAGCGAACCTCAGACGTGTAGCAACGAGGCGGATGAATTCTTGTCAATTTGGAATTATAGCAGATTGTTTGCGTCCTGGGTAGAGGCGTGACGCTTGCGCGTATACTGCCGACGCACTTTGGCGCGGCTACCACGTCCTTCCATGCGGCACCAGTGCCGGCTACCGTTCTTCGTCGTATTAAGGATTGACATGCTCCCCATGCCTGGAAGGGCAGGGGATTCCAACAATCACTTGTTGGGTTTCCTGCTTCGCTGAGGCTTGCCCGAACGAGACGGAACTCGCTCAGGTCTTACGGCCTCTCCACAGGCCAGGACGGCTTGCCCAGCCGCCACAATGTTCTTGGCCGCATTGAGATCACGGTCATGGTGCACCCCACACTCAGGGCAGTCCCAGCGACGAATCTCAAGCGGTAAGGCGTCGAGCACATGCCCACACGCGAAGCAGCGCTTGCTGGATGGATACCACGTGTCAATCTTGACCAGCGTTCGCCCATACCAGTCCGCTTTGTAGCCGAGTTGGGTCACAAACTCACTCCAGCCCACATCGCTGATCGCCTTGCTGAGCTTGCCATTCTTGAGCATGTTCTTCACAGCCAACGATTCAACACAGACCACTTGGTTCTCGCGTATGAGTCGGGTCGAGAGCTTGTGGTAGAGTAGGCGGCCAACGAGGTACTGGTTTCAGCCCTTTTTCGACCACCCCTCTCCGAACCGAACAGGCCCGTTTCCGAGCATTCGGCTCTCCAGTGCCGCATTTTCAAGAACTTGACTTGACATGTTTCTTGGATTCGTTCATGAAACCTGTTTGAGATTTTTGTCGTCTCATGGGGCGTCCATAAGTGATATCTTCGTGGCATGTCCGACAGACAACCATTTTCTGCCGCGTTCTTGAATAAGTCCTAGAACGGTGTGGGTTTCGCGCATCTCACGCCCCTTTCCCGCTCTAGTGCCTCTGTGACACCTACCCTGTGCTCCTTTGTCAGAGGGAGCACTCTGGTTCTCTTTCGAGGACTGCCCCTTCCCCGTGTACATAGCTTTCCTATGCTCAGAGTACTATGGGGGTTCCGTAGCCGTGAGGCCCTCGCCTTTTAGGCCATCCCACTTTTACGCTCGTTTAACGTTGAGTACGTGTAGGTGCCCGTTTGTTCCTTGCGCCTGTTCATTACAGGCCATTTACCGTAGTGAGCTTTCCACATCCTTTCTGCACTGATGTGTATTACGGTATCATCGCTTCAGATATGCTGCGATGGGCGCGTGATTCACCATGTGGAACTGGGGTTCAGCATTCGTAGCTTCACCATGCGTACAGGACTTGCAAGACTAGCTATACATATCTTCCAGCTATCTCACTTTACAGCCATGCTATTGTCCCCTTTGAGTTTCCTCATCAGGTTAGGTGTTGTCCTAGAGGTTATCTGCTCACAACCCCTTCTCTCTTTGAGAGAAATTAAGCGAGCGCCGAGGTGGCGCACGAGAAAATCACGGCGGCGGTCAGCGATACGGGCATGCAGACGAGCCACTTTCAGACGGGCCTTTTCTCGGTTCTTGGAGCCTTTCTGCTTCCTGGCATGGTGGCGTTGGGCTTTGGCAAGCTTCTGTTCATCCTTGTGAAAGAACCTGGGGTTGCCCACAATTTCGCCATCAGAGAGGACCACAAAGGACGTCAAACCCAGGTCAGCCCCGATCACCTGCTCATTGGATGGCAGATGAACCATCTCCTCTTCCACCAAAATGCTGAGAAAGTATCGATTCGCACGGTCTTTGGTGATGGTGACGCTCGAAGGGATAGCACCATCGGGCAGCGGTCGAGACCAACGAATGTCAAGAGGGTCCTTCATCTTGGCAAGGGTGAGGGATCCATTGCGCCAGGTGAAGGCATTGGCGGTATAGGTCGCCGATTGGCGGTGGCGCTTCTTTTTGAACCGAGGATATTTGGCGCGCCCCTGGAAAAAGTTGAGGAAGGCTTTGTCGAGGTGGCGAAGGGCTTGCTGTAAAGGGACGCTTGACACCTCGGAGAGCCAGGCAGACGCTTCTTGCTTTTTCACCTGAGGGAGCATGGCAGAAAGGTCTTTGTAGGAGAGGCGTTGGTGCTCGTTGGAGAAGGCATCGGTCTTCTTGCGCAGCGCCCAATTATACATGTAACGAACACAGCCAAAGGTGCGAGCAAGTGTGTGCTTCTGCTCGTCCGTCGGGAAACACCTGTATTTATAGGCGTGTGTTTGTTTCATACGTGACAGTCTAGCAGAAACAGTGGAAACAAGCAACCATATGCAACACCCTCTCTACCTAACAGAGGAACGCGCCATTCATCCCCATGGGTGAAGCCCAGCGGTCTTCTGGCGCGGATATGATAAGGATCCGTTATCCGAAACTTCCCCAAAGAGGGACAAGCCATATCTGGCGTTCGGTTCCTGCTTCAACGAACAACCTGCCTGGATCTACCAGGTCGTACAGGATCTCCACAGGCGTACATTCCGGTGTCACTCACCGTACGAGGAACAATTCTCGCAGAAACGAGGGAAGAACGCAAGAGCAACAGATGTCAACGGAAAGGGAGACTTGTCCACTCTTCAAGAAACTTGTTTTAACCCTGGTTGAGAGACTGTGAATACCACCGGTAGCTGTATGTGGTTCCACAATCTATCGGCGGTGTATTAAAGCTCCTTCTTTTTGCAGCCTTTACTGAGAAGCGAATCGCAGAGATTCTAGAGCCTAAGGAAGAGATTAAAATGACATTGGTATTATGTTAATCTCTTTTCTATGACGCATACAATAACCTTAAATAAGGTTCTTTTTCTCAGCTTGCAGAGCGATGGTGCATTTCTGAAAGGAGCTCTGTGGTGGATAAAAGCTCACACCATGTCACACAACGCAACCAGCAACAGGGGAGGACACCTGCAGGGGAATCCGTTCCTCATGCCCGCCCTTTGAGGGGAACACACAAGCGACTCAACCAGGTGGAAGCCATCTGGGAGTCTTTCCCAGAGGGCCTCATTGCGTATGATCGTAACCAGAAGATTCTACGGATCAATGCCACGGCGCGCAAGCTCTTTGAAGTGGGTTCCGAAGCCCAATGTCAAGGAAGAGACTACCAGCAATTTCTCACATCTTACATCCGCTCTGATGAGCAGCCACCATGCGCTCCCTCAGAGCAATGGCTGATGAACTTCGCTCTTGCCGGGATAACAGGAGCCTGTTCGCCAGCACAGGCGCTGCTGCTACATCTCCCTTCCGGGCGCACGATCTCCGTTTCGGTTCGTTCCTTTTCCGCGAGGGATCAAGAGCGCAACGTGGAAGAAACCGTCTCTGTCATCCAGGAGTTCACACATTGCCGTCAGGAAGTCTCCCACCTCCAACGTGCCCACGAGGCGATGTTGAAGTTGATTGCCGCGATCGAGCAGATGCCCGAACAGATGAATCACCTCTTGCCAGAAGAAACCTTCCTTCTCTCGCCTCCGGTGCTCTTCGTAGCCCAGCAGGTGGTAGATGTCATCCGGTCTGTCCTGGATGGTCGCCGGGTGAACATGCTCGCGTGCGGCCATCGAACAGGTCATCTGTATTTTGTCGTGGGAAGTGGCTATACCGCTGAACGAGAACAGTACTGGCGAGACATTGGGGGACGCTTCAATCTCTCAGAATGGATTGGCGACGCGGCCTTCGCCCGTCTGGCTGCCAACCAGGAGGTCGTGCTTGCGAGGGATCAGTTGCACACCATTGAACGTCTCGGGAAACAACTGCCTTTTCCGGCGCCTCTTCACCCCGCGTCTTCTGGCTCCGAGACCCTCCTGTTCGTTCCTCTGTTTCTGGAGCAGCAGTGGGTTGGGATATTGACCATCATCACAGCGACTTCTAAGGGGGAGTACATGCCAGAGGAGATTGCGCTTGTGAACGCCGTCACCGCGCAGACCATGCTGCTCCTTGAGGGCATCCACGGTCTCTCCGCCCAAGGAGAGCAACAGAAGAGAGCACTCGTCCAGCGCGAAGTGCATCGCCTGGCTGGCGACTTTCTGACCCTGGCCACGCATGAATTGCGCACCCCACTGACCGGGATCATAGGCAATCTGCAATTGGCACAGCGCCGCTTGAAAGCCTTAAAGAATCAGTTCCCGCCTCTGTCAACCCAGATCCGCGACCCACTGACCTCTGTTCAGCAACCCTTAGTCTCAGCTTCGCAGAGCGCCCGGCTTCAGCAACGGATGATCAATGACGTGATCGATGATGCGCGTATCCAGACCCATACGCTCACCCTCTCTTTGAACCCGGAGGATCTGGGCACCCTGCTCAGAGAGGTGGTGGCCAGGCAGCAACAATCTGCGCCAGAGCACCCCATCGTGCTGGATGTTCCGCCTTTGGAACAAGACGTGCCCATCCTCGCTGACGCTGAGCGGATCACGTACGTGCTCACCACCTACTTAACGAATGCACTCACCTTTTCTTCCCCAGGACAGCCCGTGGTAGTGCAGTTACAGATTGCGGATGCGCTCGCCCGTGTCTCGGTTCATAACGAGGGATCGGGCATTGCGAGAGAAGAGCTCGATCATATCTGGGAACGCTTCTATCGCGCCAAAGGCAGCGCCGTCCAGCATGAACTGGGTCTGAGTTTCGGATTGGCCCTCTATTTGTGCCGGGAGTTCATTGAACGACATCAGGGGAGCGTTGGGGTGCAGAGTGTTCCTGGTCAGGGAGCCACGTTCTGGTTTACTTTACCCATCACCACATTTCCAGGAGAGTGACACAAGCTTGCCTGCCATGTAGCTCAATCTTTATTGAACCCCGCTGTAAGAACTGGCGGTCGTTACGGGGGAGGCTCGTCGATCTAGAAGATGTGCTACAGGTGTACCTTGATCTCTATCCAGAACGCGATCAAGCCATACGAGATATGCTGCGCCTGCCAAAGGAGGAGTACTTTCCCCACCGTGACGTCCCCCTCTCAACCATTGCACGGATCATGAGCATGAGTGCTCGGATCCGTGCATTCATCGATGTTATCTCGAATGATCCATTGCCCGAGAGTCTCTTGAATCGTTAGTTCATGCTCCTATCGGCCAGTGGTGCTCAGATCGGAGCGAGCATACGTTCTGGCAAGGGAGAGAAGCAAGTGTGCTGGTTGCCCTCCCTTGCACCAGCTTGCTCCAGAGAGGTCTGAGTCGAAGAAAGGAAGAGAGATTTCTATGAAGATTACCTGTGCTCAACAAGAGCTTGCACGTGCGCTGGTCACGGTTGGTCATGCGTTTCCACGTCGGAGCACGCTTCCGGTGCTGGCAAAATGTCCATGTGGCCACCGATGGTGAACTGCTTCAGGTGTCTGCCTCCAATGGAGAGGGGGTGAGTATTGTGTATCGGCTTGCAGCCACCATTGAAGCACACGGATCTATTGCGTTCCCTGCCAAGCTCCTGACGGACTATATTGGGAGCCTGCAGACAAATCCTGTCTCACTTGCTCTGCAAGAAGGCACTTATGCATGCCATATCAGCTGTGGGCGGTCGAGTGCGGACATCAATGGGACGGATCCTTCGCAATTTCCTGTAATGCCGGCCTTTGACGATGAGCAAGAGATCATAGTCTTGGAGGCAAATCAGCTCAAAGAGATGATCGAGCAGGTATCCTTTGCCGCAACCCAGGACACGAGTCGCCCCATCTTCACCGGGATGTACCTGACGGAAAAGCATGGACAGCTGACCTGTGTGGCTGCGGATTCATTTCGCCTGGCAGTGCGCAACCTGCCAGTCGCCGAGCACCTGATCGAAGAACTCCTTATCCCTGCACGCGTCATGGAGCAACTTGCTCGCATCTTGCCCAAAGAGGGAACCGTGGAAATAGGTGTGACTCCCCGCCGGAATCTAGTGCGATTCCATACGCCGTCTCTGGATTTCTTTGCACCATTGCTTGAAGGGACCTATGCCAATTATCAGGCCGTGTTGCCCAAAGTGTGGAGGACACGAGCTGTCATGGAGTGACAGGCGCTTGCCGCAGCGGTCAAGGAAGTAGAGCCGTTTGCCAGAGATGGGGGCAATCTGGTACGTGTGACGCTGCGTGGACAGGAGACTCAGGAAGGAGAACCAAATACTGTGACATTGCAGGCCACGGCTGAGGAGTTGGGCACGAATGTGAGTGTCATTCCTGCGACCATCTCTGGCGACGATCAGCACGAGATTTGTTTGAACACCAGGTATCTGGCGGATGTACTTGCTGTACTCGATATGCCAGAGATGGCGTTAGAGGTGGTGAGCCCCCTCCGCCCCATTGAAATCACCCCGGCCCTTGCCTCCACACAGTATCACTACGTCATGATGCCGTTAAGCACCAGGGCGTCAGACACGGCCCAATCCACATCTCGTCTGCAACGAGCGCAAGTTCCAGAAGAACATGGGTCTGCTGCTCTCACATAAACGATGGCAACAGGGCAAAACGGTATGCGGACGTGTGGATAGTGTGAAAATAACGAGAATGTGAGCAATACTTTGTATCCAGGGAAGGAGGAGCATGTGCTTTTGTCTTAAGTGAGAGCACATGCGCATAGCGTATGAATCCAGATAGCGACGAATTTGTGCAGTTCTTACGCTCGCTTGGTGTAGAAATGGAAGACAAAGCGCAATCCATCGAAAGAGAGCAGATGCCTGGGCACCACCAGCGATCTGAGCGCTCTCTTGATGAACCAGAGATGACGATCCTTCGGTATGCTGAGGAGGATGAGGCGCTCTATCATTTGAGTCTTGCCCATACTACCCCTCAGCTTCGCGTGGTACTTCCTGATACACAGGGCCAGCTCAAATTTCAAATCTACCTCATTCAATTCAGCGAACATCATCCTCTCGCCTCCGTGTTTACCCAGTTTGCACGCTATAGAGAAAGCCATGCGTTTGAGCAGAAGCGCAAGACTGCGCAGCAGCACTTACTCGCTGCTGTGGGTGAGATGATGAAGGACCTCTTCTGGGAAGGGGTTGATGTATCTGAGATCCCGCCTGAAATCACGGTTGAGGAACTCATATAGCAAGAAGGCACCTTGGATGAGATCAAAGGAAAGGACGATATCGGTATGCTTATACTACGAAGAAAAGTAGGGGAGCGCATTGTGATTGGTGACACTATCCATCTCTCTGTGCTCGCCATTGAAGGCGAACGCGTCAAACTCGGAGTGGAGGCACCGCCTCATGTGCCAATTGTGCGCGAAGAATTGCTCCGTACGACGCGCGAGTCAGGCACCATAGAGGAAAAGGGAACGATTACGGGCCGAGCGACGATATGATGAGCATACGGATGCCTTCTTGAGCAGCGAAACCAACACGACTATTGACTGGTTGCGTGCACACCCCAATGGGCACGAAAAGGAGCGTCAGGTCTTGATATGTGTGCACTTTCAGACGCTGGCCTGAAGAACCCATCAGATCATTGCGGGAAATTTTTCGCCATATGGAAGTGTTCCCTCCTCGATGTATCGCTTGCCATGTGGTTATTGCGCTCACGTTTTTCGCCTCTTGCTCCACCATTGATACTCCTGCACAACGTGTGCTCTTGCAATGGAGGAGGTGCCAGGGCCTGAATAATTGGTAAGAATGAGCCAGGAGAGGGCGGACGCTGCGCTGCGTGCGGGACCGTTCTGTGGTCTCATGCCTCCTCTCTTCTCCTCATATGCTGCCCATGAGCGGCTTCGCGCGCGCCATCAATGCCAATCAAACGCAACCAATTGCCATTTGGGAGCCACGATGAATGTCGTGGCTCCTTTTGTGTGCCCTTCCACCCAGGCGTCAATCCTCAAACGTGGTCATCACTGTTGTGCCACCCCCGTCCAGTTATTGGTATTGCTCCGGTTGGAAGGACCTGGAGCTTGCCAAAGGGAGCATCTTTCCAATCTACGGGACGTAAAATGATCGGAATAACACGAGCACTCCCGTTTTCATGCCTCTCTAAGGCTTGCATCATTTCGCGACTATAGCAATACTTGGATGCCAGAAAAGATGCACTGACAAGCAAGAGGATAATTTGAGCGGTGTTGAGATGGTCACTGATTTCTTGCGCCCATTCTGTTCCCGCGCTGATATTTCGGTCATGCCAGCCAACGATGAGACCTTGTTGTTGCAAGAGACCAAGATGAGTCTCAAGTTTTCTCCGCAGGCGTTCGTCTTCATGTGCATAGGAGTAGAATACCCGTATGATCTCCAAGCGATTTTCTCCACATCCTGCTGGAGATCCTGCTTGCTCCCACGCACAGAGAGCATCGTAGTATCCAGCGAGTCATGGCCCATGATCTGGGCGAGTCGGTGTAAGGGCTATAGTTAGTTTTACATTATTGAGACAGGAACGACCTCGGCCATTCGATAACCAACGTGGTGGCAAAGATTATGAGGGCTGAGGTCGATAACCTGTGCATACATCGCATACTTCGCGATTACGTGCCCCAGTGCTCGCTCTGTGAAGGCGCGGTGCGTTTTTTCGAAGGGAAATGGTACTGCTCTTCTGGCGGCAGAGCCTCCAAATAGTGGTGTAAGGCCAAGCGGGCCGTTGCATTCAGCGGAACCTCGCGCACTTTCTTGCGTTGCACTATGATTGCCATCAATGAGCAGGGCTTTCTCGCTCGGATTCTTGTAAACTGGTGTTTTTGAGGATCGCTTGTTCAAGTAGTGCATCCTGGAGATTGGCCCCTTGGAGATTCGCTCCCTGGAGATTCGCTTCTTGGAGGTTAGCCCCCTGGAGGTTAGCACTTTGAAGGTTTGCCCCTTCTAAGTTGGCCGCTGAAAGATTGGCTCCTGAGAGATCGGCGAGGAGGAAAAAGGCTTTACTGAGACGGGCTCTGTGGAGATTGGCCTCTGAAAGGTTTGCCCATAGGAGGTCAGCCCCTTGGAGATTCGCTTCTTGGAGATTCGCTCCCTGGAGGGTGACTGCTTCCAAAGTAGCCCCTTCCAGGTTGGCATTTTCAAGAATAGCCTTCGAGAGATTGATCCAGTGGAGCTCGATATCGGCCAAATCTGCGTTTCGCAGATCGAGAATGGTGTCTGGGTGCTGGTCTTTCCATTGGTACCATATTTCGTACCATTCTTTATCGCTGCGGCTTTTTCCATGCCCTGTGGTGAGGAGGGCAAGATGCTCTGGGTTTGCCATGTTTTCCCTTCTCCCTAACCGTTGCTTTTCTCCTAAGAAATTTTATAGTTCGGAAAACTAGTATAGCATGCGATGTATGCAAACGCTATAACTAACCCCTATACAGCCTCTTCCAATTGTGCAATAGCCTGCTGAGCTTGTTGGGCAACAGTATCAGTCGAATCAGTCAAGAGAGCACGTAAAGGCGAGATGGCACGTGCGTCTCCCAACTTGCCCAAGGAGTGAGCCGCAACCCGACGAAAAGCCCAAGATGTATTGCTGAGCATGGCCAGGAGGGGGTCAACAGCACGCACATCTCCTAGCTTGCCTAGGGCAGAGGCTGCCCACAAACAAACGTTTGCATCTGTATCGTTGAGCATGGCCAGGAGGGGGTCAACAGCACGCACATCTCCTAACTCGCCTAATGCTGAGGCTACGCTCCAGCGGAGAGATCTATTCATATCGTCCCGAGCAATAGTGATGAGAGGGTCAACGGCGCGCGCATCTCCTAACTTGCCCAGAGCAGAGACCGTTCCCAAGCGAACACTTGCATCTGCATCGTTGAGCATGGTCAGGAGGGGGTCAACGGCACGCACATCTCCTAACTCGCCTAGAGCACGAACTACCCAGTCGCGAACGTCAGCAATCGGATCGTCCAGAGCGGTGATGAGGGGGTCAACGGCACGCACATCTCCTAACTCGCCTAGAGCAAAGGCTGCTCTCCCACGAAGAGGTCTCTTGGTATCGCCCAGAATGATAATAAGGGGCTCAACAGCACGCACATCTTTCAGGGCTATGTTTGCTGCCTGACAGATACGCTTGCTCACGTCGTAACGGTTCTCAAGCCAATACAGGATTGCCTGGGGAAAACTCAACTGCTCCAGGGTCTTCAGCGCGAGCAAGCGAAGCTGAGGGGAATAGTGGGGCAGTTCTTGGGCCAGTTGAGGAAACGTGCGGGGATCGTTAAGGGAGCCCAGAGCGTTGATAGCAGCTTTGAGCACCTCCTCTTCGGGATCCTTGAGCAGTGCCAGCAATGGCATATATGCTTGTCCTCGCTCGGAGCGACGGCGCATAATGCTCCTGATGGCCTGCAGGCGCACCTGACTGTTAGGATCGGTCAGTTCTGTAAGCAATACGGTGAAGGGGATGCGGGGAGTCGTCATGAAATGCAGGTATTCCTTTCCTAAAAGATCACAAGAGTTCTCTGCCCCTATTCTCTCCACGCACCTCTGAGCTGGCAAGGCGGGAGGACCATTGTCTTAGCTGCTGTTCGCCTGCTTGCCGCAGATGTCCACCACATCTCCCTCTCTCGCTTCTCCGTCAGAGCAAGAGCACCTCTCCAAGATAGCTACCTGTGACTCACTGCTCTGTCTGGCTCAGTGAGTCACAGGTAGCCGTCCTGAAGAGATTCTTTCATCCTCAGCCAAAGGGAAACCATATGATCAGAAAAAGGCATGGAGCCCCATTTGTGGCAAGCCAGGTGAGATGATGGTCCCCCCAGTTTGCCAGCCCAGAGGCATGTAGAGAGAATAGGTGCAAAGAAGTCGGATGCTCTCCCAGGAAAGACCCTCTATGTCAAGAGCCAAAAACGAGAAAGGAAAAAGCAAGGTGAGCAGAGGTGAAACTGCCTCCCGTGTGGGCTTACAAGCCTCCCACCTCGGTCAAGGCCAAGACGAGCGCGCCTACCCTCGACTCTTTCCCCTCCTGCGCGGCCTTGACTCGAGATGGTCTGCTGCAAGTAACCCACACCGGAAGTCGGGAACGCGGTGGCGGGCTGCGGCAGACGTTGGAGCGAGGAGCAGGGATGAAGGAATGGCTCACGCTCGGCAGAAAAAGCGCAGCGGGAACCGTTTGGGCGACTCCGTTGGAGCACACGGTCTCAGCACTGACAACAGACGTTGCAGTGCTCAGTCTGCCCAACCAGCCATGACGCCAAGGGACAGCCTGGGTTTAGGCAGCACGTTGACGAGGCGCGTGAGCCAGCTTCGCCGCTTCAAACGTTGCGGCCTGATAGAGGTCCTTGCTCACCCACATGCGATAGATGATGCGTACCCAGACATTAGCCAGGCAGCGCACGGCCATACTGTGGGTCTTGCCTTCCATCCGCTTGCGCTGGTAATACTCTCGTGCCCAAGCATCTTGTCGCGTCGTCTGCCAGGCGAACTGATAGAGCACATTGCGCAGCGGCTTCAGGCAGGCAAAGCGTTTATGGGCTTTGGAAAAATTGCCGCTTTGGAACGGCACGGGAGCCGTTCCCGCCAGTTCCTGCACGCTTTGGGCATCTCTGTAACGTGCTCGGTCATCACCCCATTCGGCAAGCAACCGCGGAGCCAGACGCTGAGCAGCCCGAGGCAGAGATTGCCACAGGTCATGGTCGGGATGCTTCAAAAAAAGGGTAGCAATCTCCTTATCGTAGCTTTTGATGTCCTCAAGCAGTGGCAGCAACTGTCTGACCAGCGAGAGCATCAGGCGCGATTTGGCACGCACGATGACCTCATTGGCCGTCAACTCTTGAGAATGCAACTGCTCCACCATCTCAAGGGCTGCCCGCCGCGCATGAGGATACTTGCAGCTTTTGAGCAGTGCCTCGATCTCTTCAAGGGAAGCTGCCGCCGCTGCGGTTGGAGTCGGATACGCCTGCAAAAACAGCAGCGTCGAGGGCTGATGCAGTTTTCCAAACAGCTTCAAGCTGACCGGGTAATACTCTTTGAGGCAGGCGGTGAGTTGGTTGACCAGCCGCGTTTGGCTTTGAATCAGAGCATCCTGATCGCGTGTGAGCGTCTTCAATTCAGCAATGATCGGGCTATCAGGAGAGAGGCGACGCAGATCGGGCAGGTCAAAGCGTCCGGTTTTTGCCAGCAGATAGGCATCAATGCGGTCTGTCTTCGCGCCTGCTGTTTTACGCAGTTTGTTCGCTGTCTTCGGGTTGACTGGATACACCGGAATGCCTGCTTCCAACAGGAAGGTAATGAGCAGGCCGTGATTCGTTTCGACGATACAGGCCAGATCCTCCGGCCTAGAGGCGATACCCAGCAAAAAGTCTTTCAAGTGGTGCAAACCTTGATGGCTGTGGGCAAAACGCTGTATTCCCACCTGATGTCCAGCTTCATCGAGCACAACCACATCATGATGGGTATCGCTCCAATCCAATCCAACATACCACATCTTCGAACTTCCTTTCGCCAAAACTTCCTGGGAGCGGTCGGGTCCTTATATAACAGGTGCTCGAAGCAACTACCCTCCAATCGTCGATTGGCCCAGGAAAAGCTGCTGGGAAAGAGCGATCTTTCCTTGCCGGTCAAGCCGTGTGGAGTCCTTAGCCTTTCCCCAGCAGGACGAATCGAGCAGGGAGCGACCCTGCTAGCCCTTGGTCGAGAGGGCTTGAAAACATATTAACATATAAGGAGTTCTTGTATTTCATGACGAGATCCCACATTCCCTTTGCGACGTTGCTAGCGGGACTGACCGATCCCAGCAGTCAGGTGCGCCGGCAGACCATCGCCAGCATCATGCGCCGTCACTCCGAGCGAGCCCAGGCCTATCCGGCGCTGTTGGCCTTGCTCAACGACCCCGAAGAGGAGGTCTGCAATGCTGCTATCAAGGCGCTGGGCACCCTCAACGATCCGCGTGCTGTTCCCGCGTTGATTCAGGCGTTTAACTACCGTTCCTCTCACACCCGCCCGCTTGCCCTGAAAACGTTGGTACAACTCGATTACACACAAGCTATTCCATACCTGCTTGCTGGTATTTGCGACGAAAACGCATCCGTCCGTCGAGTCGCCGCTGCAGCTCTTAGAGACGTGCAGGCCATCGATGCTCTCATTGCCGCATTGAACCATGCAGATGCAAAGGTTCGTAGAGCGGTGGCTGGGATTTTGGGGAGTCGAGAAGATGCACGAGCGGTCGATCCTCTCATTGCACTGTTACATGATGAGGATGCAGACGTTCGCGGGGTGGCGGCCCTTCGTCTAGGCGAATTGGGGGAGGCACGGACCATTGACCCTCTTCTCTCTGCTTTAAATGATACAGACACTCTTGTGCGTCTCCGTGTAATCTATGCTCTGAGCAGACTGGGAGATGTATCCGCTGTTGATCCTCTCATCGCCCTCTTTAGCGGTACGAATCAAGAAGTTCGTGCAAATGCTGCCTGGGCTCTTGGCAGGCTAAGAGATGTGCGAGCCGTCGATCCCCTCATCGTCACACTCAACGATGATGATGGAGCTGTTCGTCAGTGGGCAGCTTGGGCCCTGGGTGAGCTTGGTGATGTGCGGGCCATTATGCCATTACGCGCTTTGTTCACCGATCTCATCGATGCCGTAGCCCGACAAGCAAGGCAGGCGACTGTACAATTGGAGAGCTTGATCACCTCGGACTGAAGTCCCCTTTTCCTGTTTCTGGATACACGCTCACCGATGGTGGGAAGGAACTGCATCCGTCAACGTTGGGTAGAGGCGCTTGAGTTTGATGCGTGCGTCTGCAGTGGTAAAGCGCCAGTTAACAGTGGTTTCTGCGTGTCATAGGTGTAGTCTTCCCGCTTGATCTGGCCAGGTTTCGCCTCTTCAGGTGGGTGCTTGTCGGCCACAAGGTTTTTGCCCATCTCATCCAGGCAAATCAGCGGGCGAGCTTGGTCGGAGGGACGGCAATACACATCGAGCACATCTTCCATTCGCCACACAAACTCAGCGGTCGCTTTGGGAAAACACCACTGGCGTTTCAGCCAGGGGCGCAATGTGTTTTGTCAGCGCCAGGCGCACGGCTTCATCGCTGATCTGGTCAACAATGCCCAGATCTACCACCCGATCAGCTAATAATTGCATGGTCCAGCGTCGATAACCTTGCAGGGCTGGTCCACAGGCCAGCGCGATCAGGTGGGCTTCCACCCGCCCATCGATCTTGCGCCGTAGGGGACGCTCTTGGGGGTAGTTGCCGCGCAGGGTTGCCGGCAAGCCTTGCTGCACAAAGCGTTGTTTGATACGGATCACGGTGCGAGGGTTGATCTCCAAGGCGGCTGCAATCTGGCTGCTGGAGAGGTGCTCGTCATTGGCCTCATCGGCTTTGAGCAGCACACGGGCAGCTATCTGTTGATGTGCCGTGGATTTGCCAGTATGGATCAGGTGCTGCAGGTCTTGCCGTTGCTCTGTGCTGAGATGGACTGGGTAGCGTCTCTCGCCCATTTTGGTTCCTCCCTGCGTTTTTTCTCAGTCTCGCAGCTTTTCCTTATTCTGTCAAATCTAGCTTGGTCACTGTTGCAACTCAGTCAAGTTGTCACAGAAGATGAATGCATCCTGACAGAAGATGTCAGGATAGTGGTGGTAGACTAGCCAAAGACAAACTGAGAGAAACACATAACAGAGGGAAGTTTCTGCGGCCATACGAGCGAGTATCAGTATTTCCAAATAGTTTGTACACGGCCTGATATGTCCGAAGCAGTGAAGCCTTTGTGGCAAAAGCTTCGCTCTGTTCACGATGGTGTTTTTCTGTGGATAACGTTTCCTTGTACATACATATTTTTTTGCCGTTTTTCTCTGATTTTTTAGGACTGTCATGAAGAGAAGTGCATTCTAGAAAAGGAGGGATCCTCTTCCATGTACGATGTGATTGTTGTCGGCGCTCGCTGTGCCGGGGCACCAACCGCCATGTTGTTGGCACGCAAAGGCTACCGGGTGCTGCTCGTCGATAAAGCGACATTCCCCAGCGATACCATGTCCAGTCATTTCATCCTGGCACGGGGAGCGGCTCATCTCAAGCGCTGGGGAATTTTAGAGCGCATCGTTGCGACCGGGTGCCCGGAGATCAGGAGCAGAACCATTGATGTCGGTTCTACCTCGTTCACTGATGCAGTCGAGCCTACAGATGGAGTTGCCGCTTGCTATGCTCCACGACGGATCATACTTGATCAGATCCTTGTCAACGCGGCTGTCGGGGCGGGAGTTGACCTGCGGGAAGGCGTCCATGTGCAAGAATTGCTCTGGGAGGAAGAACAGGTAACTGGAATACGCGGCTTCCAGGTTGGCGGCAAAGAGATCAGCGAGAAGGCGACGCTCGTCATAGGGGCCGATGGAAAGCGTTCGGTGGTGGCACGCCTCGTCCAGGCTCCCACTTACTCGGTTGCACCCACCTTCACCTGTGGCTATTATAGCTACTGGAGCGGTGTTTCACTAGAAGGACAAGAAATCTATGAGCGCGATCGGCGCGCCATCATTGCCTTTCCCACTCATGACAAGAAAGTTGTGGTTGCCGTGCAATGGCCGAGCGCCCAGTTTGATGAAGTTCGGCGCGATATCAAAGGTCACTTTCTGGAGACACTTGAGCAGTATACTCCACATCTTGCCACGCGGCTAGGAGAGGGCGAGCAAGCGGAACGCTTCATTGGAACGGGGGACCTTCCCAACTTTTTCCGTCGTTCCTCTGGGCCAGGCTGGGCATTGGCTGGAGATGCGGGCCATTGCAAAGATCCTATTCTGGCGCATGGGATGAGTGACGCCTTCCGGGATGCTCAACTGCTTGCCGACGCGGTCGAGAATGGGCTCTCCAATACATGTTCTCTGCAAGAGGCGCTGGCCGATTATGAACAACGACGTAATGAGGACGCAGCGCCTCTCTACGCGTTTAACTGCCAGATGGCAAGGCTCGAAGCCCCTTCTCGCGATGGGTAACCGTTTCTGACCACGTCTTTCTCGTCAAAAAAAGTAACAAGAGTTGAACATATATATAAGGAAGAAGACAGGCTTCTTCTTCCAAGTGCTCAGGGAGGGGAGATTTCATCTGGACGGTGAGTTTCTCTTGCCCTTGCCTTCACCCCCCAATCCCATTTCCTTTGCTTGTAAGATAGCCTGCGCGCGATCGGCGACCTGGAGTTTGCTGATAATATTGGAAACATAATTACGCACGCTTTTTGGACTAATCACCAGCCGGTCAGCAATTTCTACGTTTTTGTAGCCCTGGGTCAGCAGCGCGAGAATCTCACGTTCACGGTTACTCAATTGGGGAAAGACCTGCGCGGAGTGACTCGGCTGCAGTACCGCGAAATAGTCAACCAGTTTGGCAGCAATCGCCGCACTGAAGATTGCGTCACCATTGCCAACAGCGCGAATGGCGCGTACCATATCTGCCTGTTTGGCCCCTTTGAGGGGATGGCCGCGTGCCCCAGCCCGCATCGCTGCGAAGACGAGTGCATCGTCCTCGAACATCGTAACGACTAACACACGAACGTGCGGACTACTGCCCACGATCTGGTGTGTCGCCTCCACACCGCTCATGCCGGACATTTGCACATCCATGAGGACAACATCCGGCTGCACCTCTACTACCAGACGCACTGCCTCTTCGCCAGTGTTCGCCTCCCCCACACATTCCATGTCAGGCTGGGCGTCCAGGAGCGCATGCACACCATCACGAAAGAACTGATGATCATCCACAATGAGAACCGTTAAAGCGTCCATATCCTTCATCCTTTACCTGTGCGCACCTGTCCTGGTGCTATTTTCCACCAATGGGAGATGCGCGATAAGCAATGTTCCACTGGGAGAGGCTTTTTTCAACGTGAACGAGCCTCCCAATTCCTCCGCTCGTTCGCGCATCGAGGTAAGTCCGACATCAGCCTGGTGTGTTTCCCCAAGGCCAGTGCCATCATCCTGCACCTCAATCTGAAGGGTCTCAGCCGCCAGGAGACGTACCTGGCATGTGCGTGCGTGGGCACGACGAATGATATTCGTTACGGCTTCCTGCACAATCCGATAGGCTGCGACTTCTACGGCGGCAGGGAGCAGAGGCAGTGAGGAGGGGATTTCCACCATGACTTTGAGTGTCTGCACCTCACCCCGAGCCTGGTTGCATATTCATGAATGGCTCCAGAGAGCCCCAGTTCGTCAAGCGCTGGGGGGCGAAGATTATCAACTAGGCGCCGAATATCTGCGATGACCAGTTCAATTTCTGATTCAAGCTGGTTCAGCAAAGCATCGGTCGTAGCAGGCTCGCGTAGGTAGAGCGTACGCACCAGCCCACTTTTAGCATGACCGCGCTCAGTAGTGGCCCCAGGCCATCGTGCAGGTCGCGCCTCAACCTGCGCCGCTCTTCTTCTCGTGCCGTTACGAGGTGCCCACGTGAGCGCTGCAAATCATGGGTCAGACGTACCGTGTGGATGGCGATCCCGATCTGATGGGCCAGATCATCTAAGAGGCGCACATCAGCGGGTGTGAGCGTATCATCGCCTCCACGAGGCGCGATAAGCAGTGTTTCCACTGAGTCGCTCTGGTACACCAGAGGCAGCCGCAGAGCCTCTCGCGCTGAAAGAGAACCAGCGGAGGCAACGAGCACCAAGCTGCCCCTTCCTTCACTTCAATGGCTGCGTACGAGAGCTTGAGTGCCTCCTTGATCGTCGCTACGATCGTAGGCAGGACGGCATCAGAGTCCAGTGTCGTCTCTAAGCGCCGTCCAAGCCTGGCCAATACCACATACGGCTCATCGCGCAGGCCATAGAGCAGTCGGTTCGCGCTCCGCTGAAGCCAGTTGGGCAGCGGTTGAAACAACACCGCTATCAGGCCAGTGGCGAGAAGCTCGATAAGCAGATTCCCACTGGTACGAAAGAGCGCGCCCAGATAGTCAACCACCAGCACATAGAAGCCAATAACGCACGCGGTCAGCGTTCCATAGGGCGGCTTGCCGATAGGGCCAGGAGGAACCGAGAGACACTACGGCGCAAGACTGGATTGGTGCCCCGAAGAGAATGGCGAAGTGACCATTCTTGACGACTACGGCTCTGATCATCCTACCGTCGAATTCCGGCGGCGAAGATAACAAAGATGGTATAGCCAGCTAATGGAGAGGCTACTATGATCTCTACCTTCTACCATAGCCACGTCGGCAGAGATCATAGTAGCCAGTAATGGAGAGGATACCCTGGCTACTTTATAGAGGTTATGTTGTCGCGATGATTATGGATATCCTAGCCTCTATGGCCCATAGAGATAGGGAATGGGAAAGGGGTTAGCATATCCATAGCTAGGACCGTAGGGTCTAGGATATCCATAGCGCCTATAAAATCTGTAGGGTCTAGGATATCTGTAGGGACTAGCATAACGTGAGGTAGGAAATCCCGATGGGCCATAGGGGCCATGGACGAAGCCAGGAAAGTATGCGCCAGGATATCCAGCGCCAGGATATCTAGCGCCAGGATATCCATAGGGATAGGGGCTGCCTGGCTCCATTACAGCCTTACTTGGCAGTGTAGTAGTTGTACTAGCGGCTGATGCTGAATGTGCAGTACTGGTTAGCAGTAGTAGGGCAAGCGCGCAACTGAATGCAGTAAGGCAAACAATTTTGGTACATCCTGAGGGCTTCATTGAGTTACCTCCTTTTACGTAAATGTCTTAGGTCCTTAAAAATATCTAAGCTAAGCAAAAATAAGCTGAGGGCTTCATGTGATAAAACACTACAAAAAGCGCTTATCCAGGTATATTCTTGTTATAGTACCGGAGGCAAACTCAAGAAGCATTCATAAATACAACAAACAGCCACGGTTGGTAAATCGAAAGGTTCACCCAGTTTTCTGTGTTAGCTGTGTGTGAACTGGGCCGTCTAGTCATATGCGCTCTCTCTGAAGACCCATGAGGCACGCACTGCCGCGCGACATTTGAAGGTCGAAGGCTTCCTGGACAATGCGCAGGCCCTGCAGGAGCAAGACGAAAACGCGCTCCTGTGAGCGGCTTCCCTCCATGCCTGATACGCGCATTATTAGCACAGCCAGATTCTGGCGTCGTTGCTGGCCAGGGATATCAAGGCAGGATCGACACTCGAGGACGAGAAGGAACCCTGGCAAGCCTCAACAATACCCTCCTAGATGACCTGGCGGACATCCAGAAAGGCGACTTCAGGCGGCAGCTGGGCAAGGTCCTTTCCTACCGCGCTGGCACCCAGTTTGACGAAAGTGGCCTGCACCTGGTCAAAGGCGAACCCGATACACGTAGCGGTGCAGTCTATTGGTTCGTCGCTTTTCCAGAACCTGAGGCGACGGGCTTATAGCTATGATTCCTTGTCGCCCTCACACATTATTGTTGGTATAACCAGCCCTTATAGCACCTGCTGTAAGGGTCGGCTATACTACCAGACCGTTTTTATCAGTCTGGTATAAGCTTATCCGGTTCAACTGCATCAAGTTCTGCATAACCACAATTGCTACAAACAAGAGCTTGGATGCTTGAAGTATTTTCCCCTCCAAGCCCAAGTACACCACCTGCATTCTTTTTCGGTTGGTTAAAATACAGCCCCCCATGTAATACTTCTACCGTCGTGCGGTTTTCCTCACATTTTGGGCAAGGGGCTACCTCAATCTCAGACATGAGCACTAAATCCCTTCTCAAAGATGTTCCATTCTTCTTGTGTGTTGTGTATATGTTTTTTCAGCAATAGAACTCCAGGATTTCAGGCCACTCGACGTTTTTGCACATCTAGAACGAGACAGCTTCCCATCGCCTCGGAACCATGTGAAGATTTCCCATATCTGTCCTCTGTCATCACCTCGCACACGCACTCACCACGTTCTTTCTCTCCAATACAGCTTCGTTTCCGGGTTGATCCTCTCCGCTAAATCCTTGACAACCTGGAAGTGAGCACCTATAATTGTGACTGACTAAGTCAGTCACAATTAAGAAGGAGGGAAAGCGATGCCTCGAACAGCAGAAGCGAAGCAACACATTCGTGAAGAGCAACGCGCACATATCTTGGAGGCTGCCAAACGTATCTTTGCGCGGAAAGGTCTGGCGGCAACTGTAGATGATGTCGCCATTGAGGCCGGGGTTAGTCATGGATTGGCCTATCGGTACTTTGCCAACAAGGAAGCGATTTTTTCTGCGCTCGTCAAGCAGGCTCTGCAAGCTCCCTCTGCGGATCAGCAACGCGTTTGGGACATGCCGGGGACGCCAGGGGAACGTTTGAAATGGCTGCTTTCAGCGTTTGTAGAGAGCCGACGACACCCCGAAGCTTTCCTGCTTTTGGGTCAAGTCCTTAGTTCTCAGACGGCACCAGACGAACTACGCGAGTTGGTACGCAAGCAGAGCCAGGATTTACAAAGCACGTTAAGGCAACTGATCGTCGAGGGCCAGGAGACATTCGAGGTAGTGGCAGGTGATCCCGATCAACTCGTGAGAGCTATTTTCGCCTGCGTTGACGGCTTAACCAGATGGGCAGTGTATGATCCTGAACACTATCAGGAACATTTTCCTGATGCGAATATTTTTTTGCGTCTGCTTCAACCATAACGTGCCTCGGTGTCTCTTGTTTTTCGTCTTCCACGATGCGCGGAGCGCGTTGGAGAAACACAGAGAGCGATGGAGCATGTTCTGTTGAGACAGAGAAACGAAGTGAGGAAGTGAAATGAGTTCAACGAAAAGCGGCACCTTGCGTGTGCCTGGTGCACATCTCGCCTACGAGGTACGCGGCTCTGGCCCCGTCCTGCTTCTGATCCATGGTGGAGGTGGTGATGCCCGCGCCTTCAACGGCATCGCCAAGTATCTCGAAAGAGAATACACCGTGGTGACCTACGACCGCCGGGGCCTCTCCCGTAGCACACTCGACAATCCAGAGGAAGAACAGCAGGTGGAGATGCATAGTGACGATGTTCACCACCTGCTGGTTGCGGTCACATCCGAACCGGCGTATGTGTTTGGGAGCAGCGGCGGTGCGGTCGTCGGGCTCGACCTGGTCGCACGCTATCCCGAACAAGTGCGGGCGCTGATCGCGCACGAGCCTCCATCTCATCTGATGTCTGGGCTAGAAGAGCGCCACGATACCATCCGAGAAATCGCTCGCCGTGAGGGTGCGACTTCGGCGATGCAGCAATTCATGGCACAGATCGGGGTGACCTACGATGACCGGGAGCCAGATGCCGACCTCCCAGAACAAGGAGAGCGACCCCTTGAGAACACCTTGTTCTTACTGAAGCGGGAATTTGCCATGTACGACCGCTACCAGTTCGATTTCACCGCACTCAGATCCGCTTTGATCCAAACTCGGATCTTGATTGCTGCTGGAGAGAGCGGACGAGCGTATGTCGGATACCAGAATGCAGTCGTAATGGCGGACCAGCTTGGAACGACCGTTGTGGAGTTTCCCGGGCACCATGTGGGCTACGTCAGTCATCCGAGGGCCTTCGCCGCGAGATTGCAAGAGGTGCTTGGCCAGACACCCCTCCTGTAAGGCACGAGGATGACCGCGTGCTGAGACATCACGCAGACACGCTGTCACCCTCACAGTAGCTCTGGTCATAGACAGTAGCGCATATTGTGTCGTTGATGCAGCAGAACCCCCACGAGGTCACGCAGCGCACCGGAGGCGTGGATGGCGAACAGTGAAAGGGAAAATCGTATGGAAGAGCAGGAAGCAAGAGACAAGGAACACGATCAAGCAGCAAAAACGCATTTGGTCATGCTCATGCAAGTGGGATATCCCTGGCACAAGGCAGCGGCAGGACTTCACATGAGTAGATTGACGGCGTATCGTTTGGTGCAAGCGGTACAGACACGAGGAGAAGTCGCCTTCCAGGATCGGAGACATGGGCATCCAACAAAACTGCGAGAAGCCGTGCTCCAATGGTTGCTGGCTTTCTGCTGCGCCAATCAAGAGCCGCAGAGCCATGAGGTGCAAGTGGCTCTGCAAGAACAGTTTGGCATCCATGTCAGCATTGGGCACCTCAATCTAGATCTCCTGAATGGTTACTTTATATTTTTGGGTGATGGGAGTGAATTGAGTGAATGAGTGAATTCACCGCGTGCGTGCGTATGTGCCTGCGCGTGTTGGGGCTCATCAATATGCAATGGTAGACCCTTCACGAGAATGGTAGACTTTTCGGAAGATGGTAGACTCTTGGGGAAGGGCAGTGCGTGATTGTTATTGTTAACTGGCAACACGGCGCGGCTTTTATAGCGATGATGTAAACGTCCTACCGCAAAGTAGCCTGTTGCGACCAGCAGCCCAATCACAAAGCAGATTTGCCAGAGGAAGGCAGCATTGAATTGCTGCATGACAAAGCCACCTAGCCCGGGCGCGACCACTACCGCTACGGCGCGTATCGTCTGGAATATGCCCTGGTACGTGCCACGTAGGTGTGCTGGCGATATATCCGCGATGATGGCGACCGAGGTGGGGAAGTATGGTATCTCGCCAAGGGTCCAGATGGCGACGCCCAGCAAAAAGCCTTGATAGGTATGTAGCATGCTAAAGAGGCCCATACCAATTCCCAGTAACAGCGCCGCAATACTCAGCGAGGTGTTGGGAAAAAAACGGTTGCAGAGCGCAGTCACAGGTAAGCTGATCAGGACGACCTCCACGGCACTGATTCCCATGATGGAGCCATATGCGAATGGACTCAGTGTGTGTGCCTGCATATCCAGCGGTATCGCAGTCATGGATTGCATATACACACAATCGAAGAGGAAGGCCAGGAGTGCGTAACTCCATAGCCAGGGATCGCTCAGAGCGATGCTGAGATGCTGTCGATTGTCTACATGCTCTTTGGTGGCGGCCTTGCGTGGCTGATGCGTCTCAGGTAGCCCAAACCAGATCAGGAGGCTAAAGCAAAAGGTTGTTAGCGCATCCCCCAGGAAGAGTAGCAGATATGAGATTGGGGCCAGTAGGCCCGCCAGGACCGGGCCTATCGCTGACCCGATATTGTTTGTCCAATAACGCAGGCTATAGGCTTGAGGAAGCTTCTGAGTGGGCGTTGTATCGGCGACCGCCGCCGATATCGCTGGCGCAGCAAGGTCGGCGAAAAACGTATATAGCAAAGCTAGTCCAGTGATAAGTACAATGTGTGACGCAAATCCCAGAGCCAGTAGAATACCCGCACCTATGAGCAGGCTTATCAGGATGGTTGGTCTGCGTCCAATAATGTCTGAGAGCACACCACCACATATGCCCGAGGCCAGCGATCCCAGGCCCATAATCGAGATGACCAGTGTTGCTTCGCTGATCGTGAAATGCAGGGATGATGTGAGGTATATAGCGAAGAAAGGCGCAACAAAGCGGCCTGCTCGATTGATAAATGATCCTGCGGCAAGAAGCCAGAAGGGGCGTGAGAAACGATAATTTTCCAATATATCTGTAAAGCGCTTTGTGAGCGGCTGCATAGCGAAATCCTTTCGTCGATAAAGCGTCTCTTATAGATTGTAGTGCGAAGCAGCCAGCCTGGTGCAAGATTATAGATGGGCAGAAAGCAGGCCATTGAGCTTGACCACGTTCCGCTTGCCATGGACCCACTTTGGTTCAATGGGATTGAGCCAGGGGGATCATTTGCGTTTGTTTTCTGATGACTCGCACTTGTTATACTGGTGGTCTGAGTGAATTGGTTGTCATCTCTCAACTTGCACGCGAGTTGGCAGATGACCGGGTTCTGGTTCATCCCCGTACGCAGTTCCTTCGTGTGTCTTGATCGTTGAGACATCGCGGAGGAGACAGGAGGAACCATAAGATGAGTTGGCCGCTTGTCTCGTTCAGATGAACCTCCTTCAGCAACAGAGAAGGATTGGCCAAACCGATTGCTCGTGTTTTGTTCCATCCAACCGATCCCAAGAAGGGAGGGAAGTGCGATGTGTACTTCCCAAACACTCCTCGCTGAGGCGCTGCCCGAGGAGGAGGTGAAGAAGAAGTTCGGCGGCATCATCGCCGAGCTGATCGGCGAAACTGGGTACATGGGCACCAGCCCTTCGCCGGCCATGTACTGCGGTGCGTGCGGCATCGGCGCCCACAGCGGCTGCGGTAGCAAGCGGCCCAATGGGAAGGGCGGCACCAGGTGCTGCTGTGGCGAGAAGGAATGATCCAAGGAGTAGCAGCGATGACGCTCTGCCCATGATCCTCTGAATCAGCGGGCTTCGCTGCCCATCACGGAATGGGCACAACATCGAGCAAGACGAACGCGGGTGGAGTCGCGACGTGTGCACGCCAACCTGGCGCGTGCATGGCACGGTTCGCCCGCGTTCCGCTGGTATCTAGGAAATTATGACGCGCGCCAGAACTGCCATTTCTTCTTGCATTCCACCTGATCCGATGTGTCACATTTCGTGCAACAAAATGTTATGTTATTTTCAACACAAAAGCTTGTGTTAAAGAGAGTACTACCAATACCCCGGTAGTTACTCTCTTTTTGTGGGGAGGGCTATAGTGAGAAAAGAGATAGTTCATGTTGTATATGGAAGGCCCTTGGAATCAAAACCAGGGGCCTTCTTTTTGTTTGATTTGCAAGGATGAGTATACTGAAAGTAGAATCCCGCATGTTAGCATTTTCGAGATTCATTTTACGTATGAGAAGAAGCCTGTTTCCCCTCCTGGTTACAGGCTTCTTCTTTTTATCCCTCTAGTGCCGGGCCTATTTATGACGGTTTCCTTTTATTCGGCCTGGTCATGTTCAAAGCTTTCCTGTTCCATCCAGTCAACGGTCAGACCAGCAAATGGTTCCTGATCACTAAAAACGCGGCCCGGATGCTAGGGGATGGAAGGTGCTTCGAGCCGTCGTATTTCTTCGTCACTCAGTTTGAGTTCAACAGCCGCGACAGCGTCCGTCAGATGCTGTGGTTTGGTCGCACCAACAATAGGCGCAGTCACCGCCTCCTTCTGCAGCAGCCATGCCAGAGCGATTTGCGCCATGGGAACCTGGCGTTCTTGGGCAATAGTTCTCACGGTCTCGACGATCTGCTGGTTGGCTTCCTCCGTCTTGGAGTAGATGGGGTTCGTAAACTGGTCGGTCGCACTGCGTTTGGTTGGTGCATTCCACTCGTGAGTTAATAGGCCTCGCGCCAGCGGACTCCACGGGATCACCCCAATCCCCTGGTCGAGACAGAACGGCACCATTTCCCGTTCTTCTTCGCGCATGAGCAAGTTGTAATGGTCTTGCATCGAGACAAAGCGGGTCCAGCCATGCAAATCAGCCACATACTGCGCTTGAACAAACTGCCAGGCGTGCATACTGCTTGCTCCGATGTAGCGCACTTTGCCGCTCTTCACCAGATCGTGCAAGGCTTCCAGCGTTTCTTCTATCGGGGTGTTGGGATCGTAGCGATGAATCTGATACAGGTCGATGTAGTCCGTCTTGAGTCGCTTTAAACTCTGCTCGACTTGCGCAAAGAGAGCGCCCCGAGAGAGTCCAGCATCTTTGGGACCAGACCCCATCGGAAAAAAGACTTTGGTCGCAAGAATTACGTCGTCGCGCCTGGTCAGTTCAAAGAGGACTTGGCCGACAATCTCCTCACTGACACCGAGCGAATATGAGTTAGCCGTATCAAACGTCGTAATCCCCGCTTCCAGAGCTTGCTGAAGAATGGGCCGAGCCTCGTCGATCCCGATCGCCCATTTAAGCGCGTTATACGTGTCAAGTGAGGGGTCACCAAAACCCATACAGCCCAAAATGATCCGTGAAACTTTCAACCCTGATTTGCCTAACTGTTTGTACTCCATATCTCTCTCCTTTGGATAGTTGGTTAGCCAGCATAGAACGCCAGATATGGAAGAACCTCTTTCAGTTCCATCTCTCTCAGTCCTTCTCCTTTGCTCTTCGGAGGCTCGCCCGAGAGCTGTTCGAGGTTGCTACCTGCTCCCCTGGTGGTCATTATAGACGCACCTTCATACCGAGTGATAGAATGATTCTCGCCAATGATTGTCTGATTCTGCACGTCTTCCAGACCTGCCAGCGATAAACCAGAGGAGAGGTTCCGATGAGTGTCATGATCCACAAGCCTGCAGAACGCGAAGCGAAGAGGCTCGCAGCCAATCGCGAAGAACTGAGTGAGCGAATTGGGCAGGCCATCAGTTTCGATGGAACCTACCAGCCGCTCCAGGGACTGCATCTGTCCCGCTCCTCCACCCCTTTCAAGCAGCATCACAGTGTCCTTGAGCCATCCTTGTGTGTCACTGTTCAGGGAAGCAAAGAGGTGCTTTTCGGTGAGAGCCGCTACCAGTACGATCCCATGCATTACCTGCTTATCACCGTCGAAATGCCTGATATCGCTCAGGTCTTGGAAGCCTCGAAGGAGCGGCCCTACCTCGGTCTTCGCCTGGAACTGGACCCCACCCTTGTCAGTGCAGTGATGCTTGAGGCGAGTTACACGTTGCCTCCCGGCACTGCTCATATGAGGGCCATTGACGTCAGCCTGTTTGATGTCCATCTGCTGGATGCCATCGTTCGGCTTGCCAGGCTCTTGGATACCCCTGACGAAGCGCCGATTCTTCAGCCACTGATCACACGGGAAATTATGTATCGGCTTCTAAAGGGAGGACAGGGCGGCAGACTCCGGCACCTGGCGATTCAGGATGGCTATACCTCCCATATCAGCCAAGCAGTTGCGCGACTCCGTCAAAACTTCGACCAGCCACTGCGCGTTGAGACTCTCGCGCACGAACTGGGTATGAGCATCTCAGCATTCCACCACCACTTCAAAGCCGTCACAACGCTGAGCCCTCTGCAATTCCAGAAGCAGTTGCGACTCCAGGAGGCACGACGTCTGATGCTCTCGGAAGACCTCGATGCTCAAGTAGCGGCCTATCGCGTGGGCTATCAGGATGCCTCCCACTTCAATCGTGAGTACAAAGGCCTCTTCGGTGCTCCCCCGATGCGCGACGTGCAACGGTTGCGGGAAGTTCGGCACGGCTTCGGAGAACGAACCAGAAGATAGGTTGGGCTGGACAGGGGGAAGGGCTTCTCGCCTGGGTTTTGGCAGTATGTGCTCACTCCTCTCCATGTATCGCCTATCTGCGGGATAGGTTATGCATCGGGTCTGCGCAATGTTCCAGCTCCCCAGATTTCGGCTACGCGTCCGTTTTCGATGCGAAAAATCTCCAGAATAAGAGGGAGAGGCTCTCCCGGAGGCGTGGGAACGCCGTGAACGGTGACTCGTAGCGCGACTTTGTTGCCTTCCGCTGAATGATGCTTGTCTTTTTGATCGATTGCTTGTGTACTGCCCATGCACTTATGGTTGCTCACCCTGAAGCGTGCGTATGTTGGCACGTACGTGTTGGAGAACGCGTCGCGCCGTCTCTTGCTCTTCTTTGGGGATATTAGCAAGGAGCTGTGTCTGAAAGAGGCGGTGTGACGCGCTCAGGGCAGCAACGGTTTGCTGACCAGAACCCGTCAAAGAGACGAGCGTGTAGCGATTATCCTGGGGATCGAGGCGACGGCTGAGTACTCCTTCGGACTCAAATTGCTTGACCAGACGAGTAATCGTGGCTCCATCAATGGCTAAGTGGTGCTGTAAAGCAGCATGGCTCATCTCGCCGAGCTCGGACAACAGGATCAGCAGTTGCCGTCGGAGCTGACTCATGCCAACATGACGATCAAAGGCGTGTCTGGATTCAGAACAGACAGCCGCCAATTGTTGAAAGAAGGTATCCTCAAGAACAGCCATTTGTCACTGTGCCTCCGAGTTCTCTGTCATGTTCGCGCTTTGGGAGTAGGTGGTACCTTTTTTATTGATAATATCAATTATTGATATTATCAATAACATGAATCCTGGTCTTTTTGATCCCGGAGACACGCGTATGTGTGAGAACATGCTAGCCTTGATAAGGCTCCGTTGATCATAGGTGTACTGCTTCCACTTGCTTTCCTCGGAAAATCTGCATCGTTGGTTTGGAAGGCAAGAAAATTCTTTCTCTCAGGCAATGTGCTTCAGACGATTTCAGCAAGCACTACCCATAAGTTACTTTAGCAATTCCCATTCTTGAGGCGTTAGCCTGCACTCTGTTTGGTGTCGGGGGCAGAGAGAGTATCGTTTTTCACGATGATGAATAAATCTGCTGCGATGTATTTTTATGTGTTGCATTAGCGGGAAAATTTGGATTAAACATGTATATTATTGTTTTTGTGCGAAATATTAGGTTTGTTGTATTATATCCCACATTCCGCAGGGTAATTGACAGGAAAACTGAAATTGGATAAGGTAATCTCAGAACGCGCAAGGAGTAGAAAAAGCATGCAACGAGCTGAGGATTACCAGAACGAACGTTTGGACCATTTGGGCATTGTGGCGGGCGTGTGCCAGGAATTGGGCTTGGCGCAGTGGTTGGATGCCTTGGAACCCAACCAACAGCGCGCAGTGAGTTACGGGACCTCCACTGTCGCCATGATTCTCAATGGATTGGGCTTTGCCAATCGTCAGCTCTATCTGGTGCCACAATTCTTCGAAAATAAACCGGTCGCGCACCTCTTGGGAGCCGGCATCAGCGCGGACATGCTCAATGATGATTGCCTGGGACGTACCCTTGATTGGCTCTATGAGCACGATGTGACCACGGTGTTCGCTGGCATTGCCCATCAGGCCCGGCAACGTTTTGGGATAACAGCCCAGCACGTGCATGTGGATACGACCTCGTTTTCGGTGAATGGAGCCTATGAAACCGAGCAGGAACATGAGCACGTCATTGCAGTCACCTATGGCTACTCGCGCGATCATCGCGAAGATCTCAAACAGTGGATGCTGGCTCTGGCGACCACCCATCAAGGGGATATTCCGCTCTTTTTGCAGCCGCTTTCGGGCAACCGCAGCGATAAAGAGAGCCTGATCAAGGTGATTGCCGACCTGCATGCCCAATTGCAAGAGACAGAACCCGAGGAAAACCCGCTCTACGTGGCCGATAGTGGCCTCTACAGTGCAGAGAACATGCGCCAGCTCAATCAAACTGGGGTACGGTGGGTCAGTCGCGTCCCCGAAACGAGCAAAGAAGCCAAAGCCGCCGTGATGCAAGACGAGGAGGCGTGGCAACCCAGTGCCGATGGAATTCGTCACCTGGTCGTGCAGCACATGGATCTGCCTCAGGGGCCTGAGCGGTGGATCATCGTTCGCAGTGATGCTGGGATCAAGCGAGCGTTGCAGACGGCGCGCAAGCAGGCCGACAAGCAACTGGAAATGTGGAGCAAGAAGGTGTGGCATGTGAGCACGAAGGCATTTGCCTGCCGAGAGGATGCGCAACAGGCCTGGGAACAAAGTCTCAAAGGGCTGCCGCAGTGGCTGGATGCCTCGATGGAACTGAAGAGCCAGGCGGTTTTTGAAGGACGAGGCCGTCCTGCACGCAATGCGCAGCCAAGCGGGGTGCGTTGGAGTGTCACGCCCCAGGTTCTCCTCAACGAAAGCAAACTGTTGGCCTTCGCCCAGCGCAAAGCCTGCTTTGTCATTGCCAGCAATGTGGTGGATGAAGCCGAGATATCCAACGATGCGTTGATCAACCTGTATCTGGAACAGGGAAGCGTCGAACGGGGCTTCCGGTTCCTGAAAGATCCCTTGTTCCTGGCGTCCTCGGTTTTTGTGAAAAAGCCAGAACGCATCGTGGCCCTGAGCTTGATCATGGTGCTTGCCTTGTTGGTGTACCGTCTGGCGGAACATCGCTTGCGTGAGCAATTAGAGGCAACTGGGCAAACTATCCCCAATCAAGTCAACAAGCCCACGGCTCGACCGACGATGCGCTGGGTCTTCCAATGCTTTGAAGGCGTTGAATTGTTGCACATCCGCACCGCAGCCACCACGCAATCGCTTGTCCTCCGCTTGCAACCATTGCATCATCAGATCCTTTCTTTATTGGGGCCTGCCTCTCAACAATTCTATTTTTTTTCAGATTAAAACTGCGGAATGTGGGTTATATTCTGTAAATGGCATATAATAGGTGTTAGGCATATTGTTGGGTTAATATGCATGACTGCTTTTTAGTAGGTGAATGCTTTGAGAAAGCATTCAAGAGGAATACATAGAAGCGAGTGGGCTAAATGGTGCATCCACCAAGTAATGGTAAAATAGGAACATCTCAAAAGTGAGGTGTTCCATGCCAAAGATTTTACAAGTACGAGCGATGACTGACGAAGAAAGCAAGATGATAGAGCATTTGAGCCGTTCTAGAACAGCGCCAGCAAGGCAGGTAGAAAGAGCCAAGATAGTGCAATGGGCGAGCGAACAACAGCGTGTTCCCCAGATCGCAACCCGGTTAGGAGTCGCGGAGAATACCGTGCGCAACTGGCTCCATCGCTTTAACGAGGCAGGATTACCTGGACTCTTTGATGAGGACCGAACCGGGCGACCGCCAACATATAGTCCCCAGGAGGTCTCAGTCGTGGTGGCGACCGCTCTTACCAAGCCCGATGACCTCGGTTTGCCCTTTGGGCACTGGACCCTAGATCGGCTTGAGGTGTACCTCAATGAGGAAAAAGGGATCGCCATCAAGCGCAGCCGGATCAACGAAATCTTGCAGGCGGAAGGGCTGCGATGGCGCAAAGATGAGCATTGGTTTGGCGAACGGGTTGATCCCGACTTCGCCAAAAAAAGGGGGTCATCACCACCCTCTACACGGTTCCACCAAAGAGGAGCACCGTCGTGAATCTCGATGAAATGGGCCCTGAGTCGGCGAAAAGTTTTCTGGGGAAGAAACTGGTTCATGCTCAGCCCGCTCCAGAGAAGGGCAAGCCCGCCGAGCGGGCCAGCCAGGAGATCGACTATGGACGCCGGGCCAAGGGGTATATCTTTGGTGCCTTTCAACCTGCCACTGGCGAGGCGTTGACGAGGCCCTACGACCGGCGAACGACGGAAAACTGGATCGATTTTCTCAACCAGGTTGAGCAGTGGGTTCCCCAAAGCATCGAACGCATCTACGCGATCTTGGATAATCTGGCAATGCATCGGGCAACCGATGTCCTGCTGTTTGCTTTGCAGTATCCGCGTTGGGAATTCGTCTTCCAGCCGATCTATGCCGCTTACTTGAACCTGATTGAGCCCTGGTGGAAAACGCTGCGTTCCCTGGCGCTCAAAGGGCGGCGCTTCGAGACCTGGGAACAGGTCTGCGATGCTATTGATCGAGCGACAGTTTACTGGAACGCTCATCGTCATCCTTTCGTTTGGGGGCGAAGGCGGCGTCATCGCCATCGTCGTTCATCTGGGATTGCCATCCCGGCCAATGTCCGTTAATTTGGTGGATGCACCACTAAAAGTATCATGGAAAGTGAGCGTGAGGATGGCTAACTACTGTGGACATGTGGGGTTCTGGCGTAATCTGGATGGTTACCGAAGAACGCGTCATGCTACGAGAGTATCCTCCTTGTGTCAATTTAGGCAATCTGTGAGATATATGTGTGATTGGTTTGCTCCCAAGGCGTGCTAGAAACCTCGCACGTACCGTGAACATCTCTCCTTCTGAGAAAAAGAGATCCCTGCGAAGGGAATCTAGCAGGGATCTCTCGGCTTCCCATGCTCTCTTGTCGAATCTGTGCGTTTCCTTGAGGAGTTCCAATCGCCACAGGTTGCGAGAGGCAGTTCAAGAAGAAGAGTGAGATCGCCTCCTCTCGGTACAGAGGCCGACAGAAGTCAGCCACCTTCGCTTGTTTGCTCTCTTACCTGCAACAGCAATTTGCCGACATGGGAGCGGGCTTCGATGCGTCGATGCGCCTCCGCAGCTTGCGAGAGTGGGAGTGTCTCGGAAATGGCCAGTTTGAGAGCGCCCTCAGCCATGAGCTGAAGGGTTTGCCTGGCCATTGTGGTGAGGAGATGCGGTGTGGTCTGACTCAGCGTGGTGATGCTGTAGCCAACCACCGCCTTGTTCGAGCGCCACAGTTCGTTGGGGGAAATCAGCTTCTCGGGATTTCCGCTGGCATCCCCAAAGACCACGAGACGACCAAGGGGAGCAAGCACGCTCAGACTTTGACTGCGTGTCGGCTCTCCGCGTGCATCGAGCACGATGTCGATTCCCTTGCCATCCGTCGCTTCTATCACGGCCTGCTCGAACCCATTGACCGGGAAGATCTGGTCGTATCCAAATGAGCACGCAGAGGCGGCATGCTTTTCGTTGCCGATGGTGCCTAGCACGAGCTGCGCTCCCAAGGCGCGCGCAATTTGCCCTGCTGCCATGCCTACCCCACCTGAAGCCGAATGAATCAATATGCTCTCTCCCTCACGCATCCTGGCCGAATGTTGGAGCATCCCATAGGCCGTGAGGGCTACGGTCGGGAAGACAGCGGCTTGTTGCAGATCGATCTTGCTTGCGAACGTATCCAGGGGAAAGGTAAGGGCGGCCTGTGCGAGCACAAACTCCGCGTAGCCACCGCCGACGGTGAGGGCTGAAACGTCCTGCCCAACACGAAATCCTTCCACCCCCTCCCCCAATGCTCGAATCGTCCCGGCAACCTCATAGCCAGGAATAAAGGGCAAGGCTGGGCGATGACGTCCCTGGCGAGACCACAGATCAGTATTGTTCACCCCTGCATAGGCAACCTGGATCAAAATCTGTCCCGATCCCGGCTCCCCAATGGGCATATCGCGAGTTTCAAGCACCTCTGGCCCGCCGAAGCGAGGTACCACTACAGCTTTCATCAATGTCTCTGCCATTTTCTTTCTCTTTCTTTGCCAGGCTTTTCAGCGAACTGCTGTTCAGAACTAACGGGTCAGCACCTTCAAGGCAACTTGATCGCGTCCCTTGCCCTGGAGAAGTGCAAGCGTCACCCAGAGCCGTAAGACATCGTCTACCACTTCGACCTGATCCACATCACCAAGTCGCACCGGGCACAGACCGACCTCGGTAATGAGTTGCTCAACCACTGTCCGTGCCTCACCTTCAGGACCGCAGTAGAACAAATCCGCCTGCACACCCTGATAGAGTGGATCGGCAAACGGCTCCCACCCGTAGGAGTTAAAGGCCCGGTAGACCTGAGCGTGAGGAGCATGAGCTTGAAGGGTACTCAAACTCGTCAGAGGCTCATGATCAGCCCATTTTTTGGTAGACAACGTTTTCTGAATGTGTGGAAGTTTATTTGCTGCTTCAATGACAATTTTATGATCCAACAGGTGAGCGTGGGTGGTAACAAGTTCCTCGACCACCTCCCCTGGCACGGCAAGCACGGCAATATCACTCATTGCCAGAGCATCTGCTGGGGAGCCGATCAGCACATGCTCTCCTAAATGCGCTCGCAAGCTTTGTGCTCGCTCCGATGACGGATCTTTGACTCCAAAGGCAACGGTATGTCCAGCTCTGGCCCATTTGTGACCCAAAGTACTCCCCACAGGTCCTGCGCCCAGGATAGCAATACGTCGTTCCGGCATAATTCTCTTTTCTTTCTTCTCGCTCTTCTCCATCTGAGGCGATGGAGAAGAGCACCACTCTTTTCTCAAAGCTCTCCCCCATTGGAGAGAGCTGTTACCCTCAATGGTACAAAAAAGACTTTCTTCTTGTAAGGAGGAACAAAAAAGTGCTATAGTCACCCTATGGTAACCAAAAAACAGAGAGTGGAACCCATTCCAACGGATTGCCGAACACGGCGTGGGCTTGAGTTAATCGCTGACCGATGGACATTGCTGGTCATTGTGGCGCTACAGCAGGGCACAAAACGGTTTAGTCAGATCCATGCTCAAATTGAGGGTATCTCCAAGAAGATGTTGATACAGACGTTACGTGCATTGGAACGCGATGGCCTGGTCAAACGCGTGGTGTACCCTGTCGTGCCTCCTCTAGTAGAGTATTCTCTCACCACGCTTGGCCAGACGCTCATCGAACCAATTTGGGCGCTACGGGATTGGTCGGAGAAATACATTGAAGAGGTTGAGCGGATACGTGCTGAGTATGATCAGACAGGGAAGAATTCCCTCCAGGAGGAAATTCTAGCACTGGTTCAAAAACGAGCAAATGGAGCAGATTCCTCGGCAGAACCTGAGAAAGAATAGCAGCGGATAACTCATTTTTCGACGGCTTTTTTCTGAGCTTGGAGGTAAGTGATCTCTTCCTTTTGCATACCGTTTGGCCTGGTCGCGTCTTTCGACGTACGCATCAAGCTCTTGCAAAATTTTGCCATTACAGACACCGAAATGCTATCGCAAGCCATCTACAACTGTAGGACGAGCCAGAAGCCCACTTACCGAATTATTCGCGCATTTCGCTCGACATCATGCCCAACCTGACGCTTCCTTGTCTCGCGCATAGATCTCTTGACGGATTCTCTCGGAAGCGAGACACGGTTTCCGCTCATGTGCCCGCCTCTTATTGTTCAGTTATGGTTCTCGTTGCACAACCCGTGGGAAAGGAAACGTACCTGATTTCCTGTTGGTGGCAGAACGTCGCTTCTTCTGTAAGGTCTAACTCAGACACTTCCGTGGAGGTCAGCAGAGACACCAGGATGTCAACGCTTTGATCTCGTCGATAGGCCAGTCGCCGCCTCGTGGACGTGCCATGATGCTGATCTTGCCGATAGAAAGTTCTTGAACAGAGTAAAGTGGCCCTCGCATCGCGAAACCTCCTTCTCACAATGGCTTTTTGGCCTGGTCAAGACACTCACGAGAGACGCCTGCGGGCCTCCTAATGCTTATACAGTGGTAAATTGGGCCAAACCTCTGCGCATTTTTGGGCGAAACCCAGGAAATCAGCGTGAAACCCAGGAATGAACCAGGTGGGATCTGGAGAAATCGCTTCCCACCTGATTTCTTCTCCCATCATGCTGAAAATGTTCTCCGAGAGAAAACATCGACTTCCTTTTCCTTCCATACAAGCATCTGCTCGGCATCACAAGGCGAGCGTCCTTCCACTCTGATGGCTGCGCAGATAGGTGAGGACAGCTTCAACTCCCTGATTGATCACATTGGGAGGTGGATAGTGCAGGTTCGGGTTGTTGATCAGGTCCAGGCTTTTCAGCTGCGTGAGCCATCCCAATTCCATTGGGATGGAGGTAAGCTGGTTGCCAGATAAATCCAGCACCTGTAGCTGGGAAAGTTGACCCAGTTCCTCTGGTACCGAGGTAAGCTGATTAGAGTACAGATGCAGCTCTCTCAGTTGCAAGAGCTGACCCAGTTCCCCTGGCACCGATGTAAGCTGATTGACGTGCAGATACAACTTTTGTAACTGAGGGAGTTGACCCAGTTCTCCCGGCAAAGATGTGAGTTGGTTGTATTTCAGATGCAACTCTTGCAACTGAGAAAGCTGGCCTATCTCTGGGAACAGCCTGATGAGACCAAGCCCAGTCAGATCCAAACGGGATACTCGTCCCTGCCGATTATACGTGACATGCTTCCTTTGTCGATACACGGACCACGTCGTGAGTTGGGGAAGCAAGCGTACAACAATCGCTTGATCGTGTGGGGAACGTGGCATGGGTTTTCTTTCCTTCTGGCTCCACCTGCCAGCGTTGCGGCAGAGAGCATGGCAGACTCGTGTTGGTGATGCTCCGATGGGGATGCGGATCAGCGCGAAGAAGAAGCTGCTTTGCCATCTCCAGGCATATCTTCCAGATGTGCTCATTCTAGCAGAACCACCTGGTTCTGGCCCCTTGGTGGGACTATTGGAGCAAAGGAGACGTCTCAACCCGGAACACACTTCGTTGCGTCACCCGTGGGATCGACTGCCCATTGGAACATTCCCTCGCCGTTTCCAGTTGCATTCTCTTTTCCCCTCAACGATCTCTTCATTCCCAGCATGATGGGAGAAGAAATCAGGTGGGAAGCGATTTCTCCAGATCCCACCTGGTTCATTCCTGGGTTTTACGCTGATTTCCTGGGTTTCGCCAAAAAATGCGCAGAGGTTTGGCCCAATTTACTATACAGAGCTGGCATGGACGGCGTTTTTTCTCTCAATGTTGCTAGACCGCTGTGTGTTGTGGGGAAAGTGTGAGGAAGTTCTTGAAGAGAATGGAGGGGAATAGCTTGAGTATATCTCATTCTCTCATTCTTTGCAAGAGCTTCTCCAAGGTGTGAAGTTTTTTGCCCAATTTGAGTGCGCACCCCTTTCAAGCACCATAGGGCGAGGTGTCGTATGGAGTACCGCAAGTTCTGTGGGAAGTGACGCCTGGGGAGCAGGTGGAAGACGAGCGAAAGGCTTGCTCTCTGCACTGAAGCAGGAACCGAACGCCGGATCTGGCCTGGCCATATCTGGGTCAGTTTCGGAGAACGGGATAATTGCGTGCAGAAGTGGTCAAATCGGATGCCCCATGTGTCGCGTTTCCGACAAATGGCCCTGCATCAAATGCATGCGGTGCCCCAACGAGGATCGCGTTGGGGCACCGCTTCGTCAAGCGATCCCAACAACACAGATGCTTTCACCGGGGATCTCTACTCTTCCATCGGGCGTGGCATAGCGTCGTGCAGCCTCTGTAATCTCCTGCCAAATATGCGACTGCTGTTCGGCACTCAGATGAGCTATCATGGCTGTGATAGGAGGCGCGATCTCTCGTTGAAAGCGTGTGTAGTCTTCTGCCGTAGCAAATTCCCATACGATAGTGATGCGTTCACTGCGCACATTACTGAAACCTGCCCGCTCCAAAGAGTGAGTGAGTGCGAGAGCCTCGGCAAGGCTAAAGGGACCGGGAGTCCCCGGCGCAGATGGCGGAACCTGTATATGCTGACTCACAACACGTAAAGCCAGACTGGCCACAGGAGCTTTATCTGGTGTGCTCCATACCGCTGCCGCCAGCCGTCCACCTTCCTTCAAGCATTGCCGTATGTCGCTAAGAGCCGGGACGAGATTGGGGAGAAACATCAGTCCCCAGCGCGAGAGGGCAGCATCGAAGGACTGCTGTGGCAGATCAAGTTGCTCTGCATCACTGATAGCAAAGGTGATGTTCTCTCTTCCATGCGCTGTGGCTCGCTCCTGTGCAATCGCTACCATCGCTTCAGCAAAATCAAGGGCAAATACTTCCCCGGCTGGCCCCACACGATGCGCTGCAGTAATGGCTGGCTCGCCAATGCCGGTGGCAATGTCGAGAACCCGCTGACCAGCTGTGATCTCAGCCATGCTGACGAGGTGATCGGAGACTTCTTGGCCCGCTCGTTCAAATGTTTTCCACCAGCTCCGCCAGCCAGCGGCAACTTGGTCCCATCCCTGGCGTTGAGCGATTTTGTATTGAGTTGGGTCAAATGGGGTGTTCTTCACCGTTCCTTCTCCTAAGAAACTAGGTAGATTTTCTACCAATATTGATATGTTAAAATAGTAAGAAAATCAACCTAATTTGTCAAGGGTCTGGAGGAAGAAAAACACATGCCTGAGAACCAGCAAAATATCTTGCTTGGCCTGCATATGAATATGGTCTTGCAGGCCATTCTCGATCGTATCCTTTCCTCTCTGCATCAAGCTGGCCTTGAAGATATTCGACCTGCTCATCTCTCTATCTTCAGAAATCTCGTTCCCCATGGACTCCACATCAGCGAACTGGCTAACCGTGCAGGCATTACTAAAGCTTCGGTCATTTATCTGGTGAATGATCTGCAAGAGCGCGGCTATGTGGAACGCATCTCTGATGCCCGCGATGGCCGTGCCACCCTCGTCCAGTTCAGTGAGCGAGGCTGGGCAACTTATGAGGTTGCATCAGCAGCTGTCAGAGAGCTTCGGGAAGAGTGGGCCAGCATCATCGGTCAGGACGAGATGGACGCCTTTCTTTCGACTCTTGCTCGTCTGGCAAGCCTCTCGTCCTCGAGAGAGGAAGGGGCCACGACATCAAAATCTCGTCCTGCTCGTTTACGTGGGAGGCGTCATACTGGCTTATGAAAGCAGGTACTGAAGCAGTAATTGTTATGTAAAGTATATATTTGAGAGTATGTACACGTTTGGGCAACGAGATTGCAGTGAGAGCACTCTCACACTTGTCATTGGCCTGCTTGTATGTTACATTGCCTGTAGATTATTGTGTTTTCTCGTCTAGGAGCGGTGTCGTTGCTGGTTGAACTTGCAATAGGAGATGCCTACGGAGCTGGTTTTGAGTACGCTGATGTTGCACTGATTCATCGGCACAACAACCTATCCACATTTGTGAAGCATCCCAGGCATAAGATAATCCCAGGATCATATACGGATGATACGCAAATGAGCATTGCCATTGCCGAGGCAATCCTTTCAGGTGATTCCTGGGCACCTGAAATGCTGGCACAAAAATTTGTTGATGCTTTTAAGCGTGACCCACGAGAAGGATATGCTAGAGGATTTTTTCTCTTCCTGCAGAACGTTGAGGACGGAACGCAATTTCTCAAAGAAATCGAGCCAACGAGTGATAAAAGTGGGGCAGCCATGCGTGCGGCTCCAATTGGAATATATCCAAGAATCTCAATGGTTATCAAGTATTCCGCGATACAAGCGGCCCTTACGCACAATACGCCTGATGGTATAAACGCTGCGATTGCCTCTTCCTTGATGACACACTACTTCTTGTATGGCTTGGGACCGAAGAAAGATCTGGGTCATTTTCTCGAACGGCAAGTAAGCGGACAATGGGCAGCCCCCTGGATTGGCAAGGTCACAAGTAAAGGCTGGATGAGTGTGCGTGCAGCTATCACAGCCATTGGTAGGAGCAACTGTTTGAGTGAACTCCTCAAAGCGTGTATTGACTTCTCTGGCGATGTTGATACGGTCGCTACCATCGCACTAGCAGCAGGGAGCTGCTGTTGGGAAATAGAGCACGATCTGCCTGAACACCTTTTCGATGGGTTAGAGAACGGCACGTGGGGAAGGGATTATCTCTGTTCTCTGGACGCCAAGCTGAAAGCCCTTTGGGAAGAATACAAGCTATCGGGTGTTGATCCAGTTTAACTACATTATGCTGCCAGCCCATGGGCGTTTGTGCGAGAAGAAATCGTTGTTGCATATGAGGCTTGCAAACGGCCTTCATTGCTTGCTTCCCTACCCAGCCCCTAACAGGTTCTAGTCAAAAAGGCACATCATAAAATGCCCATTCGGGCAAAAAACATGAAAATCCACTCCTGTATAGTTTGAGTAAGGTATGTCTTTGATATAGGTATGATTTTGACAGTATATCTTTTTACATATTCTACAATAAAAAGGAACATCTCCACTCAAATACTCACAGGGAGACGCAAAATCTCCTTGTTGAAAGGCTCGCTCAGCCAATGTGTATGTTTCGCATGAGAGTCTCCCATCGTAACATCCATCAATGGGCCAGGCTCGCAGAGCGGTGTGGCGATGATATTCGTCAAAGGTATAGAGAAGCGTCGCGACTATTTCTTCCCCTTCGCCTGGCAGCCTCTTGATAGGACCCTCCTCAGGATGGATCACGCCAATTCTGGCAAGGTCTAAGCACAGGACGACTTCTGAACAGCCAGAAACGTGGCAAGTGGCCTGCGCTCTGAGCAGGCCCGGGATGATCTCAACAGGCCATGCTATTGGGATGCCTGCAACGGTGGACCAATGCTCGATCTGGGGGATATCGACTCCCTCCCAACGTGCTCCCTGAGCCTGGGCATACATCATGTTCGCCTGTTCCACCTTGGCAAAGGCAAAATTTGCCCCTCTCAGATCTGTACAGACCAAAGAGGCGGATCGTAAATCAGTTCGTTCCATGTTGGCACATCGGAAATTCGCTTCGTCGAGATTGGCAGTTGATAAATTCGCACCACGAAGGTCAGCGGATTTTCCAGAACTATTTCGCATGTTCGCTTGGACCAGTTGAGCATTGCTCAAATCTGTTTGAAACAATTTCGCTTGGCGAAGGTTGATAGCATGAAGGCTTGCAGCATGAAGGTTCGCTTCGCTGAGATCTGGAAAGACGCGATTCCTCGAACGCCACCGATTCCACCTGTCTACTCCTTTTTGTAAACGCTTCAAATGATTCTCGTTCACGGTTCCTCTTGCATTTCCATCGCTCGGATATGATTTTTCGGTCGCTATGCGACTATTTTACCAGCTTTTATCTATCGAGCCCCCTAACAGCCTCTAGAGTTAGTCCACCATGTCCTGGGTGACTTCAGTCTCGCTGTTTCAAACCCTCAAGCGGGAGGAAGCCTATTGCACGTCTCATGCTGTTCCAATCCCTCAAGCGGGAGGAAGCCTAATCCTTGACACTCTGCTGGAGAGTTTCAATGGCATGGATCGCCTCCCACAGCCCCTCTCGCAAGGCCTCGTTCGTTGTTTGGAGTGCCTGATTCTCTTGTTGTAGTTGCTTCAGTTCTTCATCCCTGTGCATGAAGCTACTCTAGCAGATTGACAGATATCTCCGCAACTGCATAGCCCTTCTGAACAGTTACTTCTTTGGCTTCTTCCAGGGAGATGGCGATCCTTTTCTCACAATGAGAAAAGGATCGCCTGTTTTCTCTCATCCTATCTGATCACACCTCTATTGTCTCGTTCCTGGAGCGTTCGCCAACGATATCTTCATTTGTCATGGGTTTCGATCCTGTGCCTGCTGACCTGGCTTTGTGGCAGAATAGCGTCAGTTCCAATCATTGACGTCATCTGGAGGCGTTCCCATCGATCTTCCCCCTGTTTTTGCATTTTCTTTAACGGCTTCTGGTGTCTTAAAGCCTTTGACGACGAGGTAGACTCCCAGCGAAAACTCCCATAGCGCGATTGGGAGTGCGGCGAGCACCGCCACCGAGGACGTTTGTCCCCAGAGGTTGAACAACACGCCGATGTCGGAAGCGACGAGTAGAACCGCTCCGGTGAATCCGAGCAGGGGAAGAACCCGCGGCACCAGGCGCGACTGGTACAGCAGGGAGCCCAGCAAAAGAGCGTTCACGGCTGGCATGAGGCTTTGTCCGACGAGGAATGTTCGGTTGTACATGATGATCAGCGTCTGGGCGGTAACCAATCCAGCGGCTCCGACTCCAGCCTGCCGCAAGCTCACGACTGACAGGAGGAACACGACGCCAGCGAAGATGGTGGCGGCTTCCAGAACTCGCGAGCCAACGAAGCCCAGCGCGACCCCTTCGTTCTGCCTCTTGAGTACTGGCAACAGCGCGACGGCGGTGCCAATACAGGCGAGAGCCACGATAATCTCCAGGATGCTGCCAACGATGACGGCAGTGTCTGGACCCGGGCCCAGGATGTAATTTGCCCCTTTCACCTGATTGTAGAGAGAGAGGGTCGGGATCGAGACAAAGGTGAGCAGGTAGAGCACGCCTGCGACAAGAGCGGTTTTTCTACGTGGACTCATCTGAAACGCTTCACGGTCTCCTCGTGAGGTCTTTGAAACGGTCTGTGTCATAACAATACTCCTTTTTCTACCGCTGCCAGGTTACTTTTCCTGTACAGCAACATTTTCAATACGACGTGAGTCTGCTGCGAGAAGGCGCGCCGCATGAGTGATCGCACATGAGAAGGGAGGACATCGAGGAACAAAGCACTCGTTCCACAAAAACTGTATCAAAGGCAAAACTCCTTTCTCAGCAGCTTGCCTCAACTCAGTCTTTGACCTCTGACGCATCGGTCTGTCTGGACCTGACGCGGTTTACCAAGAGTAAGGGTAGGCCTAAATCCCGCACTTTTCTCAGCACGCCATGCAAGGCAGCCTGATCGACCACCGGGCCGGTTAACAGCGTCTCGCCGTTGTCTTCTCGTGTCAGGGTCAGGCCTTCAAACCAGGCGGCCCACCGATCATCAAGGTGTCCCTTGAGGCGGATCTGGTAGAGCTCGGGTTCGTGATGATCTGCCGTTGAAGTGGGCGTTGCACTCATGCTACTCCTCGCGCCTTTGCCTCCGCTGGATGAAGCTCCAGGTGGTTGTCAGCGTTCTATGCTTCTGATCAGAAGATACCCGAGTATGGGATGAGAAGGCATCACCAGATGTGGTGAGTCTGGTGGTGATTTGTGCTGCAGGAGGTGGTGAGGCAGTGGGTAAACAGAGATAACTCCCCGGCACGTGGTTGGTAGAGGTGGTGATTGTTAAAGCAAATCGAGTTCCTCGGCCCGGTGGACCGCTGCCCGCCGGTTGTTCACCCCCAACTTGCTGTAAATGTTTTTGGTATGAGTACGCACGGTGTTGAGGGACACCACGAGTTCGTCGGCAATTTGCGGGCCGTTCAAGTCGGTTGCGAGCAGCCGCAGCACGTTTAACTCACGTTGCGAGAGTGGATCGATCAACCCCTGTTTGATAGGCGTTCTGTTTTCAGCCGAGCCCAGGGCTACCAGGAGTTGACTGACATAGTTCGTGGCGATCCCCTCTTTCGCAGCCGCTTCCAAGAGGTGAGCCATGGCTGCGCCTTCATCTACAAAGATTCGAACGTAACCCTCCGGCTGGGCTAACATCAGGGCGCGTTCTAGTGGCACAAGAGCAGCAGAGATAGCGCCTTGCATCTGGTGGGCGAGGGCCTGTAGCATCAGGATTTCGATGATGCTTCCCGTCCTCTTCCCTTCTTCCGCCGCGTGCAGGAGGCGCTCCAGGAGTTCCATTGCCTCAAGCATGGAGTATTCTGTACAATCGCTCTTCGACTGGGCCAGGAGCATCCTGCCCAGGGTGATGTGCGCGAACTCGCGCAGGTAGCACGGCGCGTCATGGGCAGAGAGACCAATCTCACGCGCCCAGTCGAAGGCTTCATCCAACCTCCCCTGCGCGACCCACACCCGTGAAACGCGCGCCGCGATAGGATGCACATTGGGGAAGAAGTCTCTCACATACAGGCGTTCTGACTCGTGGAGCAGGTCGAGAGCGCCGTCCAGATCTCCCTGAGCCTCTCTTATGCGAGCGAGAGCAACACACCAGCGAGACCGGTTTTGCGGGAACCCGGTGCGTTCGCCCAGCTCCTTGCTTTTCAGCAAGTGCTGCCAGGCTGTATCCAGATCATTCTGTTCCCGGTAGAGTTCGCTCATGCCCACATACAGATCTGCCGTTCCCCGTAGGACAGGCTCGCCTGGCGCTATCGCCTCCTGCAAAGAGCGCTTGTAGGTACGCATAGCCTCGTGGAGACGACCTTGCGCAATCCTGATATCAGCCAGAGCGATGGTGCCACTAATGGCGTCAGAGAGATTCCCAGCTCTCTGCACACTCACCAGGCCATCGGCAAAGGCCTGGTACGCGGTCTCCAGATCCCCGCTCGCCCAGGATGCAAGTCCCAGGAGCGCCACTGCCGGTCCACGCAAGAGATGGTCATCCTCAGAGACAAGGCTAAGCGCTCGTCGGGCGTATTTCATGGTGTTGGTTCCATCACCTAGCGCCTGGGCACGTGCGGCACGGTAGATGGCGATTGCCCCAGGGAGACGGCGAAATTCTTCTTCGTCCACGACGACCATCCTGCGTTGGAGGCTCTCCTGGACGTCATCGAAGGGCTGAGAACAGGTTGTCGCCGATGGAGCAGGCGCAAGCTCATTCGTGTCTGCTGTCGTGTCCAGCCATCGTTCGGCAGCCGAGAGGCGCGCCTCGGCGCCCTCCAGATCCCCGTCGGACAGCAATGCATAGGCATACCCAACGCTGAGCACGGGTCTGAAGTGGACGACCTCGTCAGGTAACGCCTTGAACCAGCCAAGCAAAATGGCATCCTGTCTACTCCTACGCATCGCAGGCACTGCCAGTTCGATCAGGTCTGCCGCTCGCTCGAAATCAAGTGCGGAGAGTGCGTGGCGGATCGCATAGGTCGCCGACCCATGCTGCTCATACCACCCGCTTGCGCGCCGATGCAGCGTCGAAACCAGAGTGGCCTGCTCTGCCATCAAATGCGCGGAGAGTACTTCGGCAAAGAGGTGGTGATAGCGATACCAGTGGCGTGTGTCATCGAGCGGAATAACAAAATAGTTGCCTCGCTCCAGGGCCTCCAACTGCGCGTCGCCTTCCTGCTGACCGGTAACTGCATCGCACAGCGAGCCGCTTAACTGGTCGAGAATGGAGGTCTGGAGTAAGAAGTTGCGCAAAGGGGCAGTCTGGTGCTGCAAGACCTCTTCGACCAGGTAATCCACGATGTAGCGGTGGTCTCCGGCGAATGTCTGGATGAAGCCGGAAATATCCTGGTGGCCTTGCATGGAAAGCGCCGCTAATTGTAGACCGACGATCCAGCCTTCGGTGCGGTCCGAAAGTCTGGCGATGTCTGCCGCCGAGAGAGGCAGGTCCATCACCTGGGTGAGAAACGCAGCGGCTTCAGATGTGGTAAACCGCAAATCGGCAGCACGCAGTTCGGTCACGTGGTCCCGGGCGCGCAAGCGAGCCAGGGGCAGGCGAGGATCTTCACGGGTAGTGATGACCAGGTGCATCTGCGGTGGTAGATGCTCGACGAAAGAGGCGAGCGCCTGGTCAACCGCCAGGGCCTCAATTACGTGGTAGTCGTCCAGGACGAGTACGAATGGTTCTGTGATGATGACCAACTCATTGAGTAGTGTCGCCAGCAGCGTTTCGAGAGGCGGCGGCTGGCTTGCCTGGAGCGCGTGCAAGACCCCTTCTCCAATGGTGGGCACAATCGTCTGTAAAGCCGCGATGAGGTACGTCAGAAAGCCGGTGGGGTCGTTTTCCCCCTCGTCCAGGGACAGCCAGGCAACTGCTCGCTCAATGGAGGCGGCCCATGCGCTGACCAGCGTGGTTTTCCCAAAGCCAGCGGGGGCAGAGATGAGTGTCAGTTTGTGGTAGAGCCCCTCGTTGAGCCGCTCGATCAGTCGGGGTCGGATGACGATGTTGGGCCGAAGCCGAGGTTGATACAGTTTTGTGGTTACAATAGGCATCACGTTCTCTCCCGTTCTCCGAAACTTACCCAAACATGGACAAACCATGCTCAGCATTCGGTTCCTGCTTCAGTGCAGACAGCAAGCCTTTCGCTTGTCTTACATCTGCTCCACAGGCGTCACTTCCCGCAGAACTTGCGGTACGCCACGTTCATTGTGCCAATGCTGCGAGATTGTTGGCAGCGTTGGCATCTCGGTCCTGGACGTTTCCACACTTCAGGCAGACAAAGACCCGATCCGAAAGGGTGAGCGCCTCATTGATCCAGCCACAACAGGAACAGGTTTTTGAAGAGGGTTCCCAGCGCGAGGCCAGCAGTACCTTCGCCCCTGCCTGTTCGGCTTTGTAAAGGATCTGCCGCTTGAACTCGTACATGCCCACATCGGCAATCGCTCGGGCCAACCTGCGGTTCTTGAGCATGCCTGCAATATGTAAATCCTCGAGCACAATCACACGCGGCCGCTCTTGATTGGGCTTGGTTCTCGCCACAATCTGAGCGGTCGCTTGGTGCAAAGCATCGTTACGTACATTGGCGATCCGGGCATGCTTCCGCGAGAGGCGCTGCTTGGCTTTCTGGCGATTACGTGATCCTTTGGCCTTGCGGCTATGACGTCGCGAGAGGCGCTTCAACGCCGTGATCTTCTTGCGCAACGCCTTGGGGTTCTCGAAGGTGCGTCCGTCAGAGAGGGTCGCCAGTCGCTTAATCCCCAGGTCAACCCCAATGACGCCGCCTGTGGCTGCTTGGGATGCTTTCTCTTCCTCATGCACACAGATGGAGACAAACCATCTGCCTGCTTGCTCACTGATGGTCGCACTGCTGATCTTGCCGCCCAGAGGGAAATAGCCATGCTCTTTGAGTCGGAGCCTTCCCAAACGAGGCACCTGGATGGCACCCGCAGACACCCGAATGCTCCCGGTGAAGCGGGCACCACCGATGGCTTTCTTCCGGCTCTTGAAGCGGGGATAGCCACACTTGCCTTTCCATGTGCCCGCTTTTTTGAGGCGGCACTTGCGAAAGAAGTGCTTGAAGGCGGCATCCAGGTCACGCAAGCCCTCTTGGAAGGCGCACTTGCTGACCTCGCGCATCCAAGGCTCAGAGGGCTTGAGAGCATTGATCTCGCGATGCAGATCGATGGCGGTGGGCGTTTTCTGCCCAGCTTTGTAGGCCTCTTGTTTGCGGCGAAGACCATAATTGAAGGCCCAGCGAGCGGCTCCAGCATGTTTACGGCAGAGTGTCTTCTGTACATTATTGAGGTCGAGTTCTCCTCGATAGCCACGTACCATCTTCTGCTCTTCTTCCTCTGTGGTGAATGTAGAACAAATATACCACAAAGTCGCTGCTGTTGCAAGGGAAGGCCTGTCCATGTTTGTACCTTTTTGTCCCTATTCTTGAAAAAATTATACCCCTCCAACGACTTTCCAGATCGTTTCACGCATGACCCATCGTGGGTCTGTATATGGAGTGCGCGTGTTGCGTTTCTCGTGAGATAGAAAGCGGAAGACTCCATGACGCAATTAAAATGTGTGAGTCCTGAGACAGTGAAGGCATTCCACGAGCTTGATGCCGCTCTCCAGAAAACGTTTTGGGTCGATTTCCACGATGCCAGGAAAAGAGCATTTGGGTGTCTTCGCCGTTTTCATTCATAGAATTGAGTTCGTTTATAGTATACTCTTCTGCTTTCTGTTTCTGCAAATGCTCTATGATTATCGCTTTTGTGTTCATCATTTGAATGAGACAAACTGAATGGGAAACTGTACTATGAAAGAATTCGCTACGCGTCAAAAATACATTAGCCTTGTTGGAGCAAGAATGCTGGCTCAAGGGAAGATATAAGTTCCATTACATCAACACGGAACCATTACACGCCATTGTACAGCGTTGGATGGGAAAAAAGAAGGAGGATGCATGAGGATTTACATCACGAGCATTCCGATAGCTGACTACAACCAGGCCCTGACCTTCTACACCCAGATACTGGGATTTCAAAAGAGGAGGGACATCGAATTGGGCGGAGGCGCGCTTTCTTACTGTGGTTTCTCCAGAAGATCCTGATGGCCCAGAACTCCTGCTGGAGCCGAATGCAGACTACCCTGCCATGAAAGCTTTGCGCGAAGTATTAGCAGAAGATGGGATTCCCATCACCTCGTTTGCGGTCGATGATGTCCAGGCTGAGTATGAGCGCCTGCAGAAGTTGGGGGTGATCTTTACCCAGGAGCCATTTAGCCAGGGCGGACCGACGACGGCCGTCTTTGACGATACCAGTGGCAATCTTCTTCAAATTGTCGAGTTGAAGAAGGGAGCCTAATGGAAGGCAACAATGATCGAACCTGGCTTCTGCTCTGATCTGATTCAAATGGCCTGTTGTCCAGGTTCCGCCACATCGGGAAACTGGATAGTATTTAACTCCAGCTTCCCGATGTGGCTTTTCTCGCGCTGCGTCGTCAGAAAATTTCAGGAAAAGCAGCCATGGTCAAGGCGGATCATCTGCAAAATTTCACCACCTTCTCTCACCTGTCCGCAACACTTGTCCGGGACATCATTGTACCAAACGGCACTTTCAGTGTCGAGACAGCTACCATACTGCTTGAAATCCGTTAATGGATCTGCCCCGAATGCGGCGTTCACCATGACGGAGATCCGCAATGCGGCAAAGAACAGTGTGGTGGCTGGGTTAGCCATCTGGACCTGTGGAGAGGCTGTCAGGCCTGGATGAGCGTTGTCTCGTCTGGGTAAGCTTCAGCGAAGCAGGAAACCCTCGAGGTGAATCGAGCAATCCCCCGGCTTGAGCCGGAGGAGGATGTCAATTCCATAATGTACAACGAATGATCGAAATGGATTGATCAAGTCCGACACCAAGAAAAAGAACGAAAACCGCATCCGTTTGCCGCACGGTTCAGACACGAGATATGGAGCCTGGATATCCGCTTTTGAAACACCACATCGCTGGCCCAGAGTGACCATGATGAACGGCAGAGGCGTATCTTTCATTATGACTACTCAATAGTGTTACCTATCCGGTTCTTACGCAATGTTGGTGGTAAGCGCGGTAGTAAGTGTGACGAACACCATCATTTGGCTACCGCAGCTAAGGTGTGGTGTTAGGAGAAATATTCTCAATGTGTTGCCTATGTACATCTTCTGTTCCCAACACACTACATCAGTACAATTCATTGAAAATGAAGGATGCCAAAATCAGTGAGGCAGTTCCAATCCCTGCGGCGGGAGAGAGCCTATTTAGACGGAGGCAAGTGACAGGACTATATTAAAATATCGTTATGGTTCCAATCCCTGCGACGAGGGGTGCAACTAAATCAGCAAGAGAAAACAGCCTCTTTCTCAATTTCTGATCGCTTCCATGTTCCCTAAAAACAGGAGCAACTAAATAAGAGATCGAAAATGTGCCTGTTTTCATAGAAAACACCCTTCTTGCTTGACAAGAGAACGACTCCCTTGCAGAGTATTCATAACCTCAAATCTCACCGCAAAGGAGTCCTCGGTTATGATACCTGCTTCTCGTGTTTTTGACCAGACTATCTTGACCACCCTTCTCGATCATGATCCCGTTTTGCAAGACTATCGCCAGTTTTTCGCCTTGCTCGATTGGTCTCTCGTGCACCAGTGGGAAGGCCAACAATCCTTGCATCGTCGCCCGCCTCTCCATCCCGAAGCAGCCTACATCAAAGCTTTCCTCTTACGCATCCGAGAAGGCTTCATCTCCTCGACCCAACTGCGGCGCTATTTACTCAAGCATCCCTTGCTCATCATCGAGTTGGGCTTCCATCTGGAACTCGATCCATCAGCTCCCTACGGCTTTGATGCTCACAAGACCCTTCCTTCTCGCTATTGGCTAGGAGAAAAATTGCGCACACTTGATCCCGTGCTCCTGCAAGACCTCCTTGAGGCAACCGTGCATTCCTTACAGGCAGAGATACTGGCAGATCCATTGAAGCGGTACGTGTCATTCCAATTCAGGTTGCTAGCCGAACTACATGGGCGCATGGGGCGTTTTCCAACGCTTAACCATTTGCGTCCTATGCCTGGTCCGCTTACTGAGTTTGAGATTGCCGAACTACTCAACATGCAAACTCTTCGAGAAGAAGCCCGCAAGCATCGTTAAGCCTCTTTTCGATCTGTTGCTCTTGTACGGTAAATACAGCCAGAGTGTCATTTCATATATCGAGTTGCTTCATCCCTTTTGACTTTCAACAGCTGCCAATGTATATAATAGAAGCACTGGCGCATATGTAATTGCTCTATTAGCATACATTGCCGGTCTCATTCGAACACCAACGCCGCTATCGCCGCGCTCAGGTTTTCGGATAAGGAGGTCTTTATGGCTTCCTGTTGCAGTTCCGCATATGAGTGCGACCTGAAAAGAGAGCAGAGCAGAAGAGATGGAACTCATTCTCACCCAGCAGCCAGATTATCAGGTAGAGGTCATCTGTGATGATCAATATTCCCATGCGTTTGACGTGCAACCGCTACGACTCCTTGCGCATTGGTACGAACGTGTCTCTCGCGATCCTATGGGCTATGGACAACGCCTCTTTCATGCGCTTTTCCCTACGAATTCCAGGGCAAGCAACGCATTGAATGCTCATCCAGAGCGCATTGTCCTCGTCACAACAGATGATGAACTCGATGCGCTCCCCTGGGAATATCTGTATAGCCCTACTGGTTTTCTTGTGCTAGAGTTCCCGTTTGTACGCGCGCTTCCTTCGCAACAGCGTAGGTCACCACCTACGCTCGATACACCATTGCACATTGTGGCGGTTCCTTCACATCCCCTGAGCCCTCTCATTGCACCGCTCAATATCGACGCAGAATGGTGGCGACTCAAAGAGATTGTTGATCCACTGCCTTTTGCCATTACCCTGGAACGGGTTCGCCCGCCAACGCTCCAGCAGGTTCGTAGCCTGCTCGCCAACAGGCACCAACGTGTCATTCACTTTATGGGTCACGGAGAACACGCTGAGAACGGAGCATTTCTCTCTTTCGAGAAGGAGAATGGGAGCCTGGATCGAGTCGAAACCAGACAATTGATATCCCGCATACGTGGCACCACCTTTCTGATCACCCTTAACGCCTGCGTGAGCGCCTCTCCTGGGCCAACGGGGTTTAGTAACCTTGCCGCGTCTCTTGTGAAAGCCAACATTCCCTATGCCCTTGGAATGCGCTTCAATATCTATGATGAGGACGCGCTTGCTTTTTCCCGTATGTTCTATACAGAACTGGCACAAGGGACACCTGTTGAAGAGGCATTGTTGCAAGCGCGTCTCTCACTCGCCGAGAGCCCTCGCTCCTGGGCGGTTGGTGTTCCTGCCCTCTACACTTCGCTGAGCACACCAGCACATGGTTTTATCCATTCCCCTGGCTCATCCCGCATTATTGAACATCAACCGCGTATAGAAGCGAACAGCGTTGCTCGTGCGGTCGGGATCTTTCAGGGCCGAACTGCAGATCTGACGCGCCTTGGGAGCCTGCTTACAGGCAACAACCGGCCACGTATCCTCACGATTCACGGAGGCGGAGGGCAGGGGAAGACAGCGCTGGCACGAGAGGCCATTGAACGCTTTGCCCATGCATGGCCGGGAGGCGTTTGGGGCACCATACTCAATCCACTGCCAACTCGTCCAGGCTTCGTAAGCAACCTGGCCCAATTTTTAGGTAGCAACGAGCAAGAGATACACACGCCGGAGGAGAGAGAATACCAGGTCTTGCGCCAGCTTACGACGAAACGTCTCCTGCTTGTGCTCGATAATGCCGAAACGTTGATCGATGCTGTTGATGCTCATGATCCCCAGGCCATCGCGCTCGCGGAGTTGCTTCAACAACTTCCTGGCACATCGGTCAGTCTGCTCATCACATCGCGTATCCAACTGGGGTGGCCCGGAGAGGTCACACATGAACTAGGAGGGTTAACAGCAGAAGAGGGGGCGCTGCTCTTCCGGCAATGTGCCCCTGGACGTCAAGAACTCATCGATACAATCGAAGCCCAGAAACTCAGCGAGAAGATAGAAGGGCACCCATTGAGTCTGCGTTTACTTGGAGGAGCATTCAATGCGAGCACGCTTCTCCTACATACCTTTGTCCAACACTATGAAGAGCAACTCCTCAATGCCGAGAACAAATACATTGGCGAGGAGCATCGACACCGTAAGCTTTATGCCAGCATCGAAACCAGTATCCGCTTTCTCAACAATGAATTGTGTGATCTGCTCAGTAACCTCCCGATCTTTCAATCGCCTTTCTTGCCAGCGCTTGCTTGCTCTCTCTTTGATCCAGAGACAGAGGGACAAGATCCACTCCGCTCCCCCGTGCATGCGCAACTGGTTAGCCTCTGGCAACGTGGACTACTCGCCCGTATCACTGTTGCAGGCCTTGATGGCACACAAAATCACCTCTACTATCTTTTGCCAACGACACGTCCCTATATCCAGGCCCATATGCAAAGTACCATGCCACTGGAAGAGCTGTTTCACCGCTATGGGAAGACCTATGAAGCCTTCACCAACAATATGTATGCCCTGCTTGATTACAACCCCCACCTGGTTGCAATCGTGCAATACATGGAAAAAGATCTGGAACAAGGAATTGAGCATGTTGCCAATCCAGAGCAACAGACCTATCGAGCACATTGGGCGTGGATGCTCTTTCGCTTAGGGAGATTGCGCGATGCACAGACACTCCTCGAAGATGTGCTGGAACGCATCCAGGGGCAGGATCACCTGCTAGAATTACAGGTAACCGATTCTCTGGGACACGTCTATCAGACGAGAGGGCAACCTCAGCAGGCTCTCACGCTCTTTGAACACTTCCTCTCCACTGTTCGGGGGATGGAACTTCGCTCCTCCGAAGGGACAGCACTATATAATATGGGGAAGGTATATCTCGTGACAGGGCAAATGCAACGCGCTCTTGAGCTCTTTGAGCAGGCCCTCCCCATTTTGCGTGAAGTTGGTGACCTCACCAGCGAAGGGGGTGCCCTCAGTAATATGGCCGCGATCTATCAAGCGACAGGGCAACCGCAACGCGCTCTTGAGCTCTTTGAAGAGGCTCTTCCCCTCATACGAGCGTCTGCTCGTCGACCAGATGAAGCCGCTACTCTCAGCAATATCGGCGGAGTGTATAGAGCAACAGGGCAACTGCAACGAGCGCTTGAGCTGTTTGAAGAGGCGCTCGCTATCCAACGTGACATCGGTGATCGTATGGGTGAAGCTGTCAGTCTCAGTAATATCGCATCAATCTCTCAAGCCAACGGGCAACCACAACGGGCGCTTGATCTCCTTGAGCAAACGCTCTCAATCCAGCGTCAGGCTGGTAATCGTGCTGGCGAAGCTACCACCCTTCATAACATCGGCATGGCACATCAGGGCCTTGATCAACCGCAACGCGCCCTCTCTTTCTATGAGCAGGCGCTCTCCGTCAGGCGTGAAACCGGTGACCGTACTGGCGAAGCGGCGACACTTAGCATCATCGCCTCTCTGTATGGAGCTCTTGGGCAGCCGCAAAGAGCGCTCGATCTCTTTGAACAGGCTCTCCCTCTCAGGCGCGAAACTGGTGATCGTGCAGGTGAAGCATTTACACTTCACAATATGGCTGGAGTTTATCAGGACCTTGGACAATCGCAACGCGCGCTCTCTTTCTACGAGCAGGCCCTCTCCATCAGGCGTGAGATTCATAATCGCGCTGACGAAGCTATGACACTGCACAATATTGCCCTTATCTATCAAGATCTTGACCAACCGCAACGGGCGCTTGATCTTTTTAAGCAGGCCCTTTCGCTTCTACGTGAAGTGGGGGATCATGTGGGGGAAGCTACCACGCTTGGTGCTATGGCAACGATCTATCGAGATCTTGACCAACCGCAACACGCTCTTGAGCTCTTTGAGCAGGTGCTCTTGCTCGGGAGGACGACCGATGATCGCGCCAGTGAATTCGGCATCCTTATCCACATGGCCGAGATCTACCATACCACTGGTCAGCTTCAACGGGCGCTCGATCTCTTTGAGCAGGCCCTTTTTATCTCCCAGGAACTCGATGATCGGGCAGGCGATGCGATTCTACTCAACCACATGGCCGAGATCTACCGAACCCTCAGTCAACCCCAACGAGCGCTCGACCTCTTTGAGCAAGTCCTCTCCATCCAGCGGGAAACGAGGAATCGTGCTGACGAAGCCGCTACACTCAACAAACTTGGGCAGGCCTATCAAGACCTCGGTCAACTACAGCGCGCTCTTTCGTTCTATGAAGAGGCGCTCTTGATCTCACATGAAGTACATGATCGCGTTGGTGAAGCCAGGGTTCTCAACAATCTTGGTCTTGTCTCTCGAATTCTTGGACAGCCGCAACGCGCTCTCTCGTTTTATGAACAAGCGCTCCCTCTCTTACGCGAAATCAACAATAATGCAATAGAAGGCATCACGCTTAGTAATATGGGCAGTGCCTATCTCTTCACTGGTCAACGACAACGAGCGCTCACGTGCTTTGAACAAGCACTCCCTCTCTTACGAGAAGTAGGGGATCGTGTCGGCGAAATGACGACACTCAATAACGCCGCTATGATCTATCAAGACTTTGGTCAGTCACAGAAGGCCCTCTCTCTGTTTGAGCAGGCCCGTCCCATCGCCCATGAAATCGGGCACCAGGCTGATGAAGCCTCCATTCTCCACAATATAGTCAGAGCCTATCACACCCTCGGTCAATCGCAGCGGGCTCTCCCATTGCTTGAACAGGCGCTCTCCATTTTTCGAGACCTGGGCGATCACGCAAGCGAAGCGGCGACCCTCAATAGTATGGTCTTTCTGCTCTATGGAGATCTCAAGCGTCCCACAGAAGCGTTGCGCTTACTCCAACAAGTTCGCGGGATTTTTGAGCGATACGGTCTGCAACAAGATGCAGCAGGCAATACACGTGAAATGCTTGATGCATGGCAGAAGAAGATACAGCAGGAATCGCCACCTGGCCCCGCGCAGGCAGATCAAATGACGCTTTCGCCCGATAGGCTGCAACAAATGATCATCAATACGATCGCTGTCATGACAAAGACGCCGGAGCGTCGTATACAGTGGAGCCAAAGAATTGAGGCATTTCTCCAGGAGGCACAGGCACATGGAAACGATCAGGAAGCTGAGTTGTATGCCTCTATGCTTCACATTCTCAATCACCAGGCGCCAACTCTTGCGCCAGACCATCCCTATGCCCCTGCGATACAAGCTATCCAGAAGGGCATTGCACAGAGAAAAGCTTCCCAATAATGGTAAATTCGCGTGGAGAGGTAGCACGCTTACGCTTTTTTTGCCGTTGGAGGTGAAGGCCTTGACTGTTGTCGGATGTTGTGTGTATTGTACACTATCAATACACGCTCCAGGCGACGCCGATGCGTTACGTCTATGAGCCTCCTTACTCTTCTTCTGATCACTGCAAAGGTAGGACGAAAGCGGCTGTGTATATATGGAATTACTTCTCAAACAGCAGACAGACTATCAGGTAGATGTCACCTGTGACAACCAATGTTCCCATACGTTTGATGTGCAACCGTTGCAACTCCTCACGCATTGGTACGAGCGTCTTTCTCGTGATCCTATGGGCTATGGACAACGCCTCTTTCATGCGCTTTTCCCCGTGAACTCGAGAGCAAGCAACGTATTGAATGCTCATCCAGAGCACATTGTCCTCGTCACAACAGAAATTGATGCTGTTAATGTTCACGATCCTCAGGCCATTGTGCTTGTGGAGTTGCTTCAACAACTTCCTGGCCCATTGGTCAGTGTGCTCATCACATCGCGTATCCAGCTGGGTGGCCAGGAGAAGTCACACATGAACTGGGAGGAGTAACAGCAGAAGAAGGCCCGGCTCTTATGGTAATGTGCCCCTGAGCGTCAAGAATTTATTAGGAGTAGCAATGGCATTACGCATTTTTGTGTTACATGCACCAGAGGATTCAGCCTGTGCGGATCAGATACATCATAGTGGTCAAGCTCTAGGCTATCAGATCTGGCATATATCGCAACCACCCAAGCCTCACGAGACCATCTCTCCAACCAGTAGAGAACTCATGATTCTTGGTAGCGCCGCACTTCTTCTCGTATGGAGCCAGGCTGCCGCCCAATCAGACGAGGTAGAACGCCTGCTTCTCTTTGCGCAACGTTTGCAGAAACAGATTGTTGTGCTTGCGTTAGATCGCACGGTACTTCCAACCACATTGACTGTATCCCCTATTATCACGCAACTTCCCTGCGACCAGTGCATGGCGCAGCTTGGTCCATTACTTCCTCCTCCAGCGACCAACGATACATTACAAGCACTGGCAGAACAGGCCTCGCATGAGTATATTCGCGAGCGAAAGGCGGCCATTGAGCAGGCGGAACTGATGTTACAGCGCAATGAACAGAGAGAAGCCGTCCTCGCCCTGCTCGAACATCTGGCACGGCATGATACGATCACCAGCGTCCGCGATAAGGCACACGATGTGCTTGATCGCTATACACAGCCCGCATCACAACCAGTACAAACGCCATTGCCTTCAACACACATCCAGGATCAGCACGCTCTTTTTGGTGTGCGTTGTAAACATGGGCATGTCTCCTATTTTGACAAACGGTACGTCTGTAAAGCGTCTTCCCCGGTTCCGCGAGGTCACATCCAGCGCGCAGGGAAAGAGTTAGATGAACTCATTCTTTCATGTACAACATGTGGGGAGACCATCATTGCCCACGTTGACTGTGAAGGATATAAATGATGAACAATCAGCAAGAACCGGTCGAAATCCAGGACACCCAGGACCTCTCGGAAGAAGGGAAGCAACTTGTCCAGATTTTCACTGACATGAAAAGCAAACAGCTTGAGTTTCTCGATGAAGCGAGCAAAAGCCTGATTGAGCGCATCGCGACCTTCCTGGCAGTCCTGTTTGCCGTTACCGCATTTAGCAATAACTTTCCGCCTCCCTATCTCAAAGGAAATATGCCAGCAAAAATTATGGTGATTCTCACACTCATTCTGTATCTGCTCGCGATGGCGGCGGCGCTTCTGGCAAGTCAGCCGAGACTCTACACGATTCCTCGCTATAATGTCACGGAGATGGGCAAAAGGTTGCAAAATATCACAACATATAAAATGCGACGTTTGCGACTGGCTGGTATCCTGTTCGCGCTCGGCTCTCTTGCCCTCGCGATACTCATCATCACGATCATTTTGGAACTGTGACGATTCTCTACGGCGAAAGCCTGCTTTAGGAAATGACGGTGGAGAAAAGAAAAATCTTCCAGCGTTATCATTTTCATGCCTTGATTCAGCCATTTGATAGCTACGCACTACGCTCTTCAATGGCTCATCATTTTATGATGCCGCCGCCAGGCTTTTCTGATGAACTACCAGATATAACAGCAATGTATCAGATACTGAGACTTGATTACTGATTTTGACAAGACCTCAAGGAACAACATTTCTCACAAAGGAGCGAATGAGATCTATGCTTGCTCTCTCTGACCTGCGTCGTGCCTGGAACCTCTCACCTATCATGAGAAGTAGCTGCCTGCCCTCATCTCGAAGAAACCAGATGCCTTGTGCTCTTGTCCACACTCTCCCTCCCCCTCCCTCCCTCTCTCTTGCCTGCCCCTCTCCTGCCTCCTGTGCAGAGGTATACTCAAGAACAGGCGATGCATGAGGAGAAGTGAGGGCTGAATCTATGAGTACATGTTCCACATATTGTGGGGCATGTACTCTATGTTCCTGTACTGATGGTATGTTGTAGCAGTTGTACATCGCTCTGTGGCATAGGTCCACCACTTTATGGAGCCTGTACATCAGAGTATGAGCCATGAGAAGGATGACTTTGAAGTATGCAGACCACGTTTCCTCTCTACTATGCCGGATTTGAGGTTGGTTCTGGGTTTGCGGGCATAAAATTGCTTCCCGCCGATGTGCTGACGCTGGCGCAGGACCTTATCACGCTTCCAAGCTTTCTTGCGGATGGCGAGGTTGCTACGCTTCTCAAGGGCAGCGATCCACATGACAGACTCGCCGATGTGCTTCAGCCAGGCGACTATGTACTCTCGCTAGAGGATCATACTTACTTCCTTGGGCGTTTGCTCGCGCATGGCACCCATAGCCATAACGCGTTTAATGACGAGCGCCGGTACTGGTCTGAGCATGCCCAGGTCCTGTTACTTTGCCTGGCATGTCTGCTGATTCCCGAGCGTTGTTTTGAGTTGCGCCTGGTGACGGCATTGCCGGTGAGCCTCTACGAACGCACACGGCGGCAACGCGTCAGGCAGGCGCTCTCGCGGCACTACCGCTTCAGCTTCAACGGGCGGAGTCGTGAGGTCGTCGTCAAGTGCGGCTATGTCGCGATGGAGGGACAGGGTATTCTCATTCATTGTGGAGATGAAAGCAGTCAGCAGGCGGTCATCGATGTGGGGGAACGCACCACCGATCTGGTGGCTGCCGACGGACAGCGGTTGCTCATCCCGTTGTGCAAAGGCGAACAATTCGGTGTTGGTCAGTTGGTGGAGGATCTTCAGCAGTTAGTTTGGAAATATCATCGTAAGCTCCCAATTGAGAAGGCGCATGCGCTGCTGGGTGCCTATGCGCATCATCAATCCTATCCGCACATCGCCACTGGGACAAACGACCTGCCAGGTGAGGAGATCACCGAGGTGATTACAGGCTCGCTCAAGCGTCTGACACGTTCCCTGTCCTCATTTCTTATTGGGACGTGGAATGTGGAAGGGGCTCCCGCCGGGACGCAATTTGACAAGATCTATCTTGGCGGCGGAGGGGCCTATTACTTTGAAGATATGATTCGTCAGGCGTTGCAGGAATGTCAGATCGTCACGGTGCCTGATCCAGAGCATGCCAGTATCTGTGGATATGCCGAACTTGCCGCCTCTCTGGATGAGAATCGCTGGCAGGAAGGAAACTAAATGCGCAACGATGATGATGTGTACTGGAACACGAGCCTGCCCAGGCTGCATGAAGCCTTGCAAGCGCTCGATACCTTTTGCAAAGAGTGGGGAGGGCTTAGCCGTGCCGAAGCCACCCGCCGCATTCTCATCGAGTGGGACAGGCTTCGCCGGGGCAAAGATGTCTCCGCCTGGGCACCCGCTACCTCGGCCCAATGGGTGATGCCTGTTCCCCAGGAGCAACAACGAATGCTGCCGCCTCCTCACAAACCAGTCAGGGCGAACCAGGTTGCCAGAGCCGCGAGTCGGGTGCTTGATGAGTAGCATTCGTTCCTGAATAGCACTGTGAACAGATAGCAAATCAGAAAATTAGGGAGTTCGTTGGATCGTGGCATCATATTGACCTCTTTGCTGGAATATGATGCTACCATCCATCGAATTCCCAGTTGCACATTGTGGGCCATAATAGCTTCATTTACAAGTCTAGGGGATTTGTTGCCTTATTTGCTTGCTTAACGCTGCCTTGGCCTGAAATATATGCGAGGATTTCTTAGCTTTATATAGGTAAAAGAAAATGCATCCATAATAAAGAGGGAGAATTAAGGTATAATACAAGATACATGCGTAAAAGTGATAGTTCATTGCTACGAAAGTGAATAAGATCTATGTTGATATAGCATTCATGTCATGAACATCAATCTAGTACATTGAGGCAGAGAAACATCCGGGATAGAATAGGAGAAAGAAAAGCAGCTGTTGTCGGAGAAAGGAGAGCCGTATGCGGACAGTGAGACCCGTCAGTGAAGCGGAGATGGTTGCCCTCTTTCTGGCCACTGAATATCCCTCCTCACGCACCCATCAGCACATCTTGCAGGTCTTACAACGAGAAGAATGGCCGCCACGCCTCATTGAACAGCCGAACCTTCACGATGCGCAAGAGAATGCCCAGCGCCGGAGCATCCTGAGAGCCTATCGAGGATATGGCAAGACTCCAGACTCCTTTGAGAGCTTGCCTCTCGACGTAGAGTACCTGGACTACTTTGAGGGTTTTCCGCTCGACGTGCGGTGGGAACGGGCCATGCTTTCCCAGCAGGAGTTGGAGCAGGTCCAATACATTGAGTACGATTACTGGGTTGAATTGTCTGGGGGATCGCGTTTGCCTCGTGATGCTCGCAAGAAGATTCTGGCTGGAGATGAAGTGTTTGGGGTCAGCCATCAAGGGGTTCTCCAGATGGCAGAAGCCTTCCATGCGGGGGTTCAGTTTCCGACGTTGATCTTGGTGGGGAAGAACAGGGAAAGTCCGCTCGTGGTGCTTGAGGGGCATATGCGCTTGACGGCGATGGTGCTCGCTGCTGAGTGTATTCCCACTGAGCTTGAAGTCATGGTCGGGTTTTCTGAACAGATCGAGCGTTGGGGGTGTTATTGAAGCATTCGGGGGAAACGACGAACGGGGCGCCTACATACGGAGCGAAGATTACTCGTAACTTGGGGATCGCCTACCATCCGCGAGGATCAAGGCGACGGAGTGGCAATAGGAGCGAGTCACCTTGTGACGGTGCGAAGTGCCACAGGAGGCCAGACTCAGGAAACGGCGGTTGACCTGGATGGGTCAAACAGACCATCGTGGGAGTCGCGTTGAAAAGACGCAGGCCTCTGGAGAGCCTGGTGCATGGAAATCGTGCATGCCATGGTTCGGAGAAGGGCCGTTGGAAAAGGACTGATGCAAATCAGTACCTCGCTGGCGGCCTATCCTACCACCCAGTGCCTCTCGCAGTAGGAGTATAAATGAAAACAATGCTAACATTTGCTAGCATTTTTCAATACTGTTTGTAGTCGGACTCCTGGCGCTTAAAATCTAGGATCTAGGTGTGGTGGTAAGTTGGTTGTTAGTGGCCGAGAAGATCAAGATGCGAGATTATTTGTAGTAATTTCCCTTCCTTCTTGTTGTGTTTGCTTGAGGGATTACTGCGGTCATGTGGAACGAGGCTTGTGTAGCAATTCATTGTAGCGCTTGTAGGAGCATCCTCGAATGATCGATAGACATGACAGGAGCAATCTAGACTCAAGTACTAAAGAGAAAAAACATGAGTCTTCCCGCCATACGAAAAATCCTTTGCCTGGTCATGCTTTGTGTGATCGTCGCTGTTGTCTTCGTCATGGGAACGACAGCTAACGCCTCCGCAGCAAGCCTTACCCCAACATAGGAGAAGGAGCAATATTATGTCCTTGAGAAGCAAATGCGTTGCCATCCTCTTTCTGAGTGGGCTACTCGCCTTGTTGCTTATGGGTAGCTCTCCAATGTCAGCTTCTGCTGCCAGTACCAGGGCTTGTGTACACACAGAGGCTCTTGGAAAGCACCAGCCGGTCCAAGATGGCCCTGGGTTTATAAAGTACTACGGTGAACATCGTTGGTCCGACACACCCATCAGACAGTATGAGAAATTCGTCATACATAGACTCGTTTATCGTTGTCTCTATGCCGAATGCGCCAAATGGCATGGAACATTAGTACCCAGCCCCTACGGCGGATACCTATGTAACGTGGGCATGCTGGGAAGCCTTAATTTTTACGACTCTTGCAGTATAATGATATCGCGCTCGTAGAACTACTTCACTGATCCCGACAGCCGTACTTTCCAAGATGGTTCGAGCTGGTGGAAGCTGATCGCAATTTCCATCGTCAGGAAGCGGAAACGAGGCATGGATGCAAGGGAGTGTGCAACTTGTCCATGTTCTTTGAGATGAGTTTGCCTGATGATATATACGTAGTAAGTGTTTAGTGCTTTGGTTGTATGTTCTGATCGCGTTTGTTGTTGACCCTTGTCCCCTTGGCGAGGAGAAGGAGCAATATCATGTCTTTAAGAAGCAAAAGCGTTGGTCTCCTCTTCCTGAGTGGGCTACTCACTCTATTGCTCATGGGTAGTTTTTCCATGTCAGCTTCCGCTGCCAGCGCCAGGGTGAGCGTTTCCACGAAGGCTCTTGGAAAGCACCAGCAGATCCAAGACGGTCCCTTTGGGGATCAGCAGTATGGCAGGTCCTTCGAACCGAACACGCCCATCCTCCGTTCGTATGTGGATCGATACATAAAGTACCAACTCGACCAGCCTAACCGTTTATATGACTACTACAAGGCGATACTGCGGGAGAAACAGAGATACAATTGCCTCAAAACCGGGTGCATGCAACTGGGTGGGCATTTGGTACCCTATGAAACAGCCTACGGCCGCACGTATTACGTCTGTATGGTGTCCTCCGATACCTCTATTGCAATGTCCTCTAGCAGCTGTGGCTGAGATTTTCCTTACCTTGGAGCAACGGCTGTGGATTGAGATAATACCAGTCAATCCAGGATGGATAACCGAGAATCCGTCTTGACGGCAGTGTGTTTCACGAATCCACCTCCAGCCGGTATCCTGGCCCACCGAATGGTGGTTATTCTGAAGGAATGACGATCTTCGGGAAAACGTTCGCGCAACCGATTGATATGCACATCCAGCGTTCGCTCGTTGCCAACAAAATTATAGCCCCAGATGTCTTCGATCAGTTGGTTACAGGAGAAGGTCCTTCCGGGCTCACTTGCCAGCTTGAATAAGAGCTCGAATTCTTTCAGGGGGGGTTACCCATGGTTGAGCAGTCCTACCATCCACGGACCAACATCGTGATTGTCGGGGAAAAACAGGAGTATTCTATGCTTCTCCCGCTGATCCACAATGATCGCTTTGACGTCTTGTATGTCGCCAGCGTTACTCCTGAGCATCTGCCATGGGCTTCTCCGGCGTTGGCGTGTCTTAGCTAGCGCTGGGCTCATACCGTGCAACAGGTGCGCCATCTTTTCCCACAGACACCTATTATCCATATGATGAGTCCAAGCGCCAATACACCCAGACCCGCGATGTCTCCCACCCAGTGCAGAATATGTACCGTTTTCATAAAACCATTTTCCTTTCTGTTCAAGCAGAGGAAAGCATTTTTCCGCTCTCCATGGAGCCGTGTTTTGTCATGGCCTGCGCGCATTTGCTACAATGAATGTACAGGAGGCGTGCGATGGGAACAAGTACGCAATTCTATGTGACGGGAAAGTCGAGTCAAGAAACATGACACGTGTCAAAAAGACCACGGTGTGCCCAATCGGAGGAGTGGGGGTGGGAGGCAAGTGGATGTTCTGGATCTGGCATCATCTGCTCAGCGGAACCAAACGCTTCGGCGAATTACAGCGGCTCATCCCGGGAGCCAGCCGACAGATGCTGACCCAGGAGTTACGGGAATTAGAGCAGATAGGAGTGCTGCGCAGAAAGGTGTATGTACAGGTCCCTCCAAAGGTGGAGTACTCACTTACGGAATTGGGATGGCAAGCAGAGCCGGTTGTGCGCCAACTTGAAGCCTGGGGGAGATGGTACTGCGAGCAGGTTCATCTGGAGTTTGATTGGATGGTCAGCCTGGGAGGCAAATGGACGTTTTGGCTCTGGTATCATTTGCTCAGTGATCCCAAATGCTTTAGCGAGTTACAGAAGCTGCTTCCCGAGATCAGCCGACAGGTACTTACCTTGGAACTGCGGAAATTGGAACAGATGGGTGTGCTCTACCGGCAAGCCTCTTCTGGGAAAAAGACAAAGGGAGCATACACGCTTACAGAATTGGGACGAAACTCAGAGCCGATCCTGCGTCAGTTCTATGCCTGGGGCAGGTGGATTTGCGAGCAGCTTGACCTGGACTACGATTGGCCAGTGCTGGATGAACCAGTGGCGCGTGCGAGCTAGCAAGGAAACTGCGATTCTGGGCCTTTTCTCAGCCCAGGGCCACAGTTCCCTTGCGCATTCATCAGGTTATTTTGTCTCTTCAAACGTATAATCGAATGGTAGAGAATAGATCTCCTGATGGAGGTCGCTGATCAGCGTTGCCTGTCCGCATAGACCACTCAGTTGATCTGTGCCTGATCCAGGGAGCACCATCAAGGTCATCTTAAGCTTCCCATGATCAAACGTGCCTATTTGTTGGAAGACAAAACTGCCCGACCTTCCATCAACACTGCCTGTCACCTTTTCCAGCGCAATCGTGCTGCCTGTAAGATTCTTGTTCTCGGCAATGAGATACTGAATACTGCCTTCCCCTTCAATGATGCCTTCATAGCGATGAAGGATCTCCACGCGGAAGAGGTTCGTGCCTGAGACTTCTGTTTTGTCATGCCATGTTTTCCGCTGCCAGTCTTTGACTGAACGGGTAGTATTTGCTTGTATCACGATGTTTTTCTCTCTTCACGATGTATTTGAACTTTATCTTCAAAAGTTCATACAGGAAATGTACAAGAGAAAGAGAACGTACACAAGTACGTAATTTTATGTGACAAAGCAGAACACCGTGCTCGCGAGATGAGAAATCCATGAGCATGATACGATCTTCGCCATACATTTGCCCGCATCACTCCTTGATCCTGCTGCCTATGATCTGGATTACCGTTGCCTGGGCCTGGAATAAAAGCGTACTCAGTTTTTATCTGTGTGACAGTGGGTTGGGCATTAACGAAAAAGATCTGCCGCACATCTTTGACAAATACTATCACAGGTCAGCGGGAGTGATTGAACGGGAAGGGAGGCCGAAAAATCAACGGGACTTGGTCTTTATATCTGTAAGGAACTGGTGTTGCGACATGGTGGAAGTATAGCAGTGCGCAATCTCCCTCCCTAAAGGGGGATGTGAATTTTCTTTTTGGGTTGCCCTCTTCGCATGCTAAAGAATCACGATCTCCTCCACAAAACAATCTGGCAATTTTCGAGAGATGAATATTTTTTGTCACGCGGCTGTCACGTTTTGAAAGACTCAGTTGTCCCTTTTCCAGAAGCGCAGATACAGAAAGCGACTGATAACCGTCGCTTTGGAACATCTGCTGCTCGATCCAGTGGCGTTCTATCACGTTTCACTCAATATCGAGCCTTATGTATGTAAACATTGATCTCATGTGAGATTTGCTAAAAAACACCATCTATAAGGTAAAGAAAGAGTAGAACATAAAGCATCTCCCAAAGCACATGGATAGGGCGGGTAGCTCGTTCCCGCTTCTCGTACAGGCTGGATAATTAGCCACACAAGTCAAAGACAGAAAAAGGAAAAAGAACATGACGCCTAAAGAACAAATTGCAAATACCGTTCTCTCGATGTCTCCTCCAAGCGACCTTCCTCTCCAGGAACAGCTGGATATATTAAAGGATCAGGTCTACAAGCTTATGCCAGAGGATGCAGCAAAGGAGTCGCAGAAAACCCTTGAATCCCTGGTGAATTCCGGTATGGTGGAAAAAGCCCTGAAGGAAAATAATCTAGCGCCAGATTTTACGCTTCCCAATGCTCTGAACCAACGCGTCACCCTCTCACATCTGCTTGAGCAGGGACCGGTTGTGCTGGTCTTCTATCGTGGTGGATGGTGTCCCTTCTGTAATCTGGAATTGCGTGCCTACCAGAAGTTGCTACCAGAGTTTCAGGCCCTGGGAGCAACGCTTGTTGCCCTTTCACCCATGCTGCCAGATCATAGCCTCACGATAGCGGAAAAACAGCATCTGACCTTCTCGGTCCTCTCAGATGTGGGCAACCTGGTGGCACGCCAGTTTGGCTTGGTCTTTCAGATGGATGAACAAACACGTAAGCGACGCGCTCGACTGGGCGGCGCGAATCTGCCAGAGTACAATGGCGACGATTCATGGGAAGTGCCCATTCCAGGAACCTTTCTGATTGATCAGTCCCGCACAATCCGTCTGGCTTTCGTCGATGCAGACATCACCCACCGCCTTGAGCCATCAATTGTGCTCGCACGATTGAAAGAACTGAAAGGTGAAGCAGAATAGCACATCTCTGTGCGTGGATGGTTTCCGACAGAACGCTCCGTTGAACAAAACGCATTCTGTTCCTCATGTGCGAACACGGCACAGCTACCATCTTTCCCGCGAGGTAGATGCAAATGTCTCGCAAGGGGTGATCATAGCTTCTTGAACTATGAACATTTCTTGCTATTTGTAGACATTTAATGCTCTTAACTCATCTGCTATACTTATTGCTAGTACGGCGAGTTACGTCGGAATGTACGCCTGTGGAGATCCTGTAAGACCTGGGAAACCAGGCAGGTTGTTCGTTGAAGCAGGAACCGAACACCAGATATGGCTTGTCCATATGTGGGTAAGTTTCGGATAACGGTACCGGGATGCTGTTCACCGAATCTGAGGGAAACCCAGGATACGTGGAAAATGCTCTCACGAGGATCTCGCTTCCGAGAGTGTTTTCCACGTGTCCTGGGTTTATCTCTTCTCCCTCAATTGGGCCAGATGCATCTCTCCCCTATGGAAGAACCTGTGAGGACGAAAGGAACGGCTCCGGGCGGCTTTCCAACTGGCGTTGGAGAAAAGCCAGCTTGTCAGGATTCACCAGGGTATACAGCCCAACGATAACATGATCGCGGATATCGAGCGTCAGAACCCAGTTGAGATGGCTGTCACTCCAGCAGAGAATGGCGGGCACGCCATTGATCTCTTCTATAAAAAGAATGGCGTCCGCAGGCATTCGGTGCATCAAGCCGACCATAAAGCGCTTGGCCACCCGTTCCTGACCGGAAATGGGAGCGAGCCTCGCACGAACCTTGCCACCGCCATCTGCCCAGGCCGTGACATCGCTAGCCAGCAGTTTGGTCAGGGCGGTGAGGTTTCCCGATTGACAGGCCGCCACAAAGGACTCGGTGAGCTGTCGCTGATGGGCAGGCGAGACCGAGATGCGGTGGCGTTTCTCCGCGAGATGGTTTTTCGCGCGATGAAAGAGCTGGCGACAGTGCTCCGGGGTTTTCTCAATGATCTTGGCAATCTCCACCAACGAGTAGTCAAACACCTCATGCAGGAGGAACACCGCGCGTTCCGGTGGCGAAAGACGCTCCAGGAGCACAAGAAAGGCGATCGAAAGGGATTCTTGCTGCTCATACGTCTCTTCGGGAGAGTTCCCTTTGGGGAGAGCAGTAAGAAGAGGCTCAGGGAGCCAGACCCCAATATATTCTTCACGCTCTCGCTGGACGGATTTCAGATAGTTCAGGCTGAGATTGGTGACAATTGTGGTGAGATAGGATTTTGGCGAGTGAATGGCGGCCTGATCCACTTGTTGATACCGTAGATACGCCTCCTGCACAATATCTTCGGCCTGACTGGCGTATCCAGTCAAGCGGTAGGCAATAGAAAAAAGGAGGGGTTGATAGGTTTGAGTGTTCTCCATAAGGGTCTTGGGAAATGGCTCCTTCCAATAATCGGTTCTCTCTTTATCATAATCCAGCGTGGCCAGATTCAGCAATGTTTGGGCCTTTCTCTGCGGGCGTGAGTCCCGAGTATTGTTGCGCTGTGTTCTTTAGAATGGGTACTGAAGCAACGACCATCAGGCCATTTTCGAGAGACGAAACATATTGGGTGCGGCAAGTTTTTTTGCGTCGAGCTCATCCAGGGCAACGGAGAGGTGGCGGGTAGCTCCTGGCTGCCTGCCACCTTGCACCACTCCACCAACTTAAGCACGCTCTTTGAAAGGCTGAGCGGCCTCTACCTGAGTGTGGAAGCGTAGAACATAGCCACACAGATGACCAGGGGAACGAAGAGGAGAAGAGGGCTCAGCAGGGCAAGAAACGCCTTTCCGCCGCTGATATCATGTACAGCCTTGATTGCCAGAGTTGCCAGGATTATTTCATAGATGCCCAATCCGAAGGTAACAAGTGGGCCTACGAATGGGATAAGGCTAAGTAGAGCTGATATAAACGAAAGCGGTAAGCTGAATAAAAGGAATGTATAACATTGTTCAACAAAGCGGCCAGTCTTCTCTGTTGAGAAGCCCCGTCCAGCGCCAAACATGATGCCAACCCCGATAAAGAAGCCAGCACAACCAATCAGCATGGTGAGAATGAGGTTAAGGATAAAGGAACCAGGATACAATGATGCCTTACTGGCTGAAGGCAGGACAGAAGTGAGCGATGTCAGGAGCGAGCTGATAATAAGCAGTATCCAGACCAGCCCCCAACTCGCATTGCTTTGTAATTCAACGAAGTTATCGCTGGAAGGTGAAAGGGCCTGCAACATCTGACGAAAAAGATTGCCGTTGTTCTCGCCAGGAGTTTCCCTGGACGCTTTCCAATCGAAAGTATCTTCGGACCAGTTTATTGTGCTGCGTGAAACGTTTTTAGAGGCCAAAGTTTCCTCTTTCTGGTTAGTCTCTTGAACTTTATTTTGTGGCTTCTCAAATTCATTTGTCATTGACATGATGGGAACCTCCTTGCTGGTTTGACTTTCTTAAATCATGCCATGAGAAGATCCAAAAAAGAATAGCAACGATAGAGCATTTATAAGGCGGTTATTGTGCTACTTCTGTATGAGGTGCTTTGCCGATAATGACCTCAAGATAGCCTTCTTGTTCATTCCAGCTGGTTTCCGTTTTCAATAGCGTGCATAACCGCTGCATCTGTGAAAGCATTGTCTTGCGCTCATCATTGTTCGCCCGCCTAGCCCTACCTCAGGATTTGTTGGATCTTGTGTTTCTCAATGTTCGTCTCGAACGCTTCTCAGATGGGCACATCCGTTCCGAAAAGAGAAGCGGCATATACGAAAGACAAAGGAGCACTATTGTGAACGACTTGACATGCATTATCATCGGAGGCGGTCATGCAGGGCTTGGAGCACTTAAAGCCCTCAAGGAAGAGACCCAGCACATGGCGAATGGACAGCGGCTTCGGTTTGTTCTGATAGATAAGCAGCCTAGCCATATGCGCAAAATGCTGTTGTTCCGGCCAGCCGTGGGCGAAGAAGAGATTATGATTCCCTGGACCCAGTATGGATTTTCAGAGGGAGTCGAATTCGTGCAGGGGACGGTGATGTCTGTGGAGCGTGAGGAAAAACAGATTCGCTATGAGGATGCGCAAGGACGCCCTGCCCGAATGCGGTATGATCTTATCGTTGTAGCGGTTGGGAGCGTCATTCGGCAACCTGATCCTGGTCAGGGAGGCATTGCTTTAACGGATTTGCAAATGGCGGCAGTCATCCGGAAAAGCTGGCGCGCCAATCTCCGGCAAGCGGTTGATGAAACCAATCCTCAAGAACGAAAGCGGCTGATGACCGTCGCAGTCGCAGGGGCGGGCATCAGTGGCATTGAGACATCAGCTGAGCTGGCACGTGAGATGCTGAAGGAAGCAATATCACTTGGACTGAACCCGTCTGATATCTCTGTCTACCTGCTGAGTGGACAGGAACGATTATTCTTGGAAGGACCTGAGCATGTTGGACGAAAATTAGATCAGATCCTCCGCGAAGGTGGCGTGACCGTGCTTTACAACCGGAAGGTAATGCGGGAGGATGCAGGAGTGATGACGTTGGACACTGGCGATCATCTCCCGGTTGGTCTCTGTATCTGGACGATTGGTCTGATTCCGAATCCGGCCCTGCGCACGATGGGCTTGCCGCTTACTCCTCATGGCCAAGTGCTGGTGGATGGATCGTATCGCGTCCACGGGACACCTGGCATCTACAGCATTGGTGACTGTGCGAGAATCGTCGACCCGACAACCGGTAAGGCAGATCTAATGAGGTGCGGAGAAGCTGGACTCCAGGCAGATCGACTGGGAAAAGTCTTGAAGGCTGATCTGGAGGGCCGCCCCGCACCGGTTCACAAAGCGGCAGCGTCGATTCTCGAGTTCTTCTGCATCGGCCTGGGAGAAAATCGCGGATTGGTGTGGGGACGCAAATGGGGACTGAATATGATTCTCACGGGAAAGCCTGCGTGGAAAGTCAGAAATATTGCATGGGAGGCAGGCAGCAAGCTTCGATAGCAACAAAGAGATCAGGATGGCCAGGGCCTGTCGGTGTTTTTCTGGCCAGGAGAGACAACGCGCGGGAGAAGGAACGCTTCTGTCTTGTTCACCTTGCTCCCGCTCGCACTGATCAGACGGATCAAAACGCTCTCTTGGCTCTGAGCGTTTTGAAAAAAACAGAGCCAAGAGAGCACAAACATGCTTCTGACGAGCAGAGAGCATGGACAGAAAGCGTCATTTGTGACAGGGGGACTCACTCCCGCACGGCATCCGCGCCGACCTGGAACCCGTCACGATCAACCTGAAACGTCAAACACATGAAAAGAACCTCTGCCATTCTCTTACATGGCTCAATGATTCTGCTCGCTGCTGTAAGGTTGAGCCTGGTTGCAGGGACTGGATCGCTCCACACCGGTCCCGTCATTGGCGTGGACCTGTGCCTGGAGTCGAGCCTTGAGGCGTTCGTGATCGGCGATGCGTAGAGTCACTCACTCTTCATAGCGATGCATCAAGTGAGTGACACTGCGTAGCACAATGCTCACCCCACGAGCCTGTAAGGCTTGATGCATTTCCGGCACACTACGGTGTTCTCGAAAGCGCCACTGGCCAATCAAGGCAATCACCTCCAAGCCAAATTCGCCATGGGGCAGTGCCCAGCGCCCCTCTTCTTCCGGTCGTTGGTGTTGGTGAGAGTTGGGGCAGTCCGGCTGGATACATTGACGGATCACGAGCGTCAATTTCCATTGGCCAGATAACGTGGCTACGCTGCGATGACCATGATTTGACACCGACAGGGGCTGGTCACACTGCTCACATCGCTCTTTTAACGGAATGAGGATTCTGTTGTGCGTCGCCTCCGGGCGCGGTGTGACTCTCGCCATACTCTTTCTCCTCTTGAGGTTCTCACATGCTTTCTCCTTCCAGGCTACACCTTCCTTCAATCCCAGTTTGCCACTCAGCTTTTTTCTAGGATGGCAAGCTTGATCTGAAGCTGATAGAAGGGAGAAGGGGCGGCTTTGTCCTCCAGAACTTCTGCGGAGGCGAACGCGAGGTGTGTGGCAGATCTGCTTCGTTTGGCTCGCGAAGCAAAATGGTCCATCAGGTTCGGATTCTGGCCCATCGCTCTCTTTGGCGTTTTCAGGACAGGTGTGTTATACTCACGTGTGTTAAGCTGGTCAGAAAGGAAGAAAGGAGGTGCTCTATGAAGAACAACACCATGATTGTTCACCAGGTTGTCATTGATCTCTCTCTAAAAACACAACATCAAACAGATTGGAGTACCATCCTTGCCGACACATACCACAAGAGATTTTCTCAGTGTTGAACCATTCCCTTCGTATGAACCTACCATTGGGCGCTGGCTCTGGATGCTTGAGGACACGCGCCGCGAAACAAAAATGGCACTGGCCAATATTGACCAATCCCTGCTCGATTGGACACCTTCTCCAACAGAAAATAGCATTGGAACCTTGCTCTACCATATTGGACTGATTGAGCTCGATTGGCTCTACGTCGAAGCTCTGGAAAACGCACCCTGGCCTGAGGAACTGAAAGCGTTGTTTGCCATCAAAGATCGAGATGCCCAGCACGTTTTGAGTGTGATTCGCCATGTCTCTCTGGATGAGCACTTGCGGCGTCTTGATACCCTACGCACCCATCTCCTTGCTGCCTTTCGCGGGATGTCTCTCGAGGAGTTTCGTCGCCCTCGTACCTTCCCCGAATATGATGTTACTCCAGAATGGGTGCTTCATCACCTGATCCAACATGAGGTTGAACATCGTGGACACATCCAGATGCTTCGTAGTCTGGCGGAACGCGCTCTGCAAGCCCCATAAACAAGACAGGGACTCATCTTTCCTCTTTTGCATGGCACCAACGCGTGTTGGTGCCATGTTTTCCTTCTTCCGAAAATCATCCAGTGACAGATCCAGAACATGCGTAGACAAGAAGCCACAACGTTGTCTTGGCTGCGGCTTCTGACATGATCCAGCAGGAGGTTCTTTGTGGCAAGAAAGCAAATTCGTCCACCGGCGACTCGATTGTCCGCGTCGAGCAAAAAAGGGGCTCCCTGTTGAACTCAGCCGCCTCCACCACGCGGTGCGAGCGGGACTGGCAGCAACAGAGGACCTCTTCCCGGCCATTCACCAAGCCTACGCGTGGGTGCATCAGGCTGCCCACCTGCTTGCCAATGCCGATATCGCGCTGATCGGCATGGTGAAACGGGACTATCAGCAACTCTTATCCACCATGACGCAGCAGCAAGAGCGGCTCGGAGTCCTGGCTCCTGCGGTCAAGCACTTCCAGAAAGTCACGGCCAGCTATTGGGATGGCCTGTTTGCCTACTACCAGGTGCACGACCTGCCTCGGACCAACAATGAACTGGAACAGTTCTTTGGCACCGCCCGCCATGTGGAGCGGCGCGCTACTGGACGCAAACGGGCCTCACCAACGCTCGTGGTGCGCGGCTCAGTGCGTGTCGTTGCAGCTGGGGCCAGCCGCATCTTTCCCGTGTCAGCAGCAGAGTTGTGCCCTTCTGACCTCGCTGCTTGGCGGACCTTGCGCCACACGCTCGATTATCGCGGTGAGGGTCGTCGCAAGCAACTCCGTTTTCGCCGCGACTCTCAGACCTATCTCACCTTGTTGGAGGAGCTGCTTTGCAGATCAGGTTTGCCGTCGTAGTTTTTTTTAGCACAGCGTTCTCCAGAGCCAGCTGTCCACAGAATTGCTCCAATTCGGCAATGCGCGCCACTTCTGGCGTGGCTAATTCTGCCTGGGACCAGGATGCAGCTTCTCCACGTTCCTGGTACTCCTTGCGCCAACGCGACAACACGCTCTCGGCCAGCCATGTTCATGGCAGACCTGGGCAGGCCGTTTTTCTTCAGGAGTGACGAGCCGAACAATCTCCAATTGAAACTCAGGACTGTGCTGGCGTTTGTGCATCATCGCTTCTCCTTCGTCTACTACATTTCGGAGAAGTTGACCTCCGTCACTGTTCGGTCTCGAGGGTTCACTCCAAGTGGTAGACTTTCTTCGCGACTAGCATTCTTTCATCACAGTCAATAAGAAAGCTCTCCACAAGAGAAGAGTCAACCACAAGAATCGTTTTTACAGGAGGGTATTCTCCAGAGCCACTTCGCTCTTCTCAGTCATCGAAACACCATCCCTATTTTGCTCTTCATGGAAAAACTCTACTAAAAGGAATACTCCTCAACAAGAAGAATAGCTTCAGCAGAAGGAGAGAGGGTCTCGTAGCAGTTTCTGGAACATGGCTTTCTCTCGTTATGTAGTAAATAAGGTAAATGTTGGCTCTTATACATTCTCGGTGATAAGTACATCAAGCGAACAATGAGAAACAATTCTTTGTGCTCAAAAAACGCGAGGAACTTTCAAAAGTAAGCTCATACTTCACCAAGAGTGTGTATGAACCGAATGTTCGACAGTTTTAGAGCAGAAACGTAGGAATTCGGCACGAATGCTTGGAATCAACAGGTTCTTTGAAAGTGAAGCCGTGCTGGAAGCGGTCTGGCGCACATACATAGTGTAAATTGATGGCAGCCCCCGTGAAATTGATCCGACTTTTGAGCCCATCAGCTGACGAGGCTTGCGTTCTGTTTGGTGACACAGATGAGGCAACTGGAGTACGCACAGACAGAAAAACGGACGAGCGAGAGTGTTCGCAGAAATCGAGTTGGTGATAGCCGTGGGCATCCGTGCCCAAACCCCTTCTGTCACCATTACCGACCCAGATGACGTGCATGGCGTACTTTCCACGCTCAGTCCCCCCTCCTCATGGGAAGGGTAACTGTAAAGGCCGATCCTTTTCCCACCTCGCTCTCCACCATGATGGTTCCCCCATGGTGTTTGACGATCTCGGCCACAATGTAGAGTCCCATGCCCAAGCCGGGAATCGCCCGCTGCCGGGAATCAGTGACCCGATAAAAGCGCTCAAAAATCTTGTCGCGCTGCTCTCGTGGGATGCCCAGGCCATGATCCTGTACACGGACCGTGACGGTCTCAGCAGAGGCGGAGAGATCCATCTCGACGGTCTCTGCACCGGGAGAATACTTGATGGCATTGCTGAGCAGGTTGGTGAAGACCTGTCCCAACCGGTCTCGATCCGCCAGCAGGCTGGTCTGCACCGCGCCACGCATCATAATGGTATGGCTAGGGTTGGTTTGCCGTATGGTGTCGACGATCTCCCGCAGCAATGTGTCAAGCTCTACCCACTCCTGGGCGTATTCCAGCCCGCCTGCTTGGATCTTGGAGACATCGAGCAACTCTTCCACTAGCCGGGTGAGTTTGTTGATTTGGGTCTCCATGCTGCAAAGAGCCGAAACAGCAGCCTGGAGGCCTTGCTTGGCCAGTTGCCGGTGCAGCAAGGTAATTCGTAATTTCAAGGCGGTAAGTGGGTTCCTCAGTTCATGGCTGGCCATACTGATAAAGTCATCCTTACGTTGTTCCAGTTCCTTGCGCGCCGAGTTATCCAGCACAAAGGTGATCGCTTGGAACGAGTGATGCTCTAAGAGGACCGCGCCCACGAGCACGGGGAGGCGACTGCCATCTTTACACACATACTCTTTCTCATAGGGCGTTAGCGACTGCTGTGTGTCCAGTTCATGCTGGGCCTCTACGGTCCGAGCCAGATAGTCTGGATGGGTCATGTGTGTCCAGTTCATGCGCCCCGCGCGGAGGTCTTCACGGGTATAGCCGGTCATGCGCAGAAAGGTGTCGTTGGCGTCTACAATCTGGTCGCCTTCGCCGACAAAGATCCCAATAATGTTGGAGTTCATCAGGATGCTTGCTCGTTCCTGGCTCTGGCGTAAGGCTTCCTCCGTTCGTTTCTGCTCCTCAATGTCGGTGCTGGTGCCAAACCATTTGATGATCTGACTAGTGCCATCTCGGACTGGCAAGGCGCGGACTAAAAACCAGCGATACTCCCCAGTCTGAGCATGTCTGAGACGCTGTTCGTACTCAAACATGGTTCCCGTCTCCAGGGCATGCTGCCAATGCGCTCGGTTGCCATCCCGATCATCGGGATGGAGAACCGGGAGATACGCCCATTGGTCGCTTTGTATCTGCTCAAGCGTCAGCCCGGTGTAGTCACACCAGCGTTGGTTCGTGTACTCGAAATGTCCATCGGGTCGTTTCGTCCACACCATCTGCGGCACTGTTTCGGCCAGCACACGCCAGTTCTCCTCACTCGCTTTGATTCTCTGTTCAGCCTGTTTCTGCTCATCGATGTCAGTGCTGGTGCCAAAATATTTCAGGATCGTGCCCTGCGCATCTTTGAACGGCGCACCTCTGGCAAGAAACCAACGATAGTCTCCGGTGGTGCTACTGCGCAAGCGCTGTTCCCCTTCATAGGGCTTGCCTGCCAGGACGGCGCTCTGCCACTCCGCCAGGATGCGTTGCTGGTCATCGGGGTGAATGGCCTGGAGCCAGCCGTATCCCTGGTATTGTTCAAAGGTCATGCCGGTATAATCACACCAGCGTGGGTTCGCGTATTCAGCAGAACCATCGGGATGCATGATCCAGACTAATTGGGGGATGGCATCAACCAGGACACGGATGTCGTCTTCGATCTGCTTTTTCTCATGAATATCGGTGCAGGTGCCAAACCACTTGATGATCTGGCCTGCTTCATCGCGTACCGGGAGCGCACGAGCTAAGAACCAGCGATAGCCCCCGTTTTACCATTCTTGAGACGATATTCGATCTCGAAGGGTTCACCGGTTTCAAGCGCATGACACCAGAGCGTCAGTGTGTGCTGAGAATCGTCAGGGTGGATGACCTGGAGCCAGCCGTTCCCCTGGTATTGTTCAAAGGACATACCGGTATAGTCACACCAGCGCTGGTTGCCGTATTCACTCGAGCCATCGGGCCAAGCATCCAGACCAATTGGGGAATGGTATCGATGAGAACACTCAGTTCTGCTTCGATCCGCTTTTTGTCATGAATATCGGTACAGGTGCCAATATATTTGAGGATCGTACCCTGTGCATCAGTGTAGGGTGTTGCTTGCATCAGGAACCACCGGTAGTTTCCGGTCGTGCTCTGGCGCAGGCGCTGTTCCGTTTCATACGGCGTGCCCGTTTGGACGGCATTCTGCCACGCTTCCAGCACGCGTTTCCGGTCCTCAGGATGGGTACACTGCATCCATCCCTCCCCCTGAGCCTCCTCGGTGCTCAAGCCGGTATAGTCGCGCCAGCGTTGATTATAAAAATCGACATACCCGTCGGGTCGCCCAGTCCAGACCAACTGGGGGATGGCATCGATGAGGGTATGGAGTTTCTCTTCAGCGTGCTTGCGCGCGGTGATGTCGATGCCAGCCATGATGAGATAGTCGACGTGGTGATCCGCACCCCTGTGAGGGGTGATCGCGGCCTCCAGGTGAAGCTCCATGCCTTCTCTGGGGTAAATGGGAGTCTCGAACCGCACCGTTTCACCCCTGCTGGCTCGTGCAATGGCAGCGCGTATTTGCGCTTGACTGGGAGGAGAAAAGGACCACCAGGGGCCTTCAACCAGGGGTTTGCCAACCACCTCTTCGCGTCGGATCTGCGCATCGTCTAACGGAACCTCATTGAGATCCAAGATGATCCCCTCGGGCGTCAGAAAGACGATCCCAGCATGCACGTTCTCCAGTACCTCCATGTAGAAGGACTCGCGCTGGTGAGCTATCTCCTGGCGCTCAGCTGGTGCTCCCATCTCATGGAACTGCAAGGTGAGTCCCCCGCTGGTCGAAGAAAGATGCACGTGCAGCCAGCGCTGGGTGACGGAAGATACATACTGCACATCGGTCAGAGCTCGGGTCTGTTTCGTCTTCTGGATGGCCTGATAGAGCGCCGTGCTCACCAACTGTGGCGCGCAGCCCCAGAAGCTGTTTCCAACCAGTGTCTCTGGTGTGGTGCCTAGCAAGGCCTGTGCACTTGCATTGGCGTAGATAATTATTGAGGCATCATCGAGCACAAATAAGGCCCCAGGAAGGGTCTCGAGAATCGTGAGGAGCGTCTCATGAGACTCTGGTGTAAGACGCGTGATGTGCCTTGTCTTTAACATAATGCGGTCAATCTCTCTTTCACGTGTTCCCATCCCTGGTGGCGAAGATGCGTACCTGTTCTAACCTCAAGACGTCGAGAAGAATACGTTCTCTCTTTCCATCCTTCCCTCTCCGTAAGCGTTCTCTTGTTATTCATAAGTATCGGCTTATTCAATGAGACATAGAGACCTTAAGGGGAGGTAGAAAAATATGCTCAACATCTCTCTGTGGGCCATACCATTTTTTCCACCAAGCGGCACGCTCATCGCCCAAAGGCCTCATACGTCGCAGCCGCACCACCCGGCAGAGAACCTAGGCAAATGTGCCTTATCCTCTTGCTCTGTGGAAATTCTCGATGAATTTACAGCATGCGTATGCACCAGGCCGCTTCCAACGCGGGTTCACTTTCAAATAACCTGTTGATTCCAAACATTCGCGCCGAATTCCCACGTTTCGGCTCAAAAACTGTCGAACATTCACATATTTACCATTATGTGGTAAATGACTTGAAATGTGTGGTAAATTGGGCCAATCTTCGAACAAATCGGCTCCAATCATCGAAAATTGGGATCAAAAAGAGAACAAGGAGACGAATTGACCTCCCGATGAGCTTGTGGCGCGAGTACACTGTTCTGTAGAGATGGAAATTCATGGATGTAAGGAGTTGCCCATGTCTGAGAACGGAATTCGTGGCATCGATCTGTTCAAAATTGCTGGCGAGAGTATTTCTGGTTGGATTCCCAGTTGGAAGACAGGGGGGCAAAAACCTACCCGACAGCCTTTTTGTAGCCTGATGGAAGAACGCCTGTTGATGTACCTAGAATATCATCCCCAAGTGGTCTGGTATGGACGAGGCGACATCGGTCCTACCTTTGCCTCAACCTACAAAATGACCCTCCCTTTGACAACCCCCTTTGCCATCAACTACCTGTTTGACGGAAATGCCCATGTGTACCTGCCCGATGCCGTCGGTCAGCTTCAGGATGGCTCCTTACTCATTGCAGAAGCTGGGATGGAGCAGGAAAAACGTAGGGAACGCAATCAGGCCAAGGCAGAGGCGGCGCGCAATGTAGCTCGCGCTCAGGGGGGCATGTACTGGATCGGAACGGAAACCACCTTACTCTCCAGAAGGCATGCCAATCTCGTCTTCTTACATGCTCGGCGGCAGCCTTTTCCGTCTTTCCCAGAACTAGCAGAAGCGCTCCAGGTGGTGTGGGCCTGGGGGGAAGCTGCTTGTGTCCAGGAAATCGTCGAACGTCTAGGAGAACGCTGGTCACCAGAGGAAAAAGAAGCGGCGGTCTGGAAAAGGTGTGCTGATGCTGCCGCGAGTGGGCACCTGTTAGTCGATCTGGCGAATGTCCAACTGACTCGATATGCTCCGTTGATCTGTCTTCCGCCTGACTCTCCTCCGATTCTTCCTGATCCTCTGCCTTCCCATCTGGAGAACAGCATCCACGAGGAGGCTTCACCTCCTCTCAATGTCAGTACCCTCGAAGAACACGACAGGAAGCCAGATCACCTTTCCACGTTTGACACTTCTTGCCTGGATGAAAAGCAACGGGAACGCTTTCTGCGCAATCTGCGTGCTGTGGAAGCAGTCAGGAATGGAGCAGGCCTCTGTGAAACGGCAGCAGAAGCCAGCATGGCATGCTCTACCCTGTGCCGACTGGTCAAACGCACCATTGAGTTGGGGCAGGTCGCCTGTGTTCCTCATGGGACCTACCATCGAGACCTGGAACTCCATCCTGCTTTCCAACAAACGATTCGCCTTCTCTACAGCCGACCAACCAAACTGTCAATTCAGGCCATTACCGAACATGTCGAACTCAAACAGGTGGCTTCGCGTTTACGGCAGGACACCGGAGGGACATTCGCCCTCCCAAGTTACGATCAGGTCAGACGGTACATCCACACCCTTCAACAGGAACCCAAGGTGCGAAAGGAGCGCGGCGAGGAGAGAGGCACTCGGCGAGAACGGCAGTCTCCCCTCTCTTTTGCTCTTTCCATTCCTGCCCCTGCCCAATTAGCCCAGGTCGATGAGCATACGATGGAACTCTACGTGGTCACCAAAGATGGCATCCCAGTTGCCAGCCGCATTCATGCTGCCGTTCTCGTGTGTGTGAAGACTGCTGCGATCATGAGTGCCGTCATCGCCCTGGGGCCACTTGCTGAGGAAGATTACATGCGCTTGGTGAAAGGCATGTTAGAGCCGAAAGATCGGCTGGTTCTCAAAGCTGGGTGTCAACACGAATGGCCATGCTCCGGTAAGCCCGCAACCATCTTCCACGATCGAGGCAAAATCTTCACGTCTGAAAGGGCGCGCCAGGCGCTGGTAGACCGCCTAGGCATCATCACCGAACAAGCACCCCCATATTGTCCTTCGGCCAAGGGAACGGTGGAGAGTCTCTTTCGCTGGATGACCCAGTGCTTTGAGCGGCGTTTGCCCAATACCAGTTTTGGGGTTCATGATGCGCACAAAGCGGCAGGGGCTGGGGCATAAAGCTGGAAGAGCTCGAATACTACTTCATCCGTGCTATTGTCGATGATTACCAACAAAACTGGGATGGGTTGCGTCGGCAAAAGCGAAACGTTCTTTGGGAAGAAGCTGTTCGCCAAACAGGGGTTCCTCAGTACTTGGGAGCCCCGGATGATCTCAAACTCCTGCTGATGAAGGCACAAAATCGCAAGCTCAGCAGCCGAGCCTATCGGGTTCATGATCGCTCGCGCCTGTCTTTCCAGGGGAATTGGTATGTGAGTCCAGGCTTGCTCAATCGATTGGCTGGCCGGGAATTCGAGATCTATTACGATCGCAGAGATGTCAGTGTAATCTACCTCTTTGTCGAGGGGAGTTATGTGGGAGAAGCCTACTGCCCTGCCTTCATGGGACAACGAGTGAGCGAATGGGAGGCCAAAGCGATGCGCCAAGCCGATACGAAAAGCGCAAAAGCCGCGAGTGCAGAAGTAGCGAACGCACGCGCTCAGATCCAGGAAGACATCGAAACTACGAAAAAGCAACGGGGCAAAGCTCTTCGCCAGAGAGAAAAGGCACGACAGTTGGATCGACAACGTGAGGAGATTCACCCCTCGTATGTGGCTGAGGCGTTGGAGGGCTTGGCTCCGGCTGCCCGAGAGAGTCTCCAACTTGCCGAAGCCATCCCTGACTCGGAGAAGGTGTATTCCTGGGAGCCCCTGGCCATTCGGTATCGGGAAAAGGAGGGTGGGTGGTAATGATGCGCACACTTCCACTCTTCGATGGCTTCATTGAAACTCCCTTTGAGCGCCGGTTTCAGGCTCTGTTACGTCAGGCGTGGCTCCATCGATCATGGCATGTCATTGTAGCCGAGCCGGGCTCTGGAAAAACCATGGGCATTGGCGACCTCCGAGATGAGGCGGCACGCCAGGCCGGAATGGTAGGAGGACAGCGGTATCCAGTGCTGGCAGTGACGGCTCCTAAAAATGATCCTCGGGAAGCGGCGCTTGGGAACCTGCTCCTGGGAGCATTGGGAGTCGGGGCACGGGGACGCTGGAGCGAACGGAAATATTTACTGTACGATCTGTTGGGCCAATATGGCGTCGAGTGCCTGATTTGTGATGACGCCCATGATCTCTCCATGCCGCATCTGATTTTCCTGAAAGAATTAACCGATCACCTCTTCCTGGCTTTCCCTGCCCATCACCTCGGACTCTGTTTAGTGACCGCTGGAAGAGGAGCATCGATCCCTCTGAAAGATGTCTTCGATCAGCCAGAAACCATGTGGATGCAGTTCCGGCGACGGCTGGATTGCCTTCAACCCTACTGTCGCGTGGTCAGTCATACCGAGGGAGAAATACGTGATATTCTGCTTGCTCTGGAGCAGATTTATCGTCCATCTTTCCCCGCATTAAATTTGCAGCAGTGGACTGGAAGCCTCTACAAATGGCTGACCCATCCGTTACTCGATCCCCAGAAAAGTGGGCGAGTGCTCATGGATCCCTTAATGAAGCTGGTGACAACGGCGCTCAAGTGGTCGTATGCGCAACGAGAGGCCGAGGTAACCTCAAAACATCTGAGAGCTGCTGCGGAACTGCTCACCCTTCGTCGCGACACCATCCAGATCATTGATGCAGAAAACAACCGTTTCAAAGAAGGGGAACCGGAGAAACAGGAGCCAGGAGAAGCACAAGAAAAGCCAAAAGGTAAAAAAGGAAAAGAGCCCAAAAAACAGCCTTCACCTGACGAACCAGAGAACCCATCTCCGAAATGAGTTCGAATTTCCATCCAAACATTTTTTGGGCGAATCTTCGAACAAGTGGATCTGAGGCCAGTATTTGCGTTCGAAGATTCGCCCAATTTACCAATGTGGTCACTTTTTGCCCCCAAACCGGCACTTTTGCCCTGAATGGTGGTTCTGTCTCACTCTTGGTGATTTAGGTTGCTTGCTTTTTTCATCAAGAGATCGTTCTACATGCAGAAATCCATAGATGTAGAAGGATCTGGTGAAGATGGAAGTGAAGCAAGTCGCAGCTCTCCCAGAGAGATTAGAAGTGACAGATATTGAGATGGTTGATGGAGTGCTTACCATCATGGCAGTTTCCATACAAGCACATCCAGCTTGCCCGCTCTGTGGAGAGCCTGCCACACGGGTTCATAGCTATTACACGCGCAAAGTCGCAGACCTTCCTTGTAGTGGACGGCAGGTCCGTTTGTTCATCCACGTGCGAAAATGCTTTTGTGATGCGCCCGACTGTACCCGAAAAATTTTTGTAGAGCGCCTGACGCCTTTCGTTAACACCTTTGCACGAGTCACACAGCGTTTGTATCAGATCGTGCAGATTATCGGCTTGGCAACTGGAGGGAGGCTTGGCGTGCGTGTCACAGATCGTCTGGAGATACAGACCTCACGCCACACCATTCTCCGACGCATCATGGCGCTGCCTACAGAGCCAGTTGGAGCAGTTTCACAGATTGGTATTGACGACTTTGCTTTCAGGCGTGGTCGCAAATTTGGCACAATCATCGTGGATTTACGCACACATAAGGTGCTCGACGTGTTGCCAGATCGGACGGCTGACACTTCCGCCGCCTGGTTGGCAACCCACCCAGAAATTGAAGTAGTGAGCCGAGATCGAGGAGGAGACTACGCTGCCGCAGCCAGGAAAGCGTTTCCAGAAGCCACGCAGACGGCAGATCGGTTTCATGTGTTGAAGAACCTTGGAAAGGCTCTGGAGGGAGTCCTCTCACGTCATCTTGCCGCTCATCGCAGAGGCCAAGCCGAGAAGTCAAGAGCCACTCCCCTCGAAACTACCCAACCTGTCAAGCCGCTGAAATCGAGTCCGAAGGCAGCCGCGCTGAGCCAGGCGAAGCGAGAGGAACGCCTGGCTACATACGAGCAAGTCGTGGCTTTAAGGAAACAGGGCTTCTCGCAGACAGCCATTGCCAACCAGGTTGGGATCGGCCATGCCACCGTTTCGCGCTGGCTGCGCAGTGATGCCTTTCCCCAACAACCACCACGTCCGCGAAAAAGCCGCCTTGATCCCTATCTCAAAGAGGTGAGCAAGCGGTGGGAGGCAGGCTGTCACAACATCGCTCAGTTGCATCGGGAGTTGGTTGCTTCTGGTGTTCCCCTGACCTACAAGGTTGTATACAAGCAACTAGTTCGTTACCTTCCAGAAGGGCGAAAGAATGCCCAAAGGCCCGATCAGCTTCCACGGCCTCCTGTGCTAGCACGACAAGCTGCCTTCCTGTTTCTTCGCAGACCTTCAGAACTGGAGGCCGACGAACAAGAAACGCTGGCGCTGCTCCAGTCTCTGCACACAGAGGTAAAGCAGACCTACGAGCTGGTTCAGCAATTCGCTCAGATGTTACGCACGCGTACAGGAGAACAGCTCGACGACTGGCTCGAACGGGTAAAAGCCAGTAAGATTCGCGAACTGCAGGGCTTTGTTACTGGTGTGGAACGTGACAAAGCAGCGGTGCTAGCAGGGCTTACGCTTCCCCAAAACAACGATCACGTTGCATAATGCACCTCGTCACTTGGATCAATATCATATCGTTTCAGCCAGAAGCGGTTGCCTCTCCTGTGGAAGAAAGAGGCAGGATCCACGATCATTGTAACAGATCCCAATAATACGTTCTTGACGATACCAACGCCAAATGGTTTGGGCTGTAACACCGTAGGAGTGCGCCAATTCGTCAGCGGTCAGCAGCCCTTGAGCTCGCAGGCGGGTACATCGATCTGCAAGCCCGTGATGTCGACGCAGTTGATAGACATGCGTGCTGAGAAAAGGCAACCCCTCAAAGGTGCGGAAACCTTGCTGGTTCAACTGCTCAGCCACCTCTGCATCCGTATATTCCTCAAGAAGGCGGTCCATGGCTGCCAATGTCTCTGGAGGGGTCAAACGCGATTGGGACAACGGCAGAGGGAGTTCTACCATGATCGTCTGTGTAGCCCCTCCCTTGAAGCGAATATGTGCCACAATCTGATCCGTTTTGTGGACCGTTACGTCTTCAATGACCAGCCGAACTGCACGCTTGCGCTCTCGTGCGGTGGTCTTGGGGCCGTTCCAGAACCGGCGAAACCGTTCGGGTACCTGCTCAATATCCGTCCGCTCTTCCACGCTCACTTGCTGCTGATCGCCCTGGTTGTAGCGCTCTTCAACTGCTCGTGCTTCCTCCAAGGCGACCAGTTTCGCGTTCCATTCCGCTTCCAAAACGCTTGCTACCAGACGATTGTTCGGATCGACTTTGAGATAACGCCGTTGCGCTAACTCCGCTTCGTATTGCGCACGCTCCACCTGGAGATGACGCAAGCGACGAGCCTCATCTGCTCGCTGGATGACTTCCTCCTGTACTGCCAAGGTCAAGGCGAGGGCTTCGGGGGTCATGCGCTCCAGGAGCACCGCCCCAACGGCTTGATCCAGATCTCGCCCAGGAATGCGTTGACAGGGAGTATTCCCCTGGGCAATGCTTCGGCTCTGGCACAGATAATCTGGGATGATACGCTGCCCTCTGCGCTGGTGAGAGCGCACCGTCATCCGTTCGCCGCAGCAGCCACAGACTCAAAGTCTTCCCAACTAATATACCCAACATGAGCCTCACGCACAAGGGCTACCCAGTTGGCGCGGGGAACATCCTGAATGTGGAGCTTGCCATCAGCCGTCTTCGTCGTACGTGAACGCCCGTAGACATAGGCTCCCGCATACGCTGGATGATGCAGGAGCCGCAACACATCATGATGCTCGATCTCTGCCCAGACCAGTTCTCCTTGATGCGCTCCCCGACGCAAGCGACGCGGGAAGAGCAAATGCTGTTGACGAAAGTGGCGGACGGTCGTAAAGGCCGAGCCAGTGTGCGCAAAACTGCGAAAGACCTCGCGAATGCTGGCCTGCACTTGGAGATCGGGATCAAGCACCACCACATCCGTTTCGGTGTAGACAAATCCGATGGGTAAGGTCAATTTGAGGGCTCCCCGACGCGCTTTGTTGAGGATACCGCCTTGCAGTCGAGCACGCAGGATAAAAAGCTCAGCCTCACTCATGGTGCCTTTCAGGCCAAGCAAAAGCCGGTCGTTGAAAGTCGCTGGATCATAGAGCCCTTCTTCGTCCAGGATCAAGGTGCGGGTAAGCGCACAAATTTCCAGGAGCTGATGCCAGTCGCTGGAGTTGCGTGCCAGCCGAGAAACCTCCAGCCCCAAGACCAACCCAACCTGTCCAAGGCCAACTTCAGCCACTAGGCGCTGGAAGCCTAAATGATCAGCAGTTGAGGCTCCCGAATGACCCAGATCTTGATCAATCACGACAATACGCTCCTGGCTCCAGCCAAGCGCCAGCGCCCGTTCGCGGAGCGCATATTGGCGAGCAGTGCTTTCGGTATTTTCGAGCACTTGTTGAAGTGTACTTTGCCGCACATACAGATATGCCAGGCGACTGAGATGATGAGCGCTGACCTGCTGGGTCATCTTAGTGATCCTCCTTCTGGTGAGTCTTGAGTAGCTGGTTGAGGGGTCCTATGTCTTCAAAACGAAGCATGGTTCGCCCTGCGGCAACAACCAGAAAGGGATCAGGAGGGGCGAGACTGGTCCAGGCCAGAGGGAGAGAGCGGACCTGATGTGTCTGCGGATCTGTAAAGAAGACGCGCTCTTCTCCCCAGGCGCGGCTCTGCGAGAGCAGAGGGAAGCTATGACCACTGAGAGGATGAAAGGGATGGGTGATGGTAAAGGAATGCTCATCATTCGTGTTATTAGGTGTAGTTGACAGTTCGTTTAAATGGATTAGTTGAGGGTCATGTGAACAAGCTCAATTTGATCAAAAGGATGGGATATGGACGAGCAGGTATCTCTCTGCTCCGCCAGCGAGTTCTTCACGCCTTCTAACAGGAAAGGAGATTTCCCTACCAAACATCGGGCCGTATTGGTGAGCAAGCAAGCTTCACCGAGAATGTGTAAGAACCGCTTTCCACCCGTGATTATCAGTCATTGGGTGTGATTGTACTTCCGTTTTTCGCTCAGTTTCCGTGATGTCGTAGAACTCATGGCAGAGCGTGGAGTAGTGCTCACCTTCGAAACCGTCCGTCAGTGGTGCCTCAACTTTGGCCAAATGTATGCCAATGAGCTGAGACATCGCCGTGCAAAGCCGGGAGACACATGGCATCTGGATGAGGTGTTTTTGACGGTCAAGGGCAAAAGACAGGATCTGTGGCGTGCGGTTGATCAACATGGCAACGTGCTCGATATGCTGGTACAGAGTCGACGCAACAAACAAGCCGCCAAGAGGTTCTTTCGCAAGCTCTTAAAGGGACTCAAGTACGCGCCTCGCGTCGTCATAAACTGAACTATAAGGGGCTTTCCCCACTCATTTTGGTTTCTTCATCATTCTTGCAACACAACCATCGCGGATAGCGATGTTGATCGCGTCATATGTTGGGTTCTTGTTTTGACGAATATTTTTAGTGTGGTGAGGATACATCCCAATGAAAGTTCCCTGACAGGTGCTATACTGTCAGGGAACTTCACTTTATCCAGAAAGGCCCGCAAGAAGGCAAAATATGGCTTTCAAATTATTATCCCAATCGTCCTCGCATACGCGTTACGCTGCCAGCTGGCAGCGAGACACGCAGATGTGCGCCTCGCGCCTGAACTCGCTTCGGTTCAGAAGGTTGTACCGCGAGGGGATGCTCAAAGGTGTTGTGCGCATGAATATCATTGGCAGCAAGTGTGACCGTCTCAACTTCATTGAGTCTGCCCTGATACAGTTCTAGATCGAGTTCAACTGGTTGCGTCGGATGTGTATTTACAACAGTCACACAGAGCATGTCGTCATGAATAGAGGCTGATCCGTGTACCGCTTGTAGTGCAAACGGCTGCTTATCAATGTAGCAGGATTTGCAATGTTCTGCCGCAGCTTCGCCGTTACTTACCGTCTCTGCCGCCGTCAGAAAACGCACCGCCTGAGCCCCTTTGTGTGCCTGATACAGATTAAACACATGGTAGGTTGGAGTCTGGATACAGCGATCTTCTTCCACCAGGAGCAGCGCTTGAAGTACATTGATCAACTGCGCTATATTTGCCATATACACCTTGTCGGCGTGGTTGTGGAAAACGTCGAGTGTCAATGCAGCAACACAAGCATCACGGATCGAATTTTGCTGATAGAGTCCGCCTTGCGGTTTGTCCTGCTCAACCGGGTGCCATGTGCCCCACTCGTCCATAATCAGCTTTCTTCTGCGTGCAGGATCATATTCGTCCATAATCCTGCGATGTCCGGTTACAATCCCTTCCATTGCATAGGCTTTGGATAGCAATTCTAACCATTGTGATTCGGTATACTTCGTTGCCGTGCCTGCCGTCCCGCAATAGTAGTGGGCTGCAAATCCCTGGACCTGATTGAGTCGACAACTGGTGTGGTGATTTGTCATGTATTCGAAGAAGCGCCTCGTCCATTGCCAGTCATACCCATTAGGACCGCAAGCAATTGCTTCTACCTGCGTACCAGGATAGTTGTGGACGTAAGTACGATAGCGTGCAAAAGCGGCGGCATACTCCTCGGGGCTCATATTGCCGCCACAGCCCCAGTTTTCGTTGCCAATTCCCCAGAGTTGTACATTGAACGGTTGTCCAGCCCCATTTGTTCGGCGCTCCTCGGCCAGAGTCGATTTTCCGGCAAAGTTACAATACTCGACCCAATCACGTAGTTCAGCCGGGCTATCGGACCCAAGATTACCAGCAAAATACGGATCGGCACCAATTGCTCGGCAAAAGGCCATAAACTCATGAGTACCGAAGGAATTTGGCTCCTCGGCCATGCCCCAGTGGACATTGACGCGCATCGGCCGTCGCTCGCGAGGTCCGATACCGTCGCGCCAATTGTATGTATCAGCGAAACAGCCGCCTGGCCAGCGCAGAACGGGTATATTCAGTGGTCGCAGGGCCTCTATAACATCGTTGCGCAGCCCGTTTGTATTCGGAATAGGACTTTCCGGGCTCACATAGATACCAGGATAGACCAGCTCTCCCAGGTGTTCTGCAAAGTGTCCATGTAAATATGGATGAATCTGCCCTATAGGTTCTTGTGGCAGTACCATCACTCGTTGTACTGAATCCATATATTTCTCCCTTGATTTGAACCAATTTTGAACCAATTTTTATATTGGTTTTATTCATTTATATGCTATAATTTATACTATGTCAATAGACCAAGCTGTGAAATATGCCGAACTCCGTCAGCTCGTCGAAAAGCTGGCCGGGCAACGTCTCCCTGGAGAGCGTGAACTGGCCGCCCAGTTAGGTATTTCTCGACCAGCCCTGCGCTCCCTCCTGGCAACATTAGAAGCGGAGGGACTGGTCCGGCGTCACCAGGGGAGCGGGACTTATGCCAATAAGTTGCAAGCTGAGCGGCTCACAACGGTAGCACTCCTAATCGACGAAGAACTGAAATTGGGGGACGATCCTTTCTTCTCACTGCTGGTAGAACGCCTCCAGTCTCACCTGCAAGCGGAAGACATTCGCTGCATCATCGAACGCATTCATCACCAGAGGCAGCCGCATAACCTGGGAGATGGCGCTATCACCCTTGGCGTTGCTGGGAGCGCTGTGTTGGCAGGACTGCGCCCAGACGATCCACCAGTTGTTGGGCTATTGCTTGACGCCAGGATTCCTGTGCATACGCGGGCCAGTCTGTTTCAACTGGCGGATCGAGAAGCAGGCATGGAAGCCGCTCGACATCTGCTTGCTTTGCAATGTCAGGAACTAGTCTTCGTAGGAAGACGTGATATCGCTTCCTCACAGGAGCGCCTGAAAGGAGCAGAAGAGATTGCCACACAAGCACGCATCTCTCTCCAGTTTGTCAGAAGCCATTTGAACTACACAGCAGGCCTGCGCCTGGGCCGCGAACTGAATCTCTCCACAATCAAAGGACCAATTGGTCTTATTGCTACCAACGACTGGTTAGCTGTTGGCCTGCGGGCGGGGCTTTCTAGCAATACATCAGTCCATGATCCCATTCATATTGTCAGTTTTGATGGTCTCCCAATGACCAGTGACCCTTTGCTCTGCATTGAGTCACTCTCCGTTCCTATTGATGTTATTGCCATAGATACGATCACCGAATTGCGTCGCCTCTGCCAACCTGCTCCTCTGGCCGGCCGCATCGTACGCTACCCATTATATTGGAGCTAACAACCTCTAAGTTTTCCCGATTTGAGGTGTTGAGAACTCTTTTTCAGGTTTTGAAATTTTGCCCATGTAATTGGTGCTGATAATACCAGGCTGCAAATCCATAGTGGATACCTCCTAGCAGAAAATACGCATCTATGGTTCAACCTGACCAGTGAGTATTGAAAACGATCATTGAAAATGCAGTAATGAGGTACACTCAACAGGATCCTACTGAGTGAGAGGCATTTCTCTATGCACCATGGTTCGTTGTTCAAGTGGCGACATTTTCAAGCCGATATCATTCTGTTGTGTGTTCGTTGGTATTTGCGCTATTCGTTGAGTAGTCCACCACACTGATCTTGATGCATCGCTCCTCTTTCTGTTAAGAAGATATCTCCTTATGTAAGGGATACAAATGTTTGAGTTTGATCCGCGCATCAGGAGGAGTAAAACGCCACTGCACCGTGGCTCTTTGAGTGTTGCGTGCTTGCTCCCACGCAGCGATTTCTTGACGGAGTTGCTCGATATCACCAATACGACGCTTGAGACATTGATTCACCAAAACAGAAAGCTTAATTTCAACCAACTTCCATGCAAAGGGGTGTAATGCCATTCGATTCGTTTGGCTAAACGGAGCGCTTCTGGAAAGGCAAACGTTTCATAGAGTGCAGCAGGAGTATGCGTATTGAGATTATCGAGCACCAACCGTACTTTCGGCACAGAGGCATATTTTTCATCAAGCAGATATTGAAGACAGGCAGCGCGCATCTCGCTTTGTTCGTGTTTCTTTGATGATGGGATGTCGCCAGCCTGCTTGTGGTTCAAACATCAGGAAGGTGCTACATGCGCCATGGCGTGAGAACTCCGTATCTTCACGTGCCAGTCGACCGGGTTGTGGTGGCTCTGGGGATTGGAGATGCCCAATCAATTGGCAGGGACGTTCGTCAATGCAGACCACAGGATACCTTGCGTTATAGGGTTGCATGGAGAGATCCAGGAGATCTTCCATGCGCCAGACAAACTCCGCTCCGACCTTAGGAATGCACCACTCTTCTTTCAGCCAGGGCTTGAGTTCGTTTTTTTAAGACCCGACGCACCGTTTCATCTTTGTTTGCTAACAGTTGCATGGTCCAATTGGTCCGCCCTTCTGGCGCGTCACTGCAGGCTAATGCTACCAGATACGCTTCTTGCTTGCCATCAAGTCGAGGCTTAGCGCCTGGGCGAGGCAGTTCGGTGAGGGCATGATCCAACCCTTTTTGGCAATAGCGTTTGCGAACGCGTTGCACAGTTGCGCGACCAACTTCCAGGGTCTGAGCAATCTCCTCGTCGCTTTTGCCTTGGCTGGCCAGTAAAAGAATATATCCACGAGCAATGCTTCTCGCAGAATGCTCCCCCACTTTGAGCAAATCGTGCAGTTTGGCTCGATCCTCCTCTATCAGGTGGACTTGATGGATCAGGACCATGTGATGCTACTCCTTTTTCTTCAGCATACCTCAGGAAGATGCAATGCATCAAGATCAATGTGGTGGGCTACTGAGCGCGTATCGTAGGTACCAGCGCACGCACAAGAGAATGATGTCAGCCTGGAAATGATGCCCTTTGAATGGATTCTGCTCGGTCATGGGATCCTCTTTTGTTTTTTCGCCTCGCTTTCGCAGATCAGCTTACTTCTTGCAATACAACCCCATAAGGCTCTCAACCTCCATTGGCTCATTGAAAGTGCGCACAACCACTCCTTCCCAGCCTGCTTGTAAGCTCGATTGTATGGGACTGGTGGCTACAAAGGATTCAAAAGCAGAGGTGGATGTGGAATGAGGTACACCATGCTGCATATCTTTTTTAAAAAACTCTTCAATTACTTTGTCAAGTTGATAATACCGTCATACATGGTCCTCATTTGTCTTTTTTACGGTCATCCTAACGGATCAGCTACATACGTTCAAAAGAAAGGATACTTCGAGTGGCTGTTCGGATGAAATACAGTACTCGTCATGCACCGGAGCGCCAAAGCTGTCGTCTCCGCCGACACCCATCTGTTTTGCCATGATATTGATCACCGTGTAGTTTGGCTCGGGTAGCTCCTCACGGTGAAGCGCGTTTTCCAATTCAAACGGCGTGTATGGAAGCACCCCCAGCTCGAACGGCGCGTCCACGGCCACAAAACGCAGGCCCAGGCCCTTGTCCGCGGTTACTTGTGCCCAGCGTACACCGGTGCGATTCCCGCATTCCTGAGGAACAATGTACTGCGAAAGGTTTTCCTGAGCCGTGCTCTCGAAAATACCCAAACGTGCTCCATGAACGCGGTCGATGTAGTTTTCGTCCGGCCCCATACCGTACCACCGAAAACGATGATATTTTGCTTTGACTCGAAAGCTAAGCCCGAATACCGGCAGTTCTGGCAAATTGGGGCTCCCCGGATATTTTGCCTGAATGAGGATTGTTCCATCCGGTCGCACGGTATAGGAGACCGTCACCATCACAGGAACCGGCGTTGGAAGCTGATAAGAGTAGGTTACCGTTACGTAGCCTGATTCCTCCGACACTTTTGCGTCGCAATATCTCTGGCATGCGCTGGCGGCGTACCAGATCGCGCAGCGGAACGGGTAGCCGTTACCTCGGTCATTGTCGGTCGCGGCGCGCCAGTAAAACGGTCTAGGGGGCGAGTAATGAACTCCTCACCGTGTTTACGCAGGGATACGATTCCGCCCTCCTGTAGGGAAAACAAGACGGAAAAGTCCTTACCGTGCACTCCGATATTTACGTCACCATGTACTACGGTCAACGGCAGAGATTGTGTTTGTTCCGGCTCCATTCCAGCGACTGTCCACACATACATACCGAACGCCTGTTCATAGCCCTGTTCTGTCCAGAGATTTGCCGTTCTGTGCCGGAGGGAACAGTTCAGTGCGTATTCCCCACTCTGCCGAAGTTCCGGCAGCCGCAGCGCAAAATACTGCTCTGCCCCGGCGGGCATGGGGCAGTCCATGGTAGCTGAAAATATCGCTTCGCCGTTACGAAGCAGGGAATATTCTAGATAATATTCATCAGTAGAAACAAACAGGTTTTGGTTTTTTATAAGAACGCCCTTTTCATCGGGAAGCAGTTTTAGGTTCTGATACAGGAATTTGACTTCCTGCACCTTGGGTGAGGGCTCCCGCTGGGGATACACTATTCCGTTCGTGCAGAAAGCATAATCCGTTGCTCGATCGTCAAAATCCCCACCATAGGCCATCTTTTCCCTGCCGGAATCATCTTTCGTCAGAATCGCCTGATCGATATAATCCCAGATAAACCCACCCTGATACTTCGGGTATTTCTCCTCCAGTTCTGTGTAAAGGTGCATACCACCGCAGGAGTTTCCCATGGCGTGCATATATTCGCAACTGATGAAAGGTTTTTCTGGATCGGTTTGCAAATAGTCTTCAATCTCCCGCGGCTTCGCATACATGCGGCTTTCCATATCGCTGGTTCCGTTGTATCGCCGGTCGCGAAAAATCCCTTCGTAATGTACCAGACGGGTCGGGTCTGTTTCCCTGAAGTACTGCGACATTTTAAAGATATCCAGCCCGCCGAAGCTTTCGTTGCCGCACGACCAGATGAGCACCGAGGGGTGATTTTTGTCACGTTCCAGCATGGATTTTGCGCGGTCCAGCACCGCATCAAGCCAGTCTTCTCGATCGCCAGGCACAACCCAGTCTGGGTCAACTTTTCCCATTTTCTGCCATGAACCGTGGCTTTCCAGATTCGTTTCGTCGATCAGGTAAATGCCGTATTCATCGCACAGGCGATACCACTCGCTCTGATTTGGGTAGTGGCTGGTGCGTACGGCGTTGATGTTATTCCTTTTTAAAAAGCGGATGTCCCAGAGCATATCTTCTTTGGAAATGGCTCGGCCGCGACGGCAGTCAAACTCATGCCGGTTCACGCCTTTAAACACGATCCGCTTCCCATTCAAACACATGATCTGATCAATCATCCTGAATTCGCGGAAACCAACTTTTTGCAATACGGCTTCCAGAGTTTTTCCGTCCTGACCATACAGATGGATCAGCAGGCGGTACAGATATGGATTCTCCGCACTCCATAATCGGGGCTCCTTCACAGGCAGAGAAAGATTCATATCTTCCCCACAGGCCGTGTTCATAAGGGCAGCTATGGTTCGGCCTCTGTCATCCTGTAAAATCAGATCGGCAAATACGCTGCCCGCTCCTTCCAATTGAAGCCTCATCCTTACATTCAGCGTTGCAGCGGTATAGCCGCTTGCCAGGTCGGTTGTAATACCGAGGTCGTGAACATGCGCCTTTGGCACGGTATAAAGATACACCTCGCGGAATATGCCGGAAAAACGCCAAAAATCCTGATCTTCAATCCAGCTCGCACTACTTCGCTTATAGACTTCCACAGCGACGCGGTTTGTGTTGTCGTGAAGAAACTGAGTAATGTCAAATTCGGCCGGAGTAGAGCTGTCTTCGCTATACCCAATAAAACTGCCGTTCACCCAAACGTAAAAAGCCGTTTCTACGCCCTGAAAAGACAGATATACCTGCTGATTTTTCAGTTCAGGCTTCAGTTCAAATTCTTTCACATAGCTGCCAACGGGATTGTATGCTTCCGAAACCTCCGGGGGGCGCAGCTCGCTATGCCCATCCCATGGATACATGGTATTGATATACTGGCACTTGTCCCATCCCTGTAACTGGATATGACCGGGGACTTCAATCGTTCCCCATCCGGCGCAGTTGTAGTCTTCCCGATAAAAATCACGGGGGCGCTGCTTCGGATTCTGCGCAAAGCAGAAGTTCCATCTTCCATTCAGGCTCTGTTTCAAGGTCATTTCCCGATCCTGCAGGGCTTCTTCCACGTTCGTATAGAACCGGTGGTCGGAATGCGCTTCCTGTCGATTCACTTCAAACACGCGAGGGTCACTCAACCAGGATAAAGTTGGTTTTTCAGCATTCATAATCTTCAACAGTTCTTAACTTAAAATTATCATAGCGCAATGCTCTTGCTTGGCAACAGGAGCGACAATATCTATTTGACGGAACCAATCATGCCCTGTACAAACTGTTTCTGCATCAGGAAAAAGATCAGGGCAGTCGGGATGGTTGCGATGACGATGCCAGCCATAATCATGCCGTAATCCGGGGTGTAGGATGCCCCCATCGTCGAAAGGATCAGCGGAACGGTTCTATTATCCGGAGACAGCAAAGCGACCAACGGCCAGAGATAACTGTTCCAGCTGGCCATAAACGTGATAATCGCGGCAGCGGCAAAGGTGGATTTCATTACCGGCATATACATCCTGAAGAAGATCCCCATTTCACTCAATCCATCGATTCGCGCAGCTTCAAGAATATCTTTTGGAAAGGCCTTCGTGCTTTGACGGAAGAAGAACACCAGGAAGGCGGTAGACAGGGTCGGAATAATTACAGCTGGTAGGGAGTCCAGGCCAATGAAACTCAGCCCGCTGTTATTGAATGAACTGAACAGCCGAAATAACGGGATCATGAGGGCAGAGAACGGCACCATCATAGAGAGAAGCAGTACATTAAAAAGCGCATCTCGTTTTTTGCTGCGATACGTTTCAAATCCGTAGCCAGCAAGAGAGGAGAGCAGCAGCGCCATGAAGGTAGCCACCAGCGCGATCACAGCCGAGTTTTCCAGCGAGTTGACAAACCCGAGATCGGAAGTAAACAGATTGGTCAGATTGGTCAGCAGATTTGTGCCTGGCAGAAGCGTAGTGCGGTTAATCGCCACAGTCGTATTCGTTGCGCCGATGATCATCCAGAAAAACGGGAAAATCGAAATGACAGAAACAATGAGAAGAAAAAGGTATTTAGAAATTTTGGAAACATATTTATGCATCGCGCTTATCTCCTCCCACAATAAACTGAAACAGGGACAGCAAAACGATCATGGCCACAACGACATACGCAATCGCGGATGCATAACCGAAATTCGGTGAAAACTTAAAACACAGGTTGTAAATGTACTGTGAAATACTAAGCGTTGCATTAGCCGGTCCGCCCCCAGTAATATTCTGCACTTCATCAAACAACTGCAGCGTGCCAATCGTGGAAGTGATAGCGGTAAACAAGATAATCGGTTTTAACAGTGGAATGGTCACGCCGAAAAATTTCTGGATCGCATTGGCCCCATCAATCTCAGCCGCCTCGTAGATGCTGGGTTCTATATTCTGCAAGCCAGAGAGATAGAAGATCGTATTGTAGCCCGTCCATCTCCATGTAATGGAAATGATGATCAAAACTTTGGCCCAAAACGGGTCGGTCACCCAAGAAATGGGTTGGGAAATCAGATGCAGATTTAGCATGATCTGATTCATTAGCCCGGTATTGGAGAATACGCTTTTCATAATCAGGGAATAGGCGACTAACGAAGTCACACACGGAAGAAAGATCGCTGTTCGAAAAATGCCCCGGAAGCGTAGCGTTCTATCATTGAGCATAACTGAAATGATCAGAGCAAGGATCAGCATGATTGGCACCTGAATAACCAGATACATCAGGGTGTTGAACAATGCCTCTTTGAAGATCGTATCAGTTGCAAGCCTGGTATAATTGCTAAAACCGGTAAAGGTCAACATACTCCCCATCCCCGACATCAGGGACATGACAAATGCCTGAGCCATGGGATAGAAAACAAAGATGATGATCAACAGAGAACTTATGGAAACAAAGGCCCAACCCCAACGATTTTGTCTTCTTGATGCACTGCCGGATTTCACTTTTGATGTGCCGAATTTCATTTTTGATGTGTCGGATTTCATTATTGATCCCAATTGAGCACCCCCGATTAAATGAAAGGCGGCTATTTGCCGCTTATTCATTGGCAAATATCCGTCTTCCACATGTTTCTACATGTTACAGAAACATCTTATTGCGCGGTGGCGGCTACCGCTTGCGTTTGTTCATTCTTCAGCGCCACGTCGATATTCGCACCGTGGACAATGGATTGAACAGCCGATGTCATGGTGCTTTCAATCGCATAGGTAAAAAGGCCATAGTTGACAGGGGGAATCTTTCCCATCCATACAGAGAAATCTTGCATGATTTTCTGCCCGCCGAAGAATGCCTCGCTTTTTTGATAATTTGACAGGGAACCCGCTGCTGTCATGGTGCTGACCAGATTGATGTCTGTAGCAAGATTATTTATCAGGGCGGTGTCGGAGGCAAACGTTTTGGCCAGGAAGTCGGCAGCAAGGGCTGAGTCGCCAACCTTGTCCAACACATACCAGCCTGCACCACCAAGATTAGATGCGTTCACTGAATTGGGAACATTTCCCAGTCTCGGGAGCGCCGCTACCGCCCATTTTCCACTTTGATCCTTGGCGGAGGCAACCGTCAGAGCAATCCAACAGCCAGTCGGGACGGAAGCAACATTACCACTCTGAAAGGCCGAGACGAACGGATTCCAACCTGAAACCTGAGTTGAAATACCAGCATCGACGATCTTTTTATAGGTGAGGATGGATTCTTTCAAAACCGTGTTGCCGGATATATCAACGGTTTTCCCATCCGGCTTGACATACCAGGAGCCGGCAGACTGCATCATCATACGGATTTGACCCAGATCGGTAGGATCTAACGTCAACATAGATTTGCCAGTTTTCGCCTTGACCGCCTTCCCAATTTCGATGTATTTGTCCCAGGTAAGGTTCTGCATATCTGCCTGAGTATAACCGGCTGCTTGAATGTAATCAGTGCGGTAGAACAAAGCCGTAACACCGCTATCAAACGGAACGCCGTAGAGCTTATTTTCCTGGGACATCACGTTCACTTTATAAGGCGAAAAATTCGCTTTATTCACAATCGAAGAAAGATCTTTCAGTTGGCCTGGATAAGAGGCGAGATAGCCCTGGATGCGATAATCCTCAATGAGGACGATGTTTGGCAGGCCGTTATATGCGCCAGAAGATAGGGCGGTATTCAATTTTTGCACAATATCGGCCTGTGCCATACTCACCACATTCACCGTCACACCTGGATTGTTTTTGAGATACAGCGCTTTCGCCTCGTTGGCCGCTTTGACGTTGAAGTTATCATCCCAGGCCCAAATTGTAATAGTTTTGCTTGAATTATTTCCGGAGCCACTGAAGCTCCCACCACAGGCAGCCAGGAATGCAGCGCTCATCACTGTAGCGCCCGAGACCTGTAAAAAACGTCGGCGGGGGAAAAGGGGAGGAGTCTGTTTCGTGGGCATATTCATTGCCAGGAACCTTTCTGCTTCTCTGCATAAGCAACTCGTGCATTCCTCCTGCCAGGAGGATGCGCATCAAGTTACAAAAATAACTTTATGTTCTGGTGACCACAGATTCTCTGTGCTACATACTAACTGGACAAATGCTTGTCCATATGTGCTTGCATCACGCCACTGGGTAAGCAACAGGAAGATTGCTCTACCACGATGTACCTAACTTGAAAGGACTGGCTACCCTTTCTCACTGCCGACACCGCTTCAAAAGAGAACGGTTCTCACTCTTTCCAGGTTTTTATTCTTCTCTGCTCCCAATTAATTTATTTAGTATGTAAATAAAATATAGGTTTATAGAGGAGGTTTGTCAAGTGGAAAGCGCAGCAAATTTTCCAAGATCTGAAAATTTTTGCCAGGATACTTCCTTTCAGCTTCTCTGCACAAGCAGCCCGTGCATTCCAGGTTTTTATTCTTCTCTGCTCCCAATTAATTTATTTAGTGTGTAAAATAAAAATACGTTCAGAGAGAAGGCTTGTCAAGAAGGCTGGTAGATGACTCTCCGGCGTAGCCCTTCCCCTTGACAAAAATGCTCCTGAACTTCTATATTTATTTTACTATCGCATAAAATAAATCCGGGAGAAGAGGGCCTGCTATGCAGCCAGATACAATATTAACCGCCAACAAAAGCCTGCGCGATAACAATCTGCATCGCTTGTTGAACCTCATTCGCCTGAACGGGGAAATTTCCCGTCCTACTCTTTCTACAGCATCCGGCCTGAGTCCAGCTACTGTGCTTGCCCTGACGAACAAACTGAGCGAACGTGGACTGATCATTGAGAAAGGCACGGCTAACGCGCTGCGTGGACGCCGCCCTGCACTGCTCGCACTCAATCCAGCTGATAGCTACGCGATTGGCTTGATGATCCGCGAATATGAAACTGTCGGTTCAATCATCAATCTACACGGCTCGATCATTGCTTCGTTACACTGGAATCTCAATCTCGCCGAGCAGAGCGAGCACACGATCGTATGTATCGGGAAACTGGTGGAGGAATTGATCAGTCAGAACCAAGTCACGTGCGAGAACATTATTGGCATAGGGTGTGCAGTCTCTGGTTATGTCGATAGCCAAAATGGCATCTGCGTGGATTCCTGGCAACTGGGCTGGCACAATTTCGCGCTCGGCCCACTGCTATCCGAATACCTCCACATGCCGGTTCTGGTGAGTAGTAATGTGAGCTGTATCTCCTGTTATGAAAATCTCTTTGGGCGGGGACAGACCTATCAGAACTTTCTCACAGTCGCACTAGGGCGTGGCTTGGGTCTGGGAATCGTGCTTAACGGCGAGATGTATAGTGGTTCTACCGGTGGTGCTGGTGAATTTGGACATACGGTCGCTGTCGTGGACGGCAGGCGCTGCGAATGTGGTAACCGCGGCTGCCTGGAAGAGTATGTCGCACACCGGGGAATTATCGCTACCTACAGCGAATTGCTCCAAGCAGGGGGCTTCTCGCAGTCAGAACCAACGCTTGAGCAGTTGCTCCAGAGTCCGCCCGACGACCAGATGGCGAGCCTGGCACTCCGGAAAGCTGGCCGTCTGTTTGGCGCGGGCCTGGCCAATATCGTCAATCTCTTCAATCCCGAATGCATTATTATCACTGGTGAAGGTATCGAATATGGTGAACGCTTTTTCGATCCTACCCTGCAAATGCTCCAGGAGCAAGCCTTTTCCCGGCTTGCTAGCTCGCTACCAATCATTCTTGAACCCTGGTCGGGCTATGAAAGCTGGACACGTGGGGCTGGCGCGCTCGTGCTGAGCCAACTTCTTTTTACACCAGCCAAATAGGCATTGCTTTTCATTCCAGCAGGCATTGTCAACTTGTTCGCGAGAATAAAATATATTTATGAGTTATAACAAGGAGAGGCGTTAAAGGGCGATGAGAGATGGGCAAGTTTCTGCGGTTATGAGACCAGCTTTACCCCAGTCACCCGCGTTTCATTGTTGGAATTCGGCCCTATAACGTGCCACGATATTCTTGTGCACGCAAACGGGCCTTCGCGGTTGGAAATACCCACTGATGGGACCGAACGCGGAAAGAAAGCATTGTGCCAGATTGGCTGATTTGAATGTTTGCATCTTCTTCTCTCGCGGTCGTGCGGGCTGATGAGGGTTCCCCGCTCGATTGTTCAATCCTTTGTGCTGCCGATGCTCCACGCCAAGCAGGAGCTCGCGTTTGGCTGCACTATAGCCCTTCAATTTATCGGTAATAATCACTCGTGGGACATATCGCAACCTTCTGAGGGGCTTGCGGAAGAACTTTTTGGCCGCATGCTTGTTGCGTCGGCTTTAGAGAGGATATCCAGCACGTTGTTGTCCTGATCAACAGCTCTCCACAAATAATGGGTTTTGCCATTGATATTCAGGTACACTTCGTCCATATGCCATGTGTCTCCCGTCTTCGTCCGAAGACGACGCAGTTCGTTGACATATATGTGTCCAAATCGATGGCACCGCTGACGCACGGTTTCATACGTCACCACGATTCCGCGCTGTGCCAGAAGCTCTTCGACGTCACGAAAGCTGAGCGAGAAGCGGAAATACAGCCAAACTGCGTGGCTGATAATTTCAGGTGGGAAGCGAAAGCCTTTGCAGCTTGGAACAGTGGGATGTGTTTTCATGAAGCTATTCTAGCACATTGTTCAGCTACGTTCCCAAGTTGACAATATCCTGTAGAGACAGCCACGCTGGACGTGACGCTCCACATTACCTTCGATGCCCAGGCACCGTTGAGTCAAGTGCATATCTGGGCGGAAGAGATAAAGCGAGCACTGCGTCGGGCATATCCCTACCTGGATACTGTCACTATCCATACCGAGCCGCCCGAAGTAGAGTAGAGGAGAAACAGTCTGACCTGGACCACACGTGGTAACGCTTAAACGCCACAGCGAATCACAAGAGACTCATCCTGCTCATCCCAAGTTGTCGGCGTGCCTAGCCCGATACACAAGCGTTGCATCGTCGTCACAATCTTCGCGCGCTCGGGATCATGTGCCCGTCGCGCCTGGAAGTCTTGAATGACAGTGGGATAGAGGCGCAATTCCCGTATTGCCTGACCTTCTCGCTCTACCAGAAACACAAAACTCAGATCGTTGCGCTCAACGGGATCGACCGCATAATCATCGATAAAATCACCGGAGCAATAGAGAATCGGCCTCTCTTTATACAACTCGATTCCGCGCACCACATGACCGGAATGACCGAAAATAATATCGGCCCCCTCATCAATCAAAGCATGAGCAAACGCAACGTGATTCGTCGGAGGAACATAACCCCAATTTGGTCCCCAATGCGCGGACACAATCAGCAGATCAACCTCCTCCCTAGCCTTCCTCACGACCTCGAACAGTTCTTCAGCTCGCTCATCCTGCAAGAATAGAGGCACAAACCACACGCCAGCCTGTGCTTCGGTAGCCTCCCACTCAGGCTGATTATCGGTCAACGCGATCAGACCCAGCTTCTGCCCCTGAACTTCCCACAACGCGACTGTGGAAGCCTCAGTCTTGTTTCTTCCGGCACCAGCGGTAATAATGTCAGCGGCACGCAAAACATCCAGCGTCTCAAAGAGTCCTTCGTAGCCGAAATCAAGCGTATGATTATTGGCAAGCGAGGTAGCAGTTATGCGAGCGACCTTGAGCACCTCTACATTTTTTGCATCCGAACGAAAATGAAACACCTTTGGTGTCGCCCTCCAGAGCGTCCCTCGATCCGCCAGAGCGCATTCAAGGTTACAGAGGCGCGTATCGGCCCGCTGAAACAGAGAGAATGTATCTCCCCAGGGGTAGGTGGGAGGTTCTCTGGTTAAAACATCATTGAGTAGCCGCCCCAGCATCACATCCCCAATGAAGAGAAGTCGCATATTGCCTTCTCCTTCCCGACCGTTGGCTATTTAAGCATGCAATCTAGAGGGGGTCGCGCTAAAGAATATGCGCCTACATATTACCGCCCTCTGCACTCCCCTTCTTTGTTTTCGTCAGGTGCGCCGCCGTTAGGCAGCTACCTCATTACATTTTCTCTTTAAATTATAGCTCTCTGGAAGCATGCTGTAACCAGGGAACGATAAATTCACCTTCTTCGATATGCCACGGTTAGAGCGTCAGCGATGCGCTTATAACCGTCACTTGTTGGATGGATATCATGTTGTGCGCTGTGCATCCAGGTCAGAGTACAGAGCTGCGAATTGGGCGTAACGACGCCTTCGAAAGCAGTGAAGACATCGACCAGGGTACCAAATCCCTGTATATCGCGGGCGAGGTGCTGATTCAGAATCGCAATATACGCAGTGGTAAGGGGGCAGAGATTCTGAAAAGGGGTATAGGCATTCGTCATCAGAATGCGACCATGCGTACTGGCGAGAGCCTGCGACAATTGTGGCAGAATGACCGTAGTCAGATTATGGTCCAACGCCGCAAGCTGCTGTGATAATTCAAGATTATCAATCTTGCAGGTAGCGGGATCGATTTTGGGCAGCAGATCATTGGCCCCAATGCTTAGAAATTGTGTGTAAAGGGTATTGTCAATTTGTTGTTGCTAAAGTGGCTGGAGAGGTATCGAGAGAGAATGCCAAAGAAAAGTGTGCCAAAGAGAAGGAAGAGAGGCGGGGGAAAAGCGGTCTGCGTGCAGACTGTTGTTGATAAAAAGAAAGTAGGCTAATTGGCAGAAAATGCGAAAGAAGAGTAGGCCATGGGGAGGAGAGAGAGTGGTGAGGTGATGTCTGTGGGGGGAGGGGTTGGATGAGGGGAAGGAGTCAGAGAGGCGCTTCCACCGAGAGGGAAGCGTTTTTTGTGGGAAAGAAGAGGAGAAGAGGGATAGAGCAGAAGGCGAGGAAAGCAGAACAGGAGGAGGCCAGAGAGCGTGGAAAGGAGCCGGAGTGTACTTGTCCCGGTTTGGATGACGCAATAAACTGAATGTGAAGAGTCGTAGAAGAAGTGAGGAAATGATGGCAATGGGACAGACATACGACAAGACATTGAAGCAAGAAGCCGTGCAGTTAGTGAAAATGAGTGGAAAATCACAGAGAGGTAGCTGAAGACTTAGGGATAGCGATGAGTACGCTGAGCCGCTGGTGCTCAGAACTCGCGGCCAACAGAGAACAAGCCTTCATAGGCAGCGGACATGTGCAGCTAGAAGCTGAGGAGATACGCCGCTTACGCCGAGAAATTGAGGTCTTGAGGCAGGAGCGTGACATCCTAAAAAGAGGCATGCTCCTTCGGAGCACCACCGCGGATGAACCAAGGTATACTTGGAAGGAAGGGTCCCAACGCGCAGGACGAAGTTCACGCTTGTTAAGCCTTGAGCTTGGCTAAAAAGATGTTCCTGGGTATCGAAATGCACCACCGCATGTCGCTCCTTGAGAGGAAGCACGAAGAGGAAAGTATCATCTGTGCAGATACCCCATTGGTGACCTTTCACCCACCAACGTCTCTCTGTTTCACCAAGGAGGGTGGTTGCCATGCATGTGCTTTACCAATGTTGTTGCGGTCTTGATGTTCACAAGCGCTTCGTGGTTGCGTGTCTGATCTGGTATACCGAGGATGGCAAGCAGCACAAAGAGCTTCAACGCTTCTCCACGCTCACCCCTGATCTCCTCCGCTTGGTTGATTGGCTCCAAGCTGCCCACTGCACGCATGTGGCCCTCGAGTCCACGGGGGTCTATTGGAAGCCAATTTTCAACCTGATGGAGGGGCTCTTCGAGATCGTGTTGGTCAATGCCCAGCACATGCGCGGCAGTCCCTGGTCGCAAAACCGACACCAAAGATGCCCAATGGATTGCTGATTTGTTGCAACATGGCCTCCTCAAAGCCTCCTTCATTCCACCTCAACCCCAGCGCGACTTGCGCGATCTGACCCGCTATCGCAGCAATCTCAAGCAAGAGCGAACGCGTCATGTGAACCGTATCCACAAATTGCTGGAGGAAACCAACATCAAGCTGAGTTCCATCTTCGCCGACATGATGTGCAAAACGGGACGTGACATTCTCCATGCCTTGGCCGCCGGGGAGGCGAGGCCCGAGGTGTTGGCTGATCTGGCGCTGCGACGTATCCCAAGCAAACGAGATGCTCTGGTTCCTGCCTTGCAAGGATGCATGCGAGCCCATCACTGCTTCTTGTTAGGGGAACACCTCTTGATGGTCGAGCACCTTGAACGTCGCATTGCCCGGCTGGATCGCGAAATCGAGGAGCGCTTAGCCCCTCAGAAGGAAACGATGGAACGGCTTGACGCGATCACTGGGGTTAGTCAGCGTGTGCTGGAAACGCTCTTTGCCGAGATCGGATGGGATCTGGGGACCTTCCCAGATGCAGCCCATCTCGCCTCCTGGGTGGGCATCTGCCCAGGACAACACGAAAGTGGAGGCAAGAGGATGAGTGGGCGGACACGCAAAGGGAATCGGCACGCCAAAACCATCCTGGTGCAAGCCGCTCACGCTGCCGGAAAGACCAAGACGTACCTGGGAGCACAATTTCGGCGGATGAGCAAGGGCCGGGGGATCAAACATGCTGCGGTAGCAGTGGGACACAGCATCCTGCTGATCTACTATCAGATGCTCACGACAGGGCAACCCTATGAAGAAAAAGGGGAAGACTACTTTACGAAACGCGATCAACAGGAGAAACAACAGCGATTGGTCAAGCAACTGGAACGGCTTGGGTATCATGTCGATTTGACGCCGCAGCACGTCGCCTAGCTTCTTCTCTTGCTCTCCTCGCACCTGATGCGGGCACAGGGGGACTTTTTTTGCCTTGGACACAGCTGGTTCAGAGGAAAGCCGTCATGCCTCTTCGAGACACCAATGATAATAGAAATACAAGTACAATAGTCCATAAGAAGTAATAGTAGGCGATTTCCCAAGGAAACAATATCATTCATTTGTTTTCTGCGATAAGAACGAAACATGCTTATGGGTACGCACCGGGATTGGGATGTCTGGCATGGTTGTTGATTTTCTGCGAGATTGGGGCGGTTGCGTTACTGAGCCTGGCCTATTGGATTTTGCCCTCTGAGCGAGCAGGTTGCCTCAATCATGAACAGCACAACGATTTGATGCTTGAGAACTCACTCTACCAGCGGCTCACGGTCCTCAAAACTCGTCAATTCACGGGCTTGCCCGTGAATTGAGACTGCACGTCATGTGCGGCCAAAAAAACGGACGAGTACTATCAATGAAGCCATATTACAAACACTCATTCTGGAAGCTGTGAAGCTGAACAAGTCACAAGCAAATGAGCCCTTATTCTATGAAAGCCATCATCTATGATGACTTTTTCGTTCGTTTCTCGAGCACCCACTGAACCGACGGGCTTATTGGCTTGTCGGTGCGGTGAATACAGCCTATCCAACAACAAGGCCGACGCACTCCCTCTTTGAGTTCCGTGCGTACCCTTTCAACGTGCTGCCTTCTGGTTTCTGGTTTTTTTACGGAGATCGCCCAGCATATCCATTCGTTACGCGCAAGAGGCGTAAGATTCTCCCATGCCGCTAGCGCCTCCGCGTCAGAAGCGAGGGCTTGTCGTAAATCCTCTGGCAATTCGTGGACAACACCACCGGAAATGTCATTGTTGGTCATAGCCATACGTCTATCCTACTCCAAAAGAGCTCTCTCTTACAAGGATTGCAGGAGCTAACGGTGTCCTCAATTTGCCTGTTTTCTCCCGTGCCGAATTGACAAAATGGTGTTCACATGTTCGCTTGTGGAGCGGTTTGATCTGTTGCCAATGGCTGTACTGTTCATGATTGGGGGCAATATTCACCAAATGTGAGTCTTGGGGGGCACTCCACTCCACGAGCATCTTAGGAAGATTATGAATTATAATTATCAGTATTGTCAAGCTAGTAATAAGGATGTATGCAAAAAAATAAATACGCTTTGTGCTAATGGTTTAGACAGCCAGATCAGCTAATTGGAGGGCAGGCCTCCCTAAAAGGACGTTGACCATCATCGCAGCACTCTGTGCAGTGACCTTCGTTGCAATCCGGGTGATCAGCCCCCAGAGGCTTTTGGCAGAGTGTCTGGAGAGATGCATTTGTTCTTGTAACTGAGCATTGACGGTTTCACAGATCAAGCGTAACCGGTTGAGCTGCTTTTGGTCAGCCTCTGCCCGTTTTGCCGTCTGGTTGTTTTTTGCAGGAGACAACAAAACAAGGGAACGATGCTGTTCAAGATACCTCTCAAGAGCGGCATCATTGTAGGCTCCATCTCCCAACAATCGCTGGAGGTGATGAGGAAACGAGTCCAGCACATCGACGACTGGCTGATTATCGTAGAGGCTGGCTTTGGTGAGCACAAAGCCGAGAATGAGACCAGTGAGGCTCACGACGGTATGCAATTTGAAGCCAAAGTACTTCATGGCTTTGCTGCTACAAATCCCATAATCGGCATGACCAACAAAATCGCTTGCTCGTTTGCTGCGTTTGTAGCTCACGCAGGGAACAGGAGCTGAGTCAATGGCAGCCGTCTCTTCCAACAAGAGGCCCTCTTGCACCAGTTGCAAGCTTGAACGGATGGCGAGAATCACTGACCAGAGCGCACGCTTGCGACGATTGTAGCGGCTACGTTCGTTGAGTCCAGGAAAGAAGACTCGCAGCGTTGCTTGATACAGTCGGAAGAAGTGGTCCTCTCGTGGTTCGCCAATGAGTTCCTGATAGAGCGCGATGGTCACCAACTCGCTATCGGAGAGATGTGGCGCTCTTCCAGGCCGCTGTAAGGCTTCTTGGATCACGGTTGACCCTTTCATTGTATCGTCAACTATGGTAAAAAGGGTGGTGAGAACTGTTGCTTTGTCAAGCATCATAGGTACGCTCCTTGGTTGTTTTTGCTTACAAACCAAAGCGTACTACAGTTCTCTTTCTTTTTCAGCCTTTAGCACAAAGCGTAAGTGTAAAAACTAGTTTTACAAAATGATGACACCTGTTTGTGCTCAGAGGTGATTGCCTCATATAAGATATCCTTGGGCTTGAAGAAGCAGAGGAGGAAAGGAGGAGGCTATTCTTACAATCTTGATATAAAAAGCTATTGCGGATAGTGAGGTAAGCAGAATGACATGCGTAATGTTTGTGGGGCAAGAGTTGTTTTTCTGCCTGACGCATAGCGCTTCAATGGAACGAGGCCAAAGAAAGGAATCGGATGGCGAACGAAGAGCAGTTCGCTTTGCCCAGACAGGGGGGATGGAATTGTTGGCGGAGTGAGCATGTAGAGGAGTATATAGATCTGCGTGAAGCCGATCTCCGTCACGTCAAGCTCAATCGAGTGAATCTCGGACATGCCGATCTTAGATTTACCAATTTCAGCAAAGCTTCTCTGAGGGGAGCCCATCTCAGTTGAGCGAACCTTGCTAGAGCCCGCCTAAATGAGACACATCTCAGAGGCGCTTATCTCTATGGAACTATCCTCACTGCCACCAACATGTGCAGGGCGGATCTCCGCCAAGCCAAACTCAACAAGGCAGAACTGCTCGCACCAGATCTCCAGGAAGCTAACCTCAGCAACGCGAGCCTCTATCGGATCAATGACATGCTGCCCTGCGAGTCCGCGTGATGGCAGACTCATGTCCTGTGGTTGTTAGTAACGATGAGGATGACGTTTCCTGTCTTCTGCTCTGTTTCGACGTACCGAGTTGCATCAACCACCTCTTCTAGTTTGTAATACCGATCAATGACTGTGCGGTATCTCTTGGCCTCGATAAGTTCTTTGAGATGGCAGACGTCCTCTTTCGTGTAGCGAGGTGGGATCGAGAAGATGATTTTCTTCTCTCCAATCCACGAGGTCCACAGCGCCAGGAAGAGATTTTTGAGCCCATCGGTTGCCAGATAGCTGCCGCCCTTCGAAAGGCGGTCCTTGCACCGCCTGAATGAATGCTTGCCGACTACATCGAAGATGATGTCATATGTTTGATCGTTCTTGGTGAAGTCTTCCTGTGTATAGTCGATGACCTGGTTCGCTCCCAGCGATTTCACAAGTTCAAGGTGCTTCGTGTTGCACACCGCTGTGACGTCAGCGCCAAAGGATCTGGCTAGCTGAACTCCTGCGGTGCCAATGGCTCCTGAAGCACCGTAGATGAGAACTTTCTGCCCAGGTTTGAGATTGGCCTGCCTCAGGCACCACAATGCATTGAGCCCCCATCGCAGATAGCTGCGGCCTCCTCGCTCATATGACGAGGTATCGCCCTGCTTCACACATGCGCGATGAAACAGCCCAAAAAGGCCAACGGACCGGCCTTCCTCTGTCTCCACTGACACTCTCCACTTGTTCAATTTTTTGGCCGAATTGCGCCCGTTTCAATCCCAATGAGCTGGAACTAAGGAAGTCTCCAGCAAATGATACCATGAAATGTGCAAAATTGACTCTTGCAGGGGCTCTCTTTCTAGGCTATGCTTCCTGCCAAGGTCAGCGCTCGTGCAGGTTCCAGAGCCATGTAGTGCAATAGAGCCAGCGTTCCTGTATCCAACGAAGATGAGGGATGCTCTCTCTTACACATCAGGTCTCCTGAGATTGCACTAAGTACAATCAAGCAATGTTTTGTGAAATGAGGTAAACTGTCAGAAAAAATGGAGGGATCCATGCGAGCGCCCCTGGAGATACCGTCCCTGACAACAGAAGAGTTGGAAGCGTTAGAGAAACTGTACCGAACGACAAAAGACCCGCGACTGCGTACCCGGGCTCAAATCATCTTGCTCGCCGGAGAACAGCAACTGAGAGTGTCGGTCATTGCTCCCATTGTGCGGGAAGCGACCCAAACGGTCCGCAACTGGCTCAAACGTTGGATGGCGGAAGGAATTGAAGGGTTGAAAGATCGACCTATGCCTGGTCCTCCGCCAAAGATCACGCAAGCGTACAAAGAGCAGGTCTTGGCAGCAGTCCGGCGTCGGCCCCGCAGCTTAGATCAGCCATATTCGATGTGGGCATTGCAACGGCTCGCCGATTACATGGCAGAACAAACAGGCATTCGAGCGTCCATCGAAACCGTGCGTCAGGTGCTCAAAGCCGGAGAGGTCGTGCTCTCGCGTCCTCAACACAAAGTAAGTAGCCCTGATCCAGAGTATCTGGAAAAAAAAAGACGATCGAAGAGGCGCGTGACGGTCTAAAAGAGGGAGACGTCTTTTATTATGCCGACGAGTTCAATCTCAGTTGGTTTCCAACGTTGCGTGCGATGTGGAGCCGAAAAGGACGGCAGGTCATGATCCCAACGCCCAAGCAGCCGGACAAGTATTATGGCATTGGAGCTGTGAACTATCATACGGGTGAAACGGTGGTCCAGTTTCAGCGTCGCAAGCGCCGAAAGGAGATTGCTCAGTTGCTGGAAGTCCTGGTTGAGAAGCATCCAACTGGAACCATGTATGTCGCCTGGGATAATGCTGGTACGCATGAGGATGATGAAGTGGAAGAAGTTGTGCGAGCGGCAGCTGGACGGCTCATCTTGCTCTATCTGCCAACCTATAGCCCCTGGCTCAATCCTATTGAAATGCTCTGGCGGCATTTTCGTCGCGAAGTTACCCATTGTGAATTGTTTGAGACCAAGCAGGCACTGCTGACGGCGGCCCAAGATTGCTTCGACCGCTTTAACCAGTGCCCGGAAAAAATGCTGTCAGTGATTGGTTCCAATGCCCAAAAAGTTAGTTGAGTGTACTTAGGAACATGTTAAGCAATGGTTTCTGACTGAAGAACAAAAGCCGAAACTTTCAATCAGGATACTGAAGATCGCAAAATGCGTTTTCTCAGGTAGAGTAACCCGTCGTGTGTTACTCTGACAGAAAGCAGCAATGTTTGTGTGGTTTGGAGATGTGGTGAGACTCATCAACTCAAGAAAAACAAGCGAGAAGGGAAAGGACCATGAGCAACAGAGAAGACTATCAATTGCCTCCCAAAGAAGGCTTTGTCTTGACACACTTCTTGACCGTCGCGGATGTGAACCGCTCAGCGGAGTTTTATGTGCGCATTCTCGGAGGTACCGTCGTTCGCAGCGGGGAACCCACCATCATTCAGATTGGCAATAGTTGGCTGATTGTAAACGTCGGTGGCGGCCCAACGGACGATAAACCCACTGTGACGCTTCGTCCCCCCGTGAACTCCAATGTGGTTTCCAGTTTCCTGAATATTCGTGTCGCCGATATTAGGGCTTCGTACGAGCAGTGGCGAAGCAGAGGAGCCGAATTCCTGACCGAGCCAAAGGATCACGGCAGAGAGATTCGCTGCTACATGCGTGACCCTGACAACTATCTCATTGAGGTCGGGCAAGCAACCGGTTTCCAAGGCTGAACGTGTGCTCTCTAAAGGAGAGATAGCTGGACTATCCTTGAACGGGACACGAACCCAGTTGGACCGCATTCCTTGTACCCTGATGTGAACATGTTGTGGATTGTAGAATAACCTTAGAGCAGATGCATGGCTTGCAATAGAGTAAGTGACACTCTGCAATAGAGTAGACATTGCTTGAGATTGTTCAGGGGCGAGGTGTAGGTGAGGCTCAAGAAGAATAATTGCCTTTTCATTGCAGGAGAGATGAAGTGTGCTTCATCTCTCCTTTGTATATAGACATCGAAAATGAGAGGCATGGCTCGGTGAAATTCATGCAAATAGTCGTGCTGGCTGGCTGAAAGACGGATCTATGGATATTGCTTTTGATAGGCTCGTTTGACGAGTATCCTGATCACAGTGAAAGCAATGACCTACCCTTCAAAGGCATCCATTTGATCGTTTCACCCAGAAACAATTCCAATGACTCCTCGCTCTTGTTTGAGATCTCCTTCTTTTTTCCATTTCTCCCACTGTTGAATGGCACTATCATTTACTCCCAGATCACGAGTTATTTCGCTGATGGACTTTCCGCTCGTCTCAGCCAATCGTAACCCTTCAAGCTTACATGCTTTCGTGAGTGTTCTTTGCTCTTTCGGCATGATCCATTCCCCTTGCATCCTTTCTCGTATAATCCATGTTTCCCGACTGGACCAGACTGGGGGAAGCTCAAGATAGAGCAGTGGGCTTTGAAAAATTTCACACGTTTATGCCTGCTGCTGGAGTCCTTCCTCGATCCAGGTAGTATGCATCACTGAGTGAGATGCATTGGTAATCAACACACCACCAATGGTTCCATCAGCCCAGGGAGCCCCAGGAACGGGAAGTGTAAGCTGCTCGTCGGTAAGCTCCTCAAGGAGTTCCAGACTCTTCTGGCGTGTGGCGGTCAGGTTGGCAAATATTTCTTCCAGACTGTCGCCAGCATGCTCATCGACATAGACTTGATTCTGTTGATGAACCCAGGCAATCACTTCTTCCAGATTTGTCGTGCCTACCCTGGTACGAAAGCCAATCGGATCAGTCTCGCCCTCGATGGTTAGGCGGATCATCCCCTGAAATTTTCGTTCGATAAACGCTAGATGCGCGAGGTGATCCTTTGGTCGCCAGGGCTTGCCATTTGGGAGCGCACTCTTTGTACATGGGCGTTCCAGTTCTTCAGGTGTCAATGCCCGGAAGTGGATAAAGAGTTGCTCTTGCGATCTGCTAAGGTTTTCCAGAATTTCCGTGCGTGTTGGCATTTTACCTCCAATATTTACACGTTTGATGTGGGATTCAATGCATCAGTTCCCATTCAAACAACTCAATCTTGCTATATATGTAACATATGGTATTTTGGAATACAAGGAGTACACGGTGCAAATGGTTCCATAACAGTGGATCGTCATAATCGTGAAGTACATCTGCGACTTCCTTTGCCAATAATGGATGGATGTAGGCCTGACTTGCGTTGCTCAACGTGAGGACTAAGACACTTTTGAAGTACGTGTTGGAAATAGAATTCTCGAATTTCTGCTTATTCATCTTTTTATCTATAAATATCTTCTAACCTATTATCAGTAGAAATATATCCTTGCTTTGGTATAGCATCTTTTAGATGATGTCGCTCCTTCAGGGCGTATGGGCTGGCGCGGGAGGTTGGTGGATGAGACTCCTTGGAGGAGCAGGGGCACGACCACGGCAGGAAGGGCTTGGGAGGGGCATCAGGGATCAGCAGCTCCCGTTCACGCAGGCTCGCCAGGGCTTTGAGGAAGGTATGGAGTTGGGGCATGACGCGTCGTTTGGGGACAAAGAACACCTCACACCAGCCTGCGGCATTGCTCAGGTGCGCATGGAGTTCAGGGAGTTGAGCCTCAAAGTGAGCCAGGGCACGCTTGGAGACTTCTGTCGATCACAGGAGCGCGGTCACGGGGGCGTCGAGGCCCTGGAGGCGCTCTGGGTGTACGCGTCTGTCGTGTCTGTGAGCGCGGCGAGGGAGGGTGATTCGTCAGGGGAGTGCTCAAGATCGTCGAGAAGGTGCATCGTCAGCGTGAGCGACGCCTCGAGCGCGCGCATCTTGCCGCGAAGCCGACGGCGTCGCCAAGTGCGAAGAGCCATTGGAGATGCTGTAGATGTTTCCGATTGCCGAAGCGCTGCTCCAGGACCTCGGAGGCGCGTGTCTCTGCCTGCTTAAAGCAGTCCTGTTGGGGTGAGAGGATGGCATGGAAGCGATCCTGTGCGTTCTGTATCAATCCTTTCGTATCCTGCGTCAACGACTTTTATATGATGCTTGATCTTCGGAGCGATAGATTTCTTGGGAGAAGTCTGACCATCATTACGTATTTTGAAAGCGGTTCACCAAAAACTAGGAGATCCGCTATATCATCGGCATTGACGATTCGTCAGATAACCTGCCGATGCATCTAGCCAAAATCCATGTTAGCATAGCCTCGTCTCATCATCTGCCTCTCCAACTCCCGAAGGAGGAAAACTTATACAATGCTCCTGATGATGGAACATAGTCTAGGGAAACATGAGCACATTCTTACTCCGCACGCACGTTCAGATGTATAATGAGTACCGTGCTTGAACGCTTCGCAATCATCTGCCCAGAAGTGAGAGAAGAGAGCTGGTAAATGACCTACCATGTGGATCTGGATCACATTTGGTGAATGATGAGGTTATATTATCGCTCCCTTCCATTGTTTGTGCTCAGGTTTTCGACGCTTAGCAGTCTATTGAAGACCTCATCACCAAAAGCGATACTGCTGGCGAACCCACTCAAGGCACATCATAGAGGCGAACAAAAGCAGAGCGCCGAGTCTGAGCGCGAGGAAGCCCATCGAACCATGCCATACTGCGAACCACATTGAGCGCGGCAGCCGTGGCGACGTGTTGGAAATGCGTTTTTGCCTCCCCAATATATCGTGAACGGCGTAAGCCCATCATGCGAACGCCTTGAGAGAGCGTCCCCTCAATCCCCGCTCGCTTGGCATAGACCTGGGCAAACGCTTGCGTGCCTTCTTGCTCTCGCCTCTGCATCAACGCCCGATACTGCTCCTGGGGGCGAATGGTCACGGTACGACGTGTATGGCGGCTTGATTGGGTACACAGCGATCGAGACGGACAAGCCTGGCAATCTTTGGTCGAGAACTTGATCTTGATCACCTCGTTTTTCCGGTTGTCAATGGCCGGAGTCCAACTGGTGCTGGTGCATCCTTGTGGGCAGGTTGCCTGTTGACGCTCCCAATCGATAGGAAAGTGACTCACATCGAAGCCAGTGTGTAGGGTAGCTTGCCAGTGATAATTTTTTCTAGTCGGTCCTACCAGATCGATCTGGTAGTCGCGCTGGCTTTCAACGAGGAGTTTGGCGTCGACATATCCTGTATCAACAATATGTTTCGTTGGCAGAAGGTGCTTGCGATCCAGTTCAGCATGAATGGTTGCCGTCATGGCGTCGTCGGAGACAGGTGCCGAGGTGGTTGCCACATGAGTGATAAGCAACGGCAAATGCGTTTCACAACTTTCGGTAAGATGCACTTTGTAGCCTACCCACGTCGTGCTACGCTTCTTACTGTAGTGAGACTCTTCGTCATAGGGGGAGCCGATGTAGCGAGAGGGTGGAGGGATCTGCTCAGAGGAACGCCAACGAACCACATCATCAACCCGCTGGTAATTTTGCACCCACACTTGGCGCAAGACGTTGACAGCAGGAATGTGTCGGAGCCACTGGGGAGCCATGGGATCATACACGGCATCAAGCAGTTCTCTTCCCTGCTCTCCGATCTCTTCAGCAAAAGCGACTCGTTCCGCTTCCCCCACAGGTGAGCGCGAGTCTTCACTGCGAGGTCCATAGCGTTCTACCCACTCGGGGTGGCTGTGAGCACGGAGCCACTCCGGTGCCACCACCGCCAGGCTATTGAGAGCCGCACGCATCGTTTCCCACACACAGAGTACGCGATTGAGGGCACGAATCTTGGCGAGCACATGCGTCGAATCGGTGCGTTGTCTTCCACGTGCTTTGAGCCAGCCTTTCTGTTGAAAGAGCGTGAGCATACTTTCAAGCAAGCGATGTTCAGCCTGCTTGTCGATGAGACGAGCGCGAAATTCGGAGAGCACTGAGGCATCAAATCCCGCGTCAGCAAGGTCGAGGCCGAGGAGATATGCGCCAATCGATCCTTCCCCGCACCGCATCGGCGGCTTGCCGATCGGAGAGATTCTCCACAAATTGCATGATCGTCACCAGGGCGAGTCGCCAGGGGGCTTCGGCAGGTTGCCCTTCTTTGGGAAAGAGATCGGCAAAATCCTCATTCGTGTAAACACTTCCCAACACATCACGCATCTGCATGTACAGATTCCCTTTAGGGTAAGCTGCTCGTGCAACTCGAGCAGTTTCTTGAGGCACTGGTTCTATGGGTTGTGGTTTGAGTGACATCAATAGAATCCTTCTGGCGTTCCCTGACCGTTTTTTCTTTCCTTTGCTTCCTTCTCTCTTTCAGTATGCTCACATGCCCCAAGGTTCGCCAGCAGTATCTTCTGAGGTTGCGTAAACCTCATCAAGAGTGGTGCATCTGTGACGCATGGCGTATCTTCTGAGGTTGCGTAAACCTCATCAAGAGTGGTGCGTCTGTGACGCATGGCGTTTCAAAAGCGGGACAGAACCACCATGTGAGCGACTTTTGCCCTCAAACATGAGCAGTTGCCCTCAATCTTGAGCAAGACAACTGGTGATAGGCTGACAATCCGCATTTTAAGCGGATTGACTCACATCATTTTTGTAAATTCAGCGCTCATGATGTGACAAAAGTCCCCTGTTGAATGCTCAGAACCGGCCAGTTTCAAGCCGAATGTTCGGATAGGAGCCAGGTATGGAGGGTTCCGCTACGTAGGGGTAGTGCTACGTAAGCTGTCACCAGGAGCAGAGTAGCAGGCAATACGGGTATCTTTCTTAAAGCTTATTCATGGTAATTGGCAGGTCACGCACACGGCGGCCTGTAGCGTGGTAGATGGCATTGGCAATGGCCGGCGCAATACCGACGATGGCGATTTCGCCAACACCCTTGACGCCAAGTGGATTGAGTTCTAGATCAGGCTCTTCGACAAAGAGCACTTCGAGCGGGGGAATATCCGCGTGAACCGGGATGGCGTAATCGGCAAAATTGGCGTTGACGATGCGGCCTGTTGTCTCGTCCATGCAGGTTTGTTCCAGCAGGGCCATGCCAATACCACCAACGGTACCACCGATAACCTGGCTGCGCGCAGTTTTCTGGTTGAGAATACGGCCAGCCGCGATGACCGAGAGCACTCTACTCACGCGGATTCTGCCCAACTCAGCATCTACGCGCACCTCGGCAAATTTTGCTCCGAAAATGCCCGTGCCAAACCGCTGGGCCTCGTCACCAGGGGCCGCTTGGCCTGTGGCCTCAAGCATATCCAGGCCATGGCGGCGGAGAATGGCGGTATAGCTCTCGCGGCGCGTGAGATCGCTTTTGAGCGCGATATATCCGTCGCCGGTTAGTACCATCTTCCGGCTTGCACCGCACAATGGCGAATCCTCATCTTCCTGAACGAGCTCAAGTGCCTGTTCCAGCAACATGGCAGCGGTCTCATGGACCGCCGAGCCGGCGCTGGCGGCGAGCATAGAGCCACCCTGGTGAGGCGAGGCAGGGAAGTTGCTGTCGCCCAATTCGCAACGAATCCTTGCCAGGGGCAGGCCGAGCACGTCTGAGGCAATCTGAGCCAGAATGGTAGCGGTGCCGGGGCCGATGTCGGTCGCACTGGTCTGGATCAGCACGCTGCCATCGGCCAGCAAGCGCACATGAGCTTCTGCTGGCTGGCGATTGTAGGGATAGTAACTGCCAGACACGCCCCAACCAATCAGTTCATGACCGTCGCGCAGAGAGCGCGGAGCGCGTGGGCGACGTTCCCAGCCAAAGGCTTGGGAACCCAGTTCAAAGCATTCGCGCAGCTTCCGGCTTGACCACGGTTTACCGTTCTGGGGATGGACCGGCGTGTCATTGCGCAAGCGCAGTTCAAGCGGATCAATGTCCAGGGCGTAAGCCAGTTCATCTAGGGCGCTTTCAAGCGCGAAAAGGCCGGTTGATTCACCAGGGCCACGCATCCAGGTGGGCACAGCAACGTTGAGGCGCACCTGACGATAGGCGGTGCGCAGGTGAGGGCTGGAGTAAAGCAGAGCGGTGGCGCGCGTCAGGCCTTCACGAAAGTCGTCATTCATTGCCACTGGCTCTGTGCCCTCATGAATTGTAGCAAGAAGCTGGCCCTCGCGGGTTGCGCCAAGAGCTACACGCTGTACACTGCGCGGGCGGTAGCCAGTAGTTGTGTACATCTGCTCGCGGGTGAGCACCAGTTTGACAGGGCGGCCTACCTGACGGGCCGAGATAGCAGCCAGAACCACGTGTGGCCAGGGGCGCAGTCCACTGCCGAATGCGCCTCCAATGAATGAAGCCAGCACTCGTACTTGCGTTATTTCCAGGTCGAGCATCATTGCCAGTTGGGCGCGGGTATTGTAGACTCCCTGCGTCGAATCGTGGAGCGTTAATGTTTCACCGTCCCAATTGGCAATAGTCGCAGCCGGCGCCAGCGGATTGTGGTGCTGCGTCGGGGTGGTATACATTTCTTCCACGCGTATCGGAGCCGTGGCTAGAGCAGTTTCGGGCTCCCCACGCACGACATCGGGAAAAGCGTTGTCAAGCATCTGCGCGCGTGGATCATCGAGTCGAAGCAACGGCGTTTCCTCCTGGTAATCGACCGTGATCAAAGTTGCGGCAAAAGTAGCTTGCTCAAGTGTTTCTGCTACGACCACAGCAATATGCTGGCCATGATAAAAGATGTGTTGATCTTGGAGAGGCGGCGGCGGCGCTGTCCCCACCACAAAGCTGGGAGGGCTGGAATGCAAGCGCGGAGCGTTGAGATGCGTCAGCACTGCAAGCACACCTGGAGCTACTTCCGCCGCAGCTGTCTCGATCGTTTTAATGCTACCGCGCGCGATGGTGCTCTGCACAATAACCGCATGTGCCATGCGCTCAAAGGGAAATTCCGCGGGATAGCGGGCCTGTCCTGTTACCTTGAGCAGCCCATCGACGCGGTCAACCGGCTGGCCCACGCTGGGTGAGGATGTTTGTGGAGCATTTTGAATCATGCGATGCCTCCTACCATGGTCAGAGCGCGTATCAGTGTACGCCGGGTGAGTTCAATCTTGAACGCGTTATCGCGTTGGGGGATAGCCCCTGCCAGGGCCGCTTCCGCGGCGGCGGCGCAGGTTTCTCTGGCAAGAGGCGCATTCTGGAGCAGTGCTTCCGCGTCGCGTACCCGCCAGGGGATTGTTCCCACTCCACCCAGGGCGATCCGCGCCGCGCGGACCGTTGAGCCGTCCAGTTCCAGAGCCACGGCGGCTGAAACCAGAGCGAACTCGTAGGAGGCACGATCGCGCACCTTGAAATAAGTTGAGCGAGAGGCATTGAATGTTGTCGGAATTTCCAGCGCGGCAATCAGCTCACCAGGTTTGAGAACATGCTCATGTTCTGGCGTTGCGCCGGGCAAGAGATAAAAATTGGCCAACGGAATGCGCCGCGAGCCGTTTGGCCCGCGCACCTCCAGCGCAGCATCCAGTGCCATCAGAGCCACAGCAAGATCAGAGCCGTGGGTTGCGATACAGCTCTCGCTGGTACCCAAAATGGCGTGCGCGCGGTTTTCGCCAACCAGCGCGGCACAGCCGGAGCCAGGCACGCGTTTATTGCATGCAAAGACGGGATCGCGGAAATAGGAGCAGCGCGTGTGCTGGAGCAGATTGCCCCCGAGCGTTGCCATATTGCGTAGTTGTTGTGACGCGCTGGCCAGCAGCGCTTGCGTGATCAACGGATATCGCTCGCGGAGCAGCGCGTCATGTGCAGCCTCACTCATGGTAGTCAGCGCACCAATCACGATCGTGTCTTTGGTAACTTCAATGCCCCGAAGAGGAAGGTGTGTAATATCTACCAGCAGATCGGGATGAAGTACATCATCCTTCATCAGGTCCAGCAGCGTCGTGCCGCCAGCAATATACGTTGCTCGGGGGTGGGCTGCCAAGCGCGCAATGGCACTCGCCTCGTTTTCGGCGCGCCAGTAGCTAAAAGGCCGCATCTTTTTTCCCCTCTACCACGCTCCAGATCGCGGCCACAATATTGGAATAAGCGCCACAGCGACAGAGATTGCCACTCATAAACTCGCGGATCTCTTCCTGAGAAGTCGTGTGCCCTTCGTTGAGCAGAGCCACAGCGGACATAATCTGTCCCGAAGTGCAATAGCCGCACTGAAAGCCATCGTGAGCGATAAAGGCTGCCTGTATGGGGTGAAGCTCTTCTCCATTGGCCAGGCCTTCAATCGTCGTAATCTCTCGTCCATCGCACATCGTGGCGAGGGTGAGGCAGGAGAGAATACGCTGGTTATCTGCCAGAACCGTGCAAGCGCCGCAGGCTCCGTGGTCACAACCCTTTTTTGTGCCTGTCAATCCAAGATGTTCGCGCAGCGCGTCTAGCAGTGTTACACGTGTATCCAGAAACAGCGCGTGCTTTGTGCCGTTAACACGCAACGTCACAGCAATCAGTTGAGCGTCCAGGGATGTCTCTGTGGAAGTAGTCATATCTTTTCCTATCGATTCTCTCGTTAAATAACGGTATCCGTGGGTTTATCTTGAAGTGCCGCGTAGACCTGAGCGGCTGCTGCGTTATGGCGCTCTTCAATCTCGCGCATGTGTGAGATCTTCCGTTGCAGCGCAGCCATATGCTGCTCTAACTGGCGCATATGTTCTTCCAGAGCGCGTTGGTGTTCTTCCAGCATCAATCGGCGCTCGGTCACCGTTGCATCACCCTGGAAACGCAACGCTGCAAAATGAAGCATCTGCGCCAGCGGCATATCCGTCTCGCGCAGACGGACCAGCGTCTGGAGCCAGGTTATATCTTGCTGACTATAACGGCGATGGCCGTTTGGCGCTCTCTGTACCCTCTCAATGAGTCCGATGCGTTCATAGTAGCGCAGCGTATCGATGCTCAGTCCGGTCTGCTGAGCAACCTGTTGAATCGAGAAATATGTTTCCATGTCACAACTATACAACCTGGAGTGCACTCCAGGTCAAGAGGTTAGAGTGGCTTTTTCTGTCCCGAATGGCGCGAATCTGATGATCTAATGCTCAGTTCCTTATGTAACAGACGCAATCTTATATGAATAGTGAACTGTTCGTTGGGTATGATAGGCAATATGAGATGCATTGCCGCATGTCAGGCAAGTAGTCGAGAGCGGCTCAAAAGTCTGGAGAGGAAGCTTGACCAAAGCATGAGAAGGTCTTACCATACGACCGTTTTCTTTCTGTTCATTGCAATGCGACAGTGAGCGTGAAAATCCAGTAACGTAAAGAAAACCTTCCGTCTCTGAAAAGATGCGATCTTTGACAACTTTTGGAGCACTCGAATGGCAGAGAATCTGCCATTCGAGCAGGGGGTATTCTCTGTACTCTGGCTTATGGACAGAGTACGATTTTGCCATAGGAGGTTCGCGACTCAAGCAAGCGATGCGCTTCTACAACGTCTTCGAGCGCAAAGGTGCGCATGATGTGGGGGCGCACCTTTCCTTGCTCGACGTAATGTCGAAATGCCTGTCGTCCTTGTGCGATAAGATCAGGATGCTGCTGCATGAAGGTGAAAGACGAGAAGCCCTCAATTCGTTTCATACCCATCATGAGACTCAAAAGGCTCTCTGGTGACAATGCAGGAATATTTCCACTGGCCGCGCCGTAGATAATGAGACGACCAAAGGGAGCCAAGAGTGGAAGGCTTTCGATCAGAATCTGGCCACCAACCATGTCCAGAAGAACATCGACACCTTTTCCCTCTGTTGCCTGCATGATCTGTTCGGTCCACCCCGGCTCCGTGTAGTTGATGAGGGTGTCAGCTCCCAGCGCCTGTGCCATGTCAAGTTTAGCCTCAGAACTGGCGGTAGCGAGAATCTGCCCTGCCCCCATCGCCCGCGCAAGCTGTACCGCAAAATGTCCGATGCCCCCGGCAGCCGCGTGAATGAGTACACGTTCCCCAGGGCGTACCTGCGCCGAGGTCGCCAGGAGATGATACGCTGTCTCGCCCGCCACTGGGAGAGTCACCAGTTCCTCTGGAGAGAGCGAGATATCCGGCAGAGGATGAAAACGGAGAGCCAAAGGCACCAGCGCGTACTCTGCATAGGCCCCTGATGGAGCAAAACCGAGAATATGCTCTCCCACATGAACCTCGTCCACCCCTGACCCCACCTGGACCACGGTGCCATACACATAGTCACCTGGTGCCACCGGGAAAGAGGGCGTTCCCCACGGTGACCCCTCGTTGCGCATTTGCGTATCAACAAACCCAACATCAATAGCTTCGACTTTGACTAATACCTGGCCTGCCTCGGGTTGGGGAACAGCCACTTCCTCGATCTGTAAGACTTCTGGCCCTCCAGAGGTGTAATATCGTACCAGCTTCATTTCTTTCTTCCTTCTTTTTACTCGATTTCAACATGTTCGCACACTCACGCTATGCCGTTGGCGAAACCAGAACATCAGGCATGCATCAGGATCATTCCTGACCCCGGTGCCTGCGGCGCATCTGAGACGCGGGCACCGGGGATTCCACGTGGGAAGCAAGATCACGTTGTCTGGCTGGTGATAGTATGAAGCAATACCTCTGCATTAACCAGGAGTGTGTTGTATCATATGTCTGGCGAGACATAGCCTCATGGTGAGAGCATGCGAGAAGAGAACGAGGGACACATGAGAGAACGAATCAAGAGCCGTGCGGGATTGGCCGATTTTTTACAAAACCGTCGTGCTCGCCTGCATCCAGAACAGTTTCATTTTCCAGCATTTCAGAGAAGGCGCACACGTGGTCTCAGACGAGAAGAGCTTGCCGGGCTCGTGGGAGTGGGCATCTCCTGGTACACCTGGCTTGAACAAGGTCGGGACATTCAGGTTTCTGATCAGGTGCTCTCCCGTCTGGCATCCGTCTTGCAGCTCAACGAGGAAGAGCGCCGCCATCTGTTTCTCCTAGCCCAGGGAGCGGGTCCATTCCTAGATGACCAGGTAGATCAAAAGTACATCCCCAATGCCACTACTCAAACCATTCTGGATGGCCTCATGTATCCGGCCAGGCTCTTCGATCCCCGTTTGAATGTGGTAGGTTGGAATGAAAGCGCCAATCGGGTCTTTGGGGATTATCCCAGCCGAACGGCCCGAGAGCGCAATGCCCCCTGGTTTCATTTCATGCATCCGTCTTCACACACATTTGAAGTCCATTGGGAGAGAGTGGCATGGCGCTGCCTGGCCTCGCTGCATGCCAGGTATGACCAGTACCCCGATGATCCATGGTTGACCGAGTTGATTGCTGAGTTGCAGCAGGCCAGTCCGGAGTTTCGCACCTGGTGGCCGGAGCATGACATTGTGCTCGACTGCGGTAGTCTCTATGAAATCAATCATCCACTGGTTGACCGTCTTGCCTTGCACCCCACCGTTTTCCCCATGCCTGAGCAGCCAGACTTGCAGATGATTGTCTATACACCGCTGGCGGAAGTCGACACCACAGCCAAACTGCGAGCATTAATGACTGAAGAAGGCTACTATGAGAAGATGAGATCGTAATACCTCGACAGCCGGCTGCTTGAAAAGGCTCAAGCATTGCTGTTTCGGTGTAGCCATCCCAGAGAAAAATGCAGTCCTAGAAAAAAAGCAACCAAGGCAGAAAATTCGAAACGAGGGATGCTGTACGAGAATCTGAAGTGGAGTCATAATCTTATTGTCCTCCATTACAAGGTATGTTTCTGCCATTCAGAGAGCGTATCTCTTTGAGTGGAAAGTGAGGAGAACGCGACGAGTTGAATATCATATGATGGGATAGGTGTTTCCACATTCTCTCCGCTGAAGCCAATAAACATGTCTGTTTGTATTGAATACCCTCTATATCTAGAGATTTTTCTCACAAAGAGTGTATCATTACAGATGAACATTCTGCCATGGAAGGGGTGTTTGCCATGTACTTATCCTCACAAAAAAGAGTGCATACGACAACAGATCAAGCGCTGTTTCTTTTGCCTACTTTGTGGATTTGTTTCTCCGAGAGGCCGTGTACCTGAGAGTATTGAAGAAAACAAGTTTTTGCTTCATATCTTGGCTTTGACATAGCTTGAAGTAAACTCTTCCACAGGTGGAGTAACCTTGGGAAGATCTGCTTGAGGGTGCGCGCCACTGTCTGCCCTCAGACATGCTGTACGAGAAGCCCTGTGAGATGAAGGGGAAGGGGGAGAGTTGTTGAAGGGGCCAAGGGAGATGGTGGAGATGGGGGGCGTCTTCGCGCCGTCCGTTGGAGCGCTGGCATATTACCACGCTCGCGATCCAGAAGCTGGTTGGTGGGTGTAAAGAAGCCATCAATGCCTCCCTCGAAACGCATGAGGAGGAGATCAAGGCCCATCATGCGCGGTTGGAGATCAAGCCTTCTTTCAACCGCAAGCCCGAACCGATCACGGAGATGATCCATATCGCTGAAGAGCCGACGGCGTTCCCCTGGGGCCATGCGGGAACGCAGGAAATAGAAGCGTGAGCATGGAGGCCTTACTTGCGAGGGAGGTGAAGAGTCACGGAGAGGTGCTTCGTGACTCTTTTTTGGCTTGTCTGCTGACAAGAGGATGAGATGTTACAAGTGTGTCCAGGTGGAGCGTGGTGAGAACACCACCTTGTTCCCTGAAACTCCATGAACATAGAGAAAGGCAGTTAGTATGGCGGTGACACCAGAAGAGAGTGCTGAAATGCCACTCGAAGAGTACATTCCTGTTTGAGGCACTAGTCTTCTTTGTAAAAGGGAGGTATCGCGGCCTGAATCAGGAGCGGAACAAGCTCATAATGAGAGAACAGCATCGAGCCTCCACCGACACCTCTACATTCTATATGGGGTCCGGCGACAGAAGCTGACATGGACCGCAAAATAGCGGGCATGAATAGCACAATAAGCGCTATCTTCAAAAAGAGAGTTCACCTGTAGCGCTTGTCAATACTTCTGGTTTACCAGCCTCAAAAAGAGAGGTTGCTCATGAGCTCAGTTTTAACCAGGTATGGTAGGCAGATCCGAGCTTTCCTTCCCTATTTGCTGGCTCTCATGAAGTGCATGAAGAGCCTCCCGAATACCGTAGTAGATGATGACGAGCGAAGCAAGCGGATCGGCCCACCACCACCCAAAGAGCGTATTGAGCAGGAGCCCTAGCAGGACGGCTCCTGCCAGATAGGCATCCACCAGGGTCACACGCCCTTCAGTCAGCAGCACTTCATTCTGAAGTTTCTGTCCAGTCATCCGCTTACCAAAGGCGAGCAGCAGCATGGCGGCGAAGGTTGCTGCTGTCCAGACAATTCCTCCAACCGAGGTAGCAGGGCGTGTCCCCGAGAGGAACGTATAGAGCAGTTGGGCTAGAATGTAGATGATGAGCACAAGAAAGGCGATTCCGATGAGGCGAAGCGCCAGGCGTTCACGATTCAGATGCATTCCTCTGAGCTGCCAGATCACGACCACAGATGCAAAGATTTCGATGAGCGAGTCCAGGCCAAAGCCTGCCAAAGCAACGGAACGGGCGGCATATGCCGCCAGAATAACAAGAATGACTCCAACAACATTCCATCCCAGAGTGAGATATTCGAGCAGTAATCCTCGTTTGAGAAGAGCCATTTGATCCAAAATAGCCTCCAGTTTCTATGTGGGTTGCTCCTCATTGTATCTCATCTGGAACTGGCAGCGCTTGCGCATCCCTGTTGTTGCTCAACACTCCTGCGCGCCGCGTCATACTCATATGGCGAGGTGCCAGAACTCTCTCCGGTCCCTCTTGCCAACAGGTGCGCTCTCATTTATACTAGTAAATGCAACATTTGTTTCATAAATCATAGTAACAAATACGAAAAATCATGGGAGAGCATTCATGACCCTTGAGCCTCGAAGAACGTGGAAAGAGCGCGCACGGCAACTCAAGCTGGAGTTGTTTGCGCTCCTGTTGGCCTATAAAGATCAGCGTGTGCCCTGGTACGCTCGGCTCTTTATCATCTGTCTGCTGGGATATGCCTTTAGCCCCATCGATCTTATTCCTGACTTTATCCCTGTCCTGGGCTATCTCGACGATCTCATTTTGCTTCCACTCGGCATTGTGCTCGCGATCAAACTTATTCCTCCGGTGGTTCTACAAGAGAGTCGGGTACAAGCGCAGGAGATCATCAATCAGGGCAAACCAAGAAGTTGGGGTGGCGCGCTTGCCATTGTCCTGATCTGGTTCCTGTGTGCCGGAGTGGTTGCGCTGCTATTTGTGCGTTGGTGGTGGTAACCCCATTAAGAGTATCATTACATAAAAGAGAGTGTGGATTGAGATGACAGAGACAACAGAAAGAAAAGCCACCTGGTTGGTGTTTCTCCCTCAAACACCCGCGACCCCATCGAGTTTGCGGGTATCGGTCTGGAGACGACTACAACAGACTGGAGCCGTCAATCTCCAGGGTGGAGCATGGGTTCTTCCCTATGCAACAACATACGACCAGATCCTCCAACGACTCTTAACCGAGATTGAGCATCAAGGAGGGAGCGGATGGCTTCTAGAAGCCAGAGCGCCGAGCGAGGGAATGCATCAACGGCTGATAGCACGTTTTCAGCAGGAGCGAGCAAAGGACTATCAAGAGTTTCGCGAACGCTGCCAGGAGTTTCTTCACGAACTGGAGAAAGAAACACAGGCGCGCAAGTTTACCTTTGCGGAACTGGAGGAAAATGAGCAAGACCTGCTGAAATTAACCCGATGGCTGCGAAAAATCCAACGGCGCGATTTTTTCGAGGGAACTGCAAGCCAGGCGGCGAGGGAGATTCTCGCCCGCTGTCGTTCTGCTCTTCATACTTTCACAACCGTTGTGTATGAGCAGGAAGGACTCCCTGCTCCAGATCAAGAAACGGAGTTGCACGATGAGACGGAGCGCGAAGCGTAAAAAGGCTGACTCATGCTTGCCCTCCATATGGAGGCGGTAGAGAAACGTTTTCGCCCAGCTCTGTTGATGCACTCTTCTCTCTTTTTCATCTCTTGCGCCGTTTCCCCTGGCTGCGAATCATCGTTGTCGTGGTGATGCTCTTGCTCGTGGGAGGTATTGGTCTCTCGCGGATCTACCTGGGGCACATTATCCCAGCGATATTGTGGCCGGATTTCTTGCCAGCGGCATCTGGCTCGCGACCGTTATTAGCGTCACGGAGATTGCGGGGAGACTCTCGCGCTTCATCCAGGCTCCCCCTCGTGGTCTGTAAGCCAGGATACCATTCAAGAGAATGGAAGTAGAGGAAAGGAAAGATCACGTATGTCCCCCGCTCCCGATTCCACGCTCCGGTTGAGTGATGGACGACGATTGGGCTATCGAGAGGTTGGCAAGAGGGTACCACTCTGCGATCTCAGCTAGATGGTGACCGCCTTTCTCTGCCCTGGGGGGGGAACTAGACCTGTTGGGAAAAGGAAAAGAGGGGGTGTTCAATTGTGTCTCACCATCTAGCGAGACGCTGATCCCGAAACGGTGCGTAACAAGAAGCGGCAATTGCGGCGGTGGCGGCAAGGGAGGGGCCTGCGAGAGGAGGGATGGATCGAGGTGTGCAGGGTGAGAGGACACGGTCCATATGTGTATGATCGATGGCGAGAGCCAGGGTCGAGGAAGGTGCACACGAAGTACTCTGGGTGCTCTGAGAGCATCTTGTGTGAGTTGGCGCTTGATGCGGGTCTGGAGCCGTCGCGTTGGTGCGTGTGAGACCGGTGTGGTGGTGGGAACAGTTTGTGAAACGTTGTGAGCCTGGTGCGTAAGAGGCGATGTGTGGGAGGATCATTTACTGCTTCGCTTGGCGGCCTGTGTCACTGGCAGGAGTTAGCATGGCCTGGAGACGATCTACGTCAAGGAGCATGCCCGCCGGAGAGGGATGTGTGAGCTTGTGGCAAAAAGGAGAAGATGATGTACCTATGCTAAGCACTCCTTACAACGCTCTGCTTTTGCGATAGGCACTGGGAGAGATGCCCATGATCTTACGAAAGACCTCGGTATAATAACTAGCCCCATTGAAGCCACATGCCTCGGCAATGGCAGTAATCGCGAGATGGTCATCTGCAAGCAATGAGAGACTTTTCTGGATACGGTAATGCAACAGGTACTCAATGGGCGTTTGATGGAGGGTTTGTTGGAAAAGGCGACAGCACTTGCTGCGGCTCATCAAGCCTGCCGAGGCAATGTCGTGTAAGGATATTTTTTTTGGATAATGCTTTTGGATATAGCCGATCATCTCTTTCAGGTGGTTGCTCGGCGCGGATGTGCCTTGAAACGAACCGTATTGGGCCACGGTATGTTCGTACAGGAGCAACCAAAGCGTTGCAAACTGGATGGAGATCTGGAATTCATAATGGGCTGGCTGTTGCTGGCCTAACTGAAACAAAGTGGCGATCATGTGCAGGGCCTGGCGGTGCCACGCCACCTCTCCTGACAACAGAATCGCATCACTGTTGGCATCGTAGAGCAAGGGATTGATATAGTGGCTCTCCAGATATGCATTCCCGCTCAGCAGAGAAGGATGCAGGAGCAGCACAAGAAACTTGCAGTCACGGTCATTGACCGCATACCCGAAATGCAGCCGATTCGCATTGACGACAATTCCCGTCCCTTGTGCCAGTCGATACACCTGTTCATTGACAAAATAGTGCATCTCTCCCTCCAGCGCGATAATACACTCCACTTCGCTATGCCAGTGGCAGACAGCGGCCTTGTTGGGAAAATGCAATAACGTCCCCTCAACAGTCCGGATCGGCACGTTGGGTGAGGTATAATCAATCACTTCTGACAGGTCATCGCGAATCGTTAACTGGAACACTGACGGTTTCCTCCACAAGAAAGATACAATCGTTATAAAAATATAGCAGAAGGTGATGGTTTTTTTCAAGAAAAATGGACTATTGTTATGGTATGAAATAGTTCACCCTCACGAGACTCCACAAGCAAAGGGGAGGGCAGCTTCGATCTTTGAGCATACCGCAAACTAGCGCGCGTTTTCTCGTACATAGTTGGCGTATACCTATCAACGCATGGGCGGGGACACGAATGCGCGGTGTTGCTTTGTATGCTCTGCTTTTCAGCGTGGTTGAAGGTGGTGCTGAAGACAAGAGTCTGCCTGGAGAGGACGTTCAGAAAGGGAATATATGAGTATCATAGCATTGCAGTTGTACACAGTACGCGACGAAACAGCACGAGACTTTGCGGGGACACTCAGACGCGTGTCAGAACTAGGCTATCCAGCGGTTGAGTTTGCCGACTATGGTGGCCTTTCCATTCCACAGATGCAAGCGCTCCTGGCTGAAACCGGCCTCCAGGCGCTCTCTTCTCATATTTCGCTGGAGAGCCTGGAACAGCGCTTTGAGCAGGAAACTGCGTATGCTTTGGCCATCGGCTGCCCAACGCTCATTGTTCCCTGGCTTCCGCCCCATCAACGCACCACGGAAGCCTTGACTATGCTTGCAGGAACCCTCAATCATCTTGGCCGCAAGGCGCGAGCATGCGGTCTAACTCTGGGGTATCATAACCACGACTTTGAATTCGCGCCCATAAGCGACAAGAATCCGACGCTGGTGCTTGATTATCTCATTGAGCAGACCGATCCTGCCAGTGTCTCGTTTGAACTTGATACCTACTGGGCAGCCTTTGCTGGTGTCGATCCCGTCGAGTATCTGCAACGTCATGCTGGACGCGTCACGCTGGTTCATGTGAAGGATATGACCCCGGAGCGCACATTCACCGAAGTCGGCGCAGGCATCCTCCCTATTGCTGAGATTGTTGCGGCAGCACGCACCAGTGGCGTCCAGGGCTTTCTTGTGGAAAACGATCAACCACGCATTCCTTCCCTGGAAAGCGCTAAGCGTTCTCTCCAATTCTTGCGCATGTTGCCCGAATAAGCAGAGAAACAGCCTCACTGTACATGTGCATGTGCCAGGGCGCAAGCCCACCCGTCTGACAGGCTTGGGCGCCTAGCACAGAACTGGCAAGAAAGATACGATAGTTATAAAATCGGAGGAGAAACTGATAGCTCTTCTGATGAGAATGGGCTATGGTTATGCTATGGACAAACGCATCATCAGGCTACCTCGCTGGAAAAGGGAAGGGCTACGGCCTCTTGAAAGTACACTCCAAACCAGCGCACGTGAGGAGAGACGTGCTTTCTCTCAAACCTTGTTTGCTCTGGTCTTCCCCATTGCGTTGCAGAATCTCCTGACTGCCGTGGGAAGTTCCGCGAACGTCATTATGTTGGGTTCGGTGAGCCAGACGGCCCTTTCCGCCGTCTCTCTAGCCAGCCAGATCTTGTTCATTTTGAATCTCTTCTTTGCTGGACTCACCATTGGGGCGACCATGCTGGTGGCGCAGTATTGGGGCAAAGGAGACACCCAGGCGATTGAGAAACTCTATGGGATTTCCCTGCGGCTTTCGCTCTTCGTGGCCTCCCTCTTTTGTATCGCTGCGTGTTTGTGTCCCCAGTTCTTGATGCAGCTCTTTACGTCGGATAAGGCGCTCATCGTCATAGGTGCATCCTATCTACGCCTGATTGGCCCCTCCTATCTTTTGATGAGCATTTCACAGATCTATCTGTGCTTTCTCAGAAGCACGGGACGGGTCCGTGTGAGTACCCTCATCACGTCGATCTCCCTGGCCCTGGGTGTTAGCCTGAATGCGGTCTTGCTCTTTGGGTTGCTCGGGCTCCCAAACTCGGCGTCGTTGGGGTTGCGCTTGCCACCACAATCGCCCAGGCGATGCAACTGGCTTGGTGTCTGCTTGACTCCCGACGACACGCTCCTGAGTTGCAACTGAGGCTGCGCGCACTGTTTGTCCGAAGCCCGTTGCTTTTCGGGGATTACTTGCGATATTCCCTACCAGTTCTGGGGAACGAATGTGTCTGGGGTGGGGCGATTGCCATGTATGCAGCTATCCTGGGACACCTGGGAGCCGATGTCGTCGCGGCGAATGCGCTGGCGAGCGTGGTATTCGATCTCGCAGTCGTGGTGAGTTTGGGTCTGGCCAGTGGTGGTGCGATCCTGATTGGCAAAGAAATTGGGGAGAATCGCCTGGAACAGGCCAGAAGAGACGCCTCCCGGCTATGTAAACTGGCGTTGTTCTGTGGCGCTACGGGAGGTATCCTAATCCTGCTGACGAGGCCACTTCTCCTTCACATCGTTCCCCTGACTGAGACTGCATCAGGATATCTGGCAATCATGCTGATGATCAACTCCTATTACATCATTGGGAAATCCATCAATGCCACAGTGATTGTCGGGGTATTCTGCGCTGGTGGTGACTCCCGCTTTGGATTGATCACTGATGCTCTGGTTATGTGGGGGGTCTCCATCCCCCTTGGTCTGTTGTGTGCCTTTGTGTTTCGGATACCAGCTATGGTGGTATTTTTCGTGCTCTGTCTGGATGAATTCGTGAAAATGCCCTTTATCTATCGGCATTATCAACAGTTTACCTGGCTCAAGAATATCACCAGGGATTTCTCCGCAGAAGAAGGCACGGCACAAGGAACCTGAAAAGAACGAACGAGAAGGTGCCATTCGTCAATGGCAGATATGTGAAGTCACGGAAAGAAGAGGGTAGTATGACTCAGGACGAGAAGACGCTGACACAACGTGAACGGATTGCCAGTGGAAGACTGTTCACTGATATGAGCGAAGGGCTTCCTGAAGAACGGCTCCGCGCGAAAGAACGGATGTATGAGTTCAATCATACCAGACCGACAGAAATCGAAAAGCGTCTGGCACTGATGAAGGAGATGTTTGGATCAATCGGGGAACATTGTTGGATTGAACCTCCCATTTCCTTCTGCTATGGAACCAATGTGTTTTTCGGGGATATGGTCTACGTCAATTTTAACCTGGGCTTGGTAGACGATTACAAAATCATCATCGGAAACCGGGTCATGTTTGGGCCAAATGTCACGATTGCGGTGACCGGGCACCCCATTGATCCTGCACGCCGGGGATACATGTATGCTCTTCCGGTGACCATTGGCGACAATGTGTGGGTCGGGGCTGGCGCGGTGATTTGTCCAGGCGTCACCATTGGAGAGAATAGCGTCATTGGAGCAGGCAGTATTGTCACCAAGGATATCCCGGCCAATGTGGTGGCTGCGGGCAACCCTTGCAAAGTGCTGCGCGAAATTAACGAGCAGGACAAACTCTACTATTATAAAGGCCGTCCATTTGAGGAATGACGACACAGGTTATCTGAAGGAAGAGAAGAACTGAGTAGACGGTGGTTCCATGCATTAGTCAAATACTCCATGACATGCGTGAAGGGGCCACCAGAAGGAAAAGCATGTGAGTACGAACGAGACCCATCTCCAACAAGCTGACACACTGCTCGCTGCCATGACCCTTGAAGAGAAAGCCGGGCAGATCAGTCAGTATTTCTATCTGGCCGGGATGTCGGCCCAGGCCGAGTTTGTCGAGGCGGAAGTCCGCTCTGGCCGTGCTGGCAGCCTGTTGTTCATTTCTGATCCCGCTGAGACCAACCGCCTGCAACGCATCGCCGTCGAAGAAAGCCGCCTGGGAATCCCGCTGCTCTTTGGTTTCGATGTGATCCATGGGCTACGGACGATCTTTCCTGTCCCGCTCGGTCTGGCCGCCTCCTGGGACCCGGAGCTTGTCGAACGTGTCCAGGGCATTGCGGCGCGCGAGGCACGCGCGGTGGGCATTCACTGGGCATTCGCGCCCATGGTCGATATTGCCCGCGACCCACGGTGGGGCCGCATCGTCGAGGGGGCTGGGGAAGATCCATATCTCGGTTCCCAGATGGCCGCCGCACAGGTACGTGGCTTTCAGGGGGACGGCATTGGCACTCCTGACCACATTGTCGCAGGCCCCAAGCACTTTCTCGGCTACGGCGCGGCTCTTGGTGGGCGCGACTATGACGAAGTGAATCTCTCAGAAAACGAGCTGCGCAACGTGTACCTACCGCCCTTTGCTGCGGCGGTCAAGGCCGGAGCGGGCAACATCATGACATCCTATGTGGGGACGGGCGGTGTTCCTGGGGCTGCTGACCGCCGACTCATTACCGATGTCCTGCGTGGTGAGCTAGGCTTTGAGGGGTTTATCGTCAGTGACGCCAGCTCCGTGGTTGACCTCACGACGCATGGATTTGCTAAAGACGACCTCGATGCGGCCACACGAGCGATTCGCGCGGGTCTGGACATGGAAATGTGGTTTGGGCTTCGCTTCCAGGAGGGTATGATTCCCACCCCTGGTGTCGGTGCCTTCGCGACGTTGCCAGACGCGATTCGCCAGGGCCTGGTAGACGAGCAGCGCCTGGACGAGGCTGTCAGGCGTGTGTTGCTGTTGAAGTTCCGCCTGGGACTCTTCGAGCAGCCCTACGTTGATGAGGGACGGGCAGCAAAAACACTGGGCCTCCCTGAACATCGCGAGATGGCACGCATTGCAGCGGAACGCTCGGCAGTGCTGCTGCGCAACATTGGATCGGTGTTACCTCTTGACCGTTCAGCCGTGCGCTCTATCGCGGTGATCGGGCCATTGGCAGACGACAAACAGGCCACCCTCGGTCCGTGGGCCTTTGCCCACGATCTGGAAGCGACCGTCACCCTACTGGAGGGTATGCAGCGGGTGGCGGGCTCCGGCGTCACGGTAGCGTATGCCCCCGGTGTGCCTGTCCCGACACGGGTATTTCCCTCTCCTTTTGCTGCCATGGAGCAATTCGTGGGTGACACTTCTCCGCAGGCCGCACTGTTCGATGAGGAGGCCGAGTTCAGCCGAGCTATCGAACTTGCTCGCACATCTGATGTGGTGGTGCTGGTGCTGGGGGAGGCAGCAGATATGAATGGAGAAGCGGCTTCTCGCTCGACGCTCGACCTACCAGGGCGCCAGGTGGAGTTGCTGGAAGCAGTTGCAGCCACAGACACACCTGTTGTTCTGGTCCTGCTGAGTGGGCGACCCCTCGATCTGCGTCGAGCCATCGAACGGACGGCGGCGATCCTCGTGGCATGGCATCCAGGCTCTGAGGGTGGGCTGGCTGTGGCGAGAGTCCTGTTTGGAGAGGTGGCTCCCGGCGGCAAACTGCCATTCAGTTGGCCACGCAGCGTTGGTCAGGTGCCGCTCATCTATTCGCACTTGCGTTCACATCAACCACAGACCAGCATGATGCGCTACTGGGAAGAAGAGAGCACTCCGCTGTATCCTTTCGGCTTTGGCCTGACCTACGGCGAGGTGGCATACACCAATCTTTGCCTGCACGCTTCAGCCATTGGGCTTGATGAAACCCTGGAAATCCAGGTTGAGGTACAAAACCGTTCTTCGCGTGCCATCGAGGAGGTAGCCCAGCTCTATCTGCACCAACGGTATGGGCGTGCTGCGCGACCAGTACGCGAACTCAAAGCGTTTCAACGGGTGGTGCTTGAATCCGGAGAGACTCGCACTCTCCACTTCCAACTCGATGCGGCAGCGCGGCGCTACTGGAGTTCGGCGCAAAATACCTCTGTCCTGGATGCATCGATCTTCGATGTGTGGGTCGGTGGCGTTTCAACGGCCTCGTTACACGCGGAGTTCACGGTGCAGGACAGCACTGGGTCGTTTCTCTCGCCAACCAATAAGCCCTGATAGGCTTCAAGCCTTCCTTAAAGTCGCGCCACGCCAGCCTCTTCTCACGCTGTCAACCCGTGCAGCGTGAGAAGAGGCAAAGCTTCCATAGAAGTGCGCCTTTCCAATATGCACAAGCATCACAGAACCATCATCGTATTGATGTCACATGTTTCAATATTTTCTTTGCACTCTTCCCACCACCCAGCATGGAGGGTAAGACGATTGTTTGCGTGAATGACGAATTCACGACGGCATAGTTCTATCTTAGATGCTCCTTTATAGTTAGGGAAAAATGCGTGTGTATCCTAGTGTTCTTCTCGCATTTCTTGGAGACGGAATTCGCTTTGGAGGGGGCGAGCCCAGAGCAGGCGGGCATCCTCTGGCAGTTCCGTCCAGTCGCCCAGCCCAAGCAGGTTCAGGATATCATCAAGCTGACTCACGATGACCCAGTCCGGGAAGAGGCGAGTGGTGGTATCCTCCAAGAGGACCTGTCCACGAATCTCGATGGTCGCGATGACCTCACATTGTTCGGTGAAGCGGGCTGCCGCCTCACGTCTGGCGTGGACGTGTTCAGGCAGCGGGAGCACGACAGATTCGCTGATTCTCATTTCCATACATCTTACTTCTTCTATAGAAAGCTGTGTATATTCTATCATGTTGTCATCAATGTGTCTACGTTTTGTGCTGTGAGCGCCCGTCACGTCCTATAGTCGTTGCTATCTATCGTTGGAAGGACAGTTCGCCCATGCTCTGGTTGAGGATTGAAGAAGGTGGAGGGAAAGGAGGTAGGAGAAGGCAGGGGGAGTGGAACAGGAGGAGGAGGCATGTTGTGTGTGTTTCTTGTGCGTTGTTCCAGGAGAGAGCACTTCCCCCATGCTGCGACGAGGACGGAGAGAGTTGCATACTTCATCAAAGGCACGACAAAAGCGAGATGCTGACGCAAAACTCCCGAAGCCATGCATGGGATAGTATCGCTGTTTGATCCCTCGATGGTTTTGTTCTATCCGGTTGTTTCAGTTCTGACAGACCTCATTTCAGCATACGCAAGCCTCTTCGCCTGTATGCCGGCTTTTTCCTTTTCCTCTGCCATAATTTTGCTTTTCGCGCCGCATACCGGTACTAGCCCTCTGTGCTGATCTGAAGAACGCGCACCCCCCGCATATCCAGCCAGTAGCACCCCCTTACCTGCGCCACACGAATGAGCACTGTATCGCAGGAGGGGCAGCGGATGACCGTCCCCATCCCGTGCATGTAGACAGCCAAAGCACCGATGGCTGCGGTTGCGCCGCAGCCTGTGCAGGTTGCCTGGACCTGCGTCATTTCAAAGGGGAAGATCTCTTGCAGGATGCCCCCGGCAGCGTTGCCATCAAGCGTGTTCTCCATCATGTTTCTCCTGTCGGTCCGAAGCGTTCGGTTTTGATGCGCCCTGGCTCATATCCCAGGGTGACGAGACTCGTGGCGGTTGTTTCGACGAATGGGGTTGGGCCACAGATGAACAGCAACGGGCGTTGATCAACTGGCCATGCCACCTCACGCAGCATCTCGGTATCGATCCGGCGGTGATACCCTGTCCATCCTGACGGTTGCTCACGGGTGAGCGTATGTGCCACCTCAAGCTTCGTGTTACTCTTGACCAGGCGAGCGAGTTCGTCACGGTAGATGACCTCTGTGTATGATCGCGACGAATACAGCAAACGGATCGGAATCGTGCTCTCTAGATCAGCCCAATAGCGGATCATCGCCATCAACGGCACAATCCCCGAGCCCCCAGCTATCAGCAAGAGAGGGCCACCCATCTGCTCCTCCCAGACGAAGTATCCCCCGATTGGACCGCGCAGTTCCAGCTGGTCACCGACACGGAGTTCACCCGTGAGGTAGGGCGATACTTCCCCTCATCGAGCCGTTCAACGGTAAGCGTCACATGTGGTTCCAGCTGAGGAGCAGACGCGATCGAATAGCTGCGCTCTGCCTGGTAGCCATCTTCAGCCGTGAGGCGCACATCCACATGCTGCCCTGGTCGATGCCCGTTCCAGCGGGGGATGGCAAGTGTGATGCTCTTCGCCCGCGCTGTTTCTTCCTGCGTCACAACCACCTCGCCGAGTTGCCAGCTTAGTCGCCCCGGTATCGTTCTTCTTTCCATGGATCACCGTGATTGTGGTAGCCAAGCGACTCCCAGAAGCCCGGTTCATCCTGCGCGACCAACCGCAGCCCCCGGACCCACTTGGCGCTCTTCCAGAAGTAGAGATGGGGAACCAGCAGGCGGGCCGGTCCACCGTGTTCAGGGGGGAGTGGCTGCCCCTCATACGCATCCACCACCCATGCCTTCCCACCCAACACATCTTCCAGCGGAAGGTTGGTGGTATAGCCGCCATCGCTAAAGGCGATCACGTACTTGGCATCATACGCAACCTGCTCAAGCAGTGTCTCGACAGAGACGCCTTCCCAGTGGGTATCCAGTTTCGACCACTTGGTTACGCAGTGGATGTCTTTGGTCACCATCTCATGTGGCAGTGCGCGAAAGGCATCCCAGGTCCACTGTTTTGGTTGATCGACCTCCCCAAGCAGGGAGAAATCCCAGGTTGCGAGGGGCATGTGTGGCGTTGGTCCTGCCGAAAGGACAGGGAAGCCACGCTCCAGATATTGTCCTGGCGGGATTCGCCCACGCTCGTCGCCAGGCTTTCGGCGACCTCGGAATCCCCGCGAGACGAAACCTTCGCTCATTTCTTCACTCCTGATCTCTTTCTCATGGTATTTTTGATGAACGACAACTTGTCCTACGAATCGAGTGTCATAAACAGAGCGCATCTTCACCCATCCGCCAGAGCGGATGGGTGAAGATGCCTTCCTTGCGTTGCGGTCAGACGATTCTGGTAGCCGTTACGCGCACCCTCGACGATCCCTTGTTTGCGTTGGCGGACGGCTTGCAGATCGACTGAAACGGGGCCAATGTGAATGCCGTACTCAGTATCACGCCGTGCCAGGTAGGCGAGGCGTGTGCTGGTAACCATCATTTTGGTGGGGGACAGCCCACGTTGACACAGACCCCACCGATATGGTCCCGCTCAATCACCGCCACGTTTCGGCCTGCCTTTGCCAGGGCGATGGGGAGAAATCCGCCGCCCTGACTGGTCCCGATCACGATTGCATCGTAGGTGGCGGCTTGGGGCATCTCACTGTTCTCCTTCTGCTTCTCTGTAAAGGGAATAGGTGCTTCCCACGAGCGAAATAGATCCATCGAGAGTGGCGTTCTATCTCCAAGATACACGTTGAGTACAAGAGTGGATACTTCTTGAATGCGCTGTGGGGCAGCCAGACATCCATATTGGTCTGTCCCTGCGCGTGTGATCTTTCCGATCATGGGAGCGTAGCTTGAACACCATCGCAGTCAGAGAACGCTTTTCGGTGCCAGGGACACGCTTTTCTGCTCAGGCCAGCAGTTTCGCGACGATGTGCAGCAGGGCTTCCACTTCAAAAGGGTTCCACAGCGTTCTGAGGTGCTTGTTGCCATTGACGTGCTGCAGCACATCTGCACTCATCAGCAGGATGGGGAGATGTGCATATTCCTCCCGGCTCCCTAGCCGAATACCAGGCTAGGACTCTATGTGGTGGAAGTCGTCTACCAACGAGAGCCTGAGCAAGCCCTTGTCGATGATTTGCTCTATGCAGGGATCGATATTGGATTGAACAACTTGGCAGCGCTAACATCAAACAAGCAAGGCTTCATGCCTCGCATCGTTAACGGGCGCCCTGTCAAGAGCATCAATCAGTGGTACAACAAAGAGCGCGCACGCCTGCAAAGCCATCTCAGCTCACAGAAGCGCTTCACCAGCAAGCAGCTTGAACGAATCACGACCAAACGCACGCGCAAGATCAATCACTACCTGCATGGAGCTTCACGTCGCATCATTGATCTGCTTGTGCTGGAAGGCATCGGGCATCTGGTGATTGGCATAAATTCTGAGTGGAAACAGGGAGCCAACTTGGGCAAGCGCAACAACCAGAATTTTGGTGCGCCGCATGCACGTTTCATTGATCTGCTCACGTACAAAGCCCAGCTGGTGGGCATCCAGGTGCATATCACGGAAGAGTCCTACACCTCCAAGTGCTCGTTTCTTGATCATGAACCTCTCCAGAAGCACGAGTTGTATGCAGGCAGGTGTCTCAAACGTGGCTTGTTTCGTTCTCAGTTTGGCACGCTCATCAATGCCGATGTCAATGGCTCACTCAACATTATCAGAAAAGTAGCTCCTGCGGCCTTCGCGTCAGGGAGTAGAGGATATGCAGTGCATCCAATGCCCTTATCCGTAGGGGCATACATGAGAAATGGCGTATTTGTCACCATTTCTTGATACTGTAGCACACACTGATAGAGTGGTTCCGCTTCCACATATCGGCCCTGATCGCAAAAGAGGCTTGCCAGCCTGTTGAATAATTCGGCAACCAGAGGGGCCTGTATGCTGAGCAGCTGTTCCCGAATCTGCATGGTTTGCTGCTGATAGAGGGGCTCCGCCTCTCCAGATTGTGCATACTCATGCATATACTGCGCGACTTTATACACTAAGGATGTCAGAGGAAGAGAGCGTTCAGTAGCTTGGGCTTGAGACACACAGAGCAACGCATGCTTCACTAATCGCTCACACTGTAAGCACCAGGAGGCATACTCCTTCGAGGGACATTTTTCTGGAAAGACAACGTCGAGTGCCTCCACTATTCGTTGAGTCCATACTTGCCGCACATCCTCCGGCATAGAATCTAAGAGTACAGCCCGCACCAGAGGGTGGATCGAGAATGTCCTTGTTTCGGACTGGCGCGAGAGCAAGGAATAGGAACAGGCGATGGCAACGACTCGGTGCCACTCCAGTGGATCACGACATACCGTCTCCAGTGTTGCTCCAAGCAGTCTACCTCCCTCAAGAAAGAGTTCTTCGGGGAGGGCATCTGGATGCAGCAACGCACAGACCCGTAAAAGATCCAGCACAGCCGGATGACATTCAGTAGTCGCGGTGATTGCAAGGGTAAAGGTAGTTGCAACAGACATCGGATGATCTTGTGCCCCTTCTCCCTCTCTTTGCTGTTGAAGTAGGGTGCTACGCCGGGTACGGAAGAGTTCTAGATAGGCAGATAAGCCACACTGTGTTTCTTCCAGGTAAGCCCCCGCTTGATCAAGTGCCAGGGGCAATCCTCCTGTCAGTGTGACCAGTTCCCCCGCTGCCGCATATTGAGACGGCTGTTGCATGGAAAACTGATGCATATGCTCACCAATTGCTTCCGCCTCCAGTACTCTTGCACGGCGCAGCAGAAACAGCATTCCCTCCTCATGTTCCATTGGCAAAACAGGAATGCTTCGCGCACGTGTCCCTAATGCTTGTAGGCATGTTGTGAACAGAACTGCCCCATGTTGTATAGAGGGAAGAAAGCGATCCAACACGTTTAGGTCTTCCACGTTATCACAAATCAGCAGCCATTGATCATGTATTGTCAACCAAGCAGTAACCGCTGAGATGACACGTTGTTGGTCCTTACTCTCGCGATTCGGTAATTGGAGCACTGCGGCAATTCGTAAGAGACTGACATTGATGCTTTCGGTAGTTTCTGCATCAATCCAGAAGACGGCTCTGTAGTCCTGAGCAAAGCGATACACATATTCTAAGGCAAGCTGCGTCTTACCAACACCACCAAGCCCGTGGAGCGCGTATATATGCCGAAACGCAACATCTTCATGGATGTACAGAGATGTGTGAAGTGTCATAAGGAGAGCTTCTCGCCCAGTGAAGAAGGGATTGCGTGGAAAGGGAACACACCAAAGAGGCATGGAAGACGTCTCTACCTCCTGATCTTCAAATAATTCTTGGGGATGTAGCCCCAAAAAGCGACTGAGTTGGAGCCGAACAGAGGCTTGTGGAAACGCTTGTCCCCGCTCCCAACGACGTATGCTTCTGGCAGAGAGGGCAAGAGCTTCGGCGAGCGCTTCTTGTGATAAATGACGATGTAATCGTTCCTGACGCAAACGCTTACCAAAATGCATAGAATAGTTCACCTCTTCTGAATTTTTATTTATTATTTTATATATAGTGATATGAAGACAGTAGAATAGTGCACACGAGGAACGTCTCTCTCCACTGATGGATCATCAATTTGCAAATACCACAGTGTTAGCAGATCCGCTCAGGCATGCTATCTCGCTACAAACGCAATGTTAATCTTAACGTCTACCGCATAGCTTTTTCTTTCTATCTTGCCTAGTTCATTCTTTATTCCTTCACTTCTGTATGGCTTATCATAGATTGTGTAAGAGCAAGCGTACTCGATATTTATGTCAAAGGGAATGACAAATCGTTGCGTTTGCGATGACAAACGAATGACAAATCGTTTGTCATCGCAAAAACACATAGCAAGTGCTTACTGAGAATGAGTACCATGAACACAAAATCTTCATAGATCGTAAAAATATCGTTCTACACGATAAAGAAACCTCTCTCGCCCAGCATTTTAAAATTAAACTATCAATGTAAAAAAAAGTATATACATTAAAACCTTGTTTTGCCTATTGGTCACAAAAACGATATAATATAGAAAAATCCAGATGCTACATGTAAAGGAGAATGGCTGCTGATGAGCGAAAGCAGACAAGATGGATACTTGCCTGAACGTGAGTTGCACGACATTCAGCAGAAAAAAAGCACAAAGCCAACCGCACAACCAAATTCATTGCTGCGCCAGGCTCGCAGGAAGCATGCATGGTCACAAGGGGATTTGGCAGAGCGGATTGGTGTCGCAAAAGAGACAATCAGTCGCTGGGAAAATGGGGTATCCCGTCCACAACCCCAGCAGTTGAATCGACTCTGTGGAACCTTCCAAATGACCCCAGAAGCTCTGGGCTTTGTGCTTGATCCTCTAGAAGAGGAGATTGCTTCTCGTTCCGAAGATCCTTCACACATCCAGAGTGCTCACATATCAGATGAAGGTGTAATATCTTCCTCTCCCAAACGATATTTCCTCTCTCGGCGTCGTGCCCTAGTAGCTGGAGGCATCGCTCTAGGGGGCATTACCCTGGCTGGCGGCACATTGGCCTGGTTTTCCTTCCAAGGACAACAAACTCCTTCGCCTCGCCATTGGCCTACTGCCGCTTACGACCTCCATCATCAGACAGCTTTAGCTCGTGTGGTTCAATGGATGCTCCAAGCACGCCAATACGATATTGGCTCTACTGGTGTAGATGGTATTTTTGGACCAGTGACACAGTTTGCAGTGAAGGCGTTTCAGAAGGATCACCACTTACCAGAAGATGGTATCGTCAATAGCTCCACTTGGGAGCTACTTATCATGCCTACTGATACAGGAAGCCGGGGTAGCCAGGTTAGCGCCCTGCAAGAACGTCTTCGAGAACTCCACCTGGTATCTCAATTAACTGTCGATGGAGAATTTGGCCCTCAAACTGTCAAAGCCCTCCGGCTGTTTCGGCAGCAACACCATCTGCAAGTCAAAGATGTTGCAGATTTAGATACCTGGTGCCTGCTCCTTGGTGGCTCACTGTCAAAGTAAGATCTCAAGATCAATAGAAGTGCCAGGAGCGAGCACATCTTGCTTCCTCAGTGCCCACGTGATGCGCAACGAGATGGTGAGAGCGGAGAAGGTGGCCTGTTATGCGGAGTGGTGAAGATGCTTTGCTCTCGTTGATCAGAAACAGTCAGGCGAGACTCATCAAGCCGCAAAGGAGCCAGAGAGCGAAAAACGCGGGCCTGTACAGTTTGGGAAGGGGGCAATGGAAAAGGGTAAAAAGTACCTCGCCAGTGCCCTACTTCATTCTTAGAGGGCTTGGAGGCGGCAACGCCTCCTGGCTACTCGGCGGACTGGGAGAAAAGGGCTGTAAAGTACCTCGCTCGCGGTCTACCCGATGCCACACACTCAATCTGAGTGCGGTGTGCTGCATAAGCATCAAAGCAGCGTAGAAGTCAAAGAGATTTCCTGTCCGATGCACATGCAGCAATGAGAACTGTGGTAATACGTTTTACCACGTTTTGAAAGGCAGTATACATATATCAGATGTGGAAACAAGTGGAGTGTGCGGTACAGAAAATGCCAGTGGACACGTTAGAAGCATTGTTTTGGATAGAGGTTGTGGTCCTGAGGGGGCCGCAAGGGGGCTACGATTCGTAGCCCCCTTGCGTTCACCACCTCCTTCCTCTTCACGCGGTTGAGCTGGTTACACGTCCCCCCAGATCCTTTCGTGGTACCGGTTCTCGAATTGCTCGTACTTGGAGTCCACGACCTCATGCCGCTCACGCAGTTCGCGCTGCTGGCGTGCCAGCGCCCGTTCGGGACGCCTGCCTTTCTCGCTGAACCGCCGGGCGAGACCGTCGTACTTCAGAGCGAGATCCACGTAAGAGTTTGTGATCTCCTGCTGCTCCCGCTGCATGTCGTAGAACTTTTCCCACGCCTCTTGAGTGCGCGTGCTGGACGGTTTGAACACTTGCCGCAGCTTCGCGAGCGACCACGACTCGTCGCTCGTACGCTTGATGGACCCTGCATCGAGCTGTTCGAGTAGCTCTTCGAGCTGGCGGGTTAGTTCGTCCCGCCTATCGTTCAGCTTGGCGTACTCGTCGTTCAACTGTTCGTGCAGTGTGTACATGTTCAGCGTGTATTTGCCGTCCAATTGCCTCAGCCCCTTCCTGGGATGAGTAGGTTCCCATTGCCATGTGAAGAGGTTGTGGTATCCGTAGCCAGCGTCTAGCACTGAAGCATGGACACCTTACCCTTCACTAGCAAGTATGCATATACAACATCTGTTTTCTAACAACGGTTCGCTTGAACCACTGAGAAGCTTCAACAGTCCTGCACGAATTGACAGAAGCCGAGAAAGTTGTCAAGCACCTCCTTTGGTTGCTCTTGGCTGCTCTTGGTTTTCTGGTATCTCTTAGGAGGGATTGTCAGGGAGAATGCTCTAGAACGAGAAGGGTGAGGCGAAATTACCGCTTGTCCTTCTTTCTCCACTTGGCGATGGTTTCGCGAGTGCGGTCCGGCTCCTTTGCCTTCTCCTTCTGTTGAGCTTTCCGCTTGTCGATCGTTTGCTGAGTGCGGTCTGGCTCTTTTGCCTTCTCCTTCTGTTGAGCTTTCCGCTTGTCGATCGTATTGCGGGTGTTATTACGCCTGTGATCCATATGAGAGAGCCTTTCTCTCGAGGTTGGAACGAATGGAACGGTATCCCAATAGGTGGAAAGACGTACCTCCTCTGAAAAAGTACCAGTGCTGTGTCCTCTTCTGTTGAGATGCTCCTTTCTTCTGAGGCTAGAGAGACAGTGTGGTGGTCATTGGAGCGTGGCTCTTTGTGTCTTCCGCGCACAGCAGGAAAGCGGCAGCAGGAAAGCGAGAAGAGCACGTGCCTAGGGGGAGGCAAGGGGACCAGAAACCAGACCCTCTCCGGCGAGTGAGAAGCGCAAAGCGAGCGAAACACTCAAGCCAGGACCCCAAAAAGCTTGTTAGCTTGAGTATAGAAGGAAAAGGAAGTGAGGGCCAGGACAGGAAACGGCCACTTTCCGGTCAGGTTGCGTGAGAAGCTTGCTCTTCCTGTTTTGCGTAGACTACTTGTTTCTCTGTTGAGGGGAGAATGAGAGATCAGCGCAGGCGAACGGCTCTTTTCCTGAGTGAGAATGCGCGTGTGTATAGAATTGGAATCCGAGGTAATTGTAGGGAAGGTCTAGGGTGGCGCAGAGAGCATTCCTTTCCCCTCGCTGGACGGGTGCGAACCAGGAAAGAGGAAGGCACTGGAGGTTTTGGAAGAGGGTGTCTTGCGGAGAAGTGCTGGCCGAGAAACGCATGAAGAAAAGCAATCTCTTGGTTCAGGGTTGGCGGTTGACAAGGGCATGTGAGGATGTGATAGGGTAAGAGGGAAAAAGGCGCAAAGAAGCGCCAGAGAAGCAACGAGAGCAGCAGCATAGGAAGGAGAGCATGGATGCGATGCGGAAGGATGTGGAACGAAGGATGCGGATCTACCGGCAGTATGCGCAGGTCTATGGCCACTGACCGATGAGGGGAGGTATGGGATAGGGGAGTAGGTGAGGCTCATAGATCGGACCCAGGGGAACGTGATGTGGAAGTATGTGCTGGAGGATGACTAAAATTCCAGCACACCATATCTCTCATTCATAGACACGTCATACGCATGTGAAAAGCGCGTGTGAGAAGCGATGTTTTTTATCGTGGGGCATGAGTGGCAATACAGATGTGGCCTGTTCGCACAATGAGAACGAGGGAAAACAACTCTTTGCACTCCATAAACGCTTCTAAAGCTGGTCAACTCCAGGAGAATTTAGCGTCCCTTTCCACTTCAGTTCTGACAGATGGTCACTTTACCGAGCGTCTGGGCCTGTTTCTTTCAGCCCTCTTTTCTCTGGTGGAGCACGACCTTTCCCACTCCTATAATTTCAGCAGGACCCAGAGCAAGAGGGAAGAGTTGTTCTTTGGCCCACTCTAATGCTTTTCTATTCCCTTCTTCAGCCTCCTCCTTGGTCTCAAAGAAACTGATACTCATCGCCTCGTTCTCTGCAACGAGAATAGAATAGAAATCGACAAATCCTGGTTCGTTCCTGAGAACGGGCAGAAAAACCTGCCCCGTGATTTTGATTGCCTCTTCCACAAGGTGGGGTTGGATCGTGATTTGACGTATGATTGCGTACATCGCTCTATCTCCTCGTGTTTTGTCTATTTCCGTCAAACTTTCTTCTAATTAGACCAGATGAGCCAGAACTCCCTCAGGAGTCTGAACGGCAGCACGTACCTCTGGCGTCTGTTGGCTCAGGGAGAATGTGGCTCCATGCGGATCAGTAATCAGGACGCTTCGCCCGAAGGGGGAGGCGAGCACAGGTTGTGCTTTCCCACCCAGTTTGACAGCGCGTGCGGCGAGTGCATCAGCATCATCGACTGAGAAAGAGACCTGCCAGTGCGATGGGACAACTTGCGGCCATCGCTCGTTCATTGCCATCAATCCTGCAACGCCGCGTACCCCATGAAAAAAGTAGGTAAACTCCATCCCTCCAAATTCGCGGTCGCGCGGCTCCCAGCCAAAGATCTTGGAATAGAACCATTTCGCGGCATGAGGTTGGCGCGTCATCAGAAGGTTAAATGTAAGCGAGATTGGCTGATTGAAAACCTGCGCACCGCCGAACAGGTCCTTCTGGAAGACTCCAAACACCGCACCCACCGGGTCCTGGAGCTTGATCATTCCCATTTTCGAGTCTCGACCCGCTTCCTCTATCAGCACCTTCCCCCCGCCTCCTGAACATGGTTCATGGTTTGGGCCGCATCGTCGGTCGAGACATAGGTTATCCACTGGGGTGAGATCTGCAGGTCATGCAAGGGCCTGACGCCAGAGACAATCTTGCCTCCAGAGGAAAACATTTGGGAGCCAGAGAGGAAAGAGGCCTCGCTTGCTTCCCAGCCGAACAGCTCACGATAGAAGGAGACAGATACCTCAACATCTGGCGAACACAGTTCAACCCAGGTGGGGGTTCCAGGGGTAGAGTGAATCATAGATATACTTCCTTTTCTTCTCGATGCAGATCTCTCGGCACCGTCTTCATGCTTTGTAGTCTACCTGGAAAAGGTGGTAAAATTGACCCTAATAGAGAAGTGTTTGGCAGAGGAAAAAGAAGAATGGTGTATCGCCCAACGGCCCGTGTCCTCACCGTCCTCGAACTCTTGCAATCGTATGGATGCATGACGGGTGCCGAACTCGCTCGACGGCTGGAGGTTAATATCTGCACCGCGCGAGATTATATTGAGATACTTGGAGATCTGGGTATTCCCGTAGAAGCGGAACGAGGCCGTTATGGAGCCTATCGGCTACGGTCTGGCTATAAACTTCCCCCCGCTGATTTTCACTCAAGAGGCGTCCTTTGCGCTGACGCTCTCACTATTGAGAACGCGAGAGCAAGGGTTTGCGCAGACTTCGGCTGGCTTTGAGGGAGTTCTTGCGAAAGTGATGCGTGTTTTGCCTGAAGCAACACGCAGGTCCGGGCAGTGGAGCAAACGGTGATTTTCGAGGATCGTTCGTTCCGCGTTGCCCCTTCTCTACTTGCAGTGGTGGTACTCAGTTCGGCTTTCCAGGCTGGTCGGTGTGTACGACTGCACTATCGGTCTCCAGGACTCTCGTTCCAACACATCATACCCATGTGGAGACGCCATATTTATGTGAAACGCAAATTCGTATATTTCAGGATATTGTTAGAGTTGGTTCAGCTTCAGCCATCACTTGTCGCCACAGATCCACCTTGCGAGGCCCACAATACAGACACGGCCAGCGATCACAGCGCGCATGCCTCACCTCGCCCGTTTCCCGATGGAGAAACCAATGTCGCAGTGCCCTGGCATCTGGGCAGACATACGGTGTATCGGTTCCGTCTTCCAAATGCCAGTCTATCTGTTCCTCAATAGTCGAAGTGTATACACGGTCTAATCGCTCCATCGTTGCTTCGCTCCTCTCAATCTCACTACCCAAGGATAGCCCTATATGATAGGAAGCCACAAAAGTAATAAATAAAGAATTTGAGGAAAGGTGTCCGGTTATTGTCCTGGTGCACGCCTTTTTTTCTTGTACACTTTTTTGTATGTAAAGACGTTGTACCATTCTGTTGTTCCGGACAAGGGGAAACCTACAATGAGAAAAGCTTTGGAAATAATATCATGTAGCATCCTTCTCGTCGCTGCACTGGCATCTACAGCGGTGCCCACAAGGATTGAGCCTTCGCGCCATCAAATGGGTGTAGCTCATTATCCTTGATGGGGACATGAAGTCTCCAGCAACGCACTCAAGGCATTGTGCCTGGATACACCATCTGGAATATTTAGAGGAAAACATTCTGGAGGATACCTCATTGAGAGATCAATCTACCAACAAACGGCTACTTAGGTATTGGCCTCTTCTTCTAGGGGGGATTTTTGTGCTCCTTGGCATCATTGATCTATTGAAATTTTTTCCTGCTCTTCCTTTCTTTTATCCTTTTTTACTATTGTATAGGCTGGTCGACGTTCTTCCCTGGATTCTTGCTTGTAGTTTCTTTTTCTGGTGGTGGAAAGAAGAAAGGCATGACAGGATGCGTCTGCGTGGTTGTGCTTTCATTGTCCTCTTTGGGCTGTTGCTCCTCCTGATGGGCGGACTTAGCCTGGGAGCTGTGGGGGGATGCCCCAGCTTTGTGGGCTGCAAATATACGCCTAAAGCCAGTCTCGTTGTAGAGGGTCACACGTACTATGTAGCGAGTACTGAGAGCTGGAATGACTCCCTCATACAGGAAGATTTCTATCTCTACCAGTGCGATCCGTTTGGATGGTGGTGCCATCAGGTCGAGAAAGTTGGTTCAGTGCTTCCTGATGCCGTGAGCAAATATCCCTATCCCACTTCCAAGGTCTTTTTACAGGTTATTCATCATTATCTCGTTATTGAATGCAAGTACGGTTCTGCATCAATAAAGTACGAGTATCCACTCTCATCATAAAGTGTTTTTGGGAAGGTTCTTCGACAGAACCTCCACGTGATTTCATTTTGTTTTGAGGATCAATCTTTATGTGCACTGCTGTAGTGGCTGGAGGATTCAGTGCAATTTATGTGGGGATCATCAATATATCTCGATCAGAGTATATTACGTATAAGCAGGTGACCAAACAAATGGTTGATGTTTCCTCAAGCGAAACATCAACCTCTCTATCTCCTACATCTACACAAAGTTCTGCCCCCATTTATTATCTCCAGTTGGTTGATGGCTCAATCTATTTTCTCCGGCCAAATGATTTCTCACCAGAACAAAAGCCCTCTCAGGTTTATGGATGCGACACCATATCCCTTGTGTACGATGCTGGCAACACACAAAATATCGATGCAACGAACGACCTCAATTTCACTCTTGGCAGGCCTGCGGAACCTACTAAAGGGGTTGGTTGCCATATTGTTCAGATTACAATTGGATATGATCCACAAAAAGCCCTGGATAATGAGAAGCAATCGCTTACAGTCTATACAGCAAACGAATATCGTGAACATCCCAAAGATTACTCCAGAAATAACTGGATAAGTTTTACTGGTGGAGGTTTGCTCCTCATTGGCATTGTAATCATGGCGAGCATCGCGATTTTTACTTACAAGACGACTCACTCCTGATGAGAGCCATCAGACAGCGGAAGCGTTGTAACACAAAAATACGAGGCGAAGCAATGAGCGCTCACTGAGAGGGTGATTCAGATCAACATGGGAGCGATAGAGGCTGAGGCCACGTTGATCCACAAAGAGAGAAAGCTAGCACCACTGAGATCATCGGTGCTCTTCCAGCCTCCCTGCATCTTGATGTAAGAAATGCAGGAGCGGAGCGGGAAGCCAAAGCAGTTGAAAGAACTCTTATCCACTCGTTTTCCTGATGAGCTGAAGACATGGTATCGGTCGCCCTCAAAGTTTGTTGAAGAGTTACAGAAGATCACCACTGCGCTCTAGGAAGAAGGAATCACCGTTGGCATTGCCCCTAAAACCACACTTGTCACACTGACCACCAAGGGAGAAGAGAGATGTGGTCCCCGAGCAGCTCTCTGTTCTCCCAAGAACTGCTAGGGTTTGCCTTCAGAAAAGGCACGACCTCTGGAGGCCATGGTATGGGAAGGGAGGAATGGGTGTGGGCTCCACCATTCCTCCTTCTCGCCATACGCTCTTAGATCGTGATCCCCAACACCTCCGCTAGGTCGCGTGTCAGCCGTTCTAGGTCCCTAGCAACTTCGGGTCGCATCAGATGGCCCCAATTCAGGCACACCATATCTATCATTCAAAGGAAGATAAGGGTTCCTGAGAAAAAGCTCAACTTTTTATGCCAAAATCGTTCGTTTTCTCTTGTACAAAACAGTCCTCTCCATTTCCCTTTCTCTCGCCATTGCGAAGGTGGGAGCTTCTGGCGAAGAGATGAAAATGGAATTGAACACGAAGGAACACACAATCTTCGCCTCATCTATCCCTACGGTGTAGCAAGAAGATGGCCAGACTGAGAGCGAACGCTGTATAGCAGCAGAGTACAGCGAAGCCAGCCCAGGGTGCCAGTGGGTAGTATCCGAACTGTGGCGTGTAGAGGCTGATCACTTGTGGGTACGCTGGAATGCTCTGCTGAATCGCAAACCCGGCATCGGGCGTGAGCCGTAGCAACCACTGGGACCAGGCATCGGGTACGAGACCAGCGAAAGCGAGAATGAAGGGCAAAACAGTGAGCGCGATGCTGAGCATCACAGCCACGACGCGGTGCCGGAACAAGGTTCCGAGGGAAAGAGCGAAGACGGCAGCGACCCCAACGAGTGCCGCGGTACCAACCATGACGCGCAGTTCGGTGAGAGGGCTCACTGACAGGATAATAGCGCCATGCGAGAGTACCATGTGCTTGCCAATCTGGACCGCGATGAGAGCGGCCACCAGTTGGGTCGTAAACGTGACGAGGCCAATTACGACCGCCTTCGCGGCCAACACCTGTCCTCGTCGCTTGGAGGCGTAGATATGACTCACCGGGCGTTTGGCAGCGGCGAACAGTACCGCCGCCACGATCACCACGAGCAGCCCGATTATCGTGCCGATGAGGAAGCGCTCGATGGGCCAGCCCCCTCCGGCTCCAAGCGGCGCGATGTCTCCAGAACCGGTCACGGTGAACATCTCGCCAGATGTGTGAAGGCTTCCCATAGATAAAGCTGGATCGTCTTTGTGGCCTCCTATCTTGGTGCCGACCCACGCGCCCGAGCTTCCACTGTCCGTCAGACTGACGTGGTCGAAAGTGGCGGTGGCCTGGGTGAGGCGGCAGGTAGCATCATCCGTACTCAGATTGCAAGGGGACGTGACGAAGAGTCCAATCTGCACTGTGCTCGGCAGTCCGGCCAAGTGAGCCGTGCCGACCCTGGTCCACTGTACACCATCGGTTGACTCGTAGCCAGTGAGTATGGAACCTTCGCGGGTTAACCGGAGCCAGCGTGGGGATTGTGCAAAGACGTCTCCTGGGTTGCCAGCCATGTCTTCGAGGAAGTTGTACTGCATCCGCACCCCGTGGCTACCAGTGATCATCACTGCCGCGTAGGCCGACCCTTGCTGCGTATTTTCCTTGATCATAATTCCCGCCTTTGCCCATGACACGACACCAGAGACGACAAATTGATCATGCTTGGGTGGCGGATAGGTGATCAGGCCGGTCAACGAAGTGACGCGCACCGTCATACTGCCATCTCTAGCAAGCGGTTGGTGTACAAAGTAGGATGTGTCATCCACCGCTTCGCCACCTGGTCCCACCGGGATAGCAGAGCAGGTACGTCCATTCGGACCACAAGTTATAAGGTTCGCCACTACGAGTCCCAAGAACACTGGTATCAATGCTGCGACCGCTATTGCGATCAAAAAGCCGCGAGCTTTACGGAAGGTGGTCCACTCCGCGACCAGCAAGTGCGCGAAACTGTCACGCTCGGTTTTCTCTAGCTTCATCATTTTTCCTCTTTACAAAGCAAAACATTGTTGATTCAAATCTTGCCGCTCAAGGGACCTGCGTGGGAGAAGCAAAAGCCTCAGCCCTCTCTGCCGGCCCCATTGCTTCCTGGAAGAGCAGGTATGCTTCTTCCAGGGTGGGATGAGCCGGGATGGCCTGGGGATGTGGCTGATGCGTGGCCAAAATACGCATCTCGACGCGGCCACCACGAGGAATCGCGCTGCTCACGCGATAACGTGCGCGCCAACGCTCGAATTCAGCCTGCGGAATGGTCAGCGTCCAGAGCGCTCCGGCAGCGTCAGCGAGCAACGCCTCGGGTGTGCCCGTCCAGTTCAAGCGCCCCTGGCTCAGCAGGGCGAGATGGGTCGCCGTGACCTCGATATCGCTGATAATGTGCGTCGAGAGGATGACGATACGTTCGCCAGAGAGCGAGGGCAGCATTTCACGAAAACGGACACGTTCGGCTGGATCGAGGCCCACTGTTGGTTCGTCGAGCACGAGCAAGCGTGGTTCGTTCAGCAGCGCCTGGGCAATGCCGAGACGGCGCACCATGCCTCCGGAGAAGGTTTTTAAGCGTCGGTCGGCATCCGCGGAGAGGCCAACCATCTCTAGTACAGCATCGATCCGCTGACGCAACTGCGTCCCACGCAAGCCCTTGAGTTCGCCAAGATAGCGGAGAAACATGCGTGCGCTGATCTGTGGATAGACGCCGAAGTCCTGGGGCACGTAGCCCAGCACACGGCGCACCATCTCGGGATGACGAAGGATATCCTGACCATTCCACGTAATAGAACCTTCAGTGGGCAGCAGCAGCGTTGCCAGCATCTTGAGCAGCGTGGTTTTGCCCGCGCCATTGGAACCCACCAGCCCCAGCACACCGGCTTCCATGCGCAGCGAGAACTCGCGCAAGGCCCAACGATTGCGCTCATAACGCTTGCTCACGGTACCGATAAAGAGCGTTGGCATCATCTTTTTCCTTTCCTCAAGCAGCGCGACGGCGCAGCACATGGGTACCGGAGATGGTCAGAACAAGTAACAGCAAGGAAATGCCCAGGAAGAACAGGCGGTTCCAGAGAAACAGAGCGGGAATGGGCGAAGGTGGTGTTTCTGCCAGAGAAAGATGCATCACTTGCTGAACAAGATCAGCTGGCGGTGGACTATTCTTCCACAAGACCGGATGTTGACGCAGAAACTCATTGATGGGAGTGCTTGGAGGAGTATCCGCTGGGGCGAGAGAATACGCAGGGAAGAAAACGGCGGCGGTAATATCAAGCAGTTGGGGAATGGAACTGACGAGAAACAGAGGCAAAATCCAGATGGGGAGGATGGCGAGAGAGGCAATGACACGCTGACCACGTGTGAGTGTCATACAGGCCAACACGAAGGTCGCGCCAAAAGTGATCGGGGTCAGCACCAGCCAGGCCCAGCCAATGAGATAGGGTTGGGCCCCAGCGGCGGATAGAAGAGGGATGGGAAGATCAGGAAAGCGTGCGTACCAGTAGGGAGTTGATCTACCACGAGCGCGGAAAGCAGTCCAGAACCAGCAAGGAGGAGCAGGCTCACCAGCCCAGCGAGGTATTTGCCACAGACGTAAACAGGAGTAGCGACAGGCGTGCTCAGGATGATCCCGTCCAGGCGTTGCACAGAATCGCGGTGAATCTGATTTCCGGTGCTGAAAGCCAGGATGAGCGAAATGAAGAAACCGGTGTCCCCCAGGTGCGCCCAGGTTGACCAGGGTTCGCTCCGGTTACTGGAAGCGCATAAGGCTCCAATGATGAGCATGACCAATACCATAAGCCAGGTGACCCAATTGAGCCAGGTCAGCTTCAATTCAAGTTTCATGATGGTCCAGAAGTGAGACATACACAATCCTTCCAAGCTTTCTCATACCTCTAAAAAGCGCAGAAGCGCTGCCATTTGGGGGCACTGAGAAAGAGTACGGTCAGAAGCAGGAGACTGAGTAAAATAGTTACCAGGTGGTATGAGAACGAGAATGGATCCTGTGGGAGAGAAAAGAGCACGTTCGTCACACCTGATCCATGTTGCTCATTCAGGGCAAGTAAGCCCAGAAGCAGCCAGGGCCCACCTCCAATCAGCACTGCCAGACGCACACTGCGCAGGAGTGCAAGAGGGAGCGAGATGGCAGTGAGCAGCAGCAGTGGGGCCAGCCAGGCCAGCAATAAATGCCAGAACGGTGCCCAGTTCGCCAGAGCAAAGCCAAGCGTTGCAGCCAGGCCAAGCAGGCTATCGAACGCCAGAAGAGCCAGGCCCATGCCCATACCTGTTTGCACAAAATTGGCCGGACAGCTTGCCTCAACGGCCCGTAATCCATCCGACGGTTTGCGCAACGCATAGGCGAGACTGAGCACAGACGCCAGAGGGAGCAGGAGAATCAGAAGTGTAATGAGATCCGGAACCGTGAGAAACCGGGCCAGGAGGATACCAGCCAGGAGAAACACGATACCAATAATCCAGAACCATTGACCAAGCAAATACACTCGCCAGCGAGCCAGCACAAGAATATGCCAGAGGTGATCGTTGCTCTCATCGTGCATTTCTTGGGTCTGAAAAGCTGCCTCTGTCAGAAGCGTGTGAAGTAATTGCGCCGTCTCGGCTGAGGATGGATGTGGAACCGGTTGAGCTCTATAGCTTCTGGCAACAGCTTGCAGATCGGGGGAGAGCTCATCGCCCTGTACGGGAGTCTGATCAAATGCATGGCTATCCATGGTGCTGTCCTCCTTGTTTGCTCTCCATGTAGCTGGCGTTTTCCTCCAGGTGAGAACGCAACAGACGGAGGGCAGTGAACGTCCGGCTTTTGACGGTACCAGCGGGGATCGAGAGAATGGCCGCAGTTTCCGGGATGCTCAGCTCCTGCCCAAAGCGCAAGCTGAGCACCTCGCGTTGCTCAAGACTCAGATGAGTGAGTGCTTTGTGCAGGATATCATGTCGCTCCCAGCGCTCAAACCATTCTGCCGGATCTGGTTCGTGGGCCTGCATGGCAGGCATCTCAGCACGTAGTTCGACGCGGCGAGCATAGGCGCTGGTATGATAGTTGCAGGCCAAATGATGAGCAATGGTATAGAGCCAGGGGCGAAAGGGGCGCGGATAGCAGTAGCTCTTCGCATCGCGGATCAGCCTGATGAACGTCTCCTGAACCAGATCTTCCGCCAGGTGCATATCTGTCAGAACACGATAGAGATGTGCGAGTAATGGAGCATGATACCGCTGGACAAGCATCTCCAGTGCTCTTGCATCGCCGTGCTGCCAAGCACGGAACAATTCTTCATCAGTGAACATGGCAAATCCCATATCCTCTAAAAAATGGTGAAGGCAACAATCTTTGCTCTTCTCTCTCTACTACCGGATAGAAGGCGAAAAGGTTCATCTTGTCCAGAGTCTAGAAGTGGAGGGACTCCCTAAATGGGAGATGTGAGGCCCAGTGGTTCACCCAGGCTCTCAGCTATCGTCAGAGCGTCTGAGAAAAAGATGTGCTGATCTGATATGGAGAGAGACCAGAGGCTTGTGGAGAGGAAGAACTCTTGAACAGTCTCAAAAAACGTACCACAATCAAAATGTCATTTTCTGCAAGATGAGATGAGTATGTGACACTCATGGCAGAGATTCTATGAACATCAGCGCATTGTGCATATCTCATCCCTTGCATTACTCAAAGCTCGCTTGTTTTTCTGAAAGCGCTTCGAACATCGCTTGTTTGGTTAGGGTTTGCCTTCAGAAAAGGCACGACCTCTGGAGGCCATGGTATGGGAAGGGAGGAATAGGTGTGGGCTCCACCATTCCTCCTTCCCATCATACGCTCCTAGATCGTGATCCCCAAGATCTCTGCCAAGTCGCGCGTCAGTCGTTCTAGGTTCCTGGCAACTTCGGGCTGCATCAGACGACCCCAGTTAAGGAGCGGCTCCTTTAGCGGTTTTCTTAGGCTAACTGGTAGGTTGCGATCACAACGCCTGTGCTCGTTGTCCTGGTGCCGACAAGCTGGAGCGTGGCTGGTACGCCACCTTCTGGGAAAAGGCGGCGTCCCGATCCCAGCACTAGAGGATGAATAAGGAGCACATACGTATCGACGAGGTTCGCCTGCATGAGCGACTGGACCAACTCTCCGCTGCCCATAATCACCAGATCCGTACCTGACTCCTGCTTGAGCCCGGCCACAGTCTCTGCAGCGTCGCCTTTGAGCAGCGTGGAGTTGATCCACGGGAGCGGTTCAGAGAGCGTGGTGGACGCGACGTACTTCGGCATGTTGTCGAGCCTTGCCGAGAAAGGGCTGTCCGTTCGCTTAGGCCAGACGGAGTAGAAGTCCTCGTAGGTGCGCCTGCCCAATAGCAGGGCAGAAATAGTGGGCATACTATCTCCTGCCAGAGCCATCGCATTATAGGGCGCTCCCCAACTGCCGTGCTCGAAACCGCCCCGGCAATCTTCATCTGGTCGTCCTGGTGCCTGCATGACCCCATCGAGGGTCAGGTTCGTGAAAACAATCACTTTGCTCATGAACTCTTTCCTCCTTCTGTCGAGAAACCATGATGTTTCTCTCGTTGGCTGGAGTATACCCTTCCTTTCCTTTAACCGCTTGTAAAAAACCGTCATCATCAGGCAAAAGCATAGCCTGCTTGCTCATGATAGAAGTCATCGACCTGTTTAGCAAGGCGTGTAGGAGTCATGCCGGAAAAGGCTTTCATGTCATGAATCAAATGAGACTGGTCAGCGAAGTGAAGAGCAGCTGCCACATCGGTCAGCCGTGCAAAGCGCCTGGTTTTAATGAGGTGGATCGCTGCATTAAAGCGCTTTACCCGAAGATACGCCTGGGGTGTTAGACCCACCGCCTGTGTGAAGCGCCTTTCAAACTGGCGTTCAGAGAGATGGAACGTGTTCAGCAAGTCTTTGACATGCAGCGAACCAATGTGTGCGTGGATCAAATGGAGGCTTTCTTCCACGAGCATATCTCGCGGTTTCTCCTGCTTGAGCAGAGCCACCAAGAAACTGGTGAGAAGCGCCATCTGTTCCTGCCCGCTCCGGGCTTCCATCAATTGACTTGCCAAATCGAGAGCCCCGTACTCCTGAGGGCCTATCCATCCGGGAGCAAGATGCGAGGCATTGATTCCAAAGAGGTTTTTGAGGGCGGAAGGCTTGAAAATCACATGCACCGTTATGAAAGCTGTTTTTTTGTATGTCATGACGCTGGGCTCGATCACGGGTCCAGAAAGAAAGAGGGGAGGTGGGCAAAAGCTGCGCCCCGAATGGGTGACGATGTGTTCAAGAGCAGCGTGTCCCTTATTGTGATGAAAGACCATTCCTGGCGCACCAGTGGGAGAGACGTTAATGGTCACAGCTTCCTCACCACGATAGTCGGCGATCCTTACGCACTCTACCTCGTTTTTGAGGATGGCTGGAGGTGGGAGAATAGCAAAGTGGATCGAGTGCATACAACACAGTCCTTCGTTTCATGAAATGACGTATTATCCGATGGTTCTTTCTCAATCCTTCTTCTTTTGTTTGCCTGCAAAGCAGGTAACAAGGCACTATTTCTGCAAGCGATGGAAACGAAGGGATGAATGAGCATATTCCCAATCACCCCTTCCCTCATCATACACTCCTAGAGCGTGATTCCTAACAACTCTGCCAGGTCGAGTGTCAGTCTTTCTAGGTCCCTTGCAACTTCGGGCGACATCAGATGACTGAAATTACAACACACCATACCCATGTGAAGACGCCATACCCGTGTGAAACGCAAATTCGTACATTCTCAGGATATTGTCAGAGTCGGTTCAGTTTCAGCCATCACTTGTCGCTCCATATCCACCTTGTGAGGCCCACAATAGAGGCACGACCAGCAATCACAGCGCACGCCTCACCTCGCCCGTTTCCCGATGGAGAAACCGATGCCATAGCGTCCAAGCATCAGGGCAGGCATAAAGCGTATCAGTCCCATCTTCCAAATGCCAGTCCACCCGCTCCTCAACAGTTGGGGTATATACACGGTCTCATCGCATCATCGTTTCCAACTCCTCTCACAACCACATAATATTGATAAGGTGTTATATACTTGTGTTTATCAAACTTCTCAATGAAGAACTTGAAAGGGGACAAAAGCAATGCCCGAAAAGTATATGCCACCCTTATTAAAAAAGTATGGACCTCTGTTCACAAGCTTAATTACTTGCATCGCAACATTTACTGTGACCATATCCTCAAAAGGAATATTATTCTTGTGTGTGGGCTATGGGCTAGCCACTGCTAGCTTGTTAGTTTTCATATGGTGCATAGTCAGCCTAGTAGCAGAAACCCGGAAACCTAGCCACACCCAAGATAGTAACTCCTAAATAGCTATGTATGTGAGTTCTCCTTATGAAAGTCTTCACTTGACCCTAAGTGCGTGGGCTGTCAGCGTACGCGTCTTCGCCGCACCGCACCGCATGCTCTCGCTCCATCCCGCGCACAGCCCCCTCTTCCCTTTCGGGCAGGTTAACGTCTATCGGATGTAACCCTCCCCTCCACCTTCACCGCCCCTCTTGCTTGTCAAGACACCTCAAAGATACTCGCCTTGACAAACGAGTCACATCCTGGGAGATTCTTTTATGACCGGAAGATAAAAGAGGGGATTACCAGCAACATCACCGCGTTTCAACGATCAGTTTTCCGCTTGCTCACGTACAAGGGAAAACACTTCTTTGCGTTTCATGAACTCTTCTCAATTGGGTCAACTCCAGTTTGCATAGGCTCCAGCATGCCAATGGGCGCTTGCTTTTTCAAGCTCTCCCGACTTTTTTACCAACTCGTGTGGCTCTACTGGGAAACTGTCCCTCCAATATGCCCAAATACTATTGTTTTTTGGATCTATACATACTATTCTCTTTTTAGAACCATTTACCTCTGTTTAGGTTTGATTCGCCTGGAGGTACGCATTCACACCTAGCAGCCGTAGGCGCGGGGGCGAAGCGAATGAATCCGAGTGCGTGATCCTCATCGCAAACGCACTTCGTTCCACCCCAACTCACAGAGGAACTCTGCCATGGGCAACGCCGAGATCGTCCCGTCCGGAAATGGGGACTTCCAGCAACTCCCGTCCGGAACCGGAGCAACTTCGATACGCCTCACGCGTCAGGAAACGCAGGAGATCGCCGACGCGATCGCGAGGACGACCCACAAGGAGGTGTCCGTTCACGTCCGCGCCTCAGGAGGTGGCACCACTCTCCAGGCCTTCGGTGAGGGTGTCACCAGCCAGGTGGTCCAGAGCGCCATCGATGCGTACATGCGGCAGTCGGGCAGTGGGAAGTGAGCCGCTGACGCTCTCCTCCTCGCTCTGAGGAACAACTGAAGATTGGGCAAGGAACACACAATCGAATGGGTGGGCCAGCGTCATTCGCTCGTCCACCCGTTCGGCAGGTTCTTAACTTCAGATAGGGGCCTGGGATTTTGCTGTTTTTAGCAAGGGAGAGAGAAAGCTTCTACATGTCATGAGGGATTGCTCCAAGTGCAAGGCAGTTCTAGAGACGTTTGCGATATGAGGAGACTTTGAAAAAAACGTTTGTGAAATTGTTAGACCTTTTAGCAGATCGTAGACTCTTTGGGAGGCTTTTCCTCTTCCCGCTTCATATGAGGCACCTCTTCGGTGAGCGATGGGAAGAAGGAAGAGACAAGTGAGTCAGGGTGAGAAGGACGAAGATGCGCAGGTTCACCTCTCCATCCCTCTCGCCATACGCCCCTAGTGCGTGATCCTTAACAGCTCTGCCAGGTCTTTTGTCAGTCTTTCTAGGTCCCTGGCAACTTCGGGTCGCATCAGATGACTAAATTTACAACACACCATATCTCTCATTCATAGGCTCGTCATATACATATGAGAAGCGGTGCTGAACGATGCTTTTTGTTGTGTGGCATAAGTGGCGATACAACCATGATCCGTTCGCACAATGATCACGAGGGAAAACCACTCTTCTAAAGCGGGTCAACTTCACTAAGACGTGGTTTCGCCCCTTTGGCAATACTCCGTCACAGCCTTTTTGGGCTCCTTCTTCTCTGCCTCGCTTGATCCATTGGCTCACGGCTCCCTTTGTGACTCCTAACGCGTTCGCGATCTCCTTCTGTTTCCATCCTTGTTGCCACAGATCCCAGGCTCTCATTCGACGCCATTCTTGCGGGTGTCTGAAATAGTTGTAGGCAATCAAGCACATCGCACAGACAAGGCGATAAAAGGTTCCCATTCTATTGAAACCAGTAGTGTATAAAGGTAAAATTGCACTGAGGTCTCAGATACTCATTACCTACAACTACCATTTAAGAAGCAAAGATAGGAAATTCCAGCTAAACATGGTGCATTTGCAAATCTATTGGAATAGGGGCAAGAGTTGAATCACAACTCAATTTAAATGTCGGTTCTTATATGTGGGAGCTAGTGTTCTTCTTCTGTTCCCTGGGACTATTAAGTGGATTAGCTAGTACTCTGTCAGAAAGATAGCTTTAGGTACGCTTTCGCCTTCGGAAAGGCTAATGGTCAGTCGAAGACAGCCTTGAACCGTGCCATTTCGCCGTCGACGTGAAGCAAGAAAAGTTCGGTGGACTTCGCTTGGCTGGTTACCTGAGAGTCAAAGCAAGGCCTTCGATTTTTTCGTAAGCCGCGAACCATTCCTCGTCAGCGCCTTTGCCTTCGAGCAATTTAAGCTCCTGGTCAAACAAAGGCTTATAAGGTTCGAACGCCAGAGTAGATTGGAAACGGCAGCGATACCAAGGCCAGTCGTAAAATTGAATGTTGCTCAAAATAGCGAGCAATATGTCCCATTGAAGAGGATCTCAGTAGATCTATCTACTAATGGCATCAAGAGTATTGAAACCAATCTTTGAATATATAGTGAATTCTTGATCATCACTGACTAATATGCTATGATTTGCGCATGAAACGCAGCCTGCGCCCAGCTCTCTGGGCAACGGCATGCTCAACACGCAACCGAGCGGATTGTGCAGAAATTGGAGGCTGACCATGCACCTGGTTGAGAAGCACATCATTGCTCGAAGTGATCCACGCTCTCGGCTCATTGATCGTGCCTGTTTTGCCGCGAAGAATCTCTATAATGCCGCCCTGTGCGCCGTGTCACACGGCGAAGTATCCTGTTGAGACAACAGAGTAACTGAAAGAAACGTTACTGAGGCACCCAATCTACCTGAAAGGGAAACCCGGAGGGGAAAGCAGCATATTGGGAAAGCGGATAAAGTTCAGAGGCGTTGCGAACTGAAGAGCCGCAAGCCCCGCGCCATATGGCCAGAGCTACACTGCCCAAAATCCAGTCCGAGACTATGGGGACCGTTGACCTGCTGGAAAAACGCCTGACTACAACCAGTTCCATCGTATGCATACCTAGAGAGCGCTGTGGTAAGCAACCTTTCTACGATGGTGGTGCGTCTCGACGAGAGGCGATAACGGACGAACGGATGGCCTAAGTGGTGCTCATGTACTTCGTTGATGGAACACGGGATTGCCTACGGCACGAGAGTGCTATGGCAACGGAACGCTCATAGTAGTCAGAGGACGGGAAAGCCGTCCACACGGCGAAGGAGCGTAGGTGGTTTCGATTGAAAAGAAAGTCAAGGTACGCGAGATGCGAGATGCTGAGACTGTCCTCTCAATCATCCGAGAACGCGGCAAGAAAGGATTGCCACTCGAACGGGTCTATCGGCACCTATTCAACCCAGAGCTATATATCCTGGCCTACTCCCGAATCTACTCCAATGAAGGAGCCATGACAAAAGGAGTAACATCGGAAACTGCGGATGGGATGTCGCTAGCAAAAATTCATACCATCATAGAAGCTTTGCGATATGAACGATATGAATGGAAGCCAGCAAGAAGGACATATATACTGAAGAAAAACGGTAAGAAGCGTCCTTTAGGTATCCCAACCTGGTCTGACAAGCTGGTACAAGAAGTGCTCAGGTTGATCCTGGAAGCATATTTTGAGCCACGGTTCAGCCCACAATCCCATGGTTTCCGACCGGAACGCGGATGTCACACAGCGCTGTCAGAAATACAGCACGAGTGGACAGGAGTACGATGGTTTCTCGAAGGAGATATCGCTCAGTATTTCGACACAATGGATCACGGGATACTCGTTGAGATCCTGAGCGAAACAATCCACGATGGCCGATTCATCCAGCTCATCAGCAAGCTCCTGAAAGCTGGATACCTAGAAGAATGGCACTGGAATGCCACTCTAAGCGGTTGCCCGCAAGGAGGGGTTATCTCTCCCATACTCAGTAATCTCTACCTGAATAAGTTTGATAACTGGGTAGAAACGGTGCTCATCCCACAATACACGAAGGGTGAAAAGCGCAAGCTCAATTCATCATGGCAGCAAACATGCAATCAACTCTACAAGTTAAGAAAACAAGGGCAACGAGATCAAGTCAAAGAAGTGGTAAAACGACAACGAAGTCTTCCATCGAGAGATCCCAGAGACCCTAATTACAGACGATTGCGCTATGTTCGCTATGCAGATGACACACTCTTCGGATTCATTGGCCCAAAAGAGGAAGCAGAAGAAATCAAACGACAGATCAAAGAGTGGTTACAAGCCAACCTCAAACTGGAACTGTCCGAAGAAAAGACGCTGATTACCAATGCAACGCAGCAGTCAGCGCGGTTTCTTGGCTATGAAATCATAAACCAGCAAGGCGATAACCAAATCACCAGAGGAAAGCGAGCGGTGAATGGTAGAGTTGGGCTACGAGTTCCTCGTGATCTCATAGAAAAGAAATGCGTTGCCTACATGCAACAGGGAAAGATTATCCATCGAGCCGAGAAAATGGAAGAAAGCGACTTTGCTATCATCTATCAATACCAACAGGTATACAGAGGGATTGTCCAATACTATCTGTTGGCCTACGATGTGAGCAAACTAGGGTATCTCCACTGGGTCATGCGAATATCACTCATGAAGACCCTGGCTGCCAAATACAAAGTAAGTATGAAGGCAATCATTGCAAAGTATCAATCCAGTGTGCAAACACTGGAGGGAAAAACGCTTCGCTGTCTTGCAACGACGCTTGAACGAGAAGGAAAAACCCCGCTTGTAGCCAGATTCGGCGGCATTTCCCTAAAAAGGCAACCAGCAGCAATCCTGAATGATCATCCCCCCTTTCCAGCTTATGGGAGCACAGAACTTGTGAAAAGGTTTAGGGCAACCACTTGTGAACTCTGCGGATCAAGAGAGTACACAGAAGTCCATCATATCCGTAAACTCGCAGATCTGGAAAACAAGGGAGGAAGAGAAACACCGCGATGGAAAAGACGGATGGCAGCAATGCGCCGTAAAACCCTCGTGGTATGCCGTACCTGTCATCACGAAATCCATGCAGGAAAGTATGACAAATCTATCGGAACAAACCGCTAGAGAGCCGTGTGCATGGAAACATGCCAGCACGGTTTGGAGAGGGGCGATTGGAAGCGTGCCAACAAAAGGTAACGCGCTGGTCGCCTACTCTACCTATGAGATCAGGCACCATTTCATCTTCACGGGCAAGCACCTCAACTATCGTGCGATGGATCGCAGGATGCAGAAGCATGAGGTGTACCGCGCTCTGCCAACCAAAGTGTCTCAGCAGGTCCTCAGGCTTGTAGACAAGAACTGGACCTCCTTCTTTGCGGCACTGCGAGCCTATAAAGAGGATCCATCCAGGTTCAAGGGTCGCCCGAAGCTGCCAGGCTACAAAGACAAGCAACGAGGGAGGAATGTGCTTGTCTATAGCATCCAGGCGCTCTCACGACCTGCACTCAGGAAGGGCATCATCAAGCCATCGCAGCTTGGGATAGAGGTGCGCACCAGATGCAGAACGGTTGATCAGGTTCGCATCGTGCCCAAGGGGAGCGGAGACTCTGTCGTGGAAGTCGTCTATGCTCAAACAGAAGCGCAGACACAGACAGATCCCTCGCTTGTTGGAGCAATCGACCTTGGTGTGAACAATCTGGTGGCGCTAACATCAAACAAAAGGGGCTTCGTGCCTCGACTTGTCAACGGGCGACCACTCAAGAGTGTCAACCAACGCTATAACAAGCATGCGACCGCACTTCGGAAGAAGATGAGTCGCAATCATCACACCTCACGCGAACTCGAACGTGTTTCAGCGAAGCGAACCAGACGCCTTGATCACTCTATGCATACCATTTCCAGATGCATCATTGACCTGCTGGTGGCTGAAGGGATAGGCACCCTGGTCATCGGGAACAATCCTGAGTGGAAGCAAGAAGCCTCTCTGGGCAAGAAGAACAACCAGCATTTTGTGCAGTTGCCACATGCCAGATTGGTTAGTATGCTCACCTATAAGGCGGAACTGGTTGGAATGCAGGTGATCGTGCAAGAAGAAAGTTACACGAGTAAGGCAAGTTTTCTGGACCTGGATCCCATTCCCGTCATTGGCACAAAAGAGAAGCCCGTTTTCAGTGGAAGACGGATCTCACGCGGGCTCTACAAGGCAAAGAGTGGGAGAACGTTCAATGCGGATGTGAATGGTAGCTATAACATCTTGCGCAAAGCACTCCCAGATGCGTTTCGCAATGGGATAAAGGATGTGAAGGAGACGCTGGTCGCATTACCACCGTCTTTGGTAGTGCATCCTGTGAGGATCGTCGTTCCCCTCCGAACCCAAAAGTCTAGCATTCGCTAGACTTTTGGAACTATAATCACCAGTGACCTCAGAGCAACTGAGGCTATCTTCCGCAATAGTTTTTGCCGAGAACTCTGGCGTAGCTCCTGCGGGCATATCAAAGGAGCCAAGACCAGCAGAATCTCGGCGGCATGATAAACTTAAGGAGGCATATATGAGTGAACGGTATCCACGGGCAGCCTTGTTTGGCACAGAGGAGCGAACGCTCTTCTCTACTATCCGTGGTCGGGAATATCACCTGTCCGTCGCTCTTCCGGACAGCTACAAGACATCTACACAGGCGTATCCCGTGATTTATGTGTTAGACGGTGATTACAACTTTGGTGTGGCGGCTGGGTTGACGCGCTTTAGCAATTGGTTCAGGAAAGTACCTGAGCTTATCATTGTCGGCATTGGCTATGACATGGAAACCTCTGATGAATTCGCTGCGTTACGAGACCTTGATTTCGATATTCCCGGGGTACCCGGCGCCTCTAGCGAGAGTGTGTCGCACCTCTTTTTAGATGCCCTTACGCAGGAGATGATCCCTTTTATTAATGCAAACTATCGCACCATTCCCTCGGATCGCTGCCTGCAAGGCTATTCGTCGGGTGGCTTCTTTGTGCTCTATGCGTTGTTCCGGCAGCCGGATGCCTTTCAGCGCTATATCTCCGGCAGCGCGATTCTGAAATCCACCTACGATTATTGGATTCACCACGACGCGCAATTGGCTGCGCGCAATGGCAGCAATCCGATTCAGCTTTACCTTTCCGTAGGTGAGTTGGAGGAGGATGACATTCCGAACTTTCGGCGATTTGTTACCTTCTTAGAGCAAGGCAACTATCCTGGTTTGACGGTTAGCAGCGAAATCTATGCCGGTGAAGGTCACGGTTCCGAGGGGATTGCGCTTACCTACCTGCATGGAATCGCCATGGTGTACCCACAAGTTGAACGATAGCAGCTTGATGTAGAATCAGTTTGTTAAGCGAAAGGGGCTGCCGTCCAAAGGCAGCCTCCTTGTATAACCGAAGAAGATACTGCTTCACCTCGTCATAGATACCCATTCCCTGGCCCCTAATGACTCCGATAGAGCCTCGGTAAGTAGAAATTTTGAGCAGTCTTGCTCGCTCACAAACTCTTCCCTAACGTGTAATGCCAAGATATGCTTCCACTGTACCCATTATACAGCCAAACCAGGGAAGGAACGTGTATTAATGCCCAAGAAGTATGTCGTGCATTTGAGCGGTGAAGAACGAGAACAGTTAGAAAATATCGTGAGTAAAGGCGGAGCAAATGTTCGTCAAATTCGACGCGCTCATACGCTCTTGCTGAGCGATGCAGGCAAGACAGATGAGGAGATTGCGAATTTATTGCATATCACGACCGTGACAGTTGCGGAAACGAGAAAGTACTGGTGTGCCGACCGCCTCAGCCGAAATTTGGTAGACCGGCCCAAACCTGGACGCAAGCGCAAAATGGACGGTAAGCAAGAGGCGTTCTTGGTTGCTCTGGCTTGCAGCGATGCTCCCGAAGGACGAGAACACTGGCCGTTGCGGATGCTGCCGGATAAGTTGTTGGAGTTAGGCGTCATTGATGCGCCGGTGTCCTACGAGACGGTGCGTGACCGATTGCAAAAAAACGAACTCAAACCATGGCTGAAGCAGCAATGGTGTATCCCGACTGGCGGCGCCGATTTTGTATGGCGCATGGAAGATGTCTTGGATTTATATGCTGAGCCGTTCAAACCGTGTTTGCCGGTTGTCTGCTTTGATGAGCGTCCCTGTATTCTCCGGGCAGATACCCGCCCGAGCTTACCGATGAAACCAGGGCGGCGCACCCGGCAGGATTACGAGTATGAACGTCGTGGAACCTGCAATTTGTTCATGTTCTTTCAGCCACTGGCAGGTTGGCGGCAAACCATAGTAACCGCTCAACGTCGAAAAGAGGACTTTGCCGAATGTATGCGGGAGTTAGTGAATGTTCACTTCCCCTATGCCGAAAAAATTCGTGTGGTATTGGACAACCTAAATACCCGCTCACCATCCTCACTCTATGAAGCCTTCGAGCCAGCCGAAGCGCGGCGCATCCTCAATAAGCTGGAGCTTCACTTTACGCCCAAACATGGCTCTTGGCTCAATATGGTCGAAATTGAACTTCCCGTCCTGGTCAACCAGTGCCTAAAGCAGCGTATCCCGACAGATACACACTACAGCGCGAAAGTACCGCTTGGGAGACTATCCGGAATGCTCAGAAAGCAACAGTTAACTGGCGTTTTGGCGTAACTGATGCTCGTGTCAAATTGGAACGTCTGTACCCGAAAATACAATCTTGACAGAGTACTAAGAGCTTATCCGAAAACCGCAATCTTCGCAAAGAGCAATTGCGCGCAAACCAGATGAAGAAAGGCGAGAGAGTTTTCCGCCTTTTTCTCCCACCGTATCAGGATCCGACGAGAGCGGTTGAGCCAGGCATGGGTTCGTTCCACCACCCAACGACGAGCGCGATAACCTGGGAGAATCTCTTTCTCCAGACGCTCCTGCCCTCAGCTACGCACGTGCGGCCAATAATGACGAGCAACACGTTCTTTATAGACCGGGGTTGAGTCATAGGCAGCATCTAAACACAATTGCTCCAATCGCTCTCCGTCGGGTTCTGGTCGCTGGATGAGCACTCCATCCAGGGTAGCGCTGAGCAGTTTGACATCATGGCGATTGGCCCCATCGATCACCAGTGCCAGAGGGATCCCTGCCCCGTCAGTCAACACGCTTCGCTTTGTCCCCAATTTGCCGCGATCGGTGGGATTTGGACCAGTCGCGGTGCCGCCAAAAGGGGATTTGTTCATCGCTGCGTCCATCGCTTGCCACTCCCACTGGATGCCCACCAGCTCATCGTAGGTTGCCAGTCCATCTTGCCACAATGCCTTGAACAGCCCCGCTTGCTCCCATTGTTGAAAGCGATCGTGAATGGTGGAACTGGCTCCCAATTCCCGTGGCAAGGCATTCCATTGGATGCCGGTGCGCAAAACGTAGACGATGGCCTCGAAGGCTTGGCGATCAGGCAGGCGCGGACGGCCTCCTTTGGCATGCGAGGGGGCTGGAGGAAAAAAGGGAGCAACATGCTCCCACAATGCATCGCTGACCTCCCATGGGCGTGTCCTTGCCATCTGCCTCTCCTTGATTCGTTTTTGCCTGGTATTCTATCACATGGTTTTCGGATAAGCTCTTAGCAACTTCAGGTGACATCAGATGAGACAGCCTTCCCAGTCGAAGTGAAAGCGGAGGTGATCGTGGAGAAGATCTAGGGTGGCGCAACGCTGATGGGTGAGGACACACAAAGGGCATATCACGCAACGGCGCGTGATATGCCCTTTGTCCGATCTCATGGAGGATATCCGATGAGTGGGCATCTTCCAGGATGTCTGGGTATGAATCTTGGAATGCCTCATGCAGCTTGTGAGAAAAAAATTTTGAAACGTTGTGGGCCAGGTGCGTAAGAGGCAGGGCAGCGCGTGAGCTGCGGCTGCTTCCCCTGGTGCGTGTAATGTTTCGGTAGGAGGTGGAGCAACCCGGAAGCAGATCTGCGTCAAGGAATGCGTCGGTGTGTTCGTTCTCTGATCCTCTTGTATGCTCGCACAGGCGTTAGAAGCCCTGGGGGTGGAAGTGAAGGGTGGAGAAGTCGTTGGGAGGCCGAGGCTGATGGTGTATGTATGTGCGTCTTCGCGCCAGCGAGAGCGGACGTAGGGTCCCAGCTTCACGGTAGAGAAGATCACCTCGTGATACTGGCGCGGGAGGTTGGTGGGTGGGTCCCCTGGAGGAGGAGAGAGACGACCTCGGCAGGGAGGGCCTGGGCATCAGGGATGGGTCGCCCCCGCTTACGCTGGTGAGCCCGCTCTATAACTGTTTGCTTACGGGCGTCGTGATATAGGCGATAGTTGGAAAGTAAGGGGTAGGAGATGAGGATAGCAATTCTTTGATGCATCTGGTATGATAGGTGCGAACAAACAGTGACAGTCATGCCTTTAGCATGGTAACCCACAAGATGGATATGGGTTGCTGTGCTTTTTTTGTTGGTAGAAAGTACATGGTAGAGCCCCAGTAAGATATTGTTGGCGAATTGTCTGAGCGTGATGGGAAGGAAATATGAGATACTGAACAAGAACGAGAAGCGAAGCGTTGAGACAACCAGGAGGGAATCCATGTCCATGCATCCCCAGCCAATTCCAGCTCTCCCCGAAGAAACCGTCCGTGTTGCGCATGCCGTCCTGCCCAAGGGCAACGTCTGGTTGCGGATGCGAGATGAGCTAGGAACACTTTACGAGGATACCGATTTTCAGGATCTCTTCCCCAGCCGCGGACAACCAGCCCAAGCCCCATGGCGCCTTGCCCTGGTCACGCTCATGCAATATGCAGAGGGTCTCACGGATCGGCAAGCCGCTGACGCTGTGCGCACCCGCATTGATTGGAAGTATGTGCTCAGCCTGGAATTGACCGATAGCGGTTTTGATTTCTCCGTTCTTTCTGAATGCGCGAGGACGGTTGCTCGCTCATGGTGCAGAACGCCGCCTGTTTGATCGCCTGTTGGATCTGTGCCGTGGGCGGGGGTGGCTCAAGACACGAGGCAAGCAACGGACCGATTCGACGCATGTGCTGGCTGCGATTCGCACGCTCCGCCGCTTGGAATGCGTTGGGGAGACCATGCGTCACACGCTCAATGTGCTTTCCCAGGTCGCGCCAACGTGGCTGTTGGAGCACATGGACCCGCAGTGGGCACAACGCTATGAGAAACGCTTCAGCGATTTTCGCCTGCCTAAAGACGAGAAGAAACGAGTGGAGCTGGCAGAAACAATTGGGGCCGATGGTCGTCAGCTCTTGGAGATGGTTTACGCGCAAAGCCATATGCCCTGGTTCGGGGAACTTGACGCCATTGAAACACTGCGACGGGTGTGGCTTCAGCACTTTCATGCCCATGAAGACCAGACGCCCTGGCGAGCGGACAAAGAACTGCCTCCCTCTGCTTTACTGATCACATCTCCTTATGACGTGGAGGCACGCTACAGCCGTAAGAAAAGCACGGCCTGGAACGGGTACAAAGTGCATTTTACTGAGACCTGTGAAGCCGATGCTCCCCATCTGATCGTCGAGGTCACATCCACCAGCGCGACCAGGGCCGATGGGGACATCATTGGGGAACTGCATTCTCGCCTCGATGAGCAGCAACTGCTTCCAGATCAACACTTGATGGATATGGGCTATGTCGATGCCGAGGTGCTCGCAGAGAGCCACAGACGCTATCATGTGGACATTGTTGGACCTGTCATGCCTGATACATCATGGGCCTCAAAAGAAGCAGGGCGTTTTGATCAGAGCCAATTTCTTCTTGATTGGCAAGCCAAACAGGCGGTGTGTCCTGCAGGACACACCAGCCGTGACTGGGGGCACATTCCTGATCGACATGGAAAGCCCAGTCTTCGTGTGCGGTTTCCTCTTTCGCGGTGTCGCTGCTGTCCTCTGCATGATCAATGCACGCCAGTGGCCGCGAAAGTGCTGATTTTGCGTCCAGATGAGGCAAGCTACACCGCGTTACGAGAGGCACGTCAACGCCAGGAAACAAAAGCGTTTCGGACACTGTATGCAACACGGGCTGGGATTGAAGGGACGGTTGCGCAAGCGGTCCGCACCTGTGAGATGCGACAGGCACGTTATCTTGGGAGCAAGAAATTGAGACTTCAGGCTTTTTTCACGGCGACCGCTATGAATGTCCTTCGTGCGATTGAATGGCAGAAAGGCCAGCGACCTGCTTCAACACCCGTTTCTCGTTTTGCCAAGCTGGTTGCTTCTGCCAAGCCTGCGGTGGCTGCCTAGCTTTTGCCAATTCGCCAACAATATCAGTAACTGGTGAAAAGGTCAGAGAGGGTTGAAAAATAAGGGTCCATTGGCATGCTTGAAGTTGATGAAAACAAACACAGAGAGCATGGAATTTACTCCACTTGACACGGGAATACTTTCCTTGTTATACTAAACAAAATATCAGAAATTGTTTAATGTGTTCAGCAAAAGATGACAGAAGGAAGTCAATGCCCAACAATGACGAACGCCAAGAGCAAATTTTCCGCGCGGCAGCAGCGGTCATTATCCGCCAGGGATATGACAAAACCACGATGAGCGATATCGCCGATGAAGGAGGCGTGAGTCGAGGGACGGTCTACCTCTACTTCAAGGGAAAGGAAGAACCCTTCGATGCCCTCCTGTCCTGGGAATGGACGCAATACGTCCAGACCTGGTTAGATGCTGTAGAGTCCGACTCGCGCGGTGGGACTATGGGAGGGTTCGACCAGGCGATCTTTCATGCCGTGAACAGCCGTGCGCCAGGATCTTGACCTGGAGATCACGGCGCACCTGCTCGGAGTGCTGCCGTACGGGCAGGTGACGATCGCAGAATTTCAATCACCTGATCGGTTTTCTCCCTTTCCTGTGGTCATGGAGGCGCTGGCCACTCTGCTCAATCGCTGGCTGTTGCCAGAAGATGGAGGCAACAGTGAGGCGGGCAAGCAGATTTTTTGCCAGATCTTTGCTGCCGCGAAGGAACGGCTTCTTGAAATGAGGCGCTCCTCTGGACAGGCAGAAGACGTACAAAAGGGAGAGGAAAAATGGAACTGATTACCTCTCTCACCAGAACAGTTTTTGATACTATCAGCAACTTCTCGTCATGATGACCAGTTGTCCTGTGCTTCGTCTCAATGAAGCGAAAGGAGAAAAAGATATGCGTCGTCTACTGCCCGCGCTCGGACTCTTGTGTCTCTCGCCACTCGTTGCCGAGTACCTGCTCGGTGACGTCCCGATTACCAGCATTGCCCTCTTGCTTGCTATGATCCCCCTCTATGGTTGTGGCGCGCTCCTCATCCGTGAGGTCGTCAGGCGTGCAGGCTATGGCTGGCCCTCTATACTCGCCTTTGGCCTGGCTTATGGTATGATCGAAGAGGGCTTCACGACCTTCACTCTCTTCGATCCCAACTGGGCCGGGTTCCATGTCCTCACCTATGGCTACATCCCATCCCTGGGCATAAGCCTGAACTGGACGATCTTTGTGATGGGTCTGCACACCTTCTGGAGCATCGGCACTCCCATCGCGCTTATGGAGGCGCTCGCCGGGAAGCAGCAGCGCACAACGCCGTGGCTGGGTAAGATCGGCCTGGCAGTCGTGGCTACGGTCTTCGCGCTCTTCGTCATAGGTCCCGTAGTCTACATTCTTCTCACGCACCGCTTTCATGCCTCAGTTCCCCAGGTGATAGGGACGAGCATCGCGATCATTATCATCGTTGGAATCGGTATCCTGCTGGGCCAGCGCAACCGTGCCCCACACACACAAACTGCAGGTCACGTACCCAGTCCCTGGCTGGTGATGCTGGTGGCCCTAGTTGCCACTTCCATCTTCCAACTCATCTATGCAGCCGATCCCTATGGCCTCTCGCCCTGGTTAGCGGGCCTGCACCTGCCGGCCTGGGCTGCCATTGTTCTCTATCTGCTCCTGCTCTGCGGCATGGCCGTTCCGGTCGGCTTCTGGTCGCGGCAGAGCGGCTGGTCAGACGCCCATCGCTTTGCCCTGGCAGCCGGGGCGCTGCTCACCTATATCTGGCACTCCTTTCCCTGGCCGGTTCTTATGCCCGGCGTGGATCTCATGAATGACCTGCTGAGTAATGCCATTTTTGCGGCAGGCGCAATCGCTCTGCTCATCATTGCAGCCCGTTGGCTCAAACAGGAAGAGCAGCCGGTGGTAGCAACCGTGCCGGCTCCAGGTGGCTTGCTCCCCTGAGAAGGGGTAGCGCTAATTCTCATACTATTAGAGCAGATAATCAGGGCTGTTTCGGCAGTTGAATAATCCTCCTGGGCTGTGTTCCTGGCTTGAGAGAGTGGTAATGACCTGCTCGATGGAGGCGATGGACTTCTGGATCGTAGAGCATGGGGACGGGAGGATCTTGACCGAACGGAACTTTTGCCAGTAATTCCTGATTGGTTTTGAGGAGCGCAAAGATCATCGAAGCCATCTGCCCGGCGATCCGTCCAAGTGGTTTGAGTTTCCCACGATAGCCCTTAGAAGGAAAGGAAGAGCAGTGGTGTCTGGAAGCGCGCATGGTGAAGGGACATGACCCCTATCTGTTCACTTCCAGCGTTGGAGGGGATGCTCCTGGTCAGCGAAACGAGCAGAGGGAGAAGAAGGGAAGGAACTGGAAGGGTGGTGTGAGGTGTTGGCGAACGCCTCTTCCCAGCAGGAGAAACATGGCCTTCATGGTTGTGGTTACAGTTCGTTCTGTGGAAGGAGCACAGGTCGTGATTGGGGAGGGAGGCTTGTGTGGGGAGCGTTGATGGGTCGTTGTGGCGACGGAAGGTTCTTGTGGATCGTGGGGGGAGCCAGGTCGATGTGGCCAGTGGGAATGGTTGGTAAGTGCTCATGGTGAGGCTGTTGTCGGCCCGGTCGAAGGGGACGAAATAAAGAGGAACCAGGTCTTCTTTATTTCATCATGGAGAGAAGAAGATGGCGGGAGGGGCTGCGACCGGGTGAGATACAGAATGGTGTGGGGGATGAACCTGCTGCATGCAACTTTGTCTCATAGAAGCCTGTTGCAGCACGGAGACAGCGAGGGAGGGGGAGAGATAAGGGGGCGGGTGTGTGTCCCTGGTCGAGGGAGCGTGTGTCACCTGCGACTGGTCAGCCTAGCGCATCTGTTTCACTGGTAGGAGCTGGCACGACCTGGAGAAGATCTGCTTCAAGGAGCGCGCCGGCGAGGGATGCAGTTGCTTATCGCCGGCGCGCTCGTTTTTGCTCACCTCTGTTCAGAGCGCTGAACTGAGAAGGTACGATGGCGTGTGCCAGTTTTCTTCTTCCATTTCGCGGAGACGAAATTCGCCTTTGAGGGGTCGAACCCAGAGCAGGCGTGTATCCTCTGGCATCTCTGTGCCATCGCCCAATGCAAGCCGGTCCAGGATATCGTCAAGCTGACTTACGGTAACCCAGTTTGGGAAGAGGCGAATGGTCGTATCCTGCAATTGGACCTGCCTACGGATCTCGATCGTCGCAATGACCTCACAATGACCTCAAATTGCTCAGTTTTGGGTAACGGTTCCTTCTGGGACAGACAAGAAAAGCTTCTTCCACGAAAAGAGGCTTTTCTTGGGGATCTTTAATGCATGCAATATATCATTAAATAAGTAATATAAGCAAAATTAACATTTACGTTAAAATTTTATACAATATCACCCTATACTACTTATCCATTAATTTCATCAAAGTAATCATAGCGGATAAACTGACCGGAAAGTGTCCGGTGCCTGTCCTGGGAAACGGATCTCTTTTCTTTTACACTTTGATGGTACACGATCGTAGAACCAATCTGATGTTTCCCAAGCAAGGAGAAAATATCATGCGAAAAGCATTGAAAATGGTCGTATGCGGTGCGCTTCTGCTGGCAGCATTGTTCTCATTCAGCGTCTTTACCTCTACACCTTCGGCGCATGCCTCAACCTTGGGCATGAATCCTCATGCCACCCCAGCAGGGTTTACAGGACATAAGGTAACAGATACCACGATAGTACCTGCTGCTACAAGTTCCTGCCCACCAACATTGTATCCTGGTTCACCTTATCACCACTGGGTTGAAAATATTCAGTCAGATCTTCGCTTTTATGGCTATTATGGAGCAGATGGTAAGCCTTTAAAGGTAGATGGGATATATGGTAAGAATACGGAGTATGCCGTAAGAAACTTTCAATTTGATGAGGGTATCACAATAGATGGAATTGTCGGGCCACATACCTGGGCTGCTGACGGTTATTGTTAATTCCTCGCTGACGACCAAGGCAGATCAAGAGATGTAAAGCAATTGGGATGATGGAGGCGCTTTCCTTGTGCATAGGAAGGCGCTTTTTTCCCTGGACCACTCCTACTGCCAGAAATGAGTAAACTATGTTGTTCTGATTGGATGGGTTCGCATAACATTGGCCAATCTGGAAAAATTTGCCACCGCTATATCCAGTTACTTCGCGCAGTTCTCGTTGGATGGCTTCAAGCGGATTAAGGTCAGAAGATTCAACGGCACCACCTGGAAGACCAAGTAAAATCTTTTTCGCGCCATGTCTGTATTCGCGCACTAGGATAATCTTGCCTTCAGTATTCAGGGCCACAACGTTTGCCCAAGGCAATGCGCCAACTACGTGGTATGACTCGATAATTTTTCCCTGCGCGGTCTTGCAAGTATCGGTACGCAAGCGAAGCCAGCGATCCTCATAACTAATACGGCTCTCAATGACTTGCCAGGGTGCTAAATCCTTTGGCATCCTGTTTATCCTCTCCATGTTTGTACTTTTTTCTATCCACTTTTTGGGAAAAGAAAGCGCCATGTTCTCTTAGAGCGTGTTTTGGAATCAAATGGAGCCGCTCAGGAATCGGGTTCAGCCTATGTAATGAGACAAGAGAAAACTTCATGTGATATCCTCAACGAATGAGTACCAATTACCCAAGCAATCTCTCCGATGCCGAGTGGGCATGCCTACAGCAGTATTTGCCATCCCCGCCCAACAGAGGGGGACCCCCACTCACCCACTCCGTACCATTTTTGATGCGATCTTTTACGTGCTACACACCGGCTGTCCCTGGCGCTATCTGCCGGCCAACTTCCCACCGTGGCAAACGGTGTTCTACCCATTTCCGACGTTTGCGCCTCAAAGGGACTTGGACGCTCTTGTGGCGGGCGTTGCATCGGGCGGAACGCGAACGGCAAGGGAGGCATCCTGACCCAAGTGCAGCTAGCATGGATTCCCAAAGCGTGAAAACGGTCGAGGAGTCGTCTAGGATCTGTGGCTACGATGCCCACAAGCACATCAAAGGGCGGAAACGGCATCTCCTTGTGGACACGCTGGGTCTCCCTATTTCCATCTACGTGACCCCTGCCGACGCCCATGATACCAAGGGAGCCCGTTGTCTGCTCGCGGGACTCAAGTTTTTCGTGCCGCGTCTGAAAAAGATTTGGGCGGATGCGGCCTATCGTGGGCAAGAGTTGGCCACCTGGTGTCAAACCACAGGTGCGTGGGAACTGGAAGTGGTGGAACGCCCACCTGGTATCCGTGGCTTCAGCGTGGTGCCTCGCCGTTGGGTCGTGGAGCGTACATTCAGCTGGATTTCTCGTAACAGAAGAATGAGCAAAGATTACGAGCGAAAAGTGCAGACGAGCGAAACATTGATCCAAGTGGCGATGGTTCGCCTGCTCCTCGCGCGAGTGGGACATGTAAATTAATCGGCTTCCCAGATGCGAAACCGACAAGCCAGGGCAGCGAGAAGAAGCATCTTCCCGGCGTTTAGGCGAGATGTTGCACCAATTCCGGTAATTCTGCCAGGCTGCGAATGCAGAACATCCCGTCGAGTGCCTCGTGTTGAGCGCTGACCAGCACCGCCATTGCGCCAAGATCCCTGGCCCAGGCGAGGTTCCGTGGGCTGTCATCGACAATCAGGGCGGAACTCGGCGTGATGCCGGAGTCGGCGAAGAGGCGCTCGTAGTACGCGGGCCACTCTTTGAGCATGCCCACCAGATCTGAGCCATAGAGGTGCCCGAAGTACTCGCGAACCCCCATACCTTGCAGATAGTTCTGCAAGTGGATCGAGGACTCACCAGAGGCGGTATGCATCTCGTAGCCCTGGATGTGTAACTCGCGAATAGCCTCGATGGCACCGGGGAAAGATGCGCGAACACGAGGCGTGATATATGCCTCTGCCTGACGGGCCAGTTCAATGCACTCTTCTTCTGACGGAGCTTTCACGCCGACGAACTGGCACATTCCGCCGAGCCAGTCAAGCCAGTATACTCGCTCGAAATCACGATAGTTGGGGGTCGCCTGCACACGCGTCTGCCAGTTCGTCGCTTCAAAGAGGTAAGCTGTATAGATGCGATTGGCCTCAGACCAGGCCACAGCTTCGCCCCCCAGCCGGGGCATAAAAAACTCGCCGACGAGACGCTGCCACTGCGAACCACGCAGGCGATTATCGCTCATCACGCCGCCATCGTCTAACAAAATGATGGGTTTCGTCGCCATGCTTGCTTCCTTTCCTGCATCAATCGTTTTTGTTCTGGTTGAGAAAACTCATCGTAGCATACCTTGCTCTGTGCTTGCAACAATGGTTAGGGCATGGCTCTGTGTCCTATCTGACAGCTACGTTCTGCGGCAGCCTTTCTGCGATTAACAAAACACGGTCTTAGAGACGAAGTTCGCCTTGGAGGGGACGAACCCAGAGTAGGCGGGCATCCTCTGGCATCTCCGTGCCATCGCCCAGCTCAAGCAGGTTCAGACTATCATCAAGCTGACTCACGGTGACCCAGTGTGGGAAGAGGCGAGTGGTTGCATCCTGCAAGTGGGCATGGCCATGGATCTCGATGGTTGCGATGACCTCATCTTGTTCTGTGAAGCGGGCTGCGGCCTCGCGTATGGTTTGGGTGTGCTCAGGCAGATGACGCACCACTGTTTCGCTAGTTCTCATTTTCGCACATTCCCCTTTTTTTTATAGAGAGATGCGTGTATTCTAACGTATTGCCATCAATCTGTATACTCCTGGTCCAACAAGCTTCCTCTCCTGAGCCAAAAAGGTGCTAATGTGTCACGAAGAGGGTCATGTGTATCACTGTGCGGAAATGAGAAGAGAGGTTGTCTCGGGTTGGCCCAGATGATGGGATGCTCTGCATGGCAGTGATAAGGAGTGTTGTCACCTGCGTGTGAGAAACACTGTGAAATGTTGTGAGCCAGGTGTGTAAGGGGGGGAGCGTGAGGGCGCGAGAGAGAGGTGAACAGCTTGGCAGAAAGGGCGAGTGAAGGTGGGTGAAGGTCAAGGGTCTTGTGGTGGGTGCTCTTTTGCAGGTTCCTGTTGAGGGGGCAGGCGTAAGGTGGGCCGCTGGTGTGTTCGTTCGGGTGGGAGGGTCTGCTTGAGATAGCTGTAGAGGGAGAGCGAGAGGGAGAAGAGGGTGTGTTTCCTCTCAATGTCGGCATTGGCGTGGGAGAGTGCTTGCCGCAAGGCCTGTTCTTTCTCTTCCTCCGGATGATGAAAATGCAGGTGGAGGAGTTTTCCATACAGTTCATCAGCAGCCCGTGAATAGGCGCGCACTGCGTCAAGTCAGCGCCTCCTGGCGCTCGCGTTTCTCGTCTTGCAGCCTCTGCTCACGACTACGGTGCTTGCGTTGTTCCTGTTCTACGCGTGATCATCACCGATCCACGCAAGAGTTATGGCGCAGCCAAACGCGAGATCTTGCTAAGCGTGGAGCATCGGCAGCACAAAGGACTGAACCATCGAGCCGAGAACTCCCACCAACCCACGAGACTGCGGGAAAAGAAGATGCGGCGCTTCACATCAGCCAAGCATGCCCAATGCTTCCTCTCTGTTGATCGCGCCCATTGCTGGGCATTTCCAGCCGCGACGCCACCGTTAACGTGCCGGAGAATATCATACCCTGTGACAGGACCGATTCCAGCAATGGAATGAGGTGACAAGGCCGTTCCCATGCTCCTGAGTGAGTCGGTGTACCTGGGCATTGATATTGGGAAAAACAAGCATGTGGCTGGCTTCCTCTCGAAAACCCTGCTGGAGCGGCATGGGCGCTTTGAAGCTTGCGCTACATTGCTCTTTGAGAACTCGCGTGAAGGCTTTCGTCGGCTGGTTGAGCGTCTGCGCGAAATGGCTCCACTGGAGCACTACTTCATTCTCCTGGAGCGGACAGGCCATTACCATCGACCTTTGATGCAATATCTTCAAGATCTCGATTTGCCAGTGTAGGTGATCCATGTGCAAAGCCGTCCTGCAGGCATGCTTAAGACCGACAAGCGTGATGCGCTGATGTTGGCCAATACTCTGTACAATCAACTGGAGTTGGGGGTACAAGTTCCCAACAAGATGCAGCTCGTGCGACGCTTGGTCCCACCAACCCAGGCTGCTGCCCAATTGAAAGGATTGATTCGCCATCGCTACGAACTGGTTCGCGAGAGTACGCAATGCAAAAACAAGCTCACGGCCATCTGCGACGAGCTCTTTCCCGAATTTACCCGTGCCATTAAAGATCCCAACTCGTGGATAGCCCTGGTTCTGCGTGAGCAATTTCCCACTCCACAAGTCCTGGCAACCGCCAGTTTCACGGTCTTGCAACAACTTCGAGGCGGAGCGAGCTCGGTTTCGGATCTCAAGTTGCAGGGATTGCAGCGCCTGGCTGCCGAGAGTATTGGGATCAAAGACCTCATCCGCCTTCGTGGCCTGGTGCTGGAGCAAGGCCAATTGATCAAAGAACTGCGGCTCTTACGTGAGCATATCTCCCAGTTGGAAAGCGAGATTGTCACTATCGTTGAACAAGCGCGTGAAGATCAGATCTTGCTGTCGTCTCCAGGCTTTGGACCCATCACAGCAGCCACGGTCATTGCGGCCATTGGTTCGATCCATAACTTCCCTTCTGCCTCGACCCTCAAGTCATACTTCGGCTGGGCTCCTGTCGTCGCTCAATCGGGAAGCACCTTGGATTCCTCCTACTTGACCCCTGGAGGAACCAGGACCATGACGCACATTATGTTCCTCGCTGTTATGCAGGTGATCCGTTTGCACAACAACGAGTGGGGGCGGTTGTATGAGCGTCTGGTCAAAGCTCGCTACCCATTCGATGAACGCACGCAGTCCTACACGGGCAAAACCCGTGTGATTGGGCGTGTAGCGGGTCAGATGATTGAGGCGATCTATGCTCTGCTCAAGCGTGATGCGGAACTCGCGAGAGCAGTTCCGCAAGGACAGGAGCCTCCACCGCCGTTGTTGTACGATCCAGAGGTGTATCAAAGACATCGGCAAGGCCATTATCGGCCTTTGAAATCGATGCCGCATCCCAATATGATTACGATAATTCATCCTTCCTCACTTGAATGATGTCATATGTCTGAAAGTCTTTCTTTCGGTCTAGCACTCTCTTTTTTAGTTCAGACATACTCTTACGAAGTGGGACACAACCAACTTCGTAGGGTATTTACCATCTTGGGCAAGCGATGAAGGCTTGAGGTGAGAGTCACCAGGAGAGGTTGTTACGTAGGACTTTTCCCTACAATACGCTCATAGGCCACAGGATCAGTCGCCCCTTCTGTGCAGATCAGCAAAACACGGGTTGATGGATCAATCCCAAGAGCACTGCTCACCGTCTGTGAAGAAGGACCAGTTCGCAACGCCGCCAACCCTCCGATTCCAGCTGCACCTGTTTCACCTGCCACCAGACCAATCCTGGCAAGATCACGCATACCGAGCCTTGCCCACTCATCGTCTATCGCGAGGAAGAGATCAATTCCTGTGGAGATGAGAGGCCAAGCCACCAGCGAGGGTGTGCCACAATTGAGCCCAGCCATGATCGATTGTGGCGGATCGGTAAGCTTGACGATCTGACCGGCCTTCATAGAAGCAAGAACACAGGCCGCACGTGTTGGCTCAATACCGACAATCTTGACGTGTGAGGACATATCAGGGTGCCGATAATGGCGCACGACCGCTGCCGCCAGCGCTCCTACTCCAATCTGAACGACGACCAGGTCAGGCCCACGTTGTTGCCTTCGTGCCAATTCCTCGTCAACTTCCTGGAAGATGGTTGCGTATCCCTCGATCACCCATTGGGGAATCATCTCATAGCCAGGCCATGAGGTATCAGAGAGCACCAGACGACGCTCGCCATCCAGAGTTGCCGCGAGTTTGACCGCATCATCATAGGTGCCATTGACGAGCGTCACCATCGCTCCTTCCTGCTTGATCGCGTTGATCCGACTCTCGGCCATATCGCATGGGACGAAGATGTGTGCCTCGAAGCCAAAGAGAGCCGCCAGATGAGCAACTGCGCGGCCATGATTCCCATCCGTCGCAGTGACCAGGGTCAACGGGCGCAGCGGCGCGAAACGGCTGACCAGCTCTTGAAGGTCGTTCCAAGGTTCCACCTCTGTTCCCAGGCGCTCCACCAGTGCCTGGTAGAGTGCCCAGGATGTGCCAAGGATCTTGAATGATGGCATCCCAAAACGATGGGTTTCGTCTTTGATCCAGATCTTGCCTACCCCCAGACGGTCTGCCAGGAATGGGGCATTCGCCAAAGAGGTTGGAGCATATCCCGGCAGACGGCGGTGAAATGCGAGGGGCTGACTTGCAGAAGAGAAAGGAGAGCCACTCACCGAGGCAGGGCTATTTTGATAGATGCTCACTGTCATACTGTTCTTCTTTTCATTCCAGAACTGGTTGTCAAGCGCAAAAAGCTTGAATGGTCGCTAACAGAACATCGCTACATTGTTGCACCTGTTTCAGGTCTGCCCATTCGATAACGGCGTGGGCTCCTGCTCCTCCTGGACCGAACACGACGGTTGGAATACTCGCTGAGGCAAGCAAGGCCGCATCCATCCACATGGTGTCACCAACGATTTCTGGGGCAGAACCAAGGAGCGCTTCGCTCTGATTGGAGAGGGTCTGTACAATGTGCTCGTCTTCAGCCACCTCGAAGGGTTCCCGCACTACTGTTGTTTTGACGGAGGCAAGAAACGTTGGATCAGCACGCTGGATCTCCTCAAGCAGTTCTCGTATCTCTGTTTCAACCTGCTCTGGGGTTTCACCAGGAATCGTGCGACGCTCGACCAGAAGAGTACAGCGCTCGGGATAACTGGAGAGTTCCTGCCCTCCCTCAATCACCGAAGCATGCAGTGAGCCGCTTTTGAGCAAAGGATGTGAGGGGGCAGCCCTGAGAGAGTGATCTAACCGCTCCAGGCTCACAAGGATATGGCCCATCTTGACGATCGCATCACGGCCAAGATCTGGGCGAGAGCCATGAGCGGCTTTTCCCTGGGTGGTGATTTCTAACCACTGAAACCCTTTATGCGCTACGCAGAGTCGCAATGCCGTCGGTTCGGTCACAATCGCAGCATCAGCATGCCACTGCTTCACAACCGCTTGTGTCCCCAGGCTCGCATATTCTTCGTCGGCCACTGCCGTGAGTATCACATCGCCGCGCAAGGAGAGCTTGTTTGCCTGGGTGGCAGCCATCATGATCGCAGCCAGCCCTCCCTTCATATCGTAAGCTCCTCGCCCATACAAGCGATTTCCTTCCACGACAGGCTCATGTGGCCGTTGCATGCCAGCGACGCCGACGGTATCCATATGCGCATTGAGCAGAAGGGAGCGTCCTCCACCGGTTCCACGCACCATCCCGATGACATTGGGACGTCTCGGCGCAGACTCATCCAGGATCACTTCCACTCCTGCTTGTTCGAGCCAGTTTGCGACAAAGGTGGCTATTTCCCGTTCGCCAGCTCCTCCTGTTACCAGATCAGGATTAATGGAGTCAATGGCAACGAGTTGCTGTAACAGCGTTGTGATTTCATTCATACTCAGGTTCTCTTTCTGAGGAAAGCACATGCAAGAAGCATGTGCTTTCCCCTGGTTGCGCTCACATTGGGGAGCTCCCAGAAAAAAGGAGAGCGTTTTTATCTGTCATGTAGCATGTGATATATCACATGCTACCTAGTGATATGATAGAATGAGAACGTGAAAAAGTCAAGGAGGGGAAAGAGCTTCCTCCATTGGTGAGAAAAAGGAGAGGACCATGCCTATTCCAGAACAGGTAGAAAAATTCCAGCGACCACTGGCCCGAAAAGAGGTCTATACCACGCTGCAAAAATGGATTGTTGAAGGGGTCTATCAGCCCGGTGAGATCATGCGCGATCACGATCTCGCTGAAGCGTTAGGGGTCAGTAGAACGCCTGTGAGAGAAGCATTACAACGGTTAGAAGATGAGGGATTTGTCCAAACGGCGGCCAATCGCTGGACACGGGTAGCACAGATCAACCTTGACGAAGCAAAGAACCTGTATCCGATCATCTGGTCCTTAGAGGCATTGGCGATCTCACTTGCGCAAGAACGCCTCACTGGGGAGCATATTGATGCGATGGACAAGGCCAATACGCGTTTCCAGCAAGCCTTGGCAACGGGGCAGGCGATAGAAGCTTCGCAGGCGGACTATGATTTCCACCAGGTGTTCATCCATCAATCGGACAACCCTGACCTCATACGTATGCTCAGAGAAGTGAAAATGAGGCTGCGCTGGTTAGAGATTACCTATTTCAGGGGCGACACTCTTGCGACGACCTCACTTGATGAGCATGAAGCGATTCTCGAAGCATTGCGAACAGATGAACACAAGCGTGCTATTCAAGCGGTGAAAGCGAATTGGCAAGAGAGCCTGAAGCGGGTCCTCGCCCAAAAAAAACGATGAACAACGAGGCGCAGTTTACAAACATGACAGAGGCGATCTTTTTTAGACGAATTTTGAGGTTTCATGCGTACAGTTTCACAGAGCTCAACTCTTCTGTACTGCGTTCCAGGAGGTGGGGTGAACAGGCTGTTTCTTGGAGCGCTCTCACAAAAAGCTGCACAGCCTTTGATGGCTTGAGCGGATAGAGCACCCCATAGGGGATCGTGTACGGCCAATCAACAGGAATCGTGACCAGAAAAGGATGGACCTCTTTCCAGCCTTCTAACGTCAGCAGAATGGCGCCGCTTTCTTCACAGTGGTTGAACAGCTCCATCGTATACTGAGGGGTGCGTCCTGAATGTGGATGGCCGGGTGTTCCGTTCGTACATAGCCCCGTATGCCATCCATGAGCGGACTGATGCCTGGTTGCATCATCACCAACCGCTCTGCAGAGAAATCGGAAACAGAAAGCATCTCCTTCCTGGCCAATGGATGTTCCCTTGAAACGGCGACTGAGATACGGTATTCCCCCAATTTGAGAGCCTGAAAAGCGTCAGACCCATTGGCTCTCTCATACGCCCCAACCATGACATCAAAATCCTTGCCAAGCGCTTGATAGACCGTGGGGCAGGGTTCAGCACCATGAAAGGGAACCATCTTCATTTTGAACTGGGGATAGGTCTCGTTGATGGTATTCCAGAGATCGACGAGGACGGTACATGGGTTCAGGATGGACGTTCCAATACGGATCAGGTATGGATGGGTATTGGCGGCTTGACGCGCTCGCGCAATGGCTTGTTCTGAATACTGCAGCAGAAACTTGGCATCAGCATAAAAGGACATGCCAGCATCGGTGGCTCGTATCCCATGATGGGTGCGGATGAGCAGTTGCACCCCAATCTGCGCTTCTAAGGCATTCATTTGTTTCATGAGCGCCGTTGAGGAGAGATATAATTTCTCGGCAGCCTTTGAAAGGCTCCCAGCGTCTATCACGTGTATGAACGCATGTAAGAGGTCATTTCCCATCGCATCTCCCATAGTATCAACCAGCGGTTGATACTATGGTAACTTTTTTCTTCTTCCCTGTCAAGCGAGCGGAGACTATACTTGACCTTGTAAAGAGCCATCCACTACAAGAGATGGATGGATATACCGCCTTGAAACTGGTCGTTTTTTATACCACCGATCAGAGATCGGGCAACACAGAAGAGAGCATGGATTGAGCTTCCCTGGGCACATTGCCCGATCTCTGATCATTCTGTGATGTTCGCTTCTTTCAACCTTTGCATCTACAGCAAGGTGGCGTTGGCCACATATTGATACAAAAAAGGAGATGACTATGCAAGACAAACCCGTCGCCCTGGTCACCGGGGCCAATAAAGGAATCGGTCTTCAAATAGCGAAGGATCTCGCAACGCACGGCTTCACCGTGCTCGTTGGGTCGCGCAACCTCGAGCATGGGGAGACAGCAGCCTCAAGCGTCGGAGCTGATGCCCGCGCCCTCCAGCTTGACGTCACGAATCAGGGCTCCATCGCCGCCGCGGCAGAGCGCATCCACAACGAACTCGGACGTCTCGACGTGCTCGTGAACAACGCGGGCATCGGGCATGCAGGAAAGCCGGGCAGGTCGCTTGAGGAGATCGCGAAGTCGGGCCTTCTGAGCGTCGCGTCTCTCGACGAGATGCGCGCGGTGTTCGAGACGAACGTGTTCGGCGTCATCGCCGTCACGCAAGCGATGCTGCCACTCCTGCGCGAAGCGCCAGCGGCACGTATCGTCAATATCTCGAGCAGCTTCGGCTCATTGACAATGGCCTCGGACCCGGCTAATCCACAGCACTGGCTCTTTGGCCTTTACAACACATCCAAGACAGCCCTCAACGCGATCACGCTCGCCTTCGCCGTGGAGCTCGAGGCGACACGCATCAAGGTCAACGCTGCGTGTCCAGGCTTCACCGCGACGGATATCAGCAACTTCCAGGGCACGCGCACCGTTCAACAGGCCGCACGTGAGCCCGTACGCCTCGCGCTCCTCGACGCGAACGGTCCGACGGGCACTTTCTCGGACGAGGACGGCCCGCTCCCGTGGTAATGGGGATCTGCCCCTGGTGGTCGAGTCCCATTTGCTCAGGGCAAGTATCAGTGGCATACGCTGCAGTAGAACCACGATGGACGACACCTGCTTGCCTCATGGATGAGTGTCGTCCATCGTAAAAGAAGAACAGCTATGAGAATGATGATTATCATTCAAATGGATCCGCAGGACTTCGCCGCGATGAGCCCTCTCGTTCCTCAAGAACAGGCACACGTGAGAAAGCTGACGGACGAAGGAACCATTGAAGGACTCTTTTCCAGTGCAGACCGCTTGCACACCTGGCTGGTTATGAAAGGGACGTCTCAAGAGCAGATTGAGCAGGAGTTGAAAGGCCTTCCGCTCTATCCCTACATGAAAGCACAACTTGTACCACTTCTCTAAAAAATGGGAGGTGTTTAGCCCATGGTGTCATTCCCATTGCTACACGCCTCCCGTTCATCTCTTCTGTTGGAGGAAAAAAAAGTCAGTCAAGGAAGAACCTCTCTGCCCTGCGGCAAACCAACCCACTCGCTTCTCGCAGGGTCCGCGTTGTGAGACCACGCTTATTGCTCTCTCTTGACGACATATTTGTAAAACGTGGTTCGACTCCGAAACCCTGTCCGTTTCATAATCTCAGTAATACTCATGGTCTGGCTTGCATAGAGCTCCCTGGCGCGTTCGAGGTTGGCTACGCTCATCTTCTTGGTGGCAGCGGGCCTACCGCCTTTGCGTCCACGGGTGGTAAATGACTTACGAAGTGAGCGGTTTTTGCCCTCAAAGGTGGATCTGGCACACTTCTGGTGATGGCTGAGCTAACTGGCACAAGGCGAGAAGAAACGGATGGGAAACTAGCCAGTTACCAGGGCAAAGCGCTCGGCGGAGAATCTGGATCAAACGCATAGTTGTCTACCTCCATATCATCTGCGGCCTTTGCAACAAACGCCTGGAAACTGGGGGCAATGAGATCTGGCGTTTGCGTTGCGTGGGGGCAAAAACGATCTGCCCTACCTGACCTCCTGGACCAGGCACCATATCCAGGCAGAAAAATTCACTTCCATATCCCCCCAGAGAAACGGAATGCGCTGAGGATGCCACAAAAACGGTTGAACTGACCAAGTTCCATTATTGCCGTCGTAGCGCTTTGTTCCCGGCCTGGCTAGTGCCACTACCTCGCGCGGAATGCCTACGATCTGGTCGAGGGAGAGTGTTATATGCTCGCAGCACCCGAGAGGAGCAAGTAAACACCGTTATCCGAAACTGACCCAAAGATGGACAAGCCCTATCTGGCGTTCGGTTCCTGCTTCAACGAACAACGTGCCTGGATCTACCAGGTCTTACAGGATCTCCACAGGCGTGAATTCCGGTGTCACTCACCGTACAAGGAGCAATTCTAGCAGAAACGAGGGACGAACGCAAGAGCAACAGATGTCAACGGAAAGGGAGACTTGTCCACTCTTCAAGAAACTTGTTTTAACCCCCCGTTATGCAAGCGGTAGAGCGTCTTGAAGCCCTCCGGAAGGGGAACACCGAGTGCTTCTTCTGCCTGGAGCAGTTCCTCTTCAGAAGCCCCTGGACGACACAGAGCCAGGAGGTGAGGTGAGTGAGTGGCGAACCCCTGCTCAATCCGCTGCCACAGGATGCTCATCGATTCCATCGTCTTTCTGACTTTCTTTTGCAACGCCAAAGGACCGTATGCCTTTTCTCACTTTTCTTTTTCAGAGCGCGCAACATGGTCATGCTCTTCTCATCAAAACAGATTTCTTACAAGGCATGAAGAACTCGCTGGCGTAGCAAAGGAAATGCTGCCCGGCCATACCCCATCCGCTTGACCAACTTCAATTTGTTGATCTTTCCTTCGACGATCCCATTGCTTTCTGGCCGCGTCAAGCCCGGCTGCACCGACGCTTTATCTCGTTCAATCCCCACAACGAAGCTCTGAAATTCGGGGATCTGGCTGGCGACGGCTTTGGCCAGCCAGGCATCAAGATTTTCCCCAGTGCGTGTGCGCCGCATCGTAGCAAACTCTTGCACGAGAGTATACGCCAGATCCAGTTCTGAAGAGCTTTGGCGCAGTTGGAGAATGGTTCCTCGTTCCTCTTTGTCTAAGTCTTCAGGCCGCCGCAGGAAAAGAAACATGACCTGCCGCACTGGTGGAGGAGTTGGCGAGAGTTTGGCCCCTTTGCATGCGTTCTTTTTGCCTCCGGGAAGCCGACGAACCAGGTGATCCCGCACACTCTCATACGACCCTTTGTAGCCTCGCGCCACAAGCTCCTGGTGAAGGAGAACCATGTTGTGGCACCCTGCCTCCTACCGCTGAAACAGGTAGGATAGATAGTGGTCGATGCGGCTCACATAGGGGCCGCGCGTGGTTTCAGGATAGCTGCCCTCGGCAAGCTATTGGCTCACGGTGCTATCACTGATGCCCACGCGCTCGGCAATCGCGGGGTGACTCATTCCAATCATGCGCAACGCGATGACCTGCTCATATCGGGCGAGACGCTCTTCCCGGTACGCCTGTTGCAGGCGCTCAACTTTCGGAGAACGTCGAGCCGGTCGAGGGGCTTGCTCAATGGGCTGATGATCTTCCGGGAGATCTGGAGAGTGGGCCTTACGCTTTGCCGCCAGATGGCGTGTGATGCATCCTTCAACTGCTTCCCCTAAATTCTTCAGCATATGGAAGCGGTCGGCGCACTGAACGGCCTGAGGAGCACCAGTCGTTGCCGCAGAGGCATAGTCTCCTCCACGATCCCTACTCACCAGTTCAATCTCCGGGTGCGCCGCCATCCAAGCCGCAGCCGAATCTTTGGTTCGGTCTGGCAGCACGTCGAGCATCTTGTGCGTTTGGAGATCCACGATGATCGTTCCAAATTTACGTCCCCGTCTAAAGGAAAAATCGTCAATGCTAATCTGTGGGGCCTGTCCGACTGGCTCTGTAGGCAGGGCCATGATCCGTCGCAGGATAGTCTGCCGCTGGTTGCCAACCCAATGATCTCTACGACCTGGCAGAGCCGCTTGGTCACGTGCGCAAACGGCTCAACGAACGGCGTCAGGCGTTCCGCGAAGATTTTGCGTGGGCAGGTGCTTTCCTCGCAAAAACACTTACGGACCTGAATGAGCAAACGAATGGACTGCCCTGCGCAGGGTAAATCGGCCACGTGGTGGATGTACCAGCTATGCACACGCCTGGCCGCGTTCCTACACAACGGACAACTAGAGGAAACTCGAGTCGATACAAGGGCCACAGTAAGCACATTATCTCGTTTTTCGAATCCTACGAACTGGAATCCCTCAGGCAGGGCCAGGACGGTCTTCACGTCCTTCATTGCGCATCTGTTCCTTCGCTGAAGCACGGCTCTCTCCAGAGAAGTCTATGTCAATCGATGGGTTGAATCAAGCAAACGAGCGGAATTACCGAGAGCGAGCCAGATCCACTGAATCCTGTGATTTACACTCTGCCCTACACATATCCATTTGCACGAAACCAATCAACGGTATCACGTAACGTCTCTTCCACAGGGTGAAAGTGAACTCCAAGTTCACGCTCAGCTTTCGCACTGGATACGTCAAAGTCGTCGCTCAAGGCTGCTAGTGCTACTCTTGAGAGTAGGACCGGTTGACTCGTCAACTGCCCAAGTGTTTCTGCAATGAGCGCGAAGACGGTTGCAATTGGAAAGGATAAACGCACACGAGGCGCAGTTTTCCCAGAGACCTTGGCAAGGCCACGAACAATTTCTGCCACTGTCACCATGCGTTGGCTGACAATAAACCGCTCTCCTGAGGCTCCAGTATGAACAGCACGGATCATGGCAGACGCGACATCGCGGGCATCGACAAAGGGAATTGCCCCCGGTAAAATGATCGGTATCTGGCCTTTGAGGAAACTGATCGTGAATTGCCCAAAACCGGTGGGTGCGGCGTCCCGTGGTCCCCACATACCGGCAGGAAGAATCAGCACGATGCGCATCTGTGGATGGGTGGAAAGCCACTGTTCAAGAGCTTGCTCAGCAGAAATTTTGCTTTTGTAGTAGGCATTGTGGGTGCTTACATTGTAGGGGAATGCTCATCAAAAGGAGAGCCATCAGAGGGACGTTGAAGGACACTTAGTGCGCTGACATACACGACGTTGGTGATGCCCTTCCCATATGCTGCATCAAGCAATTCAATCGTTCCACACACGTTAATTCGTTCAAGTTGTGCTTCATGATCGCCTGAGCCAAACGACTCGCGGAAATAGGCAGCCGCATGGAAGAGTATGTCCACTCCTTCGAGGGATGCTGCAAAGGCGGAGACATTGAGCATATCACCGACAATAAGTTCAACGCGAGGATCAGGAAATTGACGCTTTCCTTTCTCTATGGAGCGAACCAGCGCACGAACAGCATATCCTTCATCGAGCAATTGCATGATGAGGTTACTTCCTAGTAATCCTGTTGCTCCTGTCACAAATGCTCTCTTCATCAGTTGTCCTTTCATCACGTTCAAGAAGATACGTTCTCCATTTGGTACTTGAGACGAGACAAGCAGCACTGCAAGCATGGCCTCACGCATCTGTTCGCTCAAAATCCTCTGCCAAGCGAAATTTGGTCGAGCTACCAGAAGGGATGTCACCCCATGGACTGCACTCCAATACAATTTGCGCGGAACAGGGACGAACATCGTCTCCACACGCATACGAAACCCAGAGATGAAGATATACATCGTGTACCTTCATAGTACACATTGTATATCTTCCATTTTGCTTTGTCAAGAGGTATACTAGAGGCATGCCGTATCCAGCCAAAACCAATGCCAGGACCATCCTGCAAGCCGCGATTGAGTATCTTGAGCAGTATGGGGAAGAAGCCCTGTCGATGCGTGAGCTAGCCAGTCGTTTAGGGCTGACGCCTCGTGCCCTCTATCGCTATTATCCTGATCGTGCAGCCTTAGAAGCAACGATAGCAGAAGAAGGTTTTCGCCGTCTGCACGCGGATCTCGTCGTTGCCGTAGGCAAGCGTGTCGGAAAAGATGCCCTCCGGGTGAGTGCTGTGGCCTATCTCACCTTCGCGCAAGCTCATCCCACATGGTACGCCCTCCTGATGCGCTTTCATGTGCAATCGCCAGGACTGCTGGAGGCCGGGCATCAGGTGTGGACCTTTGTGGTGGGATTGGCTGAAGATGTAGTAGGAGTAGAAAGCGCAGCGAGTGCCGCCGTTGCCTTTTGGGCTTTCTTGCATGGGTTCACTCAACTTGAACGCGCTGCTATTCTCAGTGAGCAGAAACCCCGGAGTGGCTTCCAAGTAGGTTTAGAAGCTTTTCTCTCGGGATTCACTACTCTCTCTTCAAATCCCTCGCTTTAACCATTTTTGAGATAATTTCTTAATACTGGGGGTGGAAATGCGCCTTCCATACATGCGAAAAGAGTGGAAAGCGCGTGTATTACAGAAGAGAAACCATGTTGCGTGTGTAATTTGACGCATATCTTGGCTCTTGTCCACTTTTGATACTGCTGGCGAACCCACTCAAGGCACATCATAGAGGCGAACAAAAGCAGAGCGCCGAGTCTGAGCGCGAGGAAGCCCATCGAACCATGCCATACTGCGAACCACATTGAGCGCGGCAGCCGTGGCGACGTGTTGGAAATGCGTTTTTGCCTCCCCAATATATCGTGAACGGCGTAAGCCCATCGTGCGAACGCCTTGAGAGAGCGTCCCCTCAATCCCCGCTCGCTTGGCATAGACCTGGGCAAACGCTTGCGTGCCTTCTTGCTCTCGCCTCTGCATCAACGCCCGATACTGCTCCTGGGGCGAATGGTCACGGTACGACGTGTATGGCGGCTTGATTGGGTACACAGCGATCGAGACGGACAAGCCTGGCAATCTTTGGTCGAGAACTTGATCTTGATCACCTCGTTTTTCCGGTTGTCAATGGCCGGAGTCCAACTGGTGCTGGTGCATCCTTGTGGGCAGGTTGCCTGTTGACGCTCCCAATCGATAGGAAAGTGACTCACATCGAAGCCAGTGTGTAGGGTAGCTTGCCAGTGATAATTTTTTCTAGTCGGTCCTACCAGATCGATCTGGTAGTCGCGCTGGCTTTCAACGAGGAGTTTGGCGTCGACATATCCTGTATCAACAATATGTTTCGTTGGCAGAAGGTGCTTGCGATCCAGTTCAGCATGAATGGTTGCCGTCATGGCGTCGTCGGAGACAGGTGCCGAGGTGGTTGCCACATGAGTGATAAGCAACGGCAAATGCGTTTCACAACTTTCGGTAAGATGCACTTTGTAGCCTACCCACGTCGTGCTACGCTTCTTACTGTAGTGAGACTCTTCGTCATAGGGGGAGCCGATGTAGCGAGAGGGTGGAGGGATCTGCTCAGAGGAACGCCAACGAACCACATCATCAACCCGCTGGTAATTTTGCACCCACACTTGGCGCAAGACGTTGACAGCAGGAATGTGTCGGAGCCACTGGGGAGCCATGGGATCATACACGGCATCAAGCAGTTCTCTTCCCTGCTCTCCGATCTCTTCAGCAAAAGCGACTCGTTCCGCTTCCCCCACAGGTGAGCGCGAGTCTTCACTGCGAGGTCCATAGCGTTCTACCCACTCGGGGTGGCTGTGAGCACGGAGCCACTCCGGTGCCACCACCGCCAGGCTACCCGGGGCCGCACGCATCGTTTCCCACACACAGAGTACGCGATTGAGGGCACGAATCTTGGCGAGCACATGCGTCGAATCGGTGCGTTGTCTTCCACGTGCTTTGAGCCAGCCTTTCTGTTGAAAGAGCGTGAGCATACTTTCAAGCAAGCGATGTTCAGCCTGCTTGTCGATGAGACGAGCGCGAAATTCGGAGAGCACTGAGGCATCAAATCCCGCGTCAGCAAGGTCGAGGCCGAGGAGATATGCGCCAATCGATCCTTCCCCGCACCGCATCGGCGGCTTGCCGATCGGAGAGATTCTCCACAAATTGCATGATCGTCACCAGGGCGAGTCGCCAGGGGGCTTCGGCAGGTTGCCCTTCTTTGGGAAAGAGATCGGCAAAATCCTCATTCGTGTAAACACTTCCCAACACATCACGCATCTGCATGTACAGATTCCCTTTAGGGTAAGCTGCTCGTGCAACTCGAGCAGTTTCTTGAGGCACTGGTTCTATGGGTTGTGGTTTGAGTGACATCAATAGAATCCTCCTGGCGTTCCCTGACCGTTTTTTCTTTCCTTTGCTTCCTTCTCTCTTTCAGTATGCTCACATGCCCCAAGGTTCGCCAGCAGTATCACTTTTGTTACTGGTGGCGAAGTCGAAGCACCCATCTCAGGTTGCCTGCTTCATGACCCGTTTGAAAGGAGAGAGACGGGTCTGTTCTGGAGCTTTTCCGTTGAGCCAGTGGGTGAGTTGCACCAGATTCACCGCTGCTGCGACAGCAACATGAGCCAGATGCGTTTTGCGAAGGCCAATGTAACGTGAGCGGCGCAATCCCATTGTACGTATCCCTTGCGAATGGACTCCTTCAATTCCTGCTCGATGGTGATAGATCTGCTTGAACTCCTCCGTCTCCTCTCGTTTGTGAGCTGCCAGCAAGGCCTGCGTCCGCTCCTTTGGATGTAAGGTCATGGTTCGCCTTTTCGTTCCCGTGCAAAGGGGGTGACTGGGGCAGACCTTACAGTCACTTTGAGAAAACTTCACTTTAATGAGCGATTTTCCTGCATCCTCAACCTCAGTCCAACTCGAACTGGGTCGGCCCTGCGGACAGGTTACGGTCTTGGCTTCCCAATCGATAGAGAAGTGAGTCAGGTCGTACCCCGTTTCGGCTTGGTACCAGTGGGTTTTCAGCGTAGGGCCAAGGAGATCCACAGCGTCGTTTGATTGCGTTTCCACCAGAATAGCTACTGTCACATATCCCGAATCGACGAGATGCTGACCGGGAAGCAACTCTTTCTCTGCCAGATCCTCGTGAATCGTGGAAACGACGCCCCCATCACTGAAAGGGCCAGGGGTGGTTTCGACATGAGTAATCAATTGAGGCGCATCTTCGTCATGTGAGTCGGCTTCTTAGCTGGCTTCACGTAATCAAGTTGAGATAAGCAAGTATAAATTGGCGCAAAGCTAAAAAGGGATGAGCGGAAAGGCAAAACACGTCTTCAAAACGATTGCTCTTCTCGCCTCTTTACCCCACTTCATCAGCAAAAGAACCCGCTCTACAAGCTGCACGGCTTTTTAGTACCTGCATTTTTCAGCCCCCCAAAGAGCCGAAGACTAGTGCTCCTGACCGTCCTTCCCCCTCACAGTCTCCAGCGCGCCCTGATTGATCAACCCAACCTCACGAATTATAATGGCTTCATAGAGATTCGGCCCGCTTTTTGGTGGATGTAGCAAGCATGAGACGTGCCGCCAATCTAGCGAAAACACCCTGTTTGAAACGGTTTTTTGCTAGGGGAGAGCGTCTCCTTGCAGGAACCCACCTTGCTCTAGCGAGCGAGCGCTCTTGAGATCATTGGGTGGTTCTCCTTGGAAAGGAATAGACACATGGAATCTCCACAGCTGCAGACCAAAGAACAATGGGTGCAGGAAGGCAATGTTCACGCCGCCTTCCACGAGTACCAGCAGGCAATAGCCGCCTATGAGCAGGCACTTCGTCTCGATCCCAGCTATGCCCGGGCCTACCACAACCGCGGGGCCGCCTATGCTGATCTCAACGAGTACCGGCAGGCGATCGCCGACTTTGACCAGGCCCTTCGCCTGGCTCCCGACTCCACCGCCACCTACTACAACCGAGGCACTGCGTATGTCGACCTCAACGAGTACCAGCAGGCGATCGCCGATTTTGACCAAACCCTCCGCCTCGATCCCAACTCTGCCGACGTTTACTACAACCGAGGCAACGCGCATGTTGCCCTCAACGAGTATCAGCAGGCGATCGCCGACTTTGACCAAACCCTCCGCCTCGATCCCGGCTCTGCCGACGCCTACTACAACCGAGGCAACGCGCATGCTGCCCTCAACGAGTACCAGCAGGCGATCGCCGACTTTGACCAGGCCCTTCGTTTTGATCCCAGCAATGCCCACATCTACCACAACCGAGGCGCGGTGTACGCGACGCTCCAGGACTACCAGCAGGCCTTGGCCGACTTTGACCAGGCTCAGGCCCTTGATCCGACCCATGCGCGCGCCCACTATCACCGAGGGCGTGCGCTTCAACACCTCGGCAGACAGGCTGAGGCACACCACGCTTTTCAACAAGCCGAGTCCCTTGGGTATGAAGAAGCAAGAGAGGTCTTGTAGTCAACCGTGCAGGAGGAAGGCAAAGGGCCTGGAATGCCAGTGATCTCCCAGCACGCCCACTTGGTCAGCGTACCAGAGGCGAAGAGCGAACGGAGGCAATAAGCACTTCGGTTTTAGCGCTCAACTGAAGACGTTGGCTCCAGGTATGGAAGGTTTCGGGCGCCATGCGCATGACGATTTTCCCTTACATTGTGCTGGAAGCGCGTGTTTCTCTCCTTCAAGAGCAAATATACCTGAGATGGGTGAAAAATACGACCATTTTCAGGCATTTCTTGGCGTCTTTTCCAGATAACTTGGCGAAAGAGACGAGGAGTCTGACGAAAAAGAGAAGCGGCGAGCGGCAAAGGAGTTTCTTCTGATGCCACGCCACATTATGTGAGAGAACTGATTCGCTGGAGGCGCTTGGCAGTGTGGCAAGATATATGATAAACCCGCGCAGAATTACTGATAAATGACAGAAACGCCCGGTGTTGCCGTGTGGTGCTAGGTGACTGGGGTGGTAATCCTGGAATGCCTCGTGTTCGGTTCTGCCCAGATAATGGAACGCTCTGGCTGGCGGTGATACAGGAGCGTTGCCACCTGCTTGTGGGAAAAAAATATGAAACGCGGTGAGCCAGGTGCGTAAGAGGAGAGCGAGAGCTGTGGCTGCTTCGCCTGGTGCGTGTGTATTACAGGTAGGAGCTGGAGCGACCTTGGGAAGATCTGCGTCAAGGAGCGTGCCGGCGAAGGGATGCGTGTGCTCCTTGACGCGTGCTCACAGTTGCGTTAGAAGCCCTGAGGGGTGAAGGGGAAGGGGGAGAGTCGTTGAGGAGGCCGAGGCTGATGGTAGAGGTGTGCGCGTCTTCGCGCCAGCGAGAGCGGACGTAGGGTCCCAACTGCACGATATGGAAGATGACCTTATGATACTGGCGTGGGAGGTCGGTAGGTGAGACGCCCTGCAGGAGCAGGGAGACGACCTCGGCAGGAAGGGCCTGGATCAAGGGCATCAGGGATGGGCTGCCCCCGTTCACGCAGGCTCGCCAGGGCTTTGAGGAAGGCATGGAGTTGGGGCGTGACGCGTCGTTTGGGGACAAAGAACACCTCACACCAGCCTGCGGCATTGCTCAGGTGCGCATGGAGTTCAGGGAGGTGGGCTTCACACTGAGCGTGGGCTTCCTGTCACCAGTACCCTACAATTCCAACTTCCAACGAGCTGGTACGTGCGATACTCGCTCAGCTATCGCGATCTGGAAGAGATGATGGTCGAACGCAAACTCTGCGTTTGAAAGCGTGCAATGACTCCTGGAAAGTGGATGAAACGTACATCAAAGTGAAGAAAATCTGGATGTACCTGTACCGGGCGGTGGATTCTGAGGGGAACACACTCGAGTTTCTTTTGAGTCCAACCCGCGATTCCAAGACGGCCAAACGCATCTTTCTCAAAGCGCTGCGTCCCGCTACAGATTCAACACCTCAAGCGCTTCCGCGTAAGGGGCGCATAGCTTCGGCTGACTCCATCACCATGTCAGTTCCTCGTGTAATCAACGTCGATAAAAACGTGGCGTATCCTAAAGCCATTGTCGACCTGAAAGCCACTGGAGTCCTGCCTGGGCATGTGGAATTGAGGCAGGTGAAATATCTCAACAACCTGATCGAGCAAGACCACCAGTTCATCCAACGCTTGACGAAGCCGGGGATGGGCTTCTTTTCCTTCAAAACAGCGTGGCGAACCTTACAAGGCTTCGAGATGATGAATATGCCGCGGAAAGGGCAAGTCAGAGGGGGTGAGCAAAGGAGTCATCAGCAGGCAAATTACCTTCATCGCGCACCAGTTTGTAGTGGCTGCCTAAGCTGAACCGGAAGCGTGGTTCACGTCCCCCTCATGTTTCTCCCAAAGTTTTTGCAACACAGCCCACTAGAGCCAGCCTTCCCACTGATGTGGGAAGGGCTAGAAGTGTGGAGCGACCCCCTGGACCCCCGTTGCTTGAGCACTGTCGCTTCTACACAACTATGCGATCTTGAGCAAGAACACGGAAGCGATGCGCTACAGGTATCTCGTTTTTCCCCACGCGAGAGGTGACAGGCGTTCGGTGAAAACGTCGCGTGTCTCGCCATGCTGAAGGCACATCAGTGTGCATCAAGGGGTGTTTTTTTACCACCTTTCCCTCGCATCATGCTGAGGATCTTTTGCCAACATGCATAGTTGTGTGGAAGTGTCAGTGCTTTAGCACGGGTAGTCCTCAGTAGAGATCCTGAAGCGCTTTCTCGAGGAAGGGATCATAGCCAGCGGCCAGATCTGCCGGCGTGGGATACACCTCATCGTCGGGCGGCACGCCGATGCCAGAGATAACCTCTCCGGCAGGTCCTTGCATAAATGCGACAGGCACCGTTACGACGCTCCCATCGTCGAGAAAGAAGTCACTGGACGGTCCAGAGGCTATGCCCGCCGTTCTTTCTCCTACCAGGTGCCCCAGGTGGAGATCTTGAATATCCATAGCGGTTGCCTCGCAGGCAGACCCGCAGCCGCGATCAATCAACGCAGCCAAGCGCACATGGTACAATGGGATACCATCATCCGTTCTCATCTCGGTGCGTTGCCCCTGCCTGTCAATAGTGGTTGAGATGATCTGGTTGTGGACAAACAGACTGGTAATGCGCCTCTGTTCTCCGGCATCTCCCCCGCCGTTCCCGCGCAGATCGAGAATCACGCCCTTAAGTTGCGCTCCGGCCTGTTGCATGGCGCGGTTGATCTGCTCATATACGCCTCTCTTAAACTGAGTGAAGTGCACATACAGGATGCCTCCAGGCAGCAGACGCGTGGAGACGAGAGGAGCGGCTGGATACGCGGCAGGAGCCAGGCTTACACGTATCGTGCTATCGGCACCAGGATGCTGTATCTGTAACTGGACCGGCCCCGAACCCGAGAGCGGGCTTATTACCGCCTGTACTGGCTTTTGATTGATAAAAGGGGGAAAGCCGTTGATCGTAACGATGGTATCGCCGGGTCGCAAGCCAGCCTGCTCCGCCGGGCTGCCGGGATCAACGCTGCGAATATAAAGCGGAGGCGAGCTTTGCGCGAACTGCTCGGGACTATAGAAAGGGAGATGAATACCCAACCCTGTCCGCGTGCCAGGTGGGGCAGACTCTCCGCCCTTATCCCTCGGGGGTGGCATGTAATTGGCATGGTCATCATGCAAGCCGTCCACCATCCCGGCAATTGCCGCTGCCACGAGGTCTTGCTGGTTCGACGATAGATGAGCGATCATCGTCGTATAGGTCCGCTCAAATACCTGCCAGTCCTCCTGTCGATCACCGGCCAGCGCGGGCAAGACAGCGCTGCGCTGGTCCTGATGCTGTTGAACAAGGTAGTTGACCATCCCGCTCATTGCGTGCTGGAGCAGGCTCCGGGGATCGAGAGCGGTTGGATAATTATCGAGAATACAGTTGTATGCCTGTTTGATGGTATGTATACTACTGGTAGCTGGGTTTTCGACTGACCGGGATTGCGTGCTGCACGATGAGCTTCCCGACACGATGGGAGGTGCCGCTGTCCAGGTGAGATACAGAAAACTTGCCACAAACAGCCCCACCACAATCGCGAGACGCACCAGCCTAGCACTATCCTGCCGCCACCATTGCTTCTCAGGGGGAGATGCCTTCATCTCTCCCCGGGCAAGCGCTGGTTTTTCGCTTACTTTATTCATAAGTATCTTCTCTTCTTACTATGAGACTAGTTCTCTCAAGACTTCTTTCCTTGTGAAGATCTAAGGAATGCCTCCATTATGTTCATATTCATGTCATCCTGATTCATTCCGCGAATAGTCTGGTCTGCCTGTTGCTGTGTTAACACATGCTGTTGTACCAGTGCTGCATGAGCCTGTTGAACCGCTGCAACCTCTATAGCATGGAGCTGCTCCTGTGAAATCCCTTGTGCCTGGGCAAGGTCGTTCAACCATTTTGTCGCCTGGGGTGAAGAGATCTCCGCTCCTCCATGACCGGCAGGAGTTTGCGTTGCAAGAACGGTAGAGTGGAAGTTGTCCCGTACCTGCTGCTCAGTCATATGCAAACCCTGAGCAAACTGCGCTCTCAGGGTTTGCCAGTACACAGCTGGGTAGTTCTCCCAGGGAGCCTCGCCGCTGCTATTGCTGCTCCCTTTTTTGTTTGTGCTTCCATTGTTTTGTGTTCTGCTCGGAGAGGCGCTGTTTGTTGTATACACCCGCCAGGCGACCACGAGCCCAGAGCTCAGGATGACGATCACGCCCAGCAGAAGGAGAAAAAACTTCAAGCGCAGGTCTGCCCGCCGCTGTGGCTTTTGTTGCAATATATTCGCTATTTTTCCTTCTTTTGCTTGTTCTTCATTATTCAGCATATCTTCAATCCTTCCATTTCTTCATCAAACTTCATTCGACCTTGAATAGTGCTGCTAATGTATGTTATTCATAGCGCAGGGCTTCAGCGGGCAAAATGCCGGAAGCGCGTTGAGCGGGGACGACGGCGCACACGAAAGACACCAGGCTGCAGCCCAGCAAGATGCCAAGCGTGGGAAACACCGGGATCGCGAAACTTTTGGAGGTTGCGTAGGCAATCTCTGAGACCAGCCACCATGCCAGTGTCGAGCCGATGACCAGGCTCACTAGCACGACAAAGCCTGTCTCCAGCAAGAACGAGCGCCGCACCAGGGCACGTGAAAAGCCCAGGGCGCGCAGCATGCCAATCTGTTGACGCCGCTCTACGACGGCACGGCTGGCGATCACTCCGATGATCAGTGCCCCAAAGACCATCCCGGTGATCAGATATGCGACCAAAAATCTGGTGATGCTCGTCGTATAGGCATTCTGCGTTGCCGCGAACTGTACGGCAGATGACAGAGAAGTATCGGTTGTCTGCTGCCCGATCCCGAGATTGTTCGTCATGACGAGTATGACCAGGAACAGCACCAAGCTGAGGAGAGAGATGGCGACCCCAGTACGGAAGCGAAACGTCAGCGGATACGCCATGCTGGGACGGCTAATTGGCGCCAGACCTCGCACCTGCCGGATGATGAGATGTAAAGCGGTTGCCAGGCTATCGCTGTTCACCATGACCACCACCACCATGCCAACAAGCGGCACGAGCATACTGAGCAGTACGTCGGGCAGGAAAGCTGAGAACTCGAACTGCTCTGGCGGCAGCGTGGTGGTAAAAATGAGGAGAAGCATCCTGGTCCCTGTCTGAAGGCCATACACAAACCAGCCCAGGCCGATAAGCGTTCCACCAAGCCAGCGGCCCAGTTCCGCTGGGAGACGGAAGGCGCTACTCAGCCAGATGAGCAGCAGCCCAGCGCCACCAATCAGTACCACAATGCTCAAATTCCCCAGCCAGCCCGCGCCCGGACTCTGTCCCAGGTACAGGGCCAGGAGCCCCACCAGCAGGCAAAGGGGGCCACGCACCACAAGTGCCCAGAGCAAACGCAGGATGGCAGCGCCGCGCCGCGTCATCGTTGGCGCGCTCGTCAGTTCGCCCAGAAGCGCCTTGAGATGTGTCTGCCTGGGAAGATCGTCCAGATTGCTGATTGCCGTCACAATGCTGCTATAGCCGATCCGCATGGCTGACAGATAGGTCGCCACCAGCGTCGTCAGCACGCCAAGGCAGACCACGGTCAATACGCTTTGCCAGCTCACCCAGAGCTGGAGTGGCACATTCGCGGACCTGAAGCTCAGGGAGGGTAAGCCGGAGAACGTGAGTAATTCAAGTTCCAGAATACCCATACCAAGCAGCATACCCGGGACTGCCGCCAGCAAGCTATAGCCGCAGCACTCGATCAGCAGGGTCTGGGTCAGGTGATGGCGTTGCAGACCGACCGCCCGCGCTATGCCCAGTTCCACCCGTCGATCCGCCGCCAGGAACAGGCACAACAATACCAGCAGTAATATACCCGCACTGACCAGCAAACCTGTACAGACCGGCAACAGCAGGTCAAATTGCCGCGCGGCAGACGAGTCCATGAAATCGCTTTTCCCAGCCACGGGATTCCAGCGCGCCTCCTCTACCCGCCCAGGGTTGAGTGGATGAATGAGTGTACTCTGAAAAGGAGTGGGAGTCTGAGCATGCGTATCCGTCGGTGTGTGAAAGAATTGCTCTAAGAAGCTGAGCGCGGCCTGACTCTGCTCCGGACCCCCAACGTTCTTGATACAGATAGTGTTTGGGGATAGCTGTCGATGGATGGATTGCTGGCTAAATTGCTGAAGTGTTGCCAGAGGGAGGATTATTTCTGGATAGGCCGCGTCGACAGCGAGTTCGCCACCAGTCACCACTGGATCATTTGAGAGAATAGCTCGTACCGTGACATTGAGCGTCGCGTTCTGCCCATTGAGCGTAATCTGTAAGTGATCACCCGGTTTGATGTCCAGATCCCTTGCGGCTGAATAGCTCAGCAACACTTCGTCGGAACGAAGATCCGTGATGGATACAGGACGTCCCTGGCTGTCTCTCAGCATACCATAGACTCCGTGAAAGTCAGGCGGTGCTGCCATAATATACTGATTGGTTCGGGTGATGTTGTTCCGTCGAACATGAAAGTTCGCCGCGAGAGGATTGAAGTAGACCGCCGTGGCTGCCTGTACGGCCGCTTGCTGCCGAATGTGCGTGAGGGCACTCTCCACCTGATCTTGCGTAAAAGGGCCGGTGACAGACTCATCGACATCGCCGACTTTTGTCAGGCGATCAACCACAATTGAGTGAGAGAAGCTATCTTGCAAGCCAAATGAGGTGGTAAGAAAAGCGGAAAAGAACATCAGGCCGCAGAGCATAATGAGCGTTTGCGCGCGATGTCGCAGGATGTTGCGCACCCCCATTTGCCATAGCAACGGATTGCTGATGCTCAGACCCACAAGTACGAGAAGGGCACCTCCTACCAGCGCGGCAAGCAGCAGGGCCTGTGTTGTGGGGGTGAAGCCAGAAAGGGTCATACTCATCGTTGCGCTCCTCTCTCCCCGAATGTGCTGACGCTTGCTTGCGCCTCAATGGGGATATCTTCTTGAATCAGGCCATCGGCCATGGTGATTACCCGATTGGCCTGGCGGGCAATCTCAAGCGCGTGTGTGACCCAGACAAAGGTCAGGCCCAATTTATGATTGAGAGTGAGCATCAAATCAATAATTTCCTGGCTGGTCACGCTATCAAGCGCACCCGTAGGCTCATCTGCCCACACAATCGAGGGTGTTGTTGCCAGCGCCCGCGCAATCGCAAAACGCTGCCTCTGCCCGCCACTCATCTCCGCCGGGCGATGGCTGGCCCAGTCGCGCAGGCCAATTTGCTCAATGCTTGCCAGCGCGCGGATGCGTGCCTCCCTGGCAGAGACACCGCTGACCAGCAGTGGCAACTCCACATTCTCCAATCCCGTGAGCACCGGCAGTAAGTTATAGGTCTGAAAAACAAAACCCATCTCGCGGGCGCGGAAGAGCGTGAGCTGGCGATCTGAGAGGTCGCGAATATCCTGGTTCGCAATTCTGACGGTCCCTTGCGTGACCCGATCCAATCCGCTCAGGCAATTGAGCAGCGTGGTCTTGCCACAGCCACTCGGCCCCATAATGGCGACAACTTCTTTGCGCTGGATGCGTAGCGTCACCCCCTGTAAAGCCTTCACCACGACCTTGCCAGTATCGTAGTGCTTGTGAACATCAATAGCTTCGATAATGATATTTTTCTGGTGTGTATCGCTGGATTGCTCCAATTCCATGCCTGATACCTCTTTCTTCGAATCCTTTGCTTGAGGCAATTGCATGCCCTGGGCAAAAGTGTAGCCAGGAGTGAAAGAAAAAGCTATCGAGAAACTCTGCACGTTTCTCTCGTCAAAGCCTGTAGTGAGATGTTGCAGAAATGTGCAGCAGATAAATGCAGAAATGTGCAGGCATGTTTGCTGAAATTGACGTGGTGTCCAGAAGCTAGCCATGTTATACTTGAGCAGAGTTTCTCCGCATTTTTGAAAAACGCTCTGAAAGGCGAACCTTGCAAGCACGAAGAGCGAGGAACACGATGACACATATGCTCTTTGATCTCTTCATCGAAAAAGAGGGGAAGAAGCCGGAGCAACAAGATCAGCAGAAGCGGTCGCTGAACTGGTTTCTTTTCTTCTGGCTCGGCTTCATCTATGTACAATATATGTTGCCGCGTACAACCACGCTGTTGCAACAAGAGGATAAAAAACTTTCATCTGTTCCCTCTGTTGAAGATCTCTTCCAAAAAGATACCAGAAGCGCCATCCTCCTAGCTCTTGTTGTTTTTACGCTCTTGATGGCATTTCATGGTAGCTTGCACTGGTTAGTTCTGTTTCGCAATAGCAAGGGGCGCTATCTGTGGCTCTATTTTCCACTCCAGATCGTGTGCATTGGGTTTATCTTCCTCATGGCTGATGGGGGAAGGGGGTCAGGTAATGCCTTTCTGGGATTGTGCCTCATGCTGGCTATTGAGGCCATTATCCTGCTCAAACGGATATCTCTGATCATTGCGGCAGCGGCAGGATGCCTGCTTTTTTACCTCGCTAATCAAGGGATGATCCTGCTGACCGTTGCGCAGCAGAACCTGCCTGTGGTCCCCAAACTAATCGGGGTACTCACGGAAAGTTCAGCCCTCATTCCGTTTGTCTGTGCCAGCGTCATGCTCTACATCCAACAAACCAGGGCTCACCAGAGAGATCAGAAACTCTTGCGCGAATTAGAGACAGCGCATATTCAGCTCGAAGACTACGCGGCACGCATCCAGGACCTGACGTTGACCACAGAGAGACAACGGATGGCCCGCGAACTGCACGATACACTAGCTCAGGGACTGGTCGGCCTAACGATGCAACTGGAGACCATCGACTCGCTCTTGATCAAGCAGCGTTGTGAGCAGGCGCGCACCATTGTTCAGCAGGCAATGACGCGTTCACGAGCCACGATCACCAGCGCGCGCGCCGCCATCACGGACCTGCGCACAGAACCAGCCATGGCGGGCGATATTCTCGCTGCCATTGAGGCCGAGGTGCAGCATTTCACCCTGGCGACTGGCATTCCTAGCACCTGTTGTCTGCAAACGAAGTTGCCAGACGAGTATCATGAGCATCTTTTGCGGATAACTCGCGAAGGGCTGACCAATATCGCGCGCCACGCCCAGGCCAGCCAGGTCTGGATACAGGCCCGTGTTGATAACGCAACGATCATCTTTGACATAGAAGATAACGGGATCGGCTTTGACCCCGCACAGATCACGACTGGTCACTATGGCCTGCTGGGACTACGTGAACGAGCGCGCCTGATGAACGGTTACCTGCTGATCAACAGCGAGCCAGGCCAGGGCACGACCGTACGCCTCAGCATTCCCTATAGAGAGAAGGTGGGACTATGAATGAAAAGCAGGAGGACATTCGCGTGGTGGTGGTTGATGACCATCTTGTCGTGCGCGAAGGACTGCGTATGATGCTGGAAATCGCCGGTGAAGGCTTTGTCCTGCTCGGCGACGCGGCAGATGGGGCCACGGCTCTGCGCGTGATAGAAGAGCTTCAGCCTGGTGTCGTGCTGATGGATCTGCGTATGCCCGGTATGGATGGTCTAGAAGCGATTATCCAGATACGAGAACGTTGGCCGCACATCGCGGTCGTGATCCTGACAACCTACAATGAAGACGATTTGATGCTGCGCGGGCTACGGGCAGGTGCATGCGGTTATCTCCTCAAGGACACCGACCGTGAAACCTTATTCCATGCTATTCGCGCGGCGGCTCGTGGTGATATGCTCCTGCAGCCAGAGACCATGGCTCGCATTCTGGCCCGCACCACTGATATGCCCCGCCCGGCAACATCAAGCGCCGAGGTAGATAAAGATAGCACATTGACCGAGCGTGAGCGCGAAGTGTTACAGGCGGTAGCACGTGGCGAACGCAGCAAAGAGATTGCCTCCCAGCTTGGGATCAGTCTCCGTACCGTCGGTTCACATCTCACGAGTATCTACACAAAGCTTGGCGTGGATTCGCGCGCCGCGGCGGTGGCCGCGGGTATTGAACGCGGTCTGCTTTCGCGATAACCTGAAGAGCAAACGCCTGACTCCCCTCTGGTTTTGCGAAGCAATTGACCAGCCCGCAAGAACCAACCGCCCTCCCAGAAACACTGGCGGAGGATATCCTCTTCTAGCTTTGCAGGACATCGACTCGTATATGCCTTGTCTTATGTGTAGGCTGGAAAAAAGCATCCAAATTACATGCGTCGATGAGAGCCAGTTCTAGCCCTCCTGGACGCCCTTTGGAGTGTTCGGGACGCTTGATGAGAGGAAATGGCGATATGCTTGTGGTGAGCGTCCACATGCACGGGTAAAGACACTATAAAAGTGGCTTAACGAGCCAAAACCGGAATCGGTAGCAATCTCAATAACAGAGCTCTCAGTGGTGGCAAGCAGCCGTTGGGCATGAGCCAGGCGATATTGCGTAATATATTCGACGATACTCACGCCAAAAGTCTTTTGGAAGAGACGCATGACTGAATGAGGGTGTAATCCCAGTTCTTGCGCAAGATCATCAACATGTATCGTGTGTTGATAGTGAGCCGCGATAAAACTTGCGGCACGTTCTGCACGTCGCCAATCAACGAGTGAAGTATGGTGAATACTATCTCCTTCAATGGAGACATCTGATGTTTTGATCTCATGTAGTAGATTTTTGCGTGACCATGCTAATCGACGCAAACAAGCTGCACTCTCTAGAAGCACAATCGCTCGTAACTCTTCACCAGCCTGGTGAAGATCGGTGCGCCAGCGCCGAAAGATACGCTGATCAAAATGGGCACACGCACCTACTTGATCATGTATGAGTATGCCGTCCATGATCTGCCCTGTGAATGAAGTGGGCAAGCTCCATTGCAGAAGATACCCCAGTGGAATGGTCAACCAATGTAATGTGGTCTGTTCTTCTTTCATGACCAGGCGATGAGGAATCGCTCCCCAGAACGCGGCTACTTGCCCAGCTTGAATAGAGATGGTTTTGCCTCCAAAGAGATAGGTGACTGCTCCTTGCTCCGCGAAATTGAGTTCTATTTCCTGATGACGGTGGAGCGGATTATCTCCTACCCCACTGGATGAACCGCTCGCTACACCGAGCACATCGTAGACCACCTGTCGCATAACCATCTTGCCCTTGAAGTGTTTGTGAGAATATCAGAACTATGCTTGTCAATGCAGGAAGATTGTGGCACGGCTTTCTGCTATTGTCAAGGTATCGTTGATTTCGTGATAGCTCAGGAAGGAGTGAAAAAGAATCACCTATGCAATTTACTCTTGACGATGAACCACGTTTCCCAAGAGGAAAACGATCAGGCATCGGGATTATTGGTTGCGGGCATATCGTCCAGACGGCACATTTACCAGCATATGAAAAATATGGCCTCAATATAGTTGGTGTCTATGACATATCTGAGCAAGCCATGCGCACTGTGCAGCAACGTTTTCATGTACGGCATGCGTTTGCCAGCGTGGATGACCTCTTCGCTTCATCGGATATCGAGGTTGTTGATATTGCTACCCACCCGGCAGAGCGAGCGGGTTTGATCCTGAAAGCATTACAGGCTGGCAAACATGTTCTCTCGCAAAAGCCTTTTGCATTGGATATGCACACCGCTCAGGAACTTATTCAGGAGGCAGAGCGTCGCCATCTCACACTTGCGGTGAATCAGAACGGACGTTGGGCTCCCCCGTGGCGAATTACGACGCAATTGGTCCAGCAAGGGGCTATTGGTGAGGTGTTAGCGGTGACACATCTGTTTGATACGCGCTTTGAGTGGGTGACCGGAACAGTGTTTGACACCATTCCCCACTGGGCCATTTATGACTATGGGCTCCATTGGATCGATAGTATTCATTGTTGGCTCGCTGATACTCCGCTTACCAGCATCCGAGCACGTGAATATCGGACTCCAGATCAGCCGATGGAGAGTAAAGCTGACTGGGGGATGTGGTGTGAATTTGTTTATGCGAATGGAGCCCATGCCATGATTAGAAGTGTGGGTTGTTCTCAAACCCAACGTGATGGACATCCCTTCTGGCTCCACGGTACACAGGGAATCATTCGTGGCAGTATTTTGGGCAAAGGGAATGATTTTGTCGAGCTTGAACGCGATGGTATTTCCTCTCGCTACCCTTTGAAAGGTCAGTGGTTCCCAGATGGTTTTGCGGGAACGATGGGGGAACTGCTTTGTGCCATCGAGGAAGATCGAGAACCGTACCACTCGGCTCGCCATACCTTACGCTCACTACAAATGACCCTCGCCGCTTGCCAATCAGCAGAGCACAATGGTGAGGTTGTTCCATATGAGGAGATGAAGAGATGATGACAACTTCCTGGCCTCAAGTAGGCATCTTTACATATGATTTCACCACCTTGCCTGCTCTCATACATTTTTGTCAAAGGCATCGTCTATCCTGTGTTCAACTCGGTGGCCCTCTCCTCGAGCAGGCGGTAGCCGATACCGCTTTCGCTGTCGAGATGCGTCAGCAACTGCAATCGCATAATATCAAGATTACTGCTCTCGCAGGATATCGGAATCTGGTTGTCCCCAACGAGGTAAAACGCATGACCAATCTGACTTTCCTCAAGGAATGCTTACGCCTCGCTCCGCTCCTGGGTACGCCAATCGTTGCGACCGAGACAGGCACCTACTCAAACGAAAGTGATTGGCTTGCATCCTCGGTTAACCAGAGTGTGGAGGTTCGGGAACGTTTATATGTAACGCTTGAAAAACTCCTCCGAACTGCTGAACAATATGGTTCGGTTCTCGCCCTGGAAGGATATGTGAATAATGTGATCCATACCGTAGATGCCTTGGAAGAGGTGCTTGTTCATTTTGCTACGCCACATTTGCAGGTCGTCCTTGATCCCTTTAATTATCTCTCGCGTGACCTGTTACCTCAGAGCGAACAGGTTGTTTGCGATTTTCTCGCTCGTTTTGAGCAGCATTTCACCCTCGCTCATCTTAAAGATGTCAGCGCAGACGGCGCAGAAGTCGACACGCCAGAATTTGGGTATGGCGTCTTTCCTTTCCGCCCGTACTTTACCTTTTTAAAACATCGTCGTCCGGATCTCCCCCTCATTCTGGAGCACTTGCCCATGGAACATCTTTCATCTGCACTGATGCGGCTACATACCCAGATACAAGCGCTGGCCTAGAGCAGTAGACCAAGACGTTTCCAATCAGTAAGAGGGCGAGGAGTCATTGAGCGAGCGATGTGGATGCTGACCATGAAGCAGCAATTATAGTATGTATGTCTCTTTGTTGAGAATTGTTTCCTCAAAGAGACACATGTTTTGCAATCCCACTGTTTCATGACCGTGCGAGCAATCTGGTCAGGGTAAAGGGAGCCTTGTTACGCAAACAACAGGGAAATGTTGGTGGTATGGGCTACTCTTTGGGGATTTGGATGTGATTGATATTGATCACATCACGCCCAGGAGCGAAGATGGAATTCCCAAATAGACACAAAGAGAGCGAGCGGTAGATGTGCTTCACAAAATGGTTTTGAGTTGAAATGGGTGGTTCTTTCTCCTCGAAGTTGGGTTTTCTAATTACTCTGGTAAAAAGTTTGGCGCAAGATGAGCTAGGCCCTCGGTCATGACCAGTAAGAATTGATGCGTCATCTCATCAGCAGACAGGGGAAGTTCACCATGCCTCCACTCCTCTACAAGCCCAAAAAGCGCCCAACTGATTGTTGAAGCAATAAGTTCTGGTCGCACTCCTTGACTCATCGGGAGTCGCTTTGCGGTCTTAAGCCATCCATGGATGAGTGCTGCCAATTCTTGTTGCACTGCTTGTTTGGAAAGCGTTGCAAATCGAACTTCCCCCAGGTTGCACTCTTGGTGTAACTCTTGGAGAGCAAGAAAGATGCCCCGGACTAACGCCTGCAAACTGTGACGATTCCAGCCAGGATTGGGTGGCAGATACGCCGCAATCTCCCGCTGGAATTGCTCACGAACAATGGAATCCATGAGTGCATATTTATCGGTGAAGTGATCATAAAACGTGGCGCGATTGATCATAGCACGCCCGGTGATCTCCTGGATGCTGATACTCTCGATGCTTTTTTCCCTGAGCAGTTCCCGAAACGCGTTTTGGAGGAACTGGCGCGTTCGCCTAACCCGAGGGTCCAGAGGTGGTGTGGTCTGTGACATCTATCTGACTTCCCCAACTTTTTGTCCCTGGTGTTGGTTAACCAACACCAGGGCCACATTGTGTGTTGATCGTTTGCACAAGGCACGGTAGTATTATACCCAACAGTTATGGTTTATACCATAGATGCTGGTCATCCTACACCTGTCGTTGAAAGAGAGAACGATATTCATGGGTATTGCACTTTGGATCAGTCAAGTGACTGTCGCACTTGTTTTTTTCGTGATTGGAGGGCTCAAAACTATTAGGAGCACAAGGCCGGGGAAGAAAACTGGAGACGCTGATGCCACTATTCCTCTTCCCATGCGTTTGCTTGGGGGTGCTGAAGTTTTAGGAGCATTGGGACTCGTTTTGCCAGTTGCAACGGGGATTGTACCAGTCTTAACGATTGCCGCAGCAGTGTGTCTCAGTATTGTGATGGTTGGTGCCACCATTCACCATCTGACCCATAAAGAGTCGCCGGGCTTAACGCTAGCCTTGTTCGTGCTGCTCATCTTTATTGTCATTGGTCATGTGATTTGGGTGCCGTTGGTCTAACAATGCTCTCAAGCTGTGTTCCCACATGTTCCCAGAGATGATGTATAGGTGGCAAGCCCTCAACCGAACTCGTCGAACAAACATTTGGAGGTTTTTCATGGGATGGCTGTATAACATTTCCTACTTCTTCGGGGGGGGCTTTTCTCATCAATGCGCTGCCGCATCTGGTCAACGGGTTAACGGGACGAGCATTTCAAAGCCCCTTTGCGAAACCGCTTGGTTAAGAACTGACGTCTTCAACGGTCAATGTTCTGTGAGGATTGCTCAACCTGGTGATCATGTATTTTCTGCTTTGCCGAGTCGGCATCTTTGATATCCGTGCTCTCGATCAGATCAGTGTCTTGGGCCTGGGTGCGTTGCTTATGGGCCTGCACTTGGGGCGCCACTTCGGGAAGTATCACGAAGGCAATGATCCTCACGGTCGTTTGGTACCAAACGACCGTGCGCAGAATAAAACGGATCTTCCGCAGAGTTGATGAAAAATACAGTTTGATTGCTTATTATCCGAAAATTTAATGCCTCTTTCGTTCAAGCCCTACCTGATCGAACGTTGGAATGATGAGTGTCGTAACGCCTTTGAACTGTACAGAGAAATCGTAGAAAGAGGATATACAGCCTCCATGTCCAATGTGAGCCGTTTCCTCAAGAATTTGCGTACGACAAAAAGGAAACCAAGAGGTTTCAAACGGGTTGGGCCGACTCCAGCAACCATTGCCACCAAAAAGATGCACAAGTGCGTCCGCTACCGACGGCTTTGCAAGTGGTGCGATGGATGACTTCACAGAGGAACAACGACTCGATTGGCAAAATGCCTATCTAGCACGACTGTGTGAAGCCGACCCACTCATTGCTCAGACATGTACTCTGCTTCAAGATTTGCCACCATGCTTCGAGAGCGGCAGGGAGCGCGGGTAGATACCTGGCTTGCGCAGATTGAGCAGCAAGAAGTTTCCGAGTTGAAGAACCTTGCTCGGGGGCTCAAGAAAGATTATGCTGCTGTCAAAGCTGGACTCACCACCTTCGCGACAACACTGGTCAAGAGCGATACCTGGCCTTTTGCCAGGTATTGATCTTTTAGATATGCTGTATCTGCTCTCTTTAAAGCCCCTGTATGAATCAAAATCTTTCTTAAATGGCCCCTTTCACCTATCTGAAAATGGCTCTTTTAACAGGTCCTTTATCAGAATATACTTCTTGGTGTCAGTACAAGACAAGAGCACGAGAGCTGCATTGCAGAAAGAAGAGAAAACAGTGATCGACAAAGAATAACGCATACAAGCGATCGCCATTACCGCCTTTGGCGGCCCTGATCAACTCAAGCTTGTGGATCTGCCTGTGCCACCCTGTAGTCCTGGGCAAGTCCTCATCAGCGTCCAGGCAGCCGGCGTCGGGATGTGAAAGTGCGGCGAGGAAGCGTCGTATTAGATGGGCAACAGTTTCCGCTCGTGCTTGGTTGGGAATCAGCAGGGATCATTGCAAAGGTGGGAGAGGCAGTCACAGGATAGGATGTGGGAACCCACATGATCTGCGCAACCTACTAGGTCGGCATTGGTCATTCTGCTTCTGCCGTGGCTGTCCCTGCGAATCTCGTCGCTTGATGCCCTGCACGCATCTGCCCTTCCCGCCAACGGGCTGACCGCTTACCAGGCGATTTTCGAACAGCTGAAGATCCAACCGGGAGAAACGCTCTTGATTACCGGTGCGGCGGGAGGAACCGGCACGTGTGCTCCAACTGGCTGCGCACGTTGGAGCACACGTCATGGTCACTGCAAGGAGCGAGCACCACCCATACCTTCAGCAACTGGGAGCAAGCGAACTCATTGATTATACGCAAACGGACTTCGCGGAGGCTGTCCACACGGCTCATCCTGAGGGCATCGATGCGGTCCTGGACTGCGTTGGGGGAGAGACAGCGGCAAGAAGTATGCAGGCGGTACGCGAGAGGGGACGGCTCGTCACCATTGTCGACCTTGAGCAGGTGACACCCACCTGTCATATTGACACGCACGTATTCTACATCCGCCCTGATGGGCGACAATTGGCCGAACTGACGAAGCTGGTGGAACCATGGTCAGTTGACGGTTCACCTTGATCAGGTGTTTCCCCTCGCCATGGCCAGGCAGGCTCATGAGCGACTGGAGACGCGGCACCATCAAGGAAAAATCGTGCTCAATGTATCAAGATGAAGACCCTCTATGGTCAAGTCCTAAAAAACCATGTGGAGATATTGTCAACGCAAGGGAAATTGTTGAGTTTATCGTCAGAAATTCAGGAGAGAAGTGGACGCCGGCCCAAAATCTTCTCGGAAGAAAGCCCTCTGAAAGACCTCAAATGAAGGTTCAGTGGTGAAACCTCATCAAGAGAAAAATGGAAGTTGACAATACCCGCGATTGTCGCCTGGGGAGAATGATTCAGGAAGAGGTCCTCAGCCAAGAAGCATTACGCCATCCTATCTCCTCCTACTTTCTCTCTACCGAACAGGAAATCAGCGCAGCCCTTGAGCAGACCCAACGTGCGGGAGCGCTCAGCGAGACCATCGACACGACCGATGTGACGACAACGCTCGTCGCCAGAGTGCAAGGAGGACATCTCGCACTATGACGTTGGATGTATGTGGGCAGTGACTTTGAGCAAAAACAGGGTACGGAAAATATTTCGCATGGCTCAAGAACCCGTTTTCCTTATTTGTTTTCTTGGAGAGGCGGTTTCCCGTTGTAAAGAAGCGCTGCAACGGATAGCCATAAAAGCCGCCCCTGAAATGGCCCAGGAGCAATGAGCATCTTCCCTGGGCCATTTCAGGGAAAAGCACGTATTGCATACACACACTTTTTCATAGCTTGTTACAACCGATGTGGCAGAAGAGGGATCATCTCCATTGCATGATATTTCTTGAGGTTCAAAGCGGGAAAACCTCTTTGCCACCAGGGATGGGGATACGTGAAAGGGAGACAGACAGTATGATGTTCAACCCACAAAGCAGCGAGTCAAGCATGCTCACATCGCGTGAAACGCTCCTCAGCACGCTTGAGGCGCTTCCCGATGCGTTGTTTGTTGTCGATGACGCCACAACGATTGTGTATGCCAATGCGAGCGCGCAGACCATGCTCGGCGCATCACGAGAGCAATTCCTGGGGAACCTCTTCTGGCGCGGTGCTCCACAACTCGTGAGCCCCTCACTCTATCAGGCAGTACTCAAGACCAGGCAGACCCAAGAGCCGACCGAGGTGGAGTATTGGTCTCCCATAACCCAGACCAGGCTGCACGTGCAACTCACTCCGACTATGGGGGACTCACCTTGCAGTTCCACGAAGTGAGAGCACGAGCTCGACGTCAGGAGATGGTTCCCCTCAGCGAACAGCTCTACACTGATATCCTGGAGACTATCGCTGACCAGCTCGTGATCTTAACCCCTGATGGGATAGTCCTGGCCATCAGTCAGCGCCTCTTAGAGGACGCACACCTCAGGCGAGAGGAAGTGGTTGGGAACCCGTTCACCGAAACTCCCTGGTGGTCATATGCTCCACCTGTCCAGCAGCAATTACGCGCGGCGATTGAACAAGCCAGTCGGAGAGAAATCGTGCACTTTGAGACCAGGATACGCCCGCAAGAGGGGTGGTATCTGGATCTTGCAGTGACGATGACTCCACATCTGAATGCTGACAGACAGGTCGAGTACCTCATCTATACAGGACTGGATATCACCGCGCGCAAACGAGCCGAAGAAGGACTCCGTGTCCTGGTTGATGCCATCCCCCAATTCGTCTGGATGAGGCGCCCCGATGGCTCTTCTGAATACGCGAACCAACGCTGGCGTGACTATACCAATATGACCGCCGAACAAGCTCAAGGGAATGGCTGGCTCCAGGCCATCCATCCCGATGACCAACAACGCATTCTGGAGGTGTGGCAGAGCGCCGTCCAGGCAGGCGGGCCCTATGAAGCGGAACTGCGCCTACGCCATGGCACGACCGGAGGCTATCGGTGGTTCCTTGCCAGAGGAGTGCCGTTCAAAGATGCGCAGGGCACGATCCTGAAGTGGTTTGGCACCAACACTGACATTGAGGAGAAGAAACAGGCTGAACTGCAACTCAAAACCAGTGAGCAGAACTTTCGCACGCTCGCCGAAATGGTGCCGCAACTGGTGTGGACCATGTGGCCCGACGGCCGTCTAGACTACACGAATCAGCGTTATCGCGACGTAACGCTGACCAATCTTACCCTCGAAGGAGACGATATATGGCGTCAGTTCGTGCATCCAGAGGACATTGAGCGGACACTGGCGCTCCGTCACCAATTACTTAGAACAGGGAATATCTACGAGAACGAATATCGTCTTAAGGATGGACGGACTGGAGAGTACCGCTGGTATTTAACCCGTGCGCTCCCAGTCCGCGATGAAACGGGTCAGATCATCAAGTGGTTCGGCACTGGCACTGATATTGATGACCAGAAGCGCATCGAGGAAGCTTTACGCCAGAGTCGGGAACAAGCGAACGCCCTGATGAACTCTAGCATTATCGGGATCTTTGTCGGCGAAAAGGAGCAGATTGTGGATGCCAACGACACCTTTCTGCGCATGACTGGCTATACACGAGAAGATCTCCGCGAGGGGCGTATGAACTGGATGCAGATGACCTCTCCAGAGTATCTAGCTCGTACTCAGCAGGCCGAGCAGGAACTTGATGCCCAGCAGTCGCTGACGCCCTATGAGAAAGAATACGTGTGCAAAGACGGCAGTCGCCTTCCCGTGCTCGTGGGCGGGGTCCTCTTACAGCATCACTCATTCCAGGTGATTACCTTTGTGCTGGATAACTCGGCGCGCAAGGAACTCGAACAACGCAAAGATGCCTTTATCAGCATGGCCAGCCATGAACTGCGGAATCCACTCACGGCCTTGAAACTGCAGACCTCCTTGCTGCACCAGCAACTGGTCAAGCAAAGCCTCCAGGCTCCAGCTCTCTCTAGCATGCAAACCCAGATCAACAAACTTATCCGGCTGGTGGAAGACTTGCTGGACGTCTCCAAAATCCAGGCTGGCAAACTGGGGTATCGGCAGGAGAGAGTCGATCTCGACGCCTTGCTCCATGAGGTGGCCGACACGATGCAACAGATCGAGGCGACGCATACCATTGTGGTACGTGGCGCAACTTCCTGCTCCCTGGTGGGAGATAAAGACCGGTTGGGACAGGTCTTCACCAACCTGCTCAGTAATGCGATCAAGTACTCTCCTCATGCCCGGACTATCGAGATGGATCTCTCCGCCTCCGACGAGGCGGTCACGATCCGTGTGCAGGATCACGGCCTGGGCATCCCGCGCGAAAAGCGCGACAAGATTTTTGACCGGTTCTATCGGGTCGCTGATCCCAGGCAGAAAGCGATCCCCGGCCTGGGCGTGGGCTTGTATATTGTCTCGGAGATTGTGAAACACCATAGGGGAACCATCACCGTCGAAAGCGAACCGGGAAAAGGGTCAACCTTTCAGGTGATGCTTCCCCAGAAAAGAACATGAGGAACGCACACGAAGACTACCCAACAACAGGTATGCAGCGAGGTTGTCATTGTCAAGAGTATTCTCATTGTCGAAGATGATCCCGTTCTTGGGAACCTGCTGCCGGAAACGTTCCAGCAGGAGACGGCCTATCAAGGCTATCTTGCTTCAAGTGGCGAGAGGGCGCTGATGATGCTTTCAACCATCACGCCTGCATTGTTTCTGCTCGACTACCAACTCCCCGGGATGAATGGGCTGGAACTCGCCGACCACCTGCGGCGCCGAGAAGGAGGGAAGCCGAGGTTCAGAGAGGAGCAGCTCAGGTTTTTCCCTTTCTGAGTAGATCCTGAGCAGAATCGTTTTGACGCAATGCGTGTGTAACAGAAAAACACACAGTCTTTTCAGATCGCTATAGGTTCAAACGCCCTGTCACCTTGCGTACGTCCGCAAGACCAGATAGGATGATAGGGAAGCTTTACGAGAGAGTGACGAAATCATCCCAACCGCTCCGGTATTGAGGGGAAAGGAGTAGACTATTATGACCACCAATCTTCGGCTCGATGACCAGTTCCCCGATTTTGAACTGCCGAATCACCAGAACGAGCCCATGCGACTCTCCCACTTCACTAAGCCCAGTTTCCTCGACACCCACCTGGGGTTCCAGGACGGGTATCCGCTGATCCTGGTCTTCTTTCGCGGGTTCTTCTGCCCGCGTGACCAGCAGCAGATGCGGCAACTCGTGGAGTTCCAACGCGAACTGGCGGTGAATTATGGCAAGCTCGTGGCGGTAAGCGTGGATCCACCGCTCGTGCAAGCCGCGTTCCGAGCAGGCCTGGGGGCGCAGTGGACGTTCTTGTCGGATGAACAGCAGGTCGTCATCAAACAGATCAACATTCTCGACGAGACGGAAGGCGAGTATGCCTATCGTGCGCAGCCGTACACGTTTGTGCTGCGGCCAGACTTGCGCATCCACACCATTTATAATGGCTGGTACTTCGTGGGTCGCCCCACGACTGAAGAGCTGCGACGGGATCTACGCGCGATCATGGAAACCCGTTCCGATTATCGCTACGAGGCGTATGACACGCCAGAGGTGCGGCGGATTCGTATTCCCCAGCAGGAGTGGCTCAAGGGAAGTCCTGCATTGGGGGAGAACGGCTTGCCGATAGCCCAAGGAGTCGTCCGCTGGTTTGACCCCAACGCGGGGATCGGTATCATCGTGAGAGAAGAAGCAGGCGAGGAGATCTTCTTCCACTTCACGGCGCTTCCTGGACAGGGCTACCGCACGATCAGAGCCGGCGTTCCAGTACAATTCGAAATTGTCGAGGGGAGGGCCGGCCTGGCCGCACGGAATATTCAGCAAATCAATCGGATGTGTCAGAATTGAGAAGGAAAGAGCGAACAACGTGTGTTCGATACACCTCCTCTCCATTTCTCTCTGCTTCAGCAGTTGGCATCAGAGCCTTCAAGGTATCGAGACGTTGGCAAAACATCGTGCGTTGTTGAGAGAGAGACACAGACTGTTTCATCGTCATGCGGACACGGAAGAATTGGCGTAGCTCATCAAAGGCCCGACAAAAACGGCCTGAATCCCTCAACCCATCAAGGGAAAACTTACCAATTGTTTGGTCCCAAGGAGTATGCTTATACTGAGGCATTTGCGAAGGTTTCGGAGATCTTGGGGCAAAACATCGTTTACGAACGAATATCGTTTGAAGCGTTCTACGAGCTAAGGTTAAAGAGGGATTCGCCCTACAAGGCGCAGCATCTCTTTGGAGTTGCACAAGATCACGCGGCGGGCGTTTTCTCCGGCACAGACGGAGTGATCGAACAAATCACCGGGCAGCCGCCTATGGGCCTTGAAGAATTTATCCGGAAACATCGCGCGGCGTTTGAGTAACACACTCAAGGGGTACATGTTATCGAGAACGCACAGGAAAGAGAATGAGAGAGACAATGACCACGACGCGTCGAGGCGAATATACATTCTTACCACAGGAACACATTCTATTTGGAGCTGGGAGCATTCAACACCTGGCGGATGAGGTTCAAAAATATAAGGGGACGAAAGCCCTTCTCATTACCGGAAAAACATTGGCGACAAAGACCGATGTTATCCAACAAGTCTTGCAGGCACTTGGCACACCATCGGCAGAAGTCTTCCACGAGATCGGTGAGCACGCTCCGATGGCAGCGATTCAGAGAGCAATAGAGCTGGCACGAGAAAAACACATCGATCTCTTGATCAGTGTTGGCGGAGGGAGTCCGATTGATGCGGCCAAGGTAGTAGCATACTCGCTCGACGAAGGGCATCATCAGTTCCTGCCACATATTGCCATCCCCACGACACTCTCAGCCGCGGAATTCGCCAAGGATGCGGGCTATACAGATGAAACTCAACAGCGCAAAACGGGGGTGAGCGATCCAGGACTGATCCCCCGCAGCGTCATTCTGGATGCAGAGCTGACGCTAGCAACTCCCCCGCGCCTGTGGATCTCGTCTGGTATTCGCTCCCTGGACCATGCGGTTGAAACACTCTACGCTCCAGGCGTTCATCCCATCAATGATGCGCTGGCGCTTGAGGCAATACGAAAACTCTTTGTCTACCTGCCTCAGTCCCAGGCGCACCCTGAGGATGTAGAGATACGTACTGAGCTACAGTTGGCGGCGTGGATGAGCTTCTTTGGCAGCACAAATGCACCAATGGGACTCAGCCATATCCTCGGGCGTAGCATAGGGGCAACCTATCATGTAGCGCATGGAATCACCTCCTGCATTACCCTCCCAGTTGTCATGAAGGCTATGGTGGAGTCGCATGCCGCACAACTCAGTCGCATTGCCCAGATTCTCCAATTGCCAGGAGACGATCAGGCAACGCAAGCGATACATGCCGCGATGGCTGTGGATGATCTGATCGCTCGCCTGGGCTTACCACGGCATCTCCGCGAGGTCGGTATTGGGCCAGACAACCTGCGTTCGATCGCCATCTACGCAGTCGGAGGCCAAGGGGAAAAAGCAGAATTCGCAGAAAAGATGCTTCAGCAGATGTTCTAGTACGAGTTAGCGGTGCGAAATGACTCCACAGGCCGCTTGAAGCCCTATTTAGGTGTTAAATTGATGGGCTTGGTATTGTCAACTTAACGAATAAATGGAAGAGCTCTTGGGAAAAGAGGAGGAAAAAGCTGAGGATTGGAGAGGAGAAAGAGCGGTTAGGTGACTTTCCCTGCGGTCACCTGGCTCCACACCAGGAAGCGATCCTGCATGCAGGTGCGGTAATCTCTGGCCGCGGGACGATGGCGTTTGGGATGAAAATGATCAAAGATCGGACCAAAGGTGGAAAGGAACCGTTGTACATGCCCAGGAGATTTGAAACGCCGCATGAGGTATTCTCGCTGTCTCGTTGGTTGGTGCGAGCGTTCTGCTCGGTTGTTCAGCCCTTTGTGCTGCAGGTGCTCGACGCTTCGCAAGATCTCGCGTTTGGCCACTCCATAACTCTTCAGCTTATCGGTAATGATCACGCGTGGGACGTATTGGAGCCCTTTGAAGAGCTTGCGAAAAAAGCGTTTCGCCGCGTGTGTATTTCGTCGGCTTTGGACAAGGATATCGAGCACATTGCCATCCTGGTCCACAGCTCTCCAAAGGGAGTGCGTTTTCCCGTTGATCTTTGGGTTCACTTCATCCATGTGCCACTTGTCGCCACAACGAGGACGGCGACGACGCAATTCGTTGGCGTAGGTTTGCCCAAATTTGAAGCACCATTGCCTCACCGTTTCATAGGTCACCACGATCCCGCGCTGGGCCAGGAGTTCTTCGACATCGCGAAAGCTGAACGAGAAGCGGAAATACAACCACACCGCGTGGCTGATAATTTCCGGTGGGAAGTGAAAGCCTTTGTAGTTGTGAGCAGTGGCATTTGTTTTCATGATGCTATTCTAGCACATTGCTCAGCTGCACTACCAAATTGACAATACCTTGGGGGCGCATACCAGAAACAGGCGATGCGGGCATACATCCCTCGAAAGTTATGCACACTCACTTTCTCGCGTGTGGCTCGCTGCACGTTCCCTCTCCCCTGTACCTCAGTACACCACACACATCAGCCCAAACAAACCAGCAGAAGCGGCATCCTCTCCGGGTTCCCCCTTCAATACACGCCCTATCTGTGCATCGGCTTCTTCCTGGGTCTCTTTCACATTTCCAATACCCAACACGCTTTGATGTTCCCTTTTCCCGCCTATTTATTTATACATACGTGTATCTCTCTTTTTCTCATTCCTATGATAGCCTGTTTAATCGCCACTGCGCACTTTTCGCTCTTCTCTTACTCTGCTACTATTTTTTCTTTTGTCTCTCTCTTGATGGATCTCGTTTGCGGGCTGAGGAGTATACGCTTGCGTTGAATGAGAAACCATTCAGCAATGATGAGCGATACGATCCATGAGATCCAGGTACCACTGGCATATATATCAGTGGATGTGACAGGCTCAGGGACGTTCCCTGTTGTGATTTTGAGATAGACTATTCCACCAACAAGCCAGAGACGCAAGGCAACTGCACTAAATGTTAAGGCATAGTTGCGGATCATCCAGAGACGATGCAGTTGAATCTGCCCACGGCGAATCGAAACATACGCTTGAACCGCACTATAGCACCAGATTACAGCTAAGAAAAGAAAACTCGCTTGTGCTACGAAACCAGATGTCGAAACGAGAGCAGAGAAGCATGCAAAGATACTCCCAAGCATAACCGAGAGAAGATAGACACGCCCTATTAGGCGGTGAATAATTGGAGCACGCGTGCGAATGGATGCAACAAACTGAAAAGGACCCAGAAGCAGAGCGAGTCCTCCAGTTAGTCCATGGAGGGCAAGAACGACAAAATGGGAAACCACGCCCCTATTGAGAGGGATGAGACTGACGGTAGGATCAAATGTCACATAGCGGCCTGCCACAAAAATGGCAGTGCTAACAGCCAAGAAGGTCAAGATTCCCCAACCGATATAACGACGAATAGGCCGAGAAGCTGAAGCCAGCGGAGATGTACTCATCCGTTCCTCTTTCTGCATCAGTTGATACTTATTGAGCAGTAACTTACAAATGGTGATCCATTCCATTCCGTATGATTGTGAGTGGTCACTATCATGGAAAACCAACCTCTACTACCTAAGCATTAGTAACCCAGAAGTCGACGAGCCGCTTCGTCTTCAACGGCAAGCTCGGCAAGATCCATTGCTGCTGCAAGCATTCGAAACATTCCTTCAGCATAAAAGAAATGCGCCCTTTCGGTGGTCACGGTTGGCAGATTCTCTATTTGTAAGAAGATCTCTATGCTTGCCCGACGGATAACTTGTCGGATTTGAGGGTCATGACAGGCTGCATACCCCTGAAGTAATATAAGCAGTTCCTCTCGTTGAACCAACAACTGGTTCCAGCTTTCTGCCATCGCCTGCAATGGTGCTTCAGGATGGTTTTTCCCAGTTGCGATCATTTTTCGTTTAATACGCTCGAGGACGCGCTCGATGGACGCAATGAACAGCTCCTTCTTTGTCGGAAATAGGCGAAAAAGATTAGGATGCGAGATATCTGCCCGTTCAGCAATCGTCACGGTTGAGGCACCGTAGAGGCCTTTCTCACTGAACTCAGTGATAGCAGCAGCCAGAATATCTTCCCGCCGTTGTTGTGCAGTTACTCTTGTACGCTTTCCAAATGTCTTTTCCATATTGATAGTGTACACTCACAATCAATATTTGTCAAGACTAGGGGTTCTCTCAAATTCTTGTATAATACGAACATCAGCTTCTGGAGGAAGTGAGGCCGTTCAAATCCTTGCTGGCAGTGACCGCACTCCTGGGATCGACGAAGCCTCAAAACATGCCCTGGCTCACGCTCTGCCTGCCGAGGCCGTCTCCCTGCTCCCACAGGGCGTCTCACCTACCGACCTCCCACGCCAGTATCACAAGGTCATCTTCCATATCGTGCAATTGGGACCCTATGTGCGCTATCGCTGGCGCGAAGACGCACATACATACACCATCAGCCTCGGCCTCCTCAACGACTATCTCCCCTTCCCATTCACCCCTTAGGGCTTCTAACACCTGGGCGAGGTTACGAGAACGAACACGCCGGTACGCCCGACCACGAGCACACGCATCCTTCGCCAACACGCACCTTGACGCAGATCTTCCCAAGGTCGCTCCATCTCCTGCCAGTGATACACACACGTCAGACAATCCCCTCGAACGCGAAAAAAGATTCTTGGTATTGGTACAACACAGAAGCATGTTAAAAAAAGACCCAGTTGACGCTTTCCGCTTCGATTTGGAGAAACTTTACGTCTTCTGTCCCCTGATTTGATGTTGTAAAGAGAACGAATTCTATGATTTCTTTCCCAGGTTTCTCTGACGGAAGAAGACGAGCATCGTGAATTTCATCTTGTTCACAATCAAGAGAACCCGTACTGACGCTATAGTGAGAAACGCCTGTAAACACAAAGGTGAGAGGCATAGGATCGCTCTTGTTTGGGAATGGCCATTGCCCATCATCGCAAATATCCACTTCTACTATCAATTTGCCTTGCTCAGGGAAAAAATGGAGGCTGTTTATCGGACTATCATGTAAACTATAGTGCTCTTGAAATGCACTCAATCTCATCAACATCATTTTTCTGCACATCGAAACGAGAAGCAAGGGTTCAAGAATGTATCACTCGCTCTCACAAAGCTCTGTTTGAGAAGCTTTTCTGGTTCTCGTATCCGCTAGCTTACCAGATAGGTCTACTGCGAACTACTTCTTTACAGCCTCTCAGCCTGACACATGGTAGAAGACGAGCACGCCAGCGCGTGCATCTTGAAGCGGATCTTCTCCAGGTCGCCCCAGCTCTTGCCAGTGACACACACACGCCTGGCAAAGCCGCCGCAGCTCACGCGCTGCCCAGCCTCTTACGCACCAGGCTCACAGCATTTTCAAAACATGTTCCCACCACCACACCGGTCTCACACGCATCAACGCGACGGCTCCAGACCCGCGTCAAGCGCCAACTCACACAAGAGGCTCTCAGAGCGCCCATATCAATGCACGCTGCACCTCCCTCGACCCTGGAGAGCGCCACCGATACGATACATACGGCCCATGCCCACGCACCCTCCGCACGTCAATCTACCCCTCCTCTCGCAGGCCCCTCCCTTGCCCCCACCGCCGCAATTACCGCTTCACGTTACGCACCGTTTCGGAAAGAGCGCATGAGCCAAATATGCTTCACAGGTTCATGATGCCCTCCTCGTCTCAGCCCTCAACTCGCGTTCCGATGGTCTTTGGACTCGGATGGATCGTGATGATCCTCAAGCTCTCCGAACCCGCATTGCTGAACTTGTGAGGCACATTGGCTGGCCCGATCACGGCGTTTCCTGCCTCGACCTCTAACGTACTCTCACCCACCGTGAACGTGGCGCGACCCTCCAGAACGATAAAAATCTCGTCGTACGGGTGGTAGTGCAGCTTGGGTCCTCCATCAGGCGGAAGCTGCATCCAGAAAAATGAAATGGGTATATCTCCATAGTCCTTTCCTTGAAACAGGTAGCCATTCTGAAGCTGCTCTTTGGGAAGAATGGTTGCCATAGGTTCTTTCTCCTTTGCTTTCTCTTTGTTGAAAAAATGAACTATTTCTCCTCCTACACTTCCTATCCTCTCGTCTGGTGCCCTAAGAATGAGGGTACAGGTTCCAGTATAGCGACCTGAGATGGCAGAAAGGTGAACTTTTCCCGTACTTTTGTCATCAATTTGTCACCTTGCTGGTGATTGTTCTGCATTGCAAAAAATTGACGTACACTCTCCTCTCACAGTCGACAACTCATCCATCCTCTGTGAAGCATAGGTTGGCAGTATCTGTTCAAGCAAGTGGAGCATTGATCAGATGCATGACATTCCGCCGAGACACGTGAAGGGAAGAGGCAAAAAAGCAGGAATGGGGATGTGACCTTGCGCGCCCTCGCCGACCGAGAGATCGAGAACAGTTTCCTTTCAACTTAAACCACTTTGTGAAGCAATTCTTGCTATTGTATCTATGAAGCATGTCGCGCCCCTTTTTGCCGCAAAGTTCTACAAATTTCAGGGAACCCCATCGGTGAGTCAGGTTAGAAGAAAATGCTCAGCTCCTCTCCACGCGATGGCTTGATCTCAATGGGACAGGGTTTCCTTCCTCTCCAAAAAATGGTCAGAGCAAGCCTGTGCGAACCGAAGAGGGGCACATGAGTCAAATCTCAGAAGGAGATCTGGTTCGGTGAGTTCCACTTCCATAACCACTAATCGGTTTTCTTGCACAAGCGCATCAATGCGTGCATAGAGGAGCGGGCGGGGCAGCGCTTGATAGATTTCCTCAGCCTGTTCAGACAGAGCGGGTGCCGGCACGACATGCAGGCATGTTCCCCCATACACCGGTTGTACCCGAAAATCATTCTGCTGAGGGCGTTTTAAGACGGTATGGCTTAATGTTCCCCCCAGAAAGACAAAAGAATATTCTCCCTCCCGCTGGACCTCATGCAGAAAAGGCTGGAGCATCAGCCCTTTCTGTTGGGCAAGCGCAGAGAGCGCCCCGTGAGCCTGATCAATTTCCGTGGCCTGAATTCTCCAGACATCCGAAGCACAGGCCCCTACTATGGGTTTGATAACCGCTTCCCGCCATGGCAGTTGCTTGAGGAGAGCCGCAAGAGATGCGGTTTCCCCTTGTTCTATCCAAAAGGTGGGAATTGTTGGGATGCCAAGTTGTGCCAGATCACGTAAATAGGTTTTCTGCACGTTCCACCGCAGTGCTGGAACAGGATTCCAGATCGGAACCTGCAAGGTTTCCAGATGGTCGAGCCAGGAGAAAAAGGACTCCAGGCAGCGATGATAGTTCCAGGTCGAACGCAACACAATACTCTCAAACTGCTCCCACTGGGCGGTGGGATCGTCCCAAGCGACCGCCAGAGGCGTCAATCCGCGCGCCTGGAGTGGCTCAATAAGCAACTGGTCATCAGGACTCAATGCTGGTGCGTCACTAGAGGTCACCAGAGCAATAGATGTCATACAGGTCTCTCTTCTTCCTCAAAAAGTCTGGCAGCGGCATCGTAAGAGCGCACGAATTGAGAGGAGCGCGACGAGCGCGCTCCTCTCACAAACCCTTAGATGGTAAGCATTAGCGACGTTTGGTGAACTCCATAATCCAGTTGGTATCCCAGGTCTCTCCGCCATCCAGGGAAAAAGCCTGCTGCCAACGCAAGGAGGTTTCGGTAAAGTTGTCCAGAATGTAGCGGACATGGACCGGCTTGCCATGCAGGTGAATGACTTGCTCGAAGCGGCCCACGCCATCCTGAAATTTGCCCACCAGAGGAGTAAAGTCTGCTGGCTGGTAATTATCGAGCCAGACCAGCGACCATTCCTGCGTCGTTGGATCGAACGTCCGAACGTTGAGACCTTTCGTCACCCGTCCGTCTGGGTAGTGACCTTCATAATGATCTACCATCACGCGATCATCACAGTACTTCGCCCCCATCCCGGCAACGCCTGGGAATTCTTCCCACTCCGCCTCGTGATTGTCATCAGGATGATCATAAAGCGAGCGGATCTTTCTGCGTTTATTCACCACATCCCAGGTATGCAGCCAAAAATCGAAATCATGTGTTCCAGACATGGATCGTTCCTCCAAAGAATGTTCTTATGGAGACAGTATACTGGCTTATGCGGACATATTTGACCCTCATTGGTTCTGACCAAAAGCCAGGGGTAAAAAAAGAGAGAAACTCGTTGTGTGAGAAGAAAAGAAAATGACATTGCTGACCAAAGGAGTTCTCTCTCATGCATGTGCAAATATCGCTCAAACTGGGATATTGTCAACTTATTCGCGTGCGCCCACTAACGGGCGGAAGTGTTGTCTAGAAGGACTCCATTTGGAGAACGATGGAAGGGTGAAGCGGCATGCGTCGAGGAGTGGCACTCTTCGAGGTGTGAAGGCCGCTGACAATGTACCGATATCTGGAACTGACCAGAGAGATCGGGCTCACCCTGCGGCCTATGCTGACGCGAGGAACCTCTGTATGAAGCGTCGTCAGTTGAAAGAAGTGAAATCGGTTGAGACACTTCAGCCAAAAGGCGACGGTGTTGGTCTCACCTGCTGCGAATACAGGTGGGGGAGTATCCCGATGTGGATACGAACTTTCGTGAAAAAGTAGACCACAAAACACCTGGCGTAGAGGAGGCAGCTACGGGTTGTGAGAACACATCCGAACGGAATTGGGGAACTCTGCAACTGCTTGACCTGAAAGGGACGCGAGAATGCTAGCGTGCAGGACAGAGGGCGGAGGCAGCGTAGTAGTCAAATGACGACCTGCAATGGGTTGGGCAAGGCGAAGGTCTGCCAGGAAAGTCACCGACTCAAGTAGACCTACATATACCAAAATGTCGGTGGGAAGCCACTTGAGCGTGGTCTACCAGGAAGACAGGGCTTTGGTCTTGCATGGGAAGGGTTCAAAATGGGTCACAGGGACAAGTACGGAAAGCGGAGTGCGGGGAAACTCGCCCGCTCCGATTGGAACGGGGGAAAGGCCGAGAGGCCCTACCTACCGTTACAGGGATAGCATATATTGATGTGCTAGAATGAAGTGAGGCATTGAAATGCAAAGAAAGATGGGAATGCCTCTGGGATGATGCGGCCAGTTTCACCCCTGTCACCTCATTCCATTGCTGGAATCGGCCCTGTCACAGGGGACAATCTTCTTCGGCACGCAAACGGTGGCGTCGCAGCTGGAAATACCCAGCAATGGGCGCGATCAGCAGAGAGGAAGCGTTGGGCATGCTTGGCTGATGTGAAGCGCCGCATCTTCTTTTCCCGCAGTCTCGTGGGTTGGTGGGAGTTCTCGGCTCGATGGTTCAGTCCTTTGTGCTGCCAATGCTCCACGCTTGGCAAGATCTCGCGTTTGGCCGCGCCATAGCTCTTGAGTGTATCGGTGATGATCACGCGTGGAACAGAGAGTAGCCGTTATCCGAAACTGACCCACATACGGACAAGCCCTATCTGGCGTTCGGTTCCTGCTTCAACGAACAACGTGCCTGGATCTACCAGGTCTTACAGGATCTCCACAGGCGTCCCTTCCGGTGTCACTCACCGTACGAGGAGCAATTCTAGCAGAAACGAGGGACGAACGCAAGAGCAACAGATGTCAACAGAAAGGGATACTTGTCCACTCTTCAAGAAACTTGTTTTAGCCCTTTGAGCAGTTTGCGGAAGAAGCGTGTGACTGCCTTTGTGTTGCGCTGGCTCTGCACGAGGATATCCAACACGTTGCCATCCTGATCTACTGCTCACCACAGATAGTGCTTCTTGCCCCTGATGGGAAGGAAAACTTCGTCCAGATGCCACGTGTCGCCACAGCGAGGATGATGATGGCGCAATGCATTGGCGCACATTTGCCCAAATTTGAGACACCATTGCCGGACCGTCTCATAGGTCACGACAATTCCTCGTTGTGCTAAAAGCTCTTCCACATCGCGAAAACTGAGCGAGAAGCGAACATACAACCAGACAGCATGACCGATAATTTCGGAGGGAAAACGGAAACCTTTGTAGAGGAAAGCTGCTTCATTCTTTTTCATGCATCGATTGTATCATACCGTCCTGCTTTTTGGAGGCTTTCCGTTTAAATTGACAGTACCGCTCTAGTCCATGCAGCGTTTTCCTTGAGAGTGATTTGGTTTTTCTATTCTGTAAGGGAAACTTTTCTTTTTTAACCCCTTTGTGAGAAATGGAAAGCCCTGCAAAACCATGCGCTCACCTTGACAGACGAACCACCATTACCTATCCTTTAACATATATGACGATGATTATATAAAGCTCAGGCGAAAGAGAAAGCATGAACAAAAGCTTTCTCCAGGCAGCGCCTCTTTGCTGCTGATTCTGTCCGTTTTCGAGAGCGGAGCAAAGCCTCTTCTGGATGGAGGCCCGCCAGCGGAAGGGTCAGGCTTTGAGAGCTCGCTCAAGGGTTGATCTCCGCGCTTTTGGTCACGCTGCGCTCTGGTAGCTAGAAGAAGAGGTCGCGGTTGCGGTGGCCTTTCTCCTTATGGACCAGCACCCTCCAGTCTCAGCATGATGCCCAGGATTGATGGGGCTCTTTGGTGTCATCACTGGTGTGAACGAGAGTACAAAGGAGAAGAAACAGATGAAAGCAATTCAATTCACTCACTATGGTGAGCCGGCACAGGTGCTGACCGTTCAGGACCTGCCCCTGCCTGAACCCGGAAAGGGGGAGGTGCGTGTGCGTATCCTGGCAAGCCCCGTCAACCCCTCAGATCTGCTGTTTGTACGAGGCCACTATGCCGGGGTGCAACCCTATTTTCCCTCTCCTGTGGGATTTGAGGGGATTGGCATCGTCGATGCACTCGGTCCGCATGCAGACCACCCTGTTCCTGGACAACGCGTCGCGGTGATCAATGGAGAGACTGGTGGCAACTGGGCCGAGTATGCCGTGGTGCCTGCCCATGCGCTGCTGCCGGTTCCTGACCATCTTCCGGATGAGCAAATTGCCTCCTTCTTCATCAACCCGGCCTCAGCCATTCTCATGCTACGTCACATCCTGGCTATCTCCAAGGGCGAATGGCTGCTCCAATCGGCAGCCGGGTCCGAACTGGGACGCATGATTATCCGACTAGCCCAACGCGATGGCATCCGCACGGTGAATATCGTCCGTCGCCGTGAAGCGGTAACGGAACTGGAGAACCTGGGAGCCGATGCTGTCATTGTGTCTACAGAAGGGCCCATTGACGAACAAGTGCGCAGGATCGTCGGTTCACAGGGAGTGAAATATGCCATCGACCCGGTGGTCGGAGAAACCGAAACGCAGATGTACCAGGCGCTGGGCGATGACGGCCGGATGCTGGTCTATGGGTCCCTCACGGGAGAACCCATCCGCGTCGGGGCTGACCCACGGTTCATTCTAGCAGGCTGGCGCATCCTGGAAGTGTTCTGGCTTGGCTACTGGTTGCCCCGGCTGGATGAAACAGCACGACGTCAATTGGTGCAGGACATTGTCACGCTGCTGCGCGAAGGGATTCTCACGACCTCCGCGGCCCAATCCTTCCCTCTTGACGAGATTGGCGCGGCGGTCATCCAGGCAGAAGCCGTAGGCCGACAAGGGAAGGTACTCCTCGTCCCTGAGAAGCAGTAGATCTTTCTGCTAACAAAAAGAGGCTTTCAATCAAGGAACGTCTTCCTTGATTGAAAATGCCCTCGGTTGCCATATTCTCTAGAGGAGGAAGCACCCATGACATCATTCTCAACCCAAAGCTCAACGCTTACCTATGATGTGTTTGCTTTAAAGCGTTCCAGTCTCACCCGTGATATCCCACCAGGGACGGAATCGTTGCAATGGGTCGCCAATACGGCCACGCTGATAGCAGGTTCCCAGGATGCCGTTCTGGTTGATACCTTTGTGACCGTTGACCAGAACCAACAATTGGTGGAGTGGATCAAGAAGCGCGGGAAACACCTTACCACGATCTATCTGACCCATGCGCATGGTGATCATACCTTTGGGATCAAGATCGTCCAGGATCATTTTCCGAACGCCAGAGCTGTTGCCACGCCTGCTGTGGTCCAGGTAATGCACACGCAACTTGATCCCGCGTACCTGAACAGCTTCTGGAAGGCACGATTTCCGGGGCAAATTCCGGAGCCTCTCGTGGTTCCCGAAGCTCTAGACAGCGAGACGTTTGAAGTCGAAGGGCAGCAACTGGTCGTGATCGACGACGGGTTTACCGACACAGACCCTTCCACGTCTCTGTGTGTCCCCTCCATCGGCCTGATTGTGGCGGGAGATGCGGTCTACAATGGCATTCATCCGTACCTGGCGGAGACAAGCGAGCAGAGTCGACTCAATTGGATCGCGGCTCTTGACAGACTTGAGGCTCTCCAACCCCGTGCCGTGGTGGCGGGCCATAAGAATCCCGAGAATGCCGATGGTCCTGAGCATATTGCAGCGACTCGACAGTACATTCGGGATTTCAACCGTTTGGCCCATGAAACGACAACGGCTCGTGAACTTTACGACCAGATGCTCTCCCTCTACCCCGATCGCGTCAATCCAGGTTCCCTCTGGGCTTCTGCAAAGGCTGCCAAAGCAGCAGAAGGAGCGAAACCATGACGAAAACGGGCGCTGCCCCCCTCCAGCGGATGCCCTCACCGCGTGGCAAAACGCCTTTTTTACCAGGGATGCCAACGCGTTCGCCGAGGAATTTGCCGAGAACGTTGTCCTGGAAGCATCTGCCCTGCGCGAGCCGGTCGTGGGTCGTGAGCGAGTCAGGCAGTTGTTGTGGACCACAGCAGAGATCTATGAGTCGTTAGTGTTTACCGACCAGGCGCGTAGTGGCCAGCGGTGTTATGTCGAGTGGGTCGCGACGGCGTTCGGCGGTAAGCCTCTCCGTGGCTCCACGATCCTGGCCACCAACCAGGAGGGCAAGATCGACCATGTCGTGATCCAACATCGTCCTTTAGACGGGTTGCTCGCCTTCTCCGCGGAACTGGGCAAGCGCATGATTGGCGCGGAGGATGCCGGGCTCTTTTGGAAGGACAGTGCAGGCTGAGCGAAGAGGGTCCATCTGCTCTCCTCCACTCCGCGCTTCTGTGGGCCTCGCTCCCGCCATGGAAGAGGGCGAGGCGGTTTGAGGCCACAACAGGCGGCTTCTGGCACCTCCTCCGCTCAGATACTGAGAACGGCATTCCTAGCTGACCTGTAGTTGGATGAGACAACCTGCTCTGGCCTGGCAGCGCTTGCGCATACCCCGCCGTGAGCCGCCGTGTGGCGCGAGCCGATCCAGGAACAGAGAGAATCCGATGACTGAAAGGAGACACTCCGATGACTGAGAGCGAAACGCGCGGCCGTGAGCTTCACTGGGAGGTGTTTGTCACGCCAAGCCTCCCTCTTGCAAACCTCGACCCGCCTCCAGGCGAAAAGCAGCGGCTCTGGTCGCCGACCTCGGCGACGCTCATCTGTGGGGAAAGGGACGCCGTGCTGATTGACGCCTTGCTCACTGTCGCGCAGGCGCACGCTCTGGGAACGTGGGTCGAAGCGCACGGCAAGCGCCTGACCACCATCTACGCGACACACGGCCACGGCGACCATTTCTTTGGCGCGACGACCCTTCTCCAGCGCTTTCCGCGCGCCCGCCTAGTGGCGAGGCCAGAGGTCGTCGAGACCATGCGCCAGCAAGCAGCGCCGCCATTTCTCGCATCGTTTTGGGAGTCACGTTTTCCCGGGCAACTGGCCGATCAGCTGGTGCTGGCTGAGGCCCTGACCGAAAACGTGCTGGACCTGGAGGGGAACGAGTTGGTCGTCGTGCTCCTCGGACATACCGATATGGACCACACGACATGCCTACATGTCCCGTCTCTTGGCCTGGTGGTCGCAGGAGATGCCGTCTACAACGACGTCCATCTCTTTCTTGCCGAGTCCAACGCGCACACGCGCCGCGAGTGGCAGGCTGCTCTGGACACCATCGAAGCGCTCCGCCCTCACGTCGTGATCGCTGGCCATAAGCGACCGGGAGCCGATGACGACCCCAGGATCATCGAAGAGACCCGGCAGTATATTCGCGATTTCGACCGACTTGTCGGAACAACTACAACGGCCCGCGAACTTTACGACCAGATGCTCTCGCTCTATCCGGAGCGGGTCAATCCCGGTGCCCTCTGGTCATCAGTGAGTGCCCTGAAACCGGAGGAAGGGCAGACGGCCTGAGCGTTGCGAACCTGGTAAAAAATGGACAGGGTTCTGACGATTCTGGTCGATCTGTGTGAAAGGCATGCTCGCCGCAGAGCGCGTGAGAAAGGTGAACACCATGAGAAGCGATGTGACGTTTGATGCGGAGGGAACCAGCCTGCGTGGCTGGTTATATCTGCCGGAGCAGGCCCCCCCTTTTCCCCTGGTGGTCATGGCTCATGGATGGGCGGGGGTGAAAGAACAGTCCCTGGACCTCTTTGCCGAGGCTTTCGCCGACGCTGGTCTTGCCACGCTGGTTTATGACCAACGCAATTTTGGGGCCAGTGATGGCCTCCCCCGGCAAGAAATTGATCCCTGGGCGCAGGTTCGCGATTATCGCCATGCCATCACCTTTGCTCAAACTCTTCCCCAGGTCAATCCCCAGCGGCTCGGCATATGGGGATCGAGCTACAGTGGAGGCCATGTCCTGGTCGTCGGGGCCATTGATAAGCGGGTCACATGTGTGGTAGCCCAGGTTCCCACGATCAGCGGGTGGCGCAATAGCTTACGGCGCTATCCCGGTGACACATGGACTGCCATGCGGAAACGCTTTGAGACCGACCGGCACACGCGTTTCAGTGGAAAGGCTCCGACAATGGTTCCCGTTTTTGACGAACTCTCCCCCGCAGATATTGGGACGCTTTCTTCCAGTACCACTGAGATTGTCCAGCCCATCGGCAATGATGGAGGAATCTGGCTGCGCTATATGTCAAAAGAACGCAGCGCCACCTGGCGCAACGAGATTACGCTCCGTTCGCTTGAGATGTACGCGGAATATGAGCCTGGCAGTTACATTGAGCGCATTGGACCAACGCCACTGCTCGTGATCATGGCTGATGCTGATACGGTCACGCTGACCGACGAAATCCTGGCGGCCTACGGGCGGGCCTGCGAACCAAAACAACTGTGCCTGGTGCCTGGCGGCCATTACGACATCTATGGAAGGCAGCGCCTAACCGCCAATGCAGCCGCTCGTGAATGGTTTCTCCAGCACTTGCAGGTCGCGCAGTAATCTGCAGGCAGAAGACGCGCAAGAGAGAAGAGGCGCTCCAGTCGACGATCAGTGCAAGCACAGGCAAAAACAAGTGCAGGGTACCCAGATGAGCCGCTTTCCAGGCGGCAAATAAGGCCAACTGGATCTGGGGCCAGAGACCGAAAGCCAGGGATCTGGATGCATAAACCGCTACCGGTAAATGATCGAGAAGCTGACATGGAGGGGAAAAGCAAAGAAGAATGGTTTCGTGCAGGAAGGAGGACAATCCCGTGAGTACAGGTACCATCACCACACAAGACGGAACAACGATCTTCTACAAAGACTGGGGCGCGGGCCAGCCTGTCGTCTTCAGTCACGGTTGGCCACTGAATGCTTATGCCTGAGACGATCAGATATTCTTCCTGGCCTCTCAGGGCTATCGCGCCATTGCCCATGACCGGCGCGGCCATGGACGCTCCAGCCAGCCCTGGGAGGGCAACGACATGGACCACTACGCCGATGATCTGGCGGCGCTCCTCGACACGCTCGACCTGCGCCACACCGCCCTGGTCGGCCATTCTACTGGTGGCGGCGAGGTCGCCCGCCATATTGGTCGTCACGGCGCCGACTGCCTCTCGAAGGCCGTTCTGGTGGGCGCGGTGCCCCCACTGATGCTCAAGACTGCCTCCAATCCCGGCGGGCTGCCCATCGCGCTTTTCGATCAGTTCCTGGCGAGCATTACCGAGGACCACCCACAGTTTTACAAAGATATGAGCCTCCTCTTCTACGGAGCGAATCGGCTGTTCGAGCCCGCGCAACCCAAACGCGGCCGCCGAACAGAAGAGTGCGCCTGCGGGTCGAAGCCGTCTTATGGATCACCCACGCAGGCTCCTCCTGATGCCACCTTCCTGAACGCTTTGGGCCGTGGGAGACTGTTGTCTACCAGTATCGGCGCTGGTGTAAAGAAGGGCTCTGGGAGCGGGTTCTCCAGATTCTCCTTCCTCTGGATGAGGCTTTTGCGGCTCGCCTCTCTCTTCCCGCTCCCTGACGGACTAAGTGGGGCTGTAGTACATTCTCCTGGTTTGGGATCAGGCTGGTTGGCACAAAAGTCGAGAGTTTCAGGTTCCCCAAGGGTTGTATCTGTTCTTTTTGCCATCGCATTCATCCGAACTGCAGCCTGCTGAACGGCTCTGGCCTCTCTCCAATGAGCCGCTCGCCAATCGGATCTTCAACTCACTCGATGTATGAGAGCAGGTCCAAGCCGAGCGTTGAGGCTGGCTGCAAGCTCATCCTGAAGTCATTTGCAGACATTGATGGCCTGCTTCTTTCGACACTACTTAAACAGTTTTGATATAAGTCGCTTTCCCAACGCTCAGCACTTCGATTTATGAGCAGGAATGTGCCCTAATAAATTGGTTCTGAAAGGTATGGATGCCCTGCTCTGCTGTGGCGCGGAGGGCGGGTGGTAATTTACCCAAATTTGACGTTTCGCCATTGGCTATTGCCGCTGGTACAGTAATCGTTATTGCACTTATAAGAATTGTAGACAGTGCAGCTACACCAATAGACTGCATTGTCTGGCGAGTGGCCTGGATCAGCGGTGTCGCGCGATTAATGCGCTTCATCGGCACATCCAGCAAGGCAGCAACCTGGCTATTTTGAATAATGAGCCCGACCGCAATGCCGCGAAGGGCAACAATCAGCATAATAAGCTGGATACTGGTATTCAGCTCGATATGTGCCAGTTGGTAGGTAGTGAAAGTAATTAGCAGAAAGCCTATTAGAATTGGCATGCGCGGACCGAAACGATCTGAGATCTTCCCCGAGATGGGGCTGATGATAGCTGCAGTTACAGCCATTGGCAACAGAATCAGACCGGTTTGAAAAGCGCTTTCACCACGGAGAATTTGTAGGTACAGAGGCAGGAGAAATTCTGCGCCAAAGAGTGCAATCGTACCGACAAGATTAGTGATATTGGCGAGAGTAAAACTGGGAATCGCATACAGGCGCAGATCCAGGAGAGGATCTTCCAAACGCAATTCGACCAATGTGAAAATGATCAGGCTCAGCAGACCGCTGCCCAGTGAGATAAGAACCTGTGGTTTGGCCCAACTCATGCCTTGTCCGCCTGAGATCGATGCAGCATAGAGAATCAGACCAAAACCAAGCGCTGAGAAGATCATGCCCAGGATATCCGCTCGTACTTTCTTCGAGCCTTTTACGTTTCTACCCGACCCAGCGCAGATGGTTGTGCGACCATGCCACCTCATAAGGCGCGTATGATGGGTATCGTCAGCTTCTGTTTTTCCTTGATGAGCTTTCTCACTCAACCACCATTTGAGGTCGCCTCCTTATGATGTTACGACATGATATTCTTGCAACCAGGCATTGGTCTGGATCAGGTAGTCGAAGAGGAAGTAGGCATTTTCGCCCCGCTTCTGCTCATCGGGATGCTCTGCGAGCTGGCGGAGAAACGCTCTATTGACGAAGGTGTTGACTGGTGCATTGGCAGTATTGAGAATCTCCAGCGTCCAGCGGCGTACAGCCTGGGTATAGGCTGGATCGAACGAGATTGGATACGCGCTCTTACGGCGCATACGTACCTCCTCGGGAAGCAATCCGCGAAAGGCGCGACGCAGGATGCCTTTCTCGATATGATCGATGGCCTTCATTTCCCAGGGAATATTCCAGACATATTGCACCAGGCGGTGATCGCAGAAGGGGACGCGTACCTCCAGGCCAGTCGCCATACTCATGCGGTCCTTACGGTCCAGCAGCAGGCGCAGGAAACGCGTCATATTCAGATAGAAGATCTCGCGGATGCGGGTGTCACGTGAAGACTCGCCCTCAAGGCGTGGAACCTCGGCCAGAGCCTCCTGATACAACTGTTGCATGTGCTCATGTGGATGGAGTTCGTGGGCCAGGGCTGGCGAGACGAATGGCAACCCCATCTGCATCAATGGAGTATTACTCCCGGGATTCATGCGCGCGGCGATCCAGGGGAAGGTCGGCGTATTGAGCGCATGCTCCTGGTGGAACCAGGGATAGCCGCCGAAGATCTCATCGGCCGACTCGCCCGAGAGCGCCACCGTCGCGTTCTGCTTAATGGCTTTGAAGAGCAGATAGAGCGAGGTCTCCATTTGGCCCATTGTCGGTCGGTCGTGGGCACGCATCGGCACCAGCAGGTTCCCGATGAGTTCCTCAGTCGAAACCATAATGTTATGGTGATTGGTTGGTAGGTCGCGCGCCACCTGTTCGGCATAGGGACGGTCGATGCTTGGGCGAAAAGCATTTCCCTCAAAATGCTCTTCGCTATTGACGTAATTGATGGCGTAGGTATTGAGCACCTGGTTTTCCCTCTGGAACTCGCGCGCCGCCAGCGAGGTCACACCACTGGAGTCCAGTCCACCAGAGAGGAGCGTGACCACGGGGACATCAGCAATGAGCTGACGACTCACGGTATCGCTCAGGAGCGAGCGAATATACTCGGTGGTCGTCTCCAGGTTATCGGTGTGAGGCCTGCTCACGAGCTGCCAGTACTGGCGAACGTGTGTGCGCTCGCGCGTAAAGGTTGCACAGTGACCTGGGCGTAGCTCCTGAACATCGCGGAAGATGCCACCACCGGACAAAAAGATCGAGACAAAGATGGCCTTCATTCCCTCGTCATTCAGGATAGGCTCGATCAGTGGATGTGCCAGCAGAGCCTTGATCTCTGAGCCAAAGACAATGGTGCTGCCTACCTGGGCATAGAAGAGCGGTTTGACTCCCAGGTGATCACGGGCAATGAAGAGTTGCTGGCGCGCCTCGTCCCAGATAGCAAAGGCGAAGATGCCATTCAAGTGGTCAACACAGTCTTCCCCCCATTCGACATAGGCATGAAGCAACACTTCGGTATCGGAGTGCGTACGAAAGACATGATCGCGTGCTCGCAGTTCCTCGCGCAGCTCGCGGAAGTTATAGATCTCGCCGTTATAGGTCAGAGCATAGGTCTGCTCCCCCCGTGTAAAGAGCATAGGTTGTTTGCCGCCAACGGGATCAATAACGATCAGACGGCGGTGTGCCAGCGCGGCGTGGGAGGAGAGCCAGTAGCCCTCGCGATCTGGCCCACGCTCTTTTAATGTACAGGCCATCTCCTTCAGCACCGCTTGCTGCTCCGAGAGGTCCTGTTCCCAATCGATCCATCCAGTGATACCGCACATAGAAGAAACTCGCTTTCCAGGTGGTAAAGAAGCTGAAATTTCAACCGATTTTCAAGCGAAAACCTGGGAAATCGGCGCACATGGGAGAAATTGACCATTCAGAATCTGGGAAAACCACTCTTTATCTCGCTTCATTCATCGCAAATGGCGCCAATTGGCACCTTTTGCGATGAGGGTATCAGGCCATCCTGAGTAGTTAAGGTTTCTCAGGGACGAGGAGCACTTTTCCCTGCCGGTCTGTGGCTTCTGCCTGGGTGACCGCTGTGCCTATCTTGTCGAGAGGGAAATGTTGGGCCGCGGAGGTCGTGAGAATTCCCGCACGCTGCAGTGAGACCCTCTCCTGCACCAATTGACGTCGTGTGGCTTCATCCAGTCGGGGAAACCAGTAGCCGAGCCAGAACACTTCCAGGGTGCGCCGGCCTGCCAAGGTGAAGCGGGGATCAGCTCCGACACGGATCGGCTCACCGGTAAGGGAACCATAGACCAGCATTCTGCCCTCTTCACCCAGCGCCTGATAGATCCGGGTTCCGGTTTCTCCAGCCACAGGATCGATGGCATACTTGACGCCCTGTGGGCCTACAATCTGGCGCACCTGCTCGTCAATCGGTCCCTCGGTGGACACGATCACCGCGTCAGCCCCCAGTTGCTCCAGCTCAGCCACTGCTTCGCGGCGGCGCACGACGTTGATCGTACGGATGCCATCATGTTTGGCCAACCTGATGATCATGCGCCCCAGTTCAGAACCGGCTGCCGATTGGAGCAACCATTCCCCTTTGGGAATAGCCAGGACGTGGCGAAGCATGAGGATGGCAGAGGCCGGGTTGATAATAGAGGTGGCTGCCTGGAGATCAGAAATATCATCAGGGACTGGAAGCAGAGAGAAGGCTGGCACCACAACATATTCAGCCCAGTTGCCACCCTTCCCATTGATGACCACGACGCGCTGTCCAGGGACAAGGCCGCTCACCTGTGGCCCGAGAACATCGACAATGCCAACCCCCTCAAATCCGGCAGGTGATGGGAAATGGGGTTGCACCCCGGCATAGTGGCCTCGCACAAACAGCAGGTCCGAGGGGTTAATGGGACTGGCCAGGATACGAACGCGCACTTCACCCTCTCCTGGTTCTGGGAGAGGGCACTCCTGAACCTCAAGGACCTTTGCAGGCTCACCATACTGCTTAAATCGAATAGCTTTCATCCTTCTATGCTCCTTAGTTTTTTCTGGTTCGTGATATCTCCACATTTCGCGCTTGGAGAGCAAGCGCCGAGCGACAAATGGCTCCTCGCATATGTGTTTGCTTTTTCTTACGCACGTGCTTGCTCTAGCGGGTGAGCAGAGAGACCGGAGGCAGGTTGTTTTCCTACTTCCACAACCCACTGTCTTTCATCTGTTCACTGTCAACATCTGCTATGCTACAATGAGCACTGTCAAAAGGGACAGCGTGCCAAGCGGGAGGACCTGCAAGCACATGAGAGGTCAAGAGGCCCTCCTCTATTAGTGTGGCTTCGCATAGAGCGTACCTACGATATGACTCAGTATACTGGCAATGGCCGAGGAAAACAGTACGCATCAGGTCCCATTTCACGTCCCATATCTCTACCCTCCTGCAGTTCGTTAGAAGGAGTCTGCTCATGAGTCGGTTCTTGCACAAAGAACGCGATTACGTCTTTGGCCAGAGAATGTTGACTCTGCGCACCAGCATCGGGCTAACCCAAAAGGGCTTGGCAGAGCTGTTGGGGATCACACGCAAAGCCATCTGCCGCTGGGAGGCAGGTGAGACGTACCCGAACGCTATACACCTGCAAGCATTGCTGGCCCTCGCTCATCAGCAACACGCCTTTCGTGCAGAACAGGAGGAAGAGGAGATGCGCACTTTCTGGAGTACGGCTCACCAGAAGATGCTGCTTGATGAGGAGTGGCTACACAAGTTGCTCTGCCACTCAGCCTCCCATCCGAGCACTGGCGGGAAGGAACCAACTTCTGTCGCTGGCTTGCACAATGCCCCTGAGAGGGAACCACAGGTGGATTGGGGGGAGGCATTCGATGTCCCCTGCTTTTATGGGCGTCAGAAAGAATTGGCCACGCTCGCACGGTGGATTGGACAAGAAGGCTGCCGGATCGTCAGTGTACTGGGCATGGGCGGCATTGGCAAGTCGGCGCTGGTCACTACAGTGATGCACCAGATAGCGAAACAATTCGAGGTCGTAATCTGGCGCTCTCTGCGTGATGCTCCTGACTGTAAAGGGCTCTTGGAGGAATGCTTGCAGGCGTTGGCCCCGCATTTGCTGCAAAAGACGCCCGATACTCTAGAAGCACGTCTTCGCCTCCTCATGGAGCAATTGCGCACCAGGCATGTACTTCTGGTGCTGGATAATCTAGAGACGCTTTTGGAGGAAGGTCGAAGCACAGGCCGTATGCGTGCAGGCGCTGAAGGATATGCCCGACTCCTGTGCCAGATGGGGGAAACAGCACACCAGAGCTGTCTGTTGCTCACCAGCCGCGAGAAACCGGCGGACCTCGTGCCCCTGGAAAGCAAACGCTCCTCGGTGCGCGCCTTGCGTTTGTCAGGATTGGATGCTCTGGCAGGCGCTCAATTGCTGGAGGAAAAGGACGTCGGGGGCACGGCGCACGACCGAAGACATCTGATCGAGGCGTACCAGGGCAACCCTCTGGCCTTAAATATCGTGGGACAGACCATCGTGGAACTCTTCAGGGGTGAGATCGTCCCATTTCTGCGACAAGGCGAGGTGATCTTTGGAGGCGTGCGAGAGCTGTTGGATGAACAATATAATCGTCTCTCGGTGCTCGAGCGGACCGTATTCTTCTGGTTGGCCATTCTGCGTGAGCAAGTGAGTCTGGAAGATCTGCTGACAGCCTTGCACCCATCAAGGGCTTCTGCACAGGTGCTCGAAGCCCTTGATGGACTCCTCCGCCGCTGCTTGATCGAGCGTGGGCAACACCCAGGCAGCTTCACACTGCAATCGGTGGTACTGGAATATGCAACCGAGCGTCTCATTTCAGAGGCAATGAGCGAGATTGAGCAGGGCAGGCTCGCCAACCTCATCTCTTATGGGCTGTGCCTGGCTCAGACGAAGGAATACGTACGCCAGATGCAGGAGCGACTGCTCGTCGTTTCTCTGCTGACCAGACTGCGGTACATATACCTGGAACAAGCAGATCTGGAGGCACACTTGCTCTCATTGCTTGACGAGCTGCGTAGCTGGGATCATCTGGCCCAGGGATATGGGCCAACCAATCTGGTAACACTGTTGCGTGTACTGCGAGGGAATTTGAGTGGTCTGGATTTGTCGAGACTTTCCCTTCGCGGAGCGTTCCTGCAAGATGTCCAGATGCAAGATACCTCCCTGATTGGAGCTACCTTGTACGACACCGTCTTCACCGAGTCTTTTGATACGATCAGTGCAGTGGCGATGAGCCCCGATGGAGACTTCTGGGCGACGGGCAGCAGACGAGGGAAGATACAAGTATGGCGGCAGGGTGGGAAAATCCTTCATCTGGCCTGGCAGGCGCATACTGACACAATACGATCACTGGCGTTCAGCCCGGATGGGGCAACGCTGGCCACGGGAAGTTGGGATGGGACCCTCAAATTGTGGGAGGTAGAATACGGCGCCGGGCTCTGGGTAAACAGGCTTGCTACGAAGATCCACTATCTTGCCTTTGCTCCCAATGGGCGGACGCTGGCTAGTGGCGGAAATGATGCGACCACGCAGCTCTGGGACGCGACCACGGGTCTCCTTCTGCGGGCTCTTCCCAGCCAGACAAGTCCAGTACAGGCATTGGCTTGGAGTTCGGATGGACGCCTGCTCGCCAGTGGGAGCCAGGATGGAACCATATGGATATGGGAGCAGCCTGAGGTTCAATCTGAAGCCAACGTGCAGATGCTCACGGGACATGCTACCTGGGTCACTGGGATAGCTTTTGCCCCCGACGGACGTACCCTGGCCAGTGGAAGTATTGATCAGACCGTGAAACTATGGGAGGTGGGAAGTGGGCACTGTATTCAGACATTGGTAGGGCATGCCCAGCCGGTGTTTGCGCTTGCGTGGAGTCCGGATGGGCACCTACTCGCCAGTAGTGGGCAGGATCGCATTATCAGGCTCTGGGACGTCGAAGCCAGTAGATATCGAACAGCACTGTATGGACACGAGGCAAGTGTGTACTCGATCGCGTTCACTCCCGACAGCCACTATCTGCTCAGCGGCAGTGCTGATAGCACTTTACGACTCTGGGACGTCGAGCAGAAGCTGTGTGTCCAAAATCGGCAGAGTTATGCGGTCTCTCTGTATGATGTTGCCTGGAATCCCGATGGCACAAAAATTGCCAGCGCGGGGACCGATACCCTGGTGGCGATCTGGGAGGTGGAGAGCGTGATGTCACCGAGCATCCTGCGCGGGCATAGCTGGGTGGTGCGTGGAGTGACGTGGAGTCCCGATGGACAGATGCTTGCTAGTAGCAGTTGGGACGGCACTATCCGAATCTGGGATGCAACTACAGGAGTTGTCATACAGACCATACAGAATCCCGACCACGCTGGTACCTTGATCTTCGGTGTAGCCTGGAGTCCCGATGGGAAGTGGCTGGCCGGTGCAAGTACGATTCGTGGAGTGCAGGTATGGGAGGTGAACACGGGCGTCCGAAAATGGGTGGGGCTGACACATGCCTCAGCGACCCAGGTGGCATGGAGTCCCGATGGGACCCGGTTGGCCAGTGGTAGCGATGATGGCTGTGTCTGTCTGTGGGACATAGTGAGCGGTAGGTTGCTACGCCGTCTCCCTGGACATTATGGGATGACGAAGAGCCTAGCGTGGAGCCCTGATGGCAGACAGTTGGCCTGGGGATCTGGCAGTCAGAGGCAGGATGGAAGTGGGGAGATCTTCGTGTGGGATGTCCATAGTGGGCAACACATACAGGCGTTTGGAGAGCGCATGGAAGAAGTCTCCGCGCTCACGTGGGCAACGAGCGGAGAAATGCTCATCAGTGGTGGCAGTGATGGTATGGTACGCTGGTGGGATGTACAATCCAAAGAATGTGTGCGGCAACGAAAGGCGCATCAGGGGACTGCCCAGTCCCTCAAGACCAGCCCAAATGGGTACTGGTTAGTCAGTTGTGGAGACGATGGGGCAATTCATCTCTGGGATCTTGAGGGTGGCAATCTGCGACGCACGCTGCAACGAGATCGCCCCTACGAACGACTCAATATTACAGGCATTCGGGGTCTTTCCGAAGCGCAAAACATGTCATTGCATGCATTGGGGGCGGTAGAAGAAGCAAACATTGGCAGATAAAGGCATTTGCTTTCCGGTGACATACATTTTCCACATAGCCTCCACCATATAAATGACGAGTGATAATGTCAAGAGAGTTGGTTATCAGATATCAGACATCTCTGTTTCTATAGCGGCTTCTCTGGCGATCAAGAGGCGTGTTGCACAGCCCTTATATGCCAACACGTCTATGGAGTTTCCTGCGCCCCTAACAGGCGCAACGACACTTTCTGAGCTTGCGTTACTCCCTTCACTCCGCTGATTTCCATCCGCTCATAGGGGCGATCTCGTTGCAGCGCGCGTCGCAGATGGCCACCCTCAAGATCCCAGAGGTGAATTGCCCCATCGTCTCCACAACTGGCAAGCCACTTTCCATCATGACTCACCTGGAGTCGCTGGATTGTTCCCTGATGCGCCTGGCATGCCCGTACGCATTTCCCACTGCGCCTGTCCCACCAACGCAATATTCCATCGCTACTACCACTAACCAATATCTCTCCAGTCTGACTCCAAGCCAGCGCATAGACGATCCCTACATGTCCCGCCAGGACTCGCACGCGTTCTCCACTGTGCATTTCCCACACGAACAACTCTCCGTTCTCCCTGCTCCCTCCGCCCGAGGCAAGCCACTTTCCATCACGGCTCCAGGCGATGTCATTCACTTTGCCAAGATGTCCCCTGAGTTGCCTGAGCCATCTCCCATCCGAGGAATTCCACACCGAGAGGTTGCCATCATCGCCAGCGCTGGCAAGCATGGCCCCATCGGGGCTCCAAGCTACCCGGCGGGCAGCAGCTGGCTGTTGACGAGTCACCCATTGGCGGGTGCCAGTGGAGACCTCCCACATCTGGATCTCGGGTCGATAGGTGCCACACGCGAGATGCTGTCCATCGGGACTCCACGCAATTCCATAGAAGGAGGTGTAGGCATCGTCAGGATCTCTCATGATCTGATGGCTTTCCCCCGTAATCGTGTTCCAGATGTAGATGGCATTATCCCACCCACTACTGGCGAGCCATCGCCCATCTGGACTCCATTCCACCCCGAACACAAGGTAGCGATGCCCCTGGAGCTGTTTGGGAGGGGTGAGCCCATTTACATCCCAGATCATCACCAATCCGTCAGAACTTCCACTGGCAATTCTGGTGTCATCAGGACTCCAGTCGATGTCATAGAGCGAGATCGCGTAGCCTTGCAAAGTCTGCTCACTCTGCCCACTTTCTGTGTCCCACATTCGTATGGTGCCATCCGTACTCCCGCTGAGCAGTTTACGGCTGTCGGGCATGAAGGCGAGAGAGAACACTAGGTCTGTATGCCCCTGAAGGACCATCCGACAGGCGCATTGTGCCATATCCCAGAGCCAGATCGTGTGGTCGAAGGCCACGCTCGCTAGCGTCTGTCCATCAGGACTCCAGGCCACCGTTTGCACCCGATCGGTATGTCCCACAAGTGTCTGGATGACGTCTCCATTGGCAACATCCCAGAGCTTGATGGTATGGTCCCAGTTTGCACTAGCAAGCCTGCTCCCGTCGGGGGAAAAGGCCAGCCCCATGCCCCAGTTGGTATGTCCCTCAAGGCACGCAACACAAGTGGTTGACTTGCCCTGTCTCCTCTTCCAGAGCCGGATCTGACCATCGAAGCCGAAACTGGCGAGCAAGTTCCCATCGGGACTCCAGGCAAGGGCGAAGACCGCATGAAGATGCGGGAGCGTTTCAAGAAGTGCGCCCGTCTTCCCGTCCCAGAGCTGGACAGTTGCATCTATTCCGCCGCTGGCAAGCAGGCTCCCATCTGGAGAAAAGGCGAGACCGGTGATATTGGCGGTATGCGAGCCCGACCAGAGCAAAGCGCCATGCTCCACTTCCCACACGTTGACCATCCCATCATAACTTCCGCTGGCCAAAAAACTGCCATCTGGGCTGAAAGAAAGAGATCGGATGATATCGGAGTGCGCTCGCCAGACCCGGTGCAGTGTTTGTTTATCCCACACACAGATTTCCCCTCGCCTGCTGCCAGCAGCCTGGTATTGCCCGTCATGATTGATCGCCACAGACCAGACGGACCCAAAGGTCGATGTCCAGGCACACTCTTGCAAGGTCGCCCCAGAGATGGTGGTGTCCTGCATCTCAATCCCTTGTAAATAGGCCCCTCGAATCAAGAGGTGAGACAGGTCCAGGCCACGAAGATGTCCACGCTGCTCCTTCAGAAGTGCCAGCACGTTAGCCGGTCCATACCCCTGTGCGTAGTTAGCTCGCGTGCGTAATTGTTTCAGGAGCGAGAGCAACTGGTCCTCGAGCTCCGTACGCTTCGGATACACACTGCGCAGTTCGAGAAGTAGTGGCACGACAATGAGGCGCACCTGAGTCTGCCGAACGTGGGCAGGGAATCGGGCCAGGGTGAGACTCTGCTCGATCAGGCGGACGAACTGACCCTGCTGTATCTCTCCGCTTGTTTCTTCAATGAGCTGTGCGGTTGCATATTCAAGCACCACCGATTGCAGGGCTACGCTGCCTGGGCGTAGCCCTCGCTCGATCAGTGAGCGGTTGAGCAGCGCCACTACCGCTTTCAGTATCGTGGCGCGTGGTAGTGGTGTGGCAAACAGCACCAGTAGTTCTTCCAGGCTGACCGGCTCGCGCAGCATCGCCAACCATAGCAGCACGCTCTGCTCAATTGCAGAGAGGCGGGCGTATTGTTCCCTCAGTAGCTGGCGTATCCCACCAAAGACTACCTCGCCTTGCTCCAGGAAAGGGGCGATATGTCCGTCGAAAAGCTCCACTATGGCCTGCGCAACAATTTTGAGTGCCAGGGGGTTGCCTGCATACGCTTCAATGAGTTGTTCCTGTTCAGCCGTGGTGCCTGTGACTCCTTTTTCCTCCAATAACTGTTGGGATGCTTCTCTATCCAGCCGGGCGAGGCGCAAGGCGCGAACAGGAGATTGATTGCCTTCCATCGGCACGAGGTCGTCTGGTTTCTCTCGACTGGTCAACAGTAGACAACTCTGGTGCTCTGTTGTTGCTACTCGGCGCAGCACCCTGGAGAAGCCTTCGTAGCCTGCGCGCATGCTCCCACTATCCTCACCATCCTCCAGGAACGACTCCAGATTGTCGTAGACCAGCAGAACGCGCCTGGTGCGCAAGCATCCCAACAGAAGGTCCTGGCGTTTTTCGGGGCTCATAGAGGTGTCACTCAGCGCCTGGGGAGCAAGGACCTGGAGGCAACTATCGAGTAGTGCTTCGCAACTTGGGACATCGCGGAGGGAGCGCCAGATCACGACTTCGAAGCGCTCAGCTACACGATGCATCACTTTTGTCGCCAGCGCCGATTTACCAATGCCACCTTGACCGAGCACACTAACTACTTGACAGCGCTCATCAACCACCCACGTAGAGAGCAAATCCAGTTCCCATGCGCGCCCATAAAAGTTCGTCACTGCGAGCGCCTCACCCCAATCGACGCGGGATGTGCCCTTGGAGAGAGATACGGGAGCGTTGGCAGCGACACTAATCTCCTCATTGAGCTGGGATGCAGGTCGCGCCTGTATGTGAGACAGGTGCTCCCGAAGCCAAGCTTCATCGAGGAGTGCCTTCTGGTGGGCTGATTGCCAGAGAGCTCGAGTTTCCTCTGCTTCGCGTTCGGCAGGCCAGATCTGGCGCTGGATAGCAAGGACCACGAAACGTTTTAAGTGATCGACACTCGGATAGGTGAGGCCTCCCTCCCAAGCGATCACAGCGCGGCGCCTGACGCCAAGCTGGTCAGCTAATTCGGCTTGCGTCAGTGCAAGCTTGGTGCGCAGGGTCAGCATAACCTGGCCAAATGAGTAGTCCCGCTCGCGATACGAGGATCCCTTCATGAACGTTCCCTTTACCTCCCCTTCTCATAAGTACTGCAATGTGAAGGAATGTGTGGTATGAAAGTGTCGTGATGTTCGGTGACACACGCATATGCTGCTTAGTATACTACAAAACAGGAGCAATCTTGTCAGGGGACAGGACGCGCTTGGATTGCTTTACTAGGGGGTCGTGATGCAAGGGGCAGAGCCACCTTCCAAGCCGATCAGGCGTGTCTATCTGGATGGCGTGTTTGTACCTTCCAATTGAACTCCTTTGACTTGTTCAGAAGTGCACTGTTTATCTGTACTCAATTTGACGGAGAAAATAACGCTATGCCAATGATTGATATCTACGCAGTTGCTGGTACATTTGCTAATACGAAGCAACTGGCAATAGATGCAGCAAATACGGTAAAAACGATCGAGGGGGTGCCTGATATCCCAATGTTCCGGAAAAACACAGCTGCATTTGTGCATGAGTTGCCGAAAGGCACACTCGCCAATGTGGAGGGTGACGAAAACTATGTACGCGTACAAGTATTGACAAACGAAGGTGCCCTCGACCGTGAAAAACAACTAGCTGTTGTAGAACAGCTTACAAAACTTGTGAGCACTGCTGCTGGTGACGAAACACTGAAAGAGCGCACGTGGGTGCTCTTATCAGAGGCGAAAGAAGGTGGTTGGGGGCTTTGGGGTCATGCACACACGAATAACGAATTAGTAGTTGCTGCAAGGAACGAAATCGCAAAGCTACAATCTGCGTCAAGTTAAAACCGTCAAGAGAGAGCGAAAGAACAATGGAGCAACTTTCTAGGTCTAGGATGCACCGGCTTGCTCACACGCTCATCAGAAGGATAATTCATTTATGACTCAGCACGCACCAGGGCAAAGCTGGATTTCAATCGTCAGAAAAAATGGCACCGCCGAATTCAGCAAGGCTTTTGCTCCAAATCCAACTCTTTGACGCTTCGGTACTCAACGGTCCATGTGTCGGCGTAGAAACCAACGCGGCTTTCTTCGCTGCCACAGCCGGCGGCATGTATGAAACCATAGAGTTCACACACGAAACAACCAATGGCATGAAAATGTATCTCGAATGGCAAGGAAAAGCCTTCAGAAAATATGTTAGCGGAACCACGATTCTCACGCGCAACAATGAGGGATTGATTGAAAATATCTAACTTTACCATAGTCCCTTGCAAGTGGTCGTGGAGTTTTCCCCCGAATTGGCAACGCGTCTGCAAGGGAGCGTAGATCAGGCACTTTGGATAAGGAGGAGACCCTGCTCAGTTCTGGTGCCAATTTCCCTCCTCTGGGCGCCTTCCTGCACCTGCTCATCACCGGGCAAGGTTTGGCCTGGATCGATCCCGAGGCCTTCCCCCAGCACTTTGCAAACGACATTGATCCGGTGGAGGCGCGAGCTCTGGCGGTAGCTCAGGTGCCACCCAACGTCAGTATCTTTAATACCCCCGCTGGGCAGCCAGCGTGGAAATCTCTCCCAGCGTGGTCGCTGTTTGGTTCGGAGGATCGGATGATTCATCCTGAGCAGCACCGCTGGATGGCACAGCGGAGTAAGGCAACGATGCGAGAGATATTATCGAGTCATGTCCCATTTCTCTCACCTCCTGAGGAGGTGGCTGACATCATTTTGCATGCTGCCAACACGGCCGCCCCTGCCATGACTCATCCCTCAAAATTCGGGATGAATAAAAAGGACGAGGGTCAGAGGCTTGCCAGAGAGCGCTGATGGCCCAGCGGAGTCGAGAAAGCGGGACTGCCATCTGGCGGTCCCGCTTGCCTCCAATGAGTTGCCAGATTTCGCGTTCTTGCCCAGTGCCATCACGAACCACATGTCCCTTTTTCCAGCGGATCAGAAAACGCACTTCTGCTTCTTGGATATAGACAACACTCATCACCATCAAACATGTAATTGCTACCTTTAAGCTGCTGCATGAACAGGTGATAAACGCATCCGTTATCCGAAACTTGCCCAAAGATGGACAAGCCATATTTCGCGTTCGGTTCCTGTCGTTTTTCTTTCCCTCTTGATATGCGAATGCTGTAGGCGATGTTGATAATATCGGTCAATATCACGTTAAGTGCGTGCTATCCCATAATTTATTTGCCCACGCATTCGTTCATCAGTATAACAAATAAATAGTTGTGCTATCGAGAGCAAACGCCTTTCGCGGCAATGAGGCGAACACCTTGTATGTGTCACAGGCTCGAAACAGGTGTCGGGCCGCATATTCTTGCGTAAAATAACAACGTTTCAGAAAATCTGGTAGCGCTCATCACAGAAGTAACACCGCGAAATAGTTTTCGCGCAGTACATTATTATAGAAAGAGGTGGGTGCAATGACACAAATGCCACTTCCCCATCCCGAAGCGTTACCACTGAAAATGCGTACCAGCAGCAGACAATGGAAGTGGGATGTTCTCTTGAGCAGCGGACAAGGTGGGCGGTCCCCCACAAATAGTGCGTCAGGCGAGAGGGGAAATAAGTGGCTCAGAGACAAACAAGACATTGTCACACAGCCTGATGAGTCGATACTGCTATGAATTCAACTGAGAGCAATATTGCCACCACCACATACCAACCCTCGTTTGGAGCAGCGAGGGACGGTCGCTACTGTGATTGAACTTCTCACCAGCCCTCCAGCACCAGCAGAACGCTTACAACCAATTGGACGGCCCCGCTGGCATCACTGATATCGAGAGCCATAGAGAACAAAGGAGCATAGAAGGATGAAAGCTATTCGATTCAAGCAGTATGGTGAGCCTGCAAAGGCCCTTGAGGTTCAAGAGCTTCCCATCCCAGAACCAGGAGAGGGAGAAGCGCGCGTTCGCATCCTGGCCAGCCCCGTCAACCCGTCTGATCTGCTGTTTGTGCGCGGACACTACGCAGGAGTTCAACCACACTTTCCCTCGCCCGTCGGCTTTGAAGGCGTTGGTGTGGTGGATGCTCTGGGTCCGCAGGTGCGTCATCTCGTTCCTGGACAGCGGGTAGCGGTCATCAATGGACAAGGGGGCAACTGGGCTGAATATGCCGTTTTGCCGGCCCTTTTCCTGCCTCCAGTCCCCGACGATATTCCTGATGAACAAGTAGCCACCTTCTTTATTAACCCGGCCTCCGCCATTCTCATGCTTCGCCATATTCTGGCTGTTCCTCAAGGTGAATGGCTGCTCCAATCGGCGGCTGGGTCCGAACTGGGGCGCATGATTATCCGGATGGCCAAACGCGATGGAGTTCGCACGTTGAATGTTGTGCGCCGCCGCGAAGCAGTGGCAGAGTTGGAACAACTGGGGGCCGATGCCGTGATTGTGTCCACCGAGGGGCCAATAGACGAGCAAGTCCGCAGGATCGTTGGTCCACAGGGAGTCAAGTATGCCATTGATCCGGTGGTCGGAGAAACCGGCACTCAGATATTCCAGGCTCTCGGCGACGATGGCAGAATGCTGGTCTATGGATCCCTCACCGGTGAGCCGATCCGCGTCGGAGCCGATCCGCGTTTCATTCTGGCTGGGCGCCGCATCCTGGAAGTGTTCTGGCTCGGTTACTGGTTTCCCAGGCTCGATGAAACGGCACGACAGCAACTGATCCAGGGCGTTGTCACGCTCATGCGCGAGGGGATTCTCATGACCTCGGCGGTACGAAGATTCTCCCTTGGCGAGATCGGTGCAGCCGTCGCGTATGCGGAATCAGTAGGCAGGCAGGAAAAAGCGCTCCTCGTGCCTGGAAAGCACTAGGACACGGAGCCAATGAGGAGGTAACGTTTCCGATATGGAAAATCACCTCGTGATACTGGTGTAGGAGGTCGGTAGGTGAGATGCTCTGCAGGAGCAGGGAGACGACCTCGGCAGGGAGAGCCTGGGCCAGGGTCTCAGAGATGGGCTGCCCCCGCTCACACCGAGAGGCCAACGGTAGAAAAATGCTTAGCGTCCGTTGAACATGCAGGGGATAGGAACCTACTGCATGGGAGTATACCAGGTCTGTATGGGGTCAAATGGCTTTGTCCGTTCTGGGGGCAACAGCAGGTGTTCCGTACAGACAGCCCGATATCGATCATTGGGACGCAACCCTTCGGGCAGAAGATCAGGTAAGGTCTCCATGTCAAATGCTCTGTTGTCACGTACATCATAGATTTGACTATTGCGGGCGACCCGTCCGCATTTTGGATCGCATTCACCATTCACTGGATATTCACACTTGGATGTACAAACGACCACTTTTGCGCCATATCTACGGGCATCGACCACCAAGCCAAACTGATTGCCGCTTGCCCCTTGATCAAGTCCTGCCGCATACACTCGCTCAATACCAGCCAAAGCCCACCATCCCATGATGTCACGATAGAGACCTGCTATTGGCTGGCGCTGATGATCAAAGCCAAACATGAACCACTCTTCCAGAAAAATAGTCTTGATGCCGCGCAGCACAAGCTCCTCAACCGGAATATCACCAAGCGATTCTACCGTTGTACAATTTGGAGTGAGAGCCGCGTTTGCACTCACTATATAGCCACGAGGAGCTATAACCACGTCTCGAACATCTACTCCCGGTCTATATGCCTCATAAGGAATCCCGAGGTGAGTAAGTTCGCCCATCTTGCCATAGAGTCGCGTCGTTTTCCCAGCCCCCATAGGCCCAGTATAAACGGTTACTTCCGGCAATACCCTCATCATTGATAAGACCCTGACTACTCAAAATTCAGAGCTTTCGCATCTGTTATCTGTAAAATGGCGAAGTCTTTACAGTAGAACCATAAGAAAATGCAGCTCTACCAATGTGGCGATCCGTCAGACTGCCACTTTCTCCATGAGAAACGGAGCTACTGATCAAAACCCGCACGCGTAGTATATCACCTCAAAGGTGAAATGCCTACCTGTGCTGACTATTTCGGTTATCCTTTTACCAGGAGACGTTGTCTTGACTTTGCCTCTGGTCTGGCTTGAAGGGTTCACTCCAGTTTCAGGGTGCGCGTCTCTTCCTTGAGAGGTGAGTACGTGGCGGCGCATATGCATATGTATGTCGCGAAGGCGAGAGGCTCGTGTGGGTTGTATGTGAAGGGGAAGGTGCAAGCACGTGAGGAGGATGAGAGAAATGTGTCCCTTTTGGTAAGTGTTTGGTGAAAGGCAAAAAGAATGGCCACCACCTGTGGCCTGTTGCAAACGACATATCAAGTATACCTGGTTTTGAGACGAAAGTCAAGCGAGCGTTGTTGTGTGGGTGTAGTTCATTTTTTTGCAACCCCCTACGATCCCCATGGTCGCACGACATTGCGTCCCCAACGTCTTTGGGCTTGGGTGCGCCCTTTGGGGGAAACAGGACGCGGAGGTGCTGGGGGAGAGGGAAAGCAAGCGAGGAGCAGAGGCAGAGGCAGGCGCAGCCATGTGAGCCACAAGCGCGTCTTAGCTCGGACCACTCCTGCTGCTCGCCGCTGGCTTGCACGCGTTTGGCGGCTCTGGTGCCAGCCTCCCCGAATCAGATGCCACCCTTGCAGCCAGCGGTCGCTGCCCAACGTCGTGCGCAAGGCCAGCATGGGATTGACGTTTTCCCGCTTCCAATGCATGCCTGCTCCTTTGAGACGAGCCTGGACCACGAGCTTGTTGCCACTCTCTGCCATCCCCGAGCCAATGGGCCAGCCCGCCCGTTGATAGGTCGGAGAGTCCATCTGGCCCTCTCGCTTGCGCAGGTACCTCAGCTTCTCGTGCATGTCTGGGGCTGCAAACGTGAGGCAGAGCTGCTCTAAGGTGGCCAGAACCGTGCGTGGTCCCTGCTGCTTGAGGGTCTGCAACTGCTCTTGCAACCACGACGCTGAGAGGACGGCTCCCTGACTGCGAGCCAGTTCCCCCAACTCACTCACATACTGGGCGGCATGCGCAAAATCGAGAATGCGTATGGCATCAGCTCGATGCCCTTGCACGAAGCTCTGAATCCACTCCGCCCCATCCTGCAGCGCTGCCACCTCGCCGGCACGCTCCACTCCTCGTCGGCGCATCTCGTAGGAAGCCAGATCGGCAAACGTGTTGGCATCGCTCAAGCGGGCAAAATACGAGAGATGCTCACCGTGGGCGACCTGCTTCTTTTTTCCCTCGCGCACCTCGGCGATGGTCACCATTTTGACTTCGGCCCACTCCTTTGGCCGGATCGGCACCAAGACGCCATCAGTCGCCAGTGCCAAGCGGGAATGGACTGGTTCCTGGCTTGAGGAGCCGGTCAGAGGATGCGCCTGCTGATCCTGCCACTGCTGCAGGCACGTTCCTGCCTCCTCGGTGAGCCGTCGCACCGTGCTCGTGCTCACGCGCACGCCCAGCAGCGTTTGCAGGTGCTTGGCCGCCTGGGCAAATGGGACAACGGCTCCCAAGAGCAGCAGTCCCTGATGGGCATGCGGGGTCAACCCACTGCAGGGCAGGTCCAACTCCTCATCGAGGGGGAAAAAAGCCGCTTCCACACTGCGGGCACGTTCCATAGCTGCGTGAGAGCTTGACGTCTTTTCCTCCTTGCGTGCTCAGGATCCGTTCGTGCTTGCCTCGCGCTTGCAACGGCATGCCACAGTGTGGGCAACGGGGCCGTTGCCCTTGTTCTTGTCCACTCCAATCGCGCTTCTCACTGTGCTGGGCCAGGTCAACCAGCATGTGGGCGCGCAATCCTGAGAGTCGGGCATCGAGTTCCTCTTCAATCTCCTTGAAGGTGGCTTGGGGGTGCTCTTGGCGCCAGCCTTCCATCTCTTCAAAGACGCTTGCACTCAGCGCACGCCAGACGTCTGCGAGCGGGGAATGTCCCATGTGGCAACCTCCTTGTTTGGCTTCTGCTCTTGCTTTCTATTGTATCATCTCTTGCCCTCCCTGCATCCATGATGGCGCTTGCAAAAAAATGAACTACACCCTTGTTGTGTGGGGTGCGATTCAGATTTTTGCATTGTTGCCAAGACGAGTGTTATGAGAGAAAGTTCGCCGCGCTCACCTTGAAAACGAGCGCATCTTGGCTCCCTCGCCTTCGCACGCTCATAGTCGCGTTAGAAGCCCTGGGCGTGAAGGGGGAGGGGGGAGAGTCTTGAGGAGGCCGAGGTTGGAAGATGGGGAGCTCATTGTGGCAGAAGAAGATGGGGAAGGAGCCGCTCTCTAGAAGGCGGCTCCTACAGGTGTCATCGCCAGCAAAGCCCCGCCCAAGGATATTAAGGCACAACTACAAAATCAGGAGTGGATCTATCTCGATTATTGGTGGGAACGCAATATTGCTGATGCCATAGTTCGTTACTCTTCTCTGGATTGAAGGCTCCAATCTGGCACGGTCTCAGACCTGTATACAGGATGCCATTTTGGATGAGTTCTGGAGCGGCATCGACCTTCTTGATCCATGCTTGTGCTCCATTCTCACTGTGTAAGGTGAGCAGGTACGAGGTATTCTTGTTCTTTTGAACATCATAAACATCGTAACCAAGGGAGAGTAGCCCATTGCCAGCAACCAATTTGCTCCTTCCATTGTTGAGAACATCTTTATGCCAGATGGGCCGCCCCTCCGCATTCAATGAGGAGATGGTCGTTTTTCTTTGGCCTGCCTCAGTCTCTGCGATGAAGTAGATGTTCTCCTCTAAGAAAATGGATTGGAGGATCAGTGTTGCTGAGTGATAGAGCCATCGCTGTGTACCCTGTGCAGCGTCAAATGCATAAATGTAACTATCTGGTTTCCCTTCTATGAGTCCATCGATGGAACATGAATGAGCATAAAGCGTATTGCCGATGATCTGTATATCAAGAAAGGTCATATCCTGATCAATTTGTACGATATTTCTGATCGTTTTGCCAGTATCTGCGCTAATCATAAAAAGCCTGTTGGCGACGATACCATAGATCGTACCATTGCTCACAGCCACTTGCCCATTTTCGGTTCTGCTCGTATCCAGCCTCTTGCTATCATAGATCCAGCGCACTTTGCCTTTGTTGGCATCCAGAGCTGTAACGGTGCCAGTGCCTTGGGTAATCACATAGACCAAACCGTTGGCGTAGAGAGGTTGTGACAAATAGCCAGCCTGATCAGTGTGACCGGCAAGAACCGTTTTCCAGCGCAGCGTTCCCTTGTTGGCATCCAGAGCGTAGACAGCGTTTTCGGACATCTCATCGTTGTTCGTACTGTAATAGACCGTGTTGTTGATAACGGTCAGCGAGGAAGCACGGAGATGGGGTACGCTAAAGTCCCAGAGAACCTTACGCGTGTGTATATCGGCCTTGCGAATCAGTGAGTTCGAAAAAGATCCTCTATTCGCCACCATATAGATTCCAGACGAGGTCACGGCGGTTGGAGTCTTTGGAACTGGTCGTGTAGTAACAGCGTTTCCTTGAGCCTGTTTTTTATTGAACGATAGGAAGGTCACTGTTCCCAGAAGTAGTGCCACGATCAACGCAAGAGTGACGATACTCAGAACCTTTGATCGTTGAGTCCAACCAATTCTACCCGAATCCTTCATGGTATGGTTTCCTTTCCTCAGGGGGGGCTCCCAGAGTAATTACTGTAAGATGGGAAAATTACGATCGCCTGATCCTAGACACATGTCCTTGCGTAACCTTGACAGGGATCGTCTGCCTCAACTATAGAGCCGATCAAGGCTAGTGACCAGAGGAATGACTCACTGAATCCTCATTGTTTCCTCACTCTATCCATATACTGCCTACGTTGACGACCCTCCCCTGTGGACTCTTGAGTGTGTGCATCCTCTGGCATTTCCGTGCCATTGCCCAGTCCAATCTGGTCTAGGATAGCGCCAAGCCGATTCCAGGTGACCCCGTCTGGGAAGAGGCGAATAGCTGAATCCTGCAAGGGGACCTGCCCACGGATCTCGATGGTCGCGATGACCTCATAGCGTTCTGTAAAGAGCGTTGCCGCCTCACGTCTGGCGTGGATGTTCTCAGGCAGCGGGAGCACCACAGGTTAGCTGGTTCTCATTCCACATATTTCCCTGTTTTTCTAGAAAGATGCGTGTATTCTACTGCGGAATGCCCAGACACCATCGGTCATCAGTGTAAAGTACAGTTGTCAAGTGGCTCATACGCACTTTTGCTGATTTAGCTGTTTCTTTTGATCCTTATGCAATTTCTCCTGATGCGTCACCCCTGAGCCATGAAGAACTCGGAGACGCAATTGGTCAAAACTCGCTCGTCCATATGCCTGACGTTTGATCAGTTTGAGACGGTGCACCTGAGCCTCCGTCTGTCCATTGCTGTACTCGGTTGAGAGAGCAGCACGAACCGCGTCATAGTCTCGATAGATCCCAGCAGCCAGACTGCACAGTAATTCATGCGTACAACGACCTGGCGTTCCTCTCCATCGGGGAACACCAGTTCAACCCAGATGGGACAAGGTAACTGAACGGTACGATGCGGGCGTGCCGAGCGAATACGGGTCCCCTTTGGACAGACAGAGAGGGCGAACGCTTCCTGAAATGGGGTAAGCGGACGAGTCCTATCAACGGAGGGTGTCAACGTCATGTCCAGATCTGAAGGGAATTGAGTCATTCTTTCTCCTAAAGAGATAATTAATAGGTATGAAGAGCAGAAGCGCTTTCTCGTTTTTCCTCAGTGTACCATAGCCTCTAAAGCCTGAGTGGATTGACCACGAGCAAACATTATCGCCAGGATATTTAGCACTTGTCATTTTTTCTCGGCTCTTCCACAGACAAGCATGCCGTGAGTCCCATTAACCTCTTGTACTCACAGTGTGAGCTCTCCTTGGAGCACCTCACTGTGCCAGCGGAGACGGCAGCCCTGTTACGGGAAGGGAGGGTAAGCAGACTTACAGGTATACATAGCCTTCAGCTGTGAATCTAGTGGGTCAATCGTAACCAGTTCTATTCTTTACCTTCTGAGAGGAGTGGTTCAACCTGAGGAGGCTTCGTCGCTGCCTCCTGCTATGTTTCGTGCGGAGAAGATTGATAAAGGAAGAGGCTACATGTCACATTGAGAGAACTATCATGTGCGAGATTACAAGGTTTGCCTTACATGCTTGTTGCCAGATCTTCAATTTCTACTCGATTTATCTGGATGTGAGTGGGCTTTTGAGGCTCTAGACCTACCAAGCGTTTCGTATTCCCCAGGGGATGCTGTCAGGGTTCATGTTCCGTATCCTCGGCTCAAACACCTCTAGGTGGATCAAGGATACAACGGGAGCGGGAAACGTGGATTGAGAAGCACCTGGGATGGGAGGTGGAGGTGGTGGAACGCTCGCCACCTCGTGGATGGATCATGACTCTTGAGAAGGTGTTGGTGAAAGTGGCCTGCCTAAGTCCTTCGAGCGCCTGGGTCGACGAACGTACCATTGCTTGGCTCACCTTTTGTTGTCGGCTGGCCAAGGACTACGAATTCTTGCCGGAAAGCAGCGAATGTTGGATCTATGCTTCCCAGATCAGTATGCTTCTGCGTCGCCTCGTACGAGCACCATCATGATGGCTTTGCATACAGTTTCTAACAAGCGCTAAATGCTTGACAAAACATTAAACATGATCTATGTTTAATAGACATTAATTTCCTCATGGAGGCCAATGCACGTATGCCCACGCACTACTAATGCACGCTCAACCACGCTGCTGGTGAAAAAACAGGTAACATCTCTCTTCGTCAAATAACGCTATCTTTCCATGTAATGAAAGAATGATTGGCGGATATCGTTTGGCGAGGCTGTTATAGTTACTTGTCTGTGTGTATGTGTAGTTCTGGTGAGACAACGGTACGAGGCTTATCCTCCTTCCAACCCTTTGTTCTCCATGCTTCCTACCACATCATAAAGAGACTTCTCTGCGCGTTTTTTCGCTCCTGCGCTTGCCCACCAGTATGCAATTGATTATTCTCTGTTTAACGATGAACAAGATAGGCACGATGGGGAGTGACTAGAATATCTGTTACAGGAAGGAAGGGAATTATCTATGCATGACAGAAAAAAGAGTAATCCTTTGCAACAAGGAGATATTGAGCGCTTGTGCCGTGAGGTAGAAGAGGCACATCTCCTCGATCTGGAGCACCAGAATCTGTTGAGTATTGATCTGACCAGTGCCGTTTTAGCTAAAATTCATCAATATTCTACCTGGCGTCGTCTGTGGAGGCCCTCTCGCCCAAAGGTAGTACCTTTACTCGGTCAACATCGCTGGTATTATTCTCGCGCTGCGCGCTATTCATCTCGTTCATACCATGCGTATATTACGCATAATATAACGAGGAACAAGGGATGGCAACACAGCCACCGCAGACGCCTATACAGGTGAAAGAGGTCGAGAAAGAGGTTCTGCTGCAAAAAATATGAGGGCCAAAGAAGAGTGTGAGTGGGCCTCTCAACCTTTCTTAGATTGCTATTCTAAACAGTTTGGCGACTAGGACAACCCGCCCTCTCACATCTCTTTTTGACACGCCTTGCACTTGCCCCACGGCGAAAGCCGTGGGGAGGATGTCAATAGAGGCATTTATGATCTGGCTGAGATTGAGAAATTACGAACCAGTGGTGAGAGTCGCCGCAGGAGGTGTTCCCGCAGGAGGTGTCCCGTCTCCTGGAGGTGTTCCTCCACCCGGGCCTCCTCCTACGCCCACAGGATCTGGTGTTGCGTTGGGATCGATGCCAACGACGATTTCGGCCAAAAAGCCCTTCTCGATCTTATTCTTGTTCTTTTGCGTGAGCGTGACTAGTGCTCCACCTGTGCTGTCTTTGGGATAGATCGAGTCTTGGTTCAGCGTGGTGAACGATTGTGTATTGTTCGTATATGGCTCCAATAACTTGACCTGCTCCGTGACCGCTTCATCAAAAAAGAACTGGCCGGTATGGGAGACATGTCCGCCTTGATAGACACCATCCACAACAGAGCCGCCGATGTGAACTTTCACATGGATATGCACAGCGCGTCCAGTGTACCAGCCAGGATAAATCGTGCTAAACTTAGCTACCCCGCTGCCATTGGTAAGCTGCGTGCCACGCAGGTATGTTTGCCCACTTGTCCCCAGTGCCTCCTCCCCAGAGTAACTACCCAAGGCGTCGCAGTGCCAGATGTCAACTGCTGCGTCTTTGATTACTCCGCATGTTGTGGCATCGACGACGGTCACGCGAAGTTCCAGAGGAATACCTGTTCTGTCCTCCGTAATAGCGCTCCTAATATTCTCCAGTGCCACGTAATAGGGCCCCTCTGTGAGTTCTGAGGCCAGTACGCAGGCAGGTGTTGCCGTGGTTGCTGATGTGGTAGTAACCGTGCTAGATGCAGCGTGCACTATCTCCCCTCCAGCACCAATCAAGGCCAAACCGGTAACTCCTACACCCAACGTGGAGAGGATTGTGCGACGATTGATCAGACCTCTATCCTTCCCGTCCTCTTCGCTTCGTGTCGTTTGCTTGTCTGTCTGATTGTTTCTATCAGGCTGATCCATAGAAACTCCTTCTACTCCTTTTGCTTTATAAGTAAAATTCTTGAGCACCTTTACTTTGCTCAATCTAACTATATTCTCGCGTCAATCGCATATAGATTATTCTATATGCAGAAATGTGCAGAGTGCGGATCGTCCCTCTTATCAGTAGTGGATGCTATTAATTTTACCGTACCTATACCTGCTTCCATTGGTGGCCTGCGCTTGTGGATGGTACTTAAACGGATTTCATATTGGCTGTTCACTCACTCTGCTGGCTCAGCATTTTCGCCAACCGCTGTACCTCAGTGTCTGATCTCGTGTCTTCTTGCCAGCGTTCCAGGGGGATGGCTGTGAGTGGGTATCCACGCTCTTGCATCTGTTCTGCGAGTTTCTCGATGTTATCTGCCACCTCCCAAAGGCGTTCTGGTGTATTAAATCCGAGGCACGCTTGATCATGATCCCAGTAGCAGGTAAGCCTGCCTTTGGCCCCGCTGCTCCGAAGGAGGACGTACCAGTCCCAGAACGTAGCAATGAGCTCAAAGTTGGGGGCTGCTCTGAGTTTGCTGGAGAGTTCTTGTAGCATTACGCATTTTCTTTCTAGCATTGCGTCTCTTACAGAAACGTTGTTATTCATATTGCCTGATGGTGATACTGATTCTGCCTGATTCCGTGAAGAGGTCAACAGGCCTAGTATCTGGAATGAGTTTCCTGACGCTGTGATAGCAGTATCTATGCTCTCCTCCAAAGATGAAGACATCTCCAGAATGAAGAATGATATCTTCACAGGGTCCGAAGCGCTCAAATCCACCGAACTCAAAGATCGCATCCTCTCCCAGACTGATTGAGATGACTGGCTTGTTGACTTTCTCTTCATAGTCCTGGTGGCGTCCGATTGATGATCCAGGGGGGTAGTAAGACAGATAGGCTGATTGTGCCTCATACTCAAAGCCATAGGCATCTGCAACATCTTTGCATATATCGAGAATGCTTGCGGGAATGGATGGAAAGGGGTCTCCTGTGGTGGGATGCTTCTGGACGTATGTGGCTCCGCAAGGACGGCCATAGTAACCCCAGGAGCCAAAGGATGTGTTCTTATACTTGGCCTGTATCAGACCTCCTCCTGTCAAACAGGTTTGACAGTTGCCGCTACAGTCTCGTCTGCCAATCCCTCTCCGAGGCGCATAGTTGCTGTAGAGAGGTGCCGCATTGAGGAGGCATGTACAATCCTGGAGGATCTGTTGTTGAAGGTCGATATTGAGTTTTTTGACAACTCCATACATAGGCGTTTCCTTTCACACGAGATATCCTCGACAACAAGCAGTATAGCGCGCATCTATTGAAAATCTATTGGAAAAACATGAGATATTTTTCATAAATAGTTTATGGATGTTGCAACTGGCTGGGGTGGAAAGAGAAGAGATGGGGCCAAGCTATCGTGGTGAAATGGGGACTCCAGAGAGATTGCAAGGTTATGTAGTATGCAGATCTTTGAGCTCTTGGAGAAAGTGACTCGAACATTTACCTTAAGCTTCAGCTGGAGCGAACTGCAAGAGATATGTGAGGTATGGGGAATGCTGACTCACGGTGATCCAGTCTGGAAAGAGGCGAGTGGCGGTATCCTCCAAGAGGGCCTGCCTTGGAACACGATGGTCGCGATGACCTTATGGTGTTCTGTAAAGAGCGTTGCCGCCTCACGTCTGGTGTGGATGTGCTCAGGCAGAGGGAGCACCACAGATTCGCTGGTTCTGATTTTTTACACATTCCTCATCTTCTATAGAGATCTGCGTGTATTCTACCATGTTGCTATCAATGTGTCTACGCATTGTACTGTGAGCGATCTCTCCCGAGCCGTTGCCATCTGTGAGGAAAAATATGAGAAGGTGGCGGGCCATCTGCTTGTGAGGAACACTATGAGAGCTGATCAGCGTGGTGCGTCTCTCTGCATTGCGTGAGTGAGGAGCTGGATCAGCTCTTCCCTCGCTCTTCTTTTAGGAACGCTGGCTGTGCCAGGGGAGCCAGACCCGGCCTGTATCCTCGGGCCGATAGCGGTTTCGCCCAGAGTGGATGTCGACCTGAAACGCTGTCTGTGCCTCGTGATTCACCATGGTGCGGCACACCAGTTCGTGTCTCCATCCGTGTTTCTTCACTTGGAAGTAACATGTATCACGCAGTTCATTGCCATCTTCCTCAGTCGTTGGAATGGACACCTCGAATATAAGCACATCCTTTGGATCGAAAAATGCTTCGATATGGACCCGGTGTTTTGCCATTGACCAGATGTCGGTCGTTCGTTTGGCAAAAGCGGCTGGGGATGCCCTCTCCAGTCGAGACCCTTCCTGACCTGGTTTTGAACTCTTCAGCTTGAACGCCCAAACAAAAGAGCTCAAAAGAGCTCAAAGGAGGTAAGCTGTTTTCAATGACGTGTCCTGTGACGTCATGGCTTGCCTAATTGTGAAAGGGCCGCGACGGTGAGCGCCTGGAGCCCCGTCTTCAGCGAAAGTTCCCGGTCAGGGGCATAGCAGGGCGAATGGGGGCCTGGGACATTCCCGCTTTTCTGTTTATAGAGCTCAGGATCAGTGACGCCGAGAAAGTAATAGCAAGAAGACACCCCTGCTCCTCCTGGAGTATGTCCATAGAGCGAAAAATCCTCACTGCCGGTCAGCGGCGCTATCTCTTTCACGCGGTCGGCTCCAAAGTACCGGGTGAGCGCAATTGCGACATGCCTGGTTGGTTCAGCATCGTTATAGGTTGCCTGGGAGGCTTCCATTATGGAGACCTCGGGGGGCTTAGGTGCGTTGGATGCCGCCGCTTCTGCCTGTGCCATGCGGGTGAGCGCGGAGTAGATGTGTTGAAAGACCTCGTCTTTGAAGGTACGAATACTGAGTTCGAGTTTCGCCGCATCGGGAATAATGTTATAGCGCGTGCCACTGGTAATCGCGCCAACCGTGACAACGGCCATCTCTCCCGGCGTGATCTCACGTGACACGATCGTTTGCAGACGCATCACCAGAGCAGAAGCCATCACGACCGGGTCGATACTCTTTTGTGGCATCGAGCCGTGCGCGCCGACGCCACAAAGACGAATGAGCACATTATGCTCCGCCGCTAAGGTGTAGCCAGGATGATAGCCGATGGTCCCTGCTGGGAAGAACATGGTATGCTGTGCCAGGGCAATATCCGGTTTGGGGAAACGAGTAAACAGTCCGTCATCAAGCATCGCCTTTGCTCCTTGCATCGTTTCCTCACCCGGTTGCGCGACGATCATCAGCATGCCCGCCCAGGTTTGCTTGCCCTGTGCAAGCAAGCTGGCCGTCCCCACCAAGCAACTGGTATGCACATTATGCCCGCACATATGCCCGACTGGCACTACGTCGCCCTCGCGATTTTCATTTTCACGGTGCTGGCATACGGGAGATTCGTCTTCTCTTCAAGCGGGAGGGCATCCATATCGCCGCGTAGCATGATCGTGGGACCTGGGCCATTGCGGAGCAGGCCAACAACTTCTGTACCCCCCACGCCGCTTGTGACCTCAAAACCGGCATCTTTGAGACGTGAAGCCACTTTTGCGGAGGTTTGAACCTCCTGCATCGAAAGCTCGGGATGTTTATGCAGGTCGATATACATCTCCTCAATGCTAGGATAGATGGTATTCAGATTGTGTAATACGGTGGATTCACGTGATTGCTGCTTTGTTGTCATAGAAGCATCTCCTACTCTAATAGGAATTGCTTATCCTAGAGCTTTGGCACTCTTTCTCTCCTTCACTGGTATGCATCTTTGGAAGAAATCGACTCACGTTTTTTGCTGAGAGTGTACATTGGCTTCAGAAGAGGGTATGCTCCAACAAGGAGGCGATTGTTTGGTCTGTTTGGCTCAATGTGCCCTTGATGTACATACGGAGTGAGGAATATGATGCACCCGATCATCTTCAATACGACCCTGGAAGAGGCCCTCAACCTTGTTGGTACCTTTGCCTTCGCGGAGTCTGGCGCCCTGCTTGCCGTTCGCAAAAACTATGATCTTGTTGGCATGGCAGTGCTCGCTTTGATCACAGCAATCGGTGGGGGCGTCATACGTGATGTGATTATTGGAGCTATTCCCCCCGCGGCATTCACAGATGCGAGTTACTTATGGATACCGCTCTTCGCGGTAGGCCTGACTTTCTTCGCACACCCGCTCCTGAATCGGCTCAATGCCGCAGTCCTTGTTTTCGATGCCGCGGGACTGGCAGTCTTCTGCATTTCAGGCGCGACAAAGGCCTTGATCTATGGTCTCGGACCGTTACCAGCCATTACCCTCGGCACACTCACTGCTGTAGGTGGAGGGATCATGCGTGACATACTCGCCCACGATCAACCTGCAATATTGCGGGTCGGAAGTGAGCTTTACGCTCTCCCAGCAGCTCTCGGCGCAACGATCATTGTGATCCTCGCTCGCTTTCCCGGAAACGATTCGCTCATGGTTGGTCTCACGGCGGTTTTCGTGTTTTTGCTACGCCTCTTCGCGTTGCGATATCACTGGAAGGGTCCCCGGCCCTGGCGTACTACCTCCCACTAAGCCCACCTTCCCTGTGATGATTCTCGGGCCATTTCTTGCACTGTTTTTCTGCTTCCTTGCAGGGTTACTGGTTGAACGAGGGAAGAATACCCTTCTTTAAGATGCCTGTCATCTCTGCTGCGGCATGATGAAGCTGAATTGACAATCAGGGAACTGAGATCCTTTTGTCCAGTCGAGTTTCCTCGCAAAAGCATGTGCTGTGTTTGCCTGAACAAGAGGACGCCTTTCCAAATCACGCTGTATCATCTGGTCAAGGTCGCTGCGTTACCCTTGATCAGATGATACAGCGTGATTTACCTGCTCGCGCCTTTATTCACTCTTTATTTGGGGATAATTCGGCCTCTATGTAACACTTATGAAGTGGTCAAGCTCTTGACAGGAGAGACAGTATCTCCACTCTTCTCTACCGAATGGGAAACCGTTCAATCGCCTGATTGTAGGAAGGTCGAGCATCTGAGAGCGAGAGGCACGAGTTTATCTCCAGGGACTGGGCGTGTAGCATGCCCAGAGTAAGGCTGTACCAGCGCGTCATCGATGCCCTTCTTTTTGTAGCGCTACCCCAACTAATCAGATACTCTGAACAGTTTAGTGGAGTGGGAGGTGGCATATCTGCTTTGCCTGGATGCACGTCGCAAGGAATGAGATATTATTCGTTTGAGAGTGGCAGCCGCTGCCACTCTCAAACTCCTGTACGCCACAGGCACACAGAGGCCGTAAAAACTTACGCGTGAAGTTAGTTGTCCTCAGGCAGAGAAACTGCTACATGCTCTGGCAAGGGTGTCGTTATACGCTGCTTCTTAGGCATAGGTGGTATTCGCAATCTCATAAAGAGAAGCCCGGCCAGGATAATCAGAAGGCTCCCGCTAGCATAGAGCGTATCAATCGGATCCCAGGAGTGGCCAAACAAGATAAAGTGCGTATGGTACAATATGCTCGCAAGATAGCTCACTAATGCTACCACTGCTATATCTGCCAGGCCCAGCACTATTGATGTGGCTGCTTGGAAACGGGCTGTTAGATGAGCAGGAACAAATTGTAGCAGAAGTGGAAACAGAAGCAAGCCTGTCCCCCTTTGTACCATTCCCATCAGACCGTAGAGGACCAGTGCTGGTGTGACTTGAGTTTGTCGAGCATAGACGAATAGAAGAATCCCAGAGAAGATGCATCCGATCCCAGCGAGCTTTGCTATCTTGAAACGTGAGAGCAAGGAAGCGACGACGATGGTCACGACCAGGGTTCCTATGCTCGTCGTAGACTCTAGCACCCCATACAAGCCAGGAGAAGCATGCAGATTCTGTGTTATAAAGAGGGAGTTCATCGCAAGAACGCTATCACCGCAACTATATAAGAAAAAGACGAGGAGCAACATGATGAGCGTGCGACTTTTCACGATGAAGCGCGCGCCTGCGCTCACTTCTTCCAGGAAGGGAGGATGTAGCTCCGTTTTCTGAGGCGTCATTCTTTCCATGTGGCGAAACGGGAGGAAACAGAGCGCGGAAATGAGGGCAAAGAGTGCGCTGAAGAGAAGCGCCCACGAGAACCCCAGCAGCGAGAAGAGAAACGTTGCCAGGAGGGGAGAGACTATGCCTGTGATGCTTCCTATCATTCCCGGATAAACCAGCGTTTGCCCACGCAGTGATTTATCTGTGAAAGTGGCAATGAGCGCCGTTGGTGCTATCATGCTGAATTGCCCACAAAGAGTATCGAGCACGATGACCACATACGCGATTGGGAGCACGACCTGGAGGGGCGCAGATTGACTAAAGAGCAGAGACCAGGCCACCACAGGTACCCAGAAGCAACCGAGCAGGAGTGCGTGTATTATCTTTGCATAGAGAAGGGTGCGACTTTTCGGCCAGCGGTCTATCAGCATACCAGTCAACGGAGATGTAAGGAATACAGCCAGAACCCCAATCGTACTAGTTGTGCCAATCACAAGAGGAGCCCAGGACTTTCCCCCGTACAGACTGACAATCCAGAGTGTCAGAACGAGATTATACATGTCTGTGAACCCATTGGCCGCTAATCCAAGCCAGAAGCATTGCCACTTTCGATCCAGGAACAAGTCGCGCTTCGTCGTAGCGGTGAGCTTTCTAGTCGTCGTTGTCGGAAGAGAAGAAGGAGGATCGTGTTGCATAGCGTATCATCCTTTCGTTTTACAAGCATTGCGTATAGTCATGACTCATCCCGAATTTTGAGGGATAAAGAAAAAAGGACGAGGGTCAGAGGCTTGCCAGAGAGCGCTGATGGCCCAGCGAAGTCGATAAAGCGGTACCGCCACCTGGCGGTACCGCTTCCCTGTGCGATGACACCAGTGGCGCAGGAGCCATTGGCGTAAGTCGAAGAGGAAAGGATGCATTAAGGAGAGCAAGAAGGCATACGCTAAGGTCACCATTAAAAGCAATTTGTGCCGATTTTCCCCCTTCCAGACACGGGGGCTCTCCATTCCCAACTCACATTTGTTGTAACGAAAAGTCAATTCAATTTGCCAACGGCGTGCATATGCAAACACCAACTGCCAGCCCTGCTCAAAGGTGACAACAGGCTCATTGGTGACCAAATACCAGGGCTCGCGTCCATTGCCTGGGCGTGCAACAACGAGCCACAATGGACAGGCATATCCAGGATGTCGCATTGGCACAATATTGAGGCCGTAAGGGCGCAATGCTTGTGCTCGCGTATCCCAGATCAGGCGATGGTGCTGGGCTCGCTTGCCTCGAATGAGTTGCCAGATCTTGCATTCTTGCCCAGCGCCATCACGAACCACATGCCCTTTCTTCCAGCGGATCAGAAAACGCACTTCTGCTTCCTGTAAGGCTACTAACCACGTCCGACTGGCATAGCCTCGATCAAAGACATGCAATACCCGCTCTCCCCAGGCTCCTGCAAGCCATTCGAGTAAGCTCGTTTCTACCTCGTGTTGTGTGGTGGCTTGCGCACCTCGCCGACTCCACCATTGCATACTCACCACCGTTGGCAAGGTCCTGATTCCCGCAAGCAAGACCCCTGTCCACTCCAGCCCTCGAACGACGATGGGAGGACCGCTCATTTGGTTATAGACTCCTGGCCTTACACGACGTAAACGACGTGCTTTACTCGAACGAACCGGGCTCAGTCCCTCAATGGACTGGCTTTCAGCCTTTTCGAGCACACTCCCATCCCAGATGCAGAGCGCTCGCTCGTGTTGTTGTTCTAACGCATCTAGTTGAGTATCTGCTCGTCGCCAGAGAAAAGACTCGATAAGGTGAGCATCCCACTTCTTGGATCGTAACAGGTTGCTGAGCCGTTTCGTTCCTGCGGGAGCATGAGCCGGTGAGGTCAGAAATGCGCCTAATTCACTGAGTAAGAGTCCTTGTCGTTGATTGCGGAAGGTGAGAATGATCGCAATGGTTGAAAGAAAGGTTCGAACCAGCCGAAGATCGATCTGCTGATCTAAAACGGCCAGTAAGGGAGCAAGCAAGGCCTTCAATCGGAGAGCTACCGCCTCTGATGCGATGGCAATCTCTTGAGAGGCTACCGCTTTTGTGTCATACTGCTTTAACAAAGGAACCTCCGAGATAGTTTGCGTTTGTGGTTAAACACAGTCTATCTCAGGAGGTTCCTTTTTGCCTCATCTCCCTCAAAATTCGGGATGAGTCATGTTTACGCTCTATGTGGAAACGCGGGAACGGTTCTTTGAGATGTTAAACGCTGCCTGCCTGATGCTTACAGAAGGGGACATCTGCTCTAAAATGAAGAGTTGATCGCTACTATTGTTTCGGTTGTCTGGGAAAGTTGACGGGAATACTTTTCTCCAAGCGTACCCATTGCCCTTGTTGATAGGTCTGTAGCAGCACAATGCTTATCAGAAACCCAATTCCTCCCGCAACGATACATGTCCATAAAGGGAGTGCGAACAGGATAAAAAGAATGCCAAAAAAGCTGCCAGCGAGCACGCTTGTGATAATAGAGACCATGCTTGCCATCGTGAAGAAGCTCTGCAACCAGTTGGGGAGCATCGACTCTTGTGATATGATTTCCCCATCATCATGCGATCCAAGGATGAAGTAAGGCTGCATTTCCGGGGCATGCTCCAGGTAGAGATGCCGGATGCGATTGATTCCTCGAGAATATACAAGATCAGCCATGCCTGATTGCAAAATGCGCTGAAAGGTCAAAAGCCCCATAAAAAAGAGCGTAGGGAGCACGATCAAGCTAAAGGCAAAAAAGGCAATGGACAACTGGGAGAGTTGCGCCACCAGGGCGAGCGCAACTAAACCAGAAGACACGGACCCGACAAAGAGGCTAGCTCTGCCGTTAGCTTCTGAAATCGTCATCGCTCTGCCCGTTTGCAGATTATAGTGCTCAGTTGTCATAATAGAGACGAGTTGCGAACTCAATTCCCTTGATTTCTGCTCGTCTTGCTGTTGTTCCATCTGTAAATTATCCTTTTCAATTGCTTATTTTTGTGTGCTACTCTCAGTTCTGCTTCCCTGGTTTCTTCTCTTGAAACCAATCGTGGCTACGAGCAAGGGAAACGCCAGGATCGGGAACGTTATCCATTGCGTAAGCCAGTCAGAGAAGAAGGGCGAAGTACTCACAAGGAGATCTGACAAAAAGTGTATCATAGTCGGAATTGGGAAGGGAAATAACAGGAGAGGAATGTTCGCCGCGCCGCTAGATTTACCAGCAGCCGGTCTCTCCATCCTTGGTAGTTTGTGGGGAGCTTCCTTGATCCCGGCTCGCGCCAGCGATACAAGATATAAGGATCTTCAGGGATGGAGCTGGCTCGACCCAGGCGGACACCACAAAAAGCGTGGCACCGCCTGAGCGAGGTGCATTGATCTTAGTCCGACCTCTTCATCCTTCCCTGTATCTCGTAGAATCCCATTGCGAGAATGCCCGCAGCTCCTAGTACCATCCAGGTAGATCGCACGCCAATGAGAGTCATGAGCAGCCCATTGAGCACGTTGCACATGATGGTGCAGACCATGGTAGTTGTCTGCATCAAACCAGTGATTCTCTCGCGGAGCCTGTTCTCCTGCACGACAAGCAACGGTGTGCTGTGCTTTCCCGAATACGGATAGGCGATGCACTCTCCCAGCATTATCGCGAGTGTCAGTGGAAGACTGTGTGACAGCCCGGTCGCTGCGATGAGTAGGAGCGACGCTACCGCGCCAGTCAAGACGCCGCGGATGGATGGTTCCTTCGTCCCTAGCAGACGCGCTGCGAGAGACGATCCGATCAGGCTGCCTAGGGCATTGGCAACCATGAACCAGGTATACGCTTGTAGGCCACCGAAAACTTCGGAGGCAAGAACTGGTTGCGCAACGTAGCCACCGTTTGCCCCAAGGGCCAGGATCAGGCGCAAGATAAGCACCCTTTTGAGGATGGCGTCTTGTGACAAAAAGGTGTAGGCTTCCCTGAGCGTTGCCCGGGCGTCCTTCCTCTTTGCCTTGGTTGGCGCATTCGAGATGGTCGTCTTGGGCAGAAGAAAGACGAGCACGACGATCATCGGCAGGTAGCTAGCCGCATCTGCCAGGTAGGTGATTCCTGCGAGATGCGCCTGGAAAAAGAGCAAGCTCCCTGCAGTGCCACCGATGATTTCTCCGGCCTGAGAGTACACCGAGTTCTTGGCATTGACCTGGGCATACTTCTCACCCGCAATGTCCTTCAGCAACCCCGTCCTGGCAGGACCACTTAGCGCAGCGACGATGCCCCCAGTTGTGCCTATGATGTACAGCGCTATGGTTTCTGTATGAAACCGTGTCAGAAGCAGCGACTGGCACATGAGAAACGCTTGCGCTCCCAGAACGATCGTCCACCGTTCGAAACGGTCGCTGAGTATGCCCCCGAAGAGGGGGAAGATTGCCCCCGGCCAGTAGGCAAGCAATGCCGCAATGGCGAGCGCAACCGGGACGGACAGTGATCCTTGAGATGCAATGCCCATGCTCGTCGAGAAGGCCTGCGTCGAGGATCCTACAGTAGACAGGAACACTGCCCACTGGTAGTAGGCAAGTAGTTTTTCTCGTGACACGAGAAGTCCTTCGGTAGATCGGCTTTGATTGGCCTGGAAGGTTAGTTCGTTGCTCCCAGACAGTGCTTATGTGCTCTCCTTCCTTATCTCTTGTCATTGGCAGTAATTGCGTTCCCTTGCTGTGCTGCTGCAAAAAGGGAATATCCCTCTCGCGCGAGACGTCAGAAGGTGCTCTCATGAAACCTCTGCGAGGAGATTTCGTTGCTCATCTGCGAAGTGTCCGCGCGAAGGCAGCAGGACGATGAGCTCTCTTTGGGGAGAGCGAAACGCACCCAAAGAAGTTAATGGCACCATTTTTGAATAGGTGCACGCAAATATACGCATTATGCTAGCACATTTACTTATGAGATACTAGTATGTTTTTGACCTTCAAGACCCCAAAAAAAGTGTATATTAAAAATGCATATAATAGAGACAAGGACGGTTGGTCTGGGGTAAATTCTCCCCGATACCCACGGACCATCGGTTGCGCTTCCTCCTGGTGCTGAAAGTAGAACAAATAGACCAGAAAACCGAGACTTTGGCAAGGTGGGATAGATGTCTCTATTTGCCTACATCTGTCTCAATAATGTAAAACTAACTATAGCCCCTTGCACTCTTTCTCGTATAATCCATGTTTCCCGACTGGACCAGACTGGGGGAAGCTCAAGATAGAGCAGTAATCTTTAAAAAATTTCACCAAGCCGGGCCAGGATGCCCCCGTCTTTTAAGCGCTGACACTTCTACACAACTATGCGATCTCGAGAAAGAATCCGGAAGCGATGCGTTGCAGGTGCCTCGTTTTTTTCACACGAGAGGCGACACACGTTCGGTGAAAAAGTCGTTTGTCTCGCCAAGCTGAAAGCACATCATTGTGCATCGATGCGCGTTTTTTTCCAACACCTTTCCCTCGCATCAAGTTGAAGATCTTTTGCAAACAGACATATTTGTGTGTAAGCATCAGGCTTTAGCTGGGGGAGTGTCAAAGATCTCCTCACTATGCTCATACGAGGTGCTCCGCCTCGCTCCATACTCTCTGCACATGGTTGCGAAGATAAGTCCAATTTGATGGGAGATAGTTTTGAGGATTGAGTGAGGCGCCACCGCTGGGTGTTGTAGATCGCGCATTTGCTCGGGGAAATTCCAACCCGCATAATACGGGTCGGAATTCTCCCTGCTGACGCGAGTTTGGTATACATTGCAGTTCTGCGGGAATAGGTGAACTCGTGCATGAGGCGGGGCAGGGTCCGTTTCGTGGTGCCTAGCGTACGCCAAGCAAGAGTTCAATGGTCAACTGGTCGAGCTTTTCATATTTGTAGCCTCGCAGCGCCAGTGTTTCAGGATGAAAGTCGATAGCCTTGATTTGCTCTACCGCAGCTTTGCTGTATCCGCCGCTGAAGAGGGACGCGTGGGAGGAGTCGCCACTGTTGACCTCCTGTAACAGAGCCTGGATTTCGGGGTCGGTGTTGAAACGACGTGCCTTCTCTTTAAACACGTTATAGGTGCGCATACAGCCAGTAGCGAAGTCCCAGACGCCTTGCTCGTCCTCAGTACGATAGGCATGAGCATCGAAGTGACGCGGGCCTGTATACTTTTGATCCTCTAACAGTTTGACTAGGAAGAAGAGGTTCTTGATGTTTTCACTCCCGAAGCGCAGATCCTGGTCAAAGCGTGGCCCCTTCTGGTCGTTCAGGTCAATATGGAAGAGTTTGCCAGCCTCCAATGCCTGAGCAACACCATGGACAAAATTGAGCCCCGCCATATATTCGTGTGCCACTTCGGGATTGACACCGACCATCTCTGGATGATCAAGCGTGGCGATGAAGGCCATCATATGTCCGATGGTCGGCAAATATGTATCGGAGCGGGGTTCGTTGGGCTTGGGTTCCAGGGCGAAACGCAGGTTATAGCCATTGTCCAGAACATACTCGCTCAGAAAATTGATAGCCTCGCGCATGCGCTTGATGGACTCAACGGGATTCTTGCTTGCCTCGCTATCCACTCCTTCACGTCCTCCCCAGAAGACATAGATGGGTGCGCCTAGTTCAACGCCCAGATCGATGGCACGCATAGTCTTTTGCAGGGCAAAGGCGCGGACGCTGGGATCAACCGACGTAAAAGCACCATCCTTGAAGACCGGATGCCGGAAAAGGTCGGTCGTGGCCTCAGGCACAACCATGCCGTAGTCGTTGAGTGCTTGTTTGAAGTCGCGTACGATCCGGTCGCGCTCCTGGGATGTGGCGTCAAAGGGAACAAGGTCATTGTCATGCAGGTTAATACCCCAGGCCCCTAGCTCTGAAAGTTTTTTAACACTGTACGTTGGCTGGAGTTCGGACCGCACAAAACCTCCGAAGGGGTCACTCCCCCGATTCCCGACGGTCCATAGACCGAAACTAAATTTGTCGGCCTTTGTTGGCGTATACTGATCACTGGTTGCTTCTTTGATCTGAGTCATGTTTTTTTCCTATCCTCTCTCAATCATAGGTAACGTTCTCTCATAGGACTTTGTCTGTTGTGCGCGATAAGGCGGCACCTATCAGGAGGGGTATCAAGTTACATTCTTCAAAATGTCGAATAAACTTTGACAGGACGCTATGATAGAGGCTGATAATGGGTAAACAGCGCATCTATGACGAGACTCGCAGCACCAATTACACCGACATCCTGGACAAATGATGAAAAGACAATGGTACACATTTCACGAGGGCGTCTCATAGCGCGCTGACGTACGACATCTCGCACTGTTTCCAGAAAGAGATCGTCCCCTTTTATGGAGTCGCCCCAGATAATGATGCGTTGAGGGTTGAGTGTGTTAATAATCGTGGCGAGCCCGATACCAAAGTACATGGCGTGCCGACGAAGAAGGTCAATGGCCTCTGGTTGTCCTTCTTGCGCAGCGCGAAAGATCATATGAGCAAGCGTATTAATTACGTCAGGCGCTAGCTTTTCCAGCGACCCATCCTCAGAGCGCACGCGTGTGGGTAGGGGCAACCATGGGACCTGTTCAGACTGATATGCCTGCTCAACCATCCAGGTCGTTGCGGCCAGGGTCTCCCAACATCCTCGATTGCCACATTCGCACAATGGCCCATCCTCCTGGATCGTCATATGGCCGATTTCGCCAGCAGTTTCCCCGACGCCACGATAGAGCGAGTCCTGTAAATAAAAGGCTGCCGAGACGCCGATGCCACTTTCGACTGTGGCAAAGTCTGTACAGGATTGGCCCGCGCCAAAATGACGTTCTGCCAACGCCTGCACATGGCAATCATTATCCACCCATACCTCTATACCCAACTTAGCCTTTAACAGATCTCTCACTGGCACATCATGCCACTGCGGGAAATGCGGGGCAAAATGCACTACTCCTGTCGCAAACGAGGTTAAGCCTGGCACTCCAACCCCTATGCCGAGCAATTGAGCCAGTGTCATGTGAAGCGCAGCTAGCAAGTCCTGCAGGGTCTCAACGATCACATTCAAGACAGGTTCTGGTTGCCGGTCCAGGCCCAGGTGACGCTCAAGTCTCCCCAACACTCGCCCGTTCCCATTGACCAGCGCCACGCGTACAGTATCTACCGTGAGAAAGACACCTGCGCTCTGCACGCCCTCTGCATTAAAACGATACAGCGCGCCTGGTTTCCCTCCGCTGGCCGTTGGTGCGGCTACCCCGACGCGTTCCGCCAATCCCTGTTCTTCCAGTTCGTCGACTAGTTTGCTGATGGTCGGACGACTAATCCGACTATAGTTGGCCAGCGCAGGTTTGGTGATGGGGCCAAATTTGCGCAGCAGATGTAAGACGGTCATTCGATTCATCTGCCGCAAACTGCCGGGAACCGCCGGTATCTCAAGAAACGATGTCACTACTCTTCATCTTTCAACAGTATCTTGATGACTAGTGAGTAAGTTAAGAAACATACTTAACTTACTACTGAAAGTAGCATAACTAACGATAATCGTTATTGTCAAGGATCTCTAAAACTGGTTGAGAAATTATGCAGCCTCCTGAAACTCAGCAAAGAGTTGTTGGGAACGAGCCAGAATATATAAATTGTGCTGGTATGATCAGAAGTCTCTCTAAGACAAGAGGGCGTACCATCGACCCCCGAATGAGGTGATGCTCGCCCGGGGCTAGGTTATGGGTCTAGGCCAATCTGAGTGGCAGAGGGGAAAGACTCGTAGTGGTTACAATGACAATAGCAACAAGAGCTGTTGATCGCTTCTGAAAGCGATCAACAGCTTATTACCTCAAGTTCTCTCCAGAACGCTTGAGGAATGGATAGCTCGGCTAATGTAAGCGTCTCCTCAATCCGCTCCGGACGGCTCATGCCCACAATTGTTGCTCCAAGACGGGGGTCACGCAGAGAAAATTGTAAGGCCGCAGCCGCCAGGGGGACTCCATGCCGCTGGGCAAGCTCATCGATGCACTGGGCTTGCTCAAGCAGAGTTTGATTGGCCTCCGCATACATATAGCGAGGATATGTTGATGGTCCCTTGGCAAGCAGCCCGCTACCATAGGGAGCAGCATTCACAGCAGCAATCTCATGTTGAGCGCATATGTCCCAGAAAGGGTGGGCATCTCTATTGAGTAGCGTATAGCGGTTGTGAGAGATGGCGACTTCGAAGAGACCTGTTTGCACGAAACGAGTCATCATATCGATGGGGCCACCAGCAACCCCAAGATGAGCAATCAAACCTTCTTCCTGGCATTGCCTTAAAACCTCGACAGGGCCACCGGGAACCATAGCTTGTTCAAATGTGATGTGTTCTGGATCATGCAAATACACTAGTTGTAGCTGCTCTATTCCTAGCAAGCGTAGACTGCGTTCCACGCTCCTACGCATTTGGGCACCGCTAAAATCGCCAGTTTTTAAATCGCGATCTGCCTTTGTCGCCAGCACCATCCCTTGTGGGAGCCCTCCTCTTTCGCGAATGACAAGGCCCAGGCGACGTTCACTCTCGCCATCTCCATACGAGGCTGCTGTATCAAGAAAGGTGATCGGACTATCAAAAATAGTGCGAATCGTCGCCAATGCTTGCTCTTCTGCTACCTGATAGGCAAAGGTCTCAGGCATATTCCCAAGAGCTGCGCATCCCACACAAAGCGAGGTTACTTGAAGACCTGTTTTTCCCAATGAATGACGAGGTAGCGAGGGAATCTGTGGCATAGAGTCTCTCCTGTCAAAACTATTCTCATGGTTCTAGCTGTCGACGTTGCTAAAACGCTATTACTCCTTTAAACAAGTCACCCTTACCACTGAACCAAAGTGGTAAGGATTCAAGGGCATTATCTGATGTGGTTCGATGGGTAATCCAGGGAGCGATATTGATGTGCCCCTTTTCAAGAGCCTGAATCACGAAACGGAAATCCTTGAAGGTCGCATTGCGACTACTGAGCACCGTCAATTCGCGGCGGTGAAAATCTGGATCGTGGAAACGAATATCTCCTTGAAAGAGGCCAACGAAAATCAGGCGCCCGCCATAACCAACATAGGAGAAGGCCGCATGCATAGATTGCGAATTGCCGGTCGCATCGAAGACCACCGGGGGAGATCATCTTTGACCTCTTGTTGGAGACGAGCCAGCGCATCACTCGGAGTATGAAGGCAGGTTACTTGAGGCCAGAGGCTATGACAAAATGCCAATCTCTGCTCACTTATATCCATTACTATCACCTGTGCGCCAGCAAGCAATGCACATTGAGTAACAGCTAATCCAATTGGTCCTGCCCCTACGACGAGCACGCGCTCATGTGAAGGCAACTGTGCGCGGCTGACGGCATGGGCGCCTATAGCTAGTGGTTCCACCAGGGCCAATTGTTCTGAGGAGAGAGCGGTGGATGGATGTAATTTTGTCGTTGGGATGTATGCGAATTCGCGCATACCGCCGTCGATATGGACCCCAAAGACATTGAGATTGATGCAGCAGTTTGGTTTATTACGCAAACAGGCTGGACAATATCCGCAATTGAAGTAAGGTTCAACCGCACAGAGAGCCCCCTTTGGTAGGGCGATATCTTCTTGTTCCGTTGCCGCCATCACCTCAACGCTCAACTCGTGTCCTAGAATACGCGGATAAGTGAAAAAGGGTTGCTCCCCCCGAAAGGCATGCAGATCGGTGCCACAGATCCCCACATGACGAGTGCGTACAAGGGTATAACCAGGGCCGGGAGCTTCTGGCTCTTCCTGTTCAAGGAGATGAAATTGACCGGGTTTCTCTAAAAGAATAGTTTTCATATCGCTTATATCGTGCCATCCTTCAATACTTTACTTTTGGGCGGAGATTTTTAGCACAAAGGCATGCTCGCAGGGCTTTTGGGAAGGTAACTCAATAGTGAGCCCAGCTGCATCATGCTTCCACTGAACTTCCTCTTGCTGCCCCAACAATGCGACCTTCTCGATCTGTTTACCGAATATATTGCTATCATTCGCTAGCGATTTGATGGTCACGCGACCATTGTCAGGCCACGCAAGAATAATCGCATAGAGTACGTCTCCCCTCACTGTAAAGCGAATGTCCTGGCTGGTAAAGTTTGTTCTGTGTGTATCAGTAAAGCTGCCGTTTTCAATATGGGTTGGCCCCTCTCCAAAAATTGTCCAGGGACGTGTGCCGTAGATTGCCTCGCCATTCACTCTGAGCCAGCGTCCGATCTCTAACAACATTTTTTCTTCTGCCTCAGGAATTGTTCCGTCAGGACGAGGACCAATATTGAGGAGTAAAGCCCCATTCTTGCTCACAATGTCAACCAGATCGCCAATGACCGCTTCAACGGTTTTATACTCCTGGTTTTTAACGTACCCCCAGGAATTCTTGGAGAGTGATGTATCTGTCTGCCAGAACCGTTGTCGAATAGTTGAGAGCTGTCCACGCTCAATATCATAAACAGCAGCCTCTTCAGGAAATGCCTGGTGTTTATAGTTAACAGCTACACCTCTCTGCCACTGTGCTGCGCGATTGTAGTAGTAGGCGGCAAATTGCTGTAAGTATGGGCTGAAGGCAGGCTGCTCAATCCACCAGTCGAACCAGACGATCTGCGGTTGATACTTGTCCACGAGTTCACAAGTTCGAGCCAGCCAGTCATCAAGAAATTCCTCGTTTGGGGGGAGTGTTTCGGGTTGGGCCGGGCCATACAAGCCGATAAAGCGAGGGTCTTGCACATCGGAGTCAAAGGCCATACCACCATTGAAGAACCACCAGTGTTCGGCTCGGTGACTGGAGAGCCCGAAGACAAGCCATTGTTTGCGTACGGCTTCAGCCAATTCTCCGATGATGTCACGCTTTGGTCCCATTTTGACCGCGTTCCATTCTGAAAAGCTACAATCGTAGAGCGCAAAACCATCGTGGTGTTCAGCCACAGGAACCACAAACTGGGCCCCTGCCTGCCTAAATAAATTCGCCCAGGCATCGGGATCGAACTTATCCGCGCTAAACTGAGCAATAAGATCCTTGTATCCAGATTGCTTCTGTGGACCATAGGTTGCCAGATGATGCTTGAACTCGGGTGAATCTTGCAGGTACATGTTCCGTGGATACCATTCATTCCCAAAACCGGGAACCGCATAGACACCCCAATGAATAAAAATGCCAAACTTAGCATCCTCATACCAGCGAGGGATCGTATAGCCTTTGAGCGATTCCCAATTCGCGTCAAATGGGCCAGCTTGTATACCTTGCTGAATGTCTTTCTTGGCTTCTGTGCTATACATGTTAGCTCTCCTTTTATCGTTAATCTGTGTGAAAAACATCCTTCATATTTGTCCACCAGGAACCCTCGGTATTCTCTTCTACAGGCTCTTGCATAGGATCGGTATAGGACCACCATTGCTGTGTGATGGGGTCTTGTGCCATCCGTTTCATGTCTGCGGTGAAATCATCGCCAACGTATTCGAAGTAAGCAAAAAGCCATGTCTTGTAGCGGAAAATGGTATAGTTGCGCATGTTACAGGCATGAATGGTCGCTAAGACCTCAGGCCAGACCGAGGCGTGCATGCGCTCGTACTCTTCTATACAATCAAGTTTAATGCGTATGACTTGCCCATAGCGGCGCATTGGCTATCTCTCCCTCTAATGGTTAGCGATCCATACCAGTCAATGCTACTCCACGAATAAAGTATCTCTGCGCGAAGAAGAAAGTTATGATAATCGGCAGGATTGAAAGCACAGAAACCGCCATTAACTGGTTATAGGCCGTTAAAGACTGACCATAAAACAAGTTGAGACCGATAGCCAGAGTATAGTTGTCGGTTGAACGCAGGTAGATCAGTGGAGCCAACAAATTATTCCAATTTCCTACAAAGGCAATGATTGCCACCGCACCCAACGCAGGTTTTGAGAGTGGCAGAACAATCTTTGTCAGAATTTGGAAATGAGTGGCACCTTCGAGGCGGGCCGCCTCATCCATCTCTCGTGGAAGGTTGAGGAACGATTGGCGTAGCAGAAAGATCGAGAATGGGTACCCGAGCCAGGGAGGTATGATCAATGTCCATAAGGTATTGATCAAGTGAACTTTACTGTAGAGAAGGAAAATAGGCACAATCGTGACCTCTATCGGAATCATCATGGTAGCAAGCATCAGCATAAATGCGATCCGGCTTCCGCGCGCACGCAACCGGGCAAAGGCATAGGCTGGAAGCGCGCATGATACCAGGTTCCCAATGATCGCAGCTACTGTGACCAGAATCGTATTTGTTAAAAAGCGTGTGAAGGGTAATGCCATCCACCCATCGAGATAGTTGTGCCACTGCGCACTTGAGGGAAGTAGCCTGGGAGGGAAGACGAAGACCTCTTGTGATGGTTTGAGTGAGGTCGAGACCATCCATAAAAAAGGCGAGAGAAACAGCAATGAGCAGGCAATTAGGGTAATGTAGAGCAATAAGCGACGCACATTAGGCTGAAGTCTGGTCGGTGTTGATGGTTTTCCCTGCTCTGGCAGATGTGCCGCTGAGGAGATGGAACGTGAGAGACTGGCTTTCATAAGCAACCTACTTTCGTACTCCCCCTTCATAATAGACCCAGCGCCCCGCCAGGGCGAACTGAATGAAGGTAATGGCAATAATGAGGACAAAGAGAATCCACGCGAGCGCGGATGCATAGCCCATATTGAAGTATTGAAACGCCTGGCGATAAATGTAGAGCCCATATACAAGCGAGGCATTGGCTGGTCCCCCATTGGTCATAACCAGGATCAACACAAATGCCTGCAACGATGAAATGAAGCCAGTCACCAGGTTGAAGAAGATAACTGGGGACATCATGGGGAATGTCACATGCCAGAACTTTGACCAGTGGCCTGCGCCATCAATCGAAGCCGCCTCATACATATAACTAGGGATGCTCTGTAAACCAGACAGGTAGATGATCATAGTATTGCCCGCGCCCCATGCACTCATAAGGATTAAAGCAGGGATCGTCCAATCCTCAGAGTAGAGCCATCCGGGTCCTTGAATGCCAATCTGACCCAAAAGGAAGTTAATCATCCCGAAATCAGGATGGAGAATATTGATCCACAGCAAGGCAGTGGCAATCCCAGAAACGACTGAAGGGAGATAGAATACTGTACGAAACACAGAAATCCCTTTCACCTTCTGATTCAGGAGCAAAGCCAGGGCAAAGGATACTATCACCGTAAGTAGCACACTGCCTATGCCGAAGTAGAGGGTATTCCTGAGCGTCAGGTAAAATAGGGGATCTTGAAACAATTGTATGTAGTTCTGGAAGCCAATCCATTGTGGATTCGAGAGGAGTGACCAGTTGGTAAGGCTAATCACACCTGATGCGACAATAGGGCCTCCCCCAAAAAGGATAAAGCCAATGATCCATGGCAAAATGAAGAGATAAAACTGTCGCTCTTCACGCAGTTCTAACTTACTGAGCTTTTTTCTACGAACTATCTCTTTCGGCTGGTTGGTATGTTTTATAAAAAGTTGCATACGACATCCGCCTCCTTGCTCTGTACATTCATACAGATGAGCAAGCTGGCATACTGACAGCTGCTCATCTGTATCTTGTGCTTTGCTAGCGTAAACCAGCATTTTGCGCCAGTAAAGGATCAATTTGCTGCTTAACCTGCTTCAGCCCATCTGAAACACTCAGTTGCCCATTAATGACGCGGTCCCAAATTGGCTGCGCTGTATTGACAACCTTTGGTGTCGCAGGGAGATAGAGCACATCGTTAGATCCATACTTGTCCAGAGCATCAAGGATATTTCTCGCGCCTTTAGGAGCGAACGGGGATTTGAAATAGGAATCCCAGGCTGATGAGCGTGCGGGGCTGCCTCGACCAGTCATGCCCCACATAAACTGTTGTCCGGCTGAGGAGAGATATTCATTAAGATAGATCCAAGCAGCGTCAGTATGCTGACCGCCTTTGCTAATTAAATAGCCACTTCCTTCAGCCGAGGTTGACTGTGCTTTTGGTCCCTTTGGGCAGGGAGCGATGTCCCACTTGAAGCTAGCGTTTTGGCGCAGACCAGGTGTAATCCAGGAACCATTATATGCCATGGCAGCTCGACCGGCGGTAAACTCGTCGGTTTGCTGCTGCTGCATTGCCTGTTGTTCAGCCAGGCCAGGGGCCGCCTTATATTTGAGCTGGATCTCCATCCACCATTGCATGGCCTCAATTGCTTCTGGCTGATCTATAAGCGACTTGGTTTGATTCTCATTGACATACCGGGCTCCAAAGGGGAACAGGAATGGAGGAGCAATATTAGCTGAAGCCGGTGTTGGCAGGGATGCCAGGCCATAAATTCGGTTGTGAGAGTCGCCACTTGTGAGCTTGATGGCGACTTGCTTCATTGTATCAAGGGTCCAACTGGCATCTGGATACTTTATCCCCGCCTTATCAAAGAGGTCTTTGTTATAGAAGAGGACATAGGGGCCGCAATCATAGGCAATGGCATACCATTGTCCCTTCTGTTCATAGAACCCCATGGACGGTTTCGTGAAATCAGCCATATTGAAGTCGGGCTGCTTCCCAATGTAGTTGTTAAGCGAGATTGGGATACCCTGAGTAATGAACTGCTGAATCCAGCTATAGTGGGTGTACATGATGTCAGGCAAGGTCCCTCCTGCTGCCTGAGCCAGGTACTTTTGCAGATAGTTACTCCATGGCGTATTTTCCGCGGTAATGGTGATATTTGGGTGGCGCTTGGTGAAGAGTTGGTCAAACTGTTGTTGACGGGCCATGAAGGTCGCATCCCAGGCATGAGCAACGCTCAATTGTATAGGAGACGAGGGTTCAGGAACCGCCGTTTTAGGCCATTGAAGCCCATCGGCATCACGAATAGAGTAAATAGAATTGGTATTGCCCGCCTGTTTTCCCTGCTGTGTTTGCGGTTTGATGTCACCGCATGCGGCAAGCACTCCTGAGAGGCCAATTGCCCCGGCAAATTTGACGAAATCGCGTCGATTATAGCCACGTTGGATGAATATATGCTCCAGTTCGTGTATCCAGGTCGCTTTACTTCTTGGTTGGTCCATCTTTTGTTTCCTCCATGAAAAGGTCAACCATTGACCTAATGGCGGTTATTCATCTCCTAACACCATCGCTGGTAAGCCAATGGCCTAGGGATACCTACTACACTGTTATAAAAACACAAATCCTTATCGTGAGGAGATGTGTTCCCGTTGCTAAAGATGGCCAGATCGAGAAAGCGCTTTCTCACACTAGAGTAAATTACTTTTATAGATTTGTCAAGTTTTCAATAGTTCTACCGTAAAAACATAATCAAACTTGCTTAAACATCAGAGATAAGCTATACTATGTCTGTTGGTAATTGAGTAGTTGTCCTTCGAAAACTGGCTTTTTAAGAAAGCGTTTACTTATTACTCTTCTTGAAAAGGACAAAAACTACATTGGTGTTGACCAGATCGTAGTGGTATGGCATCCCTGAAGAGGAGTCTTTAACATTTATGGTAGATTCGACGCAACATTCTCAATTCAAGAAGCCCGTCACCATCCGCGAAGTGGCGCAATTGGCACAGGTTTCTATGGCAACAGTTTCTCGTGTCCTAAATGGCTCTACTACAGTTGATCCTCAACTTGCAGAACGGGTACACTCTGCCATGCAGATGCTCAATTATGAACCTAATAGAGCGGCTCGTGCGCTAGCAGGTAGCCGTTCCGCGCTTCTTGGTTTGCTTGTTTCCGATATCCAGAATCCCTATTTTATGGATCTCATGCGTGGTGTGGAGGAGGTTTCACAGGAAAATGGCTATCTACTTGTTATTTGTAATACCACTGAAGATCCCCAGAGAGAGGCGCAATATATGAAGATCCTGGCAGCCGAGTCAGTAGCGGGTGCAATCATTGTGCCTTCAAGGGAGCGACTAGATACACTTGCCATTCTTCAAGGACGTAATATTCCTATTGTGACCGTCGATAGGCGTGTTCGTGATTCTTCAGTGGATGCTGTTCTCGTCAATAACGCTTTGGCGGCGAAAGAGGCTATAGCCCACCTGATTGGGAATGGCTATCGTCGCATTGGTATCATTACAGGCCCGGGTTCCGTTACAACCGCTAACGAGCGCTTGCTTGGGTATCGGCAAGCATTGCAGGAGGCTGGTATTGCCTACGATGACTCGCTGAAGTACCGGGGACCATTTAGAGAAGAGACTGGTGAGCGTGGTATACAACGTTTGTTGCAAGTAAATCCTCCAATAGAGGCAGTGTTGACCGCTAACAATCGTATCACGGTGGGAGCGTTACGTGCACTCCATGCCAGTCAGAAGCGTGTACCAGCGGATATTGCTGTTGTCGGTTTCGACGAGGTACGCTGGGCTATTCCTGATCTCATCTCCATTACAACTGTGACTCAGCCTGCCTACGAAATGGGAAGAACAGCAGCCCTGCGTTTGTTGCAAATTTTGCAACAGCCCAATCTCTCAAGACAAGAAATTGTTTTGCAACATCAACTTTTGGTGCGTGCCTCCTCACAAGCACGCCCAGTGCATGACATGCTGACTGATTTAACCTGAAAATGCAGGAGATTTTTGGTAATGGGAAAAACAACTGTTGCTGGGAGCACGCGTTGAGCAAGGTAGAAGGTGAAACTACCTGCCCCAAAGGCAATGACGTTTTGAGGGTCTCATGCTGGAAATCATACCAATTCAGTGAAACGAAAAGCAAACGCCAAAAACAGCCATAGTGTTGACCAGTCCGCCGAATTCTTGGCGCGAAACTCCGCACGTGGCTCACCCAGACCGCTCTGCGCTGCGACCTGGTATGCTCTTGGGCTGAGAGGATCTACTGCCTCCATGCTTGCACCTCCGAAGCGTGTTCTTTATTTTTTCTGCGCTCTAAGCGAGCGCTTCCATAGTATACGCTTCCTATCTTATCCAAGGCAATCCTCATTTATGCATCAAACACGCGAGCCCTGGGGATGGCTCAGGGCTCACGCATTGTGTACTCTTCGCGCTGACCACTCACAACCTTGCCAAAGCGTAGCGGCTCACCATAATACTGGTGAGCCGCTCCCAGGCTCTTTCACGTTTGATGAGACTGGGAGCGGTTTTCAGCCTACCTGCTTGAGAGGGTGCCCTATCAAAGCCAGGAATATCAGTTTCTCCGTGGCTTCTTTAAATGGTTGCGTTCTGACATGACCCATCAGACGATCAGCACGAAAGAAGCTGGGCTGATCCGCTTTATAAAGAGGGACATCGACACAGCCTTTTTATTCTACATGTATGGGATGACTGCAGGCGTTGCCTATGGTTCCAGCCGCACTGTAGAGAAGATGTCCTGTTGATACTGGCGTGAGAGGTTGGTGGGGGAGGTGCAGGGAGGAACTTGACCGAGAATAGCCATTCTCCGACAAGTTCATAAAAGATCAAGCACACGCCGTAGAACCCTTCCTGCAAATAGAGACAGGCCCAGAATACGTGTAAAACTTGTATCCATTTCAGAAGGGTCATGCAAAAAAGGGAGGGATGGGATGCCCTGACAGGGCGTGGAGGCAGCAGAAACGCATTGCGCGTATGGGTGAGGGGAGGGAATGCGTCCTGTGGGTCTCGTTTTCCCACATAGCGGGGACTCTCACGTAACAGCAGATTCTCCAGTGGGCAGACTCCCTGGTTGCCCATTCGCATTGCGCGCTTCCCGCACGATTCTGGCCTTTTGTACAGGGAATATCTCTCCCTCTGGACAATGAGGTCAGACCCTTTTCCCCCTATACTCAAGAGGCGATGGGATGCAGTCTTGTGCTGTATCATCATCGGGCTCACACATAGATGAGAACGTCTTGATAGTCACCCCTGCAGAAGAACACAGCTTTTGCTCGTCTCACGAAGTGAACGAATAAAAATCATCAAGACACGCATTTTTTGAGAAAAGAGAACATTCTTCATGACAATGAAATTTGGAATAGCGCTCCCGCAAGGCACGCTAATGGAATTTGCCGGGATCAAAGACCCGGTCAAGGCCTATGAGACGATGACGCAGGTGGCCCTCACTGCTGAGGAAGTGGGCTTTGACTCGCTCTGGCTCTCCGATGCTCTTTGGGCTGGCGACAGCGAGCAATTTCTCTTTGAATGCTGGACGACAACTGCGGCGCTCGCTCGTGACACCAGTCGCATACGCATTGGTCAAATGGTCACCTACAGCGGGTTACGCAATCCAGCGCTGCTGGCGAAAATGGCGAGTACGGTTGATGTCATGAGTCATGGTCGCCTGACCGTTGGGATCGGATCAGGTTTTCCTGCCCTCGCCTCTCAATTCCGTGCCTATGGCTACGATTATCCTGAAGAGGCGGCTGTTCGCTCACGGCAATTAGAGGAAGCAGTTCAGATCTTACTTGCTCTGTGGACGCAGGAGGAAGTCACGTTCGAAGGGGCATCGTATCAGGTACGCGGCGCGATCAATCAGCCGAAGGGAGTGCAACGGCCTCACATTCCCTTGTTGATCGGGGGCAATGGCGAAAAGAAAACGCTCAAACTGGTCGCGCACTATGGCGATGCTTGCCACGTATTTGGTGATCCAACCACCATCGCGCATAAGTTCGCGGTGCTCAAAGAGCATTGTGAGGCTATCGGTCGCGCGTATTCGAGCATCCGGCGGGCAACCATCGCCATCTGTGTGATCGCTGATACTGATGAGCAGGCCCAGGCCAATGTGCCAGAAGCAGCAAAAGTCTTCGGAGGCGGGCTGATTGGCAGTCCTGACACGATTCGCAGAGGAATCGCAGCCTTAGAGAAGGCAGGAGTACAAGAGTTGATGCTCAGATTCCCGAATAGTCGTGACCTGGATGGGCTTCGGCGTTTCGCACGCGAGTTTATCGCGTAGAAGAGGGGAGAATGATCATGGCGCAACAAGCTATGCGAGCAATTCGTGTTTCTGGCTATGGAGGACCAGAACAGCTTAAGCTCGAACGGATAGAGCGACCACAGCCACAGGCGGGTGAGGTGCTCCTGCGCGTCTATGCAGCAGGCGTGAACCCGATTGACTGGAAGATTCGTCAGGGCTTGCTTAAGGAGTTCATGCCGATGACATTTCCCTATACTCCTGGTATCGAGGTAGCGGGAGTGGTCGAAGAGATCGGTCTAGGTGTCACGACTTTCGGGATTGGACAGGCCGTCTTTGGGCAGACGACACAGGGCGGCTATGCCGAGTATGTCGTAGCGCCTGCTCATGCGCTCGCACTCAAGCCACAGACCTTGAGTTTTGCCGAGGCAGCCACGATCCCGGTCGGGGCAACAACCGCCTGGCGAGCCCTTTTTGAATACGGTGGCCTGACCCCTGAGCAGCGGGTGTTGATTGGGGGGCAGCTGGCGGAGTCGGGGTGTTCGCAGTCCAATTGGCAAAATGGAAAGGGGCACAGGTGATCGGCACAACCTCCACAAAGAATCTCGCTCTTGTACACTCACTTGGGGCCGATACGGTTGTGGATTATACAACAGCATCGCTTGAGAGTATGGTGCAGGATGTGGATCTGGTGCTTGATGGTGTCGGGGGAGAGACCCAGTTCCACTCGCTGGCCGCACTCCGGCGTGGAGGAATGCTGATCTCAATAGCCAGTCCACCTCCGCAGCAAGAAGCCCAGATGCGGGGCGTTCGCGCCATGATGATCCACTCCCAGCCTTCGAGCGACCTCTTACAGAGGTTAGCCAGCTTGATCGATGCGGGACAACTCAAGGTGATCGCCGGGAAGACGTTTCCGCTCAATGAAGCGCAGCGCGCCCATGAGTACAGTCAGAGCGGTCATGGATATGGCAGGATTGTGCTAGAGCTTCGCGGATAAAAGAGAGGTCACATTTGCCGCAGAAGTTCCACTGGGCCCCCAACAGGTTGCAAGGGACGTGAGCTGTTTAGAAACGAGATGCCATATGAGCAAGTTTACCAGGGCAGAGCTGGAGTACTTACAGTCGCAACAGATGGGAAGGCTAGCAACGGTTTCTCGACGTGGGGAACCACAAGTCAAAGCGGTCGGCTTCCGGTATAATGCGGAACTTGACACAATTGATATTGGCGGACTCGAGATGGAAAAGTCGCAGAAGTTTCGCAATATCGCCAACAATCCCAGTGTCTCTTTTTAGTAGATGATGTCCTTCCAAATGGCAGCCCGGGCTTCATCGAGATACGGGGATATGCTCAGGTTTTGTCCGAGGGCGGCCAGAGCCTTGATCCCGCCCTTAGTCCAGTGCTGCTTCGTATCTCTCCCAGACGTATTCTTGCCTGGGATCGGTCCGGCCGCTTCCCTCCATCGTTTCGCAATGTCGAAGAGAGCAGCTATCAAGAGCGAGATGAGCTCCCCTCAAAGAGAAACGGATGAGCCTAGGATAAGAAAGAAGAATTGTCGGGGTGTCATATAACGATCCCACCTCTTCCTGATTCATATGTGGGGTCAGCGTATCCAGACCTTAGCGTACAATTTTCAGGTCTGGATACGCTGACCCCTACTACGAGAGATCATACTATCTACGAAGACAAATCAAAATCCACCTCTTCTATCAACTCGATTACCTCACCATTTGGGCTATGAATAAGGGCATTGCGTACTTGTAAGGGCGGTTGACCTAGTTGTAGTGTCATTGGTTCTATACATTTGGTTGCACCGAAAGCGAGTGCTTTTTCATAGACTTCATCTACATCATCAACATAAAATGCAACATGCAGCAAGGCACCATGACGAACATCATAGGGTGTTTCTGCTTTTTTGCCTTGAGCAGCAATTACTGCATCATTGTCAAATATTTCAAGGCAAGTGCGACCATCTGGCGAAACTAGCATCGAAGCTTCAATAATCTGAAACTGAGGAAAACTCCAAAAGTGTCCTATTTTAAAGCCGAGTACTTCTTGATAAAAATGGATTGTTTTTTTATAATCCAATGCCTGAATGGCGATATGGGCAAGCCCTTTGCTACTCATCTGGCTACTCCTCTAAGAAAGAATGGTATTATTATAAGAAGTTTCGGATAGCTAAATAAATGACAAAACAGAGGTAAAGGTGGCAATTTACCTTTGTTTCGAAGAATCTCTTCGTAATAAAAACTCGGGAAAATTGATATGCATACAAAAGAATTTGATGAAATAGATTTGAAAATTATGCGTTTGTTGGAGAAAAATGCTCGTATTACTGTAGCGAGTATTGGTAAACAAATTGCCATGTCTGCACCAGCTGTAAGAGAAAGAATTGCTAAATTAGAAGCAAAAGGCGTTATAACCGGTTACCAAGCAAAATTCAATTGGGAAAAGTTAAATAGGGGAACAACCACTTTTTTAGTGGTAAAAACAGAGAAATGCCAAAGTTTTGTTGTTTTTTGTAAGCAATCGCAAGAGATCACAGAAATGCATCGAATCAGTGGGGAATATAATTATTTGCTTAAAGTGCAAATTGCTTCAATGGAAGAATTAACCGAACTGCAAAATAATATTTTATTGTTTGGTTCATCTAAATCATTTGTAGGCATGGAACAACTAATTCCAACAGGAGGAATCGTATAAACAGGGAGCCTGCTATTTGAAACAAGGATTCACGAGGAATGCGAAAGTGGTTTGGGGAGATGCTTGTATGGCTACTCATTCTCACTTTTGATGCACCTTTTTCAAAATGGCTGAAACCCTGATGAGGCTTATGCAAGAAGGAAAGAGCGGTGAGACGTCCTGAGAATACCTTGGACTTGGTACAACGGGTGCTCCAGCGTTTGTGCGAAGCGCAGGTGGAGGTCTGGCTTGTAGGAGGATGGCAGAAGAATTGCGAGGGCTGCGCCCAGCAGGTCTGCATGGGGATATTGATCTGTGGTATCCAGGTGCCAATTTTGGGCATGTGGATCAGTGGTTGGCCCATGTGAATGATCTGGTGGAGATCCCAGCGAAGCAATTTTCGCACAAATGGGCCTTTTTCTGCGAAAGAGTGATGATCGAGGTGCTCTTGCTACAACCACGAGATGGAGGTCTCATCACCCGGTTTTTCGATGGGAGATATGTATTGGCCTGGCCTAGAGAAACGTTGGGGGACGTGCAGGTGGGAGGTCAGAGGCTTGCAGTGGTGAGTGTCCAAGCGCGGAAGCTATATCGGGAGCACCATCCACAGATTGCCCATGCCTATCAAGCTTTTCTCTCACAAGCGTGAGTCTTCTCACATGTTGTGACGAAAAGAGAATGCCGGCGTCGTGCGGTGTAGACCACCAAGATGCAGCATGTGCGTTTGGAGATCAAGCCCTCCTGAAGCTTTTGGATGGCGACATCCTTGGGGAAGTCGGAAGAAGCGGAAATGCTCTCTCAGTGAGGAGAAGGAGGCTTTGAGAAGAGGTGTTCTTGCCTCCTTTCGCGACAGGCTCCTGGCCGAAGGGGAGGCATCTCATTGCTCGTTTTGCACGTGGGTCGCCTTGGGTCAGCAGATTGCCATTATCGTCATAGGTTAGCTTCCAGGCGCTATCGCTGGAACTGCTACATCCCGCAGGTAACGGAGTCGCGCTACACGAACCTGCATCCGAATCATCATAGCCAATCTTGCGCTGTAAGGCATCATAGGTTGCGTTGTATGTTGCCTTGAGCGTTCCACTGCTATCAAAGGTCTGCGTTGAAAGCGTATTGTTCAGTATATCATAGGTGTGGCCAACTGTCCGGACCACGCTATAGGGCGTTGCAGTTCCCGAAAAGACCTGCTCATACCGCTTGCGTCCCAGTCCATCTGTAAAGAGAATACTTTGATTCTGGTAGGCATCATAGGTGATTGTCTGTTCAAATGGAGTTGTCTGATCCGTCGTCAGGCTCATGATACCCTGTCCAACAGCATATTTGAGACTGGTGCTTAGGGCAATGGTCGTGGCATCGCTATAGGTCACAACCCCTGCTCGCCGAATCCGCGAGTACAAGATGGGTCGCCAACAGCTCACTGCTGTTGCGCTGGGCGGCAAGACATACATCAATTGGATGCCGCCTCTCCTGCTCCTGCGTTAGGTTCTGTGATGACGACGCTCGCCCTCCCGCTCACAGCGATCAGTCTATTGCGTGCCACGCCGTTTCAAATGGGAGGGCTCTCTGGTGGGACCCTCGGTCCAGTGTAGCCTTTCCAGTGTCATGGGTGCTTATCAGGGAGACATATCCTCGCCGAAGAGGGCTTTGGCAAATGCTACTGTCGGAGTAACATTTTTATTTGAGGGAGCCATCTCGCTTTGGTAACATTCTTATTTGATTTGACACAGGGGTCGCATTCCCTCTCCGAAGAGTTTCGTTCACTTGCTCACAGGATTGAAAATATGTTGGTGGGTTAAAAAGAGGGACTCAGTGTTCCTTCTCTTTCTGTCATCTTGCCGCTGGCTCTATTGTGGCACCGAGCTTTTTTCTGGACGTTGTCTCACGCAAAAAACTTAAAGTAGAGCTTCTTTGTTAGCTCTTGCGCATCTCAGGCTTATCAGACCCCATCTGATGCGGTCTCTTCTTTGCCAACGTTCAGTGTGTGGGAAATACAGGCTTAGAGTGGCAGAGGCATCCAGAGGCGTAATTTTGATGACTATCACCTCTCCAAGCCAACAGGGCGTTGAGGTAATGGAGTACGAAAAGGTCTGGATAAGTACCGCCGAATCCATCATATGTTTACATATGCCTCCTTTGTGAGAAATCTTTTCATTCTTCCTCATTAAGAAGACATGTTTTAGGCTGGCTCGCTACGATGACACCTCGTCGTACAGTTCGTGGGCTGTACATCCCATGAGGCGTATCCAATTCGAATAGAGATGCGCTGATCCCTGCGTAAGCGGAACGATTTTGACCGCTTTTTGTGCTACTGTGGACCTGAGAAAGTAAAGCCATAAAGCAAGACATGGGAGGAAGAATGACCATTTCCCTGACAAACGATCACGTTCGCCAGCTTCGCCTGGATGCGCAGAGATTGGCACGACAGCACCCCAATCCCGGAGCTTCTGTGGTTCATCTGGTAAAAGAACTTGGTGGGATTCAAGCGCAAGATCCCCGCGCTGCTACACTGGCAGTTCGCGTGCGCAGTGCTGGACTGGTCGCTGCTGATGTGGAGCATGCACGAATACAGGAGCGCTCGGTCGTTCGCACGTGGGGGCTGCGTGGAACTCTTCACCTGCTGGCGACGGAAGATCTCAGTTGGCTCTTACCGCTCATCGGTCCGACATTTATAGCGCTTGATCGACGACGGCGTACGGAACTGGGTTTAGATGAGGATACCTGTAGACGAGGCATCCAGATCATCCGCCAAGTGCTCGCCAATCGGGGACCCTTGATCCGAGACGAACTCATCGGGTACCTGGCGACGTATGGTCCCCGACTCGTAGGCCAGGCTCGACCTCATCTGCTAAGTCGAGCAGCCCTCGAAGGTGTCATTTGTTTCGGGCCTGACCAGGATGGCGAGCCAACCTATGTGCTGCTGAGCGACTGGGTGGAACAAGAGAACAGTAAACGCTCGTTGTCAGACGCTGCCGCCCATGCTGAACTCACACGCCGCTACCTGGGTGCCTATGGCCCTGCGACACCACAGGACCAGGCAGCATGGTCAGGTATGCCAATGAGTCAGATACGAGCTGCGTGGCAATACCTTGGCAACCACCTCCTGGAGGTAGAGATTGCCGGCGCTCCTGCCTGGATGCTCAAGGCAGATGCTCCTCGGCTTAATGAACTACCAGCCCCTATGTCCATCGTCCGCCTGCTGCCAAGTTATGATACCTATTTGCTTGGCTACCAGAAGCGAGGCCTCATCGTGTCACCTCAGTATGCAAAGCGGATTAATGCTGGAGGTGGATTCCTTCGTCCGACGCTCCTTTCTGATGGTTGCGCCGTGGGGACATGGAAGAGCAAGCGACAGAAGAATCACCTGGAAGTGCAGATAGAACCATTTGACCACCTGGCGTCAGAGGTATCTGCGGGAGTGGAGGCCGAGGTGAGCGATCTTGCTCGCTTCCTCGAAGCACCCACTATGTTGCGTATGATGATCCCCATGCCGTAGCACCTCCACAACCTGTTCTTGCGCTGATGTGAATGAAGATGCGGTCATCTGTTGCATTCTCTAAAGATCGTTATGTGCCGAAGGAAACATCTGTGGTTGGGAACCTCGCCAGGGCCGGCGCGCCGGCCCTGGCGAGGTTCCCATCTTTTTCCACAAGGAGAATATCTCACCAATATGTCCGTTTCCGCTCTTAGGATAGAAATTATGGCTATGGCGGCTATTTCAGCACACCATCCGTCAACCCCCTGATGAAATACCGTTGCAAGAATAGGAAGAGGAATACCGCTGGCAACATACTTATCAGGCAACCCGCAGCCGCCCAGTTGATATTATTATGGTACTGAGAGAAGAAAGCCGCCAGGGCCACAGGAAAGGTTTGTACCTCTGGTTTCTGAAGGAAAAATACAGAGAACTGGTAATCGTTCCAGATGGCAAGCCCGGCCAGGATAATCACCGTTGCCGTCACAGGCTTTAAGAGGGGGAGCAGCACGTGAAAGAAAACGGTAAAGCTATTGCACCCGTCAATAAGCGCGGCTTCATCTAATTCCCGCGGTATCGTGCGCAGGAAACCGGTATAGAGGAATATAGTGAGCGGCAAGAAGAACGTGACCTGAACAAGGATAATTGCCCAATAGGTATCGATTCCGTTGATATCCACCAGAAGCTTGTACAGGCTCACCAGGATGGTGAGGCCGGGGACAATCATAGACGCAATGCAGAGCGTATAGACGAAGTTATTCCAGCGACTTGGGAAGCGTGCCAGTGGATAGGCAGCCGCGGCGCCAATAAGTACGACCAGGATCACCGATACAACTGTAATGAGAGAGGTATTGAGTAGCGCTTGATCCAGGTGCGCACTTTGCCAGGCATTGATAAAATTGTCGAAGAACCAGTAAGTGGGGGTTATCCACTTCGAACTGGTATCATTCGGCGACTTAAAGGCAATATTGACTAGAATAAAAAAGGGAATACTATGTATCAGGCCAATGAAGGCCGTAAGCGCCCCCAGCGAGATCTTTTTCGTCATAGCTGCACTTCCTTTCCTCTGAGAGAGCGTAATGAGAATATGCTGATAATGCTGATGAGAAGAAACATCACGATCCCCATTGTTGCTGCGTACCCAGCATCCTGGCGCGCAAAGTAGAGATTGTACATCATGGTTGAGAGGGACTGCGAAGCATAGCCTGGTCCACCTTGGGTCAAGGCAACAATAATGTCAAATAGTTTTAAGCCACCTATAATGTTGTAAACAATGCTAATAGTTACCGAAGGCATGAGAAGAGGTAGTGTCACATCTTTGAAACGACCAAATGAGGAAGCTCCATCGAGCGCGGCAGCTTCTAAATACTCCTTGGGGATAGCTTGTAGCCCAGCAAGGTAAATCAGCATGGCAATCCCAACATATTGATAGGAATTGACAAAAGTGATGATCCAAACAGCGAGCGTGCCATTACTCAACCAGTCGCGTGGAGGATTGCCAAATATTTTCAGAATGTCATTGACAGCACCACCATCATATTGGAAGAAAAAGTAGCCAATGTACCCCATAATCAGTGGGCTAATGATAATTGGAAGGTATATGATGGTGCGGACAATTCCCTGTCCGCGCACTTTGCGGTCTAAAAACAGTGCATAAACCAGGCCAAAAATATTTTGTAGCAGGGTGCTACCCAGCCCATAAATCAGGGTATTCACAATCGTATGGAGAATGTCTGCATCAGTCAGTATGCGACGAAATTGCAACCAACCTACCCACTGCATCTCATCAGAATAGCCATCCCAGTTGGTAAAGGAGAGACGAATGCCCTGTAAAAAGGGATAGAAAATAAATACCACTAACAGGATGAGCGCGGGCACATACATAAGGTTAACCAACCAGGTCTTTCGTTTTTTCCCCTTGTGAGTTTGTGTTAATAATCGCGGTTTTGCCAGTCGCAGTTGAGCCTGAAAACGCACTGTTAACTCCTCACTACTAGAAGCCGTGTGATACATGCGTCATCCCAAATTGTTGTCCACGAGCTTTCCAGATAGGAAAGCTCTCTGCGAGCCCCTCCCAGGGATCAGGATTGCCGGTGGTGAAGTTGCAAACCCAACCACCAGCATCTTGATCCCTGGAACGCCAGAGACGCGCGAGGAGCACAGCAAGCCAACATAGATGTGAATATTTGGAGGTGAGCATGTTTAGCTTCAGAATATCAACTAATGAGACCTTTTAAGCCGGTCATACTCTTGTTTCAAATTCGCGGAATATTGGCTGGGCGTGATTGCCCCCGCCAGCATATTCTGTGCATTCTTACAGAGCGGGTCCCACATCCCATTCGGCAAGTAGACGCGATCAAAGTATGGATACACAGGTGTCGAACTGTATTTTTGATAGTATTGAGTCATTTCACCAAGATCCACCTGAATGCCTTGCAGTCCTGCCGGTGCCTCGCCAGTTTTCGCGAGGTACTTGATATTCTCAGGCTGTGCCATGAAGTCCAGTAACTGCTTGGCTTCTTGCAGGTGAGGAGAGTCTTTCCATATCCCTAGAGTTGTTCTTTCACCACCAGCAAAACTTGGTTGATCTCCCGCAACCATGGCGGGAATAGGCATCAGTCCAAGATTGACATTGGGATTCACCTTCTTTGCCTCATCAACAATGTACGAGCCATAGAAGCCAAAGGCTGCTTTTCCCTGCGCCAGAGCTTGTGCCGAATCACTGTACTTCGCAGTCAGCACATCTTTATTCAAACACCCCTTTTTCTGCAGATCCAGAAAATCCTGTGCGAGCGGCGTATAATGCGACCAATCGAAGGTGCCATTGAGTAGATCTGTTGTGTAGTTCTTCTGTGGGCTGATAAGGAGTGACGTTGAAAAATAGTCGAAGTAGTTTCCTAATGGCCATGAATCCGCGCCGCCGATGTGCATTGGCGTCACCTGCCCGTGACTCTTCTCATTGATCGTCTGACAGGCTGTGACAAGTTCATCATAGGTCTCAGGGATGGCAATCCCGTATTGCTTTAAAACATCGGAGTTGAACATTAGGCCCGATTTGTCCTCATCGATTGGGAGGACATAGACCTTTCCGCTGGAATCAGTAATGTTATCCTTAATGGTTGGGCTTAAATGGCTAGCCCATGGCCTATCGCGCAGATCAGCCAGGAAGTTCCCATAACGAATCTTTGCCCATCCATGCGTCGAAAATATGTCTGGTAGATGCTTTGAGGCCATCTTCACCTTCATAATATTTTCATAGTCCGCCCCTGGCGCAGTCACGTCAACTTTAATAGTAGGGTGCAGCTGGGTAAATTTTTGCGTGAGCGCTTCAATTGCCTGCGCTTCAGCATCTGTCACGTTTGTCTCCAGCGTCAGCGTAACAGTGCCTCCATTAGAGCCACCGCCACCTGAACCACAAGCACTCAATAAACAGAGCAGAAGACAAAAACCTGCCATTATGGTTTGTAATGTGCGACGCCGCATAAATGCCTCTCCTGTTCTTTCCCTGGAGAGTGAGCTCAACGAGCCCGGACAGCCCATATAAACCGCTGCACCTGGCTCCAGGAACTACTGGATACGCCAGCAGATGTACTCTCCAGAAAAATGTACAATAACGTTGAAGTGCCTTAAGTGCTTTGTATAATAGCCACCTCTATTACTGGCCGCTTGCTTCTTGACAACAGATAAACGATCAGCTACCATTCACCTCAGGACCTAATAAAAGATTAATCCGTATTATTGTGTTTGTGTATGCTGTAAAACTACGATATGCGCGCTCATTTCTCTTCATTGGGTAACTACTTCAGATATATTCTTGCTCACGGCATTCCTGCCCACACCTCCATACCTGGAAGAGCCATGTAGTGGCGAGAAGTCCTGCGAATTGGTCGAACATCGTTTTCAAGGAAGAGGCAATGAAGTTCACAAAATCATTGCGGATGAAGCTGTCAGTCTTGTATCTGCTGACGACTGTTATACCCCTGGTTGTTATTGTTTTTGCGATGCCCAGCTATACCGAGGGAGTCATCACCCAAGATACGCAAACCTTGACTACCGCTACATTGACAGCAGTGTCGCGCAACATTGATACCTACCTCGATGACTTAGACCGCCTGACCCTGACCCCTTATCTCAATAGCGAGGTGATGTATGCGCTTAAACTCAAGGCGAGCAACGAGTATGCACACGCGACACCTTACCAGCGGCTCATCGCGGACCAGGCCCTGTATAGCACCCTTCCTAATTACCTGCGCATTACCAGAAAAGACATCTTAAACACCATTATTTTGCCACTTGATGGTTCTGTTTTTGTGGCGTCCAAATATCCCTCCTCCAGTCCCGTTCCCAGGTATCCATTTACAAAACAGGAGTGGTATCGAAAAGCCATCCAAGCAGACGGAGACATTGTCTTTGTGAATCCACATTCACAGGATTATCTGCTAACGTCCACCGCGACGCAGGTTTTTTCCGTCGCGCGGCTGATCAAGGACCCCGATTCCGGGCTTCCCCTGGCTGTTATAATGGCGGACGCTGACACAGTGGTATTACATGATATCGTCAACGGCATCAAACTGAATGTTAGTTCGATCATCGCCGTATTTGGTACAAACGGAAAACTTCTTTACTCCAGTCAGCCACTCTCTACGAATGTGGAAAACGCAATAGCCCGCAGAGATCCAGGTACCCAGGGTGCCACTGATAATTACATTCCAGTCATCCAGTCTACGGCCTCAGCGCAGTGGAAAGTCGTGATATTACTCTCACAAGCAGAAATAATCGCGAAATTGCGCTGGCTGTATATCACAGGGATTGGCTTTGCCATCGGCGCGGTCTGCATTACCCTTCTTGTATTTTTCTTTCTCTCGCGCTGGATTATCACGCCTTTTCAACATATGATTGTTGCCATGATGCAGGTGCAAGAAGGGAATCTGCACACGCGCTTTGTCACTGATGGAGAAGATGAAATTGCGCAGCTAGGGATTGCCTTTAACACGATGGTTGCACGCTTGAATACACTCATTGAACGCGAATACGTTGCGACATTAAATCAACGCAATGCCGAATATCATGCGCTCCAGGCGCAAATACAACCACACTTTCTTTACAATACCCTCAATGGCTTTATTGGCCTCAACCGTTTAGGTGAGAGAAAAACGCTGGAGAGCGCCATTATCGCGCTCAGTGGCCTGCTGCGCTATGTGCTCAATAGTGATGAGCAAGTCATCCTCAAGGAAGAGTTTCTGTTCGTAAAGCGTTACTGTGAGCTTCAGGCACTTCGCTTTCAGGGTAGATTGACTTATCACCTGCAATGTGAAGATGGGCTAGCAGACTTTATACTCCCCAAGGTTCTTTTACAACCCCTGGTTGAGAATGCCATGATTCATGGTATCGAGCCCTCGGACCGTCCATGTCACCTGAATGTCTGTGCGACCTCGTTGTCAGATGAAGAGACCGGACAACCCATAATACACATCCTGATTGAAGATGATGGAGTAGGTTTCTCTACGGCTGCACAGAGTGAACGGTGTGGACTTGGCCTGAACAATGTACGCGAGCGCCTGAAAATGGCTTTTGCAGCAGCCTCTCTAACGATCAACAGCCAAGTGAGTCAAGGAACACGCGTAACTATTAAAATCCCCAGAGGCGAGGCGGTAAGGACATGAATATTCTCATTGCTGACGATGAACACCTGGCACGGATGAGCTTAAAAAGCATGTTACAAGAAGCAGGTCTTCCCCTAGAAGCTATGAAAGAAGCTATCAATGGCGAGGAGCTGGTCGATCTGGCTTGTCTCCACAAGCCCCTTCTTGCGTTCGTAGATATTAGAATGCCCAGGCTGAATGGTTTGGAGGCTATCAAACAGGCCAAACTTCTCTCACCGCAGACGCGCTGGTTTATCCTCACAGGCCTTTCGGAGTTCCAGCACGCCCATGAAGCGTTACGTATAGGGGTCTCCGACTATCTCCTTAAACCAATTGATCCGGCAGAGATACATACGATCATAACAAAGGTCACAAGAGAACAGAGACAGCACCTGCTCGATCGCAATAAACAATTCGCTATGGATCTCACTGCTATCTATCATGGTGTTAGTCCTCTATCGCAGGAAGAACAGGATGATATCCTGCAACATGCATGCCTCATCGGCACCATATTTTGTATTGACACGACCTTATCAGCGATAGAGAAGGCCACGCGCCAGGATTCTCTGCTCCAGACCGTACAGTCTATCATTGACGAAATGGTGACCCCTGAGTTCAAAATGACGGTCTTTGTGCTCTCTAATGGCGAAATAGCCTTAATTGGCACTTGGGGATCAGAAGATGCCGATCAGGGGATGCAGCATTGCCTGAAATGCCTGTACCAGATTGAGCAAACTGTATGTTGTCCTCCAGATACCGGTTTTGACGTGACGCTGCTACAAACAAGTTTTTGTTCATCCTACAAAGATTTGTTCTATCAGTTCAACTGGCTACAACAATTTTCTAGCTTGCGAGTGATTTACGGGATTGGCAAGAAAATCCAGCAACGCGACCTCTTACCCTATGCGGATACTACACGTTTTCTCGCTATAAGTAAGCTGGTTAGTACCTTGACTGATTACTACAGGCAAAGTATGTATGTAAACTACATGAGCACGCTCGACCGCTTCATGAAAGCGTGTGCAGAAGAGTGTGCCATTGACTACGGCGTAAAGAAAAGTGTTGCGGAGTTCTTCAGTCAGATGCTTCCCTGCCAGATTTCCCCTCAACAAGACCTTGCCGACTGGTATCAGATCTTGAAGGACTGTGGAGAACATCTCTTACATACTCAACCTCACAAGGAAGCTGTTGGCCTGGTTGAGTGGGTCATAGCGACTATTGAGCAGGAATATCATGCCAACATTAGCATCGCTCAGATCGCTGTAAAGTTAGGAGTATCACCAAACTATTTGAGCACCCTCTTTCATAAGAAAACAGGAATGACCTTTGTAAGGTATGTAACAAAAGTTCGCATGCTCAAAGCGAAAGAACTGCTTAACAATCCTTCTTTGCAAGTCCAACAGGTTGCCGAACAGGTAGGCTACTACAGTGTGCGCCACTTCACCAAAGTATTCACCGAGTTCTTTGGCTATTATCCGTCAACCCAACGTAAAAAGCGAGACAAAAATACCACGCCTGCCCAAGTGGAACAGCAACCTTAGTTGTTTTCATGAAGGCTTCTTGACGGCTTCTATGCAGAGCTCAATGCGCGTGTCGTATCCGACAAGAGAGATGCCCATGTCCAAGACCTGGTTGAAGTGCATACCAAACATGCGCCGGTCGATGGTAGCAACTGAGAGGAGGCCAAGTCGCCAGCCATAATTGCTTACTTTCGCTAAAAATATATTTTTATACAGGCTATGTCCTTATAAGTGAGACGCTCTAGGGAGTTTTACTGTTTACGTTGTTGTTGTCTGCTGCCGCAAGATACATACAAACTCAGCACGAACAAATGATTCAGGCCGGTATGCAAAGGTCATTAATCAAGTCAAAAATTGTTTTGATCTTCCTTGGCGAAATCATCATCTCACGCCAATTGACAAAAGCAGGAATTCATATTATCATTTTCATGAAAAACGATAGGTATAACATAATATATGACTACAACAAAACTCATCGATGTAGCGCGCACTGCTGGTGTCTCTCCAACGACAGTCTCGCGCGTATTGAACAATACGGGGCCAGTCAACGAAGGCACACGCGCGCGCGTGTTAGCAATCGTTGCCGAATTAGGCTATAAGCCAACCGGTGGAGTACGACCACAACCTAGAAAAGAGCAGCGCACTATCGCCCTCCTTATTAGCGATATTCTTAATCCTTTTTTTCCTGAAATTGTACGCGGGGTCGAAGATGAGGCAGGCACGAATGGATTGACTATGCTCCTTTGTAACACGTCAGAAGACCCGCAAAGAGAGGCCCAGGCGCTCACGACACTCATTGAACGCCAGGTGGATGGAATTATTGTCTGTGCTTCGCGTATTGAGAGTAGCGCCCTGGTTACGCTTTATGAGCAGAGCAAGATCCCCCTCGTGATCATTAATAAAAATCTTAATCATCCCGAAATTCCTTGCGTCCTCATCGATTTTGAAAACGCGGCTTATCGCTCGACACAACATCTACTCAGGCTCAATCATACACGCATAGCGTATCTAGCAGGCAACAGTCTTGCCAGCCCTTCTTTAGCCAGAAGGCGAGGTATCGACATGGCACTTCGCGAGAGGAATCGGACATTGCAGCCTGAATGGTGCCCTACCAGTTTTCCTAACGTTGAAGGAGGATTTCAGGCGATGAGCTCACTCCTCTCGCGCCCTCGTGCCGAACAACCTACCGCTGTGATAGCTTACAACGATATTATGGCATTAGGCGCCCTCCATGCTATTCGCACATACGGATTACGTGTCCCAGACGACATTTCGGTCGTTGGTTGCGATGGTATCGTGATGGCGGCTCACTCCAACCCACCTCTCACCACTATCGACCAGCCAAAGTATCGTATGGGACAACTAGCCATGCAGATGCTTCGATTGCTCATTGAAGGGCGGAATGTACCGAGCAGCGGCTACACACTCATGGAAAGCCCCTTGATCGTACGGGAGTCTACCGCCCCTTGTGTGCCTTAAGCCAACAACTAGCTCCCACTCCATACACCATCTCTCTCTGGACTCTTCTCCCTCTTTGCTTTCATGAAAATATTACATATATTTTCACCTTCCATTGAGTAAGCCCCGGGAGCGCAAACAACACATTTGCGCTAAAGCCGGGGAAGAACCTGCATTTACGAGCTCATATTAGAGAGGTTTGTTCTTTTTTACTGACACTGGTATGCGCAGGCTTTACAAGGCCAAAGGTGAAATCACTGAAAGTGCTCCTTGACAGAAGGGGTAATCATATGCTACCTTCTGAAAAGTAGTGAAATATTTTCACCTTTTTCTGGTAACTAGCTGGCATTAACAAGGAAGGTGTGTCGCAAGAAAGATCAGTACTTCCCTGGCAGGTATATTTACACACTACCGCATGACAGAGGAGTTATATCGGGTAGTGCGATCAAGCGCGCTTATGGCAATTCGCGTCAAACTACGGTGACTTGTCGTCAGAATAGTACTTATCAAGGAAGAGGTACACAGTGCAAATGGTGAAGAACCCGCTAAGGTCGCCAGTTCTCCGTATCGTATTTCTAGGCATGGCCTTTCTGCTTGCTGGATGCAGCGGAACTGGAGGATCGCCTAACACCAACCACCCCATCATATTACAGGTAGTCGATGCCGGAGGATATACCGCGCAAGTAAAACCCATGCTCGACGCCTACCAGAAGGCTCATCCTGACAAGGTATCAAAGGTCGTCTATCCTGCACGCATTCAGGCCCCCCAACTTCCTGGCAAGCTCAAGGCCGAAGAAAATGCCGGTAACATCCAGGATACACTTATCATTACTGGCTATGATGCTGTCGCGAGCACTATTCAACAGGGGCTGGTCGAACAACTGACACCGGCTCATAACGACAAATTCCCTAATCTCGACGCAAACTATCTGCCCGCGGCAAAGGCTTATAACGACCTGGCTCAGGGTTACGGCCTGGTGTTTACCTATACACCAAGTGGCCCCGTCTTCGAGTATAATCCAGCTAAGGTGTCCAATCCCCCCACAACCATTGAAGAGCTACAAGCCTGGATTAAAGCCCACCCACACCAGTTCCTCTATGCGCGTCCCTCAAACTCTGGACCCGGACGAACAATGTTGATGGGCCTGCCCTATCTGTTAGGTGACAAAGACCCCAAGGACCCGATACATGGCTGGGACAAAACATGGTCATTCCTTAAAGATGCAGGCTCCGCTATCGATGCGTATCCAACACGAACCGGAGACACAATGAAAGCCCTTAGCACTGGTGAAGCCTCAATCATCGCCAGTACCCTGGGATGGGATATTAATCCCCGCTACCTCCAACAGGTCCCCGCGGGAGACAAAACTTTTGTCCTTAAGGACACGACCTTTGTGGCCGATGCGGCCTTCATGATGATGCCCAAGGGACTGGACCAGGCACGCCAGAATGTCATGCTGGACGTGATGGCCTGGATGCTTCGACCAGATCAGCAGGCATATAACTACGATTCTGGATACTTCTATCCCGGTCCAGCAGTAAAGAACGTGCCAATCTCTCTGGCACCAGCTAGCAGCCAACAAGTTATGCAACAGTACGGTCGCCCAGAATACGACACGCTCATTAAAAACATCAAAATCGAGCTGCCATTGAAAACTGACCAGCTCGTAGCAGCTTTCCAAAAGTGGGATAGCGATATTGGTAGTGGCAAATACCAAACTTCTTAAGGCTTTAAGCGAAGACTGTGGTGCAGGAGGAGAATTTCCTCCTGCATCTTGCTAGAACCGAATACACCATCAAACCAGGACACAAGAAGCATGAAGAAAATAGAGAAGCTCGTGATCAAGGGCATGACGCGCCGCTTTGGTGATGCGATAGCCTTACACAACTTTACCCTCGAAATAGCTGGCGGTCAGTTTATTACCCTGCTGGGTCCTAGCGGCTGCGGCAAGTCCACAGCGCTCAATTGCCTCGCTGGACTCCTTGAATTGACTGAAGGCGAGATCCTACTCAATGGTGCACCTGTCCAACACTTACCAGCGGAAAAGCGCGGCTTTGGCATGGTTTTTCAGAACTATGCCCTGTTTCCGCATCTTACCGCACAACGAAACATCAGCTATGGACTGGAAATTCGCCGTGTTCCCAGAGCTGAACGAGAACAACGTGTCCGTAAAGCCCTGAATATGGTCCATTTGCAGGATTTCGGGAAACGCTATCCAACCCAGATGAGCGGCGGGCAGCAGCAGCGGTTAGCGATTGCGCGTACGATTGTTCTGGAACCTTCTCTCCTTCTTTTAGATGAGCCGCTCTCTAACCTGGATGCCAACCTGCGCAACGAGATGCGTATCGAAATTAAGCGCTTACATACTGAGCTCGGTCTGACAACCGTCTATGTGACGCACGATCAATCCGAAGCCATGTCGCTCTCAGACAAAGTCGTCGTCATGCGCCAGGGTCGCATCGAACAGATTGGGACGCCACAAGAAATTTACAATCGCCCTCAGAGCCTCTTTGTCGCCAGATTTATGGGGTATCTCAATCAGTTCCCTGGCACAGTTATAGGAAGAGATGGCGAGTACTGGCTCATTCAGACGGCATCCGGTGTGCAATTTACCGCCAGTAGTACAGCGGCAGAGAGTACCAACTGGCAAACGGGGCAGCGTGTACTGGCATGCATACGTCCCGACGAAACACTGGCTGATCCGTTGCCCGCCGAGAACCACGTCCAGGGCCATGTGCGACTGGTGGAATATGTGGGGCGAGCATATGAGATTCTGGTGCAACTTGCGGACGAGAGAGGCACACAATTGCTGGTGCACAGTGCCCACGCGCCAGAAATTGGCACTCCGCTTACATTTGGCGTGCAACCCGACAGGCTTTTGCTCTTCCCTGACGACGAAATGACAACAGGTCACACCAGCGAGGAGCAGGATCTAGTAGATGTCGCGGCGATGAGAGTCGAGAGATAATGCGATGGCAGATATACCTCATTCCTCCGTACAGCGCAAGATAAACAGGCGCGGACTTCCTTTCAAGGTCAATAGCAGCGCGGTGTTGCTCTCGCTACCAGCGATCATGCTGGTACTTATGCTGTTTTTCTATCCTTTGCTCTTCGGCCTTGATATCAGCTTACGTTCAAGCGAGCAGGCACCGTCCTGGAGCCCGACAAACTATTTCCAGTTTTTTAGCAATTCCGACCTGGTTGCCACCATCTGGACAACCTTTCGTGTCGCCTTGCCTGTGACCCTCTTTAGCGTGCTGGTCAGCATTCCCCTCGCCTATTATATGCGTCGAGGAATTAAGTTTGAACGCCTGCTCACCGCAATTTTGATTCTGCCCATCACGCTCGGAAACGTTATGGTGGCCCAGGCGATGCTGGACTATTTCTCGCCTACCGGTTGGTTCAATCGCGTGCTCCTCTTGCTACACCTCATACAGCAACCCATGCTCCTGTTGCATCACTGGCTCGCGGTCGAGATCGCGCTCTTTATCCAGGGCTTTCCCTTCACCTTTTTGTTGATCCTGGGCTATATGTCAGCGATCAGCCCGGATCTGGAAAGGGCCAGCCGGATGCTAGGAGCGAGGCCGTGGCAAACCTTCTGGCGCGTTATACTTCCCCTCTCATTACCGGGTATCGCGGTCGCGTTTTGTCTCAATTTTGTTGCCAATTTTAGTGTTTTCCCTTCAGCGAACCTGGTTGGAGAACCATCGCATGAGACGCGCGTGCTGGCCATCGCCGCCTATGAAATGGCCTTTACCAATTACAACATCCCGCTTGGCACGGCGATATCGTTGATCATGGGCGTTATTGAATTGCTGGTGATTGCATTGGTCCTGTGGTTGCAACGCAAAACGGCACGTGGCGCGACCATCAGTGGCGGCAAGGGGGTATAGGCAATGAACATTGAGGTTTCCCAGAATACTGTCACCAGTACCACGAACAATGTGCCAACTCGTTCCTCGGAGGAGCCACGACGTCAGAGACGCAGGGGACATTTCTGGAGTATGCTCGCCTTTTACACTGCGATCGGCTTCTTTATTCTTAACATTCTGGCCATGGTCTGCACAGTTGTGCTCGACTCGCTGGGCAAGCAGTGGTTCGCGACCTGGCTTCCGGAAGGACTATTTACTACACAATGGTACGCCTTCGCATTTAGTGACCATGATATTGTGCAACTCCTCTCGAATACGCTCATTGTCGCGCTTGGCGCAACCTTTATTTCCATGCTTGTAGGCTTCCCCGCCGCCTACGTGTTGGCGCGTCAGCAGTTTCGCTTCAAGGGAGCGCTGATGGGCTTTTATCTGTTACCAATGCTTGTACCGCCACTCGCGTATGGTATTCCGCTCGCGACAGTTTTGCTACGCTACATTGGTGGCGAATTACCAGGCGTCATTCTCATCAATGTTGTGCCCACGCTGCCCTTCGTTATACTCATTCTCGTTCCTTTCATCGAACAGGTGGATATCTCGCTGGAATCAGCCAGTCATATGCTCGGCGCGAATCGCTTACAAACGTTCTGGCGAATCGTGCTCCCCCTGGTTATGCCAGGTTTGCTCACCGCGGGCATACTGGCGGTTGTGCGCGTTATCGCGATGTTCGAGCTGACCTACCTGGTTGCCAACGCCGATGCCGGAACTCTCATCGTCACCCTGTATGGAGATGCCTTTGCTTCGGGTATGCGGCCAGAGCAAGCAATCAACGCGATGGCTGTCGTCTATATGCTCACCACCATGGCGCTGCTGATCATAGCGCTCTGTTTCGTCAAGCCGACGCAATTCGTTGTGCGCTTGAAAGGGAAGTAACAGTATTGAAAAATGCTAGCAAATGTTAGCATAATTTTCATTTATGCCCCTACTGCGAGAGGCACGGGGTGGTAGGGTAAGAGGCCAGGTCTTGGCTTTCCCAAGAACACCAACCCCCCCTCCGAACAGTGCTGGCGCATTTCTACGCACACTGCTCTCCAAGAGCCTCATTCGGCTGAATGGCAATCTTGCCTTGAGGTAAGCTCGTTTTGAGGGGAGGAAAGAGACCATTTCAAGCTCGCCTCATGTGAAGATTGCCATTCAGCGTTTTTTTCACCTCCCTCGACTTTCAAAAAGCCCTGATCCTGATCTGTGCCGCTCTTGACAATACCCATGGCTGTAACTGTACTAGTTATAGGAGGAGAGAAAACGCATGAGTGCAAATAGCCGTTTTACCATCGCACTGCATATCTTAAGCTGGATGACTCTCGCTGCACGACAACGAGAGATTGTGACCTCAGAACAGATTGCGGCCAGCGTCAATACCAATCCCGTGTTTATTCGACGGATTCTTGGATTGCTTGAAAAAGCACATCTGGTCATCGTGCAACATGGGACAGGGGCAGGCTGGAAATTGGCTCGTACGCCCGAAGCGATCTCGCTGCTGGATGTCTATCAAGCCGTCGAGCAATCGCCGCTCTTTGAATTGCACCATAGTCAGCCCAACCAAACCTGTCCTGTGGGGAAAGGCATTCAGCCAGCCTTAACACGCTTTTATGAGGATGGCGAGCGCGCGCTGAAACAGCAGTTCGCCCAAGCGACGGTGGCTGACGTTTTGCGTGAAACGCTCACCCCTTCGTCCTAAAACCAGGCCCTTTTCAGAAAGGGCTTTTTTTGGGCTGAACGGAAAACTTCACTGGAGCAGGCGAGCTTCGATTCTAGTTAAATAAGCGGCAGGATGTTTGCGAAAACGCTACTGCTGCCGACGAGCCTCCTCCCGCTGGCATAATTGTCGCCGCAGCTCGCGCCAGCGCTGGTAATCCCTGGGCCGCAGTTCATCCACTGAAAAGATCTGCTCTTTGCTGGTCACCGCAGCCATCACGCGCACCGAGCCTTGAACAACGACGCCGGGAATGGCTCCCCGCCGACCGGTGGCGCGTCGTTCATGCACGCGCGCGACCCCAAAGCAGTGCTCCAGGTCATTGTTGGTGCGTGGCAGGCCCACGATGTCATAACACCGAAACAGCCCTGCTGAGAAGTTGTCGGTAATGTGGCAAAAATGCTCAAAGGCCTCCGCAAGCGGCCCCAGAGAAGCAAGGTTCTCTCGCATCTGGGCAAGCAGGGTCAGATATCTTTCCCGAATGAGTTGAGCGAATTCCTGTGATTCGTTGGCCAGGATGGCTTTGGCTTGATCCAAGAAGCCGTACCCATGCTCAAGCGGCGGCCAGAGCCCGGCTGTTGCCTGCAACCCTTTGCCGAGCATCTGGTGCAATTGCTTTAACGCGGGGGGCAATCTTTTTTTCCCTGCACTCGCTCGATGGAGTTGCTGATCTGGGTAATGCGTGTAAATTTGGGAAATAAACGGCTCTTCCGCGAAGTTGATGAATAGCACTGATTGCTTGCTTGTCATTGAACGCTTCCCCGTTTACACTTGTCGTAGATGATGATGGATGGATGGAACAAGACGACAAGGAGCGTTCAATGGCGAGCCAGGTTACCTCTTTTCTTCCCGATCCGACCTATTTGCATCTCAGCCATGTAGAAGCGTCCGGGAGCGCCATCCTGATGGTGGTGAGAACCATTTCCGACCAAGCGTGTTGCCCTGTGTGCCTGATCCCAACTGCTCATGTCCACTCTCACTATATCAGGCTGATACTGACGGGTCATTCCTCAGAATCATCGAGGTTGCGCAAGAGCCTGGGAAATGTTGGGATTTACAAATAGTCATTGTCTGATGGCATAAAAAGAGCAATTCTCATGAGGCCTGTGGCCTCAGATCCTGCAAAAAGGTTTTCATCGTGACCTTGGCCGCTGATGAGAGGACATCAAAACGTCGTTGAACCAGCCCAAAGACAAATTCTTCATTCAGGTCTGCAACGGGAAGCGCGACAAGCTCAGCACTCAGGCTTGAGCGCGTCATGCTCGGTGGCAGGAAGGTGACGCCAATTCCCAACTTGATAAGCGCCTTGAGTCCTTCGATGAGATCCACTTCTACTACTGGTTGCACAGGAAAGCCGTGCTGCTCATAAACACGCTCGATCACCCGGCGCGCTCCGAATCCTTCGCTTAAAAGAAAGAGGGGCTCGCGGGCAACCTGCTCAAGCAGAATGTGTGATCCTTTCAACTGTGCCAAAGGATGGTGTGGAGCGACAAGGACGTGCAGGCGATCGCGAAAAATCTCTTGCACCATCAGCGTCTCAGGAGGTTTTCCACGATCAAAGGTCATCCCGACCACAACAAAGTCTAGTTGTCCTTGCTCAACGAGTTGGAGCAATTCGTCTGTTCCACGTATACAAATCTGCAAGCGAATATGGGGATAGCGTTGGTAGAAGCGCGTAAAGATCTCTGGCAGCCTATCGAAGGCAAAACCCTCAATACAGCCCATCCGCACCAAACCTCGTTCGCCTTCGTGTAGCTCGGTCATCGCCTGCTGACCCTGGTGCAATGCCTCCAGCGCATGCTGTGCATACACAGCAAACTCACGACCTGCTTCAGTTAAATGGACGCGTTTGTGAGTACGCTTGAAAAGCTCGACCCCTAGATCCGCCTCCAGTGCCGCTATTTGGCGACTGAGCACCGGTTGGGCAACCGAGCAGAGCTCTGCTGCACGCCGAAAATTGTTAGTCTGTGCAGCAGCCAGAAAATACGTGAGCTTGGGAATCTCCACCACATACCTCTCTCTTGCTGAAAAAATGTTGATACCTTCCAGGTATCAGGAAAACAGAAAAAAAGTATTGGACAAATCAACTGCTTCTCACTATACTCGCTACGACGGCCCCTGGCAAGAAGAACTGTACGAAAGAGAGACATGATGCGTTCAGATCAGATCAAGCTCGGCTTCGAGCGTGCTCCTCATCGTGGTTTGCTGCGTGCAACCGGTGTAGTGGGTGAACAGGATTTCAAGAAGCCATTTATCGCGGTGTGTAATTCGTATGTTGATATCGTTCCCGGTCATGTTCATTTGCAGGCCTTTGGCAAGGTTGTCAAAGAAGCTATCCGTGCTGCGGGCGGCGTTCCCTTTGAGTTCAATACCATTGGTGTTGACGATGGTATCGCCATGGGTCATATTGGCATGAAGTATTCGCTGCCCAGCCGCGAACTGATTGCCGACTGTGTAGAGACCATGATCGAGGCTCATCGCTTCGACGGTATGGTCTGCATTCCCAACTGCGATAAGATCGTTCCCGGCATGCTGCTGGCCGCGATGCGTCTGGACATCCCCACGATCTTCATCAGCGGTGGTCCAATGAAGGCCGGACTGACCGCCGACGGGCGCAGCGTCGACCTGATCAGCATCTTCGAGGGCGTCGGAGCTTACCAGGCGGGCAAAATGAGCGAGAGTGAGCTCACTGAACTGGAGCGGGTTGCCTGTCCTACCTGCGGCTCCTGTTCAGGTATGTTCACCGCCAACTCGATGAACTGCCTGATGGAGGCACTTGGTCTGGCTCTGCCCGGCAATGGCTCCTACCTGGCTATCTCTGAAGAGCGCAAAGAGCTGGCTCGCGTGGCTGGTCGGCAGATCATACGCCTGATCGAGGCCAACCTGACCCCGCGTCAAATTGTCAACCAGGAGAGCATCGATAACGCCTTTGCGCTCGATATGGCTATGGGCGGCTCGACCAACACCGTCCTGCACACCCTGGCTCTTGCTCGCGAGGGCGGCATCGACTACTCGCTGGAGCGCATTAACGAGGTGGCGGCGCGGGTGCCCCATCTGTGCAAGGTCAGCCCCGCCGGCAAATGGCACATGGAGGACGTGGATCGCGCGGGTGGCATCAGCGCGATCCTCAAGGAACTCGCGAAGAAGCCCGGCACGCTCAACCTGGATCGCCCAACGGTGACGCTGCGCACTCTGGGCAAGAATATCGCCGAGGCCGAGGTGAAAAATCCTGAGGTGATCCTGCCCATCGAGGCCCCACACAGCGAGCGCGGCGGCCTGACCATTCTCTTTGGCAATCTTGCCCCCGATGGGGCCGTGGTCAAGGTTGCGGCGGTGGACCCGATGATGATGAAGCATGTTGGCCCGGCAAAAATTTTTAATTCGCAGGAAGAGGCCTGCGCGGGTATTCTCAACAGGCAGGTCAAAGAGGGCGATGTGGTTGTGATCCGTTACGAGGGCCCGCGCGGCGGTCCCGGCATGCAGGAGATGCTGGCTCCAACCGCCAATATTGTGGGCATGGGTCTGGGCGATAAGGTCGCGCTGATTACTGATGGTCGCTTCTCTGGGGAACTCGCGGTGCCTGTATCGGTCATGTCTCCCCGGAAGCTGCAGCAGGCGGTCCCATTGCCGCACTAGTAGACGGAGATCTCATTCACATTGACCTGGTCGAGCGCCGCTTGGATGTTGCGTTAGCGCCGGAGCAAATAGAAGAACGTTTGAAAGAGGTCAGGCCGATCAAAAGACGTGTGAAGAGTTCCTGGTTGCGCCGCTATGCCTCTCTAGTCACATCGGCCAACACAGGAGCCGTCTTAGCCGATCCAGGAGATATCTAAAACAGGTGAAGGGCAACCATCCTCATCTGCTGTTCTCAAATGTGGTGTCAATCCCAGGATACTGTCGGGAGAAATGGGTACAGGTGTCTGGGTGGGCAAGCGGTTTGAAAAGACGGACTTTCGGCAGGGAAGGGTGTAAATCCCAACATTCCCAGGCTCTTACGCATCCTCGATGATTCTAAAAACAGATGAGATACGAGGAAAAGCATAAGTCGCTTAGTGAGCAGACTTTGACCCCATTCGTTGCTCTGCTTGAGCTTTCTATCATCGAGGTTGCGTAAGAGTCATGTTATGGGTCAAAAATAGCCTGGACACAATATGGGTCAATTTCATAAAGTTGTCCAGGCTCACAAAAAACTGCAATCTCATTGGAATGTAAAGCATTTAATTCCGTGATTTATACCCTAGAAATCCCAAAGCAAGGTACTATGCCCCATTCTTCAGCACATTCTTGAGACGGAGAAGGGAATCTATTCGCGTCCAAACGCCCACGCCACCATGAGCAGGAACTCTTTTCGCCAGAACGCGCCGCCGTGCGATCCGACTCGCTCTTTCATGACAACGTCCGCACCTGCATCGCGCAGCGCGTCCGCCCACCTCGTAGCGTTCTCAAGGAAGAACGGCTCTTGCGTGCCGGCAACAAGGTACGTGCGCGGAATCCGAGGAGGCATCACCTCAGTCGGTTGGTAGCCCGCTCCTGGCGAGGCGCAGAAGATCGCACCGTAGACGTCCGGGTGCCGAAGCCCCAGGGCCAGCGCCAGCTCGCCGCCCGCCGAGGCACCGAACACTGCGGTGCGTTCAGTGGGCAGCGCTCCTGCAAACCGCGACGCTGTCCATTGGCGGACGTCTTTGACGAAGAACTTCTCATGTGCCGCGAACCGTTCCGTGTTAAAGACCGGCGAGTACTCCTGGAGTCGCAGATTCTCGTCCGTCAGCCCGTGTACACCGACGATCATCGTGGATGGGACGTCGGCTGCCTCGAGGAACCGGCCCCACTGCGAGATACTCTTCCCGTCACCGGCGAAGACGACTGCCTCGGGCGGATCTGGCGGGACGTACACCGTCACAGGCCTCCCACCGTCGTAGTCGAACGTCTCGGTCACAAACTCTCCCGCGATTGCTCGGTCATTCATTTTCGCACCTCTGCTTCATATTCGATCATTTACAAATGATAGCTTACCGCTCTATTGTTGTATTGCCCAAATTGTTCCTTGCCTGATCCACAAGGGGCCTTTGTTCACGCGCGCGATGCGCAGCGGTGTGTGAGGGGGATAGATGACGAACTCGCCCCGTATGGTTGCCTTTCTGGTTGCTCCGCACGCCGGACACTGGAGCTTTTCCACTCCTGTCGCTCGGATTTGTGCTGACTGAAGTTCCACAACTGTCCCAGAAAAAGGACAATTCTCCGCACTCACTTTGTCTTGGGGTTCACCCACCTCAAGGCAGATGGGCTGTTGTTCGCCAACACGAGACTTCTGCTGAAAAACGAGTTTTGACACATATCCTAGGATATGTGTCACTGGCGAGGACAAAGAGATTGGCGAATCACACACTAGCTTCATGTGCTTGGGTCTGTTCAAATGAGCTCACTCTTCGTCCTGAACGGATCATGCGCACTGTGTGGAGCAACCATGGTCACAAGTTGCGAACGTGGATGGATCGGTTGCACTTGGGATCTGTTGAGTTTTTCCACCGAAAGTGACCAAGACCCGATTTTGTACTGAAGGGTGGAATTTGACGCTTCAATGCCTGGAAAACTGCTCCATATCTAGGAACGCATCAGCGAAAGTGGTCAATACCTCGAATGCTCCAAACAACTCCCGCGTCCTTGTCGTCTGGATATGGTCCGATCATCATGGTACATCTGCTAGATCGTGAGTCGATTGATGACCAATCAGGTTCAACAGGCCATCTGCTAAAGACCCACGCCAACAGAGAAATTCATGACCGCCGTTAAACTCGGCGTAATGCACCTCATAGCCTTTTAGAGCCAATACATCACGCAGATGTCGGTTACTGGGAACTGTTGCAGCGAGTCTGCCTTGTTCCTGCAAACCAGCCTCCAAATAAAAGCGCACAGGAACACGGGGACTCGTGATAAATTGCTGCGTGAGCCACTCCTGCGGAATATTCGTTTCAGAATCAGTGTTCCATTGGAACTGTCCCGATTGCGACAAGACATTCCCAAAGAAGTTTGAGGCTCGTAGACCAGCGAAGGCGGCAGCTAATCCCCCATAGCTTGATCCAGCTATCGTCGTCTGTGCTGGATCATGAGTCACGGAATATCGCTCATAGACCCATGGCAAGAGTTCCTGTGTCAAAAAGTCCACAAAAGGTTGGTGACACGGTAACTCTTGGTTGCGCGTTTGACCGAGAGTGTCGATCAGTACGGTGACAAGTGGGGGGATTTCCCCTTCGTGCAACAGGTTATCCAAAATCGTCGGGGTGGGGACCAGATGAAGATATTCCCCTCCATCAAAGAGCAGCAGAAGACGGTAGGGTTCGCTGCTCTTTGTGTATTTTGGTGGGGTATAGACCCAAATACAGCGCTCATTGTCGAGGATCTGGCTCCGCAGACGATGCCGTTCGACCTGACCCTGTGCCACACCTGGGCGAGGAAGAATCCAGGTTTGGCGAGGAGCCTGCGGCAGTTCAAGAATAGACATCACGAGGTCTTGTGCTTTGGGGTCTTCTTCATCCTTTGGATAGGTAAAGTGGCGCGTATTCAATGGATCGGGAACCAGTCGCGTCCAAAACTCCTGGTACTGGATGGGAGTCAGAGGATCGTTAGGAGAAAACTCATAGGTGGTGCGCAGGTCTGCTCGCAACCAATATGTCTTGTACCAGAGATCAGTATCCAGGAGGCGAGTCATCTGGTGGTCCGTGGGACGTTCCCAACTGGCAGGGCCAATAAAGACCACGACACTGTGTGTGTTTCCATGTCCGCGCCAGAGGAATGTGACTAGAACGTGTGTGTCATCCCCTTCGATGGCTTCAATCAAGGGAGCGCCATGCGCCGCCACATCCAGCCAAAACGCTTCAAGAGCTGTGGTGTTTCCTGTGAGAAGGAGGTGTTCGAGTGAAATCATACGCGGACTTACCTGCATTTTTGGAGAAGCCATCTCATATCTCTTTTCTCGTGATTCTTTCCTTAACGGCGGCGTCGAGGGTCATGTCCATCGGCTCAAACTCTTCAAACGTCAGGGCTAAGCCCGTAATCTCCTTCTCCTTCCTCAGCCAACGAGCTCTCTACCAAGCCATGTTGAAATTCTTCGGCTTTTCTTTCATAGGCACCTTGTAAATCGGTTAAGGATAGTTCGCCTACGTCAGCTGGTAGCTGAGCGAGATCAGCTAAATGGGACAGCCTCGTACACCTCAATATTGGCATTCGCCAAGCCCGGGCACTTTTGACCATTTGGCTGCGGCGTCAAGGCTCTCGGCTTCCAGAATGGAGTAGCCGGTGAACTTTGACGCTCCCGCCATCGATCGCTCACTCTACCAGATTGCCCCTCTCCTTGCAACAAAACCACAGAGCTTTCAGCCACGACCTATAAAGGGCATTCTGTTTGCCATCACGGTGACAAACGGGACATTGACATCGAGTGGCAGGCTCGCCATATAGAGCACCGCCCGCGCAACATGATCGGCATCCATCGTTGGTTCGACAGCAACTGTGCCATTGGCTTGGAGTACCCCATTTTCCATGTTGGCTGTCATCTCGGTTGCCGCGTTTCCGATGTCAATCTGCCCACAGGTAATATCAAATGGGCGACCATCCAACGCCGTTGATTTGGTGAGGCCGGTGATCGCATGTTTGGCCGCCGTATACGGGGCGGAATTGGGTCGGGGGGTATGCGCGGAAATTGACCCGTTATTGATGATACGTCCGCCGTGCGGATGTTGCTGCTTCATCATCCTGAATGCGTGCTGCGTGCAAAGAAATGTTCCCGTCACGCAGGTATCCAGCACACGACACCACTGCTCATACTTGAGGTCTTCGAGCGGGACGGAGGGCGCACCCACACCTGCATTATTGAATAATACATCCAACCGTCCGAATTTGTCCTGCGTTGCCGCGAATAACGCCGACACAGCTTCGGGGTCGCTCACGTTTATAGACATCACCAGCGTGCGCGACTTCGGCACACCAGCCTCCTGAACCGTCTGCTCTAAGGGTTCGACTCGGCGGCCTGCTAGCACGACGGAATATCCAGTTTCCAAGAGCAGTAATGCCGTTCGTTTGCCAATGCCAGTTCCAGCACCAGTCACGAGAGCGATACGACCTGTTCCATTCATGCGTCTCTCTTCCTTTTGTGGCATTCTATTCTTCGATTTTCTGTATGCGTCCTATCTGTCCATCGACAAGCCGTACCTTGATCCCATGCGGGTGAGAAGCGGATGTAGTCAAAATATTCTTGACGATTCCACGGGTCAGTTTTCCCGTTTGCTGGTCTTGCTTGAGGACGATTGACACTTCGATTCCCGAACGTATATCTTGACGGGTGCGTCCATCTGGCATTCAGTTTCGCTTTCTCCTACCATTCCTGGTGAAGAGATATCTATTTTATCAGAGTGGATGCGCAAGTGTTTCCTGATTTTCACAATCACACGTTGGATGTGATGTTCCCATCCACGAGTCCATTGTTGTCTGCTGCTTTCAGGAGAGATAATACATCCGAGCCACTCACTTTTGAGCGAGTGGACAGACCGGTTACGCCTATTGTACTCTTCAAAAGGCGCGGCTGTCCATCTTTGAGTCTATGTGGGTGTGCTACACTCGACAACGACGCCATTGAACACAGGGCTCTCTCAGTCCAGGAAGGTATGAACCACGAGAGATGTGAACTTCTAAGTTCTTCGACTTTATGAAAGCGCGTCCACAGCAGGACTGATACAGAGCGTGTACCATAAATCAGTTGAACCTGACCCTAAATGAACGAGGCAAATTTGGTAAACAATTTTTACGTTGCGTGAGGTGTTCGACGTACTTTTTCTGCACTCACTGTGGATTTGCGTACTTTTTCTACGCTGACCATAGCGTCGTTCCACATTACAAGGATCCGAGCGAGAAAGCCCTGCTCATTGATGACAGGGATGCATCGCCGTTCCTTGTAAGGCGGAGGAGAGGGGCGGATCCTCGCAACAGCGGATGTCGGGGCACTTGACGAAAGGTCACCATGCTACTATTCTATAGAACATATGATCCAGATACAAAACGCAATGCACGAGAGATGGGATGATGAAGCGTCAGGCTGCAAGCAACCACACACAAGCACCCACCATCCGCACCCCACGTTCCTGCTGGAACTGCCCCTTGCGGTGAACGCCGGGCAGGCCAAGCGAGTGTGTGCCCATCTGGAAGCTGCCCGACAGCTCTACAATGCTCTCCTCTCCCTCGGGCAGAAGCGCCTGCGCCGTATGCGGGATGATCCCGCTTGGCAAGAGGCCCGCTCCATTTCTTGCACCCACAAGGCGGAGCGAGCGGCGGCGTTCTCCGCCTTGCGCCAAGCCCACGGCTTCACCGAAGCTGCCCTGCATCAAGCCGTCAAAGGCTTGCGCATGAGCTGGATTGCTGAACACATTGAGGCGGTGCTTGCCCAAACCCTGGCGAGCCGCGCCTACCATGCTCTCAATCGTGATGGAGTTCTCGTTGGCATGTTCCCTCTCTTGGCCGGATGCAGGCATGCGAGCGCCTTAAGGCGCGCATCTAAAGCTAAAGCCTCCTAATGGGAATAGGGAATTAAGACTTAAGACAAAAAGATATAAAGTCCTAAGATTTACTGTGAGAAACAGTAAGTCTTAGGACTTTGCCTTATGATGAGAGCAAATGAGTAGCTAAGCGAGACATTGATGCAAGAGAGCATGCCACGCGTCCACATCCTTTGAGATAAGTTTGCTTGGAGATATATATGTAGTATGTACTTAGTGTTTTGGTTGTTGTCCTTTGAAGCCTCCGCGTTAAAGAGAAGGTGAAACACCATGTCCTTGAGAAGTAAAAGCGTTGTCCTACTCTTCCTGAGTGGGCTGCTCACCCTGTTACTCATGGCTGGCTCTCCGATATCAGCTTCTGCTGCCAGTGCCAAGGTAAGTGTGCCTACAGAGGTTTTTGGAGAGCACCAGCAGATCCAAGGCGGCCCTGGTTTTATAAGGTCCTACAGTGGCTATGATTGGTCTGGTGAGTATGGCCCTATCAAACAGTACCTGTTTGAGCACAGACGTATTGCGGCGAAGGCCTTTTCAGGGTATGACCCGATCACAAAGTACCAGTATACACACGACCCATTCTACCGCTGGTGCCTCGATCGGGGCGGGACGATACAAGCTTACGACGGCCACGAAGGGTGTTCATTATCGGTGACATTCTAAAAGAGAGAAACTGAGACCTCCCCGCGCGAAAGTAGCGGGAGTTCCAGGAGGTCGGCCCACGCTTCCAGTTCCTCACCTTCCCAATACGGCTGGTATCGGGCACACGAGGGAATGGGATCTACTGGATCAAGATAGGCAGCCAGAAGCGCTGAGTAGAGATCACGTTGCACAGGGCCCACACCACATTCGCACTGGTGCCAACACTCTGAGAGCGGTTTCTTCACTCGCCTGCCACCGCCATGAAACCATTGACTCAGCGCGGTGGTGCGTGTGGAAACTTCGACCAGGGGGCTGCCCGTGCTTGCAACCCCCAAAGGGGGCACGGCGGTGCGGTAGGATAGGCCGCCAGCGAGGTACTGGCTCACGCCAGCCCTTTTCCAACGGCCCTCCCCGAACCATGGCATGCACGATTTCCATGCACCAGGCTCTCCAGAGGCCCGCGTCTTATCAACGCAATTCCCACGATGGTCTGCTGACACATCCGTGCCAACCATTGCTTCTTGAGTCTGGCCTCCTGTTCATTCCAGCTTGGGATATGTCCCTCCGGTGGAGTATGAGATCGCTTATTACCAGGGGATGATCACTTGACTCCCCTTCTGGTCTGCCCTCATGGGTTCACTTGTATCTTAAGAGAGGGAAGGATCGGATACACTTGGAGGGAATCGAGACGAGGAGGAGAAGAACGGTGAACTTGCGGGTTCACTGAGATCCCGAGCTTGCTTTGGAGATGAGGTCCCGTTCTTCTGTGCCGGCATCGCAAACCGAACGGTATCTGAGGCATTCCCGGCTGGAGAGGTCGGCAATGAGCCTGTATTCACAAGTATGGTTCTGATCCGCGCTCCCTGCCTCTCGTCGTCAAGTGGAACAAGGAAAGGAGCTTCTCATCAATGAGCACCCTACTTCCTGCTCTCGGCTTGATATGGCCAAAAGCACCTTCGATGTCCATCTGCTCACAGAAGTAAAAGCCAACTCACACCACTTTGCCAACACGCCACAAGGATTTGATGCTCTCGCTGTCTCAGTGCAACACCTACGAAGTGGCCAAACCCTTGACAAGGAAGACGGTATCTCCAAAGGAAGGTTTTATACATTTTCTGTTTCTTCTGCAATGTCCCCAATTGGTCATTTCTGCGTTTTTATACATGCCATCATGATGGAAGGGTTTCTATTGATCAAGAGTAAATGACCCACATTCTGTAAGAAAGACAATGTGTGCATGAACAATAATCCACACCTTCTCTTGTGGGAGGAGAGAAGTCCGGAGGAGGCGGAGGCACAGCTTCTAGAAGCTGCTAAAGCCAATCCTGCGGACTTTGCCCCGCTGTATTTCTGCTATGAAGCGCGTGTCTACCGCTACTTACGCACACGTGCCAGCAATGATGAAGACGCAGACGATCTGCTTCAGCAGGTGTTTCTCAACGTCCTTGAGGCTTTGCCTGCGTATCGTGCTCGTGGTATTCCCTTTGCGGCCTGGCTTTTTCGCATTGCTCGCCATGTCGCGATCGATCACTATCGTCGCAGCAAGCGGAGCGAACGCTGGGACTTTCTCCCAGAAGAAATGCACGCTTCAACGGAGCAGAGTCCTGAAGTCATCGCGTTGAAACAGGAGGATCAGGTTCGGCTGCGAGGTTTGCTGGCTCAGCTTCCTGACCAGAAGCGCGAGCTGCTGGCACTCCGCTTTGCGGCCGGGCTGAGTACCGCTGAAATCGCTCAGGTAGTCGGCAAAAGTCATGCCAGTGTCAAAAAACAGATCACGCGCCTATTACACTCTCTGAAGGAGCAATACCGGTATGGATAAACACGAACTCCAACAACGCTATCCCGATCTCTTCGATGGGCAGGAAGATGCTGCATTCCACCAGCTCATTGAGGCATTAGACACTACCTATCAGGCGTCAGTTCCTTCCCGGCGCGCTTCGTGGTCACTCATTCAGGCCCGCTTCAGACTCGCTCATACGCCAAAAAGAGTTCTGTCACCAATCCAGTGGTTCACAAGGCAACCATCGTGGTCTGCGCGCAGCCTGGGAGTCATCGCGGCCCTGCTCGCCGTGCTGCTCATTGCAGGAACTGTGTATGCAGCGGTCTCCCCCTTCTTACGCCAAGTGCTCTTTTCCAATCCTGCGACCCATTCCCTGGTGCAAAACAATCTGTTCCATTCCATTCATCAGTCGCGGACGGTTGCTGGGGTCACCATTACCATTGAAGCAGCCTACGCGGATGCGAACGAGTTGATTATCGCCGATACCATCACCACCGCTGATGGGCATATCATCCTCTGGAATGAGAACCGTACCCCAGATCACAATCAGCTCTCGGTGCTGCGTATTGTGGTTTCAGAAAAAGATGGCACCGTTCTGGGTGATACCGACAGTGGGAAGCTCATCGTGGGGGGAGTGCCTCGCAGTTCAAGGAGGATCATCGTGGGGCCGAGGCATTTTATGTAGATACGAACGGGATTACTGGCAATCCCCAGCAATTGGATATCCAGGTGAAAATGGACGTAGGCACAGGTGCAGCCTTTCGCACACCGAAGGTCCTCGGCTCAGCGACGTTCGATTTCTCTGTTCCGTTTCACGCTGGAGGCATCATCAACCTGGGTCAGAAGCAGACCGCAGATGGGGAGACCATTACATTACAGAAGGCTGTGATCACGCCCTCTGCTGTTCGCATCTTCATCAGCGGTCAGCAACCGTGGGGGAAAGCAAGTCTTTGGGCGACGGTGAACGTTGCGCAGGACCCCAAGACGTATCAGGTGCAGGCAGGCAGTCCTCAAGTTGATGGCACCTTTCTCTTTAGCTTCCCCAATGACCAACTTTCTGGGAAGCATGGCACCTGGATCTTGACCGTCATGGAGCGGGAAAATCACCCAGGAGGGAGCATCAGGACCTGGACCTTCCGCTTCACGGTCGTATAAGTTCCTGGAGAGCGCGGGGGGAGCCATATTCCCATCCCGCTTGCAGGAGAGACATGTCTTGTCTCGAGGCGTGGAAAGGAGAGGCCTGAAAGAAGGGAGAGGTCGCTAGATCCAGTTTCGTGGGCACGGAGCATGTTAGAGCAGAGCTGTTATTGTTGCCTCCATCCCTGCATACGGCTTTCATCCAAGTGCTGGTGCCGTCTGAAAGGGCTGTCACCTGCAAACGGGATTACGTTGAACTGCTTGAACATCCTCAATACGAATGGAGCGAGGAGAGCCCAGGAGACTATTCTGAGCTCTCCTCTGGCTCACGGTGACCCAGTGTGGGAAGAGGCAAGTGGTGGTATCCTCCAAGAGAACCTGCCCCCGGATCTCGATGGTTGCGATGACCTCACATTGTTCAGTGAAGCGGGCTGCCGCCTCTCGTCTGGCGTGGACGTGCTCACGCTGTGTCTCAAGACCCAGGGGGAGCGTAAACCGGGGACAGTGTGCGTGCCCTTCGTCGCACAGTCATGGTATGTCGTGACTAGCAGTATCATGCCTTACAACGTGCCCGAGAGCGCATGCTTTATCTACGAAGAAGGGTTGTAAATCTCAGCACGGAAGTTGCGGATGAGCCAATTTGATAGAGCGTTACGGTCGACGAGAGGATCGCTCCCCTCGCCTCCGCTTCAAAACCGGACGTGCGACGTTAACCGCATCCGGCTCCTCAGTCAAAGAGTCCTTGTCATGGATACTGGTGATGAGCCAGCTTGAAAGCCGTTCTTTCCGCGCCATAGCCATTCACTCGTTACTGTTGCTGCCTTGCGGCCCTGGCAGGGTTCACGGTGCCTTCGGATCTCAACGCTTCCTGGTCCGCTTTCTTCTCTTTGACCGTCCCCACGTCAGCATATCCTGAGCATTACCTCAGGCTTTCGCTTCTTGGGGAATCCTTCCAGCCATGCCATAGGGTTGACACCTTCTCTGTTGCCAGAGAGAACATGGCTGGTTCCCACGTTCCTGAGCTTCGTTTTGCGTCGTTTTAGGCTGGTCCTATGCACCGGGTTTATCGGGAGTGAACCCTGGTCACTTAGGGGTATGCCAGGTCCCTATCCTTTACCAGTTTGGTCAAGCCACTACTCCACGTCGGCTTGTTCTCAGTTACGATGCCTCAACTAGACCTTCGCTTGCGCTAGCCATGACGACCGGCTTGCGGGGATGATCCCGTTGGAGTCGGGACGTACCCGCTTTTCTTCCCGCTTCAGCAGATTGAGCGTCAGTCTCGCCACTGGGGAAGATGCATTTCCCTGTTCACAAGGGGTTGGGAATTGGCTTTCTGCCGCGCCCAACATCGAAACTCAAGTTATCAAGGATCACTCCTTGTCGATCATCCCCCGATAGTTATCGGTCTCGACCGAACGTGTCGCACCCCTAAAGCTGAGATATACTCGAAGCTTATGGCGTCTGGATGAACGAGTGCGCGTATGATCCTGCTCGCTCCTTTGCTCCGACCGTCTGAAAACGCTGTTCATGAACATCCCCCTTTATCGCCGCTCTGGCGAAACTTCATCACGAGCAGACGCTTCCAGCTTGCCTCTTCACATCCATCAGAAGCAGGCCCCAGCAGGATACATTCTCTCAACTCTCGGCTATTTCCAGGTCAAATTGCCCCATTCACTTTACATACCGGTTTTTATTCTTTTATACTATATTTAGATGGGTAGATTTGAGCGAGGAATGACAGAACAACCGGAAGAAATGGACCTTCTTTATGCGTTTTGGGACCCGTTTGCGCGAGGAGCGATTACGTCGGCATTTGTCACAAGAGGAACTGGCAGAGGTGCTTGCCCTCTCCGCCAGGAGTATTCGCCGTTGGGAGCAAGGACAGACGCTTCCCCAACCCTCTGTCCGGCTCCAACTCTGTCGCTTTTTTGGGCTGCGCCCCGAAGAGCTGTTTGAAGATCAGGAGGCCTCCATACCTCGCACACCGTTGTGGTGTGTTCCCTATCCACGCAATCCCTTCTTTACTGGTCGAGATGAGCTCCTCACGTCACTTCACACCTCTCTGTACACTGATCAGGAGGAGACGTTCACCCATCCGTACGCGCTCCATGGGCTGGGTGGCGTTGGGAAGACGCAGATTGCCTTGGAGTATATCTACCGGTTCTCCCAGACGTACCGTGCCGTCTTCTGGATTGGGGCAGAAACTGCCGAGAGCCTTGCTCTGAGCCTGCTGCAACTTGCCGAGACGCTCCAATTGCCAGAACGAGACGACAAGGACCAGCAGCGCATCATCACAGCAGTCCGTAATTGGTTGACAGAGCATGATCAATGGCTTCTCATTTGCGATAATGTGGAAGATCTGGGCATGTTGGACCACATTCTTCCATTCGCACAACACGGGACGGTCTTGCTCACGACGCGTCGGCAGGTGTTGGGAACACGGGCACGAAGCATTCCCCTCTTGCCAATGGGGCACGAGGAAGGACTGCTGTTCCTGTTGCGCCGCGCCAGAGTGCTGGAGGCGGAAGCGACCCCTGAGCACGTACATCAGCTTGCTGGGCAACAGCCCACCCAGCACGCGGCGGCAACGGAACTGGTCGTACTGATGGGGGATTGCCTCTGGCGCTCGATCAGGCGGGGGCCTACATGGAAGAGACGCGGTGCGGCCTGCCCGCCTATCTGGAGCTTTTCCGTACTCAGCGTGCTGCTCTTCTCCAGCAGCGAGGCGAGGGGGCGGGGGCACAGGATCACCCGCTGCCAGTTTCGATCACGTTCGCGCTCGCTATCACCGCGACGGCCGAACGCCACCCAGCGGTACGAGACTTTTTGCGTGTCTGTGCACTGCTGCAGCCGGAAGCGATCCCTGAAGAGCTCTTTCGCCAGGGGGGCAAGCATCTTGGAGCAATGTTGGAGGTGGCATGCCGCGACGCGCTGGAATGGAATCGGATTGTTGCCCTCGCGTGTTCCTATTCCTTGCTCTCGCGCCAGGCTGAAACACAGACGTTCTCAATCCACCAACTGGTGCAGGCGGTGCTCCTGGATAGCATGACCGAGACAGAACGGGAGGAGTTGACCCAGCACGTTCTTCACGCGTTCGAGGCAGTGTTTCCTGAAGTGGAGTCGACGACGGAGTATTCCGTCTGGAAACAATGCGAACGGCTCGTGCCACATGCGCTTCCGAGTTTACACCGAGCGGCAGCCCCTGAACGCTCACTTACCCTGGCATCCCTGGCGTTCAAAGTAGCACAGTATTTGCGTGAGCGCGGGCAATATGAAGAGGCAGAGCCGCTCTACCAGCGAGCGCTCCATATGCGGGAACAGGGTCTAGAACCAGATCATCCCCATATAGCTGCTTCCCTGAGAAATCTAGCGGTCCTCTATTGGCGAGAGGGCAAATATGCTGAAGCAGAACCGCTCTTTCAGCGAGCTTTGTCCATAGTAGAACGAACGCTGGGGCCAGATCACGCCCAGGTGGCTGGAGCACTCAACAACTTAGCGCTGCTCTACAGCGATCAAGGCAGATATGCGGAGGCAGAGCCGCTCTACCAGCACTCATTGCACATTTTCGAGCAAACCCTGAATCCTGAACATCCACAACTTGCCTTAGCGATCAATAACCTAGCGGCGCTCTACGCCTTTCAAGGCAGGTATAGAGAAGCAGAACCGCTCTTTCAGCGCGCGTTGCATATCTGGGGCAGGCTCTGGGACCGGAGCATCCCGTAGTGGCTCAATCCCTTCATAATTTAGCCGAGCTCTACCGGTATCAGGGCAAGTATACGGATGCGGAACCGCTCTTTCAGCGGGCACTCTCTCTCCGTAAGCAGCATCTCGGTCAGCGCCATCCATTGACGGCAGAAACGTTGCGCGATCTGGCACTCCTCTACCGCGATCAAGGCAAATACAGAGAAGCAGCACTCCTTTTTCAGCGAGCATTACACATCCGGGAGCAGACGTTGGGGCCGGAACATATCTTGGTGGCCCTGGTGCTTCAAAATCTGGTCGAGCTCTACTGGTATCAGGGCAAGGGTAGAGAAGCGAAATTGCTTTATCAACGAGCGCTGCGTATCAGTGAGCAGAACCAGTGGGCTACGGACCCCAGTTTACCCGAGACGCTCAATGGACTGGCAAACTTTTGCCGAGATCAGGGAAAATACGCAGAGGCGGAGCCACTTTACCAACGAGCGCTCACTATGAAGGAACAGCTTTTTGGTCAGCATCACCCTGAGACGGCACAAACACTGCACGATTTGTCTGTCTTCTTTCAAAAGCAGGGCGAACTGTATAAAGCGTTCCCTCTGGCTGATCGGGCCCTCAAGATCCGCTCACAGGCCTTGGGTGATGATCACCCCAAGACAGCCGCCACCCGAGCGCTCTATGCCCAGCTTGTACAAGAACCAGAGGCAACATAAACGGTTGTGTTGCAAGAAATCTGGGAGGCTGGGACAGGTGAAACTGGTATTGTCAACTTGGCAATAGAGCTGAACAATATGCTAAAATCGTTTCATGAAAACAAATGGGATTGTCAACTTATTTGTGTGTGCCCACTAATGGGCGGAAGTGTTGTCTAGAAGGACTCCATTTGGATAACGATGGAAGGGTGAACGGTTGTCTGAGTTCTGACAGAACCATATGACCTGGAGAAGATCGGCTTCAAGGAGTGCGCCGGCGAGGGATGCGTGTGCTCGTTGCTGGCGCGCCTGTTTTCTCTGTGTACGCTTCTGTGAAGCTTGTGGTTATGGGCGAGGAAACGTGATGGTGGGGTTTACGTTGGACCGTTGATCGACAATCAGAAAAGCTGTCTGAGAGGTATTCAAAGAAAGTCTGAGAGAAATGCTCTCTACTGGAGAGTAGACTGGCAAATCGGTGCTATAGCGAAGGGGTTGGTTTTTTGCGGCTGTTCGTGTACAGACCCAATCAGTGAACTCACATGTGTACACTTCCAAGCGAAACGGGGCTGTTGCCGTTTCATCATGATTGTCCATTCCCTTTCCGGTTGCTTGGAGTGAAAGCTGATATGTATGCCCTTGAGAGGTCAGGCTATCTTTGTGGTCAAAGCTGGGAAACAGAGAGCAGAGCAAGAGGATGTATCCACAGATCCCCATTATACAGATGGCTGTAAGTATCCCTGCGCCAACCACCAGCCGTTTCCAGGCAATCGGCAGCGCCTTCCATGTCACGTTTCTCCCTGTTTTGGAAACAGCAAAACGTGTGAAGAGGGAGATGCTGAGAAGGATGAAAAGAGAACCGAAGAGGGTGTAATAGAAGAACCCATAACGTTGTGTCTGCACCATCAGCCAGTACAAGAAAGGCAGGTTCCAAGCGTAGAGTTGCTGATTGAGAAAGAGGAGAGCGATGATGCCGCCAGAGATACTGATGCCAAGTGCCATCCTATTGAGGCTCTTCTTGTGAGAACGTGTAGTTGCTGATAAGCCTTTCATGGTGAACGTGATGACCTCCAATGAAAACCTTCCAGTGATACAACTCTTCTACGATGTAGATGTGCTTCCAACACTATTCATCTTGCGTGGTAATCAAGTCTATCAAATTTTTTCCCCTACATGTATGCTATCCTTCACAATCCTGTTATGGAAGGTGCCAGTTATCTTATCGCGCCAGAAGACCTCTGTGCTTCACACATGGGGATGAATGGCGCGCTCCTTTGTGGGGTAGAGCGGGCGGCTCAAAAGATTGCTCTTTTACACTGTACATGGTGGACTGTAACACATGAAGCAGAAACACGCCTACAAGTATCGGTGCTCTCCCACTGACGAGCAGAAGCAGACGCTGGCTCGCACTTTGGCTGTGTTCGCTTCGTCTACAATTGGGCACTGCACAAAAAGACCGATGCGTTCTATAATGAGCACCAACGCCTCTACTATAAAGACCTCTCTGCCATGCTCCCTCTCTTGAAACAGCAAAAGGAGCATGCCTGGCTCGCCGAGGTGTCAAGCGTCCCTTTGCAGCAAGCCCTTCGCCACCTCGACCAAGCCTTCCTCAATTTCTTCGAGGGGCGTGCCAAACATCCAGCCTTCAAGAAGAAGCGCCACCATCAATCGGCAACCTACACCGCCAATGCCTTCACCTGGCGCAATGGATGCCTCACCCTTGCCCGCGATGGGTGAGCCTCTGGCAATTCGTTGGTCGCGTCCTTTACCAGAAGGTGCGACCCCTTCCGAGTGTCACCATCACCAAAGGCAGTGCTGATCGGTACGCGCATCAGCATCCTGGTGGAAGAGGAGATAGCGCATTTGCCATCCAATGAGCAGGTGATCGGGGCTGATCTTGGCTTGACGTCTTTTGTGGTGCTCTCCGATGGTGAGGTGGTCGGCAACCCCAGGTTCTTTCACAAGGATGAGAAGAGACTCGCCAAAGCCCAACGCCGTCATGCCAGGAAGCGCAAAGGCTCCAAGAACCGAGAGAAGACTCGTCTGAAGGTGGCTCGTCTGCATGCTCGTATCGCTGATCGCCGCCGTGATTTTCTGCATAAGCTTTCCACCCGTCTGATCTGTGAGAACCCGCGCGATCTGTGTGGAAAGTTTGCAGGTCAAGAACATGGTGAAGAATGGCACGTTGAGTAAAGCGATCAGCGATGTGGGCTGGTCCGAGTTTGTATCGCAACTCTCCTACAAAGCGGACTGGTATGGCAGGAACCCTGGTCAAGATTGACAAGTGGTACCCATCGAGTAAGCGCTGTTCTCAGTGTGGTCATGTGCTCGACGCTTTAGCGCTTGATCGTCGTCATTGGGACTGCCCTGAGTGTGGCGTTCATCATGACCGCGATGTCAATGCGGCAAAAAACATGGTGGCGGCTGGGCAAGCCGTCCTGGCCTGTGGAGAGGCCGTAAGACCTGGACGGGTCTTGACTCGTTCGGGCAAGCCTCAGCGAAGCAGGAAACCCAACAAGTGATTGTTGGAATCCCCTGCCCTTCCAGGCATGGGGAGCATGTTAATGCATGCAGGTGCGCAAACGGAGGGAGGCGCTGATAGAAGCGGAGGAGTTGGCGACAGCGGTGGACCAGCGTCTCAAGGAGCAGCCTGTGGAGGTGCCAGGGAGGTGGATGTGGTCGGACCTGGCGCTGAGGCGGGAGCAAATGGAGACAGCGGTGGATGTGTTGAAGCTGTGTCTCACCATCCAGCGAGACGCTGATCCCGAAACGGCGCATCACGTGAAGCGGCGGTGGCGGCGAGGGGTGGGCCTGCGGGAGGATGGATGGATCGAAGTGCGCAGCGTGAGAGGACACAGTCCATATGTGTAAGACCGATGGTGCTCTCCAGGGTCGAGGAAGGTGCAGACGAAGCACTATGGGCGCTCTGAGAGTCTCTTGTGTGAGTTGGCGCTTGATGTGAGTCTGGAGCCGTCGCGTTGATGCGTATGAGACTGGTGTGGTGGTGGGAACATGTTGTGAAACGTGGTGAGCCTGGTGCGTAAGAGGCGACACGTGGGAGGATCATCAACGGCTTCGTCTGGCCGCGCGTGTGTCCCGTGCTCGCTGCTGGGTGGGTGCCTGGTGGCATTCATGAGTGGCCAGGCTGAATGCGAAGCCTGGACGTTTGGTCTATTTTTGTGTTCGGACGAGAGACAACAATGGCTTCCCGAGGTGTGTTAGCTACGCCACAGGAAGACCATGATGTAGGTTTTGTACTTCTCTTCCTATTCATAGGAGAGGGCGCTGACGTGTATGCTTTGGGTGGTGTCGGGCGTGATCGTGAGGGTGGCCTAGTCTTCTGATGAAGCAAATTGTACGCGACAGATCCAGGTGGTGGAGGAGCATTGTTCTATTGAGAGCAGATGAAGAAAACGATGATTACTCGGATGAAGCTGGTAGTATGCTACCGTGAATTCGAAGGCGAATGTTTCGATATCCTGTGCTGTCACGAGATGGGGCGCAAGGGGGATCCCACGTGTGATCTCCGAGAGTGGAGGATCATCAGGGTTTCAGGCCACTCGACGATTTTGCACATCTAGAATGAAACAGATCAGATAGGCTTGTAGCTGCATCTCTTTGTCGTTATGGAATTATCTCTCACGTGTCCACCGCTTCATTGATCTCTCCCATTTCACACTTGGCACACACATTTTCTGAGGATATCCCTTGAGAGGTATTCAACCAACCACTAGGTTGACAAGTAGTGCATCCTGTGGTAGTATTCGACCATATGGTTGGTTGATTATCTGAGGATAGCCAATTGACCGAGAGAGTACTGAACCGACGAGGAAAGAGAAAACGGAGACGATGCATGATGACTGACAAGAACGAGATCACACACCAGAGTGAGAATCGTGCACACGCTTTGATTCTCGCCGCCTATGACACTATTGCTGAGAAAGGCTTTGAGGGTTTGCGTCTACGAGACGTAGCAGACCAGGTTGGGATGAATCATGCGACATTGCACCACTACTTTCCAACCAAAGAAGCTTTGGTTCAAGCGGTGGTGTTCTATGCGACGCAGCGTTTGGGCGAAACAGTTGTTTCCCCTGAGGGAACCCCTACGGACCAGTTACGCGCTCACTTTCGCTTGCTTTGGCAACGAATACAGGAAGAGCCAGCTCTCTTCATTGTCTTAACAGAAGTCGGACTGCGTGCACAGCGTGATCCAGCTATTCGAGCGATTGTGCAGCCACAAGCGGAAGGATGGCTTGCCTTCCTCGTGAACATCCTGCAAGCAGGGATCGAGCGAGGAGACTGGCCCAAGCATTTCGACGCCGAAACCGTCGCCTCCGCCATCATCGCCGTCATCCAGAGCGTTAGCTTGATAAATGTCAAGTTATCGCCCAAGAGGACCGAGCAAGCTCTCAAACAACTTGAGTTCTGGCTCCTGGATGAAAACGCAGAATCTCTGTCCTGACTATTCCTGCCAGTTTCTGCATCCTCTTCCCAAGAGAGCATACTATGTGTGCTCTCGAGCATCTCTTTGCCTGTTGTTCTGTCATCAGTTAGACCTGTTGAAAGAAGAAACAAAGAAGGGAAACAATCCTGATGCATCATCTGTCTCACTACGATGAACATGCCCCTGTTTTGATTGTTGGTGGCAGCCTAGTTGGGCTGTCAACGGCACTCTTTCTCTCAAAGCATGGTATTCCCTGCTTGCTTGTGGAACGCCATGCCGGAGTATCGCCGTTTGTACGTGCCGGTGGGTTTAATTCACGCACACTGGAGATCTATCGCTCGGTTGGATTGGAGCCAGCTATTCGCGAGGCAGCGCCGGAAGCGCTCAAAGAGATGAAAATCGTGCGGGTTGAGACCCTTGCTGGTCGCGAACTTGGGACCTTTCTGGAGAACAGCAGTGATTATGCCATGGCTGCCAGCCCTCTCCGGGGGAGCATTATCCCACAGAATATTCTGGAGCCTCTTCTGCGTGAGTACGCGCGCACACTCGGCGCTGATCTTCGCTTCAGTACGGAATGTGTTTCCTTCGAGCAGGATACTAATGGAGTAAATGCGGTGATCCGCGATCTGGCCAGTGGGCAAGAGCAACGTGTGCTATCAAGCTACCTGGTAGCTGCTGATGGGAATCGTAGCCCCATTGGAAAGAAACTGGGCATTGATGCACAGGGACCCGGAACGCTCGCCTATCAGATGAATATCCTGTTCCGTGCGGATCTGCGTGCCCCGCTTCGTGGTCGACGCCTGCTTGCCTGCTATGTTGCCAGCGTCCAGGGGTTGTATGGCGGCGATGAGGATGGCGGCCTTCTTTCTGTTCCCTATGATCCTGAGAAAGAAAGTGAGCAAGATTTCCTGGGTGAACGGGGTATCGAAGTTGTACGCACTGCTATGGGGGTCCCAGATCTGGCGGTTGAAATTCTGGGGACACGAACCTGGGAGATGGCAGATCGACTGGCTGCTCATTTTCAACAGAGCAGAGTTTTCCTGGCAGGTGACGCGGCACATGTCATGCCTCCAACGGGTGCCTATGGTGCCAACACAGGCATTGCCGATGCACATAATCTCGCCTGGAAGCTGGCTTTTGTTCTCAAGGGGAAAGCCGGGACGGGACTGCTGGAGACCTATGAACCCGAACGTCGTGCGGCTTCGCAACTTGCCGTGGAACAGGCATTGTTGAATTATGTAGAGCGCTTACATCCCGAACGAACTGTCCAGGTGAGCGCAGAGAAGATCGCTTACGAAATTCCCATCTTTGGCTACATCTATCACTCGGCAGCGGTCCTTTCAGAGGATACCGCTCTCTATGAAGACCCGCAGTGTCCGTCAGGACGACCAGGCACACGCGCTCCTCATGTCGCCCTGGAACGCGATGGAAAGCCTCTCTCGATGTTCGACCTTTTCGGACACGATTTTGTGTTGCTGACCGGAGCAGAAGGCGCGGCCTGGTCTGAGGCGGCTGAGGCTTGTGCGCAGCGATTGGGCATCACTCTGGACACCTACCGCGTGGGTGCTGATGTTCTGGATATCGATGGGTGCTTCGGAAGTCGGTACGGCCTTTCTTCTTCTGGTGCGACACTGGTGCGACCAGATGGCTTCATCGCCTGGCGAGCACATGAAGCCAGTCAGCAACCAGTGCAGGAGCTTTCTCAGGTCCTGACCCAGATCCTGTGCTTGAAGCTCTCGTGAAACGTTTGTCCTCTGAAACTGGGAGTGAAGCATTCTCTTGTTGAACAGCGATAAAATCGCGTTAAAAAGAGGTCGGCCCATCCAAGCTTGACAATGATGGGTAAAAGCTTGGGTGTGCTGACTTGCCAATGAGTGGAGAATGGTTTGGCTTTCGTTGAACGGGAAGGAAAAACGTATGAGAGGGCAGGAAGAGCGGAGCCATGAACACGATCAGGAGGCCAGAGCATGCCTAGTCAGGCTTATGCAGATGGGGTATTCCTGGCAAAAGGCTCAAGCTCAGGTGGAATTGCGCATCAGTAGATCGACCGCGTACCGTCTGTAACAGACGGTACAGACACGGGGAGAAGCCGCTTTGCGGGATGGAAGACATGGGCCACCCAGCCAAGCTGCGAGAAGCCGTACTTCAATGGCTGATGGCGATCTGCCGCGCCAATCCACAGATGCCGAGCCGCGAGGTGCAAGTAGCGCTGCAAGAACAATTCGGCATCCAGGTGAGTATCGGGCACCTCAATCGCGTCCGCGCCCAATTAGGCATTGGCAATCATGTTGGACGTCTGAAAAAAACGCAAATGTCATGTGCTCACCAAGATGGTAAATGACCCGAAATGTGGTTCTGGCTCGCATTTGGTGATTGATGAGCTTATTGGGCCATCCTGGCCTTTTCATTGAGGACAGAAAAAGAACACAAACTGCTGTTTCTCACATGCTTTCGCCAAATTTGGGACAGATCCGAAATCTGGGAAATCAGCGTGAAACAGAGGGATCAGCCAGGAAGACGATAGAGAAGCCCCTTCCTCCCTCGATCCATTCCCATTTGGAAATTGAGGTTCCCTTTGTGGAGAAAAAGGCGCTATGTGTCACCAAACTTCGCCATGGATGATTTACCTCTCCTAGCAGCAAGGATGACCAATACCTGATGCATAAAGAGCCGATGAGCCAATCAAAGAGAAAAACATTTCTCCTCTCTTTCCCTATTCTTCTTAACCAGAAGGACGGGTTAAAGCGGCATCAAAGGCAGTACTGACCGTGATTGGTTCCCAGGTATCAACCTCTTCTTTCACTTGCTGGAGCTTGTGACGAACACGCTCCAGAGCATCAGCACCAAGAACCAGACGCAAAGGCGGATGAGCAGTTTCCACGACTTGAATCATAGCCTGGGCTGCACGCTTTGGATCACCCGGCTGCTTGCCATTGATGTGTCTTACCTGTTCCCGCGCAACTCCGCTGGTTTGAGCGTAATCTTCAATCTGGCGAGCAGCCTCCTTTAAGGATCGTCCAGTAAAGTCGGTGCGAAAGTATCCTGGTTCAATGAGGGTCACATGGATGCCCAGTGGAGCAACATCCTGAGCAAGCGCCTCGGACATGCCTTCTATCGCGAATTTACTGGCATTGTAGATGCCAGCGCCTGTCTCACCGATGAAGCCATCAACCGATGCCATCATGAGAATATGCCCGGAGCGCTGTTGGCGTAGAAAGGGAAGGATGGCACGCGTCACATGCAGAGTCCCAAAGAAATTTGTCCCCAATTGTTGACGTGTTTCTGCATCCGTGGCCTCTTCCACGGCACCTAGCAGGCCGTAGCCAGCATTATTGACGAGCACATCTATCCTCCCAAAATGCACAGCTGCTTGGGCTGCGGCATCCTGGCCCTGATGTGGGTCTGTGACATCCAAAGGCAAGAGTTGAACATGAGCTGGAGACGAGCGGGCAAGGTCCTGTAAGCGCTCAGGGTGACGTGCCGTTGCCACGAGCCGATCACCATGCGCGAGCACGGCTTCAGCCAGCGCACGACCAAAGCCTGTCGAACAGCCAGTAATGAACCACACGCGTGGATGGGGAAGGACATTGCTTGCCATCGTGTTTCCTTCTTTTACAGTAAACTACTAGCAGGCCTTCTCGACACAAGGCCACAGCAAGCAGTACACTTGCTGATATGAACGCTCGAATCTGGAAGGCGAAAGACTCGTTTCCCCATGTGGCTTGACCAATTGAGAAAGATCGCTCTTCGCCTTCCTGGGTTCCTGGAAAACGAATCATTGGAGAGTCGCGCCGTGAGCGCCGCAGTAAAAGGACCCTCTCGCCTCACCAGGAGCCGTTGTTTCAGCAGGAGGGCCTGCGTATGTGGTTTGCAGGAATCGATTGGGCAGATACCCATCATGACATTCTTGTCCTCGATGAACGAGGGCAAAAACTCACTTCGTTTCGGGTCATGCACACCTCGAAAGGCCTCGACGAGCTGACCAACCGCCTGACAGCCATCTGTGGTCCAGAGCACAAGGCCGAACTGGCCTGCATTGTTGAGACCACTCGTGGCTTGTTGATTACGTACTTGTTGGAAGCTGGGTTTACCGTCTATCCAGTCAACCCCAAAACGGTGGATCGCAAACGCTCGGCATCGGGAGCCAAGACGGACCAGATTGATGCCTATCTGCTGGCGAAACACGGCCGATCGGAGTTGGCTGATCTGCGGCGACTGGAACCCGATAGCCCCTTGATTGCCGAACTCAAAGCCTTGACGCGCGATCAAGATGGCTTGATCCAGATGCAAACCCGCCTGGTCAATCAACTGACCGCTTGTCTCAAAGCCTACTATCCGGTTGCGCTCACCCTGTTTACCAAGGTGCAGCAACCTTCGACCTTGCACTTCTTGCTCGCCTATCCGACCCCGCAGGAGGCGATGAACGCTTCGTGTGAAGCGATTGCTGAAGTGTTGAAAAGCGCTGGGCATCCAACGCCAAAGAAGACCGCGGCCTCGATTGTGAACCAGGTGCATCAACCCCAATTGGCTGCCGATGACGTGACATGCAGGACCAAATCGCGTTTGTTGATCGCTCTGATTCGTCAATTGCAGCCTGTGATGGAAGCGATTGCCGCCTATGATCAGGAGATCGAGCGTCTTTTTTTGATGCATGCTGACAGTCATCTCTTTCTCAAGCTGCCTCGTGCAGGCAAGCGGATTGCCCCACGACTGTTGGCAGAAATTGGGGATGATCGCTCGCGCTATCAAGGTGCGGCCAGTTTGCAAGCCCTGGCTGGGACCTCGCCAGTCCCCTATGAAAGTGGTAACTATGCCAAGCCGCATCGGCGCTATGCCTGCATCAAGCCGTTGCGCAATGTGCAGCAGCAGTTTGCCTGGCAAAGCATCCAGACCGAAACCTGGGCTAGCGAGTACTATGAGCGCAAACGTCGGGAAGGCAAAAGTCACAGCGTTGCTGTCCGTGCGCTGGCCAATGTCTGGGTCCGCATTCTCTTTGCGCTGTGGCTCAAAAGAGAAGCCTACCAGCCTGCGATCTTTGAACACGCTAGACATCAGCATGCGCCTCGTGCGGCATGAGGGCTGAATCAACCACAGAGAAACGAAACACTCGCGCCTCCCAGGCAAAACAGGCGCCTGTTTTTGCCTTTCAACTCGGCATGCCTTTTTTTGACCACGCAAGCTCAGGCGTGTCAAGGAAAGCGCAGCGGCTTGACGCGCCTGAGCGACGTGGTACACTCCTTCATGCCGTGTTGGAAGCATCGTTCTTCCTCCTGTTCTCAATTGTTGCCTGGTTTCACATTGATCATTTGAGGACTTGACATAGAGAGTCTTTCTCATTTACTGCAATGACAGTGAGTAGGGAAACACCGTTCTCTGGTGTTTCGTATAAATGGTGACACGACCTGCGTCAGAGAAAAGTTCCACATGAGTAAGGCAAGCTTTTTGAGTTCATCGGTCATCCCCGCTGTTAGGAGAGGTAAATCATCCATGGCGAAGTTTGGTGACACATAGCGCCTTTTTCTCCACAAAGGGAACCTCAATTTCCAAATGGGAATGGATCGAGGGAGGAAGGGGCTTCTCTATCGTCTTCCTGGCTGATCCCTCTGTTTCACGCTGATTTCCCAGATTTCGGATCTGTCCCAAATTTGGCGAAAGCATGTGAGAAACAGCAGTTTGTGTTCTTTTTCTGCCCTCAATGAAAAGGCCAGGATGGCCCAATAAGCTCATCAATCACCAAATGCGAGCCAGAACCGAAATGTGGGCACGTTTTGCCCTCAAACCTGCACATTTGCCCCCAATCTTGAGCAGCACAACCATTGGTTCGTTGAGAAACCGCCTCTGGAGCCGTAGATGGTGAATCGTTTTTGGTAATTCCAGGTGCTATGGGCGTAAACAATAATGGACCTGAATGTTCGGACGTTCTTCCGTACCTGGCTCATATCCGAACATTCGACACCTCGCCGTAACATGAACATACTTGACGTATGTGGTCAGTGCACAGTGGTTATTTGGACTCTGCCATTCAAGCGAGAAAAGCGAGCTTGAGTACATGCTCCTGCTGTACAAATTGCTATCCGTTTATCAATGTCCACAAACTGAGAACCAGATATGAGTTTCTGGACACATGGTCTTTGCTTAGCGTTGTTTTTCGCACTGTTAATACTCGACCCCCATATACGGGTAACCCAGCCTGTTCGTCCACATGGTTGCTTCCTTGAGGACAGCGTAGATCGACGAAATACGGTAGGGAGTGGCTTGCCTGGGATCGGATGATGTCAGATACCTTTTGACACTTGCTCCTTTCTCCCTTCGTGTTACTAGGAGATTGTTTTGTCCGAAAGTAGCAGAAGGAGGGAAAGGACTCAAGCAATGCAATCGGTGATCCTTATCAATGCCTTCGAGGTAAGAGCAGGTCAGGAGGAGCAATTCAAGACGGCATGGCACCAGGTAGCCGAGCGTCTCCGACATGCAAGAGGCTTTCGCTCGACCCGGCTCCATGAGAGCTTAGACCCCCAGGCGAGGTTCCGTTTCATTAATGTCGCGGAGTGGGAATCGCCGCAACATTTTCAAGCAGCGATGCAGGAAGTAGGAGAGCAGCTTCGTGCGACCATATCCTATCAGTCGTACCCGGCGCTGTACCAGGTGATTGCTGAGTAAACTAACAGAATATGCAGAGGCATATGAAAGGAGTATCGTGCTATGGAGGAGCCATTTCACCCACCTCTGAGGCAGCGTCTCTTCAGCGCGTTCCTCAGGGCACTCAATCGTGTGGGGATAGCGGTAGGGCCGTTCTCTTTCTTGACGGTGCAGGGCCGCAAAACGAGGAAAAGCTATACACTACCGGTGACGCCCATTAAACAGCAAGGCGTGCTCTTTGTGATCTCCCCCTTTGGAGAGGTGAGTTGGGTCCGCAACGCGCGAGCCGCAGGAGTGGTGAGCCTGTCACGTGGTCGCTGGCACGAGAGGTTAGCAGTACATGAGCTGTCTCCGCAGGAGAGTGCCCCTCTCCTCAAAACCTATCTCACGCGCTTTCTGCCTTTTGTGCGCTCCTCTTTCGCTGTCACACCACAGTCGAATCTGGCGGAGTTTGCTGCTGAAGCCCCACGCCATCCCGTCTTTCAGTTGACCCAGGAGCCAGATTGAGGCACAGAGCTGGCTCCTGGGCAAGTGACCGACGACATGTCTAGAAAGAAGGAGGAAAGAGAGAGTGTACAGGAAAAGCTATTTTCCTCCTGTATACTCTTATACTCTCTCTCGTATTACTCGCTACTCTGCCCCTGGTGACACGTACGTAACGCTACCCTCCTTTCCCGCTCAGTTTTACCCGAGCGGGACGCCTATTTGTCCTTGACAACCTGAAGCGTCCAGAGTATGTTCTCTGTAGAAGTTTGAGGAAGAGTTCTGTAGAAGTTTGAGAGAACAAGAAGCATGGCCAAAGCGACACCGAAGGTTCTTGATGGATATCTGAATCTCTGCATGAGGCAAACCGATACGCAGGAGGCGATTCCTCTCGATTCTCCTGCATGGTATGGCTGGCTTGAACAACACCGTTCCTTTCGTTTCGAGAGCGCTCACGGCTGTTTCACTGCCCGGAAAGAACAGCGCCCGGGGGATGGTACTGGTATGCCTCTCAACAGCAACAGGGGAAGCTGCGTTCTGCCTATCTAGGCAAAACATCAGACCTTTCCAATGAACGCTTACACCGGATTGCGTCTCAGCTCAGTGATCGCGCTACGTCTGAGAGCTCTCATCCTGAAGCGAAAGACCACCCGTTTTTGCCCTTTGATCCTTTTTCACCACACGATCCTTTCTTAGTGACGAAACTCACTGTCCCACACACACACACGCATCTGCTGCCGCGATCTCAGCTTATCAAGCGTTTGGATCTGGCAATCGAGCGTAAACTGACGCTGCTCTCCGCTCCTGCAGGCTCAGGCAAAACAGCACTGTTGCAACTCTGGACGCAAGATCAAAAGACGCCTGTGGCATGGCTCTCTCTCGATGAACAGGACAATGACCTTGTTCGCTTCTGGGGCTCTATCCTGGCATCGCTGATGTGGTACTATCCGGCTTTGAAGACACCCTCTCTCAGCCCTCCTTTTGAAAGGCACGACCAGCAGGCGTCTGTCCTGATTACGATGTTGCTCAATACACTTGCGACCTTCGAACAAGACTGTTTTCTTGTGCTCGATGATTATCATCTGATTTACCATGCTGACATTCATGCCACATTTTCGTTTTTCCTGGAGCATCTTCCATCCTCTGTTCATCTCATTGTGGCCAGTCGCTCCGAGCCGCCATTCCCACTTGCTCGTTTGCGAGCGGCAGGGGCCATCCTGGAATTGCGGGCCAGTGATTTGCGCTGCACTGCTGCTGAAATCGCCGCCTTTTTCACGGATGTGGTTGGCCTTTCTCTTCGCCCCGATGCTCTCGATAGCCTGCAAACACGAACCGAGGGATGGATCACTGGCTTGCAATTGGTGGCCCTTTCGCTGCAAAGTATGCAGACGCCTCAGGAGCAAGAGACCTTTGTGGCAACCATGAGTGGACAGACGCGCTATATTTTCGAGTATCTTCTTGAGGAAGTGTTTCTTCGTCAATCCGCCGTTGTCCAACGATTCCTGATGGAAACCTCCATCCTCTCTCTGCTCAACAGCGCTCTGTGTCGTGCTCTCTGCGAATGGTATGATGGGTCAGACCTCCTGGAAATCGTTGACCACCGGAACCTCTTTCTGGTGAGCCTTGATTACCAGCACGCCTGGTATCGATATCACTCGCTCTTTGCTGAGGCATTGCGTCATCGTTTCCGTCAGCACTATCCTGAGCGATGGTCTTTGCTCCATCAACGAGCGGCACAGTGGTACCTGGAACAGCATATGATGAGCCAGGCCATTGAACACGCGCTCATGGCTGGTGATCTGGAACTGGCCGCTCTTGGTCTGATCCAGGTCGCAGAACCCTTTCTAGCGCGGGGCAATACGGCTCGCTTGCAGTCCTGGCTAGATGCGTTTCCTCATCTTTTCATCCGTACCCAGCCCCCCCTTGCGATCATCTCCGCGTTTCTCCTGCTGCTTTCCTCGCGTTTTGATGCAGTAGAGGCGTGGCTTCTTGATGCGGAGCATGTGCTCAACACCGGGAATTGCCCCTTTCCTTCGAGTACACTCTCCGCAGGGCACCTCCGCGGATATATCGCGACGGCTCGTGCGGCTCTTGCGCTCAACGCTGGAGAGACAGCCCAAGCGATTACCATTGCCATGGCGGCTCGCGCGTCTCTATCGGAACATAATGTCTTACTGCAAAGCCTGCTGGTCCTCAACCTCAGCGATGTGTATGAACTGCAAGGCAACATCTCCTCTGCCATTCAAGTGCTCAATGAAGCGAGCGTCCTTAACGAGACGAAGAAGGCCCCCTTTGTCTTGCTTGATGCGCTGGGAGATATGGGCAGGCTCCAGGCTGCGCAAGGGCATCTGTACCAAGCCGGCGCGACATACCGTCAGGCGCTTGATCTGGTCCGTGAAGAAGCCGGAGATGGGCGCTCTCTTCCTCCTCCTGCTGGAAAAGTCTTGATTTACCTGGGTGAGCTTCACTATGAATGGAATGAGTTAGAGCGGGCACTGCACCTGGTACGTGAAGGCATTGAGTACTGTCAGCAGTGGATGCATCTGCGGCATCTGCTGGAAGGGTATGTGCTGCTGCTTCGTATCTGTCTGGCGAGAGAAACCTGGAAAGAGTTTTTCGCGATCTTGGAAACAGCGCAACGTTTGATCCAGGAATCACAAGAAATTAGCCAGCAGATACAGGTGAGTAGTCCTGGCCCCAAATTGCTTCAGGCCATAGACCAGATTGAGGCGCTTCAGATGCGCTTGCAGATCATACAGGGAAAGCCAGAGGACGCTGAACGTGCTCTGCGGGAGCGCTATCCCCGGCTAGAAGAGCATAGTTGTGTCTGTTATGCCTGTGCGACCGTTTTTGTCGAACTGCTGCTTGCTCTCCAGCGGCCTGAACAGGCGCTGGAACTGGTGGAGCAATGGTTCACTGATGCAGAAGCGAAAGGTCAGGTCGGGAGAATTGTTGATCTCTCCATCTATCGCGCCCTCAGCTTCCAGGCTCAGGGACGCAGCGAAGAGGCGCTTACGGTGCTTCAGCAGGCCCTTGTACAGGCGAACACCGGAGGATATCACCGTCTGTTTGTAGATAAAGGCCCCTCATTACGGCCGCTGTTGCAAGGACTTGCGGCACGTGGGCTCGCTCGTCGTTTGGTTCAGAAACTTTTGGATGCCATGCCACCACAGCGTCTTCCGCAGATATTTTCGCCGGACAGGCTCAGTCAGCGAGAGCAAGAAGTCCTATATCTGCTGGCTGATGGCAGATCGAATCGCGAGATCGCAGCTCATCTGGTTTTGAGTCTGGGTACCGTCAAGTGGTATATCCATGCCATTTATACCAAGCTCGGCGTTGGTAGTCGGACACAGGCCCTTGCGGAAGCTCACAGGCGGCGTTTGCTTGGCTAACCATCGTGCGTGCCGGTCAACAAGGAACATCGTGCATTTTCCTCATCCTATTTTCCTATCTTACGATAGATGACAGGCGCAGGGTTTGGTCGCTACACTCCCAAGAAAGAGAAACACTTGTTCTTCATTCTTCTCACTTCACTTCTCTGAAAGTGATAGTGAACAAGAAGCTTTTTTTATGCGAGGAGTAGAGACGCTCATGCAGCCCAACGAGACCACGCCAGCTATTGTCATCGAAGCCCTGAGCAAAGAGTATCGTCTGCAGTCAGGGCAGGCGAAAACCGCCGTAAACCGTCTAAATCTAGCTATTCCGCGAGGGCAGATCTGTGGATTTCTCGGGACAAATGGAGCAGGAAAAACGACGACTATCAAAATGCTCTGCGGTCTTATCCTTCCCAGCCAGGGCCGCGCGCTGGTCAATGGATATGATGTGTCGCACGAACATCGCCAGACGATGCGGCACATTGGGGTAGTCCTGGAAGGAGCGCGCAATATCTATTGGCGCCTATCTGCTTTTGAAAATCTCCTCTATTTCGGGCATTTGAAAGGATGTCATGGGGCAACACTTCGAAAACGTGCGGGACAATTGTTACACGAGCTGGATCTCTGGGATAGGCGCGACCAAGCGGTGCGCACGTTCTCGCGAGGGATGCAACAGAAAGTTGCCATTGCCTGTGCTCTTATTGCTGATCCTCCCATTGTACTCCTCGATGAGCCAACGTTGGGGTTGGATGTGCAGGCAGCCCAAACAGTCAAAGCATGGATTGCGCGGCTCTGCCGAGAGCAGGGAAAAACGATTGTGCTTACCACACATCAATTGGAGATCGTCGAGGCCCTTTGTGAGCGAGTCGCGATTATGCAACAAGGTCATTTGATCGCTGATGAACCGCTGGACAGGCTCCTGGAACAATTTCAAAAGCGCAGCTATCAGATAACGCTTCAAGGGCCACTTACGCCTGAGCAGGTGAGCGCTTTTGCACCGTTGCGCGTGAGCAGCGCAGGCAGTATGAGCGTGATCTCACGGGATCAGGCTGATCAGGCAAGTCTCTATCACACGCTGACGCTCATTGAGCACATGGGTCTTTCCCTGCGTGCAGTCCAGTATGGTGAGCCCTCATTGGAAGAGGTCTTTCTCGGCTTGATGCAACAGGCAGAAAGGCAGAAAATACATGGATAGATGGTTCTTCTCCTTACGGATGGTAGGAAATGAAATAAAAAAGCGCTTGCTGATCCTCTGGGACTACAAGTTTGATGCGCTGATGCAACTGCTGATTTTCGGCTTGATATTTGTGGGGGCAACATTTTTCCTGGGAAAAGGGCACTTTAACCTGGAACTCTTATCAGTTCAATTTGTAGGCTACACGATGTGGATGTATGGGCGTGCTGCAATGAGAACGATGAGCGAGGATCTCAGTGATGAGGCGCAAGCAGGAACACTTGAACAGATGTATATGGCACCCGTTGCCCCTGAACTCTTGCTCCTCGGGCGTTTGCTCGCACTCTTTCTCTGGACATCACTCATGGTTCTGCTCATGGCTGGGCTGCTTATCACCGTGTTTCACATTGTCCTCCCGTTTCGATGGGAGGAACTGCCTATTCTTCTCTGTATGTTCTGCGAACTCTTTGGCCTCGCCTTGCTCCTCAGTGGGTTGGGACTTGTGTTCAAACAGATCTCCACCTTCGCAGATCTCCTGCAGCAGCTGTTCCTATTTCTCACCGGTTCGCTGGTCCCCATCAGCATTTTTCCTAACTGGTTGGCCGTCCTTGCCAGAACCCTCCCAACCACACAAGGCATTCTTGCGTTACAGGCGGTGCTGTTTGACCATCAGTCGCTGGTCACCTTGTGGACGACCGGAGATCTCTCCTTGTTATGTTTGCACGCCTTCCTTTATCTTGGAGGTGGTATCGCGACGTTCAGAATCTGTACAAGATATGCCAAACACCAGGGGTTACTGGGACAATACTGAAAGGTTTGCTTATGGTAAACCGCCTTATAGAGCCGACTTTCATAGAACCTCTTTCGTTAGTATCAGTTACTCATCTCACGCGCAAAAAAGTGAGACTTTGATTTTGACACGTTTTTTGAGATTGCTGTTTAGATAAACAGGACCTATGAGAACTTGCAACGCAAGTTCTGCAAAAAGGAAAACATGCTCACATTGACGACTCTCGTCGAGAGATGAGCCCTTGGTTTTGGCTTTGCGCTTGCTTTTGAGGACCACGCCATAGCGTGGAGCAGGCTGCGGGTGAAACCCACAGGTTCGTCCTGGAGATTTTCCTCGTGGTTGGCACGTCCGAGCTGGGGTTCCTTCCCAACTGTACCAAAAGGGAGGGTTAAAACAAGTTTCTTGAAGAGTGGACAAAGAGTTCTTTCTGTTGACATCTGTTGCTCTTGCATTCGTATCTCGTTTCTGCTAGAATTCCTCCTTGTACGGTGAGTGACACCGGAAGGGACGCCTGTGGAGATCCTGTAAGACCTGGTAGATCCAGGCACGTTGTTCGTTGAAGCAGGAACCGAACGCCAGATAGGGCTTGTCCCTCTTTGGGGAAGTTTCGGATAACGGCACAGAAGAGCGCAGTGTCTCCTGGGGGACTATGGACGTTTTTGGCGATGGTGAATGTTTCGTTTCCGTTGCTGCCTGCATCGATTATAAGTAAAGCCGCGTTGACGAATGAGATTGCTATAACGGGAACTCCTGTTCTTTGATATAGTCTTCAGGAGAAGAATACACTCTTTATTCTTTTCACTCCTGTTCAAAAGCCTGCCCTTGAGCGGATTGAGAGAGAGCACGGTAATCCCGCTTGAGTTCAGTTTCCCACTGCTCCAGGGCGTGACGCGTGGCCGGTGATGCATGCACGGTTTGCGTTCCAGAGATCGCCAGCGCGCGTTGATAGTAGAGATTGGCTTCGACGTATCGGCGTAGGTAGAGCATAGCTCGCATCAGAAGCCCCAGCGCTTCGCAGAGCGCGGTGTGCTGCGATCCCCATCTCTGCTCAAAGTGGTGCAGGAGGCGGCGCGCATAGTTTTCTGCCTCCTCATAGCGCTTCTGCTTGAGACAGAGGCGTGCCATGCATCGTAGAGGCAATGGATCGGAAGTCTGACTGAGCTGCGTATTCTTCGCTGCTACAGTGAGCAGGCGCTGACAGATTTTCTCTGCCTCCTCGTCATTGCCTTTATCTATCAGCGCGCTCGCAAGCAAGCTCTGTGAACTTGTGGTGTAGGTATGCTCAGGTCCGTAGAGATCTTCATAGATGCTTACAACACGCTCATAGCACTGTACTGTTTCCTCGTATTTTGCCTGTTGTTGATAGAGGCTTGCCAGAGAGCTCATGACGGTGGCAACCATCATATGACGAGGGCCATATGCCTTCTCTGTATTCTGGAGGATCCGCTGAGCCAGCGCCTCGGCCTCAGAGTATTTTTCGTTAAACTGCAATTGGCTGATCATAGAGAGATGTTGCAATCCCGACTGCTCTTGCGCGTATTCGTCGTCCTGCTGTGTCTCCTCTTGTTCATCGGGCAGCTGCTGGACAAACGCCTCGGCCTCCTGCAGCTGCTTGCCTGCCCGACCTTGCATCTGTTCGCCAAAGTCTTGCTGTATGCCTTGCATCCTCTGTTGCATCCTGTCCGAAACCTTCAACCCTGCGTTGAGAATGCGCCATTGACTGCTCAGGCTCTCCAGGTCGAAAACGTCCTGTCGCAGCGCGTCAGTATCAATGATGAGGATGTGAAGAGGGCGCAGATACTTGACCTGGCTTAGCGCCTGCCTGGCATCATCATAGCGCTGTTGCCACAGGTACACGATAGTCAGCATCAGCCAGGTGCTTACCAGCAAGGGATGCCCCTGCTCAAAATAGCGCTCACGTAGCTCCAATGCTTCGAGGAGCAGGTGCTCTGCCAGCGGGAAATCGCGCTTCTTCTGGACCGCAAAACAAGCCCAGATGCTTAAAGCGAGTGCGATACGCGAGTCCTCGGCTCCGTAGCGCTCGGCGAAGACCCGCAGCAGCTTTTCAAAGTACATCTCTGCCTTTACAAGCTTGCCCTGCTGCGCTGCCTGCTCCGCGTAATCGTAATCCATCAGTGTATCGAAGTCGAGCCATTCGTATTCATAAATATGTTCACAGAGGTCGAGTGCCTTGTGACCCAGTACGGTAGCGTCCGCAAGCAGAAGGTGCTGGGCATGAAAGTGGGCGGCGTGGAGGGTAGCGCCGATCAACGGGAGATCTAGTTTGCTGTAATCGCTCTCATCTCGCTGTTGATGCTCGTGTTCATACAGGTCGATGATGCGTAGATAGACCTGTATGGCCCCTTGTACATCTTCCTGCTGACGTAGGGTTTCCACCCTCTGTTGTAATGCTGTGACCTCTTCAAACAGCTTCAGACTGTCGGCACGGGACCGTAAGAGCGTGAGTAGGAGTGTTTGTGCCCTCTGACGTAAATCCTGTTCAACGAGAGCGATTTCTTTCTGCTGCTGCTCCTGACGTGCTCTCCAGGAGTCCATCATAGATTTTAACGGAGGGATATTGAATGACATGGCTGAACCGCCTTTCATAATTTCAACAATTTGTATTCAGGTTCATGCTTTTCTCCAGTTTTTTTACTCATCCTCTCTTCTTCACTGTTTCTTTTAACGATCCTCGCTTAACGATCCTCGCTCTTATCTGTTGCGAGGCAAGAGGCTATATTTCCTGACGGAACTTTGCTGACAAGGCCGCAAGGCTTAATTCTATGATCCCGACCGCAGACGATCCGCGAGTGAGCGAGGTCGTAGGAGTGCGTGACAGCGGTACCGTGTTTGGCCAGCCAAAGCCATCCCACAAACAGAACCAGTATTGGGCAGGTGTCGTCGTGAATCGAGCCAGCACCTGTATCAGGGTCTGGGCGTCTCCAATCGGCAGCAAACCGTTCGGTGGCTGGCCTACGAAGTCAGCCCCAGTGCCCTCCATAAGATGGGCGAACTGCACGCGTCGGTCGAATACAGGTGCATCTGGTGGAAGGAATTGTCTCCAGCGAATGTAGGTCCGATCGACGGCAGTCCCGATGTCAATAGGATGCAGTGGCCGAGCATAGGCGCCAAAAATCGGCGGTACTAAAGAAGCAACAGTAGACGAGCCGTGACGTAGCCGGTTTGTGATTGGTTCCGCTTCACTGACCTGATCACTCCAACGCAAAGGTTCACTCATATGTGCCCCTGGTAAATCGTTCTTTGTCACTTTATAGAGAGCTGCCATAAAAGACGCCGTTTGTGCACGTTTTGTGGCGATCGCATAACAAAGGCTTCTTCTCAATCAGTATATAAGGCAAGCGCTCCATTGACCAGGACAGAGATCGGACATTTCCTGGTCAATCTGCTCGAAAGATCTTCTCTAGCGGTTCCTGCCAGTCCTGATAAGAGCCAGAAATTCTGCATTTTCATTGAGTAGCAAACGCCATCGCGTAAGGATCGCATGTGAGCGTCTTCGCGCCAGCGAGAGCGCACAGAGGGTCCCAGCTGCACGATATGGAAGATGACCTTGTGAGACTGGTGCGGGAGGTCAGGAAGTGAGACGCCCTGCAGGAGCAGGGAGATGACCTCGGCAGGGAGAACCTGGGCTAAGGCATCAGGGATGGGCTGCCCCCGTTCACGCAAGCTCGCCAGGGTTGTGAGAAAGGCATGGAGTTGGGGCGTGACGCGTCGTTTGGGGACAAAGAAGACCTCATCCTCGCTTGCGGTGTTGCTTTGTTGCGCTTGGGTGCACGTTTGTTGACGAGGCTCTCATCTCTTCAGCCAAATCTTTGGCTCAAAACGGAGATGTAGCGCTCTAGGTAGTTGCGTAGGAAATCACTGTATGAAGGATCCTGTGTCATAGCGAGAAGGCGCTGAAATGTCTTCTCGTCACAGAGGGCAATGAGCGTCTCTGGTAGGAGCCTTGTCAGGTACACACCAGGATCTTCTTCCGGGTGTTCATAATCCCATGTGCGTTGCATGTAATCGTTCGCCCAATAGTAACTATTGGAAAGGTCATCCCAGTTTGATCGGGAAGGGAAGTATTTGATGATACAGTCGAGGATGAGTCCGGAAGCTGTCGTATCTCCCAGTGCTCTTAGAACAGGAAGGACATCATAGGCAATGCGCTCAAACTCGTAAACATTACTACTACGATATAAAAAATCTACTAAAGGCCCAGTTGCCGCTTGATCTTCCAATTGAGCCAATGCCCATAGAGCCGCCTTGCACACCTTTGATGCTGTATCCTGTAAAGCCGCACACAAAGGTTTCGTGGCAGCCCTCTCCCCCAGTTTTCCTAGGGCATAAGCCGCCTTCATGCGTATGTCTGGATGATTATCCTGTAATGCGGTACACAATGGTTCAACGGCTGCTTGTTGCCCCGACTCTCCTAACAAATCCACAATGTGTTCCCTCTCGCTTGCACTTGCACCCTGACTATGCAATAGCTCTACCAATGGTTTGATGGTTGTCCCTGAGAGTTCTCCTCGTTCAATTTTGACCAGAACGGAGAGCGAGGTTTCATAAAGTAAATCGTCTTTGAGAGAAGAAACAAGCCTATCAACCCAGAATATGAACAGAATACGGTTTTTCTGGGTATTGAGCCGATGGACGAGTCTGTGGAGCGCTTGGGCCATCTTCTCACGTACTCTGGGGTTTGGGTCATGAGCAGCCGCCAGTAAAGGAGCAATAGCCGTCTCATCCCCCAAGGAAGCGAGTTGGTTTGCAGCAGCAATGCGAGCGCGAGCAACGCTTCCCTGACTCACTGTATCTTGCAAAGCCGTAATCAAAGCTGGCAGTGACGGCTTCTTGCTAGTGACTGCCATGATAGCTTCGATTCGTACCGATGCAGTACTCTCCGAGAAGAGGACTCTGGCCAGTTCCCCTTGGCGAGCGAGTGCGCGAGCAGCTGCTACTCTCACTTCTAGATCTCTATCAGTTAAAGCATCGCACCAGGACTTAATGGCCGCGCTATCTTTATCTTTTTCGAATGGTATTGACATATGCGTTACCCGCTTTTAATGAGTCAATAGTTGTTTTCAACTATACTCTTTTGTAAAACATGAAAATTGAACATCAATTCCTCTTGAATGTTATCATGTTTCTTCTATGTATTTCTCATCCAAGATGTTTGAATATTTACTCATAGAGAAGGCTGCCAGTTGAAAGGAGACATGCTTTTTCTTTCTTCTCATGTGAGATATTTTTTCGAGAAGGCACAAAGAGTGACCTTCTCTTTAGAAGGCGAAGAGGGACACCTTAAAAAGGACATTTTTGATACCAAAATATTTGATGCAAGATTGCAAGAGGGAAAAGGAAGAACATACAAGGTCAGGGAGAGAGCGTCGCCTTGAAGCCCGGAGGAAGATGCAGCACTTGTTCAAGGGTATACTGCTGGGCAAACCCCGAAGGCCCCGGTCAGATCAAAAAGCACGCTGGGGCGCTCAGTGCCAACCCAGGCCCGCGCATAGAGAAAACGCATCAAAGCAAATCCTCCAAGGCTGTCAGAAAACTCCTTGTAGCCATAGTGTTGGCGGATTTCCTGGGCATGATCTTGCTGGGTCTGGATGTGTTCCGCATAGCGAACAGTACACTGCGGATTGGCAAGACGAAGCTGGGAGGCTATATATGCAATGACGCCCACCGGGATATTCACCGGGTTTGAAAGAAATGTTCCCAAGAATCTGAGTGTCCCAATTTGCACGGTAAAACCCAGCCTATTGTGGTCTCCACGTCGCTCGGCTATGAGCCGGCGATCTTCGTCGTTCAGATGAAAATAGCGAGCGAGCTGCTCAGGTGTTGGTTCGCCAATGTAGCGTCCATAGCGTTGCTCTTGTTCCTTTGTGAGATAATCAACGGGCATGGCTTGTGCGGATTCCTGCTCCAATGAATGTGGGAAAACGTCTGCAAGCATCGCCTTCCTCCATCTTTTGTTGTTGCTGCTTCCTCCGTAGGTGCCTCAAGACCAGCTGGTCTTTTTGGTCTTATCCCGCGTCCACAGCCAAGTTTGCGTCTTCGTCCGAGCCAGTACCGGAGACGGCTTGATCAACGAGCCCGATCAGGCGAAGGGCTTCTTGCAAGACATTGTGTCCAGCATTGTGATCGCGATCCTGGGGAACATGAACATACGAGCAGGAGGGATTCTGACACACAAAGATGCGATCCTTGAGGCTCATCTCATCCCAGGTCCATCCACAGCCGTGGCAGGTCTTACTGGAAGGAAAGAAACGGTCGACCTTGATCACCTGTCCACCTTGTTGAGTGGCTTTGGCTTCCAGCAGACGCACGAGCGTGCCTAGCGAAGCGTCGGAGAACGCGCGAGCCAGGCGTCGGTTTTTGAGCAATCCCTTGAGGTGCAGGCTCTCCACCCCGATGATCCCGTAACTCTCTGCCAGCCTGGTTGTGAGCTTCTGAAGGACATCCTGGCGCAAGCACACGATCTGGTCGTGCAGGCGTGCCACCTTTCTGCGCGCTTTGTCCCGATTCGCGCGATCCCACCTTCCGGCGATGCAGGCGTTTGTTGGCTTGGCGCAGCTTCTTGAGCGTGGTTGTGAGAAAGGCTTGGTTCTCGACTTGCTCTCCCGTACTCAAGGTTGCCAGACGGTTGAGTCCAACATCGATGCCCACCGCTGCCGCTTTCTCCATTGGGATCGAGTCCGGGAGTTCGACCTGGATGGAAACAAACCACCACTCGGCGGTTCTGGTGATGCGTGCCCCGAGGACTCTTCCCTGAAAGCGCAGATGCTCGGCCATATTGACCCAGCCGAGCTTAGGAACCCAGAGACGATGATCCCTGATCTTGCATTGGTCGTTGGCGAGATAGAAACTCGGCTTGCTGCGTTTCTTGCTCTTGAACTTCGGGCGGTGAGCCTTCCCCTCGAAGAACGCCGTAAAGGCTTTGCCCACATCGAGAAAGGGCTGGTCAGAGGCGTTCTTGGTCACATCCCAGGTCCAGGGGAAGGATGCTCGTCGGATCGCGTTGAATTGCTTCTTGAGCTTGAGGGCAGTTGGTTGCTCCTGGGCTTCGTATTGCCGATTCCACTCGGCGAGCGCCCAATTCCACACGAAGCGAGCCACCTCTGCGGCGCGTGCAAGGGCGTTGGCCTGTTCTGAGGTGGGATGCAGTCTGATCTTATGGGCGCGAATCATGCGGTTCTGCTCTTTCTCCTGCCTGTTGGTTTCATTATTGAAGAGCAAATGTTCTCATCTGTCAAGCAGCCCGAAAGCGTGGCCCTTGCACATGATTGATCCCTTTTTCCTATTTTTTCGGTAACAGTTGCATTCTCTTTTGCTAATTGGTTGAGCTTCTCAGAAAATGAGAAAGTCATACCAGCCTCTCTACTGATGAGTTTATCGCGGACTTTTACAAGAGGCTGCGGCCGGCGAGGACTTTTTGGTCCAAACAGAGCAAATCGCTCCCTTTTTCTCTGCTATAATCCAGGCTGGGTCTGCCATTGTTGCCGCACAGGCCCACATAGGTTCCAAGAAGGAGGTCACTTCCATGATGGAGCAAGACAGTAAAGAGCAGCGTCGAGCAGAGGCCAGCAATCCAGCAACGAATGCACGACGATTAAAAACCTTGAGTGCAGATGCCGATCTGCGTATTCTGGTGGCGGGCAACCCTGCTGCGCCCCCTCACCTGTTACAGCGCCTGGCCCAGGATCAGGATGAAGCGGTGCGCAAGAACGTCACCAGCAATCCCAATACCCCTGGAAGTACCTGAGAAAGTTGGCCTGGCAGTTTCCCCAGGAGTTTCTGCACAATCCAGTCGTGTTTCTGTACCTGCTGGCTCACCCAGAACTGATGCCAACAAACCGTCCAACTGACCATCTGTTTTGGGAAGGGCTCCTGCGTGCAGCCCCGCTTCCTCCACCCTGGTGGGACTGGTTCTGCAAGCAGCCAGGATATGCAGACACTGAGATGCTCCGTCTGCATATCCAGTGTAATGGTGAGGTGGACGATTTCTGGCGTGCGCTCCAGGCAGAAAGCGCCCCAACCCTGCTTCCTCTGATCGAGCTTCTGGTTCTTGAGGAGCGCCAGGCTTCGGCTCTGCTCGCTGCTCCTACATCTGTCTCCCTAAGTCAGTCCGAGAACGCTTTGGAAATAGCCAGAGAGGAAACCCTCTGGTGGCTGGCTTGCCATCCCCAGACACAGATACGCACGCTGATAGCCAGTTCCACACGAGTGCCCACAGAGATCCTGGCAAGTATGGTCCAGGATCTCGCCTGGGATGTGCGCAGAGAACTTGCTTGCAACCAGCGAACACCCGTGGAGGTCCTGGTCTCATTGAGCCGTCATGCAGACGCCTCCACGAGGTCTCGCGTCGCCGAAAACGAGCACGTTCCCGTGGAGACCTTGTATGTGCTGGCGCAGGATCGAGAACGGTTCGTGCGCGAGGCACTGCTCAAAAACAAGCAACTCCCCACAGAGATCCTGGCACGCATGGCTCAGGATCGTGATGAGGAGATTCGCAGACAGGTTGCCTCTCATCCCCGGACTTCTGCCGATATCTTAGGAATGCTGGCTCAGGATCGCGATGAGGCGGTACGCAGAAGGGTTGCCTCCCATCCGCAGACATCCGCCGATGTCCTATGGATCCTGGCCTGGGATAAAAGTCTCGAAGTGAGAGTGGCAGTGGCGGAAAATGAGCTGGCTCCAGCTGCGCTTCTCGAAGCCCTGATGAAGGGCGAAACCCTTGGCGAAACCCTCGGTGAAATCCACTTCAAGATGAACGTGGTTGGCAATCTGCGGGTATCGGTGTCTCTCTTACGCAGACATGCTCAGCACGAAGACCAAAACGTGCGAAGGGTTATCGCCGAGCATCCCCAAACCCCCCCGGAGATCCTGAGCCAGATGTGCCAGGATCGCGATCCCTTTGTGCAAATAGCCGTCGCTGGCAACTGGCAAACGCCTGTCGACGTGTTGCGGACATTGGCTCAGCATGAGTTTGAGGGGCTGAAGCGTTGGGGGCTGGAGGCGCTTGCCCAAAACATCCAGACGCCTTTTGAGGTGTTACAGACCCTGGCTCAGAAGACACAGCACGGCCCAACCAGATGGAGTGCAACCTTTGTTTCCCGATTACAAGTCGAGCTTGGGGAACACCTTGATCGGGAGGAGGTGGGCACCATCCTCAAGGATCTCTTTCGCACAAAGCGGGTAGACTATCCGGCGATCAAAGAGGACTCCCCTGAGCAGCAGATATTGACGCTGGCTCTTCTCAAAGGTTCAACACTGGTTCGCAGAGCCATCCTCACCGTTCTGGCGACGGAGTGGGATGTTTCAACCATGGGTGAACTGTATGAAAGCCACCCCTATTCGTGGTGGGTGGGACAGCCCGACACCGGGTTCAACCTGCTTTCTCCTGAGGTGTTACAGAAGCTGGCACTTGCTCCCAAGTGGAAAGTCCGTTTCCTGGTTGCATCTCATGAGCAAACTTCTGAGCTAACCAGACAATGCTTGAGTCAGGATGGCAACCGCTATGTGCGAGCCATCGCCAGAGCCAAAGCGGCTCATATGGGAGAGTCCGCATCTTCAGAATGATGGAATGTTCTGGCATCGCATCTTGTGTCTTTGAGTCAGTGACCCCAGCCCTTTAGGGCTGACTTTTCTACCTATTTTTAGTGAATAGCGCTGGTGTCGCTTGCCAAGACGATTCCGGAGGATGAGCTCAAGGTCATTCAAGAGAACCGTAGTGAATCTCGTTGGGCCTCTTATCAGGCTTGCTCTGGATGACCTTGAAAAATGTGTAGAAAAGTCAGGGGCTTCCTGTGGCGGTTTTGGTGAAAACTATTTCGTTTAACGAACCAGCCTGTTGAAAAAATCCTTGTTGAGTTTACGAAGATATCGATGAGCAAAAAATCCTCGGTCTCATCTTGAAGAAGCAGAAAAAAGGAAACAAGTGATATAAGGGATTAGAAATAAAAGAGGAAAAAGAATCAAAAGAAATTTCTAGAAAAAACAAAGAATGCGCACATGAGATTGTCATTTCTCAGGTAAATTGGGTCATACACAGCTTTGGTGAATCCACCCGCTTGCTTATTCTCCTTTCAGATGAAAAGAAGGATGTGAACAAAAATATATTACTTGCATGAACTCCTTCAAAATCGTAGAATAGAGCGTTGATTTTCAGGAGCATGACACAAGAATAGAAAGAGGGATCTATGAGTACCCCGACATTACTTCTGTCTCTTCCATTTACGACTCTATAGCTCAGGACTTCGAGAGTCACGCGACTCAGAGTGTATACAACGCTCACTATGATCGGCCAGCGGTGCTGAGTCTGCTCCCACCCGTACAGGGCAAAAGGGTCTTGGACATTGGGTGTGGACCTGGGTTGTATGCGGCCTGGCTCATTGAGCGTGGGGCACAGGTCGTTGGATTCGACATCAGCGGTGAGATGATTGAACGAGCAAGGCTGCGCGTTGGAGATCGTGGAACGTTCTATCAGCATGATATCTCCCAACCGCTTCCTTTCGCTGCTGATGCATCTTTTGACATTGCCGTGGCCCACTGATGCTTCATCATGTGACGGCACGCGTAGCAGCACTCCGTGAGGTGGCACGTGTCTTGACGGCTGACGGTTCATTGATCGTGTCCACATCGCATCCCTTTGCGGATTGGAAGCAACATGGTGGATCGTACTTTGCGACCGAACTCGTCCAAGACACGTGGTACAACAGCTCATCCGAAGCCTTCCAGATGCCTTTTTGGCGGGTTTCCTTGACCACCCTTTGTGATGAGTTTGCTCAGGCAGGTTTTTTTATCGACCAACTGCTTGAGCCGCAACCTGAACCAGCAGCGGCAGAGATCGATCCTGAGACCTATCGTGAGCTCATGGAGCAGCCTGCCTTTATTGCCTTCCGCTTACGCAAACGAAAGGGAGCGTGACATCCCTTTCGTTAGAGGGCATGGAGCACGCGTTGCCGAAGCAAAGGAAATCCGGCTCTACCATACATGGTTCTTTTGAGCAGTTTGAGCTTGTTGACTTGACCCTCCACCTGACCATTAGAGTAAACCAGGGTGAGCCCGGCGAGCACCGCTTCTTGGTCTCGTTCCAGTCCCGCTACAAAACGTTGCACTTCGGAGATCCCACTCTCGGCTACGTGTTGCTTCCAGTCTTCTAATCGATGTCCTTCACGTTTGCGAACGATCTGCCCAAAAGCTTGGACCAGGGGATGCAGCATCGAGAGTTGGGAACGGGTCTGGCACAACTCTAGGAGATTGCGACGTTCGTCTAGCTCCAAATCGTCAAATGGGCGAACAATCAACCAGAGAGCTTCCTGTACGGATACTCGATCTAACACAGAGGGCGCGGGAAGCTCGACTGGCCCTTGGCGCAGTGTGTGGATGAAACGGTAGACGGTACGTATGGATCCTTTAAAACCCTGTTTCTGGATTTCTTGAAAGATAAACCTGCTCTCTCGACAGCCTTGCTGCCATCGGGAGAGAACGTAGGGAGCATAGGGATCAAAGATGCTCCGACGTTTGCGTTGTGGCTGGTTAGTTGTGCCATCAGGTTGCCGAAGCCAGCGCTGTACCGTCCGTACTCCTATTGCGAGCCGACCAGCAATTTCTTTGTGGGAAAGGCCACGTAGCCGCAAGGCTCTGGCCTGTTCAAGACGCTCTTGTTTGTCGGTTTGTAGTTTACGCTGAGGACGATGCGCAGGACATACCTCTCGCTTTTGCCAGCGATACACCGTGCGTACTGGCATTGCGAGCCTTTGGGCGATCTCTTTGGGAGAAATGCCGTGTGAGAGGGAGGCTTTGACCTGTTCAAACCGCTCTTGTTTGTTAGCCTGCCGCGCTACGCGCTGGCGCTCCACCTCTGTATCAGCGGCTTGCGACCTCTCATTAGCTGAGAGAACGGAAGGTGCGTGAAGGGGGAGCTACGCAAAGCGCAGCTCTTTGTAACTGCGAGCAATTAGTGGTTCAATAGCCTCTACTAAGTTCTTCATTAAGTGAAAGCGATCCGCGACGGGAACTGCCTGGGGAGCTCCTTCACGGGCTGCTCGTGTATAGTCATTGCCTCGATCTCGACTCACGTACTCAATTTCCGGGTGCTGGCGCATCCACTTGGCGGCGGTTTCCGTCGAGCGTTCGTCAAGTAAATCGATCACTTGGTGGGAACTTAAATCGACAAGAATCGTGCCGAACCTGCGTCCTCGGCGAAACGAAAAGTCGTCAATTCCTAAAGCAGTGACCAAACCGGCGCTAGGGGTGGGAAGATCCATGATGCGTCGCACGAGAGTCATCCATGAGGTGGAAATGCCCAGACGCGTTGCTAGTCGCGCTCCCAATCTTCCCGAAGTGGAGAGACCAATAGCTTGGATTGCAGCAATCAAACGAAGCGTCATCTGCGCCCAGGGTTCCACGAACGTAGGCAGACGCTCTGTGAAGATCTTCCGCTGGCAAGCAGAATTGCGACAAAAGAATTTGCGCACTGCCAGGTGCAAACGAACGTTACGGCCTCCACAAGGCACATCTCGCACGGTTCTGCTGTAATGGTTATGAACCGAAGTGGATGCTTGAGCACAGAGAGGGCAGCGTGAACAAGGACGAGTGCTTGCCACCGAAATGGTGAGTGCTGTTGTTTCCTCTTGGATCTGCATAATGCATAGTCCTTCCGGAAGAGACAAGAGAGGCAACCCTTCCATCACCAGTTCCTCGTGAACACTAGAGAGCAGCATTTTTCACAAAGAGTATATCATTACTTCTCAATACATGTACTGTAACAGAAGTAAGCATAAAATGGCGTCCTTTTCGGGCTGTTGCAAACGGTGACGAGAAGCAAATCGGAGACAGGCCCAGGATACGTGAAAAAATCTCTCACTTTGAGTAGTTTTCTCACGTATCCTGGGCCTGTCTCCGATAGGGACACGCATCCGTTATCCGAAACTGACCCAAAGAGGGACAAGCCCTATCTGGCGTTCGGTTCCTGCTTCAACGAACAACCTGCCTGGATCTACCAGGTCTTACAGGATCTCCACAGGCGTACATTCCGGTGTCACTCACCGTACAAGGAGGAATTCTAGCAGAAACGAGATACGAATGCAAGAGCAACAGATGTCAACAGAAAGAACTCTTTGTCCACTCTTCAAGAAACTTGTTTTAACCCCCGCAACGCGGATTCGATTCGCCTTACGCGGCGGGTTGGCCGATGAGTTCGAGCGAGACCGTCCACAGTTTCTGTGCGGTGTCCGGGTCAATCGCCCACTGCTTGACGCCGTCGCCATTTTTGAACAAGTCGGCGTCGTTAGGCACCGTGTGGGCCTCCTGGCCGTCGGTAAGATAGTGCCCGCCGGTGTGGGCGAATTCGGGGCAACTGCCGCGACGAGGGTAGTAGCTGCGCCTTGCTCGACAGTCTTGTAGACGAAGACTCCGGCGGCCTCGGCGGCGGCCAAGTAATCTTTTTGTTTCTGTGTGAAGTCTCTTTGCAACCCGGTGGCGACACCGCCGGGGTTGACAGCGTTGGCGACGATGCCGTCAGCGGCCCAGCGGCGCGTGGCTTCGACCGCGAATAACGAGTCGGCGGTCTTGGACTGCGCGTAGGCCGCCTGCGGGTCGTACTCGCGTCGTTCAAAGTGGATGTCGTCGAACACGACCGGTGATCTCATATGTGCCGTGGAGCTGACTGAGACGATACGTGCCCCGCCCCGTTCGCGGGCACCAACGGCGAGGGCGTCATGCAATCCGAGGCTCAGGGTGAAGTGGCCAAGGTAATTGGTGGCGAACTGCAGTTCCCAGCCTTCAGCAGTTCGGGATAGAGTGCTCGGAATGACCCCTGCATTGTTGATCAGCAGATGTAGCGGGCCGTTCCAGTTCTGGACAAAGTTGGCTACTGAGGCTTGATTGGCAAGGTCCAGAGCGGTGACGTGCACACGCTCATTCCTGGTTGACTTCGCAATGTCCTCAGCTACCTTCGCGCCAGCGTCGGTATTGCGGACTGCGAGGGTGACTTCCGCGCCAGCACCGGCGAGTGCGCGAGCGGTCTCAAGGCCGATGCCAGACGAGGCTCCGGTGACGATGGCACGGACACTGGTGAGGTTGAGACCAGCCACGACGTCCTCAGCGGTGCTTGTGGCGTTGAAGCGGGTTGTGATGAGTGAATTGGGTGTTGTCATGAAAACCTCTTGAAAGAAGCATGAGTGTTTGTGATTGTACCGGAAGGGTGGGGAGTCGTGATTGATAACACACACACCATTTGCCCTGGCACGATCTCATCTACAGGTGACGAAGAGAACCAAAAAGTCAGGGGCATCATACCTGAACAGGCGAATGGCATGATCATGAGAGTTGGAGTCAGATCAGTAGACCAAACCGTGTGGTAATGAGTGCCATACTTACCTTCCTTTCTCAAACTCAGAACCGATAGTCAGACAACGTCTGGCAATCATTTGTTTCCTAAATGAGCGCTTACATACTCATTTAACAGGAAAATTTTTAGGGCCCTGTCACTGCATTCCAGAAAGCGGTAAATCCAGCATCCCAAAAACGATCGGCCTCTGAAGGATGGAGTGCAATGAACTCAATCGTCATATTCATGAGAGAGAGGAGTAAGGCTGTGCCAAATGCATAGGGCTGATCCTTGAGAGCACCATAGGCAAACATCTCTTGAACCATTGCATGAAGAGTTTCGTATCCTTCCATACTCAGGCGTTTGGTCTGTTCCCTAACGGAATCCGAAACGCTCAATTGGGTGATGACTTTGTATTTATCAGGATGGGCAATGCCAAATCTCACATACATGTCCCAAATGTAACGAGCACGGACCTCTAAGCTTGCATGGGCGGGATAGGTGTCGAGCATGTTTGCTCGCACTTCGGCCTTCAATTCCAAATACAATTCATTGAGTAGTGTCTCCTTGGTTTCAAAGTAGGTGAAGAGTGATCCTTCTGAGACTCCGGCTACTTTGGCGATTTTAGAGGTAGGGACACTCAAACCTTGCTCAGCGATCACCTGAACGGCTGCCGCAAGGAGAGCGTCGCGTTTCTCTGGACTTTTTAGTCTTGCCATACACTCTCACCAATTGAATAATGACTGAGTACATACTCATTGTAGCAGGTGTGTCAAGGCTGCCGCTCTCTCTACTTTTCAGAGAGCCGCCAGATTTCTCGCTTGACCCAACGTAAGCCGTGGTTAGGAGTAACTGTGGTGCGCTTTGGATGCCAGGGAAACTTCACACTTCCCTCGGTGAAAGGAATAGTTCTCGTTGCTAGACAGGTTGGACATTCAAAGCGCGAGACCCCCGCTTCTTCTGTTTGAGCACGTGTTACTGAGATAACTTCGGTAAAGGAACATCCGACGGATTTCTGTGCCGGAGAAGGAGTATTTCCAACAGGATCACGTTCTGGCGCACGTTGCCCCACACGAAGTTTGGTCGGTTTGGGGGTCACTTGCGGCATGGGGAGTACCGTTACAGTAGAGGATGCCTTCATCTGGTCGGCTTGGTCAGCATGAGGCACCCTAGATCCGTTTCCGGCTGCTTGTTTTGCCTTTTCCTTTGCTACGTTGGTCGGCTTTTTTACCAGAGCCTGGAATTGTTTGGCGCTCTCGCTATCGTGGCGGGCGATGCTATGTTCGCCCGCCCGCGCTTCCATTTCCAGACTGAACCGTCTGGCCGGATGTGGCATCGTTTGCGTCAGGACCGCTTCGGTCAGACTGGTCCCGTTCTGGATAAGTGTTGCTGCCACTGCGTCCACCAGCCAGTCCTTCAAGACCCTTTGGCGACGTTCTTCTGTATGTACCTATCCCAGATCAATGTAGTTTTGGGAACTTCATTTTTATTGAATACATTGACATACTTCCTTTCGCATGCTAGTGTTGTAAAGCTGTTAGGGCACTCATCAATGGTACTCACCCTTCATCGCTACGCATATCGTGAGGATCAACTTTCTACAAGCCTGAGCTGGAATGAGCATAGACATATGACTGATATTCGTCAACACTTGCCCGAAATTCTCTCCTGTCTACGTCACCACCTTTCTATGCCCCGAGATAATAGGTGCCTTCTACAGCAGGACGTTCAGGCAGCACTCACGCGTCTCTTACCGACAAGTTATGGCATCGGCACTGGCTTGCTGGCAAATATACACGAGCAGCGATCTCATCCTATCGACATCATTGTCTATGATAAGACCATCACGCCTGGTCCGTGGTGCGCTGGCGCGCCCATGTATGATATACGCCAGGCACTACTCGTAATCCTGCTGGCAAATGAACTTGATACGTCTGCACTTCATACGCTCTTGCAAGGAATTGCCAGTGTCAAAATGCTGCGACCAGCGTCTCAGAAGCATACAACGCAGACTGCAACGAAAGCCACCCGTATTGCCAAAAAACTCTTCCCGCTTGGTATTCTGGCGTTTCAAAGCCTCACCGACATTCAGACACGGGATCAGGAAAAACTTTGCCTTACCCTTGATGCCATACTTAAACGCCAGGATGCCGCGCTCCGCCCCGACTATCTCATCGCGCAGACCTATAATCTTTCCTACACGACCCCTCTCCTCCATGGAGATACATTTGAGCAAACCACCATCAATATAGCGCGCGAACCGAACCTGACCAGGCCACATCCTTGCTACATCTGTAAACAAAAATTCGCACGTCGCCATTTTTTCTATGAGCACTTATGCCTCCGTTGTGGCGACCTCAATTATCAAAAGCGAGCAATACGAGCCAATCTTGCGGGACGCGTTGCGTTAGTAACTGGTGCTCGCGTAAAAATCGGTTATGCCACTGCGGTGCGCCTGCTACGCGCTGGTGCGCACGTCATAGCCACTACGCGTTTCCCTTGTGATGCGGCCCGCCGCTATAGTAGCGAACCAGACTTCGACGTATGGCGTGACAAACTTCAGATCTATGGGCTTGATTTTCGCTATCTTCCAGTGCTGGAACACTTTATCGCTCATCTCCACACGACAAATCTCGGCCTGGATACCCTGATCAACAACGCGGCGCAAACGGTATGGCGTCCCCCCGCTTATTACGCCACCCTTCTCGCGAACGAGCAAGCTTCACTCTCAGCTCTACCACCAGAACAGCAGGCTTTAATAAAGCAATTACATCCAGTAGTTCATCATGTTCCATTCGCGTTATCTGAAGGGCAGGGATCGATAGATGCTACACCGCACATATCCGCGACTCATGATGTATATGCCGCAAATACTGCGTCTCTTTTCCCACCGGGCCATTATGATGAACATCAACAACAGATCGACTTGCGGCCTCAAAATAGCTGGAATCAGGGTATCGACGAAATCAGCCTCACCGAATTCCTGGAGGTACAGGTGATCAATGTCACCGCACCATTCCTGTTGATCAGTCAGTTACGCCCACTCTTACGGCGTAGCCCCTTCCCACAACGCTTTATCGTGAATGTGTCTGCAGCAGAAGGGCAATTTGCCCAGGAGAAACTCGGTACACACCCACATACCAATATGGCTAAAGCGGCGCTTAATATGCTCACTCATAGCACAGCCGCCGATCTTGCACGTGACAACATTTTTATGAACAATGTTGATCCGGGTTGGGTCTCACAGCAAGCCCCTATTACGGATCCGGCAACCCGGAAGGATATGCTACGCCTGATGCCGCTCGACATGGTCGATGCCGCCGCACGCGTTTGTGATCCCATCTTCATGAGCCTGAGCATGGGGAAGCCACCCTATGGTCAGTTCTATAAAGACTACCGTCCAGTCGCGTGGTAGCGCATCATCATAAAGGACATATGCACTACGACACATGCTCGTTGGATCAGGAGATTGACAGCGACGTTTGCCTATACTATAGTGAGCAAATCGGGCGCTGCCTGATCGATGTGGGGCATAGTGCAGTGGCAGCACACTGCCATGCAAAGGCAGAAGCGCAGGTTCGACTCCTTGCTACCTCACGTTGTATGTGGGGGCGTGGTGTAGCGTCAGCATACATCGAGGCACCAGGTTCGACTCCTGGTCGCCTCCATTTTTCTTCAAGGATGGCTTGCGTCAGGGAATGCTGATGCTTCGATGCTTCTAGAAAAAGCTTTCAAAGCGAGAAGGTTCGATTCGATATGGACAATGAGGGACGTCTACATCCACATGTGAGTGAAGCTACTGATCCCAATACCGCCTCAAGAAGATTAGCGGAACTCGCTCATGAGCGCGGGCTCCAATCAATTGTGGCAAGCAATCCCTCTACTCCCCCAGCCACGTTAAAACAACTGGGGCGGGCAAAAGATCCTCTCATTCGTCGGGCAGTAACACAAAATCCCAATACACCGCTACCACTTCTACTGGACCTTGCCCAGCAGTTTCCCCGTGAGTTTCTTGACAATCCTGTTATTCCGCTCTTGACCCTGACCCAACCCAACTTTATGAAAGCCGCTCCCAGGGAGACCTGGAAACGTCTGCTCCTGTTTGAGGATCTCCCTTCCTACTGGTTACAACTCCTCACTCAGGAAAACATTGTGGGTATCCGTTATGGCGACGAAATCAAGGTAACCGCAAAATCACATGTCGCATTGGCTGGCGAGGCGACTGGAGCATGGCGCCACCAGGCTCTGGGAGCGCTAGGCGAATATCATCACTACCGAAGTTATACTCAGATAAACATCCATCTCTTTGCGCTTTTTTCACTGGCCTTTCCAGATGAAGTGACAAAGCTCGACTGGTCAAACGACTATCTTCGTCGTCATATCAGCAAAGACCCACAAATCCTTGCTCTCCCTGATCAGGAGCTTTCCGAAATAGTCCTATCCTTCTTTGCGCGCTCACAAGATGACACACTTCAAGGAAAGGCCGCTCGCCATAGACGGACCCCTCCTGGCAGACTTACAACGCTTGCGAGGCATGAGAATCCTGCGATTCGTCGCGGTGTCGCCAGCAATCCCCGTGTCCCACATACGCTCCTACAGCAACTGGCAAGTGATAGCGACGACTCTGTCCGCCGCGCTGCCGCATTTCATCCTCACCTGACGCCCGATGAACTGGAAATCATCGCGCTTGACTCTGCCGCTCCTGTTCGCGCAGCCATTGCCTCACGCCCTCAGTTGAACGCTGCCACCTTTGCGTTCCTTGCTGCGGACACCGAAGTGCTGGTACGAGCCGCGCTGGCTTGTAACGCCCATGCCTCTCTGGAAGTGCTGACAGTTCTGGCCCATGACACTGAAATAGAGGTACAGGCTGCTGCCGCTAGCAACCCTCGCATCTCCAGAGCTCTGATGACTGAACTACAGAAGCAATCCTCAAAGGTCATACATGCTGCGCTCGCAGGAAACGCCCAAACACCTCCCCACATTCTTGCACAAATTGCAACTGATCTCTATCCACATTCCACAATGTACAGGCGCCTCGCGGCTAACCCGCGAACGCCACTCTCGCTCCTGGAAACACTGCTGCAACACAACGATAGACACGTCTGGGCTGCAATTGCGCGTAATCCAAATGCAACCCCTGCATTGCTGACTCGCCTGGCACAGGTTAGCGATGATGATGTACGGAGTGCAGTCGCAGGCAACAAGCATACCCCTATCGCTGTTGTAAGAGAGCTTGCACATCAATCACAGCGGGCAGTCTGGTATGCATTAGCAGCAAATCCGCATACACCACTGGATATCATCGAGCGCATTATTGCGACAGATGATATGGAACTGTGGCGAAGAGTCGCAAGTCATCCGACTCTCATGCGCGCTCATCGGCGTCCCTTTAGAGACCTTTTTATCAAAGAGCTCCAAAAACATCTTGAAACCTCAAGCTTGCCTCGAAACTTTTATGAGATCTTGTTACGGCTTGCACGTCGCTCGTCGACTTTGCAGGGAGCCTTGCTAGAAGCTCTTGTCCCAACCGCCTCGGTGAACTCCTCTCATTGGCCGGAACGCTACCGTACCGCGCTCCAAGAGCAGGCGTCAGATACCGAGCTCGCTGCACTGACCCATGATGGAAATCGCTTTGTGCGGGCTGCGGCCCGCACAACTCTGGCAAAACGCCGACCCAAACGGACAGGTTCCAGAAAAGAGCCTCACGCTTGATCGCTTCTTCACATGAGAGATGCGCGGATGCGGTACTTCCTACCTTTCTCTGGGCCAGTGCGCTTGACTTCCTCAGGCGTTGACATTGAAGAGTTTCTCTATTATAGTGAACAAATCGGGCATTGCTCGATCGATATGGGGTGTAGTGTAACGGTTAACAGGCGCCTTGGCAGGGCGTGATGTGGGTTCGACTCCCAGCCGCCTCATATTGTCTGTGGGGGCGTGGTGCAGCGTCAGCACATGGGGCTCATAACCCTTAGACACCAGGTTTGACTCCTGGTCGCCTCCACGCCTGATTGATACTTCTGCTCTGTTCCCCATACGACAATTGAAGCGATGGTCGATACCCTGGCTGGCAAGAAACATCCGTTAGAGAGTGGAAGTCAGGGACCCCATGCCTTCAGGCCTGTTTCTTACCCACATCTTTTTGGAGGAGCTTCACAAGCCAATCGCACTACATGTGTTTGTGGAACGCTCAACAGGAGAGTTGCCTCCTGCGTAGTTTCACAAAACCTGAAAGTAAGATGTGGGTAAAAGACAGGCCTGAAGGCAGGGGCTTGTACATGCAAGCCTGAACCTGACCAATCTGAGCCTTGAAACAGAGGCTACGTTAGGAGCGAATGCATAGGAGCGTTGGGGTGCTTTGCCAGCCTCAACCGCTTCGGCAAGTGGTTAAACATCTGCACAGGGTGAAGGACGTGCTGCTTGCAAGAAACCGCTCCATAACCTTGACGAGGCACACATTACCTACGAAAGTAGAGGCTCAATTTGAGCAACGCGTTCGTTCTTGACCACAACAAGAACCCATTAAACCCGGTGCATCCAGCAAGAGCGCGGCTTTTGCTCAGCAGTGGGAAAGCCGCCGTGTACAGGAGATACCCCTTTACGATTGTTCTCAAACGGGTGGTCGAGAAACCAGAGGTCCAACCGTTGCGGCTCAAACTCGATCCTGGGAGCAAAACAACAGGGATCGCTCTGGTGAATGATGCCAATGATAAGGTGATCTTTGCCGCTGAACTCTCCCATCGTGGGCAGACTATTAAAGCCAGTCTTGATCGTCGTCGTGCGCTTCGTCGTGGTCGAAGACAGCGCAAAACCAGATACAGAAAATCGCGATGGCAAAACAGAAGACGAAAGCCGGGATGGTTGCCGACTTCCCTGGAAAGTCGGCTTGCCAATATCCTGACCTGGGTCAGGCGATTGTGCCAGTACGCTTCTATTGTGGCCCTAAGCCAGGAGCTGGTTAAGTTCGATCCGCAATTGCTGGACAATCCCGATATTGCGGGGATTGAGTATCAGCAGGGAAAGTTGGCAGGTTACGAAGTCAGAGCATTTTTATTGGAGAAGTGGAACAGAACATGCGCCTACTGTGGGAAGCAAGATATTCCGCTTCAAGTGGAACATATCCAGGCACGTGCCAATGGTGGCACCAATCGGGCAAGTAATCTCACCCTCGCATGTCAGCCGTGTAACAAGGCCAAAGACACCTTCCCGATTGAGGTGTTTCTTGCGAACAAGCCAGAGGTACTCACGCGGCTTCTCGCCCAGGCGAAAAGGCCCTTGAAGGACGCAGCGGCAGTCAATGCGACGCGCTATGCCTTGTTGGAACGGCTTCAAGCGGTGGGCTTGCCAGTGGAATGCGGCACTGGAGGGTTGACAAAGTACAATCGAACGCAACGAGGGTTGCCCAAGTCTCATTGGCTCGATGCGGCCTGTGTTGGCAAGAGGACGCCTGAGGTGCTTCATGTGAAAGGGGTTGTGCCATTGTTGATGACAGCAACAGGGCATGGATCACGGCAGATGTGCCGTGTTGACCGCTATGGCTTTCCACGTGGTCGTGCCAAACAAGCCAAGAAGGTCTCTGGCTTCCAAACAGGCGATATGATCAAAGCGGTGGTCACATCGGGCAAAAAAGTTGGTACCTATGTGGGGCGAGTGGCTGTACGCAGCACAGGGAGTTTTAATCTCACGACGGAGCAAGGGACCATACAAGGAATTCGCTCTCGTTTTTGCCAGCCCGTCCACCGAAGCGATGGGTATGGATATCGGTATGGGGCATCCTTCCCATTGCCCCAAGAAGGAACGCCTCTTTCCTCCCCACGCCTCAAAGGGCAGGGGGCTCCAGAGGCGGAGGTTCGATGACACCTGAAGCCTTATCTCAATTTCTCCATAAACTGGTAGAGCACCGCTTGCTGTTGAGCACAATGATCTGGGGACCGCCTGGCGTCGGTAAATCGAGTATTGTGGCCCAGGCGGCGCAGGCTCATAATTTGGAGATAGTCGATCTGCGTCTTTCGCAACTAGCCCCTACTGATCTACGTGGTCTCCCCGTGGCCGATAATGGTATCTCACGCTGGTATCCACCGGAATTTCTTCCACACGAGGGTCGGGGGATTCTCTTTCTTGATGAGCTTAATCTCGCTCCGCCAGCGATGCAAGGTATGGCACAGCAATTGATCCTGGATCGACGAGTAGGTGGTTATGTGGTGCCTGATGGTTGGTTTATCTGGGCTGCCGGCAATCGCAAAGAGGATCGAGCCGCCGTCTTTGATATGCCTGCTCCGCTCGCCAACCGCTTTATTCATCTGACCGTCGAGCCACATTTCGAGAGCTTTAAAGCCTATGCGCTAAAGAACGATATTCATGAGCATGTGCTGGCATTTCTCTCGTTTCGACCTGCCCTGTTACATAAGCTAGACCCGCAACAACCTGCCTGGCCCTCGCCTCGCTCCTGGATGATCGCGAATACGCTCTACCAGGTTGGGCTCGATATCGCAACCGTTGTAGGTCTTGGTGTGGCTTCAGAATTTGCCTCGTTTACGCAACTCTACCAGCAAATACCTGACGTAATGGCAATTCTTCGGGGGGATGGAGAAACCATTGATTTTCCCAAAGAGCCATCGACACGTTATGCGCTTACCATAGCGCTGACGATGCGTGCCACAAATATACAAGAAAGTTATTGTGCCTTTCAATGGATTGCGACCAAAGCAGGTACGGAATGGGTGCAACTGTTCGCAACCGATCTCTTCCGGCAGGCACAAGCGCGCAACGAACTGGGTCGGCTAGCAACTCTGGTGCAACGTGACAAGCGTTTACAGCACATGTTCGCCGACTATATGTCGATGCTAGGTTGACATCTCCCCATGGCTCAAGCCAGGGGATTCTCACCCTCGCGTGTGAGCTTTCCTGCTTCGTTGGAGGTTGCCGCCAGAGTGACTTGTCACGCTCTTGGTCTTACACCGCCTCCACAGGCATTCACTTTCCCTGAGCCCCAGGGGAGTTTCTCAATATTGCAAGTGGGAACGTGGTTCTTGTCCCCGTTCATCAACTCACATGGTTCTCGTGAGTTGGCAATGGAAAGAGAGTGGACATTGGTGAGACACGCTCGTGCTTTTCCCCACGGGAGCGATGTACCGTGGAACGCCCAAACACTCTTCCGTTTTCAATGGATTGCTGATCTCTTCTCATTGAGCTCTTCAACACCGGAAAGGAGAGCGCCATTCATCCCCATGTCTGAAGAACAGGGGTCTTCTGGCGCGCTTAGATAAATGTATGGCACAGAAGAAACAAAGCGATGCGCTACAACGACAGATTACCGCCAGTATCCTCAAACTACGTATCCGCTCACCGTTCTTCGCCACGCTTGCGCTCTTCGCCCACCTCTTTATTACTGAGAGCATACCCACAGCCGCGACAAATGGACGCGACATCTTTTTTAATGAACAGTTCTGGAGCCATTTGACGGAACCAGAGCGTCTGGGAGTCGTTGCACATGAGATCATGCATGCGGCGTTGTTACACGTTCCCCGACGAGGCTCTCGCGAACCACAACTGTGGAATATTGCGGCAGATATCGTTGTCAATGGCATCGTGCTTGCCCAAGAAGGGTTCGCACTCCCAGCAGGGCATATACGCGAAAAGTCGTTAGAACATCTGAGTGTTGAAGAAGTCTATCATAAGTTGCAATCCCATTTTAAGAGGCATCCACATTTGGGTATGCCTGACCTGCTTGACCCAACTGATCAGGAAAAGCGACCATATGCTGAACTTGAGCAATATTGGCGGCAGGCCCTTCAACAAGCGCAGACACTTACGGAAGTGATAGGGCAGGGGAAGGTTCCTGCTGGATTACAACGTGAGATATCCCATCTGAACCCGGCACAGCTCGATTGGCGATCATATCTATGGCGTTTTCTAGGACAAACCCCAACTGATTTCCAGGGATTTGATAGACGCTTTGTCGGACAGGGACTGTACCTGGAGGCACTGGAGGGAGAGACGGTACGTGTCTACGTGGCGGTCGATACCAGTGGCTCAATAGGCTCGGCTGAGATTGCCCAATTTTTAGGAGAGGTAAGAGGCATCTTGAGTACCTATCCGCATCTTGAAGCCTCTCTGTATTACACTGATGCTGCCTGTTATGGGCCTTACCCCCTGACCCTCCAGAGTGCGTTTCCTCAACCTATTGGAGGAGGTGGTACCGATTTCCGCCCCTTTTTCCGAGCCGTTATGGGCGAGCATGATGCGGTGCAACCCCGAGTCTGTGTCTATTGTACGGATGGCTATGGAACCTTCCCTACAGAAGCACCTCCCTTGCCAGTACTCTGGGTGCTGTCCCCAGGTAGCCTGGATATGCGTGCGATTCCCTTTGGCGAAGCAGTACGACTCATTCCTGATATGTGACGACTCCCCACGCCTGAATGGCTGTCTTTAACTCACATTTCCATTTTGGTAGAATGGAGAAGTCAGATACCCCGTAGCTGTGCGCTAGGGACAAGCCCCTAGCGCACAGCTACGGGGTATCTGACGAAGTGTGGTATGAAACGCTTCCAGAATTAAGCCAGACGACATCAATGACCGTTGCTCCAGGTGATAGAATTGCTGCGGTTATGGAGCTTGAGCCTGGAAGTCATAAGCAGTGGGTTCTCTCGTTGCAAGATGTGACCCAAGGAACCATGTATACCACCAAAATCACATATCCATCGAGTCAAGTCTATGCTGACTTCATCGTTGAGGACCCATATATCCATTCCATTGAAATGGATGCTCCACTCTTTCCACTGCAACGCTTCTCACCGGTCCAATTTACGAATGCTCAAGTGCATTATTTCGATGGGTGGTATTCCATTGGGGCGTTAAAGATGTTGCAAATCTCTATGGCACAAAATGAAGAGGTGCTTGCTTCTCCGAGTCGGATTACGCTTCCCGATTCATTCTCGGTTCGACACGCTTGAAACTGTTATGATTGAAATGGGAAGAATTTATCAAGACCCACATTCCGCAGTTTTAATCTGAAAAAAAATAGAATTGTTGAGAGGCAGGCCCCAATAAAGAAAGGATCTGATGATGCAATGGTTGCAAGCGGAGGACAAGCGATTGCGTGGTGGCTGCGGTGCGGATGTGCAACAATTCAACGCCTTCAAAGCATTGGAAGACCCAGCGCATCGTCGGTCGAGCCGTGGGCTTGTTGACTTGATTGGGGATAGTTTGCCCAGTTGCCTCTAATTGCTCACGCAAGCGATGTTCCGCCAGACGGTACACCAACAAGGCAAGCACCATGATCAAGCTCAGGGCCACGATGCGTTCTGGCTTTTTCACAAAAACCGAGGACGCCAGGAACAAGGGATCTTTCAGGAACCGGAAGCCCCGTTCGACGCTTCCCTGTTCCAGATACAGGTTGATCAACGCATCGTTGGATATCTCGGCTTCATCCACCACATTGCTGGCAATGACAAAGCAGGCTTTGCGCTGGGCGAAGGCCAACAGTTTGCTTTCGTTGAGGAGAACCTGGGGCGTGACACTCCAACGCACCCCGCTTGGCTGCGCATTGCGTGCAGGACGGCCTCGTCCTTCAAAAACCGCCTGGCTCTTCAGTTCCATCGAGGCATCCAGCCACTGCGGCAGCCCTTTGAGACTTTGTTCCCAGGCCTGTTGCGCATCCTCTCGGCAGGCAAATGCCTTCGTGCTCACATGCCACACCTTCTTGCTCCACATTTCCAGTTGCTTGTCGGCCTGCTTGCGCGCCGTCTGCAACGCTCGCTTGATCCCAGCATCACTGCGAACGATGATCCACCGCTCAGGCCCCTGAGGCAGATCCATGTGCTGCACGACCAGGTGACGAATTCCATCGGCACTGGGTTGCCACGCCTCCTCGTCTTGCATCACGGCGGCTTTGGCTTCTTTGCTCGTTTCGGGGACGCGACTGACCCACCGTACCCCAGTTTGATTGAGCTGGCGCATGTTCTCTGCACTGTAGAGGCCACTATCGGCCACGTAGAGCGGGTTTTCCTCGGGTTCTGTCTCTTGCAATTGGGCATGCAGGTCGGCAATCACCTTGATCAGGCTCTCTTTATCGCTGCGGTTGCCCGAAAGCGGCTGCAAAAAGAGCGGAATATCCCCTTGATGGGTGGTCGCCAGAGCCAGCATCCACTGTTTGAGATCTTCGCGATGATCGCGCGAGTAGCCATAGGTGACTGCAATGACGTGCTCATGTTCCTGCTCGGTTTCATAGGCTCCATTCACCGAAAACGAGGTCGTATCCACATGCACGTGCTGGGCTGTTATCCCAAAACGTTGCCGGGCCTGATGGGCAATGCCAGCGAACACCGTGGTCACATCGTGCTCATAGAGCCAATCAAGGGTACGTCCCAGGCAATCATCATTGAGCATGTCCGCGCTGATGCCGGCTCCCAAGAGGTGCGCGACCGGTTTATTTTCGAAGAATTGTGGCACCAGATAGAGCTGACGATTGGCAAAGCCCAATCCATTGAGAATCATGGCGACAGTGGAGGTCCCGTAACTCACTGCGCGCTGTTGGTTGGGTTCCAAGGCATCCAACCACTGCGCCAAGCCCAATTCCTGGCACACGCCCGCCACAATGCCCAAATGGTCCAAACGTTCGTTCTGGTAATCCTCAGCTCGTTGCATGCTTTTTCTACTCCTTGCGCGTTCTGAGATTACCTTATCCAATTTCAGTTTTCCTGTCAATTACCCTGCGGAATGTGGGTCAAGAGTATCAAATGTGGGTTTAATGTTGTCAAATACTCGCATGCTAAAAACAGTAAGCATCTGAGACAGATGTTTTTTGTCATGTACGAGAAAATGCTGCTCTCCACAATTTAATAGTTGAACACGAACACAAAGTCGTGATCGGCTTGGGGTGACTCGCCCATTTCTTGTGTATCTCTTGTTTTTAGCCTGTGCCAGTGTTCAAATGAGAGTACCTTTAATTGGCAAAGGCGCTTCGGTATGTTTGCCTGTCATATCCCGAACACTGAGAGCTTGCTTCTGTATTTGGATACGAACCTATTTTTGAGCAAGTGAAATATGCAATACGAGCGCAGATGGTGAAAGAAATTAACTGCTACATTTGTAGGCTTCCCCTATATCATGTGGTTTTATTGTTGCCAGCTTGATGTCCACTGATCAATCGTTGGATACATATACGATAGTATGCTTGAGGTAGGAGCCTTTTTTCTATTGTCTTGCTGTTGTTGAATGATAGTATCGATCTCCCATGATCGATGATCATCGAGAAGGAATCTCATGCAGAAAACGGAAGCGCAGATGCGTATTCCTCTGAAACGTCATCCTTATCTGTCCAACAATAGATGGCTTTTTCTTCTCCTTCCAGTTCTCTCTTCTGCCTATTACATCCTTTTCAGGTGGAAGCCAATAGGAACAAGTTTTCAATCTCTTCTCATCAGTTACATCTTGTTGTTACCTATGGTGGGGGTATTGCTTTTTTGCGTATTGGTTCATGCGACCATGGCTGACGCCGCCACCAGTGCTGCACATCACGCATGAGGGAATCTACTTGCCTGGACCGTTGTTGTACAGAGGCTACCTGCCAGCGATCTGTACTCCTATGTTTCTTTACTGGTACGAAATACGAGCAATTTTTCCGTATCTGGCCCCTGATGATGTTCCAGTCATTGGTTTTGATGTCTACAACGACGAAGCGATATTTGCTCGCTCAATGCAAAAGAATGCTCCTGGTCCTCTCCAATCCTTCTTGCTTCGGCAACATAAACGCATCGTGCATCACAATGCACTCTATCTGACCCCAATAAATATCCGCCAAAGTGCTTTTCCCTCTTCTGCTGAAGACGTTCTTTCCCAGATCCACATGCACTTTGCCGCAGAATTACAAGAGCATCGGGTGAGCATTCTTGGGCAGCAGGATTGGAGATCGATACGTTTTTTTCGTGGTTTCCGTCTCCCGCAATGACCCGAAGAAGTCTTTGCCGGAGACGGTGGTGGATGTGCTGAAGGTGTGTGTGCAAATCGAGGGGGAGTGTGACCCCGAGACGGTGCGCAACGTGCATCGTCAACTGAGGCGGTGGCGGCGAGGGATGGGCCTGCGCGAGGAAGGGTGGATCAAGGTGCGAAGCGTGCGTGGGCATGGTCCATATGTGTATTATCGGTGGCGGCTGCCAGGGTCGAGGAAGGTGCAGACGAAATACTCTGGGCGCTATGACGCATTATTGTGTGAGTTGGCGCTTGACGCGGGTCTGGAGCCGTCACGTTGATGGGTTTGGTGAGACCTGTGTGGTGGAGGGAAAATTTTTTGAAACGTTGTGAGCCAGGTGCGTAAAAGGCGACGCGTGGGAGGACCATCGACTGCTTCGCCAGGCGCGTGTGTGTCACTGGCAGGAGCAGGCGCGTCCTGGAGGTGATCTGTGTCAAGGAGCGCGCCTGCGAGGGATGCATGTGCTCGTCGCCAGGCGCACCCGTGTGTGCTGATGTGAGTGTTGAAGGCCTGGTGGCGTCTCTTCGTGTTCTTCTAGCATTTCTTGGAGACGAAGTTCGCCTTGGAGGGGTTGAACCCAGAGCAGGCGTGCATCCTCTGGCAGTTCCGTCCCGTCGCCCAATGCGAGCAGGTTCAGACTATCATCAAGCTGACTCACGGTGACCCAGTCTGGGAAGAGGCGAGTGGTGGTATCCTCCAGGAGGACCTGCCCACGGATCTCTATAGTCGCGATGACCTCATCTTGTTCTGTAAAGCGGGCTGCGGCCTCGCGTATGGTTTGGATGTGCTCAGGTTTTTTCATAGATAGATGTGTGTATTCTAACGTATTGCCATCAATCTGTATACTCCTGGTCCAACAAGCTTCCTCTCCTGAGCCAAAAAGGTGCTAATGTGTCATGAAGAGGGTCATGTGTATCACTGTGCGGAAATGAGAAGAGAGGTTGTCTCGGGTTGGCCCAGATGATGGGATGCTCTGCCTGGCAGTGATAAGGCGTGTTGTCACCTGCGTGTGAGAAACACTGTGAAATGTTGTGAGCCAGGTGTGTAAGGGGGGTTGTGTTGCAAGAATGATAAAGGGAAAAAACTGGGTACGAAGAGTGGCTCACTTTGATCAGTTTAGGCAGCCATCCCAAATAGATTGGCAACCCTGGATGTTCTTGTAACCATTTCGCCAGGGTAGATGCCTCACGGTCAGGCAGCAGTTCAATGGGAAGACGCTTTTCCAGATCGATGAGGATCGTACCGAACTTTCGCCCCCGGCGGAAGCTCCAATCATCGACTCCAAGGATGCGAGGAGTGGCATGAGCAGTCTCAGGGGCGCGTTGGATCAGCCGAAGGAGCGTGTCAGAGCTGCTGGAGAGACCCATGCCTGCCACCAGGCGTCTCCCGGCTTCTCCGCCAAGAGCAAAGCTAACCAAGGTGAAGACATCGGTGAGTCGCATTGTGCGTCGCGCATAGGGCGCAACGACGGTGGGAAGCCGCTCGGTGAAAATCTGGCGTGGGCACTCGTGATTCTGGCAAAAAAAGCGGCGGGTATGCAGTTCTAACCGCACTGCCCATCCCATCCACGGCAAATCGGCTCCCAGGTGCGTGTAACGGGAATGCACTTTCTCTGAAGAGTACTGACACACTGGGCATTGCGCCTGTGGAGGGGCTGTTGCCACAACGGCTGTAATGAGCTGAGGAGAGGCTTGCAAGCAGATCAGATGCAAACACTTTGCATCAGGTAACAACGCTGGGTTTGTTGGAGATGCCATCGGAAGAACTCCTTCCATCATGTCCACGCAGATCGCTCATGTTCTGAGTGTAGCAGAAAGATGTTTCCGATGACATAAAAAACTCATGAAGATCCCTACTGATCAAGCAAGAAACCAGTATTTTTCATCAAAAAAGCGGATGACCCAGTATCATATGACGAGGTGTCGTGCTCTACCGGGCTTACTCTTGCTCGCTTGTGGTATTTTGTGCGAAAACATACTACAATACTCTTCTAAATGCTTTGGCATATCATCCAAGGTATGAGGAGAGAAAAGATGGATATCATCAGCATACTCAACAACCCCAATGGCTTTGCGACCCTTGCTATCCCTGTGCTGCTTGTCGTCCTGTTGCTATGGGCTATCTTCAACGCTCTCAACAGTGGCTGGTACAAGTGTAATGCGCCTGGATGTGAATTTCGCACACGTGATCCAGAGGCAGCGGCAGGTCACACAGCGCTTCATGGGATGCATAAAACGGTGCCAGAGGACTGAGGGAGGTAAACTGAAGAGAAGAAATAAGCCCGGCTCAGCGCCGGGCGTCTTTATTCATGCTCACGTGATGCTGAGCCTATCAACAAGCCTTCAACCAACTGCTCCGCGACCTCAAAAAAGACACCGCCTTATCAAACAAGGCATAAGCACATTCCACACCTTTTGGGCTTCGGATATCAATGCAAAAATTTGAATTGCGTCCTAACGGAACTACGCTCAGTGTTTATGCTTTCGGCTACGTTCACCGAGCATATGAGGGAATTCCGAGCAAAGCGTCTGCTTCAGATAAGTGCGAATCAGGAAATTCCTGTCTCTATCAATCTACAGCTTAGGAAGCTGATTCTCCATATTGTGCCTTTTAGTGCATTTGCATTGGGTGAACGTATTGATTTGCGGCTCACTTGACTCATAGACACAAATTATTTGATTTTAGATGTAAGGGTCCGACAAGCCTCTCGCGAAAGGAAGAAAATAATCGGATTGATGCCAAACTGCATTGCTTCTTAGACGCGCACAACAAACTTTCAGTTCGTATAGGTAAGATACGGTATAACTAGCCTATTTAGGGTATAGCGTGTAGACAGTGAAGGCTAATGAGAATTGAATCTAGTTATCTGGTGGGCAATGGGCCAGGATCCCCAAGAAGCAATGGCTTCTCAGGAGCGATAATTTGGGATCACCACTGTAGCAGATAAGAACGGTGCTGTGGTCTAATAAGGCAGTTAATAGTTGAAACACCAAGTAGATGCAAGGGTGACTGGTTGAGGTGATCAACGGCCATGTACGTTCCTCTCCATCTCTTGAAAGGAACACGAAGAGATGCATCCTCAAGAGCGATCTCTGTTAAGTATGCCTTCTGCTAGCAAGAATCGTATTTACTAACCAACGAGAGAAATCTGTTGCGAGGGACGTGCCTGGCTGGCAATCTCATATTTCGTGGAGAAGGCATGTGGGTTGCAATAGATGTTGCGTCGAGCAAATGGTTCTGGCGATTGCTGCCGTAAACGCTCTTGTACTGCCAGCCTTTGTGCTCCCAGACCAGTAAACCATGGGTGCGAAAGGTGATAGGTCGTATTCGTGACCCATAAAGGGCAAGGCAGTTCATGGCGTTGACATAGGTATTCTACTGTCGCTGCACAAAACGCAGCCCACTGGTGCTGTTCGAGAGACGCCTCGTGTGGTTCTTCAATGGGATCATGGATAAGCGCTGCTCGCTGGTTAACGGCATAGGCATACCAGTAATTGAGAAAATCGCCGAGGGCCGTCCAGGGGCGTTCTCCTTCAAGGATCAAACGATAGGTTGTGCGTATAGTGTGTAGATCGTTCCACATAACGTGTATTCCTCTTGGCTGGAACAGAGTGCTTCTTGTCTATTATACCATGTTTGTGACCAATAGCTGACTAGTTTTAGAAGAGTGCATCAAGCGTGGACGTCAGGTTACATTCCATTTGCCACTCCTTAGATGCATAGCGATCAACCAATGTTTGCGCTTGTTCACGTGTCTTAATGCCAATGTGCTCGCAGAGGGCGAGAATATCATCTTCATCGCGATCTCTTCCAGCCAGGAGTTTGAGAGCGAGGATATAGTTAACCTGCGGAATATAAATTTCAAGGTTGGGATACGCACGCCAGAGGGAGAGAGGTCCCGTCTCAGGGGAGAACGAAGCGACAATATCGTTCATCCAGTCTTGTTTGAGATGAAAGCGTCTTGCGACAGCCCAAATAGCAGCACGGAAGGCTTTTGTCTCGTCGCTGGGATTCATGGTATCGGGAAATGAGAGCGGGATGACATCAACATCTTTGGTTGAGGTACGATTTTTCAGAAACAGCATCATGTAGACGCCACCCACGACCACAAGTCGTGCTGGTTTCTTAATGGCGGAACGGGTGCTTAAGGCTTCATCCAGCGCTTGTAAGTATATATCAATCTCGTTACTTTGCATAAAAGTGGTTCCCTTTCATAGATGTATCTTTTGAGAGAAGAGTAGTAGAACACACGAATTAAGTAGTATGTATCCTATCACAGTGTAGGGCAGTTCGTTACATATCTCACTCTTGAGCGGCTTTTTCTGTCTCTCGCTTATGGGTGCTTTGATATCCATCGGGCATAGTAGCACCTTTGAGTGATTTTGCCTTACTCTAATATGGTACACTGACGTTGCTTCATGCCTTTCTCCTGATCTATGAGACAGCTCGAATAATAACTGGAAATACTTCTAGCATGTCACATCGACACGCGAATAGCACGAATTTTTTGCTAATCGACGTGAGTTCTGGATAAATCGGCCATTACCAATATTGTTTCTCCAGCATTCAGATGCTCTAATCAAGAGGCTTCTATGTCAGCTTCAAAACTCAACTAGAAAAGGCCCTAAGACAGATGAAGATTTTACAGACCCTTACCAGGCTTTATATTCGCAGGGAACAACTTGCCACCAGCGTGAAGTTTTATGAAACACAGTTTCAGGTGAAAAGCAGCATGCGTGTCACTTTTCCTGAAGTTGGTTTGGAGGCAGTACAGGTGGGACCGTTGCTCCTCTTTGCTGGCCCAGAACAAGCTCTGGCTGCCATCAGAGGCACGCACGTGAACGTCCTGGTTGATTCAGTTAAAGAGTGGTACGATTTCCTGAGCCAGCAGCAGGGAATCGTCTTTCTCGAAGAACCTCATTATGCGGCAACAGGTTGGGAAATGCGTGTGCAAAATCCTGATGGGGTCGTGTTCAAATATGTCGAGCCCAGTTCTGGAGACGGCATAGGCGTCAAGTTAAGCCCCAGTAAACCCCATCAAGAAGTTGATGGGAGGTACTGGGGCGCGTACTTCGAGCGGGGATGGAAGCGCTTCCCAACAACGCTTCACGGATACATGCAAGGGCTTGAGAAAGAGGGATATATCCACGAATGCCGAGAACCAAGAGCGAGAGTTGATCTCGAAAGAGATCAGCACAGAGCATCCAATTACGGTGAGGATCATCCCAACAACTCTCAAGGAGAACCCAATGTTCCACGAGCATAGCGATCAGCTTAGCATAGAACTCACAAAGAATATGGTCGGGAAGCTGGCTGCTCCATTCATCCACATGCCCATGACTCTTCCAGAGCTTGAAGAGCAATTCCACCTGCCAACGCGCCCGAAACAGCAGGAGTGCTTCTTCTGCTGAGAGGCGTTCCACAGGCGCATTGGTAACAATCAAGGTCCAGCGAGCAAGGGCAAGAGCATGTGAGGAGGGCACATGCCCTTGCTTGTTGGCCTTGTCCAGCAGATGCTCACGGCGTTTCTGAGCTACCTCATCAGAGACAGGTAAGGCAATAATCCGCGCATTGAGCCAGAGGGAGCGAATGGAGCCTAAACGGACCGAAAGATCAATGACTGTGTCGGTCAAAGCGGACAAGTGAGATGCCAAATCCAAGCGTTGCCCCTCGGGTGTACTCACGGCCAAATTGCCTCGTGGGCGAATGACAAAAACGACCCCTTGTTGGTCCATCTGACGCAACTGCTTGAGGGAGTAATAGGCAGCATCTGCCACCCACACACTGCCTTGCCCGCAAGGCAGTGTGTGGGTGCTCGTTCGGCTATCATGATCACGTCCCTGATGGAGTGCTGGCCCGTCCAACCTGCCACTGCGCAGATCCCAGCGCACGCCGAGTTTGACAGCCGATGGAGATGCATTCCCTCCGCTTCCTTTCCAGAGCCAGGCGAGAGCCGATGGCAATTCAATACAGGTAGTATCTTCGAGGAGAACTGCAGGGAAACGAGCTAGGAGCCCAACAGATAAAGAAGACGTTAGAAGGAGCGTGTGAACTGCTTGCTGTAACACGCTCAAGAGCCAATGCGCTGTGTTCTTTGTCAAGCGTTCAAAGATTGCTTGTTTACTCACTCTCACCCCCACCGAGTGCGCAAAGCGGGCCAGTTGACTGGGACCAGCTAATGGATGTTTCAGCCAGCCAAAGACGAGTAAAAGCAGCAAGGTGCTCGCAGAAAAGCAACGATGACGGACAATCAATCCTTGTTCTTGAGCCAAACGAGGCGCATCTTTATAGATCAATTCCTCTAAGGCCTGGCACAAGGGTGCTCTACTTTTCATAGAAAAGCTCCTGTTTCTGATAGCAGTTTGCCTACTTCTATCATGACACAGGAGCTTTTACCTGTCAGGTTGAGATCTCTTCTCTTAACTTGACGCCTATGGAGCCCAGTTCTGGAGACGGCTCTTTTTATCAGGTTGTGTAAGTAACGTGAGTTCTGGATACGTGCGCTCCATCGACGCACGTATCCAGAACTCACGTTAATCAGGGGAAAATTCGGGGGAATTTGGTTCTTTTCTCAAGTGCCACTGTAGTGCAAAGCTTGCAAGCAAACCAAACACCAGCCTTGTAGCGGTTGGCATAGGAGGGAGCGGAGGATTGAAACCCAAGAAGCGTATCATGATGCGCTTCTGCATGAAGTAGCGGTTCCCTTGAGAGGGAGTAGAGGATTGAAACAACAATGTCGTGCAAGATTTCGCATCCCAGTACCTTCGTAGCGGTTCGGTCGTGAGAATGAAGGTGTGGGCATGGACCATATGTCTATTACCGATGGCGAGAACCAGGGTGGAGGGAGGTGCACACGAAGTACTATGGGCGCACTGAGAGTCTCTTGTGTGAATTGGCGCTTGATGTGAGTCTGGAGTCGTCGCGTTGCTGCGTGTGAGACTGGTGTGGTAGTGGGAACATGTTGTGAAACGTGGTGGGCGTGGAGGGTAAGAGGCTGGGCAGTGCGTGAGCTACGGCTGCTTCGCTAGGCGTGTGTGTGTCACCGGCAGAAGTGGGAGGGGCCTGGGAGAATCTGCTTGAGGGAGCGCGCCGGCGAAGTCAATCAGCGAGCGCTCGATCTCGCGTGAGTGAGATGGTCCCAGCCAGCCAGAGGCAACCCATTCACGCTACTATCTTGCAGGCTTTGACGCGAATCTCATCGGCTTGCACATGTTGCAGATCCAATTGGGCCGTTTCGACGATATCTTGATGAACCTGTTGGCAGTGAGCTCCGGCTCGATCTCGCCAGCTGCTTGACCGGATCATGGGCAATCCTTTAGAGTAGGGAACAATGAGGAGACAACATGAATTTTCAAGAGGAGGACAAATTTCATGAAATGCGAAAGCAAGCGGGCATTCTTCCGTCATTCTCCTTTCTCGGTTCAGATCAGGTTCTCCGCTATCGAAAAATCGTAGAGGCACTGGCACAGCGAGATCATTACATCGAGGTGTTGGAAGCAGTATTGGATGTTCTCGGAAAACATTTGCGAGGAAACCTAGAACAGTTTAGAGACACACTTCCTGCGGTATTTGAGGGAGCAGAAATAGCAGATTTCGAGTCTCGGCGTTATTATGTCCGAGTGCTGAAGGCTCTGTTGACAAGCGTTGAGGACAGGATACCTGAAGAGACACGCTTCCCTGATTTCGAAACGCTTTCAGACGATATATATCTTCTGCCTCTCAATATGCCTGAGGGCAGGGAACAATGCACGCTACTTGATCGGATTTCCAAGCAATTTGACGCTCGGGACAGCCATATCCGCTTGTTACAAAGAATGGTGAAGGAAAAAGTGCGGAAAGAATTTTGACTGGTGTAAAGTACCTAATAATATACTTGTCGTCGACAGCGCGCCCATGTGTGCTATGAAGGGTTAAAACAAGTTTCTTGAAGAGTAGACACATAGTTCTTTCTGTTGACATCTGTTGCTCTTGCATTCGTATCTCGTTTCTGCTAGAATTCCTCCTTGTACGGTGAGTGACACCGGAATGTATGCCTGTGGAGATCCTGTAAGACCTGGTCTATCCAGGCACGTTGTTCGTTGAAGCAGGAACCGAACGCCAGATAGGGCTTGTCCCTCTTTGGGTCAGTTTCGGATAACGGTTGACCCCAGCACCTAGCGTGGAGCCACCCAGGTGCTGATGACCTGGCCGGAGCGATCATCAAGGACGATGCGAGGCACCGCTCTGCCTGCACGGGATACGACGACCCATTGGGTGATCGGTCCAAAGAACAGAAAGCGATGCCTGGGCCAGCAGGAGAATGGTTCCTGCCAGAGCAGATCAGGCCATCCTTGTGCTTGCGCGATGGCATGGGCACGTTGTAATGCTTCACCACGAGTCATGTGCACTCCTGAGACATCTCGTTTGGTGTCGTCTGTCGCCCTCTTAATCCTCTAGAACGACCCACTTGTCCGCTTCAGCTCTCTCTTCTTCTGTGTGCTGATGTGAGCGAGGCATGAACCAGGTGCGCTTGCTAGTGTTCTTCGAGCATTTCTTGGAGGCGCAATTCGCCCTGGAGGGGGTGCACCCAGAGCAGGCGTGGATCCTCTGGTATCTCTGTGCCATCGCCCAGCCCAAGCAGGTCCAGGATGTCGTCAAGATGGCTCACGGTGACCCAGTCCGGGAAAAGGCGCGTGGTGGTATCTTCTAAGAGGACCTGTCCCCGGATCGCGATGGTCGCGATGGCCTCAAATTGTTCGGTGAAGAGCATTGCCACCTCCCGTATGGCGTGGACATGTTCAGGCAGCGGGAGCAGGACCGATTCGCTGATTCTCATTTCCACACATTCCCCTTCTTCTCTAGAAAGCTGCGTATATTCTATCATGTTGTCATCAATGTGTCTACGTTTTGTGCTGTGAGCGCCCTCCATGTCCTATAGTCGTTATTGTTTATCGTTGGAAAGGCTGTTGGCCCCTGCTCTGGTTGAGGATTGGAGAAGGTGGATGGAAAGGAGGTAGGAGAGGGCAGGGGGAGTGGAACTGGAGGGCAGGCGCTTCGTGTGCGTTTCAAAACGCACACGAAACGCCCGAGGAATGCCTGGTCTTGCCGGTGTGGTGCCAGGTGGTTGGGGTGGTCATCCTGCAATGCCTCGTGCTCGGTTCTGCCCAGGTGATAGGACGCTCTGGCTGGCGGTGAGACAGGAGCGTTGTCACCTGCGTGTGAGAAAAAATATGAAACGTTGTGGGTCTGGTACGTAAGAGGATAGGCGGTGCGAGAACTGCGGCTGCTTCGCCAGGTGTGTGTGTATCACTGGCAGGAACTGGGGCGAGGTCTCTGCGCCTCGCTCAGAGGGTGGTGAACGAGGAGGGTGTGTGCCTCACGGAGATGGGAGTGCAGGATGGTGTGAGGAGGGACGAGGGAGGCGGTGAGGGCGAGATTGAGGATGTCGAGGGCTTCGGTAAGAGAGATATATCCCCCCTTTGCTTGGTGGAACGAACAAGAGCATGTGGTGTGCAGACACAGCCGAGGCTCTATGCTATCAGATGGGGTCATTTGTTTGCAATAGAGCCAGTTAGGCCATAACTAGGATAATGCAGCCACTGAAGCAGTATACAAGAAGAAAGTCCTTTTTATCTCGACTTTGTGGTTGCAACATGATAGAGTACTCTCGATGGTACTTTATCGGCTTAAAGAGAAATCCTAACAAATCGAAACCATCGTTTGTGCAAAGATAGTTGCCTGCCGATATAGTTGCCCCAACGCGCCACCAGCGATCAAGCATCGGAAATACAGAGGGGCTAGGAAACACCATTGCCTCAGCCGTCTACTGGAACATATGTTCCTCGCTATCTTGGCTCTCACGATACTTCGCTTTGGCCAAACGCATGATCTCGCACCTGCTTTTCCAAAACTTGGAAGCAGTAGTGGCAGCTATATGTAGGAAGTGGGAAACGGCTCTTTGTCGCGAGATCTGCACTGCCATATGCTTTTAACATTCTGGAGGATCTAGGATAAACTCATAAATTGAAGCAATGGAAGGAAAGGCAGTGATAGATCTAAAGATAACAACTCAGAACCTTATTTACCTGGCATTCGAACACCCCACCCTGCTCTCGGGCATCTTTATGACACCACTTCTCGAAGCTCATGCTGGAGGCCCTCTTCAGATACATTTGCTATCTCAGCAAATTCGTCAGCTTGAAGTCGCCGTACCAGAACTCCTATTGAATCAGCAGGAGTCTATCCTTGAGCGTAAAGTCTTGCTTCAAGGGAGAGGGAACTCCATCCCGTATTTGTATGCTGAAGCACTGATTGTACCAAGCGCTCTTCCCGCTCCCGCCTACGCCAGGCTCCTTCAAGGGGAAGAACCAATAGGCCGAATTCTTCAGGAGCTTCGTCTGCCAACCTTTCGGGAGGTCATCGCATACGGGAAAGCATGCCTTGGGGATCTCGCAGATGGGAAGGTCGCAGAGCATTTTGAGATTGACCTCAGTGCGGAGGTTGCCTTTAGGACTTTACTTCTGTATGTTAATCAGCACTCACAAGGTGCAGCTATGCGTATCACGGAGGTAGTGCCTTGGATCTATGCGTATGATCGGCAAGATGCCGCTACAAGCCATGCGATTGGTGGCGCCGGATTGGATCATTAGTGTTTGTGAGGAGGATTATCGTGGGTCGGGAATCTCGAAAGCACGAACCAGAGGTGGATAGGTTATCGCACTCTAACGGTGCCACAACACGAACACAAGTTGGAATTGTTGGTGCAGGTCCAGCAGGACTTCTCATTGGCAACCTGCTTCTGCAAGCAGGTATTGACTGTATCATTGTGGAGCAACATACCCGTGACTATATTGAGCATAGGGCACGTGCTGGTTTGATCGAACACTGGGTTGTTGAATTTTTACAGCGCAAGGGATTTGCGGATCGACTTCTACGGGAGGGGAAGCCTCACTCTGGTTGTGAGTTTCGCTATCGAGGGCAACGCTTCCGCATTCCATATGCCTCGTTGTATGGAGGTCGCACCCATTACGTCTACCCCCAACAAGAATTAGTGAAAGATCTCATTGCTTCATTTCTCAATGCAGGTGGAGACCTCCGCTTCACAACCCCTGCGCTTGCTGTTACCGCATACGATACACCAACTCCAACAATACGTACATCCACTGGCAATATTGTCTGTACCTTCCTTGTTGGATGCGATGGCTTTCATGGCGTGACACGTGCGTCCCTCCCGACAACGGCATTCACAGCACACGAGAAGCAGCACGAATTTGGCTGGCTCGCTCTTCTTGCGGCGGCTCCCCCGAGCACTGAGGAGATTATTTACGCATTGCATGAACGTGGTTTTGCTGGTCACATGCTCCGCTCGTCAACAGTCAGTCGCTTCTACCTCCAGTGTCCCATCGGCGATAGTATCGAGAACTGGCCGGATGAGCGTATCTGGTACGAATTGGAGACGCGACTCGCTCTCCACGAGCCTTGGTCACTCACCCGAGGGCCTCTTATTGAGAAAGGTATCCTCGATATGCGTAGCTTCGTTTATGAGCCGATGCAATACAAGCAAGTTTATCTGGCTGGTGATGCTGCACACATTATTTCACCTGCAGGCGGCAAAGGGATGAATCTCGCGCTCGCTGATGCTGCCGTCTTCGTTGAGGGAGTGCGTGCATTTTATAAGCACGATGACGAAACTCTCCTTGCAGCGTATTCGGAGCGATGCTTAAAACGGGTCTGGCGAGCGCAGGAATTCTCACACTGGATGCTCCATGTCATTCACGCTCCCACGTCGGGTCACTCCGATGCCGATTTTATGCACCGACTCCAGCACGCACGACTGGAGCGCTTGCGTACATCTCCAGCTTCAGCAGCGAGTTTCGCCGAGGAGTACATTGGATGGGACATAGATCTTGGTGCATATACTGAATAAGTAGGTCTGAGTTGTCACCAAAACGGCTCAAGGATGGTATTGTCAACTTGGCAGTGCAGCTGAGCAATATGTTAGAATAGTTTCATGAAAAAAAACGCCGCTCCTCCCAACTACAAATGTTTCCGCTTCCCGCCTGAAATTGTAAGCCACGCGGTTTGGCTGTATGTTCGTTTTTCGCTCAGTTTTCGCGATATCGAAGAACTTCTGGCACGACGAGGAGTGGTCGTGAGTTATAAAACAGTGCGACAATGGTGTTTGCGCGTTCGGGCAAACATATGCCAATGAACTCCGCCGTCGCCATAGCGAGGACGACGATGGCGCAATGCATTGGCGTACATTTGCCCAAATTTGAGGCACTATTGCCGGACCGTCTCATAGGTCACGACAAATCCTCGTTGTGCTAAAAGCCCTTCCACATCGCGAAAACTGAGCGAGAAGCGAACATACAACCAGACAGCGTGACTGATAATTTCGGAGGGAAAACGGAAACATTTGTAGAGGAAAGCTGCTTCATTCATTTTCATGCGTCGATTGTATCATACCGTCCAGCTTTTTGGAGGCTTTCCGTTTAAGTTGACAGTACCCGTTGCTCGCAAGCTGCTGGTAGTTATCTGGCATGTGCTGACCGAGCAGGAAGCCGACAGCAATGCCCACATCGAAGCTGTAGCCCGCAAATTGATTATACTGGACCCAGAAATTTGGGTCCACCATGCAACTCGGCAATGGCTTCCATCAATTTCTCTCAGTCGTAGATCTACTCTTCTCTACGGTCATCAAAAGCAATTTCGATTGATTCAGGGAATGTAGGAGCAATCAAAGCCTCTGTATGCATTGCAAGAAGAGAACGACGCCAGCGGGGAGATCTCTGTCATATTAGTATCTGTTCGGTGATCGGCAAGGTAAAGATAAAGCAGCTCCCTTTACCAACATGGCTCCGTACCGAGACCTGTCCACCATGAGCGTGAACCAATTGCTCAACAATCGCCAAACCGAGTCCATTGCCTCCCGTTGCACGAGTACGGGAGGAGTCAGCACGATAGAAATGCCTGAAGATCAAGGGCAATTGCTCATTTGCAATTCCTATGCCAGTATCACTGACGGAGATCTGTACCTCTTGTTCCAACGCGTGCACACTGACGCTCACGTCTCCCTTCTCTGGTGTATATTTGATCGCATTACTCAACAAATTCCGTAAGATTTGCCCTACTCGGTGGGCATCTGCCTCTACAAGAGGGAGATCTTTTGGGAGTTCAGTAGAGAGTGTGAGTTGTTTGCGCTCCGCTTGGAGAGAGAGTGCTTGAACGGCCTGAAGGATGACATCTTCTAACGCAATCGGCTCCCGGTGCAGGTGTAACTGACCTGCCTCCGCTAAGGTTATATCTTGTAAATCGGTGGTCAGGCGATTGAGCAACATGGCTTCTTCATAAATGGACGAGATGACTTCTGGCTCAGGATCAACTACTCCATCTTGAAGCGCTTCAAGGTAGCCTTGAAGATTCGTTAAAGGGGTGCGCAGTTCATGGGCTACATCATTCAAAAGCTGGCGACGCTGGTATTCGCTACGTTCCAGGCTCTCTGCCATCGTATCAAATGCGTGCGCCAATTCTCCTATTTCGTCCCGCCCCCTGATCTGCACACGCTGGCTCAGATCTCCCTGCTCCAGGCGTCTGGCAGCATGGGTCAACGCTCGAACTGGCTTGAGAATGGTCCTTGAGAGGGTAAAGGCCAGAACAAAAGCCGCACCTCCCGTGATGAGCACGGCGAGTACGAGCGAGCGGTTCACCGAATCAAGAACCCTGGTTGCTGGCGGGGGTTGGAAACCATCTGCGAGAATACGGCCATCTGTTGAAAAGATACTCGTAGATGGGAGGGTATCGGGTGGAGTGGTCTTTCCCACTAGCGCTTTTCGGTTCTCCAGTGTCAGGAAGAGGGAAAGTGTGAGTGTTTGACCAGTCAGCCTGTGCGTAGAATCAGCGATGATACGCTGATGCTGGTCAATTACCACGATGCGTACCTTCGTCTGTGCCGCGCTCTGTTCAATCAATGCCTGAAGTTGCTGCGTATCTTGAGGCTGGTGATAGATCTCCTGAATGTGAGCTAGCAGTTGTTTATTCGCAGTCTGTTCATCCTCTAGATACTGAAAAATCCCGTGAATCTGCTGACTGGCAAAGATGGTAAGTGCTCCTAAAGTGACGATTATGATCAGGAAAAACATAAGGAGCAAACGCATATGCAGACTACGAATTCTCATTCTCTCGCTCTTTTCTTAATTTGTAGCCCACTCCATAGACGGTTTGCAGGTAGATTGGCTGATCAGGACTAGGTTCGATCTTTTTACGTAAATTCATCATGTGAACATCAATCGTCCGCTCAAACCCTTCGTAGTCAAGGCCAAAGACGCGAGTGACCAACTCGGCGCGACTAAAGGCGCGACCAGGCTCTCTCGCCAGTGTCTCCAAAAGCTTGAACTCTTTGGGGGTCAGATGAACGAGCACATGATGCAAAAAGGCTTCATGTGCCACAAAATCGACGACAAGGTCGCCCAGGTAGAGTGGGGGTTGATTCTCCTCTGCTTGCTTCTGGCGCGCACGCCGAAGCACCACGCGCACACGGGCCACGAGTTCACGCGGACTAAATGGCTTGGTCAGATAGTCGTCTGCTCCCAGATGCAATCCGAGCAATTTTTCATCTTCGGTCGAGCGAGCAGTGAGAAGGATAATTGGAATGTCACTCTCTGCGCGCACCAGACGGCAGACCTGCAGCCCATCAATGCCAGGTAGCATCCAGTCCAGGATCATCAGGTCTGGTGGTTTCTGTCTGGCAAGATCCAGTGCTGTTTGACCATCAAAAGCGGCGCTGACTCGATAGCGTTCCTTCTCAAGGTAAAGACGGATCAAGTCCACCGTTTTTTTGTCGTCATCGACGACTAGGATCTTCTGCTGCATGGTTTTCTATTCTTTGCTAAACAAGATGGCTGAACAAAGGAATCGTGGTTGCTCATTGCTCTCTGGAGTATACACTAAATCTGTAAATTTTTGATAAGAAGTGGTAACTGTTTCATGAGATCTTCATAGCCACCCCATTCACGGCAACGAGTTGACCGAAGCGCTTGGTGAGATTGCTGGCCGTGATGACAGCTTCTTCTTGTTGGGAACTGTTTTGTACCATACGAGCTAATCCTTTCCTGATCGTCTGCGCCAACTATAGCAGAAAAGATATAAAGATCTGATGAAGATCGATCAGAATTCTTATCATATTCCGCAGAGACCAGAAGGATTGAGATGCCAGGAGGCAGTGAGCGTTCGCTCGAATCAGGAAGGCGGGACTTCATCTAGGTGGCATTGTACATCAGTTCAGGGGGTGTGAAGTCAAAGATTCTGCCAGATAAGGCATTCTCAGGAAGGTCGAGGCATAGGCGTCAAGTTAAGCCCCAGTAAACCCCATCAAGAAGTTGATGGGAGGTACTGGGGCGCGTACTTCGAGCGGGGATGGAAGCGCTTCCCAACAACGCTTCACGGATACATGCAAGGGCTTGAGAAAGAGGGATATATCCACGAATGCCGAGAACCAAGAGCGAGAGTTGATCTCGAAAGAGATCAGCACAGAGCATCCAATTACGGTGAGGATCATCCCAACAACTCTCAAGGAGAACCCAATGTTCCACGAGCATAGCGATCAGCTTAGCATAGAACTCACAAAGAATATGGTCGGGAAGCTGGCTGCTCCATTCATCCACATGCCCATGACTCTTCCAGAGCTTGAAGAGCAATTCCACCTGCCAACGCGCCCGAAACAGCAGAAGTGCTTCTTCTGCTGAGAGGCGTTCCACAGGCGCATTGGTAACAATCAAGGTCCAGCGAGCAAGGGCAAGAGCATGTGAGGAGGGCACATGCCCTTGCTTGTTGGCCTTGTCCAGCAGATGCTCACGGCGTTTCTGAGCTACCTCATCAGAGACAGGTAAGGCAATAATCCGCGCATTGAGCCAGAGGGAGCGAATGGAGCCTAAACGGACCGAAAGATCAATGACTGTGTCGGTCAAAGCGGACAAGTGAGATGCCAAATCCAAGCGTTGCCCCTCGGGTGTACTCACGGCCAAATTGCCTCGTGGGCGAATGACAAAAACGACCCCTTGTTGGTCCATCTGACGCAACTGCTTGAGGGAGTAATAGGCAGCATCTGCCACCCACACACTGCCTTGCCCGCAAGGCAGTGTGTGGGTGCTCGTTCGGCTATCATGATCACGTCCCTGATGGAGTGCTGGCCCGTCCAACCTGCCACTGCGCAGATCCCAGCGCACGCCGAGTTTGACAGCCGATGGAGATGCATTCCCTCCGCTTCCTTTCCAGAGCCAGGCGAGAGCCGATGGCAATTCAATACAGGTAGTATCTTCGAGGAGAACTGCAGGGAAACGAGCTAGGAGCCCAACAGATAAAGAAGACGTTAGAAGGAGCGTGTGAACTGCTTGCTGTAACACGCTCAAGAGCCAATGCGCTGTGTTCTTTGTCAAGCGTTCAAAGATTGCTTGTTTACTCACTCTCACCCCCACCGAGTGCGCAAAGCGGGCCAGTTGACTGGGACCAGCTAATGGATGTTTCAGCCAGCCAAAGACGAGTAAAAGCAGCAAGGTGCTCGCAGAAAAGCAACGATGACGGACAATCAATCCTTGTTCTTGAGCCAAACGAGGCGCATCTTTATAGATCAAATCCTCTAAGGCCTGGCACAAGGGTGCTCTACTTTTCATAGAAAAGCTCCTGTTTCTGATAGCAGTTTGCCTACTTCTATCATGACACAGGAGCTTTTACCTGTCAGGTTGAGATCTCTTCTCTTAACTTGACGCCTATGGCATTCTCAGGAAGGTCGAGGCTCTTTTTTTATGTTCGCGTGTAGAGGCGAAACACAGAACGTTTTCCCCCACCTTGTTCGGCTTTTTCTTTTGAGAGCATTCCGAACTTTGGTAGCATCTTCATAAGATCTTCATAACCTTTCTGCTATAGTATCTCTCGGCAAGAGGAAATCCATTCGCACTTGCCAGTGAAGTGTGCGTGTCTTTTCTCACACCTGCTTACTTTCTCGGTAATGACAAGGAGAGAAAGTATTCATGTACGCAATGAAAGCACAGTCTATGGACTGGAAAGAGGAGATCTCACTTCTCTCCCCAGCCCTAACGGCACTATCATCAAGAAAGCAGAACTTTCATTCGTAGGTAATGCAAGCATGACGTCATGTCTTGTAGTCATGATATCGCGCTCTTGGTGTACGTCTGCGAAAAGACGTCACTGATTAGATTACAAGCTTTTGGGCCTTCGGGCCAATGCGAAAGGAGTTCATGAGGCATGTCATTTCTCTCACGGCTGAGCCTCGCCAATAGAAGCATTGTCGCCCTGGTGACTATTGCTATCCTCTTGCTGGGAGGCTTTCTTATCCCCTCGCTTAAGCAAGAGCTTTTTCCCTCGATGTCGTTTCCAACTCTCTCAGTAGTCGCGACCTACGCGGGCGCGTCCCCCGAAGTCGTTGAGCGTGATGTGACTGAACCCTTGGAACAAAGCATTGAGGGGATCAAAGGACTCCAACAGGTCACCTCGTACTCCAACCAGGGAGTGGCAATTGTTACCGTTTCCTTCGATTATGGTACGAACATCGATGACGCAATGCAGACGGTGACTCAGAGCGTCAACAAAGTCCAATCGAGCCTTCCATCAGGAGTTATGCCACAGGTCCAGTCCTTTAGTATCTCTGACCTGCCTGTGATGCAGATGGCCGTGACCTCCGACGAGGACCAGCAAGTGCTCGCTGACGCGCTTAAACATGACGTGGTTCCCGCACTCGAAAAGATTGACGGTGTTGGAAGTGTCAATGTGACGGGTGTACGGGACCAAATTGTTACCATCACGGTTGATGTGAAGAAGCTCCAGGCCAAGGGCATAACCTTTAGCCAGTTGCAGGGCGCACTTCAGGCCAATAACATCACTATTCCCGCTGGTTCGACGACCAACGACGGCAAGACCATGCCGATCAATACTGGAAATACCTTCGGCTCGCTTGATGATCTGAAGAATCTGGTCATTGGCGTCCAGACCAGCCAGACCTCGCAGTTTCCTACTGGCACTAATACCACTGGCACTACTCCCGGACAAACAGGCACCCAGCAGGCGGTTCCGTCAATTCCCGTCAAGCTGAAAGATGTCGCGACGGTGAAGGAAGATCTTTCGCCTTCGACCTCGCTGACTCGCACCAATGGACATCCGAGCCTGGGCATCTCGGTCGTCAAGGCGTCTGATGGCAATACCGTCTCAGTCTCTCAGGAGGTCAACAACCAGCTTTCAGACTTGGAAAAGAAGCTTGGGCATAACGCGAAGATCACGATTATTTCCGATCAGGCTCCTACGATCAGCCAGTCGGTGAATGATCTCATACGTGAAGGCGTGATTGGTGCTGTCTTCGCCATTATCGTCATTCTTATCTTTCTCTTCTCGCTGCGTTCGACCCTGGTAACGGCGGTCTCGATTCCACTCTCCATCGTTATCGCCTTGATTGGCTTATATATTGGCAATTATACGCTCAATATTCTGACGCTCGGCGGCCTGACCATTGCCGTCGGTCGCGTGGTTGATGACTCGATTGTGGTCCTTGAGAACATCCATCGTCACCTACAAAATGGTGAGGAGAAGAAGTCCGCGATCCTCGCCTCTGTGCGCGAGGTCGCAGGTGCGGTCACGGCTTCCACGCTCACCACCGTCTCGGTCTTCCTGCCTATCGCCTTCACCACGGGTCTGGTAGGAGAGCTCTTCCGTTCGTTCTCCGTAGCGGTGACGGTCGCGCTCCTGGCCTCACTCTTCGTCTCGCTGACCATTATTCCGGTTCTGGCCTACTGGTTCCTGAAGGCTCCCAAGAGCGCCCCCCAGCTTCAGAAGCAAGCACGCAGCCATTCCGGCGGCTGGCTGGAACGCGGCTATGTGGCGATTGTCAGCTGGGTCACTGGGCGCTGGTGGCAGCGCACCATTCTGATTGTTGCCGCTCTCGCACTTCTCGTGGTTTCGCTCTCCTTCTCTACGCGACTGCAAACGAATCTCTTTGGCTCATCGAATGAGGGATCGTATAGCGTCAGTTTGAAGCTGGCCCCCTCAACTAGCCTTGATGAGGCCAACAAGAACGCACAGAAGCTCGAACAGGCCATCGACGGACTCGACGGACTCAAGACCTATCAAGTAACGGTGGGTTCGAGTAGTGGCCTCTCCTCCTTCTCGGGAAGTGGTGGCTCCAATACAGTGAGCGTCACTATCACAACCGAAGATGACGTTGATCAGACCACATTTGAGAAAGCCCTGCGTGACCGCCTGGAGCGCAGCAAGAGCCTGGGTACACTGACTGTCTCTTCAGGCAATAGTGGTGTGTCATCATCCAATCTCGAAGTTGATATTCAGTCCTCTGATGATCAAACCTTGCGCGATGCAACCACAATGATACAGGATGAGCTAACTGGTATCTCTGGGCTCACCGATATTGTCAGCAGCCTGACCGACGCGGCACCGCAAATAGAGATCGATGTCGATTCGACCAAGGCGCTCCTCTATGGGATGACCCCCGCTCAGGTAGCGCAGAACGTCCGCCTGGTCTATTCAGGCTCAACCGTATCTCATATCACCCTCAATGGCACCCAACAGGATGTCAATCTCTATGTGGGTGATCCCGCATCAAGCATCGATGACATCAAGAACATGAGCATTCCCACAACAACGGGGACAGTCAAGATTAAGGATCTCGCGACAGTCAAGCAGGTAAATGGTCCGACGCAGATTACCCATATCGATGGTAATCGCACGGCGACGGTGACCGCAACGGTGACTGATAGCAACGTCGGCGCGATCAGCACGACGGTACAGGACCATCTGGATAAGCTGGACATTCCTTCGGGTGCAACGGTCTCGCTCGGCGGCGTGAGTTCGGACCTGAGTGGCACCTTCCGCGACCTTGGTATCGCAATACTCATTGCGATCACCCTGGTCTACTGCATTATGGTCGCGACCTTCCGCAGCCTCTTGCAACCGGTGATCTTGCTGATCTCGATTCCCTTTGCTGCAACAGGCTCGCTCATTCTCTTGCTGGCAACCAATACCCCACTCGGTGCCGCCGCAATTATCGGCTTCCTGATGCTGGTTGGTATCGTAGTGACCAATGCCATTGTGTTGCTTGATCTGGTGCACCAATATCGCCAACAGGGCTACTCGGCGCGTGACGCAGTGATTGAGGGTGGACGCCATCGCCTGCGCCCCATTCTGATGACGGCTATCGCGACCATCCTGGCACTGATGCCGATGGTCTTGGGCATTGGTGGTGAAGGCTCCGGTGGCTTTATCTCCAAGCCGCTTGCCATCGTGGTCATTGGTGGTCTGACGACCTCCACTCTTCTGACCTTGCTCGTTGTGCCTACTCTCTATGTCATTGTGGAAAGTTTGCTCGGTCATGCCGGCCCCACGAAGACGGATACACCCGCGATTGACGACAGGCCAATCTCCCCTGAGGTTGCCACTGTTCACTAAATCGCCATAGCCAAAGGGAGACGCCGCGCATGTCGTGGCGCCTCCCTTTTCTTTCGTTTTCAATGGGGAGGCTGAGGTTGTGTTGCAAAAAACTGAGGGGAACGCAAGGCGCAATCCCCCATTATCTTGTTGTGCTTAGATGGCCATCCCAAACAGTTCAGCGATGAATGCTGCTTGAGTGGGGCTGTCACCTTTCTGTATCCTCTGCACTTGCCGTTCTCCGAAATTTCCCCAAATATGGACAAGCCATACTCAACATTCGGTTCCTGCTTCAATGCAGACAGCAAGCCTTTCGCTTGTCTTCCATCTGCTCCACAGGCGTCACTTCCCGCAGAACTTGCGGTACGCCATTGTTCATTGTGCCAATGCCGCGAGATTGTTGGCGGCATTGGCATCTCGATCCTGGACGTTTCCACATTTCAGGCAGACAAAAACCCGATCCGAAAGGGTGAGCGCCTCATTGACCCAGCCACAACACGAACAGGTTTTTGAAGAAGGCTCCCAGCGCGAGGCCAGCAGCACCTGCACCCCTGCCTGTTCGGCTTTATAAAGGATCTGCCGCTTGAACTCGTACATGCCCACATCGGCGATGGCTCGGGCCAACCGGCGATTCTTGAGCATGCCTGCAATGTGTAAATCCTCTAAGACGATCACACGTGGTCGCTCTTGATCGGGCGCGGGTTCTCGCCACGATCTGGATGGTCGCTTGGTGCAAGGCATCTTTGCGTACGTTGGCGATCCGGGCATGCATTCGCGAGAGGTGTTGCTTGGCTTTCTGGCGATTATGTGATCCTTTGGCCTTGCGGCTATGACGTCGTGAAGCTCGCTTGAGTGCCGTGATCTTCTTGCGCAACGCCCTGGGGTTCTCGAAGGTGCGTCCATCCGAGAGGGTCGCCAACCGGTCGAGTAGCAGGGCGGTGTTGCCACCGACCCGCCCTCTAAGAACTGCTCGTGAAACTTTCGCGTCAAGCAGCTCAAGCCTTTCTAACGCCACTCGCGGGACGCGGTTTCTCCACGTGTAAACCCTGGCTGTGAATTTGTTGATGACAATTGGGATGAAGGAGCACTCGGTTTTCTGTTGTGTCTGGGCCACCTTTTGATCTCCATTCTATGTGATGGCTGTGCCATCCCGTGATCTTGGTGATTTTCTGATGGCAGATCGGGCAAAGCCCGTTTTGTTCTTTCCAGAGGTGAATAAGCCAACGTTTCCCTTTGAAGGTACCTACCATATGAACGTCTAGACGTTTTTCATAGTAGCTTTCCCATACTGGGTCGTACGGGTTTGCTTCTCCTTTGACTTTCACATGTCGTTTGATTGGCACGTGGGCCGTCTCAGCGAAATAGTATTCCCGTCCATCCACCTCTCCATAGAAGACCCAGTTGTTTCCTTCGATGGTCTTGAAGTATTTCTTCGTGATCCATTCGTTGGATTTCTTTGGATGTCTTCTTTTCATCCATTGTCGTAGTCTCTGATAGATTGCGTCATCTACGGAGCTGAAGATTTCTGCGCTTACGACATGTTGATGGTATTGCGCCCAACCACGAATGATGGGGTTAAGTAGCACTATCAGCTTACCGGCGGAGAGCGCGGTGTTCTTCTTGATTATCTCCCGGATCTTTTCTACGTGTGCTTGCACATTCTTGTTTGACGGCTTAATCAGTAACTTCTGCCGTTTTCCTGCTTTGTACTTGCGCACGTTCTGACCCAGGAAATCAAACCCGTCCTCGATATGGGTGATGGTTGTTTTCTCTCGTGAGAGTTGCAGTCCGCGCTCATCCATGAATTGTTCGACGAGTGGTTGTACTTCTTGTTCCAGGAGTTCTTTGGTTCTTCCGGTCACGATGAAGTCATCCGCGTATCTTGCAAAATTCACAAGCGACCCGTTTCCTGTTTTCACTTTGGGAAAATGTTCCATTAGCACTTTTTCCAGCCCGTCCAGCGTCATATTCGCTAGTACGGGTGAGCACACGCCTCCTACAATGTTGCAAACTTTGGGTACGAGCACCTGATAGGTTTGATGGAGGAGTCGGATCAATCCGAAAAATCACGTTCACCTGTTCCTCATGAATTTCGACGCGTTTCACCAGCGTGCGGATCATCTCCCGACGCGTGAGCCAATCTGCTTGAGACAGCCCTTCACTCACCTTCGTGGCAAAAGTTTCTAACCGCCCAATGATCAATTGCAGCTCTTGCTCAAGACTCTCCTGATCCTGAATCTGTCGAATATGCGCTTCGAGTTGTCTGACCCGTTCACGCATCCGTGTGATCCTGGGATCAAATTCGGCTTTGTCAATGGTGCCTTCGGCATAACTATCAATCAAGCGAGCAATCCCTTGTCGCAACCGCCCCAGGCTCGTTTGGAGCCCTTTCAATTCTGGAGCCATATCCGCTGTCTGGAGTTGCTGTCGATATTCGTGTTCCAATCGTGCAGGATCCTCAAGCAGTTGGCACACTTCTTGCCACACAGCTTCATCGACCAGGTCTGTGCGCAGTTGCTTGTTCCAGCACAGCCGCACGCCTCCGAAGCGATAGGCATCCGAACCAATACAACGGTAATAGGCATAGCTGCGCGGATGCCCTTTCCGCGCGCTTGGGCTAATTGGCTTGCCGTAATAAGCATATCCGCAACATCCACAGACAAGCAACCCCTGCAACAAGTAGCGAGCCCCGCGCTCTCCAATACGAGCACGTTGTCGATTTTCTTGCAGTTGCTCCTGAACGCTTTCAAAGAGTTCCTCACTCACCAGAGCCGGAACGGGAATACTCAACCACTGCTCACGCGGAACATCCTGGGTGCTCACAGCACGTTTGGGTTGCATGGGGCGTCCCCGTTGTGCGCGTAAGCGTGGTCGCAGTGGCTCAACGCTCGTTTTGCCAAAGGCGGCCATCCCTTTGTAGGCTGGATTTTTGAGCATATCCCAGACCGTCGCGCGATCCCAGACCGTTTTGCCGGTTCTCGTCTGCTCTTTGGCTGCGGTTAGCCGACGACAGACCTCACCAATGGAACAGCGATCGTGTCCGACCCAGGCGAAGACCTGACGGACGACACGCGCTTCTTCCAACAGGATATCGAACCGCGCTTCGCCGGCCCCCTCATGCTTGCCGATGTACCGATAGCCATAGGGCGCTCCACTCAAAACGCTGACCATGCCTGCCTGTGCCGCGTGCCGCTTGCCACGGCGACTGCGTTCCATGATTTTCGCTCGCTCGTATTCGGAAATCATGCCTTGCACCTGTAACAAAAGTTGATCTTCCGGTGTCTGCCCAACTTCTCGATTGAGAAAATTCACCTCGACCCCCGCGCGGAGAAACTCTTCAAGCAGGAGCACCTGATGGGCATAGTTGCGGGCGAAGCGATCGGGGCAGAGCACATAGAGCCGGTCAATCCCTCCAGCAGCGGCCACATCGCGGAGTTGCTCCAAGGCTGGGCGAATCAGCGTCGCGCCACTGTACCCATTGTCGATAAACTCATGTTCTCTGGGAAGCGACAAGCCTAGGGTACTGACATAAGCACGCAGTTCGCTCACCTGGCTGTCAATGGTCTTGGTCTCGCTTTGCTGCTCGGAGGACACACGAGCATAGATCGCCACTTGTAGATCGTTCATGAACGTTTCCTTTCTCCCACCTGCCCCTGGGTTTCAGATGAGATCGCCTCGATTCTCGCAGGCGTCAGCCGTCGTCGCCTCGCGCTGGGAAGGAGGAAGGCGTAGGCTGTATGCAGCACCTGGTGTTCTTCGCGGTTGGGTTCAAACAGGACCTGCACCTCCAACGTCATCGGTTGCTTGCGAGCGCGTTTGGTCATGATGAGCTCCTAGATCGCGCGTGCCCGTATCTTCAGCTTGATGCCCGTTGCAATCAAGGGGTGCGCCATGAAAGCCATCTCCATAGGCTGCGCACAGCTGAGCTCGCGGGATCGCTCTCTGATACACGAAACTCTGTTATTGACCCGGTTTGGATGACTCAATAAACTGAACATGGAGAGTCGTAGAAGAAGTGAGGAAACGATGGCAACGGGACAGACATATGACAAAAGCTTTAAGCAAGAAGCAGTGTGATTGGTTCAAATGAGCGGAAAATCACAGAAGCAGGTAACGGACGATTTGGGTGTAGCGATGAGCACGCTCAGCCGCTGGTGCTCAGAATTGGCTGCCAACGGAGAACGAGCCTTTGTCGGGAGTGGAAATCTCCAACCAGAAGCTGAAGAGTTGCGCCGCTTACGCCGAGAAAATGAGGTCTTGAGGCAGGAGCGTGACATCCTAAAAAGAGGCATGCTCCTGCGGAGCACCACCGCGGATGAACCAGGGTATACTTGGAAGGAAGGGTCCCAACGTACAGGACGAAGTTCACGCTTGATAAGCCTTGAGCTTGGCTAAAAAGATGTTCCTGGGTATCGAAATGCACCACCGTATGTCGCTCCTGTAGAGGAAGCACGAAGAGGAAAGTATCATCTGTGCAGATACCTCGTTGGCGATCTTTCGTCCACCAACGTCTCCGAGCTTCACCAAGGAGGGTGGTTGCCATGCATGTGCTTTACCAATGTTGTTGCGGTCTTGATGTTCACAAGCGCTTCGTGGTTGCGTGTCTGATCTGGTATACCGACGATGGCAAGCAGCACAAAGAGCTCCAACGCTTCTCCACGCTGACCCCTGATCTGCTCCGCCTCATTGATTGGCTCCAAGCTGCCCACTGCACCCATGTGGCCCTCGAGTCCACGGGGGTCTATTGGAAGCCAATTTTCAACCTGATGGAGGGGCTCTTCGAGATCGTGTTGGTCAATGCCCAGCACATGCGCGGCAGTTCCTGGTCGCAAAACCGACGCGAAAGATGCCCAATGGATTGCTGATTTGTTGCAGCATGGCCTGCTCAAAGCCTCCTTCATTCCCCCTCAGCCCCAGCGCGACTTGCGCGATCTGACCCGCTATCGCAGCAGCCTCAAGCAAGAGCGAACGCGCCATGTCAACCGTCTCCACACATTGCTGGAGGAAACCAACATCAAGCTAAGTTCCATCTTCGCGGACATGATGTGCAAAACGGGACGTGACATTCTGCATGCGCCTCTCCGCTGGGGAGACGAGACCCGAGGTGTTGGCCGATCTGGCGCTGCGACGTATCCCAAGCAAACGAGATGCTCTAGTTCCTGCCTTGCAAGGATGCATGCGAACCCACCATTGCTTCCTGTTGGGGGAACTGCTCTTGATGGTTGAGCACCTGGAGCGCAGCCTCGCACGGCTGGACCGTGAAATTGAAGAGCGTCTTGCGCCTCAGAAGGAAACGATGGAACGGCTTGACGCGATCACTGGAGTCAGTCAACGTGTGCTGGAAACACTCTTTGCTGAGATCGGATGGGATCTCTTAACCTTTCCAGATGCGGCTCATCTCGCCTCCTGGGTGGGCATCTGCCCAGGACAACACGAGAGTGGAGGCAAGAGGATGAGTGGGCGGACGCGCAAAGGGAATCGGCATGCCAAAACCATCCTGGTGCAGGCGGCTCACGCTGCCGGCAAGACCAAAACGTACCTGGGAGCACAGTATCGCAGGATGAGCAAGGGCCGAGGGGGCAAACATGCTGCGGTAGCGGTGGGACACAGTATTCTGCTGATCTACTATCAGATGCTCACAACGGGGCATCCTTATGACGAGAAAGGGGAAGACCACTTTACGAAACGCGATCAACAGGAGAAACAACAGCGATTGGTCAAGCAACTGGAGCGGCTTGGGTATCACGTCGATTTGACGCCGCACCACGTCGCCTAGCTTCTTCTCTTCCTCACCTCGCACCTGATGCGGGCACAGGGGGACTTTTTTTGCCTTGGACACAGCTGGTTCAGAGGAAAGCGGCCATGCCGCAAAGCGCCACCAATGATGATGAAAATCGGGTATACTCGCAGCAGAGGGAAGCGCAGAGAAGCCACCAAGCGCCGTGGAGCAACGAGCCCGTTAAAAAAAGCTGGCTGAGGGATGCCCAGAACCAATGATTGTCGCCACCTCGCTAGAATTCTTTGTGCCAACCGGCAAACAATTCGGAGAAAAGGCAGCACCACCCTTTCTATGAGCTCAGTTCTCCTTGCTTTTTGTCTCGCGCTGCGAGAATTTAGTCTACCTAAGTTTCGCCCAAAGTAACGACAACGTGTAACGGTTTCAACAAGCTCTGCAAAGGATGGAGAAATGAATGAGCTAGGCAAGCCTGTTGGTTCAACACAATCTCAGCAACAGCTCCGGAGACATCAAAGCAGAGCAAGCCACTCACGTGAAAGACATCACGACCATCCGCAGGGGGCCGTAGTGTTGGATCTTGTGGCAACTCAGCCATTGGCGTGCCCAGACCACCACGTTTTGGGCCAAAGAGCCAAGCAGCACCAGCATATGCTGAGCTTCAAAGCGCTTCTTGTTGCGTTTGGTGAGGCCCAGCCCTTGCTTGTCCCCTTTGAAAGCCGTTTCGATCCCTCCCCCTCGCTGATCATAGACGGTGACATACGCCAAGAGCACAGCCACCGAATCGTTGGCCTGTGCTGCTTGCCATCCCAGCATGGTGAGCACCTGCTGGATTTCCAACGAAAAAATCAGAATGCCATAGGCAAACGTCCCATCAATGCGGCGACAACGTACCGCAATGCGCTGTACGGGACGGATATACCCAGTCGCTGGCTCGCTCACCCAGCCAAAGGAGCGCTCCGACCAGGTGGGGTCCTGGACCCACTCGTTGACCGTCTTCCACAGACGCGCGATGCGCCGTCCTGAATATTCTTTCGCCATGATCTCGTATCCTCGCGCAAGCAGCCAATTCAGGTCATCCTCAGTTCCGGCTCCTGCATCCACGCGAATGATGGTCCGCCTGCGTTTGGCTTCGTCCAGTTGCAAGGTGGCTTCCGCAGCCTCCACCAACGGTTGCAACGCTTTGATCAACTGAACGTTGCCTGTAAAAAGTTGATCGACGACCACTTCTTCATAGCGAGTCGCCAACACGCGACCCAATTGCCGCCCCCGGCGGTGAGAGAGTCCGGCAAAGTACCCCTTCGTCGCAAAAGCCGCTTTGGGTCCACAGGGCATGCCAGTCAGATCCACATCCAGCAGTTGGGAACCGGCTTGAGAGTCGTGCCGAAATCCCTGGCTGTGGGAGCGATAGATCTCATCGAGCGCCTGATGCAGTTGGCTCACATTTTCAGATGTGCAGGCATCCAGCGTTTCTTGTACCACTGACTGCTCGGCACAGGCCGCTCGACCGAAGGCTTGTTGCAAGCCTGGGTCAGCTCGCAGTCGAGTATTGATTTCGATCAGTCCATGGGCTCCAGCCAACAGACGAATAAACGCATCTGTCAGCTTGTCGATGGGGGTATGCTTGACGGTTTTCTGTTTGATCTAGACCTGGGCGCGAATCGGACCAAAGAGATCAAGTTGACGCAACTTCACTCCTATGGCCGCCAGAGAAGCGGCTGGGCTAAAATGGTTCGTTGTGTCTATGATAGGCTTGTTCATAGTGGTGCTCCTTCTCATGTCAGCGAATTTGGTTTTTTTCATGAGCTCAGAGTCATCACTTTTCTTCTGGCTTTGGCAAGCTCGTCTTTACCGAGACAACCCTGCTGCTATTTTGGGCGAAAGCGTGATGTCGCTCTGCGACGTGAAAGCGGATGAAAATGGACTATACTGACCAGGGAGATGAGCGCGAGTGGTCGTACCTAAAGTGATACCCTCAGTTCGAGGCAAAAGCTGACCGGGGTGCGTCCAGCATGAATGACTGTTGCCATGAGCACGCGGAGGAATCTTGTCCGTTTTTTCGCACCCAGCGCCCATCATCCGTAACAGAGAGGCCAAGTTCATTCTGGGGAGGTTCGTTATGCAAGTGGTCTACGAGCACTGCGCCGCCATCGATGTACATCAGGAGACAGCTGTGACTACCATCTTGATGACCCAAGCGAATGGGCATGCGCAGAAAGAGACCCGTACCTTTACGACGATGACCAGTGACCTGCTCAGGCTCGATGATTGGCCGCAGGAGCGAGGTGTGACTGTCGTCGCGATGGAAAGTACGGGGGTGTTTTGGCATCCAATTTTCAACATTCTAGAAGAAGGACGAGAGATCATCCTGGTCAATGCTCAGCATATGAAAGCTGTACCAGGACGCAAGACAGACGTGAAGGATAGTGAATGGCTGGCAGATTTATTGCGGCATGGCTTGCTGCAAGCGAGCTTTATTCCGCCGAAGCCGATCCGGGAACTGCGCGAACTGACACGCTATCGTAAGATGCTGGTGCAGGAACGCAATCGAGAGGTCAACCGGTTGCAAAAAGTGTTGGAAGGAGCCAACATCAAACTGGCGATAGTGGCTACTGATGTGTTGGGCAAGAGTGGACGCGACATGCTTGAAGCAGTGGTGGACGGAGAGCAGGATGCCGAAGTGTTGGCTGCCCTGGCCCGTGGGCGGCTGCGTGCCAAGCTCGCCGACCTACGTCTTGCCTTGGAAGGGCGCGTGCAACCACATCATCGTTTTCTGCTCCAACGTATTCTCGCTCATATTGACTTTCTGGACCAATCCATCGCTCACATCGAACAGGAGATTGAGCAGCGCCTGCGCCCTTTTGAGGAGGCCGTGAAGTTGGTGCAAACCATTATGGGGTTGCAAGCCACAACGACTGCAGGGATTCTGGCGGAGATTGGCATTGATATGACGTGCTTTCCTTCCGACAAACACCTGGCGTCTTGGGCAGGGGTGTGCCCCGGCAACAAACAGAGTGCGGGCAAGCGTCTGAGCGGGAAGACGACGCAGGGCAATACGCACCTGCGTGCGCTCTTAGGAGAGGCTGCCTGGGCTGCTGCTCGCACCAAAGGCAGTTATCTGTCCGCGTTCTATCATCGCCTGGCCCGTCGTCGGGGAAAGAAAAAAGCCCTCGTCGCTCTGGAACACAAGCTCCTTATCATCATCCATCATGTCTTACGTACGAAGAAGCCCTACAATGATCTGGGAGCCGAGTACTTTGACCATTTAGAGAAAGGTCGCCTGGAGCGGCAGCATATCCATCGCCTGGAACAACTCGGCTATACGGTCACACTGACCCCAAAGGAGGCCGCTTAACCTTTACCATGTCATTCCATCAACCAATGGCTCTTCCCAAGGAGCAGTGGCGCTCTGCTTCTGCCTCCGCTGGTTCCCTATGCGTTTCTGCATCCTCAAAGAGGGGGAGGATTTTCGGAGGAACTTAGAAAGTGTCCGAAGAAGAAAGTTTAGTATCGAAAAGGAGCTAAGCGAGAAAGCATGAGCCGGATAGAGGCAAGCTGGATGAATGCCTCTGAACTGGTCGGTAAGCCTTCGTAATCGCGAGCGAGCCGACGAAAGCGCGTAAGACACGCGAAAGTGCGCTCAACGACCCATCGTTTGCGTTGTACCAGAAAAGCCCCCTTGGGCTTCTTCGCGGGCCTGTAAACTGGCTTGGCATTGACCCAAACCCATGTGCCCGAAGCCGCAGTGATTGGGCTTGGACGGGCAACAATTTCCGTCCTCCATCCCAAATGCATCCTGATCCAGTCGGTCAGAGGCCCTCGATAGCCACGATCAGCAAACAGGTGCCGCACTCGGGGAAAGCGACCCTGCTGGTTTTGCAGCAGCAAGGGAGCCCCCAGGCAATCGACGATCTGTGCTGAATGGACTTTCACCGCAAGCAGGTGACCTTGGGTATCAACCAGAATATGGCGTTTACGGCCGGTAATTTTTTTTTCCACCATCAAAGCCGCGTTCAGGCCCTCTGACGGGAGCGGTTTTGATGGACTGGCTATCAATGATAACCGCGCTGGGCTCAGGATCTCGTCCCATAGCGGCACGAGATCGTTTGCGCAGATGGGTCATGATGGGCTCCCAGACCCCTTGCTGGCTCCACATGCGAAAGTAGTGATGTGCCGTCTTGCCATGAGGCAGATCATGTGGCATTTGCCTCCATGAGCATCCTGTACGCAAGACATACAAGATCGCATTGACGAGTTCCCGTCGATCAATGGTTGGGATGGTGGCGTTGGCTGACACTTTGGGTATGAAGGGTTCTATCAGTTCCCATTGGGCATCCGTCACATCCGATGGATAGGCTTTTCGCTTGCTCGTCTCACACATCTCGTTCGTTCCTTTCGGCTCATCTATTTGGGGCATTGCTCCTTTCTTTTTTCTATCGGCTACTCTTTGGTCTTAGGACACTCTCTTAGGTAGTCTAAACGTCAATCTCTAAATAGGCCCAGAATCACTCTGCAACAGCTACACACAAGGCAATTCCTATGGAAACTGCACATATATGCCAATCCATCAAGGGTCAGATTCCGCAACTCATTCGCCAAGATAAATGGAAAACGTGCCAAGAAATGCCTGAAAAAGCTCGCATTTCTCACTCATCCCAGGTATACTTGCTACAAGGAGATACCCGCTTTCAGTACGACTCAGGGAAAGATGGTCATGAGAATGGCACCCGAAGCATTCCATACTCGGAGCCAGCACCTTCGGCTGAACGCTGAAACCGAAATGCTCATTGCCTCCATTCGCTCGTTGCCCCCGATTTGCCGGGTGAGTAGACGTATCAGGAACATCACCAGCCGCTATCCGAGTCCCAAGAGGGCATGCCCATCCAGTTTGAAAGCGATCACGCCGAGCTTTGGGCAATTTACCAGATGAAACGAGACGAGGATGTCTTGGAGTATTACGGCCAGTCTTCTCGCATCTTGCTCAGTTGCAACGCCAAATCTGGCCGCAGAACTACCCAATGGCACACTCTGGGCTTCTTTGTATTATGCCGCGAGTCAGCCGGCTGGAAAGAATGGAAGTCAGCCCGCTCGCTTGACTGTCTTATGGAAAATCAGCCTGCTCGCTATCAACTTGCCGGGACTGGACAATGGCACTGTCCTCCAGGGGAAACCTATGCAGAGCACCTCGGTTTGACCTATCGGTTGCGTTCTTCCGCCGAGTTCCATCCCCTTGCGATTCAAAATCTGGAGTTTTTACAAGACTTCTGGGAGCCTGATGTTCCTCCCCAGTTGGAGCAAGAAGCGTTGGTTTTGACGTATATCCAGGCCTACTCTGGTACTCCCCTGAGCGAATTTCTGGCTCTGTACCCTGGCCTCGCCGTGACGTTATCTGGATGCTGCTTTCCACCTGCCGAGTGTTCGCCGACTTTTCCGCAACCTTGTTGATGCGTCACGAGTACGTGACACTCTATGCGGAAGAAGAGCAGATCCCGGGTGCTCATCAGAGAGAGCTTGCCCATCTTTCGACTCCCTTTGCCTTTGTGGATGGGTAATGATTGACCTGTACGGCTGATGCCTTTCTTCAGATGCAGGGGCATTCGGAACGGGAATGGGGGCTGATCCTGGATGAGGAGTGCAAACAGCAACGAGCCCATCACCGCAAGTAAGTGAGCATGGACTGTTCGCTGCTCATAGCGTTTGCAAGAGTTGCTGATCGAGGAGGCGATGCTCTCCTACTGAATGAGCAAGAGACATGCAGGAAAATAGACCCCCAGAAGCGCGTTCTGGAAAGTTGAAGAGAAGGGAGACTGATCCTTTGCTTAGTCCAGACTTGCTGGTAACGAAGTTCACCATTCCACCTATTCGTTCGATGCGACTTCCTCGCGAGCATCTGTTGAGGGCTCTTGAGCAGAGCCGCACCAATCCCTTGACGCTGCTCTCGGCCTCGGCTGGTTTTGGCAAAACGACGCTGCTCTCGGCCTGGGCCAGACAAACTATGAGTCAGGTCGCATGGGTGACACTGGATGAGCAGGACAATGACCCAACACACTTCTGGGCCTATGTGATTGCCGCGCTCAGGAAAGCTGGCTCTCCGGTTGGAGAAGCGACGCTCGCTATGCTGCACTCACCACAACCCTCGACGCTTCCAGGTGCGTTGACTGCACTCATCAACGAACTGGCATCACGTGCACAAGAGGTCGCCCTCATTCTGGATGATTACCATCTGATACGCGAGCCAGCGATTCATGAATCCCTGCGGTTCGTACTTGATCATCTTCCTGCCTGCATGCACGTACTTCTTGCCAGTCGAGTCGATCCTCCTCTGGCGCTTGCTCGCCTGCGTGCGCGTGGGCAGGTAGTCGAGATCCGCGAAATGGATCTGCGCTTGCGTGGCGACGAAGCCGCCGGGTTTCTCACTCAGGTAATGGACCTCCCGCTCTCAATGGAAGCGATTCGCCGTCTGGAGCAGCGCACGGAAGGGTGGATTGCGGGACTTCAACTAGCAGCTCTCTCATTACGTAGACACCATGATGCCTCAGCCTTTGTCCAGACCTTTACCGGCAATCATCGCCTGATCTTGGATTATGTGCAAGAGGAGATTCTTGACCCCTTGCCTGAGGCGCAGCAACGTTTTTTGCTCCACACGTCTGTGCTGGAGCGGATGAATGCTGAGGTCTGCCAGCGGCTTTCTGGTGAGTCAACCAGTCAACAGATTCTGGAGGCGCTGGAGCGCGCCAACCTCTTCCTCATTCCATTCGACGAGGAGCGGCGCTGGTATCGCTGGCACACGCTCTTCCGCGAGGTGCTGCTGGCTCGCTTACAGGCTACCCAGCCTGATCTGGTGCCCCGCCTGCACCGGGAGGCTGCGCTCTGGTATCAACAGCAGGGATGGCTGTACGAGGCGATCTCCCATGCGAGGGCCTCACAGGACTTCTGGTTTATGGCTGAATTGCTGGAGGGCTGTGTCGAGCGTTTGCATCTGCAAGGGGAGCTCAAAACGCTGCTGAACTGGATCAAGCTCCTCCCTCAAGAGGTCTTGAGCGCGCATCCGCACCTGGCCACCAGCTACATCTTAGCGTTCAATATGCTGTCCCCTTTCTCTGATGGAGAGGAAAATGAGTATCTGACCCTGCTCTGGGTAGGTGTGGAGCAGACGTTGCGGAGTGAAGATCAAGCCACTCTTTCCCAAACCGAGCGCGACCGACTGCACCATCGGATGATGATTCTCCAGGCATGGAAACTGGGGAAAAAAGCGCTCTCTGATGACAATGTGGAGCAACTGAACAGCCTCGTGGAGTCGCTGCAACACCTGTCTTTGGATGACGATACCGTGTGGAAGCAGCAACTTGGGGGAAGTGTTGCTATGGCACTGCGTCTGGCGGGGAATTTTCCTCCGATGGTCGCAACCTTGCAGGAGATGAGGAAGATGACCAGGGGAACACAGGATCGTTATCAGGAGGTGCAAACTCTCTGGGGGCTAATTGGTGCCATGATCGCCCTGGGACAGCTATCACAAGCCCAGACTCGCTGCCAGGAATTCCAGCAGTTAGTGAACCATCTGGGAGCGCCTCTCCCAGCAGCAGCGTATCCTCATTTCTTCCAGGCTCAGCTTGCCTATGCATGGAATCAACTGGAGATCGCGAAAAGCGAAGCCTTGATCGCGATTGAGAAAACGACTCCTCTGCACTATCTGGACATTCTCATGGGAAGCTATGAAGTGCTTGGACGGTGCTGTATAGCTCAGGGAAATCTGGTCGAAGCAGAACACGCCATACATGAGATGGAGCAAGTGAACAAACGCGCCAGACTTCCACTGTTTCTTCCCGGGTTCGAAAGTCTCCGGGCCCAGCTCTGGCTGGCCCAGGGTGATTTGGTACGGGCAGTAGAATGGGCCAAACACATCCCCTACCGAGAGGTGGCCCTCCACTATAACCACGAAAGTGCCTATCTCACACTGGTGCGCATCTATCTCGCTACGCAGCAGTATCCACAAGCATTGCAGTGGCTTGCTGCGCTGCTGGGCAGCGCAGAGCGGGTGGGAAGAGGAGGAAGTGTCATTTCCATTCTAGCGTTGCAGGTAGCTGCTCTGCAAGCTTCAGGTGCCACACAAGAGGCGCGTTCTATTCTCTCTCGTTTGCTCATCGAAGCCGAGCCCGAGGATTATCGGCGCATCTTTCTCGATGTGGGAGAGCCGATGAAGGAGGCCCTCCTGGTTTTTCTTGAGACTTCGTGCATGCAGCAGCGTGGTGTTTCTCCTCCCCTTATTGCTTATGCTCAGACATTGCTCGATGGGTTCGCATGCGAGCAGCACCAGAATGCTGGGGAGAAGGTCATCCTCTTTGGCACCCTATCGTCCTCCCTACCCGAGCCCCTAACGCCACGTGAACAGGAGGTCCTATGCCTCCTGGCTTCGGGGGCCTCTAACCAGGAGATTGCTAATCGACTGGTGGTCTCGCTCAGAACAGTCAAGAAACATGTCGGCAACCTCCTGCTGAAGCTCTCTGCTCAGAATCGAACTCATGCCGTAGCACGGGCACGGGAGTTATCTTTGCTCTAACACGGGTGTCCTCTCAACCGCGGCTTCCTGCTCTCACGTAGATCCTCAGGCCAGGTGTCCAAAAGGACACCTGGATCCTTCCTGACACACTCCGCAAAATAGGACCCAAAGTGTCCCTTTGACAACTGTGTTTCACCTGCTGAGAGCGTATTCTTGTTCTCAGATGAGAAAACGTCATTCGAACGGAGTACCAGCAGATGAGATATGTCATTCGGGTGAAAGGGCACTTGGACACATTCTGGCAAGAGTGGTTTGATCGCCTCTCGATCACGCATCAGAGCGATGGCACGACTCTGCTTTCCGGGCATCTCCCTGAATAGGCAGCGCTCTACGGCATCCTCTGCAAAATGCGCGATTTGGGGCTGACGCTCCTTGAGCTCTCGACGAGTGCGTCCATACCGCCTCCAGAAGAGTGAGCAGAGCCTTTCTGGCAGCCCTCCATCGCTGCTCTTGTGCGGACGACATGGAACTCTTCCTAATATTGATTGAAGACAAAAGTGAGGAGCAGAAATGAATACAACATCACAGCATCCCATCGACGATACCACCACACCAGTGTTGATCGGTGAAGATTTCACCAAACCAGCGGCAATTCGGTGGCTTGTGCTCGGGGCCATCGCTGGGCCTGTTCTGTTCACCCTGGCTTGGATCATCCTTGGCTTCTTGAGCCCAGGATACACCGCCTGGGGCACGCAGGTCGCGCCCTACTCGCCCATCAGCCAACCCATCAGCGGCCTGGGTCTGGGTCCCACCGCCCCATTCATGAACGCAGCCTTCGTTCTCAGTGGACTCCTGATACTGGTCGGCATCGTTGGCATTTTCCAGGGCATCAAGGAGATGGGTACCCTTGCGCGTTGGAGCAGCACGGTACTGCTCGCGCTCTCGCCACTGGGTATGATGGTGGACGGCTTCTTCACCTTGGAGTCGATGCTGCTTCATACGGCTGGTTTCTTCCTAAGCTGCGCAACCCCGGTGCTGAGTTTCGTGGTCATCAGTCTCTTGCTTCGCCGCATCAGGAGCTTTCGACTGCTCGGCAACTGGCTACTACTGGGCAGTCCTCTGACACTGGCACTGGTGGTCCTGTTCTTCCTGACCTTCTCACCCACCGTGGAGGGAATGCAAACCGGAGTGGCAGGTCTGACGGAACGCATCCTGGCCATTGAGGTCCTGGCTTGGTTTGTGGTCATGGGTGTACTCGTCTTCCGTCGCTCATCAGGAAACAAATCGAGAGGTTGACTGCAAGAAAGGCTTCTCTTTGAACAGAGCTGAGAGAAAAGCACTAATTATTGCCCATGAGTATAAATGGATATTGTTACAAAATACGGGCTATTGTGTTTGAGAGTGAAAACGTGTTTGATCGGAGATTGTGATTTTGAGTGATTCAGCAGGTATGCGTCCTTTTTAATGTGCACCATTTCTTATTCTGCTGTTAAGGAAGGGGAATCTCTATTTATGAATGAGATGCATGATTCAACGACGCTCCCATCCGGGAAAGATCCCTTTCCCTCAGAACCAATACAGGTTTCCTCTCCCGAAGAAATACCCTCCCTCCCAGCAAAACGCTCGCATGCGAAGGCATTCTGGTTTTTGCTCCTGTGTACAGCTATGAGTAGCCTGCTGATCATTCCCTATACCTTTGCATTACTCGGTATCAATAATCCCAGTATGTCAGTTATTACAATCACTACTATCGCAGAGATTGTACAGGATGTTATCTTCTCAGCTATTGGCGCGGGCATAGGTCTCTGGTTGGGAAGCGGCATTGGATTAGGCGCGCCACTACTGGAAGACTGGCTGAATGGGAGACGCGAGGCAGCACGTGCCTTCGTTAAAGGACTCCCCTTGGCCTTCATTATCGGGCTCCTGGCTGGAATTATCGTCTTCATCCTGGCGGCTCTCCTTTCTCTCGTTGCGCCTATGAAAACTAGTGAGCCTGCTAACCTTCCCTCAACCTGGCAGGGCTTTCTTGCTGCGATCTCAGCAGGTATTCGTGAAGAGATCTGGACACGCTTAGGTCTACTGACACTTTTCGCCTGGCTCGGAACAAAGATTGTTCGCGGTGGGCGTCTCTCGGCATCCATATTCTGGATAGCAAATATTCTGGCGGCTCTCATTTTCGCTTCATTGCATTTCACGAATGCGGCTATTATTGGCGCATCGGGCGTGGCGATGGTGCTCAATATTCTGCTGCTCAATAGTATTGTTGGCCTGACCTTTGGGTGGGTCTACTGGAAGCGTGGCATTTTATTGGCAATGGTAGCGCACTTTGCCTGCGATATCATCCTCCATGTTATCCCACCACTGCTCGTTGGTAAGTTTTAGCCCTCAGCTCGTTTTTTAATGAGTTTGATTGTCAAACATTTTAACTGGTAGTAAGCCTTATAACATCCATACCAAGGAACGATTGCGTCTCCTTCGGCAATTGGATGATCTCTCTCGGCAGGGTTCCCGGCTTCAAGGAGCGGTATTGACCTTCCCGATGCTTCCTATACACCTCTGGATTATAGAGCATGGGAGCCGAGAGTTTCTGGCCTGGCGGGACTTGGCTGACTGTTTCCTGATCTGTTTTGAGCAGCGCGTAGATCATTGAAGCCATCTGTCTGCCAATGCGTCCAAGAACTCTCTTCTTGCCACGGTAATCCAGTTGTGTTGCAAGAAGTAAGCTGATCTTCTAAAGTGAAGCGAAAAAACAAAAGAGGACCCCATGACCGAGCAGAATCCGTTCAAAGGACGTCATTTCCAGGCCGAGATCATTCTCTTGTGTGTGCGCTGGTACCTACGATACGCGCTCAGCTCTCGCGATCTGGCAGAGATGATGTCCGAGCGCGGACTCCACGTCGATCACACCACCGTGTATCGCTGGGTTCAGCGCTACGCTCCCGAACTGGAAAAACGCTGTCGACCGTCCCTAAAAGCTTGCAGTGACTCCTGAAAAGTGGACGAAACACACATCAAGGTCAAAGCAAAAGATACTGAACAACGTGTTGGGTAAGTTTGGACAAACAAGAAGAGATGTTACTCAGGCTATCTTTACTACTTTTGGAGGATGTGGAGAACAAAACTTCAGCCTTATACTCACCAGTGTAGTGACGAGCAATAACGACTCAATCAATTTTTTTGGAGGAGGAAGCAGCAATGAGTCAAGGAATGACCCGAACATTAGGACGAAGCGGTATCAAGGTGAATGCATTAGGAATGGGCTGCTGGGCCATCGGTGGGCAAGATGGAGGGAACCTCCCCAGTGGCTATGGGCCAGTAGACGATGTCGAGTCCATTCGTGCCATCCATCGTGCGCTAGAACTTGGTGTAACTTTTTTCGATACGGCGGCTGTTTATGGCTGTGGACATAGCGAACACATTCTTGGGCAGGCATTGGGAAAACAGCGCCAGAACGTCACCATCGCAACCAAATTTGGGGCACAGTTCAATGAAGCAACGCGCATTGTTACTGGCGGATTTGAGTGTTCGCCAACGTACATCCGTCAAGCCTGTGAAGCCAGTCTGCGCCGTTTACAAACAGATTACATAGATCTCTACCAGTTCCACGAAAACCATTATGACCTCGAACATGCCTTCGAGGTACGCGAGATTCTCGAACAACTGGTAGCCGAAGGCAAAATCCGCTTCTATGGTTGGAGTACCGATGATCCAGAGCGAGCACGCTTGTTTGCTCTGGGACCTCATTGTACTGCTATTCAGCATACCCTGAATATTTTCGCAGACACCCCAGATATGCTTGCCATTTGCGAAGAATACCACTTGGCAAGTATCAATCGTGGCCCCCTGGCGATGGGTCTGCTGAGTGGAAAATATACTTCAAGAGACCAGATTGGACAGCAAGACATTCGATTTTCTCAGCTGCCGTGGAATCCCTTCAACAATGAGCGTCTTCCTGGCCTCTTGCGCAAGCTAGAGAAGGTACGTCGCATCTTGACCGATGATGGACGCACTCTGGCTCAAGGAGCACTCGCCTGGATCTGGGCACGCAGTGAACACACTGTTCCTATTCCTGGTTTCAAGACAGTCGCACAGGTCGAAGAGAACGTTGGTGCCATGCGTTTTGGGCCCTTGAGTCCGACTCAGGTAGACTTGATCGAAGCATTACTCAATAGAGCCGATGAGTAGACGAGAAAACAAGGCCAGTTGTATCCTGCCTCTCGTAGTTCTTTGCGCTCGTAGGGAAGAGAATATCCGTTCTCCGAAATTTCCCCAAATATGGACAAGCCATACTCAACATTCGGTTCCTGCTTCAATGCAGACAGCAAGCCTTTCGCTTGTCTTACATCTGCTCCACAGGCGTCACTTCCCGCAGAACTTGCGGTACGCCATGTTCATTGTGCCAATGCCGCGAGATTGTTGGCGGCATTGGCATCTCGATCCTGGACGTTTCCACATTCCAGGCAGACAAAAACCCGATCCGAAAGGGTGAGCGCCTCATTGACCCAGCCACAACACGAACAGGTTTTTGAAGAAGGCTCCCAGCGCGAGGCCAGCAGCACCTGTACCCCTGCCTGCTCGGCTTTGTAAAGGATCTGCCGCTTGAACTCGTACATGCCCACATCGGCGATGGCTCGAGCCAACCGGCGGTTCTTGAGCATGCCTGCAATGTTCAAATCCTCGAGCACAATCACACGCGGCCTCTCTTGATCAGGCTTGGTTCTCGCCACGATCTGAGCGGTCGCTTGGTGCAAGGCATCGTTGCGTACGTTGGCGATCCGGGCATGCATTCGCGAGAGGTGTTGCTTGGCTTTCTGGCGATTATGTGATCCTTTGGCCTTGCGGCTATGACGTCGTGAAGCTCGCTTGAGTGCCGTGATCTTCTTGCGCAACGCCCTGGGGTTCTCGAAGGTGCGTCCATCCGAGAGGGTCGCCAACCGTTTGATCCCTAGATCAACCCCAATGATGTTACCTCTGGCTGGCTGGGGATCTTTCGCATCCTCGTGCACACAGATCGAGACGTACCACCTGCCTGCTTGCTCACGGATGGTCGCACTGCTGATCTTGCCATCCAGAGGGAAATAGCCATGTTCTTTGAGTCGGAGCCTTCCCAAACGAGGCAACTGGATGGCATCAGAAAACACCCGAATGCTCCCAGTGAAGCGAGCGGACCGCGCCATGCACACGCCTGGTAGGCGTGTACACGTCGCGGGTCCGCCCGTATTCCTTCTTGCTCGGTGCCGTGTTCATCCCACGATGGGTGGCGTGGTCCGACTTCCGAGTCAGACTTCCTCCACCCAACGCATTAGGAGCTCTGGGAGATCTCCAGGTGCTACTGCTCGGTCAACGGCACAGGTATCGCCCAGAAGAGCGCCAAGGCTTCCCCGCCGTTGACGCTCCTGGCGCGCAGCACCTTGCTGATTTTTCGATGCTGCTCCGTGGACAGACAATTGTTCATCAGCCACGCCATCTTCCCGCATTTGAGCGGCTCCTCCGACGCGCGCAGCGTCGAGAGGATCGCGTCAACCTGCTGTTCAGGCGTCAACTCCACTAGGGAGTTGAAGATGATTTTCCCGTTGTTGATCAAGGAACTGCTCATGGCGAAATCCTTCCTTGGATTGGTTGATTGGTGCATGACACGAGCAATCGATTGGCCTCTCCTTCATGTTCCAGAAGGAGGTTCATCCGACGAGGTGAGCGGCCAACTCATCTCACGGTTCCTGCTGTCTCCTCCATGATGCCTCAACGTACGAACACACGGAGGAACTGCTCTGGGGACGAACCAGAACCCAGTCACCTACCAACTCGCAAGGATGTTGGTTTGTTCTTAACCGTAAGGGACCGAGTTAGTCTATCAGGCATGACTCAATGAAGCCTGATATCTCCCTCTTCTGTTCCAATTTCAGCAGACGATGCGATCGCGAACGGGCCTTCAGCAGATCACCACGCGAACCTCGTAGCAGAAGGGGTATCATGTGTTCTCTCTTAAAGAGGGTTAACTGGTCTGATTTGGGACAGCTTTCATGCCGATTTTTCCCTTCAGTCACGGCTTTGGGATAGGCTGCGTTTTTATCGACTGTAATCACGCGAGGAATCACTGTGTGGGAGGCACTCAGGGCTTTCGCGAAAAAGCGCTTGGCGGCTTCTGCATCACGAGAAGCGCTCAGATGGAACTCCAGGGTCGTTCCTTGGGAATCCACTGCACGGTAAAGATACATCCAGCTTCCCTTGACTTTGACAGACGTCTCATCCACCCGCCACGAGTCAGTTGTTCCCTTGAGATGAGGTCGACAACGTTTTTCCAACTCAGGAGCATATCTTTGGACCCAGCGGTACATCGTCGTGTGGTCAACATGCAAACCCCGTTCCAGCATCAACTCCTCCAGATCTCGGTAGCTCAATGAATAACGAAGGTACCAGCGTATGCAGAGGAGTATAATCTCTGCTTCAAAATGGTGCCATTTGAAGGGGGCTGCTCTGCCATGATTGGTTCTCTTGTTCTTCTTTTCTCTATTTTGACAGATTAGCTCTCTTTTTGCAAAACAGCCGAAAAGAGACAGTGTTTGCTGCATTGTATTGTTCCTGGGAGTGAAGAACTGTGGTGGATGTGGCTGGGTGAGGAGGAGGCACTGACGTGGGTGTATGTAACGCAGGCCTCCAGAGATCGCTGTCGATGTGCCAATACATGTGCTTTGAGTGAGCAAGTGAGGTGACGATTGGACAAGCATCTGAGTCCAGGTGGTGTGTTTCTCCCCATGCTGCAGTGTGTTAGCAGAAGTAGAGAGCAGACCAGGTCTGTTTTCCAACGACACCATCAACGTGGAGAAAGTCCCAATCCTGAAAATCCTTCACAGCGGTCAGCGTGCCTTGGCCAAATATCCCATCCTCTTTGAGGGGATACTGCCACGTGAAAAAGTCTGTGTGCTGGTAGAACCAGTTCAGTCGATCTTGCAGCCGTTTCACCCAATACCCCGTCGAACCAAGGGAGAGGGTTGGCGGGCATGGATGGGCATCTTGAGAATGGAGTGAAGCGCTTATTGTGGTTTGTGTGCTCTGGGCAGCATGAGCGGGAGTAGGAGTACTGACCAGGAATGTCATACAGAGCAGGAGGACCAGACCTGGTAGGAGAATCAGAAGCATCTTACGAGACATCGGTATTCCTTTCTGTTTTCTCTTCTTGTCACAAGAGAAACGCTTACAGAATGAAAGAAACGAACAACAAAAAACTCCGAGTGGACTTAATTGATGAGTGTCACATGCTTCTTAGCAACGTGTCTTTCTTTGAAGTGTATGAGAAACAAGGATCTTCTACCAGGACAAGAAGCGGTCACTTTGCGGTCAAAATGTCCTAAATGTTTTAGTTGACAATTTTATCTACTTATTCTGTTTTTGAAGCAGCAGTTGCAGTGCTGGAGGCTACGGTCGGCGCGCGAGAAAAAGATTTCTTGCGCTCCGGCGAAGGAGGCGAAGTAGCAATAAAAGAATGCTTGATACACTGTATTGTCCTTGGGCGTGATGGGCTATGATGCGCCTGCTGGGTGAGGTGCAGGAGAGTGCATGTCGAGCGCACACATACATCGGCGAATGTAAATGTACATGTAAGAAGGCCAGCTTAGGCTGGTGGGGAGCCAGGGGTGGAGGCATCTGGAGTGAGGTGAGGCTCACCGTCCTGGGGCGCAGGCATTTCTTGAAGACGGAATTCGGCCTGGAGGGGGCGCACCCAGAGCAGGCGGGCATCCTCTGGCAACTCCGTGCCATCGCCCAACCCAAGCAGGTCCAGGCTATCATCAAGCTGACTCACGGTGACCCAGTCTGGGAAGAGGCGCGTGGTGGTATCCTCCAGGAGGACCTGTCCCCGGATCGCGATGGTTGCGATGACCTCACATTGTTCGGTGAAGAGCATTGCCGCCTCGCGTATGGCGTGGGCGTGTTCAGGCAGCGGGAGCACGACTGATTCGCTCGTTCTCATTTTCCACACATTCCTCATCTTCTAGAGAGAGCTGCGTGTATTCTACTATGTTGCCATCAATGTGTCTACGCATGGTACTGTGAGCGATCTCTCCCGAGCCGTTGCCACCTGCCTGTGAGAAACAATACGAGAAGTGGTGAGCTAGGTGCTACACCTGTAACGAGACGAACGTGAGAGCTGATCAGCCTGGTGTGTCTCTGTTTATTGCCTATCTTGAGAGAGGGGCTGGATCAGCCCTGATCCTAGCTCTTCATTTAGGGACGCTGGGAATGCCAGGGGAGCCAGACGTGTTCGGTATCCTCACGTCGATAGCGGTTGTGCCCAGAGCGGATGTCGACCTGAAACACTGTCTGTGCCTCGTGATTCACGATGTGGCGGCACACCAGTTCATGTCTCCATCCTTGTCTTTGCTTGGACAGCTACCTTGCAAGCTCCTTTTCGCGATGGCGAGTTTGGGGGCGGCTTCTTTCATGAAAAGTATTTCGTTTCAATAAATAAGCACAAGTGCTCGACTTTGCAAATGACGAGGACGTGTGTGCTCAGTCGCGTTGCCCCTTAGAGTCTGAGTAGCTATCAATCATTTCCAAAGAGTATCAGTGATGACGAAACGCTTGCCAGATAAGAACGAAAGACGTAGGATACAAGACAGAACGCAGCAAAGGGAAATCACAGATGGAACACAGCGATAAAGCACTTGACCACTACTTGTCTCTTAACCCCAGCTACTTTGATCTGTTTGAGCGTCTTGACCTCCGACAACAAGAGATATGGATTGATACATACAGCAGCAAATATAGCTTGTCTGTAGAAATCTGGCTCGGTACTGGAGTAAGTGATGATCGTCGCCAACTTCGTCTCGTTTTCGACGATGTTCAGGAGCTTCAATTACAAGCGGGCGCTGGTTATCTGACACTCCCACTCGTCATTCGCTCTTTACGCAATGATCAGTGGGAATACCTAAGATACCGTGTTATCGACCGGGAAGAAGAGGTGCTTTCATTTTACAGCCGAAGTTTTGAAGCACAACTAGTGGGTGAAAATGCCCACTCTGCCTAACCGTCTTTTGCCAGGCTTCATCTGAGTCTGTGTGCAATTGCTAGAGAGTTTCTTGAGGCATCTGTTGTCTCGTAGTGAGAGGACAGACCTCTGGCGGCTATTTTCCCATACAGAAGATCTCTCTCGCGTTGCTTCTCGCGCAGTTCGGTATCTTAGGAATGGCAGGCTATCAACGGTGTTTTGCCCATGATGGCCTGCTTGTAAGACAGAGTGTGGAGCAGGTCACCGTTCGAGACAGCATGTGGAGGGGGAACCGTTTCCCGATGAGTGAAGAAGGCATAGCATGAGCTACCGGTGACCCCAAACTATTTTGTTTTTCTGTGCTTCGCGAACTGAGGCATCGGGTTGCAGGGGAATTCCCAGGTCGTTGAGGTCAGCGAGCGTGAGCGTCTCAGCATCCAGATCGTCCTGGCAATAATAGTAGCGGGTGTCAGGTTCGACCATGATACGATGATACGCGCTCCCTTGCCTATTGCTCGCGAGTCGATCTAATGGATCGAGGTCGAAAACGTATCTGGCCCAGTAGAGCATACACGGCCATTGGCTTTCATCCTCATCTCGCCGCTCCCACCACACGCGCCGAAATGCGAACGTCCCCTCCTCGCGAGTCACCTTGACACTGCTTGGCTCGAGTTCGCGGACCTGTTTGTTGTTGTTGTAGGGATGCATCTCACGCAGATCGTAGAAGGTGACTTGGATTGTGCGTTGATCAATGGGATGAAGTGCGTATTTCCCTCTCACGATTGAGAGGATTGAGAGTCCGGCTCCATCGGCCATTTCCACAGAACCTGATGGAGAGAAATGCAATCGATGAAAGTAGTCAGCGAGGTGTGGGTTTGCGGCAAGCGTTTCACCGAAGGTGAATGCGATGTGAATCTCTTCTTGCATCTGATCTTCCCTGAGCAATGTGCAAGCCATTCATGCGAGATGGCCTTCTTCGCTCCCTTATTCTAGCAGCATGTTCCCTCTTTCCACAAGCGATTTTGGGACGTTCCTCAGGGAACGTGGCTGTGTTGCATCATTGTTGTATTGCGAGAAGATGCAGTTCTGGACTGTGTTACAGGTGAGAGATATTTGCGCGTGTAGGTCGTGCATGAGGGGACTGTTCCCCGACCTGTGGTTGTCCATTGAAAAAAGAGAGGTTAGCCAGGGTGGTTAACCTCTCTCGATCTATTCAATCTGCGTTGGTGGTGATTCTTGCTGACGAGGGACATGTTTGGAAAGGGCTCTGACGCCTGCCTCAACGCCGCAATAGCTTCCAACCATCCAAACAACCTGCCCAAACAAGGGAGCATCGATCCTGCGGAGAGAAAGCACAAAGGCTAATGCAATAACAAGGACCATCAAGCACGGTTTATGTAGGGGTTGTGTTGCAAAAAATTAAAGCTCAGTAAATTGACGGCGTCTATAAGCATCATCCACGAGGAAAAGATGTAGAACATTCGCCTTTTCTCTGCAGCAATGTTTCTTATGCTGTAATTACTCACTCCATTTTCTCGGCTCTAAATTTTTTGCAACACTACCGCCTCTACTATGAGTGGATCTCAATTGCCCCCAATGACAGCAACGCTGTCTTCTGTGCCTCCGTTATCCCGCGGATTCCTGTGATATTGAGCCGCTCATAGGGGCGATCCCGCCGCAATGTCCGTACCATTTCCCTTGTCTCCAGATTCCATATGCGGATCGCACCGTCATCACCACTGCTGGCCAGCCAGCGTCCATCTGGACTCACTCGCAGTGCCTGCACAGCTCCACAATGTCCCTTCCGCATGGCCAGACACACCCCATTCTGCACTTCCCACCATTGTATCTTCCCTTCACTATTTCCACTCACGATTACTTCCCCCCCTGGACTCCAGGCGACGGTTAACACCCTTCCTGGTTCTCCTCGCATCATCTGGCGCCCTTTTCCACTGGTCACATCCCACACCCATATCTCTTGCCCTCCTCCACTCGCTACGTGTTTGCCATCTGGGCTCCACCTCACACTCATGGTCCCTCCTCGGTGTCCCTGGAGTTTCTCAAGGAGTTTCCCATCAGTTGCCTGCCATAGGCAAATGCTCCCATCATCTCCGCAACTGGCGAGCCTCATACCATCAGGGCTCCACTCGACATGATGAATCCAGGTTTGGTGCTGGCGCTTCATCCAACGGCGTGTCGAGGTTGTCATATCCCACACCTGCACACCATACAGATAGGTTCCACAAGCTAACAAATTCCCCTTTGGGTTCCAGGCTACCCCGTAGAACAAGGTGTCGTTGTGGTCTGGATCGTGCAAAACCTGGAGACATTCCTCCTTGGTTGGTTCCCATATTCGGATTGCGTTATCCCATCCGCTGCTGGCGAGCCGCCCATCCGGACTCCAGGCAACGCCACGTACGGCGAAACTGTGGCCCTTCAATTCTCTGGGAGGAGACTTTCCTGCTCTCTCCCAAAGCGTGACCAGCAGATCTGAACCTGCACTTGCCAACCACTGACCATCCGGACTCCAGGCTAGGTCGTAGACCGAAACTCCGTAGCCCTTGATGATACGGAGGCACGATCCATTCGTTGTATCCCATACCCGGATCGTGCTATCGTCGCTGCTACTGAGTAAGATACGGCTGTCAGGGGTAAAGGCTATTTTATGCACTGCTCCAGTATGTCCATGCAATACTGCTCGATACTGGTTTTGTGTGATATCCCACAGCCAGATAGCCATGTCGCGTCCTGCGCTCGCCACGGTATGGCCATCCGGGCTCCAAGCCACTGCATCTACTTGCTGGGTGTGTCCTGTCAATGTCGAGCACAGCCGGACATTGACGACATCCCACACCTTGACCGTCCTGTCCCAGCTGCTGCTTGCGAGGTGGATGCTATCAGGGGCAAAGCTCAAGGAGAATACCCAATTGGTATGACCCCTGAGAACGCTGTTGCAGGGAGGTGGCTGGCTTCTTTGCATTTGCCACAGCCGAATGCTTCCATCGAAGGTACTACTGGCTACCAATTGGCCATTGGGGCTCCATGCGAGAGCGAAGACAGGTCCTGGATGGGGTACCATCTGGACCTTCCGACCAGAGGAGACATCCCAGAACTGAATGACTGCATCGTCTCCGCCGCTGGCGAGGGTTTGTCCATCCGGGGAAAACACAGCGCTGAAGATGGGGCCAGCATGCCACTGGGTCCAGAGCAAAATACCGCTTTGCAAATCCCAGAGCTTGACGGTGCCATCCCAGCTTCCAGTCGCCAGCGTCCGTTCATCTGGACTGAAAACAAGGATGAATGTCGTGTCGGTATGGGCTTGCCAGACGAGATGTAAGCGGTGACCTTCCTCACACCAGACTCGTACTTCTCCCCGCCAGCTACCAGCTGCCCAGTATTCGCCCGTGCGGCTCACAGCGACCACTCCCGTTGCGGCCAGTGCTTCGGTGAACACCGTCTCCTGGAGTTTTGATTCTCTCAGGGATGTATCTTGCATCTCAACCCCTTGCAAGGAGGCACCTCGGATCACGAGCCACGAAAGATCAAGTCCGCGCAGGTGCCCACGCACCAGGCGCAGCAGCGCGATCAGGTTCGCTGGTCCATAGCCCTGAACGGCATCAGGTTGGTTGCGAAATTGGTCGAGCAGTGAGCAGAGCGCCTCCTCCACCTCTTCTGGATTGAGGAAGGCGCGCTGGAGGCTCGTGAGCAGTGGGATGACCAGAAGACGCTCCTGAGTCTGCCGCACGTATTCTTTGGCATCTGCTTGCTCAAAGCCGTGATGGCGAAGGAGATCCATCTGGTGCCGCCGCAGTTCGCTGGTGCCTTCAGTGATCAGTGTTGCCGTCATGTATTCCAGGACCACCGATTGCAGTGTGAAACTACCCTGGCGATGCCCACACTCGATCAACGATCGACGGCGCAGGCCATCCATAGCTTCCAGCAGGCGGGTGCGTGGCGGGGGAATGACGAACATTGCCAGAAGCTCATCAAGCGTCACCGGTTCTCGGACAATGGCCAACCAGCGCAGCACGGTCTGTTCCAAGGCAGAAAGTCGGGCGAATTGCTCGTCAAGCAGGTCATCGATGGTGCCAAAGATGACCACCCCCTGCTCGAGAAATGGGCCGATGTTTCCCTCGAACAGCTCAACAATTGTTTCGGCGACGATCTTCAAGGCGAGCGGGTTGCCAGCATACAATGCTGCAAGCTGTGCTTGCTCTTCCTCTGTGCCAGCGAGCCCTTGCTCCGCGAAGAGCTGCTCGCACGCGGCACGATCGAGTCCGCAGAGACGCAATGAGCGCACAGTGGAACGCTTGCCCTCCAGCGGTCGTACCTCCGCCGGTTTTTCTCGTGAGGTGAGCAGCAGGCAGCCCTGGTGGGCTGTTTCCGCGACCCGGCGCAGCATGTGCCCATAGCCTTCATAACTAGCGCGGAACCGTCCCTGGGGTTCCCCTTCTTCCAGAAGCGCTTCCAGGTTATCAAGCACGAGGAGGGTGCGAACGGTGCGGAGTTGCTGCAGCAGGAGGCTGATGCGTTGACCGAGCGTGGCAGGAATTGCCTCAAGGGACTGAGGAGCGAGCACCTGCAGGACATCCTCGAGCAGTGCCTCGCATGAAGGCGCGTCCCGTAAGGAGCGAAAGATGACCACGTCGAAGTGGGGGGCCAATCGGTGCATCGTGCTGACTGCCAGGGCCGACTTGCCAATGCCTCCCATCCCGAGCACGTTGATGACGCGACAGCGTTCCTGCACGGCCCATTGGGTTAGCAGAGCCAGCTCGTGGTCGCGTCCATAGAACGCCGAGACAGAGAGGGCGTCTCCCCAATCCACTTGTGACTCAGCGGCAGTTGACGGGATGGCCGATCTCCTGCTACTGATTGCTTCAATGGGTGGCAATTCACCAGATGTGCGTGAGTGCGGTGGGTGACCGAGGAGCACAGCGAGCCATGGTTCATCGAGCAGCACCTTCTGATGTGCCGCTTTCCACAATGCGCGGATCTCCTCGGCTTCTTGACCAGCGGGAAAGGCCTGTTGTTGAACCCCCAGCGCAATGAATCGTTTGAGGTGGTCGACTTTGGGATAATTGCTGCCTGCCTCCCATTCTGCGACCGCGCGTCGGGAGACCCCGAGGAAGGCGGCAAGTCCCGCCTGGGTGAAACCAATGGCCGTTCGGAGCGTGAGCATCATTTGCCCAAATGTATAGTCTCGCTCACGGTAGTAGGATTTTGCCATTGGCCCCCTCCTTTCTGCCTGCTTGAGAGGAACAGCACATGGTGAAGTCATGTGAAGTGGTCTGCCATCCGGATGATCAGTGACTTCCTCGTGTACCATTGATAGGCTTGTCGTGGGCTCTGGAGCTGTACACAGGTTCTCATACCTCTAGGATTGTAGAGGCACAAACCAGATAGGACAGGAAAATCTCTACAATCACTTCCTCTTTCTGCTCTTTGTATCATAGCAGATGGCCTGGTGAAGAGCGAGGGGGGGCTGAGCGGAGGGCTGCTTTCGTCAAGCAATGCATGAGAAGACGAAAGAGCGTTTCGGGTCGTCACGTTCCTACTCTTCTGCAAGATCCTTCGCCAACTCTTCGTGTGCTTCATTGCCCTTTTGCTCTCAATACTGTGCAAACATACGATGGCAAGCGCTGCTGCAGCTCTGCGCAGGTAGCCACGTCAGTATGAAGTGAGGTGAAGTGAGGTGACACCTGAGATGTCACCTCAAAAGAAGTGACGGCTCCAGAACTTCCTTCTATACTCTCTTGGAAGAAAGAAATGATCCGCGACTGCGTGACGAAAACCGCTTGAGCGCATGATCGCCGGGCGATGTTCCTTCTAGCCAGGAGGGTGGTTGAGAAAGGAGCATGTATCAATGTTACAAGAGGAGTAGGAGATGAGAAACAGTCGAGTAATGATAGAAGAGCAGCAGGAAAGAAGCCGGATGAGTGACGAACCATCCTGGAGGAGTCCCGCAGAATGGCAGTGCCCACGGTGTGCCTGGTGTCTGTGTGAGCAGGGTCTGGAATTAGGGAATGGCTCGCATGGGATTTGCCCACGCCATGCAGAGCTGCTTCTCCAACGCCATCGAGCGCACCATGTGTGCTGCTTAAGTGCCTAAACGTGGGTGTTTCGTATGGCGGGAAGGAGAGGGCGTTGTGTCCCAGCCTGAGAGCCTTGGGAGGGAGCCTCGATCGCTTAGAGCAACGTTGCGATGTGATGAGTGATTGTGAGGTGGGCACAATCCGTTACCTTGCGAAGCATATGGCTGCATATGGCAGCGAGCAGAGGAACATGAACAATGAGTGAGCGTGAGAAGGAAAGCAGAAAACATTGTTCTGCTTCTGACGAGAGGAAGTCATCTCAGTGGCTGGTCCGAGTCATGGTCATTGATGCTTCCTCCACCATTCGTGAGATGGTTGAGACTTGTCTGAGGAGTGAAGGCTTTGTGGTCCAGAGTTTTTCTACTGGCGTGGAGGCCATGCAAAGGTTGAGGCAACCTGACGTTGTGGTTCCTGATCTCATTGTGCTCAATAGTGTGCTCCCTGATGTGAGTGGGTATGGAGTGGTACAGTATATCATGACTAAACCTCAGTTCACGCATACCCTCATTCTCATGCTGATGCATCATAATGGCGTCGTGGATCGCTTGAAGGCGCGGCTTGCCGGATCGAAAAGTTGTCTGGCGATTCCTTTTGTCAGCCAGTATCTTCTTCAGGTGATCCTGAAAATGCTGTCATCCTTGTCAGCCACTTCATCTGGGAAATCGACGAGTATACGTGATGAGATGAACCATGAATCCTCCCCTCCCTATGTCGTCTGGTAAAGAACAGATATCGATCGGAAGCGAGGGAGACAGGAAGAATATTGCCACGAACTGAGAGGGAAGCGAGGGGAGCACCCGAAAATCACCGAGCGGCAGGAACAGGGGTTGTGTTGCAAAAACTACGACGAAGGAGAGATGGACGTGAGGAGGTTCTCCTCGTTCAGTTAGGCTGCCACTCCAAAGCGTTTGGCGACCAGTGCGACCTGCCTTCCCACATCGCCTTTGTCCACTCCTTGCACTTGTCCTTTCCTCAGCATATTCATCATCTCGTAGCCTTGTAATGTTTGCCATGCTGTCTCAATCGAGAAGAAGCCCATCCCAGGTTTCGTCAACCGTTTGATGAAGCGGTGATCTTGTTCAATCAGGTTGTTGAGATACTTGACCTGTCGTAATTCGCAGTGTTTAGGGATGTGCCCTTCCGCTTTTCACTCAGCGAATGCTTTGGGATAGGCCGCGTTTTTGTCCACGTTGATCACCCGTGGCTCTGTGGCATGAGACGCAGCGAAGGTTTTCAGAAAGAAGCACTTGGCAGTTTCTGCATTTCTGGTTGGACTGAAAAAGAAATCGAGCGTGTTCCCCTGCGAATCAGCAGCCCGATACAGATACGTCCATTCCTTTTTGACCTTGATCTATGTCTCGTCAACACGCCAGGAATCAGACGTGGGTTTCAAATGGGGGCGGCAACGTCGTTCGAGCTCAGGAGCATAGCGCTGAACCCAGCGGTAAATCGTCGTATGATCCACATGCAGACCTCACTCCAGCATCCTATCTTCCAGATCGCGGTAGCTTAAAGAATAGCGCAAATACCACCTGATGCACAAGAGAATGATGTCGGCTTGAAAATGACGCCATTTGAATGGGTGCAGCTCGGTCATGATGAGTCCTCTTTTGCTCTTTTCTCTCAAATGTAGCAGATCCGCTTACTTCTTGCAACACAACCCTCTTTCGAGGGTTGGGGTAAGCGAGGAGTGCATAGAACCGTCCATCAGTTCTAATACCTTTTTGGTACGCTCACTTTCTGCCGCTGATGCGGCGCACTGCATTACCCATCGCTCTCGGTGCATAGCGCTCGATCCACCTCAGACATGGGTGGCATCGCCCGCGCTCCAGCTTGCTGCTGATAGAAGATCCGAGGTAAAAAAGATTTTCGGGTAATTGTTCCTCACCTCTCATACGCCTTATCTGGCAATCAGCACGCACCGCCCTGGATGCGCTCGACGAGTTTAATTTCACCGCTGGCTTTGTGCAGGAAGACCTGGTACAGATCGATACCAGCGCGGACGTATGACCAGCCCCATCCCGCATAGCACAAGGAAAGTAAAGAAGCATGTACATTGTTTAGGAAATTGAGAAAACACGACTTGCATTTTTCCAAGGAAAATGCTACTATTACATGTATTGATCTACTCACCTTCTGAAAGGAATGGTTCCACCTGAGAAGGCTTCGTCACTGCCTCCTGCTGCGTTTCGCGCGGAGATGGTTGACGAAGGAAAAGGCTCTACGCCTCAGCAAGAGAACTATCACATATAGGATTGCAACGCTCACTCTCCATGTCTGCGTTGTTGCCAGATCTTCAAATGCTACTCGACTCACCTGAAAGCGAGTGGATGTTTGAGGCTCTGGACACATCAAGCACTTCGTGTCTTCCTCCAGGAGACCCATCCGGGTGTCCTGACGCTGTACAGCAAGGGAGAGCACCATGAAGAGGCCGAAGGACGAGGCCCATCCGATCAACGCCGCACTCGACACCGTCACCGCCGTGCGCGACGAGGTGCGCGAGATCGCTGACACCATCCTCAACCATATCCTCCGGGGCGTGGACTACACGTGCGACGACACTCCGGACTATATCTACGAGGTGATCACCACCGAGTACACCGTCAAGTTCCAGGTGAAGAGCGTGGTCGGCGGTCTCATCTTCGCCGCCCTCAAGACGAACTCCGCCTTGAAGAAAGGTGGGGTGAAGCTCACCCTGGGCCGATGAGCACCGCAAGCCCACAGTGATGTGAAGGGAGGGGCCGCCCGAGGGCGGCCCCTCCTTTCCGCTTGTAGGAGACTCGTACATGTGATTATCCAGGCGCTATCATCGAGGCATTATGCTCGACTCTTGCCCATCGAAACCGTATCTTGCAAAATGCAGTTCGTCATACTCTCCCAGCGGACCTGGCCCGGGTTTCAGCCGCACACTATTCACCCTCTAATGCCACGCCACGTATCGCCTCCAGGCCATGCTCTAAAATAGGGGAGAGCACCGAGCAGAAGGCGCGCGGCAGGGGAGAGCAATTTATCCTCGCGCCGCATCAGGGAGAGGCGTCTCTCTCCCTGACACATTTTAAAAGCGCATGGAAAAGTGCCATCTGGTAGCGAGCTTGCGAAACGGTAAGCAGTGAACCAGATCAGCTTGATTGCTCGTTCGACGCAAAATATCCAGGAGCCAGAGACGTCCGAGACGAAAGATACCTTTGTCACGTCGATCATGTCGATCAAAGCGATCGCGTTTGCCATGATGCATGCAGGAAGCCGCCAGATGACTGACTCACCACATCGCCAAAAAGAGTGCCAAGAGCAAGCGATCCAGGCGAGCTTCATCTTTGATCAAACTGGCTTCCAGGTTCCATCCACGACGTTTGCTGTCCTGAAAGGTTGACTCAACACGCATGCGTAATGCATACTCGTTCACACGCCGTTTGCCTGCTTGTAGGTCGGAAATCAGGATCCAGCCTTCTTCGCAATCGGGCATCCAGCAGGCACTCACATAGGCTTCAATCGTATCCTCTTGCCAGACTTTTGCCCAGCCATACCATTGCTGTCCCGTTTTCTGCACAAACGCATCAAAACGGCACCAGGAACTCCACCCTTTGCCCATCTTGCGCTGACAGGTATGTTCCTTGCAGACCCGCAAGAGATAGTGAAACTTCCGATCGCGACAGATCTTCACCAACGGAAAACCTGCCAACCCTCGATCGGCGAGCAAGGTGCAGTCTCCCCCGGCGAGATGCGGGATAATGCGATCCAGCAGACGTTCCACAATGTGCCATTGCTTCTCTTCCCATTTCTCTTGAGCTGGCATCACTGCCCAGGCAACTGGCAAGACCCGTGAGTGAACGAGCAAACCCAGGTACACGATGGTTGCATCATGGCGCAATGGCGTACAATCAAGCACGAAACGCAACGACTTCCCATGCCAGAATTCAAGCACCTGCGATAAAAAAACGTCCCAGATGTTCATGACCTTGACCCAATCATTGGCGAGAAAACGAGCGAGTCTCCGTTCAATACTGTTCATCTTCGCTGGATTGATGCCCTGCAAACTGATACTCTCAGCCACCCGTTGCAGCACTGCGCTTCCTGATAACACGATGCCGATGACAAAGAACGCGAGCGTTTTCTTTTGATGCCCATGGATCGTTGGAAACAACTCCTTGACTTGAGCGCTCCATCGTTCCCATAATAAAGCGGATGCATCCATTGAGGCCGTTCCTCCGAGAATAATTTTTGCTTTCTTCTCTTTGGACGGTCTCTTTTTCTGCTCGCTTCCTCTCTAGCTAAAATATGTCAGGGAGAGAGGTCCCTATGGGCGGTCTCGTTGAAATCAAGCGAGTGTGCGGGGGATTGTTTCCAATCCAACGTATACTGGAACGGTCTATCTTGGTCGTACTCGTCGTACTCCTTCGCACCAACGCCACTCTCCTCTGGCTCCTGTCGGGCGAGACCATGGTGGTCATCCGCATACTCCGCGAGAAGAGTGGATCGCCGTGGCGCAGGTGCCAGCTATCGTGAGTCAGGAGCAATTTGAGTTGGTCCAGGAGAAATTGGCTCACAACCAGCAGTTCGCTCGCCGCAACAATACGGCACATCAGTACCTGCTGCGGGCACTGGTGAGCTGCGGCGTTTGCCGTCTGGCGTGCATGGGCCGCAACCATGAGGGAGGATACGCCTACTATGCCTGTCGCGGCAAGAAAGCTCCGATCTACTCCTGCCGCGACGAGAAGTGCCCCTCTCGTTACATTCCAGCGCAGCAACTCGACGAGTTGGTATGGCAGGATATGTGTGAAATTCTCCGGCATCCTGAGCACATCGTTGCCGCCTTCCAGCGGGCTCAGGGAGGACTGTGGCTTCCCCAAGAACTGCATGCGCGACGCGAGAATTTGCGCAAAGCCCGCGTGAGCCTGGAACATCAGATGGAGCGCCTCACTGACGCTTACCTGGCCAATGTACTTCAGTTAGGAGAGTACAAACGACGGCACCAGGAGTTGGAGCAACGGCTCCAATCCGTTGCCGAACAGGTTCGCCAGCTAGAAGCCAGTGTTGGACGCCGTGATGAGTTAGCCGCTATGGTGCAATGCATTGAAACCTTTTGCCAACGCGTGCAGCAAGGATTGGCTCAAGCTACCTTTGAGCAAAAACGACAACTCATTGAGTTACTTGTTGATCGTGTCGTGGTCACTGGAGAAGAGGTGGAGATCCGCTATGTGATCCCCCTCTCTCCCAAAAATGAGCAGATTCGTTTTTGTCATTTGCGATTAGACTATTTCCACTGTCCAACGCGCGCCGAACGCCTCGACCATCTCCTCCAGAGAGGTGCCAGTGGGAGCAAAAATCAATACATAGGCCATCTCCGCAGGTTTCGCGCCCTTCTCTAAGCTGCGTCGCACTAACAGCCAGCGCTGCCACCCCTCGGTCTCTGGTGCTGCCAGCTCGATACGTGTCCATACGAAGAGGCGCGGGCCTTTGCTGCCTGCGCCTGCACTCAATACCTGCCAATCTCCTCTCGCAAGAGCCTGGACAAACTGATCTACTCGTTTGCGAACGCTTCCCACTTCTATCTGCTCTTTGCAGGTTACCGCCAGGGCATATGCCTGTCGGCGATCCTCCAGAGCCTTCCGCAGTAACTGGGCACTCCCATAGACCGTATCTCCTGTAACCCAGGCGATGGGAAGACTAGCATCCAAGGTTCGTTCAAGCATGCGCTGCGCTAACTCCGGCTTGGTCGCAAACGTCACCGAATCTGGCACATGAGCTTCTCGGCAGCGCTCCTTGGGTGCGGCAAGTTTTTTTGCACGCAGATACATACCTCATTTATGCATTTCATTTTCTATACTCTTTGCATTGGATTGTGTATCGTTCCTCAGCGGCGCATTTGGTTGAGAACCTTTGGCGCGCGATCCATCGATCAGCAGCCCCAGTGAACCTCCTAGATCAGACGCAAGGAACGGCACCAAAACATGCCCCTTTAGGCATGGCTCCGACCTCAAAAAGTCTGTTGCAGACGTGTCATAAAGGGCTTGTATGGCGTTTCGTGAAAACGAAGCGAACACAGTTCTCGTGTTGAGAACGCTCGTTCTCTTCCTGCGTTTCTGATGATACCAAGTCTTCTCAGCCATCCTCTCCGAGGTGTGGATGAGATTGGGCAAAGTGCCCACCCTGGAAGTCCAGGATGAAGTCGGAAGGAGACAGGCATGTCCGAGAGCCCTGAGTACGAGAAGATCGAGACCCAGGAACTCCAGGACTCGGCAACCGTCGAGGAGACCTACGACGCCCAGGAGGCGTCGGAGGGCAGGATGCCGCTGGGGTTCGACGACCCGAGCCGGCACGCGAACTGATCGAGTCCCCATACTAACCAAGTATGGGGACTGAAGGATGGAGGAGCGAGGGTGTATGCCCTCGCTCCTCCATCCTTCTATTGAGTTCCCATGAGCGGAATCTTCTCATTATTACCGCCTCTCGGCGCAAAAAAACTTGCCGTACCCGCGCTCCTTGTCCTCTACCCAGCTTTTCGGCAAATACAATTCCCGGTCCAATAAGGCATGTCCACGTGCGCTTGCGTAGGAAAGAAACACGCCGATTTGACAATTCTCGATCCGTCCCGCCGTGCCACTGTATTGTCGTTGCACGCCGACTGATTTGCTCCCCTTTTTAAGAAAGCCCGTCTCGTCGATGACCACGACTGCTTCAGGCGTCGAAAGACTCTCCGAGACATAGGCACGCAACGCATCTCGTACTCTATCGCAGTCCCACTTTCCTCGATCCAACAGATGCTGGATGGCATAGGGGGTGGCTGCTCCCACCGCTTCCGCTACTTGCCATCCATTTTTTCGTTCCGCCATCCCCATTCATCCCTGCACATAGACAAGCGCCAGCTGAGAGGATTCGGGCCGCACAAAAGCCTGTCTGATCCGCTGGCCCAGCTTGTTGAAGGCGGTGGCCCATACCTCTTCAGGTAAGGCAGAGGAGGCATAAAGAGGCATGGAGACATCTCCTTTCGAGACAGAGATCGTGGTGGCGGAACGCCTCAAAGCCGGGAGATCTGTTCGAGAATCTCGTCAAGAAAGAGGACTTTCGCAAAGCCTTTTCTGAGCACCTGTAATTCGGGCTCCTGCATCGCAGGATCATCGGTGGCGGTGATATCGCTGCCGAAGATGACCTTGAAGCCGCGTTCATACGCCTGCCGAGCGGTGGTTCCACAACAGAAATTGGTGAGAGTACCACAAATGATCACCGTGTCCCTGTGTAGGTTCTTGAGGATCGTTTCCAGGGGGGTATCGTAAAATGCGCCATACGACGGCTTGTAGAGCACGATCTCGTCTTCTAAAGGTGCCAATTCGTGCCAGATGACGCCATCGCGAAACCAGGCAGCGTCTTCTTCAGCGTAGCGATTGGGCATGAGTGGCCCGGCCAGAGGCCGATCCAGGTAATGATGAGTTCTGGCAAAGGCTGTATAAATGACCGGAACGCTCTTTGCACGGCACGCTTCGATCAGTTGCTTGATGAGAGGAACCTGCCGAGTGGCTTCTGGAACCCAGAAGGGCGTGGAGTGTGGTTTGACAAACTCCTCCTGCATATCGATCACGAGTAATGCGCAGTAGTCTCGTTCCACCCCGAAGGCGGCGTTTCCTTCTCGATAGGCATGACGCGCGAAGGCGAGAACTTCTTGTTCCGAAAAGGTTTTTGTCATGGGATCTCCTTGAAAGGTCTGCTTGTCTGTGCAGAGTATAACAGGAAAGCGGTACCAAGTACATTCATTTCTGAAAGCGATATGCTATACTTCTTTCAAAATCGAAAGGAAATGGTGCGATGACTTTCAAAGATGATCGTCCGCTGGATGAGACGGGGTGGAGTATCCTGCGTGAGTTGCAAAAAGATGCGCGGCTTTCTTTTCCTGAACTGGGCCGACGGGTGGGACTTTCTACCCCAGCTGTTGCTGAACGAGTGCGCAAACTGGAAGATGCCGGGGTGATTACTGGCTATGGAGCGCGCGTCGATGCGGCAAAGGTTGGCTTGCCCATGACGGCATTTGTTCGCATTACCACGACTCCCCAGACCGAGGCCGGTCTGCGTGCCCTCATGGCGGAACTCCCTGAACTGTTGGAATGTCACCGTGTCACAGGAAATGAGAGTTTTCTGTTGAAACTGGTGGTCACATCGATCACCCATTTGGAACAGGTCCTCAATCAACTCATGGGTTCTGGACCTGTCACCACATCCATTGTTCTCTCCACGCCACTCTCTGGAGAACCGATCAAACAAGAGGCGACAAAAAGAGAGCACAATCCGATTGCTCATGCGAGCCAGGAATGCTGATCAGGCTTCTCCAGAGAAGCTACCATTTCATCTACAACTGTAGGGTTATGAGAAAACAGGGTTCTAAGTATATGCGAGAGGATGGTATTGATGTATATGGAATGTGCTAGTTTTTCCAATACAGGCTGGGCGCTACGGATTTCCCTCCATTCCAGTAGGTGAATGGTGCTGAGTTGAGTTGAGGACCTATCACTTTTATGTTAGGGAGTGCTCCTCCAGGCCAAAAGATCAGGGGATATTCATTCGGCCAGTAGCTGGAGGGATCTGATGCAAAACTATATCCTACCTGGAAGAGACGATTTGTTGGCCAAAAAATAGAGGGCTTCGCGAAAAGTAGATCCGCCATAAACCGAGTAGGCGCTGAAACAGCTGTGTTTTCTACTGCCTGTTGGTGAGTGAAGAATGTGTTGCCGACCCTGGTGAGGCTATTTGTTGGCCAATATGTGGTAGGCTGGTGGGTTATGGAAACCTTGTCTGAAGGCTGTTCCATGATTGGCGCAGACAAAGGCCAATAAGAAGTTATGAGACGAACGGCTGCTGTGCTTCCTGTAGCCTGCTGTTGATTGAAGAATACGACTCCTACTAGGAAGAGAACACCTATGATCTCAAGTACAAGCACAAAACGTTTCATACCTGTGTTGCCTTTCATTATAAATTTTTTCAGAGGTATAAAGTGAATATAGAGCACAGGTCTTCACTCTTACTCATTTCAGGTGTAATTGGTTGGGGGTGCTTACGATAAGTATGTTCGTTGGTCTACAAAAGGCGTGTCTTGGATTGTCAATTTTTCTGCTTATACAAGAATAGTACAAGCAGAACATCTTATTGCTTATACTAAAATACGAAGTCTTCTCAAATATATGCCAGTCAGTCTAACTCCAGACACTTGATGTCTGCTAGTATGGATGAGAATTAGAAGGAATGAGAGCTAGAAAAGCATTAAGGGGTTAGAAGTGCTCAAAATCTCAGAATGCTTTTTTACAGCTAGTAAAAGATAGGCAAACGCCAATTTAATCACAGTAATTGCAATTAGCTTTCCTGAATGTATATGCCAGGTATTGTCAACTTGATGAAATAAGAGAAGAGCTTTTTAAGGAAGAGACAAGAGAGAGAGAAAAGAAGCTGAGTATCAAGGAGGCAGATTCGGCCTTATGCGACTGTTTCCCTTCCAATTACCTCATTCCATATCTGGAATCGTTCCTGCATGATGGTACGATACTCCCCGGCCTGGAAACGATGTCGTTTGGGACGAAAATGATCAGAGATCAAACCAAAAGCAGAGAGAAAGCGTTGCGCGTGACCAGGGATTTGAAACGGCGCATCGTACGTTCACGTTGCCGTGTTGGCTGGTGCGAGTTCTCCGCTTGGTTATTCAAGCCCTTGTGCTGGCGATGCTCGACGCCTGGCATGATGTCTTTCTTGGCGGCAGCATAGCTCGCCAGTTTGTCGTGATGATGACTCGCGGAACGTATTGGAGTCCTTTGAGCAGCTTGCGAAAGAAGCGTTTGGCCGCTTTTTTGTTGCGCCGACTCTGCACGAGGATATCCAACACATTGCCATGCTGATCGACGGCTCGCCACAGGTACT